>NZ_CP042859.1:0-4596310 GCF_011045615.1 Providencia sp. PROV004
GTGTCACTTTCGCTTTGGCAGCAATGTCTTGCCCGATTGCAGGATGAACTACCTGCCACAGAATTCAGTATGTGGATACGACCCCTTCAAGCTGAATTAAACGACAATACACTGGCACTTTATGCCCCAAATCGTTTCGTTCTCGACTGGGTTAGAGACAAGTACATCAATAATATCAATGAATTATTGAATGACTTTTGTGGAACTGACGCGCCTGCACTACACTTTGAGGTAGGCAACAAACCGATTACAGTCGCACCGGCAGCAACACAAGCACGTACAACTCAACAAGTACCTGCGTTTGCCGTTCCGTCAGCCCCAATTAAACCGAGTTGGGACAACTCAGCCAAAGTACAACCAGAAGTTGCTTATCGTTCTAATGTAAACCCTAAGCACACTTTTGATAACTTTGTTGAAGGTAAATCGAACCAATTGGCTCGCGCTGCTGCGAGGCAAGTGGCAGAAAATCCAGGTGGTGCCTACAACCCATTATTTCTTTATGGTGGGACTGGTTTAGGTAAAACCCACTTATTACATGCTGTCGGCAATAGTATTATGCAGCATAAAGCCAACGCTCGCGTGGTTTATATGCACTCTGAACGTTTTGTTCAAGATATGGTCAAAGCTCTACAGAACAACGCAATTGAAGAATTCAAACGTTATTACCGTTCTGTAGATGCGCTACTCATTGATGATATCCAGTTTTTTGCTAACAAAGAGCGCTCACAAGAAGAATTTTTCCATACTTTTAATGCGCTACTAGAAGGCAATCAGCAAATTATTTTGACCTCTGACCGTTACCCAAAAGAGATTAACGGTGTGGAAGATCGCTTAAAATCGCGTTTTGGTTGGGGCCTAACCGTTGCAATCGAACCACCAGAGTTAGAAACTCGCGTGGCGATTTTAATGAAAAAAGCAGATGAAAATGAAATCCAACTTCCGGGTGAAGTGGCCTTTTTCATCGCCAAACGCCTTCGCTCGAACGTTCGTGAATTAGAAGGGGCGTTAAATCGTGTGATTGCCAACGCAAACTTTACTGGCCGCGCGATTACTATCGATTTTGTCAGAGAAGCACTGCGTGACCTATTAGCACTACAAGAAAAGCTGGTAACTATTGATAATATTCAAAAAACAGTTGCTGAATATTATAAAATTAAGGTAGCAGATTTATTGTCTAAGCGCCGTTCCCGTTCTGTCGCGCGTCCGCGTCAGATGGCAATGGCACTGGCAAAAGAGCTGACTAACCATAGTTTACCTGAAATCGGGGATGCCTTTGGCGGCCGTGACCATACCACGGTGTTACATGCTTGCCGTAAAATTGAACAATTACGGGAAGAAAGCCATGACATCAAAGAAGATTTTTCTAATTTAATCAGAACATTATCATCTTAATTGCTATGAAATTTACAATAGAACGCGAGCAGTTATTAAAACCGTTACAACAGGTTAGTGGTCCTTTAGGTGGGCGTCCAACTCTGCCTATTTTAGGTAACCTTTTATTACAGGTGAAAGAAGGCACCCTCCAACTCACTGGGACCGACCTTGAAATGGAGATGATGGCCAATGTTGCCCTAACAGGGGAGCACGAAATTGGCGCAACCACCGTGCCCGCACGCAAATTTTTTGATATCTGGCGTGGGCTACCTGAAGGTTCTGAAATTCATGTAGAGCTGAATGATGACAGACTGCTCGTCCGTTCTGGGCGTAGCCGCTTTTCATTATCCACATTGCCAGCTGCTGACTTTCCAAACTTGGATGACTGGCAAAGCGAAGTGGAATTTTCTCTTCCGCAATCAATACTGAAACGTTTAATTGAAGCTACTCAGTTTTCAATGGCGCACCAAGATGTCCGTTATTACCTTAACGGTATGCTATTTGAAACCGAAGACCAAATGCTCAGAACCGTTTCCACAGACGGTCACAGGCTTGCCGTGTGTGCGATGGATATTGGTCAATCGCTACCTTCTCATTCAGTGATAGTACCTCGTAAAGGGGTCATTGAGTTAATGCGTTTGTTAGATGGTGGTGACACCCCTCTACAACTGCAAATCGGCAGTAATAATATTCGTGCTCACGTTGGGGATTTTATCTTTACCTCTAAATTGGTTGACGGCCGTTTCCCTGATTACCGCCGAGTACTACCGAAAAATCCAAACAAAACCTTAGAAGCACGCTGTGATTTACTCAAACAAGCCTTTTCTCGCGCTGCGATTTTATCGAATGAGAAATTCCGCGGTGTGCGTTTATATTTCAGTGAAAACCAACTGCGCATTACAGCTAATAACCCAGAGCAAGAAGAAGCTGAAGAAATTGTTGATGTTAGCTACCAAGGTACTGAGATGGAAATTGGCTTTAACGTCAGCTACATCTTAGATGTCTTAAATGCACTAAAAAGTGAAAATGTGCAACTTCTGTTAACCGATGCCGTTTCCAGTGTGCAGATTGAAGACGCTGACAGTAAAGCAGCGGTGTATGTTGTCATGCCAATGCGCTTGTAATCGGTATTTATGATCCTTTCGCGTTTATTGATCCGTGATTTTCGAAATATTGAAAATGCGGATCTCTCCCTTGCTAATGGGTTCAATTTTTTAATTGGCCCCAATGGGAGCGGTAAAACCAGCATATTGGAAGCCATATATACACTCGGTCATGGCCGTGCATTTCGCAGCATTCAAGCGAACCGGGTTATTCGTCATGAGCAAGAGCAATTCATTCTTCATGGTAAACTTAGCCATTTAGATGAACAGCGAAACGACCTTTCACTAGGTTTAAGCAAAAACCGTGATGGTGATAGTAAAGTTCGAATAGACGGTACTGATGGCCATAAAATTGCAGAGCTAGCAAAATTATTGCCAATGCAACTGATTACCCCTGAAGGGTTTACTTTGCTAAATGGTGGTCCTAAATATCGACGTGCTTTTATTGATTGGGGTTGTTTTCACAATGACCCGCTGTTTTTTTCAGTATGGTCAGATTTGAAACGGTTATTAAAACAACGCAATGCCGCTTTACGGCAAGTTACTCGTTATGAGCAAATTCGTCATTGGGATAAACAACTGGCACCGCTTTCTGAGCAAATAAGCCAATGGCGCCATGACTATATTGCAGGTATTGCCGAAAATATCGAGCAAACTTGCCAACAATTTTTACCCGAATTTTCACTCTCAGTATCCTTCCAACGCGGTTGGGATAAAGAAATTGATTATTCAGAACAATTAGAGCGCCAATTTGAGCGTGATAGAGCGCTAACCTATACCGCTTCAGGGCCACATAAAGCTGATTTGCGTATTCGAGCAAATGGAACACCTGTTGAAGATATGCTTTCACGGGGCCAATTGAAGCTACTTATGTGTGCATTAAGATTAGCGCAGGGTGAGTTTTTCACCCATCAGAGCGGGCAACGATGCCTGTATCTACTGGATGATTTTGCTTCTGAACTTGATGCTGGCCGTCGCCAATTACTGGCAGCCCGCCTCAAAGCTACACAAGCGCAAGTGTTTGTCAGTGCCATTACACCTGAGCAAGTTAATGATATGATAGATGCAAATAGCAAGATGTTTAGTGTAGAACATGGCAAAATAGAAGTTCAACCTCAGGAATAGAAAGAGCAGGAAACGTTGATGTCGAATACATATGACTCCTCAAGTATCAAGGTATTAAAAGGACTGGATGCGGTGCGTAAGCGCCCGGGCATGTATATCGGTGATACAGACGATGGAACAGGTCTTCATCACATGGTTTTCGAGGTTGTCGACAACGCTATCGACGAAGCCCTCGCAGGCTTTTGTGATGATATCGTGATCACTATCCATGCCGATAACTCTATCTCCGTACAGGATGATGGACGTGGTATCCCTACAGGTATCCACGAAGAAGAAGGTGTATCAGCCGCAGAGGTTATCATGACCGTTCTGCACGCAGGCGGAAAATTTGATGACAACTCCTATAAAGTCTCCGGTGGTTTACACGGTGTTGGGGTTTCCGTTGTTAACGCCTTATCTGAAAAATTAGAATTAGTTATCCGCCGTGATGGCAAAGTTCATGAGCAAATCTACAAACACGGTGAGCCTCAAGGGCCTCTGACTGTTGTCGGTGAAACTGACCAAACAGGAACACGCGTTCGTTTTTGGCCAAGCATGGACACCTTTAAAGGTGTGACTGAATTTGAATATGATGTCTTAGCAAAACGCTTACGTGAGCTATCGTTCCTAAACTCAGGTGTTTCTATTAAGCTCGTCGATAAACGCGATGGCAAAGAAGACCATTTCCATTATGAAGGCGGTATCAAAGCCTTTGTTGAGTATTTAAGTCGTAATAAAACCCCTATCCACCCTTCTGTCTTTTATTTTTCAACTGAAAAAGACGGTATTGGCGTTGAAGTTTCAATGCAGTGGAATGATGGGTTCCAAGAAAATGTATACTGCTTCACCAATAACATTCCTCAGCGCGATGGGGGTACTCACCTCGCTGGTTTCCGTGCAGCAATGACACGCACATTAAATAACTACATGGAAAAAGAAGGCTATCAGAAGAAAAGCAAAGTCAACGCAACCGGTGACGATGCACGTGAAGGCCTGATTGCAGTTATTTCAGTAAAAGTTCCCGACCCTAAATTCTCATCACAAACCAAAGAAAAATTGGTCTCTTCCGAAGTGAAAACGGCGGTTGAAACGATGATGAACGAAAAACTGGTTGAATATTTACTGGAAAACCCGAACGATGCAAAAATCGTTGTGGGCAAAATTATTGATGCCGCACGCGCACGTGAAGCGGCGCGCAAAGCTCGCGAAATGACTCGTCGTAAAGGCGCATTAGATTTAGCTGGCTTGCCAGGTAAACTGGCTGACTGCCAAGAACGTGACCCTGCACTATCTGAACTGTACCTTGTGGAAGGGGACTCCGCGGGCGGCTCTGCAAAACAAGGCCGTAACCGTAAGAACCAAGCCATTTTGCCACTGAAAGGTAAAATTCTAAACGTAGAAAAAGCGCGTTTCGATAAAATGCTATCTTCACAGGAAGTTGCAACCCTGATTACGGCATTAGGCTGTGGTATTGGCCGTGATGAATACAATCCTGACAAACTGCGTTATCACAGCATTATTATCATGACGGATGCGGACGTCGATGGTTCGCACATTCGTACGTTACTGTTGACCTTCTTCTATCGCCAAATGCCTGAAATTGTTGAACGTGGCCATATCTTTATTGCTCAACCACCACTGTATAAAGTGAAACGTGGTAAACAAGAGCAGTACATTAAAGATGATGATGCGATGGACGATTACCTGATTTCTATCGCCCTTGATGGCGCAGAGCTGCATTTAAGTGCCGAAGCGCCAGCTATGAAAGGTGAAGAACTCGAAAAACTGGTTGTCGAATATAATGCCGCACACCGTATTATTCGTCGTCTTGAGCGCCTTTATCCTCAAGCCCTACTTAACAGCCTGGTTTATCAGTCAACCTTGACTGAAGATGATTTAAAAGTCAGCGAAAAAGTGGAAGAATGGGCTAAAACGCTGGTTAAGCGCTTAGAAGATAACGAACAATTCGGTAGCACTTATAGTTATGTCATTAATGAAAACCGTGAACGTCAATTATTCGAGCCAACAATCCGTATTCGTACCCATGGTGTTGATACCGACTATAACCTCGATTTTGACTTTGTTCATGGCAGCGAATACCGCCGTATCACTCATTTAGGCGACTTAATCAGCGGCTTAATTGAAGAAGGTGCTTATATCAAGCGCGGTGAACGTCGCCAAGATATCAGTAACTTTGAAGAAGCTCTGGCTTGGTTAACACGTGAGTCTCGTCGTGGCCTATACGTACAACGTTATAAAGGTCTTGGTGAAATGAACCCAGAACAACTTTGGGAAACCACCATGAACCCAGAAACGCGCCGTATGATGCGTGTGACGGTGAAAGATGCGATTGCAACAGACTTACTATTCACCACATTAATGGGTGATGCTGTTGAGCCACGTCGTGCATTTATCGAAGAAAATGCCTTAAAAGCAGCGAATATTGATATCTAATTATTCAGCTAACTAAATAATATTTAATAACCCCATCCGAAAGTTTGGGGTTATTTTTTTGATTTTTTCTATAATTATTATCTTATTTTTATGATTTAATTAAACCAATAATAAAAAACAAAAAAAACGAAACTAATCAATACAAAACCACTTTACAAAGGAAAACACAATTAAAAAATAAAGCTTAACGTTCTAATTAATAAGATTTTTTTATTTTCAAAACTGTCATAAAAAATAAACATATTATAAATAAACTCCGAAAAATAAAATTTTTACCAAGAGCATCGGCGGAATTATAATGAGAAAAACTTTTATTTCAGCATCAATGACTTTATTGCCATTCATATTCATGAATACTCTAACAGCTAAAACTAATATTTTAGAATTAGAGAAAAATATTATTGATACAAGAGGTGTATGGCTTGAAGACATTAAAAATAATATTATTAATAATACGCCTAAAGAAGGCAGCGAAGTTGCTGAGCAAGATAGGCTTATTAGTAACGAATACATCAATATCACTGGTGAGCGGGAAAGTTTAGCACTCGCAGATAAATCCCAAGACTCAGGTTATTTATTTAACAGTTATCAAACGATACTGTTTGGTAAACATGATATTAATCTAAGAGATCATAACCAATATAAAGCAATCAGCTTATTACATGATACAAGTACTCGTGCCTATGATGAAAAAAAACAACGTACTAGGTCAATTGATTTTATTCTAAAAGATCATTTTAAACGCGGTCGTCCTTATCAAGTATTGGATGAAGAAGGTCACTATATTGCAGGCTATTCACAAATACAGGGCTCATCTTACCCTAGTGGCCATACGTGGAATGGTTTTAAGCAAGCTGCGGTATTGGCGATGATTTTTCCTGAAAAAGGCAGTGAAACTTTCAATCGAGCTATTGAATATGGTGAAAGCCGTGTGATTGTTGGCGCACACTTTGCCACTGATACAATCGCTTCTCGTGTAGGTAATTATTATTTATTGTCACAGCTCCTATCCGATGAGAAAAATACCAAATTCATTGTTGATTCGGCAAAAAATATTCGTAATGATATTTCATCATCATGTTCAAATAACATACTAAATTGCCTAACAGCTTCTACTCCTATAACCAATGACCACATGGGTTATTATGGAAAAAAAGAAATACAAAATATATCAATGATCGAGCCTAAAAATATACCTAAAACGGCAGGTTATTTACTTCGATTACGTTTCCCTTACTTGAATAATGCACAATGGGATCATATTTTAGCCAGTACCGCATATCCAAGCCAATCAATTGCAGGTTGGAATATCAAAGAAAATGACCCAAACTCCTATTGGGGATTAATTAACTTACCTGCGGCTTATCAGGGTCCCTCTTATTTATATGAAAATTTTATCATTAATCAAGATACTAATGACTTTGATATTGCCAATTTTGGAAAGTTAGATGAATGGAAAAATAATATTCAAGGGACTGGAAAGTTAACGAAACAAGGCCAAGGGACATTAGTATTGTCAGGTAATAATACCTTTGCTGGCTTCACAGTAAATCAAGGCCATTTAGTCTTAACCGGCGAAAATAAATATTCGCAAAAATCCGACATTAATGGCGGAATGGTTACCCTTAAAAAACACTTAGACTCCGCAGTTGATATCCAAAAAGGAACGTTAGTTCTAGATGATGGAAAAATCGGTGCTTCTGTTAATATTAACCGCCACGGTTTACTTATGGGCAATGGAAGCATTCGACAATTAACCGCCAACCAAGGTGCTGCCGTTGCACCCGGCCACTCAATTGGCACAATTAACATTGTTGATTCTGTAACTTTTGCTCCGGGCAGCCATTATGTGGTTGAAATCAATCCAGCAGGTCAAAACGATCAGATCATCAGCCAAGGCTCTGCTTCATTAAAAGGCGGTACCGTCAGTGTCACTCTTGAAAATCAAAATAGTCCGCTCTCTAAACAAGATATCAACCGCTTATTTAATACAGAATATACAATATTAAGTGCTCAAAAAGGGGTTGATGGCCAATTTGATGGCGTTGTGCCTAATTACCAGTTTATTGGAACGACACTAAATTACACTCCCAAAGAAGTCACTCTTAAAATAGGGCGTAATAACACCGCATTTTCTAGTGCAGCAGCAACGCAAAACCAAATCGCCGTGGCTAAGGCTATTGAAACGCTTCCTACGTACCATACGCTTTATGACCGCACATTGAAAAGCCAAACAAAACAACAAGCTCGAGCAATATTTCACGATGTCACTGGGCAAATATACGCTGACATATTATCCAACCAAATAAATAATAGCCGTCAGATTAAAGAGGCACTCCTTGATCAAGCTCGATTGTCTGAATCATGGAGTAGCGAAAACAAGGGCAATGTATGGGCAAAAATGCTCTATGATTGGGATAAAACAACTGGCGATAACAATGCCTCTGGGTATCAATCATCAAATTATGGTCTATTGCTTGGGGCAAATAGACGTTTTATTAACGACAAAATGACTTTCGGTATCGCCGCAGGCTTTAGCCAAAGTGACTTATCTGGCCATCTTGGCCACGGTAATAGTAATAACTACCATGCTGCCATTTATGGTAGCGCTTTATGGCAGCCGCTTGCGGTTCGTGCAGGGCTTAGTCACACTTCACACCTCATTCATACTGAACGTACAATCAGTAATGGTACGAGTCACTCTGCAAGCTATTACACTAATACCCATCAGGCATTTATGGAGCTGGCCTATCCAATCCAATTGGATGAATATTGAGCCATTTACCAATTTCACTTATATTAGTGCGATGAACCATGCAATTAATGAGAATATTAGCAGCACATCACTGCAGGCGCGTAAGCAACGCATCAATACAACGCTTTCAACTGTTGGGCTACGTCTTGATAATCAATGGAAACTAGGTAAAACATCAAATATTGGTTTGCATGGTGAGCTTAACTGGCAATATCAATATGGGAATCTGAATAGAGGTATAAAACTGAATTTTTCCGATACCACGAGCTCATTTATGACACAAAGTGTTCCTACATCACGCCATGGAATGGCATTAAAAGTCGGTACCGATATCAATATAAAAGAAAATACTAAGCTATCAATTAATTATAATAAATTTTTATCAAAAAATTATAGCGATAACAATATTGATGCCAAAATTGCGGTAACTTTCTAAATCAATATCTCACCTCCCCTCGCAAGTTGTGAGGGGCAGGTCATGACTAAACATCACGAGATTTTACAGTTTTTTACGCCATTATTTTGATTACCTTACCTTTTTTTATGTTATAAACGAACAATGTCTTAAGTTAATTAGATGTTAACTTATTATTTTTAATTGCCTCTATAACCTCAGGTAAGGTCAAAAATACTTAAAATAACACTATGATACGCCAAATAATTATTTTAATTTATGCATTATTGATATCTATAACTCCTGTGTTTTTCAGTGGAGATGTTAGCAATATCGCGGATATTGCCATCGTAATTTCAGGAGCGCTGATAATACTGTTATGTGCAGGTATCTATCGTTTTTTGCTTGGCAAAATTTTCACGGTGTTTGTTTCACTCCTGTGGGCTCTCAATTTATCTGTTTCATTTTTCTTTTATCAAAAGCACGATATCCGCTTTTCTTCTTCGATTGCAGAAACTTTTATCAATACCAATAGCAGTGAAACGGTAGGAATGCTTTCCTATAACATTGGTTATGTTATATTTTATCTTTTTGTTTTTTCAGCTTATTTAGTATGTATTCATCAATGCGCAAAATACATGAATCGCCGTATCACAGCGATAAGTATGGCGCTAATTTGTGGCTATCTATTAGCCATTCCAGCCTATTACGCATCATTATTTAATAAACCTGATAGCGCGTTATTGATCACGGAAAAATACTTCTTAAATACTCCCTTCTACAATGCCGCGGCTTTAGTCAAAAACTTATATGAAAACCGGGGGATAAAAAAAATATCATCACAGAAAGTTGCTTTTAATTACCAGAAAAAAACCTCTGATACTGAAATCTATGTACTTGTCATCGGTGAATCATTACGCCGTGACCATATGGGCTTTTATGGCTATCAATATGATACAACACCTAATTTAAATCAGCGCAAATCTCAGATATTGGCTTTTCAACAAGCGTATTCTCCAGCACCAGTGACTATCTTGTCGGTTCCTATTTCACTGTCTAATATTCGCTTTGAACAAATGCAGGATAAATCACACTATTCAGACAATATCATTTCATTGGCCAATCATGCGGGCTTTAAAACCTACTGGATCAGCAACCAAGGCAAAACCAATAAACGTACCAGTATCATTTCTGCTATTGCCTCTATGTCGCAAAAGAAAACTTGGAACGAATTTGTCGGCTATGACGAAGAGCTACAAGATGACTTCAAGAACGCTATCAATGACCCCACTGATAAGAAAAAACTTATTGTTTTACACACTTATGGTAGCCATGAACCAGCCTGTAACCGCTTTCCTGAAACTGAGCTAAAAACATTTAGTGGCCAAGAAGATGACGATTGCTACGACAGTTCAATTGCTTATACCGATAAATTTATCGAAAATCTTATGCAGCAACTCGAAGGTAAACCTGCAACTTTGATGTACTATTCAGATCACGCATTGCAACGCTTAGACAGTGATAACAATATTCACTACCATCATGGTGTTAACAACCCAAGAAAAGAAGCCTATGAAATCCCCTTGCTGATTTGGTACAGCCAAAGTGCGAGTAAACCAAGTATCAACCCAGAAAATTTGCAGTCCCCCTATTCTACAGCGAATAATTATTGGCTAATCAGTGATTGGCTTAATATACAACAAGGCGCAGAGCAAGCTTGCTTATCGCCTTTACGTAAATGTTATCAACCCAACAAAAATATTCAGGTAATCGATGGAAATCGAAATATTTTATCCATTAGTCAATTACCTTCAGAAACCATAGACCCACAATAAAACTCGATATTTTGCCAATATTTGCTCATAGTTAACAAATATGAATCCAGCTTACTTATCGAGTCGAGGTCTTAATGTTCGATTTAGTTTTTTTACGTGAATTACTGGTGTCTAGTGTTCACGTACTCCAGTTACTTTTAGAAGCTATTTCAGTCATCTGCGTGGTGATTGGGTTAGTAAAGACCCTGATAGTCTGGATACGCACCCAGAAATCACGTAAGGCTCGTTATTGTTTTGGTGATTGGTTAGCAACTGCATTAGAGTTCCAGCTCGCTGCTGATATTTTAGCAACGACCGTCGACCCAGATTTAGATAGCCTTATCAAATTAGGTATCATTGCCGTGATCCGTACATTCTTAAACTACTTCTTAGCAAAAGAGTTAGAACATCAGCCTCCGCAGAATGACCCTGCTCGTCATTAATTTAGGCACAAAAAAACCTGCACATTTTAGTGTGCAGGTTAATATAAAATTACTGATTACAGTTCAGAAACTATAGCAAAATACGTAACATACGACGAAGCGGCTCAGCGGCGCCCCACAGTAATTGGTCACCAACCGTAAAGGCA
The DNA here is from genome assembly GCF_011045615.1 of Providencia sp. PROV004. Taxonomy (NCBI): domain Bacteria; kingdom Pseudomonadati; phylum Pseudomonadota; class Gammaproteobacteria; order Enterobacterales; family Morganellaceae; genus Providencia; species Providencia sp. PROV004. The sequence continues at coordinate 11,588 of NZ_CP042859.1, forward strand.
GATAGGTATTCAGGGCCCATATTCAGTTTACGTAAGCGACCAACAGGGGTGCTAAGCGTACCAGTTACTGCCGCAGGTGTTAACTCACGCATGGTGATTTCACGGTCATTAGGAACTACTTTCACCCAGTCATTATGTGAGGCAAGTAATTGCTCAACTTCATTCAACGGAACATCTTTTTTCAGCTTCAATGTGAAAGCTTGGCTATGGCAACGCAACGCACCAATACGTACACATAAACCATCAACAGGAATAATATGACTTCCTGTCGCAAGAATTTTGTTAGTTTCTGCTTGGCCTTTCCACTCTTCGCGGCTTTGGCCGTTTTCTAATGCTTTATCAATCCATGGGATCAGGCTACCTGCTAATGGTACGCCGAATGCATCCGTTGGCATTGTGCCACTACGAGTGAAGTCTGTGACTTTTTTCTCGATATCTAAAATAGCTGAGGCCGGGTCTTGGAGTTCTTTAGCAACTTGTGTGTGCAAAGACCCCATTTGAGCCAGAAGCTCACGCATATTACGTGCCCCAGCCCCTGATGCCGCTTGATACGTTGCCACAGATGCCCATTCCACTAAATTATTAGTGAACAGCCCACCTAAAGACATCAACATCAAACTTACCGTACAATTCCCACCGACAAAGGTCTTAATGCCTTTATTTAAGCCGTCTTGGATATGTTGGTTGTTCACAGGATCAAGAATAATAATCGCATCATCTTTCATACGTAATGAAGACGCAGCATCAATCCAATAGCCATTCCAACCTGATTCACGAAGTTTAGGATAAACTTCGTTGGTGTAATCGCCACCTTGGCAGCTAATAATGATATCCAATGCCTTTAGCGCATCAATATCAAAAGCATCCTGTAAAACACCACGATGACCACCGTAGACAGGGGCTTCTTCACCCTGTTGTGATGTGGTAAAGAAAACAGGATGAATCGCATCAAAATCACGTTCTTCTACCATTCTCTGCATCAATACTGAGCCGACCATTCCTCGCCAGCCAACAAACCCGACATTTTTCATTTTTACTCACCCTGTTCGTTTAAATTTTCACCAAAAAATTTCCAGTTCCGACTTTACAACATGGATACTGTCATTTTTGTCATTCACCCAAATTGAAACTAGAAATTTTTCGGATGTATCTTGCGTTATATCATTCGAGTTGCAGGTAAGCGACAAGTGAAGAGAGTCCGATGAGCATACATATGTATGTGATTCGTCAGTCTGAGCGCAGTCAACACCCATGCAACTTGAAGGATGATAAGTATAAACTTGACAAAATATGCACCAGTGCGCAAGTGAATTTCATCACTAATAATAAGAAGATTAGTAATCATGCTAATAATCGAAGAAATCAGTGGATAAAAAACAAATAAAAAAAAGCCACGGCAGAGAGCAATAATCTGCAATGGCTAAGCAAATAAAATATAAAGCGATACAGGAAAAATTTTATAATTATGTGTGAATCAAATAGCTAGCGTTTTTTCTTACAACCTTGCACCGCTTTAAAGCGCGGGTTTGTCTTGCATATCACATACACTCGACCACGGCGGCGAACAACTTGGCAATCTGGATGACGGGTTTTTGCCGTTTTTAATGAACTCAGTACTTTCATCTTTATTTACCCTCTGACTGTAAAAAACGACCAAAACGCTTCTGGAACTGTGCCGTTTTACCTTCCTGAGAAATCATTTTCTGTTTACCGGTATAAAACGGATGTGACTGAGAAGAAACATCAAGCGTGACATATGGAAATATTTCACCTTCATATTCAATTGTTTTTTCAGTCTTTATTGTTGATCCTACTTTGAAATAGGCATCAGCACTTGTGTCATGAAAAACCACGGTACGGTATTGTGGATGGATCCCCTGTTTCATAATAACCACCTAAATGTAATGTTATAATATAACAATAGCTCATTTAAAATAGTGGTGCAATTATTTTTTATTCAAAAATATTTAAGACGAAAAACGATGAAAAAATTTCACATAAAAAATAAATACCAAAACAGTAATTTATCCTCCAATGAACTTTTGTATAATTAGATTAGTAGATTCCATCATTTATTATTTATCAAATAGATACATTATCTTTTTAATAAATAAACCATTAGGGGAAGATGAAAATGTATTACGGCTTTGACATGGGCGGGACAAAAATTGAACTTGCCGTCTTTGACAACGAACTAAATCAGGTCTGGCAAAAACGTGTCCCCACACCTAAAGATGATTACCAAACGCTCTTAAATACGTTTCTCGAACTCACACTGGAAGCAGATGAAAAATTTAACTGCCAAGGAAAAGTGGGTGTTGGTGTTCCTGGTATCGTAAACCACGCTGAAGGAACCGTTTTTACAACCAATGTCCCTACCGCTCAATATAAGCCTTTAATTCATGATCTTGCTAATATATTACAGCGCCCAGTAAAAGTGGAAAATGATGCCAATTGCTTTGCATTATCAGAAGCTTGGGATCCTGATTTCAAACGCTATCCAACTGTACTTGGCTTAATTTTAGGTACCGGTGTAGGCGGTGGGTTCATTATCAATGGTAAAGTTTTATCCGGTAAAAATGGAATTGCAGGGGAAATAGGCCACATGAACCTCAGTGTTCGTGGAGCAAAATTGTTAGGGGAAAAAGTTCCTGAAATAACTTGCGGCTGTGGCCAAACTGCTTGCTTTGAAACCTACCTATCAGGCCCAGGTTTTGAGCGCATTTATTCCTCATTCACCAATGAAAAACGTTCAGCTATCGAAATTATCGAGCAATATAAACAAGGCGATATTCAAGCAAAAGAACATGTTAACCGCTATATGTCATTACTTGCGATGTTTATGGGGCAAATTGTCACTGTTTTTGACCCCGATTTAGTGGTGATTGGCGGAGGATTATCGCAGTTTGAAGAGATCTATAAACAACTACCAGAAGTGCTTCCACAATACCTCTATGGCATAGCGACATTACCAGCAATCGAAAAAGCACGTTATGGTGACTCTGGAGGCGCAAGAGGTGCTGCATTCCTCAACTTGATAGACTAATCTTACTTTTTTGCGCTTCATAACGTTTTTCATCCATGAAGCGCGAATTTATCACTTTAATCTTATTTATTTTCCCCATTTTGTACTTTAAACACGCTTATTATAGTTGAGAATGATTATCATCAACTTAGTTATTAATGGTAAAATCCTATCTCATTAATGGCTTACTATTATTGATAACACTTTAGGAATAACTTCATCAAATAAAACTGGATAAACAACCAGTGCTATAAGAGACTTCAAAAAATTAAAAGTGCTTATAGACTAGTCTGATACTGCTATTAATTAAAAAATATATTATTAAGCTAAATTATTTCATGGTGATAAATTAAGCAAACGTTCCTTTTTACGAAAACTCAACAATGTATTAATAATAAAGAGAAAACCCTATGAGTTTGTTTTTCCATAACAGTTTGATGTTCCCGACAATTATCTTTAGTGGTTTGCTAATTATTGTTTTATTTTATTGGTTATGTGCCGCTTTTGGCTTATTGGATATCGACGTATTTAATCTTGATACCGAATTTGATGCCGGTATTGATACAACAGGTTTTGCTGGCTGGTTAACCAAGCTAGGCTTAGCCGGGATTCCTGTCACCATTATTGTCACGTTATTTACTCTTTTTGGTTGGATAATCAGTTATTTCAGCGTACATATCTTCATTCGCTTCATTGATACTGATTTATTACGCTATCTCGTCAGCTTCGCCGTTTTTGCGATCACCCTATTTATCTCTCTTCATTTAACCGCTTTGTGTTTAAAACCTGTGCGCAAAAAATTGGTGAGTCTCAATAAACCCAAAACAGTACAACAGCTTATTGGTAAATACGCCACTGTACGTTCGGGAACAGTAAGTGAACAAAATGGTGAGGCGCTATTAGAAGATGGTGGAGCTGGGTTAATTTTACAAATACGAGCGCCATCTTCCGAACAGTTAAAACGCGGTGATCATGTTGTCATCATTAGCTATGACGCAGCATCGCACAGTTATCAAGTTGTCAGTGAAAATGAATTTCGCCACGGATAACTTCTCTTTTTAAAAATAAATATCTTGCTTGCATAATCGAAATGACGTCATCGTCAGAACCAATGGAGAATCAATATGGACTTGGCTGCACTAATGCCCTTTTTAACAATTATCGGGGGGATCATCCTAGTTATTTTAGGGTTCTTTGGGTTATTCAAAGCCTTCTATATCAAAGTTCCACAAGGTACTGCTTTGATTGTCAATGACATGTCATCACAACCTAAAGTGCATTTTACAGGGGCATTAGTTTACCCTGTCATCTACAAAAAAGAATTCATGCGCATTTCATTGTTAACACTTGAAGTTGACCGTCGAGGTAAAGATGGATTGATTTGCCACGATAACTTACGTGCTGATATCACAGTTGCTTTCTATTTGCGTGTAAACGAAACGACGGAAGATGTCCTAAAAGTTGCGAAAGCTATCGGTGTTGACCGTGCATCAGACCATCAAGCAGTCAGTGCTTTATTCAGCGCAAAATTCTCTGAAGCCTTAAAAACAGTAGGTAAGCAACTGGATTTAGCGACCTTATTTGAAAACCGACAAGATTTCCGTGATCGCATTGTTGATGTGATAGGAAAAGATCTTAACGGCTATGCTCTTGAAGATGTGGCGATTGATTACCTAGAACAAACACCAAAATCAGCGTTAGACCCAAACAATATCTTTGACTCCGAAGGTATTCGTAAAATTACTGAAATCACTGCGATTCACAATATTGAAACCAACCAAAAAGAACGTGACCAAGAGCTGGCTATTCAAAAGAAAAATGTTGAAACTCGCGAAGCAAGTTTGGCCCTAGAGCGCCAACAAGCCGATGCCGAAGCGCGTCAAAAACGTGAAATTGATAATATTCGTGCGCGTGAACAAGCTGAAACTTTACGTGTTCAAGAAGAAGAACGTCTAAAATCAGAACAAGCTCGTATCCAAACTCAGCAAGAGATTGAAATTCGTGAAGAAAACCGCATGCGCGAAGTTGAAGTCGCCCAACAAAACCGTACTCGTGCAGTCGCCATCGAAGAAGAACGAGTGAGCCGCGCACGTGAGCTCGAAATTGTTGCCCGTGAAAGAGAAGTTGAATTACAGCGTATAGAAAAAGAAAAAGCTCTCGAAGAAGAACGTAAAAATATCTCCAATGTTATACGTGAACGTGTAGCCGTTGAAAAAACCGTGGCACAAGAAGAAGAACGAATCAAAGAAGTTCGTGAAATATCTGAAGCTGAACGCATGCGCCAAGTCACCGTGATTAACGCACAAGCAGAAGCCGAAGAATCATTAGTTCGCCAAGTGAAAAAAGCCGAAGCGGATGAGGCCAGCGCTAAGCACCGTGCAGAAGAAATAAGCACCATGGCACAAGCAGAGTTAGAAGCATCGGCAAAACAAGCCGAAGCCAAAAAACGCTTAGCTGAAGGAGTAGAAGCCGAACACGCGGCATTAGGTTTAGCAGAAGCTCGAGTTCGCCAAGCAACCGCAGAGGCAGAAGAAAAAGAAGGGCTTGTTCTTGCCAATATTACGGCTGAGAAACTGTTAGCAGAAGCTCGTGGGCTGAAAGAAAAAGGCTTAACGGAAGCTCAAGTAATGGAAGCCAAAGCCAAAGCAGAACAACAACAAGGGTTTGCTGAAGCAAAAATCCTTGAAGAGAAATTAGCCGCCCAAGCTCGTGGTGAAGAACAACAAGCAAATGCCAAAGAAAAACTAGGCTTGGCTGATGCGAAAGTACTGGAAGAAAAACTGGCAGCACAAGCTCGAGGGGAAGGCCAATTAGGTTCGGCACAAGCAGAGGTTATCCGCCAACGCCTGAAAGCTGAAGCCGATGGTTTAACTGACAAATTTAAATCAATGGATCACCTCAGTGATACTGCTCGTTCTCACGAAGAGTTCCGCATGCGCCTTGAGAAAGAGTTCGAACAAGCCATGGCCTCTATCGACGCTAATAAAGAAATTGCCCGAGAGCAAGCTGATGTATTGGCTGCAGCACTTAGCAAAACTAATATTGAAATTGTGGGTGGCGATGGCAGCTTCTTCAATACTTTCTCTAAGGCACTAAGCCTCGGCAAAGCCGTTGATGGTTTTATGGATAAAAGCAGCTTTGCAAAAGAAAATGTAGAAAAACTCATTAATCGTAGCAAAGAAGACAAAAAAGTTGATATTGCCACATTATTGAAAAATCCTGAAGTTCAAGATCTTATAAACGGTTTTATGGCAGCTAAAGGGGCTAATCAGCCAGCAAAAAATGTCATATCAAAACCGATTCCACCAACGGATGACCAACTGTAAACCTTTGGTACATTGGGGTAGTGAACCTACCCCTCATTGTTTTCCATTTTTATTGTCTTAGTTAAGGGAATTCGCTGCGCAATGTCAGATATTCAGGATACGGATCGCGAACAAGAAATACTCGATAGTGCCGTTGCAGAAGGTGGTGCTTATGAAATATTACGCAAACGCCTGACCGACCAAGGGCAACAACTTCATCAAAAAGCTGCACAACTCAATGAAATGCGGTTAGATGAATTCGGCCAAAGCCAAATGGATATTATTGGTCGCATTCGCATTCGTACTGAAAATAATTGCCAAGCAAGGGATATTGTCCGCGTAGGTAAATGGCTTTTATTTGGCTATAATGTCTTCCTCGGCCTGAAAAAAGAGACACACCTCGAAGATGTGTTTTCACTATATCGGTTAATTGAAAACGACGATGAATTTGATGTTGAAGCTGTCCCTTATGAAGATACCTTCTTAAGCAATAATCGCTTTGTTCAAGATTTCACTGAACTCTATACCTACTATAAGAACACACAGTTACTGCAACTTGTTGAACGGGACGGCAAACTTCTTGCTAGTTTTCAAATTGGCGATCGCATCACGGACGTGCGAGTTTTTCGCTGGTCAATCTCCAGCGACAAGCGCAAAATTGAGTATATTGATAACCGGGGTGAACGCGATATTGCCCTCCCTCCAGCCTATGACTTTGAATGGCAAAAAACCACACGAGAAGACACTGTTAACGGTCGATACCCTCACATCAATATTCTTGACACTGTATTCATTGAAACTATCGGCGGTGATCTAACCATAAAGTGTGAAAATAATACTGAAGACGGTTTAGGGATTTACCGAGAGGCGGTTCTTGATAAAAACCAATCACTAGACGACGCGCAAATTGAATATGCACAAACCGGCAGTTTAATTATCCTAAAAGTATTACCTTATCGGGAAGAAACTTGGCGTTACTTAGTTTACAACACGCTATCTCAATCAGTACAACGCATTGATGCCATCGGGCAAGCTTGTGTCCAGTTACCAGAAGACCACGGCATTATTTTTCCTGGCGGCTATTACTTACAAAATGGTGACTATAAAACGTTTGAACAACCTATGGATGGAATGCGTTTTCGCCGTTTGCGCCGCTCTCCGAATGGGGAAGATGTTCTATATGTTTTTTATTCACCAAATCAAGGGCGCATAGCTCTATTCAATTATAATTTAATTGAACGAACACTTTCAATTCCACTCATTGGCCATGGTTACGCCATGCTTGAAGATGGAAAAATGGTACTATTTGAAGGTGAAGGGGAAGAAGCGACTCGCGTTCACCCTATGCAAGTTTGGCAAACCCCGTTTTACTCAGAAGAATTTGCCGATCAACAGCCGACTCGTAGCGGTTTTTTAGGACGTATAGGCAATGCAGACTTAGTTCGTGGTATTTCTGAAATATTACATGTTTCCAAAGAAATAGAAGGCAGCCAAATTTCTATCGCTCGCTACGAACAACTCAGCCAACAAGCAAAAAATTTACTGGATATTTATTACTGGTTTGGTGATGAGCAATGCCTTGGTATTGGCAAATTACTCAAAGAAATCACCCAAACCAGTGAACTGGTTCTTGATGAATATGAAAAGGTCGAAAGCATACGGCAGCAATCTGCCAAATCAATGAATGAGGCCATTAACCGCCAAAAATCACTGATTTCACTTACGTTGCCTGAAAGCTGGGCCGATATTCAACAATTTGTTGATGGCTTAAATGCCCTAAGTGCTCAACGCGGGCACTTGATTTCACTACGTGAATTTCGCTATATGGATTTAAAAAAGCTTAGCGAAATGGAAGCTGAAATAGAAAAAAATCAACAATATGTCTCACAAGAAACCGCTGTTTTCCTTGCGAGTGATAAAGCTTTACACCCCTTTAAAACACAGTTAACTGTTTTCGAAGAACAAATAGAAAAAGCCCAAAACAGTGCCCAGTTAGACATTCCCATGAAAGATATGGAAAAAATGTCTGCTGACTTAGATATGCTTTCAAACCTAATGGCTTCACTGAGTTTCAATGATGTCACACAACAAACTCACATTATTGATGCTATTTCGCAAATCTATGCTCAACTAAACCAATCCCGAGCCCGCTTACAACAAAAACGAAAATCACAAAGCAGTGTGGAAACTGTCGCACAATTTGGTGCTCAATTCCGGCTGTTTAGCCAAGGCATTACCAATGCACTGTCTCTTGCCACTGACCCTGAACGTTGTGATGATCAGCTATCAAGATTACTCGTTCAGTTAGAAGAGCTCGAAAGCCAATTTAGTAGTCATGATGAATTTCTTGATGATATCTTATCTAAACGGGAAGAATTACTCGAAACCTTTGAATCTCATAAACAAGTTCTTATTGATGACCGCCAACGACGTGCACAAAATTTAGCCACAGCAGCCGATCGTCTACTAGACAGCCTGCAACGACGAACAACTCGTTTACAGTCTCAAGATGAACTCAATGCCTTCTTTGCTTCCGACCCTCTCGCAATTAAAACGCGTGAAATCATTGAAAAATTAAGGGAAATTAACGATAACGTTAAAGCTGATGATATTGATGCACGACTCAAATCCTCTCGGGACCAAGCCATTCGAGTTTTACGCGATAAAACAGATATTTTTGAAGATGGTGGGAATGTCATTAAACTCGGGCGCCACCGATTCAGTGTCAATACCCAAGAGCTAGACCTCACCATTTTACCGAAAAATGAACAACTATGGATTTATCTCACAGGGACAGATTTCCAAGAACCAATAGAAAATGAACGACTATCACAGCTCAAACCCTATTGGAGCGCCTCATTAGAATCTGAATCTGATACAGTTTACCGTGCCGAATACCTTGCCTATTCAATTATCTATGCTGCAACAAAACGCCAAGAAGGACTAGATTTTGGCGTACTAAAAAACGCGTTAACATCTACGGAAAAACTTGAAAAAATTGTCCGTGATTTTGCTAGCCCCCGTTATAAAGAGGGCTATGAGAAAGGTATCCACGACCATGATGCCATTGCTTTACTGAAAAAACTAATTCCAATCGGTGAAAGTGCAGATTTATTACGGTATAGCCCAACAGCTCGTGCTATCGCAGCGATTTATTGGCGGCAAGTTCAAAACGACGATTTTCCTGCACTATGGCCTGAACGAGCAAGAACAGCCATGAATATTCACCAGTTATTCCATAATGACAATGCATTACTTGACCTACAAGCCGAAATTGAAGCTGGAGTTAGCTTGTTTTTGCAAGATAACCCCATTCAATGTCAAACCTATGAGCAAACTCAAGCTGCTGAATACCTTAGCTTTGCACTAGCAAGAACCCCGATAGAACTCGTCTATAGCAAATACGCGAGGGAGTTAGTTTTAGCACTCCAAAGCCGCTTAGAAGAGGCCCATATGTGGGTTGATTTTAATCGCTCACAACAGAACTTAGGGACTCGTTATGCCCAGCGCTGGTCATTAGTTCAAAACTGGTTACAAGGGCTGTGCTCGACCCCTGAATTTGCTCATCTTGTTCCATACATACCGGGTGCTATTGCCATTATTATCTTAGATAAAGTAGCTTCAGCACGCTTTAGTGAAGTTGATCTTTACTTTAAAGTTAACGGGTTACTTGGTGAACACCCGACTATTGAAAACCAAACTCTATCATTGAGCTTAGATAACTACTTCAGTCGGATGCGCGGACAACGGAAACGTTTTATTCCTGAATTTCGTCAATATCAATCCCTGCGCCAACAGATTGTTACTGAAGAGCGTAGCCGTTTAAAACTGCATGAATATAAAGCAAAACCATTAAGTTCTTTTGTGCGTAACAAGCTGATAAACGATGTCTATTTACCTATCATTGGCGATAATATGGCAAAACAAATTGGCGCTTTAGGGGAAGGTAAACGCACAGATCTCATGGGGCTGCTATTAATGATTTCACCTCCCGGATACGGTAAAACCACCTTAATGGAATATGCCGCTGATCGTTTAGGGCTCATTTTTATGAAGGTCAATGGCCCTGCACTTGGCCATGACGTACTCTCTCTTGACCCTGAACAAGCACCTAATGCAACAGCAAGACAAGAGTTAGAAAAACTCAATCTAGCCTTAGAAATGGGTAATAATGTCATGTTATACATCGATGATATTCAGCACACCCACCCTGAGTTTTTGCAAAAATTTATATCCTTATGTGATGGAACAAGGCGCATTGAAGGCGTTTGGAAAGGCAAAACCAAAACGTATGACATGCGGGGTAAAAAATTCTGTGTCGTGATGGCGGGTAATCCCTATACCGAGTCAGGGGAAGTTTTCCGAATTCCTGACATGCTTGCAAACCGTGCCGATATTTATAACCTTGGTGAAGTATTAGGGGGTATGGATGAAGCATTTGCTCTGAGCTATATCGAAAACAGCCTGACATCAAACCCAGTATTAGCCCCTCTTGCATTACGAGACCTGAACGACCTGTACTTATTTGTCGATAAATCAATGGGGAAATCTGTCTCTACCAACACTTTAAGTTACCCATATTCTGACGCAGAAATTAATGAAATTACTTCGGTAATCAGTAAATTAATCAAACTACGGAATGTTGTATTGAAAGTAAATCAACACTATATCGCCAGTGCTGCGCAATCCGATAAATACCGAACAGAACCTGCATTTCGCTTGCAAGGTAGCTACCGTAATATGAATAAACTCAGCGAAAAAGTCTCTTCTGTTATGAATGATGATGAACTGGAGAGGGTACTGGATGACCATTACCTTGGAGAAGCACAACTTTTAACGACTGGCGCAGAAGAAAACTTATTAAAACTTGCAGAGTTACGTGGCACGTTAACAGAAAAAGACGCAGCACGTTGGCAACAAATTAAGAAAGACTTTATGCGTAATAAGGCTCTTGGCGGTGATAATGCAGATATTGGTGATCGCGTTGTGGGGCAATTGGCCTCATTAGTCGAAAGTGTTCAAGCGCTTGGTAACCCCTAATGAACTATTTACAAGGGCATCCTCGCATTAAGCTATTAGTCTGTATTGTTGCAATTTTTATTATTGCTCAACTAATTAACAGTTTAACCGCGGGGGGACTCATTCAATTTGGTCTCATTCCTCGCACTGAATGGGGGCTATTAGGTATCTTCTTTGCCCCATTTATCCATGGCAGTTGGCAGCATTTAATCAGTAACTTACCCCCATTTATCATCTTAAGTGCGCTATTACTGCATCGCACCATAAAAGCTTACGTATTGGCATCACTGTTTATCATCGTTGCTGGGGGTTTAACTGTTTGGTTATTTGGCCGAAATGCAGTTCATATTGGTGCCAGTGGCTGGGTTTTTGGGTTATGGGGCTTACTCATCGCCCAAGGTTTTTTCCGTCGAAACTGGGTTGATATAGCTATCGCGTTATTAGTGCTATTCTATTTTGGCACAATGGCCAGCGGCTTATTACCTACTCACTTATACATCTCAACAGAGTCACATATAGCTGGGGCTATTGCTGGAGTTATCTATGCATGGCTAAGTCATCATTACCATAAAAAAAACAGCAATCACTCACCTTAAAATAGTATCCAATACAGTTATGACACATTTTTTGTAATTTATTTAAATTTATGTATCCTTTTCTGTGATCGTGATTCACATATTAACAATTAACCATAAATTAACCATTTATTAACAACACAATAGTGCTAGTCTCAAAAAAATAATAACAACATGAGACTCAATAAATGAAAAAACACCTCATCTCTACCGCTATTGTTTTAAGTTTAAGTTCACTACCACTCTCATCATTTTCTCAGTCAATTCAAATTAAAATTGAACGAGATAACTATGGTGTTCCTCACATCTATGCCAGTGATACTTATAGCCTTTTCTATGGATATGGCTATGCTGTGGCACAAGACCGATTATTCCAAATGGAAATGGCTAAACGCAGTACCCAAGGAACAGTTTCCGAAGTGTTAGGTAAAGATTACATTTCTTTTGATAAAGAAATCAGAAACAACTATTGGCCTGATTCTATCCACCAGCAAATCACGCAATTATCCCCTAAAGAACAAGATATTTTGCAGGGTTATGCGGATGGCATGAATGCATGGATTAAACAAATCAATGCTAAACCGGATGACTTAATGCCTAAACAGTTCATTGATTATGATTTTTTACCATCCCAATGGACGAGTTTTGATGTTGCGATGATAATGGTCGGTACAATGGCAAACCGCTTTTCCGATATGAATAGTGAAATTGATAACCTAGCATTACTCACTGCGCTTAAAGATAAGTATGGTGAACAAATGGGAATGGCGTTTTTTAACCAAATTAATTGGCTTAATAACCCCAACGCACCAACAACAATCTCATCAGAAGAATTCACCTATTCAAATTCACAAAAAACAAAAAATATAGCGCAATTGAATCAAATTAGTGATTACCGACTTACTGCTCCCATGTTTGAACGCACGGCAAAAGATGCAACAGGAAAATTAATAGCGCTTTCTTCCCAGGAAAATAATGCGTTAATCGCTAAACAATATGAACAAAGCGGTGCTAATGGCCTAGCAGGGTATCCAACCACCAGTAATGTTTGGCTTGTTGGAAAAACAAAAGCGTCTGGCGCAAAAGCCATTTTACTTAATGGCCCACAGTTTGGTTGGTTTAACCCTGCCTATACATACGGTATAGGGTTACATGGAGCCGGGTTTAATATTGTTGGAAATACACCGTTTGCTTATCCCGCTATTTTATTCGGTCATAATGGGCAAATTTCTTGGGGCTCTACAGCGGGTTTTGGTGACGGCGTTGATATTTTTGCAGAACAAATTTCACCTGAAGATCCAAATAGCTACTTCCACCAAGGGCAGTGGAAACAAATGCTATCGCGCCAAGAGACATTAAATGTAAAAGGTGAAAAACCCATTACTTTTGAAGTATACCGCACTGTGCATGGTAATGTAGTCAAGCGTGATAATACCACTCACACCGCATACAGCAAAGCTCGCGCATGGGATGGCAAAGAGCTTACATCCTTAATGGCTTGGGTAAAACAAGGGCAGGCGCAAAACTGGCAGCAATGGCTAGACCAAGCACAAAACCAAGCACTGACGATTAATTGGTATTATGCGGATAAAGACGGAAATATTGGTTATGTACATACCGGGCACTACCCTAAACGCCAAACTAACCATGACCCCCGTTTACCCGTATCAGGCACGGGAGAATGGGACTGGAAAGGGATGCAGCCCTTTGCAAATAATCCTAAAGTCTATAATCCCAAATCCGGTTACATCGCTAACTGGAATAACTCCCCAGCTAAAAATTATCCTGCTAGCGACTTATTTGCCTTCTTATGGGGAAGTGCAGATAGAGTAACAGAAATCGATAACCGCATTGAGGCCTATGATAAGTTAACAGCTGATGATATGTGGACGATTTTACAGCAAACTAGCCGTGTCGACCTCAATCATCGCTTATTTACCCCATTTTTAGCTCAAGCGACACAAGGTTTGCCGTCAAATGACAATACCGTCAAATTAGTCTCCTTGCTCCAACAGTGGGATGGTATAAACCAGTTATCAGGTGATGGAAAACACTATGTTCATCCAGGGTCTGCAATCCTCGATATTTGGTTAAAAGAAATGCTTAAAGCCACTCTAGGCCAAACGATCCCCGCACCATTTGATAAATGGTATCTAGCAAGTGGTTATGAAACGACACAAGAAGGCCCTACAGGGTCTTTAAATATCAGTACAGGCGCAAAATTACTGTATGAGTCTCTCTTAGAAGATAAATCGCCAATACCCCAGCCTATCGATCTATTTTCAGGACAATCGCGGAATGATGTAATTAGAAAAGCACTGAATGCGACCTACCAAAAAATGAGAGTAAAATACGGTGATAACCCAGCTAATTGGCAAACACCCGCCACAGCATTAACCTTCCGTGAAAATAATTTCTTTGGTGTGCCACAAGCCTTACCTCAAGAAAATTTCCATCAAAATGAATACCATAATCGGGGAACTGAAAACGACCTAATTGTGTTTACCGAAAAAGGGGTGAGTGCATGGGACATTGTTGCTCCAGGGCAAAGTGGCTTTATTTCCCCGCAAGGAAAACCTTCACCTCACTACCAAGACCAACTCTCGTTATACCAGCAGTTTGGTAAGAAACCGTTATGGCTTGATAACGAAGAGCTAGCACCACATATAGAGTCAACTGAAACATTGATGATTGAGAGATAATACTATTACTAAACTAAATACCAAGCTGTCTTGGTATTTAGTTATTAACCTTTACACGATAGACACAACGCCCTGCGCCATTTAATAAGTACTGTTCACGCTCAATGCTAGCGTCATCACCCACAATATCACTGAACAACGCCAATTCCGAACGACAAAAATTTTGGCAAGCAGTGGCTGCGGCACAAATTGGACAATGGTTTTCGATAAACAACCAACTGTCATCATCTTGTTCAACCTTCGCCATATACCCTTCTTCGCTACGCACTTCAGCCAACGCCTCAAGCCGCTCAGCTAACGGTAAATTTTTACAACGCGCAAAGTATTTTTCTCGGCTTTCCGCTTCCCTTTGGCTAATCAGCTTCTCTAGTCCTTCATCACCAAAAATAGTCCGAACAGAATCAATCAATTGAAGAGCAAGTTGCGCATGAGTATCCGGAAAACGTTGATGCCCCAGTTCTGTTAACACCCAATTTTGCCGAGGGCGCCCAGCCCCTGTTTGCGATAAGCACTGCGCCCCCTCAACTAACCCCAACGAAGTCAGTTTTTGAATGTGTTGCCTTGCTGCTTCCCCTGTCATATTTAAATCATTTGCGATCACTGCGGTAGAAATAGGCCCTTTAGTTTTGATACAAAAAAGAACCTTATCCACAGCCTGTGTTAAATTTAGATTATCAAAGTAATTACTTGCATTAATCATTATGCGACTCTATTATCCAAGCTATTACTTGGATAATACCTCTTTTTCCACCATTCCGTCTAGCGGGTCTCTCTATGAGCAATGAAACATCAACCGTACCTCAAGCCAAGTGGGCTGATTTACTCAGTGGCGCCAACGCATTACTCACTATTGCCTTAACTGGCGGAGTAGCACTACATGCTATCAATATTTATATCGTAACAACCATATTGCCCAGTGTCGTTAACGATATTGGCGGCCTTGAATATTACGCATGGAATACCACTTTATTTGTCGCAACATCCATTGTTGGTTCTGCCCTTTCCAGTAAAGTATTAGACAGTTTTGGGCCTAAATTTTCTTATTTATTCGCGCTCATTCTATTTTCTTTAGGGTCTATTTGGTGCGCAGCTTCCCCATCAATGTTGGTATTACTAGGCGGGAGAGCATTACAAGGACTTGGTGGCGGTATTTTATTTGCTCTTAGCTATGCATTAATTCGCATTGTTTTTACTGAAAACTTATGGTCTCGAGCCATGGGTGTTGTTTCAGGTATGTGGGGAATAGCAACACTCTGTGGCCCTGCAATTGGTGGTATTTTTGCTGAAAGTGGCCACTGGCGTTGGGCGTTTTGGGCTTTACTTCCTGTCGCGGTTTTTCTAGCGCTCATTGTCATCAATCAACTCCCTAAAAAACAAACTCAAGCACCAAAAACCAGTAAAATTCCATTCTTAGCGATTTCTCTGTTAGTGATATCCGTTCTTGCTATCTCAATTGGAAGTTTGTCTGATAGTTTATTCATGAACCTAATTGGCTTGTTAATTGGCCTAGCCATACTGCTGACTATTGCTTTACTCGATGGTAAAAATGACAAACGTTTATTACCAACAGGAGCCTATTCACTCAAGAATCCCCTTGGCGTCATATTTTTAACCATGTGTTTGTTAGTTGGTGGCATGACAACCGAAATTTATGTCCCTTATTTCTTACAAACCATCCATTTGTTTTCTCCGCTCACAGCAGGTTATTTAACTGCAATAATGGCAGCGGGTTGGACCATTGGGGCACTCTTTAGTGCCAATAAAACGGGGGCTATTGTTATCCGAATTATTCGAATTGGCCCGGTCATCATATTTATTTCTTTAATTGTACTTGCTGTTCTAACGCATAATCAACAACTTATCGAATCATGGCCATTATTCGTTATTTATCTCATCGCCATGGCTGGGGTTGGTCTAGGAATTGGTGTGTGTTGGCCTCATCTCGTACTACGTGTTTTTAAGAATGCGCCAGAGGGCGAGGAAAATCTCGCATCATCTTCAATTATTACCATTCAATTGTATGCAACCGCGCTATCTGTCGCCTTAGTGGGAGTCGTCGTCAATAATAGCGGGTTAATTAGCCCCGGAGGGATCGCGGGAGCACAGCAAGCTTCAATCTGGTTATTCGCCCTATTTGCAATTAGCCCATTACTCGCAACGGTATTAATCCGCAAAATAAAATAAAGAGCAAAAGGGAGTAAAAGCTCCCTTTTTGCGGGAAAATCAACCTAATTAATTTACTAATGCCTTTTTGGAACGTAACAAATAAGGCAGAACAATAATACTGATCAGCAGAACAAAAATAGTTGCTACCATCACCCCTAAGAAAGCATGGTCAAAGGCAATATTTGCCTGATTTATCAATGCTGATGCAGTATTTTCTGGTAGTGATTCAGAAACTAATAAGGCCTCATCAATACTGTCATAAACTTTATCACTGACTGTTAAGCCTTCAGGTAATGAGAGTTTCAAAGTATAAATTGCACTCATTAGTCCCCCCATAAAGGTTACACCTAAGACACTGCCAATTTCATAAGCAATTTCTTCAATTGATGCTGCCATTCCTGCTTTTTCATCAGGGGCATTTAACATCACTGTCGTTGACGCCGTCGTGAATATCGCACCAAGGCCAAACCCAATAAGAAAGAGGAATGAAAGTAACAAAATACCTGTCGAAGTTTGGTACACCATCGTTAAACCAACGACACCAATTAACGTACAAGTAAACCCGAAAACAGTGAGTTTTATCTCACCAAATTTATGAAGGTACATACCTGCCAATGGTGCAGCTATCACTGAAGCCAATGGAATTGGAATGATATATAAAGCCGCTTCAAACGGAGTATAACCTAAAACCAGTTGCAGCCGTTGGCTGAGCAATAATTCAACACCAACGATAACCACGATAGATAACACAGCCATCATCAGCCCTGCATTGAATTTAGGATGCTTTAATAGCGTAAAATCAATCATTGGGGATATTGATTTAACTTGTCGATTTCTAAATACCACCAAAAAGAAAACACCAATAACGCCTGAAGCCCATACCGCAGGCCAGTCTGTATAAGGTTTTCCGAGCTCCTTCAACGCATAAATAACGCCAATTAAGCCAATTAAGACTAAAATAGAACCGAAAATGTCGATTTTTTTGTCGCTGTTACCACCACACTTAGGGATCAAGTAACACGCAAACGGAATAACCAATAAAACGACTGGAACATTAATTAAAAAAACAGAGCCCCACCAAAAGTGGTTAAGTAAGATACCGCCGATCAAAGGACCAATTGCCGCACCACCAGATGCAACCGCAGACCATATTCCAATAGCTAATGCCCTTTCTTTTGGATCTAAAAAAACATGCCTGACAATAGCAAGGGTGGCAGGCATACTTAACGCTGCGCCAACAGCTAAAAAACCTCGAGACAAAATCAAACTTGTTGCTGTTGGTGAAAAAGCAGCACACAACGAGGCTAAACCAAATAACGGTAGCCCCAATAAAAACATTTGCTTGTGACCAACTTTATCACTTAGCATCCCTGCAGCAGGTAATAACCCAGCGACCACCAGTGGGTAAGCATTCATTATCCACAGTTTTTCAGATGACGTAGCGCCTAAATCATGGGTTAATTTAGGTAACGCGGTATACAGTACAGTGACATCAATAACGATAAGAAACAGTACACTTGAAACTAATAGAAGCACTATCCAGCGCTTATAATCGGTTAACATAAAATTCTCTCAATGAGTTTATTTGATCATGATTTTTGTGCTGATCGTGCTACAATATAAATCCATACGTACGTATTGAAAAGAGGTTTTTCTAAATGGGACGTCAACGAACAATCGATAGAGAAAAATTACTTGATGCCGCTGAAGATATTGTTCTACAACAAGGTGCTACCGCTCTCACTATCGATGCAGTTGCCAAAGCGATGGGGATCTCCAAAGGCGGTGTTCAGTACTGTTTTGGCAATAAAGATGCCTTAATTGATGCAATGTTTGAGCGTTGGGGCCAGTCTTACGATGAAATTTTTAATCAAGTGACGCTGCAAGATAACTCTCCTGAAGGGCAAATTTTTGCTCATATGCAAGCTACCCACCAGCACGATAAAGTTGCAATGGCAAAAGGCGCTTCCTTAATGGCATCCTTATTACAAACCCCTGAATACCTGGAAAGTACGCGTACTTGGTATCGTGAACGGCTTGCGAGACTAGATACTTCAACAGAAAAAGGCAAACAAGCAAGAATTGTATTTCTAGCAACAGAAGGCGCTTTTATGCTGCGCTATATGGGATTCATGGAAATAAATGATAATGAATGGCAATCTATATTTAATGATTTGGAAAATTTATTAAAGGGTTAGCCTTAGTCTCTTTTTTTGATATAGATAATGACTCCACTCCAATAAAATAATTATAAACCAAATGGAGATCATTAAAAATGAACATAGATAGATTAAAATATTTTATAGAAATAAAGAATAACAATAGTATTATTAATAATAAAAAATCATTCAGCTACAATATAAAAGAAAAACCCATCAACACTAACTGTGTCTCTTTATTAAAGATGAAATTTGAAAAGATAGATACAAACACAAAAAATTTAAAAAACACACACAAAAATAAAGCACAAAACCTCATAAAAAAAATCATTAGAATACGATATTAGCGCATTTAAAAATGATTTAATGAAAAAAAACCTTTATTTTATTTATAGTTCACCAAACTCAAAAAAAATAGAGTTAATACAAAATCATAATGAAAACAAAATAAATAGTGAAAATGCAATTTTTATCAATATGTTTGATTTATTAAAAAATGAACCGGATGGTTCCATATATAAAATAAATAATTACATCATCAAAATAACCAATAAAAACAAAAAACTAACAATAAATGATAATCGATTTACTCACAACATCACTTTAAAAAATGGGAAAGACATATTAATAGAAAGATATAATAAAAAAAGTAAACTTTCATTTTAATAAAGAATAACCCGGCAAAAACAGATTGTCGGGTTATTCTTACCATCAGTATATTACGGATTTATTTCCCAATACATTTATATATTTAATTTAAATAAAAAACACTAAACATAATAATTAAGGTGGATTTAAGAAGAAATAATAATACTTAATTTTATCATTCTTGGTGCTGATATTATTTTAAAATTATCTAGTATGAAAAATGTGTTTTACTTTCCTATGCAGCAAGATTAGGTGATTGAATCATTAAGACATAAAATCAGTTTTAATGATTCAAGAAAATCCCCTTATCATCGTCAGTTATAATTTGTTTTAACGATTTATGAATACCGCCATCATCTGTTTGCAAGATAAATACAAATAAAACCTGACAAAGTACCGATTGAGGGCAATGACGAGGCCGATATTTTGAATAGGGAGACCATCCATTAGCTAGATACCTTTCATGCATTCGCTTCATTGCATCAACAACAGAGTTAGCAGCTTGCCCTTTGTTGATTTTAGTCGATTTTTTTTGGTGATATAAAAAAGCATCAGTAACCGTTTTAGATATAATATAGAAAACTTGCCCAACAGATAATTTTTCTAATAAATAGGTGATGTTTTTTGTTGTTTTTTCACCAATCTGAAAAGATGTAAAATTATATTCATCCATTTCATAATTTAAATAAAAAAAACACTCAAATAGATTATTTTTCTTACATAACTCAATCAGTGATTTTTTATTTTCTTGT
Organism: Providencia sp. PROV004; assembly: GCF_011045615.1. Classification (NCBI taxonomy): domain Bacteria; kingdom Pseudomonadati; phylum Pseudomonadota; class Gammaproteobacteria; order Enterobacterales; family Morganellaceae; genus Providencia; species Providencia sp. PROV004. The sequence continues at coordinate 31,939 of NZ_CP042859.1, forward strand.
AAGTAATAAATATTAGCTAACTTTAGCTCTAGTAGGTCAATAATCGTAGATAAACTATTAGTTTCTTTAAAAATAACTTCCCAGCACATAAATATATTATTAAAATAAATATAATCTTCACTAACACTTATATACTTTAAATTAGTAACTGAACTTACTGCAATCACACCTGCAGTATAAAGCTGTTCTATGATTAACAGGTCAAACTTATAATTCGGTGTTAATTTTTTATACCTTTGATTATCCAAGCTATCTAAATACATTAGATTTTCATCAGCACAACACCGTATAAGTGCAAGTAAAAAAACACTATTTTCAAAAGAAAGATCATTGATACTTAAAGCATTTTCTTTTTTTAAAAATAATAGATTATCAATATATTCAATTTTTTCTTGCCTTTCTTTTTCATTCTCTATACGAATACAATCAACACAAATATGTTCAAAATTAATTAAATGTGAAAAATGGCTCCTATCTCGTAAAAATTCCATTTCACCACATGCTACACATTTTAGTTTTAAACAATAAGCTTTGCAGCTTCTAGCCACAATAGCTTTTATTTCTTTGGATTTTAATTGTGTTTTTTCTTCTATCTTAATCATTGAATATGAAAATCGGCCATTTTCTTCAAGCTGCCAATATAGTTGGCATACAAATTCATATTCCTTATCAATAATATCAATAAATATAATTTCCATATGTTTATTTCCTTGTTTTTTATTATGTTATATTAAAAAAAACAAAAAATAGAAATTATATTATGACAAAAAAATAAAAAGGCTCATTACGGTTAAATAATGAGCCCTTTATTAATCAATTTATTGATTACTCAACTGTCACCGACTTCGCCAAGTTACGGGGTTGGTCTACGTCTGTACCTTTAATCAATGCAACGTGATAAGACAACAGTTGCAGAGGAACGGTGTAGAAAATAGGTGCGATGAGCTCTTCAACATGAGGCAGAGAAACAATTTTCATATTTTCACTGGCTTCAAAGCCCGCATCTTGGTCAGCAAATACATACAGCAAACCACCACGCGCACGAACTTCCTCGATGTTTGATTTCAGTTTTTCTAACAGTTCATTGTTAGGTGCAACGATGATAACAGGCATGTCGGCATCAATTAACGCTAATGGGCCATGCTTTAACTCACCAGCAGCATACGCTTCTGCGTGAATGTAAGAAATCTCTTTTAATTTCAGTGCTCCTTCAACGGCAATAGGGAACTGATCACCGCGGCCTAAGAACAACGCATGGTGTTTATCTGAGAAATCTTCTGCCAATGCTTCGATAACTTTATCTTGCGATAACATGCTTTCAATACGCGCAGGCAATGCATGTAGAGCGTGAGAAATGTTTTCTTCGAGCTCAGGGTTGGCGCCTTTCAAGCGACCCATATACGCCACTAGCATCAGTAAGACAGTTAGCTGAGTAGTAAACGCTTTAGTGGATGCCACACCAATTTCAGCCCCTGCTTTGGTCATCAGGGCAAATTCAGATTCACGTACCAGTGAAGAGCCCGCAACGTTACACACTGCTAAAGAGGTCAAATAGCCTAATTCTTTAGATAAACGCAGGGCTGCGAGTGTATCTGCGGTTTCACCTGATTGAGACAGTGTTATCATTAAACTGTTTTTACGGTGTGCAGGGTTACGGTAGCGATATTCTGAAGCGATTTCCACATCACAGGGAATACCGGCCAAAGACTCAAACCAATAACGCGCCACCATGCCAGCATTGTAAGATGTCCCGCAAGCTACGATTTGGATATGTTCAACTTGAGATAAAATTTCACTCGCACGAGGGCCTAATTCGCTCAGGTCAATGCCATTATCTTTGCTAAAACGCCCTTCAAGGGTGTTTTTAATCGCCATCGGCTGTTCATAAATCTCTTTTTGCATGTAATGACGGTAAACGCCTTTATCGCCCGCATCATATTGAACGTTTGATTCAATTTGCTCGCGGTCAACAGCTTCACCATTTTTATCAAAAATACGAACAGTACGACGAGTAACTTCAGCAACATCCCCTTCTTCAAGGTAGATAAAGCGGCGAGTCACAGGCAACAATGCTAATTGGTCTGATGCTAAGAAGTTTTCACCGACACCTAAACCAATAACCAATGGGCTACCAGAACGTGCAGCGACTAATAATTCAGGAATACGGCTATCCATAATTACCGTACCGTAAGCACCGCGTAATTGTGGGATAACACGTTGAACCACTTCCACCAGCGAGCCACCTTTTTGTTGTTCATGGTGAACAAGATGGGCAATCACTTCAGTGTCTGTTTCTGAACTAAAGACATAACCGAGTTTTTTCAGTTCATCTTTCAGTTCTAAATAGTTTTCAATAATGCCGTTATGAACAACGGCAATATAACCAGAGGTATGTGGGTGAGCATTACGTTCACTTGGAATACCATGAGTCGCCCAACGGGTATGTGCAATCCCCGTTCCACCCGATACTGGGTTTTTCTCCGCTTCTTCCGCTAACATTTGCACTTTGCCGACTTCACGTAAGCGTTGCAAATGACCTTCGTGATCAACTACAGCCATACCCGCTGAGTCATAACCACGATATTCAAGACGACGAAGACCTTCTAACAGAATTTCTGCAATATCACGTTGTGCAACAGCACCTACAATTCCACACATATTTTTTTGATTCCTAGACAAAAGGTTTCTTTCTTGAGAAACCTTTATTTGTCGCAACCTAATTGTTGTACAGTTTTCACTGCTCCCCAGCCTTGTAGAAAATGGGGATATTATTTTTATATTGCTACCTTGGGTAGCTATTTTAATTTTTGCTATTTAAATAGCTTTTTTATCATAGGAGAGATAACGCTACCTCTCCTCAATATTTACTTATTTTTTCTTAACTGGACGTTGCCAGTTTTTAATATGCATTTGCTTTACACGGCTGACAACGAGTTCGTCTTCATTCACGTCACGAGTTACCGTCGTACCCGCGCCAATTGTTGCACCTTTTGCTACAGAAACTGGAGCGACTAATTGAGTGTCTGAACCTACAAATACATCATCACCAATAACAGTTTTATGTTTATTGGCGCCATCATAATTACAAGTGATGGTACCTGCGCCAATATTGACGTTATCACCGATTTGAGCATCGCCTAGGTAACTTAAATGACCCGCTTTAGAACCTAAACCTAAAGAGGCATTTTTCATTTCGACGAAATTACCGACGTGTGCTTTGGCTGCTAATTTAGCACCTGGACGTAAACGCGCAAAAGGACCAACCGTACATTCAGCTGATAATTCAGAGTTTTCTATGACTGAATACGGGCTAATCACTGAGTTATCACCGATTACACAATCTTTCAAAATACAGCCAGATTGAATATGTACGTTATTCCCTAATGTAACGTTACCTTCGATAATCACGTTAGTATCAATAATAATATCGCGACCATGAATTAGATTTCCGCGCAGGTCAAAACGTGCAGGGTCAATTAGCATCACACCGGCTAATAACAGTTTTTCCGCTTGTTCTTTCTGATAAACTCTTTCTAACGCAGCCAGCTGTAGGCGGTTATTCACCCCTTCCATCTCACTTAAATGTTTAGGATGAACGGTTGCAATTTTATTACCTTCTTTATGTGCTAATGCAATAATATCAGTAATATAGTATTCGCCTTGTGCGTTATCGTTGTTCAGCTGTGCCAACCAACGTTTGAAATCTTTACCACTGGCAACCATGATCCCAGTGTTAATCTCTTGGATTTTACGTTGCTCTTCAGTCGCATCTTTTTGCTCAATAATACCGACAACTTCATTATTTTCACGAATGATACGGCCATACCCTGTTGGGTTATCTAAAATAACCGTCAGCAAGCCAATACCACCTTCTGGCTTCACTTCAATTAAGCGATCTAAGGTATCTTTAGCAATTAATGGTACATCGCCATATAACATGACAATATTTTCATCGTCTTGAAAGCTTGGCGCGGCTTGTTGCATCGCATGGCCAGTGCCGAGCTGTTCGGCCTGCAATACCCAATTGAGGTTTTGCTCACCTAGTTTTTCTTTCAGTAAATCACCGCCATGTCCGTATACCAGATGAATATCTGATGCACCAATGGATTTTGCTGTATCTATAACATGCTGAACCATTGGTTTGCCTGCAAGCAAATGCAAAACTTTAGGTAGCTCTGAATACATCCGTGTGCCTTTACCGGCAGCTAAAATCACGACACTTTTTCTTTGCACAGTCATTTTTCCTGAAACTCCAACTTAGGGATGAAAGTAAACCTATTTCCTTTATAAATTACTACATATTTCGCTCAAATAAAAAAGCCAGTTAGACTTAACCAACTGGCTTTTTTTACTATACCGCTATCATTACATTAGCTTTTTAGTTAACTCGATGACTCGAAGTTTCGCTATTGCTTTTGCAAGTTCTGCTGATGCCTGAGCATAATCAACATCGCCGTGAGCTTTACGGACGTGTTCTTCCGCTTTGCGTTTAGACTCCACTGCACGAGCTTCGTCTAAATCTTTACCACGGATCGCTGTATCAGCGAGTACGATAACACCATTTGGTTGTACTTCTAAAATACCGCCGGAGAGGTAAATTAGCTCTTCTTCACCAAACTGTTTGGTAATACGTACCATGCCCGGTTTTATGGCAGTCAGCAGCGGGGTATGCTGCGGGTAAATCCCCAGCTCACCTTCACTACCTGTCACCTGAATTTTCTGTACCATGCCTTCAAACATTTGTTTTTCAGCACTCACTACAGTCAGGTGGTATGTCATTGCAGCTACCATATCAACCTCCTGTCAGCTGGATTAAAGCTTTTTCGCTTTTTCCACAGCTTCTTCAATGGTACCAACCATATAGAACGCTTGTTCTGGCAGGTGGTCGTAATCACCGTTCAGGATCCCACTGAAGCCACGGATAGTGTCTTTCAGAGAAACGAACTTACCTGGTGAACCGGTAAATACTTCAGCAACGAAGAATGGTTGAGACAGGAAGCGCTGGATCTTACGAGCACGAGCAACAACCAGTTTGTCTTCTTCAGACAGTTCATCCATACCCAGAATTGCAATGATATCTTTCAGTTCTTGGTAACGTTGCAGAATAGACTGAACGCCACGAGCAACATCATAGTGCTCTTGACCAACAACCAGTGGGTCAAGCTGACGGCTAGTAGAATCCAGAGGGTCAACCGCAGGGTAAATACCCAGTGATGCGATTTGACGGCTCAGAACAACTGTCGCGTCTAAGTGAGCAAAGGTAGTTGCTGGTGATGGGTCAGTTAAGTCATCCGCAGGAACGTAAACCGCTTGAACGGAAGTGATAGAACCCGTTTGAGTTGAGGTAATACGTTCTTGCAGAACACCCATCTCTTCCGCCAGCGTTGGCTGATAACCTACCGCTGAAGGCATACGACCTAACAGTGCTGATACTTCAGTACCTGCCAGTGTATAACGATAGATGTTGTCAACGAACAGCAGTACGTCACGACCTTCGTCACGGAATTTTTCAGCCATAGTCAGACCAGTCAACGCAACGCGTAGACGGTTTCCTGGTGGCTCATTCATCTGGCCATAAACCAGTGATACTTTATCCAGAACGTTTGAGTCGGTCATTTCATGATAGAAGTCGTTCCCTTCACGAGTACGCTCACCAACACCTGCGAATACTGAGTAACCTGAGTGCTCAATCGCGATGTTACGGATCAGTTCCATCATGTTTACTGTTTTACCAACACCCGCACCACCGAACAGACCAACTTTACCACCTTTAGCGAATGGACAGATTAAGTCCATTACTTTGATACCGGTTTCCAGCAGTTCTGTTGAGTTAGCTAATTCTTCATAGCTAGGTGCAGCACGGTGAATTGACCAGCGCTCTTCTTCGCCGATATCACCTTTCATATCAATAGGTTGACCCAGAACGTTCATGATACGTCCTAAAGTTGCTTTACCTACTGGTACTTCAATTGGGTGCTCTAAGTTTACAACTTCTAAACCACGGCTCAGGCCATCTGATGTACCCATTGCGATACAACGGACAACACCACCGCCTAACTGTTGCTGAACTTCCAGCACCAGTTTTTCTTTACCGTTAACAACCTCAAGAGCGTCGTACACTTTTGGTACGTCATCTTGAGGGAACTCGACGTCCACAACGGCGCCGATTACCTGGATAATCTTTCCAGTAGCCATCTTGAATCCTCTACGTAATTCGTAAACCTAGCTGTTAAACCGCGGAAGCACCCGAAACAATTTCGGTAAGCTCCTGAGTAATGCTGGCCTGACGAGCTTTGTTGTAAACCAACTGCAACTCTTTGATCAGGTTTCCACCATTATCAGTAGCGGCTTTCATCGCTACCATTCGTGCGGCCTGCTCACTAGCCAGGTTTTCAACGACGCCCTGATAAACCTGCGACTCGATATAACGACGTAGCAGGGTATCCAGCAACGCCTTAGGATCGGGTTCGTAAATGTAATCCCAAGACTTCTTCTTCAGTGTTTCATCATCGCTTGCAGGCAATGGTAACAATTGAAGAATAGTTGGCTCCTGAGACATTGTATTGATGAACTTATTCGTCACCACATACAGTTTATCCAAACGCCCTTCATCATAGGCTTGTAGCATTGTGTTAACTGGACCAATCAAGTCCGAAAGCGTTGGGTTATCCCCCATTCCGGTAACTTGAGTCACGACATTGCCGCCCACAGAACCGAAGAATGATACCGCTTTAGAACCGATTAAAGCCAAATCAACCTGAACGTTTTTCTCAGACCATGACTTCATATCTGCTAATAGTTTTTTGAACAGGTTAATGTTCAAGCCACCACACAGACCGCGGTCTGTTGAAACAACCAGATACCCGACACGCTTAACTTCACGCTCTTCGAGATATGGATGTTTATATTCCAGATTACCTAACGCTAGGTGACCAATCACACTGCGCATGGTTTCTGCATAAGGACGGCTGGCCGCCATGCGTTCCTGCGTTTTACGCATTTTGGACGCAGCGACCATTTCCATCGCTTTAGTGATCTTTTGTGTATTTTGTACACTTCCGATCTTGGAACGTATCTCTTTTGCGCCGGCCATTTCTGCTTCTCCTTATTAACCAGACGGCCCTAGGAACTGGGCCGAATAGTATTACCAGGACTGAGTTGCTTTAAATGATTCGAGCAGTTTTTTCAACTTGCCTTCGATATCATCGTTATAGCTACCAGCCGGGCCAATTTCGTTCATAAGGTCAGCATGCTCGCGCTGTGCAAAAGAAACTAAAGCAGCTTCAAACGCACCAATTTTCGCTAACTCAACATCATCCAAGAACCCACGTTCTGCCGCGAACAGAGACAGTGCCTGCTCTGCTACTGACATTGGTGCGTACTGTTTCTGTTTCAGCAGTTCAGTTACTTTCTGACCATGACTTAACTGTTTACGAGTCGCGTCATCGAGGTCGGAAGCAAACTGAGCAAACGCTGCCAGTTCACGATACTGAGCAAGTGCGGTACGGATACCACCAGACAGTTTCTTGATAATTTTAGTCTGAGCAGCACCACCAACACGAGATACTGAAATACCTGGGTTAACCGCTGGACGAATACCAGAGTTAAACAGGTTAGATTCCAGGAAGATCTGACCATCTGTAATCGAAATTACGTTTGTTGGTACGAATGCAGAAACGTCACCAGCTTGGGTTTCAATGATAGGCAGAGCTGTCAATGAACCTGTTTTGCCTTTAACTTCGCCTTTAGTAAAGTTTTCTACGTATTCAGCGTTAACGCGAGCAGCACGCTCAAGTAAACGTGAGTGCAGATAGAAAACGTCACCTGGGTAAGCTTCACGTCCTGGTGGACGACGCAGCAACAGTGAGATTTGACGGTATGCAACAGCCTGTTTAGACAGGTCATCGTATACGATCAGTGCATCTTCACCGCGGTCACGGAAATATTCACCCATCGCGCAACCAGCATATGGCGCTAAGTATTGCAGAGCAGCTGATTCAGATGCTGTAGCAACAACAACGATAGTGTTTTGCAGTGCGCCGTGTTCTTCCAATTTACGAACTACGTTAGAAACGGTAGACGCTTTCTGGCCGATAGCCACGTACACACATTTGATGCCTGAGTCGCGTTGGTTGATGATTGCATCGATAGCCAAAGCAGTTTTACCTGTTTGACGGTCACCGATAACAAGCTCACGCTGACCACGACCGATTGGGATCATGGCATCGACTGATTTATAACCAGTTTGAACTGGTTGATCAACGGATTGACGGTCGATAACACCTGGCGCAATAACTTCTACAGGAGAGAAGCCATCGTTATCAACAGGACCTTTACCATCAATTGGTTGACCCAGTGTATTCACAACACGTCCTAGCAGGCCACGGCCTACTGGAACTTCAAGAATACGACCAGTACATTTAACTTTCATGCCTTCTGCCAAGTCGGCATAAGGACCCATAACGACCGCACCAACAGAGTCACGCTCTAAGTTCAGTGCGATAGCGTAACGGTTGCCAGGCAGCGCGATCATTTCACCCTGCATGACTTCGGCTAAACCGTGAATACGAATAATACCGTCATTAACGGATACAATCGTACCTTCATTGTGAGCTTCACTCACAACATCGAACTGAGCAATACGCTGTTTGATCAGTTCGCTGATTTCGGTGGAATTCAGTTGCATATGCTCCAGTCCCCTTAAGACTGCAAGACGTCAGTTAAACGCTCTAAGCGACCGCGGATACTCCCGTCAATAACGAGGTCTCCAGCACGAATGATCACTCCAGCAATAACAGACTTATCAATTTTGCAATTCAGCTTAACTTTGCGTGACAGACGTTTTTCCATCGCTGCAGAAATTTTAGCTGACTGCTGTTCACTCAGTTCGTTAGCAGAAATCACATCAACTTCAATGGTTGATTCCAGAGAATCGCGCAATTGGATAAACTGCGTCAACACTTCTGGCAGCGTCGTTAAACGCCCGTTATCTGCCATAACACGAATCAGATTCTGAACATGCTCGTCAATTTCATCTCCACAAACAGAGATAAACGTTTTAGCTAATGTTTCTGGTGCAATAGAACCAGAAAGCAGCTCCCCAACCTGTTCATTGCGCGTCACCTCAGCGGTGAAGGCTAGCATTTCCTGCCATTTAGCAACAGCTTGGTTTTCCACAGCAAAGTCAAAAGCTGCTTTGGCGTAGGGGCGAGCTACAGTAGCAATTTCAGACATGCCCCTCCCTCCTTACAGTTCAGCGACTAGTTTATCAACGATGTCGCTGTTAGCAGCTTCATCCACGGAACGTTCGATGATCTTCTCGGCACCTGCGATAGCAAGCATCGCAACCTGTTTACGTAACTCTTCACGTGCACGTTTACGCTCAGCATCAATTTCAGCTTGCGCTTGTGCGACGATTTTTGCACGTTCTGCTTCCGCTTCTGCTTTTGCTTCATCAATCATTTGAACGCGTTGTTTATTCGCTTGTTCAATGATGACTTGAGCTTCAGCTTTCGCTTTTTTCAGTCGGTCGGTTGCGTCGGTTTGCGCCAGTTCCAGGTTCTTTTTAGCACGTTCTGCGGAAGATAAACCATCAGCAATTTCTTTCTGACGCTTTTCAATGGCCGCCATAATCGGTGGCCATACATACTTCATACAGAACCAAACAAACAGGACAAACGCGATAGCCTGGCCGAGGATTGTTGCATTTAGATTCACAGACAATACCTCATATTCATTAGTGAATTAATGTTCTTACAGTGTTCCGTAACGTTAATTAGGCAACAGCGAACATTACATACAAGCCCAGACCAACAGCAATCATCGGAATAGCATCGACCAGACCCATTACGATAAAGAACTGTGTACGCAGCAGAGGAATTAAATCTGGCTGACGAGCAGCACCTTCTAAAAATTTACCACCTAGGATGCCGATACCGATCGCAGCACCGATCGCCGCTAAGCCCATCATCACAGCGGCAGCCATGTACAGCAGATCCATACTCAGGTTTTCCATGACAGTCTCCAGTTTGTTTCAGTTAATACAATTATTGATAAAATTAAATTAGTGTTCTTCAGATGCCATCGACAGATAGACAACCGTCAGAACCATAAAAATAAAGGCTTGTAGCGTAATAATCAGTATGTGGAAGATAGCCCAAGGTAGGCTTAACAACCACTGTGACCACCACGGTAGCAGAGCCGCGATAAGAATAAAGATCAATTCACCTGCATACATGTTACCAAACAGTCGCAGACCGAGTGATACAGGTTTTGACAGCAGGCTTACCCCTTCAAGAATCAAGTTGACTGGAATGAAGACAGGATGGTTAAAAGGCTGCATTGTGAGCTCTTTTGTAAATCCGCCAATTCCTTTCATTTTGATGCTGTAGAAGAGGATTAGGATAAACACACCAATAGCCATCGATAATGTGACACTAACATCTGCGGTTGGCACTGCACGTAATGCAGGTAACCCGAGATAATGCTCAGCAATATACGGAAGGAAATCAATTGGGAGTAAATCCATTAGGTTCATTAAGAATACCCAGACGAACACCGTTAATGCTAAAGGAGCAATAACTTTGCTCTTGCCGTGATACATATCACGGACTGAGTTATCAACGAAACCAATGATCAGTTCTATTGCAGTCTGTAACTTACCGGGTACGCCACTAGTCGCATTAACTGCAACTCTTCTAAATAGCCACAGGAACAGAGCCCCGAGAACTACCGAGAAAAAAAGCGAGTCAATGTTCAACGTCCAAAATGTTGGACTAGCGTGGGGATCGACCAACTTAAAGGTACTCAGGTCCAACTGAAGGTTTCTCAGATGGTGGCCTATGTAATCCTCTGTAGTCATCACTTCTCCTGATGCAGACATGATGCCTCTTACCCTTTTGTAGTTTAAAAATACTTACCGTTTAAAAACGGCTGGTGCAACAATCTGAACAATTAGCACCGCTAAATAGGTCAAACCCAGTGGTGTTAATGACGCTTTGAACACACCGAAAGCAACAACTAAGACAGCGATAGTTGTAACAACCTTTAGCCCTGCTCCTAATGCTAAGAACCAGGCAATGCGGACAGGTTCATCCTCTCCTTTTGCTTTCTGAAATTGTGCTAGCAGCATAAATACGATATTTGGTAACCAGCATGCTAACCCACCAGCAAGAGCAGAGGCCCCCCATTCTATACTATTTGCACAGAAAGCCCCACTGAGGATCACTAAAGTTATAAACTGAACAGACAACTGCTTTGCAGCGTGTTTGTTGTCATAAAGGGATACAGACATAACTTTTTGTTTACTCCCAGCTCTTCTCAGCCTCAGAAACGCTAAGTGTTGTATAAAACTGCCTTTGCGTAAATGTGTCAAGAGACAAAAACGTGCAAATTATACGGGCAGGCGAAATGAATTCAATCAGTAAGTAGCGAAAAGGTGAATAAATATTTAATTTTTTCGAGTTGGCGCAGAATTGTCGCTGTAATAATTAATAAATAGTTAATGAATTGCTGCATATATTCACATTAATGTGATAAATATCACATTTAGCTTTATTCTCTTTATTTATTCTTTCAACTTTACTGACAACAAAAAATAGATTTAATCTGTAAATCAAACAATTAAAGAAGTAGATTTTTAAGTTAAATTTAAAAGTGATAAATCAAATATTTCACTATTAACTATTTATCTAGCTAAATCGATTAAGTCAAAATTGCCAATTTCCCTATATTTTTTCTTTCAACACCTTACTTTTGAAACTTATTCGTTATTTCTATGTAAATAACACGTGAAATATAAATATTTACTCTCTAGCTAAAAACAAGAATAGCCGGTGCTTTGTAACACACCGACTATCGCTCTAAAAGACAAAATATTTTGACAGAAAGCAACTTTATTTTATAGAAACTTTAACCAAATGCCGCTGTTCATCAAGTTCAGGCACTTCAAGCTCTGTGATAGATTCAATCACAAAACCTTCTGGTAGCGCCATTTCATCATCACGAATGACACCTTTAAGTGCATAAAAACGACCGCCAGATGAAGGTAAATGATGGCACCAACTCAGCATATCGTTCAGTGAAGCAAATGCGCGGCTAATCACCCCATCAAAACCATTTTCAATTGGGTACTCTTCAACACGCGATTGAACAGGTTCGATATTCGTTAGCCCTAGTTCATGTTGAACCTGTTTTAAAAAGCGTATCCGCTTCCCTAAGCTGTCCAATAAAACAAAATGGGAATCAGGCCGAACAATAGCTAAAGGAACGCCAGGTAAGCCTGGCCCCGTTCCTACATCAATAAATTTTGTTCCGTTGAGTTGACCGTTCACCACTATGCTGTCCATGATATGACGGATCAACATCTGTTGTGGGTCACGTACTGAAGTCAGGTTATAGGCTTTGTTCCATTTAGCTAATAACCCAACATAGTCAACTAACTGCTGTTTTTGCTTTTCCGTTAAGTCAATATCGGTTTTTGCTAACAATTGATTAAGTTTCGATAATAAATCCATGTTAAGCACTCCGGCGTAGCATGCCTTGTTTTTTCAGCCAAACAAGTAAGATAGAGATTGCTGCAGGCGTAATCCCTGAAATTCGTGATGCTTGACCAATAGATGTCGGTTTATGGTCGTTCAGTTTCGCCATCACTTCGTTCGACAACCCTTTTACTTGTTTGTAATCGAGGTCAACAGGCAACAAGGTATTTTCATTACGTAGTTGTCTTTCGATTTCTTCTTTTTGGCGAGCGATATAACCTTCGTATTTAACTTGGATTTCCACTTGATCCGCAGCTTGAGGATCGTCAATACCTGGGGCAAACAGGTTAAGCGAGGTTAGCATTTGATACGTCATTTCTGGACGACGTAGTAAATCTTCCCCATTTGCTTCTTTCGATAATGGAACGGTTAAAATTCCATCTATCTCAGTATGGTTATCTGATTTAGGATGAACCCAAATATCTTTTAAGCGTTGACGTTCTTTTTCAATCAGTTCAACTTTTTTATTAAAGTGAGCCCAACGTACGTCATCAACTAAGCCTAACTCTCGGCCTTTTTCAGTGAGTCGCAAATCGGCATTGTCTTCACGAAGCATCAAACGGTATTCCGCACGTGAAGTAAACATACGGTAAGGTTCTTTTGTCCCTAAAGTACAAAGGTCGTCAACGAGAACACCGATATAAGCTTGGTCACGACGAGGGAACCAACCGTCTAAACCAAAGGCATGTTGTGCAGCATTAAGGCCCGCTAATAGCCCTTGAGCTCCGGCTTCTTCATAACCTGTTGTGCCGTTAATTTGGCCAGCAAAGAATAAACCATCAATAAATTTACTCTCAAGCGTTTGTTTTAGATCTCTAGGGTCAAAGAAATCATACTCGATAGCATAACCAGGACGAATGATCCGTGCATTTTCCATTCCTTTCATGGAATGAACAATTTGCATTTGAACATCAAATGGTAAGCTGGTGGATATCCCGTTAGGATAAATTTCATTGCTCGTTAAGCCTTCTGGCTCTAAAAAGATCTGATGTGAGTCTTTATCTGCAAAACGCATGACTTTATCTTCGATCGAAGGGCAATAACGTGGGCCGATCCCTTCAATAACCCCTGCATACATAGGGCTACGATCTAGGTTATTTCTGATCACATCATGGGTTTTTTCATTGGTATAGGTGATATGACAAGGCATCTGTTGTGGATGTTGATCTTGTGAACCTAAGAATGAAAAAACGGGCATTGGGTCATCACCTAGCTGTTGAGCTAACTGACTGAAATCAATAGTTCTTGCATCAATACGTGGTGGCGTTCCTGTTTTTAAACGATTAACACGTAAAGGCAATTCTCTCAAACGTTGAGAAAGTGAAATTGAAGGGGGATCCCCTGCACGACCGCCACTGTAATTTTCTAAACCAATATGAATTTTGCCATCAAGGAAAGTACCAACGGTTAATACCACGGCTTTGGCTTTAAATTTTAAGCCCATACGGGTAATTGCCCCTGTAACTCGATTGTTTTCAACAAGCAAGTCTTCTACGGGTTGTTGGAAAATCATTAAATTAGGCTGATTTTCTAAAGCCATTCTGACAGCTTGGCGATACAGAACACGGTCAGCTTGCGCTCGGGTTGCACGAACAGCTGGTCCTTTGCTGGCATTTAATGTTCTAAATTGAATACCCGCTTTGTCTGTAGCGATGGCCATTAGACCACCTAGGGCATCAATTTCTCTAACCAGATGTCCCTTACCGATCCCACCGATGGCTGGGTTGCAAGACATCTGGCCCAATGTATCAATATTGTGAGTCAGTAATAGGGTTTGACGCCCCATACGTGCAGCTGCCATTGCTGCTTCAGTACCGGCATGACCACCACCAATTACGATGACGTCAAATTGCTCTGGATAAAACATGTGTGGACCTTAAACGTTAGAAAATGCGGATTGTGCATTTGAGGAGAGAATTCTACTCAAGTTTGAGGAAGAGACCAAGCTTTAGGTTTCCCCCTTATATAATATAAAGATCTTTTTATTTAAAGATCTCTTTATTAGATCTTTTATTAGGATCACCGGTTTCTGTGGATAAGTGGATTTTCACTTTAAAGATCATAAAACTGTAAAGGATCATATACTGTGAATGATCCGTGATCCATTTGCGTATAAGCTGGGATCAAAATGGGTACTTATACACAGGCCTTGGGAGCCTAAAAACTTATACTCTGGATAACTACGGGTTAATACCGGGATCTTCCCTGAGTTATCCACAGTTGATTGCTGGTTTTTTAATCGGATTAGAGTTCGTTTGCCCAAATTTTAACCCATTCTCCTGCGGGATCTTCCGGTATTTCGTGTTGTTGGACATCAATTTCCAAACATTCACCGATCCTTTTAGCCCCTTGCTTGATTAATAACGCATCTATTTTGTGGATAGCACCACAGAAAGTGTCATATTCAGAGCTACCGATCCCAACAGAGCCAAATTGGACTTCGCTTAGATCAGGAGCGCTTTCTTCTATTGAATCAAAAAGAGGTTGAATATTTTCAGGCAGATCACCTGCACCATGTGTTGAGCTCACCACCAGCCATATGCCTTCAAGTGTTAAGTCATCAAGCTCTGGGCCATGTTGAATTTCAGTTTCATGACCGAGTTCTTCTAAAATCTCAGCCATGTGCTCAGCAACATACTCCGCACTGCCCATTGTACTGCCACTTATTAAGGTTACTTTTGTCATGGTGATTCTCTTTCACAATAATAGGGCGCTATTGTACGCTGTGAATGAGCTGGGATCTACCTGTGGATAATGTGGTTATATCATTTTTTTTCTACGGGTTGATTGTTCGTAAGATCGGGTTTTGTAAGGAGATCAGTGTTTCTGTGGATTGTATCTCATCAATGGTCTGAATTTTGTTGATAAGTACGTCTTGTAAAGAATCGATAGAACGGCACATGACTTTAATAAAAATGCTGTATTGCCCTGTTGTGTAGTACACCTCGACAACTTCTTCTAAGGCATCTAATTTTTTTAGTGCGGTTGGGTAATCTTTTGCACTTTTTAAAATAATGCCAATAAAGCAACAAACATCGAACCCTAATTGTTTTGGGTTTATATCAATACGTGTGCCTTTAATAATTCCTGCTTGCTTCATTTTTTCGACTCGGACATGAATTGTTCCGGGGCTAACTGCGAATTTTTTTGCTAATTCAGCATACGGTATGCGCGCATTTCCCATTAATTCGTGAAGTATGTCACGATCGAGATTATCGATTTGATAATTTTCCGGCATTATTTCACCTCTATTTTAACGATTCTTCATTTTTATACCTGTTTTTTTATTTAAAATAAACAGTAAAGGCTTTTTTTAATGATGGATATTGAATTTATACCTCATTTTGTTGCTTAATCTATACATCAGCTAACACAGCTAACAAATTATGGGAATAAATTATGGACAAGTCATTTATCGAACATCAGCAACAAATTAGTTTTGTGAAATCGTATTTCTCACGTTTACTTGAAAAAGAATTAGGGTTAATTGAAGTTCAAGGACCAATCCTAAGCCGTTTAGGGGATGGTACTCAAGACAACTTATCGGGCAGTGAAAAAGCCGTTCAAGTAAAAGTGAAATCAATTCCAGGTGCAACCTTTGAAGTGGTTCATTCTTTGGCTAAATGGAAACGTAAAACATTAGGACGTTTCGGTTTTAGTAAAGGCCAAGGTCTATACACGCATATGAAAGCGTTGCGTCCGGACGAGGATCGCTTAACCCCAATCCACTCCGTCTATGTTGATCAGTGGGATTGGGAAAAAGTGATGGCAGATGAGGAACGTACACTTCCTTATCTGAAGCAGACAGTGGGTAAAATCTATAAGGCAATAAAAGAAACAGAAGCTGCCGTAAGTAAAGAGTTTGGGTTGGCACCGTTCCTGCCAGACCAAATCCACTTTATTCACAGTGAAGAATTGTTACAGCGCTATCCTGATTTAGATGCGAAAGGGCGTGAACGCGCAATCGCGAAAGAATTAGGTGCAGTATTCTTAATTGGTATCGGTGGTAAGCTATCTAGTGGTGAATCACATGATGTTCGTGCGCCAGACTACGACGATTGGACAACAAAAAATGAAGACGGTTTTTGTGGTTTGAACGGCGACATCATTGTGTGGAACCCTGTTTTACAGGACGCATTTGAGCTTTCTTCAATGGGAATTCGCGTAAGTCCTGAGTGTTTGACCCGTCAATTAAAGTTAACTGACGATGAAAAACGTATGGAATTAGAGTGGCACCAAGCATTAGTGAAAGGTGAAATGCCGCAAACTATCGGTGGTGGTATTGGCCAATCACGCTTAGTTATGCTACTTCTCCAACGCCAACACATTGGCCAAGTGCAATGTGGTGTATGGGGTGCTGAAATGCAAGAATCCGTTGAAGGTATGCTGTAATTAGCGACTAAATCGGCGTAACAACCTGCTTTTTAACCCAGTATCAAAACGCCAAATATGGTCAAAGATTTTCATGATGCTGGGTTTCCCATAATTTGATACAGATACCGCATGGAAGCGGTATTTACCTTTCTTCTGCATGGCTTTTATTTTTTGAATCAACTCATCAGGTAAACGCTGAGCAACAAAATCAGAAATCACTACGGCATCTGCATCTATCCACTGCTTTGATTCCAATTTTACTGCTGTTTCTTGCAAACAAGCCGCAAGATCAGTCCCACCTTTAAATGTTTGATGTAAAAATCGAATACATTGCTCTAGGCCATCAATAGAAAGTAAATCGTAATGCACAATTTCTGTGGAAAATAACATCACATGACATGAGCGGTTATCCGCCAGCGCAGTTTTCATTAATGCGAGGCAAAAAGCCTTTGCACAGCGTTCATTTAAACCGCCCATCGAACCGGAAGTATCAATACATACAACAAATGGACCTCTCGGTTGTTCTTCATCATGGTGATGTGTTATTGGGCGAAGAACTTTCCTTTCTTGCCAGCTATCTCCTTGTAATCGATAAGTTAGAAGCTGTTTTTCAAGTAATTTTCGATAGAACTCAAATTCAATATCTTCAAGACCTAACATAGCGAGTTCTGCAGGTAATAACCGTAAAATATCGTCACTTTGATTTAAGCCATTAACTTGCTCAGGAACAGTTTCAGGCACTTTTTCCATGATAGTCATCGGTTCTAGCACCACGCTATCATCAGGGATTGCTTGTGCAGTTTGGCTACGGCCTAATAATTGTGCTATTTTTTCTAATTCAGGCTGCTGACGTAAAAATTCACTGTATCGGCTTAATAATTGGTCATTATAAGCGGAAGTCATGTTCACACCTTTGGTTAAATCCCACAACCGGCCTGCAGCACGTTCATTTTCACCTAAGATATCCTCTAAATTGCCACTTAGTGCTAATCGGCGCTGTAGTTCCGCCAGCAATTGTTCTTTTTCTTGTTCTAACATTTCTTTATGTAGAGTCGTCACTTGTAAAATTAAACTGACTCGCCATTTTTGTACAAACAGTGATTGCCTTGCACTGCGATTTTCTATTTTCCCGCTCTGTAACTGATGTGCTTCACGGTAAAAAGGAGAATCCAGTTGGTGAAGTTTTGCTATGACACTTGGTAATTGGATAAAAAAGGCGTCTGTCGATATGCCAAGAGATTGACGATAAAGTTCAAACTCTTCTGAAAGTTGAGCAGGAACAAGCGCATCTTGCATACGCTGTTTGAGATCTTTTTTCCAACCGGATAAATCTTTTAGTAACGCTTTTTTTAATCTAGGGTGTTTTTCAAAAAAGACCGCCAATTGAGGGGTTGCTAACAAAGAGATAATTATCTCCTCGATTAATTGACCTTCATTAACCGAAAGCAGCATTTCTAGTGTGGCTAAACTCATCATCGTTATTCAGCCACTTTACCCGTGATTTGGTTACGTAATTGGCTTAGTTTTTCCGTGAGTTTCATGAAGCTTTGTTCAATATCTGCAAGCCAGTGTGATTCAATAAATAAGTTGGGCTGCTGTTTTTCAAACTGATAGCGTGCGGCTTGAATTTCTCCTTGAATTTTATCTAGCTTGTCTAGCCATTCTTGATTATTTGTATTTGGCGTGAGTGATGAGGCTTTATCTTGAATATATAAAGTAGATGATTGATGACTTATATCTAATAACTGTATCTGGTTTAAATTATTCACCTCAGCGGCAATGTCTTGTGCAAAACCAATCCCATTTAGGTGAGCGGATAATGTCGTTCCTTTATTTAAAAACGTTATCAGGGATTTTTTATCAGTAGTTACAAAAGTCACTTTCATATTATGTAGTTGCAGTGGACGATGTAAAAATAGGGTAATTCGACCATCACTGATATTTTCGGGCAATACATATGACGCTTTACGAGCAAACATCGCATTGTTTTTATTGACTTTAAATGCATCTTGGTTGTTTTGGTCTTGGGTCGATGACATCCATTGCTGATAAGTCTGCTCTATTTCTCGAGTCAACTTTCGCTGCTGCCAGCCATCTTCTTGTAATAATGACTGTAATAGTTGTGGTAACGCATTCATAGATTGCATGTCATGCCAGAGGCAATCTTTTAATAACACAAGATCTAGAGGAGATACACTATTACGACCATTAAAGAAAGCACTTGCTTGTAATAAATAAACCGCTTTCTTCCAGCGCCTATCTGAAACATAAACCCGTTTGTCTGTTGCATCTAGTTGCTGACGTAATTGGTAAATTAATTCAAAACAGTGATCGGGTAGCGTAATTTTGGGTATTTCTTGTTGCCACTGTTGGTATTCTTCATCGCTGATTTTTAAATGTTCCGGCATTTGAGATTCATTCAGTGATGATTTTCCTGTTAATAGTGCGCGAAAATTTTGTTTTTCTTGCACTTTATCCAGCCAAATACGTACTAGCATTCTGTCGAATAGCGCTTCAAGGCTATTATCTGCATCAGGCAATTCATTGGATGCCGTTACTAATAACCGCATCGGGATAGATTTTTCTTCATCACCATTACGGAACTTGCGCTCATTTACCGCGGTTAATAAAGTATTTAAGATGGCAGGGCCTGCTTTCCATATCTCATCAAGGAATACGACTTCAGCGTCAGGTAAATAACCTTTAGTTAAACGTTCATATCGCCCTTCATCTTTTAACGCTTGTATTGAAAGAGGGCCAAAGATTTCTTCGGGTGTTGAAAATCGTGTCATTAAGTACTCAAAAGCATTCGCATGACGAAAAGCATATTTCATTCTTCGGGCAATTAAGCTTTTGGCAATACCCGGAGGGCCTAATAGAAATACGCTTTCGCCGCTTAATGTGGCTAATAAGCACAAACGAATAGCCTGCTGGCGTTCATATAAACCGCTTTCAAGGTAATTGCTTAGTTGGGCAATTCGTTCAGCAAGCTGCATTATTCATTCCTTTTATTAATAGAGGTGTTGATATCAAAACTATCAATTTCTTTTATTACATACTGCGACCTATTTTTCCATTTTTCTTTGACATGCCCCAATAAATAAGAAAAAACGATTCAGCTACAAGTGATTCAATAAGTTATTGTTTTTAAGTATTTCTAATGCGAACGAAACGTTTCGATATTGATCACAAATATCAACCATCAATATTGAGTTGTGACTTATCTTTACTATGATTACATGAGCGAAACGTTTCGCTTACTAGAATGGCGGTGAAAAATGAAAAAGGGTGTTTTACTTAATGCCAACGTTACCTCTGTAATTGCCAAGTTAGGTCATACGGACCAAATAACGCTTGCTGATGCAGGTTTGCCTATTTCTCAAGGAACGGAGCGTATTGATTTAGCCATTACTCAAGGCTTACCCGATTTCATGTCAGTTTTAAGTGTCATTACTCAAGAGATGCAAGTCGAAAAAGCCATTCTAGCTGAGGAAATCAGTACCATTAACCCACAAATGGAAGACGCTATTTTAGCTCACTTACAACAGTTAGAAGTCACCCAAAATAATACGATTGAAATTATTTATTGCAGCCATGAACGTTTTAAACAGCTGACTCATGACAGTAAAGCGGTGATCCGTACCGGAGAATGTTCACCGTTCGCTAACATTATTCTTTGTTCTGGTGTGACTTTCTGAGGTGATTATGCAACCTTTATTAGAACTTATCGGGATCGATAAATCATTTCCAGGGGTAAAGGCCCTCAGTGGTGCGACATTAAATGTCTACCCAGGAAAAGTCATGGCGCTGGTGGGGGAAAATGGGGCTGGCAAATCAACCATGATGAAAGTGCTGACGGGTATTTATAAAAAAGATGCTGGTCAAATCCGCTATTTAGGTAAAGAAGTCGCATTCAATGGCCCTAAAAGCTCCCAAGAAGCAGGAATAGGGATTATCCACCAAGAACTTAATTTAATACCTGAATTAACCATCGCAGAGAATATTTTTCTTGGTCGAGAGTATGTTAATGCGTTTGGCAAAATTGACTGGAAAAAAATGTTCAGTGAGTCTGACAAACTGCTTAAACGGCTTAACCTTGATTATGATAGCCATCAAACTATTGCGGAGCTTTCTATCGGCGAACAACAAATGGTGGAAATCGCTAAAGTCCTGAGCTTTCAATCACAAGTCATTATTATGGATGAACCCACAGATGCGCTAACCGACACAGAAACAGAATCCTTATTTAGAGTTATCGAAGACTTAAAAGCTCAAGGCTGCGGTATTGTTTATATTTCCCATCGTTTAAAAGAAATTTTTGAAATTTGCGACGATGTAACGGTGTTTCGCGATGGCCAGTTTATTGGTGAGAAACCCGTGAGTGAATTAGAAGAAGAAAAACTCATTGAAATGATGGTTGGTCGTAAACTTGAAGACCAGTATCCAAGAGTTGAGGTAGAAACCGGAAATATTAGGCTGCAACTTGAAGGCGTATCTGGGCCTGGTGTAACAAATGCCAACTTTACCCTGAGGAGCGGGGAAATTTTAGGTGTATCGGGTTTGATGGGCGCGGGGCGTACAGAGTTGATGAAAATCATCTACGGCGCGGCGACAAAAAAATCGGGCACGATAAAACTGGAAGGCAAACTCGTAACACTGAAAACACCACAAGACGGGCTGAATAATGGCATTGTTTATATTTCAGAAGACCGTAAACGTGATGGATTAGTATTAGGTATGTCAGTGAAAGAAAATATGTCATTGACAGCATTACGTTATTTCAGTCGTGCGGGAGGAAGCCTTAAGCATGGGGAAGAACAGCAAACCGTTAGCGATTTCATTCGGTTATTCAATATTAAAACCCCGTCAATGGACCAAATAATTGGCAATCTTTCAGGTGGTAATCAGCAAAAAGTGGCCATTGCGCGCGGCTTGATGACAAGACCAAAAGTACTGATCCTTGATGAACCAACTCGCGGTGTAGACGTTGGTGCTAAAAAAGAAATCTATCAATTAATTAACCAATTTAAAAAAGAAGGGCTGAGTATCATTTTAGTTTCTTCAGAAATGCCTGAAGTAATAGGAATGAGTGACCGCATTTTGGTGATGCACGAAGGTCATATCAGTGGTGAATTTTCAGCCAAAGACGCGACGCAGGAAGCCTTAATGGCAGCCGCCGTGGGTAAAAATTATGGCTCAGTTCAGGAGTTATCAGTATGAGTTCAACTACCGCATCATCAAAACGTTGGTTCAGCAAAGCATGGCTGATGGAGCAAAAATCATTAATCGCACTATTAGTTTTGATTGCCATCGTATCAACATTAAGCCCGAATTTTTTTACAGTTAATAACCTATTCAATATCCTACAACAAACCTCCGTTAATGCCATTATGGCCGTTGGAATGACATTAGTTATCTTAACGTCTGGAATTGACCTCTCTGTTGGGTCCTTATTAGCCTTAACGGGAGCAGTTGCAGCCTCAATGGTTGGGGCTGAAGTTAACGCATTAGTGGCTGTTGCGGGAGCACTAGCACTCGGTGCCGCTATCGGTGCATGTACAGGAGTGATTGTTGCAAAAGGAAAAGTCCAAGCTTTCATTGCGACTTTAGTCATGATGCTACTGCTGCGCGGTGTGACACGAGTTTACACAGACGGCAGCCCTATCAATACAGGATTTAGTGATAACGCAGACTTATTTGGTTGGTTTGGTATTGGCCGCCCATTTGGTATTCCTACCCCAGTCTGGTTAATGATCATCGTTTTTGCTGCGGCATGGTATATGTTGCACCATACTCGCCTTGGTCGTTACATCTACGCACTTGGTGGGAATGAAGCGGCTACCCGTCTTTCTGGTATTAATGTCGATCGCATTAAAATAGTGGTTTATGCCTTATGTGGACTGCTAGCGGCATTGGCGAGTGTCATTGAAGTTGCACGTTTATCATCAGCTCAGCCAATGGCAGGTAATGGGTATGAACTTGATGCTATCGCTGCGGTTGTACTTGGTGGTACCAGCCTTGCTGGTGGTAAGGGGCGTATCGTCGGAACATTGATTGGTGCGCTTATCCTTGGTTTCTTAAACAATGGATTAAACTTATTAGGTATTTCGTCAAACTACCAGATGATTGTTAAAGCTGTCGTCATCTTACTTGCTGTACTTGTTGATAATAAAAAGTAACCCTACAGGAAAATTATTATGAAACTGAACAAACTAGCAACGTTATTATCTGCAGTTGCACTGAGTGCAACGGTTAGTGTGAATGCGATGGCGAAAGATAGCATTGCACTCGTAATTTCTACATTGAATAACCCATTCTTTGTGACGATGAAAGACAGCGCACAAAAAGAAGCGGATAAACTCGGTTATGAGCTGATTGTTTTAGATTCTCAAGACAACCCAGCCAAAGAGTTAGCAAACGTACAAGATTTAACCGTTCGCGGTACAAAATTAATGTTAATTAACCCAACAGATTCAGATGCAGTGGGTAACTCAATATTAATGGCGAATAAAGCGAATATACCTGTAATTACTTTAGATAGAGCGGCTAACAAAGGTGAAGTTGTCAGCCATGTAGCATCTGATAACCGCATGGGCGGGAAGATGGCCGCTGACTACATTGCACAAAAAACAGGCAGTGAGGCTAAAGTTATTCAATTAGAAGGCATTTCAGGCACATCAGCCGCACGTGAGCGCGGTGAAGGTTTTAACACCGGTGCGAAAGAGCACAAATTCAATTTACTGGCGAGCCAACCGGCTGATTTCGATAGAACAAAAGGCTTGAACGTAATGCAAAACTTGTTAACGGCACATCCAGCTGTTCAAGCTGTATTTGCACAAAACGATGAAATGGCATTAGGGGCGTTAAGAGCTCTGCAAACCGCAGGCCGTACCGATGTTCTGGTTGTCGGTTTTGATGGAACAAATGATGGTATCAAAGCCGTTGAAGGCGGAAAATTAGGTGCAACGATTGCACAGCGCCCAGACCAAATTGGGATTGTTGGTGTTCAGATTGCAGATAAAGTCTTAAAAGGTGAAAAAGTGGCTCCAACGGTTCCGGTTGAATTAGAATTAGTGGTAAAACAATAAGATAAAAACCGCCGCGGCATACTGCGGCGGTTTATTTTAGTTTGCAATTCATTGGGTCATCAAAAAAGGAAATAAACGTTATGGGTACAGCAAAGCTGGTGGTTCTCGGTAGTATCAATGCTGATCATATATTAAATGTTAAGCATTTCCCTCAACCGGGTGAAACAGTTAGAAGTGATCATTACCAAGTTGCGTTTGGTGGAAAAGGCGCTAACCAAGCTGTTGCTGCTGGTCGCAGTGGTGCTGACATAACATTTATTGCCTGTGTTGGTGATGATGATATTGGGGCGAGTATAAAAAAACAGTTATCTCTCGATAACATTAAAACCGAATGTATTGATGCCATTGAAGGTGAAACGACAGGTGTCGCCCTCATTTATGTGAATCAACAAGGGGAAAATACGATTGGTATCAATGCAGGTGCAAATGCGCAACTTACTAAGGAAAGGTTAGGACATTATCAGCAAAAAATTGTGGAAGCGGATGCGGTATTGATGCAACTGGAATCTCCCATTGAAACAGTACAAATGGCTGCTGAAATAGCGAAGAAAAACAATACAAAAGTCATTTTGAACCCTGCACCCGCTCAATCTTTACCTGATTCATTATTATCATTAGTGGATATCATCACACCAAATGAAACAGAAGCTGAACATTTAACAGGTATTGCGGTTAATGATAATCAAGGTGCTCAGGATGCGGCTGAAGTCTTACATCAAAAAGGTATCAGTAAAGTGATGATAACACTCGGTTCTCGAGGCGTTTGGTATAGTGAAAAAGGTGCAGAAGGTAAAATAATTTCTGCATTTCGCGTAAAAGCAGTGGATACTATTGCCGCAGGTGATACATTCAATGGGGCTTACGTTACTGCACTGCTGGAAGGTAAGGCTGACGAAGAAGCGATTATTTTTGCCCATGCGGCAGCAGCGATAGCTGTGACTCGCCCTGGAGCTCAACCCTCTGTTCCATGGCGTAAAGAAATTGACCAGTTTTTGACTCAACAGGATTAACTTGTGGCAACAATGAAAGATGTGGCACGCCTTGCGGGGGTGTCGACATCCACCGTCTCTCACGTTATTAATCAAAATCGCTATGTCAGCGAGAGCATTACTGTACGCGTTAAAAATGCGATTGAAGAGTTAAACTATGCCCCCTCTGCGCTGGCACGTAGTTTAAAAATGAATCGCACGAATACGATTGGGATGTTACTGACAACAAGTAATAACCCATTCTACGCTGAGGTAGTGCGGGGTGTAGAACGTAGTTGCTACGAACGCGGTTATAGTTTGATTTTGTGCAACACTGAGGGCGACCTTCAGCGAATGAATCATAGCTTAGAAACATTGCTACAAAAGCGTGTTGATGGGTTACTGATTATGTGCACAGAAGTACAGGGGCCATCAAAACATGTTTTGGCTCGTTACCCCGCTGTGCCAACGGTTATGATGGACTGGTCTCCATTCGAGTTAGATGGAGACATTATTCAAGATAACTCTTTTCTTGGTGGGGAAATAGCCACTCGTTACCTTATTAAAGCAGGTTTCACTCGTATTGCATGTATTGCAGGGCCAGATAAATCACCAGCAAGAGCACGTCATCAAGGTTTTATTCAAGCCATGACTGATGGCGGCATTAATATTTATGATGATTATATCATTTTCAGTGATTTTGAATTTGCTGGTGGGTTTGAGTCCATGAATAAACTGCTCAGTTTACCTACCCCTCCCGAGGCTATTTTTGCAGGTAATGATGCGATGGCGGTGGGTGCTTATCAAGCGATATACCAAAAGGGCTTGAAAGTGCCTGATGATATTTCAATCATTGGTTATGATGATATCGATCTCTCGCCTTATATGATCCCACCACTTACAACAATTCATCAGCCAAAAGATAAGTTAGGCCAACAGGCTGTTGACCAACTTATTTATCGTATGGATAACCCAGAGGCAAAGGCGAGCATTTTGGTTCTTACCCCTGAGCTAATTGAGCGCCAATCGGTTAAAAAATATTAATTCTTCGCTTTTTTGGTTTTATTTTTTATTAAATTATCACCGTCTGTCTTACTTAATAATAAGAAGACAAAAGCTGAGATAAGCGTAATGACACCAACGGTAATAAAAGTATAGTGAAAATTATCGACCGTATTGCTATTAGGCTGTCCACCATAGAAATTTAAGATTGCGGCACTGACTGCAATACCGAAGCTTATCGAGAGTTGCTGAGTCACCGCTAACATACTATTTCCCGCACTTGCATTATTGTCTGTTAAATCAGCCAAGCAAATAGTATTCATTGCGGTAAACTGTATTGACATCACCATTCCTAAAATGAATAAAGGTGCAATTAACAGGTAAATCGACATACTTGGTGATTGCAAGGAAAACTGGGCGATCATTAATCCAATAATTATGGTGATAACAAATAATGTATTACGGTAGCCGTATTTAGTCAGGATCCGAGTAACCCCAGATTTAGCAGTGATTGAACCTATTGCTAGTGGCGCCATCATCATTCCTGCCACAACGGCTTCGTAACCAAAACCCACTTGCAACATTAATGGCATTAAAAAAGGAATGCTGCCTGTTCCCAAGCGTGTTGCGATATTACCACTGATCCCAATAGAAAAAGTGCGCGTTTTAAATAGATTTAGTGGAATTATTGCATGCTTAACTCGCCTTGCGTGAAGAACATAAATAAATAAGAAGAGAAAACCCACTAAGACAATAATTGCAGGAACAGAGGTAGGAAGCGATTTATCACCAAATAAGTCTAAGCTGACAGATAGCATGACTAAGCCAAAGCCAAACAATAAGAACCCAAGCGTATCAAATTTACGTTTTGGCATTTTAAAGTCTGGCATATGTTTCAAGGCATAAAAAATACCTAAAACACCTATAGGAATATTAATAATAAATATCCAATGCCAAGTTGCATAGGTGACTAAGATACCACCTAACAGAGGCCCCAATATTGGGCCAACTAAACCTGGAATAGTGACAAAATTTAATATGGGTAGTAACTCACTTCGAGGGTAAGCCCTTATTAAGGCTAAACGGGCGACTGGCATCATCATTGCCCCACCAATACCCTGAATAACTCTAGAGGTTACTAAGAAATTTAAGGATGGCGAAAGGGCACAAAGTAATGAACCAAGAGAAAATAAGGAAACTGCTAAAATAAATATACGCCTTGTACCAAATCTATCAGCAAACCAGCCGCTTACAGGAATTAATAGCGCAACAGTAAGCGTATAGCTGACTACAGCTGATTGCATTGCAAGCGGCGAGTGATCAAGGCTTCTTGCAATATCGGGTAAAGCCGTATTCAAAATGGTGGCATCGAGCGCTTGCATGAAAAAGGCCATTGCCGCAATCCATGGAAGGCCAGACATATTTTTCGCTGTTTTGAACATCAGTTACCTATACAAATAAATGAAAGCTTCAATGGGATATTGTGTTGTTAGTCTTGTTTTTGGGTAATTGTTAGTAAGTTATAGCAAAGGTCGAGTGCTATTGTACTTTTACCATGAATAATTGCATTGGCAAGTTGTTGATGAATTTCGACCTCTATAACCTCATTATTAGTAATGACATCAAAGTAACGCTGATAAATAGAACGGAATAAATTAGCAAAAGAAATAAGAAAAGGATTGGCACAAGCTTTGTAAATAGTTAAATGGAAATGATAATCAACTTTTACCCAATGCTCTCTGTCAAATTCTTTGGCGAGTAGCTGCATTTCACTAGATAATAGTTGTAATGATTGTTTTTGCTCTTTTGTTGCATGTATCGCTGCAAGATAACAAGCCTGAGGTTCTATTGCGAGTCGAACCATTTTAAAGTGCTTCATTACAACAGATTGCTCTTCACTATTAGACCACCACGTTAAGAGATCTTGGTCTAAAAAATTCCAATTTGAAGGAGACATAACACGGGTGCCTATTTTGGGGCGTGCTAATACCATACCTTTTGCTGCTAATATTTTTATAGCTTCTCTTATAGCTGTTCGACTTGCTTGGAATTGTTCTGATAATTCTAATTCGCTAGGTAAAATGGAATCCGGTAAATAGGTGCTGGTTAAAATCAACTGGCCAAGATTTTCTGCAATAATATAAGAGCGATTTTTTTGTGAGGCTGTTTGTTGCTTATTTAATTCCATAATTCATCTCAAAGCATAATTCTTAGATACATATATTACGTGAGTAGATGTACAATTGCTGCTGAAATAGTCAATGCACAGACCAAATTTAACTTATAAATACCTTTTTGACTAAAAAAAACACGAACAAAATAAAAACGTAAAAAAACACTTGCGAGAATTTTTCGACTCCCTATAATGCGCATCCGTTGTCACGACAAACCGGTTCGAAGAAAACTTCGTAACCCAGTGATAACAGAGGTGAGAAAGAAAAAAGTTGAAAATAAACTCTTGACTTTCTAAATAAAAAACGTAATATACGACACCTCGCGACAACGACCTCGAAGTCGAAAATCAAAAGATTTAGTCGCAACGCTCTTTAACAATTTATCAGACAATCTGTGTGGGCACTCACAGGACACTATCAAAAAAATATTTGATTTTAAGTCTTGAAGAGTGACTAACACGTTAATTCATATATATGAACTAATAGGTAATTTGATTTCTTCGGAAATCAAACGACAGTAAACATTCTTTGAGCATCAAGCTTTTTAATTGAAGAGTTTGATCATGGCTCAGATTGAACGCTGGCGGCAGGCCTAACACATGCAAGTCGAGCGGTAACAGGGGAAGCTTGCTTCTCGCTGACGAGCGGCGGACGGGTGAGTAATGTATGGGGATCTGCCCGATAGAGGGGGATAACTACTGGAAACGGTAGCTAATACCGCATAATCTCTCAGGAGCAAAGCAGGGGAACTTCGGTCCTTGCGCTATCGGATGAACCCATATGGGATTAGCTAGTAGGTGAGGTAATGGCTCACCTAGGCGACGATCCCTAGCTGGTCTGAGAGGATGATCAGCCACACTGGGACTGAGACACGGCCCAGACTCCTACGGGAGGCAGCAGTGGGGAATATTGCACAATGGGCGCAAGCCTGATGCAGCCATGCCGCGTGTATGAAGAAGGCCCTAGGGTTGTAAAGTACTTTCAGTCGGGAGGAAGGCGTTGATGCTAATATCATCAGCGATTGACGTTACCGACAGAAGAAGCACCGGCTAACTCCGTGCCAGCAGCCGCGGTAATACGGAGGGTGCAAGCGTTAATCGGAATTACTGGGCGTAAAGCGCACGCAGGCGGTTGATTAAGTTAGATGTGAAATCCCCGGGCTTAACCTGGGAATGGCATCTAAGACTGGTCAGCTAGAGTCTTGTAGAGGGGGGTAGAATTCCATGTGTAGCGGTGAAATGCGTAGAGATGTGGAGGAATACCGGTGGCGAAGGCGGCCCCCTGGACAAAGACTGACGCTCAGGTGCGAAAGCGTGGGGAGCAAACAGGATTAGATACCCTGGTAGTCCACGCTGTAAACGATGTCGATTTGAAGGTTGTTCCCTTGAGGAGTGGCTTTCGGAGCTAACGCGTTAAATCGACCGCCTGGGGAGTACGGCCGCAAGGTTAAAACTCAAATGAATTGACGGGGGCCCGCACAAGCGGTGGAGCATGTGGTTTAATTCGATGCAACGCGAAGAACCTTACCTACTCTTGACATCCAGAGAACTTAGCAGAGATGCTTTGGTGCCTTCGGGAACTCTGAGACAGGTGCTGCATGGCTGTCGTCAGCTCGTGTTGTGAAATGTTGGGTTAAGTCCCGCAACGAGCGCAACCCTTATCCTTTGTTGCCAGCGATTCGGTCGGGAACTCAAAGGAGACTGCCGGTGATAAACCGGAGGAAGGTGGGGATGACGTCAAGTCATCATGGCCCTTACGAGTAGGGCTACACACGTGCTACAATGGCGTATACAAAGAGAAGCGACCTCGCGAGAGCAAGCGGAACTCATAAAGTGCGTCGTAGTCCGGATTGGAGTCTGCAACTCGACTCCATGAAGTCGGAATCGCTAGTAATCGTAGATCAGAATGCTACGGTGAATACGTTCCCGGGCCTTGTACACACCGCCCGTCACACCATGGGAGTGGGTTGCAAAAGAAGTAGGTAGCTTAACCTTCGGGAGGGCGCTTACCACTTTGTGATTCATGACTGGGGTGAAGTCGTAACAAGGTAACCGTAGGGGAACCTGCGGTTGGATCACCTCCTTACCATTGAAGTGTTTTTGTGAAGTGCTCACACAGATTGTCTGATGAAATAGAGTAGCGGTATCGATAGGCTTGTAGCTCAGGTGGTTAGAGCGCACCCCTGATAAGGGTGAGGTCGGTGGTTCAAGTCCACTCAGGCCTACCAAAATCGAATTGATGCTTCGTTATAACCTAGCTCGTTTACCTAGCGTAAACGTCGCCATGTTATGCCTTGCCTAAATTCGATTTATAACTAATTTCTTTCATAAAAAGAAACGATACCGAAAAATACCTTTATGGGGCTATAGCTCAGCTGGGAGAGCGCCTGCCTTGCACGCAGGAGGTCAGCGGTTCGATCCCGCTTAGCTCCACCATAAATTTTTCTGATTATTCAGAATAGATTAGTGAAATAGTCTATTGCGAATAATTATGCTCTTTAACAATCTGGAACAAGCTGAAAATTGAAAACAACGCACATTGTTTATCGCTTAAACAATGTGAGAGTCTCTCAAAAATCTCAACTTGAATAGTGTACTTTAAACTATCGAGTCGACGAGCGACATGAGTTCAAGGCAGCCCGCGCACAGCAAGCGCAGCGTACTTAACGTACGTGAGCATTGCGCGCACGGGCTAACGCCGAAATCATGAAGCACAGTCACTCGTTGTAAGAAGACACCTTCGGGTTGTGAGGTTAAGCGACTAAGCGTACACGGTGGATGCCTAGGCAATCAGAGGCGATGAAGGACGTGCTAATCTGCGATAAGCGTCGGTAAGGTGATATGAACCGTGATAACCGACGATTTCCGAATGGGGAAACCCAGTGCAATTCGTTGCACTATCGTTTGATGAATACATAGTCAAACGAAGCGAACCGGGGGAACTGAAACATCTCAGTACCCCGAGGAAAAGAAATCAACCGAGATTCCCCTAGTAGCGGCGAGCGAACGGGGAGCAGCCCAGAGTCTTAATCAGCATTAGCATCAGGAGAACGGTCTGGAAAGGCCGGCAGTAAAGGGTGATAGCCCCGTATCCGAAGGTGTTAGTGTTGTGAACTCGACGAGTAGGGCGGGACACGTGTTATCCTGTCTGAATATGGGGGGGACCATCCTCCAAGGCTAAATACTCCTGATTGACCGATAGTGAACCAGTACCGTGAGGGAAAGGCGAAAAGAACCCCGGCGAGGGGAGTGAAATAGAACCTGAAACCGTGTACGTACAAGCAGTGGGAGCCCCACCACCAAAGCATTTTCTGGTGTTGAGGACAACTTTAAAGTGACATTCAACACGCGTTGGCGGAGCGTTTTTTGCGACGCCCAACACACAAAACAAGCAGTGAATGTGCTTTGGGGTGGGGTGACTGCGTACCTTTTGTATAATGGGTCAGCGACTTATATTCTGTAGCAAGGTTAACCGTATAGGGGAGCCGTAGGGAAACCGAGTCTTAACTGGGCGAATGAGTTGCAGGGTATAGACCCGAAACCCGGTGATCTAGCCATGGGCAGGTTGAAGGTTGGGTAACACTAACTGGAGGACCGAACCGACTAATGTTGAAAAATTAGCGGATGACTTGTGGCTGGGGGTGAAAGGCCAATCAAACCGGGAGATAGCTGGTTCTCCCCGAAAGCTATTTAGGTAGCGCCTCGTGAACTCATCTTCGGGGGTAGAGCACTGTTTCGACTAGGGGGTCATCCCGACTTACCAACTCGATGCAAACTACGAATACCGAAGAATGTTATCACGGGAGACACACGGCGGGTGCTAACGTTCGTCGTGAAGAGGGAAACAACCCAGACCGCCAGCTAAGGTCCCAAAGTCATAGTTAAGTGGGAAACGAAGTGGGAAGGCTCAGACAGCCAGGATGTTGGCTTAGAAGCAGCCATCATTTAAAGAAAGCGTAATAGCTCACTGGTCGAGTCGGCCTGCGCGGAAGATGTAACGGGGCTAAACTATGCACCGAAGCTGCGGCAGCGATATGTAAATATTGTTGGGTAGGGGAGCGTTCTGTAAGCCTGTGAAGGTGTACTGCGAGGTATGCTGGAGGTATCAGAAGTGCGAATGCTGACATAAGTAACGATAATGCGGGTGAAAAACCCGCACGCCGGAAGACCAAGGGTTCCTGTCCAACGTTAATCGGGGCAGGGTGAGTCGACCCCTAAGGCGAGGCAGAAATGCGTAGTCGATGGGAAACGGGTTAATATTCCCGTACTGGTGATAATTGCGATGGGGGGACGGAGAAGGCTAGGCTATCCGGGCGACGGTTGTCCCGGTTTAAGGATGTAGGCAGGTGAATTAGGCAAATCCGGTTCACTATATGCTGAGGTCCGACGACGAGTCACTACGGTGATGAAGTAGCTCATGCCCCGCTTCCAGGAAAAGCCTCTAAGCTCTAGATTATCATTAATCGTACCCCAAACCGACACAGGTGGTCAGGTAGAGAATACTCAGGCGCTTGAGAGAACTCGGGTGAAGGAACTAGGCAAAATGGTGCCGTAACTTCGGGAGAAGGCACGCTGGCGCTAGGTGAAGTCCCTCGCGGATGGAGCTGAAGCCAGTCGCAGATACCAGCTGGCTGCAACTGTTTATTAAAAACACAGCACTGTGCAAACACGAAAGTGGACGTATACGGTGTGACGCCTGCCCGGTGCTGGAAGGTTAATTGATGGGGTTATCCGTAAGGAGAAGCTCTTGATCGAAGCCCCAGTAAACGGCGGCCGTAACTATAACGGTCCTAAGGTAGCGAAATTCCTTGTCGGGTAAGTTCCGACCTGCACGAATGGCGTAATGATGGCCAGGCTGTCTCCACCCGAGACTCAGTGAAATTGAACTCGCTGTGAAGATGCAGTGTACCCGCGGCAAGACGGAAAGACCCCGTGAACCTTTACTATAGCTTGACACTGAACATTGAGCCTTGATGTGTAGGATAGGTGGGAGGCTTTGAAGTGTGGACGCCAGTCTGCATGGAGCCAACCTTGAAATACCACCCTTTAATGTTTGATGTTCTAACGTAGCCCCGTTATCCGGGGTGCGGACAGTGTCTGGTGGGTAGTTTGACTGGGGCGGTCTCCTCCCAAAGAGTAACGGAGGAGCACGAAGGTTGGCTAAGCATGGTCGGACATCATGCGGTTAGTGCAAAGGCATAAGCCAGCTTGACTGCGAGAGTGACGGCTCGAGCAGGTACGAAAGTAGGTCTTAGTGATCCGGTGGTTCTGAATGGAAGGGCCATCGCTCAACGGATAAAAGGTACTCCGGGGATAACAGGCTGATACCGCCCAAGAGTTCATATCGACGGCGGTGTTTGGCACCTCGATGTCGGCTCATCACATCCTGGGGCTGAAGTAGGTCCCAAGGGTACGGCTGTTCGCCGTTTAAAGTGGTACGCGAGCTGGGTTTAGAACGTCGTGAGACAGTTCGGTCCCTATCTGCCGTGGGCGTTGGAAGATTGAAAGGGGCTGCTCCTAGTACGAGAGGACCGGAGTGGACGCACCACTGGTGTTCGGGTTGTCATGCCAATGGCATTGCCCGGTAGCTAAGTGCGGAAGAGATAACCGCTGAAAGCATCTAAGCGGGAAACTTGCCTTGAGATGAGTCTTCCCTGACTCTTTAAGGGTCCTAAAGGAACGTTTAAGACTAAGACGTTGATAGGTTGGGTGTGTAAGCGTAGCGATACGTTGAGCTAACCAATACTAATGAACCGTGAGGCTTAACCTGACAACACCGAAGGTGTTTTAGAGAGATTATGTTGATTCAATAAGCGTGAGAAGCCGAGAGGTGAAGGACACAGCAGCTTGTTCGAGATTAATGTTCTGGTTTAGTGCACGAAAGTGAGATTAAACGGGAACACACAGAATTTGTCTGGCGGCAATAGCGCGGTGGTCCCACCTGACCCCATGCCGAACTCAGCAGTGAAACGCCGTAGCGCCGATGGTAGTGTGGGGTCTCCCCATGTGAGAGTAGGGAACTGCCAGACATTCAATTAGTGAGAAAGCCACCCAATAGGTGGCTTTTTTGCGTTTGGGGGAAACTAATTTATTGTTGATGTTAGCGTTGAAGCCCCTTAATGTCCTAACTTCCTAACTTCCTAACTTCCTAACTTCCTAACTTCCTAACTTCCTAACTTCCTAACTTCCTAACTTCCTAACTTCCTAACTTCCTAACTTCTTTCTTCTTTCTTCTTTCTTCTTTCTTCTTTTAACGACTCGCTTAATTTATTTGATTTTATTCCTCTTCGCAGAGCCATTAGTCATGAATATAACTATCGCTAATGGTAGCTCACGATGCAAAGTAGTGAGTAACAGCTCACTTCTATTTGGGCTACAAAAGGGGATGGGGAGTTAAGAGGGGAGAATTAAATCAAGGCGTTGCACCATTAGCATTCAGGGGAGGCATGTGATTGAGGGATACAAAGTAGTAAGTAACAGCTCACAAGTTATTTGGTGGGTGGCCAACTTCTCAATCTCCTAATTCTTTTAGGCTCAATTCCCTTTCTTACTTCATGAACCGATGAGATTTCTTTTCGACTCTCTTAACTTGCTTCAATTTCATCCCTATTCGCAGGGCCATTAATCATGAATATAACCACCGTCAATGGAAGCTCACGATACAAAGTAGTGAGTAACAGCTCACGGTTTGTTTGGTATGTAGCGAAATTTTAATGAAATTAGAGGTTGAATGCTAATGAGAGACTCAGAGTAGTAAGTAACAGCTCACAAGTTGTTTGGTGGGTAGCAGAGTTTTAGTAAAATCCAATGGATATAGCGGGTTGGTGGTTTACCTATCACCTCGATGAATGGAATTGCCTGGGAAATAAGTGACAGTCCACTTAAAAAATAAAGTGGAGCAGTGAAGGTAAGCTTGAACCATCATTTCTTAAATAGGTATGAAATGAATTCATTTATATACCCTACCGATAGATAAATTCTAATCTATTAAAATAAATAATGAATTAGTAAGGTTAGTTCATCGATTTACTCTACTTTACTTATTTGGATTTTTTCTATTTTATGGTTTTTATGGTGTTAATTAGTATGTACAAAAAGTATGTGTTTATCATTTAAATATTAATAATATCAATAGATAAAATGTTATAAGCCATTTTTTCTGATATAACAGCAGTTCATCACCATTTTAAATTTACGTCTAAAATTTATTCGAATGGTTATTTTTATATATAAAAATTGTTAAATTGATGTTTTATTTTATTGTGCTTATAATGAGTAAATCAACTTAAGATATTACATTAGATATAAAATTTGTTTATAAATAGAATTTTCAATGGAAAGAACACAGTCCAAGGTGTCGTTAATAGCATAAGCTGTAATCATTAACTAACTGTATTTCATGTAAATATTGTTTATGTGCCAAAGGTGGATCACATGAAAAAGGCAAAAAGCGCTAATCATAAGATTTTTGATCAAATTCTTTCTGTAAATAAGCAGAATGAATTTGAATTTAACAATGGGCAAGATGGTGCAATTATTCTTTCTATACTTGTGATGTTTTTTGTACCATTTTTACTATTAAATGCAGCAAGAATTTATTTTGGAATAGATTACAGCTTTGTCGCGGTGATCTCCATGTTGGCGGTTAGTGCCATCATCACATACACATTGTATAAGCGTCTAAAAATGGATTCTGAATTTGCTGAAAAGCATATTGTATTAGACCAATTATTGATGCGTTATACGCCAAAAAATAAAGCAGAGTTTAAGAGCCTTCAAGAAGAGAGAAAGGCAAACCCATCAAGTACTTATTCACTTGTTGAAGATTGGGCTAATAGAGAAAGACTGCACTATGCAAATTAGCACACACTAACAATCTAATAAATGTTTGCATATCCCTCGGCTACTTTTAGTTGGGGGATTTTTTATCTATTGCAAAGGCTGGCCCTACATTGAGGGCTAGATTAATAAAAATAACTAATTCCAATTTTTACCTAGAAGATATGCAATTTCGAGAGATTGCATTTTGTTGAGTCTAGGGTCATATAATGACTGATATTTATAACTAATATCTTCTTCGCTGATTTCAAGGATACCTCCCTGTGCACTCAGTAACATCTAGTCCTGTCATTTCTAAATGGGCACCTCCTAGATGTACTCCTGCCTCCTTTAATATATGAATGAACTGAATCATTTCATTAGTAATACCCGTAAAATAGCGTGTTTTATATCCTTCTTTGGCATTTTTAGTATTACCATGCATAGGGACAATCATCCAAATGACGGGCTTGCCACTGGGCTGAATTGATTTTATGAGAGCCGGGAGTTTTTGTTTAATAACACCTGCTCCCATTCTAATGATGAGAACTGTTTTTCCTTTTTCTTGACTAGGGTTTAATTTCTTTATTAATTTCAGCAATGTATATGATGTGATATTTGGCCCGCATTTGATACCAATAGGTTTTTCCACCTCTCTTAAATATTCGATATGTAATTGTTATTCATTGTTATTTAATATTTACGTTATATAGAATAAAAAAAACGGCATAAATAGCCGTTTTTTATTCTATATAATTATGAGAGGTCGACGTTAATGCGATTTTCCTTGTTCAATACCAAGCCCAATCTGTGAACGAATAAATTGTTCTTTAAAGCGCTCTCTTTCCATTTTTCCTTGTTCTGAATGATCTGTTACAGAGAATAACCAGGCAGCAATAAACGCAACAGCCATAGAAAAAATTGCTGGGTATTCATAAGGGTAAATTGGTTTCTCATGATGAAGAATGCTGACCCAGATGGTTGGCCCTAAAATCATCAAGACAACTGCAGTAATTAAACCAAACCAGCCACCAGCTAATGCTCCACGAGTAGTCAGTTTGCGCCAGTACATTGAGAGTAAAATGATTGGGAAATTACAGCTTGCTGCAATTGAGAATGCCAAGCCAACCATGAAAGCAATGTTTTGTTTTTCAAACAGAATGCCTAACCCGATAGCAACAAAACCTAAGATAACAACGGTAATTTTAGATACGCGTAATTCATCTTTTTCATCAGCTTTACCATTTTTCATTGCCATCGCATATAGGTCATGAGAAACCGCGGAGGCGCCTGCTAAGGTTAAACCAGCAACAACTGCAAGGATGGTGGCGAATGCAACTGCAGAAATAAAGCCTAAGAAGAAATTACCACCAACTGCATCAGCAAGGTGTACAGCGGCCATATTGGTGCCACCAATTAATGCACCAGCAGCATCTTTAAATGCAGGATTGGAACTGACAAGAACGATGGCACCAAAACCAATAATAAAGGTTAATATGTAAAAGTAACCGATAAATCCAGTGGCATAGAACACACTTTTACGTGCTTCTTTCGCGTCACTAACGGTGAAAAATCGCATAATAATGTGAGGGAGGCCTGCTGTACCAAACATTAATGCTAAACCAAGGGATAAGGCGGATATAGGGTCGGAGACCAGCCCTCCAGGACTCATGATAGCAATACCATTTTTATGAACTTCTACGGCTTCTTTAAATAAGGTATTAAAGTTAAAGCCAACATGCTTCATAACCATAACAGCCATGAATGTTGCACCAGCTAATAACAAGATGGCTTTAATAATTTGAACCCAAGTTGTGGCTAACATTCCACCAAATAGGACATACAGCACCATCAATATACCCACAATAACAACCGCGACGTGGTAATTGAGACCAAATAATAATTCAATTAATTTACCCGCACCCACCATTTGAGCAATAAGATACAGTGCAACAACAACCAGAGAACCAACCGCAGATAGAATGCGAATTGGTCTTTGTTTTAATCGATAAGAAGCGACGTCAGCGAAAGTATAGCGACCTAAATTACGTAAGCGCTCGGCAATTAAGAATAGAATGATCGGCCAGCCAATTAAGAAGCCAATCGAGTAAATCAGGCCATCGTAGCCAGAAGTATAAACCAGGGCGGAGATCCCTAAAAAGGAAGCCGCTGACATAAAGTCGCCCGCGATAGCCATCCCGTTTTGGAAACCTGTAATTTTCCCGCCTGCAGTATAGTAATCAGAGCGAGAACGCGTTCTTTTTGACGCCCAGTAAGTTATATATAAGGTAAAGCCGACAAACAGTAAGAACATCACAATCGCCTGAATATTCACAGGCTGGCGTTCAACATCCCCTGTCAATGCATCGGGAAACGCCATTGAGGAGGTAAAAAAGAGAATGAGTGAGAGCAATATTTTCATTTTTCTACCTCTTTTAAAATTTCTGCTGTTAAACGGTCGTATTCACCGTTAGCCCGGATAACGTAAAGCCCCGTTAGTACAAATGAAATGACGATCAGCCCTACACCAACAGGAATTCCTCTTGTAATGTATGAACCTTCGGATATTGGTGTTCCAAGCCAGCTTGGGTCAAAAGCGATAAGAAAAATAAAACCAACATACAGCACGAGCGTTATTATTGATAACAACCATGAAAAGCGACTACGTTTTCTAACCAGTTCTTTAAAGCGAGGGTTATCCTCTACCTTTTCGTAAGCAGTAGCATTCATCAGAGTTCTCCTCTGTTATACTCGTCATACTTCAAGTTGCAGCTTTGTTGACTACACTCACTCACACGAGTTACATACTTGTGTATGCCCCTCGTGCTTCGTTCGCTTGTCGCCTAGCTACCCCTCGAATTATTTAGAGTAAACCATCTTGTTGGGATGTATGTAAGGCCGCCTCTATGAGTTGGCCTTTTGGCGTTATGACATACTCATAGACTGTTTTTCTTCGAGTAGTTTTTCGACAACACCAGGATCGGCCAGCGTGGAGGTATCTCCGAAATTACTGGTGTCTCCTGATGCAATTTTTCGTAGGATGCGACGCATGATTTTACCGGAACGAGTTTTAGGTAGTGAATCCGTCCAGTGAAGTACATCCGGGGTGGCAATAGGGCCGATTTCCTTACGAACCCAGTTGCGAACTTCGGTGTATAGCTCTGGTGATGGCTCAACCCCAGATATTAATGTGACATAAGCATAGATTGCTTGGCCTTTAATATTATGAGGAATACCGACCACTGCAGCTTCGGCCACTTTCGGATGTGCAACGAGCGCTGATTCTATTTCTGCGGTACCTAAACGATGGCCCGAAATATTCAGTACATCGTCAACACGGCCTGTGATCCAGTAATAACCATCTTCATCACGACGAGCACCATCACCACTAAAGTACATGCCTTTAAAGGTTGAGAAATAGGTTTGCTCGAAGCGTTCGTGATCGCCAAATAAGGTTCGGGCTTGGCCCGGCCATGAATCAACAATCACTAAGTTACCTTCTGTGGCGCCTTCGATAGGCTCACCAAGGTTATCGACTAATGCAGGGCGAACACCAAAGAATGGCAATGTTGCAGACCCTGGCTTTAACATGGTTGCTCCCGGAAGTGGTGTGATCATGAAACCACCTGTTTCGGTTTGCCACCATGTATCAACCACTGGGCAGCGGCTATTACCAATTTTTTTGTAGAACCATTCCCAAGCTTCAGGATTAATGGGTTCTCCCACTGAACCGAGAATTCGTAATGAGCTGCGATCTGTACCTTCAATGGCTTTATCGCCTTCGGCCATTAATGCACGGATAGCAGTTGGGGCGGTATAAAGGATATTGACTTGGTGTTTATCAACCACTTGGCTCATTCGGTTAACTGCTGGGTAATTAGGTACCCCTTCGAACATTAATGTTTTAGCACCATTGGATAATGGTCCATATAACAAATAGCTATGGCCTGTAACCCAGCCCACATCTGCAGTACACCAATAGACTTCACCTGGATGGTAGTCGAAGGTGTATTTGAATGTCAGTGTAGCATAGACTAAATAACCGCCAGTGCTATGCAGAACGCCTTTTGGCTTACCTGTAGAACCAGAGGTATATAGGATGAACAGTGGGTCTTCTGCGTTAATTTCTTCTGGAGGGCAATCTGCATTGACCCCTTTGATGACGTCATGCCACCAGAGATCACGCCCTTCTACCCAGCTCGGCGCATTGCCTGTACGTTGGTAAACAATCACATTAGAAACCGTAGTGACTTGCGGGTTAGCGAGTGCGTCATCCACATTTTTCTTTAATGGAATTGCACGACCTGCTCGTAAGCCTTCATCTGCGGTGATGATTAGCTTTGCTTTACAGTCAATAACGCGACCAGAGACCGCCTCAGGGGAGAAACCAGCAAAAATGACTGTATGTATCGCACCAATACGAGCACAAGCCAGCATCGCGACAGCAGCTTCGACAACCATCGGCATGTAAATGGCGACAACATCGCCTTTACGAATACCTTGTTGTTTCAAAACATTAGCAAACTGACAAACATCATGGTGTAGTTCGCGGTAAGTGACATTTTTTGACGATGAGGGGTCATCGCCTTCCCAAATAATCGCAGTTTGGTCGCCTTTTTCAGCCAGATGGCGGTCCAAACAGTTTGCACTTAAATTTAATGTACCATCTTCAAACCAGCGGATATCAATATGGCCGGGGTCAAAAGAGGTGTTCTTGACACGTGTATAAGGTTTAATCCAATCAACGATTTTTCCTTTTTCGCCCCAAAATCCTTCAGGGTCTTGAATCGAGCGTTGGTACTCATCGTTATACTGTTGTTCGTTTATCAGGGCATTTTTTGCAATTTCAGCAGGAACGGGATGTTTAGTTATTTGAGTCATATTATTATCTCCTTGCAGATGTTAATACTATGTCAAAAAATGGTTAACTAAAGCACGATTTTTAAATTTGTTTTTCTTTTGCGCGGAAGATCACGTATTAATTGTAATGAGATTTGCAGGATTATCATTTGATGCTAAATATCAAATTGAAATATAAAGCTAAAAATATAATAAAAGGTAGATTTAAAGAAAAATAAACGATGGGGTTATTGGTATTAGTTACTGAATAAAGGAGTTCTCATAGCGAATATAAATATCCATATATTTACTATGGGTTTGATAATGATTTTCATTAACAGTAAAATAACTATAATAGATAGTTATTCACAAGGTGCGAAGTTACGCAAGTGTTTACCCTATGAGCCTTGTGGTAAAAATGAGAAACATAGCGGTATTTACGTCACTGGAGACAATAATATGAGTTATACATTACCTGCTTTACCTTATGCTTATGATGCGTTGGAACCACACTTTGACAAGCAAACAATGGAAATCCACCATACTAAGCACCATCAAACCTATGTGACTAACACCAATACAGCGTTAGAAAAACTGCCTGAATTAGCGGGTTTAGATATCGATGTTTTGATTCAAAAATTGGACCAAATCCCAGCTGATCAACGTACGTTTGTTCGTAACAACGCTGGTGGCCACTCAAACCATAGTCTGTTCTGGAAAGGTTTGAAATTAGGTACTGAATTAAAAGGCGAACTGAAAGCTGCGATTGAGCGTGATTTCGGTAGCGTTGATGCATTTAAAGAACTGTTTGAAAAAGCAGCTGCAACACGTTTCGGTTCTGGCTGGGCATGGCTGGTTCTGAAAGATGACGGTAAATTAGCTGTCGTTTCAACTGCTAACCAAGACAGCCCATTAATGGGTGAGGCTATTTCCGGCGTATCTGGTTACCCAATTATCGGTTTAGACGTATGGGAACACGCTTATTACCTGAAATTCCAAAACCGCCGCCCTGATTATATTAAAGCATTCTGGTCAGTTGTGAACTGGGATGAAGCAGCGGCACGTTTTGCAGCAAAAGCTAAATAATTTTATAAGATAATTTATTTGCCATAAGCGCAGCGTTAATGCTGCGCTTTTTTTATGCCTACAATTTGATATCGATTCCAAAACTTTACTTTTTATTATTAAATAAAACTCATTATCATTTAAAATGTTGGTTATTAATTTCTTTCAATAATGATATGGATTTAGTTTATTGATAAATAAGGAATAAATTAAAATGGATCGTTTAGCAACACACTTAGTCATGGGGATTGACCTTGGGACAAGTAACAGTGCGGTAAGTTTGTGGTTAGATGGCAAATCAGTCCTAATTCCTAATCTACAAGGAAACGTTCTAACGCCTTCTGTGGTTGGTTTAGATGATGCAGGCCAGATTATCGTAGGGCAAGCTGCTCATGAACGTTTACAAAGTCATCCTAATATAACTAAAGCGAGTTTCAAACGTTATATGGGAACCGATGCCACTATAACACTAGGTAAGCTTGTATTTCGTGCTGAAGAAGTCTCCGCTTTGTTGTTACGTCAACTTAAAGATGATGTTGAAGCGTGGCTAGGTTATGTCGTCAAAGACGCCGTAATTACAGTTCCTGCTTATTTTAATGACGTTCAACGCCGCGCAGTTAAAACAGCGGGGCAGCTTGCTGGGTTGAATGTTGTAAGGTTATTAAATGAACCAACAGCCGCTTCACTTGCTTTTGGGTTACTCGAAAATAAAGAACATAAATATCTCACATTTGACCTAGGAGGGGGTACGTTTGACGTATCGATCATCGATATGTTTGAAGGCGTTATCGAAGTTTGTGCCAGTAGTGGTGATGTACGCTTAGGCGGTGATGATTTTCGTGAAGTGATTTATCAGTGGATGTTGAAAAAGTACCCCAAATTACACAAAGATCAATTTCTGATACGACCTGAATTATTGAAATTGGCGGAACATCTCAAATTAGCCTTGAGCCAAGCACCAGAATGCCATGTTTCTATGCATTGGAATGAGTCAGATTTTGAATGGAAAATGACAGAACAGGAGCTAGCTACTTGTTGTCAGCCTTTATTAGCTCGCCTTCAACAACCTATTTTACAGGCGTTGCATGACTCCCGTTTTTCGCTTAATGACCTTGACGATATATTGCTAGTGGGAGGGGCGACACGTATGCCTCTCGTTAGACAAACCGTCGCTCGTCTTTTCGGGCGATTTCCACGGCATGATTTAAATCCTGATGAGGCAGTTGCTTTAGGGGCTGGTGTTCAAGCCGGTATGGTAATGGCAGATTGCGCTTTGGATGATATCGTTTTAACCGATGTCATGCCATTTTCATTGGGGGTTGATATCACGAAACAGCATGGTGAGCGTTTCGAATTTGGTTACTATCTTCCTATTATCGAACGCAATAATTTCTTGCCTATCAGCAAAATGCAGGAGTTAAGTACAATTGTAGATAACCAAGAGCATATTTTACTCAAGGTATATCAAGGTGAAGCTCGCCTAGTCAAAGATAATGTTTTCCTTGGGGAATTAAAAATAGATATTCCTCCACGGCCAGCCGGGGAAGTGACGATTGAAGTTAGGTTTACTTACACGGTTGATGGTTTACTCGAAGTTGAGTGCCACTACAAAGGTAGCCCTAAGGTTTATCGGTTATTGATTGAAAAGGTACCGGGCCAAATGAGTGAGGATCAAATTTCAGCCAGTCTGGCAAAAATTGCAGGGCTAAAGCAACACCCAAGGGATATGCCTGAAAATAGAGAATTGTTAGCCCGTTGCTCTCAATTATATGAATTCTTGCTCGGTGATGACAGGTTGTGGGTCGATAAGATAACAACTGAGTTTGAGGCCGCGTTAAATAGCCAAGATTTACGTTTGATCGCAACATTTCGCCAGCAAGTTGTTCAATTTTTGAAACGATATGAAAGGGATTTGCATTAATGGATATGTGGCAAATATTGGGAATTCCGTTCACTCATGATGAAAAAGAAATCCGTAGGGCTTATGCAAAGCAACTCAAAAAATATCGGCCCGATACTCATCCAAAAGAGTATCAGCAGCTAAGAGAAGCATTTGAAAATGCAAAAAACCTATCCTCTTATCAAGAGAGTGCTCAACCTGAAGTTGCCTCTGAAGACGAAAGTTATGGTGAAGCCGTATTATTAAATGAACACACTGGTTATCAAGACATTTATTTTTCTGATTGGCTATCAAACACATTTGTAGTGGATGAACCTTTACCAGCTATCGCTGTGGCTGAAGCTGTTTATACTCAAAATGAAATTGATACTGTCGCGAGCCTGATTGTGGAGAATGAAAGCAAAGGGAAGGCCGCACTGTCTTCTCTTTGGGCTCATGTGATGGAAAAAGGCAATTTACACATTTTTCCTCAGTTTCATAAGGATTTTGCCAAAGCATTATCACAACAACAGGGCTTAATGGAATCGACCGTAGATTGCGTCTCTGAATTATTGAATTGGCAGTTAAATGACTATAATTCAGATAGTGTGGTTCCAATGTTTATTCAAGAAGGTATTCAAAATCAATTACGTAAAACTGCTGTTGAACGTGCATGGCGAGATTGCGAAATTGAAGCATCACATAAGTACTCGATTTCAGCGTTTACAATGCAGTTTTTA
This sequence comes from Providencia sp. PROV004, assembly GCF_011045615.1. NCBI lineage: Bacteria > Pseudomonadati > Pseudomonadota > Gammaproteobacteria > Enterobacterales > Morganellaceae > Providencia > Providencia sp. PROV004. Next base: position 76,424 of record NZ_CP042859.1, read on the forward strand.
ATTGGAAAGCAGGCAGAAGTGACTGGGTGGATGCGGTTAGTACCTGGGTTACTGGATTTATTGATGAAGCAATATCAGCAGTTGATGCAAAATTATCCAGAGCTTGCAGATCGAGTTAATCCTGCAGTGGCTGCTTTTTTCAGTCAACCTAGAGCATGTTTTTCTCTTTCTCATTTATTTCTTCTTATGTTTTGGGGAAGTATATTTTGTATTGCGGCGCCGTCTCCGGATATCGATAATCGCGTTATTATCGCGGTTGCGATGATTTTTATTTTCTATTTATATCTTAGTGATGCGTTATTATTTTTCTTTTTAAATAAAAATAAAGACACTTCTGGCGCTATATTTTTATTGGTGGATTTCCTATTTTCGATAATGGTGCTAATAGGGATATATGTATTCATTATGTCTGTCATTGCTGACGTAGTGAATATGACAATTAAAGGTGGTGATAATCAGGTGGGAACTATCATGTTTAGCGGTATGTTCTTGTTAGTGATCATCTGGCAAATAGTACCAAAGACAAAAGGGATACCAAAATTGAGGTTACCAGGGATCACCGTATCGCGTATTCTTGGATTTCCATGGATATTTTTAAAGTGGTTTAATTCTTGGTGGATTACACTCACTTGGGGGCTATTGATATATATTGTTTTAGAGCTGGCATTGATAGGAGCCCTGCTAAAAATTAGTGAGGTTATTAACCATGGGTTATGGTAACTTGAACACAGCAACCGTTATTTCATCCTACGTGAGTATTAAGGTGTGATCTCGCATGAAAGTATCTCCCCAAGTCTTTATCGGTAAAGTCCAAGCAACTCAATCTTGTGGGCACAGCGCTATTCACAAGCAAGCTGCCGACGGGTTATTGATGTTAGGGCAATTGGGGCTTGATGGCGATGAACAAGCTGAAAAGCGCTTCCATGGTGGGCCAGATAGAGCACTTTGCCATTATCCTAGGGAACATTATGATTTCTGGGTCAATGCATATCCTGATTTAGCCGATTTATTTGTTGCCTCTGCATTTGGGGAAAATATATCAACGTTGGGTATGACTGAAGAAAACGTATTTATTGGGGATATTTTTGCATGGGGTGATGCGCGTATTCAGGTCACTCAACCTCGTTCCCCTTGTTATAAGCTCAATGGGTTAACGGGAATTGAAAATTTTGCACAAATGATGCAAGACAATGGGCGCTGTGGTTGGTTGTACCGCGTCATTAAAACAGGCAATGTTAGTGAAAATGCGCCATTAACGCTATTGAGCCGCAATAGTGATATTTCAGTACAAGAAGCCATTATGATAGCATTTCATGCCCCTTATGATGAGGAGCTATACCAGCGCTTGTTAAGTGCAGCAGGGTTATCCGCAAGTTGGAGCTTAACCATGCAGAACCGTTTAGATAACTACCGCATCGAAGAGTTTAAGCACCGGTTGTTTGGTAAACGTTAATCGCTAGCGAAAAGCTATTGTGCGCTTATAACAAAGAGAGTCTTTAGCCATAAGCGTTTGCTAGCAATATAACGTGCGATACTGAGAATGCCTATATCTTAGGTGTTTGTTGTATAAACTGTTGGTACCACGGGATATTCGCCATTAATTCGAGATGTGTTCCCTGAGCGATAATTTTTCCTTTCTCCATATACACAATTTCATCCGCTTGGCGGGCAAGGTTAGGCTGGTGGGTGACGACGATACGTGTCTGTTGTTTGGCTTGAGTAATAAGGTCAATCACGGAGGCTGTATTGATGTTATCAAGGCTTGCTGTTGGTTCATCCATTAAAATTATATTAGGATGCTGTAGAATCAATCTTGCAATACACAGCCGTTGTCTTTGTCCTCCAGAAAGTAACATACCGCCAGAACCAACCTCTTTTTCTAAGAACGTATGATTGGCAGTGAAATTAAGTTGTGTCAGTAATGCACTGATTGCCCGGTCATCAATATTATCATCATCAAGTACCAAATTTTGGCGTACGCTACCGCAAAATAAACGGCTATCTTGTAGTAAGACTCCCCGGTGAGCACACAACACCTCTTGTGATAGGTTTTTAATATTTTTATTACCGTAGTTCACACTGCCATATGTTGGGTCTTGTAAGCGAGCGAGTAAGCTTAATAATGTACTTTTTCCTGCTCCTGATGGCCCTACAATGGCGGTAAGTGTATGTTCCTTAAAGCTAAGACCTATGTTTTGTAAAATGCATTTTTTATTGTCACTGTAAAATGATAACTGTTCACAGTTAACGCTATCGATAGTGGGTGTTGATGAACGATAAGGAAATGTTAATACCGGAGCCTGCAAGGCTATTTCGATTCGTTGAATTGATTTTTTCATTTGTCTAATTGATTGATCTAAATGAGAAAGTAACCACATAGGTTCAATTAAGCGCGCTAATAAAACTAACCCTGCTAGCCACATATTTAATGGCATCTTTGCATGATCAACTAAATAAATACCGAACCCAAAGAGCGTAATAAAGGCGGTTTGCACCATTAATGAAAATAATAAGTGAAATGGCAAGCTTCTTCGTTGTAGCTGTCTCTGAGTTTGATACTGGGATGCTAAGGCAAGTTTGGGATGCAGCTGCTCATAATGGGTATTTGAGCGACGAATCAATGGCTGGTGGAGCGCATATTGGTTGAGTGCACTCATTGCTTGTTGTTCTGATTCATGAGCTGCTCGTTCAAAAAAGGCAATTTTTCTAGCAGATAAGTGTAAAGAGACTAATAACAAAAGGAGTATAAACAGTAAAATAGCGCCAAATGCACCTTGATAGACTAACATTCCAATCACGATAGTACAGGGCGTGACTAACCCGCTAATAATAGGATGGAGTAAATGTGCGGGTACAGACATAACCTGTGATACAGGTCCTGAAATTAATTGGTTGCTGTTTGAAATGGGTTGCAATGAAAGCGGCAGATGGAGAATAAGTGCCGTAGCAAGATAGCGCATCACCAATCCCCCTGCAAAATAGCCTTTCTGGGTGGCTATAAATGTTATGGTGAGTGTTATTAAGCTAGAAAGAGTGAATAGTATTAATGGGATAGTGGTATCAAGGTGCCAATCTAAAATAACAACAAATAAAAATAACCCGCTAATTCCCTCTAAAACAGCGCTTAGCGTCATCCAAAATATAGCATTACGTACGGTGTATAATAAGCGTTTAAGCACAGTTCTCCTCCAATGCACGTAAAAGTTGCTGATAGGGTTCTGAATGTATTGAAAGTTGTTGATGAGAGCCTTGTGCGATTAATTTTCCGTTGTCTAACAATAATATGCGGTCTGCTAGATTCAAGCCGTTTAAGTCATGGGTAACGAATACACAAGTTCGCGGCTCGCTATGCAATAAATTAAGCACCCGCTGTGCATTTCGAGGGTCAAGTGCGGATGTCGGTTCATCAAGCAGCAATAAAGGCGCTGGTGATAGCAATGCTCGTGCAATCGCGAGGCGTTGAGCCTCTCCACCGGACAACACTATATCTTGCTCTATTACGGCATCCAGCCCTTTAGGTTGTTGTTTTACCAGTGATAATAAATTGAGCTCACCAAGGTAACGGTACATATCATCTTCAGTGGAGTTAGGGGCAAATAGCTGTAGATTTTCACGCACAGAACAAGGCAGAGGCGGGGTGCTTTGCATGACGATGGAAACCGTACGGTTCAAACTAGTTAATGATAGCAGTGGTAATGGAACCGAGTTAAAGAGGACATTTCCCTCTGTTGGGTCTAAAAAGCGCGCCATAAGTTGTATTAAGGTGCTTTTTCCCGCTCCAGACGTTCCGACAATAGCAATAAATTCGTTGGGGGCTACGGTGATATTAATATTCGATAATATTGGGTTATTACCTATTTTAACATCAACTTGGACAAGTTTGAGCTCACCTTGGGATGGGGTAATTTCCTTTTCTCCGTAATGCATACCCGGTTCAGCTAGAAGTTGGCGAATACGTTCTGATGCGCTAACAGCAAGGTTCAAGGCGTCGGCACCATGCCCCATTGCAGCAACGGGGGCGGCAATACTGCTAATTAATAGAATGAATAAAATGATTTGAGCGAGAGGTACGGGCTCAGAGAGTAATGAAACCCCAAAAATAACCCATAATGACAGCAATGTGCTGCTGATACCGACTTGGGTCAGTGAGCTCAAGGCGCCTATTTTACTTATCCATCGCTTAAAGGCGATTTCAAATTGGTATAACGCTTGTGATGTTTTTTTTTGAATGGATTGATTGGGATATTGCCTTGCCTGTAGCGGGTTATCTGCAAGTTCAGCATATTGTTCATACAGGGCACTCATTGTCCGGTTACGTGAGGTATATAGCGCCTGATAACGTATAGAACGCATTCGTTTAAATAAAAAAACCGAGGTGATTAATGGCATTAAGCAAAAAATGGTGAGTAGTGCATTTTGCCATAATAAAATGAGAGTTGCTGTTATTGGGACGATAATTAATTTTGTGATATCTGCGGGGGCATGAGCGGTTAATTGATGTAGCGAACGGACATCACGATCAGCTATTTGTAAAAAGCCATCTCGACCATGTTGGGCAAAGTGGCTTAGAGGGAGTTTTTCTACTTTATCCAGAAGTTGTAGCCTGAGTTGATGGCAGAGATGGTTATCAGTTTGATGCGTTAAATACAGAGCAAAAGTTTGGCAAATTAACCAGCTGACACCACCGATGGATGCAATAACAACCCATTCATAATATTGATGAACGGAAGTGTTGGCAACTTGGCTAATTGCTATCAATGGAATGAGTGAACAGAGGCCTGCGATGGCTTGTAAAATAAGTGCAAATAATAGTGTGAAGCGATAGGGACGAAGTAATTCCCAAAGTGCGCGGTACATGCGAAACCTCCATAGCGAATCGGTCACTTTAATTTATTTCGCTTTGTTATCGTGAATTAGTTGTTTTGCTTGCCAGACTATTTGTTTTGTTTGCAGGCCTTATTGGCGGTATTTATTTTTAAAGCGCTTTTTTGGGGTTTTTAGTAAGATGGCGATATTGCGATTAGGAATATTGAGGGGGGTGAGATGCAATATGATTTAAATGATCTCTACTATTTTGTGAAAGTTGTCGAATATGGTGGTTTTTCACAAGCGGGTTTGGCTCTAGGGATCCCTAAATCTAAATTGAGTCGACGTATTGCAGACTTAGAGAAAAACCTTAATGTTTCATTGATTTACCGTTCTACTCGCCAGTTTCATGTCACGGAAGTGGGGCAAGTCTTTTATCAGCAGTGTAAAAATGTGGTGGATGAAGCTGAAGTTGCTCATGAATTGATTTGTTCCGTTCAGTCACACCCTAAAGGAACGATCAAGTTATCGTGTCCAGTCGCACTGTTACAAGTCTATCTCAATGAATTACTTGTAGATTTTATGATAAAGTACCCTGATATCGATGTTCAAATTTTAGCAGTTAACCGCCCTGTGGATGTGATTAGTGAAGGGTTGGATTTAGCTATTCGAGTGCGTTCATTGCCATTAGATGATTCAGGCTTAATGATGAAAGTACTAGGATATTCACGGCGTATCTTAGTGGCTAGCCCGCAGTTATTCGCAGAGCACGGTGAACTCACAGAGCCCGAAAAGCTGGTGGATTACCCGATGTTAGCGAATACAGAGCACTCACAAAATTACACGTTGACCCTAAAAAATAGTCACGATCTTAGCTTTACGCAGCATTTCACCCCGAAGTTAGCGACAACAGATATTTTAACGTTATACCATGCGGCACGCAAAGGTGTTGGGATCGCAAGGTTGCCTTATGGTGTGGTAGAAAAAGACATTGAATCAGGGGATTTGATAGAGGTATTACCGAAATGGCAGTTTCCTGAAGATATTATTCATGCGGTATATCCATCACGCAAAGGGTTGTTGCCATCAATCCAATTATTATTAAATCATTTAGCAGATAATATTTCGCCGTCAGTGAAATAAATTTCCCCGATAGCGCATTAGGCTATCAGGGAAATATTTCTCATTTACTGTGTTTCAGGAATGCGGCCAAATTTCCCACTGTTGAAATCATTCACTGCTTCATTGATTTCTTGCACAGTATTCATCACAAATGGGCCGTAACCAACAACCGGCTCGTTAATAGGATCACCACTGAGCAACAGTACTAAGGCATCTTCTGTGGCTTCTAACAGAATATTGCTATCTGTATCGTCGAGGATCATCAGCTCCCCTTCGTTTAAAGCGGAACGACCATCAACAAATATTGAACCACGTAACATGACTAAACCGACATAGCGTCCCGCTTTGGTTGGGATACCGACCGTTTTACCTTTGTTAAGCTGCAAATCCCATACATCTAATGGACTAAAGGTTTTTGCTGCACCTTTATTGCCTAAATAGTCACCCGCGATCACTCGCAGTGTTCCTGCATCATTGGGTAATGCGACTTTTGGCATACTATGGCTTTCTAACAGCTGGTAGCCGGGGGCCGCTGATTTGTCTTTTGCTGGCAAATTAACCCACAGTTGTACCATATCAAGAGTGCCACCTTGTTTCATGAAGGCGTCAGACTGATACTCTTGATGTAAAATACCCGATGCCGCAGTCATCCATTGAACATCACCTGGGCCTATCACACCGCCTTCACCCGTAGAATCATGGTGAGCCACTTCGCCATCATACACTATTGTAACGGTTTCAAACCCACGGTGTGGATGCTCGCCAACACCCCTGTTTGCCGAATTTGAGCTTGGGAAATCAAAAGGCCCCGCTCTGTCGAGTAAAAGGAATGGGTTGAGGTATTTCCCATGATCGTTATAGCTAAACATTGAACGGACAGGAAAGCCGTCTCCGACCCAATGGCTGCGAGGAGATTGATAGATACCAATAATTTTTTTCATGGTTTTGCTCCTAAAATTGTTTTGATGGCTGAATAATAAAGGAGCAAATCATTTGGCAGTAGTAGCAAAAATAGGTTTCATTGTTGCAGTGATAGAACAATAGAATAAAGTCTAATTATTCTATTTATAGAACAGTGTTTATCAAAAACTGGACTACTCAGCCTTAAATCGATGAATTAATCTAAATAACACGAAAACGGAGCGGCTATCGTTCTATTTTTAAATCAAAAACAGATTTCATATTTTATCGATTGAGAGGTTTCATCATGAGTAGCCCAGCTAATTTTAACGGTCAACGTCCTGCTATTAACCCAGAAGATGCGGTGATGTTATTAATCGATCACCAGAGTGGCTTATTTCAAACCGTAGGTGACATGCCAATGACGGAATTGCGTGCTCGTGCAGCTGTTCTGGCTAAAATGGCTTCTCTAGCTAAAATTCCAGTAATAACAACGGCTTCTGTACCTCAAGGCCCAAATGGTCCGTTGATCCCAGAAATTCATCAAAATGCGCCACATGCACAATATATTGCACGCCGTGGCGAAATTAATGCATGGGATAACCCTGAGTTTGTGGCAGCGGTAAAAGCAACAGGTAAAAAACAATTAATTATTGCAGGAACCATTACCAGTGTTTGTATGGCTTTCCCTGCGATAAGTGCGGTGATGGATGGTTATCAAGTATTTGTGGTCATTGATGCATCAGGTACTTACAGCAAAATGGCGCAAGAAATCACCTTAGCGCGTGTCGTTCAAGCGGGTGTCGTTCCAATGGATACTGCGGCTGTTGCTTCAGAATTACAAGGGACTTGGAACCGTGAAGATGCGGCGGAGTGGGCAATGGCTTACACACAAATTTTCCCTGCTTATCAATTATTAATTGAAAGCTACAGCAAAGCGCAAGATGTTCTGAAAAATAATGAGCAATTAGATTCTGAACGTTAATTCGCGATAGGCCTCACATTTAACTTACGAAATTAAATCAGGTAGCGTTATGACTATAAAGCTGCCTATTTGCAATTGAATTTTAAGGAAATACGATGAAAAAGCTTGCATTACCTTTGCTGGTTTCTTTGTTTGCGTTTGGTACAGCACAGGCAGCAGACTATAAATTAGACTCAACGCATACCAAAGCGGTGTTTTATATTGACCATTTCAATACTTCTACCAATAGCGGCGGTTTTCACAATATCACTGGGAATATGAGCTATTCTCCGGAAAAACAAACGGGTAGCGTCAGTGTGAAAATTCCAGTGGAGACATTAAATACTGGGTTATCAGCCTTTGATAATCATATTAAAAGTGCAGATATGCTAGATGTCGCAAAATATCCAACTATTGAGTTTAAATCGACTAAATGGAACTTTGCAGACAACAAACCTGTATCTATTGATGGTGTTCTGACTATGAAAGGCCAATCACACCCAGTTCAGCTGAAAGCGACCAAATTTAGTTGTTATTTCAGCCCAATCTTTAAAGCTGATGTGTGTGGTGGTGATTTTGAAACAACCATTGACCGTACACAATGGGGGGTAGATTACCTAGTTAAAGAGGGTATGACAAAAGATGTGACCATCAAGATTCAAGCTGAAGCAATTAAACAGTAAGGGATATACTAACTATGTTGAATTTTAAAAGAAAAAATACTGTTGTTACATCAACTTTATTGGCTGTTGCATTGACATTCGGTACTGCTCAGGCGGCAGAATACAAAGCGAGCGATAAAGAAGGCCCAATTAAAATTGTGAACTTGGATGAATTAGAAAGCCAGGTTGCCAAAAGTATGGATAAAGGTGCTTTTGGTTATATTCGCGGTGGTGCTGAAGATGAATTAAACCTGAAGAAGAATACGCAACACTTTGATAATAAATATATTATGCCAAGAGTGATGCAGGGAATTGAAATTTCAGATATTGACCTTTCAACTGATTTTTTAGGAATTAAACTAAAAACCCCTATTATTCAAGCGCCGATGGCAGCTCAAGGATTAGCGCATAAAGATGGGGAAATAGCGACAGCAAAAGGTATGGCTAAAGCAGGTTCTATTTTCTCGTTAAGTACTTATGGGAATAAAACGATTGAAGAAGTGGCTGAAGTTTCAGGGGAAAACCCGTTCTTTTTCCAGCTTTATATGAGCAAAAATAATGCTTTTAACGAATTTACGTTAAAGCGAGCTAAAGAAAGTGGTGCTAAAGCGATTATTTTAACTGTTGACTCCCCTGTTGGTGGGTATCGTGAAGATGATATTCGTAATAACTTCCAGTTCCCACTGGGCTTTGCCAACTTAGAGCTATTTGCTAAGCAAAATAGTGATGGTTCGAAAACAGGTAAAGGTGCAGGGATCAGTGAAATTTATGCACAAGCGAAACAAGCCTTTACACCAGCCGATATTCAATACGTGAAAAAGTTATCAGGATTACCGGTAATAGTTAAAGGTATTCAATCACCTGAAGATGCCAATGTTGTGATCAAAGCCGGTGCCGATGCGATTTGGGTCTCTAATCACGGTGGTCGCCAGTTAGACAGTGGTCCTGCGTCTTTTGATGTACTGCCGTCAATTGCTAAAGTCGTAGATAAGCGTGTTCCAATTGTATTCGACAGTGGTGTACGCCGTGGCTCCCATGTATTTAAAGCTTTAGCGAGCGGTGCGGATGTTGTGGCTGTTGGTCGTCCTATTCTCTACGGGTTGAATTTAGGTGGAGCAGAAGGGGTGAACTCAGTGATCCAACAGCTGAATAAAGAACTTTCTATCAATATGATGTTAGGTGGTGCGAAAAATATTGAAGGTGTTAAGGCGACTAAGCTGTATACCGACAAAGATTTTCAATAATTAAAGTTAAACTCATTGGTTAATTAAAAACGGGAAAATTTTCCCGTTTTTTTATGCGTAGTATAATGTTTTTTTTAAATCGTTATTTTAATTTCCAATGCAAATTATCTGTTGTTTCATGTTTTCGATATTAGCATGGTTTTTCATAACTAAAGAAAATCAAAAATATATTAATAATATTACATTCATATGAATTTTTTAATTAATTAACTTATGTTTTATAGAAGTGTTGAAATAATAAAGTTCATGGCTCATATGGTTATAAATTAAAAATTATCTATGCTAATTTATGGGTTTAAAATAAAAAATGTCTGTACTTTCTATATTTCTATCGGATGAAAATAAAAAATGGTATTTTCGATATAATGCTGGGTAATTTACTTTGACTTCTTTAACTAATCGAGTAATAAAGTCATTGAAAGATATATCTAATTTTGATAGTAAATATATCATTAAACCTAAGTCTAACCTTGCTATCCCTCTTTCATAGCGAGAAATCTGTTGTTGACTAAGGCCGACAGATTTACCTAATTCAGCTCCTGATAAGCCTTTTGCTTTTCTCAAATAAGCGATTTCACGGCCAATTAGCATGGTGAGAGCTAAACGATCATCTTTAATTATTAAGGGTTTTTTAAGTGTAAACATCGTTAATTAATTCCTTATATGACAAATGAAAATTGAAGGATATTTTGGATTAAACATCAAGCTTTTTCATTAAATCGCGTAATATCATATATTCAAAATACAATAATATTATTAATAACAGTTTATAATATTGGGTTAATTATAAGTCATTACTAACAGTGTACTGCCAGAAAAATCACCGCCAATGACATTATCATTTGCAGATAAGGTGCTTCTAACCTTTACGTTGATGGATTGATTAACCGGTACTTTAATGTTTTCGGATGGACCTTTATCATCAAGATCTAACGTAGAGTAAATACTTTTATCATCTCTAAGGTATAATTTGTCATCAACTAAATTTTGAAACTCCAGGCTGACAGAGACATCGCCAGTGGTAATTTTTTCATGAGTGCAGGTTATAGTCGCATCAGTTGTTATTGACTTCCCATTAATTTCACTCGTGTTCACTAGTCCGTAGTCATGAACAATCTCAATTGGTGTGATTTTACAAACAGCATCGCCAATGATTTCAATAATAGAATCGTCACCAACACAAAAGTCGATAAACTGCCATTCGACTTGCCCTAACTTCCCACGCCCTATACATATTCCTTCTTTTATAAATAGTAAAGCTGTATTGCCCGCAGCAATTTTTACTGGAAACTTTGGTCTTAGTGGGGTGAAACAGTTACCGTCTGCTGTTCCAGGAACATCGATAATACTCCAACCACCAGATTTATTCCCTGCCATTAATGATACGGTATCACCTGAATAGCAGCCTTTAAAACCAGAACCTTCTGGTTGTGCCAGTGATGCGTAGAACTCAAAGTCAGCGCCCATTTCAATGGTAGCGGAACCATCAGCGTGTCTAATAAGCTTAAATATTTCCCCTTCGAAACCAGCGTGACTCATTGAACTATATGGTAAAATGGTTAGTAACAGTATATATAAAATTGTGTTAATAATTTTATTGGTATTCAGCTTCAATTGTTGCATTAGCATTAAACTCCCCTTCTATCAGCTCCCCTTCATCATTTTTAATGAGAACCGCATGAAGCTTAGGTATATTATTGGCATTAATCGGAATACTTTTGTCTAATTCAAATGGCTTACCATCATGAAATATTTTTATTCCTAAATTCTCTTGTTCATTAGTTCGTACTGTTGCGTTATCAGGATCAAAACTCACGGCATTACCACTAATTTTAAGTGTTAATTGCAGCTCATCCGATTCTCCATCACATGTTATATCGTAAGGTATTTCTCTTTCATATTTTCCTGATGAAATATTATTAATTCCTATATTATCACCAAAGTTTATTTCAATTGTTTTGCTATCACTAATTTGGCATTGTGGTTTAGATACCACACTACCCACAATAGAAAATTTTATTGTTTCAGTATCTTTAGCCATTATTGTATTACTAATGAATAAGCATAATGGAAGAATAATTAAATTAATTTTTTTGATTGCTAACATTTTAATTACTCTTATGGTTTATTTTTTCTACATTACATTCATTGTTTTTACATAAAAATGAAATGTTAATACTAGTCCCATAATCATTTACGATTGAAATAACTGGAGTTTGAAGAACGATATTATTTGGAATATCCAGTTCATAGTTATCTTTAGGTGGTATTACTGCTGGGTTAAACCCATGTAGCATTTTATTTCCATTTTTAATAGCAACCATATTAATGTTATAATCAGTTGGATTGAAAATTTTAAATTTATTTTTTTCTTTTGAAATGGTAATGTTTTGGGTTCCTGGTGTTGCTAATGTGCTTTTTCTTATAACAATATTTTCGGGTCTATAAAATATTTTAATTCTAGTCTGTAATGCAAATTGTAATGCATTTTTATTATTACTTTTTGGTGGGATTTCTCTGATATTTAGAAAAAAAAGGCTTTCCCTGTCTTGAGGTAAGTTTTGTATATTAGCTAAACCTCTTAATCTGATTAAAGTTTTATTTCCAGCCTCAATCCGTTGTATTGGTGGTAAAGCTACTAATGGTTCATTTATTTTTTCTCCATTAGCATTTTCAACCCAAGAGTGAATGAGATAAGGTGATTTTTTATCATTATTTGTAACTGTAACTTCAACAGACTCTTCATTTCCATTAAAAATAAGTCGAGTGCGATCTAGAGATAGAGCAGCATTAGATTGAAATGCAATACTCATACCTAATGATAACAATAAAAAAATCATATGTAATTTAATTTTCATATAACTATCACTCCAATATTTTAATCATAACTCATAGAGAAAGTTACAACTGAAGAAAAGCTACCTGTTGAAATTTTAGATAGGTCATATCCAACTAACATAGCTTCAATATTTAATTGATTTGTTCCTGAAGAAAGTTCAATGTCACTCATTGGTACATCTGGTGAAATATTATCACCATCTTCAGAGATAAGTTTAATTGCAATGCCTTTAGCTTCTCCAGTAACTGCAAATAACTCTTCATTATCAGAAAATTTATCGCCATGAAATGTAAAGTTAACAAATTTACTTATCGATATATCACAATCATTTAATGTAATATTGACATTTCTTTTAGCTGCGACTGTATTATTATTAAATGTTGATTTTACTATAGGGCCAAAATCAATTAATTGCTCTTCGGAGTCCAATGATAATGTACAAGGTTCAGATATGAGTGTTCCATAAAAATGAATATCAGTATCTTTCGAAAAAGTTAGCTGAGGAATAAAAAATACAATCACTAAATAAAAAACATTTTTCATTTTATTTGTATTCCAAAGATATATTTATAATTGAATTAAATTCACCGACTTTTAGCTCATTATTTGTTTTTACAATTTGAGCTGTGAATGATACTCCTGATTTTCCTTTGGATATAATCATAGGATGATGATGTTTATTCGGTATAATGATGTTACCTCTATTATCTTCAAGACGAATAGCTATCCCTTTTGCTTCACCATTAATTTTAAAAAAGTTAGAGTCTGATCTATCAGGAATACCATTAAAATGTAATTTAATGATTGCTTCATCTGGCGTGTATATTAAGTTACCAGAGTGGAATTCATCAACAGCAATGCCATTATTTATGCCACATCCTTTAAATCTTAAGTTAATCAATGTAGGTAATGACATATCTCCAACGTGACGAAATTGGGATGTATTGCTTTCTCCTAGAGAAAATTCTTGTTCTAACGATTCTTCATCTAAAGTACATGGTGACTCAAGTAGTTCACCATGTACATATAGTTCCCCGTTTAGCCCGTCTACATCCCAATTCCGATCAATAACATCAGAGTAGGTTTCAAATGTTAAAAATAGGATAGCTACTAATAATAAAATGTAATTAGCCTTTAAGTATATATTTTTTATCAGTAGCATAATTATTCCTACTTAAATATCATCAGCAACACATCGATTTCCTTGGCAATGAAAGCCTAAAATTGGCTTTCCACCAAAATCATTGATAGTTCTAATAAATGGTTTTTGAAAGGTCCGACTCTTTACTTTTTTATTTGATTTAGGTTCAATCATTACAGCTTCAAAATTTTTCTCTAATGGTTGATTCTCTGCACCTGTAATACCTATCAAGTTAATATAATATGGAGTTGGGTTTTCGACCATATATCCATCATTTTCTTTATTAAGAATAATTTTGTTATCCCATCTAGTATTTTTTTCTGGAATGATAGACTCGGGTCTATAAAATAGTTTTATCTTTGTTTGCAATGCTAATTGCATTACATTTGGTTTGTCGCTTTTAGGTGGCACTTCCCTAACATTGAAATAAAAAACAGATTCTCTATCTTGTGGTAACTGGCTGATATTTGCTGTTTTAGTTATTTTAATAACACTTTTATCTCCTGGCTCGACCCGCTGTAATGGTGGAGTTGTAAGAAATGGGCTAATTATTTTTTCACCCGCTTCATTTTCAAGCCATGATTGTGCTAAATAGGGTAACTTTTTATTTTCATTCTTAATGTTAAGGACAATGGACTTCTCATTATCCTGGATAAATAGCTCTAGTTCTATCAAGCGCTATCGCAGCATACCCATTATGAGCGACAGTAAAAAAAGAAATCAAAATAGTACCAATATTGATAATAGATTTATTCATAATAAATAGTTAACCTCAATTAATCGTACAAGGTAATAGTAAAGAGTCGCCTGTAGTGAGTTCTTTAGGAAAACGTATTTGGCAACGCTGATCTTTACCAAATGTTATAAAGGCTATCTCTTCACTATTAGCACCAACTATCCATGTATTTCCGTTATCTCCAACAATACCAAGTTCATCTCCTTTGGCATTTTTAACTAGGGCTCCAAAAGGTGGTTCAGAGCCATCATTTAATTTTATTGAGGCCATTATTTTCGCCCCTTTTAAAATATCAAAGTGATGATAACCGATAGCACCTTCAGTAAATGCACTCTCTCTAACAGGTGTTCCTTTTGGTTCTATATCATCAGCAAATTTATTTACATCTAATTTAATTGATACTTTATAATAACTACTAATATCCGTAATAACTCCATAGCCATATCTATTCGAATGTATTCCATTACCTATAGGTACACCGCTGGTTTTATCGGTATCAACTAATACTCGAGTTCCTCCCGCATTTCCTCCTGGGTGTAATGCCATACCTTGGCTTGTTGCTGTCATTCCTCCTCTAGAGGAAAAGCCCATCGATTTATAATCACCTTGGAGAATTGAAGCATTTAAGCTTAAATCAGACGAATCACCCCTATGAGCGTAAAACCCACTTATTTGTGGATTAACACCATTATCATTGCGAACGCCAACATTAATTCTATAACTATCTCCATTATCTAGCCTGCTATAATAACCAGCAGTTTGAGAGTAAGTATTTCCACTGTAATTAGCATTATAGCTTACGGTTGCTTTTTGAAGAGGAATGCTCATTCCAATGAATAAAGCATTGTCCCATTTATAATTATATTTACTTCTTGATAGATTTAAGTTTAATGATATATCTCGTATATCGCCAATATCTATATACTTATTTAAGGCAAAACTGTAGTAATCGATGTCATCTTTATCCCAATAGGTTTGATGACTCCAACTGATATTTGTGCTCAACCGCTGTTCTGAAAAATTCTTGCTTGCTGTAATAGTGTATAATTCTTTTCCTTTAGATAATAGATAGTTTCCTTTTAATGAATCAATGAATTGCCCCATTGACATATAATCTTTTTCAGAAAAACGGTATCCTGCAAATGTAATATCACTATCTAATTCATCAAATCGTTTGGAATAACTTAGTCGCCAAGATTTACCATTTAATTTATTTGTGTGGTTTTTATTGTTAGCATTTATGTTATTGACCTCAGCCCAAGATTGAGTTAGATCGACTGATAATGCACCAAGCCAAAACAAGTCTCTTCCTAATCCTACGCTAACTGATTGATATGGTTTAGAAAGTATTAGGCCACCATAAACAGACCAAGCATTAGAAACACCCCAAGATAATTCACCTGATGTAAATAAAGGTCCTTCAATATGACGTTGATTATCACTTGGTTTACCGGTGAATAATTTATATCTTATTTGCCCAGGTCTTGTTAAATATGGAACTGTCGCTGTGTCAGCAGTATAAGTTTGAACGCTGCCATCTGCTTCTTCAACTCTTACATCTAAACGGCCTTTAACAAAACTATTGAGATCTGAGATTTTAAATGGCCCAGCGGCTACAGTCGTTTCACTAAGAATTCGCCCTTTTTGACTGACAATAACGGTTGCATTTGTTTTTGCGACGCCTGTAATTTCTGGCGCGTATCCTCTCAATTTAGGTGGTATCATCCTTTCATCACTAATTAATGAGCCACCGATAAAACGCCAAGTGTCAAATATGTCAGAGTTTACATATGTTTCACCTAGGACTAATTGAGAGGTTATCCACGGTAATGCTCTAAATGCATAAATACGGCTCCAATCGAACTTGCTTTCAGTATTTCTAGAGGAATTACGATAACTAGCTTGGTAATCTCCTCTGAATCGCCATGCGCCATAGTTTACTCCAAGTGTTCCGTTAGAACTGATATTTTTGCTACTATTACCGTCGTCTGGTTTTATGAAATTACCGTTTATATTATAATCAAGCATGATTCCTGGAATACCATTATCCCATAAGGATTGAGGTAACCAATTCTCATCACTGTACTCAAGCCAAGCCTGAGGAATAGATACTTTTAATGATGCATCGGATAAATCACCTTTAACGAATGCGCCATCAATTGAATTAAAATCAATACACTTACCATTATCCCAGGTTTTTATATCACCAATAACACTTTCTTTTAAACCCATAAAAGGAAGAAATTCTGGCTTAATGCATGCTTCAACGATATCATTCTCATTTCTTTCTTTAAAAGAAAATTCTGATTCCATAACATCATATTCATTAATGTATAGTCGAAGAAGGTAACTGCCGGGCATTATATATCCAGCTTGAGAAAAATGAGATATGTCTATATTTTTTTTTATATCATCATCAAGGATATCAGTATTAAATTCTACAGCTTTTGCAGTGTTAATGGTGGATAAAAGCATAAGAGAAAAATTTAATAATAATACTTTGAAAATGATTTTTTTTAAATTTAGCACATAACACCTCTCAACTGAATAATCAACGATATTCATTAGTAAATGACTATCAGCTTTTAGTGATAAGAAACCATATAACGAATAAAACTTTTATAATTACCAGCTTTAAGTGGTTTATTATTTCTTACTAATTGTATCTTATAATATAGAGTTGTATTTTTATCTTGTAACTCAATAGCTGGCATTGCTTCTTTATCTTTTGCAACATTAAATTCATTATCATATATTTTTATACCGACACCTTCAGCACTGCCTGTAGTTAAAAATGTATTTTCAACATTCATATCCAGTAATCCAGAAAATGTTATATTTGCATCAATCCATTTTTCTCCTGATTCTTTATTCAAGTCACAATTAACAAGATGAATAGAAAAATCTTTAATTGGAGATAAACTTTTACCTGATAAATAATTAATAGATATAGCTCCAAAATCAATATCCTGATAAATATCATCAGTTAGTATTGAACAGGCAGATTCAATTATCTGGCCATTGAGTGTGACACTCCCATGCCCTTGTTTATTTGCCATAACATTAGTGGAAAAAATGGCAAATAATACTAATGTTAATCTTTTTATCACCTGGCTATACCTAATTAATAGTGGCCGGACGATATTGACCGGCCAATAAATTATTACATATAAGATAATGTGAAATTAGTTACTGCTGTGAATTCACCTGTTGCAAGGCTAGCATCATCGATACCTTGTAAGTATGCAGAGAAATTCAGAGTATTATCGCCATTGATTAATTCACGGCCATTACTTTCTTTGTTTAGTTCAATTACGGTACCTGAGCCATCAGTGATTGCAACACCCGCACCTTTAGCTGTTCCGGTAATTCCTAATAATGTATTGATTGGACCTGCACTGCCTGCAGCTGGTGAACCACCAAAAGTGATTTTTACTGTATTACCGACTAAAGCACGAGTATCTTCACCAGGACCAACTGGGCTTTCTTCTTCAAAAGAACAGTTTTCTAATAAGATATCGAAGTTACGAGGAGTTGACTGGCCATTGTCTTTCAATTGTGATTTTGCAATTTGACCAAGATCGATTTCTTGGTTTGTTGAATCTGGATTGATAGAACATGCAGCTTCAATAATAGAACCTGTAAATGTAATTTTACCTGAACCTTGACTTGGCTCACTTGCTGCCTGAACACCAAAAGTAGCAAGACCAGCAGTAAAAATTAAAGCAGTTGTGATTTTGTTAAATTTCATATTTTCTACACTCTTCTATAATTAAAAACGAATAACAACAATAGGATTAATAACAACAATACTTACAGCTTATTACTTACAGCTTATTCAGTAGTACTCAATTACTAAAATGAATAGAGGCTAAATATGTATTAAAAAATAAATAAGCATAAGTCCGTTATTTGAGTTTCAAATATTAATGTAAAAATTCAACAAAATAAACGCTCACTACAAAGTAAAGAAAAAACAAAATAAAAAACCAGGTTTTTATAGATTAACGGAATATTTATCTAAAATATAAATTTAAAAATATTTATACTCTAAACTGTTGATATAAAAGTTTGTTAAATTAATTGTTTTTGTACTATAGAAATCTATTTTTAATGTAAATAAATAAAATATAGTGGTGAAAATTGTCTTGTCAGTGACTTTTTATCCATAAAAAAATTTTTTTATGAAAAATAAAGATACACTCAGTTATCATTAAAAATTGAAATTTGTTTGTTGATCTTTTGTATTCAAATATGGCAATATAATGAAAGGTTAACCTAATAGTAAAGTTAATGTGATGAAATATATTATCAATGATAAAGTTATTTATGATGAGAGTGCACAGACATTAAGTCGTGATAATACAATAATAAGCTTAACATTGCCCTGTAGCCAGTTATTATCTGTTTTCATAAAAAAGCAAAATATAGTTATTAGTCGAGACTATTTATTAGAAAAGGTCTGGGGGAAATTAGGTCGAGTATCTTCCAACCATAACTTGAGTCAAAATATATTTTTGCTACGAAAGAATTTGAGTGAGCTTGGCTTAGAAAAAATAATAGAGACGATCCCAAAGCAAGGGTTTAAATTCGTTGCTTCTGCTACTATCGAAAACTTGCCGTTCAAAAACTCTGAAAAAAAAGCAAAAACGAAAATCAAAATAAAAAAGAGATACTTTTTTATTTTAATAATGATCGTTTTACTGTTTATATCAATTTATTTTTATATATCAAAATCGTACAATGCTGTTGTTGTGAAATCGCTAACCATCGATAGATGTGATATTTTTTTAAGAAAAAAAATATCAAATGAAGAGCGTTTTTTGAAAGAAATGGAAAAAAACACTCAAAATATAGCGGAAAGGTGCAAAAATAAAAATGGTATCATTTTATATGATGATAGTGAGACTATAGGAAAAAACGGTGTTTATGAAAGCATTCTTTCTTGGTGCAAAAAAGATAAAGATGAAAATATTTATGAATGCGAAAACAATATTTATCTACATGTTCGTTAGTAGCATAATATTGGCTATCGCGGTAGCTAGCTTCTATTTTTTTCACTCAAAATATTCAATACCGAATAACTGTCATGGTGTCATTAATTTTACCAATAATGAAGCAGAAGAAGAGCTGATCTATGGTAGGGTTTCTGTTATTTATCACTTGGTTAACGACAATAAATATATCGTTAATGAATATGGAACAGTACACAATAATAATAAAAGCTATACCATGGACAGGGTATTAACTTTGACTATCCAAGGGAAAACAAAAGATGATGCCATCATTTTTAAAAAGGGGAAAGTAGAATTAAATGCTACGGACAATGTGCCGCCTGATATATCGGCATACTTAGCGGGGAATCACGATCTTCTTTTCTATAAGTTCACACTGTTAAAAGATAACCTTTGGAGTATCTCTGATGTCAAACGAGTTGTTTTTGTGTGTCAGAGTGAGTAATTCAACATATTGAAAATAAAAATATTTTATTTAAATTAGCTAATTAGCTTTGATAGTTAAAGTTGTTAGCTTATTGCCTATAGTATTTTAACTCATCTAATTTAGATTATTTTTGTGGTCAAATCAGGTTGGCCACGACTCTTTTTTCACTAAAAACTCACCGATTTTTTTGATTATTCGTTATGTTATCGATAAGTGTGTCTTGATAAGATGCTTAGTTAACTATCATTTTCTGATGCTATTATCAATTAGAAAGGAGAGAATAATAAGATCTTCTTTCTAGAAAATGAATTTAATTATTAAATAATAATTACACCTAACTATCAGCTGATTAAAAAATTGAATGGTTTTATTGGACAAGGCATAGTGAAATGATAATGAATGAGTGTATTGATTATATCAATTTCTCTTTGGTATTAATCTATCCTTATAATAAAAAGTAGGGGAATACGTACATTTCCCCTACTTATGTAAAAATAAACTATAAAATTGGGCGTTTAACGAAGCCAATTGCTTCATAAACTTTATCTAACGTTTCTTGCGCGCGAGCAGCCGCTTTAGTTGCACCTTCATCCATAATTTGGTTGAGCAGTGCTTCATCATTACGGAATTCATGGTAGCGAGTTTGAAGAGTAGTTAACATGCCAGAAACAGCTTCTGCTACAGCACCTTTTAGATGACCGTACATTTGGCCTTCAAATTCTGCTTCGAGTTCTGCGATTTTCTTACCAGTCACGCCCGACATGATATCTAATAAGTTAGAAACACCCGGTTTGTTTTCTAAATCATAACGAATACGCGGTGGCTCTTCGGAGTCAGTCATTGCGCGTTTGATTTTTTTCACGACAGATTTCGGGTCTTCTAATAATGCGATAACGTTGTTACGGTTATCATCAGACTTAGACATTTTCTTGGTTGGATCTTGTAGCGCCATAACACGGGCACCACCACCAGTCGGAATGAATGGATCGGGTACAGTGAAAATATCACCGTAAATAGCATTGAAGCGTTGAGCAATATCACGGCTCAATTCAAGATGTTGTTTCTGGTCAATGCCAACGGGTACTTGATTTGTTTGATAAATCAAAATATCGGCTGCCATTAGTACCGGGTAATCAAATAGGCCTGCATTGATATTTTCTGCATGACGGGCAGATTTATTTTTAAACTGAGTCATACGGCTCAATTCACCGAAATAGGTGTAGCAGTTAAGCGCCCAGCTCAGTTGAGCGTGTTGTGGTACATGGGACTGAACAAAAATAGTGCTTTTTTTCGGGTCAATGCCACAAGCTAAATAAAGCGCGAGTGTATCAAGGGTTCTTTTACGCAGCTCGATAGGGTCTTGGCGAACGGTGATAGCGTGCTGGTCAACGATACAGTAAATGCAATCGTAGTCATCTTGCATTTGTACCCACTGACGTAATGCACCCATATAGTTACCGATGGTTAATTCACCGGAAGGCTGTGCGCCGCTGAATACGATTGGTTTTTGGGGTTGCTTTAAATTTTCAGTGGGAGTACTCATTTAGTTATGTCCTTGCTTATTTTATTTCAGATAACCCAATTGCAGGTAATAAATCAGAAAAATGTGTTAATACACAGTTCGGTTCACTCAGTGCAATAGATTCACCATAGTTATAACCGTAGGTCAGACCGACACACGGGCATTCAGCGCTTTTCGCTGCAATAATATCATTACGAGAATCGCCGACAAAAAGCAATTCTTCTTTACGTAAACCGAATGTTCCCATCGTTAAGTAGAGAGGAGCTGGATGCGGTTTTAAAGCTTTGACATCATCGCTACCCAATACTAGAGAAAAGTAGTGTTCAATGCCTAATTTCTTCAATAATGGCGCAATAAATGGGGTTGCTTTATTCGTTACAATTCCCATAGGCAGGCCATGTTTCGCTAATTGCTCTAAAGTGTCTTTTACTTCAGGGAACAGTTGGCTGCCTGTTGTGACAGATGTTGCATAGAATTTATCAAAACTGGCTCGCGCTCTTTTTTGTAGCTCGGGCGTGATTTCGGCTCCTGCCCAAGAAAGCGCTCGCTCAACTAATATATCAACCCCATTGCCGACCCAAATAGAAACGCGTTCTTTACCTGCGGGAGGGAAATTTAATTCGTTGAGCATGTTGTCGATAGCGTCAGCTAAGCCGCTGGCGCTGTCTACGAGAGTGCCGTCTAAATCGAAAGCTATCGCTTTGATATTCTCTAATACGACTTGAGTCATTGAGATACCTTTTGTAATTCGTTACGCATCGCGTCGATAACAGTTTTATAGTCGGGTTGGTCGAAAATAGCAGAACCTGCAACGAAGGTGTCGGCACCTGCTGCTGCAATCTCTGCGATATTATTCACCTTGACACCGCCATCGACTTCCAAACGAATATCATAACCACTCTCATCAATTAATTTACGGACTTGGCGCAATTTATTGAGTGTTTGTGGGATAAAGGATTGTCCACCAAAGCCGGGGTTGACAGACATGAGCAGGATCATATCGACTTTATCCATCACATAATCAAGGTAGCTAAGTGGGGTTGCTGGGTTAAATACTAGCCCTGCGGTACAGCCATGCTCGCGAATTAACTGCAGTGAGCGGTCAACGTGTTCACTGGCTTCAGGGTGGAAGCTAATATGGGTTGCACCCGCTTTAGCAAAGTCAGGGATAATGCGGTCAACGGGTTTCACCATTAAATGGACATCAATAGGTGCGGTTATTCCGTAGTCTCGCAGTGCTTTACATATAGGCGCCCCAAACGTTAAGTTTGGTACATAATGGTTGTCCATAACATCAAAATGCACGATATCGGCACCAGCTGCAAGAACATTGGCAGTATCTTCGCCTAAACGGGCAAAGTCAGCAGATAAAATAGATGGGGCAATGAGAAAGTTTTTCATTATTGTCTCCGATTATTAATCGTTATCTGAGAGCCATTCATCGCTAGGTACAAGGCGCTGTGTTTTTTTCTTATCTATTTTTCTAGGAGAAAGGCTATTTGGTATACCCGGATATAATGCCAGTAACTCATTGACTTTTGTCCGGTTCAATATATTTCTACTGATAGTGCGACGTACTTTTACAATATGTAATTGGGCTTGATGATACCACTCTCTCGTCATCGGGGTATCATGATTTGAGATCAAGACAGGGATTTTGCTTTCTGTTGATAACTTTTGTGCCAAAATCGCTAAGTTTTGTTGTTCAAGCGAATTAAATGAATTCGTATGATACGCGGTGAAATTAGCGGTATCTGATAAAGGTGCATAGGGTGGGTCACAGTAGACAACAGATCCCTCTTTTGCGTTGAGCAAAGTTTCACCATAATGCTGAGTCATAAACATCGCATTTTGTGATTTTTCAGCAAACCACAGTAATTCTTCTTTAGGAAAATAGGGCTTTTTATAGCGGCCGAAAGGAACATTAAATTCACCACGAGAATTATAACGGCATAACCCATTATAGCAGTGGCGGTTTAAGTATAAAAAAAGGACACTGCGTTTCTCAGTATCGGTCGATTGGTTAAAGGCTTCACGCATTAAATAATATTGTTCGGAAGTATTATATTCAGGTGTGAAGATTTGCTGGGCTTCTTCGATAAAAGAATCAGCACGGTCTTTAACTGTATTATAGAGGTTGATGAGGTCACTGTTGATATCTGCCAGTATGTAGGAATCATAACTGGTGTTTAAAAACACTGACCCAGCACCAACAAAAGGCTCAATTAAGCAATCACCTTGTGGAAGGTGTTTTTTGATTTCTTCCACAAGGGGGTATTTGCCCCCAGCCCATTTTAAAAAAGCGCGTTTTTTTTTCATGCCGTCTTTATTATTACAATCGTTTAGAGTACTAAATCTATACTCTGTCAGGACAACATAATGCGCCCGGGGAAAAACGTTGTTATTTTTGATCCTGTTTGACTTGTTTCATATTTCTAACCCACGGTTTTTTCGCTTGCACTGCAGCAGGTAAGGTTCCTATTGCATTTTTTGCGTCGGTCACTGAACTATAATTTCCGTGAATAAGAACATACCAGGTTTGCCCATTACGTATAGTTTTATAGACTTTGTAATTGGCCAGTTTGTTTTCTTTTGCAAAAGCTTCCAATGTATCAGAGCGGCTTGCGCTGCTGAGTTGTAATGTATAGCTACCAGCTGGTGCAGACATGATATTACTACCTTGGCTACTTGCTGTTGATGCAGGTTTCGCTGGCTGTTTAGTCTGCACAGGATGTTTTTGCTCAACGGGTTTTGCAGGTGTTTTTTCTGGTGTGACTGGTTTTACCACGGGTTGCTGTTCGACAGGTTTAACGGTTGGTGGTGTTAACTGTGTCGTATTTTGTGGTTGGTTAGTATTTGGTACAGAAACTTGGCCTTGATTTAAGGCATCAACGACATCACCAGGTATTTCGATACGCTCACCCAGACCATTTGGTTGAGTTTGAGGCTCTCCTTGGGTTGGTGTCGGTGTGATTTGTAAACCGGTAATTTCTTGCGGTTGCCCTGATAACGTTTGACCTTGTGAATTTGTCAACGATGAGGAGCCCGATAAGTCGATATTCTGTGAATTATTTGCACCCGTTGTTTGTTGCTTTTCATGCTCTGTAGGGGCCTTTAACGCTGAGCTGATAGCAATAATGAGCAGCAATAGAACCAGAACACCTACACCAATCATAATATGTTGGCGTGAGAGTGCAATTTTAGGTTTTGCAGTAGATGATGATTGGCGTGAGCGCCCTGTCGGTCTATCTGATGTATCTGGCCTAAGATCATTTTGACCTTGAGGCTGGTTATCTGGTTTAAATTCGTCCATTTTCCTCTCCCGAATAAAATTTGCCTATAGTAGAGATAAAATGTCTCTTATCAGTACAACCTCTTAACGACCAAGCAGGGCATCGCTGCTTATTTTAAAGCATATATCCTTTCGTAATACCACGCTAGCCAAAGTGGTATTGATAATACGCTTTTTCAGAGTTTCGTATATAGGCGTAGGCATACCGTATAATTTAACGACTTTAGCGAACATCTACCAGTAACATTTTAAAACGTCAGTAAAAATTCGGGTTTTTCTTCGTTTTATGACATACAGGATGATATTGCCGCAATGACAGTCTGCGTATCAACATCTGAACGCATTTCCGAATGGCCGATAGTGGTAGGCAAAATTAAATGTAGTTTTCCACCCATCACTTTTTTATCTCGCATCATATGTGGGAGATAATCATCGGGCTTCATTTGTGACGGGCCTGTGACGGGAAGTGATGCACGTTCTAAAAGAGTGACCACCCGCTGTGTTTGTTCAGGAGTAAATTGGCCAAGTAGCTCAGCTGTTTTTGCTGCCATAACCATGCCAGCCGCGACAGCTTCACCATGTAACCAGACGCCATAGCCCATATGCGCCTCGATAGCATGGCCAAAAGTATGGCCTAAGTTCAATAGTGCACGTAACCCACTAGTTTCTTTTTCGTCTGCCGCAACGACTTGTGCTTTTAATTCACAACAACGGCGAATACAGTAAGCCATCGCTTGGTCATCAAGAGCGACGAGAGCATCGATATTATCTTCTAGCCAGCTAAAAAACTCACTATCGAGGATAATGCCATATTTAATGACCTCAGCTAAACCAGAGGCGAGTTCTCTTGGGGGAAGTGTTTTTAAACAGTTGAGATCAATCACGACAGAAGCGGGTTGATAAAATGCACCGATCATATTTTTCCCTAATGGATGATTGACGGCAGTTTTACCACCGACAGAAGAGTCCACTTGAGATAATAAGGTCGTAGGAACTTGAATAAAACGCACTCCACGCTGATAACTTGCTGCTGCGAAACCGGTTAAGTCGCCAATGACGCCCCCACCAAGAGCGATGAGGGTGGTGTCACGGTTATGGTGTTTTTCAAGTAATGCGGTAAATACATCATTCATAATGAATAATGATTTGTATTGTTCGCCATCCGGTAGAATGATGGTATCAACTTTTACACCTGAAGATTCAAGAACATGCTTTATCTTATCAAGATAAATAGGGGCAAGAGTTTCATTTGTCACGACCATTGCTCGTTGACCTGCAGTTAATGGCCAAAATGCATCCGTTTGTTGATATAAGCCGGGTGCAATATTGATTGGATAACTACGTTCGTCTAGAGTGACGGTGACTTTTTCCATCTTGCTTTACCTTAAGTTCATTTTTGAAAATAACACCATGAATAATTAGTTTTTTTCTAATAGTTCAATGATTTGGCTGGCAACAACTTTAGCGCTTTGTTCATCAGTATGAATGGTAATATCAGCAATTTCTTCATACATCGGATTACGTTCGTCAGCCAGTTTCTCAAGAACTTCACGTGCAGGTTCGTCAACTTGTAGTAGTGGACGTTTTTTGTCACGCTGTGTACGAGATAATTGTTTCTCAATTGTGGTCTCAAGATAAACAACGACACCGCGAGCGGATAAGCGATTACGGGTGTCTTTGGACTTAACAGAACCACCGCCTGTTGCTAAAACAATGCCTTGTTTCTCTGTAAGCTCATTGATGATTTTTTCTTCGCGATCGCGAAAGCCTTCTTCACCTTCAAGGTCGAATACCCAGCCTACATCTGCGCCAGTGCGTTTTTCTATCTCGTGATCAGAGTCGAAAAACTCCATATTAAGCTGTTGAGCCAACTGACGGCCAATAGTACTTTTGCCAGCACCCATTGGTCCAACCAGAAAGATATTGCGTTTCTCTGCCATGTTTTTTGGTATTACTACGATTATTCGTTAATGATTACCCGCCCCGCCAATCAGATTAGCGGCGGGACCTAAACTGAAACCTCATAAGTGATGATGTGAGATCAGATAAGAAAATTATCTCAATACATCAACCTGAATTGCAACTATATAAATATGGCACTAAGCAAGCAAAGTGCCATATTTAAAATTGCAGGTTTCTATATTTGAGCCGTCTATGTTGTCTAATACCTTGTTTATCATGGTTTTTAACAGTTTTTAGCTATTGGTATCAGCAAGTTATTTCTGTTAAGTGTAGAGCAACATTAATTGTGGCTGTTTTATAAGCGACTGACAGCTTGTTCTTTAATCTACGGATAGTTAGAACACTCAATGGATAACCTTGTATGCTAAAACGACGTCAGCGTCAAATTTATCCGGTAGGTTTATGGCATAAAAAATATTTTTTTTTGTCATCTTTGACTTATTGCTTATTCAACTATTTGAAGTATATGCGTTATTTTTTCTATATTAAATATTGATAAGTTTTGGTGTTATAAAAACGATAAGGACACGTTTATCTATATGCTCTGCCGTATTTGTGAATAATGTACCTAGAAAAGGAATGTGAGATAAAAAAGGTAACCCCGTCTCTGTTTTTTCTTGTTTTTGCTGAAAAATTCCCCCAAGGATAAGTGTTTCATTATTTTTGATAGTGACGGTCGTTGCGATTTCTTGCTTATTGATGGCCAAGTGATGATGTTGACTGCTAGTGAGTGCAGTATCAGGCGAGTTATGACTAATTTTTAGATTTAACTCAACTTTTTCATCACGCACAATAGCGGGAGTGACATCCATCCCGAGTACAGCATCTTTAAATTGTACGTGCGTTTTCTTTTCATTACTGGTGACGTAGGGGATCTCTGTACCTTGCTGAATACTTGCGGGTTGTTGGTGTGAAGCAACTAAACGAGGACTCGCAATAATAGAAAGCAAATTATCTTTTTCTAATGCTTTAAGTTTCATTTCAAGTAAACCCTCTCCAAGGCTAAGAACATTGAAGGAAAATTGCCCGGATATTGAAGAGTAACGGTTGTAACGATGTAAATGATTAGCGCTCAGGTTTCCCCCTGCCATCATTCCCCATTCTAAACCCAATTCTTGTAATGCAGTTCGGCTGCTACTAATGATATGTGCGGTGATTTGCACTTGTTTATTTGGCATATCTTTATGTTTTATCCATTCA
The DNA here is from genome assembly GCF_011045615.1 of Providencia sp. PROV004. NCBI lineage: Bacteria > Pseudomonadati > Pseudomonadota > Gammaproteobacteria > Enterobacterales > Morganellaceae > Providencia > Providencia sp. PROV004. The sequence goes on from NZ_CP042859.1 coordinate 104,256, forward strand.
TCAATCAGTGCTAATCGGTCTGGATCATCTTTAATAATGAGGCTGTTTGTCGTGATATCGTGATGGATAGATGCATTTTTTGATAATAACGACGTATCAGGGTGTTCTAATAGGAGACGAACCTCTTGAACATTGATTGAGACTAATTTAAATATTTTTTCGGCTTGTGGTGTTTTACTTGGCGCTATCGGCGCTATTGTAATCTCCGAAGTGGGCTGATTTTCTATTACTAAAGGTGGGGTAAGTGGTGCAAAGGGATCTCTAATTTCTTCGGCAGAGACTAAAAATGAAGATAAAAAGAGGAGTCCTCCAATAATTATCATGTGAATGTTAGTTGGTGAGCTATTCATTATGGTTATCATCCTTGATAGCAAGAGTGTTGTTGAAAAAAGAAAATGAGATGGTGGTAACAATAACTCCTTGTTTTAAATTTATTTTTATGTCATGAAAATGCCATCTCTGAGTTTGAGGAAGAGTAAGAAGTTGCTCTATAACGTAATAAATAGCAGCAAAATTGCCTTGGAACTCCATAAAATAGGTATTGATATCTGTGGGTTGCAATTGATTAAGTGTGACTGAAGAACGGGAAAGTAAAGTATTTAACTGTGTAAGTAATTCAAGAGGGGCTTCGTTAGTATCAACTGATTGTTTTAACAATTGAGCCTGCTTTTCTAGCTGTTGCAACGAAGGTGAGTGGCGGAGAGTTTTTGTTTCTTTTGCAATTGCTTCAGTTAAACTCAGGTTCTCAGTGGCTAATCCCATGATCTGATTTTGGTTTTCTTTCCAGTATAAAAAATACCCAGCAGTGATACAAAGAGCCATGAAGAAGCAAACCGGTAGCGTTTGTTGCCAAAAAGGGCGATACCAAAAAGAATGTGTAGATTCACTCATCGAACTCCCCTTGGTATTTAGCAGTTAGGTGTAAACGATTTAATTGATTCATTCGGCTGATTTTTTTCAATTGAATATCGCTCAAACCAGGGTGTTTTTTAAGCTGTAAGCTGAGTGAATTGATATCTTGAAAATCATAACTGTTAGCTTTGATCTCTATTTTGTTATCCATTAACTGTAGATTTGTGAGCCAACTTTTGGGCGGTGTTATAGTCGACAGATTTTGTAATAGCCTAAGTAAAAATTGATTATTTTCCATGATGCTATCTATCTGTTTTTTTTTGTTCATCAAACGGTTATTCTGTGCTTGTTGAGCCGTGATTTGTAATGTTAATTGCTGTATCTGTTCGTATTGCAGTTGGCTATTATGCTTTCTGTTTTTTAGGTCATTTATTTCAATTTGTTGAAATAAAAGTAAAAAAATACAAGCTATAATTACTGAACAGCAAACCACAAAACAAAAGAGTAAAAACTCTCGTATCTTCTTTTTTATTTGCTGTTGGCGCCAAGGAAGAAAATTAACTTGGTATAGTTCCATCAGTTAAATATCTCCATGACGCAAAGCAAGGCCGGCGGCAATCACAAAATCCCCCAATAATTGCGGTAATTTAATATTATGCTTTTGAAAAGCTTGACGTAATTCCCAATGATGAGCAACCTTAGCGGTGTGATGAATATGTTGATGATCTGTAATCAGGTAGATAGGCGAAGTAGGGGGAGTATCATCTCGATCAAGAAAGGGCAGCAAGTGGGAAAGTGTCGGTATGTCGGTATCTTGTAAATGGTTGTAATTCGCTGGTTGGCTAGTTGGCCCTGACCAAAGCCATTCACCTTGTCGGTAATGAATAACCCAACATTCATCGGGTAAACCCGCATTTCTTGCCACATAACGTAAAGCTATGGGGGCGACATCAATAGCAAGTAGGTTAAACCCGCTTTCTGTAAATAGATTTTGCCAAAAGGTAATATCTGACTGGCGAGCCCCATTAAAATAAACTTGTTGTTTGATGACGCGATAGTCGATAACCAGCTCTTGGGCGTGCATAGAAAAACGCTTTTCAGCTTGAGATTGTAAGTACCACCCTAATTCCGGTTGTGGCAATTTGATTTCACTGGGTAATGAAATTTGTTGTTTTATTGTACGAACGGCAGGTAATGCGAAGGATACTGAACACTTTTTAGGTAATTTCTGACGCCATTGTAATAAAATATCCAGTAAAATTTCATACTGCTGATGGCTAGAATTATCCGTTAATTCGAATGGTAATTGCTGCTGCCAACATTCACATAAATGCCAGTATTGTCTGCGCCGCTTTGCAGCGACTAGCTGGATTCTATCTCGATATAGGTCGATCCCAATGTTCCATTTTGATGTATACATAGTTAATTTCCTTATCATTAACAAATAAATTACGTTTTCTATTGTGCTGTATAAGCTTTATACTGTGTGTTAGTGATATCTAAACCCTCTTGTTAGCCGAGCATGGGAATTTTCCGGTGAAGTTCGTAAAATACTTTTTTATTCTTGTTTTCTGTTGCATTTTTTTGGGAACCGCCTCGATTTATGGCATGTATAAATATGTCGAAGGTGAGTTACCTGATGTCGCAACAATGAAAGACATTCGTCTGCAAATTCCAATGCAGGTATACAGTGCGGATAACGAATTGATTGCCCAATATGGGGAAAAACGTCGTATTCCTTTACCGCTGGCAGAAATTCCTCCTTTAATGATAAAAGCGTTTATTGCAACTGAAGATAGCCGTTTTTATGATCACCACGGGATTGACCCTATTGGTATTTTCCGTGCTGTTACTGTCATGGCATCATCTGGTCATGCTTCTCAGGGGGCCAGTACGATTACTCAGCAGCTCGCGAGAAACTTTTACTTAAGTCCTGAAAAAACCTTGATGCGTAAAGTTAAAGAGGCTTTTTTAGCTATTCGCATTGAGCAGCTTTTTACTAAAGATGAAATTATGGAGCTGTACCTGAATAAAATTTATTTAGGTAACCGTGCTTATGGCGTCGGGGCGGCTGCGTACGTTTATTTTGGTAAGACAGTAGATGAGTTGACGCTTAGTGAAATCGCGATGATTGCGGGTTTGCCAAAAGCGCCTTCTACATTTAACCCGCTGTATTCTTATGACCGTGCGGTAAGTCGTCGTAATGTGGTTCTTTCTCGTATGTTTGAGGAGAAATACATTACTCAAGACCAGTATGAACAAGCAAAAAATGAAAAAATAGTTGCTTCATATCATGCGCCGAAAATCGATTTTTCTGCGCCGTATTTAGCCGAAATGGCGCGTCAAACCTTGTTTGATAAATATGGTGAAGATGCCTATACCGATGGGTATAAAGTTTACACTACGGTGATCCGCAAAGATCAGGAAGCAGCAACAACTGCAGTTCGTAATAATTTGATCGACTACGATACTCGTCATGGCTATCGCGGTCCTGCCGAAGTTTTATGGAAACAGAATGAAACGGCTTGGACAGCAGAGCAGATTGTTGAAAAATTGAAGAAAATGCCTGTTTATGGGCCATTAATGCCTGCCGTCGTAACATCTGCAACGGCTTCAGAAGCACAAGTGATGTTAGCTGATGGCTCGCAAATCCCAATTACGATGACCGGGGTGCGTTGGGCACGTAAATTTATTTCAGATACTCAGCAAGGCGCCACGCCAAGAGCCGTAAATGCAGTGATGCAAGTGGGTGAGCAAATTTGGGTTCGAAAAGTTAAAGATAACTGGTGGTTAGGGCAAGTGCCTGATGTAAATGCTGCCTTTGTTGCTTTGAATCCGAATGACGGTGCAATTATTGCGCTTGTTGGTGGGTTTGACTTCAATATGAGTGAGTTTAACCGGGTTACTCAATCATTACGCCAAGTTGGTTCGAATATTAAACCTTTCTTGTATACCGCTGCGATGGATAAAGGCCTGACATTATCATCATTACTTAATGATGTGCCGATTAGCCGTTGGGATGCGGGCGCAGGTTCTGATTGGCGTCCTAAGAATTCACCACCTCGATATGATGGGCCTATTCGTTTGCGTCAAGGTTTAGGCCAATCAAAAAACGTTGTGATGGTTCGCGCAATGAGAGCCATGGGTGTGGACTACGCCGCTGATTATTTGACTCGCTTTGGTTTCCCTGCGGAAAATATTAACCGTACAGAGGCGTTAGCGCTAGGTGCGCCATCATTTACACCAATGCAAATGGTTCGTGGATATGCCGTCATGGTCAATGGTGGGTATTTGATTGACCCATACTACATTTCGAAGATCGAAAATCATAATGATGAGGTTATTTTCGAAGCTAATCCTAAAATAGCATGTCCTGATTGTACGAATATTCCTGTGATTTATGGGGATACTGAACGCACTATTGCGAGTAAAGGTATAGATGATGAATCTACCGAAGAAGTGACGCAATCGGATGATAATACCGTCATACAAGAGCCAACAATGGAATTAACAACGGCATCTAACCTAGACGGGAATGCCGGTGATCAATATGCACCTCATGTGATTAATACCCCACTCGCATTCTTAATTAGGGATGCGATGATGACTAATATCTATGGCGAGCCTGGTTGGTCTGGTACAGGTTGGCGTGCAGCGAGAGACTTAGGTGGCCGGCGTGATATTGGTGGAAAAACAGGAACAACGAATAGTTCGAAGGATGCTTGGTTCTCTGGCTATGGTCCAGATGTTGTGGCTTCAGCATGGATAGGTTTCGATGACAATAGGCGCACACTAGGTCGTGGTGAAGCGGGTGCTAAAAGTGCACAGCCTATGTGGGATGACTTTATGAAGTCTATTTTGGATGGAGTGCCTGTGAAAACAATGAAGCCACCTAAAGGGGTTATTTCTGTATCCATTGATAGCCGGACAGGTAAGTTAGGTTCTTCCCGTCGTGAGTATTTTATTGAAGGAACAGAACCGAAAGAACATGCAGTACAAGAGGTAGGCACGACAATTTCTACGGAAGGTGGGGCTAGCCAAGAGCTATTTTAAAATTATTGTTGGCTAAACTCTCTCAATTAGCACCCCATTGTTGATTTAAAACATGGGGTGTTTTCTATAGAGACATTTAATATATCAGGCGATTATGTGCCAATATTAATAATTGGTTATGGAAATCACATACAGCTGATACAATAATAAGTGTTTTTACTTACTACTTTTTAAGTAACGTTCTAGATAGAAAAGTGCGCTAATATTCCGAGCTTCGTTGAAATCAGGATGTTCCAGTAATTCCATCATTCGAGATATTGGCCATAGCTCTTGTTGTAGTGGTTCTGGCTCATCTCCTTCGAGTTTTTCGCTGTATAAGTCTTGAGCGATAAGAATGTTCATTTTACTTGAGAAGTATGATGGTGACATCGTAAGTTTGGCGAGCTGAACAATGTGATTAGCGCCATAACCTATTTCTTCTTTGAGTTCACGTTGGGCTGCTTCAATGGCTATTTCACCGGGGTCGATAGCACCTTTGGGAAAGCCTAATTCATAGCTTTCAATTCCGACAGCGTATTCGCGAATGAGGATGAGGTTATCACCCATGATAGGAACAATAAGAACCGCTTCACGTTTTGCGGGCCGCATTCTTTCATAGACTCGTTTTTCGCCATTACTAAATTCGAGGTCAACTGATTGAATGCTGAATAATTTTGATTGAGCAACATCTTGAATATTCAAGATTTTTGGTTTTTTTAACTCTGTCATAACGATTTCCGAACAGGATGAGTGAAATCTATTGCTAAAAGCATATTTCATTGATTTACGAGACGCGTTGTACTTAGTACTGCCCGTATTTTGAAATCACCGTACAACTATGACCTATATCAAAATAAAATGATAGATATTATCGAGTCGATAAAATGCTGTTAGTATAATCGTCGTTCAAAAATAGCACGGATGAATAAATAAAAAAATTTTTTACAAGATGTTGTAATTTAAAATAAAAATCCTAAATAGAATAGGAATTGGCTTATTTTTAGAAAGCCTGATGGTTGATATGCTTTTCTTATTCATTTTTCATTGGGGAAACAATGCTGAACCATGTCATTATAACGGCTATAATTGTTATTAGCCTGACTATAATGGCTTCCTTCCTATATTTTAGGCGGGGGCGGCGTTCTGGCGTCTATCAAATACCCTCTGTAGCGTCACCATCATTTAGAAAAATGATTGATTCAGATTACCAAACCATCTCTCAGTATTTAAATTATTGCTCTGCTGTATCAATAAATTCTTCTCAACATCCATGGCAAATCAAAAAAAATTCAACAATAGCAACAATTTGCCATTCATTAACGCGTTTTAATTTGCGCCAAGAGCAGGGAAATAGCTGGCGTTATTTTATTGATACCATTGAAGTTCAGCTCCCTTCACAGCTTGAACCGTTTTTGCAGCGCCAAAATGTCATGGAGATAGTCGAAACAGATCATTTACCATTGATTATTTCAATGAATAGTCACTCATTGAAAGATTTTAGTAGTGAATGGCAAACTGGCGTGCCACTCGATTCAATATTGCCTGATGCTGCAATTCAAGAACGTGGCCAACATAGCATTGAACGATTAAAAGTGCGTAAAGAGACGATAGAAGAGCATAGATTACACCATTCTACGGGCTGGCTTGGCGCTGCGATCATTTGCCTGAGTTTTTTATTTGGTTATTTAACCCTCGTTTCAATCCCGTTATTACAGGAATCGGGGTTAGTGATTTCAATGATTACGTTTGTCATTGGGTTACTTGTTCTTTTTCGCTCTAGGATGTTTCCTCGAAAATACCAAGATATTCAATGTATTCATGGTCAGCCAAAGCGTTGGGAACTTTATGGAGAGCTTGATAAAAAATACTCAACAAATACCTCTATTGCGGGGATTGATTTGCATTACCCCAGTCATTGGGGAAATTATTTAAAATACGAAGAAAACCAAGCCGTTAATATTGATTTTTATGCAACGGGTGAGGTAGTTAGACACGGTAAATACCTTTCGTTGCATGAAGAAGAACGTTATTACCCATATAAACGGTTCAAGAAGAATGTATTGATGTTAGTTGGGGCATTATTAACGATGTCTCTGATATTTGCATATCAACCGATGGGGCTGCCGATAAAACTGGGTTTTGCTTGGTTAGGTGGTACAGAGAAAATCACGGTTGAAAACCCTAATGATCTCGTTGCTCGTCAGCTTAAAGTTGGGGATACATTAGTTGCCCAAGGTAAAGGGATGTGTTACCGCCCACCGAATTTGAATAAAGAAAACCAAGCTCAATTTGTACCGTTTGATTGCTCTGGTATTTATTGGAATGATGTTAGTTTACTGACTGAACCTCAATCAGAGGTTGTCGAACGTTCAATATCATTGCTTGATACTGTCAAAAGCCAATTACATCCAGACAAAAACTCAGTCGGGGTTAATCCAAGGTTACAGCGCGATATTATGAAATCTGGGATGAATATCATCTTTGATTTTTCGGCTATTATTATGGGAACAGAACAACTGTGCCATAATTCGGATAACTGCTTAAAATTAAAAAATGCACTGACTAACTTAGGAAGTACAGAGGATTGGCCTACATTAGTAAAGAAAGCATCCACAGGAAAATTAAAAGGGGCTCATGTTTTATTGCGTGCGGGTAGCGCAGAGGCCTTGGAAAACATCGTGGAAGACACCATATATGATTTTATCAGGACAGAAATAGACAGAGAAGTGCGTAAAATTAATAGTCCGCCTCCTGGAGGTGTTTTATTAATTAGTGATGAAAATAAGCCTTTAGTCGATTCGATACCGGGAGCTTCTTTTAATGAGTTATCGCCATTACAGCGTTGGCAAGAATTGCAAAGGTTATCAAATCTTCTAATCAATACACCGTTCAATATTGAAGGGGTCATTACGAGTTTATCAGTAGATGCTAATGGCACATTGCAAATTGTGTTGCATGAAGAGCCCAATTCAAAAGTGGTATCTCAGTATATACGTAGTGCGATTTTTATCCTGTTTTTGTTAGTGTGTGCTTTGTTAAATGGTTCGTTGATTGTGCTACGTGTTTTGAATAATAAGAAGCGTTTGCGTAATATCACAGAATATTATGATAAATGCTTTGAGGCTAATCCCCCTTCCTATCGTCGATAGTATCATCCCGAAAATAGAGGGAGCCTCTTCTTAGTTTGATTCAGACTTATGTTGAGGAGGCACCATGAATCAATCCACTATAGAATCTGTTCGCCTTGATAAATGGCTGTGGGCTGCGCGATTTTATAAAACGCGTGCAGTCGCCCGTGAAATGATTGAAGGTGGTAAAGTTCATTATAATGGGCAAAGAGCTAAGCCCGGGAAGATTGTTGAGTTACACGGAATCGTTAAGCTTCGACAAGGTAATGATGAACGGACGGTTGAAATCATGCAAATTAGTAGCCAGCGTAAAGGCGCGCCGGAAGCACAGTTTCTGTACTGTGAAACCGTAGAAAGTATTGAACAACGAGAGAAAATGGCACAAGCGCGTAAGATGAATGCACTTACGATGCCGCATCCAGAGCGACGTCCAGATAAGAAAGAACGGCGTACTCTATTAAAGTTTAAACAAACAAATTCTCATGAGTCGTCTTGATGACGGCCTGAGCAACAGCCCGAGCAATAGAGAGATATTATGGCAAACCAAGACTTACTCCACCGTTTTTTATTTGAGCAACATTCCGTTCGTGGGGAAATGATCAGTGTTGATGAAACCTTTGAACATATTTTAGAAAACCATGACTACCCAACAGCGGTGAAAGGTTTGTTAGGTGAGTTACTTGTTGCTACCAGTTTATTGACGGCAACGTTGAAGTTTGATGGTGATATTACTGTCCAAATTCAAGGGGATGGGCCGGTTAATCTGGCGGTTATCAACGGTAATAATTTACAACAGATGCGTGGTGTTGCACGTGTAGATGGCCCTGTTGTGGCTGGTAGCACTCTGAAGCAGATGATTGGTAATGGTTTTATGGTGATTACCATCACACCGAATCAAGGTGAACGTTATCAAGGAATTGTGGCGATCGAAGGGGATTCTATTGAAGAAAGCATTGATGCCTATTTCCGCCAGTCAGAGCAATTGCCAACCCGTTTATTCATTCGTGTGGGTGAAGTAGATGGGAAACCAAGTGCAGGTGGCATGTTGTTGCAAGTTTTACCAGCGGCAAATGAAACAAGCCATGATTTCTTTGACCACTTAGTGCAACTGACAGCCACAATTAAAGGCCAAGAGCTGAGCACATTGGATGTGAAAGAGGTTTTACATCGTCTTTATCATGAAGAAGATGTCACGTTATATGACCCACAATCTGTCGAGTTTCGTTGTACTTGTTCAAGGGAGCGTTGCGAAAGTACATTAGCGACGTTACCGAAGGAAGATGTTATCGATATTTTACACAAAGATGGAAAAATTGATATGGAGTGTGAATTTTGTGGCTCACATTACGTATTTATTGAATCCGATCTTCAAGGGTTAAATAATGAGCTAAATCAGCAACTTCACTGATACGATTTAGCAACCTAATTATGTGACAAGGGTGCAATTCTGCACCCTTTTTTTATAATTTTAAAGCATTATTACGTGCTCTAAGTCTCATTATGAATTAAAAAAAATTATACATTTTCAATTCTTTGATAGCAATCGCTGTTAATTAGTCGTAAAGAATTATGATCATCCGCAGATTAATTATGTTTACCAGGAGCAATATAATGAGCGCTAAAAGCATTACCCTGAAGGAACTTGAAAAGTACGGTATTCATGATGTAGCTGAAGTGGTTTATAACCCAAGTTACGAGCTATTATTCACGGAAGAAACTAAGCCAGGACTTGAAGGTTATGAGCGTGGAACAGTAACCACTTTAGGTGCTGTTGCGGTTGATACAGGTATCTTTACTGGTCGTTCACCAAAAGATAAATATATTGTACGTGATGACGTGACTCGCGATACAGTTTGGTGGGCAGACCAAGGTAAAGGTAAAAACGACAACAAACCGATGTCACAAGAAGTTTGGGCGGATCTCAAACATTTAGTGACTGAACAACTGTCTGGTAAACGTTTGTTTATCATTGATGCATTCTGTGGTGCGAACGCCGACACTCGTCTAAAAGTACGTTTCATCACTGAAGTTGCATGGCAGGCGCATTTCGTTAAAAACATGTTCATTCGCCCATCAGATGAAGAGCTAGTGGGCTTCGAACCTGATTTCATCGTCATGAACGGCGCGAAATGTACTAACCCGAATTGGGAAGCACAAGGTTTGAATTCAGAAAACTTTGTTGCGTTCAACTTAACAGAGCGCATGCAACTGATCGGTGGCTCTTGGTATGGTGGCGAAATGAAGAAAGGTATGTTCTCTATGATGAACTACCTGCTGCCATTAAAAGGCATTGCATCTATGCACTGTTCTGCTAACGTCGGCGAAAAAGGCGATGTCGCCATTTTCTTTGGTTTATCTGGAACAGGTAAAACCACACTTTCTACCGATCCAAAACGTAAGTTAATTGGTGACGATGAACACGGTTGGGATGATGACGGCGTATTCAACTTTGAAGGCGGTTGCTACGCAAAAACGATCAACTTATCTAAAGAAGCTGAGCCAGACATCTATGGCGCTATCAAACGTGATGCGTTATTGGAAAACGTGATGGTGTTGGCAGATGGTACAGTTGATTTCAATGATGGTTCAAAAACGGAAAATACCCGTGTTTCTTATCCAATCTACCACATTGACAACATTGTAAAACCTGTTTCTAAAGCGGGCCATGCAACAAAAGTTATCTTCTTAACCGCAGATGCATTTGGTGTGTTGCCACCTGTTTCTCGTTTAACGCCTGAACAAACGCAGTACCACTTCCTATCAGGCTTTACCGCGAAATTAGCAGGGACAGAGCGTGGTGTGACGGAACCGACTCCGACATTCTCTGCATGTTTTGGCGCTGCATTCTTATCATTGCACCCAACACAATACGCTGAAGTATTAGTTAAACGTATGGAAGCGGCTGGCGCGAAAGCTTACTTAGTGAATACAGGCTGGAACGGTACAGGCAAACGTATCTCCATCAAAGATACTCGTGCCATCATCGATGCTATTTTAAGTGGTGATATCGAAAAAGCGGACATGATTAAACTGCCTGTGTTCGATTTAGAAGTCCCAACAGCATTACCGGGTGTGGATACCAATATCCTTGACCCACGTAATACTTATGCAGACAAAGCGCAGTGGGATGAAAAAGCGCAAGACTTAGCAGAACGTTTCGTGAATAACTTTGATAAGTACACGGACACGCCAGCAGGTGCTGCACTGGTGAAAGCCGGGCCAAAACTGTAATTAGTTTTGTGAATCAATAAATAATAAAGGCTCTACCAATGTAGAGCCTTTTTTGTTGTGAAAATGATTATTCTGCGGATGGTAAGTCAAACAACAGGATTTCACTATCTTCACTTGCTTTGATGGTGAGTGCTGTTTCTTGCCAAATAGCTAAACCATCGCTGGTGGTTGCTTTTTGGCCATTGATTTCCACATTCCCTTTGACGACTTGAATCCATACAACTCGCTTATCAGCGACCGCATGAGTGTGTGTTTCATTTGCAGGTAATGCCCAGCGCCACAGTTCCATATCTTGATAAACTTTTAATGAGCCATCACGTGCATCCGGTGATAGCACCAATTGCTTGCCATCTTTGGAATCGAACCGTTTTTGCTCATAACGTGGCTCAATACCCGTTCTCTCAGGAATGATCCAAATTTGGTACAGGTGTAGCTCTTCTTCATTGCTTGGGTTGTATTCAGAATGACGAATACCCGTACCTGCACTCATAATTTGGAATTCACCCGCAGGGATTTGCTCCATATTGCCCATGCTGTCTTTATGTTCGACAGTCCCATTGAGCACATAGGTCAATATTTCCATATCTTTATGGGGGTGGGTTCCAAACCCTTGGCCCGCAGCAATAAAGTCTTCGTTAATCACTCTCAGTGCAGAAAAGCCCATAAATTGCTCATCATAGTAGCTAGAGAATGAAAAAGTATGCCAACTGTCGAGCCATCCATGGTTTGCATGACCACGTTCGTTTGCTTTGCGTAAATAAATCATCGTGTTCTCTCCTGTACGGATTTCAACCTTGGTTGAACTCGCTCTAAATGTGTTGATGACAGTTTAACCAATTTATACGCAGAGAAAAGTAGCTCCCATTAACCATAGGATCCAAAAAATTTGAATAAGATACGCGGTGATTGCAGAAAATTGTGGTGTGGATAAAAAAATAGCCAGCGCAAGGCTGGCTAAAGTAAACACTGGAAGCAATGTGAGCAATGTCGTACCCCCTGCAAAAGGGTGACTAAGTAACCCTATCGAGGAAGTGATGATAATGATAATAGTTATCACTATCGTTTGTAAAGCATTATTTTTAACCAAAATAATATATCTTATAATTAAAACTGCAATTATATGATTTATATGAAATTAAATATTAACCATTATTTTTCAATGGATTAAGATTTTCTGGGCATCAATACAGGAGGATACTCCTAACAGAACAATTCCGTTAAGCGTCGAGTTAAGACTGAGTATGTTTCCAGTCTTTTTCCTATTATTCAGTGAAAGGGAGAGGCAAGCTTTCCGCACATGCAGCCGCGGAACTCCATGCCCATTGAAAATTATAACCTCCGAGCCAGCCAGTTACATCCATCACCTCACCAATAAAGTACAGGCCAGACACTTTAAGCGATTGCATGGTTTTAGACGATATTTCGTGAGTATCAACGCCACCTAATGTTACTTCAGCTGTGCGGTACCCTTCCGTTCCATTAGGTTGTACCTGCCATTGGTGTAATGTGGTGTGCAACGCTTCAATTTGAGGATGGTTAAGCTGTTTTAGCGCACATTCAGGGATTTGCCCTTGAGCTTGTAATATCTCAATTAGCCGTTTAGGTAGTATTTTTGCTAAGGTATTTTTCAACGATTGATTTGGGTGCTGGTGTTTCTCTGAAGCGATAAAATCATTTACGGCAATATCGGGAAGTAAGTTAATACTTACGTACTCACCAGGGTTCCAGTAGCTGGATATTTGCAAAATGGCTGGACCAGAAAGCCCCCGATGGGTGAATAAAATATTTTCTTTAAATACGGTGCCATTTGCTGCTGTTACCGTTGCAGGGACAGAGATGCCTGAAAGTACCTGCAATGTTTCTAAAAGGGGTTTATGTAAAGTGAAGGGCACCAGTGCTGCTCGTGTTGGAATAATAGTATGCCCAAACTGTTCCGCAAGGCGATAGCCAAAGGGGGTTGCACCTAAACCAGGCATCGATAAGCCGCCGGTTGCAACGACAAGTGAGTGGGTACTTACTTGAGAGCCGTTAATCGTGACTAAAAAACCATCATCTATTTTGTCAACGGCAGTGACCTCACTACGTAACTTAATAGTGATATTAGGTAGGTTACACTCACTTTGCAGCATATCGACGATATCTTGTGCGCTATTATCACAAAAAAGCTGCCCTAAGGTTTTTTCATGATAAGGGATATTATATTTAGCGACTAAGTCAATAAAATCCCACTGTGTATAGCGAGCAAGTGCTGACTTACAAAAGTGCGGGTTCGTAGAAATGTAATTACTGTGCTCTGTATACATATTAGTGAAATTGCAGCGTCCGCCACCGGACATCAATATTTTCCTGCCTAATTTTTTCCCGTTATCAACCACTAGCGTTTTCAAACCGCGTTTGCCAGAGTGTGAGGCACAAAATAAACCTGCTGCGCCAGCACCTAAAATAATAACGTCGAAATTTTTCACAATAAGTGTCTCTATATATGTTTGATTTTAAGCATAATTACATTGATAACTGGGATATTTTACGTCATCTCATCGAGATTGTAATGTAAAGCTTTGAGGAAGAACTGATGAAAACTATACAGGACGTATTATAATTAGAGAAATTCGTCTAAAAAAAGCAAACAACGATTATTTTCTGGAAATATCGTTAAAAAGTTTCAAAAATTCAGAATAAGTTTGATTGCTGCAATTCATTGAAATATATGGGGTAATTGCTATGAGGTACTTTTTTGATGGGTAGTTAAATCAAAAAAAGGTTAGATTTTGCTTCCACCGCCAGCGTTTGTCACTGATAATGCGCCGCGTTCATGTCCAACATATAATGGCTTAACGTCTATGCTACATCTTTTTACAGGTTTAGAATTTCATACAGGTCTATTATTAGTTCTGGCACTGTTGTTTGTGCTGATCTATGAGGCTATAAATGGCTTCCATGACACCGCTAACGCGGTAGCAACGGTTATTTATACCAGAGCAATGCGGGCTCAGTTCGCAGTTGTCATGGCAGGGGTTTTTAACTTTTTTGGTGTCTTGCTGGGAGGGTTGAGCGTTGCATATGCCATTGTCCATCTCTTACCAACAGACCTCTTGCTTAATGTGAGCTCAGCTCACGGCCTTGCAATGGTTTTCTCATTGCTCTTGGCTGCAATTATTTGGAACCTTGGAACTTGGTACTTAGGTATTCCTGCTTCCAGTTCACACACACTTATCGGGGCGATAATCGGGGTGGGTTTAACCAACGCGATTGTGACTGATTCGTCTGTCGTTGATGCCTTGAATATACCGAAAATGATCAGTATTTTCATGTCATTAATTTTGTCTCCCGCTATCGGTTTTGTGATTGCCGGTTTGATGATTTTCTTTTTGCGCCGTTATTGGAGTGGCACAAAGAAACGTCGTCGTATTCACTTAACACCTGCGGAACGTGAGAAAAAAGATGGTAAGCGTAAGCCGCCATTCTGGACCCGTACTGCATTGATTTTGTCAGCAGTTGGGGTGAGTTTCTCCCATGGTGCGAACGATGGTCAGAAAGGCATCGGTCTTATCATGCTGGTGCTAATTGGTGTTGCTCCAGCAGGTTTCGTTATGAATATGAATTCTAACGGTTATGACATCGCAAAAACACATGATGCGGTTGTCCACCTGCAACAATACTATGAAACACATAAACCAGCGTTAAACCATGCAATAGAAAATGCCCCGACCGTTGCAGAAAGTAGTGATGAACCCGGTGGTGAATTCCATTGTGATAGCACACGTACTGGCGCTATTTTAAATCAAGCGCAAACGATGCTTGATGGCATTCAAAGTTATGAAGAGCTGACACCAGACCAACGTAACCACGCACGCCGTTTGCTGATGTGTATCTCTGATACTGCGAATGCGGTTGCAAAATTACCAGAAACCAGTTCCAAAGATGCCAGCTTACTGAAAAAACTCAGTAATGATTTGCTGTATACCGTTGAATATGCACCATTGTGGATCATTATTGCGGTTGCTTTAGCATTATCATTAGGCACCATGTTTGGTTGGCAGCGTGTTGCTGTGACCATTGGTGAGAAAATTGGTAAGAAAGGTATGACTTATGCGCAAGGTGTATCTGCTCAGGTAACTGCGGCAGTCTCTATCGGTGTGGCAAGTTATACTGGTATGCCAGTTTCAACAACGCAGGTTTTATCTTCTGCAGTGGCGGGTACGATGGTTGTCGATGGTGGTGGTGTACAAACAAAAACCATTAAAAGCATTGCGCTAGCATGGTTATTAACTTTACCGGTGTCCATTGTGTTATCCGGCGGTTTATACTGGCTATCGCTGTTGTTTATCTAGTCGCGCTAATTTTGGCTTCATACATGAGTATGGAGCCTTTAACAGTTACATGAACACAGTAATCTACATATACAAAATAGTGATGATCGAAAGGCCATCACTATTTTTTCATTAGAAAGTTACGATCACAGTTAACCTGTTATCAATAAATACGCTAAACTCACGATAACAAGTATGCTGAGCCTGCTTATCATCATGAATTGCTTACGGATTCGCTCACAACGCAAAATAACTTCAGGGTCATAATGTTCAAGGTATTGTTTGTTATTTATGTATCGAACTAACCGGAGTTGTTTGTTTAGCTGGCCGTGTGTAGTAAAAAAACCATTACCATCAACGGATTGATAAAGCAGAGGGTCTGAATCCCTTAAAATAGACAATAGAACACGAACGGAAGAAAAGTACCGCATCATATTTAAGATGCACAAAATGCATAATGCCCAAAACAATGCAATCATACTGAACATAATCCTCTCCTTAGAACCTAGCTCAAGCTCACAGCAATTGTCGCAAAGGAAATACAGCAGAAAAATTATACTTATACTCAGTTATTTTATTGTAGGATAAATTATTGTTTAAAAAAAGTGCAATTAGCGCAAATTTGTGATGACCTTTTGTTTATATTGAAGAAAATAAACCTGAGTTACTGAACTTTAATATCACAGTTTGCTGGGCAACTTTGTTGTTTTACTAAGCTAAAGAGTCTCCATAACTCGAATTTTTTAGGGCAATATATTAATATTGAATGAATGATGTTATTGTTTTATAAAATGTTATATGAAGTGATGATTTTAAGGTTAATCTGCTTAGATGTGATCAAAGCAACACTTAATAATCACAATTAGCAGGTATAGTATTCATAAAGATGTGGTGAAGGCATAACCACCAGATAATCAGCATTCGGAAGGAGTTTACTTATGGCTTACAAACATATTCTCGTTGCGGTAGATTTATCACCTGAAAGTAAAGTATTACTGGATAAGGCTGTCTCTATGGCAAAACCTTACGGGGCCAAAGTATCTATGATCCATGTTGATGTTAACTATTCAGACCTCTATACCGGTCTTATTGATGTCAATCTTGGTGACATGCAGCAACGTATTACTGATGAAACGCGTAATGCTCTGAAAGATTTGTCTGCAGGTGCAGGTTATGAAATTCAAGAAACACTCAGCGGTAGTGGTGATCTAGGCCAAGTACTGGTCGATGCCATCAAAAAATACAATATGGATTTAGTGGTCTGTGGGCACCACCAAGATTTCTGGAGCAAGCTGATGTCGTCTGCTCGCCAACTAATCAATACAGTCCATGTGGATATGTTGATTGTGCCACTAAATGATGATGAAGAATAATCCATATCACGTTGTTTGAAATATTATTCACTAAAAACGCTTGCTTATGCAGGCGTTTTTTTTGTTTCAAAATATGTATTTTGAGGTAGTTATTGGCAGGTCAAGCAATTTATTTTGCTATAGAGTGAAAAAAAACCTTGAATTTAGAATACAAACTAATGATATATTCAATAGGCAAACGCAAATCAACCTCACATTTCCTAAAAATAATGATAAGAAAGAGTGAGGCACATCACAACAACTACATGTTAAAAAGGAAGACATAGATGACACAATCACTATCTTCGTTCTTGGAGTCTGTCCAAAAAAGAGACCCTTCTCAACCTGAATTTTTACAAGCGGTACGTGAAGTATTCACTTCCCTTTGGCCGTTCTTAGAGCAAAATGCGAAGTATCGTGACCAAGCATTACTTGAGCGTTTTGTTGAACCTGAACGTGTGATTCAATTTCGAGTGTGTTGGGTAGACGACCAAGGTAAAGTTCAAGTCAACCGTGCATGGCGTGTACAATTTAGCTCTGCAATCGGCCCATTCAAGGGTGGTATGCGTTTTCATCCATCTGTGAATTTATCCATTCTGAAATTCTTAGGCTTTGAACAAACACTGAAAAATGCCCTGACCACATTGCCAATGGGTGGTGGTAAAGGTGGCTCTGACTTTGATCCTAAAGGTAAAAGCCATGGCGAAGTGATGCGTTTTTGCCAAGCATTGATGACAGAACTTTATCGCCATATTGGTTCTAATACTGACGTCCCTGCGGGGGATATTGGTGTGGGTGGACGTGAAGTGGGCTTTATGACAGGTATGATGAAAAAACTGTCTAATGACACTTCTTGTGTATTCACCGGTAAAGGATTGTCTTTTGGTGGTAGTTTAATTCGCCCTGAAGCAACCGGTTACGGTTTGGTTTATTTCACAAATGCAATGCTAAAACGCCATGGCCTAGGCTTTGAAGGGATGCGTGTAGCAGTTTCCGGTTCAGGTAACGTTGCACAGTACACCATTGAAAAATGTATGGAGCTTGGCGCTAAAGTGGTTACAGCTTCTGATTCAAGCGGTACTGTGGTTGATGAAGAAGGTTTTACAACAGAAAAACTTGCACGTTTGGAAGAAATCAAAAACAACTATGGTCGTATTGAAGAATATGCAAAAGAGTTTGGCTTAACTTACTTAGCGGGCCAGCAACCATGGAATGTGTCTGTCGATATTGCTTTGCCATGTGCAACACAAAATGAGCTGGATGTTGATGCAGCAAAAGTGTTAATCAAAAATGGTGTTAAAGCGGTCGCTGAAGGGGCTAATATGCCAACGACGATCCCTGCAACCGAACTGTTCCTTGAAGCGGGAGTGCTGTTTGCTCCAGGTAAAGCAGCTAATGCAGGTGGTGTGGCAACGTCAGGTCTTGAGATGGCTCAAAATGCGGCTCGTCTAGGTTGGAAAGCAGAAAAAGTTGACGCTCGTCTACACCATATCATGTTGGATATTCACCAGCACTGTGTGGAATTCGGTGGCGAAGAGAAACAAACAAACTATGTTCAAGGTGCTAATATCGCGGGCTTTGTAAAAGTCGCTGATGCAATGCTTGGGCAGGGTGTGTTGTAATTCTCTGACCTCAAAACGTACGCGAAAGGGCGGCTGTATCATACTGATAAATTCACCTGTACATACGCCCTTCGCCGTTACGTTTATTCGTTATTTTTAATGCATGGATAGATATCAAACCGATGGTTTTTAGTGGTAATCGCTGATGGCGCTTTTTGTCCCGCAAGGGGCTCTGCATAGTCAGGGCGCTTAACAACGACTCTACGTTTAGCCAAAGCAATCGCAGGGGCTAATAATGAATCTGCATCATCATCTGCTCCCACCAATGACTGAAATACTCGCATTTCCTTCTTCACTAAAGCACTTTTTTGCCGATGAGGGTACATCGGGTCGAGATAGATAACATCAGGCGCGTGGGTTATTTCACTCAGAGCGGTAATACTGGATGCATGGATCAATGACATTCGCTCTTGTAACCATGGGCCAATTTCTGCATCTTGATAGCCCCGTTGTAAGCCATCGTCTAATAGGGCAGCAACCACAGGGTGACGTTCCAACATGCGGACATGGCAACCGAGAGCGGCGAGAACAAAGGCATCACGCCCTAGGCCAGCAGTGGCATCAACCACATCGGGAATATAATCTTTTTTGATTCCCACAGCTTTGGCGACCGCTTCACCACGACCCCCTCCAAATTTACGGCGATGGGCCATAGCCCCAGAGACGAAGTCGACAAAAATTCCCCCTAATTTAGGTTCATCTAGCTTACGCAGTTGTAAATTTTCAGGCGTAAGCACGACAGCCATAACGGCATCAGGGGTATGAGAAAGCTGCCATTTTTCAGAAAGTTGAGAGAGCGTGCCAGGATCGGCACCCTCTTCACAGATCAACTGGATCGCAATGTCATTAGCCATGGATACCATAGCTCTTTAACATCGCATCGAGTTCTGGTTTGCGGCCACGGAAGCGTTCAAACAGTGCCATTGGCTCTTCAGAACCCCCACGACTTAGGATATTGTCGAGGAAGGACTGACCCGTTTGACGATTAAAGATACCTTCTTCACTGAAGCGTGAGTATGCATCTGCCGCGAGTACATCTGCCCACAAGTAGCTGTAATAACCTGCGGCGTATCCCCCCGCAAAGATATGGCTAAAGGCATGTGGGAAGCGCGACCATTTTGGTGAAGGAACCACTGCGACTTTATCTTTAATTGCATATAACGTTGGCATGACTTGCGCCCCTTTTGCTGGGTCATATTCAGCGTGTAAGGTGAAGTCAAATAGACCAAATTCCAACTGACGCAGAACAAACATAGCTGACTGGTAATTCTTCGCCGCTAACATGCTATTGAGCATTTCTGTTGGTAATGGTTCGCCTGTTTCATAATGGCCAGAAATAAATTCGAGGGCTTCGGGCTCCCAGCACCAGTTTTCCATAAATTGGCTTGGTAGTTCGACGGCATCCCATGGCACACCGTTAATCCCTGCAACATCTGCAACATCAATTTGCGTTAACATATGATGTAAACCATGACCAAATTCGTGGAATAAGGTAGTGACCTCATTATGGGTAAACAGGGCGGGTTTATCACCGAGTGGCTTATTGAAGTTACAAGTTAAGTAAGCGACAGGGTTTTGTAGTGAGCCATCTTTATGCACCATACGACCCACACAATCGTCCATCCAAGCCCCACCACGTTTATGTTCGCGGGCGTAGAGGTCAAGGTAGAAACTACCGCGCAGAGTGTTGGTATCGTCATAGAGTTCGAAGAAACGTACATCTTTATGCCATGTTTCGACGTCATTGCGCTCTTTAGCGGTTAAACCATAGATACGATGAACAACCTCGAATAACCCATTCAGGACGCGCTGTTCAGGGAAATAAGGGCGTAACTGCTCATCATTTAATGAGAATTTATGCTGTTTTTGTTTTTCGCTGTAATAGGCTAAATCCCATGATTCAAGCGTATCGACACCATAATGCTCTTTAGCAAAAGCGGTCAGTTCAGCCAGTTCATTTTCCCCTTGCTGATGAGCTCGGTCGGCTAAATCATTGAGGAAATTCAGCACTTGCTCTGGCGATTCGGCCATTTTGGTCGCTAGGGATTTTTCTGCGTAGTTTTTAAAACCTAATAATTGCGCTAGTTCGTGGCGTAAAGCCATCAGTTCATCAATTAATTCGCTGTTATCCCATTTACCTGCATTTGGGCCTTGGTCAGACGCACGGGTGCTATATGCATGGCTCATCTCACGACGTAATTCTGCGTTGTCAGCATAGGTCATAACAGGTAAATAGCTTGGCATATCAAGAGTGAGTAAGTAGCCTTCTTCACCTTTTGATTCAGCCATGGCTTTTGCTGCAGCAATTGCACTTTCTGGCATACCCGCTAATTCATTTTCGTCTTTAATGAGCTTACTCCAACCCATGGTAGCATCAAGAACGTTATTGCTAAATTTAGACGCTATTTCCGACAAACGTGCGACGATTTCACCGTAACGTTGCTGTTTTTCAGCGGGTAAGCCAATGCCGGATAATTCAAAATCACGTAAGGTATTTTCGATGGATTTACGTTGAGCTTGGCTAAGGGAATTAAATTCAGCCCCTTCTTTTAATGACTTATATGCTTGATATAAAGGCTCATGTTGCCCCATCCAAGTACTGAATTCAGACAATAACGGCAAGCATTTTTCATACTCTTCGCGCAGTTCTGGGCTGTTTTTCACAGAGTGCAAATGACTAACTGGCGACCAAACACGAGAAAGCTTATCGCTGGCTTCTTCTAAAGGTTGGCACAGGTTGTCCCAAGTGTATTGATCCGTTGCACTCAGCAGGTTTTCTACAGTTTGGCGATATTCATTGAGTACATGTTGGACTGCGGGGAAAACATCCGCAGGCTCTATAGTAGAAAAGCGGGGTAGTGCGGAATCGGCTAATAATGAATTTGTCATAAAACATCCTGTGATTGCAGGCTTGTGCTCGTAGGCCAAGGCTTACTGTATTGACAATAAAAGTTAAATGGCGAACTTATACCCAAATAGGGTTAATGTTATGGATCATATAACCAGTACGCCATAGCGAATATAAGAAAGTATATGGGGGCAGATGTACAAACCTCAATATCAATCTAACGTTTTTTCTTATTAACACTTATCAATAAATGGGTTTTTTGTTGGCTTTTATCAATAAAGGCAATAGTTGTAGTTTCAATGCTTTGGAAAATAATGAATTCAGTCTATAATCACTTTCCAATCTATAGAGGAAGATCGTCGTCTCCGGTGAGGCGGCTGGATTTCAAATCCAGTTGGGGCTGCCAGCAGTCCCGGGCAGGTTCGACTCCTGTGATCTTCCGCCACTCAAGTTCAACATACCTCCATTGAAGTCAATTAAACCCTTTAAATTCAACATATAAAAGCAAATCATAGTCAACTCAGTTCAACTGGAATTACCCCACATCAACCAGGGCTTACGGAGGTTTTGTTATGGCTCTGAGTGATATAAAAATTAAAACGGCAAAGCCGCTAGATAAGCCCTACAAATTTTCTGATTCAGGTGGGTTATATCTGATAGTTAATCGCAATGGTTCTAAATATTGGAGAATGAAGTATCGCTTTGCAGGCAAAGAAAAAATGCTTTCTATTGGTGTTTAACCTCGCTCAGTATATAGATGGGCGCAGGGAAATGATGCAGTGGTATGCAGATTACATGGATGAGTTAGAGCACAATTCAAACTAAATAATATCATTTAGCTACCTTTACGAATATTCGTAAAGGTGGTTATTACCTAGACTTTATTTTTTATTCTGAGTGCTAATATTAAGCTATCCCCCTTCAACGATAGTGCCTATTTTTTTACATGAAGGGCAATAGACAGAGTCGCCCACACAAGCGACGTCTTGAGTTTGTTTGGCGAGAGAAGAAGCCTGAGGTTTTTTACTCCTGGTATTCGTCGTATCATTTTTAAAAATAATTTTACGGGCCTTCACTGTGCTACGTATACTCCCCTCTTATCCAATTTCATGAAATCCAAAGTATTCAAAATGTAGATCGCACTGTTTATCATCAATCATATTTATATTTGAAATAAATCTTCAGTGCACGGATCCATCGATTTGCAAGAAATCTCTGCCTATCTTAAAAATACTCCCATCAACACATTGAACATATGGCCAATAATCTGATTAATCAGTAATGACAGATAAAAAATACCTAATTTATAAATGACGATATAACAAGTGTTTCAGCAATTAATTTAGAGTGACATATCCCATTAATCAATTTTTATAACTATGCTAGTTAAAATCGATTATTTTAGAAGCAATGATTATTTATTCTTAATAAAAAATAAATAATAATTGATCATTTTTCGCTCTTTTTTTTCTTAAAACGAAAAAATATTAAAATAATAAGACTACAAGATATTATAAAGTACATCCATTTAATTACAGGATGTAAGTAATTATTTCTGACGCAGTGGTCAATTACGTTACAATAACCACCCTAAATTAAATTTGAGATTGGCAATGATGAAATACACCTATAAAGGATAAACCTAAATACCACTATATAACAATGTGTTATAAAGATTGTTAATATTTGCCGCCCCATTATGATCTGTTGTGGCGATCGATCACTATATGATTAATAGCTACTAACTATCATTATCAGTCTATCCAAAGGTACAACCAGCTTTACCCATTTAGGATGTGGCTCTATATTCTAATAAGTCAATTTCACTTGAGGTGGTTTATTTATTCATTTAATTTTTATCTTTTTATTAATATTTCTCGTTATTTTAATATCAGTTAACACTGATTTTAAATTCGTTGATAAATAATATCTTGGTTGAGATTGTTTATTATATTTTATTTTTACTCGCGAGTGTTTTTTTTTATTTTTATAATTTAATGGTGAAATACCGCTCATTAATATTTATTGAAAATGAAGACATTATAGCATTTTATTTTAGCGCGATTTCTGGGGATACATATTTTTTTCAATATACTAAGTGATTTTTTGCTAACAGTGTAAGGAGCATTATTATGACCTTCATTACTACGCCGTCACACTATGCATTAGTGCACAGTGATCCCGGTGCATGTATTGATTCTCCGTGTATTTCACCTAAGCGGCTGAACGTGGCTACGGGTAAATTTATTCGTAATAAGCGAGTGAACCGAGGTTTTTCAGGGAAAGCACTTGGGGTGCAATTAAAAATTAGTCAGCAACATGTTTCACGTTATGAGCGTGGTGTTACGTCCATCAATCTTCACCAGCTCAACCAAATTTTGTCTATTTTATCGGTGTCGTGGGAGTGCTTTATTCAGGATGTGATTATTCCGCTGTCTCAACAGAATGAGGCTGAATTGGTAAAGGACGTTTCTAGCGTCTTTCGTTAACCGCTTACTAAATGTATAGGCATGTTGATATAGGGAGACGCGGCCTGGGGATTAAGGGCGCGTCATCACCGAGAATGAGGGCATCACCTTATGTGACTGCTTTCTGTATGGATGAATTGTGACCCCAAAATTATCCAGTCGAGCCGCACTCACTGAGTGCAGGAATGGTTGATTTTGGGGCTATAAATCGAAAGGTTGGCATAGGCCCATTTGCTAGCACTCATTAGCCCTAACCGAAATAAAATGGTAAAGGCACAAGGATGCAACACGTTAATTTTAAACTTATTTTCTATAAAGGAAATCATTGTATGAATATGAAAATCGTCGCAGCAACGTTATTAACCCTGGGTTTGAGTTCTGCTGTTGTTGCGAATGCCGCCACAAGTGCCGAGGTGACATTACAAGGCGCAATAACAAACAGCACCTGTAATCTGATTGTCAATGGTGGTAAGTCAACTCTTAATATGGGAGTTTTTAAAGGGGAAGACTTTAAAGGTAAAATTAACCAAAAAGTCGGCTCTACGGATATGCCCGTTTCTTTAACAGGATGTACGGCGGGTGAAACCGGCACGTTAATTGTTCAAGGAATGACATCCGTCAAAAATAATGACCAAAATATTTTTGTTAATAATGATGCCAATACGGTCGGTTTTATGGTGACTCAAAGTGATGGCTCAACCATTGTTAAAAATGGACAAGGTGTCGCTGTTAATTTAGGTAAAGAAGATACCACGGGACAATACACGTTTAAAGTGGGTATGGCATCCACCACTGAATCCCCTATAGGTGGCGCGTACACCGCCCCTATTTTAGTGGCTTATATCGTTAACTAATTTTCAAAAAAATAAACAGGCAGATAGAACACATCCGTTCTATCTGTTCTATTAATCCGTTAATGGGTCACGCGAATGGTTTTTTTTCGTTTCATCAACATCAGTTTTGTCGGTGTCTATTTCTTTTGCGCAAGTGTCTTTGCTGGAATTTCATTGGATAGTACGCGACTTATTTTTTCTAATACGGATAAAGGGCAAACCATTGGGGTTACCAGTAGCCAGCAATCAACCGTCCCTTATTTGGTTAAAGCACAGGTTTTAGACGATATTAAGGGGAACAATACACAAACGCCTTTTTCCGTCTCGCCATCATTATTTCGTTTAGAAATTGGGGCGACAAACCAACTTCGTATTATTAAGACGGGCGATCAAATATTGCCGCATGACAAAGAGTCACTCTTTTATCTCCGAGTGATGGCTTTGCCTGCTCGGCACCCTGGGAATGAACCGTCTCAGTCAGACTCACAGAGTGCCGTTGTTGTCTCGACGGGCAGTATTATTAAATTATTTTATCGACCGAAAAATTTTGAAATCAGTCAACAGCAGGCCATGTCGTCATTAAAATTTTCACGACAAGGTCAGTCGTTAACAGTCAGTAATCCAAGCCCTTACTTTATCACATTGTCGTCTTTGCATGTGGGGGAAAATAATATCCATCTGAGTCTTGAGGCTCAAAATACCATGATCCCCCCGTTTGGGTCAGTGGTTTATCCGAATGTGAATACGGCGAACAAGATTACATGGCAAGCAATTAATGATCATGGCGGGGTGGAAAAATTTTATGCAAATATTCAATAGATTAGTGAGAACAGGCCTTGGGACAGGGGTTTATCTGATGAGCTTCTTGGGGAGCGCGTCAGCCGCAACCGTAAATTTCAGTGCACAAATAGCTTACGAAGGTGCTTGTGAAATTACAGTGACACCGACGATAACGTTTAATAACGGCCAAGCTATTTTACCCAGCCAAATTGAAGCAAAAGCCGATGTTACCAAGCAAACATTCAATTTAATACTTGCTAACTGTAAAGGTATAAAAGTCACCCCCAAAATTATCGTGAGTGGGAATGTCAACTCCACTTACGGTCAAGATTTATTTTTAGATTCAGGATCAACTGCGGTGGGATACGGTATTTTATTATCAACCGCAGGGAATACGACATTCCAAGCAAACTCAAACTTAGCCACAAACAAACAAATCTCAGCCGTTAAAAGTTGGAACGTCAATACCAATTTAGCAACCATCAATGGAACATTGCCACTCAGTGCGGCATTGACTTGTGCTAATTGCACCGCAGCGGATCGCGTTGGAGGTAAGTTGAATGCTAGCGTGACGTTTGATTTCCAGTATGAATGAGGTGAGTAATGCGACTGTTTTTTCTGAAATATGGCGCGATTGTTCTGGGAATTTTCATCGCCAATGCATTTGCCTCAACAACAAACCCAAGTGTTTTGATGGAGGCGGTGATCGCCAATAAAGGTGTTGGGTGTGAGATTACACTTCCCCAAACATTATTGCGATTTAAACCCCTTCAAGCGAATCAGTTAAAAGGGACCGTACAAACCTATGAGATCCAGCCTTTAATGGTCAGGTTAGCCTGTGTTAATGAAACTCAAATTCTTCAACCTAAATTAACATTGCAAGGTGTGACGCCTTATCCTACCGATAGTTATAAGGTGATTTTCTTAGATGAGAAAATCAACGGGATTGGCTTTATGGTCCGTCAAACTACCGATGGAAAACCCATCTCTTTGGCCGATTTTTACCGCCCGGATGTTGCTATCGGTAATACCACGACAGTCGTTTCACTGAATTCGTTAACGCCGGATAACCAATACCAGAGCGAATCAACCCTCTGGGTGGGCATGGTTGGGCCTTTTCAGTCAACGATTATCGCTGGGCGTTTTCAAGCCTCATTAATGTTAAATGTGATATTTGAGTAGGATATTTAGCGGCAGGATAACGATAAAAAATGAAAACAGCACATTCGATGTATTTAGCCTTCTGTCTTGGCGGGGCTATCAGCGTATCCTCCCCAGCGTTATTCGCGGGTACAGCAAGCAGTGTATTAAATTTTACAACCCTATTTGCTGGAGGCGGGTGTGGTATCAGTGTTCCGCCAACTATTCAATTTAACAATGGAAACCCACTATTACCTTCCGAGATTGAAGCCGCAACAGAAGCGGGAACCCCTAAAACATCGGCCTCTTTTAATATTATGTTGAGTAATTGCAGCGGGTGGGGGCTTATCCCCAAAATTAAAGTGACGGGGGATAAAACGACGGCGTTTGGCTCAACATTATTTCGATCGAATCAATTAGGCTCTGGGGATTCCGATGGGTACGGTGTCTACCTAAAAACAGACGGCAATACGTCATTTAAACAAAACAACAATTTAGGATACAACGGTACCATTTCAGCCAATGAGAATTGGTCGACAGAAAAGCAACTTGCCACTATTGATACCTCGATCCCCATTTTTGCCGTATTACGCTGTGGTAATTGTGTCTATGGGGCACGTCAAGGCGGTAAATTTTCTGCCACAGTGACGTTCACATTTCTCTATGACTAAGGACATAAATATGCTCAATCAATATTCCACACTTAAGGTGGCTATCGTCGCTGGCTTTATTTCCCTTTTTTTTGCCAGTATTAAAGTGGGGTTAGCGGAGGGCGGAATAAGCCTGAGCCAAACCCGCGTCGTGTTTGAACAAAACGCTAAAAGCAAGAAAGTGCTTATTAATAACCAAAGTGATCAAGTTTACCTTATCGATAGTCGTGTTCTATCGACCCCCGATGGGCTCGCGAGATCAACAGACCGTCTCCCTTTTATGGTCACGCCCCCGTTATTTCGTCTTGAAAAAAACAGTAATAATGCGGTGCTAATTAACCGCAATGATACGTCAACCTTAGCAAAAGATCGCGAATCTCTTTTTTATTTGAGTTTTTTGGCGATCCCGTCGGTAAAACCCTCCGCTGAATCGGCAGAAAGCCCCGAGATAACAACCACTCAGGTATCGTTTGGTATACGTACGGTGATCAAATTATTTTATCGGCCGACAGGGTTAGACATGCCAGTTTCCCTTGCGCCAGAAAAATTAACCGTTAAGCAAGGTAAAAATCAATTACAGATTACAAATCCGACACCGTATTACCTGACGTTAGCGGAACTTTTCGTTAATGACCAACCGATAAGTATTCGAGAACAAGGTGCCATGCTGGCCCCCTTCTCAACGCAATATTATAACGCCCCCCAAGTTATCATTAAACAGGTTTCATGGTCAGTCATCAACGATTTTGGTGGTCTTAGTCAGAGGTTTACATGGACAAATACAGTAACGCAATGAGCCTATGTCGCGGTGTGACAATTATCTGGTGTGGTCTTTTATGGGGATGCCTATTGAGTGGTATGACGGCCCAGGCTAACGAATTGGATAATCAAGCTGGTATTGCATTACAAAGTACGCGGGTGATTTACACGGGCAATGCAAAAAAAGGGATCTCTTTTACTGTTACGAATAACACGTCAAACGTGTATCTCTTGCAGTCTCGAGTACTACCTTGGTCGAATGGGGGGGATGGATCCTTAGACAAGGCGCACCAGATGACAGAAAAATCAGCGGTTTCTTCTCCTTTTATTGTTCTTCCGCCACTGGTGAGAGTTAATCCCAAAGAGCAAATGACGCTACGAATTCGGCTGATTGATAGTCACTTATCCTCAGATAAGGAGTCTGTTTTTATGTTGGCATTAAAAGCCATTCCAAGCCAATCGCCAAGTAGAGCAGGAAAAATGGACAGCGGGAGTGCTCAAGTTATTTTAGCGCTGCAAAATAATCTTAAATTATTTTATCGCCCCGACCATCTATTGAATATGGATATAGACGCCCAAGCAAAGGGACTGCAATTTTCTTTTGAGCACAGCGTACTTCGTATCGACAACCCGACACCGTATTACATTACGGTCAGTGATGTGGATATTGATGGCATACCGGTTTTGCTCACAACCGCTAATATGCTGGCGCCTTTCTCTTCTCGAGATTATGAGACGTCAATCACGACAGGTAAAATGGGCGTGGTGACTTGGCGAATGATTACCGATGAAGGCGTGAAGAGCCAGGAATATAAGCAGCCGCTGTCCTTAAAGGCACGGTGACCCCTGATGGTTTCTATCGGGATATTGGCGGTTCATTTCCCGTATTTCTGTTTTGATGATGAGAATTGATGTATGCAAGGGATAAAGCGAAGAGACCTTATGATGGTAACGAGGATGCCGAGATTACCACTTTTTTTCTATTTTTGTACGTTAAGTTCGGGGGCTACGCTGGGCGTCTCTTCTTGGGTTTTCGCTGACGACTATTTTGACCCCAGCTTTTTGAGTATCAGTGGTGAGCATGACGCTGTCGATTTGTCCGTTTTTGAGAAAGAGGGCAGCATTGCTGAAGGGAATTATACGGTCTCGGTGTTCGTTAATAACCAAGATATGGGGCAATTTGATCTCACCTTTGAACGTAATAGCCAAGACAGAATTTCACCTTTGTTAACCCCTAAATTACTCAAGGCATGGGGCGTTAATGTTGCCAATCTGCCCGAGCTTAAGTCATTATCCCAAGATACCCCATTAAATAACGTATCGGCGTATATCCCTTATGCCACGTCAACCTTAGATTTGGCGCGTTTACGCCTTGATATTAGTGTCCCTCAAGTCGCCATGGATCCCGAGTATATAAGAGGCGATAATCCAACCTTATGGGATAATGGTATCCCCGCATTATTATTAAACTATAACATCAGTGCAGGTCGAAATCGAAATTCGCCATCAAACGGCAGTACCACGCAGTCAGATAACATATTTGCGTCTGTTCGAGGGGGGATAAACCTAGCGTCTTGGCGTTTACGCAGTACTGCGACGTATACTCGAACAAAAAATAACGGGACAGATAATAACGCTAACCGTGTTGAACAACAGACGCGCTTTTCGGATACCTATTTATTTAGAGATATTCGTCGATTACGTTCTACTTTATTGATGGGCGAAGCGAGTACTGGGGGGGAAGTGTTTGATAGTGTTCAATTTAAGGGCATCACATTACAGTCAGACGAACAAATGTTACCCAGTCAATTACGGGGATATGCCCCTAGCATTAGCGGTATTGCCAATACGAATGCGCGAGTCACGATACGACAAAATGGTAATGTTATTTATGAAACCTATGTCGCCCCGGGCCCTTTCTATATCAATGACATTCAGCAAGCAGGGTTATCTGGTGACTATGATGTTTTAGTGACAGAGTCTAACGGCACAGAGCGACGTTTTACTGTGCCGTATACCGCATTACCCTCCATGTTACGCCCTGGCGGATGGAAATATGAGTTAACGGCGGGACGTTATAACGGGGCATTAACACAAGGATCTCGTCACTCTAATTTTATATTAGGCACGTTGATGTACGGGTTGAAAAATGGGATCACTGGATTTGGTGGTGCATTACTCGCTCCCGATTATCAAGCCGTTAACGGGGGAGCGGGCGTGTCTCTTGGTACCTTTGGCGCAATCTCTGCAGACATGACCCATTCTATTGCAAGGTTATCTGTCAACGCCGATGAGACTCGCCAAAGGACAGGGCAATCCTACCGTTTACGGTATTCTAAAAGTTTGATGGCCACCGGTACTTCGGTCGACTTGACGGCGTTACGTTATTCTACGGAACACTTTTATAATTTTAGTGAATTTAATAGTCAAGGTTATAGTCTCGATTCAGGGCTTAATCCTTGGACATTACAACGCCGGCGTAGCAGCTTTCAAACCCAACTGAGCCAGCAACTAGGCGAATATGGAACATTGCGTTTTCGTGCTAATCGGGATGATTATTGGGGAAATAGCAAAACGTTAACTGGGTTGTCTTTTGGCTATAGTGGCACAGCAAAGGGGATCAGTTTTGGCCTTAATTATAACATCGATAGAATAAAAGATACGCGGGGGCGTTGGCCCGAAAATCGCCAGGTTAGCCTGAATATCAGTATTCCTTTTCGGATTTTTGGGCATGATGACGGGTTAGCGTCGCTTTATGCGACGGCCACCACAACCCATGATAACCAAGGCCGGACCACTAATCAAATGGGGATCAGTGGGAATACATTGGACAGTGCAATGTCATATAGCTTCGCTCAGAGTTGGGGAAATCAAAATCAAACCGCGGTGAGTAATGCCAACATCGGGTATCAAGGGAGCAAAGGCTCGCTGAGCGGTGGGTATAGCTATAGTAATGAGACGCGAGCAGTCAATATGAATGCGAGTGGCGGTCTATTAGCGCATTCCGGCGGTATCACCTTTTCGAGCTCGCTCGGTGATTCCGTCGCGCTGATCTATGCCCCCGAGGCTTCAGGAACTCGCTTAATGAACGGTTATGATAAGGTCGATTGGCAAGGTTATGCCGTGGTTCCGTATTTATCAAACTACATGCAAAATAGTGTCGGCATTGATCCGACAACGCTCCCAGACGATGTGGATGTCACCTATTCTAATGCTAACGTTTATCCGACCAAAGGCGCGGTCATCAAAGTCGACATTGCTACCCACGCAGGCTATCAAGTCTTGATGAATCTTCAACAATCGGATCACCAACCGCTGCCTTTTGGGGCGATTGCCACCCTTATTACTGATAATCCGTCAGAAGAGACGGCGATTAATGGCATTGTGAGTGACGGTGGACAGGTTTATTTAGCGGGGTTACCTGAAAAAGGTGAACTCCTTGTCAAGTGGGGGAATGAACCCGATCGTCAATGCCGCGTAAGGTTCGAATTGGGTTCATTAAAGATAACGCCAGACAACCCGATACGTAAAGCAACTTACCGTTGTGAATAAGATAAATCTGCCCATTGAGTGTGAGCGGCTTTTATCAGTCATCGCCCTAAATATTATTGTTTTTATAAGAGTATATCCGATGAAAAGTGCACGTAATTTTTTCTTTTCTTTTTTCTGTCACGTATTGTTTTTAACATCTTGCTTGCATATTTCTGTGAGTTCGGCAGCAACCTACACCGTCAAGGCGGGGGCTTTTCAGCCATTAGACGTGGGCGATACTTGGACGACATCTATACCAGCAAAAAATTTTGCTAAATATGAAAGCGCTGGTCCAAATATGGTGGGGTTTACTGGATCAGTCGATTCAACAGGTTTGTGCTCTGGTACCGTAAATAAGTGGAGTACTGATACCTATTCTATTTATCCTGTTGTGTCACTCGATGGGTACTATGGTATAAAAATAGCTGAAGGGGTTATTTTAGTGCCGATGAATTTAAATGTCACGGCTTCCGGCGGCTTTGCGAACAGTGTTACTGGCAATGAGACTGATATCAAAAAATACAACTCGAGTGTGAGTACCAACGGTAAAGGACTGAGAAATAATGTTGGGACAAAGTCCAATCCTACTCTTTGGTGCAGTATTTTACAAGACATTGGTGAGCCATACCGGTGGGTTCGAATCGAAGGCGGTTCGGGGACCTCGACGGGCTCAGTCAGCTGGGGCGTTTACGCTTCATCGACCGCCGCAGCGGGAACGTACACAATACCAAAGCTATTTATAGGGCAAGGATTAATAAATGATAGTGGTACCGTTCAATACACCGCATCTACTTTACAAGGGAGTTCAATTACGGTGAGGCGACCTTTGGCGTGTCAAATCGTCTCACCAACCTCAATTGATTTTGGAACCGTTAATATTACTGGGAAGTCAGCAGATCAACTCTTGGCTACACAGTCTAAAGATTTAGAAATTAATTGTGCCTCAGATACGGTTGATGCGGTCGCTGATATGACCCTTGCTTTTTCTGGCCAATTTCCTGAAGGCAATTATTGGGGGCGTTTAAGTGTGACAAACAGTGATAGTCAAGTGATGGGGTATATCAGAGGTCGATACATTAATGCCAGTGGTTCTTGTGCTCCAGATACCGTCAATGAGGTTGGTTTTAATGGAACGAGTGGCACGAAGACGATTAAAGGCGTACAAAACGGTATAACTAAAGTGCCGATGACCTGGTCACTGTGTTCCAATGGGGCTAGTTTACTCGGCCGTGGTAATGCACAAGCCACAATTAATATTAATTGGGATTAAGTAATGAATGTATTTTAGTCGAGCCATTTACGCTAACGTGTATATTGCTAACTGACTTTCATGGGGCTTAATAGTTAGCGCTTGGCTATCTTCTCAATTTTTCAATCTGTGTGTTTAGCCATGATTAGACTTCACTTTTAAACCCGTGGGAGTGCGTCCTCATTTAATGGACTTAGGACACACTCCCTGTCTTGAAAATTCAACAAGACGCGTTGCAAAATACATAGAAGAGCTGGTTATTTATCTGCGTACGACTTACCCTTATTCACGACACTCAGTAAATTCAACTCGTACAGCGCACACCTTAATTAAGTAACATCTCGTGATCTTTTTTTACGAACTGAATGATAACGTTGAGTTAGAACTATTATTTCGACGTAAAAACATTCAAAGACAGTGAGGATGACCCGCAATGGGTGTGTTCAAAAACGGATAAAAATAAAATGGATCGTTCTGATGATGAGGTCGCTAACGACGCAATAAAAAGCATCGATAGCGGTGGTAAGTGTTTTTGAAGTGATTGACTAATAGCTCGTAACGCGTTATGAAGAAAATAAAATGACGTTATAACCGATTAAGAAATCAAGGTTTAACGGTCCAATCGCCTTGATTGGTTTTAATGACAATCTCGATAATGTCACAATTGAAATTCGTCCTACTCATACCGTTATAAATCATATAACGGTATGTTTGTGTTTTACCAAATGGCAATGCGTAAGGACGAACGGGGTTACCAACACTATCTCAGCATTGTCCCCGATTGACTTGCACAGTATTAATCGTGAGTTTATCCACCGTGCTTGTGATGTTAACGGTACGATACACAGTCCCTGAACTCTGTTGTGTACCGGAAGTAATTTTCATTGGTAATTGAGACGCAAAACTGGCCACCGCTTTAGAGTTTTCCCAATATCTTTTTTCAGATTCGTTTGGGGGTAACCCGCCGTTATATTCGTGAGGTTTGAGTGTGCTGTAATATCCGACAATATAATCCGTTATGCTATGAACTGCATCACTAAAGCTTATGTAGCCTGTTACCGGTACCCACTCGTTTTTAGGCTTCTGAAAAAACGCTCCATCGGGCTGTTATCCCAACAGTTTCTGCGTCGGCTCATACTCTGTGTTATCCGATAACGCCATAGTAACTGCCGGAACTGTCTACTGGTATAGTGGCTACCCTGATCGCTGTGGAACATGACATTCGTTGGATATCCTCGTCTTTCCCAAGCCATTTCCAGTGCTTTGATTGTCAACCGACTATTAGGCAAAAACGAAATAGCCCATCCAATGGGTTTTCGAGCGAACAAGTCGAGTACAACAGCGAGATATGCCCAACGTTTTCCTGTCCAGATATAAGTCACGTCGCCATACCACACCTGATTGGGCTCAGCGACCGCAAACTGACGTTCAAGATGATTCGGTATAACAATATGTTCTTGTCTACTGCGTTTATAGCGGTGCCTCGGTTGCTGACAGCTTACAAGTCCGAGTTTTTTCATGAGCCTACCGGCAAGCCCCTGTATGTTGCCATTATAGCGATACTCCTTGCGCCTGCTGAGCCATGACTAAGGTGGTGGGGCTCCTGAGCTTCCCAATTAACGTAAATTGTTCAGGGAGTCTGACATCAAGAGCGCGGTAGCCTTTTTTAATATTTCGTTTTCCATTTCAATACGTTGAAGTTTTTTCTTTAATTCACGTATTTCAATTTGCTCGGGCGTGATGGGGGTGCCTTTGGCGTTTTTCCCGCCCGCTCGTCTCGTAACTGTTTTACCCATCGAGTCATGGTGGGAAGACCAATATTCATCGCTTTAGCTGCATCAGCAATCGTATAGTTCTGATCCACAACCAGCTGGGCGGATTCGTGTTTAAATTCTGCACTGAAATTGCGTTTTTTCATTAAGGCATCTTTATTGTTATGAGGTGAGCATATCACCTCTATTCAGGTGGCCAAATTTATTAAGCCACTTCAATTTGATATTTTTGCTCAAAAACGTCGTCGGTTAAAAGAAGCGGAAGGAGCGAGAGCGAATATCGCGGCGCTGAAAGATTTACTGAAAATAGGAAAGTAGAAAAATAGTAGAATCACTATTTTTAGTTAAATTGCTAAAATTAGCTTAGTACCTGAGGTGGTCGTAGTAAACAAGAGGGAACTCATACTCACTAACGGTTCATAACCACGAAAAGTGTACTAAGAACCTTTTAGTATTAGTGAGTCATTACAGGTTTTAGTTAGGTTGATTCCCTAACTAAAAATCAGCCTTAGAGAAACCAGTCATAACATCCAGTTCCATTTCGCGGCCTAATGCTGTCATTGGATGGACAATTATCAAACCTCGCACGGACTTCTTCAGCTTGCCAAGATCGGCTTGTTCTTTCTTAGTGATTGGGCGTTTGAATGGCATATCGACTAACTTCTGTGCTTCTTTGCTGAGCTTTTGGTTACGCACTGCTTTCAGGCGAGTAACTTCAGTTTCCAACGTCACTTTTTCTTTTTCGAGTTCTGCGTATTTTTCTGCATCGCTCGTCAGTTGCATACTTGCCATCTGGTGACGAATAAGGTCTAAGCGGTCGCTAAGAAGCTTAATTTGTGTTTTTTCAATTTCTTTCATTATTTAATTAACCGTGAATAAATTTCTTGTCGGCAAGTATACACTATTTCGTATTAGAGGGTGAAAAGGGATATAGACTAACACCCCATGTGAGGACGCCTTTATCGCTCATCATTCATGCAATGAAAACAACATAATTACCTTATAAATCAACTTATCACTCAACCACTCACAATTCTGTTTTTTTATGCCTTAGTGATATCATGATTAAGTGCTTGCATTTCGGTATCATCACTGACCTTTCTGACATATTATATTTAATTTTCTGAAAAATTATTATTTTTAGTTAATTTATCGTTGGTATATAGCAAAATATAACGAGGTATAGATGAGATCATAATGACTAAACGTAAATTTATTACACGTACAGAGGTGAATTCTTTATTGGATGCTACAAAGCAAGGTCGCTATCCTAATCGCGATTATTGCTTGTTATTAATGAGCTTTTTGCATGGGTTAAGAGTTAGCGAGCTCACTCATATCACAATGGCTGATATTGATTTAGTGCAGAAAGTGATATTTATTAGGAGACTAAAAGGAGGGCTGTCTACCGTACAGCCTATAATTCCCGAAGAGTTTAATGCGATTGAAAAATGGCTAGCTGAAAGAGATTCTTGGAAAACAGCGGGATCAGATTGTTTATTTATTTCACAAAAGGGAAGCCAAATTTCTCGTTATCAAATTTATCGTTTATTTGAGCAGTATGGAAAAATAGCTGGGCTTCCTGTAAAGCTTCATCCTCATATGCTAAGGCATGCATGCGGCTATGCATTAGCTGATTTGGGCCGGGATACACGATTAATTCAAGATTATTTAGGGCATCGAAATATCGCTCATACTGTAATTTATACTGCGAGTAATGAAAAAAGGTTTAGTGGTATTTGGTTGAATCAATAAGCAATTTAATGACTTGTATCAACATAAGGCTAGCACTAAACATAATAATATGAACTAAACACCAAGAATACCTCAGTTATTTAGGTAATTGATTTGATAAAACTGAGGTATTCTTGTGCATATTAAGGGCAATAATTATTTTGAAAGCCACAAACAACATACTCAACTAATTTATTTCACAGCCTTTAAAAATAAAATTAGTTAATAATTTTATTTATTCTTTTTTTTTGAATTATCATGATTTAATTACTCCAATTAAGAGTGACAGCAAATCACTTTCGTTGTTAACTAATTGTTATCATATTTTAATCATTTTTTTACAATAATAGTCCATTTTTGATTGCTAAATAAAGCCACTCTGTGAAATGGTAGGATGTAAGTGAAATTATTTAGATGATAAATTCATGTTTTTGGTTTTTGTAAGTTAAAAACTTTTAATTTCCGCTGTAAAATACAGCAATATAATATATAACAAAAAAATTAATCAATTATCAATGATAATCAATTGGATAAATAAAATATCTATAAAAATCAATCTATAATGCAACATAATAAATCAAAATGTTCAAATTACCTAATAAGTATAATTATCAGACTAACTAAAATCAAACAGCATAAAACTCTGTTACTGCAATGCATTTTAGAGGTAATTATTAATTAATGTAAAAATTTGTCATTAACAACAAAAAGTTATCATTCATGATTTTATTTGCAATAAAACTAGCTAGTTAAATTATCTAGTTTTACCATTTTTATTTATAAATTAAAGATTTTAATTCTGACGATTCTTATATATAAAACAATTTACCTAAAACTTATTTAACGCAACATTTTGATTTATTTTGTTGCGTTTTTTTTGCATTTCAAAAAATAAATTGTTCACTTTATAAGCGGTTCTGATTGTTTTGCCACATTACACAAGGCTTTAATTGGTGAGATATGAAAAGTAATAAATTAAAGACCAGTATAGATAGCTTTCAGAAAATACTAACTGAACAAATTGGCATGGAATTATCGCATCTTAGAAAAGAGAAAGGGCTTAGTGGTAGTGATCTAGCTAAAAAATTAAAGATATCACAACAACAAATATCTCGTTATGAAAGAGGAATATGTAGCATTAATTGTGGAATGCTATTTTCAATTTTATTTTATCTAGAAATTAGCCCGAGTGCATTTTTTGAAAGTGTATCATTGAAAATAAATGAAAAAAATCCTAGTGCTAATTCATTTATTCATAATAGTGAATGCTTATCCGATGAAAAGGATAACTACCATTATATTTTTAATCGACAAACAGAAATTATTTTAAATTCTTTATACAGCAAATAGTTATTTTAAAAATAATAAATTCTAACTATGCCCTACATCATGTTGGGTAATCATCACGTTGTTATATATAAATGAGGTTCAAATGAAAAAAGTATTTTTAGCCGCGCTAGTTTCTGCCGCTATTGCATCTCCAGCACTTGCTGATCAAGGGCATGGTAAAGTCACATTTAAAGGTGAAATCATTGATGCACCTTGCTCAATTAGTTCAGATTCTATTGACCAAACAGTATGGTTAGGCCAAATCGCTAACTCTGTTTTAGCGAATGGTGGTACTTCTAGCGCGAAGCAATTCAATATTGAATTGGAAGACTGTGTATTCCCGAAAGATGCAGATGATAAAGTGTACAACGATAAAGTGAGTATCACATTCTCTGGTGCTAGCGCTGCTTTCAACTCTAAATTACTCGGTGTAACAGGCTTAGATGCAACAGACCCAACTATTGCTGGCAACGTGGGTATTCAATTAACGGATACTAATGGTGCAGCGTTAAATATGGGAGTTGCAACAGCTCAAGAACACCAATTACAAGCGGGTGATAATACATTGCGTTATAGCGCTTATGTACAAGGTGCAAACGTTGCGGTTGATAAAATTCCATTAGGTAAATTCGAAGGCGTAACTAACTTTACCTTAACTTATAACTAATTGATTAGTTTAAGAGGAATACCTTTGTGTTCCTCTACTAATCACCAAATTAAGTCAGAGGTTAAAGTGAAAGGATTTATCTATTTGCGAAGAAAAGTATCTTCTCTATTTCTTCTAACATTATTTCTTTCGCCACAAATGGCTGCATCATCTCATGGATGGGGAAAAGTCACGATGAATGGCGAAATAGTCGATACTGCCTGCGCAATAGATATTGGGTCTAGGGATCAGACCATTAATATGGGGGTGCTTCCAACAAGCTATATTCGTGAAGTTGGGAAAGGCCCCATAAAAGAATTCAATATTAAGCTCATTGATTGTCGTTGGGAAAAATATTCGAAAGATAATAACGAATGGAATTCACTCGAAGTCACTTTTGATGGTCCATCAGAAGGTGATTTTTTCACACTCTCGGGTGAAGCAAAAGGAGTGCAATTGGCATTGCATGATATATCGGGATATTCCATTACACCAGGAAAGCCATTACCCGCATTAGGAATTACGCCAGGGACAATGATCCTGAAATATCAAATGCAATTAGTCACCAATTATCATCCTGTTAAAGCGGGTAATTACCAAACCTTATTAAGGTTCAAGGTCGATTATTATTAATTCTAAGAAATTATATTGGTGTTTTAGGGATGTTTTTTATGTTTTTTAAACAACACAAAATAAATATAATAACGACAACGATAATGATTACATTTGGATCATTATCCGCTCAGTTATATGCTGCCGATACCATACAATTTAATACGGCATTATTTGATTTAGAAGACAAAAAAAACATTGATATTAAGCAATTCTCACGTGCAGGCTATATTATGCCTGGTATTTATCCCCTCAAAGTACAAGTAAATAAAGAAACTTTACCTGAGCAACGGTTTTCATTCTATGCGCCAGAAAACGACCCTGAAGATAGCCTCGTTTGTATCACACCAGAACAAGTCCAGCAGCTAGGATTAACAGCTAGTTCGTTGAAGCAAATTACGTGGTGGCATAATAATGAGTGTCTTGATTTACGCAGTTTGCCTGGCTTTCAAGCTCGAGGGGATTTATCTGACTCTACGTTGTATCTGAGTATACCTCAAGCCTACCTTGAATATAGAACAGCTAACTGGGATCCGCCTTCTTTGTGGGATGAAGGAATTTCAGGGGCTATTTTAGACTACAATATAAACGCAAGAGCGAATAAGCCTCATGATAACAATAGCAACTATAATGTGACAGCAAATGGTGTCGCAGGTGTGAACCTTGGTGCATGGCGCTTTAGGGGAGATTGGCAGGGGCGTGCTCAACGAGAAACTGGCTCGAATAGTAAAAATGAGCATGACTTTCAATGGAGCCGACTATACGCCTATAAAGCGTTAACCAGTATTAAAGCGAAATTGACCTTGGGTGAGGACTATTTTAACACCGATTTATTCGATAGTTTTCGATTTACAGGTGTTGGCTTACGCTCTGATATCTTAATGTTACCACCTAATTTACGTGGGTATGCACCTGAAATAACAGGTGTTGCTACGACAAATGCGACGGTGATTGTTAGCCAACAAGGGCGAATTATTTATCAAGAACAAG
Source organism: Providencia sp. PROV004 (assembly GCF_011045615.1). Taxonomy (NCBI): domain Bacteria; kingdom Pseudomonadati; phylum Pseudomonadota; class Gammaproteobacteria; order Enterobacterales; family Morganellaceae; genus Providencia; species Providencia sp. PROV004. The sequence continues at coordinate 144,124 of NZ_CP042859.1, forward strand.
TCGCCGCGGGTCCTTTCCGTATTCAAAATTTAAGTGATGCGACGACGGGAAAACTGGATGTTCGAATCGAAGAGCAGGATGGTTCGGTTCAAGAATATCAGGTTGAAACAGCCAATATCCCTTATTTAACTCGACCAGGTAGTATTCGATATAAACTAGCGATGGGTCGCCCAACGGATATGGATCATCATGTCAATGGAGATACATTTGCGAGTGGTGAAATGTCGTGGGGTGTCACTAATGGTTGGTCATTGCTTGCTGGTTCATTAAATAGCCAAGACTATAATGCATTCAACGTGGGTGTCGGTCGTGACTTATTGGCATTTGGTGCCTTATCTTTCGATATTACGCATTCTATTGCAAATATTCCTAATGATAAAAAACTCACAGGTAATTCTTATCGAATAAACTATTCAAAACGTTTTGATGACTATGATAGCCAAGTTCAGTTCGCAGGTTACCGATTCTCAGAACGCAGTTTTATGACTGTAACCGATTTTTTAACGGCTAAAGATTCAGGTGAGCGTCAAGGTAGTAATAAAGAAATGTATGTGATCTCTTTAAATAAAAACTTTAGAGAATCGAGAATTACAGCTTATTTAAACTACTCGCACCAAACCTATTGGGATAAGCCAGAAAGTAATCGCTACAATTTAATGGTGACAAAAACCTTAGATTGGGGAAGCCTGAAGAATATTAATATTTCGTTATCGGCCTATCGTAATAAATATAACGAAACAAATGATGATGGCCTGTATATCTCAGCTTCAATGCCTTGGGGAAATGGTGCAAATATTGGTTATTCATTACAAGCAACACGGGATGATACTGTTAATCGAGCAACCTATTATGACAAATTGTCAGATAGAACCAATTATCAAGTCAGTGCAGGTTCGACCAACAAAGGTGGAACCGCAAGCACCTATATTACCCATTATGGTGATAATACTAAGTTAACTGCGAATGCCAGCTATATTCATAATAATTACACATCATTTGGGGTAGGGGCACAAGGCGGATTTACCATGACTTTAAATGGTGCGGATGCTCATCGAGTCTCAAATATTGGCGGAACTCGTTTGCTCATTGACACTGATGGTGTGGCTAAAATTCCCGTATCAGACCGAGGGATACCTATTGCATCAAATGCATTTGGTAAAGTGGTTGTCCCTGATTTAAATAGCTACTACCGCAGTAAAGTTAAAGTCGATTTAAATGCATTACCGAATAATGCCGAGGTAACGGATTCTATTGTTCAAGCGACATTAACAGAAGGCGCGATTGGCTATCGCAAATTTAATGTGTTGTCTGGTGAAAAGATGATGCTTTCAATGCGTATGTCTGACGGTTCTGCACCGCCATTTGGCGCTCAGATCACGAATTTGAAAGGAAAAGAAACGGGAATAGTCACTGATAATGGATATGCCTATGTTAGTGGTATCAACCCAAATGAAGTCATGATTATTCATTGGGGTGGTGAAGCACAATGTGAAATTAATTTTCCTGAAAATTTAGAAACAATTAACCAAGGATTATTTATTCCTTGTAAACCATTATCAAATAAACGTAATGAAGCAGATAATAATCTGTAACTGAGTGATTGCTATGAAAAAATTAACTAATTTATATATCAGTACTATTTTATTAAGCAGTTTAGTTAGCGGAAGCGCATTCTCGGCAATTGCTTTAGATAGAACCCGAGTTATTTTTAATGGCGATCAAAAAAGCGTTTCAATTACTATTACTAATAAAAATAACCAGCTACCTTATTTGGCTCAAGGGTGGATTGAAAATATTCAAGGGGTAAAAATCACTTCACCGTTTGCTGTATTACCGCCAGTACAGCGAGTTGAACCCGAAAAATCAAGCCAAGTCCGTATTGAGGCGCTTCCTGAAATTAGTCAGTTACCTCAGGATAGAGAAAGTGTTTATTACTTTAATTTAAGGGAGATCCCGCCAAAAAGTGATAAACCGAATGTTTTGCAATTAGCGTTACAGAGCAAAATTAAATTATTTTATCGTCCTAAAAGTATCATGCTAAGCGAAACAGAAATGCTGAATAACCCTTGGCAAGAAAAAACACAGCTTATTAAGCAAGGTGACCAATATATCATTAAAAACCCAACTCCCTTTTATATCACGATTATTGGTGCGGCTGAGCGAAAAAATTCACCGGTAAATCAGAATTTTAAGGCAGTTATGGTTGCACCATTTAGTGAAGAAAAATTAGGAGTTCCAAGTTCTACTGTGGGGGCAAATCCGGTATTGACCTATATAAATGACTATGGTGGCCGGCCAAAACTTCAATTTAAATGTCAAGCAAATACATGTCAGGTTGTTCCTGAAAGTAAATAGAGAGGAAAATGATGATTAATCAAAAAAGCTTTTCCTTACTCTTTGGATTATCTCTCATATTTCATTCAGCTGTGATATATGCGGCCTCAAATAATGCCTTTTATAACACAACAGGTAATTGGGATGTTGAAGGTGCAAATGGTAAAATTTTCGTTTATGGCTCATTAACGGAGAGTGCATGCCATTTATCGATGGATTCTGCATTTCAATCCGTTGATTTAGGAAATATTGAAACTGCATCATTAAAAACAATTGGCGCCCAAGGCCACAAGACGCCGGTAAACATCGAGTTATTGGATTGTATCGAAACCCCAACGGTATTGAGAAACAATAAATCCGGTAATGTCACATGGAGTCTTTCTCAGCCAGGTATGAAAATTAGGTTTATCACGCCAGTTGTCCCTTTTAGGCCGAACATAGCGAGAGTTGAAGGTGTTAATGGGCTTGGATTACAGATAACTAATCCTAAAGGAAAAGAAATTGCTTTTGGTGAGTACAGTGAACCTGAGCTTATTTCTCCGGGGCAAAATATTTTAACTTATTATGTAGCTCCCGTAAGAATCGCAGAAAAATTACAGGCTGGAGCTTATCGAAGTGTTATTTCTTTTCAAATAACGTATGAATAATCTTAATAGATTTTCTGATATAGCATTGAAGGTATTTATATGAATAACTTAAATTTCAATTTTTATAAATTTAAAAAAATAATACTCTCGATGCTATTAAGTTTGTTATTTTTTCCGTTACCGAGTCAGGCAAAAAATGGTCAAATCGGTGAAATTAAGATACGAGGACAACTTGTCGCAGAAGCTTGTACAGTAAGACCTGGTGATGAAAATATCATTGTGGACTTTGGTACTATTGTTAATAAATACCTCTATATTAACCAAAAAACACCACTTGAAAATTTTAATATTCATTTAGATGACTGTGATAATAGTATCTTTAGAACGGTGACCGTTAAGTTTACAGGAAGCGAAAATACCCATTTACCAGGCCTTCTTGCATTAGATTCTGGCAGCATGGCTTCGGGTATCGGAATTGAAATCTTAGAATTTAGTGGTAAAAAAATTCCTATTAATAGTACGACGCCTGCATACAATTTAGAGAATGGCACGAATATTTTAAGTTTTAATGCGAATGTGCAAGGGGAACCTGATGCAATAAAAAATAAAAGTATTGCGTTTGGCCATTTTACTGCAACCGCTATTTTTAGTTTAATTTATGATTAAGGTATCAGTAACAATGAAGATGTTAATATTACTTCTCGCAACCTTATTATTTTCCCCGACTATTTTTGCTTTCCAGTGTAAAACTAATGGAGGACAAGAAGTTGGTGGGGGAACACAAAGTATTTATGATGTTCCTCTAGATAATGATATTTTTGCTGTACCTAATCGTATAAATGAATTTGCGGATGTGAGTGATTTTATGACCTGCCGTAATGAAGCCCCTAGTGCTTATGTTGATTATTTAAATGTGACTGGTGCTGACCTTGGTCCCACATTTAAGAATAACCCAGAATTAAAAGCGGGAGTGGTCGTGCGTGGTGCTTACTATTTAGCACCATTTAGCGGTAAAGAAATTCAAGTATTTCGTTTAACCACAGCAAGTGAACCTTTACAAATTAAATTATATTTACAGGTAAATGTTAAACCAACGCCATCAGTTTTGGTAAGAAAAGGCGATTTGCTGATGACGTTAGATCTCCATAAATATGCGACATTTGTAAATAGTAATCAGCATATTGACCATGCTTATTTTAAATGGAATTTCTATGCAGGTAATGATGTAGTTGTTGGAACGGGTACGTGTGATATCAATGATAACCAAATCATCATTGTTGATTTTGAAACAGTAAATGCATCGGGTATTTCAACAGTGGGAAGTGCAAGCCGTTTTCAACGTAACGCAGAAATCACTTATAGTTGTGAAGATAATAATCTGACAGCGCCAATAAAGATGATTATTAGCGGAGAAACTTCGACTTTTTCATCTGACGCTTTACTTGTTAGAACTGGAGATATTGGTAGTCAAGGTCCTATTATGCCGGGATTAGGTGTTGAGATTTATCATCAAGGGCAAAGAGTTTCCCCTATGAATGGGCATTTCGATTCAAAAATAGAAAATGGGCATGGTAGAGACACACTAATGTTTACGCTAGTTAAAAAACCTAATTTATCGCCAAATGAATTGATAGAAGGCCAGTTTAGTTCAGCAGCTACCATTATTATGTCCACTCCGTAGTTATTGAAATAGAGAGGTTTTTATGTGGATGAAAGCCTCTATTTTTTCTCATCAGCTCTCTATGGTTACTGAGTAAATCGTGCCTATAAAAAATCACAATATATTGATGGTTTTTTATAAACACATTTTAGATTAGACAAAATAAGTTAAACACGCCGAATTTTGAATTATCCTCGTTAGCATATTTTCTTAAATAACATCACATAATTTCTCTATCAATGAAGCTCAAAGCCTATCAGGTCTCAGCGGCTAAAGGTATAATCACATAATTATCTGATAGATTTAGAGGCGAAGATGGCAAAACTCACCTTACAAGAGCAAATGCTAAAAGCAGGATTAGTCACCAGTAAGAAGATGGCTAAAGTGCAAAGAACGGCTAAAAAATCACGCATTCAAGCGCGTGAAGCAAGGGAAGCCGTAGAAGAGAATAAAAAAGCACAGCTTGAACGTGATAAGCAATTAAGCGAACAGCATAAGCAAATGGTGCAATCCAAAGAGTTTAAAGCGCAAGTTAAACAACTTATTGAGATGAATAAAGTTGATATTTCAAAGGGAGATATTAGTTTTAATTTCACCGATAACAATGTGATCAAGCAAGTTGTTGTAGATAAAATAACACAAACACAATTGATCAGCGGTCGTCTGGCGATTGCCCGTTTAGCGATTGAGAATAGTGATAACAATGAGTATGTGATTATCCCTGCAAGTGTAGCGGATAAAATAACCCAAAGGGATGCGGATAGTATCGTACTCAATAATGCGCTCAGCCAAGAAGAACAAGATGAAGATGACCCGTACGCGGACTTTAAGATCCCTGACGACCTGATGTGGTAATATTCGTCATAACTTAAATTGAAGTACGGCTAGCGATGTGCACTTACAGGGCAGAGCAATTTATTTTACCAGTCATAAAATGAGACAGTGGTTACTTGGGCGTTAAAACGGGCTCGCACAGCGAGTATTAACGCTTTCTTGGCTAATGGGATGAACAAAATGCAGTTCGCTGGCGTGCAACATGAGCCGAGATGCATGCTCTGGTATTTGGCCCCCATATAGGTCACAGCCTAATATAGGGTGACCTAATTGTTGGCAATGGATACGAAGCTGATGCGTTCGACCCGTTTCTGGAATTAATTGGACTCGGGTTACTGGAAGCAATGTGCCATTATCTAGTGGGTGATACAGACGTTCAATCACGTGATAGTGGGAGCGGGCAGGTTTGCCATTAATTTCGCAAAGAGACATGCGAGGAAACAGTGCTGGGTCTCTTGCTATTGCAGCATCAATGATACCCTCATCATCAGTTAAGTGACCACAAAGTAGAGCTTGATATACTTTAATTACCGTTCGCTGGCTAAATTGTTGGCTCAGAGCGGCATTCACTGCTTTATTACGTGCAATCACCATTAATCCTGAAGTGCCAAAATCGAGTCGGTGAACAAGAGTACATTCAGGGAAGATTTGTACTAATCGGTAATGCACTGAATCTAAGTTTTGTGGGTTTTTTCCAGAAAGGCTTAGTAGGCCACTCGGCTTATTAATAAGAGCAAGATGTTCATCCTGGTAGATAATTTCTATCTTACCGTGGCAGGGCGGCGCAATAAAGGTGTCGATGATTTCAGTCATTAGCCTTTCCAACAAAGAATAGCGGTTGATAATAACCAATTTTTAGTATGCAGGCGAATGCTTGCTACTTGCATCACGTAAATTTATCACTCAGACTAAAAGTAAAGCCGTAGTCTGCACACGCATTGTGCTCTATACTGCGCGTTGTAAAAACTGAATCAATAAAAGATTAATTAGGCGGTAATGGCGATGAATGGAACGATCACAACATGGTTCGAAGATAAAGGTTTTGGATTTATCAAAGATGAGAATGGCGATAACCGTTATTTTCATGTGGTTAAAGTTGCCAACCCTGAGTTGATTAAAAAAAATGCTGTAGTCACTTTCGAACCGACGACAAATAATAAAGGGTTGTCTGCATTTGCAGTCAAAGTCATACCTGAAAGCAAATATATTTATATTGCGGGTGAGCGCATTAAGATTACATCTATAAAATCTTATCGCGTTTATTCGGTGGACGTGCCTGCCGATACACGTATTGATAAAGAAAATACTGTGTTATCTATTGGTGCATTGATGAACAGCATTAAACCTAAATCAGATAAACCGGACCAAATGCGCTCCTTGAAAAAATTAGAAATTAGCACATTACATGGTACTGCTTTAACATTTTCGGAAGATGAAATTGATATTGATGAAGCTGTGAAGCAACTCAAATTTAAGTGATTTTTTGTAAGGCAAATAGCGCTCAAGGGAAGCGCTATTTGCTTGTTTATCATGTTATTCTTTCTTCTACTATTCAGTACTAGAAAGCATCAGATTGACGACGAGCTCCCTAGTGAGAACACTCAATGTACCGTGTTTGTAATGGTGCTGATGAAGTAGCTGAATTATTTGTATAAAAGGTATCACAAAGGAAACAACCTATTGTGATACCAATTTTTCCTCGATTACTGTCGCATTTCACAAAAATCACTTCTTAAATTCAACATCGGTTGCTCATTTAACGTATAATCAATCGATTGGTTGCCTATATTGACTTTATTATCATAAAAAGAATGACTTCTGGGTTAATTAGGCTGATTAAGGGGGGGATATGTTGGATTTCTTAAAAAATTACGATAATTTAACCATTAGCGAAAAAAAAGTTTTAAAATACCTGACTGATAACATTACGGATATCCCTTACTTAAATATTAATGAGCTGGTTGCTAAAACCTTTGTTTCTAAAACAGTTATCATTAATTTATCGCAAAAATTAGGGTTTAGTGGGTTTAAAGAGCTTAAATTTCAGATTAATAATTATATTTTAACAAAAAATAAAACTGAAAAAATTATCCCGTCATCTTATAAAAAACAACTCGAAAAAAATATTAATAAAAGCTTTACGTTAATTAATGAAGAGCAAATTAGTGATTGTGCTAAAATACTACATAAATCGAGAAATATTTTTATTGTTGCAAGAGGAACAAGCAAAGCGGTTGGTTATTACCTTGAGCATTTGCTATTTGCGTTAGGACTACACTGTTTTTTCATTAATGACTACAATTTATCTGACTCTTTCACTCGATTAGTTAGCAAAGATGACACTGTCATTTTTATCTCGCTATCTGGTGGAACAAAAAAAATTATTGAAACAGCAAAAATTGTGCAATTAAAAGGGGCGAATATTATTAGCATGACCGCTTTTAATACCAATGAATTAACCACTTATACTGATAATACTCTGTTTTGTTTTGCCGATAATTTTGATACTAAAAGGGATGATACCAAATCCAGAATTGGCTTTTTTATTTTAGTTGATTTACTTATCAATGAATTAGAAAACCTACTTTAAACTTCCTTTTTTACTTCCTAAAAAAATTTCACCTGTCTTTCATTTTTATTTTTGGCAATGAGTTTTGTATTAAAATGACCTAGGTCATTAATTATGACCTAAGATAATTTTTAAAACCGTGACATCATTTCTTTTATAACCCCCCCAAGCTAGTATGCCTTTAATTCTAATAATAGAAGTCATAAGGAAACAGTATGGCCAGAAAAAAGTTTGGTGAATCTATTCAACGCTTTGGGAGAACATTACTCCTTCCGATAGGTGTATTAGCCCCTATTGGTATGATATTGGGTATCAGTGGTGCATTAGTGCAGACTTATATGATTGCACGTTTTCCTTTTCTTGGAAATGAAACGGTTAATGCATTACTTGTCAGTATTCGTTCAATCGCAGGTGTTATTTTTGATAATATTCCCTTGCTCTTTGCAATGGGTGTGGCCTATGGGATGAGCCATCGAGATAAGGGAATTGCCGTCTTTGCCTCGGTAGTCGGCTACTTATCGCTGATCATCACCATGAATATTTGGTTAGTCCTTACCGGTAAACTTGCTGACCCTGCAATGATGGGCCAAGTGGGACAAATTAAAGTTCTTGGTATACAAACTTTAAATATCAGTGCTGCCGGAGGGATTATTACTGGTTTGATTGCCGCTTGGGCCACCGATAAGTTTTATAACCTTGAGTTACCGACCGCATTCGCTTTCTTTTCCGGTAAAAAATCCGTTTCTATTATTATGATAGGCTTAATGATTGGGGTGGGAGCGTTATTACCGTTTATTTGGGAAGTATTAGTTCAAGGTTTAATGAAACTCTCTGCGGTATTTTTAAGTCCAGTGGGGCCATTTTTTACGGCTGGAGGCGAACGTTTATTTATTCCATTTGGTTTACACCATGTATGGAACGTTTTGTTTAGATTCACTGAAGCGGGTGGTACTTATATTATTGATGGCCAAACCTTTGTTGGTGTTGTCCCTGCATTAACTGAAGTGCTATTTAACCAAGGCCCGGATAGCGAATATTGGGCGATGATGCCAAGTTTGACTCGCTTTATGGCGCAGCAACAAATGTTGGTTACATTGTTCCTCTTCCCTGCGATTGCTCTTGCTATATATAAAACATCGAAGAAAGAAAACCGCGCAGAAGTGAAATCCATGCTTGTCACCATGGTATTAACGGCAATGCTTGGTAACGTCACAGAGCCACTCGAATTTACCTTCGTATTCATTGCGCCATTACTGTATTTAATTTATGCCATTATTGTCGGTATTGGTGCGGTGTTACTTTCATTGGCTGAGGTTGGTATCGGTTATATTCGTGGAACCGTCTTTGATTTTACTATCTTTGGTCTGCTGTACGAACACACTAACTGGATCTTCCTTGTTATTATCGGTAGCTGTTTAGCCGTCGTCACTTACTTTATTTTCTACTGGGCAATTATTAAATTTGATATTAAAACTCCTGGTCGTGAAGAATCTAGTAATCTGAAAAATACTTTAATTAAAGAAAAACGCTACGGTGAAATCGCAGAAATTTTAATCCAAGCATTAGGTGGAAAACAAAATATTCGTAACGTAGATAACTGTATTACTCGTATGCGTATTGATGTTGGAGAAGTTAACCAAATTGATAAAGATTTAATGTTGGAATCAGGATGTACCGCATTCTTCTTTCCATCGGCAAACCACGTCCATGTCGTATATGGACCAAAGGTTGAGTTCGTTCGCAATGCTGTTGATGAAGCAATGAAGAAATAAAGAAAGGATACGAAATGAGAGCATTATACGATTCTAAAAGTAAAACTATTGATGACCGTGGAATTAAAGACTTATTGTCTGATGAAGCAAAATATTCTACTTGGTTAATGTTTGAATCCATGTTGGCCCAAGCTCAAGCTGAACTGGGATTTATTCCTCAATCAGCGGCAAATGAAATTAAAGAAAAGGCCGTAATCGAAAATATCGATTTTGAAGAAATGAGCCGTATTTACCAAAAAATAGGCCATGGTTTCGTACCTTTCTTAAAGGTTTTAGTGAATGCTTGCTCTGAGGAAAGCGGTAAATATATCCATTATGGTATTACCACACAAAATATTCAGCAAAGTTCACAGCTGTATATGATGAAAACCGTACACCATAAATTTATGTTGTTATTGGGTGAAATCATCGAAAACTTGTCGAATCTGGCTGAAAAAACCAAACATATGGTGATGCCGGGAAGAACCCATGGGCGTCATGCAATTCCGATAACCTATGGCTATAAGGTTTCAGTGTGGATCAGTGACTTTATTGACTGTTATCAGCGAATGAAAGAGTGTGAAAAGCGCGTGTTCACTATTATGATGGGCGGTGCAGTTGGCGCTTTTAACTCGATGCCTGAGGTTGGAATGGCGGTACAAAAACGTGTCGCTGAACTGGTGGGGATGGAAGCCATGGAAGTACCATCCAGAAATTTGAGCACCCATAAACTTGAATATATGGCAAATTTAGCGCTAATGGCGAATATTTGCCATAAAATCGGCGAAGAGGTCTATAGCACAACGTTAGAAGAAATTGCAGAAGTTTCTGAAGGGTTTACCAAAGGAACAGTAGGCAGTAGTACTATGCCACATAAAATAAACCCAAAACTGGCAAAGGGAATTATTGCTAACTCGCAGAAATTATATTCCTTACCAAGTGTTGGTATGTATTCCGCGGTAAGGCCTTATGAAGGAGATAGTAGTTCTTATATGTTATTTGATGGGTTAATCGAAGAAGCTTTGGAATTAACCACAGAAATTTTATTAAGAACAGAGGAGCTTTCGAGGACGATTGTGCCACATGAAGAGAGAATGCTTCATAATGTATTGAGAAATAAAGGTCTTGATAATACTGAATATGTCATGATGAAGATGGCGGAAAAATTAGGTAAAGATAAAGCTCATTCCCTTCTGTATGAAGAAGCTATTAAAACGGCAGCGGATGGGGAGGATTTCTACACTAATTTAACCAAAAACAGTGTGATATCAGCAGCGTTCAGTAATGAAGAAATTAAAGCCATGCTCGACCCAAGGTCTTATATTGGGTTATCTGTCGAAATTGCTGAAAAAGAAGCAAAACGTGGATTAGCAATTGCCCAAGAAATTAAGCAACAATATCAATAGGTATTTTTAGTATATTATATAAAAATATTTAAAATAACGGCCTATCTATTATATAAATAGGCCGTTATGTGTTTATTCGCCAGCGAGTGCTCTTGGGAATAATAAATTATTTTCTAGGTTAATATGATTCATTAAGTCATCAATCAATTCATTGATACCATTATACAATACACGCCAGGTAGTACAGGCTTCTGGTGGCGGTGTAACATTATCGGTAATGCCTTTAATGGCCTCTAAGATATCACCAGCATCATCATGTTCTTGTTCCATCACGCTAATTGGCGCTGCTGCATTTCGACCCATTCCGTTTTTTATCAAAGGGAATAAAACGCGTTCCTCTTTCATCATATGGCTAGTTAATTCTTCCAGTAATGCTTCTAAGTATTTTGATAAACCTTTTGGCACGCTTGGCTTATTTGCATGAACGCGTTCAACTTTTTGTGCTTGTAAAATAAGCTCAGGTAATTGTTCTCTATGCCTATCATGATAGCGAATAATGATAAAATCGATAATTTCACCGAGCGGAGCTTTACGCCAGTCTTTTTCTAACGTTTCTGTGGCTAATTTAGCTAATTGGCTTTCTAATAGGTCAATATCTAAATTTAATTTTTCTGCACTACGGCTGAGAGTCTGTTTTCCACCACAACAGTAATCCATATTATATTGGCGGAATAAAGAAGAGGCTCTAGGAATAGATAATGCGAGCTGTCCAAGTGTTTTATCTCTAAATTGCATATGAGGTATCCTCTAAAAAATCATAAAATTCTGATGCTACTTTGTTAGTTAATTTATGCAGGTAATGCCCATTGGCGAGCAATATTACGTCCATACTCACGGCAGTCATCTAATGTTTTTGTGTCTGGTTTCCATTTTGCTTTTAAAGATAATGCGGTATCAAAACCGGCATCCATCAAACGTGTTTGAACACGATCAACAGCGCCACCATTCCAGCCAAAACTCCCAAAAGCAGCGGCTTTTTTATTTAAAAAACGTAAGCCAGTAATTTCTTCAAGCATACCTGCTATTTTGGGCATCATGACATTATTCATGGTTGAGGTACCGACCAACGCCGCCTTGGAGCGGAAAACATGAGTAATAATGTCGTTTTTATCACTGCGTGCAACGTTAAATATTTTAACGGCGACGTTAGGGTCGGCTTCATTGATGCCTTGAGCGATTGCATCCGCCATTAAACGGGTATTATTTGACATGGTATCGTAGAAAATAGTGATGCGATCTTCTTGGTAATCGGCTGCCCACTTCAAATATAATTCAATGATTTGATTTGGGTTATTACGCCATACTACCCCGTGTGACGTGGCTATCATATCGACAGGTAGGTTAAAGCCTAAAATTTCATTTATTTTTGGCGTTACTAAACGGCTAAATGGTGTAAGAATATTGGCATAGTAGCGCTGGCATTGCTCAAATAATTCATTTTGGTCGACCTCATCATTAAATAATCGCTCATCACAATAGTGCTGCCCGAAAGCATCATTACTAAAAAGCACTGCATCTTTAGTAAAATAAGTCATCATACTGTCAGGCCAATGTAGCATTGGAGTTTCAATGAAAATCAATTGCTTATTATTACCTATATTGAGCGTATCGCCTGTTTTAACGATCTTAAAATTCCACTCGGGATGGTGGTGGTGACCATTTATTGAATCAATAGCATTGGCGGTGCAATAGATCGGGGTATTAGGAATAAAGCGCATTAATTCAGTTAATGCACCGGCATGATCTTCTTCTGCGTGGTTAATCACGATATAGTCAATATCATTTAAATCAATTTGTGAACGTAAGTTTTCAACAAATTCACGACTAAACTTATGATCGACAGTATCAATAAGGACATTTTTTTCTTCGCGGATTAAATAACTATTATAACTACTTCCCTTTAATGTTTTATATTCGGTTCCATGAAAGTCACGTACTTCCCAATCACGTTGACCCACCCAATGAATATTATTTTTTACATGAATCGCCATATTAATTTTATCCTGTATTTTTTAAAGTATAGGAAGATATAATCAATATTCATGCCAATATTTAACCAATTGATTTTTAGATAAATTTAAATAAATATTTTTAATTTATAGTCATAATGACTGTATTAATAATCGTCATTATGACTATACTTGTTGTCAAATTGACTATGGGGAGTAGATCATGGGTTTTTCTGTTGAAGCATTAGCAAAGATCGCAATAGAGTTACAAGATGGTATGGAACATGCAGATCGGTTTCAGCGTTTGATTACCACATTAAGGCAATCATTAGGGTGCGATGCTTGTGCGTTATTGCGCTATGAACCAGGTCAATTTATTCCCTTAGCAATTGATGGATTAATGGCTGATGTTTTAGGCCGCCGATTCTTTTTGGCGGGACACCCTCGGCTTGAAGCAATTGCAAGAGCTGGCGATGTAGTACGTTTTCCTGCGGATAGCCAGCTCCCTGATCCATACGATGGGTTAATTCCTCATCATCAGCATCTAAAAGTCCATGCTTGTGTCGGCTTACCTTTGTATGCGGGGCAAAATCTTATTGGTGCATTAACATTAGATGGCATGGAACCTGATCAATTCAATGCATTTAGCAATGAGTCACTTAGGTTAATTGCTGCATTAGCTGCTGGGGCATTAAATAATGCATTACTTATTGAACAGCTTGAAAACCAAAATATATTGTCGGGTAAACCTATACGATTTAAACCTTCAGGAGAAACCGAAATCATCGGTTTATCTCTTCGTATGCAACAATTAAAAAAGGAAATCGATATTGTTGCTGCGTCAGAATTAAATGTTCTGGTTAGCGGAGAAACGGGAACAGGAAAAGAATTAGTTGTTAAATCCATTCATGAAAAATCCCTTCGAGCAGAGTATCCTCTTATTTATTTAAACTGTGCGGCATTACCTGAGAGCGTGGCAGAAAGTGAATTATTCGGCCATGTTAAAGGGGCTTTTACGGGAGCAATTAGTCACCGTAGTGGTAAATTTGAAATGGCGGATAATGGCACTTTATTTTTAGATGAAATTGGAGAGTTATCATTAGCATTACAGGCAAAATTACTGCGAGTATTGCAATATGGTGATATTCAACGTGTTGGTGATGACCGCAGTTTACGCGTTAATGTCCGTGTATTAGCGGCAACTAATCGTGATCTACGTGAAGAAGTATTAGAGGGGCGGTTTAGGGCAGATTTATTCCATCGTTTAAGCGTGTTTCCTCTACTTGTTCCCCCATTAAAGGAACGTGGTGAAGATATTATTTTATTAGCCGGATATTTTTGTGAGCAATATCGTCAGCGTTTTGGCTTATCTAGTGTGGTACTGAGTTCTTCATTACAACGGTATTTACTCAACTATTCATGGCCTGGCAATGTACGTGAATTGGAACATGCGATTCATCGTGCTGTTGTTCTTGCTCGTGCCTCAATTGACACTGGCGATATTATCTTACAGCCTCAATATTTTATCTTTGATAACAATGAGTATGAGTTTACGGAAACCTCAAAGAAAGCAATACCATTAACTAAAAACTTACGTGAAGCAACAGATGACTTTCAGCGTAAAGTCATTACACAAGTACTGGAACAAAACCATCATAATTGGTCTGCATGTGCTAGAGAATTATCTTTAGATATTGCTAACTTACATCGACTAGCTAAACGACTAGGCCTGAAATAAAGTATTAAGGGCATCGTAATGCTGCCCTTAGAATCTTAATTTTCTAATCCATTAATAATAAGCTGTAGCCCGTCAGCAAATTTCAAATCGTAGTTATTAGCAAACAACATTTCTTTGGCTTTCCATGTATAGGGATATTTATCTTTAGATAATTGGTTAAACTCAGATTATTTCTTGCCTTATTTTTGGCAATATTCCTTTTTCATATAGAGTTTCACATATTTCTCGAGTTGCTCAATCTCTTCATTATCACTTTCGTTATGCTGTAAATGCCTAAAAATTTTGGAAATTTTCTTCAAATCAAACCGGTTTTGTTGAATACGTTTTTCAAGTGCAATAAGGGCTCTTTTCTTTGATGCATGATGTGCAAATTGCTTTTGTAAAATAAGTAGGTACAGCCAAATGCTTTGCCGAGTGATAAAAAAATCGAATATAGGTGAGGGCGAGAAATTTGCTTTTTTTGCTAGTAATAATCCACTAAATAAGCGGTGGATAAACTGAGTTGTAGATGGTTTATGGCTTTGGATTAGAGCTGTAATTCCCTGTTTAAATTGCTGTTCTGAAAGATAAATTAATTGCTGGTAACGTTTTTTAGGGCTGGTGGGATAAATCCATGCGAAAGCGGCCATTGCAACTAATGGGCCTGAAACTATCGCAATGGCATTACCTATGCTTTGAGGGAATGAAAGCGCAAAAGGATAAGACGGTTGCAGTAAAATCAACGAAACCATGATGTAATCAAAAGCGATTAAAATTAAGCGATTATGAGAAAAAATCACAATGCCGCTAATAATCACAGGAATGATGAGAAAGGTCATTTGCCAAGATGAAGAAGTAAAGGGCCATAAACACCACATACAGATTAACGCAGCAATAGCACCAAAAAATTGCCCTGTGAAAATATTTTTCATGAATCTTGCGGGGTGATCAAGGGAAGCGAATAGAGCCAACATCACGGAAAGGCCGAGAATGAGGTAAGCCAACATTTGCCATTGTGTCCAGAACCATAAAACACCGACGGCGCCTATTGTAACAAAAGAACGAGTGAAAGATTGCCATGCGGAAATTTTATCTTGGTGGAGTTTTAATTTGTCAGTTTTATTTATCTTCTTGATTGATTTACCTAAAGTAGCATAGTAAAACGGGACTAAAAGCATTTTAAGTACACCATTGGGGCATAATGATAAAATATATTTCCACTCTTTGTCAGCGGGCTCTTGTGCAGGAAAATAAAAGGGTGCAATGGATTGATATTTATCTAGGTGTAATAATATTTGGCTTTGAAACATAAGTTTTTGACGTGCTTTAGCAACTTGTTTACGGTGGTAATGCCAGCCGATGCGATTCGTTTCTAGAATTTCCTCATAACTTGTCATCACTTGCCAGAGTTGGTCAATTTCCTGTGACTTAATTGGTTTTTTTTTCTCAAGTGTGCGATGCAAAATTTGATAAAATAGTGTATCAACCTGGTTTTTAAGTGTAATAACGGGTTCTTGTTCACGTTTTGGTGTAAATAAAAAATTGAAAACTACTGCGGAAAGAACGCCAACAAGGATAGTCCATAGCCGATCCCAAGCGACCATAAACAGGTTATCTGTCATGTGGACACTTAGCATGCTGACCATGACCGCGGAATAACCCGCTAAAAAGGTACCATAGGCCACAAAGCCTTTTTGCAGTTGACCAATACCGCTACATGCTCCTAACCATAATGCCAGCCCTACGATAAATAATAGCGGGTTGATAATGTGTAGTTGAATTAATATTACGCCAACTAGCACGCCAATGACTGTTCCCGCGAAACGCCACCAACTTTTTTCCAGTAAGTTTTCGCGCCAAGGTTGTGCAGAGGCCCAGACGGTCATGGCTGCCCACTGTGGGTGAACAAGCTGCAAATATTGAGCAATAAATAGAGCAGCAATTGAGGCACAAGCCGTAATCACCGCAAAACGAAAGCGTATAGGATTAAACCCTAAACGGTGCAAAAAAGTGATGTTTTGTAGCATTGAGTATGAGTAAATTTGGCGTGTTAAATGGTTTATTAGTTGATAATATCAACTAAAGTCACAGTAATTATTAACTAATTAGTTGATAAAATCAACTAAAGAGGCATTATGCGTACAGAGCAAGCCAGAGTGTTTGGGGTGATAAGCCGAGCTGCTCATCATTATATGAAGTGGATGGGGGAGCCTTATGGTATCAATGCCATTGAGTGTTTGATGATTTTGCATATTGATCAGTATGATGAGTCAACCCTAGAGCAGATTACAAAAGCCATGGTTGTGGATAAATCAGTAACGACTCGAGGAGTGAGCAAATTTTTAGCTAAGGGGTGGGTTGCTAAAACGAATAGTTTAGTTGATAAACGGGTTTATCATGTTTCGTTGACATCACGCGGCAAAACGATTGTAAATGAGTTAAATTACAAACTAAATAAGTGGAATGATTATTTAGCAGCGGACTTGCCAGAACAAGAGGCTGAACAGCTATTTAGCGCACTAGAAAGTTTGGCAAAACGAGCCATTGAAAGCTCGGTGGCAGATTTTCCGCGTTTATTAGAAGAACTCAATGAGTGCCGGTAAATATAATTCCCCATTAAGAGGGGATAGAATATTTTTAATTGGTCTTGATGAAATGAGTGTTACTATTGCTGAATGGCAGCCACCGGAAGTAGTACTATTTCAGATAAGTTCTCAGGTATTGGGCTCAATTTATTACTCATCATGATTAATTCACCATCTTTTTCAATTCTTGCACTCATTCCTAAGGTATATCGTTTGGATTGAAATTCTTCAGGAAGAGCGACGGTAAATGCGATACTACGTCCTGCACTTTGTGATTTGAAACTGTAATCAAGATTAGACTTTGCATTGTTTTCATTCTGTAGTATTGACGTCAACGACAGTGTGATTGTGGCATTTTCAGGAATATCGTAAGAATGTGAATAAATATTACCATTGATATGATAAGTGGGAGTTTGAGTAAAATAACTCATTAAATTATTACTACAAGCGGATAGCATGAAAGTTATAAAAAATATGAATATTGAAAAAATGTGTTTTTTTGAAAAGTTGGGGTTAATATTTAACATTAAATGTTCTCTTTGGCGAAATCTAATTATAGTGATTAACGAATAAAAATCTTCTGAAAAAAATATCGCATATAGGTGTAAATACTTTTCTTGGCATCGTATTTAGAAAGCATCGGCATTTCTGATTTTTCCCCTGTGTATAAAATACCAATGCGAGGTAAAGTCATAATTAAATTTTCATCTAGATCAATTTTTTTAAAGGATTGTCGCAATTGCCTGACTAGCTTGTAATAGCTACTTTCAGTCACGATAGTGCCTCTTTTTTCCCAAATCTCGTACATAACTTCTCTTTTACTATTTGTTTTTATTAGTAATAATTTAAGAAGGCATGATTCATTTTCAGAAAGGTTAACGACTTTTTTTTCACGCGAAAGTGTTCGCTTGAGTGGGTCATATACTACATGCCCAGACAAGAGAATCATTGATTCTTTTTCACTATAGTCAATGTTATCCATAAAATTATCTATTGTTGATAAATCGGTCATAATCTATACCTATACTAACTGTTGATGAAATGTATTCCAATATAAAAAAACGAGGCTAGTCAGAATATTTAGAAAATAAAATCGTTTTTTGATATTGGGTTCATGTGTTTTGATGGGGAGAATTTAAACTATATTCATGGGTTGTATATATCAATTTTTATTTATATTTTTTATATTTATTTGTTTTTGTCAAATAAATAGGCTTAGCATATTAAAAAAACATACCAAACCTATAAATATTAGTCGATGGGAAATAAGTAAATGATAAGGGGGGAGAGAAATTTAATGTTAGATTAGTAGTTCGTCTTCCTCATTATCGTTACCCTCTAAATTAATGTTAGTCATATTATGACGAAGTTGGTTGCTAAGAGGAGCACTCATCAAACTGATAGCCATATAATGGCTGAGCGAGCGATTAAATTTTTTATTTAATGAAACTAGCTCAGGGTCACTTGATGATTGTAATATTTGACTAACACCGGTAATAAAGTTTTGTTTTTCATCTCTACCTAATGTAATCATCGTCTTAAATACGTGAGAAAAAAATACTTTTCTATCTTCTTTTGACTTAAGTTCATCAATAAACTTGTTAATTTTATTTTTTTCTTTAGGGGAAAAATCTATTTTTTTACTATCCATATTTTTCTTCTGCCATAATGAAGTCATTTTATTTTGAATGTTTTCAGTGTGAATTTGAGATCTGCTATGTTGAGGACTGATAGCCTTAGCTTGTAAATTGACCAGCATCTTTGTGTTCTTCCTGTATTGAATTTATTGTGGTTATTAAGTTTTGATAGGTCTTTTTATGCATTTTTAAAATTTGGCATTGTGTTGGAACAGAAAATACATGAGGAAAAATATTTTTAGAGGCGGTAATAGGGGAAAAATAGGTAATTTTATTATCAACCTCTAAGGCGATTGTATTATCAGCAGCGGTTGAAAATTTCATATCAGAGCCGCTTTGGGCAATACGAGTTTGCATTTTTGCTGGTAGATGTAATGTGGTATTTGTCACTTTTGCATATTGCTTTTCAAAATAAACAGCAACCACCTCTTGTAGCTCATTATTACCAAAAATGTCATTCAATATTTTCATCAGCTGTTCTTTGCTTTGACTGGTATTTTCTTGGTACTGAATTTCACTGGTTTCTAATACGTGAATAAAGTCAGTTAATAGTTGTTTAATGCCGTCGTAATAACCTTGCTGATAAGCACTTTGATAGATAGTTTCTTGCTGTTGTTTCGCTTGTTGGTAATACTCACTTGCCTTTTTTTGAGCTTGTTGAGTCATAGTTTTGTGGTATCTATCGGCACTTAATGCTTGATATTTGATCAAGACTTTTTCAGACATTGTCTGTTTAACATTCTGGGGTATTTTCTCTGACATAACGGCATGTCTCTTCAATAGTATTCCAAGGTAGCATCGTTTTTACTGATGACGGTATAAGTTGCTGAGTTTCAAGACTAAACATATATTTAGCTCGAAGGGTGTAAGCGGTGCCAAAGGGGGCTAAACACATCAATAATTGTTGTACCCCAAGGGCAGTTAATACCTGTGGTGAAGTTGTAGGTTGATTTTTTGATTGCCAAAGTGGGCGGCTCAAGCGTGTATGTAAGACACGATATTTGGAAAGTTCAACCCACCAAGGAAGCGGTTCAGCGTGTAACAAAATCCCTAAACCTAACGCTACCTCTGGTAATAAAGCCCAATGTTCAGATAATACTTTGGGTAACAAGGGCGTTTTCTCGTTAGGTAAAGGTAATGCGTATTGCTGAATCAATTGCTGGTTATGTTTACGTTGCAGTATAGGAGGAAAGTCTTTATATCCAACCCCATTAAATTCACTATGAAAATAACATCCCGGAGCGAGGAAAATATTTCCTTGTGTAATGAGTAGATTATTCAGCACTGTCATCAACAGGTTTCCCTACCAGATTAGTTGCTGATTTTTTGTTACTTAGCTGGCGCCACAGTAACAGTAAAATAGTCAAAAGAATGATCATTGCAGCAATAATTGAGCCGATTATGACTGGGTTAAATGTATGTTCAGGCTCAGACTTAACTTGATATTGCAACGGCGGGCGATTGACGACCACGACTGAGACATTATCGTAATTTGCTTCAGCAAAACTGTTCGTTAGAAACAGTTTGATCTTATGCATCATCATTTGAGAATCTTCACTCCCAGAATAGGTCACCAAGCTGGAAATATTTTGCATTTGCTTAGTCGGATTATTGCCATTTAATGGATAACTAACATGCACACGTGCGTTAATAATATCAGGGATGGTAAGTAGCGATTGCTCAAGGCGCTGTTCAATTAAAGAAAGCAAGCGGGTACGTTCTGCCTGTGGTGAGGCCACTAAAGAGTCACCAGGAAATGCTTGGATAATTTCCACTGGTTCTTTTGAGGGCAGGTTATATTGGCGCAGTAAATCTACCGCAATAACAAAGTCACTTGGTTGAACACGAATGGAATCTCCGTTTTTATTATCTTGTTTACGCGTAGCCTCAACACCATGCTCTTGGAGTATGGCTAATACTTCGTTACTTTGTCTTTGGCTTAAATGACTGAGTAATAATTGGTTATCACACCCCATTAATAAGCCAATAAAACTAATTAAGATAAATTTTTTTAAAATATTCATGGCTTATTGAGCTTTTAAAACGGTATCAATCGCAGAAACACTTTTATGTGTTAGTGTGCTAATCATATTCATAGCAAGGCTGTATTTACCGACACGATTTTGAAATTGCAATAATTGAACTGGGTTACTTGGGTCAATGGTATTGACACTATTCATTAATGCAGTTCTTTCTTGGTTCGTCGATGCGCTGTATTCAGCAAAAAACTCTTTAACTTTATCGGCAATGGGGATTGATGACGGCCTCTCTGAGGCCATCTCTGTGGAACTTATCATCGATAAATTTGAAGTAATAGGTGACATAATGTATTTCCTAAATGAAGGTAGAGCACCATCGTCAATGATGCTCTATTGAATATTAAACGTTACGAATAAGAGCTTGGTCAGTATCTTTAATGGATTTCATAAAGTTACTCTGTAATTGGCGTGCCATATTATAATTACCACTTATGGCGGTGATTTTCGCCAGCACTAGTGGGTTATCGACTTCTAATGTTTTATCAGCAAGAATTGTATTTAACTCATCGCCGAATTGTTTTGCTTTATAGCTAATACTGGCAGAGGTACGATAGATCATACCCATATTATTTTTGTCAGTACCTAAAGTTTCTAGAGCGGATTCGGCCCATTTTTCATCGGTATTTAAACCTGAGATCATATCTGCCATTTTTTGTTTCCTCTTTATTTTTTGAAGTTATATTAAATAATGATTTGTTAAGTTAAAAACTGATTGAATTAAAAAACCAATGGTTATTTCCTAATAAAATATAACCGTTAGCATTGGTGACAAATGATTTGCCTACAAGCTCATTATTGGCAAGAGAGATTGAGAATTGAATATGATTATCTCCCCATTGCTTATAAAATGAATTTGTGAAGTTAATTAAAGAAGCAGTTTGATTGTCATTTAAACTGTCTTTTATGATAAAAATAACTTTATTTTCTTTAGTTATTTTACGCCATTGAACATTGCTTTCTGTTAATCCCAACTCTGCTTTTTGTAATAATTCACCAAAGCTGATTTTTTTATTTCACTTTTTATATAGCAACTAAAATAGCTAGAAAGTAACTTATCAATATTTTTTTCTTTATTAATTAAATTGTTGTTATCTATAGTCACGATTATTGGGTTGCATGGATTTGTAAGCTCTACTTTTAATGTGTCTGGTACTATTTCAATAAGTTTATTTTCAATTTCTTGCTCAAGCTTATTTACTATTTTAATTGAGAATTTTTCATTGTATTTAGCTTTAACTAGGCGCTGCATGCTCCAATCAGAATCTCGCTGTGTTTTTACTAGGATAAGGCTTTCATTACTAGTACCTTGGGTTACGATAATGGGAGACTGACTACCTTGAAGTATTTGTTCTAATGCTTTTACTTTTTTCTCGGTGCTTTGTGCTGGAATATATTGAAATATAGTGTAAACAACAAATATTGAAAATAGAGTCAAGAAAAAGACCAACATAGTTTGTTTATTAAAAAGGCTTGATTTTTGCTTAGCTGGTTTTTTTACTTTAGTTTTAACGATAGGTAATGGATTTTCAGCCTCTGAAGTCTGTAAGGTTTCAGGTATTTGAGGGCTTTGCCACTCGGTATCCTGCATTTTGATCACAATAGGAAAAATATCCGCTAAAAGCAGCTGCTGAAAAACAATAGGGATCTCTGTACTTAATCCATTATCATTTAGTTGAATGGCTAGACCACTTTCAGAGTGTTGACTTGCAGTAATAATTGAAAATTCGCAGGCAGTGCCATCGCTTGGAATGGAGTAGGTTGTGAAACCATCATCATTGATGTCAGTTTTATAATCTAAGCCGTTATCAATGATAATCAGATTGCTATCTGTATTAACCATTAATTCTTGGCCGGTCATTGGGCCGCTAGCAATTTTTACTATACATGTGCGGCTATTTGTATCACTCATAAAGATAATCTCATGGAATTAAATTCATTTTATTATGGATTGGCTGGTTCTCGTTATTGGTGGTAAGTAAATCAATAAATGTTTTTATTGTCAGTTGAATTGATCTTATTCATTCACACCTTTAGCTTGTAATAGAAAGTATGAATGATTCCTGAGTATTCCCTTGAGGCTTTTTTTCTTATCGCTCACTCTGTGTACACAACATTACGTGGATAAGGCCTATATATAATGTCAAATAAAGATATTGCAACATTATTAGAAAGTAGAGGCTGTGATTTTTCATTACAAGACAAATTGGTCTTGGCTATACCGAAAAGAGTCACAACGCCTTTTATTTATAAATCTATATATTCAAATTTAAATATTTTGATAGAACGTCAGGCTATATTTATTTGCCAAGAAAATGAATGGAATGCACTAGATAAGTCAAATTGGAAGTTATACTCAATGGATTTATCAGAATTAGTCGAAATTTTAGCAGTTATTGATACCGCAATGGGGCAAGCATTTCTTGCGAAAAAGAAAAAGCTGGAAGCTGATGAAAATAACAATAATGAATATATCGAATTAATTGAAGACTTTTCATTAATGGTATCAATAAAAAATGTAGTGATTGATTTAATTATTAGAAATCATCCTGTATTTGATAGCTGGTGTGAAATACTCAGGCGGTACGAAGCCTATGGAATGATGCGATTTATTCTCTCTTCAGCTCAAGAGAATAAAAACGCCAATATTAATCAGTTATGTGCACGTTATGGTATATCAGCTTCTTATTTTAGACAGCTTTATCGAGAAAACTTTAATAAAACGGCAAAGCGGAAAATTATGAGTGTTCGTATGGCTAATGCAATTCTACAGCTAATTGAAAGTGATGATTCAATATTAGATGTAGGGCTTGAAGCGGGTTATTGTTCAGCATCTCATTTTACTAATGATATTAAAAAAGAGTTAGGCCTAACACCATCAGAAATTAGGCATATTGGAGCAACATTATATGAGCAGTAAAAAAAATCGAGTGTTAGGCTTAACACTGTTTTTACTGAGTATGAGTTTCTATTCGGCCCAAGCTGAAATTATTGTGGCAGAACCAGTTACACAGTCAAAAAACCACGATACCTTTGTCGCAAATAATATTGCAGTAGGTAAGGTATTCGATGCCGTTGCTGAACGTTTAAATAAGCCAATTATTCTCAGCAAATTAGCAGCTCAAAAAAAAGTGACTGGTAATTTTAATTTAGCTAATGCAGATGAAATGTTCAAAGCACTAACTCGGCGAATTGCATTAGTGTGGTATGACGATGGTGCGAGTATTTATATTTATGATAATAGTGAAATGCGTAGCGCAATTATTCCAACAAATAATGTCAGTAGTAACCAGTTGCTTAATTATATTCAACGAAATGGAATTTATGACTCGCGGTTTCCTGTACGTTCACAAGAAGGTGAACGGTTATTATTTGTTTCGGGTCCGCCACTGTATATTGAACTAATTAAAGCCGCATCTTTATATCTTGCAGAACAGATTAGGAAAGAGGAGTTATCTAGCGGTGAAGTGGCTATTATTCCATTAAAACACGCATCGGTAACGGATAGAAGTTATTCATTACGTGGCCAAAATATTACGATCCCTGGTTTATTAACAGTCATTAATTCTTTGTTTAAACAGGGAGCTTCACCAGATGAAATATTACATATTCAACCACCACCAACACCGATTAATCCAACAGGAGATTCGATAGACGAATTAATGGATACACCAATTGGTGACTCACCATCTTCAGGGAATAAGCCGATGATGGTAACAAAAAAACCGTCTAACAGCGCTTTTTCTTTGGTAGCACACCCTGATAGCAATAGCTTGATCGTTAAAGGTAGCCAAGAGCAAATTCGTTATGTTCGCCAATTAGTTAATACATTAGATATGCGCCGCCGGCAGGTAGAGTTATCTTTGTGGATTATAGATATTACTCGCTCAGAGCTCGATAATCTTGGCGTGAACTGGGAAATTGGTACTTTTAGTACAGGTACTGGATCGATCTCAT
Source organism: Providencia sp. PROV004 (assembly GCF_011045615.1). Classification (NCBI taxonomy): domain Bacteria; kingdom Pseudomonadati; phylum Pseudomonadota; class Gammaproteobacteria; order Enterobacterales; family Morganellaceae; genus Providencia; species Providencia sp. PROV004. The sequence continues at coordinate 169,146 of NZ_CP042859.1, forward strand.
TTAACCGAAGCACGCTATCAAACAGCCAACAATTTTTATTGCAGATTGATGCATTAAGTAAAACGGGTAACGGGCACATTGTTTCTCGCCCCGTGTTATTAACCCAAGAAAACATTCCTGCTTTATTTGATAACAACACCAGTTTTTACGCCAAATTACAAGGGGAGCGTATTGCGACTCTTGAGCAGGTCACATATGGGACCATGGTGAGTGTAATGCCGCGTATTTCCGTGGGTAATAACGTAGAAATGGAAGTCAATATTGAAGATGGTGCTGAAAACCGCGATAGCACAGGGAAAACCTCCAGTGTAGAAGGGTTACCTGCCGTTAACAGAACCAGTATTAACACAGTTGCGCGTATTGCAAAAGACAGTAGTTTGCTTATCGGTGGCTATACACGTGAGCAATATGTTGAAAATGAAAGCAAAATTCCTTTTTTAGGCGATCTTCCTTATGTGGGAGGGTTATTTAGTCATTCATCGACTAATCAACAGAAGATGGTTCGTTTATTTTTAATCCAGCCGCGTTTATTGGATGAAAATGAAGGATGGGATGGGCGACAATTTTCTGAAAAGACGCGGATCACCACCCATGATAGCCAGTTGCACGGTACGGTCCAATTTCTTCAACAATACATGAGTGAGTCATGGCAATAACACCACTGAGTTTTAATAACCGTTTTTCAGTTAATACTCAAAACAAAAGTCGTGCACCTGTGAGTAGCAGTAGTGATGACTCCGATGAAGTAGCACGTGGTGCTGGTGTCATTAATAGCTCTAGTGAATATGCATCGATGTCGATGTTAGCGGCAAGCCATGTACGCCGAGGAAGTTCTAAGAAGGGCAGCGAAGAAGAATGGATGCAATTTGCCGAACGCATTTTGGATAAAGATGCAGATGACAAAGTATTGCATATAGAAGGCCTGCTTAATAAGCAACTGATGACACCAAAGCAATTACGGGCATTTTTATTGCAGTTTTTTACTGATCCTAGTGATTTACTAATGGTACTTGCTGCATTAATTAATCGTAAAAAATTAAAAAAAGAACAAATTGAAAATATTGAAGCTTTAGAACAATTATTGCAAGCAGAAGATACTAAGCGTCATACACAAGCAGGAATTAACGTTGCATTAATCGCAAAAGCATTTGCTGAAAAATTACATTTTAGTGCTGGGAATTTACGTTCGGTGTACCGTGAGTTTATCACTTATGACGGGCCTGTTGTTTATTTATATGAACAATGGGTTGAAGAAATGGAAATTCAAGAGCGCGAAAATATGATGCGTTATCTTGGGCGAGCACTAGCTTGTGATTTGCAAGCGTTACCATTAGGTGACTTAAATATTAGTGAGTTTGGAAGTTTTTTTAATCGTGTTGGTCGGTTACGAGAACTGCAATCTTTAGATTATGTATTCTGCCAGCAATTCTTTCAATCTGGTTTTTTTCGGATCAATGAAAAATCAAACAAATCAAAAATTGAAAAAGAGCTCAGTCAATTATTTACCCGTGGCATTCGTAGTCAGGTTGATTTTGAAACAGTGGTTATCGATTTTATTTCTGAAAAACTGAAAGCCATGACTTCGGATATGTGTGGCAGGTTTTTACAACTATTATTACTGGCTTTTGCAGTTATTCCTATCACTGTCTTTCAGTCAACGGAAGCAAGAGACCAACTTATTGAAAAATTAAAAGAACTCATGGACCAAATTATGGTGCAAGAGAGAATATTACACCGAAAGCCATAGTGCGATAGGAAAATTATCCCATGAAAAGTATCACCGGATTTTTATTACAAATCCGTAATCGTCCAGAATTGATGGTATTAGTTATCATGGTAATGGTTATTGCGATGTTGATCATTCCATTGCCAACTATATTAGTCGATTTATTAATTGGCTTAAATATTATGATATCTGTACTCATTTTTATGAGCTCTTTTTATATAACTCGGGTATTAAACTTTCAATCATTTCCTTCTATTTTATTAATAAGTACATTATTTCGATTAGCTTTATCAATTAGTACCAGCCGCTTAATTTTACTAGAAGCAGATGCTGGGGATATTATTGCTACTTTTGGTGAATTTGTTATTCAAGACAATTTAGTGGTTGGAATGGTGGTATTTGCCATTGTCACCATTGTACAGTTCATTGTTATTACGAAAGGTTCTGAACGTATTGCTGAAGTGGCAGCCCGTTTCTCTCTCGATGCAATGCCAGGTAAACAAATGAGTATTGATGCGGATTTACGGGCTGGTGTGATTGATGAGGCGACAGTTAAAGAGAAGCGTGGCGACCTTGAAAAAGAGAGCCAATTGTTTGGTTCTTTCGATGGTGCGATGAAATTCATTAAAGGGGATGCGATCGCGGGCATTATCATCATTTTTGTTAACTTAATTGGAGGGATATCTGTTGGTACAGCTCAGCAGGGCATGGATGTTTCAACTGCACTAAATACTTTTTCCTTATTAACTATCGGTGATGGTTTAGTCGCTCAAATCCCTGCACTACTCATTTCTATCAGTGCTGGTTTTATTGTGACTCGAGTAGGTGGTAATGATAAGAACTTAGGTGAAAATATTGTTTCAGAGTTATTTGCAAATGACTTTACGATATTAATTACGGCATTTATTGTACTCTCTATGGGTTTTTTGCCTGGTTTTCCAACTATGATATTTTTACTATTATCCGGGGTTCTTATTGGGTTATTTACTTTCAGGTATTTAAAAAAACAAAAAAATAAGCAAAAAACAGCGAATAGTGAAGCTGAAATTATTAATTCAGATGTGACGGAAGGTGAAACTCAAAGAGAAAATAGTGATGTTGAAGATGAATATATCCCGGAAACATTACCGATTATCATTTCTGTTAATCAAAAATATAAAAAACATTTAGAAGATAATAAATTTTTATCCAGAATGAAAAAGGATATTTTTATTCGTTATGGGTATAGGATTCCTGATATTGCCGTTAACTATTCACCTATTATACCTGAAAATAAAATGGTGATACTCATTAATGAAATTAAAGCAGGAGAATATGATATCTATTTCCATGGGTATCGTTTACTGACTATCAATGACGAACCTGAATACCTTGGTATGTCATTGACTAAGTTTACGGATGAATATGGTTCGGTGAGTACTTGGTTTGAACAAAAAGACCTACCCAACATTGAGCAGCTGGGTCTAATGGCTCGAGACGATGTGACAGAAGCCATTGATTGTGTAAGTAGTTTGTTGTTGAGATTTATTAATGAATTTTTCGGTATTCAAGAAACGAAAAACTTACTTGATGATCTTGAAAGAAAATACCCAGAATTACTGAAAGAGTGCTATCGCCATGCCACAGTACAAAAAGTAACCGAAGTTTTTCAACGCTTATTAATGGAAAAAATATCAGTTCGTAATATGAAATTGATTATAGAAACCTTAGTGCAGTGGGTGCCAAAAGAAAAAGATAGCTTAATGTTAGTCGAGCACGTAAGAAGTGCAATGGCACGCTACATTTCATCTCGTTTTTCTGTAGATGGGCGTTTGAATGTTCTCATGATTAACTCAGAGCTAGAAGACACTATACGTCAAGGGATTAGGCAGGCTTCCGGTGGAGTATACTTACATCTTGAGCCAGAAAAAACTAATGAGTTGATACAGGCAGCAGAGTTTGCTTTAGAAAATAGTTATTTATCAGTTAGGGATGTGAACATTTTAGTGCCTGTTGATATTCGTCGTTTTGTCAAAAAAATCTTAGAAGGCCGTTTTCCTGAGTTAGAAGTACTTTCTTTTAATGAAGTTTCTGAAATGGTCAAAGTCAATGTGGTCAAAACCATATAATCAAAAAATCGGCTTTATTAACAAATAAAGCAACCGAATTCAATATAACTATCAGTATTGAATAATTAAAATATCCTAAAATATAAGGAATACCAATGAAATATAGATTTATAGAAATGCTAAATGAATATTTAAATTCTATGGGACGTAGTGATCTAGTTAACTCTCAATTAGATTGTCATTCTAATATTCAGTTTGAAATGCATGGTTTTGCTGAAATTAATATTGACCTATCTACAGACGATATTATCATTTGGTGTAGTTTAGATAATTGTAACTATAGCCATTTAGATGCGGTTAGTGCTTCCTTATTAAAATCATTATTAGAATACCCGCCAAATAATTTTTATCCAGGCCAACCGGCATTGAATATTGTGGATGATGCTTATGTCCTTTCTGCCGTTTTAAAAGAATCAGCTTTAAATAATATTCAATTATTTGCAGATAGTTTTGAAGAATTCTTTGAGCGTGCAAATGAACTTAACAGCCTAATTTCTTAATCTATTATGAAGTTATTTGATCTCTGCGCGCATCCTGCGCGCATTCATGGGTGCCTAATTGAAGCCCCACTACAAGGCGTATTTATTGGTGAGATTTGTTTTATTGAGCATTCTCTTGCGCAGCCAAATGTTATTGCCAAAGCACAGGTTGTTGGTTTTAAAGAAGGGCTCACGGTACTGAGTCTAATCGGTCGTGCTCAAGGTTTAACACGAGAAGTGGTTATTCGCCCGAGCGGTTATCCGTTTGTATTTGAAGTGGGTGAACATTTAGCAGGTAAAATTTTTAATGCGGCAGGTGAACAAGTTGGTACGTTGAGTGAAAACCTTTCTGAGCCAATGTTACTCAATGCGAAATTACTGCGCATTGATAGCCCTCCAGTGAGTGTTACACAAAGGCGGCCTGTTGCTGAACCGATGGTAACAGGGGTGCGTGCCATTGATAGCTTACTGACATGTGGCTTAGGTCAGCGAATTGGTATTTTCGCCGCTGCAGGTAGCGGTAAAACCTCATTAATGAACATGATCATCAACCATGCTCATGCGGATATTCATGTCGTTGCTTTAATTGGTGAGCGAGGTCGAGAGGTTATTGAATTTATTGAAGAATTAAAAGAGTCACCTCATGCAGCACAGACCATTTTAATTTATGCGACTTCAGATAGCCCACCAATTGAGCGATGTAATGCCGCGTTACTTGCGACTACGATTGCTGAATATTTTCGTGACTGTGGTCGTAATGTATTGCTGTACGTTGATTCCATGACTCGATATGCGCGTGCGTTGCGAGACGTGGCTTTGGCTACCGGAGAACTACCTGCTAGGCGTGGTTATCCTGCTTCTGTTTTTGAACAGCTTCCTATGTTGTTGGAACGCCCAGGGCAACTAAAACATGGCTCGATTACCGCTTTTTATACGGTGTTATTAGAAAGTGAAGAAGAAGCTGACCCGATTGGTGATGAAATTCGCTCAATTCTGGACGGCCATATTTACTTGAGTCACAAATTAGCCGGACGTGGACATTATCCAGCGATTGATATCTTACACAGTATTAGCCGCGTATTCCAAAAAGTGACTACACCGGAACATCGTCGGTGTGCAATTGATTTGCGTGACATGATCTCAAGGCTTGAGCAAATTCAGCTTTACCTTGAGTTAGGTGAATATCAACGTGGAGAAAGCCATGAAAATGACCGCGCTTTAGATAAAAAAGAGCAAATTGAAGGTTTCTTAAAACAAGCCATGGATGAGCCAATGAATTTCGACAATATGTTAAACATTCTCAATGAATTGGCGTCTTAATGATTTCTAATTTATTGGCTTTAACTGAGCGACGTTTTGACCGGACATTACAAGAACAATCGCAATTAAATTCAATAATAAAGCAACAGCAACAACAATGTATGGATATTCGCCAGCGTATTTTAGTTCTGGCGACACAGACCACATCTTATGAAAAATCAGAAGAATTAAGCCGAATCGCATTTTGGGAACGGCAGCGATTGAAGGCTGTGGTTCTATCCGAAATTGCTCAATTTGAATTTCAAATAGAAACCTTAGCCGTTGAAATATCAAAAAATAAAATACTGCAGTCTGAAATTGCTAAACGAGCATTTATTTTACGCAATAAGTGCGAGAAATTCCGAAATTATCTCAAGCAGCAACGTATAGCAAGAAGGTTAAAATCAGAACTTCAGCAACAAAATGAAATTGAGGAGTTATTCGTACATGTCAGTAATAAAAGCGAGCTCAAATGACAAAGTACCTCATGTAGTTATCGAGGGAAAAGCAATGTCATCAACATATAATACCACTGAATTTAGCCATCAAAATATAACAAAAAAAATGGCGAAGCTAGTGAGTGACAAAAATATGATGAAGTTGTTCAATCATAAAAGTCAAAATCAACAAAAGGATATATCTATTTTTCTACCGGTAGCTCTTTCTTCTATGCAACAAATATCGCAATTTAGCGACTTAGCGAAAGAACTGATTACCTGGAAAGAAAGCGCATATATTGGTGAAGGCAACCAAACGGCAGAACAAAACAAAGAATTAAATATTAAAGAGACCGAGCCGTTAATAAATCACTATCTATTTACGGAGCACAATAATTTAGATATTAACCCATTACCTCATTTGACGACTATGGACCAAGCCGAAAATGTAGGTGCATTAATCGTAGATAATAATGCGAATATTAAATTACAGAGTAATTCACTTACTGAGGACCAAGTTGAAATTTCTTATAACCTAGTAGCTGATAATAACTTTGATACTAATCTCATTACTAGCACACCTACCGTTGATAATAACTTGCCGATGACGCCGAACATTTCAGCTGAACAGAATATTACTGACGAAGATGAGACTCCATTATATAACACTATGATGGTTGGTTTTCCATTACAGAATATCCCGCAGCGAGCAAAGGGAAAAGTTAGCGATAATTCAGTTCAATACGAAAAAAATAAATTTCAATTAAGTGAAAAGACTCAGCTCAATGTAGAAAGTTCGTTGGCGGAGTTAGCGTCTAAGAATACTTTAAGGCCGACATTAAAACAGTTAAAACCACAGATAAAAACTGAACAACCACATATTGAACATGCAGAAAAAACCGTAATTAAATCCGTAAATCCACAGGAAATTGGTCAAGAGCTATTAAAGCCAATTCATCATCGACCAATTAGTTCATCTGATACCACTTCATTAAATATGTTCCCTCGAACAAATAACCGATTGAAAGATGGGGCATTAAAAAATAATTCTTCCCTTCTGGGGCAGCAGTTAGTATTCCATCAGGTGGATGATCAACAGGGTATTAAGCAAGGTATTAAAGATAATAGCGCTCATCATGTTGACGCACAGCTTGAGTTCGTTATTGCAGAAAAGGAGCCCTTTATGCTGCCGGCAGCATCACAGAGGATCACCGCTTTAGATAATAATAAGCAGATTTCATTATCTGAAAAACCTACACACCATTTCTCTAATGAAGCGCAAGCGGCGGCGACATCTTCACAAATTTCATCTGTAGAAGAAATAGATCCTTCTACCAATATCATGGCAACAACATTAAATGAGGCAATGCGACCGTCTGTACCACTACAGGTTGTGCAACAGAAGCAAGAGGTGCATAAAGCGCCAGAACTCATGGAAAATAATCCACTTTTAGGTGAAGACAAACAGCCAAAATCGATGGAGCGTAGTCTCACTTATACCTTTAATCAGTGGCAAAGTAGCCCCTCAGTGACATTTGAATTGGCATCTAAAGGGGAGTTCATTGCTTCGACAGCGAGCCGAGACGTCCAGTTGGCATTGAATGAAAATAAACATTTATTGAACCATGAAAGCAGCGTGCAGATCCGACGTGAAGATGAACGCCAGCAGCAGCGAAACAGACAGCAGCATGACCAACAGCAAGAAGAAGATTAATTATGTTGAAGATTCGACGGATCAGTTCTCAAGAAAAACAACTTAAAATTTGGCAGCAATGTTACCTAGTTAATGCACAAATAAAGCAAGCTAACCGCAGTATTCCTTATTTCAAATTATCGCTTGTGAGTGAAACACAGAAAATAAACGCATTAGTTGCAGTTGAAAGTTGGTGTCATTATCGTTGGCCTAAACTCGTTCATTATGCATGGAATTTATTATCAACCAATCAGTTATGCGAATTATTTGCCTCTGAATATATCGGAATTACATTTTTCTCCCAGGATTTCCGTTGTGAATCTGTCGAGATAGTTGATGATATGCGTATTAACTACCAGCCTTGGTTAATCGTCAAGGAGACTCACCTTGGGGAAGTATTATTAGCAGAGCCAATTGAAGGTTTAGAAAAAAAACAACAAACGAATCAGATAGTTGGCCATTTAAAATTGCAAGCTGATTGGATATTGGGATATAGCTATATTAGCGCCAAACTTTTGCAAACCATAGAATTACGAGATGTGCTGAGTATCCAACAATTACAGTTAAATATGTCTGTTACAGGACAGACATTAGCACGATATCAAAAGCAAGAAGAAGGACTATTTATGATTGAAGAATTAGTGGCGCCAAAAGATGAAAGTGAATGTGTACTTCCTGAAGAAGATGAAGTGCAAGAAGCTGTACGTCCCTTTAATGTAAAAGATATGAATATTAAATTAACCTTTGTTTTAGGCCATACCGATATTACTGTTGATGAGCTTTCAAAGATGGAGCCTGGTTATATTTATTCTATTGGTGAAAATAAAGAACGTGAAGTTAAAGTTTATGCCAACAAACAACTTATAGCCGAAGGGGAACTTATTTATATTGGCAATAGTGATGAGCTAGGGTTAGAAATCACACATATTGTGAGTTTAGGTGATAAAAGAGTTTAATATGCCAACAATACCAGAAGGAATTCCATTATTAGTAATTATCGCCTTTTCAACATTATTGCCATTTATTATTGCTGCGGGCACTTGTTATTTAAAAATCTCGATTGTATTAATTATGGTACGTAATGCGATGGGGGTTCAACAAGTTCCTTCTACTATGGTATTAAATGGTATCGCGTTGCTACTTTCTATTTTCGTGATGATGCCAGTATTACAGGATGTGAATAATCATATGCGGCAAGAGCCGGTTGATTTTAGTAATGCTCAATCAATCGATAATTTTGTTGAGAATGGACTAGGGGGATACAGAGCTTATTTGAAAAAATATTCAGACCCGCAGTTAGTCACTTTCTTTGAATCAATACAACAAGGCCGAAGCGAAGAGGAAGTGGCGGCTGATGAGGGTGAAGCTACATTATTTTCTTTGTTACCCGCATATGCATTAAGCGAAATTAAATCGGCTTTTGAAATTGGTTTTTATATTTACTTGCCGTTTGTTGTGGTTGATTTGGTTATTTCCAGCATTTTATTGGCGCTGGGTATGATGATGATGAGCCCAGTGACAATTTCGATCCCAGTTAAATTAATTCTATTTGTTGCAATCGATGGGTGGTCGCTGATTTCTAAAGGATTGGTAATGCAATACATTGAATTAGCACAGCATTAAAGCGAATAATACTATGGATCAAATCGTTTATTTAAGTAATAAAACGATGCTATTAATCGTTTTATTATCAGCAATACCCGTGATAGTAGCTACTACTGTGGGGTTATTGGTAGGGTTACTGCAAACCGTCACGCAGCTTCAAGAACAAACATTACCTTTTGGCATAAAACTATTAGCGGTTTTTGGTTCGCTCTTTATGATCTCAGGTTGGTTAGCCGATAAAGTGATGAATTTTGCATTAGAAACTTTAAGTGCAGCGATCCCTGCTATTGGGCTATTCGGATGAACCAGGAAATGCTATCGCTGATGTCCTCACTCTATTTTGTCTTTCAAGAGGGGTTGATAAAAATAGCGTTAGCTTGGCTGAGAATTGCACCAGTGATGTTTTTACTTCCTTTTTTAAGTAATAAACTGCTCAATGGTGGAATTATTAAAAACTGTGTGGTGGCGTATATTGCGTTAGGTTTATGGCCTTTTTTTTCTTCTCATGCCATACAATGGGATGAAATTAACTTCGTTGATGTCTTTATTTATGAAATTTCGATTGGGCTCGTATTAGCATTGATATTAGCTTTACCTTTTATGATAGCTAATGTTATTGGTGAGTTAATCGATGCACAGCGTGGTGAAACGATTAGCAGTATTGTCGACCCGGCGAGTGGTTCAGAAGCATCAGAGCTGGCAGTTTTATTGAGTCATATTACTTGTATGGTGTTTTTAGCTCAGGGAGGCATGTATCAACTCGCTAATATATTTGCACAAAGTTATCAATTATTACCCTTTGCTCATGGATTTACTTCATTTAATAGCCTCCCCTTAGGGGAGTGGTTAAATAAAATGGTTGTTAATGGTGTTGTTTTGACAGCTCCAATATTAGTGACATTATTTATTACAGAGGTCGCTCTAGGGTTATATTCCCGTTTTTGCCCTCAACTAAATGCATTTTCGTTATCTTTGGCAATAAAATCAATCATCGCATTTTGTGTATTTCTGCTTTATTTCCATAATGAAGTTCCTGACATATTAGTGAATATGATTTCAATTTCACCACTACGAGATGTATTTATTTCCTCTTAATTGCTATGAGTATAAATAGTTATGGCTGAAAAAACAGAGAAGCCTACCGATAAAAAAATCAAAGACTCAGCAAAGAAAGGACAAAGTTTTAAAAGTAAAGATAGTGTTGCTGCAATTGTGCTAGTAGTTAGTGCATTTGTGATAGAAGGGCTCTCTAGTTTATATGAGCTCGGTGGGTTAATGCGTAAAATATTTTTACATCCAACGGAGATAAAAATTGATGCATTACTTTGGCAATTTTTCACTATCTTTTTAAGCGTTGTTTTACCGGTGTTATTTGCTTGTTTTTTATCTGGTGCGATAATTTCTTTATTACAAAGTCGTTTTAGATTAGCTAGCGAAGCTATTAAACTCGACTTTGCAAAATTAAATCCAATTGCAGGGTTTAAAAAAATATTTTCATTGAATTCATTGAAGGAATTAATTAAGGCTGTCTTGTATTTAATTGTCTTTATTGTATCAACATTAGTCTTTTTTATTGTTTGGCGCAAAGATATTTTTATGCTCTACAGAACGATGATAAATGGAATGATTAGTCAATGGGTTAGTCTGTGTATAACATTTATTGTTGTTTTTCTTGCTGTCGCTCTAATAATTATATTGGTTGACGCAATAGCTGAATTCTTTTTGTATATTAAAAACTTAAAAATGGAAAAGCAAGAGGTCAAAAAGGAATATAAAGATAATGAGGGTGACCTTCATATCAAAAGTGCACGCCGAGGGATGCATCAGGAATTACTGTCGGAAGAGGTTAAGTCAAACGTTCGTAATTCAACATTCGTAATGGCAAACCCAACGCATATTGCATTACTTATTTATTATGATTCGGATATTGCACCATTACCCTTTTTATTCTCTAAAAGTAAAGGTTCGCAAGCAAAAGCAATTGTTAAATACGCGGAACAACAAGGTATTCCTGTTATTAGAGACATAGTCCTAGCAAGGCAAATATGGCGTTCATATAAAAATGACAGTTTTATCGATGAAAGAGGATTAGAGGATGTTATGCAAATAATATCTTGGTTATTCCGTATCGAATTAGTAAAAATGGGAGTTGATATTGATAGCGCATTGGAAAAAATAGGGGGGAATGAATCACATTCACAAAAAAATAACAATCATTAATTAATGATTTATTTGTTACTTGAATCGTTTTTTTAAAGAAAGAACCAAGCCGGTTAATTATGATGCAAACATAAAGTATGTGTTATGCATTGCATATCAACAATAAGGTAAATATATGAATAATGCGGAAACAAACAATTTTCAACAAATGGATATGGAAGAATTACTTGACAATATTACTACTGCATTAATGGATGGTGCCACTTATAAAGATATACACGGTATTCCACAGAGTACGATGGATGGCATTTATTCTTATGCATACGAATTCTATCAACAAGGTAAATTAAAAGAAGCAGAAACTTTTTTTCGATTTTTAAGTATTTATGATTTCTATAATACAGATTATGTCATGGGCCTTGCTGCCGTCTATCAATTAACGAAGCGATATGCGAAAGCAACAGAATTATATGCCTTAGCATTTGTATTGGCTAAAAATGATTACCGCCCACTTTTTCATGCAGGGCAATGTAATTTAATGATGAAAAAAAGTAGTGCAGCGATTCACTGTTTTGAAAGTGTTGTAAAAAGTAGTACCGATATTGATTTACAAAATAAATCTCAAGCTTATTTAACCGCACTGGAAAAAAACCTAGAAAAAACAAATTCAGATAATAAAAAACCTAATATGGAGTAGAGGAAATTATATGGTTCAAATTACCAATTCAAGTAATGAACGAATAAATAATATTCATACATTTCTACAAGGCAATAATCCTATTGGATTAGGGGAAGAGAGCATCAAGGCAGTTCTGGCTTTGGAAATGGCGTGTGAGGAATTAACGTCAACAGAGCAGATGAAGCGTAGCCGCATTGAGAATGCGCCACAGTTACCATCCCCCAAAATTAAGCTGTCCATTATGTCCAAGGCCGCTGCGGCAAAAGAGGAGAGGTTATCGCTAAAGGAAGAGGAATTTAATGCGACTTCAGTCCTTGTTGGGAGTATTTCGACATTACGCCAATTATTACATGAAGGGAATATTAATGAGTTGGCTAATCGTCTTCAATTATTGAACATAGCATCAAATACACTGAAAGAAAAAGGAAATGATTTATTAAACTCTTTTGTAAATAATACGAATCAAGCCAGTGCGTTTAATAACGAAGTTAACGTTTTAAAACAAGAGCGTGCTGAAAGTAAAGCGCGTTTAGCAAACCTCCAGTCTCAGCAAGGTGGGAACCAAGCGAAGATTAAGCAGCAAATTACGACAGAAAAAACAAAAATTACAAGTTTGGACACCCGAATTGATGACCTGCTTGAGTTAGCGAGTAAATATGCGGAAGACGCAGGTGAAGATTCTAGCAAACTCAATCAATTTATAGATGCTGCACCACGCCGCGTTGATATTGATGGTGAAAAATGGGAAAGCACCTTAGCACTATTAACTATGTTGACTGGCCAGCTTAAAAAATCGATGAACGAAGATTCGATTCGTAATATGAAAGAGCAAGAAGAAGTCATGGCAAAAATCAATGAAGCTTCTCGCAAAGATTCAGATAAAAAAGCCAAAGAGGCAGATGAAGCGCAGCGTAAAGCTGATGAAGCCAATAAATCAGCCTCCTGTGCCAGTAAAATTTTTAGCTATGTGATGCTTGCAGTGTCTGTGATTGCGACGGTTGCGACCTTTGGCGCTGCTGCGCCATTAGCGATTGCGGTCGCTGCGGTTGGTATTGTTATCTCTGTCGCTGATATCGTGCTGGAAGAAACCGGGCAAAGTAGCTTGATGCAGATGTTAGCTACAGAAATCTCTAGTGCCGTTACCGATATGCTGATCAATTTTGGTGTCTCAGAGGAAAAAGCGAAGCAGATTGGTAATATTGTTGGAATGGTTGTGGCAGCAATCGCATTCTTAGCTCTCTCATTAGCCTCTATGTCATCTTTTGTGAAAAACATCGCCAAAGTTGCCACTAACGCAGTAAAAATGCTTGCTAAAAATGCAGGAGCTTTATTGAAAAGTATTATTAAGTCGATGCCAAGTAGTTTAACGAATGCCTTAGGGAATATTGCGAATGGCGCAGGTAAGGTAGGGAAATCGGCTGATAATATGGTAACGCTCACTAAATTTACCAAATTAGCTGACGGTATTGATGATTTACAGCAAGCGGTAAAAACCACCACGAAGGTAGCACAAAAAGCCGATGACATGAAAGACCTTGTAAAAGCGGCTGATAAAGTAGTAGACCAAGCTGACAATATTACAGATATCACCAAAACTGCAGATAAAGCAATAAATTCAGTTAAAACACAAAGTGTAGCCGCAGCTCGTCTTGAAGTGGGTATGAAGGGAACCGGAGCGGTATTGACGGTTGCTAATACAGCAACGACAGGAGGACTGAATTTACATGCTGCTGGACAAATTCGTGACATGAAAGAAATGCTTGCAGGCATGATGCTTAATAGCGAAACCATTCAAGCTTTGGATGAGTTATTAAAAAATTTATTGAAGTCTATGTCGAAAAATTACGAACAATTCGAAGATATGTTTAGTGGCATGCTTGCATCGTTAAATCAATCAGACCAAACGAAAGCCAATATGCTGAAAACAGCCCGCTTTGCATAGTTAATATAGGAATTTATCAAATGAGTTTTAATATTCAATCAGAATTAAGTAAGCTAGTATTATTTCATAAGCCTGCCAGTTTTGGCGGTGTTTCTCCTACTATTAACAGTAATGTAAAAGTAGGAGTGACTCATTTCCCGCAAGGCGTTCAATTAAATGATGTGCATGCAATGGCATCAGGGGCTGAGGTAATGGTGGATAGGCCATCCTTAAGAACGCCTCAATTTTCAATTGATGATGGCCAAATGTTGTCGGATATCAGTGCGTTAGCCGATTCAGATAAGCTAACCATTTTGGATGATCTTCATGCATTTCGCACATTAACACCCGAAAGTATCCAGCAGGCAATCAGTAAGGTGTTAAAAGAAGAAAAAAGCCATATTGAACAGGTGGTTGGAGATGCTCAGCTACCCGACGAAGCTAATTTAAAGCAGATGTCCCAAGCTATTCAATTATTGATTGCCAGTAGTTTTTTCAAAGATTCATTCTCTGGGCAGCTTGAAAGTAATGATGGTAATAGAGGGCAACAGTCTATTGATAGTGTTAAAAACGATACTTTTGTTGGCATTATTAGTAACGATTTGATGGTGGAACTATCGAAAATTATTCGCAAAGTAATGGTAGAAATTAATATTTCAGATCGCCGTATTAGTGCGGATTTCCTGCAATTAAATGCCAAAATGGTACAAGCTTCCGCGGATTCAACTATTCGTGAGGGTAAAGAAACCTTTAAAGGCGCGATGATGGGCTTTTTTACCTCCCTAGCAATTACTGCTGCGGGCAGTGCTTTCCAAGCTAGAGGGCTGCGTCAGCAACAGCAATCGATTAAACATAATTTGGTGCCAGGAAATCAAAATATCAGTGGTGCTAGTAAGTTATCTGGGTTAAATGGCAAAGTGGGTAGCGATGCAGCGAAACCGAATACCCTGAATTTAACGGGGAAAGATGGTTCAACTGTGACGTTGAGTAGTCAACCTACACAAAATCAAAAGAATCTTGCAAGCCAAAGAGTTGAAGAAGCCGGCATACGTACAAGAGATTTGGGAATGTCACAGCATGAGAAGCACGACCAAATCATGAATAAATCTCGCGTACAAATGGGTGTGGCTGAGCAAGCCTCTCGAATGTCAGATAATGCAGGTCAGTTAGCAACGACATCAAATCAAGTCAATGTGAAATCGGCAGAAGCAGACAAAATGATGGAACAATCAGTGGCTGATATTGCACGGTCAGTTTCCGCTGATAAAGATAAACAAATTGATAAAAGCCAAGACCTTGTTAAACAAATGCTAGAGTATTTACGTGAAATTCGTGAAGTCAGCTTTAAAGCAATGCAAAGTCTGGTAAGGGGCTAGTGAATGAATATCTCAGCCTTGGGTTATCATAATTCATTGAATGTTACTCAATTACCGTCAATCCCTATCGCTGTTGAACAAACACCTCCCCCCTTTCTGGGGGAGGTTACTTTTAATGATGCACTTCCCCCCCATGAGAGGGCAGCCGATGCATTTCAGCAAATGGGGTATCAAGTTCCAGAGCAAAATATTCAACCACCGCAGGTAAAGGACTCATTGGCAACGATAAACATCAAAGCAAAAATGCTGGCACACAAAATTAATAGCACTAATGATAACTACAACAGTGCGAAAGGATTATTAGCCAGACAACAGATTGCTGATGGTAGACCTCATATTGCAGGGATAAGTGAGGTTATTGAAAATATATATACGGATTATCAGAAAAAATACGGTGAATTAGTTAAAGCCTCGACCCAATATATGCAAGATATGAATACGTTGGCCAGTAAGATGTCCCGTTATATAGAGGCAGGGGATAACGGTAAAATAAATTTTGCCAAAGAGCATATATTAAATAGCATGGATGAAATAGTTGCTAAATATGCAGGTACCAGTGCGAAAGAAAAGGTAAAAATAGAGATAAAATATGATGGAACCGCGAATGCTATAGGGCTTAGTATGCTGGAAGAAGAGTTAGCTAAAGGAACTAACCTTTTAAAGATATTGGAAGTTACAAACAAGGGAGTTTCTGGTTCATTTCAATCCTTGATTGATAAGGTAAAGGGTGAAATTGCAGAATTAAAGCGACAGCAGCAGCAGCTAAAAGACGATAACAAAAGAATAGAAGAACAAATTAAATCAAATGAAACACGAATCGGGATCGGCGAATATTTCGGTAAATGGGAACCTGATTACAACAAAGCTGATCCGTTGATGAAGATCAAAGGCAGTAAGGAAGAACACGAATTCTGGACAAAAAAATTGACAGGCCAAGGGTTCGTAATAAAAGAGATTAAGGGTGAGCTACGTATTTACCCCGATTTAAAACCGATCAAAGAGATGTTCCATGCTATTAATCATTCTTCCGGTAAATGGAATGAGGGTAGTGATATTATGTCTCAAGAGTTTCAAAGCTTACAATCAGCAGTTGATAGCCAAAAAAATACCATTAATAGCTCAGTATCTCGTTTATTAGAAACGTTCCGTCAAGATAATAGTCATTTTGAAACGTTAACTCAGTTACTGATTCAATTATATAAAGATTTACAACAATATAATAATGGTTACGTCAATATGTAATAGCAGAAATTAACCTTTATCTATAGGGTAAAATTGTATATTTAATTTCACCCTATATTTATCAATAAGGAGGGGCGATGATTATAAATAAAAATATAACGACACCAATTGTAAAAAATTCATTATCTGTATCTAATCAAAACAATAAATCATTTTTAAATAATATAAATTCAGTTAATAATGTAGGGCAGGAAGCGCATTTCTCTGTCAAAGAACAGGGTGTTGATAAAACATATAATATTTCAGGTAGAAGTGAAGAATTACATTCGAGTAACCAGAAATTACAGGCGAATATAATCAAATCACTATTAAGTGAAAAACATCCAGATATAAGTTTGGAAATGATAACCAAAACCCTAGGTTTGGGACATGGTGGAAATCTTCAAGGGCAAAAGTTGCAGTATCAGCCTGAAAATGCCCTCATTGTTTTGACATTATTGGCACCTGAAGAAATTAAGGGTTCAAAGGTATTAGATTGTGCAGCAAAGCTTATTAAGCAACTAAATAACAGCGAGAATGATAAAAGCTTTAAGCAGGTACTTAAATCATCGCAAACAGCCCTTGAAGCAGAACTCCTTGACAATATATTGAGCGAAAATAATATTGATGAGTTAATTCAACGTTTTGCAGATAAATATGTTCAGCCTGCAATTAAAGAAAAATTAGCGCCTTTTTTATCTGAAAAAACTATCGAAGAATTACCAACAGATAAATTATTCGATGTTTCTCTTCAGGAAACAAAAAAAGAGTTAATTATGGAAGCGAAAAACCAGCTGATAAAACATAAAGTTGATAAATCAGTTGATAGGCTCTTACAGCTACATAATATATTTTCGGCATTGGAACAACAAATCGAAATTATGGGGCAGCTAAGTGTTTCTATAAATGTGGATGGTAATACTGAGAATAGTGTAACAACAAGTTCTGCGAAAAATAGCAAACCAGAAGATACTGTGGATGGTGGTACGGACCCTGTTATTTCCTCTAATGGTTCAGCGCCAGCATCGTCTAAATCAACGGTGAACAATTACGTTACTAACAATTATTATTCTATGCCAAAAGAGTTAAAGGTTATGAATAACGAAGGGAGCAAAACGAGTCAGTTTGAAAATAAAACTGTTGATAGTCACACACCTGAATCAGTGGAAAAAAATAGCCCCGAAGAGGATGATAATAAGCCCAGTATGCCTCGGTTTAAAAGCACGTTAGAAATTCCTCAAGTCAATAACGAACGGCCAGCGGTATTAGGCGAAAATGCACGTTCTTCGGCTGATAAATTACGCCAAAGCGTTCTGGATAATGCACAGGCTCCATCTGCGCAAACGAGTAGCATGCCATCAAAACCTATTGAAACTAAGCCTAATTTTGATATTAACGCTTTTCTTCCTAAATCGATGGCATCAACGGGGCGCTTCGAACTCGTTGAAATTATTGACAAAGTGACAGGTAAATCGAAGAAGAGTTGGCAAACTAAGGCCCCTGAAGCAAAGAGTGTCACATTATCGGAGCATGGGGCGTTAACTCGTAGCCAAGTAGAGAAAGAGCGTTATGCGAGTGGGCCGATAGCGTCAGGAGTGGAAAAAATGGGAGTCCCTAATAATATCAATACGTTCAGTAACCGATTTAAACCCGCAGAAATTGTTGATGAAGTAACAGGGAAAACGAAGACAACGTGGCAGTTATCGGATGAGAAAGCAAGCCAGCCTGTCACGTTAACAGAGATGGGGGCGTTAACTCATAACCAAGTAGAGAAAGAGCGTTATGCGAGTGGGCCGATAGCGTCAGGAGTGGAAAAAATGGGGGTCCCTAATAATATCAATACGTTCAGTAATCGATTTAAACCCGCAGAAATTGTTGATGAAGTAACAGGGAAAACGAAGACAACGTGGCAGTTATCTGATGGGAAAACAAGTCAACTTGTCACGTTAACAGAGATGGGGGCGTTAACTCGTAACCAAGCAGATAAAGAACACTACAACGATAATGCTATCCGTTCTGAAAAAGGTTAAGAGATGACAGCACAGAGTTTAGTTCAGCAACAATGGGTAGAAAATCAAATTAAGGAAATTCGTACTTATTCAGGGATCACGAAGCCTTTCACCATGGACTCAGCCCTAATCAGAGATATACATATTGATTCTTTAGAAATGTTGGAATTGATAGCGGCTATCGAACAGTATACAGGGCAACCAATTAACGATGAAGTTTGGATGAAATGGTATAAGTTGAGTGATATTGTCGAGTATCTATTGAGTGTCAAATAAACAGATAAAGCCACGGTATTTATTCGAACGTGGCTTTTATTTTTAAGCTTTTTTATTTATTTCCTATCGAATTATTGCCATCACATAAAATTCATATTTTTGTCATCAAGTGATAACGCTCACAAAATAGCATACCCTCGTTTGCTTAATTCTACGCGCGTAGACTATCCTTTAAGTAAATAAAAAACGCCAGTTAGATTTTTTGATTAATAGGCTTTGCGCCAACACCAAGGGTTTATAACTATGGCTACACAATTAAATATCGAGGCGAATCAACAAGCCGCGCAAGAGCGGTTAAGTACGCCAGAAGGAAAAAAAGATTTCCGGCGGGCGATTTTCTCTTGTTGGTTAGGTACAACCATGGAATATGCGGATTTTGCTCTCTATGGTTTAGCGGCAGGTATTATTTTCGGTGATGTTTTCTTCCCTGATGCAACGCCTATTATGGCGCTGTTATCCAGTTTTGCCGCCTATTCCGTTGGGTTTATCGCCCGTCCAATTGGTGCATTATTTTTTGGTTGGTTAGGTGATAAACATGGCCGAAAAATGGTCATGGTGATCACGATTGCATTGATGGGGTTATCGACCACCCTTATTGGTGCGATACCCAGCCACGCACAGATTGGTGTTTGGGCGCCCGTTTGTTTGGTGATCCTACGGTTTGCCCAAGGCTTAGGTGCGGGAGCTGAGCTATCCGGTGGAACTGTGATGCTAGGCGAATACGCCCCCGTAAAACGTCGCGGTTTAGTTTCATCAATCATTGCATTAGGCTCCAACAGTGGAACATTACTGGCCTCAATGATTTGGCTGATAGTTTTACAATTGGACAAAGAAAGCCTGATGTCGTGGGGATGGCGTATTCCCTTCCTTGGCAGTATTTTAATCGCCTTGGCGGCGTTATTTATTCGTCAGCATATGCGAGAAACACCTGTTTTTGAAAGGCAAAAAGAGCAGCTTGCTGAAGAACGTCGCCTTGCATTGGAATCTGATACCGTGGCTCATCCTGTTGATAACCGTTCATTTTGGCAAAAAACGCGTGCGTTTTGGACCATGGTCGGGTTACGTATCGGCGAAAACGGCCCATCTTATCTCGCCCAAGGCTTTATCATCGGTTATGTCACCAAAATATTGTTGGTGGATAAATCTGTGCCAACAACGGCGGTTTTAATTGCTTCAATCCTTGGTTTTGCCATCATTCCATTTGCAGGGTGGTTATCAGATAAATTTGGGCGCCGTATTGTTTATCGTTGGTTCTGTTTCCTATTGATGCTGTATGCCGTACCCGCGTTTATGTTATTAGACTCTCGCGAACCGATGATCGTTATCCCGACGATAGTGGTTGGAATGGGGTTAGCATCACTGGGCATTTTCGGGGTACAAGCGGCTTGGGGCGTAGAATTATTTGGCGTGCGTAATCGCTATACTAAAATGGCCTTTGCTAAAGAACTCGGCTCTATTTTATCCGGAGGTACAGCTCCATTAGTGGCATCTGCACTGTTGTCTTGGACAGGTCAGTGGTGGCCAATTGCCGTCTATTTTATTGGAATGGCTGGCATTGGTTTGGTGACCACATTCTTTGCACCAGAAACCCGAGGTCGTGACTTAAACCTGCCTGAAGATGCGATATAAGTGAGCATGGTTGTATATAAAAATCAGAGTGGCTGCTATTCTTTGGCAACGTCATGTTGGAAAAAGGAACTGCTGAGTGTCTGATACGAATGACCGTAAAGTGACGCGGGTAGATGTTGCCCGCGAAGCCGGAACCTCGGTTGCGGTAGTCAGTTATGTAATTAACAATGGCCCTCGTCCTGTTGCAGAGGCAACACGGCAAAAGGTGTTAGCAGCAATCAAAAAAACGGGGTATCGGCCAAATGGTATTGCAAAAGCGCTAGCGTCGGGTAGCACTCAAACCTATGGGCTAGTGATCCCCGATATCTCTAACCCGTTTTTAGCCTCTATTGCGCATGCCTTGCAGCGAGAAGCGTTTAAATATGGGCATGTTTTGTTGCTGGGTGATGCGGGAGATTCACGAGTTCGTGAAAAAGAGCTGATTAATAACCTGTTGTTAAGGCAAGTTGAAGGCCTCATTTATACCAGTGTTGACCGGCATCCCTATGTTGATTTAATTCAGTCATCAGGCACGCCTTGTGTGATGCTTGATAGGATTGAAGCCACAGAAGGGATCAGTACCATTCAAGTGAATGAGAAGCTCGCAGCCTATAAAATTACTCGTCATCTCATTAAGCATGGCTATCAAAATATTGGCATTATTTGCGGCCCAAATGAGATGCTCAATACCCAAGACCGCTTAAATGGTTGGAAAGCTGCACTCACAGAAGCTGACTTAACGATACAACAAAAATGGATTTTATCAGGGGAATATACCCGCGTTTGGGGCTACCAGGCTATCTATCAGATGCGGGAAGAGGGGTTCCCTGAAGCTATTTTTGCCACGAATGAATTGCAAGCTTTTGGCTGTTTAAAAGCCTTAGCAGAATTAAAATTACGCGTACCGGAAGACATTGCACTGGTGTGTTTTAACGGTACAGTGCAATCAGAATATACCGTTCCAACTCTCACAACTGTTCGCCAGCCTGTTGATAAAATAGCGCAAAGAGCGATACAAATTTTACAAAATTGGCCATCTAAAGAAGCCATCTGTGAAGTGGAATTTGAATTACAAATCGGGCACTCATGCGGGTGCTGATTATTTATTGTTTCAGGGAAATTTATGCGAGTGATTATAGATTGCGACCCCGGTAATGGGGTCGTTGGTGCGAATGTTGATGATGGTCTGGCACTTGCGCTGGCTATCGCTGCACCTGAAATCAAATTGGAAATGATCACCACTGTTTCGGGTAATACACCTAGCGAAATTGGCTTTGACGTTGCCAGCCATTTAGTTCATTCACTGGGTGAAAATATTCCTGTTTATCGTGGTGCATCGTCAGCCTTGGTTGAAACTAGCGCGCCATGGCGTGAACTACTCGATAACGGCGCTGAACGAGCGGAACTTACGCACCTATGGGACGGTCTTCCCCGCATACCTAGTTTACCGAAGTCTATCCCAGAAGCCGCGTTACGTATTGGTGAATTAGTTTGCCAAAACCCGAAACAAATCACGATTATTGCCATTGGCCCATTAACTAATATCGCAATAGCAATTCAGCTGTTTCCTGACATGGCTCAAAACGTGGCGGAGATAGTGGTTATGGGGGCGGTTTTTAACGTACCGGGGTATTTGAAAGACACTAATTTTGGTGTCGACCCTGAAGCAGCCTATGCGGTGCTTAATAGTGGGGCAAACCTGACTTTAGTACCGATGGATGTTACGGTACAAACGCAAATGGTGCATGAGGATCTCGATAAGCTTGCACAAATTGATACGCCACTGAGCCATTTTCTTGTGGCAACAATGCGACCGTGGATGGACTATTCACGTGCGACACGTCATTTAGCAGGGTGTTGGATACATGATGTGTTAACCGTTGCATGGCTATTGGATAAGAGTTTGGTGACTTATGATAAAAAGCATGTAGGTATTGAGCTACAGGGAGCGCTGCGTGGCAAAAGCTTCTGCTATGACGCACTGCGCCTACGGGTCGGAGTTCCTGAACCAAAAACAAAGCCAATCACTGTGCTGCAATCCGTAGATAACTCAGGTTTATTAGATTTAATCTTTAATACGCTCAAACTGAAAAAATAACGTGGCAAGAATAGCGCCTATAGGCGCTATTCTTTTATCACTATGAAGCAGACTTCGGCATCATTCCGTGGGCTAAATGGCCTTTATGAAAAGTCGCGAACCTTGGGGAAATCCGTGCGACTGCCTCAGCAGAACAAGATGCATCAAGTAGCACAAAGCTGGCATCATCCCCTTTAGCTGGCCACACTTGTTGGCCTTTTTCATCTAGTGGCAAAATATTGCCTGTTGCGATGGCCAGTGAGCGAGACAGCGATAACTCATCAGGGCGAGTGTAGAGCTGCGCGTACAAATTAGCTTTTTCTAGCATGTCACCTAGGCCAAAGGGCGACCAATGGTCAATCACGCTATCCGTTCCGGTCATCACAAATACCCCATTTTTATTTAGGGTTTTCAGTGGCATATGCAGTGTGCCAATTGGAACAGTTGAAGCAATGGTGATTTGCTGCTCTGCCAATTGTCTCGCCGTTTTCTCTGCTTGTTCAGGGTTTAATGTTGCCAATGCAAAGGCGTGGCTGATGGTCACTTTACCGCGCAAACTGCGGTTTTCATCTACCGTTTTAATCATATAATCGATAGCGGCAACGCCTGCGGGACTTGTTTCATGTAGATGAATATCCACGCCTTTGTTGTAGTCCAACGCAATTTGGAACATCGAATCGAGAGACTTTTCCATCGCGCTATCTACATTGGTTGGGTCTAAACCACCAACGTAATGAGCGCCTGCTTGCATGGCTTCACGCATTAAACCTTCTGACTTGGAATGTAGTAAACCATGTTGTGGAAAGGCGACGATTTCGCAAGTTAGGTCTTGCTGGTGTTCTCCAAGCACTTTTTGTAAGGCTTCTAAATTTTTCAAACCGGAAACGGGTTCGATATTACAATGGCTACGAGCAATCGTTGATCCTTGGGATTGGATCAGCGCGATCAATGCATTTGCTCTTTCTTCCGTGAAAGGCTGTAATTCAGGTAGCAATTTTTGCTCTAACGCGATCATATCCATAATCGTTTTACCTTCACGTGACTGTGGCGCCTGCCATGGCCCACCATAGAAGGTTTTATCGAGGTGGATATGCATGTCGCGAAAGGCCGGTAGCATGAGTTTGCCTTGCGCACTATAGGCATTCAATGTGCCATCTGCATGTTGTTTATTGGGTAAAACGGCTGCAATTATACCGTCACGGATTTCTACGGTATGTAAGGCGGTTTGGGTGCCGACGACCGTCGAATCATGGTAATTAAAACCCGTTTCGAGTAACACGTCATCAAGGTAATAATGTTTATCCGTGATACTGGATTGGCCTGCTGTTTGGCTAGCTTGGCTCTGGGCAGAGGCAAAGCCCGATACCGCACCAAATAAAGTGCAAGCGGCTGCCACTTTAGCACTGGTGGAAAGGAACTCTCTTCTGCCGGATGATTTTTCTGCTTTCATAGAAACTCCTAGTGATATCCATTTACTGCCGAATTTCCTGTTTTTAAGCGATACTTATCCACCCAGATCGTCATCAAACGATCTGAGGGATACTGCAGTTTGCGACGAACAAAAAATTCGCATGATCCAGATTATAGAAACTTACCCTTGAACAATATGGGTTCCGGTTTCACCGCGTAAAGCTTCTGGTAGTTTTTCAGGGGTGGTGATGATCACTCGTTTACCACCGTTGGCAATAAACGATAGGCTGGCTTCAATCTTCGGTAACATGCTACCTGCTGGGAAATGGCCTTCTTCCATGTAGCGTTGCATGTCGCTGGTGGTGGTTTCGCCAAGTGCTTTTTGTTCAGGTTTGCCGAAGTGAATGCATACTTTTTCGACACCTGTGGTGATAATTAAAATATCGGCATTGAGCTCTTTCGCCAACAAGGTTGTTGATAGGTCTTTATCAATCACCGCATCAACACTTTTGTAGCCACCATTGCCGTTATCAATGACTGGAATACCGCCGCCACCTGCGGCAACCACCACATAATTGTGTTCTGTTAAGGTGCGGATCGCTTGTGATTCAACAACACGTTTTGGTTCGGGGGAAGCCACCACACGGCGATAGCCACGGCCTGAGTCTTCAACAAAATGCCAGTTTGGGTTTTCTTGCTGTAATTGCTGAGCCTGTTGCCCAGTAAAAAATGCCCCAATCGGCTTGGTTGGCGCGCTAAAGTTTGGGTCATTTTTATCCACTTCAACTTGCGTCACTACCGTAATCGCTTGGCGGTTATGGCGTTTTGCTAGGACGTTAGTCAAAGCTTGTTGAACTAAATAGCCAATTCCACCTTGAGTATCTGCCACACAGTTAGCCAGCGGTGTTAAAGGTAAACCTTCGGTTTCATGAGCAATCTCAGCACGGCGCAAATCTAATCCAACTTGAGGTCCATTTCCATGGGTCAAAACAATGTTGTAATTACCTTCAAGCATGTCACTAATGTGGTGTGCAACTTCTTGAACGGCTTTTTCTTGAGCTTCGATAGACTGGCTGTTGTTATCTTTGATAATACTGTTGCCCCCGATGGCAACAACCACGAGTTCTTTCATTGTTAATGTTTCCTGAGACAGAGATTTAGCTGATAGTAGGTGTACAGCGCACACCTACTATAAAAGGTTGGCTTGGTTACACTGACTTACTGAGTTTCTCAGATTTTTCAGCTTGTTGTTCTTCCACCGATTTCCGGCTGTCTAAAAAGTGTTTGAGTACAAATAAAGCTGCCATCATGAGGTATGCGTAAACAAACATCAAGGTTGAACCAGTCGCAATTCCGACCGCTGGGGAGTGAATAATTCCGAAGAATACTAATATTGCTCCCGCGGCAGCAGCAATGGCTCCACGCAGTGGTTGATTGAGGATAGCAAAGATAGCAATACAGCCCCACAGCATACTGGCTAAAGGTGCTCCGTTACCTAAATGAACCAGACCTTGGTAATAAACCCCTTTGTGTAGCAAGGTTTCAACCCCAATCGCACTCGCAGAGGTGCCTGCTGCGCCCATAACACTATTAACCATCGTCAATGCCCAGTTAGCAATCCATGGGAATAGACAGATAAAGATAACGGGAACTTCAATTTTTGGTGTTTCTCGCACAACTTGGTTGGCGGTGACGACCCCGATGAATACCAATATCGGTACGATAGCGGTCATTGGAATGATAGCTAACATGAAGGCACCGATACCGAATAGTGGTACGATAAACATGGTGATACCGGATGCTAATGTATAACCCACGCTTGCTCCCATGGCTTTCCAACCTGCGTGACCTACGTAAACAGTGACAGGGAATGGGTTACCCATAAAACAGCCAACTGTCGATGATAAACCGTTAGCTAACATGACTTTACGCGTATTGTATTCATCACCTGCAGCATGCGCACTTTCGATATTTTCCAGGTCGAAGATATAGTTTGCTAAACCAAGTGGTACCGCTGATGCTAAGTAAGGCAGAGCGTGTGGCAGGCCTTGGAAGAAACTATCAATATGAATACCCGGTGGGTTGAAACCAAATGATGCCATTGAGTCTTTGATTGCTTCCGCACTTTGCAAGCCAGAAACCCATGCCAATACTGTACCGGCAATTAGCAGCAATAAGCCAGTTGGGATGCGAGCAAAAATCGGTTTTTTACCAAACCAGTTAATGAAGATTAATAACAGCACAATGAATGAAACCGTTGGGGCTTCAAATGCTTGCAGCATTGGGTTCATCGCCAGTAACAGTAACCCTAAACCGGATAAACAGGATAACAGTACGGTGCGTGGGATCATCTTACGGATGGTTTCACCTAAGAAAGAACCACCGACGAGGATCATCGACTCAACAAAACACCAAACCAGCGCGATTTGGATCGCAAATTCCGCATTCTGTGTGGTTTGGTAGACCGGCATGATAACTAAGAACGTCACTGTAAAGATAGAAGGCGCACTCGGCCCTGATGGTAAAGCGGTGACGTCATTGCGCCCGGTTTGCTTGATCATTTGCTGACCAAAGTAAGCATAGCTCACACTGGCAAGTAAAACAGCGAAACCAAAGGCGGGAGCGATACGACCGTAAACAATTTCAGATGGGATGCCGACAACGAAAATTAACAGGCCCATCATGGTGAGTAGGTTGGTTAGGTTGTTGGTCATTAAGCCGAAGTAGGCGGCCAAATCCCCACGTTTCCACTTGATTTTGAATATACTCATTTTAAGTATTCCCCTGTATACCCGTCATACTTTGAACCGCAGCGTTGTTGGCTGCATTCACTCGCCCTAGTCACATACTTATGTATGCTCCTAGGGTCTCGTTTACTTGCCGCCTAGCTGCAATTCAAATTATTTAGGGTATGTTCCTATATTTTGAGTTACAGCACTGTTTTTCAAATAAAATCAATCAGGGTATTCGTTTTATTTTTATTGCCCAACCGGAGTTGGGCGTCTTTTTTTATGGCTGAAAACTAAGCATATTTCTGTGCGTAAGACAGCATGGCCTTTTCAAAGCAATCAAACGGCGGGTGAACAATACCTGCGCCAATCATACCGATACCTGCATCTTTATGGGCAATCGCGGTGTTGATAACCGGTAGAATGCCGCTGGCAGAAACTTTAGTAATATCAATGGCGGTAGGGATACCCATAAAGCCCAATAATGGAATAGTGACATTCGGGTTTTCACCTAAGGTGATTTCACGCATTTGGCGAGAGAAATCGACCGCTTCTTCAACTGTACCGCCAACCAGCGCTACGATAGCCGGTGCGGTTGCCATCGCAAATCCGCCAATACCGTAGGTTTCTGTGATAGCGGAGTCACCAATATCTAAACCGGAGTCTTCTGGTTTATAACCAGCGAACATTGGGCCGATAACTTGCTGAGAAGGACCTGTGAACCATTGACCTGGTAACCCACTGATGCGTAAACCAAATTCATAGCCATTACGCGCCATGGTCGTAACAACGGTGCTGTATTCGATGCCGTGAGCCGCATCCATTGATGCTTTACACATCGCCATCCACGTTGGGCCGGAGAAGTAATCGCTGCTTGCAACAAAATCAAACACTTCCTTTTGTTGTGCAACAGAGAAATCAGTTTGAATGATCCCTGTTGTAAGCGCTTGGATAAGTAAAGTTGTTCCTGCATTGTTACGGTTATGACACTCATCGCCCATATGCAGTGCTTGCGCAAGCATCAAACGTAGGTCGATTTCACCAACGATTTTCATTGCGTCGCGTAGCATTGGGCCTAAAACATCACGCATCCAATTTAAACGGTCGATGACGCTTTGGTCATTGGCACCCATGCGTAAGATTTTCGCCATTTGTTCGCTGAGGTTAGTGAACGCACGGTTACCATAGGTTTTGTTCTCAACAATGTGCATAAACATTGAAGCTGAAGTCACACCTGCCATCGAACCGACGCAATCATGTTCATGGCAAGGGGAGAAAATGATTTCACCGGAGGCCGCAACACGTTCGGCATCCGCTAAATCTTTTGCTAAACCTTCAAAAACCAGCGCACCGGTGACCGCACCTTTCATGGCACCACACATGTCTTTCCATGCTACAGGTGGGCCCGCATGTAAGATGGTGTTTTTGGTCATGCCGGGAACGACATTAATCGCTTGGTCGTAACCGATTAACACAGGTTGAGATTGAATAATACGCTCAAGGGCTTGGGCGTTAGCCGCCGCAATTTTTTCTTGTAGTGCGGCATTACCTTCAATTTGGTCAAGGGCGCGAATAACCGCAACGTTGCCTTGTCCTGGAGGTGTCCAGTTTAAATGCGTGACCGGAACATGTTGTTTTTTCAGGTCATCACTGAACATTTCGATGCCAACGTTGATGACATTTAATGGCTGCTTAAATAATGAAGTCATTATGCTTTCTCCCCTTTCCATACAAACTCACGCCCTAATAAACCGGTATTGGTGCTGCTACTTGCCCAGATGACTCCGGCATCTGTTAGCATTTTGACTTGCGCATCCATCGATGGGGTGTCTTGGTCAGTGCCCAGCACATAGCCTAAAATTTCTAATTCACGACCATCTTGTTTGGCGATGTTCTTCGCTTCTTTAATCGCGTCAATCATCACGCCCACAGGGTCTTCATGAGAACCAAAGCCTAAAACGAAGTCCATCATAATGACGCCCACTTCAGGGTCGCGAGCTTCTTGCAGTAAACGTTCAATACGGTTAGTTGGGTCGATCATTGGGTGTGGTTTACCGTTGGTAAAGTCGTCATCACCAAAATCGAGGAAGGTGTGTGCAATACTTTTATTGAGGTCTTTTAAGCGATAGTCAGAGTTTGGCTGAATATTGCTGTAAACATCATCGTATTTTTCCAGCGCGGCAAACATGGCTTCGTCACATAGCGTTCCACCACAGAATAAGCCTCGAATGTATTTCTGCTCAGGCTTCAGTTTTGCTCTGACTTCATCAATTAGCGGTAAATTGAGCGGGTGTAAATCTAAATCTTCTTTGCGAATACCGGTTAATAGAACAGCTTTCAGTGCTGCTTCTTTGGTGCTTTGGGCGAAGGTTAAACCCGGTTTGTCTTCTGGTAGTGGTTGGCTACCTAAGAAACACACAACAACAGGTTTATGGCATTTTTCTGCTTGTTCTAGCACCTTTTTGGCTACGCTAGGGGCTGGTGGCTTAGAAATCAGAGCGATAACTTGGGTTTCATCATCGGCATCGAGCATTTTTAGGGCATCAATCATCATGATACCGCCAATTTTTTCGCTTAAATCGCGACCACCAGTACCAATTAATTGAGAAACACCTGCGCCAAATTCGTGAATACGGACGCTGAGCTCTTGGCTACCCGTACCGGATGCACCGATGATACCAATGCTGCCACGGCGTACATCGTTACCAAAGCACAGCGCAGTTCCGTTGATAATGGCAGTTCCGCAGTCTGGGCCCATCATCAGCAAGCCTTTCTTGCTAGCCAGCTGTTTGAGCGCGAGTTCATCTTCAATGGAGACGTTATCGGAAAACAACATAACGTTGAGGTCATTTTCTAAGGCAATGCGCGCTTCACGGGCAGCAAATTGACCGTTTACTGAAATGACGGCAAGGTTGGCATCTGGGATATGTGTTTTCGCTGAATTAATAGTGGCGTATTTAGCTTCATGCTGCCCGCCACCTTGGTTTTTCTTATTAAATAACTCTTCGATAGCAATTAATGTGGCTTCGTTGGCATCATCGCTTGGGCCTTTAATGACAATCATTAAATCGCCATTTTTGGCTTCTTCTAATTCAGGTGTTAGTAACCCTAAATTACGTAAAACGCCTTTGTTCATCTCTGTTGCCATCGCGACAAACGCTTGTTCGACATTGTCGAGTTGATTGGCTTTTGTCGAAATAGACATCAGTGATACGGAATCAAAATAGGTATTCTTTTTTATGACAACTTTAGTCGACATAGTTTTCTCCGAAATAATGGGTGATATACAGGGCATCTCGCAAGCCAAATAGCATGTCGCTGCCAGAACTCGACCCGATATTTAAAATCTCTAAAAATTGTGGATAAATATTGGTTTCTTTCGCATCAACTAATGATTGAATTAATTGCTGCATATTTTCACGATATTCTCGGTTTAACGCTTTTTCTAATGTGATGGCACTGATTGGTGTCGTCTGGCCTAAGCTTTGGGTTATTCCCTTAAAAAATTCAGGGTAAAAAGTGGCAACCGGATGACCGATTAATAATAAAAATGCCATTAACCCAACTAAGTAATCATCTCCTGAAGGAGTTAGCCCGATACCCAATCCAACAAACTGGCGGATCACATAAACAATATTTTCTTTATTTTTCTTAATTATTGATTCAATCAATTCAGAGCGTAATTGAACCAATTGCTTCGTCATAGAGAGATAAAAAAAGTTATCCCCCTGATATTTAAATAGAGAGCTTTTATTTTCAGTTAAGATTAAATCCAAACGATTTATTTGCTTTTCGATATATAATAAATAATTTGAATTTTTCAGTTTGTTATCGCTAAAGTTGATAACAGGTTGCCGCCATTCTTTACATAAAGAAAATGATAATAAATAATTATCACCAATCAATATTTCTTTATTTAATAAATTAATGGACTCTCCTTTTTTAATATTGAAAAGAGAAAAATTTTTATTGATTAATCGGCAACTATTTGGAGCATTATCTAATTGAGAACAAAGCAATGTATAAAGTGCATTATCAATAGAAAAGTTAATGGCTTTATTAAATACTTGTTCTATCGTTCCTTGGGGTGAGGGCTGATGCAACAGATTGAGAAATTGTGTATCAGCCGTTAGCCCGTATAACCTTTGCCGATGAGATATGGATGCGTTCACATGCCTCCTTATCTTATTTAGAGTCTATGATTTCGCTATGCTCCTGCTGCAATCAGTAACTCAGCAATCTCGCTGTAGCCTTTTTCATGTGCTAACTCTAATGGTTTTTTACCATATTTATCCGTCATATGAGGGTTCGCACCGTGGTCTAATAGTAATTTAACGATTTGCTGCTGTTTTTCGCCCCCATCGTTGAGTACGATAGCTTCTAATAGTGGGGTCCAACCAACAAAGTTGGTGTGATTGACATTAATATCGGTTTTTTCAAGTAGTTCACGAACAATTTCTACGTGGCCTTTTTCACTGGCCGGTGTAATTCCCACACCACCAAAACGGGTTAATAAGTCTAAATTGGGTTTTGCAGGTAAGACAATGCGTAATAAGGTTAAGTCGTTATTAAGACAGCTTAATAAAAAAGGGTTAAAACAGGTTTGGTCTTGTTTATTAATATCTGCCCCTGCATTAATCAGAAAAGAAACACATTCATAATGTTTATTCAGGCTAGCATTGACGATAGCAGTGCGACCTTGACGGTTGGTGGTATTAATATCCACACCTTTTTCAAGGCAACTTTTTAATATTTCTAATTGTCCTTGTTCAGCTGCGGTTAAAAAATCGTGAGCGAGAGTACTAGCGGTCATCATTTTCCCCTTAGGTTGGTTTTTATTACCAACATAGATAAAGACAATTTAAAGATTACATCGAATATATGATGGTTAGAGCATAGCAATTGTCATTAATAAAAAGAATCCATTTAAATTTAATTCATCAATGGGGCATTTAATTATTGAATTTAATTCAATAATCTGGCTTTTTTGTGCGTGCGAGCATTCTTTTTTAGCGTTTTTTGATGATTTATGGCTATTTTGTGGTCCAAATTGTGTGATTTTTTTTGTTAATTAAAATCGAAAATCATGATTTACTCAGTTCTGTGATAGACATCAAATTGGAAGTTTTTAATTTGTTAAATTTGTAATTTTATTGATCGTATCTGTATCGAATGTTAATACTTGGTTTGCCTATTTAATTCAATAATATTAGGTATTTCGAATATTAATAGTGACTTTAAAGGTAGGGTTTTTACTTGGGGAAAATGCATATCAAATTTAATCTATTCCAGTTGTTAATAATTCTGTTAAGCTATAAAAATATGCTCGAAAAATAATCTGATTTTTACGTTATTGAATTTTATTCACATAAAAACATGATTTGTCTAAATTTTAAACATTTTTGGCGGTGGGTATGAACTCAATTTTTACGGAAGAAAACTTACTGACTTACACAACAGCAGCGAAGTTTGCGAGTTTTAGTAAAGCAGCGGAAGAGTTAGGCGTGACCACCTCTGCGGTGAGTTATACCATCAAACGTATTGAAACCTATTTAGATGTCGCGTTATTTATTCGTAATACCCGTAATATTGAACTCACAGAAGCAGGGTATTATTTTTATCGTAAAGCAACCGACTTGCTCAATAATTTCCATTCCATTCAAAAAAGTATTTATTCTATTGAGCAGGGGATTGAAGCGCGGGTACGTATTTGTATTAATCAGTTATTATATACGCCGTATCATACCGCTAAGTTATTACAAATATTAAAAAAACAGTTTGCTACCTGCCACATCACTGTGACAACCGAGGTGTATAATGGGGTTTGGGATGCCATTATTAATAACCATGCAGATATTGCGATTGGTGCTCCGGGTACGTTGATGGATGGCGGTGGAATTGACTACACTGAAATCGGTGCGATTCACTGGCAATTTGCTATCGCAGCAACTCACCCATTGGCACTGATGCCAGAGCCCATCGCTGAGAGCCAGCTACGCCTTTATCCCAATATTATGGTGGAAGATACCGCGCATACCATTAATAAGCGGGTGGGTTGGTTGTTACATGGGCAAGAAGCAATTCAAGTGCCTGATTTTAATACTAAATGCCAGTGTCAGATATTAGGTGAAGGGATTGGGTTTTTACCCGATTATATGATCAAAGACCATGTTAAACATGGTTTGTTGGTAACAAAACAAATTCAGAACCCACGACAAGATTCCCATATGCTATTAGCCACACAACATTCAGCTACTGGGCTTGTGACGCAGTGGATCCGTAAAGAATTTGGCGAAAAGGGGGTTCTAGCAGAGCTCTACAGCGATCTCCTAAAACCCATCAATTAGTCTTATTGGCTAGCGACATCAAGGGCTTTATCGATAGCATCGGGGATCACTGAACCGTGGTTTTTGCCGTCGAATAACCTAAATTCACAGTGCCTTTGGTGGTTTGCAATCTCAGTGCAAACTTGGCGTGTGCTAATCCAACTTTTGCGCGCTTGGTAATTTTGCACTTGTTCAGCGCTCAGTTTGGATAAATCAGGGCTCTCTTCTAAACCGCCTAAAGTCACAAATAGGGGGGAAGCCGCTTGTTTCGCTGTCAGTTTCGCTAAATCTACCATACTTCCTTTACCCCACCATAATGACGGGCTGGCAGAAACATAAAACTGAAAATCATCCGGTTGTTGTTGGTACGCCATCAAGGTAAATAATCCACCAAATGAATGGCCAAATAGGGTTTGTTTGCTTTTATCAATAGGAAACTGTTTTTCTGCCCATGGGCGAATAGTGTCAGTTAAAAATTGGTATAGCGCAGGGGAACCGCCCCCTTGTTTAAATTCGTCACCCGCAACAGGGGGAGTATAGTCGTAGGTTCGCCATGCTTTTGGAAAGGCTTCGTCAATGGGGTAACCAATCCCAATAATAATCGGTAGTTTATCCGCTGGCAGCTTTTCAACTGCGCGATTAACCGCTTTGGGGTATAAACCATTACCATCAAGCATATACAGGATAGGGCGTTGTGCGGTGACATTATAGGGCACTGCACTGTAAATGCGCAGCGCACGGTCACCGTAAGTCATATCCGTTTGTTGGATATCATAAAATTGGCTGACTTGCTCGTCCATACTCGGGATAGTCTGGCTTGGGCGGGAAAATGCGGAACTGGTCATACACAGCAATATGCTACTTAATATGATTTTATTCATTTATTGAGTCTATTTAAGGGTTTTGAGGGTATACCTGAAACAGGCACACCCTCAGAGTTAATTAGAAGCTAACGTTAACGTTCGCCCAATAACGGCGTCCGTCTTCAACATCCCAGTTTCCATCAACTTTATCAATTTTAGGTCCTTTTTCATTACCAATATTTAGCACTGCAAAGTTCAGTTTGGTGTTTTTAAATAATTGGTAGGTTGCACCCACATCCATGGTGGTATAGCCACTACGATAGCGAGGTACTTTTGAGCCATTACGTTGTGCTGCCCACACCTGTTTTCCTTCATAATGCGCACGTGTGTATAAGGTTAGGTCTTCATTGAAGTTCCAATCCAATTTCGCATTAGCGATATGTTTTGGTGTTTTATCCAATGGATAGCCTTTTAAGGAAAGACCATTGCCTAATTTCTCATCATCACTTTTACGTTCTGAATCGGTGTATGTGTAATTTAGGTTGAGGTTCCAATCCTGTGCGATAGGAATGCCCGTTGCAACTTCAACACCTTTGATGTTCGCTTTACCCACATTGTCGTAGGTATATAACGTGAGATTAGGGTGGTTAGGATCGGCTTGATTAAGTGAGTAGCTAGTTAGCTTGTTTTTGAAGTCGGTATTAAAGAAGGTTAAGCTCGCATTAAAGCCAGATTCATGGTTATAGGCAATACTGATTTCTTCACTAACACTTTTTTCCGGTTTGAGGTCTGGATTACCGTAGATAATCCCGTTACCACCTTGGGTAGAGGTGCCATAGCCTTTACTGATTTCACGTAATGTAGGTGCGCGGAAAGCTGAAGAAACGCCCCCTTTAATGGTGATTTCATCGGTTAGGTAGTAAACAGCATAACCCCTTGGGTTCCAATGGTTACCATAGGTTTCGTGGTGATCTAAACGTAGGCCACCCGTTAAGATCAGATCATCTGTTGCGGTAAATTCATTTTCCACAAACAGTGCTGATTGATCGACTGACATACTGGTTTTTTCCATTACGCCTTTTGAAACCAAAGAGCTGTCTTTCAATTTAGAGTACTGGTATTGCCCACCAACGGTTAGGATATTGTCCGGCAGGAAAGCCACCACTTTTCCATCAACAACGGTGTTGGTGATTTCTGGTACGCGAGCCTCATAGCCGCCTTCCCAATGGCCTGTAGTTTGATTACGGTCTTGGGATTTTATTTTACGTTTGGTTTTTTCTTGGTAAACACTTAGCTCAGTATTAAAAGAATCCCACTCACCTTTATAAGTCAGAGCTGCATGGTTACGGTCGTTATGCCACTCTTCTTTAGAGTTATATTGCTTGTCTCCACCACGAATTTCATATTCAGCACCAGATTTACCTGGTGTCGATGTTTTCTCTTGAGTACTACGACCTGCTTCTAGTAAGAAGGTTTGGTTCTCTTGTGGTGTAAAGGTTAATTTAGCTGTTAAGCTGCGGTTATCACGCTGATGATGACCTTCTAAGATTTTATCTTCCTGACGGTAGTTACCACCACCATATAATTGCAGACCAAGTTTATCTTGAATTAATGGGCCAGACAGATAGAAGTTACCGTCAGTCGAGTTACCGCTATCACTGTTTTCTTGGATAATAGCCCCAGTGGTGACGCTGCCATGCCATTCATTAGTCACTTTTTTAGTGATGATATTGATAACACCACCCATTGCATCGGAACCATACAGGGAGGACATAGGTCCACGGATCACTTCGATGCGTTCAATCGCTTCGACAGGTGGCATAAAGCCTGCTTCAAAGCCACCGCTCCCATTAGGACGTGATTCACGGCTGTTTTGACGGCGCCCATCGACCAATATCAGCGTGTATTCGCCGGGTAAGCCACGGATATTAATATCTTGTTTGTTTGCAGCACCAACGACACTTACCCCTTCCACGTCTTTAACGGCGTCGGCGAGGTCACGGACAGGTTTATTTTGTAATTGGTCTGCACTGATCACGGTCACGCTAGCAGGAGCATCACGCAGTTGTTGCGAGAAGCCTGATGCACTGACGACCATGGTATCTGTTTTATTGTCTGCTGCTGTAGCGCTAAATGAAGATAAAGCCGCACAAACACCGGCGGCAATCAGGGTGTAGTGATATTGCGAAGTCATAGTTATCCCTAGTAAATATAAATGAGAATGATAATTATATTGTTTGCGAATATTATCACTAAAACATATCAAAAATAAATAATGAGCTAGCTAATTTATGAGCAATATTTGATCTCAGCTAAGAATTTTCACCTACGGTGTTTTCCCCTTTTACGATTTTTGTCAAGCTTAACGAAAAATTAAGGTTTAACTCTGGTTTATGGTGTTTGGTTGTGCGTGAATTTACTCTAGCGCTAGCATCTACTAGGGAAATTTGAGTTATATGAAACATACATTCAAAATTAGCCTGTATCCTTGGGGATAACCTCGTTAACCTAATGAATAATATTAAGTACTGGTAAAGAGATAAAAGCTGCCCGAAAGGCCAGCAATTACCAACGTACTTCGTTACTCTATTAAGCACCGTATTGAGTTTATTAATGTTGTATTGATGAGGACAAAAATGAAAATCGAGACAATCAGTGGTATTAAAAAGCAAGCGGCAGCCCGCGATAAAAAATGAAAACTCCAAGTTAAGAAATCATAAATATGGTCTAATAAATAGAAATATTCAATCAAAAAAAGAATATCAATAATTGAGTGACGGAATTTTTATCATAATAAATATCATTTGAACTATTTCATTAATTTTTATCGTTAATCTAATTAAGAATGAATTTCATTGTTTTGATAATAAACATTAATCTAATGTTGAACTCTGATTCCCTTTAATTATTTGTTTTATATCAATGAATTAATTTTTTTGTTGGAATTAATTTAATTGTAAATTATTAACTATTGCTTTATTACATATACTTCGTAAATATAGAGGGAGAATTAATATTGATTTCAGACCTTGAGAGTTATTATGAGTCAAGAAACCCATTCAGAAACACATAATCAAAAAACGACTAATGAAAAACGTAGAACAATATGGATAGTGATAGCCACAATAATTATCATTCTATTATTTGTCGCCTACGGTGTTTATTGGTTTTTAGTTTTACGCTTTCAAGAATATACCGATGATGCTTATGTATCTGGCTTACAGATCCCGATAATTGCGCAAACAACAGGTAATGTCACTCAAGTTAACTTTGAAAATACTGACTTGGTAAAGGCGGGGGATGTACTGGTTGTATTGGATAAAACGAATGCGCAATTGGCATTTGAACAAGCCAAACATGATTTAGCGACCACCGTACGCAAAACCAAAGAACTGTATATCAATGGTGATGAGTATCAAGCGCAAATTCAAAAAAATCGTGTGACACTTGCGCAAGCGCAAAAAGATTATCAACGTCGTGTAGCTTTAGGCCGCAGTGGTACCATTTCGAAGGAAGACCTGCAGCACGCCCAAGAAGCTGTGCAACTTGCGCAGGCGGCTCTGGATATTTCTATTCAACAATATAATGCCAACCGCGCATTGTTGCGTAATACGGAGCTCAAAAAACAACCTGCGATTCAGCAAGCCGCTGATAGTGTACGCAGTGCGTGGATAAACTTACAACGTACTGAAATTAAAAGCCCAATGACGGGATATGTTTCACGGCGTAATGTTCAAGTTGGCTCTCAAGTCAGTCCGCAAAGTTCTTTAATGGCGATTGTGCCTGTTCAGCCTGTTTGGGTTGATGCGAACTTCAAAGAAACTCAATTAGAAAAAGTCCGTATTGGGCAACCCGTGACCATCAACAGTGATTTTTACGGGGCAGATATTGTTTATAACGGTACCGTGGTTGGGCTTGATATGGGAACCGGTAGTGCTTTCTCATTATTGCCTGCCCAAAATGCGACAGGGAACTGGATTAAAGTCGTACAGCGTTTGCCTGTACGTGTTGAATTAGACCCAGAGCAGGTGGCAAAACACCCGTTACGCATTGGGTTATCTATGAATGTCACCATCGATATTAAAGATCAAAATGGCCCTGTTTTAGCGGAAGTACAGCGTACAGTACCTGCATTTGAAAGTGATGTGTTGG
Source organism: Providencia sp. PROV004 (assembly GCF_011045615.1). NCBI lineage: Bacteria > Pseudomonadati > Pseudomonadota > Gammaproteobacteria > Enterobacterales > Morganellaceae > Providencia > Providencia sp. PROV004. The sequence goes on from NZ_CP042859.1 coordinate 207,240, forward strand.
TCTTAAACTTAAGTGATGTCGACCACATCATCGACACTATTATCAGCGATAACGCAGACTAGCTTGAAAGGAGCCGTTGTGGCAGATATTCAACCACTTAAGGGTGCAAAACTGGTATGGGCAACCATTGCGTTGTCCCTTGCGACCTTCATGCAGGTGCTTGATTCCACGATTGCTAACGTGGCTATCCCGACGATTGCAGGTGACCTTGGGGTTTCTATGTCTCAAGGGACATGGGTAATTACCTCGTTTGGCGTATCGAATGCAATTTCTATCGCTATTTCAGGTTACTTGGCGAAGCGCTTTGGTGAAATTCGTGTTTTCTTATGGGCAACGGCGCTTTTCACCTTATTTTCATTACTTTGTGGCTTTTCCGATAGCCTTGGTATGCTAATTTTATACCGCGTATTGCAAGGTGCCGTTGCAGGGCCGGTGATCCCACTTTCTCAAAGCCTTATCATGCGCTGCTATCCGCCAAAAATGCAAAATATGGCGTTAGCATTTTGGTCTATGACCATTATTTTAGCCCCTGTATTCGGTCCTATTTTTGGTGGTTATATTAGTGATAATTTCCATTGGGGCTGGATATTCTTTATGAATGTGCCTTTGGGAATTTTTGTCATTATAGTTGGCTCTATTATCTTCAAAGGGATGGAGTCCAAGGTCGTGAAAGTGCCATTCAATGTGATTGGCTTGGCGCTGCTTTCTGTGGGAGTGGGTTGCTTACAAGTTTTGCTCGACAAAGGTAAGGAACTGGGATGGTTGGCATCTAATGAAATTGTCATCTTAGCCGTTGTTTCAGCTATTGCGTTGGTATTCCTCGTTATTTGGGAACTCACAGATAAAAACCCAATTGTCGAATTATCGTTATTTAAATCGCGCAATTTTACCATCGGAACGATTTCTGTCAGTTTAGCGTATATGGCCTATTTCGGCGCTATTGTCTTGTTGCCGCAACTTTTACAGGAAGTTTATGGCTATACGGCAACATGGGCTGGGCTCGCATTGGCGCCTATAGGCTTATTGCCTGTGTTGTTTTCGGCTCCAGTGGCAAAATTATCTGATTTTCTTGATATCCGCTGGATAGTGACCTTTAGCTTTGTATTTTATGCAATTTGTTTCTTCTGGCGTGCATATACTTTTGAACCGAGCATGGGCTTTTCTGCTGTTGTTTGGCCGCAATTGGTGCAAGGAATGGCAGTAGCTTGCTTCTTTATGCCACTGACCACATTAACCCTTTCAGGTTTACCGCCTGAAAAACTCGCTTCGGCATCGAGTTTGGCTAACTTTTTCCGTACCTTAGCGGGTTCAATAGGGACTTCTATTACCACAACGCTGTGGAGTGATAGAGAAGCCGTTCACCATAGTCAATTAACGGAATTTATTACCGATTATAACCCTGAATCCTTAGGGATGTATAAAGAAATGGCAGCCCATGGATTGAGTACCGAACAGACTTCCGGGTTTATTGCTCAGCAAATTACGAGCCAAGGATTAATTATTGCTGCAAATGAAATTTTCTGGTTATGCGGTTGGGTATTTATTGCGCTGATTATTACCGTTTGGTTTGCTAAACCGCCATTTGGTAGCAAAGCGAAATAATGGATGGGGCTAAGTATTTTAGCCCCATCTAGCTTATAGCTGGGATTTAGGAATAATATTCTCAAAACTCAAGACAGGCCGGTTCGTTTCGACTTCTTTGAGGGGCTCGACTTCTTTAAAGGTGTTTAAGCAGCGCGTGACTAAGTCTTGATAATCTTTGGTTCCGCTGGTTTTCCATGCAATTTCCTTTTCTGATAAGGTGCGAAGGACTTTTGCAGGTGTACCCACGATAAGACTATTATCGGCGAAAATTGCCTCGGCTTTGATGAAGGCACAAGCACCGACGATAGAGTTCTCGCCAATAACGGCCCCGTCCATAATCACACTGTTCATTCCGACTAAGGCATTACGCTTGATATGGCAACCATGCAAAATCGCCCCATGGCCGATGTGCCCATCTTCTTCCACGATGGTTTCATACTGAGGAAAACCATGCATCACACAGTTATCTTGCACATTGGCGCCATCTTTAATGATTAAGCGACCAAAGTCCCCACGTAAGCTGGCGTTTGGGCCAATGTAAACATTTTTGCCAATAATAACATCACCAATCACCACAGCAGTAGGGTGCACAAAACTTTCAGGACTGACGACGGGCGTAATACCATCGATTTGATAAAAGGGCATACAGGCTCCTGTAATGTGTATTTAGGCGGCTATATCTCTGAGCACTCCACCAAAGCGGCGATAATAAGCGCTGGATGGTTGAGGAAGCTCCCCGACAGTGGTTTCGCACTGTTCAGAAACATATTGGGTTGCCGCTTGATCAATGCGTTGATAAATGTTGGTACAAAGATGGCGTGCAATATGGCCTTCCCATTGTGCAGGAAGGAGTTCATCTGGTAATAACGGGTCTTTAAGCGTGACACGGCGGTAGAAATGGATCAGCAGTAAACGTAGCTGAAAGCAGTGTTCAGGGGAAATCTGTGTGTCAGTATTTTCTTTAAGGAGTAATGCAAGTGGCCTAAATAAGGAAATAAACTGATGATAATGTTCTGAAATATCTTGCAAAGACCAAGCATGAGAAACCAGTTCTTTGAGATTTTTTTCTGAGCGGCTATAGGGGTAATCCGCGTGAAAATAGATGGCATTTTCAGTGGCATTGAGTTCATTGAGTAGTGTCGGTACATCACTTTGGGCACAACTGGGTGCTGCCATGAGTGACGTATTAAATTGCCCGAAACCGAGCCAACTCAGTTCCTTTTTTAATCTGATCTTTTCGTCTTTATCCGCCGTTTCAAGGAGGAGTAAATCCCATTTTCCATCCCAATCAGGCTGCCCGGCTAGATAAATTTTATTTTCTGCACGGCGAAAGCGACTTTGCCCGCGCTCAGAAATACGGTAATAGCTGCGACGGCCAATTTTTTCGACATCAAGCCAACCTTCTTTTTGTAAGCGAAAAACGGAAGTTCGGACAAAGCGGTCAGTAAAGCCCATGGGTTCTAACAGCTTAGTCAAGCTTCCTAACCACACTTCACCACCACGATGATGCAAAGCATCACCATAGAGTGAGCTAATTAGAGACGTCCCACTAATGGGTTGGCTTGCTATTGCATGTTGTATGAATTGGTTAAGTTTATTTTCCATTTATATTTTATCTATAAAATTTATGTATCAGAAGGCTTACTAAATAGTAGACATAAATTTAAAGGTTGTCTTCCATTACCTGTTTTAACACTTTCTCAGAGATTAAGGCATATCAGAGTAGTTCATTCCAATATGCCTTAATAATTTGAATTAAATCGCAATTCTAGTATCAATTACCCGTTCAGCTTTGCCTTGAGAGCGTGGAATATCACCGCAATTTACAATACTAATACGGGTGCTAATACCTACCATCGATTTGATTCGATGCTTTAAATGGTGGCAGATATTACAGCGTTCATCATAAGTGAGCTGTTCAGGGTGTTTGAGCTCAACACGAACAGATAAGTTGTCCATATTGCCTTGGCGACCAATTTCTAATTGGTAATGAGGGGAAAGCTCCTTAAATTGCATGATTTGTTCTTCAATTTGAGAAGGAAACACATTCACGCCACGAATGATCATCATGTCATCGGAACGTCCGGTAATTTTACCAATTCGACGCATGTTACGATTGACCCCCTGCATCAGGTGGGTAAGGTCACGTGTTCGGTAACGAATAACAGGCATGGCTTCTTTTGTCAGGGTAGTAAACACTAACTCACCATGCTCACCCGCCCCTAATGGTTTTAAGGTATTGGGGGAAATAATTTCTGGATAAAAATGGTCTTCCCAGATAGTGGGGCCACTCTCTCCTGAGTCTGCGCACTCCATAGCAACGCCAGGCCCCATCACTTCAGATAAACCGTAAATGTCTAATGCTTTGATACCAAGACGGGTTTCAATTTCTGTTCTGAGGGATTCAGTCCAAGGTTCAGCACCAAAGACACCTAATCTAAGTGAGCACTTACTAGCATCTCCACCCATGATTTTTTCAAGCTCATCAATAATACTCAAGCAGTAAGAGGGCGTTACCATTATCACATCGGGTTTGAAATCAGCGATCAGTTGTGCTTGTTTTTCAGTTTGCCCACCTGACATAGGAATGACTGCGGCTCCTAGGCGTTCTGCACCATAGTGAGCGCCTAGCCCTCCGGTGAATAAACCATAGCCGTAAGCAACGTGGACTTTATCGCCTCGGACAGTGCCAGCAGAACGTAAACTACGCGCAATCAGGTCAGCCCAGTTATCGATATCTCGCTGGGTGTAACCGACCACAGTTGGGCGCCCAGTCGTTCCTGAAGAGGCATGAATACGGATGATTTGGTCCATTGGCACAGCAAAGGTGCTAAATGGGTAGTTTTCACGTAAATCCTGTTTGGTCGTGTAAGGAAATTTTTCGATATCGCTGAGTTGTTTGAAATCGTCAGGGTGAACCCCTGCATCATCGAATTTCTTGCGATACATCGGGACATTTTCATAGGCGTGAGTGAGTGTCCACTTCATTCGAGAGTACTGTAAAGACTCGATCTCATCTCGCGATGCAAATTCAATTGGGTCGATGCTATCTTGTATATTGCTCATAATTGCCTGTCCTCATAATTATTATGGTTACCAGTTCACGCTAATGCATGACGTTTCTGGTATTTGCCTGAGCAGGTGTCGGGTTTTCAGGCTGTTTTTATTTGTATTAAGACGTTGTTCAGACTCGTTCAATAATCATTGCGATCCCTTGGCCAACCCCGATACACATGGTGCATAATGCATAACGACCTTGTCTGCGGTGTAGTTCATTGATAGCGGCAATAACAAGCCTTGCTCCACTCATTCCAAGTGGATGGCCTAGTGAAATTGCCCCTCCGTTTGGGTTAACGTGTGAGGCATCATCAGGTAAACCAAGCCCCCTTAAAACGGCGAGTGCTTGCGCGGCAAAGGCTTCGTTTAGTTCAATAACATCCATTTGTTCGATGGTGAGCCCTGCCATTTTTAATACTTTTTGCGAGGCAGGGAGTGGACCGATCCCCATCAATCTTGGCTCAACGCCACAAGTGGCTGTAGCGATGATACGAGCCCGCGGTGTTAACCCTTGTTGTTTGGCGATAGTGTCGGATGCGATAATCAGTGCGGCGGCTCCGTCATTAACACCGGAAGCATTACCAGCCGTTACAGTCCCGTTATCGCGAAATGGGGTTTTTAGTTTTTGTAATTGTTCAAATGTTGTTTCTGCTCTTGGATGCTCGTCTTCACTGACGACGTATTCATTTTTACGTTGTTTAACCGTTACAGGGATGATTTCTTGCGCAAAAATACCGTTAACTTTGGCAGTTTCAGTGCGTTGTTGGCTACGTAATGCAAAAGCATCTTGGTCTTCACGGCTAATTTGGTAAGTTTCTGCCACATTTTCCGCAGTTTCTGGCATTGAATCTGTGGAAAACTGTTGTTCCATCAACGGGTTGATAAAGCGCCAGCCAATAGTGGTATCAAATACTTGTGCTTGACGAGAGAATGCAGATTCTGGTTTACCCATCACAAACGGCGCTCGGCTCATGGATTCGACGCCTCCGGCAATCATGAGCCCAGACTCACCAGCTTTGATACTTCTTGCCGCTAATGCTATAGCGTCTAGCCCAGAACCACATAGGCGGTTAATGGTGGTACCAGAAACAGAAACAGGTAGCCCAGATAACAGCCCCGCCATACGTGCTACATTACGGTTGTCTTCTCCTGCTTGATTTGCGCAACCTAAAATGATGTCGTCAGTTAATGACCAATCAAGTTGCGGGTGCCTTTCCATTAAGGCTTTTAATGGAACAGTGGCAAGGTCATCAGGGCGTAATGATGATAAAGCACCACCGTAGCGGCCAATGGGAGTGCGGACACCATCACAAATAAACGCATCTATCATGATTGTTCTCCTGTTAAACGATGGCCTAACCGATGAGAACGACCGTGGAACAGCGCAAGCGTTTTACCATCTTGGTTAGTTATCTCGACTTCATATAAACCGTTACGTTTACCTTGGTGTTTCATCGTGGCGGTCGCGGTAAGCAGGTCACCTTCAAAACCGGGACGAATAAAATCAATGGAGCACATGGAAGCAACGGCAGCATGCCCTTGGCTATTACAGGCGTAGGCAAACGCGGTGTCGGCAAGGCTAAATAATTGCCCTCCGTGGCAGGTTTTATGGCCATTAAGCATCTGTGCTGTGATCGGCATTTTCAATTGCGCAAAACCTTCCTCGACTTTTTCAATGGACATACCCATCGCTTTTGCGCATGCATCATCACGGTACATAATGTGAGCTGATTGCTGAGCCAGCGTAATGTTTGGCAATGAAATCATGGTAGCTCCTTGAAAGTTAAAGATTGATAACCTGCGGCTAATTGCCTTAAAAGTGGGTTTGGCCGATAACGACTGTCTCCATAAAACTGAGTCAAATTTTCAAGTACTGACAGCACACGTTGCCAGCCTAGCTGCCTACCCCAAGCGAGTGGGCCTTTAGGGTAATTCACGCCAAAACACATGGCATTATCGGTATCTAATGCCGTTGCAATTCCTTTATTGACGATATCTAACGCTTCATTGCATAGCATCGCGACTGTCCTCATGGTTAACAGCGCTGGGTAGTCTGGTAATACAATTACGTGTTTACCTAATGATTGAAAAAACGCGATAGCTTGCTGGTTTTGTTGCGCACTATTTTGCGATGCACAGCTTAACGTGATGGTTGTTGCGGTAAGGTAATTTACCGATAAGTCAAAATGCACGACGGCTTGTTTTTGTGTTTGCGCATGTGACGATGCCAATTCACCATTTGTTAACATAATAATAACGCCATTAACAATAAGTGTCGGGGATTGATCAGAATGTTGTGTTAATCCTTCGAGAGAGATCCCATTTTCAGTTAAAAGCCGCGCGAACTCAGGAAATATCTGCCAGTTGCCATGCGCTTTTATATTTTGGGGCTGCTCAAGATGAATTTTTTCTGCAATTGAAGGTAAAGGTTGAGGTTTATTATCATCATAATGATAAAACCCTTGCTTCGATTTACGGCCTAAATGGCCTGCTTGGACTAATTCCAATTGCATTAATGAGGTTTGAAAGCGTGGGTCATAACCGAAGGCCTGAAATACTGATTCAGTTACCGCATAGTTTACATCATGGCCAATTAAATCAGTTAGTTGTAGTGGGCCCATGGCAAAACCCCCAGCGTCACGTATTGCGCTGTCTAATGTGGCAGGAGACGCAATTTGTTCTTCAAGGGCACGCATTGTTTCGGCGTAGAAAGGCCGAGCCACTCGGTTGACAATAAAACCGGGGGTGGAACGGCAAATTACGGGGATTTTTCCAAATGATAAAGTTAGGGCTTTTAACTGTTCAATGACGGTGTTAGATGTTTCTAGCCCTCGAACGATTTCAACTAATTTCATCACGGGGGCGGGGTTAAAAAAGTGCAGGCCTGCAAGACGCTCGGGGTGTGTTAGCTGCCGCCCAATGGCGGTAATCGATAATGAAGATGTATTACTGGCAAATAGCGTATTTTTGCTGCAAATCGCTTCTAATTCACTAAAAATTGCCTGTTTTATTTCCAGATTTTCAGCAACGGCTTCAATGACTAATTGTGCATCCGACAGTGCCGAGAGGCTTTTTACCACTGCGATTTTTGCGATAATCGCCTCCGTGACCTCTAGTTTTGCTTTCCCTTGCTCAACACGTTTGCGTAAACGTTGGGTCATCGTTGATAAACTACGGCTTAACACATCTTGGTTCACATCAAACAGTAAGACGGATAACCCCGCTGTTGCTGCCACTTGTGCAATGCCAATCCCCATGGTTCCAGCGCCAATTACCGCGATGGTGTTGATAGTATGATTCAAAGGTAATGTCATGGTTAGCATCCTTTGAACTGGGGTTCACGTTTATTTAAAAAAGCATTGACCCCTTCGCGATAATCCTCACTTCGACCGCCAAGGCGTTGTAAGTCACGCTCAAGGTTGAGTTGCTCATCGAGAGTATTGGTTGCCGCGGCATAAATGGCCTTTTTGATAAGCCCTAAACCATAAGTCGGTTGGGTTGCAAGGTGTTGTGCGAGCTGTTGAGTGGTATTAATGAGTTCTTCATTTTCAGTGACCTGCCAAATCATTCCCCACTGTAATGCTTGCTCCGCACTTATTTTATCGCCTAATAATGCCATCCCCATTGCCCGTGCATGGCCTGCTAATTGAGGTAAAAACCAGCTTCCTCCTGAGTCAGGAACCAAGCCAAGGCGGCAAAAAGATTGAATAAAACTGGCATTTTTTGCGGCAATGACAATATCGCCTGCGAGTGCAATGGCGGCGCCTGCACCTGCGGCCACACCATTGACCGCGCAAATAATCGGTTTCGGTAATGTGGTTAGGCGGCGGATCAAGGGGTTATAGTAAGTTTCAACGGAGAACCCGAGATCAGGAGCGTCACTGCCCACGCTCACATTGCGATCATTTAGATCTTGTCCGGCACAAAATCCACGGCCTGCACCGGTGATCACTAAACAGCGTACGGTTTCATCGCGTTCCGCTATTTTGATAGCCTCACTGAGTTGGCGATGCATCTCATCATTAAAGCTATTCAGCCTATCAGGGCGGTTGAGAGTGATGGTGAGAACCCCATTTTCTAACGTAGTGAGGATCATTGCTTCATTATTCATGATTATTGTCCTGTAAATTGAGGTTTTCGTTTTTCGAAGAATGCCTCGATCCCTTCACGTCGATCGTTGGTACCCGCTAAAGTCACAAAATATTGGCGCTCAAGCTGTAACCCCTCGGTAAGATGGTTTTCTTGAGAATGCACCAGTGATGCTTTTGCGGCTTGTACGGCTAAAGGCGCATGCATTACGATGTGCTCTGCCAGCTTTTGGGCGCGTTCTAGCACCAATTCATCCACACAAATTTCACTGATTAACCCTGCTTGCAACGCATGTTTAGCACTGATTGGTTCACCTGTTAGTACCATTTGCATGGCGAGGGATTTGCCCACGGCACGAATTAAACGCTGTGTCCCCCCGGCTCCGGGCATTAAACCCAGAGTAATTTCGGGTAAACCGAAACGAGCTGATTCACCAGCAATAATGATGTCGCTGGCGAGTAATAATTCAAAACCTGCACCCAGTGCATAACCATTCGCAGCACTAATAATGGGTTTTGATATCGCGGATAACCTGCGCCAAACTTGGGGGCGTTTATCGGTGATCGTATTAGCAACAGTTTGTTGCTGTAGTTCTTTAAGATCGGCTCCTGCAGCGAAAAAACGCGGATTTCCGGTGATCACGATCGCACCAATCTCATCATTGATTTGTGCTTGCTCGAGGTGCTGAACCAGCAATTCTAAACAGGCGGTGCTCAGGGCATTACGTACTTCTGGGCGGTTTAACGTCAGAGTCAAAACCCGGTTATGTTGTTGTGATAAAATCCAATGGTTTTCCATTACAGTTCCTACACGTCAAAGTCTAAAACAACGCCATCGCCTTTTGGCCACGCTTGGCAACTAAGAATGTACCCAGCCGCGATTTGGTCGGGCTCAAGGCTGTAATTAACCCCCATTTCCACTTCACCAGAGCGCAATTTACATTTGCAGGTTGCGCAAACGCCGCCTTTACAGGCATAGGGTAAATCCGCGCCTTGGCGCAGTGCGGCATCCAAAATACTGTCGTCTTGGCTATCCATGGCGATGTCCATGGTTCTACCATCGAGGTGAATACTGACTTTGCGTGTTTCGCTAGTCATGGCGGTTACGGGCTTGAATTTAGTGCCTGAAGTATTGAAGCGCTCGGTATGAACATATTCTTTAGGCATGCCATAACCGACTAAAGTGTCGTGAACCTCATCCATCATGCTGTCGGGCCCACAAATAAATGCTCGGTCAAATTGCTTAAAATTCAATAAGGTGTTATTTAAGGCTCTGAGTTGTTGTTGGTTAATTCTACCGCTGAGTAGCTCGCTATCTTGCTGTTCTTGGCTGAACAGGTAGAGAACTTGGAAGCGTGTTGCAAAACGATTTTTTAGGTCTGAAATGCTCTCTTTAAACATCACTGAGCGGCTATTTCGATTACCATAAATCAGTACAAAACTGCTTTTTGGCTCAGTTTGTAATGTGGCTTTAATGATGGAGAGCAATGGCGTGATCCCAGAGCCAGCAGCGACGGCAAGGTAATGTGCATGGGTATCTGCTACGGGTTGGTAACCAAATTGCCCCTGTGGAACCATCACATCAAGGCTATCGCCAACTCGTAACTCTTGGTTAACGAAATTAGAGAAACGCCCTTCGTAAATCGCTTTTACTCCAATTTTTAGCGTGTTTTCATCCGGTGAGCTGCAAATGGAATAACAGCGGCGTAGGTTTTCGCCATTGATAGAGGCTTTTAATGTCAGGTGTTGCCCTGGGCGGTAATGATATTGCTCTCGTAATGTATCGGGTACATTAAAAGTAATGGCGACAGCATCAGGGGTGTCACGTTCAATGGCAGCGATACTTAAACGATGAAATACAGTCATATGGGTGCCCCTAAATACATTTAAAGTAATCAAACGGTTCTAAGCATTCAGTGCATCGATACAATGCCTTACATGCAGTGGAACCAAATTCACTAATTTTTTCGGTCTGTTCGCTGTCACAACGTGGGCAACGAACCGCGCCTTTGTGTTCTGGGTGCTCGCAGGACGTACCTTGCGGAGGTGCGATACCAAATTCACGCAAGCGTCTTTTCGCATCTTGGTTCATCCAATCCGTTGTCCAAGCGGGTGTTAACAGAATTTCGATGTCGATATTTGGAAAACCGGCATTACCGAGAACAGTTTTGATTTCATTGATTAAAAATTCAGTTGCTGGGCAACCTGAATAGGTAGGTGTAAAAATAACTTTCCAGCCCTGAGCTGCCGGCAGCACGTTGCGGATCATGCCAAGATCAGTAATAGAGAGTGCGGGTAGTTCAGGATCGGGTATTTGGTGGAGCTGCTGCCAGATCTGGTGAACCTGGGGCGATTGAAGCTCGCGATGTTGCAGTCTCTGTTCCATAACATCACCACTGGCAGTTCGGATAAGCACGTTGCACAAACTGCAATTGCGTTAATAACAAGCCCAAGTGCTCAGTATGGCTGCCTTGCTTGCCGCCTAAGCGATACGCTTTTTTCTCTGGCACAGTGAGGGTCGCTTCAGTGAATGTTTCGTTAATGGTGTTTAACCATGCGGCTTGTAAAGAACGTGGGTCAACAGCGATGCCTAATTCGCTAAGTGCGATTTCAACGTCATCAGCATGGAAAAGTTCGCCAGTAAAACGCCATAACTCATTGACTGAACGTTGGATTCGTTGATGGCTTTCTTCACTGCCATCCCCTAAACGGACCATCCAGCCACGGCTAAAACGCAAGTGATAAACGGCTTCTTTGAGGGACTTCTCAGCAATGGCAGACAGTTGTTCATCACGGCTATGAATTAGCGCTTCATATAATGGAACATGATATGCATCCATAAAAAATTGGCGCACTAAAGTGTCATCAAAGCCATTGTTGGGTTGTTCAACCAATAATAAATTGCTGAACTCTCGTTCATCGCGCAAGAAGGCAAGGGTGTCTTCATCGCATTCAGGCCCTTTTAATTGCGCGGCATAGTTTAAAAAGTTACGCGCTTGCCCTAGCAAATCTAAGCCGATATTGGATAACGCAAGGTCAATTTCGAGCTCAGGGGCATGGCCGCACCATTCGCACAGGCGCTGCGCTAAAATTAAGGGGGTATCGCCAAGTCGTAATGTGTAATCGTGGAGCTGTTGTTGTTGGTTCATGGCAAGCTCCTTACATATTCTTGATACCATCAGGGATGGTATAGAAGGTTGGGTGACGATAGACCTTGGTATCTGCAGGGTCGAAAAATGTGCTTTTATCTTCAGGTTGTGAGGCAATTAAATGTGCGGCTTTAACCACCCAAATTGAGCAGCCTTCACTGCGCCTTGTATACGCATCGCGGGCATTTTCTAGTGCCATTTGGTCATCAGCAGCATGTAAACTACCAACATGGCGATGCGCAAGCCCTTGCTTACTACGGACAAAAACTTCATATAAAGGCCAATCTTGATTGCTCATGGTGTTTTCCTTTTTGTAAAATGGTCAGTAATTAAGCCGCTGTTTTAACGGATTTTTGCTTGCGACTATGTGCCATTGCACCTTCACGTACCCATGCGCCGTCTTCCCACCCTTTGCGCTTAGCGCTAAGGCGTTCGTGATTACAAATGCCATTGCCTTTAATCACCTGATAAAACTCTTCCCAATCGATTTCACCAAAGCGGTAATGACCAAGTTCTTCATCCCAAACCAGATCAGGGTCAGGGATCGTCATACCTAACGCTTCCACTTGCGGAACGGTGTTATCAACAAATTTTTGCCGCAGCTCATCATTACTGAAGCGCTTGATTTTCCAAGCCATACTTTGAGCGCTGTGCGGGGAGTCCGAATCATTTGGACCGAACATCGTGAGAACGGGCCACCAAAAGCGGTTTATCGCATCTTGCAGCATGGCTTTTTGCTCATCGGAGCCTTGTGCAAGCGCCATCACAGCTTCATAACCCTGGCGTTGGTGAAAACTTTCTTCTTTACAGATTTTCACCATCGCTCTGGCATAGGGACCATATGAGGCACGGCACAGTGCTACTTGGTTCACAATTGCCGCACCATCGACAAGCCATCCAACCACGCCTACATCAGCCCAACTTAATGTCGGGTAGTTAAAAATGGAGGAATATTTCATTTTTTCATCAAGTAACTTTTGGTAGATATCTTGACGAGAGCAACCGAGAGTTTCGGCTGCGCTATACAGGTATAAACCATGGCCTGCTTCATCTTGAATTTTGGCCAGTAAAATTGCTTTACGACGCAATGTCGGTGCTCGTGTAAGCCAATTCGCTTCTGGTAGCATGCCGACGACTTCTGAATGGGCATGTTGACCAATTTGGCGGATAAGGTTTTGCCGATACGCATCGGGCATCCAATCCTTGGGCTCGATGGAAATATCGGCTTCGATTTTGGCTTCGAAGTTAGCCTGATTTTGCTCGCTCATTGATTTTTCCATTAAATGATTCGCTAATGTTTATTTATATGAAAATAATGAATCATATATATTTAACATTAATGCTAGGAAGTGTTAACAAAAAGATCAATGTTTATTAACCTTGTTTTGCGAGTGGCTTCACAATCAATAAAGTAAATTACAATAAAAACAATTAATTAAAATTATTATGTTTTGTGTGGTTTTAATGGAAATAGGCATTTCATATAAAATTGTTCTTAATTTGTTAAATTTAAATTAGCTTCTATGCTTATTTTTATGATACATATTTGTTATCTAATTTGAATTGATGTTTTTATTTCTGGAGAGGAATATGCAGCATTTAACAAGTTACATTATGGGCAAATGGGTACAAGGTGAGGGCGAAGGGCGAAAAATTCACCATGCGCTAACGAATGAAACTTTATATACAGTGACGACAGAAGGGTTGCCGCTAGCAGAAAGCTTGCAGTATGGTCGCCAAGTAGGAGGCGAAATATTGTCGGCGATGACATTCCAGCAACGTGGGCAGATGCTCAAGGCACTCGCAAAATACCTACTGGAACATAAAGCCCAGTTATATGCGATTTCGGCACAAACTGGTGCAACTAAAGCGGATAGCTGGGTGGATATCGAAGGGGGAATTGCCACACTATTTTCTTATTCGGGGCTCGCTAACCGTGAGCTACCGGATGACACTATTTGGCCAGAAGATGAAATGATCCCGTTATCAAAGCAAGGGCAATTTATTGGCCATCATATTTTAACATCTCGCCGTGGCGTTGCCCTGCACATTAATGCATTTAACTTCCCTTGTTGGGGAATGTTAGAAAAATTGGCACCCACATGGCTTGCTGGCATGCCTGCTATTATCAAACCCGCAACCGCCTCAGCACAGTTAACACAGGCGATGGTGAAGCTAATGGTTGATAGCGGTTTAGTGCCTGATGGCGCAATACAACTGGTTTGCGGTGGTGTTGGCGATATGTTTGAACACCTTGATTTTGAAGATGTTGTGACTTTTACGGGGTCGGCGAGTACAGGGCAAAAGCTGAAATCGCATCCACGTATCACGGCTAAATCAGTCCCTTTCACGATGGAAGCGGACTCATTAAACTGTGCCATTTTAGGTGATGACGTCCAGCCAGATCAGCCTGAATTTGCTTTATTTATTAAAGAAGTCACTCGAGAAATGACCGCGAAAGCGGGCCAAAAATGTACAGCGATCCGTCGTATTATCGTGCCGAAGAAACAGCTCGAAAATGTAAAGCAGGCATTATTGAAACGCTTATCCGCTACAACAGTGGGTGACCCTGCAATTGAAGGGGTCAGAATGGGGGCATTGATTAACTTAGAGCAGCGCCAAGATGTACAAGAGAAAGTGAATTATTTATGTGATCATGGCTGTGATGTCCTATGTGGTGGGCAATTTGAAAAGCTGGATGTTATTGGGGGAGATAGCCAACACGGGGCGTTCTATCCGCCAACGCTGTTGTATTGTGCAGAGCCTTTTAAATCTACAGCGGTACACGAAATTGAAGCTTTTGGTCCCGTCGCCACATTAATGAGCTATGACGATATCGAACAAGCGGTGCAGTTAGCGATTTTAGGTGGAGGAAGCCTTGCGGGGACGTTAGTCACTGCTGACGCACAAGTCGCACAAGCGGTCATTCGTGCCAGTGCGCGGGCACATGGGCGAATGTTGATTTTAAATGAAGCATCAGCCGCGGAGTCCACAGGCCATGGTTCACCGCTTCCGTTACTGGTACACGGCGGTCCAGGCCGAGCAGGTGGTGGCGAAGAGCTCGGCGGGTTGAGAGCAGTCAAACACTATATGCAGCGTACGGCTATTCAAGGTAGCCCTTCTATGCTAACGGCAATTACTAAGCAATGGATCCGCGGTGCAGATACCATCGCTGATGTGGTTCATCCATTCCGCAAACATTTTGAAGACTTAGCAATTGGCGACACGTTACTGACCGCAAGGCGTACCGTTACAGAAGCAGATATTGCTAATTTTGCCTGTCTCAGCGGTGATAATTTTTATGTTCACGTTGATAAAATTGGTGCGG
This sequence comes from Providencia sp. PROV004, assembly GCF_011045615.1. Classification (NCBI taxonomy): domain Bacteria; kingdom Pseudomonadati; phylum Pseudomonadota; class Gammaproteobacteria; order Enterobacterales; family Morganellaceae; genus Providencia; species Providencia sp. PROV004. The sequence continues at coordinate 222,446 of NZ_CP042859.1, forward strand.
CACAGTCGTTATTTGGTGAACGAATTGCGCACGGCTATTTTGTCGTTTCAGCCGCAGCGGGGCTATTTGTTGATGCAGGGGTTGGGCCCGTGATCGCCAATTATGGTATGGAAAGTTTGCGTTTTATTGAACCTGTGAAAATCGGTGACACCATACAAGTTCGCCTAACGTGCAAGAAAAAGATCAAAAAAACGCAAAAACTCGCTGAAGATAAGCCAAATGGCGTTGTTGAATGGGACGTGCAAGTGTTTAATCAGGATGACACCGTTGTGGCGTTGTACAGTATTTTAACGCTGGTGGAGCGTCGTGTTGGTGATTTTCATTAATCATTATACGGAGTGAATTAATTATTGAGCTAATAGGTGCTTTTTCAATCATTTTCTGTTGTGATGAGTGACCAGCAACAGAATGTAGGGAAACAAAGATGAAAACGCACCACCAAGCGGTTTATCAACAATTTGACCAGCAAGCCAATTCGTATTTAACCAGCCAAGTTCATGCACAAGGTGAAGACCTACTTGTTTTGCAACAATTGCTACAAGGTTGTCAGGATGAAGACGTGCTTGACCTTGGCTGTGGTGCAGGGCATGTCAGCTTTCATGCAGCACCGTTAGTGAAGTCAGTGACGGCTTATGATTTGTCCGACTCAATGCTCAATGTTGTGGCTAACAATGCACAAGAACGTGAATTAAATAATATCACCACCTGCAAAGGTACCGCGGAGTTTCTACCGTTTGGTGAGCACTGTTTTGACCGAGTGATTAGCCGTTACTCAGCACACCATTGGCACGATGTGGAACAAGCGCTACGTGAGGTGCGCCGAGTGCTCAAACCGGGTGGAAAAGGCATCTTTATTGATGTGGTATCACCGGGACATCCATTATTGGATATTTACTTACAAACGGTCGAAGTGCTCCGGGATACCTCACACATTCGTGATTATTCTGCTGGAGAATGGTCTGGTATGTTTAATAGTGCGGGGCTATTTGTTCGTCGGGTGCAAAGTTTCCGTTTAGCATTGGAATTTACCAGTTGGGTTGAACGGATGCGGACACCACAGCCATTCGTCGAGGCTATCCGCCACTACCAAGGAACATTAAGTGATGAGGTAAAAAGCCACTTTGCAGTACAAGCCGATGGCTCATTTACCTCAGATGTGATGTTGTTTGAATTTCAGTGCCAATAACTATTTATTGTGCTAAAAATTGTTGTGATAAAAATTATTGTGCTAAAAACTGCGCTTGGTTCAATTGGCTAAGCGCGTTATTTACTGCAAAAATCGCACCGCGAACATCAGGAATACCAAAGGATTTTAATCGTGCACTGTGCTTGGTGAGATAAGTTTGTGCATCAGTTTCTGAAGCAAACAGATACACACCACCTGCCATTTGCGTTTGTGGGTTTTCAGTCCAAATCTTCCAAATAAAGCCCGGCTCTTGGTTAATTGATTCCGCCAAATCATTCATTGCGGATATCATTTCATCACCCCATGGCCCCTGATACGGAAAATCAACTTGTAAAATAACGCTCATATCTGCTCCTTATGATTGAGGCGTTATAGTAACCCTTAAAGCAAATAATAACTTTGCTATTCATCGTATTTCAAACGACTTATTGCTTCAAACTATTACGTTTACCCGTCTCAAATGCAGCTAAAGTCGCTAACCGAGCTTGTTTATGGTCAACAATGGGTTCTGGGTAATTAAGCGCTGTATTGCTGATTACAGCCCATTCATATGGCGTATGAATATATTTGTCGGGCACTTGCTGCAATTCGGGCAGCCAATGGCGAATAAAAGTCCCTTGTGCGTCAAACTTCTTCCCTTGAGTGGTTGGGTTAAAGATACGAAACCAAGGAGAGGCATCAACGCCTGTTGAGGCTGACCACTGCCAACCGCCGTTGTTCGCGGCTAAGCTGCCATCAAGCAGTTGGCTCATAAAGTATTTTTCACCTTTGCGCCAATCAATCAGTAAGTCTTTGACTAAAAAACTGGCCACAATCATTCGTAGACGGTTATGCATCCAGCCCGTTGTATTCAGTTGGCGCATAGCCGCGTCCACAATAGGATAACCCGTTTGTCCTGTTTTCCATGCTGCAAAATCGGTCGAAGAATCATTCCAGTGAATATGTTGTGTCCATTCAATAAATGGTTGGTGGCGGCTTAGGCGTGGAAATGCGACTAAAAGATGTGAATAAAATTCACGCCAGACTAACTCATTTAACCACGTGAACGCCCCACTATCAGGGTGATCTAACACTTGGGGGTTCTCTGCTTGTAATCGGTTGAAGCATTGGCGAGGGGATAGGACCCCCACCGCGAGGTAAGGTGATAATTGGCTGGTACCATCAATAGAGGGAATATCTCTATCATTTTGATAATCGCCGACTTTCTGGGAACAAAACTGCCTGAGTCGCGTTAAAGCCGATTTTTCACCGGCAGGAAATTGCTGGAAGTCTTCAATTGGCTGATGCGGAAATAACGGTGAAGCCCTATCAATGTTGATAGGGGCAGCTCGTTTTTCTGGGGCTCGTAGTGAACGGCAATCTGTCACGGTAAGTTGGGTGAGGAAGGCTCGGCGAAAGGGAGTATAAACTTGATACATCTCCCCTTTTTGAGTCGTCACGGAGCCGGGTGGTAGTAATAAATAGTCATCGAAAGCATGGATATGCAACCCATGAGGTTGATTGATTAACCACTCGTCTCGTTGTTTTTCGTTCCACTCATATTGCCGATTAAAAAACAAGGCATCCGCTTGCTGTGTCTTTGCGTAATCGAGTACCCATTGTGCTGCGTCGGCAAAATTAGCCACAGTTTGACAAACCAGTGGAATACCAAGCTCAGCGAGTGAATTTTGCAGTTCAGCAAGGTTTTGGTGAATGAATGAGATTTGTCGCTCAGCCATATCATGTTGTTGCCACTGCTTAGGGGTTGCAGTAAAAAGGGCAATGACTTTCGCATCTGGGTCTGCACAGGCGGAGGAAAGCGCTTTGTTATCGGTGACCCGCAGATCATTGCGAAACCAGATAAGATGACAAACGTGTTTGGCTGCCATTACCTCCCTCCTTGGTTGATGTTTTGTTGGAATCAAAACAATAGGTTTTGAAAATAAACTAGGAAAATCAATTTATTGAATTTCGGCTGATAACACAAAGCGGGAAAAACCACGCTTTTATCCCGCTTTGTCAACAACCTGAAAGGGCCGGTAAACGGCCCTTTCATATTTAATCTAATTTAGGATGCTGATTGATTAAGGATTGGCGTTTTTTCTCAAGCTCAGCAATTTGTTGGTCAATATCTTCAACTTTCTGCTCAATATTGTCAAAGTGCTCGCTAAGAATTTCTTTTGCCTCGGCTTTATCTGATGCAGCAGGTGTTGCCCCGCGTAATGGTTTATTCGCCGTTTCTGGCATTCTGATACCCGTATATAAACCAATTAAAGCAATCACGATTAAGTAATACGCTGGCATGTATAAGTCAGTAGTTGATTCGACCAACCATGCCGCAACAGTCGGTGTCGCACCGGCAATTAATACTGAAATATTAAAGGCAATAGCTAACGCACTGTAACGAATATGAGTTGGGAAAATCGCGGGTAAAATAGATGCCATAACCCCTGTAAAACAGTTCAACAGCACCGCTAAAATCAATAAACCCAGGAAAATTAAGCCAACAGAACCACTGTTGATTAACATAAACGCAGGGTATGCCAATAAAATCAGCCCTACGCTACCGGTAATGACAAATGGGCGACGACCAATTTTATCACTGGTTAAACCGATAATCGGTTGAACAAATAACATACCAATCATAATTGCAATAATAATTAGCACACCATGGTCAGTAGAGTAATTCAGGTTGTGTGATAAGTAACTTGGCATGTAGGTCAGCAACATATAGTAAGTCACGTTGGTTGCGATAACCAAGCCAACACAAATCATCAAGCTTTTCCAATACTTAGTCGCCACTTCACGTACTGAGATTTTTGGTGGATTTTGAATATTGGCTTTATCTTGTTTTTCTAACGATTCAACATGTTGTTGGAACGCAGGAGTTTCTTCCAGTGAATGACGTAGATATAACCCGATGATCCCTAACGGTAACGCTAAGAAGAACGGAATTCTCCAGCCCCAATCATGGAAGTTAGCTTCCCCAACGATACTGGAAATTAGTACTACGACACCCGCACCTAAGACAAAACCGGCGATAGAGCCAAAGTCTAACCAACTTCCCATAAAGCCACGTTTACGGTCTGGTGAGTATTCAGCAACAAAGATTGCTGCACCAGAATATTCACCACCTACCGAGAAACCTTGAGCTAACTTAGCAATTAATAACAGAATGGGGGCCCAGATACCGATGCTCTCATAGGATGGAATCAAACCAATACAGAAGGTACTGACTGCCATGATGATAATCGTCATCGAAAGGACTTTTTGACGGCCGTATTTGTCACCTAAGATACCAAAAACGACCCCCCCTAATGGCCTAACTAAGAAAGGCACGGAGAAAGTGGCTAATGCGGCAATCATCTGTACGCTCGGTGATGCGTCCGGAAAGAAAACCTGACCGAGAACATAGGCTAAGAAACCATATACCCCAAAATCAAACCATTCCATCGCATTACCCAGCGAAGCCGCGGTAATTGCTTTTTTGAGTTTACCGTCATCAATAATAGTAATATCACTAATATTTAACGGTTTTTCTTTTTTCTTCTTGAATCTCATGAAACCATCCTCTTATTTTAATTTCAATAACCGAAACAACAGCATTTAAGATGTGGGTTTTCATACATCGGTAAAATATCAAACCTTATTATTTAGAATAGACGTTGTTTACGTAATAGATAAGTTTTTAGTGTTTTTATGTCGCGCTGAAATACCAGGCTAAAATAGGTACGTCGTGGGTAGAATAATGAGAGTGTTTGTGTTGTAAATACAGCAAAAAAGCCACCTTGAGTTAAAAAATACAGTACTAATACTACATTAATATCGAACAAATGTAAAATATAGGTGTTTTATACTAATACATATGCTTTGATAGGATTTTGTGTTAGTAATATAACGATTGAACTGAATAATTGAAAAAATAGATACTCAGTAAAGGAGTGGGTAAAAATAAATTGTTTAAAATCAATTTAATACATTTTGATAGGTGAGTTTTAGCCTGTCATAAATATATAAGGTTAGCAATTTAATATGGTCGAAATAATGGTATTGTTGCGATGAAGAATATATGAAGATAACCCCATCCTTTTACGATGCTCTTGTTTTGCTTAAGCTATTAATAACTCGTCTATTTATTTATCTTGTTGCTATCCTCTTCTTTTGATAATAACGGTGGATTATGCTGTTCTATTTTATATTTAATTTGATGAGTAGGAATGAGGAATTTACTTAGTTACAATCAATCTATTGTCGATATTGGGTTTGATATAAGCGAGTATGACAAAATTCTATTTTGAATGTTGTTATGCATCTAAAAATACCCTTCATATTTTGTACTGCAAGATATCAAGGGTATCACATCCGACTTAAAAGAGTGCCATTATGAAAAAACAGAGTGTTGCATCCTATATTGCAAAAGTACTTGATAATGCAGGTGTTAAACGTATTTGGGGCGTTACAGGAGACTCGTTAAATGGCTTAACCGACAGCTTACGTCGTCAAGGCGCTATTGAGTGGCTAGGAACTCGTCATGAGGAAGTGGCTGCCTTTGCTGCGGGTTCAGAAGCTCAGCTAACCGGTAATTTAGCCGTATGTGCAGGCTCTTGCAGGCCAGGAAATATGCATCTTATTAATGGGTTGTATGATTGCCACCGTAATCGCGTACCCGTATTGGCGATTGCTGCTCATATCCCATCCAGCGAAATTGGTAGTAATTATTTCCAAGAAACTCACCCAACTGAATTATTCCGTGAATGCAGCCATTACTGTGAAATGGTCTCTAACCCAGAGCAAATTCCACAGGTCCTTGGCATCGCTATGCGTAAAGCAATTTTGAATAAAGGGGTATCAGTGGTCGTAATACCGGGGGATATTGCGCTAAAAGATGCACCAGAATCAGCGAAAGAAACATGGTATCAGCCACAAGCGCCACTTATTATGCCTCAGCGGAGTGAAATTGAAAAACTCGCCGAACTGCTGAATCAATCTAAGAATATCACGTTATTCTGTGGAAATGGCTGCGCAGGCGCTCACGATGAAGTGGTTAAGCTAGCAGAAACACTAAAAGCACCGGTAGTACATGCGTTACGTGGTAAAGAACATATTGAATGGAATAACCCATACAGTGTTGGAATGACAGGCTTGATAGGATTTTCATCGGGTTACCACGCGATGATGAACGCAGATACAGTTGTTTTGTTAGGAACACAATTTCCATACCGTCCTTTCTATCCAAGCGAAGCTAAAATTATTCAGGTTGATATTAATGCAGGTAGTTTGGGTTCTCATTGCCATATAGATATGGGCCTGATTGGTGATATCAAAGCAACATTAGATGCATTACAGCCACATTTAGAGGCTAAACAGGATACAAAACACCTTGATGGCGCTTTAAAACATTATGCAGAGGCTAGAAAAGGGTTAGATGACCTCGCTAAACCGGGTCATGAGGGATTAATACATCCACAGTATCTTGCAACAAAAATTAGTGAATTAGCCGCCGATGACGCGATTTTCACTTGTGACGTGGGAACCCCGACAGTATGGGCAGCCCGTTACTTGAAAATGAACGGTAAGCGCCGTTTAATCGGCTCCTTTAACCATGGGTCAATGGCGAATGCGATGCCACAGGCTATTGGTGCACAAGCCGTTGATAAAAAACGTCAAGTGGTTGCAATGTGTGGCGATGGTGGTTTCAGTATGTTAATGGGAGATTTTATCTCTCTTTCCCAAATGCAATTACCAGTAAAAATCATCATTCATAACAATGGCGTACTTGGTTTTGTGGCCATGGAAATGAAAGTGGCAGGTTTCTTGACAGCGGGAACGGATTTACAGAACCCTAACTTTGCAGCGATTGCGAATGCCGCGGGTATCAAAGGCATTCGTGTTGAAAAAAGTGAAGATCTAGACGGTGCATTAAAAGAAGCTTTTGCCCATGATGGGCCAGTGGTGGTTGATGTCTTGACTGCCAAACAAGAGCTGTCTATGCCGCCAGAAATCGCAGCACAAGAAGCAAAAGGCTTTAGCCTATATATGTTAAAAGCGATTATGAGTGGTCGCGGTGATGAAGTCGTTCAATTAGTGAAAACAAACTGGCTACGTTAAGTCATTATTGTGAATAGCGGGAAAGCCCAATTCAGATGGATTGGGCTTTTTTATTTATCAATATCCTGCGGCTGACTGACTACGCCACAAATGGGCGGCAACCAGTGCGCGCCATGGGGAGAATTGCTCCAACCATTTTTCCGTTTCTTTGGCGGTAGGCTGTTCTGATTTCGCGAGCAATGTTTGTAGATTACGTCTTACCGCTACATCCCCATGTAATGAGCCATCTAAGTAATTGAATCCTCGTAGTAAAGCATAGCTTACAGTCCAAGGGCCAATACCTTTGATTTGTAATAATTGCTCAGTTATTTGATTCGCATTGGAGTGAGTAACCTGCTGTGATAAATCAATTTGTTGATTTTCGATGGCTTCACAAAGGGCTCTGAGGGCGATAATTTTACCGTTTGAAAAGCCCGTTTGTCGCAGGGTTTCGTCATCAACTAACTTGATTTGTGGAGTGTCGGGGAAACACCAAATACCTGAAGTGTGCTGAATTCCCACAGCTTGAATAAAGCGCCGACGAATGGCGATAGCCGCATGAACACTAATTTGTTGGCCTATAATAGCCCAAACTAACGCTTCAAATGCGCTGGCAGATTGATAAATCCTTAATCCTCTTTGCTTTCCAATGAGCTGACCAAGTACTGGAGTTTCAAGGTAGTGTTTTTCGAACTCATCAATATTCTGTTTTAAGCCGAGTACATGCTGTGCCAGCGTTAATAGGTCTGGTTCATTGATAATGATAGATGGGGAGTCAATTGCTAATGAAATCGTTGCGTGTTGCTTTTGAAGCTCCAATGTCATTTTTGTTGCATGTTGTTGCCATATTATGCCCTTGTGTAATGTGTTTTCTTCCACTATTTCCGCGACATTGTGTTGATCTCTCAGATGAAAGGCAAAAAAATCACCATAAAGGTAATTGGTAGGGAGAGTTAGCTGTGCGGTAAATATTTGCATAATGATGGCCTTGTCAGATTTTTCTTTATTCACAATATTATTGTGAATTAGCGCATTTAGTTACTCATTTTTTACAGAGCAGATATGTTATCTTGTACAGAGCTATTTATTTTGTACTGATATTATTTATCCATTTAATAAGGAAGTGTAAATGAAAACTGAGGGTCACAGTTCATCTCATGGCACTTCGGTACCATCATCACAACCAAGGCAAGAATTAACAGGCATTGGTGGATGGCTTATTTTACCCATGTTAGGGATAGTTTTGTCTTTGATTATTTTGCCTTTTTCTATTTATGAGCAAAATGTTCAAGTGATTGAATATTGGATTGAATTAACAGACCCACAATCAAGCTCATTTATTCCATTATTTAAAGAGCTCATCTACTTTGAGGTTTTAGGTAACGTTATTTTATACGCGACCTTGCTTTTTCTAAGTTATGTCTTTTTTACAAAGAAAAAACTCACAATTAAAATTTATATTTTTTTCCAGATCTTTTCGTTAGTTTTGACGGTTACGGATATCATACTCGCAAGTATTTTATTGGATTTAGAAGTTGAATCCTCGGATATCAAAGATATTTTTCGGGCACTAATTGCTTGTGCAATTTGGATACCGTATTTTTTAGTTTCAAGGCGAGTTAAAAATACCTTTGTAAATTAACAAATAAAATTTTGTGATTTTTTATTGGGTAGGTAAATGATGATTAAATGCAAACGAGTTTATGACCCTGTTGACGATAACGATGGCTACCGTGTGCTTATTGATAGACTGTGGCCAAGAGGAATAAAAAAAACAGATTTACAACACGACTCTTGGAATAAAGACGTTGCACCTTCTAATGAACTACGTAAATGGTTTCATCAGAACACAGATCAGTTTGCACAGTTTATCGAACGATATCAGCAGGAACTTAATAACACAACGGCTTGGCAGGCGTTGGTTTCTCAGGCAAAACAAGGTGATTTAACACTGTTATACAGTGCTAAAAATACAGAACATAATCAAGCAATTGTACTCAAAGCATTTCTTGAAGATAAAATGCAAAGTAAAAGTAAATAAAGGTTATCGGAATGGATATTCAGCAATCAACCACACAAACAGAGCCAGCAATAATATCATCGGTGGCTCAACCAGCGGTTAAAAAGCCGTTACACGGGATTAGTGGCTGGTTAATTTTACCAATTATCGGACTGTTTTATATGCTGTACAAAACAGTCATGATGTTATTGCAAGAAATTTCACAAGTTCAAACCGCATGGCCATTGGCAACTCAAGCGGATTCTGATTTTTATATTCCAGGTTTTGCGACAGGTTTCTATCTCTTGCAACTAGGTTATGGTGTTTTGATTGCACTGTTTCTTTGGACATTTATCGCCGCAGTTAAATGGAAAAAACAAGCGAAGTGGCTATTTATCATCACCATGGTGTTATTTACTTTAATGGTATTGGTTGCCCGTTTTGTATTCCCATATATATTTGGATTGGAAATTAATCACTCAAATATTATTACAGCCATAAATGGCAGCTTCTATTGTGTGTTATGGATCCCCTACTTTTTAGTTTCACATCGCGTCAAAAATACGTTTATCCATTAAAGTATCTGGCCACTCCTTATTAGTAGTGGCCTAACATACGGTTATTTATCAGAAAGATTTAGAGTGTGGGTTATATTGCAGTTTGCAATAAACGCGTCATCGTGGGAAACCAGTAATAGTGTTCCTTGGTAGTCCTGCAATAGCGCTTCAAGTAGTTGTTTTGAATCTAAGTCTAAATGATTATCGGGCTCGTCGAGTAATAAAATAGCGGGTGGACTCGGGCTATGTGTGAGTGCCAATAACGTTGCTTTTAGCTGCTCACCACCACTGAGCTGCTGTAGTGGTAACAATGACTTATCTCCTCGTATCCGCAACATGCCTAATTGCGTGCGCCACTGTTCTACAGTAAATACAGGTTGGTATTGATAAAGCGCTTCAGCGACAGGCAATGTTTTATCGAGTAAATTGAGGTGTTGATCTAAATAGCAAAACTCACCGCTTAGGCGGTACTCTCCTGAAGATGATGGCAACAGGCCTGCAAGCACTTTAAGTAGCGTTGATTTACCGCAACCATTAACTCCTTGAATATGCCAGTGCTCTCCACTGTATACAGTGAATGAGAGTGGTGACGAATAACCGTAAAGCAAACGCAAGTCAGAAGCGAAAATTGTGACTTTATTTCCTTCATTTTGATAGTTAATCGTCATTTTTTGCGGCTTGATATGGCGAGCTCTTTCTTGGTTTTCCTGTTGCTGGTTTTGTAGATTATCCATCACTCGTTGGTGCCGCTCTGCGACATTTGATTGCTTTTTCTCCGCACGATTTTTCTGCATATCAAGCAGCAGTAAGGATTGCGACCCACCATAGCGAATTTTTTCACCTTGTTTTTTGCGTTGAGCGGCTTTTTGTAATGTGGCTTGCTGTTGTTTTTTCTCTTGGTGAATGCGTTTTTCTAAGCGTTCACCTTGTGCGTCAATTGCAGCGATTTCCAAGTTTTTTTGGGTATCGTATAACGTATAATTTCCCCCATATTCATGTAAGCCTTTTTCCGTTAACTCAAAAATGGTATCCATTTCTTCTAATAGGGTTCTGTTGTGAGAAATAATGAGACAACCAGCTCGATGCTCAGTAAGCTTTTGATTGAGCCATTGCCGACTTTGTGTATCTAAATGGTTATCTGGTTCATCAAGTAGCAAAAAGTGGTTTTGATGAAGAAATGCACGACAAAGGGCTAGGCGAGTACGTTCCCCCCACTTAAATGGGCAATGGGGGCTTCCATTGAGATAGCGAGTCCTGATGAATCCAATAAACTTTGCCATTGGGAAGGTAAATGCCATTTATCTTCCGTTAGTTCAAAATCTGCCAAAGAACCATTCCCTGCCTCAATGCGTGAAAATGCGTGATAAAGTTCATTCATGCCTAAGGCATCGACGAGTGTTTCGCCCGTTAGTCGCGTTAATTGCTCGACATAGATAAAGGGAAGGTTCCAATGTACATTCCCTTGCGTAGGGGATAATTGGTCAGCAAGAATACGCATCAAGACAGATTTTCCTTTGCCATTATGACCAATTAGGGCATTTTTTTGGCATGACAGCGTCCCGCTTAACGGAGGAAAAAGGGCGGTTTGGTTAAATTCAATATTGAGCTGTGAAAAGTGACAAGCAATCGTCATATGCACCTCCAAAATAATGAGGACAGACAACGTCGTTGACTTATCAAGAAGCGTCGATGAAAGCGGTTGCCTGCTAGGAACAGAAAAATGAATACCAAAAGGGTATTGGAAAATATTTTCTGGCAGTGCTTAGTTCATCGTGAGGCGTACCTGCGAAGTTGGGTGAGCGATAAATTCGCACACATTATAAACAGGTTAAATTGATTTACGCAACTTATCGTGATTGGGTTTTTTCTGAAAGTTGTGCTAACGATTTAATAATAGAAAAAACCAGTCAATAATAGCGACTGGCTTTTTCCATTAACAACGAGATTTTATAACAACGAGATTTTTACGATTATGCAGAGGTATTCTCTGACAACCATTGAGCAATGCGCTGCTTTTCTTCTTCATTCAGCCACATACCCAATTTAGTGCGACGCCAAATAGCATCATCCAACTCTGTTACCCATTCATGTTTGACTAAGTAACGTAATTCCGCTTCGTAGACATTCGCAGAGAATGCTTCACCAAGGTCGCTGAGTGAATTCGCGCCTTCAAGGATTAATTTACTGTTGCTGCCGTAGGTTCTGGCAAAACGTAGCGCTAAGCCTTCAGGAAGCCATTGATAATGTTGACGCAACACGCGTGCATAACCATCACGGTCACAACCTTCGATATCACCACCCGGTAATTGGCCATTTTTGGTCCATGGGCTACCTGCATTTGGATAGTAAGTCGCTAATTTATTCACAGCGGCTTCCGCTAACTTACGATAAGTCGTTAATTTACCACCAAATACAGACAACAATGGCGCTTGGCCTTGTTCATTGTGAATATCCAATGTGTAATCACGAGTAATGGCTTGTGGTGAGTCTGATTCATCGTCGCACAGTGGGCGAACACCTGAATAATCCCAAACAATATCACTCACGGTTAACTGCTTTTTGAAGTGGTCGTTATACACTTTCAGTAAATAGTTAACTTCGTTTTCATCAATTTTGACGTCTTTCGGGTCGCCTTTATATTCTACGTCAGTCGTACCGATGATAGAAAACTCATCCATCCACGGGATAACAAATACAATACGGTTATCTTCATTTTGTAAGATGTACGCTTGTGGTTCATCATGTGCGCGTGGAACGACAATGTGGCTACCTTTGATTAGGCGAATACCATAAGGTGATTTTAATTTCAGGCCATCATCAAAGAACTCTTTTACCCAAGGCCCTGTGGCATTAACCAGCCCTTTCGCTTTCCATGTATGAGTTTCCCCCGTACGTAAGTCTTGAGCTTCAACAACCCATAAGCCGTTTTCACGGTAGGCGCGTGTCACTTTTGTGCGAGTACGAACCTCACCATTCTTACGTACCACTTCTTGAGCGTTTAACACAACTAAACGCGCATCATCAACCCAACAATCGGAATATTCAAAACCTTTCGTTAATTCAGGTTTGAGTACAGAGTTTTGGTTGAATTTCAGACCTTTACTGCTTGGCAAGCTGACACGTTTGCCTAAATGGTCATATAAGAATAGGCCAATGCGGATCATCCAAGCTGGACGTAAATGAGGCTGATGAGGTAAGCGGAAGCGCATTGGGAAGGCTATATGTGGTGCTAATCGTAATAGCACTTCACGTTCAGCCAATGCTTCGCTCACTAATCTAAATTCATAATGCTCTAAATAACGTAAGCCACCGTGAATGAGTTTAGAACTCGCAGATGAAGTCGCACTTGCCAAGTCTTGAGCTTCGAGCAGTAATACCGATAATCCACGACCTGCAGCATCTGCTGCAATACCAGCGCCGTTGATCCCGCCGCCGATGACAATCAAGTCTTTAGTTTCCATGCATCCCCCTGAGATGTTCGAAACACTTTCAATAATGTTCGTTTTCGCTCATTTGATTGTAGTCAAAATAGATAGTGATGCCAACTATTATTAATGAAAAAAATAACAACTGCGTGATATTGGTAACAATTTTTTTTCAATACCCACACATAAAATATTGTTATTTACAATGAAAAAAAGAGAGTTTCGCGCGAAAAAGAAAAAAACAATGGCAAGGCGGGGGGGAGACTAAGATAGGAAAGGAGACTAAGAAGTATGATGGCAGCGGGCGCTACCATCATTAAGATAATTATTTGATTAACAAAGCTCTAATTGAACATTATGTTGCTCAATGACTTTGAGAATGCTGTCAGGTGGCTGTTTATCCGTAAATAAGTAGTCAATCAGGTTCATATTGCCCAAATTAACCATCGCGTTACGACCAAATTTAGAATGGTCGGTGACGAGCATGACACAGCGTGAGTTTTCAATAATCGCGCGTTTGGTACGAACTTCATGGTAATCGAACTCAAGTAATGAGCCATCCATATCAATACCACTGATACCCAAAATACCGTAATCTAACCTAAATTGAGAAATAAAATCGAGGGTCGCTTCACCGACAATACCGCCATCTCTTGAGCGAACTTCACCCCCCGCTAAAATTAGGCGGAAGTCTTCTTTTGGCATCAGTAATGTGGCGACATTAAGGTTATTGGTCACCACGCGTAGGTTTTTGTGATTAACCAATGCGTGAGCAACGGCTTCGGGAGTGGTACCAATATCTATAAACAATGTTGCACCGTCAGGAATTTGGCTCGCAACATGTTGTGCGATACGCGCTTTTTCATCTGACCACATGATTTTACGGTCATTATAAGCCGCATTCACGGAACTTGAAGGCAGTGCTGCACCACCGTGGTGCCGCTGAATTTTATTTTGTTCAGCGAGGTCATTGAGGTCCCGACGGATTGTTTGAGGGCTTACCTCAAAGTGTTCGACGAGTTCTTCAGTACTGACATATCCCTGAAGACGCACAAGCTCAACTATTGCATCATGTCTCTGGGTTTGTTTCACAGCGTTAGCCTCTAATTATTAAAATGTTTTATCTGGAGCTCTGGTGTTTAAAACTGTGCCTATTATCCCATACTCCCATCAATAAGCCGATAATTAACCCTGAAGTATGTGCGGCATTCGCAATATGCATACCTAAAACATCGAAGTAACCGAAAAAAAGCCAGATAATAGAGAATATCATTAACCCACGAGGGACGCTGATGCCACTTTCAGGCCGACGTTCACCCGTTAACCACACATAGCTGACAAGGGCATAGACGACACCAGATAAGCCGCCAAAGTTGTTTTCACTAAACAGCGACTGCCCCCAGTTACTAAACAGTGCAGAGACTAGTAAGATAGTGAATAATTTACCCGTTCCGAGCTTTCGCTCAACTTGCCCAGCCAGAAACCACCATAGCGCAAGGTTGAAACCAATATGTGATAGCGAAAAGTGCACCAATGCAGGGCTAAACCAACGCCAAAGTTCCGTTTGTTGGTCGCCAATAGGCCATGCTAAATAGCGTAGAACTTCTCGGGCATCGGTCATTTCTACCCAAAGATATACAACAATCGACAATAAAATAACAGCGATAGTTAAAGGGCCAGATTGTTCTTTAAGGTAGCCCCAGGTCAGGTAGTTACGATATTGAAACTGGGTATCTGCGCTTCCCGTGTGCCAACTGGCTTCTAGGTAGCGGGGGTGATTTGGATCTTGTAAAAAAATATCTAATTCTTTCTGGGTTTGAGATTGAAATTGCTCATCTTCTAGCCAAAGCTCAAAGACGGCTTGTTCCTGTGATGGCTTTATTATTAAGTGGATATTTTTGCTAGCCATATAGTCAACAAAGGCTTGTGCCATTCTAGGATTAGCAAAAGAGGTGATGTGGATCATGAATGCGTTTTCTCATCTAGAGAGCCGTAACGGCTTGTGGATATTCCCTTAACCATGCTTCAAATCCACCATTGATGCTGTATACAGATTCAAAGCCAATGTTGATCAGATATTGTGCAGCGCCTTGGCTACTGTGCCCATGGTAACACATCACCATAACTGGTTGTTCGTAATCCGTTTGTTCTAGAAATTGGCTTAGTGACTCATTGGTGAGGTGATAGGCCCCACTAGCATGGCCTGCGCGGAAACTTTGTGGGTCTCGTACATCTACCAGTATGGCAGTACCGTCCACCCAATGTTGGTAAGCTTGCTCTGGTGTTAGTGTTTCAAAATGGTCCATAAAATACCAAATACAGTAGGTAACAACCGATAAAAGGTTAAATGAGAGGCACCCGTAAAAAACCAAGTGCCAAATACTCGTGGTATTGATTAGTAGAAAGAGTGCTCGCCACGTTGGTGTTCAGTCAGGTCTTTAACGCCTTTTAGCTCACCTTCAAACATTTTGAGAAGTTCTTTTTCGATACCTTCTTTAAGAGTGACATCAACCATTGAACAACCGTTACAGCCGCCACCAAATTGCAGAATTGCAAAGCCTTCATCGGTGATTTCCATCAGGGAAACACGGCCACCGTGGCTGGCAAGTTGTGGGTTAATTTGTGACTGTAAAACATACTCAACACGTTCAATTAATGGTGCGTCATCAGAGACCTTACGCATTTTGGCGTTTGGTGCTTTTAACGTCAGTTGTGAGCCCAGTTGGTCGGTAACGAAGTCAATCTCGGCATCATCTAAGAATGGCGCGCTAATTTCATCAACATAAGCAGATAATTTCTCGAACTTTAGTTCTTTATCTGTTGCTTCAACGGCACCCGGAGGGCAGTATGACACACCGCACTCTGCGGTTGGTGTGCCTGGGTTGATAACAAAAACACGGATTTGAGTTCCTGGCTCTTGATTTTCCAACAATTTGGCAAAATGAGCCTGTGCTGCTTCAGTAATATTAATCATAATCATTTGCTCAATAATAGTTGACTGCTTTAGTTGGTTATAATACGCCCATTTACCCCTTTCCTACAAGGTGCGACACAGTGACCATGCATCAACAGTATGTACACCCGCACAAATCAACAATTGTGCTGCGGTATTCATGGTGGAACCTGTTGTAATAACATCATCAAGAACAGCAACATGTAGGTTTGAAACCGAGTTGTTTAAGGTAAATGCTCCCTTTAGGTTATTTCGGCGATACTCACGTTTTAGTGTAATCTGTGCCAGTGTAGCACGACTACGTGATAATGAATTTTGCGAATAGGGGATATTTAACCATCTGGATAAATTTTCGCCTATTAATGCCATATGGTCAAATCCTCTCCACCACAGACGGCGGCGATGCAGTGGAATGGTGATGATTAAGTCCGGTTTTTGCCATTTTTGTTGGCGGTAACCCGTGAGCCAAAATAACGCAAAAATTCGTGCTAGAGTAAAAGCAAGTTGAGATTGTTTTTGAAATTTAAAACGATGGATTAACAAGCGTAAAGCGCCTTGGTAAGGGGTTACTGTGATAATTCTCTGCCATGCGGGAGGGTTTTTTAGGCAACGTCCGCACTCCATGGTAGGCTGCTCACAGGGTAAAGCGCAGCGTAAACAGCAGGTTGGCATTTTAGGTAGTCCTTTGAGGCAAAAATGACAAACACCCTGATGAGTTAATTTTAGTGATTGGTGACATAGCCAGCAGCCCCCCTCCATTGTTAGCATAGTAGCGTCCCGTTAAAACGAATTGACAAATAAATGAATGAAGAGAGTGTAACGATGGCAAAGTTATATTGGCAGACCGTTGGTGAAGGTAAACAAGATCTTGTGTTGCTGCACGGATGGGGACTGAACGCACAAGTCTGGCAAACAATTATTCCGCGAATCGCTTCGCACTTTCGGGTTCATTTAGTTGACCTGCCAGGTTATGGGCGTAGCCAAGGTTTCCTTCCTATGAATATTCAATCAATGGCAAATATTTTGTGGGAACAAGCGCCTAAAAACGCGATTTGGCTCGGTTGGTCACTTGGTGGGCTAGTTGCAAGTCGTGTTGCGCTTGACCATCCTTATGAAGTCAAAGGGTTAATTACCGTTGCTTCTTCTCCATGCTTTAAAGCAGAAGAAAACGGTTGGGCGGGGATCCGACCGGAAGTTTTATTAGGTTTCGAACAGCAACTTTCGGCTGATTTTCATCGTACCGTTGAGCGTTTTTTAGCATTGCAGACATTAGGGACAGAAAGCGCAAGAAATGATGCTAGAACCTTGAAGTCCGTGGTACTTGAACAACCTATCCCAACGGTTGAAACGTTAAATGCCGGGCTTGAATCATTGCGTACCGAAGATTTGCGCGATGAATTAAAACAGTTACCCATTCCTTTCTTGCGCATTTATGGTTATCTCGATGGCTTGGTACCGCGCAAAATAGTGCCCATTTTAGATGAGCTTTACCCTAATTCCCCATCTGTCATTATGCGCAATAGTGCCCATGCACCCTTTATTTCCCATCCTGATGAGTTTTGCGAATACCTGTTGGATTTTCAAAGTCGTATCGAGGAATAAATAAAAAAATCAGCCTAACTCATGGCTGATTTTTTTATGGTGTGCCTATTATTTGATTTTATACACAAAATGAGCGCAATCAGTGCTTTCTGGGCAGCCTTTACAACTACTGCCCGTTAAACAAGCGTTGATATCGACTTGTTCAATTTTTTCTAAGCTGATGAGTTTCTCAACCATCGCTTGAATTAATGGAACCGGTGTATTTAGCTGCTCACTGAGTAGCGCGATGTCAGCTTGCCCATATAAGGCGATTAAATCTCTTATTTGCAGCAAGCTAGTCATCGTTTTATTCCTTAGTGGCAAGCATCACTTGAACAGCCAGAACATTGCTCTGCAGTTTTGCTTTTGATGTTCAGGGTTACGCGGCTACGCATGCGGCGTAAGAATATGAACAAGGCAAGGTTGAACAGGACAACCGCAGCAATGGTAATCAAACTGCTTTGTGGGTGCTCGCTGAATGTGGCAACTTGGTAAAACAGAGCCGCGAGGCTATAAGCCACATTCAAGCCCCACAGAATGGAGAAACTCATCCAACTTTTATTGGTTTCACGTGCGATAGCACCCATCACCGAAACGCAAGGCACATACAGTAAGACGAAGATTAGGTAGCTATAGGCAGCAATGCCTGAACCAAATTTCGCTGCCATAGTGCCCATTGAACCGGACTCCATCTCTCCATCACCTTTACTGGCTTCGATAGGGTTTGATAGCGCACTTAAGGTAAAAGTTTCTTTTAAGCTGTCCCAAGTTTCAGAAACCGCATCTCCCAGTTCTTCCCATAAATTGAATGATTCTGCATCGAATGGCTCAGAAGTAATGGCTTCAGCGGTATACAGAGTATTTAAAGTCCCCACGACGACTTCTTTAGCCATCGCCCCGGTAATTAACCCCACGGTCGCTTGCCAATTATCTGCATGCACACCAATCGGCTGTAACGCAGGGGTAATGACTTTACTGACAGAAGCGAGTGCAGAGTCATTAATATTATCAACAGGCTTACCAGAGAAAGAGAAACTATTTAATGCACCAATAAAGATACTGGCAACGACGATAACTTTACCCGCTCGTACCACAAAGCCTTTTAGGCGTTGCCATGTTTGAATCAGCAATGTTTTGATGTGCGGTACATGGTAAACCGGAAGCTCCATAATAAACGGAGAGGCCTCGCCACGCATAAGGGTATGTTTTAGTAATAACCCTGTCAAAATGGCGACAACAATCCCTAAAATATAGAGAGAAAAGACCACACTAGCCCCATTTTTGCCAAAGAAAGCGGCAGCAAAAACAGCGAAAATGGCCAGCCTTGCACCACAAGACATAAACGGTGCCATTAGTACAGTAATGAGCCTTTCACGTGGTGCATCTAGCGTGCGTGCACCCATAATTGATGGTACGTTACAGCCAAAGCCGACAATCAACGGTACGAAGGATTTACCTGGTAAACCTAGCGCCTGCATGAGGCGGTCCATCACGAAAGCGGCTCGTGCCATATAACCCGAGTCTTCCAGTATTGAAAGAAACAGGTACATCATCCCGATTTGTGGTACTAACGGTAATACTGTATTAATACCACCGCCGACACCTTGGGCAAGGAAAATAGTGAGCCAATCAGGGAAGCTGAAATAGGCACCAACCCATTGAATACCATGAATAAATATCGCCTCAGAAGCACCTTCAAAGAAAGGCTGCAATGCCCCACCAATGTTAATGGCTAAGACAAACATCAGGTACATCACAAATAAGAAAATAGGGACACCGAGCCAACGGCTCAGAATAAATCTATCCAGTGATTGTGTTAGTCGATTTGGTTCAGCGGCGCTATTGTTAATCGCGGCATGACAAATTGTGGCAATAGATTGATAACGTGCGTCAGCGATGAGTAGTTCAGGCTCTTCGTTTAAGCCTTCTTTCAGTGTTTGGCGTATCGCCAGTAATTGCCCTTCAGATATTTCTGCGCGTTGGCGGCTATAAATATCTCCTTCGAGAATTTGTAATGCTAACCAGCGGCGTTGCTGATGGCTAAATTGTTGTGTTGAAATTTGTTCAGATAACGAATCCACTGCCTGCAATAACTGGGGTGGATATTCCACAAGGGCTTGTTGGCTATTTTGTGGATGTGTATCAATGGCTTTTTTCAGTTTATCGATACCAGTTGCTCGAGTTGAAACCATTGGGATCACAGGGCAACCGAGCTGTTTTTCTAATTCAGTAATATTAATATCAATATGTTGGCTTTGAGCGATATCCAACATATTCAAGGCAACAATACATGGAACGCCTAACTCAACTAATTGTAATGTCAGATAGAGGTTACGCTCTAAATTGGATGCATCGACAACATTAATGAGCATGTCGGCCTCACCACTTAAAATAAAGTAGCAGGCGATTTGTTCGTCGAGAGAGGTTTGTTCAGAAATGGTGGTCAAAGAGTAAGTGCCGGGTAGGTCAACAAGCTCGATTTTATGGTCATCGGTATGGAAGCGACCCACTTTTCGTTCAACAGTGACCCCTGCCCAGTTACCGACCCGCTGCCTTGACCCTGTAAGTTGGTTAAATAGGGTCGTTTTGCCTGCATTGGGGTTACCAATTAAGCCGATAGTTAATCGTTTCATAGTGTTTGCCAATAATAAAAAAGAAATACTTAAACGGTGGTCGCTTCATCTAGATTGAGTAGGGCAAGATCCTTTTTACGCAGCACTAAGCTGACACGGTGAGTTTCTATTTGTACAGGATCACCAAAAGGCGCCAAGCGCACCACTTTAAAGACAGAACCCGGAAGTAAACCGAGTGAGAGTAGTTTTTGTCGGTATGCAGGACTGATTTCTGGAGAGAAACCAAGTATTTTGTAACTGCATTGAGGAAGTATTGCCATAGTGTCTTCCTAATCATTTAATTCATAATGATATCGATGACAATTGTTAAAGATTACAATTGCTCAGGTAATAAGACTGCCAAACAAAAATAAATCTAATTAACAATGAGAATCATAATCATCCACTTTTTGTTATATTTAGCCTCTTTTTTCGTCAGTTTGACTTGATGTGGATCAACGAAGCATTGAGTTTGCGGTGTTTCGTTAGCAAAAGTAATGGCGGAGTAAACGCGGGGGAGAGGGTGGAATAATGTTCAATATATTGGTTGGGATAATTAATTACAGCGATTATTTTTTGATATAGGCATCACAATAAGTACATTGCGATGCCTATTAAAAAGTTAGCGCTTCTTGCCAAATGCAGCAGCAAGGGCATCACTCATGGCACTATTACCAGAAGATGCGTTGTTTTGGCGTGAATTACCTCTTGATTGAGGAGCCTTACGTGTATTTTTGTCCTGTTCTGGGGCAGCACGGTGAGGTGCACTGTTAGAATCACCGGCTTGCTCATCTAAACGCATCGTTAACGCAATACGTTTGCGCGCAATATCCACATCTAACACTTTGACTTTTACAATGTCACCGGCTTTTACCACTTTGTGTGGGTCTTCGACATAACTATTTGAAAGTGAAGAAATATGAACTAAACCGTCTTGGTGAACACCAATATCTACAAAGGCACCGAAGTTAGTCACATTGGTAACCGCACCTTCTAAAATCATGCCAGGAGTCAGGTCCTTCATGGTTTCTACGCCTTCCGCGAAGGTCGCTGTTTTAAACTCAGGACGTGGGTCACGGCCCGGTTTTTCCAGCTCTTTAATGATGTCAGTGACGGTTGGAACCCCAAATTGTTCCGTGGTGAAGTCGCGTGGGCTCAAGGCATTAAGTACCTGTGAATTACCCATAATTTCTTTGAGCGGCTGGCGGACAGACTCAAGAATTTTTTCGACAATTGGATAAGCTTCAGGGTGAACAGTAGAGGCATCTAATGGGTTTTCACCATTGGTGATACGTAAGAAGCCTGCACATTGTTCAAAAGCTTTTGGCCCAAGACGCGCAACTTTGAGTAACTGTTTTCTATCGCTAAACTGGCCATTTTGGTCGCGCCAGTCCACCACGTTTTGCGCAATCATTTTGCTTAAACCGGCAACCCGAGTCAGTAAGGCAACAGAAGCGGTATTTAAGTCAACACCAACGGAGTTTACACAGTCTTCGACGACCGCATCGAGCTTACGCGCTAATTGCGTCTGGCTGACATCATGCTGATATTGGCCAACCCCAATGGATTTAGGGTCAATTTTCACCAATTCAGCCAACGGGTCTTGTAGGCGGCGGGCAATTGATACGGCACCACGTAAAGACACATCTAAGCTTGGAAATTCCAGCGCTGCAAGTTCAGAAGCGGAATAAACAGAAGCGCCAGCTTCGCTAACAATCACTTTCTGTGCCGTTACTTCTGGGTACTGTTTTTGTACTTCAGCAAAGAAACGTTCCGTTTCGCGAGAAGCGGTCCCGTTACCTATCGCTACTAATTCGACATTGTGTTTTTGGCAAAGTGCTGCGACGATGGTTGCCGCTTTGGCAGCTTGCCCGGTATGCGGATAAATCGTATCGGTCGCAATTAATTTTCCTGTCGCATCCACGACAGCGACTTTCACGCCAGTCCGCAGGCCTGGGTCTAAGCCCATGGTGGCACGCATTCCTGCAGGTGCTGCCATCAGTAAATCACTGAGGTTACGAGCAAATACGTTAATGGCTTCTTCTTCGGCCTTTTCACGCAGTGAGCTCATCACTTCTGTTTCCAAGTGCAGTAATACTTTGACACGCCATGTCCAACTGATCACCGCTTTACGCCATTGGTCAGCCGGAGCATTGTTTAAACGAATATCTAAGTGGCGGGTGATAATTTCTTCGCAGTAACTTTCTTTTGGTGGTTCATCGAACTGAGGATCACAGTTTAATGAAAGCTGTAGAATTCCTTCGTTACGACCACGGAACATCGCAAGAGCTCGATGAGAAGGAACCTGAGCAACAGGTTCGTGATGTTCAAAATAGTCGCTAAATTTTACCCCTTCTTCTTGCTTACCTTCTGCAACAACAGAAACAAGATGGGCATTTTTCCAAATATAGTCGCGAACTTTCGCTAAAAGAGCCGCATCTTCGGCGAAGCGTTCCATAAGGATATAGCGAGCGCCATCTAAAGCGGCTTTGACATCAGCAACACCTTTGTCTGCATCGATATAGGTTTTTGCGAGTTCATCAGGTGACTGGTTAGGGTCATTCCACAGGGTGTCAGCTAAAGGCTCAAGTCCTGCTTCGATGGCAATTTGCCCACGGGTGCGACGTTTCGGTTTATACGGAAGATACAGGTCTTCAAGTTCGGTTTTATTGAGCGTAGTGTCAATAGCGGAGGCAAGCTCAGGTGTCAATTTACCTTGCTCTTCTATCGACTTAAGAATGGTCTGTTTACGGTCATTTAATTCGCGCAAGTACCCTAAACGGCTTTCTAGCTGGCGAAGCTGAGTATCGTCCAACCCACCGGTAACTTCTTTACGATAACGCGCAATAAACGGGACAGTATTTCCTTCATCTAACAGCGTGATGGCAGAAAAAACCTGTTTCGGCTGGGCTTGCAGTTCCGCTGCAATAATTTGGCTTAGAGTTTCATTCATGTCGAATTTAAATACCTACTGAAAGAACAGTTAAAAAATTTACTGCACTGTTATACTTGGTGAGAAAGAGAATTTCCAGACTGAATTTGAGCCTATTGGTAGGAAAGTCTCAGATTATGTTCTATAAAATATTATAATTATGGCTCCACTGGCTAAAATCTGAAGGTTATGACTAAAAGTCTTTTAATTACACGTGAAGGTTGGGATGCATTAGATAAAGAGCTGAAGTACCTGTGGAAGGAAGAACGCCCTCGGGTTACTCAATCTGTTTCAGAGGCCGCTGCTCAAGGGGATCGCTCAGAAAATGCAGAATATATTTATGGTAAAAAAAGGTTGCGTGAGATTGATAGGCGCATCCGTTTTTTATCCAAAAGATTGGATCAATTAAGGATTATCGAGCCTGATCCCCGCCAAGAAGGCCGTGTCTTTTTTGGCGCATGGGTTAAACTAGAAGATAAAAATGAAAATATCAGAATATTCCGTATCGTCGGTGCTGATGAGTTCAACCCTACAAAACAATGGATTTCAATAGACTCTCCGGTAGCACGAGCCTTGATAGGCAAACAGGTTGATGATGAAATAACAGTAAATACGCCAGGAGGGCAGGTGACTTATTTTGTGTTAGAAATAAGCTACCACCCACTAACTACCTGAAGAGTAAAATGATTCATTAAATCCTACGTTAGTGGTAAATTAGTGAGCATTAATATTGTTTTATTTACATTCATTAAAAAAATAATTTGAAAGATGCACATCTTGAGGGCTACAAAATGCAGGAAAGTTATAAGGTTCTTGTCGTCGATGATGATATGCGTTTACGTGCACTGCTGGAACGTTACCTCACTGAGCAGGGTTTTCAGGTAAGGAGTGCTGCAAACGCTGAACAGATGGACAGAATCCTGACAAGGGAATCTATTCATTTGATCGTCTTAGATTTAATGCTACCGGGTGAAGATGGCCTATCGATTTGCCGCCGCTTACGTAGTCAAAATAACCCAATTCCTATTATTATGGTGACAGCGAAAGGTGAAGAAGTTGATCGTATCGTTGGCTTAGAAATCGGTGCAGATGACTATATTCCAAAACCTTTTAATCCACGGGAATTGCTAGCTCGTATTCGAGCGGTATTACGTCGTCAAGCTAATGAATTACCGGGTGCGCCATCTCAAGATGATGCAATAATTACTTTCGGTAAATTTAAATTAAATCTTGGAACACGAGAAATGTTCCAAGGTGATGAAAATATGCCATTAACCAGCGGCGAATTCGCGGTGTTAAAAGTGTTGGTTTCTTATCCAAGGGAACCGTTGTCTCGTGATAAGTTAATGAGCTTAGCGCGAGGCCGTGAATACAGTGCGATGGAACGTTCTATTGATGTTCAAATCTCACGTTTGCGTCGTATGGTTGAAGAAGACCCAGCACATCCTCGTTATATTCAGACGGTTTGGGGCTTGGGCTATGTGTTTGTTCCGGATGGAAGTAAAGCATGAAGCGACTGAGGTTTTCAAGGCGTAGTACATTTTCTCGCTCGTTATTTTTATTTGTAGCCTTACTGTTTGCGAGCCTCGTAACCAGTTATATGGTCGTGTTGAATTTTGTTGTGATGCCTAGCTTACAACAATTCAATAAGGTATTGGCATACGAAGTAAGAACATTAATGACAGAGAAAATGGTTCTACAAGATGGAACCTCAGTGCGGGTATCTCCCGTGTTGCGTAAGAAAATCTACAATGAATTAGGGATTACCTTTTATGCACATTCAGCGGCAATGGAAGAAGGGCTGAACTGGGCAAAAGAGTATGATTTTCTAAGCGAACATATGTCCGAATATATTGGTGGCAAGGCGAGTGTTCATCTCGAACTAGGCCGAGAGTATCCCATTCTATGGCTAACGTCTTATCTCGCACCTGATATCTGGGTGCGAGTTCCTCTGACTGAAATTGGTCAAAATCAGTTTTCCCTGGTTTTTCGCTATACCTTAACGATTTTTCTCACCATTTTTGCCGGGGTATGGTTGTATATACGCTACCAAAACAAGCCGTTGCTTGAATTGGAGTATCATGCAGGTGAAGTTGGTAAAGGGGTAATTTTGCCCCCAATGCAAGAAAAAGGCGCCACCGAGGTTAGGGCCGCCATCCGTTCTTTTAACCACATGGCAGCAGGGATTAAAACCTTAGAAAATGATCGAACTGTCTTAATGGCAGGGGTAAGCCATGACCTAAGAACACCTTTAACCCGTATTCGTTTAGCAACAGAGATGATGAGCCCAGAAGATAGCTATCTGGCGGAATCAATTAATAAAGATATTGAAGAGTGTGATGCGATTATCGGTCAATTCATGTCCTACCTGAAAACAGGTCAAGAAATGGATATGGAATTCTGTGACCTTAACGCTATTTTAATGGACGCGGTGAACTCAGAAAGCAATGTCATCGGTGAAATTGAAACCACACTTGAGCCCGGCTCAATGATTGTTAATGGTAACCCATTAGCGATCAAACGCGCTATTACGAACATGATAGTTAATGCATACCGCTATGGTAATGGCTGGATCAAGGTCAGTAGTGGTAAAACGGAAGACTCAGTTTGGTTCCAAGTTGAAGACGATGGCGCAGGTATCAAAGAAGAAGATATTCACCGCCTGTTCCAGCCATTTGTGCAAGGTGAAAAAGCCCGTAGCAACAAAGGAACAGGGTTAGGTCTAGCGATTATTCGTCGAATTGTTGATGCTCACGAAGGGAGCATTGAGATTCATAAAAGTGAGCGTGGCGGGTTTGCTATTAGGGCTTTGCTTCCTCTTAAAGAGAAAGAAGACTAAATACTCTTCACACTTTGCGCGGCAGCGTTGTTGGCTGCGTTCGGCTACTCGGGTCACATACTTGTGTATGCTCCCCCGAGATATCCTCGCTTGCCGCCTAGCTGCAACACAAATTGTTTTGAGTATTATTTGTATCAAGTAGGAAAAGAGGCTATCTGTTTTGGCGCCTACCTACAGCTTGAACTATTTAGAGCTATCCTCCTACTCTTCACACTTTACGCCGCAGCGTTGTTGGCTGCGTTCGGCTACTCGGGTCACATACTTGTGTATGCTCCCCCGAGATATCCTCACTTGCCGCCTAGCTGCAACACAAATTGTTTTGAGTATTACTTTATAGTTGCAGGATAAAAATATTTTTCGCTTTTATGACAGTCTGTCATTTTTCTTTTTGATATTAGTTTCGAAATTTTGTTTTTATAACTAATTGAATTTTAAGTTGTAAAATTGTATTTTTCTTCGTTTTTGTTTTCTCGCCAGTGAAAAAATCAGCAATTGTCATAAAACTGTCATAAAAACGACATGTTGTCGTAACTAAATTGTCCTATTTTTCCTACCGTGACATACACCCAACAATTTTATACTTGATTGTTTCTATACATCCCCGGAGGGATTATGAAAATGACGCGTACCACCTTAGCAAGCGTAATGGCAGCAACTTTATCTCTGACTGCAATGTCTTCTTTTGCTGCTACCAGCCTGACCGGAGCTGGCGCGACCTTTCCTGCTCCTGTTTATGCGAAGTGGGCAGATTCTTATCAGAAAGAAACAGGTAATAAAGTAAACTATCAGGGGATTGGTTCTTCTGGTGGTGTCAAACAAATTAATGCAAAAACAGTTGATTTCGGAGCTTCTGACGCCCCATTAACTGATGAAAAACTCAAAGAAGATGGCTTATTCCAGTTCCCTACGGTTATCGGTGGTGTGGTACTGGCTGTAAATGTAAAAGGTATTGAGTCAGGGCAATTGACTTTAGATGGCAACACATTAGGTGATATCTATTTAGGTAAAATCACTAAATGGAATGACCCAGCAATCGCTAAATTGAATCCAAATGTGAGTTTACCAGACCAAGCTATCGCGGTCGTTAGACGTTCTGACGGTTCGGGTACTACGTTCGTATTCACGAGCTACCTTGCTAAAGTAAGCGCAAGCTGGAAATCAGACGTTGGTGCGGGCTCTACCGTTAACTGGCCGAAAAATAGCGTAGGTGGTAAAGGGAATGATGGCGTTGCAGCTTTCGTACAGCGTCTACCAGGTTCTATCGGTTATGTTGAATATGCATACGCAAAACAGAACAACCTTGCGTATACTAAATTAATCTCCGCTGATGGCGAAGCGGTTTCACCAACGGGTGAAAGCTTCAGCGCAGCAGCGAAGAAAGTGGACTGGTCTAAATCTTTTGCTCAAGATTTAACAAACCGTGATGGTGCGAATGCATGGCCGATAACCTCAACCACATTCATCTTAGTTCACAAGCAGCAAGAGAATGCGGAAAAAGGCAAAGCGGTTCTTGATTTCTTCAACTGGGCTTATGATAAAGGTGGTAAACAAGCGGAAGCACTAGATTACGCAATTTTACCTCAAGAAGTCGTGACCGCAGTACGTGCAGCATGGAAAACAGAAGTTAAAGATAGCCAAGGTAAAGCATTATTCTAGGTGAACTTAGGTTTTCTAAGTGCACTTAGGGTTGGAAATGGCGGGTAAGTGCTGAGGAACAGAGCTTACCCGCTCATCGTTGTAACGCAATCCTGTAGAAAAGAGCAGGAATGAAATGAGAACAAAGCGCATGGCCGAGAAAACAACGGCATTTAGAGCTCCCAGCAAATCAGGTGATGTGATTTTTAGTGCACTGGTAAAGATTGCCGCGCTCATCACTTTGTTAATGCTCGGAGGCATTATTCTTTCCCTTATTTTTGCATCTTGGCCAAGTATGCAGAAGTTTGGGTTTTCGTTTTTGTGGACCAAAGAGTGGGATGCTCCGGCGGAAGAATTCGGTGCTCTTGTGCCTATTTATGGCACTATCGTTACATCGTTAATTGCTCTGATTATCGCAGTACCCGTTAGTTTTGGTATAGCACTATTCCTAACCGAGCTGGCTCCCAATTGGCTAAAACGTCCTCTTGGTATCGCGATTGAACTCCTTGCTGCTATCCCAAGTATCGTTTATGGGATGTGGGGGTTATTTGTCTTTGCACCTTTGTTTGCAGAGTATTTCCAAGAACCAGTTGGTAATGTGATGTCGAGTGTGCCGATTGTCGGTGAACTATTTTCAGGGCCTGCATTCGGAATCGGTATTTTAGCAGCGGGGATTATCCTCGCGATTATGATTATTCCCTATATTGCGTCAGTGATGCGCGATGTATTTGAACAAACTCCTGTGATGATGAAAGAGTCAGCCTACGGGATTGGCTGTACGACATGGGAAGTGATTTGGAATATCGTGCTGCCGTATACCCGCAATGGGGTAATCGGTGGAGTGATGTTAGGTCTTGGCCGTGCACTGGGTGAAACCATGGCGGTTACTTTCGTGATTGGTAATACTTACCAACTTGATAGCGCATCACTGTTTATGCCTGGAAACAGTATTACCTCAGCACTGGCAAATGAATTTGCGGAAGCTGAGAGCGGCTTACATACCTCGGCCTTGATGGAACTTGGACTGATCCTGTTTGTTATCACTTTTATTGTGTTAGCGATTTCCAAGTTAATGGTCATGCGTCTTGCGAAAAATGAGGGCCGTTAAAATGTCGATATCTCAACCTATCGCAGTGAATGAAAAAGAACGAGCTCGTCGTCAAGCGTGGCGTCGCCAAGTTAACAGAATGGCACTACTTGTCTCGATGTTAACTATGGCTTTCGGCTTGTTCTGGTTAGTGTGGATTTTATTTTCTACAGTCACTAAAGGGATTGATGGCATGTCCCTCAATCTGTTTACTGAAATGACTCCACCACCTAATACGGAAGGTGGCGGGTTGGCAAATGCCATCGTAGGTAGTGGCTTATTAATCTTATGGGCGACAGTTATCGGTACGCCTTTAGGGATTTTAGCGGGAATTTATTTAGCTGAATATGGGCGTAAGTCATGGTTAGCTTCAGTCACCCGCTTTATTAATGACATTTTATTATCAGCTCCATCTATCGTTGTAGGGTTGTTTGTGTACACCATTGTGGTTGCTCAAATGCAGCACTTCTCGGGTTGGGCTGGGGTCGTGGCGCTTGCATTGCTGCAAATTCCGATTGTTATTCGAACTACTGAAAATATGTTGAAATTAGTTCCGGATAGCTTGCGTGAAGCCGCTTATGCACTTGGCACACCAAAATGGAAAATGATTTTATCTATTACGCTAAAAGCGTCTGTGTCAGGGATTATCACTGGGATCTTGCTTGCAATTGCACGTATTGCTGGGGAAACCGCACCGCTTCTGTTTACTTCACTGTCAAATCAGTTCTGGAGTACAGATATGAGCGAGCCAATTGCCAACTTACCAGTGACAATCTTCAAATTTGCAATGAGCCCATTCTCTGAATGGCAAGAGCTTGCATGGGCTGGGGTTCTGTTAATTACCTTATGTGTCCTGCTGATTAACATCATTGCACGTGTTGTTTTCGCACAGAAAAAACACTAAGCGCCAGATAAATAAAGATTTAGAGAGAAAAGCAAACCATGATTAATGCAAACGATATTGCAAATAGTAAAATTAAAGTACGTGACCTCAACTTCTATTATGGCAAGTTTCACGCACTGAAAAATATCTCTTTAGACATTGAAAAAAATAAAGTGACTGCATTTATCGGCCCATCAGGCTGTGGTAAATCGACGTTATTACGCACCTTCAATAAAATGTATGAATTGTATGGCGAGCAGCGCGCAGAAGGTGAAATTTTACTGGATGGCCAAAACATCCTGACTGATAAACAAGATATTGCGTTATTGCGCGCGAAAGTCGGAATGGTTTTCCAAAAACCAACACCATTCCCGATGTCTATTTATGACAACATTGCATTTGGTGTGCGTTTATTTGAGAAGTTATCCCGTGTGGAAATGGATGAGCGCGTGCAGTGGGCGTTAACAAAGGCGGCATTATGGAATGAAACCAAAGATAAGTTACACCAAAGTGGTTATAGCTTGTCGGGTGGCCAGCAACAGCGTCTCTGTATTGCTCGTGGTATTGCTATTCGCCCTGAGGTTTTATTGCTAGATGAACCCTGTTCCGCTCTAGACCCTATTTCAACTGGTCGAATTGAAGAACTGATTAGTGAATTAAAATCAGAATACACCGTGGTGATTGTTACCCACAATATGCAACAAGCAGCACGCTGTTCTGACTATACGGCTTTCATGTATTTAGGGGAGTTAGTCGAGTTTAACCATACTGACAAAATGTTTACTACCCCAGAAATGAAGCAAACTGAAGATTATATTACTGGCCGCTACGGTTGATATGGAGCCGACGATGGATACGCTGAATCACAACAAACATATATCGGGGCAGTTCAATGCTGAACTGGAACATATCCATACTGAATTAATGACGATGGGAGGACTGGTCGAAGAGCAGCTTACCAAAGCCATTACGGCCATGCATAATCAGGATGAAGCCCTAGCACGTGAAGTTATCGAAAATGACCATAAAGTCAATATGATGGAAGTGGCCATTGATGAAGAATGCGTTAAAATCATCGCGAAACGCCAACCAACGGCGAGTGATTTGCGCCTGATTATGGCGATTTCAAAAACGATTGCTGAGCTGGAAAGAATCGGTGATGTTGCGGACAAAATCTGTCAAACCGCATTGGAAAAATTTTCTCATCAACACCAGCCCTTGTTAGTGAGTTTGGAATCATTAGGCCGTCATACAGTACAAATGCTACATGATGTATTAGATGCGTTCGCTCGAATGGATCTTGAAGAAGCGATTCGTATCTACCGTGAAGATGAGAAAGTTGACCAAGAGTATGAGGGCATCGTACGTCAATTGATGACCTACATGATGGAAGACCCACGAACGATCCCAAGTGTATTAACAGCACTATTCTGTGCTCGTTCAATTGAGCGCATCGGTGACCGTTGCCAAAACATCTGTGAGTTTATTTTCTACTATGTGAAGGGGCAGGATTTCCGTCATGTGGGTGGGGATAGTCTTGAGAAGATGTTAACGAATAAATAATTACTCGAATACTCGTCATATTTCGTGCTGTGGCGGTGTTGGCTTCGCTCGGCTACTCGGGTCACATACTGGTGTATGCTCCCCGATATATCCTTGCTTGCCGCCTAGCCACAACACGAACTATTTAGAGTATTAATGTATGAGGTTAATGTATTAAATACTCGTCATACTTCAAGCTGTGGTTCTAATATTTGAACTCGGCTACTTGGGTCACATACTGATGTATGCTCCCCGAGATATCCTTGCTTGCCGCCTAGCCACAATACGAACTATTTAGAGTATTAAGCTACAACTCCAATCATTTGTCTCAATCTCTTCTACCGACTTTCTTCTTGCTCGATAAGAGTCTATTGATGGTTTAACCATGTCTGGGGCACCTTGTTATCAAGGTGGCTTTTTTTGTCTCCGTTAATATTCCATTTGGTTATAAATATATTATTTAATATTATTTCAAGTGCTAAGTAATAGTTGATAGCGTGTGATGGTCGATTTACAAAAATTTACCGTCAGGGGTGTTCAATGAAAGCTCGTATTCTAACGACTGTTTTACTTACAGGTTTAGCGCTGACAGCGAATGTCGCTAGCGCAGATAAATTAGATGATATCAAACAAGCGGGTGTGATCCGCATTTCTGTGTTTGATAGCAATCCACCATTTGGCTTTATTGACCCACAAACTAAAAAATTAGCGGGCTATGATGTGGATATCGCACAAGAAATTGCAGATAGCTTAGGGGTAAAACTTGAGCTTCGTCCCACTAACCCAGCAAACCGTATCCCACTTCTGACTTCGGGCAAAGTTGACCTGATTGGCGCTAATTTCACCATTACTGATGAGCGCGCAAAGCAAGTTGATTTTTCTATCCCTGATTTTGCGACAGGCCAAAAATTTATTGCCCGTAAAGGCGTATTAAAAACCCCTGACGATATCAAACCACTACGTATTGGTGCAGATAAAGGCACTGTGCAGGAAGTGACTTTACGTGAACGTTTCCCTGATACAAAGGTAATTTCGTACGATGATACGCCGCAAGCATTCGCTGCACTGCGTAATGGCAACGTCCAAGCTATCACACAAGATGATGCGAAACTGGTTGGTTTATTAGGTAATTTACCTGAAAAAGTGAAAGCAGATTTTGAGATTTCCCCATTTAGCCTGACGAAAGAATACCAAGCATTGGCAGCAAGCAAAGGTGAAACCCGTTTGGTTGAAAACGTCAACGAAACATTGTTGAAACTGGAGAAAGACGGTAAAGCCGAGGTAATTTATAACCGTTGGTTTGGCCCAGATACTAAAGCTGCACAGCCACGCGGGGACTTTAAATTTGCGCCACTGAGTGAGCAACAACCTCAGTCTTAACGGGTAGCGGTAAATATTCAGTGATATGAAGCCCTGCACTCTGTGCGGGGTTCTTGGTTATAAGGGATGCGTTTTTAATCACAGGCTGTGAAGGCAATAGGTCGTGAACAATGTTTGAAAAATTTTTGAGTGGTGATTTTTGGTCTGCCCATTTATTGGCCCCCGAGTATCTAGAATGGTTTGGCTACGGTTTTTTGATCACCGTTTGGATCTCGATTTGTACCATTGTTGCAGCCACTGCATTGGGTTTTATAGTTGCATCAGCAAAGGATAGTCAAATTGCTCCTGTGCGTTGGGCCGTGAGTATCTACATCTCTATTTTTAGAAATACGCCTTTGTTGGTGCAGTTATTCTTTTGGTATTTTGCTTCCGGTGAAATTTTACCCTCTGCTGCAATGGAATGGCTAAATACTCCCCATGAAATCCATTTATTTGGAATAACCGTGGGTTGGCCGTCATTTGAATTCTTAGCGGGTTTTATTGGTTTGACCTTGTATACCGTCCCTTTTATTGCCGAAGAAATTCGCGCTGGGATCCGTGGTGTTCGCCAAGGGCAAAAATATGTCGCGTTTGCTTTAGGATTAACGTCATGGCAGGCCATGAAATTAGTGGTATTACCGCAAGCCGTTAAAATCGCCATGCCTCCGCTACTGGGCCAATATATGAATGTGGTGAAAAACTCATCGTTAACGATGGCCATCGGTGTCGCAGAACTGTCTTATGTCTCTCGTCAGGTTGATAGCCAGACACTGCAAACCTTTACTGCCTTTGGGGTAGCGACAGTATTGTACATTGCTATTATTGCAGTAATGGAGGGGTGGGGCCAGTGGCGCCAGCAGCGTAATTTGGCTCAGGGGGTATAAAATGGATTTTTCAGTTATTGAGCAGAACTGGCAATATTTATTATTCGGTACTTTCCCTGATGGACCACTTGAAGGCGCAGCGCTGACGCTAGTCATTAGCTTACTTGCCGGTGCGGCCTCCATTGTATTAGGGACATTGGGCGGAATAGCCTTAGCCATGCTACGAGGCTTCTGGGTTAACCTGTTCGCCGCAGTTTTAGGATTTTTTCGTGCAATTCTCGTCATTATGTTGATTTTTTGGACCTATTTCCTGTTGCCAATCTTATTGGGTATGGAAATTCCGGGTATTGCAACGGTAGTATGCGCATTGGCATTGATTACCTCCGCATATTTGGCTCATGCTGTGAAAGCGGGCATTTTAGCAATAGGAGCAGGGCAGTGGCAGGCAGGTTTATCCTTGGGGTTTAGCCGCTGGCAGGTATTATGGAATATCGTGTTACCACAAGCCTTACGCATGATGGTACCGTCATTTATTAACCAGTGGGTAGCATTAATTAAAGACACCTCATTAGCCTATGTTGTTGGTGTTGCGGAGCTTTCTTTCTTAGCAACCCAAGTGAACAACCGTGAAATGGTTTATCCTCTCGAAGTTTTCTTATTCGTTGCATTTATTTATTTTGTGATGTGCTTTGCGGTAGAAATTATTGCGAATAGAGTGGCGAAAAAGCTCAGTGCACAGCATCAACCCCAAAAACTGGCTGCGAAACATCGTTTATTGTTTTGGCGTCGACAAAAATTGTTAGCACTTTCCTAAATCAAAAGTGGTGGTGAAATACCCACCATTTTTTCACTCCACTATTTTGGGTTATTTTTATTATTTCATCTTGGCGTATCAGTTAGTTAGGACATTTTGGCTCCTTGCAGTTTACGCAATCGTTTTCTTTTGTGGTTTTTAATTGTAGTATAGGGCGAAAAAAACTTTTTTTGGGCGCAATATCTAATGAGTAATCAATCTTCTAGCTCGGCACAACCGCAGGGCTTGTTTCAGCGTGTTTTTAAATTGCAAGAGCACGGCACGACAGCACGGACAGAAGTTGTTGCAGGCTTCACCACCTTCCTGACGATGGTATATATCGTCTTTGTTAACCCTCAAATACTCTCAGTTGCAGGCATGGACATCAAAGCCGTGTTTGTGACCACCTGTTTAATTGCGGCAATTGGTAGCATTTTAATGGGGCTACTGGCAAATTTACCGATTGCTGTTGCACCCGCGATGGGCTTGAATGCCTTTTTTGCTTTTGTTGTTGTAGGGGCGATGGGGTATTCATGGGAAGTTGCTATGGGCGCCGTATTTTGGGGGGCTGTCGGCTTATTTATTCTGACACTATTCCGCATACGTTATTGGATTATCGCTAACATTCCTTTGAGTCTTCGCGTCGGGATCACCAGTGGTATCGGCCTATTTATTGCGATGATGGGGCTGAAAAACTCCGGCATTATTGTGGCTAACCCGGACACGTTAGTTTCTATCGGTAACTTGACTCACCATAATGTTTGGCTGGGAGCTCTCGGGTTCTTTATTATTGCCATCTTAGCGGCACGTAATATTCATGCCGCGGTATTAGTTTCTATTGCGGTGACCACTTTGATTGGTCTGGCTCTGGGAGATGTAAAATATTCTGGGATATTCTCAATGCCGCCAAGTATCACGAGTGTCGTGGGGCAGGTTGATTTCTCTGGTTCTTTAGATTTAGCGTTATCCGGTGTGATTTTTGCCTTTATGCTAGTCAATTTGTTTGACTCATCAGGTACCATGATTGGGGTGACTGACAAAGCGGGTATCACCAATGAACGCGGGACTTTCCCTCGAATGAAACAAGCTTTATATGTAGACAGCTTGAGTTCTGTCGCAGGTTCAGCGATGGGAACATCTTCAGTCACTGCATATATTGAAAGTTCTTCAGGTGTTTCTGTTGGTGGGCGTACAGGTTTAACCGCGATCGTCGTTGGTGTTTTATTCCTATTGACTATGTTTATCTCACCTCTTGCAGGTATGGTTCCAGCTTATGCAACTGCGGGAGCCTTGATTTACGTGGGCGTGCTGATGACATCAAGCCTAACTCGCGTGAAATGGGATGACTTAACTGAGTCTGTACCCGCATTTATTACTGCAGTGATGATGCCATTTAGTTTCTCGATTACTGAAGGTATTGCGTTGGGCTTTATTGCTTACTGTGCAATGAAAATTGGTACTGGTCGCTGGCGTGATCTGGGTTTGTGTGTGATTTTAGTCGCGGCGATGTTTTTGTTAAAAATGATCCTAGTCGACGCCTAAAATGCGCTTCATATTTTGAACTGTAGCGGTGTTGGCTGCGTTTGCTAACCCTAGTCACATACTTTTGTATGCTCCTAGGGATTAGCAATTCTTGCCGCCTTGCTACAGCTCAAACTATTTAGCGCATTAATCTTCGTCATACTTCAAGCTGTGGCGTTGCTGTCTTCTCTCGGCTACTCGGGTCACATACTTATGTATGCTCCCCGAGATAACCTCGATTGACGCCTAGCCACAACTTGAATTATTTAGAATTATTTAATGAGTTAATCATTTCTCTTTTTGTTATTTGAACCTCCATGCTCTAAATAATTTGTGTTGCATGAGTGTACATGCAACACAAATTATTTAAGGTATAATCATTAAAGTACTATTGCGAAGGCAGGGTGGAGTAAAAAATCCGCTGAAATTGCAAACTAGTGCTTTCCCCCTTTATGGGATCCTGCTAGATTTCGCAGCAGAAACTGACTTTATCAAGGTATCAGACCATGAATGCACCAAAAAAAGCGGCTGCTAAGCCAAAGAAAAAATACCGTAAAACTAAAGAAGAGATAAATGCGGAAGGCCGTGAGCGTAAGCGTGAGAAAAAACATCGCGGTCATAAGTCTGGCAGCCGTTATGTAGAACAGGCTTCTAATAAGCAAAATGGTGGGCAAAATACTTCAACCGACCCACGTTTAGGTAGCAAAAAGCCAGTGCCTTTAATTGTGGATGAAAAACAGGTCACGAAACCTGCGGTTGAGAAAAAACAGCCAGCTGTTAAAGAAAAACTGACACCAGAAAAAGAGCTGGAAATGCTGGAAAGCGATGACCGTTTAGATAGCATTTTGGCACGCCTAGAAGATGGCGAAACCATCACGGCGCAAGAACAAGAATATGTTGATACTTGTTTAGACCGTATCGATGAGCTGATGAATATTCTCGGTATTGAATATAGCGAAGAAGAAGAGGAAGAAGACGAAGAAAAACTTGATGACATTATGCGCATCTTAAAAAGTAAATAATTTCGTTTAAAAGATCCCTCGCGCTAGCGGGGGATTTGGCTATTTTTTCTGCTAACTCACTTTTCTTTGATGTTGCATCAAGTCTCTTTTCTCTAACATATTTATACTCGTCATATTTTAAAGCTGCAGCGTTGTTGACTATGTTCATTCGCACTAGTCATATACTTATGTATACTCCTAGCGACTCATTCACTTGTCGCCTAGCTGCAACTCGAAATATTTAGAGTCTATAATGCTTATGCAGGTTATAAAATTTTCACTCTCATCGAATAACAAATTAAATAGAGTGAAGTCATCGTTATAGTTTGAGCTTTTGGTCAATTGAGGAATGTTATGTCAGAGCAAAATATTGTTTGGGATCTTTCTCTCATTCAAAAATACAATTATTCAGGGCCACGTTATACTTCGTACCCCACCGCCTTGGAATTTAATCAAGAGTACGATGAGAATGCGTTTGTTCAAGCAACGCAGCGTTATCCTGATCGCCCCTTATCGCTCTATGTTCATATTCCTTTTTGCCATAAACTTTGTTATTTCTGTGGCTGTAATAAATTAGTGACACGCCAAAAACATAAAGCCGATGAATATCTTCAAGTAATTGAAAAAGAAATTATTCAGCGCGCAGCGTTATTAAAAAACCGCATCGTGACACAAATGCATTGGGGCGGTGGTACTCCAACTTATCTCGATAAAGCTCAAGTCAGCCATTTGGTTGGTTTATTGAAAAAACACTTTAATTTTGCGGATGATGTGGAAATGTCGATTGAAGTCGACCCGCGTGAAATTGAACTGGATATGATAGACCACTTACGCCATGAAGGGTTTAATCGTCTAAGTATGGGAGTGCAGGATTTTAATAAAGAAGTTCAGGTACTGGTTAACCGTGAACAGGACGAAGATTTTATTTTCGCCTTAATTAAACGGGCTAAAGAGATGGGGTTTACCTCGACAAGTATTGATTTAATTTATGGTTTACCTAAGCAAACACCTGAAAGCTTTGCATTTACCCTAAAGAAAGTGGCTGAATTATCACCAGATCGTTTAAGTGTGTTCAATTATGCGCACTTACCTAATTTATTTGCTGCGCAGCGTAAAATTAAAGACGCTGATTTACCAAGTGCGGAGCAAAAACTCGATATTCTGCAAGACACAATTGCGACTCTCACCAGAGATGGTTATCAATTTATTGGTATGGATCACTTTGCACGCCCTGAGGATGAACTTGCCGTGGCACAACGGGAAGGCATTCTGCACCGTAATTTTCAAGGTTACACCACCCAAGGAGATTGTGATTTACTGGGGTTAGGGGTTTCTGCGATCAGTATGTTAGGTGATAACTACGCACAAAATCAGAAAGATTTGAAAACCTATTATGCGCAAGTTGAAGAGCAAGGTCACGCGCTGTGGCGTGGACTCGCCTTAACCGATGATGATTGTCTACGCCGCGATGTCATCAAAACCTTAATCTGTAACTTCCAATTGAGTTTCGCGCAAATCGAAGAGTTATATCCGATAGATTTTAAATCTTACTTTAAGGAAGATTTAGAACTGCTGAAACCAATGGCTGAAGATGGGCTGGTTGAAATAACAGATAAAGGTATTAAAGTGACACCACAAGGACGTTTACTTATTCGTAATATTTGCATGTGTTTTGATGTGTATTTGCGTAATCAGATGAGGCAGCGGCAGTTTTCCCGCGTCATCTAAATGCTCTTCATATTTCGTCCTGTCGCGTTGTTGTCTTCATTCAGCCACACGGGTCACATACTTAGTGTATGCTCCCCGCGCTGTCTTCATTTCGACGCCTAGCGACAGAACGAACTATTTAGAGCATCTAATCTTTGTCATATTTCGTGCTGCCACGCTGTTGTCTTCATTCAGCCACACGGGTCACATACTTAGTGTATGCTCCCCGCGCTGTCTTCATTTCGACGCCTAGCGACAGAACGAACTATTTAGAGCATCTAATCTTTGTCATATTTCGTGCTGTCGCGTTGTTGTCTTCATTCAGCCACATGGGTCACATACTTAGTGTATGCTCCCCGCGCTGTCTTCATTTCGACGCCTAGCGACAGAACGAACTATTTAGAGCATCTAATCTTTGTCATATTTCGTGCTGCCACGTTGTTGTCTTCATTCAGCCACACGGGTCACATACTTCGTGTATGCTCCCCGCGCTGTCTTCATTTCGACGCCTAGCGACAGAACGAACTATTTAGAGCATCTAATCTTTGTCATATTTCGTGCTGCCACGTTGTTGTCTTCATTCAGCCACATGGGTCACATACTTAGTGTATGCTCCCCGCGCTGTCTTCATTTCGACGCCTAGTGACAGAACGAACTATTTAGAGCATCTAATCTTAGTCAGAAATCTATTCATTAATTTTTTCAATTAATTGATAAGTCGCGGTAATGCGGTCAGGGATTGGATACCATTTGTTGGACAAAATCACCACCGCGATTCGGTCTTCAGGAATAAATGCCGCATAGGCTGCAAAACCATTGGTTGAACCTGTTTTATTGTAAAAAGCCTGAGTTTCAGGTGGCATTACAGGATGGATAGCTTCAACTTTTTGCGGTGTGAGCGCCATTTCATCTCGGTTACCTTGCTGTAATTGAGCAAGAGATACTGGCCATGAATAGCTTTCCCACATCATATCTTGCATAAATGAATCGGTCATGTAGAACCCCGTATGTGTGTTCTCTACGGCTTCCTGCCACGGTTTAGCGACTTTCTTCGTTTGTATATTAATATCTAAGAAGCGAATTAGATCTTTAGCATTAGATTTTAAACCATAAGATTCAGCATCTAAAATTTGTGGTGTCACACGAACGGGTTGATCGTTCTTATTATAACCTTGGGCATAATTTTTCTGTTGGTTTTTAGGCACATGAATATAAGTATGTTTTAATCCAAGTGCAGGCAACATCAATTTTTCCATCGCTTGTTCAAATGGCATTTTGAGTTGTTTTGCTGTAACGATACCGAGTAATCCCACACCAAGATTTGAATAAGAGCGATATTGCCCAATGGCTTTGGTCGGTTTCCACTGCTGGTAATAACGGATTAATTCCGCTGAATTCGTAATACTATCAGGCACAAATAACGATAAACCCGAAGTGTGTGTAGCCAAGTTCATTACTGTCACTTGGTCGAAAGCAGACCCTTTTAATTCAGGAAGATAGTGGCTTACCTTTTGCGAAAAATCGAGTTTTCCTTGGTTTTGTGCATAGGCTGCGAGTGTAGCAGTAAAGGTTTTAGATAAAGAGCCAATCTCAAATAAAGTCTCATCACTGACAGGGACTGAACTTTGCTTAGACTGCACACCATAGTGATAAATATAGTGTTTTCCATCAACAGAAATGGCTACAGACATTCCGGGGATCTGCTTTTGTTCCATTAGAGGTTTAATTATATTATCGACATCTTTTTGTGTGAATGCATGGGTGGATAGTGTCGTTAATGCCACACTGAGAGCGACAAAAATTCGCCCCTGACGAAAAAGATTTTTCATAGAGTTATTCCAAT
This sequence comes from Providencia sp. PROV004, assembly GCF_011045615.1. Classification (NCBI taxonomy): domain Bacteria; kingdom Pseudomonadati; phylum Pseudomonadota; class Gammaproteobacteria; order Enterobacterales; family Morganellaceae; genus Providencia; species Providencia sp. PROV004. Next base: position 262,791 of record NZ_CP042859.1, read on the forward strand.
AAGTACAAGTTTAAGTTATTGCTGACAGGAACAGGAAAGCACTTCATAGCAAGTGTAAAGTGCTTTAATATACGGTTTTCAGCGGGTAGTCCGTGGTTGAAAAATAGTATGCATGCTTTCAAGCATTATTCAAAACGATATAAAATTCGATGAGGTAAAAGAAAATCTTATGGCAGAAAATTATCGTCATCGGCTACCCCTCAATGCACTTAGGGCATTTGAAGCTTCCGCACGGCATTTAAGCTTTACACGAGCCGGAATAGAATTGAATGTCACTCAGGCCGCTGTCAGTCAACAAGTTAGGCTGTTAGAGGAGCAACTGGGACTTGAACTGTTTATTCGCTTACCTCGAGGGTTGGCATTAACCGAAGAAGGCTTTGCGTTGCTGCCCGTATTGAGCCGCTCTTTTGACCAAATAGAGTCACTATTACTGCAATTTGAGGATGGCCATTATAGAGAAGCTTTAAGTATTTCAGTGGTCGGTACATTTGCGGTGGGTTGGTTATTACCAAGGCTAACGCAATTCTCTGAACGATATCCTTATATTGATTTACGCATTATGACCCATAACAATGTAGTAAATTTAGCTGCTGAAGGCGTTGATTTTGCTATTCGTTTTGGTGAAGGATTATGGCCACTAGTAGAAAATACACCACTGTTTTCAACTGCGCATACTGTGCTTTGTTCAGAGAAAGTTGCAAATCAGCTGAAACATCCGTTAGATTTAAAATCCCACCAGTTAATGCGTTCATATCGTAAAGATGAATGGGAGAAATGGTTTTTAGCCGCAGAAGTGGAACCATGGCGTGTCAAAGGGCCTGTATTTGATTCATCGCGTTTGATGATTGAAGCTGCGCTATTAACCGACGGTGTAGCGTTGGTGCCAAGTTGCATGTTCAACCATGAATTAAGTGCAGGGGTGTTAGTTCAACCTTTTGATATATCCGTAACTCTGGGGGGATATTGGCTAAGTCGTTTAAAATCGAGAGCTATGACACCGGCGATGGCGATATTTCATAATTGGTTGGTGGATGAATCTAAAAAAGAACAATAAGTCGGTGCTATACTATAAATAGAAATAGCACCGAGATTTAATTTACTAGCATAATATAATGCTCATATTTAGAAGTTAAAATACCAGAGCTTCAGCCGAGAAATAATTCTTTTTGCTAATAGGGAGCTCTGTACTATTAATCTCTGTGACGGCTGTAGTAAAGAAATAGGTTGGTGAAACATTAAATATTTGTGCCAATTGGTAAATGGTATCGACATGAATATTAACCTCACCATTTTCATAGCGTGATTGATGTTGTTGGCTAATACCTAATAACATGCTTAATTCTTTACCACTCATTCCGTGACTTTCTCTTAATGACCTTATTTTTAAACCGACAGATTTAGATATTTTTCGTTTCATAATGTTCTCTCTAACTTATTTAATATTGTAATGTGAATATAATTAAATATTATTAATGTAATTTGTTTTTCTAGTGTTATGTATTATTACTTAATTTATTAAATATCAATAGATTGAAAAAATGATTGAATATCAATCTCAAAATATGTTGCATACTGGAACAGTCTATCTAACGTTATTCTATTTATACCTCTTTCATATCGTGATTGCTGTTGTGGGCTGATGCCAATAACCTCTGATAGTTCATTAATTGAAAGCCCATTCGTTTTTCGATAAAAAAGTATTTTTTTACCAATTAGGTGAGATGTTGAATAAGACATATAGACTCCTAAAATTATATTTTTTATTGCTAACTAGACACTATGTAAAGATTATATATCTATATTAACCATTTTTATTAAATAGTAAATTTGCTATTTATCAATTGTTCGATGATATTTTTCGATGTTAGCAATAAAAATCAAATTGTAGGTAAATTAACCTCTTTTTATGATTGATGTTGAGTGTTATTTATTCATATCTTATATTAACTGACGCTGTTGAATTTGCGGCTCCTGCAGTTATATTATTAGCAGTTTTAATATATCGAGCTTTCCAATTAAAAATATAGTCGCCACCTGCAACATTATTTTGCAAAGTAAACTTTGAATTAAGCTTTATTGGGTTGCTGTTTCTATCTAATAATTGAATGGCGATTCCGGTCGCTTGCCCTTGTCCTGACAGTTTAATTTTCCCTGTATTAGTATCAACATACCCAGCACTACTTGTCACTGTCACTTTTAGATTAGTGCCTGCAGCACAGCTTAATGTAATGGGTATATTGACACTATTGCTAGTCGTACCAATTGCTTTAAATTGAGTATCGTACCAAGTTCCCAAATTAACCGTATAACTATTCGCTTTTGTCGAACACTTTAATACATTAATTTTGATTGCACCTGCTGGAATATTCAACGATGTTAAATTCCACGTACTGTTATGTGGTGCAGGGTTACGCTGTGTTAGTCTTCCCACATGCCCTGCCTTTAAATTTCCGCCCTGTGTGACTTGTCCTGTTTTTTTGATAGTAATAGTCCAATATGGGTTAGGAATACCCCAAGCAGCTGGGTTAGCTAATGTTGGTGGTCCATAACGTGTGTTCAAGAAACCAATTTCCGTTGCTTTTACTTGAATGCTGATGCCCGGTATATTACTGGCTGCAATTTTATTACCGTTTGGTACCCAACCATTCACATAATCAGCATGTAAATAGGCATCACCGCATTGGCCATTACTTTTTGGGCCTGAAAATGTATTGACTTGTGAGCCTTTAAAATTGACTCGAATAGTATCGAGGTCTCGTGCTCCTGTATCGTCATATTGTAATGAATAGGTTTTCGTAGGTACATTAACCACAACATTTCGTAAGTTCGGGTTTTGAATACAGGCCGCTTGTGTATACGCAGAATAAGCAAAAACTGAACCTATTATTATCAGTAATATTTTCTTTTTAGTCATAAAACATCCTTAAAATTTACTTTTTTATTTAAATATTTTTCTTTTGCATGCTCAATCTCATTGATCTCCCTAGAATTGAAAATAAAAAAAGCTATAATATCAATTTCAAATATCTTAGAGTAATGATAAAGCCTATCAATATTAATTCGATTAATACCACGCTCATAGCGTGATTGTTGTTGTTCACTAACGCCTATTATTTTAGATAAACTCTCTAATGTCATGCCTTTCATTTTTCGGTAATAGGTAATTTTATTGCCAATTATTCTTGATATAGGATAGTAATTAGGCATACTGCTTTCTCCTATTAAAACTAATATAATAGAAATAAATTTAACTATTGATAAGTAAATGTAAATTCTAAATGGCTTTTAAATGAGCCTGCAACCATACCATTTCCATATCCTGAAACTCTTGCAGACAGAGGAATTTCAACATTTCGTGTTTGTGTATTAACATTCGCAGTAATCGTATCACCATTTTTTATTGTTGTTTTATTGGTAGTATTGGCTAAATTTAATGCCACATTTTTCGCCGTACCATTATTAATAAAATGTTCCGTGACTGTTGCATCCGGAGTGCCAGATATTTTCATTACAGCTATAGTGGTACCGACAGGGCAATTTTTTAGCTTCACGGAAAAATTAACCCACGGAGATTTCTGAGTATCTTTGATATTCCAAATATTAATTTTTTTCAAATCAATTAAATAATTATTTTTTTCGACTTCACAAGGAGCAGCAATAACGACACCATGTACTTTAATATTTGCTGTTAGCCCAAAAGCGGTTAAAGAGCTACTCATTAGCGATAGTAATAGGATTAACTGTCTCATATTATTCTCTCTTTTATAAATAGGTAATTGTTGCCGTAATATTGGCGGAAATGGTTCCTGGTGTGGCATTACCTAATGAGCTAAAGGCACGTGTACGTAATGGAATATTAATATTCGCTTGCCCATTTGTCGGAACTTGTAATACTTTTTGGTTACCTAATGCAGTTGTTCCATTACCATTTTGTAGTTGTACGGCTAGGTTTTTAGCTGTGCCTTGATTTTTGTATAAACTTGCTACATCCGCGGTATCCGCCGTCCCTGTAAACGTCAGTTTTACTTGGTTAATAAAAGATGAACAATTATTTAGGCTGATATTAAATGTATTCCAGTTAGAACCAGAGCTCGCATTGCGAAATACATCAGCTGAAATACTTTTCAGGTCAATATCAATATTATTACCACCAGTAATATTACAAGTTGCCGCTCTAATATTACCGGTGAAATTCAACGTGACAGTGCTAGCAGCGAATGAATTCCCATTGAATATTAAGCTACTAAGTAAAAGTAAATTTTTAGATATTATTTTCATTTTTTATTCCTACTCATAGCGGATATTGACAGTTGCAGACGCATTTGCTGTACCTGACGTAATATTATCTGCTGTTTTTATATAGCGTGCCTTCCAATTAAACATGTAATCACCAGCTGGGACATTATTTTGCAGGCTGTTCTTAGTATTCAGCTTGATTGGATTATTATTTTTATCCAATAATTGTATTGCGACACCAGTAGCACTATTAGCTCCTGTTAGCCCTAATTTTCCGGTTGCGGTATCTTCATATTTAGAACTTGTCACTGTCGCTTTAATATTGGTGCCAACTGCACAAGTTAATGTAATTGGAATATCAACCGGTGTGCTGGTTGAGCCTATATTGGGAAATTGCGTATCATACCAATCTTTCATATTAATATTATATGTAGACTGATTATTCTTTAATGAGCAACTCACAACAGAAATACGATAATTACTTCCAAAACCAAGTGTAGCGCCTAAAAATCGCGTACCAACCTTAGTGTTATATTGTGTAAGATTTGCAATATGCCCACTTCTAATCACACCCGAAGTGGCAATTGTTCCTGTTTTTAATATTTCAACTTCCCAGTTATTATACCCATTAGTACTTGTAAGCGTATATGACTTATCTATTGTCACTGATCTTGTTGGGATATAACCAGGTAAGACATTGTTGGTAAATTTGATTCTGACACCCACGCCAGGAATATTGGTTGGTGCAATTTTACTTGAATTGGCTGACCAACCATTTACATAGTAGGTATCTAAATATCCACCACAATCATTTTCATATGGCATGGCAAAAATATAATCAGCGGTGAATGCTCTAATACTATGACTTGCTAATACATAATTGTTGGCATGCAAATTATCATATTGTACATAAATTGTTTTATCAGGAATATTATGATGAGCAGTGTAGGTGCCTTTAAGACATTCAGCATAAGATGCATATGAATTAAAAAATAAGCATCCAAATAATAAGGGTAATTTATATAGTGTTATTTTCATGATAGACTCCCAATTATCGGCAAACCGCTGCTGTTTTATATAACCCCATATAATTCGATATACCCGCTAAGTTATAATTTACTTGGCATTGCTGTTTATCGTTGTATTGAATAATAAAACTGCCGTTTTCAGCTAAGCCAGATAAATAAATTTCGCCATCATTGCCTACTATATTATTTAGCTGTGGATTATCTTTAAATATGGCCTGAGCACCGAAAGGCACAGGTTTACCATCAGCAAAACTTAATATCATGATGGCACGGTACCCGATATTCGCTGCAAAATTGGCTTTCACCAGTGCACCACGACTTGGAGCAACACTTTGGCTGGTTAATTCCATTTCGGTATTTTCAGGCAACCCCGAGGTATCGATATCAATCACATTTTTGCGATAAGCCGTGACATAAGGTACTAGCGCATAACCTTGGTTATTGGTGACAACCCCAGCTTGGTTTAAAATAGGAACATCACCCGCGTCAGGGATTTCTACAATAGCCGCGGTTTCGCCTAATTGCTGGCCAAGAACTAGTCCGCCAGAGTGAGCCACTAAGCTACCATTAACCCCGTAATAGAGGTTATAGTTGTCTTTGCTATAGCCAGTTCCACCTGAAACTTCACCATATTGCCCTTTATAAGAGGCATTCATATTACCGCTAGTGCCTTGTTCTCGAGTGGTAAAGCCTTGTTGCATACTCCAATTTAAGCGGTTATTGAGCTGAGAGGCGGAAAGCCCGATACTGCCTGTGCTTGGACCATTACTGCTGCTGTTACTGTTAAAGTTGTAGTAGAAAGTATTATCAAACACGCTAAACGGTACACTGACAGAGAAAGCAAGTTGATGATCATCTTCACTTTTCGTACGGCTACCGGAGCTATAGGAGTAACTATTGGTATTTTTGTTATAGGTATAATTCAAGCTATAACTGATGCCTTGCCAACTATTGTTGTAACCCACGGTGGCAGATTGTGTTTTGCGGTCACTATTCCAGTAGTCCTCATTGATATAACCGACTGAAATTGAACCAAAGCTATCTCCTAAATTTTGACTGAGAGTGATCTCACCGCGATTACGGCGGCGTTCAATTTCTGGTGCATAGTTTGTATTTCTATAACCATCAAAGACTTCCGCTAAACTGTAGAACCCTTTAGTGGAATAACGGTAACCTGCCAAAGCAATATTAGTACCAATGTCGTTGATATTTTTGTTATAGCGAAAACGGTATGACTGACCTTTTTCCGTAACATCATTACTTAGCGTTGAATTTGCATGAGTAACATCAATAGATAATGCACCAAACCGTCCAAGGTTTTGACCCGTACCAATAGAATAAGATTGGTAGTGCTCACTGACTTGGCTACCACCATAAGCGGTAATACCATAAGGTAAACCATAGATTAAGGTAAACTGGCCAAATTTAGTTTTATCAATGCTACTGTCATAAGCGCGGTATTCCCCGCCTGTTACGCTATAAGAAAAATACCCCTCACGCTGTAATACGGGTAATGAAGCAAAAGGAACGATTTGATATTGCTCGCTCCCATTGGATTCTTTGATGGTGACATGTAAATCTCCACTTCCCCCTGTTGGGTATAAGTCTGTGATTTCAAAAGGGCCCGCTGCCACTTCAGTTTGGTAGATAATGTAGCCATTTTGGCGGATCGTTACTTGTGCATTGCTACGCGCTATCCCGCGTACAACGGGTGCATAGCCGCGCAAACTTTCAGGGGACATATCATCATCTGTCGCAAGCTGAGCTCCGCGAAATGGCACGCTATCAAAAACCATCGAAGGTGAGACACTATCCCCCAAGGTTAACTGACTTTTGATACTATTTATGCCACGTGATGCATAGGTATAAATGGTGTCCCATTTACCAGATTGGTCAGTATTGCTTGACCATGTGGTGTAATTCCGTAACCGCCAAGCTCCAATATTTAAACCGGGTCTTAAATTCACATAATGGGATGTATTATCTGAGCCATTTTTTTTACGATCATAATTTTTCGACCCGTTATAGCTATAATTTAATAACAGTGCATTGATCCCATTATCAATATTAGCTAGGTCAACGTAACCCCTTGGGTTTCTGTCTAATGCGATTTGAGGAATACTTAAATATAAACGTTGAGAATCAAACTCAAAGTTACTGGTGGCATCAGGGATCGCGGCAAGATTGACACAGTGACTTCCTGCTGTTTGCAATTCAGGGTATTCCGCTGTTTTAATACCAAATTCTTTAATGTCAGCAAGTGATAAACACGGAATTAATTGGTTCTGGCTATTTTTTTCGAATTTAAGATTTTTAGCACCAATTAAATTAGTATTGACATAAATATCAACATAGTAGTCACCAGCTAATTGTTCGTTATTCTCAAATTGTGATAAATCAACTGAGTCTTTATTCGGCAATTCTAAGAAATCGGGATCAAAGTAGACATTGTTTTCTGTTTTTTCTTCAGCATATAACGATGCGGTATAGCCTAAATATAATAGTAGGCCCAGAGATATTTTATTTATTTTCATGATAAAGCCCAACTTATTTTATAGTTTTATATTTTCGTTTCGAGTGCTTCTGGCGCGGCGCCATAATCATTAATAACTTCCCATTTAATTGTTCCATTGGTATTTGAGTTATTAATCTCGAAAGTTGCGTTTGAGAAAGGTGCAGCATAAGAAACATCATTAGCTTTTGTTCCGTTAAAGCTGATGCTCTGAAAATTCATAAAATAAGGTGTTGGGTTATTAACTGTAATTTTATTCCCAGATTTAGACCATACTAATTTTTTTTGCTCTTCAATAAAATTGACATCCTTTAAAGCTTTAGGACGATAAATGAGTTTCATCTGTGTTTTAAAGGCAATTTGTAATGAATTTTCTGTTCTTTCTGTTGCTGGGATCGTTTTTATATTTAGCCAGAATAATGATTCTCTATCATTCGGTAGTTTATTTTCGGTTAAAAATATTCTAAGTGCATTTGTTTTTTCAGCATTAAGCCTAAATAATGGTGGTGTTATAGTGAAATCTGACTGTTTTTTTTCATCTATATTATCTATCCAGGATTGAATTAAATAAGGGATCTTATCTGGGTTTTCTACACTGATACTAACATCTTTGTTTCCCTCATTATAAATAACACGAGTTCCACCAATAATAACGCCTGCATTTGCAGTATTTATTAGCAGAAATAAAGAAATAAAAATATAGATAATAGATCTCATAATACCACCATTGAATGTTATTAGATAAGGTTCAATTCCATTTAAACCTTATTTGTTACTTAGTTATAATTGATTGTGAAAGTTGCCGTACCGTTCGCTGGACCCGGTGTTACAGAGTCAGTTTTGGCAATATAACGCGCTCTGAAATCTAAATTATTTTCTACATTTTCTTTCAATGGGTATGCTTTAGATGCGGTAAATAGTGGAACGACTTTATTAGTATCGTCAGTAATTTGAATGCCTACACCTGTTGCAACTCCGGTTTCTTCTTTTAATTTAATAACTTCATCGTCACCAATATAAGAGTCAGCATCGAATTTAACTGAAGCCGTTGTCACTGTAGCTGGGCAGTTAATTAATTTAATAGTAAATTTAGTTGCAGCAGCAGTACTTCCTGCAGTTGGTAATGCCTTTTTAGATACTTGGCCTAAGTTTACTTTTAATGCGTCAGAGCCCGCAGCTAATTCACATGCTTGGTCAATGATTTCACCGGTAAAGTCGATAGTACCATCTGCAGCTAATGCATTATTAACAGCAAAGATTGAGGTTGCAGCAATTAATGATGCAAGTAAGTTTTTTTTCATTTGTTTTTCTCCAAAAGATAATTATTTATTTTTCATTGAGTAGGTGGAATTACCAATTACTCAATTGGAGAGTATTTTGAAACTATTTTTTAAAACAAACAAGTTTTGTAAAATTTGGTAAAATATAATTAAATTTTGAAGTATTTAATTTTTTTAATTAAGTTAACACCGTATGGGAGAGCAATTGAAGTTCTATTTTATCTTAAGGTAAATATATTTTTAGATGAGTTTTTTACTAAAGTGAAATAACGATATAAAACTAAGAATAATTATAATGTGGGAGATAAATTTAATTTGTCTCTCATATGGTGATTATTTGGGTTTATAAGGCCCTGGCACATCAGACCACATTTGAAGAATGTTTTATTTGTACTATCGTAAAACGAAATAATAGTATAACTATCGAATTTCGTAGGTCTAAAAGTGCTACTTATTTCATTTTTTGAATAAATAAAGGTTATTACCATTCAGGATATGAATGAAAATTGCAGGGTGATTAATCTCGGTTTTCAGAAAACATTAAATTACCCTTTGAATATCTTCGATTAAATTCAATTGAGTAGCCTTAATTTTAATTAATTATGCTAAGGCTACATAAGAAGTTTCTTATTTATAGATACGTTTAAGCTACAGTGTTCATTGTTATAAATTTCCTATAAACGACGTTATTTTTGTATTAATGCTACTTGTATAAATTGAAATTCTGTTCAGGTGATAATAAGCTTTCTGCTTGCAATATCTTTTTTTTATTTTGTTTATTATTCATTGTGTTAATTGGTGTTGGAATAGTAAAATCAATAATTAATTCCTGAATATCAAGGTCGAATTATTTAATATTAAGATAAGTATGAAGTAATAAATTACTTCGTACATTATCTTAATATGATAGTGAACATTTGAAGTTATTCAATTCCTAGCTCTTTTAATTTACGGGTTAGGGTATTTCTCCCCCAGCCTAATAAACGGGCGGCTTCTTGTTTGTGTCCATTGGTGTATTTCAACGCGCACTTTAACATTGTACGTTCGAGTAAGGGAATGGCCTGTGCAAAGAGGTCTTCTTTGCCCTCTATTAATGCGTTATCGGTCCACTCTTCAAGTAATTCAAACCACTGAGCGGCAGAACTCGGATTGTGCGATGACAATGATTGTGTTGGCACGGCATCGGTTTGCGATGATTTTATTACGGCATTTTGTTGTGGATGTTCTTCAAGCAAATCATCGGGCAAATCTTGCGGTAAAATTTCTTGGCTTGCCGCCATCACGGTTAGCCAACGGCAGACATTCTCCAATTGGCGAACATTACCTGACCAATAATAGCGCTGAAGAATTTTTTCGCTGTCGGGGTGGAGAACCTTAGCCTCGACACCGAGTTCTTTTGCCGTATTTTGTAAAAAATAATCGGCGAGACGCGGGATATCCTCAATGCGTTCACGTAATGGCGGTAATTGCACTCGAATGACATTTAACCGATGAAATAAGTCTTCGCGAAATAAACCTTCTTTAACCCGCTTTTCGAGGTCTTGGTGGGTTGCTGCAATAATCCGCACATCCACATTGACTGGGGTATAACCGCCAATACGGTAGAATTGGCCTTCCGCCAGAACACGTAACAAGCGAGTTTGGACATCAAGGGGCATATCGCCTATTTCATCTAAAAATAAAGAGCCATGGTTAGCTTGTTCGAATCGGCCTTGACGTACTTGGCTCGCGCCGGTGAAAGCGCCTTTTTCGTGACCAAATAGCTCAGATTCAATTAAGTCTTTGGGGATGGCGGCCATATTTAATGCAATAAAAGGGGCATCGGCGCGAGGGCTGTGCTGATGTAACGCGTGGGCAACCAGCTCTTTCCCAGTGCCTGATTCACCATTAATAAGCACACTAATTGATGAACGTGATAAACGGCCAATAATGCGATAGACCTCTTGCATTGCTGGTGCTTCACCGATCATCGTCGAAGAAACAACGGGGGTGGCTGGTTTAGCTTCACGGCCTGCATGGTTTTGTTCACGACTATGATTTAAAGCGCGTTCGACCAAGGCAACGGTTTCATCAATATCGAAAGGTTTTGGCAAGTAATCAAAAGCACCTGATTGGTAGGCATTCACGGCAGCATCAAGGTCAGAGTGTGCGGTCATGATAATAATCGGTAAAAGGGGGTGCGATTGTTTAATTGTATTTAGTAGCTCAATACCATTTTTACCTGGCATACGGATATCTGATAACAACACATCAGGGAGTGAGTTTTCTAATGCGCTGAGCACTGCATTCGCACTATCAAAGCAGGTACAAGCAAAATTAGCATTATTTAATGCGCGTTCAAGTACCCAACGGATGGAGCTATCATCATCAACCACCCAAATTTTTCCCTGCGTCATGGTTATCTCCTATTTCTTAATTGGTAGATAAATGGAAAACTCAGTGTGGCCCGGCCAACTGGTAAATTCGATTTTTCCTGCGTGTTGGTCAACTAAACTGCGAGCAATCGACAGGCCAAGCCCTGTGCCATCAGGTCGTCCGCTGACCATGGGATAGAACAACGTATCCTGAATTGCCAATGGAATACCGGGACCGTTATCTTCAATATCAATACGTGCAGCTAATCTATAACGTTCACCTTGCAATGTGACTTGAAAAGCTGTTCGTGTACGCAAAGTGATATAACCTCCCGTTTCGGCGAGGGCTTGTAAGGCGTTTCGGGTGATATTTAGAAGCACTTGCTCGATTTGGTCCGGGTAATACTCTAATTCAGGCAAACTTGGGTCATAATCACGAGTTAGTGTTACATTATCGGGTTTTTCTAATGACACTAACCGCGTTACGTTTTCCATAATATGATGAATACTTTGTTGCGTTTTCGGCCCCGGGTATTGTGGCCCAAGTAGCCTATCAACCAGTGCTCGCAGGCGGTCGGCCTGTTCGATAATCACTTGAGTATATTCATTTAATTGTGGGTCAGGCAGCGCTTTAGAGAGCAGTTGCGCAGCGCCTCGCAAACCCCCGAGTGGGTTTTTAATCTCGTGAGCAAGCCCACGGATCAGTTCACGGGCAGCGAGCTGCTGGGCATTTTGTGCGAGTTCTTGGCTCAAACGTCGCTGGCTATCTAATTGTGAAAGCTCAACTAAAATAAATTGTTCTGAAAAAGGCTGGGCGCTGCACGACATCACATGAGAATGGTTGTTAAACACTAAAGTGACTTCATTTTCGGTAAAGCTATGGCCTTCTTTTAGGCTATTGAGCATCAGTTCATCATTGAGTGAACAATAGCTGAATAACAGGGGGAGAGGCGTACCATATAGCTTGCGCTGGCTTTGGGTTAAGATCTGGAGTGCAGCATGGTTGGCGTAATGGATAACCAAGTCGTAATCCAAAATTAGCACGCTATTAATGAGAGAGTCGAGAATATGTTCCGGTGCTGGCAAGTGTTCGGTTTTCATGTAATATTGCTCCTGCACTATTTTGGTGCATTATACCTGATAGACCAAACAACCGATATTTGATTTTTGTTGCGTAAGTACCTTAGAGATAAAAGGCCCCATCGAAAGATGGGGCAAGTGCTTCACGGCAACAAAGACTAACAGTGGAACGGCGTGTTACACACTGTAGTACATTTCAAATTCGAGAGGGTGTGGTGCCATACGAACACGTTGTATGTCGGCACGGGTTAATTCGATATAGGCATCGATAGCATCATTAGTGAATACACCACCACGGGTTAAGAATTCACGGTCTTTATCTAATTCGGCTAACGCTTCATCTAAAGAACCTGAAACTGTTGGGATTTCTTTGGCTTCTTCAGGTGGTAAGTCGTATAAGTTTTTGTCCATCGCATCGCCAGGGTGGATTTTATTGATGATACCATCAAGACCCGCCATTAACTGGGCTGCAAACGCTAAATATGGGTTAGCTGCAGGGTCTGGGAAGCGAACTTCAATACGGCGTGCTTTTGTACTCGCAACCACTGGAATACGAATCGAAGCAGAGCGGTTACGTGCAGAGTATGCCAACATGACTGGCGCTTCAAAGCCCGGAACTAAACGTTTGTATGAGTTAGTGGTTGGGTTAGTAAATGCGTTCAGCGCACGTGCATGCTTAATAATACCGCCGATGTAGTACAGCGCCATTTCTGATAAACCGCCGTATTTGTCACCTGCGAACAGGTTCACACCACCTTTAGATAAAGACATATGGCAGTGCATACCAGAACCATTATCACCCACTAAAGGTTTTGGCATAAAGGTCGCTGTTTTGCCGTATGCATGGGCAACATTGTGAACGACATATTTATAAATCTGAGTTTCATCCGCTTTTTTGGTCATGGTATTAAAGCGGGTAGCCACTTCGTTTTGGCCTGCGGTCGCTACTTCATGGTGGTGAGCTTCAACAACTAAGCCCATCTCTTCCATTGTGGTACACATGGCTGAACGCAAGTCTTGTGATGAATCAACCGGTGGAACGGGGAAGTAACCGCCTTTTACTGCAGGGCGATGGCCTTTATTGCCACCTTCGTATTTGGTTCCTGTATTCCATGCAGCTTCGATATCATCGATATGGTAGTAGCTACCGTGCATGTTGTTGCCAAAACGAATGTCATCAAAAACGAAAAATTCAGGCTCTGGTCCAAAGAGAACGATATCAGCAATCCCGCTGGAGCGCAGGAAATCTTCTGCGCGTTTTGAAATTGAACGTGGGTCTCTGTCATAACCTTGCATTGTGCCCGGCTCTAAAATATCGCAGCGTATAATCAATGTGATATCGGCAAAGAACGGGTCTAACATCGCGGTAGACGCGTCAGGCATTAATACCATGTCTGACTCATTGATGCCTTTCCAGCCACCAATAGATGAACCATCAAACATCTGGCCTTCTTCAAAGAAGTCTTCGTCAACTTGGTGAGCAGGGATAGTGATGTGTTGCTCTTTACCTTTAGTGTCGGTAAAACGCAGATCAATAAATCTAACATTGTGCTCTTTAATTAACGATAAAACATGTTCAGCGGACATCTCGGCTCTCCTGGTCGGGTCTAATCAACAAATCACAAGCTATTTTTGAGGGTGTGTTTGTTGTTTGTCTGGCGTGCTAGTCATATAAAAGTGGTTAGTACGCGCTCTATAAATAGATAAGCGAAAAGCGTGCCAACTTTTTAATTATAGCAAATACTGATTGTTACGTGAGGACGAGGGATTTTCATCATGCTGCATTGGTCGTATTGCACTATATTAGTGCATGAAATGACTATTTTGCACTGTTCTAGTGCGTTTGCGAGTGGAGCTCAAATAAAAAAGCCAACATTGCGCTCTGTTAAAGCATAAGGTTGGCCGGATAAAAAAGAAATGAGGTGGTTTAATGCCAGACAGCTACATTAATCTTCATCGCTATTAGTTAATAATGTATTCACTTCTTCAATTTGTTTTACTGCATCATTGATGATGGAGGCAATTTGGCGCGTCTGCTCTTCGTTTAGTTGTTTTAAAACCATTTTGTGACGTAATAAAGCTTTAAAACGACTGACTGCCATTTCAATGTCTTCTGCTAAATTACTGCCTTGTTGCATATCACGTGCTTTAGCCAGTTTGCGAGCAATAACCGCTTCAATTTCTTTATTTTGAGCTAAATGATCAGAGCCTTCCGGCGTAATCGTAAAACTTTTTCGATTACGTTCAACAATCTGAGACTCCAAGAAGCCTTGTTCTTCTAACAGGGTTAGAGTGGGATAAATAACACCCGGGCTTGGCACATACAAGCCATTTGAGGCTTCTTGAATATCCTTGATAATTTCGTAGCCATAGCTTGGTTTTTTAGCGACTAACGAAAGTACCATAATATGAAGGTCGCCATGGTCGAATAAACGACGTAGGCCTTTACCTCTTCCACGACCTCTTTGGCGGTCATCACCATGTCCACGACCATGACGGCCTTCGCCGTGGCAGCGTTCACCATGTCCACGACCATGACGGTCTTCGCCGTGGCAGCGTTCACCATGTCCATGTCCATGACGGCCTTCGCCGTGGCAGCGTTCACCGTGTCCACGACCATGACGGCCTTCACCGTGGCAGTGTTCACCGTGCCCATGGCGGTCATCACCATAATAGTCATCTCCGTGGTTGCAATGTTCGTGACTATGACGGCCTTCATTGTGGCAACATCCACCGCGATGGCCATGTTGATTTTCATCATGGCGTGCATAATATACATGACGACAAGATTTAATTAGCATATAGTTACTCCTTAGTTTGTAACTTTAGATATATCGAATTTGTTTTCTGGTTTTACTATATTTAGATATATCTAATTAGTCAATTTAGATATATCTAAATAACGCAAAAAGATATTTAAACTGGTAGTTAAGAAAGAAAGTCTATTTTTTGTTCTTTTTTTGGGCTGCTAATATTAAGTTTTTAGCGTATTATTCTGTCACTTCGTGGTTTCGCAGAGATGATGCTCATTATTTTGTGAGGGAATCTGGCACTGTTACGCAACTGAATGTTTTTTCGCTAAAAACTTTTTATACAGTGATGGGTTTCACATTTATTCCACTTGTGCGGAAAAACGTGTAAAATAACAGCAAATTAACGTAGAAAGTATGTTTTGGGTGTGAATAACGGCTCAGTAAGCATATTCCTTTCCTGTCAATTAAACGGTAAAAATCCTTGTCAATTCAAAATTTAAGAAACATCGCCATCATCGCTCACGTTGACCATGGCAAGACCACACTGGTTGGTAAATTATTGCAGCAATCAGGCACGTTCGGTGAACGTGAAACTGTTGATGAGCGTGTTATGGACTCCAATGACTTGGAGAAAGAGCGTGGTATTACTATCCTTGCTAAAAATACCGCTATCCAATGGAATGGTTATCATATCAATATCGTAGACACCCCAGGTCACGCCGATTTCGGTGGTGAGGTTGAGCGCGTTATGTCTATGGTTGACTGTGTACTGCTGGTTGTTGATGCGATGGATGGCCCAATGCCACAAACTCGCTTCGTAACGCAAAAAGCGTTCGACCACGGTTTACGTCCTATTGTTGTTATCAATAAAGTTGACCGCCCAGGCGCACGTCCTGATTGGGTTGTTGACCAAGTATTCGACTTATTCGTGAACTTAGGTGCAACGGATGAGCAACTCGATTTCCCTATCGTTTATGCATCTGCATTAAACGGTATTGCTGGTCTTGACCACGAAAACATGGCTGAAGACATGACTCCACTGTACGAAGCTATCGTGGAACACGTTGCGCCACCAGCGGTAGATATCGATGGTCCATTCCAAATGCAAGTTTCGCAATTGGATTACAACAGCTATTTAGGTGTTATCGGTATTGGTCGTATCAAACGCGGTGTTGTTAAGCCTAACCAACAAGTAACGGTTATCGATAGCGAAGGTAAAACTCGTAACGGTAAAATTGGTAAAGTTCTGACTCACTTAGGTTTAGAGCGTATTGACTCACAACAAGCGGAAGCGGGTGACATTGTTGCTCTGACCGGTTTGGGTGAACTGAATATCTCTGACACCATTTGCCAAGTCGGTAGCGTTGAAGCACTGCCTGCATTAGCGGTTGATGAGCCAACAGTTAGCATGTTCTACTGTGTTAACACCTCACCATTCTGTGGTAAAGAAGGTAAATTCGTGACTTCACGTCAGATCCTTGACCGTTTGAATAAAGAATTGGTTCACAACGTTGCACTACGCGTTGAAGAAACTCAAGACCCAGATGCATTCCGCGTTTCTGGTCGTGGTGAGCTTCACTTATCTGTTCTGATTGAAAACATGCGTCGTGAAGGTTTCGAATTAGCCGTATCTCGTCCAAAAGTTATCATTCGTGAAATCGAGGGTCGTAAACAAGAGCCGTTCGAACAAGTGACGTTAGACGTTGAAGAACAGCATCAAGGCGACATCATGAAAGCATTAGGTGAGCGTAAAGGCGACCTGCGTGACATGATGCCAGACGGTAAAGGCCGTGTACGTCTTGATTACGTCATTCCAAGCCGTGGTCTGATTGGCTTCCGTACTGAGTTCATGACAATGACATCAGGTACTGGTTTACTGTACTCAACGTTCAGCCATTACGATGATGTTCGCCCAGGCGAAATCGGTGGCCGTCAAAACGGTGTTCTGATCTCTAACGGACAAGGTAAAGCGGTTGCTTATGCACTGTACAGCCTGCAAGACCGTGGTAAGCTGTTCTTGGGTCACGGTGCTGAAGTGTATGAAGGCCAAATCATTGGTATTCACTCACGTTCTAACGACTTAACTGTTAACTGCTTAACTGGTAAAAAACTGACTAACATGCGTGCGTCAGGTACTGATGAAGCGACAACTCTGTCACCACCAAT
The DNA here is from genome assembly GCF_011045615.1 of Providencia sp. PROV004. NCBI lineage: Bacteria > Pseudomonadati > Pseudomonadota > Gammaproteobacteria > Enterobacterales > Morganellaceae > Providencia > Providencia sp. PROV004. The sequence continues at coordinate 280,200 of NZ_CP042859.1, forward strand.
TAAAATGACTCTGGAACAAGCTCTTGAGTTCATTGATGATGACGAATTAGTTGAAGTGACTCCGCAGTCTATTCGTCTGCGTAAACGTCATTTGACTGAGAACGATCGCCGCCGTGCAAACCGTTCTAAAGAAGACTAATTACCATGATGTAATGTTGTTTATTACTTTATTGTAGTTATGAGTGTAGTAAGGCGCCTTTCGGCGCCTTACTTATTTATAAAGGCTTATCTTTTTTCATAAAATACAGTGATGAAATAAATAGTCCGATAATTAAAGGGATTTCGTACAATTCTTCGATAAGGCTTTGAAGTTCAGAATGATATAGAAAAACTGAACTGAGAAACCTATGGTGTTCAACACTGTCTGAAATTAAAAAAGCACACAGGGTTAGTAGTAGGCTCCAAAGTGGAATAGCCGTGTTTTTTAGGTGAAAAACAATACTTTTTCTTAATGGTGAAGCACATAGCATCAAAACTAAACTGCTAATCAAGGTAATAGAAATTAGCCTGAAATAAGTGTGATCCAGATTAGGGAAAAATTCTCGTCCCCAATTTGTTCCTCTGCCAAATAATGTTACCCACCAGATAGTTGCCCATAACCAAAATAATTTCATTCCCTGACTTTTTTGCTGTAATGGTCTCATATAAAACCAAGTGAAAAAGACACAAAAAATTAGAGTGGCGGATTGAAAATGTTCAATAACTTTTGTTGTAAGGTCGATATTGAAATTCAGAGGGAAATAATTAAATAATGGAATTAAAAATAAACTTCCCCATAGAATAGCAATCGGCCAAGAGATTGTTTTATCTATTTTCATAGTCTGGCTTTTATATTTTAAGATTTATTTATTACTGATAATGCATTGATATCAGCTCACATTGCTTATGTGTAACTTGCTACGTACAAGCCATTATGCAAAAAGCCGATAGTGGGACTTAACATTTAGTATCAAAAACCGAGAGTGTGGTGTGAAATAGCACCTTTGGGATAAAAAGCGTTTTCTCGATAACAGAATAAATCGGCTGGTTTTCTGCTCATTAATTGCGCTAAGTGTGGATTGCTTAATCGATAAATTGACAAAATAACGTGAATTATCACTAATTAGGGCTGTTCAGTTGCCCGAATAATGATTAAAGTAAATTTAGTGAATAACAATGAGGAAAATTTATGCTGTATATCTTCGATATGGGTAATGTGATTATTGATATCGACTTTAATCGTGTATTTGATAAATGGTCTGAACTCAGCGGCACACCAAGTGAAGAAATCAAATCACGTTTTACTTTTGGTAATATCTTTCAATTACATGAGTGTGGAAAAATTTCAGACATCGAGTTTGCTGAGCTGCTTTGTGAAGAAATGGACATTACACTAAGCTTTGAAGACTTTGCTGAAGGCTGGCACGCTATTTTTATTTCGTTACGACCTGAAGTTATTGATATTATGGAACGCCTGCGTGAACAAGGGCACCGAGTGGTCGTTTTATCGAATACTAATCGCCTACATCTCGACTACTGGCCAGCACACTACCCAGAAATTGCAGCTTCCTCCGATTTCTTATATTTATCCCAAGATTTAGGCATGCGTAAGCCTGATCCTGAAATTTACAAATATGTACTGCAATCCGAAGAGTTTGATGCTGCAGATGCTATTTTCTTTGATGATGTCGAAGAAAATATAAAAGCCGCAGAAGCCCTTGGTATTCGCAGTATTCATGTTGTGAATAAAGACACCATTCCTGAATATTTCCGCACTTACGATTTTAGTGCAGAAGTTGAATAATATCCTGATTTTATAGTGGGGCAACGGCTAACGTTGCTCCATCTTTTTGTAAAGAGTCATCATGATTGCATTAATCCAGAGAGTCACTCATGCGAGTGTAGTTGTTGATCAGAAAATAGTAGGACAAATAAATGCTGGGCTGCTGGTTTTGCTTGGTGTTGAAAAAGATGATGATGAACAGAAAGCCAAACGTTTGTGTGAAAAAGTATTAGGCTACCGTATTTTTAGTGATGAACAAGGGAAAATGAATCTCAATGTTCAACAAGCAGGTGGTAGCTTGCTGGTGGTTTCTCAATTTACTTTAGCAGCTGATACCAAAAAAGGTATGCGGCCTAGTTTTTCAGGGGGGGCAGAACCTGAAAGGGCAGATACTTTGTATCAATACTTTGTTGAACAAAGTCGCCAACAAGGGGTTGAAACACAAACGGGTGAATTTGCCGCTGACATGCAAGTGAATTTAACCAATGATGGCCCTGTCACCTTCTGGCTACAAGTGTGAGTCCATTTTTAAAGGGGGAAGCGATGTACCATTTACGTACACCGAAAGACGATATTGAATTTGCAACTTATTACCATTTTCGCTGGGAAATGTTGCGAAAACCGTTTAATCAACCCCTAGGTTCTGAAAAAGATGGCTATGACTTAACGGCACACCATCAAATGGTCGTCGATGATAAAAACCGTATTCTTGCCATTGGTCGTTTGTATATTAATGCTGACAACGAAGGCGCTATTCGTTTCTTAGCCGTTAACCCGGCAATGCAGGGAAAAGGGCTTGGTAAGTTGATTATCATGGCGCTGGAATCTGTTGCTCGGCAAGAAGGGGTAAAACGCATTGTATCAAGCGTTCGTGAAGAAGCAGTTCCATTTTTCAATAAAATGGGGTTTGAAAATCGAGGGCAAGTAGCAGGGCAGCTAAAAACGCCAGTGCGCCATTACTTGATGATCAAACCCATTGAGACATTAGACCAAATTCTGCATCGCCCAGACTGGTGTGGCGAGTTACAACAAGCCTGGTATAAGTATATTCCATTGAGTGAAAAAATGGGTGTCCGAATCGACCAATACACAGGAACTCGTTTTATTACCACCATGCCAGAAGCGGGCAACCAAAACCCTCATGAAACCATATTTGCAGGGAGCCAATTTTCATTAGCTACCCTAACAGGATGGGGGCTGATTTGGCTATTAATGCAAGAACACCAGCTTGGTGGTGATATTGTGCTAGTCGATGCCAGTATTCGTTATGGTAAGCCAGTAAGCGGTAGGCCGACAGCAACTGCGGACTTAGCCAATATGAGCGGTGACCTTGACCGCTTAGCGCGAGGTAGCAAGGCGCGAGTAAAACTGAACGTTGAGGTTAGTAACCCTGATGGTAAAGTAGGCGCTGTATTCAGCGGTGTTTATATGGTGTTACCTGTAGAAACAGCCAAGTAAAGTTACCCATTGAATATTAAAAAAGAAAGGCAGGTTCGATTGACCTGCCTTTTGTATTTCTATGAATTGACAGTTTTTATTAATTGCTAAGTGCGGGGAGCGGTTCTGCCAAAGAAGGCTCAGTAGGCTGCAAATCGGTTTCGGACTCTACTGAAGAGGTGACAACCCCGTTCACAACAGTACGGAATAGACGTTTACCTTGCAATGGTATGGCCATCAATTCCCCATTCAAACTTTTTTCCACTGATGGGGCGAGCAAATCACCTTGTAATGTTGCATCAAAGTCACCGATGACTTGAGCGGGGAAGCCTGTCCAACCCCATTGATTTAAATCAACGAGGTCAATATTAGAACCTGATGCTCTCAGTAAAAAGGGAACTTTTTTCGGTTCTTGCTTTACCAGCAAGCCAATTTTACTGATGCCTTTATCGGTACTGACCGTTAAGCTCACCGCCGCTGAGGATTTACCACTTTGACGTACTTCAATAAATGGCCGGCGTACGAGAACTTGGTTGATTGTGCCGCTATCTGCAGTAAATGTCGCTTTACCGCTCCAAATTCCCCACTGTTTTTGTTTAATCAAATCGACATTTTCGATATTGCCGCTTAGAGCGGTCAATTCGAAAGGAAATTGTGCCTGGATATTCATCAAAAGTGATTGAGAAAGGGTGAACTTTTTGATGTTTAAACCAGATAACCACGTTGGGGTTGGTTCTGCGAAGAAGGACAACCAATTTTCAGGTAAGGTATATAAGATACCCGCGAGTTTACCTTCGTCAATGGTTAGTATTTGATCATTACGTTGCCAAGACCCACTGAGATTAAAGACACCTTTATTATAGTAACCCGATAACTTATTGATATTAAGGCTGTCGCCATTGATACTTAGCTCACCAATTAAGGTACTCAGTTGCTGGTCTTTTACGACGAATTGGTCGACATTAAAGCTAATATTGCCTTTGGGATTAGTCCAGCTTCCTCTTAAGAAGCTGAGTTGGTCAATTTCGGTACTTAAGCCAGAAAGTGCCCAATCCCTTCCTTGGATATCAACGTTGGTTAATTCTACCTGTTTGACCTGCAGCGATTTTTCACTCGTTATTGCATCAAATAGTGAATCGAAATCAACATTATTTTCCCAGCCGACTTTATTCATGGTGAGGGAGTCAACCATGATAGAGCCATCGCTAAGTACCTTCCCAGCACCCGCAATATAGCCATTATTTAAGTAGGCACTTGCTTGGCTTATTTCTGTTCCTTGCTGCTGCAATTTACCAGTAATGGCAACATTCTTGAAGGAAAGGCCATTGAATTTTAATTGGTTAGAGGTAAATCGAAAATCACCGTAACCAAAAGGGGATTTTTCGGCTGGTTTCCAAGGGGTAATTCCTCCCGTGAAGCCAGTGACTTGCACAGTATCGTTGTCTTTTTTAAGCGTAATTTGGCTATTTTCAAATTGCAAAATATTTGCAGAAATAGGGAACAGCACCGTATTTGGTAAGACGGTTGTCGATAATGTTCCTTGAGTGATAACTAAACGTTTGATAGCCGTACCGCTAAATAGGTTTCGCCAATTAATATCAATTACGACTTGTCGTGAATCTAAAGAGAGATCGCTGTTTTTAGACGTTAATTTAACATCTTGGAAAATGAATTCACCGGGGTTAGAAAACTCATGTCCCATAATTCCTACATCAATATCGTAGTCGGTAAATTTACTTAAAAATTGACTGGAGTAGGATGCACCCCAACGGGTTTGTAGCCCGATATAAGTAAAAATAAACAATAGCAGCAGTAACAAAAGTGCATAGGTAGTAAATTTGATTAACCATTTCACAGTTTACTGCTCCTTTGGTTTGTGGACGAATAGACACAAAAAGAAACCGTCTAATATAGCGACAATTTAAGGATAGCATACAGAAAAACCGCCAGAATGTTCAACACTGGCGGCTAGAATGAAAGATTATTTTTCGAGAGGGAAGACTAAATTCAGAACAATTGCAGTTAAACCACCCGCAGCAATCCCCGAAGAAAATAATGTTTTTAGCCAGTCAGGTGCGAATTGTAAAATCAAAGGTTGTTGTGAAACGCCCATACCCACTGCGAGAGAAAGGGCGATAATCATAATTGCACGGCGATTGAGTGGCTCGCGAGAGACTATCCTTACACCTGAAGCGGCGATGGTACCAAACATCACAATGGTTGCTCCGCCCAGCACAGGTTCGGGAATTTGCTGCACGAAGCCTGCAACGGCAGGGAACAACCCTAATAACACCAACATTAAAGCGACAATGTAGCCGACATAGCGGCTTGCCACCCCAGTTAATTGGATAACACCGTTGTTCTGCCCAAAGCAAGAGTTAGGGAAAGTATTAAATACCGCAGAAACCATTGAATTCAAACCATTGGCGAGTACGCCACCTTTAATTCGTTTCATGTATAAAGGGCCACGAACAGGTTGTTCTGATACGTCAGAAGTGGCGGTAATATCACCTATCGTTTCTAAGGAAGTCACCATAAAAATAAGAATTAATGGGATCAACAGGTTCCAGTCGAATGATAAGCCATAATAAAAAGGCTCAGGGACAGTAATAATTGGCTGATTGGCTTCCACGGGTTGCGCATTTGGCAACATATCCATCCACCAAGCGGCAAGGTAGCCAACCGCCATCGCGATGACGAGAGAAGCAACGCGCAAGTAAGGGTTTTTCTGGCGATTCAAGAGGATAATAACGGCTAATACAATCCCCGCTAAAATCAAGTAATCAGGGGAACCAAAAGTATTGTCACTAATAGCACCATAGCCACCACCAATGGACGTTAATCCCACTTGAATTAAGGACAATCCAATAATCATCACGACCACGCCAGAGACCAATGGTGTGATAACGCGACGTGCTAAATGTAAGAAGCGTGAAAGAATGACTTCAGTGAGTGCGGCGACGAGTAAAGTACCAAACAAAGCTGCCATCATGGATGGGATATCAGCACCACCTTGCTTGAGTGCAACACCTCCCATAATTAAAGGTGCAACAAAGTTAAAACTGGTTCCTTGAATCGAAAGCAGGCCTGAGCCAATAGGGCCCCACGCGCGAATTTGAATTAAAGAGGCAATACCGGAGGCAAATAAAGACATACTGATGATGCGCTGAGTGTCGTGGGCTGGTAGCCCCAAAGCTTGGCAAATCAGCATTGCAGGGGTAATAACTGCGACAAACATCGCAAGAAGGTGTTGCCCGGCAGCAAACAAGGCTTGCGGCAGCGGTGGGCGGTCTTCTAATTTGTAGATGAGTTCGCTTTGCGTTTGTGTGGTCGCTTCAGTAGTTTGTTTTTCAGACGTCGCAGTATTCATTGCCTTCATTTCTCGCCAACAAAAAACGCATTGTAATGCGAGGAATTTAAAAAGCAATCGTTTGCGCGTAAAAAATATTGATCAATGTTAAATAAGGCTGTCACATTTTTATATCTTTTAACTTGTATTTATAACAGTTTTTTTTTCTAATCCTATAACCTGCTTTTGGCGTTTTAAGGAAGAAATTAACGTCTTACTAGTTTTTGATAATTTTAACAACAGACGAGGTACGTGAATGTATCATCTCGATGTCTACGGTACACTGGTAGCAGCTACCTTAGTATTATTGCTTGGGCGTAAACTGGTCAAATCAGTCCCTTTTCTTGAAAAATATACAATCCCTGAACCCGTTGCGGGTGGGTTGTTAGTTGCTTTTAGTCTTTTATTGCTTAAACAATTATTTGACTGGAGCCTTTCTTTTGACTTATCACTGCAAGAACCTATGATGCTGGCATTTTTTGCCACAATTGGTCTTAATGCCAACCTTGCAAGCTTGAAGGCTGGCGGTAAGGCATTGTTTATCTTCATTTTTGTAGTTGTCGGTTTATTACTTGTCCAAAATACAGTAGGGATTGCTCTTGCTGAATTATTGGGATTAGACCCTCTCATGGGGCTGTTAGCTGGCTCAATTACCTTATCCGGTGGTCATGGAACTGGTGCGGCATGGGGGAAAATTTTCACTGAAAATTATGGTTTCCAAAGTGCAACAGAAGTTGCAATGGCTTGTGCTACATTTGGGTTAGTTCTTGGTGGTTTAATCGGTGGACCTGTTGCACGTTTTCTAACGCGTAATATCCCAACGCCTGGAACGGCTGAAGATGATAAAGACGTTCCAACTGCATTTGAAAAGCCACAATCCGGCCGCATGATCACTTCAATGGTTTTAATTGAAACTATTGCATTGATCGCTATTTGCCTATTGGTGGGGAGCTTTATTGCAGGTCAGCTCGCTGACACGGTGTTCGCGTTACCTAAATTTGTGTGTGTATTATTTGTTGGGGTGATTTTAAGTAACAGCCTTTCTATCCTTGGCTTCTATCGCGTGTTTGACCGCGCAGTTTCTGTTATGGGGAACGTCAGCCTATCGTTATTCTTAGCGATGGCTTTGATGAGCTTGAAGTTATGGGAATTGGCGTCATTAGCAATTCCAATGATTGTCATTCTTGCAGTACAAGCCTGTGTGATGGCGGGATACGCTATTTTTGTCACTTTCCGTGTGATGGGCAAGAACTATGATGCTGCTATTTTAGCCGCTGGTCACTGTGGCTTTGGTCTTGGGGCTACACCAACAGCAATTGCGAATATGCAAGCAGTAACGGATAGGTTGGGTCCATCCCATCTTGCGTTCCTTGTGGTACCAATGGTTGGGGCTTTCTTTATTGATATTGTTAATGCGATAGTCATTAAATTGTATTTAATGTTGCCAATATTCCCAACGATTGCTGGGTAGTTTTTATTTAATAATAAATCAAGTAAAGCAGGTATTGCCGTGAAAATATTCACGGCAATTTTCATTTTAAGGAACGGATAAAAAGAAGATATAAGATTTAAGCGTGACTGTATTGTTCTCGCTCAGGTAACCAACGCTCAATAAGCTGTTGCGCATTCTCGGGGTAATTTTGTTGAATATGGCGTGCAAGGCGTTGCACTTCTGGCAACATATATTGGTCACGTAATAAATCAGCAACTTTAAATTCTGCATTTCCTGTTTGCCTAGTACCCAATAATTCCCCAGGCCCACGAATTTCGAGATCTTTTTGTGCGATAACAAAGCCGTCATTGCTGTCTCGCAACACTTGTAGTCTTTGTTTCGCGGTATGGGTTAGCGGGGTTTTGTACAGTAATACGCAGTGAGATGCGATAGCTCCTCGGCCGACTCGCCCTCTTAGTTGGTGCAACTGAGCTAAGCCAAGGCGCTCAGGGTTATCTATAATCATTAAACTTGCATTAGGGACATCAACGCCGACTTCAATGACCGTTGTAGCGACAAGCAGCTGAATTTCATTTCTTTTAAAGGCTGCCATAATACTTTGTTTTTCAGCAGGTTTCATCCGACCATGAACTAACCCTACTTTCAATTCAGGTAATGCCAGTGTGAGCTCTTCGCAGGTCACTTGAGCCGCTTGTGCTTCTAATAATTCCGAGTCTTCAATGAGCGTACAGACCCAATAGGCTTGGCGGCCTTCTTCAATACAGGCTTGACGAACGCGTTCAATAATATCGTTACGGCGAGTGTCTGGTATGGCGACAGTGGTGACAGGCGTTCGACCTGGAGGAAGTTCATCGATAACGGAGGTATCTAGGTCTGCATAAGCTGTCATCGCCAATGTACGTGGGATTGGCGTAGCGGTCATGATCAATTGATGAGGGTGATACCCTTGTTGTTCACCTTTTTCACGCAGAGCGAGCCTCTGATGAACGCCAAAGCGATGTTGCTCATCAATTATAACAAGCCCCAGAGCTTTAAAGCTCACTTGCTCTTGGAAAATAGCGTGTGTTCCCACTATCATCGCAACTTCTCCATTTGCGATAGCATCTTGCTGTGCCTGACGTGCCTTACCCTTTTGTTTACCTGCGAGCCAACCGACTTTAATGTCTAAAGGTTCTAACCATTGTTTGAACGTATTGGCATGTTGCTCTGCAAGAATTTCGGTAGGAGCCATCAAAGCCACTTGTTTGCCATTCTCGATGGCACAAACGGCTGCTAAGGCTGCAACGAGAGTTTTCCCTGATCCCACATCCCCTTGAATCAAGCGCATCATAGGGGCGTCTTTAGCGAGGTCTGCTTCAATTTCGCCAACAACACGGTTTTGTGCATTTGTTGGTGAAAACGGTAATTGCGCGAGTAACTGAGATTTTAACTGACCACTTGTCACTAAAGGTTCAGCATATAGGCGTTCGTTGCCTGCACGGATGGCTAGCATGCTGAGATGGTGAGCGAGTAGCTCTTCGAGGATTAACCGTTTTTGAGCTGGGTGGTGTCCTTTTTCAAGTTCACTCAAAGCAACATTCGGGGGAGGGTTGTGTAATAAGCGAATGGCATCTGGTAAGCTTATCATGCCCCGGCTAAGTTCTTCCGGTAATAACTCCTTTATGTTCCCACTATCGAGTAATCCTAGCGCTTGCTCCATGACTTTACGTAAAGTCACTTGGCGAACACCTTCAGTGGTTGGATAAACGGGTGTTAAGTTCTCTTGCAAGCTGATATTGCTAGTATCTTGCGAAACTTTATATTCAGGGTGAATTATTTCTGGCCCTGTATTTCCTCTGCGAACCTCCCCATAGGCAGTGACCTGTTTTCCTTCCGCTAAGTTATTTTTCATTGCCGCTGAAAAATTAAAAAAACGTAAAGTGAGGTTGCCTGTGCCATCGGAAATTAAGCAGGTCATCATTCTTTTGCGGCCAAATACGACTTTAGTTTGCAGTATTTCACCAGTAATCGTTGCAGTCGTGCCGGGTAGGAGATCTTTTATTTGATATAGACGGGTGTGGTCTTCATAGCGCAAAGGAAAATGGAGAAGAAGGTCTTGAACGGTGTTCAAACCGATTTTACGCATTTTTTCTGACTGGCTTGCTCCAATTCCGTGCAATGAAGTCAGTGAAATGGTATCAAGTAGCCCATTATTCATATTATTTCCTTTTATTTAACCAAACTGCTGTCTTTTCATTTTTTCGGTTAATTGCATTTGCGCCCACCACGTGTCATCAGCTTCAATTTGCCCTTGGTTATTGATAAATGGGCGAGGAAGTCCCTTACGTTTAGCAACTTCAGCCAGTACAGGATAACCGCCTTCAAATAACCAGGTTTGTTGCTCATCAGGTGAGAGTAGACAATGTTCACGCTCGTACATACCCGCTTGCTGCCGTTGCCTTTGGGCTTCATATAAAATCAACGCAGAAGCGACGGAAACATTCAAAGATTGCACCATGCCAGCCATTGGAATGATAATGTGTTTATCAGCCAATGCGAGGGCTTGTTGTGAAATCCCGGTTTTCTCTTGTCCCATCATAATACAAGTTGGCAAAGTATAATCAATTTCACGAAAATCAACGGCATGTTCCGACAAGTTAGTTGCCAAAACCTGCATGTTTTGTGATTTTATTTGGGAAATTGCTTCTTCGGTGGATGTGTGTGAAATAATTTTAACCCAGCTATTACTCCCTGCAGCAGAAGAAACGGACAGTTTGACTTGTTGGTCAGGCCAAATAGCATGAATTTGATGGATCCCTACGGCATCGGCACTGCGTACAATGGCAGAAACATTATGCGGTTTATGAATTTCTTCGAGGCAGAGAGTTAGGTCGGGCTGCCGCATCGCCATCATTTGGCAAATGCGGCGATAGCGGCGTTCATTCATAGTTATTAATTAGGTATGGTCGTTAATTACGGTTTCGGCTAACACGTAGAACGTCAGGCATAATACGGATTTTCCGCATTACGTTTGCCAATTGAACACGGTTTTTAGTCGTAAGGCGAATAAAGGCACAATATACACGGCCATCTTTTTCTTCTGTATTCATACTCTGAATACTTGAATTGGCATCATTAATAGCGGCAGTTAAATTCGCTAAAGCACCTTGATGGTTAATCATATCGACTTTAATTTCAGCAATGAAATCAGTATCTGTGTCGTTATCCCACTCTACGGCCATAAATTTATCGGGTTCTTTTTGGTAACCACGGATGTTACGGCAAGACTCATGATGGATAACCAGACCTTTTCCAGGGCTAATATGCGCAACAATTGGGTCACCGGGAATTGGACGGCAACATTTTGCGAAAGTAATAAGAACGCCATCAGCCCCTTTAATGGATAGTTTATTGCGGCTTTCGACAACGGCCTGTTCTTCCGGTGTATTTTGTGGGTTGTTTTGTAAATTACGTGCAACAACCACACTCATGGCATTACCCAACCCAATTTCAGCAAGCAAATCATCGATAGAATGCAGCTTCATACGGGCTAATTCTGCATCAATATTGGCTTGAGGGATATCAGTGAGTTTATTTCCTGCCCCTAGGGCATGGTTGAGTAAACGACGACCTAAATTAATAGAGTCTTCACGTTTTAAGTTTTTCAATAACTGGCGAATTTTAGCTCGTGCTTTTGAGCTGACAACAAAATTGAGCCATGCCGCATTTGGACGTGCGCCAGGTGCGGTAATAATTTCGACAGTTTGGCCGCTAGTCAGGGATTGCGAAAGCGGGTAAGGCTGGCGATCAACGCGTGCGCCCACGCAAGCATGACCAATATCTGTGTGCACCGCGTAGGCAAAGTCAACAGGTGTGGCACCAGTAGGTAACTCCACAATGCGGCCTTCAGGGGTGAAAACGTAGATTTCATCTGGAAATAGATCCGATTTAACGCTTTCAATAAATTCAAATGAGCTACCTGCACTTTGTTGTAACTCAAGTAGGCTTTGCATCCAACGTTGAGCTCTAACTTGTGCAGTAGTACCTTGTTCTCCCTGCTCTTTATAGGCCCAATGCGCAGCAACGCCCATCTCAGCCATTTGGTCCATGTCTTCTGTGCGAATTTGCACTTCGACAGGCACACCATGTGGCCCAATGAGAGAGGTATGTAGCGATTGATAGCCGTTGGCTTTAGGGATGGCAATATAGTCTTTGATACGCCCCGGGCGCGGTTTGTATAAGCTATGCATTTGACCCAAAACGCGGTAGCAAGTATCCACATCTTTCACAATTACCCTAAAAGCATAGATATCCATAATGGAATGGAAGCGTTGCTCTTTTTGGTGCATTTTGCGATAGATGGAATAAAGGTGTTTTTCTCTGCCACTTACGCGACAAGGAACACCTGCCTCGGTTAGCCTACCGTCAATTTCCGAAAGAATTTTTTGGATCATCTCTTTTCGGTTACCGCGAGCAGCCTTGACGACTTCCTTAATAACACGATAACGGTTGGGATATAACGCTTCAAAACCAAGCTCTTCAAGCTCTGTTTTAATGTGGTGTATACCTAGCCTGTGGGCTAACGGGCTATATATTTCAAGGGTTTCACGTGCAATGCGTCGACGCTTATCGGGCCTAAGTGACCCTAACGTGCGCATGTTGTGAGTGCGGTCTGCCAGTTTTATCAAAATGACACGGATATCTTTTACCATTGCCATGATCATTTTGCGGAAGTTTTCTGCTTGAGCTTCTTTTTTGTCGCGAAAGTTGAGCTTGTCTAGTTTGGATACACCTTCAACGAGACCGGCGACGGTGGTACCAAACAATTCTTCTATATCTTGAAATGTCGCTGGAGTATCTTCAATCACATCATGAAGTAGCGCTGCCATAAGTGTTTCATGGTCCAAACGCATCTCAGCAAGAATACAAGCAACAGCAACTGGGTGAGTAATATAGGGCTCACCACTCGAACGGGTCTGTCCTTCATGGGCATCCCGTGCAACAACATAGGCTTTTCTTAGTAATTCAACTTGTTCTTTAGGAAGATACTTTTGAATGACTAAATTAAGGCTTTCAAACAGATACAAGGCAGACCCACCTTAGTGATTAGCGACGACCTTCAGCGATTGCAGAAACTGCTTGCATTTCAGCCGCTTCTTGCTCTTGCTGTTCTTGGCGTTCACGCACATCTAAAATGTGACCGTTGATTAAACCTTCTTCTACTTCACGTAATGCGATAACAGTATATTTATCATTTTCTTCAGGAACTAAAGGGTCTTTTCCACCCGTTTGTAACTGACGAGCTCTACGTGCCGCAACCAATACGAGGTCAAAACGGTTACCAATTTTCTCTACTGCGTCTTGAACAGTTACGCGTGCCATAAGTGTGCTACTCCAAAGAAATAAAAAAATGACCTGATATGATACTGAAACTATGCTCAGTCTGCTAGTAATTTGCTGATTAAAGCATCATGTCGCTGAACTTGACGCTCTAACTTTAAACGCTCAGTACGGATGATAGATTGTAAATCGCTCAGCGCGGTATTGAAATCATCATTAACAATAAGGTAATCATACTCGTTGAAATGTTCAATTTCACCTACTGCTTGTGACATACGTTTTTCAATAACGTCATCGCTGTCTTGTCCGCGCCCTCTTAGGCGACGATAAAGTTCATCTTTTGATGGTGGGAGAATAAAAATGCTGCGTGCTTCAGGCATTGTAGCCCTAATTTGCTGCGCTCCCTGCCAATCGATATCAAGAAAAACATCAACACCGCTGTTTAATACATCTTCAATGATGGGTTTTGACGTCCCATAATAATTCCCAAAAACGCATGCATGTTCTAGGAATTCACCTTTGTCGACCATTTGTAAAAAATCAGTTTCAGATACAAAAAAATAGTGCTCGCCGTGAACTTCTCCTGGTCGTGCAGCTCGAGTTGTATGAGAAACGGAAACCTGAGTGTCATACAGTGGTTGTGTTTTTAATAAAGCCTGAATCAGACTTGATTTCCCTGCACCACTAGGGGCAGAAACAATATATAACGTGCCTTGTATCATGATGATTTCTTGAATAGTCGAGGATTAAACATAAAAGATGGCGATAAACCCGACATAGTATACACGGACTTGCATCAACATGCAGCGATATCAATAAATCATGAATTTTAATTAAATGAATTTGATTAGTAACTAAATTGTGAACAGACTCGAGAAATTAACTTATTACTCATGAAAGCAACATTCGTTTTGCGAAGCTTTTTACAAATAATTCATTTTACGGAGGCAGAGTAAGGGAAGTTGTTTCATGCTTAGCGAATGAGGGCAAAATACTTTAAAGGAATGGCATCCCAATGGATTAGTAATAACTGGGATTAGTAATAACTGGGAATAGTTATAACAAGGAATAGTTATGATTTATATTTTGTATGGTTATTGGTTAGCGTCAGCTTATAGGTTAGGTGGGTTAATCGTTGGGGTAATGGTATGTATTAATATTGCCCAAGCATCGCTGCAAGGTGCTATTAATGAACAGTGTGCAGAACAAAATAGTAAAATAATAAGGCAGGAGAGTTATCGGCTAGGTAAACAATTACAGCAGTGGAACCAAACTTACCGTTTGGCTGGTAGCAGTTCCATTAGTGACGAAGCTTATGATCAGCTCTTTAATTTGTGGCGTTCTTTACAGCGATGCCAGCAACTCCCTGAAGTGTTACCAGACGTACAACTACCTGAAAAATCAAAGTTAGCTACACACCCTATTCCTCATACAGGGTTGAAGAAACTCAATGAATTAGAGGTTTATAACTGGATAAAAACACGTAAAAATATTTGGTTGCAACCTAAAGTTGATGGTGTAGCGGTAACGTTGGTTTATAAGAATGGGAAGCTTGTTTCTATGATTAGCCGAGGAAATAGCATTGAAGGAATAGAGTGGCGAGCAAAAGCAGACTTTATTCCTGCGATACCTAAACAAATTAAATATTCAGGGATGTTAGTCCTTCAAGGTGAACTATTTTGGCGTATGAATGGGCATATTCAAGCTAAAAGTGGGGGAGTAAACGCTCGTAATAAAATTGCGGGGTGGTTAATGCGAAAAAATACCCCAACCGTTCCCGAAGAAAATATTGGTATTTTTATTTGGGCATGGCCTGCGGGAGATGCTAATCCAAAAACACAGTTAACACTACTTTCTGAGATAGGTTTTCCGTTAGCTGAGCAATATAACCATAAAGTTGAAAATAAAACCCAAGCTAAGCAACTGAGGGAATACTATTATCAAGGTCAACTACCATTTGCTACTGATGGTGTAGTACTTAAAAATTTTCCAGCGCCAGCGGCATCAGCTTGGCAATCAAAACAAAATAGTTGGGCAATTGCCTGGAAATATCCATTACGTAGTGTGTTATCAGAGGTCACTAAACTCAAATTTAATATAGGTAGAACAGGAAGGGTTAGTGTCGTTACCGAGATAACCCCCATCAATATTGACTCAAAAACTATTTCAAAGGTAAATGCTGGCTCGTTATCATCATGGGAAAAACGAGATTTAATTGTTGGAGATAAAATACTTGTCTCTCTTTCAGGGCTTGGAAGTCCAAAGATTGAAGAAGTTGTTTGGCGGCGAGAGAAGCGCGAATATCCAAATGTATCAACATTCAAGCAATTTCATGCACTCAGTTGCCTGGCTTATACGGAGTCTTGCTCACAGCAATTTGTCGCAAGGTTAACATGGCTAGGTAAACAACTCAGTATTCGAGGCATAAATGAAGCTACATGGCGCCAGTGGGCTGAGAGGCATAATCTTACTCAACTAACAACTTGGTTGTCAGAACAATGGCAAAACGATTTACCTAAAGGTAAAAAGCACCAAATGTTAGTAAAGCAACTGAAAATGGCAAAGGCTCAACCTATTTCGCTGTGGTTAAAAGGCCTAGCGATTCCACTACCTAAATTACAAATAGAAAGGGTGAATGATATAGGTATGCTGTATGACTCTTCATGGGTTAACAGTATAAATTTGACTGAGCTGCAAAAGAAAAAATTAGCTAAATGGTTAGCGGAACCGGAAATTCAATCTATTTTGCGAATTTTGTCAGATATGCAAGCTACTCAGCCATCAATAGCAAACGATTAATGGCTGAAACAGTGAGGCTAATCTTGATTTTCGTAATTAAAGATAGGTAAACCAAGACGATAACGAATGGCTATTAGCCTTGCACTTAAGCCAACAACGAGTGTGATAATTACCACAATATCTTTAGGTAGAGGGGTTTGTAATAGTCCGATATAGATCCAAGCGGCGGCGAAAGAGACACCAGCATAGACCTCTTTTTGGAAAACTAAAGGGATTGTGTTGCACAGCATGTCTCTTAGCACGCCACCAAAAACACCTGTAATCACTGCTGCGATGGCAGCGATGATCGGGCTATAGTTCATATCGAGGGCTATTTGGGCACCGAGTATAGAAAATACAATGAGCCCGATAGCATCTAATATGAGGAATAATCGGCGTAAATGTTTCATCATAGGCGCTATCCAAATTGTCACAATAGCGGCGCCTGCAACAGTCAGGATATACTCAGGGTGTTCCACCCAACCTAAGGGGTAATGGCCAAGTAAGATATCACGGACGGAACCACCACCGATTGCCGTCGCAGATGCAATAATGATGACGCCAAAGACATCCATTTTTCGCCTGCCAGCTGCAAGTGCTCCAGTCATGGCTTCTGCGGTGATACCAATAATATAAAGTACACTTAATAACATGGTAGTTTTGTTCAAGACTAAGGTTATTGCTAAAGGGTAATATTACTTGTGAAACTTCTCGACTGAGATTTTCTAGTATTGACTAAACTAGATTAGTTAAAATAATCCGATAGCGATATTAAATGATGTCAAAGGATAACAGATTGAATAATAAATTGCCCTATAAAGAAACACGTTTAACATACGATGAGCGAAGCCATCAACTAACGAACATTAATGTTTGGACTCCAGATAGCGAATGGTTAGCTTATGATATACGACCAAACGGTAGTTCTTTTACTGGTTTATCTATAGAAAAAATTCATGTAAAAACATTACAGACCGTTGAAATTTATCACGCAAGCCATGGGGCTCACGTTGGGGTGGTAACGGTAAGTCCTCAACCACCAATTCAATATGCTTTTATCCATGGTCCTGAGCATCCAGATGAACAGTGGCAATATGACTTTCACCATCGAAGAGGGGTGTATGTCAAAGAAGAGCAATTAAACGTAGCTCACCCAATTGATGCAATGTGTATTACCCCTCCTTATTTAGTGGGTGCATTACGTGGAGGCACTCATGTCCATGTTTATAGTCCAGACGGAAAGTGGCTGAGTTTTACCTATAACGACCACGTAATGCATGAATTAGATGTGCAATTAGACCAACGAAATGTTGCAATTGCAGTGCCTATTGGGCCCGTTAATGTGAGCCCTAAAAAACATTTTCGAGAATATAATGGCGATTACTTTTGTTGTGTTGTGACGCGAACAACGCAACAACCTAAACCAAGCAGCGATGAAATAAGCCGTGCATATGAAGAGGGTTGGGTTGGCCAAAAAGGCTATCAAAAAGAGAATGGAAAGTGGCAGGAAAGAGCGCTGGTGTTTATTGGCGATACTCATTCTACAGATGGAGAAATTATTCCTGAGATCTACATTGTCGATCTGCCTTCACAGCCGGAGGATTACATGGTTGCGGGGGAATTACCTATCCAAGGAACAGAATCCAGTATGCCTTCTCCACCAAAAGGTATACAGCAAAGGCGCTTAACCTATACGTACAATAGAAAATTTCCTGGTTTATCAAAAACCCCTAGGCATTGGCTTAGAACTTCGCCAGATGGTAAATCGATCGCTTGTTTAATGAATGATGATAGCGGTAATGCTCAGTTATGGTTAGTTGATACGCTAACTGGAATACAAAGGCAAATAACGCATGGTTCTTCACTCATTCAGTCTGCTTTTAGCTGGGATAGTAAAGGTCAGAACATTTGCTTTATTCGTGACAATAGTGTCATGTATTGTCATGTCGAGACCGGAGCCATACAAAAATTAACGCAACGGACTGAGCTTGCCCCTGTTGTTGATGCAGTTGTATTTTCACCTAATGATGAGTTGATCGCATTTATGCGTGATATTGATGGATTTAGGCAAATTTATACAGTAGAAACCGGTTTAAATCGGTAAATGCAATAATTAGATTATTACAATTACGGGTACAAAAATTCTGGTTAACTTTTCTATTCGTAATTGTTTTGATTTGGCTCTAATTGGTATTTAGAACACTTAATTGCTAATTATTCATATGTTGAGTACAAAGAAACTTATAAATAAAATATTTAGTTAAAAATGGTTCTTATCAAAATAAGATAATAATTAAAGAAGTATTATATAAATGATTACTCAGATCTTAGATTAAAAATAATGTATTAGTAAATACATTTATTACACAGTAAAATTTTAATTACAAACGTTTGATTTAACCTAAATTATTTTTTAGTTTTATCTTTCTTTTCAAGTTCTTCTAGGCGTTTTTTTGGTGAACCAGCTTTATCATCATTACCCGATTTCGCGTAATCTAAAGGAATTAAAAGAGTATCCATAACAACAGAGAAAGGTAAATCAATAGCAAGCAAAGGCTTAACAACCCAGCCAGTTTCATCATCTTTAATCATTTTAATACTATTTTTCGAACCAGGGTAATAACCTTCTGATGGGCCTGCATGAGTCATAATACTCGAGCAACCACTCAAAATAAGCGGTGCGATAAGGAAACATAATCGTATTGAAATTAAACTCGGCATAGACGTTGTTAACCTGTATTTAGCTTGTTATTCCTAATATTGACTTATAATAACGAAAAACAAGAAATTCACAATAATAGTATCATATTATTATTTTATTTAACCGTATGTATTTTTTTAGTTAATAGTTTACTTGTATCTATTAACTAAAAATGTTTGTCTTCAGTATCTATTAGATGAATAATAAATAACGTTAAGAAATAAAGACATACTATTTTATATTTGTTATCAGTTTGAAAATTCTAAAAAAATAGATCATTTATTCATTCTGAACTGTGCTCTATGGCACATATTACCCTTATGCTATTTGGCATAATCGATTCAGTAGTATGTTTTATCACCTATTTGGGTGTGTTTAACGGGTAACTTGTCGTCAAAAGGATGCGGTCTATGAGTGAATTAGCTCTTACTGTAAGTTTGTTGGCGTTAGCTGCTGCTTTAGGGCTATGGATTGGTAATTGGAAGATCCGTAGTGTTGGGCTGGGAATTGGTGGTGTCCTATTTGGGGGGATCATCGTTGGGCATTTTGCTCAAAGTTACGGCTTACAACTGAATAAAGACATGCTGCATTTTATTCAAGAATTTGGCTTGATACTGTTTGTATACACGATTGGTATTCAGGTTGGACCTGGATTTTTCTCCTCTCTACGTGTTTCTGGTCTCAAACTAAATGGTTTCGCGTTGATGGTTGTTGTCTTAGGTGCGGTGGTAACAGCAATCATATATAAAGTCGCAAATATTCCATTGCCGATTATCTTAGGTATTTTTTCAGGGGCAGTAACGAATACGCCATCTTTAGGTGCTGGTCAGCAAATTTTAACTGACTTAGGCTCTGACCCTAATCTAATTGGCCAAATGGGAATGGGCTACGCCATGGCTTACCCTATGGGAATTTGTGGCATCTTACTGGTGATGTGGTTAGTACGCATCATCTTTAGAATTTCAGTAGAAAAAGAAGCTTCTGCATTTAATAATTCCTCTTTTCAACAGCGCGACTCTCTGCAGACTATGAATATTGCCATTCGTAACGCCAATCTTGATGGCTTAATTATGCAAGACATCCCACTACTTGGTAGCGAAGCGATTGTTTGTTCAAGATTAAAACGCGGAGATATGCTCGTTGTTCCTCAACCCACAACAGAAATACATTTAGGTGACTTATTGCACGTTGTTGGTTTAAAAGATGATTTAAATAAAGTTCGCTTAATATTAGGCGAAGAAGTTGATGCATCTCTGTCTACATCAAGCTCTATTTTACATTCCGTTCGTGTGGTTGTGACGAATGATGCTGTACTAAGTAAAAGGCTTAAGGACTTAAATTTAAAACAAAAATATGACGTTGTTGTGACACGATTAAACCGTACGGGTATTGATTTAGTTGCTAATAACAATTCAGTTTTACAATTTGGCGATATTTTAAATATTGTTGGTCGGCCTGAATCAATTGAAGCAGTCACCGCTTTATTAGGTAATGCAAAACAAAAACTACAGCAAGTTCAAATGTTACCTGTGTTCCTTGGAATCGGGCTAGGGGTTGTGCTGGGCTCAATACCCGTTTTTGTTCCTGGTTTCCCAGCAGCGTTGAAACTTGGACTAGCAGGAGGCCCACTAGTTGTTGCATTAATTCTTGGTCGTATAGGGACTATTGGGCGCTTATATTGGTTTATGCCTCCGAGTGCTAACCTTGCGTTAAGGGAGCTAGGGATTGTCATGTTCCTTGCAGTGGTAGGGCTCAATTCTGGTGGTGGCTTCATTGATACTTTAATTAAAGGTGATGGGTTGACTTGGATTGGCTATGGGTTATTGATTACGTTTGTACCGTTGTTTATTACAGGTGTAGTAGCTCGAATTTTTGGCAAAATGAACTATTTAAGCCTTTGTGGAGTGCTAGCGGGTTCCATGACAGACCCTCCTGCATTAGCATTCGCAAATAATATACATTCGACCAGCGGTGCTCCGGCATTATCTTATGCAACGGTTTATCCATTAGCGATGTTTTTAAGAATTATTTCACCTCAATTGCTGGCTATTTTATTTTGGGCTGTTTAGTACCCATATGATGATCAACCAAAATTTTATTGAAATTTTAAAAATTATAATTTTTTCAATGTGATAAGTGAGTTTCGATAATTGGAGTATAAGCGAGTAATGAAAGGTATCACGATATATAGGGGCAAAAAGTGCTTTTGTTCAAGCAATGACCAAATAGAAAAGATGTTCTAATAGTTTTGAATGATATTCGTATTGAAAAGTTAATTTGATTTCAATTACGGAGTTCTCGCTAATTTTTAGCCCTTTCTACATGAAAGGGCTTTTTTTTTACCTAACTATTGTAATAACAGGGTTAAAACCCTTGTTATTTCATAATCTAACAGGTTACTTCTTGATAAGCTTTTTCAAGCTCTTCAGCTAATATTTTGATCCCCTGTTCGATTTTTTCTGGCTCAGGGACATAGTTCATACGCATACATTGATGCGCATGTGGCCAATCCTGTTCAATACCAGGGAAGAAGTAATGTCCGGGAACCATCAATACACCACGTTTTTTTAAGCGTTGGTATAATTCTAAGCAATTAATTGGTAGGTCTTTAAACCATAACCAGAGGAAAATGGCACCTTCTGGCTTATGAATTAAACACTTATCTTCTGGGATATAGCGGCGAATAATTTCGATGGCTTCTTCTACACGCTGCTTATAAAAAGGACCAATTACATTCTTAGATAACGAGATAAGGTCATCTTTTTTAAGCATTTCTAAGGCAAGTGCAGGGCCTATGCCACCAGGGGCGAGGCTGATGATACCATTCATGTTACTAACAGCTTCAATGATTTCTTCGTTAGCGATGATAATGCCGCATCGAGTTCCAGGTAAACCAAGTTTAGATAAACTCATACAAAGAATGACATTTTCGTTCCAAAATGGCGTAGCTTCGCTGAAGATAATGCCAGGGAAAGGAACACCATAAGCATTATCTATTAATAGTGGGATATTATGTTGTTTAGCTAGTTGGTCTAAATGCTCAACTTCTTCATCAGTAATGACATTACCAGTCGGATTTGTTGGGCGAGACACACAAATCACACCAATATCATCAGTAACCTCTAATGTGTTGAAGTCTACTCGGTATTTAAATTGACCATTAGGTAAAAATTCAATTTGTGGCTTATTAGCAACGAATAAGCCATCATCAAGACCTGAGTCTGCATAACCGACATATTCAGGGGCAAGAGGAAATAGCACTTTACGGGTGATACCATCTTCAAAGCGACCGGCTAGCAAGTTAAATAGATAGAAAAAAGCACTCTGACTGCCGTTAGATAGGGCAATATTTTTCGCGCTAATATTCCAACCTAGTTTTGCTTTTAGCGTTGCTGCAAGCGCTTTCAACATGGCATCTTTACCTTGAGGACCATCATAATTACATAAAGTGTCCGTCAATTGGCCATTAGCGCATATCTCAGCTAATAGATCTTGAAAATACTTATCCATTTCAGGGATATGAGCAGGATTTCCTCCCCCTAACATAATGGAGCCAGGTGTTCTTATGCCTTCATTCAAGTCTTTCATTAATAATGAAATACCTGAATTTTGAGCAAATTTATTACCAAATTTAGAAAATATCATCGCATTTATTCACATATGTTTATTAGATTGTTAATGGAATTTAAAACATACTCCGCTGCATCTCAGAGTTCAACCACTCATTTCTATCTTTTTTTAAGTTAAAATATCAAATTAAATCTATTTAATGGTCTAAAATATCGTAATGTTAATGCTTTGGTAGTTTATTTTTCTTTTTACTCGATGAGTTATACCGATAAAAACTAATTTATTTAAATTGGCAACAATTCACTAAATGGTCATTTATCATGCCAGTTGCCTGCATAAAGGCATAACAAGTGATCGAACCGACAAATTTAAACCCACGTTTTTTGAGCGCCTTGGAAAGAAGCTTAGAAATTTCAGTTTCCGCAGGGACTTGCGATGGTTTTTCCCAACCATTGACAATGGGTTGACCATTTACAAATTGCCAAATAAAACTGGAAAAATCTTCACCATTTTCTTTCATGGTTAAATAGGCTTTTGCATTCGCAATAATCCCATTAATTTTTAATCGGTTACGGATGATGCGAGTATCTTGCATAAGTCGCTCAATATCGTCTTCATCCATTAATGCAATTTTTTCGGGATCGAAATGATGAAATAAATCACGATATCCTTGGCGTTTTTTTAAAATAGTGTACCAAGAGAGCCCGGCTTGTTGGCCTTCAAGACAGATCATTTCAAATAATGCTAAGTTGTCATAAGTGGGTTTACCCCATTCATGGTCGTGATAAGCGATATATTCAGGATCTTGATTGACCCAATGGCAGCGTGTCAGGGGAGTATCCATTTTTCATCCTTTTTACAGTTTCGATAACCTTGTTTCAAAAAACAAACCATTTATACTGTATAAATAACCAGCTTTAAAGGGGTGAAAGTATTTTTTTTTATTTTTAGAATAAATACAGGCATATTCAATGCTGTATATCTTGCGGTCAAAGGGTATACTGGCGTACTTTCATTAAATTTTACGTATCGCGTGCGGATCTAACATGCAAAAGTTTGATACCAAAACCTTCCAAGGTCTTATCCTGACATTACAGGACTACTGGGCGCGTCAAGGCTGTACCATTGTTCAACCATTGGACATGGAAGTCGGCGCAGGAACCTCTCACCCAATGACGTGTTTGCGTGCATTAGGCCCTGAGCCTATTGCTGCGGCTTATGTTCAACCATCTCGCCGACCAACTGATGGTCGCTATGGTGAGAACCCAAACCGTCTACAACATTATTATCAGTTTCAGGTGATCATCAAACCATCACCAGACAACATCCAAGAATTATATCTGGGTTCTTTAAAAGAATTAGGTGTTGACCCAACAGTTCACGACATTCGTTTTGTTGAAGATAACTGGGAAAACCCAACATTGGGCGCTTGGGGATTAGGCTGGGAAGTGTGGCTTAACGGGATGGAAGTGACTCAATTTACTTACTTCCAGCAGGTCGGTGGTCTTGAATGTAAACCCGTAACAGGTGAAATTACATACGGCCTAGAACGCTTAGCGATGTATATTCAAGGCGTGGACAGCGTGTATGACCTTGTCTGGTGTGATGGCCCATTGGGTAAAACCACTTATGGTGATATTTATCATCAAAACGAAGTGGAGCAGTCAACCTATAACTTCGAATACGCAAATGTTGATTTTCTTTTCAAATGTTTTGAAGAGTATGAAAAAGAAGCTCAACACTTGCTGGCTTTGGAAACGCCACTTCCACTACCTGCATACGAACGTATCTTGAAAGCGGCTCACACTTTCAACCTACTAGATGCACGTAAAGCCATTTCTGTTACTGAACGCCAACGCTATATTTTACGTATTCGTACCCTAACTAAAGGGGTTGCAGAAGCGTATTATGCTTCTCGTGAAGCGCTTGGATTCCCTATGTGTCATAAGAACTAAGAGGCTGTCATGACTCAACAGACTTTCCTTGTGGAAATCGGCACCGAAGAGTTACCGCCGAAGGCTCTTCGTTCATTAGCTGAATCATTTGCTGCAAATTTTACGGCTGAACTTGATGGCGCTGATATTGCCCATGGTGCAGTAACGTGGTTTGCTGCCCCTCGTCGTTTAGCACTTAAAGTCGCTGATTTAGCGGCTTCACAGCCAGACCGTGAAGTTGAAAAACGCGGTCCTGCTATCTCTCAGGCATTTGGTCCGGATGGCCAACCAACTAAAGCTGCTGAAGGCTGGGCTCGTGGTTGTGGTATTACCGTTGACCAAGCTGAGCGTTTAACTACAGATAAAGGCGAATGGTTACTATACCGTGCCCAAATGAAAGGGCAGGCTGTCAGCGAATTATTGGTTGATATGACTAGCCGTGCGCTAGCAAAATTACCAATCCCTAAATTAATGCGCTGGGCAGATAAAGACACTCAATTCGTGCGCCCTGTTCATACGGTCACATTACTGTTAGGTAGTGATGTTATCGAGGGTGAAATTTTAGGTATTAAGAGCGGGCGCACAATTCGTGGTCACCGTTTTATGGGTGAAGCTGAATTTACTATTGATAACGCTGAACAATATCCAGCCATTTTACGTGAACGCGGTAAAGTCATGGCGGATTACGCAGAACGTAAAGCGGTTATTAAAGCGGATGCGGAAAAAGCGGCTCAGGCTCTTGGTGGCCAAGCTGACTTAACGGATAGCTTACTTGAAGAAGTGACTTCATTGGTTGAATGGCCGGTCGTTTTAACGGCTAAATTTGAAGAGAAATTCTTAGATGTTCCTTCCGAAGCGCTAGTTTACACCATGAAAGGGGACCAAAAATATTTCCCAGTTTATGATAAGGCTGGCAAGTTAATGCCTAACTTTATCTTTGTGGCAAATATTGAGTCTTCTGATCCTCAACAAATCATTTCAGGTAACGAAAAAGTTGTACGTCCGCGTTTAGCTGATGCCGAATTTTTCTTTAAAACTGACCGTAAACAACGTTTGGAAGATAACTTACCACGTTTAGAAACTGTATTGTTCCAAAAACAATTAGGTACGCTGCGTGATAAAACAGATCGTTTAGAAGCCCTAGCGGGCTGGATTGCGAGTAAAATTGGTGCAGATGTCAATCATGCAACACGAGCTGGCTTATTAGCCAAATGTGACTTAATGACTAACATGGTGTTTGAGTTTACAGACACTCAAGGTGTTATGG
The DNA here is from genome assembly GCF_011045615.1 of Providencia sp. PROV004. Lineage (NCBI taxonomy): Bacteria > Pseudomonadati > Pseudomonadota > Gammaproteobacteria > Enterobacterales > Morganellaceae > Providencia > Providencia sp. PROV004. The sequence goes on from NZ_CP042859.1 coordinate 305,770, forward strand.
GAATGCACTACGCACGCCATGACGGTGAGTCAGAAGACGTTGCATTAGCTTTAAAAGAGCAGTATCAGCCACGTTTTTCAGGAGATGCACTTCCATCGACAGATGTGTCAGCTGCATTAGCATTGGCTGAAAAAATGGATACGCTTGCTGGTATTTTTGGTATCGGCCAACATCCTAAAGGTGATAAAGATCCATTCGCTCTGCGCCGTGCTGCACTAGGCGTCCTACGCATTATCGTTGAAAAAGGCTACCAGCTTGATCTCGTTGAAATGACAGAAGAAGCGGCTCGTTTATATGGCGATAAATTAACCAATGAAAATGTAGTTAATGACGTTGTAGAGTTTATGCTTGGTCGTTTTCGTTCTTGGTATCAAGAATTAGGCTATAGCATTGATACCATTCAAGCGGTATTAGCTCGTCGTCCAACACAACCTGCTGACTTTGATGCACGAGTGAAAGCAGTTACTCACTTCCGTTCATTAGAAGAAGCACAGGCACTTGCAGCGGCAAATAAACGTGTTTCCAATATTCTGAGTAAATCAGAAGAAAAACTGGCTGACAACGTTTTAGCATCTGTTTTAAAAACGCCTGAAGAAGTCAAGTTAGCGACTCATGTTGTGGTGCTACAAGATAAGCTTGCGCCAATGTTTGCAGAAAGAAATTATCAAGAGGCTTTAGTTGAATTAGCTTCTTTACGCGATATCGTGGATGAATTCTTTGCAAATGTTATGGTAATGGATGAAGACCAAGCGGTGCGTATTAACCGTTTGACGCTATTAAGCCAGTTACGTGAGTTGTTCTTGAAAGTAGCAGATATTTCTTTGCTGCAATAGGTTTTAAATTAGGTTTTTAGCTTATTGTTAACGCTATTTTTATAAATGCTAACCTGTTTGATAAATAAGCACTAAAATACTCTAGTGCTTATTTTTTACTTTAAATAAGGTGATTAGCTTATAAACCTTACCATTTTGGTGGTTTTATCAGCAAACGAACCGAATTGGCGAAAAATGGGTTGACGATCTCCGTTCTTGGCAGTATTATTCACACCGTTTTCGGCGAGTAGCGCAGCTTGGTAGCGCAACTGGTTTGGGACCAGTGGGTCGGAGGTTCGAATCCTCTCTCGCCGACCAAATTCTAAGACCCACCTCATTGAGGTGGGTTTTTTCGTTTTTATCTTCCTTTTTCTATCTATAATTTCAGACTAACTTGCCTTGCTCTCCATAGCCTATTTCTGTTGATATATAACCAGTTCATGGTTGAACTGATGAGTTATTTATTGTTCGCAGATAGCTCATTATTTATGAATATCATTATTCATTTTTATGTTGTTTCCAGTAAAAAAGCTTTTTCATTACAAGGACTCGTTAATGAAAGCCAACAACGTTTTATCAATATACCTTTTTTTCTTTTTTTGGGCGTTCATGCCCAATAAAGCTTATAGCCATGCTATAACGCCTGTTACTGCCATTACTCAAACATTACCTACATGTATCATAATTAACCAAGTTTATTTAATCGATGCTCAGCAGCTAACTGAAATTTCATCTAGGCATATTGATGGATGGCGAAAAAAGCTAGAAGGTAAGTGTATTAGCGAGCAAGGTTTGCTCGACTATGCAGACTATATTAGGGCTGAGCTTATTAAAGCTGGCTACCTGACCTCTTATTTATATTATCCAGAGCAAACTTTTCTGTTTGGTATCCTGCAAGCAAAAATAATAGTAGGAACCGTTTCTTCGGTGGTTTATCAAAATGAACCGAGGGAAGACAACTTACTGCCACATGTATTTCCTTTTAAGCCAGGGGAAGCGCTTAACCTTTGGCATCTTGAGCAAGGCTTATACAATTTACAAAACACTTCTTTGCTTCCCTTTCAAATTAAATTAATTCCAGATGAAACCAATGAAAACGGCACGCAAATATTGGTGATTGGTCAACACCGACGTGAATTTCAAGGGATTCTATCTTTTGAGTCACGCTCAATTGCTCGGCAGGTAGGTAATACAGTCAGCCATACTTTTATAGCCGCTAATCCTTTGCTACGCAGTGATTTTTTATATTCGGAAGTCAGTCGTCAGCTAAGCGGTTCGGAAGACACTGAAATAACATCAGCAGCATTGTTCTATTCCCTTCCATATCATTATTGGCTTTTTTCTGTATCTGGTGGGTATCAGGAAAATAAATCCGTTCTTACCGGCTATGATATGGCTTTACCACTACAACAGTACCACTGGTTCCTCTTACTAAATGCAGAATACTTATTAAAGCGAACTGAACATTCGGTTACCTCAATAAGCATAGGGTCTCAAACCCAAAAAAGTGACACTTTTTTGTCTGATTTATACTTACAAACACAACAGCGCTATGCTAATTACATTATTGGTGAATTTTCTCATCAAATTAATTTTTCACAAGGCAATACCTTACTAAAATTAAAATATAAGCAAGGAACTGACTGGTTTGGTGCTAATGCACAGCAAATAACGGGATTGCGTAAGCCTCAAATTTTGAAAATATCACTTTCAACGTATAGAGAAGTGCTTCCTTTTCAATATCAAGGCCAATTTGAGGTGCAGCTGAGCCGTGACAAGTTAGATGAGTTACTAGACCAAGAATCATTAGTTGGAGCTGGTGGTATTAGCGGTTTTACTGGCGGACCGCAATATACTGATATGGGGGATAATAGCTTAAGGTTGGAAAATGAACTGTTATGGAATACTCCTTGGCAGCAAGTGGCTCTATATACTTCATTGGGTATAGGAGCAACGGCAAATGATAAAGCAACATTTTGGAAGGAAAACGTATTACTAGGTGGAAGGATAGGAGCAAAAGGCCAATTAGGGTATTTGTCATATCACTTATTTGCGGAAATGCCTTTTTGGCAAGGAAACCAATCTGTTATGCGTGATGTCAGTTCGGGCCTTCATGTTGCATATTATTATTAATAAAATCAGTAGATTGTATTGTTTGTCGCGTCATCTAAGTGGTGTTTTTTATACAAATTAGCTAATTGTAGTTTTTATCGTATGTATTAGAGCATTTTCTGTACGCCAATAAATCGGCTGAAATAATACGGCGAGTATTATTTTATTCTTTAAGTTATCAAATGGTTAAAATTATGTTTAGCATAGGCAGTTGAATGTTTTTTATTTGCATAAAAAACAAACTAAATAGTTACATACTAAAATAATTTCCACATCGATTCTCTTTAGTGTTTTATTTCGTATCACACCAATAAAAGCACTATATTCGTTCAGTAATTCAGCACTTAATCACAAATATAAAAATAAATAACCTCGATATAAAACCCTATTCATTACTAATTATATGGTTATAACGCCTGCACCTTGTCCTCTACTGTGAAATTTTAAGCTAAATTGCAGTGTTAATTGTTTCTAATATGTTACATGAATTGAAGGTGGGTCGTAAATGTGGCTATTGACGAAGCGAGTGACAGTTGATTAATTGCACAATGAATAACAAAAAATACAGATACTACATCTGTCGCTTTTATGACGGATTTAGACATCAAGCAAAACAACATGAACACCATAGGAGCATACAGATGCGCTCTATTAAAAAGACAGGCCTACTGACAGTAGGGCTTACATTGGCAGCATTAGCGGTATCCGCATCAGTACAGGCAAAAACATTAGTTTATTGTTCAGAGGGCTCCCCTGAGGGCTTTAACCCACAGTTGTTCACATCAGGAACGACTTATGATGCAAGCTCTATCCCACTGTATAACCGTTTAGTTGAGTTCAAATTAGGAACAACTGAAATTGAACCCGGTTTGGCTGAAAGCTGGGAAGTGAGCGATGATGGTAAAGAGTACACTTTCCATCTGCGTAAAGGTGTCAAATGGCACTCGAATAAAGAATTTAAACCAAGCCGTGATTTGAACGCAGACGATGTAATCTATACATTTATGCGTCAAAAAGATGCTAACCACCCATATCATAAAGTTTCAGGCGGTAGCTATGAATACTTTATGGGAATGGATATGGATAAAATCATCGATAAAGTAGAGAAAGTTGATGATAATACGGTAAAAATTACCTTAACTCGCCCTGAATCTCCATTCTTAGCTGATATGGCAATGGACTTCGCATCAATTCTTTCTGCTGAATATGCAGACCAGATGCTGAAAGCGGGCACGCCAGAAAAAGTAGACTTAAACCCAATTGGAACGGGCCCATTTGTTCTGCAACAGTATCAAAAAGACTCTCGTATTCTTTATAAAGCCAATGATCAATACTGGGGCACGAAACCTAAACTTGACCGCTTAGTCTTCTCTATCACACCAGATGCTTCCGTTCGTTATGCAAAATTGCAAAAAAATGAATGCCAAGTTATGCCATATCCAAACCCGGCTGATTTAGAGCGCATGAAGCAAGATAAAGACATTACGTTAATGGAGCAACCAGGGCTGAACGTCGGTTATCTCTCTTATAACGTTGAGAAAAAACCACTGGATAATCAAAAGGTTCGCCAAGCACTGTCTATGGCGGTGAACAAAGATGCAATTATCGAAGCGGTTTATCAAGGTGCAGGCCAAAAAGCGAAAAACCTTATCCCACCAACAATGTGGGGCTATAACGATGCGGTGAACGATTACGAATATAATCCTGAAAAAGCAAAAGCATTATTAGCAGAAGCGGGCTTCCCGAATGGCTTTGAAATTGACCTATGGGCTATGCCTGTTCAACGACCATATAACCCAAATGCCCGTCGCATGGCGGAAATGATCCAAGCGGACTGGGCAAAAGTTGGCGTTAAATCAAAGGTTGTCAGCTATGAGTGGGGTGAATACCTCAAGCGAGCGAAAGATGGCGAGCCACAAACGGTAATGATGGGTTGGACGGGTGACAATGGGGACCCTGATAACTTCTTTGCAACCTTGTTTAGCTGTGCAGCAAAAGAACAAGGTTCTAACTACTCAAAATGGTGTAATCAAAGTTTCGAAAACTTGATCCAACCAGCACGTCAAACAGCAGATCACGACAAACGAGTCGAGCTGTACAAACAAGCGCAAGTTGTGATGAATGAGCAGGCTCCAGCCCTCATTATTGCGCACTCCACAGTGTTTGAACCAGTACGTAAAGAAGTCAAAGGCTATGTGGTTGACCCACTAGGCAAACACCACTTCGAAAACGTCGATATTGAGAAGTAATCGTATCTAATCTGTCTATGCCCTTCGTTGCTGGTTTAGAGCGGAGGGCGTTTTCTTCTCTAGAAGAAGCAGAAAAGTTGAGTTGTTTGTGAGCACCCGGAAAAGCGATTTTCTGAGTAGCCAAACGGACTAAGAGCCGTCAACGGCATTATTAAAGAGATTCAGGATATGTTGCAATTTATCCTCCGACGATTGGGGCTTGTGATCCCCACGTTTATCGGTATTACATTATTGACTTTTGCTTTTGTCCACATGATCCCAGGTGACCCGGTGATGATCATGGCTGGTGAAAGGGGGTTATCCCCTGAAAGGCATGCTTATTTAATGGCTGAACTAGGGCTTGATCAGCCACTTTGGAAACAATATCTCCATTATATCAATGGGATATTTCATGGTGATTTGGGGATTTCCCTAAAAAGTCGCATCGGGGTATGGGAAGAGTTTTTACCTCGTTTTTTAGCAACAGTCGAATTGGCAACTTGCGCTATGATTTTTGCGATTTCTGTTGGGATCCCAGTTGGGGTGTTAGCCGCAGTAAAACGTGGGTCAATTTTTGACCATACCGCAATTGGCCTTTCTTTAACGGGTTACTCAATGCCTATCTTCTGGTGGGGGATCATGCTCATCATGTTAGTGTCGGTACAGTTAGACCTCACCCCGGTTGCAGGGCGAGTCAGTGATACCGTTTTTCTTGATGATTCTCAGCCTCTAACCGGTTTTATGTTAATTGATACCCTAATTTGGGGTGAAGATGGCGATTTTATTGATGCTGTAGAGCACTTAATATTGCCTTCCATTGTTTTGGGAACGATCCCATTAGCCGTCATTGTACGTATGACTCGCTCATCAATGCTAGAAGTGCTGGGAGAAGATTATATTCGTACTGCTCGTGCCAAAGGTCTTGGCCGCGCGCGCGTAATATTAATTCATGCATTACGCAATGCATTATTGCCTGTGGTCACGGTAATTGGCTTGCAGGTGGGGGTGATGTTAGCAGGGGCTATTTTGACAGAAACTATTTTCTCATGGCCCGGGTTAGGACGCTGGTTAATCGAAGGGCTACAGCGTCGAGACTACCCTGTTGTCCAGGGGGGAGTTCTGCTGGTTGCGACATTGATTATCTTCGTAAACTTAGTGGTCGACGTGCTGTATGGCATTGTAAACCCACGTATTCGTCATAAAAAATAAGGAGCGCTAAATGTCTCAATCTACTGAGCCAACCGTTGTCAGCGCCCCGCAGCCGATGACCCCATTACAAGAATTTTGGCACTATTTTAAACGTAACAAAGGGGCAGTTGTCGGGATGTTCTACATTATCCTGATGGTACTGATTGCGATTTTTGCGGGGGTATTAGCCCCACATGCCCCAGACGAACAATTCCGTGATTTCTTACTTGCTCCACCCGTTTGGGAAGATGGGGGAAGTTGGCAGTTTATTTTAGGGACTGATGATGTTGGGCGCGATTTACTCTCTCGTTTAATGTATGGCGCCCGCCTGTCACTGCTAGTTGGCTGTTTAGTGGTTGTTCTATCATTAATCATGGGGGTTACTATTGGTGTGATCGCTGGCTATTTTGGTGGTGTCGTTGACGCATTAATTATGCGTGTTGTCGATATCATGCTGGCATTACCAAGTTTATTATTAGCCTTGGTGCTGGTCGCCATTTTTGGTCCTTCTATTGTTAATGCCTCGATTGCTTTGACGTTTGTTGCATTACCTCACTATATTCGATTAACACGAGCAGCGGTTTTAGTGGAAGTAAACCGTGACTATGTGACGGCTTCTCGTGTTGCGGGGGCCTGGGCAGTACGCCAAATGTTTGTGAACATCTTGCCTAACTGCTTGGCTCCATTGATTGTGCAGGCCTCTTTAGGTTTTTCGAATGCCATTTTAGATATGGCTGCTTTGGGTTTCCTTGGAATGGGCGCACAGCCACCGACTCCTGAGTGGGGAACGATGCTGTCTGATGTGCTGCAATTTGCACAAAGCGCATGGTGGGTTGTGACTTTCCCTGGACTGGCAATTTTATTGACGGTGCTTGCGTTTAACCTGATGGGTGATGGGTTACGTGATGCATTTGATCCAAAACTCAAGCAGTGATGAGGTAACCAAATGGCATTGTTAAATGTAGAACAACTTTCGGTACATTTCGGAGACGAAAAAGCACCGTTTCGCGCCGTTGACCGCATCAGTTATAGCGTTGATAAAGGCCAAGTCGTTGGTATCGTTGGTGAATCGGGTTCAGGTAAATCCGTTAGCTCACTCGCGATTATGGGGTTAATTGATTACCCCGGGAAAGTAATGGCTGATTCTTTAAAATTTGATGGGCGTGATTTACTGTCGATCCCTGAAAAAGAACGCAGGCAGATTGTTGGTGCCGATGTAGCAATGATTTTCCAAGACCCGATGACCAGTTTAAACCCATGTTTTACTGTGGGTTATCAAATCATGGAAGCGTTGAAAGTTCACCAAGGAGGAAGCAAAAGTACACGTAAACAGCGGGCTATTGACCTCTTAGATATGGTAGGGATCCCTGATCCACAATCACGTTTAGATGTGTATCCCCACCAGTTGTCCGGTGGAATGAGCCAGCGTGTAATGATAGCAATGGCAATTGCATGTCGTCCTAAGTTATTGATTGCGGATGAACCGACAACAGCGTTAGATGTCACTATTCAAGCGCAAATTATTGAATTGCTGTTGGAATTACAGCAACAAGAAAATATGGCGTTGGTACTTATCACTCATGACCTCGCTTTAGTGGCAGAAGCTGCACATCATATTATTGTGATGTATGCGGGGCAGGTGGTTGAGTCAGCCAAAGCGAACGATATTTTTAAGCATCCTCGTCATCCTTATACACAAGCGCTACTACGTGCTTTGCCTGAATTTGCGACGAATAAATCACGTTTAGCCTCACTCCCGGGTGTAGTGCCCGGAAAATATGATAGGCCTGTGGGTTGTTTATTGAATCCACGTTGTCCGTATGCAACGGAGAAATGCCGTCAAGAAGAGCCAATGTTACAAACCGTTGGTGATCGCCAAGTCAAATGCCATATGCCGCTGGATGATATGGGGAGGCCAACATTATGAGTGACAAACAACATGCTCCATTGCTCAAAGCGGTGGATTTGAAAAAATATTACTCTGTCAAAAGAGGGGTTTTTGCTGCGGAAAAAACCTTGAAAGCATTGGATGGCGTTTCTTTTGAGCTAGAAAGAGGCAAAACATTAGCAGTAGTTGGAGAATCGGGTTGTGGTAAATCGACATTAGGTCGTTTATTAACCATGATTGAGCAACCCTCTGAGGGCGAGTTGTATTACCAAGAGCAAAACTTGTTAGTAAAAGATAAGTCTGCAGAGAAACTGCGTCGTCAAAAAATCCAAATTGTGTTTCAAAACCCTTATGGCTCTTTGAACCCTCGTAAAAAGGTGGGGCAAATTTTGGAAGAGCCGTTATTGATTAATACTTCACTGTCGAAAGAGCAGCGCAAAGAAAAAGTATTATCTATGATGGCAAAAGTGGGTTTAAAAACAGAACACTATAGCCGGTATCCTCACATGTTTTCTGGCGGGCAGCGTCAACGTATCGCGATAGCACGGGGTTTAATGCTTGACCCTGACATCGTGGTTGCTGATGAACCGGTTTCCGCGCTGGATGTTTCTGTTCGTGCTCAAGTATTAAATCTGATGATGGATTTACAGCAAGATCTAGGTTTGTCTTATGTCTTTATTTCACATGATTTATCGGTGGTAGAGCATATTGCTGATGAAGTTATGGTGATGTATTTAGGGCGCTGTGTGGAGAAAGGGACAAAAGAGCAGATTTTTAATAACCCTCTTCACCCTTATACCCAAGCGTTATTATCAGCAACACCAAGGCTGAATCCAGATGCTCGGCGTGAACGTATTAAGTTAACGGGAGAGTTACCAAGCCCTTTAAACCCACCACCGGGATGTGCATTTGCAGCGCGGTGCCGTAGAGCATTTGGCCAATGTACGCAATTCCAGCCAACATTGAAGGAATATGACCAACAGTTGGTTGCGTGTTTTGCAGTTGATGAAGATGAAAAACAGACGATAACGGTGAGCTGATATGTGAAACGGTAGAAAGGTTAACTTTCTGCCGTTTTTTATTTCATCGTGCCTTTAAATGGCGTTAACATGCTGTTTGTCCTAAATACCCAATCTTTCTTTTTAAACTACTCTTTTGCAGATAAAATCAAGTATACTGGCTGATGTTTCCATTTTCTTTAAAAAGCTGCTTGATTAGAAAGGTTGTGGCCAAATGAATACCCGAGTCCAACGCTCACTAACATTAAAAAGTATGGTCGTATTCTTTATGATTACGTTGCTATCACTTGCGCTTTTTTTAGCTATTCAATTCAGTTACTTAGTTGAGCAACGTAAGCAAGATTATTTAGACCAACTCAGTAACGCTGTAGTACAAATTCAAAAACCATTAACAGATTCATTGTTAAGCTCTGACCTCAACGAAGTTAAACGGCTACTGATAAGTTTAAAGACATCAGGCATTATGGGAAATGCGATTATTACTGTTGATGGTACAACGGTAATGAATCTAAGCTTTGCAACGCCTAAGCCGATACCTAATTGGGTGACTCATTTTGTGGGTATCCCTGTCGAAATGACCGTGCCACTGTATGCATACGGGAATGTTGTGTTGCAGGCTAAGCCTCAAGGGTATTTGACATTACAAGTTGACCCGAACCGTGTTTATCGGTTTGCGCTCAACACCCTTGCTTTGATGACGACAACTTATTTGTTGTTGGTGCTCATTATTGCTATTGGAATGACGTGGTGTGTCAGTCGTATGATAATAAGGCCACTGCGTAAAATCGCAATTGAGTTACAGACAAATTCTGAAGTTAATAAAATTGCTGTGTCTGAATATCATCGTGACGATGAGCTAGGTTTGCTAGCAAAAGGGTATAATCGTCAAAGAAAACAGCAAAAATCAGACTAAGCCATGAACATGGACTCAGCTTTATGGTCTAATATCGTTATAGTGGTGACAATGAAAAATGGAATAAAGCCAAACTATATCGTTTAACCCGATAAGTTCGCGTTTTTCGTTAATTTATCTGTCGTTATTTGCGGTTAAATATAAAGATATAAAACACATAGGGGTTTACATGCAGGGCTTGAAAGTTCGGTATATCATTGGTGTTGTATTATTCTCAGTCGCGCATTTAGCCAGCGCTGAGCCTTTACAACCTGATCCAGCATGGCAGCAAGGGAAGCTAGAAAATGGCTTTAGCTGGCAATTATTACAAACACCACAACGTCCAAATGACCGTATCCAGCTCAGGTTAGCAATTAAAACAGGCTCATTAACAGAAAAAGCGAGCGAGAAAGGATACAGTTACCTTATACCTAAAATGGCGTTGTTTCATCAAACTGAAGCATTTCCAACAACAACATTGCAAGAATTCTGGCGCCAGGCCGCAGACCCTGATATGCCAATTCCACCCGCGGTTGTTTCCTATGACTACACTATTTATAGCTTAAGCTTACCAAATAATCGCCCTGACTTAATTAAGCAAGCCCTAAGCTGGCTAGCGACTTCTGTTGCAGGTGCTGAGTATACAGAAACGACATTGCATAACGGCTTGACGGCACAAAATGTCCCAGTTGCAACACTACCTTTAAATGCCAACGATCCTGTTTGGCGAGCGCGTTTAAAGGGTTCAACGATGATGGGGTATGACCCTGGCCAAAAACCGAATGGTACTGTCGCTCTTGATAGTGTGAACTCGTTTTATCAAAAATGGTACACACCGGATGTGATGACATTGTATGTTGCGGGCCATGTAGATTCTCGAATGTTATCTGATTCAATCTCACAAACGTTCTCTTCATTGGAAGGTAAGCGCTCTGAGCCTGTTTCTGTTGCGGTATTATCAGCAGTAAAACCGCAATCTATTGATATTTTGCAGGAACAACCTGCGCAGGATACGCTTTCATTAATTTGGGACATTGATTGGCTACCCATTAAAGATTCAAACGTTTTACTGCGTTATTGGTCGAGTGACTTAGCGCGTGAGGCAGTTTATCGTTCTCTGCAAAAAGCGTTCAATCAGAAATTTAATCAAGGGGAAGTTGTTCCAGGGCTAGATTGCCGCGTGCAATATCAAAAAGCCAGTTGCACATTAACGGTGACGGCAGCGCCTGAAAAAATGGAAGCGGTGACAGATATCGTCGCGAGTGAACTTGCATCGATTAACCAAAATGGTATTGCTGCTGAGTTATTTGACGACATGCTCAAAGAAAAACAGGTGCAGTTATCGCAATTATTTGCCGCCTACGCGCGTACAAGTACCGATGTTTTGATTAGTCAACGTCTGATTTCCCAACAAAATGGGGTCGTTGACATCGCCCCTGAACAGTACCAGCGGTTAAGGCAAACTTTCTTGGCTTCACAAAGCCTTGAACAGGTAAATATGGAAGCCCGTCGGTTGTTATCTCAAGAAGCCGCTTTTGTATTAGCGCAGCCAAAAGATAAGCAAATGATGGATGCAGAACGAATTCGTCAGAAATTTACCAAGGTGTTATGGCCGCAAATTGCCGCGCCAGCATCAACAGAAGTGGCTCCTGTTAAGCCTGTTGCAGAAAAGCCAGCCGCACAATAAGTGGGCAAAAATAGAAATATGGAAGATAGCTATTGAATGATTCAGTGGCTATCTTTTAATTTAATGTTGTTGGCTTAATAGCGATTCAATCACACAAATTAGCGTTTCTCGTGATTCTTTGTCATCAACAAACCCTGCTGCACTGGTTTTTGCTTCAGGTGCGTAATAGGCGACAGACCCCCAAAAACCCAAATGGGAATACAAGGTGATGCCATTGACAACATTCACCATAATGCCCAATCGATAGTGTTCTGCACCTTCGTGAGACCCCATACTTAGCATCGTCTCTAGTGTATTCGGTGATGAAAAAATATTCCCCTCAAACAGTGCTTCTAAAAATATCGCCATTTGTTTCGATGACATAACTAAGCCACCGCCACCATAGGCATCCATGGAGGCGTGAATATGAGTTCCATCCCATTTCCCTAAATATTGACGTGCTCTTGGGGCTGAGTCTTGGGATGGTTGTTCTAATGATTCCCAATAGGCACTTTCAAGACCAATAGTGTCGAAATGCAAAAGCTCTCTAACAGCTAGGCCAAGGGATTTACCTGTAATCCGTTCAATAATATCACCGAGCAAAATATATCCAGTATCTGAATAGATAAAGGATTCAGCAGGCGAAAATGTTGGAAACTGTTTACGCATGTACATTTCGATTTGTTCGGTTCGGCTCCAAACATAATTAGGTTGTTTAAGAACGGCTTTGAGGTAGTCACCATCTGCATGGTCTAGTAGACCACTACTGTGTTCTAGTAAATGGCGGATAGTGATAGCTTGAGTGTTATATTGGCTACTGAGTAGTGCATTATACTGCGGGTCAATATATTTAGGTATTGCATCATCAATACTGAGTTTTCCCATTTCAGTAAGGCGTAAAATGGCAGCGGCGGTAAATGTCTTTGTATTACTGGCAATTCGCAGCGGTGTATCAACAGTAAGAGGCATACCTTCAATATCCGCCCCTCTAGCACAGAAGGTATTCACGCTATTTTTGGTTTGATTATGGTAGTAAAGGACGACACCACAAGTTAAATTTTCGAGCTGTTGAATAGGGAGGGGCATAATAATCTCATTATTAAATGATTAAGATGAAGATGCATGCCATCTTAATCATATTTATACAATTCAATGTACGCTTTAAATGCGCTTAAAGAAACAAGTTGGCGACCATATGATGGCAAGTGTTTTTTCTTTTTATATAAATTTGGTGCTATGTTTATCTTCAATATAAGAACATAAAATGTACCCGGATATTGAAGTAAAGGAAAGAACATGAACAACTCGAATATATTTCTACAACGGTTAGGTTTGCGTTATCCCATCATACAAGCGCCGATGGCGGGTGTTTCTACTCCAACACTAGCCGCTGCGGTCTCAGAGGCTGGTGGGCTTGGCTCGCTAGGCTTAGGTGCAAATTCAGTGGAACAAGCTCGCCAATTGATTACTCAAACGCAAGCACTGACAAGTAAAGCATTCAATGTCAATTTATTCTGCCATTTACCGGCTAAACGTTATCCCGCTAATGAGCAGGGATGGATCCAGTATTTAGCACCTTATTTCGCCCAATTTAATGAGACTCCCCCTACTTATCTCAGTGAAATTTATCAAACTTTTTTAGATAACTCAGAAATGTTATCGATGTTACTCGAAACAAAACCTGCAGTAGTGAGTTTTCATTTTAATATTCCATCCACCGAGGTGATACAGCAATTCAAGCAACACGGTATCTATACCATGGCGACGGCTACTAATTTGCACGAAGCACAACAAATTGAATTGGTTGGAATTGACGCCGTTGTTGCACAAGGTATTGAAGCGGGAGGGCATCGAGGCATGTTTGATTTGCAAGCTTTAGATGAAGAACTCACCACTTATGAATTAGTGACGTTAATCTCTCAATATATTGATTTACCAGTGATTGCAGCTGGTGGCATGATGGATGGACAAGCTATCAATATGGCTTTAGAGTGCGGTGCTGCCGCCGCGCAATTAGGAACGGCATTTTTGCTTTGTCCTGAATCTGCTGCGAATGCAGGATACCGAGCTAAGATCAAGCAGCAAACTGGGGATCACACTCAACTCACTTCTGCAATTTCAGGGCGTCCAGCGAGAGGGATTATTAATCAATTTATTCAAGTAGGCAACGGCTACGAGACAAGTAAATTACCTGATTACCCATTAGTTTATGATATTGGTAAGCAACTTAATGCGGCGGCAATGAAGTCAGGTAGCGATGAGTTTGCGGCATATTGGGCGGGGCAGAGTGTGGCGAAAGCTCGCGAGATGCCAGCGTCTTTATTGGTTAAAACGTTAGCAGAAGAAATGAAACGCTAGTTTTAAGCGTGGTAGGGCGGGTTACATCACCGCCCTCAATAAGCTGCTATTCAACCATTTCGTTATCCAATGAACCTTTTGGCTCATCAGTGGCTATCCAAGCTGCACAAAATAAAGTTAAACGCGCAAAGAAGTAGAAGAAGGCCATTAGCCCAAGGACTGAACCAAATGCGGCTCCAGAAGGCGATGAAGCAAGGTTAGGTAAAATCCAAGTCATAATGGATTTTATGATTTCAAACCCAATGGCCGCCAGCAATGTTCCTTTAAATAGTGATCTGCGGCGATGTTGCATGCGCGGTAGGATCCAAAAAATCCATAAAAATAATAGGAAGTTGGCTGTAATGGATATGGTTAAACCAATCAGTGTCCAAGCAGGTTTTAGCCATTCTATACCGTCTAGCCCAAGCGTACTGACAATCGTCGCCTGTGCAGAGCCAGCAACAGAAGTCAGGGTAATTGTCACAATTAAGGCAATAAGTAGACCAATTAAAGCAAAGAAGTCGCGAATGTAGCGGAAAATAATATTTTCATGTTCATCTTCATTACGTTCCCATACAGAACGTGATTGAGCCAAAATAGCCAAGCGTAAGTTATTAACCCAATTAACTCCGGAGTATACGGCTAAAGCTAACCCGGTTAATCCAACTGTCGTACGTTGACGTATTGCCGTATCGATTGTTCTTTCTAATGTATTTGCGAGCGTAGGGTCAGTAATATTTGCAGAAATTCCACGAACTAATTTTTCAAGTAATTCAGGATTGCTGGCTAATACAAAACCGGCAGCGGCGAATGAAAACATTAAAACAGGAATTAAAGAGAGAAAGGAAAAATAGGTAATTGCAGCCCCAAACTGGTTTCCCATTCGGTCGTTAAAACGTTGTGCAGTACGAATGATATGAGCAATAAAAGGAATCGCACAAATAAAGTTCACAACTCGCATTGAGAAGGTCAATGCTTTTTTACTGCCATCAATACTTTTATTCAGTGTCGCTTTCAGTTTATTGGTATCTTTTTGTTCTTCTTCCTGCGTATTCGACATTTAATCCCCTTTTCCCGCAACTAAAATTGTCTGACTTTTCGACCTATTTAATGCCTATAAATGAATGATATGCACAATACTATAGCTTAAATTGGCCAATAAATTCATCCCAATGACTGTGTTATGAGATAAATAGTCATTGGGATGTTTGTTTAAAGTTAAAGTAACTAATTAATTAATCAGAGGAAAAGGGGCGATAGGCTAAAGCGCATCTTTATAAACTTTCAGCTCAGCTTGGGCCTCTTTTAATTCAGCTTGTGCTTCTGCTAATTTTCTCTCGCGCTTTTCAATTTTGCTACGGTCATTGCCCTCTAGTTTTTCTTCTTGTAATTCAGCTTCACGTTCTTGCACTTTTTCTGTTTTCTCTGCTACCTCTTTTTGGCTATCACGGTATAAAGATTCCGGCGTACAATAACGATTCACATTATCTAATGCTTCTTCTAAGCCTCTTACTCGATGCTGATTTCCATGTTGCTTAGCGTAATTGATTTGTTCTTCGATGCGTTGTTTTTTTATTTCGCAGCCGTTTTGTGTTTTTGCTGCCATTGCCGATGAGCTAGCAAAAAATAAAACACAAGCGCTGGTGGTGATAAGTAACTTATTCATAATTTACCTCTGTTTATTTTTAAATTTGTGTTTAGGATAGCGTTTTCTTTCATTCTGGTCATGTGAATTTTAGCATGACTATGGTTATGACATTTGTTGCTAAATTTAGCTATAATGAGGCGGAAGAATAAATCCGGTCTATTTTTTGTTCAAAAAGGCTATCTTTAAAGAACCTATTTAATAATAGTCATCTTAGTGGCTAATATTGAATTTCCTCAGGAAATAAACGTTACATGTTAAGTTATCGTCACAGCTTTCACGCAGGCAACCATGCCGATGTGCTAAAACACACGGTACAGAGCTTGATCATTGAATCTCTGAAAGAGAAAGAAAAACCATTTCTGTATATAGATACGCACTCAGGTGCGGGCCGTTACCAATTAACGGGGGAACATGCGGAAAAAACAGGTGAATATCTTGAAGGGATTGCGCGTATTTGGGAGCAACCGGATTTACCTGAGGAATTATTGCCGTATATGAATATTGTGCGCCAGCTGAATGATAATGGGCGTTTACGCTATTATCCAGGTTCACCATTATTGGCAAAATATTTATTACGTGAACACGATAAGCTGGTATTAACTGAATTACATTCGAGCGATTATCCATTATTACGTACGGAATTTTCACGGGATAACCGCGCGCAGGTTTTCAGAGAAGATGGTTATCAACAACTGAAATCTAAATTACCCCCACAGAGTCGACGTGGCTTTGCGCTAATGGACCCACCTTATGAGATGAAGACGGATTATGAAGCGGTCGTGAAAGGGGTGGTGGAAGGCTATAAACGCTTTGCAACAGGAACATATGCAATTTGGTATCCTGTTGTATTGCGTCAACAAATTAAGCGTATGGTCAATCAATTAGAAGCAACAGGCATTCGAAAAATACTACAAATTGAATTGGCGGTACGTCCTGATAGCGATCAACGTGGAATGACGGCATCCGGTATGATTGTTATCAACCCACCTTGGAAACTTGAGCAGCAAATGAAGAATGTGCTGCCGTGGTTACACAAAACACTCGTCCCTGAAGGGACTGGACATACGTTAGTTGAGTGGATTGTTCCAGAGTAAACTGTATTTTTGATAGGTAATACCGATTAAATTAACAGGTGTTATCTATCGTAAAGCGCTATTTATGCCATGACAATCAATAGCATGATGCGAGAAAATGCATTCATAAATCATTCAATCAATGGGAATAACCAAATTATGAGCAAACATTACGACTATATCGCAATTGGTGGCGGAAGCGGTGGTATTGCGTCGATGAACCGTGCAGCAATGTATGGGCAAAAATGTGCCTTAATTGAGGCGAAAGCATTAGGTGGGACTTGTGTTAACGTGGGCTGCGTACCGAAAAAGGTGATGTGGCATGCAGCACAAATCTCAGAAGCTATTCGCAATTATGGTCCTGATTATGGTTTTGATGCGACAATTAATCGTTTTGATTGGAAAACACTTATTGATAGTCGTACTGCTTATATTGACCGCATTCACCAGTCTTATGACCGTGTCTTAGGTAATAATAAAGTTGATGTCATCAATGGTTTTGCGCGTTTTATTGATGCACACACTGTTGAAGTAAATGGTGAAACCTACACCGCAGACCATATTTTGATTGCGACGGGTGGCCGCCCAGTGATCCCTGCTATCCCAGGTGCAGAATATGGTATGACTTCTGACGGTTTCTTTGAACTTGAAGCATTACCAAAACGTGTTGCGGTTGTGGGTGCCGGTTATATTGCCGTTGAACTCGCCGGTGTATTAAATGGTTTAGGTGCAGAGGCGCATTTATTTGTGCGCAAACACGCCCCGCTGCGCTCATTTGACCCGCTGATTGTCGAAACATTAGTGGAAGTCATGAATACCGAAGGCCCTAAACTGCATACGGAATCAATTCCAAAAGAAGTCGTGAAAAATGCAGATGGCTCACTAACATTAAAACTGGAAAATGGCCAAGAACAAACGGTCGATGCATTAATTTGGGCTATTGGTCGTGAACCAATGACAGATAACCTGAATATTGAAGCAACAGGCGTCGCACTGAATGAAAAAGGCTATATCAAGGTTGATAAATACCAGAACACCAATGTGCCGGGTGTTTATGCGGTTGGTGATAACACTGGCGCGGTTGAGTTAACTCCTGTAGCGGTTGCGGCTGGTCGTCGTTTATCTGAACGTTTATTTAATAATAAACCGGATGAACACTTAGATTACAGTAATATCCCAACGGTGGTATTCTCGCACCCACCAATTGGCACTGTTGGTTTAACTGAACCTGAAGCGATTGAAAAATATGGTGCTGATAAAGTGAAATGTTATAAATCATCTTTCACTGCAATGTATACCGCCGTCACTTCACACCGTCAACCTTGCCGTATGAAATTAGTTTGTGTTGGTGAAGATGAAAAAATCGTTGGCATCCATGGTATTGGTTTCGGAATGGATGAAATCCTACAAGGTTTTGCGGTTGCATTAAAAATGGGTGCAACCAAAAAAGACTTTGATAATACGGTGGCTATTCACCCAACAGCGGCAGAAGAATTTGTGACAATGCGTTAAGCATTGGTTATCTAAAATTAAAAGCTAAGTTCATCTGAACTTAGCTTTTTTTGTATTATTTTGCCAACAGCTCTGCAATCGCAGGAATGACTGCTAAGCTATCAAGGTATTTTTTCATCGCAGGAGTCGTTTCCATGATTTGGTATTTGACTAAAAACATGACAAACGCCCCGACATACACATCCACTGCGGTAAATTGCTCACCACAAATAAACGGTTTAGCGTTATTTAAGCCGATTTCTAAGCAAGCCATGGTGCGTTCGACAGAACCAAAACCAGAAGATTTTTGCTGCTCTTCATCTAATCGAATACCTAAGTTATTGATAGTGAATGCAGATTCAATGGGCCCTGCAGTAAATAGGAACCAGCGATAATAATCTGCACGTTTAGGGGCATTCAATGCAGGCGCTAAGCCTTTTTCAATAAATTTATCGGCTAGATAGAGACAAATCGCCGCCGTTTCCGTCACAATCGCATCACCATCAACAAGTGCGGGAACTTTCGCCATCGGATTAATTGCAAGATATTCAGCCGTATGCATATCTGCACCATAACCTAATTCAATACGCTTGTAAGGAACATCTAAAATTTTTAATAGTAGGTCGACCGTGTTGCCACGTGACATTGAATTAGTAAAAAGAACCAGTTCGCTCATGGTGATTTCCTTATATGAAGTTGAGCACTTACTATAAGGGAGTTGAGTGTCAGAAATTGTCAGGAGAGACGCACAATACTTCTTTTTGCCAGCGTTCTAGCAGGTAGTTTTTTGGATAAGGGAGTTTGTCAGTAAGAGCACAATAAGATTGAATGCGGTCTAAACGAAAATGGCGATAACTTTTCCGTAATTCACACCAAGCAGCCAGTACTTGTGAATCTTTCATATAACCAATTGCAATTGGCCAAATAATTCGTTCACTAGGCTGGTTTTGTCCATCAAGATAAGTCATTTTGGCTTTGCATTCTTCTCGTAAACTTAAACGTAAGTCTTTAACGATGATATCGTTAATTTCATAGAAATGTGTGGTAGGAGCAAATAAGGTATTTTGATTTAGAATTTTCTGTGAATGACCTGCCACCACGGAGTTAATCTTACTTATCGCCCGTATTGCGGAGTTTTTTAGTTCACTATCTGCATTACTTTTTACCCAACGTAAACCTAATATTAAGGCTTCAAGTTCATTTTCATCGAAAGCTAAAGGCGGTAGTAATAGACCCGTTTTTAATTGGTAGCCAATACCGGCTTCCCCGACAATTTCAGCACCTTGGTCTCGTAGGGATTCAATATCTCGATAGATAGAACGCACGCTGACTTGCAGTTGTGATGAAAGTGCTTCAGCGGTAATAGGATAGCGATTCTCTTTGAGTATCTGTAATAACGTGAGTAGGCGCTGAGTGCGGGTCATGAAGTTGTCTGCTTAATGTTATTGAGTGAGAAAAACAGCAAAGATAATTTAGCTATAGTAAAAAAACAATGAGCTGAATGCTAATTAATATGTTAATTGGCGATAAAGGGAATGGAAAATTCCCTTTATCAATACCGATAAATACACAGTAATATTATTTAAAACGTTAAAACCGTTTTTAATCCCAAAACCCATGCATCCGATGTTTTCTGGACACCGCCTGGTTGATGCCAATATTGCACACTTGGTTGGAGTTCCAGCCAATAAACAGGTTTAAAACGATAATAGAGTTCTGCATTTAACGCGTTTGAAGTAATAGGGTGATATAACGGGTCATTATAATTGGTGATCCCGAGCTGTTCATTTTGTATTTTTTGGTTTTTCGCAAAGTGGTCGCTGAGCTCAATATACGAGATACCGAGACCAATCCAGTCTTCAGGCCTTGCATCAAATGCCCCGCGGTAGCGAAGGGAACTTGAAACAACATAATTCATGAAATTACTGCGCTCATCATGATAACTGCCACTGACAGATAAACTTAAACCTCGATTTTCATCATCTTGATAGCGAGTTAATTGTTGGTTCATTCCACCATAGACAAACCATGTGTTGTTATAGCTTTTATCTTTATACAGATCATGCTGTTTGGCATTGGTATATAATAATCCTAAGTTATAGGCACCAGGCAACCCATTGACGAAAGTGCGATTTTCAACTTCTAAGGGTAATAAAATACCTTTACTGCCTTTGGTTGACCAACTCCACGCATGGCTTCTATCCGTCGCTTGAGGATTCTGCTCCATAATTCCTGTTTTGATGGTAATCTCAGGGGTGATTTTATAGCTAACGGTCGTTCCCCAAGTATGAATATTCCAATTGCTCCATGTCAGGGCGTTGGCTGATTTTCCACCACATTGGCTAAGTAGTTGAAAATCACAAGGGATAATTTGGTCAAACTCTTGTACTTTATTCATCATCCCAATACGCCAAGTTAGTCGGCGATCATCAAAACTGCGAGCAAAAGTAAGCCAACCTAACCGCGTTACGGAGCCGCCCCCATAGCTTTCTTGTGCAAGGTCGTTATTAGGTACTCGAGGGTCTTGCAGGCGCTTAATTGTTAGATTGTCTTCATGGTTACGATTGACAATATTTCCTTCGATACGAGCATCGGGAATACCTGTCCAACGTTCAAGATCTTGTGTGAATGTGAAAGCAAATTGGTCTATATAAGCAGTATGTTTATCATTATTATAACCGCCCCTTGCATTATAGGCGATTTGGCTCAAATAATTACTGTGAAATGAAAAACCGTGGTCGGATAATATAGGACGTATGCCCAACATATCACCGAATATTCCTTTAGATGCGGGTTCAAAGCCTAAAACAGTTCCATTCCATTGTTGTTCATTAGCAATAGCAGGCAATGTTAAAAATAACAAAGAGAATAATAATTTTTTATTCATGTCCGATATAACCTATTAGCAATAGTTTGCTTTAACCCAATAATAGAAAATGGGCTCATGCGGCTTTATTTTTAATATAAGGGCTCTCGAGATAAATAAATTACCCCGAGAAAGTATTATTATATTTGGATATTTATTCTATTGATTTAATAATTCTCCTTGGCTCTTGATAATACCTTGGTACCAATAGAAACTTTTTTTACGTTTTCTTTCGAGAGAGCCGTTACCTTGGTTATCACGGTCAACATAGATAAATCCATAACGTTTTGACATCTCTGCATTGGATGCACTGACAATATCGATAGGCCCCCAACTGGTATAACCCATAATATTAACACCATCTTCAATAGCTTCATGGATTTGAACTAAATGGTCATTAATATATTGAATACGATAGTCATCATTAATATATTGAATACGATAGTCATCATTAATATGGCCATCAGAGGTTATTTCATCTACTGCACCTAGACCATTTTCGACAATGAATAAAGGTTTTTGGTATCTATCCCATAATAAATTTAATAGTGTTCTAATTCCTTTTGGATCTATTTGCCATCCCCATTCTGAACTTTCTAAATGAGGGTTTGGCACCATACTAAGGATATTTCCGCGTTTTTTCTCATATTCATCTTTATCTGCGGTAATACAACCAGTCATATAATAACTGAATGAGATAAAGTCCACGGTATTTTGTAAGTCACGTTTATCTTCTTCTGTTATTGTAATATTAATTTGGTTATCTCTAAAATAACGCAGCATATAACCTGGGTATTGGCCTCTGCATTGTACATCACCAAAAAACAGCCATTTGCGATTCTCTATCATGGTTTCCCACACATCATCAGGCTTACAAGTTAATGGATAAACGAGACCTCCTAATAACATGTTACCGATTTTAGCATCAGGGATAATGCTATGGCAGGCTTTAGTGACCCTTGCACTGGCGACAAGTTGGTGGTGAATCGCTTGGTAAACCTCTGAAGGAGAACTATTTTCAGGTAGGCCTACACCAGTCATTGGTGCATGTAGTGACATATTAATCTCATTGAACGTCAGCCATAGTTTGACCTTATTTTTATAACGTTCAAAGACGGTGCGTGCATAACGTTCGAAAAACTCAATTGTTTTACGATTTCCCCAACCACCATATTGTGTCACTAAGTGATAGGGCATTTCATAATGGGATAAGGTAATAACAGGTTGAATATTATATTTCGCCATTTCATCAAATAAATTATCATAAAAAGCGAGGCCTTCTTCATTGGCCGTTAATTCGTCACCAAGTGGAAATATACGGCTCCATGCAATCGAGGTTCGTAAGCAGGTGAAACCCATTTCAGCGAAAAGTGCGATATCGGTTTTATATTGGTGATAAAAATCGATGGCAATATCTTTAATAAAACTCTCATTTTGTGTTCTTTCAATTAATGAACCAAATATGCCATGAGGTTGAACATCGGATGTGCTGAGCCCTTTACCCGCAGTTAAATAAGCACCTTCAGCTTGATTGGCTGCGATTGCGCCACCCCATAAAAATGAATTTGGAAATTTAATCATGCTTAGCTCCTTATTTGTGGTTAACGGTGATAAATTTCTGACAGCTTTGAATTGATTTATTAAGCTCAACGAACTCGATTGACGTATAATCATCACTGTTGCTAATAATGACAGGGGTTGTTAAGTCATACCCAGCCTCGAGAATTTTTTCTCGGTCAAATGTCAGTAATAAATCACCTGTTTTGAAAACGTCACCTTGTTTAATTTGAGGTGAAAAATGAAGCCCATCTAATTTCACAGTATCGATCCCCACATGGATGAGCAGTTCAATACCGCTTTGACTCAACAGCCCTAATGCATGGCCAGTTTTAAATAATGAGCTCACTTCACCATCGAATGGCGCATATACTTCTCCAGTATTTGGAATAATGGCCGCGCCTTGTCCAAGTAAGCCACTTGCAAAAGTTTCATCTGGAGTATCTTTTAATGAGATAGCAGCACCGCTCAATGGGGCAAGAACGTCATTGGGGGTCGAAGTAATTTCAGTTTTAACCGATATTTCAGGGGATATCGCTTCCTTTTTAATACCAAAGAAACGGGTTGCAATAGCGGCAAATAAGAAAGAGAGCGTTGTACCAATAATGGCTCCCCAAACAGTATTATCAACACCATGTTCTGGGATGATTTGTGCAAAAGTGAAAATATTAATCAACCCAAATGAGAATGTCAGAGTTTGGCTATAGCCAACAATTGCGCCACCAATACCACCACCAATACAGCCAAAAATAAAAGGTCGGCGCAGAGGAAGAGTCACACCGTAGACAGCAGGCTCAGTGATACCAAATAAGCCAGCTGTGACGGAAGAGCCTGCCATAATTTTCATTTTTGCATTTTTTGTTGCTAATAGAACACCTAAAGTGGCGCCAATTTGCCCAGCTACAGCAGGAAGTAATAAAGGGAATAGCGCATCGTGCCCTAGGGCACTTAAATTATTAATAGCAATAGGGACAATTCCCCAATGTAAGCCGAAAATAACGCATATTTGCCAAACGGCTCCCATGAAAGCACCTGCGATAACTGGGGCAAAGTTATAAATAGTTTGGAAACTCTCCGCAATTAACATGCTTATCCATGTTGCTAAAGGCCCAATAACAAGGAAGGTGAGTGGAACAATAATGAGTAAGCACAGAAAAGGTGCAATAAAATTCTTCATTGCAGAAGGTAAAATTTGGTTTAGTCGCTTTTCAAGCAGGCAGCTTAACCAAGAGGCAAAAATAATCGGAATGACAGATGCTGCATAGTTAATAAAGGTGACAGGGATCCCCAAAAAATATTCAGGTGTGGAACCCGCAACGAGACTTTGCTGAAAAGCGGTAATCATCATTGGGTGAATGAGTGCACCACCAATCGTCATGGTAACAAATGGGCTTCCACCAAATTTTTTCCCTGCGGTGTAGCCGAGTACCAGTGGGAAAAAATAGAATAAAGAGTCACTTGCTGCAAACCAGATTTGATAAGTGCCACTGCTTGTGGATAGCCAACCTAATGCGTCTGCTAATGAAAGTAACCCTTTTAAAATACCTGAAGCGGCCATGATGCCTAAAATAGGCGTAAAGATGCTGGAGACAATATCAATAAAGTAGCCTAGTAGGCTTTCTTTATCTTGTTTTACCACTTTTTTTTCCGCTTTTTGGGGCTGATTTATTGAGTTTGAAGTTGTATCAATTAACTGATTAACTGCGTTAAAAACCTCGTTAACGTGGTTACCGATGACGACTTGAAATTGACCGCCGCTTTCAACTACGGTAATAACCTCTGGACTTTGTTTTAATTGCTCTGCATTGGCTTTTTTACTTTCTTTCAGTTTAAAGCGTAGGCGTGTCGCGCAATGTATTAAATCGACAACGTTATCTTTTCCTCCAACGTTTTCGATAATTTGCTCCGCCAAAGCTTGATATTTCATATTGATTTCCTTTATTACCTGAACAATAGAAGCCACGTTACTATTGATAAATAAGCAAAAAAAAACCTGACTCACCACCAGCACGAATAAGGCTAGTAGTGAAAATCAGGTTTTGCCTGCCAACGGGCAGTAGCAATCCATCGGTTTTTATCAGTTTGTATCAATAAATAGTTTTTCGGCTTACTTCGCGTCACTTATGTGACGATTTTTCTTTCCTAATTCGCTCTATATGAATTGTTAAATACATTCGTTCTTCATCTGTTAAGTCGCGTTGGTATTTCTTAGCTAAAAAAGTACTGACTTTTTCAGCACATTTCCAAGAAGTTGAATAATTTTCTTTGATGACAAGATGCATCGCAATATCGTCATTAGGAACTGGCTCATTACTCATCATTCGATGGGTGAAAAACTTCAAATGAGTTACAAATCGCTGGTAACTTAGCGTGTCTTCATGATATTCAATTTGAAGGTAATATTTTACGATGTTCATGATTTCATTCATGATTGCCATCGTTTCCATGACAATTGGCATCTCACCCGTCAACTGTGCATTGACGAAATGTAACGCGATAAACCCAGCTTCATCGATGGGTAACTCAATCTCTAAATCTTGTTTAATCAATGCCAATGACTCTAACCCCAACTGGTACTCTTTTGGGTAAAGCCGTTGAATTTCCCATAACATGGTATTAGTGATAGCTAGGCCTTTTTGCTGCCTTTCAATCGCATAATTGCAGTGATCCGTTAAAACGATATATAAGCTTTCATGCAGATTGCCAAGTTTACTTTTCGCATTTTCAATTATCTTGTCACAGACTTTCATGACAGAAATTGGTATTTGGCTCAACAGTTCACTTAGCCGACTTGTTAATTCATGGCTACGTAACTCAAAGACTTTTTCTATTTTTTTAGTATCGACAAAGTCATTAACTTTCATTTGAAAGGCGAGCCCACGTCCCATAACGACAATTTCTTGCTGCTGTTCATTTAGGGCAACGACCACATTGTTGTTTAAAATTTTTGCGATCTGCATTTTGTTTCCCCTAAAACGAAAAAAACCTGATAGCGCAATGACAATTCATTGACTAATCAGGTTTTGCCTGCGTGATAAGTGCAGTAACAATCCAATAACTTAATTTTCATGTACTGTAATTAAACTTTTTGGGTTATTCAAACAGCAAAGTATGAAAATGTGAACTAACACGCTCAATTCAGCCAATCTCTTTTGTACATGACGAATGGCAGTATAGTGCCTATTTGATTGTTTTTTGCCACCAAGACACAATGTAATCAGCGATTTGCTCTGGGTTATTGATATCTAATTGCGGCACATGAGTCTCAATGATTTCATTACTGGCAATGGCAACGACATAGTTATCGATTAACTCATTGAGGGGTTTGCCAACTTCAGCACGAAATAATGCGATTTTATCGATCGGCTCATGTTTAAACCCTTCAACGAGGATCAAGTCCAACGAAGCTGGATCGAAACGGCTGGCTAAATAGCGTAGATCCATTTCATTAGCGTCGGGGGTTTCGGTCATTAACGCCCAACGTTTTTCACTAGCAACGAGCGTTTGGTCTGCACCTGCCTTACGTAATTCAAAGCTGTCTTTGCCCGGTTTATCCACTTCCATATCATGGTGGGTATGTTTAATTAAACCAACGCGAACATTACGTTTGCGAAGTAACGGGATCACTTTTTTTAATAATGTTGTTTTGCCAGTGCCGCTATAAGCGGTAATGCCAAGTAGAGGTAGAGTATTCTGATTCATGGCTATTTTCGTTGCCGCTCCCATAGACGGCTATCTTCCGGAGTATTTAAATTAATAAACGTGTCAGACTCTGACGTGAAAATGATACCTTTTGCGTCGATTTCACGCATAAATAGCATCAGTTTGCGATCGCCTCTTGCAAGGTAATCATCAAGGCGAGTTTTAAGCGAGTTGTGTAGTAAAGCGAATGTTGGATGCTCTCGCTCATTATCTTGTGCATAGCAGGCAAGGTGAGTGCCTTTCTCACTAAACATTTTTTTAGCTAAATTAAGTGGAAAATCAGGAACGTCACAAGGTACAAATAGCAACCACTCTGTCTTAGCATAGTGTAGTGCAGCTTGCATTCCAGCGAGTGGACCAGAAAAATCACTATTTAAATCAGAAATAACGGTCAACTGGCTTTCTCGATAACGCGCTTGATTGCGGTTTGCATTGATAATGACTTGGCCCACTTGGGGGCTTAAACGCGCTAAAATATACTGGTAGAGTGGTTTACTGAGTAAAGGAACTAAGCCTTTATCTTGCCCACCCATCCTGCTTCCTCGGCCGCCTGCAAGTATGACACCGGTTATTGACTGACGAAATGACATGTTCAATATCCTTGAATATCTTCAAGAAAATGTTTCAACATTCGTAGAAAACACTTTCGAGTATAGTAATTACTAAAATTTATTCTATTTTGCTATAAAATCAATGAATATTCCCGCGTATTGCAGTTAAACTTTACGTAGATTGACAACAGTTCGCTTTTTCTCTTGTATGATTATTGGTAACTTGTATCGAATATTCGTGATAAAGGAATAAACATGAAATGCCATCGCTTAAATGAAGTTATTGAGCTTCTGCACCCTGTCTGGAAAGATAATTCAGATTTAAACTTAGTAGAATTATTGCAAAAACTGGCTGACGAAGCGGGTTTTAAAGGCAGTTTATCTGAGTTAACAGATGATGTGCTGATTTATCATTTAAAAATGCGTGGCTCGGACAGCAATGAAGCGATCCCTGGTTTAAAAAAAGATTATGAAGATGACTTTAAAACCGCTATTTTGCGTGCCCGTGGCATTATTAAAGATTAAAACGTGATGGATCAAATAGAACATTCGAATTTCCATTTTAGTGGAATTTCCCCCGACTTAATTTTAGACGCCTTAATGGAAGTTGGGGTTTATCCCGAATCTGGGCTGCTTGAATTAAATAGCTACGAAAATCGAGTTTATCAGTTCCAAGACGAAAATCGGCAACGCTTTGTGGTTAAATTTTATCGTCCCGAGCGTTGGAATCGTTCGCAAATTCAAGAAGAACATGATTTCACTTTAGAGCTACGAGATGAAGGGTTATCTGTAGCTGCACCTCTTGAATTTGCAGGGCAAACGGTATTGGAATTTGGTGGGTTTATATTTGCAATTTTTCCGAGTGTCGGTGGCAGACAATATGAAACAGATAACTTGTTTCAATTAGAAAGTGTCGGCCACTTATTAGGGCGTATACACCAAATTGGTCAGCGTAAAAATTTTGCATTTCGTCCGACAATAGGCCTTGATGAATATTTGGCACAACCTCGACAAGTGATAGCATCGAGCCCTTTAATTGCAGAACGTTATAAGTCCCAATTTATAACGTCTTTAGATGCATTGATTGCACAAGTAAAATTGCAGTGGCCTAGCTCAATTTCATCTATTCGTCTACAAGGTGATTGCCACCCAGGCAATATTCTATGGCGCGATGAAGCTTGGCTGGTGGATTTTGATGACGCCCGAAACGGGCCTGCAATCCAAGACCTTTGGATGCTACTTAATGGCTCTCGCCAAGAACAAGTCATTCAATTGGATACGTTATTAGAAACGTATAATGAGTTTTGTGATTTTGATGTAAAACAGCTGAAGCTTATTGAACCTCTTAGAGCAATGCGCATGGTACATTATCTCGGGTGGATTATCCGCCGTTGGCAAGACCCTGCATTTCCTCGAGCATTTTCTTGGCTACAAGCTGATGATTTTTGGCAAAAACAATCGCTCGAATTTAATCAACAGATTGAACGGTTGCAAGACGCCCCTTTGCAGTTAACCCCTCAGTTTTAACTTTTAAGTTTTTGTTTTTGGAGAATGTAGTCTATGAAAAAAATTATGTTGGCTTTGCTTGGTATTGCCATGTCTTTTAGTGCTGCAGCGGCAAACTACACGGAAGGTAAAGAGTATACTGATGTTAAAGCTGTACCAAATTTACCGCAAGTTCTGGAGTTCTTCTCATTTTATTGCCCACACTGCTATCAATTTGAGAGTGTGTATAAAGTGCCTCAAACCGTAGAGAAAAACTTGCCAGAAGGCGTGAAAATGGAACGTTATCACGTTGATTTTCTTGGTCCTTTAGGTGCTGATTTAACCCAAGCTTGGGCCGTTGCGATTGTCCTGAAAGCAGAAGACAAAGTGACGCCTATTCTGTTTGAAGGTATCCAAAAAACGCAAACTATCAACAGCAAAGCAGATATTCGTAATGCCTTTATCAAAGCGGGTATTTCTGGTGATGAGTATGATGCAGCTTTAAATAGCTTCGTTGTAAAATCTATCGTTGCGAAACAGCAAAATGCAGCGCAAGACTTAAAATTGCGTGGTGTTCCTGCATTATTTGTTGATGGTAAATACCAAGTTCGTAATAACGGTATCTCAGTTGATAATGCCGCTGATTATGGCAAAGAGTTCTCTAACGTTGTGAACTTCTTAGTCAGTAAAAAATAATCGTAAATAGACGGTGGTAAATTTACCATCGTCTTTTTTCTCCTATCAATATCCACAATTCTAAGACGTTCTCTCTGGTGTATTAAATCTACTCAATCTTGTGCTAACTCTTTGATTTTACTTTCCTGTTTATACTGTTAATCTTCATATTACTTATTGAATTTACTGAGTAACACAAATTTACACACAAGGTTATCCACAGGATGTTAATCAGGTATTTAGTACATTGGTGTGATTAATTTAATTGTAAATAATAATTTTAACTAATCGTAATAAATAATGTATTTGAAATCGTGAATGATTTGATGTGCTTTTAACAATGCGATTAAGCGGAATATAAAACTTGGGATGTATCTGAGGCGACATTATGGCATCCTATTAGTATTCGTTCCTGACTAAAAGATGATGACAGATTATGGCTCAGATTGCAGAAAACCCCCTTATTTTGGTTGATGGTTCCTCTTACCTATACCGTGCTTATCATGCATTCCCTCCACTGACCAATAGTGCTGGTGAGCCTACAGGGGCAATGTATGGCGTGCTTAATATGCTACGCAGTTTAATTATGCAGTATAAACCTAGCCATGTAGCGGTTGTCTTTGATGCGAAGGGAAAAACATTTCGTGATGAATTGTTCGAAAGCTATAAGTCTCATCGCCCACCTATGCCTGATGACTTGCGCGCTCAAATCGCTCCATTGCATGAAATGGTGGAAGCGATGGGGTTACCTTTACTTGTTGTTTCAGGGGTGGAAGCCGATGACGTCATCGGGACATTAGCTTGTGAAGCAAGCCGAAAAGGTATGCCAGTGTTAATCAGTACGGGCGATAAAGATATGGCGCAATTAGTTGAGCCTAATATTACGCTCATCAATACCATGAATAATACTATTCTAGGGCCTGATGAAGTCAAAGAAAAATACGGTGTGCCTCCTGAGCTTATTATCGACTTTTTAGCCTTAATGGGGGATTCGTCAGATAACATTCCTGGCGTGCCTGGTGTTGGTGAAAAAACAGCACTAGCCTTACTGCAAGGCATTGGTAGCTTAGAAGCAATTTATAATGACCTTGAAGCTATCGCTCCATTAGGTTTTAGAGGCTCTAAAACCTTAGCCCCTAAAATGGCTGAAAACCGTGATGTTGCTTTTTTATCATATCAATTAGCGACAATTAAAACGGATGTTGAGCTGGAAAAAACCTGTGAAGAATTACAAGTTGTTCAGCCAGATGTGGATAAACTACATCAATTATTCAGCCGTTATGAATTTAAACGTTGGTTAACGGATGTTGAAAATGGGACTTGGATGGAGGGGAAAGGCACAAGTACAAAAGTGAGCCCAACGCCAGCAACGTCAGCTGCCAAGCCATCAATCCCAACAGCACCAACATTGAGTGCTGAAAATTACCAAACGATTTTAGAAAAAGCGGATTTAGAGCGCTGGGTTGAAAAACTGAGCAAGGCATCGTTATTTGCTTTTGATACTGAAACCGATAGCTTAGATACCCAAGAAGCCCGTTTAGTGGGCATGTCATTTGCAATTGAGCCAGGGCATGCCGCTTATTTGCCATTAGGTCACGATTACCTTGATGCGCCAGTACAACTCCCTCTGGAAGAGGTTTTGGAAGTTATGAAACCTTTGCTTGAGAGTGAAAAAATTCTCAAAATTGGCCAGAACTTGAAATATGATGCAGAAGTTCTTGAAAACTACGGCATTGAATTAAAAGGTATTGGCTATGACACCATGCTGGAATCGTATGTGTTAAATAGTGTTGCGGGAATGGGGCGCCATGATATGGACAGCTTGGCCGATCGCCATTTGAACCACAAAACTGTGAGCTTTGAAGAAATCGCGGGTAAAGGTAAAAAACAGCTGACATTTAATCAAATCGCCTTAGAAGAAGCAGCTAATTATGCCGCGGAAGATGCGGATGTCACGTTATTACTGCACCAAGCGTTATACCCACAATTAGAAGCTGAGCCAACGCTTAATCATATTTTCCAAAATATTGAAATGCCACTTGTGCCTGTGTTAGTCCGCATGGAACGCAAAGGTGTTTTAATTGACGCAAACGTACTTGCAGCGCAGTCAAAGGTGATTACCGCTCGTTTAGCTGAGCTGGAAAAAGAGGCTTTCGAGCTTGCAGGGGAAGAGTTTAACCTCGCTTCGCCAAAACAATTGCAAACTATCTTATTCGAAAAATTGCAATTGCCGGTGATAAAGAAAACACCAAGTGGGGCAGCGTCGACTAATGAAGAAGTGCTTGAGGAATTGGCGCTGAATCATGCATTGCCAAAATTGTTGCTCGAGCACCGTAGTTTAGCCAAATTAAAATCCACGTATACGGATAAACTGCCGCTAATGATTAACTCGCGTACTCAGCGCGTTCATACTTCTTACCACCAAGCCGTCACAGCAACAGGGCGTTTGTCTTCTCGAGATCCTAACTTACAAAATATCCCTGTTAGAACTGAAGAGGGGCGCCGGATCCGCCAAGCCTTTATTGCTCGTGATGGCTATAAAGTGATGGCGGCGGATTACTCGCAAATTGAATTGCGTATTATGGCGCATTTATCCCAAGATAAAGGCCTATTAACTGCGTTTGCGGAAGGGAAAGATATCCATAAAGCAACAGCCGCTGAAGTCTTTGGTGTACCACTGGAACAAGTCACTAGTGACCAACGCCGTAGTGCCAAAGCGATTAACTTCGGGCTTATCTATGGCATGAGTGCGTTTGGTTTAGCGCGTCAATTAGGGATCCCTCGTGGTGAGGCGCAGCGCTATATGGATCTTTACTTTGAACGTTACCCTGGTGTATTACGTTATATGGAAAACACACGCTTGCAGGCGTCTGAGCAAGGTTATGTAGAGACCCTCGAAGGTCGCCGTTTATATCTGGCAGATATTAAGTCCAGTAATGGGATGCGCCGTAAAGCCGCGGAACGCGAAGCGATCAACGCACCAATGCAAGGAACTGCAGCGGATATCATTAAAAAAGCCATGATTGCTGTTGATAATTGGTTGCAAACCGAAAAGCCACATGCAGATATGCTAATGCAAGTTCATGATGAATTGGTTTTTGAAGTGAAAGAATCTGAGTTAGAGCGTGTCCAAGCTCAGGTCCAATTGTTAATGGAACAAAGCATGAAATTGGATGTACCATTAAAAGTGGATGTGGGGATAGGCGATAACTGGGATGAAGCCCATTAATTTTTAACAATATTGAATCTACAAAACCTCCAATACGTTATTGGGGGTTTTTTTATGTTTAAGCGAATACATAACAGATAATTATGCATTTGAAATTATTAACTAGAAATTTAATATAATTCTGTAATAAATCAATTATTTCATGATGAAATTTGAGGATATGATTAACATTTTTATGCGACATATATCTCATAAATATGTAATTAAAATCCGTTTTTTGTCTTATTTCATTCGTATTATCATGCTGAATCGTAGACAGCTTTGAAAAAAAATTACAAAAAGGCTTTTTTTCGAGCGAAAAATAAAGTACATTAATAGGTGTAGGGTACAGAGGTAAGATGTTCTATCTTTCAGACCTTTTACTTCACGTAATCGGATTTAGCTGAATATTAGCTGCTCCAGTCAAGTATTTGACTGGAGCATTTTTTTATCTAAAATTCAGTGAATTAGAAGGTATGAGGGTGTAATGAACCATTTCTGGCTCACTACTAAAGAAATCAAGCCGGTGTGTTATACCAACTATCTAGCTTAATGCGGAGTTTATCGACACCAATCTTTTTCAGTGCTGAAAAGTATTCGACTTCAATATCCCCTTCAAGTGGAGCAAGTGCTTGACGCACTTCTATTAACTGTTTCTTTCTTGCTCCAGAAGCCAATTTGTCTGCTTTAGTGAGTAAAACCAGAACTGGCACATTCATTGCGACAGACCACTCAATCATTTGCATATCGAGGTCTTTTAATGGATGACGGATATCCATTAATACAACAAGCCCCTTAATGCATTCGCGTTTTTGGAGATATTCCCCGAGTGCTTGTTGCCACTTACGTTTCATTTCTTCAGGAACTTCGGCATAACCATAACCTGGAAGGTCAACAAGGCGAACGCCTTCCTCAACTTCAAATAGGTTGATTAGCTGAGTTCTTCCTGGTGTTTTACTGGTGCGTGCTAAGCTTTTTTGCTGTGTTAATGCGTTTAACGCACTGGATTTCCCCGCATTAGAACGGCCAGCAAAAGCCACCTCAATTCCGGTATCTTTAGGTAGATGACGGATATCGGGTGCACTGATGACAAATTTTGCCATCTGGTAGTTATGATTTTTAATTGCCATTTGTCTTTCTCCCTGAGTTAGCCTCAAAAGGCTCGAGGATTATAGCTTTGCTTAGCGCTTCCCGACAACTCGAAATATCCTCTTAACCGCTTTTCCCTTGGTGTCAGGTATTATTTTTTGTGTGTTGTAGTCTGCGAAATTGTAATAATAGAAAAATAACCATTATTAATGACGTTTTTCACTAAAATTGGTCTAGAATTTAGCGCATTTGGTGTGTTTTTATTTTTTGGCGTAAATATAGGTAAATCTTCAGCATTCTTGTTGGCTTCACTCTAGAATTGCTTGATTGCAGTTGTAATGAGCTATAACGAAAGGGACCTTACATGTTAAAACGAATTTTTGTGCCACTTTTGGCCATCTGCGCAATGAGCGCATCTTCTCTTGCATTATCTGCGGGTGAGACTTATGTTAAATTAGTCACGTCGGCGGGTGATATCGAATTAGAACTGAATAGTAAAAAAGCCCCTGTTACGACAGAAAATTTCGTTCAGTATGTTAATGAAGGTTATTACAACGGAACCACTTTCCACCGTGTAATCCCAGGTTTTATGATTCAAGGTGGTGGCTTTAATAAAGATTTACAGCAAAAACAAACCCGCGCTCCAATCAAAAATGAAGCGGATAACGGTTTACGTAATTTACGCGGTACTATTTCTATGGCGCGTACTGCAAATAAAGACAGCGCAACGAGCCAATTCTTTATTAATGTTGCTGATAACGCTTTCTTAGACCACGGCCAACGTGACTTTGGTTATGCTGTGTTTGGTAAAGTGGTAAAAGGGATGGATGTTGCAGATAAAATCTCTAAAGTAAAAACGGAAAACGTAGGGCCATATCAAAATGTCCCAGTTGAACCGGTTACAATTATTTCTGCTGAAGTGATTAAAAAACCGTAGTGATTAAAAACGATAGTCATTAAAAGCTGTCGTGTCGAATACTGTGGGTAGGTTGTTTTAACGTGCCCACTTTTCTTAAAAAACGCTTTTCCTTCCTCTTTGAGTTTTTCTTCATTAACTATGTTAGTTAAAATGTGTCAGTGCTTGCTACTTTTTAACAGCCTTTTATTTCATTGTATTTAAAGTAATTCTTAACCGAAATACAGCTTTGTTATAGGGATGTAAATATAATTCCATGATTTTTATATGGAAATTTTCTCTGAGAAAAAACAATCATTGACTTAAATAGGCTATTTTCCTGCTTTGGCTGTGCTATGATAGCCGCCCTTATTATTTTTATGGTGTTTTAATCATCGTTCTGATTGCCAACACGATAAAAACATGCATAAGAAAATAATATATAATGATAAAAATCAGTCGGATAGGCTAATATGCTTCTACTTATTGATAATTACGATTCATTTACTTACAACTTATACCAATACTTTTGTGAGTTAGGGGCTGAAGTTGTAGTAAAACGTAATGATGAAATTACCATCGAAGAAATTGAACAGCTTTCGCCTACACATCTTGTGATTTCACCTGGGCCATGTACACCGGATGAGGCTGGCATCTCCCTTGAGGCGATAAAATATTTTGCAGGTAAACTGCCCATTTTAGGCATTTGCTTAGGGCATCAAGCGATTGGGCAAGCATTTGGTGCATCAGTCGTCAAAGCACGAGAAGTTATGCACGGTAAAACCTCTGCTATCCACCATAATCATCAAGGTGTATTCAAAGGCTTAAATCGTCCCTTAACAGTGACACGCTATCACTCGTTAGTGATTGCAGCAGAGACACTCCCTGTTTCTTTTGATGTATCCGCATGGTCACTGAATAATGGCGATGTTGATGAAATCATGGCAATACGGCACAAAACCTTGCCTATAGAAGGTGTTCAGTTCCATCCTGAAAGTATTCTGAGTGAACAAGGCCATGAATTACTAAACAATTTTCTAAAATATTAATTTAGCAATCGTATTCAGAAAAAATTAATTATGCATATTATGCCCTTTGCTATTGCTCTTTTTTGATTTTTTATTCATATTTAATGCTTATATTTTCATAATTGCATTAAATAAGAGCAGGTGAGGGGTATGTCTGAGCAACCAATAGTAAATCGGCAAACTTTTGATCAAGTTATGTTACCTATTTTTTCGCCAGCGGAATTTATTCCAGTTAAAGGCGAAGGTAGCCGCGTTTGGGATCAGCAAGGTAAAGAATATATTGATTTTGCTGGTGGGATCGCTGTTCTTGCTTTGGGGCATTGCCACCCTAGTTTGGTGGCTGCGGTGCGTGAACAAAGCGAAAAGCTATGGCATGTCAGTAATATTTTCACTAACGAGCAGGCGCTAAAGTTAGCACAAAAGCTCACGAATGCGACATTTGCTGACCGCGCATTTTTTGTGAATTCCGGCTCAGAAGCTAACGAAGCTGCGTTTAAATTAGCACGCCGCTACGCTATTACTAAATACAGCCCCTATAAAACTAAGATTATCGCTTTCAAACAAGCTTTCCACGGACGCACATTATTTACTGTTTCGGTCGGTGGGCAAGCAAAATATGCGGATGGTTTTGGGCCAAAACCTGCGGATATTATTCATGTGCCATTTAATGACCTTGATGCTGTCAAAGCGGTCATTGATGAAAATACCTGCGCAGTTGTTCTTGAGCCAGTACAAGGTGAAGGTGGCGTCACCGCAGCAACAGCGAAATTTCTGCAAGGAGTTCGTAAGCTGTGTGATGAAAATAATGCCTTGTTGATTTTTGATGAAGTACAAAGCGGTATGGGCCGTACAGGTAAATTATTTTCTTATATGCATTACAATATTGTGCCTGATATTTTAACCACGGCAAAAGCATTGGGTGGCGGTTTCCCTATTAGTGCAATGATCACCACTGAAGAAGTGGCAAAAACCATGGAAGTGGGTGCGCACGGTACCACCTATGGTGGCAATCCCTTAGCGTGTGCAGTTGGTAATGCGGCGTTTGATATTATTAATACTGAGGAAGTATTAAATGGTGTCGAAAAGCGTCGTGAATTATTTGTCGCTCATTTAAATAAACTGAATGATAAATATCACATTTTCTCTGAGATCAGAGGAATGGGGTTATTAATTGGCGCTGAATTAGATGGCAAACTATTGGATCGCTCGAAAGATATCCTGCAAGCCAGTGCAGTAGAAGGTCTGATGATGCTCAATGCCGGCACCAATGTTTTACGTTTTACGCCTTCACTGATTATTTCCGAGGAAGAAATTAATAGCGGCATGGCGAAATTAGAAACGGCGATTGGTAAGTTATTGAATTAGTGGTTTATTGAAAAGTTGCAGAGGCATTTCTGTCTCTGCAACTTGTATCGTTAATATTACGTTCTATTTCGGCCAGATATTTTTATTGTATTTTTCGCTTTTAATTCTATTTGTTTTTGTTGCAATTGTTCTGGTGTGCTGGATATGGTGATGCCAGCAGCCAGACATTGACTGTTATGGGAATGTGAATAATTCACAACTGTTTTTTTCTGCATTAAACTACGATTGTTCTGTGTATTTTTTGCCGTGACGTTCTCTTTACTATCTATTGTTTTTTGTTTAATTTCACTTGGCTGCTTGACGATAGTTTCTTCATTTGTAGATAAATCATCTAGAGGTACGTCAGTAAGAGTTATTGTATTTAGAATGTATTCGTGTGACCTATGATGGAATTTATCAAGCAGAGTGAAATAGTTATTGCTTAACTCCTCTAGCGAGTTTTTTAATTCTCTATTTTCGAGTCTTAGTGTTTTAACTAATGACGAATCTTCCATTTCATTGGTTTCGGGCTTCGCTAAAAAAGTTAATTCGTCATCAAAATCAAAGTTATGGTCCTCATCATGATAAATAGGGGTACCATCTTCATCACAGATAATTAAATTTTTTTTAATTATTGACTCTTCTGGGGTTACGCTGTTTTTTTCTTCCATTAATTTTTTCGATATTTGACTTTTTTTGGGGTTAATGGATTTTTTATTATAGTTATTTAACGTTATATTATGAATTTTGTTTTTAATATCATCTAATTCTTTAATTAATAAATTTTTAATGATTAATTGTAAATTAATTAATGATTTTAAATTTTCATTTTGGTCTTCCACCCCAAATGTATTTTCTATCTCTTTATATGATGACTCTAATATTTCATGTTTTTTTTCAAGATAATAAATCCCTCTTATTTTTGACTCGTTTTTTATCTCTAATTTTAATTTGTATATATCATTTTTTAATTGTTCTTTAGTTTCAATTAATTCTATATTTTTAATATGGTATGTGTAATGGTCTATTAGGTCATTCTGTTCTTTAATTATTTTATTGTTGACTAATTCTTCTACATAGGGCTTGTCTATTTTTAATGCGTTACTTATTTTTCTATTAATTTCATCTTTAGTGTTTTTTACTGTTGGGGATATTTCAAACGACTTTTTAAGTAGTTCATTTTCTAATGATATTATTTTATTTTGATTTAATTCGACTTTTAATCGTGAGTTATTCTCATTTTTTTTGGTTTCTATTTTTTTTAACTCTAAGTAAAACTTTGAATCCATATTTACTTTGTTTTTTTTGTTAAAACTAAATAAATGAATGAAATTATTCAATCTAGTATTACGTATTTTCTTAATTATTGGGAAATAATTTTCCGCTATTTCTAATGCTATGTTTTTTTTAAAGATGGGATTGCTTACATTTCTATTGATGGTGTCTATGTGCATGAGAGATCCTTAATTATCAATTAATGCTATTTTGGGTTGTTTTTAGGTTAGTTAATATAATAAATCGATGTTTATGATTATTTATTTACATGTGTGTGATATTTGTGTTTGGATTTGTTCTAGCCAATGCAAATATTTTAATTGATTGAATAATAAGTCGATTTTACTTATTTTATTATTGGTGACTTGTAAAGTGCTAGTAATTGAGAGTTAGTCTTCATTTGGGCGTCTATTTCAGCGATTATTTTTATATGGTTATTCATTTCTTGGGTAAATTGGTATTCTTTTTCTATTATTTTTAATAAATCAGAACTATTAACTAAAATTTTATTTTTTGCTAAGTTATCTTTGCTAAGGCTGGTTTTCTGTGTGGTAATTTTACTCGATAAATTATAATGTTCTTTTATTCGTTGTGCTCTTAGTAATGATGACTTTGTTTGCGGTATATTTCCCTTGAACTCAAAAGTGGTTTTTGGCAAAGAGGTGATTCTTTGATTAGGCCGATTTTCTTCACAAATTTTGTAATGTATATAAACTAATTTCTTATTAAATTTGCTTTCTGTTTTATATTTTATACCCACGGAAGGTAGTGTGATATGACGAATAGACTCTTGAATGATTTGTTTTTTTAAAGGAAGCATTGAACCATTTTTATTAGTTAGAGGTTTAGGTAATACAAATTTTTTTATAATCTCTTTTTTTTCTTGTAGACTTTTATTGTTAATGCCAGGGATTCTAATATCGCGATATAAAAAATCAGCATATTCAGCATTTTTTTTGGGGAGTTCTTTGTATTGGTCAAGAATAACTCTATTTTCTTTTATTAATGAGTCTGTACTTTGCTCAGAAAGAAAAGTAGATGAATATTTTCCGTATAGCTTAATTTTCAATTGATTGACTTTTTCGTAAAATTCACCAGTGCTTAAACACTTAATATTATTGGTTTCTTCTAAGTCGCTCTCATAGGCGGAATCAATACTCTCAGTGCTACAGGTACGAGTTGGTTTTAGCTGGTTATTCGTATCAAGTGGACTTTTTTTCAGTGAAGAGGTAATCGTAAAAATTTTTTTGATGAAATCATCGGAATTAATGATTTTTTTGAAAATCGTCGGATTACCCGATAAATAGCCTAATGTAATGGTCATAAATATTTCCCTAATTAATAAGATAATAATTATTATTCTATAAGGGGAAGTGATAAAGAGAATATAAAGAAGCGATTTTATTAGAATTTAATATGATAAATAAATAGCCCAGCCAAAGGTGGCCAGGCTGAAAGGTTAATTAACGAGTACCGTAAACAACAATGGTTTTACCATGTGCAGAGATCAGGTTTTGGTCTTCTAACATTTTTAGAATACGGCCGACTGTTTCACGGGAACAACCCACGATTTGGCCTATTTCCTGACGAGTAATTTTGATTTGCATACCGTCTGGGTGTGTCATTGCATCAGGTTGTTTAGCTAAGTTTAATAGCGTTTGAGCAATACGGCCTGTAACGTCTAAGAATGCGAGGTTACCGACTTTCTCAGATGTTGTTTGTAAGCGACTAGCCATTTGCGCAGAAAGGCGCATTAAAATATCAGGGTTTACCTGAATTAATTGACGGAATTTTTTGTAAGAAATTTCAGCAACTTCGCAGGCTATTTTGGCTCTAACCCACGCAGTACGTTCTTGCCCTTCTTCAAATAACCCAAGCTCACCAATGAAATCCCCCTGATTCAGGTAAGAGAGGATCATTTCTTTGCCTTCTTCATCTTTAATTAAAACAGCCACCGAACCTTTAACGATATAGTAAAGGGTTTCTGCTTTCTCACCCTGATGGATAAGAGTGCTCTTGGATGGATATTTATGAATATGGCAGTGTGACAAAAACCATTCAAGAGTAGGGTCTGTTTGTGGCTTGCCGAGAACCATTAGCGTTATCCTCTGTATGTTATTGCAGCCATTCAGAAAAACATACTAGAAAGGCTGGCTTTAAAGTCACTAGCTTAGCATATTAATTTGCCTTATATACCTTTAAATAATCTAACAGCTGATTGCTTCAGCGTTTTTGATTGCTTTGGGTAACGCAAATTGATATCAACACTATAATATGATCAATTAAACCGTTGAGTTTTGATCTTAATCCTATCAACTAAGTATTGTTTGTAGCATATCCAATAAAGAAAGTCTTCCCTGTATCGCTTCAGCCAAATAAAGTTGATATAACATTCATTGTATCTATGGAACAATGTAGCCTTTAAACCGATTTCATTTCAAGGGGAAATATAATGGAAGCAAGAGTTAAGTGGGTTGAAGGACTTTCTTTTCTAGGGGAGTCTGCGTCTGGGCACCAAGTGATGATGGACGGCAATGCAGGTGATAACGCCCCAAGCCCAATGGAAATGGTGCTAATGGCTGCGGGTGGTTGCAGCGCGATTGATGTCGTTTCGATTCTACAAAAGGGCCGCTATGATATTACGGATTGTGAGGTGAAATTAACCTCACAGCGTCGCGAAGAAGCCCCTCGTTATTTTGTGAAAATCCATTTACATTTTATTGTAACAGGGAATGAATTAACGGAAAAAGCGGTCGAACGAGCCGTTCAACTTTCTGCTGAAAAATATTGTTCAGTCGCATTGATGTTAGAGAAAACCGTTGAAGTCACACACAGCTTTGAAATAAAAAACTAAAAATAAATTTAATTTTTATTGGTATATTTGAATTAAAAGATGCTTACCTTAATTAATGATAAGCATCTTATTTATTAATCAAAAAATAATTTAATTGTTGTCCTTTTGATTAATTAGTTTTTCGACTATTGGCGCCATAATTAATTCCATGGCTAAACCTAGTTTTCCTCCGGGGACGACAATTGTATTCATTGCAGAAATGAAAGAGCCAGATATCATTGATAGCAAATAGGGGAAATCAATTTGCTCTAGCCCACGAAAGCGGATCACAATAAAGCTTTCATCTTGTGATGGAATAGCTTTAGCCGAAAATGGGTTAGAGGTGTCTACCGTTGGAACGCGTTGAAAATTGATGTGAGTGCGAGAAAATTGTGGCGTGATGTAATTAATATAGTCGCCCATAGAACGCACGACAGAGTCCATAACGGCTTCACGGGAGTGCCCTCGCTCTGTCGTATCACGGATTAATTTTTGGATCCATTCTAGGTTGACTATAGGGACAACACCGACAAGTAAATCAACATGTTGTGCGACATTATGTTCCGGTGTGACAACACCGCCATGTAGCCCCTCATAAAACAAAATATCCGTTTTATCTGGCAGCGGTTCCCAAGGGGTAAATGTCCCGGGCTGCAAGCCATAAGGTACCGCTTCATCATAAGTATGTAGATATTTACGGGATTGCCCACAACCCGTTTTTGCATAGTCAACTAAGGTTTGTTCAAGCAAAGCAAAATCATTCGCTTCGGGGCCAAAGTAACTGATGTGCCGGCCTTGTTCTCTGGCTTTACGGATAGCCATATCCATTTCAGGGCGTGTATAGCGGTGAAAACTATCCCCTTCTAATGTTGCAGGCTGGATATTTAATTGGTGAAAAACTTTACGAAATGCTTGGCTAGTTGACGTTGTGCCAGCACCGCTCGAACCGGTGATAGCAATAATTGGGTGCTTTTTGGACATCGTGGACTCCCTGTGCTGCGCTTATAAGCACTATTTTAATCAATAGTGCATGAAGCGGATTAACGGGTGTTAGGGTTGTGAGCCTTATTTGATGGTTTTACGACATGATTATGTTGGAAAACACGCAACTTTTTTATGACAAAAGATGACGTAAAAATGAACCATGGAATAAAAACATCATACAGAAAAACTTCCCTTAGGCATGAAATTAACCGATTCATGCAATTCAGACCAGACTAGCACAATTTCGCCAGAAACTAACTGCCGTTTCACATCGTTAACCTTATCTTGCAGGCTTTTTTCATGGGAGCCGTAGTCGGTTCCCTCACGCAATACGTAGCTCTCAATCAGGTTTTCCAATGTTTCAGGCTCAAGTTCTTGCCAAGGAATAATCACATTATTTCCTTATCTAAATAAGGGGTTAGCCATTGAGGAATACGGCTTTCTAACCACATTTGCGGTTTTCTGAATGTACCGCTCACAAAGCCGACGTGCCCGCCATGTTCTGTCATTTGGTATTCCACATTGTGGGGTAAAAATGATAAATCAGGAACAACTTCAGGCGCCATAAATGGGTCATCTTTGGCGTGAATAATTAACGTTGGTTTAGTGATATAAGCTAACTTGGGTAATGCACTGCATTTTTGATAATAATCTGTCGCATCATCAAATCCATGAATACGAGCAGTAATCACATCATCAAACTCACGGATCCGCTTAAGCTGCTTCAATTGTAAGAGGTTTAAGGGTAATGAGCCTGGATAACGGACTAATTTCCGGGTGGCATTGCGTTTCAAGCCATTTAGTAAGTAACGTTGATAGAACTGAGAGATGCCTTTTTCCATGCGTAAAGAGCAGGCTTCTAACATCAAAGGAGCTGAAACAACAACACCCGCATCGACATCTGCATTTTGACCGCTTTCAGCTAAATAGCAGGCTAACATATTGCCACCAAGAGAATAACCAACTGCGGCGGTTGGCGCATCACCATAGGTTTGTTTCAACCAGCGGAGAAAATAGCGAGCATCACTGGTTTCACCTGAATGGTAAATTCGCTGTTGGCGATTGGGTTCACCACTACAACCGCGAAAATGCATAATCACACCCAACCAACCATGTTTTTGGGCAGTTTCTAGCATTCCGTGAGCGTAAGGGCTTTTAAAATTACCTTCTAGACCATGGAAAATCACTAATCGTGGCTTATGCGCTGCTAGCTCGGGTTTTTCACTCCAAGCGAGATCGATAAAATCGCCATCAGGCAATTCAAGCCGTTGCCATATAGGTTTGATTTTCGGTGTTCTACGGAAAATCCTTGGCAGTAATGTTTGGAGGTGTGGATTTTTAGCCCAACTTATTGGACGAAAGTTTTCTGACATAGCCTTATTTTTATTTAATGGAGACTCTTGTGAGTCACATAACATACTGTTATTTTTTTGTGATGCAAGTAAACAAATTTGAGTTTGAGGCTAAATTATAAATGACACTGGGGCTGATTTTTTCTCTTTTTACGTTTTTATTCATTGCAGCAGTCACACCCGGCCCTAACAATATGTTGCTAACGTCAAGTGCAGCAAACTACGGTTTTCGCCATACGATTACATTATGCCTTGGTATTATGTTAGGCATGCAGTCCATACTTTATCTTTCTGCATTCGGTATTGCTGCACTTTTATTGCTCTATCCTGCGATTCATATCGCCTTAAAAGTCGCCGGAAGCATCTACCTGTTATGGCTCGCATGGAAAACAGCGACGGCAAATTATGCACCACTGAAGACGAATAGCGAAGTTGCGAAAAGCGTGACTTGGTATCAAGGTGGCTTATTGCAGTTTTTAAACCCGAAAGCATGGATGATGGGTTTGGGAGCCGTAGGGGGATTTAGCTTACCCGGTGAGTTATTTACTCAATCTATTTTAATGATGAGTATCGCATTTGTGGTGGTTAACTTAGTGGCGGGTTTAATCTGGATGGGGTTTGGTTCATTAATCAGCCTATTTTTGCGTAGCCGCCGTGCTTGGTTTATTTTTAACTGGGTAATGGGGATTTTAACGGCTTTGTGCGTTCCCCTGATTTGGTTGGAATGATTTTCTGATAAAAGTGCAGTTTATATGACTCATCAAAAAGCAGCCCATGGGCTGCTTTTTACATGTAAGGGAGGCGATTAGTCTAAATCCACGTTCTTAGTTCCGAAAAAATAAGTAAAAATAAAACCGAATAAGTAGGATGTGAATAACCCGCCCACATAAACTAACATTCCAGGGAACACCCCATCAGCTGACGTCATCATTGGGATAGCGACTAAGCCAGAAGGGCCAAAGACGGTATTCAAACCAACCGGTAAACCCATCCAAGCCACTAGCCCAACAAAGAAACCGCCTGCGGCACCACCTAAACATGCGGTGACAAATGGCTTCATCCGCGGAAGAGTGACACCGTAAATAAGTGGTTCACCGACACCTAAGAAA
Source organism: Providencia sp. PROV004 (assembly GCF_011045615.1). Taxonomy (NCBI): domain Bacteria; kingdom Pseudomonadati; phylum Pseudomonadota; class Gammaproteobacteria; order Enterobacterales; family Morganellaceae; genus Providencia; species Providencia sp. PROV004. Next base: position 350,077 of record NZ_CP042859.1, read on the forward strand.
CCTGGAATGATAGCCCCACGAATCTGATTGCGTAACACCGAATCTTTTGCGGCTTTAACATACAACGCTATTGCTGCACCAACTTGGCCACCACCTGCCATCGCTAGGATAGGGAAGAGTGAGTTAAAACCTTGAGTTTCAACGAGTGCCATATATACCGGAACAAAACCTTGGTGCACGCCAAACATGACTGCAATTAAGAATAGCCCAGCAAGTATGGCAGTTCCGAATGGGTTGCTGCTTAAATGAACAAACAGCCATGACATGCCAGAGAATAACCAGCTCCCAATAGGCATGATAAAGATAAACACAGCAGCACCAACAATTAATAAGGTAATTGTTGAGGTTAAAATCATATCAAGGTTAGCTGGGATAATTTTGCGTACCTGTTTTTCAACCCATGCGCCAAAAATACACGCAATCAATACCCCAATAATGTTACCTCTTGGGTCGATAGCCAACCCGAAAAAGCTATTCATGTCAGAATAGAACCCTTTGGCTATTTCAGGGTTATATCCAAGAACAAACAGTGAAGCAATGATGGCACCATTTACCGCGCTACCGCCAAAGGCTTTTTGAGTATTATAACCAATGAGAATGCTTAGAAAGCTAAACAGCCCTTTGCTAAATACTGACATATATAAAATAGTATGTACGAGTAGGGTCTGCTCTTCAGGCTTTGTTGGAAGCCCTGCTGGGAAATAGGTTTGTTTCGCTAGAGTTGCAAAGCCTAATAGTAGGCCGGCAGCAATAAAGCCCGGAATTAACGGTGTAAATATCGTGGCAAATTTGGATAAAAACCGATGAACGGCACTGGTTTGTTTCTTTTTCAGTTGCTGCTTATTTGCGGAGGCAATGTCGTTTAAATCCTGAGGCTGGGTTGTTGCCTCATGGCTATCCTCTTCACCACTATCCAACAGTTGGTTCATTAAGTCTGCGGCAGTTTGTGCTTTACCCGGGCCAAGGATCACTTGCAGCTGTTCATCACTCTCAATGACACCAAGCACCCCTGCGATTTGTTTGAGTGCAGCTTTATCGACTAGTTGGTCATCGTTGAGTGTGAGGCGCAAACGGGTCATACAGTTACCCGCTAATTTAATATTACGGCGTCCTCCAACGTGTTGTAGGACCTGCTGTATCATTTCTATTGTTATTTTAGCCATACTATTTATCCCATTAAAATCCGCAAATTAGGCGGATGAGGCCATATTGAGTGCCGTACGAATAAAACCGTTGTTGTCTAAGAGCAGTTGACGTGCATCATCGGCATTCAAGCCCGATAGCACCATTAAAATGGCAGTTTTGCAGTGTCGATTACATTGTTGAAGGGCGGTTTCTGCAGTAGTTCGGTCACAGTCGGTCGCTTCCATCACAATTTTTGTTTGTCTTTCAATGAGTTTGGCGTTTGTCGCTTCAACATCAACCATTAAATTACCAAACACCTTTCCGATGCGGATCATTGCCCCAGTGGTGATCATATTGAGTACCAATTTTTGTGCAGTTCCTGCTTTCATGCGTGAAGAGCCTGTGACAACTTCTGCACCGACAACGGGAGTGATAGCAATATCTGCGGCATTGGCAATTGGGCTATTTGGGTTACAGCTAATGGCAGCTGTGGTTGCACCAATAGCATTCGCGTATGCTAAAGCTCCTAATACATAAGGTGTTCGGCCACTCGCTGCGATACCCACTAACACATCATTATCATTGAATTGAATGTCTTTGAGGTCTTGTTCGCCAAGTTCAGGTTTATCTTCTGCATTTTCTACGGCACGGAAGATAGCCTGATGACCACCGGCGATTAAACCAACAACTTGCTCATGGGGCGTTCCATAAGTCGGCGGGCATTCACTGGCATCAAGAATTCCTAAACGGCCAGAGGTTCCTGCGCCTGAGTAAATCAGACGACCGCCTTTTAAAAAGGCTGCTGCGACTTTATCAACCAGTTGGGCAATTTCAGGGAGCACTTTTTCAACCGCTAACGGAACGAGTTTGTCCTCATTATTAATGACCTTTAGCATTTCAGCCGTTGATAGTTGGTCGATATTAGTACTGGCTGCATTACGGCTTTCAGTTACCATTTTGCTTAAGTCGATAGTCATAAAAATTGCTCCTAGATCAGTTATTGGGCTAATATTAAGGAATTATTTATTCCTTATATGTGACTAATATCACGGTGCTATCTATTCTATCTTGTGAATATACAAGAATATTTTGTGATTTATTTTACGGACTAAAGTTACGACTCTTTGAATTGTAAGTATTATTTATCAGGCATCAGTGACTTGGTTGAGGAATAATTTATTATTATTTTTTTATCTATAGGTCTGGCTATTACAACTATTATTAGAGGTCACCATGACATTATTGGACATCATTACTTACTCACTACCGCGATTAGCAGAAAATCAACGTAAAATTGCACAATTTATCCTTGAAAATCCCGAAAATGTACTGAATTTATCGTCTCAGCAATTAGCAGAAATTTTAGATGTCAGCCAATCTGCCATCGTTAAGTTTAGTCAAAAAGTCGGGGTGAAGGGGTATCCCGCCTTGAAACTTGCACTTAGTGAGATTATTGGACGCCAGCAACTGAAAGAGGGAGCACCTCATTCCGCTTTACATAACCGCATTGCACCTGATGATAACTTGATGGTTGTTGCTCAGAAATTGGCAATGGAGAAAAATCATTCAATTACAGAAACAACAAAATTAATTGATTTCAGACAGTTTGAACGCATTGTTGAGCGAATAGACCAATCACAGAGAGTACAGATTGTCGGTATTGGTGGGTCAGGCTTAACTGCAAAAGATTTAAGTTATAAGTTACAAAAAATTGGTATTACAACGCTCGTGGAGTCAGACCATCATGTGCAAATTGCGGCGGCACTCACTCTCAATGCTCATGATGTACAAATCGTTATTTCTTTTACAGGGAAGCGTAAAGACATGCTAACAGCAGCGAATATTGCACGTAAGCAAGGGGCATGTGTCATTGCGATTACGCGTGACTGTGATTCACCACTGGGGCAAATTGCTGATTATGTTCTTGAAAGTATTGCGGAGGAAGATGAATGGCGTAGTTCATCAATTTCTTCAAGAACCGCACAAAATACGCTTACTGACCTGATTTTTATGGCGTTATTGCAACGGCGAGAAGCGAAAGCAAAGTCGTTAGTTATGAATGCAAGAGTAGTGATTAATAAATTAGATGAGTGATTAGTGGCTTGAATCCTCATCGATAACTTTGCAATCAAACTTTATTTACGTTAAGACTAATATTATCAGTATTTTGATTTTAAAAAGTTAAAAGGGAGTTATTGATGAGAGCACTCATAGTTTATACGGAATTAACCGATGACGACTCCGTGATTAGCCATGCTGTAGCAAGACTTGCTAGTGAACTTAAAGATGAGCACGTAGAAACCGTGATCATTCGTAATTTTGAAGATGGGATGGCATACATTCGATCAAATACCAGTATTGATTGCTTGTTATATGGCCGAGATATGTCAGACAAGCAAGAACAAACTCAGGCACATCAATTAATTACCCAACTTCATCGCAGACAAGAAGATGTGCCTGTTTTTTTATTAAGTGATCGTGAAGAAGCTTTGACGGCATTCGACCGCAAAATGATGGAGCAAGTTGATGAGTTTGCTTGGATTTTAGAAGACTCCGCTGATTTTATCGCAGGTCGAGTTCTTGCCGCGATAATCCGTTACCGCGCTAATTTATTGCCCCCTTTGATGAAAAGCTTGATTAAATACAGTGATGTACATGAATATTCATGGGCAGCACCGGGTCATCAGGGCGGTGTTGGGTTCACCAAAACCCCGGCGGGCCGCATTTATCATGATTTCTTTGGAGAAAACTTGTTTCGTACCGATATTGGTATCGAGCGAGTTGCCGTGGGGTCACTGTTAGACCATACTGGCGCATTTGGTGAATGTGAAAGAAATGCCGCCCGTATTTTTGGTGCTGACCAATCTTATTCAGTGGTCGTGGGAACATCAGGTTCGAACCGAACGATTATGCAAGCTTGTATGACGGATGATGACGTTGTTGTCATTGACCGTAACTGCCACAAATCTATTGAGCAAGGTTTGATTTTAACTGGAGCAAAACCGGTTTATATGACGCCAAGCCGTAATCGTTATGGCATTATTGGTCCGATTTACCCTCAAGAGATGACACCGGAAGCGATTACTGAAAAAATCGCTAAAAACCCATTAACTTCGGATAAAATTGGCAAACGTCCCGCATATAGTGTAGTAACTAACTGTACTTACGATGGCGTATGCTATCACGCACGCAAAGTTCAGGATTTGCTTGATGAATCATTGGATAGAATCCATTTTGATGAGGCATGGTACGGCTACGCGCGCTTTAACCCTATCTACCGTGACCACTTTGCGATGCGTGATGACCCTAGAAAAGACGATGAACCTACCGTTTTTGCGACTCACTCTACGCATAAATTATTGAATGCACTTTCACAAGCTTCATTTATCCACGTCCGAAATGGCCGTAATGCGATTGATTTTAATCGTTTTAACCAAGCTTATCATATGCATGCGACCACCTCGCCGCTATATGCAATTTGTGCCTCGAATGATATTGCCGCAGATATGATGGACGGCAACAGTGGGCGTTCACTCACTGATGAAGTCATCCGTGAAGCCATCGACTTCCGTCAATCACTGGGCTTCCTATACAAAGAATTTATCAATGATGATGAGTGGTTCTTCAAACCATGGAATCAAGAAATGGTGAAAGACCCAGCAACAGGTAAACGCTATGCATTTGAAGATGCCCCTGTTGAACTGTTGATGAAAGAGCAAAGCTGCTGGGTGATGAATCCTGAAGATAAATGGCATGGTTTTAAAGATATCCCTGAAAATTGGGCGATGCTTGACCCAATTAAGGTAAGTATCTTGTCGCCAGGGATGGGAGATGACGGTAAATTACTGGATAGCGGAGTTCCTGCTGCTTTAGTCACAGCTTGGTTAAATCATTATGGTATTGTGCCAACCCGTACGACCGATTTCCAAATTATGTTCTTGTTTTCGATGGGAATTACGAAAGGAAAATGGGGGACATTGGTCAATGCGCTGCTGTCGTTTAAGCGCCACTATGACAATAATACGGCACTGAAAAAGGTATTGCCTGAAGTGGTTGAAGCGGCTCCTGAGATCTATAGTGAGATGGGGCTACGTGATTTAGGGAATAAAATGTTTGTGTATCTACAAAAAAATAACCCTGGAGGCCAACTAAATCAGGCTTATGAACAACTCCCTGCAGTGATGATGAGCCCGCGCGATGCCTACCAAGAAATTGTTGCTAACCGTGTTGAGTCGGTTCCTTTAGATAAACTCGCCGGGCGTATTGCTGCTAACTCGATTATTCCCTATCCACCGGGTATCCCAATGTTGTTATCGGGGGAAAGCTTTGGCGATAAAAATAGCCCACATATCGGCTATTTACATAGTCTTCAAGCATGGGATAGCGAATTCCCTGGTTTTGAACACGAAACCGAAGGCACTGAAATTATTGATGGCCAGTATTATGTGATGTGTGTGAAAGAATAAGATTCAGTGATGATAAAAACGAAAAGCTATCAAAAGATAGCTTTTCGTGATTTTAATGGATTGTGATGTTTTATAACGAATTAATTTAATTCAAACTCACTAGTCATGGTTTCTAACTGCTCTTGCAATTCCATCCACTCCACTTCCACGTCTTCAAGCGCTGCTTTGTGTTCAGTTTGTTTTTTCAAACATTCCGTCAATTCAGCTTTTTTATCTTGTTCATAGATGGCTGCATCAGAAAGTTTTGCTTCAAGCTCACTCAGGGCATGAGAGTGTTTATCCATCTGCTTTTCCAATTCCGTAATTTTTTTACGGATAGGCTGAGTTAACTGACGAAATTCAGCTTCACGACGTTTTTGATCTTTTCTATCTTGTGCCGTCACCGTTGCAGCGGCTGCTGGCTTATCTTTCTCTTGTTGATCACGCACTTGCTGTAATTCGAGCTTGTTTTGCTCAGCTAGCCATTGTTGGTAATCTTCTAAATCACCATCAAACTGCTCTACAGAACCGCCGTGGACTAAATACAGTTCATCGGTCGTGGTGCGCAATAAATGCCTATCATGGGAAACGACAACTAAAGCGCCTTCGAAGGCCATTAAGGCTTCAGTAAGCGCTTGGCGCATATCTAAGTCCAAGTGGTTAGTTGGTTCATCGAGCAGCAGTAAATTAGGGCGCTGCCAGACGATTAAAGAGAGAACTAAGCGCGCTTTTTCCCCACCAGAAAAACGGCCACTTGGGTCAGTAACTTGGTCACCTTTAAAACCGAAACCACCTAAATAGTCACGTAATTGCTGCTCAGTTTGCTCAGGGGCAAGGCGAGCAAGATGCTGCAAGGGGGATTCTTCAGGGTGCAAATACTCTAATTGGTGCTGGGCGAAATAACCGAGTTTAATCCCTTTTGCGAGGGAGATTTCTCCCTGTAATGGAGGTAAGTCGCCAGCTAACATTTTGATTAAAGTTGATTTACCTGCGCCGTTACGCCCGAGCAGACCAATGCGTGACCCCGGGACTAAGTTCAGTTTGATGGATTGCAAAATGACCTTTTCACCGTAGCCTGCGCTGACTTTTTCCATTTTTAATAATGGATTCGGTAAGCTTTCTGGTTTGCGGAATGAAAAATGGAATGGGTTATCCACATGAGCCGGTGCGACCATTTCCATTCTTTCAAGCATCTTAATGCGGCTTTGTGCTTGCTTGGCTTTGGTGGCTTGCACTCTAAAGCGGTCAATATAACTTTGTAAATGCGCAGCTTTAGCTTGTTGGCTTTCATACAACGCTTGCTGCTGGGCGAGTTTTGTCGCACGTTGGCGCTCAAAAGACGAGTAGTTACCCGTATATTCGAACATGGTTTCTTGTTCGATATGCAGCACTTTATCAATAATCGGGTCGAGGAAATCCCTATCATGGGAAATCAAAATCAGGGTGCCTTGGTAGCTTTTTAACCACTTTTCTAACCAAATGACCGCGTCTAAATCAAGGTGGTTGGTTGGCTCATCGAGTAACAACAGGTCAGAACGGCAAAGCAGTGCCTGCGCGAGGTTCAAACGCATCCGCCATCCACCCGAAAATGATTTTACTGGGGAATCTAGCTGTGTTTGGCTGAAACCTAAGCCATGTAGCAAACTGGAGGCGCGAGAACGAATGGTCCATGCATCAATCGCATCAAGCTGCCCATGAACTACTGCGATGGCATGGCCATCATTTTTTTCATTGGCTTGCTGTAGTTTTTGTTCTAAGGCTCGGAACTCGCGATCACCATCAATGACATATTCAAGAGCGGGCACATCAAGCGCGGGAGTTTCTTGGTTCACCCATGCCATAGACCAATTGCTTGGAAAGGTTGCAGAACCTGCTTCAGCTTGTAATTCGCCTTTTAATAACGCAAGAAGCGTCGATTTACCGCAGCCGTTTTTACCCACTAAACCAACTTTTTGGCCGGGGTTAATAGTCGCAGTGGCATTGTCCAGTAGGACACGAACACCTCGGCGAATTTGGAGTGAAGAGAAAACAATCATAGCAACCGTCTATTAAAAATATGTTAAATTACCCAAATCTACACACCCGAATAATAATACAAAGACTGCAATGTTTAGGGTGTAAACTCTATTTAGCAGGCTGCATGGTAACGGAAAATGTTCCGTCTGACACGCCTTTGAGGAGGGAAAGATGTCAAATACACCGAAAGTGTTGGTGGTCTACGCTCACCCGGACCCCGACGAATCGATGGCTAATAAGGCGTTATTGGGGGCAGTACGTGATTTTGACCATGTGACTGTGCACGATTTATACGCAATTTACCCAGATTATTTTATTGATGTTACCGCGGAGCAAAAATTATTGTGTCAGCACGATATCATTGTTTTTCAGCATCCTCTCTATACTTATAGTTGCCCTGCTTTATTAAAAGAGTGGTTTGATCGCGTGTTAACTCGCCGTTTTGCTACCGACGTGGGGTACCAGAAATTAAAAGGCAAATATTGGCGCTCGGTGATCACGACGGGGGAGCCTATCCACGCTTATCAACATGATGGGTATAATCATTACCCGCTTACAGAAATACTTCGCCCATTTGAATTGACCGCATTAATGTGTGATATGCAGTGGTTAGAACCAACCATTATTTATGCAGCACGTCGGCAGCCTAAAGAACGCTTTGAACAGCTTATCGATGACTACCGTCAATGGATGCAGCAACCGCTAGGTGCGGGAGGGTTATCCTAATGTCAGAACTGGGGCTATTTGAATCCGTTATCATCTTCCTTTGTGCAGGGGTCGTTATGGTACCTATCGCACAAAAAATCCGCTTAGGTGCTGTGCTTGGGTATTTGCTTGCCGGGATCATGATTGGGCCATTTGTTTTCGGCTTTATTCGCAATGTTGATGATATTTTACACTTCTCCGAAATGGGGGTGGTGTTCCTGATGTTTCTTATTGGGTTAGAGCTAAAACCTTCTAAATTATGGGAACTTAGGCGCTCTATTTTCGGTGTGGGCACGCTTCAAGTGGTCGTGACCGCAGCTATCATGGCGTCACTGCTATTTTTAGCCAAATTCTCTTGGCAAGCGGCTATTGTCGGTGGATTAGGTATGGCGATGTCATCAACGGCAATGGCACTTCAATTGATGAACGAAAAAGGGATGTCCAACAAAGAAAGTGGGCAACTCGGTTTCTCTGTTTTGTTATTCCAAGATATGGCCGTTATCCCGATTATGGCGCTGATCCCATTGTTAGCAGGGGATTCAGCAACCAGTGATTGGCAAAAGATTGGTTTGAAGATAGTGGCGTTCGCAGGCTTATGGGTCGTTGGCCGTTACTTATTGCGGCCGATGTTCAGGCTTGCTGCTAAATCTGGCGTTCATGAAATTTTTACGGCTGCCGCCTTATTGGTGGTATTAGGTTCTGCACTCATTATGGAAAGCCTTGGGTTTTCTATGGCTCTGGGAACCTTTATGGCAGGGGTCATGTTAGCGGAAACAGAATTCCGTCATGAATTGGAAATTAATATCGAACCGTTTAAAGGTCTGCTACTGGGGCTATTTTTTATCTCAGTAGGTATGTCATTGAATTTAGATGTGTTGTGGGCCTATTTACCGCAAGTATTGATTGCTGTTGTAGTATTGGTCGCTGTCAAAGCGTTAGTACTTTACGGACTGAGTTTAGCCGCTAGGCTTCGAAATGGTGCGAGAGCGCAATTTTCTGGTGTGCTTAGCCAAGGTGGCGAATTTGCATTTGTAATCTATGCAACCGCCTTTGGTGCAAGTGTGATTAATGAACGGCAAATGGATTTATTGCTGGTGGTTGTCACGCTTTCGATGATGACCACTCCACTTGTGATGCAATTGATAGATGCTTATTTGAACTATCGTTATAATCAACAGCCGGCCTCGAGTGAAAAACCGTTTGTAGAGGATAATGACCCGCATGTTATTTTGGTCGGTTTTGGTCGTATGGGTCAGGTAGTTGGCCGATTATTAATGGCCAATAAGGTTAAAATTACAGTACTAGAACAAGATGTTACGGCGATTAGTACCATGCGCCGCTACGGCTATACAGTATATTACGGCGATGCACGTGAACTGCAATTATTGCGCTCAGCAGGAGCTGATAAAGCCAAATCTATCGTGATTACCAGTGATGTCCCTGAAGAAGTGATGGACATTGTGCAAATTTGCCAAGAAAACTTCCCTAACTTGCATATTATTGCTCGTGCTAAAGGTCGTCTTGAGGCTCATGAGCTATTGCAATGTGGCGTGACTGACTTTAGCCGCGAAACATTCTCGAGTGCGCTTGAACTTGGCAGCAAGGCTTTAGTCAGTACGGGGATGCACCCTCATAAAGCTTATCGTGCCAAGCAGCATTTTCGCCGTTTAGACATGAAAATGCTCAGGGATATCTACCCTGAAAATGAAAATAGTGATAGCGGGCAAATTTCACGCATTAAAGAGGCGCGTCGTGAACTTAATGAGCTCTTTGAGAAAGAAATGCAAAGAGAGCATCGTCAGCCCCATAGTTGGAATAATGAACAGTAAGGGTTAGAAATGGCTTCAATACGTAAACGCTTTATTGCTGGGGCGATTTGCCCTAAGTGTAAGTCACAAGACACATTAATGATGTGGCGTGAAGATAAAATTGATGTCGTTGAGTGTGTCAATTGCGGCGATCAACAACGCCAAGCAGGGGATGAAGCAACTGGTTATGTTAGGCAAAAAGAGCAGGTTATTGGAATTTTTACACCTGAATAATAGAAATTTGTCAATTCTCAATACATCATCATAGTTTTTCGGTACAATTGGCAAAAATTTTTCCCTTACGGGTAGTAGGAGATGTCATGAAAGTAGCAAAAGACTTGGTGGTCAGCTTGGCTTATCAAGTAAGAACAGAAGACGGTGTTTTAGTTGACGAATCACCAGCAAGCGCACCAATGGACTATTTGCATGGTCGTGGGTCTTTAATTTCAGGTTTAGAAAAAGCATTAGAAGGTCGTTCTGTGGGCGAAAACTTCGATGTTGAAGTCGCTTCAGACGACGCATATGGCCAATACGATGACAACTTAGTTCAACGTGTTCCTAAAGATGTATTTATGGGTGTTGATGAGCTAGAAGTGGGTATGCGTTTCTTAGCTGACACTGACATGGGCCCAGTTCCTGTCGAAATCACAGGCATTGAAGGTGATGAAGTTATCGTTGACGGTAACCACATGTTAGCAGGCCAAAACCTGAAATTTAATGTTGAAGTCATGGCTATCCGTGAAGCAACAGAAGAAGAAATTGCACATGGCCACGTCCATGGTGCAGGCGGTCACGACCATGACCACGACCACGAAGGTGGTTGCTGTGGCGGTGGTGGTCATAGCCACGGTTCAGAAGGCGGTTGCTGCGGTGGCGGCGAAGGTCACGGACACAAACAAGGCGGCTGCGGCTGTCACTAATACTCCGTATTAGTGTTTGTAAAAAAAAGGAAGCGAAAGCTTCCTTTTTGTATTTGAAATCAAGAGTTTTATCTTTGAAATCAATAGTGTGGCGGTGGTGTTTCTTCTTCTGGCCTTGCTAAGTGAGAATCTTGGGATGATTTCAGTCTTTCAGCCACAATGCGTAAATGTTCTTGAAGGCGGCTCATTTGCATTTGCTGGTCAGTAATAACCTGGTTAAGTTGCTCAATCGCCAGTTCTTGAAAGGCAACTTTACTTTCTAAAAGTTCTAAGCGTTGTTCAAATGTATCAGATGAGTCCATATCCGACTCTCCTTAAGCGTTTATATCGTAATTAAACCATCATAATAACTGAACATTACAAATCAATAGATAAGTTTTAGTTAAAGATATAGGCGACGAAACGACTTTTTGTTAATGTGGTCTCAGTAGTTATTATATTTTTTTAATACTCAATGGGGTAACGGGGTCTAAACTTAAAGAGCCCTACCCATAAAACGAATAGTTCGCTATTCGAATATAATCGAATAAAAGTTATCGGAGACTAGGATGAAATCACTGTTTAAGGCAAGCCTTTTAGCAACTACGCTAGCATTTACTTTTGCTGCTCCGCAAGTGATGGCAGCGGAAGCCAAAGCACAAAGCAGCGCATTCAAAAACGCAGAAGAGCGTAATGCGTATGCACTGGGTGCGTCTTTAGGTCGCTACATGCAGAATTCTTTAGAAGAGCAAAAAACAATTGGTATTAACTTGGACAAAGCCCAATTACTTGCTGGTGTCCAAGATGCATTTAACGGCAAAAGCAAAATGACCGATGCAGAAGTTGAGGAAACATTGCGTCAGTTTGAAGGTCAAGTCAAAGAAGCTGCCGACAAAAAAATGAAAGAAGAATCAGCCAACAATGAGAAAAAAGGTGCTGAGTACCGCGAAAAATACGCGAAAGAAAAAGGCGTTGTAAAAACCAAATCAGGCCTGCTGTACAAAATTGAAAAAGACGGTACAGGTGCAAAACCTAAAGCAGACGAAACTGTAGTCGTTCATTACAAAGGTTCTCTGATTGATGGCACTGAATTCGATAGCTCATATTCACGTAACGAGCCACTGACTATCCCATTAAATTCAGTGATTAAAGGCTGGACTGAAGGTTTAGTTAACCTGAAAAAAGGCGGCAAAATGCAGTTAGTGATCCCTGCTGAGTTAGCTTATGGTGAAAATGGCGTGCCAGGTATCCCTGCAAATTCAACATTAGTCTTTGATGTTGAATTATTAGATATCAAACCTGCTGCTAAATAATGATTCACTAAGCATTAGTTAAGTGTATTTTGAAGCCCAACACATTCATGCGTTGGGCTTTTTTGTATTTCTCATCAAAAAAAATTCTCAAATTGTTTAAAACTTGTGATAAAACAGACTGTCTTGCATTCATTCGCTTGACGGCAACGCCGTGGAGTTTTAACTTCAGAAGACTCTATTTTATTTTTTATCATCACAATTGTTGGCTACGAACAAAGTAATGAAGGCCAAATAGTCGAATAATGAACGCCTTTTTAGTCAACAGGATGAGTTTTTACATTAGAAGGATGATGTTGAAATGTCTGATTCTATACAATCACACGACCTCAGCGATATTAACATATTGGATAACCAGCCCTTTTCTGAGACAGACCATGAGATTTTAAAATCATATGAAGCTGCTGTGGATGGTCTGGCAATGCTAATCGGTGGGCACTGTGAAATTGTTCTTCACTCTTTAGAAGACCTAAACTGCTCTGCAGTCAGAATCGCAAATGGTCAGCACACTGGGCGTAAAATCGGCTCACCGATTACAGACCTAGCGTTGAGAATGCTGCACGATATGGCAGACGAAGAATCGAATGTCTCGAAAGCTTATTTTACGAAAGCGAAAAGCGGTGATTTAATGAAATCCGTTACTATTGCGATTCGTAACCGTAAGCAACGTGTGATTGGCTTACTATGCATCAATATGAACTTAGATGTACCGTTCTCTGAAATTATTCAATCGTTTGTTCCAGAAACTAAACAAGAAGTCACTTCAGATGTGAACTTTGCCTCTTCAGTTGATGACCTTGTCGCGCAAACATTGGAATATACGATTGAAGAAGTGGGTGGTGATCGTAATGTCTCTAATAATGCAAAAAACAAGCAAGTGGTTCTTAACTTATACGAAAAAGGTATTTTTGATATTAAAGACGCCATCAACCAAGTAGCTGACCGGCTGAATATTTCTAAGCACACGGTTTACTTATATATTCGTCAATTCAAGAGCGGTGAATGAGTAATACAAATTCGCTAACCTACTGCTTAGTTGTGACAGGTCCCGCTTACGGTACACAACAAGCAGCGAGTGCGTATCAATTTGCAAAAGCCCTTCTTGAAGAAGGGCATATATTGAAAACATTATTTTTTTATCGTGAAGGTGTTTTCAATGCGAATCAGCTTACCTCGCCGGCAACAGATGAATTCAATTTAGTTTCAGCTTGGCAAGAACTGGCAAAACAATCAGGGTGTGAAATGCATATCTGTGTTTCTGCAGCTTTGCGCCGAGGGGTTGTTGACCAAGAACAAGCGCAAAGTTTATCACTTCCAACGGCCAACCTTGCTGAGGGCTTTATAATGAGTGGGTTAGGAAGCCTTGCGGAAGCGATGATAACCACAGACCGAACAATTCAATTCTAAGAACAGCTCAATACAAGGTATCGTGTGAAAAAAATAGCTTTTGTCTTTACAACCATGCCCCATGGAAATGCCAGTGGTCGAGAAGGGCTAGATGCATTATTAGCAACTTCAGCACTGACAGAAGACATTCAGGTGTTTTTTCTCTCTGATGGCGTCTATCAGCTTCTGGCAAACCAACACCCTGCTGAAGTGCTTGCTCGGGATTACATCGCAACATTTAAAATATTGCCATTATATGACATTGAAAAAATTTATCTCTGCAGCTCTTCGTTACAAGAACGAGGGTTAGGGGAAAATACCAAATGGGTCGTGACGCCAACAATTCTCAACAAGAAAGAGATCAGAGCGAGAATAGCTGAATGTGATGTGGTGCTTAATTTTTGATCGGTTGTGTGAATTTTGAGCTTGGGTTAAGTTTTGATCTATAGTAGGATCTTTTCTATGCTGTATACATTAGCAACATCTCCATTTAAATGTGATTTTTCTGCGATGCTAGGCTTTATTACGTCGGAAGACGTAGTTTTACTGATGCAAGATGGCGTGGTTGCGGCAGTCGCACAGTCACCTTTTCTTATTGCATTACAAAAAACAGGTGCGCAGTTGTACGCTTTGGATGCCGACATCAATGCTCGCGGGTTGCAAAATACCCTCTCAACCGCAGTTTCTGTAATCACATATCAAGGTTTTGTGAAGCTAACAGAAGTCCAAAAACAACATTTTGCCATATAAAGGCACTAAAAGTTGTATATTTCTTGACACCTGAGCCAGTCAGCAATAAAATTTCGCGTCCTCGTGTATCGTCATGTTGGCGAACGAGGTCAAAATCCGTGTTTACGAAGCAATAAAACCAGGAGCTTTTTTAATAATGGCAACTATTAATCAGCTGGTACGCAAATCTCGTAGCTCGAAAGTTGTTAAAAGCAACGTTCCAGCACTGGAAGCTTGCCCGCAAAAACGTGGCGTATGTACTCGTGTATATACTACCACTCCTAAGAAACCAAACTCAGCATTACGTAAAGTATGCCGTGTTCGTTTAACTAATGGTTTCGAAGTTTCTTCCTACATCGGTGGTGAAGGCCACAACTTGCAGGAGCACTCCGTTATCCTTATCCGTGGTGGTCGTGTTAAAGACTTACCAGGTGTGCGTTATCACACCGTTCGCGGCGCACTGGACTGTTCTGGTGTTAAAGACCGTAAGCAAGCTCGTTCTAAATACGGCGCGAAAAAACCTAAGGCTTAATGGATTTCCGTTAAGTAAGGCCAAACATTTTAATCTTAATGTCAAAATACTCTCGTAGAGTTTTGGACAAACCTGAATTAACAACGGAGTCATATCCATGCCACGTCGTCGCGTAATAGGTCAACGTAAAATTCTTCCAGATCCTAAGTTCGGATCAGAATTACTGGCCAAGTTTGTAAATATCCTGATGGTAGACGGGAAAAAATCTACTGCTGAAGCAATCGTATATAACGCACTTGAAACCCTTGCTCAGCGTTCTGGTAAAACTGAACTTGATGCATTCGAATTAGCACTAGATAACGTGCGTCCGACTGTGGAAGTTAAATCCCGCCGTGTTGGTGGTTCAACTTACCAAGTTCCAGTTGAAGTTCGCCCGGTTCGTCGTAATGCCCTGGCAATGCGTTGGATCGTTGATGCTGCTCGTAAACGCGGTGATAAATCTATGGCGCTTCGCCTGGCAAATGAATTATCAGACGCTGCTGAGAACAAAGGTTCCGCTGTTAAGAAACGTGAAGACGTTCACCGTATGGCAGAAGCTAACAAGGCGTTCGCACACTACCGTTGGTAATTATTTCTTACCCACATTAGTGATGTATCTCAGGGTAGCCATTTGCTACCCTTTATATGAAGCATTGAACGCCCACGAGAGAGGAAAAAATGGCCCGTCAAACGCCCATAGCACGTTATCGTAATATCGGTATCAGTGCACACATCGACGCCGGTAAAACCACAACTTCTGAACGTATTCTGTTCTATACTGGTGTAAACCATAAAATTGGTGAAACTCACGAAGGTTCTGCAACAATGGACTGGATGGAGCAGGAGCAAGAGCGTGGTATTACTATCACATCTGCAGCGACTACTGCATTCTGGTCTGGTATGGCAAAACAGTATGAGCCACACCGTATCAATATCATCGACACCCCAGGACACGTTGACTTCACCATCGAAGTAGAACGTTCTATGCGTGTTCTTGATGGCGCAGTAATGGTTTACTGTGCGGTTGGTGGTGTTCAGCCACAGTCTGAAACTGTATGGCGTCAGGCTAACAAATATAAAGTTCCACGTATCGCGTTCGTTAACAAAATGGACCGTATGGGTGCGAACTTCTTACGTGTTGTTGAGCAATTAAAATCACGTTTAGCTGCTAACGCAGTTCCACTGCAATTACCAGTTGGCGCAGAAGAGTCGTTCACTGGTGTTGTTGACTTGCTGAAAATGAAAGCAATCAAGTGGAGCGATGAAGATCAGGGCGTTACCTTCGAATACGAAGATATCCCTGCGAACATGCAAGAAGCTGCTGAAGAGTGGCACAACAACCTGATCGAAACCGCAGCAGAAGCATCAGAAGAACTGATGGAAAAATATCTGGGCGGTGAAGAACTGACCGAAGCAGAAATTAAATCTGCATTACGTCAACGTGTTCTTGCAAGCGAAATTATTCTGGTTACCTGTGGTTCTGCATTTAAGAACAAAGGTGTTCAGGCGATGCTGGATGCAGTTGTTGATTACTTACCTGCGCCAACAGATGTACCTGCAATCAATGGTATTCTGGACGACGGTAAAGACACTCCTGCAGAGCGTCACGCAAGTGATGATGAGCCATTCTCATCATTAGCATTTAAAATTGCAACCGACCCATTCGTTGGTAACTTAACGTTCTTCCGTGTTTACTCTGGTGTTGTTAACTCAGGTGACACAGTTCTGAACGCAGTGAAATCGAAGAAAGAACGTTTTGGCCGTATCGTACAGATGCACGCTAACAAACGTGAAGAGATCAAAGAAGTTCGCGCTGGTGACATCGCGGCGGCTATCGGTCTGAAAGACGTAACTACAGGTGATACTTTATGTGCGGTTGATGCACCAATCATCCTGGAGCGTATGGAATTCCCAGAGCCAGTAATCTCTGTTGCAATCGAACCAAAAACTAAAGCTGACCAAGAAAAAATGGGTATCGCATTAGGCCGTCTGGCTCAAGAAGACCCATCATTCCGCGTATCAAGTGATGAAGAGACTAATCAGACTATCATCGCTGGTATGGGTGAATTGCACTTGGACGTTCTGGTTGACCGTATGCGTCGCGAATTTAAAGTTGAAGCGAACGTTGGTAAACCTCAAGTTGCTTACCGTGAAGCAATCACTATGAAAGTGACTGATATCGAAGGTAAACACGCGAAACAGTCTGGTGGTCGTGGTCAGTATGGTCATGTCGTTATCGATATGTTCCCACTGAACAAAAACGATAAAGACGGCGTTCAAATGGATTACGAATTTGCCAACGACATCAAAGGTGGTGTAATTCCTACTGAATACATCCCTGCGGTTGACAAAGGTATCCAAGAACAGTTGAAATCTGGTCCATTAGCTGGTTACCCGGTTGTTAACATGGGTGTTCGTTTACATTTCGGTTCTTACCATGATGTTGACTCCTCTGAATTGGCGTTTAAACTTGCGGCTTCAATCGCGTTTAAAGATGGCTTCAAAAAAGCTAAACCAGTTCTGCTTGAGCCAATCATGAAAGTTGAAGTGGAAACACCAGAAGACTACATGGGTGATGTTATTGGTGACCTGAACCGTCGTCGTGGTATGATTGAAGGTATGGATGACCTGCCTACTGGTAAAGTCGTTCGTGCACAAGTACCATTGTCAGAAATGTTCGGTTATGCTACTGACCTGCGTTCTCAGACACAAGGTCGTGCTTCATACTCTATGGAGTTCCTGAAGTACAATGAAGCACCAAACAACGTTGCACAAGCTGTAATCGAAGCTCGTAACGCTAAATAATCGATTTTTATCGGTTAACAACTTTAATTTAAGTTCCTTCTTTATCGTGAAGAGGGAACTCCATAAGGAATAGAGTCGTGTCTAAAGAAAAATTTGAACGTTCAAAACCGCACGTTAACGTTGGTACTATCGGCCACGTTGACCACGGTAAAACTACTCTGACAGCAGCTATCACTACTGTTCTGGCTAAAACTTACGGCGGTTCTGCTCGTGCATTCGACCAAATCGATAACGCACCAGAAGAAAAAGCGCGTGGTATCACTATCTCTACTTCACACGTAGAATACGATACTCCAACTCGCCACTACGCACACGTAGACTGCCCAGGACACGCCGACTATGTTAAAAACATGATCACTGGTGCTGCACAGATGGACGGTGCAATCCTGGTTGTTGCTGCGACTGATGGCCCAATGCCACAAACTCGTGAGCACATCCTGTTAGGTCGCCAAGTAGGTGTTCCTTACATCATCGTGTTCCTGAACAAATGTGACATGGTAGACGACGAAGAGCTGTTAGAATTAGTTGAAATGGAAGTTCGTGAACTTCTGTCTCAATACGATTTCCCAGGCGACGACACTCCAGTTGTTCGTGGTTCAGCTCTGAAAGCGCTGGAAGGCAACCCAGAGTGGGAAGCGAAAATTGTTGAATTAGCAGGCCACCTGGATACTTACATTCCAGAGCCAGAGCGTGCAATTGACAAGCCATTCCTGCTGCCAATCGAAGACGTATTCTCAATCTCAGGTCGTGGTACAGTAGTAACAGGCCGTGTTGAGCGTGGTATCATCAAAGTTGGTGAAGAAGTTGAAATCGTTGGTATTCAAGACACGGTTAAAACAACTTGTACTGGCGTTGAAATGTTCCGTAAACTGCTGGACGAAGGTCGTGCGGGTGAGAACGTAGGTGTTCTGCTGCGTGGTACTAAACGTGAAGAAATTCAACGTGGTCAAGTACTGGCAAAACCAGGTTCAATCAAGCCGCACACTAAATTCGAATCAGAAGTTTATATTCTGAGCAAAGATGAAGGTGGTCGTCACACTCCATTCTTCAAAGGTTACCGTCCACAGTTCTACTTCCGTACAACTGACGTAACCGGTACTATCGAACTGCCAGAAGGCGTAGAGATGGTAATGCCAGGTGATAACATCAACATGATCGTTACCCTGATCCACCCAATCGCGATGGACGACGGTTTACGTTTCGCAATCCGTGAAGGTGGCCGTACTGTAGGTGCGGGTGTTGTTGCAAAAATTATTGCATAATACCGCTCTTTCTGAATAAGAAAGAACCACTTAGTAAAAAAGGGCGTCTAATAGACGTCCTTTTTATACATTGCAAAATTCAGACGTTGCAAAATTAAGAACCTATCTCATCAATCATTTGTATAATTATTGGTGAGATAGGCTCTGAAACAACGAATTGATAACTGTGCGGGCTCCTTTGCGCAGTTATATGAGATTTATTAAGGTTTTGCTCGGAAGATATGGTATATTTTACCGCTGCCACAAAAAGAAAGTCATTTTCTTATTGGTGTAGTTAAAAAATTTGCTGAGCATGCTGAAATTCCTGCAAAATGGAATAGCACTTGTGAAATGGGTAGCACTTGTAAAGTGATAGTACTGACATACAAGTAGTACTTGCGAAATAAAATGTTACTGCAACTTGTTGTGTTTGCAGAACGAATAACGCTAATTACCTCCATTAACAAGGCTAATTACTTTTAGATCGCAGGTGATGTTATTGATATCCCTATCAAATTTTGCAGGCTTAGTTTGTAGTAATTGAGGGATATGTTGGCATATTCTATTGGTTTGGCTTGGTTGTTTTACCTTTGTAAGCAAGCAGGCTATGTACATACTTCATGGTAACAGGTTGAATTATGAGTGCGAATAGCGAAGCTCAAGGAAGTGGACGCAGTGCAGACATCTTCAAGTGGGTCATTGTCTGTGCCTTATTAATAATTGCTATTGTTGGCAATTATTACTTCCGTCAATATAATCTCGCGCTGCGTGCATTTGCAGTTGTGGCTGTTGTCGCTATTGCAGGTGCTGTCGCTTTATGGACTACAAAAGGTAAAGCAACACTGGCGTTTGCACGCGAAGCTCGCGTCGAGATGAGAAAAGTCATTTGGCCTACTCGCCAGGAAACATTGCAAACTACTTTAATTGTTGCTGCAGTAACGGCTGTAATGTCTTTAATACTGTGGGGACTAGATGGTATCCTGGTGCGTTTAGTTTCATTTATTACAAGCCTGAGGTTATTCTAAATGTCCGATTCACCTAAAAAGCGCTGGTATGTCATTCAGGCATTCTCTGGTTTTGAAGGTCGCGTAGCACAATCTTTACGTGAACATATCAAATTACATGCTATGGAAGATTCTTTTGGCGAAGTTATGGTTCCAACAGAAGAAGTTGTTGAAATCCGTAGCGGTCAGCGCCGTAAGAGTGAACGTAAATTCTTCCCAGGCTATGTCTTGGTCCAAATGGTCATGAACGATGACTCTTGGCACTTAGTGCGTAGTGTACCGCGTGTAATGGGGTTCATTGGCGGAACGTCAGATCGTCCAGCGCCAATTAGCGATAAAGAAGTTGACGCTATCATGAACCGCTTACAACAAGTTGGTGATAAACCACGTCCGAAAACACTGTTTGAACCAGGTGAAATGGTTCGTGTTAGCGAAGGTCCATTTGCTGACTTTAACGGTGTTGTTGAAGAAATTGACTATGAAAAGAGCCGCTTAAAAGTCTCTGTTTCTATCTTCGGTCGCGCAACTCCAGTCGAATTGGATTTTGGTCAGGTAGAAAAAGCCTAATCTAAGCGACAAAACTGACTTGCAAAAGGCGTGAAATTTGACTACAATTTCGCGCCTTTTGTTTTTATGTTCGGCGCAAATTAATGTGCGGGACATGTTTAATGTAACGGGGAGCCTTGCAAATTGTAAGGCGCTATCACCCATCTAGAGGAAATATCATGGCTAAGAAAGTTCAAGCCTACGTTAAGCTGCAAGTTGCAGCTGGTATGGCGAACCCAAGTCCACCAGTTGGTCCAGCTCTGGGTCAACAAGGTGTTAACATCATGGAATTCTGTAAAGCGTTCAACGCAAAAACAGACAGCCTGGAAAAAGGTTTACCAATTCCTGTTGTTATTACTGTTTACGCAGACCGTTCTTTCACTTTCGTTACCAAAACTCCACCTGCAGCAGTTCTGCTGAAAAAAGCAGCTGGCGTTAAGTCTGGTTCAGGCAAGCCTAACAAAGATAAAGTTGGTAAAGTGACCTCTGCTCAGATTCGCGAAATCGCTGAAACTAAAGCTGCGGACATGACTGGTGCTGATGTTGACGCAATGATGCGTTCAATTGAAGGTACTGCTCGTTCCATGGGCCTGGTAGTGGAGGACTAAGACAATGGCTAAACTGACTAAGCGCATGCGCAATATCCGTGAAAAAGTTGATGCAACTAAACAGTACGACATCAACGAAGCCGTTGCACTGCTGAAAGAATTAGCAACTGCTAAATTCGTAGAAAGCGTTGACGTAGCTATCAACCTGGGCATCGATGCTCGTAAATCTGACCAAAACGTTCGCGGTGCAACTGTACTGCCACACGGTACTGGCCGTTCAGTTCGCGTTGCTGTGTTCGCACAAGGCGCAAACGCTGAAGCTGCTAAAGCTGCAGGCGCTGAACTGGTAGGTATGGAAGATCTGGCTGATAAAATCAAAGCTGGTGAAATGGACTTTGACGTTGTTATTGCTTCTCCAGATGCAATGCGCGTTGTTGGCCAATTAGGTCAAGTTCTGGGCCCACGTGGTCTGATGCCAAACCCGAAAGTTGGTACTGTAACTCCAAACGTTGCTGAAGCAGTTAACAATGCTAAAGCAGGTCAGGTTCGTTACCGTAATGACAAAAACGGAATCATCCACACCACTATCGGTAAAGTTGATTTCGACACTAACAAACTGAAAGAAAACTTAGAAGCACTGCTGATCGCGCTGAAAAAAGCAAAACCAGCTTCTGCTAAAGGTGTTTTCATCAAGAAAGTTAGCCTGTCTACCACTATGGGTGCAGGTGTTGCTGTTGACCAAGCTGGTCTGTCAGCGACAGTTTAATTGCTATAGCTTCGGCTAATTGGTAATTAGGCTTTACCTTTGCGTCAAATTTGTATAAAATTTGACGCCTTGAGTTTGTTGGGTATAGCAATATACTCAACAAACCACAAATTTCGGTATGGAGTCTGGCCTTTCCAGACCCCGTCCAAGACCGCAGGTGTAGTCTAACCGCTGCTTAATTTACCTGCGTAGACGGTGACAGAGATACCTAGAATTTAATTCTGGATTTCTATTCTGCTCACCGTGTTTTAGCGCTCTTACATAATGTTGTGTTTGAGTGATGTGAGTCCCGGGGTTTCCCGGTTAATCCAGGAGCAAGAAGCTAATGGCACTAAATCTTCAAGACAAACAAGCGATTGTTGCTGAAGTCAGCGAAGTAGCCAAAGGCGCGCTTTCTGCAGTTGTTGCTGATTCACGCGGCGTAACTGTAGCAAAAATGACTGAACTGCGTAAAGCAGGTCGCGAAGCTGGCGTTTATATCCGTGTTGTTCGTAACACACTGATCCGCCGTGCTGTTGAAGGTACTTCTTATGACGTACTGAAAGACGTGTTTGTCGGTCCAACCTTAATTGCTTTCTCTAACGAACACCCGGGCGCTGGCGCTCGTCTGTTCAAAGAGTTCGCGAAAGCGAATCCAGCATTTGAGATTAAAGCTGCGGCCTTTGAAGGTGAGTTAATCCAAGCGAAAGATATCGATCGTCTGGCAACTCTCCCAACTTACGATGAAGCAATCGCACGCCTGATGTCAACCATGAAAGAAGCCGCTGCAGGCAAATTGGTTCGTACTCTGG
The DNA here is from genome assembly GCF_011045615.1 of Providencia sp. PROV004. Taxonomy (NCBI): domain Bacteria; kingdom Pseudomonadati; phylum Pseudomonadota; class Gammaproteobacteria; order Enterobacterales; family Morganellaceae; genus Providencia; species Providencia sp. PROV004. The sequence continues at coordinate 372,712 of NZ_CP042859.1, forward strand.
CTGCTCTGCGCGATCAGAAAGAAGCTGCATAAGCCCTTTCCTTCGTTGCTTTTTAACGTATAAACTATTTCTGAATTTTAGGAACACTTGTTATGTCTATCACTAAAGACCAAATCCTTGATGCAGTTGCAGAAATGTCTGTAATGGACGTTGTTGAACTGATTACTATGATGGAAGAAAAATTCGGCGTTTCTGCTGCTGCTGCTGTTGCTGTTGCTGCGGGTCCTGCTGAAGCTGCTGAAGAAAAAACTGAATTCGACGTTGTACTGTCAGCTGTTGGCGGTAACAAAGTTGCAGTTATCAAAGCAGTTCGTGGCGCAACCGGTCTTGGCCTGAAAGAAGCTAAAGACATGGTAGAATCTGCTCCAGCTACTATTAAAGAAGCTGCAAGCAAAGACGAAGCTGAAGCTCTGAAAAAATCTCTTGAAGAAGCAGGCGCTTCTGTTGAACTTAAATAAGTTCAATTTCAAGAACGCAGCCTGATCTAATTAGGCTGACGGCTGGTGATTTTTTAATCACCAGCCTTTTTGCGCTGTAAGGCGTGATGGGTGTTAACAGCTTTTCACGCAGTTTTAATGTTAACAACAACCCTCCAATACTTCTTTCTATTGACGACTTAATATACTGTGTTCTTCGCTACGACCCGCTCGGGTAGCTCGGTAGCAATGGCAACGCAATGAAATGATTTAAGAGTAATAGCAATGAGTATTAAGGAAAGTATTCATTTTCCGTTTCTTATATAAAAACGCGTTGCGGTTCAGTCTCTTAAACTAAGAGCTAACCACTTGGGTCACTGATCAACGAGCTGAGGAAACCTATGGTTTACTCCTATACCGAGAAAAAACGTATCCGTAAGGACTTTGGTAAGCGTCCACAAGTTTTGGACATACCTTATCTCCTTTCTATCCAACTTGACTCGTTCCAGAAGTTTATCGAGCAAGATCCAGATGGCCAGAATGGGCTGGAAGCAGCTTTCCGTTCTGTGTTTCCAATTCAGAGCTACAGCGGTAATGCTGAATTACAATATGTCAGCTATCGTTTAGGCGAGCCTGTTTTTGATGTTAAAGAATGTCAAATTCGCGGTGTAACTTACTCTGCGCCTTTACGTGTGAAATTACGTCTCATCGTTTATGAGCGTGAAGCACCGGAAGGAACTGTTAAAGACATCAAAGAACAAGAAGTTTACATGGGTGAAATTCCACTCATGACTGAAAACGGAACTTTCGTTATCAACGGTACTGAGCGTGTTATCGTTTCTCAGTTACACCGTAGTCCAGGTGTATTCTTTGACAGCGATAAAGGTAAAACACACTCTTCAGGTAAAGTGCTATATAACGCACGTATTATCCCTTACCGTGGTTCATGGCTTGATTTCGAATTCGACCCGAAAGATAACCTGTTTGTACGTATTGACCGTCGCCGTAAATTACCTGCGACCATTATTCTGCGTGCAATGGATTACAACACCGAAGAAATCTTAAATCTGTTCTTCGAAAAAACCGTATTCCAAATCCGTGATAATAAACTGATGATGACGCTGGTTCCTGAGCGTCTGCGTGGTGAAACTGCTTCGTTTGATATCGAAGCGAACGGTAAAGTCTATGTAGAAAAAGGCCGCCGTATCACTGCACGTCACATTCGTCAGTTAGAGAAAGAAGAAGTCAATAGCATCGAAGTTCCTGTTGAATATATCGCAGGTAAAGTTGTTGCTAGAGACTATATTGATGAAAGCACCGGTGAGCTGATTTGTGCAGCGAACATGGAACTTTCTTTAGATATGTTGGCACGTCTGAGCCAGTCTGGTCATAAAACAATCGAAACATTGTTTACCAATGACTTAGACCACGGTGCTTACATTTCTGAAACCGTTCGTGTCGACCCAACTAACGACCGTCTGAGTGCATTGGTAGAAATCTACCGCATGATGCGTCCTGGTGAGCCACCAACCCGTGAAGCTGCAGAAAACTTGTTCGAGAACCTGTTCTTCTCTGAAGACCGTTACGACTTGTCTGCGGTAGGTCGCATGAAGTTCAACCGTTCACTGAACCGTGAAGAAATCGAAGGTTCAGGTATCCTGAGTGAAGAAGACATCATTGATGTTATGCGTAAACTCATCGATATCCGTAACGGTAAAGGCGAAGTGGATGATATCGACCACCTAGGTAACCGTCGTATTCGTTCTGTTGGTGAAATGGCAGAGAACCAATTCCGTGTCGGTCTGGTTCGTGTTGAGCGTGCAGTGAAAGAGCGTCTTTCTCTGGGCGACCTTGATGCATTAATGCCACAAGATATGATCAATGCGAAACCAATTTCAGCCGCAGTTAAAGAGTTCTTTGGTTCCAGCCAGCTGTCTCAATTTATGGACCAGAACAACCCGTTGTCTGAAATTACGCACAAACGTCGTATCTCTGCGTTAGGCCCAGGTGGTTTGACTCGTGAGCGTGCGGGCTTCGAAGTACGTGACGTTCACCCAACTCACTACGGTCGTGTCTGTCCAATCGAAACGCCTGAAGGTCCAAACATCGGTCTGATCAACTCATTATCTGTTTATGCACAGACCAATGAGTACGGTTTCTTAGAAACCCCATACCGTTTAGTACGTGATGGCTTAGTGACAGACGAAATCCATTATCTGTCTGCAATTGAAGAAGGTAACTTCATCATTGCTCAGGCGAACACCGTTTTAGGTGATGATGGTAGCTTTGTTGAAGAACTGATTACGTGTCGTAACAAAGGTGAATCAAGCTTATTCAGCCGTGAACAGGTTGAATATATGGACGTTTCGACTCAACAGGTTGTTTCTGTTGGTGCGTCCCTGATCCCATTCCTTGAACACGATGACGCCAACCGTGCATTGATGGGTGCAAACATGCAACGTCAAGCGGTTCCTACTCTGCGTGCTGACAAACCATTAGTTGGTACAGGTATGGAGCGTGCAGTAGCGGTTGACTCTGGTGTTACTGCTGTTGCAAGACGTGGTGGTTCGGTTCAGTACGTTGATGCTTCTCGTATCGTTATCAAAGTTAACGAAGATGAGATGTACCCAGGCGAAGCTGGAATCGATATTTATAACCTGACTAAATATACCCGTTCTAACCAGAACACCTGTATTAGCCAGATGCCTTGTGTATCTTTAGGTGAGCCAGTTGAACGTGGTGACGTGTTAGCGGATGGTCCTTCAACAGACCTCGGTGAATTAGCACTTGGTCAAAACATGCGCGTGGCATTCATGCCATGGAATGGTTATAACTTCGAAGACTCCATCTTAGTTTCTGAGCGTGTTGTTCAAGAAGACCGTTTTACAACTATTCATATTCAAGAGCTCTCTTGTGTGTCTCGTGACACTAAATTAGGGCCTGAAGAAATCACTGCAGATATTCCAAACGTCGGTGAAGCTGCACTGTCTAAACTTGATGAATCCGGTATCGTGTATATTGGTGCGGAAGTGAAAGGCGGCGATATTCTGGTTGGTAAAGTGACACCTAAAGGTGAAACTCAGCTGACGCCAGAAGAGAAACTGTTACGTGCTATCTTTGGTGAAAAAGCATCAGACGTTAAAGACTCTTCTTTACGTGTTCCTAACGGTGTATCTGGTACGGTTATTGACGTACAAGTATTTACCCGTGACGGCGTAGAGAAAGACAAACGTGCATTAGAGATCGAAGAAACTCAGTTACGTGATGCGAAGAAAGACTTAACAGAAGAGCTACGTATTTTCGAAGCAGGTCTGTTTGCACGTATCCGTTCTGTACTGGTTAACGGCGGAATTGAAGCTGAAAAACTGGACAAACTGCCTCGCGACCGTTGGTTAGAGTTATCTTTAGCTGACGAAGAGAAGCAAAACCAGTTAGAGCAATTAGCTGAACAGTATGACGAACTGAAATCTGAGTTCGAGAAAAAACTCGATGCAAAACGTCGTAAAATTACTCAAGGTGATGACTTAGCACCGGGTGTACTGAAAATTGTTAAGGTTTATCTGGCTGTTAAACGTCAGATCCAACCGGGTGATAAAATGGCGGGTCGCCATGGTAACAAAGGTGTTATCTCAAAAATCAACCCAGTTGAAGACATGCCTTACGATGAAAACGGTAACCCAGTTGATATCGTTCTGAACCCGCTGGGCGTACCATCACGTATGAACATCGGTCAGATTTTGGAAACTCACTTAGGGATGGCAGCGAAAGGTATTGGTGAGAAAATCAATGCCATGCTTAAACAGCAAGAAGAAGTTGCCAAACTGCGTGAGTTTATCCAAAAAGCATACGATTTAGGTGATGATCCACGCCAGAAAGTTGACTTGAACACTTTCTCTGACGAAGAAGTTATGCGTTTGGCTGAGAACCTGAAAAAAGGTATGCCAATTGCAACACCAGTATTTGATGGTGCGAAAGAGAAAGAAATCAAAGAACTGCTGAAATTGGGTGGTCTGCCAACTTCAGGTCAGATTACATTATTCGATGGTCGTACTGGCGAGCGCTTTGAGCGCCAAGTAACTGTTGGCTACATGTATATGCTGAAACTGAACCACTTGGTTGACGATAAGATGCACGCCCGTTCAACAGGTTCTTATAGCTTGGTTACTCAGCAACCGCTGGGTGGTAAAGCGCAGTTCGGTGGTCAGCGTTTCGGGGAGATGGAAGTGTGGGCACTGGAAGCATACGGTGCAGCCTATACTCTTCAAGAAATGCTTACAGTTAAATCGGATGACGTTAACGGCCGTACGAAGATGTATAAAAACATCGTCGATGGCAGCCATCAGATGGAACCTGGTATGCCGGAATCTTTCAACGTATTACTGAAAGAAATTCGCTCACTGGGTATCAACATCGAGCTGGAAGACGAGTAATTCGTTTTATGCCGGAAAGCTTGCTTTCCGGCACATGTAAGCACTGGGATTTGGGGAGAGTGTCTTTGAACACTCACCTGACAGGTCTAACTCCGACAGGAGCATTTTGTGAAAGACTTAATAAAGTTTCTGAAAGCGCAAACCAAGACCGAAGAGTTTGATGCTATCAAGATTGCTCTGGCATCACCTGATATGATCCGTTCATGGTCATTCGGTGAAGTTAAAAAGCCAGAAACCATTAACTACCGTACGTTCAAACCTGAACGTGACGGTCTTTTCTGTGCGCGTATTTTCGGGCCAGTAAAAGACTACGAATGTCTGTGCGGTAAGTACAAACGTTTAAAACACCGTGGTGTGATTTGTGAGAAGTGTGGCGTTGAAGTTACACAGACCAAAGTCCGTCGTGAGCGCATGGGTCACATTGAACTTGCATCTCCGACTGCACACATTTGGTTCTTAAAATCACTGCCATCCCGTATCGGCTTGCTGCTTGATATGCCACTGCGTGATATCGAACGCGTTCTGTACTTTGAATCATATGTAGTTGTTGAAGGCGGTATGACTAGCCTTGAGCGTGCACAGATTCTGACAGAAGAGCAATACTTAGATGCGCTGGAAGAGTTCGGTGACGAATTTGATGCAAAAATGGGTGCGGAAGCAATCCAAGGCCTGCTGAAAAACCTCGATCTTGAGAACGAGTGTGAAACGCTGCGCGAAGAGTTAAACGAAACTAACTCTGAAACTAAGCGTAAGAAGCTGACTAAGCGTATCAAACTGCTAGAAGCATTTATCCAATCTGGTAACAAGCCAGAGTGGATGATCTTAAACGTATTACCTGTATTACCACCAGATCTGCGTCCATTAGTTCCACTCGATGGTGGTCGTTTCGCAACATCAGATCTAAACGATCTGTATCGTCGCGTAATCAACCGTAATAACCGTCTGAAACGCCTCCTGGATCTGGCTGCGCCAGACATCATCGTACGTAACGAAAAACGTATGTTGCAAGAAGCGGTTGACGCCCTGTTAGATAACGGTCGTCGTGGTCGCGCAATCACAGGTTCTAACAAACGTCCTCTGAAATCTTTGGCAGATATGATCAAAGGTAAACAAGGTCGTTTCCGTCAGAACTTACTTGGTAAGCGTGTTGACTACTCAGGTCGTTCTGTTATCACCGTAGGTCCATACCTGCGTCTGCATCAGTGCGGTCTGCCTAAGAAAATGGCTCTTGAGTTATTCAAACCATTTATCTATGGCAAATTAGAATTACGTGGTCTGGCAACAACCATTAAAGCTGCGAAGAAAATGGTTGAGCGCGAAGAAGCGGTTGTTTGGGATATCTTGGATGAAGTTATCCGTGAACACCCAGTTATGCTGAACCGTGCACCAACACTTCACCGTCTGGGTATCCAAGCTTTCGAACCTATTCTTATCGAAGGTAAAGCTATCCAATTGCACCCACTCGTTTGTGCGGCATATAACGCCGACTTCGATGGAGACCAAATGGCGGTACACGTTCCTCTGACTCTGGAAGCTCAGTTAGAAGCACGTGCGTTGATGATGTCAACCAACAACATCCTGTCACCTGCAAGTGGTGAGCCTATCATCGTTCCTTCACAGGACGTTGTATTGGGTCTTTACTACATGACACGTGACTGCGTAAACGCGAAAGGCGAGGGCATGGTATTAGCCGGTCCTAAAGAAGCTGAGCGTGTTTACCGTTCAGGTCATGCGTCACTGCATGCCCGCGTTAAAGTCCGTATCACTGAAGAAGTAAAAGATTCGGAAGGTAACATCACAATCAACACGGGCTTAGTTGACACTACTGTTGGTCGTGCAATTTTATGGATGATCGTACCGAAAGGTCTGCCTTACGAATTGGTTAACCAAGCGTTAGGTAAAAAAGCGATCTCTAAAATGCTGAACACCTGTTACCGTGTTCTGGGCCTGAAGCCTACTGTTATTTTTGCTGACCAAATCATGTATACCGGTTTTGCCTATGCGGCACGTTCTGGTGCATCAGTTGGTATCGATGATATGGTTATTCCAGAGAAAAAAGCTGGAATTATCGCCGAAGCAGAAGCTGAAGTTGCAGAAATTCAGGAACAGTTCCAGTCTGGTCTGGTTACAGCAGGCGAACGTTACAACAAAGTTATCGATATCTGGGCAGCGGCAAACGAACGTGTTGCTAAAGCGATGATGGAAAACTTATCGACTGAAGCGGTTATTAACCGTGATGGCGTCGAAGAACAACAAGTTTCTTTCAACAGTATCTTTATGATGGCCGACTCCGGTGCTCGTGGTTCTGCAGCTCAGATTCGTCAGCTAGCCGGTATGCGTGGTCTGATGGCTAAGCCAGATGGCTCAATCATCGAGACACCAATCACGGCAAACTTCCGTGAAGGTCTGAACGTTCTCCAGTACTTTATTTCTACGCACGGTGCGCGTAAAGGTCTTGCCGATACCGCATTGAAAACAGCGAACTCCGGTTATCTGACTCGTCGTTTAGTTGACGTTGCGCAGGACTTGGTGGTAACTGAAGACGACTGTGGAACTCACGAAGGTATCCTGATGACTCCGGTTATCGAGGGTGGCGACGTTAAAGAACCACTGCGTGAACGTGTACTGGGTCGTGTGACTGCAGAAGATATCCTGATCCCAGGAACTGCGGACATTCTAGTTCCACGTAATACATTACTGCACGAAAAACTGTGTGACCTGTTAGAAGCTAACTCAGTCGACAGCGTTAAAGTTCGTTCAGTTGTAAGTTGTGAAACTGACTTCGGTGTGTGTGCTCACTGTTATGGTCGTGACCTTGCTCGTGGTCATATCATCAACAAAGGTGAAGCTATCGGGGTTATCGCGGCACAGTCAATCGGTGAGCCGGGTACACAGTTAACGATGCGTACGTTCCACATCGGGGGTGCGGCATCTCGTGCAGCGGCAGAATCTAGCATTCAAGTCCGTAACACAGGTACTCTGAAACTGGTTAACGCAAAATTCGTTACGAACTCAGAAGGTAAACTGGTTATTACTTCACGTAATACAGAGCTGCGTCTGATTGACGAATTCGGTCGTACTAAAGAAAGCTATAAAGTCCCTTACGGTGCGCACTTGACGAAAGGCGATGGCGATGCAGTAACGGGCGGTGAAACTGTTGCGAACTGGGATCCACATACCATGCCAGTCGTCAGTGAAGTATCGGGTATTATCAGCTTCTCTGACATGCTTGATGGTCAAACAATGACGCGTCAGACTGATGAATTAACCGGTCTGTCTTCAATCGTTGTTCTGGATACTGCGGAACGTACCAGTGGTGGTAAAGACCTACGTCCTGCTTTACGTGTTATTGACGCAAATGGTAACGACGTTCTTATACCTAACACAGACATGCCTGCTCAGTACTTCTTACCGGGTAAAGCAATTGTTCAGTTAGATGATGGCATCGCAATCAATGTCGGTGATACCTTAGCGCGTATTCCACAAGAATCTGTGGGTACTAAAGATATCACGGGTGGTCTGCCACGCGTAGCTGACTTGTTCGAAGCACGTCGTCCGAAAGAGCCTGCAATCTTGGCTGAAATCAGCGGTATTATCTCGTTTGGTAAAGAAACCAAAGGGAAGCGTCGTCTGGTTATCACACCATTAGATGGTAGCGATCCGTACGAAGAGATGATCCCTAAATGGCGTCAGCTTAACGTGTTCGAAGGTGAGATCGTTGAACGTGGTGACGTGGTTTCCGATGGTCCAGAATCTCCACACGATATTCTGCGTTTGCGTGGTGTCCATGCTGTTACGCGTTATATCACTAACGAGGTTCAGGAAGTTTACCGCTTACAAGGCGTTAAGATTAACGATAAACACATTGAAGTTATCGTTCGTCAGATGCTGCGTAAAGTCACTATCGCGGATGCAGGAAGTTCTGAATTCCTCGAAGGTGAACAAGTCGAGTACTCACGTGTTAAAGTTTCTAACCGTAAACTGGAACAAGAAGGCAAAATTCCAGCGAACTTTGCTCGTGACCTGTTGGGTATTACTAAGGCATCTCTGGCAACAGAATCCTTTATCTCAGCAGCATCGTTCCAAGAAACGACACGCGTACTGACTGAAGCAGCAGTTGCAGGTAAACGTGATGAACTGCGCGGTCTGAAAGAAAACGTAATTGTTGGACGTCTGATCCCAGCAGGTACTGGTTTTGCGTATCACCAAGACCGTATCCGCCGCCGTCATCTGAACGATGTTGTGGATGCACCACAAGTCAGTGCAGATGAAGCAACAGCGAACTTAGCTGAGCTGTTAAATGCAGGTTTCAGCAGCGACAACCAGAACTAATTTCTGATTTCACTGCAAAATTCCTGACAGAAGCCAGTACCGAAAGGTACTGGCTTTTTTATATCTAATAAAATGATAAATTGATTTTTATTTTTCTAATTTGAATTCATCAATAAATCCTTTTATTTCTTAAATTTATCTGAATATGTAATACGTATTTCTATTTTTAAAATATATCGGCCAGTGAAAAAACGTAATAATAATTTTCCGGGTTAAAAATTAAACGGTAATAAAAATAATAATACAAAAATCACTTTCAAATTATTTAATAGGAATAAATAAAAGGAATATACGATGGATAAAAAAAAGACAAATGAACAGGTAGATACAAATCAAGCCAGCCTTTCGGCTTATCATGGTTTATTATCAAATTCATTAGGGGTAATGAATACATCTCAGATAGTCACTGGGAACGGACAAATTGCGTTAGATTTAGTTGTTGTTATCGACACCAGTGGTTCAATGGCTGATGAAGCAGGGGATTTAAGTAAACAGATTGATGCGACGATTGAAGCGGCATCAGCAAAATGTCCATCGCATCTTCGTGCCACATTTTTAGGTATTGAAGGAACTTGGGCAAACACTAAGTTTGATCAATCTGCCAGTGAATATTTAATTAAGATCGGTGCGAACGAAAGGGATCTGCAAGCTAGATTGCCATTTAAAGAATCTGATGGGCAAGACCATGCTGGAAATAAAGAAGATTTATGTCGTGCTGTTATTGATATTAGTAAACACTTTGATTGGCGAGATGATGCGCGTAGGGCTATTTTTGTGCTGGGTGATGAAGGGATGGAAGGTGGTGGCGGAATTCTTACTCGTGCTGCAATTGCAAAAAATAATGAAGCCATATCTGTCGCTCAAGAAAGAGGAATTAAGGTGTATACCTACCAAGGTACACCGGATGATAGCCCAACAAATCTAGATCGTTTTCCGACTCTTGCTGATAGAGATAACGTGACGAGGGAGTATGAACGACTAGCCAAAGAAACCGACGGACGTGCGTACATTTACACCACAGGGATTGCAAATTTTTCCTTGGTTTTACAGGAAATATTGTGTGACAGCTTAACACCACCAGTAAAACCAGATAAAGGTTTATTAAATTGTGATGCGGTGTGTGACAACTTGCCATTAATTATCAATACAGTAAATACATTGTCCGATATCATCAATAAAACTATCAACTCTTGTTGCCCAATAGACTCAGATACGAAACATGATGATTCATGCCAGTGTAAACATTAATATTGTGTTATGAAAATAAAAGCGGGAAAAGATTCCCGCTTTGTAATTATTACTGGTAAGTTTCGTGATTAATAAAAAATACCAATAATTGCACAGTGCGCGACAAACCCGACCATCAATGGCACAGCGGTTCGTTTCACGACATCAAAAGGTTGCAGTTTTGCCCCACTCGATACGGCAATAATAACTCCCGCGACGGGGGACATACCTCGACCCATGTGTGAAGCTTGTTGCATTGGTAGGATCATGGCGATTGGGTTAGCGCCCATGCTATGCGCGATTTGTGGAATTAACTCAACGAATGCAAGGAATGGTGCATTACCTGAACCCATAATAATGGCTGCTGCAAGGGTCACTAATGCAAATACAATCGCCATGGCAAATGGTGGCAAGCCGACGGACTCAGCGCCTAAAATCAGTTGGTCAATTGCTCCACTGACTTTAATACCATGAGCGAATACACCAGCAGCAACCAATAAGCCAACTACATTACTGAATGCATGACCCATACCATTTAAAAATGTTTGGAAGCCATTACAAACCGTTTTGAAATTACGTACGCGAAGTGTTTCAATCACCATACAAATTGCCATCGCAATCAGTACGATAGTCACAACATCTAAGTGAATACCGGAAAAGAACAGATTGGATGTTCCTACTGCCATAATAATGGGTAACATAGGAAGAAGTGCATAATATCCGGGAACGGACTTAGTCGTTTCTTCTTTTTCATGGGACTGAACTGCTTTACCAATTTCAGGTACGAAATCTTGCTTACGGTCACAATGACGTTGCCAGAAAATGTGGGTAATACCGACCACCAATACAGTGGCTAACGCGGCAGGGCCTTGATAGTAAAGTACATATTCAACAACAGACATATCGACAGCTTTTGCGCCACGGATAGCATCAATTGCCGTTGGAGTATAGGCCACACCAAGGGATGTAGCGATAACCCCAGCCGCAGAAGCAGGTGATAATCCCAAACCTATCATAATGGGGAACATGGTACCCATTAACAATACCGCTAAGCCTGTTGCTGATGGAATGGCTAATTGCAAGATACTCGCCAACAAGAAAGAGAAAAATAGTAGCACATAAGGTGAACGCATATTTTTCAGTGGCTTGGTTGCAACACGTACTACCGCTTCATTGGCACCGATATGGTCCATATAGTGCGCAAAGCCCATCAATGCCATGATCATTAAACCGAGATCTGCTGCACGACTACTGAATAAATCTCGCATGACTTCAAATGGATCGAGCCAAGTGATACCGGTGGTGGCGACATTTTTAGGGAGGATAGGCCCCCAGCCAAGGGCTAGGGTGAATATCATCAATACTAAGCCAGCAATTAATAATACCGGCTCAGCTTTGTATCCCTTCAAAATAAACCGCGCAACCAAAACAACGATAATCAGAACCGTTAGAATTGGGATCATGCTTTAGCTCCTGGTTTGAAGCGTTCAGCGGTGATTTGTACCACTTGTTTTAATACATCGCTGGCGGCATGTAGGGATTTAACAGGTAGATATTCATAGATTGAATGGAAGTTATGTGCACCTGTGAAGATGTTAGGGCAAGGTAATCCATTTTGTGATAATGCGGCTCCATCATAGCCACCACGCATAGGAATGACTTTTGGTGTAATACCACAAGCTTGGTAGGCGTCAACAGCAATATCAATAGGGTAACGGTTATCACCTTGTAGGCTGTTATAAACGTTAGAATAGCGATCTGATAGCTTGCAAACAACACTTTCGCTGCCCCAGAGACTTTCACAGCTTTCTGCTAATTGTTTTAAGAAAGCCATACGTTTGCGATAGCCGTCTTCGGTAAAATCGCGAATGTCCATTTTTAACACGGTACGAGCGCTATTACCTGACATTTGTTTCACCCAATAATAGCCTTCGCGACCATCTGTATATTCAGGGGCTTCACCGCCGGGTAACATGGCAATAAATTTTTGCGCCATTAATAATGAATTAACGAGTTTGCCTTTCGCAGACATTGGATGAGCTGATTTACCCGTAAAGATGATTTCGGCATCACCCGCATTCCAGTTTTCATACACAAGTTCACCAATACCGCAGCAGTCTAAGGTGTAAGCAAAATCTGCTCCAAACTCTTTAACATCAAAAACTTTTGCGCCACGGAGGCCTTGTTCTTCGTCCGGAACAAAACCAATTTTAATGGTTCCGTGCTTGATTTCTGGGTTTTGCTTAAAGTATTGCAGCATATCCATGATAGAGGCAATTGCCGCTTTATCGTCAGCACCTAATAGGCTGGTTCCATCAGTGACAATAATGTCATCACCAATGTAGTTCACCAATTCAGGGAATTCACTCTTACGTAGATAAATATTAAGCTCTTTATTCATGCATAAATCTTCACCGGTGTATGGCAAGATTTGCGCCTTAGTATCATTAGTTTGTTCTGCACTAGTGTCTAAGTGGCCGAAGAAAGCGACGGTTGGGACATCATAATCAAGGTTGGAAGGTAACGTTGCGGTGACAATGGCAGTGTCACGCAGTTTAATGTCTTCAACGCCCAGAGCCTCGAGCTCCTGAACCAATTGTTTCGCAAGGACACGTTGCCCTTCTGAGGATGGCATAATCCCTGCCGCGCCCTTTTCCCTATCAGTGGTGGTGTTAATTTTGGTGTAAGAAATAAATCGCTCAACAATATTCATTCTTTTAATTCCCCAGCATCTTATAAAATGCGTTTTACATTAGTTATATCTGTGACTGTAATTTCATTTCACAGTATTATTCTTGTATCACAACTGAAGATATTCTGAATATCAGACCTGTTGAATTTTTCTAAGAAATGCTAGTGGGAATATAAAATTGATAATTAATAGTGGCATTATTCGCATAATGAATTAAAATGAGCGACTTTATTCCTATCTTATTTTGCATTGTTAAATTATTGATATTGATACGTGATAATATTCTTTCACGATGTATATTTTATTTAACACCTAGTATTAAACTCACTCTATCTTAAATTTAATTAATATATATTGTTGTTGGGTAACTAAAAGATAATTTATTCTAAAAATAAAAACAATTTTAATTTAACAATATTAATAGAAAAATAGATGGAATGAATGCTTAAAATCATATTTTGACATTTTATTTCTTTATCTTTCATTTAGATAATTGAATAAATTTTATAATGCCCCTTATATTGGTTGATTTTTATAGGATAGTGATACAAAATTTTTTTGTATTGTTTCACATTGCCTCTATCCATCCTTCTTCGAAAGTAAATGAAAATTTAATGTCGATTGTTTAACTACCACTTGCTATGTAATTTCAAAGCAAAATTCTACTTTTGTGCTCAGTATCTCTGAATTGTTTATTTTTATCAAAAATCATTTGATTATGGTTGTTTTTGCTAAGTTGTCATCATTTTTTTACTGTGAGGTAATCGACTTGTTTTCGATGAATTGCTTACTTTTTGTGATCTCTACTTGAATTTTGGTATTTTCGATCACTTACTTTTTGATCTTATGTAAAAGTATAAATAATATGTATTAACCAAAAACGAAAGAAAACGTAAACAAAAAGAGGATGAAGCAATGACTGTTTCGCGCAGAACCTTTATAAAAGGATTAGCAGCCAGCGGTGCAGCAATGTCGGTTTCTAGTCCCATTTTAGCCAGTGATGGAAAACCTTCAAATATTAAGCCTTATCGGCCCGATAACTCCCCTAACTTATTGATAGTATTCCCCGATGAGATGCGTGCCCATGCGTTACAATTTATGGGAGAAGACCCGTCAATTACCCCTAATTTAAATAAGTTTGCCAAACAATCAAAAGTCATGACACAAATGGCATCCAATTACCCACTATGTTCTCCATTTCGTGGCATGTTTATGACTGGGCAATATCCTGTACGTAACGGTATTACAGGCAACGCACACGATTATGGTGGGAAGGTAGGGATTGATTTATCACCTTACGCTAATTGTTGGTCTGATGTTTTGAAATCATTGGATTACAGCACGGGTTATATTGGTAAATGGCATTTGGATGCGCCATATGCACCTTTCATTGAAAGCTATAACAATCCGATGGAAGGGCGTTATTGGAATGAATGGGCAGCACCAAACCGCCGCCATGGCTTTGATTTTTGGTACTCCTATGGCACATATGATTTGCATATGAAACCGATGTATTGGGCCAATAATACACCACGAGAAAAACCTATTTATATCGACCAATGGGGACCAGAGCACGAAGCGGATATGGCCATAAAATTCTTACAGAATAAAAATGGACAATACCGTGATAATACTAAGCCATTTGCGCTGGTTGTTTCAATGAACCCTCCGCATTCACCGTATGACCAAGTCCCACAAAAATATCTTGATGTCTATAAAGGGAAAACCTCGCAAGAGTTAAATACTCGCCCAAACGTTAAATGGGATGTGGAATACCAAGAAGGTTATGGTCCTCAATATTTTAAAGAATATCTGGCGATGGTAAACGGCGTCGATGAACAATTTGGGCGTATCGTTGATGAACTTGAAAAACAGGGACTTGCTGATAATACATTGGTCGTTTTCTTCTCTGATCATGGTAGTTGTCTTGGTGCAAATGGGCAGCCGACAAAAAATAACCCTTATGATGAATCAATGCGTGTTCCGATGATGTTTCGGTTACCGGGTAAAATTAAACCGGGGCAAGATGATGCATTAATGTCAGCACCGGATATCTACCCAACGATTCTAGGTTTATTAGGATTAGAGCAATGGATTCCCGGCTCAGTTGAAGGAAGTAATTTAGCTGAGCGAGTGGTTACTGGTGAGGGGGATGTTGCCAATTCTCAACTTTACTTATTCATTCCGTATGGTGAACCTTCGTTTGGTAAACGCGGTGTGAGAACGAAAACTCATACACTGGTTATTGATCGCCAAGATGGACAGCCACTGAAATATACGCTTTATGATAATGTGAATGACCCTTATCAAATGAAAAATGTGGCAGATGAAAACAAGCCAATTATTGATAAATTAATTAAAGATGAGCTCATACCGTGGTTAGAAAAAACCGGTGATTCTTGGAGACCAACAGAGTTTATTACGGCAACAACAAATAAATTAAATAAGAAAGTCTCAGCGTGTGAAGTTAAATAAATTATTTTTTGCCGCCTAATTAATTAGGCGGTAATAACTAAAAATAATGAAAATATTATTCTCTAATAAAACAGGGAATCACTATCCTCGTGCTTAAATAGCACACAGCTTTGGAATAAAGATAATGAAAAGATTAATTATTGCTAGTGCAGTGTTATTTGCAATTTCATCACAATCTGCTCTCGCAAATAACTATAAAACAACAATTGAATACCGTCACCAATATTTAGATGCATCAGGGAAAAGTGGAGATAGAATTAAAGCTTTCTTGGATACAGGAAAAAATATTGGATTTGAACTCGATGCACGTTATGGGAATAAAGATGGTGCCTATGATGCAATGAAAATTGATGGTTCAGAATTTTCAGCTTTTTATTATACAAAGTTGAACCCAAATTTAGTGGGACTTATCGGTGCTTCTCTTGATTTTGATAAATTAGGTTTAGTTTATGTGCCTTATGTCCGTTTAAATTATACATTCGATAATGGTATTCGTTTGCAAGGCCGTTATAAATGGAAAGTATGGGATTATGGTCAAGCTGGGGAAAACGGCAGTAATTACCATTCTAAAATCCAGGAGTTTGATAGCTGGATAGGTTACAAATGGGGTAACTTAGACCTGCAATATCAGTTAGATTTAATGTGGGAAATGGCTGACAACGCTCAACCTCTTTATAATGATAAGAAATTCGATTATCAACACAACGTTCGCCTTCGTTATGACATTAAAGCGGATGATGGTGCTTTATGGCGCCCATTTGTTGAAGTGGGTAATGTGAAAGAAAATAGGTTTTCAAGTGACCGCCAAACACGTTTCCGTGTAGGTATTCAATATACTTGGTAATATCGTTTTTTATTAAATATACCCACGAATCATCGCGGGTGAGGTTGTTGACAAAGCGGGATAAAAGCGTGGTTTTTCCCGCTTTGTATTATCAGCTGAAAATCAATAAATTGATTTTCCTAGTTTATTTTCAAAACCTATTAGACTTGCCGCCAAACACAATATGTTTGTCGGCAGCCTGACCCACGAATCATCGTGGGTTTTTTTATTGCCTATTTTTAAAGTGAAGGGATGAATAAATACGGAAAAAAAGCAAGAAAAATGGCCAATAAACTGGCCAAAAAGAAAGTAATGAAATGACAACTTGAGCAATGGTAAATCGGGTTGTAATGAATTAAATTTTGAGTTGAATAACTTCACTTGCTGCTAACAAATAGGCTCCTGCCCCATAATCCATATTATGTTCATACTTGACATCTCGTGGATTGAACGCCGGAAGCTGCACCCAACCTAACATGCCATTAGGGTGAATACAGTTTTGTAGTGCACGCCATGATTTTTCGAGTAAAGGCAGATAACGCATTTCTTCCAGTAAACCTTGGTTTAATCCCCATGCTAAGCCATAGCAAAATAATGCGGTGGCGCTACTTTCGGGAGCGGGGAAGCTTTGCGGGTCAAGTAAACTGGTACGCCAGAAGCCATCTTCTTGCTGGTATTGAATGACAGTTTCCATTAGCTCCGTAAATAAATTTACATATTGCTGGCGGGCAGGGAAATCATTAGGTAAAGATTGTAAGATACGAGGGATCGACGCAATGACCCAACCAATGCCTCGACTCCAAAATACTTTTTCACCATTTTTTTCACGCAATTCACCACCTTTACCATCAGGAATATAACGATAATCGCGATAAATTAAGCCAGTTTCAGGATCACGCAAATGTTCTATCGCATCCCAATAAGCGGTATGCATGTAATCGAAATAGCGACCGTCATTCATTTTAGTTGATAATGCAGCAAAAGCTGGAGGGGCCATGAAAAGTGCATCACACCACCACCAGTCCTCTCGACCTGGTTTTGGCTCTGCTAACATAAGGTTGAATGCGTTAATAGTGGGTTCAAGGACTTCTGGATGATCAAATTGTGAACTCACAGCTAAATAGGCTTGGGTGCAGACGTGGTCATCGGCAAAACGCGGGTTAGGCCCTGTACGAAATCCTGTATGTAATGTGTAATCCAATACACCAGCGAGATATTCGTTATCCTGTGTTGCTTGCCATGCAGCAGCAACACAAGACCACAGAACACCACGTTCCCAGTCTGTATCTTTGATAAAACGGGTTTTGCCACTACGACGAAGTACACTGCGTACTTGGTTTTTTGATTGATAACGATAAACTCGTTTCATATCATCTAAAACCGTATTACGTTGTAATGGTTTTGGTAATGATGATTGTTCCATTATTTTCTCCTGATGGATTAGCGAGCTAACCAGCCACCATCAACAGCAATGGTATAACCATTAATATAGTCGCTTGCTTTGGAGGCTAAAAAGATGGCTGGTCCTGCTAAATCCTCAGGTGTTCCCCAACGACCTGCAGGAATGCGCTCTAAGATAGCCGCGTTGCGGTCTGCATCTGCGCGTAGTGCTGCTGTGTTGTCTGTTGCCATGTAACCTGGGGCGATTGCATTCACATTAATGTTGTATTGGGAAAGCTCAGTAGCAAGAGCACGAGTGAGCCCCATGACAGCTGACTTGCTTGCTGTGTAAGATGGAACCCGAATACCACCTTGGAATGAAAGCATTGATGCAATATTAATAATTTTCCCGCCATTACCTTGCTTCACGAATTGGCGTGCAACACGTTGAGATAAAAAGAATAAGGTTTTTTGATTAATATTAATCACATCGTCCCAATCTTTTTCACTAAACTCTAATAAGTCTTCACGGCGAATAATACCCGCATTATTGACAAGGATATCAACATGGCCCATAGCGGATACCGCATCATCAACTAAAGTTTGTAACCCGTCTTGTTCCATTAAATTCATGATAATATAGTGAAATTTACGGCCTAAAGCTTCAACTTGAGTACGTGTTTCAGGGGCATCTTGAATACCAACCCCGACAATATCCGCGCCTGCTTGGGCTAAACCAATTGCCATCCCTTGACCTAAACCGGTATTACATCCAGTGACAATCGCAACTTTTCCTGTTAAATCAAATAAGTTCATCTGTGCCTCACTTACGATGTGGCAGTACTGCCACATCGTTTTTTATTATGTTAAAAAGATAAAAGGTTATTTCAGATCTTTCATCGCGACATGGTCCATATCGTGGAATACCTGGTTTTCCCCAACCATTCCCCATATAAATGTATAAGCCGCGGTTCCCACTCCTGAGTGAATAGACCAGCTTGGACTAATGACGGCTTGTTCATTACGAACAACAATATGGCGGGTTTCCGAAGGCTCACCCATATAATGGAAAACAACGTTGTCTTCTTGCATATTGAAATACAGATACACTTCCATACGGCGCTCATGGGTATGGCATGGCATGGTATTCCATAAGCTACCGGGTTCGAGTACTGTCATGCCCATTGATAATTGGCAGGTTGGTAAAATAGATGGGTGTAAGAATTTATAAATGGTTCGAACGTTACAATTTTCAACATTACCCAATTTTTCTGGTGAAGCTTGTTCGATAGTAATTTTGCGTGTTGGATAGGTATGGTGTGCAGGAGCACTGTTCATGTAAAAACGTGCAGGGGTAATGGCATCGTTACTGATAAACTCGACAGATTTAGCACCCATACCAATATAAATAGCTTCTTTTGGTGCGATATCATAAGTTTCGCTGTCAACGATAACTTGACCAGCCCCCCCAATATTAATTGCACCCAGTTCTCGACGCTCAAGAAAGAACTCAACGCCTAATGCTTTTCCTGCCATAAGAGCGAGTGGCTTTTGTGTTGGAACAATGCCGCCCACAATGATGCGGTCGATATGGCTATAAGTGAGATTCATTTCCCCTTCACGGAACAAGTTCTCGATCAGGAACTGTTTGCGTAAGCCTTCAGTATCAAGTGTTTTTGCATGCTCGCTGTGAATTGGTTGACGAATTTCCATTATAAATACCTCATGATTTACTGATAGGTAACCAACCTTAATGGTCGGTATCCCCGAATACAGAGTGAACGTGTTCACCTCTGATGAATGTGTCTGTTAGATAAAAATTATTATCAACAACGGCAAAATTAGCTTGAGCCCCAACTCGGATGTAGCCAAATTGGTCATCAATTCCAAGGTATTGAGCGGGGACCGATGTGGCCATTTGTACAGCTTCCCACTCAGGAACATGAGCGAGTTGCACCATATTGCGCAATGCGTTATCAAGGCTACATGTACTGCCCGCAAGAGAGCCATCGGCTGTGCGAGCTTGCCCTTGCGTGACTTTTACCGTTTGTGCCCCAAGGGCATAATCACCATCTGGTAGGCCGCCAGCTCGCATACAATCTGTGATTAAAGCGAGCCGCTGATAACCTTTCATTCGATACGCTAGCTGCATCATGACGGGATGAACATGAATGCCATCGGCAATCAGTTCCGCAAGAACATCGTGGTACAACACTGCGCCACAGCAACCGGGTTCTCTATGGTGTAAACCGGTCATCCCGTTATAAAGATGCACACCACAATCTGCTCCTTGGGAAAATGCAAGACTGGTTTGCATGAAATCGGCGGCGGTATGTGCAACACTGGTTTTAATACCGTGTTGTACTAACCAATCAATAGCCTCAATGGCGCCTTCAGCTTCAGGTGCAACTGCAACACGCAAAAGTGTGTGATTAGCACATTGCATAAGGTCTTCTAATTCATGAATGGTCGGCGATTTTAAGTACTTAACAGGATGTGAGCCTCGATGACGTTCAGTGAAGTAAGGGCCTTCTAAAAAACTGCCGACTAATTGGGCTCCTGATGTTTGCGGCTTGGTGATAAATTCACACACTTGGGTGAGTGCGCGTTTAATATCATTCATTGGTGCGGTGACGGTGGTTCCCACCCAAGCCACAACGCCGGTTTTGACTAATGCATCAGCAATGGTTTGCAACCCTTGTTGGCTTGCATCCATGACATCTGCACCAGCACGCCCATGAATATGGATATCAACAAACCCCGGCAGTAAGGAGCGGTCTTCAAGACGGATAACAGGGCAGTATTCGGGAGCAGTATCCGTAATTTCCTGTATAACACCGTTGCACACTCGAACATACTGCTGATAGCGAATTCCTTCAGGAGTAAAGGTGCGATCCGCTAAAATGGCGTATTGCTGTTTCATAGGCCATCTTCTTCAAATTCAGGCTCTGATATCATAGCCAGCTGCTGACGTAGGTCTTGGATACTGCTAGTACCAATATCCTGTAAGATAGAAAGAAGTTCTTTCGCATCAACGCCTTCACGTTCCAATGCCGCATTGACGATCATCGGCAAATTAACTCCAGCTAAAACTTCAACGGATTTATCTTCCATCATAATTGCCATAGCGCGGTTACAAGGGGTTCCACCAGGAAGGTCGGTAAGAAAAAGTACTTGTTCACAATTCATGGCGTCCATTGCTGCTCGCATTTGTTGTTCCAATTCGTCGGGAGAAAGGGTTTCAACAAAATCAATAAACACCATATTTTCCTGTTCACCTGCGATGGCTTTGACGGCGGAAGCCATACCGCTCGCAAAATTAATGTGCCCAGAAACAATCAAACCAATCATTTATAACTCCTTGCTGGTGGGTAACTTGGCTACCCACCTAAAAACAATTTAATACGATTTTGTTACATCACACCAAGTACATGGCCAATAACACCGAAGGCTAAGACAGAGAAGATAAGTACTGGCGGTTTTGCCCAAAAGCCTGTCCCTTTCACCATTTTGAACATCAAAAAGACAAGACACAGAGGGAGTAAGTTAGGCATGATTTTGTCAAACAAGGCGGTTTGTAGTTCGACCACTTTGCCACCCACCTCGACAGCAGCGGTGGTTTGTACTTTTATGAAGGTGGCGGAAAGCGCCCCGATGACAAAAATCCCCATGATGTTGGCGGCTTTAGCGAGTTTTTCTGTTGCATCGCTCATGTTAACCATCGCTGCAGTACCTGCACGATATCCCATGAACATCAAACCGAAATAGACAAAAAAGTGAACAATTTGGTACAAAAAGAAGAAAACGAATGGGCCGGCAATTGAGCCTTCCATTGCGATAGATGCACCTAATGCTAAAGTCAGTGGCATCAGTGTCATATGGTCGATAGCATCGCCAATTCCACCTGTTGGGCCCATGCCTGCCACTTTCATGACGTTGACCGTAGAAGGTTTCTCTTTGTTTTCTTCCATGGCAACGGCAGTACCAAGTAAGAAAGTAAATAATTTTGGACTCGCATTGAAAAACTGTAAGTGATTTTTCAGTGCGGTTGCATAATCGCGTTTGTTATTACCATGAATTTTGCGTAGGGCTGGGATGATGGAGAATGCAAAGCCACCTCCTTGCATACGTTCAAAGTTAAAGTTACCTTCCATAAATAGCCCACGAAAAGCACAGCGCCATAGATCGCCTTTTGTGATGACTTTGCGGACAGTGGTATCTTGATATTCATCAACGCCATCAACGTAGGATTCCACAGGTAAGTTTTTTGTTTCTACTGTTGTTTTGTTATCAGATACCATCTTCAAAATCCTCATTTTGTTGTGAGTTATTCTTGTTGTTGTTACCGCTGAAGAAGTAATACAGAGCCGCCGCAGATGCGCCGAGTATTGCTACTGCCATAATTGGCAGTTTGAGATAAGTGGTCATAACGAAACCAACAAAGAACACACCCGCCACTTCTTTTGACCACATAATTTTCAACAACATCGCGAAGCCAATTGCTGGAACCATTTTCGCCCCAATACCTAAGCCTTCGAGGAGCACTTTTGGTGTATTTTCATCAATCCACTGTGCTGCGTGTTCACCGAAGTAAACCGTTACAAAGGCGACGATCGCGTAGAGTAAAGAACGAACGGTAATTGTGGCGACTAATAACCGAGAGATCCCCGCCGCATCGGCTTTTTCAGCGTAGCGGTCAGCTTTACCCATGGTGAACGCGGTAATAGCAAAAAAGCCGATAATGATCATTTGCATGAGAACGGCAATTGGCATACCAATCCCCATCGCTACCGCTGGTGATTGATTAGTCATAATGGCAAATGCAACGGCGGCGATAGTGCCTAAAGTAACATCAGGTGGCTGAGCTCCTGCATTTGGAACAAGCCCAAGCCAAGCTAATTCTAATGTTGCACCCGCAATTAAACCGACTTGCATATCACCCATAATCAGGCCGACAACAGGCCCTGTGATCAGTGGGCGGTGGATATTGAGTGCAACGTCATACTTATCTATACCGCAAAAGAAGGCCCATAAAGCCACAAGAGAAGCTTCATAAATCATAATAGTTTTCCTTAAACGCCTTAGTGTTAAGTTGTTATCTCAATCTGCTTATGCTTATGCTGATGCGAGAGTAAGAACATTAACGGGGGTTTGATCGGGAGTATTTTGAATCGTGCAAGCGACTCCTTTGTCGACAAGCCGACGAAATGCTTCTAAGTCGCGCTCATCCACAGACACTGTTTTGGTAATTTGGCGTTTTCCTTCATGGAAGTGCATATTGCCAACATTACAGTGAGTGATAGGAACGCCGCCTTCGACAAGGCGGGCAACATCTGTTGGGTTATTGCAAAGAATAAAGATTTTTTGACGAGGAGACGCTTTGTGAATGACATCGATAGTTTTTTCGATAGAGAAAAATCGGACGGCATATTCTCCACCCGCGGAGGCTTTCATTCCTGCTTGCATAAAAGCAGCATTAGGGCCATCCGCAGCATCATCATTAGCGACAAGAATTAAATTTGCTTCAGTGTGTTTACCCCAAGTGATTCGAATTTGCCCATGTAATAAACGCTCATCGATTCGGGTCCAGACAATATTTGGTGCGTGCATATAATTGCTCTCTTATTATTAGCTATATTTATCATTAAGAAGGCATGACGCCATCTTCTTGATATGAGAACGGGTAAATAGTGACACCTTGAACAACTCGATTAATTTCTCCGGTTGGAGATGGGTTATCCGGTGTATTCCCCAGTGCAATGGAACTATGGAATGCAAAGGCCTGCGCTAACATTAAATAAGGGAAAAATAGGGCTGAGTCTGAGCATTGCTCCATTTTTTTAATATAAACAAAACTTTCCTCTATTTGTGTGTCATCGGAAGAGGAGGTGACCGCGATCACTTTTGCTGAAGCATTATCGTGAATTACCTCTCTTAATAAGTCAGTTTCATACTGTCTAGTATATTTATCGTTTGACAGAAACAGCACGATTAACGTTTCCTTATTGACGATAGATTTCGGTCCATGGCGAAAGCCTAACGGTGTGTCGAAGTTAGCAACGACCTTACCAGCTGTTAATTCCAACATTTTTAGAGCGGCTTCTTGTGCAAGACCTTGTAGGCCACCACTACCTAAATAAATGACTCGTTTAAATTTACCCGCGTATTCTTCCCGGATACGGTGGTTAAATTGAGTAAAAATGTCGTGATAATCGTAGAAATAAGGTTTAATTTCGTTTAAATAGAAGGATTCTGTTAAGAAAATACACAGTGCCGCCATCATCATGGATGAAAAGCTTGAAGTCATGGCTAATGAACGGTCATTTGACTCTTCAGGCATTAAAATGGCTAATGCATTGGTATTATTTTGGCAATAACGATATAGCTGTCCTTGCTCGTTACAGGTTAAAACTAAGTGGTAACATTGAGTGAGGCATTTTTCTGCCACATCGAGGGCGGCAACACTTTCGGGGCTATTGCCTGAGCGAGCAAAAGAAATTAGTAACGTTGGTACGTCTTCCGCTAAATATTCTTTTGGATCAGCGACTAAATCCGTGGTGGCAATGGCATCCACTCGGCGTTTTAAATGACCGGTGAGAACGGGGGCAAGAGCGCGGCCAGCGAAAGCCGATGTTCCAGCACCCGTCATGATAATGCGTGCGTCCGATGCCTGAAGCACTTTAGCTAAAAATGTATCAATTTCAGTACGTTGCTCTTGTATTAGCTGGTTTGTTTTTTCCCAGCATTCAGGTTGTTGCTCAATTTCTTTTGCTGTCCAGAATGCGTTTAGCTTTTCGAGCTCGGGTGTTTGATAGCTTAAATATTCCATGTCAAACCTCAGTGACTAAATTTACATGCATCGGCATATACCGAAAGTACGTCGCGAATTTTTGCAAAAATAAAGGATTTCGCTGAGCCATCGAGCATGCCTTCTCTTAATTGTTTGAATTGATGCGGCATGTATTGGCTTAAAAGTGGTAACGGGATTGGTTTTGAAGATAAGTTAGCCATCAGTATTTCTATGGCTTGGTTAATTTCTTTATCAGGCCAGTAATAACGAATACGGTCACTAAAGCTATAAACGCGAGCAAAAGCTTGCTGCTGGGCATTACCATGGTAGTATTTTTGCCAAAATTCGGGCTCACGACACATCAACTGTTCCATTTTCTCTTTTAAGTGAGAACACTGTTCTGCCGGGAACATTTCATTCTCAATTTCACATAGAGAATAGAGGGCTTCTCGCATAGCAAATGTTAAAGCCGGACCAACTTTTAAAATGGCAAAGTGGTCTTGAACGAGCTGCTTATAAGCATTAGGTGTTTGGTAATCGGTTGAGTGTGCTTCAAAAACGAGATGAGGGTAATCATCAACTACTTGACTTAATGCTTGTGCTTTTTCGGGTTGATAATCAATAATACCAGTATGATCAAATTCCACACCCGGTTGAACGACGAGGCCAATAACACGTGCCCAACAGTCACCGACACCTGCTTTTTCGAACGCTTTCGCATGGCAGTCTAAGGTTTTTCTCGCGGCTTGTGGGGCTGTGATTTCAACGCCTTCAAGCGCTTCAGTTGCTCCACCTGGTACGGGGACTTCAGTACCAATAACATACACGATATCGCTGTAACCAAATTTTTCTTTGGCGGTTTTTTCTGCAATAACAGCGAGTCGGGCGGCACGTTGTGCAACGATTTCATCCGAGAGTGGAACGGGGTCATCTGCGCAGGACATACTACAGTCAAGGTGGATTTTTTTGAACCCTGCGGCAACGTAATGTTCAATCAGAACATCGGCATTATCCATGGCATCAGCGGCCTTAAGCCCTTGCCAACGATTTGGGCCTAAATGGTCACCACCAAGAATTAACTTATTCAGAGGGAAATTGATTTTTTCTGCTTTTTCAATCACATAATTGAAAAAATCAGCCGGAGTCATACCCGTATAGCCACCAAATTGGTCAACTTGATTTGATGTGGCTTCAATTAAAAGAAAGGAATCATCATCCAGCGCTTGATGCAATGAAGCTTCAATAACAAATGGGTGGGCTGAGCAAACAGAATAAATACCATTCTGTTTACCAAGTTTATTTTGCTGAACAATCTTTTCTAAAGGATGCATTAATACTAACTCCACAATCAACACGGTTGTATTGTTAATGGAGTTAGCGAATTATTGCTCTTTATCGACGATGATTACTTCAATTTTATGGTTTTTCAACTCTTGGACATATTCATCAGGGATCCCAGAGTCTGTCACCAAAACATCAATATCAGCGAATTCACGGATCATATGACAACTGCGCTTACCAAATTTCGTAGAATCAGCAACCGCAATAACTGTTTCCGAGATTTCACACATTAACCGGTTAAGGCTAGCTTCCTGTTCATTGTGTGTCGTGATACCAACGCGTAAATCGAAACCATCAACCCCAAGAAAAACCTTGTCAAAACGATAATTTCTGAGGCTATTTTCTGCTTGTGAGCCAGAAAACGATAAAGCATTTTTGCGCAATGCGCCGCCAGTCATTAGTACATCAACGCCTGCGGCTGTTGCTAACTCCATTGCGACATCTAAACCGTTAGTCATGACAACGACGTTATCCCGCGACTTTAAGTGTGTCGCAATTTCTCGTGTCGTTGTCCCCGAGTCTAAAATGATCGTGTCGCCATCATTAATGAGCGCGGCGGCTGCTTTCCCTATTAATGTTTTTGTGCCCGCATTCTGTCCCCGTTTTTCGTGAATGCTTAGTTCAGCAATAAACCCAGTATTTGGAATTGCTGCCCCATGGGAGCGGACCACATAACCATTTTTTTCAAGAAAGCTTAAATCGCTACGGATGGTGACACTTGAAACTTTAAATATTTCGGCTAAATCTTCGACCCGTGCTTTACCTTGTTGGTTAATCATGTCGAGGATTTCCATGCGCCTTTCAACAGCCGCTTTCACTTTCATCTCCTTACGAAATCAAATGATTTTCTTTCATTTGATTTCGAATTAAGTTTACTACGCTAAAAAATACCGACAACGAAAAAAAACAAAACTTTTGATCTCTTTCACAAAGTTTCGATTTGTATGTTGTTTGCTTACGGATATTTTCAAATTTTAAATATCATATCTTCGAATAAGAAAGTATCCAATCAATAAAGTATCAATAATTGTACTTTTACTGAGCAAACTCGGTGTTTTGCATAAATATTAGCAATATTTGCAAAAAATTCGCGGAATATAAGCTCAAAAATCGACATAAAGTGTGAAGGTGATATTTAAATTTCGAAAGGAAGAGAAGTTTCTTTAAATCAAAAACAAAAGTCAGCGGTTTACTGTATGTTATTTATACTCTCTTCAATTGTTCTAACTCAAACTACTTTCTTTCAAATTCTTTCATTTTGCCGTTTTGTGATTTCAATCTCTTTTGATTTTTCGTGTTTTGGGTAATGCTATAAAAATAACCTGACTGTTTCGGATTAATTTAAATGCCTGCAAACCAACCCACTTACTTTCATATGATGGCGAAACCCACGAGTTATCGCTGCAATATTAAATGCGAATACTGTTTTTATCTGGAAAAAGAAAATGTGTTTCACGAGCAACCTGCGCAAGACCAACATGACGTTATGCCTGATAACGTGCTACGTCGTTATATCAAAGACTATATCCAGTCCCATGCAGGTGAGCAGGTCGATTTTTCATGGCAAGGTGGTGAGCCAACACTTGCAGGGCTCGAATTCTTTGAGCGGGTTGTAAAATATCAAAAGCAATATGCCCAAGGAAAAACCATCACAAACAGTGTGCAAACTAATGCGATAGCGATTAATCGGCAATGGGCGCAGTTTTTTGCAGATCATCATTTTTTAATCGGTGTATCTATTGATGGTTTAGAAGCAGTTCATGATAAATATCGAATTTCCGTTAATGGCAACCCAACTTTTGAGCGTGTGAAGAAAGCCATTCAGCTCTTGATTGAATACGGTGTTGAATTTAATACCCTAACCGTAGTTAATGACCAAAATTGGCAAAAAGGAAAAGAAACGTATCGAGCTTTGAAAGCATTGGGTTCCTCTTTCTTTCAGTTTATCCCTATTGTTGAGGTGGATAGGCGCTTTCCACAAACCCAAGGTGGTCATTATGCCCCTGGACCAAATGCGGTGATGGCGCCATTTTCAGTACCCGCGGAGGGGTATGGGCAGTTTATGGCTGATATTTTTGATGAATGGATCCATCAAGGAGACATTGGCAAAATTTACATACGTCTATTTGATAGCTTATTAGGAACTTGGATGGGCTATCCCGCATCAACCTGTGTGCAATCTAAAACGTGTGGGCAAGCACTGATTATTGAATCTAATGGGGATGTCTATTCCTGTGACCACTATGTGTACCCTGCAAATCGGTTGGGTAACGTACAACAACACTCCCTTTCCCGTATTGTTTCTTCTAAGCAGCAAGTCCGTTTTGGGCAAAATAAATATGACAAGCTAACTAATCTTTGCCAGCGCTGTGAGGTTCAAAGCCTTTGTTATGGTGGTTGCCCTAAGCACCGGATCACGGCGATAGAAGGTGAAAAATATCGCCATAACTATTTATGTCGTTCATATAAAAAAATTTTTCATCATACCGCTTTAGGTATGCAGTTAATGCGTCAAGCGATATCGGGTGGTGCTTTAGCCAGTGATGCACTTGGCGCAATACAGCGTGCTTACAAGCAATAATCATATTATCTGGAGATATTTTTGTGAGATTACCTTCTATGAAGAAAAGCCTATTAGCTGGGCTGATAGCCGCAAGCAGCTTAGTGCCTCCCATTGCAGCGAATGCAGGAGGCACACCGGAAAAGCCGAATGTTTTACTGATTGTTATGGATGACTTAGGAACAGGGCAGCTCGATTTTGTGCTTGATAGCCTTGATGTCAAAGAGCTTGCGCAGCGCCCATCACCACAACGTTATCAAGGTGATATTAATAAGATGGTGGAAGCAGCAAGAGCAGCAATGCCATATGTTTCGGATATGGCTGCAGGCGGGATTAAGATGACCAATGCATTTGTGGCTCATCCTGTTTGTGGCCCATCACGAGCGGGTATTTTTACTGGGCGCTCTCCTGCAAGTTTTGGTACTTACAGTAACAATGATGCGATGTTAGGTATTCCTCAAGATATCAAACTATTACCCGCATTATTCCAAGAAAATGGCTATGCCACCGCCAGTATTGGAAAATGGCATAATGCGAAGGTATTGAAAAAACCTAAAATTGCACCAGAAAAGCAAACGCGCGATTATCACGATAATATGATTTCGACACCGGAGCCAGGTTTCGCACCTCATGAAAGAGGTTTCGATTATGCATATAGTTTCTATGCATCAGGGGCGGCACTTTGGAACTCCCCCGCAATGTGGCGAAATGGTGAAAATGTGCCAGCTCCTGGCTATACCACGCATTTGTTAACGGATGAAGCCATTAATTTCATTGATGGGCACAAAGACAAACCTTTTTTTATCAATCTTTCATATAGCGTGCCGCACATTCCGTTAGAAGAAGCTTCTCCAGCGAAATACATGGATAAATTCAATACGGGTAATGTTGAAGCCGATAAATATTTTGCTGCGCTAAATGCGGCCGATGAGGGAATTGGTAAAATTATCAATACACTAAAGGAAAATGGTGAATTAGATAATACGCTAATTTTCTTTATTTCTGACAATGGTGCGGTGCATGAGTCGCCAATGCCAATGAATGCGATGGATAAAGGCTTTAAAGGGCAAATGTTTAATGGTGGTGTACGTGTTCCATTTGTTGTTTATTGGCCAGGGCATATTCCTGCGGGTAAACACAGTGATGCGATGGTTTCAGCGATTGATATCTTACCAACCGCATTACAAAGCGCAGGGATCACCATACCCGATAGCATGAAAGTAGAAGGCAAAAATATTATGCCACTATTAACGGGTAAAACAGAAAAGTCACCACATGATTATCTGTATTGGACAGGTCCAGGGACGAAACATTACAGCGAAGAAAACCAAGATTTTTGGCATGGCTACCATGAATGGATCACTTATCAACGCAAAGAAATTCCAAATAACCCTAATTTAGAAAAACTATCGAAAGGCTCATGGGCTATCCGTGATGGGGAATGGGCGCTTTATTTTTATGATGATGGTTCTAACCAGCTCCAATTATTCAATGATAAACAAAATCCAGCCGAATCGAATAATTTAGCAGCTCAATACCCAGAAAAAGTAAAAGAGTTGAAATCTGCTTATTATCAATGGATTAAAGATAAACCAAAACCTGTCGTATGGGGACAAGACCGTTACCAAGTCCTGATTGAATCAGCAAAATAAATACAAACTTTTGTTCTAATCTGCGCGCAAGGATGCGCCTGTTTCATCATAGAGAAATACGTATGACAACGCCGACTGAACGCCCAAAGCTGCCTTATGAACACCCAGATATAAAAATTTATCAAAAACTATTCAAAGAAAATATCATTAGAAGGTTAATGAGAAAGTCAGCCTATCAATGTAACGATAGCCACATCATCAAAGCCTTTCAAGATGAAAATCAACCACTTTCAGTTCTTTGCGAATTATTAGTGCGCTATACCACGGAAGCTTTTGTTCATTATCAAACATGGGGTTACTCTCACGCATACTATCCTGGCAGCCCAGGCCAGCAAACGGTGCGGACAGATGCCCTAGAAGGGGTTAGTAGGGTACTGCCTTTACTTGCTTCATGGCTAGTTCACAGCCAAAAAGCAACATTGAATGGGTTAAATTTAGCATCAATTGACCTTTCTGAAATCATCAAAAATGCATTTTTACATGGTACAGACCCTGCTCATAAAGGCTATTGGGGAAGGCTTGAAAATTATGACCAAAAAATTTGTGAATCTGCAGATTTAGCGCTGACTCTCTGGGTGAGTCGTGAGTGGGTATGGGATAAATTGGATAACTCTGAGCAACAACGCATTATTGAGTGGTTCGAACAGGTTAATCATTGCGATATCGTTGATAACAACTGGCACCTTTTCCCTCTTACCGTGCAATTTGTGATCCGAGCTCTCACAGGTCGAGATACCATTGCAATGTGGCGGTATGAAAGAGTGAAACAATTTTACGTGGGTGATGGCTGGTTTCGGGATGGCGCGAAAGGTAACTTTGATTACTATAATGCATGGGGCTTTTACTATTCATTATATTGGCTGAACCAAATTTGCCCCCACTTCGATGATGAATTCATTCGTAGTTCATTAAATCAGTTTAACCATCATTATCATTATTTTATGACACCGCAAGGGATTCCATTTTTTGGCCGCAGTGCATGTTATCGCCTCGCGGTGTCCGCGCCTTTATTAGCCGGTGTTGATTTAGGTGGGGATGCTGTGAGTGTGGGGGAGGCTAAAAAAGCACTAGAAAGTACTTTGCGTTATTTTATTGGTCATGGTGCCTTAAAAGCGGGAGCGCCAACTCAAGGTTTATTCAGCTATGATGCCCGCCTAGTCGATAATTACAGTGGTCCTGCGAGTAGTTTTTGGTCATTACGTGCTGTAATTATTGCTTTGTATTGTGGTAATCGAATTCAACTTTGGGATAGCCCTTGTAGCCCACTGCCAGTTGAAAGCTCAGACTTTCATTTCGAAATACCATCAATTGCGGTAACGGTCATTGGTGTGAAAGAAACACAAGAGGTCACCGTGATATTTCGTGAAGATTACCTCAAACAGCAATCCCCATTGACGCGCCGCTTAGAGAAACAATTATGCTCTCATAAAGTAATTGAAACGCTACTAGGCCAATCAAAACGACCTAAAAACAACTTGTTACGTAAAGGAGTGACAAGTTATAGCTCTAAAATGACTCACTACTTCTAATCTTCCTTTCATTTTCTTTCAGTGCGAAAGGAATGGAAATGTGATTTAGATCTTTTACCTTTCTGTTTCTTTCGTTTAATATTGTTCGAAATCAATCGAAAGGTAAGAGGCGATTATGTACTTGGTATCTACCCGTAATATGTTGAACAGAGCCCAACTGGGAGGCTATGCAGTTCCCGCATTTAATATTCATAATTTAGAAACCATTCAAGTTGTTATGGAAACTGCTGCAGAAATGGCATCTCCGGTTATTTTAGCAGGCACACCGAGTACCTTTTCTTATGCAGGAAGTGACTATTTGATAGCAATCTGCCAGCAGGCCGCTGAGCGCTATAAACTCCCCGTGGCTTTGCATCTCGATCATCATGAAGATATCCCAGATATCTTCCAGAAAGTCTCCGCGGGTGTACGTTCTGCAATGATTGATGCTTCTCATTTTCCGTTTGAAGAAAATATTCAAATTGTTAAACGGGTTGTTGATTTTTGCCATCAGTGGGACTGTACGGTTGAGGCGGAACTTGGGCGTTTAGGGGGGCAAGAAGATGACTTAGTTGTCGATGCAGCAGATGCACTTTTCACCGATCCTGATGCCGCGATTACTTTTATCCAAAGAACGGGTATTGATTCCTTAGCTGTTGCCATCGGAACCGCCCACGGTATGTACAAAAGTGAGCCTCATTTGGATTTTGTTAGGCTAGATGCCATCCGTAAGAAAACAGACTTACCGTTAGTTCTGCATGGTGCTTCGGGGATCCCGGATGCGGATGTACGGCATTGTATTGACCTTGGAATTTGTAAAGTCAATGTCGCGACAGAACTCAAAATTGCGTTTTCTGATGCCATTAAGCAATACTTCATTGAAAACCCAGAGGCTACCGACCCACGCCATTACTTGGTTCCCGGAAAGGCGGCGATGAAAGCGGTGGTGATGGATAAAATTCGTGTTTGCAAAAGTGATGGAACACTTTAACAAGTAAAAATCATCTGGATTTACTTGATGTATAAACCAAATTTATTGCGGATGATCCGTAATAAATTTCTTTAAAAATAAAAGGAATGTCATGAAACAAGTTGCTGTTTTGCTCGCGGATGGCTTTGAGGACGGAGAAGCGGTCATTTTCATTGATATCATGCGTCGGCTAGATATTCATGTTGATGTGCTGTCTTGCATGGATACGCTTGTTTTAAATACGTATTTTGGTACTAAAATTAGTGCAGATTATCTGTTAGTCGATAAGTTATCCCATACTTATGATGCCATCATGATGCCAGGGGGCCCAAAAGGAACTGACCGCTTGTATGCGAATGAAAAAGTAGTTGATTTTCTTCGTCGGCACATACATGAGGATAAGTATATTTGTGCGCTATGTTCTTCAGGTGCGAAGGTGTTAGCGGCTCATGGGTTACTGGAAGGACGGCATTATAGTACAGGAGATAAGCTGGCTGAAAAATTTGATGATGGTATCTATGTTGACCAAGATGTTGTTGTTGATGGAAAATTTATTAGTGCAAAAGGGCTTGGTGTAAGCTTTGAATTTGCATTTACCGTCGCAAAACATTTACTGGCTGACAATATTGATAAAGTGGATTGGCAAGCTAAACATATATATTTTAAACATTGGCCGCTTTCCTATCTATAATTTTTATCGGTAACTACGTACTTTTATATCGGCAATAAAAGTAATAAATAAAGCGGGAATAATATTTTCCCCCGCTTTATTTTTATCAACTAGTCGGATGAAAATAAAAATAGAGAATTAATAGCGTATGAAGCTATTTTTTATCATAATAAGAATAAATGATGATTTATAAATATCATAACAATTAGATTTAAATTAGAAATTTTCCGTTATAAACATTAATCTGGTCAGATATATAATCACCGGTAAGGAATGAAAATGCGGAATATTGCTATTACAAAAAATAATATTATTTCTGGCTTTCAATGGTTCTTTTTTATCTTTTGTAATACGGTTGTTATTCCCCCGACGTTACAGTCTGCTTTTCATTTGTCACCACAAACCACGTTTGTTATTACTCAGTATGCTTTTTTATTAACAGCTTTGGCTTGCTTGTTGCAGGCATTTATAGGCCATAAACGCTCTGTGATGGAGGGGCCAACAGGGTTGTGGTGGGCAACAATTTTAACCGTAACTTTGTCAGAATCTATGCAAGGAACTCCTCTTGAGACGATTGGATGGAGTTTGGCCATGGGGATTTTTCTGTCTGGGATTATTACTATTCTTATTGGCCTAAGCGGTCTTGGTGGTTGGTTAGCGGGTTTGTTTAAGCCAGGCGTGCTGGTGGTCTTTATGTTTTTACTTGGCGCGCAGCTGGTCACTATTTTTTTAAAAGGGATGTTAGGGCTACCCTTTGGTGTTGGCAGTGAAAATATTACAGTTAATTATCCTGTATTCTTTTTGGCGCTCACAGTACTGGTATTTGTGATAGGAATTATTGTGTATTTACCCGTGAATATTAGTAAATATGCATTACTAATAGGAACAATCACAGGGTGGGTTGCTTATAGTGGGTTATTTGGCAGCACGATATCATCTGTTTCATCAGGAGAATGGGGGCTATTTCCATTAGGCCGCTCCGATGAAATTAATATAAGTATTGTGATAACAGCGATTTTGGCTGGGATATTAAACACATCAAATACGTTTGGAGCAATGCGAGGAACGGATGTATTTTACCCCGATTCATTACCCGTTAAGTCCTTATATCGGCGTAGTTTTATGATGTCAGGAGTTGTAACAATATTAGCAGCGCCGATAGGCGTAGTGCCTTTTTCACCGTTTGTTTCATCAATTGGTCTAATTACTCAAACAAAAGACAGTTCACGTATCTCTTTTACGATTGGTAGCCTTATTTTCTTATGCGTGGGGGGCGTTGCGGTATTGACTCAATTTTTCCGCTCTTTGCCGTTAGCCATTGGTAGCGCGGTTATGTTAGCGACTTATTTGCCGCTGCTATTTTCTTCATTTTCATTTCTTGCGGATATGAAACTGAATGCACGTAATATTTATCGCCTCGCATTACCTATTTTTATTGGCATTTTTTTGATGTCAGCCCCTGCTGCGGTACTAAATTCGTTACCAACAATGTTTAGTTCTTTACTGGGTAATGGGTTACTTATGGGCATTATATTGGCTCTTATTTTAGAAAATACGATCAAGTGGGATAAAATCTCCTAAATAATAAAAGAGCACTAAGCGGTTGTGCAGCTAATGCTCTTTTTCAGTAAAATTCTAACGGCCTAAATAACCATCCCAATCTTTCCAAACGGGCTGTAAACCGGCTTGCACAAGTGCATTCGCTACTTGTGCGGCACTGCGGTTATCATTTGGAGAAAATTGTTCTAGCTCTTCTTTGGTATCTGCATAGCCGCCTGGTTGGGTTTTCGAGCCAGCACTGACGTTGTTAATTGCCAATGGCACCACGTTATCACGGAAATAAGGTGATTCACGGGTTGAGAGTGAAAGCTCTACATTTGGCGCCAGTAAGCGAAAAGCACAAATTAATTGCACTAATTCGGCTTCATTCATCAGTGATGCCGGTTCAACACCACCCGCACAAGGGCGTAAGCGAGGAAAAGAGATAGAATAACGACTTTGCCAGTAGTATTGCTGTAGGTACAACAAATGTTCTGCAACCATATAGCAATCAGTACGCCAACTGTTTGATAAACCAATTAACGCACCAAGGCCGATTTTATCTATACCCGCTTCTCCTAAGCGTTCTGGCGTGGCTAAGCGCCAGTGAAAATCCTGTTTTTTGCCTTTGAGGTGATGGAGTTGATACGTGGGCTCATGGTAGGTTTCTTGATAAACCATCACACCATCTAACCCCAGAGTTTTTAATTCCTTATATTCATCTGTGCTTAATGGCTGCACTTCCATCATTAAGGAACTGAAATAAGGGCGAATGATGGGGAATGTGTGACGAAAATAGTCCATACCCACTTTACTCTGGTGCTCTCCGGTGACTAGCAATAAGCTATCGAAACCAATTTTGCGAATGGTTTCGCACTCATTGATAATTTCAGCGTCATTTAGCGTTTTACGTTTAATTTTATTACTCATCGAAAAACCGCAATAAGTACAATCGTTTGCGCATAGGTTCGATAAATAAAGTGGAACATAAAACCCAACGGCATGGCCAAAGCGTTGTCGGGTGAGTTTCTGAGCTTTTTGTGCCATCAGCTCAATATAGGGACGGGCAGCAGGGGAAAGCAGTGCCATAAAATCATCGAGTGTGAGTATATCCACCGCTAAAGCATGTTCTACATCGGCAGGTGTTTTACTGTTTATCCGCAGTGTCGTATCGACCCAATCCAGTGCTTGTAAGCGTTCTTGGAAGCTTGGGATCATGATAAGGCCCCTAAGAAACTGGTCAATGGGCTGGACGCTTGCGCCTGTTGCTTCGGCGTAGCTAAACCACTTTGATAAGCTAATTCAGCCGCTTCGACCGCGAGTTTAAACGCTTTTGCCATGAGTACAGGTTGTTTTGCTACAGCGATTGCAGTGTTGACTAAAACGGCATCAGCGCCCATTTCGATGGCTTCTGCCGCATGGCTTGGTGCACCAATTCCGGCATCTACAACGACAGGTACAGAAGCTTGTTCAATAATGATACGGAGCATTTCTTTCGTTGCTAAGCCTTTGTTTGTGCCAATCGGTGCGCCTAATGGCATCACAGCGGCACAGCCAACTTCTTCTAAACGACGGCATAACACCGGGTCTACGCTGCAATAAGGCAATACAACAAATCCCTCTTTAACGAGCTGCTCTGCGGCGAGTAATGTCTCGATGGGATCCGGTAGTAAATAACGCATATCCGGATGGATTTCGAGTTTGACCCAGTTAGTACCAAGGGCTTCACGAGCTAGGCGTGCAGCAAATATCGCCTCTTGGGCATTTTTCGCCCCTGAGGTATTCGGTAATAGTTTCACGCCCAATTGTTGTAGAGGTTGTAAAATACCGTCATCTTGCCCACGTAAATCAATACGTTTCATTGCCATTGTCACTAATTGACTGCCGGATGCCGCAATGGCGTCTTGCATGAGGTTGGCGCTGGCAAATTTACCTGTTCCAGTAAATAGGCGTGAGTGAAAAGTAAAATCTGCGATTTTTAACATCATTAGCCCCCCGCGATAGCTTGAAACAACAAGATATTATCTTGGTCATTAATGAGATATGAATCCCACTGACTCTTCGGAATGATCACTTGATTGATGGCAAGTGCAGTTCCCACCATTGGGCGATCGAGAGTGGAAAATAATTGATTAACCGTCAGTGGGGCGTCGAATTCCATAGGTTGGTCATTAATTATGATATGCATGTTTCTTCCCGACAGATTGGACATTGCAGTGATGGCATTAATTGCAATGTATTCCATTGTTGCTGTTTTCCATCGAATAAACGCAATTTACCGCTCAGTGAAGAGGGAAGGCCGACAAGTAATTTAATGGCTTCCAGTGCTTGCAACGTGCCGATAATCCCAACCACTGGCCCTAATACCCCAGCAGTGCGGCAGTTGCGTTCGGGTTCATCTTGGTCTGGGTATAAACAGGCATAGCAACCGGTACTAAATGGCGGCTCAAGTACCATTAATTGGCCACCAAACCCAACAGCACTGCCGCTGACTAAGGTTGTATTGGTCATGACACAGGCGGCATTAACTGCATGACGAGTGGCCATGTTATCGCAGCAATCAAGCACTAAGTCGACTTGTTCCGCTAATGGAATTAAAGTCTCAACATCCAACTTTTGTGCGATAACATGGGTTCTTACCAACGGATTGAGTTGATGTAGCCTATCTGCGGCAAGCTGGGCTTTTGACTGGCCAATATCATCGGTATCGTAAAGTACCTGCCGTTGTAAGTTAGAAACGTGTAAGTCATCGTGGTCAGCTAGCCACAATTCGCCGACACCAGCGCCCGTTAAATAAAGGGATGCGGGAGAGCCTAAGCCCCCTAAACCGACAATTAGGACTTTGCTATTTTTCAGTTTTTGTTGCCCCTCAGGACTGATGTCTTCAAGTAATAGCTGGCGGCTGTAACGCATGAATTCTTGGTCACTTAACATGATTGAATTCCTTAAATCATCATTAGCCCTGTTTTTATGACGATAAACTAGGGCTAATTTTGTGATTAAAAATCGACTAATTGGCGTGATCCCGCTCAATTAAATTCAGCAAAGTTTCTGTTGCGGCGCGCCAATCATCGGCTTTAGTAATCGCACTGACTAGCGCGACACTCCCCACTCCAGTTGCTAGCACGTCAGGCACTTTATCAATGGAAATCCCACCAATGGCTACCGTTGGGTAATCAGGTGTTGCTTCCACCATGGCTTTAAGTGTTTCTAAACCCTGAGGCGAAGAAGGCATCTCTTTGGTTTGTGTTGGAAAGATATGCCCCATGGCAATGTAGGAAGGGCGAACCGATTTTGCGATAGCCAATTCATGCTCATCGTGCGTTGATATTCCTAACCGTAAGCCCGCTTGGTGGATTGCTAATAAATCGGTAGTTTCCAAATCTTCTTGGCCTAAATGTACGCCATAAGCACCAAACTCGACCGCTAACCGCCAGTAATCATTAATGAATAAGCGTGCGTTATGTTTTTCCCCGAGCGCAATAGCTTGTTGAATCTCATCACGAACATCTGCGTCAGATTTGTCTTTGATACGCAATTGAATTGTGGAAACACCTGCATTAAGCAAACGTTCAATCCATTCAACGGAATCCACAACGGGATAAAGCCCAAGGC
Organism: Providencia sp. PROV004; assembly: GCF_011045615.1. NCBI lineage: Bacteria > Pseudomonadati > Pseudomonadota > Gammaproteobacteria > Enterobacterales > Morganellaceae > Providencia > Providencia sp. PROV004. The sequence continues at coordinate 411,132 of NZ_CP042859.1, forward strand.
GTTGTGCAGTCTCAGGAAAAGGGCTATTTGGGAGAGTTATAGCATTAGGCAATTTTGGCATTTTCATCCACCTCAGCATTCACAATTTCAGCACCGTGATAGAGTTCGCTGCCATGGGCACGGAAGGCTTCTGACATCTGTTCCATACCCGCTTCTTTTTCATTTGCTTCTTTTTGGGCCGCGTAGTCACGAACCTCTTGGGATATTTTCATTGAACAGAATTTAGGCCCACACATAGAACAGAAATGAGCAATTTTCCCAGAGGCTTGTGGTAAGGTTTCATCGTGATATTTGCGAGCAGTTTCAGGATCTAACGCCAAGTTAAATTGGTCTTCCCAGCGGAATTCAAAACGGGCTTTGGACATGGCGTTATCACGGATCTGTGCACCTGGGTGGCCTTTAGCAAGGTCAGCGGCATGGGCTGCAATCTTATAAGTGATTAGCCCTTGTTTAACATCTTCTTTGTTCGGTAATCCTAAGTGCTCTTTAGGGGTGACATAACATAACATCGCACAGCCAAACCAACCGATCATGGCGGCACCAATACCAGAGGTAAAGTGGTCATAACCCGGAGCAATATCTGTTGTTAGAGGCCCTAACGTATAGAATGGCGCTTCGTGGCAGTGCTCTAACTCTTCGGTCATATTGCGGCGGATCATTTGCATTGGTACGTGGCCGGGACCTTCAATCATGACTTGAACATCATATTCCCACGCAATTTTTGTGAGCTCACCAAGGGTATGGAGCTCGGCAAATTGAGCTTGGTCGTTGGCGTCTTGAATTGAACCGGGGCGTAGTCCATCCCCTAACGACAAGGAAACGTCGTAAGCGGCACAAATTTCACAGATTTCACGGAAGTGCTCATACAGGAAATTTTCTTGGTGATGAGACAAGCACCATTTTGCCATGATAGAGCCACCGCGAGAGACGATCCCTGTTAGGCGTTTAGCTGTCATTGGCACATAGCGTAGCAATACGCCGGCATGGATAGTGAAGTAATCGACACCTTGTTCTGCTTGCTCTAATAATGTGTCACGGAACATTTCCCACGTGAGATTTTCGGCGACGCCGTTCACTTTTTCGAGGGCTTGGTAAATCGGAACTGTACCAATAGGCACGGGGCTATTACGTAAAATCCATTCGCGGGTTTCGTGGATATAACGGCCAGTGGATAAATCCATGACGGTATCTGCCCCCCAGCGTGTTGACCAAATCAGTTTTTCTACTTCTTCTTCAATGGATGAGGTGACCGATGAATTACCAATATTGGCATTAACCTTAACCAAGAAATTACGACCAATAATCATTGGTTCTGATTCGGGATGGTTGATATTGGCTGGGATAATAGCGCGACCCGCCGCCACTTCTTGGCGAACAAATTCAGGGGTAATATTCTCTGGCAAATTTGCGCCAAAGCCTTGGCCTGGATGTTGTTGCAATAAAACTTCGCCACGAATACGTTCACGTCCCATATTTTCGCGGATTGCAATAAACTCCATTTCAGGGGTAATGATACCTTTGCGTGCGTAATGTAATTGGGTAACACACTTGTTAGTTTGGGCTTTTAACGGGTGGGGACGGTTGTTAAAGCGTAGATGGTCAAGGCCTGCATCAGCAAGGCGTTGTTGAGTAAAATCGGAACTTAAATTTTCGACAGGTACGGTATCAGCACGTTCACTTATCCATGGCGCACGAATTTTTTTCAAGCCTTTGTGAACGTTGAGTTCTGATGTTGGGTCGCCGTAAGGGCCTGAAGTGTCGTAGATAGGAACGGGTTCGTTGTCTTCAAATTGCGGGTTGTCTTTGTCGCCACCAATAAGGGTTTGCGAAAGCTGAATTTCTCGCATTGGGACTTGGATATCGTCTCTTGAACCTTGAAGATAAATACGTTCAGAATTGGGAAATGAAACGCCAGAAACAGTGTTGATAAAGTTTTCAGCGGCATCACGTTGGGCTTTACGAGTGCGAGCGGGTGCTGCTTGTGGCGATAAATCAGCTGTAGGGATGATATTTTGTTGTGTATTATTGGACATAGCAATTTCCTGACATTGTCACGGCTATCACAGCTAAGTGTGTAGCGGGTTTATCGAAAGAAAGTTGCTTGTCAGGAGTTCGGAGGAGTAATAAAAAGACATTGCGTTTAATTTTTAGCCAAATGAGAGATGGCAAAAAGACGCTGAGTGATTACTCTTGTTCCCTTCGCGGGTATTAACCCGATCAGGTTCCGCGGATCCCGAATTAACGGTCTCAGCCCGATGCTATGCATGCTAGGCACTCCGACAAGAGATTTCAGTATAAGCTTTCCTCGTCATTCTTCAAGCGATAAGTGCGTTGGCTGCGCTCGGCTCCCCAAGTCACATACTTGTGTATGCTCCTTGGGATATCCTCGTTTACCGCCTTCTTCTCACTTGAATTATTTAGAGGAAAGAAGAAATTAGAGTGGGATAAGATTATTTTCTCGTCATTCTTCGCGTGATAAGTGCGTTGGCTGCGCTCGGCTCCCCAAGTCACATACTTGTGTATGCTCCTTGGGATATTCTCGCTTACCGCCTTCTTCTCACTTGAATTATTTAGAGGAAAGAAGAAATTAGAGTGGGATAAGATTATTTTCTCGTCATTCTTCAAGCGATAAGTGCGTTGGCTGCGCTCGGCTCCCCAAGTCACATACTTATGTATGCTCCTTGGGATATCCTCGTTTACCGCCTTCTTCTCGCTTGAATTATTTAGAGGAAAGAGGAAATTAAAGTGGAATAAGGTTATTTCCTCGTCATTCTTCAAGCGATAAGTGCGTTGGCTGCGCTCGGCTCCCCAAGTCACATACTTATGTATGCTCCTTGGGATATTCTCGCTTACCGCCTTCTTCTCACTTGAATTATTTAGAGGAAAGAAGAAATTAGAGTGGGATAAGATTATTTTCTCGTCATTCTTCAAGCGATAAGTGCGTTGGCTGCGCTCGGCTCCCCAAGTCACATACTTGTGTATGCTCCTTGGGATATTCTCGCTTACCGCCTTCTTCTCACTTGAATTATTTAGAGGAAAGAAGAAATTAGAGTGGGATAAGATTATTTTCTCGTCATTCTTCAAGCGATAAGTGCGTTGGCTGCGCTCGGCTCCCCAAGTCACATACTTGTGTATGCTCATCGGGATAATTCTATTTATCTCCTTCCTCTAGCACGAATAATTTAGAGGAACCTTTGAAAGGCGAGTTAGTTAAAACCTAAAAAATTGAAATCAAGGCTGAGATAAAAATAAGGTTTATAAATTCCACTGATATTGTGGCCAATTGTGTTCGAGTGCGGCTTGCGTTAGGCGTTCGTCGCCGTTGATAATAAATACTTCATCGGCAAATTGGCACATGGGCAGGTCGTTGGCAGAATCGGTATAAAAATATACATAGGCATCAGTGATTGGCTGGTGGCGAACCCAATCCATAAGGCGTTTAACCTTGCCTTCTTTAAAGGTTGGGATACCGTCAATTTCGGTCGTATAGCAGCCATTTTGTTGTTTAATATCGATCCCCATGGCGACGTCTGCACCAAGTTTTTCGGCGATCTTTTTCACAATAAATGAAACAGTTGCGGAGATTACAATAATCGGGATCCTTTTAGCTCGATAATTTGCGATCGTTCTAATCGCTTCAGGGTAGATCCGCGGTAAAATCACGCTTTGTACAAAATCATCCAGCCAGATATCTACTTGTTCCGTTTTTACATTGGCGAGAGTTTGCAGGTTAAAACGTAAGTAAGTCGGCATATCTAATGTGCCTGCATTATATTGCGCCATCATGGCTTTATCCGCCTCTACAAACTGTGGGTCGTTGATAATTTGCCTGTCCCACAGATATTGCGTCCACAATACGCTGCTATCACCTTGAATTAACGTATCATCTAAGTCAAAAATGGCCAGTTGGTTTTGCATTATATTCCTATCTACTTATTAACTAAGTGCGCGAATTTCATTTTTATTAAACATCAATTCAAGGCGAGTGCCCGGTTCAAATAAACGCTCAGATGAGCGATTGAGTAAATCAACTGTCATGTGACCAGCAGGTGTATCGACGCTATAACGAATGATATTTCCCAATAATTGATGGTCAACAATAATAGCATCAACAGGGTGAGAAATATGGCTACCATATTGGCGACCTGCTTCTTTGACATATATAGACTCAGGGCGGATAGCAAGTGTACCTTGTAAATTAAGACCTAACATCGTATTGGCTTTTTTGGAGTCAACAAGGTTGTAATGCCCCATAAACCGAGCGACAAATTCTGTTGCTGGTTGGGTATAAATATTCTCTGCCGTGCCACTTTGCACTATCTGGCCTTTATTCATAAGAAAAATACGGTCAGACATAATCATCGCTTCATCTTGATCATGAGTAACAAAAATTGTCGTTAAACCTAATTCGCGTTGAATCTGGCGAATTTGCTGGCGTAAGTGCTTGCGAATGCGAGCATCAAGAGCAGACAGTGGCTCATCAAGTAACAAAATTTGCGGTTTCATGACTAATGCCCTTGCGAGTGCTACTCGTTGACGCTGTCCACCTGATAGCTGATGGGGAAATTGTTGTTCTTTTCCTTGTAACTCAACTAATTCGATCACTTCAGCGACTGCTTTAGACCTTGCTTGGCTATCAGTTTTACGCATTTTTAAACCAAACGCGATATTGTCAACCACAGTCATATTGGGAAATAACGCATAACTTTGGAACACCATACCCACCCCGCGTTGCTGCGCAGCTTGGTGGGTTACATTCTGGCGATTAATATAAAGTTCACCATCATTAAGTTGTTCAAGTCCTGCGATACAGCGTAATAAAGTTGATTTTCCGCAACCACTTGGGCCCAGTAGGGTAATAAATTCGCCTTTTTCGATAGTAAACTGAATATCAGCAAATACCTGATTAGTACCAAAAGATTTAGCTAAGTTTTCCGCAATAACATAACTCATCATTCATCTCCTGAACGATTTAATCGCATTGCTAACCATGTCAGCAATAAGGTAAACAGAAAATATGACATCACCAGAGCAGAAGTGAAATGTCCGCTGGTTTGTCGCATATTGAAAAGATAGATTTGCAAGGTTTCATAACGTGTTCCCACTAGAATATTGGCAAACACAAATTCACCCATTAAAAATGAAAATGAAATTAATAATGAGACCAACATACCTTTGCGAATATTTGGTAACACAATCATCATAAAAGCTTGGAAAGTACTGGCGCCGAGTAAATGTGCAGCGTCCATTAAGTCATGTAAATTAATACCTTGAAAGCTATTCGCAAGAGCACGATACATAAAAGGTAACGTGATGGTGAAATAAGTACCAATCAGGATCCAAGGAGTGCCAACTAACATGAATGGTTCATCGGCAAATATTTGCAGCAAGCCCACCGACGAGACGACAGGCGGAATCGCAAAGGGTAAAATAATCAGTAAATCCATCACCCCTTTGAGTTTAGGGAACCGATAAAATACCGCAAATGTCATCGGCAAAATAATTAATGTGCTAACCAGCAACGTACCAAAGCAAATTATTAATGAACGACCAAATGCCATGAGAAAACGCGGGTCTTGCCACAATTGTAGATACCATTTGATGGACAAGGCATCGGGTAGCACAGTGGCTCCCCAAGAGCTGGCGATGGAATACAAAAATGTGGCAATAATAGGTAGCGCTAATAGGCTAGCAACACTGATTAATACTAACTTATGGAGCCATAATCCAGAGGGTTTATTGTTATTGGTTATCATTTGGCTAATCACATTATTATTTTGCATGGTAGCTCCGCTTGATTAACCAATGATGGATAGCAGTAATAAAAGCTAAGATAGCGATAAGTAGCATTGATAACGCAGCAGCCATATTCGGTTCGAGAAATAAATCGCCGGAAACTAAACTGGCAATTCGGATAGTCACAAGGTTGTAATTACCACTCGTTAAGGCATAAGTACTGGCGTATGCGCCCATGGCATTAGCAATTAGGATAATAAAAGTACCAAGTAAAGCAGGGGAAAGCACTGGAATAGCAACTTTTAACCAATAGGTTATCTTGCTTGCTCCCATTGTTTTCGCAGCGTCTTCCCACTCCGGTTTTAGTGCATCAAAGGCGGGGTAGAGCAACAAAACGCCTAATGGGATCTGAAAATACACATACAACAGCATTAACCCGCTGGCACTGTATATATTAAAATCTTCGATAATTCCCCATGCCTTGAGTTGTAAGGTAATCGCGCCGTTGAAGCCCAAAATAATAATGAATGCAAAAGCAAGGGGTACACCGCTGAAATTACTGGCCATGGTGGTGAAGGAGATCATTATCCGGCGAATTTTCCCTTGCATTTTATAAATGGAAAATGCCGTGATACTGGAAATGAATAAGCCAATTACACTGCAAATAACGGAAAGCCATAGGGTATTTTCAAACGCTTGTAAGTAAAAATCATTATTGAATACTTCAAGGTAGTTACCTAATGACCATGCTTCTTCGTAGATAAAGCTATTAATTAGCACCCAAATCATTGGGGCGATTTGGAATAGACTAAACAGCACAAAGAATGGCAGCAGTAGCAGTGCAGCGCGCCAATGAAAACGAGCAAAGCGTTTTTTTAACATGGCAATTTTTCCCTGTTGTTGGTATGCCTGTTCACAGGGGGCAGGAATATCAGCCATTACAAATCTCCTTGTAACAGCGCATCACAAACTGGTTTATCGAGAGAGTGGGTTCCAAGTAAACGACAAATGGTTCCACAAATCTCAGTTTGCTCAATATTGCAGGGTTGATGAGAAAATTGCGAACCGACAACAAACAATGGAACTAAACACTCTTCAGGGAGTGTCCCTCCGTGGCTGCGATCATTATTCATACCGTGATCACTCGTGATCAGAATTTGATAACCTTGCTCAACCCATGTAGGAATATAATTCGACAGGATAATATCTGCATGGCGTGCTGCATTACGGTATTGTGGGGAATCAAAGCCAAACTTATGCCCTGTATCATCTATATTCATAGGGTGAATCAATAAGAAATCAGGATCAAATTGACTACGTAAATATTCCGCATCAACAAATAAATGGTCATCAGGGTAATGATCTGCTTGATAAAAGCAGCCATGTTGGATGGTTAGCGACTCATCATGGGTAAAACGGTCTCTTGTTGCTACGAAAGGTGCTCGGTTATACAGTTCACTCACCCAATAATAAGCAGCGGCGGCAGTTGTTTTACCTGCAAGGCGAGCAAGAGAGAATATGCTGTCAAAATGGGATAACCGGACAATTTGGTTATTTACAATACCGCTTTTGACAGGTGGAACTCCCGTTAGTATACATTCATATAGAGGGCGAGACATCGAAGGAAGCTCGCACTCTAATCGGTAAAGTGTTGCACTGTCGGCTTTGATTAAACCGTTGAGATAGCCCATACAATGATGGGCTACTGAATAACTTAAACCGTCAAGGACAACAAGTATGACTTTCTCAGACATCAATTTTTTCCTAAAATCAATACATTAAATTACTGCTGGTGGATCAAAACTTGCTGTTGCCACATTTTAGGGAGATTACGAGACGACTTTTCCCAACCTTCTGCATTCTTAATGGGTTGAACATTTTTATATTGTTCTTCGGGTAGTAATTTGGCTTTAATATCATCAGGTAAGGTTAAATATTGTGCACGAATTGGTCGAGCATAGCCTTCTGCAAGGTTTAATTGGCCTTTATCACTGAAAATAAATTCACGAGCTAATTTTGCCGCATTTGGGTTTTTGGCAAATTTATTGATGATAGTGGTGTAACCTGAAATGACAGAACCGTCAGATGGGATCACAACTGTAAAGCGATCACGATTGATCTGATCACGGTAATTCAGTGCGTTGAAGTCCCATAAGATGCCAACTTCGACTTCACCTTTTTCGATATTTGCGACAGTTGGATCATTAACGGATAGGCGTTTTTGTTTGGCGAGTTCAGCAAAAAACTCAATGGCAGGTTTTAGGTTATTTTCATCACCACCACGGGCAAATGCGGCAGCTAGTACAGCATTATTGGCTTGTGCAGCGATACCAACATCCCCAACGGTGACTTTATATTTCCCTTTCAGTAAATCATCCCAGCTTTTCGGTGCATCTTTCACTAAATCATTATTAATCATAAAAGCGATAGACCCCGTATAGGCTAAAGCCCAATGACCGTCTTTGTCTTTTGCCCAATCAGGAATTTGTGACCACGTTGTTGGTTTATAAGGTTGAGTCACTCCCTTTTGCACGGCAACAGGCCCAAAAGAAGCACCGACATCACCAATATCTGCCGTTGCATTATTTTTTTCTGCGGCAAATTTGGCAATTTCTTGAGCGGAGCTCATATCAGTATCTTGATGCTTCAACCCATATTGTGTCGCTAAGTCTTGCCAAGTTCCTTTCCAGTTAGCCCAAGTATCAGGCATTCCAACGCTGTAAACTTGCCCTTCTTTTTTCGCTGCATCGATTAACTCTGCTAAATTAGCATCAGCAGCTAATGTCACACTGGATGCGGTCAATGATAGTAAAATCGCAGGAACGATAGTTTTCATTATTTTCTCACTTTTGCAGAACGGTGAACCGTATTGGTTACTTAGCATCCTAATTTTAAGAAGTGACAGTTAGTTGATCCTTTTATGACAGTTTTTAGACATTTTATGGAATGGAACGTCTAAAAAGTGTCAAAATTGACAAAGAAAAATAATGAAACAAACGTTTGAATGACATTGTGTCAAAGAAGTGTATTGTGTCATTAATAGATTGATCTTATCGACAATAAAAACTAACAAAAGATGTGAAAAATGAATAAGTTAAAATTATCAGGAACAGAAAGTGGTTGGTGGTTTATCTGTTTTTCCGGGCGTTTGTGGTTACCTCATGGGGATATTCCACGAGGTATGGCAAAGGACTATTTGTTAGAAGGAAAAACAGCAACGCCAATCGGTGAGTGGCAAGGGGAAATTGTCTGGTTGATCGCCGAAAAAATGCCATCAGATATGGCATCTCCCCGTATCGTTGCTGCGCAAGATGAAGGTTTATTTCGTCTTGCTGGGCGAGGTGTGCAATTGGCGGAATTCTATCGCTCTCATCGTTATTGCGGCTATTGTGGTACGGCAATGCGCCATAGCGAAACAGAATGGGCGTGTTTGTGTGACCATTGCCATGAGCGTTATTACCCGCAGATTGCCCCTTGTATTATTGTGGGAATCCGCCGTGATGACCATATTCTATTGGCTCAGCACCGGCGCCATTCGCAAAATCCATTATTTACTGTACTTGCGGGTTTTGTTGAAGTTGGTGAAACATTAGAAGAAGCTGTTATGCGCGAAGTCATGGAAGAAAGCCATATAAAAGTGAAAAATATTCGTTACGTATCTTCACAACCATGGCCTTTTCCTCATTCCTTAATGATGGGCTTTCTCGCGGATTATGAGAGTGGTGATATTAAAGTAGACCCTAAGGAACTGGTGAGCGCAAATTGGTATCATTACAATGAATTACCATTGATCCCACCGGCAGACACAATCGCTAGACGTTTGATTGAAGATACGGTCGCATTGTGTCGTCAGAGTGAATATGAAACGGGCAAATAGCACAGCGCTGATATTGTTACCATTAACATGATACAATAATGAACTTCGCTCTTAGCCATTTGCGGCGGCCACTTATAATAATGGAGTAAATAATGACTGAGTTAAAAAATGACCGCTATCTACGCGCTTTGCTACGTCAGCCTGTAGATGTGACCCCTGTATGGATGATGCGTCAAGCAGGGCGTTACCTGCCTGAATATAAAGCAACACGCGCTGAAGCTGGTGATTTTATTGCTCTGTGCAAAAATACCGAATTGGCTTGTGAAGTGACATTACAGCCATTACGTCGTTTTCCATTAGACGCTGCAATTTTATTTTCTGATATTCTCACTATCCCTGATGCAATGGGGCTTGGGTTATATTTCGAAACGGGTGAAGGCCCACGTTTTCATAAACCGATTATGAGCGCAGCAGATGTAAAAAATATCCCTATTCCTGATCCTGAAATGGAACTTGGTTATGTGATGGATGCAGTTCGTGCCATCCGTAAAGCGCTTGAAGGTAGTGTGCCACTAATTGGTTTCTCTGGTAGCCCGTGGACACTGGCAACTTATATGGTGGAAGGCGGCAGTAGCAAAGCATTCACTAAAATCAAAAAGATGATGTACGAAGACCCGAACACATTGCATTTGTTATTAGATAAACTGGCAGATAGTGTCATTTTATACTTGAATGCTCAAATTCGAGCAGGTGCACAGTCCGTGATGATTTTTGACACATGGGGTGGGGTCTTAACTAAGCGTGATTATTTACAGTTTTCATTGAATTATATGCATAAAATTATTGATGGCTTAATTCGTGAAGATGACGGTCGCCGTGTTCCTGTCACCTTATTCACTAAAGGTGGCGGCCAGTGGTTAGAGGAAATGGCTGCAACGGGTTGCGATGCATTAGGGCTTGATTGGACGACTGAAATTGCAGATGCTCGTCGTCGTGTCGGTGATAAAGTTGCTTTACAAGGTAATATGGACCCATCCATGTTATATGCGCCACCGGCTCGTATAGAAGAAGAAGTGCAAAATATTCTATCAGGCTTCGGTCAAGGTGAAGGGCACGTATTTAATTTAGGTCATGGTATCCATCAGGATGTTCCACCTGAGCATGCAGGTGCATTTGTCGATGCAGTTCACCGTTTATCCCGCCAATATCATCAATAATTATTGTTTATTGATCTTCTTGATTTGTGGTGTATTTATAGAATCTTGTAAGTACACCATTATCATCTATGATTAAGAATAATTAAATCTCATAAGCAATGGACGCATGATGGTTTTAGATACTCAACGATTACGAAAAGAACAAACTAGCCAAGCTTCAAAAATTATTTTGCAGGATGAATTTCCACCACTCAAATTGATTGGTGGAGCCGATGTAGGCTTTGAACAGCAAGGCACTATTACACGTGCAGTGGTAGCTGTACTATCTTGGCCACAGTTAGAACTTGTTGAGTATCAAATAGCTCGAATACCGACTCAATTGCCTTATATTCCGGGATTACTTTCTTTTCGTGAAGTCCCAGGGTTAATGGCGGCGTGGGAAAAAATACAAAACAAACCTGAATTAGTGCTTGTGGATGGGCAAGGGATTGCACATCCGCGGCGGTTTGGTGTTGCCTGCCATTTTGGGTTACAAGCGAATATAGCCACAATTGGTGTAGCAAAAAGCCGTTTATGTGGTGATGCGGTTGAGTTAAGTGAAGAGCCTGAAAGTGTTCAGCCGTTAATGGCAGGTGAAAATCAACTCGGTTGGGTGTTGCGGAGTAAAAAATGCTGCAAACCATTATATGTTTCGCCGGGGCATAAAGTAGGTTTTTCGTCTTCCCTAGCGTGGGTTAAGCAGTGTCTAAGAGGCTATCGGTTGCCGGAACCGACGCGTTTTGCTGACGGAATTGCATCAAATCGAACGTTTTTTAAGCGAATGAATGAGAAAATCAGCTAATTATCAGCAAAATATGTGGCATTGACAGATTTTCAGGTAAACTGCGAAGTATTAAGATTGATGAGTCAGAAATTATGTTAAGAAATCCCATTCATTTGAGGTTGGAAAAATTAGAAAGCTGGCAACATACAACTTTCATGGCGAGCCTATGTGAAAGAATGTATCCGAACTTTCAAATGTTTTGTCAGCAAACTGAATTTGCCGATGCAAAAGTTTATCGTTCCATCCTTGATTTAGTTTGGGAAACTTTGGTCATTAAAGATAGCAAAGTCAATTTCGACAATCAGTTAGAAAAATTAGAAGAAATTATCCCATCAGCAGATGATTTCGATATGTATGGTGTGTATCCAGCTATTGATGCCTGTATTGCATTAGGTGAAATTATTCATTCGAAATTGAGCGGTGAAACCCTCGAACACGCAATATTGGTTAGCGAAGCATCCATTCGTACAGTTGCCATGCTCGAAATGACTCAAGCAGGGCGGGAAATGACAGAAGAAGAACTCAAAGAAATCCCGGCCGTTGAAGAGGAATGGGATATCCAGTGGGACATTTTCCGCTTACTGGCAGCTTGTGAAGAGCGCGACTTAGAGTTAATTAAAGGATTAAAATCTGACCTCCGCGAAGCGGGGGTGAGCAATATAGGTATTACTTTAAGCTGATTTTCGCATTTTCATTATCGAAAACGTGACTTGACGCAGTAATGCTGAGTACTAAGACTTCACATTTGCCCCTACTCTGGTCTACATTTAGGGGCGAGAAGAAGTGGCTATCGGGGGCGTGTATCAGGGGCTGTCAATTTGGCATATCCGACGCACTCGATGCTTTGCAAACGATAAACACACTGTGTAAGGATAATTTATGAATAAGACTGAATTAGTTGATGCTATCGCAGAATCAGCGGACCTGACCAAAGTTCAGGCAAAAGCGGCATTAGAATCTACTCTGAATGCTATTTCTGAAACGCTGAAAAAAGGCGAGCAAGTCCAACTGGTCGGTTTCGGTACTTTTAAAGTTAGCCACCGTGCTGCGCGTACTGGTCGTAACCCACAAACTAAAGCAGAAATTCAAATTCCTGCTACAACTGTACCCGCTTTCTCTGCCGGTAAAGCACTGAAAGAAGCTGTAAAATAAGAACATTGTACAGACGAATCACCAGAAGGGGTAAAAAACTACCCCTTTTGTTTATTCAAAAAGGGTTGCTGGTATTGGGAGCCATCTCAATGCTAAGCGCCTGTTCTTCTAATGCACCAAAGCTACCTGAGTTTAGTGCAAGCGGTTTTATTGCCGATGATGGCGTCATTCGTATGTGGCGGCTAAATAATGCAAAAAGCCAACCTCTGGTCTTAATGGTGGTTTATAGCCCCTATAAAGGCACAGACACTTCCGTTAATTTCTTCGAGTACCGCTCTGGTAACCTCTGGCAAATTCGTAGCCAAATCTTGAATCAAAAAAATGGTGATATCACTGAACAATTACGTTTCGATAAAAATAATGACGTTATTTTTATGCAGCGTGCTCAAGATGGCCATAAAACATCACTTTCGGCTGATGAAATCACGCGTTGGCGCTTTGAAGCAGAACGCATACTCGAGACAAACACTGCACTGATTGTCGGCGGCGTCAAACTCTATCAAGGTCGCTGGCAACAAGGCAAAGTGACCACCTGTGAGGGTGATGTACGCGAAGTGACTTTTGAACCCTATGCTGAAAAGTGGTTACAAAACCGTGCGAAAGTGTGGCATTCCCAGCTAAATTTAGCGTGGTTGGAGTCTTCAGAGGGAAACCAGCTTTTGATGGTAGCTGATACCGATTTTTGCCGCTGGCAACCTTCTAAAGATAGATTATAAATAATCGCTCGTCGTCTTTCGAACCACAGCTATATTGCTACGTTCGCTCACTCTAGTCACATACTTATGTATGCTCCTAGAGATTCTCTCTCTTGCAGCTTTGCTGTGATTCGAAATACTTAGAGCCATTGTCTGTGTGAATGGTCAAAGGCAAAAACAAATTCAAAAAATAGAAAATAAAAAAGCTGATAAAAGTTTCCTCTTATCAGCTCAGGGAATGGTTTAGTACTTTGTATTATTTTATACGAGCGATAGCGCGGTAGCCGATGTCGTTGCGGTAGAAGCTATCATTCCAGTGAATCGCTTTGGCGACTTCATAAGCTTTGGCTTGTGCTTTAGCAATATCATTACCTAATGCTGTTACGCATAGGACGCGACCACCGGCAGTCACGACTTCTCCATCTTTCATGCGAGTACCAGCATGGAAAACTTTACTATCCGTGGCTTCAGTGGTTGGTAAACCTGAAATTACATCGCCATTGTGGTAATCACCTGGGTAACCACCTGCAGCAATTACTACCCCTAAAGCAGGGCGTTCATCCCATAATGAATCTTTACCTGCTAACTCACCTTTCGCGCCAGCTAAACATAAAGCGACTAAGTCCGATTGCAAGCGCATCATAATAGGTTGAGTTTCAGGATCGCCAAAACGGCAGTTAAACTCGATAACTTTTGGGTTACCTGCTTTATCAATCATTAAACCTGCATATAAGAAGCCTTGGTAGCGATTTCCTTCTTGGTCCATACCTTTAACTGTAGGGTAAATGACTTGTTCCATTACGCGTTTATGTATTTCATCTGTCACAACAGGCGCTGGGGAGTAAGCGCCCATTCCACCAGTATTTAGGCCAGTATCACCATCACCAACACGTTTGTGATCTTGGCTAGTCGCCATTGGAATGACATTTTCACCATCTACCATAACGATGAAACTCGCTTCTTCACCATCAAGAAATTCTTCGATCACGATACGGTGGCCTGCATCACCAAAGGCATTCCCTGCTAACATGTCATGAACAGCTTCTTTCGCTTCTTGCAGAGTCATTGCAACAATAACCCCTTTACCTGCAGCAAGCCCATCTGCTTTGATCACGATTGGTGCGCCTACTTTATCTAAGTAAGCTAAAGCAGGTTCAATTTCAGTAAAATTTTCATAAGCCGCAGTAGGAATATGATGACGAGCTAAAAAATCTTTGGTAAATGCTTTTGAACCCTCAAGCTGTGCAGCACCTTGGGTTGGGCCAAAAATAGTTAAGCCAGCAGCCTTAAACGCATCGACTACACCAATAACCAATGGTGCTTCAGGGCCGACAATAGTTAAACCAATTTGCTTATCTTTGGCGAATTGAAGCAATCCATTGATATCAGTTGCCGAAATATTGACGTTTTCAAGGGTCGGCTCTAATGCTGTGCCTGCATTGCCTGGGGCAACATACACTTTATTTGCTAAAGGGGATTGAGCCGCTTTCCAAGCTAAGGCATGTTCACGGCCGCCGCCACCAATAATCAAAATATTCATTACTAGACTCCTAATAATTAGTGACGGAAATGACGCATATTAGTGAAAATCATGGCGATACCATGTTCATTTGCCGCCGCAATGACTTCATCATCACGGATAGAACCACCTGGTTGGATAACACAGGTTACTCCAACAGCAGCTGCGGCATCAATACCATCGCGGAATGGGAAAAAGGCATCTGAGGCCATTGCACAGCCAGCGACTTCTAAACCTTCATCAGCGGCTTTAATACCTGCAATTTTTGCAGAATAGACACGGCTCATTTGCCCTGCACCAATTCCAACGGTCATGTCATTTTTGGCATAAACAATCGCATTCGATTTCACAAACTTCGCGACTTTCCAGCAGAACATAGCATCTTTTAATTCACGCTCTGTAGGTTGGCGGTTTGTGACTACACGTAGCGCTTCCTTTTCAACCATACCTAAGTCACGGTCTTGTACCAATAAACCACCATTCACACGTTTAAAGTCTAATCCTGTAACTGGTTTGCTCCATTCGCCACATTCAAGTACGCGAACGTTTTGTTTAGTCTCAAGAATAGGTAGTGCATCTTTAGCAACAGAAGGCGCAATAATGACTTCCACAAATTGGCGATCGATAATGGCTTGAGCAGTTTCTTTATCTAATTGACGATTGAAAGCGATAATGCCGCCAAAAGCAGAAGTTGGATCAGTTTTGAATGCGTTATCATAAGCAGCATGAATCGAATCACCGATAGCGACACCACAAGGGTTTGCATGTTTAACAATGACACAAGCAGGCTCTTCGAATGATTTAACGCATTCAAGAGCTGCATCGGTATCAGCGATATTGTTATAAGACAGGGCTTTACCTTGGATCTGCTGAGCAGTTGCAATAGACGCTTCTTTTGGGTTTTCTTCTATATAAAAAGCGGCATCTTGATGGCTGTTCTCTCCGTAACGCATGTCTTGTTTCTTAATAAAATTTAAATTCAAGGTGCGAGGGAAACGGCCAGAAGGCTGGGTCGTATCACCATAATAAGGGGCAACTAATTCACCAAAGTAATTCGCAATCATGCTGTCATAAGCTGCAGTGTGTTCAAAAGCTTTAATTGCGAGGTCAAACCGCGTAGACCAATTGAGTGAGTTTTCGTGGTTATCCATTTCATCAATAATGATTTGATAGTCATTACTATTTACTACAATTGCTACGTCTTTATGGTTCTTAGCCGCGGAGCGCACCATGGTTGGGCCGCCGATATCAATATTCTCTACAGCATCTTCAAGGGTACAATTTGGTTTTGCCACGGTTTGGGCAAATGGATATAGATTAACAACGACCATATCAATCGGTGCAATATCATGCTGTTGCATAATGGCATCATCCGTACCACGACGACCTAAAATTCCGCCATGCACTTTCGGGTGCAATGTTTTTACTCGGCCATCCATCATTTCAGGGAACCCTGTGTAATCTGAAACTTCAGTTACGTTTAGTCCTGACTCAGCGAGTAACTTTGCAGTACCGCCGGTAGATAGGAGCTCAACACCACGTTGAGATAACGCCTTAGCGAATTCAACAACCCCTGTTTTATCAGACACACTAAGCAGGGCACGACGAATAGGACGAAGCAGTTGCATGAGATAGATCCCTTGGATTTGAATAAATAAGGCAATAACGAATATCAGTCAGTGAAAAACTCAACGAGCTTTTCTTATATACCTATTATATCTATTGATGAAAGCAAAGCGGAATTTGCCAACTTTCTCTATAACAATATATAAGTCACTAACAATTTCAGAACATAAAAACAAAATCAATGCTGAAATTTCGAATCAATTGTAACGCAAACGTTTGCGTAATGCGCGATAATTTTAAAATTATTTTCAGGTTGTGGATAACTTCGTGCATAAGTCAGTATAAGTAGGGGTTTTGCTGTGGAATGCAGCAGTTGAATAAAAAAATGCAAAAAAAGGGTTGCCAGATTTTTCTGACTCCCTATAATGCGCCACCACTGACCGGGAACAAGACAACGCAAAGCGCGGTGAACACTGAAACGGCAGCGAGAGATTCTGAAAAGAAAAAGCAAAAAATTGCTTGACTCTCACAGAGGAAAACGTATTATACGCCTCCTCGCGACAACGACCTCGAAGTCGAAAATCAACAGATTTAGTCGCAACGCTCTTTAACAATTTATCAGACAATCTGTGTGGGCACTCACAGGACACTATCAAAAAAATATTTGATTTTAAGTCTTGAAGAGTGACTAACACGTTAATTCATATATATGAACTAATAGGTAATTTGGTTTCTTCGGAAATCAAACGACAGTAAACATTCTTTGAGCATCAAGCTTTTTAATTGAAGAGTTTGATCATGGCTCAGATTGAACGCTGGCGGCAGGCCTAACACATGCAAGTCGAGCGGTAACAGGGGAAGCTTGCTTCTCGCTGACGAGCGGCGGACGGGTGAGTAATGTATGGGGATCTGCCCGATAGAGGGGGATAACTACTGGAAACGGTAGCTAATACCGCATAATCTCTCAGGAGCAAAGCAGGGGAACTTCGGTCCTTGCGCTATCGGATGAACCCATATGGGATTAGCTAGTAGGTGAGGTAATGGCTCACCTAGGCGACGATCCCTAGCTGGTCTGAGAGGATGATCAGCCACACTGGGACTGAGACACGGCCCAGACTCCTACGGGAGGCAGCAGTGGGGAATATTGCACAATGGGCGCAAGCCTGATGCAGCCATGCCGCGTGTATGAAGAAGGCCCTAGGGTTGTAAAGTACTTTCAGTCGGGAGGAAGGCGTTGATGCTAATATCATCAACGATTGACGTTACCGACAGAAGAAGCACCGGCTAACTCCGTGCCAGCAGCCGCGGTAATACGGAGGGTGCAAGCGTTAATCGGAATTACTGGGCGTAAAGCGCACGCAGGCGGTTGATTAAGTTAGATGTGAAATCCCCGGGCTTAACCTGGGAATGGCATCTAAGACTGGTCAGCTAGAGTCTTGTAGAGGGGGGTAGAATTCCATGTGTAGCGGTGAAATGCGTAGAGATGTGGAGGAATACCGGTGGCGAAGGCGGCCCCCTGGACAAAGACTGACGCTCAGGTGCGAAAGCGTGGGGAGCAAACAGGATTAGATACCCTGGTAGTCCACGCTGTAAACGATGTCGATTTGAAGGTTGTTCCCTTGAGGAGTGGCTTTCGGAGCTAACGCGTTAAATCGACCGCCTGGGGAGTACGGCCGCAAGGTTAAAACTCAAATGAATTGACGGGGGCCCGCACAAGCGGTGGAGCATGTGGTTTAATTCGATGCAACGCGAAGAACCTTACCTACTCTTGACATCCAGAGAATTTAGCAGAGATGCTTTAGTGCCTTCGGGAACTCTGAGACAGGTGCTGCATGGCTGTCGTCAGCTCGTGTTGTGAAATGTTGGGTTAAGTCCCGCAACGAGCGCAACCCTTATCCTTTGTTGCCAGCGATTCGGTCGGGAACTCAAAGGAGACTGCCGGTGATAAACCGGAGGAAGGTGGGGATGACGTCAAGTCATCATGGCCCTTACGAGTAGGGCTACACACGTGCTACAATGGCGTATACAAAGAGAAGCGACCTCGCGAGAGCAAGCGGAACTCATAAAGTACGTCGTAGTCCGGATTGGAGTCTGCAACTCGACTCCATGAAGTCGGAATCGCTAGTAATCGTAGATCAGAATGCTACGGTGAATACGTTCCCGGGCCTTGTACACACCGCCCGTCACACCATGGGAGTGGGTTGCAAAAGAAGTAGGTAGCTTAACCTTCGGGAGGGCGCTTACCACTTTGTGATTCATGACTGGGGTGAAGTCGTAACAAGGTAACCGTAGGGGAACCTGCGGTTGGATCACCTCCTTACCATTGAAGTGTTTTTGTGAAGTGCTCACACAGATTGTCTGATAGAAAGTAGAGCAATGGCTTTACGTGGGAGACTTATTCGAGAGGATAAGACTTACATGAAAATAGCAAAACGGTGTTTTGCAATTGAATTTTCGTGTCCCCTTCGTCTAGAGGCCTAGGACACCGCCCTTTCACGGCGGTAACAGGGGTTCGAATCCCCTAGGGGACGCCAATTGCGCCGATATCGAGTGAAAGACGATGTCCCCAATAATGATTAAGCCAATTATGTAAATAGTTGGTTTAACAATTATGCTCTTTAACAATCTGGAACAAGCTGAAAATTGAAAACAACGCACATTGTTTATCGCTTAAACAATGTGAGAGTCTCTCAAAAATCTCAACTTGAATAGTGTACTTTAAACTATCGAGTCGACGAGCGACATGAGTTCAAGGCAGCCCGCGCACAGCAAGCGCAGCGTACTTAACGTGCGTGAGCATTGCGCGCACGGACTAACGCCGAAATCATGAAGCACAGTCACTCGTTGTAAGAAGACACCTTCGGGTTGTGAGGTTAAGCGACTAAGCGTACACGGTGGATGCCTAGGCAATCAGAGGCGATGAAGGACGTGCTAATCTGCGATAAGCGTCGGTAAGGTGATATGAACCGTGATAACCGACGATTTCCGAATGGGGAAACCCAGTGCAATTCGTTGCACTATCGTTTGATGAATACATAGTCAAACGAAGCGAACCGGGGGAACTGAAACATCTCAGTACCCCGAGGAAAAGAAATCAACCGAGATTCCCCTAGTAGCGGCGAGCGAACGGGGAGCAGCCCAGAGTCTTAATCAACATTAGCATCAGGAGAACGGTCTGGAAAGGCCGGCAGTAAAGGGTGATAGCCCCGTATCCGAAGGTGTTAGTGTTGTGAACTCGACGAGTAGGGCGGGACACGTGTTATCCTGTCTGAATATGGGGGGACCATCCTCCAAGGCTAAATACTCCTGATTGACCGATAGTGAACCAGTACCGTGAGGGAAAGGCGAAAAGAACCCCGGCGAGGGGAGTGAAATAGAACCTGAAACCGTGTACGTACAAGCAGTGGGAGCCCCACCACCAAAGCATTTTCTGGTGTTGAGGACAACTTTAAAGTGACATTCAACACGCGTTGGCGGAGCGTTTTTTGCGACGCCCAACACACAAAACAAGCAGTGAATGTGCTTTGGGGTGGGGTGACTGCGTACCTTTTGTATAATGGGTCAGCGACTTATATTCTGTAGCAAGGTTAACCGTATAGGGGAGCCGTAGGGAAACCGAGTCTTAACTGGGCGAATAAGTTGCAGGGTATAGACCCGAAACCCGGTGATCTAGCCATGGGCAGGTTGAAGGTTGGGTAACACTAACTGGAGGACCGAACCGACTAATGTTGAAAAATTAGCGGATGACTTGTGGCTGGGGGTGAAAGGCCAATCAAACCGGGAGATAGCTGGTTCTCCCCGAAAGCTATTTAGGTAGCGCCTCGTGAACTCATCTTCGGGGGTAGAGCACTGTTTCGACTAGGGGGTCATCCCGACTTACCAACTCGATGCAAACTACGAATACCGAAGAATGTTATCACGGGAGACACACGGCGGGTGCTAACGTTCGTCGTGAAGAGGGAAACAACCCAGACCGCCAGCTAAGGTCCCAAAGTCATAGTTAAGTGGGAAACGAAGTGGGAAGGCTCAGACAGCCAGGATGTTGGCTTAGAAGCAGCCATCATTTAAAGAAAGCGTAATAGCTCACTGGTCGAGTCGGCCTGCGCGGAAGATGTAACGGGGCTAAACTATGCACCGAAGCTGCGGCAGCGATATGTAAATATTGTTGGGTAGGGGAGCGTTTTGTAAGCCTGTGAAGGTGTACTGCGAGGTATGCTGGAGGTATCAGAAGTGCGAATGCTGACATAAGTAACGATAATGCGGGTGAAAAACCCGCACGCCGGAAGACCAAGGGTTCCTGTCCAACGTTAATCGGGGCAGGGTGAGTCGACCCCTAAGGCGAGGCAGAAATGCGTAGTCGATGGGAAACGGGTTAATATTCCCGTACTGGTGATAATTGCGATGGGGGGACGGAGAAGGCTAGGCTATCCGGGCGACGGTTGTCCCGGTTTAAGGATGTAGGCAGGTGAATTAGGCAAATCCGGTTCACTACATGCTGAGGTCCGATGACGAGTCACTACGGTGATGAAGTAGCTCATGCCCCGCTTCCAGGAAAAGCCTCTAAGCTCTAGATTATCATTAATCGTACCCCAAACCGACACAGGTGGTCAGGTAGAGAATACTCAGGCGCTTGAGAGAACTCGGGTGAAGGAACTAGGCAAAATGGTGCCGTAACTTCGGGAGAAGGCACGCTGGCGCTAGGTGAAGTCCCTCGCGGATGGAGCTGAAGCCAGTCGCAGATACCAGCTGGCTGCAACTGTTTATTAAAAACACAGCACTGTGCAAACACGAAAGTGGACGTATACGGTGTGACGCCTGCCCGGTGCTGGAAGGTTAATTGATGGGGTTATCCGTAAGGAGAAGCTCTTGATCGAAGCCCCAGTAAACGGCGGCCGTAACTATAACGGTCCTAAGGTAGCGAAATTCCTTGTCGGGTAAGTTCCGACCTGCACGAATGGCGTAATGATGGCCAGGCTGTCTCCACCCGAGACTCAGTGAAATTGAACTCGCTGTGAAGATGCAGTGTACCCGCGGCAAGACGGAAAGACCCCGTGAACCTTTACTATAGCTTGACACTGAACATTGAGCCTTGATGTGTAGGATAGGTGGGAGGCTTTGAAGTGTGGACGCCAGTCTGCATGGAGCCAACCTTGAAATACCACCCTTTAATGTTTGATGTTCTAACGTAGCCCCGTTATCCGGGGTGCGGACAGTGTCTGGTGGGTAGTTTGACTGGGGCGGTCTCCTCCCAAAGAGTAACGGAGGAGCACGAAGGTTGGCTAAGCATGGTCGGACATCATGCGGTTAGTGCAAAGGCATAAGCCAGCTTGACTGCGAGAGTGACGGCTCGAGCAGGTACGAAAGTAGGTCTTAGTGATCCGGTGGTTCTGAATGGAAGGGCCATCGCTCAACGGATAAAAGGTACTCCGGGGATAACAGGCTGATACCGCCCAAGAGTTCATATCGACGGCGGTGTTTGGCACCTCGATGTCGGCTCATCACATCCTGGGGCTGAAGTAGGTCCCAAGGGTACGGCTGTTCGCCGTTTAAAGTGGTACGCGAGCTGGGTTTAGAACGTCGTGAGACAGTTCGGTCCCTATCTGCCGTGGGCGTTGGAAGATTGAAAGGGGCTGCTCCTAGTACGAGAGGACCGGAGTGGACGCACCACTGGTGTTCGGGTTGTCATGCCAATGGCATTGCCCGGTAGCTAAGTGCGGAAGAGATAACCGCTGAAAGCATCTAAGCGGGAAACTTGCCTTGAGATGAGTCTTCCCTGACTCTTTAAGGGTCCTAAAGGAACGTTTAAGACTAAGACGTTGATAGGTTGGGTGTGTAAGCGTAGCGATACGTTGAGCTAACCAATACTAATGAACCGTGAGGCTTAACCTGACAACACCGAAGGTGTTTTAGAGAGATTATGTTGATTTTCAAGAGAGCGTGAGAAGCCGAAAGGTGAAGGACACAGCAGCTTGTTCGAGATTGATGTTCTGGTTTAGTGCACGAAAGTGAGATTAAACGGGAACACACAGAATTTGTCTGGCGGCAATAGCGCGGTGGTCCCACCTGACCCCATGCCGAACTCAGCAGTGAAACGCCGTAGCGCCGATGGTAGTGTGGGGTCTCCCCATGTGAGAGTAGGGAACTGCCAGACATTCAATTAGTGAGAAAGCCACCCAATAGGTGGCTTTTTTGCGTTTGGGGGAAACTAACTAATTGTTGATGTTAGCGTTGAAGCCCCTTAATGTCCCAACTTCCCAACTTCCCAACTTCCCAACTTCCCAACTTCCCAACTTCCCAACTTCCCAACTTCCCAACTTCTTTCTTCTTTTAACGACTCGCTTAATTTATTTGATGTTATTCCTCTTCGTAGGGTCATTAGTCATGAATATAACTACCGTCAATGGCAGCTCACGATGCAAAGTAGTGAGTAACAACTCACTTCTATTTGGGCTACAAAAGGGGATGGGGAGTTAAGAGGGGAGAATTAAATCAAGGCGTTGTACCATTAGCATTCAGGGGAGGCATGTGATTGAGGGATACAAAGTAGTAAGTAACAGCTCACAAGTTATTTGGTGGGTGGCCAACTTCTCAATCTCCTAATTCTTTTAGGCTCAATTCCCTTTCTTACTTCATGAACCGATGAGATTTCTTTTCGACTCTCTTAACTTGCTTCAATTTCATCCCTATTCGCAGGGCCATTAATCATGAATATAACCACCGTCAATGGAAGCTCACGATACAAAGTAGTGAGTAACAGCTCACAAGTTGTTTGGTGGGGAGCGGAGTTTTAGTAAAACCCATGGATATCGTGGGTTAGTGATTTACTTATCACCGAAATGAATGGAATTAATTGAGGCAAAGTAGTGAGTAACAGCTCACCTCTATTTGGTTAGAAAAGGAGTATGGGGTGATAAAAAACCTAGATATAAAGCGATGGAGAAATAAGAAGTGTAGTTGTAGTTGGGAAAAATTAAATTGTATCTTCAATGTATTTAGAGGGTGAATGCTAATTAGAGATACAAAGTAGTGAGTAACAGCTCACATATTGTTGATGTGG
Organism: Providencia sp. PROV004; assembly: GCF_011045615.1. Lineage (NCBI taxonomy): Bacteria > Pseudomonadati > Pseudomonadota > Gammaproteobacteria > Enterobacterales > Morganellaceae > Providencia > Providencia sp. PROV004. The sequence continues at coordinate 434,654 of NZ_CP042859.1, forward strand.
CGGGGATTTTTAAATTAAATCAAATGGATATGATGATTTTGATGTTTTCCTATTGCCACGATGAATTCGATTGCTTGAGCAACAGTAGTGAGTAACAACTCCGATTTCATATTTGTAATGGAAATTAAATCATCACCATAACTTGGTCGGTGGTATAGAAGCTAACCTGATAGGCTAATCAAATAACGGTATCTTAGATATAATTTATCGAAAAATTTAAATAGCTTATGGTAAATAAAAATAGTAGTCACTAATACAATATATTGAAAATAAAAAGATTAATGGTTGTATATAATCATTAGAAATAAGCTATAAGTTACAGTGCTTGAAATTATTTCATTTAACCTTGAAACGCTCGACAAGATGAAAAACATTGGTTAGATTATTTAGCATTCTAGAAGTCTAAACGTATAAACAGATAAAAGGGGATGAATGATGCCTATTCGTTTACCAGATGAATTACCGGCAGTTAATTTCTTGAGAGAAGAAAATGTTTTTGTTATGACAACAACAAGAGCAAGTCATCAGGAGATCCGTCCCTTGAAAGTATTAATACTCAATTTGATGCCAAAAAAAATAGAAACTGAAAATCAGTTTCTCCGTTTATTGTCAAACACACCATTACAGGTTGATATTCAACTATTACGAATTGATCAACGAGAATCAAAAAATACTCCAACAAAGCACTTGGATACTTTTTATTGTGATTTTGAAGAGATACAGGATCAAAATTTTGATGGGTTAATTGTAACGGGAGCTCCGTTAGGCCTAGTTGAGTTTAATGACGTATTATACTGGCAGCAAATAGAAAAGGTGATAGCTTGGGCGAAGCAACATGTGACATCAACCCTTTTTGTGTGTTGGGCTGTACAAGCGGCTTTAAAGGTATTGTATGACTTACCAAAATGGACAAGAGAAGAAAAATTATCAGGTATTTATCAGCATGATACGTTAGAGCCGTACGCTTTATTAACTAGAGGGTTTGATGGCTCATTTTATGCGCCTCACTCTCGATACGCTGATTTTCCTGAAGATCTTATCCGACAGCATACTGACCTAGAGATTTTAGCAAGTTCACAGGAGGCTGGTGCTTATTTGTTTGGGTCAAAAGACAAACGCTTAGCATTTGTGACAGGCCATCCTGAATATGATGGAGATACTCTTGCACAAGAATATTGGCGTGATCTAGATGCTGGTATTTCTCCTCAGATCCCATGCAATTATTTCAAAAATGATGATCCCAACAACCCCCCGATCGTGAGTTGGCGTAGTCATGGGCACTTGTTGTTCTCAAATTGGTTGAATTATTATGTGTACCAGATCACACCTTTTGATCTTACGAATATGGAACCAACGTTAGATTAAAAAAAGAAATATAAATTTAAGAATTGCAATAAAATAAGTTTTTTTACTGGTTCTACCAGTTTAAATCAAGCTTATATAGTAGAAAGTGGAGCCACAGTTAGTCTGAAAGCAGCTATTTTTAGCTGCTTTTTTTGTTTCCAAAGAAAAATTTTAAAAATGCAGTTTTCTATAATTAGTTGATTTAACGACTATTTAACATTTTAATCTAGTTAAAGGAATGGGTAATCAATTTTTAATTTTATTAAAAACTCATATTTATCAATATAATGAAGTTGCATTTAAATAAAATGGAAATCGTTTTTGATTTATTTCTATTTTGATCTTATGCTTAATTCATAGTCAACGATGAATGAGGGTTTGGTCGATGGAGCAGCAATTATCTATATCGGAATTAACATTCACAAAGAATATTAAACAGCTTGATAATCAAGTATTAAATACTGATTCTATTGCATTTCTTTCTAGATTGGTTGAAGAGTTTCTTCCTCATAGAGAAAAACTATTAAAAGATAGAGTGCTCAGACAGCAAAAGATAGATGCAGGTTCTTTACCTGATTTTATTTCGGAATTTGATTCCATAAAAAAATCAGATTGGAAAATACAAGGTATTCCTGAGGATTTACAAGATCGCCGTGTCGAAATTACGGGGCCGGTTGAACGTAAAATGGTTATTAATGCTTTGAATGCCAATGTAAAAGTATTTATGGCAGATTTTGAAGATTCCCTCTCACCTTCATGGGAAAAATTGATCGATGGACAAGTCAATTTAAGGGATGCAGTTCGCGGTGACATTTCTTATACCAATGAAAATGGAAAAGTCTACCAATTAAAATCAAACCCTGCTGTTTTGATTGCGCGTGTTCGTGGTCTTCATTTAGATGAAAAACACGTTTTATCAGGAGATAAACCGATTCCTGGTGGGCTATTTGATTTCGCTATTTACTTTTTTAATAACTACCAAGCGTTATTAGAAAAAGGAAGTGGCCCTTATTTTTACATCCCAAAACTTGAGTCTTGGCAAGAAGCTAAATGGTGGAGCGATGTCTTTAGTATGGCAGAGGATCTAGTGGGTATACCTCGGGGAACGATTAAAGCCACCGTGCTGATTGAAACATTACCCGCAGTGTTCCAAATGGATGAAATCTTGTATCACATGCGTCACCACATCGTGGGGCTGAATTGTGGGCGCTGGGACTACATATTCAGTTATATCAAAACACTGAAAGAGCATGCAGACCGAGTATTGCCTGACCGCCAAGTTGTCACAATGACACAATCATTTTTAAGTGCTTATTCGCGCTTATTAATTAAAACGTGCCATCGCCGTGGCGCATTTGCGATGGGAGGAATGTCTGCTTTTATACCGAGCAAAGATCCTCAAGAAAATGAAACTATTTTAGCGAAAGTAAAAGCGGACAAAGAATTAGAAGCGAAAAATGGGCACGATGGCTCTTGGGTTGCACATCCGGGCTTAGCGGATACCGTTATGAATGTGTTTGATCAAGCACTTGGTCGGCACCAAAACCAGCTACATGTATCTCGTGATTTCGATGAAGAAATTACGGCTGACCAGCTATTAGAGCCTTGTGAGGGCGAACGAACCGAGGTGGGGATGCGGGCTAATATTCGTGTTGCAGTGCAATATATTGAATCATGGATTTCAGGGAATGGCTGTGTACCTATCTATGGTTTGATGGAAGATGCTGCGACAGCAGAAATTTCACGTACTTCAATTTGGCAATGGATCCGCCACGGTAAAACATTGTCTACCGGTGAAAAAGTCACTAAGGCATTATTTGAAGAAATGCTGGATGAAGAGTTACAGGTTATCCAAAAAGAACTTGGTGATAAGCGCTTTCAAAGCGGCCGCTTTCGTGAGGCTGCGGAATTAATGAGGCGCATAACAACGCAGGATGAGCTGATAGAATTCCTAACTATCCCCGGATACCAATTATTAGATTAAGCATAGTAAATAGAAAATTCGATAAACCCTACATATTCTTATAAAGGAAGTGGATCATGACTACATCGCGCTTAGAACAAATTGCCCAATTAGAAAGTGAATGGAAAAAACCACGTTGGAAAGGTATTACTCGCCCATATACTGCGGAAGAAGTAGTGAAATTACGTGGTTCTGTGAATATCGAACACTCTTTAGCACGCAAAGGTGCAGAACGCTTTTGGGAGCAATTACATGGTGGTTCAAAGAAAGGTTATGTAAATGCACTGGGAGCTTTAACCGGTGGGCAAGCGTTACAACAAGCGAAAGCCGGTATTGAAGCTATTTATTTGTCAGGTTGGCAGGTAGCCGCGGATGCAAATACTTCATCAAGTATGTATCCAGACCAATCACTTTACCCTGTTGATTCAGTACCATCGGTCGTTAAGAAAATTAATAATACTTTCCGTCGTGCAGACCAAATTCAGTGGGCGAATGGTATTGGCCCTGACAACAAAGAGTATATTGATTATTTTTTACCTATTATCGCGGATGCGGAAGCTGGGTTTGGTGGCGTATTAAATGCCTTCGAACTTATGAAAAATATGATAGAGGCAGGGGCTGCGGCTGTCCATTTTGAAGATCAATTAGCCGCGGTTAAGAAGTGTGGTCATATGGGTGGGAAAGTCCTTGTACCTACTCAAGAAGCGATTCAGAAGCTGGTTGCTGCTCGTTTAGCGGCGGATGTTTCAGGTGTACCAACTATTTTGGTTGCTAGAACAGATGCCGATGCAGCCGATCTTCTAACATCAGACTGCGATGCTTATGATGCGGCTTTTGTTACTGGAGAACGCACCTCTGAAGGTTTTTTCCGTACCAAAGCAGGAATTGAGCAAGCGATTAGCCGCGGGCTAGCGTATGCACCATATGCAGATCTTGTTTGGTGTGAAACGTCAAAACCTGACCTTGAAGCAGCAAGGCAGTTCGCTGAGGCTATTCATGCTAAATTTCCTGGTAAATTATTAGCTTATAACTGCTCTCCATCATTTAATTGGAAAAAGAATTTAGATGACAGCACGATCGCGCGTTTCCAAGATGAACTTTCAGCAATGGGCTATCGCTTCCAATTTATTACGCTAGCAGGTATTCACAGTATGTGGTTCAACATGTTTGATTTAGCCCACTCCTATGCACAAGGTGAAGGCATGAAGCATTATGTTGAAAAAGTTCAAGAATGTGAATTTGCCGCAATGAATAAGGGCTACACCTTCTCTTCGCATCAACAAGAGGTGGGAACAGGTTATTTTGATAAAGTAACAACCGTTATTCAAGGTGGTGCTTCATCAGTGACGGCTTTAACTGGGTCGACTGAAGAAGAGCAATTCTAGTTAGATTATTTTCCTTTTGATCGGTGTTTCTGGTGTCTTTGTTGGTTAGCTATATCTGTTAATTTTTCAGGCACGTTTAGTGCCTGTTTTTTATTCAAAATGAGTCTGTATTCTAATAGGAGTGGTTATGATATTGACGACAGAACAGATAATAGCGCAGACCATTTTACAAGGGTTTGATGCACAATATGGTCGTTTTCTTGAAATAACCTCAGGTGCACAAGAACGGTTTGAACAAGCAGATTGGCATGCAATTCAGCATGCGATGAAAAGACGAATTCAACTGTATGACCACCATGTTGGCTTAGTTGTCGCTCAGCTACAGTTTATGGGGTTAGTTCAATCTTTAACACCAGATAAACTGGCACAGATAAAAAATATTTATAAAACCTTATTACCGGATTACCCAAGGTTTGAAATAGCGGAAAGCTTTTTTAATTCTGTTTACTGTCGGTTATTTCGGCATCGGGAGCTGACACAAGATAACCTATTTATTTTTACGTCTCAGCCTGCGAGACGCTTTTCTATTGCTCCTAGGCCTCTAGCTCGCGAATACTTTGTTAATAATAATTTAGATGAGTTATTGTTTACTATATTAAGTGGGTTACCGCTAAGGTTAAAATGGCGGAATTTAAATTTAGATATTCATTGTATTATCAATGTATTAAAAACAAAATTTTCCGATATTGAAAGCCAGAAAGTCAGCTTTCATATCGCAAATGAGCTATTTTATCGTAATAAGGCAGCTTGGCTGATTGGTAAAATTTATATTAATGATGAGGTCTATCCATTCTTACTTCCTATTCATCATGATGATTGTCAGCACATTTATATTGATACGTGTTTAACCGAGTTTGATGAAGCCAGTATTGTGTTTGGTTTCGCTCGTTCCTATTTTATGGTGTATGCTCCTTTTCCTGCAGCACTGGTTTTTTGGTTGAGGGAGATCTTACCCAGTAAGTCAATTGCTGAATTATATATGGCAATTGGCTGTCAAAAGCATGGAAAAACAGAGTATTACAGAGAGTATCTCGCCTATATTAATTTTTCACGAGAGCAATTTACGGTTGCACCAGGTGTGAAAGGAATGGTGATGCTGGTTTTTACATCGCCTTCTTTCGATCGGGTTTTTAAAATTATTAAGGACCGATTTGCACCACAAAAACAGGTAACACGAGAACGGGTCTTAGAATGCTATCGTTTGGTTAAAGAGCACGATAGAGTTGGCCGTATGGCGGATACCCAAGAATTTGAAAATTTTGTGATTAGTAAATCCTCCATCAGTGATGAATTAATGGCGGAGTTATTGAAAGAGGCTCCATCTCAAATTGAAGATTTAGGTGATAACATATTGATTCGTCATCTGTATATGGAAAGAAAGATGATCCCATTGAATATTTATATGGATAATGCCTCTGATACACAATTGCATAATGCATTAAATGAATATGGCTGGGCGATTAAGCAATTAGCGGCTGCAAATATTTTTCCTGGAGATATGTTATTTAAAAACTTTGGGGTAACGCGGCATGGGCGTGTTGTTTTTTACGATTATGATGAAATCTGTTATATGACTGAAGTGAATTTTCGTAAAATTCCGGAGCCATTATACCCTGAGCAAGAGTTATCTGGTGAGCCATGGTATAGCATTGGGGAGCAAGATGTTTTCCCCGAAGAGTTTGCTTCTTTTATTTGCCAAAATGAGAAAATTCGTCATTACTTGCAACAATATCACGCAGATTTATTTTCAGCAGATTATTGGCAAAAGTTACAAAATAGGATTTTAGCGGGGCACGTAGAAGATGTTTATGCCTACCGTGAAGAATTACGTTTTTGTCATAACTTCAATGAGGTTGCATAATTATAATAGTATTCATTAAAGGCAGTTAAAAACGACCCAGCAAGGGACTGAGTCGTTTTTCGTGTCGTTATTTTTTTGCGCCTTGTACAGCCTCTTGTGCAAGTTGGGTGATTTTTTCGTAATTACCTGAATTCAAAGCCTCTTCAGGAACTAACCAAGAGCCGCCAATGCACAGAACACTATCTAGCTCTAAATAACTAAGGTAATTAGCGAGTGATATTCCACCCGTTGGGCAAAATTTGACTTGTGAGAAAGGGCCGGCAATAGCTTTTAGCGCCTTAACGCCACCGTTGGCTTCCGCTGGGAAAAATTTAAACTCTTTTAAGCCATATTGCATACCAAGCATAAGCTCAGAAACAGTTGAAATACCAGGGATTAAAGGAATATTTCCTTTGGTAGCGGCATTGAGTAATTCATCCGTCAAGCCGGGGCTAATTGCAAATTGTGCTCCCGCTTCAGTGACTTCAGCGAGTTGTTTTGCATTGATAACAGTACCCGCGCCAATAATCGCCTCAGGTACTTCTTTGGCAATGAGGCGAATAGCATCAATAGCACATTCAGTACGTAAAGTGACTTCTAAAACTTTAATGCCACCTTTGACTAGTGCTTTTGCAAGAGGAACCGCTTGTTCTAATTTTTTTATAACAATAACAGGGACGACAGGGCCTTGTTTTAATACGCTTTCAGCGGTTATTTTCCAATTATTCATTTTCTATTCCTATTCAATGAAAATAGATTAAAAATCAATGCTACAAGCGCCTTCTTCGGCACCTGATAAGTGTCTTCTTAACGCACCGAAAAGTTCCCTTCCACACCCACTATGTTCAGCAGTTAAATCAGCTTCAAAGGGTTGGCGCTTATTGAGTTCTTCTTCATCAACCAGTAATTGTAATTCCCCAGTCAATGCATTTACCCTAATAATATCGCCATTTTTTACTTTTGCTAACAATCCGCCATTGTAAGCTTCAGGTGTGACATGAATTGCGGATGGTACTTTGCCGGATGCACCGGATAAGCGACCATCAGTGACTAGCGCGACCTTGTAGCCTTTATCCATAAGGACACCAAGAGGTGGCATTAGCTTGTGAAGCTCAGGCATACCATTTGCAGATGGTCCTTGGAAGCGGACAACGATGATACAATCTTTATTGAGTTCGCCAGCTTCAAAGTGCGCTGCGATCTCATTTTGGTTATTAAATACGACTGCTGGAGCTTCAATGATTTGATTTTCTTCAGGAACTGCTGATGTTTTCATCACAGCGCGTCCTAAATTCCCTGAGAGTAATTTTGTACCGCCATGAGGTGAGAAAGGGCGGTCTATTTCAGCAATAACTTCAGGATTGAATGAGGTTTTAGGGCCTTCTCGCCATTCTAGTTGACCATTATTTAGCCATGGTTCCATAGTATAACGTGCCAGCCCAAATCCTGAGACGGTATGAACATCATTATGCAATAAACCTTTTTGCAATAGCTGGTGGATAAGCAAAGCGACGCCACCTGCGGCTTGGAATTGGTTGATATCCGCTTGGCCATTAGGATAGATACGGCAAATAAGTGGAACAATGGCAGAAATATCGGAGAAATCATCCCAATTGATAATGATCCCAGCAGCTCTAGCTATAGCCACAAGATGCATGGTCAAGTTAGTTGAGCCGCCTGTTGCAAGTAATGCGACGATGCCGTTGACAATCACTTTTTCGTTAACCAGTTGACCGATAGGTAAGTACTGACCTGATTGTTCAGTTAAACGCGTAATTTGTCGTGCGGCAGCTTCTGTTAATGCATCTCGTAGTGGAGAATCAGGTGGTACAAATGATGCGCCGGGGAGATGTAATCCCATCACTTCCATCATCATTTGATTTGAGTTGGCAGTACCATAAAAAGTACAAGTGCCGATACCATGATAAGACGCAGCTTCCGCTTCTAATAAGGCGAGTCTATCAACTTTGCCTTCAGCATACAGCTGGCGAATGCGAACCTTTTCTTTATTTGGTAAGCCTGTTGCCATTGGGCCTGCTGGGACAAATATCGCAGGAAGGTGGCCAAATGAAAGTGCGCCAAGCATTAAACCTGGAACAATTTTGTCGCAAATACCTAAATAGAGTGCGCCATCAAACATATTATGGGATAGGCCAATGGCGGTTGACATTGCAATGACATCTCGACTTAGCATCGATAGCTCCATCCCATCTTGACCTTGTGTTACACCATCGCACATTGCGGGAACACCTGCAGCGACTTGGCCAATTGAGCCTGCTTCTAATAATGCTTTTTTGAGTTGTTCTGGGTACTTGTCATAGGGGCGATGCGCTGAAAGCATATCATTGTAGGAGTTGATGATAGCAATATCAGAGCGAGTCATGCTTTTAAGAATTTGTTTTTCTTCACTTTGGCATGCTGCAAAGCCATGGGCAAGGTTACCACAAGCGAGTGATGCTCGATGGACGGTCATACTACGAGCCTGCTCTATTTTTTTGAGGTAAGCAGCTCGAGTCTTCACTGAACGAGAGATGATACGTTGAGTGATGCGATCAAGTTCTTTATTGATCACCGAAGGATTTGTCTCTTTAGAGGTGGTCACGCTCATGATAATTGCTCCATAGTGCAGTAAAAAGATGAATCAAACTGCAAGTCAATTTGGGTTGTGCCTATCGTTATTTACTCTAGTACTATAGCATCAATGTTACCGGTAACATTGTTCAATGAAAGCGAAGGCGTTGCAATATAGAAAATGAATATTCGAAGCTATCTGTGATCTGAATCAAATTTGTAATATGGTATGGATAGGGTAGGAAATAGGCAAATAAGCATGCTATAGTGGCTTTTTTGGTTATTTTATCATCAAAATTCAATTAGATAATTGTCGAAGGTTAGGCTGTATTAATGAGAAGAGTGGCAGAATGTTAAGGCTAGCTACAGCTGCATTTATATTGTTGTTGGCAAATTTTGTTAAGGCTGAGGTTGTTTTAGCTTCCGGGTCATATAACATTTTAACTGAAGTTTTTAATAAGCAAACTGAAATGCAATTACACAATGCCTCACAGGCAGAAAAAATTGATGCATTGACTCAATACTTTTTAGCCACACCTTACAATAAACAAACATTGAATATGAGCCCACTCTTAGCCGAAGAATTAGTGATTAATTTGAAAGAGATGGACTGTATGACATTCATAGAGTACATCGAGGCTTTTAAGCGTTCGAAAAACTATGAACAGTTTGTGTTAAATTTAACCAATATTAGGTATATCAACCAAAATATCACCTTTAAACATCGTCGGCATTTTTTTTCTGATTGGGCGCAAGAACCTGAAGCTATTGTGGCAGATATTACCAGTGAAATAAGTTCACATGCTGTTAAGGTAAATAAACAACTTAATTTAAAATATCATGATCAGAGATATATATCGGGATTACCCATCAAGAATAGGTCAATTAACTATATTCCAGCTAAGTATGTGGATGATGATTTATTATTAAGATTAAAAACGGGGGATTACATTGGTATTTATTCAGGAAATTATGGGTTAGATGTAAGCCATGTTGGGGTTGTAATACGTAAAGGGAAGAAAACAATATTTAGAAATGCGTCCTCATTGCGTAGAAATTTTCAGGTCATTGATATTGAACTGAATATTTATTTAAAAGGGAAGGCTGGGATTGTTATTTTTAGACCTAAATCAGATTATTAGCCTGATTTTTTGAATTTATTAATAATAAAATAAATTATTAATCTATTTTTTTGATATAAAAAATGAGTAAATCCAGTTTTTATGTATGTATAAATTTAACATATAAAGTGGAAATTATTTAATAATAAAAAACATATAATTATTTTTATTAGTTACTAATTATTACTAATAACATTTAAAATGTAAAAATATATTAAATTATCGATTTGGTAAAAATAAACATATAGGAATATAATTTTATTAAAAAAATGAAAAAACTGTTATAAAGCAATGAATTACTTTATAAATATTACTTAGTTCTTTTTCTTTTGTATATAAAAATGATGTTTGCCTATCAATCTTGTGCTTTTTGATTACTCGTAACTATTTTAAATAGTTATGGTTAATTTTATAATGAATAATACTAGCTAAATTATTTTTCTTATTTAAATTTAGGAGATGGTTATGCATATAGCTAAAAAGAAAAATGTTTATGCATTATTAGGTAATCATTTACGTAAGGCTAGAGTGAGTAAGGGATTGTCAGGAAATGAGTTAGGCTCAATTATTCATTTGAGTCAACAGCAGGTATCACGGTATGAATTAGGTATTAATAAATTGAGCTTAGATAAACTAATTGAAATTGTCATTTTTTTAGATATTGATATTAATGAAGTTACTAAAATAATTGCTAAGCAGGTTGAGTATGAAAAAATGAGCTAGCAGTAATTTAAGTAAGGTTATTTTTTATTTCTCTTTATAAAATTTTATGAATTACCTTATTCTTTTTAGAAATCGCTAGTATAAGAAAATATTTTATAACTTATACGTTACAGAGAACTAAACGATTAATTTAGCATAGTCGATGGAAAATCATTTTTATGATAACTACTTAAAATTGAAAATAATTTAAAATCAGCTTCTAGAAATAAAAATAATCAATTTATCTTTATTTTAATGGTCGATGAATTTGTTGGAACTCATAATGATAATTTTTCTAGTACTTGCTTCTGTTTTTGTGATATCTCCTACTTTTTAATGCAAGAGGAACTTTCTACAGAATAATGAAAACTTTTTGTTTCTAATATGAACTAAGAAGGTGTTAACACTATGTATTTGAACAGTTATTTCACCGTTTTGACTATATTCTTATGAATAATAAGCATCGTTTTGTCGTTAATGTATGAAAGTTGATAGTATTGATGACTACAGAATGCTTAAATAAAGCTTAATCAACAATAGAGTAAGGTTATGGTTCGATGTTCAAATATATAGGGATATTATTTGCCTTTTTACTATTAGGCTGTTCAGCCTCGAACAAGGGGTACTATCTCGATAACCGTTATCCATCAAAAAATAGTAGTCAACGTATTCAATATGTCATTATTCACTACACCGTTTCTGATGATGTGCGTTCTATAGCCACACTAACACAAGGTCAAGTGAGTTCTCACTATCTCATTCCAAGTGTACCTGAAACTAAAAATGGCCGGCCTGTTGTATTACAACTCGTTCCTGAGTCGTTAAAATCATGGCATGCAGGTGAAAGTTATTGGTTACACCATAATGGTTTGAATGATACTTCTATTGGGATTGAAATCGTCAATGCTGGATTACAAAAAGATGTAAAAGGAAAACGATATTGGGCTCCTTATAATGAAGCACAAATTGTTGCGTTGATCCCTCTCCTCCAAGATATTATGCAGCGTTATAACATTCCTCCAGAAAATATTATTGGTCACAGTGATATCGCACCACTGCGTAAGCAAGATCCAGGCAAGGCATTTCCATGGCAGCGTCTTGCTCAACATGGTATAGGGGCTTGGCCAGATCCTAAAACCGTGGCTAAATTTCTGGCGGGGCGTAATGCCAATGAGCCTGCAAACGTGTTACGCATTCAAAAAGCCCTTCATTTTTACGGCTATTCAACAATTCCTCTATCAGGTCAGTTAGATTCACAGACGAAAGAAACATTACGTGCTTTCCAACTGCATTTCCGGCCGAGAGATATTGAAGGACAAGCGGATGCTGAAACAGAGGCTATCGCGTTGGCACTTATTGAAAAGTACCGTGATATGCAAAAATTTAAGTTATTTGAAAAGACCTCGCAGTTGCCTAATGTATCAACAAACCAACAAGGTGATTAGAGGGCAGTAAAAAACTTTGTGAGATTAAGCTAAAGTGAAATACAGGTTGCTTTGTATTTCACTCTTTACTATTGAGTTAGCGGTTTGCACCATATTCATGGCTTATTTCTTTTGCGGCCTTGATAACCATAGCGCCTAATTCAGTAATACGGTCATCAGTGATACGTGATAATGGGCCTGAAATAGAAATAGCTGCAAACGCTTCTTTGTGCTCATCATAAATACAAGCTCCAATACAACGTAACCCTAAAGCATGCTCTTCATCATCATAAGAAAAACCTTGCTTTTTAGCCTGTTGTAAATTCTCTTTTAAGGCGGATGGGTTAGTTAGTGTATAAGGCGTATAAGCATGTAAACCTTTACGGCTTAAAAGTGGAACCAGTTTGTCTTCTGTTAAATTAGCAATGAACGCTTTGCCTGCACCCGAAGCGTGTAATGGCAGTTTTCCACCGATCGGTGCTGACATTCTCATTAGCGCATTGCATTGTACTTGGTCAACAATGACGGCATCGTACTCTGTATGGTCTAGGATAGCTAAATTGACGGTTTCCCCAGATTCATCCATTAAGCGGCGCAGTATCGGGTGAACGAGAGCTAACAAATTACGACTCTCTAAGAAGCTACTACCAATGATAAAAGCATGGGAAGCAATAACCCATAGGCCTAAATCGCCAGTTTGCCGAACAAATCCATGCTGTTCCAACGTCATTAATAGGCGATGTGTTGTTGAGTTGGGTAAGCCAGCTTGCATCGCAAGGTCAGTGAGGGCGATTCCCCCTGTTGATTCGGAAATATATTCCAACAGTGTTAATCCACGACTTAATGATTGAACTTGTCCTGCTGCAGCTGCGCCACTCGCCGGCCCTTTTGCTTTTTTAAGTTTCTTAGTAATTGGTGCCGTTGCCATTAAGTCTCTCCTGACTGTCATTTAGCTTCTATTATGAACTATTTCACTTGAAAATACTCATCGGATCAGTGAAAAGTGTGCTCTTGTGCAACCTTGAAAAACTCTCATCATAACAGCGAATTTTCACGAGAGAAGTTGTGATAGGATGTTAAAAGTAAAAATTTGACTTATTTCTCAGTGTTCCATTTCAGGAGGGCAGTGCAGTGTCCGCAAAAGTTAATCAATTAGAACAAGAATTAAAAAAACGTATATTGGTATTAGATGGTGCAATGGGAACAATGATCCAACAACATAAGTTGTCGGAAGCCCAGTTTCGCGGAGAGCGATTTGCAGATTGGCCGAGTGATTTAAAGGGAAATAATGACCTATTAGTCTTAACTCAGCCAGATATCATTCGAGATATCCATTCTCAATACTTTGAAGCTGGTGCGGATATTGTTGAAACCAATACTTTTAACTCAACATCCATTGCGATGGCTGATTATAAAATGGAATCTCTTTCCGCTGAAATTAATGAAGTTGCTGCACGTCTTGCTCGTGAATGTGCTGATGAGTGGACACGTAAAACGCCAGAGCAACCGCGTTATGTTGCTGGAGTCTTAGGCCCGACAAACCGCACCGCTTCTATTTCTCCGGATGTTAATGATCCCGCTTATCGCAATATCACCTTTGATCAACTCGTTGAAGCTTATCGAGAATCTACCCGATCTTTAGTAAAAGGTGGGGTCGATCTGATCATGATCGAAACCATTTTTGATACATTAAATGCGAAGGCCGCGATCTTTGCGGTAGAAACCGAATTGGAAGTTTTGGGCGTTTCTTTACCGATTATGATCTCGGGGACGATCACGGATGCCTCAGGTCGAACATTATCAGGGCAAACAACAGAAGCATTTTATAACTCATTGCGTCATGCTCAGCCGATATCATTTGGCTTGAATTGCGCATTAGGTCCTAATGAGTTACGCCAGTATATTGCTGAATTATCAAGAATTGCTGAATGTTATGTCAGTGCGCACCCCAATGCAGGGCTACCCAATGCGTTTGGTGAGTATGACCTTGATGCGCAAAATATGGCCGAACAAATTCATGAATGGGCAACCGCAGGGTTCTTAAATATTGTTGGTGGATGTTGTGGAACGACGCCATTACATATCAAAAAAATGGCAGATGCAGTAAAAGGCATCACTCCACGCCAATTACCGTCACTGCCTGTTGAATGCCGTTTATCTGGTTTAGAACCGCTAAATGTTGGCAAAAAATCATTATTTGTGAACGTCGGGGAAAGAACCAACGTGACAGGTTCAGCAAAATTTAAGCGGCTGATTAAAGAAGAAAATTACCAAGAAGCCTTAGATGTGGCTCGTCAGCAAGTTGAAAATGGCGCACAAATCATCGACATCAATATGGATGAAGGGATGTTGGACTCCCATGCGGCGATGGTACGTTTCTTGAATCTCATTGCTGGCGAACCAGATATTGCGCGCGTGCCGATTATGATTGACTCCTCAAAGTGGGAGGTCATCGAGGCGGGGCTTAAGTGCATACAAGGTAAGGGGATCGTCAATTCAATCTCAATGAAAGAGGGGGTTGAGGCATTTATTGAGCACGCTAAACTATTGCGCAAATATGGTGCTGCCGTGGTCGTCATGGCATTTGATGAAGTTGGCCAAGCAGATACACGTGAACGGAAAATTGAAATTTGTCGCCGTGCTTATCAGATCCTGACCGAAGAGGTGGGCTTCCCTCCTGAAGATATTATTTTTGACCCAAATATTTTTGCCGTAGCCACAGGAATTGAAGAGCACAATAACTATGCAATTGATTTTATTGAGGTCTGTAAGGATATCAAGGCTCAATTACCTCATGCGATGATTTCTGGCGGAGTTTCCAACGTCTCTTTTTCATTTAGAGGGAACGACCCTGTACGCGAAGCGATTCATGCTGTTTTCTTGTACTACGCCATTCGTAATGGAATGGATATGGGGATCGTTAATGCGGGGCAGCTCGCTATCTATGATGACTTACCTTCTGAATTAAAAGACGCGGTTGAAGATGTGATTTTAAATTGTCGTGATGACAGTACGGAACGCTTACTTGAACTGGCAGAAAAATACCGTGGAGCCGGGGCAGGAGAGCAGCAAGTTCAACAAGCGGAATGGCGTAGTTGGGAAGTTGAAAAGCGCCTTGAATATGCACTAGTGAAAGGTATTACCGAATTTATTATTGAAGATACTGAAGAAACTCGCCAACGTGCTTCTAGCCCAATCGAAGTGATTGAAGGCCCCTTGATGAACGGTATGAATGTGGTTGGAGACCTGTTTGGGGAAGGCAAAATGTTCTTACCTCAAGTGGTGAAATCCGCCCGTGTAATGAAACAAGCAGTCGCCTATTTAGAGCCTTATATTCAAGAGCTTAAACAATCAGGTAGCAGTGCAGGAAAAATCTTACTCGCTACGGTAAAAGGCGATGTCCATGATATTGGTAAAAATATTGTTGGTGTTGTTTTACAGTGTAATAACTATGAAATCATTGATTTAGGTGTGATGGTCCCATGTGAAACTATTCTAAAAACCGCGCGTGAAGAAAACGTCGATATTATTGGGTTATCTGGTTTGATTACGCCATCTCTTGATGAAATGGTGCATGTCGCTAAAGAGATGGAAAGACAAGGATTTACCTTACCATTACTGATTGGTGGGGCGACGACATCAAAAGCACATACCGCTGTGAAAATTGAGCCAAATTACAGTGGGCCAACAACTTACGTGCAAAATGCTTCCCGAACAGTGGGGGTTGTCTCGGCGTTATTGTCAGCAACACAAAAAGCAGATTTTGTTGCGCGTACGCGCCGTGAATACGACACCGTACGCCAGCAGCATGGTCGAAGAAGGCCAAAAACACCACCGGTGGCACTGGATGTGGCACGTGCGAATGCGGTAAATATTGACTGGCAAAACTATCAACCACCTGTACCAAAATTCCAGGGTATTCAAGAAGTCACAGCATCTATTTCAACGCTGAGAGACTATATTGATTGGACGCCATTTTTTATGACTTGGTCGCTGGCGGGGAAATACCCGCGGATCTTAGAAGATGAAGTGGTTGGTTCTGAAGCACGTAAGCTATTGAAAGATGCCAATAATATGTTAGATAAGCTTGATAAAGAAAGTTTACTAACGCCAAAAGGTATTTTTGGTTTATTCCCTGCAAACCGAGTTGGCGATGATGTAGAAATTTATACCGATGAGTCAAGAAGCCATGTACAAGTGATGGGGCTGAATTTACGCCAGCAAACCTTAAAAACTGAGTTTCCAAACTATTGTTTATCTGACTTTGTCGCGCCAAAAAACAGCGGTACAGCCGATTATATTGGAGCTTTCGCAGTGACAGGGGGCTTAGAAGAAGACGCGCTTGCTGATGAATATGAACAACAGCATGATGATTATAATAAAATTATGGTTAAAGCGCTGGCGGATAGGCTAGCGGAGGCATTTGCTGAATATCTACACCAACAAGTCCGTAGGCAATATTGGGGCTATGCAGCTGATGAAAACTTGAGTAATGAAGAGCTTATTCGTGAAAATTACCAAGGTATCCGCCCTGCACCGGGGTATCCGGCTTGTCCTGAGCACACAGAAAAGGCCAAAATTTGGCAGTTATTGGATGTAGAAACGCAAATTGGCATGAAACTCACCAGTTCCTATGCGATGTGGCCAGGCGCTTCGGTATCAGGCTGGTATTTTAGCCACCCGGAAAGTAAATATTTTGCCGTAGCTCAGCTACAAAAAGACCAAATTGAGGACTACGCAAAACGTAAAGGGATGTCGGTAACGGAGTTGGAGCGTTGGTTAGCACCAAACTTAGCTTATGACCCTGAAGATTAAAACCAGATCAATACATTGATTTTTCATGTATTCGGCACCATCTTATAGGTAATACATTAGAGGGGTCCAATGATGAGCTATGAATTTATTATTGAAGAAGAACTGCCACGCTCGGCGGTTTTTCCTTATCAGATCCAAAACAGTGCTGCGCCTGAAACGTTTATGATGAGTGAAGACGCGGTGAGCGCCATGATGAGTGTTTTACAGATCATGGATAAGCTTGATACCGATGATTCACTGAATGAGCACTGTTTTAATCAAATCTGGTTAAAAAGCGAGCTGACACCGGCAAGAGCAGAAGAAATTTACCTGTTTTTAGAAGAGAATTTAGCGGTAGAACCCGTCCCTTCAGAGGAAGAAATCGCTGCTTTTCATCAAGCCCAAGTTGATGAAAATAAACTGTTATCCCAAGAAAGCCCTAAAGACGGCATGGTACCCGTACATAAATTTTCGACCAATGACGGTTGGCTGGTGACCACGAAAGAGTGTGAGTGGATTGCGGAAGTGTTTTCACCAGAACTGGTGAGCGAAAATCACTTTATTGTTTCTCAGATCTCTGAACTGTGTAAGATCAGCCACCGCACATTGGAAGCTCTGTTAATTGAGTGGGGTAAATTTAATTTATTTGCCAGTAAACATGGTGGTTACCGCGTTAATTAAGCTCTGGGGTTTATTTCGGAGACAAAAGTTTCAGCAAGAGCCGGCGTCTCCTCCATTTTCTGAATAATTTCCCTATTATTCTACTTTTTCAGCTAACATCCCTTATGAATTATTTATTGGAATGATATGTTAATGAGATAACGCCAATAAATAGGTCATGGTGATGAAATTACGTTCTTTTCTGTTAGTTCTCTATGTTAGCGGTATTTCTCTTGCGCAAGCTGGCAATACCGTTGAAGCACCTTCTGCGAAAGATAAGCCAAATGCGCTACAGGCGCAGCCTAAAAGTACGCCAATTCCTGATGAATTCAAAGCAAAATTGCAACTAGCAAATGCCGGAGATGAAGAAGCGATGGTGGATGTTGGGCTTGCTTATATGGATGGGACTGAGTTTTTAGCTGCCAATGAGCAAGAGGCTTATCGTTGGTTTAAAAAGGTAGCTGACCGAGATAATACAGATGGCGATTACTACCTTGGAATGTTGTTGCACAATCAGGAAAAGTACCAACAAGCGGAACAATGGTATCGCCGAGGTGCCGAAAAAGGTGATGCTTATTGCCAATATGCGATGGGTTACTTATATGAACATGGTATTGGGGTAGAGCGAAATTTAAAACAAGCGAAAGCATGGTATACAGAGGCCGCAGAGCAAGAACACGCTAACGCACAGTTTGCGATGGGACTGTTTTATCATGATGGGCTAGGTGGTGATACCGATTACCAAAAGGCGAGAGAATGGTATGAAAGAAGTGCGGGAAATAATATTGCTGCCGCTGTGAATAATTTAGCGGTGATGTATGAAAATGGCGAAGGTGTAGAGCCGGACGACGAAATGGCGATTTACTTATATCGCCAAGCCGCCAATATGGGCTCTGCGACAGCACAAGTGAATATGGGTGACTTTTATCAAGAAGGCCATAGTGCAATAGAAAAGAATAGCTACCAAGCGATGTACTGGTATAAACGCGCTGCGCAACAAAATAGTATTGCAGCCCAACTGGCGATTGCGAAAGCCTATGAACAAGGTGATGGCGTTGGAAAAGACCTCGCTGAAGCCTTTATCTGGTATGAACGTGCGGCACAAAACAAATCCCAAGATGCAGGAATGAAAGTGGCTGAATTCTATGAAAAAGGGTTAGGTGGCGTTAAAAAAGACCCTGAAAAGGCCATTGAATGGTATATGTCACTTGCTAACAGTGATGGTAATGCAGCTCAAATTAAGTTAGCGAAGATGTATGTGTCTGGTGAGTTGAAAAATGTGGATGTCAATAAAATTGTGAGTTGGCTGCAACTGGCACAAGAAGATAGCATCGAAGCTCAAAACCAGTTAGCTATCTTTTATTTAACGGGAACGGGTGTAGCGAAAAACTCACAGAAAGCTCGGCAATTGCTGGAAAAAGCGGCATTTAAAAAGAACAGCGATGCACAAAATAACCTTGCGGTGATGTATGCACGAGGCGAGGGGGGCGAAAAAAATATTTTCCGTTCGGTAATGTGGTTTGAGCGAGCAGTAGAACTCGGTAATGAAACAGCAAAAGGAAATTTAGCGCTTTTAACACAGAATAAAGGTGTGACGGGCAAAATGTTGCAATACACCAACAGTGTTGCGCAACCCAGTAAAAATACGGGAAGGGATTAATTTTATAATAGAGAAGGCGATCGTGATGATCGCCTTTTGGTATTTTGATCAAACTTCGACACTATTCAAATAAGTTACTGTGCAAGGTACGAACGATCTCTTCAGCATCATTCCCAGGAACCAATAAACAAATATTGTGGCTACTTGCGCCATAGCTGATCATGCGAATATTGAATGACTCAAGTGCGCCAAAAATTTGCCTTCCTAGGCCATTCACTTGCGACAGCTCATTACCAATGATTGCGACGAGCGCTAAATTCTCTTCTACTTCGACACGACATAATGCGGATAACTCTGTCATCAGCGCGTTGGTAAGTAAGCTGCCGTTAGTTCCCGTTGAACCTGTTGTATCTAAGGTTAGTGCAACACTGACTTCTGACGTTGTGATTAAATCCACTGAAATATTGTGGCGCAGTAAAATGGTGAAAATTTCCGCTAAGAAGCCTCGTGCATGCAGCATTTTTAGGCTGTGTAAGGTGAGTAGCGTTTGTTTGCGGCGCAGTGCTAATGCCCTAAATTGTGGTGGATTAGTGGTTTTATCACACACAATGGTACCGCCAGCTTCGGGAGCTTTACTTGAACCAACAAAAACAGGGATCCCGGCACGTACTGCAGGAAGGAGTGTCGCTGGATGCAAAATTTTTGCACCAAAAGTCGCCATTTCAGCGGCTTCATCGAAAGCAATTTCATCAATCCGTTGGGCACTCGGTACGACGCGAGGGTCTGTGGTGTAAATTCCAGGAACATCAGTCCAAATATCGACACGTGATAAATTAAGTACTTCAGCTAACAGAGCGGCAGTGTAGTCACTTCCACCACGGCCAAGCGTTGTCGTGCGGCCTTTTTCATCACGGCCAATAAACCCTTGGGTGATCACAACCGATTCGGCAAGGCGCGGCATGAGTTGTTGTTCTGACAATGTTTTTAGCTGAGCTAGCTCTGGTTCAGCACGACCAAAGCTGTCATTCGTTCTCATCACTTTGCGTACATCAAACCATTGGGAATTAGCATTACGTTGGCGTAGTACTTCAACAAATAGTAAGGTTGACATTAATTCGCCATGGCTGACCATTTCATCCGTTAATGCATCGGAAGTGGCTAAAGCAGCCGAATCAGCTAAATGTGCAATATTATCAAGTAACCGATTGATTTCTTCACGAATAACATCAGCTGTTTGTAGATTATCAATAATTGCATATTGAATATCTTTCACTTTTTTCAGCAGTTCATTGCGTTTATCCGCATCGCAGCCTTCAGCCAGTTCGATTAATAAATTGGTAATGCCAGCAGAAGCTGAAAGTACCACAACTCGCACATTTGGGTTGGAAAGAACGATATTGGCGCTGTTGTTCATCGCTTCAAAGTTAGCGACGCTGGTGCCGCCAAATTTGGCGATAACATACTGATGGTTGTCTGTTGAAGGCGCTGCGGTATTCATGGTGTCAATCCCTTTGGTTAAACCTAATCTTTATATAGATTTATCGGGTAAATGGGATTGCGTCAATCAAGAATCGAAGTAAATCAGTAATTCTAATGATAGGTAATTTATTATCGGTTTTCTCAATATACTCGTCATACTTCAAGCTGCGTGGGTGTTGACTGCGTTCATTGAATTATTGAGAGCATATACCTGCTATTTTTTAAGTGGTATGCATTGAAAGTGCGTATTTCAATAAAAGGGGTAATTAAGTCTGGAAAAGTGCGGCAGAATTGGGGAATATCAATATAACGCAGAAAACCGATAAGTCTCGTTTTCGTGACGGGGTACAATCTATTTCTATTTAATATTATTTGGAGAGTGTTATCCATGAGAAGTATTAATCCAAGCCAAACGGCTGCATGGCGGGCGCTAGAGCAACATTTTGCGCAAATGAAAAATGTCCATATGCGCGATTTGTTTGCACAGGATAAAGACCGCTTTACTCATTTTTCGGCGACGTTCGATGGTCAAATCTTAGTGGATTTCTCCAAAAATAGAATTACACAAGAAACATTGGAACATTTATTAGCCTTAGCAAAAGAAACAGAGCTAGAAAGCGCTATCAACAGCATGTTCCAAGGTGAGAAAATTAACCGTACAGAAGACCGTGCGGTATTACATACTGCTTTGCGCAACCGCGATAACACCCCTGTTTATGTCGATGGCAAAGATGTCATGCCTGAAGTGAATGCGGTATTGGATAAAATGCAGCAATTTAGTCAGCGCATTATCAGCGGTGATTGGAAAGGGTACACCGGTAAAGCGATTACTGATGTTGTGAACATCGGTATTGGTGGTTCAGACCTTGGTCCATTTATGGTGACAGAAGCACTACGTCCATACAAAAACCACCTAAATATGCACTTTGTATCGAATGTGGATGGTACACAAATTGCGGAAACGCTGAAAAAACTGAACCCAGAAACGACACTGTTTTTAATTGCGTCAAAAACCTTTACAACGCAAGAAACCATGACTAATGCGCATTCTGCTCGTGATTGGTTCTTGGCTGCGGCAAAAGATGAAAGCCAAGTTGCTAAGCATTTTGTGGCGCTTTCAACGAATAGCGAAGAAGTTGCGAAATTTGGTATTGATACCAACAATATGTTTGAATTCTGGGATTGGGTTGGTGGCCGCTATTCATTATGGTCAGCAATTGGTTTATCGATTATTTTATCGGTTGGCTTTGATAATTTCGTTCAATTATTGAGCGGCGCCCATGCGATGGATAAACATTTTACCCAAACTCCATTAGAAAAAAACATCCCAGTATTGTTGGGTTTGATTGGCATTTGGTACAACAATTTCTTTGAAGCAGAAACTGAAGCGATTCTGCCATACGACCAATACATGCATCGCTTTGCCGCATACTTCCAACAAGGCAATATGGAGTCGAACGGTAAATATATTGGTCGTGATGGAAAACCTGTTACTTATCAAACTGGTCCAATTATTTGGGGGGAGCCAGGAACCAATGGCCAACATGCGTTTTATCAGTTGATCCACCAAGGAACGAAGATGATCCCATGTGATTTTATCGCACCTGCGGTAACTCATAACCCGTTAGGGGATCACCATGAAAAATTGTTATCGAATTTCTTTGCGCAAACCGAAGCACTAGCATTTGGTAAAACTCGTGAAGTGGTCGATGCTGAATTTGCTGCACAAGGTAAAAATGTAGCAGATATGGAATATGTTGCGCCTTATAAAGTGTTTGAAGGCAACCGTCCAACTAACTCTATTTTATTGAAATCAATTACACCATATTCGTTAGGTGCATTGATTGCCATGTATGAGCACAAAATTTTCACCCAAGGGGCGATTTTAAACATCTTTACTTTCGACCAATGGGGGGTTGAATTAGGTAAACAGCTCGCAAGCCGTATCCTGCCTGAATTAGAAAATAGTGATACCGTGAGTAGCCATGATAGTTCGACCAATGGTTTGATTAATAGCTATAAAGCTTGGCGATAAATTACTAACGTATTATTTAAATACTTCAATATAAGGTAGGAGCTTCCTGCCTTATATTGTTTAGTCGACATTTTGTTTAATTGAACGATTGTTTAATCGACTATTTTTCAAGCAACTAAATCTATTTTGTTAAGATATTAATGAATTTTATTATTATCGATAACTAGCTAGTATTTAAAAAACTTTTTACTATATTTTTACATTTTGTGTTGAAAATGTGACTTTTTATATAAATTGTTAGCTAACTTTAACCTTGTCGTAAAACAACGTGATATCCTATTGTGTAAGAAATACAGTAAATCATAACCATGTTATTCATGGTGGAATTTTAAGTAATGGATGAAACGCTTTTTACTTCTCAGCCGATTCACTGGCTGGCGGAGAACGATAAAATAGTGCCTGCCAATGTATTAGATTGGCTATTAGAGCTTGGCTCCATGACAAAACGTTTTGAGCAACATAGCCAGCAAGTTACCGTGATACCTTATTTAGAGCGCTATGTATCGCAAGATAAGCTAAGTGCGGATGAAGTGCAGTCTTTACCTGAAAGCCAGCGTTATTGGGTCAGAGAAGTTGTCATGTATGGAGATGGTATCCCTTGGTTACTGGGCCGAACGGTAATCCCTGAAGAAACACTGACTGATGATGACCAGCAGCTGGTGGATATTGGGAGAATGCCGTTAGGGCGTTATTTATTTAGCCGTGACAGCTTAACTCGAGATTATATTCATATTGGTTCTTGCGCAAACCGTTGGGTACGTTGTTCTCGGTTAAGATTATCGGATAAACCCTTATTATTAACCGAAATATTTTTACCTGAATCACCTGCATATCGTTAACTATCCTAAGTATTTTGAATTTTCAGGTTTCTGCAATGACACTATGCCAACAAATATAAATCAGTAAGTTGCAGAGGTTGGTGGTATTAAAATATACCCAATTTGAAGTATGATGGAATTCGAAAAGGAGCACGACAAAGTGGAGGGAAGTATGACGCTCAGTAAATGGCATGCATACAGCCGTTTAATGCGTATTGATAGACCCATTGGTTCACTGTTGCTATTGTGGCCGACGTATTGGGCATTATGGATTGCGGCTCAAGGTACGCCAAGTTTACATCTTTTAATTGTATTTACTGCCGGCGTATTTTTTATGCGTGCAGCTGGTTGTGTTATTAATGACTTTGCTGACCGCCATTTTGATGGCCACGTAGAGCGGACTAAACACCGCCCATTACCTAGTGGGGATGTGACGGAAAAAGAAGCTAAAATTTTGTTTGCAAGTTTAGTGGGTGTGTCCTTCTTGCTGGTTTTAACTTTAAATTTAATGACAATTTGGTTGTCCATTGCGGCGCTTGCTTTGGCATGGATTTACCCTTTTGTTAAAAGAGTCAGTCATTTACCTCAGGTTGTACTGGGCGCAGCATTTGGCTGGTCGATTCCAATGGCTTTCTCTGCGGTGGGTGAAACACTCCCGTTAGTATGCTGGGTATTGTTTTTCATAAATATTATTTGGTCAGTGATTTACGACACGCAATATGCCATGGTTGACCGTGACGATGATTTAAAAATCGGCGTGAAATCAACAGCCATTTTATTTGGCCAGTATGACAAATTAATTATTGGGTTACTGCAATTACTGATGGTCGGCTTGCTGGTGGCTGTGGGATCATTGGCTGCTCTGGGGAGCATTTACTATTTTTCTCTGGCGCTGGTTGTGGGGTTATTTGTTTATCAGCAAAAACTGATGGTCAATAGAGAGCGTGCTCCCTGTTTTAAAGCTTTTATGAATAATAACTATGTTGGTTTTATCTTATTTGTCGGAATTTTTTTGAGTTATTGGTAAACAGGTTGTTGACGATTAACAGGAGCATGCTTTTCAGCTTTTCCTCTCAATGTCTGGAAAAACCCTAACCAAATGGCTAGGGTTTTAAGTGAGCAAATTACCGACGCTGCAGTACTATTTTAGGCGATGTCGCGTGGGCAAATTTGCCGTTTGGAAAATCAATGCGGACCACAAGATAAATAGTTTCCCCGATACTGGAGCTTGCATTATTTCCAAACTTTATAGTGTTTCCGTCGTCAGTAACAATTGAACCAATGTGAGTCTTCTTACCAACCTGATACTTATTTACCGCACTGATATTTCCGTTCCTGTATTCACTGATGATTATTGATATCGGTTTGCCATAACCGAGGTGCGAATAATTTATCACCATATTGTACCCATATCCGGAGCGATTCCCTATTTGGTTGCCGTTATATATTTCTACTAGATGTGATGGTATTGCTTTAGCTACAGTGACCTTATTCGATTGAACTTGCGCACCTGTACTCGGTGTTCCGCTTGATGAGCGAGGGATGACATTGAAATAAATTTCACACCCTATATCTGCATCTTGTATGTGATAAGTTCTGCTTGTTGATATCGCCTGATGATTCTTGTTACGAAAACAGAACCACTCGAAACTGGTTCCACTCTCAGGATCGCTCGGGCTGTCCCCATCATGGTAGCGATAATTTCCGGTCAGTAATCTACCAGGCTCTGGCTGACCATCAATTTTCACATCATGAGCTTCTGGTGCCAGCCCTCTAGTAGTGAGAGTTGATGAAGTGAATATAGCGCCAGTTGCTGGTTCTGTGATTTTAGGGTCGGTTTGTGGCGTGACCTCGACCGACAGTTGTTTTCCATTGCCATCGCCGGGGACGAGTTTATAGCTATTTTGCGTGGCTCCTGAAATATTTTTACCATCGAGTTTCCATTGAAAAAGTGATGTTTCTAATGCATCCTTATCTGCATCCGTTATCTTTGGATCAGCGGTGACCGTGTCATTAACGGCGGGTGTCTTATTATTAAATTGAACATCAGTCACGACAGGTGCATGACCGATAACGGGAAGCGTTTGGGTATTGACTTCGATCACAGAAGCGGATACGCCTCCTACGATGACCAATCCTGCTGCCAACGTTATCAGACGAATAAGGGGGATAATTTTTGTCCTCTCTGCCATTTTATGAATATCCTCTTCTGTTATCGCAGTGTGTTATGGGTGCTTATTATCAAAAATACCGCAGCGAAATGTTTCGCTGCGGGGGATAGTGATTATTTGTTCGAAACGATAACCTGAATTTTACGTTTCTGCTCTGTGCCCTTAACCGTGTATGTTGCTGTGGTTGCACCTGAAATATCTGTGTATTTGCTCGAATTCACAGAGTCTTGAATCTGCCACTTGTAAGTCAGGTTATTATCACAAGTCCCGTGACAGGTGACATTTGCTTTCAGCGAATCACCAACCAGCGGTCGTGACCCAGCTCCAGTGATACCCGAAATAGTTACTGATTTCACGATATTGCCATTCACTGTTGGGATATTAGTGCCGCCCGCTATTGTCTTACCACCGATATCGATGAAGGTTGCTGCTGCTACGGCTACACTCTCTGACGGCTCCGTCTTAGCTGGATCCGTTTTTGCGACGGCCTTAACGGTAATGTTTTTACCTAACAATGCCGATGTCAGTTTCAGCATGTCGCTCGTTTGCCCTGCAATAACATTTTTGCCGTCATGCCATTCATAGACGATAGACACTAGTGTATCGTTGTCTTTATCACTGAAGTCAAAACCTGACGCTTTCAACTCATCATTCTCACCTAATACACCGTCATTGTTCTTATCTGTGGCCGTGATGGTACCCGCTTTTAGCTCTGGTGCATGACCAATAACCGCAGTTGTTGCTGGGGAGGTTATCGAGATCGGAGTCTGAGTCGTGGCAGCGAGTGCCGATGTACCAAAAGTCATGCCTAACACGGCTCCCGCAATCAGGACAGATAGGTTGTTTTTGCGGATCATTGGGGTTTGTTGATTTTTGTTGCTCATCTAATTATTACCTTATATTTTAAATTTATTAAGTTGCCCTATAGGCGTATTTATTGTGCGGTCGCTCGCAACCTGCGTTTTTGCGTGTCTGCGGTGACTGTATATGTCATGGCTGTAGCGCCATTAATCGCTTGATACTGTCCTGATCCTTGTATTGTCTCCACTTCCCATTGCCAAGCTGTCGGCAAAATGCAGTTGACTTGGCACTCTGGTGTTGCTGTTAGGACATCCCCAACGACGGGGCGCTTTTTTATAACACTGCCGTTATGAAATATTTGTAATCCTACGGGGGCTGCCATCACTTCTATTTTTGTTGACGCTAGATTGATCCCCTCTACCTTCGGACTAAAAATGAGGGTGCCCGGCAATTTTCCAGTGGTGATGGTGGTGGTATAAACACCCGGTGCCGTTTCTTTCAACGCCTCCAACTTAACGCCACTTTGCGAAGGCGATAGTGATGACTCGCCTTTTTGTGTCGTGAAGGCGAACGGCAACTGAATCGATGAAGCCAATTTAGTCATCGGTGCATTCTGCTCATCCCGCATCGTCAGCGTTAATACCTCCGACTGATCGACATTCAGTACACCTGATCCAACAGTCAAACTTGAGTAGCGGTTAGAAAACCCTGCGTCGACAATCACTTTTATATAGGCCGGTTTTGATGCATTTCCCTTTCCATCCCATGCAATAGCACTTAGGGTATAAGTATTGCTTTTACCCGCCTGCCAAGCAGGTAGGCGAATTTGCCAAGCTGTTAAACTTTTGCCAACAGACTGTACTTTCCCACCGTTGGATGAAAACTCTGTCAGCATTCCCCATTTCACACGTTCAGCACCATATTTCGCTTTTAAGATAGCGCTCAGTGACTGTAGGCTGGCACCTCGACCACGGATTTCCTGCGGCAGTATTAAACTGATCAAATCCTGTTTACGGTATTCGAGTACAATGTTGTTATTGCGCTCAACCAGTGCCATTAGGCTGCCTGAGAGCGAACGCAGGCGAGCAACTGAACTCGATGATATTTGGTCTTTCCAAGGCACACCGAATGAATAGGTCAGTTGTGCCTGAAGTTGCAGATCATCAGTTCCTTGTCCTGTACGCCAGTCAGCCCCAAGGGTAATTAATGGAATAGGTGTGTAATTCAACCCTACAGTCATTGTTTTTGGCGACTTACTACGAGAGTCCTTACCTTTCATTGCCACTTCATCACCGAAATATTGTTCATATTTCAGTTTGCCACCAAGTTGTGGATAAGATGGCAACCAAGCACTGGCGGTCATATCAAATCCGTTGGCGGGGCGTTCATCGTAGTCGTCAAAATCCCGTGACTGATGCCAGTTGTTGAGTCGCAGATAACCATTGGTTGAAAAGCGTAGATTATCGGACCACAATTCTCCGCCAATACCGAGTCGGCTGTTCCCACCTGTAATATCAGCGTCATAAAAGGTGTTGACGCCATACATCCATTGCTCATTGAACCGACGAGCGCCCACTCCTAAGTTTAGGGTGGTGCGATCATTAAGGTTCCGACCTCCTAACTGGGTGAACACCAGCCAATCTGGGTTTTGATATACAGGTAACAGCATGTCGGCAGACAGCGTACTTTGTGACAGTTTATCTCCCGGCTGTACACTAATTTGTGCGGTACCATATTGATTTAACCAACTCTCCATGGTTGATGACGCTGTGCTCACCGCCATATCCTTGGCCTGTTTAGTCAGGTACTCCTCTGCACTTTGTGTGTTCATCGCTTGGAAAAAGTTAGGGGCAGTTTGGGCCAACCAGTTCTCAATTTCACTATCTGAGTCGTTTACTTGTACACCTTTCTTCGTCGTTTTATCTGTCGTATTGGCGATGTAAGTGCTTGGTACATCGATTTGATCTCCAGCTGAAAGTTGTTCAAAAGCGCGGGCGAAATTGCGTTTTTGATTTAATGTTTTTAATTCCTCCACCGTCAGATTGTATTGATGAGCCACACTGTGAACGGTCTCTCCTGTCTGCAGGTGGTAAGGCTTCACTTTGATTCTATCTACAAACCCAGTAGCAAAGACTGAACCAGTTGGTATGATGGATACGGACAGTAAAACGGGAATCAATAAGGGCATCTGAGATGATTTGATACTGTAACGGTTAATACCAAAAATCATTTATTTATTCCTTTTATTCCTTCCTTTAAGTCGTTGTTTCCATAATTAGGATATTTCCATTGTGAATAAATGAACTATCAAAGGTGCTAAACACCAATAATAGAGTGAGATAAGCAGATATTGAGTTGCTGTTATAAATTTCAGTTATGTAATCTAATGCCTCATTTTGGTGGTGGATGTTAATACTCGACTCAATGATTGCATTTCGTCTTGCGGTGAAATTTATATATTTAGATTGATAATGTGAACGTACTTGTTTGGACTAAATAAGAAGTCATAGAGAGTGGGGTTAATTAAGAAATGATAATTTATTATGAATTGAAATTATTTTTTGATATTTACCATATTTCAAACTGTGTGTTTTTTTGAATTTATTTGTTATTTATCAATTTTTTATGTTGGGTTTTGGCGGCTTTTCTTTTATTAAAATAATATTGAATACACATAAAAATCGCCTATCCTTCTAGCTATCAATATTAGGTATTGGCTGTTTTGGTTAGTGTGGTGGAATTCGATACTTTTTCAGTGAGTCCTATATATAGGAACCAAAAGTAAGCGCCATTGGTTTGGATTTCTTTAACGAAGCGATGCTCAGAGATAATACCAGATAAATAATTCAGCAACATCACCTTGATTAATCGAACTCAGTGGTTTCAAAAAACAATTCATCATTGGTGCGGCACTTCGAATTATTTAGGACATAGATTATTGTTAGCGCTAGCTCTATTAAATAAAAGGGGTAATGTGAATAACATTACCCCTTTTACTTATTTAGCTCCAAGATTTCTAGTCTGCATTTGTTTCAGTTTCTGTATTCTTCTCTATCGCAGTGGAAAACTCATCGTCTTGGCTAACACTTTCAATAGTTAAACGGATCTCAGGTGACATCAAGCGAGCCAGAACGGCATACAGTTTCTGTGCATTGGTAACAAAGATATCATTTTCATTATTATCAATGTAGCCTTCCTCCCTAAGGGTATCGACCAATGTCGAGAATACCGCTTTATCAAAGAATTCAGGAGCGTTAATACCGTGTAAAACAGAAAGGCGTTGCGCAAGGATACGACTTTGTTTTTCCAGTGTATTACGGCTGATTTCTGGACTCGCATTGAGTAATGACAATGTGATTGCATAACGTTGCAAAGTCTCACGAACGCCTGCTGCTAAGAGCTGTAATGGGCGAATACGGCGAGGATTTAGCACCACCACATCATCTTCTTTTAAGCAAATTAGCTTTTGGTTATTCAGTTCATCAATTAGTGTATCTACCGTCTCATGTAGCTCATCACTGTTATAACGCATAAACAGTTCTGCTTTTAAGAACGGGTAAATTTGGCCTACTTGATAGTGAATGTCTTGGCGGCTTATGCGTTCATGGTGTAACACAATGCTAGTTATTAGCGATGGTAATACTAATAAATGATGGATATTGTTACGGTAATAGGTCATCAAGACGGCATTTTCGCGAGGAAGAATGATAATATCCCCCATGCTGTCTTTTTCGACTTCAAATTTATCCATGTGCAAAGCATGTTCTAACAATTGCTCGGCCGTTTTATTTGGCGTTGTAGCATCTGCGGTGTATGGCACATTGCGCAATAATTGCAGGTAACAGTCGACTTGTTCAACTAGTTGCTCACGAGTCAGTGAGCGTTGACGAGAAGCCAGTAACGCAGTCGCACACAGGTTAATCGCATTGGCTGCTGCTGCATTATTAATATTGACCATAATGTTATCAGCTAACGAACTGACCGTTGGGTTTAGCCAAGTTGGTCTTTGTGGTTCGATAGGGTCGATAGAGTCGCGCCAATCAGGTACACGCTGGTTGAGATAGTGTGGAAGCGAAATTGGCTGGCCAAAGTTAACATAGCCTTGGCCTAGGTTGCGCAATTTACGTAAGCCGCGAACCATAGAGAAAAAGCCTTCTTTCTCTTTTTCTGCACCGCGCAGTTCTTTGGCGTAAGTACCCACTTCCATCACATGCTCATACCCGATGTAGATAGGAACAATGGTGATAGGGCGTGAGTCACCGCGCAACATCGCTTGTAACGTCATGGAGAGAGTACCCGTCTTAGGCTGTAACAAACGACCGGTACGTGAGCGCCCACCTTCCACAAAGTACTCGATGGAGTAACCTCGGGCAAATAGCTCACTTAAATATTCACGGAAAACGGTCGAATACAGTTTATTGCCTTTGAACGTTCGGCGAATAAAAAAGGCCCCTAAACGACGGAAAATAGGCCCAGCAGGCCAGAAATTGAGGTTGATCCCCGCGGCAATATGGGGTGGAACTAGCCCTTGATGGTATAGCACATATGAGAGCAGTAAGTAGTCCATATGGCTACGGTGGGATGGCACATAAACGATTTCATGGCCGTCTTGTGCTAGCTGGCGGACTCGTTCAGCGTGCTGAACATTAATGCCTTGATAAAGGCGATTCCAAGTCCAACTAAGAACCCTATCCGTTAAACGTACTGCTTCATAAGAGAAATTGGCTGCGATTTCTTCCATCATCCCAACGGCATTTTGCTGAGCTTTTTTGAGTGGAATTTTTTTACTGCGCGCTTCGTCTTCAACGGCTTTTTCAATTGCTTTTGACGTCAATAACTTATTAAACAGCTCATAACGTGCAGGGAGTTTAGGCCCAACTGCTGCGAGACGTTGGCGCGAATAGTGAATACGTGCGACACGAGCAAGTTTGTTGGCAATAATGGTGTCTGTACCGTGGTCTTGTGCCATTTTCCCAATTGAGACAATCGGAGATAAACGTACGAAGCTGTCACGTCCTAACCATAAAACGGCGAAGAATTTTTGGATGCCATTTAACAGTTTCAGTGGTGGTGCTGGGGTATGGCCTTCACGACCAGGTGAGCGCCCAAACATCACGGATGCCGGTAGCATTTGAATATCTAGATTTGGGTTGTTTTTATGCAAATCTAAATAAGCATGGAATGTTTTTACTGAATCCTTACGTGGATTCGGTGAATAATAGCGAAAAACACGTGGGCCATCATCGATAAAAACGTAGGCCGGAAGCTTCGTTCCATTGATATCATTGTCGACCAGCGGGTCTGGCAGACCAATAGCTAAGCATTGGTGCCGTAGCGTGAGGAGGTCAGACTTCGAATGATAAGGTAATACGTATAGGGTTGGCCTGTTGACATCAAGCTGCAACTCAGTGATGGGATCCGAAGGAATTAGTTTACTTTTTACCAATAATTTAAGTGGTAAATTCAACGTGTTGTAATATATTTTACGCCATAGTGACATAAATGATTATAGCCTCTTGTTAACAATGCTGCGCAATCATACCAGAAATACATGGTTAGATCTGTTACTGACAATTCACTTTGACCGTAAAAATCGATTATTGTTTGTATTTTTTAAGGAATAAATATGGCGAGTCAAGTTAAGGGCTTCACGCGAGTGATTAAAGCTGCGGGGTATTCCCTTAAAGGTTTGAAGGCAGCTTGGGTTAATGAAGCCGCATTTAGGCAAGAATCTGTTGCTGCAATTATCGCGATTTTTATCGCATTTTATTTAGATATCAGCTATATAGATAGGATTTTGTTAGTGAGTTCTGTTGTTCTGGTGGCAATAGTCGAATTACTGAATAGCGCGATAGAAGCCGTAGTTGACCGTATCGGAAGTGAATATCATGAACTTTCAGGGAGAGCTAAAGATATTGGTTCTGCCGCGGTATTTGTGAGTATCGGTTTAGCGTTGTTTATTTGGGTACTTGTATTATGGCAGCGCTATTTCCCTGGTTAAGGTGTTTGGTTACTTAATCAGGTAAAAAGAAAATAAATCGATAACAAATGCTTAAATTGAGCGATTTAACTGTTCCAAATCTTCATTTACCTGTATATACTCACAGCTTGACTGTATAAACAAACAGGGGAACGGAATGAAAGCACTGACGGCTCGACAACAGCAGGTTTACGATCTAGTGCGTGACCACATTTCGCAGACGGGTATGCCTCCTACACGCGCTGAGATAGCAGCAAGCCTTGGTTTTCGTTCGCCTAATGCGGCAGAAGAACATTTAAAGGCCTTAGCGCGTAAAGGGGTTATTGAAATCGTCTCAGGTGCATCTCGAGGTATTCGTCTGCTTCTTGAAGAAGAAACCGAAGATCAGGGGTTACCTCTGATTGGACGTGTAGCTGCTGGCGAACCATTATTAGCACAGGAACATATTGAGAGCCACTATCAAGTTGACCCTGAGCTGTTTAAACCACATGCAGATTTCTTATTGCGTGTGAATGGGATGTCCATGAAAGATATTGGTATTATGGATGGCGATTTATTAGCTGTGCATAAAACACAAAATGTACATAACGGGCAAGTAGTGGTTGCACGTATCGAAGATGAAGTCACTGTTAAACGTTTTAAGCAACAGGGTAACCGTGTTGAGTTAATAGCAGAAAACCCAGAATTCGAACCTATTGTTGTTGACTTGCGTCAGCAAAATTTCACTATTGAAGGTTTAGCGGTTGGGGTTATTCGTAACAGTGATTGGTATTAATTTTCGTTAGCAACCAGCTGTGTTACAGACGGTGAAGACGATTGCAGGCAGATTTCATGGTTTTATTCTGAAGTCTGCCTGTTTTGTTTCCTTTCTTATATTTTTCTCTTCTCTATTTTCTCTTTGCATTTCATCAAACGATCTAGCAGTCCGGCTATTTACTTTTTCTTAGGGGTTACAGGTTGTTCGTGGTTATGATGACAATGTTCATGATCTTGGCAGCTATTCACTTCGTCGCAATTTTTACATAAACCATGGTTTTCCACTACGGTATGCCTTAAGCGGAATTGGTGTTCATCTGCCAAATTAATAATTGCGGCTTCTATCGTTGTGCAATCACTTTCCGTTACGCTTCCGCACTGGTCGCAAATTAACATAACAGAGATATGGCTTGGGTTATCAAAATGGTGACAAACAACATAGCTGTTGGTTGATTCGATTTTATGGATAAAACCTTGCTCCATTAAGAACTCAAGGCCACGATAAACGGTAGGTGGCTTAGCCTGAGGTTCAATTTCACGTAGTAAGTCGAGTAAATCATAAGCACTGATCGCACCATGCTGTTGTGCTATTAGGCTCAATACCGTTTCTCTCTGTGGTGTCAACCTGACGCCTCTTGATTGGCAAATATGTTCTGCCATCGCAAGAACTTTTTTTTCACTCATCTTTTCCATTTTACTGACCCCACCCGTTGAAAAATGCAAATGTTTACTGCACACAAGTTTATCACAGTTTCTTGAACTATTGAGAATCAAGAGATGAATGCGGTGCTATCAAAAAATTTTAGCTTTGCTGAGTTTTTTTTGACTAATAAATAAAATATAAAAAATGATATTTAATTTTATTTAAAAATAAACAGATAAAATGAAACATATATTAAACAAATTTATTATAAATTCATAACTCATGATGAACAATTAATTGAAAGATTTAGTTTTAATTTGATGTAATTTTAATTAAGACTTATCTTGCCTTTAATTTACAACCTTCTTTTCTCACCCTCTAAAGCTTACTTTATGGGGTTTATGTTTATTATTTTTGCAGGAGCACAGATTAATCTTATTTTATTTATATAATATTAGGCAATGATTAAAGTCATTGCCTAATATATTTAGATTAGTATTTATATTCAATACCTAACCAATAATTACGACCCTCTTCGATATACCCATTAGTATATTCATATGATTTATCGAATAAGTTATTAACTGATGTATTAACAGATATTCCTTGTCCAAAGTCATAATCTAAACGTAGGTCAGTTTTGGCATATCCACGCACTTTGCTATCTGCATCGACATAATTAAAGGCCCAGCTTCTTGCTTCTTCGGTTACAGTGATGCTGAATGGCTCATAAGGGGTAAATTTCACCCAAGCGAAGGCTTTGTGGATAGGTAATTCAGCAACATGTTTAACGCTGTAGTGTTTTGGATCAGCATGAATGTAGCCGTAACTTAAACCCGCTTCTAACCAATCGGTAATTTGCCCGTTAGTCCCTAAATCAATGCCAAAGTAGTCAACTTTGCCGCTGTTACGATTTTCGAGTATATAACCTCCATCCTGATTAGTACCGACACGATGCGCCATAATGGCATCAGTTACATGGTTATAATAGAGACTTGAAGTATATGACCAAGTGGGTGAGATATGTCCCTTGTAAGTCAAATCATAGGTAAGAGCACGCTCAGTATCGATATGTGGGTTAATGACGAATGTGTCGTCACTTTTCATTTTTTCTTTGGTATAACGCTCTTTTTGCGTTGGGAAACGGCTTCTTTCTGATATAGAAAATTGAACGGTATCTTTATTTTCTAAATGATAGCGAGCCATGACTTCCCAGTTGAACGCATGTTGGCTATTGCCATCGTATTTTTCAAAATCACCAGATTTGTAATCATAGCGCTTACCATCAGCACTTTTGCGCCAGTCATAGCCAATACCACCAATAATATCTAAGTTATCCATGGCAACCCATTGATATTCGGTAGCAATAGAATAGGTATTATCTTTATAGCGGTCGAATGGGACATCTCTTTTGGCGCGTGCACGGTGGACATCTTCTTTCCAGTGTGCAGCAAATGACAGCATATCTAATTCACGCACGGTGAAGTCAACACGCATGTCAGCACCGTTACTGTAATCATCGTAACGGCTGTAGTTATAAAGGCCTTTTTCGTAATCTTTGACAGATTTATACTGATGAAGCGTATTTTTGAACGTATCGTGGTATAGGCGACTCTGTAAGGCGATATCGTCGGTGACTTGGGTTGTACCGTTGAAATAAATGCTTTCTTTATCATAAGCAGGCCACTGCCAAATTTGTTGTTTTTTATTCGTTACGCTAGGTGGACTATTTTTATCACCCTCTTGTTTTAAATAAGTCACGACGTATTCATCTGCTTCTCGTGGTGTCCAGCCTACTTTCACCATTATACGTTTGTCATCAGTTGCTGAATTCGGGCGACGGCCATTATTACCCGCTAATGGGTTATTATTTTCTGAGCCCGGTATTCCCATAAAGCGCTGCTTATATTGACTGCCACTGACTTGAATAAAGCCGAGATCGTTACGCCCCCCTAAACGTGCGCTGATATTGTGGGCGTTATCTGCACCGCGAGCAAAACCTTGGTTTAAGCTAATATTGGCTTCAAAGGGTTTTTGAGGCGTGGCGGTGGTTAAGTTGATAGCCCCGCCCATCAGGTTCGGGCCTTGTAATAGAGAGGTATAGCCGGTAGATAGCTCTACGCTGGCTAGCTCGCTAGTCATAAAGCGGCCAAGGTCTAGCGTACCGTCATAAGGCACGTAAGTTGGAATACCATCAAAGAAAATAGGTACTTGGCGGCTATCAAAACCACGTACATTGACTTGAGTTTCATTGCGGTTTCCTGATTTTTGAATAGAAACTCCTGGCATGGTACTCAGCGCCTGTGCGACGTTTGTTTTATTCAGCTGCTTCATTTGGTTTTCTGTGATGATGTTAGCATCAGCGGCAAGCGGGGTGCTCCAAACGGACATCACATCGGTATTTTTTTCAGTGTTAGGTGAGGCTGCGTAGCCCTGTGTCGTGAATAAAGCCATCCCAATCCAATAGGTAATTTGTTTTATTTTCATTATGTCTTTCCAGTTTTGTAAATAACGATATATTATTTTTTATACAACGATATGCGTCATTAACCATAGGTGGATGCAGCCTACGGGGTAGGCTGTTTTTACGAACGGTTTTTCTGACGCTAACTTCTTAGCTTACTGCTTAAAGATCTTCACTTTTATATCTCGGGGTGCTGCGTAGTAAGGCGCGGATGTAACTAAGAGTGATACACCAGTTTGCGCGAATGCTTCTATTGTTTTTAAATTAATTCCACCTGCAATCGATAGCTGGCAAGGCCGGTTTTGCTGCTTGGTGAGTTCTTGTAGTTGCTGAATTTGTTCAATAGGCAGTTTATCGAGTTGTACAATATCGGCTTGCGCATTGATTGCAAGAATGGCCTGTTCGTAATCATCGGCCTCGACAATAATCATTTTTTCTGGGGCTGCTTGGCGCAGTGTTTTTATATGGCTTGCCCAATCATCTGGATTTTCAAGGCATTGACGATGGTTGGTGAACAGTAAAATGCTTTCTGCGCTACCCGCTCGATGAATAATAGCGCCCCCTGCCAAAATCGCAGTTAAGGCAAGAGGCTTGGTATAAGGAATAGTTTTTCGAGTACACGCAAGCTGCCCATCCGGTTGATATTGGCGCAAAATACTGACCATTTGCTGGGTGTAGTGGCTGACACCACTACACCATTCAAGCACGTTTTGCACCGCTTTCCAGCCTTGATGCAAGGCTTCAATCGGCCCAGTGGCAGAAATTAAAACACTTTGCGGCTCAACAAGTTGGCCATCTTGAAAGTGGCAATCACAAGTGATCCCCAGTTTCTCTAGCATGCGTTTGGCGATAATCAGCCCACTGATACAACCTCCGAATTTGGATGTAAAGGTTATTACACCCATTTGAGAGTGCAAGCCGAGTGCCCGTGTGGTGAGGTCACCGTATTGAATGTCATCTAGCAGTAGTTGGTCGATTAATGTATCGGGTAGGTAAATCATAATGTCAGTTCCGATTCATCAACCACATCCCAAGATACCATCGCCCAATCTCTGGATGGATAAGGAATTGTTTTACCTAAATCCGTTTGTTCATCATAGTACTTACGTAAGATAGCGGTTTCTTCTGGTGTGATATTTTTAAGAGACCAATTGACGCTGTCAGCGAAAGTGTCAAAGCTATCAAACCCACCTTTCTTAGGACTTTTGATAAAATCAACGCGCGCATTAATGCCCATTTGATGCAAAATATTCACGGCGTAAATGTAGGTTGGCAAACGAATAACTTCGCGGCCTATCTTGCGAATAATGTGTTCATCAATAAATGTTGGGTTGATGGTATGAGTGGTGTAAACCCGTAATTTTGTTTGGCGATTGAGCTTGAGTAAAGCGGCTTTTAAATCATCAACGAGTGTTGAACGCGATGCCACTGAAATATCCACTTTTGGCAATGAACTCCAATCATCTTCCCATGCGAGTACTTCAAAGCGTGCATGGTGAATAGCGAGTTCTTTTGCGCGCAGTTCAGCCATCTCAAGCATGCCACGACTATAATCAATACCAATAACATCTTTGAATTCATTCGCAAGACACAGACTGATGGAGCCAGGGCCGCAGCCCACATCAAGCAGTGTTTCAGCACCTGTTAAATCCATTAATTTGCGAAACTGGACTAAATATGGGTCATTGGGGTTAGCGCAAGTTTGCGCCATTTGTTGTGCTTTTTTATCCCAATGTTCCGGTTCTTTACGGCTTCGTTGAGCTTGTTGCATATGTTGCTGGTACATTTTTGCAAAATCGATTTGATTGATTAACATGGCTTCTGACCTTAACTAGAAAACGCTGATGGAAACTGAAAGTGAGATTGAATGCTATGTTTATCCACATTATAGAGGGCTGCTAAGTTAGTAAGTGTTAACATACATTTAGATAATCCTTGCCTTGCTTTGTGGTGCTTATCGAGCAAAATAACATTATCAGCGATAGCAGCGGCATGCTGTGGATGGTGAGTTGACATCAAAATTGTCATACCGCGAGATTTTAATTTTTCTATTTGCTCAAGTAGGCGAATTTGATTACCAAAATCAAGGCTAGCGGCAGGTTCATCCATAATTAGAAGTAATGGTTTTTGTATTAAAGCCCTTGCTATCAATACTAATTGCTTTTCTCCTCCACTAAGCGTGCTGTATAGGCGTGATGCTAAATGTGAGATATTCAGATGCTTGAGTTGTTGATAGGCTAAATTTTTTTCTGTTTCTTTAGGAACCGAAAATAATGAAATATGCGGTGTTAAGCCCATCATAACCATATCAAGTACCGTGAAGGTAAAGGGGGTATCATGAGCTTGGGGAACATAGGCGACAGTTTTGGCGATTTCGCGTGGTTTAAGGTTCTTAATCTCTTGCCCATTGAGCCATACCTTACCTTTAATTGCCGGTAATAGTCCCAGTAAAGTTTTCATTAACGTGGTTTTACCGCAGCCGTTGGCGCCTAATAAGCAGCTAATCTCACCTTTAGGTAACGAAAGATTTATACCATCAATGATTGATATGTCATGATAACCAATAGCGACCTCTTGCAAAGACAAAATACTCATTTCACCCGCCTTGTCTGTAACAAAATAGCCAAAAAGAAGGGGGCGCCAATTGCGGAGGTTAAAATGCCTATGGGTAATTCAATTGCCGCAATAGTCCGTGCTAAGGTATCTGTAATGAGTAATAAAATAGCACCAATTGCCAGTGATGCAGGGAGCTGATAGCGAAAGTTAGCGCCCACTATCATTCGAGTGATATGTGGCACAATCAAGCCTATCCAGCCAATAATTCCCGCAATAGAAACCGCACTTGCCGTGAGTAAAGTGGCACAAACAATGAAGATAGCACGAGTTAAACTGACATTGATCCCAAGGCTTTTGGCTTCTTCATCCGATAAACTGAGTAAATTCATTCGCCAGCGTAATAATAATAACGGAATAATACCGATAACCATCATCGGTAACACGGAGACTAGGTCAGCTTGGGTAATCGATGACAATCCACCTAACAACCAAAATGTGATGGAAGGCAGTTGAGTGTAGGGATCGGCAAGAATTTTCATTAAGGAGATGGCAGAACCACATAGTGCACTGATGGCAACACCGACCAGCACCAAGGATAAAACAGGATCATGCTGCCGCGCTAATCGAGCAATAAAACAGACTAAGGAGACGGTGATTAGCCCACCAATAAATGCGCTCAGTTGAATGTAAAATAAGGATTGGCCAAAGAAAATACCGATAACAGCACCCACGCCAGCACCGGCGGAAACGCCTAAAATATCAGGGGAAACTAATGGGTTACGGAACATACCTTGGTAAGCCGCTCCTGCAATAGCCAGACCTCCACCAATGACAATAGCGGCTAACGTGCGAGGAAATCGTATTTGCCAGAAAATAGTTTCATGGCGCGGGTTGCTCAACTCGCTATGAGAAGATAACTGGCTGACAAATAGATGATAAAGCTCATTGAATGTAAGTGAGTACTTACCACTTATTAAGGCGATAATAAAACTTATTAATAAAATGATGATTAATAAAAAGGATCTTCTCCCTTGTCTCAGTACATCATTCATGATTTTTCCATGAGCAACTCAACTTGCTGTGCCGTTAATGATGAATGGTAGAAATGAGTAAAAAACTCAGCGATATCATGCTTAATATTCGCAGCAATATTTTTATCAAAATGGCTTTGTAGGCGTCTCATTCCCAATAGGCGGTTAACCCCTGGAGGCCCATCTAACCAACCAAATGGCATGCCACTAAATAGTAATAATTGGTTGTTGGCAATGGCATCAAGGCCTCTCCATAATGCGGAATTTGTCATTAATTCAATGGATTCGTCATATTGAGTTATAATGATGTCAGGGTTCCATTGATATAATTGCTCCATAGAAACCGTAGTCAGACCATGGAAATTAGGAATATCAACCACATTACGTAACCCGAGTATTTCAATCGCTTCAGTATGAATTGAGCCTTTAGCGCCAGTTTCTAAACCTTTTGCTCCTCTTGCAAGGTAAAAACTCAGCGATTTTTGTTGGTTTTGATTGGCAAATAAAGTGGCATCATTAATATAGCGTTGAGCGAGTTGGCTCAATGTTTGAGCCTGCGGGATAACGCCTAATATTTCACCTAGTTGTGTAAGTTGTTGAGGTGAATCTTTTAACCCGCCGGCGATTAATAAATAAGGTACATGAGTTTGTTTGGCGACCTTTTCCGCTTGTGAGCGATAAGTTTCGTCAATGTTTCCGGTATCAATGATCAAATCTGGGCTATAAGACAGCAGTTGCTCAAGAGAAAGGGTGCTCCCACGGCCTGCTAAGCGGCCATAAACAGGTAGCTCAAGCCATTGTGGTGCAAAAAGGCCGGTTTGCCCTTTTTTCAGCGAAATAGAGGCGAAACCCACCATCTTTTCAGGAGCTAATGCGAACATCAGTAAGTCGGAAGGAGGACCTGAACTGATGACTCGGTGAATATTTTCTGGTGCTGGGAGTTTTCCAAATATGGCCGCTTCGACGGCTAGGCGAGTTTGTGCAAAGCTCGGCAAGCTGTAAAAAATAGCCAGTGCTGCACTGGATTTAAGGAACTGCCTACGATTGATTGCCATAAACTAATTTTATTGCTTCGTTATAATAATAATTATATAACGCGAAAATTAGCGGAGTCATGATAGAGAGTCAACTATAAAAGTTGCCGTGCTCAGAAAATTCGATGTTTATGTGATGTAAATCAGTAACAAAGATTGCTATCCATTAATAGATAGCAGAACATAGTTATCGTTAACGAATTGGATATCGCTTTGAACTTATGAAGAAAAAAAGACCTTCTCTGCAGGATGTTGCCGACCAAGTTGGCGTTACAAAAATGACGGTGAGCCGTTTTTTACGAAACCCAGAGCAGGTTTCAGAAGCTTTGCGCGATAAAATTGCTCAGGCGGTGGAGGCTTCCGGGTATATTCCAAATAAGGCGCCCGATATTTTATCGAATTCAACCAGCCATGCCATTGGGGTATTGCTCCCATCTTTAACAAACCAAGTTTTTGCCGAAGTGATCCGTGGAATTGAAGCAGTGACGGACCGTCATGGTTACCAAACCATGCTCGCTCACTATGGTTATTTAGCAGAAAAAGAAGAAGAGCGGCTGACCTCGCTACTTTCTTATAATATTGATGGTGTGATTTTAGCCGAA
Organism: Providencia sp. PROV004; assembly: GCF_011045615.1. Lineage (NCBI taxonomy): Bacteria > Pseudomonadati > Pseudomonadota > Gammaproteobacteria > Enterobacterales > Morganellaceae > Providencia > Providencia sp. PROV004. Next base: position 476,428 of record NZ_CP042859.1, read on the forward strand.
CGAACACATACTGAACGCACGTTACGTATGCTGAAAACTGCGGGGATCCCCGTTGTTGAGATTATGGATAGCGTTTCACCTTGCCTAGATATCGCAGTGGGTATCGATAACTTTGAAGCTTCCCGCCAAATGACCCAGGCGATGATTGAGCGTGGCTGCCGTAAAGTTGTGTATTTAGGGGCAAGGCATGATGAGCGTACTTTTATTCGTTTAAAGGGTTATGAGCAGGCCATGCTCGATGCAAATCTTGAGCCTCGTAATGTGATGACACAAGCGAGCTCGTCATATTCGCTAGGTGCCCAACTACTGCACGATTGCCGCGCTAAATACCCAGATACCGACGGTTTATTTTGTACCAATGATGACTTGGCGATAGGGGCGATTTTTGAGTGTCAACGTCTAGGGATTCAAATCCCACAAGACCTTGCTATTTCAGGTTTTCATGGCCATGACGTAGGGCAAGTGATGACGCCAAAACTGGCAAGTATTTTGACGCCAAGGGACCAAATGGGGCGCAAGGCGGCGGAAGTTTTGTTGGCGAGAATGTCTGGTAAGAAGCTTGTCGAGACGCATTTTGATGTGGGGTTTAGTCTCCTCACTGGCGAAAGTATCTAATTTTATCCGTCATACTTCGCGCCGTAGCGTCGTTGCCCGCACTTGCTAACTCTAGTCACATACTTGTGTATGCTCCCAGAGGTTAGCTCGATTGGCGTCTAGCTACAACACGAATTATTTAGGATAAAGAGCAAGCTATAATGCGAGTTATTAATTCAAATTATTTCGGGTAGCTTTATCCGTCATACTTCGCGCCGTAGTGTGAATTATTTACGATAGCTTTATTTGTTGAACTTCAAATTATTAAAAACTCATATCTTGGCACCCTCTATATTATTGCGATAACTATCACAGTTCTGCTTTTTTCTTGGCCAATTTTATTGCTAAATAAATCCTCACTGATGATAATGTTACCCGTAACTTGTTACCGGTAACAAATGCCGGTTTTTAACTAAAGCCAGGACAATAGTGAATATCTGAGGAGTTTCCTATGAATGATACCCAAAAACAAAACTATACATTTGTACTAATGGGGGTATCGGGTAGTGGTAAGTCTGCTGTTGCCACAGGTGTCGCACAGCAACTGCAAGCTGCCTTCCTTGATGGTGACTTTCTTCACCCTAAATCAAATATTTTAAAAATGGCATCGGGTCATGCATTAAATGATGATGACCGTAAACCTTGGTTAGTTGCATTGAACAATGCCATTTTTGCAATGCAAAGAACAAATAGGGTATCTCTGGTGGTGAGCTCCGCATTGAAAAAAAGCTATCGAGATATCTTAAGAGAGGGGAACCACAACCTCTATTTTATTTACCTAAAAGGTGATGCGGTTGTTATTGAAGAAAGATTGAAAGCACGTAAAGGGCATTTCTTTAAACCTGAAATGCTGAAATCGCAATTTGATGCCTTGCAAGAACCTGGCGCGGATGAACCTGATGTGCAGGTTGTTGATATTCGCCCATCCTTAGAAAACGTGATTGAAAATACGTGTTCTACTATTCGTAAGATTGTCGCTGGAGATAACTAATGAATACCCCAGAAACATTAAGCACGTTAACGCTCGTGCTGACGGCGGTTGGCTCGGTCGTTTTACTGCTCTTTTTAGTGATGTATGCTCGTTTACACGCATTTGTCGCGCTCATGATCGTTTCTATTGGTGCGGGTTTGTTTTCAGGTATGCCAGTACAACAGATCACTGAAACCATGCAAAAAGGAATGGCGGGAACCTTAGGATTCCTTGCTATCGTAGTCGCTCTCGGAGCAATGTTCGGTAAAATTCTGCATGAAACAGGTGCTTTAGATCAGATTGCGAATAAGCTACTGAATCTGTTTGGTGAAAAAAATGCGCATTATGCAGTGGGTGTCGCAGGGTTGATTTGTGCTCTACCACTCTTCTTTGATGTGGCGATTGTTTTGTTAATCGGTGTGGTGTTTGCGGTAGCGAACCGCACTGGCCATAACGTTGTTCGCCTTGCTATCCCATTATTTGCAGGGGTTGCCGCTGCGGCTGCGTTCTTATTACCGGGGCCAACACCAATGTTGGTTGCATCACAAATGGGTGCAGACTATGGCTGGATGATTTTAATTGGGCTATGTGCTGCTATCCCTGGCATGATTTTAGCGGGACCTTTATTTGGTAAATTTATCAGTAACTTTGTTCATATTGATATTCCAGCGGATTATCAAGCGCCAAATACAGAACATGGCAGAATGCCAAGCTTTGGATTTAGCTTGTGTTTAGTGCTTTTCCCATTGGTATTAGTGGGTTTAAAAACCATCGGAACACATTTAGTTGAAAAAGGAACCACGCTTGAGCATTGGTTAGAGTTTATCGGTCACCCTTTCACCGCATTACTGTTAGCGTGTTTACTGGCGATTTATGGCCTAGGTTTCCGTTATGGTATGGATAAAGAAAAAGTCATGGCGATTTGTTCTGCAGCGATTCAACCCGCTGGGATCATTTTACTGGTAACGGGTGCTGGTGGCGTATTTAAACAAATTTTAGTGGATTCAGGTGTTGGCCCTGCGCTAGGTGATTCTTTAATTGGTGCTGGTTTACCGATTGCGGTTGCTTGCTTTGTATTAGCAGGAGCAGTACGTGTTATTCAAGGCTCTGCAACGGTTGCATGTTTAACTGCAGTAGGCTTAGTACTCCCAGTTATCAGTGAGTTAGGTTACTCAGGAGCACAGCTGGCGGCTTTAGCGATTTGTATCTCTGGCGGTTCATTGATCTTAAGCCATGTGAATGACTCTGGTTTCTGGCTATATGGCAAGTTTACGGGTGCGACAGAAGCACAAACGTTAAAAACATGGACGGTAATGGAAACTATTCTTGGCACGACAGGGGCAATTGTTGGTATGGTGTTCTTTATGTTCTTGTAATACGGTTCATAAAAACACACCAAAGTTAAATTCATTGAATGAAAACTTAAGCAAAGCGCCCACAATTAAGTGGGCGTTTTGCTTTATTAGCTCAAGCTAATTTTAGGAATAACAATTTCATTGTGATGCTGTGGGGAGTTAATGCGTTTAGCGTGACCCGATGATAATTCAATATGTGCTGTAAAAAATGAGGCTAACCCTAAGTCGTGAGTAGAAAAGAAAATAATTGATTTGTTTAATTTAAACTCTTGTTTCATTAATTGTAAGAATGAGAGTGCATCAGAGGTTGCCATAAATGATGTTGATTCATCTAAAAATAGCATGTCAGGTTGTTTTAATAGAGCAAGGACGAGCTGTAACTTTTGTTTTTCCCCGGTAGAGGCGGCGATGTCAGTGACGAGTGTATCGTCTAATGTTTCTTTACTTATCAGTAAATTCGGGCAACATAATTTGGTTAGTCGAACAATGATACTGCTATCGAATACACCGTAAAAATTAAAATTGTCACGAATGCTGCCATGAATGAATGCTGAAATACCATTATGGTAGGCAATTTTTTCGGTTAGAAAGGGTTGGGAAATTTCATCGATACCAATACCATTGATTGTAATATCCCCTGATGAGTATTCTGAAGTTCCACATAAGGCTTTCATTAATGATGTCTTTCCTACTCCTGAAATGCCCGTAATACCGATGACATCACCGGGTTTGGCTTCAATATTGAGCTGGTTAATAATCGTTTTACCATGAATACTAACGCTAAGATTTTTTGCACTAAAATGTGTTATTGAATCTGTTGTTATGCCATCTACTTTGAAATGAATAATCGGATTGTTTTTTAACTGATCAATACTGGATTTGATATGAAATAGGTGCGTTTTTACTATAAATATGCGATTAATCGCACTTGTGATTGCACCAGAAAGTCGACCATTAATGATCATTACGGCAATTACGGAAGCTAAGCTTAAACTCCCTTCACCGATAGCCAAATAGCTGGCTATGTACATTACTATCATGGATAAAAACGTATTTACTTTGATAATTTCCATCCAATGGTGATTGGCCTCGCTTAGCTTTAATTTTATTTTTTCATCTTCATTGGTTTTTATACTGATGTACTGCTTAAAATGATCATCTTTGGCAAAACAAAGTTCATGTTTTTTTTGTTCTAATGAATAGTACATGGCTGATTTTTCATAGTTTAAGGTATTAGCTCTCAGCATATTTTTGTAGGAAAGAAAGCGGACATGCAGACATAAAAAGATAAGCCCAGCATAATAGCTCAATAGCAATAATGAATAAAAACCTAACATGCCAATAATACAAAATGAAAATAAAATGGCTAACCCAATATCATAAATAATTTGAGGTTTAATTTCCCATATCTGTAAGATTGACGCTTCTGCTGTTCTTACCTTAATTGAGGCACTTTTACAGCTAGATTGTTTTAATAGGTTAACAAAATAACGATTAAAAATACTGATATTAAACTTTATTTTTTTTATATTTTGTTCATGAATAATGTGTTTGATGAAAAACTCTAAGCCAATGACGACAATAAAAATAAAACTGATATACAATAAAGAGCTTACAGATTCGCTATAAACTAACCGAGAATTAAAGAGATTTGAATATAATGGAAGTAGTAGCGCAAATACAATTAAAGGTAACGAAAATAAACTAGACTTTGGTGTTAGTTTGATTAGTGATTGGTATATACTATCTTCATTAAGTGTTTTCTCATTAGATGAAAATGAAAATAAATTTTTACTTTCAATGAGTTGCGGTGTTATGGTTAGATCGGTTGTTAAGTTGGTCAGCTGACCACTTTGATTTTTGATAATAATATATTTTCCATCTGTTATTTCCATAATAAAGAGTAATGGTAGTTTTTTTTCACTGAAATCAATGATGGGAATATATTGATAAGTGAAAAAATCATTATCAATAAATTCATTGATGTTATTTAGAATATATTTATTATCATACGAGATCGCCGGAGTCGTAAAAGGCTCTCCTAATATTTTAAAGTATTGATTAATAATATCATGAAAATTACTTGCTTTCATATTCCTCACCTTTTAGGAAGCAGGCATTAACTCCCACATTATCTTCGACAGGCTTTAGTGCTTTAATCGAAGCATTAGGCGTGTTTCGTTTAATTAATATCGTATTATAGACGGTATATGTCATTGCGGAATCAAAGGAAATATTATTACCGTAGGTGCAGTAAATATCTACAGATTTGACTTTTTTATTATCAAGAACTTGTAAAACTTCACGACTAAAGGTTAATGACTTGGCCATGATATTTTTATTATTGAATTCCTCAGTTTCATCCGTATTTTTTTCTTTAATTCCCGTTAAAAGAGCTTTGTCTTTATTTTTTTCTACTTCCATTGCACTTGCTAATACATTCGCAAGTAATACAGCCATCAACAATGTCATGGTTGCGACGGCTGCCGATAATGCTGAAATAAAACCCAACATATAATCACCAAACGTTAAATGTAATATTATCGCTAATTAGAGCGGTTAAATAATTAAGAACAGATATTTTTTTACTTGATATATAGATCATAACCGGCAAGCCATCATGGTCAGCGGAAATAATAGTATCTTGTTCTGGAGTCACTTGTACCGAATAAAAGCGCTCTTGGCCCATCCTTTCACGATCAGTAAAAGAATCGGCACTAATTTTGGTGACCTTACCGCGAATAATTTTTTTAAACCCGGGAGAGTTCACAACTATTTTTACAGGTAGCTGAGGAGAGATAAAAGGACGATATTTTGCCAATATTTTACCTTCAACAACTCGGCTATTTTGCTGTTTTTTAATTACCATCACTAAGTTTGAGGCTTCAACGTAAGAACCTTTTTCTAAGTCTTTCTCTATACTTAGAACAACTCCATCTATGGGGGATAATACGCTATTAGCCCTGATTTTATTTCTTAGTAACTCCATTTGTCCGCTATTTTCTAGTTTCTCCTTTTTTAAGCGATTAAGTTGATCTTCATTTTCTTGTATTTCACCAATAAGGCGTGCGGTATATTTTTTTTCAGATAATGCAATTTCTCTAAGTATCCTCTGACCATTCAATTCACCTGTTGTAATCAGTGACATAGTTCTACTGATTTCAGAATTATTATTCAATTTTTCAATTTCAGGAGCTCGTGCGGTGGATAATAAACTTCCTTTTTTCTTCAAAATGTTAATTTGGTTTTCTAATTCAGCAGACTCTTTAATTTGTGCAATATATTGAGCTCGTAAGCTAGTAATTTCCATACCTAACAAAATATAGCCATATAGTTCTCGGTATGCACTTAGTGTTTTACTTTTCAAATTTTTTGCAATCGAAAAATATTCAGATTCATTACTAATACTTCCATCAAGGATCTTATTTAATAAAATTTTATTATCTTCTAGCTCTTCAATACGCTCACTGGCAAACTCAACAAGATTTGTTAGTGTTCTTTCTTGATGCAATACATCTATATTCGTATATGAAAACAAAATTTGGTCTTTTTCTACTTTGTCTCCGGTTTTGATACTAAATTGATTAATGAAGCCAGATGCTGGACTCACGATTTCTAATCGATTAGATACCCCAGAGATAATACCTTCTCCGGGGGAAGAGACTTCAATTTCAGCTAACAAGATATAACCAATAAATAGCGACGTGATACCAAAAAGAATTTTTACTTTTTTAGGTATTCGGTATAGCTCTTTAGTAATTAGCGCTAATTTATTCGGTTTTTGATATAATATTTTAAATGAATAAATAAACTTATTATATATCTGATTTAATTTATGAAGATGGCGTTTCAATTTTGGCTAGCTTCCCAATTAATTGGACATATTCCATTTTGTTTTTCATATCTGCTATCATAATTTCTGTAATGCGCTTTTCAATAGTTAACATGTCAAATAAAGTATTAACCATTTCATAGAAAGAGGACTGCGATATTTCATATTCACGTTGCTGACTTTTAATAATAGAATGCATGATATTTCGTTGCTCTTGTAAGCCAGCTAATTCAGTCGCATTTGAATTAGCAATGAGCTTTAGATTTTTAATTTTTGCAGTTGATTCTTTATATTTATAATCAGCTTTTTCTTTTGCTGCTTCATATGATTTAAATTGTGATAACTCAGTGAGTTTTTTATCCATATCAAAAATATTTAATTTCATCTCCATACCGATATAGGATTCATTACGGTTTCTCGTTTGATCAAGATATCGTTCTTCTGCGATTAGATTAACGTTAATGAAAGAATTTTGTTGATACGCACTTTCTTTCATCGAATCCGCTTGCATTTTCAATATATTATATTCGATATTTTGTTGAATATTCTCGCTATCAATAATCGTCGATTTTAAATTTTTGAGTAGAGCTGGTGGAACTAGTACGCCATCTTTCGGAAATGATATCCCAGAGGCAAGCTCAATATTTGATTTATATTGTTCAATTTCTTTTTCTATATTTGTTCTTTCTGTTTCAATACGTTGCATTAATAATGAAGCTTGCTCTACATCACTAGATTTAGCAACTCCGCTTTTATAGCGACGATTAATTGAACTAAAAATATTTTTTGCATTGTTATTTAAAATTTCCGTCGTTTTTGTTAGTTCACTAAGGTAATGGATACCAATAAGATTGTTGGTGATAGCGCTATAAAGATCGTCTTTTTCTTTGTTCAGAGAAAGTTCTGATACCTGTAGTTTTAGGTTTTTTTCATTAAATCGATGACGTAATGTGCTATCATATACCATTGAAGTTGCAGTGATATTACTATTAATACTGTTATCACTATTTTTAATTTTACTTGATGCTGATACTTTAGGAAGATAAAAATAATCAGTTTGTTTAGCTCGATAACCTTCTGCTTCTAATTCTAATACTTTCACTTTGATAGGATTAGAGTTTTCTAATACACGATTAATAAAGGATTGAAAGCTTTCAACTTTTTCAGTTGCAAAACTATAATTAGGTAATAATAAAGGTGCAAATAAACATAACGCTAGGGGGATAGTTCTCATTTTTTACTCCATCGATAATAAGGTTAATAGTTTTTTTCGACTTTCAATTGTTTTTTCTTTTAGCCATTTAATGGTTTGATTAATCTTTGATATTTCTGCTGATATTTTCTCATTGTCAGCTTTTCTATTGACTTTTTCTTTTAATAAATAAGCGTTTAATTTTATTTTCCAGTCATCATCTGCATTTTTGATTGATCGTAAAACAGTTAAATTTTCTTGTGCTGTCGTAGATAAGGTTAAGAGATGCGTAGTGATTTGGTTTGTTAATTCATTATTTTCAGGAATAGACACGATTTTCTGTGCGATATTGATATTGACATCCTGTAAGTTTGAAAGTGTTTCTTGAATTTTATTTAATTCTTCGGTGTGTATTGTTGATGTTTTTGCCTTAGATTTCTTATTTTCTTTTTGATAGAAAAAATTAAAGAAATTCAAACTTACTAAGAGTAAAACGGAAACAGAAACCCCAAGGATAGAGGTTAAGAATGCAAAGGACATTGAGTTAAGTGCCATAGATATAGATGAAATCATGGCATTCATTTTTTCAGAAACATCTCCGTCACCAGATAATGATGCAGAAATAGCGGTGATCATTCCTGTCAATCCGATAAAGGTACCGATTAGTCCTAAGGAAACAGAAACGGATGCGGAGAGTTTGGTCTGATTCGACAGAAAAACATAATGACTTAACTGATTTTTTTTAAATATTTTGTGGCACAAAAAAATAATTAATGGATAAATATAAATACCAATCATGGTATAACTTATCTCTGGTGCTAATGAAAGGCATTGCTGAACTATTTCTTGTACTGCTTGTATGAAGAAAAAAGCAAGAAAGGTCACTGCATAAAAAAGTAATCCAATATAATACATTTATTTATAATCCCAATAGATACATGAATTCCACCCTGGGCAATGTTCACTTGTTCCTTGTTGTAGAACAATTTCTTTATTGATTCCAAGGCTTTTAATTAACGATGTTACATAAAGTAAGTTATATGTGTTTTTCTCCTTACTACCACTTATTTTTTTATCAATATAACCACTCAGTATGATTTTATTCCCAGGGCTATCTTTAAATTCTTTACTTAATAGCTTAGTTTCATCATTCGAAAGATGAATACCCCCCTTAAAACTGAGAAGTTTATTTTTTAAGTCTAATTGTACTTTTTCAAAACGTAATTCACTGTAGTTAATATATTGCTCGACAGATTTCATGCCACTAAAAATGAAAACCATAGAAACAAGTATTATTATACAGAGTGTTCCACTTAATCCATCTACCATAGGTGCTAGCTCATCGTCTGAACCATCATAATCTTCTTCTTCTGACATAAAAATTTCATTTTGTTATTAAATATATTATGAGGGTGTATTATAAATAGGTTTGATTTGAGTTCATCAGAGTTTAAGACCAAAAATAACGAATGTGAGGTCACTCTATATTCGAGCTCATGTTATTTTTAATAAAATCGATATAATGCGTTTTATTAATCGATGCTAATTACTATTAGCGTAGGAACTCACTTTTTAAATAATAGTTTAATAATATGACGAATATAATAAAATCAGTTGAATCAAATAACATAACGATCAAAAAATTTAAGGTTCAGGGGCTTGATTTAATTGTTACAACCCCGAATGGAACAGTCGAAAAAATAGAAAATGGGCTTTCTGAAATTATTTCAGGGGGTATAGTTTTATTAACTGAGCAAGGTAACGTATTATCGCAAGATGAAATTTTATCATCGATAACGATGAATATTGGTGCTGATGCAATCTACCTCAAAGAACAATTTATCAGTGAAACGATCGAACTCGCTGAAGATATAGATACTAAAAAAGATGAAGATGATGAAGAAAAACAGTTTGCAGAAAAGCTAGCAGAATTAAATCAAGAAAATCAAAAATTAGCAAAAGAGGTTCAAGCCTTAGAGTCCCAGACTGAGAAACAAGAAGAGCAATTAAGCTCTTCATTGACAAAATTATCCGAAGCAAAAGCCCAATTAAAAGAACAAATTAAATCAGAGAAAAGTAAAAAAGAGAGTGTGAGCGATCCCGCATTACCTCCATCACCACCACCTATGCCAGCGAAATCTTCAACTTCATCTGAATCTAGTACTCCTGCGAATAAAACACCCGAAAATCCCATAGTCATTAAGCCAAAAACTCAAGTTTTTATTCAAGGGAAGCTAAGTGAAGAATCAGACTCTGGGAAAAAAGATGACGGTATTACAAATAATAATAAACCAACGTTTATTGGTACCGTTTCCCTTGATTCTCAGGCATATCTTATTTTGGATGGTATAAAATACCCAATTACAGCGGATAAAGAAGGACATTGGTCATTAAAAATAACTAAACCGTTAAAAGACGGCGTGTATGAATATGAACTCGCTGCCTCAGCTGATGGTAGTAACCCTTTGATTTTAAAAAATAAAATAATTATTGATACTCAATTAGAGAGCCTGTCAGTGGGCTTAGAGGAAATCAGCGACAGCGGCACACCAGGTGACAAGCTGACCAAGCACAACACCCCGACATTCGCTGGTCAAACCGAGGCCAACAGCATCGTGACCCTTCAGATTGCGGAACAAAAATTGGTGACAACGGCGGATGCACAAGGCCGTTGGCGCATCACGGTTGAAAAACCGCTGGCCGATGAACAACATGATTACACGGTAACGGCGGTAGATGTGGCCGGCAACACAAAAGCTGTCGCGGAGACGGTGACCATCAAAACGACGTTGCCGGCGGCCACGGCACAATTAAAAGATATTCAAGGATTTGTCACCAACCAAATGACCCCCACGTTGACGGGGCAAACGGAGCCGAAGGTTCACATTCAAGTGGATATCGCTGGGAAAGCCTATGACACTCAAGCGGATGAGAAGGGTTTATGGTCGTTGCCGATCCCCAGTGTATTGGCGGAGGGGAGCCATAGATTCACTGTCAAAGTAACCGATGCGGCGGGGAATGTGGGGCGGTTTAGCGAAAGTTTGCAGATTGATACGACGTTGCCACTGGCAGCGGCGACCTTGACCGAGGGCAGTGATAGCGGGGTTCAAGGCGATAATATCACGAAGGATCAATTCCCAGCCTTGACGGGCAAAACCAAACCGCACGCGGCAGTGACGATCTCGATTGAGACCGAAAAGTATGAGACCACTGCGAATGCTAACGGGGAGTGGACGCAAGCGCTGCCCACGAAATTTACCGAGGGTGAGCACCCTTATACCGTCAGTGTGACCGATAAAGCGGGTAATCAGGCGACATCCAAGGGCACCTTCACCATTGATACCGAGGTAGAGAGCCTGTCAGTGGGCTTAGAGGGCAACAGCGACAGCGGCACACCAGGTGACAAGTTGACCAAGCACAACACCCCGACATTCGCCGGTCAAACCGAGGCCAACAGCACCGTGACCCTTCAGATTGCGGAACAAAAATTGGTGACAACGGCGGATGCACAAGGCCGTTGGCGCATCACGGTTGAAAAACCGCTGACCGATGAACAACATGATTACACGGTGACGGCGGTAGATGTGGCCAGCAACACAAAAGCTGTCGCGGAGACGGTGACCATCAAAACGACGTTGCCGAATGCGACAGCGCAATTAAAAGATATTCAGGGATTTATCACCAACCAAATGACCCCCACGTTGACGGGGCAAACGGAGCCGAAGGTTCGCATTCAAGTGGATATCGCCGGGAAAGCCTATGACACTCAAGCGGATGATAGTGGCCTATGGTCGTTGCCGATCCTTGATGCCTTGGCGGATGACGTCTATACGTTCACCGTCACCGCGACCGATCAGGCGGGGAATGTGGGGCGGTTTAGCGAGAGCTTGCAGATTGATACACAATTACCTTCAGCCACGGCGACCTTGACCGAGGGCAGTGATAGCGGCGATAAAGGCGATAATATCACAAAGGATCAATCACCAGCCTTGACGGGCAAAACCAAACCGCACGCGGCAGTGACGATCTCGATTGAAAATGAAAACGGAAGCTATGAGACCACCGCGAATGCTAACGGGGAGTGGACGCAAACGCTGCCCACGGAATTTACCGAGGGTGAGCACCCTTATACCGTCAGTGTGACCGATAAAGCGGGTAATCAGGCGAAATCCATGGGCATCTTCACCATTGATACCGAGGTAGAGAGCCTGTCAGTGGGCTTAGAGGGCAACAGCGACAGCGGCACACCAGGTGACAAGTTGACCAAGCACAACACCCCGACATTCGCTGGTCAAACCGAGGCCAACAGCACCGTGACCCTTCAGATTGCGGAACAAAAATTGGTGACAACGGCGGATGCACAAGGCCGTTGGCGCATCACGGGTTGAAAAACCGCTGGCCGATAAACAGCATGATTACACGGTGACGGCGGTGGATGTGGCCGGCAACACAAAAGCTGTCGCGGAGACGGTGACCATCAAAACGACGTTGCCGGCGGCCACGGCACAATTAAAAGATATTCAAGGATTTGTCACTAACCAAAATAAGCCGACGTTTATGGGTACAACAGACCCATACTCAACAGTTAATGTGGTTGTAGGCCAAAAGGATTACCCAACTAAAGCGGATAAAAATGGTGAATGGTCGATTCAGCTTAACGAGTTGGCAGATAACGTCTATACATACCGAGTCATAGTGACAGATTTGGCTGGCAATAAAAATGAATTTAGCGATATATTACAAATTGATACGCAATTACCCTCGACAGTGGCGACGTTGACCAAGGGCACTGATAGCGGGGTTCAAGGCGATAATATGACCAACAATAAATCGCCGGTATTGATAGGGAAAACCAAACCGAGCGTGAGAGTGGACATTAAGTTTGAGGGTAAAGAATATTCTGTATTTTCTGATAAAGATGGGACTTGGAATTGGAATTTACCCCCAGATTTAAAAGACAATCAATACACTTATACCGTCAGCGTGACCGATAAGGCCGGTAATAAGGCGGAATCCAAGGGCACCTTCATCATTGATACCGAAATGACATTGACTGGGGGCCTAGATCTAAGTAGTCAAAGCAACATTGTATCGAGTGATGTTGTGACGAATTTACTCAGGCCTCAAATTAGCGGCAAATCTGATCCAAATAGCAAAATAACGGGTGAATTTAAAGGAACGAAAAAGACTGTTTATTGCGATGAACAAGGTAAATGGTCGCTGACGTTTGATGTAAATGCTAAAATTGGTAAGGATAACGAATACGTTATTACAGCTAAAGATGCTGCGGGTAATGAAAAAATACTTAAACAAAGTTTTTCCTATACCCCGCCTCCGGAGGGTGGCTCCGGTGAATCTCCGCCCCCGACACTTTCAGTTGAATTAGATAAAGAGAGTGATAGTGGAAATAAAGATGATTTCACTACTAACATTAAAACACCTAAATTTAGCGGTACCGCAACCAAAGGTGCTGAAGTCAAGTTATACATTGATACCCAAAAGTATACTGCAAATGCAGATGCGGTAACTGGAGCGTGGGAGATTTCGGTTAAGAGTTTACCTGAGGGGGGGAATCCTTATCGTGTGACTGCTGAGCATCCAGGCAATAGAAAAATAGTTGAAATAAAAGGAAGTGTGACCATTGATACAATGCTGCCATCGACAGCGGCGACGCTGACCGAGGGCAGTGATAGCGGGGTTCAAGGCGATAATATTACCCACCATAAATCGCCAGCCTTGACCGGCAAAACCAAACCGCACGCGGTAGTGACGATCTCGATTGAAAACGAAAACGGAAGCTATGAGACCACCGCGAATGCTAACGGGGAGTGGACGCAAACGCTGCCCACGAAATTTACCGAGGGTGAGCACCCTTATACCGTCAGTGTGACCGATAAAGCGGGTAATCAGGCCGAGTCCGACGGCGCCTTTTTTATAGATACAAAGTCATATGGTAAAAGTTTGAGCTTTGATAAAAACGTTTATAACGGCTATGGATGGATTAATCATAATACCCCGATATTTGTAGGGGAAGCAGAGGCCAACAGTGTTGTTACCATGAGATTCGGCGGGAAAAGGTTCTCGACGGTTGCTGATAAACAGGGTAAATGGCATCTTAAGATTAAGTACCCATTTGCAGATAATAGTTATTATTGTGATTTTGCTTTTATTGATGTAGCAGGCAATAAGACACAAACTGGCGAATGGGTAATTATCAAAACGACATTACCGTCGACTGACGCTAAATTGAAGGACATCAATGGGTTTGTCACCAACCAAAATAAGCCGACGTTTATGGGTACAACAGACCCATACTCAACAGTTAATGTGGTTGTAGGCCAAAAGGATTACCCAACTAAAGCGGATAAAAATGGTGAATGGTCGGTTCAGCTTAATGAGTTGGCAGATAACGTCTATACATACCGAGTCATAGTGACAGATTTGGCTGGCAATAAAAATGAATTTAGCGATATATTACAAATTGATACGCAATTACCCTCGACAGTGGCGACGTTGACCAAGGGCAGTGATAGCGGGGTTCAAGGCGATAATATCACGAAGGATCAATCACCAGCCTTGACTGGCAAAACCAAACCGCACGCGGCAGTGACGATCTCGATTGAAAACGAAAACGGAAGCTATGAGACCATCGCGAATGCTAACGGGGAGTGGACGCAAACGCTGCCCACGGAATTTACCGAGGGTGAGCACACTTATACCGTCAGTGTGACCGATAAAGCCGGTAATAAAGCGGAATCCAAGGGCACCTTCATCATTGATACCGAAATGACATTAACTGGGGGTCTAGATCTAAGTAGTCAAAGCAACATTGTATCGAGTGATGTTGTGACGAATTTACTCAGGCCTCAAATTAGCGGCAAATCTGATCCAAATAGAAAAATAACGGGTGAATTTAAAGGGACGAAAAAGACTGTTTATTGCGATGAACAAGGTAAATGGTCGTTGACGTTTGATGTAAATGCTAAAATTGGTAAGGATAACGAATACGTTATTACAGCTAAAGATGCTGCGGGTAATGAAAAAATACTTAAACAAAGTTTTTCCTATACCCCGCCTCCGGAGGGTGGCTCCGGTGAGTCTCCGCCCCCGACACTTTCAGTTGAATTAGATAAAGAGAGTGATAGTGGGAATAAAGATGGTTATATCACTAATGTTAAAAAGCCTACATTTACAGGTACAGCTACCAAAAGTGCAAAAATAACCTTTAAGATTACTGGACAGGAATTGACCGAAATTGCTGATGCCACTACAGGAAAATGGGCTATTACGCTTGATAGTTTACAGGATGGGGGACATCATTATACGGTGACTGCGGAACACCCGACTAATGGGAAGTCCACTGATGAAAGTGGCGTGATTTTTATAGATACAACACCACCTTTCACTGTGGTTAAATTAACGGATGCGATAGAGTTAGGAACATCTGGTGACTTTATCACCAAAAAACAAAAGCCAGAGTTTACGGGAAAAAGCGTTCCTGGTAATAAAGTAACGTTAAAATTGAATGATAAAAGCGTCGATACAACCTGCGATGAAAATGGTGCATGGCTATTAGCTTTAGATGAAACATTAGATAAAAATTATTCAGGTAAATACAAAATTATTGTTACTGATGCTGCTGACAATCATTTTGAAACAACAGGTACGTTGCAAATTGATAATACTATCCCCTTTCTTTCTGCAATAACGCTTAATTCAAGCGCGACTAGAGATAGGAACGGTGTCCTGTCAACTAATGATTTAACCCCAATATTTAGTGGTACAACTACACCAGGCTCAAAATTAAAGTTTGAATTTTCTTACTATACTGGAGATTATTTTTGGGAACGACGTGAGTTCGATGTGACAGATATTGATAAAAACGGGCAATGGTCTTTCACATTTCCATCGAATTTAATGAAAGCTGGCCCCCTTTATGGGGTTAGTTCTATTGGTGTCGTTGCGACGTCTCCTGCTGGAAATACGAATAATAAAGATTTTGAAAAAAAAGGTTTATGGATAAAAAAAGGTGTTTATACCATCGATTCACTGATTGATGCTGAGTCTAGCCCTACAGGTAAAGATGATTTAAAAGTAAGTGTTAGCAAGACACCTAAATTGCACGGAACAATTAAAGGTGGTGTAACGGGGGACGAATTTAAAGGTAGCATTCAGATTGCTGGGAAAGAATATCCGTTAACCATAACTGGAAAAACTGGCAAATTAGCCGCATGGAGTTTTGAACTCCCTACGCAAAATGCGCTTTCACAGGGTCAACATGGCTATACTTTGAAATTTCAAGATGTATATGGTTCGACAGAGAAATTTCATTCCTTTTTAGTTGTATCTGAGTCGAATATTTTCCTTGATCCCGAAACGGATTCTGGACATCAAGGAAATGGTTATATAAACCATAATAAGCCAATTTATAAAGGGATTGCTGAGCCTAAAGCTAAAATTTCAGTAAAAGTTGGGGGGAAAGAATACAAGACCCAAGCAAATGATAAAGGGGAATGGCAACTTGAAGTTCCCCTTGATGGTGATGGGGAGCACAACCTCATTTTCCGAGATGAAACGAAAGATTTGATACTCGGGATTGTTAAGCTAAATGTCCTAACAACGCCCCCTACATTCAATGAATTTCATATCGAAAAAAGTGATACGCACAGTAAAGCAGCTGATGTAGCTAAAAATAATAATCCTCACCTGAATTTTACTTATACAGGAAATATGGATTATTACGAGATTGCAGTTAATGAGAAGACTATCAAATATGACAAAAAATCTGTTAATGATGATAGTTCACAAACGACTTTTAATAATACTCTAAATTTACCTAATGGTGAGCATAAAGCTAGGATTACCGCTTTTGATATTGCGGGTAATAAGGTCGCGCATGAAACCATTATTAAAGTGTTAAGCGGTGAGGCCCAAAAACCTAAAATCGAGTTTGGTATTACTGAAAATCAAAGTATTAGTAGTGATGGTGGCGAACTTACTTTTGACAAAAATCACTTAGAAATAACAGGTAAAACCTCTCCCGCAGGGATTGTTAAAATAAAAGATAAAACAGGTAAAGAAATTGGAACGACCAAAGCGGACAATGAAGGAACCTGGGCATATACATTGCCTACCGAATGTATTCCCAGTGATATAACAGGGGGTGGCAATCTTGAATTTTCTATTACAGCGTACGATCTGATTAATCGAAAAAGTAATATCAATTTTTCACTTATTTATGATGACTCGGCTCCTGAAATAACTAACTTTCAGACGAGTGAGATCGGCAGTAATGACACGGTATATAACAATGGATTGACCTTTAGTGGCAAAACTCAACCTAATTCTACCGTACATTTTACGTTGTCTAAAGGACAAGAAGCTATACATGAATCTGCAAAAGCGGATAAGACAGGGAATTGGCAATTCAAACCACTTGCCTCTCAAATGCCAGCTGACGGCCAATATGTTTACAATATTACGGTTGAAAATGTATTAGGGAAAATGAGTGCAGAGAAAGATAAATTACAAGGTAGCTTAACAATTAAAACGACGCCTGAAATAACCTGGGGATTAGATGATAATGATGATACCGGTATTAAAGGCGATAATATTACCAATATAAAAACACCGAAGTTTAGTGGAAAAACGGAGCCTCATGCTTCTATCCGATTGATTTTTGATAATAACTTAACTCATTCATACAATGCCAAAGCAGATGAAAATGGCGTATGGGTGATAGATGAAAAAGTAAAATTCGAAGAAGGATCATACGGTTATACAATAGCTGTGGAAGATAAGGTGCATGGAATTAGTGGCCAGAAACATGGTAGATTTCAGATTGATACCACTGCCCCGAAGGTATTAACAGGTGGTGTGATTGATGCACGAGATGGTGTTGCTAAAGAGCATGTTCTCACTGATGCGAATATACCTGATTTTAGTGGACATAGTGATCCCTTTGCACGAGTTTTACTCAATATAAAGTCTCCTTTAGATAGCACTCATTTTTCTCAGACAATTATTGCAGACGAAAAGGGGAGTTGGGCATTTACATTACCTTCAGCAAGTGCATTGAAAGACGGGGAATATACCTATCAGGCAAGGGTAGAAGATAGTGCGGGTAATCTAAATAATGATTTGATGCTACAAGGCACTATCAAGGTGGATACAATTGCTCCAGATACTCTTGATGGTGGTGTTGGTAATTCTAAAGATAATACTTATCAATTGGATTGCGTAACAAATATCACAAAACCCACTTTTTGTGGTTCAGCAGAGCCAGGTGTGGTCCTACAGTTAATAGTGGGTGAGCATGTTTATAAGGATATTAAGGTTGATGAAAAAGGTCAGTGGAAATTCACACTTCCATCGTCACTGACAGAGGACACCTATATTTATAAAGTAGAGATGAAAGATGCTGTTGGGCATAAAGGAACTAAAAGCTTAAGGGGTAAGATTATTATCGATACAACACCGCCTGATGTACTGGAGGGTGGGTTAGATACTACATCAGATACAGGGATCTCAAACAGTGGTTTCACTAACCATAAAACACCAACCTTCAGTGGGACGACAGAATCTAATGCTTTCGTTGAGCTAAAGATTGCGAATGAGAGTTATACCGGGGCGGCGGATAAAAACGGTCAATGGACAATTCCGGTCACTAATCCACTGCCAGATGGTTCCTATAAATATATTCTTGAAGTGAAAGATAGCGCGGGTAATAAAAAAAGTGTCGTTGACAACATCACCATTGATACCAAGGCGCCTGAACTTTCTGGGCAATTAGATGAGACGACCGATACCGGTACAAAAGGTGATAATCTTACCAACGATAACAAGCCAAAATTCAGTGGAATGACCGAAGCTGGTGCTTTCGTTGAGCTCACTATCGATGAGAAGACTTATCATGTAAATGCCGATAAAAAGGGTCAATGGACAATTCCGGTCACTAACCCACTGACTGATGGTTCCTATCAATATACTCTTGAAGTGAAAGATGTTGCGGGTAATTTTAGTGATAAGAAAATTACAGGCAAAATTACGATAGATTCAACCCTGCCAGATGCATCAATAATCCCTGCATCGACACCAGTAGAAAGTAACGTGGTGATGCTAACAGATATTCCAGTAGTTGATAATACGATATCTCAAATAGATATTGATAATCACAATTTCTAGTGAAGAGATTTTAGACAATATCGTTAAGCCTCATCATAATAAATGATGAGGCTTAACATTTTAAATTATAAACTATTTGAAGAGCGAAAATGTTGCTGCGGATTGTGCGTGAAAATTTTTAAATGCCAGTAAAAAATAAGGAATATCATCATAGCCAACTTCTTGAGCAATACGTGACATAGGCATATTTTCTGTTTTCGATAATATCATCGCTTTATTCATTCGCGACATTAAGCTAATTTTGGAAAAACTGGTATATTCACTGGCCAGTCGTCGTTTAAGTGTTGAAGAACTCATATGAAGTTTTTTCGCGATAGTATCTAGAGTATGGCATTGCTTACCCGCACTATGAAAAATTAAGTCATATACTTTATCTTTTATCGAAATATTTATTGATGCATATAATGTAGGGGTAAATTCATTCACCAGTAAAAAAAATGACAGAATAAAATTTAAATGAATATGAATAATATTATGGTTGGTAGGTGAGTTAACTTCTTTAATGGCAGAGTTAAATACATTTTCAATAATTGGGTTTTCTTGTAAGTTAGTACAACAGATTTGACTAACTGATGAAGTTTTTTTCTTATTAATAAATAATGCAGATTGTTGTTGATAAAAGGATTTTAACATATCTGTGGTCATTGGAAGTACATCTACAGCTAGCAGATTTTGACTATCACGATTAATTATCTCAATTGATACTCCTTTAGGAAGAAAACAAATATCTGAGGCTGTCAGTTTTTGCCATGGGCCTTCTTCTATTCGCATGTCAATTTCACCCGAGCTCAGTTTAAAGAGTAGGGAGTGAGTTAGATAAAAGCTATTTTTTATTTTATTTGATAGGGTTTCAATATAGGTATGAAACGATTTTACACAGAAATTAGTCGACATTTTTGAACCTAAATAAATATTACCTACGATTACTACCGTAAAATTATTCTGGTTGTGTCAAAGAATTGTTCACGGTTTCCATTTTTTAACAACAAACCCTGAGCTTGCATAAGATGAAAAGCGGTTTGTCATTACCTCCTTGCTTTATAAACCTCAGCGTATGCGATGTGGTTTACTAGAAGGGACGCAGGGATACTAATTTTATGCGGTGTATATTGATTTAATTAATGGTCACGATTTTTTATGTTTTTTAGAAGGAAAAATAAATTCGAAATTAGTCAGTAGTATTCCGAGAGTGACGTTTTTAATTTGTTGTTTTTATTTGAAATAATTATTTTAGCTTTAAAATTGGAATTGGATTTTTAGAGTGACAAAAAGATAAGTAAGAAAAAAGCTAAAGTGAAATAGCCACTATTAGGCGATAAATATTAAAAATAGTAGTCAATAAAAAGGCAGGGTACGTTGAAAATACCTCTGCCTTATCGTGCATTGAGTCAGTAATTAATTCAATATTTGGCTTAACTGACTATATAAACCTTGAGCACTCTTTTTGTACCCTTCAACAGAAAGGTGAACATTATCTGGGCGGGCTAAATCTTGCGCTGCCCATGTGCGAATTGAACAAGGGCCACCCATAAAGGCTTGCCAGTCCCAAAATAACGTATTTTCCTGAGCAGCAACCGTCTTTTGAATTTGAATCACACTCGTTAAATTTACTGGCATTTGTGCTTGGCAACTCGCTGCATTATTAAATTTAAGTGAATCATTCGGGCCGATAAGTAAAATAACGCTGTTGGGCATTTGTTGGCGAATTAAGCGGATTTTGGCACGTAAATTTTGCTCATAAGCGGCTAAATCTAACGTATCATTAAACGCTTCATTGGTTCCATAAGCTAGAATCACCATATCAGGCGACATTTGCGCTAAAGTTTCGCTCCACTGTGGCTGCCATTTATCAGCCATACTCAATGTTGCACCATTGAGCCCAAGCGCTGAAAGCATCACCCCTGGTTTTTGCGAACGCACTAACCACCCACCGATTTTTAACCCATTACCTTTATTAACAGTAACCTGAGCAGGAAGTTGGGTATTTACAGGGGATGAAAAGACCCACTGGTTCCCCGTGGCGGGTAATGCAACGCTGGGGGAAACAGCTGGAGCGACACGCATTTGTGAATCTCCTGCGCTTTGATAGAGAGTTTGTAGCTGGTAAGCCCCTAGCGCCGGCTGTAAAGGCTTAAGCACCACTTTGCTGTTGGCAGCTTGTGGTTCGGCAATTAGCCCACCAAGTGGGTAGTCAAAGCGCTCATCTTTACGGCTTGAAGCCAGAGACCACTCTTTCTTTTCACTCATACGGTTAATGGTTGCGGTACGTTGTCCCGGTACTGAAATAGGTGGAATGAAGCCTGGGCCCGCATCCCCATAGCGTTGCTGGAACAAGGTTCTCAAATTGCCACTGAAAAAGTCAGCAGCGGTGTGTGAATCACCAATTTGGACGATGTGCACTTGTTGGCTGCCTTGGCGTAGCTTTTTCGCCAGCAGTGGCAAATTAGGCTCTGCGTTATTGATCAACTGCCCTTGTGCAACCGCAGACTGGCCTTTGGGTAGGCTAGTCGTACGTGTTTTGTCTGATGTGTTCTGGCAAGACAATAAGCCCAGCGATAAAAGCGCAATCACGCTACCCGCCAATATTTTGGACTTAGCTTGACACAGTTTGTTCAGTTTCATGAGGTTCCTTTTCTTCCTCTTCTTCGAAATGAATGAGTGAGAATACTTTTTCAGCAATCAATTGTTGGCCTTTTCCGCTGAAATGGATCCCGTCACCACTTCGCAATTTAATTGTACTGCTTGCATCACCGATATAGTCAGAATAGGTATCGCCTTTATATTTAAAGACATCATTAACAGAAAAGTAAATTTCGCCGTTATCCTCAACTTCAGATTGGTAGAGGCTACTCAAGAATTTCATACCATCGGAGAGCGTATTTTTACGCATATTAGGGGGGCCAACCCAAATAACATCAACATTGTGCTGGCGAGCGGTCGATATTATATCACTAATCCGTTCACGGTACACTTTTTCCCAATCTTCACTTTTAAATTTGACGTATTTATAACCCGTTTGTGGTGGCATATCCCAAGGGTCATTAGGTCCTAAAAAAACGACGAGAACCTTAATGTTCGGGTTATCATTCAATGCCTTGGCAATGGTTTGTGGCCAATTGAAAAAGCGTGGATATGCTAATCCTGTACTTTGTTTGCTTAGATTAATGCTATCAATATTATATTTTTTCAAGAGCATGTTTTTAACATGTGGAGCAACACCTTGCATCATGGAGTCCCCCGCAAACAGGACTTGTTGGCCTTTTTCAATATTGGCTACATGTTTTGGCACGATTGGCTGATCTTTTTTGATAGTAAAACCACCAAAGTTAATTTTGGGGTTTTTCTCCCTAGCTTGTGGTCGTTTCAGGCGTTCAGGGAAGGTAATCGATAAGCTTTCAGCTGGATAAATATAGCCATTCACAAAATGAAGGCCAACTTGAAACTCGGTGGGAAAACTGAGTGTTTTGTCTTTATTAGCCAATGCGATTTTTGCCGCTTGCTTGTCTTCTTGTGCTTTTTGCCCTGATGCGTAGTAAGTAAATAGGCTTCCCGCTTCAAGTGCACCATCATGTAAATAAGCTCCATAATCCCAGATAGGATTCCCCGCCATTTTTGCCCATGGGGTATCTTGGTGATATTTCTGCTGCCAAAATCGTTCTAGTGAGCTTTGATTCAACCAAATTAATAATAGGCCGGCAACGAGGACAATAAATAAAATCTGCCCAACCTTGATGAGGGTATTTTTAAACTCAGAAGTTAGCATAAATAAACCCCGGCATACCTGAAGGAGAAAGCATAAACATAATGGTTAGAATAATCGCGAGCGGAATAGGGTAATAATACCAAGGAATAGTTTGGTATTTTTTCGCTACATAATGGTAGGCTTGTACAAAATAAGGGTAGGTAATCAGTAGTAGCCAAAATGCGACTAATAGCCCCAAGCTTGCATTAATAGAAGCGATAAAACCAGGTGCAGTGATTTGATTTACTATTAGCAGTGCATCATCAAATGAGGCACTACGGAAGAAAATCCACGCAAAGCAGACAAAATGGAAAGTAATAATGCGCGACACCCAAACTGATAATGTTTTATTAGGGATCACTTGAGTCCATCCTAATTTTTCCATGCATAAATTCTTAAGATTGAGCAATACAATCCCTAATCCATGAATGGCTCCCCATACCACAAATGTCATTGCAGCACCGTGCCATAACCCTGAAATGACCATAGCAAGGAATACATTAGTATTCATACGACTAAAACCTTTGCGGTTACCGCCAAGGGGAATATAAATGTAGTCGCGAATAAAGGTTGATAAGCTGATATGCCAGCGAGCCCAAAACTCTTTTAAATTTGCAGCTAAATAAGGCGCATTAAAGTTAACAGGAACTCTAAACCCTAATAATAACGCGATGCCTGTCACCAGATTGGTATAACCAGAGAAGTTAAAGTAAATATTCCAAGCATACGCATAGGTTGCTATTAGAATCTCTCCCGCACTGTAACCCACAGGGGCATCAAAGACAGGGTTTACAAAATTTTCAGATAAGTAAGAGCTAAATAAAAACAATTTCACCAGTGCTAATGATATAAGCAATATGGCTTTTCGAGGATCTAAAACCTCACGGCTTTCAGCTTGTATTTGAGGAAGAAAGTTCTTCGCACGATTGATTGGCCCCGCAACGATGCTGGGAAAAAATGCAAGGTATAGTGTCACGTCAAAGAAATCGGCTTTGGGAATTTCTTTGCGACAAACCGATACCGTATAGCTTACCGAGTGGAATACATAAAAGGAGAGGCCAAGAGGTGCGAGTATTTCCAATATAGGAAGACCAACACTAAAACCAAATTTGTCGAGTGTTTGTTGGATAGTCTCTTGAAAGAATGAGTAATATTTAAAGGTGGTAAAGAAAACAATAATGACGGCGGTAAGAATACCGTATATCCATCGACTAGAGAGCCAATTAGTTGCCACATTGGTAAGCAAATAAATGATCAGTGTGTAGCTAAATAAAATATAAGCAAAGTCAGGGCTAAATGAATAAACAAAAAAATAGCTAGCAGTGATTAATAAGCCATTCTGTAGTTTTGCACTGGGCTGACAACCCCAATAAATAAGAAAAAAAATTAAGAAAGAGCCAAGAAACTCAAAAGAGAAGAAATTCATATTAGACTCAAAGATGTTAATTATTTTGTTAGAAGGTGAGGGTATATGATATTTGATCTCTTTTTCTATGCAATCAGAATATTGCTCGTCATATTTCGAGCGGTGACTTTGTTGGCTACGTTCAGCTACCCTAGTCACATACTTATGTATGCTCCTAGGGATAGCCTCTCTTGCCGCCTCGCCACCACTCGAACTATTTAGAGCAATAGCGCCAATCTAAAATAATGAATAAAAATCATCAAAAAACAAGTAATGCATTTGATTGGTAGTAGGGGCCCTCTCTTGCCGCCTCGCCACCATTCGAACTATTTAGAGCAATAGAGTCAATCTAAAATAACGAATAAAAACCATCAAAAAAACAAGTAATGCATTTAATTGGCTGTAGGGAGCCTCTCTTGCCGCCTCGCCACCATTCGAACTATTTAGAGCAATAGCGCCAATCTAAAATAATGAATAAAAACCATCAAAAAACAAGTAATGCATTTGATTGGTAGTAGGGGCCCTCTCTTGCCGCCTCGCCACCATTCGAACTATTTAGAGCAATAGAGTCAATCTAAAATAACGAATAAAAACCATCAAAAAAACAAGTAATGCATTTAATTGGCTGTAGGGAGCCTCTCTTGCCACCTCGCCACCATTCGAACTATTTAGAGCAATAGAGTCAATCTAAAAAACAATAAAAAAATCCACTTAACGAAGTGGATTTTTTTTATGTCTTGTACCTGGTGATACAAAATTAAATGCGAGTGGCTGCTCTTTGTTGAGCTTGTGTAATCAATTCTTCATTACTCGCGTACATCTCTTGTAAATAGCGGTTATAGGTTGAACCTAACTCTGAGTACCCTTTCATATCATTGATTAGCTTTTTAGTATCTAGCTCATCTTTTGATAGGCGTTGCTTTGCTCGTGAAGTACGCAGTGACTCATAAGCATTATGGGTATTCATGTTCTTCATATAAGCAGTCACAGTATCTTCTACAGAAGTATAGGAAGAATAGCCTTTGACTTTACCTTTCTTAGTTTGGCAGCCGCTACCGCAGCGCATACCAAATAAATTACCGTTTTGCAGAGCAAGTTGTGAAGTCCCCCAGCCAGACTCTGTTGCTGCTTGTGTTGCAACTAAGTGCGTTGGCATGATGTCGACACGACTCAATAGTTTGTCCCAATTTAAACGTTTTGGGTTACTACACTTCATACCATAACTATTACAGATTTGCTCAAGACGGCGCAATTCTTGGGCGCTCCACTTCTTGTTAGCCCGTACTGATAACAACCAAGTACGTTCAGCCATGATCTGCTTATTCACTTTTTCTATAACAGGGACAACCGTTTTCAAAAATGCTTTCTTTCGAGGTGTACCAGAAGGGTATTTACGTAAATCAGGGAGTGAGGTTTTAGCCTGACTTACATTCTGTTGCACAGTTTTATTAGTATACTCTTTATTGAGCATTGTGCTGGTACTGGTGGAGCCCATACTCAGGCTCGAAAATAAAAGTAAAAATAAGAAAGCGAAGACGGCGTTTGTCCTCATCGTTCGAGAGGGCATTTGCTTCTCCTAAGTATCTCTGAACAAAATTCGAGCGAATATTAGCAGATTAATTTTTTACGAGCTACATTTATCCGGGTGACATTAGGGAAATTTCTGTATTATTTTGTAGACTTTTTTATATTATTATGAATTTACTGATTTTAATTGGTATAAAGTTTCTATTGGTATATTTTCATATGAAGAATAATAAATTAAACTGTTCATTTTTGTGGTGACTGAGCTTAACTTAAGTTAAATTTGAGTAAAAAACATACAGTTCATGTAGTTATTACAGGGTTATTTTGTCTGAAAAACAAGCAGTTGATAGGCTGTTTTTTAACCAAAATGAGATCTCCATCGTTTTATTAAAGCCTATCGAGGTGACAAAAGTGAAATAAAATTATTATCTGTAAATGAGTAAAAAGTGATATTTAGCTTAAATTTTAAGTACGGTAATGTCAGGGCAAAGATTTATTGAGTGATTAATATGGATATCATAAATAGGTCTTTTAAGGTTTTAAAATTTGTTGCAGTAAATCTTGTTGTTTCGCATCGTCCGCTAGCTGTTGAAAATCTGACACCGTCCAATAAGAAGTTGGTTTGGGGAGCAGTTTCATATCATCAGTAGGGAGCAAACGCAGTTGTGCGAGCAATGACAAATCATATTTGAGATAGCGATCAGGCAACGTTAAAAATAAGCCTTCAGACGGCATAATTTGTGGAGGCATCAGAGGGTAACGTTGGTCACTTGTTTGGTAATCTCTTATTAAAACAAGAAATTTCTCCGGAACTCTACGGTAACTGTTCCACCATAAACCATCAACGCTATCAAATATTTTTCGCGTGGTTTTTCTATCTTTGCTACCGAGCTGGTGAAGTGCCAGTGGAAGAATATTTTCCATTGATTGAGAATAAGTGGCTAAAGAGTCTGCTCGGCCTTGTAGTATCAAAGTTAAGGCAAGACGGGAACCAAGTAAATTTGAGTACAGGTCTTCAGGGGAAAATGCGGAAATCCCTTCGGAAAATCCTGGTACAGATTGATAACCATACCACTGGGCAATTTCATGCCATACCGCGAGCTGGAAAGCCAATTTTGCGGCTAAGTAGGCGCTTAGGGTATAACGTTGTTTGGCAGATTGTGGTGGTTCAAATGCACTGAAATGAATTTGTCTATCCGCTAACTCTTCACTAAGTGACAGCGACCATTGTTGACCAAGGCGTGGGTAAATTTGGCTAAATAAGTAAAAAGTATAATCTGCAGTATCTCTGACATGGGAAATATCAATAAACCCGCTTTTATCTGTATAGAGTAAGCCTATTTTTTCATTACTGAGCCCCATTAATGCAGCAGAGGCACCTAAAAAGCTGTCATTATAATGATGTTCACCGAGGCTATCTGCTTCAACGATATTATCGATAGTGTAAAACGGGACAGGTAATCCCCACAGTTCAGCTTGCAAGTTGTAGCCAAAAGCGCAGCAAGCGCGCAAACCTTGTGGAGGAGCTAAGGAAGCAACCACAGGCCAAGCTTGTGAGGCCGCTTCAAAAGTATAGGGGGTAATTACAGGCTCAATGGCAGGCAATTCCAGTTTGTCATGACTTTGGCAGGCGGCTAATAAAAGCGCAATCCCCATTGCCAGAACCCATTTGAACATTAAAATGCCTCCCCAACCTGAAAATACACCCCGGTACTGTTGCGGCCGACACCTAAATCCAAGCGAACATTCATTCTTGGTTTAAATTCAAAACGGTAGCCAACACCTACGGTGGGCAACCAATGCCCTTGACCTAATTCGGACGCAGTATCGCTCATGGTTCCTGTGCCTAACCAACCAACAACGCCATGGCGCCAATCGAGTTTATGGCGGAGTTCTATTTGGCTGGTGAATATATTGTTATCACGATAACGGCCTTCGTAATACCCGCGCATACGGTTGCCATTACCGAGTAATGATAGCTGGTTCCACGGTACATTTCCGCTTGAAAACCTTGCATAATTGTCGAATGCAATAACAGTCTCTTCGGCTAAGGTATGGTAATAGGCATATTGTAATTGGGTGGTTTGGAAGCGTGTATCGCTACCAAGGTTAGGTGTAAAATAAGTATAAACAGCCTCAAAAGTTTGCCCATGATAGGCATTGGGTAGAAAATCTCGTGTGTCATAGCTGTAATATGCACTGATGCCTGAATTTAACACCGAACGGCCCCCAATTGACTTGGAGAAATACTGTTTCGCACCATCATCAGGATCGCTGGCATTGATTGATGAGAAGTTCCAACCGAGCCCTACATAAGTAGAATCAGTCAGTTGGTATAAGGCTCTTGGAGTTATTTGGAACTCTTGAGAATGGTACTTTTCTTTATTGTGATCGTTTTTCCCTGCAGAATATCCCTTACCCCAATAATAAGTGGGAATATTGTTAATGGTGCCGGAAACAAATAACCGCCACTGGTCGTTATCAATAAAATTATAATTGGTAAAATTTAAGCCAAATGCGCCGGTCGACGACGCAAAACCGCTTAAGCCAATAGAAGATGGCTGGGTTTGTTTATCTTCTTTATCTATTCGATATAAACCAACCAGTGCGGTGCCAATACCAATGCCCATTTCGGGGGTATAAAATGGCCCTGGTAATATGCCCCAATCTACAGTTTTACTTTCATCAAAGCTATTTTCCCCACCGAGATCGTTTAGCCAGCCATCGATTTGCTGGCGGTCAGGAAGAAAATCAGCTTTAGCAGGAAAAATAATAAAAAGGCTGAGCAAGACCAGCCTTTGAATAATTGCCGAATGCCACATTAAAAACGGAATTCTCCAGATACAAAGAAGGTATTACGGTTATTAAAACCGAATTCAGTGAGTACATTAAAATTACGCGTAAACTCGACACGAGCACCGACAGTATTATTCCATTTATGAGCAAGGTGTTGTTTTACATCAAATTTCATCCCCGGCTCATCCATTGAATTTATGATATCTTGAAATTTGCCAGGTAAATTGAGTTTACTGATATCACCTTTAAAACGTTGAGTAATATCTTGATACATTGCCCCAGTCCAAACTTGAACTTTGGTATTACCTTGCCCATCAATTAAAGGGTCGAAAGTAAATGTATAACCAATTCGAGGGGAAATGATTAGCGCCTTGATATCACCATCAAGAATATCAAGGTCAGTTTTTGTATAGTTTAAATCTAACGTTGTGAAAAAGTCGTTATAGCCCCCAGCTAAGGTAAAACCAGCACCATATGTTTTACCTTTGAAATCTAAATCAAAAGGTTGACCTTTTAAAATAGGGTCTAATGGCATAACGAATCCACCACCAAAATCAATATTCCCACCTTTTAACGTAGTATGAGACTTACCTTTTGTATGGCCATAAAGCCCATAGATATTTAAAAATGGAAAAACCCAAGAATCTAATTTTAAGGTATGAGTTTCACTTTTTTGACGTGTATGCCCAGCTTCAATATGTAATGCATCTGAAAACTCAGGACTTTCAGGTGTGATAAAACCAATTTTATCAACAACAATATCTTGGCGCATATTCATATAACCATAGCTTGCTCCAAAAGGTTCCGGTAAATCATACCCTCGAGCGCGGGCCTCATCGCCCCAAATCGGCAGTACTCGTGACTCTGTGGTAGAAGAACGAGTAATGCCGCCTTCGCTATTATTTTGTGGTACTCCAGATTCACTTACAGAGACTGAAAATAATGGACGATCGCTATCGGCAAAGCTCACAGACATGCTCATAATAGAAGAAAGGATCAGTGCAGTACTGAATTGAATGCGTTTCATAAAATAGGCTCAATATTTGGACAATAAAGGAGTGTAATAGATAAATTGTTATTAGTCGTACAGTGATGATTAGAATTCTATCATTAGAAATTCATTTTTAGATGGCGCTTAATGCTTTTTTGTTGGTAAATTGAGCTAAATAAATGCGCGTTTATTATTCATTTAAAATGGTTGTATGAAAGGGATAGGGCAGGTGCCGATATAATAAACAATACCGGCACGGAGCAGGCAAAAGGCTATTTTTTAGTTTGCTGATGAAACTTAACACGCTCATGAAAATAGGCTTTCAAATGGTCTTCCATTTGGTGAATTTTTTCTTCTAAGGCGTTGACCAACACTTCATCGCTATTCATATCGAAAACGCGTTGCATTGCGAGATCATCGACATATTCTTTTTGTGCTTTGGTTAAATCAGCCATATTTGAATTACCTTTATTGAAATAGAACTTTTTGCTTCATCAATATAAAGCAAATTAAAGAAAGAGCATTATTGTGCCTCAGTCAATACCGTATGAAAAGTAGAATAACTGATTGTCGAATAATGATTATTTGTTAACTTAGTTGCAATACGAAGGATCAAATCACAATCTCAGTTTGTTAAGAATAATCACAATATTCTTAATGAATATAAGCTGATATCCTCGCCACAGTCACTTATTAATAGGTCTGAAAATGAATAATAAACAACACTACCTTGATACCGCAGCAGGTGAGGGCGAGAAAGAAGCATCAATGATGGTTGCTATTCCTGGTTCTGAGCTGACGTCTTTATTACTTGAGCAGCGTTTAGAAGAACAAACTTATTTCACCGAGGGTGAGATAGATTACATTCCAGAGGATGGCGGTTTTTTCTTTAGCTGTAAAAAAGATGAAGAAGAATTACGTTTTTATATCGCTTTAGTGGATAGCGACCCTGAATATACCATCAACCCTTATTTTGCCACTGACCCAATCAGCCCTGAGTTGTATGCAGAAGCAAGTGCAGCCCCTCAAGCGGTAATTGTTGAGTGCTTATTTCAAGGGCAACCATTAGTCAATTATCTGCAGCAGCTAAAGGTTATTCAAATCTTGGTGCCCGATCTATTACTGGGCTTGGATATTTCTGCCGCAGGGAAAGTGTTTACTCGTGAGTGGCTTAATTTCCAACTCATTGATGATTTGATGCCAAGCATTGATTCTTTGTATGTTGTTCATGCTATTTATGACCAAGAAGATAACGAAGACAAGCCGGAAGAAGAGCGTGCTCCGACTATGTATTGGTTCCACACGCACGGTTTGGCACGTTGTGGTTTGTCGGAAGCGGAAATTATTATACCGCACCCGATTGCTTCTTATTATGGTATTCCCGAACTGTTTTGGAGCTTCGTGAATAACAGCATTACTCACGGGAAAATCGTGTTTAATGAGCCCATTTTTATTGGACAAACCCAAACGGGCTATGAGTATTTAGTTGCAGTACCGTTTGAAGAAGGGCTGCTGCATGTAGGGAAATCAACCCCAATTGATGACTTAAAACCACTAGAAGAGATGAACTTCGAGTTTGGAGATACATCATCAGAGCGTTTTATGGGGGATTGGCATGATAGAGATGAATCTCATCAACACCCATCCGCTATGCTGTTCCGTGTGACACAAGAAAACCCAGTATTAGAAAGTTTCTTTGAAGGTTTTGAAGATCAAAACGCCATGATGTTTATGCGCACCGATGAAGAAACAGCAGATATGTCGCGTAAAGCTAAATTGCGTTGGGAATATTTCACCCATATGTTAGATAACTATGGGCCAAAACAGGTCGCTCAGAAGAAAGGCTTTTTTGCCAAATTCCTTGGTAAAAACGAGGAAGCTGAAGATTCTGAATGGCGCTTTTTAGTGAAATGCGGTATTGGCTACCATGATGCGGAAGAAGATTTCGATGGTCATGAACATATGTGGTTTGAACCTGTTTCTTGGCATGGTGACCAATTTGAAGGGCGCTTAATAAACCATCCTTTTTATGTGCAAAATATGCAAGAAGGGGAAGTTTATCCATTAACACGTGATGATATTACGGACTGGACAATTTATTTCCAAGACGGCAGCTATACTCCGGATACGATATATAAACTGCTAAGTGGTACTCAAGTTCACTAACTCGTCATACTTCAAGCTGCATGGGTGTTGACTGCACTTAGCCAGCCGAATCAAATACTTATGTATGCTCATCGGTCTGTCTTCGCTTGTCGCCTACATGCAACGTAGAGTACAAAGGTTTATGTTAGACTGGGCGCGCAATGCGCCCAATTTAATGATGAAAGTTTAACGCCATGAATGAATCCGAGCTTTACCAATATGCCTTATTTATGCTTTCCCGCCGTGATTACGGTAAAGCTGAGCTATTTGCCCGTATGAAACGGCGTATGTATGAAAAAAATGAAGGCATTATTGACGAGCCTTTAATTGAATTGGTGCTTGAGCGGTTAAGTGAGCAACATTTTCTTGATGATGACCGTGTTGCAGGGCTATTAATGCAAGGTTATCTGCGCAAGGGATACGGCCCATTGCGGATAAAACAAGAAATGCGGCAGAAAGGTTTTCCTGAAACGATTGTGGAAAAGCATTTTGCTACTTTAGATATAGATTGGTTTGAAAAGGCTGCATGGGTGCGCAGTAAGAAGTTTGGGGATAGTATTCCTAAAGATTTTAAAGAAAAAAGTAAGCAAATTCGTTATCTGCAATATCGCGGTTTTTTTGGTGATATGATTTATGAGTTATTTAGTTAATCAATTTTCCTCTTTAATGTGAAAAACATTGCATAGCTAAACAAAGCTGATTTTCCTATTCTTTATTAATATTTGGGGCTATCAGCTGTAAATGGGTAGCTAAAATAGATTTTTTATTTATTTCTCTTGTGTTTTAACGCATTTCTATATTAAAAATCATCTGCTGACATGATCATTGTCAGTGAATTTTGCTTAATAATTAGGCAGAGTAATTTTTTTATAATTACAAAATAAGACAGGCAGGAGAAATAAATGATTGAGCTCTTAATCGGCGTTATTGTCGCCATTGGAGTTGGGCGTTATATCATAAAAGGATATTCCGCAACGGGAGTGTTAATGACCGGGGGTATTTTACTTCTGATCATTACCGCTATTATGGGAAAAAGTATTTTACCAGGTTCTGTTCCGACGACGGGGTGGCGTGTAACAGATATTTTGGAATACATAAAATTCCTATTAATGAGCCGTGGTGGCGACCTTGGGATGATGATCATGGTGCTATGTGGGTTTGCATCTTATATGACTCATATTGGGGCGAATGATGTCGTAGTGAAAATCGCATCTAAACCATTAAAAATGATCAATTCACCTTATTTGTTGATGGTTGCTGCTTATATTGTGGCATGTTTGATGTCGCTAGCCGTTTCCTCTGCAACTGGCCTTGGGGTATTACTGATGGCGACGCTATTCCCTGTCATGGTGAATGTCGGGATCAGTCGTGGTGCAGCTGCGGCAATCTGTGCGTCACCAGCGGCAATTATTTTAGCGCCAACGTCTGGTGATGTTATCTTAGCGGCAAAAGCAGCCGAAATGCCATTAATCGACTTTGCATTTAAAACAACTTTACCGATTTCTATCGCGGCAATTGTGGCCATGTCAATCGCCCACTTTTTCTGGCAGCGTTATCTCGACAGAAAAGAAAATGTCACAACTGAAATGTTAGATGTTAATGAAATTAAAACTCATGCACCTGCTTTCTACGCTATTTTACCTTTCACACCGATTATTGGTGTTTTAGTGTTTGATGGCAAATGGGCGCCTGAATTGCATATTGTTACTATTATTGTTGGCTGTATTATTTTGGCAGCAGTCATTGAATTTATTCGCAGTTTCAGCGCTAAACACGTCTATAGTGGCTTAGAAGTTTGTTATAAAGGCATGGCAGAAGCATTTGCAACGGTCGTGATGTTATTAGTGGCAGCAGGGGTGTTTGCACAAGGTTTAAGCACCATTGGCTTTATTAAAGGGCTAATTGACCTTGCTCAATCATTCGGTTCAGGCGCTATAGTGATGATGATCGCACTGGTGGTGATCACGATGTTAGCCGCGATGACAACGGGGTCGGGTAATGCACCATTCTATGCATTCGTTGAGCTAATTCCTCACTTAGCAAAACAAATGGGGGTCAATCCGGCTTACTTAGTGATCCCAATGCTGCAAGCCTCTAACTTAGGTCGGACTTTATCGCCTGTATCAGGGGTTGTCGTGGCCGTGTCTGGTATGGCTAAAATCTCTCCGTTCGAAGTGGTGAAAAGAACGTCCATTCCAGTATTAGTTGGATTGGTTGTGGTCGTGATTGCGACAGAAATATTAGTGCCTGTCTATCTGTAAAACTTCAGTTTCTCAGATAAAAAAAGGGCTGAATGAATCATTCAGCCCTTTCTCGAATTAAAAATTAAATACTTTATATCTAAAATTTACTCTTTTAATTAATTGCGAAATTATTTATTTACAGAATAATTACGTGGCATTTGTTTTTTTACGTTATTAACGAGATCTACACCAAAAAGTTGAAAAAAATAGCGTAATTAAATTAGGTACTACTGCTCATTTAATGCAAAATCTGCACATCTTATTTTAATAACGTTAATGATGAAGAACACAAGATGAGCACAATTGAAAAAGCAGTAGTCGCAGTAGATAAACCTGCCAGTAAGTGGACCTATAAGGATTTTACTTGGGTACTTTCTTTATTTGGAACCGCTGTTGGCGCAGGTGTTCTATTCCTGCCAATTAAAGCCGGTGCCGGGGGGTTTTGGCCATTAGTCGTATTGGCAATAATTGCCACTCCAATGATTTGGCTGGCCCATAAAGGGTTAGCTCGCTTTGTTTTATCTTCAAAAAATCCAAATGCGGATATTACCGACACGGTCGAAGAGCATTTTGGTAAAATAGGCGCAAATATTATTACCTTTGCCTATTTTTTTGCTATTTACCCTATCGTATTGATTTACGGTGTGGGTATTACAAATACGGTTGATTCGTTTCTTGTCAATCAACTAGGTATAGATCCACTACCACGATGGTTATTGTCTGGCGTGCTGATTGCTGCAATGACTGCTGGGGTGGTATTTGGTCGTGACCTGATGTTAAAGCTCACGTCTCTAATGGTTTACCCTTTGGTCTTCATTTTATTAGCTTTATCATTGTATTTAATTCCTGAATGGAATATGTCAATGCTAGAGGTGGCACCAGACTGGAGTTCAATGCCAGTGGTTGTTTGGATGGCGATCCCCCTTATCGTATTTTCATTTAACCATAGCCCAATCATCAGCCAATTCACCAAAGACCAGCGCCAACAATTCGGCAATAATGCTATTGTGAAAACAGATATGATCACTGGCGGGGCCGCATTAATGCTGACTGGCTTTGTAATGTTTTTTGTTTTCTCTGTGGTGCTATCATTAAGCCCAGCTGAACTTGCTGTTGCTAAAGAACAAAATATCAGTGTGTTATCACATATCGCAAATATCAATCCATCGCCAATCTTGTCTTATTTAGGGCCGATTGTTGCCTTTGCTGCGATTGTATCGAGTTACTTTGGCCACTTCTTAGGGGCTCACGAAGGTTTAGTTGGGTTAATTAAGTCTCGTTCTTCTTTTTCTGTAAAGAAAATTGAAATGGCATCCATGCTGTTTATTGTGATTACAACGTGGATTGTGACTATTCGTAACCCAAGTATTTTAGGCATGATTGAAACGATGGGGGCGCCAATGATTGCCGCTATTCTGTTTATTCTGCCTGTTGTGTCGATGAATATTGTTCCTGCGATGAAGAAATTTAGCACGTCAAAACCTGCACAAGTTTTCACCTTTATTTGTGGGTTAGCATCTATTACTTCTGTTATTTATGGCGCTTTCTTGTAGTTATAAATAAAGTTATATAAGAAACAAAGCCATGACCTGTATGGGTTGTGGCTTTTTTTATATCAATACGAAATAGGTTATAAGGATAGACATTGATATAACTAATTTTTAAGCTGAAAGGGTGATAATCACCATTGTCGTATCTATCTATGTGAAATAATTTCAAGTTCAATTAGTTGCTCGATATGACGTCTTAGGTAATATCTAGAGTTATCACAGAATCATAACAACATAATTATGAACCTCCTCTGGCAATTGCATTTTTTCCAGTGTGTCGTAACAAGGATAACGAATGAAATTAGAAACATTATCGATTCACGCGGGTTACTCTCCTGATCCTACAACCAAGTCTGTTGCCGTACCGATTTACCAAACGACTTCTTATGCTTTTGATGACACTCAGCACGGTGCTGATCTCTTCGATTTAAAAGTCGCGGGTAACATTTACACGCGAATTATGAACCCAACGAATGATGTTCTAGAGCAGCGTGTTGCTGCCCTTGAAGGCGGTGTGGCAGGGTTGGCTGTTGCTTCTGGAATGGCGGCAATTACTTATGCGATTCAAACAGTCGCACAAGCTGGGGACAACATTGTTTCCGTGGCAAAATTATATGGCGGAACATACAATTTACTTGCCCACGCTTTGCCACGCTTAGGAATTGAAACCCGTTTTGCAGAGCACGATGATTTAGCAGCGCTTGAAGCGCTTATTGATAACAAGACTCGAGCCGTATTCTGTGAGTCAATTTCAAACCCAGCGGGTTTTATTGTGGATATTGCTGCACTCGCTGAAGTTGCACATCGCCATGGTGTGCCTTTGATTGTCGATAATACCGTAGCGACCCCATATTTATGTCGCCCATTTGAACATGGGGCGGATATCGTGGTTCATTCATTGACTAAGTATATTGGCGGCCATGGTACATCACTGGGTGGAATGGTTATTGATTCAGGTAAATTCCCATGGGCAGAGTATCCAGACCGTTTTTCATTATTGATAGAGCCTGACGTGGCTTATCATGGTGTAAGCTATACTGAACATTTTGGCGCCGCTGCCTTTATTGCGCGTTGCCGTGTTGCCCCACTGCGCGGAACGGGTGCTGCATTGTCACCATTTAATGCGTTTTTAATTCTACAAGGGTTAGAAACTCTCGCGTTAAGAATGGATAGACATACTGAAAATGCACTAAAAGTTGCGAATTACCTCGAAAATCACCCTCAAGTGGAATGGGTGAAATATGCAGGGCTACCGAGCAACCCTGAACATCATTTAGCACAGAAATATATGAACGGTAAACCTGCCAGTATTATGTCGTTTGGTATTAAAGGTGGCCAAGAAGCTGGAGCTCGCTTTATTGACGCTTTGAAACTGATTGTGCGGTTGGTGAATATTGGTGATGCTAAATCACTAGCTTGCCACCCTGCATCAACGACGCATCGCCAGCTCAATGACGCAGAATTAGCACAAGCCGGGGTTTCCAGAGATATGATTCGTTTATCAATTGGCATAGAACATATTGATGATATTTTAGCCGACCTTGAACAAGCGTTATCTGCGGCCAAATAGCTTTACTTGGTATGAATAATAACCGGTTATGGTGAATACCCTGACCGGTTTTTGTTTATAAACTGCCGTACACTTTTTTGTATTAATGACTAATATTAAGAACGAATTAAATTTTCACCTTATTTTTAAATACTGAACTATTCTTTAAACACTCAGTCTTATTATTTGATTCTTATCTCTTTTTGTATATGAATTGTAGTATTCATTTATTGATTGTTTATATACAGTGACCTTTCTACCAACTAACGTTCGATTTGTTTAAATGAGGTTTAATTGCCATAACGATAATAGCTAAATAAAAAGAAAGTGTTTTTCAAATGAACTAAATAAAATTATTAAATATTAATAACAAGAATGGTTGAGATGAGATGATTATGGCAAACAATAAAGTTGCCTACCTTAAATGGTGCCTGTTATTCGGTTTTGTCCTAGTAACCTATTTTTTACCATTAAACGGTAGGTTATTGTGGCAACCGGATGAGCTGCGGTATGCAGAAATTAGTCGGGAATTAATTATTAGTTATAACTGGAGCGTTCCTGAACTTTTAGATATTCGTTATTTTGAGAAGCCTATTTTTGGTTATTGGGTAGGGGCTATTTTCCAAATGTTATTTGGTGAAAATAACATTTCTGTTCGCCTTGGCGTAGTATTTAGTACATTAGTCAGTGGGCTATTTGTGTATCTCAGTGCCAAAATGGCTTGGAAAAACTCACGTCTCGCTTTCAACGCGGTGTTTATTTATCTTTCAATGTTGATGGTCTTTACCATCGGCACCTACAATATTCTTGACCCCATCGTGACAGCATTTATCACTATGGTGATTTTCTTTTTTCAATGGGGGTTAACGACAAAATACTTCTCTCATAAATTATTCGCCTTCATGATGATGGGGGTAGCCTGTGGGTTAGGCGTATTAACAAAAGGCTTTCTTGTTTTAGTGCTGCCTTTACTGGTGTGTTCAGTAACTGCCATCTACTTTAAGCAATTCAAAGAAGTGTTTGTTTTCTCTTTTGTTTCGCTATTTACTGCTTTTGTCGTGTGCTTACCTTGGGCTTTTGTGATTGCCAGCCGTGAGCCTGATTTCTGGAACTATTTCTTCTGGGTTGAGCATATTCAACGTTTTATGGCGAATAATGCACAAAATAAGTCCCCATTTTGGTTTTATATCCCTATTTTACTCGCTGCGGTATTACCTTGGCTGGGGTACCTTTTTGGCGCACTACGCCACGCATGGCAGCAAAAAGGGTTACATATTTATTTTCTGATGTGGTTTATTGCGCCATTTGTGTTTTTCAGTATCACTAAAGGAAAATTACTGACCTACATTTTGCCTTGTATTGCACCTATTGCCATTCTTATGGCGGCCTACATTGAAAAAATTCTCACTGAGAGAAAAACACTGCCTATTCGCTTGAATGCATTGATTAACACACTAATTGGTGGCGCTATTGCTGGGGGAATTATTGTTTCTGCTTATTACCCTAAACTGAATGTGTTTCAGGCCGATGAAAGTGAAAAATTATGGTTAGCTGCGGGAGCCTTTATTTTTTGGTTATTGGTTGCCTTGGTCTCTTTCAAGCAACGGTTTTGGTATTTAGCCGCAGTGTGTACGGTGGCAATTAGCTTAACGGTAGGGCATGTGATCCCATCTCGTATTGCCAGTAATAATACTCCGCAAGAGGTGATTGCGAAATATCATCACCAATTAGCTGATAAATCTGTATTGTTAACCAATAATGTAGGCCTCGGTACCGCATTGGCATGGGTACTTAAACGTAGTGATATTACAATGCTTCACCAAACTGGGGAATTAGGCTACGGGCTCAAATACCCAGATGCCGCTAATCGGTTTTATAGCTTAAAACAGCTACCTGACTTATTAAAAAACTACCATTATAAAGATGTGGCGGTGGTCGTAGAAAGTTCTCAGCGTGAATTATTGGATGCATTACCCGGCAATCCAATTATTATTCGGGAAGGTAATCTTGTTTTAGCTTTTTACGAAGGCTAATAGAGTACTTTGTCATGTTGTTTGATAATAGCCGCCAAACCTAAATGGTTTGGCGGCTATTTACATTAGCGGGTAGGCTTACCTAAGGTATTCGGGTACGAGGTGGCATGGTTTTTTTCCGGACCTGCGGGGAGACCATGATAAATTAATAGCATTGCCATGCTATTGCTCATCGTATTCACTTCCACTTCGTTGACTGTACGGTTGTTACGTTGATGACGGCTAGCTAACGTATTTCTCATTGGGACGTCTCCTCAGTTTCTTTGATTAGGCGATTCGCTTCGGCAAGCTCATAGCGCCTTGGGGTTAGTGCGGTTGCACTGTGATTACGGGCTAGTAAGGTATAAATGGTCGGTAAAACAAACAGGGTAAACAATGTGCCAACTAACATACCGGTGACTATCACTAAGCCTAAGCCAAAGCGACTATTCGCTCCTGCTCCAGTGGCGAATAGCAGCGGAACTAAACCAATCACCATTGCCGCAGTTGTCATTAATATTGGGCGTAAACGAATTTGTGCTGCTTTGAGAATGGCATGTCGTCTATCTAGTCCTTCATTGGCTTGTAATTCATTGGCAAACTCAACCATCAATATTCCGTGTTTACTGATTAAGCCAATTAATGTGACTAAGCCGATTTGGGTGTAAATATTCAATGTCGCATAGCCAAGTGCCAATGGAATCAACGCACCACAAATTGAAAGTGGAACAGTAATCAAGATAATCAATGGGTCGACTAAACTTTCATATTGTGCCGCTAAGACTAAGTAAATAATGATGAGCGCCGCCATAAAGGCAAAGGCGAGGGTGTTACCTTCTTGTTTATATTGGCGCGAATCGGATTGCCAGTCATGGCTAAAACCGGCGGGTAGTTCATTGGCAATATCATCTAAATAGGCAACGGCTTGGCCTAACGTGACACCCGGGGCGGGTATTGCTTGGAAAATTGCTGCATTCTGCTGATTAAATTGCGTGAGTTTATTTGGTTCAACTTGGGTATTGATATCGACCACCGTTGACAGTGGGATCAGAGGTCCCGCTTCTGATTTCACATAATGGCGTGAAAGGGCTTCCGGTGTTAAGCGTTGGCTACGAATACTTTGAGGGATCACATCATAGGAGCGGCCATCCATCCCAAAGCGGTTAATATAGTTTTCTCCCACTAATAAGGTCAGTGATTCGCCGATATCTTGCATGCGAATGCCTAAGCTATTCGCTTTTGAACGGTTAATACGGACTTCTACTACAGGATTGTTATAGTCAAGGTCACTATCTACCACCATAAATAGGCCGCTTTCACGTGCTTGTTGCTTGATCTCTTCCATGGTTTTGTAGAGTACCGAATAATCCTGTGGGCTTCTGAGAACCATTTGGATTGGTAAGCCACCCGTTGAACCTGGTAAAGCGGGTAATTGGAAAACGAAAATACTGTTCCCCTCGACATCACCCACGCGTCCTTGTAAGTCCCCTTGGATCTCAGATGCGGCACGGTCACGCTGTTCCCATGACGTCAAGTTGGTTCCCCCAAAGCTGGCGGAAGGGCCATCGGTTCCGTTAATAATCCAAGTACTTTCCGTTTCCGGTAATTCCATGAAAACATCATGTAACTTACGCGAAAAGCGTTCTACATACTCGAGGTTAGCGTGTTGAGGAGATTTGATTGCCGTTAATACGCTGGATTGGTCTTCCACAGGAGCTAATTCACGAGGGGCAGATTGATAAAGCAGTGGTAAGCTAATGAAGACACCAATGGCAATAACACCTGTTAACCAACGGTTTTTCAAAGAGAAATTCAATACAATGGTATAGTAATGGGCTAAGGTAGAAAAGAAGGTTTCTGCCATACGCGCCATACGCCCTTCATTTTGTTTTGAGTTCAACATAAAAGAGCTCATCACAGGGGAAAGGGTTAATGCCACAATACCGGAAACAATAACTGCACCGGCCAAGGTGAGTGCGAACTCTTTAAATAAAGCTCCTGTTAAACCTGACATTAGCCCTATTGGCGCATAGACTGCAGCCAAGGTGATTGTCATTGCGATAACGGGCCCCGCTACTTCACGAGCCCCAATTAAAGCCGCTAAAACCGGTGATTTCCCTTCTTCAATATGGCGATGGACGTTTTCGACGACCACGATAGCATCATCGACAACCAGACCAATCGCTAATACCATGGCGAGTAATGTCAGTAAGTTAATACTAAACCCAAATGCCATCATCAGTGCGGCTGCACCTAACATTGATAGCGGAATAGCTAAAATTGGGATGATTACGCTGCGAATTGAACCTAAACACAGGTAAATAACAACGATAACAATCAATAGTGCTTCAATTAATGTGCTAATAACTTGGTCAATAGACGCTTTAATAAAGCGCGAAGTTTCAAATGCCATTTCCACTTTGACACCGGGCGGCAATGTTTTGGTGATGTCAGGCATCAATTGATTCATACCGTCAACGATTACCAGTGGGTTACCGGTTGGTGTGGCAAACAAACCAAGGTAAATCGCAGGCTCACCATTCATTAAACCACTGGTTTCTGTGGAAGCGGCTCCTAGCTCAATGGTTCCCACATCTTTTAAACGTACTAATCCATTGCCGTCGTTGCGGATCACTAAATCACGAAACTCATCGACATTAGTGAGGTCGGTATTAACATAAACATTAGAAATAACGAACTCGCCTTTGACTTTACCGGGAGCCGCCTGGTAGTTGTTTTGGCGAACCGCTTGCGCAACATCGGCAGCGGTTAGACCTCGGCCGGCTAATTTATCGGCATCAAGCCATAAACGCATCGCCAACTGTTGCCCACCAAAAACTTGAACTTTGGCGACGCCGTCAATTGAGGAATACATTGGCTCAATGACGCGTGAGATATAATCTGTCAAGGCAGGAATGGATAGATTGGTACTGGAAAAACCGATATAAGCAACCGCAGTGGATTCCCCAGAGGAAAGCTCAATCACAGGGTCATAAGCTTCTTTCGGTAATTTATAACGAACTTGGTTCACCTTCGCCATTACTTGTGCAAGGGCTTGAGTGGAGTCTCGGTTAAGTTCCATTCGTACGGTGACAAGGCTGCTTCCTTGCACAGAAGAAGAAGACAAATAGTCGACACCTTCTACAGAGGAAACCGCTTGTGCGATGGGTTGTGTCACAAAGCCTTGCATCAATTTAGCTGATGCGCCAGGGTATTGCGTGGTAATGGTGATCGTCGAGCTTTCAAGTTGTGGATATTGGCGAATAGGCAGCTTACTCAGCGCAAATAAACCAATTAACACAATCAAAGCACTGACTACGAGAGCCAGAACAGGTCGGCGAACAAAAATATCAGTAAATTTCATTACGCCTTCCTTATGAACCTTGAGCTGTGTTAGCGACAGGTTCAGACAATGTATCTTGGGCAACAGGGGTGACTGCAGAGCCGTCGTTTAAGCGTAATTGCCCAGACGTGACGACTTTATCGTTAGCACTTAAGCCGTGTTCTATTTCAATTTTGCCATCCCAACGTTGTCCCGTTTTTACGGACACTCGCTTAACGGTCATCGCATCGCCTTCACCTTGCGTAATAAACACAGTATCGCCATAGGCGGTATAAGTGACTGCGGTTTCTGGGATCGTAATGACTTCATTACTGGCTTGGCGTACCACATTCACGTTGGCGTACATTCCTGCTTTTAGGGTGCCATCACTATTTTCCAGTGTGGCTTGCAGGGCGATAGTGCGTGATTTTCCAATGAGTGGGTCAATTGCAGTAATACGGGCTGGAAATGTTTTATTGGGATAAGCATCAACTGTAATATCAACAATTTGGCCTTGATGCAGTTCCGGTGAGGCTTGTTCATCTAAAGAGAAATTGAGCTTTAAGGTTTGGGTATCCACCAAGCTGGCAATGGCTTCGCCGGGGTTTAAATATTGTCCTTCATGGACTTGGCGAATACCTATCGTTCCGTCGAATGGCGCTCGGATCGTTTTTTGTGCAATTAATGCTTGGGTTTGACGGATTAGGCCTTGGGCAATATCACGTTCAGCACGAGTGCTATCTACTTGAGCCTCTGCCACTAAATGTTGCGCAGATAATGAACGGGTTCTTTCGTATAAGCGAGCCGCATTGCGCAACTGTGCTTGGTAACGTGATAAATCCGCTTGTTCAACGGCATCATTGAGCTGCACTAATAATTGGCCTTTTTTGACTTGCTGGCCAGATTCAAATGCAATTTTCGTAATACGACCATTGGTTTCTGCCGCGACCAACACTTGGCTGCCAGCTTCTAACTCACCCACACCGTAAAAGGTACGAGGCGCAGTATCTAAGCTAACAGGAGCCAATGCCACTTTTACTGGTGGATATTGGTAAGCTGCTTGTTCGTCTTCCTCGTTTTGGGCATAGGTCGAATAAATCGCGCTACCCGCCCCAACAGCGATTAAAACGGAACAAAGTGTCATTATTGTTTTTTTATTCATTAAATTTTCCTTCTATTTCTGCGCTTTTAACGCGAAATAAAGACCTCGAAAATGCCCTGCAATGGCGATAGCAATTAAGCCCCCAATAACAGCGATATGCTCAATTGCCCAAAACATTGCAATTTGAGCTTGTTCCCCCGTGTAGCTCCAAAAGGTGTGGACAACCACAATTGTGAGGAACAAAAACACGGCTAGCGCCCCAGTTCCAAGCCATAAAAGACGGTTAAATAGCACAAGAACTGAGCCAATTAACATGACAGCAGCAGAAGCAATGTTGAAAAACCAATCTGGGTGAAGACCCGCGGCACGCATTCCGGCCAGACTATTTTCATAATCAAAAACTTTGGCTAAACCAGATGAAATAAATAAAACCAAGATGAGTAAGCGAGCAATAATCCATAAGCTATTGCTTTCTAACATTTTGGTAATCACCGATGGCATAAACCTATCCCCTTTTAAAAAGTAACCTCAATTGACAAACTAGCAGGGTGGCACTATAAAACCTTAAGTTAAGTTGAGGTCAAGCAAAGGTGAGATAAAATGGCGGACAAAGACACAAAAACGATAAAACCTCAGAAAAGCGAGGGAAAAAAAATTGATTTTACGCGGGCACTAACGGTGGGCGAAGTGGCAAAACGC
This sequence comes from Providencia sp. PROV004, assembly GCF_011045615.1. Taxonomy (NCBI): domain Bacteria; kingdom Pseudomonadati; phylum Pseudomonadota; class Gammaproteobacteria; order Enterobacterales; family Morganellaceae; genus Providencia; species Providencia sp. PROV004. Next base: position 520,638 of record NZ_CP042859.1, read on the forward strand.
TCGGGAGTACCTGTTTCTACAGTCCATTTTTATGAATCAAAGGGACTCATTCAAAGTACTCGAACTCAAGGGAATCAGCGACGATTTCACTCTGTTGTACTGCGTTATATTGCCATTATTAAAGTCGCACAAAGTACAGGGATCCCATTACATGAAATTCAAGAGGCATTAGGGCGTTTTCCTGCAAATAGTGCGCTAACTTCAGAACAATGGCAGGAGATGTCGACACAATGGCGTAAATCTTTAGATAAGCGTATTCGGCAACTGACGCGTTTACGTAATGAATTGGATAACTGTATTGGTTGCGGCTGCTTATCATTAAGTGATTGCCCACTGCGTAACCCTGATGATGTCCTTGGTCGGAAAGGTCCTGGTGCCCGTATTTTAGAACGTCCATAAGCTCTTTTATTAAAACCCGCACTTTTCATTATTTGGATGGCCACTGTTTAACGTGGCTATTTATCTAGATATATCATTAAGTAATGATGGTTTAATTCTATTTTTAACGGTAAGGCATAACTTATTGTTGAGATGGAGTTTTAATCGTTATTTACCAAATTGATAAATAAATTTTTTATTGACAACTCAAGTAGATAGTATTTTTGTAACTTAATGATAGATAGGCTATTTCTTAAATTTATTGTTTTTGTATCAGATGATTAATTGCCACTTTACATTGATTCAATTTATCTATTTACTGCATAACTGGTAATTAATGATTAGCTAAATATGGAGCAATCAATGTCAGTAGTGACACTTGTACTCGTTTTTTTATTAGCCGTTGTTGTGAGCGTTTTTGTTTCACGACTGCTCAAAGATATTATTCCATTACCCCTAATACAGATAGCACTGGGGGCTGGCTTGTCTTTATACGGTTTTACGGTTGAATTTGAACCTCATTTATTTCTGTTTTTATTTATTCCACCTTTATTGTTTCTTGATGGCTGGCGTATTCCTAAAGAAGCCTTATTTCAAGAAATTAAACCAATCATGTCGTTAGCCATAGGTTTAGTGGTGGTTACGGTTATTGGTATGGGGTTCTTTATACATTGGTTAATTCCGGCCATTTCTTTAGCTGTTGCTTTTGCCTTGGCTGCTATTTTGTCGCCAACAGACCCTGTTTCGGTGTCTGCAATGACCGTCAATTCCCCATTACCATCGCGAATGGCGCATATTCTAGAAGGGGAGTCATTGCTGAATGATGCAACGGGTCTGGTGTGTTTCAGTTTTGCGGTGGTCGCTGCGCTAACAGGCACATTTTCCCTTGCTTCAGCGGCGGGGCAGTTTGTATTAGTGGCTTTTGGCGGAATTTTAATTGGTTTGCTGGTGGCTTGGGCAATTGGCTGGTTAAACCAATTGCTAGTTAAGCGCACTGGGGAAGAACCTGCTATTCAAATTATGATCAGTTTATTGATGCCATTTACGGCTTACTTATTAGCTGAACATTTACATGTTTCCGGTATTTTAGCCGCAGTGGTTGCCGGTATTGCCATGCACTATGAAAAAATTGCAGGGCGTATGCAAGCCGCAACACGTATGCAAAGTAAAGCGGTGTGGGATACTGTACAAACTGCGTTGAACGGGATGATTTTCATCTTGTTAGGCGAGCAGTTACCCGGTATGTGGACAAATATGCCTGCTGTAGCAGAGGCCGCGGGTGCAAGCCATCCTTGGATGCTATTTGTTTATGTGGCAATCATTACTGTGGCCTTGGCGGTTTTACGGTTTAGCTGGGTGTGGATCTCGATGACTCTAACGGTCTTCCATAAACGCCGTCGTGGTAAAGAAGCCGATGTTATGCATATTCGTATGATGGCAGTGATGGCGACAGCGGGAGTGCGTGGAGCGATTACGTTAGCGGGTATTTTAACATTACCTTTATTGATGCCAGATGGTTCATTATTTCCGAATCGTGACGTGGCTATTTTCTTAGCAATGGGGGTGATTTTATGTTCATTACTGATTGCCAGTATTGCACTGCCTATTTTAACTAAAGGACTGGTACAAGACTTACCTTATGATAATGACGAAATTCGAGCGCGTTTAGCCTTAAATGAAGCCGCAATGGCACATTTACGTGAATTGATGAACCACCCATCGGATGATATGGATGAAATTGCCATGCGTACTGAGGTTGGGGCACAATTGTTAGAAATTTATGGTAGACGACTCGATAACTCAGATGAAACTGAGTCAGATGTGTATGATTTACATAAGATGATTGATATGGAACGCGAGATGTCCAAGTCAGCATTAAAAGCAAAACGGGACGCGTTATATCAAATGCGTAAAAGTAAAAATATCAATGAAAGGGTGTATCACCGTTTACGTGATGAACTTGATTTAAAAGAAGAAACACTTAATCATCATAAAAATGGTAAACATTAATTAGTGAAATAAAAGGCCTGAATTTTATTCAGGCCTTTTATTTATGCCCATAATTCAACTAAGTTTGACAATTTGTATTGACCACTGATAGGTTGGTTATAATTCCATTTGGGAAATTTATATGTCACAGGGTGTCGTTAGCTTAAACATTATTATTACCATCACTTAGTGGTGGGGATATGCGACATCCTAAACCCGCCAGATAAGGCGGGTTTTTTGTTCTTATCTGGTTAACACTTCAGTAAGGAACGATTTATGACTTTAGTAGAAGCATCATCATTATTAGAAAATCAACCTCGTTTGCATTTTCTTTGTGGGAAAATCGCTTCAGAGAAATCGATATTAGCGAAACGACTGGCTAACTAGCCTCGGACTATTTTGCTTTGTGAAGATGAGTGGCTTGCTGCACTTTATCCTAATGAACTTACTGAATTAGTTTACTATATTGAGAAAAGTGCTTTAGTGAAGCAAGTATTAGAAGGTCATATCAAGCAATTGATACAGGCGGGAAATAATATTGTGATGGATTTTCCTGCTAATACACCATTGCAACGGCAATGGTTAAGATCATTGGCACAGTCATCTGATGTACCTTATGTATTTCATGTTTTGCAAGTAAGCAATTTGGGGAGCTTGGCGCTTACGTGGGGATTACAGTACATCTTATCAGAAGCAACGGGGGGATTACCCTCAAGAGAAACACAACTTTGATTTTACTCGTCTTTATGCATTTACTTCATTGAAAGATAGCGCTTCAATTTTTACCGTGGGAGAAAATTATCTTTATTCGGATATTTTTGAATCTTGGCAATATACTGGTTTTTCTTTAGAAAGTGATGACCGCATGCTACCGCCTAAATTAGCGGGGGTATGCACCTGAAATTATTGGTATGGCAAACACTAATGCAATTGTGATTGTTCGCAGTCAAGAATGTATTATTTCTGAAACAGCCGTTCCTCCAGAGCCATTTCGCATTCAAACACTCGATAGCGGCATCCGTGGTGTATTGGATGTGACGGTACGCGAAGAAAATGGCGAAGAGAGTAAATTTAGTATTAGTACCGCCTCGTTACCTCAGTTAAATGTAAAAGCGATGTGTTCCACGCAAACGAGCTCTGGATAGGCTAGCACGGTCAATTTACGGCATGGCCAATTAAGTCGTATTCATTATGATAGCTTGGTGAGTGAAAGCATCAGGTATACATGCAAATTTGCAACCTTAACGAAGGTAAGATTGCGGTTAGACTATGCCACCGATAGCGACCCGCAAAAGCGGTTGCCGATGAAAGATGCTTCAAATAAAACGATTAACAGTCAGTTAGAAATTGTGGATGAGCAAACTGGGGCGGCAGGCACAGACATTCGTGTGGGAATTCAGTCAGAGCATACGATTCAGATACGTAGTCGTATTCAAGGAGCTAATGCAGACGCAGGAAGCTATCAAGGGTCTGCATGGTTAATCGCCACATTTGATTAAATTGGGTTTTTGAATGGTTAGATATCATCCACCAATTTTCTGAATAAAACTGGATGGACTTTGCCCTAACCATTTTTTAAACATAGTCGAAAAAGACCCAACACTGCTGTAGCCTAAATCAAATGCAACCTCGGTAATGGATTTACCCGCAGAAATATGGGTAATAGCACTTAATAAGCAAGCTTGCTGCCGCCAGTCTGAGAAAGATAGCCCCGTTTGAGCGCCAAAAAAACGGCTAAATGAACGCTCACTTTTATGTAATTTAGCGGCCCATTCCTGTGGTAATGAGGTGATTTGTGGGGCTTTTAGGAATTCCCTGCACAACTGGGCTAAATGTTCATCCCGTGGGATGGGCGCGTAGAAAGGCAGGGGTTCTGCTTGTGCAATTTCATGCAAAATCAATTGGTACATTACCCCATCACGGCCATTTAAATCATATTCAATCGGGGTATCAACCGCTTCAAGCAATAATTGACGAAGTAAGGGAGAAACCCTGAGTACTTCGCACTTATTTCCTCTACGAGGAGCCGCTTTGGGCTCAATGTATAAACTACGTGTACTGACATTCAACATGCGGGTTTCATGAGGGGTATTACAGGGGATCCAAACCCCGCTATCAGGCGGGATGACCCATTCACCATCTGCAGTACTGACTTCAATCAATCCTGTTGCGCCATATAAAAACTGGGCACGGCGGTGGACGTGAGAATCGAGTAACACGTTTGGTAGGTAATCAGTACCGATAGCTAACACATCACGTGGAGTGGCATCGACAGTTTTTAGAGGAATATTTCGCATAGGAATTTATCTTGGCTGAGATTCAAAAATTATTATCTATCTTCTGAATATAGGCAATTTTTATTGACATAACCACATGTTTTATATGGTTGGCTGAAATTCCAATGTGTTTGGCGGCTTTTCGAAAGTTGGCAAACCGGGAAATGATTACTCTAGCGCGGCAACCTAATGTATGCCAGAGGTAGAGTTATCATGGAAAATTATCACGATCGGGCAGATAGCAAGAGTCTGATTAAACCCTTAACCCGTCGTCGGTTTATTCAAGGCAGCTCTGCGCTCATGGCTGTCCCCTTTATTGCCACAAACACGGTCGCATCGACACCAGAAAACCCGAATATCATCCCAACCACAATGCTACAAAATGAAGGTGAGCGAGTGGTTTCTACCTGTAGTAGTTTTGACTGTGGTGGCAAATGTGATATTCGAGCACATGTTAAAGAAGGGGTAGTAACCCGAATTAGTACCCGCCCAGATGCCGATTTAGATGAAGAGATGCCCATCATGCGTGCTTGCGTACGCGGCCGCAGTTATCGGAAATTTGTTTATCACCCAAATCGCTTGAAATACCCAATGAAAAGAGTGGGTAAACGTGGTGAGGGGCGCTTTGAGCGCATTAGCTGGGAAGAAGCGACGACATTGATTGCCGACAATATGCAGCGTATCAACGAGCAATATGGCCCTGCCTCGCGCTTTGTTAGCCTCAGTACTGGAGTGACTGGAGGCATTTTCTCTGGTGCGAATATGCTACGCCGTCTATTTAATATCACGGGGGGCTTTCTGGAGAATTACCATTCAGTGAGTAACGGCAATACCATGGCGGTCACACCTTATACCTATGGCACATCAGCCAGTGGTAGCACCTTAGACACGCTCGAAGATACGCCATTGGTGATTCTGTGGGGGCATAATCCTAACGAAACCATTTTTGGTCATACGAATCATTATTTTCAAAAAATGAAGAAAAATGGCACTAAATTCATTGTTGTCGATCCGCGTTATTCAGATACCGCATCGTCATTAGCGGATCAGTGGATCCCTATTTTACCGACTACAGACAATGCGATGATGGATGCCATGATGTATGTGATCATCAGTGAGGGCCTGCATGATCAAACCTTTATCGATAAATTCACTGTTGGTTTTGATGAGCACCAGATGCCCGAAGGCATACCCGAAAATGAGTCATTGATGGCGTATTTGATGGGGAAAAAAGATGGAATAGTGAAAACTCCTGAATGGGCGGAACCCATTACCAAAGTACCCGCCGATACCATACGTCAATTGGCACGTGAATATGCCAACACCAAACCAGCGGTATTAATGCAAGGCTGGGGGCCTCAGCGTCATATCTGTGGTGAACGTTCCGCCCGAGGCGCGACCTTGTTGGCAACAATCACGGGTAATGTGGGTGTAAAAGGGGGATGGGCAGCAGGTTATGGCATGGCAGTCACGCCGGATCTCCGTAAAACTCTCGCGGGTCCTAGCTTATTTGACAACCCTGTGAAAGCGAAAATTAATATCACCAATTGGGTGCAGGCCTGTGAAAATAAAGATTTGGTAACGCCCAATAACGGTTTAAAAAACGCAGAAAAACTCGATACGGAAATCAAAATGATTTTTTCGTTAGCGGGTAACTATATGACCAACCAGAACCCCGATATTTTGCATGCCGCTAAAGTTCTGGAAGATGAAAGTAAAGTTGAGTTTATTGTTTACAGTGAATTATATATGACTCCCAGTGCCAAGTATGCCGATATTTTACTGCCTGAAACCAGTTTCTTAGAGCGTTGGAATGTGGGTGGCACATGGGGAACGGGTAATTATATTATTTTATCTGAAAAAGTCGTCGAGCCTGAATTTGAGCGCCGTAGTGACTATGAATGGTTACGCGACGTGGCTGAAAAACTCGGTGTTGACGAAAAATTCAGTGAAGGCCGTACAGAAAAACAGTGGATTGAGTATTTAGTCAATGACGCTCATCAAAAACGCCCGGAAGATGGCATTCCAACCTTTGATGAGCTGCTGGTTAAGCGCCGCCATTTGTTAAAACACAAACCGCATGTGGGCCATGTCGCCTTCGAAAAAAATATTAACGATATCGAGAATAACCCGTTTGAAACACCATCCGGAAAAATTGAAATTTTTTCTCAGCGCCTTTATGAGCGTAATGACGTGGACATCCCTGCTTTATCTCATTATGTGCCTGCCATTGAGGGGCCGGAAGATGAACTAGCTTCCCGCTATCCATTGCAATTAATCACTTGGAAAGGTCGTAATCGTGCCAATTCAACGCAATTTGCTAACCCGTGGTTACAAGAAGTACAGCGCCAAGAGTTATGGATCAATCCTATCGATGCCAAAAGACGAAATATCACGGATGGGGAGCGGGTCAAAGTGAATAATGACCGCGGTATCACCATGGTACCGGTCAAAATCACCCAGCGCATTATGCCTGGTGTTGTTGCTTTACAGGCAGGAGCGTGGTGGCAACCTGATGAAAATGGCATTGACCAAGGCGGTTGTGCGAACGTTTTAACATCTTCCCGCAGTACAGCAATGGCACATGGAAATGCCCATCAAACCTTATTGGTGGAGGTAAGCAAAGCATGAGTAAATTTCAGGTTTATCCCGCGATTAGTGACAAACAGCTTGGCTTTTATATTGACTCTGCCCGTTGTTCCGGTTGTAAAGCCTGCCAAGTGGCGTGCAAAGATAAAAATAACCTCGACGTGGGTCGCAAATATCGTCGTGTATACGAAGTCGCTGGTGGTGAGTTTATTGAAAATGGCACAGGGGGGCTGATGAATAACGTCTTTGCCTATACGTTGTCCATTTCATGCAACCACTGTGCCGACCCAATGTGCGTGAAAAATTGCCCGACGACAGCCATGCACAAGCGTGAAGGGGATGGCATTGTGATGGTCAATACAGATAAGTGTGTGGGCTGTGGAACCTGTGCGTGGTCTTGCCCGTATGGTGCACCGCAAATGAACCCTGAAACCAAGCAAATGTCGAAATGTGATTTTTGTATTGATTTACAACTAAAAGGGGAACAGCCCGTCTGCGTCGCCACTTGCCCACTAGGAGCCATTCAATTTGGCCCAATTGATGAATTACGACAACGTTATGGGGAGCTAGCGGATGTCCGAGGATTACCAGACTCATCGATTACCCACCCAAATTTAGTGATCCATCCACATCTTGGGGCGGGTCGTACACAAGACTCACAAGGAGAAGCCAAATGAATGAATGGCCACTGTTATTATTCACATTTTTAATGCAAACATCCATTGGGTTGAGTGTGATGTTAGCGCTTTTTGCAAACAAATTATCGGCGAATTTAACGGGCAAAACGCACGCACAGTTTTTGCTGTGGTATGTATTTGTCGCCTGCGTATTTGCGGGTATCGGTTTATTGTCCTCAATCACCCACTTAGGGGTTCCTTTAAATGCGCCTAACTCACTGCTGAATATTTTTTCATCGTGGTTAAGCCGTGAAGTGGTATTCACCGCTACCTATTTTGCTTTTCTCGGGCTGACTTTCCTATGGTTATGGCTCAAAAAGGAATTGTCATATTTGCTACTTGGCTTGGCCATTATTGCAGGGCTATGCGATGTGTATGCCATGGCTTCAATCTATCGTTATACATCAATGTTAACGTGGATGAATGATAATACGTATTTGATGTTCTACGGCACCATGTTTACTGCGGGAGCTGCTGGGTATTATTTATTAATCAATTTGTTATTGCGTTTTAACATCGGAGCCGTAGAGACTCAGATATCAACTCGTGGGTTATGGATGTTATGGGCGGTGATTGGGGTTAGCTTACTGGTTCGTTTAGCTTATCAGCCTACCTATGAAAGTTACTTGGTTCACACTAGCTATAATAATGAATCCATTACATTTCCTATCGACTCTATCCATGCTTACCAAGGGATTTGGTCACTGCGTATCACGAGTTGGGTAGTTGGAATATTGGCGGTGATGGTATTGGGATATGGGTTGTTTCGTCATATACGACAAACGGCGAATGGGGTTATGACTTCGAGCAGTAAAGGATATTTAGTGGTTGGTTGTACAGCGGCGATGGTTGCTGAGTTTATGCTGCGTTACTGTTTTTACACGATCCACATATAGATAACAGCGTATTGCTTAGGAAATTATCTTTTTTATGATCCATTTTTCACACTATGCAGCCGCGTTTAATATTTTAGGCACGTGCTATTTATTTTCACCCAATGATGATGCAAGCCATTATGCAATAAGCTTTTTCAAGTTAAATGACTTCACATCTCAGTGGCCTTGTAAAATCAGTACTTCGCTTAGCGAACGGATTTCGGCATCGCTAAATATTGAGATTGCGGCACTGCATACTCAGTGGACGGATTTGTTTATTGGACCTGAAGCATTACCCGCCCCGCCATGGGGCTCGGTATATCTTGACCCAGAGGGTGTTTTGCAAGGTTCTTCCACGGTGGCATTGAGTGAGTTTTTAAAACGGGAGCGTTTAAAAATACAGACTCGTTATCCAGAGCCCTCTGACCATGTTGGTTTAATGTTATTTCAAGCGGCAGTTTTGGCTTCACAAGTCAGGGAAGCCGCATTAAAAGAATTGTTGAATGACCATTTGGGAAGTTGGCTACCACAATTTTCTCAGCAATTAAATCGAACAAGCTATAGCCCATTCTATAATGCATTAACTGAATTAGCTCTGGTGACTGTCAGGTCGTGCTTGTAATATTATTCAATATTTTTGATTTTTAAATGGTTAATTAAACGTAATATTTGAATAGGTGAAAGGTTAACAAATTTTAATTAAATGAAAATTGATTTAGTTATAAGAAATGCAAATTAAAATGATTCTTACTTTATCTTTCTAAGCCATAATGCATTTTTAAGCCATACTACTTAATGATGTTTTGGATATCCATAGGGGGTATAAAGTGGTCAATTTATTAAATCGTTTGTTGTCCCATGAAGATGCTGGCAGGTTGTTATTGCGTCTTTCTGTTGGTGGGCTCATGTTGTTTCATGGTATGAGCAAATTAATGACTGGTGCGAGTGGTATTAAAGCGCTGCTGGCTTCTTATGGTTTACCTGAATTTATTGCTTATGGAACAATTCTAGGTGAAGTGGTTGCGCCTATTTTCATTATTTTAGGGATTTTAACTCGTCCATCAGCTTTATTAGTGGCTTTCACCATGGTGGTTGCATGGTTAATGATTGGGCTAGATAAAACATTTGTATTGGATAAAACCGGTGCATGGGCCATCGAAAGCCTAGTGTATTTCTTCTTGAGTGGTATTGCATTGGCATTTTTAGGTGCGGGTAAATATTCCATTATTAAAAACCCGAACTGGCGATAAACCTGTTTTTCTTTTGTGTTTGACATTGCTTTTGAAAAAAGACCATCAAAAAATTTCTGATGGTCTATTTTTTTGAAAAATACCTGTTAATGATTCTCTAACACGGTTTTACGAAAAAATTCATCTAATAAACGGCTGTCACGACAAGCAGGCTCAGGAAATTGCATGCGTTCTGCATTGGCTATGACTTCCAGAACGAGCTTATCAATAGCTGGGCGCCTTGCACCATAATCACTTTCAACCGCTTGGTGCTTTATAACCAGCAATTCATCTATCTCTGCGAGCACCTTGCTATCGGTGACTGTGGCCGTGACTAATTCAGAAAATGCCATTGGTGGCATGCTCTTGCTTGTTTCTATCCAACGCAAAGCTAATACTGCGCGTAGTAAATAAAAATATTTTTTTAATTTAATACGCTCGCCTTTAAAGTCAGTATGTAAATTACGCTTACTGATTGATAAGTAATGATAACGTGATTTTAACGGTGAATAAAATTGCGCCGCCAATTGCTCCAGTTGAGCAAAAAATATCTCATCTTTAAAATACACACTCGGTGAGTGCAGCCACTCTATTAATGCAGGGTTGGAATTACGCATTAGTTTCAGAGCTTTAGATAATTCCCAACCCGATATATCCAGCTCATCATCAATTGGCTTTTCTATCACATCGCGTTTCTTATCCAGCGTTAGATACCAGTCAAGTTTATGAACATAGATAAATCGAACATCATAGTCGCTATCGCGGGAGGCAAAGCCCCAACCGCGACTGCCGGATTCACATGCAAACAGTATTTTAACGTGATGAGTTTCTTCTATTTCTTTGAGTGTTTTCTCTATCCGTTCTCTCATTAGCACGGATACACTTTCATGGTCAGTTTCCATGCTTTTTCTCCTGTAACGTTTTATCGTTAACCCTTAACACATACCACTTGGCGTAGGGTATGAACAATTTCTACCAGTGATGATTGTGCTGCCATTACCGCGTCGATGTCTTTGTAGGCCATCGGTATTTCGTCAATCACATCACTGTCTTTTCGGCACTCAACATGGGCAGTCGCCATTTTTTGGTCGCTAACTGAGAAACGCTTTTTGGCTTCAGTTCGGCTCATTACACGGCCTGCACCGTGGCTACAGGAACAGAAACTTTCTTCGTCTCCTAACCCGCGCACGATAAAGCTTTTCGCCCCCATAGACCCTGGAATGATCCCCATTTGGCCTTTTCGAGCGGATACCGCACCTTTTCGTGTCACTAAAACGTCTTCACCAAAGTGCTGCTCTTTTTGCACATAGTTATGATGGCAATTTACAGCTTCTTGCTCTGTAATAAACGGTTTTGGAATTTCACGCGATAGTGCTTCTAACACGCGGTGCATCATCACTTCACGGTTATGGCGGGCAAAGTCTTGCGCCCAACCCACTGCTTCCATATAGTCATTAAAATGTACGCTTCCTTCTTCGAAATACGCGAGGTCTCTATCAGGTAAATTAGCAATATGCTGTTGCATATCTTTTTGCGCGAGTGTGATAAACAAGTTACCAATCGCATTTCCCACTCCGCGTGACCCGCTATGTAGCATCACCCATACACGGTCTTGTTCGTCTAAACACAGCTCAATAAAGTGGTTTCCCGTTCCCAACGTCCCTAAATGGTTATAATGGTTAGTTTGGCGCAGTTTTGGGTACTTATCGCAGATACGCTTAAACTCTGCATCTAAATGTGCCCAGTGGCTATCGACAATATCCGGTGTACGATGCCAAGCCCCTTTATCACGCCCATGTCGATGGGTGGTTCGACCGTGTGGCACTGCCGCTTCAATGGCAAAACGGATATTTTGCAGGCTATCCGGCAAATCCGATGCCGTTAAGGACGTTTTTACGGCAATCATTCCACAACCAATATCCACTCCAACCGCCGCAGGAATAATGGCCCCTTTAGTTGGAATCACGCTTCCAATGGTTGAACCTTTCCCCACGTGTACATCAGGCATCACAGCAAGGTGCTTGAAAATAAACGGCATTTTGGCGGTATTTTGTAGTTGTGTAACTGCTTTCGGGTCAACAGGAACCCCATTGGTCCACATTTTTACCGGTACGCCATTTTCTTGAGTTAATTCGTTGAATTTATTATTTATCATTATTTATTCCTTAATTTTTACTAATCCGTTTAATACTTGGTCTAATCCACCGTAAACAGAAATTTGGTCGATGCGATGCGCAATATTTTCTAAGGTTTCGAGCTCTTTCAAACGCAAGGCAATGGGGTTGTTTTCCATCACTTTAGCGGTGTTTAGCAGTGAGCGAGTCGCCGCGGTTTCTTCACGTCGGCGGATCACGTTTGCTTGTGCCGATTTCTCGGCTTCGACTACTTGGGATAAAATCGTGCGCATATCTCCCGGTAAAATAATATCTTTAACACCAATGCTATCGATTTCTAGGCCAAACTCAGTGACGCATTGCGCCACTTGAGCCAACATCAGCTCATCAATTAGTTGCTTGTTTTCTAACAGTTCATCTAAGGTTCGAGTCCCCACGATTTCTCTTATTGAGAATTGTAATTCACGATATAAATGTTCTACAGGCTGACTCAATTTTGAAAATGTCAGCAAAACATCCTGATAGCGCCAATTAGCACACAGATTGATGCGTAATGTGACTTTATCTTTGGTTAAAATTTCTTGCCCGCTGACTTCAAGTGATTGCAAACGCGTATCAATGATTTCAACCTCATGTTTATGGTTAATTTTCCAATAGCCGTAAGTTCCCGGTTGTAATAAATCTTGTATCTCACCATCAATTTTTAGCATACCGACATGCCATGCAGGTACTTGGCTAATCAAGGCCAACTCATTGCCTTTAATGCGTTTTTTACCCATTAATCGGGCAACTAAGGCGGAGTCAATAACACTATTTTCTAGTGATTGCAGTTCCACTTTTAAGCTATTGCCATTTTTCCAATACAACCGACGGGTTGCTGGTGGCAAGATTTCTGCCAAGCTATTGTGCAAGTAAATAAAACCAATCTCATCATCAGCTAAAATGATGTCAATACAGTGCTCATCAACCCAATCAGAGTGAAATTGGCGTAAGTGGTCGGCCAATTTTTCATCAATGGCCTCATTGTCGAGGGTGAACAATGACACTGTCAATCGATTGAACCAGTCGTTTAAATGGTGCTCACCCGCTGTTAGTAATTGTTTAAAATTCCCATTTTTAGCGGTCAATGCGATTTGTCCTTGAGCGATATTGATTTTTTTCATTATTTTTCCTTTTTTATGGTTTATCCACCACTGAAGAAAAAAGCGAAGTGGTGAGGGGAAAAGTAGAGTGCCCAGTACGGCTGTCTAAATTTCTGCTCATCACTCGGCAAGGTTCTCGAGTGGTGGTTTTAAGCTTAACTTCAACTTAGTTTTATACAGTTGGATTTGTATTTTTTTCAGGAGTCGAACCTGATAGCTAGGCTATTACCAAGGTATCTTACTGACGGCGGCATACAGACCATGTAGTGACTAACGCCACCATGTCTGCACCGGTTGAACGCGAAGTTCAGACAATTTTCGGCAGTGGATAAATAGATAATTGCCAGAAGCGTGCCAACTTTGATGAAAATATAATAAATATTTTTATATCATTGAAAAATAACAAATAAATATTTTAATGAAATTTTACTAACATTGAATGATGAAATGAATTAGGCTATTTATTATATTTTTATCTCGTCTTTTATAAATTTATATAAACTCATTATGAATAAAAAACACAAAGTTGTTATTGGCGTACTGGGCACGGTACTCGATAGGCGAGGTAAAAAAGCCAATCGCTGGACAAAATGGCGCCCAACGGTAGGTTTGTGCCAACAACCTGATTTGGATATCGGTCGCTTTGAACTGCTACATCAGGTCAATGACTATGGCATGGCGCATCGGGTGAAGGAGGATATTGAGCAAGCCTCTCCCAATACCGAAGTGGTGCTGCATGAGGTGGATATTGCCGACCCGTGGGATTTCGAAGAGGTGTATACCTCGTTATTGGATTTTTCTTCAAGTTATCAATTTGATACTGACGACGAAGAGTATCTGGTGCATATCACGACGGGCACCCATGTGGTACAAATCTGTTGGTTTTTATTAACCGAAGCTCATTATTTACCTGCCAAATTAATCCAAACCTCTCCCAGCCAAAAGGGGAGAGAAAAAGACCCAATCGGCATTCATACGGTGATTGACCTTGATTTAAGCCGTTATACCCACATCACCAGTCGCTTCCAAACAGAGCAGCAACAGCAGGTATCCTTCTTAAAATCCGGGATTGCCACGCGTAATGCTGCGTTTAACACCATGATTGAGCAAATCGAGCGGGTGGCTTTGCGCTCAAAAGCGCCGATTTTACTCAATGGCCCAACGGGGGCTGGGAAGTCGTTTTTGGCGCGACGCATTTACCAATTGCGGGAAAGCCGCCACCAAGTCAAGGGGCGTTTTGTGGAAGTGAACTGCGCCACTTTGCGCGGTGATAATGCCATGTCGACGCTATTTGGCCATGTCAAAGGGGCGTTTACTGGGGCACTAAATGCACGAGGCGGTTTGTTAAAAGAAGCCGATGGCGGCATTTTATTTTTAGATGAAATTGCAGAACTTGGCCTTGATGAACAAGCTATGTTACTCAAAGCCATTGAAGAAAAACGTTTTTTTCCTTTTGGCTCCGACAATGAAATCCACAGTGATTTCCAGCTGATAGCGGGAACCCACCGCAATCTTGCAAAGCAAGTGGAATCGGGTAAGTTTCGTGAAGACTTATACGCCCGTATCAATATGTGGACCTTTGCCCTACCGGGCTTGCGTGACCGTCGTGAAGATATTGAACCCAACATCGATTATGAGCTGGCGAAGTTTAGCCATGACCAACAAAACCAAATTCGCTTTGATAGTGAGGCTCGCAGCCTGTATGTGAAGTTTGCCTGTTCCCCTCAAGCCCAGTGGCGCGGCAATTTCCGTGAATTGGGTGCCTCCATTAGCCGAATGGCGACCTTTGCCGAGCGCGGGCGCATTACTAAAGTGGTTGCCGAGGAGGAAATTAGCCGTTTGCAGTCTCAATGGCAGCCAAAGTTGAGCCATTCATTACCAAAGCAAATTGGTGAGATTGATTTATTCGATAAGCAGCAACTGGCAACAGTACTTGAAGTTTGCCGCCGTTCATCTTCCCTTTCCGAGGCGGGGCGTGAGCTGTTTGCAGTATCACGGCAACACAAAAAACAACCCAATGATGCGGACAGGCTGCGAAAATATCTCGCCAAATTTGAATTGGATTGGGATGGGGTGAAGGCGGGGTATTGAGGGACGCTATATTGCTAAATCGTAGAAAGAAAAATCCCCGCCGAAGCGGGGATGAGGGGGTTAATATTCGATAATACAAAGTGTTTTTAGACTATGGTCATACCATGAGGCCTGCATGGAAATAACCTTGTCGGCAGTAAGACTCGCAGAATCATTTCCTGTCCAGTACAATCCTAGAACATTATGATAAGTATCTATTTTTTTCTGAGGGTTTTGAAATAACATTGCTATTTCTGAGTTATAGGCCGGACGGCCTCCATTAATGCTGCATCCAGAATCATCCATATGACGCTCTTTCGTGTCCGTAGGGTAGAAATATGTATTTATTGTTATCGTTGCGCGTATAGCTTCAAGTTTATGGCTGTTTTTATTCGGCCTAGCGGTTAATTTGATGACATTTTTTTGACGACTTGGTTTATTCTTTATATAAGGGACCAACTTGGTACCAAAGCCTATCACACCGGGATGGCTATTCTCCCATGTATAATCAGTATAATCCTTTGTTATTGAATAGAAATGAAAATACTGTTTGTAAATCATTGCGGTGGCAGGGTAGTCAATATGTTGGAAAGAATAGAAATAGATATCAATTTCCTGTTCGGTACCCACATGACCAATTGAATTAGAGTCAAGGGTTACCATTACTTTCTCTGCTTTTAAGTTCGAGATAGATGCAGTATACACACCTGATGCTGCGGTTTCTTTCATAACAGCGTTACTTAGGACTCCACTACTTGAAGTGATCTTTGGTTTTTTACCTGAGATAAGTACTCCATTTTTATTGATAAGCTTTAAGGTTATTATCGCCTTGTCTTTGCCATTACCTTCAACTGAATCGGTATCAACAGAGAATTCACTTTTCCCGCTGTCAAAAATAGGGGCGTCTGTTTGGATATTAATCTCTTTTTTTCCTGTTATTTTGGCTGGATTATTGATAATAACCGTTAATGTATGCTTTCCTTCAGTGTCAAACTTAACATTGGTTGAATAGTTTCCAAGTTTATCATCACTCCATACTAATGAAGATAAAGGTTGCTTATTACTCGATAAAGTAATGTCACTTGGACTGATATCAATAACACCGTTACCATTTTTATCTCGTAATTGGAGTGTCACTTTAACGGTATCTCCAGTTTCTGCGGTGTCTAAAGTGTTTATGTGAATAACTTCAACACTGTTTGCGCCTTGCGGAGCCATAAATTCGATCTCGATAGGTTTTATCAAACGGTTAGTATTAACTACCACATCTAATTGATGTTTACCGACTTTCGTCGATTGCCAATTTGTGGTGTATTGCCCATTAGAGTCTTCGGTCCAAGTGATACTTTTTTCTTTGCCATTATGTGTTAATTGAATATCTTGATTAGCAACATTAATAACACCATTACCGAACCTATCTTTGAGTTGTAATGTCAGTGGAGTATCCACACCTAATTTGGCCGTTGCTGGCGTAGTTAATTCAACTTTCGCGATATTTTTAGCGCCTTTCAGTGGTTTCACATCAATGTTGATTTTTTTTATCTGACCATTTACCTCAACCGATAAAGTGTGTTGTTTAACTTTCTCTAAGGTTATCTGAGCGGTATAGACACTATCGTGTAATGGTGTTTTCACCCACGATGCTTTCGTGATAATAGTATTATCGCTATTTTCGAGCTTCATGTCTTTCGGGGCAACATCTGCCACTTCATTGCCATATTTATCAAGCATGGTGAGGGTTAATTTAGTGCTCTCACCTGCACTCATTGAAGTTACTGCAGGAGTTGATTTAATCTCATTAACATTGCTAGCCCCTTTCAAGGCTTTCACCGTGACTTCCTTAGTATTGGCATCTTGTTTATTCACCGTCGCGGTTAATGTGTGTTTACCGACTTTGGTTAATGGTAAGGTGGCTTTATACACGCCTGTCGATACCTCATGCCAAGCAATACTGCGGCTATCAATAATTTCTGCGCTATTATTATCGGTTAACACAATATCAGCCCCTGTGACGTCAGTCACCAAATTGCCATATTGGTCTTGTAGTTTTAACGTTAAGTCAACTTTTTTACCGGCATCAAGCGTGTTGGTGTTGGTGGAAAGTGCTGCGGTTTTCACCACATCTTTGCCACTTGGGTCAGTTGCTTCTACGGTTTGAATGCGGCTTGGTTGCTTATTGACAGTGGCTTTAAACTGGTAATTATCGACAGTTTTTAACTGTTGTTTAGTGGTATAGACGCCATCTTGTAGGCTATCCCATTTTACGTTAACTAGATTATCATTTTTGGTGAGCTGAATATCACTTGCATTGATACCAATAACACCATTATCAACACTGTCTGTTAGCGCTAATATTAAGGTCACCTCTTTCCCAGCTTCAAGAGTACCTACATCGGTTTCAAGAGTGGTTTTATGGACGTTATTTACACCTTTGGCTGGGGCAACGGTTAGCTCAAGTTTATCGCTGATCATGTTATCTACGGCAACTTGAATAGGCTGCGAGTGTAACTTGTTCATAGTGAGTTCTTGAGAGTAAAAACCATCTTTAAGTTCTTTCCATATGGAGGTCGATTGCAAGTCAGTTAATAACTTCAATTTCGATGATGCCCCAGTCAGCTTGTTACCAAACTTATCTTTTAGTCCGACTTTTAGGGTGATTTTATCGCCTGAATTTACTGTATTATTTTTTGCGTTGTGGGTGATAGACATGGTGTCTAATGAGCCACGCAAACCATCTTTATCATAAGAGTTAATCAAAATTTCTTTTGGTGCTTTGACGTTCCAATACACCGTTTTTGACTTGCCGTTGACGCCGATACTGATTTTATAGTTACTCGCTTTAGCCGCAGGGAGCTGAGCGATATATCTATCTATGTTGTTTTTTTCCATAAATATAATATTTTGCTCTTTATCATCAATTTTCATTTTGATATCGCTACTGCTAATATTTTTAACTGGGTTGCCATATTGGTCAGTTAAACTAATGGATAATGATGATGGTTGTCCTGCGTCACTGTCGGATATCGGTGAGATAGTGATTGTTTTTACAGCATCTTTACCAGTTGGTGAATTGACCGTGACAGTGGTTGTATCTGTAAATTTACCAATACCCGCACTGAGGGTATGCATTTTAACGTCACTGAGCATGATGGTGGTGGTATAGATACCTAAGCCATGGTTATCTTCATCCCAGACAGCGGATATTTTATTATTACTGTCAGTGAGTGTGATCGTATTATTATTGAGGTGAATAACTGGGTTGTTATCTCTATCAGTGACTTTTAAAGATAACGTAACGTTATCGCCTGCCGTTATGGTGCTCAAGTTTGTTGTTAGCTGAACCTTATTGATCTGGCTTTGGTTAGTCGATGGCTGGGCGTTAATCAATACCTTTTTACTTTGTATTAGGTTAACAGTTGCTTTTAGGGAGTGAATTCCTGCAATTGCGACCGTTGTTGACGCAGTATAGGTTCCATTCCCTTTTGATAGCCAATTTAAACCTGTGAGGTTTTTCTTAATATGCGCATCATTTATGGTGATATCTTTCGCCGTGACCCCT
The DNA here is from genome assembly GCF_011045615.1 of Providencia sp. PROV004. Lineage (NCBI taxonomy): Bacteria > Pseudomonadati > Pseudomonadota > Gammaproteobacteria > Enterobacterales > Morganellaceae > Providencia > Providencia sp. PROV004. The sequence continues at coordinate 539,536 of NZ_CP042859.1, forward strand.
TCAACACCATTACCCCATTGGTCGGTTAATTGAAGTGTCAGTTCCGTTTGGCTTCCTACGGTCAGTTGATTGGTGCTGGCTTTGAGCTCAACAGTTTTCACTTGTGTTGGGTCAGTTAATGCGCTGACATTAATCACCAGTGGGGCATTTGCTTGGTGGTTAACGCGACTGACAAAGGTGTTTTTCCCTTGCTGATGTAATGGGAGTGTGGTGGTGTAAATACCGGCCCCTTTCTCTAACCAAGCCAGTTTAGGAACAAGCGTATGGTTATGTTCTAATTGAATATCGTTGGCTTGTACTTTTTCAACACCATTACCATGGATATCAGTTAATGTTAATTGCAGTTCAACTAACTCTCCCACCATAAGAGTTTTGTTCGTTGCCTTTAATTCCACATTGCTAACAGCAGATTGCCCCTGTGGCGCCTCAACATTAATAACCTGTGATTGGATAGTGTTATTGACAGTAACTTTTAACGTATCAGAGCCTAATTTACGCAATAATAAGTCGGCGGTATAAGTGCCATCCGCATGGTCTTTCCATATGACAGGTCCTGATTGCTGGTGAGCAGTCACAATACTGTTGCTAGAAACCTCTTTTAGCCCATTACCAAAGGCATCTTTCAACGTGACGATGAGTGTAACTTTCTCGCCAGCTTTATGTTTACTGGTTGGCGCTACATTCAGCAATACTTCATTAACGACTTTGTATTGGCCTTTCTTACCACTCCCATCCCTAGCAACAGCAGCAATTGGCACTGGTTTGCTAACATCAAATAATTTTTCGATTGAAGTGACATTTTGAGTTGGGATAGATGCAACCATATTGTGTGAGCCACTTTGCTGTCCGGGTAATGTCCCAACGTATTTGCCCGTAGGGACTTGAGCAACTTGCATGGAAATTGGTTGTTGCTGATCGACGGTAACGGACAGGCTGGTAATATTGGATACCGGGTGCCCATTTGAGTCAGTCAGGGAAAAGACAATCGTACTGTCAGAACCTGCAGCTACGGGTAAAACATGGACAATTTCAACATTATTGACCTTGCTTTTCCCTTCATTGTTATGAACCGTAATCTCAACAGGGAGGCTTTTCTGTTTATTGACGATGGCCGTTAAGCTGTCTTTACCTAGTTTATTTAACACTAAATCCGCGGTATAAGTGCCATCGTTGCCATCAACCCAAGCCACCGGACTTGTTTGACCATGAGTGAGTGCAATTTTGGTGCTTTCAACGCCTGTGAGTTTATTATCAAACGCATCTGTTAAGGTCAGTGTCAGTTTAACGGTTTCTCCTGATTTGTAACCTTGAGTTGTAATCGCCTGTAATTCGACGGTTTTCACCACGCCTTGCGTCTCAGCTTTACCTGAACCATCAGTTTGAGTTGCTTTAATGGTTGTGGCAGCCTTAACGACCCAACTTTGTTGGTTTTTCTGTTTATTAGCCGTGACTTTAACGGTGTAACTGTCTGCTTTACTTGCCGGTAGTGTCGCGTTGTAAGTGCCTTTGGTGCTAGTTTCAGTGAACTTAATGTCTGCTAATTTATCGTTGATAGTGACTTTAATGTCATTAGCTATCTGAGTCACACCTTGTTGATGGGTATCTTGAATTTTCACGGTAAGATTGCCCGCTTTCCTGGCTTCTGACGGGGCGATAGGGTCAATGATAACCTTATCTACTTGATTGACTTGGTTGGTATTTTCCACCGTAATGTTTACGGTTGAACTCTCTTTCTGGTTAACGATGGCTTTTAGCGTGCCACTTCCCAACACTTTTACTGGTAATGTTGTGGTATAGTTGCCGTTATTGTTATCACTCCATGTCACTGTACTACCTTGATTTTGTAGCAGAGTGATGCTGGTAACGCCTTTAAGTGGGTTACTAAACTTATCCTTTAAGGTCACGGTCAGTTGTAAGTTATCGCCTGATTTGATGTTAGTGTCTGGTGTTACAGCCAGTGTGACATCATTGACGACACCACGTGCTCCTGCTGTTCCCCCACCATTTGATGCTGCGGTGACGGTATCAGGTTGCTCCACAGTGAGTGGTTTTGGCGTGGATGGGATTTTATTGGCGGTGATAACCACATCATAAGGCCCCGTTTGTTGCCCTGGTAATTTCCCTGTATAGCTGCCATCCACTTGTGGAGTCAACGCGATGTTTGTTGGTTTTTGATTACCGATGGTGACATCTACGTTTTGAATACCTTCAACCAAGTTGCCTTGAGCATCGGTCAATACAACCGTAAAGGTACTTTCTGCACCTGCTGTTGCATTGGTGATATCAGTGATATCGACTTTATGGATAGCCGTGCTGGCTGATTGCTTGGTGACATTGATTGGAACCGCTTTGCTTTCCAGTTTATTAACGGTGGCCACTAAGCTATCTTTGCCCAGTGTTTTCAACACTAAATCCGCGGTATAAGTGCCATCTTTGCCGGTTACCCAAGCCACCGGACTTGTTTGACCATGAGTGAGTGCAATTTTGGTGCTTTCAATGCCTGTGAGTCTATTATCAAACGCATCTGTTAAGGTCAGTGTCAGTTGAACGGTTTCTCCTGATTTGTAACCTTGAGCTGCAACCGCCTGTAATTCGACGGTTTTCACCACGCCCGTTTTACCTTCGGTACCCGAACCATCAGCCTTAGCGGCATTGATGGTTGTTGGCGCCTTGACTTCCCATGGTTGTGTTGCTGTTTTTTGACCAATCGCGACGTTAACGTCATAACGGCCCGTTTTTTGTGCGGGTAATTTGGCGGTATAAGTGCCCTTTATTTTGCTATCTTCAGTCAATGTGAGGGGGAGTAGTGCTCCGTTGAGGGTGAGTTTTATCTCATCTTTAAGTAAGACCACACCATGGCCATAGATATTCACGGCTTTTAGGGTGATGGTTTGCTCTGAACCTGCTGCTGATGGGGCAATCGGTTCGAGCGTCAGTTGGTGAACTTGAGCCGCTTGATTCGGGCTGACCACATCAATACTAACCATGTTGCTCTCTTGGCTGTTCACTGTGGCTTTCAAGTCATTGTTGCCTAATTGGCTTGATGGCAATGTGGCGGTATAGCTGCCGTTATTGTGGTCAGTCCATGTCAGGGTAGCATTTTTGTTGTTGTGCTGTAGCGCAATGCTGGCACTGCCGACGCCTTTTAGTGGGTTGTTAAAGCTATCTTTTAATGTGACCGTCAGCTGCAAACTGTCACCCGATGTGAAATTGCTGTTTTGGGTTGCACTGAGTGCCACACGGCTGACCACACCGCGCTGGCCGTTTGTGCCACCGCCGTTTGCGCTTGCGGTGACGGTGTCCGATTGTGCCACGGTGAGTATTTTTGGCGTGGATGGGATTTTATTGGCGGTGATAACTATGTCATGATCCCCCGTTTGTTGCCCTGGTAGAGTGCCGATATAACTGCCATCGGTTTGTTGCGTCACAGCGATATTTGGCAGTTTTTGATTATTAATGGTGACATCCACGTGTTGGACGCCTTCGACCGAGTTGCCTTGCGCATCGGTTAATGCAACCGTAAAGGTACTTTCCGCACCAGCGGCAATAGGGACAATAGTGAGGATCTCAACCTTGTGGATCGCTGTACTGTCTGATTGCTTAGTGATATTGATAGGAACTGTGTTGCTATCCCTGTTATTGACGATGACCGCTAAGCTGTCTTTACCCAGTTTATTTAACACTAAATCCGCGGTATAAGTGCCATCTTGTTGAGGCACCCAAGCCACAGGACTTGTTTGACCATGAATGAGTGTAATGTTACTTCCGTCAACGCCTGTGAGCGGGTTATCAAACGTATCTTTTAAGGCCAGAGTCAGTTTAATCGGGTCACCTGACTTGAAGTCTTTGGTTGGTGAAACAGTCAGTGTTGCGCGCTCAATGACACCGCGAGAACCTGATTTACCACTATGGTTAACTGCAATAGGCATTGGAGCATCCACGGATAAGGTTGATTCTGTGGACTTAACGCCACCAACAGTGACGATGACTTTCTGAACTCCTGATTTTTGGCCTGAAAGGATACCGGTATAAATCCCTTTGGTGGTGGTTTCAGTGATCTTAAGTAACGCTTCAGCGCCATTGATAGAGACAACTGCGTTACTATCTATCCCTGTAATAGGTTGGTTGTTGGCATCAGTGAGTGCCAGTGTGATGGTACTTGTTTCCCCAGCCGCAGGTTTAGTGATGCTTTTTATTTCAACTTGTTTGATTTGTGTCGCGGCAGTGGCATTCCCAACATTAATGTTAAGTGGGGAAGTGGTTATTTGGTTCACTTTCACTGTTAACGAGTCTTGGTCAATTTTTGTCAGTGGCAACAGAGCGGTGTATTCACCGTTCCGTAGGTCTGTCCAAATAACAGAACTCTGCTTAGATTGTTTATGTGTTAATTGAATACTAGCGCTACTGATCCCTTCAAGGGCGTTACCAAAGGCATCCTTAATTGACACGATTAATTGTAATGATTGGCCTGACTTTAGGTCATTGGGTGATGACGAGTCCAATGCAACGGTTTTAACCACACCACGTTGATTTTCTGTACCACTGCCATCTTTTTGGTTAGCGCTGATCGTCCTTGCCGTTTTAACGGTCCAAGGTTTTGATACGGTTTTTTTATTAGTTGTCACATTAACGGTGTATTTGCCCGTATTTTGTGCAAGTAATATTCCTGTGTAAGTCCCTTCTTGAGTAAGTGATTCCGTTATAGCAATGGGGGTCGGCAGGCCATTGATATTTGCCATTATCATACTGTTAATCGCGGTGACAGGGTGGTGGTAGCTATCAGTAACTTTCACTGTGATAGTTTGTTTTTCACCCGCTTCACTTGGCGTAATTGGTTCAAGTTCGACATTAGCCACCTTGTTGATATCAGTCGAATTACTCACGGTAATGGGGATGACTTGTGATTTATAACCGTTAATCGATGCCGCTAAATGATTAGAACCTGTTTGTGTTAATAGCAACGAAGTCGTGTAAGTACCATTACGATTATCTAACCATTTTAGCGAACTTGCTTTATATCCATCCAAGATGATATTACTAGGGTCGATAGCGGTTAATAGATTATTAAATGCATCAGTTATGGTCACGGTGATATTCAGCTTATCACCCGATTGCAGATGAGTGATATCACTGGTCGTCATGGTAATGTTATTGATAACGCCTCGTTCGCCACTATTACCTGTTCCGCTTGTATTATTCGAGTTTACTGAAGCTGGTTTTTTCACTTCTAAAGTATCTTTAGCGGAGCCTTGGCTATTCACCGCGGCAGTAATTTGATAGTTACCTGTTTGCATGGCTGGCAGTGTGACGTCATAAATCCCCGGTTTCCTTTCTTTCGCAGGCAATGTGTGCTGTTTGTTATCAATATTAACAATAATTTCAGTTTCACCGACTACTGGGTTGCCATGTGTATCGGTTAATTTAACTGCCAGTATGCTGCTTGAACCTGCGGCAGGTTTTTCTGTTTTGATGATTTCAACTTTGCTGACCTTATCTTTCCCTGCGGCGTTGCTAATTTGAATCGGTTTTACGAGGGTTTTATTGCCATCAATTGACGCAACTAAACCTTTCACGCCAACTTCAGTTAACGTGATGGTCGCGCTGTAAGAACCATCGCTGTTATCTTTCCAGACTGGCTTGCCGTTAAATCCGCCAAGGGTAATTGTATTCGTATTGAGCCCAGTTAAACCGTTATTAAAGGCATCGGTGACGGTGACGGTGATCTCAAGTTGATCGCCAGACTGTAAGTTGTTGGTATTGCCCGTTGTCATGGTAATACTATTAATCACGCCTTTTTCTCCCGGCTTACCTGTGTTATTGGGTTTAATTGGCGTTGGTGGGGTAACCACTAAAGTTGTATCAGTTGAGCCCTTACCATTCACACTCGCGCTAATGTTGTGATTTCCTGCTTGTAGTGCGGGTAGTGTCACTTCGTAAATACCGGGGTTACCTTCTTTGGCAGGACGTTTATGGGTTTGCCCATCAATATTGAGGGTAATTTCTGTTGCGCCAACCACGGGGTTGCCATGTTTATCGGTTAACGCGATAGTGACGGTACTGTTTGTGCCTGCTGCCGGTTTTTCTGTTTTGATGATGTTGACTTTATCAACATGGGATGCCCCTGTGGCATTATTGACCTGAACTTCGGTGTGTGGGCTGTGGCTACCATTGACGGAGGCAGTTAAATCATTGCTACCAACGTCGGTTAAGGTCAAGGTGGTGGTGTAAGAGCCATCGCCATTATCTACCCAGTTTAAGGTATTCCCTTTGTGTTTACCGATATCGATATTATCGGTATTTAAACCCGCCAAACCGTTACCAAAGGCATCCGTTACTGTTACCGTGATTTCAAGAGGATTATCGGATTCAAAACGGTGAGTGTGATCAAGTGCGATCGTCACCTTATCAATAACACCTTTCTCACCTTGCTGGCCTGTGCCGTTTGAGTTATTCGGGAAAATCGGTTTTGGCTGCTCAACTAGTAAGCTTTCTTTGATTGATACAGTATTATTTACACTCGTATGGATATCATGTTTGCCCGCTTGCAGTGCTGGCAGCGTGATTTCATAGATACCCGGTTTCCCTTCTTTCGCGGGTAAAGTGTGTGGGTTGTTATCAATATTAACGATAATTTCAGTTTCACCGACTACTGGGTTGCCGTTGCTATCGGTTAATTGCACAGTCAGAGTGCTGTTTGAGCCTGCAGCAGGTTGCTCTGTTTTGATAATGGTAACTTTGCTGACTTTATCTTTCCCTGCGGCATTGCTAACTTGAATTTGTTTTTGTGGACTTGCAGTGCCATTGATGGAAACAGTGAGGTCATTATTACCGACTTCGGGGAGTGGCAAGGTGGTAGTGTAAGAGCCATCACCGTTGTCAACCCATGTCAATGTATCGCCTTTATGTTTACCAATATCGATATTATTGGTGTTCAAGCCTGATAAGCCGTTATTAAAGGCATCGGTGACTGTGACGGTGATCTCGAGCTTATCGCCAGATTGCAGGCCGACTGTGTTACCTGTTTTGATCTCGATTTTATCGACAACGCCTTGTTCACCTTTTTGCCCTGTACCGTTTGGATTTTGGGGTTTAACAGGTTGTGGCTGCTCAACAATTAGCAATTCATTTGGTGATTCTTTCCCGTTAACAATAGCGGAAATATCATGGTTGCCCGTGAGTTGCCCAGCAATAATAGCTTCATAAATACCCGGAGAGATTTCTGTTACTGGCAAAGTGTGTGGCTGATCATTTATATTGACAGTAACTTCAGTTTCACCAACCACTGGGTTGCCATGTTTGTCGGTTAATTCGAGGGTAATGGTGCTATCTATACCTGCCGCTGGTTTTTCTGTTTTGATGATTTTGACTTTATCAATATGAACAGTTCCGCTGGCATTATTGACGAGAACGTCAGTTTTTGAACTCGTAGTACCATTGATGGTGGCGGTCAGGTCATTGTTGCCGACTTCAGTTAATGGCAAGGTGGTGGTGTACGAGCCGTCACCATTGTCCGTCCATGTCAGCGTATCGCCTTTATGTTTACCGATATCGATATTATCGGTATTTAAGCCTGATAGCCCATTACCAAAGGTATCGGTGATGGTAACGGTAACCTCAAGAGTATCCCCTGATTGTAAACCATGGGTTTTGTTTGGGGTGGTGACGATATTATCAATAACGCCTTTTTCCCCTTTTTGGCCTGTACCGTCCGTATTGTTTGGTGAAATGGTTTTTGGTTGCTCAACAATCAGCGTCTCAGGGGGAGAGGTTTGCCCATCAACAGTGACGGTGATATTTGGTGTACCGCTATGCTGTCCTGGTAATTTCCCTGTATAAACTCCGCTACCCGGAAAGGTTTCACTAATTATTATTGGGGTAGGTTTACCATCGATATTGACCGTGACAGTACCATCAGCCCCCGAGACGGCATTGCCATGTGTATCAGTTAATGAAATTTTGATGTTGCTGTCTGTACCAGCCTCGGCTTGTGAGAGATCTAAAATGGTGACATGGGCTAGTTGGCCAAACACGAAATGCGTTTCTACCGTTACATTTTGTTCATTCAGTGTTGCTGTTACTTTAACAGGCCCTGCGACTTGGCTTGTTACCTCAACGTCAGTATTGCCTTGTTCATCGGTCGGGCTCAATTGTGTGGCATTGGCATTTATCGCATCAAGTTGCAGCATGGCACCTTGAATTGGGTGTGAGTGATTGTCGGTGATATGGAATTGAATTTTATTTTTAGATTTTCCATCGGCAACCGCATTATCACTAAGAACATTGAAATGATTAATATGTGCTTGTTGCGTATCGGCAATAAAGAAAAAAGCGGTTTCAATTGGTACGCCGCCATTTGCAACGGCTTGAACTCGGTGTTCACCCATGGTCAAAGAGGTGAATTGAACCGAAGCTTCTCCTTTTATATTGGTGATAACTTTATATTTTTGTTTATCCGTTGATTTAGCGGCCTGCATTTTTTTATACAGGTTCTTGAAAGCCATACTTGAAGATGTGGCTTTTTGTGTGACCAGCTTTAGTTCAGTCGGTAAGGTAAAGGTTACGGTTGAATCCGGTGCTATATTGCCTAAAACATCTCTGGCAGTAACTGTTAATACATTGATATCTTGTCCATTGGCGAGAGAGTTTCCTTTTTTAATGACCTCGTTATGCTTAATCGATAGTACCCCTGAGTTGGTTACTTCAACGAAGGTTGAGGCTTGTGGTGTAATGCTTCCCTTGCTATCAGATGCGGTTACCGTGAATCGGTAAAGGTTGTTTTTTTTCCTTTCCTGCTCAGTCATAGCGACTTTGTAGGAAGGGAGTTTGATTTTTGTCCGAGCGCCATCAAGGATGATTTCTCCTCCCGCCATTAAAAATTCGGGGGCATGAATGGTCAGTTTGTCTAACGGATATTTGGTATTGAGGGCATTGATTAAAGGTATCTCATCCCCAGTTTTCCCTTGGATAATCGCAGGTAGTGATAGAGTTATCAGCGTTTTCTTTTGGTATTCCAGTATGATGTTATTATTACGATTAACAAAATCATAGCGGCTACCTAATAGGCGACGAGAGTCACCAACCTTAGTCGGGTCAAGTTGCTCTGCGAGGCTCTTACCTAGTGCCCAAGTGAACTCTAATTTGGCATTAGTTTCACTTAATCCACCACTGATTTTTTGTTCTGCGCTTAAAGTTACCAGTGAGAACGGGGTCCAGTTCACCCCAATTGTGGTGGCGAGTGGGTCTTTTTGGCGCTTATCTTTACCGAATAGAGCAACATCGTCGCCAAAATACTGCTCAAATTTAAGATTTCCGCCAATATTGGGGTAAGAAGGCAACCAGCCCTCAGCCTGTAAATCCCATCCATTAGCAGGGCGGGCATTGTAGTCATTATTTAATTCAGAAGCACTACGCCATTCTGATGCACGTAAATAGGTATTGGCGCTTAGTTTTAAGAAATCTTGTGCGTACTCGGCTCCGAAACCTAGGCGAGAGTGGTAGCGAGATAAGTCATGATCAAAAAAGGCATTGACGCCCATCATGCTCTTAGGTGTAAAGCGACGAACCCCAATACCATTATTGGTCTGTAGCCTGCCATCAGTGCGATGAATATTATGTTGGGTAAACAATAATAAATCGGTACTGTCATACCAAGGCACTAACCAATCTAATTGGGTATTTTTAATGGATAATTTTTTATCTACGTCAACACTGAATTTGGCATTACCGGTTTTAGATAACCAACGATTTATTTCATCTGTTGCTGCGTTTGTGACCTTACTGCGAGCGAAGTCCTGCGCCATATCTGCAAGATCCGCTGCTTTTTTCTTATCAGAGATAAAACGCGCGGCGCTTTGGCTATATTCAGCAATAAGCTTCTCTGTTTTATCATCATTGGTTAGTACTGGGTCACTCCCCAGAGTCGGTAGGTCATCAGGTGTTAGCATTTTTGCATAACTTGGCATAACCGGCATGATGGCCGAAGACCATATTGCAGTTAAGAGGACAAAGCCATTTGAGATTTTATGTCTCAGTGTTTGCTTTATAGTTGACGTAGCGGAGTTCATTCAATTTATTCCTAGTTTTATTAACTTGGCTATTGTTGAATGCTTATACAGGTAAGAGCTTGTGAATTAGTTTGACTTAAACAGAAGCGAAAATTACAAGGTGGAAAATCGTAGTATGGGCGGCTTTTATTGATAACGCTGAAAAATAACCTCCTTGCCTATATAAAGGTATTTTTTATCGGCTGAGAATAAATCTTACTTGAATAAAAACAATTGATTAGCTTATGAAAATACAAAATACTAACATTAGAATATGGCTTTTAAAGGTTTGTTAAAGTGCAATATTTGGTGGGTATGATAGTAAATTTAGTCGTGATTCAATAAAGCAATAAGCTAGATTAATTGAATTAAAAATGCCCCTGTTAAGGGGCAAATTTTAACACTGAAAGAGCAGCTAGATTCAGTCTATTTTATACGGAAAGTATTATCCTATTTTTTGAAATAACTGCCTTAGCAAACTTAACGGCGTGCGTGTAGGACTGTTTTGCTCATTTACTGGGGATTTGAAAAGAGTTCCTGTGCTTGGCTGAATATTTATCGCAGATCCATTCCTTTGAAAGTTAACTTGTATTGTTCTACTATCGCCATTTAGGGTTGCAATGATATCTATAGAACCTTCAACTAAGCTACTAACTTCTAATTCCGTATTGCCATGTTCATCAGTCAGCTTAGCTGGTGAGATAATGCCATTTGGCGCTTCAAAATGAACAAGCGCGCCAGCAATGCTTTGTCGGCTGTTATTCACAATATGCAGTTTAATTTTGTTTTTACTGATCCCGTCTGCCATTACATTGTTTTGAATGATATCAATGCTACCAATAAATGATTGGTTAATATCAGGTTTAAAGTTATACATCTCATTTATTTCTGTACCATGCTCAGTCTTTGCTTTTATTGCATAACTTCCTGATATAAAAGAGGTGAACTGAATAGAAGCTTCACCTTTACTATTGGTAACGATGCTATACGGCTGTTCAGAAACGGATTTCGCCGCTTGGGCTTTCCACATAAAGTGATTTAGTAGGGAATCGTATCCTGTATTTTTTTGATCAATAGATTTAAGACCTGCAGGTAATATAAAGTTTACTTTCGCATTGGGTACAGGGTGGCCAAGAGCATCTTTAATTACTACGGCGAATGTATTTGCATCTTTACCATCAGCAACGGCATTGTTTCTTTTGGCGGTATTTGCATGGCTGATGGTGAGAGTGCCTGTGTTAGTCACTTCAATTAACGTTTCCGCTTGCGGGGAAACATTTCCGTTGGTGTCATAAGCCGTCACGGTTAAACGGTAAAGGTTGAGTTGTTGATTTTTAATGGTGTCGTTGGCAATTTTATATGACGGTAGTTTGACTGAACTTTCTATGCCATTAAGGTGGATTTCTCCTCCTGCTGCAACCAATTCAGGCGCTTCTATAACAACGTTGTCTAAAGGGTATTTAGTGGTTAAGTTGCGGATAATAGAGAGCTCTTCTCCTGTTATTCCTTGAATAACTTTCGGTAATGATAATGAAATTAAGGTTTTCTTTTGGTACTCCAACACAATATTGTTATTACGATTAACGAAATCATAGCGGTTGCTAGGAATATGGCGGGTAGCTTCTATCGCTGAAGCATCAAGATGTTGCGCTAAGCTTTTCCCTAACAACCAATTGAATGCAATTTTTGCACTTGTTTCATTTGCGCCACTACTGCCCATTTTATGTTCTGCATTTAGCGCGAGGAGGGGGAATGGAGACCAATTGATGCCGACAGTCGCCGCCATAGGGTCTTTCTGGCGCTCATTTTTACCAAATAAAGCCACGTCATCGCCATAATATTGCTCCAATTTTAGGCTCGCCCCTAAATTAGAATAAGTGGGCAACCAGCCTTCAAATTGAATATCCCAGCCGTTAGCAGGGCGCGCGTTATAATCATAAGCTAATTCGGATGCACTTCGCCAAGTCGATAGCCCCAAATAGCTGTTCACACTCATTCTGGCGTAATCTTGTGCATATTCTACACCAAACCCTAATCGTGAATGGTAATGGGATAAATCATGATCAAAAAAAGCATTCACCCCGACCATGCTATTTTGCTGGAAATGACGTAATCCAATACCTGTATTGGTTTGTAACCGACCATCAGTGCGATGAATGCTGTGCTGAGAAAATAGCAATAAATCTGGTTGGTCATACCAAGGTATTAACCAATCTAATTGGGTATTTTTAATTGATAATTTTTTATCAAGGTTAAGATTGAATCTAGCATTACCTGCTTTCGATAACCAATGTGTTATTTCATCAGTCGCGATATTTGCGGCTTTATGGCGTGCATAGTCTTGCGCCATCTCTGCCAAATTTTTGCTGTTTTTTTCTGTAGCAGCAAAATTTGCGGCATTTTGCCCATATTCTGCTAAAAAACGTTCAGTAGTATCTTCTGGTTGGCTTTCTTCAAATTGAATGGCATGACTACCGAGTGTCGGCAAATCGTCCAAATGAGGGATTTGGGCATAACTTGGTGCGACAGGCACAATAGCTATTGAGCACATAGCCGTAGAGAGTACCAAACGGTTCGGTAGCTTGGGTTTCAATTTTGACGAAGGGGCATTCATCGGACATATTCCTGATATCAATATTAACGTTACAATTGTCAGGGCTGATAGCAAGATGTGCTTGTGAATTTATTGGACTTAAAAGGAAGCGAAATTTTTACTGTGGACATTTTTGGAATGGTAGGTTTATTGCTTGATGAATCCTATTTTTTTAGACTCCCTCCGAGCCGGAGGGAGTACGCTAAAGGACGTGTTTAAGGCGTGACTAAAATAGTTATTGTCTGGCTTGGATACCCATTGATTGAAGCTATAATGTCAAGGTTACCAGTGGCCGGTAATGTTAAGTAGGTAGAATAATCTCCATCACTGTCTTCATACCAGCCAAGGATATTAGTGTTATAGCGACCAAGGTCGATATTTTTAGGGTTTATCCCCTCAAGTGTGTTACCAAAGGCATCGCTGAGTGTGACTGTGATAAGTACGTCATCGCCTATTTTCACGTTATTCGTGGTACTTGTTGTGATTTCGACTTTATCAATAACGCCAAGTTGGCCATGAGGGCCGCTGCCATCAGAGTTAATCGCATTAATTGTCAGTGGTGGATTCACCGTGAACGTATGCTGAGGTGACGTTTTTCCATGTAAAGAAGCGCTAATGGTGTAATCCCCGGACATTTGGCCTGCAAGTAACCCGCTATACTCACCTAAATTAACCGAACTCTCTTCAATCTCGACAGGAACTTGTTTATTGCCAATATTGACCATGATGATCCCATCAGCGCCAGAAACTGGATTGTTATTTTCATCGATTAGCTTGAGTACAATAGCTGTCTCTTTACCTGCATAGGTCGATTGAGTATTTAAGATCTCAATTTTTTTCAAGCTTCCACTAATAAAATAGACAGCAACGGTTTCACTGTGGCCATTTACGGTAGCGGTAATCTCACTGATACCACTTGTCATACTGGTGAGTGGCATCTCAATAATTCCTTTTTGATTTGTCACCCCTTGAGCGCTAATTTTTCCACGAGTCGCACTAAAATTGACTGTTTCTCCTGATATGGGGTTACCCTTTGAGTCAGTGATATAGGCTGAAACCATATTGGCTGTTTTACCATCAGCCAATGCTGCTGTTTGAACGACTCTCAAACTTTGTATTTGTGCTTGGCTAGTCGTTGCAGTATTCGTGCTGGTCACATCAATCAGTGTTTCACTTGTCGGTGATGCATTACCGTGAATATCATAGGCAATACCACTTAAGCGATAACGATTCAATTTCTCACGTTCTGAAGGTGTTGATGCCGTTTTATAAGTGGGTAATTTTACGGTAGCATTTTGACCCGATGAGCTAATAACACCACCGGCAGCGAGTAATTCAGGTGCATTCCAGACAATTTTTTTCAGTGGGTGTTGGGTTATCATCGATTGTACGAGCGGTAGCTCTTGTCCAGCTTTACCTTGAATTTTTGCCACGAGCTTCAATTGAATTTCAGTTTTCTTTTGATAATCAAGAACAATATTGTTATTGCGATTGACGAAATCAAGGCGGTTACCCGAAACACGTCGTGATTCACCGACTTTAGCAGGGTCAATTTGCTCAATAAAATTCTTATCAAATACCCAGTTAAATTGCACTTTGGCACTGGTATCTTGTAATCCGCTACTTATTTTGTGATCGGCGCTAAAGGTGACAAGAGTGAAAGGGGTCCAATTCATACCGATAGTCGCGGCAGCAGGGTCTTCTTGAAGTTTATTTTTCCCCATTAAAGCCACATTATGGCCGACATACTGTTCAAACTTAAGGCTACCTCCCAGTTGCGGGTAATCCGGTAGCCATCCTTGTGCTTGTACATCCCACCCACGAGCAGGACGCGCATCATAAGCGCGAGTTAGCTCAGATGAGCTGCGCCATGACGAAACGGGAAAATAGGTATTCGCGCTGAGTTTTAAGTAATCTTGCCAGTATTCAGCCCCAACGCCTAACCGGGAATGATAATGTGAAAGGTCATGATCAAAGAATGCATTGACACCCACGGTGCTCTGCTCGTTGAAATGACGCAAACCAATCCCATTATTGCTTTGCAACCGGCCATCTGTATTGTGAATACTGTGCTGGGTAAATAACAACATATTAGCTTGTTGATACCAAGGGATGAGCCAATCAAAATGACTGTTTTTAAGCGATAGTTGCTTATCAAAATTCAGGCTGACTTTCACATTACCCGCTTTTGAGAGCCAATGAGTGATTTCCTCTATTGCGGCGTTAGCTGCTTGATTACTGAGATAACTTTGCGCCATTTGTGAGATTTCATGGCTATTTTTTTGTTCTACAAGCCATGTTGCGGCTGTTTTACTGTATTGCGCTAAGTTACGTTCACCATCGTTACTTTCTAGTTTTGGGATAGGACTCCCTAAAAGCGGGAGTTCATCCGGTGTTAGCATTTTTGCATCGCTGGGCAATGTTGACATAATAGCTAATGAGCCGGTCGCCACCAATAAGGCCAAAGGTGCCGGAAATTTCTTTTTAGAGCAAAGCATTAAATATATTCCTAGATTAGATATTCACTTTTAGTATTGTGGAATATGCGGTGTAAAAAACACTTGGGAATTAATTGGACTAATACAGAAAAGGGATTTGTATATTGGAAGAAATTAGGAATAGCCGATTTTTATTTATAATTGGAACATATTGAATAATAGACGAATAAAATAAAGAAATTTTCAATGGGAAAAAATCTTACCATAATAAAAACAAAAGATTAGATGAGGTATTATGGAATTAACATTTCTAGGAACTAGTGCTGGCGTGCCGACAAAAGAGCGTAATGTCACCAGTATGATATTAAATTTAGTCGGTATCCGTAAAAGCTACTGGTTATTTGATTGTGGTGAAGGGACACAGCATCGCATTTTAAATAGCCCATTTAAAACACCAAAAATTGAAAAAATTTTTATTACTCATTTGCATGGAGACCATATTTTTGGTTTACCCGGGTTGTTATGCAGCCGCTCAATGGGGGGAGCAACAGACCCATTGATTGTTTATGGACCGAAAGGGTTAAAACAGGTTATTGAAACGGTACTCACCGTGAGCGTGTCTTATATGACATATCCACTGGAGATAGTGGAAATCGAAGCTGGCCAATTATTTGACGATGGAGAACTGATTGTGACGGCCTATGCCCTTGACCATCGTGTTGAGTGTTATGGCTATCGTATTGAAGAACATCCGAAACGTGGCGCATTAGATGCAGTGAAATTAGCTAATGACAATATTCCTCGTGGCCCTTGGATGCAAGCGCTTAAAGCGGGGGAAACGATAGTTCTTGATGATGGACGAACAGTGAATGGAGCTGATTACCTCGGTGAACCGATCCCCGGAAAGATTATTGCGATTTTTGGCGATACGCAACCGACAGAGCAAGCGCTGGAACTTGCGAGAAATGCCGATGTGATGATCCATGAAACGACCCTAGAAGCGGAGTTTGCACAAAAAGCCAATGAAAGAGGGCACTCGACTACGGTACAGGCGGCTGAGCTAGCTCGTGCGGCAGGGGTTAAACGGTTTATTGCCACTCACTTGAGTGGTCGTTATACGAGTGAGGATATCCCAAAGTTACTCGCGGAATGCCAAGCTGTGTTCCCCGCGAGCGAAATCGCAGAAGACTATTTGACAGTGAAGATCTAATGTAAGCGGGCAAGATATTGTCCGCTTAATCTATTGATGATTTTAATAAATTACTTTCACAAAGCCATTACGACAATATGTCTCATATTCATCAGAAAGTTGCCTATTTGTGACTATCACATCAAATTGTGATAATTCCCCCATATTGGCGGTCGCGACTTCATCAAACAGGTTATAAGGGGCGAGTAAAATCTTACGGATAGATTTTTCCATCGCTTTTTTCTTCATGGGTAAATCATCGAGATTATAGCAAGTTACGCCAAAATTCCCATGCACACCAGCTGCTGAAATAAAGGCTTTTTTCGGGTTGATTGAATCAAGTAATGAGGGGAGTGATGGGTTGTAAAAAGAATCACTTTTAGGGCGATATTCCCCGCCACATAATAGCGCAGTGGCATTTTTTTTCTGGCTAAGGGCGAGGAAAACGTTATGTGAGTAACAAATACCGGTGAAATTAATTTCTTCTGGGATGAGTGAAATCAAGGTGGCCATTTCAATGCCATTATCAAAGAAGATCACATCATCTTCTGTCACCATGCTAGCGGCAAGGTTTGGGATATATAATTCTTCCGTTTGATCGGGGGTGAAAATGTCGGCTTGTGCTTCTTGGGTCAGTAAATTAGCAGGTTGAGTAACAGAAACTATGTAGCCACCGAGGAGTGACATGGGGATGGGGCCTTCCGTATCTGCGCTCAGGTCTCGACGAATAGTCATCTCTGAAACTTCGAGTATTCTAGCAGCTTCTTTAAGATGAATGCGTCCTGAGCGTTTTAAACATTCACTTAAACGGCGAAGGCGTTCTTTTTGTTTAGTTTCTATCACCCTACAATCCTTTTTCAATACACAAAATTGGCGCGGTTAGACCGCGCCCCATCACTTAATAGTCACTTGGTTTGGTGTTATTGCCTGTGACAATGGCAACGCTTGCACTTGCACCGACACGGTTTGCACCCGCTTCAATCATTTTAATTGCGGTTTCACGGTCACGCACACCACCGGAGGCTTTTACACCGACTTCATCGCCAACCACTTTACGCATCAGTGCCACGTGGTGTTCTGTTGCGCCCATTGTACTGAAACCTGTTGAAGTTTTCACAAAACCGACTTTAATTGTGCGGCAAATTTCACAAACTTGAGTAATTTCTTCATCAGTTAACAGGCAATTTTCTAAAATAACTTTTAATGTTGCTTTACCACAGGCAGCAAATACCGCTTCAATGTCTTTGCGAACAAAGTCTAAGTCGCCACTTTTGAGCATGCCAATGTTGATAACCATATCCACTTCATCAGCACCACGACGCACGGCTTCTGCTGCTTCAAACGCTTTCGCTTCCGTTAAGCAAGCGCCTAATGGAAAGCCTACCACACAGCAAACTTTAACGTCGCTGTTTTTTAAAAGCTCGCTGGCTAAAGGAACATAACCTGTGTTTACGCACACCGATGCAAAATGGTGTTCTGCCGCTTCGGCACATAATGTTTTAATATCACTAACAGTGGCATTAGCAGCAAGTAAAGTGTGATCAATATATTTTGCTAAGTCTTGCATTTTCAACTTTCCTATATAAATGTGGGATAGACAACAAAGAATGAGGAAATGTGGTAGATATAACACTTGATCATTCGTTATTCGAGATCCTAATCACAAATGATATTTTTGCAACATGATAATGTTACTATCATATCATTATGTGATTTATTTAACACGAGGGACATTATGGACATAGCAGTTATTGGTTCAAACATGGTTGATTTGATCACTTACATCGATCAAATGCCAAAAGAAGGCGAAACTTTAGAAGCGCCAGCTTTCAAAATTGGTTGCGGTGGTAAAGGTGCGAACCAAGCGGTTGCTGCTGCTAAGTTGAATTCAAAAGTGATCATGTTAACCAAAGTGGGGGATGACATTTTTGCGGATAATACGATCCGTAACTTGGAGTCTTACGGTATTAACACTCGTTATGTGGAAAAAGTGCCTTGTACCTCAAGTGGCGTCGCACCTATTTTTGTTAATCAAAATTCATCAAACAGTATTTTGATCGTCAAAGGGGCGAATAAATTTTTATCACCTGAAGATATCGATCGTGCAGCGGAAGATCTGAAAAAATGTAAGTTGATCGTTCTGCAATTAGAAGTCCAGCTTGAAACGGTTTATCACGCGATTTCATTTGGCAATAAACATGGGATCCCAGTGTTACTGAACCCAGCCCCTGCACAACGTACGCTCGATCTCGATTTTGCCTGCCGATGTGATTTCTTTGTCCCTAATGAAACGGAACTTGAAATTTTAACCAATATGCCAGTCGACACGATGGATAACATTCGTCGTGCTGCGCAGTCTTTATTGGATAAAGGGTTAAAAAACGTCATCGTAACATTAGGGGAAAAAGGGGCGTTATGGATGACTCGCGACAGCGAGTTACATATACCCGCAATTAAAGTGAATGCGATTGACACCAGTGGTGCAGGGGATGCCTTTATCGGCTGCTTCTCGCATTACTATGTCCATACGGGGAATATTGAAGAAGCACTGAAAAAAGCCGTTCTGTTTTCGGCTTTCAGTGTGACAGGGAAAGGAACTCAATCTTCTTATCCAAGTGTTGAACAATTTAATGAATTTGTGCAAATCAACACCGCTAATGAATAGCTAAATAATAATAGTCCAACGTAGCTATATACCCTTTGAATAATTAAGTGGTCATCAGAGCCACATAGCCACTCATCGGGTATAAATTATAAAAATATAAGGGTTACTATGAACATTAAGAACATCACTCAGTTACCGGATGGCTACCTGAGTAAGACACCTCTATTCCAATTTATCCTACTATCGTGCCTGTTCCCATTATGGGGATGTGCCGCAGCATTAAATGATATTTTAATCACACAGTTTAAAAGTGTCTTTGAACTCAGTAACTTCGCCTCGGCTTTAGTACAAAGCGCATTCTATGGTGGTTATTTCTTAATCGCCATTCCGGCGTCGTTAGTGATCAAAAAAACCAGTTATAAATATGCCATTATGGTGGGGCTGATCCTGTATATCGCGGGTTGCAGTATGTTCTTCCCTGCATCTCATATGGCGACCTATACCATGTTCTTGGCGGCTATTTTCGCCATTGCGATAGGTTTAAGCTTTCTCGAAACCGCCGCGAATACCTATAGTTCAATGATAGGTCCTAAACAATACGCCACATTGCGTTTAAATATTAGCCAAACCTTCTACCCAATTGGTGCCGCAGGCGGGATCTTACTGGGCAAGTATCTGGTATTTTCCGAAGGGGATAGCTTACAAAACCAAATGGCGGGAATGAATGCGGAGCAAATCCATGAATTCCGTTTAGCCATGTTGGAAAATACCCTAGAACCTTATCGTTATATGATTATGGTATTGGTTGTGGTAATGATCTTATTCCTTATTACTAAGTTTCCTAAATGTAAAGTGGCAGAAACGCAAGATCATAAGCGTCCTACTGCATTAGAAACCTTAAAATATTTAGCGAAAAATAGTCGCTTTAGAAAAGGAATTATTGCCCAGTTTTTATATGTCGGAATGCAAGTGGCAGTATGGTCATTTACTATTCGTCTCGCATTAGAAATGGGGGATATTAACGAACGTGATGCCTCGAATTTCATGGTGTATAGCTTCGCTTGTTTCTTTATTGGTAAGTTTGTTGCCAATATTTTAATGACCCGCTTTAATGCAGAAAAAGTCTTAATTATCTACTCGGTGATTGGTGCGCTGTTCCTAATTTATGTTGCATTTATTCCGAGTTTTACAGCGGTCTATGCAGCGGTGATGGTCAGTATTCTGTTTGGACCTTGCTGGGCAACTATTTATGCAGGCACTTTGGATACCGTTGATAATGAACATACTGAAATGGCCGGGGCGGTTATTGTGATGGCGATTGTCGGTGCTGCAGTTGTCCCTGCGGTTCAAGGCTATGTCGCAGACATGTTGCACTCATTACAACTTTCATTCCTTGTTTCCATGCTGTGCTTCGTGTATGTCGGTATTTACTTTATGGGTGAACGCCGCTTTAAAGCGAAACAAGCCACGAAATAGTTCCTCAAATTGGGTAGTGTAAGCTGCCCAATTCCATTTATCTCATTAAACCGTGAGTATGAAAATGAATACATTGATACCTCTTCACAAAAGCTTATTTACGGAAAACCCGACGCTTATTTTAAAAAATGACCAATTTACTGCCACGGCATTTCGTTACCAAACAGGCGTGGAAGGGTTACGAATTGAAAATCAGCAAGGGTATTTAACGATTTTACCTTTTTTAGGGCAAATGATTTGGGATGCGGAATTTTGTGGCCAAAATCTGAAAATGGAAAATATGTTTTCAGCGCCAAAATCAGTTCCAACAGTAGTTGAAACCTACGGTTGCTTTGCATTCCATTCAGGTTTAATCAGCAATGGTTGCCCTTCTCCAGAAGATTCTCACCCATTACATGGGGAAATGCCTTGTGCATCAATGGATAGCGCTTGGCTGGAACTGACAGGCGAAAGTTTGAAAGTTGTCGGCGAATATGAGTATGTGATGGGTTTTGGTCACCATTATCGTGCGACACCGTCAGTGCAATTAAATGCGGGCAGTGCATTATTTGATATTCATATGTCAGTCACCAATTTAGCATCGGTTCCTATGCCTCTCCAATATATGTGCCATATGAATTATGCTTACGTGGAGAATGCAACGCTAACACAAAATATTCCTGAAAAAGCGATTAAATTGCGTGAATCAATACCAGGGCATGTACAGCCAACTGAAAAATGGCTGGCATTTAATGAAGCGTTGAAATCTGGCAAAGTCTCATTAAATCAGCTTAATCAGCCACAAATGTGTGACCCTGAAATTGTGTTTTTTATGGATGATCTTAGCCAATATACCGCAACGCCTGAGTTTAGGATGATTTCACCCGCAGGAGATACGTTTGTAACGCGTTTTAAATCTAACCAGCTAAATTATGCAACTCGTTGGATTTTGTACAATGGTGACCAAAAAGTTGGCGCATTTGTACTCCCTGCAACTTGTCGTCCAGAAGGCTTTTTAGCCGCGAAAAATAACCAAACACTGATTTGGTTAGAGGCGGGGCAAACTCGTGAATTTACTGTGACTACTGGTGTTGAAAAGTAGTTTTTTGCCTCAGAAAGGCAGCACATTGCTGCCTTTTACTCGTATTGTTGGCATTCTTCTGCTAAATCGGCGAGAAGCACCGCCGCATCATAAACTAATGTTTTTTTTCCATCAGGTTGCATCATCAAAGCAACCTTAATATTTGCTTCATGCATATCAGGCAAAATTTCTGTCATCAGGTGTTCAAGGGTAAATAGCATTGGCGTAAAATTCGCCCATTCACCCGTTAAACACAATTCAACATACGCTTTGGCAGGCCATAGGGGCAGAAAAAGACATTTTTCATCATTCCATGCGGTAACGAGGTTTTCCCCATCACCGAGGCTCCACACTTGCTCCCAGTCAGCAATTTTACCGACAAAGTAGTTATACTGTTGGTATGGCCTAAGCGCATGGACATTATTTATTTCTTTCTCATTTGGGGAAAATAGGTTGTTATTCATTATTGGATAATCTAAAAAGTAACTGATAATTATTGGGAAAATTATCTTTATAATTGTTATCTTAATAACAAGATAATGAGAAATAGTACACAGTAAAACAAATAAAAATAAGATCTATCAGGTAAATTTTAGGGCGGTTAGAAATGATAGAAGCATTACTTGAAAAATATGCGATTGGCATGACTTTAATTGCGGTTTTTCTCGCAATCTATTTAGCTTTTGAGATTGTACATAAACGACGTAAACATAAACATAAGCGCAAAAGTATTTTGATCCATGTGGTTCAAACTCTTGTGCTGTGTGGCGTGGTGATTGTTATTGCCCAATATGTAGACATGGCAGCAACGGATTTTGATTTAACCTTTATTTCAACTTCTCTGGTTAATTTTATTACCATCTCATTGATTGCATTGATTTTAATGCGAAAACTGTTCCAGCTAGCGAACCGACTAGAAAAAACACAGATTAAAAAAGGCAGTGATCCCACTTCGGCACGTATTGTCGCCCGCGTATTTAAAACCACGATATTTGTCATTATGGTGCTACTGTTTGGTGAACATTTTGGGATGAGCCTTTCTGGTTTGATGGCATTTGGTGGGATTGGCGGTATTGCTATTGGTATGGCCGGTAAAGATATCTTGAGTAACTTTTTCTCTGGGTTAATGCTCTATTTTGATCGGCCCTTCAACATTGGTGATTGGGTCAGTTCACCGGATCGAAATATCGAAGGGACGGTAGTTGAAATCGGCTGGCGGATCACCAAAATTATTACGTTTGACCACCGTCCACTCTATATTCCCAACTCGGTTTTTTCTTCTATTAGTGTGGAAAACCCAGGGCGCATGACTAACCGGCGCATCAAAACTGAAATTGGTTTACGTTACGAAGATTCAGACAAAATTGGGGCGATTGTCGACGATATCCGCACAATGTTGCAACAAGATGCGAATATCGATACCAGTCAAACCTTATTAGTTTATTTCGATGCTTTTGCCGACTCTTCGTTAAACATTATGGTGTATTGTTTTACCAAAACAACAGTTTGGGCTGAATGGTTAGCGGCGCAGCAAGCGGTGTATTTGAAGATCATTGAGATAGTTAAACGCCACGATGCGGACTTTGCATTCCCATCACAGACTTTGTATGTGGAAAAAAACAACTAACGTCCCATTACGGATAAATTGACCGATTAATTGGTGGTGATCATCGGGTTAATTGGTTAATTTATCTTTTTATTATCTTTATGATGGCCTGAAGTATGGGGGCGTGGGTTGTGATGAGATAGAATTTTTATGCTATTAACCAGTGGCTTATAAAATATATTCGACTTTCTAAATCTGGTTATTTTTTCCGACCATGCTAATCATTTCAATTCCCTGATCTATCAAGTATATTGTCCGCCTCTTTTCCTCAGCTAACTAAGAGCCAGACTGCTATGAACAAAATCAATGTGGCATGTAGCCAGGGGGTCGCAATCTATTTCACTAATCAATTTCAGTGGATAGATATTCGCGATGCACAGTTAAACAATATTGCCGCTGTCGTGTTATCTGAACAAGATGCCAACCAAGGGCTGTGGGAAAGAGTCGTTGAGAGCCAGTTGAGTATTCCGCTGTTTATCATCAGTGATAAACAGCTGCCAACCGATGAAAATTTACCGCCTTATTTGACGACGCTATTAGCACCCGCCCCCGCTGCTCGTGAAGAAAATAGTCGTCAATTACTCGATGCTGCGAATCAATATCTTGAGCAGTTATTACCGCCAT
This sequence comes from Providencia sp. PROV004, assembly GCF_011045615.1. NCBI lineage: Bacteria > Pseudomonadati > Pseudomonadota > Gammaproteobacteria > Enterobacterales > Morganellaceae > Providencia > Providencia sp. PROV004. Next base: position 563,170 of record NZ_CP042859.1, read on the forward strand.
TTTTTGCTCGAATGATGGATTATGCTGCGGGTCATAATGTCACTTTTGCCTGCCCAGGGCACCAAGGCGGCCAATTTTTCCGTCGTCACCCGACAGGGGAGCAATTTTATCAATTTTATGGTGAAAACCTGTTCCGTACCGATTTATGTAATGCTGATGTCGCAATGGGCGACTTATTGATTCACGAAGGCGCAGCGAAAGAGGCGCAAAAATTCGCCGCGAAAGTGTTTAATGCGGACAAAACTTATTTTGTACTAAATGGCACTTCATCATCCAATAAAGTAGTGTTAAACGCGTTGTTAACACCGGGTGATTTAGTTTTGTTCGATCGTAATAATCATAAATCAAACCACCATGGGGCGCTGATACAGGCGGGGGCAACACCGGTCTACCTCGAAACCGCGCGTAATCCTTTTGGTTTTATTGGTGGTATTGATGCGCACTGTTTTGGCGAAAGTTATTTACGTGGACTTATCCAAGAAGTGATGCCAGAAAAAGCGCAAGCCAAACGGCCATTTCGCTTAGCGGTGATCCAACTTGGAACTTATGACGGTACGGTGTATAACGCAAGGCAAGTCGTTGATAAAATAGGTCATTTATGTGATTACATTTTATTTGATTCCGCATGGGTGGGGTATGAGCAATTTATTCCCATGATGCGCCAGTGCTCGCCATTGCTACTTGAATTAAATGAGAACGACCCCGGGATCATGGTCACTCAGTCAGTTCATAAACAACTGGCTGGTTTTTCTCAAGCGTCACAAATCCATAAAAAAGATAATCATATCAAGGGGCAAAAGCGTTTTGTTTCACACAAAAAACTCAATAATGCTTTTATGATGCACGCCTCTACCAGCCCATTTTATCCTCTATTTGCTTCTTTGGATGTCAATGCACGTATTCACCAAGGTGATGCAGGCAAAATGATGTGGATGGACAGTGTGAAAGTGGGGATTGAGGTAAGAAAATCGATATTTCAGCACTGCCGCTATTTTAAGCCTTTTGTCCCTGAAATTGTCGATGGCAAGTTATGGCACGAATACCCAACAGAGCAGATCGCCGCTGAGCAACGTTTCTTTAACTTCATACCGCAAGAACGCTGGCATGCATTTGAGGGTTATGAGCAGGATCAGTACTTTGTTGACCCTTGTAAACTGATGTTAACGACACCGGGGATTGATGTTGAAAGTGGAGAATATGAATCTTTCGGTGTTCCTGCAACGATTCTGGCTCACTTTTTACGTGAACATGGTGTGATCCCTGAAAAATGTGACTTAAATTCAATTCTGTTTTTATTAACCCCAGCAGAAACACATGAAAAACTGGAACTGCTAGTATCTCATTTAGTCCGCTTCGAACAGTTATTGGATGAAGATGCGTTATTAGAGGATGTATTGCCTTCTGTTTATCTGCGTTATCAAGATCATTATCAAGGTTATACATTACGCCGTTTATGCCAAGAAATGCACCAGCTCAGCGTTAATGACAATATTAAACAGCTGCAAAAAGAGATGTTCCGTAAAGCTCACTTCCCTGAAGTGAAAATGGCACCTCAGCAGGCACATTTAGAATTTATTCGTGGTAACTGTGAATTATTGCCATTGGATGAATTAGAAGGCCGTATTGCTGTTGAAGGGGCATTACCGTACCCTCCAGGCGTATTGTGCGTTGTGCCTGGGGAAGTATGGTCAGGGCCAGTACTGCGCTATTTCAAGGCACTAGAAACTGGTATTAATGCATTACCGGGTTTTGCGCCGGAGTTACAAGGTGTTTATATTTCAAAAAATGAAGGTGAGAAAAAACGAGTCTATGCGCATGTTTTAAAATAAATTTCTGAATATTCAGATATTAAGCATAGATTTTACCTTGCTAGCTCGTTAAATTGGGGTCAGTGCCATTTCTGACTCCAATTTTAATAAGGTAAGGTATGAGCAAAAAAATAATCCTCGATTGTGATCCCGGCCATGATGACGCTATCGCGTTATTACTGGCTTACGGTAACCCTGACATTGAATTATTGGCGGTAACAACCGTTGCCGGCAATCAAACCCTCGAAAAAGTCACTCATAATGCACTGGCTATCGCTGAAATGGCGAAAATTACGGGTATTTCCTTTGCCGCAGGTTCAGAACGTCCTTTAGTTCGGGAAATTGAAGTTGCGCCTGACATTCATGGGGATTCAGGGCTTGATGGGCCTGTACTACCGACACCAACATTGCAGCTTGATGAGCGACATGCCGTTTCACTGATTATCGAAACCATTATGTCTCACCCGCCTAAAACAGTAACTTTAGTGCCTACTGGCGCATTAACCAATATTGCGCTTGCTGCTCGTCTTGAACCGCGCATTGTCGAGCGAGTTAAAGAAGTGGTGCTGATGGGTGGGGGCTATCATGTTGGGAATTGGAGTGCGGTAGCTGAATTTAATATCAAAATTGACCCAGAAGCGGCTCATATTGTTTTCAATGAGAAATGGCCGTTAACCATGGTGGGCTTAGACCTTACCCATCAAGCGTTAGCAACTCCTGATGTAGTGAATGAAATTGCTGCGATTGGCAGTGATTGTTCGCAGTTTGTCGTCGAACTACTGGATTTCTTTGGGAAAATGTACAAGCAGGCCCAAGGCTTCGATGCGCCGCCAGTACATGACCCTTGTGCGGTTGCTTATGTTATTGACCCTAGCGTAATGACCACACAAAAAGTCCCAGTGAATATTGAACTGACCGGAACGCACACGTTAGGCATGACAGTGGCTGATTTCCGCCATCCGGCTCCTGAAAATTGCCATACTCAAGTTGCCGTTAAATTAGACCATCATAAATTCTGGCAGTTAATTATCAAGGCATTAAAAAATATTGGGTAATCAATGGATAATGAAATAGAACAAATGCCTTATGAGGCATTAATTGAACGTAGCATGAATGCGTTACAGGCCAAAAACCAATTTCATTGTGATACATGGAAATTAGATGAAGCAGATTGGTCAGTAAACCAAGACGAAGGAACCATTATATTTCATGCATCTGATAATCTTATGGCAACAGCGCCGGTGCAAATTGTTGGTACATATGACCAAAGCCAAGGTAGTTGGATGTGGAGTTGGGCAAACAGTTCTATCGACAACGCTTTAACGCAAGATGCAATCGCGGTGAAAGCTTATGGCGAGCGGAAAGACAACACATTATTAACCGCCCGTATTAGCCAAATTGAAGAATATGACGCATGGCAATTAACGGCATTAGCCTGCGAACTCAATAGCCAACAAGGGGTATACCGTGGAATTGCAGGGCATACTTTAATCTTTATGACATTTGGCGAGGTTTCTCTTCAACAAATTTAGGTTGTATCGGTGCCTTATCTCTGGTCGATAAGGCATTTTAGCACCGTTATTCCATTAGCCTGTCCGTTATGCTCAGTTTCTTTTTCTATATAGAACTTGCTATCAGCTGCAACTCCAGAATTGGCTGAGCAAATGATTGAATTAATAAATAGCTAACTAAGCATCGATGGTTGGATCGATGTATTTAGCCACTTAGCCATCAATGAATCTCTTTCTTATTTCTCTTCTTTTTATCTTATTCAATTTAACTGAATAAGATGAGCGATATTATTAGCTTTAACCTAAATGTCATTACCCGTAAGATACCTTCATCGCAGACAACAAGGGTTGTCTCATCGAATACTAAGTGAAGGAATTAGACTATGAACATGTTAAAAACTTTGATGACAGCTTCTGTATTATCTTTCGTTGCATTTGGTGCATCAGCAGCAACAATCACTGCAACAGGTGATACGCTGGCTTCAACAGAAGCAAAAATTGCAGCTAAAGCTAAAGCAGCCGGTGCAGACAGCTATACAATTACCAGCGCTCGTATGGGGAATTTTGTCACAATGAGTGCTGAAACCAAATAACAAATTGTGTGAATTCATCTTATTGAAATATTTTTGATGAAAAGTGGTGTTTTAGGATCAGTAAGTAGATTAAATGCCACTTTTATTTTATCTGAACCAATATAGAGTACTTTTCTAATCATTGAGGAGTCGTTGATATGAGCTTTAAATATAACCGCCTAGATAAAGATAATGCAGCTGTATTACTTGTTGACCATCAAACGGGTTTGTTATCGCTAGTTCGTGACCAAGATCCGGATAAATTCAAAAATAGCGTGTTAGCGCTAGCCGATCTGGCAAAGTATTTTAACTTACCAACTATTTTGACGACATCTTTTGAAGATGGTCCTAATGGCCCATTAGTTCCTGAATTAAAAGAAACCTTTCCAGATGCGCCTTACATTGCCCGTCCAGGTCAAATCAACGCGTGGGATAACGAAGAGTTCGTCAAAGCGGTTAAAGCCACAGGTAAAAAACAGCTAATCATTGCCGGTGTTGTGACAGAAGTGTGTGTGGCATTTCCTGCACTATCTGCACTGGAAGAAGGCTATGAAGTTTTTGTTATTACTGATGCCTCAGGTACATTTAACCCAATAACACGTGATGCCGCATGGGATAGAATGTCAAAAGCAGGGGCTCAACTGATGAGCTGGTTTGGTGCTGCTTGTGAATTACACCGTGATTGGCGTAATGATGTGGAAGGTTTAGGAACGTTGTTCTCAAACCATATCCCTGATTACCGTAACTTAATGACTAGCTATGCACTGCTTTCTGCGAAAAAATAGTGCGTGACTGAGTATTAAAATGACATAATTGGTTTATAAATCCTCGGTATGACATTGCTCATATCGGGGGTTATTTCGTTAATTTAACCAAGTCCAGCCACTCGTTTTCGTCATCATCGCACTTAGTTCGCTCTATGTTATAATAGCCTATTGTTTTTGCTTGGCTCCTTGCTTTTGGAGCTATCTATTTGATTTTAATACACAAGAACACCATGCATCAAAATACCTCAAAACAAGGCTATACCAACCTAAACCGATTTTCCGTTGCCCCTATGCTCGATTGGACAGATCGCCATTGCCGTTATTTCCATCGCCTATTAAGCAAAAATACCCTGTTGTATACCGAAATGGTCACAACGGGAGCGATTATTTACGGAAAAGGGGATTACCTTGCTTTTAGTGAAGAAGAGCATCCAATCGCATTACAACTTGGTGGCAGCGATCCTGCGGCATTAGCGCAATGTGCGAAGCTGGCTCAAGAGCGTGGTTATGATGAAATTAACTTAAATGTGGGATGCCCATCAGATCGCGTACAAAATGGGCGTTTTGGCGCTTGTTTAATGGGAGATGCGCAGCTTGTTGCTGATTGTGTGAAAGCCATGCAAGACGTGGTTTCTATCCCGGTAACCGTAAAAACGCGTATTGGAATTGATGAGCAAGACAGTTACGCGTTTCTATGTGATTTTATTGAAACCGTTTCTGATAAAGGCGGTTGCGAAATGTTTATTATCCATGCGCGTAAAGCATGGTTATCAGGCCTTAGTCCAAAAGAAAACCGCGAAATTCCACCATTAGATTATCCGCGGGTTTACCAACTAAAACGTGATTTTCCGCATCTGACAATGGCCATTAATGGCGGTATTAAAACCTTAGAAGAAGCCAAACAACACCTTCAATATTTAGATGGTGTGATGGTGGGGCGTGAAGCCTATCAAAATCCGTCAATTTTAACTGCAGTTGATAACCAATTGTTTGGTGAGCACTTTCCTGTCACTAATGGTGTTGACGCTGTTAGAGCGATGTACCCTTACATCGAAAAAGAGTTATCGAAAGGCGCTTATTTAGGCCATATGACCCGCCATATGTTAGGGATTTTCCAAGGTATCCCCGGCGCACGTCAGTGGCGTCGTCATTTAAGTGAAAATGCGCATAAAAAAGGGGCTGACTTAGTCGTTGTTGAGCAAGCTCTCGAGTTTGTGACGCGTGGCGAATAGCTATCATGTGGGGAAAAAAGCGCCATTTGGCGCTTTTTGCATATTGAGTCGCTTATTATGGAACCAATAAACTCGAACCTTGGGTTTTTCTTGATTCGATAGTGAGGTGAGCTTTTTGTGCATCTTTTAAAGCAAAAATTTGTGATTGCGGCACATCTACATTCACTTTTCCGCTTAAAATCATATCAAATAAGGCATTACTAGCTTGGTCTAGCTCAGCACGGTTAGTCACATAGACACCCAGTGATGGGCGAGTGACGTATAATCCGCCTTTTTGGTTTAAAATTCCTAAGTTTACACCGGTAACAGGACCAGAAGCGTTACCAAAACTCACCATTAAGCCGCGACGCTTGAGCGAGTCTAAAGAAGCAATCCATGTAGATTGACCGACAGAGTCATACGCCACATTCACTTTCTCGCCATTAGTGATTTCTTTCACGCGAGCTGCAATGTCTTCTGTTTGGTAATTGATGACTTCCCATGCTCCGGCATCTTTGGCTCTTAACGCTTTATCTGCAGAACCCACCGTGCCTATCATCTTAGCGCCTAGCGCGTTTGCCCATTGGCAAGCTATCAACCCAACGCCACCTGCAGCGGCGTGGAACAGAAAGACTTCGTCACGTTTCAGTTGATATGTCTGATGGAATAAATAATAAACCGTCATGCCTTTTAATGAGCTGGCTGCGGCTTGTTCAAAGGTAATACCATCAGGAAGGTGTGCCACGGCACTTTCAGGGACATTATGGACTTCGCTATAAGCACCTAGAGGGCCTTGCGCATAAACGACACGGTCACCGGGCTTGAAACCTGTGACATGGGCACCAGTTTTCACAACAACACCTGCCGCCTCTGTACCAAGGCCACTTGGTAGCTTAGCAACAGGGTATAAACCGCTGCGAACATAGGTGTCGATAAAGTTAATCCCGATAGCACGGTTTTCTATTTGAATTTCATTATCTGCTGGGTTTGCTGGGGAATAATCTACTAAGTTAAGTACATCAGCGCCGCCATGTTGCGCGAATTCAATACGTTTTGCCATGACAATCTCCAATAAGGACTATTCATTTTAATTACAATAACAATCGTTTTATCATAACGCCATGTTTCAATCAGAAGAATTACAGGTTTGTGCTTTCAGTGATGTATTTATCCTGTGATTACTTTGCGTAAAGACGCAAAGAAAACCACAAAAAAATAAGATTGGCGTATACTAAGCGCAGATCGTTAATTATAGACTTGGATATTAATGTATGGCTAAAAAACCCTCATCAAATTTCAAAACGGATGCCCCACGAGACCACCAAATGGAAGGGTTAAAACTTCCACCACATTCTCTCGAAGCGGAGCAGTCTGTTTTAGGGGGGTTAATGTTAGATAACGAGCGCTGGGATACCGTTTCTGAACGTGTGACTCACGCTGATTTCTTTAGCCGACCCCATCGCACCATTTTCTCACAAATGCAATTTTTGCTTGAGCAAGGCAAACCCATTGACCTTATAACGTTATCGGAATCACTAGAACAACAGGGTGAATTGGATAGCGTGGGTGGCTTTGCTTATTTGGCTGAGCTATCTAAAAATACGCCAAGTGCAGCGAATATTAATGCTTATGCTGACATCGTCCGCGAACGTGCGATTGTTCGCGATATGATATCTGTCGCCAATGAAATTGCGGATGCAGGTTATGACCCACAAGGGCGTAGCAGTGAAGATCTCCTCGATTTAGCCGAAACCAAAGTTTTCCAAATAGCCGAGTCAAGAGCGAATAAAGATGAAGGGCCAAAGGGTATCGAAGCCATTTTGTCGGAAACTGTTGAAAAAATTGAGCAACTTTACCAACAACCGCACGACGGCGTTACTGGGGTTTCAACAGGTTATCAAGATCTCGATAAAAAAACAGCAGGTTTACAAGGCTCTGATTTAATTATTGTTGCTGCACGTCCGTCAATGGGGAAAACCACCTTTGCGATGAACTTGTGCGAAAATGCGGCGATGACAGAAGAAAAACCGGTACTTATCTTCAGCTTAGAGATGCCCGGCAACCAAATTATGATGCGTATGTTGGCGTCACTATCTCGTGTCGACCAAACTCGCATTCGTACTGGGCAACTTGATGATGAGGATTGGGCGCGAATTTCAAGTACGATGGGCATTTTGATGGAAAAACGCAACATGTACATCGATGATTCGTCAGGTTTGACTCCCACAGAGGTACGTTCACGTGCGCGTCGTATTTATCGTGAACATGGTGGGTTAAGTTTGATCATGATTGACTACCTTCAATTGATGCGAGTTCCTGCTCTTTCTGATAACCGAACGTTAGAAATTGCTGAAATTTCACGCTCACTCAAAGCGTTAGCAAAAGAGCTTAATGTTCCCGTAGTGGCGTTGTCACAGTTAAACCGTAGTCTTGAGCAGCGTGCAGATAAACGCCCTGTTAACTCGGATTTGCGTGAATCAGGGTCTATCGAGCAGGATGCAGACTTAATCATGTTTATCTATCGTGATGAAGTTTATCACGATAACAGCGAACTCAAAGGCGTTGCGGAAATCATTCTCGGTAAGCAACGTAACGGGCCGATTGGTACAGTACGGTTGACGTTTAATGGGCAGTGGTCGCGGTTTGATAATTACGCGGGGCCTGCGTATAACGACGAAGACTAAATACTCGTCATATTTTACACGGTTGCGGTGTTGGCTGCACTCAGCTACGCGAGTCACATAGTTATGTATGCTCCCCGCGATATCTTCGCTTGCCGCCTAGCGATATTGCAAACTATTTAGAGTATTAAAGCTAAACGACCAAGATCGAATGGAAATTGGTTTTTTTTAGCGTATAACAAATAGAGAACATATTGAGCTGCCAATGTGCAGCTTAATTTTTAGCGGCTTTATAGAAAAAAGAACGAGGAAACAATGAAAGCGGCAACCGCATTGATAAACCGCCGCGCTCTGCGACACAACTTGCAACGGGTGAAAGAAATTGCACCAAATAGCCGAATGATTGCAGTTGTTAAAGCAAACGCTTATGGTCATGGATTAGTAGGGGTTGGTCAGGCAGTAGAAGAGCTGGTGGATGGCTTTGGTGTGGCAAGACTCAATGAGGCGCTACTTTTACGACAGCACGGCGTGATAAAACCGATTGTTTTACTGGAAGGTTTTTTTGAGCAGTCTGACTTGCTGTTGATGGCAGAGCACCAGATTGACACCGTGATCCATTGTATTGAACAGCTTGAAATGTTAGAAGCCACCAAATTACCTTATCCTCTTAAAGTTTGGATGAAACTGGATACAGGCATGCACCGCCTTGGTGTACTGCCGAAAGATGCCGAAGACTTTTATCAACGTTTACAACGCTGCCAACAAGTTCAGCTTCCTATTAATATTGTTAGCCATTTTTGCCAAGCAGATGCCCCTCATTTACCGACAACTGAAAAACAAATTACTTGTTTTAAACAGTTTATTGCTGGTAAAGAGGGGGAAAAATCCATTGCCGCCTCCGCCGGAATTTTGCTGTGGCCAGAAGCTCACTATGACTGGGTTCGCCCAGGGATCATGATGTATGGTGCATCCCCACAAGAAGGGAAAAGCGCAAAAGATTTCGGTTTATTTCCTGTGATGACATTAAAATCAACATTAATTGCGGTTAGGGAGCATTCGGCAGGGCAATGTGTGGGTTACGGTGAAACATGGTGCAGTGATAAAGATACGCTGCTTGGTGTTGTTGCCATCGGCTATGGAGATGGTTATCCACGTAACGTTCCTTCAGGCACACCGGTGTTAATTAATGGGCGAAAAGTGCCTATTGTTGGGCGAATTTCCATGGATATGACCGTGGTGGATTTGGGACTAAATGCGGAAGATAAAGTGGGTGACGATGTTATTTTATGGGGAAATCAACTGCCAGTTGAAGAAATTGCCGCACAAACAGGCATTATAAACTATGAGTTACTGACGAAGTTAACCTCTAGAGTTGCAATGGAATATGTAGACGAATAGTCAGCAAAGGGTTATTTTCAGATAACAACGTAAAAAAATGGCGCTAAATATGGCAAATCATCGCTTGCTTTATTTAGCGTAAAACAATGATTAGGAGATGTCCTGTGTTCGAACATGTTGATGCTTATCCGGGCGACCCAATTCTGTCGTTAATGGATGAATTTAATAAAGACACTCGTGAAAATAAAATTAATTTGAGTATCGGTCTTTACTATGATGGTGAAGGAAAAACCCCTGAACTGGCAACAGTCGGTACGGCAAAAGCGGCGTTAAATAAACTGCCAGCAAGCGCATCACTGTATTTGCCTATGGAAGGTTTGAAAGATTACCGTACTGAATTACAAAAATTAGTCTTTGGTGAGGATTGCCCGCTAATTGCACAGGAACGTATCGCTACTGTCCAAACGATTGGTGGTTCTGGTGCGTTAAAAATTGGTGCCGATTTTTTACATCAATATTATCCCGATTCCGAAGTGTGGTGCAGTGACCCAACTTGGGAAAACCATGCCTCTATTTTTTCAGGCGCGGGGACAAAAGTGCATTACTACCCGTATTTTGATGAAAAAACCAAAGGCGTTAAATTTGATGAAATGCTAGCAACATTCAAAAAATTACCAGCAAATAGCATCATCCTAATGCATCCGTGTTGCCATAACCCAACAGGCTCCGACCTTACTCCTGCACAATGGGATGAAGTCACTAAGGTGGCATTAGAACACAAACTGATCCCATTCTTAGACATTGCTTATCAAGGTTTTGCCGAAGGCATTAATGAAGATGCTTATGCTATCCGAGCGATGGTCAAAGCCGGTTTACCCGTGTTTGTCAGTAATTCATTTTCTAAAATTTTTGGTATCTACGGTGAACGTGCGGGTGGCCTGTCGGTGATCTGTGAAAACCAAGATGAACGTGACCGTGTGTTAGGTCAGCTAAAAGCGGGTGTTCGCCGTTTATATTCTAGTCCACCATCTAATGGCGCAAAAATTGTTGCTGCGGTATTAACCAATAGCGCTGAAAAAGCTAAATGGTTAGCGGAAGTGGAAGAGATGCGTTTACGTATTTTAGACATGCGTACGGTACTGGTTAATGAGCTGAAAAAGGCACTACCAAACCAAAATTTCGACCACTTATTAAAGCAACGCGGTATGTTCAGCTACACGGGTTTTTCTAAAGAGCAAGTGGCTCGCCTGAAAGACGAATTTGCGGTTTACTTGGTTGGAACTGGCCGCGTTTGTATGGCAGGTGTTAATCGTCATAATGTTAAACGTATTGTGGAAGCATTTGCCGCCGTTAGCCAATAATTTTTAGCTATCGTAATAATTATCAGGGAGCAAAATGCTCCCTGATGGTCTTTCTACTTATTTTTAATGGCCTTTCGACTTAATAGCCGCGTTCTAAAATCGTTTTCAAGAACCTTGCAGTGTGCGATTTTTCACACTCAGCCACTTCTTCTGGTGTACCAGCAATTAAAATTTCACCGCCACCACTACCACCTTCTGGGCCTAAATCGACAATCCAGTCCGCTGTCTTAATGACATCAAGGTTGTGTTCAATCACCACAATGGTATTTCCTTGGTCACGAAGTTGATGTAAAACGACTAAAAGTTGTTGGATATCAGCGAAATGCAGGCCTGTTGTTGGCTCATCCAAAATATAGATAGTTTGCCCTGTTCCGCGTTTAGACAGCTCTTTGGCTAATTTCACACGCTGTGCTTCACCACCTGAGAGTGTTGTCGCTGATTGGCCGAGACGTATGTAGGATAAACCAACGTCCATCAAAGTTTGTAGCTTGCGGGCAAGTGCAGGTACGGCATCAAAGAATTCACGAGACTCTTCGATAGTCATATCCAAAACTTCATGGATATTTTTACCTTTATATTTAATCTCTAATGTTTCTCGGTTATAGCGTTTACCTTTACATTGGTCACAAGGGACATACACATCAGGTAAGAAGTGCATTTCAACCTTGATGACCCCATCACCTTGGCAAGCCTCACAACGGCCACCTTTTACGTTAAAGCTAAAACGTCCTGGGTTATAACCTCGAGTCCGAGATTCAGGTACACCAGCAAATAGCTCACGCACAGGTGTAAATACACCAGTATAGGTGGCAGGGTTCGAGCGTGGTGTCCGGCCTATTGGGCTTTGGTCAATATCAATCACTTTATCAAAGTGCTCTAAGCCTTCGACATCCAAATAAGGGGCTGGTGTGATGGTGGTTGCACCATTTAATTGACGTTGAGCAATAGGGAATAGGGTATCGTTTATCAGTGTTGATTTACCCGAGCCAGATACACCAGTAATACAGGTAAATAACCCGACTGGGATTTTTAATGTCACATTTTTCAGGTTGTTGCCTTTTGCCCCGAACACAGTCAGCATTTTATCTTTATTAATTGGAACGCGTTTTTGCGGGATGTCAATTCTGCGCTCACCACTTAAAAATTTACCTGTGAGTGAATCTGGGTTTGCGACAATATCTTCCAATGTTCCTTGGGCAACAATTTGCCCGCCATGCACCCCAGCACCAGGGCCGATATCAATCACATGGTCTGCGGCGCGGATCGCGTCTTCGTCATGTTCAACCACGATCACGGTATTTCCTAGATCGCGTAGGTGGATCAAGGTTTCAAGTAAGCGGTCATTATCACGTTGGTGTAAGCCAATTGAAGGTTCATCAAGGACATACATCACACCCACTAAACCTGCACCAATTTGGCTTGCTAAACGAATGCGTTGTGCTTCACCACCGGACAAGGTGTCGGCAGAACGTGAAAGAGTCAGATAATTAAGCCCAACATTGACGAGAAACTTCAGGCGATCGCCAATTTCTTTTAAGACTTTTTCTGCGATTTGAGCACGCTGACCAGTGAGTTTTAGGTTTTGAAAAAATTCCATTGCGTGGCCAATGCTGTAATCTGCGATTTCCGGCAACGTTGTATTTTCAACAAAGACAAAGCGCGCTTCTTTACGTAAGCGCGTTCCATGGCAAGAGACACATGGACGGTTACTGATATATTTCGCTAACTCTTCACGGACAGCTGTTGATTCCGTTTCTTTATAGCGGCGCTCCATATTATTGAGTACGCCTTCAAAAGGGTGCCGGCGTACAGTGATATCGCCACGGTCATTACGGTATTTAAACTCAATCGTTTCTTTGCCTGAACCATATAAAATAATTTTTTGGATAGCTGGGCTCAGGGTGTCGTAAGGCGCTTCCACATCAAATTTATAATGCTCAGCTAATGACATTAGCATTTGGAAATAGTAAAAGTTACGGCGATCCCAACCGCGAATTGCGCCACCGGCAAGTGAGATTTCGGTATTTTGGATGACTCTTTCGGGATCAAAAAACTGCTGAACACCTAAGCCATCACAGCTTGGGCAGGCCCCAGCAGGGTTGTTAAAAGAAAATAGGCGAGGTTCAAGTTCTACCATACTGTAGCCGCAAACGGAGCAGGCAAAATTCGCAGAAAAAACCAGTTCTTCTGCGTTTGCGTCATCCATATCAGCGACAATTGCAGTACCACCAGATAGTTCTAGCGCGGTTTCAAAAGATTCGGCTAAACGCTGAGCAATATCATCACGAATTTTGAAACGGTCAACAATGACTTCAATCGTATGTTTTTTCTGTAATTCGAGCTTTGGTGGATCGGAGAGATCGCAAACTTCCCCATCAATTCGGGCGCGGATATAGCCTTGGCTGGCCAAGTTATCGAGTAGCTTAACATGCTCCCCTTTACGTTCTTTAACGACAGGAGCAAGTAGCATCATTCGGCGATCGGTGGGTTGAGCCAAAACATTATCGACCATCTGGCTAACAGTTTGAGCTGCAAGCGGTATGTCGTGATCAGGGCAGCGAGGTTCACCAACACGGGCAAATAATAATCGCAGATAGTCATGAATTTCTGTGATGGTTCCGACCGTCGAACGAGGGTTATGTGAAGTGGATTTTTGTTCAATCGAAATAGCAGGGGATAACCCTTCAATATGATCGACATCCGGTTTTTCCATTAAAGAAAGAAACTGGCGGGCATAAGCAGATAAAGATTCAACATAACGGCGCTGACCCTCTGCATACAGGGTATCAAAAGCTAAAGATGATTTCCCTGAACCAGATAACCCAGTAATAACAATGAGTTTGTCGCGAGGGATGACGAGATTGATGTTTTTCAGATTATGCGTACGTGCGCCGCGGACTTCGATATTATCCATTTACCACTTCCCGGATGATTTGATATTGAACAATCGCAAGAGACTATTATCACATATTTATGGCTGAATGGATATACAGTATTTCCTATTCGTCATATTTCAAACCGTGGCGTTGTTGGCTTCTCTCAGCTACGCAGGTCACATACTTTTGTATGCTCCCCGCGATACCTTCGCTTGCCGCCTAGCCACAGCTTGAACTATTTAGAATAGGTTCTGCTCGTCATATTTCAAACCGTGGCGTTGTTGGCTTCTCTCAGCTACGCAGGTCACATACTTTTGTATGCTCCCCGCGATACCTTCGCTTGCCGCCTAGCCACAGCTTGAACTATTTAGAATAGGTTCTGCTCGTCATATTTCAAACCGTGGCGTTGTTGGCTTCTCTCAGCTACGCAGGTCACATACTTTTGTATGCTCCCTACGATATCTTCGCTTGCCGCCTAGCCACAACTTGAATTATTTAGAGTAAGATTTTAATGGTGAAACAGAAAAACAGAAAAACAGAAAAACAGCGATCTGAATTTATCGAAAAGGAAAAGATAGATGCGGTATGCATTATTTTGTGTCTATACTGACAAAAGCACTATGAAATTTCACTAAAAGCTGGAAAGCGTTTCGCAAATTAACAAGCTCAATTTCAAATATTGGTGCAAATCAGCTCTGTCGTGGTAAACTTCACGGCTAATCCAGAGATTAAAATTCAATGCATCAGGAGTAATAAATGGCCAGCAGAGGCGTAAACAAAGTAATTCTTATCGGTAACCTAGGACAAGATCCAGAAATCCGTTATATGCCTAACGGCGGAGCTGTGGCAAACCTGACTCTGGCAACTTCTGAAAGTTGGCGTGACAAGCAAACCGGTGAGATGCGTGAAAAAACCGAATGGCACCGAGTCGTTATTTTCGGCAAACTTGCTGAGGTAGCAGGTGAATACCTAAAAAAAGGTTCACAAGTCTATATCGAAGGTTCTCTGCAAACACGTAAATGGCAAGATCAAAGTGGTCAAGATCGTTATACGACAGAAGTTGTTGTGAATATCGGTGGCTCAATGCAAATGTTAGGTGGCCGTGGCGGTGATGCACCATCACAAGGTCAAGGCGGTCAAGGTGGTTGGGGCCAACCACAGCAGCCTCAAGCGGCACAACAATTCAGTGGTGGTGGAGCGCCAGCCGCACGCCCATCAGCACCTGCACCACAAACCAATGAACCACCAATGGATTTTGATGACGATATTCCGTTCTAATTCTTACTGATTAGAATGTATAAATAAAATAAAGGCTTCCTTGTGAAGTCTTTATTTTTTAATAAATATAAATGCTAATAATATATATCTAGAAAATATTGTTTTTTATTGGAATGATAAAACAAATACAGAACCGAAACATTAAGAGTTTATTAATTCTAAATTAAGAATTTCTTAAATAAATAAAAAATCCCCAGCAATTAAATTACATGGGGCTTTGTATTGGTAGTGTTATAAAAAAAAGAAATATAAATTTTATTTTCATATTAGCGTATCAAGCTACTTTAGGTTCCAGTAGTAATGGGTCATTTTGGCTTTCACCGGACAGGCGGTAGATTGACGGTGACGTACCTAAATAAGCTCTAAATCGCTTTGCAAAAGATTGCTGGGAGTCAAATTGGTATTTTAATGCAATATCAATAACTTGAAGTTCAGTGGAGCATAGGTCTTTAGCAGCTTCACAGATCCTTCTTCGGCGAATATATTCACCTAAAGGCATACCAACAACTTTTCTAAATACTCTTTGTAAATGCCATTTTGTATATCCTGATTTTAGTGCAATATCATCAAGTAATAGACGACTGGTTAAGTTCATTTCAATCCAAACTAATATTTCATTAACAACTGTAGATTGAAATTCTGTGTACTTCCCATTATAGGGAACAGGGATTTCTTTATACATAATATCTTCCTATTAGTTACTTTTTAATCTTATCCCTCATTCAGTCAATAGCCAATAAATAAATAGTAAACAAAGTTGAATTCAGTTTGTTAATTGGCAAAACAGACAAAATACCGATTTTTAATTAGTTTATAGCCAGTAGAGTTTATCTTAAGGAGATATATTCATCATATCGATTAACAATAGATGAAATTATTACGCTCTCTGAATATAAAACCATCGCACAGTGATATCACTTTTTATTGGTGTTTGGGGATATATTTTTTTAGCTTCCAAAAACTCATTAAAATTGTAGCGGAAATGATTACAGATAGAACATTCATCGCTTGCCATCCGAGAGTGAAGAAAAGAACGCCTGCTCCTAAACTGCCTATTCCACCGAAAAAATAGATAAGAAAATCAGTCATGCCTTGTACTTTAGCTCGCTCATGCATTTTATATGTATGGGGCAGTAGGTTGGTGGTACTGATTAAAAGCAAATTCCAAGCAACACCCACAAATATACCCGCCAACAAATAATTGTAAAAATGGTTATCTAGCAGGTTCATAGTTGCTGATAAAATTAACAGTACGATACCGCAGAAAATAATGCGTTTTGCCCCTAAAAGATGAATTAATGTTCCAGTGAAGAATGACGGTGCAAACATACCTAATACATGGAATTGAAATACAATCGCAATAGAGGAAAAGGCGAAGTCATGTTGTTTCATAGATAACGGTATCGAGGCAAAAGTAAAAACTACAATGGCATACCCAGCGGCACTGACAATAGCGATTAATTTTAAAATAGGTTGTGAATACAATGCACTGTAGTTGCGTTTGACTAACACTTCATCCGATGGCGTTTTCACTATTTTCTTTAAAGGCACAACGAGTAATAGAATAAATGCGATCACATAAATGGCGGCTAACGTGATGAACGGCCCTGCAAACGGGTATTCTGTAAAAAAGCGCTGGGTGGTAATGGCTAATGTTGGTCCGATTAAGGCCGCAGCAATGCCTCCACTCATAATAAGGCCAATAGCTTTTGCTCGTAAAGAAATAGGTGCTTCTTCAATTGCGGCAAAACGGAATTGTTGTGCAGTACCAATAGCAATCCCAGTGAAAAACAACCCGATGGAAAAATACACTAAATGACTTTCTATCACACCAAGAATAGAGAAGCCTGCACCGATTAACCCACCGATGTTACCAATAATAAAGCCCACCCTTCTCGAATATTTTTGCATTAAAAATGCGATCGGAATAGTTGCTAAGATTAAGCCAACGTACTGACTTACCAGTGGAATAGTTGCATAAGTTGGGTTGGTAGCCAATTTTTCGCCAATAACTACTGCTACAGAAAGGACAATCGCATTTCCTGTGATAAATAATGCAAGTGTGATAGTTAACCACCAAACGGATTTTGGCATATATCCCTCTGTCTATTAATTAAAAATCAATTGGTTATATTTCTTACATTGAGGGAATAATCCCTCTGAATGCGGTAAAGGATACAACTTAAAGTTGACTTTAAGTCAAGGTCTGCGATGGTATTTTAAGTAGTGATTAATGCTATATTTTTTTATTTTAATGGATAATGTCGCTGCTGGTGCGAGATGTGATGAGAGTCGCAATTACTATTCCTTTGGGATAAAACAAGAAAAAATGATTGTCATGCTGGGAAATTTATGTTCTTTTAATAAAAGAAACTGAAAAACAATAATCAATAAATTAGACAGACTAAACAGGAAGAACCCGTGAACATGACGACTAATCACTTAAACCTACTACTAACCGCGCCACGTGCCGCGGTGGTCGTGCGTGTGGTGGTGGTCGTGGGCTTAGCGCCGTAACGGGTACAAATCAACGCAGATTTAGAAACCCCGCCGGCGCAAACCGAGCGGGGTTTTTTATCACCTCTCGCTCGGATCCGCAGGCTAGCAAAGGATAATTATGATGAGCGAATCGGGCACCACAACACCACATAAAACCCGCTTTACGGGCGCAGAATTAATTGTATATTTACTGGAAAAACACGGTATTACCATCGTTTCTGGCATTCCAGGTGGAGCGGCTTTACCCTTTTATGACGCATTAGGTCAAAGCCAGAAAATCCGCCATATATTGGCTCGCCATGAGCAAGGTGCAGGTTTTATTGCTCAGGGAATTGCACGTACCACGGGGAAAGCCGCGGTTTGTATCTCTTCAAGTGGTCCTGGGGCAACAAACTTAGTGACCGCTATCGCTGATGCAAAACTGGATTCTATCCCGCTGGTTTGTATTACGGCTCAAGTTTCTTCGTCAATGATTGGCACAGATGCTTTCCAAGAGGTTGATACCTATGGTATTTCGATTCCAGTCACCAAACATAATTATTTGGTCCGTAATATCAATGAATTGCCACAAGTGATTTGTGATGCTTTTCGTATTGCAGAGTCAGGCCGCCCTGGGCCTGTTTGGATTGATATTCCAAAAGATGTGCAAACTGCCACAATTGAACTAACTGAAATACCAGAAGTATTACCGAAAGATAAAGCACCTGCATTTGATGTGGAAAAAGTTCTGCAAGCGGCTGAAATGATTAATAAGGCGAAACGTCCAGTACTGTATTTTGGTGGTGGGGTAATTAGTTCTGATTCGACAGAAACAGCGATCGCATTCGCGGAAAAGGCTTCATTACCGACAACCATGACATTAATGGCACTTGGCACTATTCCAATGCGCCATCCATTATATTTAGGAATGTTGGGTATGCACGCTGCCGCAAGTACTAATATGATCATGGAAGAATCGGATCTATTGATTGTGATTGGTGCACGGTTTGATGATAGAGCGATAGGTAAAGCAGAGAAATTTTGCCCTAACGCAAAAATTATCCATGTGGATATTGATAAAGCAGAAATCAGCAAAATTAAGCGTCCAGATATCGCTATTCATGCAGATGCAGGGCAAATATTGGAATTATTATTGCCTTTAGTAGAACGCAATGAACGCACAGATTGGATGGCGAAAGTGAATCAATTAAAAGAGCAATATCCATTGAATTTTAGCGAGGCTGATAACCCGCTGAACCATTATGGCTTGGTTCTGTCTACGGCACGTGCGGCTGGTGAAGATGCGATTGTGACAACGGATGTTGGGCAACACCAAATGTGGGCGGCTCAAGCATACCCCTTGTCTCGACCACGTCAATGGCTGACATCAGGTGGGTTAGGTACCATGGGCTTTGGGCTGCCTGCTGCCATTGGTGCAGCGTTGGCAAAACCCGAAAAAACCATTGTGTGTTTTTCCGGTGATGGCAGTTTGATGATGAATATTCAGGAATTGGCCACCGCAGCGGAGCACCAACTGAATATCAAAATTATCTTAATGAATAACCAAGCATTAGGGATGGTACATCAACAACAAGATTTATTTTTTGAAAATCGCATATTTGCTGCAGCTTATCCGTATCAAACCGATTTTATTAAGATTGCTGCAGGGTTTGGTTTGCAAACTTGCGATTTAAATAATGAAGCAGACCCAGAAATGGCATTAGAAGCGATAATGAATACCAAAGGTCCATGTTTGATCCATGCCTTGATTGATGTGAATCAGAAGGTATATCCAATGGTTCCACCGGGTGCAGCTAACATTGATATGATTGGAGCGTAATTATGGTATTTGAACATCATCCGATTGCTTTAGAGCTAATTGTTCGTAATCACCCAGGTGTAATGTCACATATTTGTGGTTTATTTGCACGCAGAGCATTTAATGTTGATGGCATTCTATGTATGCCGATTAAAGATAAAGATGAAAGCCGTATATGGCTATTAGTACAAAAAGATGAGCGTTTGCCGCAAATGATTAACCAAGTTGAAAAATTAGAAGATGTTCGGGAAGTACGCTTTAGTGATGATTTGCGTCTTTTCGAAACAATGCAAAATTATTTGCAGTAATTCTGAGGTAAATTTTATGACCTAGTAGCCCATACCAACAGTATGGGCTATTTTCTTTTATGTTTAATCATAGCGATAATTAGGGTTTCCTAAACCGAACGAAAGTGGTATAAATTCAGTTACTGAATAATGATTTTTTGAACGCATTACAGGTTTGCATTTGGTAAATTGAATAATAAACAGGTATAAATTTATGCAAAATAACATCTATTTATCGAACACTTATCAATATGAAATTGAAACAACCATACTGGCACAAGGGAATGATGATGAAGGTCATTGGGTGGCTCTAAAAGACAATATTTTCCACCCACAAGGTGGTGGGCAACCCATGGATACAGCTTGGGTGAATGATATTGCTGTTCGCATTAGGAAACAACCGAATGGTTTAATTGTAGGATACCTTCCTGAAGGCGTTACTTTTAGTCAAGAAAATAATGTGGTTGCAAGGGTAGATAAGGAAAAACGTCAGCGTTACGCTGCGCTACATACCGCAGGTCATTTGCTGAATTGGGAATTACGTCGCTTTGGCTGGCTGGCACAAAAAGGCCATCATTTTCCTGATGAATCTCGAGTGGAATTTAGCATGATGGAAGGGGATGTCACTCCTTTTGATAAACTTGATAGCCAATATATCGAAGATATTGTTAACCAAAGCATTCGCAGTGGGCGGTCCGTTGCAATAAAGCAAAAGGGTGATTTGCGGATCAGTTATATCGACCAAACTGAAGAAATGCCTTGTGGTGGAACGCATGTTTCTTCGCTAGATAATATTCAGCATTTTTCAATTAAGTCGATGAAATTTAAAAAGGGAACATTGCGCATTAGTTATGATGCACAACATGCCTTAATTTAAACACTATCACTAAGATGAGAGTAAGTCATGACGACGGTGGCTTGGAGCTCCCCTTCCATGCATAGATAACTGTGTGGGAAATCACCACTGAAAGCATAGAAATCCCCCGCCTCCAAAAGGATATTTTGGTCGTTATGCAACCGCAACATGAGTGAGCCAGAATTCACCATAATGTGCTCGTGAGTTCCACTCATATGGGCGGGGCTATTAATGATAGCGCCTCTTTTCATGGTTAATTGCCAGATTTCAGAGATATTTCCCATGCTAATGCGAAATTTAAACTGTTGTGAATACTCTTTTTCACTGGGAGTGGCTTTAAGCAAGTAGGGATAAGCTTCATGTTGCCGCGTAAACAAATCGCTGAGAGGAAAGCGTAGAGCAATGGCGATCGACTCTAATGTGTCGATGCGTGGGTTTGAATCACCAGATTCCAGTTTGGATAAAGCGGCTTTCGAAATCCCTGATAAACGAGATAGTTCGTTTAGCGAGAGATCCCTTGCTTGCCTAAGTAAACGAATTTTCTGCCCTATTTTTAAATTAATTTTTTTATCCACAATGTGTCTTTACCTGAATTTTAATTTATTGTGCTAGTTCTGTATCACTCAGAGAAGTAAATTATACACTCTTAGTTGTATATTGTATTTAAAGTGGCTATTTTGTTTTTTGATATAGATTTGAAATTTAAAACCCTACAAAAATAAAACTATTTTCTGTATTTGAAAAAATCTATAGTGAGGACGTTAAAAAACTTCTGGAGTTAAGGTCATGCCGTTTGAATTGTTATCACCAGAAATGGCGATTTGTTTCTCGACATTGTTGTTTGCTTATTTGGTTTTTGGCATGGCGGGTTTTGGTTCTGCTCTTATTGCAACCCCTGTATTAGCCATGTATTTGCCGTTAAACATGATTGTTCCAATCCTTGCATTAATAGATCTAACCGCTGCAGTTTTAAATTTACTTAAAGATGGTAAAAATGCGGATTATCAGGAAATTAAATGGATAATTCCATTAATGATAATCGGGAGTTTAGTTGGTGCTGCGATTTTATTAAAAACGCGTCCCGATATACTCGTATTATTACTTGGGTTATTTGTTGTCGGTTATGTCTTACATGCTTTTTTTTCTAAAAAACCAAAATCACCTTTTTCAAAAGCGTTGGTTGTCCCATTTAGTTTAGTGGGCGGTGTTTTTAGTGCTTTATTTGGCAGTGGTGGTTTTATCTATGCCATGTATTTATCTAGCCGAATTGAAGATAAACAGCGTTTTCGTGTCACTCAAATGACGTTAATTGGCTTTAGCACGCTGACTCGAGTGGTGATATTTTTAGTAATGGGTGTGTATCTCAATCTAGATATTTTATTGATTGCTTTAGCATTTTCCCCTGCCATGTTAATTGGTACGTGGGTTGGTCGGCATATAACATTAAAAATTTCACGTGAAAGTTTTTTAAAAGTTATTAATGCCATAATTTTATTATCAGGTATTGTGCTGCTTTATCGATATTTTTTCGTCCTTTAAGTATTTAGAATATTAAAAATAGTTTTATAAAGATAAATAGCAGAATATATGAGTCGTGTTACAATCACCACGAACATTATTAGTTTTACTAGTAATGATGCGGTTTTTTATTTTTCATAATAATCTATTTTATGGAGTTAAAATCTGTTCTTTTGCTAAAAAGAAACGGGTTAATTTCAACATGAGCTCTGATAATCAGCGTTTACAAAATTTTCGACGTTCCCCATCTTTTGCTATTTTTACCATTACAATGAGTATTGCTGTCATTGGTATCGTTATTGGGCTAAGTATTCCAATGGTGGCTCTTAGGCTAAATAATTATGGTTTCAATGAGTTGTATATTGGCATTATTTCTGCGGCTCCTGCATTAGGTATGTTTTTAATTGCCCCTATGGTTCAACGTATTGTGCGTTGGTCAGGTAAGCGAAAGGCAATGCTATTGGCAACCCTCGTTTCTGCCATTAGCCTATTGCCATTATTGAGTACGTTACCACTTTGGCTGTTATTTCCATTACGGTTAGTTACGGGTTTAGCGAGTGGCGTGATGATTTGCTTGGGAGAAACGTGGATTAATGAATTATCCCCTGAAAATAAGCGGGGTCGGATCTTAGCAATCTATACTACCGTGTTCACAGTAAGTCAGCTACTTGGGCCTTCATTTATTGCTTATTATGGTGTGGAAGATAAATCGCCTTTATTGATTTGTACGTTGATCCATTTAATCTCTGTAGTGCTATTTATTTTAATGGATCAAAAAGTTGGTGACCGTTTAGCTGAAAATGCCGCGCAATCTAATTTTTCAATTATTCAATTTGTAAAAATTGCACCGGGTATTTGTGGTGGAATTTTATTTTTTGCTTTTTTTGACGGAACCATTTTATCGATGTTCCCAATTTATGGTATGGGAATGGGGCATACAGAGGCGGTTGCTGCATTAATGATTAGCGCCATCCTTGCTGGAGATGCCATTATGCAGTTACCTTTTGGCTGGCTTGCAGACCATATGAATAGAGAAAAACTGTACCGAATTTGTGGTATTATCACACTCGCAGCTAGCTTATTATTACCCTTCCTTATTACTCAACCTTATCTGATTTGGGTTCTGTTATTTATCTTAGGAGCCACGGCAGGGGCAATTTATACGATTGCCTTGGTACAAATTGGCCAATATTTCAAAGGGAATGAATTGATCATCGCTAATGCAGCGGCGGCCATGCTATGGGGAATTGGTAATTTATCAGGGCCATTATTGGCGGGAGTGGCGACTTCAATCTCACCAGTGGGCTTACCGGTGCTATTGGTTCTGTCTGTGGCAGTATTTTTATGGTTCACACGAGAAAAATATAGCGCTCAAATGGTTGAACAAGTCAGCCCATAAAGCGCATTTGTGGTGCCCTACTTAAGCTAGAGAGCACCACAAATAGATTATTCAATAACTTTATACACAACAAGGTTTTCTCGGAATTCATCTGGCCGATGATTGTGCCAGAATAATTCCATGCCTTGCGGTGCAGGTTTGATTGTTTTCGAGAGTACAATTAACCAGCGGCATTGTTCAGGTTTTTCAAAGCGGTCTTGGCGTTGGTGTAATACGCCAGTGTAATAGTAGAGCATCGGTGCTTCAGATTCGCCAATATTATCAGAAGCCATACAATCGTTTTTTGTAAATTGGCCTGCTAAATGCTGGTTTAAATCGACAAAAACCCCTTCGAAACCTTTTGCGTAGTCTATCCAGCCCAAAAACAAGGTTAAAATTATCCCCCAAGCGGCACATAGGCCTAATAACCAATTTTTCATCATGTGAAAAGCCGGTGAGATAAAGTTTGGAATAATTTTATTGCGTAAAAACCACACTAATGTAATCAACAGACCACTGATAAATGCAATGGAAGAAAAGGGCATTTGGTAGCTCATAGGAAGCCAGCGGCTAAATGGAGCTAGCCATTCTTGTTGGTGGCCAGCCAAGGTGATGAAATAGCAGAGCCATAAAAACAGAATGAGTACAGTCCATAAAATAGCCGCAAAGCGAGCGATACCATTAAGAATTTTTTCAGGGAAACTGAGTAGTGTTAGGGTTCCTAATATGGCCATGGGGGCAACAAAAGGGAGTAAATATAGCGCGCGACCAGACGCTGAAATCTGTAAAAAAATGATACCTAATAAAGGAAATAGCGCCAGCAGAAACTCATTTGAATTAAATAAACGTTTAATCGGGTGCCTTAGAAAATAAGCGACAGCCAGTAAACCGGAAGGAAAGGCAAATAAGGAAACTGCCGCTGGAATGCGAGTTAAATTAGCTTTTGCCCCTAATTTTTCAACCGAAAAACCAAAGAAGCGGCCGATATTATTTTCCCAAAACCACACAAGAAATAAATCGGGATGCTGAAGATACAGTTGGATAGGCCAAGGTAAAATGGCGATAAGCGCGATTAACCCCGCCGTTAAACTGTATAACCAAAACTGCTTAGTTCGGCATTGAGCAAGAAAAATAGGTGATAAAAAAAGGCAAATCCAGAGAACGCCAGGAATAAAAACGCCTTTTGACAACATGGTGACGATGGTCCCAAGAGATAACCAAAGTGCAGACATGCGCATTTTTTGTTGTTGTATCAGCCCCAATAACCCATATAAGCCAATAGTTGTTCCTGCCATTAGTGCAACATCGGTAAACATATCATGGCTATGCCTGATAATACCGGGAGCACAGGCATACAGTGCAAAAGCGACCCAAATCCGAGTATCAGTGAAGTCTGTGGCTTGGAAAAAACGACGCGCCAAAAGGATAAAAAATGAAAAATTAATAACCGAAAAAATTAAGCTTGCACTACGGGCTGCATCATAAAGTGGCATCAAGCTTGATAACCAATGAGAGGTAATCGTAGCAACCCAATAATAAAGCGGAGGTTTTTCCATAAATGGTTCACCCGCATTTGTGGGAACTAACCATTTACCAGTTTCATACATAGTTTGAATAATACCAAAACTATAATTTTCATCTTGCTTCCAAGGGCTATGGCTATATATTCCTGGTAATAAATACAGAGCAAGAAAACTAATAAAAAGCAGTAAAATACTCCGCTGTAATATGATTAATGGTGCATTCTTATTTGACATTTTAATACGTTTTATGTGTTTTTTACTTGATTAAATTGAAACTATAACTGCGGTTGATAATAATTGAGCTTATGTACTTAAATATATATTTACTCAGTGAATGATATTTTTTTAATGAAAAACAATAAGAAATGTATTTTTAGCCACATTTTTAACAGACGCATATTACCACCAGTAAATAAGTTTTTAGCTATTGGTTTTGTAAGCAAATATTCTTGGATTGTATCAAAAAAATAACCTTCCACTTTAAACAGACATTATATGAAAGGTATTTAGCTATTTTTACGTAAAATAAATGTAACTAAAAAGAATCATTATTTGAAAATAATGTTCATTGCTTAAGAGCCTATATATTTGGGAGCGGGGGAAAGAACAAACGGGTAAGAAATGCTAAAAATGCTTGATCATTCCCCCTGTTTAGAATGATAATTGCTCCCCTCACGATACGTTTTATTCTATTTTAAAAACCAAACGATTGCGCAACTGTTTTTATTGGGATTTTTTCTCAGCCAGTTTGTTTTTTCTTAAAAACGTAATCGTTTACGTCAACGTATAAATTAGTCGTTAGCAGTATTTGAAAGTCGTCGTTTTCCATTAAACAGCAGAGGTATACCATGTCAGGCCAACAGGCTTCATCCAGTTGCAAATTGGATTCATTTTTCAAGATAACAGCGCGCGGCTCTTCAGTTCGCCGTGAAATCATTGCAGGATTAACCACATTCTTAGCGATGGTTTATTCTGTCATCGTTGTACCTGGCATGTTAGGGCAAGCAGGGTTCCCACCAACAGCGGTCTTTATTGCAACTTGCTTAGTGGCTGGTTTTGGTTCTTTATTGATGGGGTTATGGGCCAATCTACCGATGGCGATTGGTTGTGCTATTTCACTGACTGCATTTACCGCATTTAGTTTGGTATTAGGGCAGCAAATTAGTATTCCTGTGGCATTGGGCGCTGTCTTTTTAATGGGGTGTTTGTTCACCATCATTTCTGTGACAGGTATTCGTAGTTGGATTTTACGCAATATGCCAATGGGTATTGCTCATGGCACAGGTATTGGTATCGGCTTATTTTTACTGTTAATAGCTGCTAATGGGGTGGGTTTAGTGATCAAAAACCCAAATGCAGGCCTGCCTGTTGCTCTAGGTGAATTTACATCTTTCCCTGTATTAATGTCATTAGCTGGGTTAGCGGTCATTTTTGGTTTAGAAAAACGCCGCGTTCCGGGTGGCGTATTACTTGTTATTATTGCAATTTCAATTATTGGTTTAATTTTTGATCCTGCGGTTAAATATCAAGGCTTTTTCAAGTTGCCTTCATTGGGTGATGATGGGCTTTCATTAGTTTTCAATATGGATATCATGGGCGCATTACAGCCAATGGTATTGCCAAGCTTACTTGCATTAGTGATGACCGCTGTTTTTGATGCAACGGGGACTATTCGCGCGGTGGCGGGACAAGCCAATTTATTGGATAAAGACGGCCAAATTATTGATGGTGGTAAAGCGTTAACCGCAGACTCCGTGAGCAGTATCTTTGCGGGGGCGATTGGCGCATCTCCTGCTGCTGTGTATATTGAATCTGCAGCGGGTACCGCTGCTGGTGGTCGTACAGGCTTAACCGCAGTGGTTGTCGGCGTACTATTTTTACTCATTCTCTTTTTATCGCCACTTTCTTATTTGGTACCTGCCTATGCAACGGCGCCGGCATTGATGTATGTTGGGCTTTTAATGTTAAGTAATGTCTCTAAGCTTGATTTCGATGACTTTGTAGATTCAATGTCTGGTTTATTGTGTGCGGTATTCATTGTTCTGACTTGTAATATCGTCACGGGTATCATGTTGGGCTTTGCTGCTTTGGTTATCGGCCGTATTTGTGCAGGTGAATGGCGCAAATTGAATATTGGCACAGTCATTATTGCGGTACTTTTAGTGGCGTTTTACGCTTCAGGATTGGCAATCTAAAGTATATTATTTCAATAGGGTGGCTAATGTTGCCACCTTTTTAACTTATTGTATTAATTAATCGTAAAGTCTCAATTTTTTCCCCGAAAATGGATGGCTAAGGATAAAATAGAGAGAAGGCGGTTAATCAAGTGGATGTGCATGATTTCCACTGGTGAATGGCTGGGTTTTAATAATCATGGTCTGGACGGTGCTATCTCTTACTATGCGGCGGCAGGCAATATTTTAGGTTCTAGTCGCTAGGTTAATTCAGTAAGGGCAACATGGAAATTTTCTTTACTATTCTTATTTTGATTTTAGCTGTCTCTGTTTCAGGGGTTGCCGCTAAAATTCTTCCTATTCGTATTCCTCTTCCTCTCATTCAAATTGCTATTGGTGCGCTATTAGCATGGCCTCAATTCGGCCTACATGTCACCTTTGACCCAGAACTTTTTATGGTTCTGTTAATTCCACCTTTGTTGTTTGTTGATGGGTGGAAAACGCCAACACGCGAATTCTTTCAAAACGGTCGAGAAATTTTTATTTTAGTATTGGTTCTTGTACTGGTTACAGTGATTGGGATTGGTTATTTAATTTACTGGCTGATGCCAGGTATTCCATTGATTGCAGCATTTGCTCTAGCGGCGGTGTTATCACCAACCGATGCCGTTGCCTTATCATCCATTGTCGGAAAGGGGCGTATCCCTAAACGAATGATGAGTGTGCTAGAAGGGGAGGCATTGATGAATGATGCCTCTGGTCTGGTAGCATTAAAATTTGCAGTAGCAATTGCCATGGGGACGATGGTATTTAGTGCCTCTGGCGTCACCATTGAATTTTTCAAGGTCGCGATTGGTGGGCTACTCGCGGGTATTATCGTGACTTGGTTATACAGTAAATCATTACGTCTAATGAGCCGTTGGAGCGGCGATGACCCAGCAACCCAAATTGTGTTTATGTTATTGCTACCATTTGCTTCATACATGATAGCGGAACATATTGGTTTTTCAGGTATTTTAGCCGCTGTTGCGGCCGGTATGACTATCACAAAGTCTGGGGTTATCCGTAACGCTCCATTAGCGATGAGACTACGCGCTGATAGCGTTTGGTCTATGCTTGAATTTGTCTTTAACGGGTTGGTTTTCATCATGTTAGGGCTTCAATTGCCCGGTATTTGGGAAACGTCTGTTATCCAAGCGGATCTCGACCCAAGCGTAGAAACTTGGATGCTATTTGCGGCAGTAGCCATTATCTATTTTGCTCTACTGCTATTGCGTTTCTGTTGGCTATGGCTGATGAAAAGGTTTAGCCGTTTATTCTTAAAGAAAAAACCACTGCAATTTGCTAACTATACCGTACGTGAGCTTTGGCTAGCCTCTTTTGCAGGGGTACGCGGTGCGATTACCTTAGCGGGTGTGCTTTCTATTCCGTTATTTTTAACCGATGGTTCACCATTCCCAGCGCGTTATCAGCTAGTATTTATTGCCGCAGGGGTTATCTTATTTTCCATTTTTGCAGGTGTGGTCGCTTTACCGCTTCTGCTGCGTAATTTTACCGTGGGAGACAAAGAAGCCGATGCCAATGAAATTCGAATGGCAAAAGCCGCAATGGCAGAAGTGGCGATTGTTAGCTTAAATAAGATGCAGGAACGTTTATCTGCTGACGTTGATGAAAAACTCGATTCAGAAGATATCAGTGAAGTCGCTTCCCGTGTGACAGGTTATCTAAGACGACGTACGGCAGGGCAAGATGAAATTGATCATAATTTGCTGGTTGAAGACCTTGAACGACGTTTTCGTTTGACGGCATTACGTGCGGAGCGTGGTGAGCTTTATCACTTACGTGCAACCAAGAAAATCAGTAATGAAACGTTACAAACGCTGTTGGTTGATCTGGATTTATTAGAAGCCGTTTTGATCGAAAAAGAGCATTAAAACCAAAAAGCGAGTATTCTAGCCGACATTGTAAAGTTTGGGGCGAAATACAGCATTATGTGGTTACTTGTTATCACGACGCTGCTTTGGGCAGCGTCGTTTAGTCTTATCGGCGAATACCTTGCGGGCCAAGTAGATAGTTGGTTTTCAGTACTTGTAAGGGTGGCACTGGCTTCGCTAGTTTTTTTACCTTTCCTACGTTGGCGCCAGTTTAGCGCTAAAGTGATTGCACTTTATATGCTAGTGGGCGCTTGCCAACTTGGCATCATGTACCTATTTGTATTCCATGCTTATCAATACCTTACCGTTGCCGAATTTTTGCTTTTTACAGTATTAACACCACTATATGTCACGTTAATTTATGACTTACTAGAACGGCAAAAGTTGCGTAAAGGTTATTTGTTTAGCTCACTATTGGCGGTAATTGGCGCGGCAATTATTCGTTATGACCACTTGAGCGAATCTTTTTGGTTAGGTTTGCTTTTTGTGCAGCTAGCAAATATCTTTTTTGCGATTGGGCAGGTGGGGTATAAGCGTCTGATGGAGGTGCATCCAATCCCTCAACATCAGGCTTTCTCATGGTTTTACCTTGGTGCAACGTTAATTGCATTACTAGGGTGGTTGCTATTTGGTAATAAATCGATGATGCCGACAACAACTCTCCAGTGGGGTGTCTTACTGTGGTTGGGGATTGCAGCTTCAGGCATTGGCTACTTTATGTGGAACTATGGCGCAACCAAAGTGGATGCTGGAACCCTTGCTATTATGAATAACATGATGGTCCCAGCGGGGTTATTAGTTAATTTTGCTATCTGGCAACAACATCCGGATTGGCTGAGTTTTACCATAGGATCGAGCCTAATAGTTGCTTCTCTTTGGGTGCATAAGCGTTGGATCCTTTCGCGGCCTTCACATAAGACAAGTTCTCCACAGCGTGATCCGTCGTCGTCTCAGTAAACGCCTCAATAGCTGGCTGGCGCTGCTCTCCTTCACGGCAAGCGGCATACAGCCGGCTCCACAAACCGCTACCCAAGGTTTTGGTTTTGATCAACCCTTGTTTTTCAAATGAATCAACTGCCCAGTGAGGCAGTGCGGCAATGCCCATTTTAGCTGCGACCATTTGAATTAAAATTAATGTGTTATCAACATTTTTCACATTAGGTGACACGCCTGCAGGTTGCAGAAAATGGCGCCAAACATCGAAGCGATCCCGTTGTACCGGGTAGATAAGCAACGTTTCATCCGCCAAATCATGGGGCTCAATATGCGGTCTTTTGGCTAGCGGATGGTCATTCGCCACAATCAGCTTCACCTCATAATCAAACATTGGCGTATAGTGGATGCCTTGATCTGGCAAAATGTCAGAGGTCATCACAATATCCAATTCCCTTGAAAGTAACTCAGGCTGTGGGTCGAACGTCACCCCAGATTTAAAATCGATGCTAACTTGAGGCCAAGTTTGTCTGAATTGCTGTAATGCAGGGGTCAACCACTGAATGCAGCTATGGCATTCAATAGCGATGCGTAAC
This sequence comes from Providencia sp. PROV004, assembly GCF_011045615.1. NCBI lineage: Bacteria > Pseudomonadati > Pseudomonadota > Gammaproteobacteria > Enterobacterales > Morganellaceae > Providencia > Providencia sp. PROV004. The sequence continues at coordinate 594,009 of NZ_CP042859.1, forward strand.
GCACAAACCCCAGGCTCATTACATACTCGAATGGCATCTTTTACTAATGGCAGAACTTGTTGTGCTAATTGTAATAAGACTTCTCCTTGTGGCGTAAAGCGCAATGGTTGGCTTTTACGAACAAATAACCGGAAACCTAATCGATGCTCTAAATCACTAAATTGGTGTGATAGAGCAGATTGTGTCTGGTGCAAGTGTGTTGCTGTTGCCGCTAATGAACCGTATTGGCTGAGCGCTTGCAATGTTTTTAGATGTTTTAATTCGATCATGAGAAACCTTCACGGTGACAATGAATAATTTGCGCTTGTGCTTTATACAGTACCTGTTGATTATGGATGTGTAAACATCTAGACGGCTAAATATTTTAAGGGGTCAATATGTCTGTTATAAATCATACACTTGGATTTCCACGTGTCGGTCTAAAAAGAGAGCTCAAGCGTGCACAAGAAGATTATTGGGCAGGTAAAATTGATCAGGCCACACTATTAGAAACCGGTTATCAGTTACGTGTGCGCCATTGGCAGCAACAAAAAAATGCGGGCGTTGAGCTATTACCTGTTGGTGATTTCGCTTGGTATGACCAAGTGCTGACAACCAGTTTGCTATTGGGCAATGTACCGCCACGCCATCAAAATGAAGATGGTTCGATTGATTTGGATACTTTATTTCGTGTTGCTCGCGGTCGCGCACCAACGGGCAAACCTGCTCCAGCAGGCGAGATGACGAAATGGTTTAATACTAACTACCACTACATCGTGCCTGAATTTCAAAAAGGGCAACAATTTTCGCTGTCTTGGACACAACTGTTTGATGAAGTCGATGAGGCATTAGCATTAGGCCATAATGTGAAACCGGTTATCATTGGTCCTATTACTTACCTTTGGTTAGGTAAAGTGAAAGGTGAACCGTTTGACCGCTTATCATTATTGAATGAAATATTACCTGTTTATCAGGAGATCCTGTCGCGCTTAGCAGAAAAAGGTCTTGAGTGGGTGCAAATTGATGAGCCTGCATTAGTGTTAGATTTACCAGAGCAATGGCAGCAAGCTTATCAGCAGGCTTACCAAGCGCTGTCAGGCCAAATAAAATTACTGCTAACCACCTATTTCGATGGCATTAGTCACCATGTAGACTTGATTAAGCAACTCCCTGTGCAAGGTCTACATGTTGATGTGGTTGCAGGCGCTGATGATATTGAAAAATTACACCAAATACTGCCAGCAGACTGGGTATTATCACTAGGAATTATTAATGGTCGTAACGTATGGAAGGCTGACTTAGGGGAAAAATTCTTACAGGTGAAGCAGTTCTTAGGCCAGCGTGATATATGGGTAGGAACGTCATGTTCATTACTACACAGCCCAATTGACTTAAATGATGAGACACGTTTAGATGCTGAGGTGAAAAGCTGGTTTGCTTTTGCTATCCAAAAATGTGAAGAACTTGCTCTGTTAACAAAAGCGTTAAATCAGCCAACAGACAGCCATATTGCTGAATTAGATACATACAGTGCACCTATTCGAGCGCGTAGAACATCAGCTCGTGTGAATAATGCATCAGTAGCTCAGCGTTTAGCAGCAATCAGCGAAGGGGATACAGAACGTTATAGCCCCTATCCACAGCGAGCAGCACGCCAACGTCAACGCTTTAACTTACCATTATGGCCGACAACCACGATTGGCTCATTTCCTCAAACAAGTGAAATCAGAACATTACGTTTAGACTTCAAAAAAGGGAATGTGGATAAAACCTACTATCGCACCAATATTAGTGAGCATATTAAGCAAGCCATTAAAGAACAAGAAATTTTAGATATCGATGTCCTTGTGCATGGTGAAGCTGAACGTAATGACATGGTGGAATACTTCGGTGAGCACTTTGATGGTTATGTATTTACCCAAAATGGTTGGGTGCAAAGTTATGGTTCGCGTTGTGTAAAACCCCCAGTGATCATTGGTGACATTAGTCGCCCAGAAGCGATTACAGTAGAGTGGGCAAAATATGCTCAGTCCTTAACGGAAAAACCGGTCAAAGGGATGTTAACCGGCCCAGTCACTATTCTATGTTGGTCATTCCCGCGTGAAGATGTGAGCCGTGAAACGATTGCGAAACAAATTGCGCTAGCCTTGCGTGATGAAGTCGACGACTTACAAAAAGCAGGTATCGGTATTATTCAAATCGATGAGCCTGCACTGCGTGAAGGGTTACCATTGCGTCGAGACGAGTGGGCGGCTTACCTCAAATGGGCGGTTGATGCTTTCAAACTCAGTGCTGCGATTGCGGATGACGACACACAAATTCACACCCATATGTGCTATTGCGAATTCAATGACATCATGGATTCCATTGCGGCATTGGATGCCGACGTGATCACGATTGAAACATCACGTTCAGATATGGATTTGTTAGATGCATTCGAAGATTTTGATTATCCAAATGAAATTGGTCCAGGAGTGTACGATATTCACTCACCAAATGTACCTAATGTGGAATGGATTGTTGCGCTATTAAGAAAGGCAGCGAAGCGTGTTCCGGTTGAGCGCTTATGGGTAAACCCAGATTGTGGCTTGAAAACTCGCGGCTGGCCAGAAACTCGCCAAGCATTAGCCAACATGGTTGAGGCAGCGAAACAGCTTAGAAATGAGCAGTAAAATGGCGACTAGTTAGTGTGTCAAAAAGGCAGGGAAACCTGCCTGAGGTTGTTGACAAAGCGGGATAAAAGCGTGGTTTTTCCCGCTTTGTGTTATCAGCCGAAAATCAATAAATTGATTTTCCTCGTTTATTTTCAAAACCTATTCGACTTGTCGCCAAACATAATATGTTTTCAGCAGTCTGAGGCAGGGAAACCTGCCTTTTTAGAAAATATTAACCAAATAATTTGGATTTCAGTAAGTTCATACCGATAGAAGCCAAATCGAGGTTTTCTGGAACTTCGCCATTTGGTGTGGCGCTGTCAACTAACTGAGGAAGATATTTAGCAATCATTTCTGAGGTTGCTTGAGGTTCTAAGCCTACCTGTTGAGCCAATTCTTGGATATTCGCATTTCCAAAAACTTGCATTAATTGGCTGGCATCGATAGGTAAATTATTCCCTTCACTGATCCACGAGGCAATAACACCACCTAAGCCTTGTTCATTAAATTTTTCGATAACACCTTGAAGGCCACCTTGATTCTCAACCCAGTTTATTACTGATTGAAACTGTTGCATTTTATCGCCTGCAACCATACCCATCATTTGCTCAAACAACCCCATGTTATCTCCTAGGCAATCTGCCAATTTATGCTCTCATTCATAGTATGGAGCATTATTCAAAAAATTGTAGTCGGCTATTTTCAGCAATTTAAGTTTTAGGTCAATAGAAATGATGCATTGAATATAGCCCAGTAAAAAAACCACGGTTTGGCATTTGTGAATTAAACGTGAATAAACATAATGAGCATCACATTTTTTATCACATTATCCTGTGAAAGTGTGTTTGAGGTGCGGTGTTTTTTATTTTGTTTTAATTCAACTAATTATGCTTTATTTGTTGGTTTTTTATATTATCTCAAATGTGATATTAGTCATGTGTTTGTGAATTTTATTGTGTGAAAATTCACAACAGTCACGAAGATTAACAACATCAGGGGTCATTATGGGAAATTTCGTTAATAAAATTGGCGTGATTGGCCTAGGTTCTATGGGGATGGGGATCGCACAATCTCTTATAAAAAATAACATTCCCACCTATGGATTTGATTTAAACCAAGATGCATGCAAAAGCCTATTTAATGCAGGAGCAATTGCAGTGGGGCAAAATGCAGCGGAATTTGCCCATGAAATTGATGCTTTGTTGCTGGTAGTGGTTAATGGTCGTCAAGTTGAAGCCATTTTGTTTTCGGGTGAACAGCCTTTAGTTGAACAATTACGCCCCGGCACAGTTATTGTGCTGCACAGTACCTTGGCTGCGGAACAAACTAAAAATATCGCTCAGCGACTTGCTGTATATCAATTACCCCTTGTAGATGCGCCTATTTCAGGTGGCTCAATTAAAGCCGCTGAAGGGAAGTTGACCATCATGGCTTCAGGTGAACCAGCTCTATTTGAGCAGCTTTCACCCGTATTTAACGCTATTTCTGAGCGCTTGTATCGAGTAGGGAATGAAGTTGGCTTAGGTTCAACCGTCAAAACGATTCACCAGTTATTAGCTGGGGTACACATTGCTGTTGCGGCAGAAAGTATGGCTTTAGCCGCCAAAGCGGGTATTGAGCTTGACGTGATGTACGACATTGTCACTCATGCAGCTGGAAATTCATGGATGTTTGAAAACCGTATGCAACATGTCTTAGACGGTGATTATACGCCAAAATCCTCAGTAGATATTTTTGTCAAAGACTTAGGGCTAGTGATGGAAACTGGAAAAGCACTAAATTTCCCATTACCACTTGCTTCAACAGCTCATCAAATGTTTATTTCAGCGAGCAATGAAGGCTTTGGTCAACAGGATGACAGCGCGGTGATTAAAACATTTAAAGGTATTACTTTACCGGAGAAAAAAGCATGACAGTGAAGTTAGGCGTAATAGCAGATGATTTTACCGGTGCGACAGATATTGCAGGCTTTATGGTGCAAAACGGTTGGAAGGTTGTTCAGTTATTGAATGAACCCAATGAGAGCACACCAGTACCACAAGATGTTGATGCGATAGTGATTAGTTTAAAAAGCCGCTCTTGTCCTGTCGATGAAGCCGTCAGTGCATCGACCAATGCAGGTAATTGGCTGAAACAAAAAGCGCATTGCCAGCAAATTTTCTTTAAATATTGTTCGACGTTTGATTCAACCGAAAAAGGCAATATTGGCCCCGTTACGGATGCATTAATGGCGCAACTGGGTACAAACTTAGCATTAGTTTGCCCCGCGCTACCCGTTAACGGTAGAACGGTGATTCATGGACATTTATTTGTGAATGGCCAGCTACTTAATGAAAGTGGCATGCAGCACCATCTTGTAACGCCAATGACCGACGCAAATTTATTGCGTGTGATGGAAAAACAATCAAAAGGTCAAGCCGGTCTAATCAAACTTGAAGATATTCAAAAAGGCAGTGAGGTTGTTAGCCAAAAACTGACCGAGTTAGCCCAACAAGGTGTGAGTTACGCGGTTGTTGATAGCTTAACAATGGATGATTTGCTCCCTATCGCACAAGCGGTTAAAGCGATGCCATTGTTGACAGGGGGTTCCGGTCTCGGTGCTGCACTGGCCAATGTGGATAGCCAATGTCCATGGGGCGGTACAACGCAACGAGGTGAAAAGCCAACAGGGAAAAACAGGAAAACAGTTGTTTTATCGGGAAGTTGCTCGGTAATGACTAACAAACAAGTTCAGGCTTATCAGCAAGTTGCTCCTGTAAAAATGTTGGATGTGGGTGAGTGTTTAAATAACCCTGAGTATGCCAAAACATTGGCAGATTGGGTGCAAGCACAGCAACTAACGGGTTTGGCGCCAATGCTTTATGCCACTCAATCACCTGAATTACTGAAAAAAACACAAGAGAAATACGGTGCTGCGGAGTCGAGTTTCGCGGTCGAGAAGGTATTTGGTGAGGTCGTCGCGCTGTTGCAAGCGAAAGGGTATGACACCTTTATTATTGCGGGTGGTGAAACCTCCGGAAAAGTGGTTCAAAGCCTTGGGACAGAACAATTAAGTATTGGCTCACCAATCGCCCCAGGTGTGCCATGGGTACAGGACTTAGCAAGCGGTAACTGGTTAGCGTTGAAATCAGGTAATTTCGGCCAAGAAAATTTCTTCCAGTTTGCACAGGAGATGTTTAATGAGTGATGAAAAGGCGCTGCGCCAAGAGTTAGTCGATTGGGCTAAATCAATGTTTAACCGTGGTTACAGCAGCGGTGGTGCAGGAAATATTAGTGCTCGGTTACCTGATGGTTCGATTATTGTGACACCGACAAATTCCAGTTTTGGTGATTTAGACCCTAGCAAACTGAGTAAACTCGATGCACAAGGAAATTGGATTGGGGGAGATAAACCGACAAAAGAAGTTTCTATGCATATGGCGATGTATTTGCAACGCCCTGATTGCCAAGCGGTTGTTCATCTTCACTCACCTTGGTTAACGGCGTTGTCTTGCTTGCCGGGGTTAGATACAAAAAATTGTTTACCTCCAATCACACCTTATTATGTGATGCGAGTGGGGAAACTGCCATTGATTGAATACTTGCCACCGGGGGATGACCGAATTGGTGAGGAAATTGCAAAATTAGCACCGACACATAATGCGGTATTGCTGTCGAATCATGGTCCGGTCGTGGGTGGCAAAACGTTAAGACAAGCGTTCTTCAATGCAGAAGAGTTAGAAGATACTGCTCGTTTATATATCACATTACGCCCACATGGCTTTACAACATTAACGCAAGAGCAAGTTGAACAGCTCGAAAGTCGTTATCCACAAAAGTAGCGAGGCGAAAATGGCTAAATTTGCTGCAAATTTAAGCATGATGTTTACCGAAGTGCCTTTTATACAGCGCTTTGAACGTGCTGCGAATGCGGGGTTTAACGGTGTTGAATATCTCTTCCCTTATGAAGAAGATGCCAATGTCATTGCGGGTGAACTGAGCAAACACCATTTAACACAGGCCCTGTTTAATATGCCTGCGGGAAATTGGGCTCAGGGAGAGCGTGGTATGGCTTCGCTCCCGGGTCGTGAGAGCGAATTTGCCGAGGGCGTACAAACTGCATTGAAATACGCAAAAGCATTAAGCTGTAAACAAGTTCATGCGATGGCGGGGAAAGTGAATGAAAATTATACACTTGAACAGCAAACCGCGTGCTATATCAAAAATATTCAATATGCGGCAGATGTGATGGCTGAGCACGGTATTCGTGTGCTTATCGAACCCATCAATACCCGCGATATGCCTGGATATTTTTTGACGACGCAAAAACAAGCGGAAGCATTACTACCTGAAATTAATCGTGAAAATGTATTTATCCAGTTGGATTTATATCACTGCCAAATTATGGAAGGTGATTTATTGAAAACAATTGAGCGTTTATGGGGTAAATTTAGTCACATTCAGATAGCGTCAGTCCCATATCGTCATGAACCGGATAGCGGTGAAGTCAATTACCCATGGATTTTTAAGCAGTTGGATGAAATGGGTTATGAGGGTTGGTTAGGATGTGAATACCATCCTGCAGGCCGCACCGAAGATGGATTAGGCTGGCTTAAACAAGCAAATTCATAATTAGGAGAACCTATGCTCCCTTCTGAGCGTCGTGATTTTATTTACCGTTACGTGCATGAACATCAAACCGTATCGATCAGTGATTTGGTTGAGCTAATGAATGTCTCTCATATGACAGTGCGACGTGATATTCGGATGTTAGAAGAAGAAGGGAAGGTACTCAGTATCAGTGGTGGCGTTAAGCTAAATGATGTGTTGCGCCAAGAGCTACCTTGGAGTGAAAAGGCGCGGTTGCATCATCGCCATAAGCGTGAAATTGGTCAGTTTGCCAGCTCATTAGTTGAAGATGGGCAAGTGGTGTATCTCGATGCAGGAACCACCACTTTTGAGATAGCGCGCGTACTCGGTGAGCGTTTTAACTTAACGATTGTCACTAATGATTTTTCGATTATGCAGTACTTAATGAATAAATCGCAGCTAAACCTATACCACACCGGGGGATTGGTGGATAAACGTAACCATTCTAGTGTAGGAAATACGGCTGCGATGATGCTGAAAACACTCAATGTTGATATTGCTTTTATCAGCACTAGCTCATGGGATTTACAGCACGGGGTTTCTACCCCACATGAAGAAAAAGTTCAGATAAAACAAACGCTATTGGATGTTGCCCGTCGCTGTGTACTGGTTTCAGACAGTAGCAAATTCGGCAAATATGGCATGTTTCGTGTTTGCCCATTGAATCAATTGCACGACATCATTTGCGATGACCAGTTGCCAGCTGATGTGGTGCAGCGGATAACAGAACAAAACATAAAACTTCATTTAATCAAGACATAAAACATAAATAATCTTACCTAAAACTGCATAGCCAGCTAAAAGGCTATAGCAAGGAGAATTACAATGAAAGTTATTATTACTGGTGGCGCAGGCTTTCTGGGCCAGCAGCTAGCCGCTGCTTTGCTTAAAAATAGCCAGGGTTTAAAATTTGACCACCTTGTTTTAGCCGATATTCAATGCCCTACATCACCGGTTGAAGATGCCAGAGTCAGTTGCGTTGCGTTAGATTTAACGCAAGCAGGCGCGGCTGATAAACTGATCGATGCACAAACCGATGTGGTTTTCCACCTTGCCGCTATCGTAAGTAGTCACGCTGAAAGTGACTTTGACTTGGGTATGAAGGTTAACTTCGAAGCTACTCGCCAATTATTGGAAGTCGCTCGAGCCAAGAACCCAGCAATCAAATTTATGTTCACCAGTTCTCTTGCCGTGTTTGGTGGTGAGCTACCGGATGTCATCACAGACTTGTGTGTCGTTAACCCACAGTCATCCTATGGCGCTCAAAAAGCGATGTGTGAACTGATGGTCAATGACTATTCACGTAAAGGCTTTGTTGATGGCCGTGTGATGCGTTTACCCACCATTAGTATTCGTCCTGGTGTACCCAATAAAGCGGCGTCTTCATTCGCAAGTGGCATTATTCGTGAGCCATTAAATGGGGTTGAAAGTGTTTGCCCTGTCTCCCCTGACCTTGCGCTATGGTTATCTAGCCCTGAAACCGTGATTAACAACTTTATTCATGCGGTCAGTATCCCTGCTGAGAAATTCGGTAAATCTCGCACTGTGAACCTACCAGGTATTACGGTTACTGTTCAAGGCATGATTGATGCCCTGCGTGATGTTGCAGGCCAAGAAGCGGTGGATCTTATTCGTTTTGAACCAGATGAAGCTATTAACCGCATTGTGGCGAGTTGGCCGGGTAAATTTGATATTAGCCGTGCATTGGATCTCGGTTTCCGTGCAGATGGCTCGTTTGGTGATGCGATCCGTTCGTTTATCACTCACCACGGCTCGTCTAAGTAGGAGATAGCCTATGTCCTATATTCCTGTTATTGGCCTCGCAGTGGCCATATTTGTCCTGATCTTTTTAGTATTACGAACGCGTGTTCATGCGTTATTAGCTATGCTAATTGCTGCGGCAATCGCTGGTGTATCTGGTGGTTTGACTGCCGCAGAGACAGTGACAGTCATTACAAAAGGCTTTGGGTCAACACTCGGTAGCATCGGTATCGTTATCGGACTCGGGGTAATGATGGGAAGGGTGCTGGAAGTTTCAGGTGCTGCTGAACAAATCGCTTATAGCTTTATCAAATGGTTAGGTAAAAAGCGTGAAGAATGGGCGTTAGCGATTACGGGTTATATTGTTAGTATTCCTATCTTCGTTGACTCTGCTTTTGTGATTTTATACCCATTGGCAAAAGCATTAGCCAAAAATGGTAAACGTAGCATACTAACTTTAGGCGTTGCACTCGCTGGTGGGCTAGTGGTGACACACCATACCGTTCCACCAACACCAGGGCCTTTAGGCGTGGCAGGGATTTTTGGTGTCGATGTTGGCGCCATGATCCTAGCGGGTATGAGCCTGGCTATCCCTTGTGTTATCGGTATTGTGTTTTACGCAAAATGGTTAGGGACTAAGTACCCTGAATTTATGCCAGATGAAACGGGCAGTGAAGACCTGAAAGAAGTTCACGCTCGTTATATGGAAGAAAAAGCGAATAAGCCATTACCAAGCCTGTTCTTATCGCTTTTACCGATTATCACACCTATTTTGTTAATTTTTATCAATGCTATCAATGGATTAATTCTCAAAACAGAATCTTTCCAAGGTATGGAAAGTAATTGGTATTTCCAAACATTTGAATTCTTAGGCGCACCAATTATTGCATTATCAATTAGTGTGTTGATCTCTGTTTACACATTAATGCCAAAAGCAACAAAAGAAGAAGTCATCGACCGTATGGAAGAAGGCTTACAAGCAGCGGGTATTATCCTGCTAGTTACGGGAGCGGGTGGTGCATTAGGTGCGGTACTGCGTGATAGTGGCACAGGAAATATTCTTGCTGAACATGTTGCAAATCTGCCGATTACACCAGTATTGATTCCGTTTATCATCGCGACATTGGTTCGTTTGATTCAAGGTTCGGGTACGGTAGCAATGATTACCGCAGCATCTATTTCTGCGCCAATCATTAGCCAAATACCGGATATTAACTTATTGGTCGCGGCGCAAGCGGCAACCATGGGGTCTCTGTTCTTCGGTTACTTCAACGACAGCCTGTATTGGGTGGTGAACAGAATGATGGGAATTAAGGACGTTAAACAACAAATGATTGTTTGGTCTATTCCGACCACCATTGCGTGGGCGATAGGCCTAGTTGGTGTCCTCGTTCTTGATGTAATTCTCTAACATAGCGTTATCAGTTTTAGTTCTGCCAAATAATCAAAGCGCCCAGCAATTAGGGGCGCTTTTGTCGTTATGCCAAACTTTCATCTATACTGATGGCAATGGAATTCAAAGAGAAATAAAATTCATGAATTTATGTGATTCAAGTCACTAAACAATGAAATCAATCCTTTATTGCTTTCATTAAAAGTGATATTCATCACTAAAAAAATATCGTTTTCTCGCTATATTACAAATAACGATTAATCAGTATTGACTGATTTAATGATGCCATTGTGTAAAGGAGTTTGAAATGTCTGACGTTTTCCACTTAGGTTTAAAGAAAAGTGACTTACAGGGTGCGACCGTAGCGATTGTTCCTGGGGATCCTAACCGTGTTGAAAAAATTGCACGTCTGATGGATAACCCTGTACACCTTGCGTCATTACGTGAATACACCTCTTGGCGTGGTGAGCTTGACGGAAAAGCTGTCATTGTTTGTTCAACCGGTATCGGTGGTCCATCAACGTCAATTGCAGTTGAAGAACTTGCACAGCTTGGTATCCGTACTTTCTTACGTATTGGTACAACAGGTGCAATCCAAGAAGATATCAATGTCGGTGATGTTCTGGTGACAACAGGGGCAGTGCGCCTAGACGGTGCTAGCCAACACTTCGCACCATTAGAATACCCAGCTGTTGCTGATTTTGACTGTACTAATGCGCTTTATGCCGCAGCGAAAGATGCAGGTGCGACCGTTCATGTTGGTGTTACTGCATCATCTGATACCTTCTACCCAGGTCAAGAGCGTTATGATACCTATACTGGCCGTGTGATGCGTCATTTCAGAGGTTCGATGAAAGAGTGGCAAGACATGGGCGTAATGAACTATGAAATGGAATCAGCCACATTGCTGACTATGTGTTCTAGTAGTAAAGGGTTACGTGCTGGTATGGTTGCGGGTGTTATCGTGAATCGTACCCAACAAGAAATTCCAAATGAAGCGTTACTGAAGAAAACGGAAGGTAACGTATTAAGTATTGTGGTTGAAGCTGCTCGCCGCTTACTGTAGTCCCTGATTTACTGGCCCGTTTACTTGACTTTCACTCGGTTGTGGACAAAAAGTAAGCGGGCTTAGTCCCTTTATCCACTTTTCATTTCTCTTTATTTCCTCGATAGATTTGGCAATTACTAATCAATTTACAGGAAATATTCTGATCCTCTTATTTGCTAGATCTGTTATTGTCATAAAAACAATTATCAATATTATGTGCCCTTAAATTATTCAGGTTACGTTTATTTTATGGCTAACTGGAATGAAAGCTATAGGGCGAAAAGGAATTATTATGTCAACAACACCTTATCTTCATCCTTCTGTTCTGCCTTTGAAGGGCGGTATTAACTTTCGTGATCTCGGTGGTAAAAAACTTGCTAACGGTGGCAAAATTAAGCCCGGTGTCCTGTTTCGTTCCGGTGCGTTAGACCGATTAACACAGGAAGACGAAGCGGTTTTGCGTTCACAAAATCTTTTCCAAATCATTGACTATCGTGATGAAGCTGAAATCTTAGATAAGCCTGATGTCATTTGGCAAGGAGCGCATTATGTGCATGCGCCAGCAAATCCGTTAGCCAAAGAAGTCACCGCAAATTTAGATAAATTAACGCCAGAGATATTGGAACAATTTGATCCGCAAGCCTTTATGTTTCGTTTATATGAATTGTTACCACTGAACAACCCCGCTTATCATCAATTGGTCAATTTACTCAAACAACCAGAAAAAGGTGGCATAGTACAACACTGTGCTGTAGGAAAAGACCGTACGGGCGTCGGGTCCGCATTGGTGTTATTTGCTTTAGGTGCAGATTTAGACACCGTAATGGAAGATTACTTACTGACTAATGAAACACTTGCACCTTACCGCAAACACTTACTTGAAGAGCATGCAAAAACGATGGACGAAAGCATCGTGAAAAAATTTGAGTATGTCTATTCGGTACGTGAAGACTTCTTGAGAACAGCACTAAACAGTATTGAAAGCCAGTATGGCAATGTTGACCAATGGCTAGAAAAAGATTTTGGTTTAGGAAGGCAGCAACGAGAAGTACTGCAAAGCCAGTTTCTGGACTAAGTTGCTCTAATTGGAATATGAGTTGTCGGATAATCCGTTTTTCTTTATCCACAACTCGGTTTTCCCAAAGGTGTTTTTGCTTTGTTTAACTTTGATTTACCACTTTTTCGTTACAGTATTCTGATTATCCCCTAATGAAAGGAACTGACCGTGACACTCAATGAAATTGTCACCATAGTGACGGACTTTACACGCGAACATGAAGTATGGGCGCTTCCTATTATTTTCTTTCTGGCTTTTGGGGAATCTCTGGCATTTTTGTCGCTTCTGTTACCTGCAACGGTTATTTTACTTGCGCTCGGTGCTTTGATTGGTGAAAGTAATATTACTTTCTGGCCAATATGGCTAGCAGCAGCACTCGGCGCTTTCTTTGGGGACTGGCTTTCTTATTGGTTTGGTTATCATTACAAAGAAAATGTACGCCATATGTGGCCGATTTCTCGTAACCCGCAAATGATTGATAAAGGGCAGCGTTTCTTTGACCGATGGGGTATTTGGGGCATTTTCTTTGGGCGCTTCTTCGGGCCTTTGCGAGCCATTGTTCCCTTGGTTGCAGGGATTTGCGCCATGCCACAACGGCATTTCCAACTCGCTAATATCGCTTCTGCGATGATTTGGGCATTTGGTATTCTAGCGCCTGGGGCATTAGGCTTGAAATGGTTTGCGAGCTGGATAGGCTAAGCTTGCGAAGCGCTTCGCAAAATTTTCTTCCATGGCTAAATTACCTCTGGACACTTATACAGTATCCCATTACCTTACACTAGACTTTGTAAAGTAAGGATTTAACCGTGGATACCTCTCTTTTATATGCTGTTATTGGTGCGTTGAGTGGCGTTTTAGTTGGTGGCTTGGCAACGTGGTTCTCTATTGCCCAAAAAATTACGCAAAAAGATCAGGAACTGCAACAACTCAACCGCCAACTTGCGGCAAGTGACGAAAAAAATATTCACCTTGCGCAATGGAAAGAAGAATACGAAAGGCTAGATCAAGAGCTGCGTACTCAAAGGGATATTAACCGAGAACAAGAAGCAGAGCTTCGCGAGGTAATCACTCGTTTTGAACAGAACCAGCTAGCCAACGAAGAAAAACAGCGTATTTTACAAAATAGTGAACAACGGCTGACAGCACAATTCGAAAACTTAGCTAACCGTATTTTTGAACAGAATGAGCGTCGTGCATCTGAGCAACAACAAAAAAGCCTATTGGCGATGTTGTCACCTTTTCGCGAGCAATTAGAAGGTTTTCGTCAGCAAGTTCAACAAAGTTTTGGTGAGGAAGCCAAAGAGCGCCACACTTTAGCCTATGAAATTCGGCAATTACAGCAGCTCAATAATCAAATGACCAAAGAGGCCGTTAACCTGACACGAGCGCTGAAAGGGGATAACAAAATTCAAGGGAACTGGGGGGAAACCATTCTTACTCGGATCCTCGAAGTCTCAGGTTTACGTGAGGGAAGTGAATTTGAAACCCAAGTTAGTATCAATACAAGTTATAATAGCCGTTATCAACCGGATGTGATTATTCACCTTCCAGAAGGGAAAGATGTGGTTGTTGATGCAAAAATGTCGCTGGTTTCCTATGAACATTACTTCAATAGCGAAGATCCACATGAACAGCAACAAGCGTTAAAAAATCATGTGGCATCTATCCGTAATCACATGCGTATGTTGAGTCGTAAAGATTACCACCAGTTACCGGGAATTCGTTCACTGGATTACGTTTTAATGTTTATCCCTATTGAACCTGCGTATTTACTGGCTTTGAAAGAAGCTCCCGAGTTACTTGATGAAGGAATTAAACAGAATATTATGTTAGTTTGTCCTTCAACATTGCTAGTCGCAGTGAGAACGATTAATAATATTTGGCGGTATGAACGCCAAGGGCAAAATGCTCAGGAGATAGCAAATAGAGCAGCAAAAATGTATGACAAGCTGCGTTTGTTTGTAGATGATATGCAGGTTTTAGGCACCAGTCTTGATAAAGCAAATAATACTTACCTATCGGCAATGAAGCGTCTTGCTCAAGGGCGTGGAAATTTAATTAGCCAGGCGGAAAGTTTTAAAGAGCTAGGGGTCGAAATTAAGCAACCTATCCCGCCTCAATTGGTTGAGCGGTCTGAGACGCCTAATTGTGCGGAATCTTAGACTTCTGATAGGGTTTTGGCTCAAAGACTGTTACACTTCCTACAAAAGTTTGAATGATAAGCAGGCATAAGAGAAATGACTGAACCAACTAAAGAAACCATTGATTTCGGTTTCCGTACTGTCGGCAAAGAAGATAAAGCTGGCCTAGTAGCGAATGTTTTTCACTCAGTAGCATCAAAATATGACTTAATGAATGATTTGATGTCATTTGGTATTCATCGTATTTGGAAGCGTTTTACCATTGAGGCGAGCGGAGTACGTCGTAATCAGCGAGTACTTGACCTTGCGGGTGGAACGGGTGACTTAACCGCTAAATTTTCACGTTTAGTGGGCGAAAAAGGCGAAGTCATACTCGCAGACATTAATGATTCAATGCTAAAAATGGGGCGTGAGAAATTACGTGATCTTGGTATTGTCGGTAATGTTAATTACGTGCAAGCCAATGCGGAAGAGCTGCCATTCCCTGATAACTATTTTGACTGCATTACTATCTCTTTTGGTCTGCGTAATGTCACCGATAAAGACAAAGCGCTACGCTCTATGTTCCGAGTGTTGAAGCCAGGTGGGCGTTTATTGGTATTAGAGTTCTCAAAACCAGTTATTGAGCCACTGAATAAAGCTTATGATGCCTATTCATTCCATATACTCCCTCGTATTGGTCAAGCGATCGTTAATGATCCCGATAGCTATCGCTATTTAGCTGAATCAATCCGCATGCATCCAAACCAAGAAACACTAAAAGGTATGATGGAAAATGCAGGGTTTGAACAGGTTTCCTACACCAATATGACAGGTGGAATTGTCGCATTGCATAAAGGGTTTAAATTCTAAGATGGAAGCACCATCAACACATACCGAAAACCAAAATACAGTTTTGTATTCTTTGATCACAGCATTGATGGAAACCTCTCTTAACCACATGTTGTTCAAAGAAAAAGTTCTACAGCCAGC
This sequence comes from Providencia sp. PROV004, assembly GCF_011045615.1. Lineage (NCBI taxonomy): Bacteria > Pseudomonadati > Pseudomonadota > Gammaproteobacteria > Enterobacterales > Morganellaceae > Providencia > Providencia sp. PROV004. The sequence goes on from NZ_CP042859.1 coordinate 609,643, forward strand.
TAGGATGCGTTTGGCAGGCAAAGTTATGGCAATTGAACTTAAAGAACTGAATAAAACGTTGACGCTCGTTTTTGCTGAAAATCATGTTGATGTGTTAAGCCAGTGGGTTGAGCCTGCGGACTGTACCATTAAAACATCCATCTTCACGCTCGTTAAATTGAAAGACAAACAGCAATTATCTCAACTTATCAATCGTGGTGATATCGTGATTGAAGGGGATATGCAAATTGTACAGCACTGGTCTTCTTTGCTTGACTTAGCTATTTGGAACCCAGCTCATTATCTGTCTCCTTACATTGGTGATGTTGCAGCAGAGGGCCTTAGTAAGTTCCTGAATAAAGGTGTTTGTCTTGCATCTCATTTAGTAAAACGGCAAAAAACGTATATCAAAGACGCCATTGTTGAAGAATGGAAAATGGCACCTAGCCAGCTTGAACTCGCTCATTTTAGTGATGAGGTTGAGCAAGTGGAATATTCAATGAGTGCGCTTGAGCAACGGTTAAGCCAGTTGGAGGAGAAGCATGACACCCGGTGAAATAAAACGACTTTACTTCATTATTCGGGTTTTTCTCTCTTACGGATTAGATGAGTTAATCCCCAAAATTAAACTAACGTTACCATTAAGAATTGGTCGCTTAGGTTTCTTTTGGATCAGAAATAAGCATAAAGACAAAGCATTAGGTGAAAGGCTTCGTCTCGCCCTACAAGAACTCGGGCCGGTTTGGATCAAATTTGGCCAAATGCTATCGACTCGTCGAGATCTTTTCCCACCCGCAATCGCAGATCAACTTTCGCTATTGCAAGACAAAGTGGCGAGTTTTGATGGCAAACTGGCACGAAGCTATATTGAAGAATCCCTCGAAGGCCCTTTAGAACAATGGTTTGATGATTTTGATGAACAAGCTTTAGCTTCTGCATCTATTGCTCAGGTTCATACCGCAACGTTAAAAGAAAATGGCAAAGATGTTGTCATCAAAGTTATTCGCCCTGATATTCTGCCAATTATTAAAGCTGACATTAAATTAATGTACCGCATTGCCAATTGGGTTCCGTTGTTGCCAGATGGGCGGCGGTTAAGACCAAAAGAAGTCGTGCGTGAATACGAAAAAACGTTGATTGATGAGCTTAATTTGCTCCGTGAATCAGCAAATGCCATTCAGCTTCGTCGTAATTTTGAAAACAGCGCCATGCTGTATGTGCCAGAGGTCTATCCAGATTATTGTCGTGAAAATGTGATGGTCATGGAGCGTATCTACGGGATCCCAGTTTCTGATATTGCTGCGCTTAAAGCGCAAGGAACCAATATGAAACTGCTGGCAGAGCGTGGTGTTAAAGTCTTCTTTACACAAGTTTTTCGCGACAGTTTTTTCCATGCAGATATGCATCCAGGAAATATCTTTGTTAGCTACGATCATCCAGAAGATCCTCAATACATAGGGATAGACTGTGGAATAGTCGGTTCATTGAACAAAGAAGACAAACGTTATTTGGCAGAAAACTTTATTGCGTTTTTTAATCGTGATTACCGCAAAGTAGCAGAACTACACGTTGACTCAGGCTGGGTTCCTTCAGACACGAATGTGGAAGACTTTGAGTTTGCTATCCGTACGGTATGTGAACCTATTTTTGAAAAACCATTGGCTGAAATTTCATTTGGGCAAGTGTTATTGAATTTATTTAATACAGCACGTCGTTTCAACATGGAAGTTCAGCCACAGTTGGTATTATTACAAAAAACATTATTGTATGTTGAAGGGTTAGGTCGGCAGCTTTACCCGCAGCTTGATCTCTGGAAAACAGCAAAACCATTCCTTGAGGATTGGGTTCATAGCCAAGTAGGGATACCTGCAATTACTCAAGCATTAAAAGAAAAGGCACCGTATTGGGCAGAAAAAATGCCTGAAATTCCTGATTTAATTTATGGTGCATTACGGCAACATAAGTACTTACAATCAAACATAGACCAACTAACGCAACAACTGAAAAGTCAGCGTAATAAACAACGTAAATCTCAGTACCTTTTAGGTATAGGTGCCACATTTATTCTCTGTGGGAGTATGTTCCTTATTTCGAATCTCACCCCGTTTGGTATTGTGTTTATGGTGGCAGGAGCACTGTCTTGGTTGTTTGGTTGGTGTAAAACTGGCGGAAATTAAGTAAACTTTGTTTTGCGACAAGTTTATAAGGCTGTGAACATTTCCGTATTTTGTGTTGGTTGTATATAATAGATCTAACAACAATTGATCCCAAAACTATAGAGGTATTAACAATGGAATCAACTATTGCAATGGCTGCTTTCGGTAGTCCTTGGCAACTCATTATCATTGCTTTGCTTATTATTTTAATTTTCGGCACCAAAAAATTGCGTTCTTTAGGCTCGGATTTGGGGGAGTCACTCAAAGGCTTTAAAAAAGCAATGAATGATGACGAAAAAGCAAAAGCAGAACAAGAAAAGCAAGATGCTGACTTCGCACCTAAAAATATTACTGAACAACAGGCTGCTGAAAAGAAAGAAAGCCCAGTTGAGAGCAAAAACAAAGAGCAGGGTTAAACCGTGTTTGACATAGGTTTTAGTGAACTGTTGCTTGTTGCAGTTATTGGTCTCGTTGTATTAGGCCCTGAGCGGTTACCAGTGGCAGTGAGAACTGTCGCTGGGTGGATCCGTGCGATGCGCTCTATGGCTGCAAATGTACAAAACGAGTTATCGCAAGAATTAAAGCTGCAGGAGCTACAAGAAACGCTGAAAAAGGTGGAAGAAAAAGCTAATTTAGAAGCGCTTTCTCCGGAACTTAAGCAGTCTATGGAAGAACTGCGTACAGCGGCACAATCGCTTAAAAGCGATTACCAAGCGACAACTAATGATATTGAAACAGAGTTAAACAAAGCAAAAGAGATCACTGACAGTTACGATAGTGCTGTAAAGGAAGCGAAAGATAATACTCAGCAACCTGAAGAGTCTGATCCAAACCCTGAACATGCAGCTAAAATGGCGGCAGTTGTTGAGGAGGAGCAGAAACCGGAAGATTCAGCCGCTGTGAAAACAGTAGAATCACTCGATGCTAATGTAAAAAACTCTAATCAAACTGAAAGTGAAAAATAACACATGGCTGTAAATGATACACAACCACTTATTAGCCACCTCATTGAACTTCGTAAACGGCTACTCAACTGTTTAATTACAGTTTTAATTGTTTTTGCTGCGCTTGCTTATTTTTCAAATGATATCTATCGGCTGGTTGCAGCTCCTTTGATTGATAAGCTGCCAGTAGGTTCGCAAATGAGTGCGACGGATGTGGCGTCTACATTCTTTACCCCAATTAAATTGACAATGATGGTTTCGGTTTTTGTATCGATCCCAGTTATTCTCTATCAAATATGGGCTTTCATTGCACCTGCCTTATACAAGCATGAACGTAAACTCATGTTGCCTTTGCTTGTTTCAAGTAGTTTCTTGTTTTATTTGGGAATGGCATTTGCCTACTTCGTTGTTTTTCCGCTCGCATTTGGTTTCTTTGTTAAAACAACCCCAGATAGCGTTAACTTTATCCCAGATATCAGTAAATACCTTAGTTTCGTCATGACATTATTCATGGCTTTTGGTGCTGCATTTGAAGTCCCTATTGCAATTATTTTACTGTGTTGGACAGGCGTCACTACACCTGAAGCCCTAAAACGTAAACGTCCTTATATTTTAGTCGGGGCATTTATCGTTGGGATGTTTTTAACGCCGCCTGATGTTCTCTCTCAAACTTTACTTGCTGTTCCTATGTATTTGCTCTTTGAGCTCGGTGTTTTACTATCCAATTTCTATGTTGGCAAAGGTAGAAATCGACAAGAAGGCGTAGAGGAAGAAGAAAAAGAAGAGTCCTAATTTGCGTTAACCTATCGTTATTCAATACAGAATGATGAAAAGCCCTCTAAGAAGGGCTTTTTTATTACTTCAATGCTTAATCTGTATTTTTTTTAAACTGTGTATTATCAACTATTTTGGGGACGCTTTTATTTAAAATATTCAGCAAAAGAATAGAACGGTACTCACCATTAGGTTCAGCAAAAATAGCTTGCACCCCCGCAAAAATACCTTCGGTAATAGTCACTTGGTCACCATGCTTTGGTATATCTGGCGCGACAGAATAACTAATAGGGGTTTGTTGTAGGAGTTCAATAATCTCTTCAGGGACTTCCGTCGGCAATTGGCCAAAACGAATAAAATGGCTGACCCCTCTCGTTGACTGGATTGTTGTCGTATGAATTTCATTATGATCAAATTTCACAAATAAGTAATTTGGAAACAGAGCTTCTTGCACAGTCGTTCTTTTTCCTCTAACCACTTTTTCCATTTCAGTCATGGGCGTCATACAAACAACATTCTGTCGATTTAAATGCTCCATAGCGCGTTCAATTTGGCCTCGTTTGCAATAAAGCAAATACCATTTTTCCATTTTTTTGAATTCCATCTGACAAAACTATGTTTATGATAACAAATTACGACATAACAATGTGACTAATGAATAACAGCACCATATCATTGATATTCATCAGTCTATATTAATCGAATATAGTCTTATGATAACTGTAATGCAAAAACCAAATCAGTAGGAGACATAATGGATATCTTTTTGTTGAGTAACGGCAAGCTACCAGGCAACCCTGTATGGCTAAGCTACGCTTTACCTCGAATCAAAGAAATGATTGCTCGTAAGAACATAAAGTCAGCGGTTTTGGTTCCTTATGCAGTTCTTCGTGGCTCACATGACGAAAGAGCAGAGCAGCTTTCCGAAGCGCTGGGAATAAAAGTTACATCAATTGAGCATTTTTCTAGTCCAGTGGACGCGATTGAGCAGGCAGAATGCATTCTTGTAAGTGGCGGCAATACTTGGTGGTTGAATAAATGCCTACATGAGAATGGGTTGATCGTTGCGATTCAACGCGCAGTTCGTGAACGTGGCGTGCCATATATCGGCTGGAGTGCAGGATGTAATGTAGCGACACCAAGTATTCGTACTACGAATGATATGCCTGTGAGTAACGCAGCAATTATGCCATCTTTAGGGCTATTCCCATTACAAATTAATCCTCATTATATTGATGCTCACATCTCTGGTCATATGGGAGAAACTCGTGATGAGCGATTACAAGAATTTTGTGTGATTAATCCTCATGAAGTTGTTGTTGCGCTCAGGGAAGGAAGTGGGTTACAAATTAAAGGTAATGAACTTCATTATTTCAGTGGAAAAGATGAAGGTTTTAAACTATTTCAGCATAATAAAACATTCTCAGAGCAATTTAATACATTACTATTAGAAAAATTAGTCCCTTTTGATTGCCAGTAAAATGGTATACTAAACCAGAAAAAGATTGATTTTTAAGTGCTTTAGACAGTAACTTGTAACCTTGGCCGGACGTCTTATAATGGGACTCCCTCTGTAACAGTAAAAGAAGATAATGAAATACCGTGACCTTAGAGATTTCATCTCGCAACTTGAAAAACAAGGCGAGCTAAAACGCATTACAATGGAAGTCGACCCCTATTTGGAAATGACAGAAATTGCAGATCGTACACTAAGAGCAGGGGGACCGGCCCTATTATTTGAAAATCCCAAAGGCTATAACATGCCTGTCTTGTGTAACCTGTTTGGAACAACTAAACGTGTTGCGATGGGGATGGGGCAAGAAGATATAAAAGCTTTACATGAAGTAGGCAAATTACTGGCGTTTCTGAAAGAGCCTGATCCACCAAAAGGTTTCCGTGACCTTTTTGATAAGCTTCCAAAATTTAAACAAGTGTTGAATATGCCAGCTAAACGGTTAAGCTCAGCGGCTTGTCAGGAACAAATTTGGGCAGGTGAAGACGTTGATCTCACAAAAATACCTGTTATGCATTGTTGGCCAGAAGATGCTGCCCCTCTAATTACATGGGGTCTGACGGTGACTAAAGGCCCACATAAAGAAAGGCAAAACTTAGGTATTTATCGTCAGCAAGTTCTTGGAAAAAATAAAGTTATTATGCGTTGGCTATCTCATCGCGGTGGCGCTTTGGATTTTCAAGAATGGTGCCAAGCACATCCCGGTGAAAAATTTCCTGTTGCAGTAGCCCTAGGTGCAGATCCTGCGACCATTTTAGGTGCGGTAACACCAGTTCCTGACACATTATCAGAGTACGCTTTTGCGGGGTTGTTGCGTGGTAATAAAACCGAGGTTGTTAAATGCATATCGAATGACCTAGAAGTTCCTGCTGGCGCTGAAATTATTTTAGAAGGGTATATTGAACCGGGTGAAATGGCCCCTGAAGGCCCTTATGGTGACCATACTGGTTATTATAATGAAATAGATATTTTCCCAGTATTTACTGTAACTCATGTGACTCAGCGTCGTGATGCAATTTATCATTCAACTTATACGGGAAGGCCACCAGATGAGCCCGCAGTATTAGGGGAAGCCTTAAACGAAGTCCTTGTTCCCATTCTTCAAAAACAATTCCCTGAAATTGTTGATTTTTATCTTCCTCCTGAAGGGTGCTCGTATCGTCTTGCCGTTGTGACAATGAAAAAACAATATGCAGGACATGCTAAAAGAGTCATGATGGGAGTCTGGTCATACCTGCGCCAATTCATGTACACTAAGTTTGTTATTGTTTGTGATGATGATATTAATGCACGAGACTGGAAAGATGTCATCTGGGCAATTACAACCCGTATGGATCCAGCTCGTGACACAGTAATGATGGAAAATACGCCCATAGATTATCTCGACTTCGCTTCTCCTGTATCAGGATTAGGCTCAAAAATGGGGCTTGATGCCACCAACAAATGGCCGGGTGAGACAGATCGTGAGTGGGGGCGTCCTATTGTAATGACAGAGAGCGTTAAATCTCGCATTGATGATATTTGGGAACAGTTAAATATTTTTGACACAAAATAAGAGGGAAACCATGGCAACTTTAAGCTGTAAAGTAACATCTGTTGAATCTATCACGGATACGGTTTATCGGGTGATTTTGTTGCCAGATGGTCCTTTTCATTTTAAAGCAGGTCAATATTTAATGGTCGTGATGGATGAGAGAGATAAGCGACCATTTTCAATGGCTTCTACACCGAATAATAAAGAAACTATTGAATTACATATTGGTGCTTCTGAGATTAATTTATACGCAATGGCTGTCATGGATAGAATTTTAGACCAGAAACGTATAAATATTGACATTCCTCACGGTAAAGCTTGGTTTCGGGAAAATAGCAGTAACGCAATGATCTTAATTGCAGGTGGAACCGGTTTTTCCTATACCCACTCTGTATTACTTGCAGCTTTAGCTGAAAACTCGGATCGTGATATCACTTTCTATTGGGGTGGTCGCCAATTGGAACACTTATATGACCTTGGTGAATTGCAGGCCCTCAGTGAAAATTACCCTAATTTGAAGATCATTCCAGTTGTAGAGCAACCAGACGAACTATGGCGTGGTAGAACAGGAACAGTCCTGAGCGCAGTATTAGAAGATTTTGGTGATTTGTCCAGTCATGATATCTATATCGCAGGCCGCTTTGAAATGGCTAAAATAGCGAGAGAGCGGTTTTGTAGTGAGCGAGGAGCTAAGGCAGAACAACTCTTTGGAGATGCTTACGAATTCATTTAACCCGTCCTACTTCAAATTGTAGGGGTGTTGGTTTCGCTCATTCGCCCTAGTCACATACTTTTGTATGCTCCTAGGGCCTCATTCACTTACCGCCTATCGATAATCTTTAAATTTTTCGTGGCTATTTGGCCAGAAAAAGGCAAAAAAAACCCGCCCCTGACTAGGCGGGAACATCGACAAAATACAATGTTTGCGAAAACTAAAACTAAATTGTTAAACACGCTCAATAATTGTAGCAATACCTTGGCCGAACCCGATGCACATGGTGGCTAAACCAAATTGTTTATCGTTTTGTTCTAATTGATTAAGCAATGCTGTTGAAATTCTTGCTCCTGAGCATCCCAAAGGGTGGCCTAGCGCAATGGCCCCACCACTGAGATTTACTTTATCATCTAGTTGATTTTCTGATAGCTTTAAGCCTTTTAAGCATGCAATAGATTGCGCTGCAAAAGCTTCATTTAATTCAATAATATCAATATCATTTAAAGTTAGTCCTGCGCGCTTTAAAGCGAGTTCACTTGCTGGCACCGGGCCAAATCCCATGATCGATGGATCGCAGCCAACAACTGCCATTGAGCGTATTTTAGCTCGAGGCTTAATGCCTTGCTGTGTGGCATAACTTTCGCTGGCTAGCAGCATCGCAGATGCACCATCAGATAGAGCAGATGAATTACCTGCGGTCACTGTACCACTAGCAGGATCGAAGGCGGGGCGAAGAGCAGCCAAACCTTGAAGGCTTGCATCAAAGCGAATCACTTCATCATAATTTACCGAAATGAGGTTACCAGTGGCATCATGGCCACTAATTGGAACGATCTCGTTATTGAACTTCCCTTTTTCCGTTGCTAGAGCTGCAAGTTGGTGAGACCTTAATGCAAATGCATCTTGCTCTTCTCGGCTAATTTTATACATTTTGGCAAGCATTTCAGCGGTTAATCCCATCGCTCCAGCGGCTTTAGCAACACGTAAAGTCAGTTTAGGGTTGAAATCTATACCATGAGTCATTGGGACGTGGCCCATATGCTCAACTCCACCAATGAGTACTGATTTTGCATCACCTGTCATAATTAACCGGCTCGCATCATGTATCGCTTGCATTGATGAACCACAAAGGCGATTTACTGTAACGGCAGGAACCGTATGAGGTATATCTGTGAGTAATGCTGCATTTTTAGCAACATTAAACCCTTGCTCTAGTGTTTGCTGAACACAACCCCAGATGATGTCATCCAATTCTTTTTTACTTGAGTTTGGATTACGTTCAAAAATCGCATTCATGAGGTGCGCAGAAAGGTCTTCAGCTCTAACATGGCGAAATACCCCACCTTTTGAACGGCCCATTGGTGTACGTATTCCATCAATAATGACGACATTTTCCATAGAATTAACCTCTCGCAACTTTTTTGACATCAATCGCCACTACTGGTGGCTGTGGGTAATATCTTGCATTGGTAGCCGCTTTTTCTTTTAAGCCGCTAGGCGCGTGATATAGAGGACTCAAGTGCTGCAAAGATTCCGTTGTTTTTAAGTAAGATTGACTACCTAAGGTATCTAAATAGCAGAATACTCCCCCTCTAAATGGTGGAAAGCCTAAACCGTAAACTAAAGCAATATCTGCATCCGAAGGGCTTTGGATAATGCCTTCCTCTAAGCAACGAACAACTTCGTTGATCATTGGAGCCATCATTCGAGCAATAATTTCTTCTTTGGTGAAAGAGCGTCTTGTTGAGCAAATAGTAGCAAGTAGTTCATCCGTCCGCGGATCATCAACTTTTTTCGGTTTCCCTTTTTTATCTTTTTCATATTGATAAAACCCGTGGCCATTTTTTTGGCCAAAACGTTGTTGTTCATACATCACATCAATGGCATTTTTGCCTTTTTTTCCCATTCGTTCAGGAAAACCTTGAGCCATAACTTGTTCTGCATGAAAAGCAGTATCAATACCAACCACATCAAGAAGATAAGCAGGCCCCATTGGCCAGCCAAACTCTTTTTCCATGACTTTATCTATTTCTCTAAAGTCAGCCCCATCTTGTAACAGTAAGTTAAAGCCAGCAAAGTAAGGAAAAAGTACTCGGTTAACAAAGAAGCCAGGGCAGTCATTGACAACAATAGGGGTTTTCCCCATTTTATTGGCGTAGGCAACAACCTTAGCAACAGTGTTATCAGAAGTTTGTTCTCCGCGAATAATTTCGACTAATGGCATTCGATGCACAGGGTTAAAAAAGTGCATTCCGCAGAAGTTTTCTGGGCGCTTTAGTGATTTAGCGAGGGTTGAAATTGGAATAGTTGATGTATTTGAAGCCAGTATAGTTTCACTTGTTACTAAGGACTCAACTTCAGCTAATACAGCAGCTTTGACTTTAGGGTTCTCAACAACGGCTTCAACGACGATTTGGCTATCTTCTATGCCATTGTAAGATAATGAAGGATGAATAGATGATAAGGTCGCCGCCATTTTTACAGCTGTAATTTTTCCACGCTCAAATTGGTTATTTAATAGCTTTTGTGCCTCTTCAATCCCTAATTCTAATGACTTAACATTAATATCTTTCATTAAAACAGGTACGCCTTTGCTGGCAGACTGATAAGCAATGCCTCCGCCCATAATTCCTGCACCTAATACGGTGGCATGTGTTGGAATCTCAATACGTTGTGCGATCTTTTTACTATTTGACTTAACTTGTTGGTCATTTAGAAAAATACTCACTAACGCACGTGCAACATCACTATGCGCTAGAGGAACAAATGCTGCTGTTTCATGCTTTAAGGCCTCATCGCGGGTACAATTTGCTGCCTTTTCTATTGTATTCACAGCCGCCATAGGGGCTGGATAGTGTTTGCCTGCAACCTTATACACCATTCCCTTAGCGACATTGAAACTCATCGTTTGCTCAATAGGTTTCAATTGCAGAGGGCTAAGTTTAGGTTGGCGTTTTTGCTGCCAATTGAAGGCTCCGGTGATTGCAGATTCAATGAGTTGTAGCGCTGATTGTGCGAGAGCTTCTGTATTAACAACGGCATCAATAAGGCCAAGTTTTAAAGCTTGAGAGGCATCGATATCTTTACCCGCAGTAATAATTTCTAATGCGTTATCCAAACCAATTAATCGAGGTAGCCGAACAGACCCACCAAAGCCAGGCATGATCCCAAGTTTCGTTTCAGGAAGCCCAATTCGGGCATCAGGGGAGGCGATACGAAAATCAGTGGATAAAACACATTCACAACCACCACCTAGTGCATAGCCATTAATGGCGCAAATCGTTGGAACAGGCAGGTCTTCAATACGATTAAATATACTGTTAGCGTAGTGTAACCAATCACTTAGTGTTTCTTTTGATGCTTCAAAGAGTGACAGAAACTCTTTGATATCAGCGCCAACAATAAAAGCGGGTTTATCAGAACGGAAAATTACACCTTGCAGCTCGGTTTGTTGCTCAAGAACAGACACGGCTTCATCAAGTGAAGCAACGGTGTGGGTGTCCAATTTATTAATTGGCCCTGGTGAGTTAAAAACCAGTTCTGCAATCCCTTGTTTCAACCATTGAATATAGATAGTGTCACTTTGATAAAGCATTCTGCTCTCCTCTACGTGGTAGTGTTATCTGGTACGACCAGATGAAAAGAGTGTGACTAGAATGTTAATTAATTGCAAATGATTAATGACAAAAATGGAAGGTTGGTCACAGCAATTAAGTGAAATAATTAATGATTTAAATGATAAATGTATTATATATCAATTAATTAATTAGGGTTTGCAACAGAGTGCATATCCGTTAATAACAGAACGTGGTAAGCTTAATTTTTCTAATTAATGCTGAAAGGTTGAAGGAAATGGAAAAACTGACTGCACTCTACGCTGAACACATTAAAACGTTACAAAACAGAACTCAGCAAGTTTTACAGCGCAGCAAATTAGATGCCATATTGATTCATTCAGGTGAACCCCTACGCATCTTTCTTGATGATAGCGACTATCCGTTTAAAGTTAACCCTCATTTCAAAGCGTGGGTACCTGTTACCGATGTTCCACATTCATGGTTATTAGTTGATGGCATAAATAAGCCTAAGCTATGGTTTTATTCCCCCGTTGACTATTGGCATAGTGTTGAGCCACTACCGAACAGTTTTTGGACCAAAGATATTGAGCTAATCCACTTAAAAAATGCGGATGACATCAAAACGCTTCTCGCAAGCTTATCAAAAGAAAATGTTGCCTATATAGGCTCAGCAACGGCACGAGCAGAATCTTTAGGGATTTCTTTGCATAATATCAATCCCAAATCGGTTTTAGATTACTATCATTATCATCGTTCTTATAAGACAGATTATGAGCTTTACTGTATGCGAGAAGCTCAAAAAATGGCTGTAAATGGGCACCTCGCTGCTCTCGAAGCATTCCGTGCAGGTATGAGCGAATTTGATATTAATGTCAGTTACTTACAATCTACCGGTCATCGAGATACCAATGTGCCTTATGGTAATATTGTTGCGCTGAATGAAAATGCGGCGGTATTACATTACACGAAACTACAGCAAACTGTGCCGAACGAATTACGCAGTTTTCTTATTGATGCAGGCGCTGAATATAATGGCTATGCTGCTGATATTACGAGAACTTATGCGGCGAAAGGTAAAGACGAATTTGCTGAATTGGTTGCAGATGTCAACACAGAGCAGCTTGCTTTAATTGATACGATTAAGGCAGGTGTCCGCTATACTGATTATCACGTGGATATGCATCATAGGATTGCTAAGATACTGATTAAACATGATATTGTTAAAGATATTAGCGAAGAGTCGATGGTGGAAAGTGGCTTAACAACGCCATTTTTACCTCATGGTTTAGGCCATCCACTTGGGTTACAAGTTCATGATGCTGCAGGTTTTATGCAAGATGATAGTGGTACTCATCTCGCAGCTCCTAAAATGTATCCATTCTTGCGTTGTACTCGTGTTTTAGAACCTAAAATGGTGTTAACTATTGAGCCTGGGCTCTACTTTATTGAATCTCTGTTATCTGAATGGAGAAATGGGGAGTTCAGCCAACACTTTAATTGGGATAAAATCGAGTTCTTCAAACCTTACGGTGGAATCCGCATTGAAGATAATATCGTGATCCATGCAAATCGTATTGAGAATATGACTCGAGACTTACATTTACGTTAATGAAACCTTATTTAATACCGGCTGAAACCATTTCTTTTACAGAAGAAATCAAAAAAAGCCAATTTATTACGTATTTAGCTCATACAGATGGTATTGAAGCGGCAAAAGATTACATTCAATCGATTAAAGCTCAATCCCCAGATGCCCGGCACCATTGCTGGGCATTTGTTGCTGGTCGGCCTGATGATTCACAAAAATTGGGGTTCTCTGATGACGGAGAGCCGACAGGAACAGCAGGAAAACCCATCATGGCGCAACTATTAGGTAGCAATCTAGGGGAGGTTACCTGTGTTGTTGTACGTTATTTTGGTGGGATAAAACTAGGCACTGGTGGGCTAGTTAAAGCTTATGGAAATGGTGCCCAGCAAGCATTAAAAATATTACCAACAAAGACAAAAGTACCACAAAAAATCTTTAATTTAGTGTGCGACTATTCATTGATTAATGCGATTGAACAACTGCTTGTCCAAGTGAATGGCACAGTTTTACACAGTGATTATAATGAAACTGTCTCTTTACAAATTGCAATTCCTGCCACTCTTGAGCAGGAAGTCAATGATAAATTACGCGATATAAGCCGTGGAGCCTTAACGCTCACGTCAGAATCACAATAGTAAACAGTTTTATCAAGGAACCTGCCGAATGCATTTTCGTGCAATAACCCGTATAGTCGGGCTGCTTGTCATCATCTTTTCTTTTACCATGGTTATTCCTGGTATTGTCGCGCTAATTTATCGTGATGGTGCAGGGCGAGCTTTTAGCCAGACTTTTATTACTGCTTTGCTAATTGGCCTTTTTTTGTGGCTACCAACCCGTAATAGCCGGCACGAACTGAAAGCAAAAGAAGGCTTTCTTATCGTTGTTTTATTTTGGACGGTACTGGGAAGCGTAGGGGCATTACCTTTTATTTTTTCTGAAAGACCTAATCTTTCGGTAACTGATGCTTTTTTTGAATCGTTCTCAGGATTGACGACGACAGGTGCGACAACGTTAACAGGGCTTGATTCCCTACCCAAAGCTATTTTATTTTATCGGCAGATGCTTCAATGGCTTGGGGGGATGGGGATTATTGTACTTGCCGTTGCAATTTTACCACTTTTGGGTGTCGGGGGAATGCAGCTATATCGTGCAGAAATGCCGGGTCCTTTGAAAGACAATAAAATGCGGCCTCGTATTGCAGAAACAGCAAAAACATTATGGCTTATCTATGTACTGCTAACTATTGCCTGTGCGGTTGCTCTATGGATAGCCGGTATGGATGTTTTTGATGCTATTTCTCACAGCTTTTCGACTATCGCTATTGGTGGGTTTTCAACTCATGATGCTAGTATTGGTTATTTCAATAGTCCTGCGATTAACACTATCATTGGTATTTTCCTGATTATCTCTGGTTGTAACTTCGGTTTGCACTTTGCAGTATTAACTGGACGTAGTTTAGGGATTTATTGGCGCGATCCTGAATTTAGAATGTTTATTAGCTTCCAGTTTGTCTTGGTGGTTATTTGTACCTTAGTACTTATGTTCCATTCTGTTTATAGTAGCTTTGGTCAAACACTTGATCAGGCATTCTTCCAAGTCGTGTCCATGGCGACAACGGCTGGATTTACGACAGATAGCTTTTCTGGTTGGCCTCTTTTTTTACCTATGCTGCTATTGTGCGCCGCATTCGTTGGTGGATGTGCAGGCTCGACAGGTGGTGGGTTAAAAGTTATTCGTATATTGTTACTTTTCTTACAAGGCTCGCGTGAGTTAAAGCGCCTAGTTCACCCAAATGCAGTCTACACAATCAAATTAGGACAACGCGCATTACCTGAAAGGATCATCGAAGCTGTTTGGGGCTTCTTTTCTGCATATGCACTGGTCTTTGTCGTCAGCTTATTATTACTGATTGCTACAGGAGTTGATGAATTCTCTGCTTTTTCAGCAATTGCAACGACACTGAATAACTTAGGGCCAGGGTTAGGGACTGTGGCTGATAATTTCACAACGATGAACCCTACAGGCAAATGGATATTAGTTGTCACGATGTTATTTGGGCGTTTGGAAGTTTTCACTTTATTAGTGCTACTGACTCCCACTTTTTGGCGTGAATAGTTGGGTACAATTAATAAATAATATTACCTATATAGAAATGATATTAATTTAGGAACAATAATGAGCTACTTACTTTTACACTCCAGTACGGATGGGCAAACTAAAAAAATTATTCTAAAAATGGCGGAGCAACTGAGAAACTCAGGTCGTGAATGTGATATTCGTGATTTAAATACTGACCAACAGCTTAATTTATCAGGCTACGATAAAGTATTAGTAGGGGCATCCATTCGTTATGGGCATTTTAATAAAAAACTACAACGCTTCGTGCTTTCTCATCAAAATCAATTGAACTCAATGAAGACGGGTTTTTTTGCTGTAAATTTGACGGCAAGAAAAGAAGGCAAGGATACGGTAGAAACCAACGCATATACGCGAAAATTTTTAGAAGCATGTCCTTGGAAGCCTACATTGAAGTCTGTTTTTGCCGGAGCGCTGTTTTATCCACGTTATACATGGTTTGATAGAATGATGATTCGTCTAATAATGAAAATGACAGATGGCCCAACCGATCCAAAAACAGAGATTGAATATACTAACTGGGAAAAGGTTGCTGAATTCACAGTTGAATTTGATGATTTGTAGTTCACAATTTCAACAAAACGTAGTTATTTTGTGTGATTTGTTTAATAAATCATCGCTTGATGAAATAAATCAAAAAAACACTTGCGAGAATTTTTCGACTCCCTATAATGCGCATCCGTTGTCACGACAAACCGGTTCGAAGAAAACTTCGTAACCCAGTGATAACAGAGGTGAGAAAGAAAAAAGTTGAAAATAAACTCTTGACTTTCTAAATAAAAAACGTAATATACGACACCTCGCGACAACGACCTCGAAGTCGAAAATCAAAAGATTTAGTCGCAACGCTCTTTAACAATTTATCAGACAATCTGTGTGGGCACTCACAGGACACTATCAAAAAAATATTTGATTTTAAGTCTTGAAGAGTGACTAACACGTTAATTCATATATATGAACTAATAGGTAATTTGGTTTCTTCGGAAATCAAACGACAGTAAACATTCTTTGAGCATCAAGCTTTTTAATTGAAGAGTTTGATCATGGCTCAGATTGAACGCTGGCGGCAGGCCTAACACATGCAAGTCGAGCGGTAACAGGGGAAGCTTGCTTCTCGCTGACGAGCGGCGGACGGGTGAGTAATGTATGGGGATCTGCCCGATAGAGGGGGATAACTACTGGAAACGGTAGCTAATACCGCATAATCTCTCAGGAGCAAAGCAGGGGAACTTCGGTCCTTGCGCTATCGGATGAACCCATATGGGATTAGCTAGTAGGTGGGGTAATGGCTCACCTAGGCGACGATCCCTAGCTGGTCTGAGAGGATGATCAGCCACACTGGGACTGAGACACGGCCCAGACTCCTACGGGAGGCAGCAGTGGGGAATATTGCACAATGGGCGCAAGCCTGATGCAGCCATGCCGCGTGTATGAAGAAGGCCCTAGGGTTGTAAAGTACTTTCAGTCGGGAGGAAGGCGTTGATGCTAATATCATCAACGATTGACGTTACCGACAGAAGAAGCACCGGCTAACTCCGTGCCAGCAGCCGCGGTAATACGGAGGGTGCAAGCGTTAATCGGAATTACTGGGCGTAAAGCGCACGCAGGCGGTTGATTAAGTTAGATGTGAAATCCCCGGGCTTAACCTGGGAATGGCATCTAAGACTGGTCAGCTAGAGTCTTGTAGAGGGGGGTAGAATTCCATGTGTAGCGGTGAAATGCGTAGAGATGTGGAGGAATACCGGTGGCGAAGGCGGCCCCCTGGACAAAGACTGACGCTCAGGTGCGAAAGCGTGGGGAGCAAACAGGATTAGATACCCTGGTAGTCCACGCTGTAAACGATGTCGATTTGAAGGTTGTTCCCTTGAGGAGTGGCTTTCGGAGCTAACGCGTTAAATCGACCGCCTGGGGAGTACGGCCGCAAGGTTAAAACTCAAATGAATTGACGGGGGCCCGCACAAGCGGTGGAGCATGTGGTTTAATTCGATGCAACGCGAAGAACCTTACCTACTCTTGACATCCAGAGAATTTAGCAGAGATGCTTTAGTGCCTTCGGGAACTCTGAGACAGGTGCTGCATGGCTGTCGTCAGCTCGTGTTGTGAAATGTTGGGTTAAGTCCCGCAACGAGCGCAACCCTTATCCTTTGTTGCCAGCGATTCGGTCGGGAACTCAAAGGAGACTGCCGGTGATAAACCGGAGGAAGGTGGGGATGACGTCAAGTCATCATGGCCCTTACGAGTAGGGCTACACACGTGCTACAATGGCGTATACAAAGAGAAGCGACCTCGCGAGAGCAAGCGGAACTCATAAAGTACGTCGTAGTCCGGATTGGAGTCTGCAACTCGACTCCATGAAGTCGGAATCGCTAGTAATCGTAGATCAGAATGCTACGGTGAATACGTTCCCGGGCCTTGTACACACCGCCCGTCACACCATGGGAGTGGGTTGCAAAAGAAGTAGGTAGCTTAACCTTCGGGAGGGCGCTTACCACTTTGTGATTCATGACTGGGGTGAAGTCGTAACAAGGTAACCGTAGGGGAACCTGCGGTTGGATCACCTCCTTACCATTGAAGTGTTTTTGTGAAGTGCTCACACAGATTGTCTGATAGAAAGTAGAGCAATGGCTTTACGTGGGAGACTTATTCGAGAGAATAGGACTTACATGAGATACCGCAGTAGTATGTGCAATATCTTGTGTCCCCTTCGTCTAGAGGCCTAGGACACCGCCCTTTCACGGCGGTAACAGGGGTTCGAATCCCCTAGGGGACGCCAATTGCGCCGATATCGAGTGAAAGACGATGTCCCCAATAATGATTAAGCCAATTACATTGTAGTTGGTTTAACAATTATGCTCTTTAACAATCTGGAACAAGCTGAAAATTGAAAACAACGCACATTGTTTATCGCTTAAACAATGTGAGAGTCTCTCAAAAATCTCAACTTGAATAGTGTACTTTAAACTATCGAGTCGACGAGCGACATGAGTTCAAGGCAGCCCGCGCACAGCAAGCGCAGCGTACTTAACGTACGTGAGCATTGCGCGCACGGACTAACGCCGAAATCATGAAGCACAGTCACTCGCTGTAAAAAGACACCTTCGGGTTGTGAGGTTAAGCGACTAAGCGTACACGGTGGATGCCTAGGCAATCAGAGGCGATGAAGGACGTGCTAATCTGCGATAAGCGTCGGTAAGGTGATATGAACCGTGATAACCGACGATTTCCGAATGGGGAAACCCAGTGCAATCCGTTGCACTATCGTTTGATGAATACATAGTCAAACGAAGCGAACCGGGGGAACTGAAACATCTCAGTACCCCGAGGAAAAGAAATCAACCGAGATTCCCCTAGTAGCGGCGAGCGAACGGGGAGCAGCCCAGAGTCTTAATCAGCATTAGCATCAGGAGAACGGTCTGGAAAGGCCGGCAGTAAAGGGTGATAGCCCCGTATCCGAAGGTGTTAGTGTTGTGAACTCGACGAGTAGGGCGGGACACGTGTTATCCTGTCTGAATATGGGGGGACCATCCTCCAAGGCTAAATACTCCTGATTGACCGATAGTGAACCAGTACCGTGAGGGAAAGGCGAAAAGAACCCCGGCGAGGGGAGTGAAATAGAACCTGAAACCGTGTACGTACAAGCAGTGGGAGCCCCACCACCAAAGCATTTTCTGGTGTTGAGGACAACTTTAAAGTGACATTCAACACGCGTTGGCGGAGCGTTTTTTGCGACGCCCAACACACAAAACAAGCAGTGAATGTGCTTTGGGGTGGGGTGACTGCGTACCTTTTGTATAATGGGTCAGCGACTTATATTCTGTAGCAAGGTTAACCGTATAGGGGAGCCGTAGGGAAACCGAGTCTTAACTGGGCGAATAAGTTGCAGGGTATAGACCCGAAACCCGGTGATCTAGCCATGGGCAGGTTGAAGGTTGGGTAACACTAACTGGAGGACCGAACCGACTAATGTTGAAAAATTAGCGGATGACTTGTGGCTGGGGGTGAAAGGCCAATCAAACCGGGAGATAGCTGGTTCTCCCCGAAAGCTATTTAGGTAGCGCCTCGTGAACTCATCTTCGGGGGTAGAGCACTGTTTCGACTAGGGGGTCATCCCGACTTACCAACTCGATGCAAACTACGAATACCGAAGAATGTTATCACGGGAGACACACGGCGGGTGCTAACGTTCGTCGTGAAGAGGGAAACAACCCAGACCGCCAGCTAAGGTCCCAAAGTCATAGTTAAGTGGGAAACGAAGTGGGAAGGCTCAGACAGCCAGGATGTTGGCTTAGAAGCAGCCATCATTTAAAGAAAGCGTAATAGCTCACTGGTCGAGTCGGCCTGCGCGGAAGATGTAACGGGGCTAAACTATGCACCGAAGCTGCGGCAGCGATATGTAAATATTGTTGGGTAGGGGAGCGTTCTGTAAGCCTGTGAAGGTGTACTGCGAGGTATGCTGGAGGTATCAGAAGTGCGAATGCTGACATAAGTAACGATAATGCGGGTGAAAAACCCGCACGCCGGAAGACCAAGGGTTCCTGTCCAACGTTAATCGGGGCAGGGTGAGTCGACCCCTAAGACGAGGCAGAAATGCGTAGTCGATGGGAAACGGGTTAATATTCCCGTACTGGTGATAATTGCGATGGGGGGACGGAGAAGGCTAGGCTATCCGGGCGACGGTTGTCCCGGTTTAAGGATGTAGGCAGGTGAATTAGGCAAATCCGGTTCACTACATGCTGAGGTCCGATGACGAGTCACTACGGTGATGAAGTAGCTCATGCCCCGCTTCCAGGAAAAGCCTCTAAGCTCTAGATTATCATTAATCGTACCCCAAACCGACACAGGTGGTCAGGTAGAGAATACTCAGGCGCTTGAGAGAACTCGGGTGAAGGAACTAGGCAAAATGGTGCCGTAACTTCGGGAGAAGGCACGCTGGCGCTAGGTGAAGTCCCTCGCGGATGGAGCTGAAGCCAGTCGCAGATACCAGCTGGCTGCAACTGTTTATTAAAAACACAGCACTGTGCAAACACGAAAGTGGACGTATACGGTGTGACGCCTGCCCGGTGCTGGAAGGTTAATTGATGGGGTTATCCGTAAGGAGAAGCTCTTGATCGAAGCCCCAGTAAACGGCGGCCGTAACTATAACGGTCCTAAGGTAGCGAAATTCCTTGTCGGGTAAGTTCCGACCTGCACGAATGGCGTAATGATGGCCAGGCTGTCTCCACCCGAGACTCAGTGAAATTGAACTCGCTGTGAAGATGCAGTGTACCCGCGGCAAGACGGAAAGACCCCGTGAACCTTTACTATAGCTTGACACTGAACATTGAGCCTTGATGTGTAGGATAGGTGGGAGGCTTTGAAGTGTGGACGCCAGTCTGCATGGAGCCAACCTTGAAATACCACCCTTTAATGTTTGATGTTCTAACGTAGCCCCGTTATCCGGGGTGCGGACAGTGTCTGGTGGGTAGTTTGACTGGGGCGGTCTCCTCCCAAAGAGTAACGGAGGAGCACGAAGGTTGGCTAAGCATGGTCGGACATCATGCGGTTAGTGTAAAGGCATAAGCCAGCTTGACTGCGAGAGTGACGGCTCGAGCAGGTACGAAAGTAGGTCTTAGTGATCCGGTGGTTCTGAATGGAAGGGCCATCGCTCAACGGATAAAAGGTACTCCGGGGATAACAGGCTGATACCGCCCAAGAGTTCATATCGACGGCGGTGTTTGGCACCTCGATGTCGGCTCATCACATCCTGGGGCTGAAGTAGGTCCCAAGGGTACGGCTGTTCGCCGTTTAAAGTGGTACGCGAGCTGGGTTTAGAACGTCGTGAGACAGTTCGGTCCCTATCTGCCGTGGGCGTTGGAAGATTGAAAGGGGCTGCTCCTAGTACGAGAGGACCGGAGTGGACGCACCACTGGTGTTCGGGTTGTCATGCCAATGGCATTGCCCGGTAGCTAAGTGCGGAAGAGATAACCGCTGAAAGCATCTAAGCGGGAAACTTGCCTTGAGATGAGTCTTCCCTGACTCTTTAAGGGTCCTAAAGGAACGTTTAAGACTAAGACGTTGATAGGTTGGGTGTGTAAGCGTAGCGATACGTTGAGCTAACCAATACTAATGAACCGTGAGGCTTAACCTGACAACACCGAAGGTGTTTTAGAGAGATTATGTTGATTCAATAAGCGTGAGAAGCCGAGAGGTGAAGGACACAGCAGCTTGTTCGAGATTGATGTTCTGGTTTAGTGCACGAAAGTGAGATTAAACGGGAACACACAGAATTTGTCTGGCGGCAATAGCGCGGTGGTCCCACCTGACCCCATGCCGAACTCAGCAGTGAAACGCCGTAGCGCCGATGGTAGTGTGGGGTCTCCCCATGTGAGAGTAGGGAACTGCCAGACATTCAATTAGTGAGAAAGCCACCCATTGGGTGGCTTTTTTGCGTTTGGGGGAAACTAACTAATTGTTGATGTTAGCGTTGAAGCCCCTTAATGTCCTAACTTCCCAACTTCCTAACTTCCCAACTTCCCAACTTCCCAACTTCCCAACTTCCCAACTTCCCAACTTCCCAACTTCCCAACTTCCCAACTTCTTTCTTCTTTTAACGACTCGCTTAATTTATTTGATGTTATTCCTCTTCGTAGAGTCATTAGTCATAAATATAACTATCGCTAATGGAAGCTCACGATGCAAAGTAGTGAGTAACAACTCACTTCTATTTGAGCTGCAAAGAGGATGGGGAGTTAAGAGGGAAGAATTAAATCAACGCGTTGCACTCTGAGTATTCAGGGGGGAATGCGATTGAGGGGATAAGGTAGTGAGTAATAGCTCACTTATTATAGGATTAAAAATATATCGGGTAAAAGAAGGAATAAAATATAGTGAATAAGGCCGCAGTAAGTTTTAAGTGATTACTTACTATAGAAATATACCAGTAAAGTTTATTAATAATGTAATTATATTCAATGAATAAATAATAATGACAATATTTAGTATTGAAAATAATTCAATGGAAAAGATTAGTTAGCCTACGTTGAGAATTGAGATTAAACTAGCACTATTTATTTATATGAAACTGATAATTAAATTATTTTCTCATCTATAATATATCTTTATGATATGTAATATTATATAAATTTTTTTATGATTTGAATGGTGTCTTAAAAATTAAAATATTACAAACTCATTTATTTAAAATATTTAATAAAGGAAATTCTTCCAATATTTTTTTAAACCATGGTGTAAATATTTCAGGCGTAAGAACGATCTCTTGTTTTAATTGAGGAAGACTTACCCACCGTATAGATGAAACTTCATCCCTATTTGGTTGAATATATTGATTGTAATAACCAATAAAAATATGGTCATATTCATGTTCAATTAAGCCTCCCTGAACATCAGCTTTATAAATTAAGGAACCCACATATGTTAATGGGGTGACAAAGCCTAGCTCCTCTTGAAGCCTACGTTCAGCAGCTTTCTGAGTATCCTCATTAGGTTTAGGGTGACTACAGCAAGAATTTGCCCATTGCCCTGCTGAATGATATTTATGAAGTGCCCGTTGTTGAATTAATAGCTCATTTTGCTCATTAAAGATAAATACTGAAAATGCTCGATGTAGATAACCGAGTTGATGTGCCAATAATTTTGACATAACACCAACAGGTTCATCATGTTCATTAACTAAAATTAATTCATCTTCCATTTATACTATTTTCCATCATAAAAATTATTACACTAGTTTAGTATAATTAAAAATATAAGTTTGCATATTAGAGCTGTTTATTAGTTAACATGATTTTTTCAAAGCTCACAGCTATCATAAGCTTATATAGCTGTGAGATTAAAAATTATTTTTGTTGTAACACCCAAACAGCGGCTTCAACCCTTGATTTTAAATTGAGCTTTTTAAGTAAATGTTTAACATGTACTTTTACTGTGCTTTCTGCGATATCTAGTTTACGAGCTATCATTTTATTTGATAAGCCTTGTGATATCAGCTCTAGAATATCGGCTTCCCTTGGTGTTAATGAAGTTATATTATTATCATCCTGTGTGGTATTGTCTCTGAGTGATTCAGCAAGTACAGATGCTAATGTTGGGCTAACAACTAACTTACCGCTAGCGGCTTCTTTTAGGGCGACTATAAGCTCTTCAGGCTCCATATCTTTAAGCAAATAGCCATCAGCACCTCTTTTTAGTGCATTGACTAAATCATCACTATAATTAGAAACAGTAAAAAGAATAATCCTACCGGATAGTTCTCGCTTTCTAAGTTCATCAAGAGTTTCAAAACCATTCATTCCAGGCATGTTGAGATCCAGTAAAATAAGATCAGGATCTTGCTCTTCAGCGATCTGTATACCTGTTTTACCATCTCCTGCTTCACCGATAACTTGTAATGAAGATTCCAAACTAATCAATTGTTTGACTCCATTTCTTAGCATCGGATGATCATCAATAAGTAGAATGGTTGATTTTTCGTTTACTATATTTGTATTTTCCATAGATGATTTTCCGGTATGTTAAGCGTCAGATAAAGGAAAGGTAACTTTTACCTCTGTTCCACCTTGAGGCCTAGGTGTAATACAACAATTACCATTAAGGCTTAATGCTCTTTCTCTCATAATAATAAGCCCATAATGATTAAGTTTATCAGTGTTTGACGTGATCCCTGCACCATCGTCGATAATGGTAATAGTAACAATACCATCATACTGGTTTAATGAAACCTCAGCCGATGTTGCATTAGCATGTTTTAGAATATTAGTTAATGCTTCTCGGACGATTTGTATAATATGAATAGATTGGTGTGGTGAAATACTCTTTGCGGGTAGGTCGTAGTTTAAGGTTACTGTATACCCCATACGTTCGCTAAATTCATTAATGGTACTTTCTAATGAGGGAAGTAGGCCAGGTTCCATTAATTTAAGCCTAAATGTGGTTAATAGCTCTCTCAGTTGGCTATATGCGGTATTAATTTCGCTGCGCATTTCTGTTAAAAGCTGTTGAGGTTTTTCTGGTAATGGCTCAGGCTGTAATTGCAGATAGCTAATTTGCATTTTCAAACAAGATAAAGACTGAGCGATAGAGTCATGAAGCTCGCGTGCAATTGCAGAGCGTTCATCCATGATAAGCAACTGTTGTTGTTGTTCTATTTGGTGCTCCATCGCGAGCATACCAGAGATTTGTTTTGCTAGAACAGAAACGAGGTTGTTTTGTTCGTCTGAAAGTATTTGATTATCTTCAATCTCACCAATAATAACGCCATAACGATGCATATTGTCTGATAAATCCCATTGTAAGCTGAGAGGTTTATCGATTGAAATTTGTTGTTTTAGCTTCGTTGTCTTCGCTTCAGATAATCCGGTTGAATAGCAACATATTTCATGAAAATAAGCTTCATTACTCTCTTCATACAACCGTAAACTTAGATTTTTGAGTATGGTAATGTTTTCTAGTTCAATAAGGACTTTTTGTAATCGCAAATAGAGGGGATCTGATGAATGAAGAATTTGGTTTGATTGATATAAATAAGATAACACTTTATTTTTTGTGATTAAATCTGCAGTTTTTTCTGCAACTCTTTCTTCAAGTTGATGATAGCTTAGCGCTAATTCATCTGACATTTGATTCAGCGTTTCTCCTAATGCGTTTAACTCATCTTGCCTATTATTTTTAGGGTAGCGTTGGCTAAAATCTTTTCGCCCAATCGCATTGACCATTGATAATAATTTAACCCATGGGTAATAAATTTTTCTTCTTAAGTGCCAGATGGTTCCCATAAGTAATAAGAATACTAAGCTAATAAAAATCAGTTGTGTCATAGCTACATAAGCAATCTTTCTTTCTGTTTTCTCATCAATATTATGAACCAATTCATCAAGTTTACTTACAAATGATATAACTTCGTACCTTGCATCGTTAGGCGTATTTGCTTCCATTAATGAAGGTCGTAAGATATGTAACCAGTAATTATAGAGCTCATCAAATTGAGGCGTTAAGCTTTCAATTTTTACAACTTGGGTCAGTTCTGGGCTAATGAGGTCAGATTCTAATGCGTCGAGATAACGCTGATTTTGAGTGTTCAGAGGGACGAGAGAAAGCAATCTGTAGCTCTGCATTCGTAGTGAACCTGATTTATTTATTGCGTGAGCATTACCTTGTACACTTATAATCATTCGATTAGAAATCGTCATCCCAATAATTCCTAAGATCGCAATAAGTAGCATAAGGCCGATCACTTGGTTAATAATTGAAAATCGACGATACAGTGTGGGCATGTGTCACTTCCTTAAAGAGTCGCGCTAGCGAACTTAAAATGCATAGTTCTAGTATTGTTCATAAAGGGGCGAACATTAAATATACTACTTTGGTAGTAATTTTCTGGTGTTATAACAAAATAGAAAATAGAAAATAAAATTTCTCTTTAAGTTTTGTACTTTTATTTATTGATATATAAGATTAAATTTGGTTTAGTCTGGAATGGGGATACGTATTATAGCTTAAATTAAAGATGAATTTCCTTTGATTTAGATCAGTTTAAATATCGATGAAAATCAATGTGTAAAATAATATACACCGAAAAATGTTACTGAAAAACTATCGAATGGCAGGAAGAAAGATAGCTCTAATCGATAGAGCTATCTTTTTGTTTTAGGCTTTTTTAAATTTTTTGAATAGTGAGATTATCGAGACAAGGATTAGGCCGGTTACTAGCCCAAAACATAAATTAATTATAGTCGGTAAGACAAACTGCATAGTACTACCAATGATAGGTGTTAAGGTTGCGGTAAATGATATTTCGGTAATCCATTCTGAAATATAGCTGATACCGTGCGTTAGGATACCTCCACCGACCATAAACATCGCAGCTGTTCCTACAATAGATAATGTTTTCATGAGATAAGGAGTCGCATAAATTAAGGCATTACCACATTTTTTTAATAAAGAAGAGGTTTTCTTCTGTAAATAAAAGCCTAAGTCATCTAATTTCACAATACCTGCAACTAAGCCATACACACCGACAGTCATCACGATAGCAATGATAGAGAGTACGGCTACTTGGTTGATAAAAGAGGTAGTGGAAACAATGCCGAGTGTGATGGCAATAATTTCAGCTGATAAAACAAAATCGGTACGAATAGCTCCTTTGATTTTTTTACTTTCAAATTCCTTAAGTTCTTCTGCTGATAATTGCAATTGGTGTTGGGGAGTAGAATCTTTTGCATTAGAATGCAATAGCTTATGAGTGATTTTTTCTGCTCCTTCAAAACAAAGATAGGCTCCACCAATCATGAGTAGAGGTGTGATAGCCCAAGGGATAAACGCACTGATTAACAACGCTAAAGGAACAAGTATTAATTTATTAACAAATGACCCTTTAGCGACGGCCCAAACAACAGGAATTTCCCTCTCTGCACGAACGCCTGTGACTTGCTGGGCGTTTAGTGCGAGGTCATCACCTAAAACTCCGGATGTTTTTTTGGCAGCCATTTTTGTCATGACGGAAACATCGTCTAGTACAGCGGCAATATCATCAAGTAATGTGAGTAAGCTACTTCCAGCCACAAGAATATCCTCAATATTTTTTAAGGTGTCATTAATGTTTATTAGGTCAATTAATGGATAATTAGTTCATTACAATATAAATCATACTTACAAATAAGATAATTCCATTGCAGATTGATAAATCTGAATTTTAAATTATTAAATTTTTATGACAATGGAACCAATGTGATTTTTTCTTTTCTAACTTATTAATTTTAGTGAAGTAACATGAAGTGACATATTGCTATCTGCTACTTTGCTTTATATTTGGTTTAATTATTTAGCTTATGAATAATTTTTAATAGATTGGTATAGGGTTAATACATGTCTTCTCAGCCAGTTTTGAGTATTGTCGTTGCTGTATATAATGGTGAAAAATTTCTACCTCAGTTTTTTGATAGCTTAATCGCGCAAAAGTTAGAAAATTGGGAGTTGATCGTTGTTAATGATGGTTCTAAAGATAAAAGTGAAGACATCATTAAGTCTTACGCAGATAAATTTGTACATTTAAAAGTGCTTTATCAAGAGAACCAAGGCGTATCAGTTGCCCGTAATACGGGGATGGTAGAGGCTACGGGAAAATATATTACATTCCCTGATATTGACGATGAAATTAGCCCTCAAATGTATGGGCGTTTATTAGAAATAGCATTATCAAATGACCTCGATGTTGCAACCTGTAATGGAACTTATGTTTATACTAATGGTGATGCACCAAAGGCAATTTTCCCACCGAATAAAGTCCCGTCAACTGGGGTAATTTCAGGCCCTGAATGGCTTGAAATTGGCTTAAGTTCACGCAAGTTTCTGCATGTAACTTGGCTGAATTTATATCGTTTGGACATGTTGCGCCAACACAAATTTTTCTTTGAGCCTAAGTTACATCATCAAGACATTCCTTGGACGACGGAAGTCTTACTCGTGGCGAAGCGCGTGCAATTTATTAATGAACAATACTACCGATATTTAATCCATAACCAATCTGTTTCGCATTCATTAAGTGGTGATGAACGCTCTGTCCGCAAGATAAAAACGTATTTGAAGATTATTGATATGCTGCTAAATATTTACCAGCGTTATCCTGAACAAGTTAAACAGGCACCAGCTTGCTTATGGCAGGTAGGAAAGGAAGGTTTGGGGGTGATTCAAGCGCTATTAGCCATTAAATCACCCGATGTACAGAAGGAAATGGTACAACTATTTTTTGATAAGGGTTATTGGCAAATAGTGTGGGCGCATGCAACAACAGTAAAATTAAAATGGCGATTAATTAGACGCTACACTAAGTTAAAAGAAATTATCAAATCATAATCTTCTGAAAAGGTAGCTGTTTTTATAGGCTACCTTTTTGTTTTTATTTTTCTAGTTGCTTTAGAGAAGCAATAAACATATCCCATAACTGAGGGTTATTTAATGTTGTGGCGACTTGTGTGTGGCAATCTGCTTTAGCTGGATGGCGAAAGTCAGTCACTGTCATACCTGTTGTTAGAGCGCCTTGTAGCTCGATATCAATTGGAGCCTTAATCGTTTCCATTATGGATGGGTCGATAACATAAGCAACAGCGCATAGGTCGTGAACCGGGGCGTGGTCAGTATAGCCATTACGTCTACGGTAACCTGCCGTGTAGTAATTTAGAGATTCAACAACAAAGTCACTTACAGGTGTATTTAACGCTGCAATTGCTTCCATTATTTGGTCGTCTGGCCTTGCTTGGTGTGTAAGGTCTAACCCAATCATAGTGATAGGCCAAGTTTCATTAAACACGATATGAGCAGCTTCAGGGTCTATAAGGATATTGAATTCGGCGACTGCAGTACGGTTGCCCGTATGGTAGCCTCCTCCCATTAAAACAACTTCTTTTACTAATTCTACAATTTCAGGTGCTTTCCTCACGGCTAAAGCAATATTTGTGAGTCCTCCGATAGGTACGAGAGTAACCGTTTTAGAGGGATGTGACTTCAGCGTATCAATAATTAAGTCCACAGCGTGTCGTTGGTCAATAGGTAATTTGGGTTCAGGGAGGTGAGTGCCGTCCAGTCCTGTTGTTCCATGAACTTCTGGGGCAGTCTGTATTGTTCTCACTAATGGCCTAGAGCAACCAGCAGCGATAGGGATATCATTTGCACTAACGAATTCCATAATTGCGCGTGCATTATAAGTAACTTTGTCTAAAGTTTGGTTTCCGACAACCGTCGTTACCGCAAGTAACTCTACATTTGAATTGCCTAATGCTAAGAAAATTGCCATTGCATCATCATGGCCAGGGTCACAATCGATAATAATTTTATTGCTAGACATTATTTCTCCTTTTATTAGGTTATTTACTTTTAATTAACATAATATATGGATAAATTTATTTTTATGTGATGTAAGTTCTATTTTTATGAATACTAATGTAATGAAATTATTCATTAGGGTTACTAATATAGAGTGATGTGATTAACATATTAATAACAATCGTGTTGAGTTTATAAAGATAATGTGTTCTTTATGAAGTTTTAAGCAATATAAATGAAGCCGCCTAGAGGGGGTTTATTAATTAGTTAATAATTGTGGAGGCAGAATGGAGAACTATCTGGAAAAATTACCTGATGTCATTGATTCTGTTGCAACTAACCAGTTTTATCCTAATTTATTATCATGGTTATCTTCACTTATTGCATTCGATAATGCGATTGTTTACTCCTTTGAAAAAGGAGCTCCACCCCGATTTCTTTCCAAAGTAGAGCGCCGTAATAGCGATAGTATTAACAGAATCTATCAACGAGGTGCTTATTTAATGGATCCATTCTACCAAGAAATCCAAAAGGGAGGCGCTTCCAAAGTATTAACACTAAAAGAACTCGCACCTAAAGGATTTTATCATACAGATTATTATCTCAATTTTTATCGTAAGACAGGGTGGTGTGATGAAGCTGGGTTGTTATTAGATATTTCAACTGACAGGCAATTAGGCATTTTTTTTGGTAATGAAGATAGGCCTTTTTTCTCGGGAAAATATACGCAAGCGCCCCTTAAAGACGCCTTCGATATCATTCGTAGTATGGTGAAACTTCATAAAGATGTTTCTCCTTCTTCGGTGTCGAACCACCATCAAAATACTGATATGCAAACACGATTTGGGCTGACACCAAGAGAGTGTGAAGTTGTCGAATTAATCTTAGCAGGTAAAGGTTCACCACAAATTGCACAGATGCTTTTCATTAGTTTAGGAACAGTGAAAAATCATCGTAAAAATATCTATCAAAAACTAAATATTAATTCACAGGTTGAATTATTTAACTTATTAATGAATAGGTTAAGCTAAGTATAATGTGTTTTTATATTTATTTTAACCTAATGATTTAATAGCATTTTATAGCTTGTTATCTTTTTTATTGCTGCATTATTTTTTTTATTTTTGTCTAGATGATTTGTATGAACTAAAATTAAATTAATAATCATTATTATTAATATGAGAATGGTTTATTAATTATTTGATTTTTAGATTGTTTTTTTATTTTTTTAAAATTTTATTATTATTTAAATATTCTACTTGCGTCACAATTGTTAACTTTATGTTTCGAATGTCCCTAAAGGGCTATGTAATTGTTAATGTAAGGTTAAGATAATCGAGTTATCGAAAGATACTAAATAGGGTATCCATAATGAATAACCAAGTAGAATCATTGACTTACTATGCAGCAACTAAAAAGTATGACTTACGTTTTCCTACGCTAAAGGAAGATCTTGATGTTGATGTGGTGATTATTGGTGGTGGTTTTTCTGGGATCCATACTGCGCTTGAGCTGTGTGAGAAAGGGATTACCAATATCGCTATTTTGGAAGGACGGCACCTTGGCTACGGTGGTTCAGGGCGTAATGGCGGGCAAGTAATGGCGGGCATTGGCCATGATATCGATGCAATCAAAAAATATGTCGGGCCAGAGGGTTTAGAAACGATTTTTAAACTCAGTAATATGGGCGCAGGGATCATGCGTGATCGTATCGCTAAATATGATATTGATGCAGATTTTTGCCGTGGTTACGCATACTTAGGTAGTAATAAGCGCCAAGAAAAAACCTTACGCAGTTGGCTAAAAGATTTTAAGTCAGTTGATCCTGATGAAGAAATTGAGTTTTACAGTGGCTCAGAACTAAAACAGATTATTGGTTCTGATGCTTATACCTGTGGGATCAAACACATGGGTGGCGGGCATGTTCATTCATTGAATTTATTATTGGGTGAAGCGAAAGCGATTAGTGAAATATATGGCGCTAAAATATTTGAAAATAGCCAAGTATTAAATGTGGAATATGGTAATACCATCAAAGTCAGAACTGCGATGGGAACAGTTAAAGCACAGAAAATGCTGTGGGCTTGCGATTCATTTTTAAATGGCCTTGAGCCGACGATTTACCCTAAAACTATTAATACTTACGCATATCAATTAATGACGGAAGAGCTACCTGATGAATTAATCGAGCGAATTAGCCCAATTCGTGGTGCTTATAGTGATATTCGTCCTGTAATAGATTACTACCGGGTGACGAATGAGAATCGCCTATTATTTGGCAGTTCCACTCATTTTCTTGAATATATTCCGTCTGATCTTAAAGCATGGAATCGTAATTTAATGCTAAAAGTCTTTCCTTACCTCAAAGACGTCAAAATTGAATTAGCTTGGGGTGGACCAATGGCATGTAGTGCAAATTTATTTCCACAAATTGGTTCATTACCACAACACAAAAATGTGTTTTATGCACAGGGCTATTCAGGTTTTGGTGTTACGCCAAGCCAGATTGTGTGCAAAGTTCTTGCTGAAGGGATGGTGGAAGGTTCTCATCGTTATGACTTAATGAGTTCTATCCCGCACGCCAATATTATTGGTAAAGATAGTCTGCGTAATGTGATTGTTTCGTTGGCAAAAATAATGCATCAGATATCCGGTTATTGGCAAGGTCGTCGCTAATTCGTTATCCACCTAATTAGTTTATTAAAATCGATTAAAGGTAAAAATTATGATTAGTCCATTACTGTTAAATAAACCACTACCTGAGTTATTGAATGTTGGTAGCGTGACAAATTTAGGCTCTGTGGTTGTTGAAGGCGATCCTCAAGCGAGTGTTGCAATGATCCACGGTGAACCAACGGATAACCTGACCTGCGGTATTTTTGCTTGTACTAAAGGCAAGTTCAAAATGGTATATCCATTTGATGAAATGGCGACAGTCCACGAAGGTTCGGTGAAGTTAACGGATGTGAAAACCGGTGTGACGGTTGAATACCATAAAGGCGATACCTGGTTTGCCGCGAAAGGTACCGAAGTTTTATGGGAAATTGATACACCACGCTTCGTAAAACATTACTTAGCTTGTGTAAATGCCTAATTAATTTCTATTGAGTGGAGTGATAACAATGAGCGAGTTAACCCTATTACCAGAAGTCAGTGAGTTTTTGAAGCGTCAGCACGGTCATTTTATCAACGGGTTACCGGTTTCTGGCAAAGGCGATACTTTTTTTGATGTTGTTAACCCAGCCACTGAACAGGTTATTGCTAAAGTAAAAGAAGGAACTTTAGCGGAAGTTGATGCCGCAATGGATGCGGCTCATGCTGCATTTAAAGGAGTTTGGGCAAACACGACACCAATGGAAAGAGGGAATTGCTTAAACCGCCTTGCTGACTTGCTTGAAAAGCACCTTGAAGAATTAGCCCAGTTAGAGACGTTATGCTCAGGTAAAACCATTCAATTATCTCGTTTTCTTGAAGTGGGGTCATCTGCGCAGTTTTTGCGTTATTTTGCCGGTTGGGCGACTAAAATCAGCGGGGAAACATTGAATGTTTCATTGCCTTCTTTTAATGGTGAGAAATATTCTGCATTTACCCAGCGTGAACCTGTTGGTGTTGTGGCTGGTATTATTCCTTGGAACTTTTCTATTATGATTTCCATTTGGAAATTAGCGGCTGCTTTAACATGTGGCTGTACGATTGTGTTGAAACCAAGTGAATTTACTCCACTAACTATGCTAAGAGTGGTGGAATTGGCAAAAGAGGCGGGAATTCCTGACGGTGTAATTAATATCGTAAATGGTGGTGGTCGTGAAGTTGGGCCAGCACTGATTCATCATCCACTTTGTTCTAAAGTGACATTTACGGGGTCTGTACCGACTGGGCTGGCGGTAGGGCGTTCAGCAATGGAAGGTAAATTAACCCGAGTAACACTGGAGCTTGGTGGGAAAAATGGTGCTGCATTCTTAGCTGACCTTCCGGTTGAAAAAATTGTTAATGGGATTATTGAAGCGGGGTATCTAAATCAAGGGCAAATTTGCGCGGCTGCTGAGCGGTTCTATATTCCATCTAAATTGATGGATGAAGTATTAGCGCAACTAAAAACGCGTTTGTCTGCGATGAAAGTCGGTTCTCCATTGGATGAAACAACCGAGATGGGGCCGCTGGCCAATAAAGCGCATTACGAAAAAATCTTAGGTTTGTTTGAAAAAGCTCGCCAAGAGGGTAGTGAAATTATTTATGGTGGCCAACCCGTTGCAGGCGCTGGGTACTTTGTGCCTCCAACCATTATTCGTGCTAATAGCCCAGATGATGTATTGATGAAAGAGGAAACATTTGGGCCAATAGGGACTTTCTTGAGTTACGATGACGAAGAAGAACTTATTGAGATGATGAATAGCACTCCGTTTGGTTTAGCTGCGAGTTTATGGACAAATGATCTTAGTAAAGCAATGCGTATGATTTCACGCATTGAAGCGGGAACGGTATGGGTGAATATGCATACCTTCCTTGACCCCGCAGTGCCATTTGGTGGCATTAAGTCATCAGGTATTGGTCGTGAATTTGGTAGTGCCTTTATTGAGTATTACACAGAGTTAAAGTCTGTCATGGTGCGTTATTAGTGTTCAATTTATATTCAATTAATCAACATTTCCCGGCCATCGTGCCGGGTTTTTTATATTTGATAGATACTATGGCTTATTAATCAATTCAAAGACAAAGCTATTGTGGATGTTCATCCACGGCGGGTGGTCGTTAGATTTACTGTCATTTTTCTTGGTGAATGATAAACCCGGATGAAACAAGCTCGGTTCGGTTAGTCACATTTGCTTTAGTGAAGATATTGCGTAAGTGAGTCTTCACTGTTGATAGCGAAACCCCCAGTAATAATGCAATTCGCTTATTGCTCGCGCCTTCTCGTACTAAATGGATAATTTCTTGTTCTTTGGGGGTATAAGCCACTAAGGAATCAGGTAGTACATCAAATGTCATCAGCTCAGCGACAGGTAAAATAGTATTTAATCGCATGATTTCTTGTTGGCTAAATGGGCTGTCTCGCAGCACCGAAATCCCCGCAATAATTTTATTTTTACGACGAATAAATATTTCCGCCATATCAGTCATGTTATTTGGCTGCATAAAATCATGGAAAAAAGCTTGATTCTGCTGGCGTATTTCAGAATCCATTCTCACTAAGCGTAAATCATCGCTGCGAAAATGGTCAGGGTGTAAAGGATCTAATTGGTGAAAATAAGCGAGATACTCTTCATGCATTTTTGCCGGTATCCCGTGAAGAACGTAGTTATCTGGTTGGCAATGATCATTCACGAGGTAATACACCAATGCAGAAACCGGAATAATATGCGCAATGGTATTTAGGCAGCAATCAATCAATGTTTGTTGATGAGGCTCGAATAATGGTGAATTCATCATATTCCCTTGTGTACTAATCGAATTATTATCATGCCTCTTAATGAATTTAACATAAAATAAACATATTAATAACGTGAAGTTGATAGCAGTATTTAAAACTCATGAAAACCTCATGAATATTGATTTGCTGCTTTTTGGTATCTTTAGAAAGATATTTATTAATATATTAACAAGTGGTTTGTTTGTTACATATTGATATTACTTTAATTATTTTTTTTGTTTTTAAAAATATGGGTACTTTTCGCGAGCTATACTTTATTTCCCCTCTCTCTGGGTATCGTCCTTTAGAACGATAGCAGTGGATTTAAGCTTATTTCTATAGTGGATATGAAACCACTTTATTTTTACAAAAAATTCACATTAATAGCTAGGTAGAGAGTGAGAGGGAAGCAAGATGAATTTATCCTCAAAATTGTCGACACATTTAGAAAAAGGGAAAGTTGGCTTTCCGACCACCTTGGCGAGTTCTGCTGGTTTGATTATGGCCAGTCCTGTTATTTTAACCGTCACGAGTGGATTCGGCATCGGTGGCGATACGTTTGCCTTAGCGGTGCTACTCAGTTTCATCATGATGCAAGCTCAGTTAACTACATTTTCGGAGGCTGCGGCCATTCTCCCAACGTCAGGCTCAGTATATGACTATATCTCTTGTGGGATGGGACGCTTTTGGGCGATAACAGGTGCGCTTTCGGCTTACTTGATTGTGCATGTGTTTGCAGGAACTGCCGAAACTATTCTGTCAGGGATTATGGCTCTCGTTAATTTTGAGCATCTCAACACGGTCTTAGAGACCAGTAACTCATCTTGGATGGTTGGTGTTGGGTTGGTTGTCACGTTTGGTATCTTAAATGCATTTGGTATTGAAGCCTTTGGTAAGGTCGAGGTTGTACTGACATTTGCCATGTGGTCCACGTTAGTAATTTTTAGTGTGAGTGGTTTGTTGTTGCCATTTCATGTGGATATGGACGGCTGGTTTGGTCAGCCACTCAATACGGACCCAACACTAATACTGAGCTTTGTTGGTATGGCAATGTTCATGTTTGTTGGTTGTGAGCTAGTAACCCCAATGGCTCCTGAAATTAAAAATTCCGCGAAAGTGATTCCCCGTGCGATGACAACAGGTTTATTTTGTGTCGCACTCTGTATGGTGTTATTCGGTGCAGCGCTAGCGAACCAAGTGGAAAATGTGGTCGTTGACCCGCTGACAGGTACGCGTTTACTTGAAACACCGATGGCAATCCCTGCATTCGCCGAAATTGTTATGGGTGAGTTTGGTAAATACTGGATAGGTATCGCGTTATTACTGGCTGGTGGAGCGACCATCAATACGTTAATGGCAGCGGTTCCTCGCATTCTTTATGGAATGGCTCTTGATGGGGCATTACCACGCATCTTTGCTTATTTGCACCCTCGTTTTAAAACTCCAGTATTCGGTATTTTAGTAGCTGTGATGATCCCATGTTTGCACGCTTTTGCTATTCAAGGCGACCTTGATCGTATCATTCCATTGGTACTGGCGGCGGTGTGTTCTTGGGGTACGGCTTACTTGCTGGTAACGATTTCAGTAGTGTTATTGCGTATTCGTCGACCTGACTTACATCGAGCCTATCGTTCGCCTTTTTTCCCTATACCGCAAATTATTTCGAGTGTCGGGATTATTTTAGCGATTGTGTATATCACTCCACCAGGCATGAATAAATCGGATATCTATATTCCTTTTGCCATTATGTTAGGTTTAACAGCCGGATATGCATTAATTTGGACCGTTTTTGTACAGAAAGTGAACCCATTTAAACCTGTGGATGTTGAATACGTTTTATCTAATTCCTTCGCTGATGAAGAAATGGAAGGAGGCCAACTTGAGCCATTACGTAACCTCGCCTAAACCGTCTTTGTGGAAGAAAATCGGTAAGTTTACCCAGCAACGTTTGCCTGCCGGATATCAAACAGGATTGACTCTTAACCGTGTTGAGAAGGACATGGCGCCTTATCCATGTGAGTGGGGGGCACCCGGAGTGCTTCATGTGCAGCCTCAACCCGAATTAACGATTGAGGTGACTGAACGGCCAAGAAAATTGTTTCTCGCTTTTATTGTGTATAGCCGTTTTGCGGTATCTGGCCAATGTACAGATAGTATCAATGCAAAAATTGAAGTAAAAACCCGTGGGACTATAAAGAAGAAGCATATCCATTTTGTTTCGAAGCAGATGGATGGGCAGAAAGTTATTGAATGGCTGAATGAGTACCCAATTATTAGGCAAACATTAGAAGAGCTGGAATTTAATCATTGCGAGATAGAGTTTAGCCGAGGACGTTGGCGTTGTGAAATTGAGCCTTACACGGCATCAGAAATGGTGAGCCGCATTCCCGCGACTCGCCGTTATTTGAGATTAATAAAAAAACAACGCTATTATTTATTGAGTGCGCTGCAGTTAATTAACCAACTGGTGGAAAAACGTGCTGTGAGCCATTGAGTTTAAAAGAGTTTTTTGATAGTAATAATTATTATCAATTGACTCACTGGAATTTGATGTGAAATCTTTGCCTCTTTTAGGTTGTATGTTGTTTTCTTCTGCGGTGATGGCAACACACGCTGACTGTATACGTTTATCTGAGCTTTCCTTTGCTGAAGGGGTACATGATAGCGAAGGTCATAGCTGCTTATCTTTTGAAGTATCGCAGCAAGATTTTATAAAACAACGCGGTGAAGGTCTTTCCAAGGTTCTATTATTGGATTCCAATAAACAGCCAGTGCGTGCATTGCAAGAGTACGGTTCAGTACAAGAACCTCATAGTGCGGATTATTTAGTATCAAAAAATGGGGTTTATTATTTAGCGTTGAATGGTGAGCCGGGTAAACCTTGGCAATTAAAGTTTGATGTCACCCAGTACCAGCCTTTAGCCATTAAAAAGGATAATGAACCGGTTACTCCTAAGCTGCAAAGTTTATTGGATGAATATTATCAAAATGGTGATACAAGCGCATTTTGGCAAGCCGTTGCCGCGCAAGGAACGCCACTGGTTGAAGATTTTTCAAATAGACAAAAACGGGTGACATTCCTTTGGCGTGGCGCGAAAGCAAACGCCTATATTTTAGGTGCGCCGTCAGGTAGTCACGAAAGAATGGCCCATTTGGCGGGAACGGATATTTGGTATCGTTCTTTTATCATCCCTAATGATACGTTATCGCAATATAAAATTGCACCTGATATCCCTTCTGTACCGGAAGGCGGTTTTGCTCAACGTAAAGCAATTCTAGTCACCGCGCAGTCTGACCCATATAATTCTCACGTTATTCCTTCCCTAAATGTCGATAAATATAACCGTTTTTCGTTGTTATCATTGGCACCGAACATACGCCAGTGTCACTTTCCTGATGTAGAAAATCGGCAGATTAAAGGCCGTTTAGAGACTTTTACGTTGGTGAGTCAAATATTAAAAAACGAAAGAAAAATAACGGTTTATCAGCCTAATGTACCAATGGAATCACCGGCGTTATTGTTGCTATTGGATGGGCAAATTTACCTGCAAAACTATCAAATGGAGAAATTCTTTGATAAGTGGATGAATCAGGGGAGTTTTCCAGCTATGAATATTATATTTGTTGATAGCATAAATTCAGAGCGTCGTGGGGATGAACTTCCCCCAAATGATGCCTTTCCTAAGTTGCTGGCAGATGAGCTTATGCCTCAATTAGCACAAATGGGAATTCAAGCGCCTGCAAGCCATACGATTATTGCGGGTTCCAGTTATGGTGGGATTGGCGCGACATGGAATGCATTACAACATCCTGAAATCTTCGGTAATGTTATCAGTATGTCAGGATCTTATTGGTGGGCTCCAAAAGATAAAGACCCTGAGTGGTTAATTCGTGAAATCGAAATTATACCAACGCAACCTATCCGTTTTTTCCTTGAGGCCGGCTTATTCGAACAACGCGGTAGTTGGGGGGGAATTATTCAGAACCACTACCGATTACTGGATGTTCTAAAACACAAAGGTTATCAAGTTGATGCTATTGAGTTACCTAGCGGGCACGACTATGTTTCTTGGTGTGAAACGCTTTATGAGGGAACAAATCAACTTGTGTCACAATGGTAAATAGCCATAACACTGATTCACAACAAGCAGCTTATATTTAGCTGCTTTTTCACATTTATGACAAACGTCTTCATTTCGCCATAAAAGCGTCATTCAACTGTCATCTAGCTCCTTTAGCATGCCTGTCATTATTTGAAATACACATTTTCTCTTTTTATTATTGATTGGCAAGGAAACAGTTATGACTGGTAATTTTATGAAATCCCTTTTAGCTGTCACGGTAAGTACTTTAATTTTAGGAAGTGCAGTCCCTGCCTACGCGGCTGATAAAAATGATGCGGTGTCAGAAAACCGTGCGGCACAAGGTGATATCACAAAATTTGGTGGTGCGCGTCGTTTAGCGACAGAGCAAACTGATATCATGAAAGCGGCACTTCACAATGGCCAAGCCAAAAATGTGATTCTGTTTATTGGTGATGGTATGGGTGACTCAGAGATAACCGTTGCCCGTAACTATGCAGAAGGTGCTTCAGGGTTCTTTAAAGGAATCGATGCCTTGCCAATTACAGGCCAATATACCCATTATGCGTTAGATAAGAAAACCCAAAAACCAGACTATGTGACTGACTCTGCAGCGTCTGCCACGGCGTGGTCTTCTGGTGTAAAAACCTACAATGGCGCATTAGGGATTGATGTATTTGGCAACGATCATGAGACATTAATTGAGATAGCTAAACGTAATGGTAAAGCGACGGGTAACGTCACAACCTCTGAGATTCAAGACGCTACGCCAGCTGCACAGTTTTCGCATGTGAGTGCGCGTAAATGTTATGGCCCTGAGGAAACAGCAGAAAAATGTGCGGCTAACGCGCTAGAAAATGGCGGTCGAGGTTCAATTTCAGAGCAACTGTTGGTAACTCGCCCAGATGTCACCCTTGGTGGTGGAGCTAAGAGCTTCAAGCAAGAAGCAAAGGCGGGTGACTACAAAGGTAAAACGTTGGAGCAACAGGCGATTGAGCGTGGGTATAATATTGTGCGTGACGCTAAGTCATTAGACAGCATTACTGTTGCAAATCAAGATAAACCTGTTCTGGGCTTATTCCATGATGGCAACATGACTGTTGCATGGGAAGGCCCGAAAGCAGTTCATTACGGTAATATCAACAATGCGCCGTTAGAATGTAAACCGAATGCTAAGTTAGACCCGAATGCACCAACATTGGCTCAAATGACGAAAAAAGCGATTGAGCTGTTAGAAGTCAACCCAAATGGTTTCTTCTTGCAGGTTGAAAGTGCTTCTATCGATAAGCAAGACCATAAAGCAAACCCATGTGGTCAAATTGGTGAAACTGTCGCTCTCGACCAAGCTGTACAAGTCGGCTTAGATTTCGCTAAAAAACATGGTGATACATTAGTTATCGTGACCGCTGACCATTCACATTCAAGCCAAATTATTCCTGAAGGCACTAAGTCAACGGGTTTAACGCAGGCGTTGATTACTAAAGACGGTTCTGTGATGGTGGTAAATTACGGTAACTCTGAAGAAGATGACTCTCAAGAGCACACGGGTGCTCAGTTACGTGTAGCGGCTTATGGTCCACATGCGGCAAACGTAATGGGTCTGACTGACCAAACTGATTTGTTCTTTACCATGCGCGATGCAATGGGATTGAAGCAATAAACCAACCCTGTAGTAAAAATTCTCCGCAATAGGATGTTGCGGGGAGTTTTTTTATTTCTAGCCCTTTTTTTTCTTATTTTTCAACCATGCCTCAATGAACGTACTAAACATTTGCACTTCTTTTTTTATTCATTATCTTGATAAATTGATTTATTAAATAACAATAAATGTGCTTATTCATAGGCACGAATAATGAGAATGACATTATGAGAGAAGTTCGCGAACTGCAACGAGAGGAAATCCCATCTGTTTGGTCTATCGACCGCACTGAATTAATTGAAAACCTTTATCTATATCGAAATGGTGAGTTGGTGCTATCCAAGCAGCGGTTTGATATGAAAGGTTGGCCAGAAGGCGAACCTGAAGCTTATACCCCTCATTTGTTGGAAAGTTATGACCAAGGAGCGGTATTTCTTGGTATTTTTGAGCAGGGCAAGCTAATTGCTGCCGCAAGTTTAGATAATGTGTGGCGCGGCGAACAAAAAAATTTACTGCAATTGTCTTTCCTGCATGTGAGCCACTCACATCGTGGTAAAGGTTTAGCAGGGATGTTATTCCAACAATGCGCTGAAATGGCGATACAAAAAGGTGCAAAAGGCTTATATATTTCTGCGACACCTTCAGAAAATACGGTGCACTTTTATCAACATCTCGGTTGTTCCTTAATTGCCCAGCCTGACCCTGAATTATTTGCATTGGAGCCCGAAGATATTCATTTTATTTATCTATTTTCGTAAGTTTGTATTTTGTAAAATAAGTGTTAATTTATAGCGTGGTGAAATAAAAAAGCATTGAAATTTACTAGAAACTAGATATGATTGATAATCATTATCATTTAAGGGTGTTGAGGTCACTATGCCAACTAGCATATCAAAAACCACAGGTTTAAGGCGAATAGGTGCTGGCCTTTGGGGTGTTTTTGCTGTGATATTGCTGAGCATTGCTTATATACTCAATAATATGGGCTTAGATAATCTAAAAATCATTATGATTACCATGATGGTAGCAACCGCTGGGATGCTATTTAATCGCGGTTCTCGTCGTTTATTGATTGTCCCCGCAGTTATTTCACTCGCATGTTTTATGATGGCCTTTGTTCTACAAAGTTAGTTCTATAATCAGTAAGTAACAGAACAAAATAGAGAATTAGGGCAGCGCTAGTCGTACAAGGAAGGTCAAAATGGGCAGGGTGTTATAAACAATGACTGACCAGTGGTGCGAAAGGGGGGACTTGAACCCCCACGTCCGAAGGACACTAACACCTGAAGCTAGCGCGTCTACCAATTCCGCCACCCTCGCAATACTGTCTCGTCAATACTAAATTATTGTGGTTTATACAAAGTTAGTGGTGCGAAAGGGGGGACTTGAACCCCCACGTCCATAGGACACTAACACCTGAAGCTAGCGCGTCTACCAATTCCGCCACCCTCGCAATACCTAACTAAACTTTGATTCATCAATGCTTCTAACCAGCAATAATGTGGTGCGGATTTTAGGCTAATTTCGACGAACGTCAATAATTTTTTTATGAAGTATTTTTCGATTGATGAAAAAATGGCCGGTAAAGGATCACCAGCCAATGAGTAGTATGATAAATTGTGCTTTAGTTAAATTATTAGCGATTAAATTAACGCTTAACTGCTTGGTAAACTTTAAATTTTCCTGTTTTGGCAAGTACTTCGTGACTACCAAAAGCTTTATCGAGCAAATCAGGGTATGGTAAGAAAGCATTAGCTACGATGCGCAAACGTCCACCTTTTTTCAGGTATTTAGGGGCTTGGTAAATCATATTTTCAACCGCACGATAACTGGTATTTAGGCCATCATGGAATGGTGGATTTGAAATAATCCAATCAAATTTATCGTTAATATCAGAGTAAGCATCACTTGCGATGACTTTACCGACCAGTTTATTGGCCTCAAGAGTGGATGCTGCGGAGTCAAGCGCAGATGCACTGACATCACTTAAGGTGAGTTTGATCTCTGGGTTTTGTGAGCCGATCACCGCAGCGATCACGCCATTGCCACAGGCGAGATCAAGCAGATCACCGCTCATTGGGTCAGTTAGCGTGGACAATAGTAGATCACTACCGATATCCAGCTCATTATGGCTAAATACCCCAGGTAATGCATTAATTCTAACATTATCAATTTGATAATGACGCCACCAGCGAGCAATATCAAAGGTTGTGGGTTGTTCTAATTCACCATAGTACAAGCCACAACGGCGTGCAGAGTCGATTTTTTGTAAGTTAGCGATCCCTTCCATAATAGATTCGGCGCTTTTAACACCACTGCGATTCTCGCCGACGATAAAAATTTGGCTACCTGCAGCAAGGTGAGTACAAAGGTCATCGAGTTGGAAGCAGGCTTCTTGCTTGTTTTTTTGCCAAAAATAAATGAGAGTATCGCAAGGCTGGATAAATTCTGCTGGGGTTATGGCAGAGAATAACGCCATATCACCCATTAACGGTTGTAAGCGTTGCCAGTGATGATACTGGTTGGTGATGACGCGAACACTAGCTGCTTCTAAGGTTGCAGCGAGCTCATCCTGAATGTCACCAGCCAAAATGACATGACGATCTATAAAATGTTCGAGATGGCGTTGAATAACTTCGCTGGCAGGTGTCAGTAATGACATATTCTGTCAATCTCCTAAAATAATAAAAAAACCGATGACATCTTACCAAAGATAAGAGAAATAGCATTGCTCTGTTGGCGCTATTAATCCCCTTTGATAAGATGTGGTTGTAAAATTGCGACTGGAAAATCAAATGACACGACGTGACAGGCTTTTAGAACAAATGGAGATCACTCAATGGATGGTGAGAAATCCTGCTGTGTTACGTGGTGAACGTGGTGTAAGGATCCCAGCGTCGACTAAGCTTATTATTATTACTGATGAGAACCTTGATTTAAATAGCCAATTGCTAAAAGATGTTTTTCTTTCCATGAATATTGCACAGGACGATGTGGTTTGTGTCAATTCAGAGCAATTAGGTTTAATCCCAACACCAATAATAACACCATGTTGGGTATTAGGTGATGAAATCCAGCCTGAAGGTTCAAAAGTCATGTTTACTTCACCTGTTTTGTCTGAGCTAAGTACAAGCTGTAGCGCTAAACGGGCACTATGGAAACAAATTTATCAATATGATGAAAATTTCAACACTAAAGCAATCTGATCTTGCAACTGCGTACTTAATTGAGAAGTTAAGCCATGACTTTCCATGGACTGAGCGAGTTTTTTATGGAAATCAAGGGGAAAAGTATCATAACTTAAAAATTTCTGTTAATAATCAAATTATTGGTTATGCGATAACACAATGTGTTCTTGATGAGGCGACCCTATTCAATATTGCTCTCCACCCTGATTACCAAGGGAAAGGGTATGGCCGCTTGTTGCTAGAAGAGCTTATCAAGGAACTCAT
This sequence comes from Providencia sp. PROV004, assembly GCF_011045615.1. Lineage (NCBI taxonomy): Bacteria > Pseudomonadati > Pseudomonadota > Gammaproteobacteria > Enterobacterales > Morganellaceae > Providencia > Providencia sp. PROV004. Next base: position 652,952 of record NZ_CP042859.1, read on the forward strand.
AAAGAAAGGCATTCTCACATTATGGTTAGAAGTGAGAGAATCAAATGCATCTGCTTTGCATCTATACGATAAGCTAGGTTTTCACCAAGTAACGGTACGTAAAGATTACTACCCTGCCAAAAAAGGCCGAGAAGATGCTTTAGTACTTGCTTTAACTCTATTTTCCGATGAATAAATTTAAGTAATAAATAATTTATTACTAATATAATTAAAACCCCAATATGTTGTCAGACATACTGGGGTTTGTGCTTTTAGTGACGATTATTTTTCAATTTCAGGAAGGATAGGTTTACTAATTATTTGGATATTATCTTTTAACTCTTTTTTGGCTGCAGCTTGTGCATTGACTTCTTCATTGAGGCCTTTATAGGTGGAGTAACACATAATTAGCATCATGATGGATAATGGCACCGCCATAGCAACCAGTGCGGATTGCAAACCTGATAATCCACCTGTCATAATTAGCACGATCGCGATTGCTGCAATAATGACTCCCCAAATGGTTTTAGTGACATGAGAAGGATTTGGGTTCCCATTTTCGCTGACCATTCCCAGTACAAATACCGCTGAGTTAGCAGAAGTAATAAAGAAAATCAGCACTAAGGCAATGGCTAAAATACTGATAAATGTTGATGCAGGGAAATAGTCTAAGAACTTAAACAATGCGGATGTGACATCGGTTTTTACGGCATCAGCCAGTGCTGTTTGGCCTAGATTTTGAATAAGATGGATTGCTGACCCACCCATGACTGCAAACCAAGCAAAAGCACTTAATACAGGAATAAATACTGCGCCAATCATAAATTCTTTGATTGTTCTTCCTTTCGATATACGAGCCACAAAGCTGCCAACTAGCGGTGCCCATGCTATCCACCAACCAAAGTAAAACAGTGTCCAGTTAGCAATCCAAGTACCGTCATTATAGGGTTCAGTGCGAAATGACATGCTGACAAAATTTTGGACGTAGTCTCCAATGCCTTGGAATAAGACTTTTAAGATAGTTTGGGTTGGGCCAGATAGAAAGATAAATGCCATCAATCCTAGAGCAAGTATGATATTTAAGTTTGATAGGTGTTTTATTGCCCCTTGTAGCCCGGAAATTGTCGAAGCAACATAAACAACAGTAATGATAGCAATCAAACCAATTTGTACATAAATACTAATGGGCAATCCCCATAAGTAATTCATACCACTGTTAACTTGTAGTGTACCAAAACCTAATGATGTGGCGATACCAATAACGACGGATAACATCACCAATATATTGATCCATTTCCCGACAGAGCCGTAGATCCGATCCCCAATTAAGGGATAGAAAACAGAACTAAGTGACGACGGGAGCTTTTTCCTAAATTGGAAATAGCCCAAAGCCACGCCGACGAGTGCATAACACGCCCATGCGGAAACCCCCCAGTGTAGATAGACATATTGCATGGCTGCTTTGGCCGACTGTTCTGTTGAACCTTGACCAACTGGTGGGCTGATATAATAGGAAACAGGCTCTGCCACTCCCCAGAACATCAAACTGATACCAATTGAGGCACTGAATAACATCGCAATCCAAGTGACTGTGCTGTATTCCGGCTTATCATTGTCATCACCAAGACGTATGTGACCAAATTTGGAAAATCCAAGAAACATACAAAAGCTGAAAAAGATAAAAACGGAACCTAGGATAAACCAACCTAGATTGTTATAGATAAAACTTAAGGCGGAATGTGAAAAAGCTTCCAGTTTATCAGGAATAAATGCCCCAAAACTGATTAACGCCAGACTAAAGGCTAGCGACACGTAAAATACGGATTTTTTGTGATTCATCATACCTCTTCTCCAGTTGCTCACTTATTTTTTTCTTTTATGAGAGTTGGCTTGCAGGGAATACTCGTTTTGTTTTTAAGGGTACTTTTTTGTTAAATGCTACTTTTGGTTTACAGAGAATAGCCATGCAAAGATTACGTAGTCAACAAGTAATTAACTAATTATTAACAGTTGCAATAATTATTGTTAATGCAATTCATTGTTATAAAACAAATAAATGTTATTGATTAAATTTTTATCAATATTTCATTTGATCATTAATGCGATCTGCATTAACATTCCTGAAAAAGATGTTAACTATAAGTTTACATAAGTGAGGGCAATTATGAGCAATGCAGCTAAAGTCATTTCGATTAATGATCACCTTGATATTGATAACGCATGGACAATCCCTGCTCGTTATTACACGTCTAATGATGTTTTTGAGTATGAAAAAGAAAAAATATTTGCTAATTCATGGGTTTGTGTCGCTCATGTTAGTGAGGTAAAAGAAAAAAATTCGTATATCACTCGTGAGCTCATTGGCGAAAGCCTCGTGATTGTTCGTGGTCGTGATGATGTATTGCGTGGTTTTTATAATGTCTGCCCGCACCGTGGACACCAGTTGATCAGCGGTGAAAGTGGTAAAGTCAAAAATGTGATTACTTGCCCTTACCATGCGTGGGCATTCAAGTTAGATGGTCAACTAGCACATGCGACCAATTGTGAGAATGTGAACAATTTTGAAGCAGATGCAATGTCATTGAGTAGCTTCCATGTTATTGAACATGCAGGGTTTATCTATGTAAATATGACAGTTGGTGAACCACAACCTATTGAAGAGCAGCTTCCAGGCTTAGCCGAAAAAATGCAAGAAGCATGTGCGGTGATTAGCGATTTAAAATTGGCTGCACGTTTTGTTAGTCATACACCAGCCAATTGGAAAACCATCGTTGATAACTATATTGAGTGTTATCACTGTCCAACTAACCATGTGAGCTTTGCAAGTTCCGTAGATGTTAACGTATACGAACACCAATTATTGGATAATTGGACTGTTCAAATTGGTAAAGCAAAACCCTCTGAGTCCTCTTATCAGTTTGATGAATCTGTTTTAGACCCTCGTTTCTTTGGTTTTTGGATTTGGCCAAGCACCATGTTCAATATGCCTCCTGGCGGGGATTTCATGACGGTGATTTATGAGTTTCCAGTGAACGCAGGGGAAACCTTGCAGCACTATGATATTTATTTCCTCAATGAAGAACTGACTGAATATCAGAAAAACTTAGTTGAATGGTATCGTACCGTATTCCGCCCAGAAGATCTGCGCTTGGTGGAAAGTGTACAAAAAGGATTGCGATCACGAGGTTACCGAGGCCAAGGGCGCATTATGGCTGACAGACAGCGTAGTGGAATTAGTGAACATGGTGTTGCCCATTTCCACAAAATTGTTGCTGGCGCACACACTGAGTAATCACGTTATCCATAAAAAAACAAAAGGAGAAGTCACAAATGCATCATTTAACTCACCCTGCGCTATTTCGTCAGTCATGCTACATCAATGGGCAATGGGTTGATTCAGATAAAAAAATCCCTGTGACTAATCCTGTTGACCAATCTGTGCTGGGAACAATTCCCAGCCTGTCAGTCACCCAAGTGGATGACGCTATTGAACAAGCGCATGTCGCAATGGAAGATTGGAGTAAGCTTACTGCTAAAGCGCGTTCTATCATTTTACGCCACTGGTTTGAGCTGATTGAAGCCCATGTTGATGATCTTGGGCGTTTAATGACTCTTGAACAAGGTAAGCCGTTGCATGAGGCAAAAGGTGAAATTCGCTATGCGGCTTCTTTTATCGAATGGTTTGCGGAGGAGGGGAAACGTGTTTATGGGGAAACCATCCCTCAAACGGTGGGAAGTAACCGTCTTTCGACAATCAAGCAGCCGATCGGTGTTTGCAGTGCGATTACTCCGTGGAATTTTCCCGCAGCGATGATCACTCGTAAAGCGGCTCCAGCACTGGCTGCGGGTTGTAGTATTATCATCAAGCCAGCGACTGAAACGCCTTTTACGGCACTTGCCCTCGCTCAGTTGGCCGATGAAGCGGGCATTCCCGCAGGGATATTCAATATCATTACTGGGGATTCTCGTGTTTTAGGTGAACGTCTAACTAAACATGAGCTTATTAGTAAGTTTTCATTCACCGGTTCAACGCAAGTTGGCCGAGTATTGTCTGAGCAGTGTGCATCGACAATTAAAAAAACATCACTCGAACTGGGGGGAAATGCGCCTTTTATTGTTTTTGATGATGCAGATATTGATAAAGCGGTAAAAAGTGCGGTGCAAGCGAAGTTTCGTAATGGCGGGCAAACCTGTGTTTGTGTGAACCGTTTTTATCTTCAAGATGCTATTTTCGATGAATTTCAGTCCAAGTTCGTTGCAGAAGTCGCCAAATTGCAAGTCGGTAATGGCCTTGAAATAGGAACGGATATTGGGCCTATGATAACAACACGTGCCATTGATGGTATGAATGAGTTACTGCAAGATGCACTCGCGAAAGGGGCACACCAATTAACCTTAGGTAGCGAAGTGGCGGAGTATGGCAATTTCTTTAATCCAAAAGTTCTTGTTGATGTTGATGACTCAATGAGGATTGTTCATGAAGAAATCTTTGGTCCTATTGCAACATTGATTCGTTTTAGTGATGAAAATGAAGTGATTGCTCGTGCCAATAATACGATTTATGGCTTAGCGGCTTATTTCTTTTCTCGTGATGTTAGCCGTGTTTACCGCGTTGCTGAAAAACTGCAAAGTGGCATGGTCGGTATCAATACAGGCTTAATTTCTAATGAAGTTGCTCCTTTTGGAGGAGTAAAACAATCAGGTTTAGGAAAAGAAGGCTCTCGATATGGCATTGAGGATTATTTAAGTACTAAGTATCTGTGTTTAGATATTGAATAATGAGAGGGGCACTGTGATGAACCAACAAAAAATTGCAGTCAATGTCAGTCGAATTGAGCAAATTAGCCCAAATATCAAAATGTTCGAGTTTGTTGCACAAGAGGGCGCGCTAATGCCTTTTAGCGCAGGTAGTCATGTCACCGTTCATATGGGTGAGCAGGCTGGTTTGCAACGTGCATATTCATTAATCAGTGACCCACAGCAATGTGGAAGCTATTGTATTTCAGTCTTACGTGATGAAAATTCGAAAGGCGGTTCGGCATTTATGCATGAGCACCTATCTGCTGGGGATAGTTTATATTTGTCCCCAGCGCAGAATTTTTTCTCATTAGCTGCGGATAACCAATGTAAGCATATTTTGATCGCAGGTGGGATTGGGATCACGCCTTTTCTTTCTTATCTCTATGAGCTAGAAGAAAATGAAATGGATTTTGAGCTTCATTACTGTTTTCGTGATAGTGCAACAGCGGCATTTCTTGAACATTTACAACAGCGTATTGGCTCGCGGTTATTTCTTTATGACAGCAGCCAAGGGCAGCGAATGTCTGTCGAACAATTGGTTAAAGCACAAGCGAGTAATAGCCATCTGTATGTATGTGGCCCTCAATCATTAATTAATGAGGTGATTGAAAAGGGTCATCAGCACCTTGGTGAATCACAGGTTCATTTTGAAAATTTTGGTGAAATTACCAGTGAAGGGGATTCATTTGAGGTCTATTTTCAACGTTCAGGCTTTAGTTTGGAAGTGGGTAAAGACGAGTCTATTTTACAGGTAATCGAAGCTGATAAGCGCATTAACGTGGAATGTTTATGCCGTAATGGAGTTTGTGGGACTTGTGAGACGGCGATACTTGAGGGAGAGGCCGACCACCGTGACCACTACCTTGATGATGATGAAAAAGCCGAGCAAAAAACGATGATGTTGTGTGTTTCGCGAGCTAAATCTAAACGATTAGTTCTTGATTTATAATCAAAGCTGCCCCGCTTTAGCCATAAGTGGGGCAAGATACTGGTTTTAAATATCTTTTAATTCAAACATTAAAAAAGGCTGTTTTTCATCATTAAAGTGTTGATAAGCCGTAATTTGCTTATCTTGAAATACGATTTGCCCCCGCCCAGTGCGAAATACTTCATCTAACCATGGCTTATGGTTGATCACTAATTGATACAATAAACGTTGTAGTTCAAGGTAATCTATTTCAGTCGATTGGTTGTGTAAGTTGCTGGCTAATATTTCACCTGCTTTATCGGTAAATACGACTAAATGATTGAAATGGGACAATAAGACGTCGAAATAGCATTTGATTTTACGCAGGCGCAGTTCGGTATTTTTACGTTCTGTGTTGTCTAAGCTGATCCCAACCAGTTTTGTCACTTTGCCATTCGGGCCTTTAACCCCTGTCGCTCGGGAGGTGATCCAGCGGTAATCGTCTTCCCAGTTAATTTTAAAATCCATTTCATGGGCACCACCTTCACGGATAATTTTAGAATATCCATTGACCAGTTTTTCTTTGGAGTCATGGCTCATTAAGGCCCAGAAATCTTCATTACTGGTGATTTTAATGCCATAAACGGCTTCAACGTTGTCCGAGTAGTTCAATTCTCCCGTTAATAAGTCCCACTCCCATGTCACGATATCTGCCGATTCTTGCAGATGAACTTCGTTGATGTTGCGCATGACACCTGAATTGCTAACAGTAACTTGGTTATTGGTATATTCACCGTATTTCAACCATATTTTGTCGACATCCAATAACGTGGCGAGCTTTTCAAGATTATCTTCATCAATCATACCGCCTTTTGTCCACTTATTAACCGCCGTTCGGGAAACCCCAAGGGCTTCAGCTGCTTTTAATTGACTCATTTTTTTCTGTTTTAGCAATTTCAACAAACGTTCTTTGAATGTCTCTGTTTCTGTCATCAATTCATGTTTACCTTATAACTTATGGGGTTAACTAAAAACCATGTGATAAGTGAGTAGCAAGGTATTGCTCTAGATTTTCGATAAAGACTCTAAGATTAGCACTCGTTCGGAGACTTCTCGAATATACAGCATAAACATCTGCGATTTGGTGCCATTGCGGTAACACTCGTACTAATTGGCCAGACTGTAACTCAGGCTGCACACTCCATTGGGAGCGCAATAGGATCCCTTCGCCACTTAAACACCATTGTTTAGCGACTTCACCATTGTTGACGGTTAATTTGCTATTGGGGGTGACCGTCATACTTTCTTGCTGTTGTTCAAGCTTCCATACGGCGGGGGCTTGGTTGCGCTCTTTAATCGCAATACAAAAGTGTTTTTGTTCTAACTCTTGTGGATATTTTGGGTAGCCGTGTTTTGCTAAATAGGCTGGTGAAGCGCACAAAATTCGTTGGTTTTGTGCAATTCGCCTTGCAATAAATTGCTCTGCTATTGCACCGCCAATACAGATATCAACATCAATGTTTTCACTAATAATATCGACAGACTTATCGGTTAAAGTGAGATCAATACCTAATAAAGGATAATTTCCCCGTAGTGTGAGGATAAACGGGTTAATATAAGTACTGCCAAACCCTGTGCTACAACTGATACGCAGTGAGCCGCGGATCTCTTCGCGACAGGCGTTGAGTTGCTGTTGCATCTGTTCCAATTCAGCTAGCATCACTTCACTGCTACGTAAAATAATTTGCCCTTCGTGAGTTAGCTTAATTGAGCGAGCAGTCCTAAAAAATAAAATTTGTCCTAAATTTTCTTCTAGCAATTTAATGCGTTTAGAAACATAAGCTGGGGACACTAACAGCTGTGAAGCCGCTTGAGAGAAACTCATCAAGCGGGCAACTGTGACAAAAACGCGGATATCCTCTAACGAAGGAAGCTTGTTCATAGTTTGTAAACCTAAGGATTACACTTCATATCTATACTTTATCACAGCAACCCCTAAACTGGAGAACAAACAGACATAATTCATTTATCAGAGGTTTTCACAATGTCACAATTTAATATAGCGGTTATTCCTGGTGATGGTATTGGTACCGAAGTGATCCCTGAAGGATTAAAAGTATTAGTAGCAGCAGCCAATAAATACAATGTAAAACTTAACTTTACTCATTTTGATTGGTCGTGCGAAACCTATCACCGTACTGGGCGCATGATGCCTGAAGATGGCTTAGAGCAGTTGCAAAAATTTGATGCGATTTTCCTCGGCGCGGTAGGGTTCCCTGGTGTTCCTGATCATATTTCATTATGGGGGCTGCTATTACCCATCCGCCGCGCTTTTAACCAATATGTTAACTTACGCCCTGTACGCTTATTTGATGGCATTAAATGCCCACTAGCAGATAAAAAACCGGGAGATATTGATTTTTATGTCGTGCGTGAAAACGTTGAAGGGGAATACTCTGCGATTGGCGGTATTCAGTACGAAGGTACGGATGAAGAAATGGTATTGCAACAAAGTATTTTTACCCGTAAAGGTACCGACCGTATCTTAAAATATGCTTTTGATTTGGCGCAGTCACGCGAGAAAAAACATTTAAGTTCAGCGACGAAATCTAACGGGCTATTTCATTCAATGCCTTATTGGGATAGCCGTGTAGCCGAAATGGCGAAGCAATACACAGATATCAAAGTTGACCAATTCCATATTGATATTTTTGCAGCAAACTTAGTGAGAATGCCAGAGTTCTACGATGTGATTGTCGGGTCAAACCTGTTTGGTGATATTTTGTCTGATTTAGGGCCTGCTTGTACGGGAACTATTGCGATTGCGCCATCGGCCAATATTAACCCAGAAAAACAATTCCCATCGATGTTTGAGCCTGTTCACGGGTCAGCACCTGATATCGCAGGGCAAAATATTGCCAACCCGATTGGTACGATTTGGGCAGCCGCCATGATGATGCAGCATTTGGGATGTCCCGAGATGCATGATTCTATCATGTCCGCAGTAGAAACAGCGATTAAACAACGTCAACATTTGACTCGCGATATGGGAGGCAATGCTAGTACACAGGCGCTAGGGGATGAAATTACCCGTTTAGTCAGTGCCTAAAGGCGGTATTTATTGAGCCAATTTAGTGAGCCATCGGGGGACTGTTTTGCCTGTTCCTCGATGCTTTGATTGTTAATACCCCCAAGATCTGCGAAAATATCCGCCAATTTTGATTAACAAGACGGATTTGCGACGCCAAGAGCCACATTGAGCCTCTTCGAATGCTTATACAAATCTGTATATAAACGAAAAGAACGGTTAAATGACAGATCAGAACTTTCTCCATGAAGTTAGCACACGCAGAACGTTTGCTATCATATCCCACCCCGATGCGGGTAAAACCACAATCACTGAAAAAGTGTTATTGTTCGGGCATGCTATTCAACGTGCAGGTACGGTAAAAGGCCGTGGCTCTAATCAACACGCTAAATCTGACTGGATGGAAATGGAAAAGCAGCGTGGTATTTCGATTACTACCTCTGTCATGCAGTTTCCTTATAATGATTGTCTTGTTAACTTACTGGATACCCCAGGGCACGAAGACTTCTCCGAAGATACTTACCGTACATTAACGGCGGTTGACTGCTGCTTGATGGTGATTGACTCCGGTAAAGGGGTTGAAGACCGGACACGTAAGCTGATGGAAGTTACCCGTCTACGTGATACTCCAATCTTAACTTTCATGAATAAATTGGACCGTGATATTCGTGATCCAATGGAATTAATGGATGAAGTGGAAAATGAGCTGAAAATTGCTTGTTGTCCAATCACATGGCCTATCGGTTGCGGTAAACTATTCAAGGGTGTTTATCATTTATTACGTGATGAAACAATCCTATACCAAACAGGCCAAGGGCATACGATTCAAGAAGTCCGTATAATTAAAGGGTTAAACAACCCCGATCTCGATGCCGCTGTTGGTGAGGAACTAGCCGCGCAGTTACGCGATGAGCTGGAATTGGTTCAAGGGGCATCCCATGAATTTGACCATGATGCATTTTTGCAGGGTGAATTAACCCCTGTCTTTTTCGGCACTGCATTAGGTAACTTTGGTGTTGACCATATGTTAGATGGCTTAGTTGAATGGGCTCCACAGCCGCAGCCACGCCAAACAGATTTACGCCAAGTGAATGCGACAGAAGAAAAATTCACCGGTTTCGTATTTAAAATTCAAGCGAATATGGACCCGAAACACCGTGACCGCGTTGCATTTATGCGTATTGTTTCAGGTACTTATGAAAAAGGCATGAAACTACGCCAAGTGCGTATCAAAAAAGATGTGGTTATTTCTGATGCTTTAACCTTTATGGCGGGGGATCGCTCTCAGGTCGAAAACGCCTATGCAGGGGATATCATTGGGTTACACAACCATGGCACGATTCAAATCGGTGATACCTTCACGCAAGGTGAAGAACTCAAGTTTACGGGGATTCCTAACTTTGCCCCTGAATTATTCCGCCGTATTCGTTTACGTGACCCATTAAAGCAAAAACAACTGTTAAAAGGCCTCGTTCAGTTATCTGAAGAGGGGGCGGTACAGGTTTTCCGCCCGTTAACTAACAATGATTTAATTGTTGGTGCGGTAGGGGTGCTGCAGTTTGACGTGGTAGTTTCGCGTTTGAAAAGCGAATATAACGTTGAAGCTATCTATGAAGCCGTTAACGTTTCTACTGCGCGTTGGGTTGAGTGTGATGATGCGAAGAAATTCGAAGAGTTTAAACGCAAAAATGAGCAAAACTTAGCCCTTGATGGTGGCGATAACTTATCTTATATCGCACCGACTATGGTGAATCTTAACCTCACCAGTGAACGTTACCCTGACGTTAAATTCCGCAAAACACGCGAACACTAATTGCGTTGATGGCCCACGGCTAACAATAGTCAGTGGGTCATCTTATTTCGAACTTCATTTAAAGCTTCTTTTTCTGTTTTTTGGTGCTTATCATCAAGAATATTCTGTCTTTATTACCTTTCTCTTTATTTTTTATATTTTTTTACTTAGGCTATATTATTCGTTGTCCATTGCAGTGAAAGGAAGGTTTTTATGAAAAAAGCAAAACTATTGAGCGTGTTAGGAGTTATTGGGTTGAGCTGGACGCTAGCAGCTTGTAGCTCATCATCGGATAGTGCTTTGAAAAAACAAGCTTCAGAAACATGGGACAGTGCATCTAAGACAGTGGAAATGGCCGGTAAAGACACTGGGAATGCCATTTCGAGTGGCGCTAAAAATACCGGTGAGTACATTGATGACTCAGCGATTACTGCGGACGTAAAAGGAAAATTACTGGGTACGAAAGGTATTTCGAGTAACAGCGTATCAGTTAAAACCGTCAATGGTGTTGTTTACTTATCAGGCTTTGTAAAATCAGCCGATCAGATAGATAAAATTACCCAAGTCGCCTCTCAAGTTAAAGGGGTAAAATCAGTACAAAATGGTTTAGTGATTGCTAACTAATCTATAAATAAATGTCTCAATAGCTCATATTGCTGAATATTTATTGTACAATCTTGATAGGGTGGGCTTTCAAAAGGAAGCTCATTCTGTTTTTGAGCTATTTCAAATGAACTTCTGTCATCTAGAGGCATTATGGGAAAACACGTTTCAGTTACACTTGGCACGATTGAGCCGCTTGCATTCTTTGATAATATTAACTCGGGAAAAACTGCCCTGATTTGTGAAGGTGGCGGCCAACGAGGGATTTTTACAGCGGGTGTACTGGATGAGTTTCTTATTTCTGACTTCAACCCTTTTGATCTGATGATAGGCACTTCAGCAGGGGCTCAAAACCTGTCTGCGTATATTTGTGGGCAAGCGGGTTATGCGCGCCGTGTGATCACTCGCTATACGACCAATTCGGCATTTTTTAATCCACTACGCTTTATCCGTGGAGGCCATCTGATTGATTTAGATTGGCTCGTCGACACCACAGCAAAAGAATTCCCATTACGTATACAAGCAGGGCTCGATTTATTAAATTCAGGTCGTGAATTCTATATGGGAGCAAGCCGCAGTGATGATTTTTCAGCCGCTTTTCTAAAACCTGACGCTGACAATTGGCTCGATATTATTCGCGCATCCAGCGCTATCCCTGGCTTTTACCGGGCAGGTGTCGAATTTGATGGCACGCTTTACCAAGATGGTGGCATTAGTGCAGCTATCCCAGTTGAAGAGGCATACCGCCGCGGTGCAGAGACTATTGTGGTGATCCGTACCGTGCCTTCCCAAATGTATTTTACCCCTGAATGGGTGAAAAGAATGACTCGGTGGCTGGAAGGGGATAAGAATGGCCTACAACGTATGGCTGCGATGCTGAAAGTTCATCTGAAAAGCTACCGTAGAACACAAGAATTTATTGAAAACCCACCAAAAGATGTACAGGTCTTTGAGATTTATCCACCTGTTCCACTGAAAAGCAGTGCACTGGGTAGTAAGGTGTCTTCGCTTAATCAAGATTACCATACGGGGCGCCGGTGTGGTCGTTATTTTATTGCTGCACTGGGTAATGCCTTTGAGCACAACACAAATCGCTTTAGCCATACCTTGGCACAAAAAATTGAGTCTAACCCATTAGATATTCAGCTTGAGCCACAAGTACCGAACGAACTCATTCCGGAATTGGTGGCAGAGCCTGTCACGTCAATGCCTTTGGCCGCAATATCAGCAAATGAAAACCGTGATGGCTAAACATCAATTTATCGATACCCATTGCCATTTTGATTTCCCTCCTTTTAGTGATTCCTTCGCTGAAAGTTTGCAGCTTGCTCGACAAAGTGGCGTGAGTGATATTGTTATTCCTACCGTGAGTGTGGATAATTTTGCACGAGTTTGGCAACTGGCACAGCGGTATTCGCAGTTGCATGCTGCTATGGGGTTTCATCCGTTATATTTGAGCCAGTTTCAAGAGCAACACATTGATATTTTGGTTGATTATCTTAACCAAAAAAATAAAAAGTGTGTGGCGATAGGGGAAATAGGGCTCGACCTCTATATGCAAAACCCTCAGTTTGAACGCCAGCAAGTGGTATTGTCCGCCCAATTAAAGCTAGCGAAACAGTTTGATTTACCAGTTATTTTGCATTCACGTAAAAGTCATGACCCATTAGCGGCGATGTTGCGTCGTTTTGATGTTCCTGCTCGTGGAGTCGTACATGGCTTTGCTGGTAGCCTATCTCAAGCGCAAGCCTTTGTTAAGCTGGGTTATTATATTGGTGTGGGTGGGACAATTACCTATGAAAGAGCGAATAAAACTCGCTATGTGATGTCAGAACTTCCTTTGACTTCATTATTATTCGAAACGGATGCCCCCGATATGCCTGTTTCAGGTTTCCAAGGCGAGCCAAATCGACCTGAGCGTATTGAGTGGGTTTTTCGTTCATTATGTGAGCTTCGCCACGAATCCCCTGCAGAAATAGCCCAACAACTTTACAACAATAGTTTGTCGTTATTTAATCTTCCTCAGTAAAACCGTATACATAATCATAAATAATATTTATATAATTTCATTAATTAGCTATTTAAATCTATTTAGTTTTTATTGTGGTTAATTGGGATTTTAGTGTCTTTCCAGACTAAACTGAGTTGATTTTGTGATTTTTATCACATTACTTGAATTTTTGTTGTTTATTGCAGTATGTATTTGTGATGAGTATTGCGGGTTATTGGTGATGACTAGGTATAATCATTAAACTAAGAGTCAAGGCGACTTACACGTTTCCTTATATATCAACCTAAAATAAAGTGAACAGGGATCCTTCCATGCAGCTCATTATGAGTATTATCGGAATGGCGGTACTTATCGCGATAGCTATTCTATTTTCCAGCAATCGCCGAGCAATTAGGCTACGCACAGTTGGCGGCGCATTTTTAATTCAATTAGCCATTGGTGCATTTGTTCTTTATGTTCCTGCGGGGCGTAGTGTGCTCCAAGGGATGTCTGACGCGGTTTCTAAAGTTATTGGATATGGTCAAGATGGGATGAGCTTCATCTTTGGCGGTTTGGTTTCCGATAAAATGTTTGAACTGTTTGGCGGCGGTGGTTTTATTTTTGCTTTCCGCGTTTTGCCAATCATTGTTTTCTTCTCTTCATTGATTGCTGTCCTTTACTACTTAGGGATCATGCAGTTAGTGATTAAAGTACTTGGTGGTGGCCTGCAAAAAATATTGGGAACCTCAAGAACAGAATCGTTATCTGCGACAGCAAATATCTTCGTTGGGCAAACGGAAGCGCCATTGGTTGTTCGTCCTTATATTGCAACAATGACGACATCAGAGTTATTTGCCATTATGTGTGGTGGTTTAGCTTCTGTCGCGGGTTCAGTTTTGGCGGGCTATGCACAAATGGGTGTACCGATGGAATACCTGATTGCGGCCTCCTTTATGGCCGCTCCAGGTGGTTTGTTATTCGCCAAACTGATGGTTCCAGAAACAGAAGATGTAAAAGATAGGGTTGATGCGACAGATTTAGTCGCTGAAGATGAACGCCCTGCTAATATCATTGATGCGGCCGCTTCTGGGGCATCATCAGGGATGCAACTGGCACTGAATGTGGGTGCAATGTTATTGGCGTTTATCGCTTTGATTGCATTGATCAATGGTATCTTAGGTGGCATTGGTGGCTGGTTTGATTATCCACAATTATCACTTGAATTATTGTTAGGTTGGTTATTTGCCCCAATCGCATACTTAATTGGTGTGCCGTGGAGTGAAGCGACAATTGCCGGTTCTTTCATCGGCCAAAAAATTGTCGTGAATGAGTTTGTTGCATTCATGAATTTTGGTGAATACATGAAAGCGGATGCTGAAGTTCTGGCGGCAGGTAAACAAGTACTTTCTGACCATACTAAAGCGATTATTTCGTTTGCATTATGTGGTTTTGCTAACCTTTCATCCGTCGCTATCTTACTCGGTGGCTTAGGCGGAATGGCGCCAAATCGCCGTGGTGATGTTGCTCGCTTAGGTATGAAAGCGGTTATGGCCGGTACCCTGTCTAACTTAATGAGTGCAACGATTGCTGGCTTTTTCTTGACATTAGGCGCAGCAGCAGTCATTTAGTTTATGTATCTGGTGGTAAGATTAATATCATCTCAAACTCAAATAAGTCAATCGGAAGGGCAATAGTCCTTCCGTTTTCATTTTGATTCGCTATATTCTTTTGTGACTTTTTATATCAATCGTAAATTTTCAACTATTCTTAACTTAGTCAATTAATGATGAAGAATATATTGAAAAGCCATTTGAGAGAAAAATGGATGGCGAGAGATGTTATAATTAGATTGTGATCACATTTTTTATTTTAATAATGTAACATTCAGTCGATTAATGTGATTTGTAGCACATAAAATGGCATCATTCCATGGTCAAATAGGCATTAGTAAGCTGCTATGGAACTGCTAGTTCTCAGAGTCTAGGACTCTAGGGCATGATGCGGTGAGAAGGATCTCAGCTGCTCAGTTCGGAAAGCATCCGACTAGCATCTTTAAGGAACCAAGCCCGCTCGCCAACAAAGAACGTGTCGTTCTGAAGAATTAACAACGTTGGAGAGTTATATGACTGATTTAAAAGCGGCCGCACAACGCGCGCTGTCCCTTATGGATTTAACCACTTTAAATGATGACGATACTGATGCGAAAGTCATCGCACTGTGCCATCAGGCGAAAAGCCCTGCAGGCAATACAGCAGCAATCTGTATTTACCCTCGTTTTATTCCAATTGCACGTAAAACATTACGTGAACAAGGCACTCCAGATGTACGTATTGCAACGGTCACAAATTTCCCTCACGGTAACGATGATATTGATATCGCATTAGCTGAAACTAAAGCGGCGATTGCTTACGGTGCGGATGAAGTTGACGTGGTATTCCCTTATCGCGCATTGATTGCCGGTAATGAGAAAATTGGTTTTGACTTAGTGAAAGCCTGTAAAGACGCTTGCGCGGCAGCCAATGTGCTGTTGAAAGTGATCATTGAAACCGGTGAGTTAAAAGATGCGGCATTAATCCGTAAAGCTTCTGAAATTTCCATTAAAGCGGGTGCTGATTTTATTAAAACCTCAACAGGTAAAGTGCCTGTTAATGCAACATTAGAAAGCGCAGAAATCATGATGCAAGTCATTCATGATATGGGTGTGGAAAAAACTGTTGGTTTTAAACCTGCTGGTGGCGTACGTACCGCAGAAGAAGCGGCAGAATATTTAGCGTTAGCTGGTCGAATTTTAGGTGATAATTGGGCAGATAGCCGTCATTTCCGTTTTGGTGCTTCTAGTTTATTAGCAAATTTATTAAATACGCTGGGTTTTGACGTTAAAAAATCAAGCAGTAGCTATTAATTTTCGCAATATTGTTAGCCGATAAATTCGACTTTAAAGGAGCATATTGTGTTTCTGGCACAAGAAATTATCCGTAAAAAACGTGATGGTAAGCCATTAAGCGAAGAAGAGATTCGTTTCTTTATCAATGGTGTTCGCGATAACTCAGTTTCAGAAGGTCAAATTGCTGCATTGGCAATGACTATCTATTTTAATGATATGACCATGCCTGAGCGTGTTGCATTAACGCTAGCTATGCGTGATTCAGGAACGGTGCTGAACTGGAAATCACTCAATCTCAATGGCCCATTAGTTGATAAACATTCAACTGGTGGTGTGGGTGATGTCACTTCATTAATGCTCGGCCCAATGGTCGCAGCGTGTGGTGGCTATGTACCGATGATCTCAGGCCGTGGTTTAGGCCACACCGGTGGCACATTAGATAAACTCGAAGCGATCCCTAATTTCGATATTTTCCCAGATGATGCGCGTTTCCGTGACATTATCAAAGATGTCGGGGTAGCAATTATTGGGCAAACCAATTCATTAGCACCTGCAGATAAACGTTTTTATGCGACCCGTGATATCACTGCGACAGTAGATTCTATTCCGCTAATTACGGCTTCAATCTTAGGTAAAAAATTGGCAGAAGGCCTTGATGCTCTGGTGATGGACGTTAAAGTTGGCTCAGGTGCATTTATGCCAACTTATGAGAAGTCAGAACAGCTAGCTGAGTCTATTGTTAAAGTCGCGAATGGCGCAGGGTGTAAAACCACCGCATTATTAACTGATATGAATGAAGTACTGGCATCCAGTGCCGGTAACGCCGTTGAAGTGCGTGAAGCTGTACAATTTTTGACAGGTGAATACCGTAATCCACGTCTTTATGAAGTCACCATGGCGCTATGCGTAGAAATGTTAGTGTCTGGCTCATTAGCCGCAAACCGCGAAGAAGCACGTCAAAAATTACAGGCAGTATTAGACAATGGTAAAGCGGCAGAAGTGTTTGGCCGTATGGTTGCAGCGCAAAAAGGGCCAGCTGATTTTGTTGAAAATTACAACAAATACCTGCCGACTGCGGTGCTGAGCAAAGCGGTTTATGCACCAAAAGACGGCATTATCACGCAAATGGATACACGTGCGCTGGGAATGTCTGTCGTGACTTTAGGTGGTGGTCGTCGTAAAGCGACAGACCCAATTGATTATAGTGTTGGTTTGAGTGATATCGCTGCGTTAGGTGCCAAAGTGGATACCCAAACGCCACTGGCAATTATCCATGCAAATAGTGAAAAAGCGTGGGAAGAAGCCGCGAAGGAAGTGCGTGAAGCGATGGTGATTGGTGATAAAGCACCTGAAGCTACACCAATGGTTTATCGCCAAATCAGCGAGTAATACACAAGATTTTAGTGGTATATCGTATTTAAAAATACCGCAGGAGAAAAATATGAAACGCACATTTATTATGGTTTTGGATTCCTTTGGGATCGGTGCTGCACACGATGCACATAAATTTGGTGATGAAGGCTCAAACACACTGGGTCACATTGCAGATGCTTGCGCACGTGGCGAAGCGGATATTGGTCGTAAAGGGCCTCTGCATTTACCGAATTTAACAAAATTAGGTTTAGGTAAAGCAGGAGAAGAATCAAGCGGTTCATTCCCTGCAGGCCTTGATCCTAATGCAGAAATTATTGGCGCATACGCTTATGCGAGCGAAATTTCTTCGGGTAAAGATACCCCGTCAGGTCACTGGGAAATTGCGGGTGTACCTGTGCTATTTGATTGGGGTTATTTCTCTAATGAAGAAAACAGCTTCCCACAAGAGCTGCTGGATACTTTAGTCGAGAAAGCAAACTTGCCGGGCTATTTAGGTAACTGCCATTCATCCGGTACAGTTATCCTCGATCAACTGGGTGAAGAGCACATGAAAACCGGTAAACCGATTTTCTATACCTCTGCTGACTCCGTATTCCAAATTGCGTGCCACGAAGAAACTTATGGCTTAGATAAACTGTATGAGCTGTGCGAAATCGCACGTGAAGAGTTAACCAAAGGTGGTTATAACATTGGCCGTGTTATCGCGCGTCCATTTGTTGGTGATAAAGCCGGTAACTTCACACGTACAGGTAACCGTCATGACTTAGCGGTAGAGCCACCAGCACCAACAGTATTGAAAAAATTAGTTGATGAAAAACAAGGTGAAGTGGTTTCTATCGGTAAAATTGCTGATATTTACGCTCATGTTGGTATCACTAAGAAAATTAAAGCCACAGGTATTGATGCACTGTTCGATGCAACGGTAGAAGAAATGAAACTGGCGGGTGATAACACCATCGTTTTCACTAACTTTGTGGACTTTGACTCAGCATACGGCCACCGCCGTGATGTGGCTGGTTATGCCGCAGCATTAGAATTGTTCGACCGTCGTTTACCTGAACTAATGAAATTAGTTAAAGAAGATGACATTCTGATTTTAACCGCTGACCACGGTTGTGACCCAACTTGGCCAGGTACAGACCATACCCGTGAGCACATCCCAGTACTGATTTATGGACCAAAAGTTAAACCTGGCTCATTAGGTCACCGTGAAACGTTCGCGGACATTGGGCAGACAGTCGCTAAGTACTTTGATTTGTCGCCGATGGAGTATGGTAAACCAATGCTCTAACACCCATTACCCGTCATTCTTTGAGCTGTCGCGGTGTTGGCTGCATAAAATCCCCCTAATCACATACTTATGTATGCTCATAGGGATGATTTTCTTTGTCGCCTAGCGACAACTCAAATTATTTAGGGTAATTGTGCGCAGTTAAAGGTAATGGGCAAGGCTTTGCCGTCATTCTTTGAGCTGTCGCGGTGTTGGCTGCATAAAATCCTCCTAATCACATACTTATGTATGCTCATAGGGATGATTTTCTTTGCCGCCTAGCGACAACTCAAATTATTTAGGGTAATTGTGCGCAGTTAAAGGTAATGGGCAAGGCTTTGCCGTCATCTTTTTTAAGAATAAGGTGGGGAACCACCTTATTCATTTAAAAAAATTTAATCATTTAAAGGGAAATAATCATGGCAACTCCACATATTAATGCAGAAATGGGTGATTTCGCTGATGTCGTTCTGATGCCAGGCGACCCATTACGTGCAAAATACATCGCTGAAACCTTCCTTCAGGATGTTCGCCAAGTCAATAATGTGCGTGGCATGTTAGGTTTTACAGGGACTTATAAAGGTCGTAAAATTTCTGTTATGGGTCACGGTATGGGGATCCCTTCATGCTCCATTTATGCGAAAGAACTGATCACTGATTTTGGTGTAAAAGTGATTATTCGTGTGGGTTCATGTGGCGCAGTAATGGATGACGTCAAATTGCGTGATGTTGTGATTGGTATGGGTGCTTGTACTGATTCACGTGTTAACCGTCAACGTTTTAAAGAAAATGATTTTGCAGCGATTGCAGACTATGACTTAGTCCATAATGCGGTTGAAGCGGCAAAAGCAAGAAACGTGAATGTGCGTGTGGGTAACTTGTTCTCAGCAGACCTATTTTACTCACCAGATCCTGATATGTTCAAAGTGATGGAAAAATACGGCATCCTAGGTGTTGAAATGGAAGCTGCGGGTATTTATGGTGTTGCCGCTGAGTTTGGTGCACGTGCATTAACGATTTGTACCGTTTCTGACCACATCAAAACTGGCGAACAAACAACGTCAGAAGAACGTCAAACCACGTTTAATGAGATGATTGAAATTGCACTGGACTCCGTGCTGTTAGGCGACAAATAGTCGTTAGACGTTTTCATGATGCGCTAAAATGCCACCTATTGTGTGGCATTTTTTTATCGCTATTTTTTGATCCTACTCATCATCACCGCATCAACATATTGCCCATCACGAAATGCATAATCTTTCATGCGGCCTTCTAGTTCAAAACCAAACTTTTCATACAGCCCGACGCCACTACCATTTGCGGCGAATACTTCTAGTTCTATGCGATGGACATTCAGCCAGTTGTCACAGTAATCCACCATCACTTGCATCAGTTGTGAGCCAATACCTTTGCCTTGGTGGGCTTCACTGACGGTAATACCGAAAGTCGCAACATGGCGACGGCGTATTTGGCTGGGTTGATGGATAACGAGTAACCCGACAACGACATCATCAATAGTGGCCACAAACTGTGTGACTAGCGGGTCATTAGCACTTAGGCGAGCTTCCCACGTATTTGTTGTTGGGTATGGCAGTTGTAAAGTATTCGCATACGCGGAATAGTCAGCGTGCATTTGGGTGATTGCAGGCACATCGTCCAGTGTTGCTCTGCGGATGGTTATGTTATTCATATAGAATCTCTTTATCGTTATTTATTATATATAAGGGTATTAATTCCACTTAATTATCGTTGTGTCAATTAGATTATGCTAGATATCAATGTGTTATTTAAATATGCCACCTATGTATAGGAGTAG
Source organism: Providencia sp. PROV004 (assembly GCF_011045615.1). NCBI lineage: Bacteria > Pseudomonadati > Pseudomonadota > Gammaproteobacteria > Enterobacterales > Morganellaceae > Providencia > Providencia sp. PROV004. The sequence goes on from NZ_CP042859.1 coordinate 673,455, forward strand.
CGCTATCTGATATCGAATATTTATCTATTTATATATTATTTTTGAATGTAGTTATCTATTAAGAAAAGAGGAAAAATTATGGGGATTACACTCAGAAAAAATGATACAAATATAGCCAGCGGTGACACATTGGCTATGATGATTCAAAAAAAAGGAAATAAAGATAATATTAGTAAAAAGTCAAAAAACTTAATTGTTAATGAAATAAAAAGGTTAATACAAGCTAATTCAGAAGAAAGTTTAAAGTTGCTGAATGAAGGAAGATTATCTTTAACAAGTATAGGTTCCGATAAAATTAAATGTAAACTTAGAAAATATTTTCCGAATGATATTCGTAAAGTAAATAATAATCCTATTACCATGGAGGCTAAATATATAGACGACAATATTAAAACATCACGAGTTGAAGTAGTGAAAAAATTAACACCTAGGACTATTGAAAAAAAATCAGAGGAAAAAGTTAATAACAATATTGAAGTGGTGGATAAAAAGTTAAACAATCAGGATATAGAAGAAACAGACCCAATCAATATAGATGTAGAGTTACAGTTGAAAATAGCCCTTGCAACTAATTCATCTATCAAAGAGGTGAAGCAGTATGTGAAGTCGTATTTATCAGAAAAAGAAGTAGAGGAAGGTGAGACTCAAGAATGCTTAAAACACATTGATAAATTAAATAAAAATCAAGGGAGCTATATCGTTAAGGAAACGATTGAAAATGTGCTTAAAAACATCTCATCCAATGAAAAAGACCCTAAATGGATAAGTCGTGTTTTTATTGAACGACTAAAATGCGAACTTAATAGAACTGAGCACCATACTCATGATAAGGCTACATCAACAACCGATTTGAGAAATCTAGAGGTTGATAATATTCTAAATGAAATTCGCTTGAACGATGAAAGAAAATTAACAACTCCTATGGAATTAAAGAAAATCATTAATGAGGCTGTTGAGAGAAGATATTTATCTGAAATAAATTTAGTTGAAGTTAAATCTTTATTGCGAAAAATGAAAAGAGATGAAATCTCAGAAGTTTACTCATCGGCCATAGGTTATTTGAAGTATGGTATAAACTTTCCTGTTGGAAGTAATGATGAGAAAAAAATTAATAAGATCATTCATGAGATAGAAAATCCAAGTGTTAAGCACAGAATTTTAAATTTCTTTATTGATATGAAATTTAAAATTTTAAGGATATATAATAATTTATTTTAAATAGATTGGAATGAGAGAGTTATATTAAAAACGTCAATCTTAGAAAGAATGGCTAACAGCTGTTTGATAGCCATTCTTTTATTTATTAGAAAATTAAGGCGTCATCATAAACACTTTTGAATTCTGCCCTAAATACTGACGAGCCAAGCGGTTAATATCCTCAACCGTGAGTTGGCGAATAATATCTTGCTGTTGGCTTAAACGCTGATATTGCCCATCATCGGCGGCAATCTGTGCCAAAGCTTCGGTCCAATAGCTTGAGCTATCCGTCACTTGTGAATTTTCAGTGAGCCAAATATTTTTTGCTTCAGTTAACTCTTTTTCACTCACACCTGTTTGACGAATTTGCCCAATCGTTTTTTGGGCGATTTGCGTCATTTCTTCAGCGCGCTCAGGTGACGTGGTGAAATTCAAGCGAGCGAGGTAATAAGGTTGCGGTTTTTTTGCTAACATCTGTGAAAAACCTAATGCATAGATCCCGCTGGCTTTTTCACGTAATTCGCCGCGCAGACGTTGGCTCACAATGGTATCAATAAGTTGAATTGCTAAGCTATCTTGTTGGCTCCATACGGCGGGTGAGGCGAATTGAATGCTGACCATGCTTTTATCACTGCTACTGATGGGATATGTTTTATTAAAGCTGGCCATTTTTGGTATGATCCCTTGGTCACGAGATACCAGTTTTTGATTACTTTGCGGCAGTGATGCAACCCATTGCTCTAACAGCGGTTTTAGCTCACGGCTATTCATTGCACCTGTAATGACCAGTGTCATATCTGCTGTTGACGTGAGTAATTGGCGGTTGGCTTGCTGCAACTGTTGAGCAGTAAATTGTTGCCAGCTACCCTGTGGATTGATCACTAAAAATTCACCATGGGTATAGCTTTCTTTATTGATATTATCAAGGAACGTGCGCTCTACGGGAGTTTTGGATAAGTTTAAAGCAAAAGATTGTTTTTGTTGCTCTAACTTTTCGCCACTAAATTGAGGCGCTGTTAGCTTCAAGTTGAGTAGTTGTAGAGCCGTTTCGAGGTTATCGACAGGGGTTTTTCCCCGAAAACCATGCGTGAGTAATTCACTGTATGGGCGAACGCTAATTTGGTTTTGTTTTGCCAGTAAAGCCAGATCACGAGCGCTGTAATTCCCATAACCGCTGCTTTCAGGAAGTTTCAATGCCCAATCGGTTAAACCTGCCGTTTGTTGCGTTTCTAACGAGCGACCACCGGGTAATTGCAAGTTAAATTGAATGTCATCTTTCAGATTTTTATCTGTTTTAACAATGACCTGAATACCATTGCTTAATGTCCAACGCTCTGTTTTTTCAACCGGTAGCTTAGATTGCTCAACAATATCCCCTTTGGGAACTTGAGGTAGCTGTAGTTGAATCGCTTTGGAGCGCAGCGTAAATGGCCCGGGTGTACTTTGGCGTATTTTAAGCCATTGTTGATTAAATGCGGACTTATCCATTGTCGCGGCATCTGTATCCGGTCCAATTAATGCTAAACGCGGGGAGGCGGTTTGTAGGAATTTAGCGACATGTTGTTGTAAATCCTGCGGTTTGACAGACTTTATCAATTGGTAGCTGTTATCTAACTGCTGGCGCTTATTCCACATCGGCATGTCGTATTCAAGTGCCGTAGTGAGTTGCCCCGCTAAATATTCATTGCTATAACGTTGTTCTGAAGCGGCTTGCTGGCTAAATTTTTTCAGCATGGCTTGCTTTGCAGAATCAAGTTCTTCTTGGGTAACCGGCTCAGTAGCAAGGCGTTGTAGCTCTGTAAATAAAATCTCAGTCGCACCTTGGTAATCATTGCCTTTCGGGTGGATGATCATCAACTGTTGTAAGCGCTGATTATCTAACATTGCCCCTTGTTCATTGATGCTAATCGACGGCAAAATGCCGTTATCCACCATGACGGAGAAACGCTGGTTTAAAATGGCTAACCAGAGGTTATCGAGTAAATCTTCGGACTGCCCTAAGCGCGTATTTAGCGGTGCGCTAACATCCTTTTGTAAGGCAAATTGCACATAACGCGCCCCTTGCTCTTTATCAAACACGCCTTGCACTAACATATTGGTTGAGTGGGCAAATTGTTTCCATTGCGGGTTATCTTCTGCCACTTTTTCGGGTTTAGGGAGCGCAAATAAATTATCAACCTGATTGCGTACTGATGAACTATTGAAATCACCAATAATTAATAGTGACATTCGCTGAGGTTGATACCATGTTTGGTAATAGCTTTTCGCTTGCTCAATCGGGGCATTGCGTACCACATCTAATGAACCAATTGGGTTGCGATCGACGTATCGGCTACCGTGGTAGCGTAATTTTTCTAAACTATCGTTGATGCGATAGCCCATCCCTTGGCGTAAGCGCCACTCTTCAACAATGACAGGACGCTCTTTTTCAAAGGCGTCTTGGTCAAATGTCATATTTGATGCCCAATCAGCCATCACTTGTAAGCCCGTGGCGACTTGTGCTGTCGTGGCTTCAGGGAGTGATAATTTATATAGTGTGGAATTTAAACTGGTGATCGCATTAACATGGCTACCGAGTTTAAGCCCTTGGTGTTCAAGCTGTTTGAACCCCGTGGTTCCCGGAAAATGTTTGGTGCCTTTAAACGCCATATGTTCAGTAAAGTGCGCGAGACCAAGTTGCTGTTCATTTTCTTGCAATGAACCGCTACTGACCAACAAACGCAGTTCAACTCCAGGTTGATTGCGTTGTAGAAGGTAAACTTGCAGTCCATTTTCGAGTTGATAGTGTTGCAGGTCACCGCGTACAGGCAACAGTGAGGTTGAATTTTGGCTCACAGATGTGCTGCCTGCGCAGCCACCGAGCAGAATGCTTACCAGTGTGGCGAAGGTAATTTTACGAAGCATATTCAGGTGTTCCTGTATTTAAGGATTTTTCACTCGCAGGTTCAACGAGCAATATTTGTTGTTCCGCAAATTGAGCAACGAAGCTCTGATGGCTAACCAAAATAATGGCACTGTCATGTAACTCAGCTTTCAATAGAGCGAGGAGTTCTAATGCGCTGTTTTCATCAAGGGCAGAGGTGGTTTCATCCAATAACAGTAGTTTTGGTCGGTTGAGCAATAAACGCGCAAACATAATGCGCTGCTGTTCTCCACCAGATAGGCGGTTGTTCCAATCAGTTTCGAGTGCGAGTTGGTGATGCAGCTTTTCTAACCCGACTAACATCAATGCATATTGAAAATCTTGCTGACTAAATTGGGATGTTGCTTTGGGATAAGCCAATAAGCTATCAAGCCGACTAATTGGTAAATAGAGGCGTTGTGGGATCCACATAACTTTTTCTGTTCGGCTGATAGTGCCGTTGAAGAAAGGCCAATGCCCACTTAGCGTGCGTAATAAGGTGGACTTACCAACACCAGAACGGCCACGAATCAAGGTTAATTCGCCTTGTTTGGCGGTTATATTCACGGAATTAATTAAGCAGCGGTTGTCTGCGGTAGAAACGGATAATTTAGCGATCAGAGGTGGCGATTTTTCGTCGATAGTAACCACCGCTTTGTTATCGTTTTCCAATAAAACCACAAAGTTGTATAAACGGGAGACTGTGGCTTGCCATGCGGCGATTTCTTTATAGGCAAAAATAAACCAGCCGAGTGAAGTGGCAACACTGGTAAAGGCTTGGCGCAATTGCATTAAGCCACCCAACATGATTTCACCCGCAAGGAATTTAGGTAATGCGAGTAATACAGGCGCTAAGGCGGTAACTTGTTGGTAACCCACTGTGTAGAAAGAGAGGTTCCGCTCACAACGGATCAAGCGGTTCCAGTTGCTAATAATTTCACCAAAGCGCCCCATCAGTTCTTTTCTATCTTGAGTTTCACCACGCTGCCCTGCGATGGCATCACCGTGTTGGCGGCAATTAATTAATGAGCTACGGTAATCCGCTTCGCGGCGCTGTTTATCCATATGCAAGCGACGTAGTGGAAAACCTATCCATTGGGTGAGGGCGATACCAATCAAGGTGTAAATGATACAGGCCCAGAACATATAGCCGGGTATGGTCCAGTCGCTATCGGCAAAATTAAACAACAGGCTACCGGAAAGTGTCCAAAGGATGGCCGCAAATGAAATCAGAGTTAACATTGAGTGGAGGAATGTCACCACTAAATTTAATGTCGATTCAATCAGTAAACGAATATCTTCGGCAATACGTTGGTCTGGGTTATCTGGCTCTTGTGATGTCAGCCTTAATAGGTAATGTTTGCTATTTGGGGATAACCAACGGCTAAGTACTTGCTCCGTCATGCCTTTGCGCCAGCGGATAATCAGCATTTGTTTTAGGTAATTACCCATAACAACGACAAAAATTAGCCCGCTGACTAAAATCACAAAGTATTGCAATAAGCCATACAGCGCTTGGCCGTCGAGTTTTTGTAGGGCGTTATAAAAATCCCCATTCCACATGTTCATTTTGACGTTGAACCAAACCGAGGACAACGTGAGCCCGAGTGAGGCAAACAGCAGTATCCAGCACAAAAGGGCAGCACGCTGCCCCCAAAAAGGTTTTACTAAATAGAAAAATTGTTTCAGTGTCTTCATGACGTTTTGTTCATTTGTTGTTTTATTTTAATGGCTTATATTTTTTAAATTGCTCACATTGCTGGTGGATTACAGGTCGTAATTGACTTGTAACCAGAACTGACGGCCCGGGTCGTAGGACTTCAATACTCGGTCTTCAAAGACAAAGCGGTCAGCAACATTTTTATTGTTAAGGATATTGTTCACTTCGACTGAGAAGCCAAAACCGTGAGCGAATTCAGGTTTCCAGCCTAGGCGAGTATCCCACGTATATTTACTGGAGAAATGCTGCTTGGTGTACTTACGAACTTGTCCATATTCAGGGTCGACTGCGTAGGCGTTATCGTAGCGAACTGCTTGGTCTCGAGCTCCCCACCATTGTAGGCGGTTGTACCAAGTTAGGTCATAATCATCCCAAACACTGGTCAGTTCTAAGTTAAATTTGAACGGAGAGTTAAAGCTGGTTGAAGGCAATTTTGATGCATCAATAATTTTGCCGTCATACCAAACTTTGTTTAGATTGACTTTATTGGCTGGGTCAAATGAGTTATAACCTGAATCTTTCGGGGTATTACTTTCACTTTGCTGCCATGTAAGTGATGCTGTCATTACATGGGAAGCATCTGCCCACTCCCAAGGTTGGCTGTTATTAACTGAAAGGGTTACGGTGTCGTGTGAGCTACGGCCGCCATTGTCGTACATCCGAATGCTACGTTTATCGGCATCACGAGTGTCATATTTGGTACGAGTTCTGACTTCGTCATACCCTTCACGGTGTACGTATTGTAGACGCCATGTGGTTGAAAGGATTTCTTGTTGCAGAGCAACAGTAAGCTCATCATTATATGGCGTTTTTAGTGAATCTACGCCTTCGTAATCTTTTTGGTTATCCCAATCGTTTAAATTTGGATCTAATGAACAGCCCCAATTACAGTTTTGCATACCTGCATTTTGTGCACCATATAAGGCATAGGTTAGCATTGAACGGCCATAATAACGGTTAGCACCAGCGATCAATAACGTTGAGTTGTCGCCAAAAATGTCATATGAACCAGAAAGTCGAGGGGCAATATTTGTGCGACTCACAAAGTCATCACGATCTAAACGAATACCTGGACGTAGTGTTAATTTGCCATATTGTAAGTTGTCATCAAGAAATAATGCGTAGTTAGTGTAATCTGCAGAGTGCTTACCTGCTTGGAACCGAGTGACATTGGTAAGTTGGCCATTCCAATAATCATTTTTGTCAATGACGCCTGAATAGTTATAACGATAAAAATCACTATCTCGTTTATATGTCCCTTTAGTATAGCTGAGCTCACTACCAATAGTCGGTTTATGCGTAATACCTAACCCATCTTCCATTGAGGTGAATCTCATAACTGCTTTTGCTGTTTGGCTATTTTGTTCAGAGATTAAATCACCTTGTCCACCACTACGTAGGTATTTCCGGTTATCCCAGTTATAGTCAGAGTCCATTGCAAGAACTTCGACATAATAATTTTGGTCATTGACCCGTTCATCTTTTAGTTGCTGAGTACTTGCTGTTAGCTCTAACTGACCAACTTCAAATTGGTGTTTGAAAACGCCTGTAAAACCTAAACCTTTATGTGTACTGTCATAGCCTGAATTCATGATAGTGGAAGTAAATAAGCGGCTATCATAATCAGCATAGTTTGCAGAAAGATCTAAGGAGCTTTTATCAGAGAGATCAATGGTATATTTCAAAAAGTAGTTATCAGAAATCCTTTTTTGATCTTTTTTTCCAGTTAGACCATCCGTCATTTCCAATTCACCATCACCATTGATCATTGCGGCGCCATCATTGGCGAGCGTCATCGGGATAGTCGAGCTACGACGTGAGGCCGAGAATACGAGCCCTGAATTTTCACTCACCCCTAATTCAAACCAGCCACCAAAGTCATTTTTATCGTAGCGGTTTTGAAAGCGAGCAGGGTTGGCGGTATCATTTTTTGTGGTATCAATACCTTGTGTGGAGTCATGGAACAAGTTGTTCCAACCGGAGCGAGTTAAGCGGTAATAGGCATGGGCGCTATTTTCCCCTTGCCAGCGACGGCTATTGACTTCAACGGTTCCCCCTGTAAACCCACCAAATTCGACAGGAATGTTATTGTCATACACTGTCATGCTGTCGATCAGACGGCTATCGATGTAGATCCCTTGGTCGCTACTGCTCAGACGGGTCGCTGTTTCACCGAGACCACTGTCTGCGGGGTCAAAATCATTATTAAAACTAACACCATCAAGGCGATAAGCATTTTGATAGCTGCTTGAGCCGTGGATTGAGATGCGGGAAGGCTTGATTTCTCCTTGGTTCATCGAGTTGCTGTCATTGTTAGCAAATTGGACAGCAGGGTTAGTTTTCATTAAATCGGTGATATTGCCATCACCGGTATTTTTCTGGCTAATCTCTTCAGACGTCACATATTGCGGTGCTGACATAACATCTGTTGCGGGGTGATTCTGAACAACGCCAGAGACTTGAGTTTCCGGTAATACCAATGTGCCTTGGCTTAAATTTTGCTGACGAATAACGAAAACACCATTTTCATTGATTAACTCTAAGCCGCTACCGATGAGTATTTTTTGTAATGCGGTTTGTGCGGAGTAGTTACCAGACAAGGCAGGTGCTCGTAAGCCATTTAACTGACCTTTATCATAAATCAATTGAATTTGGCCTTGGCGGCTAATTTCAGCCACTGAGGTCGCCAGTGATTGTTCTGGTAGTGAAAATGCGAGTTCTTGTGCTGATGCAGACTGACAAACAATGGCGCTACTCACCGCAATAGCAAGGGCGAGCGGCCTTAATCGGCTTTGAGTAAACTGAATAGACATGGTTATCCCTTATTCTTAAGCTGCACAAAAAGTGTGCGAAAATAGGTCAGCAAAATGATGACTAGTTAAGAAGAGGGTGAAATGAGAATTATCCTCACCTGCAAATGAAAATATTTTTTATTTATTTTTTTTATTTTGAATAATCAATACGTTATTTTTATCTCGATAGACGACTTGTACCGGAAGTAATGAAGGAAGGGCTTGAAAAAACTGTTCTGGCTGATGGGTATTGATGCGACCTGAGATTTTACTCTTCGCTAATTGAGCGGGAGAAAGCTCGATATTTATCGATGAATAGTTTTTAAGTTCGTCGAGGACTTCTGAAAGTGGTTTATCAACAAAAACAAATTCACCAAAACGCCAACGAGCCACATCTAGCGGGTTGATGTGTTGGCGAGCGATTGGGCTGTTCGGCGATTGACTGACTGCACTGTCACCAGCAAGTAGGAAAACGGGTTGTTTGCTTGCGGCATCTTCAAAGCTGACAATGCCTTGGCTGACATTCACAGCAACTTGCTGAGCCACTTTGTTAACTTCAAATTCGGTTCCTACCACTTGAATACGCCGGTTATCAGCTTGAACAATAAAAGGCCGATAAGGGTTGGATTTGACTTTAAAGTAAACATTTCCCTGTTCTAGGTACAGATTACGCACTGGAGTTTCATAGGCGACATGAATACGGGTATTGCGGTTAAGAAACAGCTGAGAACCATCGGGTAATGTGACTTCTTTAGGCGTATCCGTTGCTACTAAGGTCATATTATTGAGTAACATCGCAGGCAAGTGGCTGTAAGGCAAAAACAAAATAGCTGCAATAAAAAATGCCGCTAAAGTGTTGCCCAAAGGGCGCCATAAGCGAAAAAAAGGGCGTTTTTCCTTCGGAAGTATTGTGCTAGCAGGGCGCGGCATATCATCAAAATCGCGCCATAGCTCAGCAATGGCATCATACGCTTTTGCATGTTCAGGTGATGTTGCAACCCATTGTTTGAATTGCTCAGTTTCAAGAGCACTAATGCGTTGGCTATGCATGCGGGTAAACCACAGCGCGGCTTCTTCATCAATGCGGCTTTCATCATCTGATGTTTGCAAAGAGTCGTGTGTCATTACGAATTATTGCCCTGATTATCAAGGTGTTTTTTACAGTGAACAAGTGCTGCTGCAATATGTTTTTCCACCATACTGATTGAAATTTCCATTCGCTCAGCAATCTCGCTTTGAGATAAGCCATCAAAACGATACAGCAAAAATGCTTCTCGTCGACGGGGGGGTAACGTTTCAAGTGCTTCGCTCAGCCGTTGGATCCGTTGCTGATGTTCCAAGATTTCACTGGGATCAGCTTGGCTCTGTTCAAAATGTGGCTCATGAGTAACGTCATCAATGGATGTCTCTGATTTAGTTTGGCGTTGGTTACGTCGCCAATGGTCAATCAAAACATGATTCGCAATTTTAAACAGATAAGCGCGGCTCTCTTTTACAGGCGTTTGTTCTTTACGGTTTAGCCATAGTGTAAACACATCCTGTGATAAATCATCAGCATCGTTGCTGTTATCTAGCCGACTGCGGAAAAAGCGCACAAGTTGGCTATATGTTGACTGATACGCACCGCTAATTTTACGGGCAAGAGATTTATCAATAGTCATTTTACTGGTGTTAATGTCATAAAAGAGCACAGTTGTGCTGATTAATAATCTGCTCAGATTACTTTATTATTTAAATCAATAAGTTATTTTAATAATTGTGTTTTTACTAATAATAATGAATATCATTTTTGTTTGTATTATGCCTATAATCTGCAAAAAATAAAGTCGTGAGGCAGAATATGAGCAGTATGACGGGTCAGTTAGAGCGCCCGATTTTCCGTCCACTAGGCGGTTTGGTTTTAAGTTGTCTTTTCCATGGAACACTGGCAATCATTTTTATTGGATGGTTTACCTCTTCAATTCCTAAGACCGGGGTATTACCACCAGCAATCTCGTTGCAGCTGGGTGTTTATCAGCTTGAACAGCAGGCTGAGCCTGAAATCAATCATGCCCCTAAACAACAAATGACGACACGTGAGGAATCATTACCTGAAGTCGTTGAAAAGGTGGATAAATTACCTGAAACTGCGATTGTAGATAATGGCACATTGACGAAAGTCAGTGAGAAAAAACGACCACCGAAAAAGAAAATTCCACAAGAGAAAAAAGTCATCGACGAAGCACCTGTTACCACGCAGGAGTCGACGGTCACTTCCGCCCCTGCATCAGGGAGCGAATCCAGTAGCAGTGCGAATTTTTCCAGTAATGCGTCTGCGGCAGTGAGTGGGCACCAAGGTTGGCAAAGTGAGGTTCATCAGCGGATAGCTAAAACCAAACGCTATCCGCGTGCTGCACTGCGTTACCGCTCAACAGGGGTTTCTCATATAAAAGTAGTTTTGGATAGTCGGGGCCAAGTGATTGCCGCCAGTTTATTGAATTCATCCGGTACGAAAATATTGGATAAAGAAGCGTTGGCGACAATTTCACGTGCTGCGCCTTTTCCTACCCCGCCAGAAACATTGCTAGTCGATGGTCGGGTCGAGTTTATTGCGCCAATCGTGTTCGACACAACTTCTATTTAAATTTAACTCAATAGCCCTTTTTAGGGCTATTTATCAGATGAATTTGGCTTATTTTTTGAGGCAGGCCGTTTAGGGCGATAAGGTCGAGGTTCTTTCTTTCGTTTCAAACGTGCTGGTTTAGTAGCTGGCGTTCCTTTGTTCTCTTGCTTGCCATCTTCATTACTGTTGTCATCTCCATTATCATCTTGATTTTCCTCTGTATTAATGACTAACGGAGGGGCTTGTTTGTGACCTTTCTTTTTCTTTAAACGCAGTAATGTATTTGCTAAAACGAAACCAATACACAAGGAGAGTAGAATAAAAATTCGTAATACATTGGTACTGTTATCTGCTTGTTGAATTTCGGCTGAAAGGAGCTCTGTATCAATCGTCAAGCGTAAATAGCCTTTTGGCTCTTTTGTTCCTTGAATGGGAACAACAAGCTGGTATTGAAAGTTTTGTAGTGATGAGCTGTCATCTATCGCGAGACGTTCTTTTACCGTGGTAGGTTCACCAACTTGAGTGACCAATGTGCCGCTAGCGGTATAGATACTGGCATCTAAAATATACCTATCTTTCACCACGTTATTTAAATTGGCATTAATGCGCTCTAAGTTAAAATCTTTACTGCCTGGAACAATATAATCAGATAAGCTGAAGGCGACTTGTTCAGCAAGAACATAGGTCAATTGTTTAAATTGCTCAATTCTGCCTTGGTTTTGGCTATTTCCTAAATAAGAAATACCATGCATCAGTAAGGTTACCAGCGCAATGCAGATAACGATAATCACTGTTTTGTGGAGCCTAAAGGTAAGTTTCATTGCTTTATTGGTGCTCTCGACTTATTTTGAGTATAAAAATGTCGTTATACTTCAGGTAGTATGGGATTATCTTCAGTTTTAGCAGTAAACACATAAGGTCACCAAGCCTTAAAATTTAGTATAGTGGCTTCGTTCGGCTGCTCGCAACTTATCATTATAAAAAAGTTTTTTCGATTACAGGAGCTAATTTTCATGTCAACGAGTTTGACCTATTGTTATCTACCCGACGAAATCCAAAAATGGCCGGGGTTGCCATTGTCGTTAAGTGGTGAAGAAGTGATGCCATTGGATTATCGTGCAGGTGACAGTGGGTGGTTACTATATGGCCGTGGCTTAGATAAAGCGCGGATCAGTAATTTCCAACAGCGATTAGGGATCGCTATCGTAATTGTCTCCTCGTGGCGTATTGATGACTACCAAGTGGTCAGAATTGCCGGGAGTATTACACCGCGAATTAAAAAACTCGCTGACGAATGTTTATTAGATGTGGTGCCATTAGGGCAAATACCACGTTTGCGTTCACCGGGCCTATTACTGATGGATATGGACTCGACAGCCATTCAGATTGAATGTATCGATGAAATTGCTCGCTTAGCAGGGGTGGGAGAGCAGGTTGCAGAAGTGACCGAGCGAGCCATGTTAGGGGAGCTCGATTTTACCGAAAGTTTACGAGCAAGAGTTAGCTTACTTGAAGGCGCTGATGCCGCTATTCTTGATCAAGTGATGGAAACATTGCCTTTAATGCCAGGCTTAACGAATCTCGTACGTAAGTTACAAGCAATGAATTGGCACATTGCGATAGCATCCGGTGGTTTTACTTTCTTTGCTAATAACTTGCAACAGCGATTGAAACTTGTGGCGGCGGTTGCTAATCAACTTGAAGTCAAAAATGGCAAGTTAACGGGCAAAGTTAAAGGCCCAATTGTAGATGCGAAATATAAAGCGCAAACCTTGGTTAAATTGGCTGAAAAACTGGAAATTCCCATTGAACAAACGGTGGCGATCGGTGATGGGGCAAATGACCTGAAGATGATCCGTAAAGCGGGGCTGGGTATTGCGTATCATGCGAAACCAAAGGTGTACGCAAGGGCGAAGGTCGCTATTCGTCATGCAGATCTGATGGGGGTGATGTGTGTGTTGAGCGGGGGCCTCAAACACGAAGAACGCTAAATATTCTTCATATTTCGTGCTGTGGTGGTGTTGGCTGCACTCGGCTGCTTGGGTCACATACTTGTGTATGCTCCCCAAGACATCCTCTTTTGCCGCCTAGCCACAACCCGAACTATTTTGAATATTGATATCGATATTTTATGGTTTGTGCTGTGGCAGTGTTGGCTGCACTTAATCACCCTAGTCACATACTGATGTATGCTCCTAGGGATAACTAAGCTTGCCGCCTACCTACAATATCGAACTATTTAGCGTATAGGGTTGAAATGTTATAAAAATAAGAAATAAGAACAAAATTGAATTTTAAGAGGAGTTTGCTGTGGCAAAAGGGGTTAAAAGGGCGTTTGTCTGTAATGATTGCGGGGCAGATTATCCGCGTTGGCAAGGGCAATGTAGTGCGTGCCATGCATGGAATACCATTACGGAAGTGCGTCTGGCCTCAACAAGCTCTTCATCGCGTACTGACCGCTTAACGGGCTATGCAGGAAATGCGGCTGGGGTCAGTAAGGTTCAGAAATTATCTGAAATCAGCCTCGAAGAACTGCCTCGTTTTACTACAGGATTTAAAGAGTTTGACCGCGTGCTCGGTGGCGGAGTCGTACCTGGGAGTGCCATCCTCATTGGGGGGAACCCCGGAGCGGGTAAAAGTACCTTATTGTTGCAAACCATGTGTTTGTTGTCCCGTGAAATGAAAACTCTGTATGTCACAGGAGAAGAGTCTCTTCAACAAGTGGCGATGCGAGCGCACCGCTTAGGGCTACCGACCGACTCACTCAATATGCTGTCAGAAACCAGTATTGAGCAAATTTGCTTAACTGCGGAGCAAGAGCAGCCCAAATTGATGGTGATTGACTCTATCCAAGTGATGCATATGGCGGATATCCAATCTTCCCCGGGCAGTGTGGCACAAGTTAGGGAAACCGCGGCTTATCTTACCCGTTTTGCGAAAACCCGTGGTGTGGCCATCATTATGGTCGGTCACGTCACCAAAGATGGCTCATTGGCAGGCCCTAAAGTCCTCGAACACTGTATTGATTGCTCTATTATGCTAGATGGCGATGCGGATAACCGCTTCCGTACTTTGCGTAGTCATAAGAACCGTTTCGGAGCAGTCAATGAATTAGGTGTGTTTGCCATGACAGAACAAGGGCTTAAAGAAGTCAGTAACCCCTCAGCAATCTTCTTAAGCCGTGGTGATGAAATCACATCAGGTAGTTCGGTAATGGTAGTTTGGGAGGGGACAAGACCGCTGCTGGTGGAAATCCAAGCGCTTGTCGACCATTCTATGATGTCGAATCCACGGCGTGTTGCGGTCGGGCTTGAACAAAACCGTTTAGCCATTTTATTGGCCGTATTACACCGCCACGGTGGTTTGCAAATGTCAGACCAAGACGTTTTTGTTAACGTCGTGGGGGGCGTTAAAGTCACCGAAACCAGTGCTGACTTAGCACTATTGCTGTCCCTTGTTTCTAGTTTTCGTGATCGTCCGTTACCTAGAGACCTTGTGGTATTTGGTGAAGTTGGGCTGGCAGGGGAAATTCGTCCAGTTCCAAGTGGGCAAGAACGTATCTCTGAAGCAGCAAAACATGGTTTTAAACGCGCTATTGTCCCTCATGCGAATATGCCCAAAAAATCACCTCCGGACATGAAAGTGTATGGCGTGAAGAAATTAGCAGACGCATTAAGTATTTTGGATGAATTATAAGCTTTTAATTTAGGGTAAAAGGAAAATACATGGCTGAATTTGACTATCTTAAAAACGCAATTAAACGGGCGGGTTACACGCTCCAGCAAGTTGCGGATGCGACAGATATGACCAAAGGCTATCTCAGCCAGTTGATTAACGACAAAATTAAAAGCCCTAGCGCACAAAAAATTGCGGCTCTTCATCGCTTTTTAGGTCTTGAATACCCCAATCAGCAAAAAACGATTGGGGTAGTGTTCGGCAAATTTTATCCATTACATACTGGGCATATTTATTTGATTCAACGGGCGTGCAGCCAAGTGGATGAGCTTCATGTCATTCTCTGCCACGATGAACCCCGTGATAAGGACTTGTTTATTAACAGTTCTATGTCTCAACAGCCCACAGTAAGCGACCGTTTACGGTGGTTATTACAAACCTTTAAATATCAAAAAAATATTCATATTCACTCATTTGATGAAAATGGCATAGAGCCGTATCCACACGGTTGGGAAGTGTGGAGTGATGGAATGAAAGGCTTTTTGAAAAAGCATAATATTAACCCAAGTTTTATTTATTCAGGGGAAGCGAATGACGCTCCGCGCTATAAAAAATATTTAGGTATCGAAACCATTTTGATTGACCCTGAACGTACGTTTATGAATATTAGCGGTAACCAAATTCGCCAAGCGCCGTTTCGTTATTGGGAATATATCCCAACGGAAGTCAAACCCTTCTTCGTGCGTAAAGTGGCGATTTTAGGCGGTGAATCGAGTGGTAAGTCTACGTTAGTCAATAAGTTAGCGAATATTTTCAATACATCCAGCGCATGGGAATATGGCCGAGACTATGTGTTTAGCCACTTAGGTGGCGATGAGATGGCATTGCAATATTCTGACTACGACAAAATCGCCTTAGGACACGCTCAATATATTGATTTTGCAGTAAAATATGCTAATAAAGTCGCATTTATTGATACCGACTTTGTCACGACTCAAGCCTTTTGTTTGCGCTATGAAGGCAAAGAGCATCCATTTGTTCAGGCATTGATAGACGAATACCGATTCGATTTAGTCATAGTTTTAGAGAATAACACTCCTTGGGTAGCTGATGGTTTAAGAAGCTTGGGGAGTGATAAAGACCGGAAAGCGTTCCAAGGCTTACTCATTGAAATGCTGAAGAAAAACAATATTGAATTTGTGCGTGTAGAATCCTCAGATTATGACACACGCTTCTTAGAGTGTGTCACCCTTGTTCAGCAGTTACTGATGTTGGATGACTTATAAATAAAGTCACCCAATAAAAAACGGCATCGAATGATGCCGTTTTGATTCTATCTATATGATATCGATCCCTTAAATAATTTGAATTATAGGTAGGCGACAAGAGAGTGAGTCCCTAGGAGCATACACCAGTATGTGACTAGAGCTCACGAGCGCAGCCAACACCGCTATAATTCTAAATTATGACAGGGATTATTTGGTCATACGCTTATACTTCATACGATGTGGCTGCAACGCTTCCGCGCCTAACGTCCGTTTTTTGTAATCTTCATATTCAGAGAAGTTACCTTCGAAGAACGTAATATTACCTTCGTCTTGGTAATCAATAATATGGGTTGCAATACGGTCAAGGAACCAACGGTCATGGGAAATAACCATGGCACAGCCTGGGAACTCTAACAGGGCGTTTTCCAGGGCACGTAAAGTTTCAACGTCGAGGTCGTTGGTTGGTTCATCGAGTAACAGGACGTTACCGCCCACTTGCAGTAATTTAGCTAAGTGTAAACGGCCGCGTTCACCACCTGATAACTCACCAACACGTTTACCTTGGTCCACGCCTTTAAAGTTAAAACGACCCACATAGGCACGGCTTGGAATTTCAAAGTTACCAATACGCATGATATCTTGGCCGTTAGAAATTTCTTCCCAGACAGTTTTGCTGTCATCCATCGCATCACGGAACTGGTCAACAGAGGCAATTTTTACGGTATCACCTAACGTGATTGAGCCGGAATCCGGTTGCTCTTGGCCTGAAATCATACGGAACAGGGTGGATTTACCCGCACCGTTAGGGCCGATAATCCCGACTATTGCCCCTTTCGGGATTGAGAAATTCAGGTTATCAATCAGAACGCGGTCACCATAAGATTTACTTAGGTTTTCAACCTCGATAACTTTATCCCCTAAACGCGGTCCAGGTGGAATAAACAGTTCGCTAGTTTCGTTACGTTTTTGATATTCAACGCTATTGAGTTCTTCAAAGCGAGCCAAACGCGCTTTACCTTTAGCTTGACGGCCTTTTGGATTTTGGCGGATCCACTCAAGTTCTTTTTCGATAGACTTACGGCGAGCGGCTTCTGTAGAGGCTTCTTGCGCCAAACGCTCATCTTTTTGCTCAAGCCAAGAAGAGTAGTTACCTTCCCAAGGAATACCTTCACCACGGTCAAGTTCGAGGATCCAACCCGCAACGTTATCTAAGAAGTAACGGTCATGCGTGATAGCCACAACAGTCCCTTCGTAATCGTGTAAGAAACGCTCTAACCAAGCAACAGACTCAGCATCTAAGTGGTTGGTTGGCTCATCGAGCAGTAGCATATCGGGTTTTTCGAGTAGTAAGCGGCAAATTGCCACACGACGGCGTTCACCCCCAGAGAGGTTTTCGATTTTAGCATCCCAAGCGGGTAGGCGCAGTGCATCCGCCGCACGCTCTAATTGGTTATCTAAATTATGGCCATCTTGTGCGGAAATAATCGCTTCTAACTCGCCTTGCTCTTTCGCGAGTTTATCGAAATCTGCACCTTCTTCCGCGTAAGCTGCATAAACTTCATCTAAACGAGTTAATGCATTTTTGACTTCGCTAACCGCTTCTTCAACGGCTTCACGGACAGTATGTTCAAGATTTAACTTAGGTTCTTGCGGAAGATAGCCGATTTTCAAACCAGGTTGTGGACGTGCTTCGCCTTCGATATCGGTATCAATACCTGCCATAATACGCAGTAATGTTGATTTACCTGCACCATTAAGACCTAAAACACCGATCTTAGCCCCCGGAAAGAAGCTCAGAGAGATATTTTTTAAAATATGACGTTTCGGTGGAACAATTTTTCCAACCCGATACATACTATAAACGTATTGAGCCAATTTACTTTTCCTTTTGTTTTATAAGCAAAAAGTTAAACAACCTTTAATTTATGGGGCATGGATGGGGCATTATTAGAAAGCTTTGAATTTAGCATTTCTACCTGATCATTATTATTCTCAGGCATCCAATCACCATAAACCGTAAAAATCATTTGTGCTGAACTGTGCCCCATTTGTGTTGCTAAAAATGATGGGTTAGCACCTGCAGAAAGCATCCAACAAGCATAAGTATGCCTTGTTTGATATGCGTTTCGATGTCTTATTTTAGCCTTTTTAATCGTTCTATCCCACATATCTCCAAGAGTTGTTGTGGAATACCGACCGCTTTTAATCGCATAACCGCGAGCATTGATACTAGGATCAAATATAAAAGTGCATTTATCTTTACGTATTTTACCAAACTCTCGCAGACGGACGTCAACTTTAACCGATTCTCGCATGTACGTTAATGGCATTTGAGCTTTTAATGCATTTATTGCCGGCTCGAGTAAAACAATAACCCTGTCAGTTCCCGCATTAGTTTTGGGTAAGGTATATTGCTTTGCAGCCGTCCAATTGCGTCTCACTGTAATTGTTCCTGCATCTAAGTCAACATCTTCCCATGCGAGTGCGGATAATTCTCCGGGGCGTATGCCTGTGTAAAAGGCTACTGTCCATAAGTTTTTAGATTGTAAGTTGGTACAGGCTTCAATAAATCGACCAAATTCATCTTGGCTAAATGGATCTGGGGGCGTTCTCGACTTCTTTAATTTTTTAATGGAAGTCGTTGGATCTTTATCAATATACCCGTTTTCATAAGCAAACCGCAGAACACCTTTGATACAAACAATATAATCGTTTACGGTAGCAACTGTTCGGCCTTTTTTAATTACCTTCCTTTGACGCGCTGGCCTGTGATTACCTGTAAGTAACTCGTTTCTAAGAAAGAGTAAATTTTCCTGAGTTATTGCATCAATGTGCTTCTTTTCTCCTAAGATCATTGCACATGTATCTAATTTACAAATATAACGATTATATGTGTTAAGTGATATTTCTGGCTTTTTTAGTTCGAGCCATTTACTAAACATATCTTTGACGGTTATTTGTTTAACGGTTTTAGTTGAAAAATTTCCGGCATTTTTAGATTCAGGGAAACGATGATAATAATCAAATATGCCACTTCTTATTTCGTACTGAACAGATTGCCTTATTTCCCCTGCTTGCTTTCTATTTTTCGAGGTGTCAGGCAATCCAGTAGCTTCCCTGTATCGCTTACCTTGATATATGAACCAGATCCTGAGAAAACCACCATGGTTTTCAACACCGGTTGGGTACACGATACTTTTTGACATGTTAACTTTCCTTTTAGCAACAAGAGTTATTAAGACCCAGTAGCAGGAAAGAATGGAGCAGGCGTTTTTTTCCTTTCATAGCGAGGTTGTGATTTGTTTTGCATGGCTATCCATTTATTAATATTGGGTAAGTTATATGCAATTCCGCTATTGTCTTTTGGTGTGCCATCTGTAGCGACAAACAACCATTCTTTACCTTGTCTCCAAGACTTCTCTCTAAAGCTACGGATCTTGCGAATTGAGTAACCAGTACAAGCTGATAAAAGCTTTTCTGTTACCCATTCATTGGGCGCCACTACGATGAACTGCTTCGTATTTTGGTCACCATCTTCAAGATCTCTCATGCTGTTAAAAGACATAATTACCTCCACATATCTGCCGCATACAGATTTACAAATTAGATATCGTCGTTAACTGGTTTGATTAAATGCTGGTGGATAATAGACACATACTTAGCCTGATGGATTGCATCAGCTAATGCATTGTGTTGTTCTCCTTCAAATTCGAGTGTACGCTTAGGATCAATACCAGCATTACGGCCTAGCTCTACAATTGTTCTAACACAGCGATTGTTCCAATGTTTCCAGAACGGATCTAAACCGACAGCATCATATGCGTTACGCAAAATAACATTGTCAAAATCAACGCCATTACCCCACACCTGAACATCATCAGTTAGAACTCTCTCGGCAAAAAGATTTAGGTCGGCTAGTGATTCTTCTAACTCATAACTAACACCAACAATTTCCGATCTAGCTTCAGCGCTTTGCTTTATCCACCAAAGGACGGTATCAGCATCGATATGAAGACCTGCACGCTCGCAACTTCTTAAATCGACAACTTGGTAAAATGTAGGCCCAATCTCACCAGTTGAAGGTTCAAAAGCGACTGCACCAATAGAAACAATGGCTGCATTGTTATGTGTGCTCATTCCTTCTAGATCTACCATTAAGTGTTTATATTTCATTTTTAGTCCTTATTTATCCAAGCGGTATAGCTTTGCTATTTTGAATTGCTGCTCAGGTTTATTTCTTTGTAGGATATTAAGCTGGTGGCTCAATTCCTCTCCATTCGTTTTTGTTACTCGGTTAAAGTGCAAGCAACCACTGCCATCCTCAATAGTGAATAAAACAGGCTGCAAGTTATTAATACGCTCTAATTCTTTTTGCATTTCAGAATATTTATCAGCTAACTTAACTACCAAACTAATCAAGGTTAAGTTTTCCTGCTCCCTTGCATCAAGTAACTTATGCCATTCAGCATCGTCAGCGCAGAAGGCTTCAATTAATTTAGTGCTTTCTTCATTTGTTTGAGATATTTTCTCAACATACTCACACAGATCAATTAACTGGTCACTCCATACAGAACATTTTGCAATTTGATATCTACGGGTTAATAAAGCATCTGCTTTCAATTCTTTGGCTAATTCAAGCATCTTATTATTCATAATCACACTCTCTTAAACTCAATAACCCACACCCACGGATTACTTTCATAATTACAGTCAGGTTTACTAACTGAATCCCATAAGTGACGAAACCAACAAAACGCATCAGTACTACCGCCAGTTAACGCCCTTTCCAGCGGGTATCCCTCGGCTTTAAAATCATCGTCGCTAGCTGCTTGTAATCGCTCTACTCGAACATCAGTAATTTCTAGCGTGATACGTGAGTGGCAACGTTTCATTCTAACTGGGGACTGCCATTTAACAGGAACATCTGTCCCACAGGCAGTTCTATACCTAACAGCATTTGGCTTATCTGCTTTATAAACAAAAAACTCACCAGTACCACCAAGGCAGTCGCGTCGCACTTGTAATCCAGCAGTTTCGCGAACCCAAAGGCGATCACCAACTCCACCGTGTGGACAGGCTATACCAGCAATGCCAGCCCATACCCCTTCGTTATCCTGCATCATATCTTCGATATTAATCATGGACTGGCATATATTACTAGGCCACCAAGTACCACCGTTTTCATTTGGTCTTGGCTGTGGTTTCATGATTATACGAATTTGAGTTTTACGGCCATCAAGGATGGCGCGTACCATTTCAGCATTAAAAATAATTCCGCGCTCTTTCATATCAGCCACCTATGCGTGTAGCAGTTCTAATGCGCTCATAAACCTCACTAGCTTGGATCCGTTCATCACCAACATCACAGGCGCAGAAATATTCAAATGCAGCTTTTTCAGCTTCTTTATGTGCTCTGAGGAATTTTGCCTTTAGTTTTGCCACATCAGGCCTTAGCCACGAACAAGCAGGGCCATCTTCTGATTCAAAAATACCACCGATAAACCAACCATCACCTTGCGGTTTGCTCGGTACCCACCCTGAGATATCGCAATCACCATCTATAAAATAGCGTTTGAATGTTGGGTGGCTTTCATCAATATCGCCATCCATATAGACATTACAGATTTCAAGGCAATTGTTATCAAACCATTGTTTTAAATATTCACCGTCTTCACTTACAGGAATTTGAGAGTGAGCCCAGTAGCCAAGTTCATCGCGTTCTACTAATTCAGGTTTAATAGACATATGCACCCCCTACACAATAATTCTGTAAACTGAATTAACTGTTTGTATATAACCATCAGCAAGATAAGTATCGATATTAACTACTGGTGATGTATGTATTTGAGCGCCATTAAAGAAGCGTTTTTTTGTGTCATTGTAAACATGGCCATCAGCACCATGGGCGTTAACTGATTCGAGCAATATATCTGCATCAAATTTAATTTCATTAGACATAATTAATACTCCACACAAAATTTAGATAATAAGAGTCCGTCTCTTAATAAAGAGAATTAATTCCTTGGTGTTGGCTAAATAGTTACTCTGATTCTTCTTTGTATTTTAATAATTCGATTAATAGCTCGATGGTATCTATCATATAAAACATAAATAAAGAATTTACATGCCGATGACGAAAAGCTCTATCTCCATCACAATAAACTTCACTAGTTGGTTTTATTCCCTTGAACTCGAAGTTATCACTTAATTTAAAGACAATATCTAGCGTTGCTAATTCCATTAGGCTGACACGAAATCCATTTGATAAACTCTCACTTAATTCGCGTTGAACATAGCACAGCTCAGCGTCGTATTTAACAGATTCTAATTTCTTCTCAACTTTCCTTTGCAGTAAGTAGAAATTACAAGGATATAATCTCCCTCCAAAGCTGTCTGCTGGCGGCTCGTTGTTTATGTAGTTAATTAGGCGAGTTGTTATACCGTTCTTAGCATCATCAACATGGATTGTTTCTGTTTTTACTGAACCACAAACCTTAATTAAACATCTAACAAGCGCTTGGTGCTCTGGTTTGCGAGTGCTCGATACAATAAGAAAACCTTTTTTAACATGGTAAAGAGCAGTGATGATTTTTGTTTTAGTTAAAGCAACTTTAAGCATTTCCTCTATAGCTATTCGCTTTACTTCCGCTTCATTTAAGTCATTAGCGCCTTGCTCTTTCAATTTCTCAATACGCCTATTAACTTCAAATGCAATAGCCGCTTTAGGGATTATCTTTTCATCAATACGAAAAGTAATAATATAGCCACCTTCAATTGGTGTAACTAATTCACCTGTAATTTTATTCGGAATAAAACCATAGCTAATAGAATGTGACTCTAAAATATCAACAAAGAGTAATTCTTTTAAATGATTTTCTAAAACGTCAGCGCTGGGTAATTCAGCTTTAAAAATAACACAGCTAGTAATTGGAAAACGTTTCATTTGTTTTTTCCTCAAATATAATTAACTCCACACAATAAATAAGACCACTGACAAATAATGAATATATTTACCTAGTATGAACACTGAATATCAGTGGCCTTATGTATTATGAAAAAGGGCGGCACAACACCGCCAAAAACCACAAGGGTCAATCACTAGCAGTGGTAATACTATTTTCAGCTAAGATACGCTGATAAATTTCTTCACGATGTACAGCAACATCTTTTGGGGCTTCAATACCAATCCGCACTTGGTTACCATTAAGCCCCAAAACAGTCACTTTAATATCATCACCAATCATTAAAGTTTCACCGACTCGACGAGTTAAAATAAGCATTCCCATACTAAACACTCCACACAATTTATAAGGTTGCCTGAACTAACTTATCCACATCAGGCGGCTGTGGTATTCTTGGAAGCCCTACACAACCAAGAGAATTTTTTATGAGTAACTTAAAAGGCGTTATAGTTCATATTGAACACCGTATCGGTTGGGTTGCTATCCGTGATGAAATCGGCGAAATAACCATTGCTGAACTTATTGGTGGTTATGACGTCGAAAAAGGAAACATCATCACAGGCAATCTACATTCCGAAGGTGGCGAAACCTTTTATAATCTCTCTACAGATGAAGAGCTTGATGTTTACGTTGAATACATTCACCTCACGGAAGCTCAGGCCATTCTAGCTATTCAAAAGTGCGGTCGATAAACCGACGAAACATTGCACAATTTTTCAGAGTCCAGTTACATTGCTCGGCGGAGATTGTTTTCTCCGCTGGAATGTCTGGATTTAGCTCGCGTAATGTACGACCTCTTTTCGCTGCCCCTTCAAGCTGCTCAACCTTATTAAGTAATGCCTGTTTAACGTCTAGGCACTTGCATTTACCATTATCAGAATTGCACATGCCTAATACCCCACACATTTAAAATTCAGTCAAGCACTAACAGTAACTGCACACATATCCATGCACTCTGCAATTTCTTCGTCGAGCTTTTCGAGTTCAGCTTGCTTGTTATCACGGTCAGCTTGCAGTCTTTTAAGATGATTAATTAGTTTAGCCTTTGCCAGTATCCACTCGCGTACATCATCCTGCGACATTGGCACACTAAAAGTAACAATTGGTTCATTTGAATTGGTTTGCATGATATCCACCTAATGATTGTCTCGATGGAATAAATATAGCAATGAGTATTAATTATAGCAATAAGTATATTTTATTTGTTTTAATATGGACTGTATTTGATTGAAATTAAAGAGATTATTTTTTTATGTTTATAATAATACGAAAGGCTATCAGAATTTTTATAGAATAATTCTTGCAAATTTTACTTGAGAATATAAAGTATAAAACAATTTACTGTATAAATACACAGTAAATAACCAAAAGCTACAATGTTATATTCGAGAGGAATGAGACGATGGTGATAGTTTTGGTGAGAAATGGGGTTGGTAAGTATAGAGAGGTGCTTGTTAGTAAAAAAAAGAAAACAAGCTATCTCCTGAAATCACGAACAAGAAAGACAACTACACCGATAAATAGTGCAGAGGATAAATCAATCAATGGCACTCTATTATCATCAACTGACAGGAAGCCGTGACTACCGCCATCTAAAAATTTATATACAGAAATAGAATTGTTGACCTGTGCTATCACCAGATCCCCCGTTCCTGGCGTTATCTCTGTATCGACTATAGCAATACTCCCGTTAGGTGCCTCAGCGCACCCTGTATTGCGACTAAGGACATATGCACGGTAAGACGGCAATGGCTTGCCCATAGGGGATAAAACGAAATCGTCAGTCTCGCCAGTCTCATCCCAAACTGAAATGTTAAGAGATTTGTCTAACCTAAATTTTTGCTCGTTATTAGGCCCTTCCATTTCTCCAATGCCGTTCGCCAACCAATCAACATTCACGCCAAGCGCATTGGCTATATCAACCAATTTAACAGAGCCTTTAGCTTTCCCATTAACTAAACGCCAGATAGTAGGTTGAGCAACACCCGATGCTTCAGCTAAAGCACCCTGAGTCATATTGCCCCTATATTTCATAGCCTTTTGAAGGCGTTCAGACAGTGTCGTTTTCATGAATGCGAATTTATAGTCATGCGTATTAAAAATCAAATTCTTATTGCTATTGTATAAATTAATACTCATTGCTATTATTTGTCTCACGACAATACTAAAAGGGTTAAAAAATGAAAAACAAAGCAATTCAAAAAGCGATTGATATTGCTGGGGGGCAAAAAAAGCTAGCTGACTTATGCGGCGTTAGCCAACCAACAGTTTGGCGCTGGCTTCATGGAGGTGGCGTAGATGCAAGATTGGTTATGGCTATTGTGAAAGCCACCAACAATTCAGTTTTACCTCATGAGATAAGGCCAGACCTTTATGAGCTAATTGGCACAGGCAAACAATAGCAAAACCAACTAACTGAGTTAACTACCAACAAAACAACGGAATTGTAGATATGTGCAAACAAACATTAAAAGAAGTCGTAAAAGAAATGTGCAAGGCATTCCCTGGTGGTCGTTCAGCGATGGCGGGTGCTTTGGGTATTTCTGAAACTACTTTCAATAACAAGCTATATGAGAAAAACGGCTGTCGTTTCTTTGAAAATGATGAACTTGAAGCGATTGAGGAATTATCAGGCACTAAGTTGCTGGTGGAATATCACATGGATCGTCACTCGATGGTTCCTGCAACTAAAGTTGAGCCTGAGAATTTAGATACAGTCGAACTCTTTGAAATACGCATGAATCTTGGCGCTATGCAAGGTGCGTTATCTGTACTGATTCAAAATAGCATTTCTGATGGAGTTCTTACTGACGAGGAAATTAAGGCAATAGATCGCAAGTTGGCAAAGGTGTTTGGGTACGCTGCAGGGTTTATTGAGTCATTAAAAACGGTTTATGGGATTAAACAATGATGAGCATGTTCAGAAAGGGGGACGCCCCAGATATGCGGTCCGAGGCGTCGAGTGCTAATAACAACTTGTGTGGAGTAACTAGCATGAGCAGTGTAACGAATTTACGCGGTAGAACGCAAGTGAGAGTTTCTATCCGTGATGGTCGTTTTGTCTATGAACTAAAGGTACCAGAAGGACGGCAGGAGACCAACTACAAGTTTGTTGAGTGGTTGGTAGATGATTTTAATGCAAGTTGCGGGAGAGGGGATCATGTCCAATGAAAAGCATAAAAACCTTAATCGTTACTTCCGAGATAAGCGAGGCCGTATTGTCCATGTTGTTGAGTGGGACAAACCAAGGCAACGGGTTGTTTTCATGCTCGATGACTATGAGCATCCCTGTTTTGAGCCCCTCGAACAATTCAAAAAATATTACACAGAAGTTAAGTAGGTAACAGCATGAGCGTAAAACTATCAAGTTATGTATGGGATGGCTGCGCAAGTGCAGGTTTAAAGATAACCTCTGTTGCGATAATGGCCCGTCTCGCTGACTTTTCAAATGATGATGGTGTTTGTTGGCCATCAGTACCGACAATTGCCCGGCAAATAGGTGCGGGTGAAAGTACTGTGCGTACCGCTATTAAAAACTTAGAAAAAGCCGGTTGGTTATCAAGCGAAAAGCGCCGTAAAGGTAATCGTAACGCAAGTAATATCTATCAATTGAACGTTGATAAATTAGCTTCAGCGGCAATGGCTGCACTTTCTCAACCGCCAGTTTCTGACGTTTCAGATTCTGACGCATCAAAATCTGTTGCATCAAAATCTGTCCCGTCAGAATCAATCAAAAATAATCGTTTTGACCCGCCAGAATCTGGGGGCGATCCGTCAGTAACTTCAATACATGATCCATCAGTAACTAACTCTTCGTCGCAGAATTCTAGCGAATCCAGCGACCAGTCAAAAATTGATTTTTTAAATCGTTACCCAGAAGCGGTGATTTACAGCGCTAACTTCCAAAAATGGGGCTCAGCCAATGACCTCAAATGCGCCGAATGGTTATTTGACCGCAAGTGCGAGGTATTCAAAGACTTAGGGCTTAAAGCTCCTAAGGAGCCTAATTTTACCGATTGGGCTAACGAAGTTCGCCTGATGGTCAGTGTTGACGAGCATAGTCACAAAGAAATTTGCCAATTCTACAAGCGTGTTACCCAAGACGATTTCTGGAGGAAAAACGTTCAGTGCCCAAGAACACTGCGCAACCAGTGGGATGACCTCACATTGCGCCTTGCTGGTGAGCAAAAAGTTAAAGTCGATGCTGTTGAGCGTGATGAGGCATTTACACGGATCATCGGCTCCCGCTCAAAACCTCAAAATCGTATTGAAGAAATTGCAAGTGAGTTGGCTGGGAAATCGGGCGTTCGTCGCATGACTGATTTTGTAGGGCGCAAGGCATGGGCAGGCATTTGGCAACAGGCAGCAGAACAAGCAGCGAGAGAGGTGACAGCATGATGCGTAGTGAAACTAAAACAATTTATGGCGTTGACGTGCTAGGCATGATTGCCATGTTCAAGCAGCTACGTAAATGGCGCACGATTCGCAAGCTTCGTAACAGATGGAATCAATCCCGCCGTGATTTAGTGACTTGCAGGAAGTTTCGCCACTTAAATCATCATGTTGACCATTTTCAAGTTCAGCTGCGTTATAAGCATATGCGCGAGTATGTTAAATCCCACCAGCAGCGAGGTGCTATCTGATGAATAAATACATTCAAAGCCTCGAGGCGCTTAAAGCTAAACCACGACATAAGCTTAATGAAATTGGGGATCAGTGGTGTACACCCGATGAATTGTACTGGGGTATCAGCTCGATATATGGCTTATTCAAGCTTGATTTATTTACTGACGGTAAAAATACCAAAGCACCCAATTTTTATACAGCAGAAGATAATGCATTAACTCAAGACTGGTACGAAAGGTTGAAAGAGACTGGTGGTGCTGCTTTTGGTAACCCTCCATATTCACGTAGTTCATATCATGAAAAGCAAGCCATAACGGGCGTTAGTCATATTATGAGCCACGCTTTTGCAATGAGAGAAAAAGGTGGTCGCTATGTTTTTCTGTTGAAAGCAGCAACAAGTGAAAGTTGGTGGCCGAAAAATGCAGATCATGTCTGTTTTATTACTGGGCGTATTGGTTTTGACGTCCCTAAGTGGTTTAACCCAGCCGATGATAAGCAAAAACCATCTGGTGCAATGTTTGCTGGGGCAATAGTTGTTTTCGATAAAACATGGGATGGGAAACCATTTGATTATATCCAGCGTGAAGATCTAGAGGAGCGAGGCAGGATATTCATAGAGCAGGTTAGGTGGTTAGCTAAAAAAATGGGGGTGGCAGCGTGAGAGTCGACACTTACCAACAATGCATTGAAATAATTAAAGCGGGTCGTCAATTCGACGCCTTTAACACAAATCACCTCAAAAGCATGTGTGGGTACCACAAGTTATTATCCAGAAGAATGCTTGTCATCCTAATTGATCTTGGGTGTGTCAATTACCTTGGTGAAATGAAGAAGGACGGTAAGGGTCACGCAATAAGCCATTATCAAGTGACGCCATATGCTATCACCAAACTAAAACAGTCAATTGAGAAAGAGAGGAAAGAAAAAGAGCGCCAGAAAGCTATTAAAGCCAAGGCAAAGCTTAAAGCACAGCTTAAAGCGCAGCCACCAGCTAAGCCTAAAAAAGTAGACGAAATCAAGAAGTGCGAGCCTGAGCCTCAATTCGAGTGTGGCATTAAAGTTGTTGAAAAAGCTTACGTAGGCGATATGGGGAATCAATCACTTAAACAGTTAGATCAGTTACTGGCGGGGGTGAGGCCATGAGTGCAGATGATAATGTTATTCAATTCAAAGCGCCTAGTGATGCAATTCCCACTATCGACACGGAAGTAAAGGGAAGAAAAAGCAGACAGCAAATGTACTGTAAGCATCATTCACTAGTTATCGATGAAGAGCATAGAACAGTTGAATGCAACGATTGTGGCTGTGTTGTCGAGGCTTTTGATGTTCTGTTAGCTAGGGCGAATAATGCCGAGTCAGTAATCCGAGGTATGAGTGAATTATTAAATAAGCGTGACGAACTGCGCAAATCAGTCGATGGGCTTTTGAGGGAAGAAAAGAACACTAAAGCCAGATTGCGAAGCGCCAGAACAGATTTAATGTTTATTGAAAATAAAAAGCTTCAGCATGAGGGGAAGGTTGGATGAAAAATAAAATGCCAGAAATCCATCAATGCAAATGCGGCAGTGAAGATCTGCACATTCAAACCCTAGAATATCGCACTTGGTTTTATGTTTATTGTCATAGCTGCGGAAAAAAAAGCCCTGCAGTAAACGATAGAACTGAAGCTGTAAAATTATGGAATGAGGTGGTATCAAAATGAATTCTTCAATTACATTAATACTCCCATTCCCTCCAAGTGTTAATGCTTGCTGGCGGAACATAAACGGTAAAACGTTAATCAGTGCAAAGGGGCGTGCATTTCGGGCTAGTGCAATAGCTGCTATTTATACTCAATTAAGGCCAAGGCCTAGGGTAATTACTGAAAATGTATCCGTCATTGTGAAGATGTTCCCACCCACTTATCACAGAAGGGATATTGATAACTATCTAAAAGCACCATTTGACGCCATAACCCATGCCAATATTTGGAAAGACGATGAGCAAGTTAAGCATGTTGATATCACTTGGTGTGAGGTAGTTAAAGGTGGTCGATTTGAAATTGAGATAAGGCCCCTCAATGCAGAATTGGAGAAAATATCATGAGCCACCAATGGATATTAACTCCAATATTAATACCTGAGCTTAGCGCGGTGATATTTAGACCAGGAGCACATTTAAATACATTCAATGGAAGAATGTTGCTCATGACTTTACCTGAGGAGCTAAAGCATAAACCATCAGGCCTTATCTCTCTTTCTGACCAATACCTCAGCGGCGTAGCTGGTGATGAACGGGTATCAAAACCTGTATTAAATTTAACCATCGATCCCGAGCCACCAGCTAGTTTCATGAAAAAGCCAAAACTACTGCGCTGGACAAATGATAAATACCTACAGTGGGTTAAATCACAGCCGTGTTGTGTTTGTGGCGCCACAGTGGATGATGCTCACCATTTAATCGGTTACGGGCAAGGTGGAACAGGCACTAAAGCCCATGACTTGTTCACTATTCCATTGTGTCGTATTCACCACAGCGAGTTACATAAAGATCCAAATGGGTGGGAGCGGGAGCATGGAAGCCAAATTATTTTGTTATTTAAATTTCTAGATCGGTCTATCGGTCTGGGTGTTTTCGGTTAATGCGTTGTGCGGAACGCAGGAGACTTTTTGCATGAGAGATATTCAGTTGGTTTTACAAAAATGGGCAGGTTGGACGAGTGATAATCCGGGAATCGATTATTCCCATATTGCTGCGGGCTTTAAAGGCCTAATTGCAAACAAAGAACCAGCAAGAGAATCATGTAGTGATGATGATGGGATAATTATTGATAGTGTTATTGCGAAGCTACGGCAGGTAAGAAAAGAGGAAGAGCTAGAATTAATTGTTTTGCATTACCTTTATGGGGTGTCAAAACGCAATATTGCTAAGGAATGGAAAATGAGTGAGGGGCGAATTAGGCAAATGATGCAAGTTGCTGAAGGCTTTGTGGATGGTTGCTTAGCCATGCTGGGTGTAACCCTAGAAATGGACTCTGAGGTTATTAACAAAGTAAAAGCGATAGATAGTAAAAAAGTATTAGTGCGCTACGCAAATTCGATGTTATTGTGATAAGAGTGAATACGTTGTAACCGAACTTATAGAATGAAACCTTGCCATTTGTGCAGGGTTTTTGCGTTATAAGCAAATAGAACTTGCTGTTACCTTTGCTCAGAGTTACATGTGTAGTTATGCACAATAACTGACCAAAGGTTTAAAAATATCATGTTAAAACAGAGTGATATCACAGAAGAGGCAAAGATAGTTTTAGAGGTTGTTCCGCACTCCTGGTGGGCGACAATAGAAGAAATCTCAGGTTACACTGAATTAGCAAAATCACGCTGTCAGTTGATATTAACGCAACTAGCGATAGCGGGATTAATCAAAGAAAACATCGAAGAAAATACATTTCAAAATATCTAGTACTGTGAAAATGGGCGACTGTAAAAGTGTTGGTAGCACTCTTACAGTCATTCGCCCGTTCCGGTAGATCACGGACAAACTAAAGCCCACTGCTTATGTGCACAAAGCATGGTGGAGCTTATCAAAAAAGGTTTCCATGATCTATGAAAAATACTGTAAATTTAAACAGTGTCAATTTAGTCAATGATGACTCACTCAGCTACATAAAAACACTTCCCGATAATTGTATTGATTTAATCGCAACTGACCCGCCATACTTTCAAGTAAAAGCGTGTAGTTGGGATAATCAGTGGGAAAATGTCACTGCATATTTATCGTGGCTTGATGAAATACTTGCGGAATTTTGGCGCGTTCTGAAGCCAAACGGCAGCTTATATATGTTTTGTGGCTCAAAGCTGGCGGCTGATACGGAAATATTAGTGCGTGAGCGGTTCGACGTTTTAAATCACATCATATGGGCTAAACCATCAGGACCATGGCGACGACAAAACAAAGAAAGTCTGAGAAGTTATTTCCCAGCGACAGAGCGGATCTTGTTTGCTGAACACTATCAAAGCCCCTATAAGGGTAAAAGTAGTGGTTATCTTCAGCGGCGCAGAGAATTGAAAGAAAACACGCTGAGGCCATTAATTGAGTACTTTAAACAAGCAAGGGACTCATTAGGTATAACAGCTAAGGAAATACATCAGGCGACTGGAAAGCAAATGGCATCGCACTGGTTTGGGTATAGTCAATGGCAATTACCAAACGAATCAGACTACTTGAAGCTACAAGAGCTATTTAACAAAGTAGCGGTAAAACAGTTCAGCGACAATCCATTAAGCCGCCAGCACGCTGATTTAGTTAGTGAACAAAAACTACTAAGGCGCGAATATCATGAATTATCTCAGCAATACAAACTATTACGCCGTCCTTTCTCCGTGACCGTTGATGTTCCTTATACAGATGTGTGGGTATATCCACCTGTACAATACTACCCGGGCAAACATCCATGTGAAAAACCTTCAGCGATGATGGAACACATTATTAATAGTAGTAGCCGCGAGGGTGATGTAGTGGCTGATTTCTTCATGGGTTCTGGCGCCACAATAAAAGCGGCATTAAAACTTAATCGTCGTGTTATTGGGGTAGAGCTTGAAACTGAGCGATTTGAGCAAACTAAGTTAGAAATAGAGCAGAATACAGAGCGACAAAAGCTGTAGTGGCTTACAGCAGCCAGCCTGAGCTAAATCAGGCATCACTTCTTATTTTATCCCCTCAAATGAGGGCGAAAAAACAGAAATTCCCACAATCACAATTAACGGAACACTCCGAAGGGGGTGGATATGCGTATGCACGAAAAATACTCAAGCCCTTTTTCTTATGCTCTCGGAGTGATTACCACAGCGGCAGGGGCATTATCTCTAGATCAATGGGCGGTGCTCATCGGGATTATATGTACTGTCGCTACCTTCTTGGTGAATTGGTACTACAAACGGAAAGAATTCAAATTAAGAGAGGCTAACAGTGGCAAAAATACCAAATAAAATAAAAATTGCCGCTGCAGCTGGTGGTGGACTGATGGCTTTAACTGTTGCAATGGTTACAGAATTCGAGGGGTACGAGGCCAAACCTTACCGTGATGTAGTTGGAGTTCTTACCGTGTGTTACGGGCATACAGGCTCTGACATTATCCCCACAAAAACCTACACAAAAGCCGAGTGTGATGCTCTGTTAGAAAAAGACTTGGCAATTGTCGCTAAGGCCGTGAATCCTTTAATTAAGGTTGATATCCCTGATTACACAAGGGCTGCACTGTACTCATTTACATATAACGTCGGAACAGGCGCTTTCTCGCGCTCTACGTTACTTAAAAAACTTAATGCTGGTGACCAAGCTGGCGCATGTAATGAACTTAAACGTTGGATATATGCTGGGGGTGTCAAATGGAAAGGGTTAATGACAAGACGAGAAGTAGAAAAAGCCGTATGCCTTGGCGAGTTCGCTTATGCATATCCGCTTTCATTATCGGAATCCCCATCCACTTGGCAACTGGCGTATATGTACTCAGAGACGATACCTGCAGTATTGATAAGGTAAGCTTAGAAAAGCGCTGCCAAAAAGCTATCGACCACTATAAGGGTAGGCAGGTGAACTTATGAAGATAGATAATTCATTCTGGTTATTTATTATGGTTGTCGGTCTAGGCTGGTGGGCTGTCACTGAACATGAAAGCAATTCACTGTTGAAAGATGACAACTTTAAGAAAAGCAAAATCATTGCTACTCAGTCGCTTCAATTCAATCGGTTTAATCAAATAGCTACCACAGCTTATCGCCATGGCATTCAGGCAGAAGCCAAATCACAGGAGAAAGTCATTGAATATCGAGAAATACTCAAAAAAGAGCTTACTTGTGATTTGCCTGTGCCTCAGCCTATTGCTGATGGGTTGCTCAAGTATACCTACGAATTACGGTCAATGTACGCCGATCCCCAAAACGTTAACCGAGCCAGTACTAGTACCACTACCACCAGCACCAGCACCTTAACTTATTGCCAAGCGGTGCTATGGATTGACCCTTTATTATCAGCGTTAGATAAGGCCAATGAGCAATTAAAAGCTATTCGAGGGATTGAACGGAGTAGGGAGGAGTAATCTAGCCTCAATTCCTATTCAAAATATAATTAGAACCGAGTCAATATTAAATAAATTAACTATTCTCTATACCCTCCAAGCCTAGTATCATAAAGTTAAATTATGGTGATTTGTACTAGCTCAGGACGAGATTGACTCTCATAATCCCGTAGCTTCTTATTTGAGGACTTAATGTGGATCAATGTGGCAATTATTTTTTAGAGGATTTGCAAAGGTTAGGGCGCGGAGGCTTTGGGGAGGTTTATGAGGTTAATGTATACAACTTGCAAAAAACACACTCAAAAAGATACGCAAGAAAGTATTTCTCCCCATCACCAGAAAATAACAATACAAAGTTAAAAGAAATTGCTGATTTGAGGGAAAGGTTTTTAGTTGAGATCAAAACACAGTGTACTCTTAATCGAATTAATTATGATTCCATAGCGCCAATAGTGCTGTTCAGTACAGCTGGAGACAAACCTTATTTTGTTATGGAGAAAGCTGATTGTAACTTGGTCGAGGCTATTAAGGCTGGCATGTCAGCTGAAGATAAAATTAAGTCAGTGATACAAATAATTCTGGGCATTAAGACCATACATGACCATGAATACGTTCATAGAGACTTAAAGCCTGCAAATATTCTTCAATACAGTGATGGAAGATATAAAATCAGTGACTTTGGGTTAGTTAAGGATTTAAATCAGGTTAGAGCTGAAATAAAAACAAAATTTCAACCAAATGGAATGGGAACTGATGGATATAGAGCTCCAGAAATAACGGAAAGTGGTTTGTTTTCAGTCCAATCAGATATTTTTGCCATAGGGCAAGTTATTAGTGATATATATTCAAGTGATCGCACTGACAAACTAAAAAAAGTCATATCAAAGTGTAGGGAGCATTGGCCAGAAAATAGGTATGTAGATGCTAATGAATTGTTAGTTGATTTCTGTAAAGCTATGGGGGTAGCGCCGTGAATAGAATAATTGACATATCCTGTTTCAGTGAGGCAGCTAAGGGCAAGCTTGTAAATGAGGATTATTTCTTACCTCCTACATACGATTATGACTCAAATATTGTCTTTGCTATAGCAGATGGGGTTGGATCGACAGAGCATGCTGATTTAGCCTCAAAAAGTGCAATACAAGCAATCCAAAAGCTAATTGCGGAACCAAATTTCAATATAGATAAAGCGTTCATTTACGCTAAAGAAGCTATAAATAAGTTTGGTTTTAGTGTGGCAACTACACTAACAATTGTGCATATAGTAAACTCAGTGATCCACGTGGGTCATGTAGGTGATTGCCGACTTTATTTTAAAAATGAAAATAAATTAATCCAACTAACTAAAGATCATACAAAGTATCAAGAGCTATTAGACTCTGGTGAGCACAGTATGAGAAACCTTCGGAATCATAAGGAAAGGTTATCAACTATTCTTACAGCAGCTCTATCTAATGACATAGAATTGCAATATGACTCTTTTGATAAAAATATCTTGGATATTGCTGATAAGGAAAATGTTATATTAACTTTAATGTCAGATGGAGCATACAAACACTGGGAATCAAGACCTAGATTTTCGGAGAGAACAATGGGATTACCATCTGCATTCTCAGCTAGCTTAAGACGAAGAATTGAAAAAGATATTATTGATGATTACACGTTCTTAAGCATCAAAATAAGAATACATTCATAATATATTTGTTATTTGAATTATATATTTAAGCCATCAGTTAATAGCTGGTGGCTTTTTTGTTTGAGGCAATTACAGAAGCCATCAACAGATGGATGAGTTGTTACCAGATGATACCGATAAGTCAGCTGGGCCTCGCAAGTTACTTTAGGCTAAAGATTGCCTTGTGCGGGCTAAATTAGGTTAGTTGTAATAAAAAAATCCCCTTTTGCGAAAAGGGGAAAGGATTTATTTAGTTTATTGAACTAATTTTTGATTATGAATACCCAAATGTCGTAAGGGCGTGCGCATGATACCAACACAAGTTAAATAATCTAGGTATAAATTGTTACGAAATACGGAAAAGAATATTGAAAAACGCGTATGCAAATAAAAAAAAGCCTACACAGCGGTAGGCTAGGGCAATCGCTGAAAACCTGAGACAGCTAAATCTAAAGCTTTGTGGGCGCACAGTGAGGTAATGTATGGGCAGTCAAGGTTTTAATAATCCTAATCAATTCAGAGAACAACTGGACAAGCAACTAAATGATGGCGATACAAATGTTAAAGGGTATCAACCCAAGTGGTCTAGCAATTCCAAGTCACTCTCGCCACCAAAGAAACCTTAAACTCATTAGATTGATTAATTTTACGCATAATTCAAAAGGTACTCCTGAGGGGGTACCCTTACCACGAGGCGGCATGCGCGCGGAAAACGGCTCGTTTTCAATTTTTCATGCTGTCAGCAGCAGGTGATTTAACCTTTTGATTTAATTTGCAAATATCGACATTGAGGTGACAATTTTTAAAAAGAGTTGTCACCTCAATGTGTTATATCTATCTGATAATAAATAAAAATATCAGTTTTCACCTGACAGAGTGAGGTGTCAATGTCCAACATCAGCAATCTGGGGGACGCCTACAACTGGAGCGTGGCTAAGATTGCTGAAGCATTCGGCTTAAATCGCGGAACAGTTAAAAAGCGATTGCTCGATGCAAATACTCCCATTGCCAATATTGTGCGAGGCAATCCCGTTTATGCCTTGCGAGATATTGGACCGATACTTTTCGGTGCCGACCCCGATGTAAATACAAATAACCTTCAAGATCCCACACTGATGCCACCTAAAGAGCGAAAGGATTGGTATCAGTCTGAAAATGAAAGAATTAAGTTGGAAACTACGCTTAAACAACTGGTTCCCGTTGCCGATGTGCATTTGGAAATGGCGGTACTGGTTAAAGCAATAACCCAAGTTTTAGATACATGGCCCGATAAATTAGAGCGAGATAAAGGTTGGAATGCTGAACAGCTCACTGAGGTGCAAATCATTGTCGATGAATTACGGGATATTCTAGCTGCTCGCGTGATGGATGCGGAGGATTTTGACGAATGACAGTAAATTATGCCTCAGCATCAACAGTAAGAAAGGATGTTGCATCCTTACTAAAAGCGCCACGTAGAATGCCAATTGCTCAGGCAGTGAAAAAATACATGCGGGTGCCCATGGGTGAAGGCTCTTCCATTCCGTGGGATGACTCATTAACCCCCTATATTATTGAACCCATGAATTGCCTTTCAGATCGCCGCTATGATTCGGTGATATTTGTTGGTCCAGCTCGTACGGGGAAATCACTGGGGTTAATTGATGGTTGGATTGTTTATGTCATTGTGTGTGACCCTGCGGATTTTCTTCTCATTCAAATGACAGAAGAAAAAGCGCGAGAGCACTCTAAAAAGCGATTAGACAGAGCCTTTCGCTCTAGTCGTGAAGTGGCTAAAAGACTAAGCCCACACCGAAATGATAATAACGTCCATGACAAAACATTTAGGGCAGGAAATTACTTAAAAATTGGCTGGCCATCCGTCAATATCATGTCCTCTTCGGATTATCGTTTTGTTGCTTTAACGGATTATGACCGATTTCCCGAAGATGTTGACGGTGAAGGGGATGCTTATACGCTAGCTGCAAAGCGAACAACCACATTCATGTCCGCAGGGAAAACACTGGTTGAAAGCTCCCCTGGTCGAGAGATAACAGACAGTAAGTGGCGACGAAATACACCTCACGAAGCTCCGCCAACAACGGGCATTTTGTCACTTTATAATCGTGGCGATCGCCGCCGCTGGTATTGGCCATGCCCGCACTGTTCGGAATATTTTTTGCCCATTCGAGAAAATATGGTGGGTTTTAATGAGGGGGATGACCCAACAGTGGGCAGCAAAGCCGCTCGATTACAGTGTCCACACTGTCTGGGGCTCATTGAACCTGATCAGAAAAGAGCGCTAAATAATAAAGGTATTTGGCTCAAAGAGGGGCAGTCTATTGACCAAAATGGTGTTGTGACAGGTGAGCCAAGGGAGTCGCGTATTGCTTCATTTTGGATGGAAGGCCCCGCAGCCGCTTATCAAACATGGGAAAAGTTAGTTTATAACTTACTCAATGCGGAGCAAGAATACGAGCGAACTGGTAGTGAGGAAACACTAAAGTCTGTTATTAATACCGACTGGGGACAACCTTATTTACCAAAAATCAGTCAAGAGCAGCGAAGCGGCGATGATCTTAAAGCCCGAGCAGAGTATTGGGACTATGGCTCAGTGCCTAATGGCGTTCGTTTTCTTGTTGCAACTATTGACGTTCAGGGCGGTAAAAAGCGGCGTTTTGTCGTTCAGGTCACAGGCTATGGCACCAGAGGTGAGCGTTGGATAATTGACCGATTTGATATCACTCATTCATTAAGAACAAACGAAGATGGTGAATCACTGCCCATTAATCCTTCATCTTACGCGGAGGATTGGGATGTTCTCATTACGGATGTGCTCGATAAAACTTACCCAATTCACGATCATGACAACGTTGAAATGGGCGTCCATTGCATGGCAATAGATACCGGTGGGGAAGAAGGGGTAACTGATAACGCGTATAAATTTTGGCGACAATGTAAGAAGGAAGGGTTAGCGAGGCGGGTTTATTTATTTAAGGGGGATGGTAAAGCGAAAAGCAAGCTAATTACTAAATCCTACCCTGATAACACTAACCGTTCAGATCGCCGAGCAAAAGCGCGGGGTGATGTACCTATTCATTTATTACAAACCAATGAACTTAAGGATCGCATTTCTGCTCATCTTGGGCGAGACACCGTTGGCCCTAACTATATTCATTTCCCAGATTGGCTTGATAATTCTTTCTACGATGAATTGACGTATGAAGAGCGCGACAGTAATGGAAAATGGAGTAAACCAGGCAAAGGGGCTAACGAAGCTTTTGACTTGATGGTCTATGCGCATGCGTTGGTAATTTTGCTTGGTTACGAAAAAATCAAATGGGAGAACCCGCCTAAATGGGCTCGGTTGCCGGATATCAGTGATGTTAAACCATCTCGTCCAGCGCCTAATCAACCTCCTCAAAAATCAACACCAATTCAAACAGAAACACAAGAAACCACGCCTAGCGCAAGCTCGGCATGGGCTCCTGTGTCTGCAACTTCAGGGGGATGGGTATGACCCGTGAACAAATCAAAGAAATGCTAGATGCATATTTAAAAGCAGAAATGGAAATACTGCAGGGGAAGAGTATTACATTTAACGGGCAGTCAATGACAATGGAAAACCTTAGCGAGATCCGTAAGGGGCGAGAATATTGGGAGTATCGATATTCACAAAGTAGCGCCGCTAATCGCAAGTCACCTGGTTATAAATTAGCGAGGTTCTCATGAATATGTTGGAGAAGGCGATTGCGGTATTTTCACCGTCATGGGCGAGTCAACGAGCCAAGTCACGTTATGCCATTCAAGCTTATGAAGCCGCCAATCCTTCTCGACTTCATAAGGCGCGTCGAGAGAACCGAAATGCAAACCAATTAACGCAAGTTGGTGGTAAATCCTTACGTGAGCAAGCGCGATGGCTAGATAATAATCACGACCTTGTGATTGGTATTCTCGACAAAATGGAAGAGCGCATTGTTGGTAGCAAGGGGATTATTGTTGAACCACAGCCACTATCACTTACAGGGCAGATCCATGATGACCTCGCCAAGCAAATCAGAACGGCATGGTCTGAATGGTCCATTCGTCCAGAGGTGACAGGACAATTTACCCGTCCAATGCTTGAGCGTCTTTTGGTTCGAACATGGATCCGTGATGGTGAAGTTTTTGCTCAATTAGTCAGAGGAAATCAGAAAGGGCTTGATAAGCAAGCGGGTATTCCATTTTGGCTTGAAGCACTTGAGCCTGACTTCGTTCCGATTCATTTGGATGATACCGGGAAAAATATCCGACAGGGGATCCAATTAAATGATTGGGGCCGCCCACAAACTTACTTTGTTTATAAAAACTTGTTAACCGCAGGCCAGCAGATGGGGGAGCTTAAATCTATCCTGACGGAAAACATGCTGCACTTGAAATATGTGCGTCGATTACATCAACTGCGCGGTAATAGTTTATTTTCCGGCATCTTAATGCGTTTAAGTGCTCTAAAAGACTACGAAGATGCAGAGTTGACGGCCGCACGTATCGCCGCCTCTCTAGGGATGTACATCAAGAAAGGTGATGCAGGGACTTACGATGATGAGCGGGAATATGAGGACCGCACTATCGATATTGTTCCCGGGATTATTTTTGATGAATTACGGCCCGGTGAAGATGTTGGCATGATCAAGTCTGATAGGCCCAATCCAAACCTTGAAAACTTCCGGAATGGTCAACTTAGAGCAGTTGCAGCGGGAAGTCGCGGTAGTTATTCCAGTATCGCACGGGATTATAACGGGACATACAGCGCGCAGCGGCAAGAGCTGGTGGAATCATTTGAGGGGTATTACATCTTGCAAGATACCTTCTGTGGCTCAGTTAGCCGACCTGTTTATCGACAATGGTTACAGATGGCTATCGCTGCAGGCGTCATTGTGGTTCCGGCTGATGTTGACCGCAGCTCACTGTATAACGCGACTTACAGCGGACCAGTTATGCCGTGGATAGATCCACTTAAAGAGTCAGCGGCATGGAAAACACAAATTCGAGGAGGGGCGGCAACAGAGAGTGATTGGGTTCGCGCTAGAGGTGGTAACCCTGCAGAAGTTAAACGCCGCCGCAAAGCGGAAATTGATGAAAATGAACGGCTTGGATTGGTTTATGACACAGATCCCGCCAATGACAAAGGTAACGACAATGCAGACGATAAACACACATCTCATGCGACCAAAAAACAGCACGACGATGAGTAAACCGCTAATGTCGGCACCGGAGAAGAGCTGGTTTCAAATGAAAGCGACCAGTGAGACTTCAGCCGATATTTATATTTATGACGAAATTGGCATGTGGGGGATAAGCGCCCGGCGATTTACCGAAGATTTAATTTCCCTCGGTAATATCAACCACATCAACCTTCATATTCATTCGCCCGGCGGTGAAGTTTTTGAGGGCATCGCTATTTATAACCAACTGAAAAACCACAATGCCACGATTACGGTTTATATCGATGGATTAGCGGCTTCTATGGCGTCAGTTATTGCCATGGTGGGTGATGAAATCATTATGCCAACCAATGCCATGATGATGATCCATAAACCTTGGGGCGTGTCGTGGGGTGATGCTAATGATATGCGCGATTACGCTGATCTACTCGACAAGGTTGAAAACGTCTTAATCCCTGCCTACATGGAGAAAACAGGGAAAACCAAAGAAGAAATTGAAGCCATGCTCGGTGAAGAGACATGGTTAACGGCAGAAGAGTGTGTGGAACACGGTTTTGCTAATACTGTGATTGAGCCGGTTAAAGCCATGGCCAGTCTTTCATCTAAACGCATTGAGGAATTTAAATCCATGCCGAACTCATTAAAAAATACGTTAAAAAACAGTCTCGCTAATCCGCGAAACACAACAACACCAAGCGCACCGGTGGCAGAGCCTGCACCACAATCACAAAATCCAACTAATACACAACAGCCAGATACGGCAAGCATTCAAGCGCAAGCACGACAAGCTGAACAAACGCGTATGAATGACATTAAAGATTTATTTGCGATGTTTGGCGGTAAGCATGACAGCGTCATGGTTGAGTGTCTGACAGATATCAACTGCACCGTCGAGCAGGCAAAAGACAAAATTTTAGATTTGGTTGCTAAAGAAGCGACACCAACAAATAAAAATAATTACGGTGCTCATATTTATGCAAATAACGGCAATATCGTAGGTGATAGCGTCCGTGCATCATTGATGGCACGTGCGGGTTATGATGAAACCCAAGCCGATAACCCATATAACTGCATGACGTTACGTGAATTGGCGCGTATGTCATTAGCTGATCGCGGCGTGGGTGTTGCGAGTTACAATCCAATGCAAATGATTGCGATGGCTTTTACGCATACAACCTCTGATTTCGGTAATATTCTCCTCGATGTTGCCAATAAATCCATTTTACAGGGATGGAATGAAGCAGAGGAAACTTTTGATTTGTGGACGAAGAAAGGCCAACTCAGTGACTTTAAAACCGCAACGCGTGTCGGGATGGGGGGCTTCAATTCACTTCGCACAGTTCGTGAAGGGGCAGAATATAAATACGTAACGACCAGCGACAAAAAAGAGACGATTGCACTGGCGACTTATGGAGAGTTGTTTAGCATTTCTCGTCAAGCCATTATTAATGACGACATGTCCATGCTAACCGATATCCCAATGAAATTGGGGCGTGCAGCAAAAGCGACGATTGGTGATTTGGTTTACGTTATTTTAACCAAAAATGAAAAAATGCGGTCCGATAACAAACCCCTCTTTAGTGCTGATCATGGCAACACGATCAAGGGAGGGATGGATGTTGATACTATTGGTAACGGTAGAACCGCTATGCGTAAGCAAAAAGAAGGTGAACGTACGTTAAATATTCGCCCTGCCTTTATGCTTGTGCCGACCGCGTTAGAAATCGCCGCCATTCAGGTAGTAGGTTCAGGCAGCGTAAAAGGCGCAGATGTGAACGCTAATATTATTAACCCAATCCGTAATATCGCTGAAATCATCACAGAGCCCCGTCTGGATATCAACAGTGATACCACTTGGTATATGACCTCAGCAAAAGGTACTGATACCATTGAAGTTGCTTATTTAAATGGTGTTGATACGCCTTACATCGACCAGCAAGAAGGTTTCACTTCTGACGGTGTAACCACTAAAGTCCGCATCGATGCAGGCGTTGCCCCTGTTGATTATCGCGGTCTGGTGCGTGTCGAAGCGGCATAATTCGTATTAAAAATACAATACTCTCGCCCTAACGGGCTTTTTTTATACCTAAAATCTGGCTCTTCGGGGCCAGAAGGAGAAGTTATGGCTAAGAATTATCAACAACAGGGGCTAACTGTTGAAGTTATCAATACAGGCACAACCGCTATTCTCAGTGGAGATTTGGTCATGGTGGGCGCATTGGCTTGTGTCGCAGCGACAAATATTGAACCTGGGGAGACGGGTGATGGTTTTGCAGAGGGTGTCTTTTTACTAAAGAAAAAGGCAGGCGTTGCATTAACCGCAGGTCAAGCGGTGACAGGTGATAAAGGGATTGTTGCGGATAAAGGTGGCGTTCCTGTTGGTATTACATGGGGGGCGGCTGAAGCGGGTGCGGAGTTAGTACCCGTAAAGCTTAATATTTTTCCAGCAGCCGTGGCAGCAGGCGGTTAATTTATGAGTGCGTTTGAACGGTTTGCAGAACGCATGGACGCACTCACTGCAAAGCGAATGGGGAAGCCCATCATAATTAACGGTGTTGGTTATATTGGGGTGGAATCTCATTTCTTACCTGACTTCGGCCCTGTTACGGGGGATGGGCTTTCTTATGTCATTTTTTCTGATACGTACAAGCCCGGGAAGAATGACAGTGTCATCGCAGATGGTCTCCATTATAAAGCCACTCGCCGACAAAGATTCAACGGTAAGTGGATGATTTTTTTAGAGGTTGATGACGATGAAGGGGAAGGATGAAGCGGTTCGTAATCTTGGCATTATCGTTGATAAAGTGACGCCGATTGCCACGGCACAGGCAATAAATCGGATTGCGGCAAGAGCCGTTAGCCGCAGTGTCAAACAAGTTTCCAAAGAAGTCAAAATCCAACAAAAGATCATCCGTAAGCGTGTAAGGCTTAAGAAAGCCAGTGTAAAGCAAGGCACCCCTAAAGCGCGGATCACAGTAAACAGAGGTAATTTACCTGCGATTGTGCTCGGCACGGCGCGTGTTCAATTATCTCGTCGTCGGGGAGTCGATAGGCGGCATGGCAGTGTTTTAAAAGTGGGTAAATTCACCTTTAAAGGTGCGTTTATTCAGCAGCTAAAAAATGGTAAATGGCATGTCATGCAACGGCTTAGCTTAAGCCGTTACCCGATTGATGTTGTCAAAATTCCCGTATCCAAACCGTTAACAGAGGCCTTTGAAGAGCACGCTATTAAAGTTCGTGAGGAGGATATGAGCAAAGAAATGCAATACGCCTTGAATAACCAATTACGGC
The DNA here is from genome assembly GCF_011045615.1 of Providencia sp. PROV004. Classification (NCBI taxonomy): domain Bacteria; kingdom Pseudomonadati; phylum Pseudomonadota; class Gammaproteobacteria; order Enterobacterales; family Morganellaceae; genus Providencia; species Providencia sp. PROV004. The sequence continues at coordinate 717,403 of NZ_CP042859.1, forward strand.
TTTATTTTAAGGGGGGATAATGATTAAGCACACCAAGATCCGCCAGTTGGTGATTGAGGGACTCAAGACTAGCCTCCCAAAATTATCAACTTATGACGGGCGACCCGTTAACTTTGATGAAAGTGAGCTGCCTGTCGTCGCTGTTTATTTAACAGAGCCCCACCCTGATCCACGGTACCTTGATAGCAACCAATGGACCGCCATCCTTCATATCGAGCTTTTTTTAAAAGCCGCCAAAACTGACTCTGATTTAGATAACTGGGTGGAAGAAAAGCTATATCCAGCTATCGAAAGCATGAGCAGTTTAGGTGATGTATTAACCGATATGACCCCGAAAGGGTTTGATTATGATCGCGATGATGAAATGGCGTTATGGGCTTCGGTTGATATCACCTACCAAATTGAATATGACATGTAAGGAATTTTACGATGGCAAAAGTACCAAATCCATTAGCTCCCACCAAGGGGGCAGGTACCACACTTTGGGTCTATACCGGCACGGGTGACCCAACCCAAGATCCCTTTAGCGAAACGGGCTTTATTCGATTAGCTAAAATTAAGTCACTGGAGCCGGGAGAAATCACGGCGGCAAGTGAAGATGATAGCTATCTTGATGATCCTGATGGGGACTGGGAAAACACTACTCAAGGTGAGAAATCCTCAGGTGAAACCAGTATTACTCTTGCTTGGTTACCGGGCGAGGAGGGGCAAAAAGACCTGATTGAGTGGTTTGATGAAGGCTTGCCGCGCTTTTACAAAATTTCGTACCCGAATGGCACGCTGGATTTATTTAAAGGCTGGATTAGCGCCTTAGGTAAATCCATTCCGATCAAAGAAACCATGACGCGTACGGTAAAAATTAAAAATACCGGTCGCCCAACAATGGCGGAAGAAATTACACCGAAGCCTGCGACTAGAACGGCTGCGCAACCTAAAGAATAATCAACTGACTAACCTAATGAATAGCCACAGAAATGTGGCTTTTTTTATATGCATTTCACTCTGTGCACCACATGCACACACACTTAAAACATCGAACCGTTATTTAGGAATGAGCCTTTGAGGAAGTCAGTTATAGCTGATACTGCTTCGATGGGCTGATCTCCTATGTGGCAAGGGTTCATTACTAAGTAAGGACAGTATCATGACTAAATTAACAGTCATCAATAATGTTATATCTGAACAACCAACTATGACTAGCTTGGAAATGGTTGACTATATCAATGCTGACAGAAAGGCAAAGGCTGAAGCGGAAGGTTTAAAATTCCCATGCAAGGAATATAAAAAGCTTTCACATAAAAACTTTATGGCAAAAGCGCCAAGGGTTTTAGGTGAAAGTCAATCAGCTAAATTTTTAGCCGATTACATTGATAGCAAAGGTCGGTCATACCCGTGCTTTAAATTCCCAAAACGAGAAGCTTGTCTAATGGCTATGAGTTATAGCTATGAACTTCAAGCGCAAGTATTCGATCACATGACTGAGCTAGAAGCTGAATCAGGGTTTGGATTTACCATCCAGCAACTACAACACATGTTAGCTGTGGCAAGGAAAGCTTCTGATGAAGATTCAAGTGATGCTGGTCGGCGATTACGTAAGCGCCAAGATGATTTGGTTATTTTAAATCGAGCGGAAAAACTAATAGGTGATATCAGTCAGATGGCATTGGGTTTAGTCGGTGGCGGTAAGCTTCTAAGCCATGGAAAATAAATCTAATTACACCTCCTCAATTTTGAGGGTATTGATTTTACAGTTAAATAGGTCGCTCAGCGGCCTATTTTATTATTAACGAAAAGGTATCGATATGTTTTTAAAGAAAAAAGAAATCACTATTGGTGAAGAAAATGTTGTTCTCTATGAGCTATCCGCCCTGCAACGTGCAGATTACTTTGACTTTCTAGCTAAAAAAGAGAAAGAAACTGAAGGGCTTGAAGGTGCTGAAAAAGATGCTAAATCAATGCGCTCAATGGTAGAAAGCCAAGCATGGCTGGTTTCTCGCTCACGTTGGCATGAAGACCGCGATCGTGACATTGATGATCTCTACGACGAAATCGCGCAAACATGGAGCATGGATGCATTAAGCGAAGCGGTTCGCGCCATCTCGGAAATCAGCGGCATGTCGAGTTCTGAGGGTGATGACGATGAAGCGGAAGACGGTGAGCTTATCACGTTGGAAAAGTAGCCAGCCGTGAGCGTATTTTTGCTTTGCGACTTGCGCGTGAATTTGGGCGTCCAGATTGGCGTCGAATGCTAAGTGAAATGAGTGCCTCCGAGTTTAGTGATTGGGTGACACACTTCAGCAAGACGCCTTTTATGCCTCAACTTGTTGATATTGAATTTGCTGCCTTGCATACCTCTCTTTATATGGCGATGAGTGGCACGAAAACCGAGTTGACCGATTTTATGTTGCTAACCGATGTTGAGGCTGACGAGGGAGGAATGTCAGATGAGGCCATTCAGTTAGCCAGTGAGGGGATATCAGGAGGGGTGCGATATGAGCAACCAAATAGCGGATCTTGAGATTAAAATTGGCGCGAATACAACCGAATTTCTTGAAAAAGCAGGTCGGGTTCAGCGTGAACTTAACGATCAGGAACGCAAAGAGCAAGCCTCAATTAAGCGGCAGCAAGACTTTTTAGCCAAACAAGCGGCGAAGGCAGAAGCAGCGCTGACACGTTCACGGTCACAACTCAAACAGTTTGAAAAAGAGTCTATTTCAGCAGAGCAAAAATTAGCCAGCGAACGGAAGCGAGCTAATGATGAAATGGATACTGCCCACCAAAAAATACAAGGACTCATTCAGGCTGAAGCACAACGGGCGCAAAATGCACGAAGCCAAGAGGTACTTGCTGAGCAATATTATGCACAGTTAGATGCAATTAAAGCGAATGGTAAGGGACTGGAAGATCTGAGCGCAATTAAGCGCAAGATGAACAAGGACATGCAGCAGGGGTTATTGCATGCCAAAGATTATCAAGCGCTTACCTCACAAGCGATTGGTACATCGAAATCCATTACACAGGCAGAAAATAGCGCGGCACAAGCCAAGCAGCGCTTTATTAATAAGTTAAAAGAACAGGTTACACAGCAAAACCTGTCACGTACTGAAATGCTGCGATTGCAAGCAGCACAGCTTGGGGTATCGAGTTCAGCAGATATTTATATTCGTAAGCTGGAAAAACAAAATAGTGTCATGAAAGGGGTTACTTTAACCTCTGGACAGTATCGTCAGGCCATGCGCCAGTTGCCTATGCAAATGACTGATATTGTCACTTCTTTGGCTTCTGGCATGCCACCATGGTTGGTGGCCATTCAGCAAGGTGGTCAAATTAAAGACTCTTTTGGTGGGTTTGGTAATTCACTGAAAGCCATTACATCTTTAATTACACCTTGGAAAGTCGCCATGGTGGGTGGGGCTGGTGTACTAACAGCTTTTGGTATTGCGGCATACCAAGGGTCTAAAGAGCTTAGCGAGTACAATAAGCAACTTATTTTAACCGGTAATTATGCGGCTAAAACGCAGGGTGAACTCAATGCCTTGGCTAAATCCCTTTCGGGTGAGGGGATCACTCAGTACAAAATGGCTGATGCGCTGGCACAAGTAGTCGGTTCAGGTTCATTTACGGGGCCACAGGTAGACATGGTTGCTGGTGTAGCCGCGAAAATGGAGAAGGCCACAGGTCAATCTATTGATGAAACGATTAAACAGTTTCAGCGCCTTAAAGATCAACCTGTTCAAGCTGTCATGGATCTGGACAAATCCCTTCATTTTTTGACAGCAACACAACTTGAGCAAATAACTACGCTAGAGGAGCAAGGGAGGAAGACTGAGGCAACCAAATTAGCATGGGAGCTTTTTTCTACCTCAATGAATGAGCGAACTAAGCAAATAAGTGAAAATTTAGGGACGCTAGAAACTGCATGGAGATGGGTGGGGGAAGCCGCTCAAAATGCATGGAATCAAATGCTCAATGTAGGTCGTTCAGTTTCTGTACAAGATAAATTAGACGCAAAAGTTAAGCAATTAGCTGCGATTAAAAAAGAACTTGAACTAGCCGAAAAAGGGGGAGTACCAGATACAACTGGTTATGGGGTTGGAAGAAATTCAGAGTCTTTTTTAAATCAAAATGCCACGAGAAACTTAGAAGCAAACAGAGCTTTAGTTAAAAATCTAACATCAGAGATTAAAACTCTGCAAAATCAAGTAGCTAATGAAGAGTCATTTAAAGCAGGTACAAATGCTATTACTGCGTTTAATGAGAAAATGAAGAAGCAACTTGAAGCAGACTTAGCATTAAAGAAGAAATATGAAACCGCAGAAGAAAAACACCAAAGCGAACTGAGAAAAATTAGGAATAATGAATATGCCTCTCAAGCTGCAAAAGATGAGGCTATTAAACGAGAAAAAGAACGGTACCAAAAGGAACTAGACCGTAAAACGCCAAAAGGTAAGGCCTATAAGCCGGATATGGGAACCCGGCATGATGAATCTGCGCAAGCAGAGGTTACATCTCTTCAGGCACAGTTAAGGCTTCTTGAACAGCATTCCTCAGCAACAGATTTTCTTAGTCAGCAACGTAAAAACTTACAGCTAGAGTTAGCTAAATTTGAAGTTTTAGAAGAGGCTCGAAAGACTCGTAAATTATCTCTTGATGAACAATCTTTATTGAAAAATAAAGAAAGTATTCTTGCGAATAAAAAGCAGTTAGCGGATTTGGGTGACAAAATTGCGAAGCAAGAGCACCTAAATAAACTGCAGGATCAGGCTGATAAATATGTTAAACAGCAGGAAGCAAGACAAAAAGCAATAACTGATTCATTGGGTAAGTCTACTATAGAGCTTCAGCGTGCCTTGGAAATTGAACAGCTTCGTTCTGTTTATGGGGATACACCACAATGGGACAAAGTTAAATCAGCTAAGCAAGCCACTTTTAATAAGGAGGATGCAGCAAAAACGGATTGGGCATCTGGTGCCAGTACGGCTTGGGGTAATTATCGAGATGCTGCATTAGATGCTAATGCACAAATCCAAAATGTAACCTCAGCTACACTCAATGGTTTTAGTTCTCAGTTGGCGGAAACGTTAACGGGTGGTGAAGCTAATTTTAGAGATTTCACACGCTCTATATTAAAAATGTTAGCTGAAATTGCTATTAAAATGACGATTGTTAAAGGGTTTGAAGCCTTTGGTTTTGGTAGCGTGACACCGAATGCTAATGGTGGTGTGTATAATACTCCTGGTCTAAGTGCTTATAGTGGTCAGATTGTTTCTAAACCAACTTTATTCCCCTTTGCTCGCGGTGCTGGACTTATGGGGGAGGCGGGTCCAGAGGCGATATTACCTTTGCGCCGTGGTATTGATGGAAAACTAGGTGTTATTGCTGCGAATACTAAGCAAAATTCTGGTGATTTCTATCAAACCAATCATGTCACTATTCAGAATGATGGTTCAAATGGTGAGATTGGGCCTCAAGCGCTTAAGGTAGTTTATGAAGCGGGTAAAAAAGGAGCTGAAGATTATATGAGAAAACAACGTCGTGATGGTGGCTCATTTTCTTCATAAAGTAAATTTAAAGCCTCCAGAGTGAAGGCTAAATAATGGAGGTTTAATGGAAACGTTTAATTGGCCAGTTAAGCCGAGGATGAAAACGGATTCTTCACCCCGAACAAGATCCGTGCGTTTTGGTGATGGTTATGAGCAACGTAAAGTTGATGGATTGAATGCACATCTTGAAAAATTCAGTGTTAATTTATCGCTTGTTCCCGAAAAAGCAGACCAAGCACTGGAATTTTTGAAGCGACACGGTGGTGTAAAATCGTTTTTATTTCAACCCATAAAAAGCCAACCTGCAGTTGTAGTTGTTTGCAGAAAGTGGTCTTCAGATAGCGGTAATGTCCGTAAAACAATTAGTGCGGAATTTGAGCAGGTCATTTTCTAAGGTTTGATCGCTTTCTCTTTTGCTTCAATGCGCTAATATAATGCCAATTATCATAGTTAGAGGTCATTATGAAAGGATTTGGGCTATTTCTTTTGGCTATTGGCATAATTGGCGCTATAGCTTCTTTCGCAATGGATGTTACTGTAGCAACTGGATATGGTGGAAGGGTTAATAATATTGGTTTAATGACAGACAAGCAGAATTACATTTTAATTAGCTGCTTTATTATTTTGTGTGGTTTATTGGTAACTATTTTTGGTAAAAAATCTTCAGTAACAAAAAAATGTCCATTTTGCGCGGAATTTATTAATACTGATGCTATAAAATGTAAACATTGTGGTAGTGATATAAAAGTAGCAAAGGCGAGTCCTTCAAGTGTTGATTATTCATTTTCTTTATTAAATTATAATATAGATGAATTAATTGGCATAAAAAATGGAAGGGAAGTAATTAATGACTATGGGGTGAAGAAGTTAGCATTTGAAATAAAAAAGCATAATCCCAGAGTTACTCCCGCCATGCTAAAGTTAAAATATAATGATGATATTCATGATGTTGCAGAAAAACTACCCACAAGAATTCAAAGTGATTTTATTAAAAAAATATTAAATCTTATAGGTAATTAATAAAAGTTTTTCATAGTGATAGTGACATAACCACCCTCGGGTGGTTTTTTTGTAGGTAAATAAAATGCAAAACATCCCACCTGAGTTACTTATTGCAGTTACTGAAATTGAAGGTGACTCTGAAATAATATTATATGAAATAGATTTAACCAATATCGGTGGTGTCCGCTATCGGTTTCATGATGGTGCGAATGAATTATTAAAACCGATTACTTGGCAAGGGCAACAATATGAGCCTTATCCTATTGTTGGTGAAGGATTTGGATTTAATGGTAAAGGCCCATCAAACCGTCCAACTATTTCATTATCAAATTTATTTGGTTTGGTTTATGGCATTGCTAGTCGATTAAATTCTGGTATAGGTGGCATAGTGATCCGCAGGAAAACGGACGCCAAGTTTCTCGATGCGGAGAATTTTGCTGGTGGTAATAAAAATGCGGATCCGACTCAAGAGCAAGTTAGCCGCTGGGTAATTGAGCAATTGACCTCGATAAATGCAGAAACAGCGACTTTCGAGTTAGCCGCTCCAACTGAAACCGATGGGGCGACATTGCCAGCTCGAGTCATTCTTTCTGATGTGTGTAATTTTGCTTATCGGGGTGAGGAGTGCGGCTATAAAGGTGAGCCAGTAGCAGATGAACTTGGGAACCCAACCCAAGATACAACAAAAGACAAGTGCGGAAAGCGGTTATCTGATTGTAAATTAAGAAATAATACACATCGAATAGGCTGCTTCCTCTCCTCATCTCGCCTTAGTCAATAAGGACCCCTATGTTAGAACAAACTATTCTGAAACATGCTAAAAGCATGGTGCCACATGAGTCGTGCGGTCTTGTGATTATTCAAGAGGGTACTGAGGTTTATATTCCTTGTGAAAATCAGCATGCCGACCCTGATAATTATTTCTCGATTGCAGTTGAAAACTACATTCAAGCCGAGCGTTTAGGTGATGTGGTTGCTATTGTTCACAGCCATCCGAACGGAAAACCTTATTTGAGTTCAGCAGATAGAGCTCACCAGCTCAAAACACATCTACCTTGGTGGTTGGTGTGTAATGAAAAAATAATCAAGTTTGAGTGTGTGCCAAAGTTATTAGGCCGTGAGTTTATTCATGGCTCTACAGATTGTTATGGCTTGTTTCGTGATGCTTATCATCTATCCGGCCATTCATTGCCGGATTTTGATCGCGAAGACAATTGGTGGCGGCAAGGTAAAGAGCTCTATTTAGATAATTTGACTGAAAATGGCTTTAAGCAAGTCAAAAGAGATACCCAACCCGGTGACATTATTCTGTGTTGTTACGCCAGTTCTCGCGCAAATCATGCCGCAATCTACCTCGGTGATCAGACAATCCTGCACCACGTCCCTAATCAATTAAGCAAACGTGAGGTTTATAACGAAAGATGGCAAAAAATGACTCACTCGATTTGGCGTTACCGCAGTTGGCAACCATCCGATTTTATGGGGATCTGCAACGATTTGGCCGTCGATTCGATTTAAATATAAAAACCGCAGCCGAAGGGCTTCATGCCTTATTCCTTCAAATCCCCAATCTTAAACAACAATTCCGCGAAGGTTGGTATCAGATCCGTATAAGTGGCTCTGATGTTAAGCCTGATGAACTTCATCAACGTATTTATGAACCGCTAATACCCAATGCGGTTATCCATATTGTACCGCGTATTGAAGGGGCTAAGTCTGGTGGTGTTTTTCAGTTTGTGGCAGGTGCCGCTATTTTGGGGCTGGGGTGGTGGGGGCCTGCTTGGATATCGGCGACAGCCGCAACCATGATGATGTCAGCAGGTGCCGCAATGATGTTGGGCGGCGTTGCTCAGATGCTGACTCCACTTCCTAAGCGAGCCAGCTTATCTCGTTCTGAAGAAGAAAAAGGGAACACCTATTTCAGCAATCTAGACAATTCAGTGGCTCAAGGGATGGCGGTACCTATCGCGTACGGTGAAATCATGTGTGGATCGCGGGTAATTTCTCAGTCTGTCGAAATTATGGATGACAGTGAAAGCAAAGATATTGACGTAGGCAAACACGGTGGTAGTGGGGAGACTTAATCATGGGTAAAGGTGGAGGTAAGCAACGTACACCGTACGAAGCACCTAACGATTTAACATCAAGGCAAAAACTGTCTATCGTTGACCTTGTAAGCGAAGGACCCATTGAGGGGCCTGTGGGTGATTTAAAGGGCGTGTATCTTAATAATACCCCTGTGATTGACTCGTCTGGTAATAGTAACGTTAATGGCATGACGGCTCAGTGGGTCTCTGGAACATTGGAGCAGCCAGCATTAGAGGGGTTTTCTTCATCCTCAAGTGAAACTCCTGTGGGGATTGAAATAAAAAAAAGCACCCCAGTTACACGAACAATTACCTCGAGGAATATTGATCGCCTCCGCTTAACGTTTGGAACCCAAACATTGGTCGAGGTTAAGGATAACGGAGATAGAGTCCCCACTGCAGTAGAATTACAAATCCAAGTACAGCGTAATGGCGCATGGGTGACAGAGAAAAATCTTACAATTCGAGGAAAGCGTAGTAATTCACCTTATTTAACTGCAGTTATTATTGATAATTTACCATCTCCACCATTTAGCATTCGTATGGTTCGCATTACACCGGATAGTAATAGCGATAAACTACAAAATAATACGATATGGTCAAGCTATACCGAGATCACTGATATTAATCAAACCTATCCGGGTTCAGCGGTTGCGGGGTTGACGTTTGAAAGTGAGCAGTTTGGTAATCAATACCCTTCTCGCAGTTACCTCATTAGGGGGCGTATTGTTCAGGTGCCTGATAACTATAACCCCGAAACACGAGAGTACAGTGGTATCTGGAGTGGAACATTTAAGCCTGCTTACACAAATAATCCCGCGTGGGTTTTATATGACTTATTGACAAACCCCCGTGCTGGACTGGGTAAGCGGTTAAAGCTGTCGGAAATTGATAAATTTGCACTTTATGTTATTGGTCAGTATTGCGATCAGAGGGTGCCTGATGGTTTTGGGGGGACAGAGCCCCGCGTTACCTGCAATGCTTACATTACTGATATTCGTAAAGCTTATGACTTTTTTCAAGATCTCTGTTCACAAATGCGAGTAATGTTTGCATGGAATGGGCAAATGCTCACTTTCATCCAAGATCGCCCGAGTGATGTTGTTTGGCCTTACACAAACGCCAATGTGGTTGCAGGTCGATTTAATTACAGTTTTAGCCCTGCAAAAGCCCGCCATAATATCATTGAAGTGCGCTTCATTGATCCTGAAAATGGTTGGAAAACCAGCATAGAACAGGTAACGGATGATGCACTGGTAGCTCAATTCGGTCCTAACGTCTTACGCCTTGATGCTTTTGGGTGTACGAGCCGAGGTCAAGCAAGGCGCTATGGTTTGTGGGTGTTAATGACTGAAAAGTTAGAAACACAAACAGTAGAATTTGACGTGGGGGCGGAAGGGTTGCGCCACACTCCCGGTGACATTATTGAAATCATGGATAATGACTGGGTTGGTGGTGAGGATCCCATTAGTGGCCGTCTCATTGGCATTAATGCCACTCAAAAAGTTTTAACTTTAGACAGGGAGATCACCCCGCCCAAATCAGGCTCAATATTTATTACCTTGATGAATGGTACTGGCAAATATGAGCGTGTGAAAATTACGGGATACTTATCCAATAACCAAATCAAAGTTGAGGCGGTACCAAAAGGATTAAAAGCAAAAACCATTTGGGGAATTAATCCGCCTGATTTGGCTCGTCGTTTATTTAGGGCGATAACGATTTCTGATAAGGGTGATGGCACCTACGGTGTTATTGCAGTTCAGCATGTTCCCGAAAAAGAGGCGATTGTTGATCAGGGTGTAAAATTTGAACCGTTGCCCGATACGCCATTGGGTGGCTACATCCCCCCAGTTGAAAACCTTTCCGTTGAAGTCAGTGCGGATAGTGATAATTGGCAAGTGGAAGCTAACTGGACAACTGCAACGGCAGTTCGTGGTGTTGATTTTATTCTCAAATTAACCCAAGCAGGGCGTATTGTGGGTACCGCTAAAACCCAAGAAAACCGTTATCGTATTGGTAATTTACCTCAAGGGAATTACCTGCTCTCTGTCGCACCACAAAATAAAGATGGGCAAAAGGGCGAACAAGCCTCGGTCTCATTTGATATTAACCCACCGCCACCGCCGTCTTATATCGATGTTGAACCGGGCTTTTTCAGTTTAGGGATTATCCCACATGTGGGTGGGCAAAATGCGCTGCGCCTGCAATATGAATTCTGGTTTTCTGAAAAGCAGATCGTCAATATCAATGAAGTTGAGTTGCTAGCTGAATACCTTGGTAATGGCACGATGTGGGTTATTCAGGGAAGAAAACTTAAAGCTGGTCAGACATATTACGTTTATGTCAGAACCGTGAACCCAGTTGGCAAATCGCAGTTTGTTGAAGCTAACGGAAAGCCAGAGGATCGGGCTGATGAAATATTGGAAGTTATCGGTGATAAGTTCCTCAGCACCGAAGCTGGGCAGCAAATGCAGGAGCAAATCGACTTCAATCAAGGGAATGTTCAACTGCAACTTGAGCAAGCAGCCGAAGCGACACTTAACAACACAATGATGTTAAATCAAGTCTCATGGCGCTTATTCGAAGAAGAGGGCACGCGTAAATCTGAAATATTCCGACTTGAACAAGTGAGAGTATCAGACCAGGAGGCGCTAGCACGCTGGCAGCAGCAAGTTAAAACCGACTACGAGCAAACCTCATCCGCTGTTCTAAAAGTGCAAGAGTCATTATCAACACTTGAGGAGTCAACAGCGAAAGATATTTCACAGGTTAAAGCTGAGATTAAACAAGTTGATGACAAATTAGGACCGATGGATGCCCGTATTACGGATCAGTCAGAGGCGATTGCTAAAATCGATGAGACACAGACGAAGCATATTGAAACAGCAGAATCCCGATTTAATGATAATGAAGCGTTAATTAATCAACTGGCACGCACAATTGCCAATGCTGAAAGCTCACTAGCGGAAATGGGGATGCAGCTGACAGCGGAATATGGCAATCAATCGGTTGAGCAATTAAGAATAAAAGCGTCTATTACTCGACTCGATACTGTTACAGCTAACAAATTCCAATCATTTGCACAGTCTATTGAGCGGCTTAATTCCCAATACGGAGAGACTCAAGCGGCGATTGAGAAAATGGCAAAAACGGAGGTGGACTATCAAGGTAATGCTTCTTCTGTTATTTCGTTTAAAACTGCGGTGATGTACAACGGCCAATATTATGATGCCAAAATGCTAATAGGGGCTAGCGTTAAAAACGGGCAAGTCGTGACTCAAATTGGTTTTAGTGCCGATACCTTCGGTATTTTTAATCCATCCAGCGGCAAGTTAGATCCGGCATTTGTCGTTATTAACGGGCAAGTGGTTATTAGCGAAGCACTGATTAACAAAGCTATGATTGGCAGTATTGTTGTTCAAACTGACATGCGCTCACCTAACTATGTGCCGGGCAAATCTGGAATGCGTATTGATATGCAAAACAGTGTGTTTGAGACAAACAGTAATAAGGGGGATTACTCCGTTATTCGAAACAGTAAAGGCGACTACTTTAAGTATAAAAACATCTACATCATAGAGTTAGGGTGGTTCTTATGATTGATAGTTTGTATGGCTTGAAAATTCGGAATTTAGACGGCAGTGAGTTTGTGTTCAATGAACGAACCGCTCCAGCGACAAACCTTTGGACTCGTTACGTTAGGGCGAATGATGGCCTCTCCCCTGATGGGGGGTGGCTAACATCAAAATGGACGTGTCCGAACGAAATTCCAGAAGGATATGGATTTCAGGTGGTTTCTTTAACAGCAGCGGAAGTCACGTTTACACAAAGCGGGGATAGGCGTTATGTATCGGGGACTCAAGATAAGATCGCCTATAGCTCGGATGGTCGAAAAGTCACGGTAATGGGGTTTAGTGATACGCATAATTTTAATTATACAAAAATTATCGCGTTTCCGACTATCGCATCACAAAAAGCCGCGAGTGGTTTTGGGCTAAAAGTCATGGGGAGTTCTATCTTTCTGGAAAATACGCCACCCCTTGGTTATGCCTATGCTACTCATAAAGCCAAGGTCTACATTACGGATGCCTTTAACATTGAAAGCACCTTCCCCGGGCTAACAATTGAAAATGCCGTGTTTTTCTTTTACACCGACGATAACAAATCGTTTATCCGTTTGGAGCCTTCAAACGTACAAAGCTGGGAAAAGTTAAAGTGGTGGCGTTATGTTAGCCGAAATCGAAACAGTACCAATATTACCGCCTATTCGCCCGCGTGGTATTGGGTTGTTGCATTTACGAATGTGCAACCCGCCCAACTGGATACACCCGGCTTTGGTTTGAAAATTCGTAATCTAGAAGGGAAAGTCACGTTTAACTCTCAAATGGGCGTAATGACTCGGCCTATTACCGTTCCCGGCAATCAAATACCGCTAGGTTCAGGTATTAACGTTGATCCCATTCGTCGGCCCATGTACACACCGACAAAGGTCGGGGAGATATTCAGCAGCGATGGTGGTTTAGGCTGGTGGCGAGACTTAAATATCGGTAATTTAGGAGAGTCTCAAATCAGTTTATTTCAAACCAGTACCTCTCAACAGCGTGGTTATCACGGCAATCAAACGATAGCCCGAACCGCAACACCCGCTATTTTTCTAGACGCTGCAGATTATTTTCCTTTTCCATAGGTAACCATATGAAACAAATGAAATATGCGATATTCGCAGGAATGGTCGTGCTTATTGCTGCGTGCAAATCTCCTGTAACAGTTACGCACGAAGTATGTGAAGGATTATTTGTGGTCACACAATCAGACAAAAATGAGTTCAAACAACATCACTGTATGAAGTAATAAACGAATATCAATAAGCCGCGCAAGCGGTTTTTTTACGTTCAAAATTCAAGGAAACACCATGATTTATGAAATTGGCACTATCTCAACAAAGGCTAACGACCCGAAAATCACAGGTAAAAACACGTTATGGAAAAACAGCGTGACGAAAGTCTCTGTGGGGCAAATTATCCTTATCCAGTCGGGCAATACGATATATCAAAACAGCATTCGCTCGGTGGAAAGCGATACACAAATGACGTTAAGCTTTCCCGTTCCAGTGGCGCTAACAGATGTGAAATACGTTATTTCAATCACGATGATTGGTTCAGTATCAGACGGTGTTAACAAAGCAACAGCGATGGTTACTGAAAGCTATCAACTGATGATGATAATGAACCGACTCATGACCGAATCCGGTGTGATTAAAGTGGTGTTACCTGATGGCACTGAAATGCAACTGAGAACGGAGAAAGAAAGGGATAGGCTGCTAGATGGGAAGTTTGATAAAAATGGTGGGGATATTAAAGGGAATGTTACTGCTGAAGGTGATGTTGCTTCCAAAATGGGGACGTACTTAGTTAAGCTTGAGACCCGTGGAAATAAAACCTCAATAGTATCATCAAAGGACTATGAGAGGTTTAATATTCACACTCTTCAAGAAAAGAGTGGCGCATTAATGCATGTTGGTGATTTTGGATGGGCCGGTGTTGGTGATTCAGTTAATTTAAGTGAATCCGAGTTTATCTCAAAATTAAAGTCTGGAATACCAAGTCAAATAACCAGAAATGATTATGCAAGTAGTAACTTTCATTTTCAGTATAGTGCTATCGCGTATTTCAGAGCGTACAGTATATTTACTACAATATCAGCAAGTCAAAATGGGGCGGGCGTTAAGGTTATTGGTGGCGATGCATCACAACAGCACGTATACAACTTACTAACTGACAAAAACACCACTAAAGACTCCAACGGAAACTTAAAAGCCGCATCCCCGGTGGTAAAACTCTTCTCTGATGACATTGAGTTAAACGAAGAATCTGAAGGCGTTGAAATGGAGCATCTTGGTGTTGGCCATTACCTCATTAAAGGGGTTGTGGGTTTTAATGCCGATGGTGCATGGGGTATCAATAACGGCTTTGTCATTCCTCAAGACCATAACGGTAAAAACATGGTTCTCATTGATTACGAGGTGAGACCTGATGGTGATATTGAAGTTTTTGTTTTCCACCAACAGAACGCAGATATGCCAGAACGTTTCCAGAACAAGCGCATTAAGCACTTTGATGAAGAAGGCGTGCCTGTTTACTTCGAAAACTACGAACCTTGTGACGTACCTGAATCCCGCTGGATAGACATGCGTGTCGAAATGCCACCTAACTCACTCTACAATCAAAAGCAAGCTGAAGCACAGAGACTCGCTAAGCTAGAAGCAGAGCGATTAGCACAAGAAGAAGCTAAACGTGTAGCAGAGGAAGCGGAAAGGGCAGAGCAGGAAGCAGCAACACAGATAGAAGAGCAATAAAAACCAATGCGCCAGCTCGAGTGGTTGGCGCATCTAGATCACTTATCAAAATATTCCACTTCGGCTTCTTGGGTTTCAGGAAGCCAATCACCATCGATAAATATCTCTTCCAGTGTTTCTTCAATATATGTTTTCTTATCATTCTTCCCAAGACCGTCAATAGATACATTATCTTGAGTCCCCCAGTTTATATCGATATTTAGATCTGGATATTTGGCACTTAATCTTTTGGATATTTCATTTCTTAATGCTTCAAAAGTACCTGTAGGTAACTGACCTTTTTTATTGCGGTTAAAGCGGATCTTGATAGTAACCATAAAACACTCCTTCGCAGGTTAATTAACTGGATTTATATACAGTAAAATATAACTGTAATTATATACAGTAAATTACAATCAAAGATCAAGAAGTATCGCTCAACTAATGAAAAATCATGGGGCATAAATGGGGCATGGAATTGCTAATTAGTGCATGTATGTGCGAGGTGTTATTTTTAAAAAGTCTTGTTACTTATTGATTTTAATAGACTGTGCGTGAATGTGCGTACTACTGAAATAATGACTCAACACACTATAAACGTATTGAGCCAATTTATTTACCTTTTGATTTATAAAGGGAATTTTAATTTTCTGTTTCTATGCAGTAGGAATACATGACCTACTGCGATTGGATAAACAACAATAAATATTTTGGTATGAACTATACCTGATTGCGTATGTGATGGTCTAGGCTATCTGCGTTAACTCGAGAGTAAAAACCTAATAAATATAAAGTAAAAGACTGTAAAGTCGAAAAATTCAAGAACTCTCCGCTGTTACTAAATAAAAACTTTCGGTAGCATTCATAGTATTGATATATGTTTAATATACCCGTAATCCTTCAAGTTGCAGCGCTTTTCGTTGAGGTGTAAGTGACAGCACTAGGCTAGCCGAGTTACATAGTTTATCTATGCTCCCCCGTCTATCTTCGCTTGTCGCCTACCTGCAACTCGAATTATTTGGGGTATATATAGGTTAAGGTTTTCCTGTATTTTGACTTTAGTTTAGCGATGGAGCGAGTGAATATGAAAGGTTGGTTATCGGCAGTACCTGTAACAATGTTGCTGGTTTCCAGCACAGTATGGGCGGATTCCTTACAGGCACAGCGGGAGCGTTATCAAGCAATTAAGGTTGCATGGGATGCCAATAAAATGGATGAAGTCGAGCGCTTGCTGCCGACCTTGCATGATTATCCACTTTACCCTTATCTCGCTTATCGTGAGCTAACTCAAGACTTAGATATTGTATCACCTCGCCAAGTTCAGGAGTTTATTAATACTTACCCGACGCTACCCGTTGCTAAAAACTTAAAAACTCGATTTGTGAATGAGTTAGCCCGTCGTCAAGAGTGGAAATCATTGCTGGAGTTTAGCCCTGAAGCCCCAAAACCTGCAGAAGCACAATGTAATTTTTATTTTGCTAATTGGGCTGTGGGAAATAAACAAGTTGCATGGCAAGGGGCAGAAAAAGCCTGGTTAAATGGCCGTTCAATGCCGAGTGCTTGTGATAAGTTATTTAATGAATGGGAAAAAGCGGGTTATTTAACCCCTGAAATGACTCTTGAGCGCATTAATTTAGCCATAAAAGAGGGTAATACTTCGATTGCGAGTTATTTAGCTAAACGTTTACCACCAAGTTATAAAACGATTGGTGATGCGTTAGTGAAATTACAAAATGACCCAGCCTCAGTTGTGACATTCGCCAAAACGATGACGCCAACGGATTTTACTCGCCAAGCCACCATCGCGGCTTTTAGTCGTTATGCACGTCAATCCCCTGATGCGGCTCGTACGGTACTTAATAGCATAAGTTCTGCACAAAAAATGAACATGGCAGAAAAGCAATTACTTAAAGACAGTATTGCTTGGCAATATATGGGAGATGTGACCCCTGAACAGGCTCAATGGCGTGATGAGACCATTCAAGAAAGCAATTCATCTTCATTGAGAGAGCGTCGTGTTCGTTTGGCATTAGGGGCTGGCGATAAGAAAGGTGTCGCTTCATGGTTAAATCGCTTGCCAGCGGAAGTGAAAAATAAAGAAGAGTGGCAATATTGGCAGGCCATCACGTTAATTGATGCAGGTAAAAAAGCAGAAGGTGAGACGTTACTTCGCCAATTAACTGAAAAACGCGGTTTCTACCCAATGGTTGCAGCACAAGTTTTAGAAGTAGATTACCCTGTATACGTTAAAACGGCTGTTAAACCAGACTCAAGCGTCAGTCAACTCCCAGAAGTTCAGCGAGTTAGAGAGTTAATGTATTGGGAGCTAGACAACCTTGCTCGTTCTGAATGGGTGAGTTTAGTGGCATCGCTACCTGCCAACCAGCAAGAGCAATTAGCGCGTTATGCGTTTGATAATAAGTGGGCGGATCTCAGCGTGCAGGCGACTATCACTGCTAAACTTTGGGATCACCTAGAAGAACGTTTCCCATTAGCGTGGGATAAAGAATTCAATTTATATACCAAATCGAAAGATATTCAAAAGAGCTATGCAATGGCAATCGCTCGCCAAGAAAGTGCGTGGAATCCACAAGCTCGCTCACCTGTCGGAGCGACAGGTTTGATGCAATTGATGCCAGCAACAGCAAAACATACCGCGCAAAAACAAGGTATTAACTACGTAAATGCTAGTCAATTAACTAATCCTACGACCAATATTGAGCTGGGAACAGCATATTTGGAAGATGTTTATCAGCAGTTTGGTAATAACCGCATTTTAGCCAGTGCGGCTTATAATGCAGGCCCATCTCGTGTGACTCGTTGGTTAGGTAATAGTGGTGGGCGTATTGATGCGGTCGCCTTTGTGGAAAGTATTCCGTTCTCAGAAACTCGCGGCTATGTGAAAAACGTGTTGTCATATGACTTATTCTATCGGCACTTTATGGGGCAGAAAAATAGTAAGGTGTTGCTTTCTAATGAGTGGAATATGAAATACTAATTCGCGTCATCCTTCGCACTGTAGCGGTGTTGGCTGCACTCGCTAGCCCTAGTCACATACTTATGTATGTGACTAGGGCCTAGCTCTTTTGCCGCCTTGCTACAGCACGAATGCTTTAGCGTGTTGGTGGGTATGGGAAATGTTTATTTCTAACTTTCCACATCGGTCGATTAGATATTATTCAAACTATCTAAAGCGTTATTAGCTAACTAAATGAAATTTGGTTATTTTTTGTATTATTGAAGCTTGAAAAGCGTTTGGTTGATGATTTCTAATAAGAGTGTGTTATTATTTGTACTAGTTAAATAGTATGGGTGGATAAACGATGACAGCAAATCAACACCAAGATCCGGCTCTAACAGCCGATGAGAACGCTGACTGGCTGCGCTTTGTGAATTTATTACAATTGGCATTTGAACAAGATATTCATCTGCCAGTTCTTCAGTTATTACTCACGCCAGATGAGCGTACAGCGTTAGCGACTCGCGTTAAAATTGTGCAAGAACTGATGCGCGGCGAAATGAGCCAAAGAGAACTGAAAAATGAGCTAGGCGTGGGAATTGCGACTATTACGCGCGGGTCAAATAGTTTGAAGTCAGCGCCTATTCCTGTGAAGGAGTGGTTGGAGCAACAACTCCTCTAAAATATTCGTCATACTTCGTACTGTGACGTTGTTGACTGCTCTCAGCTACTCGGGTCACATACTTATGTATGCTCCTATTCGTCATACTTCGTACTGTGACGTTGTTGACTGCTCTCGGCTACTCGGGTCACATACTTATGTATGCTCCCCGAGCTATCCTCGTTGGTCGCCTAGTCACAACACGAATTATTTAGAATATAAATACGCGTCATATTTCAAATTGTAGGGGTGTTGGCTGCGTTTGCTAACCCTAGTCACATACTTGTGTATGCTCCTAGGGCTTAGCGCCACTTGCCGCCTACCTACAATTCGAACTATTTAGCGTATTGGTATTGGTCATATTTCAAATAAATAGGCATAAAAAAAGTATGGTTTCCCATACTTTAGTGTGAAAAGAGTGGTGTTTAATCGCACATGCAATTTTAATTATTTTAAGTATAATTAATCTTCTACTTGGTTTAGCTCTTTATAAATTTCATGCTTAATGGGAACCAAGGCCAATATCAAGGCTTGTTGGTAAACACTGGTGCGAGTTAATACCCCGTCAGTGAAAAAACCAATGGCACCACCTTGTTGTTTGATATTATCGATGCCTGTTAAAAAGGCCATTTCATCACCGAGTTCACGGCCTTCACGAATACCCGCCAGAATTTTTTCTGGGATCATAATACTGGCAGAGCGAGACTCACCGCGTATTTGCTTATGCTCAATCACTATCCAAGCAAATGTCATATCGTCTTCGATACCCGCTTCAATACCAACCCAAAAATCCGCTTCAGGGCGAACTTGCCGAGAGGCCATGACGCGCTGTCTAGCCCCAGTACGGGTTTCATTATTACCGATAGGTTGCTGTGGAACGCTGCTATCGACATTAATATCTTCAATTTGATAACTGCCAGCCCCAAAAACAGCATCGAAAGCAAGATGGATCGCTTTAATTTTGGCAGGATTAGTCGTTGCAGCTATAACTTGGTACATTAATTATTTTCCTTTGAACACATACTTCGAAAAGTAATAACGGAACACATCTATGTTACAGGTTTATCTTGTTCGCCATGGCGAAACTGAATGGAATTTAGCTCGTCGCATCCAGGGACAATCCGATAGCCCTCTGACCGCCACTGGACGACTGCAAGCAAGGCAGGTGGCTGAGAGGATAAAGTCAGAAGGCATTACCCATATTATCACTAGTGATATGGGACGCACACTGGAAACTGCACAAATAATTGCAAGTGTATGCGGGTGTGAAATTACCACAGAACCGCGTCTACGTGAACTAAATATGGGCGTTCTAGAGCAAAGAGCAATAGAGTCGTTAACGCCAGAGGAAGAACAGTGGCGTAAAAGCTTAATTGATGGCACTCGTGGAGGACGAATTCCAGAGGGTGAATCGATGGAGGAGCTGTATACACGCATGTTTGCAGCACTAAATAGTTGTTTAGATTTGCCTGAAGGGAGTCGCCCACTGATTGTTAGTCATGGTATTGCGTTAAGTACGTTAATTAGCCGTATTATGGGGGTTCCTGCCTATTCAGAACGCCGCTTGCGTTTACGTAATTGTTCACTATCTCGTGTTGATTACCAAAACAGCCCATGGTTGGCGAATGGTTGGATAGTTGAAACAGCTGGTGAGGTGACACACTTGTCGCAGCCTGCTCTCGATGAACAGCAAGGTTAACGATTTAGAAAAAGGAGTTTCAACAAACTGAAACTCCTCTACTTTAAGGTGTTGCGGTCGAACCTGTTTTGATTGGGACATAATAATCAAAGGTATCGATATGTGTTTTTGGGTCATCATTTTCTGGGGTGATATGACGTAAATCGATATTTTTTAATCGATAATGTTCGATGTCATAACCAGGACGACGCGTTAAATTCAGCTTAGGCAGATATACACCATAAATTTGGTATAAAAACTCTTGTAATGCATCTCGAGTTGGTGTGCCGTTGAACGAAAATTTAACATAATGGCCACTTGGCAACGTTAAACTTGTGTATTGGTCAGTGTTAAAACTTGCATCTTCGGGTCTTACCGCAGTGGTATAAAACACCGTTTGTTCATCTTCTTTTTCTGGATTATGAATGGCATGGTGCAAGCCAAAAACTTCTGACGCAATAGTCGTCGTATTATCCAAATAGTAGTGCCAAAATGTCTGGCGCATTTGCGAACAGGCCGTTGACCACTCTTCTAACGCATAAGAACAACTTTGTTCCAAGCCAACCAGCTCTTGCGCTGGCATTTGCAAGAATTCATGTTCAATATTCGTGTGATTATCTAAAATAATCGGTGGGCAAATTCCTGCTGCACACCATTCTTCACTTCGGCGGTAAAAAGCAGGGGTTAGGTTAAATTGCTTTTTAAAGGCTCGAGTAAAAGTTTGTTGCGAATCAAAACGATACTGTAACGCAATATCAAGAATTGGTCGGCTTGTTAGCCGCAATGCCACAGCTGCACGAGAAAGCCTTCTGGCTCGAATATAAGCACCAATCGCTTGGTCAGTCACCTCTTTGAACATTCGTTGTAAATGCCATTTAGAGTAGCCAGCTTTTGCTGCAACATTATCCAGTGAGAGTGGTTTGTCTAGGTTGTCATCTATCCAGCGAAGCAAGTCGCGAATAATATTAGTTTGATCCATGTATATCCCCAGCCAATGCGACTTATAGAACAGATATAATCTATCAATGAATTGCTATTCTATATCAAGTTATCTTTTTCGTTTATAGTAAATGAGTTGTATTTGATAATTAGTTAAGAAAGTGAATAATAAGTCTCGTTTTACTACGAAGTTTTACCGATTTTTAGTTGAATAGGGAATTCAGTATGCGTCGTTCCAGATTAAAAAATATCGTACTTGCAGCATTATTATCAGTGTTGCCGGGCATCACATTTGCTGAAGAAATTGGTTCAGTCGATACTGTTTTTAAAATTTTCGGCCCTGACCATAAAATTGTCGTTGAAGCATTTGATGACCCCGATGTTGAGAATGTGACTTGTTATTTAAGCCGTTCAAAAACAGGGGGAATCAAAGGTGGCTTAGGTTTAGCAGAAGATACTTCTGATGCTGCAATTTCATGCCAGCAAGTTGGGCCGATTGAGTTAAATGACCGTGTCAAACGCAAACCAACGAAAGGGCAGGTTGTTTTTCAAAAACGAACATCTTTAGTTTTCAAGAAATTGCAAGTTGTACGCTTTTATGATCCTAAGCGTAATGCATTAATTTATTTGACTTATTCAGATAAGATGATCGATGGTTCTCCAAAGAATGCGCTGAGCGCAGTACCGATTATGCCTTGGTGATCACAAAATAGTTGAGCCGCTATACTCGCAATAAAAATCACTCGCAAATAAAAAATCCGTTGCCTGAAAGACAACGGATTTCGATAACCAGTAAATAATTAGCTTTCTAATTATTCGTCTAAATCACCACAGAAACGATAGCCTTCACCGTGGATAGTAGCGATAATTTCTGGTGTGTCAGGTGTCGATTCAAAATGTTTACGAATACGACGGATCGTTACGTCAACAGTTCTGTCGTGTGGTTTTAATTCACGGCCAGTCATTTTTTTCAGCAGGTCTGCACGAGTCTGAATTTTTCCTGGGTTTTCACAGAAATGCAGCATCGCACGGAATTCACTACGGGGTAATTTGTAGTGCTCACCGGCAGGGCTGACTAATGAACGGCTGTTGATGTCTAATTCCCAACCATTAAACTTATAGCTTTCCACTAAACGACGCTCTTCCGTACCACCCGCTAAATTCATTGTACGGGACAGTAAATTGCGTGCACGAATAGTCAGTTCGCGTGGGTTAAATGGTTTAGTGATATAGTCATCAGCACCAATTTCAAGGCCAAGGATTTTATCGACTTCGTTATCACGTCCTGTTAGGAACATTAACGCAATGCTTTCTTGTTCACGAAGCTCACGAGCAAGTAATAAACCGTTTTTTCCTGGTAAATTAATATCCATGATGACTAAATTGATGTCGTGCTCAGAGAGAACGTTATTCATCTCTTCGCCATCAGTTGCCTCATGAACCACATAGCCTTCCGCTTCAAAGATGCTTTTAAGCGTATTGCGTGTGACAATTTCATCTTCAACAATCAAAATGTGTGGGGTCTGCATAGTTGCTACCTAAAGTATTAAAATAAAAATACTGAACTCACAAGCCGTTTCCAGTTAGGTGGTTATTGATATTGTTCTCTGGAAAAAACGTTTATGAGTATAAATTTGTTTTGAAATTCAACAGTGACATTATGTTGCCATTTTAGGCAAAAGACTTTAACTGCAAGTCAAAATGTAAGCACTTTCCCAATATTGTACTGTTAACAGCAATATAACAGCTAATACTGCATTTACCACCTAAAAAACTAACTTTTGTTGATACATATCAAAATCAATTGTAGCACGTTAACAAAAATTGTTAGGCAGATAATTATATAAATTAATGCGGTGTTTAGGAATCAGATAGCGTCTAAAAAAGGGGAGTAGTTGATGCATAGGGTATGCTTCGGCTTGGTATCAATGAATATAGTCTTCAATGAGTTAAATATACCATTATAAATAATGTTTAATTTGTGACTTACCTCCAATTTCGAAATGTTATTTTGCTACAGAAAAAGGTGAAAAATTTATCTTGCTAGAGATAACGGGGTGTAAATATTTAGTTTGTGATTTTTTGTTTCATTTAATTAGGAAAAATACTTATTTTATTTTGCTGTGACTATTTTTTAACAATTTCATAGCATTTGTTTGTAATTTAAACGAATGAAAAAATCATAAAATTAAGTATCAATACTGACTTGTGTAATGGTGCCTATGTATTGATGAACATGGGGCAAATGATAAGAAATATAGCTGCTAAATGCATTGATTAAGTGGGTCATTGTTGTTCATATTTTCATTTTGATTTTCTTCACAAGAAATCGCTAAAGGCTATCTGTTTTGCCTATTTAATAGGCAATTTCATTTCTGGCTAGGTAAAAAATTATTTAACTTAAAATTTAAGTTTTTTTGGTTTTTAATACCATCATTGGTGTGATAGGTATCTTTTTGTGAATGTGTTTTTCGCGCTGATAGATAATTTATCAAATAAAAAAAGAGTTTTAAAAGGGATGTTTTGCAAATAAATTTGACAAAATATACCAATTGCTTTAACCGTATAGGGAGAAACTTAAAAGAATCTAAGAGACAGACAGAATCTATGCGTAATATCAGCCTGACTATTATTATTACCACCACCACCGTAACCACAGGAAACGGGGCGGGCTGACGCATCCAAAAAATAAAAATGAAAAAGCCCGCATACTTAACCGATGCGGGCTTTTTTTTGGTGTTAATTCAGGAGAGAAATACCATGCGTGTGCTTAAATTTGGCGGTACTTCGGTTGCAAATGACGAACGAGTACTGAATGTTGCCGACATCGCTGAAAGTAAACTAGCAGATGGACAAGTGGCTTTGGTGTTATCCGCGCCAGCAAAAATCACTAACCATCTGGTTGCTATGATTGAAAAAACGGTTGCAGGACAAGATGTCATCACGCATGTTAATGATGCTGAAATGATTTTTGCTAACCTTTTAAAAGGATTAAAAGAAAAACAACCCGGTTTTGAATATGACCGTTTAAAAAAATTGACAGAGCAAGAATTCGCACAAATCAAACAAGTACTGCATGGTATTACTCTTCTCGGACAATGTCCTGACAGCATTAACGCAGCCATTATCTGCCGTGGCGAGAAACTCTCTATCGCCATTATGGAGTCGGTGCTAAAAGCACGCGGCCATAATGTGACTGTAATTAACCCTGTAGAGAGCTTACTCGCGAAAGGCCATTACCTTGAGTCTACCGTTGATATAAATGAGTCAACAAAACGCATTGCTGATTTAAATATACCGAAAGATCATTTTGTCTTAATGGCGGGCTTCACTGCAGGTAATGACAAAGGTGAATTAGTGGTATTAGGTCGTAATGGGTCTGATTATTCAGCTGCAGTTTTAGCGGCATGCTTACGGGCTGATTGTTGTGAAATCTGGACTGATGTAGATGGGGTTTATACTTGTGACCCGCGTTTAGTACCCGATGCACGCTTGTTGAAAGGTATGTCATATCAGGAGGCCATGGAGTTATCCTACTTTGGTGCCAAAGTTCTCCATCCTCGTACCATCGCCCCAATTGCTCAATTCCAAATCCCTTGCCTGATAAAAAATACCACTAACTTAAGCGCTCCGGGGACTTTAATTGGTGATGGCCAAACTGACGATAGCACACCAGTGAAAGGGATCACCAACCTGAATAACATGGCGATGATTAACGTATCTGGCCCCGGTATGAAGGGAATGGTGGGTATGGCTGCACGCATTTTCTCAGTCATGTCTCGTAAAGGGATCTCGGTCGTCCTGATCACGCAGTCTTCATCAGAATACAGTATTAGCTTTTGTGTCCCGCAAAATGAATTAGTGAGAGCACGTGCCGCACTGGAAGAAGAGTTTTACTTAGAGCTGAAAGATGGCGTACTTGATCCTCTGGATGTAATGGAACAATTGGCGATTATTTCAGTTGTGGGTGACGGCATGCGCACGTTGAAAGGCATTTCCGCGCGTTTCTTCTCCGCTTTAACTCGCGGTAACATAAACATTGTCGCTATCGCACAGGGGTCTTCCGAACGCTCTATTTCCGCCGTTATTGCCAATGAGTCAGCCACAACAGCGGTACGTTTATGTCACCAAATGCTATTTAATGCGGAACAAGTTATCGAGGCCTTTATCATTGGTGTTGGTGGCGTTGGTAATGCATTAATTGAGCAAATTCACCGCCAGCAACAATGGTTAAAACAAAAGCATATTGATTTGCGTGTATGTGGTATTGCTAATTCACGGGCAATGTTAACGGATATGCAAGGGATTGATTTAGATAACTGGAAAGCGGAGCTAGCGGAAGCGAAAGAGCCATTTAGTTTAAGCCGTTTAATTCGCTTAGAGCGTGAATACCATTTCTTGAACCCTGTCATTATTGACTGCACATCAAATCAGGAAATTGCAGAGCAGTATGTCAATTTCTTGAAAGATGGTTTTAATGTGGTCACACCAAATAAAAAAGCCAATACTTTGTCGATGGATTACTACCATCAGTTACGTGCGGCAAGTGAAACATCGAAACGTAAATTCCTCTATGACACTAACGTAGGCGCGGGCTTGCCGGTTATTGAGAACCTGCAAAATTTATTGAATGCAGGGGATGAACTGGTTCATTTCAGCGGAATTTTATCCGGTTCTTTATCATTCATCTTTGGTAAGTTAGACGAAGGCATGTCTTTATCCGAAGCCACAACACTCGCTAAAGAAAAAGGTTTTACGGAGCCAGACCCTCGTGATGATTTATCGGGTATGGATGTGGCGCGTAAATTGTTAATTTTAGCCCGTGAAGCAGGTTATGACTTAGAGTTACAAGATATTGAAATTGAACCTGTTTTACCAACGGATTTTGACAGTAGTGGCGCAGTGCCTGAATTTATGGCACGCCTACCACAATTGGATGAACAATTTGCGCAACGTATAAAAGCCGCAGAAGCAGAACAAAAAGTGTTACGCTATGTTGGATTGATTGAAGAAGGACGCTGTCAGGTTAAGATTGTTGCCGTAGATGGTAATGACCCTCTCTTCAAAGTTAAAAATGGCGAAAACGCACTAGCTTTCTATACACGCTATTACCAACCAATTCCTTTAGTATTAAGAGGTTATGGCGCAGGTAATGATGTTACTGCGGCTGGTGTATTTGCGGATATGCTGCGTACCCTTTCATGGAAATTGGGAGTTTAATAAGTGATTAAAGTTTATGCACCGGCTTCAATTGGTAATGTGAGCGTCGGGTTTGATGTCCTAGGGGCAGCAGTTTCGCCTGCAGACGGTTCACTATTAGGTGATTGTGTAACAGTTGAAGCGGCAGACACCTTTTCGTTGACGAATAAAGGCAAATTCGTTGCTAAACTTCCGAAAAAGAATGAGCACAATATTGTTTACCAATGTTGGCAGCTGTTTTGTGAGCGTCTTGGTCAGCCATTAAATGTTGCGATGACGCTTGAAAAAAATATGCCAATTGGTTCAGGGCTCGGTTCTAGTGCCTGCTCTGTTGTCGCCGCATTGATGGCGCTAAACGAATTTGCAGAGAAACCATTTGATGATACCCAACTGCTTGGCATGATGGGGGAACTGGAAGGGCGTATTTCTGGTAGTGTGCATTATGATAATGTCGCACCGTGTTTTTTAGGTGGTTTACAACTGATTATCGAGCAAAATGGTATTATTTCACAGCCTGTACCTGCATTTGAAAATTGGTATTGGGTTATGGCCTATCCAGGAATTAAAGTATCAACAGCGGAAGCACGTGCGATCCTGCCTGATAGCTACCCACGTCACGACATTGTAAACCATGGTCGATACTTATCAGGGTTCATTCATGCATGTCATACAAACCAGCCGTTACTTGCAGCAACGATGATCCAAGATGTTGTTGCTGAGCCTTATCGTACACAACTATTACCGGGTTTTGCGGCAGCGCGCCAGAACGCAAAAGAAATAGGTGCATTGGCGTGTGGTATCTCTGGCTCTGGGCCAACACTATTTGCTATTTGCGATGAGAAACATATCGCTGAAAATATGGCGAGCTACTTGCAACAACATTATATTCAGAATGATGAAGGCTTTGTGCATATCTGCCGTTTGGATCTGGCCGGGGCAAGGACAATAGGGTAAATAATGAAACTGTATAATTTAAAAGATAACAATGAACAAGTAAGTTTTGCGCAAGCGGTTAAGCAAGGGTTAGGGAAGCAACAAGGCTTATTCTTTCCCCAAGATCTGCCTGAATTTAGTGCGGCTGAAATCGACGAATTATTAAAATTAGATTTTGTCACACGTAGCAGCCGTATTTTAAGTGCTTTTATTGGTGATGAAATTCCATCAGAAGAGCTAGCAGCGAGAGTTAAAGCCGCATTTGCTTTTCCTGCGCCAGTTTCTAAAGTTGAAGATGATGTTGCAACGTTGGAGCTATATCATGGGCCAACCCTCGCATTTAAAGACTTCGGTGGCCGCTTTATGGCTCAGGCGTTAGGTCAAGTCGCTGGTGAGCAACCTGTGACCATTTTGACGGCAACTTCAGGGGATACCGGAGCGGCAGTCGCTCACGCATTCTATCGTCTTAATAACGTGCAAGTTGTTATTCTCTATCCAGAAGGGAAAATCAGCCCGCTGCAAGAAAAACTCTTTTGTACACTGGGTGAAAATATTCATACGGTTGCGATTAAAGATGACTTCGATGCGTGTCAGGCATTAGTAAAACAGTCATTTGATGACGAAGAGTTGAAAAAGGCGCTGTACTTAAATTCAGCGAACTCGATCAATATCAGTCGTTTACTTGCTCAGATCTGCTATTACTTTGAAGCGGTCGCGCAGATCCCAGCAGAAAAACGCGATCAACTAGTGATCTCGGTTCCGAGTGGGAACTTTGGGGATCTTACGGCAGGTTTATTAGCCAAAGCAATGGGCTTACCTGTCAAACGCTTTATTGCAGCGACTAACGTAAATGATACTGTGCCGCGTTACCTTGTTGATGGACAATGGAAACCAAAGCAAACTGTGGCTACATTATCGAATGCCATGGATGTTAGTCAGCCGAACAACTGGCCTCGTATTGAGGAGTTATTCCGCCGTAAAGGTTGGTCCCTTGATGAATTAGGCCATGGGGTTGTGAGTGATGAAGTGACTAAAGAAACAGTACGTGAATTAGATAAAAAAGGATATTTATCTGAGCCACATGCTGCGGTTGCTTATCGTGTGCTGCGTGACCAGTTGCAAGAAGGCGAATACGGGCTGTTTTTAGGTACGGCACATCCAGCTAAGTTTAAGGAAAGTGTTGAAGAGATCCTTAATAAGGCCATACCTTTACCAAAAGAGTTAGCTGAGCGTGCAGAGCTACCGCTACTTTCACACTTTTTACCATCTGACTTTACCCAATTACGCACATTTTTAATGAAATTAGCACCTAAGCAATAAAGAATATGTGGATACGAAAAACGGAAGCAGAAGCTTCCGTTTTTAATGATAAGACCATTTATTGTTAAGGTAATTATATGGTTTCATATTGCCACATCACTTATTCACAGCTAATGAATTTGCCTATTAGAGTGTACTGATGCCGTCGAGGCCATCTCTACCACCATCTGAACCACCGCGTCCCCCTTTACCGCCTTGGCTGCCATTGCCACCATTGCCGCCATTTCCACCTCCAGAACCATTTCCACCATTGCCGCCATTCCCACCATTACTTCCCCCATTCCCCCCGTTTCCTCCATTCCCATTCATTGTGCCATTGCCGCCATTACCACCATTGCCGGTTCCATCACCATTTCCCCCATGGCCACCGTCACCACCGGTAACACTACCATGGCCACCATTTCCACCGTTACCATTACTGCCAGCTTCTGCATTTCCACCGTTACTACCGTTGCCGTTATTTGAACCTGTTCCGCCATTTCCACCATTTTGACCATCACCACCTTGCCCGGCCTGACCACCTAATCCACCTTGACCATGACTTCCATTTTGGCCATGATTTCCGTTTTGCCCATGGCTTGCAAAGCTAAGGATCTTAGAATAATAATATTGACCATTTAATATCGAACATATTTTATTATTAACGTCATTAATAATAAGTTCATTTTTTAATGAACAGTTAGATGTAGTATTAAATAAGGAATGAGAATAACTTGAGATGGAATAAGAGCTAATTAATAACAGACTTAATGAAATGCAAACCTTATGATTCATGTATTTCTCCTTTCCCCCTCCAAAAAGAAGGGGGAGAAATTTAATATTGAGATAAATTAATGACCATGTCCGCCATTGCCGCCGTTACCACCATTGCCACCATGACCACCGTTGCCACCATTACCACCATTACCACCGTTTCCACCATTATGTAGTGAATATTCGGCAGAAAAAGTCATTATATTTTTTGATGATAATTGAGACTCTAAGGAAGTTGCAGATGCTAGTGTTGAAAATAATAATGATGCGATAATAATAGATGCTTTGTACATAATAAATCCTCATTGAAAAGTTTAAATGAATGTGTACTGCAAGTGAATTGTAATTCACAGATTCGAATAATCAATAAAGGATTTATTTATTTAGGTAATAAAAAATGTAATAGGGTAAATCATTATAATAAGCTTTAAACTTACTATAATGATTTTCCGATTAAAATAGACTTTTGTTTTATTTAATTGAACTAAATAATTTTATTTAAAACTAATTATTTGTTATCTTTTGATATTTTCATAATTTCATTTTGAATTGGTGCCGAAGAGCTATTTTTATTGAAACTTAGCATAGTAATAGCCTTCTCACTTTCATTCATATCGGAAAATAATTTAGCCGTTTTTACTATCGGTTTTTTATAGTTAGGTGATTGCTTTTGATGGCGGCTGATCATATTCAGTATTACTGGAGATGTGTTATTTTGAGTAAAATTCAATGCAGTAGCAGCTTGAGTATGTTCATCTAATTGAAGAAATGACTGAGGTGAGTTAATTATATTCTTGCCAGAAATACCCGCTTGCTTCAAATGGTTATTAATCGATTTTAGATTGGAATAAGAGGTATTATTTTCAGTGAAACTGAGAGCAGTTGCTGCATTATAATGAATTTCTTTTTCTGTTTGAGCTGCTGCTACATGTGTTGTTACAGCAGAAATCGCTAAAGCAAAAATAATTTTTTTCATTGTGAATCCTTATTAAGTTAAATAATTTATCTTATAACTATAATAAGGCTTTATTTCTGTCTGAATACTGACAACAAAATGACAAAATTGCCATTTATAAAGAAATTTTTAATTTTATTTTATAGGTAAAAATACAGTGAAACGTGTTGAAAAATCATCTGATGTTACAGTGATCCTGCCTTTATGTGCTGATACAATCGATTTGACGATAGCTAATCCGATACCGCTTCCTTCATTTTTTCGTTGTCTTGATTTATCCACGCGATAAAACCTATCAAAAAGTTTAGCTAAATGTTCTTCTGGTATTTTTATACCAGGGTTGCTGATGATTAATTCAATTCCCTCTTTTACATTTGAAATATTAATACTGATAGAATCGCCTTTTGGGGTATAGCGGATAGCATTTGAGATTAAGTTAGTAATCGCTCTCCTTAACATGTCTTTATCGGCCATAATAGAGGTTGTTTCACCAATCAGCTTGAGTTTTATTTCATTCTCTTCTGCGAGATATTCAAAATAATCAAATATAAGCTCTATTTCAGTTTTAATATTAATCATTTTTTTCTCTGGAATAAGCCTATTATCATCTGCTTGAGCAAGAAAAAGCATGTCAGATATCATTCGTGATAGACGGTTATATTCTTCCAAATTAGAATATAACACCTCAACTAGCTCTTCTTTACTGCGGTTTTTACTCAGAGATATTTGAGTTTCAGTCATTAAATTAGTAATTGGCGTACGCATTTCATGGGCAATATCTGCAGAGAAATTCGTTTGCCTTACAAAAACATCTTCAATCTTTACTAACATCTGATTAAATGATTTAGTTAATTGCTTTAATTCATTAGGCACAGAGTCAGGGTCTAAACGAACACTTAAATTTTCAGAGGTTACATTCTTTATTTCATCGCTAACTTCTTTAAGTGGCTTGAGGCCTTTGATAACTAAAAAATAAACAACTGCAATAGTAAATAAACACAGTAAAATCGCACTGATTATCAGGTTATATATGAGAGAGCTAAGATAATTATGATGAAAATTAAGAGAAAGAGCCGTTACTAGGCGGTATTGCTGTATATCATTGGAGCGATATACCTTAATTTTACTTTCGGCTAATCGATAACTTTCAAGATATTGATCTGCATTATCTTTAGTCGAGTCATAATTTTTTAGGCGAGAAATGAGGTATACAGTTGCATTTGAGGAAGTCAGGACATTCCCATTTTGATCTATGAGGTAGACAACCAAATCTTGGTGTTCATTCAAAATAGTTCTGATACGTGAAAATTGTTCATCTTGTGAGTTAGTTTTTTCACTTAATAAACTGCGAATAGTGAGATTTATTTGGCTCAATGTATATTCATCTTGCTGTTTGAAATGTAACATAACTGAATTGATCATGATCGAGCTAAATAATAATAAAGCGAGGGAGAGGGTAATACTGATTAAAACAATAAGACGAATTGAAATAGAGACAGGAGATCGAAATAACTTAATCATTTTCAGGGATCTCAAGTAAATAGCCCATTCCTCTGATGGTATGAATCAATTTAGGTTCATAGCCTTGATCTATTTTAGCTCTCAGTCTTTTGACTGCAACATCAATGACATTGGTATCACTATCAAAATTCATATCCCAAACTTTTGAGGCTATTAGAGAACGAGAAAGAACTTCACCTTGGTGAAGAATAAAAAATTCCAATAAAGAAAACTCTTTACTGGTGAGTATAATTTTATCATTTTCACGGGTAACGCGCCGTTTGATCAGATCAACATGCAAATTAGCGATGGTAAATTGTGTTTTTTGGATGCTGTTATTGCCTCTGCGCAATAAAGTTCTCACTCGGGCAAGTAGCTCAGAAAAATCAAATGGTTTAACGAGATAATCGTCAGCACCTAACTCTAACCCTTTGACTCGATGTTCAACATTACCTAAAGCAGTAAGCATGAGTATTGGTGTATTTTTTCCTACACTGCGTAATTTTTTTGCAATCTCCCAGCCGTTAATATCCGGCAACATCACATCAAGAATAATTAAATCATAGTCTTCAGTTGTGGCCATATGCAGGCCTGTAATGCCATTTTCGATTGCATCAACAATAAACCCGGACTCACTTAAGCCTTTAGATAAGTATTCTCTCGTTTTATGTTCATCTTCAACAATAAGTAATTTCATCTTAGACCTAGCAGACAGGTAAACAATACTGCCATTCTAAGCACTACAGTAACGAAATGTAAAATGACAAATTTGTCATTTTCATGTCATGAATCTAACAGTTGTTCTTTTTTACTATAGCCTCAATTTTAATCACTAGAGGCATGGCTATACCATGTATTCCCCAAAAATATTAATTATAGCTTATGCCTTAATTTTGACGGGTTGTGTTTCGCTAGCCCCTGAATATCAACGTCCTAATCTTAATGTACCTCATCAATTCAGTAGCAATATTCCTGATGCAGTAAAGCAGGCTCAAATAGAATTATCGATTCCTAGTTGGGACAAATTTATTCAAGATCCACAAATGAAAAGAGCGATAGAAATTGCGCTTGAGAAAAACAGTGATTTATATCTTGCTGCGTTAGATGTAGAAGAAGCTCGTGTGCGTTTTGGGTTAGCGGAAGCTGAAAAATATCCTCGAGTTAATTCATCAATGAGTGCTGACTACAGCCAATCATTAGAGTCTGGCACATCGTTCAATAAGAAATATAGTGCGGGTATTGATATCAGCTATGAACTGGATTTTTTTGGACGTATTAAAAATTTATCTGATGCAGATAAAGCAAAATTTATCGCTTCTCAAGAGATGAACCGTGCGACACAAATTATAACAATCAAAACGGTAGCAGAAGCGTATTTAGATGTGGTGTATAACCAAAAACTATTATTAATTGCACAAGAGACGAAACAAAGCTACCTCAATAGTCAATCGATAGTAATACAAAAAGTGGCGGCAGGAAAAGCGGGGCTATCAGACTTAGAACAAGCTAAAGGACAAGTTCAGTCTATTTCTATTAATATCGAAAAAATTAAAAGTGAAATTGTAAAAAATGAAAATTTACTGAATTTTTTGACGAATGATTATGTAACAAAGATAAACTCAGAGTTAGGGCACTACGAACCGAATTATCCCTTGATTACAACACCTTCAAATATTCCCTCTGAAATATTATTAAAACGCCCAGATATTATGGCAGCGGAACAAAATATTGTTTCTGAGAATGCCAATATTGGTGTAGCGAGAGCTGCTTTTTTTCCTTCAATTTCCTTTAATACGGGTATCGCAAATAATAACGAGTCTTTAACTGGGCTATTTGATTCTTCAAATGGTATCTGGAATTTTATTCCTAAAATCACGTTACCTATTTTTACTGGAGGATCAAATAGCCGAAATTTAGAGTTGGCAAATATTAGAAAAAATAAAGCGATTGCTAATTATGAAAAAAGCATTCAGGTGGCGTTTCGTGAAGTGAAAGATGCCCTAGTGATCAAATCGAGTTTAGAAAAACAACTTATATCCCAAGAGCAATATGTCAACACGCTGCAAAACGTCTTAATACAGAAACAAGCTAGTTATCGATATGGTGGCTTGAGCTATCTCGATGTTCTTGAAGCACAGCGTAGCTTATTTACCGAACAGCAAAATTTATTGATGTTGAAAATAGAACAGCAGAAGAATGAAATAAATTTATTCTCTGCACTAGGTGGCGGATTAATAAAATCATGAGGGTAACAATGAAAAAATTAAATACGGTATTTTTTGCAATTTCAATGGCGATGTTAGCAGCAACTGGCTATGCAAACGGCGCTGAACATAACCACTCTATTTATCCAGAAAAAGTCGCAGAACCGACAATCAATACGGAAGGAAAGCTCATTTCGATTGATAAAGAGAACAAGAAATTAACGATTAACCATAAAGAAATTGAAAGTATTGGCTGGCCACCAATGACTATGCGTTTTACTTATGAAAATGAAAATATGATCAACGGTTTACAAGAAAATGATGAATTAAAATTTTCCTTTGTACAACAAGGTAATCTTTCAATGTTGAAATCCATCGAAAAGATAAACTAAATAGGTAGAGAGATGTTATGTCATTAGTTAACCTGACCAAATTGCTATTGGTAATTATTTTATCGAGCGTTATTTCAATTTTATTTTATCGTTATTTTTTCGTTGTAGAAAATAATAGCCAATCAGTTGAAAAACAAGAACGCACCGTATTGTATTGGTATGACCCAATGTATCCCAATACTAAATTTGATCAACCAGGAAAATCCCCATTTATGGACATGGACCTTGTTCCTAAATATGCGGATGAAAACTTGGCTTCAGCGGATAGCAAAGGAATAACAATTAACCCAACACAGACACAAAATTTAGGGCTTAAAACGGTGGATGTAAAGTGGGGAAAATTAAACTATGACTTAACATTTCCAGCTGAAATTGTGTTTAATGATCACCAATTTGCGATCGTACAAGCACGAGAAAATGGTTTTGTTGAAAAAGTTTATCCATTCACAGTCGGTGAGAGGATCCAAAAAGGCGTTCCTATTGCGGAGCTAACGATCCCAGCATGGGTTGAAGCACAAAGCGAATATCTCGCACTTAAACAAATGAATGCGAGCCAACAAGATCTTAATAGCGTCATTGAGCGTTTACGTTTAAATGGTATGCCAGAAGGTGCGCTTTCCCAGTTTATTAAAACAGGAAAAGTGCAAACACGTTTTACCGTTCAAGCCCCTATTTCTGGGGTAATTACTGCACTTAATTTGCGCTTAGGGATGAACGTATCCAAAGAAGTCGTTATTGCACAAATTCAAGGAACAGATCCATTGTGGATTAATGCATCTGTTCCTCAGTCAGTTGCTGAATTACTTAATCAACAAACACAATTTACAGTTTCTATTCCTGCCTACCCTTCGCAGTTATTTAATGTAAAAAACTGGTTGATATTACCCAGTGCAGATCAAGCAAGTCGTACAATTAATATTCGTACAGAAATTGCGGATCCTAACCATTTATTAAAACCGGGTATGACTGCATATTTAAATCTAGTTGCAGAAGGTAAGGAAAGTTTGTTGATCCCATCACAAGCCATTGTGGATTCAGGGAAAAAACAGCATGTTATTGCTGTTGGTGAGAATGGTGAATTTATTCCGAAAAGGGTGCGAGTGCTGAGTGAATCCCAACAAATGACGGCAATATCTGAAGGCTTACAAGTGGGCGAGCATATAGTGACTCAGGGGATTTTCCTAATTGATTCTGAAGCGAATATTGCCGGGGCATTAGCCAAGATGGAAGCGCTTCCCGAACCATCGGCGTCATCTAATCATTCATCACATAAATCTCAGGAGTAGAGTATGTTGGAATGGATTATAAGACGCTCAGTTGCTAACCGGTTTTTAGTGCTAATGGGGGTCGTATTTTTAGTTATTGCGGGTATTTGGAGCATTCGCAGTACTCCTGTTGATGCATTACCTGACTTATCTGATGTACAAGTGATCATCAAAACCACTTACCCAGGGCAAGCGCCACAATTGGTCGAAAACCAAGTCACATACCCGATAACAACCACAATGTTATCTGTGCCGGGAGCAAAAACGGTGCGTGGTTTTTCTGCCTTTGGCGACTCATATGTTTATGTTATTTTTGAAGATAATACAGATTTATACTGGGCTCGTTCACGAGTTTTAGAATATTTAAACCAAGTCCAAAACCAATTACCTAAAGGTGCAGTGGCATCCATTGGACCTGATGCGACAGGTGTTGGTTGGGTTTTTGAATATGCTTTAGTGGATAAAACGGGAAAGCATAATTTAGCGGAACTGCGTTCATTACAAGATTGGTTTTTGAAATATGAATTGAAGGCGTTGCCAAATGTTTCAGAAGTTGCAACCGTTGGCGGTGTGGTTAAATCTTACCAAATCTTAGTTGACCCACTCAAACTTAGCCAATTTTCAGTGACATTACCTGAAATAAAACAGGCAGTTGAAATGGCTAACCAAGAAGCGGGTGGGTCATCGATTGAAATTGCTGAAGCTGAATATATGGTTAGAGCAAGTGGCTACCTTCAATCTATTGATGACTTTAATAAAATCTACCTAAAAACCTCGGAAAATGGCGTCCCCATTTACTTACAAGATGTGGCTCGAATACAGGAAGGGCCCGAAATGCGCCGTGGGGTTGCAGAGCTAAATGGAGAAGGCGAGGTCGTGGGTGGTATTATCTTGCTTCGTTCAGGTGAAAATGCACGTAATGTGATTCATGATGTAAAACAGAAGCTTGAAGATTTAAGTGCTAGCTTGCCGGAAGGCATCGAAATTATCACGACTTATGATAGAAGTATTCTTATTGATAACGCGATTGATAATTTAAGTTATAAATTACTGGAAGAATTTATTGTTGTCGCATTAGTGTGTGCTGTTTTTTTATGGCATTTCCGTTCTGCTCTCGTGGCTATTATTTCCTTGCCTCTTGGATTATTTATTGCCTTTATCGTCATGCGCTACCAAGGAATAAATGCAAATATTATGTCATTAGGGGGTATTGCAATTGCGATCGGAGCCATGGTGGATGCTGCCATTGTTATGATAGAAAATGCACATAAAAAATTAGAAAAGTGGCAGCATGAAAATGAAGGTAAAGTCATTGATAATGCCCAGCGTTGGAAAGTTATTACGGACTCGGCTGTTGAGGTTGGACCCGCATTATTTATCAGCTTATTAATTATCACATTGTCTTTTATTCCTATCTTTACGTTAGAAGGGCAAGAAGGCCGTTTATTCGGTCCACTCGCATTTACAAAAACCTATGCCATGGCGGGGGCTGCAGCGTTAGCATTAATTGTTATTCCAATTCTAATGGGGTATTGGATCCGCGGTAATATTCCAAATGAAAATAAAAACCCACTGAATCGTTGGTTGATTTCACTCTACAGCCCTATTTTAACTAAGGTATTGGCATGGCCAAAAACAACTTTGTTAATTGGTTTCTTATCTTTATTTACCGTGATATGGCCATTAAAACATTTAGGTGGTGAATTTCTTCCTGCGATTAATGAAGGTGACTTACTTTATATGCCCTCAACGTTACCGGGGGTTTCTCCTGCACAAGCAGCATTTTTACTACAAAA
The DNA here is from genome assembly GCF_011045615.1 of Providencia sp. PROV004. Lineage (NCBI taxonomy): Bacteria > Pseudomonadati > Pseudomonadota > Gammaproteobacteria > Enterobacterales > Morganellaceae > Providencia > Providencia sp. PROV004. The sequence goes on from NZ_CP042859.1 coordinate 754,926, forward strand.
TACAGATAAGTTAATCAAAACTATTCCTGAGGTGGATACGGTATTTGGAAAAGTCGGTAAAGCTGAAACAGCTACGGATTCAGCCCCGATGGAAATGATTGAAACAACGATACGTTTGAAGCCGCAAACACAGTGGCGAGAAGGTATGACTCTCGAAAAAATTATTGATGAGCTTGATGAAACGGTGCGTTTACCTGGAGTTGCGAACTTATGGGTTCCTCCTATTCGCAATCGTATTGATATGTTATCTACGGGAGTCAAAAGCCCTATAGGTATCAAAGTATCCGGCAGAGATCTCGAAGAAATTGATGCATTAGCCCAAGAAATTGAAAAAGTCACCAAATCGGTGCCTGGAGTTGTTTCTGTTTTAGCCGAGCGATTGGTTGGTGGGCGCTATATTGATGTCAAAATTGATAGAGAAAAAGCAGCTCGTTTTGGTATGAGCATCAGTGACGTACAAGTTTATATTTCAATGGCGACTGGCGGGGAAATGGTTGGGGAAACGGTTGAAGGGATTGAGCGTTATCCAATTAGCATAAGATATCCTCAAGATTACCGAAATAGTGTATCTGCGATGAAATTGTTGCCAATTTTAACGCCGAGTAAACAGCAAATTGTGCTTAGTGATGTTGCGGATGTATTCGTGAATATGGGCGCTCCAATGTTGAAAACTGAGAATGCAAGACCGACTAGTTGGATTTATATTGATGCGCGCGATCGCGATATGGTCTCTGTTATTAAAGATATTGATGCAGCAATAAAAGATAACATCCAAATGAAGCCGGGTCTTAGCTATTCCTTTACGGGGCAATTCGAATTACTTGAAAGGGCTAATCAAAAGTTAATGTTAATGGTTCCCGCTACCATCATGATTATTTTTGTCTTGCTTTATTTAGCATTCAGACGATTTAGTGAAGCTTTGCTGATTTTATTAAGCTTACCTTTTGCTTTGGTTGGGGCTATTTGGTTCCTTTACTGGATGAACTTTAATTTATCGGTTGCGACAGGAACTGGATTTATTGCATTAGCAGGTGTAGCCGCTGAATTTGGTGTGGTAATGTTGATTTATTTACGCCATGCAATCGAAGATAAAGAAAAACAGCAAGGAATAAGCAGCTTATCAGATCAAGATTTAGACCGTGCATTATATGAAGGCGCTGTTTTACGAGTTCGTCCTAAAGCCATGACGGTTGCTGTAATTTTAGCGGGCTTATTACCCATATTACTTGGAACAGGCGTTGGTTCGGAAGTGATGAGCCGTATTGCGGCGCCGATGATTGGCGGCATGATCACCGCACCGTTATTATCCCTATTTATTATTCCTGCAGCTTATAAATTAATCTGCCAGTTACGTCATAATAAATAATGATGAATATTCACCATGACTATTTTGAAGGTAAATTAAAAATGAAAAAATTAATGTTGAGTGGAATGTTATTACTGTCATTTTCGGCATTTTCTCAAAGCCAGAGCGTGCAATTGTATAAAGATGCAAATTGCGGTTGCTGTGAATTGTGGGGAGAAGGGGTTAAAAAAGCGGGATATAACGTTGAAGTGAACGAAATTAGTTATGATGAATTAAATCAACTCAATGATGAATTGAAGGTCCCTTATAACTTACGCAGCTGCCACATAGCGAAATACAAAGGCAAAGTGATTGTTGGGCATGTTCCTGTGAGTAGCCTTGATGCGATTGATGCTTTACCGGCAGATGTGGTGGGAATTTCTGTTCCGGGCATGCCAATTGGTAGCCTAGGTATGGAGCAGCCAGATGGCCATACTCAGCCTTATTCTGTGGTGCAGTTTAAAGCAAATGGGGAATATCGTTAATTAAGCTGTATTTCAGTAAGTTGCAGGATTTCCTGCAACTTGTGTATTTCATTAGCTTTCTAATATTAATTCGATAGCTTTGAGCTCTTCTTGCGTAAAATTACGATTTTTTAGGATCCCCATCGCATCATCAATTTGGCTGATACGGCTTGCTCCGATGAGCACTGAAGTGATCCTATCATGTCTCAGTAACCATGCTAAGGCCATTTGGTTTAGCTTCTGTCCTCTTTTTACCGCCAGCTCGTTCAGCTGTTTAACCTTTGATAAAACGTTGGATGTGAGTCTTTCTGGCGGTAAAGAAGGATTACCCGCAGCGCGTGAATCCGCAGGAATACCATTAAGATAGCGATCGGTTAAAATTCCACCTGCTAACGGAGAGTATGCGATAGAGCCGACACCTTCTTCTTCCAGTAAATCAAGTAAATCTTCTTCAGGAGTGCGTTCTAGCATGGAATATCTAGGTTGGTGAATCAGGCAAGGGGTTCCTAATTCATTGAGAATATTAATGGCTTCTTTAGCTAAATTTGTTGGGTAATTAGAAATTCCCACATACAGAGCTTTTCCTTGGCGAACAATGAGATCTAGTGCTCCCATAGTTTCTTCTAATGGAGTATTGGGGTCAGGTCGATGATGATAAAAGATATCTACATAATCTAAACCCATGCGTTTCAAACTTTGATTTAGGCTTGCAACCAAATATTTTTTACTTCCCCAGTCGCCATAAGGGCCATCCCACATAGTGAAACCGGCTTTCGATGAAATGATCATTTCATCACGATAAGGCAGAAAATCCTGTTGCATGATCCTGCCAAATGTACTTTCGGCAGATCCTGGCGGTGGCCCATAATTATTCGCAAGATCGAAATGGGTGATCCCAAGGTCAAAAGCGTGGCGAAGCATGGCTTGGCAATTATCAAAGGGTTTGTTATCGCCAAAGTTGTGCCATAACCCTAATGAAATCAGTGGTAAGCGTAATCCGCTACGGCCACATAAACGATATTCCATTTCAGTATAGCGTTTTGATGATGCGACATAAGGCATACTTCACCTCCAAAATAGTGGGTAAAACTCAATTTATACTGTCATAAAGCTAAAAAGTAGGCTGAGGAATCAATGCTAATTCGTGCTTAGCAAGAAGGTTTATGAGTAAATTGTGATTGAGCCCGAAAAAAGAATGAAGTATTTTGAAATACGTGGGTATCTGCTGTGCGCCAGTCCCCACGTTTTGTGCATTAAGCTTGCTCTGGGCGAGTAAATATCAACTCGTTACCTTTAGATTGGCTTTCATCGAACTGATAGCCTTCTAAATTAAAATCAGCCAGTTGGTCTGTTTTCGTTAATTTATTTTGGATAATAAAACGGCTCATTAAACCTCGAGCTTTTTTTGCATAAAAACTGATAACTTTATATTTACCATTTTTTTCATCCAAGAAAATAGGCTTGATAATTTGGCCATCCAGTTTTTTTGTATTCACTGATTTGAAATATTCATCTGAGGCAAGATTGACTAATATTGGGTCTTTTTGCTCGGCTAATGCATGATTTAATTGCTTGGTGATAATGTCTCCCCAAAACTCATATAAATCTTTTCCACGGGTATTTTTTAAACGAATTCCCATTTCTAAGCGATAAGGCTGCATTAAATCTAGCGGTCTTAAAACACCATAAAGGCCTGATAATATACGTAAATGGGATTGAGCAAACTCAAAATCGTTTTGAGAAAACGTTTCTGCTTGCATACCCGTATATACATCACCTTTGAAGGCGAGGATCGCTTGGCGTGCATTTTCTGGGGTAAAGTCCGCATGCCATTCTGCAAAACGAGCGGCATTGAGCCCTGCAAGTTTGTCACTAATTTTCATTAAACTGGCGATATCCGCGGGGGTTAACTTACGACAGACATTAATTAATTTTTGAGACTCAGAGAGTAACTCAGGCTGAGTAAATTGCTGTGTTGCAAGTGGGCTTTCGTAGTCTAATGTTTTTGCAGGTGAAATTGTAATAAGCATGACTTGACCCTTAATAAAGAATGATACTACTTACTTTAGCAAAAATTCTGCCTAATTGGCTAATTGATACGATAAGCCAAACCAATATTATTCTTTATTACAATAACAGCACGATATAACTTGCTAAAAGGATTCAGTTTCTAATTGGCTAGCGAAATCGATTGCCAATCAAATAGTTGCTTTTGACTAGATTTACTTGCTTGCAGCAATATGGATGCATGATATTATCTGTAGACGGTGCGGCGATAGCCACAATTCCTTTATAATACGCAAAGTAATTCAAGTTGCAGTTTGTTAGCCTACACCACAAGAGTCGCAAGAATTGTAGGTAGCCAACACCGCTACAACTTGGAATATGACGGGTATAACAACGAGATTAAAGAAATGACCGATAAACTAACCTCATTACGTAGTCTGACAACTGTTGTTGCTGATACTGGCGACATCGAAGCAATGAAGCTTTACAAGCCACAAGACGCGACCACAAATCCATCGCTGATCTTAAATGCTGCACAAATTCCTGAGTACCGTAAATTAATTGATGAAGCGGTAGAATGGGCACGTAAGCAAAGCAATAATCGCGAGCAACAAATTGTTGATGCTTGTGACAAGCTGGCTGTTAATATCGGTCTGGAAATTCTGAAATTAGTTCCGGGTCGTATTTCTACTGAAGTTGATGCGCGCCTTTCTTATGATGAAGAAGCTTGTATTGCTAAAGCGCGTCACTTAATCAAAATGTACAACGATGCAGGCATCAGTAATGACCGTATTCTGATTAAACTGGCTTCGACTTGGCAGGGTATCCGTGCTGCAGAGAAACTGGAAAAAGAAGGCATTAACTGTAACCTGACTTTATTATTCTCTTTTGCTCAAGCACGTGCTTGTGCGGAAGCGGGTGTATACCTGATCTCTCCATTTGTGGGTCGTATTCTTGACTGGTACAAAGCGAATACAGATAAGAAAGAATTCGCGCCACATGAAGATCCAGGTGTGGTTTCTGTTACTGAAATCTACAACTACTACAAAGCTCACGGTTATAAAACTGTGGTAATGGGCGCAAGCTTCCGTAATGTGGGTGAAATCATTGAATTAGCCGGTTGTGACCGCTTAACTATCTCTCCAGGATTATTGAAAGAGCTGTCAGAATCACAAGGTGAATTAGTACGTAAACTGACAGATTCAGGTAAAACTCAAGAGCCAGGCGCTAAGTTGACGGAAGCAGAGTTCTACTGGCAGCACAATCAAGATCCAATGGCGGTTGATAAACTGTCTGATGGTATTCGTAAGTTTGCAGTAGACCAAGAGAAACTGGAAAAAATGATTGCAGATTTACTGTAATTTATTTCGTTTTTTCTTTAAAACCCAGCCGGTTGGTTGGGTTTTTTTATATCCATTTTTCATTGAGTTAGTTCTCAATTTGAAGATAAAAACACCTCGACACTGTATGCAGTCGTTCATCATGATATGATATCGCTCCTGTTTATTCTTAAGTGAACAGTTTTTGATTGAATAATTTCTTTGAGGTTTGTATGGATGAATTGCGCATAGGTCTGGTTTCTGTTTCTGATCGTGCTTCGAGCGGTATTTATGAAGACAAAGGTATTCCTGCACTAGAAGAGTGGTTAGCAAAAACGCTGACAACACCTTTTCGCATCGAAACTCGCCTGATCCCTGATGAGCAAATCATGATAGAGCAAACATTATGTGAGCTGGTGGATGAGTTTGCTTGCCATTTAGTCCTAACTACCGGGGGCACAGGCCCCGCTCGTCGCGATGTTACACCTGACGCAACCCTCGCGATTGCAGACCGTGAGATGCCGGGGTTTGGCGAACAAATGCGCCAAATTAGCCTAAAGTTCGTGCCTACTGCGATATTATCACGCCAAGTTGGAGTAATACGCAATCAGGCTCTGATTTTAAATTTACCAGGGCAGCCTAAAGCAATTGCGGAAACTCTGGAAGGCTTAAAGGACAAAGAAGGGAATGTAGTCGTTTCTGGTATTTTCGCCAGTGTTCCTTATTGTATTCAATTGCTTGATGGCCCATATGTGGAAACAGACCCTACGGTTGTGAAGGCATTTAGACCTAAATCAGCAATTCATTCTGAGTAGTATTTCAATATAATCAGGTGAGCATTGACTCACCTGATTAATAATATTTAATGCATAAAATCACATACGTTAGTCAAACTTAACCACGTTGACCAATCGGTAATACAGTTTTGCCATATTGCTCATTTAAGATTTCCGCAACCGCTAAATAAAATGCGCTAGCACCACAGATAATTCCTTCAAAACCTGCAAATTTTAGTAATGCCGCATTTCCCGTAATATTACCAATCGCTAATAAAGCGAATAATACAGTTAAGCTACCAAAGACAAATTGCAAAACAAAATTAGCTTTGAATGTTCCCAAGAACATAAAAAAGGTAAAAATTCCCCAAATAGCGAGGAAAACACCTAAAAACTCAGGTGAAGTTGCTTCAGCTAATCCCATTGAAGGTAAAAATAATAGACCAACTAATGCAATCCAAAACATCCCGTAAGAAGTAAATGCGGTTGCACCGAATGTATTGCCTTTTTTGTATTCAATCAGGCCCGCAATAAATTGAGCAATACCACCATAAAAAATGCCCATACTTAAAATAACGGATGAAAGAGGGAAAAAACCTGCGTTATGAATGTTTAGCAGGATGGTTGTCATACCAAAGCCTAGTAAACCAAGTGGGCCTGGATTTGCAAGAGAGCTAGACTGCATATAACCTCTGGTAAAATATATAAAATTCAAATAGATAAAAAACAGAAAGTTTTGCCAAAGTGACAGCGGCGGCGCATCATACGCAGTTTTGATTGTTTAAACCATGATCACAAGACAGGTTTTTTTGCAATAAATGCAAATTTTTTTGATTCTCCCCCTTGATGAATGAATTTGTGACCCCATCTTAAAAGCATCAACTGATATCAATCCAAATTATTGCGTATTGAAAAATAATTTAGGCTCAGAGTGAAAACTCCCTTGAAAATGAAATATTGAGCCTCATATAGATTGATATCGAAATCATAGTGAAAAGAATTCCTTTGGAGGCGTTTTAGATGGGTAAAATCATTGGTATCGACTTGGGTACAACTAACTCATGCGTTGCAATTATGGATGGTACTACAGCTCGTGTTCTGGAGAACAGCGAAGGTGATAGAACGACTCCTTCCATCATTGCGTACACTCAAGATGGTGAAATTTTAGTAGGTCAGCCAGCAAAACGTCAGGCTGTGACTAACCCAGAAAATACTTTATTTGCAATCAAACGTTTGATTGGTCGTCGTTTCCAAGACGAAGAAGTTCAGCGCGACGTTTCTATCATGCCATATAAAATCATTTCGGCTGATAACGGCGATGCTTGGTTAGATGTGAAAGGCCAAAAAATGGCTCCGCCACAAGTTTCAGCTGAAGTTCTGAAAAAAATGAAGAAAACAGCTGAAGACTATTTAGGTGAGCCTGTAACAGAAGCAGTTATTACTGTACCTGCTTACTTTAACGATGCTCAGCGTCAAGCGACTAAAGATGCTGGTCGTATCGCTGGTTTAGAAGTAAAACGTATCATTAACGAACCAACAGCTGCGGCATTAGCATATGGTTTAGATAGAGAAGTGGGTAACCGTACTATTGCGGTTTATGACTTAGGTGGTGGTACATTTGACTTATCAATCATCGAAATTGATGAAGTTGATGGCGAAAAAACCTATGAAGTTTTGGCAACCAATGGTGATACTCACTTAGGTGGTGAAGACTTCGATACTCGTTTAATCAACTACTTAGTTGAAGAGTTTAAGAAAGAACAAGGTGTTGACCTACGTAACGACCCGTTAGCGATGCAACGTCTGAAAGAAGCTGCAGAAAAAGCAAAAATTGAGCTGTCTTCTGCACAACAAACAGACGTTAACCTGCCGTACATTACAGCGGATGCAACAGGTCCTAAACATATGAATATTAAAGTGACTCGTGCGAAATTAGAGTCACTGGTAGAAGATTTAGTTAAGCGTTCTATGGAGCCAGTTAAAGTTGCTCTGCAAGACGCGGGCTTAAGCGTGAGCGAAATCAACGACGTTATTTTAGTTGGTGGCCAAACACGTATGCCAATGGTTCAAAAAGTTGTTGCTGATTTCTTTGGTAAAGAACCACGTAAAGACGTGAACCCTGACGAAGCAGTTGCAATGGGTGCGGCAGTACAAGGTGGTGTTTTAGCGGGTGATGTTAAAGACGTTCTGTTACTTGACGTAACTCCTCTGTCTTTAGGTATCGAAACCATGGGTGGTGTGATGACTTCGTTAATCTCGAAGAACACCACTATCCCAACGAAACATAGCCAAGTATTCTCAACAGCGGAAGATAACCAAGCAGCGGTAACTATCCATGTTCTGCAAGGTGAGCGTAAACGTGCAAGTGACAACAAATCACTGGGTCAGTTTAACTTAGATGGTATTCAACCTGCCCCACGCGGTATGCCACAAATTGAAGTGACTTTTGATATCGATGCTGATGGTATCTTGCATGTTTCTGCGAAAGATAAAAATAGCGGACGTGAGCAAAACATCACCATTAAGGCTTCTTCAGGTCTGAATGACGAGGAAATCGAAAAAATGGTACGTGACGCAGAAGCAAACGCTGAAGCTGACCGTAAATTTGAAGAGTTAGTTCAGGTTCGTAACCAAGCTGACCAATTAGTTCACGGTACTCGTAAACAAATTGAAGAAGCCGGTGATAAATTACCAGCTGAAGATAAAGCGAATATTGAAAAAGCAACTTCTGAATTAGAAGCGGCAGCAAAAGGTGAAGATAAAGCGGATATTGAAGCGAAAATCCAAGCTTTAGTCACTGCATCTGCAAAACTTCTGGAAATCGCACAGCAACAAGCTCAAGCGCAAGCGGGTGGTGCTGCTGGCGCAGAAGCGAAGAAAGATGATGACGTTGTTGATGCTGAATTCGAAGAAGTTAACGACAAAGATAAAAAATAATGCCCTTAGCGGGCGCAGTAGCTGTAGCAAATGCTAGTTAATGGTTACTGATACCGGATACGGGCGTCGAGGGAACTCTACGCCCGTTCCGCATGTTAAGGGTAAATAGAATGGCGAAAAGAGATTTTTATGAGGTGCTAGGCCTCGAAAGAAATGCTTCAGATAAAGATATTAAGCGAGCTTATAAGCGCTTAGCGATGAAGCATCACCCCGACCGTAATCAGGGGGATAAAGAATCAGAAGGTAAATTTAAAGAAATTAAAGAAGCTTACGAAGTTCTTTCTGACGAGCAAAAACGCGCCGCTTATGACCAATATGGTCATGCAGCGTTTGAGCAAGGCGGAATGGGCGGAGGCGGCGGCTTTGGTGGTGGCGCTGACTTTAGTGATATCTTTGGTGACGTCTTCGGTGATATTTTTGGAGGTGGCCGCAGACAGCAGCGCCCAAGCCGTGGTTCTGACCTACAGTACAACATGGAACTGACTCTTGAAGAGGCTGTCCGTGGAGTGACCAAAGAAATCCGTATTCCGACCTTAGAAACCTGTGACGTTTGTCATGGTAATGGTGCGAAACCGGGAACCAGTGCGGATACGTGCTCAACCTGTCACGGTATGGGCCAAGTCCATATGCGCCAAGGCTTTTTCTCTGTACAGCAGCCTTGTCCAACTTGCCATGGTCGCGGTAAAGTTATCAAAGATCCATGCAACAAATGTCATGGTCATGGCCGTGTTGAAAGATATAAAACACTGTCAGTTAAAATTCCAGCTGGCGTAGATACGGGTGACCGTGTTCGTTTGTCAGGGGAAGGTGAAGCCGGAGAAAACGGAGCACCAGCAGGAGACTTATTTGTTCAGGTTCATGTATTGCCTCATAATATTTTTGAGCGTGATGGTAATAACCTGCACTGTGAGGTGCCGATTAACTTTGCTGATGCAGCACTGGGTGGCGAAATTGAAGTGCCAACCCTTGATGGGCGTGTAAAACTGAAAATCCCAGCAGAAACTCAAACCGGTAAAATTTTCCGTATGAAAGGAAAAGGTGTGAAATCGGTACGTGGTGGCCTGCAAGGTGATTTAATGTGCCACATCGTTGTTGAAACCCCTGTTAAACTCAATGAGAAACAAAAAGAGTTACTCAAAGAATTTGGTGAATCATTAGGTGGAAAGAGCGGTGAGAAGAACAGCCCGCGCTCTAAAAGCTTTTTAGATGGTGTGAAGAAATTCTTTGATGATTTAACTAATAAATAATTAGTTAATAGTTGGTAAAGTTAGAATGGCTGACTGAGCATATTGCCAAGTCAGCCATTTTTTTTATCTTATTTTACAACTTCACCGCTAGCAACCACAGTTTCTCGGACTTTATTGGCAAAATCTTGAGCTTCTTTGATGATTGAATTTTCATCCGCAGTCAGTATTTTACGGTCTTTCATCAATACGTTGCCATCAACTATGGTATGACGAACATTGGCTCCATTAGCCCCATATACCAGCGCAGCATATGGGCTATACATAGGAACCATATTAGGTGATTTAGTATCAATAACAATAATATCAGCTAATTTCCCTGGTTCGAGAGAGCCCAGTTTATCTTCCATGTGTAATACACGAGCAGAGCCCATTGTTGCCATATCAACAACAGTGATTGGTGGCATCGCTGCTCTATCTTTATTTGCTAGTTTGTGAATCTTACCCACTAAATTCAATTCATTTAACGTCGTCAACGTATTACTCGACATTGGTCCATCAGTTCCCAAGCCAACACGGATCCCTTTTTCAAGCATGGTTGTCACAGGGGCAACACCCTTAGCGGACTTAGTATTCGCACTGATATTATGTGCAACACCGACATCATATTGTTTGAGCAAATCTATATCTTTTTCATCAACCATAATGGCATGGGCAGCTATTACTTTATTGTTCAGTGCACCTATGTCTGCCATATATTGTACCGGGCTTTTGCCACCAGTGCGTTTGGCGATTTCTTCTTGCTCACGATCTGTTTCCGCTAGATGGATCATCACGGGAACATCAAGTTCTTGAGATAATTTTGCTATTTTTTGTAAATGCTCTGTTGTGTTGGTATAAGGGGCATGGGGAGCAAAAGCAGGAGTGATACGTGGGTGATCTTTGTATTGATTAATAAAGTTTACGGCATAATTGATGCCTTCATCTGCATTTTTTGCATCAGCGACAGGAAATTGAATAACAGATTCACCAAGGACAGCTCTTAAGCCAATTTTATCAACGGTTTTAGCCACTTCATCTTCAAAATAATACATATCAACGTATGTTGTGACACCCCCTTTAATCATTTCAACATTAGCAAGGTTTGCCCCAACTCGTACCATTTCACGGGAGACCATTTTATTTTCTAATGGGAAAATATAACGGTGTAAACGGTCTGGTACATCATCGGCTAAAGAACGAAATACGGTCATAGATGCATGTGTATGCGTGTTAATTAGACCTGGCATGACAATATCACCATCAACATTCAGTACATTAGGTGCTTGATAATGTTGAGTAAGCTCAGGGCCACCAACGGCAATAATTTTATTGCCTTTGATGACAACCGTACCATGGTCAATAACCTGTTTTTGAGCATCCATAGTTAAGATGGTGCCATCTACAATTATGATGTCAGCGGGTGTAGCAGCAAAGCTAGAAAAAGAAGCACTAATAATGGAAATAGCCAGTAAAGATTTTAAAAGCGACATTTTGGCCTCATATCTGGTGAGAAAATATAAAAACTATAGGTAAATAAAAAAAATAATACTATTTTTAATAAAACAAAATTGATTGCTTGGTAACCGAACATTTAAATAATAATAATTTTATTAATGACTTAATTTTGCTAATAAAACACCAAAAACAATAACAACACAGGCAACGACTCGCATGACGTTGAATTTCTCTTTAAGAAAAGCAATAGATAGGAACATAGCGAATAGTACACTAGTTTCTCTAATTGCAGCGACCATGACAATGGGTGCTTGGCTCATCGCCCATATGGCAATACCATAGCTAATCAGTTGCATTAACCCACCTAGTAACCCAGAGCGCCAGTATTGTTGAATTCCAACAATTAGGGTACCACGATATTTGATAAAGCCAGGTACAGCTAACACAATCCCATTCAATAGAAATAACCAAAGTGTATACACTACAGGGTCTTCACTTGCTCTAGCACCATAGCCATCAGATAAGGTATAACAGGCAGTAAAAAAGGCAGTTGATATGGCAAAAGCCAGTGCTTTTCCTTTGATATTTAAGGTGAAATTTTTTCCTGCAAAGGCAATGAGCACTACGCCACTAATGATAAATAAAACACCAATAAGGCCCATTAATGGAATTAGCTCACTAAATAGCAAAGCGCCGAGTAGTGCAGTCATTAATGGCGCAGACCCACGTGATATGGGGTATATCTGGCTTAAATCACCATGTGTATAAGCCTGGCTTAAAAAATAGGTATAGCCAATATGAAATAATACCGATAAAGCTAACCAATGGATAGCTTCTGGTGATGGTAGGCCTAACCAGAATATTGCTGGTAGCGTTAAGATGCCAGAAAAAACAGAAATCATGACTAGACCGAAAAAGCGGTCATTGCCAAATTTAACAATGGCGTTCCAGCTTGCATGGCAAAAAGCAGCAAAAAGCACGGCAAATAGTACGTGAGTTGTCATTAGTAAATTGTAATCTTGAGTTTTTTATTGGCAATCTAATCGCATTTTATTTGCGAAGCGCTTTGCAAATATCTTGCAAGCAGTTTCCCACATTTAAAATCTTCACGAAAGGTATCGAGAAAAGAAGATATATAATTATTCTGTGGTGGTTGAAAAATGTAGGTTGGATACTGTAATAAGAAATTGAAATTATAAAGTCCATTTTTAACAAAATTTGTTATTTGTTTTTATAAAAGTTGTCTATAGTAAAATTAACGTTTCTTTATCATTCTCTGTGATGCTTAACTTAAATTACTCGATAATTCCGATTTATTTCTGATGAATAAACGACTTTTTGCGAATTGATGATTAGCATAGTATTAACATTCAAAAATATATTGGGGTTAACTATATGACAGCAATTATTCGTAAATTTCTAAGGTTAGAAGCAGCAGGGGGCTTACTCCTGATTATTGCTGCCATAGTCGCTTTAATGATGGCTAATTCGCCATTACAAGGGGCTTATCAGCAATTTTTAGATATTCCTGTATCAATTAAAATATCAGAGTTTGGTTTAGATAAACCTCTGATATTATGGATTAATGACTTCTTAATGGCGATTTTCTTTTTGGTGGTCGGCCTTGAAGTAAAACGTGAATTATTAGAGGGATCTCTTGCCGGGCGTGATAAAGCGATATTTCCAGCAATTGCAGCATTAGGGGGAATGATTGCCCCTGCACTAATTTACCTGTTATTTAATGGGGGAGATGCAGTTACTCAGCAAGGTTGGGCGATACCTGCAGCGACAGATATTGCGTTTGCTTTGGGGGTGATGGCTTTATTAGGTAAGCGGGTTCCAACAGAACTTAAGGTATTCTTATTAGCATTGGCTATTATTGATGACCTTGGTGTTATCGTAATTATTGCTTTTTTCTACACAAGTTCTGTTTCTTTGGTTGCATTGGGGCTTTCAGCATTGTGCATCGCCATTCTCTGTATGATGAATTGGCGTAGAGTAGAGAATACAGCGGCTTACTTAGTTATTGGGTTAATATTATGGGTGTGTATTTTGAAATCTGGGGTTCATGCCACACTAGCAGGGGTCATTGTTGGCTTCTTGATTCCTTTACATGGTACTAACCAGACCAAGCCTTCAGAAGAATTGGAACACGTCTTACACCCATGGGTTGTTTACTTAATTCTACCTATTTTTGCGTTTGCTAATTCGGGTGTACAGCTTCAAGGTGTAACATTAGAAGGTTTATTAAGCCCACTGCCATTAGGTGTCGCTGCAGGGCTAATTTTTGGTAAGCCTATCGGAATTTTTCTATTTAGTTGGGTTTCGGTAAAACTTGGGTTTGCAAAGTTGCCTGAGTCGATTAACTTAAAACAGGTTTTTGCCGTTTCTGTATTGTGTGGGATCGGTTTTACTATGTCTATTTTTATAACCGGCCTCGCATTTGATGGGCTTGATGAGGTGTATAGTACCTATTCACGTCTAGGTATTTTGCTTGGTTCTACGTTAGCTGCATTTTTAGGTTACTTTATGTTAAGAGTCGTGTTACCGAAACAAAAAGACTAACTTAGTACCAGCTCAATATTTAATTTTGCAAATTATTAGTAAGAATTTCCGAACTAATAATCTATGATATACCGTAGTGTGTTTATAAATACACTACGGTATTCATTTTAAAGGCTCTGAGAAATATGAGCTGCGGGTAAATGTGTATGGTCAATAGTGGTTTTTCTAGCTAGTGACGGTACAAAAGGAATCGATATGCGGGTTTCACATCTTAATTTTAACCATCTTTACTACTTCTGGCATGTATGTAAAGAAGGCTCTGTCGTCGGAGCAGCAGAAGCGCTTTACCTGACTCCTCAGACAATTACAGGGCAAATAAAAGCATTGGAAGAACGATTAGGTGGAAAATTATTCAAAAGGCAGGGGCGAGGTTTGGTGCCATCTGAGCTTGGGCAATTAATTTTTCGCTATGCAGATAAAATGTTCATGCTTAGCCAAGAAATGCTAGATATCGTTAATTACAGCCGCGAATCTAATTTACTGTTTGACGTCGGGGTTGCGGATACCCTATCAAAACAGTTAGTTAGTAAAATATTAGAAACTACAGTTGTAGAGCATGAACAAATTCATTTGCGTTGTTTTGAATCAACACATGAATTGCTATTAGAACAGCTCAGCCAACATAAATTGGACATGATTTTGTCTGACTGCCCAGTTGACTCATCGCAGCAAGAAGGCTTATTTTCGGTGAAATTGGGCGAGTGTAATATGAGTTTCTTTTGTCGTCAGCCAATCCCTAAAAAGCCATTCCCTGAATGTTTAGAGGAACGTCGTTTATTAATTCCTGGGCGGCGATATTTGTTAGGTAGGCATATCTTAGCTTGGATACGAAATAAAAATCTGCAAGTTGAAGTGTTAGGTGAGTTTGATGATGCGGCGCTTATGAAAGCATTTGGTATGCATTATAACGCGATTTTTGTAGCTCCATCGCAGTATACACCTGATCTTCTAGGTGGCGAAGACATTGTAGAGTTAGGCCGTTTAGAGAGCGTAAAAGAAGAATATTACGTTATTTTTGCAGAGAGAATGATACAGCACCCAGCAGTACAGCGAGTGTGTAATAAAGATTTTTCAGATTTATTTTCAGTTCCGCTTGATAGCTTAGATAAAAAATAACGACAAATAAAAAACCGGCATAAGCCGGTTTTTTAAGCTAATCAAGAAGCAAAATTACATTGCTTTGATTTGAGCAACTAAGTTAGCTTTATGACGTGCTGCTTTATTTTTGTGGATCAGGCCTTTAGTAGCATGGCGATCAACAATAGGTTGCATGTCATTGAATGCTTTCTGAGCAGCTTCTTTATCGCCTGCAGCGATAGCAAGGTAAACTTTCTTGATAAAAGTACGTACCATAGAGCGACGGCTAGCGTTATGCTGGCGACGTTTCTCTGACTGAACGGCACGTTTCTTAGCTGATTTGATATTAGCCAAGGTCCAACTCCCAAATGTATTCTATTGAGGACAATTCAAAGGTCGAGGAATATGCCCTTTCGCCCTTCATTTGTCAATGGATTTGTGCAAATAAACATCGTGTACTTCGATGCTCATGCGCTGTGAATGGTGCAAGATTCTATCAGCAAATATAAGAAGAATACAGATCTTAGCGTGAAAAAATGCGTAATTGATGGCAGAAATTTAAAAAGAATTAAGGCGAAAAATATTTTTTAGTTTATCAATCAGTGGGTAGTATGAAAACCAAGCATGTTATGGTTGTTTTTTGTTCTTTTTGACCACGAGGTTATAACCATTGAAGTATAAAACATAAAAATATAATATTTTTAGAGACCTTGGAACAAATTTGTTGTATTGATAATCCATTGGTTACCCCAAAGTTTTTGATGTTCGAATCTAATTGCTCTGTTTGAGGAGCGTAATAACCCACTAATTGCATAAAAATAGTGGTTAATAAATCGTGTAGAGATCAAAAAAATAGGGTTTAATGAAACCTTTTGCGAACTAAGGTTAACCTTATGCGTCGTACAAGGTATAATCCTGCAATTTCCTCGGTATTGAGCCTGTTATGGAGCTAATTCGCGGTATACAGAATATCCGGGCGTGCCATCATGGTTGCGTGCTGACTATCGGTAATTTTGATGGTGTCCATCGTGGGCATCAGGTTTTGCTTCAAAATTTGAAACTTAAGGGAGCGCAGTTAGGGTTACCAACTGTCGTGATGATATTTGAGCCACAGCCCCTTGAATTTTTTATTGGTGACAAAGCGCCTGCGCGTTTGACACGCTTGCGAGACAAAGTTAAATATCTTGCAGACAGTGGTATTGATTACCTCTTATGTGTTGAATTTAACCAGCACTTTGCATCATTAACACCCGCTGAGTTTGTTGCTGACTTACTTGTCAGTAAGCTTGGGGTAAAGTATCTCGCTATAGGTGATGATTTCCGCTTTGGGAAAAATCGCATGGGGGATTTTACTTTTTTACAACAGGCGGGTGATGAATTCGGTTTTGAAGTTGCAGATACAGAAAGCTTCTGTGATTCAGGGCTTCGTATTAGCAGTACGGCGATACGAAAAGCGATTCAAGAAAACAATCTTGAATTAGCTGAAAGCCTATTAGGGCATTCTTATCGTATTAGCGGGCGAGTGGTTCATGGTAATCAACTTGGCAGAACAATAGGTTTTCCAACAGCAAACCTACCGTTAAAACGTTTAGTCACACCAGTTACTGGTGTGTATGCTGTAGAAGTTTACGGTTTAGGTGATAAGCCTCTACCTGGTGTGGCAAATATTGGCACACGTCCGACTGTATCTGGAAAAGGAACACAGTTAGAAGTTCATCTGATTGATGCAAATATGGATTTATATGGGCGTCATATCGATGTAGTGTTACGTAAGAAATTACGTGATGAGCAGCGGTTTGCTTCGTTGGAAGCGCTTAAGGAGCAAATTGCTAATGATGTAATTGCAGCGAGAGAGTATCTTACTGCAATAGGAATCAGATAATTTAGCGGAAAATTGGAACTGAGAATCGATGAGTGACTATAAAAATACCCTGAATCTACCAGAAACAGGGTTCCCAATGCGTGGCGATCTCGCTAAACGCGAACCACAGATGTTAGAGCGCTGGTACAAAGAAGGTTTGTATCAGGCAATCCGTAAAGCAAAATCGGGCAAGAAAACCTTTATTCTGCACGATGGTCCTCCGTATGCTAACGGCAGTATTCATATTGGTCACTCAGTTAACAAAATTCTCAAAGATATTATTATTAAGTCCAAAGGGTTGGCGGGTTATGATTCCCCATACATCCCAGGTTGGGACTGCCATGGATTACCGATTGAACATAAAGTTGAACAAATCGTCGGTAAGCCAGGGGAAAAAGTTTCTGCCGCTGAATTTCGTGCACAATGCCGTCAATACGCTAAAGAGCAAATTGAAGGTCAAAAAGCTGATTTCATGCGTCTTGGTGTTTTAGGTGAGTGGGATAAACCTTATCTAACAATGGATTTTAAAACCGAGGCTCACATTATTCGAGCATTGGCGAAAACTATTGCAAACGGCCATTTAGTGAAAGGGGCAAAACCTGTTCACTGGTGTACAGCTTGCGGTTCTTCATTAGCGGAAGCTGAAGTCGAATATTATGATAAAACCTCGCCATCTATCTATGTTCGATTCCCTGCGGTAGATGGCAAAACCGTGTGCGAAAAATTTGGTGTGGCAAGTGACAAAACTCCGTCGCTGGTTATTTGGACAACGACACCTTGGACATTGCCAGCAAACCGTGCAATTTCATTAAATCCTGAATTCAAATATAACTTGGTCGATGCAAATGGTGAGTTAGTCATTTTAGCTGCTGACCTTGTTGAAGACGTGATGAAAACTGCGGGTATCACCGCATGGGAAGTTCTTGGTGAATGCGAAGGTTCAGCATTAGAATTGTTGCGCTTCCAGCACCCATTTATGGGCTTTGATGTTCCTGCTATTTTGGGCGATCACGTGACATTAGACGCAGGTACGGGGGCTGTTCATACCGCACCAGGCCACGGCCCTGAAGACTATGTTGTCGGGCAGAAATATGGCTTAGAAACGGCTAATCCTGTGGGCCCAGATGGCTGCTTCTTACCAAATACTTACCCAACATTAGATGGTGTATTTATTTTTAAAGCTAATGACCTTATCGTTGAATTATTGAACGAAAAAGGTGCGTTACTGTACAAACAAGCGATTCAACACAGCTACCCATGTTGCTGGCGCCATAAGACTCCAGTTATCTTCCGTGCTACGCCACAGTGGTTTATCGGCATGGATAAAAACGGCTTACGTGAACAATCTCTGAAAGAAATTGATATTGTTCAATGGATCCCGGGTTGGGGACGTGCACGAATTGAGTCTATGGTTGAAAACCGCCCTGACTGGTGTATTTCTCGTCAGCGTACTTGGGGTACCCCAATGTCGTTGTTTGTTCATAAAGACACTGAAGAGCTACATCCTCGCACGTTAGAATTAATGGAAGAAGTGGCTAAGCGTGTTGAAGTGGATGGCATCCAAGCATGGTGGGATCTTGACCCTGCCGAGCTTCTGGGTGATGAAGCTGAAATATATCGTAAAGTACCTGATACCTTAGACGTGTGGTTTGATTCAGGCTCAACGCATTTTGCGGTTGTTGATGCACGTCCTGAATTCCATGGTAATTCAGCGGATATGTACCTTGAAGGGTCGGATCAACACCGTGGCTGGTTTATGTCATCATTGATGTTATCAACAGCAATGAAAGGGAAAGCACCTTATCGCCAAGTGTTGACACATGGTTTTACTGTTGATGGCCAAGGCCGCAAAATGTCTAAATCTTTAGGCAACACAGTAAGCCCACAAGATGTAATGAATAAACTGGGTGCAGATATCTTACGTTTATGGGTTGCATCAACGGATTATACTGGCGAAATCGCGGTTTCAGATGAAATTTTAAAACGTGCTGCTGATTCATATCGCCGTATTCGTAATACTGCACGTTTCTTACTGGCTAACCTGAGTGGTTTCAATCCTGAAACCGATATGGTGAAACCAGAAGATATGGTGGTTTTAGACCGTTGGGCGGTGAGCCGTGCGTTAGAAGCTCAGCAAGAAATAGCCAAAGCTTATGATGAATACGACTTCTTGTCTGTTATCCAGAGATTAATGCATTTCTGCTCCATTGAAATGGGGTCATTCTATCTGGATATCATCAAAGACCGTCAGTATACGGCGAAAAGTGATAGTTTAGCGCGTCGTAGTTGCCAAACTGCGTTATTCCATATTGTTGAAGCGTTAGTGCGTTGGATGGCTCCAGTTCTGTCCTTCACTTCCGATGAAATTTGGAATGAGTTACCAGGAAAACGCGCTCAATTCGTTCTTACCGAAGAGTGGTATGACGGTTTGTTTGGTTTAGATGAATCAAATGAAATGAACAACAGCTTCTGGACTGAGCTATTGGCTGTTCGTGGTGAAGTGAATAAGGTCTTAGAACAAGCGCGTACTGATAAGCTTATCGGGGGCTCATTAGAAGCTGCGGTGACATTGTATGCGGATAAAGCTCTGGCCGAAAAACTGCAAAGCTTGGGTGATGAATTACGCTTTGTTTTACTGACATCACAAGCCCATGTCGCTGATATCGCAACAGCTCCAGCAGATGCACAAGAAAGTGAATTGAAAGGCCTGAAAATTGCTTTCAGTAAAGCAGCGGGTGAAAAATGCCCACGTTGCTGGCATTATGCAAGTGATATTGGTTCTTCAAGCGAGCAACCAGAAATCTGTGGTCGCTGTGTCACTAACGTAGCCGGTAACGGCGAAACACGTAAGTTTGCTTAATGAAGACGCCAGTTTGTTCTACCGGTTTGCGTTGGTTATGGTTAACCATTGTGATCATCGTTGCGGATTTAGGCATTAAGCAATTAGTGCTTAGTGACCTAAATTTGTACGAACCGCATCCGATCATGCCATTTTTTAACATAATGTATGCGCAAAATTTTGGCGCGGCATTTAGTTTCTTGGCTGATGAAGGCGGATGGCAACGTTGGTTCTTTGCAGGTATTGCAATTGGGATCTCCGTTATCTTAATGGTTATGATGTATCGCCAAAGTGCACAAAAACGCCTATCTAACATTGCATATGCATTGATTATTGGTGGTGCTATCGGTAATTTAAGCGACCGTTTAGTCCATGGCTTCGTTATCGATTACCTTGATTTTTACGTCGGTAATTGGCATTGGCCGACATTTAACCTAGCGGATATGGCGATATGTATTGGTGCAGCTCTTGTGATTTTAGAAGGTTTCCTACCAGATAAATCAAAGCAAGAAAAAGCCAAATAAAATGGTAGTGCACTAGGTTAGAATGTAATAACTCACAGCCCAGATTTTCTGGGCTGAATTTTATGATAAATAGGTTTGGTTTATGTCTACTCAAATACAGGCGCAGAGCTCTGTTTTACTGCATTTCACACTGAAATTGGAAGATGGCTCTACGGCTGATTCCTCGCATGCACAAGGAAAGCCTGCGTTGTTTGTTTTAGGGAATGACTCCTTATCGCCAGAACTTGAAGCTCAATTGATTGGCCTTAATGAAGGTGAAAAGAAAAGTTTTTCGCTGCCCGGAGACACTGTTTTTGGGAAACATAATCCTGATTTAGTTCAATATTTTTCATTGCGTGACTTTATAGAAACAGGCATTCCTGAAATTGGTACGATAATGCTATTTACCGCGATGAATGGCAGTGAAATGCCAGGTGTAGTAAAATCAATTGAAGGTGAGTCGATTACTATTGATTTTAACCACCCTCTCGCTGAGCAGCAGATTAGTTTTGATATCGAAGTGCTTGAAGTAGACCCGCAATTGGAGAATCACAATGCAAATATTAATGGCTAACCCTCGTGGGTTTTGTGCTGGCGTAGACCGCGCAATTAGCATCGTAGAAAGGGCATTAGAAATATATGGTGCTCCGATTTACGTTCGTCACGAAGTGGTTCATAACCGTTATGTTGTTGATGATTTACGTCAACGTGGTGCTATCTTTATTGAAGAAATCTCAGAAGTACCGGATGGGTCAATCTTGATTTTTTCTGCGCATGGCGTTTCTCAAGCCATTCGCCAAGAAGCGCGTTCTCGCGATCTAACGATGTTATTTGACGCCACTTGTCCTTTGGTGACGAAAGTCCATATGGAAGTTGCACGAGCGAGTCGTAAAGGCAAAGAAGCTATTTTAATTGGGCATGCCGGGCATCCAGAAGTCGAAGGCACGATGGGCCAATATAGTAACCCTGAAGGTGGGATGTATCTTGTTGAGAGCCCAGAAGATGTTTGGAAATTAAAAGTGAAAGATGAAAATAATCTCTCTTTCATGACACAAACAACACTTTCTGTTGATGATACCTCTGATGTTATTGATGCACTGACTTCTCGCTTTCCAAGCATTGTAGGACCTCGTAAAGACGATATTTGCTATGCAACGACTAACCGCCAAGAGGCAGCGAGAGAACTTGCAGAACGCGCTGATATTGTTTTAGTCGTCGGTTCTAAAAACTCATCAAACTCAAATCGTCTAGCGGAATTAGCTTCGCGCATGCAAAAACCTGCATTTTTAATTGATGGTGCAGAAGATATTAAAACGGAATGGTTAGCAGATAAAAACATTATCGGCTTAACTGCGGGGGCATCAGCGCCAGACATCTTAGTTAGGCAAGTCATTGATCGACTTAAAGAGTTAGGAGCCGACTCGGTTGTTGAATTGCAAGGGCGTGAAGAAAATATCGTCTTTGAAGTCCCTAAAGAATTAAGAGTTGAGGTTAAAGAGATTAATTAATCATTTGGTTTTAATTACAGGAACAGCCGCTTTACCATTCCTATCTTTGCGGCTGTTTTAACCTTTTTATTCAAGTTGTTCCTTTCGCGTTTTCTCTCAATTAAAACTTTTACTGATAATCTCTATGCTTTCTACGCTTTTGTTAATAACTCTGCATTTTTGCTAGCAGAATACAGTCAGGATAGTTAATCTGTATCACAATCATTTCTAAACTGTGGGTAAAAATAGCCTTTTTATCCTAAACAACAGTTCAAATTTATATATTTGCATTAATTAAAAAAGGATAAACCATGGCAAATTCAGTGGTACGTGTCGCAATAGTTGGTGCAGGTGGACGTATGGGACGCCAGCTAATCCAAGCCGCACAACAACAAGATGGAATTCAATTGGGGGCAGCGATTGAGCGTGAAGGATCATCACTTATCGGAACCGATGCAGGTGAACTCGCAGGTATCGGTAAGTTAGGTATTTCCATTGTTGATTCACTTGACCAAGTTGTTAATGATTTTGATGTGGTTATTGATTTTACGCGTCCAGAAGGCACATTGCATTACTTAGCATTTTGTAAAGCCAACCAAAAAGCCATGGTCATTGGTACGACAGGGTTTGATGAGCAAGGGAAGCAAGCCATTGCCGAAGCTGCGAAATCTATTCCTATTGTCTTTGCAGCAAATTTCAGTGTTGGCGTCAATGTCGTACTGAAATTACTGGAAAAAGCAGCAAAAGTAATGGGAAATTACACGGATATTGAAATTGTTGAAGCTCATCACCGCCATAAAGTGGATGCGCCATCAGGTACTGCTTTAGCTATGGGGGAATCTATTGCTAGCGCGCTGGGTAAAAATTTAAAAGAGTGTGCCGTATACACCCGTGAAGGCTACACAGGAGAGCGAGAACCTGGAACCATTGGTTTTGCAACTATCCGAGCTGGGGATATTGTGGGTGAACATACCGCCATGTTTGCAGATATCGGGGAACGAGTTGAAATTACTCACAAAGCCTCTAGCCGCATGACCTTTGCAAATGGTGCAATTAAAGCATCAGGTTGGGTTTGTGCTAGAAATAGTGGGTTATATAATATGAAAGATGTGTTAAATCTTGATGATTTATAGTATTTATTATTTATTTTTTTGTTTATATATCAGTTAATTGCGATTAATAAGTATTTATTTTATGTTGATTTGAATTATTTGCATTCAAATCAACATAACCTTATCTTTTCATTGTTTTTATCTTCGGTTTTGCTCGTTAATTATCCTTCCCTCCTTCTTTTAGCTGAGTTATTATCAATAAACTAGTTATCTTACTTTGCAACCGTTTACTAATTCATTTTTACTATGATTTATACTACTCATCCAACTAAAAGCGAGGTAGTTGAGTAAAAAAGTAAGATAAAAGTGAAAAAAATGCATTTTTTTCTAGACAAGACCCTATCTCATCATTAGAATGCGCGCAATTTGCCAAAAATTTGCTTAAAAACTCATTTTGGCATTGATTTAGATCGCAAAATCTGAATTAATATGCAAAAAACGTGATTTATTATTCTCCGGAGGGTGTTTTGATTAAGTCAGCTATATTGGTTCTGGAAGACGGAACCCAATTCCACGGGCGTGCTATCGGTGCAGAAGGCGCTGCTGTTGGAGAAGTCGTTTTCAACACGTCGATGACCGGATATCAAGAAATAATTACAGACCCTTCCTATTCCCGCCAAATTGTTACTCTCACTTATCCCCATATTGGTAATGTCGGCACTAATGCTGATGACGAAGAATCTCCAAATGTTCATGCTCAAGGCTTAATCATTCGTGACTTACCATTGGTATACAGTAACTTCCGCGGGCAAGAAGGGTTATCTGAATATCTAAAACGCCATAATGTGGTGGCGATTGCAGATATCGATACACGTAAATTGACACGTTTACTGAGAGAAAAAGGCGCTCAAAACGGTTGTATCATTGCGGGTGATAACCCAGATGTTGCACTGGCATTGGAAAAAGCGCGTAGTTTTTCAGGTTTGAATGGGTTGGATTTAGCAAAAGAAGTCTGCACTAAAGAGATTTATAACTGGTCCCAAGGTTCATGGACGCTGGAAAATGGCCAGCAAGGCGCAAAAACTGCGGATGAACTCCCTTTACATGTTGTCGCTTATGACTTCGGTGCGAAGCGCAATATTTTACGTATGTTAGTTGACCGTGGCTGCCGTTTAACGGTGGTACCAGCAACAACACCCGCAGAAACTGTATTAGCGATGAACCCCGATGGTATTTTCTTATCGAATGGCCCTGGTGACCCAGCCCCATGCGATTACGCCATCAAGGCCATTGAAACATTTTTAACCACAGAAATTCCAGTATTTGGTATCTGTTTAGGGCACCAGTTACTTGCCCTGGCGAGTGGCGCTAATACCATGAAAATGAAGTTTGGCCATCATGGTGCTAACCATCCAGTTAAAGATTTAGATAAAGATGTGGTGATGATCACGGCGCAAAACCATGGTTTTGCTGTTGATGAATCGACACTTCCCGACACACTGCGAGTGACTCACAAGTCGCTGTTTGATGGAACATTGCAAGGTATTCACCGTACGGATAAACCAGCATTCAGTTTTCAAGGCCACCCAGAAGCAAGTTCAGGGCCACATGATGCGGCAAATTTATTCGACCATTTCATTGAATTAATTAATGAATACCGTCAGAACACACCTCGTCAAAACGCACAATAATCGGGAGCAAAAGAAATGGCAAAACGTACTGATATAAAAAGCATTCTGATTTTAGGTGCCGGCCCGATTGTGATTGGCCAAGCATGTGAATTTGACTACTCAGGTGCTCAAGCATGTAAAGCACTGCGTGAAGAAGGCTACCGCGTAATCTTAGTTAACTCGAACCCTGCGACAATAATGACTGACCCAGAAATGGCAGATGCAACTTACATCGAGCCGATTCACTGGGAAGTTGTGCGTAAAATCATCGAAAAAGAGCGCCCAGATGCAGTATTACCAACCATGGGTGGCCAAACCGCACTGAACTGTGCGCTTGAATTAGAGCGTAAAGGCGTTTTAGCCGAGTTCGGCGTCACTATGATTGGGGCAACGGCAGATGCAATCGATAAAGCTGAAGATCGCCAACGTTTTGATAAAGCAATGAAAAAAATCGGCTTGGGTACAGCACGCTCAGGTATTGCACATAATATGGAAGAGGCATATGCCGTTGCAGATGCGGTCGGCTTTCCCTGTATTATTCGCCCATCATTTACGATGGGAGGCACCGGTGGTGGTATTGCCTACAACCGTGAAGAGTTTGAAGAAATCTGTACTCGCGGTTTAGATTTGTCCCCTACTAACGAATTATTGATTGATGAATCGCTCATTGGCTGGAAAGAATACGAAATGGAAGTTGTCCGCGATAAAAAAGACAACTGTATTATCGTTTGTTCCATTGAAAACTTCGATGCCATGGGGATCCACACGGGGGATTCTATCACCGTAGCTCCTGCTCAGACATTGACCGATAAAGAATATCAAATCATGCGTGATGCATCGATGGCAGTGTTGCGTGAAATCGGCGTTGAAACGGGCGGCTCTAATGTTCAATTTGCGGTAAACCCTAAAGATGGTCGCTTAATTGTTATTGAAATGAACCCACGGGTTTCGCGCTCATCAGCGCTTGCTTCTAAAGCGACGGGCTTCCCAATTGCAAAAATTGCGGCAAAATTAGCAGTGGGTTATACCCTTGATGAGCTAATGAATGACATCACTGGTGGCCGTACTCCGGCATCATTTGAGCCTTCCATTGACTATGTTGTGACAAAAATTCCACGTTTTAACTTTGAAAAATTTGCGGGCACGAATGATCGACTAACAACGCAAATGAAATCTGTCGGCGAAGTGATGGCTATTGGTCGCACATTCCAAGAATCAATGCAAAAAGCATTACGTGGCTTAGAAGTAGGCGCAACAGGCTTCGACCCGAAAGTGGCCCAAGAAGACCCTGAAGCACTAACTCGCATCCGTCGTGAGTTAAAAGATGCAGGTGGAGAACGTATCTGGTTTATCGCGGATGCGTTCCGTGCCGGTCTTTCTGTTGATGGTGTTTTCAATTTAACCAATATTGACCGCTGGTTCTTAGTGCAAATCGAAGAATTGGTGCGTTTAGAAGAAGAAGTGGCTGAATTAGGCATCAATGGCCTAACTAAGGACTTCTTACGTGTACTTAAGCGTAAAGGATTTGCAGATGCACGTCTGGCAAGTTTAGTCGGTGTTTCTGAAGCAGAACTACGCAAACTACGTCAAGGCTATGATTTACATCCCGTTTATAAACGTGTTGATACCTGTGCGGCAGAGTTTGCAACAGACACGGCTTATATGTATTCCACATACGAAGATGAGTGTGAGTCAAACCCAAATAATGCTAAACCGAAGGTGATGGTATTAGGCGGTGGGCCAAACCGAATTGGGCAAGGGATTGAATTTGACTATTGCTGTGTACATGCATCTCTAGCGTTACGTGAAGACGGCTATGAAACCATTATGGTGAATTGTAACCCAGAAACTGTTTCAACCGATTACGACACGTCAGACCGTCTCTATTTCGAACCTGTCACTCTTGAAGATGTGCTGGAAATTGTACGCATCGAGCAGCCAAAAGGTGTGATTGTGCAGTATGGTGGTCAAACACCATTA
This sequence comes from Providencia sp. PROV004, assembly GCF_011045615.1. NCBI lineage: Bacteria > Pseudomonadati > Pseudomonadota > Gammaproteobacteria > Enterobacterales > Morganellaceae > Providencia > Providencia sp. PROV004. Next base: position 781,489 of record NZ_CP042859.1, read on the forward strand.
AAATTAGCTAGAGCGTTGGAAGCTGCGGGTGTTCCTGTTATTGGTACGAGCCCAGATGCCATTGACCGCGCAGAAGACCGTGAACGTTTCCAGCAGGCCGTTAATCGCTTGAACTTAAAGCAGCCACAGAATGCAACTGTCACTGCTATTGAGCAAGCAGTTGAAAAAGCAGCTGTTATTGGTTATCCACTGGTTGTTCGCCCATCCTATGTGTTAGGTGGCCGTGCAATGGAAATCGTATATGATGAAATCGATTTGCGTCGCTATTTCCAAACGGCGGTGAGCGTTTCTAACGATGCGCCAGTGCTACTTGATCGCTTCTTAGACGACGCAGTTGAAGTTGACGTAGATGCGATCTGTGACGGTGAGATGGTGCTGATTGGCGGTATCATGGAGCACATTGAGCAAGCTGGCGTGCACTCTGGTGACTCTGCATGTTCACTACCTGCATATACACTTAGCCAAGAAATTCAAGATGTGATGCGCGAACAAGTCCGCAATCTTGCCTTCGAATTACGTGTACGTGGCTTGATGAATGTGCAGTTTGCCGTCAAAAATAACGAAGTTTATTTAATTGAAGTCAATCCACGTGCCGCAAGAACTGTGCCTTTTGTCTCTAAAGCAACAGGTGTACCATTAGCGAAAGTTGCAGCGCGAGTGATGGTAGGGCAAACCTTGGCACAGCAAGGAGTAACGGAAGAAGTTATTCCACCATACTACTCTGTAAAAGAGGTCGTATTGCCATTTAATAAATTCCCTGGGGTTGACCCAATTCTTGGGCCTGAAATGCGCTCAACAGGTGAAGTAATGGGTGTCGGCCGGACATTTGCAGAAGCATTTGCTAAAGCGATGTTAGGCAGTAGCTCGACGATGAAAAAATCAGGCCGTGCACTGTTATCCGTTCGTGAAGGGGATAAAACACGTGTGGTTGATTTAGCCGCTAAGCTGTTAAAACACGGCTTTGAGTTAGATGCTACTCACGGTACGGCGATTGTGTTAGGAGAGGCTGGGATTAATCCGCGCCTCGTTAACAAAGTTCATGAAGGTCGTCCACACATTCAAGATAGAATTAAGAATGGTGAATATGATTACATTGTGAATACCACCGCAGGCCGTCAAGCTATTGAAGACTCAAAATTAATTCGTCGCAGTGCATTGCGCTACAAAGTTCACTATGACACGACGTTGAATGGCGGTTTTGCCACCACGATGTCGCTCAGTGCAGATCCAACAGATACAGTAATCTCTGTACAAGAAATGCATGCATTAATTAAGTAATTATTTAATAAGTCACCTATGTAAGCCTCAGTATTCAATTTACTGGGGCTTTTTTATGGCTACTTTTAAACTATCGCTAGCGAGAAAATAATTGTCTGGTGATATTGTGGGTAAAATATAATTCCAATAAAAAATGCAAAATTGAGATTGACTCTCACGTAACGTGAGGCACTAACCTTGGTCGCAATTACAGGAGGAACCTATGCTATTTCAAGTTGGTGAGATTGCGGAAAAAACAGGATTAACCATCCGTACACTGCATCATTATGAAGAAATTGGCTTATTGGTACCAACTGCAAGAACCGATGCGGGTTATCGGCTTTACAACATGCAATGCATAGAGCGTTTAACGCAAATTCAATTGCTACGGCAGGTTGGAGTCAAACTGAAAAACATCGGTGAATTACTGGATGGCCAGAGTGGAGATATGACGAGTTTGCTGCAAGAACGAATTGCATTATTAACGGAACAAATGGAGCAAATGGCGACATTACGTTATCGATTAGAGCAATTACACAAGCAAATGCAAACAGGTAATAGTTTAACTCAGGCTGATTGGTTTTCTGTATTGGAGATGATGTCGATGTTTGATAAATATTTTACCCCTCAAGAATTGGAACAATTGCCACTCTATACGGCGCACACGCTGAAAAACCAAGAGTGGCAACAACGCATAGCAACGGTAAATAAGTTGATGGAACAAGGTGTAACACCTCAATCTATCGAGGTGCAACAAATTGCACATGAATGGATGACGGCATTAGAAAGAGATACCGGAGGCAACCCGGATTTCTTTGCACGATTGAATCGAATTCATTTATCGGATAACACGTTAGCCTATTCATCAGGTATTTCTGTTGCAATGATCCAATATGTAGCAGAGGGTTTTAGTGAGTACCAATTATCACTGTTTAAACCACATTTAACCGCGGAGCAATTTGCTTTTGTTCAGCAGCATTATTTTTCCTCAGGTGAGGCGTGGCCCGAATTAATCGCAGGTTTATATAATGCATTAAAAGCACATAAATCCCCAGACTCACCCGAAGTACAACAATTAGCGAAAACATGGTTAGCGATGTTCAACCAGTTTACGGGGGGAGATCCTGAGCTACAAGAGAGAATTCGGGTAATTTATCGTGAGGAACCCAAGACTTCGCAAGGAACATGGATGACAGCAGAAATTGGCCAGTACTTATTTTCTGCTATTAGTTTGATGGATCAATAAGTTTGATGGATCAATAAAACCAAATGGCCGCTAATTAGCGGCCATTACTCGGTCATACTATGATTTTTCTTTGCTACCAGAGAGTGCCTTTCGGTGTTTCCAATACATTACAATTGAACCAATTAGCCCACTAATTAGTAGGATGACAGGGATAATCATTAGCGCACTAATAACAATTTGCTCATGTTCTTTCACAAAAGGAATTTGGTTTAAGGCATACCCCAAGGTGACAATCAAGCCAACCCATAACAAGCCACTTAGCCAGTTAAAAAATTGGAAACGGCGGTGACTTAATTCAGATAACCCAGCGAGCAAAGGTAATATTGTTCTGACAAATGCAAGGAAGCGGCCGATAAGTAGGGCGTATAATCCTTGCTTATTAAACATATTATTTGCTTTGGTGTGATATTCCTCAGGAATTTGCGCTAACCAGCGTTTCACAACCTTGGTTTCACTTAACCATCGGCCTTGTAGAAAACCTAACCAGCAACCTAAACTGGCTGCTGTTGTTAGCAATAGTATTGTGGGAATAAAGTGTAAGACCCCTTTGGCAATTAATGCACCTGAAAGGATCAACAAGGTATCACCGGGTAGGAAAGCGGCGGGAAGAACGCCATTTTCTAAAACAATGACAACAAAAAGTACGGTATAAATAACCCAAAGCACTTCAGGGTTGGAGAGTTTAAGGAAATCGTGGTGCCAAAGTGCCAGTACGATTTCGCGTAGGACTTCCATAATCATTCCTGTATCTGCGTAAAAGCGAATTTCTTTATCATCTATATTACAGGAAAAAAAGGGTTCAAGTTTGATTTGTTTGATGAATTAATCATTGAGTGGATAAATTGCAGGAAATATTTAATGATTATCCTGCAATTAACATCTTGATTTAAGCTACAAATTAAATTCGCTCAAAAGCTAATTGTAAGTCGTGAATTAAATCATCGGTGTGCTCTAAACCGATATGCACTCGGAAGAAGGTGCCTTCTTTTGGTGAAAAATCATACTGCCGCATACTGAGCAAATCTTCTTTTTGGTATCCCAAAATCAGCGATTCAAAACCCCCCCATGAATAACCCATTTTAAAATGATTAAAATTATCAAGAAAAGCGGTAAATTGCTCCGTGGTTAAGCGTGATTTTAGTTGGAAAGAGAACAGACCATTAGAGCCTGTAAAATCACGAATAAAGAATTCATGACCCGGAGAATTCTCAAGTGCCGGGTGAAAAACCTGTTCAACTTCAGGACGTTGCTGTAACCAATTAGCAACTTGTAAGCTATTAATTTGATGCTGTTTTAATCGAGTCGGTAATGTATGCAGGCCACGATTAGCCATATAAACAGTGTCTGGGTCAGCTGTTTGACCTAAGAGATAAGAATTTTCACGTAATGTTTCAATACAGCGTTGGTTTGCCACAGCAAGGCCGAGCATTCCGTCGGAATGGCCATTGATATATTTAGTTGCTGATTGGATTGAAACGTCAACATCAAATAATAATGGTTTAAGTAAGACGCCCGCAGCCCAAGTGTTATCAATCATAATGACAATTTCAGGCGATTTAGCACGTATAGCTTTTACGATTGCAGGTAAGTCATGAACTTCCATGGTGATAGAGCCGGGGGATTCTAAGAATACAATACGTGTATTGGATTGTATTAAATCAGCAATCCCCGTTCCGATTAGGGGATCAAAATACGTGGTTTGGACATTTAACTTAGTGAGAATATTGTCGCAAAAATTTTGGGTTGGGTCATAAGCTGAACCGGTAACAAGGATATGTTCGCCTGCAGAGATAAAGGACAAAATGGCATTGGTAATTGCGGCAGCACCTGAAGGGTAAAGGACACAACCTGCACCTGCTTCTAATTCTGTCATGGCTTCTTGGAAAGCAAAATGTGTTTGCGTACCACGGCGTCCATAAAATAGTACGTTATTTGCACGATGGCGAGTTGCATGTCGTTTTTCTTCAAGCGTATCAAAAATAATAGAAGAAGCTCGTTGAATAACGGGGTTTACTCCTTTTTGTGTGTATTTAGGGTTTCGCCCAATATGAACTAATTGTGTTTCAGGTTTTATGTCTGCCATGATTTTTCCCTACACAGGATGTGAACTAGTTAAACTCAAAGGTGATTTATACTAAGACGTTAAATGATCCTGATAGAAATGTAACCTGAGTATTCTTCAACTTTCAATTCATAGGTAAGTCTCATTTTCTCAGGTTGCGTATGAACACTTAATTGAGCTATGAATTATTAAGGAAAATAACCGCATAATAGAGAAGGACATGTTTGTCTAAACGCAAAAAAATATAAAAAAATCGCGAATACTAATGATAATTACTATCAATTCGCGCTGTGTTTGATATCATCAGCACCGTCTTTTTGAAAAGAGACGGACAGCGCGAGTCAAATTTCGCTTTTAAAGGTTAGTCGATGAATGGCACAATCATCGATATGAATTTTATTATACAACACTAAAAAGAGAGTAAAGGCCAACTGATGCGTAAACTAACAGCTTCTATTCTATTGGCGTTCGGCTTGATGGGTACGGCAGTCGCTGAAACCACACCTGCAACAACACCAGCTGCGTCTCAAAATACACCATCAACACAACCGGCAGTAAACCCGGCTGCACCAACAACAACACCAAGTGCTGAAGTTGCATCAGTACCCGCTGAGCCTGTACAAGGCGAAGCTGTGAACACAACAGTTGTTAATGAAAACATTGAAATTGCAACAGAAGCACCAACAGGAGGTTTTGATCAAGACTTATCTGTTTGGGGAATGTACCAAAATGCAGATAACGTGGTTAAAACCGTTATGATTGGTTTGGTGATTGCTTCTGTTATTACATGGGCGCTATTTTTCTCAAAAGGTTTGGAGATTTTAGTTGCTCGCCGTCGCTTAAAAGCAGAAGCGAAAGCGATTGCTGAGGTAAAATCACTTGATGAGGCGGTCAGTATTGCAGAAGGCTTCAAAGCAAATAGCATTACTCGTATGTTATTAAATGAAGCTGTTACTGAGCGAGCTTTATCAGCGAATAGCTCTGATTTATCAGGTACAAAAGAGCGCACATCATTCCGCCTAGAAAGGGCTGTTGCTGCTATTAGCCGTTATATGGGGCGTGGCAATGGTTATTTGGCTACTATTGGTGCGATTTCTCCATTCGTCGGTTTATTTGGAACTGTCTGGGGGATCATGAATAGCTTTATCGGGATTGCCCACTCACAAACCACTAACCTTGCTGTTGTTGCGCCAGGTATTGCAGAAGCATTATTAGCAACAGCAATCGGTCTTATTGCCGCTATCCCTGCGGTTGTGATTTATAATATTTTTGCTCGTATGATCAACAACTATCGTGGTCAAGTAGGAGATGTCGCTGCTCAGTCCGCATTGTTACTGGGGCGTGATCTTGATCTGGCAAATAGCAAAGCAAGGTAATTATTATGGCAATGCGTTTAGGTGACGAACAAGACGATAGCGGTGAAATGCATGAAATTAACGTAACACCTTTTATCGATGTTATGTTGGTTTTATTGATTATCTTTATGGTTGCGGCACCATTGGCAACAGTTGATATTAAAGTCGACTTACCCGCCTCGACAGCGAAGCCGCAGCCGCGTCCAGAAAAACCCGTTTTTTTAACGGTGAAATCGGACAGCCAGCTTTTTATTGGGGACCAAGCTGTGACAAAAGAACAGCTTGCTTCTACACTTGACCAAGCAACAAGTTCTAATAAGGAAACGACAATCTTTTTCCAAGCGGACAAGAGTGTTGATTATGAAACTATGATGGATGTAATGAATGCATTGCGTCAATCTGGGTACTTGAAGATTGGTTTAGTGGGTATGGAAGCAACAACTTCAAAATAAGCGAATTACATCGTATAAACGCGTTTTATCGTTAAGGGTAAAACGCGTTTTTTTATTATCTAACTATGCCTTAAGGTAAGCCTGTGGCGATCTAATTTACCTTTGGCACTATTTTTGTCTATCTCATCACATTTATTTTGCTAATTAGATTTCTTTTTAAGAATTTTATTCTTATTTGACGCTTTCTATTCGTAATTTGATAGGCTGGGGTGGCTATTGCACTCATTGTTTCACTCTATTTAGGATATTTTTGCTTGTATTTTCTATAAGCAATGAAACATCTTATTAATTTTTATAATGAATCATTGTTTGTTTTTTCTTTATTATCACAGTAATGTCTATTGATTTTACCTTTTTTACTATTTATCTATTAGTTACATTGATTCATTTTCTTGGTTTTTTAATTTTTAAATGCGAGTTAAATAGCATATTAATGCTGATTATTTTATCAAAAGTGATGCAATAGCGATGTGAAACTTAACTAAAAATAAACCATATTATAATTAAGGATTTATGTGGGGATCATTTTTAATCTATTTGACCTAATTCCTTATTAAATTGGTGGTTATTTTGTAAGGGAAGGATTCATCAGAAAAGTTATTATTTATCATGAGCCTGATTGTTTTTATATTTAATTCGTAGGTTAATAAATTTTAATTACGTAAATACCATTAATATTTATAATTGAAAAATATGTAAGTTTTATTAATGTTCAGAAGGTTTTATTATTCCAGAAAATATATTTGTAAAGCTATGTGATATATATTAATTAATATTAAATTTACTTTTAAATTTTAAGTAAATTGTTTTCTATAAAAAATGTAAATTGTTTGTAATATCTTAACTATAGGTTAAATATTTTGCCTGATTTCGTTTTTTTTTAATGTATCTATTTGATTTTAATTGCTTTATTGCATGGTTTTTGTAGCTTGTCATGAAAATAAAAAAACACTTGCGCAACAAAAGTGTTGCGCTATAATGCAACCAATAACATTTAGAAACACTTTTAAATACTTTATTATACTGAGTTATCTATTTTTATAATTTACTTATGCTAGGGAATCAATAAGGCCAATGCTAATTTGGAAATAATACAAAGTTAGTGAACGTTTAGGCCTTTGTATTAAAAATAGTTATAATTACTTAACAAGTAGGTCAGCTAAGTGAACGTATTTATACTGTGAGATAAGTGTTATTACTGGAGTCAAATGGGCTGACTACAGACTACGCATAGCAAGCGTCGCCGTAATACGGCAATTTCATATTATACTCTTCTATAGATAAAATAAGACTACACTTCCAGCGTTATCATTGAGATAGCGCTTTTTTTTTTATTCTCATCTATTTCTTTAAATCTGAGTGTGCTCAAGATCAATCTGTCTCTCGTTTTATGATGAAATAACTTCACGAAAAAATTTATCGGAGTATGATGTTGCCACTTCGCTGTGGGGATCGATATAAATACTTATAACGATAATTATACAACGGCGAATTTCTCTGCCAAGGTCTGGCGTGAATGAATTGGAAGTAACAATGACTTGGTCTGATTTTAAATCTCGCTATCTCATCGGTTTTTGGAAACCATTACCTGCAGTTATTGCCGCAGGTATCTTATCAACCTATTACTTTGGCTTGACTGGCACATTCTGGGCGGTCACGGGTGAGTTTACGCGTTGGGGCGGGCACATCATGCAATTATTTGGTGCAGAGCCAGAGACATGGGGCTATTTTAAAGTTATTGGTTTTGAGGGTACACCTCTGGATCGTATTGATGGCGTGATGATCATTGGTATGTTTGCCGGGTGTTTTGCCGCTGCATTATGGGCCAATAATATTAAATTACGAATGCCTCAGCATCGGATACGTATTTTTCAAGCTATTTTAGGCGGTATTATCGCTGGATTTGGTGCTCGTTTGGCGATGGGGTGTAATTTAGCTGCATTCTTTACTGGTATCCCTCAATTTTCATTACACGCATGGTATTTTGCTGTTGCTACTGCGGCAGGGTCATACTTTGGTGCGAAATTCACACTAATGCCAATGTTTCGCATTCCTGTGAAACTAAAAAAAGTCAGCACCGCATCGCCGTTAACACAAAATCATAATGTGGCGAAAAGGCGCTTTAAACTGGGAATGGTGATTTTCACTTTAGCACTGGCTTGGGGCTTTTATACCTTATTAGACTCCCCAGTAATGGGGTTTGCCATTTTATGTGGTATTGGCTTCGGGTTACTGATAGAAAGAGCACAAATTTGTTTTACCTCTGCATTTCGTGATCTGTGGATCACCGGACGCACCCATATGGCGAAAGCTATCATTATTGGTATGGCGGTCAGTGCGATTGGTATTTTCAGCTATGTGCAGTTAGGTGCAACGCCAAAAATTTTATGGGCTGGGCCGAATGCCGTCATTGGTGGATTACTGTTTGGCTTCGGTATTGTACTCGCTGGTGGCTGTGAAACGGGCTGGATGTACCGTGCGGTAGAAGGCCAGGTTCATTATTGGTGGGTAGGTTTTGGTAATATTATTGGTGCTACAGTACTGGCTTACTACTGGGATGACTTAGGCCCTTGGCTAGCGACTGATTTTGACAAAGTTAATTTACTTGAAACCTTTGGACCAGAAGGTGGATTACTGGTCACTTATGGGTTATTAGCGGTCGCATTTGTACTAATGTTGGTCTGGGAAAAACATTTTTTCCGTAAACGTTCTCAAAAAGCATCTAATGTATCCGTGGAGGTTGTATGAGTAAGAAAGACATTATCCCTGATTACCGGTTAGATATGGTCGGCGAACCTTGTCCATACCCAGCAGTGGCAACATTAGAAGCAATGCCATCGTTGAAAAAAGGTGAAATATTAGAGGTAGTAAGTGATTGCCCGCAGTCGATCAATAATATTCCTCTGGATGCGAAAAACTACGGTTATACTGTGTTGGATATTCAGCAAGATGGGCCGACTATTCGTTATCTTATCCAAAAATAACGAATACGCGTCATATTTTGCACTGTCGCGGCGTTGGCTTCATGCGTTAGCCCTAGTCACATACTTGTGTATGCTCCTAGGGTCTAACGCATTTGCCGCCTTGCGACAGCACAAACTATTTAGCGTATTGGTATTGGTCATGCTTCGTGCTGTAGCGTTGTTGACTGCACTTATAGGCTTACGCCTATTCCCTAATCACACTGCATGCTCCTAAGGCTCGGTTCGCTTGTCGCCTAGTTACAACCCAAATTATATAGGGTATCTTAGTGATACCCTGTAAATATTAAAGCGGTCGGTAAATCGGGAAATTGAACACGGTTAGTATAGGTGGTAGTTCGATTACTCTTCTTGTTCTTGCCAATTAGTAATATCTAGAACCAACTCACATTCGTCATCCATATAAGCGCCTGTTGGAACAAAACCAAGCTTTTTGTAGAACTCAAATGGGCTTTCTTCCCCTTCACCACAGCTATTATAAAGGCGAGGATAACCTTTTCTCTTTAAATACTGGATGACTTGAACTAAAGCTTCTCGGCCAAACCCCAGTTTTTGGTAGGGTTCTGCAATCATAAAGCGCCAAAGCATAATGCCGTCATATTCTAACTCATCGTCATCTAGCCCTGAATGCAGCATGATAAAACCAACAGGGACATCATCAGCGTATATGCCTCGATACCATGCACAATCAGAAAATTGTGCTTCCACCATGGAATAGGCGTTATCTGCTACCATATTACGCTGTGCCTCACTAAGTGTATGACTTAGTAAGCAAATTTCAGAAAAATTTTCTGCAGTGACTTTTTGTAGGGTAACCAGTGAATTTTCATCTAATTCAGGTTCGATGAGCTCTTTCATAACATTTCCTTCGACAGAATATTGACCATAATCATCAGTGATGGATTATTTTTATTATTGTTGTTGAACATAATTAAATATCAGAAATTTGCGATATGGATATAAATCAATCAACCAGAGATTTCACAACCAGTCAATGACTTAATTGTGGCTATGTAAGCGGGATCTAAAAAGTGATGGCAACTTACTTAAGTGTTAGTTGCCATTGTGAGAGCAATAGAGGATATGGAAACAAATTTAGTGTTCGGCTTCACCACCTAAGACATCAATCAAGCGAGCGATTAATGCACTGAGTTCATCGGTCATTAAGACGTAATCAGCATCAAATTTTTGAGCGTAGTCTTCTTTGGCGATGTCATCATTTTGGTCTTTTAATGTATCGCTAAATTTGAGGCGTTTTAGTGAACCATCGTCAGATAACATGAACTGGATACGCTCTTCCCAATCTAAGGCCAGTTTGGTAACGAGCTTGCCAGCTTCAATGTGGTTTGCGATTTCATCAGAAATTAGGTCTTGCTTCTTACAGCGGATAATACCACCTTCTTCTAAGATAGCTTTTAGCTCTGCTTCATCCATGACAGCAAAGCCTTGTGGTAATGAGCCTGAACGGATCCACTCAGTAAGTGTTAGCTCTATAGGGTCTTTAAAAGTCAGAGGAACGACAGGTAAAGAACCTAAGCTTTTGCGGAGTAAGGCTAAATTATCTTCAGCGCGTTTTGCGCTTGCGGCATCAACAATAATTAATTGATTTACAGTATCAATCCAAATGTAGGTTTTACTAAATTTACTAAATGCGCGAGGGAGTAAAGCATGGACGACTTCATCTTTTAAGGAGTCTTTCTCGGTTTTTTTTAACTTACGCCCTTGTTCAGCTTCTAGTTTTTCAATTTTATCCTGTAGTTCTTGCTTTATTACAGGAGATGGCAGCATTTTTTCTTCTTTTTTAGCACAAATAAGAATTTGATTACCCGCAGCATGCGTCAATGCATCACCACCATTCATAGGGGAAACCCAGCCAGTTTGCATCATGTCTTGGCTACCACAAGGATGATAGGCGAGGGCGGCAAGCTGTTTCTCTAAATCATCTGCGGAGAGTGCCAAATCCCGATTTAGGCGATAGACCAATATATTCTTGAACCACATGAAAAACCTACCTTTGTTGATAAATAGCCAGTTAGAGCATGGGGCTATGATAGCGAATTGTCTGTTATTAAGCGAAAAAAAATACGTTGACGTTGAGGGCTGCTATCATTTCATTAGCTAACTATTGATAATACTCCTCAAATCAAGCCATGATAACCATAGAACCCTTGAATAGTAGAGAGCATCATAATGAGAATAGGTATTGACCTTGGTGGAACCAAAATTGAAGTTATTGCATTGGATGACAGTGGTAATACTTTGTTTCGTAAACGTATTCCAACACCTCGTGGTGATTATGATGCGACACTTAAAGCGATCGCGAGTTTAGTGGCGGATGCAGAAACGGCGACGGGGTTGTCAGGCAGTGTTGGTGTTGGGATCCCTGGAACCTTGTCTCCAGTGACAGGAAGAGTTAAAAACGCCAATTCCACATGGCTTAATGGCAGACCGTTCGATGCCGATTTAAGTTATTTATTAAACCGTAAAGTAAAAATGGCAAATGACGCTAATTGTCTCGCCGTCTCTGAGGCCGTTGATGGTGCAGGAGCAGGCGAGAAAGTCGTGTTTGCCGTAATTATCGGAACTGGATGTGGTGCAGGAATTGCAATAAATGGGCAAGTGCACTCAGGGGGAAATGGCGTTGCAGGGGAATGGGGTCATAACCCTCTACCATGGCAAGATGAGCAAGATAGGCAATTTCTAGTAACAGAAAACTGCTATTGCGGGCTGACAGGTTGCACGGAATTGTTTGTCTCAGGCACAGGGTTTATGGCGGATTACGCGAAAATGTCAGGAAGCCAAAAAACGGGAATGGAAATTGTCGAATTAGCACAATCAGGTGATAAATATGCCAAGATCGCACTGGAAAATTACCTCAACCGCCTCGCAAAAGCCCTCGGACAAGCCATTAATATGTTAGACCCAGACGTGATAGTGCTAGGGGGCGGAATGAGCAATGTCGATTACTTATATGAAGCGTTGCCAGCAAGGATCTGCCAATGGGTATTTGGTGGGGAGTGTGATACGCCTATTCGTAAAGCGGTGCATGGCGATTCGAGTGGGGTGCGCGGAGCCGCTTGGTTGTTTTCGTCCTAATTTGCGCTGTAGCGTTGTTGGCTACTCGGGTCACATACTAATGTATGCTCCTATTTTTTCGTCATACTTCAAGCTGTGGCTGCGTTGGCTTCATTCAGTCACTCTAGTCACATATTTATGTATGCTCCTTGAGATGACCTCATTTTTCCGCCTTGCCACAACTTGAATTATTTAAAAAAAATGTAGTTTACTTTGAGGAGAAAACGACAAATTATCTTATTTTCGCCTAGTTATGGTACACATAAGTTAGAAAATAATATTGATATTTTAATGCTTAAATAATCATCTTTTTTTACTTAAATTAAATTTTAATTAATTGAAGATGATTTAATAAATATATTTATTAAATCAAATTTGATAAGTAAGATTGATTATTTTATTTATGTAACGAATTGTGGTTTTTTAATCAAAATAAGTTTACTTTGTATTAAGTGATATAAATCACAATTCTTTTTTTACTTCAAAAAATATTCACAATACCTCGACAAGATAACTTCAATTATTTTGGGTAAATTTGTCATCATTAATTCATTTTTGTGAGCTATATAAAAATCAAGCCCAATAAAAAGATGAAAACCGTGATTTAGTCACAAAAAATGGTTAGTGTTTGCAGTGTATTATCATTAAAAATTGACGTCATGCACATAGTGTAAAATTTTAACGCTATTTTTGTTGTTTATTTGTTCAATTTTACAGGATAGGTACTCAAATTTGAGAGGCAATTTTCTCTCAAAAATGGCAACTAAGGGGATTACATGAATAAAGTATTAAAACTTTCAACACTTGCTATGTTAGTCGCATTTAATGCGAACGCAGCAACGGTTGATTTACGCGTAATGGAAACATCGGATGTTCACAGCAACCTCGTTGACTTTGATTATTATAGAGACAAGCCGACAGAGCAATTTGGTTACGTACGTACCGCGACATTAATTAAAGCCGCTAAACAAGAAGCAACAAACTCAGTATTAGTGGACAACGGAGATTTAATCCAAGGTAGCCCATTAGCAGACTATATAGTAGGTGAAGGTTTAAAAGACGGTGAATCTCACCCGGCACATAAACTTTTAAATACTATGGGTTACACCGTAGGTAACTTCGGTAACCATGAGTTTAACTTTGGATTAGAGTTCTTACACAAAGCGATTGATGGCGCAAAATTCCCATACATTAATGCCAATATTATCGACGCGAAAACAGGTAAAAACTACTTTAACCCATACATTATTGTCGATACACCGGTTAAAGATAGAGACGGCAAAACACACACCATCAAGATTGGTTATATTGGTTTTGTTCCACCACAAATTCTCATTTGGGATAAACCAAATTTAGAAGGCAAAGTATTAGTTAATGACATTACTGAAACCGCGAAAAAATTTGTACCTCAAATGAAAAAAGAGGGAGCAGATTTAGTTGTTGCGATCCCTCACTCTGGTTTCTCGCAAGAGCCATATAAAGCAATGGCTGAAAACTCAGTTTATTACCTCAGCGAAGTTCCGGGTATTGACGCGATTATGTTTGGCCACTCACACGGTGTGTTCCCAAGCAAAGATTTCAGTGATATCAAGGGTGTTGATGTTGCGAAAGGGACTGTTAATGGCGTGCCAGCCGTCATGCCAGGGCAGTGGGGTGATCATTTAGGTGTTGTTGATTTAGTGGTCAATAATGATGATGGTGCTTGGAAAGTAGTTGATGCAACCGCTCACGCACGCCCTGTCTATGACAAACCAAATAAGAAAGCCTTGGTTGAACGCGATGGCGACCTCGCAAAAATTATTGAGCAAGAACACCAAGATACTCGTAAATTTGTTGGGAAACATATCGGTAAAGCATCCGAAAACATGTACAGCTATTTAGCATTGGTTCAAAGCGACCCAACTGTACAAATCGTGAATGACGCCCAAATCGATTACACCAAAAACTTTATTCAAGGTGACCCTGATCTGGCTGATTTACCGGTTCTTGCAGCCGCAGCACCATTTAAGGCAGGCGGTCGTAAAAATTCACCGACTGAATTCATTGAAGTCGAAAAAGGTGATTTAACCTTCCGTAATGCTGCTGACTTGTATTTATATCCAAATACATTGGTTGTGGTTAAAGCGACTGGTGCGGATGTCGTCGAATGGTTAGAATGTTCAGCAGGAATGTTCAATCAAATCAACCCACAATCAACAGCACCACAAAGCTTATTGAATTGGAATGGTTTCAGAACTTATAACTTTGATACAATTAGTGGTGTAAATTATCAAATCGACTTGACTCAACCAGCGAAATACGATGTTGATTGCCAAACTGTCAACAAAGATGCTAACCGAATCAAAAATGTCACCTATCAAGGTAAGCCGATTGATCCAAAAGCCACCTTCTTAGTGGCAACGAATAACTACCGTGGCTACGGCGGTAAATTTGCGGGAACAGGTGATAATAATGTTGCATTTGCATCTCCGGATGAAAACCGTTCTATTTTAGCGGCTTATATTGCTAAAGAGTCTAAAGAGAAAGGACAAATTGCGACTAAAGCGGCTAATAATTGGTCATTTACACCAATTAAAACAGACAAAAAACTGGATATTCGCTTTGAAACTGCACCAAGTGAAAAAGCTGCAAACTTCATCAAGGAAAATGCACAGTATCCGATGAAACAAGTCGGTACTGATGATATTGGTTTTGCTATTTATCAAATAGACTTAACCGAGAAGTAATCTTAACGCATTTGTATTATTCAAGCCTACCTACGGGTGGGCTTTTTAATGGCTAACTGATAGGTTTGGGAGGCGATTTTTTTAGAGGAAAAAACGTGAAGTGAGGATAATAAGGGAAAATAGTGCTCGGAATATAAACATCACTTTTAAAGTTTAATACCCCGAGCGGTTATAATTTAATGTAGACATCATATTACTATTCATAAAAAACATTCAACATAGGTAATTTAGAATATTTATCATATTCTACTTTAACATATTCAGACTCTATCTTTTGGCCCTCTTTTAAGGAACGGGTTATCGAGATGTCTTTACCTTTCCGGTAACATTTAACATTAACTTGCTCTTTATGTTCAACATTGACTGAACATTGTGGCTCATAGATATAACCTGTAAATGAAATTGTACCTCCTGATGAATTATTGCCTGCATAGGTGAAAGAACAACTTGAAATGATTATAGCAACAACAGATGTTAGTAAAGATAAACCTTTCATAGTCCACCCCCTTAATAACACGTTACACGATGAAGCGTGTTTTTGTGCTTTCACTTTTAGTGTAGTTCAAATATCCATAATGCAAAACTAAAAATGAAAATATACTTAGAGTTTAGTGGGGTGATTGATTAATTCGTTGATAAGTATCAATTTATCTATTTGTTTAATTTCTTCTGATCAATTAATGAGCAAGTGGTAATGAAAGTGTAATAATAACAGTGTAATTGTAAATATTTATATTTATTTCGATAAAGTATTTTTAATAAATATGTTTTGTCGATAGCGCAGATTAATTTAGAATAAGTTATTATTATATTTTAAATGGTGGAAATCATAAGTGATGACATTAAGCTATGCACTTTAATAATATGATATAAATAAAATCCCCCCGTAAGTATATTACGAGGGGATTATTTAAAATTTTAGTATTATTTCAGCTTATTTGAAAACTTTGAAACGAATATCATCGTCCATAAAGTCTTTATCACCTGCTGGTGAATTAATAGAACCAAATACCATTTGAGCGCGTAATATCCAGTTAGCAGGCACATTCCATGCTGCTTGAACGTCATTATCAATCAGTGGATTATAGTGTTGTAAAGATGCACCAATATTTTCTTGTGATAATGCAGTCCAGACTGCGAATTGAGCGATACCACTGGCTTGTTCAGACCAAATTGGGAAGTTATCCGCATATAAAGGAAATTGCTCTTGTAAGCCTTTTACGATGTCTTGGTCTTCAAAAAACAGAATAGAACCGGCACCTGCAGCAAAGCTATCAATTTTTTGTTCTGTTGCAGCGAAGGCTTGCTCAGGAACAATTTTACGTAGTGCTTCTTTGGTCATATTCCATAATTTTTTGTGTTCAGCACCAAATAAAATTACGACACGAGATGTTTGTGAGTTAAATGATGATGGTGAATGTTTAACTGCTTCTTTAATTAATTTCGTGACGTGTTCTTCTGATACAGGTAAAGCATCGCCGAGGTTATAAATGGTACGACGATTTTTAATCATTTCGATAAATGCGTTAGACATTTTAGTCTCCTAGCTTTTCATTAGCGCACGGCATGTTATTGAATAAATCTTAGAAGCCGTAGTGTGTTTCAATGGTTATTACTATAACGTGGGGAATAAAAAATCATAGAAAAAAAATTTAACGATAAGGTTCAAATTTTTGCGCCAAGTTAAGGGTTGGATTTAATTGATTTAAAATCAATAGGTTATTTTTATTTTTAGCGATGATTCATAGCAAAAAACCACATTAATAAACACTAATGAATGATATGCATAGAAAATAATTGAGTATAAAAGGGGGAGGAATATGGGAAATGAAAGAGCCTAGCTAGAGGCGTAACCCTGCTAGGCAAGAATGATAACTAGTTTTACTTAATTGAGTTCACTAACATTTTTGGTTATTTCGATTTTAGTTCCGCCAAAATTATCAATGATGTACTTTCTTACCGCTTCAGTGTGGTACAGTTCTGCTAATTTGGCAAATTTGGGGTTATCCTTGTTATCTGTTTTAACGACTAATAAATTGATATTATTGATAATAGTCTCATCATTTTCTTCCCTAAATAACGAGTCAGTTAAAACATTTAACCCACCTTCTTGTGCAGCTGTATTACCGATGACTGCGATATCAACATCAGGTAATGCCCTTGGGCCATGAGCATATTTTATTTGCCTAAACACTAAGTTCTTAGGGTTCGAGACAATATCATTAGTAGACCCTGTGGCTTGGTTGAAATCAGGTTTTAATGCAATTAACCCTGACTTTTCAAGTAATTTAAGTGCACGTATATGGTTGGCGGCATCGTTAGGAATGGCAACGATAGATTGCTGAGGTAAATCAGCCAATTTTTTATGCTTTACCGAATATATGCCCATTGGCTCAAAATAGGTGGTTGAAATTGCGGTTAATTGGTTATTATGACTTTTATTAAAATCTTTTAAAAAGCCCCAAGATTGAAATGCATTAACATCAACATCTCCGTCAATAGTGGCGACATTAAGTGTTATTCCATCATCAATAATTTTGACATCAATATCGAGGTTGGCTTTTTTAGCTTCCGGTGATTGAGCAATAAATTGCCATATATCTGCATCACTACCGTGGCTACCAATAACAATTTTTTGTGATGCTGCTTTTTGTGACTCTGTTGTTTCGTTAGTGCTTTCTTCTTGGGAACATGCCACCAAGGCCGTTAACGACAAAGACAATAACACTGCAGGTAGTTTTTTCATTTGATGATCTCTAATTGGTTTTGTTATCAGTATCTAACCAAATAAAAATAACGCTTTATAAATAATATTTTTTCCACATTTTTTCTTTTTAGTTATATGAGGCTAAAATATTCAAAAAGTTATATCGATATAGTTTTAAATTATTTTTAGTAATATCAGATGTGGTATTTAATCGAGTGATAAATATATCGTGAATTTTATTCATTATTTAAATAAATATTTAAAAAGGCCGATTAATATGTCTATCACACAATTACCTATTATTGATTTACATGAGCTTGAAAACCCTGAAACACGAGAGAGTTTCTATATAAAATTGCGCTTTATTGCCAGGGAAATTGGCTTTTTTTATCTCGTTGGGCATAATATTTCCGTTGGCACCCGAGAGCAATTATTAGCGACAACCAAGCAATTTTTTGCCTTACCTCAAAGCGAAAAAGAAAGTATCTCGATGGAATATTCAAAGCATTTTCGAGGGTACACGGCATCCACTGAAGAGAGCACTCGTAGCCAGCCAGATTACCGTGAACAGATTGATATTGGCGAAGAGTTACCGGCATTACAACTTAATCAAGATGACCCTATCTGGTTTAATTTACATGGGCCAAACCAATGGCCACAATCCTTACCTGAACTTAAACCCCAAGCACTTGCGTGGCAACGTGAAATGCGAACCATTGCGGTAAAATTAATTAAAGCATTTTTAGTTGCATTAGAATTGCCTGAAAATAGCTTTGATGAAATTATTGCCGACCCTGCCCAACATTTATTAAAACTTATTCATTATCCGGCAAGGGAAGATAATAATGAAGGGGAGCAAGGGGTTGGAGCGCACAAAGATGCGGGAATTTTAACCTTATTATGGCAGGATAATAGTGGGGGGCTACAAGTTGAAACTGATGCTGGTTGGATAGATGTTGAACCTTTGGAAAATGCATTTGTGGTAAATATTGGAGAAGTATTTGAATTAGCCACTAATGGCTATTTACGTGCGAATGTTCATCAAGTTGTTAGGCGTAAAAATAGTCATTCCCGCTATTCCATTGCTTATTTTATTACACCAAATATTTTTGCGGAAGAAGTCCCATTATTAAATTTACCCCATTATTTAGCACAACAAGCGTTAGGGCCGGATAGCGATCCATTAAACCCATTATTTACCAATCTCGGAAAAAATGTCATTAAAGGGCGATTGCGTTCCCATTTAACAGTAACTCGTCGCTTTTATCCTAAGGAATATGAGCAAATAATAAGTAATAACAATATTATCTGAGTAATCGAGTCGTTAGAGATATGATGATAAACCGTATTGGAGCTAAAAATGTCAGAACAAAGCTATAAAAAGGATTTACAAGGTAAAGAATTATCCCCAGAAACTTTAATGATGAGTTATGGGTATGACCCTAAGCTTTCAGAAGGATCAATTAAACCGCCTGTTTTTCTGACATCTACATTTGTATTTAAAACTGCTCAGGAAGGAAAAGATTTTTTTAATTTAGTTAGTGGGCGCACACAAACAAGCGAAAACCAGAAACAAGGACTGGTGTATTCACGTTTTAACCACCCAAATAGTGAGATTGTTGAAGATAGACTAGCCCTGTATGAAGGTGCAGAAAGCGCAGCACTATTTTCTTCCGGTATGTCGGCAATTACAACTTGCTTAATGGCAGTATTGCAACCGGGTGATGTACTACTCCACTCTCAGCCACTCTATGGTGGAACTGAAACCCTATTTTTAAACACGTTGGCTCGTTTCGGAATAACTTCGGTTCCATTTCAAAATGGGTACGAGCAGAAATCCATCTTAGAAGTTGCTAATCGAGTCGGGAAAGAGCAAAAAATTGCGGCTATCTATATTGAAACACCATCTAACCCATTGAATACACTTGTTGATATTGAATTAATTAGCCATGTGGCTAAGCAGATAGCTGCGAAGCAAAATGGGCAAACTCCGTTAGTCATTTGCGACAATACGTTGCTAGGGCCTGTGTTTCAAAAGCCTTTGTCGTTAGGTGCAGATTTGAGTGTGTACTCACTAACTAAATATGTGGGAGGGCATTCAGACTTAGTCGCAGGTGCGGTGGTTGGAAGTCAGAAGCTAGTCAAGAAAGTAAAAGCTCAACGTAATGCCATCGGTACACAGCTTGACCCTCACTCTAGCTGGATGTTAGGGCGGTCGTTAGAAACATTACAATTACGTATGGAAAGGGCAAATGAGAGTGCAAAAATATTAGCTGAATATCTCCATCAGCACCCTAAAGTCAGTAAAGTGCATTTTCCTGCTTTTTTTCCGAAAGCGAGTGTAGAGCATCAAGTTTATCAAAAACAATGTACAGGAGCGGGTTCAACTTTCTCTATCAATGTAGGGAATAATGAGGCGGATGCATTTCGTTTTCTAGACAACTTAGCAATCTTTAAATTAGCGGTTAGTTTAGGGGGAACTGAGTCGCTCGCTAGCCATCCGGCATCGACAACTCATTCAGGTGTTGCTCAAAAGGTCAGAGAGCAAATCGGTATTAGTGATAATTTAGTTCGTCTATCTATAGGTATTGAAAATGTGAATGACCTTAAATATGCATTGGAATTAGCATTAGAGGCGATTTAATCATCAGGGTGGGGAAATTTCCCACCCTGAATGGCCACTAAATTGAGTTAGGTGATGCGATATTGTGCGGGAAGTTCGCTAAAGCCAAGCCCATTGCCTTTTTTCACTGCAATTTGGACGGGAATACGTTCTTTCATTGCTTCCACATGGCTAATTACGCCAATAGTTTTGCCAGATGCATTTAAACTTTCTAATGCATCAAGGGCAATATCTAACGTTTCTGCATCTAAAGTACCAAAACCTTCGTCTAAAAAGAGCGATTCTAATTGTGTACGGTGACTTACCATATCGGATAGCGCTAAAGCTAATGCTAAACTCACTAAAAAACTTTCCCCACCCGAAAGGGTTTTAATATCTCGAATGCTATCCGCTTGCCAGCCATCAATAACTTGTAATTCAAGGTTTGCTTGGTGGCTACGCTGTAATAAATAGCGGCCATGAAGTTTCTCAAGCTGTTGATTTGCTAAAGAAACTAAACAGTCCAAAGTTAAGCCCTGCGCATAACGTCGGAATTTATCTCCTTCAGCAGAACCAATAAGTAAGCTGAGATAGCTCCAGTCATCATAACTTAATTGGCTTTTTTCTATTTGTTGCAGCAAATCTTGTTGTTGATGGCGCAGTTGCTTGTCTGTACTGAGCTGGTTAATTATCTGGCCTTGTTTTTGGTTTATTTGCTTAATTTCTTCATCGAACTGAGTAACAATTGTTTGTAATTGCGTTTCATTAAGCGCTGAAAAATCAGTGATACGCTGTTGATTCAGTGCTTCAATAGCCTGCACCCCCTCTTTATAACGCGTTTCACACTGTATGCGAGCTTGGTTAATATGTTGTTTTAGTGCTTCTAATTGTTGTTTTTCTTCATGGCTGATTAACGCATCAAGGAAAGCTTGTTGATGACGAAATGGGCTATCCATAAGTGCTTGAATAAACAGGGTATTAGCTTGTATTTGCGCCAGTTTTGTTTTTTCACAGGCGTCAATGAGCTCTTGATAACTTCCATTCATAGATGCGATGGCTTTATCAACCTCATTGAGTTGTTTGCTTAATTGTTCCTGAGTTTGGAAAAGTATGGTTTGTTTGTCATTCAACTGCTGAATAAATTGGCTGATAGCTAAGCCAGAAAGCAGTGTTTTTCGTTGCGCTGTTTTTTGCTCTAAACCTAACTCAATTTGTTTAAGGCGATTTCTTTCTTGTTCAATTTGTTGATTGAGAATATTGAGTTGCTCTGACTCAACTTTTAATGTGGCATTATTGACCTCAATTTGTTGGCTAAGTGTTTGCGCCGCCATTTTTTGGTTATTAAAACGCTCACTTCGCTGAGTAATATCGAGAACCCATTCATCGAACTTATCTTTATCTGGCACATTTAAGTTAAATGGCGCTAGGGTAGATTGCCACTGCTCTATTTGTCTCTGTTTACGTTGTTGGAATTGGCTCTGTTCTTTTTGCAACTCATCATGTTGTTGTGTTTGGTTTTTTAAGCGTTCTTCGACTAATAACAGGTCTGATTGCAACTGGGTAAAGCTTGCTTGTTGTTCGTGTAAATGATGTTTGGTTTGCTGGTATTCACGCTCAAGAGCAGCCATATCCACAACTATTTTCTGTTGCGTCGCCAATTGCTCTGTTAATTGATTAACAAAGAGCGTAACGGCTTGTTCATTTTGGGCCAACTCAGGTGTGAGTGCTTGCTCACATGTCTTTTGCCACTGTTGGTTAAATACATCGAATTGTTCATTGATTTGCTGCTGTTGCTGTAAATTTTCGTTTTGACGTTGTTTTTGTGTGTGAAGTTGTGATTCTAACTGAGTTTGTTGTTGTTTTAATTGGTCGAGTTTATTTGTTAGTTCAATGAGTTGTTGCTGTGTTTCACTGAGATGGATTGATTGATAATCGTTAACTGCCGGGTGTTCTGTTGAACCACATAATGGGCAGGGGTTACCTGCTATTAGTTGCTGGCGCTCATGCTCTAGGCTGACAATTTTTTGTTCTAATTGTAATTTATCATTGGTTAGTTTGATGAGTGGGGTCAATTCATTAATATGTGTTACCGCAAGGCTCAACGCTTTTTGCGTAGTGGTGATATCTTGCGCTAATTCAACATCTTTTTGGAGCTGTTTCTGTTTTTGCGTTTGCGCATTAAGGCATTGAGATAATATTAATGGCAATAACTTAGCATGTTGCAAACGTGCTTGTAGCTGTTCAATGTGTTGATTGATGGTGTTAATGTCATGTTTTTCTTGGTTTCGCTTGTAGATTTCTTCTTGTTTTTTGAACGCTACAGTGCTGTGCTCTAACTCGAGACGTTTTTGGGATAATTTCTCTGTTTGCTGCTGCTGTTGCCGCTGTAACTGCTCGACTTCATTTGAAAGTATCTGTTGTTTTTCGTGCAAGCTGGCCAGTTTATCAGCTAATTCGAAAATAAAATGGCCTTGTTGTTGCCAACTGCCTATTTGTGAACTGAGCTCAGCGTCTTTTGGGTGTTCTTCTAGGAATATATTGTGTTTTTTTAACTCAATGTACGCATTTTGGATCTGACTTTGCGTTTCACTAACTAAGCATTGCTTTTGCTGAAGAGTGATTTGTTGTTGTTCAATTTGCTGTTTAATTTCAGATTGTTGCTGTTTCAATTGTGCAATTTGGTTATCAAGAGGCCTGACTGTTTCATCAATCAATTGATGTTGTTGTTTGGCAAAATCAAGGTGTTGTTGATACTCGGATTGCGATTTAAACAACTTTTCTTGCAGTGGGGTGCGCTCAGTTTGTTGGGTTTGCAAGCTAAGTTTCAAATGGTGTTGTTTATTCGTGTATTCAGTGAGTTGTTGCTGTTGTCGTTCAACTTCCTGCCATAATGGACGAAGGGATTCCGCAGGGGCACTATCAGCTAATCTTTTTAATTGAGGTTGCGCGGCTTGGAGCTCAAGTTCGTTTTTTTTGAGTTCTTCATCAAGTGATTGCATGCGCTGGGTGAGTTGATGATATTGTTGCCACCAATTAACCCCTTGTTGGTGGCGAGCACGCTGTTGCTTGGTTTGTGCTTCTTGTTCAAGCAAATCGTTTTGCTGTACCAATAATTCTTGATGTTCTACTTCTGTGAGTAAATTAATGTTTTGCGCTTTTGCTTTTAGCAAATCTAAGTCAATTTTGGCTTGCTTGTGTTGATTAAAAACATAAATTGAAATTTGGCTATAAATTTCGGTGCCTGTAATTTCTTCAAGTAAATCAGCGCGTTCTTTCTCAGAGGCATTTAAAAAAGCCGCGAAGTCCCCTTGGGAGAGTAAAATGGATTTAGTAAAACGCTCATAATCAAGCCCTGTTATTTGCGCCACTAATTCTTTTATCTCTGTGATTTTTACGGTCAATATTTTACCATCAGCAACCGTTGCAAGCTCTGCTTTAGGCTGTTGTAAATTGCCATCAGGTTTCCCTCCAGCCCGTCGTTGGCTCCAAAAGGCTCGATAAGCTTTACCTTTGACCTCAAACTCTACCTCCGCGAGGCATTCCCCTGTATGGCGAGTCATCAGTTCATTTTGTGCATTAGAAATGGTTTTTAAACGCGGTGTTCGGTGATAAAGCGCGAGGCAAATCGCATCTAATAAGGTCGTTTTTCCTGCACCGGTGGCACCCGTAATGGCAAACAGGCCATTGCTAGCAAATGGCTCTTCAGTGAAATCAATTTTCCATTCACCTCTAAGAGAGTTAATATTTTTTAAACGTAAACTTAAAATTTTCATATTAACTTTCCTTGCTCAGTTGCAATGCGTCATAAGATTGTTGAAATAGCTGGAATAGACGCTGTTCACGCTCAGGATCTTCTAAAGACTCTTGAGCAAGGCGGCGTAAAAAAACGTCTTCTACGGTGAGTTCACTCAATGTTTCATTGGCCAAGGTTTGGCTTTGTCCCTGTATTTGCTTGCGTGCACGGCGTAGTATTACGACTTCGACTGGGAGGTCTTGTGTCAAAGCTTCAATACGTTGTTGGATATCAGCGAGGTAATCTTGTGAAGCAACTTCAATATCAAGCCAAACCGGTTTATCACCTTGGTAATCTTTCCATATCTCTAATTGCTGTTCTATTTGGTTTAAGGAGCCTTTAATACTTTGTAATGGCTGAATAGTCGGGATTTCCAGTGGTGTGATTTGAGTCAATTCACTTCCGCTGAATTCAACAAGGCAGACACTTTTTTGTTGTGTTGTTTCGTCAAAGCTCAATGCAATAGGTGAACCGCAGTAGCGAATATTTTCTTGTCCTCCAATCACTTGGGACCGGTGAATATGGCCAAGGGCGATATAGTCAGCAGGCGGAAAAGCCCCTGAAGGAAACGCATCTAACGTACCAATATAAATATCTCGTACAGAGTCAGTTAAGGCTGCGCCGACAACAGTTAAATGGCCTGTTGCAATAATTGGAATATCCAGCCCCAAAGCGGTTCGCTGTTCTAGCGCGAGTTGGTAGCTGGCTTGGTAATGATCATGAATAGCTGTTTGCAGCGAGCGTTGTTTCTCTTCAATATTTTGTCCTGCAATACTTAGTTGAATATCTCGAGGGCGTAAAAAAGGAATGGCACAGACTAAACCAATAGGTTGAGCCTGTTTATTGACTAAGGTAACAACATGGGGCTCACTTCCCGACGTAATGACTTGTGTATTTAAGTAACGAAGTAGAGCACTTGATTCATTGAGTACAGAAACTGAGTCGTGATTACCGCTTAAAATGACTAATTGGCAGCCTGTTTTTTGTAA
This sequence comes from Providencia sp. PROV004, assembly GCF_011045615.1. Taxonomy (NCBI): domain Bacteria; kingdom Pseudomonadati; phylum Pseudomonadota; class Gammaproteobacteria; order Enterobacterales; family Morganellaceae; genus Providencia; species Providencia sp. PROV004. Next base: position 806,734 of record NZ_CP042859.1, read on the forward strand.
ATCAACAATAAATTTGTTGTACAGTTCACGTGCATAGCTAGGCGGAGAGCCTGTATCGAAGATATCACCAGCAACGATGACTGCATCAACGTGATGTAATTCCACTTGTTCAACGAGCCAATTCAAGAAATGTTGGTGCTCAGGCGCACGGCTTTTGGTAAAAAAATACTGACCAAGGTGCCAGTCTGAAGTATGAATAATGCGCATGAGCTATCAATTCCTATCAACAATAATGTGCACGAGCGTTCGATAACTAAGTATACCTGATCCAGATAACTCGTTGAGGGATGTTTGCGGCTTTATTACCATGTTGCGGAAATATTTCACTTAAATGACATTTAACCGCTAAAATAAAGATTAATATGAGTTTTGCTCATTGATATTCATAATTCTGTCATAAAAGTGACGCATAATACTTTCACATTTTAAATGTCTTCTTAATTTTACAGGAACAATCATGGCAAGACGCATTCTAGTTGTTGAAGATGAAGCGCCCATCCGAGAAATGGTTTGTTTTGTATTAGAACAGAATGGTTTTCAGCCTATTGAAGCTGATGATTATGACAGTGCGATTGCACAACTCGTTGACCCTCTACCCGATCTCGTACTACTGGATTGGATGATCCCAGGGGGCTCCGGTATCCAAGTAATTAAGCATATGAAGCGTGATAGCGCAACACGTGACGTTCCTGTCATGATGTTAACCGCACGAGGAGAAGAAGAAGACCGCGTAAAAGGTTTGGAAGTTGGCGCGGATGACTATCTGATTAAGCCGTTTTCACCAAAGGAATTAATCGCTCGGGTAAAGGCAATTTTACGTCGTATTTCACCAATGGCGACGGAAGATATTATTGAAATGAATGGGTTAACGTTAGACCCTACTTCTCATCGTGTGACCAGCAATGAAATCCCTATCGATATGGGGCCAACTGAATATAAATTACTGCATTTCTTCATGACTCACCCTGAACGCGTATATAGTAGAGAACAGCTACTAAATTATGTATGGGGAGCCAATGTGTATGTGGAAGATAGAACCGTTGATGTCCATATTAGGCGGTTAAGAAAGGCACTAGAGACGGAAGGTCATGATAAAATGGTACAAACTGTACGCGGTACAGGTTATCGTTTTTCTATCCGTTACTAAAAACCACAAAGGGAGAGGCATGCGTGCTTGAACGTTTATCGATTAAGCAGCTGATTTGGGGGCTGTTTTTATTTATCTTACCCGCCCTTATCTTATCGGTTTTTATTGGCCACCTAGCGTGGCTATTAGTGATATCGCTACTTGCTGCACTGACATGGCATGGGTATAACCTACTTAAACTTTCTTACTGGTTGTGGCTCGATAAAAGCATGTTACCACCCGAGGGGAAAGGAGGGTGGGAACCGATATTTTATGGCATCTACCAGATGCAACAACGTAATCGTAAACGCCGTCGTGAGCTAGGCCAGTTAATTAAACGGTTTCGTAGTGGTGCAGAATCACTACCTGATGCGGTGGTTATGATGACAACAGAAGGGAATATCTTCTGGTGTAATCGTCATGCGCAGGCTTTACTCGGTTTCCGTTGGCCTGAAGATAATGGCCAACATATTTTTAATTTATTACGTTACCCAGATTTTAGCCGATACTTCACCATTAAGCGTTATGACCAAGCGCTGACTATCGAGCTCAATAGTGGTGAAATTGTTGAATTTCGTATCTTGCCGTATACCGAAGGGCAGTTATTGATGGTAGCTCGAGATGTGACAGAAAAACGCCGTTTGGAAAAGGCCCGTAGGGACTTCTTTGCGAATGTAAGCCATGAATTACGAACTCCTCTTACTGTCATTCAAGGCTACCTTGAGGTCATGGATGACCAAGAAAATGTCACTGCGGCCAATAAAAAAGCACTGCATGTCATGCAAGAGCAAACTCATCGTATGGATAACTTGGTTAAACAGCTTTTGCAGTTATCACGTATAGAAATTGCTCCTCAAATTAACCTTGATGAGCAAGTGAATATCCCTGTCATTCTCAAAATGATTGAGCAAGAAGCGTTAAGTTTAAGCCAAGGGCGCCACCAGTTTGAATTTCATGTTGATGAAAAATTGCGTGTCCATGGTAATGAAGAACAATTACGAAGTGCAGTGGCGAATTTAGTCTATAACGCAATCAGCCATACGCCAGAAGGCACCAAAATTTGGGTTGAATGGCAAAGAAATGGTCAGGGTGCTCGTTTTAGTGTGAGAGATAACGGGCAAGGGATACCTACAGAGCATATTCCTCGTTTGACAGAACGGTTTTATCGGGTAGATAAAGCACGCTCCCGCCAAGGCGGTGGAGGTACCGGCCTTGGGTTGGCTATTGTTAAACATGCATTACAGCACCATAGCAGCCAATTGGTGGTAACAAGTCAATTAGGTAAAGGGAGTGAGTTTTCATTTACTTTACCGCCAGTATTTATTGTTGATGACAAAAAACTTAAAAATGGGTAAATAATTCCACTTTGTTAATATAATCAAAATATTAATAAAGTGGATTATTTCTATTTATCAATCCATACCTGTATTAAATTCAAAACATATATATTTAATGCTGATTATTGCTATCACATTAATTATATATTCTGTTAAATAATCAATTTTAATCACCAGAAAAAGACGAGTTGTTCATTTTTCGAGCAAAGCATATAACGAGTATTGGGATTTTACTGAAAGTAATCACTAGTTCTGAAAATTAGTTTAGTTATTTATTCTTGTTTTTCGGTTTGCTATTGCCTTTTTGCCCTATAAAAGTTCTACTTGTTGTCAGTTATTGGCGAATTTTTCTGTTTTTTGACTTTTCATTTCGTATGATACAAACAAACATGCTTTTTTATATTGTTAACAGTATGTTTATCAGAATTCTATCTCGCTATATATATTTCAAAGGGTTGCTAAGTGTAAACCCATAATTTTCTATTTTGTCACTTAAAAATAACATAATATGGCTCATCGTTTATCATCAAGAGATATCATCGCATTAGGCTTTATGACTTTTGCGTTATTCGTAGGGGCAGGAAACATTATCTTTCCTCCCATGGTTGGCTTGCAGGCAGGGGAACAAGTTTGGACTGCGGCACTAGGGTTTTTGGTTACAGGCGTGGGTTTACCTGTTTTAACCGTTATTGCGCTAGCTAAAGTGGGTGGGGGCATTGAAGCGCTCAGTACACCCGTTGGCAAAACGGCAGGGTTACTATTGGCGGTTGTTGCTTATTTGTCTGTAGGGCCTCTATTTGCAACGCCAAGAACGGCGACTGTATCCTATAAAGTCGGTATCGCACCTTTATTCGGTGGTGAGTCCGATATGCTGTTACTTATCTACAGCGTAGTTTACTTCGTTCTAGTTATCGGTATTTCACTATATCCCGGAAAACTGCTTGATAGCGTTGGGCACATTTTAGCACCTGTAAAAATGTTAGCCTTGGCTATTTTGGGTATTGCGGCTGTCATGTGGCCTGCGGGGGATCCGATCCCTTCTACAATAGAATACCGTGAGATGGCTTTCTCGAATGGCTTTATCAATGGTTATCTAACTATGGATACCCTTGGTGCTATGGTATTTGGTATCGTTATTGTTAATGCGGCGCGTTCAAGGGGTATCGAAAACTCTTCACTATTAACCCGTTACACTATGTGGGCAGGGTTAATTGCAGGGGTATTATTAACTCTGGTCTATTTGTCCTTGTTTAAGCTTGGTGAGAATAGCGGTTCGTTAATTCCAAACCCTGCTGATGGCGCTGATATTTTACATACCTATGTTCAATATACTTTTGGTAATTACGGTAGCTTCTTCCTTGCGGTATTAATCTTTGTTGCCTGTATGGTAACTGCCGTGGGTTTAACTTGTGCCTGTGCCGAGTTCTTTAGCCGCTATGTACCGATTTCTTACCGTAAACTGGTATTGATCTTGGGTGTGTTCTCCATGGTGATCTCAAACTTAGGTTTGAGTAAGTTAATCGCCTTCTCATTACCCGTGCTAGTTTCAATTTATCCACCTTGTATTGTCTTAATTTTATTAAGCTTTACTTTGAAGTGGTGGAAAAACCCAACGATAGTGATTGCGCCGACAATGTTAGTTAGCTTTGTCGTCGGTTTAATCGGTGCCGTAAAAGCGTCAGACCATCTTAAAGGTTATATTCCTGAATGGATGACAGCAATGCCACTGTATAAACAAGACTTAGTCTGGGTATTACCAACTGTTGTTGTGATGGTCGTGGCTATTTTATGCGATAAGTTTGTGTCACCTGCTGCACAGCATAAGCAAGTGTAATTAATTGAAATTACAAAAAAGGAGCTAAATAGCTCCTTTTTCTATTTTATTAGGCCATTAATCAACACCGACAGCACTCCCTGCTGGGCGACGTACATCGTTAGAGCCATAAATGAAACCTTCGCGAACTTTCCCTGAAACAGCGGAATCATTACCCGAAGATTTGGCACTAACACCAGCTCCTTCAGGGATCGCGACCATAATCAGCTCGGCGGCACCCCACGGTGTTTGTTCAACCATCTGGTAACCCATTTTATCGAGTAGTGCTAAGGTGTCTTTAGAAACGCCTCTTTGCTCATAATAAACCTCATCAGGGAGCCACTGGTGGTGAATACGCGGTGCATTAACGGCTTCTTGTGGTGGCATACCATGGTCGATAATATTTAAAGCGGTTTGCAGCGTAATCGAAATAATTCGTGAGCCTCCGGGTGAACCGAGAACTAGAAATACTTTGCCATCTTTCGTTACGATAGTTGGGCTCATGGATGACAGTGGGCGCTTACCTGGTGCAATAGAATTGCGTTCACCTTGTACTAAACCATACAGGTTTTTTTCACCTACTTTGGTGGTGAAGTCATCCATTTCATCGTTTAAGAAAAAGCCAGTTCCGGGCGGGATCACCACAGAGCCAAAGCGACCATTAATCGTGTAAGTAGTTGAAACCGCATTTCCTTTTTCATCGACGACAGAGTAATGCGTGGTCTCCGGTTTTTCGTGAGGCCCTATTCCTGGTTGAACTTGCGTGGATGGCGTTGCTTGGTTGGGTTTGATTTCTTTGCGTAACTCTTCTGCATAGGCTTTGCTGAGTAGCTTTTCCGTTGGGTTATCGACAAACTCAGGATCACCGAGGAAGGTATTTCTGTCCATATAAGCATGGCGCATCGCTTCCGTTAGAGTATGAATATAGTCCGCGGAGTTAAAGCCCATTTCTTTGAGGTCATACCCTTCTAAGATATTAAGCGTTTGGCAGATAGTCACTCCACCTGAACTTGGTGGTGGTGCAGAAATAAATTGATAGCCTCTATAGGTACAGCTAACAGGCGCTGTATCTGTGATAGTAAAATCTGCAAAATCTTTTGCGGTTAAGATGCCGCCATTTTTCTTAGAGGCTTCTTCCACAATTTTGGGGATTTCTCCTTCGTAAAAAGCAGAAGGGCCATTTTGGGCAATTTTTTCTAAGGTGTTAGCTAAATCGGTCTGAACTAACAAGTCACCGGGTTGGAAAGAACGACCATCCGGTTTTAAGAAGATACGTGCGACTTCTGGGTCTTGTTTAAAACGTTCTGTCGTGGTGTCGAGGACATCAGTATCCGCTCTAGTCAGCACAAAGCCTTCTCTTGCTAATTTAATAGCCGGCGCCATTACTTGCTGGCGGCTCATCGTACCGTATTTTTCTAAGGCATAGTCTAGGCCTTTAACGGTACCTGGTACACCTGACGCGAGGTAGCCATATAGGCTCGCATCTTTGATTAACTTACCGTCTTTGTCTAAATACATATCTGCACTAGCGGCACCGGGCGCGGTTTCTCTGAAATTAATAAATAAATCTTTGCCATCGGCTAGATGAATAGTCATAAAGCCACCACCGCCGATATTGCCACAGCAAGGGTTAACTACGGCTTGTGCATATCCTACCGCAACAGCGGCATCAATAGCATTGCCGCCTGATTTTAGAATATCAGCCCCAATTTGTGATGCTAAATGTTGGGAGGAAACAACCATACCTTTTTTTGCTTCAACGGCAGGTTCAGAAGCGGCATACAGCTGATTAGAAACAAGTAAGGAAAGAAATAGAACCGCAGGGCGTAATGATGTTTTTATCATTCGTATCTCCCAGTTAGGGTTAATTGAGTTGTTCTATCGCACAAATATTCAATATGAATAGTTTGTTAATTATTTGTGTTTTTAATGTATAGCACACAATAATACAAAACATTGAGTATTTGAGTTAAGAATTGTTAACTGAGTGGAATAATTGCGAGTAGGAAGAGAAAAGATAGACTTGGTTCACAAAAGTAAAAAGCGGGCTTGATGCCCGCTTTTCTAAAACTCGCGTAACGAATTACAGTTTTGCAGAGTTTTTAGTCAGGTAGTCAGCAACGCCTTTTGGAGATGCATTCATACCTTCTTGGCCTTTTTCCCACTGAGCTGGGCAAACATCACCGTGCTCTTCGTGGAATTGCAGCGCGTCAACCATACGCAGCATTTCGTCGATATTACGGCCTAATGGTAGGTCATTAACCACTTGGTGGCGAACAACACCTTTTTTGTCAACGAGGAAAGAGCCACGCAGTGCAACGCCTGCATCTGGGTGCACGATGCCGTATGCTGCCATGATTTCACGTTTGATATCAGCAACCATTGGGTATTTAACTTCACCAATACCGCCTTTATCTACGGATGTTTGACGCCATGCGTTATGAACAAACTCAGAGTCAAAAGAAACACCGATGATTTCTACACCACGTTTTTGGAATTCTTCATAGCGGCGGTCAAATGCGATCAGCTCTGAAGGGCAAACGAAAGTAAAATCCATTGGCCAGAAGAAGATGACAGCAGGTTTACCAGCAATGTGTTTTTTTAAGTTGAAGTTTTCAACGATTTCACCGTTACCTAAAACAGCTGCTGCAGTAAAGTCAGGGGCTTGACGTGTTACCAGAACCATAATTTACTCCTATGAGTTTGAATTAAAGTTTTTTGTCCTGTCTATTTAATCACTGATAAATAGTGTGGATTTAGACTTCTGAAAGAATAGAAAAAGATCTTTTGACAATAAAGTCATTTAAACCGATTATTGTGATAGGTTTTAACTATCAATAATACTGGTTTATCAAATTAATATCAATAAGATAGTTTTATTCCACTAAAGTGCAAGCTTTAATTTATTCCTTTGTGTTAATTGTGACATTCTGTACAAAAAAATGTTGCAGCGCATTAGCCATCATTTGCGGATAAAATTGAAAGAAAATAGTTTCTAACGCATCATACTGCAATAAAAAATCATCAAATGAACCACTTAGCGCACTGAGCTTGGGGCGTCTTCTTGCCATCCCACTCAGTGATTTTCCAATATAATTTTTATCTGCATAGCGTATTAGCCACTGTTGAGGCCAGAGATATTCATTTAACTCCTGGAATTTTTCAGGGGTATGACAAAGCTGCGGCTCAATTATTTTTCGGCAGTCACGTACAAAGTCTACTAGCGGTATTGATGGCTCAATAGTTGACCAATGCAGCGATAAAAAATGGTCCCAAACTAAATCCAATGTTATGGGGGCAACACGGCGATATTCATCACGAAATAACAATTTAGCTTCTTTGACTAAAGGGTGAGTATCTGTAATGCGGTCGACAGTTCGATGCATAAAGATACCAGAGACAATTTCGGGGGAGTAAAGGCCCACAGGGTTACCGCGGACGTAGTCAGCCATGATGTTGCCGAGTAAGGAGCTGCCAGCGAGATGGGCCAGGTGGAGGTGAGCTAGGTAATTCATCCTCCTATGATATATCCGATGCCTTTCAAATTATAGCTGTGTTAGCTGCACAAATCGACCCTAGTCACATACTGATGTATGCTCCTAGGGATCAATTTGCTTGCTGCCTTGCTCTAATTCGAAATTCATGGGGTATGAACATTGAGAAACAAAAGAAAAAATATTCTTGATAGTTCGAATCTATGTAAGTTGCCTACCTGTGATTCGAAATCCATAGGACATGCAACGCAGCTTAGCTAACTTTTTGATTGCTCAAACTATAGCAGTAATTATGTTGAATTCGAAACTCACAGGACATTACTTGGCAGAGGAATAAAGAATTCCTCTAATTTGAAATTCATGGGTATACCTATCGAGTAGAAAAAAGTCGAAATCAATTTGTTATAAAAGTTTATTGAAATTGAAATAATTCATTCTTTGAATGGATAAATAGTATGCAGAATTTTTTGCTAACAAATTATTTGTTAAAAAATGGTGGTTTTTTGTCCGATCTTGCGCTTATTTCTTGCGCCAAAGTCAGTGCGGCACTAGACTAGTCGCCTGTTTTTTTAGATTGATGTCAATACAATGCGTGTTTCTGATTTTACTTTTGAATTACCTGAAGAACTGATTGCCCATTATCCGCAGGCTGAGCGTAGTGCTTGCCGTTTATTAAGCCTAGATGGCGGCTCAGGGCAGCTCACGCATGGTGTTTTTACCGATATTCTAGAAAAATTGGAGCATGGTGACTTGCTGGTGTTCAATAACACTCGCGTGATCCCCGCACGGTTATTTGGGCGCAAAGTTAGCGGTGGTAAAATTGAAGTTCTGATTGAGCGTATGTTGGATGAACACCGCGTGCTCGCTCATGTTAGGGCATCAAAAGCACCAAAAGAAGGGGCTGAATTACTGCTAGGCGAAGATGAAAGCGTGAATGCGACGATGGTCGCGCGTCATGGTGCATTGTTTGAACTGCGTTTTGACGATGAACGTGATGTATTAAGCATTCTAAACCAAATTGGTCATATGCCTCTCCCGCCTTATATTGATCGTCCTGATGAAGAATCAGATAAAGAACTTTATCAAACCGTATATAGTGAAAAACCAGGGGCTGTTGCAGCACCAACGGCGGGCTTACACTTTGATGAACCGTTACTTGAAGCATTGCGCCAAAAAGGCGTAGAAATGGCGTTTGTAACATTGCATGTGGGAGCCGGTACCTTTCAACCTGTACGAGTTGATACTATCGAAGATCACATTATGCATTCTGAATATGCAGAAGTGCCACAAGAGGTCGTAGACGCTGTTTTAGCCTGTAAAGCACGAGGTAACCGCGTTATCGCTGTTGGAACAACGTCCGTTCGGTCGCTCGAAAGTGCCGCAAAAGCGAGCCAAGATGCTTTAATTGCTCCATTTTTTGATGATACCCAAATCTTTATTTATCCAGGGTATGAATATCAGGTGATAGATGCACTGATCACCAACTTCCACTTACCGGAATCGACATTAATTATGTTGGTTTCTGCGTTTGCTGGATACAAAAACACCATGAATGCATATAAAGAAGCCGTTGAACAAAAATACCGCTTTTTTAGTTATGGTGATGCTATGTTCATTACCCCCAATACAAATGCTCGATTCGAGAAAATTGGTGAGTAATCAGTTTGAAGCGGTGGCATCGGCTGCTTGCTTAGCAAATTAATATTATCAATAGCAACAGACTGTTTTTCTGCTGCTAGGAGGCAAACGTGAAATATGAATTACAAACGACCGATGGCAATGCACGCCGTGGTCGCTTAGTTTTTGAGCGCGGTGTGGTGGAAACCCCTGCATTTATGCCAGTAGGAACCTACGGTACTGTTAAGGGCATGACACCGGAAGAAGTTAAAGAGACTGGTGCTCAAATCTTATTAGGGAACACTTTCCACTTGTGGTTGCGCCCTGGGCAAGAAATTATGAAGTTGCATGGTGACCTCCATGACTTTATGCAATGGCAAGGCCCAATTTTAACCGATTCAGGTGGCTTTCAGGTCTTTAGTCTTGGTGCGATGCGCAAAATTAAAGAAGAAGGTGTGCATTTTCGTAACCCAATCAACGGTGAAAAAGTTTTCCTAAGTCCTGAAAAGTCGATGGAAATTCAGTATGACCTCGGTTCAGATATTGTCATGATTTTTGACGAGTGTACGCCATATCCAGCAGATTGGGACTATGCAAAGACATCAATGGAAATGTCGCTGCGTTGGGCTGCACGTAGCCGCCAACGTTTTGACGAACTTAACAATAAAAATGCCTTATTCGGTATTATTCAAGGTAGTGTTTACGAAGATTTACGTGATATTTCAGTTAAGGGGCTGGTGGAAATCGGCTTTGATGGGTACGCTGTAGGCGGCTTAGCCGTTGGCGAACCGAAAGAAGATATGCACCGAATCTTAGAACATGTCTGCCCGCAAATTCCAGCGGAAAAACCTCGTTATTTAATGGGGGTTGGTAAGCCTGAAGATTTAGTGGAAGGGGTTCGTCGCGGAATCGATATGTTCGATTGTGTGATGCCAACACGAAATGCGCGAAATGGGCATTTATTTGTGACAAATGGCGTGGTAAAAATTCGTAATGCTAAGTATAAATCAGACACATCAACACTGGATGCTGAGTGTGATTGCTATACTTGTCGTCATTATAGCCGCGCTTATCTGCATCATCTTGATAGATGTAATGAAATTCTTGGTGCAAGGCTCAATACCATCCATAATTTACGTTATTACCAGCGCTTGATGGCCGGTATTCGCCAAGCCATTGAAAATGGGAATTTTGAAGAGTTTGCTAAAGATTTTTACCAAAAGATTGGTAAACCTGAACCTTCATTAAATATCGAATGAATTTAAGTGCGAAATGCCATTAATCTGTGTAGCATATCAAACTTAGCTTTTTTGTATGTAAAATTGCTTTCAATAAAACAATGAGGAAAGTTGAATGAGTTTTTTTATTTCTGAAGCAGCGGCGTCAGCAGGTGCACCAGCGCAAGGTAGCCCGTACACTATGGTTATCATGCTTGTTGTTTTCGCGCTGATCTTCTATTTCATGATTTTGCGTCCACAGCAAAAACGTGCGAAAGAACACCGTAAATTGATGGAATCTATCACTAAAGGTGATGAAGTTTTAACAACTGGCGGTTTAATCGGACGTGTAACTAAAGTGTCTGAAACCGGTTATGTGGTTCTTGAGCTGAGTGAGAACACAGAAGTAACCATCAAACGTGATTTCGTTGCTGCTGTTTTACCTAAAGGCACAATGAAAGCAATTTAATTCTGATTCTCCCGAAGGGAACTGCCGTGCTAAACCGTTATCCTTTGTGGAAGTATCTGATGTTGATCTTCGCGATCCTCATCGGTTTGCTTTATGCACTTCCAAACCTATATGGTGAGGATCCGGCTGTTCAGATCACTGGCGTGCGGGGAACCGCCGCCAATGAACAAACGCTGATCCAAGTCCAGAAATCGTTAAAAGACGATAAAATTGAGAGTAAATCTATCTCTCTAGAAAATGGGGCCATTTTAGCCCGATTCAACAACTCTGATGTTCAGTTACGTGCGCGTGAAGTGATCATGAATGCACTGGGTGACCAGTATGTTGTTGCATTAAACCTTGCACCTGCAACGCCTAAGTGGCTCGAAGCTATCGGTGGTGAACCGATGAAGCTTGGTCTTGATCTGCGTGGTGGGGTTCACTTCCTGATGGAAGTTGATATGGACACTGCATTAGGTAAATTGCAGGAACAAAACATGGATGGTTTGCGTAATGACCTGCGTCAAGAAGGCATTGCGTACTCTTCTATTCGTAAAGGCAATGATTATAGCGTGGAAGTTCGTTTCCGTAACGCGGATGATCGTAGCCAAGCTGAAAAAGCATTGTCTCGTAAATACCCAGACTTAGTCTTTAGTGATGGCAGCGATAACACCATGATCGCAGTGATGACCGACGAGCGTTTACGTGAAGCACGTAACTACGCGGTTTCTCAGAACATTACTATTATTCGCAACCGTGTAAACCAATTAGGTGTTGCGGAGCCACTCGTTCAACGCCAAGGCGCTGACCGAATTGTGGTTGAATTACCGGGTATTCAAGATACCGCGCGCGCAAAAGAAATTTTAGGTGCGACTGCGACATTAGAATTCCGTCTAGTGAATACCGCTGTGGATTCTTCTGCAGCGGAAAGTGGCCGTGTACCAGGTGATTCAGAAGTTAAATATGACCGTGAAGGCATGCCTTATGTCTTATATAAGCGTGTGATCTTAACGGGTGACCATATTACCGACTCAACATCTGATGCGGATGAAAACGGTCAACCACAAGTGAGTATCAGTCTTGATAGTTCTGGTGGTTCTATCATGTCTGACTTTACACGTGATAACCAAGACAAGCTGATGGCAACGCTGTTTGTTGAATACAAAGACAGTGGCAAGAAAGATGCAACGGGCCGTTCAATTTTGGTGAAAGATGAAAAAGTCATCAATGCGGCACGTATTTCTGCACGTTTTGGTAGCAAATTCCGTATTACTGGTATTACTAACGGCACTGAAGCTCGCCAGCTTTCATTACTGTTACGTGCAGGTGCGTTGATTGCGCCAATCCAAATTGTTGAAGAACGTACCATTGGTCCAACACTAGGTATGCAAAATATCGAGCAAGGGCTGAAAGCCTGTATCGCAGGTCTGTTAGCTTCTATCCTATTTATGATTATTTACTATCGTAAATTTGGTCTGATTGCGAGTAGCGCGCTGTTGGCAAACTTGGTGTTAATTGTTGGGGTGATGTCCTTATTACCGGGCGCAACACTGACTATGCCTGGTATTGCCGGTATCGTATTAACCCTTGCGGTTGCCGTCGATGCGAACGTTCTAATTAACGAACGGATTAAAGAAGAGCTCAAGAACGGTCGATCTGTTCAGCAAGCAATTCATGAAGGGTATAAAGGCGCCTTCTCAAGTATTACAGACGCAAACTTAACGACACTGATCACTGCGATTATTCTCTATGCAGTGGGTACTGGGTCTATTAAAGGCTTTGCGATTACGACAGCGATTGGTGTCGCAACCTCTATGTTTACAGCTATCGTTGGTACACGTGCTATCGTGAACCTGCTTTACGGCGGTAAACGTATTAACAAGCTGTCAATTTAAGGAGCACGTTGTGGCACAGGATTATACTGTTGAACAATTGAACTATGGCCGTAAAGTTTATGACTTTATGCGCTGGGACAACGTTGCCTTTAGCATTTCTATCGTATTACTGATAGCTTCTTTTGTGATTATTGGCGTCAAAGGTTTTAACTGGGGCTTAGATTTTACCGGTGGTACGGTAATTGAAATCAACTTAAGTCAGCCAGCTGATTTGGATAAAATTCGTGATAGTTTGTCTAACTCGAATCATAAAGATCCATTAATCCAAAACTTTGGTAGCAGCCGCGATATCATGATCCGTATTCCGCCAATTGAAGGCACTGCTGGTCAAGAAGTCGGTAAAGAAATTATCACGATTATCAACCAAAATGTGGATGATAAAGCAACCGTAAAACGCATTGAATTCGTGGGGCCAAGTGTTGGGGCTGAATTAGCGCAAACAGGGGCTTTGGCTCTGTTAACTGCGTTGATTTGTATCCTAGTCTACGTTGGTTTCCGTTTTGAATGGCGTTTGGCCGCGGGTGCCGTGTTATCTCTTGCGCATGATGTGGTGATCACTTTAGGTATTCTGTCTTTGTTCCATATAGAGATAGATATGACTATTGTGGCATCATTGATGTCAGTTATTGGTTACTCACTGAACGACAGTATCGTTGTATCAGACCGTATCCGTGAAAACTTCCGTAAAATACGCCGTGGTACACCGTACGAAATCATGAACGTCTCTTTGACGCAAACATTGAGCCGTACCATCATGACATCAGCCACCACATTATTAGTGGTTCTGATGCTATACCTGTTCGGTGGCGCAATGTTAGAAGGCTTCTCATTGGTTATGTTAATCGGTGTAACTATCGGTACTATCTCATCTATTTATGTGGCTTCTGCATTAGCACTGAAGATGGGTATGAAGCGTGAACACTTGATGCAAGCGAAAGTCGAAAAAGAAGGCGCAGACCAAGAGTCATTACTGCCTTAGTTTTAAAAATGATGAGTAACTAAGCTAATTAGCACTCAAAATAGTTCGTGTTGTAGGTAGGCGGCAAGTGTAATTAATCCCTAGGAGCATACAAAAGTATGTGACTAGGGTTCATAAGCGATGCCAATACCCCTACAACGGGAATAATAAAGAGTTAAGCCAATTAGTGCTCAAAATAGTTCGTGTTGTAGGTAGGCGGCAAGTGTAATTAATCCCTAGGAGCATACAAAAGTATGTGACTAGGGTTAATAAACGATGCCAACACCCCTACAACGCGAAATATGAAGAGCAACGAGAACACCCTAGGAGGCATCTTCTAGGGTGTTTTTTCTCGCACAGTAGGGTAAACTATCTCCCCCTAAATAGATTCAGGAAACGCTATGCACTGCCCATTCTGCTCAGCTGTAGATACGAAAGTTATTGACTCGCGTCTGGTCGGTGAAGGGTCCCAAGTCCGTAGACGCCGCCAGTGCTTACTTTGTCATGAACGCTTCACCACTTTTGAAGTCGCTGAGCTTGTCATGCCTAGAGTCATTAAAAGCGACGATATTCGTGAACCTTTTGATGAAGAAAAGCTTAATCGAGGTATGCAAAAGGCATTAGAAAAACGGCCTGTAAGTTCTGATGACATTGAGCAAGCTATTATTTCTATTAAATCTCAGCTTCGGGCTACGGGGGAACGTGAAGTTCCGTCTAAATTGATTGGTAGTTTGGTTATGGATGAACTGAAAAAGCTCGATAAAGTTGCCTATATCCGTTTTGCTTCTGTTTACCGCAGCTTTGAAGATGTGCGCGAATTTGGCGAAGAAATCGCTAAATTACAGGATTAACGCCAATGATTGAACAAGACAACATGTATATGGCTCGTGCTTTTGAATTGGCACGAAAAGGGCGTTTTACTACATCACCTAATCCAAATGTCGGGTGTGTGATTGTGCGTGATGGTGCCATTGTCGGTGAAGGGTATCATCAGAAAGCAGGGGAACCCCACGCTGAGGTTCACGCATTGCGTATGGCAGGAGAAAAAGCGCAAGGGGCAACGGCCTATGTCACCCTTGAGCCTTGTAGTCATCACGGCCGCACTCCGCCTTGTGCAGAAGCACTGATTAATGCAGGTGTAAGCCGAGTTGTAGCGGCGATGCAAGACCCAAATCCTCAGGTTGCAGGCCGTGGTCTGTATATGTTGTCGCAAGCAGGAATTGAAACACGTAGTAATGTTTTATTAGACGATGCTGAAGCGGCGAACCGTGGCTTTTTAAAACGTATGCGTACCGGGTTTCCCTATATCCAGTTGAAACTTGCTGCTTCGCTTGATGGCAAGACCGCCCTTGAATCTGGGGAAAGCAAATGGATTACCAGCCCGGCAGCTCGCAAAGATGTACAAGCTCTTCGAGCCGAGGCAAGTGCTATTTTAAGTACGAGCAGCACGGTTGTTGCTGATGACCCTTCTTTAACGGTACGTTGGAATGAGCTCCCATCAGATATCCAACAAGTGTATCCAGAAAGCCAAGTACGCCAACCCATTCGTATTGTGCTAGATAATCACAATCGAGTGACTCCTGACCATAAAGTTACTCAATTAGATGGTGAATGTTGGTTAGTGCGCTCAACCGCAGATGAAAATGCGGTATGGCAAGGAAAAATTGAGCAAATCGCTATTCCAGCAGATGAAAACGGCACCGATCTGGTTATTTTGATGATGCAGCTGGCTAAACGTAATGTGAATAGCATTTGGGTTGAGGCGGGAGCAAAACTCGCAGGCTCATTACTTAAGCTAGGTTTAGTTGACGAACTGATTGTCTATATTGCACCTAAATTATTAGGTGACAGCGCTCGAGGTTTGGTGGACTTTCCGCCGCTTAACGCCCTTGTTGATGCGCCAAAATTTGAATTTACAGAAGTGAAGCAAGTCGGGCCAGACCTTCGTGTCAGGCTTCGTCCCGTATGGTAAGTGGTTTTTTTGAAAATCATACGTACGATACACGAAAGAATGTGATAAAATCCGCGCCCCGCGGGTTATAATTAATATTAGAGGAAGGCTATGAACGTAATTAAAGGTGTTGTTGCTGCTCCACAAGCGCGTGTTGCTATCGCTATCGCTCGTTTTAACAACTTTATTAATGATAGTCTGCTGGAAGGTGCTGTTGATGCGTTAGAACGCATTGGTCAGGTTTCAAATGACAATATTACAATTGTGTGGGTTCCAGGCGCTTATGAGCTGCCATTGACCACAAAAGCATTGGTTGAAACGAATAAATATGATGCAGTGATTGCATTAGGTACTGTGATTCGTGGTGGTACTGCTCACTTTGAATACGTTGCAGGTGAATGTAGCTCCGGTTTATCTCATGTTGCGATGAACAGTGAAGTTCCAGTGACTTTTGGTGTGTTAACCACTGAAAATATTGAACAAGCTATTGAACGTGCGGGTACTAAAGCAGGTAATAAAGGTGCTGAAGCTGCACTGACAGCACTTGAAATGATTAATGTAATTAAGGCCATCAAAGGCAAATAATACACAATTTGCTCTATGTTGCTGTTTTTTCGCCACTGCGGTGTAGATTACGCAATGCAACAAGTGTTTATTGTGTACAGTTTTTAAATTTAAGGGGAATCTTGTGAAACCTGCTGCTCGTCGCCGCGCTCGTGAGTGTGCTGTACAAGCCATTTATTCATGGCAATTATCTGGCAATCCAATTGCTGAAGTCGAATATGAGTTTATTGCTGAACAGGACATGTCAGACGTCGACGTAAACTATTTTCGTGAACTGTTATCAGGTGTTGCGACTAACGCAACAAAACTAGATCAACAGATGGCGCCTTATTTATCTCGTCAGCTCGAAGAGTTAGGGCAGGTAGAAAAAGCGATTTTACGCGTCTCCATGTTTGAATTAAGTTTCCGTGAAGATGTACCTTATAAAGTCGCAATCAACGAAGGTATTGAATTAGCGAAAGTTTTTGGCGCAGAAGATAGCCATAAATTCGTTAACGGTGTATTAGACAAAGCTGCACCTGCGGTACGCCGTAAAAAATAATAATATCAGGGTTCCCTCCTGTAGCACTACGGTAATAAATAGGTAGCCTGGGTTCCAGTCTACCTTTGTGTTTATATGCTCGCGATATTTCAATGGCCGGTGAGCGAAGAATAATTGCAGCCAATTAGATAGACTCTTCAGGTTAGCAATTCAGTGCTATTTACCTATTATTGAATTATTAGGGTGTAAATTATTTGCTTCGTCTTAAACGAAAATAGATATAGCGAAAACGGAAAATCTACCATGTCATATGGCGAATTTGACCTCATCGCGCGTTATTTTAACCGTCAAACCACTAACCGACGTGATGTTAATATCGGTATTGGGGATGACTGTGCGTTGATGACCATTCCAGAAAAACAGCAACTTGCTGTAAGCACTGACACTCTCGTTTCTGGTATTCATTTCCTACCAACCATTTCACCAGCTGATCTTGCTTATAAATCATTAGCATCTAATTTAAGTGACCTCGCAGCGATGGGCGCAGACCCTGCATGGGTTTCTTTGGCAATTACATTGCCTTGTGTTGATTGTGATTGGTTACAATCTTTTAGTGATAGTTTGTTTGAACAGCTTAACTATTATGGCATGCAATTAATTGGTGGTGATACAACCCGAGGCCCTATGAGCTTGACCTACACGGTTCATGGCTTAGTGCCAAACGGCAAAGCGATGTCCCGTGCGGGGGCGCGTAATGGCGATTGGATTTATGTAACGGGGACTCTCGGTGATAGCGCTGCTGGCCTTGCTATTTTACAAGATAAACTGAATGTTAAAAATGTAGAACATCAAGAATGGCTAATTGCGCGCCATTTACGTCCACAGCCACGGATTTTACAAGGCCAAGCATTGAGAAACCTGGCTTCTTCTGCGATTGATATTTCTGACGGTTTAGTTTCTGATCTCAACCACATCTTGAAAGCGAGCAGTTGTGGTGCGCGCATTAATTTAGATGCATTGCCTCAATCAGAAGCGTTGAAACAAAGTTGTAGTATCGAACAAGGGCGTTTATGGTCTTTGAGTGGTGGTGAAGACTACGAACTTTGCTTTACCGTTCCTGAAATTAACCGTGGAGCGCTAGAGATGGCACTTGCACACACAGGCTCAGGCTTTACGTGTATTGGGCAAATTAAGCCGCAGTCTGAAGGAATTAGCTACTTTTGCAATAACCAAGAAGTTGATGTAAACCTAAAAGGTTTCGATCATTTTGTTTCGGAAGGTGCATAGAATGGCTAGTCGCCAAGAAAAAGCAGAAGCAAAAAAACGGCTGAATATGCGTAATCCTTGGCACTTATTGGCTACAGGATTTGGTAGCGGCCTTTCACCTATTGTGCCAGGCACAATGGGCTCTCTTGCTGCGATACCTTTCTGGTTATTAATGGCCAACATGCCAATTTGGAGCCTGTGGGTGCTTATTATCGCGGGTTTTTGGATTGGTTGCTTAATTTGTCAGCGCACTTCCGATGATATGAAAATTCATGACCACGGCAGCATTGTTTGGGATGAATTTATCGGGATGTGGATTACTCTCATGGCGATCCCAGTTGTTGATTATGAATGGGTCATCACCGCCTTCTTTATTTTCCGCATATATGACATGTGGAAGCCATGGCCGATACGGATTTTTGACCGAAAAGTCAGTGGCGGTTTTGGCATCATGATTGACGATATTATTGCGGCGATTTTTGCTTATGTGACTATTTGGTTGTTGGTATGGTATGACATCATGCCATTCTCTACCAACTAAATACGCGTCATATTTTGCGCTGTGGCGTTGTTGGCCGCACTTGGTTACCCGAATCACATACTTGTGTATGCTCATCGGGATAACCTCGATTGCCGCCTAGCCACAACACAAACTATTTAGCGTATAAATACGTGTCATATTTCAAATTGTAGGGGTGTTGGCTTCGCTTATTCGCCCTAGTCATATACTTGTGTATGCTCCTAGGGATTAGTTTCTCTTGCTGCCTTGGTGCAGCACGAATTATTTAGTGTATTTGATGTGATTGTTTATCGTAGTAACTTCTTTTACTTCTCTTATGTCTTTTTGCGCCGAATACCCATCACTGAGGTTTGTGCTAGGGTTAAGCCTTTGGTTTCTGGTGCAAATAGGATCGAAACGATCAGTCCGAGTAAAGAAACGCCTGCCCCCATTAATACCACCGAACTGACACCGTATTTAGTGATAAATAGCGGTAATGCCCATGTTGAAAAAATAGTGCCAATACGGCTGATAGACATAATGATCCCAACGGCGGATGCGCGAATATCGGTTGGAAACAGTTCGTTAGGGTAAAGCCATTGTAAAATACCGGGTCCCCCTGAGAAAAAAGCGTAAATCCCAAACATGATAATCACAAGGCAAATACCAAGGTTTGAAAATAGCCCAAGTATGGCAAGTGCGAGGGTCATAATGGCAAAGCTACCAATCAATAATGGTCGCCGTCCCATTTTATTCAGCCAATACATCGCAGGTAAGCAACCTAGCATAAAGAATAAGCTGATAACTACGTTACCGAGTGCAGCGTTTTTTCCTTGATCCCACCCCAACTGCCCAACGATTTGTGGTCCAAAGGTGTAAATTGCAAACATCGGGATTACTTGGCAGGTCCAAATAATGGCGGTAAATAGGACGAAAGAAAAATGCCTCTTAGTGAATAATTGAAGAAAGTGTGTTTTTTGTTGTTCTTCGGCTTCAAATATTACGGGTTGGCCAAATAACTTTTCCATCATTTTTTCACATTCTTTAACGCGCCCTTTGCGAATCAGCCAAAGAGGTGATTCAGGTAAATCAAAACGACCAATCAAAATAATAATACAGGGGATCACTGAGCTACCAAGCATCCAGCGCCAGCCATCTTCCACGTCATATAGCATATAGCCGACGAGATTGGCACAGGTGGCACCGACATACCACATTGCTGCAATAAACCCGACAGCAAATGCACGTTGTTTGGTATTGGAAAATTCGGTGATCATTGACGTTGCAATTGGGTAGTCTGCACCTATTACAATCCCGATTAAGAACCGCATGATAAGCAGCTCCATCGGTGTTGAGACAAACATGGTCGCGACTGAAATGGCACCAATGGCAACAATATCAATTAAAAACATTTTACGACGACCGACTTGGTCACAAATATAGCCAAATAGAGAAGTACCAATGAATAGGCCTGCCAATGTTGCAGCACCCAATAAGCCAATCCATTCACTACTTAAACTTAATACGGGGGTGAGTTGTTCTAATGCAACGCCGATCAGGACTAATACATAACCATCCAGAAAAGGCCCACCGCTACCCCACAGCATGATCCGTCGGTGAACGGAGGAAAATTGAATATCATCAAAACTTTTTGGTTTCATTATGGGTGTGTCCCTGATCAGCGCAAATAAACGCTTGAAAACTCTCGAAGTTATTAGCTTCGAGAGCGATGCTAAATAAATCAGCCGTAACGAAATTCAATACCGAAAGTGCCGCGTGGGTATTCCCACTTTTCTAATGCACTATCTAAGCCAAGAATGCGGCAGGTTCCACATTCGAGACAGCCGGCATAATCGAAACGTACTGAGCCATCTTCTTGTTTTTTATATAATCCCGCAGGGCAAGCTTTAGTTAATGTGTCGAGCACATTCATATCTGGATGCTCTTTTATCACAATATGCGGGTTTTCTTCATCGACATTAAATTTATTAATACCGAGTTTGACATCAACGTTGACTGGATTACTCATATTGCTCTGACTCCTTTAATTCCATCCTTGAGCAAGTTCATAAAGCCCACTTTTTTCGCGTGTTGTAACATGGTCTTACGTAAAGGCACAGGAGCTTCATCTGAAATCGTGAAGAGTTTTTTTGCAATACCAACCGCCATTTCTGGGTAAGCAGAAAACATGCGCGGGTTATCCAAAAACTCAGGCATTTTTTGGTACATTTTCATGTCCCGCAGTGGGCCTTCGTTGAGCAGTGTGAGGTATTGATTTAAATTTTGTTTGCTGAAATCGTCAGTTTTCATTGCGCTAAGTACCGCTTTTGCTGCCGCTTCACCTGAAGCAACGGCTAAGTCCATACCTCGAATAGTAAAACCTAAATTCATACACATACCCGCGGCATCACCAGCAATTAATACACCATCACGAACCAATTCGGATTGCATTTTTAAACCCGCTTCAGGGACGACGTGCGCGGCATATTCGACCATTTTTCCACCTTCAATCAAAGGTGCAACAGCCGGATGTTGTTTAAAGTCTTCAAGCATTTGCGGAACAGATTTTTTAGCATCTTTAATATGGTGTAGGCCGCAAACTAAGCCGAGTGAAACGGTATCTTCATTGGTATAGAGGAACCCACCGCCCATCAAGCCATCGGTTGGTGAGCCAGCAAATAGCCAAGCAACACCTTCTTTGTCTTTAAGGTTAAAACGGTTAGCTAGAACATCTCTTGGTAGTTCAATGAGCTCTTTTACACCAACAGCGACATGTTCTGCATTGACGCGTTTAGTCATGCCAAGTTGTTCAGCCAGCAGTGAGTTGACGCCATCCGCTAAAATGACCACTTTAGCTTCAAGTACATCACCATCAGCCTCAACACCAACTACCTTGCCATCACGTTCAACTAACTTATCAACTCGAATACCCGTAATACACTGTGCACCAGCATTTTCGGCTTGTTCAACTAGCCATGGATCTAATTTACCGCGTAGTACAGACCAAGACGTTTCATCAGGGCTTTGTTCTGAGCCATTTTGGAAATCAACTGTAACAGCGCCAGTTTCGGTCATAAATGACAGTTTTTCGCGTGTGATCATGCGCTCAATAGGCGCTTCTTGGGTAAAGCCTGGAATAATGCGTTCTAAGCTATGGGCATACATTCGCCCACCTGTTACGTTTTTGCCGCCCGCGTAGTTTCCTCTTTCGATTAGGAGAACTTGCGCACCTTCACGGGCAAGCACCAATGCAGCTACAGAGCCAGCTAGACCTGCGCCTACAATGATTGCATCAAAAATATCATCGGACATAGTTTCTCCAAAGGTCACGAAAACAGTGAGGAAAATGCCTCACTGTTATTGAGTTTATTTCGCCAGTTGTTGCGTTAACGCAGGTAAGATTTTGAACAGATCGCCAACGATCCCGTAGTCTGCAAATTGGAAAATAGGGGCGTTTTTATCTTTGTTGATTGCGACGATCGTTTGTGCGCCATTCGCACCGACCATATGTTGAATCTGCCCTGAAATGCCGACGGCAAGATAAAGTTCAGGTTTGAGCATTAAGTTAGAAATACCCACATAGCGCTCATGTTCCATCCATTTTTCATTTTCTGCGACTGGGCGAGAACAAGCGATTTCAGCACCGATGGTATCGGCAAGCGTTTTGGCAATCGCAATGTTTTCTTGGCTACCAATACCTCGCCCGACACTGACAACTAAGCGTGCCTTGTCTAATTCCACTGAGTTACCTGCTTTTTTCTGAATCGAGGTACGTACAATAGATTGTTTTGGTTCGACCCATTGTGTAGCTTGAGCTGTGCCGCTACGTGATGCATCACTCGGTGCCGCTTCAAATGTACCAGAGGTAAGGGTTGCAATTGAAAATGCGCTATCTAGGGTCTCTTGGCCGAAGGCTAAGCCACCATAAACCATATGTTTAATCAGCGGTTTTTCAGATTCAATTGTGATTGCGGCGGCATCATTGGAAACCGCGGCTTGTAGTTTCGCGCCTAAGCGTGCTGCAAGTAATTTTCCTCTGCGGGTATTTGGTAACAACAGTAAACCGTTATCGCTTTGTTGTTTGATGGTGGAAACCATCGTGTCCGCATAGTCTTCAATAATGCGGTCATCGGGTTTACCTGTTAATAGAAAGACTTGCGAAGCGCCAAGTTGGAAAGCTTGTGCGCTTTGTGCTTCATCAAGGGCAAAAACATTCACTTGCTCGCCAAGCGAGAGGGCACCACCGATAAGTTCAGGTAAGCGAGAAGTCATATCACTAAATACCCAAACGGTTGATAATTTGCTCATAACTCCTCCAATTAAATAATTTTTCTTAAATGTTCAGCAAATTGCGCAATTTGGTCATCGCCATCACCTTCAATGATGACCCGCTGGCGGACTTTTTGTTTCGGCGCGGCGATAGATTGAGACGATAATGCGGCAACGTTATCTAAGCCAATATCTGCCATCGTCCAGGCTTGGACGGGTTTTTTAGCGGCACCTAAAATGGCTTTCATTGAAGGAATAACAGGAACGTTAATGTCGGAGGTTACAGCGATAATGGCCGGTAATGGCATGGATAGCGTTTCAATTTCATCTTCTAGCTCACGTTCTACAATGACCGTATCAGCTGTGATGGAAACAATTTTTTTCACACCATTGATGGCAGGAATTTGCAGCGTTTCACCTAATAAAATGCTCACTTGTTGTGCATTGAGATCTGCGGAGCCATCACCACAAATAATTAAATCGAAGCCCACTTTCTGTGCCGCTGCACCAAGGGTAATGGCAGTTTGATGGGGAAGTGCATGCTCAAGTTGGTCATCAATCACAACAACGAGCTCATCTGGGCCACGCGATAGCACATCTTTACGTGCTTTCATATTCGTGAGTGCTTTACCACCAATACTTAACGCAATCACTTTGCTGTCAGCTTGCTGTGCTTTTATTTGATTAGCGGTTTCAATTGCATTTAAATCATATTGACTGATTTTTGTATCGGCACGTGAAAAATCTAAAGAACCATCTGCGCTATTTACAATAATATCTTGTTCATCAGGAACAGATTTATAGCATGTAATAATATTCATTACATCTCCTAAAATAATATTAATAAATATGATCCGTTTCGGTTTCGGATTATATAATTATCATGAACTGGATATTTAAAAATAAAACCTAAGTCACCAATATTGAAAACCTTAAATTAAAGTGGGTTTAAATATTCATACTGATACCCTACTCACCAATACTGTAAAAATCATCTAGTTATCAATGAAATGTTCAATATTGCTACTGGAATCACCAATACTGAAGGTATTTAATAACATTAACGTTACACAATATTTTATCTCTATGTATTTATTGGTGTTTTAATTATTAAAGTTAATAACAATTATTTATCACGAATAATATTGTGACCTTAATAACAGAATTGTTTATGGGGACTAGACATGATTTGGATAGAATTTGAATTAATACTTAATTAGGTTTGTTGGGATTTAATAATAAATATAAGTTTTAAATGCATATAGATATTAGGTAATGAGAATAATATCTATTTTAAAACTTATATATTAAATAATAAATTGGGACCGAACTATGAGCAAAGAAAATAAAAAAGGTGGGATCGAACCGAAGGTTTTTTTTCCACCGTTGATCATTGTTGGACTACTGTGTTGGTTAACTGTTCGTGATTTAGATGCGTCAAATGAAGTTATCAACCAAGTTTTCAGCTATGTCACCAATGTGTGGGGCTGGGCATTTGAGTGGTATATGGTTGTCATGTTTGGTGGCTGGTTTTGGTTGATTTTAGGGCCTTATGCGAAGAAGCGCTTAGGGGAAGAAAAACCTGAGTTTAGCCGAGCAAGCTGGATTTTCATGATGTTCGCATCTTGTACTTCAGCCGCCGTACTTTTCTGGGGTTCGATTGAAATATTCTACTATGTATCTGCGCCTCCATTTGGTTTTGAGCCTTATTCAAATGAAGCGAAAAATATCGGGTTAGCCTATAGCTTATTCCACTGGGGACCGCTCCCATGGGCGACTTATAGCTTCTTATCGGTCGCATTTGGTTACTTTTTCTTCGTTCGTAAAATGGATGTTATTCGCCCAAGTAGTACGCTGGTTCCATTAGTGGGTGAGAAACACGTAAATGGCTGGTTTGGAACCATTATTGATAACTTTTACTTGGTCGCATTGATTTTAGCAATGGGGACGAGTTTAGGGCTAGCGACACCGCTGGTTACCGAATGTATTCAATACTTGTTTGGAATTCCTCATACTCTTGAGCTCGATGCCATCATTATCTTCTGCTGGATCATCCTGAATGCAATTTGTGTGGCTTTTGGTTTGCAAAAAGGGGTGAGAATCGCCAGTGACGTCCGTAGCTACTTGAGTTTCTTGATGCTGGGATGGGTATTTATTGTTGGCGGCGCTAGCTTCATTGTGAACTATTTTACCGATTCTATCGGGGTTCTAATGATGTATATGCCACGCATGTTGTTCTATACAGATGCAGTCGGCAAAGGCGGTTTCCCACAAGGTTGGACCGTGTTCTATTGGGCGTGGTGGGTAATTTATGCCATCCAAATGTGTATTTTCCTCGCACGTATCTCTAAAGGCCGTACCGTCCGTGAGCTGTGTATCGGTATGGTAGCAGGCTTGACGGCAGGAACTACGCTAATTTGGACAATATTAGGTAGTAATACCCTACAACTGGTAGACCAAAACATTATTAACATTCCAAAGCTGATCGAAGAGTTCGGCGTCGCACGCGCCATCATTGAAACATGGGCTGCTTTACCTTTGAGCACTGTAACAATTTGGGGCTTCTTCATCCTCTGCTTTATCGCCACGGTGACACTGATCAACGCGTGTTCTTACACACTTGCGATGTCAACTTGTCGCGCAGTTAAAGATGGCGATGAGCCACCGTTATTAGTGCGCATTGGTTGGTCTGTCTTAGTTGGCGTTATCGGCATTGTCTTGCTGGCTTTAGGCGGATTAAAACCAATTCAAACCGCGATAATTGCCGGAGGATGCCCACTTTTTTTCGTCAACATCATGGTAACGCTCTCCTTTATTAAAGATGCCAAAGTGCATTGGAAAAATGACTAATTTATTCAAAAACAACATGTAAGAGGTTATTGATATGGATTTTAGATTGAATGATGAGCAGGAACTGTTTGTCGCAGGGATCCGTGAACTGATGGCCAGTGAAAACTGGGAAAGCTATTTCGCCGAATGTGACCGAGACAGTAAATATCCTGAACGCTTTGTCAAAGCCTTAGCGGATATGGAAATCGATAACCTGCTGATCCCAGAAGAACATGGCGGCTTAGATGCAGGGTTTATCACCGTTGCTGCGGTATGGATGGAGCTTGGTCGCCTAGGTGCACCAACCTATGTGTTGTATCAATTACCGGGCGGTTTTAATACGGTGCTTAGAGAAGGAACTCAAGAGCAAATTGACAAAATCATGGCGTTCCGTGGTACGGGTAAACAAATGTGGAACTCGGCGATCACTGAACCGGGTGCAGGATCTGATGTTGGTAGCCTACAAACCACCTACCAACGCCGTAATGGCAAAGTGTATTTGAACGGTAGTAAATGTTTTATCACCAGTAGTGCTTACACACCATACATTGTGGTGATGAGTCGCGATGCGGATTCACCAGACAAACCTGTTTTCACCGAATGGTTCTTAGATATGAGCAAACCAGGTATCAAGGTGAATAAACTTGAAAAGCTGGGTTTACGCATGGATAGCTGTTGTGAAATTACTTTTGATAACGTCGAACTGGATGAAAAAGACATGTTTGGCCGCGAAGGTAACGGTTTTAACCGTGTAAAAGAAGAGTTCGACCATGAGCGTTTCTTAGTGGCATTAACTAACTATGGTACCGCGATGTGTGCGTTCGAAGATGCGGCGCGTTACGCTAACCAGCGTGTTCAATTCGGTGAAGCCATTGGTCGTTTTCAGTTAATTCAAGAAAAATTTGCACATATGGCGATCAAGCTCAATTCAATGCGCAACATGTTATATGAAACTGCATGGAAGAGTGACAACGGATTGATCACCTCTGGTGATGCAGCAATGTGTAAATACTTCTGTGCAAATGCGGCATTTGAAGTCGTGGACTCTGCGATGCAAGTACTCGGTGGTGTAGGAATTGCAGGTGAGCACCGAATTGCCCGTTTCTGGCGTGACCTTCGTGTGGATCGCGTATCAGGTGGTTCAGATGAAATGCAAATACTGACATTAGGCCGTAGCGTACTGAAACAATACCGCTAATAACTGAACGTAATGGGATGGTTTTCAAGAGAAGGCCAACCCTGCTTCACAGGAGATAAGAACATGGCAGAGCATCTACCTATGCCAGAATTTGGCCCTCTAGCTGGGGTTAGAGTGGTATTTTCAGGAATTGAAATTGCTGGCCCATTTGCAGGGCAAATGTTTGCAGAATGGGGCGCTGAAGTGATCTGGATAGAAAATGTCGCCTGGGCAGACACTATTCGCGTTCAACCCAACTACCCACAGCTATCACGGCGTAATTTACGTGCGTTATCATTGAATATTTTCAAAGATGAGGGGCGTGACGCGTTTCTAAAACTGATGGAAACAACCGATATCTTCATTGAAGCGAGTAAAGGCCCCGCATTTGCTCGTCGTGGTATCACGGACGAAGTACTTTGGGAACATAACCCTAAACTGGTCATTGCACACTTATCCGGTTTTGGGCAGTACGGTGACCCACAATATACCAACCTCGCAGCGTATAACACCATTGCTCAAGCCTTCAGCGGCTATCTGATTCAAAACGGTGATAAAGACCAGCCAATGCCGGCTTTTCCTTATACCGCAGACTATTTTTCTGG
Organism: Providencia sp. PROV004; assembly: GCF_011045615.1. Taxonomy (NCBI): domain Bacteria; kingdom Pseudomonadati; phylum Pseudomonadota; class Gammaproteobacteria; order Enterobacterales; family Morganellaceae; genus Providencia; species Providencia sp. PROV004. The sequence continues at coordinate 834,280 of NZ_CP042859.1, forward strand.
CATGACGGCGACAACTGCCGCACTGGCTGCATTGTATAAAGCACGTGAGACTGGAAAAGGTGAAAGCATTGACGTTGCTATGTATGAAGTGATGTTGCGTATGGGGCAATACTTCATGATGGACTACTTCAATGGTGGAGAGATCTGCCCACGTATGACAAAAGGGAAAGACCCCTATTACGCAGGTTGTGGCCTATATAGTTGTAATGATGGCTATATCGTGATGGAAATTGTTGGTATCACGCAAATTCAGGAAATTTTTAAAGATATTGGGTTGGCGCATCTGTTAGGTACACCAGAAATACCGGAAGGCACACAGTTAATTCACCGTGTGGAATGCCCTTATGGGCCTTTAGTTGAAGAAAAACTCGATGAATGGCTAGGTTCACGTTCGATTGATGAAGTGTTAGCAAGACTCGCGGAATTGAATATTGCTAGCGCCAAAGTCCTTACTATTCCTGAGTTAGAAACCAATCCTCAATACATTGCACGCGAATCTATTACCAGTTGGCAAACAATGGAAGGAAAAACCTGTCGTGGTCCTAACGTCATGCCTAAATTCAAAAATAACCCCGGACAAATTTGGCGAGGCATGCCATCACACGGTATGGACACGACAGATATCTTAAAAAATATTGGATACAGCGAAACTGATATTCGGGGGTTAGTCGATAAAGGGCTAGCCAAAATAGTTGATTAATTGAATGGGTACTCAGGTCAATGATGACTATTGAGCTGAGTATTCATCAGGGAAATGATGGGTAACAATTAATGGATGTAATCGGTAAACAAAATTTGCGTCAAATGTGGGATGATTTAGCGTTAACCCATGGAAACAGCCAGGCGCTTATCTTTGAATCCTGCGATGGAAAAACTAGCAAGTTCAGCTATTTAGAAATGAACCAGCACATTAATCGCACCGCCAATCTCTTTTTAGCCTATGGCATTCAAAAAGGCGATAAAGTGGCTTTACATTTAGATAATTGCCCGGAATTTTTCTTTTGCTGGTTTGGCTTGGCTAAAATTGGGGCGATTATGGTCCCAATTAATGCGCGTTATAAATACAATGAAAGTGCTTGGATCATGCAGAACTGCCAACCCAAAATGGTAGTCACTCGTTCCTCTTTCTTAGATATTTATCAACAAGTATTCGCTGACGTAGCGACAAGTCTAAAACATATTTTTTTGATTACAGACACACAAATTGAACCCGTAGAGCATATTTCTGACTTTTGGTTTGAACAGTCACAACAACATACGCAATTGACTCAGGTTGTTGAATTGAGTGTCGATGATACGGCCGAGATTTTATTTACCTCTGGAACCACCTCGAAGCCTAAAGGGGTAATTATTACCCACTATAACCTCCGCTTTGCCGGTTATTACTCTTCTTGGCAAAACAGCTTACGCTCTGATGATATTTATTTAACAGTCATGCCTGCTTTTCATATTGACTGCCAATGTACAGCTTCTATGGCTGCATTTTCTGTCGGTGCAACGTTTGTGTTATTAGAGAAATACAGCGCACGCCGTTTTTGGCAACAAGTGGTGAAATACAAAGCGACTGTCATCGAACTTATCCCCATGATGATCCGCACATTATTAAGCCAGCCGCTGGCGGATAACGAAAAAGATCATTGTTTACGAGAAGCCATGTTTTACCTCAATTTAAGTGAAGAAGAACGCGACCAGTTTATGGCCCGTTTTGGGGTGAAGCGGTTTTTAACTTCGTATGGAATGACGGAGACTATTGTTGGTTTGATTGGTGACCGGCCTGGCGATATGCGTCGCTGGCCGTCCATTGGTCGCCCGGGTTTTTGTTATCAGGCTCAAATTCGGGACAGAAATAACCAGCGTGTTGGTGCCGGGGTTATTGGTGAGCTCTGTGTGAAAGGTGAGCGTGGTAAAACCCTTTTTAAAGAGTATTACAACAACCCTGAAGCGACCGCAAAAACCTTTGATGAAGCGGGATGGATGCACACGGGGGACTTTGCCTACCAAGACGAAGATGGCTTTTTCTATTTTGTCGATAGAAGCAGCAATATGATCAAACGCGGTGGAGAAAATGTCTCTTGCAGTGAAATTGAAAATATTATTGCCTCACACCCTGCCATTGTGGATGTAGCAGTGATCGGCGTTGCGGATGACATCCGAGATGAAGCGATTAAAGCTTTTATTGTGCTTGAAGAAGGGGAAACCTTAACTCAGGAAGAGTTCTTTGCTTTTTGTGAAAAACAAATGGCGAAATTTAAGGTGCCAACGTGTGTTGAGGTACGTAAAGATTTACCGCGTAACTGCTCTGGAAAAGTATTGAAAAAACATCTGCAATAATCGACAAACGTGATTAATTTTGCATACATTTCGGGCTGCATACCTGCAACCTGAAGCGTCACTGCACGACGAAGAAAGGATTATATTATGAGCGAATCATTAAAAATTACCCGAAATGGCGCTATTTTAGAAATCATACTCGATAGACCTAAAGCTAATGCAATAGATGCAAAAACCAGTTTCAAAATGGGGGAGGTTTTCCTTAATTTTCGCGATGATCCTTCGTTGCGTGTTGCAATTATCACAGGGGCAGGAGAGCGATTTTTCTCTGCAGGCTGGGACTTAAAATCGGCGGCAGAAGGTGAGGCCCCTGATGCTGACTTTGGCCCAGGTGGCTTTGCCGGTTTGACTGAAATTTTTAATTTAAACAAACCTGTTATTGCGGCGGTGAATGGATATGCATTTGGTGGCGGTTTTGAACTGGCTTTAGCGGCAGATATGATAATTTGTTCTGAAAATGCCAGTTTTGCATTACCTGAGGCTCAGCTCGGTATTGTTCCAGATAGCGGGGGGGTTTTACGTTTACCTAAAATTTTACCTGCGCCAATCGTGAATGAAATGGTGATGACTGGCAGAAGAATGGATGCACAAGAAGCTTTACGTTGGGGAATAGCTAACGATGTAGTGCCTATTGAGAGTCTGATGGATAAAGCCCGTGAACTTGCAGAACAAGTTACGCAAAGTGCGCCATTAGCAGTTGCTGCTCTAAAAGAAATTTTCCGCGCGACAGGAGAGCTTACTGTCGAAGAGGGCTATAAATTAATGCGCAGTGGTGTACTGACTCATTATCCTGCGGTTCTTCATTCCGAAGATGCCACAGAGGGGCCATTGGCTTTCTCTGAGAAACGTTCTCCAAACTGGAAAGGTCGCTAATTAATCTAGCAGTGAGGTGAATTTTGAGTTTTTACGCTTTTGAAGGTGTTATCCCGGTTGTTCATCCTACTGCATATGTTCACCCATCAGCGGTAGTGATTGGTGATGTGATTATTGGTGAAGGGGTTTTCGTTGGGCCGAATGCCTCTTTACGTGGGGATTATGGCCGCTTGATCATAGAAAAAGGGGCAAATATTCAGGACTGCTGCATTATGCATGGCTATAGTGATGTCGAAACCATTGTCCATGAATGTGGGCATATAGGCCACGGAGCTATTTTACATGGATGCATTATTGGCCGTGATGCTTTGGTCGGAATGAACAGTGTCGTTATGGATGGCGCAGTGATTGGTGAGGAAAGTATTGTTGCTGCGATGAGTTTTGTTAAGGCCGGTTTTCAAGGCGAAAATCGTCAGATGTTGGTCGGAAGTCCTGCGCGCTTTTTACGCTCAGTGACTGATGAAGAACTGCATTGGAAACGGTTAAATACGAAAGAATATCAAGACTTAGCAGGCCGATATCATCAACAATTACAGGAAACCCAACCGCTGACAGAGCTTGAAGTTAATCGACCCAAATTATTTGGTACAACAGATGTAAAACCTAAGGGCCAGTGATTCACTAAAAGGCCGTAAAATAAAAAACGCAGATGGTGAAGTCTGCGTTTTTTATTGGTATAAAACTGAAAAATAAGTTTAACGACGTTGTGCTTTTGATAGCATCCATTGCCATTTTTGCTCTCGATTTAATTCACTTGGTGGCATAGAGGCCGCTTTCATTGGGGAATCGATAGTGACTTTTTCAGTTTGATGGCTTCTTAAACGAGCATAAAGCTGGTTATCAATTTTCTTAACTTTAATAAGCCGCTGACATTGGCAGCCTCGTCCCGATAATTTATTTGGGATCATTTTTACTTCACACTGAATTTCAGCAACATCAGATAAAATATAAGAAACAATATTGACAGCATTAGGATGCGGAATATCAAAGTGATTAGATATTTCTCTAGCTGTAGTCCAATGGCCTTGTTTCATTACCCAGTTTGCGATAGATAAATACAAGGGTTCATTAATATATTGTCCACACATAAGCGCTCCCAAATCTATTTATTAAAATTGGCTAAATAAAAAGAAACTATATGCAAATTGTAGTTGGAATAGCGTTTATTTGTTTCCTGGTTTGCTAATTAAGAAAACAAAATAATTAATTATTAACTTCTGGTTAAAATTGTTAAAATAATATATTCGTTTTTAATATTAATTATCATTATTTTAATATAAAACTTATATTTCATAATGATAGGTGTCGAATATAATTCAGAGCCTAAATTACGCCGTCATACAGTGACAAACTTCATATTAATGGATTTCAAAATGATTTGCATGCCTTTATTGTGAAAATTTACATTCAAGACAAAAGTTTTGTTTATATTCAGATTCTAGGTAAATAACTGAATATCGTTGTAGATAAACTGATTATATTTGGTTTTATATTTGATTATAATGATCTTGAAATATAATAAAAATGTGACATGGGTGATTTTTTTAATTGAATATTAGCGAGTAAGCAATTACAAAGAGTTAAATAATTTTCTAATATATTAAGAAAGAGAATAAGAGTGATTGGCTTTGTGATTGAATAGGGCATTGCGTGTTGATGCAATGCCCTCCTAGAGATAAAAATTATTTGGCTAAGTAGTTATTAATAGAATTAACAATACCTGTGGAATCTAAGCCCAGTTCAGCAATAAGTTCTTCTTGGGTACCTTGAGAAATAAAATAGTCAGGTAAGCCAAGGTTTAAGGTTGGAATGATTTTTTTCTCATGCATTAAGAATTCATTCACACCGCTACCTGCTCCACCCATGATGGCATTCTCTTCGAGAGTGACAAGTACATCATGAGTATTGGCCATTTCAAGGATAAGCGCTTCGTCTAAAGGCTTCACAAAGCGCATATCAACAACAGTTGCATTAAGTTGCTCAGCAGCGACCAATGCGTGGCTTAATAAGGTACCAAAGCATAAGATAGCGACTTTTTCACCTTTGCGGCGAACAATACTCTTACCAATAGGCAGCGGTGATAGCGGCTGTAACTCAGCGCCTGTTCCTGTGCCTCGAGGGTAACGCACCGCACATGGACCATCTTGATAATGGTAGCCAGTATGTAGCATTTGGCGGCACTCATTTTCATCACTTGGAGCCATAATAACCATGGTTGGTATACAGCGCAGGAATGAAATATCAAAAGAACCTTGGTGAGTTTGCCCATCAGCCCCCACAATACCGGCTCGGTCGATCGCAAACATGACAGGCACCTTTTGGATAGCCACATCATGAATGACTTGGTCGTAACCACGTTGCAAGAAAGTCGAATAGATAGCAACGATAGGCTTATAGCCACCAATAGCAAGGCCAGCGGCAAAGGTGACTGCATGTTGCTCGGCAATCGCGACATCGAAGTATTGATCAGGGAATTCTTTAGAAAACCGAACCATACCAGAGCCTTCACGCATCGCTGGCGTGATAGCCATCAACTTGCCATCATCTTTAGCCTCTTCACACAGCCAATCACCAAAAATTTTAGAGAATGTCGGCCCGGTCTCTTTGCTTTTGGGCAAAGTGAATGTACTTGGGTCAAATTTAGGAACTGCATGCCAGCTAATTGGGTCTTTTTCTGCCGGCTCATAACCGCGACCTTTCTTGGTCATGATATGTAAAAACTGCGGTCCTTTTAAGTCACGCATATTTTTTAACGTTTGAACTAAGGCAACAACATCATGACCGTCAACGGGGCCAATATAGTTAAAACCTAATTCTTCAAACATGGTCCCCGGTACGACCATGCCTTTAATGTGTTCTTCTGTCTTTTTCAATAATTCTTTGATAGGTGGCATGTTAGAAAAAACTTTTTTCCCACCTTCACGTAATGTTGTATAGAGCTTTCCAGAAAGTAAGTGAGCTAAGTGATTGTTTAGTGCGCCAACATTTTCTGAAATAGACATTTCGTTATCGTTTAAGATAACCAACATGTCAGGTGCGGCATCCCCTGCATGATTCATTGCTTCAAATGCCATTCCAGCGGTGATGGCGCCATCACCAATCACACAAACTGTTTTACGGTTTTGTTGCTCTTTTTCTGCAGCAATGGCCATACCTAAACCGGCACTAATGGATGTTGAGGAATGGCCAACGCTTAAAATGTCATATTCACTTTCTTCGCGCCATGGAAAGGGATGTAGACCATTTTTTTGACGGATGGTATCAATACGGTCACGGCGACCCGTTAATATCTTATGTGGGTAGGCTTGGTGGCCGACATCCCAAACAAGATTATCAAATGGAGTTTTATAGACATAATGTAATGCGACGGTGAGTTCAACAGCACCGAGGCCAGAAGCAAAGTGACCGCTAGAGCGACCCACGCTACTCAGCAAGAATTGTCTGAGTTCATCACAAAGCTTAGGCAAACTTTCTTTAGGCAACAGACGAAGCTCATCTGGTGTCTCTGCCAAGGCTAGCGTGGGATATTTAGCGATATCAATACTCATTAGTTGCTCACTTATAATTAATAAAAAACCCAACTTACTTAGCCACAGTAAAATGACTATTCTCAGTATTTAGCAGCATAAAGCTTCTATCTGCTGTTGGGTTGCCTTCGTTTATCGTCTGCCTATAACTCGAGTGATTAAGAAGTAATCCATCTATTTTTTTGGTTATAGGAATGATTCGAAGATGCATTAGGGTAATAAATTGCCGTAATTATCGATCTTCTTGTAGCCAAAAGGCAAAGCATATTGTCAGCTTTTACGTTCAATAATGAAATTAGCTAAAGCGCTTAACATTTCTATATTATATCCATGGGACTGGAGAGTCTCTAAAGCGTCTACCGCATCATGATATAGCTCACGTGCTTTTTTCTGAGCAACTTCAAGCCCTAATAGCGATGGATAGGTACTTTTTTCATGTTCGGCATCCGTTCCTTGGCGTTTACCTGTGACTTCGCTATCACCGATAACATCAAGGATATCGTCCTGTACTTGAAAGGCAAGACCGATGGATTGTGCATATTTGTCTAAAACAGGCAGTAATTTTTGACCTTTTTCACCAGCAGCAAAAGCACCAAGACGGATTGCTGCACGAATTAATGCCCCTGTTTTATGTTGATGAATGCGCTCAAGAGATTCAAGGTCAACTTGCTTTCCTTCTGCATCTAAATCAAGAGCTTGCCCGCCGCACATTCCCGCTAAGCCACTTGCGTATGATAACTCTGCAATCATCGCTATGCGGTCTTTGTCTGTCACATCCGGCATTGGTGCAGATGACAGTAATTGGAATGCCAATGTTTGTAATGCATCTCCAGCAAGCACTGCATTGCCTTCACCATACTTAATGTGGCAAGTCGGTTGGCCACGGCGCAAATCATCATCATCCATTGCAGGTAAATCATCATGGATTAATGAATAAGCATGAATACATTCGACTGCAGCAGCTGGAGCGTCAAGGTTTTCTTGGCTAACACCAAACATAGAACCGACGGCATAAGTTAAAAATGGGCGTAAGCGCTTTCCACCCAATAATGTGCCATAGCGCATCGCTTGAGCAAGTGGGAGGTCTGCAAACGGCAGCGCATTTAAGGCATCTAATAGATATTGATTGACTCTGTCGTAGGCTTGCTTTTGTTGCTGCGTAAAGCTATCTAAATGTTGTTCAGACATAATTTATTCTGTATCAGGTGAAAAATCGGCTAGAGGTTTATTTTCGTCATCGCTTAGCAAAATTTGTACACGTTGCTCTGCTTGCTGTAATACTTTTTGACCTTGTTTAGCAATTTGAACACCACGTTCAAACTCATTAAGGGCATCTTCTAAGGGAAGTTCACCAGATTCTAGGCGAGCGACGATCTGCTCTAGCTCTTGAAGCGAGTTTTCAAAACTAACAGTCGGAACTTGCTGAGTTTTTTCTTTAGCCATAGTCTTTAGCCACTAATGTGAAATCAGTTAATTCGAGGGATTTTAAATATTCAGCAGACTAACGCAGTCTTGCTACGGTTACAATTTATTATTGGGGTTTTTAGATTCAACCCGCAAGATAGTGTTATAATACGCCTCTTTATTGACAATTGGTAACGTGTCATGTGTCTCTGTTAAGGCACATTCGTTTGCCCCCAACCACCATGAACATGCAGCTATTATGAAGTTTATCATTAAGTTATTCCCAGAAATTACCATTAAAAGCCAAACTGTTAGGCTACGTTTTATTAAAATTTTGACCAGTAATATCCGTAACGTGCTTAAACCGCTTGGCGAAGAGATTTCGGTTGTCCGTAATTGGGATAACATTGAAGTGCGTGTGAAGGGAGAAACAAAACACGACGAAATTTGTGACATGCTAGGGCGCATTCCAGGTATTCACCATATTCTCGAAGTGGAAGAAAAACCATTTACCAGTCTACATCATATTTACGAAATGACACACGAAGCCTATGGTGAATCATTAGAAAATAAAACATTCTGTGTGCGGGTAAAACGTCGTGGTAAACATGAATTTTCATCTATCGACGCTGAACGGTATATCGGTGGTGGGTTAAATCAACACATTGCCTCTGCAAAAGTTAAGCTTAAAGACCCTGATACCACGATTCACTTAGAAATCGAAGATGATAAACTTATTTTAGTTAAAGCACGTATTGAAGGTATCGGTGGTTTCCCTATTGGGACTCAAGAAGATGTGTTATCACTCATTTCTGGTGGTTTTGATTCAGGTGTGTCTAGCTATATGTTGATGCGCCGTGGTTGTCGTGTTCACTACTGTTTCTTTAATTTAGGCGGCGCAGCTCATGAAATTGGTGTGAAGCAAATCGCACATTATCTGTGGAACCGTTTTGGTAGCTCCCATAAAGTCCGTTTTATTGCTGTAAATTTTGAGCCTGTTGTCGCTGAAATTTTAGAAAAAGTTGATGATGGCCAAATGGGGGTTGTGCTCAAACGTATGATGGTAAGAGCTGCATCTAAAGTTGCAGAGCGTTATGGCGTGCAGGCGATTGTCACGGGTGAAGCACTTGGTCAAGTTTCCAGCCAAACCCTAACAAACTTACGTTTGATTGATAATGCGTCTGATACCTTAATATTAAGGCCATTAATTTCCCATGATAAAGAACACATTATCAAACTAGCTCGCCAAATTGGCACTGAAGATTTCGCAAAAACCATGCCCGAATATTGCGGTGTGATTTCAAAAAGCCCAACCGTTAAAGCGGTGAAAGCGCGTATTGAAGCAGAAGAAGCCAATTTTGATTTTGGTATTTTAGAGTCTGTTGTTGAGCAAGCGCAAAATATTGATATTCGACAAATTGCACAAGAAAGCCTTGAAAAAGTTCCTGAAATTGAAATGGTGAGTGAGCTTTCAATTGAAAATGAAGTGATTTTAGATATTCGTTCAATTGATGAATTTGAAGACAAGCCACTGAATGTCGATGGAATGGAGGTTAAGCATATTCCATTCTATAAGTTGAGCACGCAATTTGGTGACTTACCAAAAGATAAAACCTATTTATTATATTGTGACCGTGGGGTAATGAGCCGCTTGCAAGCGCTATACTTAAAAGAGCAAGGTTATGAAAATATAAAGGTTTATCGCCCATAGCTTAAAACAGGGTGCTTGTATCACCAATTCACAATCAGAGAGAAATGTGGGGGAATTTCCCCCACAAGACTAGTTATCGCAAGATAACGTAGCTTGAACCAGCGTGCTTCCGCTACTGATACTGAAAGAGCACAGCCTTTCTTGCATCAATAACGAAAAACACAACACCGTAAGACACACGGTAACTAGCCCTAGAAGGGCAATTTTGGCCATTCCTCTTGACTCCTTTTCTAAAAGGAGACAGAATCCAGTTGTGTGAGTTGGAGACTGCCTCGGATTAAGATTAACATCTAAATTCGGGGCTTTCGTCTTTTTGGCTCTGGCAAATGCTTGAACCAAACTGATCCAAGCACCCGCGACAATCATAGCAAAAAATGGCGATAAACAAATCTAATTACAGCTAAATCTCGATAATAAATTGTTTAAATTCATGTAATTAAGATATTTTGATAATCATTGGTATTAATATGATTGTTGATTTAGCTGAGATAGCAATGAAAAAGCGTGTAGAAGAATAACAGGGTGCTTGTACCACCAAATCATCACTAAAGAGAAATGTGGGGGAAAGTTTCCCCCACAAGACTAGTTATCGCAAGATAACGTAGCTTGAACCAGTGTGTTTCCGCTACTGATACTGAAAGAGCACAGCCTTTCTTGCATCAATAACGAAAAACACAACACCGTAAGGCACACGGTAACTAGCCCCAGAAGGGCAATTTTGGCCATTCCTCTTGACTCCTTTTCTAAAAGGAGACAGAATCAAATTGTTGAGATTTGGAAACTGCCTCGGATTAAGATTAACATCTAAATTCGGGGCTTTCGTCTTTTTGGCTCTCACAAATGCTTGAACTAAAATGATCCAAGCACCCGCGACAATCATAGCAAAAAATGGTGATAAACAAAGGTTTTTTGTTGAGGGTTTTTATTTTAATCCTTTATTATTCAAACGATTAAATGATTTTAATCATTCGTTGTTAATAGCGGATTTTTCCGTTAATCCTCTAAATAATCATTAATACCATTAGGTAAAACTAATTGGGCTGCAACTTGGCCTGCAATTTCGCGCCCGACCAATAACTCAATCAATTTTAAGGCAAAATCAAAGGACGTTGCGGGCCCTTGACTTGTTAATAAATTAACGCGTTCATCAAAGTAGACTCGGCGATCGACCCATTTATGGGCTGGAATTTTATCTTTCATTGATGGAAAACCAGTCATATTACCTAGCGGAAACAATTGGTGATATTCAAGTACAAGCGCTGGCGCCGCACAAATAGCCGCCACAATTTTACCATCAAGATGCATTCGGCGAACTTTTTCCACAACCAGTGGGCTATCACGAAATGTTTCCGCTCCAGTCATACCACCAGGCAGTACAATGGCATCAAAAGGTTCATCAGCAACTTTAATCAATGGGGTATCGGCACTAATTTTTAGCCCTCGTGAAGCGGTAATGGTTAAAGAACCATCTTCCGTCACGCTCGCTAAAGTCACATCAATACCTGCTCTAACTAATAAATCAGCAGTAATGGTAAATTCAATTTCTTCACTACCATGAGCGATGCAGATTAGAACGGATGTCGTCATATTGTTGTTCTCTATTTTTGACTAAATGGTAAAGGCGATCGTTTTCAGGTGTACTGATCCCATGAGCTCGTGCTTGTTTGATTAAAAAGCCAGTGATGTAATCAATCTCTGTACGGCGATTGTTTCGTATATCTTGTAACATAGAAGAATAGTTATCAGCGGTATTATTAATAATGCCGTAAATATACTCTGTTAGCTCTGCTTTATCCGTATGCAGCCCTTCTGCCGCCATAACATGACATATTTCATCAATGATCCGAGATATTTGTGCAGAATGTTGGATTAATTCACCATTTTTACAGTCATGTTCTACTGTTAGTGGGTTAATGACACAGTTTACAATCAATTTACGCCAGCAAGTGGTTAAAATATTATTATGCCAAGCCACATCAGGTAAGGCTTCATGCAAGATATCTGCTATTGGGTAGTATGCTTGTGCTTGGGAATTGATAGCGCCAATATGTGTGATCCCATTTGCGACATGAAATACTTGGTTATTTTCTTGCCAAGCCGCATGGGTTGTGACGCCCGCTAAGATAGGATGGCGTAAAGGCGTCAGCTCTTCAACCGTTCCCATGCCATTATGCAGTAATAAAATAGGCGTATTTTCTGGGATAGTATTAATCAAAGGTAATAAAGCATCAGAAACTTGCCATGCTTTTAAACAGACAATGATTAATTCACTGGTTTGTAAGTGGTTAATATTATTAGAAGGAATCAGTTCTCGGAAAGTACGTCCATCAGGTTCATTAACATCGACGAATAAATCAGACTGTGCAACACGTAGCCAACCTTGTATGTCATGCCCTTGTATTGCAAGTGAAGCAAGCCACAGTTTACCTATCGCACCACAACCAATTAGAGTTATTTTCATTGTTTCCCCTTTGAATATGGGACTTTAACGTCTTATAAGGTAAGGCGGAAGTGATTTATCACCAGTATAACCTTTTACCATACGAAGTTGTAGTTAACGAAATATCATAGGCTCCGATAACTTGAAGTAATGTGAGTAAAAACGTTATCATGCGCACAATCTAAAAATTATCAGTGAGGTTCTAGCTATGCCATCATTTGACATTGTATCTGAAGTGGAAATGAATGAAGTACGTAATGCGGTGGAGAATGCGCAGCGTGAGTTAACCAGCCGTTGGGATTTTAAAAATGTTGAAGCCAGTTTTGAGCTCAATGACAAAAATGAATCAGTTAAAATCACTAGTGAATCGGATTTCCAGGTACTTCAGTTAGTTGATATTTTAAGAGAAAAAATGGCAAAACGTGGTATTGATGGTGCGGTATTGAATGTGCCTGAAGATATCATTCATAGTGGAAAAACCTATAGCGTTGAAGTTACGTTCAAACAAGGTATTGATGCTGCAATTGCCAAAAAAATCGTTAAATTGATTAAAGACAGTAAATTGAAAGTCCAAGCACAAGTTCAAGGTGACCAAGTGCGTGTGACAGGCAAAGCCCGTGATGATTTACAATCGGTTATGGCATTAGTACGTGGCGGGAACTTAGGCCAACCTTTTCAGTTTAATAACTTCCGCGACTAGTTATTTTTCAAGTATTCGTTTAAAGCCCGCGCTAGCGGGCTAATTTTTACTGATTTATTAATGCTTCAAGTTGTTCTCGATTGATGATTTTTCTATCAACTTTAACATAAGCACTATATTCTTCGTCAACGACGAGTGCTTCCATCACCCCTTTCTGGGCTTGTAATTTCTTCTCAAGAGCCCTTGTATCTCCAATATGATTGGGTAATTCAATACGAATACTGCTGACATACGGAGGTTGCTGCATAGTTAAGCTAATGATAAACCAGATAATGGTTAATATTAGTCCGCCAATAAAAACCGTATTAGCACCTTCAAAGCTGTACAACCACCCACCGACAATACCGCCAATGGCAACACCTAAAAACTGGCTGGTGGAGTATACGCCCATGGCAGTTCCTTTATAGCCAGCAGGTGCCTCTTTGCTTATGAGTGACGGTAAAATGGCTTCCATAATATTGAAAGCAATAAAAAATAGTTGGATACCTAAGAAAATCACCCATAAGTGATTACCAGAAAACCATAAGGTAATTTCAGCCAATGCCAAAACGACAATACAAAATAAGAAGACCTGCTTCATTTTGCGGTATTTTTCCGCATAAATTATGAAAGGAAGTACGGTAACAAAGGCGATTAACATCGTGACTAAATAGGCTTTCCAATGGTCTTTCGCTAAAAAACCAGAATCAGTCATAATAAGAGGTAGAGCCACAAAACTGGACATCAGTAGGGTATGTAAGCTGAGGATACCTATATTTAATTTGAGTAGCTGAGGGTGCATTAAAACCGTTTTTAAATTACTTTGCACAAATGCAGACTCACGGTTTAGAACATGAGTATTGGTACTAGGAACAATAAAAACAGTCACTGCAATAGCACCAGCTGCAAGTAGTGCAATTCCCCAAAATAGGCCACTTAACCCCACCACGTTGGTGAGTATTGGGCCAAGAACTAGGGCAATGGCAAAAGTTAAACCGAAACTAATACCCAAAAATGCCATGGCTTTAGTCCGATTTTGCTCTCGAGTTAGGTCAGAGAGTAGCGCCATAACAGCAGCAGAAATTGCTCCGGCGCCTTGTAAAGCACGCCCAATAATAATTCCCCAAATAGAATCGCTTAATGCTGCAACGATACTTCCGATAATAAAAATGACTAACCCAATAATAATTAAAGGCTTTCTTCCGATTTTGTCTGACATCAAACCAAAAGGGATTTGGAAAATAGCTTGGCTAAGACCGTAGATACCAATAGCGACACCTACTAAGAACTCGTTAGCTCCCTGTAAATGCATCCCATAGCTGGTCAAAATAGGTAATACCATAAACATTCCAAGCATTCGCAAGGAGAAAACAGAGCCTAATCCCCAAGTGGATCTAAGCTCTGCGGATGTCATTTTGTTATCATTCATTTTTATTCTTCATATTTCGTGCTGTAGCGGTGTTGGCTTCTCTCTGCTACTTAGGTCACATATTAGTAAATACAACAACTTGAACAAATATGCAGTACGTTGTGGTGTTATATTTTTAGTATCAATCTATTAGAATTTTAATAGTGCATTTAATATCTAGCTTATCAATGGCAAGCGGCTATTTAACCATAAAATAGATTCATAAGGATAGGCAGAATAAGTAAAAGTGAGTTGTAAAAGCAGTTAGAGACAAATAAAAACGGCGGGGAAGGCCCGCCGTTTAGACATTGTTATCATCAGTAAACAGATAAGTTATCTGACGAGAGCTATAACAGTATCGCTTGAGACTATAGGATCAACTGACATCATTACACTCAATGAAGTAATTGCTACGATTGAGAAGATGAATAGTTTTCTTGCCCAGACTCGGTCGTCATTTTCGGTTTTGAAACCCGAAATTGCCATACCTAGCCACCATAAGCTGACTGCTGCACCTACGATGAGGTACTTATAGCCCGCGTATCCGCTGATAGCTAACATTAATGTTGCGACCATAAACGCTAGGATATACAGGAAAATGTGCGTCTTCGCGACGGAAATTCCTTTAATAACCGGTAACACAGGAATGTTTGCGGCTTTGTAATCCTTAAAACGGAAGATAGCAATGGCATAAGAATGAGGCATCTGCCACAAACTGAATATCAATAACAGGATAAGAGCACCCATATCGAATTCATTTGTAACAGCGCAGTAACCGATAACCGGTGGTGCTGCGCCTGAAAGGCTGCCAATCAGCGTGCCATAAACGGATTTACGTTTCATATATAGGCTATAAACACCTACATAAACAATGAAACCGATAACTGCAAGCAGCATTGCCAGCGCATTGGCTGCTACAAGTAGCAGCACCATACCAGCAATACCCAATGCAGCAGCGTAAATCAGGCTAACTTTCGGATCAATCAACCCTTTAACTAAAGGGCGATTCTTCGTTCTCTCCATGATACGGTCGATATCACGGTCGATGTAGTTGTTAAAAACACAACCAGAAGCCACGACCAGTGATACACCCAGCAAAGTCGCAACGAACAGTGGGTAATCAATTGACCCTTTTGAAGCCAATAAAAAACCACCGATCACAGAAATCAAGTTTCCGAATATAATTCCTGGTTTGGTCACTTGCAGGTATTGCTTAAACATATCGGCAACTCTTTAGTCGAGCATCATATTGATGTTCAGGTTGTACATAATCCACAGCGAGCCGATGACCACGATACCAACAATTAGCATCGTGAACAGGAAGGCAACTAAATTCCAGCGCTCATCTGATGATGTATTCATATGTAAAAAACAAACCAAATGAACTAGAATTTGCACAACAGCCATACCTACTACAGTCCAAAGGATTGCTGAGGTTGACGCTGTACCTTCCATCACCATCCAGAAAGGAATCACTGTCAGGATAACTGATAGAATAAAGCCAATTAGGTATGTTTTAACGCTACCGTGGCTTGCTCCAGTGTGAGCATCTTTTGCATGACTCATTTAAATAGCCCCCAGAAGATAAACAACGGTAAATACACAAATCCAAACAACGTCTAAGAAGTGCCAGAACAAACTTAGGCAGTTTAAACGTGTTTTATTGACATCAGTTAAGCCACGGCGAGTCACTTGAATCATCATAATGATAATCCAAATCAGACCTGCTGTTACGTGTAGACCGTGTGTTGCAACAAGTGCAAAGAAGCCAGATAAGAAACCGCTACGGTCAGGGCCAAAGCCTTCTGCGATCAGTTCATGGAACTCATAGACTTCCATGATCACGAAGCCAAGGCCTAACAGGAACGTTGCAAACAGCCATAAGTTAACGGCAGCAATCTTACCTTTATGCATCGCGATCATTGCGAAGCCGTAAGTAATACTACTCACTAACAGTAAGAAGGTTTCGCCTAATACGAACTTCAGACTGAAGATATCTTTACCAGCTGGTCCGCCGGCAGTTCCATCGGCCAAAACAACATAGGTAGCAAACAAACAAGCAAACAGAATCAAGTCGCTCATAATATAGAGCCAGAAACCGAATACTTTTGTTCCACCTGTATCGTGGTGCCCATGCTCAGCATGGGCGATATTTTGGTTAGTCATTGTATTAGTTGACATCGTTCACACCTGCCTTACGCAATTCTTCAAAGTGCTTATTCTCGATTTCTTCGATTTCAGCCACAGGTACGTAGTAATCAACATCTTCGTCGAAGCTTTTTGCAATCCAAGTTACGATCATTCCACCGAAACCAATGATTGCGAGCCACCAGATGTGCCAGATCATTGCGAAACCTAAAACCAAGCTAAATGCAGCGATAATAACGCCAGCGCCTGTATTTTTCGGCATATGAATTTCTTCATATGAAGCCGGTTTCTTGTGAGCAAGGCCTTTTTCTTTTAGATCCCACCACGCATCACGAGTTTGAACGTGAGGTTCAATCGCAAAGTTATAGAATGGTGGTGGAGAAGATGTCGCCCACTCAAGTGTACGTCCACCCCATGGGTCACCGGTTAAATCACGGTTTTCATGACGGTCACGGATACTCACGATGATTTGGATAACTTGGCATGCAATACCGATTGCGATTAACGCAGCACCACCCGCAGCAACAACTAGCATTGTGTGGTAAGTCGGGTCAATATTCTGACTTAAACGACGGGTCATACCCATAAAGCCAAGAATATACAGTGGCATAAAGGCCATGAAGAAACCGATGATCCAGAACCAGAAGGCACGAACACCCCATTTCTCATTTAGCGTGAAGCCATATGCTTTCGGGAACCAGTAAGTCATACCCGCGAAGCATCCGAATACAACACCACCAATAATAACGTTATGGAAGTGAGCAATCAGGAATAAACTGTTATGCAGAACGAAGTTTGCACCTGGAACAGCAAGCAGAACACCCGTCATACCACCGACAGAGAAGGTGATGATGAAACCGATAGTCCACAGCATAGGTGATTTAAATTCGATACGACCTTGGTACATGGTAAACAACCAGTTGAAAATCTTAACCCCTGTAGGGATTGCGATAATCATTGTGGCGATACCAAAGAAGGCGTTAACGTTCGCTCCTGAACCCATCGTAAAGAAGTGGTGCAACCAAACGATGAAGGACATAACGGTAATCACGATTGTCGCCCAAACTAATGAGGTATAACCGAATAAACGTTTTTTCGAGAAGGTTGCTGCAACTTCAGAGAATACACCGAACACAGGCAGAACAAGGATATACACCTCAGGGTGACCCCATGCCCAAATCAGGTTGATGTACATCATCATGTTGCCGCCCATATCATTAGTGAAGAAATGGGTGCCTAAATAACGGTCTAACGTCAGAAGCGTTAATGTAACAGTTAAGATAGGGAAAGCAGCAACAATCAATACGTTAGTACATAACGCAGCCCAGCTGAATACAGGCATTTTCATCATCGACATACCCGGCGTACGCATACGGATAATAGTCGCGATGAAGTTAACCCCTGTTAATAGTGTACCAATCCCGGATATCTGGAGACTCCAGAGCCAGTAATCGACCCCGACCCCAGGGTTGTACTCCAAGCCTGATAACGGCGGATAAGCCAACCAACCAGTCTGTGCGAATTCACCTACCCCTAGAGAGATGTTGATTAATACAACACCAACAACAAAGAACCAGAAGCTCAATGAGTTAAGGAATGGGAACGCCACATCTCGTGCACCAATTTGCAGAGGTACAACTAAGTTCATCAGACCAACAACGAATGGAGTTGCCATGAAGAAAATCATGATAACGCCGTGCGCGGTAAAGATTTGGTCATAGTGATGAGGATTTAAGAAACCCTCTTGGCCAGCAGAAGCTAGAACTTGCTGCCCACGCATCATGATTGCATCAGCGAAGCCACGGAATAACATGACCATCGCCACAATGATGTACATGACACCAATTTTCTTATGGTCAACAGAGGTTAACCATTCTTTCCACAGCCATTTCCACTTACCGAAGTAGGAGATCACACCGACTAAGCCAAGCCCACCAAGGACAATAGCAATCAGTGTAACAACGATAATCGGCTCATGGAGCGGAACTGCATCTAGTGTTAATTTTCCGAACATGCCCTTATTCCTCAGCGCCTGCTGCATGAGCACTGTGGCTCATTTGCATTGAATTGCCTGTAGCATCGTTATGGTCAGTCATTGAATGACTTTGATTTTCTACAGGAGCGTGACCTTTATGGTGCTCATGACCAAACTTCAGAACGATATCTTCATAAAGTTTAGGCTTCACGCTAGAGAAGTAGGTAACAGGAACGTTCATGCTTGGCTTAGCGACTTCGTCGAATGCCTGCATGGTGTCCATTGTTTTAGGAGAAGCTTTTACCTTTTGTACCCACTCATCAAAACCTTGACGATCTGGAGTTGCAATAGCATTAAACTTCATATCAGAGAAACCGTGGCCACTGTAGCTTGCAGAGAAGCCTTTATAAGTACCTGGTTCGTTAGCGATTAAGTGAAGCTTTGTTTGCATACCCGCCATCGCGTAGATTTGGCCACCTAAAGATGGAATGAAGAAGGAGTTCATCACCGAATCTGACGTGATTTTGAAGTTAACTGGCACACCTGTAGGGAATGCGATTTCATTAACTGTTGCAATTCCTTGCTCTGGATAAATGAATATCCATTTCCAGTCAGCGGAAATAACTTCAATAGTGACAGGTTCCTGATCACTCACTAATGGCTGATACGGGTCCAGCTCATGTGTCGTCTTCCAAGTGATAGCACCCAGAATAATGATAATGATGATAGGAACAGTCCAGCAGACTAACTCAATTTTATTCGAGTGAGCCCAGTTAGGACGGTAAGTAGCTGACGTGTTGGATTCACGGTATTTTCTTGCGAAGATAATCGTCATGAAAATAACAGGAATAACAACAAGTAGCATTAAGCCAATTGCAATAAGAATTAGCTCTTTTTGTTTAACGCCAACGGCGCCTTTTGGATCCATCAACACCATATCGCAACCACCTAATAGTAAGGTAGCTACAACGAGTGAGATTGCTCCAATGCTTTTTTTGTAGTTCATAAGTCTCATCCACGACCCCAAATGACAAAGATTCTAATTGTCGTTTCATCAGTGCGGGCATTTTACGGTAAGGTTATGCGAGTGTAAATGATTGTAAGGCAAAGAAACGGAATTGTTAGCTCTTTATGTTAATATGATCACATGTAAAGAGCTTATAAAGAAAACGTTAAAATTGATGAGGTTTATAAGTATGCATTGATAAAACTCAATTAATAGTAAATTATCTTAGTAATTTTTCAAAGAAAAATATATACAAAAGAAATGAAAAAACAGTGAAACTGATATAAATGATTAGCAATATGCTAAGGGAAGTTACAGTTTTTATTGCCGATAAAGCTATTTTGGTTGCTTTATCGGCTAAATCATAAAAAAAAATCTTATTTTACTGATAAAAAAAAGAAAACTATTAACTCTGATACAATTCTCTATCGAGCGCTAAAAGGTATACTTTAATGTATAAATGATTGCATCTTGGTAGAAAGTATCGCCTAATTTATTATCAGCATAGCGGTATTGTACCCCAGCAGAAACATGGTTTGTGGCATTCCACCAAAAAGCGAGAGCGCCATTTATGCCATTACTCTTGCCTCCGTTATAGCGTTTGTTCCTAGCAAACTCCATTTCATGCCAGTTCGTTATCATGAAATTTTCGTCAAATACGCTGAAATTATAGCCGGCTACCCAACCCGCGACATATCCATTATTACCTGAATAGAATGTCTGGTCGGTGTAATTAAGGGCAATAAAAGGTTTAAACCATAAGTCACCGAATGCCGTGTTATAGCCAATACCATATAAAGTGTTCACATCATGGAAATTACCACCATATTTGGCACCAGGTAATGACCAAGTACCATAAACATGGCCATATAGGTTGAAACCAGTGTCACCTAAATAAAAGCGGCCTGTTGTTTTAATGGTATAACGTTTATTTCGTCCTGAATCGGTGTGTTGGCTGTGGAATGGGTTTTCGAGATCAAAAAAACCATATAACTCCCCCCAATTAAAATTGGCACCTCCTTCAAGTTCAATATAGGCAAAGTCTTTTTTACGTGTCGTATTTTCTGTTTTATTTTCAGTACGATGTGACCAATCTAAATAGTTTACATTGACATCAGCAAAGCCATTTTTATAGCCAATAATATCGTCAGAATATGCCGTACCTGCTAGAGAAATTAAGGTGGCAATGTAAATGATTTTTTTCATATATAGATTATTTTCACTTATAGATTAATGGGGTTTAGTAAAGCGTTAGTTATTAACATTTTAGCTAACCAATTTATAACTTGTGATATATTAGACTTGAAAGTTGCAATTAAGAAATATTTTGCACGTATGAAGTGATCGCAATCACGATATTTTGACATTATCGCTTTGTTTTGTTATTTGGATCTAATTTATAGGTAAAGATCAAATTACCTAAATAAGTAAACTTTATTTAGGTAATCGTTGGGTTAATGAGAAAAGTATAGAAAGGGTTATTGTTGTACTGTCTTGCGAACGGCGAGGTAGTCTAAACTACCACCAATAACTAGGCTGATAGCACCAATACTAATGCCAGTATTAAAAATAAGATTTTGGTAGTGAGGTAAACTCAGCCAAAATTCAATTTGTGTAGTAAATAGATAAACTTTCATACCACTAAATGAAAATACAAGTAATGAAAGTAACCAAATAGCAAGGAAGCTAACGGCAGTAATAAGTGCATATACGGCAATGCGATAGCCTTTTGCATACAGCTGGCGCCGCTGAAATAACCCTGTTGCTTGTGTGTATATTAGGGATGTCCGGCAAGCTAATAAAAGCAAAACACCCGGAACCGCAACTGCGATTGAAATAAGGTAGAATAGTGGCCAGCCATAATTACTGACGAAAATACTCGCAACTGGGCCAATATAAACACGGCCTACAGCCGAAAGAGCGGAAAGAAGTGCAAATTGCGTTGCGGATAACGATTTATTACATAGTGTCATTAATAGGGCGACAAAAGCAGCGGTTCCCATACCAGAAAAGATATTTTCTAGAAATATAATCGACCCCATGGTTAGGATATGAGGTGGTGTTATCGCTAAGAACCAATAGCCTATATTAGAGCCACCTTGTAGAAGCCCAAAAATAAACAGAGCTTTAAATAAGCTCATGTTTTTCATTAAGTAACCACCAAGTAACGCCCCAATAATGGTTGCGGCCATACCGACAGTTTTATTGACGGTACCCACTTCACTTAAACTAAAACCAAGGGCATTTAATAGAAAATTGGTGTTGAGCGCCATCACAAAGGCGTCACCAAGTTTGTAAAAAACTAACAGTAGTAAGATTAGCCAAGCATTGTTCCGGCTAAAGAATTCAGCGAGTGGTTCGTAAATCGCTTTTTTTAGTGACGTTGGCGCAGCACAACTCTCTTCGGGTTCTTTCGCAAGTAATGTAGCAATAACACCGATAATCATTAGCCCTGCCATGACTAAATAAAGTTGTTTCCACGTTAAAAACTTATCCGCTAACCAAAGTGCAAGGCCGCCTGAGACTAACATACTGATCCGGTAACCCATAACTGAGGTTGCAGCGCCAATTCCACGTTCTTCTGCACTCAGCAAGTCGGTTTTATAAGCATCAAAAACAATGTCTTGCGAGGCTGAACAAAATGCAACAGTGACCGCCAGTGCAGCAAGGTACCACAAATGTTCTGACGGATTCATAAAGCCCATAGCGGCAATGCTGATAATCAACAGAATTTGAGTGGTTAATAGCCATCCTCTTCGACGACCAAGAAAGGGTGGGGTATAGCGGTCCATCATTGGAGACCAAAGAAATTTCAACACATAAGCCTGTCCGACTAATGAAAAGAAACCAATGGTTTTTATATCGACATTTTCAACAGTTAGCCAAGCTTGTAATGTACCTGCAGTTAAAGCTAAAGGTAGACCAGAAACAAAGCCTAAAAGGATTAAAGTGATGTTATTTGGTAGAGTAAAACGAGGCATTATTTCCCTCTAAGCCAGTGTGATATTGCTGCAATACATTGCGCTGCAGAGGTATTGGCTGCGCTATGCTACCCAAGCTCAATCAATGAGAGCTTAGGTAGCATAATACTTAATGATAATGATTGCTCAATTAATAGCGTGAATTTTGTCTGATAAAATCGGTGATTTCTTGGTCTGTTGCCATATCTGCAATTAAATCAGTTAATGCGCTATTGATAGCCGTTTCTATCTTGGCATTATTGGCAGCCAATAATTCTTGTGTATTAAAATTACGGGTAAATGAACGTGTTTTTGTCGAGCCATTTGGCGCTGTTGCAATAATACTGACACTGGAGTTTACAGTAATATTATGGCGCAGGCTGCCTTCACTTACTTTGGTATCGAGTTTATTCAATTGAACGACTAAATTCACATTTGCCGGTGATGTCACCATAAACCCACGTGCAGCCATTTGCTTTTCGACGGCTTCTTGCATCAGATAACGAGGATCGCGTGAAGGGTTCAGTACAACTAAACTACCATTACGATTAACTTCTGCTAAGGATTTATTCGTACGGTTATCGACACTGCTGACACTAATTGAAGTTGCATTCAGTGTAGGGTTTTTCGCAGGTAAAGCTATCTTAGGCTCTAGTGATAATGTATTGCTGCTGGTTGCACAGCCCGCAAGAAGAAATAACCCTAAAAGTGGAAAACACAGTTTTCTTAACATAATTTTTTCCAGTTCATCTTTCCTAATTGAAAATGTTTCGTTATGGTGCGGGTATCCGTCGTTCAATATAAAGCTTAGCGGCTTATTTATCCTGAACTATTAGACAACAATTTTTGAAAAAATTCGCATCAATGTGCCGCTATCATAACATTGGTAAGTTATTATCGGATATTTCTATAATAAGAAGATAGCAATAATCAACGCGTACAATAAAAATAATTGCCTCTGGGCATAATTTTTAATTAAGGAACATTTTATGGTCGCTAATGCAGCTCAAAGTATGCAATCTCTCGTGAACCAAAAGTTACACGTTGCTTTTGAACCTACACATTTGGAGGTCATTAATGAAAGCCACCAACACAATGTGTTACCGGGGTCTGAAAGCCATTTCAAAGTTATTTTAGTGAGTGATAAATTTGAAAATAAACGAATGCTTGCCCGTCACCGCGAAATTTATGCTATTTTAGCGGACGAATTATCGGGAGGGATCCATGCCCTTGCTTTGCATACATATACTCAACAAGAGTGGAATGAGCTTGCTGACACTGCGTTAAAATCACCAGCTTGTCGTGGTGTTGGCGGTGTTAATCGGTAGTTTTTCATTTCAGTTAATACACTGAGACTATGCTTTACATAATCAGCCATGCTCAATGATGAGCTTGGTGAATATTTTTTCTTCACTTTAGGTGAAAAAACAAAAAATTTAGTCAGAAAAGTCACAAATAATGAGGAAAAAACGCTTCTTTTCTCAGCTTTTCTCGACTCAGGGCGCATGCATCGGTATAATGCTGCGTCTAATTTTCAGTAAGGTTTCGGGACGCTTCTGATATCAGGGATTGACCGTTACAAAAGTAACGCCCCCCGGTTCTGGAAGGGAGACAGCCATTATGATTTAATGGCATAACTCTGGAGTAGACCGATCACTAAGATTTATTTTGAGGTAAGAAGATGCAAGTTTCTGTTGAAACGACTCAAGGCCTTGGGCGTCGTGTAACAATCACCGTTCCTGCCACTGATATTGAAAAAGCAGTTAATAGCGAATTAGTTAGTGTTGCTAAAAAAGTACGTGTTGATGGTTTCCGTAAAGGAAAAGTACCAATGAACATCGTTAAACAGCGTTATGGCGCGTCTGTTATGCAAGACGTTCTGGGCGATGTAATGCAACGTAACTTCATCAACGCAATTATTGAACAAAAAATCAATCCAGCGGGTGCGCCTAGCTACAAGCCTGAGCAACTCGAAGATGGTAAAGATTTTGTTTATTCAGTTGAATTCGAAGTTTACCCAGAAATCGAATTAGCAGGTTTAGAAACTATTGAAGTTGAAAAACCAGCAGTTTCTGTAAAAGACGAAGATCTGGAAAATATGTTAGAAACTCTGCGTAAGCAACAAGCGCAGTGGAAAGAAGTTGAAGCGGCAGCAGAAGCTGACTCTCGCATCACTATCAACTTTACCGGTTCTATCGATGGTGAAGAATTCGAAGGCGGCAAAGCAGAAGATTTCGCTCTGGTTATGGGCGAAGGTCGTATGATCCCAGGTTTCGAAGAAGGTGTTGTTGGTCATAAAGCGGGTGAAGAATTCGATATCGAAGTTAACTTCCCAGAAGACTACCATGCTGAAAACCTGAAAGGTAAAGCTGCGAAATTTGCTATCGTTCTGAAGAAAGTAGAACAACGTGAACTGCCTGAATTCACTGAAGAATTTATCAAGCGTTTTGGTATCGCTGATGGTTCTTTAGATGGCCTGCGTGCAGAAGTACGTAAAAACATGGAACGTGAGCTGAAAAATGCCGTGCGTAACCGTGTTAAAGCACAAGTTCTTGATGGCTTAATCAAAGCGAATGACATCGAAGTTCCAGCTGCAGTTGTTGATGGTGAAATTGATGTTCTGCGTCGTCAAGCGGCACAACGCTTTGGTGGCGACGAAAAACAAGCGATGGAATTACCTCGTGAACTGTTTGAAGAACAAGCAAAACGTCGCGTAGTGATTGGTCTGCTGTTAGGCGAAGTGATCAACAAAAACGAACTGAAAGCTGATGAAGATCGTGTTAAAGCGCTGATTGAAGAAATGGCTTCTGCGTATGAAGATCCAGCTGAAGTTATCGAATACTACAGCAAAAACGAAGAGCTGATGAACAGCGTTCGTAATTTAGCTTTAGAAGAACAAGCTGTTGAAACTGTATTGGCAGTTGCTAAAGTGACAGAAAAAGAAACTAACTTCACTGAACTGATGAACCAAGTTCAAGCAGGTTAATTTTTTCTTGCTGTATAAAATAATGAAACCCGTGGTGTACTGCTACGGGTTTTTTGTCAATTAAAGCCTTTAAATTATCACTTTAGCGAATTTAATTAGGATACCCTTGAAAAACACATTTAAACCCTAATTATATTATCTATACTTCAAGTAGTCTAAATGGGATTTTAATTGCAATTTGAACTATTTTGAATAGCTTAACATTGTCGAAAACGGTGATATTAACCAACTGAGTTATTTTGTTTCCCTTGAAAATCAAGTATGGTTTTCTAATGGTATAATTCCATGTAACCCAATAGACTTGTGTTAAACTCTTTTAAAGAGCGTCTTATTTACTGCAGCATACTTAGCTGCATTTTCTTCTTATTTCTGCAGTTATTTGGTTAAATATTAGCTAAACTAGAAAAATAAGAGAATTGAAAGAGCCTGCAGACACAGGAATTTTTTAAAACCGTTGTTTGTGGCATGATCTCTGCTCAAAATAGCAGGCAGACAGCAAATTAGGCGCAAGCACCAGAACGTTTTGAATAGGAGATTTCGATGTCACATTTTGGCAGTCAGGAACAATTAGCATCTCAAATGGCCCTTGTGCCTATGGTCATAGAGCAAACTTCTCGTGGTGAGCGCTCGTATGATATTTACTCACGTCTATTAAAAGAACGTATTATCTTCCTGACCGGTCAAGTGGAAGACCATATGGCGAATTTAATCGTCGCTCAGATGTTATTTCTTGAAGCAGAAAACCCTGAAAAAGATATTCATTTGTATATTAATTCACCAGGTGGCGTTATTACCGCAGGAATGTCAATTTACGATACGATGCAGTTTATCAAGCCTGATGTAAGCACTATTTGTATGGGGCAAGCTTGTTCCATGGGAGCTTTTTTATTGACGGCGGGCACCAAAGGTAAACGTTTCTGCTTACCAAATTCACGCGTGATGATCCACCAACCGTTAGGGGGTTATCAAGGCCAAGCGTCAGATATCGAAATCCATGCCCAAGAGATTCTTAAAGTGAAATCTCGAATGAACGAGTTAATGGCTCTGCATACGGGAAAATCCATTGAAGAAATTACTCGAGACACAGAGCGTGACCGTTTCTTATCTGCAAATGAAGCAAAAGAGTATGGTTTAGTCGACCAAATTTATAGTAGCCGTTAATGGGTTAACTTTTGGTATAATTAGTTCATACCATAAACTATTTTAAAGAAAATCGTTGTTTTGTTTTTTTAATCAACGAAAACGAAACAATATGGATAAAAGTGAGGTCAACTGATGACAGATAAACGCAAAGAGGGGACAGGAAAACTGCTTTACTGCTCTTTCTGCGGAAAAAGTCAGCATGAAGTACGTAAGCTGATTGCCGGTCCGTCAGTCTATATTTGTGATGAATGCGTAGATTTATGTCTCGATATCATCCGTGAAGAAATCAAAGAACTTACGCCGCATCGTGAGCGTAGTGAACTGCCTACACCACATGAAATTCGGCAGCATCTTGACGACTATGTCATCGGTCAAGAAAAAGCGAAAAAAGTTTTAGCTGTTGCGGTATATAACCATTACAAGCGCTTACGTAATGGTGATAAAACCAGTGATGGTGTTGAATTAGGTAAAAGTAATATTTTGCTAATTGGACCAACAGGTAGTGGTAAAACACTTTTAGCTGAAACTTTAGCGCGTTATTTGGATGTACCATTTACAATGGCTGATGCAACGACATTAACTGAAGCTGGTTATGTTGGTGAAGACGTTGAAAATATTATTCAAAAATTACTGCAAAAATGCGATTACGATGTTGAAAAAGCCCAACGTGGTATCGTATACATTGATGAAATTGATAAAATTTCACGTAAATCAGATAACCCATCAATTACCCGTGACGTTTCCGGTGAAGGTGTGCAACAAGCACTTCTGAAACTAATTGAAGGAACTGTTGCGGCAGTACCACCACAAGGGGGACGTAAGCACCCTCAGCAAGAGTTTTTGCAGGTTGATACCTCAAAGATCCTCTTCATTTGTGGCGGGGCATTTGCAGGGCTCGATAAAGTGATCGGTCAGCGTTTAAATACCCGTTCAGGTATCGGTTTTGCTGCAGAAGTGAAAGGTGAATCAGATAAAGCAACGGAAGGCGAATTGTTAACGCAGGCAGAACCAGAAGATTTAATTAAATTTGGTTTAATCCCTGAGTTTATTGGTCGCTTGCCTGTTGTTGCAACATTAACTGAATTAAGTGAAGAAGCATTAATTCAGATTCTGAAAGAACCTAAAAACGCATTAACTAAGCAATACCAAGCCTTATTTAGTCTTGAAAATACAGAGCTTGAGTTCCGTGAGGAAGCATTAAAAGCCATCGCTAAGAAAGCCATGGCACGTAAAACCGGAGCTCGTGGTTTACGTTCTATTGTTGAAGCTGCATTGTTAAATACGATGTATGACCTTCCTTCAATGAGTAATGTTGAAAAAGTTGTCGTTGATGAAAACGTCATTAATGAGCAATCAGAGCCGCTATTGATATATAGCAAACCTGATGCTCAAGCTTCCGGCGATAACTAATCCCATATAAAACGTTCAATAGTTAATCAAACGAAATGAGGGGTTTCCCTCATTTTGTTTTTTATGTTCAACTAGCCATTGAATGCTAAAATCTTGTCCCCATATAGTTTATATTCTGAGGTGTGGTTTCCTTGTTTTAGAAAGCAATTTTAAAGCAAGAGACAGAAACCCTTAAACTAGCGTGAGCTAAACGAAGAGAGAGCTTTATGAATCCTGAGCGTTCCGAACGCATTGAAATACCAGTATTGCCTCTGCGTGATGTAGTGGTATACCCACATATGGTGATCCCACTGTTTGTTGGACGTGAAAAATCCATTCACAGTCTGGAAGCAGCGATGGATCATGACAAGCAGGTAATGCTGGTTGCACAAAAAGAAGCCTCGACTGATGAGCCAGGGGTGAATGATTTATTTGCTGTCGGTACAGTTGCATCCGTTATCCAGATGCTAAAACTGCCTGATGGTACAGTTAAGGTCCTCGTTGAAGGGCTACGACGCGCACGTATTACCAGTTTGACAGATAATGGCGAATATTTCTTAGCGCAAGCAGAGTATTTGGCAACAGAGCAAAATAGTGAATCTGAACACGCACCGTATGATGAAACGGCAGCGGGTTCTCAATCATCAGATGCACTTGATGAAAAAGAAAACGAAGTATTGTATCGCACTATTGTTAGTCAGTTTGAAAGCTATATAAAACTGAATAAAAAGATTCCACCTGAAGTACTAACTGCGTTACATGCAATTGAACAAGATCAGCTAGATAAACTGGCAGATACCATTGCCTCTCATATGCCATTAAAATTAGCAGATAAACAACGCGTTTTAGAAATGGCAAATATTGCTGAACGCGTAGAGTTTTTGATGGCCATGATGGAGTCAGAAACTGAGTTGCTGCAAGTGGAAAAACGCATTCGTAACCGCGTTAAAAAACAGATGGAAAAAAGCCAGCGCGAGTATTATCTGAATGAGCAAATGAAAGCTATTCAGAAAGAGCTGGGTGAAATGGATGATGCGCCAGACGAATATGAATCGCTAAAACGTAAAATCGAAGAAGCGAAAATGCCAAAAGAGGCACAAGAAAAAGCCGAAGCAGAATTGCAGAAGCTGAAAATGATGTCTCCGATGTCAGCAGAAGCTACTGTTGTCCGTAGCTATATTGATTGGATGGTGCAGGTTCCATGGCATAAACGTAGCAAAGTCAAAAAAGACTTAGTTAAAGCACAAGAAGTGTTAGATACCGACCACTACGGTTTAGAGCGTGTGAAAGACCGTATTTTAGAGTATCTGGCAGTGCAAAGCCGCGTCAGTAAAATTAAAGGGCCAATCCTTTGCTTGGTTGGGCCTCCGGGTGTAGGTAAAACCTCTTTGGGGCAATCTATTGCTAAGGCTACGGGTCGCCAATATACACGTATGGCATTAGGTGGGGTGCGCGATGAAGCTGAAATCCGTGGTCACCGTCGTACTTATATTGGTTCAATGCCAGGTAAGCTGATCCAAAAGATGGCAAAAGTAGGCGTCAAAAACCCACTATTTTTACTGGATGAAATTGATAAAATGTCATCTGATATGCGTGGCGACCCAGCCTCTGCATTACTAGAGGTGCTTGATCCAGAACAAAATATTGCCTTTAACGACCACTACTTAGAAGTGGATTACGATTTGTCTGATGTGATGTTCGTTGCAACATCGAACTCAATGAACATCCCTGCACCATTGTTAGATCGTATGGAAGTGATTCGCCTTTCTGGTTATACAGAAGATGAAAAACTGAATATTGCGAAAAGACATTTGCTGTCTAAGCAGATTGAACGTAATGCGTTGAAAAAGAATGAGTTAACTATCGATGATAGTGCTTTAATGAGCATCATTCGTTATTACACTCGTGAGGCTGGAGTTCGTGGTTTAGAGCGCGAAATCTCTAAATTATGCCGTAAAGCGGTTAAAGCGCTACTTATGGACAAAAAGCTCAAGCACATTGAAATCAATGCGGACAACCTGAAAGATTATCTGGGAGTTCGTCGTTTTGATTACGGCCAAGCAGACACAGAAAACCGTGTTGGGCAAGTTACAGGCCTTGCTTGGACTGAAGTTGGTGGTGACTTACTCACGATTGAAACTGCTTGTGTGCCCGGTAAAGGCAAACTAACCTATACCGGTTCTTTAGGTGAAGTGATGCAAGAGTCTATTCAAACCGCATTAACGGTTGTTAGAGCTCGAGCGGAAAAACTGGGTATTAATAGCGATTTTTATGAAAAACGCGATATCCATGTGCACGTACCTGAAGGGGCAACGCCAAAAGATGGTCCAAGTGCAGGTATTGCGATGTCTACAGCATTAGTTTCTTGCCTAACGGGTAATCCGGTGAGAGCAGATGTTGCTATGACGGGTGAAATTACATTAAGAGGGTTAGTTTTCCCAATTGGTGGCTTAAAAGAGAAATTATTGGCGGCACACCGTGGAGGGATTAAAACAGTATTAATTCCTAAAGAAAACGAACGTGATTTAGAAGAAATTCCTCAAAATGTGATCGCAGATCTTGAAATTCACCCTGTGAAAACGATTGAAGAAGTCTTATCTTTGGCTTTAGTTAATCCTCCTTTTGGAGCTGAAGTAGTTAAAAAGAAAGCTAAAAGAGTGAGCTGAATCAAGAAGTTTGTATAAAATTAAGGCTGACAGCTAATTTAGGGCTTGTCAGCCTTTTTTTTCATCGCTAATTTAACGATGATTCTGATAATTGTTTGTATGCAATCTGTTCTCTTGCCATTGGTAATCAGGATTGATATAACGGCTGCATCATTAATTAACTATACTAATAACTGCTATAGTTAATTAAGAGATTTATAGTCCAACTAATATGGGGATGATAAGAGTGAATAAAGCTCAACTGATTGATCAAATCGCTTCTGATGCGAATATTTCTAAAGCTGCAGCAGGTCGTGTTGTTGACGCGTTCGTTGCTACCGTAACGGGTTCTTTGAGTAAAGGGGACGATGTTGCTCTAGTTGGCTTTGGGACTTTCTCTGTTCGTGAGCGTGCAGCACGTACAGGCCGTAACCCTCAAACGGGTAAAGAAATTAAAATAGCTGCGGCGAAAGTTCCTGCTTTCCGTCCAGGTAAGGGTCTTAAAGACGCTGTAAATAGCTAATTAGGTATTTAAGTTTGTCTTTCTCGTATTTTTGCGAAAACTCAAACTGACGGAATGTCTTTAATCAGCTAATATATAAGCGCACCATTGAAATGGTGCGCTTTTTTTTCTTTCTGAGTTAAGATTAGCGTATTATCAGGAAATTGAATTCAACAAAGCGGAGTTAAGCCTTTTTATGATGGAAAATTTACGCACAAAGGCGAATAGTCCTTTGCTCAAAATAATACTGGCGCTGATTATCCTTTCATTCGTGTTGGGTGGCGTTATGATGGGTGGCCTTGGTGGCAACAGTGCAAATAATGCCGCTGAAGTTAACGGGCAGTCAATAAGCCGAGAGCAGCTACAGCAGGCTTTTCAACAAGAGCGCCAATCATTACAAGAGTACCTGGGGGATAAATTTTCAGAAGTCGCTAGTAATGAAGAAAGCATGAATTTACTGCGCCGCCAAGCTCTTGATAACTTGATTAACAATGAATTGATTAATCAGTATGCTAATGAACTACAACTCTCAGCAAGCGATCAGCAAATTGAGCAATATATTTTCTCAATGCCTGTTTTCCAAACAGATGGCCGGTTTGATAGCGAAAAATATCGTGAGATCTTAAGCCGTAACAACATTAATGCAGATAGCCTTGCGGCTCAAATTCGCCAAGATCTTACACGTGCTCAGCTAGCCAAAACTTTTACTGGAACGGATTTCGCTTTACCATCTGAAGTTAAAGCGTATGCTGAATTATTTATGCAAGAGCGTGAAATTCGCACTGCAATTTTAGATTTAGCAGAGGTTCAAGCAAAACAAACAGCCTCTGAAGAAGAATTAAAGTCCTATTATGATGCTAACCAAAATAGCTTTATTTCACCTGAGAAGGTGCAAGTAAGCTATGTTGAAATGGATGCAGCATCGATGGCACCAGCGACAGTGTCTGATGAAGAAGTAAAAACCTATTATGAGCAAAACCTGAAAAATTATACTCAAGCAGAGCAAAAGCAGTACAGTATGATTCAGGTTGCTTCTGAAAAAGAAGCGAATGATATTCTGGATGAATTAAAACAAGGTGCAGACTTTGCAACGTTAGCCGCTGAAAAATCAACGGATAAATTCAGTGCAGGGCAAAAAGGCCTGATTGGTTGGATGGAAGCTGCATCAACGCCAAGCGAAATTGTGGATGCTAAATTAACAGAAAAAGGGCAGCTTTCGGCACCTGTTAAATCACAAAATAGCTATGTTATTTTTCGTTTAGATGATATTAAGCCAGAATCTATTAAACCGTTTGAACAAGTAGAAGAAAGCATTAAAACTAGCTTACTTCAAGATAAAAACATTAAGCAATTCTATGATTTACAGCAAAAAGTCAGTGAAGCGGCCACGAGTGATATGGAATCATTAGTATCAGTTGAATCTGTATCTGGTTTGAAGGCTGTGACAACGGATTGGTTTGATAGAACAAACCCACCTGCTGCGCTTAATTTCCCTAAAGTGGTCAGTGAAGTATTTAGCGATCGTTTAGTGGATAAAAATGGTTCTAAAGGAATCAACTCAGACGTTATT
Source organism: Providencia sp. PROV004 (assembly GCF_011045615.1). Classification (NCBI taxonomy): domain Bacteria; kingdom Pseudomonadati; phylum Pseudomonadota; class Gammaproteobacteria; order Enterobacterales; family Morganellaceae; genus Providencia; species Providencia sp. PROV004. The sequence continues at coordinate 866,977 of NZ_CP042859.1, forward strand.
AACGTGGAAGGTGACCGTGCATTTGTTGTGCGTGTTACAGAGTACAAACCTGAAAGTGTTGAACCTTTTGAACAGGTTAAGTCAGAAATTGAAACACTGGTTAAACGCCAAAAAGCCGAAGCAGAGTTGAAAGCTACGGGCGATAAATTACTTACTGAGTTAAAAGCGGGTAAAGGGGCTGAAGCTCTAAGTGCCACGGGTATTAAATTCTCTGATGCTCAAACCGTTTCTCGTTTAATGCCACAAACAGCGGTTATCAATGCGACAATGGAAATGCCACAACCTGTTGATGGTAAACCAAGCTACGCACTTGCGCGTGATGAGTCTGATAACTATGTGGTTATTCAGCTAGATAAAGTAACATTAGGTCAGCCAACGGATGACGAGTTAAAACAACTAACTCGTGAATACCAAGGCGCTATGAGTTCTGCGGTTAACGAAGCTTTGATGCTTAACTTGCGTGAAAATGCAAAAATTGAAGTGCTGAATATTGAATAATTGCGAGCAGCTTCGCAAGTAAAATTGTAACGTTATGAATAGAAGGCCACCTTTGGGTGGCCTTTCGTATTTTTAATTTTATTAAAAAGTGTTCCATATTTTTCTATGGCATCGTTGTGTCTCAACATACACAGGAGAACAAATATGTTATGGAATTCAGTCAATAAATGCAGATTAGGTATTGTTCTGCTCCTTTCTTTATTATGCTCATTTTCTTCTTTTTCTTTGGCTAAGAAAATTGAGCCAGAAAAAGCCACTACGGCTGTCACTCAAGAAAAACAAGTAAGTAATAACTCACCATCAACTAACCATGAGCAGTCTGACAAGGTAAATATTAACTTAGCAGGTGAAGAGGAACTTGCCGAAAAACTTAATGGCATAGGTAGGCAAAAAGCTAAAGCTATCGTTGAATATAGGCAAAAATATGGGGCTTTTAATTCCATTGAGAATATTTTAGAAGTTCAGGGGATAGGTCCTGCATTTTTAGAAAAGAATAAAGATAAGTTAACTTTGTAACTAAAATCCCCCATACAAAGTATGGGGGAATATATTTAAGGTTAATAATTAAGCAGAAAACTAAGCATCTTGTAAATAATTTGGGAGCTAAGTCTTATTCTTGATAATCATTCAGCACATTTTCCGTACATTTGTTATTTTTATGTTATTAAAAAATAAACTGGTCGGAGTAGTTATGACAACACACATTAAAGTTCATGGTTATCATATAGATGTTTTTCAGCACGTTAATAATGCACGTTACTTAGAATTCTATGAAGCAGACCGCTGGGAATGGATGAATAAACGCAATTTTATTAGGTGGGCTATAGAAAACAATTTAACAATAGCTGCGGTGAATATTAATGTAAATTATATACAAGGTGTCTTACTCGGTGATGAGCTGACTGTGGTGACCCGTATGGACAAAATAGGCAGTAAAAGCGCAGTATGTTATCAACAAATTATTCGCACTAAAGCAGGAATTCAAGAGGTTGTTTCAGATGCTTATGTGACATTTGTTTTTATCAATAATATCGAGAATAAAGCAATTATTATCGATGAACAGCTGCGTGAGAAGTTAGAGTCATTCAAGGTGGGTTCTGAAGATTTTATTCAAAACTAGCCTACCATTAGCTTGAATATTACGAATAAGCTAATGATAGGCTGTGTGTTTGACTAATTCATTATGGCTTTTGCTTTAATGAGAGCATGATGGCTTCTTTATCATTTAAATATTCATTTAAGCCCTTGCTCCTTAAATGGCAGGCAGCACATTCACCGCAACCATCACCTTGAATACCATTATAACAAGTCAGTGTTTGCTGCCTGATGGTTTCAAGGTGGCCATAACTGTCGGCAAGAGCCCATGTTTGGGCTTTATTTAACCACATTAATGGGGTTTCAAAGCGAATATTTTTGGCAAGACCGAGGTCTACAGCATGATTGAGGGCTTTGACAAATTCATCTCGGCAATCTGGGTAACCTGAAAAATCAGTTTCACAAACACCGGTTATCACCGCTTCTGCTTTTACTTGGTAAGCATAAATTGCTGCTAATGTGAGGAATAAAATGTTGCGCCCTGGAACAAAAGTGCTGGGTAAAGTACTGGACTCGCTTTCTGAAAAATCAGGAACTGGGATGTTATCTCGAGTTAAGCTGCTGATTGCTAATTCATTGAGTAATGTGACATCTAACACTTTATGTGCTGTAGCACCTAAAGATACGCTCAATTTCTGTGCGACTTCGATTTCAAAACGGTGGCGCTGGCCGTAATCAAAAGTAACACAATGAACTTCATCATAGTTTTGCAAAGCTTGAATAAGACAGGTTGTTGAGTCTTGGCCTCCGCTAAAAACCACAACTGCGCGTTTCATAGGTACTCCTTGGTGATATATCATTATCAAAATGTGATGGAAAGAGAGTAAAGCATGTTAGCGATACTGGGATGTAATTCATAGTTCTATTTTTATCAAATTAGTTTGATTGAAGGACTATTTATATGCTGATTTGGTTATCTGTATAAAAATATTCTATAATCATGGTATTTGGTAACATTTTTATTGTTTTTTAATTATTCAATTTTGCATAATATAGTTATACAGCTAATAAAATAACGATAAAAGCACTTACACCCAAGCCAAGAGAGTAATTATGTTAGATAAAATAGACAAAAAACTGCTTTGTTTATTGCAAAATGACAGCAGCTTATCCTTAAATACCCTTGCGGAAGCTGTTAATTTAACCTCTACTCCGTGCTGGAAAAGATTAAAAAGGCTTGAAGATGAAGGTTATATTCGAGGGCGAGTCACTTTACTCGATGGTGAGAAGTTAGGTTTAGGTTTAACGGTGATTGTGACAATTAAAACACAGCATCATAATAGTGAGTGGTATGAGCAATTTGTTTCTTTTGTTAGTCAACTTCCTGAAGTTCTGATGTTTTATCGTATGGCTGGGGAGTATGATTATCTTATGCAAGTGGAAGTTCATGATATGAAATCATATGACTTGTTTTATAAAAAGTTAGTTAATGGTGTTCATGGTTTAATCGATGTAACTTCAAGCTTTGCAATGGAAAAAATCAAGTATACGACAGTATTGCCTATTCCTGATTAACCCTGTAATAACTTAGATAATTACGGGCTCTCATTCTTAGGCATCAATAAATCAATATATTCAAGGCAGTATTACGTGCGATTATTTTCACAACTAAGTTGGTATTTTTTGAGTGAATGGCGGCGCTATCTCGGCGCTGTTTGCTTTTTAATTATCATTGCTATCTTACAATTAGTTCCCCCACGCATTGTTGGTGTTGTTGTTGATGGAATTAGTAAAGGGGCAATGTCGACAAAGCAATTGATCACTTATGTTTTAGTCATGCTGTTGATTGCATTGGTTGTGTATGGTTTGCGCTATGTCTGGCGTTTATGGTTATTTGGTGCTTCTTATAAGTTAGCCGTACAACTACGACAAAAATTTTATCGGCAACTAAGTCTGCAAAACCAAGCATTTTACCTTAGGTACCGAACGGGAGATTTAATTGCACGCACAACGAATGATGTTGACCGAGTTGTGTTTGCTGCAGGAGAGGGCGTTTTAACATTAGTTGACTCATTAGTGATGGGGTGTGCGGTGCTCATTATGATGAGCGTTGAAATTAGTTGGCAGCTTACTTTACTTGCACTTATTCCAATGCCAATTATGGCATTAGTCATTAAACGTTATGGGGATCAGCTTCATCAGCGTTTCAAGCATGCCCAAGGGGCATTTTCGTCTTTAAATAATCATGCACAAGAAAGTTTAACAAGTATTCGCATGATTAAAGCTTTTGGCCTCGAAGATCATCAATCAAATCAATTTGAACAGGTAGCTACCGAGGCAGGGCGTCGCAATATGCATGTTGCTAAAGTTGATGCTCGTTTTGACCCCACTATTTTTATGGCGATTGGTATGGCCAACTTACTCGCTATTGCAGGGGGAAGCTGGATGGTATTAAACGACACACTGACGCTAGGCGAATTAACGAGCTTTGTGATGTATCTAGGGTTAATGATTTGGCCGATGTTAGCGCTCGCATGGATGTTTAATATCGTTGAACGGGGTAGTGCAGCTTATAGCCGTATTCTTAGTTTACTCAATGAACCGTTAGTCATTCAGGATGGTTCGCATTCATTACAGCCTGAAAAGGGAAATTTGAATGTAAATATCATCAAATTTAGTTATCCAGAAACCTCGAGAACAGCATTACATGATATTAAGTTTGACCTAAAACCTGGGCAATTTTTAGGGATATGTGGGCCAACAGGATCTGGAAAATCAACATTGTTGACGTTATTACAACGTCAATTTGATATTACGGAAGGGGTTATTTTCTATCAAGGTTTACCGTTACCCGAAATTCGTTTAGATGAATGGCGTGCTCGGTTATCTATCGTAAATCAGTCTCCATTTTTGTTTTCAGATACCGTCGCAGGCAATATCGCGCTTGGGCGACCTGATGCCACTCAAGAAGAAATTGAACAGGCTGCACGCATTGCTTGTGTACATGATGATATTTTACGTTTACCTGAAGGCTATTCCACTCAGGTTGGTGAGCGAGGCGTCATGTTATCAGGCGGGCAGAAACAACGAATTTCTATTGCGAGGGCTATCTTGCAGAATGCGGAAATCTTGGTGCTAGATGACGCACTTTCTGCCGTTGATGGGCAGACTGAGTTTACAATTTTACAAAATTTAAGCCATTGGCGACAAGATAGAACCATGATCATCAGCGCCCATCGTCTATCTGCATTGGTAGAGGCGGACAATATTTTAGTGCTATCTCAAGGTGCTATTGTTAGCAGAGGTAGACATGACGCGCTTATTGAGCAATCGGGTTGGTATAAAGATATGTATCAATATCAACAGATTGAAGCAGCTTTGGATGGTGATCTATGAGCCAAAAGAAACCGCTGTGGCCAGCACTTAAGCGTTTACTTGCTTATGGAAAAGCGTACCGAGGAACCATGGCTATTGCCATTGCAATGCTATGGCTAGCTGCTATTGCAGAAGTTAGTGGGCCTCTGCTAATCAGTTATTTTATTGATAACATGATAGCGAAAAAACAAATCATCATACCACTGGCTTTATATATGGCTGTTGGGTTTATATTGCTCCAAGTTATTGCTGCACTATTACATTACTATCAAATTATTTTATTTAATAAAGCTTCTGTGGGGGTAGTGCAAACATTACGAACAGATGTGATGAATGCTGCTCTAAGGCAGCCTCTAAGTGCATTTGATAAGCAGCCAGTTGGTCAGTTAATTTCACGAGTTACAAATGATACTGAGGTTATTAAAGATCTATTTGTGATGGTTGTACCAACCGTGTTTCGTAGCTTAGCACTGATCTGCGCTATGCTGGTTGCCATGTTTTCATTGGAATGGCGTATGGCATCAATTGCAGTGATGATTTTTCCTGCTGTATTTGTGGTAATGCTTGTTTATCAGCGTCTAAGCACACCGATTGTACGTCGTGTGAGATCTTATCTTGCTGATATTAATAACGGTTTTAATGAAGTTATTAATGGAATGACAGTTATTCAGCAATTTATCCAGCAAGCTAGATTTGGCGAAAAAATGCAAAGTCTTAGCCAAGACCATTATTTTGCAAGAATGAAAGCATTAAAGCTTGATGGCTTATTATTAAGGCCATTGTTGAGCTTACTTTCTGCCTCAGTATTATGTGGTTTACTATTGCTATTTGGATTCGAAGGAACGACCACCATTGGTGTTGGTGTTTTATATGCTTTTATTAATTATTTAGGCCGCTTGAATGAACCGCTCATTGAATTAACTTCTCAGCAGTCAATGTTGCAGCAAGCCGTTGTTTCTGGTGAGCGTGTTTTTGAATTAATGGATAGCCCGCAACAAGGCTATGGCGCAAGTATTGAGCCGTTACAAGGTGGTTCAATCTCAATTAACCATTTATCCTTTGCCTATCGTGATAACAACATTGTGCTTAAAGACATTAATTTACAAGTGCCTGATCATAATTTTATTGCGTTGGTCGGCCATACAGGAAGTGGTAAAAGTACCATTGCAAATTTAATTATGGGATATTACCCATGGCAAGAAGGGGATATTTTATTAGATGGGCGTCATTTAAGTTCACTATCTCATCAAGTATTACGTAATGGTATTGCAATGGTGCAACAAGACCCTGTTGTTCTCGCCGCTTCTTTTTTTGATAACGTCGCATTAGGACGTGAAATTAGCCAAGATAAAGTCTGGGAAGTTCTTGAAACTGTTCAGCTTGCTGAGTTGGTTCGTGAGTTACCTGATGGGTTAGATACCGTGCTCGGAGAACAAGGAAATACGTTATCTGTTGGGCAAAGACAATTACTAGCGATGGCTCGAGTTCTTGTGGTGACACCTAAAATTTTAATTTTGGATGAAGCAACCGCGAACATTGACTCAGGAACAGAGCAAGCGATACAAAAAGCATTACGTATGATCCGCCAACATACTACTCTAGTTGTGATAGCTCACCGTTTATCGACGATCGTCGATGCTGATCAAGTCGTTGTGTTACATCGTGGTGCAATTGTTGAGCAAGGTAAGCATTCACAGCTTTTGCAACAAAAAGGACGCTATTATCAAATGTACCAGTTGCAACAAGTTGGGGAATCACTGAATGCCCATAGTGATGCTGAAGTTGAGGCTATACCTAGTTAATTGTTCTGCACTCTTATAATGCATCCTCTAAAGCCACTCATCCGAGTGGTTTTTTATTTTGCCCTTTCTTATTGAATTATATGAATAAATATATTTTGGCACACGGTTTGCTATAACGTCAGTGCTGTTCAAAGCATTGAGCAGTTTATTCACCTGACTTATAGGAGTGAACATGAAATATATCATCGCGATCATTAAGCCATTTAAATTAGATGAAGTCCGAGAAGCGTTATCAGATATTGGAGTTCAAGGGCTTACCATTACTGAAGTTAGAGGGTTTGGGAGGCAAAAAGGGCATGCCGAGTTGTACAGAGGTGCTGAATATACTGTCGACTTTTTACCTAAAGTACGTATGGAAATAGCCGTTTCTGATGAGTTAGTGGAGCAGGTAATTGAAACAATTGAAAAAAAAGCTTATACGGGCCAAGTTGGGGATGGAAAAATATTTATTTTGTCATTAGAACAAGCGGTACGTATTCGTACAGGTGAAAAACAAGACGAAGCACTGTAGGAGAACAACTATGCGCAAAGGGTTCCAATACTTATTCTTATTAATGGGTGGTTTTCCAATAACCGTGTTTGCTGCAGAGGAAGCTCTGGATAAAGCGGATAATGCATTCATGATGATAGCGACTGCTTTAGTTATCTTTATGATACTGCCAGGTATCGCATTATTTTATGGTGGGCTACTAAGAAGCAAAAATGTCCTTTCTTTGATGGCTCAAACTGCAGTTATTTTTGCTTTGGTGTCTGTTATTTGGATTGTTTATGGATACAGTTTAGCTTTTAGTGAGGGAAATGATTTTATCGGTGGTTTTAGCCAGATCATGTTGAAAGATATTACTGTAGAAAGCTTATCTGGACCGATCCCTCAATTTATTCACGTCGTGTTTCAAGGTGCATTTGCATGCTTAACGGTTGCATTAGTGATTGGTGCATTAGGAGAGCGAATTAAATTTTCTGCAATTCTAATTTTTACCCTTATTTGGACTACATTTGCTTATTTGCCAATGGCACATATGGTGTGGGGAGGTGGTATTTTATCGCAAGATGGCGCATTAGATTTTGCTGGAGGTACGGTTGTTCATATCAATGCGGCTGTTGCAGGCTTAGTTGGTGCTTACTTACTGGGGCATCGTACCGGGTTAGGGAAAGAAGCCATTAAACCTCATAACCTACCTATGGTATTTATGGGAACTTCCATATTATTCATTGGCTGGTTTGGTTTCAATGCAGGTTCGGCTGGAAGTGCAAATAGTATTGCTGCACTCGCGTTTGTGAACACTATCGCAGCTGCGGCAGGCGCTATCTTATCGTGGACTTTAGCGGAATGGCTTTTCAGGGAGAAACCTTCATTATTAGGGGCTTGCTCTGGGTGTTTGGCTGGGTTAGTCGGTGTTACGCCTGCTGCGGGTACTGTGGGTGTTGGCGGGGCATTAATCATCGGACTACTTTCTGGATTGGCAGGTTTATGGGGGGTAGTGATTTTAAAACGTCGGTTAAAAGTTGATGATGTTTGCGATGTTTTTGGCGTTCACGGAGTCTGTGGCATTTTAGGGTGTTTACTCACGGGGGTATTTACCTCAACGGTATTAGGCGGAAGTGGCTATGCGGAAGGTATTACGATGATGAAACAAGTAGGAATTCAAGCCGTTAGCATCCTAGTTTGTGTTGTTTGGACTGCAATTGTTGCTTATATCGCATTTAAAATTGCAGAGAAAACGTCAGGCTTACGAATTAATGTTGAAAAAGAAAGGGAAGGCTTAGATATTACTTCTCATGGTGAAAGTGCCTACAATTAACCTTCATGTAAAGATAATTACAGGATAATACTGTGTTTTATGTAAATTGATAATGGCAGCTTATTGCTGGCTGCCATTACCTTTTTAAACTGACTAATATATTTTTCTAAGTAAGTAATCACTTACTTTAAATAGCGGTTATTTACGAGGTTGCCGTTGACGAATTACGCCTTCTTGGACTGCAGTTGCAACAAGATCACCTTGTAAATTATAGATTTGTCCTTTCACAAAACCCCTCCCACCTGATGCCGAAGGGCTTTCTACAGCGTACAGTAACCAGTCATCAATTTTAAATGGGCGATGGAACCACATTGAATGGTCAATAGTTGCAACCTGTAAGTCGCGTTCCATAAATCCTCTACCATGCGGCTGTAATGCGGCAGGAAGGAAATTGTAATCAGAGGCATAACCTAATAAATAGTGGTGTAGTGAAGGTATATCAGGCAGTTGCCCTTTCGCTTTGAACCAAATATAACGAAATGGTTCTTGAGGTGCGGCATCGAATGGGCTGTAAAATTCAACGGGACGAAATTCAAAAGGAGTTGGCCGAAGAGCATACTTTTTAACTGCTTCTGGTAATTTATCAGCCAAACTTTGAACAATATCATCTTGAGAAATTAATTTTGTAGGTGGTGGTACATCTGGCATTAAGTTCTGATGGCTATAACCTTCTTCTTGAGATTGAAATGATGCGGTCATAAAGAAGATAGGTTTACCATTTTGAATGGCACTTACTCGGCGTGCGCTAAAGCTTCCGCCATCGCGTAAAATTTCCACGTCATAAACAATGGGACGTGAGCTATCGCCTGGGCGTAAAAAATAACTATGAAAAGAATTAATCGCTCTTTCTTCAGGTATGGTTTGCTTCGCTGCATACATGGCTTGTCCAACAACTTGTCCACCAAAAACTTGAGGTAAACCAAGGTCTTCGCTTTGTCCACGAAAAATACCTTCTTCAATTTTTTCGAGTTCAATTAGGCTAATTAAATTCTGTAATTCTGGGCTCATAGTCATCTTAGTTCAGTTATACGTAAATGAGATATTGGTATTTTCCCATTATTTACCCTGAATAGGTAGATTAATTACTAGCGAATAAATTGGGGTTACGTATTGTTACATTTGGAAATATAAATGTATTATTCTACCAATATTAGTTATACTTTTTATTATTCCCTCATCAGAAAATGACTTGTCTATTCCGATTATTTTAAAATGTTTTAGTAAACATTGTGTTATAGGTAATAACTATGAAGTTTTTTCGCTATATTGTTAGCTTATTAGTGATTTTAACGTTGGTTAGCTGTGAAGGGAATAGCACCAAGCCCAGCGAAAAAGCACTTAATGCTCAAAATAGTAATAATAACCAGACAGTCGATTCAGGAAAAATCGAGGGCCGTGTGGTGATTTTACAGGATACTGTTTTACCTGAAGACGCAGTTGTTACAATTACGTTGGCAGATACAACGGTTGCGGACTTACCTGCACTGATATTATCTCAAAAATATTACAATTCAGTGAATAATCGTCCAACCATTCCTTTTGAACTAACTTACCAAAAAAATGAAGTTAGGCAGGAAGGCTCGCTAGTTGTTAATGCAACCGTGAACGCGAATGGAAAACTTTTATACATTAGTGATAGCGTTGTAGAGGTTATCAATAATGGCGTCACAAAAAATGTTGAATTGTTGATGGTACCTGCGAACTAGCCAATAAGCGACTTTTTAGTTGAGTCGCTATTTTTATATGAGTTTGTGTAATAAAACGTCACTTGGTCAGGGGTTTCTTGCTATTTCAATGACTATCAAGCATAATGCCCCTGCTTTGAAAGAAGCAATCAATGGGGGCTCTGTTGGTTCTCCCGCAACGCTAACTTGTTAACTTGGTCAGGTCCGGAAGGAAGCAGCCATAGCAGGGGTCGTGTGTGCCGGGATGTCGCTGGCAGGGCTCCCACCCAACTCAGCATCCTTTGCCTTTCCTCTCATCTATATATTCTAATTTATTATAAATATGTTATTTAATTATATTTTATAATTGTTAATTAAACTCTAAATCTCAAATAAATTCTGAAGTTAAAAAAGAAAGGTTAAGAATACAACATTCATTGTTGATTATTGTAATAAGAAAAGTTGATATGCTAAAATTAAAAGCAATAAATTTCCATTAGCATAATTATAATGCCAATAATAAAACGATAATTGCATTGCGTCCAGCCGATAAGGGGATTTACCGGCTACAACCATTCACTATCTGTGCGTGTTAATAAGATATTACCTAACAAATTTCCAAACAGAAGCTGGAATTTTATCATAAAGCTTATTCATTGTGAGCTCAGCTAAGCGGTGATCTGCAGCTGAATAGAATAGCTCTAGCTCATCATCAGATAATTCATACTTATTTTTTTCAATGACACGCTCAAGAGTTTCAATTGTTGTGCATTTTCTTAAACGCATCAGATAATCAGATTTGGTCATAATACCCTTTCTTTTGTGCAAAATTACTTATTTATATACGGTTTTGTAGTTGAGCTAAAGATAAATAATATCTTTAGGTTTTGCTGGTTAGACACTTTAGGTCATCATCCAACACAGTGACAAGACTCTGATTCATTGCTTCCCAGTCTATAATTTCACTGAGCGTGATGACTGGGCTGCCGAATAAATCGTAGGTCTCATCGAGATACTCTTCGATAAGTGATATAACAAGATTTTCTTTTGGATATTTGATTTTAAACCGCCATACAAATGCAGCGATATGTTCAATAAGTTCATTCAAGGCTGCGCTTTGCGGGGAGCTTAAATCATTAATCCAGTGTGTATTTGTTTTTTGTAAGCTTAAAATAGCGTCTCTATTGAGGCTATTACATAAGTATTTTAGTTCTGCTATATCGTGTCTTTTGGGTGAGTATTCATCCATAATCACCTCCGCAGGCGAATCTGACTTTTGCTGTGTGTATTTTTTATCAATAATGTCATGTTAACTAATTAAAGCACCTATGTTCAATATAAAAGGTTGCATGTTAATATATTGAAAAATATAAGATTATTGCTAGTTCGTTAAACTTTCGAAGATTATTAATATAATACATAAGCGATATTCGAATACGGACTGGCAGCTCGGACTAAACTAGCCGCGATATAATAATAGCATTATTATCACATATGTCACCAGCAATAAACTACTTTTTCTAGTTTATTAGCAAGTTGTTGGGGGCTGGGTCGCGTATGTTCTGCTTAAACTCAATTTTATGAAGTATTTAAATTATAGTTTAACCATCAGTTATTCTAGTACAGTGAATATGAAGTGTTTATACAAAAGATGTTATAAAAATTATTTTCCTATTTAATTCATTCAAATAATTTATTTTTACTAATAAGAGAATTAAAAATAAAAAAGCTTTTGCCTGAAATAGACAAAAGCTTTGTTGATGAGAATAACTTAAAGATAGAGGTTTAAGGTTACCCCTGGTTTCAGGTCTGCCATTTTAACACCTGAATTCCAAGTCATTAAATCATTGAGCTTTATGCCATGACGTTTCGCAATGCTATAATAGGAGTCGCCTTTTCTTACTTTATAGGTTTTTGCCTTACGGTTACTTGCAGTAGGCGCTGAGCTCGTAACTTTTAATACTTGTCCTGGTTTGATAACACTCGCAGTTTTTAACCCATTTAGCTTTTGAATATTTTTGGCGGTAGTATTGAATTTTTTTGCAATACTCGCGACAGATTCGCCTTTGCGTACTTTATATGTAGCTATTTTAGCTCGATTTTGACGCGCGCTAGAAATTGCAGTGGGTTGTGCTGTTTTTATCTGTTGGTTTTGTTGTGCGGCTAAACGAATAGTGTTTAAAACATCTTCGTCTGAGAGTGATGTTTTGAATTGTTCAGCTTTTGCTGTAGGTAACATAATATAATGAGGGCCACTTGGCGATGTTATGCCGCGTGTATAACCAGAATTATACGTTTTTACCGATTCAACAGTTAACCCAGCCAACTCAGCGGCTTGAGATAACGTGATTTGTTGACCAACATCGATTTGAGTGAGTGCTCGATTTTTATTACTTGTTGGCAAATTAACTTGGTACTTTTCAGGATTTTTCAATACTTGGCTAAGTGCTAAGATTTTTGGTACGTATTGTTTAGTTTCTTTTGGTAATGAGAGTGACCAAAAATCAGTAGGTAGCCCGGCAGCTTCGTTTTTCTTGATAGCATTTTGAACACAGCCTTCTCCACAGTTATAGGCAGCAAGGGTGAGCTCCCAATCGTGGCCAAACATAACATTTAAGTTTTCGAGAAGATCAAAAGCAGCTTTAGTTGAAGAAACCACATCCCTGCGCTCATCAACCCATTGTGTTTGTTTTAGTCCATATGAGCGTGCAGTGATAGGATCGATTTGCCATAGACCCGCAGCTTGTGCAGGAGAAGTTGCTTTAGGATTAAATGAGCTTTCAATAATAGGAATTAAAGCTAATTCCATAGGTAAATTGCGCTCATTAATTTCGTCTACGATGAGGTACATGTATGGCTCAGCTCTTAATGCCACATCGTAGACAAAACGTTGTTTATTTAAATAACTATTTGCGAGTTCCCTAATTTGAGGTTTATCAGGGATATCCATTTTTAGTTCATCACTAATATAGCCCCATAGGTCATAGTCGACTTTAGGTAATTGTCGGCTGGCTGCTTGGTTGTGTGATGCAACAGTTTCAATAGTATGATTAGTTGGAGTTTTGTTCTGCTTAATTTTTTTCGGGGCAGTTTGGCATCCGGCCAACAGAACAATGGCGATAAGCGTCGCGATTATCTTCATTCTTTTCTATTGTTCTTCATTTTGATGTTTAAAAGTCGAACAATAATACTTATCCCACCCCGATATGACAATCATTAAACTTTAATATTGGTCTTTTAATTGACGCAACAGGGTAAAAACTGCTCTTAAAGGTGGATTTTGTACATTAATATCGAGTTTTTTCTGTAATTGGTGGTTATCGCATTGCAGAAAAATATTTATTTTTTTCTCTGTTTTCAATGTAGTAGGTACTGTTGGTTGATTTTTGTCACGTATTTGCGTTATTTTTTGTAAATATTGTGTAATCGCTTCATTTTCAGGCCATACATGGTGTGCAAATTTTAGATTAGATAAAGTATATTCATGGGCACAGCAAATTAAGGTTTCATCAGGAAGCTCAGCAATTTTTTGGATAGATTCGAACATTTGTTCCGGTGTTCCTTCAAATATCCGCCCGCAACCGGCAGAGAACAGCGTGTCGCCACAGAATAAATAAGGTGCTTGGTAAAAGCCGATGTGCTCAGAAGTATGGCCTGATAATGCAATAACTTGTAGGTTGAACTCGTTAATTATGACCTTATCACCGTTTTCGACTATTTCTGTCGCCCCTTTAGATTGGGTTTCTTTTGGGCCAAAAACAGGAAGAGTTGTAAATTTGCTTAAAATCCCTTTTACACCACCTGTATGGTCATTATGGTGGTGAGTTAATAGGATGGCGACAGGCGTCAACTGTTTAGCTGTAATTATTTCAAGCACAGGCTCTGCCTCTGCGGGGTCAACGATGATACACTGTTGGTGGCCATCGACTAAAACCCAAATGTAGTTATCGTTTAAAGCTGGTACTCGAATTAACTCCATAATGACCTCGATACTTGTTAATAGTTAATAGGGGAATTTCATGAAGCCTGCGCGTATTGATAAAAAAATTCAAATGCCAGTTAGTTGGTCTGACATTCCTTTTGGAGAACAATATCGTCAAGCCATAGAAAATCAACTTAGCCCTTGGTGGCCGAAGATATTTGGCTTTCATTTGCTTAAGTTAGGCCATTTAAGTACTGAAATCCATACCGAAGGCTGCTTAATCTCCCACCAATTTAATGTTGGTACTGGTGATCCTCGTTTTAATCTTATTGCAAAGCCCGAGGCATTACCATTAACCCAAAAATCGATAGATGCCTGTCTAATGACTCACTGTTTGGCATATAGCCATGATCCTCATTGGCTTTTACGGGAGGTTGACCGGGTGTTAATCGACGATGGCTGGCTAATCATCTCAGGTTTTAACCCTTTCAGTCTTGTCGGAATGGCGAAACTCGTACCTGTTTTACGTAAACGGCAGCCTTATTGTAGCCGTTTTTTCCCCTCTGTTAGGGTATTTGATTGGTTAAGCTTATTAAACTATGAAGTTTTGTATCATCGTAATTGCCAAATATTTCCTTGGTTGAGTGCACAAAGACGAGTGAATAAAAACTGTGGGGGAATTGGGGCTTTAAGCGTGATTGTGGCGCGGAAACGGACTTATCCACTGACTCCGACACCACTAAAATTCAAGCAACCGAAGGTTAAGATTGGAACAGCACTCGGTGCGGCGAAGGAGATCAGTAAATCAATGAAGATAGACGACCCTTCTTAGTTTTGTGCAGGCTGGTAACCTGTATCTTCTTTAGTCGGCGCTGACGCGGCAGCTCGAGCCAGTTCATCACATTTCTCATTTTCAGGGTGGCCTGCGTGGCCTTTAACCCAACGCCAATCAATTGTATGTCGTTGGATGGCGTCATCAAGGCGCTTCCATAAATCAACATTGACGACAGGGGATTTATCCGCTTTTCGCCATTGTTTTCGTTTCCAGCCATGGATCCATTGTGTGATTCCTTGTCGTACGTATTGGCTATCAGTGGTTAAAATAATATCACAAGGCCTTGTTAGTGATTCCAATGCAACGATGGCTGCAAGTAGTTCCATGCGGTTATTCGTGGTTAAAAAATATCCATCACTCAATGTTTTTTCATGTTGTTGGTAGCGTAGAACAACGCCATATCCACCCGGGCCAGGATTGCCCAAACAGGAACCATCCGTGAAAATTTCTACCTGCTTTGTCATTTCTGTTACACTCTATATTATTCGTTCCTTTCTAGTTTGACACAAAAAAACATTATGAGCACGGTGATAACCAGACAAATTGTCCTTGATACTGAAACAACCGGTATGAATAAACTCGGTGTTCATTATGAAGGGCACAACATAATTGAGATTGGTGCGGTTGAAGTGATTAACCGCCGACTCACAGGGCGTAATTTTCATGTGTACATTAAACCTGACCGTTTAGTGGATCCTGAGGCATTTGAAGTGCATGGGATAAGTGATGAATTTTTACAAGATAAACCTGTTTTTGCTGACATTGCGGATGAGTTCCTTGAATTTATTCGTGGTGCAGAACTTGTTATTCATAATGCCCCCTTTGATATCGGTTTTATGGACTATGAATTCCGTAAACTCAATAAAGGTATTCCGCCTACGCAAGAATTTTGTACTATCACTGATAGCTTAGTATTGGCTCGCAAACTTTTTCCTGGTAAACGGAATAACTTGGATGCGTTATGTGACCGTTATTTAATTGATAACTCTAAGCGTACACTGCACGGGGCTTTACTCGATGCTGAGATTCTGTCAGATGTCTATTTGGCAATGACGGGCGGGCAAACTTCATTATCATTTTCGATGGATTCAGAATCAGCTAATAATGAGCAAGAGTATGAAATTCAAAGGATTGAACGTCCTCAGAGCGGTCTTAGAGTGATTTTTGCTTCTGATGAAGAAATAATTGCTCATGAAGCTCGGTTGGATATTGTTGATAAGAAAGGCGGCAAACCTTGTCTTTGGCGCCAACCTTCTGATGAAGCTGAAAATTTACACTAATAATTGATTTCATTATTTATACTTGCTTAGGAAAATGGATAGAAAAGCCTCTCAAGGCTAAAAACTGTTCAACTGTGCGATTTAACAAGAAAAAGTGTTGACGGGGTCCTCAAGTATTCGTAATATGCATGGCGTTCCCAGCAGGGAACATCAGGAGCGGTAGTTCAGTTGGTTAGAATACCTGCCTGTCACGCAGGGGGTCGCGGGTTCGAGTCCCGTCCGTTCCGCCATATTGCAACGCCATGCTATTGATTAGCATGGCGTTTTTGTTTTTGAGGTTATTATGGTATGCCATCCAGTATGCCATTTTATTTTGGTTCTCCTTCAATTGCATTAGTGAGTATTGGACGCAATACAGGTATATAGTGAACTCTAATTAAGATGGACAATAATGAAGGTGAGGTTACCCACCTTCAATTATTATTTTATCATGAGTGCTAATTCTTAGTCATGCACTCAAATATCCCCAATGTGTTTATGTTCGTGGTACTAACCCATCCGAGTTTAGCTGATTCAGGTAAATCATCAAAAAGTGTTATGGCATGGTAGAGTTGTACCCATTGTTCATCAGCTGTTCGTTTAGCGACCCAGAATTGTTCTTTTCCTGATGTGGGCTGATAGTTGATAGACTTGGAAGCTCTATCGGGTTGATCATAAACCTGAAGCGTATTGGCAGGAGATGAGCTGAACTCAACACAATCTCGATAGGCTGGCTTAGGTTGTTTGCCGAAATAAATCCCCAATGTGACGATTGCGATAATTCCCACAAAAGGAAGGCTATTTAATGTGCGATTTTTCATTGAAAGATAACCTCCACATGGTCAATGTGTTTTCCTTGACTGTAAGCATCCAGCCACACTTTTTTGTTAATACGGGATAAGCGGTAATAGGTATCGAGAGGGCCGTCTTCACAATCGCCAGTTGATGTACTAAATAGTTGGTTGGTTTGACTATCAATCACTTCGGCAATTACGAAGGCACATTTAGCGCCCAGATTCACTGTGCTCGTGACGACATAACGTCCCTCGAGGTAATCATCAACACGACAATCCTTATCGGCAATCGCTTGGTTATTACACATTGGTGTAAAACCACTTTTATCGATGGCGGTATCAAATACATTCGTGTTAAAGGCGCTCGCGGTAAAATTGAGGCAAAACACCATGAAAATAAATACGTATTTAGTCATGATTTATCCTCATTGTTGAACCGTCTTTCTGATGATTGTTTTTCTGATAGGTGAGTCGACCTAATGTGATTGCAATAGCCAGTTCGATAAAAAATAGCAGGAATAATCCGAACATATTTAATCGGTTAGGCAATAGAACGTTAAGGAGTACCAGTAGCGCTAAGATAACAAGGGAAATGATTGTTGACAGGGTTATCCTGAGTTTCCGAGAACGCGTTGCCGTGTATTGTTGTAGGAAGCCATACCCCCAATACCCCACATAACCTGCGATAGTACCCGCTAGAATCACCATGATATTGAGATTGATTTGGTTGCCAATGCCTATCGCTAAGGCATTCATAATGACAAGGTATAGCGCTAAGAATGTCATTAAACGGAAAATAGGATGCGGGTATTGAAATGGATGGGATACATTTTTAACGGTATGGATATAGACAATAACGCCAGCGCTCAGTCCGATAAGGCAGGCGAAAAGAAGGAAAATAAAAAAGTATTCATAAAGTATAAAAATTAAAGCATGGTCAAAAACCATAAAAGGAATAATCCCTATGAGCAATAAGTAGATAACACATAAAGAGGCGATGAAAGCGAAGACAAATGCCAAAATTTTTCGCGTTAGCATTAAACGGAAAGGGATACCCATAAACCCATAAATGATCCACAACAATATTTGAGAAATCAAGAGTGGAGCTAACATCGCGATAAGGTAATACAGTAGATACATTAAGGGCTTACCAATAAATGGGTCGATATTATAGTGATTGGCGATGATGACTGTAAAACCGAATACTAGCACTAAGCTAATGATGAAAAAAATTCGTTCAACACCTAAACGAATATGATTAATTGAATTCATTTTTACCTCTTTTTATTACAATTTTTTTGTGGTTGAAATTTAACCGTGGTTATTTTTTTGTTTAATCAATAAAATAGCCAACATCAAAAAGGCATGTTGGCTAGGTAAGTTGAGGGTAATCTTTAAGGCTGAATGACAGAGATTAGAAACGGTAAGTCAGACCAAGCATGATATCGTTGGCCTTCACTTTGATTTTTGACGTATTTTCCCCATCACCCACCGCTGTCGTGATGTCGGCTTTTCCGGCATCTAAATAGCGATAACTCAGCCCCATATCCCAATCGTCATTGAGGGCATAGTTCACCCCCGCACCGACACTCCAGGCAAAGTTATTGGCGGTATGCGTGTGAGTATCATGCAAAGAGAGCCCTGGAGTATAAGCATCAGCGCGGGTGGTTTTAAAATCCACGGCCGCATAGCCTAGCCCAACAGAGATATACGGCGTGAAATTTGAGCTATTTTTAATGTCGTAGTACCCATTGACCATTAACGTATTGAGTTTGATTTGGTTTTTAATATCACGAGTTTGATGTACGCCATTACGCACACGGTCGCGGATGTTGTAGGTTGAATTCACTTTATCACGCGCCATAAATTCCAATTCAGCGCGAACAGGGATATCAAACTGATTGGAAAAGTCATAACCCAACGCAAGTCCACCGCCAAATACGCCAGTACGATGGCTATCTCCATTTTTGGTACCATTATCACCGGCATCAGCATAGCCGCTGTAGACAAACTGCTGGCCAGACATTTGCACAATGGATGCGCCCATTTTACCCGTGACATAAATTCCCGTTTTACCGTCATCCGTATTCGCGAATGCCGGTAATGAAATGCACCCCATCAGGGCGGAAACAATAAACGCTTTTTTCATGATTGATTTCCTTTTAATCAATATCACATTAAGTATGGTTGAATCGCGTTATATCAGTGGAAGGCATGAAAGATTTGACTCAATCACCTTAATATCACTGACATAAAGATAATTTAGCGTGAGATAGTTTAACTTAATCGATCTGTTTTACCTATCAATAATTGAAATACGATCGGTAATATCGATCGTATCTATCAATAAACGGTTATCGATCGGCGTAATCGATCAACTGTTGTTTCGGTGCTTAAATAAGAAAAAGAGTTGATGAGAAAGTGAGTCAAAATGGAAGGGAATAAAATGATGTTTAAAGAATGCTCTCCTTTCTTGAATAGGTTGGTATGCTCGATATTATCAAGTACCAAAATACGGGATAAGTCTTTATGTTAGCGCTAACGCTTTATAAGCAACGCCGTTTACTCATGTTATAGATATGAAAACCGAACTCCGTTAAGACCCAATGGTTTGATGTATTCCATTGAATCATTCCTTTTTTCTCCAGCGAGTTGAGTGTCCTTTTGTTGCAGAGTGAGCCATAATTGAGTTTCACATTACTCAAGGTTTTTAGTTGCCGTTCTGATAATTTCATCGCGTTCACCGTAAGATCCAATTATTTAACGTATACTGTGGCTATAGTTGTTCGCGTCCAGCAAAATGAGCATGCATTTGTTCTGTCAGTACCCACAACGCTTTATTGAGCTTAATATCCCCATCAATTCCATTCACTGAACGCGTGCGAGCGCGTTTACCTTTGGCATTCCTGCCTGATAATCCTCCCTTGATTAAATTTTCCTGCAAACGTTGGTACACTGTCCAAAGATCGTCTTTTTTATCTTCAAAGCGGCGAGGTTGTAACACTTGGGCTTCAGTGATCGGTTGATGTTCTTCGCCATAACGATACATGAGAGCGGCTTGGGCGAAGATCTGTTGTGCTGGTGGCGGTAATAGTAAGGACTGCATTTGCTCACGTTTTTCAGCGATAGCATCAAACGTATCTAACACTTCGTAAGCCCCTTCAATCACTTTATCGACGACATTACCTTTATGTGGAACTCTGACCTCCCCAAAGGTATCGCCACAAACCAGCCCATTTTGACAAACATAGCGAAAAAAGCCCGGTAACATTTGATAACTGCTTGAACCATCATGGCTATTAAGTAAGATGATTTCAGGCACTTGGCTACCCGTAATTTGGTCATGACGTCGGAGCCGTAACATATGCTTAGTATGATCACGACGGCTGTCATCTCGCACACGAGTTTGGCATGCAAAGAACGGATAAAAACCTTCTTTTTGCAGGCTATCCAATAAGGTAATCGTAGGAATATAAGTATACTTTTCGCTACGAGATTCATGCTTTTCTTCAGAGAACACACTGGGTACTGTGCGAAATAACTCTTCGAGAGTTAACGGGCGGTCACGGCGAATGCTATTCGCCGTACCAAAGCGGGACGCTAAGCGAGTCATAATGAATTTCCTTTAAAATGAAGTGGATAGGTAATGCGAAGGCGTAAATAAGGACGTGGTTAATCGATTAGATGGAAAATGGCGGAACGTTCTGGGTGTTGCGCCGCATAATCACGCAATTGATAAAAACGATCGACGAGGGTGTCACTTTCCGTTTGAAATGACCATAAACTGTACATCATCAAACACACGGCAATGCCTGCGGCTTCACAACTGACGTTGGCTTCGTTACCGTTATGTGGGTTGAACAGCGTCAGTGTCTCTTGAGGTAAATCGGGATAAATAAAAGCGCCACCATTGGATAAGGTGCAATATTCCCAATATCCACCCTGATAGTCATCACAAAACTGCCCCATAGTGGTAAAGATGACCACTTCAAAGGTGGTCCAGCCTTTCACGCTCCCGAAGTGGTTGATCCAAAAATCCAGGCGTTGCTCATTGGGGACGAGTGTCATTGCAATAGCGGATTCGGTTGAATGATTCATAAGTTGAGACTCCAATAAAAAGAAATAAAAAAGCGCCAATCCCGTTAAGGACTGGCGCTTGATGTCATCAATGTTGTATTAATGTAAGAAGCTAAAAGAATATGCTCCACAGGGATTTAGCAACGGATACGATGCTATTTTTGACTGTATTCATCGTTCCTTTTATTAATGCAGGCAGGGGAAGGATATCTATCAGAGTATCGACGATATCACTGACGCATTGCCCAAAATCGTTACGTGCGGCGTTCTCCACCGATTGCGTCCGGTAAGCGCTGTTCAGTTGCCTAGCTACCCCGCTACTGGCTTGCGCCGGTAACGCCTTTATTAATTGCTCAGCTAATTCAGTGAGTTGAAAACCTTCTGCCGCAGAAACCGTCATCACAGGGTGATGCGGCTTAAATGCTGTTATCACGGCTTTCTGCTTCAATAGTAAGTGAGCTGTTTGTTCAGCGGATGGCTGGTGGTACTGTTCATCCCACTGGCGACAGGGCTCTATCTTGTCGGCTTGGTTCAGCACAAATAGAAATCTCTTAGGTTGATAACCGCATTGCTCAGTGAGAAAGCGATAACACTGTTCATCCGAAGACCATGCTCTGTCATCCGCCTTGAGTACCCAGATGATTAAATCCAGTTCTGGTAATAAGTTACGATATAGCTGGTGGTACTCTTTATCTCGCTCAAGGCTTTCCCCCACACCGGGTAAATCAATAAAGGTGAGTGTATGGTTGTTCACCGTCATACTGAAGCGTTGCGCTTGGCGTGTGCAGCCGGAGACATCACTCACAGGCGATAGTTGGCATTGGAACAGCGCATTTATCAGACTGGATTTTCCAGCCCCTGTTTTACCCATTAGACCAATGGTGGGGGAATAGTTGATTAGGTGATTGAATTGGTTGAAAAAAGAGGTTTGGAATGAAGTCGGTAGAGTCGATAGGAGGATTTTAAAGTGAGCGTTGTGATACATATTACTCCTTGAAATAAAAGAAAATTATAGTTATTCAAGGAGATAATATATATCTGAGATTTTTTATAATACTGAGTAGAGTTTCGAATTAAAGTTAGTACAACCAATGGCTGTAAGCCAACGGTGCTTTATTCAGCAAGTCTTTGCGTTCTTGCCAATCAGGAAGTAGCTTATCCATATAGGCTTTAAATCGTTCATTATGTTTACGTTCAAGTAGGTGAACTAACTCATGAACTAGGATGTATTCTAAACATTCTGGTGGTTTTTTGGCGAGTTCTAAGTTTAACCAAATACGTTTTGCTTGCGTATTGCAACTGCCCCATTTGGTTTTCATTTTTCTCACGCCCCAAGCGTCGACAGTGACACCTATTTTGCTTTCCCAAATAGGTAACAAGTCAGCTATTCGCTTTTTAAGTGCATCACGGTAGTATTCAGTGAGAACTAAAGCCTTTTGCTCAGCAGTTGCAGTATGGCTTACATACAAATGTAATCGCCCACGGCCTAATTTGGCTTCATGCTTTCCTACATGTGTTACAACATTGAGGCGATAGCGCCGACCCCACAAGTAATGGCATTCTCCACTGACCATTTCGCGTTCTGATTGGCGGGGTTGTTTTATAAAATTATTCTGCTGCTGTTTAATCCAAGGGATACGACGGATCACCGCCATACGAATAGCTGTTTCTGTCATAGATACAGGTGCAGATACACGTACACGACCATCTGGTGGTAACACGCTGATATGTAAATTTTTGATTGCTTTACGATTCAACTGTATTGCGATTGAACCAATTTCAATCATCGTCATCATTGATACTCTTTTTGAGCTTTAGCGAGTTCCATTACAGCCTGAATATCCAATTCATAATCAGCTGTTTCCTCTCGAATGGCATTGGCAATTTCCCGTTCTTTAAAACGATCTCCAACCCAGTCGGCCTTCTTCGTATAACGAATTGCACTATCAATTTTGGTGGCAAGCCATTCATCTTTGCCAAAGTTATCATAAAAAGCACGTTTGGGATTAGTATCCATTGATGCAGGGTAATTAGATGCTATTTGTTCAGGACGTACCACTTTAGCAGCGAGTTCGCGAATTTTCTCGAGGTAATCTTGATATTCAATGGCTTTTTGTCGACGAAGTTCGATCAGTTCATTCAGTAATACTGACATCTGTTCATAGTATTTAGGGTTAACCGGATTTTCATCGACAATAATTTTTCGAACGTTATTTTCGATGGTTTCGGCCATGGCTTCCTGATTCTTACGAATACTTTCAGGCAAAGCCTCTACGGCATCAGCACCTTTTTCGACAATGAGCTCAATTAGCCCTAGCTCTTCAAAATCCATCAGTACTTCGCTGTCATCCGCACGAATATACATATCTAACAAATGGCGCATGGCAGGCTCAAAGCGTTTCATTTCTACCAAATCGCCACTGGCCAGTTTTACTTCGTCACGGACTTTTTCAAAATGAGCAACTTCTGCTCTTATCAAGTCTACATCTTGCGCAGAATAGCCTGCATCAGGCATTTCATTGGCGATATTGGCGAACGCACGCAGCAGTTTGGCAACGTTCTGATAAAGCGTTAAACGCAGTGCTTCTTTCTCGGTGAGCTCGTCTTGGTTCAGACCTGACTTACCACAAAAATAATAAATGTAGTCTTCCGTATTGCGTGGCGCTTTTACCGGCTCACACAAGGCGCGCACCATTTCCAGCGCATTATCCAAATCGAGCTTAGCTTGCTCTAAACGATCTTTCAGCAGCCCTGCAACGTCTTCCTTGTCATAACCATCAAATGCGCCTTGAGTATAATCAGAAATCGCTTTATCCAACGAGCGGAACAGATCTTTGTAATCAATGATGTAACCGTATTCTTTATCATCGCCATCCAAGCGGTTCACGCGGCAAATGGCCTGAAACAGGTTGTGATCAGCCATCTGCTTGTCGATATACAAATAGGTAGCCGAAGGGGCGTCGAAGCCAGTCAGCAACTTATCGACCACGATCAATAAGCGCATTTGCCCTGGCTCATCAATAAATTGTTTTTTAACTTCTTTTTCAAACTCTTCAACACGGTTTGCGGCCTTATCTTCCGGTTGCTCGAAGTAATCCGCAAGCATCTTGCGGTAAATATCGTACTTAAAGAGCTTTTCCGTTAAGCCTTCACCGGTTTCTTCCCCTTTAATGCTCGCAGCAGTCGGCTGAAAACTGGTGACAATAGCCACCTTACCGGCTAAATCTGTTTGGCTGAACATTTCATAAGCTTTACAAGCTTGATAGACACTAGAGCAGACCAACATGGCATTGCCGTAGCCATCCATCAGGCGTGGCTTAGTGTCCATATCCAGCAAGATATCGTTCACAATTTGCTGCAAACGCGATTTACTGGACAGCACCTTTTGCATGGTGCCCCATTTCTGTTTCAACTGGGTTTTCGCTAATCGAGATAAGCCGCGAGTTTTGGCTTCAAACCATTCATCGATCTTTTTCTGCGACGTGACATTTTGGTCGATGTCTCGTGCTTCGTAGCGTAAATCGAGCACAACGCCATCGGCCACAGCTTCATCAAACTTATAGGTGTGAATGTAAGGGCCAAATACCTCAACCGATTTTTTCTTGTCTTTCTTCATCAAGGGGGTGCCGGTGAAGCCAACAAACATGGCTTCTGGCAGAATGAACTTCATCGCTTCGTGCAACTTGCCCGATTGAGTACGGTGGCATTCATCAACAAATACGAATAGGTCGCCTTTGGCTTTAAAGTCCGATGGTAGGGATTTCTTTAACTCGGCAATAAACTCATCCGTCGCGGTATCGTTTTCAGAATCAGACTGTCGGCCAAATTTATGGACTAAAGAGCATACCAGCCAAGGGTTGGGCTGATTGAGCGTCGCCACCAAATCAGCACCGCTTTTGGTGCGATAAATATCCTCCTCGACACCGGTGAACACTTTTTCAATCTGTTCGTCCAGCTCAGTACGGTCAGTCACGATCAGCACACGAGCGTCTTTGACATTCTCACGTATCCATTTGGCCAGCCACACCATAGTGAGGCTTTTGCCAGAACCTTGCGTATGCCAAATAATGCCGCCTTCCCGCCTTGCGATATGGCGTTTTGCCGCTTCAATACCAAAGAATTGATTGTGGCGACAGGTCTTTTTTATACCCGCATCGAAAACAATAAAATCATGGATAATTTGCAGCAAGCGCGCTTTGTTACACACGCGACTCAGGTGAAAATCGAGTTTATGTTCGTATGGGTTGGTACAATCTTCCTTCCACTCAAGGTAGTGCTTTTCTGGTGTCTCAATCGTGCCGTAACGCAAGCCTTGCGTATCGTTACCCGCCATCACCAGTTGCATGGTGGTAAAGAAGTTACGGATAAAATCTTTCTTCTGATTATCGAGGTTCTGGCGAATCCCTTCAGAGACAGACACCGAAGAGCGTTTCAGCTCAATCACGCCCAGAGCAATACCGTTAACATACAGCACTATGTCTGGGCGTTTTTTGTTCTCGCCCTTAATGGACACTTCTTCGGCAATGGCAAAATCGTTTGCTTCTGGGTTTTTCCAGTCAATCAGCCACACGGTTTCATTAAGATGGCCAGCACCTTCTTTTTCTTTCACGCCGTAACGCAGCAGGCGATAAACCTCTTTGTTGGCGTAATAGAGCTTTTTGCCTTCGCCCAGTGCCGCTGCCGTATCCAATTGGCGAATAGCACGATTGATCAACGCCTCGCTGACACCGCGTTTTTTTAGCCAATTAACGAGGATATCCACTTCAATATTTTTATTATTAGCGCGATCCTGCCAATCGCCTAAATAGCGATAGCCTAAGTCAGTTTGAAAAAACTGGACGATACGATTTTGGGTAGCACGTTCGCGTTGACCGACATTACTCATAGCTAAAACCCTTATTCGAGTCCTTAAAAAACACCATTAACATGGCTTGTTCATGCGTAGCTATTTGAGTTTTTGTCCATTCTCCATCAGCATTCATCAACTTAATCATTTCATACAGTTTTAGGGTATCAATACTTTTATCTGCGATGGCCGCTTTAAAATGATCACGCTTAGCGGTGGGTTGTAAGTTACTTAATTTTGAATTTTTGCTATGGCTAATCAAGCACAAATTACCAAAGCGATGCAAATCAGCATCCGGCAGTACATGATGCCCATCAAGTGGGTGCTGCGGATAAAAGTGTTCAACAGAGCTTCGGAAGGTAAACTCAAACTGAGTAATCACATCATCCGTTTTGTTTAGTTTTCCCTCACACCACAACAAGTAATCGAGATAGTTAAACACTAAGTTATTTTCAATTACGCCATAACGCAGCTTTACTAATACTTGCTGATTATTTGGATCAAATGCTGAATATTCTTTGTTTTGAAAAATCATTTGGTAGTAATCAGCAGGAGATGCACTTAAAAAACGACCATATACAAATTGACGAGATAAATATTCAAGCTTCTGCAAATAAAGACGAGGCGTAATTTCATCCATAGCAAACAAATGGAACAATGCACCATTTAACCAGTGCTTATAAACCAGTGTCGGTGTGGAAACATGCAAAGCACTTAACAGCATTAAAATCTGACGATTTATCCCTTCAAAGCCATCTTCATTATCCTGTTCTTCGCTGCCACCAAAAGTATTAATGTAGCTCTGATTCTTAGCGTTATAAGAATGCAGCTTTTTCAAGCTCCACCTATCTTTGCCATCACTAAATTCCCGCTTAATGATGTACTGGTCAAAAAGATATTTGCACTTGAGTAGCGCGAATACAAAGTCTTTAACTGCGTTAATTTTGTTACTGCCATTTTCTTTCAAGTAGGCGTCGAACTGCTCTAACAAACGCTTATCGTCCAACGCGATATCCTGTTTTGTTAACACTCGTAAAACATGCAGTAAGAAGTTAGAGAAATTAATGACGCTATTAAAGCGCTCTGGTGTAAACATTATATCAGCGCTAGAAGAGGACTGAGGTGGCTTTGCCAATATCTCATTGAGCGTCAGCGAAATGGTTTGAGTGTTTTCGCTCTTTTGAGTAGTTGCTTCGCAAATGCTTGTAGCTAAATCAGCGTAGCACGTTGGTTTAAATTGTCCCCAATCGTTACCAAAAATATTATGCCTTTCATCGGGGTTAAAGCCGTATTGAACGTAACGTTCCATATTAGCTGTTGCGTCCCACACTTTTCCTAGCAGCTGTATACTCTGCTCACGCTCATAGGGGTCAGTGATTTCATTTAACACCGACATTAACCTTGCTTTAACGACTTCGTGCTTTTCTAGCTGCTCACCGCGATTATTCATTACCTCAAAATAATGATTTAAATCGGTATCTTTGGGCACAGATACTCGGGTTATTTCTACCTTTTCGTAAAGGTATTGGCAAAATCCTTCAAGCTTATCCCCCAAAGCTAATAAGCCCTTTTCTAGCAAAGAGAAACCATTCACCACATCGAGGTTGTAGTCATCGGTTTTTAAGTGTTCTAGTGCAACGCCTTGAATTAGGCAGGCAAAGGTATCCGATGATTTTTGGCGGCTTTCAAAATTGAGATTAGGAGTAGTGTACCAGCCCATATCGACAGTCACTTTGCCTGCAGCATATAAGCGTTTGAGAGCAAAGGTTAATAAGGTAAGTGTGGTAAAACGTTGTTGCCCATCAATCACTTCAAAGCTGCCATCGTTACGCTCAAACACGACCAACGTGCCAATGTAGTAGGTTTGATCTGGTTTACTATGTTGATAATCCAATACGTCTTGGATCAGTTGGTTGATTTCACCCTCACCCCACGCATAGTTCCGTTGATACATAGGGACGACATATTGGCTTGCATCACAAAGTAATTTTTTAACCTTAAAGCTGGCAATTGCTTTACCATCAGCCCCATCATTGTATTTCGTGTATGGCATCCGAACATTACTCATAGTACTTCATTTCCTTAAACAGCTCGGTAATTTCACTAAGATTGGTTCCCTTACAATCAGACTTTTTAAGTGTGGCTAACGGCCAATTTAAAACATCAGCTGGTTGCACCGCTTGCTTTATACGTTCAAAGACATTATGTGTCAGAGCGTGTTTATCCATGCGCTCTATACCGACGACTTGCATTTCTAATCGGCAGCTATATGCCCAAATAAACAGCTTCTCTATCGCTTGCGAAAGCTGATGTGCGCCAAACTTATCTAGATAAAAGATCACCGCACAATCAAACAGTGTGCGCACATAGCCATCCCCTGTGCGGGTTCGAGAGCGGTAGGTATTTATGGTATATAAAATCTTACAAGCTAAGGGCTCTAGCTCATGGCCGAGTATGCGAATGCTCTGTTTTTCTTCACTAACCTTGGCCTTATCTTTTCTACTTCGTTCATCGCTTACGATCTCAGCTATTTTTTGTTGGTAATGGCTGGTCATTTCAAAAAAACGCCTACCATTTATGATCATCTGATCAAGGTGAAAAGGGAAACTCATGTGTTGGTGATCAATATGGCGTTGGTACTGGCCGTTATAGTCATCAACAAAATGGTGAGCGATTCGAAGCGGCTCCACATAAGGGTAAAGCCCTACCTGATCAAGATTGACTCCTTTAAATAAACCCACTTTTGATTTAGTAAAATACTGTGCCGATTTACCTTGTGCCCAGTTGCGAATACGAAACAAATAGTTGGAAAACAGTCGCGCCAACTGTTCACTTTCCAGGCTTTCCCAATGGCGCACCGAGTCAGCTTTAAGTTCAGTTTCGCTTTCTGAAAACTCACGCAGATGAAACGCTTTTAACAAATCATGAGGATCTAAATCTCGGCCTCTGGCGTTTTGCGAGTCAAAAAACTGGAAAGCCTCTGACACATCATCAAGCACAAAGGTAACCACTTCACAGCGGTTTAGTAAAAAATCGATATCGGCATCGGTAAAGTCACTGCGAGCAACAGCACGTTTTGCCGCCATAAAGTTTTGATGCAAATTTCGGTGCGAAATATCACTATTAAAGGTTTGTCGATTTAAAAATGCATCAATCGGCACAGCAAGTGAGGCGAGTGTGTCTTTAACATCTTGCCGCTTTAGGTCATCCAAGCGCTCATCTAACAACGCCTTAACCAGAAGTACTAAGGTTAAAGTGCGCTGTTGTCCGTCAACAATATCGAGCGTTTTTAGTTTACTTTCTGAGTCTGAGTGCCTATGAAACACCACAGAACCCAAGCGATAAGCCGATTTATCCCGATATACTTTTAAGTCGCTCAACAAGTCAACTAGATTTGCATGTGTCCATTTATAAGGCCGTTGATAGGCTGGAATAGAGATGTTCGGTAAAGAAACTAACGTCTTCACCTGTATTACTTGTTTATCCAGCGTATTTTTTTGTTTTAGTTGCTCCGCAACAAAGGCCATAGCAGCCACTCCTTATTCCTTGTCATAAGGCAGCCGAGTCTTACCCGTCAGCAGCTCTTGCATCATGCCTTGTTTGATTTGGCGGGTTTTGCCAAGGCGTTGTTCCAGTGCCTGAATCTCGTCGTCCATATCAGAGAGAATGGTGGCGATGGCGGTTTGCTCTTCTTTTGGTGGAACTGGAATTGTATATTTTGCTATTGCTGACAGTGGTACTCTTCGGTGGCCTGCACTACCAACCATCTCCGATTCAAGGGATTTCCTGAATACATTTCTGTTACTCCAGTAATAAATGAATCTCGAATCCGAGTTATCAGTAGCTCGCAGAACATGAAATTCGGTACTACCAAAACCAATGTCAGTACTCAGAGTCTCAGTATGGCAGCCTTTACCATTTTCAAAGCAGGGAGTTATCTTCGCAACCAGAACATCTCCGCGCTCAAAGTAAGTGAACCCGCTTTTTACATTTTCAATTGCCAATAAGTGTTGAGTCGATAATTGGGCTTGTTCTGTGACATCTTGCATTCCTACAAAAGACACTAAACTCTTTGGTTTGATAGGCTTCTTCGACACCGACGGCTGAAATAGCGCTCCTAACCCAAGAATCTCCCAATCCTCCGGTATTTCTCCCAATTCACTTGGCTTGGTGCCTTTTGGCGTACCGTCTTCGCGCAAGGCAAACTGCGGCAGGCGGGTGCGGCCTGTGAGGAGCTGCTGCATAGTGGCAGTTTTGATAGCTTGTTTTTTTGCGATCAGTTTTTCTAATTCGCTAATCAGCGCATCAACATCGGATAGTGCAGTGGCTATGGCGATTTGTTCGTTAATTTTAGGTAGAGCAATTATTGATGCACGAATGATTCCATTGTATAACCGAGCGATAGTACTGCCTTCTGATGACGCCCATTTGATTATCTTGTAGTAATGATATAAGTATTCATTAAGTAATTTATATTTATTAACTTCGAGCCAAACGATGTTCGAATCTTGGAAATATGCAGGCTTCCCATCATAAACTACAGATTTCCCGAGCGTTCCTGCTGCAGAAACTAAGATGTCACCTTTATTTGGAAATGAGTATTTAGCTTTAAATTCTTTATAAAGAAAGTGTGTAATATAAGCATCAGGCTCACCTCCAAATGTACCTATTTTGAAAAATGGTATAGCGCCTATCTTTTTAGTTTGTCCTGAAAGTATGCGTTTACACATGCGAACTTCTGAAATATCTCCGAGACATACAGCATCCCAATCCTCAGGGATCACCCCAACTTCCGTCTGCTTATAGCCAGCCGGAATAAGATTTAAACCCGTTTCTGTTACTTCAACGCTCATAGTGACCACTCCAAACCCATCGCTTTTAAATGGCCTGCGACTTTCTCACTCAGCTCTTCTACCGATTTAGTAATATCCGGCAATGGTTCACTGTAGCGTTCTTCCAACTCTTTAACGCGATTAGCCAGTTGCTGAGTCACGCGCTCAATTTCAGCCTCAATATTGCTTTGCAACGTTGCCAGCCATTTATCTTTTATAATCAATGTTTTAATTTCGTCGATACTCAGTTTCGGGTATTGTTTAAACACCGCTAAATCGAGGGCATCTTGGGCTTTTTTTAGCGCTTTTTTAGCATCGGCTTCATTATCAAACAGCTTTTGAGCTTGTTTTAATGCTGATTTTTCATCAGGGTCAGTGGCAACTTTCAAACGTGCCGTGACTGTGGCTTTGGTGATCTTGTCTTGATCATTCAATGCCTCATTAAGTAGGCCGTCGTCACCGCTATTTTCCTCAAGATAGGTTTCTAACTCTTGACTGGCACTATCAAGTTTGCTTTGCAAGGTATCGATTTTAGTTTGTTCATCGGCAAAATAGCGTGCCACGATAAGTGCAGGGGGGATCAACTCAGCTTTATACTTGGTTTTACCAATCACTAAGTCAGGCGTTTCTCTCAGTTTTTCACCTTTTTTGACTTCTAACTCACGCAATACCTTACCTGTAGACCAACCATCTTGTACCAGTACGTACACATCGTCTTGCATCGTATCACTCCAGTAATCCATCAGGATCTGGTAGATATCGTATTTGCTCAGCAATGGTGTTTGTGAATAGCTTTGCAACAAACTTTCGCCAATTTCAGCGATTAACGCTTTAGGCTGATCACCTACACTGATCTCAGCTAAATTAGATGCGCGAGCCCAAGCGTGATAATGCTGCAAGCTATTCGTCGCAAACTGTTTAAATTCATCATGGTTTAGAATGGTATTCTTCACTTCAGAGGCTTTAACTAAAGCTTCGCTATAACCTTCACGTGCTGGTTTGAATAAGGTCGCACGAATACTTGGGAATATCTGCCAGTAGTGTTCTAAGGCATCGATATCACGATTGGGAATACCACCTTGTAGATGGGCACTGAGGTCGTGCAAGTCTTCTGGTTCACTGGAATCAATATAACGCGGTATATTTAGATTGTAGTCATTAGCCACTATTTCGCTTAATGGCACCATCCGGCTAAAGCGAGGTTGTTCTAATTGCTTGGTAAATACCTCAACAATTTTATAAATATCCTGACTACGCAGGCGGTTTTTATTGCCATCTTTGATAAAGCCTTTGCTGGCATCGACCATAAAAATACTTTCTCTCGCCTGTGCGTGTTCTTTGTCGATCACGATAATACAGGCAGGAATACCCGTGCCGTAGAATAGGTTGGCAGGTAAACCGATAATTCCTTTGATAAAACCTTGCTTAATCAGATTTTCACGAATACGCGCTTCGGCGTTGCCCCGGAACAATACACCGTGGGGGAGAATGACGGCGCCTTTACCCGTGCTTTTTAAGCTTTTGATAATATGCAACAAGAAGGCGTAGTCACCATTTTTTTCTGGGGGAATTCCCCAGCTAAAGCGATCAAATTCATCCTCTTTAGGATTAATGCCGTTAGTCCAGTTTTTGTTGGAGAAAGGGGGGTTAGCGACAGCAAAATCGAAGGTTTTCAGTTGCCCGTTGGCTTCTTTCCACTGTGGATCTGAAATGGTGTTGCCTTTCCAGATTTTCGCGGTGGCGTTGTTGTGTAGGATCATATTCATACGAGCCAAGGCGCTGGTGGCGTTGTCCATTTCTTGGCCAAAAATACTCAAGCCACGCGGTGCTTCATCACTCGCTTTTAATAATAATGAACCTGAACCGCAAGTTGGATCATAAACGGTAGCGTCTTGCGGGGTATTACTATCAATACCAATCACTTTCGAAAGAATGCGTGAAACTTCGGATGGGGTGTAAAACTGGCCTTTGGACTTACCTGACTCAGTCGCAAAGTGACGCATTAGGTATTCGTAAGCATCACCCAATAAATCGTCACCATCCGCGCGGTTGGAAGAGAGATCTAGCCCTTCAAATATGCCTATCAGCTTGGAAAGGCGGTCAATCATCTCTTTGCCTTTTCCTAGTTTATCTTCGTCGTTAAAATCGGCGACATCGATGACACTTTTGAGATCGTTTTCTTCGGCTAACGCACTGATGATTTTGTTTATTTTATCGC
Organism: Providencia sp. PROV004; assembly: GCF_011045615.1. NCBI lineage: Bacteria > Pseudomonadati > Pseudomonadota > Gammaproteobacteria > Enterobacterales > Morganellaceae > Providencia > Providencia sp. PROV004. The sequence goes on from NZ_CP042859.1 coordinate 899,936, forward strand.
CGATTTCTTTATCGCCTTTAAGCGCAACCATATCATCAAAGCTGGCACCTTGGGGTACGACAATCATACCGTATGGGTCGCCTTTATACTTATCAGATACATACTTCATAAACAGCATGGTCAGTACATAGTCTTTGTACTGGCTGGCATCCATCCCACCGCGTAATTCGTCGCAACTGGCCCATAGTGAGGAGTATAGTTCGTTTTTCTTAATGGCCATTTGGGTCCCTTAACCTTTAGATGATAGATTTGTTGCCTATAACATTATAATGATTGATTCAGCGCGTAACTAAATAATTCACATAGCTTATCTAGCGTTTTAAAGTATTCATAGCGTGTTTTTGTACAAAAACATAATCTAGTCCGATTTTCCACGTTATGTCGCTGATACGTATTTAATATTCACTTATTAAACGGGCTATAATGATTAGCTAGTAGTCGCTAGTGTTCTTTCCATGTGATTTTTATTATTAATGAATTGATTTTCATTGTTTTTTTACTGTTTAGTTTGATGTGTCAATGTTGCTTATACTATCATTGTAATGATTTTTCCTCAAAATATTCAAATCGAAGTGGATTAGAAAGAAGTGAGTCCAATTGTTTTCTTCGGTATTGGATAGTAACGTTCGTTGAGTGTGATATTAGTTTGTTATAACGATAGATTACGCAGTACTGCCAGTGTGAATATTACCTAATTGCATAGGTGGCCCTAAGGCCACCATATGTATTATTAATACTGACTATAGCCTATCGTACGGTAATTTGAACTGTAGTGTTTAGAATATTCTTTAGCTAGGTAATTTAATCGTTCTATTACGGTATTATAGTCATCGCTAAAGGATAAGGCTTCTCGATTTAAACAGTACCGACAGTTCTCAGGGTAGTGAACTAATGGACCAGTATCAATAATAGGGTCTAATTCGAGCTGTAACGCACTGTACCACGCTGTGGTAATCATCGTCCGTAAACTAGGTATATTTAAGTCATAGTCTCCTAGATGATAGTAGGCGTCTTTATTGAAGATTAATGCACAGTGGTAGTGAGGGAGGTATCCATCTACGAGTTCTTTTACCCAGATGTAACGTAAACGGTTAGGGTAAACGCGTATCCCTTGACCTATTTTACGGTGTTGATCGTGTTTAAGCTTTGCATTTAAGGAGTTCATAAAACGGGTGATAGGAGAGCCTTCTGTGTTAGGAAAACAGTTTGGCATATCCCCATATTCATCCATCATAGGGAAATGGAGATCTACTCGTATCACAGTAATACGAGGGTAGGCTTGTAAGGCACAATCTAAAGTTTCTGCAATCGCACCTTGGTAACCCGGGTTGTATTCTTTTTTAGACATAATGATCCCTTAGGGTCATTTGGAATGACCCTTTCGTATGAATGTTGGTAGTGATAAAGGACAGATAATGTGGTTATCTGATCCCTTATGGTTTATTGAGTATTGTGTTATTCCTGTTTAACAGGCATAGATTTATTAATCTATAGATTAATAATGACGTATTTATTTAGATATTGACCTCTGGCTAAGCTGATATTATTGATATTAGGTTACAGTCAGTATTGGATTATATTGATATCTACGGTGTAAGTTATATTAGTTAGTTATTCAGGTTGTGTTATTGGTAATATATATTACCTTTCCAACATCAATAATATCGATAATCCCCCACCAATACTGAATTGGTTGATAAATAATCACTCTGTAGTTAGTGCTATTCGAATAGTCTTTTTTTCCAATATCGTTTCACGGTAGAAAGGCTAATATTAAAATGATTAGCGACTTCTCGTTGTTTATATCCTTTGCACCTCATTTCATAAATAGCTTGTTTATAAACACTTCCTTCGGGGCGTCCTAATATTTTTCCTTGTTGTAATGCAATCGCATGTCGTCTATCGAGTTTCATTTTTTCATAATTATCCTCAATGTTTTTTAATTGATTGAGTATTTCGGCTAAAGGGACATTTAGCGAAAATACATTTTGGCCTAAGTCGTTGAGGAAGAGTAATTTCATCCCCAGAGATTGGCAGCGTTGTATAACATAAGCGATTTGTTGTGTGTTATTCCCCAAATCATGGAGTGTTCTTGTAATTAAGGTATCATCAGGTGTAAATACCCTATCAATATAATACATCAATTGACTTGGTAGCTCATTGACATCCGTTATTGATTGATGTTCTAAAATAATATGTTCTCTTTTTATTGGATGGATGCCAGCGATATCGTTTAGGCATTGCTCAACCTCTTGTAGACTAAAATTGCTATTTTGAACGATTCTAAAATATGCATAATGGCTCATTTTGTCACCTTAAGGGTCATAAAACGAATTAATGAACGGTTAGATTGGATTTATGATAATCGTATCTGGACTGCTCTCTATTTTTCTATTTACTTGCGTTTTATCTATCACACCAATTAAAACACACTGATTGTTTGAGTGATAAATAGGAATAAAAGCGACATAACTTTCTTTTAATATTATTTGGTTTTTTTTGAATGCTGCCTCTATTCCATGGAAAACAATATCCTTTATCGGGATGTGAATAATTGCGTTAAAATCGAATAGGTAATTTTTGTATTCAGTATTTCTAATTAATATTGTATTTGAAAACCCACCTGCTTTATGTAATTTATAGTGAACATGCCTGTCTGTATAAATAAAAATGGCCTTTTTAATATATGGTGAATCTATATAGCTATTCAATGTTTCTTGAATGGTTTTCTTTTCCTTTAAACCTATTTTGGGGCTTTTATAAGCATGAGGGTAAGCATGTTTGTCAATAATGATCCCTTTTTCTATTACGTGGGTTTGCCAAATATCCAATAAGTATTCAGGTAGTGAAAATACGGGGGTGTCTCCCCATAATTTTTGTGAGTTTTTTTTAGGATTAAATAGCTGGTTTTCCAATTCATTAACTATCTGTGTATGTTGATTTATTTCATTCAACAGCGGGCAAGCACTCGCTAATATGTTCGCTATTACAGCGGAGCGTGTTAAATTATTTTTATGACAGTATTCATCAATAGCTTTTAGGCTTGATTCATTTTTTATGGTAATAGAAATCCGTTGGGACATGATAATTATCCTTTTCTCTGGGTTATATATAAATGAAGACAGTCATGGTTGAATCATCAAAATTCAATAAATTAACTGTTTAGTTTTTTATTTTTTTGTGTAATCACAGAAAATAACATGAAGATTTTTAATCTATTCTCCTTATTTGCTATAGTGAATTAAATTAAACTGATTGTCTGTTAAGTAGCCAATCATTTATTTCTGATTCAACCCAGCCAACGGATTGGCGTCCCAAGCGCTTTTGCTTTGGAAACGTTGGGTCATAGCGTGGTGATTTTGGGTTTATCCAGTCATATAGCGTTGATCGTGCAATACCAATGCGTTGTAACACTATCGGTAAGCGCAATATTTTAATATTGGATGTGTTTATCATGGGTTAATACCTCTTGGTGTGCTTTGGATGATCAAAAGCATAACGAAATATAATGAGCATGAACATGCAGGAGCTAGGAAGTTTTTTTTTTAAAATGAAATTGCATTTATTTTATTGAAAAATAAGTTTTTTTATTGGCTTTTTGCTCGGAAAAATGTTTTTTTAGGCAAGAGGTACTCCATTTTTAAAACAAGGCTAATGAATAGGGGAGTTACTGTTATGGGGTCATTCGATTATTTTCTTTTGAAGAAGTATTTAAGGGATTTTCGTCATGCTAGAAAGCGCTTATCTTCATTTCCTAACTTAGAGTATGAGGCTGGCGAGCTATACAGGGATGTATTGGCTCAAAAGGATCACGAGTTAACCCAAAATACCGTCACTGCAATTCTTAGTCAGTATACGGACAGTCGAGAAGATTTAACGCTTTTGTTGCAGAGGGCTTCTATTTTTGTGCTTGAAGAACAGTTGAGGTCGTGGCGTGAGCCACATGATATTTTCCAAGATAAAATTCTTTGGTCTTCTGTTTTTTATTGGTTAGGTCGTCATTGTTGGGGAAAACATAATGATATTTCATTAATTTTTTTAGAACGTGCTGTTATTTTAATTCATGAATGCATCGGCTCGATGGGTTATGTTAATCAGATGGTGAGAACTGTATCGGAAAGAGAGCAGCGCACGACCGCAGCAATAAAAGGCGGGAGCGTTAAATCTGATTTACACACTAAGATCCGCTCGGAAGCAATACGCATTTTAAATGAAAAGGTTCTCTTAGGCTTTTCATGGAAAAGTAAAAAAGAAGCTGCAGATGCGATTGCTGGTGAGCTATGGGGTTGTGTACAGCAAATTGATCCTAAAAATAGTATGAATTTTTCTGAAACTGAGTTCAGTTATTCTATTACACGTTGGAATCAGCCTGATATTAAAAGAGCCTTTAGTCACGCAGTAAAAAAAGAAAATAGCAAAAGAAGGAAAAAATCAAAAAAAACGAATAAAAAATAGTGTATTTATTTGATGTGCTGTAGGCACAACACCTACAGCATTTAGAGTTAATGTTGAGCCAACAAGTAATCAGCCCACGCTTGCATCATGGGTCTTCGTTGCTCTAATAAATCAGTGCGGTGGTACGCCGCTTCTACTTTATTTTTAACGGTATGTGCAAGTGCCCGTTCAGCTAAATCCCGCGAATAGCCATGTTCTGAACACCAATCCCGAAAGGTAGAGCGAAAACCATGTGCTGTTGCAACGCGACCATTGGTGTCACTGGGGGCTTTGGTTCGTCTAAGAAATGAGGTGACAACCATATCGGAGAGCACAATTTGTTTTCTAGGTGATGGAAAAACTAGTGTGTCATGTACGCCTTTTAGATTGTTCAATAGCGCTAAAGTTTGCTCAGATAATGGCACTCGGTGTTGCAACCCTGATTTCATACGTTCTGCGGGTATTGTCCATACCGCTCGTTTAAAATCAATTTCCTGCCATTGCATCGCTCTAGCCTCGCCAGAACGACAGGCTGTTAACATGATAAATAGCAGTATTGCTCGGGTAACATTGTAACGTTCGGGTTGGTATATATGTGTGCGAATATATAAAGGTAGCCTTTTCCAAGGCATCGCAGGTTGATGCTCGGTACGTACATGAGCGCTGATTTGTTGCGGTAATAAATGGTTAACGACATCAGTAGGGTTGGCTGCGCAATAGCCATGAGCCCATCCCCACTGCATAACTGCGTGGATACGTTGTTTTATGCGGGATGCTGTTTCTGAGCGAGTTAGCCAGATAGGGCGTAATGCATCTGCAATATTGGCTGGAGTTATGATATCCAACTTTAATAAACCTATGGTAGGAAATACATATTGTTCCAGTGTAGTGATCCATTGTTTACCGTGTTTTTTATTTTTCCAACCAGGTAGTAACTCTGCATGGAGTTTACGGGCAGCCACCTCAAAAGTAGGGATTGAAGGTTCATCGGAGATTGATTTTTTGAGCTCAAGAGGATCAATGCCTTTAATAATTTGTTCTCGCATTGTTGATGCGATATTTGTAACTTCGGAAATAGATATTTCGGGAAAACTACCTAATCCAGCATTTCTTCGTTTTTGTGTTACAGGACTCATATAACGAAGAACCCACTTACCTCTACCCTTTGTTGATGATGGATGAAGAGTAAGACCGGTAATACCACCATGAGACAATGGTTTATCCCCTGGTTGAATATGTTTTGCTTTAGAATGAGTTAATACCGCCATGATGAATCGATCCTCAAAGTTGGGTATGCCATTTGGTATGCCATTTATGTTAAGTTTTCAATGGAGTTAATTATATGTGTTTGGAAGTGATGTTTGAATAAATTATTGAAAATAAAGTATAATTTGGATTTTTTTGTACTGGATTGGAATTGTTTTAGGCAGACGTCCGTTCCGCCAAATTATAACGCCACGCTAATTTATTAGCGTGGCGTTTTCTTTTTGAATGACTGTATTCAACTGCACTGAGAGTTCCTTTCTATAGATATCATTTGCTGCTTCTAATAACTTCTTCGAGTTAAGTTTTGATATAATGAGATTTGTAAATAGTAAACTTGCGAGAATAATTCGCATTTTTTTCAATCATATTAACTACTTTAAAATTTTTCATGTTGTTATTGATATGTGATTTTGAGCACTTATCTTAAAATTAATTTCTTATTTAAAATAATTAATTTAAATTTTGTATTGCTTGTATTAATAGTAATTCGCATGAACTCTAACTAAGATAACAGATCTAAAGTAATCTAACCAATCTTTTCCTAATACTTTAAGATATGTATGAAGGCTATCAATAGAAATAGCAGATTGGCCATTCTCATATCTTGATATTTGTTGTTGGCTCAAATTTAATAGATTTCCTACCTCTGTACCCGTTAATGATCTTTCAATACGTGCAGATTTTAAGTATTTTGCGGTGGCCATAACAATATCTAGGTCGTTATTTATATTCAATTCTTTAGTATTGATATGTTTCATTTTATATTCTCTCTATTATAAATTTATTATCTAAAAGTTAGCTATTAATGATAGCACTATTTTAAATTTTTTGGCTTTCTCAATGAAGGGTAGATTATATTTTTTAGTTACTAATGTGAAATTGTTTTAATGAATCAAAAATAGTTTATTTAATAGGTCCTGACTATCAATATAGATATTAATAATGACTATAAGCTATTAAACTAAAGTATAGGTTTTTATAATTCAATAAAAACAATGCGTTATGTTAACTTGAAGGGGGGCTTAAAAGTAGAAATATAATAAATAATAAATAATAAATGAAAAAAATGCATTTATAGTCATATAAAAGTAATTATTTATATTTTTACATAAAATTACAGAAAGTATTTATAGATTAAGTTGAAATGGTGACTTATTAAGGGTTGAGTTAGTACTTATCGATAGGTAGCATACAAATTTAATTCTAGATAAAAGTATAATCAAACCTAATTAGTTGGAGATAAATAGAAATGATAATAAGAAGCAAAGATACAATACTTGCTATTATCTAAACTTTATAAGTGGAACGCTATATATTAAATTGTATTTAATTTGGCTTGTCTGCTACAGACAAAATAAGGGCCAAACGAACTTGAAAAAAGGTACCAATCAGGAGTTATCTCATCAATTTCTACATATGCAATTGAATTTAGGTTGAATGCTTTAAAATATTTTTCGAATATATCATCAGGGACATTATCATTTGTAGATTTTCTGTCATAACTTATGGTTAATTTTAAATCTTTTATATACTGTCTTGATGATTGATTGAAATGAACAACTCGATTGACAGTATATGTCTTATCAGTTGTAATTGTTCCTAATAATTTAATATACCCACTGTTATCATTGTTTTTTACTAATTTCATATTTAGTGCATATGATGATTTATTATTAGCCAATATGAAATTAGAGGAAACAGTTGCTTCGCAATATTGCGCTTTATTTTTTTCTAAATTCAAGTTAAACAACAAGAAAACGATGATTAATGAAAATGTTAGTATCAATGAGTATAGTGTTTTATTAGTCATTTTTTTCCTGCCAGTTTATTCTTGTTGAAATGCAATCTTTGTTTTTTTTGCATTTTACTAATAAGCTATGTTTGTTTTTTCCTAAGTTTTGTATGTTGTTGTAATAATAAAAGATATCAGAATCTTCACAGGTTAAGTTAAAATCAATTGCTTGTTTGCCTATTGTATCACTTATGTTTTTTTCATAGTTATCTTTGAATCCATAAACAGGGCAATCACCAATTGTGCTAATTTTGTATGATTGTATTGATGTATATGGGTATTTTACTGCGTAAATTTGATTTACAAGGTAAATAATCACCAAAAGTAAAAAAACACTAATTATCAATAATATTTTTTTAATAATATGATTTTTATTACTAAGTAATAGTGATTTGGCAGATTTTTTGCTTGAAATGGGAGGGTTAGCTAGGCTTTTCTCTATTTTGTTATTGAACTTAGCAATCGATTCTTCAATTTGAATTTCAGAAGAGATAACAAGGCCTTTTTTTGATATGCTTAGAATTGCATTTTCAACTAAAAGCTGTTGATGTAATACTTTTCTTAATGTACTAATGTATTGGTTAAGCGTGTTTATCGAAACTTTTAAGTCATATTTATTTAGTATTTTTTTTAGTATCTCTTCACGAGTGATAGTCGTTTTGTTATTTTGAATTAGTATTATAAAAATATAATTCAATACGGGGGTTAATTTCATTACACTGAGTTCTGTATCCACCCTAAATATTTCACCTAAGTCAGAGTTATATTTTATTATGTTATTCAGTATATATATCATACATGACTCTTATTTAGTTATTAAAATATGTGCTTAGTTTGGTTACTTTTAGCTAACATGATAGTCATTGATTTTAAAGTAATTATATCAGTGTAATATACTACTCTTTTTTTGAGAAGAAAATATGAAAATAAATTTTTGTTTATAATGATTGGTTATATATGTAATGATGAAAAATTTCAGTGTATCGTATTAATGAAACTGACATTTTTTGTTTTGATGTTTTATATTTGGGCAAAAAACAGTATTAATCACTATTTCAAGTCATAGATGCTTAAATTAATTTATTTTTAAATTGTCTGAAGCAATTTTATATAACTGAGTTTTATGAATTTGTAATGCTTTTAGGTAATTATAGATACAGAGTATCTATCGAATTATGATTAGATAATTAAATTTTTTTAAACAATAGCATAGTCAAATTTGTCATTTTATTTTATAACAAATTGATATTATTGGTTTTTTATTCACAGTTGCCAATTGGGTAATATTTATCAAAGATTACAATATATTTACGGCTCTTCTTTTTAAGACGCTCATCTTTAGATTCTTGGCCAGGTAATAAGTAAAATACATAAGGCTCGGAATCATCATTAGCATCACAGTTTTCATGTAAGAGCACTCTAAAATAGGTATTTCCCGTATTTTTTAGAATACGAGTACTGGGATTAAGCTCATATTTGAAATCTGGTTTTTTGGGTCTTACAACGAAATAGGTTTCTAGGCTAACCGTTGGGTAAAATAAAGGTCGCTTTTTTTGTTCATCATCATTACGCATATCAAGAGGCGTTTCGCTAATGATGATTTTATAATAGCGCTCAGTCTCATCGGTTTCTCCTCGATAAAAAATCTTAAAAAACTCTTGTTCTCCAGGTAATAAAATTTTCTTCAATGGAGTAAAAATAATCTCGCCATTATGGAGAGATGTTCCATGTTCTTGGTTACCTGGTTTATCAATTTTGTAAGCACTAAAATTATATAAATTAGTTTTATTTGTGTCATTGATGTATGGCTTAGAAAAAAACTCTTGTCCTGACTCCATCGAAGAAATATCTGCATTGATATATAAAGCAACAGCACTATTGCAAAGCATTGATAGCACAATCAAGAATAGGATTTTAAGTAAATAAAATGGTTTCATATTAAAAATCCAAGCCAAAGTTTAAGTATATATGAGGTTCAATAAAAGGGCCATTTGAGCTTTTACAAGTAGCCCTATAAGTCGTCATTAGATATTATTGAATATCGGGTCCAGTCCAAATTGCTTTGACAGTTATTGTGCCACTTGCAGAAACGGTTCCTAACCAATCAATGCCATCTAATGTAAAAAATGATTCAGAGTCATTCATTGGGAATGATAAATCTAAGTTAGTCCGATAAAAAGATCCTAAATCCTCATTAGGCCTATCCCATGGTGTTTCAGACCATAATGCATTTTTTAATGAAACTTCATTGCTATCACAACTTGCTCGGTGTGATTCTCTAGCGCCATTTTCATTTTTAAATGAAAGATAAGCGGAAAAAGGGACATTAAGTTTATTATCACTCGAGGTAAATAAACAGTATGATTGTCCTTTTAATGTTGTGTTTGGTCCTTCAACTTTTGCCGTAATAGAATCCGCTTGTCTTGGCCCGCTAGTTGTGACGATATAATTAAATTCTATTGGTGGTTCATCATTGCCGACTTTGCCCGTTTTCGATTGGTTTGGGTTAAAATCTGCAGGAATAATGCTGATTCCATAATCCCTCGGTTTAATTATTAAGAAATTTGAAGGCGTAAATTCATAAAATCCCGATTGAGGAAGTGGTGATTGAAAACCAAAAGTATACACGCTATCAGCGAGTGTGACGGTTGAATTAGGTGAAGCATCAACAATTGACTTTAAATACTCATTTGAGAGGAAAACCTCAATATTTTGTGAGCCATTATTAAAGATCTCTGACATGTTGGTTGTTGAGGACCAATTCGTCCAGCGTGTGCTGTTACTCCCTTTATACTGAATAAGTGCAGCCCGGGGGTCCCTAGCTAAGCCTAATTTTGCGCTATCAATATACATACGAACTGTAAATGTACCGCCGATAGATTGCCCTTGGGTTTCTAATTCAACTAACTTACAAATAATTCCAGATGTATTTCCAACAATTCCTGTTGAGCAAAAGTTAGAACCAAGTCCAATAGTTGGATTGCCATTGCTATCCACAAAAACTTCTTGTAAGGCTCCCGTTCCTTTTAGAATAATATTGCCTTTTTTATTGGTTGGAATGTAATGTTGTTGTGTTGTTGTTCTTCCGCCACTCGTCATACAGGTTGCGTTACTTAAATCATAATCATCGCGGCTTGTACAGGTTCTTAAATCAAAAGTATATTCTGTTCCTGGTGGTATTTCGGCTAACCAGCGATAAAAAGATTCAGAAAATATCGGTCTTGAATATCCAGACTCACCCGGTGTTCCTGTTTGTTGGATTTTATACGCACCATTATCTCGTAACTGCTGAGCTGACCAATAAGACGTCGCCGGGCAATTTCGGTTATTTGTCATACAACGATTCCCGATAAAAGGTTGGCTTACGGGAGAATTTTCTAACCAAATATCACCTGTATTATAAGTTGAGCTAAAAGGTGTTCCTGTATATCCCATATAACCTAAGCTGTATTGCCTATTGCGCTGGTATTTTGTGAATACATTTGAGCCCGAGAAGCGTGGGTCAACTCTATTAGCAACAATAAAGAATTCGTTATCAACTTGGTTTTCGACAATGACATACTCTTGTAATGGTGCTGTTGCAGAAAACGAATTCGGTATTAGAGCCGAAAATGAAATAAAAAGTGCTGTTATCGATAATAATCGCATATTAAATTAGCCTTTAAAGTGATAATTAACGTTTAGCAAATGCTTCTTGAGGTTCACATGTCACCTCACCGACCCACAATGCACCACGTGCACCTTGAAGGTTTAAATCTGCTTCACAAATTGTTTGCTGATCATCTTGTAATAGCGATATCACTGGATATCGGACGTCAACATCCATGGAAAATTCACCATTTTGATCTGTTTTTGTGCGACCAATATGATTTCGAATTGAGGCATATTTTATGTATTCACCATTTGGTGATTTCAGACGGCCAAATACCGTGACTAATTGCCTTACCTCTGGTTGATAAAGAGCAATGTTTCCTGGGTATAATGTGACGGATTTATTTCGCCCTGAGACAATATCAAAGCTGTCTTTTGATTTTCCGTCATTCATTAACTGAATGTCATAATCCGAATAAGGGGATAATGGAATAAAGGTATTTTTTCCGCTAATTGGGTAATTTTGCCCATTTACTTTTGCGACCATACTACCGCTACCTTTTATATCGGAATTAATAATAACGCCTGATTTGCCTTGCTGCCCACTTGGCATGATCATGCCGTCGCTATATGCCACTGAGCCACGAGATGTTAAGTTGCCATTAAGCCTGTTATTATCGGGGCGATTAATCGTCACTGTACCTGAATTATATTTAGTATCATAAGAAGCATAGCCTAATGTTGAAAAATTGGATTCACCATTATCTTTATCTCGGACTAATTTGGAGACAGAAACCCCTGCATTGGTAATCACCGAATTTTCAAAATTTTTATTCGCATAAATATTCGCTTTCACATTACCATTTGTTGAGGAAACACCTGTACTCAACCATGTTGATAAGGGTAAGGAAAAATCGAGGTTAATATATTTTTCGTTGGTACTATTTTGATTATCATAATGATAACGCTGTACACCTGCTCTTAGCCCCACGGTTCCATAACGGCCAGAGAATAATGTATTCGCATATTCATAGTTAATTGAATCACTGCCAATACGACGATCTTTAGTATTACTAATAGTCAGTGACCCAGTTCTATCAATTATTTTGTCAAAATTAATGGTTCCGCCATAAGAATAACTGTCAGCATCATAAAGTGGTAAATCACCAGTCACTACAGTTTTTTCTTTAGATGCCCATAAAGAACCGTAACCTTCCGGTATATTGACAGAAAGAGTCGCAATATTACGATAACTGCCATGGTTTTCTAGCATGCCTTGCCAGTTAACTGAGATATAGTTATTTAAAGCTGCATTGATACTCGTTTCTTGTACAACAAATTTATCAAACCCATAATTTGACATTTGAAAACGCACGCCAGACAACACAGGGAAGTTATAAGCGAAAGAGGCTCCGATTAAATGGCTTTTACCAGGAGTTTGGCTCGTTGAGCCTTCATTTCTTACATAATGGCGCTTATCAAAGTCAATATAACCACCATAAATTTCCCAATTGAGTTTATCAAAACCGCCTGTTATCGCTCCGAAGGATTTATTAATTGTTTGGTGCTGTGTTGTGACAATTTTGCCATCGATTACCGTCTCAATAGTGACGTCGTAAATGCCATAAGGCAGTATACTTGTATCAATTTCAAAATTACCCATGGGAAAATTTTGAATATTTAATAATTTACCTTGTCGATAAATACGTACTTCACCTGGGCTATTTAAAAAAGCATAAATCGGCGTGAGTGATTGCTGCTTATTTGTCACCATACTTGAGGAATTGTTTCCTATTGATGCCGCATAAATTTTACTGCTGCTAAGGGCAGTTAAGCTGGCAATAGATTGCAAATTCCATGTACTCATTAGCCCAAGTGCAAAACGGAATCCGTTGAAATCACGCTCATACATTGCACGATACAGTTCAACATTAGAATTAGATTTTCCAATGCTATATGCTGATGCATTTACATTAAAGTGATGTTCCGCAGCTGCGAATAATGTATCTAAATTGAAATAGCTACTGGATGTATCTTTTGAATCTTTAACACGGCTCTGAAATACCCCTAAATCATAGTTAGCTACTGCTGAAAATGAATTGACTGAAGAATTTCCTAGTACAGATTGCCGCGCATGTTCTTTTGGCGAAAAAGCAGCTTTATCAACATCTAATGATAAATTAAATGAAGAGATGTTTAATTGAAGGGTTGCATTATTATCAATAACAATGCCATTACTTTCATTAAAAATGGCATCCTTTTTTTCTTCAAGTTTATCGACTAGTAAATTATTTAGTTTCGCACCGTGCTCATTTTCAATGAGATGAATACTTGATAATTTAATATTATCATGGTCGATTACAATAACTGCATCTGCAATTTTGCTTTCGCTCTGATTGGTTACCGTATCATCATTTAGTCGTAAAAAAACAGGTACAGACATTCCTTCTTCCAATGCACTAACAAATGCAGGAGGAATAATATATCCACCGATCTTAACGCTTTTCATTTCATTGGCATTAATCGTATTCGAAAAAATAATACTTAATATTGATAAAGCAATAGCACTTTTACGCATAATTTAAGTCCATTCTTAATTATTTGACAACAATGAACTCTCCTTTGTGCCAAATACCTACGCTTGATTTTTTATTTGTGACATCGACAAATTGTAATTTGACAGCTAAATTTGGCATGAGGTAATAACGCTCGCGACAAATACCATCCGCTCCGTATTTTTGTTTTTCTGCTAAACAAGGGCCTGAAGCCACTACACGGAAGGTGCTGTTTCCAGTATTTGAAACTTGGGAATTAGAATATTTATAATTAAAGTTTTCAATTCTTGGTGCGACAACGAGAATTGTGCTAATTGTTGCCGATGTTGTTGCTGATGCCGATTTCGCACTTTGTGTAACACCACTCTCGCCAATAGGATCATCTTTCCAATTTAATCGATAGTAACGTTCTTTATTATCTTTTGGGCCTTGATAAATTATCTTAAATATATCTTTTGCATGCCCCGGAAGAATTAAGTTAGCGGGGGTTGATAATATTTCATTGGGATCAGTAACTGGAATTACTTTTCCAGTATCAAGTGGTGAATCTATTTTTTCTATCGTTAAATTTACCAATCTTGCCGTATCTACTGTATTTTCAATTTCTTTAGATAAGGTGTCTTCATCCGATGATATTATTTCAGTGATATTTCCCACATTGACAGCAAAACTGCTTTTTAATGGTAACCATGATAATAAAATTAATGCTAATGTTATCTTTTTCATAATCATAAATTTATAAAATGAATGACGATAAAGATATTATTTCCCTATAGTATCTTTATCGTAATATTTAGTTATCTAATAAGGGGATATTGAATTAAGGAGCTGGAGTAAACTCACCGTCCCAAGTTGCAGTAAACTGAACTTTCACATCACCATCCCATGTACCGTCAGTCAGTGCTTTAAAGTCAGTCGCTGCGCCATCAGCTTCAGCGCCAGCAATAACAAAGGTGAATTCGCCGCGATCTGCTGCACGCTCTGAGCCATTATAGATACCATCAGCCGCTAAATTATCTAAACCAGAAGTTAAACCGGTTGATGTATCAATTAATACTAAATCATTATTTTTAGTCAGATCTTCACCATTCCATTTAACACCAACAGTTAATTTAGAATCGTCGGTAGTTCTTGCTAATGTATTAGCAATAATTTTTGACGCTAATTTAAAGTCAGTTGCACCAGCTTGGCCTTGAATAGCGATATCAAATGCGCCATTTTGTTGGTTAAAGCTTTTTTGGCCTTCGGCATAATTAAAGGTTAAACTTCTTAATGGAGTCACAACTAACATACTTGTCGTGTCTTTAATTGCAGTTGCTTGCCATGTAGCTGTTGCTTGAGCGGTACGTGTATCTGCATTTGCAACGGTAGCAAAAGAAGCTGCAATAATTGTTGATAACAATACAGAAGCCATTTTTTTATTTAACATACTAATCTCTCTTTTTATATTGATAGAAAACAATAGTAAAAATAGTTATTTAATTTTTACATATTGATATGGTTTTATTGAATTTAAAATGAAAGGTTTAAATATCTTTCATGCTATTTAGTAATATTGCGATTGTTTTTTTACTTAAATTTATATTGTTTCTTTTATTTTCTTCAGAGAAACAATCAATATAGCAAATCATTTCAATCCATCTTTTGTCTAAAACAGTTAAGATTTCATTTAATTGATCTAGCGATAATGAACTGGTACCAGTTTCATAGCGAGATACCTGTTGTTGGCTAATATTAATTAATTCTGCCAACTGTTTTCCTGTCATGTTTTTTTCTTTGCGTGATTTTCGTAAATAATTTCCTACATGACTACTAATTATATTAGCTTTCATTTTTTCAGCCTCTAATATTAATAGATCTATTTATGTGATATTCGTTAGCTCACTCGCTTGCTTAATTGAGTGTTATAATAAATACATTAAAAAAAGAGTAAATGGCAGGGTTTCTATTAAAGATTTACTTTCAATAGGTTTTTTCTATTAAATCTGTTTTTTTTAGCATTATTCAATTAAAAAATATCTCTTCACCAGTTTAATTGGTTAAAAATACACATTCATAATGTTGAAAACAGGGTATTCAATAAAAAAATACACCAAATAAGTGTAAAATTATTATAATTTTTAACAAATGTATATTTAATTAAGAAGCATAAAGAATCCACATTGAAAGTTACAATTTATTACAATTAAAGAGAGGGAAGAATTGAGAATAAAGGTAGGAAACCAGTTATATTGGTAGAATTGTAATTTTAAATGTGTATTTAACTCTCTTATCTATTAATAACTCAGTTAACTAATTTAATGTGTATGATGTTAAAGTCCCACTTTGATAATTAGATATATGATATAATATCAATGTCTATTAGGTGAATAAATGTAAGATAAAACAAATAGTTGATTTGCTTTATCCACTATAGTATCAACTTTCTATATCATGAACCTATTGTGGTACATAGGGAGTAGGAGCTAATACTTCGTCCTACAGACCTGTTTATCTTCTATAATTTCATAAAGTACTTTACCAGTGATAGTTGAATCAGGGGGGGGTTATGTCCTCCATTGCCTTTCATTTTAATTTTGGTGATATCCAATGGATGCCTTATTGATGTATGTAGTGAGTTATCGAAATAGTCAGTGCTAAGACTTCTTCCTTACAATTAAACAGCTCAATGTATACCGATTTTGCAGTACCTAATACTATGCGCGTTTGTTCCAAACCCAATTCATCACCTAAAGCTACTCTAAATATTACTTATAAATTAGATATAACTATCTACATAGCAGCTAATCTAGATTTTAATCCTTTCTTTTACACTTAGCTTTCCACTAGAGATTATACTTTTGGGTATAGTAACAGAGCATAGGAATGTCTGTTAGTAAAAACGTTGGTTGTTAGAAGTCCATAAGCTATCTATACATGATGAGTAATATCGATAAGCTATCCTGGGATAGCTAGCCAGATTGTTTTTTGAACGATTTTCTTTTTCTTCTTGGTAAGTGTGAATTATAATTTATAAACGTTACTATTTTTCTTTGGTATAAATAGAGCAAAATAGATGGTTTTTTGTGCTTTATTTGAAGGGTTGAAATGATGTTTTTTTTATATCATTGATGAACTGTTTCAGTAGGGATAGTTATTATAGTCATTGTTTTTATTTTTTTAATTCTTTAAAAAAATAAAAATGAATGAGTATATTTTGATATGAATCAATAAAAATAGCATACTCGATCTTAACGCTAATCAATGAGTATTTTATAGAGCAAAATCCTTAATACTCATATTAAGTGTTATTTTAAATTACAAGTAATACATTGCATTCCAAATTGTAACAAAATGAAACTTAGCATTAATTGGCGTGTCACTGTAATCTATATTGTTTTATAAGTAATAATACTTGCAACATATTATAGCAATAACAGCAACAATATCATCACATTTAAAATTAATCTATTAATCACATAGTTACTTATCATTTTTCTACTCCAATTGCGTGTTTTATTCGGTTGTATATCTCAAAATATGGGTACAAAAAAACATTAAAAAGCTCAGGCCTATTGATTTTAATTCTATTGATAGGTTTAAACATTTTTACACGTTTTTTAATCAATTTATATTATTAAGCATAAATTAGTAGTTAATGAATTATCACTAGAATAATTTAGCCTATTAAATAAATATATTAATGATTATCATTTAATAAAAATTAAATTTGGTTTATACATCGGGAAAATTTTGGAAATGCTTATGGAAGTAAATAGGTTGAGTTATTATGCGGGAATATTTTTAAGAAAATCTCGAAAGGAAAAAAATTTAACGGGAAAGCAATTGGCAAAGCTAATGCATGTTAGCCAGCAACAAATATCTCGTTATGAAACAGGGAAAACATCATTAACAATAGACCAATTAAGTCATCTTTTACGCCTATTAGATAAGAATTGGGTTGAGCTTATTTTATTTGTTCAAAGCGAATGTGATATCGATATAAAATTGGAGAAAGAAAAAAGTAAAAAAAGTTATTTATTAAGCAATTACTTGATTGATAGTTTCATAAATAAAAAGCAGTAATATTATTTTAAATTGTTCTAGCTCTATTCTCATAGTGCTCAAGATTATGTTTTATAAAAAACACAGTTAAAAGTGTTTTTTATACTAAGTAATTTTTCATTTGTTGTATATTGAATTTAAATTAGAGAGAATAAAATGTTTAATAAGAAAATATCATCTGTATTATTATCTGGGGTTATTGCTGCTTCTTTTGCTACCGTTGCAAATGCAGATACACGTACCGCTCAAGCAACAGCAACATGGCAAGCGACTGCAATTAAAGACACGACAAGCATGTTAGTTGTGACTCCACTAAAAAGCTTAACTTTTAATTACGCCGAAGGCCAAAAAAGCTTTAATCAGCAAAATGGTGCATTTGATGTCGCTATTCAAGGACAATCCGGCGCAACTGACTTTAAATTAACATCTAAAATTATTGCTAATACATTAGCAAGAACTACCGACGATTCTACATTAGAAGTTGGCGTTAAATGGAATGGTACTGATTTAAACACTGCTACGGATACTACGTTAATCAGCGTTGCTGACGGTATTACTTCAGGTTTAGATAATTTAGCGGCTGATGGTGTTTATAATAGCTCAGACCGTGCAACAGATCGCGGTGAGTTCACCTTTGTTATTGCTAAAGCTAAAGCAGCAGGCGCAGTCGCTGAGTTTAAAGACTTAGATGATGGTGTTTGGGATGGTGATGTGAAAGTCCAGTTTACTGCAAACTGGGAAGGAACTTTTGTTACTCCATAAGTTTTTTATTAATTAAATAAAAAATCCTTTGTTACGATAAAGATAATATAAGGATATAGAGTCTTTATCGTTTTTTATTTTGAGTTCTATTATGAAAAAAACAACAATAGCAGTTATTCTATTATCAATTCTCCCACTAAAAAATACCTTGGCTGTTAATGTTGGTAATATCACAGAAATTATTTCATCTGATGAAAATTCACTTTCTAAGGAAATTGAAAACACAGTTGATGCGGCTAGATTAGTAAACTTAACGATAGAAAAAATAGATACACCATTAGAACATGGAAAGGTAATTTCAACTAACGATCCTAACGAAATATTGTCAACACCAGCGAATATTATTCTTCCGGGAAATGCACGTGATGTATTTAAAGTTATCTACAATGGCCCGAAAGACGATAAGGAACGTTATTATCGACTAAATTGGAAAGATGACCCAATTAGTGAAAGTGGGATTACGAAAAGTTCAAAATCAGCATCAGCAACAACATCTGCAACGATTAGTACAATACTTGTTGTTGCACCTAGAATAGAAAACTTTCAATACAAATATGAAAATCAGAAAGTTGCTAATTTAGGGAACAGTTCTTTTCGTGTTGTTGCTTCAGGACCTTGTTTACCTGATAAAATAAATCTTGGTTCCGATGGGATCTGTAAAGAACGTTATTACTTGATGCCAAATTTAGCTGTAAAACTTCAGTTGGTCGATATAAATAATAAAAAAACAAGTGTTGGTATTTGGCACAAAGGTAATTTTATTGTGGTCAAATAGCTAATATTGGATCTTAACTATGCATAAAAGTATTATTGCATTATCAATAATGAGCTTTATTTTTTCAAATGTTGTTTATGCTAAAGATAACAAGCGTATTAAAATTGGTGGGTATATTATTCCGCCAGCTTTTGTTATGGCACTGGAAGAGGGAATGTCAGTACCTGTTTTTTTACGATTAAATACCTCTAGAGAAAAAAATCAAAGTGAAGATAAAATTGCTGATGCCATCATTATTGTTGAACAAGGAAAAATTAAACTTGCGAATATTAATTTTATTGATAATAGCCAAGGACCAAAGTTAAGCTCATTATTGATAGATGAATTAGAAAACAGTAAGGATAACTTTTTCAATGAATCAAATAACATTAAGATTGATAAAGATGCATTACTTCAGTTAGATATTTCTTCATTTAATCTGTCACTCGATGTTGACCAAGATGCTTTTGTGCCTAAAGAAAAAGTTAGGCAATTTTCTCTAGGTGACTCATCGGTAAATGATTTTTCTGCAGTAGCTAATTATGATTTAGGTGTTTTTGGAAGTCAGGTAAAAAAAGGGAAAAATTCGTCGAGTAGCTATTTTAATTTAGATACTTTGTTGGCTATAGCCGAACACCACATTAACATTAATGCATCAGTTTACAGCATTGGTAAATCAAACTCTGATATTGAATTATATCGTGCTATGTATGAACGCGATTTTAATGGAATACGTTATGCGATTGGGTTAATGAGTACGTGGAATTTACAGTCTATTGCGAGCCTAACTACACTAAATAGCAGTAAAATTTATGCAGTTACACTAGGAAATAATGCATCTAGTGTCGTGGTGAACTCAAAATATTCGTTAACACCAATCTATGTATTTTTAAATAGCCCAGGTGAAATTCGTATTTACCGTGATGGAAAGTTATTAAATATTCAAAATTTTCCGATGGGTAGCTTTGAAGTCGACACGAGTATTCTTCCATTTGGTATCTATGATGTCACGATTGAGACCGTTGTAGATGGTAAAATTGTGACGACTCAACATCAAACAATTAATAAATCTTTTGGAACTAGCGGCGCTAATTTTGAAAAGTTAAATTGGGAAGTCTATGGGGGATATGTTGATTTTGATAAGAAACGTTATGTAAGAGGAAAATATTCTAAACGTGAGCCACTGAAGCAAAGTTATTTAGTCGGTGCGTCCGTGGCAAAAGGTTTTCCTGTTTTATCTGGATTAAATATTCAGATGTCTAATTATGGCTATGACAATTTTTTAATTAATGAAAGCAGTATTAACTTTTCTTTAAATCAGTATGTATCACTGTCTTGGCAGGGAATGATTGAAAACCATGGAAGCCATAGAAATATTGCTACGCTATCGACAAATATACCTGATGGCTATGGATCTGTTTGGGCTTCGAAAGAAAAGGCCGTAGTAAAAGGTGAATTACCCATTTATGACTCTGATAGTTATTCTTATGGCGCGACTTTAAATTTTGACAAGGTATTTGAGCGAGCGGGAACATTCACTATTAGTAGTACAAAAGATAAACGTATTGGTAGTGATTCAATTAACTATGAGTATTCAAATACATTGTTTTCAGGTCGTTACGGCACGATTGGGTTAAGAACAGGCGTTCAGCGTTATCACTATGATGACCAAAAAAGTATGAATGAAAAATTTATTAGCCTCGATTTTTCATTACCGTTATCAACATGGTTGAGTACAGGTCTTTCATCGAGCAATGGTAATGTGAAAGCCAATATTTATGCGAATAAGAGCTTTGATGATTCGGTTATTACAAGTGTCGGAGGTTCGGTGTCAAAGCTAGTTAAAGATAAAAATAACGGTGAGTCTAATATTTCAACAATGGGCTATGCCTCTTACGAGACTAAATATAACTCAGGTATGGTGACACTTAACCGGCCCGATAGTAATAGGCTTAATGGTAATTTGACCTCAAGAGGCTCAGTCGCTTATAGCAATGGAACTATTATGCCAAGTGGGCAGCAAGGGAAATCAGGCGTCATTATTAATTCGGATATTTATGGGGCTGGGAGTATGACAGCACGTGTTAATGGGCAAAATTACCCTATTAGTGGAGCAAATACCTTTATTCCATTATCCCCTTATTCGGATTATGACATTCAATTAATGAATGATGCGAAATCTAAAGACAGTTTTGACATTGTATCGGGGCGAAATAAGTCTGTCACATTATACCCTGGGAATATTGCTATTTATAAACCTGAAGTTAGGCAGCTCGTGACGGTATTTGGTCGTTTGAAATCGCCAACTGGCGAATTTATTAAATATGCGTCTATCCGTAACCATATTGGTCGCACAAAAACAGATCACAATGGTGAGTTTTCGATGGATGTCGATGTTCGCTACCCTGTTATTTCACTTCTACAAGAAGATGAGCAAACTATTTGCGAAGCTGATTTGAATCTAGAGGGAGCCAGAGGTGCGTTATGGCTAGGGGATGTTACCTGTGACCCGCAAAGAACAGTCGCATTAAGGCAATGAGAGTTTCATGATGAATAAAAAATATTTCTTACTATTTTTGACGAGTTGTTTGTTGAATGGCGTCTTTAGTTCTTCTGGCTTAGCTGTGGCTCTGAGTAACTCTTATGTATTTATTGAAAATGGTGTTGATAATGAGTTTTTTGTAACACCAAGGTCTTTAGATCCTCGATTCACTGGCGCAAATAAATTTTCCCGTTATTCAGCAAGAAACCAAGAAAGCTTAGGTTATATGGGCTACACCAATACCTCGATTCGGGCCAACCAGAATGTAGATATTTGGTTTGAAAATTCACCGATTGATAGCCCATTTATTGGTAACCGCTGTATGCGTAATTACTGTAATCGCGATACGGGTTATTGGCCTGCACAATATGTTGGTCGAAATGGCGCGTATAAAATTGTACAGGATAATACCTTGGGGGAAGGGGCATATGCGCGAGGTATTTTTAGTGAGTCAACATACCAATATTTTCAAAAACTGCCTATTGGTACAGTAGAAACTTATAGCTATCGTGCATGTATGACTGACTTGGATTATGACCCTGCAAAAGGGGAAAGTTGCCAAAGTGTTGGTGGACGAATTATCGCATCTCATGAGTTTACAATGACGAAATCAGGGCATATTAAACTGAGTTCAACAGGCGCAATGCAAGAAGTTTACATTGATAGTAATGGTAACCCAAGCCTAGGTCCCGGGGAGCAATTTTGTCGTATTGGTATTGTTGCCAACGTGAACGGTTTAATTTGCCAAGTGGTAAAACATGAAACATCGGGGGATATTTTTGCGAATGTGTTGCTAACATTAAAAGTAAATTCAACATTAATTCCATTTACCCCTGCTGCTGCGTCAATAAAAATAGGCCCTGACGACGGTTCTAATGTTTGGCAAAATTACAACTCATCTTATGCAGCGAACTCATATTTTAAAAGTTCAAATAACTATGTTTCTATCTTTTTTTCTAATACGTTTTTCAAACAATTAGTGACAAATAATATTGATTTCACCAATAGCCAAGACTTTTTTACGTTTTCGTTTACGAACCCTGCCGCTGCCCCACAGTCAGGCTATTATGAATTCACGCCATCGAACCAGTTAGTGATAAAGCCTAGGGACTACAGCATTAGTATTGTGCCTGCGGATTATATTCCTAACCCGTCAAAAACTGGGAAAATTGGCCCAGCGGAACCACCAATTGAGTTTAATTATATTGTGACGACAAGCGGCCCTCGACAAGCGGACGCGATCACTGCAAGAGTCGAGGGGCCGACAGTGAATGTTAACGGACAAAACTTTTGTTTGTTCAGCTCCGATGATGACAAATTTCGTGTTCCGTTTTCAGCT
This sequence comes from Providencia sp. PROV004, assembly GCF_011045615.1. NCBI lineage: Bacteria > Pseudomonadati > Pseudomonadota > Gammaproteobacteria > Enterobacterales > Morganellaceae > Providencia > Providencia sp. PROV004. The sequence goes on from NZ_CP042859.1 coordinate 923,015, forward strand.
TACTTGTCATTTAAAAATGCTTCAGGTATCGAAGAGTCTTATCGCTCAAGTTGTGATGGTACGGAAATATCGATGGATAATGCCTTGTGGACGGAAACACCATGGGATATCCCTAACCAAGATTTAGGTTCTTTTTATCGCACTAATTTGGATTTACGTTTCCCAATGAATGATTCAAACTCATTATTTACGTTAGATGGCATCGATTGGTTAGGAACGGTGTCTGCGAGTGGAACGGTTGTCGTGAAAGCGATTTGGACGGGGCCAGATGTCCATTTATAAGGTTGGCGCGATTTATATTGATAAACTGAAGCGTATAGCGACTCAACTATTGATTAGCTCGCTGTTATTATTGCTTTTTTCATGTTTTGGTAAAGCCTATTCACTTTATTTGAGCTCAGATATTTCATCTTTAGAGCCCAATAAAAGCTTTTTTTCAAAGTCCTATATCAATGATACGAAAAAGGTGAATTTATATACATTTAGCGCATACCAAATAGATAAGCCTGATAATAAAGAACAAGGGAAGCCAATAGAAGAAGGGGAAATTATTTTTACCCCATTAAAAAAAATCGTATTACCCGGTGAGCAAGAGTATTTTAAGATTTTTTATCGCGGTAAAGCGGATGATAAAGAACGCTATTATAAGATTGTGATCAGTGAAACGGCACTTGATGTGGAAACTGACTCTTTTCAGAATCAGCAACCGTTATTTTACCCCACAGTTAGTTTAGAAACCTATTTTGTGGTTAGGCCGAAAGATATTGCATTTAAATATGCGATGGATGTGGATGCGGGCATATTAAAAAATACGGGCAATACTTATTTTAGGGTGTTAATTCATGAAAGCTGTGAAGTAAAGGATGATGAGCAGCCCTTAGTTCTTTATCTTTTACCACAACAAGAATTTCACCATGAAGCTTTAAAGAAAAAAAGCCGTAAATACATTGTTATATTTGATAAATACTATTCTATAGGCAATTGCGATTAGCTGATTTAAAATTTTATATTATATGATTAGCCAGTAATATTTGTTGTTACTGGTTTTTTTCAATTCATGTTACTTCTATCTATTAATAGTCATTAGAAAGGCTAGGTCTTTTACTCAACTCAAACAAAAATATTCGGGCATATTGCGCTTTTTTTGTCTAAAACTTTGCCAATTATCACTAATGTGGCAGCTAAATGTGCTAGAAGCATAAATCACCTTGATCCCAGACACTGAACTCAGGTTTAATAAGGTTAGTCACTTGCGCAAAAATGTAAGTCTTAAGGGATATTTTGCGCAATGGAATGGATTCAGCTTTGCGGCAGTTCAATTTATTAGCGATCTGCTGCCATGAACATAGCAAATATTGCGGTATGGGTAGAATTGGGTTACTTTCAATCGCTCTATTCATGAAATGCTCAGTTTGTTGTCGATGTGTTGTGGTTTCTTAGATAAGGAGACCGATGGCGATACCTCGGTAACTTGATACTTTCATGTTGCAGCGAAATTAAAGTAGCACTATCCGTATTGCGTTGTAAAAATTGGTTTAAGTACGTTTTTATCCTACCTGGAGTATACTGATGACGACTCGTAAAACCCTTGCTAATGCTATCCGCTTTCTAAGTATGGATGCGGTTCAAAAAGCAAAATCAGGGCATCCTGGCGCGCCAATGGGCATGGCTGATATCGCTGAAGTACTGTGGCGTGACCATATGAATCATAACCCAGCAGACCCTCACTGGGCAGATCGTGACCGTTTTGTACTGTCAAACGGCCATGGCTCAATGTTGATTTATAGCTTACTGCACCTCACTGGTTATGACTTACCTATCGAAGAGTTAAAAAACTTCCGCCAATTACACTCTAAAACACCGGGCCACCCAGAATATGGCTATACTCCAGGTGTTGAAACAACAACTGGTCCTTTGGGGCAAGGCATTGCAAACGCAGTGGGTTTTGCGATCGCAGAACGCACATTAGCCGCGCAATTTAACCGCCCTGGCCATGACGTTGTTGACCACCACACTTATGTATTCATGGGTGATGGCTGTATGATGGAAGGTATCTCGCACGAAGCATGTTCTTTAGCGGGTACACTGAAATTAAATAAACTGATCGCATTCTATGATGACAACGGCATCTCAATTGATGGTGAAGTTGAAGGTTGGTTTACTGACGATACCGCAGCACGTTTCGAATCTTATGGCTGGCATGTTATCCGTGATATCGACGGACATGACGCATCACAGATCAATGCGGCAGTGAATGAAGCGAAAAACCAAACTGATAAACCAACACTGATTATGTGTAAAACTATCATTGGTTTTGGTTCACCAAACAAAGCTGGTTCTGAGTCTGTCCACGGTGCACCTTTAGGTGATGCTGAAATTGCAGCAACTCGCGAAGCTCTGGGGTGGAGCTACGGTCCATTCGAAATTCCTAAAGATATCTACGAAGCTTGGGATGCTCGTACCGCAGGTAAAGAAAAACAAAGCGCATGGGATAAAAAATTCGCCGCATATTCAGCCCAATTCCCTGAATTAGCTGCGGAATTTACTCGTCGTATGAATGGTGAATTACCAGCTAATTTTGACGCGGATGCAAAACAATTTGTTGAAAATCTGCAACAAAACCCAGCAAATATTGCCAGCCGTAAAGCATCACAAAATGCATTAGAAGCGTTTGGTAAAGTGTTACCAGAATTTATGGGTGGTTCTGCAGACTTAGCACCAAGTAACTTAACCATGTGGTCAGGTTCGAAAGCGCTGAATGTTGACCCAGCGGGTAACTATATTCACTACGGTGTTCGTGAATTTGGTATGTCAGCTATCATGAACGGTATCGCGTTACATGGTGGTTTCATTCCTTACGGCGCGACATTCCTGATGTTTGTTGAATACGCGCGTAATGCGGTTCGTATGGCAGCACTGATGAAAGTGCGTAGCATCTTCGTTTATACTCACGATTCTATTGGTCTGGGTGAAGATGGCCCGACTCACCAACCGGTTGAGCAACTGGCAAGCCTGCGTGTGACACCAAATGTCAGCACGTGGCGTCCTTGTGACCAAGTTGAATCTGCGGTGGCGTGGAAATATGCTATCGAGCGTAAAGATGGCCCAAGCGCATTAATCTTCTCTCGTCAGAACTTAGAGCAACAACCTCGTAGCCCTGAACAATTAGGCAATATCGAGAAAGGGGCTTACATTCTGAAAGATTGCGCAGGTACGCCTGAGTTAATCTTTATTGCTACAGGTTCTGAAGTGGAATTGGCTGTTAAAGCGGCTGATCAATTAACATCAGAAGGCCGTAAAGTTCGTGTTGTTTCTATGCCATCAACGGATGTATTTGATAAACAAGACGCGGCATACCGTGAAGCGGTTTTACCTGCTAATGTGACAGCACGTGTTGCTATCGAAGCGGGTATTGCAGATTACTGGTTCAAGTACACTGGTTTAAACGGCGCCATCATCGGTATGCATACCTTTGGTGAATCTGCTCCTGCCGAAGTTCTGTTTAAAGAATTCGGTATCACAGTAGAGAAAGCAGTTGAAGCTGCGAAATCTTTACTGAAATAAAATAAGAAGGAATGAGTTCCGAATTTCGGTTCTCATTTCTAATTATCTTGCTGAACAACGCCTAGCGATAAACTAGGCGTTGTTTTTTTGTGCACCAATATAGGATTTTCTATTGCGTTCTATAAATATATCCCTTAATCTAATCCTAGATAAGCTGAACCGTTTCAGTTGTATGTTGCAGAATGAAAATATTTTTTAAAAATGTCGGTTGAAGCACACTTTTGATGTTTGACAGCTAAAATGAGCAGTAGAGTTGGTGTGAGTCAGTTATCCTTAGCAACCGTGTGATTTTGCTCAGATACAAGGTGTAGAATGGCAATCAGGGTAGCAATAAATGGCTTTGGCCGCATTGGTCGAAGTGTTCTAAGAGCGTTGTATGAGTCTGGCCGTCGGGCAGAGATTGTCGTGGTGGCGGTTAATGAACTTGCTGAACCTGAAGGGATTGCGCATTTGCTGAAGTATGATTCCAGCCATGGGCGTTTTGCTTGGGATGTACGACTTAACGGAACACTTTTACAAGTTGGTGATGATAATATTCGTTTATTTCACCAATCTGAGCTGCATGAGTTGCCTTGGAAAGAACTGGGGATTGATGTTGTTTTAGATTGTAGTGGGGTTTATGGTTCACGGGATGACGGCTTATTGCATTTAGCGGCAGGGGCGAAAAAAGTATTATTTTCTCACCCGGGTACTGATGACCTTGATGCAACTATCGTTTATGGTGTTAACCATGAAAGCTTAACCGCTCAAGACAAGATTGTTTCCAATGCTTCTTGCACCACCAACTGTATTATTCCTATTATTAAATTGCTTGATGAGGCATTTTCGATTGAATCGGGAACCGTGACGACGATTCATGCGTCAATGAATGACCAGCCTGTTATCGATGCCTATCATAAAGATTTACGCAGAACTCGTGCAGCGAGTCAGTCTATTATTCCTGTTGATACCAAGTTAGCGGCAGGAATTACGCGAATTTTTCCGAAATTTAAAGACCATTTTGAAGCCATTTCTGTCCGTGTACCGACGACGAATGTGACAGCGATTGATTTGAGTGTTACCGTACATAACGATGTTTGTGTTGATAAAGTCAACCAACTACTGCGAAGCGCGGCACAAGGCCATTTTCGTGGTATAGTGGACTACACTGAATTACCGCTAGTTTCGATGGATTTCAATCATGATCCACACAGTGCTATTATAGACGGTACACAAACGCGAGTTAGTGGTAAGCATTTAATTAAAACCCTAGTTTGGTGTGATAACGAATGGGGGTTTGCTAACCGGATGCTAGATACAACATTAGCGATGGCAGCGACAGGTTTAAACTAATTGGCGACTGACAGACAGCAGGGCATGATAACTTTATTGTTTTGCACAGTCGCTGATGGAAACTTTATAGAGAATCAACGAGAGGATTCACCATGTCTGTAATTAAGATGACCGATTTAGACTTAGCGGGTAAACGCGTATTCATCCGTTCTGACTTAAACGTTCCTGTAAAAGATGGCAAAGTTACTTCTGATGCACGTATTCGTGCTTCATTACCAACAATTGAAGCTGCTCTGAAACAAGGCGCTAAAGTCATGGTCACTTCTCACCTTGGTCGCCCGACCGAAGGCGAGTACAACGAAGAGTTTTCACTGCAACCTGTTGTTGACTATCTGGCTGACAAAATGGATTACCCAGTCCGCTTAGTTAAAGACTACCTTAACGGTGTTGAAATCGAAGCTGGCGAGTTAGTTGTGCTGGAAAACGTTCGCTTTAATAAAGGCGAGAAAAAAGACGATGAAACCCTGTCTAAACAATACGCTGCATTGTGTGATGTTTATGTTATGGACGCATTTGGTACGGCTCACCGCGCACAAGCGTCAACACATGGTGTTGCTAAATTCTCTCCAGTTGCTTGTGCTGGCCCACTACTGAGTGGTGAGTTAGAAGCATTAGGTAAAGCATTAGATAACCCAGCTCGTCCAATGGTTGCGATTGTTGGTGGCTCTAAAGTGTCAACGAAACTGACTGTATTAGATTCCCTATCTAAAATCGCAGACCAGCTGATTGTTGGTGGCGGTATTGCAAATACCTTTATCGCAGCGGAAGGCAATAATGTTGGTCGCTCATTATATGAAGCGGACTTAATCCCTGAAGCGAAAAAATTACTGGCAAACTGCCAAATTCCAGTACCAACGGATGTTCGCGTTGCAACCGAGTTCTCTGAAACTGCACCAGCAACTCTGAAAGCGAGTACTGAAATTAAAGATGACGAACAAATTCTGGATTTAGGTGATGAATCTGCACAGCGCTTGGCTGAGATCCTGAAAAATGCCAAAACCATTCTTTGGAATGGCCCAGTAGGCGTGTTTGAGTTCCCTAATTTCCGTAAAGGTACCGAGATCGTTGCAAAAGCGATTGCTGATAGCGACGCATTCTCTATCGCTGGTGGTGGTGACACCCTAGCAGCTATCGATTTATTCGATATTGCTGACAAAATTTCATATATCTCTACTGGTGGCGGTGCTTTCCTTGAGTTCGTTGAAGGCAAAAAGCTCCCTGCCGTTGTGATGCTAGAAGAACGTGCTAAAGCGTAATTAATTGTTCATACACAACAGGCAGCGTAGGCTGCCTGTTTACCACAGGACCTTTTCACATGTCTAAAATTTTTGATTTTGTTAAACCGGGTGTTATCACGGGTGATGATGTACAGAAAGTTTTCGCAGTTGCCAAAGAAAATAACTTTGCATTGCCAGCGGTGAACTGTGTTGGTACGGATTCAATTAACGCCGTACTTGAAACGGCCGCGAAAGTGCGTGCGCCAGTTATTGTTCAGTTTTCAAACGGCGGTGCCGCATTTATCGCAGGTAAAGGTTTGAAAGCAGAAGGCCAACAAGCTGCAATTTTAGGTGCAATTTCAGGTGCTTATCATGTGCATCAAATGGCAGAGCACTACGGTGTTCCTGTTATTCTGCATACTGACCACTGTGCGAAAAAATTACTGCCATGGATCGATGGCCTGTTAGATGCAGGTGAAAAACACTACGCGAAAACCGGTAAACCATTGTTCTCTTCTCACATGATTGACTTGTCAGAAGAATCACTGGAAGAAAACATCGAAATCTGTGCTAAATACTTAGCACGTATGGCTAAAATCGATATGACATTGGAAATCGAATTAGGCTGTACAGGTGGTGAAGAAGATGGTGTTGATAACACCGGAATGGACAGTTCCGAGCTGTACACTCAGCCAGAAGACGTTGCATATGCGTATGAAAAACTGAGTGCAGTGAGCCCACGTTTCACTATCGCTGCATCTTTCGGTAACGTTCACGGTGTTTATAAACCAGGTAACGTTCAGTTAACGCCAAAAATTCTGCGTAATTCACAAGACTACGTTTCAGAAAAATATAATCTGCCACACAACAGCTTAGACTTCGTATTCCACGGTGGTTCTGGCTCAAGTGCTGCTGAAATCAAAGAAGCAGTTAGCTACGGTGTTATCAAAATGAACATCGACACTGATACTCAGTGGGCAACTTGGGATGGTATTTTACAGTATTACAAAAAGAACGAAGGCTATCTGCAAGGTCAGTTAGGTAACCCAGAAGGTGCGGATAAACCTAACAAAAAATACTATGACCCACGTGTATGGCTGCGTAAAGCACAAGAGTCAATGGTTGTTCGTTTAGAGCAAGCATTTAAAGAACTGAACTGTGTTGATGTTCTCTAATTAACACGCATTAAGTTTCTTGTGATGAATCCCCCAGTGAGGTGACTTATTGGGGGATTTTTTGATCATGTAGATACCGGAGCTTCACTTAATTGTGAAAGTAGTTTTAAAAATAGTGCTTCACTTTGTGTTAGCGGTTTACTGGCCTCAGTGATCGCACATATGCGGTTATGAAAAACAGGGGAATCGTTCATTTCTACTAGTGAGTGGCGAAAATTAATATGAGAGGCATAGTTCTCGGGCAGAATTCCGACATAGTGACCTGAAGCGATAAAGGTAGCAACGGCCTCAAGGCCAGCGGCTTCAGGGCCTCGACTAAATTCACCCGATGCTAAAATACTTTCAGTGAATGGATGTGGCCGGTAAACCAATGCTAGATTATGCTTGTTGCTGGCGGTATTGGCAGAAACATAAAGCTTATGGTTTTCTATAAATAAGAATTGATAATTATAACGGTTATTTTCGTGATACTGCCCCCGAATACCAATTTGAATTGTTCTGTCGCTAAGTGCTTTATTTAATTGATTATGGTTGAGTATGCTTAGCTCTAATTTGACATTAGGTGCTTCTTGGGTAAATTGAGTGATTGTTGCTGATAGATGGCATAGTGGATCCGTTAAAATATGTTCAATAACACCAATAACTAATGTGCCAGATAAAACCCCATGGCGTTCATCAACTTCAGTTTTGATATTATCTAATGCTTTCAAAGCGGTTTTGGCTTTTTCGATAACAAATAAACCTGATTCAGTTAGCTTAAAGCCTGAAGGCCCTCTTTCACATAATTGGACACCGAGTTTTTCTTCAATTTCACGAATATGGCGGCTTATTGACGCTTTTGACATATTTAATTTTTTTTCTGCAATGGTAAAGCCACCGACTTCTGCAACAGAAGTAAAAACACGTAATGATTTTAAGTCTTTTTCCGTTAATTTTTTATTATGCATATTTATACCTATTACGTGAAATGAATCACTAAATGCTAATCTAGCTTAATTTTTGTTGGGATACAAACGACACAAATAATGTTGTTTTATTTTAATTATTAAAATTATTTTTGTTTTCTATAAAAGGTTTCATTTTATGAAACCATAGGATCAAAAATATCACTTTTATTCCTATCAGATACGTATATCTTAAAGTTGTAGTTGTTAATAGATTATTACCAAAGTGGCGCCACAAAATAATAATTAATCCAAATATATATAAATACAAAAGGATTCTAATTTATGGTCACAGATGAATTGTTAACAATAAAATTAGATATGATTACATTTACAGCATTAGGGGCTTTATTATTAATCGCTAGCAATGTAATTATAAAAAAATTCCCATTTTTTATGAAGTATTCAATTCCTAGCCCTGTTATCGGCGGGTTTATGTTTTCTATTGTAATGTGGTTAGCTTATCAATTTAATATTGTAGAACTTAATTTTGATAACACATTATATGACTTATCGATGTATATATTCTTCGTCACAATTGGTTTAATGACAGGTGTTAAACTATTAGTGAGTGGTGGAAAAATATTACTGATTTATATGGTAATTTGCTGGGGACTGGCATTTATGCAAAATGGCGTCAGCATTGGTTTATCATATGTTTTAGATATTGAGCCATTAGTTGCCATGATGGCAGGCCAAGCCTCGATGCAGGGTGGTCATGGTATGGCGGCATCTTTAGCACCACTGATTGAATCCTTTGGTCATGACCAAGCACTGAATGTTGGGTTAGCGGCTTCAACGTTTGGTTTGATTGCAGGGTCAATTCTAGGGGGGCCAGTTGGGAACTGGTTGATCCAAAGAAATAAATTAAAAATTGAAACTGACCATGTTGATTTAGAAAATTTAGCAGAAAGTAACAGCAAAGAAGATAAAATTACAGCCCAACAATGTATTATTACAGGAGCGATTATTTTAAGCATACTCGCTATCGGAATGCCGACAGCGAAATGGATAAGCACAGCAACAGGCTTTACCATTCCCGGCCATATTTTTAGTTTATTTGTTGGTGTTGTATTTCATTCAATTAATGAAAGAAAACCGATAATTAAAATATCTCGTAATACAGTGGTGTTAATTTCTACTCTATCACTAGAAATGTTTTTAGTGATGGCAATGATGAAATTAAAACTTTGGGAATTATATGAGTTAGCATTACCACTAACGATTATATTAATATCTCAGGTTATTACAACAATATTAGTTTCTATATTTGTTGTTTATCGCGCATTAGGTAAAAACTATGATGCTGCTGTTATGTCCGCTGGTTTTATTGGACATGGTTTAGGTGCAACACCAAATGGCTTAGTGGTTATGGACGCTATTTGTAATAAATATGGTTTATTCTCACGAAAGGCATTCATTATTATTCCAATCGCCGGAACGGTATTAACGGATATTGTTGGTGTTCCTCTATTTGTATTCCTAGCTAACACATTTGGTGGCTAAGAAATAAAAAATAAAAGAAATAAAACTAAATCTAAGAAGGAATAGTTTGTATGAAAAAATTAACGACACCCCCAAATGTTGGGCATAAAACATTTTTATATTCAGAATTAGTGACTGAATTGACCGACATTGAAGCGGATATTGCCATACTAGGGATGCCATTTAGTTCTGCTTATAGTGCTCACGCATTTACCAATGACCAATCTCGAGCTCCACAATATTTACGTGATATGAGTGACCGAATTGTTAGGCATCCAGATCATTATGATTTTGATATTGATGGGCCACTATTACAAGGCCGAAAAGATATTAAATTTGTTGACTGTGGTGATGTTATTCCTGATTTATCAAAGCCTTTGGGGGAACATCATCAACGTGCGGCTGAGGCGGTTCGGCAATTACTAAGAGCTAAAGCACTTCCTATTGTTTTAGGGGGCGATCATGGCATCACAACACCTATTTTGCAGGGATTTGATGAAATAGGACCGATTACACTTGTGCATATTGACGCGCATTTAGATTGGCGTGAAGAGGTTAATGGTGTCGATACTGGCCTTTCAAGCCCGATCCGCCGCGCTTCAGAAATGAAACATATCGGTGAAATTTTCCAAATTGGTTTACGTGCGCAAGGTAGTGGGCGCCCAGCGGATTACCAAGCGGCTAAAGACCATGGAGCGCATGTTATTCCAGCCTACGAACTGCATGAGGTTGGGATGCAAGCCATTTTAGACCGGATCCCTGATAATTCGAACTACTATATTAGTATTGATGCAGATGGGATTGACCCAAGTATCATGCCTGGAGTTGATGGCCCAGCTCCTGGTGGGGTGACCTATTTGCAAGCTCGGAGCCTAATTCACGGTTTAGTGAAGAAGGGTCGCGTTGTTGGTATGGATATTGTGGAAATTACCCCAGCCAAAGATATTCCATCTAAGCTAACGGGGGTGACTGCTGGGCGCTTCGTGGTGAATCTTATTGGGGCATCTATCCGAGCGGGTTATTTTGATAAGTAATCGTCAATAAAAAACAGCAGTCTTCAAATGGAGGCTGTTGTTTTTCAGTAGGCTTCAAATTTTTTAGTAGAGAGTTATATTGGGGTTCCTTGATGAAACCGCAGCTGCCATTGGTTTTCTGAATTTTTTAGCCAAATAGATGAACGATGGGTGGGTTTGATTTTTTTACCATAGTGTAATTCAAAACTGGTATAGGTCATTAACACGGTATTATCGCTCAAGAATGAGCAGTGATAATTTTCTGAATAAATAGATGTTTCCATTTCATTTGCTAATGACAAAAGCGTATCTCGCTTATCACTGGTTCCTCCAGAACGAGCAAATTCAAAAAAATCTGCATGCAAAATCTCACGAAGAAAATGGCTATTCTGTCGGTTAGTACTGTTATGTAATTTTTTTTCTAATTCAATCAGTTTATGTATCACTCGCGTTCCTCCAATTTTTGTGCCAGTTTCTCGGCTAGCTGAGTAACAATATCCGAAGTATTTGCGTGGAAATGCATGGCAATTTCCATTTCTTGAGCGGCTGGGAAACCTTCTTCTTCTGTTAAAATTCGATGTTGAGGTAGTTTTGCTCGCAAAGGTAATAAGCTGACCCCTAACCCGTCAGCGATAGCACTTTGAATGCCCGCGAGGCTAGAACAAGTATAAGTTATGTGCCAAGGGCGCTGTTCATTGTCTAATAACTTAAACATATCATTACGATATAGACCATTTTCAGGAAAAACTACCAAGGGTACGGAATCATTATTGAAGTGTTTATATTGGTTGCTAATTAGCCAACATAATGGTTCAGGCCAATGGTAATCGCTTTTAAATTCGCCTTTTTTCTGTTTCACAATAATTAAATCTAACTCACCATGTTGGTAGCGCTGATGAAGCTGGCGGCTTAGGCCACTCGTGACTTCTAGCCGTATATTGGGATTAGCTTGCATAAATGCAGCAAGTGTTGGGGTAACTTGGCCAGAAGCGAGATCTTCTGGAAAACCGAGCCGAATAGTTTGAATTACCGCATTGCCAGTGATTTTCATAAAGAAGGTATCATTAAGTACTAAGATATTTTTTGCATAACTCAACAAAACCTCACCAGTTTCGGTTAAGGTAAGTATACGGTGTCCCCGGATGAATAAAGGCTGGCCGACTAAAGTTTCTAGCCGTTGAATCTGCTGGCTCAATGTTGATTGCGTTGAATTTAAATGCTGTGAAGCCACGGTGAAATTCCCTGTTTCAGCAACAGTGACAAAGGTTTTCAACAAAACAAGATTGAGCAATGGATTCATTTTATAAATACCTATCATTTAGTTATTTAATTTTTAAATAGCATACTTTTTCAGTAGATTAAAGAGTCATCGGGGAGATTAATCATGAAAACATTCTTTTTACGTGGGAAATGGTTGTTTCACTTAGCTAGCATTCTTATAGTTTCATTGGTATTTATGGTGAAAGGTATGGCGAATTCACAACTTGATTCTTTGGTGTCATTGGCTGAACAAGGTAATCTACAAGCTGTTAAATCCTTGGTTGAGCAAGGCGCGAATATTGAACAACGCGATTTACGCCAACGTACTGCGTTGATGGCGGCAACCCATGAAAACCGTGTGGATGTGGCGCGCTATTTAATTGAGCGCGGTGCAGATGTGAATGCGAAGGATAACATGCAAGATTCACCGTACCTTTATTCAGGGGCGCGTGGGCTGCAAGATATTTTATTATTAACCCTGAAAAATGGGGCTGATTTAAAAAGTACTAACCGCTACGGGGGAACTGCGTTGATCCCTGCGGCAGAACGCGGACACGTAACGACGGTCAAAACCTTGATTGATGCAGGGGTTGATGTGAATCACGTTAATCGGTTGGGTTGGACTGCACTGATTGAGGCGATTATTTTGGGTGATGGTAGCGATAAGTACGCACAAATTGTCACTGAATTAATTAAAGGCGGCGCAGATGTCAATTTAGCGGATGGCTCGGGGATATCACCGTTGACGTTGGCAAAAAGCAAAGGTTACCGTAATTTGATTGAAATTCTTGAGAATTCGGGAGCGAAATAATGTCGGATACGCAATTTTTGCAACAAGCTATCAACTTAGCAATGGAAAACGTGCAAGCTGGCGGACGACCTTTTGGCGCAATTGTTGTCTGTGATGGGCAAGTCGTTGCAAGTGGCGTCAACCAGATGCTTGAGCTCAATGACCCAACTGCCCATGCAGAGCTGATGGCGCTGCGTCAGGCAGGGCAAAAATTAAGCCGCGTGAAATTAGATGACTGTGTGGTTTATGCGAGTGGACAGCCTTGTCCCATGTGCCTTGCTGCCATGCGAATGGCGGGTATCTCTCGGGTCGTTTACGCCTATTCAAACGATGATGCCGCACCTTTTGGGCTTTCTACGGATGCCATTGCAAAAGCGCTGAGAGTCGCGCCTGAACAACAATCAGGTTTACGGTTTGAGCAATTAAAGCCCAACGGTGAAATGCGCAGCACCCTGTACCAACAGTGGTGGGAACGGCAATCTAAATGAGTAAAACAGCACCATCTTCGTTGGCGTTGATACTGACCATTGTCTTAGTCGGGTTGAATTTACGGCCCTTTATGACGGGCCCAGGGCCTGTTATCGACAATATCATTCAAACGACAGGGATGAGTTATCAAAGCATTTCGCTTTTAACCTTGTTACCCATGTTGTTGATGGGGGTTGGGGCATTGGTTGTACCGATGTTAAACCAACGTATAGGCGAGCGTGCAGGGATCAGTACTGCAATGCTATTACTGCTAGTCGGTTCACTCGCTCGTTACTTTGTTGTTGATGGTGCGGCTTTATTATTAACGGCTTTTTTATGTGGTGTGGGGGCGGCTTATATTCAGTCGGTATTTCCTGGGCTCATTAAAGCGAATTTCCCCCAAAAAATGGCGATGATGACAGGGTTGTATTCCGCCACGTTAATGGCGGGGGGAGCAATTGGCGCACAGCTCACCCCTTTAGTTGAGGAAATGACAGGCCATTGGCAGAGTGCCTTAGCGTGGCTTGCCTTCCCAGCTTTGCTGGCGTTGTTGGCTATTTGGGCGAATGTACATACAGAGCGGAGTTCAAAAGTAGAATCAGTTTCAGTATTGGTGTTCTTACGAAAGCCGAGAGCATGGTTATTGATGGCAGGTTTTGGGCTGATTAATGCGGGTTATGGTACCGTAGTGACTTGGTTGGCACCTTTTTTCCAAGAGCAGGGAATGAGTGCTGCACAAAGTGGCACGTTTGTTGCCATATTAACGGTGTTTCAGGCGTTATCTGCGCTAATGATCCCTGTATTTGCTTCGCATAATATTGATCGTCGCTTTTGGTTGATAGTCACGCTCAGTTGCCAAGCACTTGGTTTTTCTGGGCTGATGCTGTTTGCCAGCGATGTGCCACTTTTGTGGGTGGCGCTATTAGGCATGGGGTTAGGCGGCTGCTTTGCACTCAGTATTATTACGGCTTTAGATCACCTTCCTCATCCCGTTAGCGCAGGCGCATTAACGTCGTTGATGCAGGCTGGTGGCTTTATTATTGCTGCATTTGGGCCATTAGTGGCGGCTTGGTTACATCAAGTCAGCCAGAGTTTTACATGGGTATGGGCAATGCATGTGGTCTTTGTATTAGTAACATTGATTCTTTATTTGCGTTTGAACCCTAAAAGCTATAGTCAAATCTTCAATTTAAGATAATTAATCTCCTCTTTTTTATTGCGAATGATAATTATTGTTATCTTGGTGTTTTTTTGCCACTATAACTGTTTATTTATTCGTCTAGGTAAGAGCCCTATGCAGCAGCGTATTGAAGATAAATTCACACAAGCACATTCAGCCCGTGAAGAACAATCTGTTGGTGAATTTATCCGGATCCGCCGCGGTGAGTTTCTGATTAACCGTGATTTAGGTATTGAAGAAGAACAAGCCGCTGGGCTCAAAATTGTGGCTATCCATCAAGGAGCAATGGGTTGCCGTAGTAGCGCGGGACAAAATGTTGAAGTCAATTCACCTTCTTTGATTTTATCGAGCAGCTCGCAAAATTATCTATTGAATAATCAATTTTATGGCCAGCAAACCATGAAATACACCATGATAGATATTTCTCCTGAATGGTTGGAAATGCAACAATTAAGTTTACCAGATACTTGTTATCATCCTCGTTCCCCAAAGCTATTACAGTTGGTTATTCCACCGAGTGTACTGGCGATCACTCATCAGTTATTTGCTTGCCCAACTCATTCGTCATTACGCCAACTCTATTTAAGCGCTAAAGTGTCTGAAATTACGGCACTGTGCTTACATCATTCGCTATCTCATACAAATACGCCTGTTATGAGCGTACTACGCCAGAGAGATATTGATATCTTGCATATGGCAAAAACTATATTGATTCAGGAAATGGAATCCCCACCCAGTTTAGATGAATTGGCTAAACGGTTAGGGGTCAATACCCGTAAACTCACGCAAGGCTTTCGCCAATTATTTGGCAATAGTATTTATGGCTGGTTGCAGGAGACCCGTTTGGAAACAGCTTTCCAGCTATTGAGTATGAATGATGCAAATATCTCAACAGTGGCTTACCAAGTCGGCTATACCCCCGCTCATTTCTCCGTTGCATTTCGCAAACGTTTTGGCATTTCACCTAATCAACTCAAAAAATAACAGTGTGTAGCCGGATAACGATAGACAAATTCCGGCGGTCGAAAGTATCCCATTACATTAATTGTTAAATTGATAACAATTATCATTTAACTTTTTTAGGGTGGGAAATGCTGTCCGTTTATAACATTAAGTCACGCGGAAAATTCCGCTTAACACCTTGTGCCCTTTTGTGTGCAACAGTGAGTTGCTCTGCGATGGTGAATGCAGCACCTATGCAACCGAAACAGGATGTTATACAAGTGACCGCATCTTCAGAGATTGATGATGACTATGTTGCACCGGGGGTGACAACACTCGGAAAAATTGCACTCAAACCACGGGAAGTGGCGCAATCTGTTAGCGTGATTGATAGAGAGCAAATTGAAAAACAAAACCTACAAACGCTTGATGATGTAATGCAACGTGCAACAGGGGTAACCAGTGCGCCCTATGTGAAGTTAACAACGGCTTATTATGTGCGCGGCTTCCAGATTGATTCATTTGAAATTGATGGTGTGCCAGCTCTATTAGGTAACATGGCCAGTTCTCCTCAAGATATGGCGGTATATGAGCGGGTTGAAATTCTTCGCGGGTCGAACGGCCTTTTACATGGTATGGGAAACCCCGCCGCAACCGTCAATATGGTAAGAAAACATGCGCCAAAAGAAAATATGGCCAAGTTGAGCTTAAGTGCGGGAAGTTGGGATCGTTATCGTGGAGAAGTGGACGTTGGGGGCCTACTGAATCAATCAGGTTCAGTGCGTGGGCGGTTTGTCATGGCATGGGAAGATAAAGACTATTTTTATGATATCTCTGACCAACAAACACGGTTGATGTACGGTACTGTTGACATCGATGTTACCCCAGATACTTTACTGCGTATGGGGGCACAATTCCAAACAATTGATTCTGTTACCAATATGGCAGGTGTTCCTTTCGGTAAAGATGGCAGTGATTTACATTTACCACGTAAAACCTATTTAGATGTGGATTGGGACCGCTTCAAGTGGGATACCTCCCGTTCATTTGCGGGTATTGAACATAAAATCAATGATGATTGGCAATATAAGCTTAACGCAGAGTATCAACATGTAAATGCCCGATTATTGTACGCAGGAGCATGGGGAAATATCGACCCTGTAACCGGTGATGGTGCAATGTTAATGGGGGGAGCGTATAAATTCCGTAACGAACAAACCAGCTTAGATACCAGTTTAAACGGTAAGGTAGACGCATGGGGGTTAACCCATGATGTAGTTGTCGGTGCAAGTTACTCACATGCCAGTGAAAAGCAATATAGCGCAGATTTAGACCCCGCCTTAAATGTACCAGTGAACGTGTATCGTTGGGACCCTCACAGTGTACCAAAACCTAATGTTGGCGCTTATAGCTCCGCAGGGCCAACCAAAACGACGCAAAAGGGTCTATACGGGATGGGACGTATCAAAGTGATCGAACCTGTTACTGTTATTGCGGGGGTGCGTGATAGCTGGTGGGATGTCAAAACACCAACAGCAAACTTCACCGAAAATGGCCGCCTTACTCCCTACGGTGGTGTGATTTGGGATTTTACGCCGCAATGGTCATGGTATAGCAGCTATTCAACAGTCTATCAGCCACAAACAGGAAAAACGTGGAGCGGAAAAATGCTCAAGCCTGTTGAAGGGCAAACGCTTGAAACGGGTGTCAAAGGCGCGCTATTCAACGGCGGATTAAACCTATCAGGTGCTATTTACCAAATTGATATTAAAAATAACCCACAAATTGACCCTGCACACCCAACAGGGGGCTTTAACAATTATTTCATTAGTGGTGGTAAAGTTCGTAGCCAAGGTTTTGAGCTTGAAGGTATTGGCTATCTAACACCTTTCTGGGATGTATCGGTGGGTTATACCTATACGGATACGAAATACCGTGATGACAGCCAGCACCAAGGGGAGTCTTATAACACTTTAACCCCTCGTCATATGCTACGCGTGTGGTCTAACTATGACCTACCTTGGAATGAGCGCAAATGGAGCTTGGGCGGTGGTATGCAAGCGCAAAGCGCCTACAGCACTAGCAATGGTAATGTAACCTTGCGTCAAGGTGGGTATGCCATTTTTAATGCCCGCTTAGGTTACCAAATCGATGAGACATGGACGGCAGCGGTTAATGTTAATAACTTGTTCGACCGTCGTTATTACTCAGGACTCTTCTCTCCACAATGGAATAACCGCTATGGTGATCCACGTAATGTAATGTTTACATTGAAGGCTGATTTTTAATGAAATTAGTCAGTTGCCTAGCAGTTGTTGGCACGTTGTTCGGTGGGATCGTGCTATCAATGTTGATAGCACGTTTTTATCCATCAGCAGATCCGCTCGAACGCGTATATGGTGCAATATTTCTAAGCGTTATCATCACGATGGGATTATTAGTTTATAACTTCAGTGCACTAAATTGGCGAAAATTATTAGTACGTAGCTATAGCTGGTGGCTATTGCTGCTTTTTTTAATGATGGCGGGGTGGGTATGAAGCATAAACAGCCTCTCACTCGTCGTTTAGACCAATTACATCGCAGTGCGGGGGCGCTATTTGGCGTTTTTCTGTTTGTGATCCTATTCACAGGGTGTTGGAGCTTAGGTAGTGATGCATTGCGGTTATGGTGGAACAATGTGCCACTTTCAGGTGAGTTATTACCACTCGAACAGCTTCTTGCGTTGCAACCAAGTGCAACCATGATCCAGCTGCCTGAGCAGCATAATCCTGAGATCACTTTTTGCCAAGGTATGGGAAGATGTGAATTAAGCTATAGCGCGATTAACGGTGAATTGGTTGCCTTAAACAGCCCGACAATGTGGCTAGTAACATTACATAAAAACTTATTTATGGATTTTCCTGGGCGAGTTTTTATCAGTTTATTTGGTTTTGCATTCGCCGTTTTGTTAATCACAGGGCTAGTGATACAACGCCGCAGAATATCCACAATGGTGCGCTTGCCGCGTGTTACACACTTGAGAGTGTTTCTCCATGATTTACATAGCTGGCTTGGCCTATGGTGTTATCCGTGGCTGGTTTTATTTGCGTTTACCGGAGCATTATCAGGCCTAGGGGCGCTAGGAACGGTTTCCCTTGGTGAAAGGGCTGCACCGGATAATCCACAAATTATCATGAAAACCTTGATGGGCGAGTTTAAACCACTGAAAACACCGGTTCCCGTGGCTGAAAGCTCGATTACTGCGGCAATCAGCGCATTACAGCAAACAGTCCCTAGCTTTATCCCTCAAATCTTGTTCAAGCAAGGTGATACGTGGGTGATTGGCGGTGTGCGTAATGGACAGTTATCTACCTCTAACTTTGAACAATATCAATTTGATAGTAAAAAGCGCCAGTTAGTTGCAGTGCGGGATTCTGCACAGCAAGGTATTTGGACACGTGCTTTTATCGCCATCCAACCTTTGCACTATGGGCAATATCAATGGTTACCTAAAATAAGTAATACATTGAGTTATCTGCATTTTATCGCAGGGGTGAGTGGGCTGATATTGGTTTCTGTCGGCCTCGCCATATGGTGTTGGAAAAGAAATTATAGCCTAGCGGCAAGGTTCATTGTGGGCAGTTGTGGTGGATTGCTGTTGTCCGCATGCGCACTATTAGCGCTAATACCATGGTTCACTGCTTTGCTACCAATGCACTTTTTTATGGGCTGGGGGATAGCCTGTATAGCGAGTTTACTCTGCAAAAATGCACAGTTGAGCTTGCAGGCATGCCTTTTATTCTCCGCTGTTTTGTTGCTATTCGCATTTATAGCCTCCTATCTGTTTAGTTCGTTGCCTTTTTCTCGTATCAATCTCGTTTTGTTATGTGGCGGAATAGGGCTTTTATGTATTTTATTCGGTTGTCGAAAATTGTCAGGCACAGCAAAACGTGCGCGGAGTGAGTATGAAAGATCTATTACAAAATAAACAGTTAGTGGTGACGTTGGGGTTACTTTATCTTGCGCAAGGGATACCGATGGGGATAGCAATGGATGCATTACCTACTTTTTTACGCCATGACGGAGGCGAACTGAAAGCATTAGCTTTTTTGCCATTAGTCGGTTTGCCATGGGTGGTGAAATTTTTATGGGCTTCGTTTGTTGATAACCATTGGGGGAATCGTTTAGGTCGCCGTAAAAGTTGGATTATTCCAATGCAAATTATTGTCACGATAACGATGTTCGCACTAAGCACCATCGGGTTATCGGTTGAGAATGCTTTACCCTGCATTGTATTGTTGTTTGCCGCTTCCCTTGCCAGTGCTACCCAAGATATTGCAACAGATGGTATGGCTGCGGAGCAGGTCAGTGGCACAATGTTATCAAAGATCAATGCGGTACAGATAGCAGGGGTGATGGCGGGCTTTTTTATTGGTGGCGCAGGGTTGATGATCATGAGTGAAAGTTTAGGCCAACACCTTGCTTTGGGGGTTTTAGCCTGCGTGCCGTTACTCAGTTTATTGTTTATTAGTGTCTGTCCATTAAAAACGCCATCAATAACACAGGATATGAACGAAAAAGCGAGCCTATTAAAAACGGTAAAACGTCGTGGTGCTCCGCGTTTATTGTTATTAACTTTGCTTTCTGCGGTGACGGCTGTTTCCGGTTTTGGTTTAGCCAAACTATTCCTAAATGATGCGGGTTGGTCATTAGCGCAAATTGGTAAAATGGGCATGGCAGGGGGGATAGTCACACTAGTACTGGGCTGTGGTGGTGGGGCGTGGTTAATCGGTAAAACCGGTGTGTGGCGCGCTTTCTCATTTGGTCTGTTATTTGCTTTGTTATCTTCATTGTTATGGCTGTTGCAATCGGCTAATGGTGTTTCTATTTCTTTAGTTGCACTGTGTATTACATTTGGTTCGTTATCTGCGGGGATTACATCAGTCGCGATAATGACGGCCGGGATGCAATTTGCATCGCGCTATCAGCAAGCAGGTACTGATATGACAGCAGTACAAAGTACCCGTGATATTGGTGAATTAGCCAGTTCAATGATGCTTGTAGGTTTAACCGCAGCGGTAGGCTATTCCGGTGGGTTTATATTAGGGGCGTTAATTGCCTTTATTGCGCTGTTAGTGACATTTTCGCACTACCGCTATATGCAGCGATTAGAAACAGAGCGAGTTTAAGATAAATAGATCCGGTACTATTTTTTACGTTTCTTATTTTGTTTTTTGACTTCTTTATTCGCTTTCTTTGCAATGGAATTGAAGTAGATATCTAAATAGTGTCGGTTGCTTAAAAATGAAATTAAGCAACTGGCAACGATCACCAACCAGACAAGTTGCAACTTAATTGAATTTTCAATACTAAAAAGCAGTAACAGTGGGATCATGACCATCATGCTAATGAAAACGGAACAAAATAAAGCACCTGCAATGTAGAGCGAGTACTTTTTTAACCCGAATATATTGAGGATGATAAGGACGGCAACCGTTAAAAGTAGTGTACCGAATGTCGCAAACATAATGATAAGCCCTGCCTCTTGCTCAATGAGCCAATCGGTGAAACCAAACCAAGAGAAAGGGATACTTATCATTATAAACGCTCCTGTTTGCCATATACTCGTCATACTTCAAGTTGCAAGGGTGTTGACTACACTCAGCTAGCCGAATCACATACTTATGTATGCTCATCGGCCTATCTTCCTTTGTCGCCTACCTGCAACTCGAATTATTTAGAGTAGAGTAGGGGGATATCTTTAAAACGAAATAATCTGGCAAAAATCAGATTGGGGAAAACATGAATATCTGTATTGTAGAGTGTGACGGTTTGGTTGAAAAATTCACGTCGGTCTGCAATTTGGTCTTCAATATGTTTTACTTGGGTTTGTAATTCCCTTAGGACTGCTTTACTAATTAGTGTTGGGTAGTTTTCTGCAACCGCGAGCAGTGGCTTTATTTTCGCTGTCAGTTGATTCGCAATATCGACCTTGGTTTCGATCGCGCTGCTGGATAAATAGCGCTGGCGGCTGGCAATCAATTCACTAAACAGCTGCTTTTCATGTGCCATCGCTTTATCTGCAACGTGAGTTAATACCGGCACTAATTCAATTTGCTTCTTTAGCAATACATCAATATTAGCAAACGCTTTATGGCAATTGTTTTTTAAAAATACAATATTATTATAAATATTAATAAGATAGCGTATAAAAATATAGCTAATAACCGCAATGATGATGAAAAAAATAAGCTTTTCCATGTTAGTCATTACCATCAAATAATGCGATCTGGTCGAAATGCATATTTAGCTGCCCGTTTTGATAATCCATTGGCGTAACTAAAATCACACCAATCAGAAAAAGTGCAATCATGGCGGTAATAGCTAAATTTCGACGTAATGGACCTGTTTTGTTCCAACGAACGACATAGTCCGAGGGGGAGACGCCTAATAGCATATGAGGTGCTTTACGTATAATAACCGATTCGCCTTTTTCGTTAGCGTCTGCTGTACCAATTAATAAATAACTGCGGTTTGCTTCAAGTAAATACTCTGTGTAACGGCGATTACCGCTTTCAACATCCATATGCGGCTCTAAGCCCGGGTAAACGAAATAATCAGGGTCACATTCTACCTTAACAGAGCCCGTATCATCCGTTAGGGTAAAGCTGTGCATGTTGCACTTACTACTTTGTAAGGTATAGCTTTTTTTACCGTCTTTATCTTTTGATATGGAATATTCAAAATAAAAGGAGCCATAGCAGGTTTTATTACCTAGCTGGCTTTTAATGGACGTGCCCGCCGTGATTTTCCCTTCAACTTCCACAAGTCCCATCGCCATTGAGCGTATTTTAGAGGTGGCTAGGTTTTTCTGAAATTTTAAGAAGCGCTTGGTTGGTGTATTTTCAATTGCTTTAAATACGAAGGCTAAGACAAATGCGATAAAAAATACGCGTATGTCGATAAAGAACCCAGCAAATAGGCAAGTGGCGATCAGCATTCCCACAAGGACTCTAAGAAACGCACTAAACTTTGATGAGCCTTCATTTTGTAAGCGCTGATAACGTTGGTAGGCTACTTTGCTAGAATTGACGACACTACGAGTAATAAAAAAGGTGATGACCAGTACAACGACATAATAAATGATACTGACATAATCACGGGTAGAAGGTGAGAGTGAGTACCACATACCACAAGCAACACCGACGAAAGGAATGATCCCCCAGTTTACTTTTTTATTTACCGAGAATTTATTATCAATAAATAAAATTAAGGCACCAATGGCGGCTCCGAGTAAAAAATACATATTCACGCATTAATACCTTTAGGCTTACATTATTTAAACTGGACGCCTTGATATTTTTTTTCATCTTCAGAAATATCAAGTAATGGCAGTGCTGAAAAACGAAAGGCATTGGCAATTAAGCTATCAGGGAACATTTGTATTGCAGTATTATACTCTGTTGTTGCGTCGTTAAAGCCTTCACGTCGTTGGGCTATTTTATTTTCAACATCACTTAAAGCGATTTGTAATTGGGTGAATTGCTCACCAGAAATGAGGGTGGGGTAATTTTCCGCAATGGCTACAAGGTTACCCAGTGCACGGTTCATTTCATTCGATGCTGCGATTTTTTCATTCATATTTTGGGCATTGAAATAGCGTTGGCGTGCATCACTTAATGAGGTAAATAACGTTTGTTCATGTTCAATCGCTTTTTCCGTAATAGTGACTAGCTGAGGAATCTGATCTGCTCTTTGCTTTAAAATAACATCAATATTGGCAAATTGATTGCTGACTTGATTACGGGTATTGACCAGGCGGTTATAGATAGAGATCCCCCAACCTATGGCCAATAAGAGTAAAACAAATACAACGATAAGTGTGATGGTCATATTGGTACCTTTTAACCCATGATCAGTGATTTGAGTTAAAAATATAAGAGCCTTATCGCTTATGCAATCAGAAAAGAATGAAAGTGAGGTTAGAATAAAGAAAATCTGATCTTGCTTTATGACAAAATCAGATTTTACTGTTTAAACAGTGCTTAAAGATTTATATCGACAAGGGAATGGTTCTCATAGATATTCTGTTCAAGAAAATAATCTAGGTCACACTGCAGTACATTAGCAAATATACATAGTCGATGAATCGTAAAATTCTGCGTACCGCGTTCATAACGGGAAATTTGTTGTTGGCTTAATCCCGACTTTTTCCCTAAAGTGTGTGCTGTCCAGCCCATTTGCAAGCGGCGCTTACGAAGTTGTAGTCCTATATAGGTGTTTGAAATTTCAGTTTGATATATTCTCATAATACTGTCCTGATTAATATAACACTACTTGAGTGAAAATTAGGTTTATTTATGTTTTTTTATACGTTATTTTTTTCTAAGCTAATTGAACTCGATACTCGAATTGCTATGCTTTCGTTATGATAACTACCCTGTGCATAAAAAGATTTCTCTCCATTAAATAGAAATAGCCCAATAATAAATACACCCAATCCAATAATAAATATAATAAAGCTGAATAAATAAGATAGTTGCTTGTTAATATAAAATAGGGATTGTTCTTCTAATGCGAAAGCGGCATCTGAGAATGATAGAAATAATATGACGATCCCCCAGTGTAATACAGAAAGTAAAAAAGGGTATTCAACATGATTATGTATAATAATAGGGGTTATTGATAGAATGATTGCCAATGGGTAACCATTTCCGTTAATTTTATATTTTATAAAAGATTGAAATACGACATAGATACCTCCGGTTAATAATAAAGATAAAAAAATCAAATTAGTGAACCCTCCAGTCATCAGCCAGAGTAATATTTCATTATGTGGATGAGGAACAATATACATTTTAGGGCTGAAAAAAGGAATTGCTGTTCTTTCATAACTGTTTTCAAATAAAAAAGACTGCTCCCATGCATCATAAGGTTTCTCTAAGAATAAAGTAATAGAAAAACGCAACATTTGTTTTAAATGGAATTGGTTCATAATTTCAGTTGCAATATACTGAGGGCATAGCCTTATTAGATAAATTCCAATAAAAATTGCTATAGCAATAATAAAATAACTAGCGCTAACACGTAGAGGGTTTTTCTTGTAAAAAAGGCAAATAAAAATAAATGCACAAACAGTAAAGCTTAGCCAAGCAATAACAGACTGCAGAACAACTAAAGTTAATGTGAAAAATAAAATACAAGTTCCAAGTAATACAACCCTAATTTTTTCATAACGCTCAGATAACAACGAAAATTGTGATAACACAAGAGTCATTAGAGATAATAAGCATGCAGCCGCCATGTTAACTGATAATATATTGACTTGTTGTGATAATCCATTTGACCTCATACCAGATGCAAGATAAAAAATATCGGCTTCAAATATATATTGATATGCAGTGATAAAGGCTTGAGCTACACTAATAGTGATATAACAGTAAATACAAAATGATTGTATTAACCATTTTTTTCTCACTTGTAACCCTGCAATATAGAGTAATACGCCAACAGTAATACCAGAACAATACCAAAAATCAATACTATTATTTTCTCCCTGATAAGATATTAATCCCATCATTAGAATGGCTAAAGAGAAACAGTAGCAAATAGCAGGTAATGTAATGATTATTTTAATTTTCCGATAGAAAACAGTAAATGCAATAATAGATATTGTCAAGGAAATAGATAACCAACTAATAATGTTTTGTGGTAATGATTGTCTTAGGCTTCCTAGGCTATCGATATAAATAAGACTAGCAAGGTGCCAAACAATAAAGATACCAATAAATAGTGCGCGGGATATTATTATCATAGTACACTTACCGCTAAATTAAATAAATGTGGCGATTAACCAAGCATTACCTTTGTAGTCTCCTGGTTCGGCGTCATAACCAGAAACTTTACTTTCAATCATAATGTTTTTTACTTTATCAATTGTTGTTTCAAATGTTTTTCCACTTTGATTATTTTGTTCATCATAAATTGTAAGCTCAGAATAAATAGTGTTATTTCCTGATTTTAAAGGGAGTCTTTTTTGTGGATCGCTATCTGTGGCATAGTCTAAAGTTAATTTTACTTTAACTGGCTGCACTCTATCGCATGTATAGGTAACAGTACGAGTTTCTTTACTATTAAATTCATAAGCATCCAGTGTTTTATGATCAATATTTAAATTATCAATATTGGAACGGCAATTTGACGGATAATTGATAACTGATGTAGCAAGGTCTAATTTAACGGTGGCTTTATCAATAGGTACATAAATATCTGGTGTTCCATAGTCTTGGAATAATCGTGTATAACCTGCGATCATTGCGTTTGGAATAACAATTTTTCCATCAACAGGAATATCTTTGACATAAACTCTAACGGTAAAAGGAAAATGAACAGTAAAAAATGATGTTGCTAATGGCCCCATTTCTTCATTAGAACATCCTCTCCCTGAAATATTTCGCCAGCCACTGGTTATTCCATTCTCAGAATAAAGAGTAAAAAATGTATTGTTGTTTATTTTATATGCGGTCAGCCCACCAATAGTAAAGCCTGCCTCTGGCATATAGGCAAAGACACGGTGGTAGGCGTAGCTCCAAGGAAGACCAGCGGAATAATTACCTTGTAAGAAGTTCACAGTACAATATACAGAGCCATAAGGCTGAGATGTACTTTCATTAATAACAATACCGGAGCTATTTGCTGGAGCGATTAAAAAATATTTATTGTTATCACTTCCAATTGCTGGGGTGTTAGAAACAACGGAGTTGTTAGATACTAAACTCATTTTATAACCACCACCACTTCCTGAATAGCGGGTCGCACTATAGGAATTTAAGCTAATTAAGAGTAGTAACAAAAGTAATGGTGAATATATTTTTATATTTTTCATAAAGACTTCCCAATATTACAGATAATCAACCATCACTGATAAAGCGGCACTAAATGGCCCTGCAGTGAGATTTTCAATAGCTTGATTAGTGACTAATTGTGATTGAATAACAACTTTCCCTGTATCACCACTTACGGATGGAGCAATCCTTTCCCATTTATTAAGGTTGAGCGCATTACTTTTATTTTCTTCTGAAAAACGAATACCCAATCCATTAATAGAGGTCGCAAGCACGGTTTCATTGTTTATTGTTAAAGTACTTCCTTCTCTAGGAGATAGGTAAACTTGTAAATTTTTTCGAAGTTCACATTGTTTAATGAGAATACCAAAGGACTGTTTTTCTTCAGTTAGTCTGTCTAGCGCCACCTCTCGAAAATTAATGACTAATTCTTTTTCGCCATTTTCTGCTGTAAGTACACATGGCGGTCTAACCAATTTAGCAGAAAGAGAAATTAGCACATCCGCTTGAGTACCTAAGGAAACTAATAAGCTAATTAAAGGGAATGAAAAACAAATGAATTTCATTTCAATTCTCCTTATTGATAATCAAGGTTAAAAGTAACAGTTGAGGAAAACCCCCCTGTTTTTAAACGAGTACTAAAGGGTTTTTGAGCATAAACACCAAATAAAAGTGTATTAACGGATCCTTTACCTGATTCAGTAACTGTGCTGACATCAATTGTTGTATTAAGCTCCAGTTCTTTACCACGACTATCAGTCAGAGCTAATAAAACATTAGATTCACCTGTGGTTTTTAAATAATTAATACCATTATGTGTTTCAATATTTTGGGTATTTAACGTTATTTTGATCGTTTTATTCAAAGCCATTGTAGAACAGTCCATGATATCCAACTTAAATGGCTGCATATCTGAACGTCCTAATGTTTCGATTGAAGAAAAACGTAGCCCAGAAAGATATATTTTTTTTTGTGTATCATCATCACTCAGCCGACAACCAAGAGGCACTAGCACACCCTCAAAGTAAACGGTTAGGCTATTGGCAAAGCTGGTATTCCATGTTAGGAATAAAAGGCTAAATAATAATGTTGAGTATCTAGTCATAATTTATTTCCACACGTTGCATCTTATTACTAGCAGGAATAGAGAATAAAATGGTGTTATTGCGTCGTGGTTGTGTTAGCACGTATTGGTTATTGCCTAATTTCAGTGTAAACGGCGCCCAAGCTTGCTTTTGTATTGGTTTGCTACAATGAGAAAAATGCATTTCCACGCTATAGGTTGCTGCAATTAAAGTACTTTCATTTAATTTTAATGAGATATCAGGTAGACAAGGAGCAGTAACAATACGCGCATTGATATATATTGTGCCTGTTGTCACAGGCACAGCAGATTCAGCAAAAATAGGTATAGCAAAAGCCCATAGTGCTAGGTAATTCAATTTCATTGTTCTGCTCCTATCTATTTTTTACTCATTATTCCGTCACACTGCACTTTGAAGCTTGGCATTTGAAAGCAAGTGAAGGCTTTCCACCATAATCATTGATATATGTCAGGTAAGGTGTTGAAAATTTGGAGGATTTAATCATTTGATTAGATTTTGGCGGTACCATAACCGCGTCAAAATCACTTTCTTCAGATTGTTTTTGGCTGTTCCCTAAACCAATTACAGTTAAATAAAATGGTGTTGGATTATTTAACGTATAGCCCGATGATGTTGTTGTTAATGTTATATGTTTCGTCCAATCTGTTTTGCTTTGTGCAACAATGTTTTCAGGGCGATAAAATAGTTTTACACGGCTTTGTAATGCAATTTGCAACACACCCGCTTCTGATGATTTAGGCGGGATTTCACGCAGGTTGTAATAAAACAGGGATTCCCTGTCTTGCGGTAACTTTGCAATGTCAGGTGCGGTGCTTAGGCGAACTAGGCTAGTTGATTTGGGCTCCATGCGCTGAATCGGCGGAGTGGCAATAATAGGGCCGGTTTCCAATTTTTGTTCTAATGCATTTTCCAACCAAGACTGGGCTAAATAAGGTAGCTCCGGGTTATCATTACGGATCGTAATATTAATAGACGATTGATTTCCATCGAAAATTATACGAGTGCGATCAAGTGTAACCGCAGCATTCGTAACTGAAATTACACTCATAGTCAGCGTGAATACGCTAGTAAGTAATAAAAAAGGGGAATTCAATTTCATCTTAGTTCTCTTATTAACGGCAAATAATAGTTGGGTAAATCTCCTGAGGATTAATCACATCAGGCACATGGGCGCTACACTGGTGTTTATTTCCCCAATAGAGATTGAGTAAGTCTTTAGGTTGGATACCAACAATCCACGTAATACCTTGTTCACCAACAATTCCGAGTTCAATATTGTTGCTATTACGCACGCTAGTGCCAAAAGGTGGATAAGTGTCATCAGCCAGCTTTAAGCGAGCGAACGTTTTTTCACCTTGAATAACGTTGAGGCGACGATATCCGATTGCTCCACGAGTCAAAGTTGCATCGGTGACAGTCTCTAATGCTTCAACATCCTTTGGTAATTTACTGGTATTAATAGATGCACTGGTTTTCCGATAACTACTCACATTTGGCAATACAGCGAGTCCAAAGTGATTAGTTTGATAAACGCCACCACTCAGAGGAACGTTAGCTGCTCCAGGTGTTTCTACAACGAGTCGAGTACCGCCATAAGCGGCTTGGTGCATGGCAATGCCTTCTTTAATT
This sequence comes from Providencia sp. PROV004, assembly GCF_011045615.1. Classification (NCBI taxonomy): domain Bacteria; kingdom Pseudomonadati; phylum Pseudomonadota; class Gammaproteobacteria; order Enterobacterales; family Morganellaceae; genus Providencia; species Providencia sp. PROV004. Next base: position 951,945 of record NZ_CP042859.1, read on the forward strand.
AAGGTAATTCCACCATTAATTGATCCCCCAACACTGTGATATTCGTTCGGGACATAACTTGCGTTTCCCGAAATGGAGGCATAAGGAAGATTTTGGTTTAAATAACCACTAAAGCTGGTTTGGTCATCCTGATGGCTTCCTGTTTGATAACCGACATTTAAGTTATAATTGCGCTGCTCACTATATCCGCTATAGCCGATATTATGTGTTGAGCTGTGTTGGCCATTTTGGTTGCGGGTATAACCTTCAGAAAAGCTGACGCTACTTCCTTGACTTAAAGGAATAGTGAAATATAAGCTGATCGCATCATCTTGATATCCTGCTCTTTTTGAACGAGTTGCAGACGCTGTCAGGTTAATATTTTTTAGCCCAATAGCCGCCCAATTTAAAAGAGTACTTAGGTATAAGCTGTATTGTTCTTCTGTTTCACTATTCCAATAAGTATTATATTGATAGTTTCCACCCAATGAGAAATCATCAAAATATTTATTAATATTAACTTGATAGCTTTCTTTTTGAGCTTGGCTTTCATTACCAGTACGTCGTTCATCCAACGTTTGTTGCAAAGAGCGATAGGTTTCATCAGAGAAACGATACCCTGCGAATGTAATGTCAGTTCTGGCTTCATCAAATGATTTTGAATAACTAAGTCGATAACTTCGGCCAGTTAATGTTTTATCAAGCAATTGAGCATGTGACTGAGTCGCATCGAACGAAAGGCTACCGAATGAAAACAGGTCACGGCCAAAGCCAGCTGAAAATGCCTGATAATTTTTTGATAAAACGGATCCCCCATAGATAGACCAAAGGTTATTTAACCCGTAAGAGAGTTCTCCCGACGCAGTTAAATCACCTTCGAGCTGGCGGCCATTAAAACGTGGTTTACCCGCTGCAAATTTATAGCGGATTTGCCCTGGTCTCGTTAAATAGGGTAATGCTGCAGTGGTAATGCTAAATTGTTGCTCTTCACCATTTTCTTCTCGCACAGTCACATCTAATGTTCCACGAATGGAGCTATCTAGTGTCTGGATACGAAAAGGGCCAGCAGGTACGGTTGTTTCTAAAACTATACGGTTATGGCTTTTGACAATAACAGTGGCATTAGTTTGAGCAATACCAATAATTTCTGGTGCATAACCCGTTAATTTAGGGGGCATCATATTTTCATCGGTTTCAAGAGATACCCCGGTGTACTGCCAAGAATCAAAAATAGCAGAGTAAAAGTAGTTCTCACCTAACGTTAAAATAGATGCAATAGATTTTATTGAGCGATATGCAAATAATCGGCTAAATGTGGCATCGCTATATTGGTTCTTGAAGCTTCCTGTCGATTTTCGATAGTTTGCTTGGTAATCACCGCGTAAACGCCATGCACCAAAATTAAGCCCTGTTGTTCCGTTAGCAGAAAGGTACGATTCTCGTGAACCTGAATCTCGACGCGTTAAAGAACCTGTTAGGTTGTAATCTAATAAAAACCCATTTACCCCCTCCTCCCAACGTGAAGGAGGAACCCAACTGGGATCGGTATATTCTAAATAGCTTTGTGGAATTAAAATGGATAGCGTTAATGTTGATAAATCTACATTTAATGAAGCACCTTCAAGCGGAGATAAATCAAGGCATTTACCCTCATCACGATATTTAATTAATTTAATTGCGTCTTGAGTAAGCCCTAAACGATCAAGAATAGTAACGGGAACACAAACGGTATCGAATAAATTATTGTTTTGGGATTGTGGCGCTATCACAGTGATATCTTGTGCACTACCCATACTCTCATTATTGACTTTGAGGGTTAAATGATAAATACCAGGCATAATAAATCCAGCCTGAGAAAATTGGCTAAAGTCAATATTTTGAGTGTCTTCCGTATCTAACATATCGGTATTAAATTCGACAGCATAGGCTAACGAAGAGATTGAAGATACAAAAGAAGTCACAATGATGTAAGAGTAAATATTAAATTTAACCATGATTTTTTCATCAAATTAATTATGAGTTTATTTACTAATCGTAAGTAACGTTGAATTTAATTGTGGTAAAGTAATCGCCAGGTGTAATTTCGTTATTACTTGCACCCAATTCTGTTTCATATTTTAAAAAGCTCTCTTTACTCTTTTTATCAAAATAAACGTAATTATTAGAAATAGGATAGAGTTTATTTGGCATTAATAAATTATTATTAATATCGTATATATATAGGACAACCCCAGGCTTTGGGCCTGATAGTTTTATTGCATTAGAATACGTATCTTGCGGTGCAAAAAAACGAATTTTAATACCTTTATGATTACTGCTGTCATATTCACTAATACAGTTATTTAATTTTATATAGAAAGGTTTTCGCATTAATTTTTCATCTTCTATATTATTTATACTATAGTTAGAAATATAATCGTAATTTATATATTGATATTGACTATCAGTTTCAATTGAACAAGGTGCCGCAACGATATAACCTTGCATTACTGTTTCACCTCGAAGACCATCTTGAATATGTCCAAGGTTAGAGCTAGTCGCATTAGAGTTAATCGAGTTAAATAATAAGGCAATCCATAGATAAGTATTTTTTTTCATAATGAGCCTTTTATGGGGAGAGATTTCTCTCCCCTAAAAAAATTACTCGTATGTGATTTTAAAATCAGCAATAGAACTAAATTCACCTTCGGTAACGGGTGTTGTACCATCAACACGTTTAGCTAATGCAGTAAATTCTAAAACGTTTTCACCTTGTTTATTACGAATTTGATTCATAACAGATTTGGCTTCATCAAATTTGAAATCTTTGATTTGAATACCGATATTTGAAGCTGTACCAGTAGTACCTAAGAATTCTTTATCAGTACCGACATAGTTTTTACCACCAAAGGTAATTTTAATATCTTTAACAGCAACCCACTTACCTTCAGTGTCTTTGCTAAACTCATCAAAATTACATTCTTTTAATTTAATTGCGATATCTTTCTCTGCTGCATTACCCGCTTCTAAAGATGCACGAGAAAGTTGACCGAATGGAACTTCTTGTTTTGTACTTTCTGATTCAATATTACATGGAGCATTAACAACTTGGCCGCTGAAATGTAATTCACCGCTATTACCACTAGCAAAGATAGAAGTTGAAATAGCAGAAGTAGCGAATAAAACAGCAATGGAAAGTTTATTTAATTTCATATCTTACATCCTTAAAAATAAGTAAATATTTGATCCCTAGTAAGCCTTTATATAAGTACTGGCATAGGAATAAAGTTCAGTATCCATCAATGGATTTTCAAATGTCCTAATCACAGAACGCTTAACATAATTGTTTTTAGCGTGGGTCATTTCGACGGAGGAAATCTTATCCTTCTCAGGTGTAAAATGGAATAAAATTCTTTAATTTTAATTAAATTCAAAGTTATAGTTTGATATTTAGTTTTTTTTAATGTCTATTAATGTTTTTATATTGATTTAATTTGCTGTGAAATGTTTAATGTTTGTGCTTTTAAGGTGTTTTAAGGTTGGAGATGTTTAGAAATAAAAAAAATGCATCAAAATATTAATATTTGATGCATTTTTTGTGGTTTTTTTTGAATTTACAGAGTGCAAATAAAAAGTGGAGAGAAATTTTCTTCAAAAATATAACTTGTATCGGTTAATTTTTTTATTTTTAAAAAATAAAGTTGATTCATTTCAGGGACTCCCCGAATATTGATTTTTCCTTGAGCCTGATCACCTGGGTCTATAAATATATTGTCAACACGTAAAAAAAAATGGTCGCCTAAGTATTCATGTTTCATCAGAAATTTTCGTGAAATAGTATAGTTTTTACCATTTTCATTAATATTTCCATTCATGATGAACGTGTGTTGGTCAGGTTTGTTTTCATTAGGAATAACACTTAGTAGGTAAAATCCTTTTAAGGTAGAACGGTGATCAGAGATATTTATTTTTAAGGTTGTCTGACAATTTGGAATAACAGGAGTATTAATTATGTGATGAACATATAAGCTAATAAAAACTAGAGTTATAGATGTAATAAACAAAAAAAGCATTCTTGCTGATACTTTATTTGACATAAAAATTCTCACAGCTCACAGTTGTGCTCTCTTTCGGTATTGTTGGGCAATACGACAAAAATAGGAAATTGTCATATAAATTTTTATCATTCGCAACGATACCAACGTTATAATAAAAAACAGTTGCTGGCTTTTTACAATCAAGGTTTAATTTTGTTAGTTCATTTTGAATTGTCGCAAAGCTGATGGTTGTTGTATCGGGTTTATGGTAACTATTAATGTAGCGGATACTGCATTGATCGATACGACCAACTTCAGGATATTCTGTTCGGCTTGCAAAGAAATAACTTTTAAATAGGTATAATAAGCAAAAAATAATGAGTCCAATAAGTGAGATTTCAACATACCGGTTATTCAGTATGTAGTTTTTTTTATTTTCGCTTGCTTGGGGGGGAATCCCTTCGGGTGCTTTTGATGAAGAACCTAGTTCAACCTCAGTAGTGAGCAATTCTTTGTCATTATTATCCTTTATTTCCTCACGCTCATTCTCAAATTTCAGGTCAGCAGAAAACTTAATCCCAACTTTAGGTACTGTTGTGATAATTTCTTCATCAGAAAAGGAAGATAAATGGCGTCGTAGTACAGACACACTACTATTCAGGTTATTATCAGAGACGACTTGGTTATGTTCCTCCCAAACCCTGCGTAATATGGTTTCTCGGTCAACGATATCATGGTTGTTTTGCACTAAGACTAATAACAAGCGATTTAAAGTAGTTGTTAATTTTAATGCATTATCAACATTGTCGGTATATAACAGCCCCTGATGACTGTCATAATTAATATGATTATTAATCAAATAGTTCATTTTTAGATTGATTGTATTTATAGGAAAAATATTTATATTATTTGAGTTTATACCTGTTATTTATGTTATGTCAATTAATCATATTTAGTGTAATTTTAAAAACCCTTAAAAATCAGGTGGTTGGGTTTTTGTTTACGCATGTTATGTTTAAAGGTGGGAGGCTAAAGGAGTATTTGTTTTTCCAGAAAAACACTATCCTTTAAAAATTATACAAAATAACTAATAATTTATATGTATAAAAAATTTCAGACTGAAACATTTTATGGGGAGTAAGTCTGTTGCTAGCTATTATTTTGACTAAACGATGAGATATAAAAAAATAGCCTCAAGTATAAGAGGCTATTTAATATAAATACTTTACCAATTATGCGGTTGGTTCAAGGATTTGGTGCATTACAGGGTGGAATTTACGTTTAAAGTAAACGAGACCATGCCCTGTATCGTTAACAATGATTTGTTTCATTTCAACCATGTAGACAGAGTGCGTACCAATATCTTGCACTTGTGTAATTTCACCTTCTAAATTAGCAAGAGAACCTTTTAATTGAGGTTGTTGTAAGAGGCCTTTTTCCCACACATTCCAGCTAAAACGCTCTTCCATTGTGGAACCTTTCATCCCAGCAAAATGGCACGCTAACTCTTCTTGGTCATGGCTCAGCACGTTCACGCACAGGCGGCCATTCTTTTGAAAAACCGCATTCATTGCACTGTTGCGGTTGACACAGACCATCAAAGTGGGTGGCGTATCTGTAACTGAACAGACTGCGGTAGCTGTAATTCCACAGCGACCCTCAGTCCCATCCGTGGTGACGATATTGACTGCTGCACCAAGACTTGCCATCGCATCTCTGAAACGCAGGCGATGTTCATTTTCTAAAGACATTTTGACCTCCTGCTGCCGACTATTTCAGCAGCGAATCTAACTGATTAATATCATTGTTGTTATGCAGGTGTGGACGTTTCCATCCATGTTGATCGTAATCTGATAAGCAACGATCAACCATATCTGTCATGGCTTTCATATTGCCAGAACCTTGTGCATGACGCAGACATTGCAGACGAATTTCGTCTTGGCTTCCTGCGTAGTTAATTTCATACAATTCATGGCGCCCACCAAATTCACTACCAATAGCATCCCACATTAACTTAAGGATCTTGATGCGTTCAACGTGATCCATTCCGTTCGAACCGCGAACATATTTAGCTAAATACTTATCAATTTCTGGATTATTCATATCACGAACGCTTGATGGCAGATAAATCAAACCACTTGTTACGTTACTTTCAATGATATTCTTGATTTTGGTGTAAGCCATTGGTGCCATAACTCGATAAGTTTGGATAGCTTGGGTATCCGGTAAGAATGCACCGCCTTCCCAGGCTTTGGCTTCAGAAGTCATTGCGTCAGTCAAGGACCAGAACAGGTTACGCCACGCAACCACTTCACCTAAATCTGCTTGTACACCACGAAAATCAATAACACCTGTACATTCTAAACTTTTTTGTAACAATCCGGTAATGAAGTCTAATTTAACCGCTAAGCGGACACAAGCTTGTAATGGGAATAAACGTGCGAATCCACCTTGGACAGCCCAATTACGTGCACGGTCAAAGTCACGGTAGATCAGGACGTTTTCCCATGGAATTAACACGTGATCCATCACCAAGATGGCATCATTTTCATCGAAACGGCTGGAAAGTGGGTAATCAAATGGTGCGCCTGTTGCGCCAGCCACTAATTCATAAGATGCACGTGAGATTAATTTCACACCGTCTGCGTCCATTGGGGCAACAAACATCAGGGCAAAATCAGGGTTATTTCCCATTACTTGTGCAGAGCCAAAACCGATAAAGTTATAGTGTGTTAATGCGGAGTTGGTCGCAACGACTTTAGCACCACTGACGATAATCCCTGCATCTGTCTCTTTTTCGAGTTTGATATAAACATCTTTCACTTCATCAGCGGGCTTATGACGATCAATCGGTGGGTTAACGATCGCATGGTTAAAGTACAGACCGCTTTCTTGAATGCGTTTGTACCAATTGCGCGCGTTATCTGCAAATTGGCCATAATATTCAGGGTTCGCTCCTAAACAGCTGGCGAATGCCGCCTTATAGTCTGGAGTGCGTCCCATCCATCCGTAGCTCTGGCGTGACCAATCTGCGATGGCATCACGCTGTTGGCGTAATTCTTCTGGGCTGGTTGCGAAACGGAAGAATTTGTGAGTGTATCCACCGTTACCTGTGTCGGTGTTCCAACAAAGTTGGTCATGAGTCGTTTTATCATGAAGCGCATCATATAACTGTCCTATTGAAGCTGCAGAGTTACGAAAAGCTGGATGAGTAGTGACATCTTTCACACGCTCGCCATAAATATAGATTTCACGGCCATCTTGTAGGCTTTTTAAGTATTCTTGGCTATTAAAAGGGCGTTTAGCATCTGAACGAAAATCTTCTGGTTTCATGTCTACCTCGTTATCTCACAATGAGGGCTTGCATTGATAGGGTATAAAGGTTGCAAGCGAATATGTTAATTTTATGTTTATTTTGTGTTTCTTAATTGAATCGTTTTTCGAGGGGGTTTTAAAGAGATTTTCTAAAGGTTCGCTGGTACTTTTCGTTGAAAATTGTTCTTTGTGAAAGAAATGTGATCACTTCGATGTTTTGATATTAATGTAATGCTTAATTTTATTTGTAACATATTGATTATTATTCAATAATAAAATTATTTCTATATTAATGTTAATTGTATTATTTTTTGTAATTGTTCTTTTTTTGATCTTTGCATTCACTTTTGGTTAAGCATTATTGGTATTTTTACAAAGTTAAAACGAAATTTATAAAATATCAAAAATGTTTTTAAAATGTAACGTGATTTGAGGGCGTAACAGTTTATCGAGATAAACTTGAAGAGGATTTGAGATACAGCTAAGGAGCTATTGATGATTTTTTCTCAGAAATAAGAATAAAATCACTAAAGCTCCTTTTTAATGAAGGTTTTGTTCCCGCCATAGGCTAGGAGAGCATCCGACTAATCGGTTAAAAAAACGAGCAAAATAGGCGGGGTCTTTGAAACCGAGCTGGTAGGCAATCTCTGAAACGGGGCTATCGGAAAACAGTAACATCCGCTTGGCTTCTCGCAATATTCTGTCAAAAATTAACCTTTTCGGTGGCCGGTTAGCGAACCGCCGGCACATATCTTTAAGGCGTGACTCCGTAACATCAAGTTTTTTGGCATATTCAGGCACTGCGAGGTGTTCATGATAGTGTAAGTCAATAAGCTGATTAAACCGCTGGAATAGGCGGTGTTCGCCTCTAACCCCTGTTGTTGGGTGCTCATCAAGTGGAATAGAGCGCAGTAGAAAGGTAAATAGCGCTTGGGCTAAAGAGGCAAGAACTTGGTCTTTGCCTGTATGGTTATTAGCCGATTCACGAGCCATTAATGCCCAGTAATGGTTAAAGGTATCGATATCATCAGGCTTATCGGCAACAGATAAACAAATAGCAGGAATATCGACCAAATCTGGATTGGCAGGGTACAGTGAGCCAAGAAGCGGGGTGATCAGGTCTTGCCGTACGGTGAGTACGTGGCCGTCAGTGTCTTCTTGAGTGAAAAATGCATGTGCAACCGAAGGGGGCGTAAGAATAAATAACGGGGCTTGAACAGAATAGCGTGACTCATCGAGCTGCAAAGTAATATGGCCGGTAACCAAATAGTGCAACTGAAAGAAACCATCATGGCGATGAGCTTGCATGTCGCGACCAAAGAAGGCGGCCATGTTGCCAAAGGTTTGGTAGTGGACGTCGTCGGTGCCTTGGGTTTCGTCGTAGTCTGTACTGATGTCTATATTGGTAATTAAAGTTGAGTTACCCTTCATTCTTCGGCTCGCAGCGTTGTTGGCCTCACAAGCCAACCCTAGTCATATACTTCAGTATGCTCCTAGGGATTAACTTGCTTGCCGCCTAGCTGCAAGCAAGTTATTTTGGGTAACACCCTTTAATAATTATTTGCAGCGTAAGTTATTAAAACATTTAAAACATCAAAACATTAAGGTGTTGCTCTTGGTCTTGAGTTTTTCATTGGGATAGCAATGACTAACAGCGCGCCGACCACCAGCAGACCAGCCACAAAATACAGGCCTGAGTTAAAGCTACCGGTTTGGTCTTTTAGCCAACCAATTAACAGTGGACTGACGGCAGAACCTATATTACCTGTTGCGTTGATAACAGCAATACCGATAGCACGAGCACGTAGACTGATTGATTGGTCTGGCGTTGTCCAGAACACAGCCATCGCAGTAAATGAACCTGTTGATGCCATGATGATACCAATTAATTGGATTACTGGATGGCTAGTCATCGCCGCGAGCACCCATCCCGCTGCCGCAAATAAGTACGGTAAGGCGGTGTGCATTTTCCGTTCTTGTAACCGGTCAGAGCGGCGGCTCCAATAGATCATCCCAAGGATAGTACAAAACTGTGGGATGGCAGTTAACAGCCCAATCATGGCATTACTACTGCCTTGATTGAAGCTTTGCATAATCTGTGGCGTCCAAATATTGATGGCACTTAATGTATTGGTTAAACAGAAGTAGGCCACGGTATACATCAGAATGACTGGAGTGAAGATTTCTTTCCATAAACTTTTATTTTGCATTGCTGTATGGCTTTTTGAACCATGAGGTTGCACAAGCTCTAGTTGGTCCTGGTCCATCATTTCTTGCAATGTGTCTTTATCTTCTTGGGTCAGCCATTTGGCTTTCTTTGGTGAATCATCCAAATAGAACCAAACCAACACACCGAGGATCACGGATGGGAAACCTTCTAGCAGGAACAGCCACTGCCAGCCTTTTAGGTTTAAAATGCCATCCATGCCTAAAATATAACCAGAAGCTAGTGAACCGAATGCCATGGTGACTGGCATCGCAATCATAAATAAGGCATTAGCACGAGCACGGAAATAGGCAGGGAACCAGTAAGTTAAATAAACTAAAATCCCCGGTAAGAAGCCAGCTTCAGCGATACCCACTAACATCCGTAGGACGTATAAACTGGTTGGCCCTGTGGCAAACATGGTGGCTGTAGAAGCGATACCCCAAAGTACCATGATGGTGGCTATCCAGCGGCGAGCCCCAACAATCCCTAACATGATGTTACTTGGAATACCAAAAATCACATAAGTGGCATAGAACAAGGTGGCTGCTAAGCCAAACATGGTGGAAGTTAGGCCGATATCTTTCCCCATAGTTAGACCTGCAAAGCCGATATTAATACGGTCTAAGAAAGAAAAAACAAACAGCACAAATAAAAATACAATGAGACGTTTAAATAGTTTATTAATCACCCGCTGCTGCGGTTCGGTTAAATTTTTATGTTGTTCAGCAGGGTTAGTGCTTGCAAGTTGTTGATTACTCATATTGTAGGGCCCTCAATTCTTTCTTTTGCAGATTATTATAGGTACAAGGGACTAGTAGGCAGTCATGGTGCTGTCTGCCCTATATTGCGATATTGATTTTTTATTTATCTAATTAAGTTATTTGTCTGTAGGGTTAAAATTAACTTATTTAGAGATAGCTTTATTAATAAACACTGGGTGCACTCGAGGTCACCTCTGAAACTGTTTTACCAAACTTTGCTGCTAGTGCTTCTGCGGTACGTGCCAGTAGCGTGGTATCGACCCCGACGGCAACAAATAGTGCGCCGAGTTTAAGATAATGTTCGGCAACATCTGGGGCTGCCATTAAAATACCTGGTGCCAAGCCAGCCTCACGAATTTGGACAATCGCTTTTTCTATCGCAGCTTTGACTTCTGGGTGGTTAGGGTTGCCTGAAAAGCCCATATCTGCACTAAGATCCGCAGGGCCAATAAACACGCCATCGACACCTTCAACTTTTAAGATCTCAGGAAGATTATTCATGGCTTCACGGGTTTCAACCTGTACTATCACGCACATTTCATCATTGGCACGAGTTAAATAATTAGGTACTCGGTTCCAGCGAGAAGCGCGAGCTAAAGCACTGCCGACACCACGGATCCCTGCGGGTGGATAACGCGTTGCGCGTACCGCTTGCTTGGCTTGCTCTGCATTTTGCACCATTGGCAGCAACAACGTTTGTGCGCCAATATCTAGCAATTGCTTAATGATAACTGGATCATTCCATGGCGGACGAACGACGGGTTGTGACGGATAAGGGGCAATAGCTTGTAACTGAGATAAGGTCGTTTGCACATTATTTGGTGCATGTTCACCATCAATTAATAACCAGTCGAAGCCTGCACCGGCAAGTAATTCAGCACTATATGGGCTGCACAAGCCAAGCCATAAACCAATTTGCGGTTGGCCACTTTTTAAGGCTTTCTTGAATTTATTTTCTAACAGATCCATGGGGATTCCTTATACAAATCGGCAGCTAATGGAACCCATATTGCCGTAGTCAACATGGAATACATCGCCTTTACGAGCAGGGACAGGGCGTGTAAATGAACCACCTAAAATAATTTGGCCCGGCTCAAGTTGTACATTATGCGGTGCTAATTTGTTCGCTAGCCATGCCACACCATTCGCTGGGTGGTTGAGTACAGCCGCTGCTACGCCAGATTCTTCAATGACACCATTGCGATAGAGCAGGGCGCTGATCCAGCGCATATCCAAATCGCGTGGCTTGATTGGTCTGCCACCTAAAATTACTGCGCCATTTGCTGCGTTATCTGAAATGGTATCGAACACTTTGCGTGGGCGATTGGTTTCAGGGTCAACGTTGTGGCAACGTGCATCAATTAGCTCAAGTGCTGGGATCACATAATCAGTTGCGTTATACACATCAAAGATGGTGCAGTTTGGCCCGCGTAATGGCTTTGCGAGTACGAAAGCTAATTCAACTTCAATGCGTGGCACGATAAAGCGGTCTGTTGGAATATCACAGCCGTCATCAAAAAACATATCGTCAAGAAGCGCGCCGTAATCAGGTTCATCAATCTGTGAACTGGCTTGCATTGCTTTAGACGTCAGCCCAATTTTATGGCCTTTTAACACGCGTCCTTCAGCAATTTTCACGCCAACCCACTCTTTTTGAATAGCATAAGCATCGTCGATCGTCATTTCTGGGTGATCGAGTGAGATCTGACGAATTTGCTCACGTGATTTTTCAGCCTGATTTAGGCGCTGTGCGATTTGCGATATGACATCTTTTTGTAACATCTTATTTTCCTTTTGCACCTCAGCTCGTCATATTTCGAGCTATAACTGCGTTAGCTTCACGATAGGCTTGCGCCTATCCCCTAGTCACACGGGTATGCTCCTAAGGGATTAGTCTCATTTACTGCCTTGTTCTAACTCGAATTATTTAGAGCTAAGATTTTAAAAGCGAAGACCGCCAGCTAATGTGTCTTTCTAATTGGAAAGACCACCAAAGCAGAGGTATTTCACTTCCAAATAATCTTCAATTCCGTAGCGTGAACCTTCACGCCCCAGACCCGATTGCTTAATACCACCAAATGGGGCTACTTCATTTGAAATAATGCCTTCATTAATACCCACCATGCCGCTTTCTAATGCCTCTGCAACACGGTAGATACGCCCGATATCTTTTGAATAGAAATAAGATGCCAAGCCAAATTCAGTATCATTGGCAAGATCAATCGCTTCTTGCTCATCCCGGAATTTAAATAATGGTGCCAGTGGGCCGAACGTTTCTTCTTTTGCGACCTTCATGGACTCAGTCACACCTGTGATAACCGTCGGTTCAAAGAACAAGCCACCTAATTGGGCTGGTTTACCCCCTGCAATCACTTTTGCACCGTGTGAAACGGCATCTGCAATATGTTCAGTGACTTTATCGACCGCAGCTTGGTTAATCAGAGGACCTTGTTGGGAGTCTGCTTGTGTGGCAGGGCCGATTTTCAGTTCATTCACCGCTTTTGCCAAACGAGCTGCGAATTCATCGTAAACCCCTTCTTGGACTAAAATACGGTTAGCACACACACAAGTTTGCCCGCTATTACGGAATTTAGCCGCTAATGCACCTTGTACTGCTGCATCTAAATCAGCATCATCAAACACGATAAATGGCGCGTTACCACCGAGTTCCAGAGACATCTTTTTCACCGTATTGGCACACTGTTCCATCAGCAACTTACCGACTCGCGTTGAACCCGTGAATGTGAGTTTGCGAACAATTGGGCTGGAAGTCATAACGCCACCAATAGCTTTAGCATCAGTACCTGGAACAATGTTAAACACGCCAGCAGGAATGCCAGCTTCTTCCCCTAACGCTGCCAATGCTAATGCTGATAATGGCGTTTCTGCCGCAGGTTTTAATACCATCGTACAACCAGCTGCAAGCGCAGGGCCGACTTTGCGAGTGATCATGGCATTTGGGAAGTTCCATGGCGTGATAGCCGCAACCACACCCACGGGCTGTTTTATCGTCACCAGACGACGTCCTGGCAGAGGTGATGGAATGGTTTCCCCATACACTCGTTTACCTTCTTCAGCAAACCACTCAATAAAGCTGGCACCGTAGGCAATTTCTCCCATCGATTCAGTGATCGACTTACCTTGCTCAGCACTGAGTAATTCGGCCAATTCCTTTTGGTTATCCATCATTAAACGGAACCATTTGTTTAAAATTTGGCTGCGCTCTTTGGCGGTTTTAGCACGCCATGCCGGCAGGGCTTTTTCTGCGGCTTCGATAGCTTGTTGAGTTTCTAAAGCACCGACATTGCTGACGTTAGCGATAACCTCGTTATTTGCTGGGTTAGTGACCTCAAATACACTTTTATTTTGGGCATCAACCCATTGGCCGTTGATATAAGCTTGTTGGCGAAATAATGTAGAATTGGTATTTATGCTCATTTTTCGTTGTTCTCCGAAGACACTGATTGGACTTGTGGGCGGATATTTTTAGCTGATAGCTGTTGGCTAGCAAAACTTAACCCGGCACAAAGCGCCATAACAAGTGCCATAGCGAATGGGGATTCATCTTGTAATACAGAAACTGCAACGCTGGCGACAGCCGCTAAGGCAAACTGAATAGAAATGGCAAGTGCACTGGCACTTCCTGCAATTTTCCCGCGATGTTGCAGTAATAGTGACAAACTGTTCGTGCCGATAGCATTGACCATCGATAAGAACAGTACGACTAGAATAACAATTATGGGCAAACTTTGTTGGTAAAATATGAGTAACAGCAGACCAAACGCTAATTGAAACCCACTTTGCATAGTCAGTATGCGCGTTAAACTATAGGTTTTTAGTAGTTTAACGTTCAACAACAGCATGACAATCATCCCCAAGATGTTACAGCCGAACAGCAAACCATAATGTTGTTCAGAAACACCGAAATAATTGATGTACACAAACGGTGAACCACTGATAAAGGCAAACATACCGGCAAAGGAGAAGGCCATGGTGCCAATAATACTCAGTGCTTCTCGGTCTGTGAGCACCTGTGCATAATTCTTGAAAGCGATACAAAGTATATTTTCAGAACCGCGCTGGTGGGTTAACGTTTCAGGGAGTAAGAAAAAAATTGCACACACCGAAGCCAAGCCAATTACTGCCAGCAAATAGAAAATCACTTGCCACTGAAAATGAACGAGTAAAAAACCACCTAATAGCGGTGCCAGTAATGGCGCTATCATGGTCACAAGTGTCATTAATGACAGTACTTTAGGTAACTCATGAGCAGGGTAAACATCCCTAGCGATAGCCCTTGCCATCACAATGGCCGCTCCACTGCCAAAAGCTTGCAGCGCTCGGAATACAATCAAAGTAGTTGCATTAGTGGCTTGGGCGCACAACAAACTGGCGACAGTAAAAATGGCAAGGCCACTTAACAACATTTTCCGCCGACCTAGAAGGTCACTTAGTGGGCCATAAAACAGCATTCCAATGCAGAATCCGGCAAAAAAGGCGCCAAGAGTGTACTGCATTTGTCCTTGAGTGGCGTGTAACGCAATACCCATTTGAGGGAGGGCAGGAAGGTACATATCGATAGACAATGGACCGAATGCCACTAATGACCCCAGTAATGGGATCAAATAGTGCGGTATGTGTTTATCGAAATTTTTAACCATCTTGCCCTCTCAATAAAACGATAAATAAAGATTTAAACCATTAACCTTTAAACTGTTAACCCTTAAATAAGGCATGAACATTGTTTTGCTTATAATTTAAAACTGGATCAAGCTCTTCCATGGTAAAAGATAATGCGAGGTAGCGTTTTGCCATCAAATCGGCAAAATGTTTTTTGATCAGCTCAAAAATCATTTCCCCCGTTTTTTGCCTATCTTCAAGAGAACGCCCAGCACCTATCTTCAACGTCATATGGACAAAAGCATAATCGTGCTTGCCATCGGCCATTTGCCAAGTATCTAGCCAAATAGCACGACTACGAATGCCACCTAATGGGAAGATACCTGTTCCCGCAAGGGCTTCATTCACTTTGGCGAAGAGCTCAGGTAGCTGAGCGTCATCACGAATGTTTTCTGTACATTCTGCATAAAAATGAGGCATAACAACTCCTTACGCAGTGGTGGCTTGTTTGTCAGTAATATAACTAGGCAGAGGGAATACCGCGTTTAATTGCCCTGTTCCAGAGCTTGCGAACAAGTCAGTTAAAATTTCCACTTTTTCGGCGTATTTATCCCAACCCAGCATACCTAATAGCATCACGGTGTCGTGCATATGGCCTTCGCCATAGCAGTAGTCGGCATATTCAGGTAACATTTTGCAGAATTCTTCAAAACGTCCTTCACGCCAAAGTTTGACGACGCGTTTATCCATTTGCTCATCAAATTCACGTGTGTAGCTGTTCATGCCATCTTCAGCACGTTGGTCATCAATAAAGCGGTGAGATAACGAACCACTTGCTAGTACCGCCACAGTTCCATCGTATTTTTCAATCGCAGTCAGTACGGCTTCGCCTAACTTACGGCTGTCTTCAAAACTATGAGAAGTACAGAAGGCTGAAATCGAGATGACTTTAAAGTGACGATCGCTATTCATATAGCGCATAGGGACTAATGTGGCGTATTCGAGGGTTAAGCTTGGAATTTCATGTGCTTGAGCACGAACGCCTAATTTACGTGCTTCCTCACCGATCATTTGGCCCAATACGGAGTTCCCATCATATTCATATTCCATATCACGAATAAAATGTGGAAGCTCATTACTGGTATAAATACCTTTGAAGTGGTCAGCACAGTTAATATGATAGGCGCTGTTAACTAACCAGTGTGTATCAAAAACAATAATAGTATCAACGCCCAACTCACGGCAGCGGCGACTGATTTCTTTGTGCCCATCGATAGCGGCTTGGCGACATCCAAAGTTTTTACCTGGTAGTTCTGATAGGTACATGGATGGGACGTGTGTTATTTTTGCTGCGAGTGCCAACTTACCCATTTCCTTCCTCCTTCGCTTATCCGTCATACTTCGCGCCGTAGCGTTGTTGGCTTCATAAAGTTACCCTAGTCACATACTTCAGTATGCTCCTAGGGATAACTTCACTTACCGCCTAGCTACAACACGAATTATTTAGGATAAGTAGCCAAATTAATTATCATTGATTCAAAATTACTTAGAATAAAGAATGGTGTAGCTTGCTACGGAATAATTTTGCTTTTTATTACACACCCCAGCGAGGGATGTTGTGGTCTCCGTAGGAGATACAGACGTTCTTCATTTCCGCGAAGACTTCGAAGCTATACTCGCCACCTTCACGGCCTACACCCGAAGCTTTTACACCACCAAAAGGCTGGCGCAGGTCACGCACGTTTTGGGTGTTAACAAACACCATGCCAGCCTCAATGCTGCGTGATAAACGTAAAATCTTGCTGACATCTTGTGTCCAAATATACGAAGCAAGACCGTACTCAATATCATTTGCCATGCGTAAACCGTCTTCTTCAGACTTAAACGGAATTAAACAAGCAACAGGCCCAAAGATCTCTTCTTGGGCGACACGCATGCGGTTATCGACATCAGCCAATACGGTAGGACGCAAGAAATTACCACCTTTGAGGTGATCAGGTAGATCAGTCGGTTTGTCTGGACCACCCGCTAACAAGGTTGCGCCTTCTTCCATACCTAAGCGAATATAACCCGAAACTTTGTTCCAGTGCTGCTGGCTGATCAATGCACCCACTTGGGTTTTGGGATCGTTCGGGTCACCGACGATCAGGCGATTTGCCCGCTCAGCAAAGCGTTTAACAAACTCAGGGTAGATGCTTTCTTGAATGAAAATACGTGAGCCAGCCGTACAGCGTTCACCATTAATGGAGAAAATAGTAAACAGAGCTGCGTCTAGTGCACGCTCAATATCGGCATCTTCAAACACCAACACTGGTGATTTACCACCTAACTCCATAGAATACTTTTTCAAGCCTGCATTTTGCATAATGGTGCGGCCAGTAGCCGTACCGCCGGTAAAGGAAACCGCACGGACATCATGATGCTTAACTAACGCATCACCCGCAGTGCTACCGTAACCTTGAACCACGTTCAGAACACCTGCTGGAATACCGGCTTCTAGTGCCAGTTCACCGAGGCGATTTGCCGATAATGGTGATAATTCAGACATTTTCAGAACCGCAGTATTACCCAGTGCTAAACAAGGGGCGGTTTTCCATGTGGCGGTCATAAATGGCACGTTCCATGGGGAAATTAGCGCACAGACACCCACAGGTTGAACCAAGGTGTAGTTCATCATCTTGTCATCAACAGGGTATGTACGGCCGTTCATTTGCTGGCAAATTTCAGCAAAAAATTCAAAGTTATGTGAAGCACGTGGGATCAACACGTTTTTAGTTTGGTGAATAGGTAAACCGGTATCTTTGGTTTCCATTTCCGCGATTTGCGGGACGTTTTCGTCGATCAATTCACCAAGGCGACGCATTAAGCGAGCGCGCTCTTTCATTGGGGTATTGGCCCACTTTGGAAAAGCGTCTTTCGCTGCGGCAACGGCTTGGTTGATTTCATCTTGTCCACCCGCGGCGACTTCTGCTAATACTTCACCCGTTGCAGGGTTGGTGGTTTCGAAATAGTCTTTGCTGGCAACGTTTTTACCGTTGATCCAATGATTAATCTTAGTCATTACACTCGTTCCTCATAGTCTTTTTCGCTGATAATGGTGTTGACCAGTCGGCCAACGCCTTCAACTTCAACAATGACTTCGTCGCCCGGTACCACGTCAGACAGCCCTTTTGGTGTCCCCGTAGCAATCATGTCTCCCGGTTGCAATGTCATAAAGTCACTGAGGTAAGCAATTAAAAAAGGAATATCGAAAATTAGATCGGCAGTGGTGCCTTTTTGGCGTAATTCACCATTAACATAGGTGTACAAAGCCAAATTATGCGGATCTTTAATGGCATCTTTATCGACAATCCAAGGGCCAATCGGCGTTAAAGTATCACGACTCTTAACACGTAAATTTGGGCGATAATAGTTCTCTAAATAGTCACGGATCGCATAGTCATTACACACGGTGTAACCTGCGACATAGTCCATGGCATCTTCCCTTGAAACCTTGTGAGCTGTTTTACCAATCACCACCACTAATTCAGACTCATAATGCATATATTCCACATTATCAGGGCGAACAGAAACTTGGCGATGACCCGTTAAGCTGCTTTCTGCTTTTAAGAAAATTAAAGGCTCTTCAGGTGGCTTAAATTCTAATTCGGCAGCGTGGTCGGCATAGTTCAGGCCTAGGGCAAACAAGGTTCCTTGCGCAGGAGGTAACCATTCAACATCAGGAGAATCACCCGCAATCACGTCCCCGTTAGGTAACGTAATGGCTTCGTTATCACCGACGGTGACGGAATATTCAGTGCCTTTAAAAAGGATTTTTGCGTGTTTTGTAATCGTAGACATTATTTTCCTCCTGCTGCCACAACGGTATTTTTCAGGCTAGGAAAGCCTTCCGCTTGAATAACCACTTCGTCACCGGGTTTGATGGTGACACGTTGTTGTGGTGTGCCGAGCAGGATCACATCCCCTTGCTTTAAGGTGGCGAAGTCACTTAATGCAGCAACTAACTCACTCGCATCACGGATCAGATCTTTTGTTGACCAGCGATCCACTTCTTTACCATTTACTAGGGTGATGATATCGACAGGATTATTTAGCGAAGTTGCAACCATTTCACCAATTGGACAAAACGTGTCGCGGCATTTTGCTTTAATGGCAGGGCGATAGAAGGTGTCTTCTGGCAAGCTCACTTCATTTGCCAGCGCAAACCCAGCAATAAACTGATGTGCATCTGTCTTACTGACTTTACGTGCATTTTTACCGATCACCAAAGCAAGCGCAGCGCCACTTTGCACTTCTTCACCAGCGGGATGCAAAATTTTCTCGCCTGAATTGATACGCGTATTACGCGGCTTAATAAACCACACTGGGGTTTTTGGTGGGGTTTTATAAGGGGCTTGCTGGAATGCCTCAAGCCAGTGGCTAAGCTGGCTTTGATGATTGAGGGCAACGGCAAATACAGTGCCTTTCATTGACAACTCCTTAATGAAAAGAATTCAACTTTCGAGTAATTATTAATATATTAATAAAGTATAATTTTGAAATTAGCAATAGGTTTATGGAAATGTTAATTTTAATTGTGATCTCATTAACATAATTAAGTTATCTTTTTGTAAGTTAATGTTATAAAAGAAATTATTATTTTTTAAATTTTTTTTGATTTACAAAAAATTAACTTAAAAGTGAGTTTTTAAATTATTTACTCATTAATATTTTAGGGTTTTTCTTTGAGATTGTTATTTGACCGTGCTACTCTTAAATAAGGCAAACTGGTGATGTGAAAGCTCATAGTTATGGTATGTGATTTCATCAAAGTACAGGGCCAACAAAGCGAAATGGCAACTGCCATAAAATGCCAAAATTGGGTTAAGTAACGTTAATTAAGTGGTGAGTTTTAATCTTATGCATGAATCATTGACAATTGCATTATTGCAGGCAAGAGAAACCGCAATGGGTTTTTTCCGGCCGATATTAAAGTCGTATAATTTGACTGAACAGCAATGGCGTATCATTCGAGTTTTAGCTGATAAGCGTTCAATTGATTTTCATGAATTATCAGTTCAAACCTGTATTCTGCGCCCAAGTTTAACGGGGATCCTAACCCGTATGGAGCGCGAAGGTTTAATTTTCCGCTTAAAACCGTTGAATGACCAACGTAAATTATATGTCTCTTTGACACCTGCAGGGCAAGAGCTCTATGACAAAGCACGGCAGGAAGTGGAAGAAGGCTATCAAAAAATAGAGCTGGCATTTTCACCAGAGAAAATGCAGCAATTAACTGCGTTGTTGGATGAGCTAATCGCTTTAGAGAGCCCAGATTATAGTAATATCGCTGCTGATAAGAGAAAGAGCGCCTAAATTTTCGTCATATTTCGAGCTCTAGCTGTGTTGGCTTCTTTCGGCTATTTGGGTCATATATTGATGTATGCTCCCCAAACTATCCTCAATTGCCGCCTTGCTAGAGTTCGAACTATTTAGAAATTTAATCATTGGCCATATTTCGGTTATTTGGGTTACATACGTGAGATGAATAAGCGGAAAAGTGCCTAAATTTTCGTCATATTTCGAGCTCTAGCTGTGTTGGCTTCTTTCGGTTATTTGGGTCACATACTGATGTATGCTCATCTGACTATCTTCAATTGCTGCTCCTACAATTCGAATTATTTAGAGTATAGTTATCACTTGAATAATTCCCTTTCCCTGTAGATTCACTGCAATCGAACTTTACTTATACTCATTAGATAAACGCTAAATTCCCCACTGTCATATCCTTTTTTGCAATTGTGAAATTACCTGTAGGGCTACTTGTGACAAAGTCTTCAGCAAAATTATTTTCTAATAAAATCAATCGATTGATTTTCAGTGTGTAATATTAAATATTATCTTTAATGAAGTATTAACCGAAATAATGGAATGAAATAAACACAAAAAACCGTATTAAACAGGAAAGTGTTCAATTTTAGTCATAGTGAATATTTTTTATCTAAAAACAGTTAATGAGAATAAGTTACATTACTATTAACTGACTGTTAATGACAAAAACTTAAACAACATGACAAATAATCAAATTATATGGCGTTTATTATATTTACCGTTATTCATGATTTCGCCTTATGGCTACACAGAAAATCAATTGCTACCTTCTGCAGGATGATTTATTTCATGAAGAGTGGATGAGGGAGCAGGAAAGCGAAGGTAAAAAGTAATGCAAACAAAAATAATATTCATTAGTATTTTTTCTTATTCATGAATTAGGTTTATATTTAATTTAACTTAACTGTGTATTTACACAGTGCCATGAAACGGATTCTTAATAAAAAAAGGAAATTTTTATGGGTGTACATGCTTCAGATGGTTCAGGATGGAGTTCTGAGAATGATCCGTACGGTGGAAATGATAACAGCGGAAAAGGCACTGGTCCGGAAGGTAATGGGGATGGCGGTAACTCAGGCGGTGGAGGGAATGGTTCATCGGTGAATTTCAGCAAAACGCCGGAAAAACAAGCTATTGCCTCAGCCATGTTAATGACGATTCCGTCCCAAATAGCGATAGTTGAGGGAACGTGGGGTATTACAATTAATACGACTGCACTCACTTCGCCTTTTGCCCGTTTGGCTGGGTTATTGGAGAGTAGCTTACCGATGGCTGGTCGTTTAACTGCCGTTGGTGCTTTACTTACACCTACCCCTATTGCTTTAGATACAATGGACCCTGCTTTTCGGGAACATCAGCAACAATTAGCCAATTTAGTCGCTAATCAGAAATTACAGAGTCAAACATATTCATTAACGGCTCTTCCTGTCAGCATCGTGACAGATATGCCCGTTAAAGATATTTCTCGTCAAAAAACAGTGCCGGCTAAGGTTGTGGTTGAACAGGTTGTTTCGCCAGAAAAGAATAAAGTTACGCCCGCAATGACTAAAAACCCGCAACAGGTCAATGTTGTTCAAGCTAAAAAAACTGGGCGACCAGGTGTATATTCTGTTGAAATTGCACCAGGTAAACCGGCATTACAGATTGAAATGACGGATAAAAAGCCGAGTGCATCGTTTAAAACACCATCTTATGACAATGTTAAGCCAGAATCGGTTATTCCGAGTGTAACGTCTGAGACATATCAGGGGATTGTTGATTTTGGTGGCGACCATGCGCCAATTTATATTTCAATATCGAAGAATCCAACGACTGCACAAGAAAAACAACTAATTGAGGAAGCTAACCGAGATTGGCGTGCTTTATATCCAGCTGAAGCTGCGGAATTAGATTGGAAGCAAGCAAGTAGCGAGTTATCACAAGCAGATGTAGATGCCCAGACAGCAAAAAGAGAACTCGATAAAACTAAAAGCTCTCCGGAAGGCGGTGCTTTAACTGATGTGAGTAAAAATCCTTTACAAATTAAACAGTCAAGTCAGGTAATTTCTAGCGTATTTGGTATTGAATATATTGAAAAAATTGATAATCAAAAAGCATTGTCATATTTACTCAATCGTAATCCTGAAGATTATGTTATTAACATTTTGAGTATTGCTAGCGTATATGGATATGAGACTGATGATGGTAGCGAACCTGAAGTTCTAATTGATGATCCGGAAATTTATGAGTCTATTGTAGAGCGTTTCACATTAGCAAAAGAGCGACTTTTAGACGCTGAAAAAGCAATTAAAGAAGCAGAGAGAAAGCTGGGCATAGCTTTAGAGAAAAAGAAAAAAGCCGAAGCTAAAGAAAAGAAAGCGAAGGATAAAAAAGAAAAAGAAGAGAAGCGTAAAAAGCCTGGCACTGCTACAGGAAAAGGCAAAAAAGTTGGCGATAAATGGCTTAATGATGCCAGTAAAGAAAATGGTGCTCCTATTCCTGAGCAAGTAGCTAATAAATTACGAGGTAAGAAATTCAACAGTTTTGATGAGTTCAGGAAGGCCATCTGGAATGAGATATCAAAATTTCCAGAATTGATTAAAAACCTTAGTAAGAATAATAAAACTCTTGTTTCTAAAGGATACTCGCCTTTTGCTAGGAAAAAAGATCAAGTTGGTGGTAGAAAGGTACATGAGTTGCACCATGACAATCCAATTAGTGAAGGGGGAGAAGTCTATGACATGGACAATTTAAGAGTTACGACCCCGAAAAGACATATTGATATCCATAGAGGTAAATAAGAATGGAACTAAAAAATAATATTACTGATTATACAGAATCTGAATTTTTAAAGTTTTTAACAATTATTTGTAATGCAGATACAGCAAGTGAGGAAGAACAAATTAAGTTTGTGACCCACTTTGAAAAAGTAACAGAGCATCCAAGCGGAAGTGATCTTATTTACTACCCAGAGGATGGAGCCGATGATTCTCCAGTTGGTATTTTAAAAACAATCAAAGAATGGCGTGCTAAAAATGGTAAGCCTAGTTTCAAAAAAGGCTAAGAACTACTACTTAAGAACTACTATTAATGGAATAGCTGAACATAAAGCATCAATGACTTAAGGATGAATCATTGATGCTTATCCACCAATTGTTATTCGTCGCGATGAACTCAACTTAATGAAACTCGCGGCCTCAGAGCCTGCTGCCAATATCAATGCGTTACTTACCAAAACAGGAAATTGGGCAAGTTCAGGGGAAATAAACCTCACCGCAGGCAAAAGTATTGAAGCGCATGGCATTGCCTTCAACAGTGGAAAATCACTGACGTTCAATGCAGGCCAAGATATTTTGTTAGGCTTAAAAGCGATTAAAGATGTCGACAATGTATTCAAGACCAATCGCTACCCAGAGCTGCGCTCTCAACTCATTGCGAATGGTAATATTACGTTAAATGCGGCCCGTGATATTGACTTGCAGTCGGCTAACCTTCAATCCACAGAAAAAATTATTGTACTTTCAGGCCGTGATACTAAATTAACGGCTACCGCTTACTCTGCCATTCCCAACCCCAACGAAGATAACCAAGATGTACGTTATGTCACTTCGACACTTTCCGGTGATAAAGGCGTCACGCTGGCCTCCAATGGCGCACTTACCGCACAAGGTAGCACAATCAAATCCCTAAATGACATCACACTCTCAAGCGGGGGAAATGTACGGTTAGAGTCGGTTAAAACGAATTATCGAAAACAGTCAGGGAAAACATATGAAGAGTTATATCGCCAAATTGGCACTGAAATTAACAGTGGTAAAACGCTGACCATTTTGTCTGAGGGGAGCATTCTTTTCCAAGCGTCTCGTCTCATTGCCAAAGGCGCGATGGATATTGCGGCAAAAGGTGGGTATCTCTATGCCCAAGCCATGGAGGAAAGCAGTTACTTCGAAGAGTATAAAAAGAAATGCAATAGATGGACGCTTTGTATCACGAAAAAGGAAGTGAGAAAAACACGCAGTGATAAAACCAATAAAGTCACTGAATTTACCGCAGGTGGTGATATTAACCTATATGCCAAGGATGATGTCACCTTAGAAGCCACCAAAATTAATACGGGCAAGAATGCCAAAATCACCAGTCAAACCGGTAAGGTGAATTTTAAGGCTGTCAAAAACTCGCAATTTGAACAGGTGATTACAAATTCTAACGGGTTTTATATTACACAGCGCAATAAAGGGTATACCTCAGATAAATGGATTCTACCCAGCCTTCATATTGGTGGCAAGTTGACGGTTGATGCGAATAAAGGGATCACTGCGGATGTCAAAACCAAAGAAGGACAGTCATTCGAGCAGGCGCTAGCCATATTAAGTCGCACTCCGGGGTATGAGTGGCTCGGGGACGTTAAAAATAACAAAAACATCAATTGGGCTGTTGTAAAAGATGCTTATAGCCAGTGGGATATAAAAACTGAAAGCCTTAATCCAGTCGTAGGTGCTGTGATTGCCATTGCTGTAGCGGCTGCTACTTATGGAACCTCTACAGCCGCTGGCTTTAAGGTTGTAGCGAACTCTGAGGAGGCACTTAAATCATTAAAAAATGCAATACCAACTACCTCAAAGGAGTTATTAACATCTGGCAAACTTAATACCTCTAAATTAATCCCCATCATAGAAAAAGAGCAATTACATGCCTCTGCGACTAACAAATTGGTTGCGGAAATTAATAGACTCCCGTCTAAGACGCAGGCTGCAAATACAGCCACCATGATAGGTGCATATGATCCTGTAACGGGGAAGATAGCTATTGGATACAGCGATGGTAAAATTTCAGCTGAAATGCTGAACAAGGACACTGTAATTTATGTTGAGAAAAAACTTGGTGTTAAAATAGCTGAATATACAACATTTTGTAAAAATAAAGTGGGCGCCTGTGCTGAGGTATCAGCAGCAGACTCGTTGATCCGCCAAGGAGTTAAGCCAGAAAATATCCGATTTACCCAAGCGGTCAGGCCTAGAGAGGTTTGGGGAAAAGATACAATTTCGCTAAAAGCAATAAAAGAAACATGTGACAATTGCCTAGTTACATGGCCAACAGGAGTAGATAGATGAGTATGTTAGATATTAATTGGGAACCTAGCTTTGGTTCGGTTTTTACTTGGTTTGCCATGGATAAAAACGGAAAAATTGCTGTCATGATTAATAATGGTTTTGGTGATTTACCTAAATCGTTATTGGCGATTAATAATGTTACAGAGCTTTTGAATGATTTAAATGAATACATGTGGGAAGAATCAGCAACCTTTGTAAATTATCCCCTCAATAAAGGTGGCTCAGCTATTTTAGATTTATATTCATCATGTCTTTATCGACATCTATCTTCGAAAAAAGAAGTTGAAGAGTGCATAGAAAATGAGTTAATGACTTCGGGACATTACAGTGATACTAATCTGACAGTCAATAAAGGTTTTTTTATTTATCAAGCGATAGAAGGCAATAACCCTGGAGATGATTACCCTGTCGGCTATGAAGGTGAAACTAAGATGGGGGATTATTTTCGTTATTTGATGCCGACTATTTATGCTTCAATTGAAGACTTTCCTGAAGAATTGCGCCATGGAATTGCGATATCTGATACCATTGATTTCACAAAAGATAGGCTACTGGATAACGATAAAATTAGTGAGTATTTTCCGCGTATGTACCATGACTAAGGTTATGGGCTATTAAGCGAAAAAATAAAACAAGGCAAAGCTAGGAAATAATCATAAATAACCGCCATCTTTACGTAACGATGGCGGTTACTACTGTGTAAACTTCAGTCTTTAATATTCAATCTCACTCTTTTTGGGCTACTTCCCCAACAAGTGTAAAAAGTGAATATGTTTTTCGTACTGATCAAGAATATCGTGAATGATCTGCTCTTTTGCCCAGCCCATCACATCGTAGTCTTGCCCACCTTCTTTTAAGTGAATTTCAGCGCGGTAGTAGCGTTGTTCTTCACTCTTTTCATCATCACTTTCTGTGCCCATACCCGCTAAGGCAAAAGAGGGCTGAATATAGTAACGGAGGCGAACTTCGTATAAAAAGTTCATATCGTCGCCTAAATCGACCTCAAAACCTATTCGGTCATCTTTGTCAGTATGGATATGGCATACAGTACCTTGTTTGGCCAGTTCTTCCGATACCATTTCCATTGATGGCTTCACAGATTCTTCCATAAAGCGTTTAACATGCGCGCGTTTAGGGAAATATACGATGTTACGTAAACGCCTTTGCCATGGAATAGGGTTACGACTGGCGGTTGGGGCGATGGTCGCTAATTGCTGGCTATCGCGTTTATACGCATCAACTCGAAGTGCTTTAAATAACCCATAAATAGAGGCCAATAACACCATCGCAAACGGTAGCGCACTGGCTATTGTCAGTGTTTGCAAGGCTTGCAAACCACCGGCTAACAGCATGGTAATGGCAACGACACCCATTAACCCAGCCCAAAAAATACGCTGCCAAATTGGGGTATTTGAGTCACCACCAGATGCTAGCGTATCAACCACCATAGCGCCTGAATCTGCTGAAGTAACAAAGAATACAATTACCATCAACATAGCAAAAAAGGAGAGCACAGAAGAAAATGGGAAGTAATTAAGAAACTCAAATAAAGCGAGAGACACATCAGCTTGTACCGTATCTGCTAATAGTGTTGCGCCTTTATTTTTGATTAAATCTATCGCCGTGTTACCAAAGAACGTCATCCACATCAATGTGAACCCTGCAGGGACGAATAATACGCCCATGACAAATTCACGGATGGTGCGGCCGCGGGAGATACGTGCAATAAACATCCCGACAAATGGTGACCATGATAACCACCAACCCCAATACAGTAAGGTCCAACCCCCTAACCAGCCACTGGACTTAGGTTCATACGCATATAAATTAAAGGTTTTAGTGACGATCTCTGATAGATAACCCCCCGTATTTTCAACGAAAGATTTAAGCAGAAGCACTGTTGGCCCTAAAGCAACAATAAGTACCAGTAATAAGAAAGCAAGGCCAAGGTTGAGTTCAGATAAAATACGGATACCTTTATCAAGGCCTGAAACCACAGAAAGTGTCGCTAAACCCGTAAAGGTGATAATTAAGATCACCTGTACAGTTTCATTCACAGGCCAACCAAACAAATGATTTAAACCTGCGTTTACTTGTAGCACACCGAACCCGAGAGAAGTGGCAACACCAAATACCGTACCTACCACAGCAAAGACATCAACCGCATGACCAATAGGGCCATAAATTCGCTCACCAATAATGGGGTAAAGGGCTGAACGTAATGTCAGAGGGAGGCCATGACGATAGCTAAAAAACGCTAAAATTAACGCGACAATGGCGTAAATCGCCCAAGCATGTAACCCCCAGTGGAAGAATGTTAAGCGCATAGCTTCTTTAGCGGCTTCAACCGTTTGTGCTTCACCGACCGGCGGGTTGAGGTAGTGCATGACAGGCTCAGCAACCCCAAAGAACATTAAGCCGATCCCCATACCCGCGGAGAACAACATCGCAAACCATGATACATAGCTAAAATTTGGCAGGGCATGGTCTGGTCCCAATTTTATTTGCCCGTAACGGGAGAGTCCCAGATAAGTCACACTCAAAAGAATAATAGCGACAGCAAGAATGTAGAACCAACTTGCGTTATTAAATAAATTTTGTTGAAGATGACTTAGATGAGATTCTGCGACTTCTGGCATCAAAGCGGCAAAGCCAACGATAACCAAAATAATAATGGCAGAGCTATAAAACACAGGGGGACTAATTTTAGAACGAACTTTTTTAGAATCAGTAGCAATTTGACTCATAACAACCTTCTTTTGTTTTATTTTATTTTTGGCATACCGAAATTGACAAAGTATGCAACGCGCTGTCCTTCTTAATGAAACAATGAATAATTGCGAAAAGGTTCCCTAAGGAAACAAGATAGAAAGAACAATAATATGGTGTTGATGACAGGCTAAACTGCCTAAAGTAGTAATGAAATCCGAGTCTTTGCCACCTTCATAAGTTAAAAAATAGGCGGTTATACTGCCATGATATAGATGAATGATCAACAAAAGTGGGAAATAAGATTAAATAAGGGATGAAAATATCATGTTAATTATCATTAAATTAATAGTTAATGATGCACTATTTACATGTTTTACCAATAAGTTAACGCAAATACGTGAAAGTAAGTGCTAGATAAGTAAAAAGCACAGATAAATTGGGATGAAAATGTAACTAACGTAATTGGCTATCCTTACTGCCACGTCGATTATAACCACTAAATGCAGATTGTTTTTTATCTAATTCATTTTGGCAGTTAATACAGAATTTAACGCCGGGCAATGCTAAGCGGCGGGCTTCAGGAATGGCTTCACCACACTCCTCACAAAACTCGGCGCTTTCACCGGAGTGTAATTGCCGTCGCGCTTTCGCTACCGCATCATCAAGAGTGGCATCAATTTGTTCTTGAACGGCATCTTCATTTGCCCAACCATTTGCCATTATTCACCTCTATTTGATTAAATCTTGACCTTCTATCAATATAGGGACGAGAGAATTTAATTCAAGGGCAATTATTACTCTAAAGATAATGTCATGTAAATGTGGTCCATTCCGTCCTCATCATACATTTCGCCTTCAGTTTGATACCCAAGGGTATGGTAAAAATCAATGGCCGTATGTTGTGCTGAAAGAGCAATTCTAGGGTAATGGTGGGAGCGACCATATTGTTCTACAAATTTCATTAGTTCACGTCCAAGCCCTTTGCCGCGGTGTGGCTTTTGTACTGCGACACGACCAACTTTGATGAGAGTGTCTTCAAGTAGTACGCAGCGTAATACAGCTGCTGGCTGATCATTTAAATACAAAACTACATGTAATGCGGATTCATCATATTCATCGACATCGATATCAGCGGGGAACCCCTGCTCTTGAGTAAAAACTTGTTGGCGCAGGCTGAAAGCATCGGTAAGGAGTTCTGGGTTTGCGTACCCAATACTGTGTTTAATTTGCATTAGTTTTCCTAGTTGCTAATGAATAAGAAGTATAATTATATCGTGGAATGGCGAACTAGTTAGGCGGGTTTTGTTGTTTTTTTTGGCACCAAATAAGAATGCAGGCATTTAAAGCCCACATTCTTGAAGAGAACTGAGGAGGAAATTATTTTTTATCAGTTTCAGCGTCATTTTCTGCTTTGAGCGATTCCGTTTTTTCTTTCATATCGGTTGCCACTTCATCGGCTTTATTAATCGCATCTGTTTTGACTTCTTGGCTTAGCTCTGACGCGTTTTGTTTCAACTCTTCAGCTTTATTTTGCGCATCTTTAGTTAGCTCATTGGCTTTTTGTTCACCATCTTCTTTTAATTGCTGGGCTTTTTCTTCTGCTTGTTTAACGGTATCACTTGGTTTGGATGAGTCATCACAACCAGCGATAACAGTAACAAGACCCGCGAAAAGAAGTGAAGTGATGAGTTTTATATTCATAAACATATCCTTAGCACGATGTAGGTAAAAACATTATTAAAGCCCGATATTGGCATGATTGCCAATGTGTATATTTAACTATAGTTGAAATTAAGAGTATTATAAAACAAATATATAACATGATGAAATATAAAGATATTTTTCGAATTTGGATTTGGGTTGAAACCTATTTTTTGGGAAAATAATCGTTTGTTCCATGCTATAGCGTTATAAAAAGTAGATAATCAAGCTAAACTGTTCGAAACTTAATAGTTAAATAAATAATGAAAACAAATGTATGTTTTAGATAACAAAGGAATAGCAATATGGCGTACTATTATTCGTTGATTATTTTAAAGTTTATTATCGGTTTTGCCATTGTTATCACTCATATGAACCTATCGGGAAAAACGCAGCTTTCTCAAATGACTCCTATTGATTTCATTGGTAATTTCGTCTTAGGGGGCATTATTGGCGGGGTGATTTACAGTGATACTATCCCATTGTACCAGTATGTGACTATTTTAATTATTGGTGTTTTGTTTATTAGCTTTTTAAACTTTTTAACAAAAAGATTTAATTTTTTTCGTAATGTGGCGATTGGTAATCCCATACCCATTATTAAAAAAGGCCAATTTATAATGGAAAACATTTTAGAGAAATCCAATAAGATAGACCTTATCAATATTTCATCTCGAATTCATGCGCAAGGAATCCACTCTTTTCAAGAAATTTATTATGCACAAATAGAGCCCGATGGGCAGTTAACTATTATTTGCGATGAAAAAAATATGCCATCAGTGATCCTGATAAAAGAAGGGGTTATTAGAAGCTATGGTTTGGAGTCCATCGAAAGAGATGAAAGCTGGTTAATGCAGCAAATTGAATTACAAGGCATTGAATCAATAAATGATATTTTCTTGGCTGAATTTTGGCGCGGTGAAGTCACGTTTATTTTGCGAGATGGTAAAATAAACCGCAAAAATGCACAGCATCTAAAAGTCATTGCTTAAATGAATAGGTCGGTGAAATACAAAAAATATTTCACCGACAGGGGCTTAATTACTTTTTCAAATCATCATAGAGCATTAATGAAGATTTATTATCTGGGTCACCAATATAACGAGGCTGAGGCTTAAATGACTCATTAAACAGGCTTTTTTCAGGTTCAAATCCAGTATAATTTAAACCTGCTAAATCAGACCATGCATAGATAAAGTCCATATTACTGAACGGTCGAGTTGTTTTATCATTCAAATCAAATTGATGAGTTGATAACCACTCGGGTGATTGCCAAACTAGGAAAGGCACATTATAAATGACCTTACTCGGCTTACCTTCACTACGCCCTAACATTTCATGAGGTGGGGTATCATAAACATCTTCACCGTGGTCCGAGAAAAATACCAAAAAACCATTTTCTTTTGAAGAATCAAAGTCTTTGATTAATGTTGAAACAACATAGTCATTATAATGTTGTGCGTTATCATACGCATTATAATCTTTTACTTCATCCTCATTTAAATTAGCGGGAACTACGCTATCTTTGTCTTTGAAAATAGCTTTATCTTCAGGATAGCGGAATTCATAGCGCATATGAGTCCCTAACAGATGAACAACGATAAATTTCTTTTCAGCAGGGTCTGCAAGTGCTTCTTTGAATGGAGAAAAAACCACGTCATCATAAATACGTGAGCTTTGAGCCATATCATTATTCAAATAATATTGCTTATCTGTTTGGCGAGAAAATGCGGTTAATAAGGTATTACGTTCAGTCATTGTCTGCTGGTTGGTGATCCAAAACGTTTTAAAGCCCGCTTGCTTCATCATATTCATGATAGAAGGGCGTGAATTGAACAATTCAGGTTCAGTTTGTGTCGCAAACGTCAGAATTTGCTGTAGCGCTTCAATGGTATAAGGTCGTGATGTCACAACATCATTGAATACTGATAAGTTGTTAGGATAATCCCTTGCAAGTTCTTCTAACTCAGGCGTGGTTGGGCGTGAATAACCATACAGGCTCATTCTATCGCGGCTGGTGGATTCACCAATCACTAATACAAATGTACGTGGAGTATCACCGTTTGCATCGACGAAGTTTTCTAGTGGCGGAATTTTACTGTTGTCACGGATTAGCTCTTCCATGTTTGCCAACTGGTTTTTATATAAAAAGTAACCGCTAACAAATTGCCATGGTGCAGCATAGGCGAGTTTACTATTCAAATAAGACGCAACATTAGCCATTGGTCGGTCTTGTTTTATCCCTTTGTTATAATAAGGAATTCCGAATAAAATAACTAAAATCAGTAATGAAATACCAATTCTCCCTGATTTGGGTAATGTGACAGGTTTTAGACGCGTCCAAAGGAAAATTGCCACGACAGTATAGGCGAGTATGACGCCTAGGACTTTGAAGCTAAAATATTGCTTAAGAAATTCACCAGCTTCATTGGTATTAGTTTCAAACATGACGAACATGACACTTTGCGATATTTGGTGGCCATAAACCACAAAATAGGCGAGTGCGACAACAGAGGATAGCCAAAGAACAATACCTATCACCCCAGCAACTAATTTGATTCTTTTTGGGAACAATAAAGCAGGAATTAGCCAAAGGGAGCTATAAAGTAGTGAGTCTCTAAGGCCAATGGAGTTACTTTGCCCTGTTACGAGCACATACAGCTGTAATAACGATGAAAAATACCAAAAGTAGATTAGTAACCAGAACAGAGAGGTCCAGCTAAACTTTTCCGAGTGTGTAGTGTTACTCATAGGTTTTTAAACTCTTGTTTTCTATTATTGTTAAGTCGAATTGAAAAATAATTGAGAAATCGATTTTTAGATATGAAGATGTAATTTAAGTTCCCCATACTCGTCATCTTTCAAGATGCAGGGGTGTTAACTGTACTCCGCTCGCCAAGTCACATAGTTTACCTATGCTCCTTGCCTATCGTCATTTGTCGCCTACCTGCCTCTCGAAATATTTAGAGTATGAATCGGCATCTTTCAAGATGCAGGGGGTTAACTGCACTTCTGAGCCAAGTTACAGCTCGAAACTGTTTCTATGATATTGCATTATAGACAATGTTTTATACGTTGATACTAAAACAGTAAAATCTTGAATTATTGTTTAATAATATTTCATTCAGTTGATATTATCTTTTAACCTATTTATGGTGTATAAAAATTTGACCAACATTATCAATAAAGGGTGAGAGCAACTTATGTTAGACAACTCATTTGTGGCTTTTTTGAAATCATCCTTATCAATCAGGGTGCTGCTCTCATTATTAATTATTATTGATGGCACAATGATTCTAAAGCCTGTGTTAAGTGCTTATACCGACTATATTGATTGGCGTGAGTCTGGGCTGACACAGTGGTTGAAATCACTCGGTTTTATGAAACTGCTGGATATTCCTCGTTTTCTATTGGGGATTTCGCTTATCTTCCTATCGCTATTTATGGTTAATGGAGCCCGTATCGCATGGGTGTTCTCATTATTTTTACTTGGAATTATTTCATTTGTTGATTTGAGGTTAGCGCAAGAAAACATTCACCAAGGTTATTTCTCGCTCTTCTTATTAATTGCATTGTGTGTGTTTTGGAAGCTATATCATCATCATAGCTTAACTAGTGCAGGGTTTGTGGCGATCACGTGTATTATCGCATTGTTGCTTTACTCCATTTTTGGCACTTTATACATTGGTAATGAATTTTCGCCAGTGGTTAAAGATGGCACTACGGCCTTTTATTTTGCTTTAGTATGCATGACGACGGTCGGGTTTGGTGACATTGTACCGGTCACCGTGGATGCGCGTGTGTTCACGGTGACAGTGATTATTTTAGGGATCACAATTTTTACCACTTCAGTGGTTTATATTGTTGGGGTGTTAGCAAAAGGCACGAAAGAAATTGTGCGTAAGAGGTTTTCTTATATGAAAAATCATTATGTGGTGATTGGTAGCACACCGATGGCCGTCAATGTTTATCAAGGGCTGAAAAAACGAGAGCTACCTGTAGCCGTGATTTGCCAAGAAAACCATCGTAGCCATTATCCAGAAAAAGATAACATTGTAACGGGCGACCCCACCAGTTCGGAATTGCTAGCAGCAGCAAACGTAAAACATGCTAAGTGCGTACTGGTGATGACGGATAGCGATTCGCTCAGCACTTTTGCCCTATTGGGCGTGAAAGAACAAGCGGGTGTTGAGGGCACGGTGAAAACCGTGGTATTAATTAATCAAGAAAGTAATATGGATAAAGTTCGCTTACTTAAACCTGATATGTTGTTTTCATTATCGACCTTAGGTTCAGAGGTTTTGATGCAAGTGCTTTGCGGTGAAGCAATATCGAGTGACTCTATTAGTGATATGCTGTTGAACAAAGTTGCAAAAAGCTAACCTCAAAATAAAAACAACAGGAATTGTGCTTCATGCTAAGTGCTCAACAAGTGAGTTGCCATCGGCAAAATAGGGTGTTATTCCATCAACTTGATTTTATTGTGCAGCCCAGTGAAATCTTACAAGTTGAAGGGCCTAATGGAGCGGGAAAAACAACCCTGCTACGTATGATGGCTGGGTTATTAAAACCTGATGAAGGTGCGGTCTGTTGGAATAATCAATCGATTGATAAGCTAAAAGAAGAATTCACTCGCCATTTACTTTATTTAGGCCACAAACCTGCGGTTAAATCGTTACTGACACCTTATGAAAACCTCAAGTTTTATTATCAAATGCACCATAAAGGGCATGAAGGCGAGCGGATTTGGTCTGCTTTAGAGGAAGTTTCATTAATCGGTTATGAAGATATTCCTGTTAGCCAACTTTCTGCAGGGCAACAACGGCGCGTTAATTTAGCCAGGCTATGGCTAAGCGAAGCCCCTCTGTGGATACTTGATGAGCCTTTCACCGCAATTGATGTGGCGGGAGTCGCTCGTTTAACAGAACGTTTTCATCAGCATGCAGAGCAGGGGGGGATTATTTTGTTTACCTCTCACCAAGCGATGTCAGGGCAATTTGGTTCACTAAAACTGACGGGTGGGGTTGAATCATGTTTTGGTTATTAATTAAACGGGAGCTTAAAATTGCTTTCCGAGGTTTTTCTGAGCTCGTTAACCCGTTGTGGTTTTTCTTAATTGTTATCACATTATTTCCGCTTAGTATCGGTCCTGAGCCTCAATTATTAGCGCGTATTGCCGTTGGGGTATTTTGGGTCGCGGCTATTTTGTCTTCACTATTATCACTAGAGCGTTTATTTAAGGATGACTATCTTGATGGCTCCCTTGAGCAATTGTTACTTGCGCCACATCCTTTATTTATAACCGTATTTGCTAAGGTGATCGCCCACTGGCTAGTAACTGGGTTGCCATTGATCTTGTTATCTCCGGTTGCGGCATTAATGTTGTCTTTTAGTGCAGACACGCTATTGGTGTTGGCGGGTACTTTATTACTAGGGACGCCGGTATTAAGTTTTATTGGCGCGATTGGTGCGGCATTAACGGTTTCCTTAAAAAAAGGCGGGGTTTTAGTTAGTCTGCTCGTTTTGCCGCTTTATATTCCAGTGCTTATTTATGCAACGGGTACGATGGAGGCACATAGCTTTAAAATGCCTCTCGATGGCTATTTTGCCATTCTTGCCGCGTTATTTGCAGCGAGCATTACCTTTTCTCCTCTCGCTATCGCCGCTGCATTGAAACTGAATATAAGTAATAGTTAGATATTTTTCCTTTCACAGAATATAAGGGCAAAGTAAAACTGCCCTTGAGGTTGTTGACAAAGCGGGATAAAGCGTATTTTTTCCCGCTTTGTGTTATCAGCCGAAAATCAATAAATTGTTTTTCCTTGTTTATTTTCTAGTCTTGGCGAACTGGCTTTAAACACAACGACCGTTATTAATCAACTTTCAGGTGAGATCAGTGGACAAAATACCCGGATAACTGCCAAAAATGATATTAACCTGACCAGTGCGACGAATACGCAAACGGTGGGTGGCAAAAATGAAAGTAAAGGTGGCTCAATCGGTGCGGGTATCAGTACAGGCGGTTGGAATGTCAATGCGAGTGTGAATAAAGGCAGCGGATTTGAAAAGAGTGACAGCCAGTTTTATACCGACACAGAAGTGACCGCTGGCATTCACGCCCAGCTCGATGGTGCGGTCATTAGCAGTTAGGCAAACAAATCACGGATATTGCGGGACGGATGCAAGTCTTAGAAAATACTGGGACTTGCATTAATAAACTTATCTCTCACCAGCCAAATAGCAAATTAGAAATTTGGGTGTTAAGTGATTTTGTAATAAATTTCTAGTTAAAATAAAATCTGTTTGGATATTATTAAAAATAAAGGAAAAAATTTATTCTTTTATATGCTTTATTTTAAAATAATTATTTTCGTAGGTTCTTATTATTATCTATTACATGGCTTATTAAAGACTCACCAGGAAAATCAGCCATAATTATCCCGACAGAGCGTTTCATATTTAGGCTATTATAATATTTTAATTTATCTCGAGTTAGAATATTTGTACCTTCAAAGGAAATTGTACAAATACCAGCACAAGATGTTCTAGGGAAATCCGGATAACTGTCTTTCCATCCTGGAGTGGTTAAGCCGGTAGAAAGACGGGGTGCTGAGGTACCTGGAGATGAATGCCCGCTTGCAACAAAATAAGGAAACGAACCGCCAGAGCCACTCAAGTAATTGATATAGATTCTATTATTATTTCCATTACTTGCACGGTCTAATTGTGTTTTTACTGCCTCCCATTTTGAATATAAATGCCAATTGGTTTTTAAATGGAAATTATCTTGTATACTTGTAAGTTCGTAAGCTAAACCATAATTATGAAAAGCAGCATTATTGCTAAGTATCATATATTTTCCCCTAACATCACCTAATTTTGTATCCATAGACTGTAAATTAAAATATTTATCTTTATATAATTAAATGTAATACTCTAATGTTTTATTCATGGGGCGAGTGTTATTATTGTCAGGGGCTATTTCTTGTTTTAACCTAAAAATAATGGTTTCAGAAGGGTTTTTTGATAAAAAAATATTAATGGAATTCATAAAATCACCAAACATAACATCAAGAAATATACTACCATGATGTAGGGCAAATGCATTACTCGTATGCCTCACCCTGATATCAAATACTCTAATACCATATTCTAATTGTTGGTCAAAATTTAATGCTTGTGTTGACACACTATCCACAAAATTTTTATATGCAGCACTATCATGAGTCCCAGGTAATGCTATTTCGGAAAGCATTATATCATCTCTAAGAGTATCCATCCATTTAGGCTTCGCCGTAAATCCATCAGAAGCGCTTCTGTAATAAGCAGAATCTAAATGAGCAAAAATTGAAGGCTAAATATTAATAAGAGTAAAAGATATAGTCTATTTTTCATTATGAACACCTTTAAGTTATATTAAACGACGTCGTTACTATAACGACAAGAATATTCACAAACAAAAAATTAATGCATAATAAAAAATAAAAGTAGCGTATATATATTGTATGGTTATTTTTTGTTAAATGAATACAGATTTTATTTTAACTACTTATTATTTTTCACACGTGTATTTTTTTATGATTAAATTTAACTCAACCAATTGATTTTTAGGTAATATTTAATTTATCAATAATATTGAACAACTAATGGATAAGAGGTGATATATTATCTGAAGCATCACTTCAGTATGTTAGTTCAAGAAAAAATGTATAAAAAGGTAGCGTATAATGCCTCATATCTTACAGTTAGATAGTGATAATTTCTCAAGCACACTTTACCCTCTAGGTCAGGAAGAGCATCAAACGGTAGTTGTTTATTTTTCGGCGTCTTGGTGTTTGCCTTGTAAAAGCATGCACCCTATTTTCATTAAACTTTCTGAGCATTTTCAACAAAATAATATTGTTTTTGGTCTTGTGGATATTGCTCAGTCACCCACTTTGGCTCCTAAATATGGTATAAAATCAGTGCCGACAATTGCGATTTTCCAAGATACTCGTTTAATCGATATTATTGCTGGAGAAGTGTCATTTAATTGTGCATTAATGGTATTGAATAAAGCACTTGGGAAGCGTTAATGCTCAGCGAATATATTTGAAAATAATGATAAGTCATTCACAATGCTAATACTGATATTAGAAGGGTTATTGATAGGTTGCCTACTTGGTTTAACGGGAGCCGGTGGTGGTATTCTTGCTGTTCCAGCGTTAATGGCAAGCCAAAATTGGAGTGTGGCATTAGCGGCACCCGTTGGTCTTTTAGCGGTTACAATTGCTGCATTTATTGGTGTTGTTCAGGGCCTTATAAAAAATAACATTCGCTATAAAGCGGCTATTTGGATAGCATTATTGAGCATTCCTTCCGCTAAATATGGTGTTTATCTTGCCCATGTTACCCCACCAATTTGGTTAACGCTTGCTTTTAGTTTCGTTATGATTTACGTCGGATGCCGTATATTTTTCAATCGAGCAGATGTGCAGAATGATGTTCATTGTATAATTAATAAAGACACTGGAAAATTTATTTGGAATACTAAAACTGCTTTAATCTTGGGGGGCATTGGTGTTGTTACTGGGTTACTTACTGGGCTGTTAGGTGTGGGAGGTGGTTTTATTATTGTTCCTGCATTGCGAAAATTCACTAATTTAAATATGAAGAGTATTATTGCAACATCATTAATGGTCATTTTTTGTATTGGTAGTATTAGTATTTTCATTAATGTCTGGAATGGGTTCCAGTACCCTAAAGAAATTAGTCTTGTTTTCATTGCTTCTTGTGTTATTGGTTTATTAATTGGTCGATTAATAACGCATTATATTTCCAATAAGGCTATCCAAATATTATTTTCAAGTGTTGTTATCTTTGTTGCTCTATGGTTGATTTTATCAGTACTGATTGAATTAAATATTATTTAAAATAGATTTTAAATATCAAGCAATTAAGTGGTTTTTTATAATTCATGCGGCATGTGTCACTATTTTGAATTATCAGTCATTTATTCTCCTTAATGAAAGTTAAATTGATTTATCTTCAAGCTCAAAGAGGTATAATGAATAATCGCATTTTATCTACCCAGATAATAGCAAAATGGATTGCTAATATATTCTTCCGGGTAATCATTAAAGGTTGACTAGTATAATTATGACAAAACAAGATAGCTCAACAACGATAATTGATATAGCAAAACGTGCTAATGTAACTGATATTACAGTTTCTAGAGCATTTAATCATCCTGAGATGGTAAAGAAAGAAACTCGAGATAAAATATTAGCTATTGCGCAAGAACTCAATTATGTCCCAAACCTTTTTGCGCGTAATCTGAAAAATAAAAATAGCCGTATAATAGGTGTGGTCACTGACAGTACATTTAACCCATTTTATGTGGTGCTTATTCAAACAGTTTCACGCTTAGCGAAAGAAAAAGGCTATCAAGTCATGATTTTTGATTCAGATAGCGATGAAAAAGCAGAAAAAACAGCAATTGAAACGTTAGTCAGTTACAAGGCGAGCGGTATTCTACTATCGCCAGTTCGTGACGATAAAGACTATCAACCAAGTTACTTATCATTAATTGACCAACACAATGTGCCTTTGGTTTTTGTTGACCGTTCAATTTATGGTTATCAAAATAAGTATTCGGGTTTATTCTTGAAAAACTTTGAAATAGGTGCTTTAACAGGAAAATTTCTTAACCAACAAAATAGTGAGAATACACTTATTGTTTCAGGGCCAGAAGGCTCCGAAATTAGTTTATCCCGTTTAGCGGGGATATATGAAAATTTTCCAAATAGAAAAAGCATCAATGTCTTATACAGTAGCTATATGTTTAATAAGAATGATGAAGATTATTTAAGGAAAAAAGTCCAAGAGCTGTACACACCTAATATGTATATAGTTGGGTTGAATGGAATTATTACAGCTGGAATGTATAAAATCATTTTAGAATTAGGCCTTTCTTGCCGCTATTTTTCTGTTGATTTACCTCCCTATGCAGATACTTACCATTTATCTATTTCTGGTGTACACCATGATTCGGTATATCTTGGTGAATTAACAACTGAGTTATTGTTTTCTGAGATAGAACGAGATTCACATAAAGATCATAAAACAAAACAAATATTTGTTGATGGGAAACTTGTTGTTTATTAATAAGAATCAGAAATAAAGTACGTTATGATTTTTATATGTACTCTAAAGAATTTGAGTTGCATATGAGCACAGTTAACATACATGTAATTTAATGTATGAAAAATATAAATAGGCAGGTAACGATACCTGCCTATTTTAATGGTTATGAGAAACTATTCATTTAGCGTTTCATTGAACTAATTAAGGTCGCCCCCCAAATAATTAGGCCTTTTACAATATATTGAACATAAGGTGAAATACCTAATAAATTTAAACCATTATTGAGTACACCTAAGATCATTGCGCCAATGAGTGTGCCAATGATCATACCACGGCCCCCTGCGATTGAAGCACCGCCGAGTACGACTGCAGCAATTGCATCTAACTCAAAGCCTACGCCTGCATTGGGTTGCCCGCTCATGACTCGAGAGGTAAATATTAACCCAGCGAAAGCCGCAGTAAAACCGCTAATGACGTAAACTAACATTTTATAACGTTCAACGCGGATACCACTGAGACGAGCGGCTTCTTCATTACCGCCTATCGCGTAAATATAGCGGCCAAAAGAGACATGATTTAGTACAACATAGAAAATAAGATAAAGGCCAAGCATTAATAAAATAGGAACTTGGATCCCCATTAATTCTTCTCGTCCCCAAAAAGCAAACTCTTGAGGTAATCCTGAAACTGGGTAGCCACCGGTATAAATTAAGGCGAGGCCTTTAGCAATGATCATGGCACCCAAGGTGACAATGATGGGCGGCATTTTACCATAAGCCGCTAAAATCCCATTAATAAAGCCAAAAGCAACACCGGATAATAACCCCAGAGCAATGGCTGCATAAGGATCCATTCCATAATATTTCATTAAGCCAGCCATCAAGGTTCCAGAAAGTGCCATAACAGCACCAACGGATAAGTCAATTCCACCAGTTAAGATAGCAAATGTCATACCGATAGCGATAATGGCATTAATAGAAACCTGACGAGCAATAGTAGAAAGGTTATTTACAGTTAAAAAATGTTCATTAAAAATGGACATGCAGACAAATAAAAGAATTAAACCAACAAGTGGTAAAAATGCAGGTATTTTAGTTAACTTAGAAAAACTAAACTTATTTTTAGTTAATGGAATTGCACTTTGATTAGACATAGTCGTTATCCTATATAATATTGCCGGCCGCATGTACCATGATCTGAGTTGAGTTTATTTCATCTCCAGTTAACTCAGCGGCAATTTCGCCATCTCGAAAAACCAAAACTCTATCACTGACACCAATAACTTCTGGTAGCTCCGATGAGATCATAATAATGGAAATTCCTTTTTCAGTTAGAGAGCGCATTAACTGATAAATTTCTGATTTTGCCCCGACATCAATTCCTCGAGTGGGTTCGTCGAAAATAAGAATTTTGGCTTGTTTATTTAGCCAGCGAGCAATAACAACCTTTTGTTGATTTCCACCACTTAAAGTAGAAACCGCAGTGTGAGGCTCTGGTGTTTTAACTTTTACTTGGGAAATTAGATCAATAGATAAAGTGAGTTCTTTTTTATTTTGAATTAAAAATAATTTTTGAGCGTGATTGTTTAACCATATATTTTCTTTAACGGAGAAGGGTAATACAAGACCTTGGGTTTTTCGGCTTTCGGGTAATAAACCGATACCTAATTGCAGCGCAGCTGCAGCCGATTTAACTTTAACTTCTTTGCCTTCTAAAATAACTTTTTTCTTGTATGCTTTGTCAGCACCAATCATGGCAAGAATAGTCTCTGTACGACCGGAACCGACCAACCCCGCAAGCCCCAGAATTTCACCTTTTTTTAATTGAAGGTGGTTAGTTGGGCTATATGAGAAGCGCTGAATTTCAGCATCTAAGATGACTTTTTGCTCGTTGAATTGGCGTTTATGAGGATAAATATTTTCAACTTCACGGCCAACCATCATTTCGATGATAACGTCTAAATCTGTTTCATCAACCTTACGTGACCCAATATATTGTCCATCACGCAGTACACTGATGGTGTCACAGATTTCATAAATTTCTTCTAAATGATGTGAAATAAAAAACATTCCAACCCCTTTAGCTTTTAAATCACGCATTACATCGAATAAATGATTTGCTTCATTGGGGGTTAATGTTGCAGTTGGTTCATCTAATACTAAAATTTTAGCGTCTAAAGATAATGCCTTTGCGATTTCAACAAACTGCTGTTCCGCGATACTTAAATGGCTAATAGGTTCATCAATATTAATGTTGACACCCAGCTCAGCTAAGATTTCCTGTGATTTTTTTCGCATTAATTTTCTATCTAATAAACCAAACTTATTTTTTAACTCTCGATTTAAAAATATATTTTCAAAAGCATTTAAATAAGGAATAAGAGAAAATTCTTGGAAAATAATACCTACGCCAGCTTTGATTGCATCTCTGTAGTTATGAAAGGTGTGCTCTTTGCCCTCAATCAGGATTTGTCCGCTGTCAGGTTTATGTATTCCACATAACACTTTCATTAGCGTTGATTTACCTGCGCCGTTTTCACCTAATAATGCGTGAACCTCTCCTTTTTCGAGGGAAAGATTAATATTATCTAACGCCTTAACCCCAGGGAAAGTTTTGCTGACATCTTTTAATGCTAATAATTGCATCATATTGCTTCCCTATATTTCTCAACTGCTTAAAAATGGGTAACAAAGCCATTTGGAATTTTTATTCCAATATGCATTTAATAATTAATATTTATGAAAATGTATTGCACCGAACATCAGAAATACAGGTGCAATACATCGGTTATTGATAACTAGCGATTACCAGTGGAAATCTTTTGCATTGGTTTTGTCGATCAATTTAACATCAATTGGGACTTCTTTAGGAACATTGGCACCCCAGTATTTTGCTAAGCCCATTGCTAAACCAATACGCACTTGATCACGAGGGAATTGCGCTGAAGTTGCAATAAATGGAGAGTTGCCTTTGGCAATTTCAGCAACAGCTTCAGGAGAACCGTCAACACTCACTAATTTGACATCACGGCCAGAAGATTCAATCGCTGCTAGTGCACCTAAAGAACCGACATCGTTAACACTGAAGATCCCATTGAGAGTTGGATTCGCTTGCAGCATATTTTCGGTAACGTTCATCGCAGTATCACGTTCTTGTTTACCGTTCAATTTAGTTACGATTTTAATATTTGGGTATTCTTTCATCGCTGCTTCAAAGCCGCGAACACGCTCAAGAATTGGTACGACAGGAATACC
Source organism: Providencia sp. PROV004 (assembly GCF_011045615.1). Taxonomy (NCBI): domain Bacteria; kingdom Pseudomonadati; phylum Pseudomonadota; class Gammaproteobacteria; order Enterobacterales; family Morganellaceae; genus Providencia; species Providencia sp. PROV004. The sequence continues at coordinate 995,097 of NZ_CP042859.1, forward strand.
ATCTAAAATAGCCACTTCACCTTTGCCGCCTAATGCTTCACCTAAACGTTTACCCGCCATTAAGCCAGCATCATAGTTTTTAGAACCGACGAAAGAGTCAATTGGGCCATTTGCTTGTGCATCAATAGCGATAACCACAACGCCCGCTTTTTTCGCAGCCAGTACAGCTGTTTCTGCACCAACGCTATCGGCCGGGTTAATTAACAGAATATCGATTTTTTTCTGTAACATATCTTCGATATCACTGGTTTGCTTTGATACATCATGAGCCGCATCAGAGATGTATAGTTGGGCACCCATATCACCTGTTGCGCTCTCTAAGGCTTCCTTCATGGTGACAAAATATTCATTGTTTAATTCTTGAAATGACATACCCACTGAAACTGGCTTAGCGGTAGCGTTAAAAGCCATACCTAAAGTCAGTACACTTGCAGCTACAGCCAACTTTTTAAATTTACTCAGCATAAGATGTTCTCCTAAAAGAGCGTTTAATTATATGTAGGGTTTTTACTTATTTAGTGTTTATTTGAATTATCAATTATTACTACCAGTTAAAAACATGTTTATGGCTTGATGACGACTTTAATTGAGTCTGCCGATTTCGCCATGACAAAAGCTTCTTCCCAATCATCGATGGAATAGAAGTGGGTAACGATATCATCAGCACTAACTAAGCCACGGCTAAATAGGTCAATAGCGACTTCATAACTATATGGGCCTAAGTGAGCTCCGCGGATATCAAGTTCTTTGCGGTCACCAATGATTGACCAGTCAACGGTTGTTTCTTTACCAAACACGCTAAACTCAACGAAACGACCAAGCTTACGGATCATTTCTAGCCCTTGAGTAACGCCAATTGGGGCGCCAGTTGCTTCAATATAAACATCGCAACCATAGCCTTCCGTCATATCTTTGACTAATTTGATGGCATCTTCTTTCAGTGGATTGATAACAACATCTGCACCAAATTTTTTCGCTAATTCAAGACGTTCATCAATCGCATCAATAACAACCAATTTTTTCGGTGTTTTTAATTTGGCGACTTGGATCATGCATAGCCCAAGTGGGCCTGCACCAGCAATGACGACGACGTCATTTAAATCGATATCACCACGGCGTACGGTGTGGATAGCACAAGCCATCGGTTCAATTAATGCGGCATCTTTATCAGATAGTTCATCAGGGATTTTGTGGATAATGGCACGCTCTGAAAAACGCATATATTCAGCCATACCACCATCGGCAACTTCTTTTTGGAAACCGTAAATATCATGGGTTTCACACATCCAATATTTGCCTGATTTACAGAAACGGCATTCCCAACACGGGACAATTTGCTCAGCTAAGATGCGGTCGCCTACCTTTAATTTGAATTTTTCAGCGGAACCTTCACCGAGTTCAGCAACGCGCCCATAAAATTCATGGCCAGGAACTACAGGTGCTTTAATCCATGGGTCATCACCCCAGAACATTTGAGCGCCATCATTGGCTTTACAGTCGCCAGCGCAGATCCCACATCCATCAACTTTGATGACAACTTCTCTAAATCCTGGCGTCGGTCTTTTAATGTTTTCAAAGCGATAATCATGCGGTCCATGACAAACAACAGCTTTCATTTTTTCAGGTAGGTTACTCATGTTCTAAAACCTCTTTCTAGTTGTTAACCCTAATGTTGACGTCAACATTAAGCGTTTTTTTATAACGCATTTGCTTTAGTTTTTTAACGCTTAACTATCAATAATGATATGTATGTAAGAAAAATGGTTGTTTAATGTTATAGATAAAATAAATTCTTTTTAATATGACGACGTCGTCATTTTTGAAAGTATGAATGTAAAAAACTAAAATTTGTGATTTAACCCCTAATTTTAGTCACCTAATTGAGTACTTTCATTGGAAAATGAGACTGTCAAAAATGATTTTGTAACACAATGAAAATTATAATAAAAATCTTATTTCATTCCTTTTTTTAGTTTTTCAAGAAATGAATATGAAGCCGAGTATAATTATTTTAACTATTTTCAGAAGTGGATAATTTATGCAAAAACATTTCAGCTCACATTTTTATATGAAAGCAAATTAAATTTACATTAAATAAAGAGACGCAAAATGGTTAATAGAACGTTATTTTTAATTTATAAAATTTAATTTAAAAAATTGAATAGAGTAATGGGGTATTTTTACGTGCTGTTAATTATATTTTCTTTGCAGATATACCTAATGAACATTGAAGAAGGCATAAAAAAACAGCTTTATACTTTGTTATTGTATTTTGCCAATCTTGCAAAGTATAAAGCCAAATAGAGCCAAAGTTTAACTTCATTTTGTCAATAAAATCATTTTGTTATCTTGTTATAAATATGTGGAAGCCTCACGTCTTTATGTTAGACAATCATTGGTGCAATGATAAAACCGAAGGCGACACCTGCAATAATTCCACCTAGGCCTGGTAACATAAAGGGATGATTTAAAATATATTTTCCAACCCGAGTAGACCCTGTTGAGTCGAATTCAATTGCTGCTAATGATGTTGGGTAAGTGGGTAAGACAAATACCCCGGTGACGGCGACAAAAGAGGCCAAAATTGCCCATGTGGGAACATCTAAGGCAATAGCTAACGGAATAATTAATGGTGTTGTGGCACCTTGTGAATATAACAATGCACAGGTAAAAAACAGAACTAAAGCTAATAAAATAGGATATGCAGATAACACATCTCCAGCTATCGCTTTAATTTGCTCCATGTGTGCATCAACAAATGTCGTCCCTAAGGTAACAATACCCAATATCACTGCAAGTGAACTCATTCCTGAACGGAAAGTGGGTGCTAGAACGATTGAGTTTGGTGATGTTTTACAGAATATCACCATCAAACATGCAGCACTTAACATGCAGATGATAATAATATCGCGAGTGCCCATAGGTTTACCGATATCAAAGCCGGGACGCAATTGCGGAAAGGCAGCAAGGATGACAATCGCGACAGTGGCAATGATAAACAAGACAACTGAAAACTTTTCTCTGGTGGTACTTTCACCTGTTTTTTCTTCGTATTTATGGACTAAGCCCTTTTGTAAGCGCTCAAGATAAACTTCATCGTCTTCTAGTTCACAGCCTTGGCGTGATGCGATAAATGCCGCAACCATGGCTGCAACAAAAGAGGCAGGTAAGCAGACTGACATGACAACGATGAAAGTAACGCCATTACCTTCCATTATTGTCAACATTGCTGCCATTGCGGCGCTGATTGGCGAACCTGAAATAGCAATTTGTGATGCAACCACTGAGCCTGCTAATGTTCGGGATGGGCGAATGCCTGAATCTTTTGCGATTTCGGCTATCACTGGTAGCATAGAGAAAACAATGAAGCCTGTACCAGCCATGATAGTCATCACCCAAGTGATGATTGGCGCTATAATATTCAGGTACTTAGGGTTTTTACGCATAAACTTACTGGCGAGGCGTACGAGATAATCCATTCCACCTGCAGCTTGTAATGCAGATGCTGCTACCACGACGGTCATAATAATTAAAATAACATCAACAGGTGGGGAGCCAATAGGTAAACCAAACCCAATGGTTAGAACTGCTAATCCTAATCCACCGCAGAGTCCTATACCAATTCCCCCCATCCTTATACCGAAGAATATTGCACCTAATACAACAATGATTTCTAGCCAAACCATAATCGTCTCCAATAGACAATATATTGTCATTAGTAATATTAAAAATTAATTTTTGATATTTGATATAAAATTAAATATTTTTATTTATCATTAAATTTTGTTTCCCGACTCTACTTTCATACCAGTGAATACTTGCTCTGACTAAGGTACTGGTTGAGTCGATATATTTATCTGGATAATTATTTATTTCATTTTCAAGAATGACGGGAACTTCAGTGCAGCCAAGAACAATAATTTCTGCACCTCGGGAGAATAATGCCTCAGCTTGTTTTTTCATAATGGCCTCAGCCATTTTTTTATTTCCTGATTTTAATAAATAAATGCTTTCCATAACTTTGTCTTGGCTTTCTTTATCAGGCGTGATGCAGTTTAAATATTTATTTTCTATATTTTTTTGATACAACCCCATATACATAGTGGCATTTGTTGCAAGTAATCCGATATTTTTTTTCTTGGTTGCTAGCACTTCTTTCATTGTTGTCTCAACAATACTTAGCATATCGACGTGGCAAATATCTTTCAGTTCACTAAACCAATAATGTGCGGTGTTACAAGGAATAACAATACATTCAGCACCTGCATTTTCTAGTTTTTTTAGATAGTCAGTCATTAAAGGTAGAGGAGATTCACCACGGTTTAATAGCGCCTCTGTTCGATCTGGTATATCAGGAATAGATGATATAATTAAAGGGATATGCTCTTGGTCTCTATTTGCTACGGTATAATTAACGAATTTATTAAATAAATCGACAGTAGCGGCAGGTCCCATACCACCTAATACACCAATTAAACCTTTCATTTTAATACCCCTGCATTTCATTAGCTTTTTTATAAAATAAAAATCAATAAATGCTTATATTCCTTCATTTATTTAACATATAGGTTGGCATTAAAATAATTATTAACCTAAATATTACTGCCATAACCTATGGCTAATATTTATCAATGTTTATCTTGGATGAGAAATGCAAGTAAGTATGGGTTGATGCAAGATATGCATTAAGTTTTTTATTCAAAATAAAGTTATTTTAATAAATTGCTCTGAGAGCCTGAATAGACTAGGTTTTATGATGTAAATAAATTAAATAAAATTAATTTTTGATTTTTGTTAATGTTTTAAATAGTAGGGCTATGCATAATACAAATAATGTATCTACAAATTTTGTTTGGTTGCTTAACTAATCATTAACTTAAAATATCAATAAAAATACTTTTAATTTCTTATATTTTAACAGCAAGTCAATTTAAGGCTTAATAAGATGAAGAATATAGAAACAAAATGGCTATATGATTTTTTAACACTAGAGTCGTGCCGACATTTTTCTCATGCCGCAGAACAACGAAATATTTCTCAGCCCGCGTTTAGCCGTCGTATTAAAGCGTTAGAGGAAGCTATTGGTGTTGAATTATTTGATAGAACGACTTCCCCTTTACAGTTATCTGAAGAGGGCAAAATTTTCCATTCCCAAGCACGTAGTTTACTACAACAACTGGAATGTAACTTAAATGAATTATCCGGCCATAATGTATTGAGTCTACCAAATATTAAAATTGCTGCCGCTCATTCGTTGTCATTAACATTACTACCTAAATTAGTCCATGGGCTGTCCGGTTACGGTGAGGAGTTTGTTTACCATGTTGAAGCCATTGATGTCGTACAAGTTGTCAACGCATTGAGAGAAGGGAAGAGTGACTTTATTATCTCATTTTATGATGAAGATCTCATGCAATCTCCATTTTCCTCATTGAATGTATTTGAATCTGAATTATACCCAATTTGTGCCGCAGATGAGCATGGTAAGCCGCTATTTGACATCTATCAACCTCAAGTGCCGTTGTTGAATTACACAAGTGCTTCATATATGGGAAGGTTAGTTAATCGTCGGTTAAGTGAATTTGGTACGATCAATTCGAAAACACTTTTTATGTCATCAATGAGTGAGTTATTAAAAAATATGGCTTTGGATGGTCATGGCATAGCATGGTTGCCTATTTATTCTGTAGTGAATGAATTGAAAGAAAAGAAACTCGTTTGTCTAGATACGCCTGAATTAACGATACCTATCCAAGCTTATATCTACCGTATGGATACAAGGCTAAATAAAACTGCAGAGGACTTTTGGCGCATTTTAAAAAAGAATATTCCAGAGGATTTACGGCACTTATAGTGTCGATGGGGAATTTATAGATAAATAACCTGCTAAAATAAACAGGTTATTAAAATAATTCACATTTTATTTAGCGAAAATATATCACTTTGAAAAAGAAAGAATTAGTGATCTAAAGAAACAGAGTGGACATACTCCAACTGTTTTAAGGAGCAGTAAAATTCAGGTAAAGTGATTTTTTGGCGTACTAATAGCTTTAAATTTACCTCGACACGCTCTTTCTTGATATCTCTGATGGTGAGATTCTCAATTAAGTCTTTGTGGCTTTTTAGGTACTCAATAAGCAAAGGAACACCTTTTTCATGAGTAAATAGCATTCGAACTTTAATTTTTCCTAGTTTTTGGTTTCTCATCTGAAATAAAGCAACTTGAGGACTGAGTTGTATTGCTAAGAAAAAAAGGATTGTAACGATGATAGCATGCCAGTAGAACCCTGAACCACAGGCAATTCCAACACCGGCTGAAGCCCAAACAATGGCTGCAGTTGTTAGACCTGAAATGGCATCATCACGACGATGCAATATAACCCCAGCGCCTAGAAAGCCCACTCCGCTAATTATTTGTGCAGCTAATCTCATTGGGTCGCTACGTATATTGTCAGAGATATTGGCGTAATATTCCGCTGACTGAATAGAAACGATGGTTAATAAACAGCTGGCAACGGCGATAATGACACAAGTTTTAAAACCAACAGGTTTTCCCTTTGATTCACGTTCTAAGCCAATTAAGCCGCCTAAAACGAAGGCGGCTAGTAGTTTAGCAATACTTGATAGTGATAAAGGGCCAATGGTGCCAACAAACTGTATAAATAAATCCATGGCTTGCTCCTGACGTGACCTTACCCTTTCCTTAATTATTATTGTGCTGTAACGCGATTTGCTGGTTTTTCATTTTCCCCATTTTTCTTTTTAGACACATCGTCTTTAAAGAAGAAGATAAAGAAAACGGTGACAACAGCGGCGACGATAGCTGGGTAATGCCAGAATGTTCCCCATTGTGGTAATGCTGCGCTACCTGCCTCTGTGACAGTTGAATTAAAGATTTCACCACAAATTGTTGAAGCAAATAATAAGCCAAAGCCATTTGAAACAATAAAGCGTAAACCCTGAGCTTGCGCTCTGATCTCAGGTTTTGCTTTACGGTCAACGTAGATATCACCTGCTGTAAAGAAGAAGTCCCAGCATAATCCTTGAAGCATCAATCCGAAAATAATGAAGTAGAAACCGGAATCTACTGCAGCATAGGAAAATAACATTGAACGAATAATCCAACTTACTGCGCCAAGAAGTAAGGTGATTTTGAAACCGAATTTCATTAAGAAGAATGACAGCACAAACATAAATAGGACTTCACATGCAATACCAATTTGCATGATAGATGCTGCATTATCGAATCCAAGTGTTTTAATAAATACAGGGATATAAGCGGAGTAAGCTGTTTTCGGTATCATTAATACAAAGATACTAAACATTAAGATAGCGAAATAACGGTCTTTAAATAATGAAAGTGCATCTAAACATAGAATATCTCTAGCGGAGAAAGGTTTACCTTTCGCTTTTGGTGGTGTATTTGGCAAAGTAAAGCAGTAGAAACCTAGTAATACAGCAACAGCGGATGCGATATACCAAGTCATAGTACTACCTGAGAAGCCCATTTCCCCTAATATAAATCCGATAGCCATAAAACCGAATGTGCCAAATACACGAATAATAGGGAAATATTTCACACCATTAATATGAGAGAAGCTGATGCTATTAGAAAGCGCAGTTGTTGGATAAAACAGTAGCCCAATAATAAAAATCATAAACAGGGTCATGCCGCTATTTTGTGCCTCAATAAATTGAGGAACACATAGAATAACGGCCGCATTAATTAAATGCAGTGTTCCCATTACTTTTTGTGAAGCAAAGAAACGGTCAGCAACCATACCAATGAATAAAGGGGAAATAATGGTTGCTACACCTAATAAAGCGTAAGCATTACCAATGATGTTTGCCATCCCATAAGTACTTAACACAAGTCCCATTGTCATATTCCATGCACCTTGCATGAAATATTGCACAAACATCATGATCAGTAAGCGAGAGGTTATTTTCATATCCATGATTAGTTTTCCTCTTAATATGCTTCTAGCGTTAATCCGTCATAAGCAACACGGATATTATAAGGTGCACAAACCGCTTCTAATTCATCATGAAGTAATTTGCCACTATGGGAAATATGTGAAACAGCAATTTGAGTTTCTGAATGCAGGCAGCCTTGTTGCTGCAGTTTTTCTTTAGCTGCAAAGACGGTTTCTAGGCTCATGTGATTATCTGTACGATTTTTCCCATTGAGCCCGTAAGTGCATTCAAATACGACAATATCAAGTTGTTTATTTTCTAACCATTTCCAGGTTAATTCAGGGAACCAACCTGAATCATGTCCATAAAAAATTGTTTTTCCATTCTTTTCAATATGATAGACATAGCAAAGTTCCCATTTAGCATGGTTTGCAAGTAATGGCGTAATTTTATAACCGTTCCTTTCGACGGTGACAAAAGGGATTAAACAGTGGAAATCGAAACGCTCTTTACTGTAGCCGGGTAGAACGTCAAGGCAGCCATTAATTGCTCGGTCATTACCAAAAATATGTAATGGATGGTGAATTTCAAAACCATAACCTTCCATGCGGCTGAATAAATCGCCGACATTAAAATGGTCAGGATGAGTATGGGTAAATAGTAAGCTTTCAAACTTAGTTGCATCCATTCCGTCACGCATTAACTGATAGCTAAATGTCGGGGAAACATCGATCAACATAAGATCATCCACAATGGCGGAAGAATGGGTTCTAATATCTTTTCCTCCAAGCTCTCTTGCTTTTTGGCAGTGCTCACAGCGGCAGAAAGGATTTGGTATGCCTTCAGAAGCCGCGGTGCCTAAAAAGTGAAGTTTCATAATAATTACCTGTATTTTATAGTTTTATTTTGGAATTTTTGATCCCTGGTGTTGGTGTTCAAACAAAAAATAAATCAATTTGAACGTTCCAATAGTAATGCTGGGGGTTGTTATTGCCAATAAATGTTATTTAGATCAGTGATCTCATTCAAAGATTATTTTTTATATAATTGATTTTATTATTGTTTAATATTGCCCTGCAAAAGAAAGGCAAGAAAAGTAATCTTTATTTTATTCGTTTGTTTTATAAACTAATTGAGAGTGGAACGTTCAAATAAATTATCGGTAGTCGCGATGAATAATTCAGGTATGCTATTGGCAGCAATAATCAAGGTGAAAAAGACAAATGGCAACAATCAAGGATATCGCAAAATTAGCAGGTGTTTCTCATGGAACCGTTTCTAATGTTTTGAATAAGCGGGGGAATGTGAGTGTTGAGAAAATTGAAGCAGTCTATAAAGCCGCCAAGCAAATGGGGTACCAGTTAAATACACAAGCTCAATTATTGAGAACCAATAAGAGCCAAAAGATAGCAATACTTTTACCGCAATTGGTGTCTGATAAGTATGCAATATTTTTTAATTCATTTAGGCAATCTATGGCTCAGTATCCAGAGATAACTTATGATCTATTCTTGACGGATGATCTGGAGACGACAGAACTCGATGCATTACAAAAAATTGCCGCTGGTGGCTATAAGCAAGTCGTAGCAGTCAGTTGTTTGCAGGATGCCGCTATCTATTTTGACACCTTAAAATTAGCCGCTTCTCAAATTATTTTTATTTATCGTCAGCCTGTAAACGCTTACCATTTTTTCACATTGGATTACTCTCAGGCAGCTGATGCCATTTGCCAACAAATTGCGACAAGTCGAAGCCAGCTAGTGGGTATTTTTAGCGATGATCATGGTGATTTAGAGCACGCCACCTTTGTCAGTGAGTTACAAAATAACCTTAAACAGCAGGCCCCGAATAAAAAATTTATTATTATTCGTGCTTCTAATGATGAATCTTATAAGGCAGCTTTTGATTTTTTCTCTGAGGAGCAAATACCCGATTTATTTGTTGCTGAAGACATTGAAAAAGCTAGTTTTTTAACCCAAGCTAGTTTTTTTGGTAGTGAAGGTGATTGCCCTGCAATTTTTGCTTTAAGTGGTAACATTCCTCCGATACTAAAAGGGTTACATTGTTTCCCAATGAACTATGCACAATTAGGGTTGGAAGTGGTCGATGAACTGATGAGAGAAGATCACGCAAAGAAAACGGTGGGGAAGAATACTGTCTACGTTCGTAATCAAAGTGGTAACCTTTATACGGCAACATCGGCAATAATTACTGACAATAAATCCGATCCAACCTTAAATTTACTCATTTTACCCAGCCCTTCAACAAACGCACTTAAAAAGCTACTGCCACATTTTTATCGACAAACAGGAATTAAGGTTAATTTAGCAGTTTATCCTTATGATGAAGTTTACCAAATTTTAGGGCAGCTCCATTTACATCCTTATTATGATTTACTACGTATCGATATGGCCTGCTTTCCTTGGTTTGCGGAACGCATCTTGCAACCGTTAGATAAAGTCGGGAATGGGGTGACTGATTTATTAAGTAACTTTTCCTTACCAACACAGCAAAAATTTAGTTTGGTGAATGATACTGCTTATGCAATGCCATTTGATGCCAGTGCACAAATGTTATTTTATCGTAAAGATCTCTTTGAAGATCCTATTTTAAAAAGAATGTATTACGAGAAAACAGGACAAGAACTAACAGTACCGACTTCTTTTGATGAATACGATCAGGTAACCCAATTTTTTACAGAGCTACATGAAGAAGGTGAGTTTTTACGGCCTATCGGTGCATCAACGACGTTAGGCAGTGCGGGGTTAATTGCCACTGAGTACTTATTAAGGTATTACGCGGCAGGAGGAAAGTTAATAAGTAATGGTAATATTCCTAGATTAGAAATGCCATTAGCGGGTCAGGTATTAGATGAATACCTCCACCAGGTTTCTATTACAGAAAATATTCATAATAAATGGTGGAGCGAATCAGTCGAACAATTTGAGCAAGGGAAACTTGCTATGCTGATTGCTTATATGAACCTATTTAACGATGTTGCTCACAGTAATATTTTCCCTAAAATTGGTTTTGCCCCTGTACCAGGGGGAGTCCCTCAATTGGGGGGTGGGGCATTAGGGGTATCTCGCTATAGCCAAAAAACACATTATGCAGAACAATTTTATCGTTGGCTTTATTCACCAATAGTAATGGATCACCTCATTTTGTTGGGTGGTAACAGTAATCATCAAGATTTCAGCCATAATCAAGAGGTTTGCTATCGCTACCCATGGATGCCACTGGCTTATCAAGAAATAAATCGAGGTATCCGTGAATCTTCAATTCCAAACGGTAAGTTGTTTAATTTGCGCCAAGCTGAAGTCATTATTGGGCAAGGAATTACTAATGTTGTGAATAAAATCATGACTATAGATGAGGCGATTGAGTATATTAACCAGCGCTTATTGGTTGATACGCAAGGTGAGAGGCAAATAACGGGTTAATTGGTATTTTAAATAAGCGGATAAACAAATGATAAGCTGTTACTAACTTTCAGTGTTATCCGCATAAGCTAGTTGCGATACAGGGCGTTTTGTTTAGTCATTTTTACCGGTAGGTATAAAGCAAAAATAGCTTTTGAAGTAACCCTCAATTGCCCTCTTGGGAGGGTTCTCGGCATTTAGTGGTTGGTTTATGTATCTTTAATTCATTTTTTTATTTCATTTCATTTTATAGGTTTAATAAACTTTCGATTTATCATTCGATTATTATTTAAAAAGAGTTATAGTAGTGATTAATTAATAAGTTAATTAATCATAATATGATAGGTGAGTTATCTTGAGCTTAATTAGAAAATATCGCCATATTATCAGCGTTAGCCTGCTATCCTTATTGTTAATGGGATGCAACCAAGGACATTCCCCATTATTCCCAATGTTAGGCGCTTATTTCCCTTATTGGATGCTATGTGTCTTAATTGGATTGGTTGGCGCTATATTATTGCGTGTTGTTCTCGTTTATTTAGAAATTGATGATAAGTTACCTTTTCCTCTGATGTTTTACTTTGGTGTCTTGTTGACAATCTCTATTACCATATCCTTACTTTATTTTTCTCATTAAATTATGAATATAAAAAATAAAAAAAAGATAGCCGTCATTCTCACAATCGGCATATTTGCGGCTTTATTACTATTACTATGGAAAAGCCTGCAATCATCGATTCTGAATCCACTAAGTGAAGAGGCCGTGATTGAGGCCAATAAAATTAACATTTCTTCTGTCGTTCCGGGACGGATAAGCCAGTTTTATGTTAAAGAAAATCAGGAAGTCAAAAAAGGCGATCGATTATTTACCATTGACCCGACTATGTATGCTCTACGAGTGAACCAAGCTAAAGCCGAGTTACTTGTTGCAGAAGCGGCGTTAAGCAATAAGAAGAGAATTATTGTCGCTGAAACATCAAATTCTGAAGTGGCTGAAGAGCAAATAAAACGTGCACAAGTTAACCTTGCACTGGCAACCCAGTCTTTAAAACGTTTAGAGCCATTGTTGGCGAAAGGTTTTGTTACCGCCCAACAAGTGGATGACGCCCGAACCTTAAAACGTGATGCAGAAGTCAGCTTAAAACAAGCTCAAAAACAAAATGTGGCATCAGAAGCATTAATTAATAACACCAAATCTGAAGAAGCACTTGTTGAGTCATTAAAAATATCACTCGCCATGGCTGAGTGGGAATTGGGTAACACGGAAATTAAGGCACCGAGTGATGGGTATATTGTTGGACTAACGATATCAGCGGGTGAGTTTGTCCTTTCAGGGCAATCTGTTTTTACCTTAATTGATACAGAGACATGGTTTGTGTCCGCATACTTTAAAGAAACAGAGTTAGATAACATCCAAATGGGCAGCTGTGCAGTTGTTTATTCAATGATTAATAACAAACAACCTATTAAAGGCCGAGTACAAGGTGCAGGTTGGGGAGTAATGTCTACTGATCTGTTGAATATACCTCGAGACTTACCTTATGTCCCCAAGTCTTTAAATTGGGTGCGTGTTGAACAACGTTTTCCTGTGAGAGTAATTTTAGAAAATCCACCGAAAAATCTGATGCGTGTTGGTGCGACTGCCACTGTTAATATTGTATCCCAAGATGATGACTGCTAAAGCTTTACTGGTTCTTCAACAAATAAAACAAGATTTGTTGCCATTTAATTTTCGTTTCGCGACAACATGGCGGATTGCTTTACTGTGCGCATTAATGGCTGGCATTGCGATGTTATACGAAATTCCAGAATCGGCGATTAGCTGCTATTTAATTATCTACCTTGTTAAAGCCAATGCGATTGAAAATATTCTGTTATGTATTGGTGTCATAGTGCTATGCAGTATAGCGGTTTGTGTAATCTTTATATTGTTTAACTTTACGATTCAAAATGTGATGTTGCGCTTTTTCTTTATGGCCCTTTTCTCAGGGTTATTTATGTATTTGTCTTCAGCGAGCAGCCTTGGTGATGTCGGTAACTTAATTGCCCTTGTAATTGCATTTCTAATGACATTGATTGATGATGTTCCTTTTGGCGATGCCGCAACAAGAGGGCTTTTATACGCACTATTAATGGCGGTATCCCCCATGTTATTGGTGGTTATCTTTAATTACTTTTTTGGGATTAGCCCTAAAAAATTATTAATGAATAAGCTAGCTGAGCGTTTTTTGGCTGCAAACCAATTTTTTTTAGGGAAAATGCCGTATTCAATTCAAATTAGTGAAGCTTTAAGTACGCAGGCTGAATGTAAACGGAACCTAATGCTCATCAAACTCTTTTTTCTAAAAGGAAAAAGGGAAATCCAGTGGCTAGATAGCATGGTTGATAATTCGTATGAAATACTGATCATGTCCTTAAATTTACCCGATGATACTTCTGCTGAAATTCGTCTATTACTTGCGGAAAAATGTCAATTTATTGCGCAGTGTTTGGAAAAAAACCAAATTGAACAATTGGAAACGCTAAAAAGCGAAAAAAATAGTTACCTTGAAAACCAGAAAATACTGGCTGATTTTCAAGATATTCTATTTAAGAAGAAAGTGGGGAGTGACCCTAAAGCTAAAAATCCCTTTTTTGTTAAAGACGCTTTTACAAATCCAAACCATAAATATTTCGCCATCAAAACAACCTGTGCTGCACTAATATGCTATGTTTTTTATGACTATTTTGAATGGCAGGGGATCCACACAGCGATGATCACTTGCTACGTTGTTGCATTGACTTCTGTTGGTGAAACAGTACATAAGCTAACGCTGCGTATTATAGGGTGTTTAATTGGTGCATTAATCGGGGTTATTTCGATTGTGTATATTATCCCTCATTTATCCGATATTTTTAGCCTAATGATACTCATCTTTTTCTGTATCTTGCCTGCTGCATGGGTGGCTGCGGGTAATGAGCGTATATCCTATGCAGGAGTCCAAGTTGGGCTGGCATTTTTATTAACCGTTCTTCATGGTTTTAAACCGAGCTATGATCTGGATGTTGCTTCCGATAGGATCCTCGGTATCCTATTAGGTAATGTTGTCATGTACATTATGTTCACTAAAGTGTGGCCGGTCTCTATCATGACTACAGTTAACTCTCAAATTAGAAATATTCTAGATAGTTATGCGGCACTTAAATTAAAATCTTATGATAACAATGTCGAGGCTCTCAGTTTGGTTGCTGCAATCAATGAGGGCGTTATTAAAACAAAAGATGATATTAATTTATTGATGTTCGAAACCCACTTTAAAGATAAAGGGGGGGCTTTAACTCATTTCTTAAACCAATTCTTAACCAAGGTTTCAGTAGATAGTTACCAAAATTATTCGTCTGAATTTATTCCTTTTAATCATAAAGATCATTTTGATTCGAATACAAATTTAAAATCTGCCAGTGATTTGAAATATGATGTCTTAAATACGATACCTTCAACTTTATCGGCTCAAGAAAAAGAGCAAGTCATTAAAGAACTAGTGAGCGAGAAGTAATGACAATGACCCAATCAATGAGATACGACAAAAAACGATATTTACTCATCTCGATATTCAGCATTTTTCTTGTCGGTTGTGTCGATACGAGCCGTTCATTTATGGATAAAGCGCCGCAGCCTTTACAATATGAAACTGACACATATATCTCTTCCCCTGAAGAGAATTTATATGCTGAACATAACGAAGTATTTAAAGATCAATATGACCTAGCAAGCCTTATCGATGTTGCACAAAAAAATAATCCTGAAACACGTATTGCTTGGGAGCTTGCTAAAAAAGCCGCAACCAATGTGGGAATGGTTGAAAGTACCTATTTACCCGTTATAACTGCAACAGCATTAAGTGGCTATCAACGTGGAACATTGAAGTTACCACATAATGATTTAGTCGATAAAATTGATGTTTCTAACCATGTTTTTATCCCTGCGATAACGTTTCAATGGCTATTGTTTGATTTTGGTCAGCGAGGAGCATTAACTGATGCAGCCAAACATGCATCTTTAGCTTCTGACCTTAACTTTAATTTACTTCACCAAAAAATTATTCATGATGTAACCATTGCTTATTATGCTTATGGTGCAGCACAGAAAAAAACAAAAATAACTTATGAAGCTTTGGAGCGAAGCCAGCGTTTATTGTATGCCGTAGAGCAAAAAAAAGCGCGTGGGCTAGCAACCGTACTGGATGTTGCATTAGCGAAGCAGCAAGTTTCACAATTAGAGTTTCAGAACGTATTAGCTAAAGGGAAAGAAAGAGATCAATACCAATTATTACTCTCTACCATCGGTATATCTCCACTGAAAACAATTAATATTCAATATAATGATAACGATGTTTTGCCTGATAATATCGCACCGTTGACCCATGAACGGATCAGAAATGCGTTAGCCCAGCGCCCTGATGTGCTTGCTAACTATGAACTTACACTGGCAGCGATGAAAACGACTCAATCTGTGGAATCCGACTATTTCCCTAAAGTCTATTTAGCGGGGGCAGTCGCGGGGGGAAACAGCCGTTTAGATGTGCAAGGACTACCGGGTATCAACCAAAGTTCTTCATCTTCAAATATTTTGATAGGTATCAGTATTCCGCTTTATGAAGGGGGAATAAGGCAAGCACGTATGAAGAATGCTCAGTCGGATATTCTTATTGCCCAAGAGAATTTGCGGAAAAGCCAAGAAATGGCGATTCGAGAGATGAGTTTAACTGAGAATGCACTAAAATCAGCGGTTGAGGCCAATAAAGCGGCGAAAAACCTAGTCGAAACAACTCAATTAAGTTATACCGCCAGTGTTGATTTTTATAAAAATGGTTTAGGAACAGTGACTGAAATTAATGCCGCAGAAATTGCATTATTAACAGCCGAGCTTGCTCATATTGATTCTTATACGGGTTCAGTTATTGCTGCTGTGGATTTAGCCTTTGCATTAGGTGAAATTGAAAGGGCTTTACCAAAATATGAAGACGCTACGATAAAATAGGTTTATGAGATAGCAGAAGATAACCTAGTATTTATCTTCTGCGATTATAAATTAATAAATATCCAGTTGTTGAAATACAGGTTTTCCTGCACTACTAAATTGGCTAATTGAATATTGGTTATAATTCATTTCGCCATAACCTCTAATATATATTACACCATTAGATAAATCAGATAAGCAGCTCCAAACAGTATATTCAGAAAGTAAACTATTTTGAGTGCCTTCTCCTTCCCCCATATTATCAACAGTCATATTTTTAGTACGGTCAAAATTATTCATAATGTGAGCGAGTGTAATCATAGCGTCTTTTGCATTGTCAACTTTTGGCGCATAAGTACTATAAAAAACCGCTCGAATGAAACGCCCAACAGATGTATCAGACGAAGGTAGATTTGATGTTGCAATACCACTATCAGGTTGAGTAACTCGAATATTACCCAGTAAACTTGTTGATATATCTAGGTTTGATAACTGAGTATAATTATTCAGGTTTTTTAAATGCCATTGAAAATCAGGCCCATTAGTCATGACACGAGTAGGGTTATCAAAAACCTGTAATTTGCCATTTACGGCTTCAACAATAATGCTACCACCGTGTTTATCATAAAAAGCATAGTGGAATGGTGATGTTAAATTCCTAAAGTTAACAAGAATAGGGGACCAAAAGTAACCATTTTCAACCGCTTTTTTAACGTCATCAACATGACTAAAAAGGGATAAAGCCCATTCGCCTAATGCGGTAACAGGCAATGATAAATAATAGTTTTCCGGATTAATTGGCGTAAGCTCTGCTTCAGAAATCATATTTGCACTAAACGTTAATCCTGCACTATTTAACCCTTGGAATATATTATGGTTATCTCCATCAAAATAAACTTCGGTCGTTATCGCAAGAATATCGAATTTAGATGTATAATTAATACCATTTTCCCCGTTAGGGGCTTTTTTCTGAAAAAAAGTATTCGCAGGATAATATGTTATCCAAGAGGGCAGGTCTTCCGTTAATTCTAATGTTCGCCCTTGGTAAATATTATTTTGGCTATCTGTTATTGATAAACTCGTACACATTCCATTTAACCTCGTTTTATGAAGTATTCGCGAATTTGTAGGCTACACTTCATTTTAATAAATGTGGGTCGTAAGGTAGCTAAATAAATATTACCTGATAATGAAGATTATTTATATTGAAATTGTTTTTCAATAATAGGTGACCCATTAAAATAATAACAGAATCCCAATTAAGGGCACTGTTGCAAATAAAGTGGTGAGATTGAGTTTTTCAACTCGAAATGGGCTACATACCAAAGAGTCGATTCACTAGGTGCATTTCGCTTAGCGGTTGAGCATAGTAACAAATGTTCAGCTTAACCCTTGCGAAGTGCATGCATTACCTCAATACCTTTAATAGTCGCATGTGCCGTTTTAATTGATTTAAATTCTAAGGTGGGATTTATCACGCGCTTCAATTTTCCATGATCGCATTCAATGACATTATTGTGAAATTTGATTTGCCGTTGCTCTACATGTGTAGGGCATTTTCCTTCTTTTTTTAGAGGGTTAAGAGCTCGACTATAAGGTGAGGCTTTATCTGTATTGATAACCCTGAGGATTTGCCATTTCTAACTCGATTGAATATTTTTCTTAAAAACCGATAGGCAGCTTTGGTATTACGATGTGGTGAGAGGTAAAATTCAATGCTGTGCACTCGGCTATCGACAGCTCGGTAAAGGTACGTCCATTTCCCATTCACTTTGATATAAGTTCCGTTTAAATGCCAATTGTTGAGGTCGGAGGGACTACACCTATACCAACATAACCGCTTTTCTATTTTTGGCGCATAACGTTGAATCCAGCGATAGATTGTCGTGTGAACTAAATTTACACCACCATCAGCCAACATTTCCAAGCGTTCTTGATAACTGATACCGTATTTGCAGTACCAATGCATAGCTCAAAGGATGATAATACCTGTGAAATGACGAGCTTTAAATGCATTCACCAAACAATTCTCAGTAACAAAATAATTAATTTAGCATACCTATTACTTAAATTTTGCAATAGTGCCAGATAAAGAGGGTACAAGATTCTATCGAACTAGTGTATACCCGCAATTGTACCTGCACAGTAGGGTTGATGTGGGTAGAGTCGAATAGAATTCAGTTGAGGTGAAACTTTGGCGGAGTGTTAATTTTAGCGGGCGTTACAAACAAAAACAGACGTCATTTGACGTCTGTTGAGAATTAGTGGTGCCCGGACTCGGAATCGAACCAAGGACACGGGGATTTTCAATCCCCTGCTCTACCGACTGAGCTATCCGGGCAACGGAGCGTATTAAACCTGATTTCATTGGTTGAGTCAAGGCGCTTTCAATAAACTTTTGACTGTATGCGCTTTTTTTCAACATGTTAGCCAGTTTTTAATCGAATATACATAAAATTATTAAGGTTAATAACAAATGCCAGCCTAAAAACCAATTTTGGCTGGCATGCAATATTGGAAAAATTTTAGCGGAGATAATTTTTCTGTGCTTTGTTCACTTTGATAAGATAATTACGTGACTCAGCCGCTGGGTGTTTAGTGGATAAAGTTTCATACACTTCTCCAGGCTCTAAATTATTAATACGTTGTGCTGCTTGTTTTTTATCACTGTGGAAGACACGTAATACGCTACCAGCTCCGCCATTATAGGCAGTGATGACCGCATAGCGGCGTGAGGTCTGGTTACGAATATCGCCTAAGTAGCTGTTTTGCAATATAGCTAAGTAAGCAGTGCCTGTATCAATATTTTTCTCTGGGTCAAATAAATAGCTACGGCTAGGAACACCGGATTTCCCTTGTGAGCGGAAAACATCTTTCCCTGCTGTATTTGGCATTATCTGCATTAAACCAAGTGCATCAGAACGGCTAACCGCATAAGGGTTGAAACTCGATTCAATTTGCATGATAGCTAGGATTAATGATTCATCAACACCATATTTGGCTGAAGATTTTTTAATATAAGGTAAATATTTATGAGCCCGTTTATCTAAATGGTTTGGTACTAGTTGCATAGTTACGGACCAAACAATATTCATACCAGACTGCCGGCGCTGCATTTTATTTTCTATCAGATAATCAGCAAACTTTGTGGCTCGCCATTCCCAACGAATAGCTTCTCCTGTGTTATCTAGCACTTGGCCAAATAAAAAGGGTTCTTTGCTATGAGGAATATCATTAATATCAGAATAGAGGTCAATGGAATTAGGGTCATCTCCCATTAATAAGGTGGTGACAATAGCTTTCTTTAGATGCTGTGAAGGTTCTATTGCTGAAATTGTCTCAACCGTGATGGTTCCCGCATCAAAATTAATATGGCTACGAGTTCGGTATTCATCGGTATATTTAACGTAGTCTTTTGGGCCTGCAATTAACACTTCTTTAATGCCCCAGATATTTTCAATATTGTGGGCAAATTGGCCCATTAAAATATCGAACCCATTGGTATCTTTGACATAATTAGGGTTAAAGTCAGATTTTTGCTTGCTAGAACAAGAAACAATTAAGGGAATTAACAAACTCAGCGCAAATAGTTTTTTCATACGATTCACAGTCTTGGGGCAAAAGTCTACCTACTTAGTAGGTAGACAAACAGATTATTTTTCAGGTGTATAGCCATCAATATGGATATCATGGCCTTCAAACAAGAAATTAATCATTTCTTGTTCTAACATTTTACGGTCGTCAGGGTTCATGGTATTGAGTTTCTTTTCATTAATAAGCATAGTTTGTTTTGCCATCCATTGACTCCATGCTTCTTTTGAAATCTCGTTAAAAATACGTTTTCCTAACTCACCTGGGTAAAGCTGAAAATCTTGCCCATCTGCATCACGTTGTAAAAATGTACAAAAAATGGTTCTACTCATTAATTTTTCCTCAAATATCAGGTAGTAAGGCGAGCTGTTTTAGTAAACTTTCAACTGGGGCTGCAAGGCCGATAGTTGCGCCTAAGTGTAAGTTATACCAGAGTCCTTTGCCTTCATCCATGGCAGAATTAAATGCCTGAATGTTAACTTTTACAGGGATAATATCTAAATGGAAATGGCTAAATGTGTGACGGAAGGAAATTAATTGCTCTAATTGAGTATATTCAAGGCCTGATTCTCTCAACCAATCATTGAGTTGCTCTAAAGAATTGAATTGTGGGAAGGCAAATAACCCCCCCCAAATACCGGATGGTGGGCGTTGCTCTAACCACACACTGTCACCGTGCTGCATAATTAGAAACCAAGCACTTTTTTCAGGAATTTTCTGTTTAGGCTTTTTGCCCGGGTAGTTTTGCCATGAATGATTGGCATAGGCCATGCAACCAAAAATAAGTGGGCACAGCTCACATTTTGGTTTACTGCGAGTACAGACCATCGCACCTAAGTCCATCATCGCTTGGTTAAAAAATTCAACTCCCTCTTTTGGCGTGACATCAGTACTGATTTCCCACAAGCGATTTTCGACTTCTTTTTTACCCGGCCAGCCATCAACCGCATAAGCTCGAGCTAATACACGTTTAACATTACCATCTAAAATAGGATAATGCTGTTTTTGCGATAAAGACAAAATTGCCCCAGCAGTGGACCGGCCAACACCGGGTAGCGCTAATACTTCATCAAATGTAGTGGGAAACGAGCCATCATATTGAGTCGCGATCACTTGTGCCGCTTTATGGAGGTTCCGAGCCCGAGCGTAATAGCCGAGTCCTGTCCATAGGTGTAAAACTTCATCAAGAGGTGCGTTGGCAAGGGCGGTAACATCCTCAAAACGAGAGATAAACTTCTCAAAATAGGGGATTACAGTACTCACTTGGGTTTGTTGCAGCATGACTTCTGATAACCAAACATGGTAGGACGATTTTTCCTGTTGCCATGGCAACGTTTTACGACCGTATTTGTGATACCAGTCAAGCACTGCAGATGAAAATTGTTGAGCTTCCATTGATAATTTTATTTTTTATTGATATTTCCAGTCATGGCAGGAATTGCAACATAGACGAAGAGGGCTGTAAACCGCTATTGTGTTGTTTAGTGTAAAGTTAGCTAATTATCAACTGCATCCTTGTGGAAGTTTTGCTAAACTCCGATATCCATCATGCTTCAAGGGTAAGGGTACTCACTGTAACTTGGGCATTTAGGGCTGTAAATTGATAAATTTGGTAACCAATCACCTTATAAACTTGATTGTTGGCACACTAACTTAATTGGGCATTCATTTTAGAACCTTTATTATGATCAATAATGTTATCTCCCCCGAATATAATGAAGATGGGCGGGTTATGCGCCGAGTCCGTAGTTTTGTCCGCCGTCAAGGGCGTCTGACAAAACGTCAGGAAGACGCATTAGAAAAAGAATGGGCAGAAAAAGGCATCGATTTTATCAATGAGCCTTTTGATTTTGCCAAAGTATTTAATAACTCAAATCCAGTTACCTTGGAAATTGGGTTTGGGATGGGCGCCTCATTGGTGACCATGGCATCTCAAAATGCAGATAAAAACTTTTTAGGTATCGAAGTTCATGCTCCCGGTGTTGGCGCATGTTTAGCATCAGCAAAAGAAGAAAATGTCACCAATTTGCGGGTGATGTGCCATGATGCAATAGAAGTTTTAGACTGCATGATCCCAAATGGAAGCCTTGAAATGGTTCAGTTATTTTTCCCTGACCCATGGCATAAAGCGAAACACAATAAGCGCCGTATTGTGCAAGTTCCGTTTGCAGAAAAAATTCGTAGTAAACTAGCTATCGGTGGTGTTTTCCATATGGCAACGGATTGGCAGCCTTATGCAGAGCACATGCTTGAAGTGATGACGAGTGTCGAAGGGTATAAAAACTTATCGCCATCAGGTGATTACGTTCCTCGTCCAGAAACAAGACCAGAAACAAAATTTGAAAAGCGCGGCCAGCGGTTAGGGCACGGTGTATGGGATTTAATGTTTGAGAGGATCAAATAATGGCTAAACAACAACGTAGTCGTCGTTTACGTAAAAAATTACGCTTGGATGAGTTCCAAGAGTTGGGCTTTACCGTTAAGTGGAGCTTTAAAGAAGGTACGCCGATTGAGGAAGTTGACAGCACCGTTGACCAACTGATTGCAGAAGCGATTGAACCGAATGGTTTAGCATTTGAAGCAAGTGGCTATATGAGCTGGGAAGGGATCGTTTGCCTACAAAAAATTGGCAAATGTACCGAAGAGCACCGTCAAATTGTTGAAAACTGGTTAAAATCAAAAGGTATGAATGACGTCGTCGTTTCTGAGCTTTTTGATGTTTGGTGGGAAGAATAATTTTATTGAGTCAACCTCAATAAATAAACTGAACTTTCAGTCGCTTGAAGAGGCATCCAAAAATTGGGTGCCTTTATTTTCTGTTGCAAATACTATCTGGAGTCAACGTTTTGAGCGCCATGTTTTCTAACCAGCTACTCAACGATATCCTAGACCAAGTTCGCCCACTGATTGGGCAAGGTTGTGTTGCAAATTACATTCCTGCTTTAGGTTGTGTGCCTTCCCGCCATTTAGGTATTGCTGTATCCACAATCGATGGTGATATTTTTACCGCAGGGGATGCATATCAACGCTTTTCAATTCAATCTATTTCAAAAGTATTAAGCCTTACGCTTGCAATGACGCGTTATGAGGAAGAGGAAATTTGGAGCCGAGTAGGTAAAGAACCCTCCGGGCTACCATTTAATTCGCTAATTCAAATTGAAATGGAAAAGGGGATACCTCGAAACCCGTTTATTAATGCGGGAGCCATTGTTATCGCTGATATGCTGCAATCACGCCTTAGCGCACCAAAACAGCGTATGTTGGAGTTTGTCCGAAAGTTGTCTTGCGAACCGGATATTAGCTATGACACAGTTGTCGCTCGCTCAGAACTGGAACACGCCAGCCGTAATGCGGCCATTGCTTATCTTATGAAATCTTTTGGGAATTTTGAAAATGATGTTTTAACAGTTCTCGAAACTTATTTTCATTATTGCTCTCTAAGTATGAACTGTGTTGAATTAGCGAGATGTTTTTCTTATTTAACATCGCAAGGAATGTCATCTTGCTCTATTGACCCCATCATCACACCGCTGCAATCAAGACAAATCAATGCATTAATGATGACTTGTGGTATGTATGACGGCTCTGGTGAGTTTGCATTTCGGATAGGAATGCCCGGTAAGTCTGGCGTTGGCGGGGGTATTGTCTGCGTAGTACCAAACCAATTTACGGTCGCGGTTTGGTCACCTGAGCTAGACTCGGCGGGGAACTCTTTAGTCGGATGTGCGGCTTTAGAGTTATTATCGAAACGAATTGGGCGTTCTGTTTTTTAATTAATGCTCTACTAGGAGATTTTATGTTACGCCGTACATTAATTGCATTTTCACTCCTTGCTTGTGCGACGAGCCAAGCTGCAGATTATAACTGTTCTGTAACACCAAAGGATGACATCTTTATGACACCCGAAAGTGTGCAAGTCATTGGTGCGAGTGGTGATTTAAAAATTACGCCAAACGGTGAAATCACACTTAACGGTAAAAATGTGGCTGCAACAGAGGCGCAAAAGCAGCAAGCTATTCGTTATCAAGCCGATATTCGTCAGGATTTACCTTGGATAAAACAAGAATCAGAAAAAAAATTATCAACTTCAAGGGAAACGATAGACAAAGTTGTCGTTAAAGTGGTTGGTAGTGACAGCAATATCCGTAACCGGTTAACAAAATTAGAAAAAGATCTTAATGGGCAAATCAACCAAATTATTGAGACTCGTCCCAATGGTTATGTGTTTCACCATAAAGCCATGAAAACGGTTGAAACGAAAGGGCGCGAGTTAGTCAATGAAAGCTTAGGCGGTATTTTACAAGACAGCATTAATGAGATGGGGCGTAAGCAATTATTATCGGGTGGTGATGCCAATAAAGCGTTACAAGGTATGCTAGGTAACTTAGGCGGGTTACAACAAGAACTTGAATCTGAATGGAAAAAACAAGAGAAAAGCTTCCAGCAATTCGGCCAACAAGTTTGTTCTAAAGTGACTTCAATAGAGCAACAACGCGTCTCATTACTTAATTCAATCAAAAGTCACTGATCGATTTAAAATCAATAATAACCTTATGAACAGTAGTGTATTTTTGTACATTACTGTTTTTTTATTTATCTATATTATCGTTATCATCAATTTGTGTGATATTAACTCCATTAATGGGAATGAAAATGAAATTGATTCTTATTTGATTGACATCTAAGCCACTCACTTTACAATGCGGGTTTGGCTTAATGACTAAATTGGGATCATTTAAATGAAAAAATTCATTCCTGCTCTGCTTGTTTCTGTGTTGTCATTCTCTGCGCCTTTTGCTCTTAGCGCTGAATCTACCACTTTCACTCCAAATGCGGTTACAGCACAAGGCGTTGAAAAAGTGACGATCAAACACCTATCAGGTGAAACTGAAGTCATGAAAAAACCACAAAAAGTGGTTCTGTTTGATTTCGGTGTTTATGACTCAATGCAAAAACTCGGCTTAGGTGACAAGGTTGTTGCACTACCAACTGGCAATGCTCCTGCTTATATAAAAGGCAGTATTCCTGCATCAATGGAAAACGCAGGTGGAATGAAACAACCTGATTTAGCCAAAATCGCACAATTAAAACCTGATCTGATTGTGATCACAGGTCGTCAAGGTAAGTCTTATGATGAGTTATCAAAAATTGCACCCACTATCAATTTAGGCTCTGATAGCAAACACTATATTGATTCTGTAAAAGCCAATATTAGTGTGATTGGTGAGCTCTACGGTAACCAAAAAGCAGTTGATGAGCAGTTAGTCCAATTAGATAAAGTCATCGCAGACGCCCAGAAGAAAGCGGCTGATTCCAATAAAAAAGTTTTAGTATTGATGCATAATGACGGCAAATTAATTCCAAATAGCCAAGCCGTTGTTTACAACGTTGTGAAAGCAAAACGCGCTGACCTACCGGTTGATGAAAGTGCAGATAAAGCAAAACGCCGTGTTGTGGATACCAAAACTATTGCTCAAGCTAACCCAGATGTGATCCTGATTGTTGACCGTAGCGAAGCGATTGGTGCAGGTAAATTGGATAAAACAGTATTTGAAGATAGCAATATTCAAGAAACCAAAGCTTATAAAGATGGCAAAATTACTTACCTGCAATCTGACTTATGGTACTTGTCAGGTGGCGGTTTAGTTAGCTTAACAGAGCAAGTTAATGCGGTGGTGAATGCTCTATAACAGATATCTGCCACTGTCTTATTGATGGTGGCAATATGTATTACCTCAATTGTTATTCTTGTCTATTTCATTTTTATCTCTAAACAAAAGCCCACTTCGTTTGAAGTGGGCTTTCATCTAATTTATCAGTGAAGTAATTTATAAATGAACCGAATAGCCGCTATTCTTCACCTAAAAATAGCTCTAATAGCGAATTGAGAAACAACTTTCCATGCTCTGTAATCTGCCATTCATTCACGGTTTCTGTGATATAGCCTTTAGCTAAAGCTTCATCAATAGCCGCTCTAACTGTTGATTCTGGTAACCCTGTATATTGGGTAAATTCAGCGCGTGGCATGGCTTCAAGAAGGCGAAAGCGGTTCATGAAGTATTCAAATGGTCTATCGGAAGCGCCAACGTCATAGGATTGGTGCATATAACGGCCCTCCATATAACCTCGAGGATGTTTTGTTTTTACGGTTCGTAAAATTTGACCATCTTCAAAAGAAATTTTTCCATGAGCGCCGCAACCGATACCTAAATAGTCACCAAAGCGCCAGTAATTGAGGTTGTGTTGGCATTGGTAACCGGGTTTAGCATAGGCGGATGTTTCATATTGCTGGTAACCTGCCGCACTCAATAATTTATGGCCTTCAGTGTAAATATCCCACAGTGTATCGTCATCGGGTAATACCGGAGGGCGTGAGCCAAATTGAGTGTTAGGTTCAATAGTGAGTTGGTACCAAGACAGGTGCGGAGGGGCAAGTTCAATAGCTTGGCGCAGGTCTGATAAACCTTCAACCTGAGTTTGCGCGGGTAACCCATGCATTAAATCGAGGTTAAAGCTTCTTAAATTAAGATTAGCGGCTAACTGAGCAGCACGCTTCGCTTCATCAGCGCCATGAATACGCCCTAAAGTGATTAGTTTATCGTTACCGAAGCTTTGTACGCCAATAGAAATACGATTAATTCCTGCGGCTTGGTAACCTGCAAAACGACCAGCTTCAACAGTACCAGGGTTTGCTTCCATGGTAACTTCTGCATGTGGGTCTAAATCAACTCGCTGACGTACGCCATCCATTAAAGCTTGCATTGACTCAGCACTTAATAAACTGGGTGTTCCGCCCCCAATAAAAATAGTTTTCACCGAACGTCCTGCAACTAATTTTGCATCGGTGTCTAAATCGGCCAATAAGTGTGCCACATATTCTTGCTGAGGGATCTCACCTTTAAGTGTGTGTGAGTTGAAGTCACAATAAGGGCACTTTTGTACACACCAAGGGATATGGATATACAGGCTCAGCGGGGGTAATTTAAGCATTCTTTAGCGCATCCAACATCATTGTGAGTGCTTTTCCACGATGTGAAACGGCTTGCTTTTCTGCTTTCGTTAGCTCTGCTGAGGTGCAACCTAATTCAGGAACATAGAATATGGGGTCATAACCAAAGCCGCCTTGGCCTTTGCGTTCACGGGTGATGATACCGTGCCAACGGCCATGGAATACTAATGGCGTAGGGTCTTCTGCATGCCGCAAATAAACTAACACACAGTTGAATTGAGCCTGACGTTGGTCGTCAGGCACATTTTTCATTGCTTCTAATAGCTTAACTAGGTTTTGCTCGTCTGTTGCTTCTTCACCTGCGTAGCGGGCAGAGTAAATCCCCGGCGCGCCACCAAGGGCATCAACGGAAATTCCTGAATCATCAGCAATTGCGGGTAACCCGGTTTGTGCTGCTGCATGACGCGCTTTTAGGATTGCATTTTCAATAAAAGTTAAGCCCGTTTCTTCTGCGGACTCAACGCCTAATGAGGTTTGTGCGACGATATCCATCCCAAAATCACGTAGTAGGCCAGCTAACTCATTCACTTTTCCGGGGTTACCGGTGGCTAAAACAACTTTTTGCATTATTTAAAACTCGTTTTTACATAATACCAATGGAATACATCATTGCAGTCAATGATGGGTCAATCATCAGTGAGATATCTACACGCAGGTAATTCAATGCGATTAAAATAAACATCACAATCATTGCAGAGAAATCTAACCCGCCCATAGCAGGAATGATGCGACGGATTGGCGCCATTAAAGGTTCGGTTAATTGGTATAATAAATAATCTACTGGGTTACGGCCTTGGCTAACCCAGCTTAGAATTGCACGGATTAAAATCATCCAAAAAATTAATTTACCGGTATAGGTTAATAATAAAATCAATCCCATAGGTAAAATGCTTATACCTAAAATAGGGAGTAAGTTTGTTGCCCACATACCAAAGATAATGGCTGCAATGGCTAAAACAAACGCAACAACCACTGAAGCGGTATCTATCGCGCCAAAAGAAGGAATGATTCGGCGTAATGGTGCGACGATAGGCTGTGTTGCTTTAACGACAAATTTCGAAAAAGGATTATAAAAGTCTGCGCGTACCCACTGCATCCATACGCGCAGTAGTAATACAAAAATATACAGTTGGATCAGGGTAGTAACGACGAATACTAAGGTCTGCATGGTGAATTCCGCGATTAATTTAAAAAAGTTTTTCCATTTCTTCTGCTCTGTGTATTGCGCTTTGCATTGCATCGGCAACAATTTGCGGAAGATTTCCATTATAAAATTGCTCTAAAGCCATCGCGGTGGTACCGCCTTTAGAGGTGACTTGTTCACGTAAAGCCGAAAAGTCCGTGTCACTTTGTGACTTAGCTAGTTCTACAGCCCCTTCAATTGCATTCAGAACGAGCTCGCGAGCTTGTTGCTTATCATAACCGAGTTGTTCTGCTTTTTGCTGCATTGATTCCATAAACAGAAAGAAATAGGCAGGGGAGCTACCAGTAATGGCAATAATCTTATTGATGTCTTGCTCTTGTTGGCACCAAATCGTGGAGCCAACACTTTGCATCAGCTCTTGAGCAAACTGTTTGTCTGGCTCAGAAACCTTCCCTTGAGCAAATAACCCGCTAACACCTTTACCCACCAACGATGGCGTATTTGGCATGATGCGTACTAAATTCAGTTGGTGTGCAAAGTAATCATTATAACGCTCTGCAGGGATCCCCGCGGCGATTGTCAGCACTAATTTTTGGTCAAAGTTTGTGGCATTTTGCAGCGGTTCACACACTTCTTTCATCATTTGTGGTTTAACCGCTAGGATAATGACCTCAGCGGCTTTGACCGCAGCTAAGTTATCATGACTGCTGATAATGCCATATTGCTCGGCCAGTTTGTCTCGACGTACAGGTGTAGGAGAGCACACCGTGATCATCGATGCAGGGTAACCATGGTTAACCAGCCCAGCAATGATGGCGTGAGCCATATTTCCGGCGCCGATGAAGGCAATTTTACGATGTTGCATTCTGTTCTCCTATCTTATTGGTGATATTGGCGAGCGCCAAAAATAGCGGTTCCTATGCGAACAAGTGTTGAGCCGCAATGGATTGCTGCACGCATATCGTCAGTCATCCCCATTGAAAGAGTGTCAACAGTGGGGTAAGTGGTTTTTAATTGCTTAAATGCCTCATTCATTTGATGAAACACAGCACATTGGCGTTCATAATCCGTTTCAGGTGCAGGGATCGTCATCAGGCCCCGTAGCACAAGGTTTGGCATCGTAGCGACTTGCGCCGCAAGGTCTGCAACTTCTGCGAGTGTTATACCTGATTTACTGTTTTCATCGCTGATATTGATTTGAATTAGCACATTGAGGGGCGCTTTTCCACTTGGACGTTGGTCATTTAAGCGCTGAGCGATTTTGGCTCTGTCTAAGGTATGGAACCAATCAAAGTGCTCAGCAACAAGGCGGCTTTTATTCGATTGTAATGGGCCGATAAAATGCCAAACTAAGTCATTTCTATCAGAGAAATATTGAATTTTCTCAACGCCCTCTTGCACATAGTTCTCACCAAACTGGCGTTGGCCTGCCTCTATAGCTTCTAAAATAGCCTCACAAGGTTTGGTTTTACTTACCGCGAGTAGCGTAATGTCTTGTGGTGAGCGCTGACACTCTGCGGCAGCATGCTCAATACGCGCGGTGACATCAGAGATATTATTTTGAATGGTCATTATTTTATTCAATATGGTTTATTCAATACTATTTTATTCATGTCTTACATGAATAGCGGCTATTGACCATAGTGTAAAGCAAATTACATCAGAACGGCACCATTGCATGAGGTTAAGCTAAAAATAACCACGTAAAATACGCAATGCTTAAATATGTTGCTCAAACCAGCTTTCAAGGATCACAACAGCAGACGCAGAATCTACTTTTCCTTTACTCAAAGCTCGATAACCACCTTGTTCAAAAAGGCCTGCTTTTGCTTCAACCGTGGAAAGACGTTCATCATGTAATTCGACTTTAACACCAAAACGGCCATGAATTCGATTTGCAAAATTACGGGCTTGGCTTGTAACCAGTTGTTCCGTGCCATCCATATTAAGGGGAAGGCCAACAATAACCAACTGAGGTTGCCATTCTTTAAGTAACTTTTCGATTTGTTGCCAATCAGGGCGGCCATCGCTGGCTTTTAGTGAGGTTAATGGTCGCGCGGTACCTGTAATTTCTTGTCCAACGGCCACACCGATGCTTTTGGTTCCAAAATCAAAGGCTAACAAAGTTCTTCCAGACATTAAGCATGCCCCGCTTGCATTGAAATAGTATGAATATCAATACCAATTAATTTAGCTGCAGCAGTCCAGCGTTCATGAATTGGTGTATCAAAAATAAGCTCAGGAGAAGCTTCAACGGTCAACCAGCTATTTTCCATGATTTCACGTTCAAGTTGGCCTGGTTCCCAGCTTGCATAACCTAGTGCAACTAAAGAGTTTGAGGGGGAGTGCTCACTTCCTAAAGTCTCTAAGATATCTTTTGACGTTGTCACCATCACTTCATCATTTAAGTGCAGACTCGATAAAAAACCTTTTATCGGTGTGTGTAAGATGAACCCATGCTCTTCAGCCACGGGACCACCCGCAATGACAGGCTTCTTTAAATTACGGTTATCAATTTTATCTGAAATCGTAATTTCGAGTTTTTTAAGCATCTTATCGACAGAAAAATCATCAATAGGCTTGTTAATCACAATCCCCATCGCCCCTTTTTCATTGTGCTCACACATATAAACGACTGACTGCTCAAAATAAGGGTCTGTTAAGGATGGCATGGCGATAAGAAAATGGTTTTGCAGATTCAAACTTAGACTCCAGCAAATTTAAAACAATTGAGAGAACACAATAAAAGGCAAACTTATAGGTGGTAAATAAAACGGATGACTTTTATTGTGTGAAAATAATAAAAGCCATCAGTGAAGATAAACCACCACTATAAATTATTTATTGAGACGGCGTTCAATGGCATCCATTAACATACCTGTAATGGAGATATCAAATGCGGCTTCAATTTCCCGTGCACACGTTGGGCTAGTCACGTTAATTTCGGTTAAACGGTCACCAATGATATCAAGGCCAACAAAAATTAAGCCTTTTTCTTTTAATGTTGGCGCTACGGCACGCGCAATGGCCCAGTCACTTTCACTTAATGGACGAGCTTCCCCACGGCCACCCGCTGCAAGGTTACCTCGGGTTTCACCTTGAGCTGGAATTCGCGCTAAGCAATAAGGAACAGGTTCACCATCCACCACCAAGACACGTTTATCACCATCTTTAATTGCTGGTAGGAAGTTTTGGGCCATGCAGTAACGGGAGCTATGTTCCGTTAGCGTTTCGATAATTACGCCCACATTTGGGTCATCTTGTTTAAGACGGAAAATCGAAGCGCCACCCATACCATCTAGTGGTTTGAATATGACATCGCCATGTTTTTGGTGAAATTCTCTTAACTTTTGTGGGCTGCGCGTGACCAATGTGTCAGGTGTTAACTCAGCAAACCAAGCAGTAAAGAGTTTCTCATTGCAGTCACGTAAGCTTTGCGGTTTATTCACAATTAAGGTGCCAGCTTGTTCCGCTCTTTCTAAAATATAAGTCGCATAGATAAATTCAGTATCAAAAGGCGGGTCTTTCCGCATTAAAATGGCATCAAGTGAACTTAGGGGGATATCTTGTTCCCCATGAAATTCGTACCATTTTTCTGGGTTTTCTTCGACTGTCACGATTTTTGTTTGTGCGCGAGCTTCACCTTGGTGTAAATACAGGTCATTCATTTCCATATAATGGATTTCATAACCTCGACGCTGAGCTTCCAGCATCATTGCAAAACTGGTGTCTTTCTTGATTTTGATGGATGAAATAGGATCCATCACTATACCGAGCTTGATCATTTTTTCTCCTTACCCCAGATCACCTAAGCGCACTTGTAGTGCTGTGATAGCGGTTAGCGCAGTCGTTTCTGTTCGTAATACTCGAGGCCCTAACAGTATATCGGTAAATTGATAATTTGCTGTCATGGCAATTTCGTCTGCTGACAAGCCACCTTCCGGGCCAATCAACAATCGTACTTTCTTCAGTTCAGTGGGTAACGTATTAATACTTTCTGTTGCTCGTGGGTGCAAATTGACTTTAAATGCACCGTCAGTTTCCGCGCACCATGCTTCAAGGGTTTGTACTGGGCGAATTTCTGGAATTCGGTTGCGGCCACATTGTTCGCAGGCAGCAATCGCAATTTTTTGCCATTGAAGTAATTTTTTATCGAGCCGTTCGCCATCTAGGCGAACACCACAACGTTCTGATAACAA
This sequence comes from Providencia sp. PROV004, assembly GCF_011045615.1. Lineage (NCBI taxonomy): Bacteria > Pseudomonadati > Pseudomonadota > Gammaproteobacteria > Enterobacterales > Morganellaceae > Providencia > Providencia sp. PROV004. The sequence goes on from NZ_CP042859.1 coordinate 1,027,378, forward strand.
AGGTGTTATTGTATTAACTCCGAGTTCGACAGATTTTTGGATAGTAAATTCCATTTTTTCCCCACGAGACATGACCTGCCCGAGGTGTAAATCGAGAGGGGATTCTCTATCGTCAACTTGGCTATTTTTAATGTGTACGAATACATTTTTTTTAGTTGCTTCAGTAATTTCAGCACTAAAGGTTTTATTGCTGCCATCAAAAAGTTCGAGTTTTTGGCCTGCAGTCATGCGCAGTACTCGACCTACATGGTTTGCAGCATCATCACCAAGAGAAATTGTTGTGTTTATTTGAAGAGGCTCTGGGTGATAAATGCGTGGAATGCGCATAGCTTTTCCTTAGTACAGACTGGGTTAATAAATAATATAACTTTGATGAATATGGGGGTTGAATTGTTAAACTCAAGCGCTGCTACCTAGTTTATAACGAAATACTGACCTTTTATAGTATGTCTGTGCCATAGGTGACATCTTAAACAGTGATGAAAGTAAACTAGAAGATCATGATATTCGAATAAACCGACTCTACTCAACGGAATTAAAGTGTTGGGGATAGCAGAAATTCACAGTATATTTATTTTTATCTCCATAAAGGAATAAGGAGTTAATATGAGGGAGTTACTCTGTACTTTAATATCATCGGTTATATCTATTATTTCGCCGTCTGAGCAATTTACATTATCATGTCAAAATGATAAATCTATAAATATAATTGATTTTATTTGTGTTTTTTCTTCTTTTTTTATGCTGCTAATATCCTTTTTTACGACTAAAAAACTACTTATTTATTTACCCGTTGTTCATTTTGATAAATCCAAAATTATTATTAAAAATACTGTTTTGCTTCTAATATATAGTGTACTAATTTTTATAATATATTATTCATCTAATAATTTACGTATTATTTTATTTTTAACATTATATATTAATTTAATAATACCATTATTTATCATTGATAATAAAATAGGTTATCTCCCTGATGTTCTTACGTACCCATTATTATGGGTGGGGTTGCTATATCAAATTCACTTACCAAATGGGAATGTAGTCTCAGCTATTTATGCAGTACTGATCAGCTACTTAGTGATGTTAATGGTGGTTACACTGGTTGAAAAACAAACTTATCAACCACAAATGGGGAGAGGGGATTTTAAACTCGTTGCCGCTTGTTCGGCTTGGCTTGGTGTTTGGGAGTTACCTTACTTTTTGGCCACCGCTGCAGGGTTGGGGCTATTACAATACTGGGTTAACTTTGGGCTATGGCCTAAAATATACCAAAAAAAGCAACTGGTAAATCTAGCCCACGCCGAGATATTATCTGGGGTGCAAATAGCTAAAACAACGAAGACGATTCCATTTGGCCCCGCGTTAATTATTAGTGCTAGCACATGGTTGTATTTATCAATAATTGAATATTAAATTAAATGACAACCTTATGCGCATATTTGAAAGGTGGCTTATTAAAAAGGGTGATTATTAAGACGCTGCGGTTACCAAAGAATCTAAAAATTGCTGCCATTTACTCGGCTCACCGAGGTAATTCTGTAATGGAACTCGTAACCATTTCCCCTGTTGTTGTATTAACAGAGTTGGAAAACCGGATGCACCTGACTGCGCTAACAGAGCCTTACTTGTTTCAATGTGGGCCGCAGTTTCATGTTGCTCACACTCACTGTAGTCGGACACATACTGGGTTACATCGAGGCCAATTTCTTTGGCGAGCTCAAGAAGTACCGCGGTATCTTTAATATGGCGTCCTGAAATGTAGTGTGTTTTTTGAATGGCTTTAAGCATCTCAAAGCCTTTGCCTTGCTTGGTTGCCGCTAATATAGCGGTTTGCGGTGGTGTTGAGTCCATAACCAAATTAGGTTCGTGTAGCATTTTTATATAGTCATCGCCAAATACTTGCCCTGTCATGGATGCAATGCGCTTATCAGCTTGCAGAATATATTGGCGAAAATTATCATCTAAATGTAGGCGTGCATTGCCAGCTAACATACCACCACCATGCATTTCAATGTTGATACTTGGATGTTGGTTGGCAATTTCGATTAAAGGCGCAGCGGCATAGCACCAGCCGCAATAAGGGTCATAAATATAATGTAGGGTGATATTGCTCATAATCGTTCTCTCTATTTGATCTTTTTAAATAATTTTAGTTAAGTTGTATCATTATCATCAAAAAATTAATACCACTATCATTCGGTGAAATCAGCCAAATTGCTTTTAGTCATTCAGTGAGTTGCTACGGAACATACCGCGCAAAATGGCTGCAATAGTGAGTATCACTTGGTTATTGAGGCCACTGCATTTCGCCTTTAACAACTTTTGCACTAAGTTCTAAACTTGATTTGTCATCCAATTGTGGATATTTTACCGCAATTTTTTGGATGAGTTCATCTGAGTTTTTACTTGTTTTTGCTGCATTTTCAAAATCTTGTAAGTATTTTTGAGTAAAAGAAACTGTGCTTGTATCTAATTTAGATGCTCCCGTAAAGTGACCGGGAACAACGGTTATTGGGTTCAGTGCTTTGATGTCTTTTAATGTTTGCTGCCAATTTTTACGTGACTCTTCTGTTTGTGTATCTGCTACCCAAACATGAATATTGTCAGAAACAATAACGCCCCCTACAACGGCTTTTAATGATGGAACCCAGACATAAGTTCTATCTGGTGATGCGCTATCAAGGCCTTTAATTTCAAGTCGTTCACCATCAACTGTGAAGCTATCTCCTTTAATGACCTCAGGGACGATAATATGGGCAGGTGCCTCATCTTTTAATACACCACCCCAGTAAGCCAGTTTGCCATCTTTAGTTGCTTTAATGGCTTCAACTGTGTTTGCTGTCGCGACCACTTTAGCTTCAGGGAAGGCGTTTGTTAGGGTATCGAGCCCAAAATAGTAATCTGGATCTGAGTGGCTAATATAAATCGTGGTTAATTTCTTGTTGAGCTTTTTAATTTTATCAACCAATTGTTGTGCATCATTTTTTTGAAATTGTGCGTCAATTAACACCACTTCACTTGAACCGCTAATAATTTCAGAGGAAACCGGAAATACGCTGTTATTTCCAGGATTATAAACATCTAATGTTAGTGTTTCAGCTTGGGTCATATTTATCGTAGTGGCGAATAACGCGGTTGCAGCTAATAAGGTAAATTTCATTTTGTATCCTAAAATAAAGTTATACAGGAACGCTTGTTTTTTGCATGGTGTGTATATTAAATTGCAATGATAAGATGAAAAACCCCATAATTAGGTGTTGTTTGTTGCACAATTCGGTCAAATGAGAGTGGTATGGATAGATTAAAGGCAGCAGAAGTATTTATTACTATCGTTGAACAAGGCAGCCTAAGTGGAGCAGCAGAAAAATTAGAGATGTCGAGAGCGATGGTGACTCGCTATTTGTCGGAAATGGAACAATGGGCGGGAGTGCGTTTATTAAATCGTACCACGCGGAAATTAAGTTTAACTTCAGCGGGGGAAGGGGTATATCAACAATCTTTGCAACTTAATGCTATTTCCCAAATGGTCCCTGTGCAGCAAGAGCTTGATGCAAAAGCATTATCCGGTTTAGTGCGCATTAGTTGCTCACAATCTATTGCCCAAAGTGCACTTTCTGTGGCTATTGCTGAGTTTATGAAACTCTATCCGAATATGGCTATAGATATGCAAATATCGAATAAATCAGTTAATTTAATAGAGGAACGAATTGACTTGGCTATCCGTATTACTAATCAGCTGGAGCCGAGTTTAATCGCAAAACCATTGTCAACTTGCCATTCTGTCATTTGTGCTTCACCTGATTTTTTAAAAGGGAAAAAACATCCCGAAAAACCAGAAGATTTAGTTTTACTCGATTGCTTAACCTACAATTTTTTTGGTCGTAGCTTATGGGTCTTTGAAAAGGCAGGTATGCAGCATAGTGTATTGGTTGATGGGCGATTAAGTGCGAATGAATCCGTATTTCTCGCTGAGGCAACATTGCAGGGCGCGGGTATCTCTATGCAACCATATTATTCTGTTGCTGATCATTTGGCCTCAGGGGCGTTAGTTCAACTATTACCTGAATATACGCCAATGCCTCTAGGTATTTACGCTGTGTATACGAGTCGGCAAAAAATGCCAACTGCATTGAGGGTGGTGATTGATTATCTCGCTAATTGGTTTGCAACTTCACCTCACTGGCAGTTATTGATGCAACAGCGCGGAAATTAGCTGGGTTTTTATTTGATTAAAGTTATCCTCTAAATGTTGAGTAAAAATATTGGTCAATTGTGATGAAGGGCGGTGAATAGGTTTTATCAAGCTAACGGTAAAAGGAATGGAAAAGCTGAGTGGGCGCAGAGCCAACTTCCCAGCAGATTGTTGATGAAAATCTAATGCAGTTAAAGGGTTAACAATAGAAATCCCAATCCCTTTTAGTGCCATAGCGCAAATAGATGATGCTGAATGCGTCTCCATGACCATTTTGCGCTCGACATGGTGCTCCGCAAATGTTGAGTCAATCAACTGACGATAGCTGTCAGTTAATGATAGGCTAATAAAACGTTGGCCTTGAAAATCATTGGGGATTAGGACTTCTTTTTGGGCTAAAGGGTGGTTTGCGGGTAAGACACACACTTCATTTAAACTTCCCAGTGTTTGTTGTTCAGTGCCCGGAGGCATTTGCAAATGTTCTGTTAAACCGAAATCGTAACGCTGAGCGGACAACCATTCTTCAAGAACAGGAGACTCTTGCGGGATCACTGTGATGCTGACATCAGGGTAATTTTCCATAAACGATTGGCAAACATGGGGCAATAAAGATTGCGCGAAAGCAGGTAAACAGGTTATCGAGATTTGGGCATGTTCGAAGCGTCGGATAGTTTCCGCTGAGTTTTTAATGCGTTCCAAACCATAATAAGAGCGTTCGACTTCTTCAAGAAACCGTAATCCTTGTGCTGTTGGCTGTAGACGTCCTTTGACCCTATCGAATAACTTAAACTGTAAAAGGTATTCTAAGCGAGCAAGTTCACGGCTGATAGTTGGTTGTGAGGTGTTTAGCAGTGCAGCGGCTTCCGTCAGGTTGGGGGCTGTCATTACTGCACGGAATATTTCAATGTGCCGCCATGAAATGGCTTGCATAGGAAGTCCTTAAATAAAGTCTATATCAAATATGAATAGACTTTAGCAAAATAGATATTTTTTTTCCCGTATTATTCTTTGAATAATAGCTTTTAATATAATAAAAACTTGCAAACGAGAAAGACAATGACTTCATTCGCAACGACAACAAGCCAATATTTAACATCTGAATATTTACGTGTATTACCTGAGCAGTATGGTAGCCCTGTTTGGGTTTATGATAGCGCGGTGATTATTGAGCGTATCAAGCAATTACAAGTTTTTGATACTGTCCGCTTTGCACAAAAAGCATGTTCGAATATTCATATTCTGCGCTTAATGAAACAACAAGGCGTTAAAGTCGATTCTGTTTCTTTAGGGGAAATAGAACGTGCGCTGGTGGCAGGGTTCCAGCCTGGACGTGAGAACTCAGAAATCGTATTTACAGCAGATGTGCTCGATAGAGCCACATTAGCGAAAGTGACTGAGCTAGATATCCCTGTGAATGCAGGCTCAATTGACATGCTTGAGCAAATTGGCGAACAAAAAGCTGGCCATCCTGTTTGGTTACGCATCAATCCAGGTTTTGGTCACGGCCATAGCCAAAAAACCAATACTGGTGGTGAAAATAGTAAGCACGGTATTTGGCATGAAGATTTACCTGCAGCGTTAGAGAAAATTCGCCATTACAATTTATCGCTAGTTGGTATCCATATGCATATTGGCTCAGGGGTTGACTATCAACATCTTGCCGATGTGTGTGATTCTATGGTGGCGTTAGTCACAACCGCAGGGGTTGACCTTCATGCCATTTCAGCAGGCGGTGGGTTATCAACCCCTTATCGTGAAGGTGATGAATTAATCGATGTACCGCATTATTACAGCCTATGGGATAACGCTCGCCAACGCATCGAACAACACTTAGGGCACAAAATTGAACTTGAAATAGAACCCGGCCGCTATTTAGTTGCTGAGTCTGGGGTACTATTAGCAGAAGTGCGAGCCGTTAAAGATATGGGTAGTCGCCACTATGTGCTTGTAGACAGTGGTTTTAATGACCTAATGCGTCCAGCGATGTATGGCAGTTATCACCATATTTCGGTATTACCGATGGATGGACGTAACCTTGATGGGGCCCAACTAAAAGACACAATTGTTGCTGGCCCACTGTGTGAATCAGGAGATGTATTTACCCAGTTAGAGGGCGGTTTAGTGGTAACCCGCGCTTTACCCGAGGTGAAAGTTGGCGATTTTCTGGTTTTTCATGACACTGGCGCTTACGGTGCATCCATGTCATCAAACTACAATAGCCGTCCATTATTGCCGGAAGTGATGTTTGTTGATGGTAAGCCACAATTGATTCGCCGCCGCCAAACGATTGAAGAGCTATTGGCTCTGGAGCTGTAAGTCTTCCTTTCATTATAGATAACTGCATCTTACTCATAGGGCTATTATTGTAAGATGCGGTTATTCTGATTCACCACATCTATATTCCCATGTACTTTACCTACCTTGTATAAATTCTACGCAACATAATAAAAGCTAGAAGGTAAAAATCAGTGCAAAAAGTGATGAGGGTTCTTCGTAAACTGTATAAGTACGAAAATAGCCAATATGACGTTGGTCGTGAGGTTTCTGTTTATAGTCAAAGTACACTGTCAGCCAAAGAACAATTGGAACTCGCTCGAATTAATTGGCAAGTGAATCACATTGAGTCTTTCAATGACCATGCTGATATTATGCACAAGTTCAACAGTTTAAAAAAAGAGGAAAAACTCAGCCAAGAGCGCTGTTTTGATACTTTTATTGCAGGTGTTGGCGGAAGTTATTTACGAGGACGTTCAGTGCTAGGTGCTTTTCATAAGCTCAAAAATATACAGATTCATGACTATATAGAAAAACCACAATTAGCCTGTTGCTGGGTATGCAGTGATTACAATCGAAAAATTCACATCAACGATAGTTACTTTCAATATTGCTTGTATTACGGAAATTCCTATACAGGTAATACCTCATATGCTTATTTAAATTTAAAACACTTACTTAATGTTGAGCCAGTACAACCGCTTGGGGACGATAAAATTAAATTTAACCAGTTATTGGATTTATTTCGTTCTGCTAAGGATGATGAAACCCCCGGCCATTTTGAAAAGCGTTTGGCTGAAGCCAAAATAATCCCGGGTAATAAATATACACATAGAGGGGTTTTACAATCTCTAGCATTGATCGGTGTGATACCAAATCAGTTTATTCCTTTATCATTAGCGTCGAGGGTTAATTTTGGTGACCTTGTGAGTACTGAGTCCCAGTTAAACAATACTAAAGGTCGCTCAGATATGGAGATGCCATGGGCTGGCTGGAAGGGGCATTTAGGTATTGATGAAGACAAAGTAGCCGAATATTTCAGTGATTATTTGCTTTAAATCTAAATGACAAAGGGAACTCTTGAGTTCCCTTTGATTTACTAGCTAAAATTAATCAAGCCGCTTTCTTTTTCTTACTAGTTTCTTCATTTGAAGGTTCATCTGGTGACTTTTTTGTCGGAAGTACACCCAAATCATCAAACTCAAACTCATCGACGTTAATCGTCCGTAACCGGCTTGCTTCTGCTTTACGCAAGATATCAGCTTCTTCTTGCGTAATTACGTTTTCAGGAAGTAGTTGGTCAGCAAGTTTATCTAAGCGAGTAAAGCTGAGTTTACGCTCTTTTAAGCGGCAGATACGTTCGAAAATAGGTTCAGCAGCAATGATATCGAGCAGAGCTTGGTTTACAAGGCCATGAGGGTTGTTTTCCGTAGGTGTTAAATACTGCCCACGGCCCAACCTATCACGTGTTTCTGATGGTTCCATCAGGATTTGAGTCAGTTTATGGTCTAGTCGGTCTGATGGTGTTGACATCGCACGGCCAGTAGGGAATAGGGTGATGCGCATTACCCCCGCAACCAACTTGTTAGGGAAGTTTTTCAGGAGATCATCCATCGCTTTTTCTGATTGATATAAACAATCTTCAACCGCCCATTTCACTAATGGTAAGTCTGCTTTTTGGCGACCTTCATCTTCATAACGTTTTAAGGTTGCAGATGCGAGATACAAGTTGCTTAAAATATCCCCTAAGCGAGCAGAGATACGTTCGCGGCGTTTCAAGCTACCCCCTAACACACCCATGGCAACATCGGATAGTAATGCTAAGTTGGCACTTTGGCGGTTTAGCATTTGATAGTAACGGCGCGTTTCATCTTTGGTTGGTGCATGACTTCCGCGACCATTGGTTAAACCAAGCCAGAAGCTACGGAATTGATTACTAACCACATGACCTATATGCCCAAATACGGCTTTATCGAATTTATGTAAGTTATTATCTTGTGCTGCGGCCATTTCTTCTAATACGAATGGATGGCAACGGATAGCCCCTTGACCGAAGATGATCATACTGCGGGTTAGGATATTTGCCCCTTCAACCGTAATGGCGATAGGTGCGCCTTGGTAAGCTCTGGCAACAAAGTTTGAATCCCCAAGACAGATGCCTTTACCACCCGTAATATCCATGGCATCAATAATGGCGCGCTGGCCACGGTGTGTACAGTGGTATTTAACAATAGCGGATAAAACGGCAGGTTTCTCACCTAACATAATTCCAGAGGTGATGAGAGTTGCTGCTGCGTCCATCAGATAGGTATTACCTGCGATGCGAGCTAGTGGTTCTTCAATACCTTCCATTTTACCAATTGGTAATTTGAATTGACGGCGAATATAAGAGTAAGCCCCTGTCGCGATAGCAATACTCTTCAAACTACCAGTTGAGTTCGATGGTAATGTAATACCACGACCGACAGAAAGACACTCAACCAACATTCTCCAGCCTTGGCCTGCCATTTTTGGCCCACCGATAATGTAATCGATTGGAACAAAAATATCTTTTCCGCGTGTAGGACCATTCATAAATGGAATATTTAGTGGGAAGTGGCGATGACCAATTTCAACGCCAGGGGTATTGGTTGGAATTAGTGCACAGGTGATACCAAGGTTTTTCTCGCCACCTAATAGTTTATCAGGGTCTGAAAGTTTGAATGCGAGGCCTAATACAGTGGCAATTGGTGCCAAAGTAATATAGCGTTTGTTCCATGTTAAGCGCATTCCTAATACTTGCTCGCCTTGCCATTCACCCATACAAACGACACCTGAATCTGGGATAGCACCAGCATCGGAACCTGCCTCAGGGCTGGTTAATGCAAAGCACGGAATTTCTTCACCCGTAGCTAAGCCTGGTAAATAGCGTTGTTTTTGTTCATCAGTGCCGTAATGCTGCAGTAATTCACCCGGACCTAATGAATTGGGTACCCCTACAGTGATAGCAAGAATACCGGAGACACCAGCGAGCTTTTGTAGAACCTGAGATTGCGCATAAGCAGAAAACTCTAAGCCACCGTATTCTTTTTTGATGATCATCGCGAAGAAGCGGTGATCACGCAGGTATTGCCACACTTCAGGTGTTAGATCTGCCAGTTCATGGCTCACTTCGAAGTCGTTGACCATGCCACAAACGGTTTCAACAGGCCCATCAATAAAAGCTTGTTCTTCTGCGGTTAGCTGTGGTTTTGGATAGTTATGCAATTTATTCCAATCTGGCGCTCCGCGGAAAAGGTCGCCTTCCCACCACGTTGTTCCTGCGTCAATGGCTTCCTTTTCTGTGCTCGACATAGGAGGCATGACTTTTTGGAACATTTTCATCGCGCGGATAGAGAAAAGCGATTGGCGTACAGGAGTGAAGACAAAAGGAAATAATACCAAGGCAACTGGCAGTAACATCCAGTAGCTCCAAATATCGATGACTCCCATAACCGCGGTATAAGCCAATAATAATACTGAGCTAAAAACCAAAGATGTTTTGTGATAACAAAGTACGCCTATTAAGGCGAGAAATAACACGATGCTGAGAAGGATCATAGCGAAGCTCCTGTCTACTTGTAAGAGGTCTGACCTGTTTGTTGCTTTAATCTATACCCATTAATAAAGAATTAGCAATATATTTACATCCTAATTACAACTTAGCTCACAAAAACGTCATATAAAGGAAAATATCGTAGTAATTTGTATTATTGGCTCTATGAAAAGTCAGGTTATTAGCTATGAGTCACGATGAATTTTGTCGGTAGGATCAAGACAGCGCAATCAAAAGTAGAAACAAAATTATCCCTGTGCAACAATCTGACTATTAAAGATTAATTACTGATATCTATCTGAGTTTTGCCATGGAGCGCCATTTTTCTTTTAGGATAATTTGAATCTGAATTAATCGTGTTTTTTATAACGTATTCTTAATTAAGAGGAAATCTCATGTATCAAGACCTAATCCGCGGTGAGCTGACAGAAGCGGCCGAGACGTTATCGAATTTCCTTAGCGATGACGCCAATATTGCTGCTATCCAACAGGCTGCCGTTTTACTGGCTGACTCTTTTAAAGCGGGTGGCAAAGTATTATCTTGTGGTAATGGGGGCTCTCACTGTGATGCAATGCATTTCGCTGAAGAATTAACAGGGCGTTACCGCGAAAACCGTCCGGGCTATCCTGCGATTGCAATCTCAGATGTGAGTCATTTATCTTGTGTGAGTAATGACTTCGGTTATGAGTATGTTTTTTCACGTTTTATTGAAGCTGTTGGTATGAAAGGCGATGTTTTACTTGGAATTTCTACCTCCGGTAATTCTGGGAATATTATTAAAGCGATTGCAGCTGCGCGTGAAAAAGGTATGAAAGTCATCACATTAACAGGTAAAGATGGCGGGAAAATGGCGGGAACTGCGGATATTGAAATTCGTGTCCCACACTTTGGTTATGCCGACCGTATTCAAGAAATTCATATTAAAGTTATTCATATCTTAATTCAGTTAATTGAAAAAGAGATGGTGAAATAACGTTATTACTGTTTCAGGAGTTTTTTAAATGTGCGAGTTACTTGGCATGAGTGCCAATGTTCCAACTGATATTTCGTTTAGCCTCAGTGGGTTGATTTCCCGAGGAGGTCAAACGGGCCCACATAAAGATGGCTGGGGAATCACCTTTTATGAGGGGCTCGGGTGTCGCACATTTAAAGATCCTCAACCTAGTTTTTTATCACCTGTCGCTCGCTTTGTGCAGGAATATCCGATTAAATCAGAAAGTATTGTTGCTCATATTCGCCAAGCAAACCGAGGGGATGTGTCGTTAGTGAACACTCACCCCTTTACACGGGAGTTATGGGGACGTAATTGGACTTATGCGCACAATGGGCAGTTAAAAGGCTATCGTACACTAAAAACTGGGCGCTATTGCCCGATAGGTGAAACCGATAGCGAATGGGCATTTTGCTGGATACTTCATCAACTCAGTGAAAAGTATCCACGTAGGCCATCGAATTGGAAAAGTGTGTTCCGTTTTATTGCGACACTAGCTGACCAATTGCGTCATAAAGGCGTATTTAATATGTTGCTGTCCGATGGGCAATATATGATGGCCTTTAGCTCGACGAATTTACATTGGCTAACGCGTAAGGCACCGTTTGGTAAAGCAAAATTACTTGACCAAGATATTGAAATCGATTTCGAACACTGTACGACACCTACTGATGTGGTCTCTGTGATCGCAACGCAACCACTCACGGGCAACGAAAACTGGCAGCGAATTGACCCAGGCAATTTTGTCTTATTCTATCTTGGTGAGCGCATATTGTGATTTAGACCCTAACAATTTTGTTGGGGTCTCAGCTTGGTCAATAACCGCATATTTACCTAAAGAGACTGACACCTCAGCAGGCCTTCCTGTGCGGTTGAAATACTCATAGGCCGGTTGTAATTGTTTCCAAAAAGCATAGTGGCTGGAATTGCGATAGCGCAGCATATTTTCATTTGTCATTTTAAATGGATAAATGCTGACATTAATGACGGACTGTCCACTGAGTAAGGCTGTTTCTACTGTTTGGTAAATCTCACCCATATATTTGTCCGTCATGGCATAACATCCCACAGAAACGCAACTGCCATGGATCATAAGATAGCTGCCACTATAACCTTGTGCTTTATCAAACTCATTAGGAAAACCAATATTGATAGATCGGTAATACCGACTATTAGGATTGAGCTGTTCGGCAGTAATTTGATAAAATCCTTCTGGACTTTTCAGGTCACCTTCAATTTTTTTGGGGCCTAGCCCGCCAGAAAACTTACAAATTGGGTAAGTTTTCGACAGTTTATATTTTCCTGATGGCGTTTTTTGGTAGAGTTCTAATAAACCTTCTTGCTTAAATATTTGAATAAAAATAGATGAGTTTGGGCTATCCGATACGTTATTATTAAGTAGAAATGAATAGTTACTTGCCTGAATAACAGGAGAATATATGAGTACAAATAAGAAAATTGCACTAAAAAATTTACTTAATTTCATATCTAAGCCATATCAAGAAAATGTTATTGAATAAAAAGAGTACATATTTTATGCATTCTAGACGAGTAAATCGAAAATTAATATAGTTTGTTAATAGTTTTTAAATGAACCTTTATTGTTTAAATAATGAACAATGATCGATAAATGTGAGCTTAAATATCGATAATATCGAATTGTTAACAAAAAAATTTAAATATTAATGCAATTTGCTTGAACTATGTCACTTCTATAGCCGGACATAGAGAGTGGGAACTGATAAAATTATGGTTGGCAGAAGATAAAATTTAGTAACAATTATGTGAGAATACCTGCTTAAGTGATGCCTATTGCTTGAGCTATTTTTTATTTAATGAGTCGCTATCATTCATTGCTGAATCGTTAGCTTAGGGTTTAACTGATAAACTTGTGCAGATCTTATGATTAAAATTAAAAAAGGCCTCAACCTTCCTATTGCAGGTGAGCCAGCCCAAGTGATAGAAGACGGCCCGAAAATTCAACACGTAGCTGTGCTAGGTGAGGAATATGTCGGAATGCGTCCTTCGATGCTGGTTAAAGAAGGTGAGCGTGTAGTTAAAGGACAGGTTCTTTTTGAAGATAAAAAGAACCCAGGGGTTTTATTTACAAGCCCAGCCTGCGGTAAAATTGTTGCTATTCATCGTGGTGAGCGTCGTGTGCTTCAATCTGTTGTCATCGAAATAGATGGTGATGAACAAGAAACTTTTGCAGCTTATACTCGTGATGAGCTATCTACATTAACGCAACAGCAAGTCGAAGAAAACTTGATAAAATCGGGTTTGTGGACTTCTTTAAGAACGCGTCCATTTAGCCGTTCTCCACAACCAGGTTCTTCACCTATCGCTATTTTTGTCACTGCAATGGATACCAATCCACTTGCAGCGGATCCTATTTTAGTTATTCAAGAGCAAGAACAAGCATTTAACGATGGGCTTTTGGTTCTAAGCCGTTTAACAGAAGGTAAAATCCATGTTTGTCATGGAGAGGGAGACTTACCGAAGAATACGGCTCATAACCAAATTTCTTATACCCAATTTATAGGGCCGCATCCTGCAGGTTTAGTGGGAACTCATATTCATTTCTTGGAACCCGTTAGCATCAAGAAAAAAGTTTGGAGCCTTAATTACCAAGACGTTATTGCTATTGGTAAGCTATTTGTTACGGGTCACCTATATACAGACCGCGTGATTTCATTAGCAGGGCCACAAGTTGAAAAGCCTCGTCTTCTGCGTACTCGTCTAGGTGCTGATTTATATGAATTAACACAAGGTCAGCTTAAAGCGGGTGAAAATCGTATTATTTCTGGTTCAGTCCTTTGGGGCGTGACATGTGATGATACTCATCACTATCTTGGTCGTTTTCACAATCAAGTTTCAGTGTTAGCCGAAGGTCGCAATAAAGAGTTATTTGGCTGGATTATGCCTGGTGTTAATAAGTTTACGATTACGCGTACCACAATCGGGCACTTCCTGAAAAATAAACGTTTTAATTTCACAACGACAATGAACGGCGGTGAGCGTTCGATGGTACCAATTGGTAATTACGAGCGAGTCATGCCTCTCGATATCATGGTCACTCATTTGTTGCGCGATCTCCTCGCTGGAGACACTGATACATCACAAGAATTGGGCTGTTTAGAGTTGGACGAAGAAGATCTAGGTTTATGTACCTATGTTTGCCCAGCGAAATATGAATATGGTCCAGTGCTACGTGATGTTCTGACCAAGATTGAGCTAGAAGGGTGATTCCATGGGTCTGAAAAATTTATTTGAAAAGTATGAGCACCATTTTGAGCCCGGTGGAAAGTTAGAAAAATACTATGCGTTATTTGAAGCAGTTTCGACTGTTTTTTATACGCCGGGTACGGTAACAAAAGGGCGTTCTCATGTCAGGGATACCATCGACCTGAAACGTATGATGATATTGGTGTGGCTAGCGGTTTTCCCAGCGATGTTCTGGGGAATGTATAACGTTGGTAACCAAGCCATCCCAGCTTTGCACCAATTATATAGCGGGGCGGAGTTACAGCAAGTTCTCGCGAGTGATTGGCATTATAGCTTAGCACAGTTTCTAGGTGCATCACTTTCGATGGATGCAGGGTGGGGAAGTAAAATGCTGCTAGGTGCAGTGTATTTCCTTCCTATTTATGCTGTCGTTTTCTTAGTCGGTGGTTTCTGGGAAGTTTTATTCGCCATGATCCGCGGCCATGAAATTAACGAAGGCTTCTTTATTACCTCGATTTTATTTGCCTTGATTGTGCCACCAACCATTCCTTTATGGCAGGCTGCATTAGGTATCACTTTCGGGGTTGTTGTTGCGAAAGAAATTTTTGGCGGTACTGGGCGTAACTTCTTAAACCCAGCATTAGCTGGCCGTGCTTTCTTATTCTTTGCTTATCCTGCTCAAATATCAGGTGACTTAGTTTGGACTGCAGCAGATGGCTTCTCTGGTGCGACACCATTATCACAATGGGCAACCGGTGGTGAGCATGCCCTAATGAACACGGTGACTCATGAACCTATTACTTGGATGCAAGCCTTTTTAGGTAATATGCCAGGTTCAATTGGTGAAGTGTCAACACTGATGTTGTTTATTGGTGGTGCTCTTATCATGTTCTTCCGTATCGCATCATGGCGTATTGTTGCTGGCGTGATGGTTGGCATGATTGCAATGTCCTACCTATTCAATGCTATTGGCTCTGATACTAACCCGTTATTTGCCATGCCATGGTGGTGGCACATGGTACTTGGTGGCTTCGCATTCGGTATGATTTTTATGGCGACAGACCCGGTATCAGCGTCTTTCACAGACAAAGGTAAATGGGCGTACGGCATTCTGATCGGTGTAATGTGTGTTCTTATCAGGGTTGTTAACCCAGCTTATCCAGAAGGGATGATGCTGGCGATCCTATTCGCCAACCTGTTTGCTCCTCTGTTTGACTATCTGGTCGTTCAAGCAAATATTAAGCGGAGAAAAGCTCGTGGCTAATGAAAAACCAATGAATAACGATAGCGTCGGCAGAACATTTCTAGTTGTTTTTATTCTTTGTCTAGTTTGCTCTATTGTCGTCGCAGGGGCTGCAGTTGGTCTAAAACCACAGCAGCAAGAACAGATTCAGTTAGATACTCAACGTAATATTTTAAGTGTTGCTGGCTTGCTGCAACCTAAAATGACCGCTGAGGAAGTTCAAGATGTATATAAGGATCGTATCGAACCTAAACTTTTGAATTTTAAAACTAATGAATTATCTGATAGCACTAGCCGTTATGACTTAAATAGCGAGCTACGCAGCGAAGAAACGAGTATTGCACTCTCTCCTGCAGAAGATATTGCAAAAATTCGCCGTCGTGCCAATAGCGCTGAAATCTATTTAGTTAAAGATGAAGCTGGAAAAGTATCACAAATTATTTTACCTGTTTACGGCTCTGGTTTGTGGTCTGTCATGTATGCCTTTATTGCGGTAGATGTAGATGGTGTCACCTCTCGTGGTATTACTTACTATGCACATGGCGAAACACCAGGGCTGGGCGGTGAGGTTGATAACCCTCAGTGGAAAGCCCAATGGCCAGGTAAAAAACTGTTCAATGAGCAGGGGGTTCCGGCAATTAAAATAGTGCGCGGTGGTGCGACAGATAACCCATTCGGTATCGACGGCCTTTCAGGTGCGACTCTAACATCAAACGGAATCCAGCATATGTTTGATTTCTGGTTAGGGGATAACGGTTTTGGTCCGTTCCTGAAAAAAGTACGTGAAGGAGCGCTGAATAATGGCTGATTCAAAAGAAGTAAAACGCGTCCTACTTGGACCGTTATTGGATAACAACCCAATTGCTTTACAGGTATTAGGGGTTTGTTCTGCACTGGCAGTGACAACGAAGTTAGAAACAGCACTCGTTATGACGATTGCTGTAACCTTAGTGACGGCATTTTCTAACTTCTTTATTTCACTCATCAGGAATTATATTCCGAGCAGCGTACGTATTATCGTTCAAATGGCAATCATTGCTTCTTTAGTTATTGTGGTTGACCAAATTTTACGTGCATATGCCTATGAAATATCAAAACAACTTTCTGTATTTGTTGGCTTGATTATTACTAACTGTATCGTAATGGGGCGTGCTGAAGCTTATGCAATGAAAGCACCACCAATTGAAAGCTTCATGGACGGTATTGGTAATGGTCTAGGTTACGGTGTGATCCTTGTTTTAGTCGGCTTTTTACGTGAGTTATTTGGTTCCGGCAAATTGTTTGGTATCACAGTTTTTGAATCACTACAAACCGGTGGTTGGTACATGCCAAATGGCCTGTTCCTCCTCGCGCCAAGTGCATTCTTTATCATCGGTATGCTGATTTGGGGGTTACGTACCCTGAAACCAGCTCAGGTAGAGAAGGACTAATCACATGGAACACTATATTAGCCTGTTTGTTAAAGCCATTTTTATTGAAAATATGGCATTAGCATTTTTCTTGGGAATGTGTACCTTCCTTGCGGTATCGAAGAATGTAAAAACTGCTTTTGGACTGGGTATCGCTGTAACGGTAGTTCTTGGGATTTCTGTCCCAGCTAATAACTTGGTATACAACTTAGTATTGCGTGATGGTGCGATTGCTGAAGGTATCGACTTATCCTTCTTGAACTTCATCACGTTTATCGGTGTTATTGCCGCGTTAGTTCAGATCCTTGAAATGATTTTAGATCGCTACTTCCCATCACTGTATAACGCGTTAGGTATCTTTTTGCCATTGATTACCGTTAACTGTGCCATTTTTGGTGGTGTTTCTTTCATGGCGCAACGTGACTATAACTTTAGCGAATCGGTCGTATATGGGTTCGGTTCGGGGATCGGTTGGATGCTCGCAATCGTATTGATGGCAGCTATTCGAGAGAAGATGAAGTACTCAGATATTCCATCGGGTCTAAAAGGGTTAGGTATCACCTTTGTGACAACCGGTTTAATGGCATTGGGCTTTATGTCCTTCTCCGGTGTGCAGCTATAAAGGCGAGAAGAATTCATGGAAATTATTATTTTAGGTGTCGTGATGTTTACCCTGATTGTCTTGGTGCTGACAGGCTTAATCCTGTTTGCAAAATCCAAGCTAGTCAACACAGGGAACATCAAAGTTGAAGTTAATGGCGATCCAGACAAAAGTTTTGAAGCTCCTGCGGGTGACAAGCTATTAGGCATGTTATCAAACCAAGGTATTTTTGTTTCATCAGCGTGCGGTGGTGGTGGCTCTTGTGGTCAGTGCCGTGTGAAAATCAAAGAAGGCGGTGGTGATATTCTGCCTACTGAGCTTTCTCACATTAACAAACGTGAAGCAAAAGAAGGCTGCCGGTTAGCGTGTCAGGTCAACGTTAAGCAAGATTTAAAAATTGAGCTTCCAGAAGAAATATTTGGCGTGAAAAAATGGGAGTGTGAAGTTATTTCTAATGATAACAAAGCCACTTTCATTAAAGAGCTGAAATTGAAAATTCCAGAAGGAGAGGTCGTTCCTTTCCGTGCGGGTGGCTTTATTCAGATTGAATGCCCTGCACATGTTGTCAAATATGAAGATTTTGATGTACCAGAAGAGTACCGTGAAGATTGGGATAAATTTAACCTATTCCGTTATGTGTCTGAGGTTAAAGAGCCAACTGTTCGCGCCTATTCCATGGCAAACTACCCGGAAGAGCATGGTATTATCATGCTAAACGTGCGTATTGCTACACCACCACCTCGTAATCCGGATGTTCCACCAGGAATTATGTCCTCTTATATTTGGTCATTAAAGCCAGGGGATAAAGTGACTATTTCTGGGCCGTTTGGTGAGTTTTTCGCTAAAGAAACGGAAGCTGAAATGGTGTTTATCGGTGGTGGTGCGGGTATGGCACCAATGCGTTCTCATATATTCGACCAACTGCGCCGCTTAGATTCTAAACGTAAGATTAGTTTCTGGTATGGTGCACGTTCTGTCCGTGAGATGTTCTACACCGAAGATTTTGACCAACTCGCTGCAGAACATGAAAACTTTACATGGAATGTAGCACTTTCTGACCCTATGCCTGAAGATAATTGGAATGGTTATACTGGCTTCATCCATAATGTCTTATATGAAAACTACTTGAAAGACCATCCAGCACCGGAAGATTGTGAGTTCTACATGTGTGGTCCTCCAATGATGAATGCTGCCGTGATCAAAATGTTGAAAGACCTCGGAGTTGAAGATGAAAATATCTTATTGGATGACTTCGGTGGTTAAGCAACTTAGCTGATTTTATTAGACTAATCAAAGTCAGTAGACAGTAACACTTTAAAGAGGGAAAATATTTTCCCTCTTTGTGATTTTAGTAAATCTATTAAGCGCTAATTAGTTAACGGTTAATAGGTAGGTTTATGATTATTTTGACTGGAACATTCTCTGCATGGGTGACGATGTAAAGTGTGTTAATAGTCTGGGCGGCCTTAACAAAATGCGCTCATGATTGACGCGGAGAAAATTATGCTAAGTAAAAGAATTTATACCTCGGTACTGCTATTTGTTGCAGCACTGTTTCTTACTGCCTGTGGTGGACCTGAACAACAGAATCTTCAGGGGCAAACAATGGGTACGTATTATTCGGTTAAATATGTCACAGATTCTTTGGAGCCAAAGCCTGAAGCAATTCAAGCCGAAATAGATAAACGTTTGGAAGAAGTTAACGACCAAATGTCAACATATCGCCCAGACTCAGAATTAAGTCGTTTTAATCAGTTTAAAGAAGTCAATACACCGTTCCCTGTTTCTGCAGCAACGGCAACTGTAGTTAAAAAAGCCATTGAAATTAATAAGCTGACAGATGGTTCATTAGATGTAACGGTTGGGCCTTTAGTTAATTTATGGGGGTTTGGCCCTGAAGGAAGAGTCACTAAAGCACCTTCGGATGAAGAATTGGCTAAGCGCAGAGCATGGGTTGGTATCGAAAAACTCGCTGTTCAAGATAATAACTTAATTAAAACAATCCCTGAGCTATATGTCGATCTTTCCTCCATTGCGAAAGGTTATGGTGTCGACGTTGTTGCTGAATATTTAGAATCATTAGGTATCAATAATTATATGGTTGATATTGGTGGTGAAGTGCGTACGAAAGGAACAAATGGTAAAGAAGTGCCATGGCGTATCGCAATAGAAAAACCCGCATCGGATGGTGTCAGCCAAACAGCACAAGAGATTATTGAACCAGGTGACCGCTCTATCGCTACATCAGGGGACTACCGTAATTACTTCGAGCAAGATGGCGTTCGTTTTTCTCATACGATAGACCCAAAAACAGGAAAACCAATCACACATAATTTAGTCTCTATTACAGTAATTGCAGAAAATTGCATGAGTGCTGATGGCTTATCTACAGGACTAAATGTTTTAGGGCCTGAAGTTGGCTTTGCTTTAGCTGAAAAAATGAATATTCCTGTTTTTATGATTGTTAAGACAGATAAAGGTTTTGA
This sequence comes from Providencia sp. PROV004, assembly GCF_011045615.1. Lineage (NCBI taxonomy): Bacteria > Pseudomonadati > Pseudomonadota > Gammaproteobacteria > Enterobacterales > Morganellaceae > Providencia > Providencia sp. PROV004. Next base: position 1,047,377 of record NZ_CP042859.1, read on the forward strand.
AGAGCGCTATACTAAGGCATTCGAACCATTTTTAACCAAAAAACAGTAGTTGTAGGAGGATAAAAAATGCTGAATATTTTTATTGCAGCCTTTGCACTGTTTTTGCTGGCCTTTTTAGGTATGTCACTTGGGTATATTATTAAACGTAAGAGTATCCAAGGTAGCTGCGGCGGGTTAAGCAGTATTGGTGTTGAAAAGGTGTGTGATTGCCCTGAGCCTTGTGATGCACGTAAAAAACGTATGGCGCGTGAAGAAGCCCGTCAAAAATTACTGGATAAAAACCGTATTATTTGAATAGTAATATTTAACGGTTCTATAACTAGTAATGAGCCGGAGATGTCTAAATATAGTTATTAGACATCTCCAAATATTACTTTCCCGTTATACAGTCTAAATTAATTGCATTTTCTTAGCACATGAAACAGAGACAGGGTAATTAACATGCATGCTTTTTGTCTCACCATCAAATCTAATCGTGACCTTTCCATTATCATTGTTGTTAATTTGGCAAGGTAAAAAATCACCACTACTCCACAGTTCATTACTTTTCGTAGTAATTTTAGCTTTCCAAGCACTTTTACCTGTTGTTGAGTAAGGGAATGAATTTACGTTAGAGCTAGATGTGGCATGTGCTAGATTATAAAATATAAACACATTATCATAGGGGTTATCACTATTATGATAATGTATTTCAACTTTCCTTAATGTTTCATTCCAATAATTCTCGACAATCATTGTTCCAATATTTGACATATAAAACCTTTTTTAAATTATTTTAAATAGAATTTTTGTGATGGATTAAATATATCAAGTTTTCTATAGCAGTAAATTAAGAACAATTATTATTAATTGATGAAAAGAATGTTTTTAAGATGTGATTTAATTCCTAAGCTATTATTAAAGTAATAATAGCTTAGGTGATGTTATTAGATTATTTTTTAAATGCTTTTGGGGAATCAACCATTACAGCATCAACACCAATTTCTTTTGCGAGTTGGTAGTCACTGTCATTATTAACACCAAAGACAATGATATAGGCATTGCCATTTTTTCTAAAACAGTCAATGGCTTCTTTATCCCATGAAAGGGTTGCTGGCGAGCGTGCTTCGCCTAAAGTATATTTTTCGACCACTTCAACTTTACGATGTAGTTCAAAGCCATACCAGCGAGTTGTTGTTTTGTCATTTTCTATTGAACATTGATGGTTCATCACAACATTTGCCAACAGGGTGCGAGTCTCATCACGACTTTCAAATAATGGGATCTTTGGAGAAAGGGATTTGAGTGCTTTTAAAAATTCATCATTAGTGGAATAAAAACGTACTTGGTTAAATGCATTAGTTTTATCTAAGAGAGCTAAAATCGCCTTTGCTTGAATATCAGGGTTGGCGTCAGGGGATTTTAAATCTACGTAGAAAGTTGTGTCTGGGTATTTTTGCAGAATATTTTCTAGTGTAGTGATAGTTGTTTTTTGTAAGGGGAATTGCTGATTATGTTTTTGACTAAACTTATAAGCAGCATTGACATGATTGAGTTGTTCTACTGTATAAGCAGATACGTTACCTTTTTTGTCCGTCAATGAATCTAGATCACTCGGACGATATAGGACTAATTGATTATCTTTACTAAGTTGAACGGTAAGCCAAATAGCATCGGCATTATTTTGCTTGGCTAAATCAATGGCATAAATTGTGTTTTCTGGTGCATCTGCTGTTCCTGCACGGTGAGCTACAATTTTAGGGGATAGTGCTAAATTAGGGGAAAGTGCGAAAACTGTTTGGCTAGCAAGCAGCATAATGAGAGGAGCCATAAATTTAACATATTTTGATGTTGATATAATTGCCATAGAGATGATCCATAAATAGTTTTTCAAGATATTGTTGTTGGTAAAACAACTCTTTTTATTACTTTTTTGTTTAAAAGTAAGTAGTAATACTTATTTTTAAGACAAACTTTAAGCCGAATCTAGAGTTGGATAGCTTGGCAGATGATTATTGCAATAATATGAATTACCTAATTATCATGGAGTTAGCTTTTTCATTCGTCAATTTTATGGTGATGTGACAATAATTGCATGGCTAATAAAAATACTGTATATTTAATCAGGTGTTTAATTGGCAGAGTTAACCCGTGCGTAAAATTATTCATATTGATATGGACTGCTTTTATGCAGCGATCGAAATGCGTGACGACCCAAGCCTTCGTAATGTCCCCATTGCAGTGGGGGGAAGCGCAGATCGCCGAGGCGTTATTAGTACTGCAAATTATAAAGCCCGTCGCTACGGTGTTCACAGTGCGATGTCTACTGCGATTGCACTTAGGCTTTGCCCTCACTTGAAAGTGGTTCCTGGGCATATGGCACTTTACAAAGAAACCTCCCTGTATATTCGAAAAATATTTGCTCGCTATACTGACCTCATAGAACCACTTTCTCTTGATGAAGCTTATTTGGATGTCACTGATTGTACGCAATTACATGGCTCTGCAACGCTAATTGCTGAGGCCATTCGCCAGCAAATCTTTGATGAACTGCAATTAACCGCTTCAGCGGGGATAGCGCCAATAAAATTTTTGGCGAAAATAGCTTCAGATATGAATAAACCCAATGGCCAATTCGTGATCACGCCGCAAAATATGGATCAATTTATTCTTAGCTTGCCCCTTAAAAAAATTCCTGGCGTGGGTAAGGTAACCGCTCAGAAATTAGCGGATATGGGGTTACTCACTTGTGCTGACGTCCAAAAATATGATGTTGTTACATTGGTTAAAAGCATGGGTAAATTCGGGCAGGTACTTTGGGATCGATGCCATGGTATCGATGAGCGTGCTATTAACCCTGATAGACTCAGAAAGTCGGTAGGGGTTGAACGCACCCTTGCAGAAGATATATATCAATGGAGCGATTGTCTGCCTCTGCTTGATAAACTCTATGACGAACTACAATTACGTCTAGCGAAGGTAAAACCCGATCTGCGTATTGCTCGTCAAGGTGTAAAATTTAAATTTGCAGACTTTCAGCAAACAACACAAGAACACGTATACCCAATTCTCAATAAACAAGATTTAGTCCAGATAGCGAAACAAGTTTGGGATAATCGCCGCTTAGGGCGTGGTGTTCGGTTAGTTGGTTTGCATGTGATGCTGCAAAGCCCACAGCTTGAAAGGCAATTATTACTTGAATTATAAAAAACACCCATCGCATGATGGGTGTTTCATAACAATTAATTGCTTATTCTTTGACTGGAATTGCTTTTAAAACCGCAGTTAGTAATTTCCAATACTCTCCAACGCTTGCAATGTGTACACGTTCATCAGGGGAGTGTGCACCGCGAATAGTTGGCCCAATTGAAACCATATCCATGTCTGGGTAAGGTTTTTTGAATAGACCACACTCAAGGCCTGCGTGGATCACCATGACATTAGGGATTTTACCGAACAGCTTGTTGTAGGTATCGCTGACTAAATGCATTACTGGTGAGTCTGCATCTGGTTGCCAACCTGGGTAGCTACCTTCTGCACGGTATTGGGCTTGTGCTAATTTACTGATAGATGTCAACATGTTAACAACGTAGTTTTTGCCGCTATCGATAAGTGAACGAACAAGGAAGATAATTTCTGCTTTATCTTCAGTTAGTCGTACAACACCTTCGTTAAGTGAGGTTTCAACCACGCCAATGGCAACATCACTCATGCGGATCACACCGTTTGGCGCCGCATTTAAGAAGAAAACAAAACGTTTTTGGCAGTCATCAGAAAGTGCTTTTAATTCGCTTTGCGTTTCATCTAGTAGCAGAACAAGGTTAGGCTCAACGACGGCTAATTCATTTTTCAGAATATCTTCATAACGAGCTCTTAGGGCAGTTAACTCAGCGACTTTGTTCGCAGGAACGGCAATAATGGCGTAAGCTTCCCGAGGAATGGCGTTACGAACAGTACCACCTCTGAAATCTAATAGTTTTAGGTTTAAATCTTCTGCGTGGCCAGCTAGAAAACGTGCTAACAGCTTATTGGCATTACCTAAGCCTAAATGTACATCACCACCAGAGTGCCCACCTTTTAGGCCTTTTAGGGTCATTGTGAAGGTTTTATAGCCTTGTGGTAATGCTTCACGCGTCAGGTCAAACGTAGAGGTAAAGTCAACCCCACCAGCACAACCCATGTAAATTTCACCTTCTTCTTCTGAGTCGGTGTTAATCAGAATATCGGCTTGTAACCAGCCTGCTTTCAAGCCAAACGCACCTTCCATGCCGGCTTCTTCAGTCATGGTCAGAAGAACTTCCATTGGCCCATGCTCAACACTATCATCAGCAAGAACAGCCAACGCAGAAGCTAAGCCAATGCCGTTATCAGCACCTAAAGTGGTTCCTTCAGCGGTGACCCATTCACCATTAACATATGGACGAATTGGATCTGTTTTAAAGTCATGTACCGTGTCGTTATTTTTCTGTGGCACCATGTCTAAGTGAGCTTGTAAAACAACGCCTTTGCGGTTTTCATAACCAGGGGTTGCAGGTTTACGGATCAGAATATTACCCACTTCATCACGTTCAACGTGAAAGCCTTTTTGTTTTGACCAATCAACAATATGTGCGGCTAAGGCTTCTTCGTGGTATGAAGGGTGCGGGATAGAACAGATTTTCGCGAAGATGTCCCATAGTGGTTGGGGGGATAATGTAGCTAGCTCAGACACGTCTCTCTCCTTTTATTTTCCCTTTATATTTCAATCTGTAGCGTTGTTGGCTTCATTCATAAATCCCAGTCACATACTTATGTATGCTCCTAGGATTTACTCATTTGCCGCCTAGCTACAAATTGAACTATTTAGGGATAATATCCTGAATAACCCAGTAGGAGCTGATCGGCAACCAACGTTAATTTCAGCTTCAATTTTAAAAGGAATATTGCTGTAATTATGACCTAACAGCCTGAAGTTTCGAATTAAAGGCTGCCTCTTTTATAAACTCAGGATAACACTTTCTTTTGAGCAATGGACAGTGTAAATGATAATAATTAATGTCGAATGGTGCTTTTTACTGGTTTTTAACCGGCCAAATCACTATAATCTCGCGCAACCTTTTTTCCGCAAGACACATTTCAGATTTACTCAGCAGTCGGGACCCGAATTTTATGAGCGAAAAATATGTCGTAACGTGGGATATGTTGCAAATACATGCCCGTAAACTCGCACAACGTTTATTACCAGTAGAGCAATGGACCGGTATTATCGCGGTTAGCCGTGGTGGCCTTGTTCCTGGAGCACTTCTAGCACGCGAACTTGGTATTCGTAACGTTGACACCGTTTGTATTTCTAGCTATGACCATGACAACCAGCGCGAATTAACCGTGATTAAACGTGCTGAAGGTGATGGTGAAGGCTATATTGTCATTGATGATTTGGTGGATACAGGCGGCACAGCTCAAGCTATCCGTAACATGTACCCTAAAGCCCACTTTGTTACTATTTTTGCAAAACCTGCAGGGCGTCCATTAGTGGATGACTACATAGTTGATATTCCACAAGACACATGGATCGAACAGCCATGGGATATGGGCGTCGTTTTTGTTAAACCATTGTGTGAACAAGATAAATAAATCTGTGTTTTACGCGAGCTTTAGGTAAAAACATTGTAATTATAAAGTGTTATAGAATTTATTGATTGCAAAAACACATTAATACCTAAAATTTTTAAGCTAAACACGATATAATTTGGGGAGTGCATTTTTGCATTCCCTTTATTTTTGGCCAAATTCAACTCTGATAGACAAGGAAATAGGGATGACTCAGCAAAACCTTTCAGAAAAACTTTTCAAACCTAAAGTCAGACAAGTTGAAACGTCAACATTAGTCTCTTATTCATCTCAAACAATTTCTCAAATTAAAGAACATAGTGTGTTAAGTGGGTCTCACCATGCGGGGTGGTACCGTATGATTAACCGCTTAATGTGGATTTGGCGGGGAATAGACGCCTTAGAAATTGAAGAGGTGCTAAGCCGTATTGCTATCTCAGATGCTGAGCGTAGTGATGATAATTTATTGGATACAGTCATTGGTAATCGTCGTGGAAACTGGTGTTTTGAATGGTCCCAGCAAGCCATGCATTGGCAGCAAAAAGCGTTAGAGTTTGAAAAAGGTGCAGAAGCAGGGGATGCTTGGTTGCGTTCTGCTAATTTGTACAGCATTGCAGCTTATCCTTTTATTAAAGGTGACGAGCTGGCTGACCAAGCTATTTTGTTGGCTTGTAAAGCGTATGATAGCGCAGCAAAATTTTCTCAATATCGCTTAAAGAAAATTCCATTTAAAGTTGATGGTGGAAAAGAAGTCTGTGGCTTTTTACATATTCCTTCACACGGTCAAGGGCCTTACCCGACCGTGATGATTTGCGGCATGTTAGATAGTTTACAAATTGATTTTTGCCGCTATTTCCGTGACTACCTCGAACCTCTCGGTATTGCGATGCTAACACTGGATATGCCATCTATTGGTTATTCGGTAAAACAAAAGCTTACACAGGAAACAAGCACCCTACATGAGCAAATTGTTCGCCAGATTGGGGATATCGCTTGGATTGACCACACGCGTTTTGGTATCGTGGGTATGCGTTTTGGCGCAAATATAGCATTAAGATTAGCTTATATGTGTCCAGATAAGATTAAAGCAGTCGCTGTCATAGGGCCAATTGTGCACAGTTTATTGCATGAAGAGAAATATCAGCAGGATATTCCTCGAATGGTTCTGGATGTGTTCGCCAGTCGTTTGGGTATTTATCAAGTTGATGGTTCTGCTTTACGCCATGAGTTAAGTTGTTATTCACTTAAAAATCAAGGGCTTTTAGGGCGACGCAGTAAAGTCCCAATGTTATCGGTTAGCCTCAAAGATGATATTTATAGCCCTAAAGCCGAATCTGATTTAATTCGACGCTCTTCGATGGATGCTGATACGATAATGCTACCAAGCCAGCCTGTTTTTGCTAATTTTGAAAAGGCGTTAAGTGAAACTACTAATTGGTTAAAAGCAAAAATACTTTAATTTTATTTAATAACTTGCTTATTTTTACCCATTTGTTAAAAAGGGATCTTCCCAAGAAGGAGATCCTTAACATGGCTTTACCGACTGATTACTCAAATGGAAAGTATTTAAAGAAGTTTGCTTCGATAGGACCTTATTTACGTGAAAAACAATGTTTAAATGGCTGTTATATATTTGATAGCCTCGTTGTTTGCGTGAATGCAAATATTGCCCCAGAAAAACGCGAGTTTTGGGGGTGGTGGCTAAAATTGGTAGCAACTGATAAGGGCTTTGAATTTATTTATCATTTTGGCCTATACAACAGTCATGGTAGTTGGCAAGTCAAAGCACTAAAAGATGCGGCAACCATTGAAGCGACCGAGCAAAATTTAGTGTCATTTCACCAAGCCCTTGCAAAACAATTATCTGAACTTGAGTTAAGCCTCTTTCCCTCCCCGCTAATGGCAGAATTAAAACTGGAATTAAGCGCATAAATTTGTTTTAAACCAACTTTTGTTGAATTTTGCGTTATGCTTGTTGGCATAACGCGCTTCTCCTGATAAAAATGATACCTACTTTTTGGTTTATTAATCCTAATGGCAGAAAAATGATGAAAAATAGCCAGACGCTGGTAGTTAAATTAGGGACCAGTGTATTAACAGGGGGCTCGCGCCGTTTAAATCAAGCTCATATTGTTGAGCTTGTCAGGCAATGCGCGCAGCAATATGAAAAAGGGCATCGCATTATTATTGTGACTTCTGGGGCAATTGCCGCGGGTCGCGAACATTTAAATTACCCCGAACTGCCGGCTACCATAGCATCTAAACAGTTGCTTGCGGCGGTCGGTCAAAGTCGTTTAATTCAGTTATGGGAACGGTTATTCTCCATTTATGGTATTCATATCGGGCAAATGTTACTGACACGAGCCGATTTAGAAGACAGAGAACGTTTCTTAAATGCACGAGATACCTTGCAAGCTCTGTTAGATAACGGAATCATTCCAGTTATTAATGAAAATGATGCCGTTGCTACCGCAGAAATTAAAGTCGGTGATAATGACAATCTATCCGCTTTGGCCGCGATTCTTGGCGATGCCGACAAACTGCTATTACTCACGGATATCGAAGGCTTATATGATGCTGACCCACGCAGTAATCCAAATGCAAAATTGATACCCGAAGTGTATGGTATCAATGATGAACTTCGTGAAATGGCGGGGGGAAGCGTTAGCGGGTTAGGAACCGGTGGAATGGCAACTAAATTACAAGCAGCAGATGTCGCGGGCCGCGCAGGAATTGATGTTATCATTGCAGCAGGCAATAAACCCGATGTTATTAATGCGGTTATTGAAAATCTTCCAGTTGGTACCCGTTTTTATGGGCAAAAAAATCCAATGGAAAATCGTAAACGTTGGATTTTCGGTGCTCCAGCCGCTGGGGATGTCTACATTGATGATGGTGCACAACTGGCAATTATGGAAAAAGGGAGTTCATTGTTGCCAAAAGGAATTAAAAAGATTGAAGGCGATTTCTCTCGAGGCGCAGTGATCCGTATTCGTAATATGGCAGGAAAAGACCTAGCTCATGGGGTCAGCCATTATAACAGTGATGCACTGAGAATGATTGCTGGGCACCATTCACAAGAAATCAGTAAAATACTTGGTTATGAACACGGTTCTGTGGCTGTTCATCGTGATGATATGATAGTGAGTTAATTATGTTAGAGACAATGGGTAAGGCAGCAAGAGTTGCTTCATGGCAATTAGCTCAGTTAAGTACCAAACAAAAAAATGCAGCACTATTACAAATTGCAGATCTACTAGAACAAGATAATGCAGTTATACTGGCAGCGAATCAAAAAGACATGGCGCAGGCAAAAGCAAGCGGTATGAGTGAGGCGTTACAAGACCGATTATTATTGACGCCAGAGCGTTTAAAAAGTATTGCTGATGATGTCAGAAAAGTATGTCAATTAGCTGATCCTGTTGGGCAAATCATTGATGGAAGCCAATTGGATAGCGGTTTAAATTTACAACGTCGCCGTGTTCCATTGGGAGTTGTTGGCGTTATTTATGAAGCTCGCCCTAATGTTACCGTTGATGTGGCTTCGTTATGTTTAAAAACAGGTAATGCGGTCATTTTGCGTGGCGGGAAAGAGACGCATCATACTAACCTTGCGGTAGTGGAAGTTATTCAAAAAGCATTGGAAAATAGCGGCTTGCCAGCAGATGCAGTACAAGCTATTAATAATCCGGACCGTGAATTAGTTGCACAATTACTCAAATTAGATCGTTACATTGATATGCTAATCCCTCGTGGCGGTGCGGGGTTACATAAATTATGTCGTGAGCAATCCACGATCCCGGTAATTACCGGGGGCATTGGCGTTTGCCATACATTTGTTGATAAATCGGTGGATTTTAATAAAGCCATTGATGTGATTATTAATGCGAAAGTTCAGCGCCCAAGTGCCTGTAATTCACTTGAAACATTATTAGTTCATAAAGAGATTGCGACTGAGTTCCTACCGTTTTTAAGTGAAAAAATGGCGCAGCAACAAGTCACTCTGCATGCGAGTGAAAAAGCACTTCCATTACTAAAACAAGGCCCAGCGAAAGTTGTTGATGTAAAACCTGAAAACCTTGTCGATGAGTGGTTATCACTGGATCTTAACGTAGAAATTGTGGATGACATTGACGCAGCTATTGACCATATTCGCCAGTATGGTACTGCGCATTCTGATGCTATCTTGACAGAATCTATTCATCAAGCTGACTATTTTGTTCAATGTGTAGATTCAGCAGCGGTATATGTTAATGCAAGCACTCGCTTTACTGATGGTGGTCAGTTTGGTTTAGGTGCAGAGGTCGCAGTAAGTACGCAGAAATTACACTCACGTGGCCCTATGGGGTTAGATGCACTAACAACGTATAAATGGATCGGATATGGCGACTTTTTGAGTCGTCCATAATGAGTAAAAATGATGAGATAGCCACACTTGTGTGGCTTGAGGTTGTTGACAAAGCGAGATAAAAGCGTGGTTTTTCCCGCTTTGTGTTATCAGCCAAAAATCAATAAATTGATTTTCCTAGTTTATTTTCAAAACCTATTAGATTGCTGCCAAACATAATATGTTTGGCAGCAGTCTATCGCCACACTTGTGTGGCTTTCTTTTTTTATTTGTCAAATTAAGCAATTTATCATAAGTAAATTTGTAATCAGTATTGCTTAGTATTCATGATGATGGGATGAAATTTAATGTTTTACATTATCGGTCCAAGAGGTTCGGGTAAAACCACAATTGGTAAAAAATTTGCAGAATCTAAAGGCTATCAATTTGTTGATACAGATAAATTGGTTTTAGAAAAAGCGGGAAAAAGTATCGCTGAAATTGTTGAACAGCACGGTTGGGATTACTTTCGTCAGCTAGAAACTGACGTCCTTAAGTCGATTAAGCAAAATAATATGATTGTTTCTACTGGCGGAGGCCTGGTTCTCGCAGAAGAAAATCAGCAAATTATGCGTAATAACGGCACTGTTATTTATTTAAATACCCATCCTGAAGTTTTAGCAAAACGCCTTGCAGCAGAGCCACAAGCGGATCAACGACCAAGTTTGACCGGGAAATCTTTAATTGAAGAAATTGAAGAAGTGATGCAACAAAGGGAACCTATCTACCGTGCGACTGCTCACCATATTATTGATGCTGCGCAGCCTGTCGACGATATCATCGCACAACTTAATGATTTAACTTAAACTAATGACTAATAAGCCTGCGGTGTTTTCGGAATATACTAATTAGAGCAAAGGGAGTAGCTCAGTAAGATAGATGTCACTAAAGGTATAGTTGTATCACACTAATATATAAAAATATAATCATAGTATAGGGACTCATTATGTTGGCAAAGATAGTCAAAACAGTACTTAAATTTTTGTTTCGCGTGCAAGTTATTGGCGATGCGAAAGAGTTTAATCAAGATAAATGTTTGATTACACCTAATCATGTTTCTTTCCTTGATGGTGTATTAATCGCACTTTTCTTACCTGTTAAACCTGTATTTGCTGTTTATTCAACATTTGCCACACCAAAAATGGTGAAGCGCCTTAAGCCCTATGCAGATATTGTCCCTCTTGATCCTGCCAACCCTCTAGGTATTCGTCATCTAGTTAAAGAGGTAGAAAAAGGGCGCCCGATAGTTATTTTTCCAGAAGGCCGAATTTCAGTTCATGGCTCTTTAATGAAAATATACGAAGGAGCGGCTTTTGTGGCCGCAAAGTCTGGAGCAAAAGTTGTTCCTATTCGTATAGAAGGGGCTCAATATAGCCATTTTGGGCGTCTGAAAGGCATTTTTCCATTAAAATGGTTTCCGAAGATCACATTGCATATCTTGCCGGCACAAGCTATCCCAATGCCTGAAGCACCTAAGGCTGTAGAGCGTCGAGCTCTGGCTGGTGAACACCTGTACCAAATCATGAAATCTGCTCGTATGTCTTGTTTACCACAAGTCACATTAGTTGAAGAATTTATTCAAAGTGTTCAGTTTTTTGGGCGCCGTACGCCTTGTATCGAGGACATCGCATTTAAAGAAGACTCATATCAATCCCTATTGAAAAAAACCTTAGGGGTTGGTCGTATTATTGAACGCTATACACATGAAAATGAAAGAGTTGGCCTATTATTGCCAAATGCGACAGTCACCGCGGCTGCAATTTTCGGTGCTTTAATGAGAGGCCGAGTACCTGCTATGCTCAATTACACAGCGGGCAGTCACGGTATTAGTAACGCGTTAAAAGCCTCTGCGGCGAAAGTAGTCTTTACTTCGCGCCAATTTTTGGAAAAAGGCAACTTAACGCATATTCCAGAACAAGTGCCAGAAGCAAGTTGGATTTATCTTGAAGATTTAAAAGATACGGTAACATGGCAAGATAAATTATGGATTATTAAACACTTATTCAACCCTAAAAAAGCCATTCTTCCTCGTAAACCGTCTGATGAAGCCGTTGTTTTATTCACATCTGGTTCTGAAGGTACACCAAAAGGTGTTGTCCACAGCCATGCTAGCTTGATGGCAAACGTAGAACAAATAAAAACGATCGCTGATTTCACCCCACGTGACCGTTTTATGTCGTCACTGCCGTTATTTCACGCATTTGGTTTGACGGTTGGTTTATTTATCCCTCTATTTTCAGGAAGCCGAGTTTTCCTTTATCCAAGCCCATTGCATTACCGAGTCATTCCTGAATTAGTCTATGACAAAAACTGCACCGTATTATTCGGAACATCAACCTTTTTAGGTAACTACGCACGGTTTGCTCATCAGTATGATTTCGCACGTTTACGTTATGTGGTTGCCGGTGCAGAAAAATTATCGGATAAAACGAAAAAAATCTGGTTTGATAAATTTGGCATCCGAATTCTTGAAGGTTATGGGGTCACTGAATGTGCACCAATTGTATCAATCAATGTCCCTATGGCCGCGAAAGAAGGCTCTGTTGGGCAAATTTTACCTGAAATGGAAGCGCGAATTATTCCAATTTCTGGAATTGAACAGGGTGGTAAATTACAGCTTAAAGGCCCAAATATTATGAAAGGGTATTTGCGCGTTGAAGCCCCTGGCGTCCTTGAAACACCGCAAGCTGAAAATGCACAAGGTGAAATAGAGGAAGGTTGGTACGACACTGGTGATATCGTTGAATTAGACCATAAAAATTTCTGTACTATAAAAGGCCGTGTTAAACGTTTTGCTAAACTTGCAGGAGAAATGGTTTCCCTCGAAAGTATCGAGCAAATGGTGGCATCTATTTCTCCCAATGCAAATCACGGTGTGGTTACAAAGCCAGATAGCAGTAAAGGTGAAGCACTTGTTTTGTTCACAACAGATAAAGAATTAGACCGTAGCGCATTATCCAGTGCAGCCAAAAGTAAAGGATTAACCGAGTTAGCGGTTCCACGCGATATTCGTTTTGTTAAAGAGTTGCCAGTGCTAGGTAGTGGTAAAACGGATTTTGTTACATTAAAGCAAATGGCATTAAAGGATGAATAATATGCAAGAAAGCACTTCCAATTCACCGCTAATGAGCCGAGGTATGAAAGCAGTACTGGCTTCACAGTTCCTCTCTGCATTTGCGGATAATGCATTATTATTTGCCATATTAGCCCAGCTCAAAGCCGAATTTTACCCCGAGTGGAGTCACCCTATCTTGCAAATGGTGTTTGTTTTTACTTACATCATTTTAGCGCCATTTGTTGGGCAAATCGCGGATAGGTTTTCAAAAGGCCGAGTGATGTTGTTTTCTAACATCTTTAAATTTATTGGAGCACTAGGGATTTGTTTTGGCCTAAACCCATTCCTTTGCTATGGGTTAGTGGGGATCGGTGCAGCATCCTATTCACCGGCTAAATACGGTATTCTCGGTGAACTCACTGGCGGCGATAACCTTGTTAAGGCCAATGGTGTGATGGAGGCTTCAACAATTGCAGCCATTTTAGTGGGGTCAGTTGTCGGAGGAATGCTGTCCGATATTAACTTAATCTTAGCGTTAGGTACATGTGCTGCACTGTATGCGTTAGCCGTTATTGCGAATTTTTTCATCCCACACTTAGCTGCGGCGAGGCCTGGAAAAGGTTGGGATCTTAAGCTGTTGATGGCGTCTTTTTTCAGTGCTTGCCGTGTGCTATGGGCGAATCAAGAGAGTCGTTTTTCACTAGTCGGAACTAGCTTGTTCTGGGGGGCCGGGGTAACGTTGCGTTTTCTGCTCGTTGCATGGGTGCCTGTAGCGTTGGGGTTACAAGACAACACCACACCAACCATTCTAAATGCGATGGTTGCGGTGGGGATAGTCGCAGGTGCGGGGCTTGCTGCCAAATTTATTACCTTAAAAACGGTTTATCGATGCATCCCTGCGGGAGTTATTATAGGTGTGATGGTAGTGTTACTTTCCTTGCAAACTAACATTATTCCATCCTATTTTATTTTAATTATTCTTGGGATTTTTGGCGGTTTATTTGTCGTTCCATTGAATGCATTATTACAAGAAAAAGGGAAAGAAACCGTTGGCGCAGGGAATGCGATCGCCGTACAAAATTTAGGTGAAAATAGTGCAATGCTGATTATGTTAGGCTTGTACTCACTGGCAATTAAAGCAGGTTTATCCGTTGTGAATGCGGGTATTGGTTTTGGTGCTGTATTTGCAATTGCGATTGCGGGTTTATGGGTTTGGGATCGTGCTCGTAAAAAAATGGCATAAAGGTAGATAGCATCATGATAGATGAGAAACGGCTTGAAACACTGAGTATTCAGATTGGACTGAAACTGAAAGAACAGGGTAAAACAGTCACAACCGCTGAGTCTTGTACCGGGGGCTGGGTTGCGAAGGTTTTAACCGATATCTCGGGTAGCTCAGATTACTTTCAGCGCGGTTTTGTGACATACAGTAATGAAGCAAAGCATCAAATGATTGGTGTTAAGAGCGAGTCTTTACAACGGTATGGTGCTGTAAGCCAACAAGTTGTTACAGAAATGGCGGAAGGCGCTTTGCAAGAAGCCAGTGCAGATTTCGCTGTTTCAGTTAGTGGAATAGCAGGCCCTGGGGGCGGTAGTATAGAAAAACCTGTTGGTACGGTATGGTTTGGTTTTGCGCAAAAACAGGCAGACCAAACGGTATTTGTCACAACACAACATAGAGTGTTTCAAGGAAACCGAAACGAAGTTCGTTTTCAATCAACAGTTTATATACTTGAAACACTTTTAAAGCAGTTAAATTAAAAATTTCCTTGATACTGTATGATTATACAGTATAATCAGTTTCAACAAACCGAATTCAATCGTTTTATTTGCAGTGGTCAAATCATTGCACTTAGGGAGTAAACATGGCTATTGATGAAAACAAACAAAAAGCACTTGCAGCAGCATTAGGCCAAATTGAAAAACAATTTGGTAAAGGTTCCATTATGCGTCTTGGTGAAGACCGCTCTATGGATGTTGAAACTATCTCAACAGGCTCCTTATCCCTTGATGTTGCATTGGGTGCTGGTGGCTTGCCACTAGGTCGTATTGTTGAAATCTACGGCCCTGAATCCTCAGGTAAAACAACACTAACCCTGCAAGTTATTGCAGCAGCACAACGTAGCGGTAAAACGTGTGCTTTCATCGATGCTGAACACGCTTTAGACCCTATCTATGCTAAAAAATTAGGCGTCGATATTGATAACTTACTGTGCTCTCAACCTGATACCGGTGAACAAGCGCTAGAAATTTGTGATGCATTAACTCGCTCAGGTGCGGTTGATGTAATCATCGTTGACTCCGTTGCTGCGTTAACACCAAAAGCAGAAATTGAAGGTGAAATTGGTGATTCACATATGGGCTTAGCTGCTCGTATGATGAGCCAAGCAATGCGTAAGTTAGCGGGTAACTTAAAAACATCTAATACCCTACTGATCTTTATCAACCAAATTCGTATGAAGATTGGTGTTATGTTTGGTAACCCAGAAACAACAACGGGTGGTAATGCATTAAAATTTTATGCATCTGTTCGTTTAGATATCCGTCGTATTGGTGCAGTGAAAAATGGCGAGGAAATCGTCGGTAGTGAAACTCGCGTTAAAGTGGTAAAAAACAAAGTTGCAGCGCCATTTAAACAAGCTGAATTCCAAATTTTGTATGGTGAAGGTATTAATACCTTCGGCGAGTTAATTGATTTGGGTGTAAAACACAAATTAATTGAAAAAGCAGGGGCTTGGTATAGCTATAACGGCGATAAAATTGGCCAAGGTAAAGCTAATTCAACAAATTATTTAAAAGAGCACCCTGAAGTCGCTCAAGAAATTGATACCAAACTGCGTGAAATGTTATTAAACCACACTGGTGAATTTAGCAGTGCGGCAACAGACTTTATCAATGATTCTGATGAAGAAGAAACACCAGAAGAATTTTAATATCAATCTAGTTTATTGATTAGCAAGTAAACTATAGGCGCTCCGCTGATGTGGTTGCGCCTGTTTTGTTTTAAATCTATTACATTAATTGTTTATTGAACAGTTTTTCTGTGGAAAAATACACCAGTGCAAGGTATAAACATACTTTCAGAAAATATCTAGACGCTTTACAATGAAAGCTGCGAATGGATGTATCTATATTTTACTTCTGCACAAAGAGACTTTATCTTATCAGTCACTTTTTAATCGGAGAGTTGATTAGAGGTGATGTTACATTCCATCTCAACAATTCGTAATTCTGTTTCCAGCTTGATATCGGGATAAATATGAGTAAAAGCACCGCTGAGATCCGTCAAGCGTTTCTCGACTTTTTTCATACAAAAGGTCATCAAGTGGTCTCTAGTAGTTCACTAGTGCCAAATAATGACCCTACACTATTGTTCACAAACGCAGGGATGAACCAGTTCAAAGATGTATTTCTTGGTCTGGATAAAAGAGCATATTCCCGAGCGACAACCGCGCAGCGCTGTGTGCGCGCGGGTGGTAAACATAACGACTTAGAAAATGTGGGCTATACCGCTCGCCACCATACATTTTTTGAAATGTTAGGCAATTTTAGCTTTGGCGATTACTTTAAGCATGACGCAATCCGTTTTGCTTGGGAATTATTGACTAGCGAAGAATGGTTTAACTTACCAAAAGAAAGGCTGTGGGTGACCGTTTACGCAACTGATGATGAAGCCTATGACATTTGGAACAAAGAAATTGGTGTTCCAGTTGAGCGTATTATTCGTATCGGTGATAACAAGGGCGCGCCATATGCGTCAGATAACTTCTGGCAGATGGGTGATACAGGTCCTTGTGGCCCATGTACCGAGATTTTCTATGATCACGGTGACCACATATGGGGGGGGCCTCCAGGAAGCCCAGAAGAAGACGGTGATCGCTATATTGAAATTTGGAACTTGGTCTTCATGCAATTTAACCGTCAGTCTGACGGGACAATGGAGCCTCTGCCAAAACCTTCAGTCGATACAGGAATGGGCTTAGAGCGTATTTCTGCAGTATTGCAGCACGTTAATTCAAACTATGAAATTGATATTTTCCGCGATCTCATCGCTGCTGCTGCTAAAGCAACAGGTGCGACAGATTTAGAAAATAAATCATTACGTGTTATTGCTGACCATATTCGTTCTTGTGCATTCCTTGTAAGTGATGGTGTTATTCCATCAAATGAAGGCCGTGGTTATGTTCTGCGTCGCATTATCCGTCGTGCTGTTCGTCACGGTTATATGCTTGGTGCCAAAGATACCTTCTTCTATAAATTAGTGGCGCCACTGATTAACGTCATGGGGTCCGCGGCTGATGAACTTGGACGCCAGCAAGCAATGGTCGAAAAAGTTCTCAAGACCGAAGAAGAACAATTTGCTCGTACTTTAGAACGTGGTCTTCAATTATTAGATGAAGAGCTTGCCTCACTGAAAGGGGATACTCTGGACGGTGAAGCCGCATTCCGCTTATATGACACCTATGGCTTCCCAATCGATTTAACGGCAGATGTTTGCCGTGAACGCAATATTAAAGTCGACGAAGAAGGTTTTGAGCGAGCGATGGAGGACCAACGTCGTCGTGCGCGCGAATCCAGTGGTTTTGGGGCAGATTATAACTCTTTAATTAAAGTTGATAAGCGCAGTGAATTCTCCGGTTATCAATATGATGAGCAACAAGCTACTATTACTGCATTATATAAAGATGGCCAGCCTGTAGATAGCTTGAATGCTGGTGAAGAAGGCTTAGTTATACTAGACAAAACAGCATTTTACGCAGAGTCTGGTGGGCAAGTCGGTGATACTGGTTATTTAAATAATGATAGTGCGAGCTTTAAAGTTACTGACACGCAAAAATATGGTCAAGCGATTGGGCATATTGGTAAGGTTGAAGCGGGATCACTCGTTGTTAATCATAGAATTACCGCTTTCGTGGATAGTGCTAGACGTGATGCGATCCGTTTAAATCACTCAGCAACGCACTTACTGCATGCGGCACTACGCCAAGTATTAGGTGACCATGTTTCTCAAAAGGGGTCATTGGTTAATGATAAATACTTGCGTTTTGACTTCTCTCATTTTGAGGCGATGACACAAGACCAACTACGCCAAGTAGAAGATATTGTGAATGCGCAAATCCGTAAAAACTCAGAAATTGAAACCGAACTAATGGATTTAGAAGGTGCAAAAGCAAAAGGCGCTATGGCATTATTTGGTGAAAAATATGAAGAGCGTGTACGTGTTCTGAGTATGGGTGATTTTTCTATCGAATTATGTGGTGGTACCCATGCGCGTCGTACCGGAGATATTGGTTTATTCCGTATTCTGAGTGAATCGGGTACGGCTGCAGGTGTTCGTCGTATTGAAGCGACGACAGGCACTACAGCAATTGAAAGTATTCACAATCAATCAGAGCAACTTTCGGCAATTGCGCACTTGGTTAAAGGTGATATGAATAGCCTTGTCGAGAAAGTGAAAGCGGCATTAGAAAAATCTCGCCAGCTCGAAAAAGAAATTGTGCAACTAAAAGATCAACAAGCATCTCAAGAAAGTGCTTCACTAAGCAGCAAAGCGAAAGACGTGAAAGGCGTCAAATTATTAGTGACTCAATTAGGAGATACTGATCCTAAGTTGTTGAGAACTATGGTTGATGACCTTAAAAATCAGTTGAAATCAGCGATTATCGTGCTTTCAACAACAAGTGGTGATAAAGTCAGTATGATTGTTGGGGTGACTAATGATTTAACTGCTAAAATTAAAGCAGGTGACTTGATTTCCCACATTGCAGGTCAAGTTGGTGGTAAAGGTGGTGGCCGCCCAGACATGGCTCAAGCAGGAGGTACTGACGTTAACGCATTACCTACTGCTATGGCGAGTGTCGAAGAATGGGTTGAAGCACGCCTGTAAGCACTTACAAAGTTGCCTCATTAAAAGATGAGGCAACTTTAATCTGTTGCGGCATTGTTAATGTATCGTTTGTAGTGCTATATTTTGCTTGTAAATAATTAGAATGCTTGTATTGATGGCATCAATGCTTTAGGTGAATGTCATTGCTTTACGTTTTCACGGTGTGTGATGGACAATAGCGGGGGATACCTAGAGACCCGACTCTTTTAATATTTCAAGGAGCAAAGAATGCTTATTCTGACTCGTCGAGTTGGTGAAACACTCATGATAGGCGATGAGGTAACAGTTACTGTATTGGGTGTCAAAGGCAACCAAGTTCGTATTGGTGTTAATGCGCCAAAAGAAGTTTCTGTTCACCGTGAAGAAATTTATCAACGGATCCAGGCTGAAAAGACTCAACCAGATAATCAATAATAATGAATAAGCGTCCAATGATTGACCACACAGCAAGAATGGGCGCTTGTCTTACTCGTATTATATTCTAAAAATATCCTTTCATTTTTATACTTCTCTAGCATCAAACTCACATTATTGTTTAGTTTTCGGTTCTCATGTACTGAAATTTTGTTTCCTTTTGTTTGAAATATAGGCTAATCAATCCTGTGAACATATTTTTATTCATTTGTAGAATAATTTTTTTCCAGTATTTTTGTTTATAAAGTTAGTGTCATAGGGGCTGAAATATATCTTTTCCGGTGTTAAACTAATCATCTTGCTTGTGAAATGTGCAAACAGACACCGGAATGCAAAAAGTTTGGAAAAATTGTTTGACTTCTAAGTCTAGGAAAGTAATATGTGCGCCACACAGCAACGAGATGTTTGAAAAAACAAATCGTGTGTAACTAAAATATGGTGAGGTGGCCGAGAGGCTGAAGGCGCTCCCCTGCTAAGGGAGTATGCGGTCAAAAGCTGCATCGAGGGTTCGAATCCCTCCCTCACCGCCATTTTAGATTATGCATCCGTAGCTCAGCTGGATAGAGTACTCGGCTACGAACCGAGCGGTCGGAGGTTCGAATCCTCCCGGATGCACCATCTTTAACCCTATGAGAAGATCTGATGGGGTTTTGTTTTGGTTTTAGCAGCCAAACAAAGCAGTAACTAAGAAGTTGATTTATAGAAGTAGAAGTTGATAAAGAAGTTTGAGAGAGCAGCACTCCTTTGCATTAAGTATGCATCCGTAGCTCAGCTGGATAGAGTACTCGGCTACGAACCGAGCGGTCGGAGGTTCGAATCCTCCCGGATGCACCATCTCTTAGCTAATAACTTAGCATATCAATAATACCTTTTAATTTAACTCAGATAAGTTATTGAGAATATATCGATTCAAAATCGAATGAATTTGCATCCGTAGCTCAGCTGGATAGAGTACTCGGCTACGAACCGAGCGGTCGGAGGTTCGAATCCTCCCGGATGCACCATCATTAAGAAACTCCTCATTTGAGGAGTTTTTTTTGCCTAAAATTACCATTCATAAAATTAACTAAATCGCATTTTCCATGCATCTTTGATTTATTCCCTCATAAACCACACATCTAGACAGCGACAATTTATGTGATTTAAGCTAAAGTAATTGCCTTAATAAAATAAATTAACATCACAGGCGGGAGGTCGACTTGATCCCGGACGTATCGAAAGCGCTCTCATGGTTAGAGGCGCACCCAGAAACACTAAATGGTATTCAACGTGGTATAGAGCGTGAAACATTGCGTGTAACCCCAACAGGCGCAATTGCAGAGACCTTGCATCCAGAAGGGCTGGGAAAAGCTTTAACACATAAATGGATCACGACAGATTTTGCGGAGTCCCTACTCGAATTTATTACTCCTGTAGATAAAAGCATTAGCCATAATTTGGCTTTCTTGCGAGATTTACACCGCTATACAGCTCGTCACCTTCAAGATGAAAGAATGTGGCCGTTGAGTATGCCGTGCTTTATTGAAAGTGAAGATAAAATCACTCTTGCGCAATATGGCTCTTCTAATGTGGGGCAGTTTAAAACGCTGTACCGTGAAGGCCTTAAAAATCGTTATGGTGCTTTGATGCAAACGATAGCAGGCGTGCATTATAACTTCTCTTTGCCGATTGAATTTTGGCGAGCATGGGCAGGTATTGAAGATGAAGAAAGCGGTAAAGAAAAAATTTCTGAAGGCTATTTACGTCTGATTAGAAATTACTACCGCTTTGGTTGGGTTATTCCTTATCTATTTGGCGCCTCTCCGGCGATTTGCGGCTCTTTTTTGAAAGATAGGGAGACGTCGCTGTCATTTGATAAAACGGACAGTGGTACGTATTACTTGCCTTATGCGACATCTCTACGTATGAGTGACTTAGGTTATACAAATAAATCACAAAGTGATTTAAATATCACATTCAATAAATTGGATGAATATGTAGAAAACCTGAAAAAAGCTATCCATAAGCCTTCAGCTGAATTTGAAAAACTGGGTGTCAAAAAAGACGGCAAATATATTCAACTAAATACCAATGTGCTACAAATTGAAAATGAGCTCTACGCCCCAATACGCCCGAAACGCGTTCCTAAAGGCAATGAATCACCTTCCGATGCATTATTGCGCGGTGGTATTGAGTACATTGAAGTCCGTTCACTTGATATCAATCCATTTAGTGCAATAGGCGTTAATGAAACTCAAGCTCGTTTTGTTGATCTATTCTTAATATGGTGTGTACTCGCTGATGCGCCTGAAATGAATGCACAAGAATTAGACTGTTGCCGTCAAAACTGGAATCGTGTCATCCTTGAAGGTCGTAAGCCAGGTCAAGTTATTGGTTTCGGTTGTGGTAGTGAAGTTAAGCCGTTAGTTGAAGTTGGACAGCAATTATTTAATGACTTGATCCGCGTGGCTGAAGTGTTAGACACTTGTTGCGATGCAAAATATCAAGAAGTTTGTCACCAATTTGTCGCTATGTTTAAAGACCCAACTCTCACATATTCAGCGCTCGTTATGGATGAAATGTTAGAGAAAGGCATTGGTGGCTACGGGTTAGAATTAGCTGAAAAATATTTTGAACAGTTAGTGAATGAACCGTATGAAGTGATAACTGAAGAGCAATTTGAGCAAGCACGATTGGCTTCAATAGAGAAGCAAGCGAAGATGGAACAAAGTGAGAGCGAAAGCTTT
Source organism: Providencia sp. PROV004 (assembly GCF_011045615.1). Classification (NCBI taxonomy): domain Bacteria; kingdom Pseudomonadati; phylum Pseudomonadota; class Gammaproteobacteria; order Enterobacterales; family Morganellaceae; genus Providencia; species Providencia sp. PROV004. Next base: position 1,069,414 of record NZ_CP042859.1, read on the forward strand.
GAGGACTATCTACGCATTCATGCAGGACGCTAAAAGAAATGGCCACTCTAGGTGGCCAAATAAAAAATCTCTTAGAGAATTAGGGATGATAACAAATTGCGCGTCTTTCAATAATTCAGACTCTGCATTTTCAAAATAGTTTCATTTATTTTAGAAAATATTTTTTATTTTTGAGGAGGTCACAAAATGCCATTATTAGATAGCTTTACTGTCGATCATACTCGCATGTCAGCGCCTGCTGTACGTGTGGCAAAGACCATGAAAACACCAAGTGGTGATACCATCACGGTTTTTGATTTGCGTTTTACTGTACCAAATGAAGAAGCCATGACAGAAAAAGGGACGCATACTTTAGAGCACCTCTTTGCAGGCTTTATGCGTGATCACCTCAATGGTAATGGTGTTGAAATTATTGATATTTCACCAATGGGGTGCCGTACTGGTTTTTATATGAGCCTTATTGGTCAGCCCGATGAACTGCGTGTTGCTAATGCATGGAAGGCAGCAATGGAAGATGTTTTGCAGGTGAAAGACCAAAACAAAATTCCTGAATTGAATGTCTATCAGTGCGGCACATATAAAATGCACTCACTGGAAGAAGCTCAGCAAATTGCACGTAATGTTCTTGCATCTGAAATTGGTATCAATAAGAACGATGAGTTAGCATTACCTGCTGAGAAACTTGAACAGCTACACGTTTAGTTTTTATCAAATATTCTTTATGCAAAGAGCCAATTAAGGCTCTTTTTATTTTTATAGCAGAATTTAATGGCAAGTTTATGAAGAAATCAAAGGTCGGGGACTTGAGAACTAAAAGTAAGAGGTGTGATCCTGACCTGCTTAACGATATTTTCATTCATCGCTAATACTTCGATAAGGTAATGTCCTACCACGATTTGCTCTTCAAGTTGTGGAATATCACCGATGACTTCCAAAACCATGCCATTAACCGTCCTAGGACCATCTACAGGGAGATTCCAATCAAAAGCCTTATTCAGCTCACGAATATTAGCAGAACCGTCCACAAGAACGCTCCCATCGCTCTGTGGCAAAACTTCTTCAGCTAAGGATGGTGACATAGAGGTGGTGAAATCACCAACTATCTCTTCTAAGATATCTTCTACAGTGATAAGACCTTGAATCTCGCCATATTCATCAACGATAATCCCGAGTTTTTCTTTATTGTGCTGGAAGTTAACTAACTGAACATTTAACGGTGTACTGTTAGGAATAAAATAAATGTTATCTGCAGCTTTAATGAGATTTTGCTTATTAAATTCACGTTTTTCCATCATGAGACGGTACGCTTCGCGGACGCGTAAAATGCCAATAGAGTCATCAAGTGAATCGCGATAAAGCACAATACGGCCATGAGGGGAGTGCGTAAGCTGCCGAATAATTGATTTCCAGTCATCATTGACATCAATACCAACAATCTCATTCCTGGGTAGCATAATATCGCCAACTGTGACTTTGTCTAAGTCTAAAATGGAAATCAGCATGTCTTGATTTCGGCGGCTAATTTTATGCTTTGATTCGTTAACAATGGTGCGTAGCTCTTCCTTATTAACCGCATCAGTTCGTGCGGTTAGTGATTTCACCCCAATGCAACGTAACAGTAGTGCTGAAATAGTATTAAATGCCCAAACAATAGGCATCATAACTACTTGTAATGGTTTTAAGAGATAGCTACTTGGAAATGCAATTTTTTCAGGGTACAGCGCTGCCAGTGTTTTTGGCATAACTTCGGCAAAAATGAGTATCACAAAAGTTAGGATCCCGGTTGCCATCGCTACACCCGCGTTACCATATAGTCGCATACCGATAATAGTGGCTAATGCGGAAGCAACTATGTTGATTAAGTTGTTACCGATAAGGACTAGGCTTAACAGCTTGTCAGGATGTTTAAGCAGTTTCTCAACACGTATCGCTGAGCGATTACCTTGTTTTGCTAAATGTTTTAACCGATAACGGTTTAGCGTCATCATCCCAGTTTCTGATGCAGAAAAATAGGCTGACATAAAAATTAAAACAATCAATATGATGATTAGCGTACTCGTGGACACATCATCCAAAACAAGTTTCCTTATGTGGTGAAAGTAGTGACTTTATTTGCGTCAAAATACCATGAACTCCTGTATTAGACGATTACCAAAAAAAGCCATAGTTAAGATGATTGAACCGCCAACATGGAAAAATAGAACGCGCTTACCTCGCCATCCTCCATGGAAATGCCCCCAAAGTAGAGTGATATAAACAAACCAGGCGATAACGGATAACACTGATTTATGAATATTTTCTTTATCAAAAATATTATCCATATAAATAAAGCCAGTGCATAAGGTCAGAGTTAGCAAAATGACACCAACTTGAGTGATATGGAACATTTTACGTTCAATCACCATCATCGGTGGCATATCGGGACTAAATTTTAAGGTTTTGTTTTTTAGTTGATGGTCGATTAAAGCCACTTGTAATGCATATAAAGCCGCAATAAGAAGTGTTGCATAGCTCAACAAAGCGAGGCCAATGTGAACAAACAGGGGGACGCGAGCTTCGAGATGCGTAATAAACTCACCAGGCATTAGCGTTGACAGCATCAAGTTAATGATGGCAAAACTATAGACTATGGGCGTTAAGTACCAAGCCTTTCCCCAGTAAGCGACAACAGTCATAATCACACACATGAGTAAGCTCACTGTTGAGCCTAAATTCAACAGAGTGAGGTTTTGTCCTTCGGCTTCACTGAAAATCAAGAATTTCAATGTAATAGCGTGAGTTACTAACGCAACAACGGCAAGAAAAAGCGCGAGATGGCGGTAAAACGGCTGTTTACGCACTTGGCCGGGGACGATCAGTAACAGACTGACCATGTATGTACAAACTGCTATGACTGCATATACGGGCATAGTATAGTGTCGTTAATCATTTTTAGTGGAAAGTTATTTCATAGTATAACTTGTACGAGTGCAGGCTCCAACTATTGGACGGGCCAATCGCAATATATTCATTGCGGATAGCACTTCATGTGCCTACGGGGTTGGTTCGTATTATTAAATTCAAACCATAATAACCTGTATCATCCGTTTCAAACAGGGGGCAGCGAAAAAACTGCGGGCATGTTACAATGGGGCATTATTTTGCCGCGATTATTTTTAGTGTTGGTTTTCCTTCCTCATTGTGAAGGCATTGATGCTTATAATTCAAGTTGTTAGATAACACGCACTTGAAATTATCTGTATTAGCAACCAGATCAGGCTGACATCGGCCCATCAACAGAATTGAGCTAAGACATATGTTTGATAATTTAACTGACAGACTATCGCGCACGTTGCGCAATATCAGTGGGCGTGGGCGTCTAACTGATGAAAATATTAAAGAAACACTACGCGAAGTTCGCATGGCCTTGCTGGAAGCTGACGTTGCTTTGCCAGTAGTCCGTGAATTCATTCAAAAAGTTAAAGAAAATGCGGTTGGGCAAGATGTCAATAAAAGTCTAACACCAGGCCAAGAGTTCATCAAAATAGTTCAAAATGAACTGACTCGCGCGATGGGGGACGAAAACCACCAACTTAATTTATCCGCACAACCTCCTGCGGTCGTTTTAATGGCGGGTTTGCAAGGTGCGGGTAAAACAACCAGCGTTGCAAAATTAGGTAAGCTTTTAAAAGAAAAACAAAAGAAAAAAGTATTAGTTGTCTCTGCTGACGTTTATCGCCCCGCGGCGATTAAACAATTAGAGACGTTAGCTGAAAGTGTTGGAATTGATTTTTTCCCTTCGGAAGTACAAGAAAAACCCGCTGCTATTGTTCAAAAAGCATTAAAACACGCACAATTGCAATTCTACGATGTGCTGTTAGTAGATACCGCGGGTCGCTTGCACGTCGACGAAGCGATGATGGAAGAAATCCAAGAAGTTCACCGCATTATTAAGCCAGTTGAAACCTTATTCGTCGTCGATGCGATGACAGGACAGGATGCGGCAAACACAGCGAAAGCGTTTAATGAAGCCTTGCCACTGACTGGGGTTGTGTTGACCAAGGTCGATGGTGATGCGCGAGGCGGTGCGGCGCTTTCTATTCGCGCAATTACAGGCAAACCCATTAAATTTCTAGGGGTTGGTGAAAAAACTGACGCCTTAGAACCATTCCATCCAGAGCGCGTCGCGTCGCGTATTCTCGGTATGGGTGATGTAATTTCTCTGATTGAAGAGATTGAGCATAAAGTTGACCGCGATGAAGCTGAAAAGCTGGCTAAAAAACTTAAAACAGGGGATGGCTTTGATTTAAATGACTTTTTAAGTCAATTAAAGCAAATGCGTAATATGGGCGGTATGGCGAGCATGATGAGCAAAATGCCCGGGATGTCTCAGTTACCGGATGCCGTTAAGTCCCAAATGGATGATAAAATCACCGTTCGTATGGAAGCGATGATTAATTCCATGACACGTAAAGAACGTGAAAAACCTGAAATTATTAAAGGTTCGCGAAAACGTCGTATTGCGGCAGGTTCGGGAACTACCGTGCAAGAAGTTAACCGCCTCTTAAAACAATTTGATGACATGCAACGCATGATGAAGAAAATGAAAAAAGGTGGTCTAGCCAAGATGATGCGCGGTATGAAGGGTATGATGCCTCCGGGTTTTCCGGGGCGTTAAGCAATAAAGCCTCAAAGAAAACGCACTTTTGATTGATTTTTGCGTCAAAGTGAGTAAACTTTTCGGGCTTTTTATATGACAGCCGGACTCTATCCCTCGATGGAGTCTGGTTGTTTTGTTAACTAATGAGGATGTTATGGTAACAATTCGTTTATCTCGTGGCGGCGCTAAAAAACGTCCGTTCTACCAAATCGTTGTAACCGATAGCCGCAATGCGCGTGACGGTCGTTTCATTGAGCGTATCGGTTTCTTCAACCCGATCGCTGCTGGTCAAGCAGAAGAACTGCGTTTAGACCTGGACCGTATTGAGCATTGGGTTGGCTTAGGCGCAACTATTTCTGACCGTGTTGCACAACTGGTCAAACAAGCTAAGAAAGCAGCTTAATCTGTCGCGGTGGTAACAATGAGCAAGCAAACTAAACTACAGCCACCTGAAAACCCAATCGTATTGGGGAAATTAGGTGCAGCGTACGGTATTCGTGGTTGGCTCAAAGTTTTTTCGTCCACCGAACATGCTGAAAGTATTTTTGAGTATCAGCCTTGGTTTATCCAACGCTCAGGTCAATGGCAACACATTGAAATTGAAGATTGGAAACATCATAACAAGGATATCATCGTCAAGCTGAACGGGGTCGATGACCGCGATGCAGCTGCGCTTTTGACTAACTTTGAGATTGCGGTTGATTCAACCCAACTTCCTGAGTTAGAAAACGAATACTACTGGAAAGACCTGATGGGTTGCCATGTAGTGACGTTACAAGGCTATGACCTTGGTACCATCACTGACATGATGGAGACCGGTTCAAATGATGTACTGGTCATTAAGGCGAATTTAAAAGATGCATTTGGCATCAAGGAGCGGTTAGTTCCGTTTCTTGATGGGCAGGTTATCAAGAAAGTCGATCTCGATGCCAAACTTATTGAAGTGGATTGGGATCCTGGTTTTTAAATCTCCGGTTGAACGGTTTTGATAAGTGGGACGAAATGATGTGGATTGGTGTAATTAGCCTGTTTCCCGAAATGTTCCGCGCAATAACCGAGTACGGGGTAACTGGTCGGGCAGTGAAAAATGGCCTGCTAACATTTGAGTGCTGGAATCCGCGTGACTTTACTCACGATAGGCACAAAACTGTTGATGATCGCCCCTATGGTGGTGGTCCAGGCATGCTGATGATGGTGCAACCGCTTAAGGATGCAATCAACGCAGCAAGAACTGAGGCTGGTGTTGGTGCAAAGGTTATTTATCTTTCACCGCAAGGGCGCAAACTCAGTCAAGACGGTGTTTGCGAGCTGGCAACCAATGAGAAATTGATTCTTGTTTGTGGCCGCTATGAAGGCATTGATGAGCGTATCATTCAAACCGAAGTTGACGAAGAATGGTCAATCGGTGATTACGTTCTCAGTGGTGGGGAGCTCCCCGCGATGGTGTTGATTGACTCAGTTTCACGGTTTATACCGGGGGTACTTGGTCATCAAGCCTCTGCCCAAGAAGACTCTTTTGCAGATGGTTTGTTAGATTGTCCACACTATACCCGCCCTGAAGTGTTAGACGGCATGCAAGTTCCTGATGTTTTACTTTCAGGAAACCACGCTAAAATAGATAGCTGGCGCATGAAACAATCACTCGGCCGTACCTGGCTTAGAAGACCTGAGCTTCTGGAAAGCCTAGCTCTGACTGACGAGCAGAGGATGTTGTTGGCTGAATTCCAACGGGAATATCAGTCTGAGCAACAAATGAATCCAGACAATTAATTGTCTAAACATATCAGTTTACCTAGGGTAAGAGAGTTATTATGAGCAACATTATTAAACAACTTGAACAAGAGCAAATGAAGCAGGACGTACCTTCATTCCGTCAGGGTGACACCGTGGAAGTTAAGGTATGGGTCGTAGAAGGCTCTAAAAAACGTCTGCAGGCATTCGAGGGCGTGGTTATCGCTATTCGTAACCGCGGTCTGCACTCTGCATTCACTGTTCGTAAAATTTCTAACGGCGAAGGTGTTGAGCGTGTATTCCAAACTCACTCACCAGTCGTAGATAGCATTGCAGTTAAACGTCGTGGTGCTGTTCGCAGATCTAAACTGTACTACCTGCGTGAGCGTTCTGGTAAGGCAGCTCGTATCAAAGAGCGTCTGAACGCCAAGTAATACGCTTTCGCTACATCCGAAAGTTATGTTATGAGAGAGGCCCGCATTTGCGGGCCTTTTTACATTCACCACTATATTCGTCATACTTCAAGCTGTGGCGTTGTTGTCTTCTCTCGGTTACTCGGGTCACATACTTATGTATGCTCCCCGAGATAACCTCGTTTGACGCCTAGCCACAACTCGAATTATTTTGAATATAGCTGAGAGAGTTTATTTCAAGTTGTAGCTATGTTGGCAGCACTCATTCGCACTAGTCACATGCTCCTAGCGTCTCATTCCTTTGCCGCCTTGCTACACCCCGAACTATTTAGAATATAGCTGAGAGAGTTTATTTCAAGTCCTAGCTGTGTTGGCTGCGCTCAGCCACACAGGTCACATACCTATATTCGTCATATTTCAAGTTGTAGCTGTGTTGGCAGCACTCATTCGCACTAGTCACATACTTGTGTATGCTCCTAGCGTCTCATTCCTTTGCCGCCTTGCTACAACTCGAACTATTTAGAATATAGCTGAGAGATTAACATCTTAATCTGTAAATAAATATTTACTAAAAATTGGTGTTGAACTCTAATTTAAATATTATAAATGTTAATTTTATGTAAATTTATATATTTATCAATTCACTATTGTTGTGTAAATAATATTTTACATGTGTGGAAATATTTTACATAAATGGATTGAATTGTTTACGATGCATGGTATGTTATTAGTCATACACCCAAACACAATACGTAAATAATAAACTAAGCAAATATAAGCTAATAAGTAGGTAAAAAATGATCATGCAAAAAGATGTACTCAACAATGTGAATATTCAAGACGAGCAGGTATTAATCACTCCTGAGAGTCTGAAAGAGAAATATCCGCTGAGTCGCAGCAACCTGCATGCCATTGCGACATCGCGCCAAGTGATTGCTGACATTATTCATCAACGCGACCCTCGCTTACTCGTGGTATGTGGCCCTTGCTCAATCCATGATGTGGATGCTGCTATTGAATATGGTGAGCGTCTGAAAGTATTAGCCGAAGAATTAAGTGATAGCTTATATATTGTGATGCGTGTGTATTTTGAAAAACCTCGTACAACCGTGGGTTGGAAAGGGTTGATTAGTGATCCATTTATGGATGGCTCTTTTGAAATGGAAAAAGGCCTGCATATTGCTCGTGACTTGCTGACTAATTTAGTGAACATGGGGTTACCATTAGCGACAGAAGCACTGGACCCTAACAATCCTCAATACTTAGGGGATCTATTTAGTTGGTCTGCCATTGGTGCAAGAACCACTGAGTCACAAACACACCGCGAAATGGCATCGGGTTTATCTATGCCAGTTGGTTTTAAAAATGGAACGGATGGAAGTTTATCTACCGCAATTAATGCATTAAAAGCAGCTGCCATGCCACACCGTTTTATGGGGATTAACCAATCTGGCCAAGTTTGTTTATTACATACTAAAGGCAATAGTAACGGCCATGTTATTTTACGTGGCGGTAAAATGCCAAACTACAGCGCAGAGGACATTGCGGCTTGTGAAGCTGAAATGAAAAAAGCTGGTTTAGAGCCATCACTTATGGTGGATTGTAGCCATGGAAACTCAAATAAAGATTACCGTCGTCAGCCATTAGTTGTTGATTCTATTATTGAACAAATTATTAATGGTAATGAATCAATTACAGGTATTATGCTAGAAAGCCATATTAATGAAGGGAATCAAACATCAGAACAAGCCCGTGACTCAATGAAATACGGTGTTTCAGTAACTGATGCCTGCATTAACTGGCAAACGACGGAAACGGTATTGCGTAAATTGCATCAGGCATTACTACCTGTGCTTGAACAACGTGCGCAAAAATTGAGTAAAGTGAGCTGATCAAGGTATTGGTATGTCTGTTGAGTTATCCCATTTACGGGAACAAATTGATGAAGTTGATAAATCGTTACTCGATTTATTAGCAAAAAGGTTGCAATTGGTTGCTGAAGTCGGTGAAGTGAAAAGCTTACATGGCTTACCGATTTATGTGCCTGAGCGCGAAACCAGTATGTTGGCCGCACGTCGCGCTGAAGCTGAGCGTATGGGGATCCCACCTGATCTGATTGAGGATATTCTAAGGCGGATCATGCGTGAATCTTACGCACGTGAAAATGATAAAGGGTTCAAAACATTGAACCCATCAGCTGGACCCATTGTGATTGTGGGCGGTGATGGGAAAATGGGGCGGTTGTTCCACCGCCTTCTGACTTTATCAGGTTACCAAGTCAAAATATTGAATGAAGGTGATTGGCCGCAAGCAGAGTCTATAGTTGCTGGTGCGAGCGTTGTGATCATCAGTGTACCTATTCACTTAACAGTACAAGTGATCAACCAACTGCCTAAATTGGATAAAAGCACGATCTTGATGGATATCGCGTCAATTAAGCAACAGCCCATAGAAGCGATGTTAGCTGCGCATGATGGGCCCGTACTTGGACTTCACCCGATGTTTGGCCCTGATATTGGTAGCGTTGCAAAGCAAGTATTTGCTTATTGTAATGGCCGTAGCTCGGAGTCTTATCAGTGGTTCCTTGAACAGCTATTAGTTTGGGGAGCTCGCTTGAAAGAAATATCAGCTGAAGAGCATGATAAAAATATGAGCTTTATTCAGGCATTACGGCACTTTACAACATTTACTTATGGACGAAATCTTGCTGAGGAAAATATCGATTTACAGCAACTGCTTGATTTATCATCGCCTATTTATCGTTTAGAGCTCGCGATGGTTGGGCGGCTGTTTGCACAAGACCCTCAACTGTATGCAGATATTATTATGTCTTCTGATGAAAACGTTGAATTGATACGGAGGTATCACCAATTGTTAGGGGACTCAATAATGCTACTTGAGAAAAAAGATAAAGAGGAATTTATCCACCAATTTAATCAAGTTAGCCAGTGGTTCGGCGAAGATGCCCATCATTTTATGAAAGAAAGCCAATCATTACTGCAACGAGCAAACGATAATCGAAAATAATCATCCCCGCCCTCTATCGTGTTTTATTGCGGTAGGGGGCTTTATCTGTGCTGTTAATGTATCGCTGTCTTCCATATTCTTCCATTTTAGTTAATCTCACTTGAAATCTTTATTTAAAATAAGTAATTGTACTTATATGTATAATTTCTATCGAATAATGTGCTAATTAGCCTAAAATTGAATTTATTCACTATTTAATTCCAAATTAATCAATTTTTAAAATTAATATTTATAAATAGATCGATTTATATGATAAAGATCTTATCTGTTTTACCGATAACACTACTCATTAAATGATGACTAGCGTGGTAAATATATGTTTTTTAAAAATCTCAAAATCAGTATGAAGTTAACGATAGCATTTGGTGGTTTTGTTGCGCTTATTATCTTAAGTTCAATATTTTCTTTAGCGAATATGAACCGGGCTAATGAAGGAATGAAGCAGGTACTTTATGAAAGCTATCCTATTGCTTCGACAGCCGGGCAGATGATGGATAACTTTTATTCTTTTATTGGGATCCAAGAGCTGATTTTACTTGATGACAGAGGTAGTGATAAGCGCCGTGAAGAGCTTGCTAAAATTACACTGAAAATAACAGAGTTGTTAGAAAAACTAGAAAGCAGTGTCACTGATGATCGTTCTAAAGAAATTTTGGCAGATTTACGCGTGATCCGCCAACAGTTCCATGCATCGCTGGCACGTATGAATGTATTCTTACAACAAAATAATCGGCAAGCGGCGATTGATGAGATGATGACGAAAACTTCGAGTATTCAGCGGGATTATCGAGATCACATTCAAACATTGATGGCAATTCAAGACTTGCAGATGCAAGAGATCGGCCGGAAAGTCAATGCAGACTATGAAAGTAATAAATTATTACTGGCTGTGCTCTCAATCTTGAGTATCGCTGCGGGCTGCGTAATGGGTTGGTATATTACGACTATTATTACTAGACCATTGGAAAATGCGGTTAATTTCGCTCAGTCAATTGCAAATGGGGATTTGACTAAAGATATTCAGGTCACCTCAAAAGATGAAACGGGTGTGTTGCTAAATGCACTTAATGATATGAAAGAACACTTGCTGGAAATCGTCCAAGAGGTTCAGCAAGGTTCTGAAAGTATTTCGGCGGCAGCAGGGCAAATTGTTGCAGGGAACCAAAACCTTGCCGCACGTACAGAAGAACAAGCCGCATCAGTTGAAGAAACGGCTAGTTCAATGGAGCAAATAACTTCAACTGTTCAAAATACGACTGAGCACACCCATGAAGCAAGTATGCTTGCAGATCAAGCAGCGATTGTTGTGCAAAATAATGGCGATATGATGAGCCAAGTTACGAACAAAATGCGAGCAATCAACGGTTCGTCATCACAGATGACAGAAATTATTAACCTAATAGACTCGATTGCATTCCAAACTAATATCTTAGCATTGAATGCATCCGTTGAAGCGGCAAGAGCCGGTGAACATGGGCGAGGCTTTGCCGTTGTTGCTGGGGAAGTGAGATTATTAGCACAAAAAAGTGCAGCTTCAGCGAGTGATATTCGCGGGTTGATTGAAAACTCATCGTCACAAACGCAAGAAGGCATGGAACTTGTTGAAAAAGCAACTCAGCAAATACATGGCATGGTGGATAGTGTAAAAGAGATGAATGCGCTACTACGTGAAATTGGGCAAGCTAGCCGTGAGCAAAGCGATGGGATCTCTCAAATTAATAGTGCAGTAGGGCAACTTGATTTAACCACACAACAAAATGCGAGTTTAGTTGAAGAATCTGTTGTTGCTGCGGACTCCTTAAATGAACAAGCATATCATTTGAAGGAGTTAGTGAATTATTTCAGAGTTAAATCGTCGAGTCATCAGCCTAAAGCAGCAATATAGTTTCCGCTAAATAGGCTGCACTGATAAAAGTGCAGCCAGATTATATTTTATTAAGGCGTGATCTTTTCAGGTTCAACAGGAACCACATTTTCGGATGGGTAGCAGCCTAATATTTTAATTGATCTAGTAATTGTTGAAAGTTCTCTCAAAGCTTGCTGCATATTATCTGAACGTAAGTTTGAATGAACATCTACATAAAACATCTCTTCCCAGGGCTTACCATTAATTGGCCTAGATTCTAATTTACTCATAATTATCTTATTATTTTTCAAAATAACTAATGCATCAACTAAGGCTCCAGCTTGTTGGCCAGTGGTAAGAAGTAGTGTTGTTTTAGCGGGGACTTGTTCAGTGACTTCAATTGGTTGCGGTGCAACAACAATAAACCGAGTCATATTAATTTGCTGATTAGCGAGGTTGTGTTCTATTACGCTTAAATTGTATAACGCGCCGCCGGCTTCACTTCCAAGCGCCGCTACACTCGGTGAGTTTTGGTCTGCGACCATTTGCATTGCAGTTGATGTACTATCACAATATTTTATTTCCCAGTGAGGGAATTGCGCTAAGTATTGGCTACATTGCTGGAAAGGCTGAGGGTGGCTATACACGGTTTTGATCTGGCTGAGATCAGTATTTCCTGTTGTTAAGAGACAATGGTTTATTGGGAGTCGAATTTCTCCAACGATTGATAATGATGTATTTTGCAGTAAATCGTAAACATCATTAATTGCACCCGAGCTGGTGTTTTCTATTGGCAAAATGCCATACTCCGCTTGCCCACTCTCAACTAATGAAAAAATATCTTGGAATTTATGGCAACTGCATTCAACCAGTTGGTCAAAGTGGCGAGCAGAATATTGGCGTGCAGCAATGTGTGAGTAAGAACCTTTCGGCCCTAAGAATGCGAAACGGGCAGTATCACTCGGGGTTAAATTTAAATGTTTTTGTAAAATCGCCTGTTGTGTAAGAACGGAGTCCTCAATAATCATTTGGAATAGGCGGGTGATATAAAAACCATCAAGCCCTAGCGGTTTGCCTTTGTTGATTAAAACATCAAGAAGCTGACGCTCACGGTCTTTATCACGAATAGGGCGGCTATCATCAATTTTTGTTTCAGCGACTTCAACAGCATAACCACGGCGCTTTGCTAAAAGATTTAGTAATTCACTATCCAGTTGACTTATTTTTTCTCTTACTTTCAATAAATTAGTGCTGTTTTCCATGCTGCCTACCCTGTTAATATTATGATATAAAAAAAGCCCCCTAGAGGGGGCTTTCTAATTTTGTCTTCTTTTCTTTCTCGAACGACAAAAGCCCCTAATTAGGAGTTGCTAAAAAAGAAGAAAAAGAAAACAAAATTAAGATTCATATGAATACCTTTAGTCGATTCAATTTAAATAAACCCGATACTCACTAAGAAGTCAATAGGTAAGGATCAGAAACATAAAAAACGCGCCCATAGCGAGCGCGTTTACAAGGTTCAAGATTAGTTGATAGATAATATAAAATTATAACGTAACAGTATTATTCGCTTCTTTTACACTATTATATGCTCTTCTTGATTCTCCTTTATGTTGCACTTTATTAAGTTGTCTTTCGAGTTTGTTAATTAGTTCATTAATTGCAACGTACATATCTTCATGCTTGGCACTTGCGACCAATTTTCCTGTCGCTGTTTTTATGTTGGCATCAACCATAAAACCTTGTGGCTCTTTTGATAAAACAACATGCGTATTTATCAAGGATGCTTGCCACTTATCGAGTTTTGTTAGACGGCTCTCAATGTGCTCACGAATCGCTGGGGTAATGTCCATTTGTTTGCTAGTAATGTTCACTATCATATAGTTACCTCTCATTGTTTCCGTCTTTGTTGAGTTCAGAATACCCGTTCTTGCTAAGAAAAAATTGATATAGATCACATCTCATTCAGAGGAAGAGTAGCGCTCATCCGAAGTGTGATTTCACGTAAAAAAGGGGCGAAAAAGCATTGCCAAAATGAATTGATTAAGGGAAACTGGCTGGGTTGGTTAACGGAACGGTAATTAGCCGGAGTTTTTTTTGGGTTAAAATTAGCACACTAAATGGGCAAGCAACTAAATCGCCGTTAGCAAAGAAAACAGCAGCCTTGGCTGCTGTTCAGACTGCGGACAAACATATTATGTTTGGCAGCAAGTTTAATCGGTTATTGAAAATAAATTAGGAAAATCAATGAATTGATTTTCGGCTGATAACACAAAGCGGGAAAAACCACGCTTTTATCCCGCTTTGTCAACAACCTAAACAGCAGCCTTGGCCGCTGTTTTCGATCTCACGATGATATTATTGTGGGTTTGCAGCAATAATACTCGCAACTTTATTCGCTTCTTGGTTTAGCCCCATCTCATTATAAGCAATTTCCATGTATGCTAAGGCATTACGTGTTGCTTCTGTGTCTGGGTAGTCTTTTAGCATTTGTTGAACACGATTAACAACCGCGACATAAGCACCGCGTTTGTTGTAGTATTCGACAACAGAAAGATCGAATTTTGCTAAACGGTCTTTTAAGTAAACTAATCGCTTACTCGCATCATTGGAATATAAGCTGTTAGGATAGTAGCGAACTAGCTGACTGAAATCTTTGAATGCAACTCGTGCATGCTGTGGATCTCTGTCTGAGCGGTCAATACCAAAGAGGCCTTGCAATAAGCTATCATCCAGGGCCATCGCGGTTAAGCCTCGCATATAGAGGACATAATCAATATTTGGATGAGTTGGGTTCAAACGCATGAAACGGTCAATCGCGGCTATCGCCATTGGCAGCTCTGCTGATTTATAATATGCATAAATCAGGTCTAATTGAACCTGCTGAGCATATGGACCAAATGGATAACGGTTATCAAGAGCTTCAAATTGTTTAATCGCTGCTTTAAAATTGCCGTCCTGTAGTTTTTGCTGACCCGTTGCATATATTTCAGCAGGGGAGCTATCAGGGCTGACTTCAGGAGTGCTGGAACAGCCGACTAAAATCAGGCTCAACGTGGCTGCAGCCACCAGATTTTTCATACGTATCATCACGTGTAGGTTATCCTCTGAGTGTTTCGAGGGAGTCTATCCATAAGGCTCCCGGCAAAATTCGAGTTACAATAGCATATATTTTAAATGAAACGGCACTGCCGTCAAAACACAAACACCAAAAAGTAGATTAATTTATGGCTCAACAAGTACAACTTAGTGCAACTATCGCTGAATCACAGCTTGGTCAACGTTTAGATCAGGCTTTGGCCGAATTGTTCCCTGATTATTCACGTTCTCGCATAAAAGAATGGATTTTAGCTGATAGAGTGCAGGTTAATGGCAAAGTTATCAATAAGCCAAAAGAAAAAGTTTTCGGCAGTGAACAAATTTTAATCGATGCCCTCATTGAAGAAGATAATCGCTGGGAACCACAAGATATCCCACTTAATGTGATTTATGAAGATGAAGATATCCTAATTATTAATAAACCGCGTGATTTAGTTGTCCACCCCGGGGCAGGAAACCCAGATGGCACAATTCTGAATGCGTTATTATATCGTTATCCTGAAATTGCAGATGTGCCAAGGGCGGGTATTGTTCATCGTTTAGATAAAGACACAACAGGCTTAATGGTTGTCGCAAAAACCGTTCCAGCTCAAACACACCTTGTCGAAGCATTGCAACGTAGAGAAATTACGCGTGAATATGAAGCAGTTGCGGTCGGTCGTATGACCGCGGGCGGTATGGTAGAAGAACCTATCTCTCGCCATCCAACTAAACGAACTCATATGGCTGTACACCCAATGGGCAAACCAGCCATAACGCATTATCGTGTAATGGAACACTTTAGAGCTCATACTCGTTTACGTTTACGTCTGGAAACGGGTAGAACACACCAAATTCGAGTTCATATGGCGCATATCAATCATCCCTTAATTGGTGATCCTTTATACGGTGGGCGGCCGCGTCCATTAAAAGGGGCGACAGAGGAGTTTTTAGAGGTCATGCGTAATTTTGATAGGCAAGCACTGCACGCCACCATGTTGCGTTTATATCACCCAATCTCAGGTATTCAAATGGAGTGGCATGCACCGTTACCTGATGATATGGTTAAGCTTATTGAAGCTCTAAAAGCAGATACTGAACTGCATAAAGACGATATGGACTGGTAATGAATACATTGATTTTCCCTGATTGGCCACAACCTAAAAATATAGCTAGCTGTAGTACAACTCGTACAGGTGGTGTGAGCCAACCACCTTTTGATAGCTTGAATTTAGGTGATCATGTTGGGGATGTTCCCAATGCTGTCAGTGAAAATCGTCAACGCCTTGAAAAACTTGCTCAGCTACCACAACAGCCTGTATGGCTTGAGCAAGTGCATGGTACTGATGTGCTACATCTTGTTGGGAATAAAATTCACAATAGGCAAGCGGATGCAGTGTATAGCAACCAGGTTGGCCAAGTTTGTGCCATTATGACGGCGGATTGCTTGCCTGTGTTATTTACTAATCAAGCCGGAACGGAAGTAGCCGCCGCCCATGCAGGGTGGCGTGGGTTATGTCATGGAGTCCTTGAAAATACAGTTGCTCAATTTATTTGTCCTGCAAATGAAATTATCGCTTGGCTTGGCCCAGCTATTGGTGCTAAGAAATTTGAAGTCGGCAAGGAAGTCAAAGAGGCTTTTGTTAATCAATCGTCTGATTTAGCCTCTGCTTTTATTCCTTATAACAATAAATATCTAGCTGATATTTATTTGTTAGCGCGTAAAAGACTACAAGCTGCTGGCGTAACGAAAGTGTATGGCGGTGATTTTTGTACCGTAACAGATGAAAACAGATTTTTTTCCTATCGAAGGGAAGGAAAGACTGGCAGAATGGCTTCATTAATATGGATAAACACCTAGTCTTGGTGTTTTATTCTAAATTAATGGATATTATGAAAATAATTCCTTGCAAAACTTGAATATTTAAAAACTGACCTCATCTAGTATCCAGTAGCAAATTTAATCTCATTTATTGGAGGTGTTATGCGTCTGGACCGTTTAACTAATAAATTCCAGCAAGCTCTCGCTGACGCCCAATCACTAGCCCTTGGGCGCGAAAACCAGTTTATAGAACCTATTCATCTATTAAGTGCCCTGTTTAATCAAGAAGGGGGTACCGTTCGTCCATTGCTGACGACGTTAGGCGTGAATGCCGTACAATTCCAGCAAAAAGTCGAAGATGCGCTAGGTCGTTTACCTCAAGTGCAAGGTGTAGCGGGAGATGTTCAACCATCAAGTGACTTAATGCGTCATTTGAATTTATGTGATCAGCTGGCACAAAAGCACGGAGATGAATTTATCTCCTCAGAATTATTTCTTGTCGCCGCTTTAGAAGCCAATACGACATTAGCAGACATGCTCAAAGCAGCAGGTGTTAATAAAGATAATTTAAAAAAGGCAATAGAACAGATGCGTGGTGGAGAAAAAGTGAATGACCAAAGCGCTGAAGACCAGCGCCAAGCCTTGAAAAAATATACGGTTGATTTAACTGAACGTGCAGAGCAAGGCAAATTAGACCCTGTGATTGGCCGAGATGAAGAAATTCGTCGTACCATTCAAGTATTGCAACGTCGTACTAAAAATAATCCCGTGCTGATTGGTGAGCCAGGTGTTGGTAAAACAGCGATTGTTGAAGGGTTAGCACAACGTATCGTAAATGGTGAAATTCCAGAAGGGTTAAAAAATAAACGGGTATTATCCCTAGATATGGGGGCACTGATTGCGGGTGCGAAATATCGCGGTGAGTTTGAGGAGCGTCTGAAAGCCGTTCTAAATGACCTCGCCAAACAGGAAGGTAACGTCATTCTATTTATTGACGAGCTACATACTATGGTTGGTGCAGGTAAAGCCGATGGTGCGATGGATGCGGGCAACATGTTAAAACCTGCGTTGGCTCGTGGTGAATTACACTGCGTTGGTGCAACCACATTGGATGAGTATCGACAATACATTGAGAAAGACCCTGCTTTAGAACGTCGTTTCCAAAAAGTGTATGTCGCAGAGCCATCCGTTGAAGACACAATTGCTATTTTACGTGGCTTAAAAGAACGTTATGAATTGCATCACCATGTGCAAATAACTGACCCAGCGATTGTGGCAGCGGCAACGTTATCGCATCGGTATATTACTGACCGCATGTTACCCGATAAAGCGATTGATTTAATTGATGAAGCGGGTGCAAGTTTACGTATGCAAATGGATTCAAAACCTGAATCCTTAGATAGGCTGGAACGTCGTATTATTCAGCTCAAACTCGAACAGCAAGCGCTGAAAAAAGAATCAGATGACGCAAGTAAAAAACGCCTTGAGATGTTAGAAGAAGAGCTCGCAGAGAAAGAGCGTGAATATTCTGCGTTAGAAGAAGAATGGAAAGCTGAAAAAGCATCATTAACGGGTACTCAGCATATTAAAGCTGAACTTGAAAATACACGTATCGAGATGGAAAAAGCACGCCGTATGGGTGATTTGGCAAAAATGTCCGAATTGCAATACGGTAAAATTCCAGAGTTGGAAAAACAGCTTGAAGCGGCAACGAAAGCTGAAGGTAAAAGCATGAAACTGTTACGTAATAAAGTAACAGATGTTGAAATTGCAGAAATCTTAGCGCGTTGGACTGGCATTCCTGTATCTCGAATGCTAGAAAGCGAAAGAGAGAAACTGTTACGTATGGAACAGCAACTCCATCAGCGTGTTATTGGACAAGATGAAGCTGTAGTTGCAGTATCGAATGCAATTCGTCGTAGTCGTGCAGGGTTATCAGATCCGAACCGCCCAATTGGCTCGTTTATGTTCTTAGGGCCAACAGGGGTAGGTAAAACTGAGTTATGTAAAGCGTTAGCAAACTTTATGTTTGATAGCGATGATGCAATGGTTCGTATCGACATGTCTGAATTTATGGAAAAACATGCGGTATCACGTTTAGTGGGCGCACCTCCTGGATATGTTGGTTACGAAGAAGGTGGGTATTTAACTGAAGCAGTTCGACGTCGTCCTTACTCAGTCATTTTATTGGATGAAGTTGAGAAAGCACACCCTGATGTTTTCAACATTTTATTACAAGTGCTTGATGATGGACGTTTAACGGATGGGCAAGGTAGAACGGTAGACTTCCGTAATACAGTAATCATCATGACATCCAACTTGGGTTCTGACTTAATCCAAGAAAGGTTTGGCATGATTGGTTACTCAGAAATGAAAGATATGGTGATGGAAGTGGTATCCCATAGTTTCAGACCTGAATTTATTAACCGTATAGATGAAGTCGTTGTATTCCATCCATTAGGTAAAGAGCAAATTACGAATATTGCCAATATTCAATTGGCTCGTTTATATAAACGTCTTGAAGAGCACGGTTATGAAGTCAGTGCAACACCAGCGGCACTTGAGAAAATTGGGGAGGCTGGTTTTGACCCAATCTTCGGAGCAAGGCCGTTGAAACGTGCAATTCAGCAGGAAATTGAAAACCCTCTGGCACAAGAAATCTTGTCAGGTAAGTTATTGCCAGGTAAACCTGTCATTTTAGATGTAGAAAATGACGAAATCGTTGCTAAACAGTAATTGATGTTATTGTGAAATCAAAAGGTGGCTAATAATAGCCACCTTTTTTATATCAAATTACGTATAAAACCGCTTTTTTTGTTTGAGAAATGTACGTAAAGTATAAAATACCATCACTTAAAAATTATTTTCAAAAAAACACTTGCCAGATTTTTCTGACTCCCTATAATGCGCCACCACTGACCGGGAACAAGACAACGCAAAGCGCGATGAACACTGAAACGGCAGCGAGAGATTCTGAAAAGAAAAAGCAAAAAATTGCTTGACTCTCACAGAGGAAAACGTATTATACGCCTCCTCGCGACAACGACCTCGAAGTCGAAAATCAACAGATTTAGTCGCAACGCTCTTTAACAATTTATCAGACAATCTGTGTGGGCACTCACAGGACACTATCAAAAAATATTTGATTTTAAGTCTTGAAGAGTGACTAATACGTTAATTCATATATATGAACTAATAGGTAATTTGATTTCTTCGGAAATCAAACGACAGTAAACATTCTTTGAGCATCAAGCTTTTTAATTGAAGAGTTTGATCATGGCTCAGATTGAACGCTGGCGGCAGGCCTAACACATGCAAGTCGAGCGGTAACAGGGGAAGCTTGCTTCTCGCTGACGAGCGGCGGACGGGTGAGTAATGTATGGGGATCTGCCCGATAGAGGGGGATAACTACTGGAAACGGTAGCTAATACCGCATAATCTCTCAGGAGCAAAGCAGGGGAACTTCGGTCCTTGCGCTATCGGATGAACCCATATGGGATTAGCTAGTAGGTGAGGTAATGGCTCACCTAGGCGACGATCCCTAGCTGGTCTGAGAGGATGATCAGCCACACTGGGACTGAGACACGGCCCAGACTCCTACGGGAGGCAGCAGTGGGGAATATTGCACAATGGGCGCAAGCCTGATGCAGCCATGCCGCGTGTATGAAGAAGGCCCTAGGGTTGTAAAGTACTTTCAGTCGGGAGGAAGGCGTTGATGCTAATATCATCAACGATTGACGTTACCGACAGAAGAAGCACCGGCTAACTCCGTGCCAGCAGCCGCGGTAATACGGAGGGTGCAAGCGTTAATCGGAATTACTGGGCGTAAAGCGCACGCAGGCGGTTGATTAAGTTAGATGTGAAATCCCCGGGCTTAACCTGGGAATGGCATCTAAGACTGGTCAGCTAGAGTCTTGTAGAGGGGGGTAGAATTCCATGTGTAGCGGTGAAATGCGTAGAGATGTGGAGGAATACCGGTGGCGAAGGCGGCCCCCTGGACAAAGACTGACGCTCAGGTGCGAAAGCGTGGGGAGCAAACAGGATTAGATACCCTGGTAGTCCACGCTGTAAACGATGTCGATTTGAAGGTTGTTCCCTTGAGGAGTGGCTTTCGGAGCTAACGCGTTAAATCGACCGCCTGGGGAGTACGGCCGCAAGGTTAAAACTCAAATGAATTGACGGGGGCCCGCACAAGCGGTGGAGCATGTGGTTTAATTCGATGCAACGCGAAGAACCTTACCTACTCTTGACATCCAGAGAATTTAGCAGAGATGCTTTAGTGCCTTCGGGAACTCTGAGACAGGTGCTGCATGGCTGTCGTCAGCTCGTGTTGTGAAATGTTGGGTTAAGTCCCGCAACGAGCGCAACCCTTATCCTTTGTTGCCAGCGATTCGGTCGGGAACTCAAAGGAGACTGCCGGTGATAAACCGGAGGAAGGTGGGGATGACGTCAAGTCATCATGGCCCTTACGAGTAGGGCTACACACGTGCTACAATGGCGTATACAAAGAGAAGCGACCTCGCGAGAGCAAGCGGAACTCATAAAGTACGTCGTAGTCCGGATTGGAGTCTGCAACTCGACTCCATGAAGTCGGAATCGCTAGTAATCGTAGATCAGAATGCTACGGTGAATACGTTCCCGGGCCTTGTACACACCGCCCGTCACACCATGGGAGTGGGTTGCAAAAGAAGTAGGTAGCTTAACCTTCGGGAGGGCGCTTACCACTTTGTGATTCATGACTGGGGTGAAGTCGTAACAAGGTAACCGTAGGGGAACCTGCGGTTGGATCACCTCCTTACCATTGAAGTGTTTTTGTGAAGTGCTCACACAGATTGTCTGATGAAATAGAGTAGCGGTATCGATAGGCTTGTAGCTCAGGTGGTTAGAGCGCACCCCTGATAAGGGTGAGGTCGGTGGTTCAAGTCCACTCAGGCCTACCAAAATCGAATTGATGCTTCGTTATAACCTAGCTCGTTTACCTAGCGTAAACGTCGCCATGTTATGCCTTGTCTAAATTCGATTTATAACTAATTTCTTTCATAAAAAGAAACGATACCGAAAAATACCTTTATGGGGCTATAGCTCAGCTGGGAGAGCGCCTGCCTTGCACGCAGGAGGTCAGCGGTTCGATCCCGCTTAGCTCCACCATAAATTTTTCTGATTATTCAGAATAGATTAGTGAAATAGTCTATTGCGAATAATTATGCTCTTTAACAATCTGGAACAAGCTGAAAATTGAAAACAACGCACATTGTTTATCGCTTAAACAATGTGAGAGTCTCTCAAAAATCTCAACTTGAATAGTGTACTTTGAACTATCGAGTCGACGAGCGACATGAGTTCAAGGCAGCCCGCGCACAGCAAGCGCAGCGTACTTAACGTACGTGAGCATTGCGCGCACGGACTAACGCCGAAATCATGAAGCACAGTCACTCGTTGTAAGAAGACACCTTCGGGTTGTGAGGTTAAGCGACTAAGCGTACACGGTGGATGCCTAGGCAATCAGAGGCGATGAAGGACGTGCTAATCTGCGATAAGCGTCGGTAAGGTGATATGAACCGTGATAACCGACGATTTCCGAATGGGGAAACCCAGTGCAATTCGTTGCACTATCGTTTGATGAATACATAGTCAAACGAAGCGAACCGGGGGAACTGAAACATCTCAGTACCCCGAGGAAAAGAAATCAACCGAGATTCCCCTAGTAGCGGCGAGCGAACGGGGAGCAGCCCAGAGTCTTAATCAGCATTAGCATCAGGAGAACGGCCTGGAAAGGCCGGCAGTAAAGGGTGATAGCCCCGTATCCGAAGGTGTTAGTGTTGTGAACTCGACGAGTAGGGCGGGACACGTGTTATCCTGTCTGAATATGGGGGGACCATCCTCCAAGGCTAAATACTCCTGATTGACCGATAGTGAACCAGTACCGTGAGGGAAAGGCGAAAAGAACCCCGGCGAGGGGAGTGAAATAGAACCTGAAACCGTGTACGTACAAGCAGTGGGAGCCCCACCACCAAAGCATTTTCTGGTGTTGAGGACAACTTTGAAGTGACATTCAACACGCGTTGGCGGAGCGTTTTTTGCGACGCCCAACACACAAAACAAGCAGTGAATGTGCTTTGGGGTGGGGTGACTGCGTACCTTTTGTATAATGGGTCAGCGACTTATATTCTGTAGCAAGGTTAACCGTATAGGGGAGCCGTAGGGAAACCGAGTCTTAACTGGGCGAATAAGTTGCAGGGTATAGACCCGAAACCCGGTGATCTAGCCATGGGCAGGTTGAAGGTTGGGTAACACTAACTGGAGGACCGAACCGACTAATGTTGAAAAATTAGCGGATGACTTGTGGCTGGGGGTGAAAGGCCAATCAAACCGGGAGATAGCTGGTTCTCCCCGAAAGCTATTTAGGTAGCGCCTCGTGAACTCATCTTCGGGGGTAGAGCACTGTTTCGACTAGGGGGTCATCCCGACTTACCAACTCGATGCAAACTACGAATACCGAAGAATGTTATCACGGGAGACACACGGCGGGTGCTAACGTTCGTCGTGAAGAGGGAAACAACCCAGACCGCCAGCTAAGGTCCCAAAGTCATAGTTAAGTGGGAAACGAAGTGGGAAGGCTCAGACAGCCAGGATGTTGGCTTAGAAGCAGCCATCATTTAAAGAAAGCGTAATAGCTCACTGGTCGAGTCGGCCTGCGCGGAAGATGTAACGGGGCTAAACTATGCACCGAAGCTGCGGCAGCGAACGTATCACTTAAACTGATTAAGTGATATTCAATAGTATCAAAACGATTGACGGAGCAACGCGACGTCAATGCGTTCAACAAAGTCGAGGCGGAAACGTCAGACAGTCAGTTTAAGGATACGTTCGTTGGGTAGGGGAGCGTTCTGTAAGCCTGTGAAGGTGTACTGCGAGGTATGCTGGAGGTATCAGAAGTGCGAATGCTGACATAAGTAACGATAATGCGGGTGAAAAACCCGCACGCCGGAAGACCAAGGGTTCCTGTCCAACGTTAATCGGGGCAGGGTGAGTCGACCCCTAAGGCGAGGCAGAAATGCGTAGTCGATGGGAAACGGGTTAATATTCCCGTACTGGTGATAATTGCGATGGGGGGACGGAGAAGGCTAGGCTATCCGGGCGACGGTTGTCCCGGTTTAAGGATGTAGGCAGGTGAATTAGGCAAATCCGGTTCACTATATGCTGAGGTCCGACGACGAGTCACTACGGTGATGAAGTAGCTCATGCCCCGCTTCCAGGAAAAGCCTCTAAGCTCTAGATTATCATTAATCGTACCCCAAACCGACACAGGTGGTCAGGTAGAGAATACTCAGGCGCTTGAGAGAACTCGGGTGAAGGAACTAGGCAAAATGGTGCCGTAACTTCGGGAGAAGGCACGCTGGCGCTAGGTGAAGTCCCTCGCGGATGGAGCTGAAGCCAGTCGCAGATACCAGCTGGCTGCAACTGTTTATTAAAAACACAGCACTGTGCAAACACGAAAGTGGACGTATACGGTGTGACGCCTGCCCGGTGCTGGAAGGTTAATTGATGGGGTTATCCGTAAGGAGAAGCTCTTGATCGAAGCCCCAGTAAACGGCGGCCGTAACTATAACGGTCCTAAGGTAGCGAAATTCCTTGTCGGGTAAGTTCCGACCTGCACGAATGGCGTAATGATGGCCAGGCTGTCTCCACCCGAGACTCAGTGAAATTGAACTCGCTGTGAAGATGCAGTGTACCCGCGGCAAGACGGAAAGACCCCGTGAACCTTTACTATAGCTTGACACTGAACATTGAGCCTTGATGTGTAGGATAGGTGGGAGGCTTTGAAGTGTGGACGCCAGTCTGCATGGAGCCAACCTTGAAATACCACCCTTTAATGTTTGATGTTCTAACGTAGCCCCGTTATCCGGGGTGCGGACAGTGTCTGGTGGGTAGTTTGACTGGGGCGGTCTCCTCCCAAAGAGTAACGGAGGAGCACGAAGGTTGGCTAAGCATGGTCGGACATCATGCGGTTAGTGCAAAGGCATAAGCCAGCTTGACTGCGAGAGTGACGGCTCGAGCAGGTACGAAAGTAGGTCTTAGTGATCCGGTGGTTCTGAATGGAAGGGCCATCGCTCAACGGATAAAAGGTACTCCGGGGATAACAGGCTGATACCGCCCAAGAGTTCATATCGACGGCGGTGTTTGGCACCTCGATGTCGGCTCATCACATCCTGGGGCTGAAGTAGGTCCCAAGGGTACGGCTGTTCGCCGTTTAAAGTGGTACGCGAGCTGGGTTTAGAACGTCGTGAGACAGTTCGGTCCCTATCTGCCGTGG
Organism: Providencia sp. PROV004; assembly: GCF_011045615.1. Classification (NCBI taxonomy): domain Bacteria; kingdom Pseudomonadati; phylum Pseudomonadota; class Gammaproteobacteria; order Enterobacterales; family Morganellaceae; genus Providencia; species Providencia sp. PROV004. The sequence continues at coordinate 1,094,284 of NZ_CP042859.1, forward strand.
GCGTTGGAAGATTGAAAGGGGCTGCTCCTAGTACGAGAGGACCGGAGTGGACGCACCACTGGTGTTCGGGTTGTCATGCCAATGGCATTGCCCGGTAGCTAAGTGCGGAAGAGATAACCGCTGAAAGCATCTAAGCGGGAAACTTGCCTTGAGATGAGTCTTCCCTGACTCTTTAAGGGTCCTAAAGGAACGTTTAAGACTAAGACGTTGATAGGTTGGGTGTGTAAGCGTAGCGATACGTTGAGCTAACCAATACTAATGAACCGTGAGGCTTAACCTGACAACACCGAAGGTGTTTTAGAGAGATTATGTTGATTCAATAAGCGTGAGAAGCCGAGAGGTGAAGGACACAGCAGCTTGTTCGAGATTAATGTTCTGGTTTAGTGCACGAAAGTGAGATTAAACGGGAATACACAGAATTTGTCTGGCGGCAATAGCGCGGTGGTCCCACCTGACCCCATGCCGAACTCAGCAGTGAAACGCCGTAGCGCCGATGGTAGTGTGGGGTCTCCCCATGTGAGAGTAGGGAACTGCCAGACATTCAATTAGTGAGAAAGCCACCCATTGGGTGGCTTTTTTGCGTTTGGGGGAAACTAATTTATTGTTGATGTTATTCCTCTTCGTAGGGTCATTAGTCATGAATATAACTACCGTCAATGGCAGCTCACGATATAAAGTAGTGAGTAACAACTCACGTATTATTTAGAGGGTGAGGATAAAAGAAGGTAAGTGGTATGAATAGCCACTAATTCAATATTATCCATTTTATAGTTTTAGTGTAAAACTTAAAGGCCTTATGGGTAAGTTAGTGGTTGTGTTAAATTTGATAAGCTATAACATCTCAAATTTGATATACTACCTATAGTAACTAATCAAAAAGTATAAAATTTTCATTATTTTTCTGTGATATAGGGACTTCAAATTTGGCGAAAAGAACCTATTCTGTTCGGTATATTGCAGGTGAGCCCGCTAAACGTATTCAGCCGATGCCTGTTCATATGTTAGGTGAATCACTTCCAATCGGTTTACCACTGTTTGCAGCGGGTGAAACTCTTGATGTGGTTACATGGAATATTTACAAACAGCAACGTCCAAATTGGAAACACACCCTTAACGAATTAGTGAAAGATAGAAAACTAATCTTGCTGCAAGAGGCTCAAATGTCACCTGAGCTAATATCTTTTGCGGCATCACATAAATTAATCGCTGATCAAGTACCTGCATTACCTTTCTCGCCTCACCCTGCTGGAGTGATGACTCTTGCAGCTTCACATCCGATATACTGCTGTCCTTTACGAGAAAAAGAGCCACTTTTACGGCTAGCTAAATCTGCACTGATTACGGTTTATCCGTTACCAAATGGAAAACACTTGATGGTAGCAAATGTGCATGCAATTAACTTCAGCTTTGGTGTGGATGTTTATACTCGGCAATTAAGTAAGCTGGGAATTCATATTGCTAAACATGTTGGCCCAGTGATCCTTGCGGGTGATTTTAATGCATGGAGCAGGCAACGAGTAAATGCATTAAAACGGTTTATTCGTAGTGTTGGTTTAAAAGAAATTGCATTTAATGATGATTACCGTACTAAGGCCTTTGGGCGCCCTTTAGATTACGTATTTTATCGTGGATTGAAGGTTAAAAACAGCATTGTACTACCAACAGATGCTTCTGATCATAACCCTATTATGACCAAATTTACGCTTTCTAAGTAATTAAGATTATCTCCCTTATTTTCCCTCGTATTTAATTGTAGATTCGATGAACTACTTTTATAGGGAATATCAGATTGAAATCATCGTTTTTATACATTCTTTTCTTTTTTGCACAAATAGCTAATGGGTCTAGCTTATTGTTGGCAAAACATGCTGAACAGTTGCCTCGTTTAGTTATTTATGACTCATCTTATCGACAAATTTCTTATCCAAATGGTGATGTGCCCGAACAATATGGTGTTTGTTCTGATGTAGTTATACGAAGCTACCGAAAAATTGGTATTGATTTACAAAAATTAGTACATGAAGACATGAAAGCAAACTTTAGCCAATATCCCAGCCAACGTATATGGGGATTACGTAAGCCAGATACAAATATTGATCATCGTCGCGTGCCTAATTTAGAGGCTTTTTTTTCACGTAAAGGGAAAAATAAGCCTATTTCAAAGAGTGCCAGTGATTATGTGCCTGGCGATATTGTCTCATGGCGTTTAGATAATGGTCGGCCACATATCGGTGTTGTAACTTCGATAAAGTCACCAAGTACACAAAGTTATTTAGTTATGCACAATATAGGATATGGCCAAGTTGCTGAAGATGTTTTATTTCGTTGGGATATTGTTGGACATTATTCTTATTAAATGAAATTGTTTTTATGTAATATAATTCTCATAATTATAATTTCCATAATTAACTTATTCGTCAGGTTATATATATATAAGTGATTAGTTTTATTTGTTGTTTTTTAAACTATACCCTAATTATTGTATTGGAATTAATTTTCCATGGGCTATATTTATAACTGGTAGGCATAGCGTATAAAACTTAATTAATTATATATACGGTGGTTAATGTAATGAAAAATATAATTATTGTAGGCGGTGGGACTGGTGGAACGATGCTAGCGAATACACTTGCCAGAAAATTGAGTAAAGAAATTTTTTCGAAGAAAATAAAAATAACATTAATTACTGATAATCCAATCCATTATTATAAACCTGCATTTATGTATGTTGCTTTTAATTTATTTTTTAAGGATGAACTGAGTCGCCCTGAAAGAGAATTGCTAAGACCTGAAATAGAGTTAGCCATTGATAAAATTGAGTCCTTTGATTTTAAAAATAAAGCGCTAAACTCAAAGGATGGAAAAAAATATAATTATGATTTTCTTGTTATTGCGACAGGTTGCGTGCCGAAACCTGAGCGCATTGAAGGTTTAAAGGATATTGGTAACCATTTTTATGCTTATGATGCATCGAGAAAGCTAGCTGACCAATTGGCTAAGATTGAAAAAGGTCGAATTTTTATTACGGTATCATTCCCTGAAACGCCAAATGTACCCCATCAGTGTGGTATCGCACCGATGGAAACAACTTTAATGATTGATGAATTTTTACGTAAACGTCGAGTTAGGGATAGTATTGAAATCGTTTATACCTATCCAACAGTTTCACAATTATTGCGTAACTGTTTATTCATGCAACAACCTGTTTGTGAAGTTATTCCTGAAGTATTTACTGCTAAAAATATTAAAGCTCAGAGAGGGTTTACTTTAGATAAAGTTGATCCAGATAAAAAAATAGCTTATTCGAAAGAAGGTGATGAGCAAAATTTCGACTTATTGATCAGTACTCCGCCAATTACCGCGGTTGAGGCAGTTATTAATACCGGATTAAGTGAGCATAATAATGGTGAAGGATGGCTGCCAACTGATCACGAAACTATGCAAGTTTATGGTGTAGATGGTGTTTATGTTATAGGTGATACTGTTGATTTACCGATCAGTAAAGCAGGTGGAAGTTGCCATAATCAGGCTGCAATTATAGCTGATAATATCTGCGGAGAATTAATTTATGGTTATCCCGCAGCTATCTATGATGGGCGAGTTCAAGCTGTTGCTCAAATGGGATTAACGGCAGGGATGCCTTTACAATACGATTATAAACACGATGTTATTCCTACGCCTCCGACTAAATTAGGGGGATTACTAAGAAATGGCTTTAATAGAGGTATTTATTGGGCTGCTATTCGTGGCTTAGTTTAAGGAGGAAATCAAAATGTCTAATAATGAAAATCAAAGTAAACTAGTTGAACTTCTTAATTCTGAGTCGGGTGATCATTTCGCAGACAAATTAGCACCGCTATTACAATTGAATCGTTTAGATAATATTGTTGATTTACTTTCTCTAATTTCTGACCTTATTGACATTACTGATAATAGCACGGTAGAAAAACTGGCAAACTCATTTGAGGATACTCTAGCGCCAGTCTGGGAATTCGGCACTGCATATAATATGGCTAAAATGGAGGAAATATATAATAGTAAAAATCCAAATTTTCGTTCGGTGTATGCTTTATTAAAAGATCCAAATACATTACGTGGAATTAGTACCGTTTTACGAACCTTGCAAATAATGGGTTCTCGATTGTCTTCCCCCCAAGAGGGATAATATTTCGGAGGTGGTATGATATTAGATAAATTGTATTCTTTTGATACGCGTGTGATACATAATTACTATGATGCAGCCGAAAATTTAGGATCACTCGCTTCTCCTATTTATCAAACGTCAACTTACGTATTTGATAGTGTTGAAGAAGGTGCCGCTTGTTTTAGCGGTGAATCGGATGGGTATATTTATACACGAATAAATAACCCAACATTAAGTTTGTTGGAAAAGCGGCTTGCTGATTTAGAAGAGGGAAATGCAGCAATTGTATTTTCTTCAGGGATGGGGGCAATAACATCGACTCTTTGGACCTTACTAAGCCCAGGAGATGAGCTGTTAGTTGATATGACGGTTTATGGCTGTACATATGCATTCTTTCATCATGGGTTAGCTAAATTTGGTGTCAAAGTTCGTCACATTGATATGAGTGACCCAAATAATGTGGCACAGGAACTCACTGAAAAAACAAAGATGATATTTTTCGAGTCACCTGCAAACCCAAATATGCGCTTAGTTGATATTAATGCTGTGAGTAATATCGTTCATCAATATAACCTTGCAAATAACCAAGAAATATTGGTGACAGTAGATAATACCTATAGTACTCCTTACATTCAAAAACCACTTGAGCTTGGGGCGGATATCGTTGTTCATTCATTAACGAAATATATGAATGGACATGGTGATGTGATGGCTGGCGCTGTTATAACAACTGAGGAATTAGCGAAGCAAATCAGATTGGTTGGCCTGAAAGATATGACTGGAGCATGTTTATCCCCTCATGATGCAAACCTGATATTGCGAGGAATGAAAACACTGCCAATCAGAATGGAAAGGGTGGTTGAGAATGCACAGAAAGTTGCAGAATATTTGGCTTCGTTATCTGAAGTTTCTCAGGTTATGTATCCAGGTTTACCGAGTTTTCCGCAATACTCATTAGCTAAAAAGCAGATGAAGCTACCCGGGGGAATGATTGCTTTTGAACTTAAAGGGGGCCTTGAGGCGGGTAAGCAGTTTCTGAACCGTCTACAGCTATTTTCTTGTGCGGTTAGCTTAGGTGATTGTGAGTCATTGGCTCAGCACCCTGCAAGTATGACCCATTCTACTTACACTGCTGAGGAACGAAAACAGTATGGGATTAGTGATGGGCTTATTCGTTTATCAGTTGGGTTAGAAAGCGCTAATGATTTGATTGCCGATATTAAGCAAGCGCTCATTTGATACCACTATAGGTAACAAAAGGCCCTATATCATATAAATATAGGGCCTAAATTCACTTTACGAATACTTTAGTCGATTAAGATTTTTGAAATTTACGCATGACAAAGAAGGTGACGCTCAATATAGCGACCCATGCAAACCCGACGAGAAGGGCAACTTGTGTATCTTTAAAGAAGCCAAGTAGCGCAATAACAAAGACCATAAATGCAATAGTAATTGCAGGACCAATCGGCCAAAATGGAACTGGGAATTTGAGTTTTTTAACTTCTTCAGCGCTCATTTGGCGACGCATTGCGACATGAGAAAGTAGGATCATTAACCAGACCCAAACAGTTGCAAAGGTTGCGATTGATGCAATAATCACAAAGATTTTTTCTGGAAGTAGGTAGTTCAAATACACGCCGAGTAACATTACCACGGACATCACCATCACAGTGACCCAAGGCACCCCACTTTTCGTTAACTTGGTAAAGACTTTTGGTGCCTGCTTGTCTTGAGCCATACCATACATCATACGACCAGCACCAAAAATATCACTATTGATAGCTGAGACGGCTGCTGTGATCACCACGATATTTAAGATATTTGCCGCTGATTGAATACCTAAGCTATCAAAAATTTGGACGAATGGGCTGCCATTCTGACCAATTTGATTCCACGGATAGATGCACATCAGAATAAAAAGTGTTAACCCATAGAATAATAAAATACGAATGGGTACTGCATTGATTGCTTTAGGAATAGTTTTTTCTGGATTTTGTGCTTCACTGGCGGTAATACCGATCACTTCGATACCCCCAAAGGCGAACATTACGATAGCTAAGGATGCAATAACACCTTCAATACCGTTAGGCATAAAGCCACCGTGTTCCCAGAGATTTTGGATACCTACCGCATGGTCAGTTTCTTGGCCGAAACCGTAGAACATTAAGAAGGTACCACCAACAATCATTGCGATGATTGCGGAGACTTTCACGATAGACAGCCAAAATTCCATTTCACCGAAAATTTTAACATGGCATAAATTGAGCGCACCAATAAATAGCACGATACTTAATACCCATACCCATTGGTCAACATGTGGAAACCAGAACCCCATGTACATCCCGAAAGCGGTAATATCAGCCAAGCACACGACTAACATTTCAAATACGTAGTTCCAGCCAGTCAAAAAACCAGCGAGGGGGCCCATGTAATGGCTAGCGTAGTGAGAGAATGAACCGGGTACTGGGTGATGCACTGCCATCTCGCCTAAGGCTCGCATGACCATAAATACAGCGGCACCACCGACCATATAAGCGAGTAAAACTGCTGGACCTGCCGCTTGAATGGCAGAAGCAGAACCATAAAATAAGCCGGTACCAATCGCTGACCCTAGAGCCATAAAGCGAATGTGCCGAACACTCAGCCCCTTTCTGAGTTGATTTTGTTCACTACTTTGCATGTCTTTTCCTGTCTTTTTCTTCGTTCGATATGTTGTTCCGAATATGCTTTCGGTATTGTTTATTCAGTCGGACGTACTTTATTGAACCCTAAGGTGGCTACATTATCACAAACTTCCTTGTTCGTGAGATAGATATCTGCAATATAATGCGTGCTTAGCTAACTATTTTAGGAGTGATATGAAATACCCAATTAATGAAATTTTCCAAACCATTCAGGGAGAGGGGGTTTTTACTGGTGTTCCTGCTGTGTTTATTCGTTTACAGGGCTGCCCAGTTGGATGTAGCTGGTGTGATACCAAACAAACATGGGAAAAAGAACAAGATAAAGAATCGACCCTAGGGGATATCGCACTTAAAACGATTGATTCAGATTTATGGGCCATGGCAAGCGGTGAGGCATTGATTCAATTAATGAAAGAAAAACACTTCAGCGCACAGCATATTGTTATTACCGGCGGTGAGCCTTGTATTTATGATTTACAGCCACTGACTGGGATATTAGAACAACACGGATATCAATGCCAAATTGAAACTAGCGGCACATACCCTATTCAATGCACAGATAACACATGGGTTACCGTATCACCAAAAGTCGGTATGAAAGGAGGGTTACAGGTGATCAGCCAAGCAGTAAATCGTGCTAATGAAATTAAGCATCCTGTTGCTCGCGAAAAAGATATTGAGGCTCTTGAGAAAATTTTAGCATTACGTACTGTCGAGCCCTCTCCATCAGTGGCATTGCAGCCAATTAGCCAAAAGGCGGCAGCAACAAAATTGTGTATTGCAACCTGCATTCAACGTAACTGGCGGTTATCGATTCAGACACATAAGTATTTGGATATTCAATAATAAAAATAGCGATAACCTAGCAGTAACCCCCAATAGTTTGAAAACGCTTATTGGGGGTCTTTAAATTATCTAAATGGTTGGTTTAATGGTACTTCAGGATCTGGCTCGTGAGTAATACGGTTACGTAAGTCACGGCGGATAATTTCAATAGACCAAAACCAAATTAAATGACCAAATATTTCTGACACATTCTCATACCATGGCAGGTCGAAAAGTGGAGGGGTGAGCCCCATTAGAGGGAATGAAATCATGTGGACAAATAATTGCGCCAGTGCACCTGCTAACAACCCTTGCCATAGCTTAATTTTAGGGAATATTTCAGCAACAATGCAATACCCGACCGCAAACACGATAGAAAATATGATGTGAGTAACACCCACAGAGTTAAAAACGTGCCCAGCAAAGGTATAAACTGCAGAGTTAGGATCTGCAATTCCTAACCAATCTCTTAAGAAAATATAAGGTGGATTGAGGAAATTGCGTGAGCAGTCAATTTGTTCTGCTGCACGAATCAGTGTTTCAGGTGAACAAGCGGCATTAAACATATCCGTTGGACTTCTTGGGGGTAATGGAACTTCAGCGCCCCACTTGACAAACGAAGAGACAATACCTGCAATTAAACCGATAAATGCTGCCAGCCCATAGCGCCTTCTGGACTTAGGTGTTTGTTGAAATAGATTCATTTTCCCTGCCTTATTAAAAGTAAATAATGATAAATAATAGATCAGGTTATAATTTGATGCACTATGTCAAATAAATGTTTTTATATCCTTAATGTTAAGGGGGGAATATCAGCCACTGATTTATTGCCTTAATCTCGACCTTAATAACGTATGGATCTTTAGGATTTAGCCTGTAAAAGGCAGTCAGGAAGCTTTCTATACAGCGTTGGGCATTGATATTGGTGATGAGTGATGGGTGATGAGTCGAAAGTGAGGATATAGGGATTTAGCCCCTCATTTATGTTCAAAACCTATTAGGCTTGCCGCTAAGTCAGCGGTCTGAGGAGCGTGTATCCCTATGTTATGTGACTTTTTTAACGCATTAACTTTTAAGCTTCCCCGCGATAGACGCAGCCTGCATTGCAGGTTTCTTTTACAGTAACCGCACTTAATAATGGTAGTAAAGGCTTAGTTTGTTGCCAAATCCACTGGGCTAACACCTCACTAGTTGGGTTTTCTAACCCTTCTATATCATTTAAATAGTGATGGTCTAAGCGTTCCCAAATAGGCTTAAAAGCGGCTTTTACATCGGAGAAATCAATAATCCAACCACTATGTGAGTCGACTTCACCGGTGATTTCTAAACGCACCATGAAAGAATGGCCATGGAGTCGGCCACACTTATGACCCTCTGGTACATGAGGAAGTTTGTGGGCGGCTTCGAAAGTGAAATCTTTATAGATTGTTGTGCTCATATGTGGCTCCTTGTTGTGAATAAACAGCGTATTGTACTGCATTTTTAGGTGAAAATATCTTTAATTACTAAAATAGCGTTAACCGCTTTTATCAATATGATCCATCAGTTAATTGCTTTAGGCTTTTTAGTTATTAATTATGGCTATCGTTTCTTATCCCATTATCTAGGGTTGTTATAACCTAACGGCATACCCTATATGTTTCAGGTACTGCGGTATTTTTTGCTTTATTACCCTAATTATTTGGGGGAATGGGCAGGTATTAGGTTGTCGGTCTTTTCTGGGGTAATGACATGGCATCGTTTTTTTAAATCAAAGATGAATAACGCTGGGGTTACAAGATAATGACAAAAAAACAGCCGCCATTAGCGGCGCTGCCAATATCTGTTGAGCAATTAACACGTTTACAGACGGCCGTTGATGATTTTTCATCTCATCAACTCGCATGGCTTTCTGGGTATTTGTGGGGAGTGGTAAATCAAAATACGCAAGTTGATGCATCGGTCAGTACGCCTGCAGTTACGCAAGACACTATCACAATTATCTCAGCTTCACAGACAGGAAATGCACGTCGCCTATCAGAGCAGCTCAGAGAGCGCTTGGTTGCTGAAAAAATTAGTGTGAACTTAGTGAATGCAGGGGATTATAAATTCAAGCAAATCAACCAAGAGAAAGTGTTGGTTATTGTAGCGTCAACACAAGGTGAAGGGGAACCAGCCGAAGAAGCGGTTGCACTGTATAAATACCTTCATTCTAAAAAAGCCCCTAATTTATCACAAACCAGCTATGCGGTTTTCGCGCTGGGAGATTCTTCTTACGAAAAATTTTGCCAAGCGGGTAAAGATTTCGATTCGCAACTTGCATCATTAGGGGCAGTATCATTAACCGAGCGAATTGATGCAGATGTTGAGTATCAAGCGATTGCGAGTGAGTGGGTTGAAAACCTCACACAAATTTTAAAAGCTCGCGTTCCTGCTCAAAGTGATAGCCAATTATTGGCGACTCAAACAGGAAGTGTGAATGAAATTCATTCATCACCTTATAGTAAAACTGCGCCATTAACAGCGTCTCTTCTGAGTAATCAAAAGATCACCAGTCGAGACTCGCATAAAGATGTTCGCCATATTGAAATTGATCTCGGTGACTCTGGTTTACGTTATCAACCTGGTGACGCGCTAGGTGTTTGGTTCGATAATGACCCTGCTTTAGTTGATGAGCTGGTGGCTTTGTTGTGGTTGCAAGGTGACGAAGAAGTCTTTATTGGTTCACAGCGCCATTCACTACGCGATGCGCTAATTTATCAATTAGAACTGACACAAAATACCCCAGTAATTGTTGAAAAATATGCTCAGTTGTCAAAAGATGATGCGTTGTTGTCATTGATTAGCGATAAAGCCGCTATTTTGCACTACGCACAAAATACGCCAATCGTCGATATGGTACGCCAAGCGGCATCTCAGCCTACTGCCCAAGAATTTGTTGACCTACTGCGTCCGCTAACCCCTCGTTTGTACTCGATTTCTTCTTCCCAATCTGAGGTAGAAAATGAAGTTCATGCAACGGTTGGGGTTGTCCGCTATGAGATTGATGGTAAGGCACGTACTGGTGGTGCATCAGGTTTCTTAGCTGACCGCTTAAATGAGGATGATGAACTTCGCATATTCATTGAACACAATGATAACTTCCGTCTTCCACAAGACCCAAATACGCCTGTGATCATGATTGGCCCTGGCACCGGGATTGCGCCATTTCGCGCTTTCTTACAGCAGCGTGACAATGACGGTGCGACAGGGAAAAACTGGTTATTTTTTGGTAACCCACATTTTGTTGACGACTTTCTCTACCAGGTGGAATGGCAGCGCTATGTCAAAGACGGTTTATTAACCCATATTTCATTAGCATGGTCCCGCGACCAGCAAGAAAAAATCTATGTACAAGATAAACTTCGCGAACAAGGTGAAGAAGTATGGCAATGGTTACAAGAAGGTGCGCACATCTATGTATGTGGTGATGCAAACCGGATGGCCAAAGATGTCGAACAGGTATTATTAGATATCGTCAGTCAATACGGGAACATGGATAGTGAAGAAGCTGATGAATTTTTAAGTGAGCTGCGCGTAATGCGCCGTTATCAGAGGGATGTTTATTAATGAGCAATGAACAACAACAAAAGCCCTTAATTGTCGAAGGTAAACTTGCTGACAGTGAACGCATGAAGCAAGACAGTAATTACTTACGTGGAACCATTAAGGATGACTTAAAAAATGGGTTAACGGGAGGTTTTGAGGGTGATAATTTCCTGTTGATTCGTTTTCACGGGATGTATCAACAAGATGACCGTGATATTCGTGCCGAGCGGGCGGAACAAAAACTCGAACCTCGCCATGCAATGATGCTGCGTTGTCGTTTGCCGGGCGGCATAATTACGCCCAAGCAATGGCTTGATATTGATAAGTTTGCCACGGAGCACACGCTGTATGGCAGTGTGCGTATTACGAATCGGCAAACATTTCAGTTTCATGGCATCCTCAAAGGGGATGTAAAGCCTGCCCATCAAATGCTAAGTCATGTTGGTTTAGATGCCCTTGCAACGGCGAATGATGTTAACCGTAACGTGTTATGCACTTCTAACCCTGTGCAATCCGAATTGCACCAACAAGCCTATGAATGGGCAAAGAAAATATCTGAACATTTATTACCGCGCACTAGTGCTTACGCGGAAATTTGGTTAGATAAAGAAAAGATAGTGACAACGGATGAAGAGCCAATTTTAGGGCAAACTTATTTGCCACGAAAATTTAAAACCTCAGTCGTGATCCCACCACTAAATGATGTGGACTTGCATGCAAATGATATGAACTTTGTTGCAATTGCCCAAAACGGTGAGTTGATCGGTTTTAACGTGTTGGTGGGCGGTGGCCTTGCTATGACTCATGGGGATACCGCAACATTTCCTCGCTTAGCCAGTGAGTTTGGGTTTATTCCATTAGACAAAACATTAGCCATTGCAGAAGCGATAGTCACCACTCAACGGGATTGGGGCAATCGAACTGAACGTAAAAATGCAAAAACCAAATATACCCTTGAACGTGTAGGAGTCGATACTTTCAAAGCAGAGGTCGAAAGGCGCTCTGGTGTAACTTTTGAGCCCATTCGGCCTTATCAATTCACTGAACGTGGTGACAAAATTGGCTGGCTCAAAGGGATTGATAATCGCTGGCACTTAACATTGTTTATTGAAAATGGTCGATTAATTGATTTAGAAAATAAGCCATTAAAAACCGGTGTGGCCGAAATTGCGCGTATTCATCAAGGTGATTTTCGTTTAACGGCAAACCAAAACTTAATTGTCGCGGGGGTGCCTGAAAGTGAAAAAGCGGCAATTGAAGCGATTGCCAGATCTCATGGGTTAATGAGTGATGACATAACGGCGCAACGTGAAAACTCCATGGCTTGTGTATCATTTCCAACTTGCCCGCTCGCGATGGCGGAAGCCGAACGCTTTTTACCTGAATTTATTAGTCAGGTGGAAAGTATTATGGCCTCTCATCAAGTGGCCAATGAACATATCGTTTTGCGGATAACGGGTTGCCCTAATGGCTGTGGGCGAGCGATGTTGGCAGAGGTTGGGCTGGTCGGTAAAGCTATTGATAGATATAACTTACATTTAGGTGGAAATCGCATTGGTACTCGTATTCCACGCATGTATCGTGAAAATATTAGCAGTGCGGAAATTCTAACCATTTTAGATGAATTAATCGGTGACTGGGCAAAGGCACGCTTGCCTGACGAAGGGTTTGGCGATTTTCTTATTCGCACCAATGTCGTAAAACCGGTATTGAATTCAGCCATCGATTTTTATGAGGTAAAGGAGGCGGTATGAGTCGACTTGAGCTAGCAACACTCACCGCACTCGATAAGCCCCAACAAGTCGCTTATCTCGCGGAGTTTAATTCCCAGTTAGAAGCTATGAATGCATTGCAACGGGTTGAGTGGGCGATTGAATATTTACCCGCAGAGTTTGTGTTGTCTTCCAGCTTTGGTATCCAAGCGGCACTAACATTGCATATGGTGACGCAAATTGTGCCAAATATCCCAGTTATTTTAACGGATACCGGTTATTTGTTCCCAGAGACCTATCAATTTATTGAGGCGTTAACAGATAAGTTGAATTTAAATTTACAGGTGTATCGAGCAAAGCAGTCACCTGCTTGGCAAGAAGCGCTATATGGTCAACTTTGGACGCAAGGGCTTGATGGTATTGAGCGTTATAACCAATTGAATAAAGTTGAGCCAATGGAGCGCGCGTTACATGAATTACAGGCACAAACTTGGTTTTCAGGTTTACGGCGAGAGCAATCAGCAAGCCGCGCAAATTTGTCTGTGCTAGGTATCGGAAAAGGCATTTTTAAAGTTTTACCAGTGATTGATTGGAATAATAAGCAAGTTTATGAATATCTAACAAAATATGATTTACCCTATCATCCTCTGTGGGAGCAAGGGTATTTATCGGTTGGTGATACCCATACAACTCGCAAATGGGAAGAGGGAATGAATGAAGAAGATACTCGTTTTTTTGGATTAAAGCGTGAATGCGGGCTGCATGAAAACTAAATACTCGTCATAATTCAAGCCGCAGCGTTGTTGGCTACGTGCATTCGCACTAGTCACATACTGGTGTATGCTCCTAGTGACTCATTTACTTGCCGCCTAGCTGCAACGTGAATTATTTAGAGTATTAATTTAGTCATAATTCAAGCCGCAGCGTTGTTGTCTACATGCAACTCGAATTATTTAGGGTATTGAATATAAGCAAATAATAACTAAATAAATAAAATATTTGTTTAATTACAAAGGAATACTTTTGTATTTAAAAAAGTATTTCAAGCTAATTATTAAATTAAATCAGTAATTAGTTAACTTGTTAAATTTAATCTAAGTTTTATTTTTTATTTGTATTTATCGATTTTCTATCAGGGTTGTGATGATTATTTGGCTTATTCCTTTCAGTTACAAGAAAGAGCTTTTTGTCATTTCAAACCTATTGTTTGAAGCCATATAGTCAATTTTATATTTCTTATAATCAGTTTATATAACGATGGGTGAGCAAGATGGATTATTTACCATTATTTGTCGATGTCCGCACGCGAAAGGTCGTGTTAATTGGCGGCGGTGTTGTCGCAGCTCGAAAAGCAGAATTGCTAATAAAAGCACAAGCTGACTTAGTGATCATCTCACCGACGTTATGTATGCAATTACAAGCTGAACACCAACAAAATAAATTTGTTTGGTTAGCTGAAGATTACCAATCCATTCATTTAGATGATGCTTTTTTAGTTATCGCAGCAACAGATGATGCATTACTGAATGAAACCGTTTTCTATGACGCTAATGAACGGAAAATATTCGTTAACGTGGTTGATGACCAGCCGTTATGTTCATTTATTGTACCTTCTATTATTGATCGTTCCCCGGTGATTGTGGCGATCTCTTCAGGAGGGACGGCACCTGTTTTGGCTCGTTTACTTAGAGAAAAACTGGAAACGATGCTACCAACTTCCTTGGGAAAGATGGCAGAAATAGCCGGCCGCTGGCGTCATAAAGTCAAAGAAACACTAACGAGTATGCGTGAAAGGAAGCGCTTCTGGGAAAAAAGTTTCAGTGGACGTTTTGCTTCGCTAGTTGAAAAAGGGCAATTCAGTGAAGCGGAACAACAATTGGAACGTCAATTGTATGAACCTGATAACCATGGCGAATTAACCTTAGTCGGTGCCGGTCCGGGAGATGCGGGGCTACTGACGTTAAAAGGGTTGCGAGTTTTACAAAGTGCAGAGGTGGTTTTGTATGACCATCTGGTGAGTGAAGAAATACTCGAACTAGTTCGTCGCGATGCTGACAAAATTTGTGTTGGGAAACGCGCAGGAAATCACAGTGTTTCCCAAGAAGAAACCAATGCTTTGATCGTGAAATTTGCTCAACAAGGTAAAAAAGTGGTGCGCCTGAAAGGTGGTGATCCTTTTGTGTTTGGGCGAGGGGGAGAAGAGCTACAAGTTGCGGCACAAGCGGGGATCCCATTTCAAGTGGTTCCTGGTGTAACAGCGGCGATTGGTGCAGCCGCTTACGCGGGGGTTCCGCTGACTCACCGAGAGCATTCACAGAGTATTACGTTTATTACAGGTCATTGTCGTGAAAATGGAATGGAACTTGATTGGCAGGCGCTTGCTCGAGGGAACCAAACGCTAGCTATCTATATGGGCACCGTAAAGGCCGCGAAAATCAGCGAACAGTTGATTCAATTCGGCCGTGCTGAAAATACCCCTGTTGCTGTTATCGGCTGTGGCACTCGGCGTGAACAAAAAGTAGTGACTGGCAAATTAAACGAGCTTGAAGTATTAGCACAGCAGGCACCCGCTCCTGCTTTGATAGTGGTTGGTGAAGTAGCTGCATTGCACCAACAACTCGCGTGGTTTGGTTCTCAAACCGAAGACATCAGATGGCGCAGTGCCGTATTGGAACTGGCTTAAGTAAGGGGCTATCGTGAACGACAAAAAATTGACTCATTTACAGCAGTTAGAGGCAGAAAGTATTCATATTATTCGTGAAGTTGCCGCCGAATTTGCTAACCCAGTCATGCTGTACTCTATTGGTAAAGATTCCTCTGTGATGCTCCATTTAGCACGCAAGGCATTTTATCCGGGAAAACTGCCATTTCCTCTCTTACATGTTGATACGGGGTGGAAATTTCGTGAAATGTACGAGTTTCGTGATGCAACAGCAGAAAAATACGGTTTTGAGCTACTTGTTCATCGTAACCCTGAAGGAGAAAAGCTGGGGATCAACCCGTTTGTACATGGCAGTGCTAAGCACACCGATATTATGAAAACTGAAGGCTTAAAGCAGGCTTTGGATAAATATGGTTTTGATGCTGCATTTGGCGGTGCTCGTCGTGATGAAGAGAAATCACGCGCAAAAGAGCGGATCTACTCTTTTCGTGACCGATCTCATCGTTGGGACCCTAAAAACCAGCGGCCTGAGCTGTGGCATAACTATAATGGGCAGGTCAATAAAGGGGAAAGTATTCGTGTTTTCCCACTATCAAATTGGACAGAACTCGATATTTGGCAATATATCTATTTGGAAAACATCGATATTGTTCCCCTGTATTTTGCAAAAGAACGGCCAGTTATTCAGCGGGACGGTACTTTGTTAATGGTGGATGATAACCGTATTGACCTACAAGCGGGTGAAGTCATTAGTCAGCAAAAAGTGCGTTTTAGAACATTAGGTTGTTGGCCACTGACGGGAGCTGTGCCATCAGAAGCACAAACGCTGCCTGAGATTATAGAAGAAATGTTGATTTCTACGACGAGTGAGCGACAGGGGCGGCTGATTGATAGCGACCAATCCGCTTCGATGGAGTTGAAAAAGCGCCAAGGTTATTTTTAGTGGGCAAGGTTAATACGCAAAGTCAGGAGAAAAATCATGGCACAAGCCGTTTATAATGAATCAATCGCTCATCAAATTGAACAGCAAGGTGGTGTAGAACCTTATTTATTGGCGCAGCAACATAAAGGATTATTACGCTTTTTAACCTGCGGTAATGTGGATGATGGTAAAAGTACCTTAATTGGCCGTTTACTGCATGATACTCGCCAAATTTACCAAGACCAACTGTCAACTTTGCAAAGTGATAGTAAGCGGATAGGGACTCAAGGGGAAAAACTTGACCTTGCTCTGCTGGTGGATGGCCTTGCTGCTGAACGTGAGCAGGGGATCACCATCGATGTGGCTTATCGTTATTTTTCAACAGAAAAGCGCAAATTTATTATTGCGGACACCCCCGGCCATGAGCAATATACGCGCAATATGGCGACAGGGGCATCAACTTGCTCACTTTCTATTTTGTTGATCGATGCTCGAAAAGGGGTACAGGAACAAACGCGTCGCCATAGTTTTATTAGTACATTGCTTGGGATCCGCCATCTTATTGTTGCCGTCAATAAAATGGATCTGGTGGATTACAGTGAAGCCATTTTTGAAAAAATAAAGCAGGATTACCAAAAGTTTGCAATGGAGTTGCCTGTGGATTTAACGGTCTGGTTTGTACCGATCTCAGCCCTAGATGGCGATAATATTGTAAATGCTAGCGATAATTTTAAGTGGTATCAAGGTGATACGCTATTATCGATATTAGAAAATGTTCAAGTGGAACAAAAAGCTTCGGAGCAAGCTTTGCGTTTCCCTGTGCAATATGTGAACCGCCCAAATTTAGACTTTCGCGGATACAGCGGGACATTATCAGCAGGGATCGTGGAAGTGGGTCAAAAGGTCAAAGTGTTGCCATCAGGCGCCACTTCAGCAATTAAAGAAATTGTGACTTTTTCAGGGGAACAAGATTTTGCTATACCGGGGGAAGCGATTACATTAGTACTTGAGGATGAAATTGATATTAGTCGTGGCGACTTAATTGTTGCACAAGATGAAACCTTACAAACGACGCAGCATGCTTCTGTCGATGTCGTGTGGATGTCTGAACAGCCATTAGTTCAAGGCCAACAACTTGATATTAAAATTGCGGGAAAACGCAGTCGAGCAAAAGTAGAAAATATTCAATACCAAGTTGATATCAATAATTTAACCCAGAAAGTAGCGACAGAGCTGCCGTTGAATGGGATTGGTTTAGTCGAGTTTTCCTTTGATGAGCCATTGTTACTGGAAAACTACCAACGCAATGCAGACACTGGTGGAATGATTTTTATTGATAGGCTCACAAATGTGACGGTTGGCGCGGGTTTAGTCCGCGAAACACAAGCCCCTGTTTTTGATCAACCCAGTGATTTTAGTGAGTTTGAAATTGAGCTAAACAAATTAGTACGCCGCCATTTCCCACATTGGGGTGCGCGTGATGTATTAGGTGGGAAATAATACGGATGACAAAAGAAAACCATATTGTTTGGCACCAACATCAAGTAACTCGCCAATTACGTGAAAGTAATAATGGCCATAAAGGTGCTGTGTTGTGGTTCACCGGGTTATCAGGTTCTGGGAAATCGACATTAGCAGGGGCAATAGAGCACCAATTGACGTCCATGGGAATGAAAACCTATTTATTGGATGGCGATAATATTCGCCATGGTTTATGCCGTGATTTAGGGTTTAATGAGGCCGATAGGCAAGAGAATATTCGTCGAGTGGGGGAGGTGGCGAAGTTAATGGTTGATGCAGGGTTAATTGTTGCGACCGCATTTATTTCGCCTTTCCAAGCGGATAGACAAAAAGTTCGTGATTTATTTGAACCTGAGCAATTTTTTGAGTTGTACGTGGATACCCCCGTAAGTATTTGTGAACAGCGAGACCCCAAGGGGTTATATCAACAAGCACGGGAAGGAAAAATAAAACAATTCACGGGGATTGATTCCCCTTATGAAATACCTCAAAACCCTGAGCTGCATCTGGATGGACAACAACCCATTTCGGATTCCCTTTCCCAAATCATTGCGCTTTTATTGCGCAATCATGTCATTCAGCTAGATTATTAATACAGCTTAAATACCTCCTTTATTTTATCTGATGGTAAAATAAGGCGGTATTTTGCGTATTCAAACCCGACTTAATCTGACTTTTTAGCACAATTTTAGTATCACAGTAGCGTCAATCGTTGAGTTATGGGATGATTAGCAAATCATTTCAGGGGGCAAGATGGGTAAATTAACGCTACTATTAATTGCGATATTAGCTTGGTTACAGTATTCCTTATGGTTAGGCAAAAATGGCATACATGACTACGTACAAGTCAAAGATGATGTCGCCGCTCAGGAAATTGTAAATTCGCGCTTAAAAATGCGTAATGAACAGCTATTCGCTGAAATCAACGACTTAAATGATGGCCAAGATGCGATTGAAGAACGAGCCCGAACAGAGCTTGGGATGATCAAACCTGGAGAGTCATTTTATCGAATGGTTAAAGAAAGTAATAACCAGAAATAGACACAATAATATGATGTCAAAATAGTATACCCATTAGCCTGATAATTTCTGATGTAAGAATTCAACAATGACAAATCCAAACCATGCCCCACAAAATAATCTTCCGCGAATTGTTGCACTGATTCCTGCTGCTGGGGTAGGTAGCCGTATGAATGCAGAGTGCCCAAAACAATACTTGCAGGTTGCAGGTAAAACAATCATTGAGCACACCATCAGCGCATTGCTAGAAAATGATAAAGTGCAAGAAATTGTGGTTGCGTTGAGTGCGGAAGATGATTATTTTCAACAACTTGAAATTTCTAATGACCCTCGAGTGACGACGGTTATTGGTGGCAAAGAACGCGCCGATTCAGTATTAGCGGGACTGGATTTTTTAATTGCTAATCCCCAATTTTCAGATTGCTGGGTATTAGTGCACGATGCAGCGCGTCCCTGCCTTCATCAATCAGATTTAAATGAAATTATTCAATTAGCAGCGGAACAAAATTGTTGTGGTGGGATCCTCGCTGCCCCAGTGCGTGATACCATGAAACGTAGTTCAACAGCCAACCAATTAATTGACCATACCGTTGAACGTGAAGCGTTATGGCATGCCCTTACACCACAATTTTTTCCGTTAATATTATTACGGGATTGTCTAAGTAAAGCCTTGAAAGAAAACGCAGTGATCACCGATGAAGCTTCTGCGCTAGAATATTGCGGCCACCAACCTGTGTTAGTTGCTGGCCGCGCTGATAATTTAAAAGTGACGCGCCCAGAAGACCTCACTTTAGCGGAATTTTATCTTTCAAGAATGAACAACTAAGGAAAAAAAATGAGAATCGGACACGGTTTTGACGTACACAAATTTGGTGGCGAAGGCCCTATCATCATTGGTGGCGTGCGTATCCCTTATGAACAAGGTTTGCTCGCGCATTCTGACGGTGATGTGGTCTTACACGCGTTAACCGATGCAATTCTCGGCGCTGCTGCACTGGGGGATATTGGTAAATTATTCCCTGATACGGACCCTGCATATAAAGGGGCGGATAGCCGAGTCTTATTGAGAGACGCATTTTGCCATGTGCGTGCCAAAGGGTATCGCATTGGTAACATTGATATTACTATCATGGCTCAGGCGCCAAAAATGTTGCCTCATATCGCTCAGATGCGTGTGAATATTGCCGAAGATCTTGAGTGCCACATGGATGATGTGAATGCGAAAGCGACCACAACAGAGCAACTCGGTTTTGTGGGGCGTAAAGAAGGCATTGCCTGTGCTGCGGTTGTTCTTTTAATAAAAGATAATAGTAATGAAAGTAATGAATGTTCAGTACCTGCATGGTAAGCCATTATCTTCTGGCACGTTAAAAAGTGTCCCTAAAGATTTTATCGTCAAAGAAGATTTAGGCTTTGAGCTAGATGGCGAAGGCGAACATGTTATGGTTCGTGTGGAAAAAACAGGCTGTAATACCGTGTTTGTTGCTGAACAACTAGCAAAATTTGCTAAAATTTCAGCGAGAGCTGTCAGTTACGCAGGTTTAAAAGATAGGCATGCAGTGACAGAGCAGTGGTTTTGCCTGCAAATGCCGGGTAAAGAAACACCTGTTTTTTCGACTTGGCAACTCGAAGGCTGCCGAATACTGGCTGTTACTCGGCAAAAACGCAAATTACGTATTGGTTCCTTGAAAGGAAACCAGTTTGAAATAACGTTGCGTGATATTTCGGATGCAAAAGATGTTGAACAGCGTTTACAGAAAGTTGCATTAACAGGGGTGCCTAATTACTTTGGTGAACAACGTTTTGGGCGTGATGGACAAAATTTAACGCAAGCGTTACGTTGGGCAAACCAAGAAACCAACGTACGTGAACGCAACAAGCGTAGCTTCTATCTTTCAGCTGCTCGTAGTGCAATGTTTAACCATGTGGCAAGCGAACGTATTGCAAATAATACCGCTCAACACGTGATGTTGGGAGACGCATTGCAATTAACCGGTAGAGGAAGTTGGTTTGTCGCGACACAAGATGAGTTTGCTACATTGCAACCTCGCCTAGAGTCCAACGAATTAAGCATTACCGCGCCATTACCGGGTGATGGGGAGTTGGGAACTCAGGATGAAGCACTGGCATTTGAAACTCAGTGTTTAGCGGATTATCAACCCTTTATCTCTTTAATGCAGCGTGAACGAGTTTCTCCAGCTAGACGAGCGGTGATAACTAAACCTAAAAACTTACAGTGGGAATGGTTGGACGACTCGACGGTAAAACTGAATTTTTTCTTAAACTCAGGTTGTTTTGCAACCAGTGTTGTGAGAGAAATTATTAATCAAAATGGGCAGGATAATGTCGATGCTAAAGATTTTATTGAGTAATGACGATGGGGTAAATGCGTCCGGGATTCAAACCCTCGCGGCAGCGCTACGCCAATATTATCATGTTCAGGTGATTGCGCCTGATCGCAATCGTAGTGGGGCTTCTAATGCATTAACATTAGATAAACCACTTAAAATTCAAACGCTAAGTAATGGTGATCTTGCTGTACAAGAGGGAACGCCAACAGATTGTGTCTATATTGGAGTTAATAAAGTAGTACGTCCACGTCCTGATATTGTTGTCTCTGGTATTAACTGTGGCCCTAATTTAGGGGATGATGTTATTTATTCAGGTACTGTTGCAGCAGCAACTGAAGGCCGTCATTTAGGTTTACCTTCAATTGCGGTATCGTTAGATGGCGAAACGCATTATGAAAGTGCGGCGAAAGTGACATGCGATATTCTTGCGCTCTTACAGAAGAACCCATTGCGTGCAGGGAATATCTTAAATATAAATGTACCGGATATCCCGTACGAAGAAATTAAAGGTATCAAAGTCACTCGCTGTGGCAGTCGTCATGCCGCTTCTGAGGTGTATAGCCTAGAGGACCCAAAAGGGAATACATTGTATTGGCTAGGGCCAGTTGGGGAGATCCGTGATGCCAGTCCGGGAACGGATTTTGAGGCTGTACAAAATGGGTACGTTTCAATTACGCCATTACAAGTTGACCTAACCGCTTATAAAGCACACTCACTAGTGGAAGAGTGGCTCGAAAAATCAGGAGTGTCAGTAAAATGAAAACAGGGCTCATGAAAGAACTTTTGGCTCAATTACGCCAACAGGGAATTCACGATGAGCGCCTATTAGATGCCATTTCACTTGTTCCTCGGGAACGGTTTGTGGATGAAGCGCTCTCCCATAAAGCCTATGACAATATCCCATTACCTATTGGTCATGGGCAAACTATTTCACAGCCCTATATTGTTGCTAAAATGACAGCGCTATTGGCTTTAGCACCGGATGATCACGTTCTTGAGATAGGAACTGGTTCAGGGTATCAAACCGCAGTATTGGCTCACTTGGTTAAGCACGTTTTTTCTGTTGAGCGGGTGAAGAGCTTGCAATGGGCGGCTAAACGGCGCTTGAAGCAACTTGATTTACACAATGTTTCAACTCGTCATGGTGATGGTTGGGAAGGTTGGCAATCAAAAGGCCCCTTTGATGCCATCATTGTTACTGCAGCACCAACAGAAATACCAACTCTACTATTAGGGCAATTAAAAGATGGTGGGCGAATGGTTCTACCTGTCGGTGATAAAGAACAAGCACTAAAGCTAATTACCCGACGAGGTAATGATTACCATACTAATGTTATCGAAAAAGTTCGTTTTGTCCCATTGATCGCGGGTGATCTTCTTTAATCTACTTGCAATGATATTTAATAAAAGCCTGACTATTTTTATAATGGATTTAAATAAAATATCATTGCAAAGGTTTCATTAACTCAAATAGCAGTAAAACCATTCCAAATATGATACTTTACCCAACTGAATTTGAGAGAATAGCTTAAAGCGTTAGGTCATACTCTCAATTTATTATATTTTTAATATATTTAACTTGTTCACTATTTTGTATTTCTGCTTTAATAAGTGAAATATTTTATGATAACTCTATTGCTGACATTGTTTTGAATTGTCACGTCAGATTTTTCTTCACGGGAGAAGAAGCATGAAAATTGTTAGCCCTATAAGCAGAATTCGATGGGCCGTCATCTTTTCATTTAGCGGAGCGCTATTGGCTGGTTGTTCTACACCGTATCATACAGCAGCACCTATTTCGAGTGTGAATGATAGTCAGTCTCGCCAGCAAACGGTGCAAAGGACGACACCGGCCTCGTCACCAAATACGGGTATGAGCACGGCAATGCCGTCGTCTCGTCCTAATATATCGAATAATTCAAATACACAACCTGTAAGTCGTAGTTCAGCACCAGTAACAACCAATGGTGAAGGGCGCATTGTCTATAACCGTGACTATGGCAGTATTCCAAAAGGTAGTTATAGCGGTAATAGTTATACGGTGCAGCGTGGTGACACACTATTCTATATTGCATACTTAACAGGTAATGATTTCCGTGAGTTAGCATCGCGAAACAATATTCCAGAACCATACAGCCTCAATGTAGGACAGGTTATTAATATTGGTAACACAAATGTGAACTCGAGCACTCAATTAGCCGCAAATTCATCAAATAGTCATCAGCAAGCGGTTGATCTTCGAACAACTAATGAGTATCCTGCAAATAGTGGTGGTCAAACTTCAGGTAAGATGTTGCCTAATAATAAGAAACCTGCAACGCAAGTTTCAACGACAACAACAACCTCGACAACAACCGCTTCTACCGCAGTCAGTAGCACGAATAATTCGTCAATAAAATGGCGTTGGCCAGCTGATGGGAAAATGATTGAAGGTTTCTCTGACGCTCAAGGCGGGAACAAAGGGGTAGACATAGCCGGTTCTCGTGGTCAAGCTGTGCTGGCTGCTGCGCCAGGAAAAGTCGTTTACGCAGGTAATGCTTTGCGTGGATACGGAAATCTAATAATTATAAAACATAACGATGACTACCTAAGTGCTTATGCCCACAATGACACATTGCTTGTGCGTGATCAGCAGGACGTCACTGCAGGTCAAAAAATAGCTACTATGGGTAGTACTGGAACCAGTTCGGTTAGATTACACTTTGAAATTCGTTACAAGGGAAAATCAGTAAACCCGTTGCGCTATTTGCCGCAACGATAAACTGGGCAGAGTGCTTTGACATTCTGTCCGCATTATCTAGGGTAGGAGTCACTGATGAGCCAAAGTTCGCTGAAAGTTAACGAGTTATATAATGACCTCGATGAAAGTAATTTAAATGACACTTTTGACGAGAGTCAGTTTAAAGAAGAGGATCTGGTTACTGAGCTAGATGACGAAATGGATTTACTCCAGAACACAAATCAGCGTGTTCTGGATGCCACTCAAATTTATCTTAGTGAAATTGGGTTCTCACCACTCCTTACAGCAGAAGAAGAAGTTTTCTATGCAAGACGTGCATTGCGTGGTGATATTGCATCACGACAGCGTATGATAGAAAGCAACCTCCGTCTCGTTGTAAAAATATCACGTCGTTATAATAATCGAGGTCTTGCATTACTCGATTTGATTGAAGAAGGGAACCTTGGGTTGATTCGCGCAGTTGAAAAGTTTGATCCTGAAAAAGGGTTTCGCTTCTCAACGTATGCAACGTGGTGGATCCGTCAAACGATCGAACGCGCTATCATGAACCAAACTCGAACTATTCGCCTTCCTATTCATATCGTTAAAGAACTCAATATTTACCTTCGTACTGCACGTGAATTAGCCCAAAAGTTGGACCATGAGCCAAGCCCTGAAGAGATCGCTGAGCAGCTAGATAAACCTGTTGAAGATGTCAGTAGGATGTTACGTTTAAATGAACGTATCACATCTGTTGATACACCAATTGCAGGGGACTCAGAGAAATCTTTGCTTGAGGTATTGTCTGATGATAATGATTCAGGTCCAGAAAATACAATTCAAGATAATGACTTAAAAGATAATATTGTTAAGTGGTTATATGAATTGAACCCAAAACAGAGGGAGGTTTTAGCACGACGTTTTGGGCTTTTAGGCTATGAAGCTGAAACTCTGGAAGAAGTTGGCCGTGAAATTGGGTTAACAAGAGAACGTGTTCGCCAGATCCAAGTTGAAGGTTTAAAGCGATTAAAGGATATTTTACATGGTGAAGAGTTGACCCTAGAGTCGCTATTTAATATGTAAGGTGTTAATTAGATAGCTAAAGGCTCCTATAAGCTAAGGTTTATAGGGGCCTTTTATTTATAAGTAATAAAGAATGAACTTAGTTAATGGGGAGTCCACTATGAAATTTAAAATCATCATCAGGTGTCGAAATTAATTCTGCTTCAATAGTACCAAAATAATTAACTCGCTCAGTAATATCTTGTTTGCTAATTAATTGCGCTAAGTGTAAATAATCTTGATAGTGGCGAGCTTCTGAGCGTAATAACGAAATATAAAAATTTGCCAGCTGTTCATCAAGAAATGGGGCTAGTTTAGCAAAGCGCTCACAAGAACGCGCTTCGATATAAGCACCAATAATTAGTTTATCAACTAAGGTTTTTGGATCGTGAGGGTCGATATGGCTCAACAACCCTTTAGCATAACGGCCTGCAGTGATACCATCATATGGAATATTACGTTCATGCATAATCTCTAAAACTTGGTAAAAATGATGAAGCTCTTCTTTGATCAGCAAGACCATTTTATCAATTAAATCTTGGCTATAAGGTGATTGTTTTTTTGCCAATATTTGTTTAGAAACCTGATTTTTGTTTCTTAATGTATGGATGTCACCAACCCTGTCATAAGCAAATGATTCATAAGGTTTAAACCATTCAAGTAGCACTGCAGCACTTTCTTTATCGACAGCATACTTGCGAATTAAAAACATGGCACTTTGCGCGGCTTTTAATTCACATAACAGATGATCTTTTAAAATAATGGGCAAGTTCTCAGGCAAACTGGCTTTTTCTACCCACAAATCAGGCGTTTCACATTGCAAAAACTGCCTGATTGGTGCGAGTAATTGTGTATACTCATCCATCTTAGTTATCCATATCTTTTAACTGATAAATCCAATCTAGAGCTTGGCGGGGTGTGAGCTTATCTGGGTCAATCCCTTCCAATGCGCTGAGTACGGGTGAGGGTTCAGCATCTTCTGTGGTTAAAAAACTAAGCTGGGCGCTATCTACATGACTTGCATTGGCATTGTTTGAGATAACTTCGAGTTCTTTAAGCTTTTGTTTTGCCCGTTTAATCACATCTTTTGGTACACCCGCAAGAGAAGCGACAGCAAGGCCATAGCTTTTGCTGGCGGCGCCATCTTGAACATTATGCATAAAGGCAATGGTATCACCGTGCTCAATAGCATCTAGGTGAATATTGACCGCACCTTCGAGTTTTTCAGGTAGTGTTGTTAATTCAAAATAATGCGTTGCAAATAACGTCATTGCCTTGATTTTATTAACTAAGTTTTCGGCGCAAGCCCAAGCAAGGGAAAGACCATCATAGGTTGAAGTACCGCGACCAATTTCATCCATCAGTACTAAGCTATGTTCTGTTGCATTATGAAGAATATTCGCGGTTTCTGTCATTTCGACCATGAAGGTTGAACGGCCAGATGCAAGGTCGTCAGAGGCACCGACGCGGGTAAAAATACGGTCGATTGGGCCTATCACCGCTTTGCTTGCAGGGACAAAACTACCGATGTACGCTAACAGGGTAATCAATGCTGTTTGGCGCATATAGGTACTTTTACCGCCCATATTTGGACCTGTGATGATCAATAAACGACGTTGTGGCGATAGTGATAACGGATTGGAGATAAACGGCTCACTGAGTACTTGTTCAACCACAGGGTGGCGACCTTCAGTAATTTGGATACCTGGTTTTTCAGTGAGTTGTGGACAAGCATAACCTAGAGTTTGTGCTCTTTCAGCTAGGTTGGCTAGGACATCTAACTCAGCGAGAGCTTCGGCACTGGTTTGCAGCGCAGCAAGATGAGGTAATAGTATGTCAAATAACTCATCATACAGTGCTTTTTCAATGGCTAACGCTTTTCCTTTTGATGTCAATACCTTATCTTCATACTCTTTGAGTTCAGGAATGATATAGCGTTCCGCATTTTTTAACGTTTGGCGACGGACGTAATGGATAGGTGTTAAATGGCTTTGGCCTCGGCTAACTTGAATATAGTAGCCATGAACAGCGTTATAACCAACTTTTAGGGTATCGATCCCCAATTTTTCTCTTTCGCGTATTTCGAGCCTATCGAGGTAGTCAGTTGCTCCATCAGCAAGGGCGCGCCATTCATCAAGCTCACTATTATAACCTGGGGCGATAACACCGCCATCACGTACCAACACGGGTGGTGCATCAATAATGGCTTTTTCAAGTAAGTCTTGTAGCTCATCAAACTGGCCAATACGATTTTGAAGGGCTTGTAAATACGAACTACTCGATTGGCTCAGTATTTGATGAATATCTTGGTATTGCTGGAATGCGTAACGCATACGGGTTAAGTCACGTGGGCGAGCTGAACGCAGCGCTAAGCGCGCTAATACCCGTTCTAAATCGCCGATTTGACGTAAAAATGGTTGTAATTCAAAGCCGCATTCTTGCAGTGCACTGATAGCTTGTTGGCGGTTATTTAATATTTGAATGTTACGTAATGGGGTATGTAACCAACGTTTTAGCATACGGCTACCCATCGGAGTCACACACCTATCTAAAATGGCGGCGAGTGTGTTTTCTGTGCCACCTGCAAGGTTTTGGGTGATCTCTAAATTGCGACGAGTTGCTGCATCTAAAATGACATTATCATTTTGTTTTTCCATCACAATGCTGCGAATATGGGGCAGTGACGTGCGTTGTGTGTCTTTCACATATTGTAATAAGCAACCCGCAGCTCTGAGCGCTTTATGGGCATCTTCAACCCCAAAGCCGATTAAATCTTTCGTACCAAACTGTAAACCGAGCTGTTGTTTTGCCGTATCAAGCTCATATTCCCACAATGGGCGGCGGCGCAAGCCTTTATTGTGTTCAATTAATGCCATACTGGCGAAGTCTTCTGGATACAGAAGTTCAGCCGGGCGGGTGCGTTGCAGCTCAGCTTGCAGTGCTTCTTCATCGGCGATTTCACTAATAATAAAACGCCCTGAGGTGATATCTAACGTTGCGAAACCAAAACCTTGTTGGTCTTGCCATACTGCGGCTAACAGGTTGTCTTGCCTTTCATTTAATAGCGCTTCATCGGTGATAGTTCCCGGGGTGACAATACGTACTACTTGGCGCTCAACCGGCCCTTTGCTGGTGGCTGGGTCGCCAATTTGCTCACAAATGGCGACGGATTCCCCCATTTGTACTAATTTGGCTAAGTAACCCTCGGCAGCATGGTGGGGAACACCGGCCATAGGGATCGGTTGCCCTGCAGATTGCCCCCGCTTAGTGAGGGAAATATCCAATAATTGAGAGGCTTTTTTAGCGTCATCAAAAAACAGTTCGTAGAAGTCACCCATGCGATAAAACAGCAGTATGTCTGAATGTTGTGCTTTTAGTTTTAGATACTGCTGCATCATTGGTGTATGGGATTCGAAACTTTGCTTATCAGTCATAGTATTGTCTGTTTTAACGTATTGAGTTAACTAAATTCTGTGAGTGTATTTGACGATTATTTTCAGAGACTAAAATACCACAAATCGCAACAAATGAGAGTAGGCAAACGTGTTAGCCATGCAATTCTCTATAGTATGACGTGATTATCACAGGGACAATGCGTGTTTGGTCATTAATAGTCTGAAATATTGTTAAGTAGAGTGTATGTTTTTTCCTCATCTAGAAAATAGGTTCACGATAACCACTAAATAATAATTGGTAGATATCTGCTTAGTTTGAGAGTTATTTAGGCATTACAGAAAATAATAAGTCGTGCTTTTAGTTATTTCTTTTTTGAGATGGAATATCTCATTTTCTTGAGTAGATATAAATAGCGTAAATAACAGTCATAGATATGACCGCTATTTACGCTAAAGATGAACGGATTATTTAGCTGCTGTTTCCGCGCGTAGCTGGCTAACTTGTTGTTCCAAATCAGGCCATGGTGACTTGTCAGTAAACGTTGTTCTTAGATAATTTAAGAGTACTGCTATTTGCTGATCACTTAAATTATGACGAAAAGCAGGCATGCTGCCGAGCCCTTCTGTTGCCTCATACTCAATTCCATTTAATACAACGCGAATGGCATTATCTGGGGTATCTGCATAAAGATTCGTATTTAAGGCTAAAGCGGGTCGTACACCTGACATTTGCGCACCTTTCGTTTGGGCATGGCATGCCATACAGGCCCCTGAATACAACCTTACCCCTTCAGAAGAGAGAGGTTCAATTTTATCTTCTGTTTGCTGTACGATTGTTACGGCTTGCGATGTGACCTGCGGATGCTCAACTTCAGAAGTCAAATAAGTTGCAATAGCTTGTCTATCTTCTTCGGTTAGTTGAGAGGTTCCTTCTCTGATGACTGGTGCCATTGGGCCTGCTGCGACGCCGTGGTTAGCCGAGAATCCCGTACGCAAAAACTCCGCCATATCCTGATGGCTCCAAGCAACAGGTGAGGCTTGGTCACCTCGCAGCGCTGGTGCACTCCATCCTTCAGCATCTCCAGCCATCAAGTGGCTATCTCCGCCTTTTTCACCAAATAATATATCACGTGGGGAGTGGCAAGCGCTGCAATGGCCGAGCCCTTCGGTAAGGTATGCACCTCGGTTCCATTCATCAGTTTGTGAACTGTTTGGTTTTATTGGCCCTGCGGTTAAATACAGCTGATTCCATGCCCAAATTCCTTGGCGAATATTAAAGGGAAAGTTTAACGATGTCTTTGGTGGTTGATAACGAACGGGTTTTTGGCTCATTAACCATGCATAGAGGTCATATAAATCATCATCGGAAGTATGAGTAAAAGCCGTGTAAGGGAACGCAGGGTATAAATAATTCCCCTCACGATCAACACCATAACGCATAGCCCGTTCAAACGCTTCATATGACCAGCTGCCAATGCCTGTTTCTATATCAGGTGTTATATTTGTGGTGTAAATCGTGCCGAAGGGGATCTCCATCGCAAAGCCCCCGGTATTTGTTTCACCGCCAGGCCGCGTATGGCAAACGGCACAATCGCCTAGTGCCGCTAATTTTTCACCACGGGCAATTTGAGCGTCAGTAAAACTTTGTGTCGAATTAGTGTGTAATGGCTCAATGGCAGATTGCCAACTCAGCGCGAGTCCCCCCACCGCAACAATAACGATAGCAAGCGCACTGTAGCCAAATATTTTTTTTGCCTTACTCATGAGCCACTCCTTGGTTCTTGGCTGCCATACCTACTGCTCGCAGAATATGTTCAGGGGTAAATGGAACTTCTCGCATACGCACACCTAATGCATCAAATAGCGCATTTGCTACCGCGGCAGCGCTTGGTACTGATGCAGATTCGCCCGCTCCCATAGGGGGTTCATTGGGATATTCCATTAATTGAATATCAATTTCGGGTAACTCATCGAAACGTAGAATAGGGTATCCGCCCCATTCAAGGGAGGTTGTGCCTGATTTATCAAAGGTGGCAAACTCTTTTAATACCCGGCTACAGGATTGAATAATGTTTCCATGGACTTGGTGTTTAACGCCATCTGGGTTAACCATTTGGCCACAATCATGGGCGACATAGACTTTTTTGATAAGCACTTGTCCTGTTCGGCGATTAACAGTTAAGTCGCAGACCCAAGCTGCCCATGCAGCACCAAAACCCGGAAATTTACTGTGGAAATAACGCGCCCAGGCAAACCCTCGACCACTCACAATTTCTTCGGTGACAGGGGATGGTTTTTGATGCATCGGCCCATCAACCCAATTCGCCTGTTTTTTCACGGCACTAATTAAAGCGATAGCTCGAGGATCATCTAAATATTTTAAGCGGTATGCTATAGGATCTTGCTGTGCTAAATAAGCAACTTCATCAATCCAAGATTCATGAGCAAATACATTTGGAAGTGCTGAAACTCCGCGCATCCATGATGCCCTAACAACAGGCGCGGTATCTTTAGCGATAACGCGCATATGTGGGTATCGATATTGAGGGATAGCCGTGCGGTCTCCCATCTGTTGAATATCCGGTTTATTTTCTTTTTTCCCAGTTAAAATCAACGATAAAGTAGCGGCGTTATTTGATGGATAACGAGTACTGAGTTCGTAAGCGCTGACATCATTATTTTGATCAATTCCCCCTCGAATTTTAATCAATTGGCCGGTGCCTTTTGGCTCCCAACCCGCTTCTTGTTCTCGCATTAATTGCACTCGCACAGGTCGTCCTGTCGCTTGAGACAGTAAAACGGCATCGGCTGCCACGTCATCAGCACAGTTACGACCATAGCACCCTGATGCTTCCATGCGATGAATGTGTATTTGATATAGTTCTCTATCGAGTTGTAGTGCTAAATCTTTTCGCAGGTCATGAGGGTTTTGTGTGCCTGACCAGACATCGACTTTATCGTCGCGGACATCTGCGATAGCGCAAGATGGCCCAATTGATGCGTGTAAATGGTATGGCCAAACATAGTCTGCATTTACAGTTTTATGTAAATTGGCTAAGGCGCTGTCAACACCGTCATCATCTCGTAATACTCTATCTTGGCTGGGTAATGCATCAAGGGTGTCATGAAGCTTATCGAGGGTTAAATCGGGTAATCCTTGCCATTCTTTCCATTGAATTTTTAACTGACGCATAGCGTCTATCGCTTGTTCTTCACGTTCGGCAACGACACCAACAAAGTCATTAATGCGTACAATTTTTACAATGCCTTTTAGGTGAGCAATAGAACTTTCATCAATCGAAAGCAAACTATTTCCAAGCGGTGCGCTACTGTCTGCACCTGAATAAGGAGGACGAATAACTCTTCCATGTAACATATCAGGTACTCGCATATCATGTACCCAAGTCAACTCACCCGTTACTTTTGCACGAATATCTACGCGTTGAATCGGCTTTCCGACATAAATAGCTTCAGAAGCGGGTCTTAAAGTTACGTTTTCATCTAATTCAAAATGGAGATCTTGTCCTTTTGCCAATTGCGCATAACTCAAACGACGTTCAGGTTGGGCGGTGACAAAAACATATCCATGCTGTGCTCGAACGGCTTCCATTGGCACATTTAACGCTTTGGCAGCAAGAGATGTTAGCTGCATGCGAACTTGAGCAGCAGCATGGCGTAAGGGGATAGACGTGACCTGAATGGTCGCACTGGCGATAGTCGGCCCTTGATCCGGTGTACTTTGTGGATCCCCAAGTATCATTGTTACTGATTCAAAAGAGACACCAATTTCATCAGCGACAATTTGTGCAAGTGAGGTACGAATTCCTGTACCTAAATCCACGTGACCATTAAATGCAGTCACCGAACCATCAGCGGCAAGAGCAATAAAACTATCGACATAATTAAGAGGAATAGCCGCATTTTTGTTTGGTATCTTTTCTGCTGCAAATGAAATGGAAGGCAACATGTTACTGACAACGATGAGCCCACCAGCTTGCAGCAAACGGCGTCGAGTGATATCTAAAATGCTCATGCTTTACCACCTTGTGCGATGATCATTTTAGCTTTTTTAGCTGCTTTTAATATTTCTACATGGGTTCCACAACGGCATAAATTAAAAGCGAGTTCTTTTTTTATCTCTTCTTCACTTGCATTAGGGGTACGTTTAAACAGAGCAACCAATGTCATTATCATGCCATTCGTACAATAACCACATTGTGCTGCTTGCTCATCAATAAATCCTTGTTGCACAGGATGGAGTGTCTCGCTATCACTAATGCCTTCAAGCGTGGTAATTTTTCTATTTTCTACTGTTGATACCGGTGTTGAACACGAGCGAACGACTTTGCCATCGATAAGTACACTACAAGCGCCACATTCGCCTAAACCGCAGCCATATTTAGGGCTATTGAGTTTTAAATCATTACGTAATACGTAAAGAAGTGGTGTTGATGGAGAAATATTGCTTAGTTCAATCCATCTTCCATTGATATTTAGTTGCATATATTTTCCTTTCACATTGCTAATCACAGTAAATGATAATCTAATGTTATTATTTGTATATTAACTATAACATAGGTTATTAATTTGAATTGTGACTGTATGTGCTAAGGGAAATTTTTGTTAGGTATTTAGTAAGTACTTATTAATGAAGGTTAATATTGGAAAATACTAATGGATTGCGTGAATGTTTGAGTCAGGCGAAGTGAGAGGAAACCCAGTTTATATATTGGTTTTCTTTTAATAGAAATAAGCGGATATCTTTAATTTGAAATTCTTATTTAATGTGGGGTGCGTTGATATATTTCACTTGAATGTATCAATGAAAATAATAATGTCGCTTCCCTTCAATAAATAAGTTATTTGAAGAGAAGCGACGAATGATTACTGCGCCGCTTTTTTCAGTTTCTCAATTTGTTCGGCGGTGACGGGTTTACCTTGTCCCCCCCATTCGGCGCGCGCCCATGATATTAAATCTGCCATTTCTTGTGGCGTTAAATCATCAGCAAAACTTGGCATCGCATACATACGTTGCCCATTTGGGAAAGTGGTGGTTGGAATACCCGTTAACACTACACTGATAAAGGTTTCAGGGCTGTCCATTGCTAAGATGGCGTTACCTTTTAACGCTGGAATGCCATTAGGTACACCTTCTCCGGTGATCCCGTGGCAGCCTGCGCAGGTAGACATATACATTAAGCGGCCAGTTTCCATGATTTGACTGACATCACCCACTTCTGATGAGTTTGCCTCTGGCAATGGAGCAGGGGAAGCTTTGGCGCCAAGTATTTTTCCTTGTTTATCCGTCATTAAATAAATCGCCATGTCATCAACATCGCTTTTTTTCATCTGACTAGTCGAAAAATGAGTCACTGTGCTCATATCTGCAAATGCAGAGCCTTGCGGGGCATTACCTGTAAGTAAAAACTGGCTCAAGGAGGCGGTATCGTATCCATGTTTGGAAAGCGCTTCGGCCGTGATATCAGGGATCGCTAAGCCGGCTTCTTCCCCCCCTTGAAGTGACCGTGAAAACTCGACACCCATCATTAAGTTACGTGGTGAGTGACAAGCGCCGCAGTGCGCTAGACCTTCAACAATATAAGCACCTCGGTTCCACTCGGCAGAACGTTGTGGGTCATGAGGCGCATTTTGTTTAGGGAAATTGAGCAAAGTCCAGAAGTTCATAAATGGGCGAACGGGTAGGACAAATACACCTGTATTTTCTTTGTTTGGCACATTGATTGGCGGAAGTGACATCACATAAGCATACAGGGCATCAATATCATCCGATGTCGTCATATGGGTAAATACAAACGGCATGGCAGGGTAGAGATTACCTCTTTCTTTGCCAATTCCGTCTTTCAAAGCACGATGGAAATCAGCACGGGTATAGTTACCGATACCAAATTGCTTATCAGGCGTTATATTTGTGGAGTAAATGGTGCCGAAAGGGGTTCCGATAGCGCGCCCGCCCGCAGCCAATGGCCCTTCAGGTAATGAGTGGCAACCAAAGCAATCTCCAGCGGTGGCCAATTCTTGCCCTCTTGGCAGTAATTTGGCGACTTCTTCTGAAGTCAGTGGTTTATCTAAATTAGGGCCGATACTGGAAGTACGAAAAGCACCAAATAGGATCGCAAGCATTAATACGATAAATAATAAGATAATAATATAAATGCTTTTACGTAGAGAGCTGGATTTAGCCATGATGTTTCTCCCTAGTCGATCACGCAGCCGGGAGTGTCGAGAGCGACTTTCCTCACAGCTTCATAATAGCGTACATAACCTGTACAACGGCAAATATGCTCATTGAGGGCTTCTTCAATCGCATGTTCGAGTTGGTCTCGCTTCACTGGGTTTTTCTTCAGTTTATCAAGAAATACTGTCGCACCTGTGACGAAACCGGGAGCACAATAGCCACACTGGAATGAAAAGTTTTCGATGAAAGCTTGTTGAATTGGCGTTAACTCAACGACTTTGCCTTGTTCATCCAGTTTGGCTTGCCCTTCGATGGTAACAATATTTTTATTATTGAAATAATGGGCACCAAAGATACAAGTGCGGCTTTCAACCGTTGTGCCATCGGGCTGAATTTCCATAATGGTGCAAGCATGGCAGATCCCTTGGCCGCAACCAAAGTGAGTGCCGGTGAGGTCAAGGTATTCATGTAGAAACTCAATCATTGGCATCCCAACAGGGACATCAATAGGACCAATTTTTTGGCCGTTAATAGTCAGTGTGAGTGGCTTGCGCTCAATAATCGGAACGGCATTGTTGATTTTCATGAGAGTGCCTTTTTAATTTTATCTACCGTAATAGGGAATTCATAGAAACGCTTGCCTGTCGCATGGGTTAATGCGTTACTCGTCGCAGGTAAGATTGGGATCATACCCAGTTCAGCCATGCCTTTTGGTGGTGAAGTTTCTGATAGCGGAGGTAAGTAATCAATGGTTTGCTGCCAAACCGCAACATCTTTTGCTCGCGGCAGGACATAGCGATTAAAGTTCCATGTTCCGTTACCTGGCCCATCTTCATACAGTGGTAATTCTTCCATCAATGCGTGGCCAATACCCATCGCGGTCCCCCCTTGAATTTGGCCTGAAACCAATTCAGGGACAATCATCGTACCGGGGTCCATAATCATATGATGGCGCATGACATCGACCTCACCCGTCATGGTGTTGACATTGAGCTCGACTAGGCAAGAAGCGGGTGTGACCGTTGTTGGGTCCGCTTTTGCGCGTTGTGTTGGTGGGTAATAGGCAATTTTACGTTTAATAAAATGGTAACCGCCAGTGGTCATCTGTTTTTTCAGTTCCTGCGGCGCACCGTCACCATAACGAACGGATATTGCATCAAGAGGGAGGTTTTTCAAACCGACAGTTGGGATATCGAACTCTGCGCGAGCCCACTGCCAGCTTGAATAGCCATGAACAGCAACCCCGGTGATGAGTCCCATCTCATGGGCTCTTTTGGCTAAAATGTCAAAAGGAATGGGTTTCATTCCGCCGCCACCAATACCATCTGGCCCGACACGAATGTCTGCAAATTCAACATTTAAGCCGTTGAAAGCACCGCCACCAGGGCCTTCGCTCCAAATGCTTTTGGCTGCAGGCCATAGGGTATTTTCCAATAAGAAATGGCCCGCTTGGCGTGTACCAAACCCAATATAATAAACACCACTCGATGAACTCATGTCAGGGATCAGAGCAGGTGTCCAATAGGGATCCGTTTTTGACAGTTCGTCTTGTTTTTTCTGATCTGCCCAACTGGTTTTGAGTGGCAGTTCTGCAAATTCAGTTACCCCAAACTCAACCACATCAGGGGCTTTGCTGAGTGCTTGCCATACCATCACTTGCTGTGCGGTTGTACCACCGGTACCAATCTCTTGCATGCAATGGCGCATAGTGAGTTTACCATTGGTATCAAATTCAAGAGAAAGAATCGTAGGAACACCGCTAGAGCCATAAACTTGCTGCACTTGCGCAAAGCCAACACCATATAGCTTACCGGGGTTTTTCGCTTCATAATCAACTTTATTTTTCTCACGATCGACCCAAATCGGGTGCTTTTCCGCAAGATTTAACATTTCGACATTGCGTGGGTCACCGGCTATTACACCTCCTTGTGTATTTGGATAACCTTCTAAAATGGCATTACGGCGGCGCAGTTCAATCGGGTCAATATTGAGGTTATGAGCGATTTCATCGACCATCAATTCAGTGACTGCCATCGATTGTAAGGAACCAAAGCCACGCATTGAGCCCGCTTCGACAGCCGGAGTGGCCATGGCGAGAGCGGTAAGGTCAGATTTAGGGAAATAATAAATAGATTGGGCGCCACGTACCGCAACGTGTGATACGGCAACGGAGAGGTTTTCACGGCCGCCACCATTACAGTTATAAGTGCCTTTTAATACATCAAATTTGCCCGTTTTTTTATCACCAATGATGGTGACATCCATTTCAATGGAGTGGCGTTTCATTCCCATCTGGAATTGTTCATAACGGTCATTTGCCATGCGAACAGGCAAGCCATCAGCGTAGAAACTGGCGACCATGGAATAGAAAGGAAAAACCGAATAATCTTTTGAGCCATAACCGACGGTCGAACCAGTTAATAGCACAATGTTCTCGACGGAAAAATGTTTGTTGTGCTTCGATAACTCAGCAGCGGCGTTGACGACGCCTGCAGGAGACTGTGTCGCGGTTAAGATATGCAGTGTTTTGGTTTGAGCGTCATACCAAGTATTACAGTTATCAGGCTCCATTGCACAAGGGTCAATGGATTGTGAAAAACCATGGCGCTCAATCACAAACTTATCGGGATCCTGACGAGCGGCTGCGATTTCTTGCTCAATTTGCCGTGCGTAATCCATCGCTTTTTCTTGTTTATCAGGACTTTTTTCTGCCTGATGAAGGGCTTGAATAAAACCACCACCACGATCTTTACGGATCACTGGCGGAATAGAAATGGCGTGTTTTGGGTCATAAGGTGGCCAAATAGGCGTATTGCCATCGAATCCGCCTTTAATACCTGAATCTTGATAAGGAGAAAAGATAGAAGGTGAAAGCGGGGTGTCACCACCAATACGCACATATCGCGCTGCACCGTAGTTAGCGGGCGGTTTTGGCCCTGTCACCGTTCCATATTTTACGGTATTTGTCGCAAAGCGTAACATCCGCTGCGCTGCACTGTATTTATCGAAATCATGATAAATCAAGATAGCAACTGGGTGGCCAATAATTGGCGGGGTATCCCCTAGAGGCACTAGAATATTAGTGCCATAGAAGCCTTTTCCCATACTGGTGTCTTGAGGGATATTTAAGCCATCACGGATAAGGTCTTCTTGTAAAACAACTTTATCAGGCTGTAAATTTGGACCTAACATTGAAATATCAATGCCTTCAAAGGTTTTATCTGCCTCTGTTGCTTTTAACATAAAGGCATAGCTTTGTTTTTTAGGCCAGCCAGGAATGTCTTTAGCGCGGTAATCACGAGCAAAATTTTTACGGCCAGTGACCTTTTCAACGCCATCCCAGCGAAAACGTGCTTTACCATTTTGACCAATCCAATCAGTTGATGGAGAGTCAGAATCGAGCTCCATTGCTATCGCAAAAGGGAGTTTGCCGACCATCACTGCAATGCCCGCAATAGTGCCTAATTTGATAAAATTGCGTCTAGAAATATGTCCCGACATAGTGTGCTCCCTGATTATATTTTTAGGGTTTTTTATTATGAACAATGGAGATAAATAATACTTTTTAGCCATGCACTGTAAGATTGTTTTATTTCGATTAAATTGGCTCACAATTCGATGACTAATATCAGATAGCTCAGTAAGTTACATAAATAGTATGGGTATCTGTATTGATATATCAAGAACGAGTAAAGGGATTTAGACAAGAAAGTGAATAATACTGTTGGAGTCATCTTAATATGACAGTATTGAATAAAATAACTGAGTTTTATTCAAATGTAATTTATTTAAATGATAGTAGTTCTTATTAATGAATAATTAAATCAATATGTATTTTATTATATAAAGCATATTATTATATGGACATTAATTAGAGAATTAGCTGGCTCGTTAAATATTAACAAGCCAGATAGTTCATTTTTCGTCATTATTGACGCAAAGATTTAATCTGCTCCGGGGTGACATCCGCAGGTTGTCCTCCCCATTGAACGCGAAGGAAGTTCACTAAGTCGCTAATTTGTTGGTCATTTAGCTTATTGGCAAACCCGGGCATACTTTGCATGTTTTGGTTATTAGGGAATGGTTGTTCAGGCAAACCATCTAAAATCGCATTAATTAGGTTAGTGCTATCCGCATCACGCAATGTCGAATTTCCTTTCATTGCCACCGCCACATTCGGTTTACCGCTGCCATCATAGGAGTGGCAACCTGAGCAGGTTTCTAAATAAATTTGGCGTCCTTGAGCGTTACCTTCCCCCATTCTTAATGGCGAAGTTGCTGGTGGGTTATCGCCCATTAAATAGGTGGCTATAGCGCTATTATCCTCTGGGGTTAAATGTTGTGAACTCAGATAAATTACAGGGTGCATATCACTGTAGGCGGAACCTTGCGGAGCGAGCCCAGTCATGAAAAACTGCTGTAAATCTTCTTTTGTCCATCCTCGCTCTGCAAGCGCTTTTGGGGTAATATCCGGCGCCACAAAACGACCTAAAGCGCCGCCTTGCATAAAGTTATCTAAATCCATTTCACCCAGTTTTCCTCTTGGCGTATGGCATTCAGCACAATGCTCTAATACGTTAACTAAATACCGACCACGTAACCATTCAGGGGAGCTACCTTGTGAGCTATTCGGGAGTGGTTTATCATTAAAAAACAATAAATTCCAGCCAATCATGGCCATACGTTGGTTTAGTGGGAATGGCAATGAATTTTCAGGTGGCGCGACATCAACCGCTGGTTGGCTCATCAAATAACTGTAAATAGCGTCAGAATCTTCACGAGTGATCCCTTTGTAAGACGTATAAGGCATTGCCGGGTAAAGATTTTTACTCGGTGGAGAGATACCTTGGGTCAGTGCTTTATAAAAATCATCTTTTGTCCAGCGACCGATACCAAAATCGGCTGAAGGGGTTAAGTTACTGCTGTAGATAGTACCAAATGGGGTATCAAGTGGAAAACCACCGGCTAATGGCGCACCATCAGCACTGGTGTGGCACGCAGCGCAGTCACCGGCAAGGGTGAGATAACGGCCTCGCTCAATTTCCTGAGGTGTCGCTGTCACTTTTTGTACCGGGCCATCTAAGGTACGGCTTTCATACCAATACAGCACCGCCCAAACGATGATAGCGATGGCTATCAACCATAAAATAATTCGTTTGATCATTTTATTGCCTCCTTGATAAGACCAGGAGTCGCCAGAACAACGTCACGTACCGCTTCATAATAGCGTACATAGCCTGTGCAGCGGCAAATATGGTTATTTAGGGCTTGCTTGATAGCATCTTCTAAGTCCGCTTCTGCAATGGGGTTTCGCTGAAGTTCTTCAATAAACACGGTAGCCGCATTCACAAACCCTGGGGTACAGTAGCCACACTGAAAACTAAAATGTTCAACAAAAGCTTGCTGAACTGGGGATAATTTTACTTCCCCGTTTTCTTCTTTGGTGGCAGCCCCTTCGATAGTTCGAATGCTTTTATTATTGAAAAAATGCGCGCCAGTAATACAGGTGCGGATCTCTTCGCTGGTGCCGGATGGGTTATCTAAGATAACGACGCAAGCATGGCAGATCCCTTGGCCACAGCCTAGACGAGAACCCGTTAGGTCAACATATTCATGAAGGAAGTCGATCATCATGAGGCCTTCAGGCACGTCCATTGGTCCATACTGTTGGCCATTAATGGTTAAAGTGAGGGGAAGGAAATTTAGGCTCATGATATTACCTCTAAAATGTCTTTTGCGCGTACAGGCAAATGCAAGAAATGATGACCAGTTGCATCTGCAATGGCATTGACGATGGATGAAACCACCGGGATCATAACAACCTCAGCAACGCCTTTTGGTGGGTCTGTATCCGAAAGTCCTGGTAGGACTTCATTGGTTTGCTGCCAAACGGCAACGTCGCTGGCTAGAGGGAGATGATAACGGTTGAAGTTCCACGTCCCATTACCGGGACCATCTTCGTAGAGAGGTAAATATTCATGGAGGGCATGGCCGATCCCCATTGCTAAACCACCTTGAATTTGCCCTGAAACCAGTTGCGGCACGATAAGGTTACCGCACTCCACTACGCTATGGTGATTCAGCAATTCGACTTGTCCAGTTGCCTTATCAATGGATAGCTCACTCACGGTAGCGACTGCACTGTAGTAAGTGACTCCTGCATTATTTCTTTGTGTATCAGGGTAATAGGCTTTTTCACGGTGGCAAACTTGGTATTCTTTATCGGCAAATCGTAGTGATAGCCCATCAATCGGTAAACGGCGAGTTTCACCCTGAATAGGGAAATCGGCTTCAGCCCATTGCCAGCGGTTAAATACGTGGCACACTGCGCCAGTTACCCCGCCCATTGCAAAAGTGCG
The DNA here is from genome assembly GCF_011045615.1 of Providencia sp. PROV004. NCBI lineage: Bacteria > Pseudomonadati > Pseudomonadota > Gammaproteobacteria > Enterobacterales > Morganellaceae > Providencia > Providencia sp. PROV004. The sequence goes on from NZ_CP042859.1 coordinate 1,135,426, forward strand.
TTCAATTAAGCGCGGTAAGCTAAGCACCTCAAGCCCATCAGCCGTTAAGCCTTCAGCAACCCAACGTGCATCTTCACGGCGAACAACTAGAGGGGCAGCTTGTCCGCCACCAATGCCTTCTTGCCAAATTGACATGGCAGCGGGCCATAACCCATGCTCAAATATAATGCGTGCGGCTGCGTCTGTACTATGAGTAAAATAATAGGCTGAATTACTGGCGCTTGCCGGTGAGCAGTAATTCGGTGTCCATAATGGGTTTTGCGCGAGGTGATTTTGTTCATCTTGTGACATGGCAAACGGGTTACCTGTCGACACCATAGGTAAAATTGACCAATCTACAACCGAAAAATGAGCTTGTTCCGCAGGTTTTCCTAACCATTTAGCGCAAACCACCGATTGGGACGTGGACATGCCCGTACCAATTTCTGCACCACTATGGTAAATAGCAATTTTACCCTCAGGGGTAAGTTCTACACGAGCAAAGGAGGATTCCGCACCTGTCCCGAAGTCTTTTTGCACACAAGAAATCCCAGTACCAAATAGTTTACCGCTATTTTTTGCTTCAAAATCAGCTTTACGCTTGGTTCTGTCAGTCCACATTGGATGGGCAGCGCAGCGGGTTAACACTTCATCGGCACGAATTGCACCGCCAGGGATTGCCCCTTGGGTATTTTTCATCCCAGACTTGATGATATTTTTAAGACGGAACTCAATGGGGTCGGCTTTGAGTAGTTTTGCAGCTTCTTCCATCAACATATCGGTTGCTGCCATGGCTTGTAAGGTACCATAACCGCGGGCTGAACCCGCATCCACGGCTCGTGATGCAATACCGACCGCAGATAAATCACTACGCGGAATGTAATAGATAGCTTGGGCGCCTGTTGCGCCAACCATGACAACGGAAGGTGTAAAATTACAGCGGCCACCGCCATCACCAATAAAAGACGCTGAAAGGGCTTCGATTTTCTGTGTTTTCTTATTCACCGCTAAGGTGTAATCCATATCAAAAGCATGGCGTTTGATGGTGGATTGAAATTGTTCATAGCGGTCATTAGCCAGACGAATAGGAACTCCGTCACCATATAACGTTGCCATCGCACCATAATACGGGAATGGGGTATGGTCTTTAGAACCATAACCAACTGTAAAACAAGGGTGTAGGAAAATTTGTTTAATTGGGAAATGCGATTTTGCCAGCATCTCGGGTAATGATTCCGCCACTTCCTGAGGGGACTGCGTAGGAATAACCAGATGGAATGACTGTGTTTTGGCGTCGTACCAACCGTTAGCGTTATCAGGCTCTAAGGCAGCAGTATCAATCGATTGAGAAAAGTATTTTCGTTTGATTACGAGCCAGTCTTCTGGCGGATTTTCCAACTGTTTGGCGAGTTCATCAGCATATAGCATGCCTTGTTGATCTAATTTCCCACCTTCACGGCCTTCTGGCCAAACGGGCAAGTGTTTTTTCATGCCAATAGGGGAGATTGGCATATCTTTTAGGCTTGAGTAAATATCAGGATCATAAGGATTTTCATTGCCAATTCGCACGCCACGGTAGCTTCCCCATGGGTCCCGTTCCAGTGGGCCGGTAAATGCACCGTATTGGATAACATCGTCACGGAATTTTAGGGTTTCTTTGGCAAAGCGGAATTTAGCAAAATCATGGTAAATCAATAATGCAACGGCTTGGCCAAGGTAAGCGGGGGTTTTCCCTTCCGGAAGCAATAAATCATCGCCATAAAATTCAGGGAAAGCGACACCATCTTTTTCTAAGTCGCTCGCGGTTACGATGCGGTCAGGCATGAGGCCATCTTTCAGCAGATCAAGATTAAAGCCTTGGTAAATTTTATCGGCTTGAGTTACGCGTAGTAAAAATGTATGACCTTGCTGTTTTGGCCAGTGAGGAATATCGCGTGCGCGAATGTCTCTGGCAAAGACTTTCTCCCCTTGGACTTTGGCAAACCCATCAATACGAAATTTGATTTGTTTATCGACTGGATTCCAGTCAGGAGATTGAAGGATTTTTTCTTCGAATAGCACATCAAAAGCACGGCTATACAAAGGGGCTAAATAAACAGATATTCCCGCTATAACGGCACATTTTAGAAAGTGTCTGCGGGAGAGTTCGACATTGCTTTTGCTCATAATACACCCTTACACTTATTTTTATTACATCGGTATTTTTATTTTTATAGTCATATCGAAAAAATTATTTGTATCACGTTAATATTATACTTCTCTTAATAATTTTCAAATTAATGATAGGTAGTTCTTGTGATCTTACTGAATATACTTTATTTATGAGATACGCAATCAGTATATCGATTTAGAATAAAAACCATGAATATTTGTATTTTGATATTGGCAGCAGGAAAAAGTGAGCGTTTTCAAAACGCTGGAGGTAAAGGCAGTAAATTAAATTTTGGGCTAGGGAAAAGCACGGTATTTGAAAAAACACTTTTTAATTCAATAGATAGCGGAATTCCTATTCATGTAGTAACTCGGCCTGAGAATGAAGGCGTCATTAATAATTGTTTACAATTTAATATTCCATACTCATTGATAAATAGTACTGGGTTAGGTGATTCAATCGCATTTGGTGTTAAAAATACTTCAAATTTAGATGGGTGGATAATTCATTTAGCAGATATGCCATACATCAATAGTAGATTATTTATACGTATAGCAAATGAATTAAAACAACATACGTTAGTACGGCCAGTATATAATAGTTTACCGGGGCATCCAGTGGGAATATCTGCAAAATATTATTCAGATTTAATTAAATTGTCCGGCGATGAAGGGGCAAAATCAATATTACAGGATAATTTTGTCTATAAACTGGACATAAATGATGAAAATGTTGTGAAAGATATTGATTATCCAAGTGTTGATAACGAATAAGGGATGAATATGTTGCGTGAAGATGTTTTTGTTATCTCTCAAGCCGTTGCTTGGATAAAAGAGCAACCAATTTGGTTATGTACCGTATTAAATACCTATGGTTCTTCGCCGAGAAGCCCGGGTTCTTTGTTGGTTGCAAAACAGGACGGTCAATATATAGGTTCACTTTCTGGTGGATGTATTGAAGAGGATTTTATTCAGCGCATAAAAAATAATAATTATGTGAGTAGTAGCCAAGTTGTTCGCTATGGAAGAGGCGGGATTGAGACTAAAGTTAATTTACCGTGTGATGGTAGTTTAGATGTTTTGATTGAATATCTACCAAATAATGAAAAATCACTTAATTATCTCGTTGAGATCCAAAATGCGTTATTAGGTTATTCTGCCATTATCAAAAAAGTTCTATTGCCGCAGAGTGGTGAAATTCATATAGCTAATAAGTCAGAACAACCAACACAGATAGAACGTGATGGCGATAAAATTCAGTTATACATTGCGGCTCCTCCTCGCCTAATCATTGCAGGTATTTCCACTGTGGGGGCTTATTGCGCTAATTTTGCGTTAACATTGGGTTTTGAGGTCATTATTTGCGATCACCGAGAAGAAGAAATAGCGCGGTTTGCACCACAAATTCCATCTCAAGTTGAGGTTATTTCTTTATTTCCCGCCCGCTATTTAGAAGAACAGGGTTGCTCTCCAAATACTGCCATTGTTTCCTTAACCCATGATCCCCGTATTGATGATTTAACACTGATGGAGTCGGTTAATACAGATGCTTTTTACATTGGTGCAATGGGGTCAGTAAGAACTAGTGCTCGCCGTCGTGAACGGCTTATAGCATCCGGTGGGATGACGGAAGAGGAAATAGAACGCATTCATGCTCCGATTGGTATTCCAATTGGTAGTAAAACACCGCCAGAAATTGCTTTAGCGATAATGGCCGACATTGTTGCTTATAAAAATGGCGTGATCTCATCAGAGATCACATGTAAAACGAAAAAGTTAGTGAGTATAAATTAAATACAATGTAATTTTATTTCTAATAGCTCACGCCATTTTAGATGGCGGAGCTAGCTACAAACAATATAGTTAGTATGTAGAAGTAATAGCTTCTCCCATTTTTACTAAATACTTTGATGCGTCATACCTGTCTGTCATTATTTCAATGTAAGCTGCGCTATCGAGAGTTTCAATATGTTGTAAGGCATCATTGAGTTCATCGCAGGTTGCTACTTTTTGGCAATACCAATCATCGCACCCAAATGCCGAAGGCAGTTGTGCATAATTCCATTGAGTAACATCGTTATAATAATATTCAGGTTCTTTACAAAATAGTCGTTCGATAAGGTAGCCGTCGTTATTTAGAACAAAAATAATAGGCTTAAGCCCAAATCGTGAAAATTGACTAATTTCTTGTATTGTTAATTGGTGAGCACCTTCACCAGTTATTAAAATAAGACGGCTGGAGGGAGATGCTAAAGCTGCTCCTAATGCAGCAGGAGTGGCCCAGCCAATTGATCCCCATAAAGATTGAGAATGAAATGATGCCCCCTTAGGTAAAAGTGCAAATGATAAGCCCATGGTAAATGTTCCTGTATCACCAAATATAATATCGTTAGGCTTGAGCATTTTTTCTAAACGAGGGTATAAGAATGTTTCCGTTATTTCTTGTGTTTTTGAACTTATTGGTGTACCAAGTGATTGTGCTTTAGGGTAATTATTATGATAAAAATAATAATTAGAAGTTGATATCAATTTATCTTTTAACGATGAGATGACATCCTTCATATAAATCTCATCGTAGCGTTGGCCACTAATCACAACGTAATTATCCATAATGTGTATTATGTTTCCCTCTTCAATATTAGAGGTGTAACAAGCAGTATTAAAATCTGACATTATAGTGCCGATATTTAAAACACAATCACAGTTTTCTACAAATGAAGTCACTTGTGGATTGATGAACTCCCCCGCATACATTCCAATATATTGTGTATTAGTTTCATCTAAAACACTCTTATCCATATAAAAGGTTGTATAGGGAATATTGGTTTTTTCGATAATAGTTTGTAAGCTTTTTTGTAATCCTAAACGTAGAGATATTGACCCTGCTAATAAACAGGGTTGCTGGCTATTTATTAATTTATTTAAGATGAGATGGATAATGTTTTTTAGTGTTTCTGGATTGGTTTTTGGTATTAATGGAACCGTATTATGAGGTGACTTAACCACAGTTTTTACAGCATAATCAGCAGGTAATCCAAAATAAACTGGGCGACGCTCGTGTAAGGCACAAGTGATTAATCGCTCTGTTTCTTCAATACAATTTTCTGGGGTTATAATGGCATGGGCGCAGACAATATGCTGGCTCATTTTATAGAAAACATCATAATCACCATCACCTAAAGAATGATGGTTAATTAGACGTTTTTTCTTTGATTGGCTTGGTGGCATTCCGACAAGATGAAATATCGGTAACCTTTCTGCATAGGAACCCGCTATTGCGTTGAGTGCGCTTAATTCGCCAACGCCAAATGTGGTTGATAATGCAGCGGCACCTTTTATTCGAGCATAGCCATCAGCGGCATAGGCTGCATTTAGTTCGTTACAATTACCAATCCAACGCTGTCGAGAACTAGCACAAACAGCGTCATTAATAGGAAATGAATAATCACCAGGAACACCAAAAATATCTTCAATGCCTAAGTCATATAACTTCGATAAAATATATTCAATCACGGTTTCTTTCATTTAGTCTCTCCAGTTAATAATTATTTTTTCTTCATTTATAATTTTTTATTAGCTATTTATTTTTATTGAAATTGATTTGATAATAGTTAAGGAGGGTGAAAATGAAAGTCTTTATTTTATAATAAGTCTAACGAAATTGATTAAATTCATTATTTAATCGGATATTATAAAATCAAATAGAAGATTAAATTGGTAGAGTAATAAAAAGCAGTCAGCCTCACTGCTTTTTTATATTTAAAATATCACTAAACAGAGATCAACGCTGAGCCGCAATCACCATAATTTCAACAAGGACTTGCTCTCGAGCCATATTTGCTTCAACTGCTGCGCGGGCTGGGCTATTTTCCACAGGCATCCAATTTTCCCATACTGCATTAAAGGCCGAGAAATCTCTCGCCATATTTTTAATCCAAACTTGAGCAGATAAAATTTGTGTTTTATTACTGTTGCTGGCTGCTAATAACGTATCAATTTTAGCTAAAACATCTTCAGTTTGCTGGGTAATATCACCTGTTAGGTCATTAGGTACTTGCCCTGATAAATAAACTATCCCTGCATATTCAACACTGTCAGCTAAGCGTGGTTTCGGGTTGTTACGTTTGATGGACATGATTACCTCGTTAATCCAGTTAAAGAAATTGGCGTTTTTTGATCTGTAATTAATTGAGTCAATATTTCCGCGCTGCCTGCGGCAAGAGTAAACCCTAAACTGCCATGTCCAACATTAAGCCATAAATTTTTATAGGTTGTTTTTCCTAATATCGGTGGGCCTTTTGGTGTTGAAGGGCGTAACCCACACCAGCTTTCAGCATCGTCAATTTTAGGTAGTTCAGGAAAGGTATGTTTAATAATCTTCTTAAGAGCTTGTATTCTATTTTCACGTAAACCATGCTTGTCATAACCAATATCAACCATCGCAGCAATGCGTAATTGCTCATTAAGTTTGGCATAGACAATTTTATTGCCGTAATCAGTCACGTTAATTTTCGGAACAATATGCTCAGCTTGCGGGTATTCGACACTTAAACTATATCCCTTTAACCCTAAAATAGGGACATTAATATTCAGTGGTTTTAATAACTCGCGGCTACCATTACCTGCGCAAACAATAAAATCATCAGCTTGGATAGTTCCCTGGTGAGTGGCTATTCCTGTAATGCCGTTATCTTGTGTAATGAAAGATTCAACACTGTGCTGCAAACAAAGCTTAAATTGCGGTTGCATGAGTAAATATTGCAATAGATTTTTGCAGAATAAATAGCAATCTGCACTCTCATCATCAGGAGCATATATTGCCCCGACGAGTTGAGGCTGTATATTTTTTAATGAAGGCTCTAGCTCAATAATTTCAGCGGGTGTTAATACTTTTTGAAATTGTTTATCAACCGTTTCACTGGCTTTATGAAAACTTTTTTTGTCACGATGGATAATTAATTTCCCTGATTTTTCCCAAGCAAAATCGGCAATATCACCATTGTTACGCCATTTATTCATTATTTCTTGGCTCAGGAGTGATAAACGTAAAAGATGGGTACCATTAATTTTATTGGTATTACGGTTACAAGCTAATGTAAATTGCGCTAGCCAAGACCACTGTTGTAATGAAGGCGTTATTTTTAAATTTAAGGGAGAGTCATTTTTCCCCATCCAACGTAGGCCTTGTAAAGGAACACCTGCATCAGCAAGGGGAGAAACATAGCGATAGCTGAGTTGCCCACCGTTAGCAAAACTGGTGTGCATACCGACATCTGTATCTGATTCAACTAATGTTACGGTTTGGCCTGCTTTAATTAATGCATAGGCGGTGCTTAAACCAATCACACCAGCTCCAATAACCACTACATGTTTAGTCATAATAATCCGTAACCCATAATAACCAAGATGTTATTATTTAACGGTGAATAAGCTAACTAAACAATTGAGTTTTCATCACTAGAGTATAACTTTTGGTTAACTACTTTATTTCTTTTCTCAAGTGTGGATGCCAAGGTATTAACATAATTCTGTGCAGCTTTGGTTAATGGTTTATCTGCGCGATGAAAAACGGATACGGCAAGGTGTAAACCTTCCTGTAAAGGGTAAATCATTGATTCAGGCAATGTATGTTCGGCTGAAAAAATATCGGTAATACTGCAACCTAAACCTGCCTGAACAAATTCTGCAGCCATATGATAGGTATGCACACTAATATTCGATTCTGCAAACTCATGACGTTTTTGTAATAGCTGAGATAAAGAATCAGAACCAGGGTGGATCCAACGCTCTTGGTCGATATCAGTGAGCGAAACAGGTGAGTGCAATGGTAATTTGCTATCCACATAAACTAATGGGATATCTGCAATAGGTAAAACCGTAATACCACCTTCAATTTCAAGGTTAAAGCCAATACCAATATCGAGATCTTGTTGGGTTAATAACTGCAGAATATCGGTTGTATGATGTGTACCGATCGTAAGTTTGATATTGGGGTGCTTTTTAATAAATTGAGCGGTCACTTCAGGTACTAAGTTTAGCCCTAAGCTAGGTAAGCAACCAATGGCTAATTTGCCTTGCGGATCACGTGATAAGTTTTGCGCTAAAATTCTGAGCTTATCTAAATTATGATAAACTTCCTTCGCTTCTTCAAATAGCAGGTTTGCCTCAGCTGTAGGAATTAACTTCCCTCTTATCCGTTGGAATAATACTAAGCCAAGTTGTTGTTCTGCATGTTTTAAGGCCTTGCTGGCAGCAGGTTGTGAGATATGTAAAACCTCAGCTGCGCGAGTTAGAGAACCACAGGTCATGACCGCATAAAAAATATCGAGATGCCTTAACTTCATTTTCAGAAACCTATTATTTGCTTTTACTCACAGAAACCGACTATTGGTATTAATTCGCATATTCTACCGAATTAATACCAATTAATCTGAACAACTATTCATTTTGTGCTGAAAATGGTGAAAGGAAATTAGGCGGTTTAAATTAAATAGAGATAAAAAGTGAAGGCCAGACTATATACTTGGGTTATAGCCCAGCCTTTATGGTTGTGTACTAGGTAAAATACGTGCCGATTTCGATAAAGATTTTAATTAAGATACTATTTGAAATATCGACAATAAATGCACCCACCATAGGCACCACTAAAAAGGCTTTATGGGAAGGGCTGAATGCTTTAGTGACGGTCTGCATGTTAGCGATAGCGGTTGGTGTTGCACCCATTCCAAATCCACAGTGCCCGGCACTAATAACAACGGCGTCATAATCTTTGCCCATCATTTTAAAGGTAACAAATGTTGCAAATAAAACCATAACCACCGTTTGTACTGCAATAATAATCAGAACAGGGCCTGCCATACTAGCGAGTTGACCGAATTTTAAGGACATTAGCGCCATTGCTAAGAATAATGACAAGGCTACGCTACCTAATACATCAACGGTTGGTTCAAAAACTTCATGTTTAAATATATGTGTTAAGACATTGCGAATAATAATACCGACAAATAAGCACCAAACAAAGGTTGGCAATTGCATGACGGTATCTTTAAAATATTCGCTAATATAGCCACCAACAACAATACAGATAATTAGCATTGAGATGGTTTCAATAACATTATTGGCATTAATTTTACGTTTAACACTCGGTTGTTCGAAAGCTTCAACGATGGTTTCTTTTTCGAGTTCAGTACTTTTAGGGATCGCAACTTTTTTCAATAAATGGCGAGCAACAGGGCCACCAATTAACCCACCGAGGACTAAGCCTAAAGTTGCACACGCCATAGCTAATTCAACAGCACCTGTCACACCATATTTATCAGCTAATATTGGTCCCCAAGCCCCTGCATTACCGTGGCCACCCGTAAGTGTGATTGAACCCGCAATTAAACCAATAAATGGACTTTCATTAAGCATGACAGCCATTCCCATACCAACGGTATTTTGAATAGCAATTAATATAGTCACTGCTATCGTTAATAAGACAAGTGGCTTACCACCTTTTATTAAACGCGAAAAATCTGAGCTTAATCCAATTGATGAAAAGAACGTAATCATCAAAATGCTTTGTAGTGAAGCATCAAAAGTAAATGAATACCCTGCAGTTTTATCAACAATTAATAGAATGATAGCAACAATAAAGCCGCCAACAACGGCTTCAGGGATATGGTTTTTTTGTAGAAAAGGTGTGTATTTGACAACAAACATACCAATCAACAGCGCCAAACAAGCGACTAATAAAGTGTAGCTGGCATCTAGGATCATTATTTTACCTCAAGTTAGTTTACCAGAACTTTCACTGTTGTTATTTAACATTAGCGATAAATTAAGTTACTTTGTGCAACTTTTATTTAACAATGAGTTTTGTTTGGGTATCTATAACTTTTAGTTAACCCTAGCCTGAGTATTAAATGGGTGACAACGAGGTCTTATATGCAAATTTTCTTAGCTAAAAATAGCGAGAGACAGCATGAACAGCAGGTTTCTGTTGAAAGGGATCATTTTGAAGATGGCATGTAAGGATAAAATTGTTTTTTTTGGGAACTCATGTAACTGAAGGCTTATGCTACCAAGTAATTATAAGAAGTGTGATGTACAACATAAAAGAAAATGGACAGATTAGAGTGAAAAATGAGGTAAATAATCCATTATTGGATAATGAGTGAAAATATTGTCTAGCCTATAGATAGGACAATCTTCAGAGATCAGGGGACGGCGTTGCCGTTAGCGTTAAATATACGACCTTTTATCAATAGCAAATCGTTGATGGTTACTTTTGAATATAATAAGTACAAATATAATCATTAAACGCTATTTGATAATTTTGTTTTAGGTTTATATTTGGTTTTTTTACCATCTTATTGAGACTGTCTAATTTGGATGTTATTTAATAGCTTGTTTTCATAAGTATATTGTCATTACCTTTCTTTTTGAGAGATATAAAAGAAAAATTCACCTGAATATATCGTTAATTAATTTTTTGCTATAGTACCTAATTACAATGGGTTAGATTATATTTTGATTATTTAATAATGAGATGGCATGTAAGTTTAACAGGGTGTTTCAAATCTAAATTTTTTATTTATTAGATAATTTGAAGATTATTTATGGAGTGTTTTAAATGCAAAAAACGATCCGTCAAGTCACCTATGATTTATTACGTAAATTGGGTATTACAACCATTTTTGGCAATCCAGGTTCGACAGAAGAAACATTTTTAAAAGATTTTCCGAGTGATTTTCGTTATATCCAAACATTACAGGAAGCCTCTGCTGTTGCCGCCGCAGATGGTTACGCGCAGGGAATGCGTAAAGTTGCGATGGTGAATGTGCATACTTCCGCAGGGTTAAGTAATGCCATGAGTAATATTTTGACTGCCTATATGAACCGAACACCATTAATTATTACGGCGGGAAATCAAACACGAGAAATGTTATTGATTGAGCCTTGGCTAACCAACATTGAGCCTGAAACGTTGCCAAAACCCTGGGTAAAATGGAGCTATCAACCAGTGCGTGCGGAAGACGTCCCCGCTGCTTTTATGCGAGCGTATGCAATGGCTCTGCAACCACCTGCTGGGCCAGTATTTTTATCTATCCCACTGGATGATTGGGATAAGCCCGCACTAGCACAAGAAGCTGTTGTTCGTTCTGTACCGCAGCGCATTGGTTATGATCCAGCTCGACTACAAGAGTTTGCTTCAGCACTATCGAATGCGAAGAATCCTGTACTTATTTATGGTTCCGCCATTGCAAGAGGGGAAGGTTGGGATATCGGCATTAAACTTGCTGAAAAATTAAATGCTCCAGTGTGGGCTGCGCCTGCATCTGAACGGCCGCCATTCCCAGAAACTCATCCTCTGTATGCAGGTGGGTTACCTTTTGCGACAAAACCGTTATCTGAAAAACTAGAAGGACATGATTTAGCCATTGTTATTGGAGCTCCTGTATTTAGGTATTACCCTTATGTTGCAGGCAGTTATATCCCTGAAGGACTGAAATTACTACACATTACAGATGACCCAATCGAAGTGGCTAGAGCTCCTATTGGAGATAGCTTGTTAAGTGATGCTGTACTCGCACTAGAAGGGTTAATTAACTTGGTTGCGCCTCGTACTGGGACAAAAACGGTGGAAAAACAACCTCATGGAATGGCACCGTACCCAGCTGCAGCTGAACAAAGCAGTAATAGCCCAACACTGAGTGCAACGCAATTATTTCGCACCTTGAGGGAAGTTTCACCAAAAGAAACCGTCTTGGTGGAAGAGTCCCCTTCAAACCTCGGTGAACTTCATCGTGAATGGCCAATTGAATTTCCTGATTCATTCTATACTTTTGCAAGTGGTTCATTAGGCTGGAATTTACCAGCAAGTGTGGGAATTGCATTAGCCGAAAGGGACAGCGGGCGCCATCGCCCAGTGATGGCAATTATTGGTGATGGCTCTATGCAGTATTCAATTCAAGGCTTATGGAGTGCTGCGCAGCAGAACTTACCTATTGTGTTTATCATTCCGAAAAACAATGAATATGGCATTTTAAAATCATTTGCAGTATTGGAGGAAACACCAGGGGTTCCGGGGCTTGATATTCCAAATTTAGATATCGTGGCTTTAGGAAAAGGATATGGTTGTGCTGCGGTGAGAGCCAAAACGATAGAAGACATTAAGCAAGCCTGTGAAGAGGCATTTAGGCGTAATGGACCAACAGTGATTGAAGTGCCTATTTTACCGTCAATTCCTCCACTGATTTAACTATGTATCGTTGATTAAATGGCTCCTAATTAGGGGCTATTTACTTCAAAGTGTGAGGCCGCTATTTGGGTAGCTGAATTAATGCCAGTGGAACTGACTTCGATCCTAGTGGTAGCAAAAAACGCCTATTTAACAGGGGATTCTGTTGATTGGGAAAATCAGTTGATGAGTGTCACGCAATGCGCGAATTATTTAGCTGAGCGTATTCGTATTTATTCTTAGGTAGCTTAAATCAATGTGTCTTTTGATGCTTTCTTAATACCAATCAAATGACGTTTGCTTGATGTTTAATGAATCAAAAAGCAAATGGCTTATACTGCATTATTGTTTTATTAATAATGAAATAAAAATGACTAAAAAATCGATAAACCCGGCTTCTATCTTTAATTCTTTGCAGTATGGCTTTAGCCAAGCTATAGAAATAACGGGAACCCGACAATTATTTTTATCGGGTCAGGTTGGAGTAAATGCCGCGGAAGAAACTGTTGCTGGGGGTATTTACGAACAAACCGTACAATCATTAATCAATATTGAATATGTATTGCATGAGGCAGGTGGTGATTTATCTCAGGTGGCTATGCTACGTATTTATATCAAAGAGGGCTTTAATAGCCATGAGGAACAAGCGGATATTGCGAAAGCATTAAAAGAAAAGTTTCCAAACAATCCTCCTGCTTCATCTTGGGTTATTGTTTCTGGGCTTTCCTTGCCGGAATGGTTAATAGAAATAGAAGCTCATGCAGTTTTAAACTAAATTAATTAGAATAGAAAAGCCGACAGTGGAAAAATCGGCTTTTCTGGCACTAATGGTTTAGTGTTTCACTAGTGTTGAGAAATAATAAACAAGAGGTACCGCAAGTATCCACAAGCTAATTGGAATTTCTCTCCACTTGCCAGCAACGGCTTTAATTAAGATATAGAATAACAACCCACCGGCGATACCCGTACCAAAGCTATTAGCGATTAGCGTAATCATCACCATCATTAATACGGGTAAGCCATCGGTAAAATTGCCTAAGTCTACTTTTCGTAAACCACTGAACATATTTAGTCCAATTAAAATCAGAGCAGGAGCCGTGGCTTGTGCTGGGATCATTAATGCGATTGGTGTAAATAGCAGCATTAATAAAAACATAAAGGCTGCAGCAAGAGCTGTCATACCTGTTTTACCTCCAGCCTCTGCCGCCGCTGAGGACTCAATAAGTGCGGTTGCGGCTGGAATACCGACCCATGGGCCTAGTGCTGCAGCAATTGAGTCAACGAGAAAGGGACGGTTAATATTGGGCATATTACCTTCTTTATCTAATAAACCAGCTTCTCCGCCAACCGCTAATGTTGTCCCCATGGTTGAGAAAAATTCAGCAGCAAAAAAGACAAATAAGAAAGGAAGAAACGCGATATTTAATGCGCCAATTAAGTCTACATGCCCTAATACAGGAGCCACAGAATGTGGAATACCAATAAAGCTTTCAGGTAATTTTGTGACACCAAAAGGAATACCTAAGAGGGTTGCAAATAAAATAGCCCATAAAATTCCGCCCGGTATTTTGCGAGCTTGTAGTGCAATTGCAACGAAAAAGCCAGCAAGTGCAACTAATGCTCCGGGGGAAAGAAAATCACCAAGCATTAATGCATTTGTTTTTGGGTTAGCGAGTACTAATCCTGCATTTCGAAAGCCTAATACGGCAACGAAAAGACCAATTGATGCAGTTAATCCGAGTTTAATTGATTGTGGGACAGAGCGCGTAACAACTTCACGCAAACCAAATTTAGTTAATAGGAAAAATAAGATCCCTGACCAACAAGCAATGCCGAGCCCTATTTGCCAGTCAATACCTTCACTGCCTGCAAGTGTAATACCGACAAGGACTGAGCCTCCAATACCAGGGCCAACAATAAAAGGTAAGTTTGCATAGAATGCCATTAATAAACTGGCAATGGCGAAGACAATAATTGTTCCGGTGGTTGCGGCTCCTTTATCCATCCCTCCAACGGCAAGTAAACCGGGGATCACCACGAGCAAGTAAGCTGCGGCTAAAAAACCGGTCACCCCAGCTAAACACTCTGTTTTTACTGAACTGCCGCGCTCACGTAAAGCAAAGCGCCTTTCTAGCCAACTCCCTGATGTTGGCGTATTTATTGAATTGTCAGCCATTAATTGGCTCTCCTATCATTATTATTAATTTTCTATGCGTGCTTAGCAGTATGGATGACAGCGTCAACGATTTGACGTGTTGTTCCATCCGTTAATCCTAAATCGGTTAAATGTGGGCCTGCATTGCAAGCAAGACAGGTTCCTTCAATAGCCTTAAAGACTCTATAAGGTGGCTCCCAATCAGCGATTTCACTGCTTAATTCACGCAATTGGCGAAATTGAGCAGCCAGCTCAGTTGCGGGTAAATCAGATAGCATACCGGCAATTGGCATAGCGACATGAGCTAAAACCTGACCATTTTGTACTAACGCCATACCTCCGCCACTCTCGATTAATAAATTAGCGGCGATGGCCATATCATCAGGGTCACGACCAAGGACAACGAGGTTATGTGAATCGTGTGAATAGCTAGTCGCAATGGCTCCGCGTAATTCCCCCCAACCCTCAAGTAAGGCTATCTGAGGTAAAGCATCGTGGCGGCCGTGACGGTGTTGAACTCGAATAAGGCTGAAATTATTCGGCACTTGTACCACGCTATTTTTGATTTGTACGTCAATTTCGCCCCATTGGGTAAAACGTGCCCCACGAATATGACGTAAACGCGCACTACCATTATTGATTCCATCAATTTTTAACGTGCAATCATTTGGGGTGATTGGCGAGAGTTGCATGGTGTCTCGCGGTGGTAAAATATCATTATGTGCACTTAATGCATTGATAAGTTGGTTATTTTCTGCAATTTTTTGGCCTGATACATACACGGCTTGTGCTTTCAACGTTTCCAATGAATCGAAGATGACTAAATTTGCTTTTCTCCCTGCAGCAATTAGGCCAAGGTCATGGCGTTGCAAGCGTATTGCAGCATTAAATGTAGCAAAGCGTAGTACGTCCGTTGCTGGCATTCCATGCTCAATTAACAGGTTTAATAACGCAATAATGCCACCTTTTTCAATTAATATGTCGGGAGGCACGTCATCCGTGCATACTGTGATTTGTGATGACAAATGCGGTAAGGATTTTAATGTGGCAACAATATCAGGAAGGAGGTAAGGATGTGAGCCACGAATTTGTAATGTAAGGCCCGCACGTAGCTTTTCAAGGGCATCTTCAGCCGAGGTTAACTCGTGATCAGAGGTGACGCCGGCAGCCAGATATGCTTGGAGATCAGCTCCTTTTAAACCTCTTGCATGGCCTTCTATAAGCTTGCCTGATGTAATTCCTGCATTTAGAATTTCTTCCATTCTGTCACTGCCATGGAGCACACCAAACATATCCATGACCTCGGCCACGCCACGAACTTCCGGCCAACTCAGCATGGTTGACATTTCATTCCCAGCAAAGTCTGCTCCAGACATTTCTAAGCCAGGTGTTGATGGCACTGACGAAGGGGCTGCAACCATGACATCTAGCGGTAAATTTCGGCTAGAATCAATAGCATAACGTACACCTTCTAGGCCTAATACATTGGCAAGCTCATGGGGATCCCAAAATACAGCCGTTGTTCCTTGAGCTAGAACTATTTCGGCATAACGTACAGGGGGTAAGTGTGAGCTTTCTAAATGGACATGAGTGTCTATTAAGCCAGGTGAAATGAAATAGCCTGATAAATCATGGGTTTCATTTGCGTCCGTACGGGTTCCAGTAGGATGAACGCTAGCAATTAGGTTGCCGGTGATCCCGATATCTGCAAGGCGAACTTCACCGGTTACCATATCAACAATATTGGCATTAGCGAGTAAAAGGTCAAAAGGCTTTTCGCCTTTAGCAGATTGAATGACGTGACGCCTATTTTGTTCTGTTATGCACATAAAGATACCATTCCTACAATTTATGATTGTTACTTTATGAGCAACGCAAACGTTTGCCAAGATGATAAAATTTATCATGTGATAAGAAATGGTTATAATGAATCGAGATATTGGCTAATCCAATAAAAGTAAAAGAACATTATTATGATAGAACCTTGGCAGAGGCTGCCTGCACTCACGCTCAAACAGCTACAGTATTTTGTGACGTTAGCGAAACTTCGTCATTTTACCGAGACCGCTAATCGTTTAGCGGTAAGTCAACCTGCTTTGAGTAGTGCTTTGCGGCAAATAGAGACGGTTATCGGAGGAAAGCTAATTAATCGCACAGCTTCATCCGTAACATTAACGGAGCTAGGTGCTGCAATTTTGCCACATGCACAGCAAATACTGAGTGTTTCTCATCGCGCATTTAGTGAAATTCAAAAAATAATCGCGGAAGGAGGGGATGGAACATTACGTATTGGCTTAGTTCCTTCCGTAAGTTCTCTGTTATTTCCTGCTGTGCCTGAACTATTAAATCAATATTTTCCGAGGCTTAATATTGAGTTTTATGACCAAACGAATGACGCTTTGATTAATAAACTTATCAATCATGAAATTGATTTCGGTATTGGGGTGTTAGATAGTTCAGTACCTCAGAATTTAGCTATTTTTCCACTACAAGATGACCCTTTTGTGGCTGTTATCCATAATGATGACGCAGTAGCGGATAATAGATTTCATATGCCATGGAAGCTACTCAATAACCGTGATGTGGCTGTATTTTCGAAGGGTAATATTCAACGCTTGGTCGCTGCGACAGTGGAAAGTCACCGTTTAAAATTAAAGATTCGCTATCAAGTGGATTACATTGAAACGCTATATGGCTTAGTTCGCTCAAAACTCGCGATTGCGATTTTACCACAGCTTTATACTGTACATTTACGTGATCCAGAATTGAAAGTTTTACAATTACAACAACCCGAGTTAACTCGTACAGTAGCCTTAATTCGCAATAGCCAACAAACGACGCCGTTAATGGATGAGGTTTTTCAGGTATTGTTAAAAGTATTGCGTGATAATAACGCATAAGTTATATCCATTAAATTGGTAACTACCGCATTTATCGTAAAGTTATTTTATTCGAATAACTGAATAATGGTTTCTAATATCGAAAATAATATTTTAAAGAGCGTCATACAATAGCTCTAATTTTTAGTTAATAAGTCAGGGTTAATGATTTTTGGAATAACATTATGAATACTATACTAAAATATAGCTGTTTTATAACTGTAACTATATTACTTTCCGCTTGTGACGATATGGAACTTTTAAGTGGTAAGGGTAAGTTTTATTATAGTAATCCAAGTACAAACACGATTACGTTTAAGCTAGATGGCAAAGGTTATGATGTTTTACCGGATGATAAAGGCGTTGTTTTACTTTCTAGTGGACCACACCAATTAGTTAGTGGTGAAGGTGACGTGACGGATTTCTTTGTTTTTGAAAATAACTCTGGCGGGATTATTAACCCAAATCATTTTGTTTACTACACCTTGTCTGAAGTTTATGCTGTTGATGGTAAAGAAGATAGGTTTAAACCTGCTAGCTATCCCATTACAATTAATGGGCACGAGCTTGAGCTACCGGCCCGCAGTTCTAACGCAACGCTTATTGATGCAAATATATTTAGGTGTAGCTACCCAGTAGGAGAAAGCTTTCCTGATTCAATCACACTCTATGATGATAAGTTAGATGGAAATATTAAATCTAAATGCTTTGATAAACATGAATTAATTGCCTATTTAGATAATGAATATGGGCAAAAATTATTACCGGATCCTGCTAATCATGAAGCTGCAGATTCTATCAATATGGCATTTATATATGAAGTTCCAACTGTTACTTTTGATAATACGGATGTACAGATAAAAGCCGAAAAATTAATTCAGTTAGCTACACGATTAAAAAATACTGATGATGTTGATATTCATAAAGAATTAAACCAAGAATTTCACCATGCTATTACTGAGTTAGTACATGAGCAGGCTCGAAGCGCTTCATCAAACTCTGTTACAGAAAATATAAAGTATAATAATTTTATTCAAGAAATTAATGTAGTAAGAGAACATGGTATTTGGTTAAAACAGTAATGGTTTAAGGGGATATACTATTTATATACTTACTTAGGAAGATTATTTTCAAGTAATAATTTTTGGAATTAATTAAGAAAATGCTTATTAAGTATACAGAGTAATCTTATTTTAAATAACTAATGAAAAAGCCAGATTGGTATGGTTATATTAACCACACCAAGGAACTCGGCGATGAATTTATCCATACAATCCGTTTTCACCGTCATATCAGCTGCATTTTTGTTTTTATTTTCCTCTATTGCTAGTAGTACTACTATTATTAATACTAAAAAAGATCCCGATATTTTAGATTTAGTGTTTATTCTAGATAAAAGTGGTTCAATGTCAGGATTCGAAACCGATACAATCGGTGGATATAATAGTGTATTAACTGAAAATAAGGGAAAAAAAGCAAAAACCTACATTACAACTATTTTATTTAATGACAAAACAAGTTTACTTCATAATAGAGAACCCATTGAAAAGGTTTCTAATCTAACACTTGATGATTATCCCGTTGGTGGCTATACCGCATTATTAGATGCGATAGGAGACGGCATTGAAAAAATGCAAGAAAATAGAAAGGTTACAAAAAATAATAATGTTCTTTTTGTGATAATTACAGATGGACAAGAAAATAGTAGCCGTAAATATTCTCAAGCAAAAATTAAAGCCATGATTAAGTCCGCAGAAACAGAAGATAAATGGGATTTTATTTTCTTGGGAGCGAATATTGATGCCATTTCTGAAGCAGAAAATATTGGAATTAAAAGTTCAAATGCCACTGGTTATGTCCAAGATGGGACTGGATACGACAAGGCTTACCGTGCGGTAAATAAAGCGGTGGAAGCTAAACAAAAGTCTGCGCCAATATCAGAGGATTGGAAACAAGAAGTTGAAGCGGATGTGAAGGAACGAAAAAAATAATAATATGTTCAAATCTACGCAGTATTTTATTATTTAAAATGCCTAATAGTTGATGATAGAGTTGCCAGTAAAGCCCCTATAGCAAGGGTAATAGGGGCTTTTATTTTATTATTATCATTATTTAGTTTGTTTTAAGGCTGTAAACATTTTTTCAGCAAGTATGTTTTGTGCCGACTCGATTCCTGGTAATACAAAGTAGTACCCACCACCAAAGGGCTTGATATAGCGTTCAAGCGGTTCACCATTAAGGCGCTTTTGAGTGTCGATAAAGCCTGTTTTTAAATTTTTCTGAAAAGAGACGAAAATTAAACCCATATCGAGAGCCCCTGTTTCGGTTAACCCGAGTGAATAGCTGTAGCTTCTTCGCCTTAGTTTTGCGGTATAACGTTCAGGATTACGGGGTTCTGCACGGCGCATATGGGAATCAAATAAAATACGGTCACCATGAGGGTCTTGGCCAAACTCAGGATCATCGTGCTCCTTTTTCATGCCGATAGGGGCTCCTGAATCTTTATGCCGACCAAAATCATTTTCTTGATCTTCTAATGGCGTTCTATCCCAAAATTCTAAATTAAAGCGAATGAGACGTACTGCTTGGTATGTCCCTCCGTCACACCAAGATGGTTCTTGACTGCCTTTTGTTATCCAAATTAATTCGTTCATCAATAAATTGTCATCAGCGGGTGCATTTCCCGTTCCATCCTTAAAACCAAAAAGATTGATAGGAGTGGAATGGTTATCAATATCTCGTGCAGGTAAGAAGCCGTCGATTTTCCAGAGAGGAAAGCTGTATGGAGAAATATGACGCAAAATATCACGTAATGCATAGATAACGCTTTCTTGGCTATTCGCGCATATTTGTAGAAGAAGATCGCCACCACACCATTTCTGCTCTAACCTATCGTTGGGGAAACTGGTCATTTCACTAAGATATTTAGGCTTGATTTTATTTAATCCGAACCGGTTATCAAACAGAGAGTTACCTAAAGCAACGGTGATGGTTAGTGAGTCGGGTTGCTGTTGCGTTCCCAGAATACCGGATTCAGCGGGAGGCATTTTATCATTATTGATTGAAGGTGCTTTTTGGGATTGGGTTAAATCAGCAATGCGCTGGGTCAGTAGAGTAAAAACAGTCTGTAATTCTTCGATGGAATTTGCCGTCATATTAAATGCGATAAAGGAGGCATTTTTGGGTTCAGGCGTCAAAACACCGGCTTGGTGTGGCCCAAGATAATTGATTGCTTTGTCATAAGTGAGTTGGCAATCGGCGATTTTATCTTGTGCTTTTAATGCTGGGGCGGCTAAAACTGCACTACTAATTGCGAGCATTTTTAGGGCATTACGCCGGGACATTCCGTTGGTTTGCAATATATTTCTCAGTTTAGCTTGCATAAATGTATGCCTTAATATTTATAGTAAACATCGACATCGAGCTCAGCACGTAATTTTGCTAAAGTTTCGGCTTGCTGAGTGAGTAATGAATAAAGCGCCATTTTGTCTTTGAGTTGTAATTGGCTATAAGGTTGATATGTCGTATTTGATAGTTGATATGACTGCATTATTTGGTTAATCAGTTGGTCATTTTTTTGTATT
This sequence comes from Providencia sp. PROV004, assembly GCF_011045615.1. NCBI lineage: Bacteria > Pseudomonadati > Pseudomonadota > Gammaproteobacteria > Enterobacterales > Morganellaceae > Providencia > Providencia sp. PROV004. The sequence continues at coordinate 1,156,399 of NZ_CP042859.1, forward strand.
TTTTCAAGGGTCTCTGGCTTGATAAAAGGCTTAATAATTTCAATTATCTTTTGTGACCCTTTTAAATTAGCAGCAATATCAGTTAAATCAGACAAACTGTAGATATTTTCTTTACCGCCCAATTTTGTTTCTAAGATCATTTCAATAAAATCAGCTGAGGCTTGCACGAGCTTAGGAATTTCAATGGTTTCAGTTGCTACCCGTTTATACAAATCACGCCCTTTAAGTAATAATTCTTGGTTTGCCGTTGAGGCAAGTTCAGTATTTTTTTGCATAAATAATTGGTATTCAACAAGATGAAACCCCGTAAAGCGGTAATCAGTTTCTTTATCAAGGAAGTAATCGGCTCTTGGATTAATTGTTCTATCCGTATTACCAAATAAAATAATAATCGGGCGTACTGTTTCATAATGTTGGTGAGCCTGAATATACGCGGCTTGGGCTTGTTCTAGCTTTCCTTGTTGTAAACTCTGTTGTAACAATTCCAATTGCGTCACCATTTCTGCCAATTCAGCAGTGGCAAAGGCTAAATAGGTTTGGATAGCATGTTGATATTTTTCAGGAGTAGGAATATCCCCTTTAGCGATAATGATGTTATCCCCTGTTTGTACAGGGGATCTCAGTGCTTTACCTTGAACCAAGTTAGGTAGTGCCATACTGAGTATTAAGCTAATCGAGACCCATTTGATGTTATGCCTCAGTGAGCTAGACATTTTTTTTGCTCCGAGTAAACAATGGGATCACAATAGCCCAATAAAGGATAAAGGTAATGACACTGAGCCAAATAGGCTGTGAACGATAGGCAAAGAAAGATGAGATAAAATTACCAGCAATACCCGAATCGTCAAGAAATGCAGTTGTATCCCAAGCGGGATAAATTAAAAAATCAGGGATGGAAAAATCATATTCAATCAGTAAGTTAGCGCTTTCTTCTACCCCTTTAAGTAGGAGAGATAACGCGAGGAATAATAGAATAACGCCGGTAACCTTAAAGAAGATAGACCATGAAACTAAACGATTTGTTAATAAGAATGCATAGAGTGTAAGGCCTGCAATTGCAATTCCACCACCGACTTCAATAAAGAAAGCCGATGCATTAGACGCGGTTAACGACATAATAAAGCTAGATAAAAAGACGACGATTTCGCTTCCTTCACGGGCAATGGCAATGGCAATAATCAATGCGGCGCCCCACCAGTTATGGTGAGCCGCATTACGGCTTATTCCTGATTCAATTTCTGATTTCATTGAGCTGCCATGCTTGTTCATCCAATACACCATTTGGACAATCAGGATACAAGCGAGTAGCTCCATAAAAATCATAAACAGTGATTGCCCTGTATCATCAAGGACATTAAATACGCCATAGATGAGAAGTGCGAGTAAGATGGAGGTAATAACCCCAATAGCGACTCCGGCCCAAAGGTATTTCATACCATTATGTGCGTCAGGGTGGCGTTTAATCCACGCATAAATAATACCAATGACAAGCAACGCTTCAAAACTTTCACGCCACACAACAAACAGAACTTGTCCCATGCTAAATCCTTTTATTTCGCAATGATCTCGCCTTTGGGGTGAGAAAGGTGGAAGTCATCAAAAAAAGTATATGTGCCAGGTTTCAATGGTGCGATAACAACAACAGAGCTTGCTCCGGGGGCTAAAACTTTTTCTTTTCTTAATTGAATACTTTCAAATTCTGCGGGCTCAGTGCCTGTATTGGTAATTTTTAATGCGGATAATTGTTTTTGCAGGGACTTCAAGAACTCGCGGGATAAGATCACCATTTTTCATTTCTAATTCGACAGTATATTTTTCTGCAGCAAATGAAGATAGGGGAATTATTGTACAAGTGATAACCAGTAAAAAGCTCAGTAATGTTTTCATTTTGGCTTGGTTTATCCTTTTATAACGACAAACAAAAAAGGGCTTACGCAAGAAAATTCCCTTGGTTAAGCCCTTAACTAATTTAGGTTAAAAAATTAGTAACTACCTTTACGGCCAACACCTGCGTAGTCAAAATCCCAAGAGACTTCGAAAGGCTGGAACCAAGGGGCCACACCCGTTTCTTTATCAATATGACGGCCAAAGGCAACATCTTTATTGTGTGATGGCGGATAGATTTTATAGGTGACACGGTATTTACCATTGCCATCTAATTTGATGTTTTCCCCATAATGAGGGCCATCACTTGCCACCATAGGCATAAATGTGCCTGTTTGAGTTTGTGGTTTATCACCAAGTTTAGTGACTGAATATTCAATGGTTAGGTAAGGGATCCAATCGCCTTCTGCAAAGCCATTTGGGTTATCTTCAACAGCGTGGATATCTGCTTCTAAGTGGACATCTGCTTTATCTGCAGCTAAGTGAGACATTGCATGATGGCCTTCTTCGGTATCCATTGTAATTGGTTGTAGGTAAACACCTTGGATTTCCATTCCGTTTTTGATCACAGGGTGACCGAGAGGGTACTCTTGAGCTAATGCTGAGATTGAAAACAACGCGAGACCTGAAACAGCAGCTTTATAGGCGAGTTTCATTATTTTCGTCCTTACCATAAGTGATATAGAGCTGTAATGATAATCATTACTATTACTAAAAAACAAGTGGTAATTTACGATAAGTAAATTACTCGTCGCTAAAAATGTTTGTTTTTATATAAAAATCTAAGTGTTAGAAAAAGTTATTATTCTTTGAAAAATAACTTGCTAATAGTGTGTTCTATTAGGCAGTTTATTATTGTCTACATGATATATTTTGAAGGTGTGAATTTTACTGCGAAAGAACACTTCATTCATTTTGTTGAAAATAAAGGTATAGCCATGCAACGACGTTATCTTGACTGCTCTGCTTCAGAAATTGTAAAACTCAATAAAAAGAATCTATTAGAATCAATTAAAGCAAGTGAAGGGCGAATTTTGGTTTCTGAAACCATAGGCACAATTCAACCCGTATTAATGACAGTGACGAATGCTGAATTAGCCGCAAGCCAAGGTGCAGACATTTTATTATTGAATGTTTTTGATGTTAATCAACCGATTATGCAAGGCCTACCCGAAGGGGTTGAACCTGAGGAAATCATTCGCACACTTAAGCATTTAACGGGACGAGCAATCGGTGTTAATTTAGAGCCTGTACCTGAGGGCTTTAATAATCCGACACAAGATGCGCAATGGAAAATGTCAGAAGGGCGATTAGCAACAGTAAAAAATGCTCTTAAATTAAAAGAAATGGGTGCGGATATTATTGTTCTAACGGGGAACCCTGGCAATGGAGTAACTAATCAGGAAATTAACCAGAGCCTTAAAGAGCTTAAAGCTGTTGTGGGTGAAGATATTGTGCTTATTACGGGAAAAATGCACGCTGCTGGTGTTTTAAATGCTTCCGCAGAGCAACTCATCACAGATGATGATATTCGTACCTTTATTAACAATGGTGCGGATATTATTTTGCTCCCAGCTCCGGGAACGGTACCTGGGATTTCATTAGAATTTGTGCAAAACATGGTAGGTTATTGCCATTCCCAAGGCGTGATGACAATGACGGCGATTGGCACTTCTCAAGAAGGTGCAGATTTACAAACTATTCGGCAAATTGCATTAATGTGCAAAATGGCCGGGACAGATTTACACCATATTGGTGATTCGGGTTATAACGGAATCGCATTACCTGAGAATATTTTAAATTATAGTATTGTGATCCGTGGTGTTCGTCACACCTATTCACGTATTGCTCGTTCGGTTAATCGCTAGTTGACATTTTTAGGTGATTTTTACAAAAATGGTTTGTAGAAATCACCTATTTAACATAAGTTTTTTCTATTATCCTCGCGTTAATTACAGATTATTTTCGATAAAAATTTATACAATTCCCTCAATTCTTCAGGTAAAATTTCGCCCATTTTTTAAAACAATAAAAGAAGTGAGTTATGTCGCAAAATACTAATCCGGTGCCAAAAATTGGCTTCGTTTCACTCGGCTGCCCGAAAAATCTAGTTGATTCAGAACGCATTTTAACTGAGTTGCGCACTGATGGTTACCAAGTCGTTCCAAGCTATGATAATGCTGACTTAGTCATTGTGAATACGTGTGGGTTTATCGATAGCGCGGTGCAGGAATCACTAGAAGCGATTGGGGAAGCTCTGAATGAAAATGGCAAAGTGATTGTCACAGGATGCCTTGGCGCGAAAGAGAACCAAATTCGTGAAGTACATCCAAAAGTTTTAGAAATCACTGGTCCACATAGCTATGAGCAAGTACTTAACCACGTGCACCACTACGTTCCAAAACCTGAACATGACCCTTTCTTGAGTTTAGTTCCAGAACAAGGGGTAAAACTGACTCCAAAGCATTATGCCTATTTAAAAATTTCCGAAGGGTGCAATCATCGTTGTACTTTTTGCATTATTCCTTCTATGCGAGGGGATTTAGATAGCCGTCCAATTGGAGATGTGTTAAATGAAGCTAAGCGTTTAGTCGCTTCAGGGGTAAAAGAGTTACTGGTTATTTCACAAGATACCTCTGCGTATGGTGTTGATGTTAAAAATAAAACGGGTTTTTGGGATGGGCAGCCGGTAAAAACTAGCATGGTGGGGTTATGTGAACAACTTGCTTCACTGGGTGTATGGGTACGTTTACATTATGTGTATCCTTATCCACATGTTGATGATGTCATCCCTTTGATGGCAGAAGGTAAAGTTTTACCTTACCTAGATATTCCGCTGCAGCATGCAAGTCCTAAAATTTTAAAGTTAATGAAACGCCCTGGCGCTGTAGAAAGAACACTTGAGCGAATTAAGCGTTGGCGTGAAATTTGCCCTGAACTCACCTTACGTTCAACATTTATTGTGGGGTTTCCTGGTGAGACAGAAGACGATTTTCAAATGCTACTCGATTTCTTATCGGAAGCGAAGTTAGACCGAGTAGGCTGCTTTAAGTATAGCCCTGTCGAGGGAGCGAAAGCGAATGAGCTGGCGGATCAAGTCCCTGAGGAAATTAAAGAAGATCGTTATCATCGTTTTATGCAATTACAACAACAAATTTCTACACAGCGTTTACAAGATAAAATTGGTAAAGAAATTTTAGTCATTATTGATGAAGTTGATGATGAAGGTGCTATTGGGCGTAGTATGGCAGACGCGCCAGAAATTGATGGTATGGTTTATCTTAATGGTGAATTTGGTGTTAACGCGGGGGATATAGTGAAAGTATTCGTTGAGCATGCAGATGAATATGACCTGTGGGGAAATATTGTCACTTCCTAAGTGAATCAGAGCGTTTTAAAAGTGTAAATGGCTAACTTAGGTAAATTAAGTTAGCCATTTTGTTTTTTACCACATTGATTTACTGCTTTTAATTGTGAAAAATTGATGTGGATCAAGCGGTTTAAATCTATCAATTAATAACTTGATCTAGAATATAATAATTAAATGGGAAATTGACATAATCAGATAACTCTTATCGAAGAATAAGGATAACTATGTCGGTTCATTTAATATTTCCAACTACAACACCTGTAAAAGAAAGTATTTATAATTCAGATGATTATAAATATATTGTAGAGCTTGCTTATACAACTATTGAAGGTGGATTAGCCTCATTACATGATAATAATATTCGAAGTTCTCTGATTAGCTCTGATGGAAAAACGCTTTGGCTTAGTCATGAGTTTGGGGGCAATTTTGAGATAGCAGCTTTATTATCTGATAATTTGACTTATGGTGCGCGGGCTAAGTTGTATACTGCGCCAATCGAATTACATGGGATTTTTTATTATCTAGCTCCAGTGTATTCACATGCTGGAGAGCCAGTTCTAGTTGTCGCTTTATCTTCAACTCAGAATAGCTGCAATATTTTGTTTGCACTCACGCAGGCTTTAGCAAGGGAAGCGAGTGGGAAATTGAAATTTCACTATTATGAACAAGAAATTTTTAAGGAAAATAAGGTAGAGCAACGATTCGCTAGCTTGGATATTCATTCAGTTGAGAAAGCTTTGATTATTGAAGTGGCGCAGGCTTGTGAAGGTAAAATTCAAAAAATGCATAAAGTCCTTGATATGGGGCGGACAACGTTATGGCGCAAACTAAAGCAGTATGAAATTAACATTAAAGACTACAAATAGCTTCTTACATATGCTTTGGACCGTAAAAAAAAAGCGCTTTCGCATGTTTTGTGGACAACAACAAAAAAGCATAAAAACAGCGAAGCGCGAAGAATTTACCAACATTTTGAACGACAGTCGATAGATAAATAAAGCATAATCTATCTGCTTGTGTCGTTACTTGATGTATCGAGAAAAGAAAATGAAAACGATACTTATTATGCTTGAGTTAGGTAAGTTGGTATGTCGTTTACAGCCCTATTTTTTTAGATTTGTGATGGATAAATATTGATGAGAAAGCGCATTGTCTTACTAAAAAATGGTGTGATAGGTGCACTATTATTTTAAATGATATTTCAGTAACACAAAAAAGTATTATTTTATTTTACAAGTATTAGTAGTTATTATTACTAGTGGAATTATCAATTCACTTAGGTTTCTTTAATCTGTGATAGAGTAGAACTATTGTTTATCACTTATAAAAACAAGTTATTATTTTAAAATTGACAGGATTTTTATCTATATTTATCTAAATTATAGTGCTCTTGGCATTTTTTAGGTAATTAGTTTCTGATGGCTTAGAGTCAAACCACCAGAAACTAATTACGCTATAACAAGATGAACATATCATATAAATTAAATATATTTAGGATAGGTATTAATGTATTCGTATTCTTGAATAAGTTGTGGCAGTGATTTAATACCTAGTTTCGTATAAATGTTAGAGCGATGAACTTCTACAGTTCTTGGTGATAGTGACAGTTTTTCAGCGGTTTCTTTACTGGTATTACCTTCTAATATCATATCCATGATTTCTCGTTCTCTAACCGAAAGACGGTTAAATTTATCAGAGAGGTAGGTATATTTTTTATACTTTTCATGCATATTTAAAAATAATTCTGTTGCGTTACTGATGGAGTTTAAAATTTCAATGTCCTTGAAAGGCAAAGGGAAAAAATCAAAAGCTCCGGCTTTAAAACTCTCACGGCACAAACTGATAGAAGGCTCTTCAGCAAGCACAATGAATGGAACAATACCAAATGAATTATTTATATTGTTTAATCTACTAATACGATTTTCATCATTGTTTAAGAATAATAAAATACATTCTTTTACATTACCCTCATTAGGGTAAGTATAATTACTCATAAACACTTCTTCGTTATTATAAAATCTAAAGATAAAACCAAAAGATTCCATCATTAGTTTCAGTTTATTCTTAAAGACATTATCACTTTCTACGATTACGTGAATGGTGTTATTCATCACCATACTCCTGTTGAACTGATTTGATATTCATACCAATCTGATTAAATACGTAGATAAATAAAGTGAAATTAAAATTTCACAATAATATTTTCTACTGATCGTTGTTCTTTTTATTAGTGTATTACTGACCTTAATTTATATTAAAAACATCATCTAGTTAAATTTAATATAAAAATAGAAACAATAGTTAAAGTTTGTGTCATTGGGTAATATTCGATTAATGACGTGTAACATATTATGTGAATTTACTTATTAAATGTGTTTTTTAACATAAAGTAATAGACAGAAATATTGTTAAAGCTAATCAATAATATCTTAAATCATTAGTCATAAAAAGTCTTAGATGTACACTTTATGCTGTTTTCTTAGGTGATAGTACTTAATCTGTGAATTGACGAAGATTAAGTGCTTTTTATATCTGACATGTTAAAATTTACTCTAATCTAGTTTTGATGAGTGAATATACTTAATGGCTTCTTTAAAAGACGTAGCTCGACTTGCAAATGTTTCATTGATGACAGTATCACGGGCAATTAATAACCCTGAATTACTCAAGCCTGAAACCTTAAAACAGGTCCAACAAGCTATTGAGTCACTCAATTATGTCCCTGATTTTTCTGCTCGTAAGATTAGAGGAAAAGGTTCTAGGGTTTCGACAGTTGGCGTTTTGGCCCTTGATACAGCGACAACTCCGTTTTCTGTGGAAATCATTCTTTCAATAGAGCAAACCGCGAGGCAATTCGGCTGGAGTAGCTTTGTTGTTAATATTACCTCCAGTGAAGATAGTGAAAGAGCTGTCCGGCAATTATTATCCCAGCGACCAGATGGTATTATTTATACTACGATGGGCCTTCGAGAAGTGACTATTCCTGAAGGATTACATAATAATCGTTTGGTTCTTGCCAATTGCATAGATAAAAAAGGGCAGTTTCCAGCCTATGTACCAGATGATTTTAATGGTCAATTGAATGCAGTTAATCGCTTAATAGAGAAAGGGTATCGGAATCCTCTTTGTCTTTATATCCCGCAAGAAACACTTGCTGGAAAAACGCGCCGTGAAGCGGTGGAATCTGCGTGGGCAACGGCTAATTTACCTCTAGAATCGCTTCAGCAATACCATTTAGAGTTAGGTGATGAACACTATTTAGATGTTATAGCTTTAATTAATAGTCACTTTAAGAATAAAAAACCGGATTTTGATGTCATTATTTGTGGAAATGACCGTATTGCATTTTTAGCTTACCAAGTACTACTTAGCCGTGGTTTACGTATCCCACAAGATATCGCAGTACTTGGCTACGATAATATGATAGGTGTTGGAGAACTATTTTATCCACCATTAAGTACGGTTGTGTTACCGCACTATCAGTTAGGTCAACAAGCCGCTTTGCACATCATAGAAGAACGGCAGCAAAATAGTGTTGAATATGTTGCTTGCGACTTGTTAGAACGTAATTCTTTTTAGTTTCGCCGAGAAGGCAAATCGAATAGACAGTTATTCAATCGCTTTCTTGAGTTCCCAATAAATCGCTTTTTCTAGCTTAGCCTGGTGATTTATTGCAAATAATCTTAAATCTCGTTCACTTTGGTGTGGGTAGATACGGCAACTAAAATTGAGTTCACCATCATTAATAAATACTTCCAAGCTAGAGTGGTCGATAAAAGCATTTATTTTAAGTTGATGACCTTGCGGTATCGGAGCACAACGATTATCACTAATGGTATATTCAGGGTAATGACGCATTAAGGTTAATTGCTGACTTTGGTTATCAACATAGAACTGCACGCCGTATCCAATCCAAAAGCCAAATTTTTCAGCTGGGCTTTGCTGTAAATCCCAAATAAGTTCTATTTCACAACTTGTCGCATTTTCATTTAATACTATGGTGCTGTTTTTGGCTAACATTGTTGCGGGAAAATGGCTTGCAGACTGGCGTAATGATTTCAATTCCTCTATAGGTTTAGAGATAATTTTACCTTGCTCATTCAGTGTTAGCTCTCTAGGTAAAGTAAAGCACCCTGACCACCCATGTTTTTGTGTGGGCATATGATTTTCCCACATATCCATCCAAGCGATAGCAATACGACGGCCATCTTTAGCTAAAAAGGTTTGAGGTGCGTAAAAGTCTTGGCCAAAATCAAGCTCAGTAAATGAATGTGAAATTTGATAAGGTAAATTAGGTGACCAATTACCAACCAAATAGCCATTTTGAAATAAATTTCGATATTGATAATTTTTTGCTTTTTTTCCTTGAGGAGAAAAAAGGGCAATAAATTTTTCGCCTAATGGAAAGAAATCAGGACACTCCCACATATAAACATTATTGTCGTCAGTTTTTGCTAGGATTTGATAGTTTTGATCCCAATTTAATAAGTCAGTAGAGTTAAATAAGAGGATTTGCCCTTGATCTTGAGAGTCTCTTGCACCAACCACCATCCACCATTTACCATCTTGTTGCCAAACTTTAGGATCTCTAAAGTGCATATAGCCATCAGGGGAAGGGAGTACAACACCTTTCTTTTCGAAATGAATACCATCTTCACTGATTGCAACACACTGTGATTGGATGATTTGGCTGTCATCACCTGGATTTGCTAACCAGATATGGCCTGTGTAAAACAAATACAATTTGTTATCGTAACTAATTGCGGAGCCTGAGAAACAACCATCTCGGTCATAATCTTCACTTGGTGCTAACGCAATGGGTTGGTGTTGCCAATGGACCATATCAGTGCTTGTTGCATGACCCCAATGCATGGGACCCCAAATCGCACTAAATGGATGATGTTGATAAAAAGCGTGGTATTGTCCTTGGTGATAGATCAAACCATTAGGGTCATTCATCCAGCCTACATAAGGGGCAAGGTGGTATTGTGGGTAGAACTGCAAGTTCATGTTTTCTCTTGCTGTTTTGATGGTTTCGTTGGCTAATTCAAGTTGTTTTTTCATTATGGCTTCCTGAACATTTTTCGATCGCGATAACAAAATGGGCACATGAAATTCAATAATAGGTGCGTTTATTTGCTGGCTTCTTTATACTTAATGTTAACGTTAACAGTTTGCGTTTACTAGTTTTATTTTCATGAGTTGGTAATGTGTTATTTATGAATAAGAATAAAGGTTAAAAATATAAAACTCGCAAAGGAGATATAATGAAAGTTTGGGCATTAGGGGATGCAGTTATTGATTTAATTCCTCTTCAAAACATGCAATATGAAGCTTGTGCTGGTGGTGCGCCTGTAAATGTCGCCGCTGGGGTTGCACGCTTAGGGCAAAATAGTGGTTTTATTGGACGAGTCGGTGAAGAAGCTTTCGGGCATTTCATGCAAAAAACCTTATTTGATATAGGGGTTGATACGAGTGCGATGGAATTTGATGAAAAGTATAAAACAAGTACTGTTCTCGTCTCGTTGCATGAAAACGGAGAACGTGAATTTTCTTTTTTAGTTTCTCCTTCGGCTGACCAATTTTTAACGACAAATAACTTACCGCAATTTGGTCATGATATTTTGCATTTTTGCTCATTAGCTCTAGTGCATCACCAATGTAGAGCGTCTCTATCAACAGCTATCGAACAACTAAAACTCGCTGGTGGGTTACTGAGTTTTGATATTAATATTCGTCCACAAATGTGGTCTGATCCCGATGAAATGCACCAAGTTGTTGATAATTTTGCAAAACGAGCGGATATTTTAAAACTTTCTGATGATGAGCTGCTGTGGTTAACGCAAGAAAGTCGTTTTGAAAATGCAATCGCCAAATTGCAAGGCTATCCTGCCCAATTAAAAATTGTTACTCAAGGGGCTAAAGGTTGTCAGGTGTTCACTTCTTTGGTTCAAATGGCCGTAAGTGCTTATTTAGTAGAAAGTATTGATACCACAGGGGCTGGCGATGCATTTATGGCGGGGTTGTTGGCGGCCATTTCACAATATGGGCTAGTCAATGAAAAAGAGGGGCTGATGAAGGTCATTTCGCAAGCTACTGCTTGTGGTGCATTGGCGACAACCAAAAAAGGTGCTATTGCCGCAGCGCCGACACAAGAGGAATTATATGCATTTATGCAGCAGCAACCACCATTACATCAGCGTGATGTTTTTTGATGAATATATATGCAGCGAGTAAATAAAAGGTAGCGATATAGTTACCTTTTATTTTAAGAATACTTGATATAATTCAACCTATATTATGATGTTGATAAGTTTTATTTTTTGCATTTTGGCGTATGATAAGTAGCTAATATTATTTAATCAGATTTATTGTGGATAAATTATGTTGCTTCGCTCGGGAGTAGCTCTTGCTATTTTTTCCTATATCTTATGGGGAATCACACCATTATTTTATCGTTTACTTCCCGGAGCGGAACCTTTAGAGCTACTTGCAGAACGTCTTATTTGGTCTGTGCCTATACTTTTTTTTGTTCGCTTAATTATTAAAAATAAATCTTTATGGCGCGAGGTATGGTCTGATAAACGGTCGATAATTTTGTGTTTATTTAGTTCGTCGGTTATGGCGATATCTTGGACAACATTTACCTACGCATTAACTCACGGACAGGTGTTAGCCGCGAGTCTTGGATATTTTATTAACCCATTATTCTCTATTCTACTTGGTGTTTTGTTTCTTCGCGAACGGCTTGTTTTTGCAGAAAAAATGGCTGTTATTTTTATTTGTGCGGGGGTTGGTTACCAAATTTGGCAGTATGGTGAATTACCTATTTTAGCGTTAGTTATGGGGAGTGCTTTTGCGGTATATGGATTAATCCGTAAATTTATTCGATTTGATGTGATTACGTCTTTATTTCTAGAAGCGCTTTGGTTGCTGCCCATTGCAATAGCGATCTCTTGGTGGTTAGCTTCTAATGGTTTAAGCGCTGTGGCGCAAGGGGATTGGCAAATTAAAGTTCTTTATATGTTAGCGGCTCCAGTCACGATCATTCCTTTGCTCTTTTTTACTGCGGCAATTAAACGAACGTCATTAACGGTAATAGGTTTAGCACAATATATAGAACCAACAATTCAATTCTTATTAGCCGTATTTTTATTTAATGAGCTATTTGATTGGGTCAAAGGCATTAGTTTCTCACTTATTTGGATTGGTTTAATATTTTGTGTGTTAGCAATCTTACGCAAACAGTATATTAAATTTTCTCATAAAGAACCTTTTATTACTGGGCGTGACAAAACACCATTAGATTAAATAGTTAACCATCATTATCAATAGTTTATAAGATTATTGTCTTATGGAATTTTTTCCTCGATAGCAAAAGCAAACGGTTGCGTATATAATTGGCAGTAACTTTTTTGTCGGTAAGGTTATCAATCATGAATCAATTAGGTACTGCGCTGTGTAAATCTGCAACAAAAGTCATGTTGTTAGGTGCTGGAGAGTTAGGCAAGGAAGTTGCGATTGAATGTCAACGGTTGGGCATCGAAGTCATTGCGGTTGATCGCTATGATAATGCGCCAGCGATGCATATTGCACACCGTAGCTATACAATAAACATGCTTGATGGCGAAGCGCTGAAGCAAATAGTTTCAATTGAAAAACCCGATATTATTGTGCCTGAAATTGAAGCGATTGCGACACAGGTATTAATGGAACTGGAACAACAAGGACAAAAAGTGGTTCCGTCTGCGAAAGCGATTGTTCTTACTATGGATAGAGAAGGGATCCGCCGCTTAGCCGCAGAAGAGTTGAAATTACCAACATCAGAGTATCAATTTGTAGACAGTAAACTCGATTTTATCGCAGCAGCAGAAAAAATCGGCTTTCCTTGTATTGTTAAGCCAGTGATGAGTTCGTCAGGGAAGGGGCAAAGTGTGATCCATTCTCGAGACGAATTAAATCAAGCTTGGGATTACTCACAGGAAGGTGGTCGAGCAGGTCAAGGCCGTGTAATTGTTGAAAAAATGGTTAATTTTGATTTTGAAATTACATTATTAACGGTCAGTGCCGTGGATGGGATTCACTTTTGTGCGCCAGTAGGGCATCGACAAGAAAAAGGGGATTATCGTGAGTCTTGGCAGCCACAGTACATGAGTGAGGTGGCGTTGAAAAAAGCGCAGGATGTTGCTGAGAAAATTGTTACCTCTCTGGGGGGCTACGGAATATTTGGTGTTGAATTATTTGTGTGCGGTGACGATATTATTTTTAATGAAGTTTCGCCTCGTCCCCATGATACAGGCATGGTGACGCTGATTTCACAAAATTTATCTGAGTTTGCTTTACATGTTCGTGCATTTCTTGGCTTCCCAATCGGTGTGATCCGCCAATATGGACCAAGTGCATCCGCGGTTATTTTACCTAGTTTACAAAGCCAAAATGTGATTTTTTCAAATATTGGTGCAGCATTGGGATCGGATACTCAATTACGGTTATTTGGTAAACCTGAAATTGCAGGAACTCGCCGGTTAGGTGTTGCTTTGGCAATTGCAGATTCGATTGAAAGTGCATTAGAGCTGGCGCAAAAAACCGCTAATACAGTGTGTGTTTCTGGTTGATTTTAATGAAGTTAGTGCTGAACATTTTTGTTTCGTTACTGCTTTTTATATTATCCCAAATAATTGAGGTTGCATCTGGCTTGGCTAATGGGGTTTGATTGGCACTAATAACGGGGATTCCACCTAATAATTGAATGCCAATAGCCCCGTTAAAGTGCTCGTCATTAAAGAAATTATTATTAATCGCTAATCCAGCCAGATTGATAGAGTAAGGTAGCTTATTGACTAACTTAACCCCATTAGCATTTTGAGTTACGTAAATATTTTTAAATGCATCTTCTTGGGGCTGAATTCTTACTAATTTGAATCTTAAGGTTATTCTTGTACAAGATTTTATTTACCCTTATTCCTAGTTTCATTGAAAGAGATATCCGCTATCTTTAATAAGCGAGTATTTATTGGAGTAAGATTGATGCGCTCCACTTCTTACTATAATCCGGCGTAAAAGTAGAATAAGGAAAGTGATGATGGTTCGTTATGTCGCTGGCTTAATGTCATTAGGATTAATGTCTTTTTTATCAACAGCACAAAATCTTGAACAACAATTTAGCTTATGGGTGGCGAATGAAAAAGATAAAATCGAGTGTTTTGAACCGCAATCATCATTTAAGTATTGCTTAGGTGAACGACCAAATAGCGGTTTGGCTGTTTTTGACCAGAAAGGGCAAGAAGTTTACCAGCTTTATTATTTTGACAACTGGCCAGATGAAGCACAGGACGGGGTATACCGAATTCGTAAAGAAAATAAAATTGGTTTTGCAGATGCGATATCAGGGGAAGTCGTGATTGATGCAATTTATGATTGCGCATATCCCTTTAAAGCAGGGAAAGCGAAAGTCGGTATCGGATGTGAAACACAAACTGATGGTGAGCACAGTTGGTGGGTTGGTGGTAATTGGACTACGATTACACGCTAAACGTATATAGATATCATAAGGTTTCAGGTAACTCAGCTTTAGGTTTTTACGTTATTAGTGAAATTTATTCACAATAAACATCATTTTAACCATGCATACTTCATTTTTTTAACTTATTGAAAACAAATTGAAATTGTAATGCAGATCACGTTTTTAAGCTCATTTGACCTCCCTAAAAACCATTCAAAGTAAAAAACAAACCGCTTAATTCCATATGGCACCACTTAGCATAACTTTAGTCATTTGCTGAGTGTAATTTCATACCATATACACCATGGCAGAGCTCAATTTTTTGATTCAATACAGTTCAACCACTGCCAATTAAAAACCCATCAACGATAAATGATAAGCAACGAAAACACAGTGATATCGTTTTTTATGATGGCTAATACAAAATCAATGGCATGTTCGTTTTACCTCAGAAGGGTGTTCTATGAACAAAAATGGTATTTTAAAGCACATTCCGTGGATGATCCTTGGGATAATCGGTGCGGTCTGTCTGGGGGTAGTTGCACTCAGGCGTGGTGAGCACATCAGTGCTCTTTGGATTGTCGTCGCTTCTGTGGCGGTGTATCTCATAGCATATCGTTATTACAGCTTATATATCGCTAAAAAAGTGATGAAGCTGGACGAAACACGTGCGACTCCAGCCGTCATTAATAATGACGGGTTAAACTATGTTCCGACAAATAAAAACGTTCTATTTGGTCACCACTTTGCCGCGATTGCAGGGGCGGGGCCATTAGTCGGACCCGTTCTTGCGGCGCAAGTCGGCTATTTACCCGGCACCTTATGGCTGCTTGCGGGGGTTGTGTTAGCCGGTGCAGTGCAAGATTTCATGGTGTTATTTATTTCATCACGTCGTAATGGTGCATCATTAGGGGAAATTGTTAAAGAGGAGCTTGGCCCGATTCCGGGAACGCTGGCGCTCTTTGGGTGCTTCCTAATCATGATCATTATCCTTGCTGTATTAGCATTGATTGTGGTGAAAGCCTTGGCAGAAAGCCCATGGGGTGTCTTTACTGTTGTCTCAACGGTACCAATCGCCTTATTTATGGGGATATATATGCGATATATCCGACCAGGGCGTGTTGGTGAGGTTTCAGTCATTGGTATCGTCTTGTTAGTTGCCTCTATCTGGTTTGGTGGCGTGATTGCTCACGACCCATACTGGGGCCCAGCACTGACATTCAAAGACACGACGATTACTTACGCGTTAGTGGGTTATGCATTTGTCTCTGCATTATTACCTGTATGGCTAATTTTAGCGCCTCGTGACTATTTAGCGACATTCTTGAAAATTGGGGTTATTGTTGGTTTAGCGATTGGTATCGTTATTCTAAACCCTGAATTAAAAATGCCAGCAGTGACGCAATTTGTTGATGGTTCAGGTCCTGTTTGGAAAGGTACTCTATTCCCATTCTTGTTTATTACCATCGCTTGTGGTGCGGTATCCGGTTTCCATGCGCTTATTTCCTCAGGGACAACACCTAAGTTATTAGCAAACGAAAAAGATGCGCGTTACATCGGTTATGGTGCAATGTTAATGGAGTCATTTGTTGCGATTATGGCACTGGTAGCGGCTTCTATTATCGAACCAGGCTTGTATTTTGCAATGAATACACCACCAGCAGCGTTAGGTATTACTATGCCTAACTTACATGAACTGGGTGGTCCAGATGGCGCAGCTATCATGGCTCAGCTCAAAGATGTGTCTGTTCATGCAGCCGCTACAGTGAGTTCATGGGGCTTTGTGATTTCACCTGAGCAAATCATGCAAACAGCGAAAGATATTGGTGAGCCGTCAGTGTTAAACCGTGCTGGTGGTGCGCCGACATTAGCGGTAGGTATTGCGTATGTTTTCCATGAAATCATGCCTGCGGCAAATATGGGCTTCTGGTATCACTTTGGTATTCTGTTTGAAGCTCTGTTTATCTTAACCGCATTGGATGCAGGGACTCGTTCAGGCCGCTTTATGCTGCAAGATTTATTGGGTAACTTTGTTCCATTCTTGAAGAAAACAGATTCACTGGTTGCTGGTATCATAGGTACAGCTGGTTGTGTTGGGCTGTGGGGTTATTTATTGTATCAAGGTGTTGTTGACCCACTGGGCGGTGTTAAGAGCTTATGGCCTCTGTTCGGTATCTCGAACCAAATGTTAGCAGCAGTTGCTTTAGTCTTGAGTACAGTAGTGCTGATTAAGATGAAACGCAGTAAATACATTATGGTGACTGTATTACCTGCAGTATGGCTATTAATCTGTACAACTTGGGCATTGGGACTGAAATTATTCAGTGATAACCCACAACTGGAAGGATTCCTATACTTAGCGAAATCTTATAAAGATAAGATTGTGGCAGGTGGTGCAGAGTTAACTGCACAAGAAATTACTAATATGAATCACATTATTATTAATAACTACACCAACGCAGGGCTGAGTATTCTATTCTTGGTGGTTGTCTACGGTATCATTTTCTATGGTATTCGCGTTGGGATGAAAGCGCACAAAAACCCAGAGCGTACAGACAAAGAAACACCTTATGTTCCTGTACCTAAAGAGGGCGTGAAAGTTTCATCTTCACATTAAGTCACCCTTCAACGAAATTGAACATCGGAAGATGTTCGGTAAATGAAAGGTCGCCCTACATTGTGTGTTCATGATGTAGGGCATTTGTATTGGAGAGGCTGATGTTTGGAAATCTCGGCAAAACAGGAAAATACCTCGGGCAAGCAGCACGCATGCTAATTGGTATTCCTGATTATGATACCTATGTGCAGCATATGAGTGATAATCACCCAGATAAACCTGTGATGACCTACAAAGAATTTTTTCGCGAAAGACAAGATGCACGGTATGGTGGTAGCGGTAAAGGCGGATTTCGCTGCTGTTAATCAATGAAGTGTGAGGGCAATAATGAAACCTATTAGCGTAACAATTTTAACCGGTTTTCTCGGGGCTGGTAAGACGACTCTCCTTAGCCATATTCTTCATGCTGAGCACGGTCATAAAATTGCAGTGATTGAAAATGAGTTTGGTGAAGTCCCCATTGATAACGCAATAATTGGTGATCGTGCGACACAAATTACCACATTAAGTAATGGCTGTATTTGTTGTAGTCGTTCGAATGAATTAGAAAATGCCTTATTAGACCTATTAGATGGCCTTGATAATGGAAAATTAGACTTTGAGCGTCTCGTCATTGAGTGCACTGGCATGGCAGACCCAGGCCCGATCACTCAAACTTTTTTTTCCCATGAAGTCCTATGCGAACGTTATGTGTTAGATGGCATTATTACACTAGTGGATGCTGTTCACGCTGATAAACAATTGAATGATTTTGCCATTGCTCAAGCGCAAATTGGCTATGCAGATCGCATTTTATTGACCAAAACAGATATTGAGCCGAATAACGAAGCTTTAATTGAACGTTTACAACGTATTAATGCGAGAGCACCGATTTACCCAGTTATTCAAGGTGATATCGACCTGAGTTTATTATTGGATATCGAAGGGTTTTTATTGGATTCACAGTTGAATGTCAAACAACCGACATTCCGTTTCGCGCCTAAACAACAAAATGAAGTCGGCTCGATTGTCCTTGAATTTAATTATCCTGTTGAACTGATGGCCGTTTCTCAAGTAATGGAAGACCTATTACTCGGTTTTGCAGATAACTTACTGCGTTATAAAGGAATTCTTTCCATTATGGGTGAACCAAAACGCTTATTATTCCAAGGTGTTCAACGCCTCTATAGTGCGGATTGGGATAGAGACTGGGAAGTTGATGAACAACGCCGCAGTGTATTAGTGTTTATTGGTATTGACCTACCAGAAGATATAATTCGTGAAAAATTCGCAGCCCTAGAAGTTAATTCAAAATAGAACAATTCAAAAAAATAATTTCAAAAAAGAAATTCAAAAAGAAATTCAAAACGAAATTCAAAGTCATTAGCGGCGTAGCAAGGCGGCAAAAGAGCCAATCCCTAGGAGCATACATAAGTATGTGACTAGGGTTGGCGAATGTAGCCAACAATGCTACGGCGTTAAGGGCGAAGAATTAGCGACGTAGCAAGACGGCAAAAGAAATAATCCCTAGGAGCATACACAAGTATGTGACTAGGGTTGGCGAATGTAGCCAACAACGCGACGGCGTTAAGGGCGTGCTTTAGCGGCCATAATTTCAATAATCTGCACGTCAGTATGTTTCATTGAACCCGCGGCTAAAGAACATAAATTGGCAATAGATTGGTCGACATCATCAGACACAATACCATCCGACCCTCTAACACAGCTATTATCTAATGCCATTAGCACGGCTTTATAAGCGGCACTCGCACTGGTTGACACCTTCATTGCACAACTGTTTGATGCGCCATCACAAATCATACCACTAACATCACCAATCATACTGGAAATTGCCATTGCAACGACTTCATAGCGGGATTCTAGTAACCAAGCAATGCCCGCGGCAGCTCCCATCGCCGCTGTTGTCGCAGCGCACAATGCCGATAATGCAGGAAGCTGGTTATGAATGTAGATTGCCATCAGATGGGAGAGCATCAATGCACGAGCCAGTTGTTCTTCTGAAGATTGTAGGTAATCAGCAGTCACAACAACAGGCATGGTGGCTGCAATACCTTGGTTGCCTGAGCCGGAGTTGCTCATTGCGGGTAATACGGCACCGCCCATGCGCGCATCTGAGGCGGCAGAGGTGCGGATCATAATTTCTGACATTAAGTCTTTTGAAAGCAGGCCACGGTCTCGCTGGGTTTGTAATGTTTTACCGATATGTAAGCCATAAACGTTGCGTAAGCCTTCTTGAGATAAAGCTTCGTTTAAATGTGCGGCTTCAAGAATAAAACGAATATCCTCTAAAGGTGCTTCGGTAGCAAATTGATAAACAGACTTGGCGGTGACGGGGGGCAGAGGGACATCAGCCGCACAGTCAACGGGCGATTCATGGTGAGGTTGAGCTGTTGTGGCATCAAATACGGTATGATTGTTATGAACGATTTTAACAATATTGGTATGCGACCCTGCAATGATGACGGTTGCGGATTCAGTTTGTGTGTATACCGTGGCTTCAGAGTAGATAACATCATCACAAGGGTGTTTGATATCTACAGTAATAGCTCCTTGCGCTAACATGGTTTTACTCAAAGCAATGGCATCCGCGGACGCTGATTTTAAAACTTCTAAACCTGCATCGGCATCGCCCCCAACAGCACCAAGCGCAGCTGCGATAGGTAGACCTACCATACCTGTCCCGGGGACGGTTACACCCATGCCATTTTTCATGAGGTTAGGAGAGACAAAAGCACAGACACGGATCACTTGCCCATCAAGAAATGAAGCGGCTTTAGCAGCAGCATATGCCAATGAAATTGGCTCAGTACAACCTAAGGCAGGTTTTACTTCTTGTTTTACTGCTTTGATAAAATATTGCCAAAGTAGTGGTTGTGATTGAGCATGCATGGCAAGTCCCCTTAATAAAATCTTTTTCGATTTTATTATTTTAAACAACAGTCTGGAGAAAAACTTCACTAAGTTAGGGGATTTAAAGAGAGTGAAGAGAAATATTATCTCTAATTTGAATTATAAAAATGAAAAAATTCTAATTTTGAGCCTGGTCACAAAAGTCCTGCCTATAAAATTCGGCAGGACTGAGTGATAACGGAACAGATTAGCTTTCTACATCAAGACGTTTACTTTGCCACTTACGTGAACGCCAGCGCCATGCATTCGTTAAGCCGCGTAACCATTCATCAGCAAAGAAACCTAGCCAAATACCTAAGAGACCCATCTCCATTTTTATGCCTAAGAAGTAGCCTAATGGGATAGCGACGCCCCACATAAAAATAATGGCGGTACACAGAGGAAAGCGGGCATCACCTGAGGCACGTAAGGCATTCACCATCACGATATTAATTGTTCTGCCGGGTTCTAAGAACACCGAAAGTAAGAACAATGGCAGCAATAATTCAATAATACCGTGGTCGTCCGTAATATTATTTAGGATAGGATCACGGAATAACCAAAAGGCAATAACGACACCAATTGTTACGTAAAAACCCATTTTGAGGCTTTTTACCCCGCGCCTAAAGGCATCTTCAAAGCGTTTTGCTCCAACAAGATGGCCAACCATAATTTCATTACCAATACTGATAGAGATACCGAACAGCATGATAAATAATGACAATTGGAAATAGAGTGTTTGTGCCGCAAGAGATGTTTCTCCCATGAGACCGATAAACGCAGATGCGGTCATAAAATGGAGGATCCAAACGAGGTTTTCACCGGCGGAGGGTAAGCCAATATGTAAAATTTTACCCAACATTTTTCGCGACCAGTGTATTAGCATCATTGGGACAAATTTAATCCTCAACCCATAAAACAGTAGGCAGAAGAGTAAAATAACGGCAACAATACGCCCAACGACAGTTGACCAAGCAACGCCCTCAAGGCCATATTGTGGTAACCCAAAGAAACCATAAAGAACAATGATGTTACCAAACACGGTAATCACATTAGCGATTAATGTGACCCACATTGCAGGCTGTGCTTTACCATAAACTCGCAAGCATGCGGCTAAAATAATTGAAATCGCTTCAGGAATTAAACATATCCCTAAAATACGTAAATAAGTATAACCATCAGCCATTAAATGTGATGGCATATTCATGATAGTTAGAATGCTATAGCCAAAAAATAATGCGACTAGCGCGCTAGAAAAACCAAGAATAAAGTTAAACGCGATTGAAATATGAATTGCTTGGCTGGCTTTTTCTCTGCGGCCTGCTCCTAAGTATTGGGCAATAACAACGCTACATCCCACACTTATAAAGTTAAAAATAGTAATAAATAGGTCAAACACTTGGTTTCCCACCCCCATAGCAGCAAGGTAGGCAGTAGAAACGTGGCTAACCATATAGGTATTAATTAATAATGTGGCCAAATGAAGAAAAATATCGATAAAAATTGGCCAGCTGAGCGAAAAGAGTGACCGCTCAGTCACATCAGATTGATGCATTGAGAACCTTTATATATTCATGAATGTTAGGGAAAGCTTGTTGAGTGGCTAATTCTACATGGATTTCAACAATGAAAATAGGGTTAAAATGCATCTGATTTAATTAGGCTAATGTTTTGTTTACTTTTAATTATTCTGTTAAATTTAATTTCGCTATATACCCTAAATAATTCGAGTTGCAGGTAGGCGACAAGGGAAGATAGGCGGGGAACATAGATAAACTATGTGACTCGGCGAGCTGAGCGTAGTCACTTATACCTCAACGAAAAGCGCTGCAACTTGAAGGATTACGGGTATAAATAATTTAATAAGCAACATCAGCACGGTATAGGAGTAAAAATGACAAAAATTAAAGCAGCAATAGTGGGCTACGGTAATATTGGCCGCTATGCACTAGAAGCTGTTCTGGCCGCTGAAGATTTTGAGTTAGTCGGGGTAGTTCGTCGCAATACACAAGATATTCCCGCTGAACTTTCAGCCTACAAAGTGGTTGATGATATTGAAAAACTAGGAGAAGTTGATGTTGCGCTACTCTGTTCACCTACGCGTGCAATCGGTCCATTAGCAGCAAAAATTTTAAGTTTGGGAATTAATACGGTTGATAGCTTTGACGTTCATTCAGATATTGTCGCTTTAAAACACAGCTTAGATGATATTGCGAAGCAACATAATAGCGTGGCAGTTGTTTCTGCTGGATGGGATCCTGGTTCGGATTCGATTATGCGAACTCTAATGTTAGCGATGGCACCAAAAGGGGTAACTTTTACTAATTTTGGACCAGGGATGAGTATGGGGCACAGTGTGGCTGCCAAAGCAATTGATGGCGTCAAAGATGCACTTTCTGTCACAATCCCATTAGGGACTGGGGTTCATCGCCGTATGGTTTATGTTGAATTAGAAAGTGGCGTGAATTTTGATGCAGTGACTCAAGCAATTAAAGCAGATAGCTATTTTTCTTCTGATGAAACACATATTCGTCAAGTCGATAGCATTGATGCATTAAAAGATGTTGGGCATGGTGTGCACATGACCCATAAAGGGGTTTCAGGGGCAACACATAACCAGTTATTCGAATATTCAATGCGTATTAATAATCCCGCACTCACTTCTCAGTTTATGGTTTCTGCCGCACGTGCGACCATGAAACAAGCTGCAGGTGCATATACCGTGATTGAAATTCCACCCGTGAATTTCTTACAAGGTGATTTAGATACGCTGATCGCCAAATTGGTTTAATTTCAATTTAATCTATCTGTGGCATGGCGAGTGTACGTTCATGCCATCTTGTCGATATTCCTTACACTTTATCTTATCCTGAATCCGCCATTCGGACTTTAGCCACTGTTTATTTTTTGTGTTATCAAGTAGCTTATTAGTAAAGTGATATTGATGACATGGAGTGAGGTAATGGTAAAGCCACCAAGGAATGGGAAAGATAACAACCAAGGTTTTTTCCCAAAACAATCTTCAGTAAAAAGTGTGAAGGAAACTCCGCATTCTTTCAGCATTATTCGTGCTTTTTCTAAAATAATAAATTATGGCTTTTCATTATTTTATGTCGGTTTTATTTTATCGGTATGGTTTTTTCCTGAATACTATACAGTAGAAATTATTTATAACCTGACACTGATCCTGATTTTTGAATTTATTTTAGTTCACTCAGGCGTCTTTATGGCGGTATTTCGTGATTGGCGAATATTAACGTTATTTGCCCTTTTCTATGGCCTTTTTGCTCTGGCTATTAATATGTCAGTCTTAGGGGATTCCCCATTAATTTTATATTTGTATAGTGCCACTGTCGCAAATCGAATGCTTTTTGGTTTAACCAGTCGAACAGAGCAAGAACGCTCTGAAAATATGGGCTATTCAGCGTTAATGGCACTCAATTTTATGTTCTGTATTTTCTCGGTGTTAATTTTATCTTTTCTCGTACCTTATGGCGGATTAACGCCTGAATATTTAAGGTCGATTGACTATTATTCGAGTATTTCTACGGGGGGCGAGTTTCCAGATAAACCCCATGTGGCTTTTGCCTTTGGCGTGCTCTATTTTGGTATGCCTATATTTATGGCTTGCCTAACACATTTTTTATGCAAAGGGCATTCTATTTACCAGGAAAAAGGGAAATAACTTTGTAGCTAGAAAGATAAAAAAACGCCTACCGAAGTAGGCGCCTGGTGTTGGCAAAATATAAAGTAAAAAACTAACGTGTAATTGATTTAAATTTTTGTGTGGTGGCGGTTAATGCCACTTCTGTTGGCAAACGTTCCATTGAGCTGGCACCATAGAAGCCATGGCAATCAGGGCAGTTGGCTAAAATGTATTCAGCATCTTCTGGGGTAGCTATTGGGCCACCGTGGCACAGAACAATCACATCTTCGCGTACTGCTTTTGCCGCTTTTGCCCATTCATTGATTAATGGCACACAATCTTTGAGCGTCAGTGCCGTTTCTGCGCCAATATTCCCGCCAGTCGTTAGCCCCATGTGTGGTACAATAATGTCAGCACCAGCTTGAGTCATCGCAATGGCATCTTCAGCACTAAAAACGTAAGGCGTTGTAAGTAAATCTTTTTCGTGGGCTAAACGGATCATTTCAACTTCTAACCCATAACCCATACCTGTTTCTTCTAAGTTGGCGCGGAAATTACCATCAATTAGACCGACAGTAGGGAAATTTTGCACCCCTGCAAAACCTGTTGCTTTGATATCATCAAGGAACTTATCGAATTGGCAGAATGGATCTGTTCCATTCACACCCGCAAGAACTGGCGTCTGTTTTACTACAGGTAAAACTTCTTTTGCCATATCCATAACGATTTCATTCGCATTACCATAAGCTAATAAACCTGCAAGGGAACCTCTACCCGCCATGCGGTAACGGCCTGAGTTATAGATAACAATTAAATCAATACCGCCCGCTTCTTCGCATTTCGCCGATAGTCCTGTTCCTGCGCCACCACCGATGATTGGTTCTCCCCGAGCAATCATGTCTCTAAATTTTTTTAATAAATCTGTGCGGTTATGTTTCATAATTAACCTCTATTATTTGTTCAAAATTTCCTGATGAAGCTGAATAACCTGATCACAAAACTCTGAGGAGTTAATATGATAAGGACTCAAAATAAGCTGTCTTTTCTCTGTTATTATTAAATTTGCGGTTAAAGTATCAATGAAGGCTTGGTCTGCGATAGGATCCCAAAATGGAGCACCTTCAACATCTAAAGCTGAGAAACCTGCTGTTGGAATAATAAAGCGCACTTCACCATGACAACGATTTAACTTTTCGGCAATCCAACGACCCATTTGCTGATTTTCTTCTTTGGTCGTTCTCATTAAAGTGACTTGAGCATTGTGATGATAAAATAAGCGATCTTGATAGTGTTTAGGCACAGTGGAAGGGCGACCAAAATTCACCATATCCAAGGCTCCACAAGACATCACGCAAGGGGTTTGAGTACGCTCAATAGCACCAAAGCGGTCTTCATCACATGCTAGTACGCCACCAAATAAGTAATCACACACTTCAGTGGTTGTAATGTCTAAAACAGAATGCAATAACTGGCTATCAATCAGTTTTTCCATGGCTTTACCACCACTGCCTGTTGCATGGAAGACTAGACAGTCATATTGGGCTTCTAACTGAGTTGTAAGTTGCTGGACGCATGGGGTCGTTACCCCGAACATGGTTAGGGCAATCGCAGGCTTTAAGTCGTGCGGTTGTTCTTCGCTATCAAACCAAACCGCTCCTGCAATTTGGTTGGCTGCATTTTTTAATACTTTACGGGAAATGATATTCAAACCAGACACATCAGTGACGGAGTACATCATCGAAATATCACTGGCGCCGATATAACCGGAAATATCCCCTGATGCCATCGTAGAAACCATTAATTTTGGAATACCTACAGGCAACACTTGCATGGCGGGTGTAATGAGTGCGGTTCCGCCAGACCCTCCTAAACCAAGAATAGCGGCAACATCTGTTTGTGCGGCAAGGTAAAGGCTAAAAGCGTGTGCCATGGCTTCAATGGCTTTACCGCGATCACCACAGAAAACGGCTTCAGCGCCAAGTGGATGAAAACTTGCAACGGCATGCGCGCTGATATCTGCGTTTTTATCTAATTGCGTTGGTTGTGTTGTCAGGTCAACGGTACGTACCGCCAATCCGGCGTTTTTGATTAATTCACTGACATAAAATAGTTCAGCACTTTTCGTGTCAAGCGTTGTTACAATATAAATAAAACCCGGATATTTTTTCATAGAAAAACCCTTTCAGAGTAAAACTAACGTTGAATTTTTCATCATAATGAGACTATAGTATCATTTTGTTTGGTTGTAAAATGAGATTGCAGTCTCATTTTACATTTTATGGTGAAGGGCATTGGTGTCTGGATGATATATCCTATTGATAAATAGAAATAAATTCTCAATAAGAGTCTTGAATTATTTTGAATGGATGTGGAAACTTATAATATTTAAATGTAATTATTCTGTCTTTTGTTATTACTTTTAAAATCATCTTTATGGATAAATTTTTACAAATTATCAATCAAGTATGTTTACCTATTCACACTTATATGTTTTCATGAGTATTAACTCGATTTATAGTAAGTGACAGTATTTTAAGGATAAATTAATGTCTAAAACTAATTCATACTCAGAATACAAAGGGACACGAAAACGGACCTATGTATTATTGGTTACGACGGCTTTAGATTTATTTGAAAAAGGGGCAATGCCTTCTGTTTCTGAATTAGCGCTTGAAGCGGGAGTTTCTCGTGCGACAGCTTATCGTTATTTTCCGACGCAGGCCGATTTAATTACTGCAACGGTTAATGAGAGCTTAGGGCCAATTTTAACTTGGCGCCCACAAAGTGAGCAAACTGAAGATCGTATTGACGAGTTATTAACCTATGCATTTCCGCGTATGTTTGAACATGAAGGTGTTTTACGGGCTGCATTGCAAGCGTCATTGCAGCAGTGGGCTCAGGGTCGAGCTGATCCACAAAATGTTAATGATAAGCGTCTAGAACGTGGAAATCGCAAAGAAATTCTTGCGATGGTGACATCGCCAATGAAATCAGAATATCCGCAAGAAATTATAGATAAAGTGATTAGAGCCTTTTCTGTTATTTATGGTTCCGAAATATTTTTAGTATTAAAAGATATTTGGAAAATGGATGATGCCCAAGTCACTGCGTTAGCTCAATGGATGTCCAAAGCAATAATGAATCAAGCTCGTGCTGATAATATAAAACGGAAAAAATAGTTTTATGGCTACGTTATGTTAATTTTAGTTAAGAGAAATTTTTCAAACCAAGTCAAAATAATAAGATCAAAACCTAATAAATAGATAAATTCTGGTGGATACCACTAGGGTAATAAATAAATAAAAACTAAAGTCATATGACTTAAAATAATATGATATAAATTAGGACTATAAAAAGACTTAATGGTTAATACCATATGATGAAATTATTAAAAATGTTAGGTGGGATTTCCATCTGTGCCTTGATTGGTGGCGGGCTGACTTACCTCGGAGTTCCCCTTGCATTGATGTTTGGCCCAATCATTGCCATTATCATTTTTCATCGTTTTGGTGTTTCGTTTGCCATCCCTAAACATACTATTACCTTTGTTCAAGTCACGCTCGGGACCTCTGTGGGCTTGATGTTTAATCAAGTATCACTTAATGAAGCAGACAATTTATTTCTTTTACTATTGATGCTAGTTGTCTGTTTGGCTGTACAATTTTCATTTAGTTTTTTTTGGTTTTACCGCAAAGTCGGTTGGACAAAACAAGAAGCGATGCTTGGCTCTGTCCCCGGTGCTATGGCAGCTATTCTGGCATTAACTGACCATACTCATACCCCACCTCAGAAAATTGTTATTTCCCATACAATTCGCTTAATTATTCTTATTTTATTAGCAGGAATTGTTGTGGGGAGCGATGGAGATCCTCAACCGATAATAGAATTTCCAGAATTGACATTAGTTGCAACGGGATGGCTAGTGCTCATTATTGCAGTTGGGGTAATTTCAGGGGCAATATTACAGCGTTTAAAAGTCCCCGCACCTTTTATGTTAACGTCATTAGCGGCAGCAACTCTTATTCAAGGTTGGGCGGATATCCCATTAAATTTCCCGTTGATGTTGACTGAACTCAGTATGGTATTAATTGGGATGAACATTGGTAACCATTTCATTGTGTTTCCACTTTCATCGTTAATTAAAAATATATACTCTTCGGCCCAAGTTGTGGTGGTTAATATCGTGCTGACTTTTCTTATCACGGTATTTGCCTCTTGGATTACAGGCTATGATATTTCGGTACTATTGTTAGCGTGGGCTCCGGGGAGTATGGAAGCGATGACATTCGCCGCAATCACCATGAATTTAGACGCGGGCTTTGTTATGTCAAACCATATTATCAGGATGGTAATTATTCAAAGTATTCCATCGATAGCGTTGTTTTGGCAAGAAAGAAGGCAAAAAAGAAATAGTCATTTAAAGTAAAGAAAGAAAACATGCAGGCGATATTTGGCATGTTTTCTTGATAGGCTTTTTTCATCTGCTTATTTGACGTAAGCAAAGAGGCCTAGTGAATCGCGAGCAAGAGACTGGCATTTAAACTCGGTGGTGAGTGGTATCCCTTTTAGATCACTATAACTTTCTTTGTTAAGAACGGTCATTTTTTCCGCATTATAGTTACTAAGATCCCATTTGTTACTTTTCGCAAAGTAAACAATAGCACGTTCAATTTCTCTATCTGGGATTTGTGAATACCCGCAATCATATTTTAGATAAATAAAAACGGCCGTGAGATCAGCAAGATCTTCAGCTTCGTTGGTGGAAAGAGCTCTGGCAGAATTGGTTATCCCTAACAGAGTCATTAAGCATGACATCAATATAAATTTGCGCATTCGTTATTCTATCTGTTTTCTATGTCAAGTTACGTTAGCATAAGAATAGAATTGTTAGTCAACTATATTTTTCTTAAATCCATGTAATAAACCCACATTTATGGAGTGGTTTTATTGACCTTCCTGTAAGGGGAAGCTTTATCATACCGTCATTAAACCATGTTTTGCTTCGAAAGTGTAATTTGTCATAAATCACACCACAGATGATTATCAATTTGATAAATAAAAGGAAGGTTATCAATGCTACGTCGCGATTTTCTTAAATTAAGTGCTATCACATATGCTGCAAGTGCGCTGCCTATTTGGAGCCGCATCGCGGTCGCAGCGGGAAATTATCCAACATTAGCGATCCCCCCCTTATTGGAGCCTGATGCGCAAGGTAACATTCAGTTGGTTATCCAGAAGGGCGTTTCACAATTTGTTCCTGGAAAGCAAACGACAACATGGGGTTATAACGGCAATTTATTAGGCCCTGCAATTAGCTTGAAAAATGGACAGAATGTTAATATCAATATTGTTAACCAACTGGCAGAAGACACGACAGTTCATTGGCATGGTTTAGAAATTTCAGGTGAACAAGATGGCGGCCCCCAAGCAATAATCGAACCAAACGCAAGCCGAAAAGTGAATTTTACGGTAAACCAAAGTGAAGCGACATGTTGGTTCCATCCTCATACTCATGGAAAAACCGGCTATCAAGTGGCTATGGGGTTAGCAGGCCTTGTATTAATTAAAGATGATGACAGCACAAAGCATGGCTTACCAAACGATTGGGGTGTTGATGATATTCCAGTCATTTTGCAAGACAAACGCCTAAAAGATGATGGCCAAATTGATTATCAACTTGATGTGATGAGTGCCGCAGTGGGTTGGTTTGGCGATATCATGCTAACGAATGGTGCTGTTTATCCTAAACATGTTGCCCCGAAAGGTTGGATACGATTAAGGTTATTAAATGGCTGTAATGCTAGAAGCTTAAATATTTCCACCAGTGATGGACGTAAAATGTATGTCGTTGCGAGTGATGGTGGTTTATTAGCTGAGCCGATTGCGCTAACCGAATTACCTATCTTGATGGGAGAGCGTTTTGAGGTATTAATTGACGCCTCCGATGGCCGCGCATTTGATTTGGTAACGCTACCTGTCGGGCAAATGGGAATGACGATTGCACCATTTGACCAGCCTTTGCCAGTGCTGCGTATCGAAACAACGTTGACGAAAGGGGAAGGTGACTTACCATCAACACTAGCAGCCATACCCGCGATTCCTTCTCTTGCTGGCTTAAATCGCCGTCGTTTCCATTTAATGATGGATATGCGCTTAGATATGCAAGGCATGATGATGTTGCGTGAGAAATATGGCGATCAGGCGATGGGGAATATGGGCGGTCATGGTGCAATGATGGGGAATATGAACCACGGTAACATGAATGCAGGTAATATGAATCATGGAAATATGAATGGCAAAATGGGAAGTGGCGGCCATTGTGGTACAGGTTCTGATGGCTTGGATATTCATAATGCGAATACTATAAATGGGCAAGTTTTCTCAATGACGCATCCTGCATTCAACGCTCCTATGAATCAACAAGAAATTTGGGGCGTTTCAGGACGCGGTGATATGATGTTGCATCCATTCCATGTTCATGGCACGCGTTTTCGTATCCTAAAAGAAAACGGCCAAGCCGTAGAGCCTCATCGTCAAGGATGGAAAGATATTGTCAAAGTAGAAGGGCAGGTGAGTGAAATTTTAGTTGAATTTAAACACCCTGCAACACAACAGCACCCTTATATGGCTCATTGCCATCTCTTAGAGCATGAAGATACAGGGATGATGTTGGGCTTCACTGTGAGTTAACAGCCACATTTACTTTCAGAGAAAATGTAGTGTGAAATTTTAGCACTGCATTTTCCTTTATTAGTATATGCGTGCTGCCTATGATAAAATTACGCGCTTTCCATTCCCATAGATGCGTAATAGAAGATGAAACATACCCTTGAAGTGATGATCTCTGAAGAAGAGATTGCTCAGCGAATCAGCGAATTAGCCGATAAAATTAGTGCTCATTATCAAAAACTTGATGGTGAATTAGTCCTTGTTGGCTTACTAAAAGGTTCATTTATTTTTATGGCCGACTTATGCCGTAAGATTGATGTTCCCCATGAAGTCGATTTTATGACTGTTTCAAGTTACGGTAATGCGATGACATCAAGCCGTGATGTTAAAATTGTCAAAGACTTGGATGAAGATATTCGCGATAAACACGTCTTAATTGTTGAAGATATTATTGATTCAGGTAATACCTTAAATAAAGTACGTGAGATTTTCGAATTACGCGGCCCTAAATCTGTCGCTATTTGTACATTGCTGGATAAACCTTCACGTCGAGAAGTACAGGTTCCTGTTGAGTGGATTGGTTATTCTATCGAAGACAAATTTGTGGTGGGTTACGGTATTGACTACGCTCAACAATATCGCCATTTACCTTATATTGGCCATGTAACGTTACTTGAAGAATAAAACTTTAGAATAGCATGAATAAAAAGGGCAGCGTAAGCTGTCCTTTTGTTTTAATATAATATTAACAACACGTTATATCTTAATTTTAATTGTTTACTCTCATTTGTTGTTAATGATAAATTTGCTTTAATTGAATTTTATTTTCTTTTTTTTAGTCAATTGAAAGGAAAGTTTTTTATATTTTAATTATGCTGATTTGGGGATTAATAAGAAAGAAGCTCTTAATTATAAGAGCTTCCAATTTATATTTTAAATTACTTTTTTTGAGTTAAAGTAGAAATGGCTTCACGGTAACACAATTCAAGTTTTTCTCGACTATCGGCAGTAATATGTAAGTCTTGTAATCGACCATTATTAATCCCATATACCCAGCCGTGGATCATCACTTTTTGGCCACGTTTCCATGCAGACTGCATGATCGTTGAATGCCCTAAGTTATAAACTTGCTCAACAACATTTAACTCACATAAACGGTTAAGACGCTCACAAGGCTTTAATTCACCCAACATAGAGCTATGTCTGTACCAAATATCTCTTATGTGTAATAGCCAGTTATTAATTAAGCCAAGTTCGGTATTATCAACCGCCGCTTCAATACCACCACAGCCATAGTGGCCGCAAATAATAATGTGCTCAACTTGTAAGACATCAACCGCATATTGAATGACTGATAAACAGTTTAGGTCAGTGTGAATGACTAAGTTGGCAACATTACGGTGCACAAAAAGGTCCCCAGGTGCCGCGTTAATGAGTTTTTCTGCAGGTACTCGGCTGTCAGAGCAGCCTATCCATAAGAATCTCGGCTTTTGTGCTTTTGATAATTCTTTGAAGAATTCGGGGTCTTGTTCATTGACTGATGCTGACCATGCTTCATTGTTAGCAAACAGCTCTTCGATTTTTCTCATCATGACTTATAGCCTAGTTGTGTTACTTTGCGATAAAATCTTATACAACATTTATTGATTAATTAATAATTAGTTATACTAATTTTAATGCCCTTATGATGAACCTGTCTTTTAGACAAGACAACCCTAAATTTATAACATATTGAATTATATTGTATAAACTAATTATCTCTTTTCTGCATAACATAGAGCAGAAAAAAGTGGCATCATGGTGATATATTGCCTTCAAACCGTTCTAAGAATAAAGGTTTTTTTTACATATGACATATGCACTTGAGTTATCGCAGTTAACCAAAACCTACCCAGGTGGTGTGAAAGCCCTGAAAGGGATTGATCTGAGCGTTGAAGACGGTGACTTTTACGCATTGTTGGGACCAAATGGCGCGGGTAAATCAACTACAATAGGGATCATTAGCTCGCTGGTAAACAAAACAAGCGGGTCTGTAAAAGTATTTGGTTATGATTTAGAAAAACAAGTTGTGCAAGCAAAGCAGCAACTTGGATTAGTGCCTCAAGAGTTTAATTTCAATCCATTTGAAACGGTATTACAAATTGTCCTTAACCAAGCCGGTTATTATGGGGTTACGCGTTCTGTTGCGGTACAACGTGCAGAGCAGTACCTAACCCAACTTGATTTATGGGAAAAGCGTGATGAGCGGGCACGTAATTTGTCCGGTGGTATGAAACGCCGTTTAATGATAGCCCGTGCATTGATGCACCAACCAAAGCTATTAATTTTGGATGAACCCACTGCGGGTGTTGATATTGAGCTTCGTCGCTCAATGTGGACATTTTTAAAGAATCTTAACGCTCAGGGGACGACAATTATTTTAACAACTCACTATTTGGAAGAGGCTGAAATGTTGTGCCGTAATATTGGCATTATTCAACATGGTGAATTAGTTGAAAATACTAGTATGAAGCAATTACTGAGCCAATTAGAATCAGAAACCTTTATTTTTGATTTAATGCCAAAAAGTCCGATCCCTCAATTATTAGGGTATGAATCTCGTTTGATAGATACTTCAACACTTGAGGTGGATGTTAAAAGAGAGCAAGGTCTAAATAGTGTCTTTAGCCAATTTAGTGAGCAAGGTGTTCAGATTTTAAGTATGCGAAATAAAGCAAACCGATTAGAAGAGTTATTTGTTAACTTAGTTAAAAGAGAAAGTAATGCAACCGAGAAGGAGATTGCAAGATGATCTCATTATATTGGGTCGCATTGAAAACCATTTGGATAAAAGAAGTCACACGGTTTGGTCGTATTTGGATACAAACACTATTACCACCGGTGATCACAATGTCGCTGTATTTTGTGATTTTTGGTAACTTAATTGGTTCTAGAATTGGTGATATGGGTGGTGTAGATTATATGCAATTCATCGTCCCTGGGTTAATCATGATGGCGGTGATCACTAATTCATATTCAAATGTTTGTTCTTCTTTCTTTGGCTCTAAATTTCAGAAAAATATCGAAGAATTACTGGTAGCCCCCGTTCCGACGCATATTATTATCGCAGGTTTTGTCGGCGGTGGTGTTGCTAGAGGGATTTTAGTGGGTTTTCTTGTTACATTGGTATCGTTATTCTTTATTCCATTGCAAGTGCATTCATGGGCAATGGTAGTCATAACGTTATTGCTAACCGCAATTGTATTTTCACTTGCTGGCTTACTAAATGCTATCTTCGCAAAGACATTTGATGATATTAGTATTGTTCCAACCTTTGTCTTAACACCATTAACGTATTTAGGTGGTGTATTTTATTCACTATCGCTGTTACCACCGTTTTGGCAAGCCGTTTCTAAACTGAACCCAATTGTGTACATGATCAGCGGCTTTCGTTATGGTTTTCTGGGAATAGCCGATGTTTCTATCGCGATTACGTTAGGCGTCTTAATGATTTTCTTAGTCGTCTTTTATGCATTAACATGGTTTTTGATTGAGCAAGGTAGAGGCTTAAGAAGTTAAATTTTGGGCTGAAATTGTGTAAAAAAAACGGCTTTTGGTACTTAGCGTAATCAAAAGCCGTTTTTTATTGAGATGTATATAAATGGCAATACTAATCAAATTGTTGGATAAATAAAATCCAACATTATGCCACTTGAACAGGGACTGCTTTTGCGATGCGACTCATTTTATTGTTTTCATCAAAATAAGCCACTTTTGGCTTATGTAGGCGCGCATCTTCATCTTCCATTTGTACATAAGAACAAATAATCAGCTTATCACCAACCGCAGCGCGGCGGGCAGCAGCACCATTAACCGAGATGATTTTTGAGCCCCGTTCGCCTGAAATTGCGTAAGTCGAAAAACGTTCGCCATTATCAACGTTGTAAATATCAATGGCCTCGTATTCAAGGATCCCAGCGGCATCCATAAAGTCCTGATCAATCGCACATGAGCCTTCGTAGTGTAAGTCTGCTTGTGTGACTGTGACGCGATGGAGTTTGCCTTGCAACATTCTTCTTAACATGTCTTCTTCGTCCTTCAAATTGCAGCGTTGTTGACTACGTGCGCTCGCCCTAGTCACATATTTATGTATGCTCCTAGGGACTCACTTACTTGTCGCCTAGCTGCAATCTGAATGACTTTGAATAAAATCATAGTGCCTTCAAAACTGCAGCGTTGTTGACTACGTGTATATAAGTCGCAACAGGCTTAGCAACGCAGCAAGATGGTTGCTGTGATAGTGTTATAAGTCTTATTGTTTTATGCAATATTACTTGGTAGGTCAACTTGTAAATTGTCAATAAGACGCGTTTGACCTAACCATGCCGCCATTAAAATAACCGCACGTTTACTGGACTCACCAAGTGGTAATAATGTATCTGCATCGCGAATAAATAGCTCATCAGGAGTAAAGCCGGCTTCTCGTAAGCTATTGTTCATCTCTTCAATAATAACTTCAGATGCATCAGGTTCAGCCACTAATTTTTCACCCGCTTGTTGCATAATTTGATACAGCTTAGGCGCTGTTTTTAGCTCTTCCGCTGACAAATTATTGTTGCGTGAGCTCAGTGCTAGACCATTCTTGGCTCTAACTGTTGGGACGCTAACAATTTGTGTATCAAATGATAAGTCAGCAACTAACTTGCGAATTAATTGTAATTGCTGGTAATCCTTCTCACCAAACAAGGCAATATCTGGCTGTACTAAGTTGAACAACTTAGTAATAACCGTTGCGACACCTTTAAAGTGCCCAGGGCGGCTTGCGCCTTCTAATATGGTCGATAACTCTGGAACTTCAACAAAAGTCTGTTTTTCCATCCCTTCTGGGTAGAATTCTTGAGGGGAAGGCGCAAAAACCAAATTGATGTCACGACGTTTTAGTTTTTCGCAATCTTCTTGCAACGTTCGTGGGTAATTGGCTAAATCAGATTGCCTATCAAATTGCATCGGGTTAACGAAGATACTGGCAATCACAACATCAGCTTGTTTTTTTGCTTGGTCAATGAGTGTTAAGTGACCATCATGTAAATTACCCATTGTTGGGACAAGTGCAATACGTTTGCCTTCTTGTTTCCAGCGGCGGATTTCACGGCGTAAGATAAGCGCCGTTTCAACGATAAGCATACGTGTGTTCCTTATAATTTCTGACATCAATTAAGAAAAAGAATGGGCTTCACTTGGGTAAATGCCATCTTCCACTTCTTGGATATACATACGAATAGCATCATGAAGGTTGCCCGCTTGAGCTAAAAAGTTTTTTGCGAATTTAGGGGCTCGTGCGGTAATACCCAGCGCATCATGCATAACAAGAATTTGTCCATCAGTCCCATTTCCCGCACCAATACCAATCACGGGCAATAGTAGCTCTTCCGTAACATGATTGGCTAAGGTGGTTGGGACACATTCAAGAACCAACAATTGGATGCCTGCATTTTCTAGTGCAATCGCATCTTTGAGTAATTGATTGGCGGTGACTTCATCACGTCCTTGGACTTTATAACCGCCAAGGACATTGACGGCTTGTGGCGTTAAACCTAGATGGCCACACACAGGAACAGAGCGTTCTCCTAGCATTCTTACCGTATCACATAACCAACTGCCACCCTCAATTTTGACCATGTTTGCGCCTGCCTGCATTAAAATAGCCGCATTGGCGCAAGCTTGTTCTGGTGTGGCGTAACTCATAAATGGCATATCTGCAATAATGAAGGCATTTGGCGCGCCTTTGCGAACGCATCGGGTGTGGTAAGCAATTTGCTCGACAGTAACGGGTAAGGTGGAGGATTCACCTTGAATCGTCATTCCCAGTGAGTCTCCAACGAGCATCACTTGGATACCTTGCTCATAAAATAATTGAGCGAAGCTTGAGTCATAGGCTGTCATAGTTGCAAATTTGTGTTTGTCTTTTTTAAACTGACATAAATCAGCCAGAGAAATTGGTTTCATTATAATAACCTCCGGAAATGATCTCCCTGCGACCATACCTCATAAGAGGTTGAACATTTCAGGCTGGAATATCCCAAAACGTTAGGCCATTTCGAGGGACTTGTGTGAGTCTTTCTGAAAGCTTTTCGCCATCAGGAAAAACAAGAG
The DNA here is from genome assembly GCF_011045615.1 of Providencia sp. PROV004. NCBI lineage: Bacteria > Pseudomonadati > Pseudomonadota > Gammaproteobacteria > Enterobacterales > Morganellaceae > Providencia > Providencia sp. PROV004. The sequence goes on from NZ_CP042859.1 coordinate 1,193,108, forward strand.
AAGGGGCGATTTCACTAAGCGGATACAACATAAATTCACGCTCTTTTAGCCCATAATGTGGAACGATCAACCGTTCAGTATTGATGATACGGTTACCAAAAAGCATGATATCGAGGTCCAGCGTTCGTGGCCCCCAACGCTCCTCTTTGCGTACACGCCCCAGCTCAAGTTCGATTTTTTGTGTATAGTTGAGGAGAACTTCGGGCTCAAGAGTTGTTTCAAGTAACACAGCCAGATTAAGAAAATCTGGCTGATTTTGCGGGCCTAGAGGCTTAGTTCGATAAACAGAAGAGGTAGAAACAACGCGGCTATTGGGTATCGCATCTAAAGCTGCAATAGCTTGCTGTGCCTGTAATAGTGGCTCACCAAGGTTACTTCCTACAGCAATATAGACTTGTTCCATTATATTCTCTCTATCTATTATGACTTATTTGACCGACGTGCCCCAGAACCGCCTTGTGATGAACGTGGACGATGGCGGCGGCGAGTGGGTGCATTGCCTAATTCCGAAATCATTTCACGCTGTTTGATATTATTTGCTTGCTGAAAATCAGTCCACCATAACGCTAGCTCTTGTAACTCGTTGCGGTGCTCGACATTAGCTCTTAATTCTAATAAATCAAACGCTGCACGGAATTTTGGGTGTTCCATTAATTTATTGGCACGACGGCCTTGGCGGCGAGGTAAGCGTAACTGCAATAACCAAATATCACGCATTGTGGTTGTAATGCGTTTTGGGATAGCAATTGAACGGCACTGCTCGTCTAGAATATCATTCATTGCCAGCGCAAAGGCGTCGTAATAGGCCAACCCACCTTCTTGAGATAACTTCTCAGCATGCTCTGTAACTGGGTACCATAACATAACAGCAAATAAAAAAGCAGGGTTAACACGCTTATCATTTTTTAGTCTGAAGTCAGTATTTTTAAGAACTTGCTCAATGATTTTTTCCATTGGCGAATCACTGTTATCTGTAAAACGGCTTGCGACAACAGGGAAAAGTTGCTCAAACAAACCATACTTTTTGAGCATTTTATAGGTAGCGTAACCTTGGCCTGCTTGGAGTAATTTGAGAGACTCTTCAAATAACCGAGCAGATGGAATTTCTCTCAATAAATGAGCAAGTTGGTAAATTGGCTCAGCGGTTTTTGGTTCGATGCTCATATTTAATTTGCAGGCAAAACGTACCGCTCTTAGCATTCTAACAGGGTCTTCACGATAGCGCGTTTCAGGATCACCAATTAGACGAATAACGCCAGCTTTGAGGTCATTCAAGCCATTGACGTAGTCACGTAATGTGAAGTCTTCAATGTTGTAATATAGACTGTTAACGGTGAAGTCCCGACGAATCGCATCTTCTTCAATGGAGCCAAAGATGTTATCGCGCAATAGCATGCCGTTTTGTGCTTGTGCAGATAAGTTTTTGTCATCTGATGCATTTTGGTCATGGTGGCCACGGAAAGTTGCAACTTCTATGATTTCGGGGCCAAACATAATATGTGCCAGCCGAAAACGGCGACCCACTAAACGGCAGTTACGGAATAATTTGCGGATCTGTTCAGGCGTTGCGTTTGTCGTAATATCGAAGTCTTTAGGTTTTTGACCTAAAAGCAAATCACGCACACCACCACCCACTAAGTAGGCTTCAAAGCCACTTTTGTTTAAGCGATACAGCACTTTTAATGCATTGTCACTAATATCACTGCGTGAAATAGGGTGCTCGGAACGCGGGATAACAGTAATGTTTTCGTCGTTTACGGTTGTCATTGTAGGGCGCTTCTCAGGTGTTGAATCGGCACGTTGAGATTGACGAACCGTTTTTTTAATAGGGGTTGTTTTATGGGGTTGAGCTGTGTTCTGCTCTTTAGATGCGGTTTGCGCATGAGCAGAATGAGTGACTGGCCTTTTACCGGCTGCCTGTATATCTCGCGAAGGATCACGATGTTGTACTGCATCTTCAGGGGATGCGTCTGTATTGCGAGATAAAATATTACGGCAGAAATTTGCTACTCGGTTAAAAATAGTACACCTCGATGTCATTACCAATATTCATTAAACAAAATAAGCGGCTAATCATAGCTCACAGAAGTTTCTTTGAGAATGGTTAAACGAATAAAAGTCACCTCTAATTATAAACGTTACCAATAAAATTTACGTAAAATAATAGCCAGAAAAGCGTTCTCGCTATAGGCGGATACGATTAGAAGCCTTATTTTAAGCGATTTTTTGTTGTCAGTTAATTATTTAAGCTCAAACTGTAGAGCAAAAAAATAACATAATCTATTTGCGTAAAAAATTATGTGAAAGTAAATATTTATCTTATTTAAAGGTGAGTGAGAGGCGATCGTGGCCATCAACAGGCAGAAAATAGGGAGTAGGATGGGGTTGACTTGATGGTTAATGTAAATCAAAAGTCAGGAGCGGAACATGTCAGGAGTGGAACATAATAGCATGAAGCGTTTCCCTTGTAACGGCGCAGTAATATGCGCCGTTCAGGACTCCATATAGACACTAGCCTGCCATTTGCTTTTCGCGAATTTCTGCTAATGTTTTACAGTCGATACATAAATCAGCGGTAGGACGGGCTTCCAAACGACGGATACCAATTTCTACACCACATGATTCACAATAGCCAAAGTCGTCATCTTCAACTTTTTTCAGCGTTTTTTCGATTTTCTTAATCAGTTTACGTTCACGGTCCCGGTTACGTAATTCAAGGCTGAATTCTTCTTCCTGAGCGGCTCTATCAACGGGGTCTGGAAAGTTAGCTGCCTCATCTTGCATATGAGTAACAGTCCGGTCCACTTCATCTCTGAGTTGATTGCGCCATGCTTCGAGAATGAGCTTAAAATGCGCCAACTGGGCCTCGTTCATGTACTCTTCGCCAGCTTTTTCATGATAGGGTTCAACCCCAGCAATGGCGAGAATGCTTAAGGACGATGTCTTACGTTTTTGCCCTTCTTGCATAATGCTTCTCCTACACACGCAAATTTTACAAAAACCCCAAGGGGGAAAAATTAAGGTCGCTATAAATAGCAGAAGACTGCTCTCTTGGCAATCGTTCCTGCAATGAGTTTTGTAATGCTGTGAGGGCGAGCGTGTTTATTCCCTTTTTAGCGCCCAGAACTCTGCGGCCTCGTATAAAAATCGGTTAAAAAAACTTTATTTAATAGAGTTAAAGTGAATCTGCTTACTTAACACCATTTGTTGAACAGTTATATCAGCTTGATAACAAAGCACTTCAACACCACTTTGTCTCGCTGCCTCTAATAATTGCGCATATTGCTTATCAATATGAGCCGCTGCTGATGCTACGTGAATACCTGTGTGCAAAGCAACAAACAATAGTATGGCTCTTTTTCCTTCTTTCGCAATATGCATGAGCTCTCTTAAATGCTTTTGGCCTCTAAGTGTCACTGCATCAGGAAAGAATCCTTGATTATTTTCGAGTAAAGTTACTGATTTTACTTCGATAAAGCAATCTGGCAATCCATTTTGCGTTAGAAAAAAATCGATTCGACTATTTTCTGTGCCATATTTAACTTCAGGTTTTATTACACTATATTCAGATAATTCTGGAATGTGTTTTTCGGTTAATGCTTGTGCAACTAATTGGTTCGCACGAAGGGTATTAATGCAAATAAAATGGCCGTCTGCGGTTTGGGTTAACTCCCAACTATACGGGTATTTGCGTTTTGTATTATTGGAAGTCGAATACCAAATGGTATCACCAGGGGTAGCACAACCTGTCATAGCGCCTGTATTTGCACAGTGAATGGTAATTTCTTCACCGCTCGGTAAAGTGACATCAGCCAAAAAGCGCTTGTAACGCTTAATTAAAGTAGCTGGTTGTAAGGCGGGTTCAAATTCCATGGGGTCTCCGCTATCGTTGTCGGTAATATGCTTACTGGCAAAAGAGGCTAATGCTACAATGTCTAACAGTAAAAGTTAAATACATGGAGTGATAACCCCAGTGTTACCGATATTTGAAGTTTGTGAGGACATACTTACCGCATTAACCTCTTCTCCTCAAGTTTTGCTTCATGCACCGACAGGTGCTGGTAAATCAACAGGTTTACCGTTAGAAATATTAAAGAGTGGGGTTATTAACGGGCGGGTTATCATGTTAGAGCCTCGTCGCTTAGCAGCGCGCTCAGTGGCTGCTCGCCTTGCACAGCAACTCGGTGAAGAAGTTGGTCATACTATTGGTTTACGCATGCGCTCTGAAACTAAAGTTAGTCGCCACACGCGTCTTGAAGTGGTTACCGAAGGCGTACTCACTCGCTTACTGCAAAATGATCCCATGCTTGAAGGGGTTGGTTTAGTCATTTTAGATGAGTTCCATGAGCGAAATTTACAGGCAGACCTTGGTCTCGCTTTGCTAATTGATTCACAGCAAGCCTTACGTGAAGATTTACGTATTCTATTGATGTCTGCGACATTGGATAATCAAGGGCTGTCTCAGTTGTTTCCTGATGCTCCGGTTATCACGTCACAAGGGCGTACATTCCCCGTAATACGTGAATATCATCCTATTAACCCAAATAAACTCTTTCATAAAGAAGTCGCATTGGCGGCTTGGCAGTTATTGCAGCAAGAACATGGGGCTTTATTATTATTTCTTCCAGGTATGGGGGAAATCGAGAAAGTAAGAGCAGAGCTCGCTTTGATGGTTAGTGAGGACATACTTTTATGTCCTTTATACGGTGCATTATCCCTACAAGCCCAGCAACAGGCGATTCAGCTAGCACCAGAAGGAGTGCGAAAGGTCGTATTAGCCACCAATATTGCAGAAACCAGCTTGACGATTGAAGGGATCCGCCTTGTGATAGACAGTGGTTTTGAACGCGTAGGGCAATTCAATCCACGAACAGGACTAACAAAACTAGTTAAACAGCGAATTAGCCAAGCGTCGATGGCACAACGTGCAGGCCGAGCAGGCCGTTTGGAAGAAGGTGTTTGCTGGCACTTATTCAGTGAAGAGCAGGCTGAGCGTGCGGCACAATTTAGCGAGGCCGAAATTGCACAAAGTGACTTGAGCAGCTTATGGTTATCTTTATTACAATGGGGTTGTCACGATGCCGCACAGCTGAACTGGCTGACTTTACCCCCTAAACCGGCAATATCAGCGGCAAAAAATTTACTTGGCAAATTAGGTGCTATTGATGCAGCAAACAAGTTAACGCCTTTTGGGCAGCAGATGGCGGAGTTAGGCAGTTCAGTACGAACAGCGGCAATGTTATGTAAAGCACAACAAAGCCAAAATCAGTCTGTTATCCAATTAGCTGCACTGTTGGTGGCGATTATCGAGGAACCACCTCGTCAACAAGATGCGGATCTTCGCTATTGCATAGAAAGGCCAACAGAGGGGGGGTGTAAGAGAGCATCAGTGCTTTGTGAACAAAGAGTATCGAGTATCATTGGTAAGCAAGATGCACTCATTAGTGAGTGGTTACCAACGTTGCTGGCCACAGCGTTTCCCGACTACATAGCGAAATCTCGAGATAACCAACAACGCTATCAACTGGCGAATGGTTTAGGGGCGATATTGAATGAATCGGATAGATTATCCGGTTCTCCATGGTTAATCGTCGTGGCTTTATGGCAACCCGAAAATATGGCAGATGCCCGTATTTCCTTGGCTTACCCTGTAGATATTGACAGACTACAAGCAGATTGCCCATCGCTGTTTAACAAACAAGAAACGGTCGAATGGGATGAACAAAAAGGGACATTATTAGCTTGGAAACGCTTGCAATGCGGTCAATTAGTGGTGAAATCAGAACGTTTAAGCAACCCTGATAACACTGAAATTCGTTATGCGTTAGTTTATTGGTTGAAGCAAAATGGCTTGCAGCAATTAAACTGGCAGGAAAATGCTCTACAACTGTGTATCCGCTGCACGTTAGCTAAGCAGTATTTTCCTGATATTAATTTGCCTGATTTTGATGAAGCGGCATTATTGGATTCACTGGATGAATGGCTAGAGCCTTATCTTGATGGCATAACAAATAAACAAAAATTACAGCAGATTGATTTAGCCTCCTTATTGGTTAATCGATTAGATTGGCAGCAGCAACAGTGGTTAGAACGCATGTTTCCGGTAACCTATCGAGCGCCATCTTCACATGATGTAAGTATTCACTACGCATTAGATAAACCACCAGTCATAGCGATTCGTATGCAAGAAATGTACGGGGAAAAAGCGAACCCGACTGTTGCACAAGGAAAAATAACCGTAACAGTTTCTCTGTTGTCTCCTGCCATGCGGCCGTTACAGATCACGCAAGACCTTGGTGCATTTTGGCAAGGCAGCTATAAAGAGATACAAAAAGAGATGAAAGGGCGCTATCCAAAACATTTATGGCCAGATGACCCTGTAAATACTGCGCCAACGAGACAAACAAAAAAAGCGATGATGGGTGCGAAATAATCTATTTTTATGCTCTAATAGCGGGTTTCCTCATTGGCTCTATCAATGAGCCGACTGAGTAAGGAAATGTAATTAAGAGCTTTCTTTGGTGAAATCTCTGGGGTTCTAGGCCAAAATTAACCACTAAACTGACATTACTAGTGCGTTATTAAGTTATTTTGTAATGTGATATGGAGTGACCATGTCAGGTAAAGATTTTGAACCAATCGGCAGACGTAACAAAAAAACTGCTGGGAAAAAACAGTCTTCATCCCGCCGCCGCCGTAGAGACCGCGATGACTATGACGATGAAGATTTATTCGAAGATGATGATATTGACGAACAATATCTCGATGATGAAGATGAAGAAGAGCAAATGGCTAAAAAAGGCTCAAAAAATAACAAACCTCGAAAGGTAAAAAGTAAATGGCGTTGGTTTTGGCTACTAGTCAAACTGATGATCGTGTTTGCTGTTTTACTTGCGGCATATGGTTTTTATTTAAATCAACAAATTAAAGAACGCCTCGATGGTAAGGTTTGGGATTTACCCGCCGCAGTATACGGCCGAATGGTCAACCTTGAGCCGGGGATGGACTACAGCCAGGCAGAAATGGTTCGCCTACTTGAAGGTATGCAATACCGTAAGGTGAGTAAGATAACGACATCGGGCGAATTTGTGGTGCGTGGTAATAGCATCGAAATCTTACGTAGGCCGTTTAATTTCCCTGATCAAAAAGAAGGGCAAATCCTTGCGCGCATGGTGTTTGAAAATAACGCGTTGAGCAAGATTGAAAACATGGAAAACGGTCGCTCATTTGGCTTTTTCCGTTTAGACCCGAAACTGATCACGATGATGCAGTCGGCGAATAATGAGCAACGGTTAGTTTTACCGATATCTGATTTTCCTGAGTCTCTAGTTAAAATCTTACTAGAAACCGAAGATCGCAACTTTTATGAGCACGATGGCGTCAGTTTATACTCTATTGGCCGTGCTGTTGTTGCTAACTTAAGTGCAGGGCGCTCCGTTCAAGGGGGAAGTACTTTAACCCAACAGTTAGTCAAAAATCTGTTTTTGACCAATGAACGGACATTAAAGCGTAAAGCCAATGAAGCCTATATGGCGGTTTTACTGGACTACAATTACAGCAAAGAGCGTATTTTAGAGCTGTATTTAAACGAAGTCTTTTTAGGCCAAAATGGTAATGACGAAATTCGTGGTTTCCCGTTAGCGAGCCTGTATTATTTCGGTAGACCAATCAATGAGTTAAGCTTTGACCAACAGGCGTTATTAGTCGGTATGGTACAAGGGGCATCAACGTATAATCCTTGGACTAAGCCACAAAATGCGATTAAACGTCGAAACATTGTGCTGAAAATCTTGGAAACGCGTGGCGTGATTGACCAAGAAATGTATCAAGTGCTAAGCGCAAGGCCTCTCGGTGTGAAAAACAAAGAAGGGCTGGTGGCTTCTCAACCTGCCTTTATGCAAATGGTTCGTTTAGAACTCAATGAAAAATTGGGTGATAAAGTTAAAGAACTCTCTGGTGCGAAAATTTTTACCACTCTAGACCCAGTGGCTCAAACTGCGGCTGAAAATGCAGTTGAAAATGGTGTCGCTGATTTGCGTAAATCTCGTAAATTAGATGACATAGAAGGGGCAATGGTGGTAGTTGACCGCATTAATGGCGAAGTACGCGCGATGGTTGGTGGCTCTCAACCCCAATATTCAGGGTTTAACCGTGCGTTAAATGCACGGCGTAACATTGGTTCTCTGGCAAAACCTCCGGTATACCTCGCTGCACTAAGTGAACCGGACCGTTTTCGTTTAAATACATGGTTAAAAGATGAGCCACTAACAGTAAAAGTCGGAAACCAAAACTGGAGCCCAAGAAACTACAGCCGTAATTTCAACGGCCGTATGATGTTAGTTGACGCTTTGGCAAAATCACAAAATATCCCAACGGTAAACTTAGGGCTAGAGGTTGGTTTAGACCAAGTGTTTAATACGTTTGTACGCTTAGGAGCTCCCGCGGCTGCTATGGAAAAAGTTCCTGCGATGCTATTAGGTGCAATTAACCTAACACCAGCGGAAGTTGCTCAAGTTTATCAAACCATTGGTGGTAACGGTAATCGTGCGAAATTATCGGCATTGCGTTCTGTTATTGATGGAGATGGCAATGAAATTTACCAAAGCTACCCATCAGCTGAGCGAGCAGTACCTTCCCAAGCTGCATACCTCACATTGTATGGTATGCAGCAAGTGGTTAAACAAGGTACGGGCAGAGTTTTATTGACCAAATATGCTAAGTATAATTTAGCCGGTAAAACAGGGACAACTAACGATCTACGCGATAGCTGGTATGCAGGTATTGATGGCAAAGAAGTAGCGATCGTGTGGGTTGGCCGTGATAATAACGGCCCAACACAATTAACAGGGGCGACAGGCGCACTGAAAGTGTACCAACGCTACTTAGAGAACCAAGCGCCATTAGCTCTTATCAACCGTGCACCAGAGGGCATTGTTGATATGCAAGTCACAGCTGACGGCCAATTAAGTTGCTCAAACTTCGGCGGCGGTAGAATGTTGCCGATTTGGACGGATAACCCAGAAGGGTTATGCCAAGCGTCTGAAAACGAAGCGCCAATTTGGGATCTCAATGGTAATAATGGCGAGCAGCAAGATGATGCACCGGATTGGGTTAAGGATATGTTTGGCAATAATCCCTAAATTCTCGTCATACTTCAACCTGTAGCGTTGTTGGTTGCACTCACTAGACCTAGTCACATACTATTGTATGCTCCTAGGCTCTAGCTCGCTGACCGCCTAGCTACAGGCTGAATTATTTAGAGAATTAATGAGCTAGAGAATTAGAGAATTAATCCCTAAATTCTCGTCATACTTCAACCTGTAGCGTTGTTGGTTGCACTCACTAGACCTAGTCACATACTATTGTATGCTCCTAGGCTCTAGCTCGCTGACCGCCTAGCTACAGGCTGAATTATTTAGAGAATTAATGAGCTAGAGAATTAGAGAATTAATCCCTAAATTCTCGTCATACTTCAACCTGTAGCGTTGTTGGTTGCACTCACTAGACCTAGTCACATACTATTGTATGCTCCTAGGCTCTAGCTCGCTGACCGCCTAGCTATAGGCTGAATTATTTAGAGAATTAATGAGTTAGAAAATTGTGGTGTAAGGCTGCAACTGGTGGCTATCCAATCTTTCTCTACCGATGTAAAAGAATAGAGGTGAAAGTAGGTAACATTTCACCTCCGTAATTTCAATGTGAATTAATTCGTTTTGATCTTCATTAGCGCTGTTTCAGCCGCTTTGATAGTTTTCTCAATATCTTCATCACTGTGGGCGATAGACATAAAACCCGCTTCAAATGCAGAAGGTGCGAGGTAAATGCCTTGCTCTAACATGTAGTGGAAAAATTTCTTAAAGCGTTCAACGTCGCACTTCATCACATCTTGGTAGCAAGTCACTGTTGGTGCGTCGGTGAAGAAAATACCAAACATACCACCGACGTGATTGATAACCATCGGGATACCTTGCTCTTGGGAAACACGTTTTAAACCACGAGCTAACTTTTCTGTTAATTCATTTAAACGTGAGTGCACACCCGGTTGAGAGACTTCTTTTAAACAAGCAAGACCAGCAGCCATCGCGACAGGATTACCAGATAAGGTTCCCGCTTGGTAAACAGGCCCAATTGGGGCTAGTTTTTCCATAATTTCAAGGCGGCCACCAAAGGCACCTACAGGCATACCACCACCGATGATTTTACCTAAACAGGTTAAATCAGGTTGAACATCATAGTAATCTTGTGCTCCACCTAGTGCGACGCGAAAGCCTGTCATGACTTCATCAATGATGAGTACGGCATTGAATTCATCACATAATGCACGTAAACCCGGTAAGAACTCAGCCGTTGGTGGTACGCAATTCATATTTCCAGCAACAGGTTCAACAATCACACAGGCAATGTCTTCTGGATAATTTTCAAATGCTTGGCGAACTGAAGCTAGGTCATTATAGGTACAAGTTAATGTGTGTTTTACAAAATCTTCGGGGACGCCTGGAGAGTTTGGTTCACCCATCGTAAGCGCCCCAGAACCAGCTTTGACTAATAAACAGTCTGCATGGCCATGATAACAGCCTTCAAATTTGATGATTTTGTCGCGGCCTGTGTAACCACGAGCCAGACGAATTGCACTCATGGTCGCCTCAGTACCTGAATTCACCATGCGTACCATATCCATAGAGGGGACTAACTCACAAACTAATTCAGCCATTTCAACTTCGGCGGCAGTCGGTGCACCAAAACTTAACCCTTTATGGACAGCTTTGATCACGGCATCACGGATCTCAGGATGGTTATGGCCTAATACCATCGGTCCCCATGAGCCAACGTAATCCACATAGGCTTTACCGTCAACGTCATAAATATAAGCGCCATCCGCTTTTTCAATAAATAATGGGGTTCCACCAACACCATTAAAAGCACGAACAGGGGAGTTTACACCACCAGGGATTTGTTCTTTTGCTTGTGCGTAAAGTTTTTCAGATTGTGACATCGCAGGGCTCCAGAAAGAGGCTAAGAAAAAATTGCCCTCATTCTAAAGCACCACACCAATTAAACCAAATATTGATACGAAGATATGCACAATGTGTCTAATTGCTTAACAACACTTGAACCATTTAGTCAAGTGGCGGATAATTAGGTTAATTGATCTGAGTAGGTTTTAGCCTACGCATGAATTTACCGGTCACCGGTTTGGAGTAAAAAATGAGTGATGATGCAGCTCTGCCTTTGCAATTTACTGATGCGGCAGCAATTAAAGTTAAAGATCTAGTCTCTGATGAGGACAACCCAAATCTGCGTCTGCGTGTTTATATCACTGGTGGCGGATGCAGCGGTTTCCAATATGGTTTCACATTTGATGACCAAATCAACGAAGGCGATATGACAATTGAAAAGCAAGGTGTTGCTCTTGTCGTAGACCCAATGAGTTTACAATATTTAGTCGGTGGAAGTGTTGATTATACCGAAGGTTTGGAAGGTTCGCGTTTTATTGTGACTAATCCGAATGCTAAGTCTACTTGTGGGTGTGGTTCGTCCTTCAGCGTCTAATTCTCGTCATCCTTCAACCTGTAGCTGTATTGGCTGCATTCACTAGACCTAGTCACATACTTTTGTATGCTCCTAGGTTCTAGCTCATTTGCCGCCTTGTTACAGGCCGAATGATTTAGAGAATTATTGAGTTCTTCTTCAACCTGTAGCTGTGTTGGCTTCATTCAGCTACTCGGGTCACATACTTATGTATGCTCCCCGAGATACCTTCATTTGCCGCCTTGCCACAACTCGAACTATTTAGAAAATTTTCTTAATTCTTAATTCTTAATTCTTAATTCTTAATTAGATAATGAATTTAACTGCTCACACAGTTGTTCGGTTGCGTTCACAATCCTTGGGCCTGCTCGGTGAAACCAATCTTCATTTAATCGGATTATTGGGATATTGAGCTGGGAGTGCCAAAATTCTTTCACTGCTTTTTCCTGTTCTGCTGAGCCCGTCATGATTATTACATCTGGTTTGCGAGTGAGTACCTGCTCACGACTGACTTGTGGCCATTGAACTGAGCTATTAGCAAAAATATTTTCACTCCCACAAAACTCGACGACATCATTTTGCAGCGTATGGTTACCAGCGCTAAATAGAGGTTGAGAGCCGAGCTGAATGAACACTCTCTTAGGTTTGTTATTAGAAATTTTTGTATTTTGATAAGGCGCTAGCTTAGCGCGCATTATTCCCACATTTTGTTGTGCAAGCTCTGGGTTTGGACTGTATTGTGCCAACTCAGTGACTGAATTAATGACATCATCAATGGTTTGAGGGTCAAAATAAATAATTGGAATGCCGAGATTCGCAAGCTGATCAAGAGGGCGTTGGGGGTTGCCTCCTCGCCATGCGAGGATTAAATCAGGTTTTAGTGCGATAATACGTTCTACATTTAAGCCTTGCCAATCAGAGACTTGCTCTAGTTTTTTAGCTTGTTCTGGGTAATCGGAGTAAGCACTGACCGCAATTAAGCTATCCCCAAGCCCTGCTGAATAAGCAAGCTCAGTATTGGCTGGTGATAAGCTGATAACGCGTTGCTTTGCCGCTCCTAGTGCCGAAAAAGCCACCAATAAACCACATAATAAGGTAATAGTAAGAGAGAAATAATGCGTTATTCTTTTCATAACAAAATTCATCGTGACATTAAAAAAGTATAACTAACAATTAGTTATACTTTTTATGAGAATTATTAAGCGAGTTTGGATAAAATTGCAGTGATCATTAATGACGATTGACGGGCAGCAACGGGTAAGAATTCATCGAAGCTTGTGTGGGATTCCTTATCAGCCACATCTGAAATGGCACGGACAACGACAAACGGGGTACCAAATTGGTGACACACTTGGCCAATCGCGGTGGCTTCCATTTCTACTGCCGCAACTTGCGGGAACATCGCTTTGATGCGAGCCAGTGGTTCAGCACCATTAATAAAAGCATCGCCGCTACAAACTAAACCACGAACAGCGTTCATATCCAATAGCTGAATGCACTGCTCAGCAACTTCAATCAGTTTAGTATCCGCGACGAAAGCGGGTGGGCACTGTGCCATTTGGCCAGGTTCATAACCGAATGCTGTCACATCAGCATCATGGTAACGAACTTCAGTAGAAACCACGATATCACCAACATTTAAACGAGGGTCTAGCCCACCGGCGGAGCCTGTGTTAATCACGACATCTGGTTGGCAATGCTCCAGTAACAATGTTGTGCCGATTGCGGCAGCGACTTTACCAATACCTGATTTCAATAACGCAACGTCAACGCCATTAATTTGACCTGTATAAATCTCACAGCCAGCGCGGTTAATAGTTTGGCAGTTTTCAATTTGCGAGCGCAAAATCGCCACTTCTTGTTCCATGGCGCCAATTATTCCAACTTTCATTTTGTCTCCTTTTCCCTGCTCAATTTGCACTATTAGTGTCAATATTTTGACTAGGGACGATAATGTTTTATTGTGTTATTGCTGTATTCTTCGAGTGGGTTCGCAATTTTAATTGCAACAACTCGGATTTAGACAACGAAATTACAAAGATGCACGAAGTGTAACATTGAAAGGTGAGTCGTGAAGTTTTTTTCCTATATTTAGGCTATATAATGAAGCATTAATCGAGATAGGGAGGGTGGCAGAGTGGGTGAGATTAATTTTGTTAAGAAGTTAAATTTTCAGCGCAACTACATAAGCAGTGCGAAAAACCAAAAAATTTCACCTAAAGATGAAGATGCGGTTAATCGCTTATTCGAAAGTGACCGCGGGAGGATCATTAATTCAGCTGCCATTCGCCGTTTGCAACAAAAAACGCAAGTTTTTCCCTTAGAGCAAAATGCAGCAGTTCGCAGTCGCTTAACTCACTCACTAGAAGTACAGCAGGTTGGCCGTTACATCAGTAAAACGGTTTTAGGCGAACTAAAAAAGAAAAAATTGCTTGAACCTTATGGGCTAGATGAACGGTGTGATGCTTTTGAGAGCTTAGTCGAAATGGCCTGCTTAATGCATGATATTGGCAATCCACCATTTGGGCATTTTGGTGAGGCAGCAATTCAACGGTGGTTTACTAAATTACTATCGCCTAGTTACTTATTTACTCCGAATTCCCCTGATCCATGCAAAATACCTGCATTACAGTTAACTGGAAATGAAAAGCAAGATTTATTCCGCCGTCAATTAAAACAGGATTTATGCTCATTTGAAGGTAATGCGCAAGGGTTACGTATGGCGCATCGCTTACTCAAACTAAACTTAACTTATGCGCAAGTTGGCTCTATCTTAAAATATACGCGTGGAGCTTATGATTTGGAGCCAATTCCCCCTGAGTTTGATTATTTGATGAAAAAACCAGGCTATTATTGGTCAGAGGTGGACTTTGTCAGTGAGCTAACCAAAAAGCTCGATATGGAAAAATATTGCCGTTTCCCGCTGTCCTATATTATGGAAGCGGCTGATGATATTTCATATTGCATTGCTGATTTGGATGACGCTGCGGAAAAAGGCATTTTTACTGTTGAGCAGTTGATTGAGTATTTAAAAGCAGAGTGGGGAGATATTGAACAAAATGATTTATTCGATCAAACCATTATGCGAGCTTTCAATAATATCAGTGACAACCACACAAGGCGTATTCAGCAAGATCAATTCTTTATGTATTTGCGCGTAAATATCACAGGAAAATTGTCTCATTATAGCGCACAACAATTCATTAAGAATCTACCCGAAATTTATAACGGCACTTTTAACAGTGCTTTGTTAGAAGATAAAAGTCCAGAGCATAGGCTATTAAAAGTACTGAAAACAGTGGCTTTTAAACATGTATTTAACCACCATGAAGTTGAAGAGTTAGAACTACAAGGCTATCGAATTATCAGTGGATTATTAGATTTTTATAGTCCACTACTGATGATGGATAGAAGCGATTTTGCTGACCTCGTGGACAAAAATTACCACAAGCATTTTTTCATTGAAACGAGGTTATTCCATAAATTATCTAATAAGCATCGCTTATCTTACACGGAAGCACTTGAGAAAATTTCTGCAACGAATGAAGCAGATAAATCTATCCTTGAGTTTTATTATCGAGCTCGTTTGATTCAAGACTATATTAGCGGTATGACAGACCACTATGCCTATGAAGAATATCGTAAATTTATGGTTAGCAATTGATATAATAACTGAATAGCTTAATAAAAATAGAAAAGTAGTCAATCAAATGATAGGAAAGCAGGTATAATAGCCTGCTCGTTTTCCTTGATTAATTAGCGAAAAAAAACAACGCATTAAAATTGAAAACTCGGCAATCATGATTTTTATAACTTAATATTCTGTAGTGACTATTTTATGGCTCAATTTTACTCTCCTAATCGCCGTACCACTCCACGCCGCCAGATCACGGTTGTAGCTGATAGCCTTGATGCCGCAGGGCAAGGTGTTGCTCGTATCGAAGGAAAAACCATTTTTGTAACAGGTTTATTGCCTGAAGAAGAAGCCCAAATTGAATTGACGGAAGAGAAACGGCAGTTTGCTAAAGGGAAGGTAATTAAACGTTTGAGCACGAGCCCTCAAAGAGTAAAGCCACGGTGCCGTTATTTTAACCAATGTGGGGGATGTCAACAGCAACATGTTGACATTGCACTACAAAGAGAAAGTAAAGCTCATGCTTTAGCTTATCTGATGCGACGCGAAACATTGCAAGATATATCCTGTGCCGAGGTGATTTATGGTGAGTCATATGGCTACCGTCGCCGAGCTCGGTTGGGGCTACAATATCAGCCTAAAAGTAAAAATGTCGTTATGGGGTTTCGTCAATCTCAATCTAACACATTAGTTGATATAAAAAATTGCCCTATATTATCTCCTGATTTGGATATCTTATTAAAACCACTTTCTGAATGCATTAACCAGCTCAGTAATAAAGCGAAATTGGGCCACGTAGAGCTTATTCACGCAGACAATAGCAAAATTGTATTGATTCGTTACTTAACACCTTTTTCGTTATCAGATACTCAAAAGTTAAGCAATTTTGAAAATCAGCACGGAGTGTCTATCTGGTTAGCGGGTAATGATGAAAACTTACAAGCTCTGTCACCAAATTCGCCACAACCTGAGTATCAAGTTGCTGGGGAAATACTAAAATTTAACCCATTAAATTTTATTCAAGTGAACGGGCAAGTTAACCAGTTGATGGTAGAACAAGCTTTAGCATGGTTAGATCTAAACAGTGAAGATAGGGTATTAGACCTTTTTTGTGGAATGGGTAACTTTACATTACCTATCGCACGGTTAGTGAAATCCGTTGTGGGTGTTGAAGGTGTGGAAAATTTAGTCAAACAGGCACGAAATAACGCACAGCTCAATACTATTTGTAATGCGACATTCTATAATGAAAACTTAGAAGCCCAGATACACACACAACCTTGGGCGGCTCATGGCTTTAATAAAGTATTATTAGACCCCGCTAGAGCTGGAGCCGCTGGTGTTATGGAACATTTAATTAAACTGATGCCAGAAAAAATTGTCTATGTTTCATGTAACCCCACAACATTGGCAAGAGATAGCAAAGTTTTACTTGATGGGGGCTATCAGTTATTACAGTTGCGGATGCTAGACATGTTTCCGCATACTAGCCATTTAGAGTCAATGGCGTTATTTATCCGTCGCCCAGAGGTTTAATAGGTAGGGAGAATATATGGTTGCAGTAAGAAGTGCGCATCTTACCCCAGCAGGTGAGTTTGCCCCAGAAAAGTGGGTTAACGGTCTGGGATTGAGCAATAAACAATCAGAAGAAAAGCTCATCCATACCTGGCAATATTGTCACGATAAACTAGCCGGACAAGAAATCGCCCCTCTGTTACTGTGGCGCGGTATTGAAATGACCGAAATCCTATCGACATTAAGTATGGATATCGGCAGCTTACAAGCAGCTTTACTTTTTCCTTTAGTGGAAGAGGGGAAGTTGGAAGAGCAAGAAGTTATTGATGAGTTTGGTCAATCCATTCACGAACTCGTTAAAGGCGTGCTGGAAATGGATGCGATTCGTCAACTCAAAGCCACGCAATCGAGTGAAACGAGCTCGACACAAGTCGATAATATTCGCCGTATGCTATTGTCGATGGTGGAAGATTTCCGCTGCGTTGTCATTAAACTAGCGGAACGAATTGCACATTTACGTGAAGTCAAAGATGCCACTGAAGATGAGCGCGTTTTAGCGGCAAAAGAGTGCTCAAATATTTATGCACCTTTAGCAAATCGCCTAGGAATTGGGCAGTTAAAATGGGAGTTAGAAGACTTCTGTTTTCGTTATTTGCATCCCGATGAATATAAGAAAATTGCAAAGCTCCTCCATGAACGTCGTATTGACCGTGAAGAGTATATAGATACTTTCGTAACAACCTTACGTAAGTACATGTTAAAAGAGAATATTCAAGCAGATATCTATGGCCGGCCTAAGCATATTTATAGCATTTGGCGTAAAATGCAGAAAAAATCATTGGCATTTGATGAACTGTTTGATGTGCGAGCGGTGCGTATTGTCGTTGAACGTTTGCAAGATTGTTATGCCGCGTTAGGGATTGTACATACCCATTTTCGCCATCTTCCCGATGAGTTTGATGACTATGTGGCGAACCCGAAACCTAATGGTTATCAATCTATTCATACAGTGGTGTTAGGACCAAACGGCAAAACGCTTGAAATTCAAATTCGTACCCGCCAAATGCATGAAGATGCAGAGCTGGGAGTTGCGGCCCATTGGAAATACAAAGAAGGCGCGACTGGCATTGGTAAAGGCAGTAGTTACGAAAACCGCATTGCATGGTTACGTAAGCTGATTGCATGGCAAGAAGAAATGGCAGATTCTGGCGAAATGCTAGATGAAGTTCGTAGCCAAGTGTTTGATGACCGAGTGTATGTCTTTACCCCAAAAGGGGATGTGGTGGATTTACCAGCAGGCTCGACACCGCTTGATTTTGCTTATCATATTCACAGTGATGTCGGCCACCGTTGTATTGGTGCAAAAATAGGTGGGCGTATTGTCCCATTTAGCTATCAATTACAAATGGGCGATCAAATTGAAATTATTACTCAAAAGCATCCAAATCCAAGCCGCGACTGGTTAAACCCTAACTTAGGGTATGTCACAACCAGCCGTGGGCGAGCTAAAATCCAAAATTGGTTCCGTAAACAAGATAGAGACAAAAATATCCTTGCAGGGCGTCAAATTTTAGATAGCGAACTATCACAGCTTGATATTAGCCTTCGTGAAGCAGAAAAACTGCTAATCGCACGCTACAATGTTCATTCATTGGATGAGGTTTTGGCAGGAATTGGCGGCGGTGATATCCGTATCAACCAATTAGTGAATTTCCTGCAGAGCAAATTTAACAAAGCCACTGCCGAAGAAGAAGACCGTGCGGCAATGAAGACATTAGAAAGTAAGTCTTCACTCCCAAGAGCACCATCTCATAGTAGCGGCCGAGTGGTGGTTGAAGGGGTTGGTAACCTAATGCACCATATTGCACGCTGCTGCCAGCCAATTCCAGGGGATGAAATTGTCGGTTTTATCACGAAAGGAAGAGGTATTTCCATTCACAGTGCAGACTGTGAACAATTAGCTGAACTACAAAGCCATGCACCAGAACGCGTAATAGATGCAGTTTGGGGAGAAAACTACTCGAGTGGTTATTCTCTTGTGGTTAGAGTTATTGCTAATGACCGCAGCGGCCTGCTGCGTGATATCACGACAATATTAGCAAATGAGAAAGTCAATGTGCTTGGTGTCAGTAGCCGCAGCGATGTAAAACAGCAACTGGCAACGATAGATATGACTATTGAGCTGTATAACATTGAGGTGCTGAGTCGGGTGTTAGCTAAGCTGAATCAGTTGGCGGATGTTATAGAAGCAAAGCGTCATTCTCAGTGATTTTCTTCATATTTTGAGTTGTAGGGGTGTTGGCTGCGCTTAGCTACTCGGGTCACATACTTGTGTATGCTCCCCGAGATATCTTCGCTTGCCGCCTACCTACAATTCAAACTATTTTGAAAATCGGTATATTTATATTCTAAAAATCCCTCTCTTCATGTTTTTAATTATTCTTTTCTATACAACTTCTGTTTCTTCATGAGTTAGTTAGCAAAAATTTATTTTTTTGGGAAAAATTTGTCGATTGCTCATCAACTCTGATAAGTTTGGGATAAAGGACAACTAGAAACAAAAAAATTAAAGGTTAATACAATGAGTCAGACAAATCTTCAAATCGAACGTTTATTATCAATTATGAAGCAGCTTCGAGATCCGCAAACAGGGTGCCCATGGGATAAGGTACAAACATTTAAAACTATTGCGCCTTATACGCTTGAAGAAACTTATGAAGTGCTTGATGCGATAGAACGTGAAGATTTTAGCGACTTAAAAGGTGAGTTGGGAGACTTATTATTCCAAGTGGTTTTCTATGCGCAAATGGCGAATGAAAAATCACTCTTTGATTTTAGCGATATCTGCCAATCTGTTAGTGATAAGCTCGAACATCGCCACCCTCATATTTTCGATGCAAATAATACACTGAGTAGCACAGAAGTGATTGAGGGATGGGAAAAACGAAAAGCCAAAGAGCGAGCTGAAAAATCGCAATTTTCTGTGCTAGATGATATTCCAAATTCACTCCCAGCACTAATGAAAGCCTATAAAATTCAAAAACGTTGTGCGTCAGTTGGTTTTGACTGGGATACGCTAGGCCCTGTTGTTGGTAAAGTTCATGAAGAACTTGAAGAAGTGATGGAAGAAGCCACTCAGGCGGTTGTTGACCAGTCGCGCTTAGAAGAGGAAATTGGCGACTTATTGTTTGCAACCGTGAATTTATCACGCCATTTAGGTTATAAACCTGAAATAGCGTTGCAAAAAGCGTGTAACAAATTCGAAGGTCGTTTTCGCCAAATCGAAAAAAGCCTCGCGGAAAGTGGTAAAACGACAGAAAGTGCTACACTTAATGAGATGGAGGCGCTTTGGCAGCAGGTTAAGAGCCAAGAATAAAATGGCTCGTCATATTTCGCACTACAGCGTTGTTGGCTGCGTTCGGCTACTCGGGTCACATACTTAGTGTATGCTCCCCGAAGATATCCTCTCTTGCCGCCTAGCTGTAGCACGAACTATATAGAGCCAATTCTCGTCGGGCCTCGCACTACAGCGTTGTTGGCTGCGTTCGGCTACACGGGTCACATACTTAGTGTATGTTCCTCGAGATATCCTCTCTTGCCGCCTAGCTGTAGCACGAACTATATAGAGCCAATTCTCGTCGGGCCTCGCACTACAGCGTTGTTGGCTGCGTTCGGCTACTCGGGTCACATACTTAGTGTATGCTCCCCGAAGATATCCTCTCTTGCCGCCTAGCTGTAATGCGAACCTTGTCTGCAATTGTTTAAACCATTAGTTGTTTTAAAATCTGGCGGTTGTTGGTTTGTTCTAAAAGCACTTCATTCAATAGCACCAAACAAAGCTTCAAAAATAATGGGTGACGTGAAATATTGAGGTGTTAAATAGCGACAAGTAGAGTAAATAGTTATTCAAAATCAAAGTTAGTGCAGAATCGCATTTTTTATACCATACAATGAGCTGAAAGGATTTAGCTTTTGCATTTGAACTGTGTTAATCTATGAAAATAGACAAAGATGACTAATTTTGAAGCGATAAATAATTTTCGCTTTTAACTTGCTGATAATATTAGAGTATTGATGAAATTTAGCCTTATTATGCTTAGAACATTTGTAGCGAAATTAAGGTTCGGGTATACTGTTTTCCCGTCCTGTTATATCCATCATCTTTTAAACCTAAACTTTCAGGTTCAGCATGAAAACTAATTATATTTTTGTGACCGGCGGGGTCGTATCCTCTCTGGGTAAAGGCATTGCCGCAGCCTCTTTGGCGGCTATACTCGAAGCCCGTGGACTCAATGTGACTATTATGAAACTGGATCCCTACATCAACGTAGATCCAGGCACAATGAGCCCAACCCAACACGGGGAAGTTTTCGTTACAGAAGACGGCGCTGAAACTGACTTAGATTTGGGTCATTATGAGCGCTTCATCCGTACTAAAATGACTCGTCGTAATAACTTTACGACTGGGCGTGTTTACTCTGAAGTTCTGCGCAAAGAGCGCCGTGGCGACTACTTAGGCGCTACAATTCAAGTTATCCCTCATATCACTAATGAAATTAAAGACCGCATCATCCGTGGTGGCGAAGGCCATGACGTTGTTTTGGTTGAAGTTGGTGGTACAGTGGGTGATATTGAATCATTGCCATTCCTTGAAGCGATTCGTCAAATGGCTGCAGAAGTCGGCCGTGAGCGTACTTTATATTTGCACTTAACATTAGTGCCTTACCTTGCAGCAGCTGGTGAAGTGAAAACTAAGCCAACTCAACATTCTGTGAAAGAATTGCTGTCAATTGGTATCCAGCCAGACGTGTTAATCTGTCGCTCAGACAGAGTGATCCCAGCAAATGAACGTGCAAAAATCGCATTGTTCTGTAATGTGCCAGAGAAAGCGGTTATTTCTCTCAAAGACGTTGATTCAATTTATAAAATTCCAGCCTTGTTAAAATCACAAGGTTTGGATGAGTACATTTGTAACCGTTTCCGCATTGATGCGCCAGAAGCTAATTTATCTGAGTGGGAACAAGTTATTTACGAAGAAGCTAATCCTGCAGGTGAAGTCACCATTGGAATGGTTGGTAAATATGTTGAGTTACCAGATGCGTATAAATCTGTAATTGAAGCATTAAAACACGGTGGATTGAAAAACCGTTTAACTGTGAATATCAAATTGATTGATTCACAAGACATCGAAACGCGTGGTGTTGAGTTACTAAAAGATTTAGATGCTATTTTAGTGCCAGGCGGTTTTGGTGAGCGTGGTATTGAAGGTAAAATTCTGACTGCTCAATATGCACGTGAAAACAAGATCCCTTACTTAGGGATTTGTTTGGGTATGCAAGTTGCATTGATTGAATTTGCACGTAATGTGGCCAATATGGCAGATGCAAATTCAACAGAATTTAAAGCGGATTGTAAATTCCCAGTTGTTGCGCTGATTACAGAATGGCGTGACGAAGAGGGTAACCTTGAAGTGCGTTCAGAAGAGAGCGACCTTGGTGGAACAATGCGTGTTGGTAGTCAACCATGCCACCTAGTGAATGGTAGCCTTGTACGTGAGATGTATGGTTCAGAAACCATTATTGAACGTCACCGCCACCGTTATGAAGTGAACAACTTACTGCTGAAACGCATTGAAGATGCGGGCCTGAAAATTGCAGGTCGTTCAGTAGATAACAAGCTGGTGGAAATTATTGAAAACCCAAATCATCCATGGTTTGTGGCTTGTCAGTTCCACCCAGAGTTCACCTCTACACCAAGAGATGGTCATCCGTTGTTTGCAGGTTTTGTTAAAGCCGCTGGTAAGTACCAGAAAGGTGAGTTGAAATAAGATATGGGGAAGTCGGCGCAGGTGCACCAACTTCCCAAAATTTAACTTGTACTGAGGAAAACCTAATGTCCAAAATTGTTAAAGTGATCGGTCGTGAAATCATTGACTCTCGTGGTAACCCAACTGTAGAAGCTGAAGTTCATTTAGAAGGTGGCTTTGTTGGTTTAGCTGCAGCACCATCAGGTGCGTCAACAGGTTCTCGTGAAGCTCTGGAACTGCGTGACGGTGATAAAGCACGTTTTCTGGGTAAAGGTGTTCTGAAAGCAGTTGCTGCTGTTAATGGTCCAATCGCAGAAGCGCTGATCGGTAAAGATGCTAAAGACCAAGCTAACATCGATAAAATCATGATTGATCTCGATGGCACTGAGAACAAATCTAAATTTGGTGCAAACGCAATTCTGGCTGTATCTTTAGCAAATGCTAAAGCAGCTGCGGCAGCGAAAGGTATGCCTCTGTATGAGCACATTTCTGACCTGAATGGTACTCACGGTCAATACTCTATGCCTCTACCTATGATGAACATCATCAATGGTGGTGAGCACGCAGATAACAACGTTGATATCCAAGAATTCATGATCCAGCCTGTTGGCGCACCAACGCTGAAAGAAGCTGTTCGTATGGGTTCTGAAATTTTCCATCACTTAGCAAAAGTACTGAAATCTAAAGGTATGAACACTGCTGTAGGTGATGAAGGTGGTTATGCGCCTAACTTAGAGTCAAACGCAGCGGCATTAGCAGCAATTAAAGAGGCGGTTGAGCAAGCAGGTTATGTATTAGGTAAAGACGTAACACTGGCAATGGACTGTGCAGCATCTGAGTTCTATAACGCAGAAACAGGCAATTATGAGCTGAAAGGCGAAGGTAAAACCTTCACTTCACAAGAGTTCACTCACTATTTAGAAGAACTGACTAAACAGTACCCAATCGTATCTATTGAAGATGGTCTGAATGAGTCTGACTGGGATGGTTTCGCATACCAAACTAAAGTTCTTGGTGACAAAATCCAACTGGTTGGTGACGACCTGTTTGTAACGAACACTAAGATCTTGAAAGAAGGTATTGATAAAGGCATTGCTAACTCTATCCTGATCAAATTCAACCAAATTGGTTCTTTAACTGAAACTTTGGCTGCAATTAAAATGGCGAAAGATGCAGGCTATACAGCTGTTATCTCTCACCGTTCAGGCGAAACTGAAGATGCAACTATCGCAGATTTAGCAGTCGGTACAGCTGCAGGCCAAATCAAAACGGGTTCAATGAGCCGTTCTGACCGTGTTGCTAAATATAACCAACTGATTCGTATTGAAGAAGCATTAGGTAAAAATGCACCATTCAATGGCTTAAAAGAAGTTAAAGGCCAAGCGTAATTTTAGTTCGTTAACCAATTTATACGAAAGGAAGCCGATGGCTTCCTTTTTTTTCGACTGAAACCTTTGCTGAGGAAGCCATTTTTACTATATATTCCCAGTAATTTATGATTATCTCTAATGTATCATAATAAATTTGATTGGATTTTTAGTAAGCTTAATGATTGTTCAGCCTTTTATTGACTCACTTTATATTTAATAATCAATTTAAAATCAATCAATTAGATAGTTGATTGATATACGTCTCTTTAGAAATAATATGCTAATTTATAGTAGCTATTTTAGTATTTAATTCTTCGATTTTTACGAGTGAATGGGTAGGTTTTTTGGAGTTTACATGAAAAACGATGAAATTATACGGTGTAGATCGCACTTTTAGTTCCTCCACATTTTAATTTCATACAATTAACTTTATATTCCAGCTCTTGCAAAAAAATATTAACAATAATACTCGAAAATAATTTGCTTCCGAGCTAATGGAGTTTACATGGACGCTTCCGAATCCCTACAACCAGCGGTCAGCCCGACCCCATCCAATAAACGGGGTTGGATCATTTTAGCGGTTGATATTGTTCTACTGATCTTACTTTTAAAATATTTGCCTTTTGATGACAAGGCAAATGCAGGCCTTGCAATGATGGTTTTCATTGGTGTGCTTTGGCTAACTGAAGCTATCCATGTCACTATTACTGCACTTTGTATTCCTATCTTAGCGGTTGGGCTTGGATTAATGAATACAGGGGAAGCGCTTAAATCATTCGCAAACCCAATTATTTTCCTATTCTTCGGTGGCTTTGCTTTAGCGACGGCTTTGCATATTCAAGGCTTAGACCGTCTAATTGCTAACCGCTTACTAATGGCTGCACGTGGTCGTTTATCAGTCGCAGTATTACTGTTGTTTGGTGTTACCGCGCTGCTATCAATGTGGATTAGTAACACAGCAACTGCTGCAATGATGTTACCCCTTGTATTAGGTATTTTATCTAATCTCGATGTACGTCATGAACGTAATACGTTTGTGTTTGTTTTATTAGGTGTTGCTTATAGTGCCAGTATTGGTGGTCTAGGAACTATTGTGGGTAGCCCACCAAACGCAATTGCCGCTGCTGCATTAGGTTTAGATTTCTTATCGTGGATGAAATACGGCATTCCAATCATGGTAGTTTTACTACCGATGATGTTTGTATTGATGTACATGATGTTACGCCCAAATCTGAAACACCGCTTTGAAATTGAATTAGAGCATGTTAAATGGAATGGCAAACGTATTACAGCAATGGGGATCTTCCTATTTGCGGTAGTTTGTTGGATCACCAGTACATTTATTAGTGAAGCACTTGGTGGTGTGAAGGATCTCGACACCATTATTGCTATGATTGCTGCAATTTTGATTGGTATAACAGGGGTTGCTAGTTGGTCACAAATCCAAAAAAATACCGAGTGGGGCGTATTGATGCTGTTCGGTGGGGGGTTGACTCTCAGTGCAATTTTAAGTTCTTCAGGCGCTAGTAAAATTATGGCTGACTGGATGCAGATGACATTTGGGACAAGTCATTGGTTTGTGATTATCTTAGCGGTGACAACCTTTATTATCATCCTGACTGAATTTACGAGTAATACTGCAAGTGCCGCCCTGTTAGTTCCTATTTTTGCTACTGTTGCGGAAGCATTAGGTATGCCAGTTATTGTATTAACTATGATTATTGGTATTGGTGCCTCTTGTGCGTTTATGTTGCCTGTTGCGACTCCGCCAAATGCGATTGTATTTGGTTCTGGTTATATCAGGCAAATTGAAATGGTACGGGTCGGTGCAGTTCTGAACGTAGCATGTATTATTGTTATCTCTCTATTTGCTTGGTTCTTTTGGCTATAAAGCAAACAAGAAAAATCACTAAATTGATTTTAGCTAAAAGTATAAAGTGAGAGAAACACATTTTTATTTCACTTTCCCAACGACCTACGGGCTCATTAAAAATGAGCCCGTTTTTCATTACTGTGCGACAAGCACTTGCTGATTTTTCCCTATTTGTATTTTACCTGTGCCGTGCATTACAAAATCACTGTCGCCACGTAATGAAAAATTCATTGTTTGTATCAAACCTTTGATATCAATTGTATTTTGAGGACAAAGGAAGCTGTCTTTACACTGATATTGATGGCTTTCAAATGAAATAAGCCGGCCTAATAGCTTGGTATTTTCTCCCAGTTCTAGGTGGCTGCCTTGGCTATAAGGTGTATCCGTTTTAAATTTAGAGCCTGAGTGAATGACTGCTTCTCGTGGGGAAATTGAAGCACTTCCGGATGTACTCAGATAATTTTGAACCGCAGCCGTAATATTTAGTGCATTTTGTAGTTTTATTCGATCGGCGAACACATTCAGTTTAGAAAGCTGTAACGGGCTGGCATGCTGTTGGCTGATGTTGATTTGGCTTGCGGGGCTAACTGAGAATTTCAATTGACTGTATTCATCTAGTGCTTTTGCTTCAAGCTGCTTCGTTTCTTTATTTTTAACATATTGTTTTTCTAACTTACCTGCAATTAAAGATAAGCTATTAATATTACTTATGGAGCCATCAGCCCATGAGATCCTATTGGGATTAGCAATAATTAGGTTCGCGGCTTGTCCTTTAATACCGAGGACACCTTTAATTTTACTTTCTTCTGTTCCTGTCACTTCAGCCAATATTAGTTTTGCAGCTTTGTTTGCAAGTTGATTATTATCATTAATATCATTATTAAAAATGAGACCATGATCATTAGAAGATAAACTCTCAAAAGAGTTAAATGAAATATGATTTTTTAGAGGAGCTTCGATATTAATTAATTTTGCTTTAGATACATCGGCTTGAGAAAAGGAAGAAAAACTCAAACATGATAAAAAAGAGTTTGTTAGAAAGATAAATTGCATTTTTTTATTCATTACGTTTCCTTGTAATAATAACCCTAATAGGTGTAATTAAATATAATCTATTTTATTTTTCATTAGTATATTAAAATTTAACATGGATGCTATAAAAATAATTATTTTAAATTTTAATGATGCAAAATTAAAATCAACAACGATTAGTTGGGTAAGTGTAACAAATAGAGTTGCAAGTGTAGATATTAAATCATTTAAGTCACATTCCTACAATTTATAATAAAGTTGATGTTCAATTCGTTTTACTAGGATATAACGGCAATCATCAGGTAAAAAATCGCTCGTTTATATCGATATACCCAAGTACTCATCTAAAGCAAAATTTTTATTTACACGTACACTTTCTGATAGTTTTGTGATCGTTACTGAACTAAATGAAACAACTTATCGGGTCTATCATGATGGGAGAATTAATAGTTCGATTCCTTTTGATAATGTAGTGATGGCGTAGATTACAAAGATTACCAAATAAAAAATGCTAGTCTAATGACCGGTATCAGACTGATACCGAACATATTATGTTTGGTAGTAAATCTAATAGGCTATTGAGAATAAACTAGAAATATCACTAAATTGATTTTCCCCTATCTGTATTTTATCTGTGCTACATATTACAAAATAACCGTCGCCACGTAATGAAAAATTCATTGTTTGTACCAGCACCTTGATATCAATGGTATTTTGAAGCTAAAGAAAACTGTCTTGACACTGATATTGATAGCTCTCAAATGAAATGAACCGGCCTAATAGCTTGGTATTTTCCCCCAGTTCTATCGGCTAAGATATTAAGTTTAGAAAGTTGTATTCTTATTGCTTATATAATCCCTGTAAAAGATAATGATAGCTATTATATTTATTTTATTATTTGTTTAATGATTGTTAATGGAATTATTTTTTATAAAATGTAATTCTTGATATGTGGAGATGCTCTTATATAACATAGGTAAATAAAAGGATTTAATTATATGTTTAATAATAGTTGTTTATTAAAAAATTCCATTTATAAAATGGATGAAATTAAAAAAAATAATAATTTTCTAATTATTAATAAAGAATCATTATTAATAATTCGCCAAATAAAACAAATTTTACTGAGAACAGTGCAAGAGATGGGCTATGATACAGTTAACTCTAATTTAGTTGCACAAGTACTGCGTGATAGTCGTTTAAAATCTGGATTATTTGGCAGTATGCCACTTAAAAATAGTCCAGCAAGTCCTGATGTTAAGAACTTTCTTGCAGACACATTATCGTTTACCCGCTTGCATGCGATTAGTGGGGATAGCATGACAACAATGGGTAAAATACCACCTTATGGACGTGCACACTTAGTTAAAATTGGTCCGAATAGTTATGCGGTTGAATATAGATATGAGCCTTCAAGCATCTCGCCTTCATTAGCATTCCATGCTTATTTTTTAGGTTATAACGGGGCTAATCAGTCCAGTGCAACGCCTGCTTATGTTGATATACCTATTCAGGCTGCTGAGGATAGTTTTTTATTCACGGGCTCTTTAACAGGGTGCTCCGTTATTGTTACTAAGCTGAATGAAACAACCTATCGTGTTTATCATGATGGCCGTGTGAATAGTTCTATATTGTATGATAACGTTGTAATGGCATTTGATTATATGGACTACCAAGTTCCAGGCTCAGATGAAGGCCTTGCGATGGCGTATATGTATTTTAAGGATGGCCATTGGCGGTTATTATTACAAAAGCAAGAATATGAATTGATCAATGGAACACCTATTCCTAAGCTACGTAACAACGAAAGTTCTATGATAGGTTATTATGTTGATAATCAATTTTCCGAGAAACAATTAGAAAAATTCAATCGATATCGCCATGCATCACAAAATAAATTAAAAGAAATAGCAAAAGAATTTGGTATAAATACGGACCAGGTTTCAGAAGGTGAATATATTGATGGGGGGTTTTCGCTGGAGAACTCAGCAATAAAATCATGGGTTGATTTAAATGGCAAGGTTAAAAAGAAAATTTATGATAAAATCAATCAATTAATTAAACAAATTGATGAATTTAAAGTTGAATTAAGCAATCTAAAGAGTAAGTCAATACGAAGTAATGACGAAAATATAAGGATCGATAAATTAATATCAATTCTGGAAATAAAAAAATTATTAAAGATTACTATTCTCAAAAACATTTATCGATATTAACTGAGTCATTATCTGTAGAAAGAAGCTGGTTATGGCTACAAATAAAAAATAAGACTGGAATTGACTCTGTTGTTCAAGTCGTAAATGAAGAACTTGGTAACGGTGTTACGAATATAGCGCTAAATAAAGAATATAAATTGGCGGTGATGCGAGATCGTAATATTGCTAATGATAAATTTAATGAAGGTTATGATAACTATAATAAAACTGATATTCGAGGCTTTAATCAAGAAATGACTTCATCAGAGATGATGGCTCTATATTTAAATCCTGAATTGAGCGTGACAGAACGTGGCGCATTGTATAGGCATATTCAAAATACGATAGATAACGAAGGTCGTCATCAAATTTTAGAAAATACGAGGGAAATAAATGAATTATTTAAGAGAGAGGGCAGTATAAATTCTAGGCTATCCCCCCAAGATTTTTATTTACCTTTAATGGGAGATATGTCAGATGGTCGCTGTTATCCGCTTGTTAGAGCTATGGCTGTTGCATTAGAGGAGAATGGGCCAAATGGTAGTAATGTACTACTCGACAAACTCTTTTTAGCTGCCGCATCACCAACAGATAACAGCTCAATTCTATTAAAAAAATCATTAATAAGGCTTCATTCAAATATTGAAGCGGTACAGTCTTCGAGTTCTCAAGGTAACCTAGATTTAAATGCTATTGAGGCTAGATTAACTGAGGGGAATGCAACGAAAATGTATGCCTTAAATAGCCAGAAGCATGCGATGATGTTGGGGAAAATTGTATATGAAGATAGTGTAACCTATTATTTTTACGATCCTAATTTCGGTATATTTACATTTGAAAGTAGTCATAAACTTTTTTCAGCTCTAAATAAGTTTATGATAAATAAAAAAATGGCTAAATTATATGTTGCTTTAGGCTCTGATTCGAAACCTATTTTTGAATTAATTTCTATTGATGTTGACGGGATGAGAAATGTGGCAGTGGGCGGGGGATTAGTCGTATCAGATTTATCCAATACAGATGATTTGAATCTTGTTGCTGAAAGGCGTAAAAATACGATTAAATTTATTGAAAATCAAATACAAATTACTAAAGAGTTAAATATAAAAGCATCGTTAACAATTTTGACCGCTGAACGATGGGGGGACAAAATTGAGAGAGTATTTAATGAGATATCTGAACAGTATCAATTAGATGAAACATGGTTACCTAATTTTTCTAGTATAGAAATGACTGAGGAGGGAAAATACCGCATTCAATTTATTAATAAAGACATCGCATTTCGAGAGCGCTGGATTGAAACAACAGATAGTACTTTGATGGAATTTAAAGAGTACTTTAATGAAAATATAAATACATTTGAACAAAGCTACGAATTTCACCATTCTGAATTACGGCGCCGAGGTGGCATAGGTAATGCGGAACATGTTGATGGAATGAACATGGGAATGGCCGTTCACGCATTAATTCAGTGGGCTGCGAATAAAAATAGACAAAACATAAGCAGTGGCATGTCATCAAATTTAGCGGAAGCATTAAAAATTCATGCTTATGTCACTTATAGTATGATGGCGCATGGTGCAGTAAATGATGTGACAAAGGTTGTAAAGTTAGTTAAAACGCTTTGGTGTGAGGAGGCGGGAATTACCCACTCTGCGATGAAGACTTTTTCATCATCATTTGCCCGGGTAGCTAATGAAGGGATCGGTACTGCTTTTCAAGGCGCAATGGTTGGGTTTGATATTTATGAATTAACACATGCAGAAAATGATCCACAAAAGGCTGTATTTGGAACTCAGCTGGCATTCGATTCAGCAAGTTTACTATTAAGTGGTGCAACAATTGGTGCAGGTATTGTCGGAGCTACAGAGGCAGCTGCTGTATTTGGTGGTGTGGGTGTGATTGTTGGTGGCCTCGGAATTGGAATTGTGGGACTAGCACGTGCATATGCTGAAATTGGCGAGCATGCGAAAGAAGTTGGGGTCTACTTCCAACATTTAGATGATGCGTATAGTGGGAATGGATTTGATTATCAAATAGATAATCAAAGTGGTAAACGGATCTTAGTTCCACGTCCTTTGGCTGTATTTGATCGTATTGACTTACGCTCAAAAAAAATTAACTTTGATAGCCAGTATCTCTACCGTACACAGCCCCATCGCAGTGGAAATGGTAGTGGGCGCAAAGATTATATTGCTTGGGCAGCGTATCTTCCCTATTCGGTGGTTGATAAAAAACAAGCCATTAATATTCGAGAAGGACTTGGTTATCAGAGCAAGCATGACATTCCATTTCAAGAGACAGATACCGTTATTTTACCAGGGGTGCCAAAGTCATATATTAATTATTCTTTTAATCTATTTCCAGGTGCATTGACTCGTTATGATTATGGTTTTAATGTTTTGCGGAGATTAGAAGAAACAGATAAATTTGATTATGATTTTTATTCTTTTCCTGGTGAGTATATTATAACTAGAATTTATCATGAATATGTCAGTACCAAAACAAATATTATTTTACCCATAAATAAAGCACATATTGCCGTGCCTAAAATATCCAGTGAATGGTATGGGAAACTATCTTATAACCTTAGCGGAGCGGGTGGTGAATATATTATTAGTATTAACCATGGTGTTAATATTACATTAATAAATGATTCAAATTTTAAGCATAATTCAAAATGGGTTATTGATACAAGTTTGATTGATGGCGGTGATCCTACAGTAGAAGTTAATGATGGTTATCTAAGAATTGGCAGTTTAAATATAAATATTGATCCAAGTGCCTTATCTGATCAAGTTATTTTAGTTAATTCAGAGCATGAAGTTCGTGAGGTAGATTTTAAAAATAAACTCATTCAAGTTATCAGAGAGGATGGTCGACAGTGGAGTAATAAAGGCCAGTCAATTGAACAGCACCTAGATGAATTGGCTGATAAACACCAATTGCACGGTAACTTTATTGTAGTTGATGATTATATATATGGTAAGAAAAATGTTGGGAGAGCTTTTTATGAGGTCGCAACAAAAAGAATGCTTTTTACTAATTCAATAAATAAAATCTATCATTCGCCTACACTCGGAACTATTGATGCAGAGTATGCCTATTTCTTTTCTCAGGAAGAAAATATTATTTGGCGGAGCAATATTAATAATGGTGGTCAACTCGATAATAATTATTATTTAGCTGATGAGAAATCATCACCGTTTAAAGTACATAAGCTATGGAGGGAGCATGAAAATATTTATTTTAGTTTAACTCATCATGATAATAATGACGAAATTTTCACTAAATATAAAATAGATGGAAAAAAATCTGAACTCGTTAATATTTTTAATAGTAGTAAGCTGTTAGAATATTTAGCGAATTCACCAACAAAAATAAATAGTTCGGGATACCATATTTTAAAAATGTATTATAATGTACCTAATGATCGTTACAGTCAAAATCTTAGCGAAGTAGAATCTGATAAGTTAGATTTTTCTACGTTAAATCTTGCAAAGATAGTAACTATTGATGGTAAAGATGAAAATGGTATCAATCGTCGTTATTGGCTACGTCGTGACACAAATACTTTAATTAAGGTTAACCTTGGTGTAAATAAATATACAAAGGTTGTTGAAAACCCTGCTGATTTAACACTTGTTGGTAGTTTAATTGACGACAGTGAAACGGAAGTGTTTTTTTTCTATAGTAAAGAAAAAGATAGATTATATCGTCAAGAAGGCTTGGGGCAAGATGTATTTGATATCAACAATCCAACAACAAAGGTTATCACACAAGAAATATACGGACACTCAATCCCGATTACACAAATAAACACTGTTTTTAATTGGAATGGAAATATTATTGTTATAAGAAAGTCAGGAAAGATACAGCAAGTTAATGCGGATGGTAGTATAGATATAGTCGCATTTAATGAGCATTGGTTAAAAACATTAGATTCATCTAATTGGTTATCAAAGCTTGACGACAACTATAATGGAACAAAACAGGCAATTGCTTTATTGGGATTAAGGCGCTCAGATGAGAGTATCATTCCTGCATGGTACTTTGATCGCAAATTTATTATTGCTCACTCTTTGTTATCAGAACATGAGCTACAATTTTTAGGATTTGATTCAGATAATCAAAACGGGTTTATATTTGATAGAAATACCGGTAAATTATATAGTCAGCAAGTTGTTAATATTGATACTATGCGACATTCATTCTGTGTTATTAATACCTATATGAGTTCAAATAATAATATACCTGATAGCATTAAAATATACCCAGAGTTAGTATTTAAAAATATTAAGAAAATTGATAATGGCTTCATGATGCTAACGGATAAGAACGAAATACTTTATCAGCCTGACAATGGAACAAAAGAATCGAACAAGATAGGCGCTTCATTTGTAATTAAAGGAACGCATGAGGCAGATATCATTAATCCATCTAAAATAGCTCATGTTGATACATTAATATTAAGTGGTGGAGAAGGGGGGGATACATATGAATTTAGTGTAGATGCTTGGAAAGCTTATCGTGCCATTATTATTGATAATAACGCAAAAGATAATGCTGTAGATGATATTATTATACCGTCAGTTGACAATTGGAGAAAGATGTTCATTAACCGGCAAGGTAATGATCTCATTATTACAGATATCCATAATGACACATCGTTAATATTACGTGAAGTCTATGGTTCAAAATCTGAGTCTTATCGCCACTTGATGATTAAAATAGCGCAGGAGCATGATTATATAGTACTCGATAATCTAGTTAACAAGCTAAAGGAAAATTACGGATTAATGTATTTATCGACATATTTTAATGAAAGAGCAAAACGACAGTCAGACTCTACCGATATTATAGATTTATTAACGGATAGAATAAATTTTATGCGTCACATAGAACAATTAAATGTAGATATTATGCTAGACGGAAAAAATGAACGAACTGAACTTATACCAATTGGCTTATCAAGCCAAATTAATTTGGCTTGATTTTTTATTTTTGTCCACTGGGATGATGTATTAGAGCGCATTATAGGAATCAGCATTTAGATAAAAAAAGAGCCACATTTAGTGGCTCTTTTTGTCATTCATCAGCGTTTATTGAGCTGTTGGTGGGTGACTGTGTTCAATGTCCTCTGATTTCTTCGAGAAACGGCGACGGATCACCACGAAGAATACAGGAACGAAGAAGATAGCCAGCGAGGTTGCTGCGAACATACCCCCAAGAACACCAGTACCTACTGAGTTCTGGGATGCAGAACCTGCACCATTACTAAATACCAGTGGGATAACACCTAACATAAATGCTAGAGATGTCATCAGAATTGGTCGTAAACGCATTTTAACTGCATTCAGTGTTGCTTCGACTAACCCTTTGCCTTCTTTTTCCATCAAGTCTTTGGCGAATTCAACAATCAATATTGCGTTTTTCGCCGATAGCCCAATGGTGGTTAAGAGGCCCACTTTAAAGTAAACGTCGTTGTCTAAACCACGAACACTGGTGAACAATAACGCACCAATAATACCTAATGGAACCACTAACATAACTGAGAATGGAACAGACCAGCTTTCATATAGAGCAGCCAGACACAGGAATACCACTATCAAAGAAATCGCATACAGTGCAGGGGCTTGGTTACCTGCTAAACGTTCTTGATAAGACATACCCGTCCACTCGTAACCAATTCCTTCAGGCAGGTTTTCAGTGGTGAGTTTTTCCATTAACAGCATCGCATCACCCGTACTTTGTCCCGGAGCTGCTTGGCCTTGAATATTCATCGCAGGGACACCGTTATAACGTTCTAAACGTGGTGAACCATACTTCCAAGGATCTTTGGATTCGTCCATAAATGCAGAGAACGGAACCATTTTACCTTGGTTATTACGAACATACAGGTTACTGATGTCAGAAGGTAACATACGGCTTTCTGCGTCACCTTGTACGTAAACTTTCTTCACACGACCACGGTCGATAAAGTCATTCACGTAGCTTCCACCAAACATAGAACTCAATGTTGCGTTGATATCACTGATAGCGACACCTTGAGCCTGTGCTTTTTGTTGGTCAATATAAATACGGTATTGCGAGGTATCATCCTGACCATTTGGGCGAACACCTTGAAGCATTTCTGGGTGCTGAGCCGCCAATCCAAGCAACTGGTTACGGGCTTGCATTAGTTTATCATGCCCCAAGTTACCTTTATCAACTAACTCAAAGTCAAACCCGTCTGCGGTACCTAACTCAACAATTGCGGGTAGGTTAAAGGCGTAAATCAATGCTTCTTGTTTTTTTGACAGTGCGATATTCGCACGCTGTACAATCGCATCAACGTGGTTTTCATCGCCTTTACGTTCGCTCCAATTTTTCAGAACGACGAAGGCAAGACCCATATTTTGTCCTTGACCTGCGAAGCTAAAGCCCCCAACGGTAAAGACCGATTCAACGTTTTTAGCTTCTTCGGTATGGTAGTAGTTATTCACTTCATCTAGTACCGCTTGGGTTTGTTCTTGCGTTGATCCCGGTGGTAATTGGATCATTGACAAGAATACCCCCTGGTCTTCCGCCGGTAAGAAGGAAGACGGTAAGCGAACGAACATGAACGCCATACCAACCACTAACAGCAGGTAAATGACGAGATAACGACCAGTACCGTTAAGCATACGGCTTACACTGTCGGTGTAGTGGTGTGCTTGTTTTTCAAATGTACGGTTAAACCACCCAAAGAACCCTTTCTGGCTACCATGGCTGCCTTTTTCAATTGGCTTCAACATGGTGGCGCACAGTGCTGGCGTTAAGATCATCGCAACCAGTACTGATAAGATCATGGAGGATACAATGGTAATTGAGAACTGACGGTAAATTGCCCCTGTAGAACCCCCAAAGAAGGCCATAGGGATAAATACCGCAGACAGCACCATTGCAATACCGACTAACGCACCTTGGATTTGACCCATTGATTTTTTGGTCGCTTCTTTTGGTGATAAGCCTTCTTCTTGCATAACACGCTCAACGTTCTCAACAACAACGATGGCGTCATCGACGAGAAGCCCGATGGCGAGTACCATCGCGAACATGGTCAACGTGTTTATGGAATAACCAAATGCCGACAAGATAGCAAAGGTACCTAACAATACGACAGGTACTGCAATCGTTGGTATCAGTGTTGCACGGATGTTTTGTAGGAACAAATACATTACAACAACAACCAGCATGATTGCTTCTACTAACGTTTTAACCACTTCGTTAATTGAAATTTTAACGAATGGGGTTGTATCGTATGGATAAACAATCTCTAACCCTTGAGGGAAGAAAGGTTTCATTTCCTCAAGCGCGGCACGAACGTTATTAGACGTATCTAATGCGTTCGCTCCCGTTGCCAGTTTAATACCGATACCTGCTGCTGGCTTACCATTAAAGCGGGCAATCGTACTATAGTTTTCAGCACCTAATTGGACCTCAGCAACATCCTTAATACGTACTTGTGAACCATCTTGGTTTACACGTAATAAAATATTGCTAAATTCTTCAGGGCTATTTAACCGTGTCTGCGCAATGATAGAAACGTTTAAACGCTGATTTGCTACAGATGGTGAACCACCGAGTTGTCCTGCTGCGACTTGGTTATTTTGAACCTTGATCGCATTAATGACATCTGTAGTGGTCATGTTGTACTTAACAAGTTGCTCTGGTTTTAGCCAAATACGCATTGCATATTGGGTACCGAACAGTTGAGTTTCACCGACACCGTTAACTCGGCTAAGTGGGTCTTTAATATTTGACCCTACATAGTCGGCAATATCATATTGCCCCATTGAGCCATCGTTAGAAACGAAACCCGCAACCATTAAGAATGAACTAGTTGATTTATCGACACTAATACCTTGTTGCTGAACTTCTTGTGGCAACAATGGCATCGCCAGTTGCAATTTGTTTTGCACTTGTACTTGCGCGATATCACCATCAGTTCCTGCTTCAAATGTCAGCGTAATGCTAGCAGAACCTGATGAATCACTGCTCGATGACATATATACCAGGTTATCGATACCGTTCATGTTCTGTTCGATAACCTGCGTTACTGTATTTTGTACCGTCTCAGCATCCGCTCCCGGATAGTTAGCTGAAATAGAAACAGCCGGTGGCGCGATGGTCGGGTACTGCGAAACAGGTAACTGGATAATTGCCAACAGACCAGCAAGCATGGTGATAATAGCAATTACCCACGCAAAAATTGGTCTTTCTATAAAAAACTTAGGCATTAATCAGCCGCTCCCTTATTTAGACTTTTCTTCAGGTTTTGCCTGATTGTCTATGGATTGCGTTTCTAAGTTTGCTTCCTTAGGATTCACTACAATTCCTGGTTTGATTTTTTGTAAGCCGATGACAATGACACGATCACCTGCTTTTAGACCTTCAGTTACCAGCCATTTGTTGCCAACTGCTTGTCCTGCTTTAACTTTTCTGACTTCAACTTTATTCTCAGCGTCAACAACCATGACTTGAGAAGTTCCTTGAGCCGTACGAGATAAACCTTGTTGCGGAACTAGAATCGCATTATCAATAACACCATCTTCTAATACAGCACGAACAAACATACCTGGAAGTAATTCTTTGTTCGGGTTAGGGAACATGGCTCTCATCGTGATAGACCCTGTTGTTTCATCAACAGTGACATCAGAGAATTCCAGAACACCTTTTTGTGCGTATTCTTGACCGTTGTTGTTGATCAAGCTGACAGGTGCTTTTCCTGATTCCCGCTGTACAGCGCCTTTCGCTATCTCATTTTTGAGGCGTAAGAAATCGTCACTTGATTGTGTTACGTCAACATAGATAGGATCAAGTTGCTGAACACGCATTAATTCAGTGGTTTGCCCTGTTGATACTAAAGCCCCTTCAGTCACATTCGATTTGCCAGTACGGCCGCTAATCGGTGCAGTCACTTTGGTATAATTCAGGTTGATACGTGCAGTTTCAACCGCCGCTTCAGCCGCTTTGACGGCAGCGAGTGCTTGCGCATAGGTTGACGTTGCTTGGTCGTATTCCTGACGACTAATGTAATTAGTCCCTAACAATGGTTTGTAACGCTTCACCGTTAATGCAGCCAGATTCGCATTAGCTTGTGCTTTTGCTAGCTCCGCTTTTGCGCTGTCATAGGTTGCTTGGAATGGTGCCGGGTCAATTTGGTATAAAGATGTCCCTGCTTCTACGTCGCTACCTTCTTTATAGTTGCGCTTCAATATGATGCCACTAACCTGAGGGCGAACCTCGGCAACACGAAATGCGGATGTTCGGCCTGGTAACTCGGTTTTGAGCGTCAGAGGTTCGGCTTTAAGCGTAACAATTCCTACTTCAGGCGCCGGGCGTTCTCCGCCACCTTGTTGTTCATCGTTACAACCGGATAGAGCCAAGCCACCTGAAAGAACTAACAGAGCCAGAGGTAACACCCCTCTGTTTTTTCGCATAAGTTAACCTCAATTAATCAATATGAGTTCAAAACAAAAATAAGAAAAATGGTAAACAATATGATTTATCACTGTGCTATAGTACAAACATACACGAATGTATGTAAATCAGCTTTCGATAGAAACGGGTCACAATGGCACGAAAAACTAAACAACAGGCTGAAGAAACCCGTCAGGAAATATTAGATGCTGCCATCAAAACATTCTCTGAACGAGGAGTTTCTGCCACATCATTAGCCGATATTGCAAAAGCAGCGGGGGTTACCCGAGGTGTAATATATTGGCATTTCAAAAACAAAGTTGATCTCTTTTATCAAGCTTGTGAATTTGGTGATAACCAAATAGTACAAGCCGAAGAATATTATCGTTCTAAATATACCAACGATCCACTTTCAATACTAAGAGAATTATTAGTTTATATTTTGACTGATTTTATTGAAAGCCCTAAAAACCGCGCTTTGATGGAAATTTTCTTTTTGAAGTGCGAATTAGTTGGCGAAATGGCAGAGTTAGTTGATTTTAAACGCGCTAATTACGTCGCAAGCCAATGCCGAATTGTGGATAACTTGACTGCCTGTATTGATGCGGGGCAGCTTCCAGCAGACCTTGATGTGGAGTGTGCCGCGATTATGATCCGTTCATTAATGTCTGGTTTGTTAGAAAACTGGCTACTCCAATCAGAAAATTTTAATATTAATCAACATACAATTACATTGGTTGATACACTATTAGAAACACTAAAATGTAATACCGCGATCCGGTTAAAACCCATTCAAACTGAATAAGTGGAGTCCGACATGACCTCTATCTTGATTATTGCCAATGGAGCACCTTACGGCAGTGAAACATTGTTCAACTCATTGCGATTAGCGATAACGTTAAAAGAGCAAGAGCCACAGTTAGATTTAAAAATTTTTCTGATGTCAGATGCAGTGACAGCAGGTTTAGCGGCTCAAAAGCCTAAAGAAGGCTACAACCTTCAACAAATGTTAGAGATTTTAACGGCACAAAATGTTCCCGTTAAATTATGCAAAACTTGTACAGATGCCCGTGGTGTGAGTGAATTAACCCTTGCTGATGGTGTTGAAGTTGGTACATTGGTCGAGCTTGCAAGCTGGACATTAACGGCTGATAAAGTATTAACTTTCTAATATTCTACGTAAAATGTGTTTGGTTAGGTAAAATTAGGTGCTGATAGGCTGTTATCGGCACTTTGTTTAATTAAGCAACGTATTATTCGTATAAAGGAATGCCATTATGATGAAACAACAATGGAAGTGGCAGCAGTTAGTATCAATCATACTGTTCTTTTTCATCGCATCTTTTTCCAGCTCAATTACGGCACTAACGTCAAATAACTTACCTGATAAGAATGAAATTAAAAGTGCACTCAATGCATTGAATAAAAAAAACTCACTCAGTGAGGAAGATAAACTTGTTCTCGCCGATCTGGAAAAAACCTCAGATTTTTATGACGAACTGGATAAACTCGAACAACGAACGGCTGATCTGCAAAAAAAACTCAGTAGCGCGAGTGAAGAATCAAAACAAGCTGCACAAGGTTTGTTGCAAATAAAAAATGAAAATGAACAACTCACCGAAAATTTCCTACGAAAAATACAAGATAGCTCTCTTTCACAATTAAAAGCATTACAAACCTCTTACTTAGAAAATCTGCAAACAGAACAAAATGACCTCGCAACCTATAGTAGCCAATTAATTGGCTTACAAACGCAGCCTGAAAGGGCACAAGCGATGATGTTGGAAAATGTGAGACGATTGCAGGAAATTCGTAATGAGCTAAATAGTTCATTAAATGAATCTGTGAATTTAAGGCCGACTCAAATCACAATGCTGCAAGTTGAACAGTACTTATTACAGCAGCAAAATGAATATCAAAAACGTATTCTAGAGGCTAACACTCAATTACAAGATGTACTGCAAAAACAGCGTGATTATACCGCAGCATATATTGAACAATTGGAACATCATATTCAGCAAGTACAAAATGCTATTAGTCATCGCCGCCTAAATGACTCCCAATCAACGGTGCGTGAAGCATTAAGTACTTCTGAAACCGATATCAAAGCTCAACAAAATCCCCTTATTCAAAAAGAAATTGCGATTAATAATGCGCTGAGCGACCGGTTAATTACAGTGACAGAAAATAGCAATAAATTGGTTCAAAATGGTATCCGTGTAAAAACCTGGCTTGAAAGAGCGACACAGTCAGAACGAAATTTAAAAGAACAAATTAATGTATTACGCGGTAGCTTATTGCTTTCACGAATTTTGTTTCAACAACAAATTGACTTACCACCTGATATTCTAACGAAAAATTTACCCACAACGATCGCCGATTTGCGGCTTGAACAATTTGATGTTAACCAACAACGTGATGAACTTTACCAACCTAATGATTATATTACGAAGTTGGAACAGCAATTTGAGATAAAAACTGGGGATGAGCTTACCAATAGCACATTATTATCAACGGAAGATAAATCCACGTTATTGAAACTATTGGAAGTTCGTCGTGGGTTATTAGATGAACTTAACCAGCAGCTTGGCGGGCAAATTTCGCAAGCAATCAACCTACAACTGGATCAAAACCAATTATTGAGTGTAGTGGGGTCGCTTGAAAATACCTTGGCACAGCAAATATTTTGGGTGAATAGTAATAAACCGATTGATTTGGAATGGGTGAAAGCTTTTCCTGAAGCCGCAGCGACACAAATTAATAGCTTTGATTTTAGTTTATCAAACCGCAGCATTAAACGGGGCGTGAGTAATTCACTGTTAGTGGTTATTCCACTTGTTTTGGTCGCGCTACTGTTTATTTGGTTTAATCGTAAAATTAATAACCGATTGCAAGATATTGACCAACGGCTTTCAAGTTTGCGCAATGATAGCGTACTAAGTACGCCATTTGCGATTCTGCTGACATTAATGCAAACATTGCCTATTTCACTGTTTTTACTCGCATTTGGTTACTGGTTTTTGAAAACAGGGAATGTACAAGGCCCATTTTTCTGGCAGTTCAGCCAACAGTTAGCGATATTTTGGGCGTTATTTGAGCTGACGTTTCGTGTGTTGAAACCCCAAGGTATTGCACAAAAACATTTTGGTATTGAAAAAGAGAAAATATCTCAAACACGACGTAGAATGATTAGGCTATCGATTCCTCTGGTGCCACTTATTTTCTTTTCCACTTATGGCGTTAGCAACCCACTGAAAGTGTCTGAGGACGTGATTGGCCAATTAATTGTGCTAGTTTCTCTTATACTGTTGTGTATTTTTACAATCCCATTTTGTAAACAGGTTTGGCAAGAGAAAGGTAGTCACTTAACGCGCAGTATTGTCATGACATTACTGACATTTTCGCCATTAATTTTAGTGGGCTTAATGATGGCGGGGTATTACTACACCACATTGCGTTTGGCCAATCGTTGGTTAGATAGCCTCTATCTTCTACTCCTGTGGTATATCACTTACAATGCTTGCTTAAGGGGACTAACACTGGTGGCTCGTAAGTTGGCATATCAACGTGCTATAGAACGTCGTGCGATGTTGAAGCAAGAAGATGTTGAAAACGAACCCATTAAAGAGCCACTCATGACCATCGAGTTGATTAGCCAGCAATCGCTACGCCTGACAACGATGGTGTTGTTTATTATCTTTGCGTTAGCGTTTTATGCAATTTGGTCTGACTTTATCACCATTTTCTCTTTCTTAGATAGCGTGAACTTGTGGAGCTACACCGCCACATCGGCAGAAGGGGGAAATATTTTACAATTCGTAACCTTAGCGAATTTAATATTGGCTCTTGTGATCATCATTGTGTCTTGGGTGATGACGCGAAATCTCCCTGGGTTACTGGAAGTATTGGTGTTATCACGGTTAAAACTCCGTCAGGGTTCTACTTATGCTATTACGACAATATTAACTTATATTATCGTGGGGATTGGCGCGATTGCCTCGTTAGGGATGATTGGCGTGACATGGAACAAATTGCAATGGTTAGCCGCTGCTTTAACCGTCGGGTTAGGGTTTGGCTTACAGGAAATTTTTGCCAACTTTGTCTCAGGGATCATTTTACTATTCGAACGGCCGATCCGTATTGGAGACACTGTTACGATTGGCACCTACTCAGGAACGGTAAGTAAAATTCGTATCCGGGCAACCACTATTGTCGATTTTGATCGTAAAGAAGTGATCATTCCGAATAAAGCTTTTGTGACTGAGCGGTTGATCAACTGGTCGCTATCAGACACCGTCACGCGCATCACGATTGCGATCGGCGTGGCTTATGGTTCAGATCTGGATAAAGTGAAGCGGGTTTTATTATCGGCAGCAACCAGCAATAACAAGGTGATGACCGAACCCGCTCCCAATGTTTATTTCACCAGTTTTGGCGCCAGTACGTTAGACCATGAATTACGTTTTTATGTGCGGCAAATTGGTGACCGTGGCGTGACAAGTGATGAAGTGAACCGCGCGATAGACAAATTATGTCGAGAAAATGACATTGATATTGCATTCAACCAGTTAGAGGTTCATTTGCATAATAATAAAGGTGATGAAGTGCAAGAAGTGAAGCGAAGACCTAAAGATAGTGATGGTGAAACGCACTAGACCCGTTAAGTTTCTTTGGTGCAGGTAGCTTGTGCTGCTTGCACTTGTTTTGACATATAATCATTTTTCACAATTTCAAGTGCTTTGAGAACCACATCGGTGTCTATCTCAGAGGTTTCTAATAAGTAGATTAAATCAACAGCAAGTTGGATTTCTTGTGGAGCATCTTTGAGTGAACTCATACTGATTCCTTCCAATATTTAATCAAAATATTGATTTTCTTGATGTTCAATGGCTTTCTCAATACGCAAAAGTGCTTGGCGGCAACGGTACAAACGCCCTGCAAGTACAGCGAGTTCTTTTTGGCACTGGTGTTGAAGACGGTGGTCAGTTAGCTCACTTAAATGAAGCTCTTTTTCACTCACCATCGCTTGTAAGCGTCGTTCATAGTCTTGGTGTTGTGATAAACGTTCATATAAATCAATCTGTTCCTTTTTCTTAGTAAAACTGGATTCTTTCTCACGTAAAGCTTGTGTAGAAATCTCCCGAGAAATGGCTTGTATTTGGTGGACTATTTTCTCCGTTAGGAAATTGACCTGCTCGCTGTGGTTTAACGTTACGCTGTGGCACAATTGCTGATACAAGGTCTGTAATTCATTTTGGCAATCCCCTAGACGGGTGGATTTGCGGCTAAACAATTGCATGTCGAAGCGTGAATGTGAAAACTCAAGGTCTTTTATGGGGTCCACTCGAGTTTTCAATTCATCAATCTGCTTTTTTAACGCATCTAAAAGAGCGGGGATTTTCATTTTTTGTTCTCATTAAGTGTCAAAAATAGCGGAATATTGATATTCAGCAACAAAACTGATGCCAAATTGACGGCTTCTTATTGCATTTTTATGGTACTTTACATAGATTCTACACTTTCGTGTTTACTACATGGCTTTTATTATGACCGCTAAAGAGCAACAACTGCAATTGATTAAAGAAAGTATCGCATCTATCCAAGATTATCCAATCGAAGGTGTGATTTTTCGTGACATTACCACTTTATTAAATAACCCTGCTGCATACCAAGCAACAATTGATATGTTAGTCGAACATTATCAAAATAAAGGCGTCACTAAAATTGTAGGAACTGAAGCACGTGGTTTTCTATTCGGTGCTCCAGTCGCATTACGTTTAGGCGTAGGTTTTGTCCCTGTACGTAAAAAAGGGAAATTACCACGTGAAGTATTAAGTATGACTTACGACCTTGAATATGGTACGGATACACTTGAAATCCATAAAGACAGCATCAACCCTGACGATAACGTCTTAGTTGTTGATGATCTACTCGCGACAGGTGGTACAGTGGAAGCAACGGTGAAAATGATCAAACAGCTTGGTGCTAATGTTGTTGAAGCTGCGTTTATCATCAGCTTACCTGATCTTGGCGGTGTTGAGCGTCTACAAAAAGAAGGTGTTTCTTCATATAGCCTTGTTGAGTTCCCAGGCCACTAATCTTTATTTTCCCTCTATTTTTATCACAGCCTCGCTGTATAGGTTGAGGCTGTGGTAGCATGGTACTATGATTATATATATTCACGTACCATGT
Organism: Providencia sp. PROV004; assembly: GCF_011045615.1. Lineage (NCBI taxonomy): Bacteria > Pseudomonadati > Pseudomonadota > Gammaproteobacteria > Enterobacterales > Morganellaceae > Providencia > Providencia sp. PROV004. The sequence continues at coordinate 1,237,698 of NZ_CP042859.1, forward strand.
TAAATGACAGTGGAATCCATGAGCTATCAGGTACTTGCCCGTAAGTGGCGCCCCCAAAAATTTTCAGACGTTGTTGGTCAACAGCACGTTTTGACTGCACTCGCTAATGGGCTAACGCATCAGCGGCTTCATCATGCCTATCTTTTCTCCGGTACACGTGGCGTAGGAAAAACGACGATTGCTCGCCTGTTTGCCAAAGGCCTTAATTGCGAAACAGGGATAACTGCATCGCCTTGTGGGCAATGTGCCAACTGCCTTGAAATAGAGCAAGGGCGATTTGTCGATTTAATTGAAATTGACGCAGCCTCTCGTACTAAAGTCGAAGACACTCGTGAATTATTAGACAATGTCCAATACGCGCCAGCACGTGGGCGCTTCAAAGTTTATTTAATTGACGAAGTACACATGTTGTCTCGTCATAGTTTTAATGCGTTATTAAAAACGCTTGAAGAACCACCTGAACATGTGAAGTTTTTGTTGGCGACGACTGATCCGCAAAAACTCCCTGTGACCATTTTGTCCCGCTGCTTGCAGTTCCATCTAAAAGCGTTAGATGTCACGCAAATCAGTGAGCAACTTGAACTCATCCTGAATGCAGAAAATATTGAACATGATCAACGTGCTCGTCAGTTGATAGCAAGAGCAGCGGATGGCAGTTTGCGTGATGCATTAAGCTTAACTGACCAAGCCATTGCGATGGGGCAAGGGAAAGTCACGGCTGATATCGTTAGCCAAATGCTAGGAACTCTTGATGACGAACAGCCATTAGCTATTATTGAAGCACTAGTACGTGCCGATAGCATGGCGGTAATGGAACAGGTAGAGCAAGCTGCTAGTCGCGGTGCAGATTGGGAAAACTTGCTGGTGGAAATTCTGTCGCAATTACACCGTATCGCAATGATCCAACTGCTTCCAGCTGAGCAAGAAACAGACCCATCTTCGACAGAGGGGCGGTTACGGCAGGTTGCAAGGGTAATTTCCCCTGCAGATCTCCAATTGTTTTACCAAACGTTATTAGTCGGAAGAAAAGAACTTCCCTATGCCCCTGAGCGGCGTATGGGGGTTGAAATGGCACTATTACGTGCATTAGCTTTTCATCCTAAAAATGTGATTGCTGAAATTGAAGCTCCGCCACAGGTTATCCCGCAAGCCGCTGTTCAATCAGCACCGTCTGCGGCATTAAATATGTCGCAAAGGGTGCCTCCGACACAAGTGCGAGCGGAAAATCTGCCAGACAATAGCCCAACATTACAGTTATTGAAGGCGAGGCAGGCGTTACAATCTCCCCAAAGTGAGGATCCTAGCCCAAAAAAGGCTAAACCGGTGATGCCTGAAAGGGCTAAGCCGGCGGCATCAGCACTGGAAAGGCTGGCCGCCGTGACCAGCAAACATCAACAAAATGTGGAAAATAGAGCGGCTCAGGCAGCAAAACCACAAAAACCAAAGCAGTACCAGTGGAAACCGCAAAATGAAGAGTCGATGGCTCCAAAAGAAGCGGTAACAACGCCAAGCGGAATCAAAGAGGCGTTGGAATATGAAAAAACGCCTGAATTAGCCGTTAAAATTATTGAAGAAGGGCGAATTCGGGATAGCTGGTCAGGGAAAATCGCAAAATTAAATATTCCCAAACTGGTTGAACAATTAGCTTTGAATTCATATATAGAAGAATTAAGTGATTCGCAAATTATTTTACATTTGCGCTCAGCTCAGAAGCACCTCGATAAACCATCGGCCCACAAAGTGTTGGAAGAAGCTCTGAGTGAACAATATGGTCGTACTGTTGAACTGAAAATCGTTCATGATGATAATAGCGAGGTGAAAACCCCGTTAGAATGGCGACAGGCGATTTATGAAGAAAAACTGGCACAAGCGCGCCAGTCTATTATTGCGGATAAAACGATTCAAAAACTGCGCTCAATGTTTGATGCGCAATTAGATGAAGAGAGTATTCGCCCCGTTTAACGCTACAGTCTCATTATTAAGCTGTAGCCTCAGTTGTGAGAGATAACTATGTTTGGTAAAGGTGGATTGGGTAACCTGATGAAACAGGCCCAACAAATGCAAGATAAAATGCAAAAAGTTCAGGAAGAAATCGCTCAACTAGAAGCTACAGGCGAATCTGGTGCAGGGTTAGTTAAAGTGACGATTAATGGCTCACATAACTGCCGCCGTGTTGAGATTGACCCTAGCTTGCTCGAAGACGACAAAGAAATGTTAGAAGATTTGATTGCAGCGGCATTTAATGATGCTGCACGTCGTATCGAAGAAACTCAAAAAGAAAAAATGGCGAGTGTTTCTAGTGGTATGCAATTACCACCAGGCTTTAAGATGCCATTCTAATGCAAACAAGTCCGCTTCTTGAATCGTTGATGGAAGCTCTGCGCTGTCTCCCGGGGGTTGGCCCCAAGTCAGCGCAGCGAATGGCTTTTCATCTTTTACAGCGTGACCGAAGTGGGGGAATGCGTTTAGCGCAATCGCTCACTCGAGCCATGTCTGAAATAGGTCATTGCCGTGATTGCAGAACATTTACAGAACAAGATATCTGTAATATTTGCGATAACCCACGTCGTCAACAAAATGGTTTGATTTGTATTGTTGAAAGTCCAGCAGATATCTATGCAATAGAACAAACCGGGCAATTTTCCGGGCGTTATTTTGTCCTTATGGGGCATTTGTCCCCACTTGATGGAATCGGCCCAATGGATATCGGCCTTGATAGACTCGAAGAGCGTTTGGCGTCCGAGACTATCACTGAAGTGATTTTAGCAACCAATCCAACGGTTGAAGGAGAAGCGACGGCAAACTATATTGGGCAAATGTGTGCTCAATATGGGGTGGCGGCGAGCCGAATTGCGCACGGTGTGCCAGTGGGTGGGGAGTTAGAGTTAGTCGATAGTACGACGTTGTCTCATTCGCTCTCCGGCCGCCTTAAACTTTGATATCCTCGTCATACTTTGCACTGTAGCGTTGTTGTCTTCATGCGTTAACCCTAGTCACATACTGGTGTATGCTCCTAGGGATTAACGTATTTGACGCCTAGCTACAGCACAAATTATTTAGAGGATGATATTGATTTCGTTTTTCTAAAATCCCCCTACAGAATTCAGTTACTAATTTGAGCCGTAGGGGGCTGGGCTCGGTGACTTGGTTCTCATACTAGTATGCTCCTAGGAATTAACGTATTTGACGCCTAGCTACAGCACAAATTATTTAGAGGATATGATTGGAGATGAGTAAAATTATTCCTTTCATTAACTACCTTTAAAATGATTGCGGTTGTTATTATTTTCTTTCTAATCATTGGCTTTTGAGTTTGGTCTGCTAAATTTTTTATCCCTTTCGCTTGAATTTCTGTTTTTCGCCCCCAACTAATCTGCATCGATAAGTCAAACCTATCCAATTAGATTGATGAAATAGAGGCGATTAATGAGTATGAAAGGACAGGAAACGCGTGGTTTCCAATCAGAAGTTAAACAACTCCTCCAATTAATGATCCACTCTCTTTATTCGAATAAAGAGATTTTCTTACGTGAATTGATCTCCAACGCATCAGATGCAGCAGATAAACTGCGTTTTCGAGCATTATCTAAACCAGAATTGTATGAAAACGATGGTGAGTTGCGTGTGCGTATTAGTGCCGATAAAGACCAAGGTACATTGACCATCAGTGATAACGGTATCGGTATGAGCCGTGAAGAGGTGATTGAAAACCTTGGAACTATCGCAAAATCAGGCACGAAAGCATTTTTAGAGTCATTAGGTAGCGACCAAGTCAAAGACAGCCAAATGATTGGTCAATTTGGTGTCGGCTTCTATTCCGCATTTATAGTGGCCGATAAAGTGACGGTACGTAGTCGTGCGGCGGGTGCTCCTGCCGATGAAGGTGTGTTCTGGGAATCTGCTGGTGAAGGTGAATATACCATCGCTGATATTGAAAAAGCGGAGCGCGGCACTGAAATTACCTTGCATTTACGTGATGATGAAAAAGAATATCTCGATAACTGGCGCCTACGCTCAGTGATTAGCAAATATTCTGATCATATTGCTTTACCCGTTGAAATCGAAGAAAAAAATGAAGAAGACGGTACGGTAACTTGGGAGAAAATTAACCAAGCGAAAGCATTATGGACTCGCAGTAAATCTGAAATTTCAGACGAAGAATACGCAGAATTCTATAAACATATCTCCCATGACTATGCAGACCCGCTGACATGGACACATAACCGCGTAGAAGGTAAGCAAGAATATACTAGCTTGCTGTATGTGCCGTCTAAAGCCCCGTTTGATCTATGGAATCGTGACCAACAGCATGGTTTGAAACTCTATGTTCAACGCGTATTTATTATGGATGACGCGGAACAGTTCATGCCGAATTACCTGCGCTTTATTCGTGGGGTGCTGGATTCCAATGATTTACCGTTGAACGTTTCGCGGGAAATACTGCAAGATAGCGCATTAACTCGTAGTTTACGCAGCGCATTAACCAAACGTGTTCTGCAAATGTTGGAAAAACTGGCCAAATCTGATGCAGAAAAATACCAAACTTTCTGGCAACAATTTGGTTTAGTGATGAAAGAAGGTCCTGCAGAGGATATGGCAAATAGCGAAACTATTGCTAAACTTCTGCGTTTTGCGACGACTCATACTGATAGCAGTGTACAGAACGTCTCTCTAGAAGAGTATGTTAGCCGCATGGTTGAAGGCCAAGATAAAATTTACTATATCACTGCAGACAGCTATGCAGCGGCAAAAGGTAGCCCACACCTTGAGTTATTCCGTAAAAAAGGTATTGAAGTCTTGCTGTTATCTGACCGTATTGACGAATGGATGATGAACTATCTGTCTGAATTCGACGGTAAACAGTTCCAATCCGTAAGTAAAGCAGACGAGTCATTAGATAAGCTAGCGGATGAAAACAAAGCAGAACAAGAGGAAGCGGATAAGCAATTAGAGCCATTTGTTGAACGCGTTAAGTCATTCCTTGGTGAGCGCGTTAAAGACGTTAAACTCACGCATCGCTTAACGGATACGCCTGCCATTGTCACAACAGACGTGGATGAAATGAGTACACAAATGGCGAAACTGTTTGCAGCAGCTGGGCAAGCCGCACCAGAAGTAAAATATAACTTCGAATTGAACCCAACGCATCCATTGGTGAAAAAAGCTGCAGAAGTGTCAGATGAATCCGTGTTTGCTGATTGGGTGGATGTCTTGTTGGATCAAGCACTGTTAGCCGAACGTGGCACATTGGAAGATCCAAACCTATTTATACGTAAAATCAATGAATTACTTTTAAAGTAATTTAATTTGATATTTTCGATATTGAGCATAAACCACGCTTTTGCTTGTGCTTTAGCGTGGTTTTTTTCTTTTGCGAAAAAAGATAAATGCGAAATCGTTTACGTGTGTTCTTGAGTAAAGCAGCATGCTAATGGTATGGTAGCTTGTTTTCTTTTCAAATTATAAAAATCTAAATAGCAAGGGGTTTACGCAATGCGTATCATTCTGCTTGGCGCTCCAGGCGCTGGTAAGGGCACTCAAGCTCAATTTATTATGGAAAAGTTTGGGATCCCTCAAATTTCAACAGGTGACATGTTACGTGCCGCTGTTAAATCAGGGAGCGAACTCGGCTTACAAGCTAAGGAGCTGATGGATAACGGTAAATTAGTTACTGATGAATTAGTTATCGCATTAGTTAAAGAGCGTATCAAACAAGATGACTGCCGCAATGGCTTCTTGTTGGATGGGTTCCCTCGTACAATCCCACAAGCGGATGCGATGAAAGAAGCGGGCATCACTGTTGATAACGTACTGGAGTTTGATGTACCAGACGAAATCATTGTTGAGCGTATTATTGGCCGTCGTGTACATGCACCATCAGGCCGTGTTTATCACATCAACTTTAACCCACCAAAGGTTGAAGGCAAAGACGATGTAACAGGTGAAGAACTAACCATCCGTAAAGATGACCAAGAAGACACCGTGCGTAAGCGTCTGGTTGAATATCATGCATTAACTGCACCTTTAATTGCGTATTACCAAAATGAAGCTAAACAAGGGAACACCAAGTACTTCAAATTAGATGGTACACGTAAAGTGTCTGAAGTTAGTGAAGAACTGGCGAAAATTTTAGGTTAATATTTGTACTAACTATGCTTTGTGTTGCAGTAATTGTAACTGCAATTCGAATTATTTTAAGTATAAGGTATTATATGGAGGCAGCGATGATCGCTGCCTTTCTTTTTTATACCACTTGGTGACAAAAATCGTTAATTAACTGTGCTAAAGTTGGGAATAATTATCAATTAGGAGTTGTTTCATGTCAGAAAAAAAATACGGCATTTTGTTAGCAAACTTAGGAACCCCTGATGCCCCAACAACCTCAGCAGTGAAACGCTATTTAGCCGAATTTCTTAGTGATAAACGCGTTATTGATGTACCGCGCTTGATTTGGAAGCCGATTTTACATGGGGCGATTTTGCCTCTTCGCTCTTCTAAAGTGGCGAAGTTATATAAGTCTATTTGGTTAGAAGGTGGCTCACCATTACTGGTTTATTCTTTGCGTCAAAAACAAAAGTTAGCAGAGTTATTGCCTAATATTGCTGTAGAGATAGGCATGAGCTATGGTTCGCCTTCAATTAAAAGTGCGGTAGATAGTTTGCTAGACCAAGGTGTTACCGACGTAGTGGTTCTTCCACTGTATCCACAGTATTCCTGCACGACAACTGCAGCGGTTTATGATGCATTAACCCGAGCGTTTGAAAGTAGACGTACCATTCCAAGCGTGCAATTCATTCGTAGCTATGCGACACATCCTGCTTATATTCAAGCTTTAGTGGCCTCGATAGAAGCAAGCTTTGCCCTGCATGGTGAACCCGATAGGCTAATATTGTCGTTCCATGGCATTCCACAGCGTTATTGCGATACAGGTGATATTTACCAGCAAGAGTGCGAAAAAACGGCAGAGGCACTCCGTGAGGCGTTGAATTACCCAAGCGATAAAGTCATGCTCACCTATCAGTCACGTTTTGGACGTGAGCCTTGGTTGATGCCTTACATGGATAAAACTATGCATGAATTACCCTCCCAAGGCGTAAAATCCGTTCAGGTCATTTGTCCAGGGTTTTCAGTTGATTGCCTAGAAACATTAGAAGAAATTAGCGAACAAAATAAAGAATTTTTTATGAGTAGTGGCGGTGATAAATATAATTACATACCGGCTTTAAATGATAATCCAAATAGCATTCATATGATTAATTCAATAATTCAAGATGTACTAAAATAACTAATTCAGCAAATTAATGAAGAAAAGTTTGCTTATCGATATATCAATAGGCTCATTATGGACTATAATCACTTATCTGAAATTATAAATGATTGAATAAATGTTATGTCTTTTGGAATTAATATGAGCAATAAGCAGCCCCCACAAGGTAATATAGAGCAGAAGCCGTCTTCTGCTCATCAATTTCATATACAACAAAACGATGAGATTGATTTAATGGCCTTGTTTTCCATTTTGTTAAAACATAAATTTTTGATTCTTATATTTACGATTGTTTGTATTGCGGTGAGTGTTGGTGTTGTTAAACTATTACCTCAAAAATGGAGCAGTACTGCTATTGTTATTCCCCCCGCATCTGAAGAGCTCAAAGAAGTTAATGCATTTAAAGCGCAATTGGATGTATTAGATGTTCCTGTTGATCTAAGTGCTCAACGTGTTTTTACTGCGTTTATTGACCAATATCGTTCGAAAGTTAATCAAGAAAGTTATGTGAGAAGTACTAAGTATTATCATAACCTTGCAGAGAAAATTGACCCAAAAGATGATGTTATCGCTCAGCAAAGGCTAGTGAATTCAATCATTTCAAATGATATTAAAATTCAAGATCTGTCAAAAGAAAAAAACAGTACTTCAAATGATATTGTTTTAAGCTTCACTGCTCCGTTGCCAACTGAAGCCCAAGATTTACTAGAAGGCTATATTCGTTATAGTGCATCGAAAGTAAGGCAACAGCTAAAAGTTGAAATCGATAATATGATTTCAGAGAAACTTATTTATGCCAGTGAGTCACTAAAACGCGAAGTCAGCAAAATTCAAACTGAATACGATGTTAAGGTTGAAAGGCTTAAACGAGCTGTTGATATTGCAAAAGCCGCTGGAATTGAAAAACCGATCGCCAGCGAATCTGTTGCTATCAATGATGACCCTGATTACCCTATTGCGTTAGGGACTGAAGCTTTAGAGAAAAAATTACTGATTGAAACTCAAAATCGTGATTTAGCATTGATGAGCGAAAACCTACAAAACCGTAAGATTTATATTGATGATTTACAAGAGTTAACCAGTAAAGAGTTAGATTTTACGCCAGTTAAATTTATTTTAACGCCAGACTTACCATTGCATAAAGATTCGCCTAAATCAGCGTTAATTGTTGCGTTGAGCGCCATATTAGGTTTAATTTTGAGCTGTGCATTTGTGTTAAGTCGGGAGCTTTATCGCGATTATAAATATCAAAATCAGTAAAATTACCGCCAAATGACAAACAATGAAGCCAGTGCCTTCTTTGCAGGTGCTGGCTTTATTTTATCGTGTTAGAATAGGGCGATGTTCCATTGTTAATCTTCTAATTATGAAATTCCCCGGTCAGCGCAAATCGAAACACTATTTTCCTGTTAGTCTCAGAGATCCTTTATTACAGCCTTTAAAAGAAACCTTGGCAGATGATGAGAATTGTAAGTCCTATATCGTTGGTATCGACCAAACATTAGTCGATATTGAAGCGAAAGTGGATGACGACTTTATTCAGCGCTACCAGTTGAGTAAGGGGCATTCACTGGTTATTGAAGATGATGCCGCCGAAGCTTTGTATAAAGAGCTCACAGATAATGCATTGATTACTCATGAATTTGCAGGTGGAACGATTGGCAATACCTTGCACAATTATTCGGTATTAGCGGATGACAGGTCTGTTTTATTGGGCACAATGTGTAATAACATCCAAATTGGTAGCTATGCATATCGCTACCTGTGCCATACCTCAAGCCGCATGGATTTAAATTTTCTACAAGGTGTGGATGGGCCTATTGGGCGCTGTTTTACCTTGATCACTGAAAATGGCGAGCGAACTTTTGCTATCAGCCCTGGCCATATGAATCGCTTGCACCCAAATAGTATTCCAGAGGATATTATTGCGGGGGCTTCTGCATTGGTTTTAACCGCTTATTTAGTCCGTTGTAAACCCGGAGAAACCATGCCTGATGCGACTATGCAGGCTATTGCGTATGCGAAAAAGCACAATGTTCCCGTTGTGTTGACGCTTGGAACAAAATTTGTCATCGCTCAAGACCCTCAATTCTGGCGTGATTTCTTAGCGGAACATATTTCAGTCGTTGCAATGAATGAGGACGAAGCGCAGGAACTGACAGGGCTGAGCGACCCATTACTCGCCTCTAATATGGCATTAGACTGGGTCGATTTAGTTTTATGTACAGCGGGCCCATCAGGCCTATATATGGCCGGCTACACCGAAGACGCTTATAAACGTACGACGCAGCACCCACTATTACCGGGTGCGATTGCAGAATTTAACTTATATGAATTTAGCCGAGCAATGCGCCAACAAGATTGCCAAGTTCCATTACGTATTTTCTCTCATATTGAGCCTTATATGGGCGGGCCTGAAAAAATAATGAACACGAATGGGGCGGGAGATGGGGCGTTATCGGCATTACTTCACGATATTACTGCCAATTCTTACCATCGTTCAAATGTACCGAATTCCAGTAAACATGAACGCCAATACTTAACATATTCCTCTTTAGCTCAAGTATGCAAATATGCTAACCGTGTGAGTTATCAAGTATTAACTCAGCATTCACCTCGTTTGAGTCGTGGCTTACCTGAAAAAGAAGATAGTTTAGAAGAGTCTTATTGGGAACGTTAAAGCGAAATAATTCTCATTTGAATTAATGATGTCAATTTTAAGGCACTTCAATATAATTGTTATTGAGGTGCTTTTTTTCGAACAATTATTCTGATGAATTGTTGTCACTAAATTTTATTAATTGAGGTGATTTTTTTACCTTCAAATTATATATCTATAAATAATGTAATGCTTAATGATGACTAATATAGATATCCATATGGTGAGTGTAATATTAATAATGGATGAGAGTTTGAGTTAATTTCAGACTAATAAATAAAAGCTGTATGCTACTTTAGGAGTATTCATATTTGGCATACAGCTAATTATTTTTAAATATATAAGTATGGTTAATGCTAATTAATGTTGTTTAGCAACAGTGAGCTCACTTTCTTCTTTAACTATTTCAGCTGCTTTTGCATCTTCAGTTTCATAACGCATCGCCTGTGGTACTGAGATTTTAATTGCAATAAATACCGCTAAGAAGCCGCCTACTAGCTTGCCCAGTAAAATAGGTAAAACGAGAGTAGGTTGGAAGTTGGCCGTGAAGGCAAGATGATCACCGATGGTCGCTTGTGCGCAAACACCAAATGCCACACATAATACCTTATCCCTCGCTCGCATTTCTTTGAATAAGTGATAAGTAGCGATAATGTTTGCCATAACCATAATAAAACCTAAAGAACCTGTATCACTCAGTTTTAAACGGTTACTTAATGCACGGACTAAAGGCTTGCAGTAGCGTTGGAACAGATAACAAATGGGGAATGTGCCCGCTAACATGATACCGATATAACCCGCAATTTCGATGGCACGGAATAGTTCATTTTGGTCAGCAAACAGTGGGTCAAAGCCCCATGCGCCGAAAACTTTGGTGAATACACCAGTAAAGTGTTCAACAATGGAAAATGCTAAGACTAATTTGACGAATGCATCCATAATTTTACCAAAAATCAGGAAGCCCGTTACCATTAACATCGGGCGATATTTTAGCCCTGCGGCTAATAAAAAACAGAATACAAACAACGGCATCAGGTATTGCAACATGGTAAAGAAATCTAAGGTTAATTGATGTGCCGCTGGTGAGTTCGTAGAAATAATGTCCCTTACAGGAATATTATTGAAGGTAATTAACAGCAGCGAAGCCAATACACCAAATGGTATGGAGATCAACCCTGCCATCGCACCAAGTGCAAGGTATTTATGATCTTTACGATTTAACATTGTTAACCCTACAGGGATCAGGTAAACAATAGTGGCTCCAGAGGTATAACCGATCAACATTGCGGTGATCCACATATCTCGATTAGTCGTTAGTGCATCGGCAAGTTGGTAGCCGCCCATATCAACGGCAATAATCGATAAGGCTGCAATAGAAACGTCTGAGCCGACAGAGGAAAAGACGGGGCCAAGAATGTAAGAGATTAATTGCGAGAGTAGCGGAACAGCAGCCATGATCCCGGCTTGAGCGAGAAATACGGGACCAATAGAAAAGATCCCATTAACAAACTCTTTTCCAAGCTCGCTGGCGGGTCTAACAATGGATGCGACAGCACCAATAATGGCACCACACATAATTAAATAAATAATGTAATTTCCGAATTCAGCCATGGTAGGGTTTCCTTTTATTATTTTAGTGTCTTAATTGGCGAGAACGGGCAATGATGTCGCGATATTGTTCCATCACACCTTGCATATTCGTTCCATCAGGATGTGTCACGGTTGCATTGCGTCTTACCGCCATTTCATGAGTGATCCCGAGACCTTTGCGAGCTAACAAGGCGGCGCCTAGTGCAGTTACTTCACGGTTTGCTGGTGCTTCAATGTTTTTTTGTAATAAATTGGCTAAAAATTGCTTAAAATATTGATTTGAAGAGAGCCCTCCATCGACTGAGATTGACTGGCCTAGTGGTGAAATTTTTTCCATTGCAAAAATAACTTCAGCGGAACGTGCGGCTATGCCTTCCAAAACCGATTGCATCATGTCTTTTTTGTCGGTATCTAATGAAAGACCCGCCCAAAGGCCTGCAGCACTGCGATCCCAATATGGACATCCTAAACCGGATAATGCAGGGACAAAGGCTAGGCCGCGTTTAATAGCGGATTCAGCTCTGAAATCCCCGAGTTCATCGAATGAGTCAAATAAACCGATTTTGCGAGCCCAATTGATGGCAGATGCTGCGTTGTAGACGCCGCCATCTAAACCAAATACAGGAGGTTGATTGGGAAACTTCCAACAGAGTGTGGGCAATAAACCGCTGTCATGAGTTTGTGGAATATCAGTGCCAGTTAGTGCTTGCAAGAACGCGCCGGTACCGAAGGTGATTTTGGCATCACCTTTTTCACGGCAGCCATGGCCGAATGTGCCAGCAAATTGGTCAACGATAATGGCGGTGACTGGGGTGAGGTGCCCATCGAGGTTGATAGCGCCAAAGTCACCAATGTTATCTTTAATAGGCGGCAAGCAATGGATGGGAACACCAAAAATGTCACATAGTTCTTGATCCCACTCTAGCGTATGAATATTGAGTAATGAAGTTCGAGATGCCGAGTTATAGTCGGTGACGAATACGCCACATAACCGGTCGAGAAAAAAAGCATCCATCGTACCGATGCGTAATTTATTTTTATCCGCTAATGTTTTCGCACCGACAACATTGTTAATAATCCAGCCCATTTTGCTGGCGGAAAAATAAGGGTCGAGAGGTAAGCCTGATTTAGACTGTACCAGCGGCTCTAACCCTGCTTCCTTGAGCATTGAGATGGTTTTTTCTGTCCGTAAGTCTTGCCAAACAATTGCGTTGTATAAAGGGCGCTTGCTATCCGCATCCCATGCGACAATGCTTTCACCTTGGTGACAAAGCCCAATAGCATCAACGACTTCGCAGCTATGTAAGCATTTAATGATGTTTGCCAGTATTTCCTCTGGGTCATGTTCAACCCAACCACTATTCAGCGTGATTTGTTTATGAGGAATACTCATAGGGGAGTGGTAATGGCCGCCTTCTTCAAAGACAACGACCCGGGTTCCCGTTGTTCCCTGATCGATAGCCGCATAACGTTGATTGAGCATCACAGTATTCCCAGTGTTATAAATGTTGTAAATAGGTCTGTTTTTTTGCTTACTATCGTTTAATCGGAAATAAAATCCACAAAAAACTCACAGTAAGTTTCACTAATGTGACAAAAATCACAATAAAGTAACAATGTGAGTAAGTTTTTGGTTGTTGCTGTGCTTTGTGTTGTTTTAATTATTGTGATTGTGGGAATTATGTGGTTTTATGTGTGCAAGTTTTAAGTTAAGGATCTCAGCCATGGATATTAATAATAAAAAAATTTGGGATGTCATTGTCATCGGCGGTGGTGTCATTGGCTGTGCTGTGACACGTAAATTCACACTGATGGGTGCCAACACGTTGTTACTTGAACGTGGAGGTGACATCCTTTCGGGAGCAAGTAAGGCAAATAGTGCGCTATTACACACAGGTTTTGACGCCACACCAGGGAGTCTAGAACTTGAGTGCATGCAAGAAGGGTATCGTGAATTCATTGCAATCAGAGAAAAAATGAATTTACCTCTTCTTGAAACGGGGGCATTAGTGGTTGCATGGAATGATGAGCAACTCAGTAAATTACCGGCGATAGTAGAACAAGCACATACTAACAACGTATTAGATGTGGCAATTATTGATAAAGAAGAGCTATATCGCAGAGAACCCCATTTAGCACCCGGGGCACTTGCAGCTGTTTCTGTGCCAGGTGAAGCGGTTATTGACCCATGGAGTACGCCACTTTCGTATTTAACCCAAGCAGTGAAGCATGGGGCTGAGTACCGCTTTCATTGTGAGGTTAATGGTGGAACACTCCATGATGGACTATGGCATTTAACCACATCAAAAGGTGAGTTTTCTGCCCGTTTAGTCATTAACTGTGCAGGAATTAATGGGGATATTGTCGAATCAATTTGCCACCCATCACCGTTCCAAATAAAGCCACGTAAAGGGCAATTTCTTGTTTATGACAAAGCGGCAGCAGCGGATATCAATGCGATTATCCTACCAGTGCCGACTGCTATCACAAAAGGTGTATTGCTATCGAAAACCATCTTCGGCAACCTCTTGCTTGGCCCTACAGCGGAAGAACAGGATGACCGCTGGAAAGCAGAGGTAAAACAAGAAGTGCTTGAGGACTTAATTGCCCAAGGTTCTCGCATGTTACCTTCATTGCACAATTACAGTGTGACCGCAACCTATGCGGGGTTACGCCCTGCTACAGAAGAAAAATATTACCGCATTAATGACTATCCAGAAAAACAGTGGATATGTGCAGGGGGAATTCGTTCCACAGGTTTAACTTCGGCCTTAGGGGTGGCAAGCTATCTTGGTAAATTGTACCAAGAGAATTTCACACCGCTTTTTGAGCTATCACCACCAGAAGTACTGATTTGGCCAACTATGCCAATGATTTCTGAATATCATCAACGGGATTACCAATGTAAAAGTAATGGCGGTATTGTTTGCCATTGTGAATTAGTGACCCAGCGGGAGATTGAAGCCGCATTTGATTCGGATATTCCTCCTGAGTGTTTAGGGGCTTTACGCCGCAGAACGCGAGTGATGATGGGGCGTTGTAATGGGTTTTATTGTAGTAGTCAGGTGGCTGAAATTATTAATGGTCGCTTCGACCACACATTGGCAGTGGAGGCCGTAAAATGAGTGTAAATTATGATGTTATTATCATTGGCTCGGGCCCTACAGGTGTCGCTGCGGCACAGGCACTACGTCGTCGTGGTATACAAAATATCGCCATCATTGAGCGTGAAGCCCATGCTGGTGGCGTTCCACGTCACTGCCAGCACCCAACTTTTGGCATTTTAGCTTTTAAACGGCCGATGAAAGGCAACCAATTTGCTGAAAAAATTGTTAATCAATTGGGAGATACCCCGATTTTTACCCGTAGCACGGTGACTGCGTTACAACCTAATGGGAAATTAACCGTTTCAACACCAGAAGGTCTTGTTGAAATGCAAGCTAAACGGGTTTTGATAGCGACAGGGGTAAGAGAAACACCTCGCCATCCGCGCTTAGTTTCAGGCTTGCGGCCACAAGGAATTTTAACCGCAGGGGCATTACAGCAATTTGTTTATTTAAATGGCAAGAAGCCTTGCCGTAATCCCGTGATTGTAGGCAGTGAATTAGTGAGTTTTTCTGCGCTATGGACACTAAAAAACGCAGGCGTTAAAGCCCAAGCGATGATTGAAAGTGGTGAGCGGATTTTAGCTTTTAAACCCGCGACTTTATTTGCTAAAGCGATGGGAACCCCCGTTTATTTAAATAGTAAAATTACTGAAATTGGTGGCTTAGATCGTGTGGAATATGTGGTTGTTGAAACGAAAGGTAAAAGCCACAAAATCATGTGTGATTCGGTCATTTTTACGGGGCAATTTGTGGGTGAAAATACGCTAATCCGTAAAAGCCATTTGAGCTTTGATGCGGCGACAGGAAAACCGGTAACAGACCAATATGGGCGTTGCTCTGATACTCGCTACTATGCCGCTGGCAATATGTTGCATCCAGCCGATATGGGTGACCAATGTTACCAAGAAGGTCTTATAACTGGCGGATATATTGCAGACGATTTATTAGCAAATCATCACCAACAACATGTCAAAGTTACCCAGCGTATTCCTGTACAAGTTAATGAGAAAATTTGTTTTAGTGTTCCAGCGTGTATTGATATGGATAATTTATCAGTGCGACAAATTGATTTTAATATCAAAGTTGAACAGCCAGTGAACGGAACTATTCGTGTTATGGCAGGGGATACCCTGTTATATGAAAAACGCCATCGCTGTTTACCAACACGACGTATTTTACTGAAAAATATTGATTTAACAAAAATACAGCAGGAAGCTACTGAAATTAGTATCACTGTTGTATAGTGCTGGAAAGTTAAATGGTTAAGAAGGATTAAACTATGTGTGAGGGACGTTCCTCAAAAGTACGTCATCAAACCATCATTGAGCTGCTTTCTACTCAAGGGCAGGTTTACGTACAGGAGCTTGCTAAACATTTTAATGTCGCGCAAGAAACCATCCGTCGTGACCTTAGTAAGCTTGAAACACAGAAGTTACTGAAAAAAGTCCATGGTGGGGCTGTCAATATTCAATCAAAATTTGAGCGTAATTTTACGGAAAGAGCACAAGCCGCAGTTGATGAGAAAAAAGCGATTGCGGCGAAAGCGGCTGAGCTGATTAAACCTGGAGACACATTGTTTATTGATTTTGGCACAACCACCTTTGAATTTAGCCAAAGAATCAAATTGATTGATAACTTAACCGTTATTACAAATTCGCCGTTATTGGCAAATACGTTACAAGAAAACTCAACTATCGAAACGATTTTGATTGGAGGGCAATTTAACGCAGCGCAAAATGCGTGCTTAGGGGCTATTGCACTAAAAAATATTGCTGAGTTTTTTGCTGATTATGCAGTCATTGGGGCAGGGGCGATACACGCATTGCATGGCGTGATGGATCAGCACGTCGACGAAGCGGCAATCGCACAAAAGATGATGGAAAACAGCGATAAATTAATGGTGTTAGCGGATGGCACGAAAGCGAATAAACATGCGATTAATTTTGTGACAAGTTGGGACAATATTGATTATTTAGTGACAACCAGCAAAGAATTTAAATTACCTGAAAGTAAAAAACATCCTAAAACGAAAATTATTGTTGCGGACGTTGAATAAGTTTTAATTCTATAAATTAAACACTCCCTGTGGAAAATAATTAATTATTTTTCATGGGGTTGCTTTAACTAAAAAATGTTCATCGAAAATTAACAACACCTAGGAAAGATTATGAGCCTTTATTTTATTGCTTGCCCTTATTCAGACCCCGATAGCAATGTTGTAGAAATGCGCTTTGCTAAATGCACTAAATTTGCAGCAGAACTGGCGCTTAAAGGTATCGCTACCTATAGCCAAATCACAATGACCCATCCAATTAACCAATACTTAGCCTCACAAGGACAAAAAGTCGCATGGTCTTCTATTGATATGGAATTTCTAAAGCGGTGTGATGGTTTAATTGTGCTGACATTACCTGGCTGGGAAAAAAGCGGTGGTGTTGCAGCTGAAATTCAGTTTTTTGAAGACCAAGGGCTGCCAGTTTGGACTGGGGATGAGTTTATCGCTCACTATTTAGAGTGAACGATGAGGGAAAGTAAAAACCGAAGATAAACTATCTAGAGTGGATAGAAATAATAAGCGTATAAATTTCAATGTAATAAAAAAGGAAGCAATGGCTTCCTTTTTTTATTAATGGAAATAGAGGTTAATGAGCGGGTTTTAGATAATCATCTAAACTTTTGCCTTCACCTTTTTTATCATTGTCACCATCAATCATATCATCGATAGAACAACCGAACTCTTCCACATCATTGCACATGAGTGTCGCCATGGATTTTGCAATTTCATGTTCACCTATAATGATATGGTCTGCTCCTCGTTCTTTAATAAAGCTGACTTCATCATCATAATGTGCACGAACAATCACAGTGACATCTGGGTTCATTTCTTTCGCGGTTGCGACAATTTCACCGGCTTCATAACCATTAGGGATAGTTAAGAGCAATGTTTTGGCGCATTCAATACGGGCAAGGCTAATAATTTCTCTATTGGCACCATTACCTAAGATTGCGCTAAAGCCATTTTCAGCAAGTTCTTCAAACCGAGAGCGGGTATCTTCAACAACGACAACCGGAATTTCCCTTCTACGCAGTTTGTCTGCAAGCATGCCACCTACTCGGCCGTAACCAACGATGATGGCGTGGCCGCAGATATCGACAGGAACTTGGGTTTCCTCTTCCAGAGTCTCTTCCAGCAGTTGCTCTTCGATAGTTTCGGTTTTCTCAAGGTACTTATCTAATAAGCTAAATAACACAGGGTTCAGCATAATAGAGACAATTGCACCCGCTAACACCAAGTTTTGCGCGTCTTTATCCATGACACCTAGGGTTAACCCCATTCCGGCTAAGATAAAGGCAAATTCACCAATTTGCGCAAGACTAACTGAAATAGTTAATGCGGTTCGTCGTGAATGGCCAAACATCCTAACAAGTACCAAGGCAGCTGCGGATTTACCAATAATGATAATGGCGAGAACGGCTAAAATTCCCAGAGGCTGCTCAATTAATACGACTGGGTCGAACAGCATCCCAACTGATACAAAGAACAGTACGGCAAAGGCATCACGTAGTGGCAGAGTGTCTTGTGCGGCGCGATGGCTGAGTTCAGACTCATTTAATACCATTCCTGCGAAGAACGCACCAAGGGCAAATGAAGCATCAAAAATAGCCACAGCAGCATAGGCAATGCCTAATGCGAGTGCGAGAACAGCAAGAGTGAATAGCTCACGAGAACCTGTTGATGCGGTACGCGATAAAATCCATGGGATTACTTTACGGCCCACGACAATCATAATAAATATGAATAGAACAACTTTACCAATTGTCCATGCAAGGCCTAATGCGAGCTCACTGAAGCTGGCATCATCCGTGTTCATGATAGCTGCCGCCGCAGGCAGTAGAACGAGTGTTAAGACCATCGCTAAGTCTTCAACAATCAGCCAGCCTATAGCAATTTGCCCACGCTGACTTTCAATCAATTGACGTTCTTCTAATGCACGAAGTAATACGACGGTACTGGCAGTTGATAAACATAGGCCAAATACAACGCCTGTAAATATTCCCCAGCCAAATAACATCGATAGGCCAAGGCCCAGTAAGGTTGCTACTGCGATTTGAGCAATAGCTCCGGGAATGGCGATGGCTTTAACAGCAAGTAAATCTTTTAATGAGAAATGTAGGCCTACCCCAAACATCAGTAAGATAACACCGATTTCAGCAAGTTCAGGTGCCAGTGCTGCATCAGCAACAAACCCAGGGGTAAATGGGCCTGCTAGGACACCGGCTGCAAGATAGCCAACTAAAGGGGAAATTTTTAATCGCTGTGCGATCATACCTAACAAATATGCAAGGGCGAGACCACCAACAATGGTTGTGATTAAGGGCGTTGAATGCTCCATTTAGTCTCCTCTGGTTAGTATAAAAATAGAAAGGTGGGTACATGCCGTTGACTTTTAAAATGAGGCCTTCATTTTAAAATGCAAATTGCATGTTTTTATATTCTAACTTTTTTTGAGATAAATTTCCTTAAAAAAATGAAATGTTTTTAAAAAAAATGCAGGTTAAAGGAGCTAAATCGTTACAAGCTTTGTGTTTGTGAGATTTTTATCTGAAATTTATCGAGATTATGGAAGGAAAGACCCATACTTATTTTTAGGTAAGTATAGGTAAAATAAGAAAATAAATCTATTTGTTACCAATATTTGGTAGCAATACTGTAAAAATCCCAAGTAATGGTAAGAAAGCACAATAATGATAAACTTGTTCAATACTGGTCTGGTCTGCGATATGGCCTAAAACTGCCGCACCAACACCTCCCATACCGAATGCTAATCCAAAGAACAACCCTGATACCATGCCGGTTTTACCGGGGATCAGCTCTTGTGCGTAGACTAAAATAGCCGAAAATGCGGAGGCTAAAATCATACCAATGATGACGGTAAGTACCCCAGTCCAATAGAGGGATGCATAGGGTAAAATTAAGGTAAATGGTGCAACTCCAAGGATTGAGAACCAAATAACGTATTTACGCCCTATTTTGTCGCCTATTGGCCCGCCAATCATAGTACCAGCGGCTACGGCAAATAAGAAAACAAACAAATGAATTTGCGCATTTTGCACAGAAACACCGAACTTATCGATCAAATAAAAGGTGTAATAGCTGCTGATGCTCGCCAAATAAAAGTATTTTGAAAAAATCAGAATTAACAGTACCGCCAAAGAGCCAATAATTGTCTTTCGTGGTAAGACTTTAACATTCCCTGAATTGAGTGGTTTCTTACTTGCAGCGCGGTGTTGTTGTTTGTACCAGCTGCTAACTTGCAATAAAATAACAATCGCAAGCAGGGCTGCAAGCGAGAACCAACCAATGTTGCCTTTTCCGTATGGTTCAATAATCAGTGCTGCAAGTAGTGGCCCAAGGGAGGCACCTAAGTTACCACCGACTTGGAAAAAGGATTGCGCCAGACCATGACGACCGCCTGAAGCCATACGCGCCACACGAGAAGATTCAGGATGGAAGACAGAAGAACCGGTTCCAACCAATGCGGCTGCAAGTAATATGGTCGGGAAAGTTTCTGCCATCGCTAACAAGATTAGCCCCGTTAGCGTGAAGCTCATTCCTATTGGCAAGGAATAAGGTTGTGGATGTTTGTCCGTATAGTAGCCAATAATCGGTTGTAACAGTGATGCAGTAATCTGATAAGTAAGGGTTATCATCCCGATTTGGGCAAAACTCAGTGAAAAATCAGATTGTAATAAAGGATAAATCGCTAAGATTAGTGACTGGATCATATCATTAAGTAAATGAGAGACACTGATCGCGGTTAGGATACTAAAGACCGTTTTCCCTGTTTTATTTAATGGCTTTGACGGGCTTGGGTTGTTGGGTGTTGTGGTTTGCTCACTCATGTCATTATCAACTTTATGTGTTACATAATTGTTATCAATATAACTGAAATACAATTTATTTAAATAAATAAATAAATCACGTGAATAACTAGTGTTCGTAAATTATTTGATGGCGATCTCATTTTTATGAAACGAATTTCTTATTCTGCAATAGGTATCAAATCCTGCTCATATTTTTATGCTATAAGACAGCAGGTAGTGACAAACTATAATCTAATATGACTGTATAAAAATTCCTATACCAGCAGGGAGAAATGTATGAAGTTTGCATTTAAGGCATGCGCATTAACGGTATCGTTAGCGTTAATACCCGCAACTATGGCAAATGCGTGGGAAAAAGACAAAACATACAATATTACCATTTTGCATACCAATGACCATCACGGCCACTTCTGGCATAACGACCATGGTGAATATGGTTTAGCGGCGCAAAAAACGGTAGTTGATGAAATTCGTGACGAAGTCGCTAAACAAGGCGGCAGTGTTTTACTGCTCTCTGGTGGTGATATTAATACCGGTGTACCAGAGTCTGATTTACAAGATGCAGAACCCGATTTTAAAGGAATGAACTTAGTCGGTTACGATGCAATGGCATTAGGGAACCACGAGTTTGATAACCCACTTGAGACGTTGCGTCAGCAAGAAAAATGGGCAACTTTTCCGTTTTTATCTGCCAATATTTATCAAAGCAGCACAGGTAAACGCCTTTTCAAACCTTACCAAATCTTTGATAAACAAGGTGTGAAAATTGCTGTTATGGGGCTGACAACCGACGACACAGTGCGTATCGGTAACCCTGCCAATTTCCCTGATGTCGAATTCCGTGTGCCTGCGGACGAAGCCAAAAAAGTGGTTGAAGAGCTTCGCGCAACAGAAAAACCAGACATTATCATCGCAGCAACTCATATGGGGCACTATGATGATGGTAATCATGGTTCAAATGCTCCGGGCGATGTAGAAATGGCGCGCAGCTTACCTGCTGGCTATTTAGATATGATAGTGGGTGGTCACTCACAAGACCCTGTTTGTATGTCTCAAGAAAAGAAAAACTACAAACAAGAGGATTATGTACCAGGTACACCGTGTGCGCCAGATAACCAAAATGGAACTTGGATTGTGCAAGCCCATGAATGGGGTAAATATGTTGGTCGTGCAGATTTTGAATTTAAAAATGGCAAGTTTACGCTGAAACACTACCAGTTAATCCCAATTAACTTGAAGAAAAAAGTGACAAAAGAAGATGGGACTAGCGAGCGTGTTTATTATACGCAAGAAATTGCTCATAACCCTGACATGATGAAATTATTGACACCTTATCAAGAAAAAGGTGACAAGCAATTGAGTGTTAAAGTGGGCTCAGTTGAAGGTAAACTTGAAGGTGATCGCAGTAAAGTGCGTTTTGTGCAAACAAATATGGGGCACCTTCTGTTAGCCGCACAAAAAGAACGCGCAGGGGCTGATTTTGCGATTATGAGCGGCGGCGGTGTTCGTGACTCTATCGAAAGTGGCGATATCACTTATAAAGATGTGCTCAAGGTTCAGCCGTTTGCTAATGAGTTAGTTTATGTCGATTTCAAAGGGGATGAAGTTATCCCATACCTGACCGCAGTTGCGAATATGAAACCGGATGCAGGTGCGTATGGCCAGTTCTACAACGTGAACTTAACGCTGAATAAAGATGGCACGATTAGTGATGTCAAAATTGATGGTAAGCCTGTTGACCCAGCCAAAACTTATCGTATGGCAACGTTGAATTTCAATGCGATTGGTGGTGACGGTTACCCGAAAATTGACAACCATCCTAACTACGTTAATACCGGCTTTGTCGATGCGGAAGTGCTCAAAGGGTATATTGAAAAACATTCCCCGCTGAAAGCGGCAGATTATGAACCAAAAGGTGAGATTATTTATAATAATAAATAATTAAATCATTATTACCTTGAAAGCCTCACCGCTCGCGGTGGGGCTTTTTATCGTCATTATTTAGAGCAAAAAAGCATGAGCGACTAAATGAGGGCCTTCATAAATATCAAATGAATGATAATGTAATAAATATTCATGAGGCGCATGATCAACAAGAAAACGCACAGTTCCTCGGCTTATTTGTCGATTATGGCTATTGCGTAAATGAAACGCTAGCTGGAATATCACACTCCAAGATTCATCGGGTTTGAGGCTGAAACGAGCAACAGCATAATAAGTCCCAATTGCTGGCGGCTGTTGCCTACCACCTTCTTGAGACGATAACCATTCAATCGTCGCTGCGACTGTCACGGGTTTAATATCATTTACGTATTTCAGCGAAGGTTGCATTCAGTACTTTGGCGAGATCGTTAGGAGCAAGTTCAATATCTAAACCACGTTTTCCACCTGAAACGAACATACTGGCATATTGCTGAGCTTGGTCGTCAATGACTGTTGGTAAGCGCTTTTTTTGACCTAATGGGCTAATGCCCCCAAGCAAATACCCCGTTGTTTTTTGAGCGATTTGTGGGTCTGCCATTTCAACTTTTTTGACTTTAAACACTTTAGCAACCAGTTTTAAATCTAGTTGCCCTGAAACAGGTGTTACGGCCACGGCTAATGTTTTTTGATCGCCATTGAGTGCGACTAATAAGGTTTTAAACACTTGCTTGGCATCTAACCCAAGTTTTCGTACTGCTTCATCACCAAAGTTACTTTCATTTGGGTCGTGATCGTAGGGGTGTAATGTGAAGGAAATTTTTTGTTTTTCGAGTAATTTTACGGCTGGGGTCATTTTGAGCCTTCTATTTATAACTTAGTTTCGCAAATATTCTACCAGACTATTTTCACCAAACAGGTGTAACGCACCAACGGCGACCACATAGTTACCATCAGGGAGTGATCTAAGCTGCTCGTTCCAATTCGCATTTCGTTGCTTCATCAATACCTGATAAATGTCTTCGCTAAAGGTATTGGGTAAAGCGGTACGATTATTGGGTTGGTAGTCTAACCACCAGCCTATCATCGTTTGTAGCGAGCGCGCGTTTGCACGCCAGTGGTTCAGCGAGTCTTGTAATAACGCTAACCCATTATTAGGCAAAGAAAGCAGCAATTCAACTTGAGAGGCAGTGCCCTCTAGTTCAATAATTGGTTTGAGTTGTGATTGCGCATTACGGATAAGTTGGTAGTCAATGCCATAGTGGCCTCTTAGCCCGAGTTCTTGGGCTTGGGTCGCTTGCAAAATCAGGGCAATTTGCCATGAGGGTAAGGTATCAAAACGCTCGGGGGATTGGCGGAGCTCTAAACAATATTGTTGAAAAAGGTGATATTCATCGCGAGTTAGCCGTTGTTCAACAGGAAGAAGCTCAGCGATATCATCGCTAGGAAATGGAGAGTGGGTTTCAGTGATATCCGCCTCAACAATCAAGGCATCTGCGAGATTAAGTTTGTCTAATAATGTGGCAGACAAAGGAAACATCGTTTCTGTTCCCATGTGAATGCTACCCACAATGTGCAATTTCAGTTTTTTTGATAGCCGAATATCAACAGCAGGGTAAGGGTAAACCGGAGCAGTTTCTGTATGAAGCCAATTCTTTAAATTTTCAAACAAGTTACCCACGATTTCGTTCCTGCGTTATTTCTCATTTTCTTAGGGTAAACAATCTTACCGCAATTTGCGAATGCTCATCGTCGATTACGCATTTTTTAGCCGATTGGTGTCATCGTGGAGGTGAAATAATGTAAAAAAATGCCCCTATTAAGGGGCATGATAGGATTAATTATTTTTACTAATACCTTTAAATACACTGAGCAACGTGAATAAACTAAAAGAACTAAACACCATTTCGATGCCAATTAGGGTTGTCAGTAAAGTAATTGATGTAATTGGGCCATTACCGATGAGTAAATAAGCAATGAAGAAATCTAACAGCCCGATGATGATTTGTAACCAGCCGCCGGCTGAGCTAATTTGTTGGAAGCCGACATATAACCGAATAACCCCACCGATGATAAATAAAGCCGCCACTAAAATAGCCAACGCGACTAGGCTCTGCAACGGGTCTTTAATGAAAGAGTAGCCGACAATAATATAAATAAGACCAATGATAAAACCAAACAGTCGAGACCAACCGGTATAGATCACGGTACTTAGAATGCTCACAATCGCGCCAACGCCACCAATAATCAGGAGCACACCCAGTACGGTACTGACAGCGATACCCGATATCATTGGGTTGATGATACAAAAAATTCCGCCCGCTAATAATAAAATGGATAATATCACCAAAAATGTACGTTGTTTTTTAAACTCTTCACCCGCAAGTTTGGCAAGTTTTTCACGATCAATATTAAGCATTTTGCTCTCCAAATATGAAATAACTAACTATTTACTAGTATAGACTTAGCTTGATATTAATGACATATAAGATAATACAATTTTTACTTAGTATTAGTATGAAAATGAAGTGTTGTAGAGAGAAGGTTTAGAGATGAACAATATCAATCATTAAAAAGTGGGAAGAACATCAGTTCCTCCCACTTTAAGCTATTATTTTTCAGGTTTAAAGCGTAGTAAACGGTTTGCGTTACTGACTACTGTAATCGATGATAATGCCATTGCTGCACCTGCAACGACAGGGTTTAGTAATGTTCCCGTTATTGGGTACAAAATACCAGCGGCAATCGGGATACCTAACGTATTATAAATAAAGGCACCAAATAGGTTTTGCTTCATATTACGCAGTGTTCCTTTTGAAATAGACACCGCATCGGCAACACCATGTAAGCTTTGGCGCATTAGGGTAATGGATGCAGTTTCAATCGCGATATCACTGCCGCCACCCATCGCAATACCAACGTCAGCTCGGGCTAGAGCAGGGGCATCATTGATGCCATCACCCACCATTGCAACTTTGTGCCCTTTG
Source organism: Providencia sp. PROV004 (assembly GCF_011045615.1). Lineage (NCBI taxonomy): Bacteria > Pseudomonadati > Pseudomonadota > Gammaproteobacteria > Enterobacterales > Morganellaceae > Providencia > Providencia sp. PROV004. The sequence goes on from NZ_CP042859.1 coordinate 1,263,114, forward strand.
GCTTGCAAGGCTTCAATTGCGGCGGATTTACCGTCTGGCATAACGCCTGCAATCACTTCATCAATACCCGCTTCTTTGGCTATCGCGTTAGCTGTTACTGGGTTATCCCCGGTTAACATGACTAAACGGAAACCTTGTTTGTGCAACCGCGCCAGCGCACTTATGCTGTCTTCTCGTAATGGGTCACGGATAGATAACAGCGCGGCAACTTTACCATCAACAGCCAGTAAGACGGGAGTGACACCTTGAGTGGCTTGTTGGTGTAGTGTTTCTTCAATATCACGGGTATCAACATTATTTTGTGCTAACAGTTTTTGGTTACCTAATAAAATAGTTTTTCCATCAATTATTGCACTAATACCTAACCCTGCTAAGGTTCTAAACTGCTGATTAGCGGGCAGTGTTAAGCCTTTTGCGCGATTTAAAACAGCGCGAGCCAGTGGGTGATTAGAACCATTTTCTAATGAAGCGGCAAACTGTAAGGCGGTGTCTTGTTCGAACCCATTAAATACATGGATATCCGTAACTTGTGGCATACCTTCAGTCAATGTACCTGTTTTATCAAAGACAATGGTGTCTAACTCACTTGCTTGCTGTAATGCATCCGCATCGCGCACTAATACGCCAAACTCAGCCGCTCGGCCCACGCCAGAAATAATCGACATTGGCGTTGCAAGGCCTAGCGCACAAGGACACGCAATGATTAATACCGTTGTGGTAATAACGAGTGCGTAAGTAATTTGTGGTGCAGGCCCAATAAAGTACCAAATTGCACCTGAAATTAAGGCAATAGCCACAACGACCGGTACAAACACAGCAGAAATACGGTCAGCAAGCTGGCCAATTTGTGGTTTACTACTTTGTGCTTGGCGAACAAGGTGAATAATGCGCGCTAAAGTCGTTTGGCTGCCGACAGCAGCGGCACGAAATAGTACGGTACCATCTTGTACAACAGTTCCCGCATGGACTTGATCCCCTTTGCTTTTTTGCTGAGGGATCGGTTCACCCGTTAGCATGGCTTCGTCTAACCAAACCTCGCCTTCGATAATTTCACCATCAACAGGGACACGGTCACCCGTTGCTAAGCGTAAAACCATTCCTTTTTTGACTTGCTCCAGCGGCATATCCACTTCGCCTTGTTCTGTGACAACACGGGCCGTTGGCGGCGTCAGGTCTAGCAAGCGTTCAAGGGCTTTGGATGAGCGTTGGCGAGCTCGTTGTTCTAAGGCATGACCTAGGTTAATAAGACCGATGATCATGGCACTGGCTTCATAATAAAGGTGTCTGGCTTGGTCTGGGAACCATTCAGGCCAAATATTGACTACAATAGAATAGAGCCAAGCCGCCCCTGTTCCTAGCGCGACTAAGGTGTCCATGGTCGCACTGCCATTTTTTAGGCTTTGCCATGCATTTCGATAAAAGTGCCCACCTGCAAATATCATGACCGCAAGGGTTAATACACCAATGGTGAGCCAAATGGTATGGTTTTGCTCAGTCAGCACCATGTTATCGCCCATCATCCCCCACACCATCACAGGGATACCAAGGGCAAGTGCTAATGCTGATTGCCAGCGGAAGCGGCGCATATTGGCTTGCGCGACCTCCTGTTGGCGCTCTCGGCGTTTAGCTTCATCTTGAATGATTTCCGCGCCATAACCTGCTTTAACAACCGCGGCGATTAAATCATTCGGCTCAGCAGTTCCGGTGACTAAAGCACTGCGCTCAGCTAAGTTGACACGTGCATTTTCAACGCCTGGTACGCTATTTAAGGCTTTTTGGACTTTGTTGACACAACTGGCACAGGTCATGCCATCAAGCAGTAACTGCACACTGTCATCCATTGGGCTAATTTCAGGTTGTTCACCTAAATCAGACTCTTGTGCCGGGATCTCACAGATTGCCGCTGAATCAGCTTCCGGCTGTTCAGTTGTGGTACTCAGCGGCTCAGTTTTTGGGTGAGATTCACCCACAGTTGCTTGGTAGCCAGCGGCTTGAACCGCAGCAATTAGGGATTCTGCGGATGCCGTACCTTGGACAACAGCGGTTTGGGTATCGACAGTTGCACTTTGAACACCATCGACTGCTTCTAGTGCTTGCTGTGTTTTAGCGGCACATTTCATGCAACTTAGACCCGAAAGGGCTAAAGTGATCGCTTTTGTTTGAGCTAGTTCTGCGTTGTAACCCGCTTGTTGAACAGCGGCGATTAACGCTTGTGCATCAGCAGAACCGTATACTTTGGCGCTGGTGGTATCGACAACGGCAGCAGCAACGCCATCAACCTCTTCGAGTGCTTTTTGTGTTTTACCTGCACATTTCATACAATTGAGGCCAGAAAGCTGTAACTCGATATCAGGGGTTGTAGCCACTTCAGCTTCATAACCTGCGTCAACGATGGTTTTAATTAAGTCAGCCACATTGGCATCACTTTCCATTACGGCATAATCGATAGTGACTTTTAAGTTAGTGACATCACCGCGCCCTTCGAGCGCTTTAGTGACTGAGCCGACACAGTGCATGCAGCTTAGCCCCTGTAATTTTAAAATAATCATGTTACTCATTTTGCAGCCTCCAAAACCCGTTTGATGTATTGGGTCTATAACTTTATCTACAATTAGGTCTATAATTCGACAATGAACAAAGGTTACACCTTCCAGCAAGGTTAAGGTCAAGAGGAATTATGAATATTAGTGAAATTGCCAAAAAAACGGGGCTAACTGCAAAAGCTATTCGTTTTTATGAAGACAAAGGGCTAATTACACCACCTGAAAGAGGGGAAAATAGCTACCGTTATTATCAGGAGTGCCATCTAAACGAACTCGTATTGCTAAAACAGGCAAAAGATGTGGGTTTTACCTTGGATGAATGTGGCGAACTATTAGGTTTATTTCGCAACCCAATCCGACATAGTGCTGATGTAAAGGCGACAACGATAGCTAAGATAAATGAAATAGAGCAGACAATCGTTAAATTGTCTGCCATTCGAGATACATTACAAGAGCTCGTGGACGTATGCCCTGGGGATGATGGCGCAGATTGCCCGATTATTGACCACTTGGCACGTGGGTGTTGTCATCATGAGAAGGTTTAACCTGCAAGGTGATACCGTCTACTGCGATGACCACCACTTCTGTGTTGGCGCTTAATGGCGTGTCGCTATACACGCGCCAACTACCATCTGCAAGGCGTACTCGGCTAAAGCCTTCTTCGGTATCTGACAACAAACGGCCTTTCACACCAATCAGTTGATGACTGATTTGATTGACGTTATCTGCCTTATTTTTTTGCTTGTTCCTCAACCAGTTGCGCCATAACACAGCAGAGACAACGGTAAAAATGGCAAACAAGATCCCTTGCCACTCCCAACCGATGAATGGCAGAGCCCAAACGATAACCCCAACAAGCACCGCAGCAATACCCGACCATAAAAGATAGCCTGCGGTACCAAGAAGTTCACCAATCAGCAATAGCCCACCAAGACACAGCCAAAACCATGCGGGTTGAGCACTGATAAGCTCTATCATTCTTTTACCTGTTTTTTTATGGCACCGGTTTTCTTGCTTTCACCGATTAGCTCAGTAATTCCACCAATTGCGCCCATTAAGTTACTGGCTTCTAATGGCATCATGATGACTTTGCTGTTTTCGGCAGAACCAATACTGGTCAGTGCATCGGTGTATTTTTGCGCCACAAAGTAGTTAATCGCCTGCATATCACCAGCGGCAATCGCTTCAGATACCATTTGTGTTGCTTTTGCTTCCGCTTCCGCAGCTCTTTCGCGTGCTTCGGCTTGTAAAAATGCGGATTGGCGTTCACCTTCAGCTTTGAGAATTTGTGACTGTTTTTCACCTTCAGCTTTTAAAATTGCTGCTTGGCGGATACCTTCAGCCTCAAGAATATCAGCCCGTTTGGTACGTTCAGCTTTCATCTGCGCATTCATCGCACTAATTAATTCTTTTGGTGGCTTCACATCACGAATTTCGATACGGGTAATTTTGACACCCCAAGGGTTAGTTGCCTCATCCACCACGTGTAATAAACGGCTATTAATGGAATCACGTTGCGACAACATTTCGTCTAGTTCCATGGAACCTAATACGGTACGAATATTCGTCATGGTTAAATTTAGTACGGAAAGCTCAAGGTTGCTGACTTCATAGGCCGCACGTACTGGGTCAACGACTTGAATAAAGCAGACCGCATCAATAGTGACGTTGGCATTATCGCGAGAAATAACTTCTTGGGATGGGATATCAAGGACTTGTTCCATCATATTGATACGACGGCCAATTTTGTCCATAAATGGCACAATAATATGCAAGCCTGGTTGTAACGTACGGGTATAGCGACCGAAGCGCTCAACTGTCCATTGAAAGCCTTGCGGTACTGTTTTAACACAGGTAAAAACAATAACGACAGCGACAAAAATGATAATCGGTATTGCACCAAAGGCGAACAAGTCCATATTTAACCCTTAATTAGTAAAGTAATGAATATACTTGGCGACGGTATTTACTGGCAATGGCATCACCGGTTCCCATGGCAGACATAATGTCCATCATAGTTTTTCTCACTGCGCCGTCACCTGCACCCAAGTCGGTACGTAAAAAGCCGAATAACATTTCCAGCGCTTCTTCGTTGCGGTTCACTTCATGCAGTTTTAGGGCTAATTGAACAGCTAACGTTGTATTTTGCGGATCTTGATTGAATTCATCTTGCAATTGCTGAATTTCAGGGGTGTCCGCAGCTTGTTTTAATAATTCAATTTGTGCGATTAAACCTTGGTAGCGGCTGTCTTTATCCTGTAATGGGACTGCTTCTAAGGTAGCTTGTGCGTCATCAACAAGATTTAAACCGATTTGGGTTTCTGCCAACAATAATGTGATTTCGCTATTTTTTGGGTTCAGCTGATGCGCTTCTTTTAACAATGGTAGCGCTTCTTGTGTTTTACCTTCTGCTATTAATTCAGCGGCTTGTGCTGCTTTCATTTCTTCTGGGCTTGGCAGCACGCGAGATAAAATTTCCAGTACGACCTCTTCGGGTTGTGGCCCTTCAAAGCCATCAACAGGACGACCATTTTGCAACACATACAGGGTAGGGATCGCTTTTAAGCCAAACTGACTGGCGATCATTTGTTCTTCATCACAATTAACTTTAGCTAAAATAAATGACCCTGCGTAGTCGTTGGCAATTTTTTCCAACATAGTACCGAAATCTTGGCAATGAGGGCTACGCGGTGACCAAAAGTAAAACATGACAGGTAAGTTCATTGATTGTTCAATGATTTGGTGTAGGTTGGTTTCGTTAATATCAATTATCTGAGCGTTAGCAAACATAAGAAGTCTCTTTTGAATTTGTTATCAATAGAATTTTTGGGCGATGGTAATAAAATGGGGCTGATTTTGCTTTTTTCAAGCTTTTTCCCCCTGATTTGCCAGTATTTTATCCATTATTTTGTCAGGTAAAATACGCTTTAAGATACGCACAGCGACAGTTAATAACGTGACAGAATAGCGTACTTTTGGGCGCGGGCTTTCTAACGCATGGATCAATTTTTCTACCACATGTTCCGGTGTTAAGGTAAAACGTGAGGCAATACCTGGGTTTTTAACAGGCTTATCTTTTTGAGTTTGTTCAACATTTTGAGTAAATGCTGTATGAATAGGGCCGGGCTCAATTAAGCTTACTTTTACCCCCGTTCCTGCCAACTCTAGGCGTAAGGCATCAGACCATGCTTCCAGTGCGTATTTACTGGCTGCATAAGCGCCACGGCCGGGGGTTGAAATCACCCCCATTACCGAACTGGTTTGGATAATTCGGCCTTCATGGTGCGCGCTCATGGCGGGTAATAGCAAAAAAGTTAACTGGTGAACACCAAAAAAATTAGTGGAAAATTGTGCTTCGAGTTGCTCGCGGCTGACGCTATTTAATGGCCCATACACCCCAAAACCGGCGTTGTTGAATAACCCGTAAAGGCGATGATTACAGAGTGTTAGCACCGTTTGAGCCGCTGTTTCTATGCTATCTTTATCATCGAGGTCAAGGGAGACGGTGTCATAACCCTGTTCTTTCAGGCGCAAAATATCACTTTCTTTACGGCAGGCAACAATAACATGGTAGCCACGCTGGCGAAGTGTTTGTGCAGCACAAAAGCCAATACCGCTTGAAGCACCTGTGACTAGGACTGATTTTTTGTTTCGTGCTGATGTTTGCATAACTTTACCTTGGTTTCATGCAACTGAATCTATTTCGGGTATAAAAGAGCGTTTTAATCCCCTTGTTTAACGTCTGTTTTATTGACTAGACGGTAAAATATGTTCAGAAAGTTGTTTTTCCATAAAATCAGCAATGGATGGCTGGGCTTCAACCGTCGGGTGAATACCGTCTTGTTGTATCCATTCAGGCTTAGTTATCACGGTTTCCATATAAAATGGCAGTAATGGAATTTGATTACTTTGCGCCAATTTCGGATAGACTTTTTCGAAACTTGTCGTATAACGTTTTCCATAGTTAGGTGGAATACGAATTTGCATTAAGAGCGGTTTCGCACCGGATTGCACGATTTGCTTAATAATCTGTTGTAAATTAGCTTCAAGTTGTTCTACTGGGAGACCTTGTAAGCCGTCATTTGCACCTAACTCAATCAATACCCAGTTAGGTTTGTTTTGTTCGAGTAACATGGAAAGGCGTTCTAACCCCTGCGCAGAGGTATTCCCACTAATACTACCGTTAATAATAGCAACGGGTGGGGAAAGTTTCTGCCAACGTTCGGCAAGCAAAGAGGCCCAAGCCTGCTCAGCCGGTAGACGGTAGCCTGCACTTAGGCTATCACCTAAGATTAATAGCTTAGTTGACGCAAGTGCGTGCCCACTTGCAGTCAGTAACAGGAGAAATACCAATATATGTCGGCGAATAATATTCTTGAAGTTCATCATCTCATTAAACGTGTTGGCCAAGGTGAACATGAACTGACTATATTGCAAGGTGTTGAGCTAATTGTCGAGTCCGGGCAAACAATTGCTTTAATTGGGGAGTCTGGTTCGGGGAAATCAACCTTGTTAGGGATTATCGCGGGGTTGGATGACGGCTCCAGTGGAACGGTTAATTTATTAGGCCAAGACCTCACTAAAATGGACGAAGAGCAACGGGCACGTTTACGGGCACAAAGTGTCGGTTTTGTGTTCCAATCTTTTATGTTAATCCCAACCTTAAATGCCATTGAAAATGTGCAACTTCCTTCTTTGCTACGTGGCGAATCTGAGTCTGAAAGTTATCAACACGCGGCGAGTTTACTGACTGATTTAGGCTTAAAAGATCGCTTAAAACACATGCCACCACAGTTGTCAGGGGGGGAACAACAACGCGTTGCACTTGCTCGAGCTTTTAATGGCCGCCCTCAGATTTTATTTGCTGATGAACCAACGGGTAACCTCGATCGCCATACAGGGGATAAAATTGCAGATTTATTATTTGCGATGAACAAAGAGCATGGAACAACCTTGATTTTGGTTACTCACGATAACGAGCTAGCTGCGCGTTGCCAACGTCGTTTGCGTTTGGTTGATGGGCAGTTGAGGGAAGAAGCATGATTTGGCGTTGGTTTTGGCGTGAATGGAAAACACCCTCGTTATTGATTGTTTGGCTTGCGCTTACTCTTGCAGTTGCCTGTGTATTGGCTTTAGGGCGAATTAGCGATCGCATTGAAAATAGCATGAGCTACCAAAGCCGTGAGTTGTTAGCGGGGGATTTAGTTTTACGCTCTTCTCATCCAAGCGACCCTATATGGTTACAAGAAGCCCAAAAAGAGGGCTTAGCGCTCAGCCAACAAATATCATTTTCTACCATGGCTTATGCGACAGAAGATGAAGACGCTCGGCCACAATTGGTGTTAGTGAAAGCTGCAGATAAGGCATATCCATTATATGGCGAGCTTATCACTGAACCCGCTGGGTTAACCCCGACAAAAGGGAAAATATTAGTCGCTCCGCGGCTATTAGAATTATTGAACCTCAATGTAGGGGATAACATTGATATCGGAGATGCAACGCTAAAAGTCTCGGGTAAATTAATCCAAGAGCCCGACAGCGGATTTAACCCGTTCCAGATTGCTCCAAGAGTATTAATAGCGATTGAAGATGCGCCACTAACGGGGGCTATTCAAGTAGGCAGCCGATTAACGTATCGCGACATGTTTGCCGGTGATCGTCAGCTGATTGATGCATTTCAACAAAAATATGAGCAAGATCTGCGAAATGATCAACGTTGGTATACATTAAGCGAAGATAACGGCGCAGTAGGGAAAACGTTTCAACGTGCTCAACAATTTTTATTGCTATCAGTGTTATTAACACTGTTGCTAGCCATTGCTGCGGTCGTGGTTTCAATGACGCATTATTGCCGCAGCCGTCATCAACTAATCGCAGTATTAAAAACTCTAGGAGCAGGGCGTAGCGCATTACGTCAGTGGATTATTGGGCAGTGGTTAGTGATTTTAATCGCTGCGGCTTTACTCGGCTCATTATTAGGTTTGGCTTTTGAAGGCATTTTAATGCAAATCTTAGGGGCTATGTTGCCGAAGGAATTGCCACCTGCGAGTTTAATGCCTTGGGTTTGGGCAATCGGTACATTATTCATTATTGCTATTATTGTTGGCAGTCGCCCTTATTACCAACTGATGGCAACCCAGCCTTCAAGGGTATTACGTGAAGATGCCAAATCACCCGTTTGGCCGCTGTATTATTATCTGCCAATTGTTATTTTAATTGTGGTTGGTGGGTTATTTATTTTTGCTGGCGTAAACCCTCTGTTATGGTCAATTTTAGCGGGTATTGTCGTGGTGGCCATTCTACTTGCGCTGATTGGTTGGGTAGGCTTATGGGGGCTACGTCATATTAAGTTTCGCCAATTAAGTTTGCGTTTATCCGTTAGTCGCCTATTGCGCCAGCCGTTACAAACCATCACACAAATGAGTGCATTTTCGCTATCATTTATGTTATTGGCGCTGCTAATTTTAGTACGTGGTGATTTGCTTGATCGCTGGCAGCAACAGTTACCCGCAGATAGCCCGAACTATTTCTTAATTAATATGAACCAGTCACAGCTTGAACCTGTTACCAAGTTATTGGCTGAGTTTGATGTCAAGCCAACAGAGTTCAACCCTGTGGTGTTAGCGCGCTTAACCGATATTAATGACCAGTCAGCGATTGAATGGGCAGATCAACGTGATCCAAATAATAATACGGTGCGACGTGAATTGAGCTTAACTTGGCAATCTGATTTAGCGCCAGCTAATGTGATTGACGAAGGGACATGGCCACCGAAAGCGGGAGAAGTTTCGATCGAACAAACGGTTGTCAAAGAGCTCGGATTGAAATTAGGCGATAAACTAACATTTAACGCAGGGGCTCAGGTCTTTAGTGCAACAGTCAGTAGTATTCGTACGGTTGATTGGGAGAGCCTGCGACCGAACTTCTATTTTATTTTCTCTGAAGAAAGTCTTTCTCAAATGCCGGCCACCTGGCTGAGCAGCTTCCACTATGACGGTGATGGGCAGCTATTGACGCAACTTAGCCGTCATTACCCGACAATTAATGTGCTCGATACTGGCGCAATTATTACCCAAATTCAGCAAATTCTTCAGCAAGTTAGCCAAGCTCTTGAAGTTATGGTGGTACTGGTTATTTTTTGTGGGTTATTGCTACTATTGGCTCAAATTCAAGTGGGGATGAGCCAGCGAGAGCGGGAGCTTGTGGTATATCGAACATTAGGCGCTAGCAAAAAATTAATGCGTAGAACGCTATGGAGCGAATTTGCATTACTTGGCTTAATGGCCGGGCTTGCCGCAGCTTTTGGAGCAGAAATTGCATTGTGGCTGTTGCAAAGTAAAGTGTTTGATTTCCCATGGCAACCTGAATGGCGTATGTGGGTATTATTGCCTTTGTGCGCGGCAATTTTATTGTCTATTTGCGGTGGGTGGTTAGGACTGCGTTTATTAGGGACGGGTAATCAGCACCGTCGTTTACCTAATAGTTAAATACTCGTCATACTTCGAGTTGCAGCGTTGTTGACTGCGTTCAGATAGCCGGATCATAGACTTATGTATGCTCATCGGTCTATCTTCGCTTGTCGCCTAGCTGTAACTCGAATTATTTAGAGTATGTGGTATTAGGGGAATACCTTGATACCCCTATTTATTGAATATTCTAAAAACAACCTGTTTTTCAGTAAAATAACTGTCTCCAATCCTTCATAAAAGCTTCATTCATCAACGTTATGATTCCGCCATCAATTATTGATAGCCTTAAAATGGAAACATAATAATGCAGAATAACTATTCTATTAAACGTAAACTGGGCTCGTTATCTTTATTGGCTAGTTTAATTTCATTTAGCATCACTGGGTTTGCTCAACAAGAAGTGCCAGCTACATTAGCGGGTCACTCCATTCTTCCGGTTAATTCCACTGTCGCTACACCTGAAAATGCACCTTCAGACATGCAAGTGAGTGGTAAATTTACCACAGGCGCTCGTGTAGATAGTTTAGGGAAAGTGGAAGGTAAATCTGCAGATCGCCCAACGGGAATGCACATTCCAATTAAAGGCCAACCACGTCAAGGGCACTCGGGTATCAAACGCATGGCGGATGGTACTTACTGGGTTTTAACTGATAATGGATTTGGCAACAAAGTAAACTCTCCTGACTCTATGTTGTATGTCACTCAATATGACATTGATTTTCAAACGGGTAATACGACACCATTAAAAACGGTTTTCTTCCATGATCCCGATAAAATTATCCCTTTTCATATTACGAATGAAAGTACAAAAGAACGCTATTTAACAGGCAGTGATTTTGATCCTGAAAGCTTTCAATTTGCGGATGGTGCTTTATGGGTTGGTGATGAGTTTGGTCCTTACTTAATCAAAATGGATTTGGATGGCAAGGTATTAGCCTTGTTTGAAACGCAAGTAGATGGAAAGAAAGTCGTTTCTCCTGACCACTACCAAATCACCACACCGGGCAAACCCACAGATAAAGTGACTTTCCAAGTCAACCGTTCGAAAGGTTTTGAAGGTATGGCATCATCGCCAGACGGTTCTAAGCTCTATCCAATGCTAGAAGGGGCGATTTGGCTTGATGACAAACAAGATTATGAAAATGTTGATGGCAAACGTGCAGCACGTATTCTTGAATTTGATGTAAAAAAACAAGATTGGACTGGCAGAAGTTGGTTATATGTCTTTGAAGATAACCAAAACGCCATTGGTGATTTTAATCTTATTGATGATACTCACGGCCTAATCATTGAGCGTGATAATGGTGAAGGTACAGCAGATAAAGCCTGCACGGCGGGAAGCAGTAATACTGAAAATTGTTTTAGTAATTTAGCTAAATTCAAGCGTGTTTATCGTATTGAATTTTCAGATAACAATATAGGCAAACCAGTAAATAAGCAGGCTTATATTGATTTAATGAATATCAAAGACCCGAACAATATGGCAAGAAAACCTTTAAATGACGGGGTGTTTACTTTCCCATTCTTTACCATAGAGAACGTTGATGTGGTTGATAGCGAACACATTATTGTTGGCAATGATAATAACTACCCGTTCTCATCCAGTCGTGAACCAAATAAAGCGGATGATAACGAATTTATCTTATTAAAAGTTCCTGAGCTGTTAAAACCATAATTGATTTTGCGCCACATTTTGATTTTTCCGGTGGCACAAATAAGCGGTATGTTTTGATCCAATATCTGGTCTTAAACTTGTTTTCCCTTTGGTTTTAATTTTTCCCGAGCTAAGCACTCGGGATTTTTATTTGTGATTGAGTGCAGGGGGCTTCATCATCAAGGTAAGACCTAAAATCACGACAACAGGCGCAGCAATAATCAAAAATGCAGGGGTGAAACTCCCTGTGAAATCTTTTATTGCACCAGCAATAAAAGGCGCTAAACAAGCAACGGTTGAAATTAAATTCACCACAGAGAATAGTTCTAGGTATGGGCCTCGGCCAAAATAATTTGAAAGCAAAACACTTGATGCCAAAAAAGTCATGCCGTAGCCAATGCCAACGCATAACACAAACAAGATTAGCCATAGCCATGAGGTGGCAATACTGAGGAAGATAACACCTAATACCATGGTAATTAGGCTACCAATTAATAGTTTCTTTGGTTCTAGCCATTCCCCAGCGGCTCCACCAATAAGTCTTGAGAATGCATTAACAAATGCCATTGTGCTTAACAATGAAACCGCCACGGTCAAGCCAAAACCACGCTCTTCAATATGGGCAACAGCAAAGCTATTAACGGTAATACCACACCATAAAAATGAGGTATAAGTTGCAGCAATTAAGTAAAACTGCCATGTACGTAGTGCTCTGCCGACTGTCCATACTTCTGGAGTGCGATAAATGGGTTTACTCGCATCACTCACTTGTTTTTGCATCACTTTTTTTGCGTGTTCTTGTTCTTGTTTACCTTCACGCAGCATAAAAATAGTGATTAACGTGACAATGCTCAGATAAACGGCGCATAGAACCCAATGCATACGCCAAGAGCCTAACTGGTTTGAGGCGTAAAAGTAAATCCAAGGGCCTGCAACGCCTCCCAAACCCCCGATGGTGAAATATAACCCAAAGGCAAGGGATTGCTTTTCAAATAGCCGTGAAAGTACGTAAGTCCCAGGAACTGTGGCGAGTAAGGTGAAACCAATACCAATTAATGCGGTGCCTAAAAAATAGGTGCTGATGGCTTGCGTGGAATAAAGGCTATAAAAACCCGCAACAAAGACACTAGTACCTAGCAATAAAGTGGCCCGTACACCGACTTTACGGATCAGTAGAGAAGGGAGAAAACTCGCAAGCCCGCAAGTTAAGCCCAGTAGCGTAAAACCAAATCCAGCCTCACTCCAACTCCATTTGAGCTCACTTATCATCTCAGGCAAAACCACACCAAGAGATGTAAAGGTGGTTGCAGTGGCTAAAAAATAAACCAGCCCTAATAGAACAAGAATGCACCACTGATAAAACGGACTAAAAGGCTGCGAGGACATATTGACTCCAGTAATGCCGCACACCTTAAATCAGGATATTTGTTTTCTGGATGACGGCGTAAATAGCATAATGCCCGAAAATAGGTTCGGGCATCGAATAGGGCTATTTTCCCTATTTATTGGTGAGAGTACCAGTCTAATTTTGCATTTGCCCACTCAATGCCACTTTTGTACTCATTTGGTAAAAGTGGAACTAAAGCAGCAAGTGTTGCAGACAATTGATTGCAGTCGCGATGAGAAAGGTTTAAATGGCCCACTTTCCGAGCAGGGCGCACCTCTTTTTCATACCAGTGAAGGTGAACTAGGGGGAAATTTAACCAGTTTATATTTACATCCGTACCAATTAAATTGACCATAACAGCAGGACTATACACTTCAGGTGATGGCATTGGCAGGTTTAAAATGGCACGTAGATGTAACTCAAATTGGCTAATGGATGCGCCATTTTGTGTCCAATGGCCGCTATTATGTACTCGAGGCGCAATTTCGTTAATCAGTAGGTTATTGCCCACGACAAAGCATTCCATTGCCATCACACCAATATAACCTAACTCATCCATGACCGCGCTGAGCATGGCTTGAGCTTGTTCCTGTTGCGGGTTAGTTGACTTAGGGAAGGCTACACTCGTTCGCAAAATACCTTCTTGGTGCAAATTATGAGTAATTGGGTAAAAAACGGATTTCCCCTCTGCATTTCGGGCCCCAATGACAGACACTTCCGCGTCAAAAGGGATGCCTTGTTCAACGATACATTCACCGTAAATTTCAGCGGGTAAGTCTTTTTCATCACCAGGGCGAACACGCCATTGACCACGCCCGTCGTAGCCGCCAGTTCTGCGTTTTACAATGAGGAAATCGCCTAAAGTTGCAAATAATTCAGGCCATTGTTCAGGGGATTCTAATAATGCCCAAGGTGCAGTGGAAAGTTGCAAACTATCAAATAAACTTTTTTGTGGGAACCTATCCGCTAAACGTGGAAAAATATCACGGTTAATAAAGGCATTATGGCGAGCTAATTCTTTTGTCAAAGGTGTTTCTGGCCAGCGTTCAATTTCAGCGGTGATGACGCTTTGCTGATAAGGAACGGCTTCCGGCTCTGCATCAAGCCCAACAGGAAAAACGGCGATACCTAATGGCTCACCCGCTTGACGCAGCATGCGACCTAGTTGGCCATTACCAAGCACACAAACGGGTTTCATTATGCTTCCCTCGGGTCTGGGTTGTTTAGCACATCATTGGTTTGTGCTTCACGCCACGCGGCAAGGCGGTTGAAAATAGCAGTATCACTTATTGCTAATACCTGAGCGGCTAACAGTGCTGCGTTTGCTGCACCTGCTTTACCGATTGCTAGTGTGCCGACAGGGATACCTTTAGGCATTTGAACGATGGAGTATAGGCTGTCGACACCACTGAGAGCAGCGCTTTGTACTGGTACACCAAAGACAGGTACTAAGGTTTTTGCAGCTAACATACCCGGTAGATGAGCGGCACCACCAGCGCCTGCAATAATCACATCAACCCCATTTTTTTTCGCATTTTCAGCAAAGGAAAATAATTTATCCGGGGTACGGTGCGCAGAGACGATTTCGACATGAAAAGGAATTTGGAGTTCATTTAATACATCAGCAGCGTGCTGCATTGTCGTCCAATCACTTTTCGAACCCATAACAATGGCGATTTTTGCCGCAGATTGAGCAGAAACTTGGGCAGTCATTTGGTGCTTTCCTGTAGTGAAAAAAACATGACCCTAAGATGGGGAAATTGAATTAAGGTGATCATATCACGGTAATGCAGTCAGGAAAACGTTTGCGTGATTAATAATTAAGCAAACGAGTCGTGTATGCGATGAGAAATTCTGGGGCTAATTAAAATTACTCGAATGGAAAGAAAATCAGTTCAATGCCTTGCTCGCTAATGACAAAAGCAGAACCTTCATAGTGCCATGCACCTAATACACCTCGATAATGCAATTCACCACCGATATTCACCTCATGAATAGCAGGGCGGTGAGTATGACCATGGATCATCCATTGCGCTTGGTGCCTTTGTAATGCATCAATAACGGCTTGCGAATTGACGTCCATAATCGACTCGGCTTTCATGCTGCTTGCATATTGGCTATTTTGTCGCATTTTTTGCGCGATACGGCGACGCACAAAGAGGGGGAGTAGCAGAAACAGCCGTTGGACCCAAGGTGTGTGAACTTTTTTACGGTAGTTTTGATAGGCGGCATCGTCTATACATAATGTATCACCATGCAAAATTAAAATACGTTTACCATAAAGTTCGAGCAATGTTTCTTGCGGTAATAGGGTCATGCCACACTGTTTCGCATAGCGTTTACCGATTAAAAAATCCCGATTTCCATGAATGAAATAACAGGGTATTCCGCGATCTGTAAGCTGTTTTAGTTCGTTGGCAACTTGTTGATGTAGCGGGTTGTTGTCATCATCGCCCACCCAATAATTGAAAAAATCGCCGAGAATATACAGGCTTTCGGCATGGATGGCTTGCTGTTGAATAAAGTTGATAAAACCGGCGGTGATCGCCGGTTCATCTTCACTTAAATGCAAATCTGCAATGATGTAAGTGGACATGCGTCAGGTTTACTCGCTGACAGTCACTTTTTCAATGATAACGTCTTCACGTGGAACGTCTTGGTGGAAACCGCTACGGCCAGTTGAGACACCTTTGATTTTGTCAACAACGTCCATACCTTCAACCACTTCAGCAAATACACAGTAACCCCAGCCATCTGGACGTTCTGAACGGAAGTTTAAGAAGTCGTTGTCAGCAACGTTGATAAAGAACTGTGCTGTTGCTGAATGAGGGTCGTTAGTACGAGCCATTGCTAAGGTACCACGGCTGTTTTTTAAACCGTTGTTAGCTTCGTTTTTGATAGGTGCTTTAGTGTTTTTTTGTTCCATGCCTGGCTCAAAACCACCGCCTTGGATCATGAAACCATTAATAACACGATGGAAAATGGTATTATTGTAAAAACCTTCACGGCAGTAAGTTAAAAAGTTTTCGACTGTAACGGGGGCTTTATCGTCAAACGTTTTGATAACAATATCACCGTGATTGGTATGAAATGTAACCATAATAGCTATCCTGAATAATTGTTTTTTGTGCGCTAACTTGCGAAAGCGTTGAGATCAGCACGTTTATATCACAGATAAAACCTGACTTGAAGCGGAAGGAAGCTTAGCGGGTAGTTTATAGCATAATAGGTGTGTATTAAACCTAATGAATAAACTGAAAAGGAAGCGGGGTAAACCCTTGCATTCTTAAGGTGATCGGGGTTCAATAACATGATATTTTATCGGTAGAAATCGATAATCATTTTTCAAATAAATGGAAAAGTTCAGATGCTACAAATTTTTAATACACTAAGTCGTCAAAAAGAAGAGTTTAAGCCCATCCACGCAGGGAAGATTGGGATGTATGTGTGTGGCATCACTATCTACGACTTGTGTCATATCGGCCACGGCCGTACATTTGTGGCATTTGATGCAATTAGCCGCTATTTACGTTATTTGGGTTACGACTTAAATTATGTGCGCAACGTCACCGATATTGACGATAAAATCATTAAACGTGCAGCAGAAAATAATGAAAGTGTCGAAGAGCTAACAACACGTATGTTGGCTGAAATGCATAAAGATTTCGATGCATTGAATATTTTACGCCCTGATAGCGAACCACGTGCAACGCGTCATATTGGTGAAATCATTGAATTAACCCAAAGCTTGATTGAGCGTGGACATGCTTATGTTGCTGCGAATGGCGATGTCATGTTTGAGGTGAAAACTGACCCAAATTATGGCCTGTTATCCCGTCAAGATTTAGAGCAGTTGCAAGCAGGTGCTCGCGTCGAAGTGGCTGATGTAAAACGTAATCCAATGGACTTCGTCTTGTGGAAAATGTCTAAAGAAGGCGAACCAAGCTGGGAATCCCCATGGGGCTTAGGCCGTCCAGGTTGGCACATTGAATGTTCGGCAATGAACAGTAAAACATTAGGCAACCATTTTGATATTCACGGTGGCGGCTCAGATTTAATGTTTCCACACCATGAAAATGAAATCGCACAATCTACCTGTGCTCATGATGGCCCTTATGTGAATTACTGGATGCACTCCGGTATGGTCATGGTTGATAGAGAGAAAATGTCTAAGTCTCTCAATAATTTCTTCACTATTCGTGACGTACTTGAGTATTACGATGCAGAAACAGTGCGTTATTTTCTGTTATCAGGCCATTATCGTAGCCAACTTAACTACACAGAAGAAAACTTGAAACAGGCGCGCACTGCGCTTGAGCGTATGTATACGGCATTGCGCGGTACCGATAAATCGGCAGTTCCTGCTGGTGGTGATGAATTTAAAGCACGTTTCATTGAGGCGATGAATGACGACTTTAACACACCAGAAGCTTATTCCGTGTTGTTTGACATGGTACGTGAAGTTAACCGTCTGAAATCAGAAGATATGTCAGCGGCTAATGCGATGGCGGCACAACTTCGTGAACTGGCTAGCGTTCTTGGTTTGTTAGAACAAGACCCAGAAAGTTTCTTAAAAGGCGGCGCACAGACTGAAGATGATGCGGAAGTGGCAAAAATCGAGGCATTAATTCAACAACGCCTAGATGCGCGTCAAAATAAAGATTGGGCGCAAGCAGATGCGGCTCGTGATGAGCTGACAGCTATGGGGGTTGTGCTTGAGGATGGGGCTACTGGTACTACGTGGCGTCGCAAATAATACGCGTCATATTTCGTGCTGTGGCGGTGTTGCCATCACTTGGCTACTTGGGTCACATACTTTTGTATGCTCCCCAAGTTATCCTTTCGAGTACTGATGGACTTAAAAAATCCTGCATATTTAAATGGTTAGGTATTGATATTTAACCGTTTTTTATTTTTAGTGTGAAATAAAAGCCCCCCAGTTAAGGGGGGAATAAGACTACCAACAGGGACTAGGAATGGAACTTAAATCTGAGCGATTAAGCGATACTTGCCATTTCTTGTTGAGCTTCTTTGGGCGTTGCTTTTTTGACAATGGCATAAAGCACACCAGAAACCACCGTACCAGCTACTATCGCGAATAAATACATCAATACATGATTAATAGCTCCGGGTATTAACAGCACAAATAAACCACCGTGAGGTGCCATCAACTGAATACCAAAGTACATGGATAGCGCCCCAGTTATTGCACCACCAATGATACAAACAGGAAGAACACGGATAGGGTCTTTGGCGGCAAACGGAATAGCACCTTCTGAAATAAAACATAAACCGAGAACAAAAGAGGCTTTACCTGCTTCGCGTTCAGCGGGAACAAATTTATGTCTCGCTATTAATGTGGCAATCCCCATTGCCAGTGGCGGCACCATACCTGCAGCCATAATCGCTGCCATTGGTGCGTAGGTTTGTGAACTTAATAGGCCGACACCAAAGGCGTAAGCAGCTTTGTTGACCGGGCCTCCCATATCCGTACACATCATGGCACCCAATATTGCACCTAAGATCACTGCATTGGTGGTTCCCATGGTATTTAGCCAGTTGGTTAACCAGTCCATCAACCACGCTACAGGGTGACCAATCACATAGATCATGGCTAAACCGGTAAATAAAGTCGAAATCAATGGCACGATTAAAATCGGTTTTAACGCTTCCATTGTTTGCGGTAATTTTAATCGAGTGCTAATAAAGTGAGCACTGTAGCCCGCAAGGAAACCGGAAATGATCCCGCCTAAAAAACCTGCACCTAAGGTGGTCGCAAGTACCCCACCGACTAAACCCGGGGTTAGCCCTGTTCTGTCAGCAATGGAATAGGCGATATAACCCGATAGTACAGGCACCATTAATGCAAGGGCTGTTTGCCCACCAATTAGGCTAAGCGCCCAGGCCAGAGAGCCTTCTACATTGGATGCATCTAAACCAAAAGCAAATGAAAGTGCAGTACACAATCCTCCTGCCACAACCATCGGGAGCATATAAGACACACCTGTGAGTAAGTGCTTATAGACTCCGCGTTTTTCGTTGGATTGGCTTGATTGTGATGAGTTTTTGCCATTTTGTGGCGAAAATGTACTCGCCTCCTTTATCGCTCTATCTAATTCCTGTGCTGTTTTCTTCAATGCTGCACTGGTAGAGGTGCGGTACATTGGCTTTCCCGCAAATTTATCCACATTGACTTCGATATCAGCAGCGACAATGACTAAATCAGCTTGTGCAATTTCTTCTGGTGTAATTTCATTTCCAACCCCTACAGAACCACGGGTTTCTACTTTGATATTCCAGCCTCGTTTTTTTGCTTCAGCTTCAAGTGCTTCTGCGGACATATAAGTGTGAGCAACCCCTGTAGGGCAAGCTGTAACGGCTAATATAGAGAAAGTTTTTGTGTGCTGCGGTTCGGCAATTTGTTGTTCACAAAGTGTGGCTTCATTAATTGCTGATGTCAGGAATTCAGCAGGTTGCCTAACAGCGACATCGGGGGGGCCGAAATAGATTTTTTTGTCTGCACAATTGAAATCTTCAGGCAACTGAGTGTCAAAACAAATCACAATATCAGCATCAGTAAGCTGTTCAGTGAAGGTGATATTTTGTAAGGCAGATACATTCTTTAAGGCATCGATGGCTAGCCAGCAAATAGCAGGGCCTTGCTGGTGGCTTGGAGCGATTAATATTTTCATGTTTTTCATCCTCATTGAGCCGTAAACGGTTGTAAGTCAACCTTTGTCATCATATGTGCAAGTTGCGCTCGGTCTGTGATACCGACATTGGGTTGGGAGACTGCAAGTGCAGAAATGGCAGTAGCTAAGCGTAGTGTGTGCTCACTTGTCTGCCTCATCATTAGCCCGTAAATTAACCCACCTACCATTGAGTCCCCTGCGCCAACGGTGCTGATAACGTCACATTCAGGTGGTTTAGCAAACCAAGCGCCTGATGAATTGACCCACATGGCACCTTTTTCGCCTAAAGAAACCACCACATGGGCAATACCTTGTTGGCGAAGTTGATTTGCGGCATCAACAATATCTTGATGAGTGGGAAGAGGTTTTCCTGCCCAAATTTCAAGTTCACGATGATTCGGTTTTACTAACCAAGGAGAAGCTTTGAGTCCAGCAACAAAAGCTTCACGGCTACTATCAAAAATGACACACATGCATTGTTCTCTAAGGCGTAACATCCATTGAGTAAAATCTTTTAAATCAACGCCTTGAGGTAAACTTCCACTGACGCAAATCATATCAAACTGACCCGCCCAGCTGAGTGAGTCGGTGACGAAACGTTGCCAATCCGCTTTAGTGACACTGAAGCCTGAAAAATTAAAATCGGTAACTGCACCGGTGTGCTCTGTCAGTTTTACATTGATACGGGTGCGGCCTTCGACAACCTGAAAGCGGTTAGCAATTCCTGTTTCGCTGAACGCTTTTTGGAAACCATCTTGGTTTTCTTTACCTAAAAAACCACCAACAGTGACATCAATTCCTAAGTTTTTAAGTACTTTGGCCACATTTATGCCTTTTCCAGCGGCATGAAGCCCAGCAGTTTTGACTAAATTCACATCACCTCTATGAATATCAGGTAAAAGCCCAACTAAATCATAGGCGGGGTTTAACGTGATAGTTGCGACTCTTCTGCTCATGCGATTTCTTCTCCAAGTCCTGAGTTAATTGCCTCGCCAATGGTAACGATAGCTTCTTGTGCATCTGTACCTTCTGCGTGAATTCGTAAACGGTGCCCACATTTAGCGCCTAAACTGACGATTTTCATTAAGCTGCGACCATTTACGGGAGTCGCAGTACCATCAAGATTACTCACAGTAATAGTGCTTTCGAACTGCTTAATGGTGGTGACTAGCTGGGTGCTCGGGCGCGTATGTAGCCCATGTGGATTAAGAACGGTGAAGTCCTGAGTGATTACGGATGTACTTGATGATTCACTTTCCGTGTGTGAATCTTCACTACGCAATAAATTAATTAAATTGTTAACGTTACCATTGTTGTTAATTAGATTTAATTCTTTATTTTTCAATAAATTATTTATTTTAAGTAAAAAAGTTTCTATCTGATAATTAGCGTAAGAGAGAGTGATTAGGGCATTGACTGGGTTACCTTGAAAGCTAAA
The DNA here is from genome assembly GCF_011045615.1 of Providencia sp. PROV004. Classification (NCBI taxonomy): domain Bacteria; kingdom Pseudomonadati; phylum Pseudomonadota; class Gammaproteobacteria; order Enterobacterales; family Morganellaceae; genus Providencia; species Providencia sp. PROV004. The sequence continues at coordinate 1,284,297 of NZ_CP042859.1, forward strand.
TGTTTTTTTTACGGTCGTTATCGCAATCGCATTCTGAATATTTCCAATAGGGCTATCACTTAACCAAATACCTTGACCTAAATACGAAGGTGTTTGGGTGAGAACTTGGGTAATAAAGTCAGTACTAACAGCTTGGGCGTTTTGTAAGTTAATAATATTCTGTATTTTTAATGTGTTTATATTATCAACTTGAGCACTAACAGTGACCATTGAGTCATCAAGTTTCACTGGTTGAGTTTGGCGTTCACCCATTAGAAGTTGCTTTAAGGCTTCAGGGGTGTCAGCTTTGGCCATCGCGTCAGCTGTGTGCTCATCACTGATAATGTGGGTTAACTGGCGAAGTAATTCGAGATGTTCATTGGATTGAGCCGCAATGCCAATAACAATATAAGCAGTTTGGTTATCACCCCAGTCAATACCATTAGGGAATTGGAAAACAGCAAAACCTGTTTTCAACACTTGGTCTCGTGTCTGCGTTGTCCCGTGTGGGATTGCGATACCATTACCCAAAAAGGTGGGAGCTTGGGTTTCTCGGTTAAGCATTCCTTGTGCGTAACCGCTTTTTGCATAACCTGCATTTTCGAGAGCCTTAGCGACTTGTTCTATTGCATTTTTTTTATCAGATGCAGCAGCTGCAAGGTGGATATCGCTTATTGGTAAGTTAAACATAATTTCTCCTGATTATTATTTATTGCCGGATCAGCCAGAAGACTTGCAAGCGGATCTGATTGTTTGTTAATCATGTTATCGTTAACAAGGTTAGCTGAATCGTTTAGTCTTGTCTATGTCGCTAAGGTACGAAATACAAAAAATGAGAGCTAAGTTAAATTTTTTAAGGGGAGGAACTGAGTGTTTTTTATCTGCCTTATGACAAAGCTGAAGTAATTGCTGAAGCTTTTTGTTTTTGTAAACCAATAAGTTAAATTATCAATATGCTTGGTTATTTGAATGTTTAATACACTAAATATGGCTAAAGAAAAAATCTTCTAAAACCTCAAAAGAGCTTTGGTCGTTTTACAATAAATCGGATTATTTTGAACAAAGGGGGAAAGGGAGGTGGTTATTTATTATGCAAAGAGAGGTAAGCTGAAATTTTTCAGCTTACCTAAATGTATTATTCTACAACTTTAATTTTTTGGCTGCCCATTGAAACGATTTTACCCGCGACAATTTTACAGCGTTTACGTGTTTCGACCACACCATCAACTTCAACTAAGCCATCTGCAATCATGGCTTTTGCCATTGCACCGCTTTCCGCCCAGCCTTCAATTTTTAGCAAATCACACAGTTCGACGTGTGGGTGCCCATTTAAATTGAATATATCCATGATTACTCCAAAATTACATTAAATATCGTGGTACTCTTCACATGCTTGAAGGGTGTTTTGAATTAAAGTCGCAACGGTCATTGGGCCAACACCACCAGGCACTGGGGTGATCCAAGCTGCGTTTTTCGCGGCTTCGTCAAAATCGACATCTCCTGTGACTTTGCCGCTATCTAAGCGGTTGATACCGACATCGACCACAATCGCGCCAGGTTTAATCCATTCACCAGGAATAAAATTGGGTTTCCCCACTGCGACAACAACTAAATCAGCATGGCGAACGTGGTGTTCTAAATCTTTGGTAAAGCGATGCGTTACTGTTGTAGTGCAACCCGCTAGCAGAAGCTCTAAGCTCATTGGACGACCAACAATATTGGATGCGCCAATAATTACAGCGTTTAAACCATAAGTGTTGATACCGCAGCGCTCAAGTAGAGTAACAATTCCTTTAGGGGTGCATGGGCGAAGGCGCGGCGCACGTTGGCACAAGCGACCGACATTATACGGATGAAAACCATCAACATCTTTGTCTGGATGAATACGCTCAATGACTTTGACGTTATCAATCCCCGCAGGTAATGGTAGTTGAACTAAAATTCCATCAATTTCAGTATCTTGATTTAAGTCATCAATCAGTTTGAGTAATTCAGCTTCTGTTGTTGTATCTGGCAAATCATAAGAACGTGAAATAAAACCGACTTCTTCACAAGCACGGCGTTTGCTGCCGACATAGATTTGTGACGCGGGGTTAGCGCCAACTAAAATCACAGCAAGCCCAGGGGCGCGTTTTCCTTGTTCTAAACGTAATTGTACTTTTTGAGCAACTTCTTGCCTAATTGTCTGCGCAATCGTTTTCCCATCAATAATTTTTGCTAACATCTGTAACTTAATCCATATATGAGACACGGTAATGACTCTATTTTGTCAGAAGTTAAGGTCATTGTCAGTTCAAACTATTACATAAAATGAGCATATAGTTATTTTAGTAGCGAAAAGCCATTGACTCAGCGCGCAGCAACCGTATAATTCAACGCCATCAGCCAGATAGGCTGCCCGCATTATCAATGCGCCCTTAGCTCAGTTGGATAGAGCAACGGCCTTCTAAGCCGTAGGTCACAGGTTCGAATCCTGTAGGGCGTACCATTTCGAAGTCAATGGACATCAATCGATGTCTTTTTTTATGCCTAAAATTCAGTGGATTAGCTGGTTTTTACCTTATAGTCTTCCCAAGTAGCCCTCATGAATACCTACAAACTATTTTTCTATCAGATTAACTTTCTTATAAATGTACTAAGCTCGACCAGTTTGATAGAAATCGATTCTGATAATACGATATGGGCGTTTCATTTAAATAGGAATTGATAGATGAAATTAAGTACTCAGACCGCGGATCAAAAATACGTACCTCTCATGTAGTTTCTTTAAAATCGAAAAATCATTGTGATAGTAAAGCAGACTTATCCATTTGGCGGTAATAATGAACCGATCTTTATCGGGAGCCATAGATCCAGAAACTAATAAGTGAAAACATAAGGTTATGTTTACATTCGATAACAGTTTATTGATAACCAATCCTATTTTTATAAGCCAGAGAGTTAAAATACCTGAAAATTGCCTTCTCTTACAAAACAGTAATCTTAGATGAAGTAGCTTTGGTGTATTCAATGTCACATTTCGCACATTTATTCGATGAACTCTTGAAAATATTGCCAATAACAAGTGATTGCTTGGCAGTAATTTCAAGGTGATTTTGGATAAGATCACTAGAATGAAAGGGTAGGGGTATTTACGGTAAATGGAATATCGCGACATAAACCCAACAGTGAATATACAGGTGAGGAGTACTTATTGGGAGATCTTTCATGAAACTCTATAGCGAAGATTTTTTTATCACACCACAGCAGCACATTGCGGTTGAACCAAGGGTACCTCAGCCTATTTTTCCTGAGCATACACATGATTTTAGTGAGATTTTTTTGGTGACTCAAGGCGTTGGCCTGCATGTACTTAATGGGCGGCCTTATACATTATGCCCAGGTATGGTGTGTTACATTAAATCCAGCGATTATCACTTATTTGATAATGTCTCTAACCTCAATTTAACTAATGTGTTATATCGTTCAGACTCTGCCTTTACTTATATAAACAATATCAGTCATTTTTTTCCTGCCGACACTGAAAAAAACATTTCCCATTGGCTATTAAATAAAGAGCATTGCAATAAAGCGCAACAGCTTATTGATAAACTTAACGAAAGTGATGGTTCTGACCCTGCTTATACTGAAAGTTTGTTCTTACAGTTAATTATGAACTTGCAAGAGGGACGTTATAACCACGTAGGTGAGGGGAATAATGAACAGCGTATTATTCAGATGTTACGATGGTTGAATGCAAACTTTATGGAAGAAATTGATTGGGAAAGTTTAACCACTCAGTTTTCGGTTTCGCTGCGTACTTTTCATCGATATATGAAAAATAATTTAGGCATATCGCCACAAAATTATTTAATAAAATTAAGGCTATCTGAAGCATATTATCAAATCCGTTTTTCAGAGAAAACTATTACAGATATTGCGCTGGAAAGTGGTTTTAATGATAGTGCGTATTTTTCAACGCGTTTTAAGAGCGAGTATAATTTCACACCTCGTGACCTGCGTCATTGCAGTAATTAACAAAGATCGCCATGATCATCTTTACACTTTTTTGAGGTGACCATGATACAAAAAATTATCACTCTCAACAGCAGCGATTATTTTATTCGAACTGAAAATACCGTGACGGTAGAAAAACGGAATTCTCAGGAAGATTTTATTATTCATAGCCATGATTTTAATGAGTTTGTGATTGTTTTTTCCGGGAATGGCTTACACCATTGGAATGGTGATGATTACCCGATTACGTGTGGTGATCTGTTTTATATTAACGCAGAGGATCGTCATGGCTATCACTCTGTAAATAATTTAAAACTGGTAAATATATTATATAAGCCTAATGAGTTTTTGATTCAACAATCTATTGAAAAGTATGTGCCATTAGGCCATCAGCCAGCAATATCTAGGCATTGGAAGCTACCGCCTTCGAGTTTACCAACATTAACGCCAATTATTGAAAAAATAGCATCAGAATGCCAAAAGCCTGATATTCCATCGATTCATCTTTGTGAAGGGTTATTCTTACAACTGGCAATTTATATTTACCGTTTAAGGTATCAGCCTGACCAAGCGCCAATAAGCTTATTACATCAAATGGATCAGCTAATAAACTGTTTAAATTTAAGTATAAATACACCATTTTCATTAGATAATTTTGCTCAGGAACACCAGTTGTCCGCGCGTTCATTACAGCGTTTGTTCAAGTCGAAAACAGGAATGACGGTAATGGAATATCTGCAACAATTACGTCTGTGCCAAGCGACATTATTATTACGTAGTACTTCATTGTCTATCAGTGAAATCGCGGGGCAATGTGGCTATGAGGATAGTAATTATTTTTCGAGTGTTTTCCATAGAAAAATGAATATGACCGCAAGCGCATATCGACGCTGTTTTTTACAGAAAAATAAATTGAGGTAAGTGCTAGCCAAAGACTAGCACTGTCTGGGGGATATTAGTCTAAATAAAATACCGATCTTAACTCATCACTGATAGGGCTGTTGTCAGGGTTTGATGGCATAATATCCGACATATACCTCCACCATTTTTGGCATACTTCTGTTTGTGCAACGCTATCCCAGCGTTCTTGTGATTCAATTTCCACATAGGCGAACAATAAATTTCGATTGTTATCTAAGAAAATAGAATAGTGATGTGCACCGTGTTCTTTGAGTGTAAGCACTAATTCAGGCCAAATTTCATCGTGTCGGCGCTGGTATTCTTGGTGAGCGTTAGGAGCAACTTGCATCACAAATGCTTTTTTTATCATGATACTGTCCTCTAATAAATCGCTTGATATAATTCAGCGATATCCTCTAATGTTGCATCACGTGGATTACCCCCAGTACACACATCATCAAAGGCGGCTTGAGCAAGGGATGGAATATCCTCTGGTTTCATGCCGATTTCACGCAGTTTTTCAGGAATACCAACGTTTTTGTTTAGCGCAAAGACAGCTGCAATGGCGGTATCTCTGGCTTCTTGAAGTGGTAGGGAGTCTATATTTTTTACGCCCATTGCACGGGCGATATCGCGGTATTTTTCCCCTGTATAATTTGCGTTATACGCCATGATATGAGGCAATAAAATGGCATTGGCGACGCCATGAGGTGTATTGTAAAACGCCCCAAGTGGGTGAGCCATACCATGCACCAACCCTAAACCAACGTTAGAGAAGCCCATTCCAGCCATATATTGTGCAAGAGCCATTGTTTCAACGCCTTGCGGGTCGCCCTTAACGGATTGCTGTAACGAATTGCTGATCAACTCTATGGATTTAAGGTGCAGAGCATCGGTAAGTGCCCAAGCTCCTTTCGTGATATAGCCTTCAATGGCATGAGTGAGGGCATCAACGCCAGTAGCAGCCTTTAAGCTTGCAGGCATGGATGCCATCATTAATGGGTCAATAATGGCTACTAAAGGGATACTATGGGGGTCAACACACACAAATTTACGGCACAGTTTGTTGTCCGTGATGACATAGTTAATCGTGACTTCAGCCGCGGTTCCTGCGGTCGTTGGGATGGCGATAATTGGAACCGCTGGGTTTTGGGTTGGAGCGACACCTTCTAAGCTCACCACATCTTCGTACTGTGGGTTATTGATAATAATCCCAATCGCTTTAGCGGTGTCTTGTGGGGAACCACCACCGATAGCGATAAGATAATCTGCATTAAATTGTTTGAAGTGTTTTAGTCCTTGTTGGACGGTATCAATGGTTGGGTTAGGAATAACGGCATCATAAATGGCGTAGTCCAATTTAGCGTTATCTAATAATTGGGTGACTTTACTGACAACATTAAATTTAACCAGATCCGCATCCGTAACAATCAGTGCTTTGTTAAATTGGCGTTTTTGAATTTCCTCTACAAGGTGGTTAATAGCCCCTTCGCCAAAGTATGAGGTTTCATTGAGTATCATTCTATGGGTCATCGCTGACCTCCCGATCGATTAAAATAAAAAGTCGTTACGTTATGCTGCCATTCCCAAGCCAACAATGTTTGCAGCTAAGATAATCACTAAGCAGCCTAAACATAAAATTCGTACAGGTTTTCTGCCAGTGCCTTTCCATTCTTTTAGGGCTAACCCCACAATACCGCCACACAGAACATAAAAACTCATATGTAGCATCCAGCTCATAAAGCCGTATTGTGATGGGATATTGGCGTGTCCCCATGCGTAGAAGAAGAATTGGAAGTACCACATACCGCCACCCAAAATGGCAAATAAAATATTGCTGATCAGTAGGGCTTTGGGGACAGAGATATCTGATTTGAAAGAGATATCTTGGCGATAAATAAGCCTAATAAAACAATAACCTAAGTTGATTAATGCGCCGCCACCCATGATGATGACGTAACTTGGTAATGCGACATAAAGAGAAGAAACGCCGAGGGCAGCGGAAGCTTCGTGCATAGGGACGGCTGCACTCATGGCGAATGACATACCGGCTGAGAAAATACCGCACATGACTGCCAGTAATAAGCCTTTTTTCAGGTTAAACTCTTCAGCTTGCACTCCGGTCGCCTTTTCTTTCAGTAACCCGGCATAGGAAACGATAGCAACCCCTAGAACAGCCACTAAGACACCAAGAATCGTTAGTTTTCCGCCAGTCGAGGCAATCAACTCGCCAAATGTGCCTTGAATAATAGGGGTCATCAAGGTACCAACAATGAGTGTAATACCAATGGCAATCCCAATCCCCATTGACATACCTAAATAGCGCATGGTCAAGCCATAACCAATATTACCAACCCCCCACATGGCGCCAAATAAAAATACAGGGATCAGAATACTTGCACTGAAAGAGTTGTAATAGGCCCAAAAGTCAGGAAGTAAAATATAACTGATGGTCCAAGGTAAAATAATCCACGAAAAAATACCGGCAATGGACCACATCGTTTCCCATGACCAGTTTTTAACTTTCTTTAATGGTGCGTAAAAGCAGGCAGCTGAAGCTGCGCCGACAAAATGCCAAAAAATACCGAGTAAAATTCCACTGCCCATGAACTATTCCTCACTGTTTATTATCGTTTTAATTTCTCTGTGGAAGGAAAGGGGTATCCACAGAGAAACAGGTTTTATTTCAATGCATCAGACATTGGTGTGACATTAAATCGCTTGGCAAGCGCAATCAGATTTTCTGTTGAAATAGTTTGTTTTTTACCACCCATGGAGAGAACTTTTACCAATATCTCCGCAGATTTTTCTGCGGTATCAATTAAACCAAAAGCATCATCTAAAGTTGGGCCAGAGCCAAAAATACCGTGGAATGGCCAAAGTACTAAGCCATGTTGTTTCATTTGTTCCGCTGTTTCTAAACCGATACCATCTGTGCCGGGGACCATCCATGGCAGCACACCAATACCATCAGGGAAAACCACCAAACATTCAGTACTCATTTCCCATAAATGACGAGTGATGGATGCACTATCGAGCGGTAAAACATAACTTAATGCAATGATGTTAGTTGCATGACAGTGCATGATGACTCGGTTAGTGCCATTAGTGGCTTGCATACGTGTGATATGCGATTGAAAGTGTGCAGCAAATTCAGAGGTTGGTATTGCACCATTCACAAAGCCCCAAACAATGTGGTAACCCTGACCTTCGTTATCGATACGAACCAGACCCAAGTTATCTGCGGGGTCTAAGGCAACGTTACGGAAAAACTTACCGGAGCCTGTAACAATAAAATATTGGTTTGCGAGCTCTTTAACTGGCTCTGTCGCTTCGATATAACGTGGGTCAGCGTGAAAAGTGTGTTTAAATGGCGAAACATCATCTTCAGTGAGTCGTAAGCTCACATTACCGCCATTACGTTCATCCCAGCCTTTGAGCCACATATCGCTGGTGGCTTTTATCATTCCTTGAACAAACCAAGATGTCAGAATATCTTGCATACAATTCACCTTAACGTGTTAATAATGTTGATTTTTCGTATTTTTTAACTTCATCTAACCATTTTTCGCCGACAGGAACATTGTTGCGTTCACAGTATTCATCCCAAACAGCTTGCCATGGCAGGCATTTTTGTTCTTCTAACAGCGCGAGGCGAGCTGTGAAGTCTCCTTTAATTTCGAGTTGGCGTAGTCTTGTGGTTGGTTCAAGTAAGGCGCGAAGTAACGCTTTTTTCATATTACGAGTCCCAATGACCCAAGCGGCAATACGGTTAATTGATGCGTCAAAGAAATCGAGGCCAATATGCACACGGTTCTTTAAGTTATGGCGAATGATTTCATTGGCAATGGCTTGAGTTTCATCATCGAGTAAAATGACGTGGTCACTGTCCCAACGCACAGGACGGCTGACGTGCAGTAATAGACGTTCAACATAAGGAATGACCGCTGAAATTTTATCCGAAATGACTTCAGTTGGATGGAAATGCCCCGCATCTAAACATAAAGCGGTTTTACGTGTGATGGCATAGCCCAAATAAAACTCACTGGAGCCTGCGGTGTAAGATTCTGCGCCAATACCGAATAATTTACTTTCGACGGCATCGATATGATATTTAATATCAATTTTTTCACTGATAATTTCATCCAATGACTCGACTAAGCGTTGACGAGGGGCATAGCGGTCAATAGGGAGATCTTTCATGCCGTCAGGGATCCAAATATTCATCACGGAAGCGCTGTTTAATGACTCACCAAAATACGCAGAAATACGGCGGCAAGCTTGTCCATGACCAATCCAATAGTCTCTAATTTCCTTATTACTGTGAGTTAGCGTCGCTTCGCTACTTAGCGGATGGGAAAAGTAAGATGGGTTAAAATCGAGCGCGATATGGTTTTTTTTCGCCCAATCAACCCAATTGGCAAAATGGCGAGGTTCAATTTCATTACGTTCGACGGTGGTATCAGCTTCGAGGTAAAGAGCGTGCAGATTAACGCGTTTAGGGCCCGGAATTAAGCTCATTGCTTTATCCATATCTGCACGTAATTCAATCGCATTAGTCGCTTTGCCGGGGTAATTACCTGTAGCTTGAATACCGCCGCTTAAAGCGGTTGCTGATTTTTCAAAGCCGGCTACGTCATCTCCCTGCCAGCAATGCATTGATACAGGCAAGTCAGCCATAGCTTGCATCGCTAGTTCAGTATCGATACCAAGGTCAGCAAAACGTTGTTTGGCAATAAGATAACTTTCTTTGTAATTAGACATGAAATTTTCCTTATAACTTATCGATATACGGTTAATAACTTGAGTTAGCCCGTAATGGTTTTAAATCGTTTCCAAGGTTCATCCAGTGCGATGCTTTGAGGTTGAAACCAACAAAGTTCGGTATTTTCTGCAATAATGGTGCGCAGGGTTGGTACATCTGGAATGGTGTTGAGGGCAATCAACTGATACCCAATGTTTCCTAAGGTGGAGGCTTCAATCGGACCTGTGCTCACAGGAACCCCGCAAGTGTTGGCGCAGAGTTGGTTAAGTAGGGCATTTTGGCTGCCGCCACCGACGATATGCAGTTGTTGTAATGGGGCATGATTTATCTGCTGTAATTCAAGGAACACTTGACGATAAAGCAGTGCTAAGCTGTCGAAAACACAACGAGCTAGCTCAGCGGCAGTATTTGGAACGGATTGTTGATTTTCCTGACAAGCTTCTTTAATGGCTTGGCTCATCGACTCCGGGTTCAAGAACCGGTTATCGTTCGGGTTGATCAGATACGTGAATGCTGGGATAGCTTCTGCTGAGGTAATGAGGCTGCAAATATCTTGCACATCGTGTTCAAGACAAATGCGTTGGAATAACCATAACCCCATAATATTCTTTAGGACTCGGTAGTGGCCATTAATTCCTCCTTCATTGGTAATGTTGGCAACAAATGCATTTTCACATGTACAAGGGGATGTGCGCTCGAGGCCCATTAATGACCAAGTTCCTGAGCTTAAGTAAGCACTATGGCTATCGGCTATTGGAGCCGCAATGACAGCGCTGGCCGTATCATGGCTTGCTACGGCGATCACGGGGGTTTTTTGGCCTTTCGGTGTGATCCAATAGCCAATGACATTACCCGGTTGCTTGATTTCACCTAATAAACGGCGTGGCAATTGTAAATATTCGACTAACTCCTCATCCCAATCACCTGTTTGCAGGTTAACCATTTGGCTGGTGGTAATATTGGTATATTCATGGTTGACTTGCCCGGTCAAACGGTATGCTAAATAATCAGGAATCAATAATAAATGGTGTGCTTGTTTCAACCATTGAGGGTGTGATTGTTGCAATGCCTTCAATTGATATAAGGTATTGAAAGGGAGAAATTGGATCCCTGTTTTTTGGTAGATATTTTGAACACCGAGATCGGTTTGAACTTGTTCCATGACACCTTGCGTGCGGTTATCTCGGTAGGAGAAATTGCGACCAATGGTATGACCCTCACGGTCAAGTAGGACATAATCAACACCCCAAGTGTCGATCCCGATGCTGTCAATGTTGATGCCAGATTGTTCTACACGGTGTAAGCCAATCAGGATTTGGTTCTCAATGTCGTCAAGATCCCAATAGCAATGGTTGCCTTCAGTGATCAAATGGTTTGTAAAACGATGAATTTCATCTAATGATAATTTTTTATTATGCACATCATAGCAAGCCAACATGACTCGACCGCTAGATGCGCCTAAATCAATAGCAACAACATGGCGAATATTCATGACTTTTTTATCTCTATTACTTAACTTATAGTCATATACTAGAGAGAGTGAATAGTGAGCGCGTTCAATGGAGCGCCACTAAAAGGGAAAAATGGCAATATATTTAAAGTCGTAGTGATCTTATTCACAGACTTGAAATCTCTCAGTATTTTTACCAGAACCATTTAATCAGGAGCGAATAATGAAAGAGCCTCACGATATAGCTGAATGGGCTAAAGTTAGAGAAACCTCAATTGAAATTGCTCAAGCTATTTTTGAGTTAGCGAATAATGATGAAGTGTTAGCAGAACAAATTTGGGAGGAAGGTTCTGATGAAGTTTTACCTCTGGCCTTTTCGAAGACCACTGCGGATAGGCTATATTGGGGGGAAGAAACTATCGAAAGGAAAAATGTATAATTCGTTTTGAGCTTTTCTGAAGAGATAAAAACCTCGCAATGGCGAGGTTTTTTATTGGCGATTATAAGGTGTTAATTTCTCTTATTTACCATTAAAAGACTGGATGTTTTTGACACTGAATTTTTCATTTTTATATTGCAGGGTAATCAGTTGTAAGTCTTTTTTAGGGATGAATTGGTACTCTGGCTGAACTTTATTTAAAAACGCACTGAAAATAATCGGGTGAGTAACCACCATGATTTTTCCAGTATGGAATTCATTTTTGATACCAATATCTCTAAGTAAGCTTTCTAATCGGTAGGCTGCAATAGCTCCTGTTTCACCATCGACTGGGGATTCAAAGCTCAACACATTTTTTCCTGAATGTAATTTGGTAAACTGGCCTTTAGGGTCTTTTTCTAATGTGCTGATTTTCTCCGCTTCCCAAAGGCCAAGGAAAATTTCATCTAAATTACGATTAATTTGGATTGGTAGGGTGCTATTTTCAAATAAGTGGTTTGCAGTATATTTGGCTCTATTTAATGTGCTGCTATAAACCGCCAAATAGTCAGTAGGGTTAATGTGTTGTTTCAATTGATTAACCGCCGCAACACCTGATTTACTGAGATCGGAGTCTGAAGTGCCTTCCATTACATTGGCATCATTTAAAATAGTCATTGGGTTGATGACAATCGAGATTTCAAGAGGCGGAAGTTTCTCTTGTTTTGCATAACCTGATTTTAAATAATCCGTATTATTAAAGTCGATAAGCGTAAATTGACCATCTTTATATTTTAATACCGAAACGGCAGTATTGCTTAACCCTGATAATGGCTTATCTTGACGATATTTCTGCAAGTAAAATGCCATTGATGAGTGGCCAACGGCTAAAATATTACCAGTTTCATTTTTATGACGGTTAGCAATATCTAATAATGCAGACTCGAAGCGTTGGGAAAAGTCATACATGCTTTCAGTGTTGACGACAGATTTGAAGTTTTTATCTTTATAGTTCCCAAAGTAGTATTCAAATTCATTACCAGAATGGCCGTATTGGCTCGTTAAGTCATCAATTCTACCGCCTTCAGCGTTACCCCAAGAAATATCTTTTAAGTTCTCAATCTCAATAATATCCATGTTACGGCCAGTTAAAATATTACTGGCGGTTTCATGAGCTCGACCTAATGTACTGCTGTATCCGGCGATAAAATCGACATCTTCTAAACCTAAACCAAGGCTGCGTGCATCATAGCGCCCTTTGGTTGTAAGCTGAGCATTACCGCCTCCACCAATGGTCATTTCTTTAATATTAGAATAAGTTTGTCCATGTCTAACAAGGTAAAAATAAAGGGCATCGCTATCTGATGTAGCTAAAGCACTGGTGGAGGTTATTGAAATAATTATATAAAATAACAAAAGAAACTTGGTTTTAATTCTTTTCATGTTTGCACCTATAATTTATTTATAATGCCATTCTTAGTGGCATAATTAACCTGTCTACCAATTGATTAATAAGAAATTGGCGCCCCCAATCTAAGTAAAATGAATTAGGATTAATTGTATTGTTTAGCCAGATATTTTTGAAAATGGCGTAAAAACCAAAGTAAGTAAGATGGCTATCACAAAATGACTATTTATTTTGTGATTAATTTAATTTTAGTGATCTTGAGTGAATAATTTGCTTTTCATTTACTAATGTTAGGTTGCTTTATTATAAAAGAGGGGTGATTTGCTTGGGAATAAGTAACAGTGTAGTTCTTGCTAATCCATTCGTTATGGTATAATTACTGTACATAACAACCAAGGTGTCGCATCTTACTCTGGATTTATATCTCTATTTTTTAATCCATTTTGCATTGGATAAATCAGCAATGAACATTAGTCAGCTTAAAAGTTTTGTTGAAGTGGTTAGAAGTGATTTCAATATCACCAACGCGGCTGAAAAATTATATACCTCTCAGCCGACTGTCAGTAAGCAACTTAAAATATTGGAAGATGAACTGAACGTTTCATTATTCAATAGAAAAAATAATAACTTATTGTCTCTTAGCCCGATTGGGGAGAAAGTTCATCATGTCGCGTGTGATATTCTGGCGCAGTTCGATAAAATTAAAAGTATCGTTTCACATGAAGATACCACGATAAAACAAAATCTTCATATCGCAACCACACACACACAAATCCGCTATAAATTACCCCAAGTGATTGAACGTTTTAACGCACGTTACCCCAATATCTCACTGCATTTTCACCAAGGGGCTCCCGCCCAAATAGCAGAAATGGTGAATAATGGGGATGTGGATTTTGCTATTGCGACCGAATCTATGCACCTTTATGATGACTTATTGGTGATGCCTTGCTACCAATGGTCGCGCAGTATTATTGTGCCCCATGACCACCCGCTAGCTCAATGTGAACAGCTCTCTATTGAAGACCTTGCTGGTTACCCATTAATTACCTATGTATTTGGTTTTACCGGGCATTCAAAACTTGACCAAGTTTTTTACCAACATAAATTAACGCCAAATGTTGTTTTAACTGCGGTAGATACCGAAATTATTAAATACTATGTAAAACGTGGTGCTGGGGTAGGTATTATTTCAACGGTGGCTTTTGACCCAGAGGAAGATAGCGAGACATTACGCTGTATTGATATTAGCCATTTAGTGAAGCCAAGTTATACACATGTATGCATTAACCGGCATATGCATTTAAAAGATTATATGTATGATTTTATCTCTAATTATGCACCTCACCTTGATTTGAACTATATTCATCAACCGAATCAATGGGTGCCTACAGAACAAAATGAGCGAGATAGGTTATATAGAGAATTACCTGAGCTATAAGAAAAAAGCCGAGTAATATGATTTACTCGGCTTTGAAATTACTGTGTGTGTTATTTTTATTCTAACGAGTGGCAATATTAATAAAAATTTGAGCGCCAATCAGCAAACAATCGTCATCAACAAAGTAAGGGTTAGCGTGTAAATAATTATTAATCCCTTTTGCTTGATTACCACTTCCTAAAAAGTACATGGCACCGAGTTTATCTTTAGTGGCATTGATCATATAACTGAAGTCTTCACTACCCGTCATTGGCTTACCATTCGCATCTATCTGTTCAGCAGGTAAGAATGCCGCAGCAGCATCATAAATCACTTTAGCAGCCTGCGGGTGATTGACGACAGCGGGATAACCGCTTGCTTCTAGTGTGGTTTTAAACCCGCCGGCTTCACTACGAGCGACAATTTCATGAAAGCTGGCTTTTAAAATTTTGTCGGTTTCTTCATCCATTGAACGGATGGTACCGCGTGCCTGAACATGATCAGCCAACGCATTTGGAATAGTTCCGCCATTAATCATGCCACAACCAAATACGGCAGGGCTGAAAGGATCGGTTTTTTTGGCAACAATGTAGTCCATATAATCAATGATACGTGTTGCTTCGCGGATAGCATCTAACCCTTTATGAGGGGTTGAGCCGTGGGCTGAAACGCCATGAACATCTAGCGTCCACGCTGAGCCATAAGAGGACATAACCCCGGAATTGAATTTAATATAACCCGTTTCAAAAGCGGCATCATTATGTAAGCCGTATACTTCATCAACACCTTCCATACAGCCCATTTCTACCATTTTGTTAGCGCCCGGTACTCGCATGTCTTCTTCGGCCATTTGGAAGATAAAACGGACGTTATGAGTGAGTTCAGAACGGTTTTCGCTAAGGTATTTTGCTGCCGTTAAGGCGATGGTCATGTGGGTATCATGGCCACAGTTATGAGCGCAACCTTCATGGACAGAGCTGTGCTCATTGCATGTTAAATCAGGCATTTCAAGGCCGTCAATATCGGTACGATAGGCAATCAAGCGCTTTGCTGGGTCGATAATCAATTCAGCGGTAAAACCGGTGTAACCTTCAAATAAACGGATGTTATAGCCAAAGCTTTCCATCAATTCACGGCAATATTGTGAGGTTTTGAATTCTTGCCCAGATAATTCAGGGATCTTATGTAAATCCTGACGTGTTTTTTTGCTAAACGTTTCTAAAGCAAAGAGCTTTTCACTGATATTGTATTTATTGGTCATTACGTTTTATCCCGTATACAAAAAGCGTTTTTAATGCTGTTAAGGAGCCCCTGGTGTGAGCATGAATAAGAAACAGCGTACTCATTTAATTTATGTATATTTTAAGCGCTAGATTCAGAAATAAGTCACTTCTGCTAGATGTTATTTTATCTAACAATTCATAGAGTGAATTTTAACGTGGATATTAAAAAAGTGAGCGTGATGGAGATCGTATTTATATCATATCAGTATTGCATGGCTCATGAATAATAAGGATGGTAATTTAATAAAATAATCATCAGGAAATGTAAAGATAATTAAATCCCTTTAATATCAGCATGTTAAATTTGTATTTTCTGGTTTTTATATTAAAAATTTTTATATTTAAGAGAGGCGGTTATTGAGTTTACGCTAAATTTTATTATTTGAAATAGGACGTAGATAGCATGGCTTTACAAATTATTTTACATGAGATGATGAATATAAAATATATTGAATTAATGAGAGGGGAAACTATAAAGATAGGATTAAAGCTGGAAAGATTATATGCCCCTTATTGCGATTAACGCATTAATAAGGGACATGTTTCTATAATTAGTTCTTAAAAGAGCCAATAAATGAGAGATATTCCTCTTTGCTCATCAATGGGGTGTAATCAGCTAACATTTCGTCAGCTTGGGATGCATCATCAAATAATAGGTCAATAATTGCCATTGCCATCATTTGCGCAGGGCGGATGTAGGCCATATCATCATCAAAAACAACGTAATCTTTACCGTGCAAGCCACCGCGAATTGCGCCAATCCACGGGTGACTCACTGGCATGATATGTGATAAGTCACCTGTATCTGTGCTTCCAGTCATATGGCCAGCAACCCAAACATTTTCTTCGCCAATCAAGTCGTGGGCATTGTGCTGCAATAAGTCGTTTAACGTATCGTTGTTATATAGCGGCAGGTAACCCGGTAAATCTTTGACTTCTACTTCTGCACCGACTGACATTGCGCCAGCAACCAATGCGCGAGTAATACGCTCATTCGCATCAATCATTGCGGGAACATTTGACGCTCGGACATAACTTTCCATACGGACATCACTTGGGGTGACATTCACTAAATCACCGCCTTGTGTGATGATAGGATGGAAACGAATATAATCTTTTTCTTGGAAGGTTTCGCGAATTGCATTCACCCCCATGATCCCCATCATTGCCGCATTGAGTGCATTAACGCCCAGATGAGGGGCCGCCGCCGCATGGGATGCTTTGCCTTTGTAGTTAATCAGCTTGCCAATAAACCCATTGGTGGTGGTCGACATTTCAATAAAACCAGTCTCACGTTCAGGTTTGACACTGGTTAAATGAATTTGCATTGCCATATCGATATCATCAAACTCACCAAGAGATATCAGCTCAGGTTTACCGCCGATATAACTGATTTTTCCTTGCTCAATCAGTTTATTACGATAAGCTAGTTCAACATATTCCTCTGCGGGAACGGCGAAAGGAACGACGTCTCCCGCGAGGTATTGCATAGCACCTGACTTAACCAGACCAATAGTGACAGCCATCATGTTAGCTATTTGTGCATTGTGCCCGCAGCAATGGGCAGCGCCCGTTAAATCATCAGCCTCTGGGTGCTCCGCACAAATAATCGCATCGAGCTCACCAATCACAGCAATACTATGTTTACTCCCTTTTCCACCCTTAAGGCGAGCCTTAACCCCCGTCAATGCGAGTTGGTTACGGTAATTAACGCCTAAGGCAGAAAATGCAGCTTCCACTTTTTTTGCTGTTTTAACTTCCTTATAGCCGAGCTCAGGTTCTGCCCAAATATCTTCAGCCAATTTTTTGATATCCCCTTTATGGGTTGCAATTGTCTCGCAGACGATGGCTTTCAATTGGTCTTTGGTCATTGTCATGGTAAATATTTCCTATTGTTAGATAACGCCGCTCCATGAAAGTGTCACTTGACCAATAAGTGCAGCGAATAAGAATGTTCCCGTAAAGACCGCCAGTGAAACTGGGATGATCCGCCATGAAATGGCTTTAAATTTGTCGATATCTTTACCGAGTGAAAGACCAGCAAAGGCAAGTACTGTCGTACTGATGACGGCAAGTGAGATTTTACCTGTCATTGCGATCATTTCTTTATCGTAAGGGAATAACGGTGAACACAGACCCGCCGCAATTAAAGATACCCAGAAAATCACGGGTAACTTACCTAATGGTGGGATTTGTGCAATTAAGTATGCCACAAATGACATACCCCCTAATAATGCCATGGCGATAAGTGAGTCACTAAAGACTGCGCCAAAGCTACCACGGCCATAAATTGAACCGCCGAGTGCATCACCCAGTGAAGTGAAGATGATGACTAACACGATGATTATTGCAATTTCTGCCATCTTTTTCATGATCTTATATCCTTATTCTGTATCTGCTGATGCGGTTGCACGTTTTCTTTTCAATTTGTTGTACAAGAAAGAGGCAAACGGTAAGGAGAAGAAGATGTAGATGTACAGACCTAATACCGAAGACATCAAGTTTGCAGAGGATGAGAATGCTTGAATATCTGCGGCGTGTTCAGGATAAAGTTCCAATAATGGGGCAACAGATGCTGCTAGCATCGAACCACTACCCACACCAGCACCCATGGCTAAAGCAAGTGGGCTCATAATATCGAGTCCTGCGATAACACTGGCGATAACACCCATCCAAACTGCACCGTATAACGTCCCGCAAATATACATTGCCATAACGCCGCGGCCTTCTGGTGAACTTAAACCATATTTGGCTTCGATAATGGCAATATTAGGTTCACGACCGATAGAGTAGGTGGCACCAACGGCTTCACGGCCCATGCCTAACATGATAGCAAGCGGTAAACCGAGCAAAATAGTACCGATAAAGTGGCCGACTTCTTGCAAGATTAATGCGCCACCGGCTTGAATTATTTTTTCCCAAGATGCACCAACGGAGGTGCTTAATTTTGCAATTAAGATAACTAACGCAACACTCATTATCGAGCTCGCGTGTGCCATATTTTTTTCGCTGAGGATTTTGAATTTTGGAAAACTGATAATACCACCCATCAACATGGAATAAAGCATTGGAAAAACCATGACTAAACTGATTTTAATTTGCCCTATAGCTTCCGAAAGAAGAATGATAAGTAAGCTAACCAAAAGCAACTTACTATCTTTTAATATACCCATAGTGTTACCTTTCATTGGAAATGTTTTTAAGAGTTTTTCGTATATATTTATAATAAAAATGCATCATTTTCGTATTCATACTATCCATGAAACTATTTTCCTGACAATATTCCGAAAGTCTCTTAGCCATGCCGAAAAGGCATGGTTAAAATCAATAAATTAATATTTATTAATAAAGATGTAGTTATTGAAATGTTTTTGCATTTTTATATTAAAAATATTTTTATTTTTCAGATTGATACAAATTATTATTAATTATTTAACATGCTGTTTCATAAGTAATTTTGATTTTTTGGTGTGTTAATGCGAGGAATTATCAAATACCCAGTAAATGTGAGGTTGTTCAGGTTTTATTTATTTTTTTATGGCAAGGTTTTATTTTTACTGAATTTATATAATGATAAAAATTGAATTTTAATTGGATGTTATTGTGGTTTTTTTGAGTTTTCGTTTTTATTTTATCCTATCTTGAGTTTGATTATCAGTTTAATGTACCGATGTGTTTTTGCGAATTTTCTTCAAAAAAATTTGATATTTTACAATAATATTGTATTCGGCAGTGATATTTGACATGGATCTCAATTCTGAATATTTCTTAATTTGAAAGCAATAAATGAGTCGAAATTTTATTTTAGTCTATTTGCTGAAATTCATGTTATCCGTAACATGTTTACCTGTTATTTGTTTATTGAATATCGAAAAATATAAAGGCACGAATTGCGCGAACAAAAAAGTGTTTGTTGTTAATTTACACTAAGTCGTCTTTTTATCGCAGCGGCATTGTGAACGGCAAACCAAAAGAAAGGTGTTTATGACTATTACGTTAAAAGATATCACCAAAGATAATTGGGTGGATATCATCTGTCTTGAAATAACTAAAGAACAGGAAGACTTTGTGGCTCTTAACTCAGAGTCAATCGCAGCCTCAAAATTTTTTGATTACTATATTAATCGTGGTATCTATGTTGATAATGAGCCCGTTGGCTTTGTTCAATATTATTCAAACCATGAAAATGGTCGGCCCGAAGAGGTTTTTATTGGCCAATTGATGATTGATATTAAACACCAAAGAAAAGGCTTTGGTTCTCTGGCTATTCCACTTGTTCTCGATGAAATAAAAAGCTTAGGTAAATATCAATCAGTATCAATTTGTTATATCGAAGGCAATGACATGATGAAACCATTTTTTGAACAGTTTGGTTTTTCCGTTGTTGACCAAGATGAATTTGATGAAACCATTATGCGGCTAGTTTTTTAGTGCTGAAATGACGAATATCCGCTCCAACTTATAGTTAGCAGCGGATATTTGTAGAGCGATAAACCTACAATATTTATCTAAAATTGCGCATTTAATCCTAAGCGTAGTGTGCGCCCGGGGGCTGGCATCATACTGCGCGTCAGTGGGTCGATATAATAACGGTCAGTTAAGTTGGTCACTAAGAATTCGACATTAATATTTTTGTCAATTTGGTAACTTGCGTAGGCATCTGCAGTAAAGGTAGGCGTCCAGTGCATTGGGCTATTATTCGCCATCGAATAACTCCCCGGGAACTGCTGCATCAGTTTGCGTTCATCTTTATTTTGTACGCTACTGGTATAACGTAAGCGTGTTCCCACTTCGAGGGCCTCATCCATAAAGCGCATGCCTAGGTTGGAATTTATGGCATATTTAGGCTGTAATTGTGTACGTAAAAAACCGCCAGGGAAACCTGCAGTTGTACATTGGGAGATATTATAGCGATTAGCCGGGTCAAGATTGGCTGGAGCCGAATCATCACAGACTTCATTTTTGAGGCGGTAATCGACACCAATATCCATAAATACACCACCATTATCATAGCGTGCCAAAGCTTCAATTCCTGCTGTTTTATGTTCTTTTACTTGAACAAAATTAAGACGTCCATCACGGTCAAAAGCATTTTCAATGACAGTATGGTAATAGCCTATTTTCACGTCAGCGTGGCGTTCAGCGCCGAGTAAACCTTGTAAATTACGTGAATAACCAAATTCAAAGGTTTTTGCACGTTCGGGTTTAAATAACATTTTCTCTTTACGGGCTTCACTTTCCCCTGCAAACCCAATGCTGTTTTCAAAAATACTCGGTAAGCGAACCGTCTCTATATAGCGTGCATAAACCCGGTCGTTATTAGATAACCAAATATTGGCACCAAAAGCGGGAGCCCAGCCATGGCTTTTTTGTTTGCCTGAGAATTTCCATTTTTCTTCTTCAGTGAGTTCGCGCTTGATGTCATCGGCTGGGTGTGAATAACTTGAACCATAGACATAAACTTCCTTGCCAGTAACAGGGTCAACAGCACGAGCTTGAGAGTCAAAAGTACCGTTATGGAAAGGGTTTGTTTTGGTGGTATAGCGTCCATCGCTATCTGATTTCCATTCGGCGCGGAAATTAACGTCTAAAACACCATTTTCTTCTGGGCGCTGAGCGTTGTTTCTTTTAGTAATAAAAACGGTATAGTCGGTATCTTCCAATCCTAATGTTTTAAGTAATATTTGGCTGTTTTTATAACCACCATTAAACGCTTGGTAGCCATTGGCAACAGCCTCGTTATACTCTTCTTTGGTTAAAATTCGGTTGTAATTTATTTGTTTAGCAAGGCGCTCGTCAGGGTTTTGGAAGCCCTTGGTGCGATTGCGCATTTGTTCTTTTAAATAATCATCTTCTGTCCAGCCATCAATATATTTTGCTCCCGCATCCAGTTCTAACCAGCTCGTTGGGCGATAGTTAAAGTTAAAGGCAATACTGGTTTCTTGGCGATGACCTTTACGAGGAAGGGCAATAAAAGGGCTGGCGGTTTGAGATGGCGGTACGTCGTTAGAGTCCAATTTTTCTTTGAGCATTGAACCGCGGATCGTTAAATCAAGATCGGGCGTGAGTGCCATGGTATTGCGCAAATTAAAGCCAATACGGTCATTCTCAGAGTTAGTTGCTGCGGTATTAATTAATGAACCATCAATGTTAGGGTCTTTTCCACCACCATAACCATACTCGAAGCCCCAATCGCGTTCTTTGGGTTCTCGTGGGTAGCCACCTGAGGTATTGGTATCCCCTACGGAATGGGTCATCCACACATTTGCGTTTAGGTCAATCCATTGATTATCTTCAGGTTTCCATTTATATTCGGCATTATAAGCATTGACCGTAAAGTGAGCTAATGGCCATTGGGGTAATACTTGTTTTCCTTCAAGCTCAGCAAATCCTAAACGTGATGGCATGATTTCACCATAGGTGCTTTCACTTCGGCGAAAACCAAGATGTAATGTTTGGTTTTCAGTGAGATATAAATTAGTTTTAACTAAATAGGATTCCAACTCATTGGAGGTATTCGTAACTTCTTTTCCGGGGCGAAATACATTGGCAGCAAAAGGTAAGTAAGGGTCTGGACCAAGCTGTTGCTGTACTGTTTGTTGTTCATTTAATTGAACCGATTCTTTATAACGGTGAGCGCCATTTTTCCCCGCAAAATAATTACCTTGCCGGCGATAAGCATAGGCGGCCATTAAATCAAACTTTTCCTGTCGAGTCCCAACCGCTATTCTTCCGCCATTATCTTTAAAATTAAAGAATTGAGCGCTTCCTCGGGATTTCGGTGTGATGTTGACGACTGGATCAGAGAAAACATAGTTATTATTTTTATAAATCTCAGGGTGATCTCGGTAATCTTCGCCATAGCCAAAGTGGGGAACACGCTCACGAGTAGAATTGCTGCTGGTTTCTAGTTTTAAGCTGACACCAAATTTTTCACCCGGTGCAACAACGTCATCTATTCCTATGGTTCTGATGGCTATCCCACCACCTACAGAGGTTTTTATATCACCAGCAAGAGAACCACTTTTTTCAATCTCAATGCTACTAATGAGGTTTGGGTCCACATAGTTACGGTTGTTTGCCCCATTGTAACCCCGATAAACGGTTAACGACTGTTCTGTGCCGTCAACCGTGACAGGAACACGTTCTTGCCCTTGAATGCCTCGAATATTCGGGTCTAACGCGCCACTGTTTCTTGCATCACCACTATAGACACCAACTGCACTATTAAGCACATCCGCGGTACTGGTACCTTTATAGCGCTCAACAAGGTCTTTTCCTAAATAAATTTTAGAACCTTTAGCATCATATTGATCATCGTAACCTTGTTGATCCCGTTCTTTGATAGTTTTTGCTGAATCTTGAACAGTAATGGTGCCGATGTGTTCTTCTTTTTCCCCTAAAGCGGTTGTTGGAATAAAAAGAGCAGTAATAATTGCAGTAGTAATAGGTGTTAATTTGTATTTATACATTGTGTTTTTCTCTATGCCATAACGCTTAAAAACGGGTTTCTAACCCAATAGAAATTTCGTGCTGGTAGTAGGAGTAAATTCCATCTGCAGAACTGCGGTTATCACGAAAGCGGTAACTGGTATAAGGCGTAAATGTGAGCAATGAATAATTTGGAAAACTAAGACGCGCAAAATACATCGCTTCTCTATCATGGCGTTTAACATTCAACATTTGGTTGAAGGCCTTGAATTGGCTTTCTCGGTAAGTTGCAAGTGCCAGTAAATGAATATCGGGTGTTAGCACGTGATAAAAGCCGCCTCGGATACCCAATTGGTCATAATCATCGCTACGAACTTCTGTGGTGAGACGAGTCGCATCAGCCCCCAAAAAGAGGGAGGTATCTGGGGTAATACCATAGACACCGGTTAGATGTAGGCTACTTCGATTACCATTGGCACTGTCATACGGTTTTTGATAATGAAGTTGTTGGTAGTCAGCGGAGGTACTTAGGAGCACACGAGGTGAAAATTGGTAGTCAGCTTCAATTTTTCCCCCTATGCCTAAATAACGGCGCTTTTCATTGACCGTTTTTAACTCAACTAATGGGCCGAATGCGATAGTGGTGTTCGCATCATTAAAACGATATAAAGTTGCTAAAGAAGACGTGTTTTCACTGAATTCAGCATAGTGCGGATAGCGGTCACCATAAGATGTCCCCTTGATTTGCAGGGAATGATTGCCCGAGATAGGAATAATTTTACTCAGACTTGCATCATAGGTGAGTCCCGGTGATGATTTGGGGTTAGCCATTTTCCAGGTTCCCCCTGGCGTTTCCCAAACTTTATTTTTATCTGGAACTTGGTTGATATTACTGTTGTATTTATAGCCAAAGGAGAGACTGCCAGTCCAAGCGGTGCGGTTTTCGATAGCACTAATAAATTGCTGGATGGTTTGCTTCACATTCGTAGGTAATGCGAGTGTTTTATCGTTGATTAAATTTTGGAATAAAGCCAAAGACTCTTTATTTTGGTTATCTTCAAAATAAGCCCGGGCCAGTTCTAATTTTATGCGAAGAAACTTTGGCGACCGTGCCAATATTTGTTGGTAGTGGGCAATCGCTTCAGGGTAATGATTTTGCGATTTAGCAATTTCTGCTTTTGCAAATAAAATGAGTAGTGGATCCGCATCAGCGAGTTGTTGGTAGCGGGGTAATAAGCGCTGTACGTCTTCAAATTGCCTGTGGTTAATTGCCAGATAAATGGCTTGCCCGAGGTCTTGGGCATTATTCTCAAGGGCATAATTTTCCCCATTTAAGTTAATTGATAGGTCATCTGGGAGAAGCAATTGGTCTTTATTGGGGACTACTGCACTTTTATCACGATAGTTTTGTTTGTCTTTTTGCCATAACAATTGTTCTCGGTCAGTGTCCAAGCTGGCTGGAAATGCAGAGAATGCGGCTATAAGCATCATTATAGCAGGAGTTAATAACAGATATCGCATAGGATTAGCTTCGGTAATAAAAGGCAGTGGCCAACTGCCTGTCACGCTTTATGGTTGGCCACCAAGGTTGATTTACGGGTTACTGGGAAATATTCCCACGGCTTCCACCAAAGGCCATATCTTTGCTGTGATCTTCAAATTGAGTGACACCAGCAATATGCTTAGCTTGATCGCCAAAGAAGTGTCCATTTGTTGAGCCTGATTCACCATTAAGAGTGGCCGCCCCGGCGAAAGTGGCATTGTTTTTAATGGTGGCATCAATATTGGTTGCACCAATATTCCCTGCTAAGGATTTAGTACCAAAGTTGGCTGTCAGAGTCCCTGCGGTTAGTGCGCCTCCATTGTATTGGCTTATTCCTTTAACGGAGTATTCCGCTGTGCCAGTTGTAGGCATATTGGTGGTGACATCTTTGCCAGAATAGTAAGCGGTATGTGTGGTGTCACTAACTTGTCCTGTCGATGACCATTCACCAAAATAGACTTCTGCATCTGCAATTTTGGCAAAGTTAAAAACGCCCATTTTGTCATGCGAACCAGGTCCATTAGGCATGGAAATAACATGTGCTTCATTTCCTGCCTGTATTGGTGCCATTCGAGTTAAGCCTGAGAAAGAAATGGTTTTTCCACCATAAACAGATTGCACACCAATACCTGGGTCACCCGCAGCACCGCCATGACCACCACCGGTTCCTTCTGTTGCACCAACACGGACGGAAGGCTGATTAGCATCGAAAGGTTGGCTTTGGCCAGAACCGATTGCTGCAGAAGCACCAAAAGTTACTGTGCAGGTTGCGAGTGCTAGAGCGATAATATTTAACTTTTTCATCGAAATACTCCATTTTTATTAAAGATATTAACGATACTATTGATTAAGAAATTATTATTTCGCATATATATGACGAGTTGTATTAAATCAAATAATAATATAAATGCAAATGATAATTCTTCGCATTAACATTAAAATAATTATGGGTATCAATGAGATAGTGATATTGATCTTGCTGTTAGTGGTTGATATTACGATTTATTTTTGTAGTTAATTTGTTGGATTATCAATTTTAATGGTAATTATTTTTTGATAAAAAAGTTAAATTAGTCACATTTTAATGCGTTTGATTGAATGGATTACATTAAAAACATTAAAGTTGATGTTGTTTATTATTTCATCATCGTTCGTAGACAATGGTGGGGTAAATAAATCAAAAAAAAACAAATGCAAACAATGCGCATTATCATTACTGTTGTGGTAATTTTGTCTTTACGGTACACAGCTAGGTTTATAATCACTCAAAATATAAAGGAATAAAGATATGGCTCCATGTTTAATTTTTGGCGCGGGTGGAAAAGGTGTTGGTCGTCAAATTGCTCAGTTGGCAATTGCAAAGAAACGCCCTGTCATCGTTGTTGTGCGTAATAAGCAGTCTGCAGAGGCATTGGAGGCGGTAGGTGCGCAAGTCTTCATTGGTGATGCTTGTGATAGTGAAGTGGTTAAGGCTGCTTGTCATGCAGCAGGAACAACTGCCACGGTTATTTCAACCATGGGAGGGAGTCAAGATTATTTAGCTCACCGTACGGTGATTGATTGTGCAGAACAAGCTGGGATATCTCGTATGGTGTTAGTCACATCATTAGGTTGTGGGGATTCATGGCCTTATTTGTCTGCCCGGTCACGCGCTGCATTTGGTCAGGCTGTGAGAGAAAAATCCCTTGCGGAGTCATGGTTACAAACTAGCTCATTAGATTATGTGATTGTTCGCCCTGGTGGGTTATTACATGGTGAGCCAACGGGAAAAGCAGTTCTTCAACAAGAGGTTGAAGTTCATGGCTTAGTGATGCGTGCGGATGTTGCTGCGCATGTTTATCAGTTGGCTAAGCAAGGTGAATTGAAAAAACAAATTTATAGCGTAGTACAGCCGGGGTTGGTACCCGCTTAATAAAAACGAGGTTATTTGTGTAGCTTATCTGTTTTTTATTACAAATAGGGCTACCATTGGTCTCCACTGCGAAAGTCACAATATAGGGGTTGTGAAAAATCAATTAAATTGTTTTTTGACCACCCCATGACGCCACCTTCTTCATCGACAGAGTGGATATAATGGCTTTGATTGAGCTCATATAATGGCCCGTTCCATACCTGCCAGCCGACAGATTGATATACAGGGAAGCCCTGATCTGATGCAGAAAGCAGACCCAGTTGATAACAATCGGCAATAATTTGGTTGGTAGCCAGCATAAGCTGTTTGCCGATCCCTTGGCGACGGTAGTTTTCCCGTACCGCCATCGCTTCAACATAGCCAACCGTTATTGGAGTATTACCGATTGCCATATGACGTTGAATAATAGCAACGTGGCCAATAATTTGTTGTTGGTCATAAGCCAAGACGTGCATTCCCCCCAAAGCATGTTCAAAATCATCATGGGTAAAATCTTGCCCAAAGCTTTGAAATAGCATGAAATATAATGCCTCTCTATTCTCTGCTGAAAGTTGAGAGGTGTGTTTGTTTTTATATTCTATTGTCATTTAGCACCATGGAATAATTGTAAAGAGGGCTGAAATAAAAAATCGTTAAGCTTGTAGGAGCAAAGCATATAGCATATCAAAATTGACTATGATGGTTTGAATGCGTTAGTGCTAAAAGCTATTTTGGTGTTTTTTAATAAAGCCATCGATATATTTTATGGTATTACTCAAACGTTATTTTCATTAATGTAATATTAAGGTTATGAATATCGATTCTTTCAAAAATTTCGATTTTTATCACATGGTTATACTGAACAGACAAACTGAATTTTTTGCTTTATTGTGTGGTCGTTGCTCTTTTCAATAAGGATTGTTGAATGAAGAAAAAAACGACATCAACGATACATGATGCGGCTTTTAAAGGATTTATGACAAACATTGCAAATGCGCGAGACTTCTTTGAAATTCATTTACCGGAACATATAAAATCATTATGTGATTTCAATACGTTATCGCTGACAAATTCCTCGTTTATTGATAAACAACTTCGCTCACGGTTATCGGATGTATTGTATTCAGTACGAACCTCTCAAGGGGAAGGTTATATTTATCTTTTAGTTGAACACCAATCAACCCCCGATAAACTTATGGCGTGGCGTTTAATGCATTATGCGTTTTTAGCGATGAATCAGCATATGCAGCAAGGAAATACAACATTACCCATTGTTGTGCCTATATTATTTTACCATGGGGGGCGTTCGCCTTATCCATATACACAACTTTGGACGGAGTGTTTTCCATTACCAGAGATTGCACATGAGTTATACACACAACCGTTTCCACTCGTAGATATTACCGTTATTGATGATAATGAACTCGTTAACCATCGAAAAATAGCAGTAATGGAATTAGCGATGAAACATAAATATCTTCGGGATGAATTCCAACAAGTACTCCCTCTCTTGGCGAAGGCACTCAATAAACATTATAATAGTGATAACGACATCATAACTATCCTAAATTATTTGTTTATTGCCTTGGACTCCCATAATTTTGAACAAGTTATTCAAGTTTTAGGTGAACAAACAGAAAAGCATAAGGAGACAATCATGAATATTGCGCAACGATTGCAAGATAAAGGACGGCAAGAAGGGTTGCAAGAGGGATTTAAAAAAGGCAAAGAAGAGGCAAATATAGCAACTGCACGGAATCTTTTGGAGCAAGGAGTTAGTATCGAGATAATAATGAAAAGCACTGGGCTGAGCCGTGAAAAACTTATTTCTTTACAGTAACTCAGGTGTTATGACTCAGATTTAAAAGGGATATTATTTATCAATATCCCTTTATTTAATAATAGTTGAATAATATATAAATTATTTAAATGGCATCTACTAGGTTTGCTTATCCCATTGAACTAGTGCTAACGACAGTTGACTCAAAGCGGCATAAAAACCAAACTCATCATACCGTTGGCAATTTTGGCTAAATATTGGTAGCCATTGCAGTAAAAGTGACAAGGTTTTTAGGCGCAATTGCCTTACTTTTTCTTGGTCCAAATGGGCTTCATTTAATGAAAAATGTAAGTGACTTAATAGCTCTAAAAAAATTGAAATATGATCAGAAGGCTCTCTAAATGCCTCATTAGTTTCCAT
The DNA here is from genome assembly GCF_011045615.1 of Providencia sp. PROV004. Classification (NCBI taxonomy): domain Bacteria; kingdom Pseudomonadati; phylum Pseudomonadota; class Gammaproteobacteria; order Enterobacterales; family Morganellaceae; genus Providencia; species Providencia sp. PROV004. The sequence goes on from NZ_CP042859.1 coordinate 1,312,981, forward strand.
TCCAGCCTCGGCTAATAAGTACTTAATTTGTTCATTACCTTGCTCACAGTTTGGATAAACTGAGGCGTAAGGTAAAGCTGATTGCTTATCAGACATTAAAAATAAGCTACAGAAGTCGGCGGCTAATTCGAGTTGTGCATCATTTCGCATTATTAGCGCTTGGACTTTTGTTTTAACTGCTTGAATTGGCAAAGTTAGAACGGGTTCCTGCTCGACAGTCGTAAACCAATCCATCATCTCGCTAGATTGAAGTTGCACTAATGTTGCACTATCTAGTTCACGTGAGAACAATTGTGCTAGCCATGCATAAATACACGCTATTTGTTCTGGTGCAAAAGTGCTTTGTTTTGTCATTTATTCACCTGTGATGCAGGAACATATTCACACTGAGCAACCATTTCAATTGGCCCATCGAATGCATTCACGTTATCCACTTGTCCTGTATATTTTTCTATCTCTACTAAGGTTGTATGTGCACTGGTGGCTTGCGCTAATTGAGAGGTTCCAATATCAAGCGTCAATACGTTTGGGTTTCCGTATTTGCACAGCGCATTGATTTCTCCGCCCTTAGTCGGGTCATACCAAGCTCCCTCATGGATACGGGCAACGCCTTTTGTGTATAGGTCTGAAACCACGGCTCCCGCTAACACTTGCCCTCGGTCGTTGAAAACGCGAACGATATCACCATTTTGTATACCCCTAGCTTTCGCATCTTGAGGACTAATAAAGACCGGTTCTTTGCCACTAACGGAATAATATTGACGTAATACAGGGGACTCGCACAGTTGTGAGTGTAAGCGAAAATCGGGATGTGCAGATTGCAAATGTAATGGCCATTTTTTTGAACCTGGACCACCATGAGAGCGTTCTGCTTTTTCGAACCACATTGGGTGGCCTTGGCAATCATCATATTGCATGTCGGCAATAGTTTTTGAGTAAATTTCAATTAAACCACTCGGTGTTCCTAATGGTTCTAAGTCGGGATCTTCTCTAAATGCTTGATGACGAACAAACATTTGTGGATGCTCAAATTCTACATAACCGTCTTTTTCCCAGAAGACATCGAAGGAGGGTAGATGAATACCACGGCCTTTCCCCTGCTGGCTGCCTTCTTGCCAAATACGTTTTAGCCAGCCCATTTCGTCCAAACCTTCAGTAAAGGCTTCTTCACGACCAAAACGGCGGCATAGGTCGCGTAAAATATCGAAGTCATTGCGTGACTCAAATTGCGGTTCAACGAGTTGTTTCATTGCAATAATGCCACGATTTGAATGGTTACCGTATTGGTCAAGGTCATTACGTTCAAATTGCGTGGTTGCCGGTAATACGATATCGGCAAAGCGGCAAGTGGATGTCCATTGATTATCGATAGAAACAACCGTTTCAAGCTTGCGCCAACCTTCAATAATACGGTTAATTTGTTGGTGGCGGTGGAATGGATTGGTTCCGGCAAATACGCACATTTTTAGTGGCGGTAATTTAACCGCTTTACCGTTCCAGTTGATTGTTTTTCCGGGCTCTAAAATCGCATCAATAAAACGAGCAATAGGAATGGTGCTGCTGTAGCCTTTGTAGTCATTGTTATCATGAATGGGGGGCACTTTAGTTGAGCCAGAAAAACCACTTAAAATAATTCCCTGACGGCTAGGGGTTCCTGCTCCATTGTAGTGCCAACCGAAGCCAAATCCTCCACCCGGTAAGCCAATTTGACCTAACATCGCAGCTAAAACAACAATCATCCATGACCATTGTTCACCATGTTGCATGCGTTGAACGCACCAACCTGCAATGATTTGGGTGCGATCTGCTGCCATTTGGCGAGCTAAAGCTTGGATTGTATCGGCATCAATACCACAAATTTCAGCTGCCCATTGTGCATCTTTGGGTTGCCCATCCGTTTTTCCCATTAAGTAGGGAACAAATTGCTCGAAACCGACACAATATTCTTTTAAGAAGGTTTTATCATGTAAGTCTTCAATGTAAAGCGTGTGGGCGATGGCTAATTGTAGTGGTACATCCGCTTGCGGGTTAATCGCAATATGTTGAACATTGGCACGCCCAAGGTAATCATGCGTTGAGGTGATTATAGGGTCAATACTGATGACTTTTATCTCACCGTTAGCGGCTTTTTCTTTCAATTGTTCATAATATTCATAAACGTCATGATCAGGGCACCACCAGTTAGCTTGTTGATTTTTAATCAGGTCAGAGCCCCACAACACAATGGTTTTACTATTTTTGAGGACTAACGGCCAAGAGGTTTGTTGTTCATAAACCTCCATCGACCCAACAACTCGAGGTAAAATTACTTGTGCAGCCCCTGTTGAGTAATCTCCGCCAGTACTGACACTATTGCCATGCAGCGCAATGGCGCGAGCTAACATACCTGAAGCGTTGTGAAGCATCCCTGTCGATTGCCAACCATTTGCAGTGAGTAATCCACTTGGTCCATAGGTTGTTTGAACACGTTCTAATTCTTGATAGAACAAATCAAGGGCTTCATCCCAAGAAACACGTACGAAGCGGTTATCACCTCGTTGTGAGGTATCACTTAAATGGCGTTTACGTAGCCAATCAACACGTACCATTGGATAACGAATACGGGCAGTACCATGAACATGGTCAGGTAACCCTGCAATCATTTTGGATGGAAATTTATCGTGTTCAAAGGGCTTGGCTTCGATAAAGCGACCATCAACCACAGTAGCGCGGATTGCACCCCAGTGCGACCCTGTCAGAATGCCTTCTTGTACCACCGCAGTTTGTTCACCAGCCGTTGCAGCGCTAGCCTTACGTGGTGTTAAGAGGGAAGGGCCTAACATACCCGCAACAGTGAGCCCGCCAAGCTGGAACAAAAAGCGTCGACGAGAAGCTTGAAAAGTTGGATTATTTTTCATTCTGTACTCCGTTATCACCGTGTGAAGATCCTGCGGTATCAGATGCATTCATTTGTAAGTATTTCAGTAAGGTGCGCTCTTCTCGCTTATCTAAACTGGTAAAGCCAATCATACCGTTTAATGTGCCTATCCAACCGTTAGCATCAAAGTGAGCAATATCTGGCGCGCCATGGCATTGATTACAGGAGCCGTTATATAAAGAGTCTGCATAAGCCCATATCGGTTTGATATCATTGACCATATCGCCTTGCTGCATCCAGGCGGTCGCTTGCAATTTGCTCCATGAGGTATCTGTTGCAGCGACGACGGTACTCTCTAAATTTTTCACATTTTCTTGAACATCACCGCGTATAGAAGCAACGAAAATTCGTTTACCAGGGAATTCGGATAGGACTCGTTGGCGGCCATCAGTTTCTGTCCACCCAGTGATTTCAACTTGTAGCCAATCGCCATCACGTTTTAGGACTTTCACCTCTGAGGCAGGAAGTAACGAACCAGCAGGGTCTTTATCCCCTTTATTTGCATAAATAGGTTTAATATCAAGTGAATACAGAATATCTGAATCACTATTTGCTTTCGCGCGCAGCTCATCGAATTGTTTACGAAAACCGCTGCTCATATCAGGTAATTGGTGGGCAATTCCTTTGTGGCAGTCAATGCAGGATTGATTCTCTTTCGCAGCGATTTGCATCTGGCGAGCCGCTTCTGGATTTTGCTTGGCGTGATCCATCGAGTCGTAATCATGACAAGAGCGGCAAGTGGCCGAATTGTTCTCTTTCATGCGAGCCCATTCACGTTCTGCAAGTTCGGCGCGTTTGGCTTCAAATTTTTCAGGGGTATCTATCGAATGAGCAATAAATGTTTGATAAATATCATTGCTTGCTTCGAGTTTCCGTTTAATCATGCCTGGAAGGTCGGAGGGAATATGGCAGTCATGGCATTCTGCACGTACCCCAGAGGCATTTTGGAAATGCACGGATTGCTTATATTCTTCGTAAACGGGTTCCATGCTATGGCAACTGACACAAAACTCGGTGGTGCTAGTCACTTTCATCCCAACATGGGGTACAACGATTAACGCAACACCCACTGCAATCCCGACAACGATTAACGTAAGCATTGACCAACGAGCACTTGGTTTTCGCAACGCTCTCCAGAGTTTCCGCATAATAGCCCCTGTAATTATATGGTTTAATACAGGCGATCTTATTGAGTTAATATGAATAGCGGTACTAGTCAGGATGAACAGCTTACGGCAAGATATGGGTAAATATGAACAGATATGAACAGAAGAGAGTATATCAATGACATCACATCATATTGTGGTTGTTGAAGACGAACCCGTTACTCAGGCGCGTTTACAGGCTTACTTTGAGCAAGAAGGATATCGTGTTTCTGTTACGGGGAATGGTGCAGGTTTACGCGAAATTATGGATCAGCAAGTAGTTGACTTGATTCTGTTGGATATTAATTTACCGGATGAAAATGGGTTAATGTTAACAAGGGCGCTACGTGAGCGTTTTACAGTAGGAATTATTTTAGTCACAGGCCGTTGTGACCAAATTGACCGTATTGTGGGTTTAGAAATGGGAGCAGATGATTACGTTACTAAACCTTTGGAACTCAGGGAGCTCGTTGTTCGTGTCAAAAATTTACTTTGGCGAATTGATCTTGCTAAACCATCACAAACCCAGGTTGTTTCTCAAGATAATTGCTATCAGTTCGCTGGCTATTGCCTAAATGTTTCGATGCATACGCTCGAATTTAAGCATCAAGCAATCAAACTCACTCGTGCTGAATATGAAATGCTAGTGGCTTTTGTTACAAACCCACGGGAGATTCTAACCCGAGAACGTCTTTTACGTATGTTATCAGCCCGTCGAGTTGATCACCCTGATTTACGCACGGTAGATGTACTTATTCGCCGTTTACGCCACAAGATTAATGCTGATTTATTAGTGACTCAGCATGGTGAAGGTTATTTTTTAGCCGCCGATGTATACTGATATACGGGCCTAAATCCTCCTGGAGATAATGAATTACGTAAGTGTTCACTATCTGCATTTTGTTGAGTAAGCACTAAAATTGGCGGGCTTATATTGTTTGGAACTGGCTGCTTTTGTAATACTTTGATGGCTTGTTCAATGACTAGCTCACCTTGCCAAACCATTTGGTCGCTAGCTGCCATAATTATTCGGCCTCTTTTTAAGCCGCGATAGACTTGATGTGATAAGTAAAAAGAAACAATATTCAATGGTTTTGTTAAGTTACGGCCTTCACCCATTGCGGCTTCAGCGGCGATAGCTGTGCCAACGACGACATCAATATCTGGGCTACGCTCTAGCATTTCATGTAATAAATTGCGTTGAACTTCAATGTCGTTATCCCCTTGTGCAACATCCACAATTTGTACATGGCTACCCGCAATAGCCTCTCTGAATCCTTGTTCCATTTCAAGGCTACCGCCAGCATTTAATGGCCCAGGCATAAGTAACACTTTCAATGGCTTACCTTGGCTCCATTGCACTAAATAGCGTCCCGGCTGATAGCCCATTTGAAACCAAGGTACACCCACGCGGGTTTTAACTGTTTTATCGTGTGTCGCGTTGATGACTTCAATGACAGGCGTATTTCCTACCAGTTGGCTCAGGTTTGGAAAGGCTGTAGTGCTACTGCCCAGTAAAATGGCATCTGCTCCCCACTGTTGGCATTGCGTAATTTGCTTTTGCTGAGTGGCTAGCTGGTTATATCCGCCAGCTTCTAATACATTTAGGTCAATACTATAGCTTTTGGCTGCTTTTTGCATACCATAATTAATTGATAACCAATAAGAATCTTTTAAGCTAGGATAAAGCGCACACAATTTCCATGTTTTTGTAGCGGTAATGGGATTATGTGGTTGGGAGGTAAAGTGTAGTGTATCACTCCACTGAATGAGTGAACTATTCTGCGCCATTGCTAGGCTCAGTAATGAGTAAAATGTGAACAGTAGTAAAATCAATACACGCATGATAGCCTCACAAACCAGAAACCTTTATCCTAAATGCTTTCTTGCAGTTAACTCAACCATTTTAATTTTTAGGCTAACTAAACCGTGAATTTATCACTAACTAGACGATTGTGGATGGGCTTTGCGCTGATGGCAGTATTGACCTTTATCAGCACCCTTGTGGGGTGGTACAACTTACGTTTTGTTAGCCAAGTTGAACAGGCCAATACCGAGGCTTTGATTCCAACCATGAATATGGCAAGGCAATTGAGTGAAGCAAGTGCTTGGGAGCTATTTTCTGCGCAGAATCTCACCAATGCAGATAGCGAAAGTATTTGGTTAGCGCAAGGACGGATGTTAACGGCACAAAGCCTTAAAATCACTAATTTGCTGAAAACATTACGGGAACAAGGCTTCAACACACAAGATATAGAACAACAAGAAAAAGAAATCGCTCAATCATTAAGCCAACAAGGTGAATTAGTTGGCCAGCGGTTAAAACTGCGCACTGAGCAACAACAGTTAAGGCAACATATCATCGCTGCGGCGGGTGATATCGCCCAAAAAGCGCATGGCCAAGCCAATAATGCAGCGACCTCCGCTGGTGCAACGCAGGTGAGTATTTATGACCTAATCGAGCGAAAACAAGGGGAACAAGCACAGCAAGCCCTTGATCAACTTATTGATATTGATCTTGAATATGCTAGCCAAATGAATGAGCTGCGATTAAGCGCTATGCGCGTACAGCAAATGGTACTTAATTTAGGTTCAAACCAACCCAATCGTAATATGGCAGAATTAGAAAATCAGCTGAATTCTGCAGTCAAAATCTTACAACGTCGGCAAAAATATATTGAAGACCCTGCCGTGAGAAGCCAGGTAGAAAATGCCTTAAATAGCGTTAAGCGTTATACCGAGTTAATTACGTTGTATCGCCAAGATAACGACATCACAACTCGTTTACAGATTTTATCGCAAAATAATATTGACCAATTTGCACGTTTTAGTAGTGAAGTAGCTCAATTAGTTGACATCATTGAACTTCGTAACCAAACCGCATTGGGGCAACTTAAACAAGCCAGTGAACGGGGGCAAAATTGGTTGTTAGCATTAAGTATTGTTTCATTACTCTCATTGATTTTGATCCTTTGGCGAGTGGTTTACCGCTTAGTGACAAAGCCGTTGGCACAGCAAACCCAAGCGCTTCAGCGCTTGCTTGAGGGCGATATTGACTCTGCATTTCCTGAAACCGCAGGCGTGAAAGAGCTTGATACGATTGGCCGTTTAATGGATGCATTTCGTGCGAGTGTCCATGCTTTAAATAATCAGCGTGAACAACTAGCGGACCAAGTCAAAGTGAGAACGGCAGAACTGCGGGTGATGGTTGTTGAGCACCGCAAAGCTCGCGCTGAAGCAGAAAAAGCCAATCAGGCAAAATCGGCATTTTTGGCGGCAATGAGCCATGAAATTCGCACGCCACTTTATGGAATTTTGGGGACAGCGCAATTGCTATTAGAAAATAAAGCGCTTAATCAATATCATGATGATTTATATGCAATTACGGATTCAGGTGAATCCTTATTAGCTATTTTAAATGACATTTTGGATTACTCTGCTATTGAAGCAGGGGGACAAAATGTTTCTATCAATGAGGAACCTTTCGAGCCCAAGCCATTATTGGAAAGTACCTTGTATTTAATGAATGCCAGTAATAAAAATCATGCCATTCAGTTAGTTGCTGATATTGCAGATGATTTACCTACTGCCTTACAAGGGGACCCGCTCCGGATCCGGCAAATTATCACGAATTTACTCAGTAATGCACTACGTTTCACTCAGCAGGGGCGGATTACTTTGCGTAGTTGCCGTTATGGCAAATATTGGTTTATTGAAGTGGAAGACACCGGGTGTGGCATTGATAACTCGCGATTTACTGATATTTTTAAGCCATTTGTGCAAGTCGATAGCCAGCGGGGTGGAACAGGGCTTGGGCTGACAATTAGTGCAAGTTTAGCACAAGCGATGGGCGGTGAACTGACGGTTAGTAGCCAGTTAGGGAGTGGAAGCTGTTTTCGTTTAACATTACCGTTATCTATCGCCTCGCATCCAGTTAGTAAATCGGCGGATCTACCATCAGACATGCGAGGCGTACATTTATTACTCATAGAAGACAACCCATTGACTCAGAAAATAAGTGGAGAAATGTTAACCCGCAGTGGGGCACAGGTAACCATCGTTGGTTCTGCGGCCGAAGCATTAGCTGCTTTACAAACTGGGCAAAAATTTACGGCAGCATTGGTGGATTTTGGTTTACCTGATATCGATGGGATCACCTTGGCTAAACAAATAGCGAAAGCCTACCCCGCATTGGTTTTGATTGGTTTTAGTGCTCATGTGATTGATGAAACATTGCACCAACGGACGAGTCAAGTTTTTCGCGGTATCATTCAAAAACCAGTACCAAGAGATAGGTTAAACCAGTTGATCGTTAAATATATTTCAGGCGGTGAGTATACGTTGTCCGATTCTAGTGTTCAGGAAAAATTTGTAGATTTGCAACAGCTTATTAGTGATGCTGAATTAATGGGGCTCTCAAAAATTCGTGAATGGGTGAGTACTTTTAAACAGCATTCCCTGCCGCTAATCGACCAAATTGATATTGCACGAGCAGAAAATAACACAGAACAAATAAAACGCCTTGCTCACCAGTTAAAAAGCAGTTGTGCTAGTTTAGGAATGCAAAGTGCAGTACAAAGCTGTGCATTATTAGAGCAGCAGCCAATGGCGGATACTCAACTGAAAAATGATATACAGCAAGGCTTACAGGCTATTGAGCAATGGTTGAATAGAGCGCATTGATTCTTCAAATAGCCAGTAAGGTTCATTTAGCTGCTTTTTATCTGTTGAAGACCATGTTCAGGGCTAAGATTTAGCGCGCAACACGCAGGCCACCGCTCACACCTTGTGGGCTCCACAGTATTTGCCATAATTGGATATCTCGTGCTCTAAATGCACCAGCGCAAGCATTTAAATAATAAGAAAACATGCGTTTGAAACGAGGCGTATAATTATGTTCGAGCTCAGGCCAAGCGGCTTGAAAACGGGAATACCATGCCATGAGAGTATGGTCATAATCAGCACCAAAATTATGCCAATCCTCCATGACCAGTTTACCTTCGCTGGCTTCGCCAATATTTTGCACAGAAGGTAGGCAGCCGTTTGGAAAAATATATTTATTAGTCCATGGGTCAACATTCACTTTATTTTGATTAGAACCAATGGTGTGAAGTAAAAACAAACCGTTAGCTTTTAGGTTGCGTTGAATAACATCAAAGTAAGTCGCATAATTTTTAGGGCCGACATGCTCAAACATACCTACAGAGACAATACGGTCAAATTGGTCGTTAAGATTCCGATAATCTTCTAATTTAATATCAACATCTAAGCCTGCACAGCGAGCTTGAGCATATTTTTGTTGCTCAGCGGAAATAGTGACACCCGTAACAGAAACCCCAAAGTTTTTTGCTGCATAGGCAGCGAGTCCCCCCCAGCCACAGCCGATATCAAGTAATCGCATACCGGGTTTTAATTGCAGTTTTTCGCAGATTAAATTTAATTTTTGTTCTTGCGCGAGAGGAAGGTTTTCAGGAACCGTTTCTAAACCTTTCCAGTAGCCACAAGAATATTGCATATAAGGGTCGAGCATCAGGGAAAACAAGTCATTTCCGAGGTCGTAATGTTCTTTTCCAACAATACGAGCACGTTTTAGGGTTTGTAAATTGCGAACACGTGCGACAGCAATTTTCAGTGTATCACTGAAATTGTGAGGTATTTTTTTATCGAGTTTATGGCGTAAGACATATTGGAAAAATATATCTAAACGCTCGCAATCCCACCAACCATCCATATAGCTTTCACCTAATCCTATTGAGCCGTGTTGTAGCACTCGTTTAAAGAAATGGGGGTTGTGTACCTGGATATCGAAAGGGCGGGAGCCATTAATTTTAATGCCAGCTTCACTCAATAATTCAGTAGCAATGCGTTGCCAAGAGTCGATAGTGGTTTTTTGGTTAACGACTTGTTCAGTACTCATCTGATCTCCAATTTTTATCAAAGTGGGATTCAGAGAACTTTATTTGTGACGTATTCGTGGTACAGCAAAACAGGAATATTGACCACCGCTGCACGACAGTCAGTGTATTAGCGTTATTGTTGCTATAAATAAAGCTCAAATCCAGTTTCAGATAACTCTATAAAAAATATAAAACGTTCATATTGAATTTCAATAGAAATTGCACTTAATACTTAGAAATGGCACTTATAACCAAAAAAAGAGTTCTTATAAGACAATTATTTGCTCATCAAAGCTTTTCAAGCTCTTCAATGAGTATTGGAATAAGTCTAGTATATAGAAATGACATTTGTGTGAAAAAAAACGTTATTTGTTGCTTTTTATCTGATTAAGATTGGTTTTTTGGGCTGATTTTATTGAAATTAATGATGAGGCGTAGAGCAAATGGCTCACCTATGATTATAGAGAGCCATTTAGGAATAAAAATTCAATGATTAGATTTTTGGAGAATATCCATAATGGATTGCTTCTGTTTGTTCTAAATGAATTTGGGTTACTGCGGGTTGGGTATTAGCGATAACTTGGCCATCGCGAACAGAATAACGAACAGGGACTTGACGACGCACGGCATCAAAGCCATTTTCTGCAGGTAAAATTAATAAACTAGCTCGGTTTCCTTCACTCACACCATAATCTTGCAAGTTCAATGTACGTGCGCTGTATTCACTAATCAGTTTCAGCCCATCATTGATTTGCTGGTAACCCATTAATTGGCAGACATGTAACCCCATATGCAGTACTTGCAACATATTGGCTGTACCTAATGGGTACCATGGGTCAAATACATCGTCGTGACCAAAGCACACATTAATATCCGCGGCTAGCATCTCTTTCACTCGCGTAATTCCACGGCGTTTTGGATAAGTATCAAAGCGGCCTTGTAAGTGAATATTTACTAGTGGGTTAGCGACAAAGTTAATTCCAGACATTTTTAGTAGGCGAAATAAACGGGAAGTATAAGCGCCATTGTATGAATGCATTGCGGTGGTATGGCTTGCCGTGACGCGAGAACCCATCCCTTGTGCATGTGCTAACGCTGCGACTGTTTCAACAAAACGGGATTGCTCATCATCGATTTCATCACAGTGGACATCAATCAAGCGGTCATATTTTTGTGCTAAAGCAAATGTTTTATGGAGTGATTCCACGCCATACTCACGAGTAAATTCAAAATGTGGAATGGCACCAACGACGTCGGCTCCTAGGCGTAACGCTTCTTCTAACAGGGCTTCGCCATTTGGATAAGACAAAATACCTTCTTGTGGAAAAGCCACAATTTGCACATCAACCCAAGGTGCGATTTCTTGTTTTACCTCTAACATCGCTTTCAGTGCGGTTAATGTCGGATCTGACACATCCACATGAGTACGAACATGTTGAATACCATTGGCAATTTGCCATTTAAGGGTTTGCCACGCTCGATTTTTAACATCATCGTGGGTGAGCATCGCTTTACGCTCTGCCCAACGTTCGATGCCTTCAAAGAGTGTTCCTGACTGGTTCCAGCTTGGTTGCCCCGCGGTTTGAGTGGTATCCAAGTGAATGTGTGGCTCAACGAAGGGAGCCGTAACTAATCCACCTTCACCGTCTAAGCTGTCTGGTAATACTTCACCTTGAGGTTGTGGAAGAATGGCTTGAATTTTTTGATTGTCAATATCAATACGCCACAGGCCATCACGCTCAGGTAAACGGACATTATGGATATGTTTGATAGTTTGGTTAAGCACGGGTCATCTCCGAATCAGTAGTATGGCGGCGATTTAATAATGGGTTAAGGATAGCGTAACATAATGCACCGCCCAACACGGCATTGACAGGAACAATACCTGGTAACCAGTTACCTGCGATAACCCCAGCGGCAACGGCGATTAATGCACTGATGTTGACATCACGCATTTTACTGCGATCAAAGGTTTCGTAGCGGTGGCGGTACATGAGGTAGTCGGCGATGATAATTCCGCCAATAGGGGGAATAGCCGCAGATAAGAAAGTTAGCCAGCCAACAAAATTATTATATAACCACAGCGCACATAGCGTTCCAACCAGTCCATTGACAATGGATAAGGTTTTGCTGGATAAGCCGGTGATATTGGCAAACCCTAAACCTGACGCATATAGGGCGTTATCGTTAGTTGTCCAAATATTTAAACCCAAAACGATAATTGCGGGTAATAGTAAACCTTGGGCAATCATCACATCTGAGATATCTGCCATACCTAATGATGCCGCACCAGCAGCTCCAAAGATAAACATCAATGAATTACCAAGGAAAAAAGCAATAATGGCGACAAGCACCGCAATCTTAGGTTTTCGTCCGAAACGCACAAAATCAGCTGTTAATGTTCCAGCACTCACAAAAGACCCCACTACCATGGCTAAGGCAAGGTTAAAATCGATAGGTTTTGCGGGGACGACTGCCTGCAATGCACTCATTCCACCCATGTCAGTGATAGCAAGGTAGACGGAATAACTGCCGAGTATCGCAATGGCAGGAACTGCAACGATTGACAGTATAGTTAGAGCAGAAATACCGAAAAAAACCGTAACGGTCATTAAGACCCCTGAAATACCAATCAACCAGTTGATATCCCAACCCGTGGCTTTACCAACAGGAATGGCAAACATCGCAACACCGACACCAAACCAGCCGACTTGTGTGCCACCTAATAGGAAAGAGGGGAGCCATGAGCCTTTAATACCAAAGGAATAACGAGCAAGAAGGTGGGTAGTTAAGCCTGTTTTAGAACCAATAAAACCAAGAAATGCGGTGTAGATACCAAGAAGAAGATTACCGATAAGAACTGCGAGGAAGAAATCATGAAAATCAAGACCGGTACCGAGAGCGCCTCCGGTCCACATACTGGCGGAAAAGAACGTTAAACCTAGCATCACAAAGGTTAATGCTAGTCCGCCTTTCCGCGCGGATATGGGCACGGGGCCATGGCTATAATTTTTATCGTCAGGCACGATTGTCTCCAGTTATTTTTCTCAGGCCAAAAAAATCCGACGCATTTTATAGCCATTAAAATAAAAAGCAAACGTTTTCGTTGATGGTTTAAAAGAATTAATGTGTCCAGAAATAATTTAATTTATGGAATTAAAAATAGGAAAAATAAATAATTGAGGGTTTAAATTACCTTATTTTTCAGTAATTCAATGCATTCTTGTGCACCACGTTTAAGCGCATGACCTTGCAAACATACCACATGAATAGGCAGTTTGAAGCCATTTGGGGTATTTTTAAACTCAAGGGGTTTTAGTGAACCATCGTGCAATTTATCTTTAATAAGTGATAAAGGAAAATTTCCCCATCCCATACCACTTTCGACTAAACCGAGAGCTAAAGAAAAACTGTCTGTTTTCCAATAATTACTAGAAACTAGAATGCGTATATCACTCAATTCACGTTGACGACTTGCAATAATTATTTGGCGGCTTTCAACAAGGTCTTCGATATAGAGTGACGTTTTATTTTGCAAAGAGGGATGTTTAGCCGAAATGGTGGCAATAATTGATTCTTCGCCAATGTAATGAAATTGCTCTTGGGAATTAACATTTAAACCGCCAAAGACAATCGCGAGATGAATTTGTTGTTCATGTAGTAACGGTAAAAGATCATCTTGAGGTGCGGTAATCAGCTCAATATGCAGTAAAGGGTAACGCTGGCTTAAAATATGTAGAGCGTCAAAGAGTAAATTGGCATTAATACCTGCCGCAATACCAATAGTCAGCGTGCTTTCAACGCCTTGAGTCAATTCTAAAGAAAACGTATTGAGCTGCGATAAGTTAGCGACAATATGTCGTGCATAGGGGGCTAATGAAAGCGCTTTTTCAGTGGGTTTAGGCTCCCGAGAGTGTCTATCAAATAGTTCAAATCCAAGTTCAGCTTCTAGATTAGCGACTGCCATACTGACCGCAGATGGCACGCGTTTTAATGCCCTAGCCGCTGCAGAAAATGAGCCTTTATCTAACACGGTGAGAAAAATCGTTAGGTTATCGCTATTAAATGGCATGATTGACCTTTCAATAAAATTGATAGAAGCTGACTTTTATTATCATTGAATAATATTTATTTTACCACCTTGTTGATAATGATATTTTTGGAGGTGGGAAAATGCAGGGGATTAAACGTAAAATTGTTTTTGTAACGGCTTATGAGGTTATTGGCTGGTTAATTTCAGCGTTGGCATTGGCTTTTCTTTCCGGTAATTCAGCGGAAACAACAGGCCCATTAGCTTTAGTCATAACGACTATTGCAGTGAGCTGGAACTTTATTTTCAATACTGCATTTGAATATTGGGAATCAAAACAAAAATCACGCATTAGAACCTTTAGGCGCCGGTTTGTACACGCTATATTATTTCAATTAACGTTAGTGATTTTTTTAATTCCTTTAATTGCATGGTGGTTATCAATTAGTCTGTTACAGGCGTTAATCCTCGACTTCGCCTTAATTATTTTTATCCCAATTTATACTTTCTTTTTTAATTGGGCCTTTGATAAGATTTTTGGATTGCCTAAATCTGCCTTACCGCAAGAGAATAACGCCACATCATAAAAAAGTAAGAAAATTATCGTGTTTCCTTGCGTACTAACATTGTGCAGAAGGAAACACGAATCACACCGATTATTTTAATAACCTAGCCTTAACGGATTTCCCTTTAATTTTCCCCTGCTGTAAATGCTTGCGAGCATGTTCGGCAACCTCACGTTTGAGTGCCACATAGGCATGGGTAGGGTGGATCACAATCTTGCCAATATCGTCGCCATTGAGGCCAACTTCTCCGGTCAAGGCACCTAAAATGTCGCCGGGGCGTATTTTGGCTTTTTTACCGCCATCAAGGCATAAGGTCACCATCGTCGCTTCTAATGGAGTGACTCGTAAACCTGTTGGTTCGGCTTGCCAATTAAGCTTCATGTTTAACATTTCTTCTAGAGCATTGGCCCGCTGGGCTTCTTCTGGTGCACATAAACTAATTGCTAAACCGCTTTCACCGGCGCGTGCAGTTCGGCCGATGCGGTGAACATGCACTTCAGGATCCCATGATAATTCATAGTTAATCACCATTTCGAGGGCTTTAATATCTAACCCGCGGGATGCGACATCCGTAGCCACTAATACACGGCTACTTCCATTAGCAAAACGCACAAGAGTTTGGTCACGCTCACGCTGTTCCATATCACCATGAAGCACTAGGACACTTTGTTTGCTTGCAGTTAAGGCATCATAAACAGCTTGGCAATCTTTTTTAGTATTACAGAAAACGACGCAAGAAGCGGGCTGTTCACGGCTCAAGAGCTTTTGTAATAATGTAATTTTTTCGTGACGCGCAACTTCATAAAATTGCTGCTCAACCGCGGGAAGTTCATCAACACTATTGATTTCAATGGTTTGTGGATTATTTTGAATTTGCTGGCTAATTCGTGCAATTTCATCTGGCCAAGTAGCTGAAAATAATAATGTTTGCCTATTAATTGGTGCGTAGTCAATGATGGTTTCAATATCTGGCATAAAGCCCATATCGAGCATTCGGTCTGCTTCGTCTAAAACCAATGTTTGCAAGGCATCAAGTTGTACTGTTTCACGATTTAGATGATCAAGTAAGCGCCCCGGTGTAGCAACAATGATATGTGCTGCATGAGCAAGGGAGTCGCGTTGTACGCTAAAAGGTACACCACCGCAGAGTGTTAAAATTTTGATATTAGGGATAGCGCGAGCTAAACGGCGCAATTCATTGGCGACTTGATCTGCCAGTTCGCGAGTTGGGCATAAAACTAATGACTGAGTTTTAAATAACTTGGCATCAATATGTTGTAATAAGCCCAGACCAAAAGCAGCAGTTTTGCCGCTGCCAGTTTTAGCTTGTGCTCGAACGTCTTTACCAGCAAGGATCGGAGGAAGAGCGGCAGCTTGGATCTGCGTCATGTTTAGGTAGCCTAACTCTTGCAAGTTAGCGAGTTGTTCCGCAGAAAGCGCATTTAGGTCAGCAAATGAAGTCACAATACAATCTCAAATAGAATAAAAGGCATAATGGGGCTAATAATACTATTCCTACCTTACTCTGTCTGTTTTTAATTCGTTATTAATGTAGAACCTGGTTATCACTGATATAGTTCAAAATTAAATCAACAGGAAGTGATGAAATGGAAAATTTACAACAGCGGTTGATAACACAAGACGAGAAAAACACCTTTTTACTCTGTTTTGTATCAACAACCCTTAGCACCACTAAAAAGCGGTGCTAAGAAGAGTGGATTATTCAATATTGATATTTTAGATAGGACCTAAATTTGTCATTACTGCATATATGAGAGCGACAATAGAAATGGCTATCCATGTGAAGACTAATGGCCAAATAAATCTCACCCATTGTGTATAAGGAATTTTTGCCGTTGCAAGTACAGCCATTAAAATTCCTGATGTTGGGTTAATACAGTTAACAACACCTTCTCCAAGTAATACAGTTTGCACCGTCGTTTGGCGAGTGATTTCTAATAAATCTCCCATTGGCGTGAAAATTGGTACAAGCACAGCCGCTTCACCAGAACCAGATGAAATAAAGAAGTGCATTATTGCTGCGGTTGCGAACATGGAAAGGGCAGATAAAGTCTTCGGTAAACCGTCCATCATTGAAATAATGGCATTAACGATGGTATCCAGAATCATGCCATCAGATAATACGATAGCAATCGCACGAGCCATACCAACGATAAACGCGCCGCCTACCATTCCTGCACAACCTTTTAAGAAACCAGTAGCAATGGTATTAGGCGACATACGGTTTAAAATACCCACGCCAACGCCTAAAATGATAAACATTGCCATCATCTCTTTTTCTCCCCAGCCCCACTCAACGGCACCGAAAATAAATCCGATTAAGCAGAATGCGCTATAGGAAAGGGTGATGACATGCAAAGCTGAAATTTTAGAGGTTTGGTGTTCGTCAGTATTAATTTCAATATCAGGTCGAACCATACCTTTGTTACGGCATTTTTTGGTATAAATCGTTAAAAATAAAATACCCGCGATAACAAATGCAATATAAATTGCCATTCTAAAACCGAGACCGGATAACAACGGGACGTCGGCTAAACCTTGAGATAGGCCAACTGTCATTGGTGCCATGATTGAGGCGTTAAAGCCCGAATAAGCCGCGACATAGACTAAAGCGGCACCAAATTTATCGTCCATTCCCACGGATTTAGCAACTAAAAGACCGATAGGAACAAATGCAATAATTGAGTTAACGACAATTCCTGTTGTTCCTAAAATAGAAAAAACGACAAAGAATATACTGATTAGTAAAAAGTCATTAAGCCTTTTACTGCGCGAGATATTATTGAGTACTTTTTTGATAGCCCCAGTTTCTTCAAGAAGATGTAAAGCACCTCCAGTGAAAATAATCAAAAAGATAATAGGAGCTGCTTTGATTAGACCATCGGCAATTGAGGTGAAAATTTGTCCTGGCAAAATGCCGTGTTGTTCAGGTAAGCGCTCATAACTACCGGGAATGGTGTAAGAACTAGATACTTTTGTTTCTATACCATCTTTTACCATGGTGATGACTTTTGTTTCTGATGCATATTGCCCCGCGGGAACGATCCACGTCGCAATGCCTGCCAATACTAAGATAAAAAACAAAAGCACATAAGGATTTAAGCCTTCAGAACGTTTTTTAGGTGGTGTTGTTGTGTTTGTTGACATCGTTGTCATAGAGTTTCCTATTGGATTATTTTTTATTGTGTAATGCGTTGTAATACATTGAAAAATAGTTGAGCACGCTCTGTGAGCGACGGTATTTCTAAATATTCTTTATCACTGTGCTGGTAACCACCAATCGGGCCTAACCCATCTACAGTGGCAGTTCCGACACCCGCAGTAAAAGAGGCATCAGAGCCACCGCCAGTAGAAACATCGAGTAAATCAATATTTAGTTGTGCAGCTTCTTCTTTAATGATGTTGATAAGAACGGTGCTTTCATCCGTTTTAGCCATAGGTGGGCGATTAATTCCGCCGGTTAAGGTGAGTTTGATACCGTCTAATATTGGTGTACTACACACTTCCCTGACTTTTTTATCGATTTCAATACCTTGTTCTTCAGACGAGATACGAACATCGATTTCTGCTCTGGCATTCGGTGCGACAGTATTAACGGAGGTTCCGCCAGAAATTAAACCAACGTTAACGGATAGGCCTTTATCATGAGCTGAGAGTGCGTGTAGGCTTTGAATTTTATATGATAGTTCCTGAATTGCACTAATACCTGCTTCAGGTGCGATACCTGAATGTGAGGCTTTCCCTTCAATATTTAACACATAAGTCCCAACACCACGGCGAGCACTCACTATCGCGCCATTGGCACGCGCAGGTTCCATCACAAGTGCGTAGCGTTTTCCTAAAGCACATTGTTCAATGACACCGCGAGATGAAATAGAACCAATTTCTTCGTCACAATTGAGGAGAATCTCAATATTTTTATAGCGAATGTCTTGATTATCATAAAGTTGCTTCATGACTTGATATACCATGACATGACTGCCTTTCATATCAATCACGCCAGGGCCATAAGCGCGGTCACCTTCAATGCTAAAAGGACGTTCAGTAACGGTACCTTTAGGAAAAACGGTATCTAAATGCAATAAAATTAATATATCAGCCTTTGTTGATGGGTGATAAATTCGATAATTATTACCGAGTGATTCATTTTCAATGATTTCGACTTCGAACCCCATTTCGCGATATTTTTCACACCAGACAGCAGCGTGGTTATCTACACCTTCTTTGTCATAAGAACCTGATTCAATATTGACTACTTGTTTAAGTAGCGCAAGCATACTGGCTTCATGCACTGAAAAGTTATTATTCATAATTGTTTCCTTATATTGTCTCTACTACAAAATTAAGTTGTTTTTATTGTGGTAAATTTAATTTTAGGTAATATAAAAACAGAGTTTATATTAAGTTAAATTTATATAATTCAGATTTTCGCTAAATAAAACGTGGCTTTTATTAAAGATAAGAACAAAAGATAAAATTCAAATTTACTAATAATAATTGTGTTTTTTTTTGATTCTCATTGTTTGTATTGTGGAAAACTAATGCCCCAAATTTTTATGCTCAAGCGAGTCATATCACAGTAAAGGATATAACCAATATCGATACTTGATGCTTGAATCATAGGCATTTTTTGACTGTATCATAATAAATAATTTGTATACAAGATGATTCTTCACTAAAAAATTAAACCCATATAGAGAGTAATTTTACGAAGATATGTAATATGGAATACATTACTGAATTTGTTCGAGCAAATTTGAATTTATAATGAATAGTTCTGCACTAGGCTAAATTGAGATTCTTTAAGAAAAAGTGATTAGAATAATTTATAAAATATATAGTGGTCATGCATTTTTCTAATAATTTAAATAGCGGTAGCATTTCATTTATCATAGTTTGTAATAGTTATTGTACTTTTTTTAAACAAAAAATTGGGGTGATTAAATTAAAAATAACTCAATCAAATTTAGTCTCTGTGCCTATCTTATAAATAGTCCTTGAGTATATTGTTGCTTGATAGCCATTCTTTTGCGTGTTGATTTGCATTAATCGAATTGTTATAGCTTTTAAGTGATATAGCTCATTATAAGAAATAAAGTAAAAGAGAATAACTTTCTCTTATATGCCTATTGTGCAGTATAAGAAGAGGAAAAATAGGTATGAGTACTAGGGTTCATGTTAAATCAACGACAGAATATCTACTAAATAATTACATTGCGTGATGATATATTTAACTTTAATAAAACATTTATTGTTTTGTTTTAGTGGGTTATGTATTTTTTATGGATTGGTCGGTTGTGGAAGATAAACAAAATAATAATATTGTGACGGCTCGCTCATTTATGGGAAACGCATCAACATTATGAATTAAAAGGAAATTAATTCTTTAATAGAAAATTTTTCTCTTAATTTGAATAAAGACACCAATTTTTAGAAAAAATTTTCTATTTCCCTATGGCATATTCTTTTTAGCAACAAATATAAAGATATCACTTTTATTTTACTATATTGGGTTTTAGATTATGACTAAGAATATTGCTACAATTTTAATTCATGGTGGAAAGCAGCAAGATACCGTTAATCATGCTATTTTCCCTGCTATTACAACAGCCAGTACTTTTGTTCAGCAAAGTTTAACAGAGCATGGTGAATATTGTTATTCACGTTGCAGCAACCCAACGCGTTATGCATATGAAACCTTATTAGCAGAAATTGAAGGTGGAAGTTATGCAACAGCAACCTCATCCGGTGTGGCGGCTTCAAGTTTAGTCTTAAATTTATTACCAAAAGACTCGCATATTATTGCGATGAAAGGTGTTTATGGTGGAACATTTCGGTTATTTGAACGAGTTTCAACCATTAATAGCGGTCATCAAATAGATTATGTAGATTTGAATAACCTTGATGAAGTTAAAACAAAAATAAAAGAGAATACGCGTTTAATTTGGATTGAAAGCCCAACTAATCCATTATTGGAGTTAGTTGATATCAATGCGATTTGTTCACTTGCAAAAAAACATAATATTTTGACTTGTGTTGATAATACATTTGCAACAGCTTGGAACCAAAAGCCGTTAGAATTAGGTGCTGATTTAGTGATGCTATCGGCAAGTAAATATATTGGCGGTCATTCCGATTTAATTGGTGGTGCTGTGATCACCCAAAGGGAAGACTTAGCCAGCCGCCTTGATTTTCTAAAAACGACTTTAGGAGCAATTGCTTCTCCTTTTGACGCCTACCTTGCTTTACGTGGATTAAAAACATTAGCGTTACGTATGGCGGCACAATGCAGCAATGCAGCGCAAGTTGCTAGCTATTTGTCTACGCACCCGAAAGTGGAACAGGTTTATTACCCAGGATTAGCTTCACATCCTCAATATGAATTATGTAAAAAGCAAATGCGTACAGGTGGAGCAGTTGTGACAATTAAATTGAAAGGGGATATTGAAGATACTAAAACGTTTTTATCTAAAGTTAATTACTTTGTATTAGCCGAATCATTGGGTGGTGTTGAAAGCATGGTAAACCATTCGGCAACGATGTCACATGGGTCGATGACAAAAGAAGAAAGGGAAAGTATCCATGTATATGACACCACATTACGTTTATCTGTAGGTATTGAAGATATCACTGACTTATTAAATGATTTAGAAAACGCACTATCTTAATTTATTAAAATCAAAATAAAATTAAAATATAATAAGAGAGCATCTAATGAATGATTATGGAATTTGGACCATCGTCACGCCAATGGTGACGATACTTTTAGCCATTTTTACACGACAAGTTATATTATCGTTATTGCTGGGGATTCTAGTTGGTTTTACCGTTATATATGACCATAATATATTATTGGGTATAAACGGAACGCTCGATGGTATTATTAATACGTTTGCATCACCGGGAAATACAAAAACTATTCTATTTATGGTAATGATTGGCGGTATTATGCGGCTAGTCGTTGTTACTGGTGGTGTTCGATCATTAGTTAAATTATTAACAAATAAAACAAGGCTAATTAAAAATAAAAAAGCTGTTCAATTAATGGCGATGATTATTACATCATTAATTTTTATTGAAAGTTCAATTAACCAATTAATTGCTGGAGCATCAACAAAAACATTAGCGAAGAAATACGGTGTTTCGCCAGAAAAAATGTCCTATATTGTACAAACTTCCTGCGTATCAGTTTGTTCATCAGCCATGATTAACGGCTGGGGAGCGGCAATGATGGGTGTTATTGGTGTACAAATATCTAAAGGTTTAATTACTGGAGAGCCATTTGAAATTTTAGCAGGCTCAATGGTATTTAATATCATGGCGTGGTTTTCTTTAGCTTCAGTATTATTTTATATTTTCTCCAATGTTTCTTGGGGACCAATGAAAAAAGCGGATTTACGCGCAGAGCAGCAAGCTTTAACTTTATTGTCTGCTGAAGAAACTGAGCAGGATGATGAAGATATTATTGAGCATCCTAATTGCCATACCTCTCTTAACTTTTTTATTCCAATTTTATCAACAGTATTAATGGTACCTATTGCGCTTTATATCACTGGTAATGGTGATTTTAGTAAAGGTAGTGGCTCAACATCGGTATATTGGGGAGTCATGTTTGGAACTTTAGTCTCTTTTGTGTGGTTCTTAGCGCGTCGTGTGCTTAATATTGAGACTTTCTTTAAAGAGTTATACATCGGCTATGCCAGCATGGTAAAAATTAGTTCAGTGATGATCCTCGCTTTTTTAATGGGAACCGTTTCTTCAGATTTAAACACTGGTGCTTATATAGCTGAAATTACCTCTGGTGTCATTTCACCGGCTTTCTCAATCGGTTTTATATTTTTAATTAGTGCGGTGATGTCATTAGCAACTGGAACATCGTGGGGAACATTTGCGATTATGATCCCAATCGGTGTGCAATTAGGGCTTTCAGTTGGAATGCCTGTTGAATATATGATTGGTGCCGCAATAGCAGGTTCAATTTATGGGGATATGACATCACCCATTTCCAGTGATGCGATTGTGGCCTCTATGGCAACAGATTGTGACCATATTGAGCATATTCGTACCCAAATGCCTTATGCCACGGTGACTGCCGCTTTTGCGCTGATGGTTTATCTCTATTTAGGTTTCACATATTAATAAGGTGAATAATATAATGAGCATTAGACAACGATTAGCTGCAATAAATAAAATAGATCTACTTCGAGGACCAACACCGTTAGCAAAATTAAATAATCTTTCAGAATATTTAGGCCGTGATATTTATATTAAGCGTGACGATATGACCCCCCTAGCAATGGGGGGCAATAAACTGCGAAAATTGGAATATATTATTGCAGATGCGATACAAAAAAAGTCTAAGGTGATTGTTACGGCAGGGGCTATTCAATCAAACCATGTTCGCCAAACAGCTGCAATAGCATCAATGTATGGTCTGGAATGTGTCGCATTATTAGAAAACCCATTACAGAGTTTGAATTCATTATTTTTAACAAATGGTAATAAACAACTGACAGATTTATTTAATGCCCGCTGTTATTTTTGTGATGAGTTAACCGACCCAAGCTTACAAATGCAAGCGTTAGTTGAATCCCTTAGATTGCAAGATGCTTATATTGTACCTATTGGTGGTTCTAATGCTTTAGGGTCATTAGGTTATGTTAATTGTGCATTAGAAGTTGCCGAGCAGACTCCTAAAGATATTGAATATGCCGCAGTTATTGTTGCTTCTGGTAGCGCAGGAACGCATGCAGGGCTAGCTATGGGATTACAATCGGTATTTCCTCAAACTCCAGTGATAGGTGTTACCGTTTCAAGAACAGTTGCGCAGCAACAACCTAAGGTAGAAACCTTACAGCAGGAAATTGGTAAATTATTAAACCTGACAGATTTTCCTAAAGTGAATCTGTGGGATCAGTATTTTTCACCTTGCTATGGTCAGCCGAATAACAAGGGCCAACAAGCCATTGAGCTATTAGCTCAAAAAGAAGGAATACTACTTGACCCTGTGTATACCGGTAAAGCCATGGCGGGTTTAGTTGATCATATTTTAAAAGAAAGTATTGATGGCAATCAGCCATTACTTTTTATTCATACTGGCGGAGCACCCGCTATTTTTGCTTATTCTGAAATCAATGTAGCAACGATTAAATAGACTTTTGATAATGCGATTTACTTATGAAAATTAATACCAAGGTTATTCATGGTTACCCCATGACAGATAAATATACCGGAAGTTCTTCTATTCCGTTATATCAATCATCCACATTTTCACAAGCCAATATTGAGGAAAGTTACGACCATATTTATTCGCGTTTTTCCAATCCAACAAGAGATGCATTAAGTGAGGCAATTTGCGCGATTGAAAACGCGAAATTTGCTGAGATTTTTTCATCAGGAATGGCAGCAATAAGCGCAGTATTACTTAATTTTAGCCAGGGTGACCATATTGTTGCTTGCAAAAATATTTACGGTGGTTCTTTCCAGTTAATGACTGAATTTCTGCCTCGTTATGGCATTTCAGTGACATTTGTTGATGCGACTAACCCAATGAACTATCAGCAAGCAATAACGGAGAATACCAAAGCGTTTTATATTGAAACGCCATCTAACCCCACATTACAAGTGACTGATTTAAAATCTGTTATTGAAATTGCGCAACAGCATAATATTATTACCATCTGTGACAATACCTTTATGACGCCATTGTTATCAGATGTTATCTCTCTTGGAATTGATTTTTCTATTAATAGTGCGACTAAATTTATAAATGGCCATAGTGATGTGATCTTGGGGACAGTAGCAACGAATAACCCTGAATATGCGAGGTGGTTACATAAGTCTGCGGTGGCTATTGGCAGTATTGCAGCTCCATTTGATAGCTGGCTGACGATGCGTGGTTTAAAATCAATGGCAATGCGAGTTGAACGAGCTAGTGAAAATGCGCAAAAGCTTGCAGAATATCTGAATGAGCACCCAAAAGTACAACGCGTTTTTTATCCGGGGTTAGCTTCACACCCAAACCATATGATTCATATGCAACAGTCCAAAAATGGCGGAATGGTGGTTTCCTTTGATTTGGGTAGCTATGACAATGTAAAACAATTTTTAGAAGCAATTCGTATTCCACTCGTTGCGGTCAGCTTAGGGGGAATTGAATCAATTATTTCCTACCCTAAAATGATGTCTCATGCGTGTATCCCTGAAGAGGAAAGATTACTGCAAGGCGTAACGGATGGATTATTGCGGTTCTCATTGGGCTGTGAAGATATAGATGATTTACTCGCTGATGCCGATTTTGCTTTATCGCAGGTACAGTAATTAGGCCATTAGTAACGCATTTTTACTTCTGAGTGATACCTACCACACACCTAAAAAACGCCCATAATATTTTAAGCCCTCTAAATAGTCTGATTTATTTAGAGGGTTTTTACTTCACAAAATGCATATTTGAACGATATAAAACTAAAGACAAAGCTCTTTATTCGCTGGGGTTAATTGAGCGCTTTGTTGGATATGTCTTAAAGTTTCTGTCGCCAGCAGCGCAGTGGCTTCATAAAAAGCATTCCCGCTTTGCAATTGCATTTTTTCTAAATAGCGATATACCCAAGGTAAAAAATGTATTTCTAGTAATTCACGTAACAGTTCTGGTTTATTTTCAATCACCCAGGCAGTGAGAAGAAATATTAGCCCCACATGATCTTCGGGTTCTTTTTGATTTAATTCAATATTGATTTGGTTATTACGAAGCCATGCTCTTAATTCAAGTGTCGAAATACCAAAAATAACATTTTCTTTATCAAGATAAACAGAACCCCAAGGTGGTGCAGGTAATGCATAAGGGCCAATAAATAAGCGCTGGTAGGCTTCTTGTAAAGTTTCTGATTCAGAAAGACTATCTTGAAAAAGTTTATCAATACGTTGGCAATCATAATCCTGAGTAAATGGCCACTCAGCTAACCATTCGCTCGTCGTAAATAAATCAATTAGTTTATTTACGCGTGCATCAGAAGGGTCATAATAAAATAATGCCCCCAAAGTTTGCGCGCAAAGCGAAAAATCTGCCAATAATTTTTGTTCCATATTTGTCCACTTGCTATGTTGATGATGACGCTTTGGTGCGATCGTAGCGAAACATGCGATTGTTGTCGATGATAAGAAGGTAATTAGCCCCCTTATCATCGTAAAAACAATGGAATAGTCGTTATCCGGCGATAGCCATACCTACCGTCATATGTAGCCCGTAGAAAATGCCTCTACCAATCAATTCACCAAAAATCACCAATAATACGGCGACTAATAGCCCGATAATTGAAGGGTTTTTCATTTTAACATGTGGGTAAATCCAGAAAGCTAGCCCTAATGTTAAGCAAACAGTACGCCAACCCATCAGTGAAGCATAATCTGGAACAAGCTCTGATGCTTTCTGTACAGAGCTTTGGATAGAGCCTAATTCAAACCCCTGTGCCGTCACCAAAATACTACTCGCAACCACTGCAACAATACTGATTAATGTAAAGAAACGGACGTTATTGATATCATAGCTTGCTATGCGTAATAAAAATGCGGCAAGAACAGGCCCTGCAATAAAGCTGGTTAGGATAAATTGCAAACTACCATAGTGATTAAACCAAGTTGGGACGGTATCAATTTGGTAAACGCGGGATATGGCATAAATAAATATTGCCGCAAAAATGATAGTGATAATTAACCAAATAGTACCAATAGACTTGGGCATTTTTTTCAATAATGACAGTAACCAATATATTCCACCTAAGGCAAAGAATATTGAGCCACTGACTATTTCGTTACTCAGAGCGGAATGACCAACACGTATCATTGAATTGAAGGCACGCATCGGCGAACCCATATGCAACATGGATAGTAAAAAGCCAATTCCCATTAACGCCCACAAACCAAACATGCTCATCACTATTTTATGATGCTGCTCTTGTAAGGGTTTTATTAACAATACCAGAGCCATGAGAATAAATGCACCAGCAACACTTTGGCCTATAACAGTGAAGAAGATTAACGGATATTCATGTAAGCCTGCGCCCATTTTAAACTTCCTCCGGATTCGCTAAATAACCTGTGGTGTCACCAACAGGGCGACAATTTGCATTGAGATTTAACACAATATTGGGTTTGGTATAATGTGCAGCGGGTAGAGGTGCTATCTCATTGATTGTGCCGTATTTTGCACGTAGCTCTTCAATGGGCCCAAAATCTAATGCACGTAGCGGGCAAGACTCAACACAAATGGTTTTTTTGCCTTCAGCCACACGTTCATAGCAGCCATCACATTTAGTCATATGCCCTTTAACTGCATCAAACTGAGGCGCACTATAAGGACATGCCATATGGCAATAACGGCAACCAATACAAACACTTTCATCGACAATGACAAAGCCGTCCTCACGTTTGTGCATCGCGCCACTTGGGCAAACTTTAACGCAAGCAGGGTCCTCACAATGGTTGCATGAAATGGAAAGATAATAAGAGAATACATTTTGATGCCATGCACCATCTTGCTCTGTCCAGTCGCCGCCTGCATATTCATAAATACGACGGAAATGAACATCAGCGGATAAGTTTTTAAAATCTTTACAGGCGAGTTCGCACGTTTTGCAGCCCGTACAGCGTTGTGTATCAATATAAAAACCATATTGTTGTGACATACCGGGCTCCTTATAGTTTTGCAATTTCAACTAAGTTAGTATGCTGAGGGTTCCCCTTAGCAAGCGGTGAAGGGCGTTGAGTCGTGAGGACATTAATACACCCGCCTTGGTCTACTTTTTTGCCAAACATATCGGCATCTAACCAAGCCCCTTGGCCCATAGCAGTCACGCCTGGCATGATCCGTGGTGTCACTTTCGCTGGAATATGAACTTCACCTCGGTCATTGAAAACCTTGACCATATCACCCTGTTTAATACCACGTGCTTTGGCATCTATAGGGTTAATCCATATTTCTTGGCGACAAGCTTGTTTTAAGATATCAATGTTGCCATAACTTGAGTGTGTTCTGGCTTTATAGTGAAACCCTGTCATTTGTAATGGGTATTTTTTATTAAGACTATCGGTATGGCTTTCAAAGCCTTCGGTATAAATTGGCAGCGGGTCAATCACATCATCTGGTGCTAATTGCCATGTTTTTGCTATTTCAGCTAGGCTTTCTGAGTAAATTTCTATTTTTCCTGAAGGCGTCTTCAGTGGATTAGCTTGAGGGTTATCTCGGAAGGCTTTAAATCCAATGACATGCTCATCTGGGCATTTGTGCTTGAAAATACCCACGGTTTTCATTTCTTCATAAGTTGGCATATCAGGGAAGCGTTCGCGGCTTTTTTCACATAAATATTTAACCCATTCGTGTTGGGTGCGGCCTTCGGTAAATTTCTGTTCGACATCAGGGCCTAAGCGTTTAGCTATTTCTGACAAAATTTCATAGATGGGCTTACGCTCAAATTTAGCGCTAGTGGCTGGTTGGCCTAAGATCATGTACGACATGTTTCCTGCGGACTCGCTAGGAATAAGATCTTCTTGTTCGGTAGGCATTAAATCAGGTAGTAAAATATCGCAATATTTTGCAGAGGCCGTCATGAAGTGGTCGATGCCGACAATCATTTCGCATTTGCTGTCATCTTGTAAAATTTCATGGGTGCGAGCGATATCACTATGCTGATTTATCAATGTATTACTGGCATAGCACCATAAAAATTTAATGGGAACATCTAATTTATCTTTCCCTTTGATACCATCATGAATAGCTGTCATTTCGGTACCGCGTTCGATGGCATCAGTCCATGTGAAAACAGAAATCTGAGTTTTTACTGGGTTATCGAGCATCGGGAACCATTCAACACCGGAATCATAAGTACCTTCACGACAGCCTGAATTTCCACCACTAATGCCAATATTACCAGTAATAATGGCTAACATGGCAATTGCTCGAACGGTTTGTTCACCATTTGAATGACGTTGAGGACCCCAACCTTGAACAATATAAGCGGGTTTTGCTTGGCCTATTTCACGGGCTAACTTAATGATTTTATCTGCTGGGATACCTGTAATTTTAGCGGCCCACTGTGGTGTTTTAGCAATACCATCAGCACCTTGGCCTAAAATATACGCTTTATAGTGACCATTTTTAGGTGCCGAAGCTGGCAAGGTTTTTTCGTCATAGCCGATACAGTATTTATCGACAAATTCTTGGTCGACCATATCCTCAGTAATAATCACGTAAGCCAATGCGGCAGCAAGTGCACCATCAGTACCAGGACGAATAGGTAACCATTCATCTTCTCTACCAGAAGCAGTGTCATTATAACGAGGGTCAATGACTATCATGCGCGCATTTGAACGTTCGCGCGCTTGTTCGACATAATAAGTGACACCTCCGCCACTCATACGAGTTTCGGCAGGGTTATTACCAAACATCACAACTAGTTTTGTATTTGCAATATCATCGGGGCTATTTGCTTCTTGGGAGCCGTATAGGTAATTCATACCTGCACGAATTTGTGCAGTACTATAACTGCCGTAGCGGCTCAGGAAACCACCACATGAATTCATTAAGCGATAAGGAACATTTGAGTTGGTGATATTACCGCCATCAACGCCAGTACCATATAAAACGTGAACGGCTTCATTACCATAATTTTTTAGAATATCGCGTAAGCTATTACCAACAGTATCAAGGGCTTCTTCCCATGAAATTCGGACAAATTTGCCTTCACCACGTTTACCCACACGTTTCATTGGGTATTTCAATCTATCTGGGTGATTCATTCTTCTGCGGATTGAGCGACCACGCAGGCAAGCTCTGACTTGATGATTACCATATTCATCTTTTCCCGTGGTATCAGATTCAACCCAATATACCTCATCGTCACGCACATGGAGGCGTAATAGGCAACGGCTACCACAATTAACGGTACATGAACTCCAAACGGCTTTTTCTTCAGGGGATGTTGAGTTTTGAGAGGTATCGATTGCTTTTGCATTAAAAGGAAGTGATAAACCGCCAACTGCAGCAAATAAACCGCCAGCAGCGCCAGATTTCACGACATTGCGCCTTGAGATAGGGCTATTTAATAATTTATTTTTTGTATTCATTGATATTAGCCTTTATGACCATATTAAATATAGTGTTATTCAGGGGCTATCTTACTCTGACATATTTAGTTTTTTTTGCGCCATATCAACGAAGTTATATTTGCAAAACTGGTAACTTTTTTATAATAAATAAATATTAATGATAATTGATATCATTATAACGTTATGAATAAAAACAGGTTTTATTTTTATTGCTCGTGTCTAAAAATTTAGAAATGTTAATATTGAGTTTTGTAGAGAAAATATTTCTCTCGGTAAGGCCATTTTCGGAAAATAGGGAGAAGACTTTTAGTCATATAGTTGGAAAATAATAATAAATTTCTCTAGGATCATTGATTGCTCTGAAAAAACAATAAAATTTATTATTATTTTTTGGAATGAAAAATAAATACAGAATAACTAACTATAAAGTGAACATCTAATATCCAATTAAGGTATACTTTTTTATTGAAAATAATTGTTATTATCAGTGTTGGTTAATTAAATTCAATATTGAGAGTGATAGATTGAGCAAAACCTGCTGGTGGCTTACCGACAGAGCGGCTTTTTTGTACTGCAAGTAAAGCGGCTTGATCTAATAAATCATTTCCTGAACTGCTTGCTAAGCGAATTAAACTAATTTCTCCGGTTTGGCTTAATTGAAATTGAATAGTTGCGATACCACGGTTTTTCATTTTTTTTGCGCGGCGAGGGTATTGCTTGTTTCGCTCAACTTCTTGGCGCAGTTTTTCTCGATAGGCATTAATTAGTTGGCTATTAGTGTCACTAGTCGCATGTTGGTTTTTGGGGCCTTTAATTCCTGCTGATTGAGAAGAAACAAGGTCACCGGCTTTTTGTTGTTGTGCGATTGGCAAATCATTTTTAATTTCGGAATCAGCTTGTTTGCTGGGGTTTTCAGTTCTTTTAGTGAGTTCTTTGGGTTTTACGGGTTCTTTTTGTGTTTTGATCACCTTTTTTTGCTTTTTAGGCACAACAACGGCGGCATTTTCAATAATTGGGCTGGGTTCTATTTTTACCTCACTAGGGAGTTCTATCGGTTGAAGGAGCTCTTCAGGTTCTGCAACGTTAACCGCTTGAGTTAATGCGATCGATATAATCGGCGCATCCTGTTGTGCTTGGTTTTTTAAGGATAATGATTGAGCCGTAACATAGGTTAAGTACCCAATAACAAGAATATGCAGGGTTATGGATAGCGTAAAAGTGATTAATTTTCGACTCATCATAAGACCTCAATATTCTTTCTTGTTGAACCTAAAGAGGGTAGACCAAAACAGGTCTTAAGTAGTTATGCTTGAGTTATAACTCATAAGATAAAATAACGATTCGAATTATATGTTAATAATTATCAATTGCAAATGATAGTTATTATCAACTTTGATGGGTATATGTTATTTACTATTAATGCATTGATTTTTAATAATATAATTTTAAAATGAAAAAGGCTTGGTGAGTCACCAAGCCTTAATAAGATTAATTGTGTGATAAATCAGTTAAATATCATTCTCTATTTTATTATTTTGTCTGGCTCCTGCTTAAGTGTTGCTGTACAGCGTATTTGATAGAAGGGGATTGGTTGTTTTCGGTAAAACTCAACGCGACTGCGGCTTTTTCATGTCCATCCATTGCTAAAAAACTTTTGCTGATACCATTAATTTTATCTGTTGCTAAATTACCAGCTTTTAGATGTGAATTAATGGCTGCTTGGTTCGCTGCGGACATATTATTTTCATTAAAACTTAATGCAGTAGCGGCTTTTTCATGCGAATTCATCTGTGCAAAAGATTTCGTAATACCTTGGATACCATTAGGTGATAAATTAGCGGCTTTTGCATGGTTAGCAATAGCGATTTGGTTTGCATAAGCGGTATTATTTTCAATAAAACTGAGTGAAATAATGGCATTTTTATGGGTGGTTACGTCTGCTTGAGCACTTAAATTAAATACCAGAAAAAGTGCAGAAGAAATAAATAGTTTGTTCATCTGAATACCTTTAAATAACATTGCCTAAACTTTGGACAAAATAATGGATAACTTTATATAAATGAGTTCTAAAAAATGAAGGAATTTAATGTTTAACTTCTATTTACTGCACTCGAACTTAGGTCTGTTATTGATAGATAAACGCATCTAAGTAGTATTTTTATAAAGTTATCGTAGAACTCATCATGACGATGGCGTCAATATAGGTGATCATGTTCAATGATGAAATTGACATCTATGCATATGATGAGTGCATAAAACGCATTCATCATTTTGCAAAAAAAAAAGAGAGAATTATTTCGGCGTGTTTATCGTATTTATGATACATAAATAACACCGTATAGATAAGCTACACGGTGTTTGAATATTTAATTAAAATTAAGAACGTTTAACCGCTGTTTCTGAGACGCGTATTGCATTTTCTTTATTCGCAAACCAACGCTCACGTAAGATGTCATATCCAAGATTAAACGCATAAGTATAAAATAAGAAAAAGGCAAAAAAGCCGATTTCAAGTAAGAATGCGTCTAAGAATGACATTTTAAGTAAAAACGCCAGCATTGGTACACCCATGATCACAAAGCTCAATTCAAATCCAACGGCGTGAAAAATGCGTACTTTGGCTGGGCGAGGCCCTTTGGATAAGGGCCAATAACGATCAAAGACCATGTTATAAAATAAGTTTAATAGCATTGCCAGTGTCGACAAGACAATAGCGACTGTTCCCATTTGGAAAATTGAGCGTCCTAAAAGCCACGCACTGACCGGTGCAGTTATCGCGATCGCGATGACTTCAAATGAAACTGCATGAAAAATTCGTTCAGTTAATGTTTTTGTATACTTGCTCATAACTACCTCAAAGATATGGAAAATTATTTTTTGGGTAAAAATCGGGTGCAATTATTTGCTATTTTTTATATATATACAAAATGGCAGCCATCGAAAAAAGCGATACCTTATGAATTATTCTATAGAAACATTACGTACCTTTGTGGAGGCGGCATCCCTAAAGTCATTTTCTGCTGCGGCTCGTAAATTAAATAAAAGCCAATCAACTGTGAGTACGACAATCAGTGGTTTTGAAGACGACTTGGGCTTTTTGTTATTCGATAGGCAGGGACGTGAATCAACATTAACTTTTGCAGGTAGAAAAGTTTTGAGTTTAGTTGAGGATATTTTATCGGCAGATGAACGTCTTCAAGCGCTTCGAGTTGAACTGCTACCAGATATAGAACCAAGGTTAAGCTGTGCTTTTTCAGATATTTATCAGCCCCCTCATGCTGAACATATTGTAACAACATTAGATAGACAATTTCCGCATCTTGAGTTCGAGTTTTTAATTGCAGAAAATAATGCCGTTATTGAAATGATCCAAAACCAACAGGCTCATGTTGGTATGATGGAATCTCGAACAGAATATCCTGCAGATATTTCTTTTTCTCGTTTACCTATTCAAGGTGAATTAGGTTTATATGTATTAAATAGCCATCCATTAGCTAAAGAGAAAAAAATTACTTATCAGCATTTAACAATGACACGCCAACTACGGCTAAGCAGTAGTAGCCAAATTATTATTAATAGTGAAAAGAACTGGTTTGCGCCAAATTATTTACTATTATTAGAAATGGCAGAACAAGGAGCTGGATGGGCAATATTACCGACATGGTTAGTTAAGCAATTTGGCCATAACCGTTTAGTGAGTATTAATTATGATTTATGGCCACGTAAAATTGATGTGGATTTAGTTTGGTCTAAGAATAATCCACCGGGAAAAGCGGGTTACTGGCTGATTAATAAATTACTTAATAGCTAAATTTAAGGAGATTAATTTTAAAATCAATGTGTTTGTGCTATATTTTATTTTGTAAAACAGTCTATATTAAATGTAATAAGATGTTATCTTGTAAATAAACGTAATATAATTTTTAAAGTTGGCTTTATATCGCTAATCTAAACTTAATCAAATTGTTGTTTGAGTTAATTTATTAGAGGATAAAAATGAAAAAATTATTAGTACCTACACTTTTTGCTGTTGTATCTACTATGTCATTTGCTGTTAATGCAGCTACAACTCCAGCAGCAAGCCAATCACAGAAGGCAGAACATAAATTAAATGCTTACGAAGAAATTATGGTAGGCAAAGTCTGGGTAACGACAGAAGCTTTAGATCAAGATAAAAAAGAAGTAAATGCAGAAGATAAACAAGTTGCAAACTTCTTTGGGGTTGCCGAATATTATCCAGACGGGACTTTTAATATGACCACGTTCGATGGCAAACCCAAAATGAAAGGTGACTGGTCATTTGATGAAAATGGCAAAAGCCGTTCATTAACAGCGAAAGATGATGACGGTAAAGTTTTATTTACTCGTGTTGTTGAAAATGTGACAGTAACACCTGAAGAATATACGTATCGTATTTATCCAGAGCAAGATAGCAAAGATAAGTACTTTGATATTGTCCATAAAGTTAAAAAATAACATTTAAACCAATGCCGCAGTCTAGATATAAAGCTCATTGATTGAGTAATTTATTCTGCGGCATTATTGCTCTATTGTAGCTTTATTTAAAACAGGTTTCTGCCCAGCGCGTTAGTCCAGCAGTAACGGAACCAAAATCGTCTCCACGTACTATAGGAATATTAGGTAATTCTTGGCTAATTGCTTGGTGTAATATTGGTGAGCGAGCACTCCCACCTGTAACGTAAATCGCATCAGGTTTGACCCCACCTTGATTGACAGCTTCTTTAACTAATTCAATCATTTTACTTTTTGGTGATTCAATTGATTCCACCATTTGTTCATGTGGAATATTCACTTCTAGTTTTTCAGAAATTAATTTAATTTGAGCTAAATAACTGGAAGTGTCCGATAAAGCAATTTTAGCTTCTTCAGCTTTACGTACTAAGCTATAACCTAATGTTTCATTATAAACTTCTAACAATCGAGATATTATTTGAGGTTCTTTTGCATCTTGCTTTAAGCGTGTTAACGCCGTCAAATTTTGTCGTGAGTAAAATTCTTTTTGCGCTTCAACATTATTGATAGCAATCGGGTTCCAAAATTGTAGAAATGGCATTTTAATGCCCGATAAAGATTGGCTTTCCATCCCAAAAAGTGGCATCAATTGTTTTAATGCTAGGTAAATATCAAGGTCGTTTCCACCCACTCGTTGGCCACTATGTGCAAGTAAGGATTGTGTTCTGTCTTGTGCACCTCGATAAGTCGGTCCCATTTGAATTAATGAACAGTCTGTTGTTCCACCGCCAATATCAACGACTAAGATGATCTGGTCTTTACTTAATGTGGATTCATATTCAAGCCCGGCAGCAACAGGTTCGAACTGGAAAGCAATATGATTAAAACCTGCGCGTTTTGCCGCACGATAGAGTATGGATTCTGCTTGTTGATTTGAAAGTTCCCCGCCACGCCCATGAAAGTTAATTGGCCGGCCAATGACTGTGTCATCAATAACCTGCTGTAAAGAATGTTCTGCAGTATCCTTTATATTTTTCATCATCGCGCAGACAAGGTCTTCAAAAAAACTAATTTGAGTATCATGTAAGCCTGAAGCCCCTAAAAAAGATTTTGGGGATTTTACATAATAAACATCTCTAGGGTCGCTCAGATATAAATCTAAAGCAGCTTGCCCAAATACAATGTCCTCGGGTAGTAAATCGACCCCTTCATCACGGTTAAACGCGATAGATCTTTTTAAAATTTGTTGTCCGATTTCATTCGAGGGGGATATTTTACAATGGCGAAATAAATGCTCAGAAACTGATTCTCTTGTTGGCGCACATAAGGTTGATGGAATATAAACGCTATCGCCTTCTAATGGTAATAGCGTGGGTACCCCGCTTTTCATGACTGCGACAGCACAGTTAGATGTGCCGTAATCAAAACCAATAAACATTTCGCCTCCAAGAGTAACGACTTTGAAAAAAGGCAGAGACTTTATATCAAGCAGGAATGAATTACTATCGAAAAAATAGTTCGATATGAAGGGGAAAACTCAAAAGGAGATAGCTTGAATTGATTGCATGTTGTCTAGATGCTCTGAAAGCACAGAGGCTCTATAACAAAATGCAAGCATTATTGAAAGATTGATTTATTGATGTTCATAAAAAGGGCGTAATTAATTTAGCTTAAGGTGGATAAATAAAAATACCTATCGATAATATTAAGGTTATTTAAAGCTATTTTTATATAGAATGGGGTTTGTGATGTAATATTTTATTTTTCCTCCTCTTTAACATTTTAATGTAATGTTAAAGAGGTTCTCGGAAATATCTTATTTAAACAGTTAGGTTTTATATATTTTTAACTATTACAATACTTATTCCAAATTACATTAAAATCATTATTAGGAAATTCTTTATCATCTCTATCAATTAATGGAATAGAAACAACATTACGGCCGTCATCATGAAGATAGGTTTTGACCACAAAACGTTTAAATGAATATGAGTTTTGGCTAGTGAAAATAAGCACTTCACCGCATACATAACCTAGCATACCATGGTCTAAGGTTTCTCTTATCTCATGATATTTAACATTTTTATACTCGGCCGTTTTGGGGAATGCTAAAAAATCCTCAACCGCTTTTTGAGATTTTTCTACAATATCTAAATCAGGTGTATAGTTACTTACAACGCCTCCTATAAAGGAAGCGCCTGCAATTAGGCCAACGACTAAAAATGAAAATATTTTATTTTTCATAGTGTTTATTTCTTATGTTATTATTTTTGAACCTCCCAATGAATGCCAAAATATAAAAATTGAATAAAAATTCATTGCCATAGGCTAACTTTTAATTGGTGATTTCACTTACGGAGATATACTTGGATTACATTTGGGATAATTAACGGTTACCAATCTAACATAAGATTATTTGAAGTAATATAGAAGGGAAACAATGGTAACCAATAAGAAACGAAAAATTACACATTTAAATAAATAGACATTTCATAAAAGGATACTTTATCACTATTGTGATAATTCAGTATGTATTAATCCCTAGAGTAACGAAAATATATAGAATAAGATTATTATTTTTTGTTCTTCATTATTTTTGCCATATGAATAGCTTCAATGAGTTGAGAACGATTAATACGAGAACTATTATTATCTAATAATTTTTGCCAAATATCAATTGCTTGTTCATAATTTGCATTCATAAAAGCATCTGAAGCGACTAGCATTAAAGCAGTAATTTCTTGTTTATCAAGGTTTAATGCTTTGTTGATTACCGCTCTGACATCTTCTGTTAGTTGTTGACCTGCTTGGTAATATAAAACGGTTGCAATCGCTGAGTATATCTGAGCATTTTCTCCTCCATATTTTAACGCTCTATGATAAGCAATTAATGCGTTATCATAACTATTTTGATAGAGATAGTATTCACCTAGTGTAGCCCAAAGCTCACTATTTTTAGGAGATTGGCGAATATCATCTTGCAAGCGGAATAAATCATTTTGTTCTTGCTGTAATGGTGTAAATGAGAGTAGAGGATCTGAAATACGTTGGTATTCCTGGTAGGCTAATTCAAACCGAGGCGAAAAAAAGTAACCAATAACAACTGACACCATTAATATGGCGAGTAATTTATTAATATGCCATTGCTTTGCAACTGATGGCGCTGTTACATCATCTGACAATAATTGCTCGAATACCTGCTGATGGTGAAGATTGTTCTCTAAAATCGGCTGTTTTTGTGAGCGATAAAATTTGAAAATGAAATAAAAAATGCCAACTAGAGCAATGCCCGGTAATCCCCAAAGCAGTGCGGTGCCAATAGTCAAGGGAGGGTTATACAGCACGAAATCGCCATATCGCTCGGTCATATAATGCATGATT
Source organism: Providencia sp. PROV004 (assembly GCF_011045615.1). NCBI lineage: Bacteria > Pseudomonadati > Pseudomonadota > Gammaproteobacteria > Enterobacterales > Morganellaceae > Providencia > Providencia sp. PROV004. Next base: position 1,350,510 of record NZ_CP042859.1, read on the forward strand.
TGCGCTTTATCTTTCCCCTCTGCAACCATTTTAAAAACTTGGTGGCGCATACTTACTGCAGTGGGTGCATTGGATTCGAGTAAGTTTTGGTTTTGGCACTGCGGACAACGTAATTGTGAGGCTATTTGCAAAGAATATTCTTGTTCTTCAATAGAATTAAATTGCCACACATCAACAATCTGAGCATTGGATATAAAAGAGCAACATAGGAAAAATAGTGCTAATAGGGTTTTAAGCATTTTTTATCCTCCCTTTTATCCAGCTTATTAATAGGCCAAAACACATTACAAACGCACCGCTCCAAATCCATTGAATGCCATCTTGTACGTAAAGGCGTATTGCATAGCTATTTGTTCCCGTTTTCTCACCTAATACCGCATACCAATTACGTAGCCACCCCCAATATATACCGGGTTCAATCATTAATTGCTGGCGAGCAGTATAAAAGCGGCGCTCGGTGATTAGCTGGTGTAATGGTTGGTTAGCTTTGCTAATTTGTATAATGGCTTTTTCGGTAGTGTAATTAGATTTAGCTTCAAGTTGCAACTCGTTGAATTGAAATTGATAATCTGCGAGTGAGATAGATTGCCCAACAGAAAGACTAACACTGGTTTCATGGTGACTACCAATGGATAAGGCAATGCCAGCCGCAAAAATCACAACCCCTGTATGAGCGATAAGGGAAAGGAATTGTTGACGAATAGCATCGATGGGTCGTAGCCAAAAGATAAGTAAAATAGCAAATAAAAAACCACAAGAAAGAGCGATAATAATCCCTTTAGACCAAAGAGATAAGCTTACTAATACACTGAGAGGTATAATGAAAAGAATACGCCATTGGGCTTTAATCCGAGTTTTGTTAAGCGGATAAATGGCACTTACCGCCATTATGATTAGCATCAAAATACCAAATGGTAGTAATGCTTGGTTAAAATAAGGTGCCCCAACCGATATTTTTCCCCAACCAAATAACGTGTAAATCATCGGGTAAAGTGTGCCCGTCAGGACAATGAATAATACAGTAGAAAATAGGATTAAAGTGAGTAATAAATAAAGCTGACGGCGATTAGTTTTGGTTGGTAAATTATCAATGTTTTTAGCTTTCCAACCATATATACATAAAGCACCGAAACTCAGGAAACTGAATAGTAAAAAGAGGGGGACAGCCCTAACGTTATCTAAAGCAAACGCATGGACAGACATTAAAATACCTGAGCGTACAATCAACGTGCCCAATAGAGATAAAATAAACGTGAGGATCGCCAGTAATATTGACCAATGACGATAATGACCCGTTTTGTATGAAATGGTAAGGCTATGGAATAACGCAGTTGCACTTAGCCATGGTAACAGTGATGCATTTTCAACTGGGTCCCAAAACCACCATCCCCCCCAACCAAGTTCACTGTATGCCCACCATGAACCCAGTGTGATACCCAAAGTGAGTATGCACCAACTAGGAACGACAAAGCGCCAACAGAGCCTTGCAACAGTTTGGTTAAATTGCGTGCACAGCGTGGATGCAAGTGCCAAGGCGGTTACGACCATTAACCCGCTATAACCTAAATAAAGCAGTGGAGGGTGTAATATCAACCCCCAATGTTGCAGCATTGGGTTGAGATCTCGCCCTTCAATAGCAGGAGGGAAAATGCGAACAAAGGGGTCCGAATAAAAGACGATAAACAGTAATAATGCGGTACTAATAATAGCGAGTAGGGTTAATGTGAGAGGAAATACGGGGTGAGTTTGCCGACGATAACACCATGCAAATAGGCAACTCCAAGCAGAGATAAACAGTAGCCAAAGAAATATTGAGCCTTCATGGCCTCCCCATACTGCGGCAATTTTAATATATAGCGGCGATAGCCGGTGGCTATGTTGCGCCACATACACGACTGAAAAATCACTTTGAATAAAGCTGAGAGTTAAACAAACATAGGCAACGAGCAAGAAAAGAAACTGTAAGTAGGTCCAAAGAATATTCCGAGGCATTTGCCTCGGAATATGGCGGAAGAAACCAATAACTCCAAACAATGCTTGGAAACAGGCAATACAGAGTGCCAATGCGAGGCAGAGAAAGCCAATTTCTGGGAGTATTAGTTCCAATGATTACCCTTATTTTTGAGTGAGTTATGCGACGGTCAACTGCCCAGCGTATAACACAAAGAAGCGTAAGCAGAAGACACCCAGTAAGCTTGCACCACTGATAATCAATACTCTTGCTGCACCTTGTCCTTTATCCATCCATTTTTTGAATAGCAGAGGAATAATAAAACCACACCCGACAACGCCAATCCAAAACCACCAAGTCCAGAAACCACCGCCTAATGCGGCAATTAATGAACGAATTTTCCCGTCATCCCCTAACGCTAGCCCGACAAAAAAGGCTGCTAATAGGAATATCTCGAGCCAAATAACAAAGCCTTCGATACGGTGTAAAAATGCGGTTTCGTCGTTATGGATATTTTTACGGTAGCGTAATGCTATTGCCATTAATGATACCGCGATACCTGACGATATTCCTGAAAATAGGAATAAAGCTGGTAATAATGGATTGTTTAAGAATGGATAAGATTTTAATGCTGAAAGTAAAAATCCGGTATAAGCCCCAAGCAAAACAGCCAAGACTAGCATTACAATATCCAGAGAACGCATCGCACGATTTAGCAGGGTTAATATTCTTGGGATAAGCGTAAACTTAGGCAGCCATTTTTGCTGTAAAACCATGAGCTCTTTTTCATAAATTTTAGCAAGCCAAATAACAAGTACAGCCATATACACTTGGAATAACATTACCCCCATCGACATCACCGAAGTTGGGCTGTAATGAAACATTAATTTCCAGAATGTCCATGGACGCGTCAAATGGAGAATTAAGATCAATAACCCAAAGATGATTGTTGTCGGAGCTAAAATCAGTGTTGTGCGCATGAGAGTGCTATCACTGCCAGCCGCAGTGGGATAATACTGGCGCATAAGTACCGCAAGTACCACGAGCCCAGCTGAAATACCAATTAAGAATAAGTAAACGGCAATGGGCCAGTCCCACACTAAGGATTCAAAATGGAAAGCAGAAGCTGTTGTCATTGGCTAACCTCCCCATATTTGAACGGGACTCGATACATTTTGGGGTGAGTACCGAGTGCAATCTTGAATCGATAAGTCGGTTTTTCTTTTAGCATCAACGAAATATCGCTCTTAGGATCATCTAAATTACCAAAGGTTAATGCTTTGGTCGGGCAAGACTCGACACAAGCTGGTTGCTTACCCTTTTTTAGATTCGTTTTACGACAAAAATCACATTTATCCGCAGTTTTATTGATAGGGTGAATGAATCTGACACGATAAGGGCAGGCAGCAATACAGTATTGGCAGCCGACACATAAGTCAGGGTTTACATCAACAATCCCCGTTGTTTTGTCGATAAAAGAGGCACCAGTAGGGCAAACATCAACACAAGGCGCACTTTCACAATGTTGACAGGAATGGCGAAAAAAACGGTATTTAACATCAGGAAATTGGCCTATGGGCTCACTACGGATGATGGTTAACCGTGAAACACCTTCCGGTACTTGGTTAACCTCTCGGCACGCATCCATACACGCCGTACAGCCGATGCACAGATTTTCATCGTGCACCATGCCGTAGCGAACGCCATCTATTTTCATGGTGTTAGCTAGCGTATGGCTAGCAACCCCTCCTACCGCCGCCAGTGCTCCTGTGTAGATAATGAATTGACGACGAGAACAACTCATGGCTGCTCCTTACGCAATTTCACCGCTGCTGGATTGAAATCAGGGTTATTGCGTTGATCTGAGTGACAGTCGACACATATTTTTACTTTGCCCTTATCAGTCAGTACCTTCATCGTATCTTGTTTCGGATGAAGGTCATGGCAACTGGCACAGGCCACTTTGGTGACGTGGACATCATGAGGCCAGAACGCTTTTTGTAGTTGCTCTGGTAAGTGACATGACAGACAGACACTGTTTTGTTGTTCAACGTTATACATTGGGTTGTTAAAGCGCATGACATCTTTGACGCCTTCACGGTGATCAGGCCCTGGGTTACCGTGGCAGTTGGTACAAGTCACGGGTAAATTATTGTTAGGGTTAATCACTTCTGCGTGAGTGCCATGCATGCCTTCTTGGTCTGGTTTATGACAGTCTAAGCAGGCGCTGTCAGCACTGCGTTGCTGCGTGACAACCCAACGGCCTTCTGCATTTTCTTGTGCCATTTGTGGGGTTGCGGATGCGGCTGTTGCCCATAATAAGCCTGTTGCCAGCACCCCAGCAGTTAATAACGAACGTAGTACGCTCATATTCACTCCATTGGTTGTATTGCCCCATTATTTGGGGCAAATCATGGTTATTTGGCTAATAGGTCATTTTTACGAGCTTGGTCATCCCATTGCGGAACGACAGTTTTTAAGAACTCTTGTTTCTCCGCATTGATTTTTTGCATATCTAAACCAATGGCTTGTTGTGCTTTTTCCTTGGTTGAAATATCTGGAATGGCAATTTCATGGGTGATGCCTTTAGAGCCTAACAGGCGAGCGAGTTTGGTACGTGCATCTGCCGCTTTATCCATCGAACCACCTAACATACGTAGGCCTTCATCTGGTGCGTGCATATGAATACCGTGGGAGGCGATAGCTAAATCCCAGCGCCATTGTGCATGGCGAATATCGGTTAAAATTGGTTTCATTTCATCTTCTGTTGCGCCTGCATCCCATGCGGCTTTCGCTTCAAAGTGAGCGCGAACCAATTGGTCTTCCGCTTTGATTTTCATCTCTTGGATAGCGACTTTACGTTCAGCAACCACATCTTGCAGTTGTTGTTTGCTTTGGGTATGGCAAGTGCTACAGGTTTGTTCGAAATTGTCGAATGGATTACCAATTTTATGGCTGGTATACAGTTCGCCTTTTTCGTTTTGCAGTTTTGGCATATGGCAATCAATACAGGTCACGTTATTTTTGCCATGAATACCCGCACTCCAAGTTTCATATTCTGGGTGTTGGGCTTTTAGCATTGGAGCTTTCGACAGTGAGTTGGTCCAGTCAGAGAAACCAATGTTGTCGTAGTAGACTTCCATATCTTCCACTTTGGTGCCGTTATCCCATGGGAATTTCACGGCTTTTTTATCACCAGAGAAATAATATTCTACGTGGCATTGGCCACACACCATGGACTGTTGGTCGAACCGGCTGGCTTTATCAAACGGTTTGCCAATCGCTTCCATTGCACGCTCTGCATAAGGGCGAGAAAGTGTTAGCTCTGGTTTACCTTTTGCAAAATCCTCTGAGTCGGTTTTATGGCAATCTGCGCAACCTAAGACATTCACCACTTCTGGGCCACCTTTTGCCCACTTACCTTCGAAATAGCCATCTTCGCCATGTTCTTGGATAAGCCTAGCCACATCGGGACTTTTACAGCTCCAACATGCCATCGGAAGCGGGCCATCTTGGGCATCTTTCGGAGCACCAGTTCGTAAGGTTTCACGGACGTCGATGATGGCATAGGCGTGACCACGAGGTTTGTTGTAGTCGCGTGAGAATGGGTATCCAGCCCAGAGAACGACTAAGCGAGGGTCTTCCGCTAATGCGTCTTCTCGGTTTGATTGCTCGGATGTTGCTCGCCAAGAGTGGTATTGATCAGGGTGAGCAGCTTCGAAAGTTTCATTTCGAGCGTTGATGGTAGATGTACTATCTTTAGTCGGAGTTTGAGCATGAACAGAGGTAAAGAGAAATATTCCTGCAACCAGACTCAATAAGCATAGTGCATTATTTCTTATGTTTGCCATAAAAAGGGCCTCGAGTAATTTTAGCCAGTCATCCCTTCATTTTTCGAGTTGTTGTTGTAATGTGACCTGTGACTCGAACTATTTTGGGTATCTTTTTGTTATTTAGGTTTGATAGCAAGCTTTCATCTGCTACCAAGACATTGCCAATTTATATGTGTAACAAAAAACCACACTAAAAATATTGTTTTTGATCAAAAGATAATTTGTAATAAGGAAATAGAATGTGAGGAAATAATAAAAAATAGGTATTATTGAAATTGATATAGTTATTTTTCTGTAGTTTTAAACTGTTACTTTTAATAATTAATTAGTAATGATTCTTATTTTGATATTTGGCGTTATCTGATTTTATTTTATTGATTTTAAAATAATTTTTTTATTTTAAATATTTGAGTGCTGTTTTTAAAATAAAGTTAGAAATGAAAGTTGTTTAATATCAAAAAAAATACAGATATTTTTTTGCTAAATGACATTGCACATACCACTTTAGTGGTAGCTTTGAGCTGGAATTATAATTTAAAAAATTAAAACTTGAGTTTAAATTAATAATACATATTAAAAAAATGTTAATAAATAATTAAAAAGGCCTACTTGGTTATCATTTTGGTGCTACTTTTAGCTAATGGTGAGTAAATAACGTAAATGTTGTCATTTCTAGTCGTATACGGGTAATTACCTCTTTTACCCACTTGGTAGTATGTATTTTTATAACCTCTATCGTTAATATTTCTCATAAATACACATATAAAAAATGCGGTTTATCAATACGTTTTAGTTTTTTTGTTGGCAATGTAAAGGAAAAAAACATGGTTGATCTCACCCGTCGGGGAGTATTAACTGGTGCGTGGCGTAGTGCAGCCCCAGTGGTTCGGCCGCCATGGAGTGGTAGTGAAACGCAATTTATCGAATTGTGTACCCGTTGCAATGCCTGTGTTGAAAGTTGCGAAACGGCAATTATCCAACCAGGAGCAGGGGGCTACCCTGTTGTTGATTTTAAGCGTGGTGAATGTACATTTTGCTATGCATGTGCAACAGCATGTCCAGAACCTATTTTCCTACCAAAACATTCCCAACCTTGGGATATCTCAATTTCGATTGGCCAAAATTGTCTTGCTTATCTTTCGATTGAATGTCGTCGTTGCCAAGACAGTTGTGAGCCTGAAGTCATCTCTTTTCGTCCGTCAATGGCCGGTATATACCAGCCAAAAGTAGAAACACCAGGTTGTACAGGCTGTGGTGCTTGCGTCGCAGGTTGCCCAGTTTCAGCCATTACCGTGGAGCATGAACATGCACAGTAACTATCAAGTGTGCAGTTTAATAGTACAAGTAAAAAGTGAGCGACTGTCTACTGTGGCCGAAGAAATTAATCAACTTTCCCATTGTGAAGTGGCGCTAAGCGCCCCGGAAAACGGAAAACTGATTGTGGTTGTTGAAGGGCAAGGTAGTAGAACGTTGTTAGATACTATTGATTTAGTACGCGATATTGACGGCGTACTAGATGTTTCGCTGGTTTACCATCAGCAGGAAGAGCAAGGTGAGGAAGATTATGAAACTCAGTCGTCGTAGCTTTATGAAAGCCAATGCGATAGCGGCCGCTGCTGCGGCGGCAGGTATTGGCGCACCGAGCATTGCGAAAGCAGTGGTTGGTCAACAAGAAAGTATTAAATGGGACAAAGCCCCTTGTCGTTTTTGTGGTACAGGCTGTGGGGTACTGGTGGGCACTCAAAATGGTCGTATTGTGGCCAGCCAAGGTGACCCAGAAGCCCCTGTAAACCGTGGTCTAAACTGTATCAAAGGGTATTTCTTACCAAAAATTATGTACGGAAAAGACCGTTTAACGCAGCCAATGTTGCGTATGAAAGACGGCGAATATGACAAAAATGGGGAGTTCACACCGATTACGTGGGAGCAAGCCTTTGATGTTATGGAAGAAAAAGTCAAAACCACATTAAAAGAAAAAGGTCCTGAAGGGATTGGTATGTTCGGTTCGGGCCAGTGGACAGTTTGGGAGGGCTATGCGGCATCAAAACTGTTCAAAGGTGGTTTCCGTTCTAATAACTTAGACCCTAATGCACGCCACTGTATGGCTTCTGCGGTAGTGGGCTTCATGCGTACTTTCGGTATGGATGAACCAATGGGTTGTTATGATGACATTGAGCATGCTGACGCGTTTGTCCTTTGGGGTTCAAACATGGCAGAAATGCACCCAATCTTGTGGTCTCGTATCACCAACCGTCGTCTGTCTAACCCTGACGTGCGTGTTGCGGTGTTATCGACTTTCAAACACCGTAGCTTTGAATTAGCGGATAACGGCATCGTCTTTACACCACAATCTGACTTGGTGATCCTGAACTATATTGCAAACTATATCATTCAAAATAACGCAGTTAATCAGGAATTCCTCGATAAACACGTGAATTTACGTCGTGGTGCAACAGATATCGGTTATGGATTACGCCCAACTCACCCACTCGAACAAAATGCGAAAAATGCAGGTTCTGATGCGTCTGAGCCAATGACATGGGACGAGTATAAAGCCTTTGTTGCAGAATATACGTTAGACAAAACCGCAGAAATGACCGGGGTTCCAAAAGATCAGTTAGAAGAACTCGCTAAACTTTACGCAGACCCTAAAACGAAAGTGGTTTCTTATTGGACCATGGGCTTTAACCAGCACACTCGCGGTGTTTGGGCGAATAACTTAGCGTATAACTTGCACTTACTGACAGGAAAAATTTCTCAACCGGGTTGTGGGCCGTTCTCATTAACAGGCCAGCCATCAGCGTGTGGTACTGCTCGTGAAGTCGGTACGTTCTCACACCGTTTACCTGCGGACATGGTGGTTACCAATGAAAAACACCGTGAAAAAGTAGAAGGTGTGTGGGGGTTACCTGCTGGGACGATCCCTGAAAAAGTGGGTTTACACGCCGTTGCCCAAGACCGTGCTTTAAAAGACGGTAAATTGAATTTCTACTGGGTAATGTGTAACAACAACATGCAAGCGGGCCCGAATATCAACCAAGAGCGTATGCCTGGTTGGCGCGACCCACGTAACTTTATCGTGGTATCTGACCCATACCCAACGGTCAGCGCATTGGCTGCCGACTTAATTTTACCGACAGCCATGTGGGTAGAAAAAGAAGGGGCTTACGGTAATGCGGAACGTCGTACCCAATTTTGGCGCCAGCAAGTTAAGGCACCAGGCGAAGCAAAATCTGACTTAATGCAGATGGTACTGTTTTCTAAACGCTTTACAACGGATGAAGTGTGGCCTGAAGAGTTACTCGCGAAAAAACCTGAATTACGCGGTAAAACCCTATATGACGTGTTATTCGCTAACCAAGCTGTAACGAAGTTCCCTGTGAGCGAGTTAGCAGAAGACCAACTTAATGATGAGTCTCGTGAATTAGGTTTTTACTTACAAAAAGGGCTGTTCGAGGAATACGCTGGCTTTGGTCGCGGTCATGGTCATGATTTGGCTGATTTTGATGACTACCACAAAGCGCGCGGTATCCGTTGGCCAGTGGTTGATGGCAAAGAAACTCAGTGGCGTTATAGCGAAGGAAATGACCCTTACGTTAAGGCTGGCGCGGGTTATCAATTCTACGGTAAACCAGATGGTAAAGCGGTGATTTTTGCTCTGCCATTTGAGCCTGCTGCGGAATCGCCAGATAAAGAATATGACTTATGGTTATCAACAGGCCGTGTATTAGAACATTGGCATACCGGTAGTATGACACGCCGTGTTCCTGAACTGCACCGTGCTTTCCCTGAATCTCTTGTGTTTATACATCCAATCGATGCGAAAGAGAGAGGTTTACGCCGTGGTGATAAAGTCAAAGTGGTTTCACGCCGTGGTGATGTGACCACGATTGTCGAAACACGTGGCCGTAATAGACCACCAAAAGGCTTAGTTTACATGGCGTTCTTCGATGCTGCGCAGCTAGTGAATAACTTAACACTGGATGCAACCGATCCGCTTTCAAAAGAAACGGATTACAAAAAATGTGCCGTTAAACTGGAAAAGGTGTAATTGCTCATGCCCCAGAAAGCTAAGTCTCAACAGGCTAAGTCCCAGAATAGTCGTCGTCGCTTTTTACGCGATGTCGCCCGTACTGCGGGTGGGTTGGCGGCTGTTGGTGTGGTGCTGGGGCTTCAGCAACAAACTTCCCGTGCGAGTGGCGTCAAGCTTCGTCCGCCGGGAGCCCTTGATGAAAAAGCATTTGCCAGTGCATGTGTCCGCTGTGGACAATGCGTTCAAGCCTGCCCGTATGACATGTTGAAATTAGCGACATTGGCATCCGGTTTGGCTTCTGGAACGCCATACTTCATCGCCCGAGAAAATCCGTGTGAAATGTGTGAGGACATTCCTTGCGCCAAGGTTTGCCCAAGTGGTGCATTGGATAAAGACATTGAGTCGATTAACGATGCACGCATGGGGTTAGCCGTTTTACTCGATCAGGAAAACTGCCTGAACTTTCAAGGGCTAAGGTGTGATGTATGTTACCGCGTATGTCCATTGATTGATGAAGCCATCACATTGGAACTTGAACAAAACCACCGAACAGGTAAGCACGCGCGCTTCTTACCCACCGTCAATAGCAACTACTGCACGGGATGCGGTAAATGTGAACAGGCATGTGTATTGGAAGAGGCAGCTATCAAGGTATTACCAAGGTCGCTGGCGAAAGGTGAGTTAGGACACCATTACCGCTTTGGTTGGCTGGAGGGTAACAATGGCGAATCGTAAACGTGATGCCGGACGTGAAGCTCAGGCAAAAAAAGGCTGGTGGCAGAGCCACAAATGGTTGGTGTTTAGACGTATAAGCCAATTGCTGGTGTTAGCGATGTTCTTGAGTGGGCCATGGTTTGGGGTATGGATTTTACATGGTAACTACAGCAGTAGCTTATTGTTAGACACCGTACCTTTGACTGACCCATTAATCACCTTAGAGAGCTTAGCAAGTGGTTACTTACCGGGGATCTCAGCATTAGTTGGGGCTGTTATCGTATTCGGGGTTTATGCACTGCTGGGTAAGCGCATTTTCTGTAGTTGGGTCTGTCCTGTAAACCCAGTGACGGATGCGGCGGCGTGGTTAAGACGTAAATTTGATTTTAACCAATCCGCAACAATACCGCGCAATATTCGCTATGTATTGCTGGTCGTGATCCTGATCGGTTCTGCTATTACAGGTACCTTACTTTGGGAATGGCTTAATCCAGTTTCATTAATGGGGCGCAGTTTAATTTTTGGTTTTGGCAGCGGTGCATTGGTTTTAGTTGCACTGTTTTTATTCGATTTATTAGTTGTGGAACATGGTTGGTGCGGTCACCTTTGCCCATTAGGTGCGCTATATGGCGTGGCAGGGTGCAAGGGCGCATTGGTTGTTACAGCGGAAAATAAAGAAAACTGTAGCCGTTGTATGGACTGTTTCCACATTTGTCCGGAGCCGCAAGTTCTGCGCGCACCGGTCCTAGATAAACAAGCTCCAGCGCAGATATCCGATAAAGATTGCATCACTTGCGGTCGTTGCATCGATGTTTGTTCTGAGGATGTTTTTAAAATAACACTAAGATGGAGTTCGGGAGCAAAATCATGAAAAATCCTGTCCTGAAAAAGACGATCAGCCGTTGGGTGGCTGGAATGGCCTTTGTTGTAAGCAGTCTTGTTTGGGCTGCTAATGGTGTAGACCTGACCCAATCACCAGAAGTATCCGGTACGTCAGAAGGAAGCATTCATATTCCGAAAGAGCAAGAAAGAATGGCATTAAACTATGTGAATCAACCACCAATGATCCCTCATAGTGTTGAAGGTTATCAAATTACCACCAATACTAATCGTTGCTTGCAATGCCATGGTGTGGAAAATTACCGCACGACAGGGGCACCAAGAGTCAGCCCAACGCACTTTATGGATGCAACAGGCAAAGTCCTTGGCGAAGTTGCACCAAATCGCTACTTCTGTTTACAGTGCCACGTGCCTCAGTCAGACACAGCACCGATTGTTGATAACACATTTACCCCATCCAAAGGTTTTGGGAAATAAGGGGGAATTATGTCAAATAACAATGATAAGCAAACAAATGATGACAAGCCGAAGAAAAAGGGCTTGTTTGGGTTAATCGGCCGAGTATGGCGCTGGTGGCGTAGGCCAAGCCGATTAGCATTAGGAACCTTATTGCTGATTGGTTTCGTGAGTGGTGTTATTTTCTGGGGCGGCTTCAATACCGGTATGGAAATGGCCAATACGGAAGAGTTCTGTATTAGCTGCCATGAAATGCGTGAGAATGTCTATGAAGAATATATGGATACTATTCACTATACTAACCGTAGTGGTGTCCGCGCAACTTGCCCTGATTGTCACGTACCGCATGAGTTTGGTCCCAAAATGGTGCGTAAAATTCAAGCGAGTAAAGAGTTATACGGAAAAATTTTTGGCATCATTGATACGCCACAAAAATTTGAAGACCATCGGTTAGCGATGGCGCAAAGTGAGTGGCGACGAATGAAAAATAACGACTCACAAGAGTGTCGTAACTGCCATAACTTTGAGTATATGGACTTTACAGCACAAAAAGGAGTTGCAGCCAAAATGCATGACCAAGCCATCACGGATGGTAAAACCTGCATTGACTGCCATAAAGGGATCGCCCATAAGTTGCCGGACATGCGTGAAGTTGAACCTGGCTTTTAATTCAAGGTAATCATTTTATGATGAGTTACATCGATGAATTATAAGTAATGATCAATAAATAGGCTGGTTATGCGTTTGAGTATGATCAGCCTAAGTTATATTTGTGTTAAATCAATATATTTGCTTTTTTAATGTGTATTGTATGATGCTGTCACGCAGCATTTACTAACAATATAATAAATCAGGGTAATTAAACTATGTGGAAAAAGCTTCATCAACTAGCCATCCCAGTCAACCTTTATCGGTTATGTGGGCGTCTAATACCGTGGTTTATTATATTGAGTGTAATTTGTTTAGCGGTGGGATGGATTTGGGGATTTGGTTTTGCGCCAACCGATAAAGTTCAAAGCCAAAGCTATCGTATTATGTATATTCATGTTCCTGCCGCAATGTGGTCGATGGGAATTTATGCCACGATGGCCATTACTGCTTTTGTTGGGCTAGTCTGGCAAATGAAAGTCTCGGAATTGGCGATAGCGGCGATGGCACCAATAGGGGCGGTATTTACCTTTATTGCATTAGTTACAGGTGCGACATGGGGTAAACCAATGTGGGGTGCATGGTGGGTATGGGATGCACGTTTAACTTCTGAATTAATTCTGTTTTTTCTGTATGTGGGGATTATTGCTTTATGGCATGCGTTTGATGACCGTCGCACCGCAGGAAAGGCCGCTGCAATTTTAGTATTAATTGGTGTGATTAACTTACCTATCATTCATTATTCAGTTGAATGGTGGCAAACCTTGCACCAACCTTCGACTCGCATGCAAGAAAGCATCAACCCTGCTATGCGTACACCACTTCGTTTAGCTATCCTTGGTTACCTATTTCTTTTTATCTCATTAACGTTAATCCGTTTACGTAGCCAATTATTGATGTTAGAACGTAACCGTCCATGGGTATTAGATATTGTGAATAAAAAAGGACGTCAATCATGACTAGCGCATTTGCATCTTGGAGTGAATTTTGGGCGATGGGCGGCTATGGTTTTTATGTATGGCTGGCGGTTGCGCTGACATTAATACCTATTTTGTTACTCTGTTTGCATACGTATATACAAAGAAAAATGATAATAAATGCAATTATTCAACAGCAAGCTCGTGAAGTCAGGCAAAAAGCAGCAAGAGCGCGTAGGGAGGGAGTGTGAATATTCGTCGTCGTAACCGACTTTGGCTGATCTGTTCCATATTGGTTGGTGTGGGGCTAACCCTCGCATTAATTCTCTATGCATTACGCTCAAGCATTGACTTGTTTTATACCCCCGGTGAAATCATTTATGGTAAGCGAGAAACTCAGCAAATCCCTGAAGTTGGGCAACGCTTACGTGTCGGTGGCATGGTCATGCCAGGTAGTGTAGTACGTGATTCTGACCCTGTCTCTAACGCTGTCAATATCACTTTCACTGTTTATGATGCCGAAGGTGAGGTTAACGTAAGTTATCATGGAATTTTGCCCGACTTATTCAAAGAAGGGCAAGGTGTCGTTGTTCAAGGGGAATTACAAGAGAATAATCATATTTTAGCGAAAGAAGTGCTTGCGAAACATGATGAAAACTATACGCCACCAGAGGTTGAAAAAGCGATGCAAGAAAACCATCGCAGGCCAGCTGCTGCCTATAAGGACAATGCATCATGATCCCTGAAATTGGTAGCGTTTTACTGTGCTTGGCATTAGGTCTCGCCGTTTTGCTGTCTTTCTACCCGCTATGGGGAGTGGCGCGCAATGATGCACGCTTAATGGCATCATCACGTCCATTAGCATGGTTACTTTTTCTTTGTGTAACAGGGGCATTCCTAGTATTAGTGAATGCCTTTGTTGTTAATGATTTCTCAGTCACTTATGTTGCCAATAACTCTAATACGCAATTACCTATTTGGTATCGTGTTGCGGCAACATGGGGAGCTCACGAAGGCTCATTATTACTTTGGGTATTATTAATGAGTGGCTGGACATTTGCGGTGGCAATTTGTAGTTATCGCATGCCTCTCGATATTGTTGCTCGTGTTTTAGCTGTTATGGGGATGGTTAGCGTTGGTTTTTTGCTGTTTATCATCTTCACTTCAAATCCGTTTTCGCGCACGCTACCCGCCTTTCCGATTGAAGGGCGTGACCTCAATCCATTACTGCAAGATCCAGGGCTGATTTTCCACCCACCATTGTTATACATGGGATATGTCGGTTTTTCAGTGGCATTCGCCTTTGCGATTGCTGCATTGTTAAGTGGCCGGTTAGATAGCTCTTTCACGCGTTTTGCTCGCCCTTGGACGATGGCAGCATGGTTCTTTTTAACGCTAGGGATCATGTTAGGTTCCGCATGGGCTTATTATGAATTAGGTTGGGGGGGCTGGTGGTTCTGGGACCCGGTGGAAAATGCTTCCTTTATGCCATGGTTAGTGGGAACAGCATTGATCCACTCACTCTCCGTGACTGAGCAGCGAGCCACTTTTAAAGCATGGTCACTATTATTGTCGATTTTTGCTTTCTCATTGTGTTTGCTCGGGACTTTCTTAGTCCGCTCGGGGGTACTGGTTTCCGTACACGCCTTCGCCTCAGACCCATCTCGAGGGTTATTCATCTTAGCCTTCATGGTGTTAGTGATTGGCGGCTCTTTATTAGTGTTTGCACTGCGTGGGCACAAAGTACGCTCAAGAGTTAACAATGCGCTATGGTCCCGTGAATCCATGTTATTGGGCAATAACGTTATCCTAACAGCCGCGATGTTAGTCGTGTTACTCGGTACTTTGCTACCGTTGGTTCATAAACAAATTGGTCTAGGTACGATTTCCATTGGTGAACCGTTCTTTAATACCATGTTTATCGCGTTGATGGTGCCATTTGCCTTGTTACTGGGAATTGGGCCACTCGTACGTTGGGGGCGTGACCGCCCTGCGGCGATTAAAAAGTTATTAATCATTGCAACTGTTTTAACCGTTATTCTCTCATTTGCTCTGCCATTATTGATGGAAGATAGGGTAGAAGCCCTAACGGTTGTCGGCTTAATGATGGCGTGCTGGATTGCTATTCTTGCCTTCGCAGAAATGCGAGTCCGCATCAGTAAGAAAATCAAGCTCACACCAAGTTACTGGGGAATGGTACTGGCGCACTTAGGTTTGGCGGTAACTATCGTCGGTATTGCCTTTAGCCAAAATTACAGTATTGAGCGTGACGTGAAAATGAAGCCGGGTGATAGCATTTCAATTCGTGCTTATACCTTTGTATTTAATGGAGTACGAGAAGCTGATGGCCCTAACTACCAAGGTGTCATTGGCAGTATTTCAGTGAAGGAAAAAGACAAAGTCATCGGTGTTTTAATGCCAGAAAAACGTTTTTATAGTGTTAGTCGAGCTGTTATGACTGAAGCGGCGATAGATGGTGGTTTTACTCGCGATTTATATGCTGCATTGGGTGAGGAAATTGCTAAAGATACATGGACTATGCGCTTGTATTATAAACCGTTTGTTCGTTGGATCTGGTCTGGTGGCGTATTAATGGCTATTGGTGCGTTATTCTGCTTGTTTGACCCACGTTATCGTCGCCGTAAATTACAAGGGGAAACAGCATGAACCGCAAAGTCTTCTTAATTCCTTTTATTATTTTTGCAGGAATTGCCGCGGTTCTGTTATGGCAATTGATGCGTAATGCAGAAGGGGATGACCCTCGTTTATTAGAATCTGCTTTAATTGGTAAGCCAGTGCCTGTTTTTCGTCTTGAGTCATTAGAAAACCCGGGGCAGCACTACGAATCTGATGTATTAACACAAGGGCAACCTATCTTATTGAATGTTTGGGCAACATGGTGCCCAACATGCCGAGCAGAACATCAATATTTGAATAAGTTGTCTGCACAGGGTGTTCGTGTGGTTGGGTTGAACTATAAAGATAAACGGGATAAAGCCATTGTGTGGTTGCGTGAGTTGGGCAACCCTTATGCCTTAAGCTTATTTGATGGTGAAGGGATGTTAGGCCTTGACCTAGGGGTATATGGGGCACCTGAAACGTTCTTAATTGATGGTAATGGTGTGATCCGTTATCGTCACGCAGGGGCAATGGACGAGCGCGTTTGGGAAAAAGAGTTTAAACCCCTTTGGGAGCGCTGTAATCAGGAGGCGAACCAATGAGGTATTTACTGGGTTTATTGATGTTAACGTTAAGTGCAACGGTGACATATGCATCGACAGAAGTCTTTACTTTCGATAATGAACAACAAGAGCAGCAATTCCGTAAATTAACCGAGGAACTGCGCTGTCCTAAATGCCAAAACAACAGCATTGCAGATTCTAACTCAATGATTGCACTGGACTTGCGCCAAAAAGTGTATGAGTTAATGAAAGAAGGCAAGAACCGTGATGAAATTGTTGATTACATGGTTGCCCGTTATGGTTACTTCGTCACTTATAACCCACCGCTGACACCGCTAACGGTTATGCTGTGGGGATTACCGTTTGTTGCGATAGCGGTAGGCGGTTGGATCATTTTTGCCCGTTCTAAAAAACGCGTTAGATTAAAACAGGTTGAGCAGGGTGATGAAGAATCATTACCTGAGGCCTCTCGCACTAGCAATTGGGTTTATTTACCCGGTTTTATCATTGCATTAGGTGTTGCGGGTGGTGCTTATTATCAGGTAGGTAGCTACGAGAAAGTGGCGGATTGGAATAATGCCTACCAACAAGCTCCGGCCTTGCTAGATAGAGCGCTAGACCCGTCAGAGCCGCCACTTAATAATGCGGAAATGGAACACCTCGCCTTAGGTCTACGTACTCGCCTTCAAGAAGACCCGCAAAATGTAGAAGCGTGGGAAATGCTAGGCCGTATTGGTATGGTGTTGGGGAATGCGACCATGGCAACCGATGCCTATGGCCGTGCTTATCGCCTAGCACCTAAAAATGAAAATGTAGTGATGGGCTATGCGGAAGTTTTGACGCGCTCTTCTGACCCAGAAGATAACCGTCAAGGTGCGGAACTACTTAAAAAGCTGATTGCAGAAGACCGTACCAATGTGAAAGCGTTGAGCATTTTTGCATTCAATGCGTTTGAGCAAGAACGCTACGCTGAAGCCATTTCTGCTTGGCAAATGATGTTAAAACTACTGCCAGAGAATGACCAACGTCGCCCTATCATCGAGCGCAGTGTTGAACAAGCACTGATGATGGTACACGAAAAGAAAGGGTTGCCAGCGAAAGCGGAATAGTTAACGGCAGTCAATTACTATGACCAAAAGGGAGCAACCGCTCCCTTTTGTTTATCTGGTGAATAATTCATTTACTCAAATTGTGATCCTTCTCTCAACCTATCATTATTTTACCCATAATAGATTATAACGATTAATCAGGGTTATTTTATCTTATTTAATTAATGAAGCTATAAATATAACTTATTAATTTAACTTTGTTTTATTTTAAAGTTTTTATATTTATGAAATATATAATAAATAATCCGAATTATTATATTTACTTATGTACTTCCCTCTTGGTCTAAATTCCATAAAGTAAACTAATCAATTCTTATATTATTTTGATAATAATAGAAGATTTACCTTTAGTTATTCTTTTTTGGTTTTTTTTGTTTTTACTTTTATGCTTTTTGCTTTTTTTTGCTTTGCAGGGAGAACCTATGAGTACAATCACATTAATGTAACAAGGTATAAATTAGAGTAAATGCCATGAGGTAAAATGGCATGAAAGCAGAACGACATAAGAAAATAATTAATATTTTAAAAAATACTGGATCAGCCAAAGTTTCTGTTTTATCGAAAGAACTTAATGTCACTAAAGAAACCATTAGAGCAGATTTAAACTCTTTAGCAAAAAAAGGAATTATTAGCCGTTGCCATGGTGGCGCATACATCGAATTTGAAACACTAGATAAAGTTGCTAAAAAAGAAATAATTCAATTTCTTGAGTGCAATGAAAGTTTTAATGAAAGAACAGATAAGGATGATGCCGTGTTAGGTAAAGTATGTGTATTAGGTTCATTTAACGTAGATATGATTAGTTACTTACCTCGGTTACCAGAGGCAGGCGAATCATTATTATCAAATAAATTTATTTTTTCTCCTGGTGGTAAAGGGTGTAACCAAGCATTAGCAGCGAGTTATTCAGATTCACCTGTCCACTTTATTACGAAGATAGGAACAGAACAATTTAGTGAATATGCAATAAACTTCATATCGTCATCTAAAATTAAAACTTCGACCATATACCAAACTGAAAAATATCAAACGGGTACAGCATCTATATTTGTATCTGAAAATAGTGGTGAAAATATTATTTCAATATACCCAGGTTCTAATATGGATATTACTGCTGACGAAGTGAAGATTCAAAAAGATAAAATTGTAAACTCAAATATTATTCTTCTTCAGTTAGAAACTAATATTGAAGCGTTAAAGGAAATTATTGAGATTGGTAATGAATATAAAATTCCAATTATTCTAAATCCTGCGCCGTATAACGACATCGTTAATGAATTAATTGAAAAGATTGATATTTTAACCCCTAACGAAACTGAAGCAAGTCTGCTTTCTAATATTAATGTTATTGATTTAGAAAGTGCTAAAAAAGCGGCTGAAGTTATCTATCACAAAGGTGTAAAAAAAGTAGTTATTACACTCGGAAGCAAAGGCTCTATTGCATTTGATGGTAATAAGTTCATTTATTCCCCGGCTTACACTGCTGTTGTTAAGAATACGGCGGGTGCCGGCGATGCATTCAATGGGGCTCTTGCTGCATCTTTGGCGAAAGGTAAACAGTTTTCTTACGCCTTGCGCTATGCATCGGCATTTTCATCCCTTGCTGTTGAAACAAGTAATGCTTCAGAAATGCCTGAAGATATAAATGTTATGCATCGTATTAATCAAACAACCTATTCTCAGGTTGTGACTCAATCCCCTGAATAAATTAATATTCTGAAAAGAGGAAAAAAATGAAAATTCTATTTATTGGTGAATCATGGCATATCCATATGATCCACACTAAAGGTTATGACAGCTTTACTTCAAGTAAATATGAAGAAGGTGCAACTTTCTTATTAGAATGTTTAAGAAATAAAGGCGTTGAAATTGATTATATGCCTGCACATACCGTGCAAATGGCATTCCCTAAAACCGTAGAGGAATTAGAAAAGTACGATGTTGTCGTTATTAGCGATATCGGTGCCAATACTTTCTTATTACAAAATGACACTTTCTATAATATGAAAGTATTACCTAACGCACTTGGATTAATTAAACAATATGTTAGCCAAGGTGGTGGTTTATTAATGATCGGTGGTTACTTGTCATTTATGGGAATTGAAGCCAAAGCTAATTATAAAAATACATTATTAGCCGATGTATTACCGATTGAAATGTTAGATGGTGACGACCGCGTTGAAACCCCTGAGGGAGTTTTTGCAACACCCGCTAATACAGGCCATGAATCAATTAAAAACTTTGGTAATTGGCCAATGTTTTTAGGTTATAACAAAGTTGCTGCTAAAGAAAATACACAAGTTGTTTTAAATATTGGTGAAGACCCATTATTGGTATTCGGTGAATATGACAAAGGAAAAACAGGCTGTTTTATGAGTGACTGCTCGCCACACTGGGGAAGTCGTGAGTTTATGGCTTGGGAGCATTATTCAGATATGTGGGTAAATATTCTTAAGCAAATCGCTCGTTAATTAATTCTTTAAAAGTAAAAAATCAAAATAAAGAAAATGGGTGCTGAGTTAATTCAGCACCTTGTAAGCCGATTACAAAAAATAATGACTCATAGTCAAAAATCCAAAAGGAATATTTTATGAGTGTTAAAAGTTATTCTACCCCTTTTTTAATGATAGCGACGGTATTAGCCGGTATGTTATCGCCAATGCAATCCGCAGTGAATGGGCAGCT
This sequence comes from Providencia sp. PROV004, assembly GCF_011045615.1. Classification (NCBI taxonomy): domain Bacteria; kingdom Pseudomonadati; phylum Pseudomonadota; class Gammaproteobacteria; order Enterobacterales; family Morganellaceae; genus Providencia; species Providencia sp. PROV004. Next base: position 1,370,878 of record NZ_CP042859.1, read on the forward strand.
GGGTGATGTATTAAAAGATGGAAATGCGAGCGCCGTTATTTCATTTGCCAGTGGTTTGGTGGTGATGTTTTTTATCATTATTGCGAATAAACAAACCAGACAACAATTTGCAGCAATTCCTAGCTTAATTAAAAATAAAAAAATTCCATTGTGGAATTGGTTTGCAGGCCTGTGCGGTGCGATGGTGGTGTTTTCTGAAGGCGCATCCGCGAGTGCATTAGGTATCGCAACTTTCCAAACTGCATTGATTTCTGCACTATTATTATCAGGCTTGCTGTGTGACCGTTTTGGTATTGGTATCGATGAGAAAAAACCATTCACTACCTTTCGTGTATTAGGTGCCATTTTTGCGGTTGTCGCGACGTTGTTTGTGGTTTCACCACAGTGGCATTCAAGTTCTGCCATTTATTTAGCTATTTTGCCTTTTTTAGCTGGTTTGTTAGCAGGGTGGCAACCCGCAGGTAACTCAAAAGTTGCAGAAGCAACAGGTTCAATGATGGTTTCTATTACGTGGAACTTTATTGTTGGTTTTACCGTACTGACGATAGCTCTCGTGATCCGTATGGCATTAGGTCATCTCACTTTAGATTTACCGGGTGTTTGGTGGATGTACCTAGGTGGCCCGTTAGGTTTAATGTCCATTGCATTAATGGCAATCTTAGTCCGCGGCTTAGGTTTGTTGATGCTCGGTGTTGCTTCAACGGCAGGGCAGTTATTGGGTTCGGTACTGATTGACTTATTGCTACCGTCTTTGGGCAATACCGTGTACTTAGTGACTATTATTGGAACAGTATTTGCTTTAGTCGGCGCAATTATTACGACCATTCCTGAGTTTAGAGAAGCCAAAGCGACAAAAGCCGCAGGAGTATAAAATGAAAGGTTATATCCAAACGGTGACAGGGCCCGTTAAAAAAGAAGATATGGGACTGACATTACCACATGAACATCTGTTTAATGATTTATCAACGGTTGTCGATGAGCCATTTTATGACTTCTCACATGTGTTGGTTGATAAAAAAGTCAGTGCCGATATTCAATGGGGACTGAAGCACGACCCATATTGCTGCTGTGACAATATGGATAAAAAGCCAATCGAAGATGTGATTTATGAAGTCAATAATTTTAAGGAACTTGGTGGTAAAACATTGGTAGATGCTACAGGTTCCAAAGCGATTGGCCGTGATGTACATCAATTGCGCGAAGTTGCCATTAAAACGGGTATTAATGTGGTTGCTTCTTCTGGCCTGTATATTGAAAAGTTTGAAGGTGACCGGTTAGTCAATGATATCGATGCTATGGCTAAAATGATTGATGATGAGCTCAATGTAGGCATTGATGGAACGGATATTTGTGCAGGAATGATTGGTGAAATCGGGGTATCTCCTTTTTTTACTGATGGTGAAAAGAATAGCCTAAGAGCGGCATCAGTAGCGCAACTGGCTAATGACCATGTTTCAATGAATATTCATATGCCTGGTTGGCAACGTCGAGGAGATGAGGTTCTCGATATTTTAATCAAAGAAATGGGTGTTAATCCCGCTAAAATTTCATTGGCACACTCAGACCCGTCAGGTAAAGATTTTGACTATCAACGCCGTATGCTTGATAGAGGTGTTTGGCTTGAGTTTGACATGATTGGTCTAGATATTTCATTTCCAAAAGAAGGTGTTGCACCAACAGTAACAGAAACTGCGGATGCGGTTTGTAAACTGATTGAGATGGGGTATGGGGCACAAATCGTGTTGAGTCATGATGTTTTTCTCAAACAAATGTGGGCAAAAAATGGGGGTAATGGCTGGGGATTTGTACCCAATGTTTTTCTCTCGTTATTGGCCAAAAAAGGGGTGGATAAATCGATGATTAACCGCCTTTGTATTGATAACCCTGCAAACTTATTAGCATAGAATACCCTTTGTTATTTTTAGAATTCTTTGGATGGAAAATTAGTAGCAATCACTTGTGGTTGCTACTTTTTTATGGCGCCTTTAAAACAGTTTGCTGACTTAGAGAAATGTACCTAATACTATAAATCAGTCAATTGATTGATTTTTCAATGGGTTTGTATTGATGATAGATAATCAATTTTATCAATAAAGTTCATCTTAAATTAACATTTTCGGTAAATATCAATAACAATGGGTATCTAAATAAGATACAATTCTGCGCTATAAATTCGTACTCAGATGACGGAAAAACGTTGCACCTGCGCACTTCAATCAGACAATTTGCTGCCTATCTTGCACTATTGGCTGTGGTTATGCTGTTTATCGCTCCATTGTTCTCTAAATCGATGAGGCTGATGGAACACTGCGTGAGCACTAACCCTAATAGTACAATTGAGCATTCATCAATGGCAGGCCATTCGATGCACTCGCATCAAGGTATGCTGATGCCTGAAAATTGTGACGTTTCTGCACCAATGAATCACATGTTAATGACGGGGATTGGGCAATCTCCGATGGAAGACATTGCATGTGGTTACTGCCAATTATTGATCCACTTCCCATTTCTTATCTTATTTATTGCCGTAGTTATTCGGCAATTAGCGACACTGGCACTATTTATTCCTTTTGAACGTAGTGTTCACATTTGGTTATTTAGACCATGGTCATTACACCTTGCTCGAGCCCCGCCTATTTCCTGATGTCTTAGCATTGTAAATATTACAAATCAATTTATTGCTATTTTGCCTTCACTGGGCAAAACGCGTTCGCTCGCCTTGAATTTCTTTGCTTATTAAGCAATTTATCTGTGGGAGCTGAAATGTGTTTGCAGCCTAAAAGATGAAGGTAGCATCTTCCTTTTCTAAGAAACAGGTGAAAAATGAATACACACGTTTTTAAAGTGGCTCCTATTGCGACACTGGTAATTAGTGCGATTTTTACGGCATCAACATTAGCGAAAAATGAAGTTAATCAAAGCCCTATTTCTGAAAACTCAGTAATGATTGTGACGGCGCCTGTTGATTCGCCATTAACAATCACCACGTCGCCAAAGACACCAAGGCAGCCAGTCCCTGCAAGTGATGGTTCTGATTACCTCAAAACCATTCCTGGTTTTTCACAAATACGTAATGGTGGAACTAACGGTGATCCGGTTTTTCGTGGCATGTTCGGCTCTCGTTTGCGTATTTTAACCAATGATAGTGAAATGTTAGGTGCGTGTCCTTCTCGTATGGATGCGCCGACTTCTTATATTTCACCTGAAAACTTTGATGTACTGAATATGATTAAAGGCCCGCAAACTGTTTTATGGGGGCCAGGAAATTCTGCTGGAACAATCCGTTTTGAGCGCGAAAAGCCGCTATTTACTGAAGCGGGTATTAAAGGCAACGCAAGTGCCTTAACAGCATCTAATGAGCGTTGGGATGGCAATGCAGATATCAGTTTAGGTAATGAAACGGGGTATATTCGTGTCATTGGTAATAAATCACGTTCAAATGATTATAAAGATGGCAATGGTGATAAGGTTCCTTCGAAGTGGGATAAGTGGAATGCAGATATTGCTGTTGGCTGGACGCCTGATGAATACACATTATTAGAACTGACCGCCGGTAAAGGTGATGGGGAAGCTCGCTATGCGGGGAGAGGAATGGATGGGTCTCAATTTAAACGCGAAAGCTTAGGCTTGCGCTTTGAAAAGAGTAATATCGGCGAGGTGTTTGATAAAATTGAGGCTAATATTTACTACAATTATGCCGACCATATTATGGATAACTACTCGCTTCGCTCTCCATCAGGCGGTGGAATGAGCGGTGGCCATATGGGGCATGGAGGCCACGGTATGATGAATATGCCAATGAAAATGCGTGTTGATCGCGAAACCATGGGTGGCCGTACCATGGGAACATGGTTGTGGAAAGATTATGAACTGCGTGCAGGGGCTGACATGCAGACCAATAAACACCGTAAAAACAATAATAATAGCTGGAAAAAAGATGCACAATTCCAAGACTATGGTGTTTTTAGTGAATTAACTTGGCATGCGACTGAACAAGGCAAAGTGGTCAGTGGAGCTCGTTTAGATCGCGTGATAGTTGAAAATAATACAGAAGTAGGTTCTTCAGGGCGTAATACGGTGATGCCAGCGGGCTTTGCGCGTTATGAGCATTCATTATCTGGCACGCCTATTATGCTATATGCAGGTGTCGGCTATACCGAACGCTTTCCGGATTATTGGGAGCTGTTCTCGCCTAAACTTGGCCCAGATGGTAGCAATAATGTGTTTGATAAGCTAAAAACAGAAAAAACGACTCAGTTAGATATTGGTGCTAAATATAGTCATGAAGATACCAATGCCTGGGTTTCTGCTTATGTGGGGCATGTTGATGACTTTATTCTTTTCCGCTATAGCGCAACAAACCCAAGAATGAGTCAGGTTGAAAATGTGAATGCGTTAATCATGGGGGGCGAGCTCGGTGTAGCACAAAAACTCAGTGATGAATGGAAAGCAGATGCAAGCTTGGCTTATTCGTGGGGAGAAAATCGCACAGATGGAAAGGCATTACCGCAGATGCCACCGTTGGAAAGCCGTTTTGGCTTATCATGGGAAAAAGGCGATTGGACCACGACAGGTTTAGTACGCGTTGTTAGCCGCCAAAATCGCGTTGCTATAAACGATGGCAATGTGGTGGGTAAAGACTTTAGTAAAAGTGCAGGTTTTACGATTTTTTCATTAAATACAGCATATACAATTAATGAAAACATGAAGTTAAGCGCAGGCGTTGATAACCTGTTCGACAAAACCTACAGTGAGCACCTTAACTTAGCTGGAAATAGCGGTTTTGGTTATTCATCCAATGTGCCAGTAAATGAACCAGGAAGAAATTTCTGGGCAAAAATTAATGTGACATTTTAATTATTAGGTAAACAACCCGTACAGTTTCCGTATGGGTTGTTTGCTATTTATTAAATAATAACAGGAATATAGTAATTTAGCTCTTGAATAAAATTTCGTGAGTCATTCACGAACGCTTCATAAGAGGGCTTCGATTTCAGGACATATTGTTCTACATCTGGTCCTTCGCCACGGACGATGTCCATTTCAGCAAGTACCTTCCCATAAGCAGTATAAATAATATCATTGTAATCAATACCATGAAGGCTACTGGTTATCTTGATTTCTAAATAATTACCTGCAGGTAATTGTAAATGGGTTGTCTGGGGAAGTGCAATCTCTACATCTTGTTCATCTAGAGCCGTGGTATATAGGAAATGGCCTTCTGCATTCGCACTTTGGTCTACACCATGAATTGCATATAAATGCTGAGTGACATAAGGGTTTTTATCGAAAAAAGCTTTCCAATAGTATCGGCGTAGCTCATCCGTTTTTAGGTTCCACTCATTAATATCTTTAGTGTAACGATGTTTAGTGCCGAGTAAATTAATGGCTGGTAATTGAGTCAATTTAACTCGAACATTTAACTCTTTACTTTCTCGTAGAGGTAAACAGAACCCTTCAATCTTCCAACCTTCGCGTTTTCGATATTCAGAAGGCGTGAGATTAAATTGCTTTTTAAACGCGCGGCAAAAAGTTTGTTGTGAGTCAAAACGGTACCTCAGAGAAATATCCATTATGCTGTCATTTGTTAGTCGTAATGCGACAGCAGAACAAGAAAGGCGTCTTGCTCGGATATAGGAACCAAGCGCGAGCCCTGTTTGGTTCTTAAACAGGCGCTGAAAGTGCCATTTGGTGTATCCTGATTTATCGGCAACAGTATCTAGGGATAGGCGAGATTCTAAATTTTGTTCTATCCAGAGAATGATTTCCCTGATAACACTTTCTTGTAGCATGATTTTCCTTTCAGGTCTCTTTTACTTACCAAAAAAAAATAAGCCATAAAATACATCAAGGTTATGACAGGTAAGTATTCATAGGTGCTCGTAATATGATACCACGCCAACTGACAATTTTATTAAAAAGATGTGAAGTTAAGTAAGTTTTGGGGAGTAAAAAAGTAGGAATATTACCTAAATACACCTATTTAGAGTTTGTGTAATTTATCTAATTTTTACATATTGCAGTATGGACTGAAAGTAATGAACATGGCATAAATAGGGTGAAGTAATTTTATTTTTATCGAAAACAGCCTGTTGAAGTAATCTATTTTGGAGGCTCAATATAAGAGGTGTGTAATGTAAACCATTAATCTGAAAAGGTCATTTAGTATTATAAGCATAATATGAAATATTTTGCTTTATCGTCTAAATTTAATGTTGTAATTCCGACTAATAAATAAAAAAAACGTCTTTTTTTATGATGTGAAAAAATTCAATTTATTATAATTATCTTCTGGAAACTTATTGATACGCATGAATGCAAATTGTCACTAATTTCTTAAGGTTATAACATTAAATCAAGCAAGATAGTTTTATCTAACTGAAGAGCTAAGCTAGAATTTTAGTTAACTTGAAAATACAACTTTTAGTCGTCGACTGATAATAATGTAAATTTAACTATTGATAGTGAGATTAAATAATGTGACCAGCTTCACGAGTTAAATGTAATGATGAAAATCATCTAGCCTTTTTATATCAGTAAGTTAGCTAATTTTTTGGTTTTTTAAATCATAAATGAATGGTCTTTAAATGACTTATTTAATTAGGGTTTTATTATTTTAAGTCAATTTATAAATTTATGGTTGGTGATAATTTACGCGCCGGTTAATTATATTAATTTTAATATTTAGTAGAGGTTATTATGGGGAAAGAAAGTATTGCTAAAATGCTAGGGATAAAAATCCGAAAACAACGAGAAAACCATAAAATATCGATAGAAAGAATGGCGAGTTTAATCGGTGTAACAGAAGAAGAAATGAATCGATTTGAGACAGGAGAGAGTTGTATTGATGTTGATTCATTATTCCAATTTGCATACCTCTTCAATGTTGACCCGGCTTCTTTTTTATATGGGATTGTCAATGTAAATAGTGGAACGTGTAGGTTAATACACTGATTATAAGTAATTTGATTATGTTACATTAAATTTTAGAGTATTATTATATAACCCACTAATATAATAATGTGTTCTGTTTCTATCAGAATAATCTTTATATTTTATGGTAATCAAATATATCCATAGATATTTAACTGTTTTATTACTTTATCTGTTAGCTCATTAGCGCGGCTCCATTGATTAATCTTAGCTAATTTTGTATTACTACTGAGCCTTAAAACAAATTGGTCAAGTTGCTTTACAATGAAATTATCTTGATTAACCTCTTGATATTTTTCATTAAAAGAAAGTTTTTTCTCTACCTCATAGCGGTTATTGCACTGCTTCAATGATAGTTTGTCTGAGATCTTTCCTGTATTAAAAAAGATTTCAAATGAAACCAATAAACCGTTTTCTTGGCGTAAATTAATTATTAAGACGTCGCCATCGGCTCTTTGATTGAAGGGATGCGAGAACTGAATAGAAGGAAGTGAAAGGACAAAATCAGGCATTAGTGATAACAATAATTCTATGTTCTTTGTGATGGTGTTTCGTAATATATTGAATGGTAGTTGGTTTTCTGGCTCTACTATTCGGTGTGTTGTGATACGTAATAACCCTGTTTCGCTACCATGTTTAGGCATTAAAGATGCTTTTATTTGATTGAACTGGTTATCAGAGCTCAAAGGTTGGTTGTAGTCAATAAATACGTCATGACGCATGGCTTGCTTTAATACTTCATTCAGTTCGCTTTCACTAAAGTTAGGGATATCATTCAATAGAACATCTTTTCCAGCAGTTACCGCTGTCTGAATAGCAAACTTTAGTAATTCATCACTACAAGTGGATGTCACTATGATGCAATCAACGTCATCATTGTTGATTAGCGCTTCTATTTTTTTCTTTTGGCACATGAAGTCAGTCATAAAAGGAAGAGATGGGGACAAATGGCAAATTGACTTTAGCTCACTATGATGGGTGCAGCATTTTATCGCATTTATATAAAGTTGGTTATAAGGTGCAGTGCCGATTAAACCAATACCAGAACGATTAATTGACGTGACAGAATGCTGTTCTTCAAGTAAACGCAGGTGGCCGAGTAAATAAAGAAAGTGTGTATTTAACATGCTTAGCCCTTATTCTTGGTTTATCTAACACGCGATATAATTCCAACATAACAGGGTGAAATAATAATTTCATTTTATTGTTATTTTAGAATTTGTATTTTCTGATGGGATTCACAAATTAAAGAAAAAGATGAAACTTAATTAGTATTCAATAATGACGTTTATGTTAATCAGGGAAAAGGTAGGAAGGGGCTCTGAATTAATGGAGGTGTTTAATTACAGAGCCGTATAACTAGACTAAGCTGCTGCCTTGACGATAGGCTAATGCAACGGTTAGTGATTGTGCTAAACATAAGGTGGCTGACTGCGAACGAAATGCATCTACTTGGGCTTCTTTGATAACAAAACAAACATCACTGAAACTTGCCAATGGGCTGATTTGACTATCAGTAATCACGATTTGCTGTGCACCCGCTTGAGCCGCTTTCTCACTTACCATGACAGTTTCCGAGGCGTAAGGTGTGAAACTGATTGAAATTACAACGTCGTTTTCACTGATCCGACTGATCTGCTCTTTGAACATTCCACCAAGCCCATCAATAAGGACAGGGCGGCATTCCAAATGGCTAAGTGCGTAACTTAAATATGTTGCAACGCTGAATGAACGACGCAAACCGATAATGTAGATATTCTGTGCATTCGCTAAAAGTGATACGGCTTTTTCAATATCTTCAGCAGGGGTTCTGGCTGCCATTTGTTGTAACGCTTGGGCGTTAGAATGAGCGAACTCCTTCAAAATTTGTGAGGGGTCATCACTCAGTTCTTGGGAACCATCCATTTCACGAAACATACGGGCTCTATCTGTGTAGCTGGCCGTTTCTTCCACAAGGTTCATACGAAACAATTGTTTCATTTCATTAAACCCACTGAAATTAAAAGCATTTGCAAAGCGGATCAGCGTCGAAGGCGGAACCTTAGCTTCCTTTGCAATGACGGCAACGGTATCAAATGCCACACTATTCGTATTATCTAATACATAGCGTGCCACTTGCTGTAACCGTTTACTTAGTTCGTCATATCGTGAGCGAACTTGCTCTTGAAACTCATTTAAATTTGATGCACTTGACATATAACCTCCAGAATTTGGCTCTAATTGTAGTTGTTTTACAGCGTTAGTCGAATCTTTTTGAAACACTTAGTTCATATTTAAAAATTTTCTTTTTTTAGGATCGTGAAATAATTTGAATTTGGGATAATAAATTGAACAGCTTACATCAATTTGCTCTCTTATTTTCTTGATTGAAAGAAGGCCATGTTTAGCTCAATACAACGGCAAAATAGCCAATAAATAGGTGATGGACATAAGTTTAGGATTGGTATTTTTTTAGTCGCGATTAAAATTTCACAAAAACTTTGTCTAGATCACATAAATTGAATGTTATTTCAAATTTAGTTGTAAATGAAACAAATATTTCATATACATTGAGTAACAAGGTAACTCTGTCAGCTAAAGAGAGGCAACATGGAACAGATTCATAATTTCATTGGTGGTGAAATAGTATCCAGCAAAAGTGGGCGTTTTGCGCCTGTATTCAACCCGGCAACGGGGGAGCAAATTGCTCAAGTTGTACTCAGCAGTGCCGATGAAACAAAAAAAGCCATTGAGATTGCGAATAAAGCATTCCCTAAATGGTCAAAACTATCTCCCCTAAAACGTTCTCGGGTTTTATTCAAATTTAAAGCTTTACTTGAAGAGAATATGGATGAGCTGGCGCGTTTAATTTCAAGAGAACACGGTAAAGTTTTTTCTGATGCGGTAGGTGAATTAACCCGAGGTTTGGAAGTCGTTGAATTTGCATGCGGTATTCCTCACTTACAAAAAGGTGAGCACTCAGCCAATGTTGCTACAGGTGTTGATAGCCACTCATTAATGCAGCCTTTGGGTGTTTGTGCGGGGATCACGCCATTTAATTTTCCAGCAATGGTACCGATGTGGATGTTCCCAGTAGCTATTGCAACAGGTAATACCTTTGTTTTAAAACCATCAGAAAAAGATCCTTCATTAGCATTAGCATTAGCTAGATTATTAAAAGAAGCTGGCTTACCTGATGGCGTATTTAATGTTGTTCAAGGGGACAAAGAATCCGTTGATGTGCTCTTAACTGCACCAGAAGTTCAAGCCGTTAGTTTTGTTGGCTCAACGCCTATTGCTGAATATATTTACACGACGGCATCCGCTCATGGTAAGCGTTGCCAAGCACTCGGTGGAGCGAAAAACCATTGTATCTTAATGCCTGATGCAGACATGGGGCAGGCAGCTAATGCTATTATGGGCGCTGCGTTTGGTGCTGCAGGTGAACGTTGCATGGCATTATCCGTCGTCTTAGCTGTCGGTGATGAAACGGCAGATGCGCTCATTGCTAACCTGAAAGGCCAAATTGCCAAAATGTCCGTGGGTCCTGGTATTACTGACGGTAAAGAAAATGACATGGGACCTGTGATTTCCACGCAACATAAAGCCAAAATCTGTGACTATATTACCAGTGGCGAAAAACAAGGTGCGACGTTATTGGTCGATGGCCGTGACTTTAAAGTGAAAGGCTTCGAAAATGGTTATTTTGTAGGGCCAACATTATTTGATAATGTCACGCCTGAAATGGACATTTATCAAGAAGAAATTTTTGGGCCTGTATTAGCCGTAGTGCGAGTTCCAGACTTTGAAACGGGTTTGAAACTGATTAACCAACATGAATATGGTAATGGAACGGCTATTTTCACCCGTGATGGTGAAACAGCGCGCGAATTCCAAGAAAATGTTCAAGCGGGAATGGTCGGAATTAACATACCTATTCCAGTACCGATGGCATTCCACAGTTTTGGTGGTTGGAAACGGTCTATTTTTGGTCCATTAAATGTACATGGAAATGACGGTGTTCGTTTCTATACTCGCATGAAAACAGTCACTAGCCGTTGGCCTGCCAGTGTTCGCTTAGAGCACCATGAAAGTAGTTTCACAATGCCAACCATGGAATAAACGGAGACCCGTATGAATAAGCAGAAAATGACGACCGCTCAGGCGTTGGTTAAATTTTTAAACCAACAATACGTTGATGTTGATGGTGAGCAATATCCGTTTATTCAGGGAGTATTTACGATTTTTGGCCATGGTAATGTTGTGGGTTTAGGTCAGGCGCTTGAAGAAGCGCCTGGTCATCTACGCGTTTATCAAGGATGTAATGAGCAAGGTATGGCGCACATTGCGACGGGTTTTGCTAAACAAAAAAAACGTAAACAAATTTTTGCTGTGACATCTTCAGTCGGCCCCGGTGCCGCAAATATGATTACCGCAGCAGCAACGGCAACTGCCAATCGTATTCCATTATTATTGTTGCCAGGGGATACCTTTGCGACTCGTCAGCCCGACCCAGTATTGCAGCAAGTCGAACAATACGGTGATGGGACTATCAGTACTAATGATTGTTTTCGCCCGGTTTCACGTTATTGGGATAGGGTTTCACGGCCTGAACAACTGATGGCGGCGATGGTTAATGCCATGCGAGTGTTAACTGACCCTGCGGATACTGGCGCGGTAACCATTTGCCTACCTCAAGATGTTCAAGGTGAGGCGTGGGATTACCCCGATTATTTTTTCCAAAAACGCATCCATCGTATTGAACGTAGACCACCGACAACGGTGAGTATCGAAGAAGCCGTAAATTTAATTCGTGGCAAGAAAAAACCATTGCTCATCTGTGGTGGTGGGGTACGTTATTCCGAAGCTCACTACGCATTTTTGCAATTTGCGGAAGATTACCGTATTCCATTTGGCGAAACTCAAGCAGGTAAAAGTGCCATCGTTGCTAGTCATCCCTTGAATATGGGCGGAATTGGTACAACAGGTGGGTTAGCGGCAAATTTGTTGGCTAAAGAAACCGACTTAGTGATTGGTGTGGGGACTCGCTTTACGGATTTTACCACCGCCTCTAAGTCGTTATTTAGTCATCCGAATGTGATGTTCTTAAATATCAATGTTGCGGAGTTTGATGCAAGTAAGTTAGATGCATTGAAAGTGGTCGCAGATGCCAAAGAAGCGTTACAAGCACTGAGTGTAAAATTGAAAGATTCTCACTATGAAGCTCAGTGGGGGGATGAAATTCAGCAGGCTAAACAACAGTGGAAAAATGAGCTGGAGCGCTTGTTTAGTATACAGTATCGGCCATTAGATTTTGTCCCTGAAATTGCAGGCCATCTTGATGACAAGCTTGAAGAGTACCGTAAAACGCTTGGTACAGAATTGGCGCAAACACGGGTGCTAGGCTTGATGCAGCAATACATGGAAGACGATGCCATTATTGTCGGGGCTGCAGGTTCATTACCGGGTGATTTACAACGTATTTGGCTACCAAAACAACGGGATACATACCACCTTGAATATGGCTATTCATGCATGGGGTACGAAATTGCCGCTGCTGTTGGGGCTAAAATTGCTGCGCCAAAACAACCTGTTTATGCGATGGTCGGAGATGGCTCTTATTTAATGCTACACAGTGAGCTGCAAACTGCGATTCAGGAGAATATTAAGATCACCATCTTATTGTTTGATAACGCGGGATTCGGCTGTATTAATAATCTGCAGATGAGCCAAGGCATGGGAAGTTTTGGTACAGAGAACCGGCATCGAAACCCACAGACGGGGTTGATGGATGGGCCGTTAGTGAAGGTCGATTTTGCTAAAAACGCAGAAAGCTATGGCTGTAAAAGTTATCGGGTACATGATGAGGAACAATTGATTGCTGCACTGAAAGACGCGAAGTCCCATTCGGGCTGTGTATTGATTGATATTAAAGTACTTCCGAAAACAATGACCGATGGTTATGAAGCTTGGTGGCGCACAGGAACAGCTCAAGTTTCTAAAAAGCCTCAAATAGTTGCTTCCGCTGAAAAAATTAAAGAGATGGTTGAACATAAAGTTCGTCTTTATTAATCAACATATTGCGCTAGTGCCTTATAGTGTCAAAATAACTCGACGGTGTTTTACCGTCGAGGAATGTTTTTCGTTTTCTTAATGAGTCAGATGTGTAACTAAGTAGGGTAGTTACTGGAAACTTAGCAGGGATTGCTTTGGTTTTTATTTGCATAGTGGTTATCACTTGCCGTTCTATATTCGTCATACTTCAAGTTAAATGGGGATAGCGTTACGCTCATCGCCAACACAACTCGAATCATTTTGGATTATATACCCAGCTTTGGCTGGGTTTTTTTATGGTTTTTATAGTTTAAAAATTTATTTATTGAAATATATGTTTTATTGCGAGGCAGGGAAAGAACAAAAAAAGAAGTTATGGAAATTTAATATGCCAACAAACACAGACTTTATTGTTAAATGCTATTCGCTTGCATTGTCAATTTGTGATCTGAATAACACTAAAAATACACTTTAATATAACATTTGTTATCTAGAGCCCAAAAATATAATTTTCAAAAAATTATAAATTGAAATGAACGTTTTATTTGGTATATTCCGTAATATCCAAATAGTGGATTTAAGGTATCAAGGAGCATTTGAATGTTCAATATAGCACTATTCGGCGCAGGACGTATCGGACAGGTTCATGCTGTTAATATTGCCGGCCATAAAGAAACCAAACTTTATTCTGTCATCGACCCTTATCAACCGAATGCGGTTGCCTTGGCTGAAAAATACCAAGCAAAAGTACAGACGACAGAAGAAGCAATGCAAGACCCTAATATACAAGGGGTTTTAATCGCTTCAGCCACAGATACTCACGCTGATTTAATCGAACTCGCAGCCAAACATAAAAAAGTGATCTTCTGTGAAAAGCCTGTTCATCTCGACCTTGAGCGTGTGAAGCAGTGTTTAAAAAGCGTGAAAGAACATGATGTTCCACTGTTTATTGGTTTTAATCGTCGTTATGACCCTCAATTTCGCCACTTGAAAAATTTATTCCAACAAGGCGCTATTGGTAAAGCAGAATCTTTAATTATCACGTCTCGTGATCCGTCACCACCACCTGCGGAATACGTCAAAGTCTCCGGTGGTATGTTCAGAGATATGACGATTCATGACTTTGATATGGCGCGCTTTATGATTGGCGAAGAGCCTTGCTCTGTCTACGCACAAGGCAGCAATGTTGTTGACCCTGCTATCGGCCAAGCAGGTGATATTGATACTGCATTTATTATCTTAAAATTTCCATCAGGCGCAATGGCGACCATCTCTAACAGCCGTCGTTCAGGTTACGGTTATGACCAACGCATTGAATTACATGGTGAAAAAGGCTTATTAACGGCAGGTAATATTAAAGAGAACAGTGTTGCGCTGTTAAGCGAAGTTGGATGTTTATCTGCCAAGCCAGAGTATTTCTTCTTACAACGTTACCATGAAGCATACCAAGCAGAGTGGCAGCATTTTGTTGATATCTTAGCAGGCCGTGCGGAATCTGAAACGACAGGTACCGATGGTGAATTGGCTTTATATCTTGCAGACAAAGCGCTGGAATCATTAAAAACGGGTAAAGAAGTTAAATTGTAATTAATGCGGTAATACTATTTAACTTAATTATAGACTTGCGGTTAAAAATCTATTTTTGGCCGCAATTGTAAATATATTCATTTATCAATGAGTATATAAAATACTGACCTTACTTTTATTTAATACTCTTTAGGCTTTCAATATTCTGAGATTAATTGAGGCTTTTTATAATCTTACTTTCTTTAATTTAACTGATGTATTTATCGTTTTAAATTCGCGAAAACTATTTTCAAAGAGTTTATCGATCAGGCCTAAAGCTAGCAAAGTAGCGATTCAAACCAGAGTGCCAGAAACTTATTTCATTATTTAACATTTAACATTAAACATTTATTTAAATATTGAAAAATTGTTTTTTTGGTAAGACATAATGATTCAAATAATAAGGTAATAATATGTCATTAATCATGAATCTCAATCAACAACAGAGAAAAAGGTTGCACCAAATAACCTTGGTTGCAACCTTTGGTGGATTACTATTTGGTTATGATACTGGTGTCATTAACGGTGCATTTTCATCACTGAAAGAAAACATGGGATTAACGCCAACCACGGAAGGGCTGGTAATGAGTGTCCTATTAGTGGGCGCGGCATTAGGCAGTGTTTGTGGTGGACGTGTAGCAGACTTTGTCGGGCGCCGTACTTATTTGCTTTACCTCTCATTTCTGTTTTTATTTGGGGCATTTTTATCTGCGGCGGCTCCAAACATTGAAGTTCTTCTTATTGCTCGGTTTATATTGGGGTTTGCGGTGGGCGGGGCTTCAGTGACAGCACCGACATTTATTTCGGAAGTGGCCCCGACTGAAATGCGGGGAAAACTTACCGGACTCAATGAAGTTGCTATTGTTATCGGGCAGTTAGCGGCATTTGCTATCAATGCGATTATCGGTTCTATTTGGGGTCATCTACCGGATGTCTGGCGTTATATGTTGTTAGTGCAGGCGGTACCTGCATTGTGCCTATTATTTGGTATGTGGAAAGCGCCTGAAAGCCCACGCTGGCTAATGAGTAAAAACCGTCGTGAAGAAGCGCTGAAAATTTTAAAGCAAATTCGCCCTGAAAAACGTGCTATTCAAGAATATGAAGATATCGTGACCTTATTAGATGTTGAAGCTGCGGAAGCTAAACGTCATCCGAATGCCAATAAACAAAATTTAGCGTTAATTTTTAATACGCCTTGGATTTTTAAATTGGTATTAATTGGGATGGTGTGGGCGGCATTACAGCAAACGACTGGGGTTAACGTTATTATGTATTATGGTACAGAAATTCTCAAAACAGCGGGTTTTTCTGAGCAAACTTCTTTAGTTTTCAACGTATTAAATGGTGTGTTTTCTGTTGGTGGTATGGTGATAGGGGTACTATTCCTTGTTGACCGATTTAAACGTAAGACACTGATTGTTGGTGGTTTTGCTCTAATGGCATCGTTACACTTATTAATTGCAGCAACAGACTACTTCTTAACCGGGGATGTTAAAGCAACATTAATTTGGTTACTTGGCGCGGTGTTTGTTGGGGTTATGCAAGGAACAATGGGCTTTTTAACTTGGGTAGTACTTGCAGAGCTATTTCCACTTAAAATCCGCGGGTTATCTATGGGGATCTCAGTCTTCTTTATGTGGATTATGAATGCGATTGTGAGTTATTTATTCCCTGTATTACAAGCAGAACTTGGTTTAGGTCCAGTATTCTTAATTTTTGCGGTAATAAACTACTTAGCTATCGTTTTTGTGGTGAAGTTATTACCAGAAACATCAAACAAATCATTAGAGCAATTAGAAGAAGAGCTCTCATCAATGTAATTATTACTTATTGGTGGTGTGAATATACCTAATTAACTTAATCGAGGGTTGGATATGATAGAACAACTAACCACAAGTAATTTGCATTTAGGTTGTCAGGCAAGAAATAAAGCTGAAGTACTCAAAATGGTGGGTACGGAATTTAAAAATAAAGGTTATGTTGATAGGGATTGTGTGCATTTCTTAACGGAAAGGGAACAACAAATATCAACATTCTTGGGGAATGGCATTACGTTGCCTCATCTACCTAAGTCCGCCAATGATATTATCTTGCATACCGGTGTTGAAATTTTTCAATTTCCTGACGGGGTGATATGGGACCGAACCAATGTGATGTTTATCGCAATAGGTGTGATTGCAAAATCAAGGGAACACATTGATGTACTTAGGGAAATTGCACTGATTTTCAGTGATGAGTTTATTGCCAATGCATTGTCTTTGACGTCAAGTAAAGAAGAATTTTTAAGCATTCTTCATCGCTAGCTTTGGGTTTTGAAGCGAGTATGGGATCTTTACCTGATCCCATACTCAATAAATTTCATCTTTAGTTATTCTATTTCATTTCATTCCAGGTTATTACCTCTTTATTGTTTTCATCCTCTCTGAAATTAATAATTATTTTCTTATATATTAGCTAATTACATTAAAAGTTAACGTTGGATCACATAATGAAATTAATATTCTCAATAATATTGATAATGAAACGAATGTTCCGTATAACATGATTATTGAAATAAAAATCTGGAACAAGTATTAGGCCAGCCATTGTGTTACAAAAAATGAGCGAGAGGTAGAACAGATGAAAGAGATCCGTATCGGGATGATAGGTACTGGCTATATAGGACGAGCTCATGCCATTGCTTATGCACAAGCAGCAACCGTTTTTCCATTACAGGGAAAATTGGTTCGTGAAATGATAGCAGAAATTACCCCTGAGTTAGCACAGACCCGAGCTCAGGAAATGGGATTTAATCGTGCAACCGATGACTGGCGAAAATTAGTTGCAGATCCAAATATTGACGTGGTGGATATCTGTTCGCCTAATTTCCTGCACAAAGAAATGGCAATGGAGGCAATTAAGCACGGTAAACACGTTTATTGCGAAAAACCATTAGCGCTCAATTCTGAAGATGCCAAAGAAATGGTCGAAGCGGCTAAAAAGGCGGGAGTCTTAACGTTAGTGGGGTTCAATTATATGAAAAACCCTACCTCTCAGCTAGCCAAAGAAATCATTGCAAATGGCGAAATTGGAGAAGTTATCCATTTTTATGGCACCCATAATGAAGATTATATGGCTGACCCTAGCGCGCCGATTCACTGGCATTGTTTTAAAGAAAAAGCTGGCCTAGGTGCCCTGGGTGATTTATCTGCACATATTATTAATATGGCGCAATTCCTCGTAGGGGATATTGAAACCGTTTGTGGTGATATGGAAATTGTCATTAAACAGCGTCCAGAAAAAGCGGGGTCAGCCGTTATGGTTACGGTTGAAAATGAAGATCAGGCGCATGCCATGGTGCGTTTTGCTGGTGGCGCAATGGGTGTCATAGAAACTTCACGAATCGCAGCTGGCCGTAAAATGGGGCTAACTTATGTGGTGACTGGCACCAAAGGAACACTGTCTTTCACCCAAGAAAGAATGGCAGAGCTAAAGCTCTATCGTCATGATGAACCTAGCAATCGTCAAGGTTTTAAAACCATTTTTGTGGGGCCAGAGCACCCGGATTATGCGCCATTTTGTAATGGTGCAGGCCATGGTATTGGCTTTAATGACCAAAAAACAGTTGAAGTGCGTGATTTAATTGATGGCGTTGCAACAGGGCAGCCAATGTGGCCTGATTTTGAAGAGGGCTGGAAAGTATCACGAATATTAGACGCGATAGCACGTTCATATGATGAACAACGTTGGGTTAACGTTAAAGAAATCAATTAATTCTGTTGTAGTTAAGGGGTAATTAATGGATAAGCAGAAGAAGTTAGATGTTATCTGTATGGGCCGTATTGCCGTTGACCTGTACGGACAACAGATAGGTTCTCGTTTAGAAGATGTGAGTTCGTTTGCCAAATATTTAGGCGGCTCTTCTGGAAACGTGGCATTCGGCACTGCAATACAAGGATTAAAATCGTCAATGCTTGCCCGTGTGGGGGATGAGCACATGGGACGCTTTTTACGTGAGGAATTACAGCGGGTAGGCTGTGATACCAGCCATCTTATTACAGACAAAGACAGATTAACGGCATTAGTTATCTTAGGGATCAAAGATCAGGATACTTTCCCATTAATTTTCTATCGTGATAACTGTGCAGATATGGCGATTACGCCAAATGATTTTACGGAAGAATATATTGCATCCGCGCGTTGCTTGGCAATTACAGGAACGCATTTATCTAATCCGAAAACCCGCGCGGCGGTATTGAAAGCGTTGGAATATGCTAAACATAATAACGTCAAAACAGCCATTGATATCGATTATCGCCCAGTCTTATGGGGGTTAACGTCTCTCGGTGATGGTGAAACGCGTTTTATTGCGTCTGATAGCGTGACTGCGCAGCTACAAGAAGTATTATCGCAGTTTGACCTGATTGTAGGTACCGAAGAAGAGTTCCACATTGCTGGTGGCACAACGGATACCGTTCAAGCCCTTAAAAATATCCGTCAATTAACGGATGCAGAACTAGTATGCAAGCGTGGCTCTCTTGGCTGCTCCGTATTTAGCGGTGCAATCCCCGAAACCTTGGACGAAGGGATCACTGTTCATGGTGTCAGAGTTGAAGTACTTAACGTATTAGGTGCTGGCGATGCATTTATGTCTGGTCTACTACGCGGTTATTTAAACGGTGATGGTTGGGAAAAAGCCTGTGCTTATGCGAACGCTTGTGGGGCTTTAGTGGTTTCTCGCCATGGCTGTGCGCCTGCAATGCCAACAAAAATCGAGTTAGATAATTACCTTGAACGTGCTGCGGCAGTACCACGTCCAGATCTCGATCCTATACTCAACCATTTACATCGAGTGACTTCACGTCGCACACAGTGGAATGAGCTCTGTGTTATGGCATTCGACCATCGCATCCAATTTGTTGATATGGCTCGTAATGCTGGTGCTGATATTTCTTGTATTCCTTATCTGAAGAAATTGATTTTCCGTGCCAGTAGTGAAGTGGCGCAAGAAGCAAATTTACAAGGTAAAGCAGGGCTACTTTGCGACAGTACCTTTGGCCAAGACGTATTGAATGACGTGACTGGTCGTGGTTGGTGGATAGGCCGTCCAATTGAGCTACCGGCATCAAGACCATTGTGCTTAGAACATGGCAATATCGGTTCTCAGCTGATCAGTTGGCCAAAAGAGCATATTGTGAAATGTTTGGTATTTTTCCATCCAGAAGACAACCATCCCCTGCGTTTAGAGCAAGAAAAAACAGTTCAAGAAGTTTACAGTGCTTGCTGCCAATCAGGGCATGAATTATTGCTTGAAGTGATATTACCCGCAGATATGGAACGCAATGATGAGCTGTATTTACGCGCAATCAAACGCTTCTATAACTTAGGTATCAAGCCTGATTGGTGGAAATTACCACCACTACAAGCAGAAAATTGGGATGCGGTTGACCGATTGATTCAAGAGCGTGACCCATATTGCCGCGGTGTCGTACTCTTAGGGCTTGATGCGCCACAAGCTGAGTTACAAGCGGGTTTTAATGCCGCAGCTGGAAAATCCATCGTCAAAGGATTTGCTGTTGGTCGTACCTTATTTGGTAAGCCTTCGTTGGAGTGGATGAAAGGTGAAATCAATGACGATGAGCTGGTTCAGAAAATCAAAACTAATTACTTAAACCTGATAGCCCTATGGCGTCAGCGTAAATAATATTACTTTTACCTACACAGGAGCTTCATCATGGCAATCCAACTTGGTATTAACCCGTTGACATGGACGAATGATGATTTACCCACTTTAGGGGCAGAAACATCTCTAGAAACATGTTTAACTGAAGGCCGTCAAGCAGGTTTCGCTGGTTTTGAATTAGGTAATAAATTTCCACGCAAAGCGGAGATTCTAGGGCCGATTTTAAAACAGCATGACTTACAACTGGTTTCAGGCTGGTATTCGGGAGAACTATTATCTCGCAGCGTGGAAGAAGAAATTGAAGCGGTACAAGGGCACTTAGCGTTACTGCGTGATTTAGGCGCTAAAGTGATGGTGTTTGCAGAAGTGACTAACTGTATTCATGGCGACCAAAACAAACCTGTTCATATGCGTCCATTGTTCCCAGCCGATAAATGGGAAGAATACGGTAAGAAACTGACCGAATTCGCGAAATATACCTTATCTCAAGGCGTGAAAATCGCCTATCACCACCATATGGGAACCGTGATTGAGTCAGCAGAAGATGTTGATAACCTAATGAAGCACACGGGCGATGAGGTCGGTTTATTGCTAGATACTGGCCACTTAACCTTTGCTGGCGCAGACCCGGTTGAAGTGGCTAAACGTTGGGCAAAACGGATCAATCACGTACATTGCAAAGATGTCCGTGCAGATGTCCTAAAAGATGTTAAAAACCGTAAAACCAGCTTCTTAGATGCCGTATTAGCCGGTGTGTTCACGGTACCGGGTGATGGTTGCGTTAACTATCCTGACGTGTTTAAGGTATTGAAAAATAGCCAATATGAAAATGGCTGGCTGGTGGTTGAAGCAGAGCAAGACCCTGCGATTGCGCATCCATTAACTTATGCCACATTGGGTTACAACAATTTGTCTAAGTTTGCTAAGGATGCGGGTTTAATCTAAATCGTCGTCATATTTCAGTCTGTGGCGTTGTTGGCTTCGCTTACCCCCCCTAGTCACATACTTGTGTATGCTCCTAGGGATTGGTGCGCTAGCCGCCTAGCCACAAACTGAACTATTTGATTGATGAAACGGTTAGTGACTAAAAAGAATTGCCTATCTAGAAT
Source organism: Providencia sp. PROV004 (assembly GCF_011045615.1). NCBI lineage: Bacteria > Pseudomonadati > Pseudomonadota > Gammaproteobacteria > Enterobacterales > Morganellaceae > Providencia > Providencia sp. PROV004. The sequence goes on from NZ_CP042859.1 coordinate 1,392,181, forward strand.
CTAAAAAGTGTCAGAGGAAAGTTATGTCAAAATTATTGTCGAAATACCATGCTCCAGATGCACATAAGCGTACTCAGCATATCACTCCACAAATCGCTAACTGGGGTTATGTTCACTTTGATGTTTACGAATTAAAACAAGGTGAGTCTATTTCCTTACCTGCTTCTGAAAATGAAATGTGCTTAGTCTTAGTAGCAGGTAAAGCGACGATTAAAACAACTAATCAAACGTTTGAAAACATTGGCGACCGAATGGATCCTTTCGAACGTAAAAAACCCTATGCTGTGTATGTGACAGCCCAAGAGTTTGCTGAGGTCATCGCAGATACCGATCTTGAATTGGCCGTTTGCAGTGCTAAAGGAAAGGGCACCTATCCAACACGTTTAATTGGTCCAGATGATATTGGTGCAGAGCAACGTGGCCATGGTTATAACAAGCGCTACGTGCATAATATTTTACCGGATGATAAAGCCGCTGACAGCTTATTAGTCGTGGAGGTCTTTACAGATGAAGGATGCACCAGCTCTTATCCAAGCCATAAACATGACACCGATAATGAACCCAATGAAACTTATCTAGAAGAAACCTATTATCATCGTTTAAATCCATCTCAAGGTTTTTGTATGCAGCGTGTTTACACTGACGACCGCGAGTTAGATGAGTGCATGGCGGTATATAACAAAGATGTTGTTATGGTACCAAAAGGGTATCACCCAATGGCGACAGTGGCTGGCTATGATAACTATTACCTTAATGTGATGGCGGGACCAACACGTAAATGGTTATTTACATGGGAAAAAGACCATAACTGGGTGAACAGCGAAATCTATGCAGCGAAACATCGTGAAAAGTAAGTTAAAAACAGCAATATGTGAATGAATTAAGTTCTGTTATCTATCTTTGCCGGTAACTATTTACCGGCTTTTTTATGCTTAAACTTAATAGGCTGCGGTAAATTGTTGGCGAATAAATTGTGAATTATTCACTTCATCAAGAATAGCAACTGCAAAGTCTTCAACAGAAATTTTAGCGGGAGTATTACCATTCATTAATAATTGATTCCCGCCAAGCCGGAAGGTTTCTGTTCTTTCTCCTTCTTCAAGCATGGCGGCAGGAGAAACGTAGGTCCAATCTAATGAATCAATGGATTGTAATTGGTTTTTAAATTCTCTCATTGCTTGGGCGCCAGGCTTTATTTCAGCAGGAAAATCAGGGGAGTCAATTAAATCAATACCTGCAGTGGTTTTTAGACTTCCTGCACCACCCACCACAATGAACCGTTTGACCATGGATTTTTGTACAGCATGTAAAATTGCGAGGTTACCCGCAACAGTATCTTGATACAAATTAGGGTTCTGCCAACCGCCATTAAACGCACTGATGACAACATCCTGCCCCTTTAGCCGAGAGGTTAACCATAGAATATCGGTGATATCTCCAGCCGCGGTGATTAAGTGAGCGTGTTGAGATAGTTGATTACTATGACGAGAAATCGCTGTTACTTGGTGATGCCGAAGTAGCGCTTCAGCAACTAATGCTCTGCCAACAAAACCTGTTGCGCCAATAATCGATATTTTCATCTTCAGTTCCTCTTTGCTTGAATGTCACACTCAAGAATAATGATACTGATAGGGCTAGGCTTTAGGACTAAGACTTCTTTTCCCAATGTGTTCTTTTTTGAGTATAGAACAGACGTTCTTATTGGGGAATATGCTTAATTTTATTTTGTTTCTCTAAATAACTTTAAAATAATACTCGTCATGATGGCGATGGTTCCTCCTAAGGCGGTTTCAAGAACGCGGTCAAACAATAATTCATAGGTTGGGTGACGCCAATATATAACGAGCTCAAGAATGGATAAAATTAAGCTTGTCACGACAAATGTCATAAACGTATATCCATGATGAAAACTCATTGGCATTAAAAAGGCGAATACCACAACTGCAATTAAACCGATGTATGGCATAAGTGGTAGGTTGAATAAAAAATACAGCAATAAAACAGAAATAAGGCTGCCTAAGACTCTCTGCAAAGTAATTTTAACGATGCTTTGTGATTTTGGATGCAATACAAAAACAAAGGTCAATAATGTCCAATAAAAGTGCCCTAGATCTATACTGCGTGGAATGGCAAGTGCGAGTAATAGCCCTAAAGCATAAATCATCGAACGGGGAATAATATTTTTTCTCAACGTAAACAAATTTTGTTCAACTAAAGCACTCGTAATAACGCTATGGCGTGTCATTTTATGACTAAGGAGATAATACGTGATTAGCGTTACTCCACTGCCAATAATAAAACCTAACGCCAAACTTCTTGATATATCAGGTAAAATGGTGCCAATTGTCGACATGATAATCATAAACTTCATCGTTAAATCCATTGCGGGATCTGTGCCATACAATTGGTAATAAATGAACGAAAAAATGGCGAGATAAATATAATACGCCGTACCAAGCCGCAGGGTATCACCGATAAAAATAGCCACTAAAATCATCAATAAACAACAAGCGGTGTAAGCATAGTTTTTATATTCTTTTGCTGCATTGAATAAATTAAATGAATACAGTGTTGAGAATGTCGCCCACATCGCTGCTTGCGCATCTAAAATCACAAAAGCAGTTGCGGCACTAAAAAACATACAGCTGGTAAAAATAATCCCATCATGAATAGCAGGAAACGTTCTCATAATTCGATGCTCGTAAATAGAAGCTTAACTCATTAATTAATAACGTAATTAAATATTATACGGTGTGAAATTTCAAGGCAATCACTCAGTATTTATGACAAGTTACCATTAAATGGTATCAGTGGCGTTGTTAGTATTGATATTCTGTTTTTATGTGACAAAAAAGGCATAATAGGGAAGAGCAGTCGTAGCAATCATAAAGGTAATAAAATGCAAATAATCAATCCTCATGATTTTGTTTGGGTCAGCAGTAATAATGATGTCGCGATAGAATCGCTTCCTGAATGGGTTGGCTCACAATGGAACAGTAAATTACCGTTGACGGTATATCGAAATAAAGCGGATGAGAATAAACTGACTGTCGCAATTCGAGGAATTAAGCCACACCAACGCATCACGACACAAATTGAAAAATCGGCAATCACGCATATTATGAATGTGGAATCCTTGGTGGCAAATTCGGTGGAACTACAACGTTCAATGTTTATTGCTTTACCACCTGTGCAGGTTTTATGGATCATTTCGCAAACTAAATGGCCTTGGCAATGGGGAGTCACAGGCAGCTGTGCTTACACTTTAGCGACAGATATCCAAAGTATGTTGTCAGACTGCGACCTTGATGTGGTCATTCGCTGTCCGAACCCTCAAGAAAAAGAAGATTTTGCTGAGTTTGCTATTAAGGCGAATACACCCTATTGCCCAATCGATATCCATGTTGAAACGCCGAAGGGTGGGTTTTCATTAGCAGAGTGGTTTAAAAATGAACAGGTTACATTACACACACCACTTGGCGATATTATGACAGCAGACCCATGGGATGAAAAATTATAGCTGCTGTTTGTCTGTTAAATAACCGACTGTAGCTTGAATAGCCGACAAATTGATTAAATATTAATTTTGATGTTCGAGCAGGTGATTTTTTACTAATCAAATAAAATCGGAGGCACATAATGCCTCCCTATTCGCCTATTATTAATGCTCAATATTCGGTTCTTGTAAACCTGCGTCATGCCATTCTTTCATTGCAGGCAAAACTAAAACTCGGTCAACCCATTGTTTAGCCGCTGGGCTTACAGGTAAATGATAACTGCGGATTCGGAAGGCAACGGGTGCAAAGAAGGCATCTACAGCCGTAAATTCATTGCCCGCAAGCCAAGGGCCGCCAAATTGGTTCAACCCATCCTGCCATAGTTTCTGCAAGCGGTTTAAGTCAGTTTGTAATTCAATTGAAATATTATTAAGTGGTGCATTATGAGCACCATCCATCGGACACTGCTGGCGTAACGCACTAAAACCTGAGTGCATTTCTGCGCTAGCACTTCGAGCCCATGCTCTGGCTTTGCGATCTTTTGGCCAGACTTGCGGGAAGTCTTCTGCAATATATTCACAAATGGCTAATGAATCCCATATTGTTTGGTTTTCATCGATTAAACAAGGGACTAAACCGGTAGGGGAAAAACGACTGAATTTCTCATGACTGCTTTTACCGTTTTCAAATAAACACAAATTTTCTTCAAACGGGATCTGTAATACCTTTAGTAAAACCCATGGGCGCAATGACCATGAAGAGTAGTTTTTATTTGCTATCCAAAGTTTATACATAGTATTTAACCTATCAGTCAGTTCGCGCAATGTTAAAAGGACGAATACCAATGTATGGGGAAAAAGGCAGACCTACAAATGTTATTTTATCGAAAATAGCTTATATCTATTAGGAATAAGCTAGATTTAATTGAAATTAATAAATAAATGAACTAAGTATTTAGTTACGACCATTTACAAAAGTGGAAGAATCTTTATTCAACTTTTATAATTAAAACTAGACAAAATCAAATAGTAATCTATTTTTCATTATGTTGATCGTATTTGAATGTCTTCAACAAAATATTTGTTTAACTTTGGGATAGGAATAAAATTAATTTCACCTTATGATTATTACGGCTTAGTTAATAAAATATTACCTTCTTCTCTAAATGGTTTTTATCATGCAATGGAAAAATAATGCAAGCCGCTATGGGCATATCTCTTTGCTCGTACATTGGCTAGTCGCAATTGTCGTATATGGAATGTTCGCTTTAGGTTTATGGATGGTGACACTAGGCTATTATGATAGTTGGTATCATCAAGCTCCTGAGATACATAAAAGTATAGGAATATTATTATTTATTGTTATGGCATTTCGTGTGATTTGGCGATTTATTTCACCGCCGCCGAAGCCATTAGCAAGCTACAGTAAATTAACGAAAGCTAGCTCTATTATTGTTCAAATTCTGATTTATATTATTTTATTCAGTATTTTGATCAGTGGTTATTTAATCTCAACCGCTGATGGACAACCTATTAGTGTGTTTGGTTGGTTTGATGTTCCTGCACTATTTACCGGTGCTGCGACACAAGCAGATACCGCAGGTGAAGTTCATTTATATTTAGCTTGGGCAGTGGTTCTATTATCAGTGTTGCATGCTTTTGCAGCTTTTAAACATCACTTTTTTGATCGTGATATTACATTAAAAAGAATGTTGGGTTTTAACCCCGATAAGTAACGTGGAGATAATTATGTTGAAGAAAACGGTTCTTGGTCTGGCTACTGGTGCACTTTTTTTAACGGCAGGTTCAGCATTAGCAGAAACTTACCAATTTGATAAGCAAGGCCAACACGCGTTTATTGAATTTCGTATTCAGCATTTAGGTTATAGCTGGGTATATGGTAGTTTTAAAGACTTTGATGGGTCTTTTACTTATGATGCAAAAGATCCATCAAAAGATAAAGTCGAAGTTACTATTAAGACAGGTAGCATTGATACTAACCATGCAGAGCGTGACAAACATTTACGCAGTGGTGATTTCTTAAATGCAGCCAAATTCCCTGAAGCGAAATTCGTTTCAACAGAAGTGAAGAAAGACGGTGAAGCCTACAAAATCACTGGTGATTTCACTTTAAATGGTGTCACTAAGCCAATTACATTAGACGCTAAATTAATGGGCGAAGGTAAAGATCCTTGGGGTGGATACCGTGCAGGTTTTGAAGCAGAAGGTAATATTAAGTTAAAAGAATTTAACATCAAATCTGATTTGGGTCCTAAATCTCAAGAAGCACAACTGTTGATTTCAGTTGAAGGTGTTCAAGTTAAATAAGATTTTTATCATAAAAAACCTTCAGGCTTTCGAGTGCTGGAGGTTTTTTTATATCCAGCGTATTATAAATTGTTTCTTTGTGGCAAATTCCCCCGTCTGAACCTCGCAATTTCCCTTATTCCTATAGCTAGACGACTTTAATACAAGCTAAAATAAGCATTATTACTTTTTATCGTTCAATTCGTGGCATTAACACTTTAGATACGTGAATATTATCGGTTTTAGATGCCATGGCATTATATGCAATTGGTTCTACAGTATATAAGTAGCTTGAAAGTGTTTGTGGGGAACCGTTTTACAAGAAAAGGCAGGGTAACTTTGAATACAAATAACTCACGTAAAACCGCATTAATTGTTAGCATTATTTTTATTGCATTTGCATTCGGTTTTTATTGGTTAAGTAAAGATAACAATGTGTTATCTACAGAAAATAATAGTGCAATTCATTCAGAGGCACTTGCTCAAGTTGAAAAAGAATTACCGATTATCGCGACGGTTAAGAAAATAAGCCCTGAAACCTATCAAAGTTTTGAGCATCTAATTACACAATACGACCCAACTAATGAAGATTTACGCCGTCAACTGTTTGACCAAGTAGTCGGGAATGTCATGAAGTTAGTACTAGAGCGAATGGAATATGCCTCTGATGACTCCGTGATTAACTTTACTAGCAGAGTTAATGATTACCTAAAAATCTTATTGGAAGAAGACCCAACGGGAAAAACGTGTTTTTATTCACTATTTCCGCATTTGAGAGAAACAGCAGAAATTATTCCACCACAAAAAAGCCAAGCTGTTTTGTTGAAACAAATTCAGGCAACCAATGAACTTTTAATTTCAAGTGAAGCGGGTGTAAAACAGGCGTTAATGTCCCCGACAGAATATTCTGAGGAATTAACCCAACTTGCTAGTGGGCTTTCTGCAAAGTATGGTGAAGATACTGCAATTCTTGGGAATTTAGAAGCAGGGAAGAAATCACCTGCACTAGCGTGCCGTATTTCTATTAGTTTTTATGATGAAATATTATCTATTCCAGATAATCCGAAAAAAGCGGCATTGTTACGTTCTTTATTTTCATCAGTAAATAATTAATTCTTTTTAGCAAAATGGTGCTGATTAATATTGGTACCATTTTGTGTCATTAAGTATTACATTTCATAGCGTTAATCGCACTTTTTTTAATGCATTATTATTTGAGCATAAATAGTTCGTATTTATGTAGTATGCTTATTATATAAATTTATTTTTAACTATTTTGGAGATGGCATGCAATTTATTAAGAAAAGTATCATCGCACTTGCCGCTGCGGCTGCGATATCAATGCCAATTGCAGTAAGTCAAGCTTGTACTCGGGTTGTTTATTTAGGTGAAAATGAACAGATAATGACCGGAAGAACAATGGATTGGAAATACGATATAGGCACTAATCTATGGATCTTTCCTCGAGGCATGGAGCGTGATGGCATTGCAGGACCTAACTCTTTAAAATGGAAATCAAAATACGGTAGTGTGATCGCCTCAGGTTATGATATTTCAACAACTGATGGAGTGAACGAAGAAGGTCTAGTTGCCAATTTATTATGGCTTGCTGAATCAAAATACCCTCAAGTAGATAATAAGCAACCTGCGTTGTCGATATCGCTATGGGCACAATATGTGCTAGATAATTATGCGACAGTGGAAGAGGCTGTTGCAGCGTTAGAAAAAAATCCACTGGTCGTGGCAACGGATAATGTTCCTGGGCAAGATAGGTTAGCGACTTTACATTTGTCATTATCAGATGCGAGTGGCGATAGCGCAATTATTGAATATATTGATGGTAAGCAGGTCATTCATCATAGTCGCAAGTATCAAGTTATGACTAATTCGCCTACTTATGAGAAGCAATTAGCAATGCAGGAATATTGGCAAGGGATTGGTGGTACTGTCATGCTACCGGGGACAAACCGTTCCGCTGATAGATTTGCTCGTGCGCAATTTTATATTAATGCAATTCCTCAGAAAACAACGCCTAATAAAGCGGTCGCCAGTGTTTTCAGTGTCGTACGTAATGTGTCTGTTCCTTACGGATTGACGTCCGAAAATTCACCTGAAATATCGTCAACGCGTTGGCGGACATTAGTTGACCATAAACGTCAGCTCTATTTTTTTGAATCTGCATTGACGCCAAATATTTTTTGGACTGATTTGGCAAAAATTGATTTTTCAGCAGAAACTGGACAAGTGAAAAAGTTGGATCTGGGTGAAGAGCAGAGCCATATTTATTCGGGGGATGCGACCAATAAATATGTGGTTACAAAACCTTTTGAATTCTTAGGGTTAAGTGCGAAACAGTTAGGTTACTAACTTATCCTATAGCGCGTATCAGCCCTCTTTATCTATAGGGGGTTGATATGAATCAAGTCCTCGATAATTTATCCATGAATGTTTTGCAGATAGCAAACGAACGGTATAAGATGTATTTAAAATGCAACTTATTGGTGATGATATGAATAATCTCGTGTGTTACAAAACCATGCCGGTTTGGAATAAAGCGTCTTTACCGTTAATGTTCCAAGAGCGTCATAATACAAAAGAAGATACATATGCACAGTTGAAAGTGCTAAAAGGCTCTTTAGATTTTATCATTTTTAATGAGGATGGCAGCGAACAACATTTTACTTTTGATATTCATAACCAGCCGCCTATTATCGAACCTCAAGTTTGGCATCGTATTTCTGCTTGTAGTGATGACATGGAATGCCAATTGGCTTTTTTATGCAAACCAGAACTGAAATTTTATAAAGAACACGGGTTAACGACTCCACATTCAGAAGTGCGTTACCTGTGTGAGAACCACCTTAGTAAGCCATGTAAAACATTAGATTTAGGTTCGGGAAGAGGCCGAAATAGCTTTTATCTTGCCTTACAGGGTTATGACGTAACCTCGGTAGATATCAACCCTCAGCATATCCAAGCAATTGACTTCGTTAAAAAACAAGCTGGGGTAGAGAATATTCATACGGCTGTTTATGATATTAATAGTCACCAAATACAAGAGAACTACGAACTTATCATTTCCACTGTCGTGCTAATGTTCTTGCAGCGAGAAAAAATCGCCAATGTTATTACTAATATGCAAGAACATACCCTGCCAGGGGGAGTTAACGTTATTGTGTGTGCCGTTGAAACGCCAGATGCACCGCTGGATTTAGTGCCATTTAAATGCTTCTTAAAACCAGGGGAGCTAGAAGGGTATTATAAGGATTGGGATATTTTAAAATATAACGAAAACCCTGGTCATTTACACCGCACTGATTCACAAGGTAATCGTATTAAATTAAATTTTGCAACACTCATTGCACGGAAAAAGTAAGTAAGAGACTTGCATAGGTTATCTTAGTAAAAGAGTTGCCGTGGGTGGCAACTCTTTTTTATTTCTAATCGTTAAGGTTTGCTAGCGGCGGAATTAGCGGTTTCTTTTTCGCTTCGGGCTAAAGTCTTTTCGAGCAAGACAGAATATAGCGGTTTACCACCTAAAAATTGGGCTATCATTGTGGCACCAATACAGGTAATAATCATCGGTAAGATTAACTGGTAGTTATTTGTCATTTCTAAAACTAAAACTATCCCAGTTAATGGTGCTCTGACGGTTGCGGCAAATAATGCTCCCATGCCTGCTATAGCGAAAGTCCCCACTTCAATTTGGTAATTAGGGAATATTTCGAGGGCAGCGTAGCCGAAAACACCACCAAATAAGGTACCAAGGGCGAGTAAAGGGGAGAAAATACCCCCTGGAGCGCCAGAGCTAAAGCTAATCGTCGAAGTTAAAAACCGTAAAGCAAAAAATATGAATAATAAAGTGATGGTAAATTGGCCTGCAACCATCTGGTGGATCACTGAATAGCCGCCACCAACAATTTCAGGTAGATAAACGCCAATTGCACCACAAGCCCCACCAATTAGCCCGCCCATCAATACAAAGCGAGAAATTTTATTTTGGTAAAATGCTAAAAATTTACTTTGTAGGTACAATAAAAAACCATTAAAACAGATACCGATGACACCAAACATTAATCCTAAAATTAAATAAAGCCATAAAGTATTCATCGGTGCAGAAGAGAATTGACCGATATTTAATATAATAGCTTCCCCATTAATTAACCGATAGACAATGGTGGAGGTAACAACACCGATAAATACCGCTTTAATTGAAATTAAACTGTATTTAAATTGCGGGCGCATTTCTTCAATAATAAATAAAATGCCAGCTAAAGGGGCATTAAATGCTGTAGATAAACCAGCAGCAGCACCAGAGGCAAGCAAGGTATGGCGCGACTCATTATCTTTTAAACGAAATAAATCATAAAACATTTGGCTAAGGTTCGCACCAAGCTGTACAGTTGGCCCTTCGCGCCCTAACACCATGCCTGAACCCAATGTCCCTAATCCACCAATAAACTTAACTGGGATGACTCTCCACCATCTTACGGGGCGCAAATCTTGTAATGCACCTTCAATTTCGGGGATCCCAGACCCACCCGATTCAGGGGAGAACCGTTTAACTAGGTAATAGCCTAACATGGCAAGAAGTGCCGAGATAAAAAACATCCCAACAACCATCAGCCATTTTGGAGCAACCCATTCACTCACTGATTGAACGCGATAGTTGCTAATCCAAGTTGTTCCTATTTCAAATAGAGAACCGATAAGACCGACCGCAGCACCAATGAGTGCCGCGAGTAGTAAGATTTTTACAGGTGTTTTATCTGATTCTTTTAACCGTTTAAAAATCCGTAACCGGCTTTTTATCATAGATTTACTTGCTGAATTTACCTGGCTCATCTTTATTGGATTCTCTTTATACGATGGAATAACAAACACTTATAGGTAAGTATAACAAGAGTTACCGTAAGAACGGTATCAGGAAAAAAATAAAATGCAAAATAGTGTATTTAAGCAAGGCAGCTGAAATACAAAAAACAGCAGCACGAATAGCATACTTTCATTACTGTGAATAGTTCTCATTTGCAATGAATATTAATATAGATCAATAAACCATTAGATAATGAATAATTCCACTTTTTTATTCTAATAAAGAGCGTAGTCTTAATGTTGTATTTGAAATGCAACTTTAAGAGGCTAACAACATGTACTGTGTGCAATGTGAACAAACAATTAGAACTCCAGCTGGAAATGGCTGTGCATACGCGCAGGGTATGTGCGGTAAAACAGCAGAAACATCTGACCTTCAAGATTTATTAGTTGCTGTATTGCAAAGCTTATCTGCAAGCGCAGTCACTGCTCGCTCGCTGGGTATTATTGACCATGATATTGATAGTTTTGCTCCGCGCGCATTTTTCTCTACTTTAACTAACGTCAACTTTGATTCAGAACGTATTATCGGTTATGCCCGTGAAGCTATTTATTTGCGTGATAAATTAATCAAACATTGTCAATCTGTGAATAGTGTTGTGGCTTTCAATCATCCATTAATTAATTTGCAATTAAATGGGACTGACATTCCAACCCTACAGGCACAAGCGGCTCAATTTTCATTAGATATTGATAAAGCTGATGTCGGCGAAGACATTCACGGTTTACGTATGTTATGCCTATATGGCCTAAAAGGGGCGGCAGCCTATATGGAACACGCCCATGTTTTAGGTCAGTATGATAATGAGGTTTATGGCCAATACCATGAAATTATGGCTTGGCTTGGAACATTGCCATCAGATATGAATGAGCTGCTTGATAATGCGATGGCTATTGGTCTGATGAATTTCAAGATCATGGAAATTTTGGATGCAGGTGAAACGAGCGAATTTGGTCATCCAACACCAACGGAAGTTAACGTTCGTCCAGTCGCAGGGAAGTGTATTTTAATTTCAGGTCATGACCTGAAAGACTTAAAAATGTTGTTAGAACAAACTGAAGGTACGGGTATCAATGTTTATACCCACGGTGAAATGCTGCCAGCACATGGTTATCCAGAGCTGAAAAAATATGCGCATTTAGTCGGTAACTATGGTAGCGGTTGGCAAAACCAGCAGGTGGAATTTGCTAAGTTCCCAGGGTCTATCTTGATGACCTCTAACTGTATTATTGACCCTGATGTCGGTGATTATAAAGACCGTATCTGGACGCGTAGTATTGTGGGTTGGCCGGGTGCAAAACATTTAGTGGGCGATGATTTTTCTGCAATGATTGCTCAAGCTCAGTCGCTAGCTGGTTTCCCGTATACCGAAATCGAACACAAAATTACAGTTGGCTTCGGTCGTCAAACACTACTCGGTGCGGCAGATGCGGTGATTGATTTAGTTTCACAGAAAAAATTACGTCACGTATTCCTCGTTGGTGGATGCGATGGTAGCCGCGGTGAGCGTAGCTACTACACGGACTTTGCGCGTAGTGTACCCGAAGATTGCTTAATCCTTACACTCGCTTGTGGTAAATATCGTTTTAATAAATTAGATTTTGGTACGTTAGAAGGGCTTCCGCGTTTATTGGATGTGGGCCAATGTAACGATGCGTACTCTGCCATTATGCTTGCGGTGAATCTATCAGAGAAACTTGGTTGTGGTATTAATGACTTACCATTGAGTTTGATTCTGTCTTGGTTTGAGCAAAAAGCAATTGTTATCCTCTTAACATTATTAGCGTTGGGTGTGAAAAATATTTATACCGGCCCAACAGCGCCTGGTTTCTTAACTGAAAACTTATTGAATGTGTTAAATGAGAAATTTGGCATGCGAAGTATTACAACAGTTGAGCAAGATCTGGCAGAAATTTTACCTGCATGATCAATAAACCGATAGAAAAAGCTTAAAAACGATGTGAAAGATGGGGGCAGCGACCCCCTTTAAAGGAGTAGCGCGATGACCATGCCAAGTAGTTTATGTCCAAATAGAATGCAAGTTCATTCTATTATTCAAGAAACATCAGATGTCTGGACAATCAACCTTATCAATCATGATTTTTATACATATTCACCCGGTCAATATGCTTTGGTCAGTATTAAAAATAGTGATGATGTCATGCGTGCTTACACTCTTTCATCATCACCGGGACAAAGTCGTTTTATTTCCATTACTGTCAGGCGGTTAGACGATGGAGAAGGGTCAAATTGGCTAACACGCTCAGTTAAAGAAGGTGACTACCTTTGGCTTTCAGAAGCACAAGGGGAATTCACCTGTGCCAATCTACAAAACTCGCAGTATTTGATGTTAGCTGCTGGGTGTGGGGTGACACCGATTATGTCAATGACACGTTGGCTGATGGTGAATCGCCCAAATTCCCATGTAAAAGTGCTATTCAATGTTCGCGATGATAAGCAAGTTATTTTTGCTGAGGAATGGCAAAAGCTCGTCCGGTTATATCCAGAACGGTTGCAATTGTGTGTCATGGCGGAAACACCAGATAATGGCGATATTGCTCAAGGGCGTTTAACCGAAGAGAAATTGAAAGCGTTAGTACCCGATATTAATTCACGAATTGTGATGACGTGTGGGCCTGTACCTTATATGAAAAATGCACAGCAATTTGCTGCAAATTTAGGTGTTCCTGCTGAACATTTCTTTATGGAGCGTTTTTCTACTGAACCAGAAGTTGTTGATAGTGAAGATATTCTTACGTTAAAAATTCGTCAACGATTGGTCGATTTTAAAGTCCCAGTGGGGACGTCTTTATTATCTGCACTGGAGCAAAATAAACAACCTGTTATTGCGGCTTGCCGAGCGGGTGTTTGCGGAAGTTGTAAAACAAAAGTGCTGTCAGGAAATTATACAACCACAAGTACAATGACATTAACCGAAGCAGAAATAGCGGAAGGTTATGTTTTAGCGTGTAGTTGCCAATTGCAGGGCGACACTGAAATAGCGTAAAATTATTTAATATATGCAAACTGTCTCATTAGATTATTAATGGGACAGTATTATAAAATAAATCATAGTAATTATTTACAATACTCGAATTGAGAGTGTAATTAATGTTCCGGTAGTGAACTACGTAAAAAATAAATAGATAATTTGCTGAGTGTATTAATCGCTGACACAGCAACCTCTTTATTTGGGTCTTGACATAAGTCTATGATTCTTATGATGGCATCATTATACTCAATCGTTGCTTTGAAATCTCCTAAAGCAGAAATGGCAGCAATTTTGATTTCATCATTTACGCGAAATGTTAAGTTTGTTAACATTCCAACAATTACTTTATCCATAATAAAACTTTCACTGTTAAATAAAATAAAAAATATTCTAAGATAATTCTTGTGATATTTAATACTGTATTGATGTCTGAAATTAAATATTAACAATTTAAAAGAATAGTTTTTAATGATAATGTCGAATTAAATAGTGATATAAGTGTATTTTCTTATATCATAATTTACTTGTTTGATTATTTTTAATATAAAAAACCAATAGGTGATTAATATTAGTGATTGTATATACTCTAATAAAGCGTTTCAGTTATATTTAATTAGGCTAACTCCTTTATATTGTTTTTTTGTATTATAAGGTAAATCGACAGGTAAGTTTTGATTAATTATCGATAAGATTTACTAAATAATATTACAAATATTATTTAGATTTATCTAAGGGTTGGTTATTGATAAGTAACTAAATATATTTATTTTAATTTGAATATTTAATTTTATTATTAGTTACATTCTGTTACTTTGTGAAGATTTATTTAATATAAACTTAAACGAAACCTAAACAATAAGTTTCTCATGCGTAAAAAACCGTAGATATAGGGTGGCAATTAATTCACCAATGGGTATAATTCGCGCCGCATCCAAAGTGCAGTATCTCGTTAGGCGAGGCTCCTATACAAACATAGGTTACTGATCTGACGACGTCGAGAGACGCCCAAGATTAGGACAGGATATATCGACCGAAGGTATATCCCCATGTAACTTCCTGCTAAATCAGGATACGTTGTATAGTGCTAAAACCGAGACGAAGAGATAGCTTTCGCATTCTCTCATCTGGTTTCGCCCCTATGTGAGTACTGTTTGAGTAACCAACAGTAATAGGGACTAAAAAAATGACATTCACTACCCAGAACAAAGCGGGAGCAGTTGCTATTGCTCAATCCGCAATGAAAGGCGCGCGCCTCAAAGACAATAATACACCGTCACCAAAAGTTGATGATGCAACAGTCAGCGCTTATATGAGTCAATCATATTTGCCAGTTTCTGTCGCAGACTCAATAGCTTGTGTGAAACAAAATCTTATTGAGCACCTTGATGGCGAGCAAATCCCAACCTATTTATTTGTTGTCGATAACGACAATTATTTAAATGGTATTCTTTCAGTTAAATCATTATTAGCTTCACCTGAAAATTTATTAGTGTCTGATATCATGAGACACAATTATTTTTCTGTTGCCCCAGAACAATCACGTCATGATGTTTATGACCTGATTAATCATAGCGGTTTAGATATGATACCTGTGGTGCAATTTGGCAAATTAATGGGTGTTTTGCGTCCGCAAGATATCGCCGAACTGATTGAAGATGAGAATACACTTGATGCGCAGCTACAAGGCGCTACCACCCCATTAGATGAGCCCTACTTAACGACAAGCCCTATAACTTTATGGCGTAAACGTGTCGTTTGGTTGTTGATGCTATTTGTGGCCGAAGCGTATACAGGAACTGTATTAAAAGCATTTGAAGAACAACTCGAAGCCGCAATTTCGTTAGCGTTTTTCATTCCGCTGTTGATTGGTACAGGCGGTAATAGTGGAACACAAATTACATCAACATTAGTCCGTGCAATGGCATTGGGCGAGGTGAGTTTACGTAATCTCGGCACAGTACTAAAGAAAGAGGTCTCTACCTCATTTCTAGTTGCGGTGACTATCGGTGGTGCGGCATTAATCCGTGCATGGATTTTAGGTGTTGGCCACGAAGTGACTATTGTGGTTAGCTTAACCATCGTTGCGATTACAATGTGGAGCGCGGTTGTTTCTTCGATTATTCCAATGGTATTGAAAAAACTGAAAGTGGACCCAGCAGTCGTTTCTGCACCGTTCATTGCAACTTTTATTGATGGAACTGGCTTAATTATTTACTTTGAAATCGCAAAATTAGTGATGACAGAGTTTGCCTAAGCGCACACCTCAAACTTGATGCGGCAGAAAGGTTAATTTTCTGCCGCAGCGACAAAAACCTCTTCTTGTTTTAACACTTCCCCACATTTTCGACATAAATATTGGTTTTCACCTCGTAGCACTTTGTTATGACGGCGTATGGTTAATTCATGAGTCATTTCACAGGCACAATGGTAGCGAAAAGTTTTACTTTTTACTGTCGTAACCGCAAAGTTGTGTGTACGTTTCGCTGTGACTTCCAGTACGTGTTGCATCATCCATTTCCATTCTTTGCCATGTGGTGCGATATTTTTACGGCCAAATATATGAAAAACCAACAAATGCGCTAATTCATGAGGCACAACCTCATCAATAAATTGTTCTGTATTTTCGATGAGTAAACTGGGGTTGAGGCGAATTTCCCATTCTTTTAAGTAAGCACTACCCGCAGTTGTTCCCCGTTGTTTGTAATTAACCGTTGGTTCTGGAAATGACTGTTCGAGTTTATGCTCTGCAAGTGCGAGCTTTTCTCGCAATATGCGCATAACTTGTTGTTGTAGAAAAAGTGGAACACGGATTGTTTTCATGGAGTAAAGGATACGTGAAGGCAATGGGCATAAACAAGCAATAATTGACATATATTATACCAAAATATATATTGTATTTTTATATAATGTAAAACAGCAAGAACATATGCACAATAATCCATCTGAACAGCAACTATTAGCGATGAAGCAGGCCGCGTCAGAAACAGCTTCATTATTGAAAACACTAGGGAATCCTGATCGTTTAATTTTATTATGCCAATTAACACAGGGTGAAGCCTGCGTGAGTGAGTTAGAAGAGCAGTTAGGAATATTACAACCGACACTCTCTCAACAATTAACGGTATTGCGTAATGAAGGCTTAGTGATGACGCGTCGTGAAGGAAAGCGCATTTACTATGCGATTGCAGATGCGAAATTATTTACGTTACTCAATACATTATACCAGCTTTATTGCCCTGTGAAGGAGATATGAAATGACAATCGATTGGGCTAATTTTACACCACTGTCTGCTGCAATTGGCGGTGTATTGATTGGGCTAGCCGCTGCAATTTTATTAGTTTTTAACGGCCGTATTGCGGGTATTAGCGGTATTTTAGGTGGGTTGCTAAAACTAACGAAGGGAGATACTGCGTGGAAAGTCGCTTTTATTATTGGTCTGATGAGCGCCCCAGCACTATTTACTTGGTTGGCGTTTACACCAGAAGTTAGCATTGCAACCAGTACACCTATTTTAGTTTTAGCTGGGCTGTTTGTTGGTTTTGGCTCACGGCTTGGAAGTGGTTGTACTAGCGGCCATGGGATTTGTGGCATGGCAAGGTTATCTCGTCGTTCAATTGTTGCTGTATTGGTCTTTATGATTGTTGCTTTTGTAACAGTCGCATTAGCTAACCATTATGGGATAGGGAGATAAACCAATGCCTATTCTTATCGCATTAATTTCAGGGATATTGTTTGGTTTAGGATTGGTCATTGCCGGAATGGGAAATCCAGCAAAGATTTTAGCGTTTTTAGATATTACTGGAACGTGGGATCCCTCTTTATTAATTACGATGGCAGTTGGAATGGTAATCAGTGGTATTGCTTTCTTAGGGGTTAAAAAACGTTCTGTTAGTGTACTAAATTGCCCATTGCAAATTCCGACCAATCAAACGATAGATAAAAAACTAGTCACCGGAAGTGTGTTATTTGGTGTGGGATGGGGGCTAGCAGGGATTTGCCCAGGACCTGCATTATTGTTAACGGGAATGGGATTAACACAAGGGATAATATTTACATTAGCGATGGTTGCTGGTATGGCTATTTTCCAGTTTACGCAAAAAAATTAACCGTTAATTCAGCGCAAGTCTAATCGGTTTTGAAAATAAACGAGGAAAATCAATTTATTGATTTCGGCTGATAACACAAAGCGGGAAAAACCACGCTTTTATCCCGCTTTGTCAACAACCTCAAACCCATCATTAGATGGGTTTTTTTGTATGTGGTTTATTTACCGACGTAATTACAAGCCTGCGGCGGCACGCAATGCTTCAGCTTTGTCAGTTTTTTCCCATGGGAACTGTGAACGACCAAAGTGGCCGTATGAAGCAGTTTGTTGGTAAATTGGGTGTAATAAGTCAAGCATCTTGATTAAGCCGTAAGGACGTAAGTCAAAGAATTCACGAACTAATTGAATTAATAATGACTCATCAACTTTACCTGTTCCAAAGGTTTCTACCATAATCGATGTCGGTTCTGCCACGCCGATAGCGTAAGAAACTTGAATTTCACAACGGTCTGCGAGGCCCGCGGCGACAATATTTTTTGCCACGTAACGTGCTGCATAGGCTGCTGAACGGTCAACTTTTGATGGGTCTTTACCAGAGAATGCCCCACCGCCATGGCGAGCCATACCGCCGTAGGTATCTACAATGATTTTACGGCCTGTTAAGCCACAGTCACCCATCGGCCCACCGATAACAAAACGACCCGTTGGGTTAATAAAGTACTTGGTATCTTTTGATAACCACTCTGCTGGTAGAACTGGCTTGATGATCTCTTCCATCACCGCTTCATGCAGGTCTTTTTGTTGAATATCTTCAGAATGCTGAGTAGATAAAACAACGGCATCAATACCTACAATTTTGTTATTGTCGTATTGGAATGTTACCTGACTTTTCGCATCTGGGCGTAACCATGGCAACGTGCCATTTTTACGAACATCCGCTTGGCGCTGAACTAAGCGGTGTGCATAAGTAATAGGAGCAGGCATTAATACATCAGTTTCGTTGGTTGCATAACCAAACATTAGGCCTTGGTCACCCGCGCCTTGTTCTGATGGGTCAACACGGTCAACACCTTGGTTGATATCAGGCGACTGTTTACCAATTGCACTTAAAACAGCACATGAATTGGCATCGAAGCCCATTTCGGAACTGGTGTAGCCAATTTCGCGAACAGTTTTGCGCGTGATTTCTTCAATATCAACCCAAGCACTGGTGGTGATTTCTCCCCCGACCATTACCATACCTGTTTTGACGTAGGTTTCGCAGGCAACGCGAGCTTTCGGGTCTTGTTCCAGAATAGCATCAAGTACTGCGTCAGAGATTTGATCAGCAATTTTATCTGGATGCCCTTCTGATACAGACTCAGAAGTAAAGAGATGTGTAGCCATGAGATTAATACCTTAAGAATTCGCAAATTTATAATTGGATGTTTTAACATCTAGACGGCTATTTTAGTCCCATACGGTAAAAATTTCTACCTGTATTTATACAAAAAAGGAATAGAGCCATAAAACAGCAATGGGTAAAGTTTTATCGCAATTTAGTCATTTTGGTTTTGCTTTTTGAGCGCAATAGATGTATAAACTGCGACCGTAACGGATGGTTGTTGTTTCCCGTTATATACCAGCAGAATGATATAAAACTTCTGCTATCTATCAGGAATGTTTATAAACTTTTGAATTTCAATAAAAAATAAGGTGATATAGCTTAAATCAACAGGTCAAACTGCCAAAATAGTGCTACCACATTGAAATTTTAAAGGGGTAAACAGTTATATTGGGGGTTAATGGGTAATGATCCATAATCTACTGAATAACAGTATCCAACCGTCATATGCGGATCGCCGCGTGACTTTGGCATTTACTTTCCTGTCATTCTTTACTTCATCACGAAGTTACCGTCACATCTTTAATACACCTTCGAGGCTGAGTCATTAATCTGTCAGCTTAAGGTCGTATATTGTCACTGTTTAGAAGTTCTAAGCACTTTTTATTAAAATCTGAGTATTGCCGTTTCCCCGACATAACTGCCTTGCAGTGTTATGTCCTCACTGACATGCATCAGGAAGGAGAACGCGTCACTCACCCCTCCATAAAAGGAGTTTATTATGAATGATAATATCGCTCGCAAAATGCGTCAGACGTACAACATCGCGTATTGGGGTGGTGGTTACTATCAGGTGAATGAGCGCGGAAATGTCTGTGTTTGCCCGAATCCTGAGAACCCTGACACCTTTGTTGATTTAGCTGACCTCGTTAATCAGGTTAAAGAAGAGCAGGAGCATTTACGCTTACCTGCATTGTTTTGTTTCCCGCAAATCTTACAGCATCGTTTACGTTCAATAAACGCGGCATTTAGACGCGCACGTGAGTCTTATGGCTATAAAGGCGATTACTTTCTGGTTTATCCCATAAAAGTTAACCAGCAACGCCGAGTCATTGAATCGCTGGTTAATTCTGGCGAGCCGCTCGGCCTTGAAGCGGGTTCAAAAGCTGAATTAATGGCTGTTTTAGCCAACGCAGGTAAAACACAGACTGTTATCGTCTGTAATGGGTATAAAGACCGTGAATATATCCGATTAGCGTTAATTGGGGAAAAATTAGGTCACAAGGTTTATCTTGTTATCGAAAAAATGTCTGAAATTGAGATGGTATTGGCAGAAGCGGAAAGCTTAAATGTCACACCACGCTTAGGGGTTCGTGCCCGTTTGGCTTCCCAAGGCTCAGGTAAATGGCAGGCAAGTGGCGGTGAAAAATCTAAATTTGGTTTGGCTGCAACTCAAGTACTGCAATTAGTGGAAATTTTACGCAATGCGAATCGCCTAGACAGCTTACAGTTGCTTCATTTCCATTTAGGCTCTCAGATGGCCAATATTCGCGACATCGCTACGGGTGTCCGTGAATCAGCGCGTTTCTATGTGGAATTACATCGCCTAGGCGTTAACATTCAGTGCTTTGATGTGGGCGGTGGCCTTGGTGTTGACTATGAAGGTACTCGTTCTCAATCCGATTGCTCGGTCAACTATGGTTTAAATGAATACGCTAACAACGTGATTTGGGCAATTGGGGATGCGTGTGAAGAATTCGATTTACCGCACCCAACCGTAATCACAGAGTCTGGCCGAGCTCTTACTGCTCATCATACCGTTTTAGTCTCCAATGTAATTGGTGTTGAGCGTAATGAATTTACCAAAACAACACCACCTCATGAAGATGCACCACGTTCATTGATTTCCTTATGGGAAACGTGGGAGTCAATGCAGCATCAAGGTAATAGCCGTTCATTACGTGAATGGCTGCATGATAGCCAGTTCGACTTACAAGAAGCGCACACTCAGTATGCACACGGCGTACTAGATTTAACGCAACGAGCATGGGCAGAAGAGTTATATCTAAATATTTGCCGCCGTATTCAACAGGATTTAGATCCAAGTAATCGTGCTCATCGTCCGATAATCGACGAACTCCAAGAGCGCATGGCTGATAAGTTTTATGTGAATTTTTCCTTATTCCAATCGCTACCAGACTCTTGGGGAATCGACCAAGTGTTCCCAGTATTACCGATTGAAGGGTTAGATAAACCATTAGACCGTCGCGCGGTACTGTTAGATATCACCTGTGACTCAGACGGTATTATTGACCATTATGTGGATGGTGATGGCGTTGAAACCACAATGCCAATGCCTGCATATGACCCAGAAAACCCACCAATGATAGGTTTCTTTATGATTGGGGCATACCAAGAAATTTTAGGTAACATGCATAACCTATTTGGTGATACTGCCGCGATAGATGTCTGGGTTGATAGCCAAGGCAACTTGCGTTACTTGCAAAGTGAAGAGGGCGATTCTGTGGCAGATATGCTGCAATACGTCAAATTAGTACCGGAAGTCCTACTAGAAAGCTTTACAGAGCAAGTAAAAGGCACCGGTTTAAGTGAGCAACTTCAAAAAGACTTTGTGGAAGAGTTCGAGAATGGCCTATATGGGTATACTTATTTAGAAGACGAGTAATCCAGTACTGAAAGGTTAGGTGTTAATATAGTACCTAACCTTTATTTTCAATGTGTTATGTGAATATTCGCGTGCTGATGGTAATTCAAGGGGCACCAATGGCACATGTACATTTCATGTATATTTCATGTAATTCTCGTGGTTATTATATTTGGCAAAAGTCATATGTAGGAAAGCTAATTCGATTTGACTTGAGAACTAGAGATCTACAAATAGCTCATAAACGTTCAAAAATTCTACTAAGTACTTTTTATCGATTAAAGAAAGAATGCACTGATTTTGATGAAATTAGAGCTCATTTAGTGAATGAGCGAGATATGTTCATCGAGCAAGAGATCCATTTAGAAGCAAACTACATTTATTGGATTAATAGCGGGAATTTGCCTAATAGACAGCAGCATGATAGCCGCTTTCAACCTAAAGGGCATAAAATTAGTCAAGTTGCTGATGAGTGGTACAACGAAATGAAATCTGAATGGAGACCATTAACATTTAAAGGTAACAGGGCTGCGATTGATTACTTGATTAGTCAATATGGTGATACTGATATTCAGTCATTTGATAAATCAAAGGTAGCCAGCTTTAAAAAAGGCTTAAAGAACAAATATAAGTCTGAATTCTCTAGCCAATCCTTGTTTAAAAAAGTATCAGCTCTTTTTAGCTTTGCGGCAGAGAAAAGAGATTATCTTACTAAAAATCCTTTTAGTGGTATGGGATATAAAAAAATTAAAAAAGTGAATCCTAGGATTCCAGTATCTTGTGAATCACACAGGAAAGTACTTGAACTTATAGAGCACAAATCTCATCTGTGGTGGCTTATACAGGTACTATATTACACTGGTATGAGAGTGACCGAATGTATACAGCTAACAGAGCAGGATTATGTATACATTGCGGATAAAGGACAAAAGATAGCTTGTATAAGTGTTAATGATAGGGATGGTAAGAGGATTAAAAATTCAAGTAGTATAAGAACTATACCAATTCATAAAAATTTACTTCAAAGCGGAATTATGGATGAGAAGCCAGTATTTCCATGGACTGTTCATAATCCAGTATCTAATGCTGTAGCAAACCTATTTAAAAAAATAGATGAAAAGCATAGCCCACATGACTATCGATACGCTATGAGTGATAGGCTAAGAGATATATCAGACCTTCCCGACCATATAAGGTTTAGCATACTTGGTCACAGTAGTAGTACTATGACTGATAGCGTATACAGAGGGAAAGAGCCTATTTTTCTGATGAAAGAAGCTATTGACCGAACTTAGCTATGTTGTTCCAACATAGCTAAGTTTTTACCATCAGCACGCGAATATTCACATAACACATTGAAAATAAAGGTTAGGTACTATATTAGCACCTAACCTTTCAGTACTGGATTACTCGTCTTCTAATACTATCAGTACTGGAACCTAATCCAAAAAAATTAGTTATTACAATGAATTATAATTCATACTCACATGCTAATGAGTTTAGTTTTACATGAATATTACATGATTATATCAGGCTCCAGTACTGATATGGTAGCGTTATGATAAGTACAAAACTGAAGGTCAATGTGTTCTCGCGACAAAGTTACTTGCCTTTAGTACTCGAATTGTTTTGGATCGGGGGGAATATACTGATTTTATGAATATTTAAAGTAATCCCTTACTAAAGTAAAAAATGATGAGGTTTTTATATCATTGAAGTAAAAGTTCAGTACTTTATATAGATAATTAGTAATGAAGATAAAAATAACTGAATTATAAATTTATACTACTTTTAAAAGTAAAGTAATTGTATTCTTATTCTATTTAAATGAAATGCATAATAATTTAAATAGAACTTGAATTATATCCCCTCGGTATTGCTTTTATTTTATTGAGTTTAGAATTCAGTACCTTATGCTAAAAAAATATGCTTAAGACACTTGGTAATAAGTATTTCATGATGTTATCGTGATAAGGAAAATTGATATGCAAGAAAATTTATTTAAAGAAATTATGAATAAAACCGAAAATATGCGTTATAATAAAAGGGATAAGATAGATTGGTAGAAAAATGATTTCTATGTAATGAAATTATTTTCAGGAATGATGTGAGAAATTTAAAAGCATACGTTATAATTCACCCAGTACAGTTAGTTGAAAATTAATTATTATGTGATGGAATTATTTTAAGAAATAACGCAAAAATTTAAAGTCATGCGTTATAATATACTTAAGATGGTAGATTATTTAGACGCTCATATTAAATAATGTCTATCCATTCTTACAACACCATCTGTATATAAAATCTAATTATAGGCTTACATAGACAATTTAATTGTATCATGTAAATTGGGTTTTCATATCAAAAATATAGGAGATTACTATGGAATATGAACTTTATAATAATCATGAAGTACATGAAAATATATATTTAATAAGCATTAATGAAATTGAAGAAGTTTTAAAAACGTATAATGATAATCGTGAAATTTCTATTATAATGAATAAATGCAAAAATGAGCCAAAAAATACTTGGATAACTAAGGGAGATAACCTTCCTCGGTTTAACGTACCACTCTTACGTGTAGATGATAATAATCAACTTAGAATAACTGATGGTCGACATAGAATTTTTTGGATGAAGAAGCTTCAAATGACGGACATACCTATTGCTATAACTATGGGTGCTAAAAACGTACTAAACAGCAAACATATTAATATAATCCCAATTACAACTATGGATATGCCATGTTCAACACAACCTGAAGCTGACTTAGTGTATAATCCATCAAATACGAGAGATATAATGATGAAATTAGCAAATCTACAAAAGAAAATCTAGTTAAGCCTATTAAGAGTAGGAGGCGTATTTAACGAAAAATGTTCATGCTACCTAGTTATTATTTTTCAACCTAAGCCTTTCACTTTAACATAATAATTTTCATTGCAATTTAGTATATAAAAAAAACTGAAAATTCAATGAAAATTATTATTGCCTTTTAATTAGTTTTATCTTTATTTTATATCATAATTAGAATTATGATATAATTTTAGTAATAAAAGAAGTTATTATATCTTTAAATTGGTACAGTACAAACAATGACCATATGGCAGCACTTGAAAATATCATAAATTCAAGTTTATTTAATGTTTTCTCAGCATCATCTTTTTTGTTTTCTAGTTTAAGGATAGCATCTTTTGTTATTTTTTTTATTTTTGTGGTTAATTTTAAATCATCAATATCATAATTTTCTTTAGAAAAATAAGTCATTGTTTTATTAGATGATTCCATTATATCTAATAGTGATTTTTTTGCATTTGATATACCCATAATAACTACAAAGCAGGTCAGTAACATTGCAATAAAAATAAGCAATAAACCTGATAGTGACCATCCTTTAATGATCGCAGTGCTTACTAAAACAGCAGGAATAGATAATGATTTTGTTTGATGCTCTTGAACTAATGAATTTAACTTTGATAAAAAGTCTAACTTTTGTATTTCAATCTCATGAATAACTTTATTAATTGAGTATTTATTTATATAAACCTCATAATTTATATAGAATAAATCCCAAAGGATATTTGGAGCTTTTAATATGTTAACAAGTAAAGGATATTTATTATCATCCTCGAATTCATTATATAATTCAATTAAAGATGT
Organism: Providencia sp. PROV004; assembly: GCF_011045615.1. Classification (NCBI taxonomy): domain Bacteria; kingdom Pseudomonadati; phylum Pseudomonadota; class Gammaproteobacteria; order Enterobacterales; family Morganellaceae; genus Providencia; species Providencia sp. PROV004. The sequence goes on from NZ_CP042859.1 coordinate 1,417,550, forward strand.
TCTTAATACTAGTTTACGTTCATAAGAATGTAAATCTACATTTGTCAATGTAGAAATATCACATGGGCTAATTTTTACTGTTTTGAGAAAATCATTTTCTATGCATTTTAAAGGAAGTTTGTATGTGGTTATCTTTTGGGATTTGCCTCCCTCCATAACAAAAATATAGCTAGGCCACATATTTGCATTATCATACTCAACATGATCTGAAATTTTAGAAAAAATATCACACCAGTGTATATAAGCTTTACTTGAACATGCTATTTCTTCAATTTCACTTGGGCTCAACCCTTCAATAAAAAATGAGTAATTTATATTTTTATTATATCTAATATTATCTCTTAATATTTTAAAATACTCATCAATAGATTGATACCATCCTATATCAGGTGTCAATAATATAGATACTTTGATAATATTTTCTAATTTATAATCTACTTCTATACTTAAAGTATTAACACCTTTTAGACACTCGATATCCTTCGTTACAAATTCAAAATCTGAACGTTTAAAACACCATATATGGTAGGTGCCATCATTTTCAAAGTCAGTAGCTTTCTCTTTTATTTTTAATAAAAGAGAAAGGATTTCCTCGTTACTCATTAGTAAGCTCTTTCAATCGTTCTATAACAATTGGATCAGTAATAGTTTGCACCAAGGTTACTTGATTTGTCTCTGAGTCAAAAATAATCTCTCTTTGAGAGCCAGGGAGCCCAACATGATGTTTTTTAATACTTAATTTTGCAATGCTAGTCTCAAAATCAATCCATTCTAATTGTTTTTTATCTGAAGGTAATACTTCAAACTCTTCATTAACTTCAAAACCATTATCATTAACAAAATCAACGAAAGTATTTTTATAATGAGCTAAATTAGCAGGAATTATTGAATCAATTTGTATTTGAATTTTTTCTAATGTAATCGACTCTCCTTTTTTACAGTTATTGAATAATTCTTGAACTTTAGATTCAATTTTTTCTCTTAAAGGTCTACTAAAATCTGCTTGGTGAGTAAATAACTCTAAAGCTTTAATACATTGTTCACTACTTGTTTTATTGGATATTACTTCATCCGCACCGATTGATGAAGTAAAGTATTTACGGACATCTCCTGTCCCCCTGATAAAGCACAAATTATTTTTATCTAATTCATCTTCATCCTCTGACATAAATCGCATTAGATCAACTCTAGCACCTTGCAAAAATTTATCTAAATCAATCACATCTACAGGATTCAGCTGTAAGTTTTCTTTAAATCTTAATGCATCTGTATTTTTTAACATTAAAATTAAAATTCTTTCAAATACTTTAGTATTATCATCTTCTTTTTCATTCAATAGTTGATAGTGAGTGAAGACTAAAATTGCACCATTACTCGCCCTTGACTGTTTTGCAGAAGTGATCAGTTTATTTTGGATAAAATCAGTAACAAAAACTTCAAATGTATAATCTCCATTTAAGTGTCCTTCAAGCTTAAACGGAAATGAATTTACTGGGTATGGTTTTTGAAATTTAGCATGCGATTTACTACTTTTATGGAATTTAGCATCAACTTTAGATGTGAAAGCAATAACTTCTGGTTGTTCACAAGGCCAGAGAGCACCGATATTGTATGACCAGTCATTTTGATTTTCTTCTTCTGGAGGAGAAATTTGGACTGCTATAGCATTTAAAACTTGTATCGAAGACAAAATGAACCCCAATTATCAATATTAGTTAGTCATGCATGACTAAAATCAAAATACATTTCTTATGATAACATGGTCATAATAATAAATGTATGTTGAACCTAAAATCTATAAATTTACTTTATAAATTGGGATATCAATCAAATTTTCATTGATATGGTCTAAAAGGCTATAAAAGCTAATATTTGCGATTCACTAGCGTTAATATGATACTCGTTCCAATCATTAGGCTACTCCCTAATGATACCCGCCTAATTCAACTAAAATAGTATCATTTAGTGCTTGAACCTATCTATATGATTCAGTATCATTTGGATGTTATAAATGATACTAAAGGGCTTATATGATATTCGGCTATGCAAGAGTTTCTTCAAAAGATCAAAATTTAGAAAGACAGCTTTCAGTACTGGAGCCTATTTGCGACAAAGTGATCCAAGAGAAAGTGTCAGGGAAATATATTAACGACAGACCAGAACTACTATTACTATTATCACATTTAAGGGAAGGTGATACTCTCATTACAAAGTCTATTGATAGATTAGCCCGTAATACTAAGGAACTTTTATCGCTAGTGGATGAGTTAGTAGAAAAAGGAATCACTGTTAGGTTCTTAGACAATAACATGAGTTTTGATAATTCTCCCGCTTCAAGGTTAATTTTAACCATGATGGGAGCAGTGGCAGAGTTTGAACGAGGTATTATTGCATCTAGAAGAGACGAAGGTATTGCTATTGCTAAAAAGGCTGGAAAATACAAAGGAAAACAAAAAAATGCAGTACTGCATAGTAAAATAAGTGAAATGCTAGAAACTGGAAAATATACTGCTGATGAAATAGCTAAGCTTTGTGATTGTGGTCGAGCTACAGTTTTTAGAGTGAAAAAAGATTACAAATTATTTGAATCAACATAGTAGAATATTTAATAAATGTTATCTTAGTAAGAGGTAGCCTATCGATATCAAAATTTCAATAGGCCACCTCTAAAATAATAGCTCTGTGATTTAAATTGTAGGAAGTTATATATTAGTTAATTTTTGTACACTCTCTTGTAAGGAATATCTGTACTTGAATTAAACCTAAACCATTATCTACAGCCTGTGTTATCTGTACTTCAGGTTTATTTTTATCTTGATACAATCTAAAATAATTTATACCAGTAACATTATTTTTATTAATTTCTGTAAAGCCAGTTTTGTTTTCTCTTCCGTCAACATCCACTAATTTATCTTTCAATTCAGGTGAATCAAAACTATGATTGATTAAATCTAAATAAAGAGAGAATCTATTGTTTTTTATTTTTAATATTCCAGTTCCTCCGTCTATATATTGTTTTTTATTTGTCTTATTTAAATCGAAATCTTCAAATTTGTTGCTATTTAATTTATATAAACCAAAACTACAATTGTACTTTTCTTCTCCAATATTATTAGATTTTTGAAATAGTAACGCTAATATAAAAATTGAAAGAATAAACACTATAAAACTAGTTCCAATTAAAAAAACATATTTAACAAACCCTTTTATATTATTTTTGATACACCATTTTTTCATTTTTATATAATAAAATATTCCTAATAACATACTAACTAAAAATACTACTAAAGGATTCATGGTAAACTCCACATTAAATTTTTTTCTGTAACGCTCAGGCCAAATGTCAGAAACTTTCAAGCCTAAGAATAAGTATTCTGAAAATTAATATACTATCTCTTCAGCTAATTATAGTACTGTTTTAAAACATATGATGGTGGACTGCTAAAATATAAAAGAATTTATCAATATTATCTCTAATTAATTATTAATTTCTTCTATGGCTTTTCTAATTTCGCTATTATAAAAACCTTTACATTGGTTTTCAAATGATTTATCCCCAAATTGGGCAGCATAGATACCATCTTGCAAACCAATACGTAATTCAGGTTGTCCCCATGGTAGAACTCGTCGTAATGCATCTACTTGAACATTATAGAAATTACTATACCTACCATAAGTATTAAAATCATGTATACGTTTAATATTATAATAACCCTTACAACGTGAAATACTGTACATCATTTTTTGTGATTTCTTCTTATTACGTTTGTACTCGACAACGTAACGGTTAACGTCCAGTACTTTATTTCGAACCAATTCATATTGGTTTGTTTTTGGTAATTCAATCGTTTCAGAAATATGTTCAATAGTCTTTATTGCTGTATTTTTTTTATTTGGCTCTTGTGTTACATTTTGTATACTATCACCCAATACTGTAATACTGGTAGTACCTAATATATGACGTAATGTTTCAGGATTAGCATTAACAGAACATGAAAATAATAATACCGAAGCAATAATAAGATGTTTGAATTCCATTTTAATTTCCTGTTACAGTTTTGAGTTTAAAGCGTTCATATATACCTGTGTGCATTTTGTGTTAAGATCTGTATCACCATCTATTTCTGATATCATACCGTGTTCAATGCCATTATAAACTACTTGTTTGGATGAGAGAGGAAGTACTGCAATCATAGAATTAATTTGAGCATCATAAAATTGCTTAACAAATTTCTTTTGCTCTTTCAGTACTGGGTTAGTGATTGCTTGTTGATTGTAATAACCAACACACATACCGACATCATATGCATAACTTTCGGTTTTCTCTATATCAGAACTGTATATCTTACGTAAACGTTCTTTATTAATTAAAAAATTATGAGCATCTTGAACTTGTTGTTCAATATCGTTTTCTGTTAATGATGGTTGTTTTGGTGTTTGTTTACCTGTGTAAATAGCATACATAAACAAGGCAACTACTGCCAATAATACATATCCTATTTTTTTCATGGTTAATTTCCTAATTCAATTAATGGGATATTTATTTCATTTACACAAATGTTAGGTACTTGGTTTGCTTTTGTCAGGATTAGCTCAATACGTGGAACATCTACTACGTAGTTAAATCCTTTCCTCTTAAAATATCTAGACATTTTTTTATAGACTAATACAGCTAAAAATGTAGTGATAACAATAACAATTAATTGTGACACCTAATTCTCCTTGATTAGATTTTTACATTTTATTGAATCAATGATACCACACCCTGCAAAATTGATCGATAAAAACGATCGATATGGATTTAACGATCGTTAAAATCTATCAAGCCTATTGATAGCTATTCAATCAATAGGAGATAACGATCAATGTATTAGGTCATATAATCTTTGAAATACCATGTACTCACTAATGCTCGTCATAGGCATATTCTAAGATCAATGATAGTTCTCTTCAGTTCAGTACTAACCCAGTACTAAATTAGCTCACTTAGTCATGTACTCGCTAAAGCTCGAGATGGGCATATTCTAAGGTCAGTAATAGTTCTCTTCAGTTCAATTCTGATCCAGTACTGAAATTTTTTCGTTATGAGTTTTTTTCGCCGAAAAAACGAAATAAAAGAAGAAATACCAGTGACTACTCTCGCCAAGAGAGTAATCTTCTGCGAAGAAAAGTTAAATTAACTCACTTAGCCATGTACTCGCTAAAGCTCGACATGGGCATGTTCTAAATGCCAGTAATAGTATTCTTTAGTTCAGTACTGATTTAGTACAGGTATTTTTTCGTTATGAGTTTTTTTCGCCGAAAAAACGAAATAAAAGAAGAAATACCAGTGACTACTCTCGCCAAGAGAGTAATCTTCTGCGAAGAAAAGTTAAATTAACTCACTTAGCCATGTACTCGCTAAAGCTCGACATGGGCATGTTCTAAATGCCAGTAATAGTATTCTTTAGTTCAGTACTGATTTAGTACAGGTATTTTTTCGTTATGAGTTTTTTTCGCCGAAAAAACGAAATAAAAGAAGAAATACCAGTGATTGCTCTCGCCAAGAGAGTAATCTTCCGCGAAGAAAAACAAAATTAATTCACTTAACCATGTACTCGCTAATGCTCGTCATGGGCATATTCTAAAACCAGTAATAGTATTCTTTAGTTCAGTACTGATATAGTGCAGGTATTTTTTCGTTATGAGTTTTTTTCGTGAAAAAAACGAAATAAAAGAAGAAATACCAGCGATTGCTCTCGCCAAGAGAGTAATCTTCTGCGAAGAAAAATAATATACATTCTTATTCGTTTGGTAACTGAGTCTAGTCTCTTGCGAGACCTAGACACGCAATAAATTCCTTTTATTGCTCACATAGCTCACCGCAGCGAGCTTGCGGTTTACTAAATGAGCAATAAAAAGAATTTAAATTGCACTAGCTAATTGATATGTCTGAAATTTATTTCCTTATATAATTATAGATATTATTTTTCTGACAAGTTTGGAATGTCTGATGGTGTTTCTGACAAAGAGCAGGATTCTTTTTTTTTCTTTTGAATTGCTTTCTTGTACTTATTGTACTTATTGTGCATTTCTTCTATTTCCTCAGTGCTGAGATCGTTATTGATTTTTTTTGAAAGGAATTTACAAAATTCCGAATAATTAGGCTCTGGATTATTTGCTTTCCAGCGATTGAAGCGGGTAGCTTTTGTATTACAAAGAGTAAAACGTTTTTCTTTATTTGTAGAGCCCTTTGGTCTTCCTCTCGGTAGGCATTCATCATCATCAAGACCAAGATCTATATACTCAATATTATCAGTGAGATAGTTTGCCTGAAATTTGTCGAAAACATAAACAGTCTGTATCTCAGAACTATTATAATCTCTTGATATCCCTCTAAGTACAAATTGATGCAGACTTTCATATTCTCTAGCATGATGAATTTCTGCCATAGATAGTTTAAAAAATAATTTGCATTGAGCTGCTTCTACATCTGATGGTCTCATGCAAGCAAGCCATACACAGGTTTTAATCTTACTATACTGATTTAAGCCTCTAGGATCAGGACTTATCTTTGTACCGTTAAAAAGTTTTTGATTATCTAACCTGTTTTTTGTCCAATAAAATTCTTCATCTTTAAGCTTATCATTTAAGTAATTATATATTTTTTTAAGCTTTTCAGGATGATTTTGCTTCCAAGTTTTCGAGAGTTGTATCTTTTCGGAAAAATAATAAACCTTAATTCTATCTTTAAGGGGAGTGTTTCTAGCCATTAAATCGTTAATTTTGGTCTCATCAAAATTATCTTTATATGCTTTATATATTAATGTTTTCTCAAAGTTAGCACTAAAGAATGTTATATCTAGTTCAAAATACCTTTTAAGGTCTTTAAGACCCGTTATGCTTAATTGTATTTTCTCAGAGTCTAAGAAATAACTATTATTCATTATAAAAATATGATTATTTTTCATCATTGAAAATTCCTGAGAAATAAGACTAACGATATCTCCTTGCGACTTTAATTTACTATCTGCTGTTATATACTCTCCGTTATCATCGAGCTCTTTGATATTACATATCAATTTATCTTTTATTAATCTCTTTATGCTGTCGTCACCTTCATTTATTAATTTAAATTCATGAAAGTTAGTTACGTCATCTAAATATATGGTCCATCCAGATAAGAGTTCAATAGGTATTTTAAAAAAAGTTTTATCTGTAATGATTAGTGTTCTACTAATTGGATTATTCATGAAATCTATAACATTATCAATGACACTATTACCATTAGATATTGATTCAGTAATGATATATTTACAATCGTTAATCTTTTTGGCTGTATCTCGTATTAGTTCTTGAGTACATTGAACAATTAAAAATTTATCATTACTATTGTTAATTTGATTACATATGTAATGCGTTTTACCTGCTCCACAAGGTGCAGATACGTATTTAAGTTTATTCAACTATTTTATCCTTACTATCGTTAAATAACTTTTACAATCCATTTCTAACAAAAAAGATTGTAAAAGTTATATGTTGAAATTTATTACATCAAAAGTATTATATGTACTTCCTTATATAATACATAGATTTAGCTTTGGCATACCAACCCGAGAATTCGGGGATTTTATTGCTAATCAGATCACGAAAGAAAGCTTTACTTATATTCATCTTAAGAACATTACAGATCCTATAGTAAGATATGTCACTAATTATAATATTCAGGTACTGTTCATATGTAAGAGAAATAGAATCTAATCTTTGCTTCTTTCTTACGCTTTTGTTTAGTGATTTTCTATTTGTAAATATTTTATTCCTTCTTCTATTATAACGATTATGTTTTATCATATTTTCTCCTTAAATAATTTCTCGATTAAAACATTAGTTTCTATGACAATGTATTCCTCCAGTAAAAGCTTTATAAAAATAGTGTTGTTAAAATGTCATCATATTCTTTATGATAAGATCAATTTCACACATATATGTTCCCACATGAAAGATTAATTACACATATCATTTGACAAATTAATTAAAATTTAATTTCTTTGCCTATCATTTGTGTACGTAAACTGTAACACATTTTTTTACTGTTTTTACATCATTCCTGAAAATAATTTCATTACATAGAAATCATTTTTCGACCAATTTATCTCGTCCCCCTTATTATAACGCATAGTTTTCATTTTTCGCATAATTTCTTTAAATAAATTTTCTTGCATATCAATTTTCTTATCACGATAATATCGTGAAATAATTATTAACAAGCATAAGGTACTGAATTCTAAACTCAATAAAATAAAAGCAATACCGAGGGGATATAATTCAAGTTCTATTTAAATTATTATGCATTTCATTTAAATAGAATAAGAATACAATTACTTTACTTTTAAAAGTAGTATAAATTTATAATTCAGTTATTTTTATCTTCATTACTAATTATCTATATAAAGTACTGAACTTTTACTTCAATGATATAAAAACCTCATCATTTTTTACTTTAGTAAGGGATTACTTTAAATATTCATAAAATCAGTATATTCCCCCCGATCCAAAACAATTCGAGTACTAAAGGCAAGTAACTTTGTCGCGAGAACACATTGACCTTCAGTTTTGTACTTATCATAACGCTACCATATCAGTACTGGAGCCTGATATAATCATGTAATATTCATGTAAAACTAAACTCATTAGCATGTGAGTATGAATTATAATTCATTGTAATAACTAATTTTTTTGGATTAGGTTCCAGTACTGATAGTATTAGAAGATGAATAAATGCTCAATGCGCGTTATATTTCGCACCGCCGCGTTGTTGGCTGCATTTGCCAACCCTAGTCACATACTTGTGTATGCTCCTAGGGATTAGCTCATTTTGCCGCCTAGCGACAGCACGAACTATTTAGCGCATTAATATATGAGATTAATATATTCAATGTTCGTTATGCTTCAAGTGGTGGTGGTGTGGCAACGCTCAGTTATTCGGGTCACATACTTGTGTATGCTCCTAGGGATTGGCTCATTTTGCCGCCTAGCCACAACATAAACTATTTAGCGCATTAAATGACTCATAGGGCATTAAGATAGTGAACAGATAATAACTTTGTGCAAATAACATGATTTGTTTATTATTTATACTGTGCGAAGTTAATTAGGTAAAACTATTCGAACCAAATATAAAAAGGGCTTGCTAACGGGCTGGCCTATTTGAGGAAGAAAAATGATTAATAGTACTTTAGGCAATCAAGTTGATAATTCACTGGTTTCTAACGCATTTGGTTTCTTACGTTTTCCGCTGAATTTTCAGCCTTACAGCTCAGACGCTGAGTGGGTGATCACGGGTGTGCCCTTCGATATGGCAACCTCAGGCCGTGCAGGTAGCCGTCATGGGCCAGCCGCTATTCGCCAAGTGTCTACTAACCTTGCATGGGAAAGTCACCGTTGGCCGTGGAACTTTAAACTAACCGAACGTTTAAATGTCGTCGATTGTGGTGATGTGGTGTTTGCTTTCGGTGATGCGCAAGACATGAGTGATAAACTGCAAGCACATACTGAAAAACTACTTGAATCAGGTAAACGCTGCTTGACCTTTGGTGGTGACCATTTCGTTACACTGCCATTGCTGCGCGCTCATGCAAAACACTTCGGTAAAATGGCCTTGGTTCATTTCGATGCGCACACTGACACCTATGGCAATGGCAGCAAATTTGACCACGGAACCATGTTCTATCATGCACCAAAAGAAGGTCTGATCGACCCAAATCATTCAGTACAAATTGGTATTCGTACCGAACATGACAGCGATAATGGCTTTACTGTATTGGATGCAGGTCAGGTGAATGATCGCAGTGTGGATGATATGGTCGCGCAGATCAAAGAGATTGTCGGTGACCTACCTGTTTACCTGACTTTCGATATAGACTGCCTTGACCCTGCATTTGCACCGGGCACAGGAACCCCTGTTATTGGTGGTTTAACGTCAGATCGTGCATTGAAATTATTGCGTGGAATACAGTCATTAAATATCGTGGGTATGGATTTAGTGGAAGTCGCTCCGGCTTATGACCAATCTGAAATCACGGCATTAGCCGCAGCATCTATCGCATTAGAGATGCTGTATATCCAAGCCGCTAAAAAATAAGTCATTTATTTTCAATTGCATCATTAAGCCACCGATTGGTGGCTTTTTTATGTCCATATTTTATATAAGTGGTTATCAATTATACTAAAAATCAATAAATCGCATTTTTTGTTTATTAAATTGAGAATGATTTTTATTAACAATAATCTTATAATTTACGTCTATATGTATTTTTCTACGGTAAAAAAAACATATTAACCTTGTAAATAGTGAAATATTTTTTATAAATAACAAATATTAGGCTAAAATTAATACTTTGTAACTTATTGTTATTGTTGCTAACTTAATATTAAAGGTGAACTAGTCAATTTGGCTATTATTCAGTAGGAGAAAAGTATGGCGTTAAATAATAAAGTTATCTTAGTTACTGGTGCAGCTCAAGGTATTGGTCGTGGTATCGCATTGCGTTTAGCGAAAGAAGGCGCTGATATCGCACTGGTGGATTTGAAAAAAGACAAGCTCCAAGATGTTGCCAAAGAAATTGAAGCGTTAGGCCGTAAAGTAACAACATTTGCCGCAGATATCAGTCAACGTGACCAAGTTTTTGCTGCGGTGGCTCATGCAGAAGCTGAATTGGGTGGTTTTGATGTAATGATTAATAACGCGGGGATTGCACAAGTTAAGCCAATCGCTGATGTTCGCCAAGAAGATATGGATTTAATCTTCAAAATCAACGTAGATGGAACCATGTGGGGCATTCAAGCTGCTAGTGAAAAATTCCAAGAACGTAAACACAAAGGAAAAATCATCAATGCATCCTCTATTGCAGGACATGATGGTTTTGCAATGTTAGGCGTTTACTCTGCCACAAAATTTGCCGTACGCGCATTAACGCAAGCCGCGGCAAAAGAATACGCCAGTTCAGGTATCACTGTGAATGCTTATTGCCCAGGTATTGTTGGGACAGATATGTGGGTAGAGATTGATGAGCGCTTCTCTGAAATCACAGGTACGCCAAAAGGTGAAACCTATAAAAAATATGTCGAAGGCATCGCATTAGGTCGTGCACAAACGCCAGATGATGTGGCAGGTTTGGTTGCATTTTTAGCGAGCGATGACTCTGACTATATTACTGGCCAATCTATTTTGACTGATGGCGGGATTGTGTATCGTTAATTCATTCATATGAATCTAGGATGCAATAATAGCCGCGATGAATAACTCATCGCGGTTTTTGTTTATGCGGCGTATTTCTGAATATCAACTAATATATTGTCTGCTTGAGTCCAAAGCAAAGAGCCGCCTTCTTGCGAATGTAAATGGTGGTTGCAGTTTAGTAAGCGACCGGACAAAATTTTACCAAAATCGGGGGAGTGCACGGTGCTCATATCTAATTCGCCATACCATAAGGATGTCGGGCATTGAATATCTTCAGGGGTGAATCCCCAAGGCTGTAAAGAGAGGATTAAATCCTGTACATAACCTTGATTACCTTGTGCAAAAGCGCGTCGAATACACGCAGTATAGGCATCAAGGAATTGTTCTTCATTATAAAGTTGTTGGTCAATATCTGCGCTGCAATTAAGAATAAATGCCAACAGCCACTCACCAGTGACATTCTTTAATAGCCAATCTGACAGGGCTTCAGGGGTGTTAAGAGCTTGTTCTTGCATGTTCACGACATCCGTGCGGAGTATCGCGCGAGTTGCAGGGTATTCAAATTGGTCTTGCCCAGACACAATAGACAGTGAAATAGGCTGGCAATAGTGGGCGATAGCCATCGCAAAAACAGCACCTTGAGAAAAACCAACGACAGAAAATCGGGTAATGGATTGCTCATTTAGCAGTGCTTGCACATCCATAGCAAAGCTTTTCAATGATTTTTCAGGGTGAAAAGTGGATTCACCAAGGCCCGCACGTTCAGGAACAATCAAACGAATGTTCAGTTGTTCGAGTAAATCCAAACCAAACCCTAATGAACCACTCATCCCTGCTCCTGTACAAAAAATAACAGGAAAACCTGTTTTAGGGCCTGATTCAAACCAGCAAAATTGGCGGTTATCAGGTAATTTCATCGTGTGTTGATGTGTGTTGGTCAGTGGTGCGTTATACATGGTGAATTCCTAACACAGAGCAGGTACAGATTGGGTGATAAGATAGGTCAGCTAATAATTATTAAAACTGGCATTGTTATAGTTGCAATTTTAAAGTATTAAATAGGTAAAATGCAAAATATTAGCTTAATAAATATCAATTCATTAACAATGAGAAGAGTAAAATGGCATTTTCTGAATCAGAAAAACAGATTTTGTTGGCAGTTAAAGGGGTCGGGCCCACAGTGATTAGCCGTTTAGAACAAATGGGGTTTAGTTCACTCGCACAATTAAGTGAAGCTTCCTACGATGAAATTTTAATTTATGGGGCCGCATTAACAGGCTCAAGTTGCTGGAAAAATAGCCCACAAGCGAAAAAAGCGGTAGAAGGGGCTATTTTAGCAGCTAAACAAGCGGTTAGATTGCCATCTTAATCAGTTTGGTTTCTCGTTTTCCATTTCTTACTACGCAAGATATTGAGAACTTGTACTGCCATGGAAAAGAACATCGCAAAGTAGATATAGCCTTTTGATACATGAACTTGAACACTTTCAAGTAGTAAGGTGAAACCAACAAGAATCAAAAATGATAAGGCTAAGATTTTTACAGAAGGGTAGCGCTCAACAAAGTCGCCAATGGGTTTGGCTGCAAGCATCATAATGAGCACAGCGATGACGACCGCAGCCATCATGATAAATAAGTGGTCTGATAGCCCCACAGCCGTGATCACGGAATCTAAACTGAAGATAATGTCTAACAAAGCAATTTGAACGATAGCCCCCCAAAATGAGCTCACTTTTTTATTTGCTAGGCTATTTTCACCTTCTCCTTCAATCGTATCAAAAATTTCTTGGCTTGCTTTCCAAATAAGGAAGATCCCACCTGCACATAATATGAGATCGCGAGCGGATACCACATGGTCAGCGACAGTAAAAAGTGGGGTGGTAAGGCGTGATAACCACGCAATAGAAGCCAATAATGCAAGACGCATCACCATTGCTGCAATAAGCCCAGTCCGTCTGGCACTATTTTGTTGGTGACTAGGAAGTTTGCTCACCACAATACTGAGGAAAATAATATTATCGATGCCTAGGACAATTTCTAATATGGTTAATGTAGCGAGTGCCATCCAGGCATTGGGATCCAGTATCCACTCAAACATCTTGGTACCTTCTAATTAACGAATTAAACAGTGATAATAATTTATCGTCTGCTTTGGTACAGGCGATGGTTAGCGACTAACTTAAACTAAAATGCCGTGCTAGTAAGGGCGCGGTAAAATCTTTTTTAAGATAAAAACCACGTGGTAGCGTCATAATAGGCTGACCAAACTCACCAATAGCTTCCGTTAGTGCTTTATTGTTTGCGGCCTTAGGGCGAATTTGTAATACCTGCCCATGACGTGCAGTAATACTTTCCACTTTGCCTAACACAATGAGGTCCATTAACTCTTCCCAATCTTGCCGTAGCAACTGTTCTTCAAACGGGGACGGGCTCCAAATTAATGGGTTTGCAACTCTACGTTGTGAGAGTGGGATTTGCCTTTCCCCTTCAATAGGAAACCATAAAATACGGGACAGCTTGCGGCGAACATGGCTATTTTCCCATGTTAAACCACTGTTTCCTGTTAACGGTGCAACAGAAACAAAAGTGGTTTCAAGTGGAACACCATACCGGTCAATCGGAATGGTTTTTAATTCAATTCCAATATGGGCGAAATCTTGCTCTGCCTTACTTCCCGCATTCGCGCCTAAATAATATTCCAATAGCATACCAACCCAGCCTTTATCGCGCTTGAGATCCTGAGGAATAGGGATAGCTGCGTGTTGGGCGAGCTCACCAAGCGTGTAGCCAGCAAGAGCTTGCGCTCGGCTCATTAAGGTCGCTTCGTTATCAGGTGGTGGTGGTGCAATAAATGGGGTCATGGTTTGAATAGTAATGTATAAAAAGTAGCCAGTGAAAATACATATAACTCAAGAAGTATAACACTTTTTCTTTGGTATTTTTAACTATCTGATATATAGGGGTATAATATCATTTATTCATCCAAGTTATAAATTATTACAGAGGTTATTCAAGTTCATCCCAAGATAATCACAGGATCATGCACTAGGTTATCCACAGGATTTCTGGATAACTGTGAAAAATAGAGATTACTGTGTGTATTTACAGCCTTGACGAAACGGTTTTTATGACGCAAATCACAAAATATGAGTAAGTTAAGCACATATCTTGTGGATAAATACAACGTTGTTTGATCTTTGCTCAGTTAAAGTCCTAAGCATGTTAGTTAAAAAAGTAGTCAGTGGATGAAAGGCTATTTTGCTATTTATTTGTTTGATTTATCAGTGATTATTCAACTGTGCTTTTTTTTGATAAAAAAGCGACTTGGGGATATACCCTGATTACCATGAGGTTGTTCACATGGATATCCACAGAAAAAGTGAATAACATCCTTATTATTCATTTCATCTGTTTATAACTATCAATATTTTTCTAGGTTATCCTCAGACGGTTTAAACCACGCAGATTTAAAATCAAACCAGCCAAAGGTATTCATTCGTACACCGCGCATGGTTTTTTGGCCTTGCAATTCAAGCCAATGATGAAAAACGGGGTGAAAGATTTGTGAGTCAACTAAGCTTTCACACCAAGCTTCGACATCTAATTGGTTATTACGCCACAGATTAAGTTCATTGCTGAGAGGGTTATTAAGGCATTGTCGTAGCAATGGCATTTCGTACAAGGTTGCAAAGATGGAAAATTCGAGAGGTTTAAAAAAGTTAGCTGTTGCTAACCAAATATCACTTTCTCCATTGCCATTAAACCAATCATCGTAATCAATGATATTGATCTTAAGTTCCACACCTTGCATCTGTAAAACCCGTTTCATAATTTGGCTAATTGCGTAGAACTCATGGTGGTGGCGATAAAAAGTGACAGTAAGCTCAGTTAAATCTTCAGGCTTGGGAAACAAGGTTAGCATTTTACTGTGATGCCAATGGAGTAACAGGCCATAAGCAGGTGCCCAATGGCGCTGATAAAAAGGTTCGCAATGTGCAAGTAGGTTGACAGGGGTTAAAAAGCTACATAACCACTTACGAACATCTTCACGCTGAGCTATCGGTGAACGCTGATCCATTAACAGGAAATAACAGCCTTCTTCCATACGACTTTCGAGCGAGCCATTATGGTGCTTATCACCATCCATTTTTAATGTTGTACAGACCATTTGCTCAGAGAGTTCAGGAACCACCCAAATGGTCACTTCATCGAGTAGCGCACGATAGCCAAAATAGCGGTCGAAAGCCGTAATGGTCAGCTTTTGTGGCAAGTTTTTTTCTACTTGATAAGGGCCAGTGCCGATTGGGCAACGGCTAAAGTTTTCGAGGCTCTCCCACTCTTTCGGTAAAATGGCGGCATGGTGGCTACCTAATAACCAAGGTAGTTGTTTATCAGGCTCACTTAACGTGATATCAATGACATAAGGCTGCGGTGAGCTAACGGATTGAATATGTGAGAATAGCGGCCAACAGGTTTTTAAGCGTAAAAGGGAATAAATAATATCGTCGGTAACCATTTCTCGCCCATGATGGAAATAAATAGCGGGGCGTAAATAAAAACGCCATTGGGTATCGCTGGTGGATTGCCAATGGTGGGCAAGGCCATCTTCTACTTCCCCTTTTTCCTCATTTATATGGGTAAGGCCATTAAATATTTGGCTCATCAAGTGAATTTCTGAGCGGCGCATTGGCGCACCAGGAAGCAATGTCGGGAAATCTCGATAATAAATAATTCGTAATAAATTCTTACCTTGTCGATAACTGCGTTCCAGTTCAGACAATACCATTTGACGAATGGTTTCCTTATCACCCACTAGGGCGACAAGTTTTTCAATACTTTCTTCTTTGAGTAGTTGTTCAGCCTGTGCCTGCTGTAGCTCCAAGCCATTAACATGAAAAATAAGGGTAGAGCGTTTTCCTCGACCAGACTCTGCTTGCCAACTAAGCCAACCTTGTGACTGCATATTATTAAGCAGAGTACGGACATGACGGCGAGAGCAAAACAGCGTATCAGCGATGTCTTGTAGTGTTGTTTCACTGTCTTGACCCTGAAAATGTTGCCAGAGACGAATGAATTGGGTTTGTAATCGCGAATTAGACATAAAAGAGGAACTCCGGCAAAAAATACATCAATTTTAATTTCCTAAATTCTCACGATAATAGAAGGTAGTAAGTAGCTCGTTTGGTCTGCAGTTGCAGGCCGACTCCCCCATTTAGAGTAATGGTGTTTCTCACCGAGCCGGTTTTTACCGGCTTTTTTTTATTTTTTTCGTCATATTTTGCGCCGTGGCTGTGTTGGCTTCACTCCGCTACCCTAGTCACATACCGGTGTATGCTCCTAGGGATATCTTCATTTTTCCGCCTTGCCACAACACAAACTATTTAGAAAAAATCGTTAAGTAAAAGTAAAAGTAAAAGTAAAAGTAAAAGTAAAAGTAAAAGTAAAAGTAAAAGTAAAAGTAAAAGTAAAAGTAAAAGTAAAAGTAAAAGTAAAAGTAAAAGTAAATTTTGTGATGGGCAAAATATTTAGGTTAATTATACAGGAAGATATTAACGGGGAAGTGATTTTGGATTGTAAATTTTTAATGATGGATGAATTCCGCATTTTTGGTGCGAAGTAGGCGGTTTAGTTGGATAATTAGAGCTAAAAGAGGAACTACGCCCACCAAAGTAGGCGTAGAAAAGGATTTACTGCATAAAGGATGGAATCTTGCTTTCAAAATCGGTGATCTGGTCGACATGTTGCAACGTCAAACCAATACTATCCAAACCATTCATCATGCAGTGGCGACGGAAGCTATCAATTTCAAAATGATAGGTTTTATCACCCGCAGTAACTGTTTGAGCTTCTAAGTCTACCGTAAACTGGCAACCTTCATGGCCATTAACATAGTTAAATAGCTCATCTACTTCGGTTTCACTTAATTTAATTGGTAATAATTGGTTGTTGAACGAGTTGCCATAAAAAATATCAGCAAAACTTGGGGCGATAACCACTTGAATACCAAAGTCAGTCAATGCCCAAGGTGCGTGCTCACGGGATGAACCGCAACCAAAGTTTTCACGAGCTAATAAAATACTTGCCCCTTTGAAAACTGGCTTATTTAAGACGAAATCAGGGTTAGGTTGTTGCCCGTTCTCATCTAAAAAACGCCAGTCATTAAACAAGTGTTGGCCAAAACCAGTGCGAGTCACTTTTTGCAAAAATTGTTTAGGGATAATGGCATCAGTATCCACATTGGCTGCATCTAAAGGAGCAACAATCCCGACGTGTGTAATAAACTTTTCCATCATTTTCTCCTTAGATTTGAATATCACGTACATCAGCAAAATGGCCATTAATCGCTGCTGCAGCCGCCATTGCTGGGCTAACTAAGTGAGTACGGCCTGCTCGACCTTGGCGACCTTCAAAGTTACGGTTACTGGTTGATGCACAGCGTTCGCCAGGGTTTAAACGGTCGTTATTCATCGCTAAGCACATAGAGCATCCAGGTAAACGCCATTCAAAGCCCGCTTCAATGAAAATTTTATCTAAACCTTCTTGTTCCGCTTGGGCTTTAACAGGGCCAGATCCCGGAACAACGATGGCTTGCACGCCATTGGCAACTTTTTTTCCTTTAGCAATTGCAGCTGCTGCACGTAAATCTTCAATACGCGAATTAGTACATGAACCAATAAATACTTTATCAATTTTTACATCAGATAATTTAATACCGGACTCTAACCCCATGTAAGCTAATGCTTTCTCCGCAGAAGCACGCTCAACAGGGTCTGCAAATGATTCTGGGGCAGGTATCGGTTGGTTAATGGCAATTACTTGCCCCGGGTTAGTTCCCCATGTGACTTGTGGTGCGATGCTACTTGCTTGAATAGTAATGACTTTATCAAATTGTGCATCATCATCAGTTTTTAACGTTTTCCAATACGCAACCGCGTCGTCCCACTGTTGGCCTTTAGGTGCAAATTGGCGACCTTTCATATAGGCAAAGGTGGTTTCATCTGGTGCGATAATCCCCGCTTTCGCACCTAATTCAATAGCCATGTTGCATACCGTCATACGGCCTTCCATGCTCAAGTTTTCGATGGCTTCACCGCAAAACTCAACAATATAGCCAGTACCGCCTGCGCTACCAGTTGTACCGATAATCGCTAAAACGATATCTTTTGCGGTAATGCCAGCAGGAGCTTTGCCGACGACTTCAATTTTCATTGTTTTAGCGCGTGCTTGTTTCAGTGTTTGGGTCGCCATCACGTGCTCAACTTCTGACGTCCCGATACCAAAGGCTAATGAGCCAAATGCACCGTGTGTTGCGGTGTGGGAGTCTCCACATACAATGGTCATACCGGGTAAAGTGATACCTTGCTCAGGCCCCATCACATGGACAATACCTTGGTATGGGTGATTCAAATCATATAAAGTTACGCCAAACTCTTTACAGTTTTTCATTAACTCTTGCATTTGAATACGAGCCATATCGCCACAAGCATTAATATCTTTGGTTTGCGTCGATACGTTGTGATCCATGGTGGCAAATGTTTTACTTGGTTGATGCAATGGGCGTTTTTTAGTTCTCAAACCATCAAATGCTTGAGGTGATGTAACTTCATGTACCAAGTGACGATCGATATAAATCAAAGGGATTTCATTTTCGACCTCACGGACAACGTGGGCATCATACAATTTTTGATATAAAGTCTTGGCCATGTTAAACCCCTTCTGCAATATAACGAGCAATAATATCGCCCATTTCACTGGTACTTATTGACTGACCTGCACCTGCTAAGTCTGATGTTCTATAACCTTCTTCTAAGGCTTTATTGACTGCACGCTCGATGGCATCTGCCGCATCCGTTTGGCCTAAGCTAAATCTTAACAGCATGGAAGCAGATAAAATTTGTGCAATTGGGTTGGCAATATTTTTTCCTGCAATATCTGGTGCAGAGCCGCCTGCAGGTTCATACAAACCAAATCCAGCTTCATTCAAGCTTGCAGAAGGTAACATGCCCATAGAACCGGTGATCATCGCACATTCATCAGAAATGATATCGCCGAACAAGTTAGAACATAACACCACATCAAATTGAGATGGAGCTTTGATCATTTGCATTGCTGCGTTATCGATATACATATGGCTGACTTCAACATCTGGATATTCTTGAGCAATTTGATTGACCACTTCACGCCATAATACTGAACTTTGCAACACGTTTGCTTTATCGATTGATGTGACTTTGTTATTACGTTTGCGAGCCGATTCAAAAGCAATACGCGCGATACGCTCGATTTCATAGCGGTGATAAACTTCAGTATCAAATGCATATTCTTCTTGGCCTTCACCTTTGCGGCCTTTCGGTTGACCGAAGTAAATTCCACCGGTTAATTCACGGACACAAAGAATATCGAAACCTTGAGCTGCGATGTCTGCACGTAATGGGCAAAATGCTTCTAATGCTTGATATAAGCGAGCAGGGCGTAAATTACTGAATAATTTAAAATGCTTACGTAAAGGTAATAATGCACCGCGTTCAGGCTGGCTATCAGGTGGTAAGTGTTCCCATTTAGGCCCACCGACAGAGCCAAATAATACCGCATCAGCTTCCTCACAACCTGTTACTGTAGCCTGCGGTAACGGTTCACCGTGTTTGTCGATTGCCGCGCCGCCAACATCGTATTCAGTGGTGTTAATTGTTATTGCAAAACGTTTACTGATAGCGGCTAAAACCTTGTGAGCTTGCGCCATCACTTCTGGACCGATGCCATCTCCCGGTAATACGGCAATTTTATAGTTAGACATTGTTAAACTGCTTCCTTTGTGTTTGATTGTGATTCTTGATTTATTTTTTGTTTTTCTTTTTCAACTTGTTCAGAGCGCCAAATGCTATTTAATACATGCACCATGGCTTTCGCTGAAGATTCGACGATATCTGTTGCTAATCCCATCCCGTGGAACTTACGGTTATGGCATTCAACCACGATATCCACTTGGCCTAACGCATTTTCACCATGGCCCTTAGCAGATAACTGGTACGAGACTAATTTCATAGGGAATTGTGTGATGTTGCTGATGGCTTGGTAGATGGCATCAACGGGGCCATTACCGGTCGCCGCTTCAGACTTCACTTCATCGCCACACTGCATTTTGACTGTTGCTGTTGCAACAATACTAGAGCCTGATTGTGTACTGAAATAGTCCATCACGAAGTGGTCAGTTTCATCTTGTTGTTTCGTAAAGAAAGCTAAGGCTTCTAAGTCATAGTCAAAGACTTGACCTTTTTTATCAGCTAAATTCAAAAATGCAGTATACAATTCATCCAATTTGAAGTCTTTACCTTCGTGATACCCCATTTCCTCCATACGGTGTTTAACAGCGGCACGGCCTGAACGTGAGGTTAAATTTAATTGTTGTTCTTTTAAGCCGATAGACTCTGGTGTCATGATTTCGTAGGTTTCACGATTTTTCAACACACCGTCTTGGTGAATACCTGATGAGTGAGCAAATGCGTTACTACCTACAACGGCTTTATTAGCTGGAATTGGTGTATTACATAATTGGCTAACTAATTGGCTGGTACGGTAAATTTCTTTGTGATTAATATTGGTATGCACATTCAACATTTGTTCGCGCAGTTTAATGGCCATAATCACTTCTTCCAATGCCGTGTTGCCAGCGCGTTCGCCTAAGCCATTGATGGTACCTTCAACTTGGCGGGCACCGGCTTGCACAGCACTGATTGAGTTAGCAACTGACATCCCTAAATCATCATGGCAATGCACAGAAATAACAGCTTTATCGATATTTGGCACACGGTTATACAAATCAGTGATAATTCCGCCAAACTGGTAAGGTGTTGTATAACCTACAGTATCTGGAATATTGATTGTTGTTGCACCTGCATTAATAGCCGTTTCTACGATACGACATAAATTATCAGGGTCAGTACGGCCCGCATCTTCACAGGAGAATTCAACGTCATCGGTATAGCGTCTTGCGCGCTTAATGGAATTAATTGCCATATCCATTACGCCATCAAAGGATTTATTTAATTTCTTCTCCATATGTAAATTGGAGGTAGCTAAGAAAATATGGATACGAAAGGCTTCGGCAACCTTTAATGACTCAGCTGCAACATCAATGTCATTTTCAATACAACGCGCTAATGCACAAATTCGGCTGTTTTTGATTTCTCTCGCGATGGTTTGTACGGATTCGAAGTCACCCGGTGAAGAGACTGGGAAACCCGCTTCAATGATATCAACCCCTAAACGCTCTAATGCGAAGGCAATTTGTAATTTTTCTTTGACTGACAAACTTGCCTGTAATGCCTGCTCACCGTCGCGTAAGGTGGTATCGAAGATAATGACTTGGTTGCTCATATTGTGTTCCTCATATCGAATTTTGTTTTTTGCTGAGAGTTATGTTCTTCCAAAGCCGCAGGCATAAAAAAACCCGCGGGTTGCGCGGGTTTTTAATGTTTGTGGACAGTTTGTTTCTATTTTTCGTCCATAAGCATACCGCGCAAATTTAATGCGAGTAGTAGTAGGCTTAGTAGGCGAATAGAAAATGTCATTTTTAACTGTCTCTCTTGAGTATCTTAATCAAACTGTATTTATTGATACGTTATCTTAAAGTTAATGTCAATCATAGATTTTTAGCATATTTTTACCAATCATGAATTATGGCTTCTGGCTGGTGGTTGTTGCTGTTTTTTTTGTGTATCCCTTCTGTTTTGTCTGGATTTTTGCGTTGTTATAAGGGTAAAATTCTTTTGCTATGCTCATTCAAATGCTTTCATGATTAAAGTTATTGATTTTTATGTAATTTTTATTTTTTGATGTAAGGTGAGACTCAAGGTAGGGAATGAATCATCTTCGCCAATACTTTTTAATTAAGTTAATTATCTAATAAATGAGTATTTAAAAAATAATCTGATAATGAGAATATTTATTGATTCTACATACGATTTATTATGATTTCTTGCAAAAATTGCTTTATTATTTTTACGGTGAGTGATTGCAATGCTAATAAGTGGTTATCATTCATTATTTTGATGAATATTTACGTTTTATAATGATATTTATACTGCAAGTTTAATTAATAGGTAAAGTAATATAAACGTCGTTTTAATAAATGCAGGGAAAGCGAAATGACTTATTATCTATAAGTTGTTTTAAGAATAATATTTAATGAATTTATATATTCGTCGGTTTTTTAAGATGAATGACTCTTTTCGTTAATGAAAAATGATAAATATATTAGTGGAGTAAAAAATGACTGATTTTGATACAATTTCAACAGCTAAAAAAGACAGTAGCGATATTCATTTACGTAATGTTGATCTCAACCTATTAACGGTTTTTGACGTGGTTATGCAGATGCAAAACGTAACAAAAGCAGCGCAAGTTCTAGGGATGTCTCAACCTGCGGTGAGTAACGCAGTTTCACGTTTAAAATCAATGTTTAATGATGAGTTGTTTGTCCGGTATGGGCGTGGTATTCAGCCGACATCTCGTGCTAAGCAACTGTTCGGGCCTATTAGGCAAGCATTACAATTAGTTCATAATGAATTACCTAGTGCAGGTTTCAATCCACAAACTAGTGATCGAGTATTTAATTTATCTATTTGTTCACCGTTAGATATTCGTCTAGCTGCTATTATTGTCGAAAAATTTAAGGTAGTTTCGCCTAATATTAATATAGTCATTCATTCTTTTATGGATAATAAAATTGCTCATCAATTAAAATACCAAGAAATGGATTTTTTCCTTGGCTATAATCAATTAGAAAAGACAGAATTTCAACATCAGGTTTTATTTGATGATGAATTGGTATTAGTGGTGGCTAGTCATCACCCACATATTGGTAATTCAATTTCTGAAATTGAATTAAATAATGAACGTCATGCTATTATGTCAATGGATAACATGGGATCATTTAGTAAACCTTATTATAATAATACTGAGTTATCGCATACGATTAGCTATCAAGGTACTGACTTAAATAGTGTCCTGAGTCTTGTTGCTCAAACTGATCTCGTCGCTATTGTGCCAAAATGGCTAGTGAGTCATTACTTTGGACAACTAAAATTACGGACATTAACGTTGCCTTGGCTTCGAGATACACTGCCTTGCTATTTAACTTGGCATGAATCAACGGTTAGGGATAAAGGCCATCAATGGATGAAATCTCAATTTAATCAGTTGATTGAGGAACTCTCTGAACAGGCTGTTGCTGCATAGTACTCCTATTTAAAAATTGTTAGAGGTTGTTGGCGAGCTCAGACATTGTGAGCAATAAATAACGCATATTGTTAAGGGGCAATAACAAATGAAATTGCCCCTTAAAGCCAATAACCTCTATATTTCTATAGACGTGCTTATAACAAAGATAGATACGCCAACAAGGTAATTAACTCATTATCGTGAGCGTTATGATGAGTTTTGTAGCAGACATAACATTTGCACAAAATTTACATATAAATGCTTTTCACGCATCTCTTTAGTCGATACACTGCGAATATTCAGCTAACACTTGTAAGCTGAAATAATAAGAATAGTTAAGTGCTTGTGAATGTACCGAGTAACTTATATCGATAATGAGCTATAGGGAATACACTTTGATTACTGAAAATCTATATCCATACCACTTGGTTAATCGCTTACGTAGCAGGGTTACTGCACACGAATCGGCGAACCGGATAGCTTTCAGTCAATGGGATAACGGGCAACAGAGCTCATTAACTTGGGGCGAGGTAGGCGATCACACATCAGCGATTTCTCGTCGTCTCTTAGCATTAAACGTTATCACACAAGAAAATATTGGGTTATTTGCCCATAACAGCATGAATTGGTCATTGGTTGACTTTGCCGCGTTACAAATTAGGGCTGTCACAGTGCCACTTTATGCAACTAGCAGTGTTGAGCAAGCGGCGTATATTATTAATGATGCCAATATTAAAGTGTTGTTTGTTGGGGACGATATGCAATATCAAGTTGCATGCCAATTGCCAGCTCTTTGTCCTCAATTAACGACGATTATCGTGATGAACGACAATGTTGAGTTGGCTGATATTTCAATCGACACCCTGCATTTATCCACATTTATGGCGCAAGCACAAACCGCATACCAAACGGAACTTGATGAGCGCATCGCTGCACATAATCTCGGTGATTTATTTACCATCATTTATACATCAGGCACTACAGGGGAGCCCAAAGGCGTTATGTTGGATTACTACAACATGGCTGCCCAACTGTATCTCCATGACGAACGATTACAACTAACTGCTGATGATGTTTCTTTAAGTTTTTTACCACTTTCACATGTTTTTGAACGTGCGTGGAGCTTTTACGTTATGCACGTTGGGGCGTTAAACGTTTATTTAACAGACACCAATCAAGTTCGGGAAGCATTAACGGAAGTAAAACCGACTGTGATGTGTGCGGTTCCCCGTTTTTATGAAAAAGTTTATTCAGCAATACACAGTAAAGTGGCCAAAGCACCTCTCATCCGTAGGGCGCTATTTCGCTGTGCAATATCTCTTGGCAAGCGCCGTGTGAAAGCCTTAGCAAAAGGCCACAAACCCTCTTTAGTTAACCGCGCTATTTTTCCGATGGTTGATAAACTGGTTCTCAGTAGAATTCGCGAAGGGTTAGGCGGTCGAATTCGTTTCATGCCAGCAGCTGGCGCCCGTCTTGATGACGATGTGATTGCATTTTTCCTTTCAGCAGGGGTAAATATTAAATATGGCTATGGTATGTCAGAAACCTGTGCCACGGTATCTTGCTGGGAAGAAGGTAAATACCCATTAGGTTCGATAGGTACACCACTATCTTCTGTTTCAGTGCGTATTGGTAAAGACGATGAAATACAAGTAAAAGGGCCAGTGGTCATGAAAGGCTATTTCAATCGACCAATTGAAACCTTGGATACGTTTACAGCAGATGGCTGGCTAAAAACGGGTGATGCAGGAAAGATTGACGAACAAGGCAATTTATATATTACGGATAGGCTAAAAGATTTAATGAAAACGTCTAACGGAAAATATATTGCACCACAGATGATTGAAGGGGTATTAGGGCAAGACAAGTTTATTGAACACATTGCAGTTATTGCGGATGCACGCAAGTTTGTTTCAGCGCTGATCGTGCCTTGTTATGACAGCTTAGAAGAATATGCCCATTCAATAAACCTGAAATATCGAGATCGTTTAGAACTCTTAAAAGACTCAAATATTGTGGCCTTATTTGAGAGCCGTTTAAAAGATTTGCAAAAAAATATCGATAATTTCCACCAAGTTAAGCGTTTTATATTACTACCTACCACATTTTCAATGGAAAAAGGTGAATTAACGCCGACGTTGAAACTGCGCCGTAAAATTATTTCTGAGCGCTATCAATTAGAAATTGAATCGATGTACAAAGAATAATTTACCATCTAATTATCTGACTTACCTGTATTATGGGTAGGTCAGGTCTTGTTTTTGTTCTATTCATATTTATTTATTCAGATTATCACTTAATATTAAAATCAGAATGGTTCCAACTAATTAAAGTTGCACTGTTTTTCCATTCATAGCAGTCATTCTTTCTCCCATTATTTTTATACGCAGTCAATTTATCTATCAAATACCCATGTTCAAGATGATGTGAAAGTTTCGTGATCCTTGCACTGAAATGGTGTTTGCTTCGTTTCAGCCAGAGCGATATGTTAATAGCACGAATTTCACAATTTTAATGATAAAAATAAAGAGGTAGTTCATACCTCTTCACTTGCAAATAATGTCTGGGGGCAAACTCATGGAGATGTTGTCGGGAGCGGAAATGGTCGTCAAGTCGTTGATTGACCAAGGAGTAAAGCACGTGTTTGGTTATCCAGGCGGTGCGGTATTAGATATTTATGATGCACTTCATACAGTTGGTGGGGTAGAACATATTTTAGTGCGCCATGAACAAGCCGCCGTTCATATGGCAGATGGTTATGCACGCTCAACAGGGGATGTTGGGGTTGTTTTAGTGACATCTGGTCCTGGGGCAACAAATGCGATTACCGGTATTGCGACGGCTTATATGGACTCCGTACCAATGGTGGTGTTATCAGGGCAGGTTGCAAGCTCGCTAATTGGTAACGATGCGTTTCAAGAATGCGATATGGTTGGAATTTCAAGGCCAATAGTCAAGCACAGTTTTTTAATTAAAAGCGCAGAAGAAATTCCTGAAACCATCAAGAAAGCGTTTTATATTGCAGCAAGTGGCCGTCCAGGGCCTGTGGTGATTGATTTTCCTAAGGACACCGTTAACCCAGCTTTGAAGTTTGCTTACCGTTATCCAGAGAACGTTTCTTTGCGGTCTTATAACCCTACATTACAAGGACACAAAGGCCAAATCAAAAAAGCATTAACTAAATTGGTTTCAGCCAAAAAACCAGTTTTCTATATTGGCGGAGGGGCGATTAACGCGAATTGCTCTGCTGAACTTATAGAGTTGGCAGAAAAACTGCAATTACCGGTGGTATCAACCTTAATGGGATTAGGGGCTTTCCCAGAAACGCACAAGCAATCCGTGGGAATGCTTGGGATGCATGGAACCTATGAAGCCAACAAGGTGATGCATAACTCGGATGTGATTTTTGCTGTTGGTGTTCGTTTTGATGATAGAACAACGAACAATTTAGAAAAATATTGCCCAAATGCGACCGTCATTCAAATTGATGTTGACCCAACGTCTATCTCAAAAACGGTCAATGCCGATATCCCAATTGTTGGCGATGCAAAACTCACATTAAAACAAATGTTAGGTCAGTTAGACCAAGCTTCAGCCAAACAAGACAACCAAGCACTCACTGCGTGGTGGAAAGAAATTGAGCAATGGCGCAGCAAACAGTGTTTACGTTACGAAACAAGCCAAACAAAAGTTAAACCACAGCAAGCCATTGAAATGATTTATCGTTTAACGAAAGGTGAAGCGTATGTAACGTCTGACGTTGGGCAGCACCAAATGTTCGCCGCATTGTATTATCCCTTTGATAAACCTCGCCATTGGATAAACTCAGGAGGACTCGGCACGATGGGCTTTGGTTTACCTGCTGCTCTAGGGGTGAAATTAGCGCATCCAAAATCGACCGTTGTCTGTGTGACAGGGGATGGTAGCATCCAGATGAACATTCAAGAGCTTTCAACCGCTCTGCAATATGGCTTACCGGTTTTAGTGCTCAACTTAAATAATGGTTTCTTAGGCATGGTAAAACAGTGGCAGGATATGATTTATCAAGGCCGTCACTCACAATCTTACATGCAATCATTGCCTGATTTCATAAAGTTAGCACAAGCGTATGGCCACGTTGGTATTTCGATAGCAACACCTGATGAGCTAGAAGAAAAACTAAAACAAGCCCTTGTTGAAGTGAATGAAAATCAGCGATTAGTTTTCGTTGACGTCAATATTGATGAAACTGAGCACGTTTATCCAATGCAGATCCGTGGTGGTGCAATGGATGAAATGTGGTTGAGCAAAACAGAGAGGACCTGATCATGCGTCGTATTTTATCCGTTTTATTAGAAAATGAATCAGGTGCTTTGTCCCGTGTCATAGGTCTGTTCTCTCAACGTGGTTATAATATTGAAAGTTTGACCGTTGCACCAACAGATGACCCAACCCTGTCACGTATGACTATCCAAACTAAAGGGGATGCAAAGGTTCTGGAGCAAATTGAGAAACAATTGCATAAACTAGTTGATGTGTTGCGCGTCAGTGAGCTGACAGCGTCAGCACATATCGAACGTGAAATCATGTTAGTGAAGCTACAAGCCTCTGGATATGGGCGTGATGAAGTGAAGCGCTGTGCAGATATTTTCCGTGGACAAATTGTTGATGTCACCCCAACGCTTTATACCGTTCAGCTAGCGGGGACAAGCGAAAAACTGGACGCTTTCATCGAATCAGTGCGTGGTGTTGCTGAAATTGTTGAAGTTGTACGCTCAGGGATCGTCGGTGTTTCGCGCGGTGATAAAATTATGCGATGAAAAATTTATCTTCCGAAGGTAGAATAATCGCGTTTAAGGCCCCGAATGACTCGGGGCTATTCCCAAAATTGTAAAGAGGTTAACGTGAAACTGGATGAGATAGCCCGTCTAGCGGGTGTTTCCCGCACAACGGCTAGTTATGTGATCAACGGCAAGGCCAAGCAGTATCGAGTCAGCGATAAAACTGTAGAAAAAGTGATGGCAGTCGTCAGAGAGCACAATTACCATCCAAATGCAGTTGCTGCGGGGCTACGAGCAGGGCGTACCCGTTCTATAGGGTTAGTGATCCCTGACTTGGAAAATACGAGCTATACCCGTATAGCAAATTACCTTGAAAGGCAGGCGCGTCAGCGTGGTTATCAATTGTTGATAGCATGCTCAGAAGACCAACCCGACAATGAAATTCGTTGTGTTGAACACCTTTTACAACGACAAGTTGATGCCATAATTGTTTCGACAGCATTACCGCCAGAACACCCGTTCTATCAGCGTTGGGCGAATCGTTCTTTACCGATTATCGCACTGGATAGAGCCCTTGAAAAAGAACACTTTATTAGTGTTGTTGGTGATGACCAAGAAGATGCTTTCATGATTTCAGCAGAATTACGCAAATTTAAAGCTGAATCGGTATTGTATCTGGGGGCGTTACCTGAATTATCAGTCAGTTACCTGCGCGAGCAAGGTTTCCGTAAAGCATGGCATGAAGACCCGCGCAAGATTGATTACCTGTATGCAAATAGCTATGAACGCGATTCAGCCGCAGAGGTTTTTGCTCATTGGCTTGATAGTGGCAACAAGATGCCAGACGCACTATTTACAACATCATTCTCCTTACTACAAGGCGTGCTAGATGTCGCATTGAAGCGCAGTGGTCGTTTACCTGAGCATATGGTTATTGCCACATTTGGTGATAATGAATTATTAGACTTCCTTGAATGCCCAGT
Organism: Providencia sp. PROV004; assembly: GCF_011045615.1. Lineage (NCBI taxonomy): Bacteria > Pseudomonadati > Pseudomonadota > Gammaproteobacteria > Enterobacterales > Morganellaceae > Providencia > Providencia sp. PROV004. The sequence continues at coordinate 1,446,729 of NZ_CP042859.1, forward strand.
GCTTTCTTTGGCACAGCGCCATAGAGACATCGCTGAACGCATCTTAGAATTGGTGCTTGCCAGCCTTGATGAAAAGCAAAAACCAGAACCTGGTATTACACGTATTCGTCGTGATTTATGTCGCCGTGGAAGTTTAGGTCGTAAGCAGTAATAAAATAGACTTAACTTTAATCGAACAGTGAATATTTACACGATAATGAGTGATGTTGGTCACAATAATGAGTAATATAACGGCCCCTATCTTGTAGGGGCTTTTTTTTTATAGGCAAAAATTAGGTAAATATTTAACTTTAGGATTTATCTTAATTGGTTTGTTGCGGATTTTAAAATGAAAGCTAAATCGGATAAATAAATTAATATAAATTTATTATGGTTGTATTACTGATTTGTGCGATAAATATTTTGAATTAAATTACTGTTTATTAAAACAGTTATTTATTCTATTGATATGTAATGATTTTATTTTATTGGCAGCACGTTTTGGGCCTATTTAAAAATTAATGACTATTTGAGGACTCAACAGAAGTAAATAACCGGTACAAGATACACTGATTAAAAATGAGACATAAGTTGAATTTCCATTAATTTGTATGATTTTACAGCAAACTATTATGTTAGCGCTTATTTAGGTGATACTTAATAAAATATGTTAATCATATCAACTTGTTATTTCCCATTTTATTTCCAAGTTAGATTTTACCTCCCCTTATTTTTTCTGAATTGTTCTGTAAATAAAGCTAAAGCCGGATGTTACTGGCTTGACAACGTTTTCATACCATTCGTAAACTTTATATGTGGTGAATTGTGGGGTAAAGTGGGTGGGTGGAAAATAAAAGGGGGTTAATCGGGTATGTTTCGTGGGGCAACACTGGTTAATCTCGACAGCAAAGGGCGTCTAACCGTGCCAACTCGTTATCGAGGAATGCTGAACGAGGAATCGAAAGGGCAAATGGTTTGTACCATTGACCTTCACCAGCCATGCCTGTTGCTTTATACCTTACCTGAATGGGAGATTATCGAGGAAAAACTTTCTCGGCTATCGACGATGAACCCAGCAGAACGACGCGTGCAACGGCTGTTATTAGGTCATGCAAGTGAATGCCAAATGGACAACGCGGGGCGTCTTTTGTTAGCCAGTACATTGCGTCAACACGCAGGGCTAACCAAAGAGGTCATGTTGGTTGGCCAGATTAATAAATTTGAACTTTGGGATGAACAGACTTGGTATCAGCAAGTGGAAGATGATATTGCCGCTGAGCGCCTTACCAATGAACCACTTTCAGCCCGCTTACAGGATTTGTCACTTTAATAATGACGCAACAGCAATTTAAACACGTAACAGTATTACTGGATGAAGCCGTGAACGGTTTAAACATTAAACCTAACGGTATCTATATCGATGGCACTTTTGGTCGTGGTGGCCATTCAAGGTTGATATTAAGCCAGCTTGGCGCACAAGGAAGGTTAATCGCCATTGACCGTGATCCAGAAGCCATAAAAGCGGCACAGGCTATCGATGACCCGCGTTTTATGATTAAGCATGGCCCATTTTCTGCGATTGCAGAGTATGTGGAAGAAGAAGGGTTAACAGGGAAAATTGATGGCGTATTACTTGACTTAGGGGTTTCTTCACCGCAGTTAGATGACCCAGAGCGTGGTTTTTCCTTTATGCGTGACGGGCCGTTAGATATGCGAATGGACCCAACCAAAGGGCAATCCGCACAGCAATGGTTGATGGACGCAGAAGCGGATGACATTGCTTGGGTATTGAAAACCTTTGGAGAAGAGCGTTTTGCGAAACGAATTGCGAGAGCGATTGTTGAACGTAACCATAACCCAGAGGAAGAGCCATTAACACGTACACGGCATCTTGCAGAGTTAATTGCCAAAGTCAGTCCGATGAAAGACCGACATAAACACCCTGCAACACGTAGCTTCCAAGCGATTCGTATTTATATTAATAGCGAATTGGAAGAGATTGAAAAAGCGTTAGAAGGCGCTATGAACGTTTTAGCACCACAAGGGCGCTTATCGGTTATCAGCTTCCATTCTTTGGAAGATAGATTAGTAAAACGGTTTATTCGCAAAAATAGTAAAGGACCATCAGTGCCAGCCGGTATTCCACTGACTGAAGCGCAGATTAAAGAGTTAGGCGCAGCGCAGTTACGTGACCTAGGTAAGATGAAACCTTCGGAAAACGAAATTGACGAAAATCCTCGCGCACGGAGTTCTGTGTTGCGGTTTGCTGAAAAGGCGGCGGAATAATGGTTCCAGAAAGGCACAGCCTAGCTCGCGTCATTGGGCGTGATTTATTTCGTTATGGCATCGTTCCTTTGATTTTATTGGCTGCAATTATAATCAGTGCCGTTTTTGTTGTGACTACCGCACATGAAACGCGTTTGTTAACGGCAGCTAAAGATAAATTGTATGAAGAAAAAGACTTATTAGATATCGAATGGCGCAATTTGATCCTTGAAGAAAACGCCCTTGCGAGCCATAGCCGAATAGAACGTTTGTCGGTTGAAAAATTACAGATGGTACAAGTTGAACCATCACAAGAAAAAATTATTGTTTCTAAGCAATAAAAAGGTTCCTAATGAAAGCACCAAAAACAGCGAAAAATAAGAAACAAGAAGAAAGTACCAGCTTTGTCCGCTGGCGCTTTATTTTGCTGTGCGGATGCATTGTCTTGGCGTTAGCAGGGTTGCTGACGCGGGTGGCTTATCTGCAAATTATCGCACCAGAGAAACTGGTGAAAGAAGGCGATATGCGCTCTTTACGAGTGCAAGAAGTCGCAACTTCCCGAGGCATGATCAGCGACCGAGAAGGGCGGCAACTGGCGGTGAGTGTGCCAGTTAATGCAATTTGGGCTGACCCCAAAGAAGTGTTCGAAAAAGGGGGGATCAGCAATGACGAGCACTGGAAAGCATTAGCGGATGCCCTTGAGATCCCATTAGAACAAATTACCAGCAAAATATCGGCCAATCCAAGAGGCCGTTTTGTGTATTTAGCGCGTCAAGTTAACCCATCTATTGGCGATTACGTTAAAAAACTAAAAATACCTGGTATTTACTTACGCAAAGAGTCTCGTCGTTATTATCCATCAGGCCCAGTTACCGCTCACTTATTGGGGGTAACAAATATTGATGGCGAAGGTATTGAAGGTGTCGAGAAAAGCTTTGACCGTTGGTTAAAAGGTGCACCAGGTGAACGTACAGTTCGCAAAGACCGTAATGGGCGAGTGATTGAAACGATTTCCTCTGTTGACAGTCAAGCTGCGCATAATCTGACATTAAGTATTGATGAACGCATTCAATCCATTGTTTACCGTGAATTAACACGTGGTGTACAGGAAAATAAAGCTGAATCAGGCGTAGCAATTTTAGTGGATGTTCATACCGGTGAAATTTTAGCAATGGCAAATAGTCCATCCTATAACCCAAATAATTTAACGGGTACATCAATGGATGCGATGCGTAACCGTGCTATCACCGATATTTTCGAGCCGGGCTCAACAGTGAAACCCATGGTGGTAATGAGTGCGCTACACAACAAAATTATTAAAGAAAACTCAGTAATTAATACTTATCCATATCGTATTAGTGGTCATGAGATCAAAGACGTAGCACGGTATGCTGAACTAACAATTACTGGGATTTTACAGAAGTCGAGTAACGTAGGTGTTTCAAAACTTGCGTTAGCGATGCCTGCCACTGAGCTGGTGGATGTGTATAGCCGCTTTGGGTTTGGCAAGCCGACTAATCTGGGGTTAGTCGGGGAAAGTAGTGGCATCTTTCCAAGTAAAAAAACACGGTGGTCTGATTTAGAAAGGGCCACCTTTTCTTTTGGCTACGGGCAAATGGTAACACCGTTACAGTTAGCGCGAGCCTACGCAACTATCGGTAGTTTTGGTATTTATCGGCCATTATCTATCACGAAGGTTGACCCTCCTGTATCAGGAACACGTGTTTTTCCTGAGCCGATCATGCGAACAGTGGTTCATATGATGGAAAGTGTGGCTTTACCCGGAGGCGGGGGAGCACGAGCAGCAATTAAAGGCTATCGCATTGCTATTAAAACAGGGACTGCGAAGAAAGTGGGTCCTGAAGGGCGTTACGTTGAAAAATATTTAGCTTACGCCGCGGGTGTGGCTCCTGCGAGTAACCCACGCTATGCGTTAGTAGTGCTCATCAATGAGCCTAGTGCAGGTAAATACTACGGTGGTGCGGTATCTGCACCGATATTTGGTTCAATCATGGGAGGGGTTCTACGGTTGATGAACGTTGAACCCGATGCATTGCAACCAAATGAACAAAATGAAATTGTAAATAGTCAAAAAGAGGTTAAAAGTGGCAGATCGTAATCTTTGTGATCTACTCTCACCCTTTGGTGTGAGCACAACTCCAATCTCACTGCGTGAGATGACGCTAGACAGTCGAAAGGCTGCCGCGGGCGATCTGTTTATTGCAATAAAAGGCCATCAATCAGATGGGCGACACTATATTCCTCAAGCAATTGCTCAAGGGGTTTCTGCTGTGATAGCGGAAGCGGAAGGTGAAGCTGTTGAAGGTGAAATTCGTTTCGTTCATGGCGTCCCTGTCATTTATTTAAATGACCTGAATAATCGTTTATCAGCCCTTGCGGGGGAGTTTTATCAGCAGCCATCAGCTAATATGAAACTCGTTGGTGTGACGGGTACAAACGGTAAAACAACGACGACACAATTAATTGCTCAGTGGGCTCAAGGGCTAGGGGAAACTAGCGCTGTAATGGGAACCGTGGGTAATGGCCTATTAGGCCATGTGTCGCCAAGCGAAAATACTACCGGCTCTGCGGTAGATATCCAACTTGAATTGACCCAATTATTGAACCAAAAAGCGACATTAACAGCGATGGAAGTGTCTTCCCATGGCTTAGTGCAAGGCCGAGTTGCTGCCTTACAGTTTGATGCCGCGGTGTTTACCAATTTAAGTCGTGATCACCTTGATTATCATGGCGATATGGAAAGCTATGAAGCCGCAAAATGGCTGTTGTTTTCCACGCATAATACAAAATCGCAAATCATTAATGCGGATGATGCTATTGGCTTGAAATGGCTACAACGTTTACCACAGGCGTGCGCAGTGACCATGGAAAACCGTATCCCAAATGACTGGCAAGGCCCATGGCTAAAAGCCACTGAGGTTGAATATCACGATAAAGGTGCCAGCATCCATTTTGATTCCTCATGGGGAAATGGGCGCTTTGAAAGCCCATTAATGGGTGCATTTAATGTCAGCAATTTATTAGTGGCAATGGCAACTTTACTAATGATGGATTATCCGTTAGATAAACTGCTGGCTACTACCTCTTCATTATCACCAGTATGTGGGCGTATGGAAGTATTCAGTGCACCGAATAAACCGACAGTCGTCGTTGATTATGCGCATACTCCTGATGCCTTAGAAAAAGCTTTAGCGGCAGCACGCTTACATTGCAAAGGTCAATTATGGTGTGTATTTGGTTGCGGTGGTGACCGTGACAAAGGCAAGCGTCCACTAATGGGGGCTGCTGCAGAAGAGTATGCAGATAAAATCGTGATCACAGACGACAACCCGCGCAGTGAAGACCCTATCGATATTATTAATGATATTATGGCGGGCTTATTAGATTCCAGCCGTGCTTTGGCCATACCGGGTCGTCCAGAAGCCGTGACAAACACTATTTTGCAGGCATCTCCTGATGATGTGATTGTGATTGCTGGTAAGGGGCACGAAGATTATCAAATTATTGGTCAGCGCAAGTTAGATTACTCAGACCGTCTAACGGTAGCTCGTTTGTTGGGGGTAATCGCATGATCCCTTTAACACTCGCTCAATTGGCACAAATTACCCAAGGGCTGATTGAATCAGCTCCAGACACCAATGCAATGGTTAGCGCGGTTAGTACTGATAGCCGTAAAATTGCTGAAAATTGCCTATTCATTGCGTTAAAAGGTGAACGCTTCGACGCCCATGATTTTGCGCAGCAAGTCGTTATGGCGGGCGCTAAGGCGTTACTCGTTGAGCGCAAACTAGAAGTGAATTGCCCACAAATTATCGTGAAAGACACGCGTATCGCGATGGGCCAACTGGCTGCATGGGTTCGTCAGCAGAGTAGAGCCCGGGTCGTTGGCTTAACGGGGTCTTCAGGCAAAACATCGGTCAAAGAAATGACTGCGTCCATTTTATCTGAGCGCGGTAAAACCTTATATACTGCTGGTAATTTAAACAACGATATAGGTGTGCCTTTGACCCTATTTCGTTTAACCCATGATGATGATTTTGCAGTGATAGAAATGGGCGCTAATCATCCAAATGAAATTGCCTACACAACCAATGTTGTCAAACCAGAAGCCGCATTAGTTAACAATTTATTTGCTGCACACTTAGCGGGTTTTGGTTCACCGGAAGGGGTTGCTAAAGCGAAAGGTGAAATTTATCAAGGTATTCCAGAAGAAGGAACTGCAATTGTTAACCTTGATAGCTACAGTGAAAAGTGGCAGTTTCAGCCACGTCAAACCGTTTGGTATTACTCACTAACGCCACAAGCAAAAGTGGATTTCTATCCTTCTGATATCCAAGTGAACCAGCTGACAACGGATTTTGTGTTACACACTCCCGTTGGTAGTGTTGATATCACCTTGCCATTACCAGGGCTGCATAACATCGCTAATGTGTTAGCGGCGAGTGCATTAGCCATTTCAGTCGGTGCTAGCCTCGACAATATTAAAAATGGCTTAGCGAAAACGAAGTCGGTACCGGGGCGGTTATACCCTGTGCGCTTAGCGGAGCACAAGGTGGTTTTAGACGACACTTATAACGCAAATGATGGTTCGATGATCGCAGCAATCCATGTTCTCGAAAAAATGCCAGGTTACCGCATCTTAGTGGTGGGGGACATGGGTGAACTGGGCGATTATGCAGAAGATTGCCATCAGCGTGTTGGTGTCGCCGCTAAACAAGCAGGCTTAGACAAAGTATTCAGTGTTGGTCAATTAAGTGAGTTGATCAGCCAATTTAGTGAATGTGGTGAGCATTTCACAGTGAAATCCGATTTATTAACCCGACTAATTCCGCTAGCACAGCAGAAGGACGTTGTTTCTATTTTAGTTAAAGGTTCACGCAGTTCCGCGATGGAAGATGTTGTGAATGCATTGAAGGAGTGCTTCGAATGTTAGTCTGGCTTGCCGAAATGTTGGTCCACAAGTTTTCTGTTCTGAACGTCTTTTCTTATTTGACGTTCAGGGCCATTGTCGGTTTGCTGACGGCACTTGCCATTGCTTTGTGGATGGGGCCGCATTTAATTGCTTATTTACAAAAAATGCAAATAGGCCAAGTCGTTCGTAATGAAGGCCCTGAGTCTCACTTTAGTAAGCGCGGAACCCCAACTATGGGCGGGTTATTGATTTTATTTTCAATCACCGTTTCAACTTTGTTATGGGCTCGCTTAGACAACCCTTATGTTTGGTGTGTATTACTTGTGTTAGTTGGTTATGGCATTGTCGGTTTTGTTGATGACTACCGTAAAGTGGTACGTAAAGACACTCGTGGTCTAATAGCACGTTGGAAATATTTTTGGCAATCCGTGATTGCGTTAATTGTTGCCTTTTCCATGTACGCGATTGGTAAAGACACCCCAGCAACGCAGCTAGTGGTGCCATTTTTTAAAGATGTGATGCCACAACTGGGCATGCTGTATATTTTGCTGACTTACTTTGTGATTGTAGGAACCAGTAACGCAGTAAACCTAACAGATGGTTTGGATGGCTTGGCTATCATGCCAACGGTATTTGTCGCTGCAGGTTTTGCATTAGTGGCATGGGCAACAGGTAATGTTAATTTTGCCAGTTACTTACATATTCCATTTTTACCACATGCAGGTGAATTAGTGATTGTCTGTACTGCCATTGTGGGGGCAGGGTTAGGCTTCTTATGGTTTAACACATATCCAGCCCAAGTATTTATGGGTGATGTTGGCTCATTGGCTCTTGGTGGTGCACTAGGAACTATCGCTGTATTACTGCGCCAAGAGTTTTTATTAGTGATTATGGGTGGTGTGTTTGTGGTTGAGACATTATCCGTTATTTTACAAGTCGGTTCATTTAAATTGCGCGGGCAACGTATTTTCCGCATGGCACCAATTCATCACCATTATGAATTGAAGGGTTGGCCAGAACCTCGCGTTATCGTGCGCTTCTGGATTATCTCATTAATGTTAGTCCTCATTGGGCTAGCAACCTTGAAGGTGCGTTAAGATGGTCGATTATCAGGGTAAGAACGTCGTTATTATTGGGCTGGGGATCACTGGCCTATCTTGCGTTCATTTTTTCCTTGCGCGCGGCGTTGTGCCTCGTGTTATGGATACCCGTGCAGTGCCTCCGGGGGTAGATAAACTCCCTGCGAACGTGGAATGCCATAGTGGCAGCTTGAATAATAGCTGGTTACAGGCAGCCGATTTAATTGTCGCGAGTCCAGGGATTGCGTTGGCAACACCTCAGTTGCAGGAAGCGGCAGAAAACGGCATCGAAATTGTGGGTGATATCGAATTGTTTTGTCGTGAAGCCGATGCACCGATTGTCGCCATTACAGGTTCAAATGGTAAAAGTACCGTCACGTCATTGGTTGGTGAAATGGCTAAAGCTGCGGGTATTTCAGTTGGTGTTGGTGGCAATATTGGTACGCCAGCGCTTTCATTACTCAATGCAGGGCATCGTCTATACGTTTTAGAACTTTCCAGCTTCCAATTAGAAACCACTTCAAGTTTAGAAGCGACCGCCGCGACAGTCTTAAATATTAGTGAAGATCATATGGATAGATACCCATTAGGTCTAGCGCAGTATCGTGAAGCTAAATTAAAAATTTATAACGATGCTAAAAACTGCATTGTTAACGTACAAGATGCACTGACCTTACCTGTCAATCATACCTTGGAAGAATGTATTAGCTTTGGCTTAAATAGTGGTGATTATTTCTTTGATACCCAAAAACGGGTGTTAGTGGCTCAAGGAAAAGAGCTGCTCGCTGTCAATGAGATGCACTTAACTGGCCAACACAATTACCTCAATGCGTTGGCCGCGCTAGCACTGGCAGATGCGGTGAGTATTCCTCGCCCAGCTTGCCTTCAAGTATTGAAAGACTATGCGGGGTTAGCGCATCGTTTCGAATTAGTGTTATTCAATAACGGTGTTCGCTGGATTAATGACTCGAAAGCCACCAATGTTGGAAGTACTGAAGCGGCGTTAAATGGGTTACATGTGGACGGCAATATCTACTTATTATTAGGTGGTGATGGCAAGTCAGCTGATTTTTCACCATTAAAACAATATATTGCTGCGGATAACTACCGTTTATATTGCTTTGGCCGTGATGGCAAAGAGTTAGCGGATATGGCACCTGAAAAATCAGTTTTGACTGAGACGATGGAACAAAGCTTACGCCAAATTGCGCCTCAACTAAAAGCGGGGGACATGGTGCTGTTATCCCCAGCGTGCGCCAGTTTGGATCAGTTTAAAAGTTTTGAGCAGCGTGGAACTGTCTTTGCTCAATTAGCCCAGGAGCTAGGTTAATGACGATACCGGGTGCGATGCGTTTAAAAAATTGGGTCATTGGTGAAAAAAATGGCGTGATTTCAGGCTCAACGCTTTACGACCGTACATTGGTGTGGTTGGCATTCGGTTTAGCCGCGGTTGGCTTTATTATGGTCACCTCTGCGTCCATGCCAGTTGGCCAGCGCTTAACCGAAGACCCGTTTTATTTTGCTAAGCGTGATGTGGTGTATATCGTTATCGCATTTATTTTAGCTCTAGGTGTTATGCGTATTCCGATGGCGGTTTGGGAGAAGTACAACTTCATATTGTTGATGGCTTCTCTTGGCATGCTAGTCGTGGTGTTGGTTGCAGGAAGTTCCGTTAACGGGGCATCACGCTGGATAGACATCGGTTTGGTAAAAATTCAGCCGGCAGAAATTTCGAAATTTACGTTGTTTTGCTACGTATCCAGTTATTTAGTGCGTAAATCTGATGAAGTCAGAACCCGTTTTCTTGGCTTTATCAAACCGATGTGTATTTTGATTGTTATGGCGTCTTTGCTTTTATTACAGCCTGACTTAGGGACAGTTATCGTCTTAGTGGTTACCACTCTCGGGTTGTTGTTTTTAGCAGGAGCAAGGTTAGCCCCCTTTATTATTGGTATTGCCGCTTGTGCGGTGGGGGTATTGGCTTTGATTTGGTTCGAGCCGTACCGCTTACGTCGAGTCACGTCATTTTTGAATCCATGGGATGACCCGTTTGGAAGTGGTTATCAGCTAACTCAATCTTTAATGGCCTTTGGTCGTGGTGAAGTATTTGGGCAAGGGCTTGGAAATTCAGTACAAAAATTAGAATATTTGCCAGAAGCACACACAGACTTTATTTTCTCGGTTTTAGCTGAGGAGCTCGGGTACTTTGGCGTTGTATTGGTTCTGCTGATGGTCTTTATGTTGGCATTTAGAGCAATGATGATCGGCCGTCGTGCATTGATGTCAAACCAATTATTCGGTGGTTATTTGGCTTGTTCTATTGGTATTTGGTTTACCTTCCAAGCGTTAGTTAACGTTGGCGCCGCATCAGGTATGTTACCGACAAAAGGTTTAACACTACCGCTAATTAGTTATGGTGGTTCGAGTTTACTGGTGATGGCTGCTGCCATTGCGATATTACTGAGAATTGATTTTGAAACACGCCTTGAAAAAGCGCAGGCGTTTGTAAGGAGCACTAAATGAGTCAGGCAAAGAAATTACTCGTCATGGCAGGTGGAACCGGAGGGCATGTTTTTCCGGGGTTAGCCGTGGCTCATTATTTGCAGGCTCAAGGCTGGGAGATCCGTTGGTTAGGTACGGCTGACCGAATGGAAGCTACATTAGTGCCGAAACATGGTATCGATATTGAATTCATTCAAATTTCGGGTCTCAGGGGCAAAGGTATCGCAGCGCAACTGGGGTCGCCATGGCGTATTTATAAAGCGATTCGCCAAGCCAAAACAATTATTAAGCGTTATCAACCCGATGCTGTATTAGGTATGGGGGGCTATGTTTCGGGGCCCGGCGGTATTGCAGCATGGCAATGCGGTGTTCCTGTTGTACTTCATGAGCAAAATGGTATCGCGGGTTTAACGAACAAATGGTTATCTCGAATCGCAAAAAGAGTATTACAAGCCTTTCCGGGGGCATTTCCTAACGCACCAGTTGTCGGTAATCCAGTACGTGAAGATGTTTTAGCACTACCTGCGCCACAGGTTCGTTTAGCTGGTCGTGAAGGTGCTATACGTGTATTAGTTGTTGGTGGCAGCCAAGGGGCTCGAATTCTAAATCAAGTGATGCCGCGAGTTGCTGAAAAAGTAGGCAAACAGTTAAATATCTGGCATCAAGCGGGAAAAGGCAGTAAGGAATCGACAGAAGCATTGTATAATGAACATATGCAAGTTTCAGTCAATTCCGAGTATAAAGTTACTGAATTTATTGATGATATGGCGCAAGCTTACGCATGGGCAGATATTGTTGTCTGTCGGTCAGGTGCATTAACAGTGAGTGAAATTGCAGCCGCAGGTTTACCGGCTATTTTTGTGCCTTTTCAACATAAAGATCGTCAACAATATTGGAATGCATTACCGCTAGAAAAAGCGGGAGCGGCTAAAATTTTAGAACAATCACAATTTACCGCAGATGCTGTGGCGAGCTTATTAGAACAATGGGATAGAAACGAATTACTCTCAATGGCCGAAAAAGCGCATAGCTGTGCAATTACAGACGCAACTGAGCGAGTTGCTACCGTGATTTGCGAAGTGGCTAAATAATATTAGCCATAATTGATATCGAATTAATTAGAAGCGAAGAAATATAGTGAATACACAACAATTAGCGAAATTAAGAACATCAGTGCCAGAAATGAGAAGAGTTAGGCACATCCATTTTGTCGGCATCGGCGGTGCTGGCATGGGTGGTATCGCTGAAGTGTTGGCAAATGAAGGCTATGAAATTAGTGGTTCAGATTTAGCACCGAATGCAGTGACTCAACAATTAACCGCATTAGGGGCAACGATTTACTTTAATCACCGCCCAGAGAACGTTGAAGACGCGAGTGTTGTTGTCGTATCAACGGCTATCTCGAGTGAGAACCCTGAAATTCAAGCCGCCAAAGAATTGCGTATTCCTGTTATTCGTCGTGCGGAAATGTTGGCTGAATTAATGCGTTACCGTCATGGTATTGCCGTTGCAGGTACCCACGGGAAAACGACCACTACAGCAATGATTTCTGGGATTTATGCACAAGCAGGTCTTGACCCCACATTTGTGAATGGGGGGTTAGTTAAATCAGCAGGAACACACGCACGTTTAGGTAGTAGCCGTTACTTGATTGCAGAAGCCGATGAAAGCGATGCATCGTTTTTACATTTGCAACCGTTAGTTGCGGTCGTGACAAATATCGAAGCTGACCATATGGATACTTACCAAGGCGACTTCGATAATTTAACGAATACATTTATTAATTTCTTGCATAATCTGCCGTTCTACGGGCGTGCAGTAATGTGTATTGATGATCCTGTCATTCGTTCGTTGCTACCTAAAATTGGTCGCTACATTACTACTTATGGCTTTAGTGAAGATGCTGATGTGCGTATTACGCAATATGAGCAAAAAGGAAATCAAGGCTTTTTCACCATTGCTCGTGAAAATATGCCAGAGCTGACTGTGGTTCTAAATGCACCGGGACGTCACAATGCGCTCAATGCGACAGCCGCAGTAGCTGTTGCCACAGAAGAAGGTATTGACGATTTACATATTTTATCTGCACTAGTTGAGTTTCAAGGTACGGGGCGCCGCTTTGATTTCTTAGGGAATTTCCCTCTGCGTAATGTAAATGGCAAAGAGGGTGAAGTGATGCTAGTCGATGACTATGGCCACCACCCAACAGAAGTGGATGCAACGATTAAAGCCGCGAGAGCGGGTTGGCCAGATAAACGCATTGTTATGGTATTCCAACCACATCGTTATACCCGTACTCGTGACTTATACGATGATTTTGTGAATGTTTTAGGGCAGGTAGATGTACTGCTAATGCTAGATGTCTATTCAGCGGGTGAAAAGCATGTACCGGGTGCAGATAGCCGCTCATTGTGCAGAACAATTCGTGGTCGTGGTCAGATTGATCCTATTTATGTTGCCGATACTGAACAAATTCCGCATATATTAGCTCAAACTCTTGATGAAAATGATTTAATTTTAGTTCAAGGCGCAGGAAATATTGGTAAAATAGCTAAAAACCTAGCTGAAGCAAAATTACAGCCACCGATGGTTGAGGAATAAAAATGACAGAGAAAGTTGCGGTTCTATTAGGAGGCTCATCTGCTGAACGTGAAGTTTCACTTCAGTCAGGAAATGCTGTGCTGGCGGGGTTACGCCAAGCAGGTGTTGATGCTCATCCTATTGACCCCCAAGATTTCCCTGTAGAAACCTTGAAAGATGCAGGTTTTAATAAAGTTTTTATTGCGTTACATGGCCGAGGTGGTGAAGACGGTACATTACAAGGGTTGTTAGAAACACTAAACCTCCCTTATACCGGTAGTGGTGTTATGGCTTCAGCGCTGAGTATGGATAAGCTGAGAACAAAACAATTATGGCAAGGTGCAGGGTTAAGTGTATCGCCATATGTTTACTTAACACAGCAGCAGTATAAGCAGGCATCTCATGAGCAAATTGTCGCTAAAGTGCAATTGTTAGGGCTACCTCTGATTGTGAAACCTAGTCTAGAAGGTTCTAGTGTTGGCATGAGTAAAGTTGATAGCCTAGAGTCATTGCCGGCTGCTTTGGACCTCGCGTTTCAATTTGATGAAACGTTGTTAATTGAAAAATGGCTGAGTGGCCCAGAGTTCACGGTTGCTGTGTTGGGAGATAACACGTTACCGTCAATTCGTATTCAACCACCGGGTATTTTTTATGACTACGAAGCAAAATATTTATCTGATGAAACTCAATATTTTTGCCCAAGTGGTTTAGGTGAACAGCTCGAATCTGAGCTCGCAGAATTAGCACTGAAAGCTTACCAAGCCGTTGGCTGCGAAGGCTGGGGACGAGTTGATGTAATGCAAGATAATGATGGTCAATTTTATCTGCTGGAAGTTAATACATCACCGGGTATGACAAGCCATAGTCTAGTACCGATGGCAGCTCGACAGGCTGGTATGAGTTTTTCACAGTTAGTTGTACAAATTTTAAAATTGGCTCGTTGATATGTCACAAGCAGCACTAAACGTTAGGCATCATAATCAGAATAATGACGAGGATCCACGTTCAGGACCGAGTAATGGTGCATTTTTAGGTGGGTTATTTTTCTTCCTATTTGTGCTTGGCACTATCCTCTGGAGTGGTTGGATGGTGATGACTTGGATGAAAGATGCTGACAGGTTGCCGATGTCTAAATTGGTGTTAACGGGGGAGCGCCATTACACCACAAATGATGATGTCAGAAAGGCCATTTTAGCTTTAGGGCAGCCGGGGACATTTATGACCGTTGATGTCAACGCTATCCAGAACCAAATAAGCATGATGCCATGGGTACGCCAAGTGACGGTGCGTAAACAATGGCCAGATGAATTGAAAATTCACATTGTTGAATACCGCCCATTCGCTAGGTGGAATGATCAAAACATGGTAGATGAACAAGGCAGGGTATTTAACTTGCCAGTTAGCGAAAATGGTAAAGGGGATTATGTGTTGCTGTATGGGCCACAAGGTAGCCAAAAAGATGTCCTTAAAGAATTTGCTGTTTTTAAGAACACGTTAGCAGCACATAACCTAAAGCTAAAATCATTATCGATGACAGCCAGAAATGCCTGGCAAATTATTTTAGACAACGATGTTAGAATCGAATTAGGTAAGAAAGATGTGTCAGAGCGGTTAAATCGGTTCCTTGAACTGTATCCGCTTTTGCAGCAAACAACGGATAAACGCGTTGACTATGTTGACTTACGTTATTCCAGTGGTGCTGCGGTGGGCTGGGCGCCACTATTGGTCGATGCTCCACCGGAGTTACAATAAAGACGATGACTAATAACAAAAATTAGGCAGAAAAAATGATTAAAGCAACGGACAGAAAATTAGTGGTAGGCCTTGAAATTGGAACTTCCAAGGTATCAGCCCTTGTTGGCGAAATTCTGCCCGATGGTATGGTTAATATTATTGGGGTGGGAAGTTGTCCATCTCGTGGAATGGACAAAGGTGGCGTAAACGACCTTGAATCAGTGGTAAAATGTGTACAAAGAGCCATTGATCAGGCCGAATTAATGGCTGACTGCCAAATTTCATCGGTTTACCTTGCGCTATCAGGTAAGCACGTCAGTTGTCAAAATGAGATTGGTATGGTGCCAGTTTCAGAAGAAGAAGTGACGCAAGAAGATGTTGACAGTGTTGTGCATACAGCAAAATCGGTACGTGTACGTGATGAACACAGAATTTTGCACGTAATACCACAGGAATTTGCAATAGATTACCAAGAAGGGATTAAAAACCCAGTTGGTCTATCGGGTGTACGTATGCAAGCAAAAGTTCATTTGATCACCTGCCATAACGATATGGCGAAGAATATCGTCAAAGCCGTTGAACGTTGTGGGTTAAAAGTTGATCAGCTTATTTTTGCCGGTCTCGCTGCAAGTTATAGCGTTTTAACGGAAGATGAGCGTGAATTAGGTGTATGTGTCGTCGATATCGGTGGCGGCACAATGGACATGGCGGTTTATACTGGTGGGGCTTTACGCCATACGAAAGTGATTCCATATGCAGGCAATGTGGTGACAAGTGACATCGCATATGCGTTTGGAACACCACCCAGTGATGCAGAAGCCATTAAAGTGCGCCATGGTTGTGCAGTCGGTTCTATCGTCAGTAAAGATGAAACCGTTGAAGTACCAAGTGTTGGTGGGCGACCACCAAGAAGTTTACAGCGTCAAACCTTAGCAGAAGTGATCGAGCCAAGGTATACTGAGCTGTTAAATTTAGTAAATGAAGAAATTTTAAATTTACAGGAACAGTTACGTCAACAAGGTGTCAAACACCATTTGGCAGCTGGTATCGTGTTGACTGGTGGAGCTGCGCAAATCGACGGTTTGGTCGAGTGCGCTCAAAAAGTGTTCCATACGCAAGTGCGTATTGGTACACCGCTCAACATCACAGGATTAACGGATTACGCGCAGGAGCCATATTATTCAACAGCGGTAGGGCTTCTGCATTACGGTAAAGAAAGCCATTTAGGTGATGATACCGAAGTAGAAAAACGTGCATCAGTTAGCGGGTGGTTTAGTAAAATAACCAGTTGGCTGAGAAAAGAATTTTAATTTTGATAAAGAAGCATATTATTAGCTTCAAAAGTAGTAAGCACAAAACGGAGAGACATTATGTTTGAACCAATGGAGCTAACCAACGATGCGGTGATTAAAGTCATCGGCGTTGGCGGCGGCGGCGGCAACGCCGTTGAACACATGGTGCGTGAACGTATTGAAGGCGTTGAGTTCTTCGCTGTCAATACAGACGCACAGGCGCTGCGTAAAACCGCAGTTGGACAAACTATCCAGATCGGTACAGGTATTACCAAAGGTCTGGGTGCGGGTGCAAACCCTGAAGTCGGCCGTAATGCCGCTGAAGAAGACCGTGAGGCGCTGCGTAATGCTTTAGATGGCGCAGATATGGTCTTTATCGCAGCGGGTATGGGCGGCGGTACAGGGACTGGTGCAGCTCCGGTTGTTGCCGAAGTTGCCAAAGAATTGGGTATTCTGACAGTTGCTGTTGTGACTAAGCCTTTCAATTTCGAAGGTAAAAAGCGCATGGCATTCGCAGAAGCGGGTATCACTGAGTTGTCAAAACATGTTGACTCATTGATCACTATCCCAAATGATAAATTATTAAAAGTACTTGGTCGTGGTATCTCATTACTGGATGCTTTCGGTGCGGCAAATGACGTACTAAAAGGTGCAGTACAAGGTATCGCTGAACTGATTACTCGCCCAGGTTTAATGAACGTAGACTTTGCTGACGTGCGTACTGTGATGTCAGAAATGGGCTACGCGATGATGGGGTCAGGTGTAGCTCGCGGTGAAGACCGTGCAGAAGAAGCCGCTGAAATGGCCATTTCTAGCCCATTATTGGAAGACATTGACCTGTCTGGCGCTCGTGGTGTGTTGGTTAACATTACAGCTGGTTTCGACCTGCGCTTGGATGAGTTTGAAACGGTGGGTAACACTATCCGTGCCTTCGCATCTGATAATGCAACTGTGGTAATCGGTACATCTCTTGACCCAGAAATGCACGAAGAACTGCGTGTCACTGTTGTTGCTACAGGTATTGGTATGGACAAACGTCCAGAAATTACTCTAGTTAGCAACAAGATGTCTCAGCAGGCGTCAATGGAACAGCGCTATCAGCAAATGCAAAATAGCATGTCTTCATTAACAGAAGAGAAGCCAGCGGCTAAAGCGGTCAATGACCAAAATACGCAAACAAATAAAGAACCAGATTATCTTGATATTCCTGCGTTCTTGCGTAAGCAGGCCGATTAATTTTATTTATATTGGTTTCTCCGCTTTTTGTGCTAAAATTTCCTACTGATTATCTTGTATGATGATCAGTAGGACTTATAACATTGCGAGAAAAATACGATGATCAAACAACGGACACTAAAACGTATTATTACAGCGACTGGTGTTGGTTTACATACCGGCAAGAAAGTTACGCTTACATTACGTCCAGCGCCGGCCAATACCGGGGTCATCTACCGTCGTACTGACCTTAATCCACCGGTTGATTTTCCGGCAGATGCGAAATCAGTTCGTGACACCATGTTATGTACTTGCTTAGTTAACGAAGATAACGTGCGTATTTCGACTGTTGAGCATTTGAATGCTGCCTTAGCAGGGTTAGGTATCGATAACATTGTTATTGAAGTCAATGCGCCTGAAATCCCTATTATGGATGGCAGTGCCGCACCATTTGTATTCTTACTGCTTGATGGCGGTATTGAAGAATTAAATTGTGCTAAGAAATTTTTACGTATAAAAGAAACAGTACGTGTTGAAGATGGTGATAAATGGGCTGAAATGCGACCTTATAATGGGTTTAGCCTTGATTTCACAATTGATTTTCAGCACCCAGCGATTGATAGTAGCACACAACGCTACTCACTTGATTTCTCAGCGGAATCATTTGTAAATCAAATTAGCCGTGCGCGTACTTTTGGCTTTATGCGTGATATTGAATATCTGCAATCAAAAGGCTTGTGCTTAGGCGGTAGTTTTGACTGCGCCATCGTTGTTGATGACTATAAAGTTCTTAACGAAGATGGTTTACGTTTTGAAGATGAATTCGTTCGTCACAAAATGTTGGATGCAATTGGTGATTTATTCATGTGTGGACATAACATTATTGGCGCTTTCACCGCGTTTAAATCAGGCCACGCACTGAATAACAAGCTGTTACAAGCAGTTTTAGCGAAAGAATCAGCTTGGGATCTCGTCACATTTGAAGACGAAGCTCAATTGCCTGTCGCATTCAAAGCACCTTCAGCGGTGTTTGCATAAGACGTGATTATGCAGCTATCTTCGAAAGCTAATCGAAGTTAGCCCTTTCTGTTGGTTGCACTAGTACTCTCTCCGGCTAGTGCAGCCAGCCGCTCAAATCTTTCTTTTAATCCCTTCGGGCTATTCTCTGCTAATTTCAAAAGTGCTTGTGCGGTTTGTGTGCTTATCTGGCGTTCGTTCATTTTTTGACTCATTGAGGCCGTTTGCTTAGTTACTGAGCTATTTTGCCTCGATTTTCGCATAAGATCGGGATTGATTCTGATGTCGATAGAAGATAAAGATGGTAGAATGGACGTTCTTAATGCAGAAAGAAGATTGAGTTTTTCGTAATTAAGTCGGGTCATCCAACTGGCATTTGCCACTTCAATGACCATAATACTATTACGGTAGTTTGCAACACGGCACATAGGTTTGATTTCAGCCGGCAGTAACCCTTTTACAGCACGATTCAGTTTGATAATCGCTTTTGCATTACGTTGAATAGTTTGTAAAGTGTTCGATGATGTTGCCAATGATCCTTCAAGAACATCAAAAAGTGCTTGTGGATGACTATCTCTCATTTTTAGCTCCGGCTGAGAATGAAACAACGAATTACAAATAATAATTTTGTCACTTATTCATTATATAAGAGTTTGATGGGCATTTTAAATTTTTGGCGACAACTCGGAAGAAAATACTTTTGGTCCCACCTACTATTAGGTGTGGTTGCCACGGGTGTCGGCTTGCCTACAATTTTAAATGCGTTATCAGAATCTCAACACACACAGGTTAACTCTTCCCCCGTTAATCGCCAGAGCCAAGCTGTTAATGCCTTTGACAATTTATTTTCTCAACAGAATTCTCAGCGCTCTTCATCATCATCGTCATCCTATTCAGTTAATTACTGGCAGCAACATGCGGTAAGGAATGTCATTCGGCAGCTTACTTTTGCTTTTTCGGCAACGGAAGACGATGATGTAAACACGGCAGCAGAAGAGACTGAAAAGCTTATTGTCCCACAGTTGATGCTAGATACGCTGTATGCCATGTTAGCACAGCGTTCACTTCAGTGGGATGAAAGTGTTATCCAATTTAGTCATTATAACTATCCCCATATTATTGCCTACCAACCTGCAATTTGGATTGCTCAAGTCCACGGCATTCGTGCCGGCCCGTTAACAGCTTAATCTTTACCCATAGCAAGCCAGCTTAGTGCTGTGCTGTCTTGCGCCATAAAATTTAAAACAATTAATTGATTATTAGAGATTAAAATATGTTAACAAAGATTTTGACCAAAGTTTTTGGTAGTCGTAATGACCGTACCTTGCGCCGTTTACGTAAAGAAGTTGAAAAAATTAATCGTCTTGAACCCGATTTCGAAAAGTTATCTGATGATGAATTAAAAGCAAAAACGGTAGAGTTTCGTGAGCGTTTAACGAAGGGCGAAAGTTTAGAAAGCATCATCCCTGAGGCATTTGCAACTGTTCGCGAAGCAAGTAAACGTGTATTTGGTATGCGTCACTTTGATGTACAGCTTATCGGTGGAATGGTACTGAATGAACGCTGTATCGCAGAAATGCGTACGGGGGAAGGTAAAACATTAACGGCAACACTACCAGCTTATATCAACGCATTAAGTGGCAAAGGGGTTCACGTAGTTACGGTGAATGACTACTTAGCCAAGCGTGATGCTGAAAATAACCGTCCATTATTTGAATTCTTAGGTTTAACTGTGGGTATCAACCTGCCAGGTATGGCTCCACCTGCAAAACGTGAAGCGTATGCGGCAGATATTACTTATGGTACTAACAATGAATTTGGTTTTGACTACTTACGTGACAACATGGCATTTAGCCCTGAAGAGCGTGTTCAGCGTAAATTGCATTATGCTTTGGTGGATGAGGTCGACTCAATTCTTATCGATGAAGCACGTACACCGCTGATTATCTCAGGTCCTGCGGAAGATAGCTCTGAACTGTACCAAAAAGTAGATAAACTTATTCCATATTTGCAACGTCAAGAGAAAGAAGATTCAGATACTTTCCAAGGGGAAGGCCATTTTTCGGTTGATGAAAAATCGCGTCAAGTAACCATAACAGAACGTGGGCTAGTATTAATCGAAGAACTTCTAGCAAAAGAAGGCTTAATGGATGAAGGAGAATCTTTATATTCACCTTCTAACATCATGTTAATGCACCATGTAATGGCAGGCTTACGTGCTCACGCATTGTTTACCTTAGACGTTGATTATATTGTAAAAGACGGCCAAATTGTCATTGTTGACGAACATACGGGCCGTACAATGGAAGGGCGCCGTTGGTCTGATGGCTTACACCAAGCGGTTGAAGCAAAAGAAGGGGTTGAAATTCAAAATGAAAACCAAACCTTGGCTTCAATTACTTTCCAGAACTATTTCCGTTTATATGAAAAACTTGCAGGTATGACGGGGACTGCGGATACCGAAGCATTTGAGTTTAGCTCAATTTATAAACTTGATACAATTGTTATCCCAACTAACCGTCCAATGGTTCGTAAAGATTTACCTGACCTCGTTTATATGAACGAAGCGGATAAGTTTGCGGCAATTATTGAAGATATTCGTGAGAGAACCGCCAATGGGCAACCTGTTCTTGTTGGTACGATTTCTATCGAAAAATCTGAATTAATTTCTAATGCATTGAAAAAAGCTAAAATTGCTCACAACGTACTGAATGCAAAATTCCATGCAATGGAAGCGGATATCATCGCAAATGCAGGTCAAGCAGGTGCAGTAACGATCGCAACTAACATGGCCGGTCGTGGTACTGACATTATGTTAGGCGGCAGCTGGCAAACTGAAGTTGCTGCATTAGAAGAACCAACTCAAGAGCAAATTGACGAAATCAAAGCAAACTGGAAAGTTCGCCATGATGCTGTTTTAGCCGCAGGTGGTTTACATATTATTGGTACTGAGCGTCATGAGTCACGTCGTATCGATAACCAGTTACGTGGTCGTGCAGGGCGTCAAGGGGATGCGGGTTCATCGCGTTTTTACCTATCAATGGAAGATGCGCTGATGCGTATTTTTGCCTCAGACCGCGTTACAGGAATGATGAAAAAGTTAGGTATGAAGCCAGGTGAAGCTATTGAGCACCCATGGGTGACCAAAGCTATTGCTAATGCACAACGTAAAGTTGAAAGCCGTAACTTTGATATCCGTAAACAACTACTTGAATATGATGATGTTGCAAGTGACCAACGTCGTGCAATTTATACTCAACGTAATGAATTACTGGATGGCGGCGACATTAAAGAAACGGTTGATAGCATCCGCCAAGACGTATTAACCACTACGATGGATGCCTATATTCCACCTCAATCACTTGAAGAAATGTGGGATATCGAAGGGTTACACCAACGTTTAGTCAATGATTTTGACCTCGACTTACCAATCAAAGAGTGGTTAGATAAAGAGCCAGAGTTACACGAAGAAACATTACGTGAACGTATTATGGCAAAAGCGATTGAAGTTTATGATCGTAAAGAAGAAATTGTTGGCGCAGAAGCGATGCGTAATTTCGAAAAAGGTGTCATGTTGCAAACATTAGACACATTATGGAAAGAGCACTTAGCGTCAATGGATTACTTACGCCAAGGCATTCATTTGCGTGGCTATGCGCAAAAAGATCCTAAACAAGAGTACAAGCGCGAATCTTTCAGTATGTTTGCTAACATGCTTGAAGCATTGAAATATGAAGTGATTAGCACCTTATCTAAGGTACAAGTTCGTTTACCTGAAGAGGTTGAAGCATTAGAGCAACAGCGTCGTGAAGAAGCTGAGCGTTTAGCGAAAAGGCAACAATTAAGCCATGAAGCGGGTGCTGAATCTTTAATGACTGAAACCGAGGCTAAAATAGCAACTCAAGGTCACAAAATTGGTCGTAATGATCCTTGTCCTTGCGGCTCAGGTAAAAAATATAAGCAATGTCACGGTCGCTTAAATTAATTTATTATTAACTCATTAATATAAAAAAGGCGGGGTAACCCGCCTTTTTGACGAAAAAATTATGGAAAAAAAACATTTGCATATCGCGGCTGGAATTATTCGTAATTCCCAGCAACAAATTTTTATTACTAAACGGCCTGAAGGCACGCATATGGCTGGCTTTTGGGAATTTCCAGGTGGAAAACTTGAGATTAATGAATCACCTGAAGCGGCATTAATTCGTGAGCTTGAAGAAGAAGTCGGAATTGTAGTGACTAAGAGCGAGTTATTTCATCGCGTTGATCATGAGTTTGATGACCGTTTCATTACGCTTTATTTTTTTATCGTTACTGCGTGGGAAAATGAACCGTACGGTAAAGAAGGGCAAGATTCGCGTTGGGTTTGTCAACATGACCTTATTGCTGATGAGTTCCCACCGGCAAACCGTATTATTGTCGATTTATTAACGCAGAGAAGTGAATCAGCTTAATAACTGATATTGATATTAAGTGGAAAATACACAATGATATATTTTCCACTTAATTTACTGTGTCGCGACTTAACGTCTTATTTATCTGGCTGTTCACTCCAGTCATCGCTGTCAGAGATATCCCCTTGACTCGCAATTCTTTTTTCCTCACTAGCCCACTCACCAAGGTCAATAAGTTGACAACGCTTACTGCAAAATGGCCGGAAAGGGCTATTTTCATTCCAAACAACTATCTTTTTGCATGTTGGGCAGTTTACTTCAATGATTTCGCTCATAAATATATATCTCTAGCTAGCAACAGGATAACTCAAAACTAATTACATCTGGAAGTATACCATTCTCACTGTCGATATGTAGAAAGCGCAATGCAAATCTTGTTTTATGGCCTGAAATTTGTGGGTAAATAAGGTGCTCAATTGATAATTTGATACGTAGTAACTCTTTACCCTCGACATTATCTTGATAAAAACCATTATGAGATTCTTTTGTTTCGAAATTACCACTTTGACGAATTAATGTAAGGACTAGTTTTAATGCATTATTAAGTGGGTCAAGGCTTTGCAGCCATCCATTGATGGTTTTATTTCTTTCAATTTGCGGGATATTTAACCAAAGCTGTAAAGTGGGGAGATCAAAGCTACAGCAGCCTCCTGGGATGCTTAGTCGTTGGCGTACCATACTGATAATTTTATCTGTTCGTAAATGGTGGCCAAAACGTGAGGCTGACATCAATTTGGCGGTTGTATCAGATAATTGTTCAAGTAATGTAGAAATTAATTGGTTATCGGCATTAGGGGCTTCAGCCCAACTAGCTAGCTGAATTCGTTGTTTTTCGAGCTCTTTCATGAGCTCAGAACGTACTTCGCCTCTATCAAGAATTTCAATTAATTCTGAAACAGAACGAAAAAAGGCAATACCAGTAGAGTAGGAAGTAATATTACTTAGCTCATAAATTTGAGATAAAAGTGTTTCAAGGCGCAACCACGAACGAATTTTTTCATTCATTGGGTATTCATAAGTAATAAAATTTGTTGCAATTAACTCGCCCATTTTAATTCCTATTTTTTTATTTTTGCTAGTGTTAAGTACTGGTTATGTAACGCGGCTACCTTGGTTGAGAGATCCCTATCATGAGAATGGTTTGTTATTATATCATTGGCATAATCAAGTCGTTTTTCACGGCTAACTTGTGCATTAAGTATATTAGTAACTTGTTCTAAACTGGTCTTATCTCTTTTTAGAGTACGTTGAATTTGCTCTTCAACAGTAACATCAACAACTAATACCCTATCTGCCAAATGATGAATATTATTTTCAATCAATAAAGGGACTACCCATAATAGATAAGGGTAATTTATTTGTTGAAATTGTTTTTGTGTTTCTTGTTGGATCAATGGATGAAGTAGAGCATTCAGCCATTTTTTTTCATCAGGTTTGGAAAAAATAATTTCTCTTAAGCGCTGCCTATTTAGAGCTCCGTTAGGAAGAATGACATCCTTACCGAAGTGGCGAGTAATGCTTTTTAGAGCTGGGCTGTTAGGCTCAACAACTTGTCGTGCAATCACATCCGCATCAACTAGAGGAACTCCAAGTTTTGCAAACTCGTTTGCAACAGTTGTTTTACCACTTCCAATACCACCTGTTAAAGCAACTATATAAGGCATATGATTATTCATTTACTCGTTGAAAAAAAACAGATTACACTGAAATAAATCATTTGTCTTCATCCAAAGTAATATTACTGTGAATAGATTAAAAAATAAATCGATATATTATATATTAAAGGGGAAACATAATATCTATATCTATCTGAAATTATTTATAACTCAGTTATAACATTACCTAAATTAAATATAGGTAGATACATTGCTAGCATGACGATACCCACGAGTATAGCAATTAAAACGAGTAAAATAGGTTCAAGGTTTTTTAGGTTTTTTTCGGTAATGAAAATATATTGCTCTGAATAATATTTGAATAAATAATTGGAAAAATAGTGTATTTTCCCAGATTCTTCAGCAATAGACATTAGCTGTACAGCTAAATCAGGAAAAAACTTAGTTTGCCTCATAGCATAGGAGAGTAATTCTCCTTTATGTACCGACATATGTACGTGTTTGCAGTCTTTTTTATATTGATTATTATTAATGGTTTGAATAGTACACTTTAAACATTCAGATAATGATAACCCTACATTAATAGTTGAATGCATCGTTAAAAAATATAAACTTAAATTATGAAGTTGTAATGATTTTTTTAATATGGATAAATGCATTATTGTTTTTTTTATTAAGTTCAGTGCCTTTTCCTTAAATTTAAATATGAAAGGTAATAAAAATAGAATAAGGCTAAGTAAGTAGGGTAAATATTCCCTTAGGAAACTTGATATGAAAGTTATAGTTTTTGTAATGAGTGGTAGTTCGTGTCTAACATTTTGATAGATACTTTCAAATTGAGGAACAACATAGATCATCATAATGGCTAATAAAACTATAGAAAAAGATGATAGAATTATTGGGTATCGTGTCGATTTACTGATGAGTAAAGATACTTTATTGTTATGCTCTAAAATTGAATTGATTGTACTAAAGCTTTCCTCGTACTGCCCTGTTTTCTCGGCAACGGTAATAATACTGATTACTGTGTCATTAAAAATGGTGGGATGTTTTTTTAAATATTGTGAAAATTTCTCTCCTTTTTCAATATGGATTATTGAATTTTCGATAATATCAGTCCAAAATGGAAAGGGACAGTTAGTATGCAATATTTTTAAACATTGTATGAGGTTAATACCTGATGATGATAATAAAGATAATTGATGAAAAAAATGAATTCGATAATTAATGTTTTTTTTATCTAATGTAAATAGTGTTTTTAATTTTATTTGTATAGGAATTAAATTTCTTTCAGTTATGTTAATAAAAGCATGTTTTTTACTTTTTGCTATTAGTGTACTGTGTTTTAATTGGTTTTTAAAATCAATGGCAATATATGAATAAATAAACATGTTAATTTACTCCATTTCCGATAATAGAATAGATTTCTTGAAGTGTGGTTTCACCCATTTCAACGCATTCTATACCTGCATCAAAAAGGCTAACAAAATTATTTGGATTTTCTAATGTATTATTTTTAAAGATTTCACAGATATTGCTTTGATCTATATATTCATAAATTGCAATTCTTCCCATAAAACCAGAAAAACAAAGCTCACAGCCTTTTGAAGACCATTCATTGATTATATGGTTATTATGCAATTCAGTTTTTTTAGGTATTGTTTCTTTGCAGTGAGGACAAAGTTTTCGTACTAGCCTCTGTGCAATAACCATTTTTAAGCAAGATTTAAGTTGACTATTTTCTATCCCCAATTGATTCATTCGCTCTATAGCACTAATTGTACAATTTGTGTGCAGTGTTGACAAAACTAGATGACCAGTTTGAGCCGCTCGGGTCGCAATCTTAGCGGTTTCTTCATCACGGATTTCACCAATCATAATGACATCAGGGTCTTGCCGTAGAAGCGCCCTCAAAATAAAAGAAAAATTAAGTTTGTATTTTTCATTGACTTGGGTTTGGTTGATCCCTTGTAGGGGGATTTCAATAGGGTCCTCAATGGTTGTTATATTTCTTGAGGATTGATTTAAATATTCTAGATAACTATAAAGTGTTACTGTTTTACCACTTCCTGTTGGCCCTGTGACTAAAATTAATCCTTGTGGCCGATTTAAATATTCTTTTAACCGTTCAAGAAGGGAAGAGCACATCCCTATGTGCTCTAAAGAATATTTTAATTGCGTATTCAAAATACGTAAGACTAACTTTTCACCATGAATGGTCGGAATGCTAGAAAGACGAATACTATAATTTTGCCCGTCAAAATACCAACTCATTTGACCATCTTGTGGAAGCCTTTTTTCCGCTATATTCATTTTTGCTAGTATTTTTATACGAGCAATAATTTCGCTATTAATTTCATAAGGAGGAGAGGGAATAAAATATAGCTTCCCATCTACACGTAATCTAATTTTTAACCCTTGTTTGGTTGGTTCAAGGTGTATATCAGATGAGCGTTTATGAACTGCTGTTTTTAATAATTCCTCAACAAAATTAATTGCAGGGGATGATGTGTTTAATAGTTCGGTTTCTTGAGGATGATAATTTGTTTCCTCCTCTTTTATTTCATGTACTGTGTTATTAAAATAATGGTCTATTTTTTCTTTTGGCCAAATATCATAACAGACAGGGACGCTAGCAATAAATTTTAATGTGGCTATTAAGTTATCATCCGGTTTTTTAGCAGCGGCGATAGATAACCTTTTTTGATTATAATCTATGATTATAATGTAATTTTTATCACATAAGCTCTTAAGTTCTTTATAAATAAATTGGTCATTATTAGATATATTCATAAATATTCCCAATTAAAAGATAAATGTTTTTTCACATAGTGATTTTAAGTTAGCATTAGTTTTATTTTCGCAAACAACTGCCCAGTTGAAGGGTTTATCTAAGGTTGGAAGGGTTGGTGTTAATGTGACTTTTAAGTCTGATAATGATTTACCAGTAGAGAACGTAATAACTCCAGATTTAACGTCTATCTTATTAATGTATTTCCCTGTTATATTTGTAGGAATATCATCACTACCTCCATTGCATTGCGATAAACTCCCTCGATTAAAACTGCATATTTCTATGCTGTTCTTATAAGGAATAACGGTCTGGAGTACATCGGTAATTGCTGCTTTTTGCATATAGCTTTGATAGCCAGGGATCGCAATAGCACTTAGAATTGATATAATTGCAATTACTACCATAATTTCAATAAGTGAAAATCCTTGTTGATTCATAAATAAAAACCTCCGTTGTTAAGTGAGGTTTTATCATAATTAGATTTTTTAGTTAAAGTTAGAGGTTAAAAAAAGCAGTGCGAAGCATTTTGTAAATATTTATTGGAAAATAGGTAAGATTGCATTTTTCTTCGAGCAGCTTCGCAATAAATAATAAAGATAAAATAGAAGGTGGAGTTTTTTAATAAATTGAGTGAAGATAAATGTACCTGTTTTGTATTACGGGTAAGATCAAGATAGATATTACCCGGAGCAATAACTCAATTATTATTTAATTTATTCTTATAATATACCCAATCAAAAAATGGGCCAGGATCTGTTTTGCGACCAGGGGCAATATTACTGTGGCCGGTAATATTATTTTTAATTAGTGGATACTCAATTATAAGTAAATTAGTTAAATAAGTAAGGGATTGATATTGTACTTCGGTAAATGGTTCGAAATCAGTGCCTTCTAGTTCAATACCAATAGAAAAATCGTTACATTTTTCTTGGCCTTGGTAGGAAGACTGCCCTGCATGCCAAGCTCGTAAATGAAAGGGGACATATTGAATGATGGTGCCGTCACGGCGTATTAAGCAATGAGCTGAAACGCGAAGATGTTTGATTTCATTAAAAAATGGGTGTTCATCAGGGTTTAAAGTTCCTGTAAATAATTGATTTATATAAGGGCCACCAAATTGGCCAGGTGGAAGGCTGATATTATGAATGACTAACAGAGAAGGTATGGTATTCGTGGGGCGCTCATCATGATGTGGAGAAGGGATATGAGTCACATTATTTAGCCAACCATTGTGTATTTTCATATCGTTATCCATAGTATTCTCTTTTCTTTTTTGTTAACACTCGTTATCTGCAAACGAAAAGATTAGCATAGATGAAACAAAGCGAGTGCACATTTTGGAGTTAAAAATGACGATACGGCGATATGATGAACAGCAAAGACGTGAAATGCTTTTTGAGCGGTTACAAATTGATATTCCTTTTATGGTCAGTGTGGCTTTGAAAGAAGATTTAGGTCAGTCTATTGATTATAAAAAAGATATCACTGGCCAGCTGTTAAATATAGATGCGCAAGTGAGTGCTCGAATTATTACCCGCGAACATGGCGTTTTTTGTGGGAAGCAATGGTTAGATGAGGTTTTTCTTCAACTTGGCGGGCAAGTCAAAATTGATTGGAAAGTTCAAGACGGTGAAACTGTTACTCCTAACCAAGTTCTCTGTGAGATGCAGGGCCCATCCCAAATTCTATTAACAGGTGAGCGCACCTCTTTGAATTTCATTCAAACGCTTTCTTCTGTTTCAAGTATAACTGCTGAATATGTAAAACAAATCACTGGTACAAGGGCGAAGTTACTTGATACACGTAAAACTATCCCGGGCTTAAGGACGGCTTTAAAATATGCAGTGTTGATGGGGGGAGGGTTTAACCATCGCTTAGGTTTATCCGATGCTTATTTAATAAAAGAAAACCATATTATATCAGCTGGTTCAGTCGAACGAGCTGTTGAATTAGCGCGTAGCGCGCATCCAGATGTCCCTATAGAAATTGAAGTTGAAAGTTTAGATGAGTTATTACGAGCCTTAAAAGCGCAAGCGGATATCATCATGTTAGATAACTTTACTCCAGTCATGATGAAAGAAGCTGTGGTGTTAACGGCAGGTAAAGCTGCACTTGAAGTTTCTGGCGATGTCACATTAGATACGATAAAAGAGTTCGCAGAAACAGGGGTTGACTTTATTTCTGTTGGTGCGCTAACCAAACATATTAAAGCCATGGATTTGTCTATGCGTTTTATTGATAAAAATCAGTAAGTAATTTGGTTAATACACGAAGCTGCCTCAGCTGAGATCCTAAGTTATAGTATTGTTGATGTAGTTTCATCTTGAGTGGCTATTTACGTTAAGTAGGCTTTAGGAATCTAGATCATTCGTTGATTAACAGTATCTAAGTGTTGATTTAAATCTTTATGGGGTTACAACAAAATATTTTGTAGCCCCTAGTCAATTGACCCATTGTGCATTTCTTTTATCCACCTATCAATTGAAACATTACAACGCTATTTTATTTTCTACATCAACTTTATTCTAAGATGATAAGGAATCGGTTTGAGTGTAATTTAACCAAGCGAATTTAAGTTAAGTTTAAAATCGGTTGTGAATTTAACGATTTATTAACATCATTATGGTTTTGATGAGTAAAAAGTACGGCCAATAGAATAATATGGTTAATTAATTATTATTAATGAATTTAAATTCAGTCTATTGGTTGGTTTAACGATTCAGTTTTCATTTATTAGCATAATAAATCGGTTTTAATGTTAAAATATGTCATGTCAAATTGCATATTTAGTTATCAATTCATGCTAAATTTTAAAAAAAATTGTTAAGATTTGCAGGATTTTATGATTTAGCGCAAGGTCTTTATGGACAGATAGTGAATACTTTGTTACTTTATTAACCCATAAATAAATTGGTATTACCAATTAACACTGGGTAATACGTAATCAATAATTACTCACTCATAAATATGGCAGATTATGACTTACGGTAAAATTCGCCAACCAAAGTTATCAGATGTAATAGAGCAGCGTCTCGAACATCTTATTTTCGAAGGGACACTACGCCCTGGCGAAAAGCTGCCTCCTGAGCGCGAACTTGCAAAACAGTTTGACGTATCTCGACCATCAGTGCGTGAAGCAATTCAAACATTAGAGGCGAAAGGCCTTTTATCTCGCCGCCAAGGTGGCGGAACATTCGTGCAAAAGAAAATGTGGCAAAGCTTTAGTGACCCTTTAGCTCAGCTACTTGAAGGCAATCCTGAATCTCAATTCGATCTTCTTGAAACTCGTCATGCTCTTGAAGGTATCGCTGCATATTATGCGGCACTTCGTGGTACCGATGAGGATCTTGAGCGGATTCGCCAAAGCTATGAATTAATTAAGACAGCGCAAGAAAATGGTGGATTAGAAGCAGAGTCAGATGCGGTATTACAATATCAATTAATTGTAACTGAAGCCGCTCATAATGTCGTTTTGCTGCACCTATTGCGCTGTATGATCCCGATGTTAGAACAAAACATTCGTCAGAATTTTGAGTTCTTATATACCCGTAAAGAAATGTATAAAGCAGTTAGTGAACATCGAGCACAGATTTTTGACGCTATAATGGCAAGAGAGCCCGAAAAGGCACGTGAAGCTTCTCATCGTCACTTAGCCTTTATCGAAGATTTACTGTTGGATATTAGCCGAGAGCAAACTCGCAGAGAACGTTCTTTACGTCGGTTACAGCAACATCCTGATTTGAATTAATAATATAGATCCTGACTGCTGCGTCTATATTATTGTGAATACTCTAATTGAGTGTTAAAGCGGCAACTACATCAGGGCCTATCTTCCCGCTGTTTTACGGCAACTGAAAAATAGCAGGAAGATAGGCTCCACATAAACATATAAAATAGATAACAGATAAGGAATACACCATGTCAGATATGTTAAAAAATGACGTGGATCCGATTGAAACTCGCGACTGGCTACAGGCGATTGAATCGGTCATCCGTGAAGAAGGTGTTGATCGTGCTCAGTTTATTATCGAACAGGTATTAAGCGAAGCACGTAAAGGCGGTGTTAATATTGCCGCTGGTGCATCTGGTCATTCTGATTACATCAACACAATAGCTGTTGAAGATGAGCCGGCATACCCTGGTAACATGGATTTAGAGCGCCGTATTCGCTCTGCAATTCGTTGGAACGCTGTAATGACTGTTTTACGCGCTTCCAAAAAAGACTTAGAGCTGGGTGGCCACATGGCTTCTTTCCAGTCATCAGCAACGTTGTATGAAGTGTGCTTTAACCACTTCTTCCGCGCGCACAATAACAATGACGGCGGGGACTTAGTCTTCTTCCAAGGCCACATTTCTCCAGGAATTTACGCACGTGCGTTCTTGGAAGGCCGTTTAACTGAAGAGCAAATGAATAACTTCCGTCAAGAAATTGGTGGAAATGGTCTGTCTTCTTATCCACACCCTAAATTAATGCCTGACTTCTGGCAGTTCCCGACCGTATCAATGGGTCTGGGTCCAATTAATGCTATCTATCAAGCTAAATTCCTGAAATACCTTGATAATCGCGGACTGAAAGATACATCAGCTCAGCGCGTATATGCATTCCTTGGTGATGGTGAGATGGATGAGCCAGAGTCTAAAGGTGCAATTACTATCGCCACTCGCGATAAATTAGATAACTTAGTATTTGTTATCAACTGTAACCTGCAACGTTTAGATGGCCCAGTTACAGGTAACGGTAAAATTGTTAATGAACTAGAAGGTATCTTTAATGGTGCTGGCTGGCAAGTTATCAAAGTTATGTGGGGCGACCGTTGGGATGAATTACTGCGTAAAGACACGAGCGGTAAACTTGTTCAATTAATGAACGAAACCTTAGATGGCGACTACCAAACCTTTAAATCACGTGACGGTGCATACGTACGTGAGCATTTCTTTAATCGTTACCCAGAAACTGCAGCATTAGTTAAAGATATGACTGATGATGAAATTTGGGCTCTGAACCGTGGTGGTCACGATCCGAAGAAAGTATATGCTGCATTCAAAAAAGCACAAGAAACTAAAGGTAAACCAACTGTTATTTTAGCGCAAAC
This sequence comes from Providencia sp. PROV004, assembly GCF_011045615.1. Lineage (NCBI taxonomy): Bacteria > Pseudomonadati > Pseudomonadota > Gammaproteobacteria > Enterobacterales > Morganellaceae > Providencia > Providencia sp. PROV004. Next base: position 1,479,282 of record NZ_CP042859.1, read on the forward strand.
CATTAAAGGTTATGGTATGGGTGAAACAGCAGAAGGTAAAAATATTGCTCACCAAGTGAAGAAAATGAACATGGATGGCGTTCGTCATTTCCGTGATCAATTCAATGTACCAGTCGCTGATGAGCAAATTGAAAAACTGCCATACATTACGTTTGAAAAAGATTCCGAAGAGTACAAATATCTGCATGAGCGCCGTCAAGCGCTAGGTGGTTATTTACCCGCTCGTCGCTCAACCTTTGACGAAAAACTAGATATCCCTGCACTGGCAGATTTCAGCCAATTATTGGAAGAACAATCTAAAGAAATTTCAACAACTATCGCGTTCGTTCGTGCGCTGAACGTCATGTTGAAAAACCAATCGATCAAAGAGCGTTTAGTACCAATCATCGCGGATGAAGCGCGTACATTTGGTATGGAAGGTCTGTTCCGTCAAATCGGTATCTATAGTCCTAAAGGTCAGCAATATACTCCGCAAGACCGTGAGCAAGTTGCTTACTATAAAGAAGACTCGAAAGGTCAAATCCTGCAAGAAGGTATCAATGAGCTGGGTGCGGGTTCTTCTTGGTTAGCGGCTGCGACATCATACAGCACTAACAACCTGCCAATGATCCCATTCTATATCTACTACTCAATGTTTGGTTTCCAACGCATTGGTGACTTGATGTGGGCAGCGGGTGACCAACAAGCACGCGGTTTCTTAATCGGTGGTACTTCAGGCCGTACAACACTGAATGGTGAAGGCCTACAGCATGAAGATGGCCATAGCCATATTCAATCACTGACTATTCCTAACTGTATTTCTTATGACCCAGCTTTCGCTTACGAAGTTGCGGTGATCATGCAAAACGGTTTAGAGCGTATGTACGGTGAGAAACAAGAAAACGTTTACTACTACATCACAACGCTGAATGAAAACTATCACATGCCAGCAATGCCAGAAGGTGCAGAAGAAGGTATCCGTAAAGGTATCTATAAACTGGCTTCTGTTGAAGGTAGCAAAGGTAAAGTTCAGCTGTTAGGTTCAGGTTCTATGATGCGCCACGTGCGTGAAGCCGCTGACATTCTGTCTGCAGAATATGGAATTGGTTCTGATGTCTATAGCGTGACTTCTTTCACTGAACTGGCTCGTGATGGCCAAGACTGTGAGCGTTGGAACATGCTGCATCCATCTGAAGCACCACGTGTTCCATACATTGCACAAGTGATGAATGATGCACCAGCAGTTGCATCAACTGACTACATGAAACTGTTCGCAGAACAAGTTCGTACATATGTTCCTGCAAGTGATTATCGTGTTCTGGGTACAGATGGTTTCGGTCGTTCAGACAGTCGTGAAAACCTGCGTCACCACTTTGAAGTGGATACATCCTATGTGATCGTTGCAGCGTTAGGTGAATTAGCTAAACGTGGTGAGATTGATGTAAAAGTCGTTGAAGAAGCGATTAAAAAATACAACATCAACCCAGATAAAGTTAACCCACGTTTGGCATAAGAGGTAAAAATCAATGTCTATTGAAATCCAAGTGCCTGATATCGGTGCTGATGAAGTTGAAGTCACCGAAGTGATGGTTAAAGTTGGCGACAAAGTAGAAGCTGAGCAATCGCTTATTACCGTTGAAGGTGATAAGGCTTCTATGGAAGTCCCATCGCCACAAGCGGGTGTGGTAAAAGAAATTAAAATTGCTGTTGGCGATAAAGTGACAACAGGCAAATTAATCATGGTATTCGAAGCGGAGGCGGGTGCAGCAGCGCCTGCTCCTGCAGAAGCCCCAGCGGCTCCAGCGGCAGCACCAAGCGCAGCAGCATCTAAAGATGTCGCTGTACCAGATATCGGTGGCGATGAAGTTGAAGTTACTGAAATCATGGTTAAAGTCGGTGACAAAGTCGAAGCTGAGCAATCTTTAATTACTGTTGAAGGTGATAAAGCCTCAATGGAAGTTCCTGCGCCATTTGCTGGAACGGTTAAAGAAATCAAAATTGCGACTGGCGATAAAGTGAAAACTGGCTCGCTGATCATGGTATTTGAAGTTGCAGGCGCGGCACCTGCTGCGGCTCCAGTTGCACAAGCAGCGGCACCAGCGGCTCCAACAGCTTCAGCAATTAAAGATGTTAACGTTCCAGATATCGGTGGCGATGAAGTTGAAGTTACCGAAGTGATGGTCAAAGTGGGTGATACTGTTTCCGCTGAGCAATCAATCATTACGGTTGAAGGCGACAAAGCTTCAATGGAAGTCCCAGCACCATTTGCGGGAACAGTTAAAGAAATCAAGATTGCGACTGGCGATAAAGTGAAAACTGGCTCGCTGATCATGACCTTTGAAGTGGCAGGTGCAGCACCAGCACCAGCAGCGGCTCCAGCTGCCCAACCGTCTGCTCCGGCTCCTGCGGCAGCTCCTGCACAAGCTGCACCAGCGAAAGCAACTGACAACAAAACTGAATTTGTTGAAAACGATGCATACATACATGCAACTCCAGTCATTCGCCGCTTAGCGCGTGAATTTGGTGTTAACTTAGCGAAAGTGAAAGGTACAGGCCGTAAGGGCCGTATCCTGCGTGAAGACGTTCAAGCTTACGTGAAAGATGCAGTAAAACGTGCGGAAGCGCCAGCAGCTGCAGGTGGCGGTTTACCAGGTATGCTGCCATGGCCGAAAGTGGATTACAGCAAATTCGGTGAAGTCGAAGAGGTTGAACTGGGTCGTATCCAAAAGATTTCTGGCGCTAACTTAAGCCGTAACTGGGTAATGATCCCACATGTTACGCTGATGGAAGAAGTGGATACCACTGAAGTTGAAGAGTTCCGTAAGCAACAAAACAAAGAAGCTGAGAAGAAAAAACTGGATGTGAAAATCACTCCATTAGTTTTTGTCATGAAAGCGGTTGCTCGTGCTCTGGAAGAAATGCCACGCTTCAATAGCTCCATTTCTGAAGATGCGCAACGTCTGTTCCTGAAAAAATATATCAACATCGGTATTGCAGTTGATACTCCAAATGGCCTCGTTGTTCCTGTCTTCAAAGACGTTAACAAAAAAGGTATTTTAGAGTTATCTCGCGAACTGATGGAAGTTTCTAAGAAAGCGCGTGCAGGTAAACTGACTGCGTCTGATATGCAAGGTGGCTGCTTCACGATTTCAAGCCTTGGTGGTATCGGAACTACCGGTTTTGCACCAATCGTGAACGCACCTGAAGTTGCTATTATGGGTCTGTCACGTTCTTCAATGAAACCTGTTTGGAATGGTAGCGAGTTCGTTCCTCGCCTGATCCTGCCAATGTCACTGTCCTTTGACCACCGTGTCATCGATGGGGCTGATGGAGCGCGCTTCATCACCCTGGTAGGGCAATTAATGAGCGATATTCGCCGTTTAGTGATGTAAATAATAAGACCGGCGAATGAGCCGGTCTGTTTTATTTAGGCTGAGGCAGAGTTTTTTGCTGCTGCTACGAAAGGTTGGGAGTTACATCACGAAATGAGCCTTTTCAGGGTGTTAACAATTCTGTAAACTGCTCTCGGTGTGTACTTTTCCAGTGGAAGATCGTTTATTCAGCAGTACCGCTGGACAAAACAAAAAGAGGTCATGATGAGTACTGAAATTAAAGCCCAAGTCGTTGTGCTTGGTGCAGGCCCTGCAGGCTATTCTGCGGCTTTCCGTTGCGCTGACTTAGGTTTAGAAACTGTTTTAGTAGAACGTTATTCAACCCTTGGTGGTGTTTGCTTAAACGTTGGTTGTATCCCTTCTAAAGCTTTACTTCATGTTGCAAAAGTGATCGAAGAAGCAAAAGCTTTAGCAGAACACGGTATCGTTTTTGGTGAGCCAAAAACTGACATTTCCAAAGTTCGCTTATGGAAAGAAAAAGTAATTAATCAGCTGACGGGTGGTCTGGCTGGTATGGCTAAAGGCCGTAAAGTTAACGTGGTTAACGGCTTAGGTAAATTTACTGGTGCCAATACACTGGTTGTTGAAGGCGAAAACGGTAGCACGACTATCAATTTCGATAACGCAATCATTGCTGCGGGTTCCCGTCCAATTCAATTACCATTCATTCCACATGAAGACCCACGTATTTGGGATTCAACCGATGCATTAGAACTGAAAGAAGTTCCTGAGCGTCTACTGGTTATGGGTGGAGGTATCATCGGTTTAGAAATGGGAACTGTGTATCATGCACTGGGTTCTCAAATTGATGTGGTTGAAATGTTTGACCAAGTCATCCCAGCGGCTGACAAAGATGTGGTTAAAGTATTCACCAAACAAATCAGTAAAAAATTCAACCTACTGTTAGAAACTAAAGTCACAGCTGTTGAAGCGAAAGAAGACGGTATCTACGTTTCTATGGAAGGTAAAAAAGCTTCCGCAGAACCACAACGTTATGATGCTGTATTAGTGGCTATCGGCCGTGTTCCTAACGGTAAAAACTTAGATGCAGGCAAAGCAGGCGTTGAAGTTGACGATCGTGGCTTTATCCATGTCGATAAACAAATGCGTACTAACGTTCCGCACATTTTCGCTATCGGTGATATCGTTGGTCAACCAATGTTGGCTCACAAAGGTGTTCACGAAGGTCACGTTGCTGCAGAGGTTATCTCTGGTCTGAAACATTACTTTGACCCGAAAGTTATCCCATCTATCGCTTATACTGAACCAGAAGTTGCTTGGGTTGGTTTAACTGAGAAAGAAGCGAAAGAACAAAACATCAGCTATGAAGTTGCGACTTTCCCATGGGCAGCATCAGGCCGTGCAATCGCATCTGACTGCTCTGAAGGTATGACTAAACTGATTTTCGACAAGCAATCTAACCGTGTTATCGGTGGTGCGGTTGTCGGTGTGAACGGTGGTGAATTACTGGGTGAAATCGGCCTAGCAATTGAAATGGGCTGTGATGCTGAAGATTTAGCATTGACTATCCATGCTCACCCAACACTGTACGAATCAATCGGTATGGCTGCTGAAATTTACGAAGGTAGCATTACTGATTTACCAAACGCAAAAGCGAAAAAGAAAAAATAATTTTCTTTAATCGCACAGATAAACAGTATCTCTAGTATGCTGCTTATCGCCAAAGCGAATTGAAGCCAATGTGGAAACACATTGGCTTTTTTTGTTTTTTTGAATATAAACAATCAGTCACATGGCTCTTTTCTGTTATTTATTAAAATCAATATTAATTGTTCTATAAGTAATACGTGTTTAATTTTAAATGACCGAATCTTTATTAATAATAACGTATAGATGCAGTTAATAAAGGTAGTTTTAATTCACCTGAAGAATCGTTACAGAAACATTATGAAAAGCATGGAAAAGAAGTTGGTGCAAGTGATATTGAACAATATCAACGAAAAGCTGAAGAGTTTTCAAGAAGTTTAAAAGGCGCTAAAGCCTCTAAGATAAGAGGGGCTACAGACAACGTAACTCGTTATTATAAGACGGGAAATATTTATCGAAGGAAAGATAATATCGTTTGGAAAACAATAATAGAGAGGAATACGTTATGTGGCATGATTTAAACATTAAAAATGTGGGCCGTATAGAGAAAACAGTTGCTGAATTCACAATTACAATGATCCCTATTTTGCCTTATTCAAAAATGAAAGTGAAAATTTATGAAAGTCAATCCGGAAATTTTACTGGAATGACTGACTTGGCAATAAAAAGAAAATTTGATGGTTCTCCCGAATGTGCTATTGGGTATGGAGATACTATTGAGAAGGCACTAGAAGACACGATCCTTTATTTTAATAAAATGCTAAGTCAAGACGGATTCACTGAATTAACCGAAGATGATATTAGCTACGCAGAGTGGTCTGATTTTTAAAAGTTAAAAGATCCCAGCAAGTGCTGGGATCTCTGTTAACGGTTTTACTCATCCTCAGCTAGCTGGATGAACAGTTGCTCAGCTTGGCATGTAAGGATATAGCGACTACCTATTTTAAATCCGGGCTCGCTCAGTTACTTACAGCTTGAGGTGAGCAGTGGGCTGGGGGGATCGCGGTTGGGCACCTATAAATAATTTTTGTGTATTTACAAGGGCTGTTCATCTGCCATTCTTCGTTATTTATCAGAAAAACACGCAATATGATCTGACTTGATGATGCTAATGGTGTAGGCAAATGCTGGTTTGGCTATTGTTTACACCTTATCTACATCTACTAACTTTCAATCATTCGTGTAGCTAAAACAAAATAATACATATCAATAAGAGAGCATGATGGAGCTAAAACCCACTGCAATTTTAATTCATGTACCTGATGTTCAAGCGGGTTTGGCTTGGTATCAGCAAGCTTTTCCACAAGCAAAGGCACAATATCTGCCTGATTTTGATTTCACCTTACTGCATGTCGGAGACTTCACGATAGAAGTGGTGCAAGCGGATAAAAAAGTCAGTGAAGGTAAAAAAGGGACAGTATTGTACTGGCAAGTCGATAATTTTGATTTGGCTTTTGAGCATTTTACTCAACTAGGGGCAAAACTGTACCGCGGGCCAATGTTAATAGATAGTAACAATCGAATGTGCCAACTGGAAGATCCATTTGGTAATTTAATTGGCCTAAAAGGACAATAAAACCAATTAAAATATTTAAAAAAATTAAAACCAATCGCAATGATTTACCTTATCAATTAGTAATATAAATAAAATTGCGATAAAAAATATAATTTGTGATAGCTGATGAAAAAAGGCACTAATTAGGGTGCTTTAAATTTTAAAATGCATTATAAAAAGTATGGTTTTTTCGGCGTTTTACGATGATTAATAGTATCTTAAGCTGAAAAATAACCAGTAATGAAGTGTTAAGGCGTAAAGTTAGTAGTTAAATGTTGCTTTCTTGTGAATGAATTAACATTACGTTTAAATTCTGCTATGCTGATCGCCCGAAGCTGGGCATAATTTTACCGCCATTGAGATTATGCGAGCAAATTCCTCTGACCTGGCACCGGATGATAATTTTGTCAGTATGGTGCAGACAGCCGGGTATATAAATAACAAAGAAGCGAGGAGAACGTCGTGCTAGAAGAATACCGTAAGCACGTAGCCGAGCGTGCCGCTCAAGGGATTGTCCCTAAGCCATTAGATGCGTCACAAGTAGCTGCACTGGTAGAGTTACTCAAAAACCCACCCAAAGGTGAAGAAGATTTCCTGTTAGATCTGCTGACCAACCGCGTCCCCCCTGGTGTTGACGAAGCAGCGTACGTAAAAGCTGGATTTTTAGCCGCGATAGCTAAAGGCGAAACTTCCTCCCCTCTTATCTCCCCTGAAAAAGCCATTGAACTGTTAGGTACCATGCAGGGCGGATATAACATCCACGCACTGATTGAAGCGCTGGATGACGAAAAACTAGCACCAATCGCCGCTAAAGCACTTTCCCACACCTTACTGATGTTTGATAACTTCTACGACGTAGAAGAAAAAGCGAAAGCGGGAAATGTTCACGCGAAACAAGTTATTGAATCATGGGCAAATGCCGAGTGGTTCAAAGAGCGCCCTGCGCTAGCAGAAAAAATGACAGTTACTGTGTTCAAAGTGACTGGTGAAACTAACACAGATGACTTATCGCCAGCTCCTGATGCATGGTCACGTCCAGATATCCCATTACACGCATTAGCGATGCTGAAAAACGCACGCGATGGTATTGAACCAGACGATGCGGGCAATGTTGGCCCAATCAAGCAAATCGATGCGCTGAATAAAAAAGGCTTCCCATTAGCTTACGTGGGTGATGTCGTCGGTACCGGTTCTTCTCGTAAATCAGCGACTAACTCCGTGCTGTGGTTTATGGGTGACGATATCCCATTTGTACCAAATAAACGTGGCGGTGGGGTGGTATTAGGCGGCAAAATTGCACCAATCTTCTTTAATACAATGGAAGATGCGGGGGCATTACCGATTGAAGTGGACGTTTCTAAACTGAATATGGGTGATGTGATAGACATCTATCCATTTAAAGGTGAAGTTCGTAACCACGAAACGGGTGAACTGCTAGAAACATTTGAATTAAAAACAGATGTACTGATTGACGAAGTTCGTGCAGGTGGTCGTATTCCACTGATTATCGGCCGTGGTTTAACCAGCAAAGCACGTGAATCTCTGGGCTTAGAAGCGACAGATGTATTCCGTCACGCGAAATCCGTTGCACAAAGCAATCGTGGTTTCTCATTAGCTCAAAAAATGGTTGGTCGTGCTTGCGGTCGTCCAGGTATTCGCCCTGGCGAATATTGTGAGCCAAAAATGACCTCTGTAGGTTCACAAGATACAACTGGCCCAATGACCCGCGATGAACTCAAAGACTTGGCTTGCTTAGGGTTCTCTGCAGATTTAGTCATGCAGTCATTCTGCCATACCGCGGCATATCCTAAACCTGTTGATGTGACAACACACCACACCTTACCTGATTTCATCATGAACCGTGGCGGTGTTTCTCTGCGTCCAGGCGATGGTATTATCCACTCATGGTTAAACCGTATGTTACTGCCAGATACTGTAGGTACAGGTGGTGACTCACATACGCGTTTCCCAATTGGTATTTCATTCCCTGCGGGTTCAGGTTTAGTCGCATTTGCTGCGGCAACAGGGGTGATGCCACTGGATATGCCTGAGTCAGTATTGGTTCGCTTTAAAGGTGAAATGCAGCCGGGTATCACTTTACGTGACCTCGTTCATGCAATTCCATTGTATGCAATTAAAGACGGCCTTCTGACCGTAGAGAAAAAAGGTAAGAAAAACATTTTCTCTGGCCGTATCTTAGAAATTGAAGGCTTACCTGAGCTGAAAGTTGAACAAGCGTTTGAATTAGCAGATGCGTCAGCTGAGCGTTCAGCGGCGGGTTGTACTATCAAATTGGATAAAGCGCCAATTATCGAATACCTGCAATCGAATATCGTTCTATTAAAATGGATGATAGCGGAAGGTTATGGCGATCGTCGTACTATCGAACGCCGTATCAAAGGAATGGAAAGCTGGTTAGCGGACCCACAACTGCTAGAAGGTGATGCAGATGCGGAATACGCAGCAGTGATTGAAATTGACCTCAATGATATCAAAGAGCCAATTCTGTGTGCACCAAATGACCCAGATGACGCACGTTTATTATCTGATGTTCAAAACGAGAAAATTGATGAAGTTTTCATCGGTTCTTGTATGACAAACATCGGTCACTTCCGTGCAGCAGGTAAGTTATTGGATTCCCACAAAGGCCAATTACCAACACGTTTATGGGTTGCGCCTCCAACTAAGATGGACGCAGCACAGTTAACCGAAGAAGGTTATTACAGCGTCTTTGGCAAGAGTGGTGCGCGCATTGAAGTCCCAGGTTGTTCTCTGTGTATGGGTAACCAAGCACGTGTGGCAGATGGTGCAACGGTTGTTTCCACTTCGACACGTAACTTCCCGAACCGTTTAGGGACAGGTGCGAATGTTTACCTCGCATCAGCAGAACTGGCTGCGGTCGCTTCCTTATTAGGTCGTTTACCAACGCCGGCAGAATATCTGCAATTTATGGATAAGGTCGATGAAACAGCAGCGGATACCTACCGTTATCTGAACTTTGATCAATTATCACAATATACCGAAAAAGCGGATGGCGTGATTTTCCAAACAGCTGTGTAATCAGGTAATATTAGTCATGAAGGCTCCTGATTTAGGAGCCTTTTTTGTTTCAATTTAATAAGTTAGTTAAATATATTCAGAAATTTCGATTAAATTTAAATCGATATCACGTATGTAAATTGATCTGATCGCCCCAGTTGCCCCAGTACGATTTACTGGTCCTTCGATAATTTTTACACCTTGTTGTTCAATCTGTTTTTGTACGTCACACAGCGGTATATCACTAATAAAGCATAAATCGAGTGAGCCTGGCACAGGCAAGTGCGCTTTGGGTTCGAATTCTTTTCCATATTGGTGAATATTGATTTTTTGTTGCCCGAAACTTAGCGCGTGGCGCTGTTCACCAAAGGTAACAACTTCCATTTTTAATACGCGTTGGTAGAAGTCAATGCAGGCATCAAGGTTGGTTGTGGTTAGCACTATATGGTCTAAGCGATTGATCATTATGGCTCCTATGCTTGAACTATGACTATTTTAGTTATTTGCCTATTTAATAGTAAATGAATCATATGATTTATGTGCTGAAACCGATGCTTTACTCCGTTTTATTTTTTCTGGTGGTAATACCTCTCAACAAAGCGGTTTGACTCGCGTTATACTAGGTTCAATAACGCAAGAGTGAGGGACTGCATATGGACTACCAATTTTTCCAAGATATCACCGGAGCTATCTCCGCTAAATTCTCGATGGATCATGAGGCTATTGGATATTGGCTTAATGAAGAGGTTAAAAATAACCTTAGTCTGTTAGATGCTATTGAAGAAAATTATGAAAAAATTAAAGGTAGTGAAAAACAATGGGAGCTTATTGGTCACGAATATACATTATTGCTTGATGATGAAGAAGTGATGATCCGTGCCAACCAACTATCATTTGAAACAGAAGGGTTGGAAGAAGGAATGAGTTATTATGATAATGAAAGTGTTGCATTTTGCGGTATTGATGACTTCTTATTAATGTTAAAAGATTATCGTATTTTTGTTATAGAAAATAGATAAAATAATTTTATTTAGTGATTTGTTTTGTGTTTCAATAAATCACCGCTATTATTTGCAGTGTGCGGCCAGCCATTAAACGCTTTGTTAAAGATTAATTGGCTGGGATTAATATTGATAATTGGATCCTAAAGGGCATATATATGAATACTGATGATGTTACAGGCGCGTTGAATGATGCAACGAATTGGTTTGTGGCAAACCAAGATCTGTTAGTTCAGTATGTTGTGAATATCGTGTCTGCTATCGTTATCTTGATTGTCGGGATGATGATTGCAAAATGGGTCGGACGTGGTTTACATCGCGTGATGACCATGAAGGGCATTGATTCAACAGTCAGTGACTTTTTATCGGCGATTGCACGCTATACCATTGTTGCGTTCACCTTAATTGCTGTATTAGGGAAAATTGGCGTACAAACTGCCTCTGTGATTGCGGTAATGGGTGCGGCCGGTTTAGCGGTTGGCTTAGCGTTACAGAACTCACTGGGTAACTTTGCAGCAGGTGTTTTGCTGGTGGTATTTAGACCACTAAAAGCGGGAGAATATGTCTCGATTGGTGCAGTTGAAGGCACAGTGCAAAATGTACAAATATTTTCAACGACGCTAAGAACGGCAGATGACCGTATTATTGTTATTCCTAATGGAAAGATAATTGCCGATAACATTATTAATACCAGTCGTGAGCCTAATCGCCGCCAAGATATTATTGTTGGTGTTGCTTACGATTCTGATATTGATGTGGTGAAAAAAGTTTTAGGGGATATCGTCGCTGCGGATAGCCGTATTCAGCATGCTAAAGGCGTGACTATCCGTTTACATGATATGGCGCCATCCTCATTAAATTATTTAGTACGTTTTTGGACCACCAATGGTGATGCATGGCCGGTGTATTGGGATTTGCTTGAGGAGTTTAAGCGAGCATTGGATAAACATAATATTGGCATTCCATTCCCACAAATGGATGTTCATGTTCATAAACAAAATACGTCTATCAAACAAGATCCTGCAGAGTAATATTTAGCAGTATCATTAAAAATAAGAGCCTGTCTTTGATGGGCTCTTTTCATTTCTCACACCTCTATTCTTCTTACTGAATTGTTTTTAGTTATAAGTGATGCTTATGACCTATTAGACTTAATCATTTCCACTAATGATTTTTTCTCATTAATATTCATGCATATTAATTGAATAAAAAACCGGAATTAATGCATGTTTTCAATCTATTTACAGGGTGCACTGTTAGGTGCCGCAATGATATTACCTTTAGGTCCACAGAATGCTTTTGTCTTGCAGCAAGGCAGCCGAAAGCAGTTTCATTTAATGAGCGCATTATTATGTGCATTAAGTGATACCGCTTTAATTGTCGCGGGTGTTTTTGGTGGGAGTGCTTTATTAAGCCAGTCTGAAATATTAATGCAGTTGATTACATGGGCTGGTGTAGCATTTCTTATGTGGTATGGCTATGGTGCGTTTCGTACTGCCCTTAGCCCTGATGAGGTAATACTTCAAACGGAAAACCGAGCTATCACGAGATGGAAAGTGATTGTCACATTGTTTGCTGTCACTTGGTTGAACCCTCATGTTTATTTAGACACCTTCGTTGTCTTGGGCAGTGTGGGAGGCCAATTAGAAAGCCAGCTGAGACCTTGGTTTACGGCGGGTGCTTTAACAGCTTCCTTTGTGTGGTTTTTTGCGTTAGCAATACTTGCTGCTTGGTTTTCACCCGTGTTAAATAAACCGCGTTCACAGCGCATTATTAATATTTTTGTCGGTAGCGTGATGTGGTTTATTGCATTTCAACTCGCTATACAGGGGCTTAAAGGGCTCGGTTTTCTTTCTCAATAACAATATATCTTCAACAGACAAGCAATAACGTTCAATTTCTCATTATTCTGACTGTACTTTTTGTTCCATGTGTTACTGTTAAATTGAGCTCAGGGATAGTTTATTACTAATTATCCCTTTTTTAGCGATAAATAATTGTCTTGGGAGGTTCTGTGAAATTAAAATCTTTAGTTTTAGCTGCGATGGTAGCAGGTGCTACGGTTCCGACCATATCATTGGCCGACCCGTTACCGAATGGTCCACACATTACTACTTCGGGTAACGCAATCGTGAAGGCGGCTCCAGACATGGCGACGCTGAATATTTTGGTGGAAGTTACTGCAAAAGATGCGGCAGCGGCAAAAGCTGGGGTCGATAAGCGAGTTGCAGAGTATTTTGAGTTTCTTAAGAAAAATGGTATTGAAAAACAAGATATTAACGCAGCAAATGTTCGAACTCAGCCTAAATATGATTATAGCAGTGTGAAACAAAAATCAACTATCGAAGGCTACACGGCAACACGTTCTGTTGAAGTGAAAGTGAAGAAATTAGACCAACTTAATGTCTTGTTAGACGGCGCTTTAGCTGCGGGTCTCAATGAAATAAATTCAGTACAGTTCGGTGTGGCTAACCCGCAACAGTATCGTGATGAAGCACGGTCTCAAGCGATTAAAAATGCGACGGAACAAGCCAATATCTTAGCGAAAGGCTTTAATGTTCAGTTAGGCCCATTGTATAGCATTAACTATAATGCGCCAGCGGCGGTGCCATATCCAATCGCTGCAAGAAATTACGGCGGGGCAATGAAAGCCTCTGTTGCTCAAGACCTCAAGATTGATGAAACCTATGAACAACAGAGTATTGATTTTAATGACCAAGTCGATGTGGTATTTGAATTAAAACGCTAGCTTTTTGCTGTTGGTTCATCTTCTTGTTTTAACATCTGGCGCCCAGTTTTTAATAGGGCGTCAGTCACATTTTTCATTGTGCGGCTTTCAGGTGCGAAGCGGTGCCAGTAAAGCATGCGTCGTTGGCATAACCCTGGAGTTAAATCAACCAATTCACCATTCGCCAATTCACTGGCTATCTGCAAATGTGGGATCATACAGCAGGTCGAACCTTGTTTCGCCAACTGTACAAAGGCCTCCGAGGAGTTCACGATATGGCATGGGACACTACCCGGCGACAAGCCAAAGTTTTGTTGAACAAAGGCTTGGTGCATATCATCTAAATGGTCGAAAGCAACCGCAGGTGCTTTTAATAACGAAGAGCGAGTAACGCCATCGGGAAAATATTTTGCCGCAAAGCCGGGTGATGCGACAAAAATATAGTCCAGTGCGCCAAGTTTATCGACTAAGCAACCAGGTAAGGCTTGAGGTTGAATACTGATAGCGCCTACCACTTCACCGCGTCTTAAACGTTCTTGGGTTCGTGTTTCATCTTCAACCTGAATATTTAACCGAATAGGGCTATTGCCTAATACAGGGTTTAGGGCTGGAAGAAACCAAGTTGCCAAGCTGTCGGCGTTGACGGCAAGTGAAAGTAACAACGGGGTGGAGCCACTATTTTCATCACCTAACCATTGCTCTTCTAATAATTCGACTTGATGAAGCAGTGCTAGTAATTTTTGCCCTTGTTCAGTTGGGTGTGGCGGAACGGTACGCACAAGTAATGGCTGCCCAAACAGATTTTCTAACTGCTTTATGCGTTGTGAAACAGCAGATTGCGTGATGCAGAGCTTTTGAGCTGCGCGCTCAAAGCCGCGTTCACGGATAACGGCATCCAGTGCTTGTAATGCGCGATAGTCAGGGCGCTTCATCAAAAAGATCTCCTTGTTGTTATTCTACCAAGCACTATGCCATATTTTTACACGCAACACTTAAAAATATTATTGTTGTGGCGTAAATCCCAATAACCATGACACAAATACAACGAACAAGGCTGCAACTTATTGGGTGTCCGGTATATACTAGTTATTAATAACCTTAATCACGACTCAATTAAATCTTAAAAGGCATGAGCATGACTCAGGACGAATTAAAAAAAGCGGTAGGTTGGGCAGCACTTGATTACGTAAAACCGGGCACTATCGTTGGTGTTGGAACGGGTTCAACGGCTTCACACTTCATTGATGCATTAGCAACAATGAAAGGTCAAATAGAAGGCGCAGTATCAAGTTCAGAAGCATCAACTCAAAAATTAAAATCATTGGGTATTACGGTATTTGATTGTAATGAAGTAGATTCATTAGATGTTTATGTTGATGGTGCTGATGAGGTTGACCACCACATGAATATGATCAAAGGCGGTGGTGCCGCTTTAACACGTGAAAAAATTGTTTCTGCAATTGCAAAAACCTTTGTCTGTATCGTTGACCAATCTAAGCTAGTTGATGTGTTGGGTAAATTCCCACTGCCTGTTGAAGTGATCCCAATGGCACGTAGCTATGTGGCACGTGAATTGGTTAAACTGGGTGGTACACCAGAGTACCGTCAAAATGTAATTACAGATAACGGCAATGTCATTTTAGATGTCCATAATTTAAATATCGTTGACCCTGTGGCACTCGAAAATACCATTAACGGAATTGCGGGTGTCGTGACTGTTGGGTTGTTCGCGAATCGTGGCGCAGACGTCGTTTTGATGGGAACTGCAAACGAAGGCGTTAAAACCATCAAGTTATAATCTCTATCGTATTCAATTATTCTAATAAGCCAGTGGCATTATACTCACTGGCTTTTTTGTTTTACTAATATTTTGCAATTAGTTTATGAGCTGATAAACGCTAAATTAATTAACCAGTTTTATAAATATCATCAATTTGAAATTTATTTTATTTTTTTTTATATCGAGCTATTTTGGTGATATATCTCACACAAATAGGCATTGTGCAGGAAAAATCCTTATTTTGTGTTACCGCCCCTGATTTTCTACCATTTAACTTCTTTTTCTTCGCGCTTTTTAGTACCCATTAAGCAAACGGTTGTATTGCTACTGCGCTATTTTTTGCTATGTTGGTATACGCTCATAGCTCAAGGTAGATAGATGTCATCTCTCTTGAGCTATGTTAGGCAAACACATATGTTCATCTGTTATAAATCTTAAGTACGTTCACGATAGGGTAGGGAAATGGTTAAGGTATCTTTGCAAAAAGACAAAATTAAATTTTTACTGCTAGAAGGTGTGCACCAAAGTGCGGTTGATAACTTAAAAGCCGCGGGCTACACCAATATTGAATATCACAAAAGTGCGTTATCCGACGAAGAATTAAAAGAAGCGATTAAAGATGCACGTTTTGTAGGTATCCGTTCCCGTACTCATCTTACTGAAGAAATTTTCGCTGCAGCAGAAAAACTCGTTGCAGTAGGTTGCTTTTGTATCGGCACCAATCAAGTTGATTTAGATGCCGCTGCAAAGCGCGGTATTCCTGTTTTTAACGCACCATTTTCGAATACACGTTCTGTTGCAGAAATGGTATTAGGCCAGTTATTACTTTTACTGCGTCGCATTCCTGAAGCCAATATGCAAGCACACCGCGGTATTTGGGAAAAACAAGCTAAAGGCTGTTTTGAAGCGCGTGGTAAGCGCCTTGGTATTGTTGGATATGGTCACATTGGTACTCAGTTAGGGATCTTAGCTGAAGGTATCGGTATGAATGTTTTCTTTTATGATATTGAAAACAAACTACCTTTAGGTAACGCAACACAAGTTCGTTCTTTAACTGAACTGCTGAATATGAGCGATGTTGTGAGCTTACATGTACCTGAAACACCAAGTACGAAAAATATGTTTGCTAAAGAACAATTTGACCGTATGAAACCCGGCTCTATTTTCATTAACGCATCACGCGGAACGGTGGTTGATATTCCTTCACTGGCTGAAGCGTTAGAAAGCAAGCATTTATCCGGTGCAGCGGTGGATGTCTTCCCAAGCGAGCCTGCTGCAAATAATGACCCTAATGACCCATTTATCTCTGAATTGATTAAGTTCGACAATGTGATTTTAACGCCGCACATTGGGGGGTCTACAGAAGAAGCTCAAGAAAATATTGGACTAGAAGTGGCAAGTAAGTTGGCGAAATACTCAGATAATGGTTCAACCTTATCTGCGGTTAATTTCCCTGAAGTTTCTCTGCCAGTGCATACTGAAGATACAAACCGTTTCTTGCATATTCATGAAAACCGTCCAGGTATTCTGAATAGTATTAACCAAGTATTCACGGAAAATAATATTAACGTTGTCGGCCAGTATTTACGTACATCAGGTAATGTAGGTTATGTGGTTATTGACGTATTAATGCAAACGCCAAACCAAACAGATGAAGCGCTTCAGAAATTAAAAGACTTGCCAGGCACCATTCGTGCGCGTTTATTATTCTAAACTACGCTAAAAATTGAGTGAAATAATGGCGCGGGTATTTATGACCAGCGCCATATTTTTTGCGGCGTAATAATTTCGGGTAAGGGAATATCCCAGTGTGCGATAGGGAGCTTTTCGACTTGCTGGCAATTATGGGCAAGGCCAATTGGATAAAAACCGGTTTGTTGCCAATTTGCTAGAGTTCTATCATAGAACCCACCTCCCATACCTAACCGTTGCCCTTGAGTATCAAATGCCACTAATGGGATAAGCATGATATCCAGTTTTTCGAGTGGTAGCACATCTCTGACATCAAGTGGTGGCTCATCAATATGAAATCGGTTTTTAACAAGTTGGCTATCTGGACGATAGTGAAGAAACAGCAAATGGTGACGACTAAAAGGATGTAAAACAGGAAGGTACACTTGCTTACCTTGAGCCCAAAGTGCATGAATAAGCGGCTTTGTGTTAATTTCCCCATCAAAAGAAAGAAACAGAGCAATATTATTGGCTTGTACAATTTTCGGGTGGTGTAATGCGTTATGCATGACTTGCTCAGCGGCACTTTGTTGTTGTTCAAGGCTTAGTTGGCGGCGTGCCTGACGGATAGTTTGACGTACCAGCTGGCGTTGTGTCGAGAGAGAATCTTGCATGTGATAACCTGTTATAAATACGATAAAAACAGTTAATCCAGTAATTATATTACTTAGAGTATATCGTAAGATGAACGGTTATGTAGAAAACAAATGAAAAATAAGCAGAAACTTAATTGAGGGTCTCCAAGATGCCGTTGTAGGCTGTAACCCTTGAACCCTTGGTTCAAGGTGAACGCAGTTTAGCAACCTTTAGGCTTCCTGAGCGAATCAGGCATGCTCACCAGCGCCATAACCACATTCTATTTAGTTGAAATATCGGCTCAGGGGACTCGCCCACTCACGCGCATCTCAGAGAAATTTGGTTTGAGAACTTATCGTTACTCAGTGATTTCATTGTACGAAACTAGATTTAAAATGCAACCCTAATTTTGTATATTTTTTTCTACTAGTGTCTGATTAATAAGCAGATTTACTCTAGGGGCAATACCTGCCTCTCAGTAATTTTCACCTGATCGTGCAACGCTTGTTCGATTGTGTGCTGCAACATTTTTATTTTCTCTTCCATATTATAAGCATAATCACGCGTTTTTGTCTTTTCTTGTGCTAATTCGTGACAGACGTTCAATGCTACGATAAAAATAAGCTGTTCCATATTGGTGACACCGCTTCTATCTTTCAGATTTTGCAAGCGCTGTTCTAATTCTTTAGCCGACTCAAGAAGGGCTTCTTTTTGTTCTGATGGGCAGTTGACTCGCATTGAGCGCCCGAAAATCTGGATGTCGACAGGTTGTGCGGACATGATACCTCCATACTGAATAATACTCGCCGTAAATACATCATATTTGGCGCAATTAATAGATAAGACAAAAGCATACTGGTCTAGCGGCTATCCTTGATGGTAGCATATCACGAATCATAAGCTAACATGACGAATTCAGATGTCTATACAAAAATCTTTACCAAACTATGAATCACTGGACAAACTCCTGCAACAGCACTCAATCGCACTTACTGCTGCGGAAATCCATGGTCTAATAACCGGGTTGATCTGTGGTGGGGGCCGTGACCATAGCTGGCAAACGTTAGTCCATGACCTTGCTAACGATGGTTTAGCTTTCCCTCAAACTGTTGCACAGCCACTGCGAGAACTTTTTGATACCACATTTGAAGCACTTGATGACAGCGAGTTTGCATTTGCCATGCTATTCCCTGACGAAGACGCTTCTGTTTTTGACCATGCTGATGCACTGGCTGGTTGGGTTAATCACTTTTTATTAGGGCTTGGAGTTACACAACCGAAATTGGCTGATAAAAAAGAGATAAGCGAAGTTATCACCGATTTACGCAATATTGGTATGCTTGGTTATGATGAAGACGAAGACCAAGAAGAACTTGAGCAAGCGCTAGAAGAAGTGATTGAGTATGTCAGGGTGGCGGTACAATTATGTTACATTGCATTGATTGAGCCAACTAAAGGCCCAACGACAGTGGAAAATGATAAGCCCGTTCTTCATTAATTTCTATTAATGTGCGTTTTCAAAGCCACTTAACTTTGTCGATGAATAATTTATTACTGATAAAATTAAGTGCTTGAAAACGGGATGTATCCAGTTTTAAGTCATTTCGCCAGTGTATGTTGTATGTGATTGGTTAAACACAAGCAATATATTCAGCAATCTAATTATTCTGATAATAAGGCAAAAACGGTATGAATAAACAGGAATTTATTTCTCGTCGCAATGCATTATTGGCTCAAATGCAATCAGGCAGTGCAGCAATTATTTTTTCAGCGCCTCCTGCGCAGCGTAATGCGGATTGCGAATACCCGTACCGTCAACACAGTGATTTCCTTTATTTGACGGGGTTTAGTGAGCCTGAAGCTGTATTAGTCCTGATTAAGAGCGATGAAAAACATAGCCATACTGTTCTTTTTAACCGTGTTCGTGATTTAACTGCTGAGATTTGGTTTGGTCGCCGCCTTGGGCAAGATGCTGCTCCTGAGAAGTTAGGTATTGATAAAGCGTTACCTTTCAATGAAATAGAAGAGCAGCTTTATCAATTATTAAATGGCCTCGACGTGGTTTATCATGCTCAGGGTGAGTTTGCCTATGCCGATAAATTGCTATTTGATGCCTTAGATATTTTACGTAAAGGCAGCCGTCGTAACTTACGAGCACCACAAACATTGGTAGATTGGCGGCCGATTGTCCATGAAATGCGCTTATTTAAGTCGGAAGAAGAAATTAACACCCTGCGTATGGCTGGGCGAATTTCTGCTCTAGCACACGTCAGAGCCATGGAAACTTGCCGACCTAATATGTATGAATATCAACTTTGTGGTGAGTTAGAGCACGAATTTACTCGCCATGGTGCACGTTTTCCTTCGTACAACTCTATTGTGGGCAGTGGTGAAAATGCCTGTATTTTGCATTACACCGAAAATGAGAGCCTAATGAAGGATGGCGAATTAGTCTTAATTGATGCGGGTGCAGAGTTTGAAGGTTATGCAGGGGATATCACACGTACTTTCCCAGTTAATGGTAAATTTAGCCAAGCACAACGTGAAATTTACGATATCGTCCTCAAAGCATTAAATACCGCGTTAGAGCTATATCGTCCGGGAACCAGCATCCATGAGGTGACTCGTGAAATTGTTCGTATCAAAACTGAAGGCCTCGTTGCACTTGGAATTTTACAAGGCGATGTGGATCAATTGATCGAAAACAAAGCATATCAGCCATTCTTTATGCATGGTTTAAGTCATTGGTTAGGGTTAGATGTACATGACGTAGGTTTTTACGGTACAGACCGGGATCGTGTGCTTGAAGTTGGAATGGTATTAACTGTCGAGCCTGGTTTGTATATTGCTCCAGATGCCGATGTGCCACCGCAATATCGCGGAATTGGTGTACGTATCGAAGATGATATTGTGATCACCGAAAACGGAAATGAAAACTTAACAGACTTAGTCGTGAAAGACCCTGATGAAATTGAAGCCCTAATGGCAGCAGCAACGCACAATTTAGGGTAGATGTCAGTCATCATAGAAAGGTAATAAACAACGCATGAATGTGATCATCGTGGGGGGCGGTATGGCGGGTGCAACATTAGCACTGGCGATATCATCCCTTAGCCAAGGAAAATTATCGGTTTCATTAATCGAGGCAGCTTTGCCAGATGGTAAACATCCCGGGTTCGACGCACGTGCGATTGCGTTAGCCCACGGTACTTGCCAATCGTTAGCAAAAATAGGTGTCTGGCCTGCTTTAGCAGATTGTGTGACCCCCATTAATCACGTTCATGTGTCTGATAGAGGCCATGCTGGTTTTGTAAACATTGCTGCCGATGATTATCATATCGACGCTCTAGGCAATGTCATTGAATTGCACGAAGCTGGCGCCCGCCTGTTTTCGTTGTTACGTAAAGCCCCTGGAGTTACCCTTTATTGCCCTGCAAAAGTAGAAAATGTTCATCGTGAACAAGATATCGTTACGGTCACCTTGGATAATGGCGATAAGGTAACCGGGGAATTACTGATTGCTGCTGATGGTAGCCATTCCGCGATAGGTAAAGCCTGCCATATGCAATGGCAACAGGATGACTATGGGCAGGTGGCTATTATCGCGAATGTGAAAACCGCCATTGACCCGCAGGGCCAAGCTTTTGAACGTTTTACTGAATTTGGCCCATTAGCACTATTGCCGATGTCACAAGGCCGTAGTTCATTGGTTTGGTGTCATCAACAAGAGCAAGCAGACACCATCAGGGCTTGGGATGATGCGACATTTATGGATAAATTACAGCAAGCGTTTGGCTGGCGGTTAGGTGAAATCGTCATGGCAGGTAAGCGCCATTGCTATCCACTGGTATTGCGTAAAGCACTTAACCCAGTCAGTCATCGAGTTGTGTTAGTTGGAAATGCCGCTCAGACTTTGCATCCTATTGCGGGGCAAGGTTTTAATTTAGGTATCCGTGATGTGATGCAATTGGCTCACATGGTGGTAAATGCAGACGCGAAGGGGCAAGATATTGGACGTTATTCACTCCTAAGCCAATACCAGCAAGCTCGGGCGTTAGATAGAGACAAAACGGTTACGATAACCGACGGTTTGGTTCGTTTATTTGCGAATCGCTGTTTACCGCTTATTGTCGGGCGTAACTTAGGTTTAATGGCAATGGAAATGTTACCGCCAGCTCGTGATGTTTTGGCTCGCCAAACATTGGGTTGGATTGCACACCAATAACCACGAAATAAAGAGGAATAAAGAATATGCAATCATTTGATGTGGTTATCGCCGGTGGTGGTATGGTTGGGTTAGCACTCGCTTGTGGGCTTGAGGGGAGTGGGCTACGTGTTGCAGTAATTGAGAATCATCCACCTAAGGTACCATTTAGTGCAGCAGAACCGCACGCATTAAGGGTATCAGCTATTAATGCGGCAAGTGAAAAGTTACTGTCCCATTTAGGTGTTTGGTCAACGATTAAAGGAATGCGAGCTTCTGCATATAATGGCATGGAAGTTTGGGATAACGATAGTTTTGGGCGTATTACTTTTACCGCTCAAGAGCGCAACTTAACGCATTTAGGGCATATTGTTGAAAATAATGTCGTACGTGATGCACTATGGCAAAAGGCGTCGCAGCTTCGCGATGTGACATTATTAGCACCCGCAACGATTAAAAAAGTAGTGTGGGGAGAAAATGATGTTTTTATTACGTTAGATGATGAAAACATGTTAACAGCACGGTTAATTGTGGGGGCTGACGGGGCAAACTCGTGGTTGCGTAGTCATGCGGATATCCCATTAACCTTTTGGGATTATGAACATACCGCGTTAGTTGCTACGGTCCGAACTGAAAAACCTCACGAAGGTGTTGCTCGCCAAGCTTTTGATGGTAAAGGTATTTTGGCGTTTTTACCATTAAGTGACCCGCATCTTTGCTCGATTGTCTGGTCTCAGCCTGCTACTGAGGCAGCAAGGCGCCAGTCTTTAGAACCTACTGATTTTAATAAAGAATTGGCAGTTGCATTTGATATTCGTCTTGGTCTTTGCCAAGTGGAAAGTGATCGATTAACTATTCCATTAACTGGACGCTATGCAAGGCAATTTGCGGCGCAACGTTTAGCGTTGTTAGGGGATGCGGCTCATACCATCCATCCATTAGCGGGCCAAGGGGTTAACCTTGGTTTTATGGATGTCGCTATGCTGATTGGTGAAATTAAACGTTTGCACCGTGAAGGCAAAGATTTTGGTCAATATTTATACTTGCGTGACTATGAGCGTAGCCGTAAGCACAGTGCAGCGTTGATGTTAGCTGGTATGCAAGGCTTCCGTGAATTATTCGATGGTAATAACCCTGCGAAGAAGTTGCTGCGTGATATTGGGTTAGTATTAGCGGATAGCTTACCGGGGGTTAAACCTCAATTATTGAACCATGCGATGGGGCTGTTTGATATGCCTAAGTGGCTGGAACAACTCCAAGTTGAAGACTCTCTCTAAATTCCTTTCAGTAAAGGCACAATATTATCAATTGTGCCTTTTCTTTATTTATCTCAATACACATAGTGTCATCACTGATTTCTGTATAAGAAATAATCCTAATGACCTCGTTTTAATATGAGTCGTAGACCTCTTCTTTTATTTCCTGACTGAAAAAAACTAATTATATTCATTTTTCGCATTAGTTTTATTTATATTGCTATGGTGGGTTTTATTTATCAAGGCATCATTCAAATTCTAGTTTTGGTGATATTTTGCACCATTAGACTCTAAATGTAAGGGTTTTGAGTGATCATTCTCAATTATTTAACAAAAATCGCTGGCAAAATCAGAGCGCAATCAGTAATACAGAGGAATGGTAGCCCTATTTTTTTTTATAGAATAGAACCGCAAACAGTGGTAGGTTTTTAAAAAGTTATCGTTTGCGTCGGGTTAAAATTATCACGTGATTTTGTTGCAGATGGGTAATTTTCACCACGCAATCACCCTGTCATATTAATAATGTAAAGAGGGTATTCATGGTAAAGCAAACAACACTATATGATGAACATATAGCCTGCGGTGCAAAAATGGTCGATTTTCATGGTTGGATGATGCCGTTGCATTATGGTTCACAGATCAATGAACATAATTTTGTCAGAACCGAAGCAGGGATGTTTGATGTTTCCCATATGACTATTGTTGATTTACACGGCGAAGGCTGTCGTGATTTTCTGCGTTATCTTCTCGCCAACGATATCAATAAACTTACAGAGCAAGGTAAAGCCTTATATACAGGCATGCTGAATGCTTCTGGTGGTGTTATTGATGACCTGATTGTGTATTACCTCGCTGATGACTTTTATCGTCTCGTCGTCAACTCAGCAACACGTGATAAAGACCTCGCTTGGATTGAGCAGCATGCTAAAGGCTATGCTGTTGAAATTCGTGTTCGCGATGATTTAGCACTATTGGCTGTTCAAGGGCCACAAGCGCCAGAAAAAGTTCATTCATTACTCAGTGCGGAACAAAACAGTGCTATTGAAGGAATGAAACCATTTTATGGTGTTCAAGCAGGGGATTTGTTCATCGCAACCACTGGGTATACTGGTGAAAAAGGTTATGAAATTGCCCTGCCTAAAGAGCAGGTCGTTGAATTTTGGCATAAACTGCTTAAGTCTGGAGTTCACCCTGCGGGCTTAGGGGCACGTGATACCTTACGCCTTGAAGCCGGTATGAACCTATATGGGCAAGATATGGATGAAAGCATTTCTCCCCTTGCCGCGAATATGGGCTGGACGATCGCTTGGAAACCTGAAGATCGCCAATTTATTGGCCGTGAAGCATTGGAAAAATTACGCGAACAAGGTACTGAAAAACTTGTCGGTATTGTGATGCGTGAAAAAGGTATACTGCGTGCGGGGCAAGTTGTCCGCTTTACTGATGAACTTGGGAAACTACAAGAAGGGGTGATAACCAGTGGCTCTTTCTCGCCAACCCTTGGCTTTAGTATTGCGTTAGCGCGTGTCCCGAACGGAATTCAAGGCAAAGCAATTGTTGAAATCAGACAAAGAGAGATGCCAGTTGACGTCGTTAAACCGGGCTTTGTCCGTGAAGGAAAATGCTTAGTGTAATTTGGGCGAATCTAATTAATAAATTTAAAAATTGAGAGGCTAATGATGAGCAATACACCTAAAGAATTAATGTACACCCGTGAACATGAGTGGCTGCGCGATGAAGGTAATGGTGAGTTTACGGTTGGTATCACCGAACATGCGCAAGAAACGTTAGGTGACATGGTGTTTGTTGATTTACCCGAAGTAGGTACTGCAGTAAGTGCAGGTGATGACGTTGCAGTCGTCGAGTCAGTTAAAGCGGCATCCGATATTTACGCTCCTCTGAGTGGCGAAATTGTGGCGGTTAATGGCGAACTGAATGACGCGCCAGAACTTGTGAACGAACAGCCATACCAAGAAGGCTGGATTTTCCGTATTAAAGCATCCGATACCGCAGAGCTGGCGGATTTAATTGATGCGGCGGGTTATACCTCTATGATCGAAGCCGAAGAATAAAATCCTAGTCATATTTCTTCTTGTGGCGGCGTTGGCTTCGCTCATTCGCCCTAGTCACATACTGATGTATGCTCCTAGGGTCTTATTCGTTTGCCGCCTAGCCACAACGCAACCTATTTAGAATAAACACTTTTTAGTGATAGCCATGAGATGAGCTATTTAGAGGATTGATAAAATATAATTAGTAAGAAACAAGAAACAAGCAGCAATATCATTGATTTTAAGCGTTATCTCGCAAGTTCCGTAATAATCGCCCTACAACTTATGCATAGCAGACAAAGGATGGGAACACAGATATGTCGATGTCACTGAGTCAATTAGAAAACCGTTCAGAATTCATTTCGCGCCACATTGGTTCATCAGAACAACAATTAAAAACCATGTTAGACACCGTGGGTGCAACGTCATTAGATACTTTGATGGACAAAATTGTCCCTAAAGCCATTTTGCTTGCAGAGCCACCAAGAGTGGGTGGGGGAGCAACTGAGCAAGAAGCCTTAGCTGAATTAAAAGCGATAGCGTCACTCAATAAGCGCTACAAAAGCTACATTGGTATGGGGTATGCGCCTGCAGTGCTTCCGCCGGTTATTTTGCGTAATTTATTAGAAAACCCGGGTTGGTATACCGCTTATACGCCATACCAACCGGAGGTGTCACAAGGTCGTTTAGAATCATTATTGAATTTTCAACAGGTAACTATCGACCTTACTGGTTTAGACCTTGCCTCTGCGTCGTTATTAGATGAAGCCACTGCTGCGGCTGAAGCTATGGCAATGGCAAAACGGATCAGCAAACTGAAAGATGCAGAACGCTTTTTTGTAGCAGATGATGTTCATCCGCAAACGCTAGATGTCGTTCGCACGCGTGCGGGTACTTTTGGTTTTGAAGTGATTGTGGATAGCGCAGAGAAAGCATTGGAACACGAAGGTGTTTTTGGTGTGTTACTTCAGCAGGTTGGCTCGACAGGTAATGTCCATGACTACAGCGCGCTCTTTGCTCAGCTAAAAGAGCGTAAAATTGTCAGCTGTGTTGCTGCAGATATGATGGCACTAGTATTACTGACCGCACCGGGTAAGCAAGGGGCGGATATTGTCTTCGGTTCAGCGCAACGTTTTGGTGTTCCCATGGGTTATGGTGGACCTCATGCGGCATTTTTTGCGTGTCGTGACGAATTTAAACGGGCAATGCCGGGACGTATTATCGGTGTGTCTCGTGATGCGGCAGGTAATACTGCACTACGTATGGCGATGCAAACCCGTGAGCAGCATATTCGCCGTGAAAAAGCGAACTCGAATATTTGTACATCCCAAGTGCTGTTAGCCAATATTGCAGCCATGTATGCGGTTTATCATGGACCAAAAGGGCTGAAAATAATTGCAGAGCGCATTCATCGCTTTAGCTCTATTTTTGTCAAGGCATTAGCAGATGCAGGTTTCGTATCACGCCATAAAACTTGGTTTGATACACTTTGCATTGAAGTCGCAGACAAAACAGCAGTGCTAGCGCGTGCTGAAAAAGCCAAAGTGAATTTACGCACTGACATTCGTGGTGCAGTCGGTGTGACTTTTAGTGAAATCACGACCCGCCAAGATTTAAATGAATTGTTTGCAGTGATCACCGGTGTCGAAACTAAGCTGGATTTTGAAAAACTAGATCAGTCAGTTTCCGCGACAGAACAAGCAATTCCAAACACGATGAGACGTGATGATGAAATTTTAGTACATCCCAACTTTCATCGTTACCACAGTGAAACCGAAATGATGCGCTACATGCATAGCTTAGAGCGCAAAGATTTAGCATTAAACCAAGCTATGATCCCACTCGGTTCTTGTACCATGAAGCTTAATGCGGCTGCGGAAATGATCCCAATTACCTGGCCTGAATTTGGCGAGCTACATCCGTTTTGTCCACCTGAGCAGGCGCAAGGTTATCATCAAATGATAGAACAGCTTTCTCATTGGTTAGTACAATTGACCGGTTATGATGCGGTTTGTATGCAACCTAACTCAGGGGCTCAAGGTGAATATGCAGGTTTATTAGCTATTCGTCGTTACCATGAAAGTCGCAATGAAGGGGAGAGAAATATTTGTTTGATCCCAGCTTCTGCTCACGGTACTAATCCAGCTTCTGCGCATATGGCAGGTATGGAAGTGGTGGTAGTGCGTTGTGATGATGAAGGTAATATCGACTTAACTGATTTACGTGAAAAAGCCCAGCAACATAGCGAAGCTCTTTCTTGTGTGATGGTAACTTACCCATCAACCCACGGGGTATATGAAGAAAGTATTCGTGAAGTGTGTGAAATTATTCACCAATATGGCGGCCAAGTATACCTTGATGGCGCAAATATGAATGCTCAGGTTGGGTTAACAACTCCAGGCTTTATTGGTGCGGATGTTTCTCACCTAAATTTACATAAAACATTCTGTATTCCTCATGGCGGTGGTGGCCCAGGTATGGGGCCTATTGGTGTGAAAAAGCACTTAGCACCGTTCGTACCGGGGCACTCTGTGGTTGAGCAAGAAATGTTAACTGACCAAGGTGCGGTATCAGCCGCCCCATTTGGTAGTGCATCAATTTTGCCAATTAGCTGGATGTATATTCGTATGATGGGCTCTTATGGCTTACGCAAAGCCAGCCAAGTTGCCATTTTAAATGCTAACTATATTGCTAAGCGTCTTTCTGGTCGTTATGACATTTTATATACAGGGCAAGAAGGCTATGTGGCTCATGAGTGTATTGTCGATTTACGTCCGATTAAAAAAGACACGGGTATCAGTGAACTGGATATTGCTAAGCGTTTGATTGATTATGGTTTCCATGCACCAACCATGTCTTTCCCTGTGGCGGGAACATTAATGATTGAGCCGACAGAGTCTGAAAGTATTACGGAAATTGATCGGTTCATTGATGCTATGTTAGCTATCCGTGATGAAATTGACCAAGTAGTGAAAGGCCAATGGACGTTAGAAGATAACCCATTAGTGAATTCGCCTCATGTGCAAACAGAGTTAGCAGGGGAGTGGCCTCATAGTTATAGCCGTGAGCTTGCCGTATTCCCTACTGAACAAACGAAAGCGAATAAATATTGGCCTGCGGTAAAACGCCTTGATGATGTGTATGGGGACCGTCACCTACACTGTTCGTGCGTACCGATTGAAGATTATATGTAGGAATAAATCACACCTTTCATTAAATAGTGTGAATTAAATATGTTTTAGGCTTGATTTCGATAGTTTACTGAAATCAAGCCTTTATTTATGGATATTTCTAACCTAAATATTGTGAAATCCCCGTATAATTTTTACCTTGGTATAGCTTTTCCACTTCACCTGTTTCCATAACGACTTGGTAAACCCCTCCATTAAGGTCGGCGACATACATCAGTTTTGCTGGTTTATCATATGTCAGCCCAATTGCTTCTTTAAAACCACGGCTTATTACCTTGTAATGGCTTAATCCATCAGCAGTAATATTGGCACAATTTAAGCTATTACCATCGGGCTCAGCGCCTCTATCTGTCCAATATAAAATATGGGTTTCTTCATCAAGCAATAAATCAATAGGTTCGGGTAGGTCTTGAAGGAGCAATTGAATATCGTTTCGTTGATTGGCTGATTGTTGGGTTTTAGGCGTTAATGGCACCCTAAAGATACGACCTAAATTACCTTTAGGGGTTCCTTTTTGAGTCCAGTAGAGCCAATTATTTGCGACATCAACAGTAATGCCAACACATTGGTCTAAGATATCTACTTTATTGTGTTTATCTCGGGGTCTTGCTACATGGACGAATAAATTAGAACCATCGATATTACACGATGAAACCATACCTCCTTCACGGTCACACCAATATAATCGTTGATTCACTAAATCAAGATGTAATTGTTTTGGCGTTCTTATTTTTCCATTGCCTAATAGCATTTTTCTGCCAGTGCCATCAAAATTCATCACATTGATGGAGCCATCGTCAGCTTCATAATCATCCCCCATATTGCTCCAATAAATTAATCGATTAGCAGGGTCAATAGCAATGCCGTCAGGGGTTCCACCGAGTTCTTCGATAATTGGGATTGTTTGACGAGTTGATTTATTGAATTGAACTATAGCGGGTGAATGGACATCTAGTAGTAAAAGGTAAGGATTTGAATATTCATTGAATTTTTGCATTTTAAACCTCACAGGCAAATGTTCAATGATAAAGATAGGAGTGATATTAATAATTAGCAAGTTATTAATATTGGTATTTCTATATAAGTCGAGATTAATAATTATTAAAAAATATAAAGTGGTTTATTATTTAAATTAAAATAATGAATTAGTGAAAGGTATATCTTACTATGGGCAATAGATATTAGATTAGATGAGTGTAAAACGTTAAATGAAGCGGCTTTTCAGCCGCTTTGGGCGACAATTACAGCAACCAGCCTTTTTGCTGAGCTAGCTCCAATTGTAATTTAAGTTGTTGATAAAATTCAGGTAGGATCTGTTGAATATAATCACATTTACTGAGAACTTGTTCCAGACGAATGTGGTTTTCGACCCAGCTTTGCCCTTGATTGTGCAGGTTCATCAGCATTGGCATTGCTCGGTCAATGGCATTCGCATACACAGATTCCGGGGTTTCTAATGTATCATATTCATTCCATAAAGCTAGCAATGTTTCATTTTGCGGGCTAGGCAGTAAGTTAAAAATACGCTTAGCCGCTTTAACTTCTTCTTCATGAATAGCATCACGAGCGGCATTATCAAATACCAATACATCACCTGCGTCAATTTCCACAATGTCATGCACAAGGGCAAGTTTTATCGCATGTTCGATATTAACGCCTTGTACATAGGGTGCAAAACTCATGGCTGCAACCGCAAATTGCCAACTGTGTTCTGCTGTATTTTCTTGGCGTTCACGGTTCAATAACTTATTTTTACGATAAACACTTTTGAGTTTATCTAATTCCATCAAAAATTGGACGACTTCGGTAAAAGCCCCAAAATTAACCACCTCTACGGGCTTGCTACCTAATGCAGATGACATAAAAACTCCAATTAATTCTCTTCTAATGAATAAGGTAATGGTGCGATAGTTAGATGACTTTGCTCATCACCCATAACGCGGAAAACGCTATCGGCTTCCATATCGTTATTCATAATGACTTGTACATAGATTTCGCCACTACCTAAGCGAATTGCCGCTAGCACGGTTCCTGTACGGCGCCATTTATCACCAAGCTGCCATTCCACACCTTCACCAATAGCAGGAATGGTAGTGCCTGTGCCTTTTAAGGTATACATCGCACGTTTATTTGCACCGCGGAATTTTGCACGGGCAACCATTTCTTGACCGGTATAACAGCCTTTTTTAAAGCTAATACCATGAGGTAGGGCTTGTAAATTGGTTGCTTGAGGTAAATGTTGAGCACTGTTTTGTTGATCGATAACTGCAAACCCAGCTTCGATATCAAGGGCTAGCCATTGTTCATCATTGACCTGAATAGCACTCAAGGTTTGAGCCATTTTTTGTGCCGTTTCTTCGCTTGTGATCACCAGAAAACGCTCTGTGGGTAATGCAAAATGCAATATGGTAGAAGCGCCGTCAGTAACCACTTGGTTTTGGTCGTCTGGTAATGTAGTAAAGAGTGTTGCCAGCGCTTCTCTAGCGCCTTTACCTGCGACCCCGATTAATTTTAGGTCCGGTTTCTTTTCAAAAGTGACTTTCGAGAAAACAGCATATTTTTTCAGTTCAGCGAGTTGTGAATCGGCAACGCTAGTTCTTAATAGATAGGAATAGCCATCTAAGTGATGGAATAAGCGGAGGTCACTCCACATCTTACCTTTGGGATCACAGTGTGCTGTTAATGTGTGTGATTGTGTGAGTGTGGCAATATCCGCGGTCACTTGACCTTGCAGGTATTTTTCTGCGTCGGCGCCGTGAAGGTGAATAAGTTCCCAGTTTTCCAGTGAAATCAAAACGAGTGGTAAAGACTGAGATCCGAGAGGAAATTGCTGTGTACTATCAATGTGGTTAGTCATGATTTCACCTATTGTTCTTTGATAGATAAGGGTGCCTAATGGTAAAATAGCTAGATAACATTGCAAGTAGTTATTATGATGAACCTGTATTATCTAATAGTTTTTCATCAGCTGTTTGTAGAAAAACGGTATTTTACTACTAAAATTACAACTATGTAGTCTATAACATGTTTTCTTGGCGGATAATCTGTTAGAGTATGGAAAATAATCAATCTAATCAGTTAACTGCAAAAAAGGCCGTAGTAAAATGGATATTGAGAATAAAGCGCGAATTCATTGGGCATGCCGCCGTGGTATGCGTGAATTAGATATTTCAATCATGCCGTTTTTTGAGTATGAATATGATAACCTGACAACCCAAGATAAGCAGGTATTTGTTCGATTATTAGAATGTGCGGACCCTGACTTATTCAACTGGTTAATGAATCATGGCCGCCCAGATGATGACGAACTTTTTCGTATGATTAAACTGATTCAGGAAAAAAATAAAAATCGTGGTCCTGTGGAAATCTAATCTCTCCATTTCATGGAAAACTCAATTGTTCTCAACCTGTGTTCATGGGGTCATTGGGATGTTTTTGCTTCTGACTCCATGGTCTCCTGGTAACTCAATGATATGGCTGCCGCTACTAGTGGTTGTCGTTGCGAGTTGGGCAAAGAGTCAGAAAAATATCAGTAAAATAAAAGGGGTTGCTGTACTGGTTAATGGCAATAAGCTTCAGTGGAAGAAAAACGAGTGGCGAATACTGAAAGCACCTTGGCTTACTCGTTACGGCATATTGCTGACATTAGAAGCGTTACAAGGCAAACCGCAAAAGATCCATTTATGGGTAGCTAAAGACGCACTTTCGGAGGAAAATTGGCGTAATTTAAACCAGTTATTGCTGCAATACCCTGATATCTAGGCAACCAAGATCAACCGAATTGGTGGCCTAAATACCGCTAGGTGCCGCTCACTTTGGGTTATCGATGAGCAAGCAAACATCAGTTTGCATTATAATAGAGCTTCAATTTCCTGAAAAATCTGTACACACCATTGTGCGATGCGTTCATCGGTCTGTTCAAACTGGTGAACTTCATCTAATGCAAGCCCCACAAACATATCACCGGTTTCATTGAGTGGTTTAGGGCTATCAAAGGTATAGCCTTCGGTCGGCCAGAAGCCAACGAATTTAGCACCAGTTGGTTTTAGTTGATGGTAGAGCATGCCAAGGGCATCAAGAAACCACTCGCCATAATCTATTTGGTCACCAAGACCATACATCGCAATGATTGTATTTGCGAGGTTAAGATTGGGAAGCGCTTCCCAAATTTCAAGCCAATCTTCTTGTATTTCACCAAAATCCCACGTAGGTATTCCCAAAATAAGAACATCATACTGTTCCATTTCTGCCGGCGGTGTATCGTTAACGTTATGCAGTGTGACGAAATCATCGCCGAGAATATCACGTATTTTTTCTGCAACCATTTCGGTATAACAGGTACTAGAACCGTAAAAAAGACCTATTTTCATATATATTATTACTATGTCCAGCTATGGTTTTCATCACAAGAGATGTATTGTAACAGAAGCCGGCACATTCAGGCATAATAGAATCGTGTGGTATTATCGAAAGGAAGTAGATCTGTCGTGGAAACAAAACAACTTAATCCATTAATTGAACAATTTCTTGATACAATCTGGCTTGAACAAGATCTTGCTGAAAATACATTAGCTTCTTATCGTAATGATCTTCAATTATTAGATAAATGGCTTGATGTTCACCAGTTGCATTTAGAAAATGTTCAATCTATTGACTTACAATCTTTTTTTGCTGAACGCATTGATTGTGGATATAAAGCAACCAGTTCAGCACGTTTATTAAGTGCGATGCGTCGGTTATTTCAATATTTGTATCGGGAAAAAATTCGCCTGGATGACCCCTCCGCGGTCATTGCTGCACCCAAAATTCCGCAGCGTTTACCCAAAGATTTAAGTGAAAAACAAGTTGAAGATTTATTAAACGCCCCTGCTACCGAAGATGCTTTAGAGCTACGTGATAAAGCCATGTTAGAAGTGTTATATGCCTGTGGTTTGCGTGTATCTGAATTAATCGGTTTAACGTTCTCAGATATAAGTTTGCGGCAGGGAGTTATTCGTGTTGTCGGTAAAGGCGATAAAGAAAGATTGATTCCCTTGGGGGAAGAGGCAATATATTGGCTAGAGAAATACATTGATGAAGGTCGCCCTGATTTATTAAATGGCAAAACGAGCGATATTCTATTCCCAAGTAAACGTGGCACGAAAATGACTCGGCAAACGTTTTGGCACCGAATAAAATATTATGCCGTACTTGCTCATATTGACAGTGAGCTACTCTCACCGCATGTTCTAAGACACGCTTTTGCCACCCATTTACTCAACCATGGGGCCGATTTACGCGTGGTACAAATGTTGTTAGGTCATAGCGATCTATCAACCACACAAATTTATACTCATGTTGCGACTGAGCGGTTACGAGTATTGCATGAGCAGCATCATCCAAGGGGGTGATGCATGATTAAAGGACTATCTATGAAACGCAAATTGTTATTATTGGCTGCCGCATGTATTACGTCGTTTACTTCCACAGTCTATGGGGCAACGGAAGAAAAAGTTATCCGTGATACATTGGAAAAATACAATATGGTTGTTGAGGTGATTAAACCTTCACCCATTGTTGGGCTGAATGTGGTTGAAACATCAACTGGCGTTGTATACATCACAGATGACGGCAAGTATTTATTGCAAGGGCCAATTTATGATATGAGCGGTAAAAACCCGGTTAATATCAGTAACCAGCCGTTATTGAAAAAAGTAGAGGCGCTAAAAGATGAAATGATTATCTTTAAAGCTCCCCAAGAAAAGTATGTTGTGACCGTTTTTACCGATATTAGCTGTGGTTATTGTAAGAAATTACATGAGTCTGTTGATGAATTAAACCGCCAAGGTGTCACAGTGCGTTATCTGGCTTATCCACGCCAAGGCGCAGATAGTGACGTAGGGAAAAAAATGGCGTCTATCTGGTGTAATGGCCTACAACAAAAGGCATTAACTCAAGCGTTTAAAGGTGAGGACGTTGCGATCATTGATGACTGCAAAATTGACCTAAGTAAGCATATGAGTGTGGGTAATTTATTCAAAGTGACGGGAACCCCAGCAATCATCCTACCTGATGGGCAAATGCTACCTGGTTATATGAAACCGGATGCCCTTGTTCAATTACTCAACCAAAAATAGTTAATTATTGTGAATGTAGAAACGCTCTTACAACAAAGACAGCAACAAAGCTCTGCGGCTCAACTTCTTGGCTTGCCTGAACTTTTACAACGGATTTACCAACACCGAGGCATCACGGACATAACTCAGTTAGAGCGTAAAGCGGCTAATTTATTGGATTATCGGTCATTATCGGGTGTTGATAAGGCATTACCACTACTTTATCGCGCACTAAATGAGCATGAAGCTATTACTATTGTTGGTGATTTTGATGCCGACGGAGCAACAAGTACGGCATTAGCTATTCGAGCTTTAAAATCAATGGGATATAGAAATATCAACTATATCGTTCCGAACCGTTTTGAAAATGGCTATGGTTTAACGCCATTGGTTGTTGAAGAAGCCCGTAAACGTGGAACAAATCTCATTATAACGGTTGATAATGGCATTTCATCTCATGAAGGGGTTGGTGCCGCTAATCATTATGGAATGAATGTAATTATTACCGACCACCATCTGCCGGGGGAAACGTTGCCTGCTGCGGATGCGATAATCAACCCGAACTTAAATGAATGTTGCTTTGCATCTAAATCATTAGCGGGGGTAGGTGTCACATTTTATTTAATGTCAGCCTTACGTGCGTATTTACGTCAGCAAGGATGGTTTGCGAAACAAGGGCTTGCAGAGCCTAATTTAGCCGAATACCTTGATTTGGTTGCATTGGGAACCGTTGCCGATGTGGTGCCTCTTGATACCAATAACCGTATTTTAGTTCACCAAGGGCTAAATCGTGTTAGAGCAGGGCGTTGTTGTGCGGGAATTAAAGCCCTCGTTGAGGTTTCCAACCGCGATTTATCTAGGTTAGTGGCAAATGATTTTGGTTTTGCTCTTGGTCCTAGATTAAACGCGGCAGGTCGATTAGATGATATGTCAGTGAGTATTGAATTATTACTGACAGACGATATGGCATATGCAAGGGAACTGGCGAATGAGTTAGATGGGTTAAATCAAACTCGTCGTGAGATTGAAGCGGGTATGCAACAAGAAGCACTCGTGCTTTTTAATCAATTCGAATACGGTGAAAACCAGTTACCGAATGGCTTAGCCATATATCATCCTGAATGGCATCAAGGTGTTGTCGGTATACTCGCTTCAAGGATCAAAGAACAATATCATCGTCCGGTTATCGCATTTGCCCCTGCTGGTGATGGTTTATTAAAAGGTTCTGGCCGCTCTATTCAAGGTGTTCATATGCGGGATGCACTAGAACGATTAAATACGTTACAACCCGGTATCATGCAAAAATTTGGTGGGCATGCAATGGCTGCAGGTTTAACTTTACATGTTGATCAATTTGACGCCTTTAAACATCATTTCGAATTATTGATGGGTGAATTAGTTCAACCTGAGCAATTAGCTGGGGTGATCTGGAGTGATGGTGAACTTTCTCGCCATGAGTTTTGTTTAGAAACGGCTGAACTTATTCGAGAAAGTGGCCCGTGGGGGCAAGCATTTCCAGAACCTATTTTTGATGGCGAGTTTCAATTATTGCAGCAAAGGCTTGTTGGTGAACGTCATCTGAAACTGATGCTAGAGCCTGTGAATGGTGGGCCAATGTTAGATGCAATCATGTTTAATATTGATGTCCGTAGATGGCCAGACAACAGTGTCAAAAAAGCTAAAATAGCCTTTAAATTAGACGTAAACGAATATCGTGGCCAAAGAAACGTACAATTAATGATTGAGCATATTTGGCCGGATTAAGCTGGTAATAAACCAGAAGAATAACCAGTAAATAGCGTTTGATGGCGCTATAAACATGAGATAAATTCCGCTATACTAAGCGGTTTGTGAATAAAAAATTATTTTTGACTAACCATAAGATATTGAAAAATGACGTTTGAAATAAACCCAGTAAAAAGTAAGATTCAGGACCTGTCTGAACGGACAGTGGTTCTGAGGGGGTATCTTTGACTATGATGCCAAGAAAGAACGCTTAGAAGAAGTCAACGCTGAGCTTGAACAGCCAGATGTCTGGAATGAACCCGAGAGAGCACAAGCCCTTGGTAAAGAACGCTCATCGCTTGAGGCAATTGTTGAAACGATTGACCAGATGATGCAAGGCCTTGAAGATGTTGAAGGTTTATTAGAGCTAGCGGTTGAAGCTGATGATGAAGACACATTCAATGAAGCAGAAGCTGAATTAGAGCAATTACAAGGCAAGTTAGAGCAACTTGAATTTCGTCGTATGTTCTCAGGCGAATACGATAGCGCAGACTGCTACATTGACTTACAAGCGGGTTCTGGCGGTACTGAGGCTCAAGATTGGGCAAGTATGTTATTACGCATGTACTTGCGTTGGGCCGAGTCAAAGGGCTTTAAAACCGAAATTATCGAAGAGTCTGATGGTGATGTTGCCGGGCTAAAATCGGCAACGGTCAAAATTATTGGTGACTATGCCTACGGATGGTTAAGAACGGAAACGGGTGTTCACCGTTTGGTTCGTAAGAGCCCGTTTGACTCGGGTGGGCGTCGCCATACTTCTTTTAGTTCTGCGTTTATTTATCCTGAAGTTGATGATGATATTGATATCGAAATCAATCCAGCAGATTTGCGTATCGATGTGTACCGTGCATCTGGTGCTGGTGGGCAGCACGTAAACAAAACGGAATCAGCGGTACGTATCACACATATTCCAACCAATATTGTGACGCAATGCCAGAATGACCGTTCGCAGCATAAAAATAAAGACCAAGCTATGCGCCAGTTAAAAGCGAAGCTATACGAACTGGAAATGCAAAAGAAAAATGCAGATAAGCAAGCGATGGAAGAGAACAAGTCTGATATTGGCTGGGGAAGCCAGATTCGTTCTTATGTCCTTGATGATGCAAGAATTAAAGATTTACGTACTGGTGTGGAAACGCGTAACACGCAAGCCGTACTGGATGGTGATTTGGATAAATTCATTGAAGCTAGTTTAAAAGCTGGCCTGTGAGGGAAAAATGTCTCAGGAACAACAAGGTGTTGAACAAGCACCTGATTTGAATAACGAACTTAAAGCCCGTAAAGAAAAATTAGCGGCACTGCGTGAAAAGGGTATTCCATTTCCAAATGATTTTCGTCGTGAAGATATTTCCGACAAAATTCATGCTCAATATGATGATAAAACATCCGAAGAGCTTGAAGACTTAAATATCGAAGTATCGATTGCTGGCCGTATGATGACGCGTCGTATCATGGGTAAAGCGTCATTTGCCACGCTACAGGACGTTGGTGGACGCATTCAAATTTATGTATCGCGTGATGACTTGGCAGAAGGCATCTATAACGAACAGTTTAAAAAATGGGACTTAGGCGATATCTTAGGTGCTAAAGGCCGTTTGTTTAAAACCAAAACTGGCGAGTTAACTGTTCATTGTCATGAAGTTCGTTTATTAACCAAAGCATTGCGTCCATTACCTGACAAATTCCACGGTCTATCAGACCAAGAAACACGTTACCGTCAGCGTTACCTTGATTTAATTGCGAATGATGAATCTCGTCATACTTTTATTGTTCGCTCGAAGATCCTCGCTGAAGTACGTAACTTTATGGTTAGCTACGGTTTTATGGAAGTGGAAACACCGATGATGCAAGTCATTCCAGGTGGTGCTTCTGCACGTCCATTTGTGACTCACCATAATGCATTAGATATCGATATGTATTTGCGTATTGCGCCTGAATTATACCTCAAGCGCTTAGTTGTGGGTGGTTTTGAACGAGTATTTGAAATTAACCGTAACTTCCGTAATGAAGGGCTATCTCCACGTCATAACCCAGAGTTCACTATGATGGAACTCTATATGGCTTATGCGGATTACCGTGACTTAATCGCGTTGACAGAAGATTTATTCCGTACACTGACACAAAAAGTATTAGGTAATACCGTAGTTCAGTATGGCGAGCAAGAGTTTGATTTTGGTAAACCTTTTGCCAAACTCACCATGAAAGAAGCGATTTGCAAATATCGCCCAGAAACCAATGTTGCTGATTTGGATGATATGGATAAAGCGGTGGCGATTGCTCAGTCTATCGGTATTAAGATTGAAAAGAGCTGGGGCTTAGGCCGTATTCAGTGTGAAATTTTTGAAGAAGTTGCAGAAAGCCACTTGATTCAGCCAACATTTATTACTGAGTATCCAGCTGAAGTTTCACCATTAGCACGCCGTAACGATGACAACCCATTCATTACTGACCGTTTTGAATTCTTCATTGGTGGCCGTGAAATTGGTAACGGCTTCTCGGAATTAAATGATGCAGAAGACCAAGCTGAGCGTTTTGCTGAGCAAGTTCGTCAAAAAGACGAAGGTGATGATGAGGCAATGTTCTATGATGAAGACTATGTTACTGCATTAGAACATGGTTTACCGCCAACGGCCGGTTTAGGTATTGGTATTGACCGTATGGTGATGTTATTCACTAATAGCCATACTATTCGTGATGTTATTTTATTCCCTGCTTTACGTCCTAGCAAAGCTTAAATGCATTATGCCCGGTTAATTCCGGGCATATATTTATAAGCTATCAATATTACTCTTCACATGTTTTATTCAAGTGGTCATTTTAGTTAAAAAATAAAACACCATTTACTAGACGTTAAATGAGTAACGTAAAATGAAATCACTGAAAAGTTTTTTTTTAGTGATTATGACTATGTAATCACTATGTTTTAATTAAAAATAAATTTGAGTTACGAATCGTATCAATTTAATATAAGTAATTCTGACAGATAACTGCTATGCTTTATTACGTAGTTGAATGTCTATAAATACGTTTTTTGATAAAAAATTGATTCTATTTATAATTTTTAATTACTGTTAACCTGTAGAATTGAATTAAGCAGGTTACCCATATTTGGTGTGATGGCGATTATTTTCATGTCATAGGCTTAAATGTGTCAGCAGCTTGATAAATGAAATAAGATTTTTTGTTAGCTAGCATTTTATTTGTTAACAATTGTTTCAGATGACAGAACTAAAATAAGAGTTTACTTGAAAGGTATTGAATTGCTAGTAAGGTTTACCAAGTAACCTAATCGTTATCTGACATAAAATAATAAAAAATTCCGAAAAAGGTGTTAATTTACTCCTTTATTGGACGACTAGTGAGAATTAGCTCATAAAATTAATGAAAATATAGCAATAAAATAATTTTAAAACTAAAGTTAAGTTAATCATAAATTTATGAGATGACTCTATTTCTACGTTCGGACTTATAGAAAATAGCTAATTTTTAGCTTACACTAGGTTTTTTGGACATCATTATAATAGCGAAGAAAAGTGCTGGTAAGGTAACCATATGTTTTTAAAAAATAAATTTCATGTTGCATCTTTGCTTATAGCAGGTACAGCTCTTCTTTCAGGTTGTACATTTGGCTCAGACACATACAATACAGCAACACCGAATACCCCAAGTAAACAGACAGTCAATGCAAGTACCGCTCAGCCAGTAACACAACCAACTGCGGATACGAATTCAGGCCAGACTGATAACACATACCCTGAATCTCAAAAAGTTTTAAATAGTGCCATTAGTCGTACACCAATAGCATCAACAAGCTATGGTGAAAATGGTGCTGATCAGCAATCATTTGCCCATTTAAATACGTGTGTTAAAGAATTAAACGCGCTCAAAACACTCTCACCTAAAGATTACAATCGCTTAGTAGGTTCATTTAAAGAAGTTAGCGAAATCAACCGTCTATATCGACAAGTTGAAAGTACTGCTAGCCCAGACACAATTGAATTATTACAAATGGCGATCGAATCCAAAACTAAAGTGTTGTGCGCAAAAGTTCGTTATAACTCAGTATTGTCTACCGAATCAACATTGAAGAAAATTAGTGGATTATGAGAATAAACCTTAGGCTTTGTGTGTCACTGGCACTTGTTACGACTTTTTTTAGTCATGCTCCAAAAGCAGAGCGCTTTAACAATATAATTGATGATTTTGATACTTACCTTCAAATGGAAAAAGAAGGCAAAGTGCAAGAACAAAAGCAGCAATTGCCAGTTAATACACAAAACCAAGGTTATGATATCTTTTCTTCGCTATCTACTGTTCCTGCGCCAAAAGAGAAACAAAAATCTGCGGCAGCTAAAGCTAATAAAGGAACTAAAAGTAAAGCAACAGGGAAGAATAAATCTGCGGCTACATCAACAAAGAAAACAGATGTAGTGAAAGCAGATCCTACTGAGCCAGAAAAAACGACGTTTCCTGAGGTGTGTGCGGTGACGACAGAAAATGGCGTAGCCCCTATTTTATTGTCGTCTTACCCTTATTTTTTTCAAAGCAATCAATGGGATCCTGCTTATCTAGCAAAAGATTTCGCAAAGTATCAATTAGTTCTTGACCCTCTCGGCTTATATGCGTCTAAATTTGCTAAGCCAACTGGTATTAATGCCTCTGCTTATCTTGAGCAGTTAGCGCAATTAATTGAACGTCAGCAATTAACTCATTTATATAAGTTTGGTATTGCTCAAGGAGTAGGCCAACTTATTGCCTATAATCATTTACTCAATGATGAACAACTTGTTTCTGAACTCATTAATCATAATAAGAGTATTGCGCAATTAACGCATACAATTACCGAAAAGCAATTTGAGATTGATAAATTAAATGATGAGGTTCTGAAGAATAAAGAGCAAATAGCTCAATTACAGACGATTGTAGATTCATCAGATGACCAGTCTTTAGTTGACACATTAAAGGCTAAATTGGCGGATGCACAAAAAACAATTGAGCAAAAGCAAAATAGCCTTGAGCAATTGAGCCAAGAAAATCAACAAACTCAAGAAACCATTGCTCAGCTTGAAAAGCAATTAAATGAAAGTGTTGTTGAACAAGCCCAACTTAAACAGCAATTAGCAGAAAAAGAACAGCAATTTGCCTCAGCGAATTTGAAAATTGAGCAACTGACAGCTGATATTGCAAAATTAGAGTCAGAGGCTAAAAATCAACTACAACTCGTTGGTAACACTGATGAACAGATAAAATCAGTGACAGCTGAGCTTTTACAGCAAAAAGAGTTGTTAAAACAAAAAGAAAATGAACTAGCAACGGCTAAAAGTGAAAAAGATGGCGTTCAATCTTCTTTAGTTGCTCAGCAAGAAAAAAGTAAATCACTCGAGTCTCAAAACCAGCAATTACAAGCCCAGTTGGTTGAAAAAGAACAATTAGCAGAAAAAATTCAAGCTTCCCTGGCAGAAAAAACTGAACAAGCAGAACAAAAAGTTGCATTAGAAAATGCATTAAAAGCGGCTCAGGAGCAGCTTAATTCATATCAAAGCACGCAGAATACGTTAGCAAAACAGTTGGCTCAAAGTGAAAAACAACAGGAAGACTTGCAGGCAAAACTCAGCCAGCAAGAGCAGAGTTATGCCACCGCACAAGCGCAGCTGAAGCAAGCGAAGGCGGACTTACAAAAACTCCAAGCGGATGTGGAAAAACAAACCGCGTTGATGAGCCAAGCCAGCGATCAGCAAGTTAAAGCGCTGACGGCGGATTTAAACAAACAACTGGCGTTGCTGAAGCAAAAAGAAGATGGGTTGAAGAAAGCGGAAACCGAAAGCCAAACCACCCGTGACGCCTTAGCCAAACAGCAAGCGGATGCGAAAGCGTTAGCCGAGAAAAACCAGCAGTTGGTCGCAGAGCTCCAGCAAAAAGCGCAACAAGCAGATAGAATTCAGGCGTCATTAGCGGAGCAAACCGCGAAAGCGTCTGAGAAAGTGGCGTTAGAAGCCGAACTGGCCGCGGCGAAAAAACAGCTAGCCGAGCACCAAGCCGCGCAAAATGCGTTGTCAAAACAGTTTGCGAACAGTGAAAAACAGCAGGCGGACTTGCAGGCAAAACTTAGCCAGCAAGAGCAGAGTTATGCCACCGCACAAGCGCAGCTGAAGCAAGCGAAGGCGGACTTACAAAAACTCCAAGCGGATGTGGAAAAACAAACCGCGTTGATGAGCCAAGCCAGCGATCAGCAAGTTAAAGCGCTGACGGCGGATTTAAACAAACAACTCGCGTTGCTGAAGCAAAAAGAAGACGGGTTGAAGAAAGCGGAAACCGAAAGCCAAACCACCCGTGACGCCTTAGCCAAACAGCAAGCGGATGCGAAAGCGTTAGCCGAGAAAAACCAGCAGTTGGTCGCAGAGCTCCAGCAAAAGGCGCAACAAGCAGATAAAATTCAGGCGTCATTAGCGGAGCAAACCGCGAAAGCGGCTGAGAAAGTGGCGTTAGAAGCCGAACTGGCCGCGGCGAAAAAACAGCTAGCCGAGCAGCAAGCCGCGCAAAATGCGTTGTCAAAACAGTTTGCGAACAGTGAAAAACAGCAGGCGGACTTGCTGGCAAAACTCAGCCAGCAAGAGCAGAGTTATGCCACCGCACAAGCGCAGCTGAAGCAAGCGAAGGCGGACTTACAAAAACTCCAAGCGGATGTGGAAAAACAAACCGCGTTGATGAGCCAAGCCAGCGATCAGCAAGTTAAAGCGCTGACGGCGGATTTAAACAAACAACTCGCGTTGCTGAAGCAAAAAGAAGACGGGTTGAAGAAAGCGGAAACCGAAAGCCAAACCACCCGTGACGCCTTAGCCAAACAGCAAGCGGATGCGAAAGCATTAGCTGAGAAAAACCAGCAGTTGGTCGCAGAGCTCCAGCAAAAAGCGCAACAAGCAGATAAAATTCAGGCGTCATTAGCGGAGCAAACCGCGAAAGCGGCTGAGAAAGTGGCGTTAGAAGCCGAACTGGCCGCGGCGAAAAAACAGCTAGCCGAGCACCAAGCCGCGCAAAATGCGTTGTCAAAACAGTTTGCGAACAGTGAAAAACAACAGGAAGACTTGCAGGCAAAACTCAGCCAGCAAGAGCAGAGTTATGCCACCGCACAAGCGCAGCTGAAGCAAGCGAAGGCGGACTTACAAAAACTCCAAGCGGATGTGGAAAAACAAACCGCGTTGATGAGCCAAGCCAGCGATCAGCAAGTTAAAGCGCTGACGGCGGATTTAAACAAACAACTGGCGTTGCTGAAGCAAAAAGAAGACGGGTTGAAGAGAGCGGAAACCGAAAGCCAAACCACCCGTGACGCCTTA
Source organism: Providencia sp. PROV004 (assembly GCF_011045615.1). Taxonomy (NCBI): domain Bacteria; kingdom Pseudomonadati; phylum Pseudomonadota; class Gammaproteobacteria; order Enterobacterales; family Morganellaceae; genus Providencia; species Providencia sp. PROV004. Next base: position 1,522,584 of record NZ_CP042859.1, read on the forward strand.
GCCAAACAGCAAGCGGATGCGAAAGCATTAGCTGAGAAAAACCAGCAGTTGGTCGCAGAGCTCCAGCAAAAAGCGCAACAAGCAGATAAAATTCAGGCGTCATTAGCGGAGCAAACCGCGAAAGCGGCTGAGAAAGTGGCGTTAGAAGCCGAACTGGCCGCGGCGAAAAAACAGCTAGCCGAGCAGCAAGCCGCGCAAAATGCGTTGTCAAAACAGTTTGCGAACAGTGAAAAACAGCAGGCGGACTTGCAGGCAAAACTTAGCCAGCAAGAGCAGAGTTATGCCACCGCACAAGCGCAGCTGAAGCAAGCGAAGGCGGACTTACAAAAACTCCAAGCGGATGTGGAAAAACAAACCGCGTTGATGAGCCAAGCCAGCGATCAGCAAGTTAAAGCGCTGACGGCGGATTTAAACAAACAATTGGCGTTGCTGAAGCAAAAAGAAGACGGGTTGAAGAAAGCGGAAACCGAAAGCCAAACCACCCGTGACGCCTTAGCCAAACAGCAAGCGGATGCGAAAGCGTTAGCCGAGAAAAACCAGCAGTTGGTCGCAGAGCTCCAGCAAAAAGCGCAACAAGCAGATAGAATTCAGGCGTCATTAGCGGAGCAAACCGCGAAAGCGGCTGAGAAAGTGGCGTTAGAAGCCGAACTGGCCGCGGCGAAAAAACAGCTAGCCGAGCAGCAAGCCGTACAAAATGCGTTGTCAAAACAGTTTGCGAACAGTGAAAAACAGCAGGCGGACTTGCAGGCAAAACTCAGCCAGCAAGAGCAGAGTTATGCCACCGCACAAGCGCAGCTGAAACAAGCCAACGCAGACCTGTTGAAGTTACAAAAAGATGTTGAAAAACAAACAGCGCTAATAGGGCAAGCAAGTGACAAGCAAGTTAAAGAGCTAACAATAAACTTAAATAAACAGATTGCCCTATTGAAACAGAAAGAATCAGCTTTAGCTAAGTTAGAATCTGAGAAAAAATCAATTAATGATGCTCTTACTGCCCAAGAAAATGAGAAGAGAAAACTTGAGCAGCAAAATCAGCAATTTGTTAAGCAGACTAAGTCTCAAGAAGACAAAATTAACAAACTTGAAAGTGATATAGCGGCTAAAACAAAGAAACAGTCTGAGGTTGAGCAAAAACTGGCAGACACAAATAAGCTTTTTGGTGATTTAAAAACGACTTCTCAGAAAGAATTAGCATTAGCACAAGAGAAATTGAAAAAATTACAAACAGAGTTAGATTCGCGTAAATCCATTTCGAGTGATGAAACTTTAAAATTACAAATTGTGGACTTGAACCGATTGATAACTCAACTACAAGATGAAAATGATGCATTAAAAGCGAGAAGTGGATCAAAAACGAATACAGGTTTGGCTGGACGAGTTCCGCCTAGTAAAGATTTAAAAGCGATCGCTGCAGAAAATGCGAAGAAAAACCAAAAGATTATTGAACAAATTACTGCTCAAAAATACAGTAAGCTCGATAACAACACTTACTATAAGATCATGCAAGCAGGCTCACCGATAAAAGACGTCAAAAATAAAGATGTAACTTTTATTATGAGGGAACAATTGACGGATGGTAAGGTTACAGTATTGTACACCGATCAAAACCCTGTCACATTGCCTTATAGCCAGTTACCAGCTCCATTAAATTCCTTTGTAGAACGAGCAGGGGAAGGGGGCATGGTTAAGGTATATATTAAGCCTGAAGGAGGGTATGGTGTTGAAGGTATACCTGGTGAAGTACCACCAAACTCCATGTCAATTATTGATTTGAAAATAATTAAAGCAAAATAATATAATTTTTGTCTAAGTTTATCTTAAAGGTAATTTGTCACTGAAAAGGCAAATTACCTTTTTTGTGATGTATTAATTTAAAAGGGAGTATAAGAAGTATAAGAAGTTTAGGTGAATACTTAAAAGGGGGAGAGCTGCTTGCCGTTCTGCCAGATTATATTTCTATAACTGACAGGGCATGAGTTTGAATATTACTGAGCGGTTAAGCTGCTATTCTTGACCGACTCGGAGTGTATCCAAATCTTTTTCGATAAGTTTGAGTGAAGTAAGATTGACTTGAAAAACCAGCTTCCATTGAAACTTCAACAATACTCATTGTTGTGTTAATTAATAACTGGTGTGCATACATAATACGTTTTTCACTAATCCAAGAACGTGGTGATGTAGCATAAACGGTATTGAACAGCTCTTTAAAGGTTGTTAATCCCATGCCAAAAGTACGTGCAAACTCACTTAATCTCCACTCCTTAAGATAATTATTTTCCATAAATAATTGCAAACGCTCTACTTGGCGACTACTCAGCTGTCTAAAATTAGATAACAATAAAGCACCTTGTTCACTGTAGCTCAGTAATAATAATAACTCGCTTACTCTGAGTGAGAAGATAACATCAGGGTATTCATTATTGATAAATGCATTTAAGCTTGCTTTAATTTCGTTAATGAGAGGAGAAGAATTAAATTTAATTACATCACATGGTAAGCCTTCACCGCGGTCTATTCCACTTAACTCAGCACCATGATTGGAGATGAAGTTACGTAAAAACTTATCATCTAAAGAAATCCAAAGTAAATCACAATTTGTTGTTTCAGCGAGCTGCAATGAGTAAGCGCCTTGTTTGTGATATAAGATATCACCTTCATTTAAACGTTGAGAGTTAGATGGGGTTTCTAGTAATACCGAGCCTTGCTCTACGATTAAAAGCCCTTTGGTTTCTAAATCGATAATGTGATGAGCTGCGTTACTATTAACTTTTATTTGTTTAATTACGTATTGATTTGGTGAATTTACTACTTGCATGACGATACCTTCATTAATTGTATTTAAATATAACTTCAAAATTAAATGTTCAACAATTTCCACCTGGTGATATAAAGCATGGATGTTATTAGTATGTTTGAAATTATATAAATCGATTAATTTTGTGTCACATTGTAATTCCAAATATAAATAAATGTTTCCAAATATATATTTTCCGATCTTTTTCTGCAAATAGCTCGGTATTTATTGGTTTTAAAATGGTATTTTTTCTGTTTATTCCTATAATTTTAATTAGTTTAGATTAAAATTCTAAATTAATAAAATTAGTCGGTTGTTAATATATTATTGTTTATTACACATAAAATGTGTTTTTTTCTACTTTCTGCTCACTTATCATTTTTAGTATAGTAATATGAATTTTAGCTATGCTAATGGTGATATTAGAATTCGTTAAAACTATTATTGATTAATTTCATTAATGTAATAATTGATTGCTAACTTAATTTATTTTTTTTTATAATCGTATCGATTGATATTATTTATTAACATGAGGGTAATTGCTGTTAAGATGTGACTTGAGTCTCATTTTTTAGTAGATAGGTTTGAATGATGGCTCTGATAGGTATTTTAAATATATGTTTTGATAAATAGTTTTTTCTTGTTATTACTTTTCTCGCTTATTATTGTTTAATATACCCGTATTTTATTACTTCTCCTTATACTGTATTTTGCTTAAGTAGAGGGTTAGTTTGAGTTATGGTTACGCTTATCGAGGTTCTTGCTTCCGAGCTGTGCGTTTATTTACTTTGGTAGGTAAATCAGGAACAGGTTTACGATCATCAATTAAATGGCGTATAGCGAGTATTGGGTGATGGATTAACATTTTAGGGCCAGCCCAGCGCATAACTAGCTTCATTTGTTCCCGCATTTTGGGTTGGTAACAATGGATTGGACATTGTTTACATGCTGGTTTTTCTTCCCCATACCGGCATTTTTCTAGCCTATTAACGGCATAGGAAAATAATTTTTGATAAAAATCAGGAGATTCTAGTGGCGCAGGGTAGGCTTTTTCATAGATTTTTATCATTTTTTCAATCGTTTTAATTTCACGATGAATGCGTTTGCCAACCATAGAAAGTCCTTAGAGAATTAAAACATATATTTAATATACAATTTTAAGAGGCGAATGGTTAGCTAATGATGATTTATTCGTGTTTTTATTGATAGAGCTCAATTAAATGGTGAATTTTCGACGCAATAAAAAGAGGGTAAAAAATTACCCTCTTATATTAGTGTGAAAAACCACTTAGCTAAGACTAAATGAATCAATATAATATCGTCATTTTTAGAATGTTAGCTAAGTTTGTGATTTTCGTTATGTGAGAAAAATACCAGATATTATTATCGTGATAAGCTATTGACTCGAGAGCATTATCTTTTGCATTTCATCTTTAAGATGTAATTTTTCTTTTTTTAGCTTAGCGACATGCTCATTGTAACCAGCTCCAGAAGGACCTTCTAATTTACTGATTTCTTTGTCGAGTTGATGGTGTTTTTCATAAAGAGTCTGAAAACGGGGATGTGTAGAGATTAATTTTGAAACTAAATCTTGATCTGCTGATAACATACTACCTCCTCAGAATGTATTAAGCCTCAGATTCAGTATAAACATTGCGTACATTTTGTACATCCAAATAGCTTGTAATTTACATAATTTTTATTAGTTTTATGATCTTTCTACTAGAATTAAGTCGTATTACATTGCTTTACCTGAGTTATCTCTATTTTTGTAATTAAGAATCATCTATAGTGATAATTACGACGTAAATGACTTAATATGTATAAAAGTCTGGTTTTAAAAGTTAGTTTTATGTTCTTAAATAGGAATAAATAATGAAAAAAGCGATTTTATCTGTAATGGCAGCGGCACTAATTTCATCTTGTGCAGTAGCAACGGAAGATTTGGAAAAGATCGCGCCATATCCAAAAGCTGAATCGGGTATGACTCGTCATGTAATTGAATTAACCAAGCAACAAAATGAAAATGACTTTATGGTTGAGTTAGTTATTGGAAAAACGATCAAAGCAGATTGTAACCGCCAATGGTTTATGGGTGACCTAGACAAAAAGACATTAGAAGGTTGGGGTTATGATTATTATAAACTCGACGAAGTAAAAGGCCCTGCGTCTACCATGATGGGATGTTCTGAGCCGGCAAAAGACCGTTTTGTGACAACTCAGTTAGGTGATGATGCATTTGTGCGTTATAACAGCAAGCTACCAATTGTGGTTTACGCTCCAAAAGATATGCAAGTGAAATATCGCATCTGGTCTACAGACGATAAATTAATTGATTCAGTTAATAAATAAATATTCAAGAAAATGCCGCATTTAGCGGCATTTTTTATAGCAATTAATTTAGCGAATAACAAATACAGATGTTTTCGCATGGCGCACAATAGCGGATGCTGTGGAGCCTAATAGGTAGGTTGAAGTGCTTGGGTGATGAGAGCCAACAACTATTAGGTCGGCACCAATTTCTTGCGCATAATCCAAAATTTCGTCTTTGGCGGAACCAATACCAACTTTGCAGTTAATACGTTCATCAGCAACTTTGATATCTTTAATGACCTCTTCTAATGCACGCATTGCGAGAACTGAGCGTTCTGCAGAATCTTTATTGCTTTCTGGTAAGGCGGCAATTTCAATACCAAAAAATAATTCAAGACTTGGAATAACGGATAGAAAATGAATTTCGGCTGAGCTTAGTTGCGCTAGTGCCTCAACGTGTTTGATGATCTCTTGGTTCAACTCATCTTCTAACAAATCAATAGGAACTAGGATTTTTTTATACATAGCGACCTCATTTTCGTGTTATTTGAAATTAATTACAAAGGCTTATCTTCAATATATCATAAGTTAAATGGAAAGTAATAAATGCTATAACGTGCGCATTTATCGCTTAGAGTTAAGGTAAATATAATTAATTATCTGAAAATAAAGGATAATTATTGTTGAGTCACCCTTTGTTTACAATTATTAGTGAGACTTTTAACAGGAACTATGCGATTATTGATTTTAAATATCATTAACCAATTGATTTAAAAGGTTTATTTGAATGATAATTATTTTGTTTTTCATTAAAGAATACATCATATGAATATGAATAATGCCTCGCCCAAGAAAAAAAGTGAGCTCGAGCTACAGCAAATAAAATTTAATGCAGCGAAGAAAAGTACACTCATCAGTGTCGTTGTTAATACACTCTTATCCATTTGGCAGATAATTATTGGTGTTATTTCACATTCTTCAGGGCTAGTTGCTGATGGTATCCATACCTTGTCTGATTTAATTGCTGATTTTGTCGTATTAATCGCGAATAAAAAAAGCCATAAAAAACCTGATGAAGATCACCCCTATGGCCATTTTCGTTATGAAAATGGTGCCTCATTAATATTAGGAATAATTTTATTAATTGTTGGTGTGGGGATGGTTTGGTCTGCTATTGAAAAGTTACTCAACCCAGATTTAATTCCTGAAGTACATACCATAGCTTTGGTCGCTGCACTGATCGCTTTAGTGGCAAAAGAAGGTTTATTTAGATATATGCTTCATGTTGCTAACAAAGTGAATTCGAGTATGTTAGTTGCAAATGCTTGGCATGCACGCTCTGATGCCGCTTCTTCATTAGTTGTTGCCATCGGTATTATTGGGAGTTTATGCGGTTTACGTATTTTTGACCCGATTGCTGCCCTCATTGTCGGGACTTTTGTTTTTCGCATGGGGTTCAAATTTACGAATCAATCGATGCAAGACTTAATGGATAAAGGCGCGAATGAGGAAACTTTGCAGGAAATTCGTTCTGTTTTAGATAATATAAGTGAGTTATCGGGATATCATGATTTAAAAACACGTAAGTCGGGTGATTTTTTATTAGTAGATGTGCATCTAGAACTTGATGGAAATATGAGTATTACTGTTGGCCATGAGATTGCGGTAAATGTACGTAACAAGTTGATGGAAAACCCATTAATTTTAGATGTTATGACTCACCTTGACCCTTATGATAAAGATGTTAAGCATTAATCATACGTTTATTTTATTTTTCGATAAGAACCGAGCTTTAAAGTGGCTCGGTTTTTTATTGCAAGCTATTATATAAAAATGACTTATTAATTATTGCATCCAGTTGATAACAAGGCGAAAATTAATACGTTGTTTCATAATGGCACAATATAGTATTTGTTCAAAGTATAGGGAACATGTAGCAAACTCTACAAATTTGTACTCTATAGTGATTATTGAATGATTGAGGAAAAAATGCGGTTAACTCAAGAACAATGTCAGACATTTCGCGCTCCAAAAGTAATTGCCCTTACGAATCAAAATGGTATGAAGGTTATTCTCAGTAGCTTAGGAGCTAGTTGGCTTAGCTGTATACTTCCGTTAACAACAGGAAAGCGAGATGTTGTTTTGGGTTCACCCAATATGGCGAAACAGATGGAGCAAGGAGTATATCTTGGTTCGATAGTCGGGCGAGTAGCTAACCGTATAAATAACTCTCAATTTACGCTAAATAAGCAACATTATCAGGTAACGGGTAACCAAGGAGTACATTGCCTTCATGGTGGAAAACATAATTTTAGTCACCGTATATGGGGTATTTTTCAACCAACTCCACAGAAAGCTATTTTTTCTTTGGCGTCTCCTGCTGGCGAACAAGATTTTCCGAGCCAGTTAGACGTTGAAGTGAGTTATGAACTTACAGAAGATAATCAAGTGGTTATCCATCATAACTACCAAGCTACCGAGGCTTGCCCTGTTAACCTTGCGAATCACATCTATTTTAACTTAGCAGGAGAGGATTCGGTTAGAACGGCTTTAGAGCATGATTTATATATTGATGCAGACCAATATTTGCCAACAGATATGGACGGTATTCCAACGGGGGAATGGCATAATGTTGCAGAAACAAATTTTGATTTTCGCCAAAGTAAGCGAATTGGCCGGGATTTTTTACAAGATGATGTGCAGCGTCGTGTTGGGGGCTATGACCATACGTTTATATTAAACAACGCATTAACCGATGGTGAGCAGACAGTCGCAATCCTCAGCGCACCAAGTGGTGATGTGTGCCTCAATATCGCCACTACACAGCCTGCATTACATGTGTACAGTGGAAATAATCTGTTTGCAACGTCAGGGAAAACCCGAACGTATGTCCCTTATTCAGGGGTAGTGATGGCTACTCAGTTTCCAACAGACGCCATTAATCATTCGGAGTGGGGCACGCGATACAGCTCGATTGCTCTTTCTCAACAAGTGTATCGAAGCCAAACTCGTTACCAATTTATTTTCTAATCTAGCAGGTGAATATTCAGCGCCTCTATATTAAGGCGCTGAATTGAATTACTGGTTAATAATTATTTAGACTTAAATAACAAACAAATCCAGATATTCATTGACGGGCATTTTTTCTAGCATGGGTTTATCGAGAGAGGCTTTTAGAATTCGAATTTGTTGGGCTTCTGGGAATTGCCTTGCTAAATTAATTCTAAATTTATTCAATAACAATGGCATACCCTCTTTGCGGCGGCGTTTGTGACCAACTGGGTATTCGATAACAACTTCATCAAGCACTTGCCCATCTTTCAATGTGATGGTTAACCCGTTGCTAATCGAACGTTTTTCAGGATCATGATAATCTCGAGTAAACTGTGCATCTTCGGTGCAATACATTTTTGCACGTAATGCATCAATACGCGCATCTTTGGCAATATTGTCTTCATAATCAGCTGCGGTTAAACGACCAAAAATTAATGGGATAGCAACCATATATTGGATGCAATGATCTCTATCTGCCGGGTTATTTAATGGGCCTTTTTTATCAATAATACGAATACAAGCCTCATGGGTACGAATGGCAATAGACTCAATATCTTGTGCCGATTTCCCTAATTTCTCAAGGGTTTGATAGAGTTGTAAAGCTGCTTCTACCGCTGTTTGGGAATGAAACTCAGCAGGGAAAGAAATCTTAAACAACACATTTTCCATGACATATGAGCCATAAGGGCGTTGAAAACGCAGTGGTTGTCCATTAAATAAAACATCGTAGAAGCCCCATGTTTTTGCGGTTAACGCCGTTGGGTAGCCCATTTCTCCTTTTTGAGCCATTAAAGCCAACCGAACTGCACGGGATGTGGCATCACCGGCTGCCCATGATTTACGGGACCCTGTATTGGGGCTATGGCGGTAGGTACGTAAGCTGTGCCCATCAATCCATGCTTGGGAAACGGCATTGAGAATTTGATCTCTTTCCAGCCCTAATAAATGTGCAACAACCGCAGTTGAGGCTACTTTAACTAAAATGACATGATCAAGGCCAACTTGGTTAAAGGCGTTTTCTAACGCAATACAACCTTGAATTTCATGCGCTTTAATTAATGCAGTCAAAACATCTCTAATGACTAGTGGCGCTTTGCCTTTAGCAATGTTTTCACGTGAAAGCCAGTCAGCCGTCGCCAAAATACCGCCAAGGTTATCTGATGGATGGCCCCATTCGGCAGCAAGCCAAGTGTCATTAAAATCGAGCCAGCGGCACATGGTACCAAGATTAAAAGCGCCTTGCACAGGATCTAATTGAAATTGTGTGCCTGGGATTTTTGCTCCATTTGGCACAATTGTTCCTGGCACAATAGGTCCTAATAATTTTTTACATGCGGGGTATTCAAGGGATTCCATACCGCAACCCAGCGTGTCGAGCAGGCAATGATAAGCTGTATCATAGGCGAGGTCAGAAATAATCGGGTAATCCATTACATAATCAACAATATCGCTGATCACTTTATCAAATTCAATTTGTTGCGAACGCACGGTTTGTGTTGTCATTAGGTTACCTTTTAACGCTGTTCTATAGGAGTAAATAATTGATTTTCAGGCCCAATGTAGTTAGCTGAAGGACGAATAATTTTGTTATCTTGTCGTTGTTCAATAATATGGGCTGACCAGCCAGCGGTACGCGCCATAACAAATAACGGGGTAAACATAGCGGTGGGGATGCCCATAAGGTGATAAGCCACAGCCGAAAACCAATCTAGGTTGGGAAACATGTTTTTCTCACGTTTCATCACGGACTCAATGCGATCCGCAACGGTATAAAGATGCCGGTTTAAACTTTGCTCTGATAACTGTAAAGCAACAGATTTGATAATGGGATGGCGAGGGTCTGCGAGGGTATAAACTGGATGGCCAAAACCAATGATAACCTCACTATTTTTAATGCGTGCGGTAATATCGTGTTCCGCTTCGTCCATCGAGGCATAACGTTGCTGAATTTCTAAAGAAACTTCATTTGCGCCGCCATGTTTTGGACCACGCAGCGCGGCAATTGCCCCTGTCATCGCTGAGTAAAAATCCGTACCTGTCCCAGCAATAACCCTTGCTGCAAATGTGGATGCGTTAAATTCATGTTCCGCATATAAAATTGCCGTAATATGCATGAATTTTTCCCATTGAGCAGGAGGTTTTTTACCGTGTAATAGGTGTAAGAAATGCGCACCAATCGAATCATCATCTGTTTGGGTTTCAATACGCCGTCCATGGTGGCTAAAGTGGTACCAGTACAACAATATCGACCCTAATGATGCTAATAAGCGATCAGCGATATCTCTAGCACCAGAAAAAGGGTGCGATTCTTTTTCTGGTAAAACACAGCCCATCATTGATACGCCTGTGCGCATGACATCCATCGGGTGTGCGTTAGCGGGTATTGATTCTAACGTCTGTTTAACGCTTGCCGGTAACCCTCGAAGGGATTGCAGTTTTTCTTTGTATGCAACGAGTTCAGTTGCCGTAGGGAGCCTTTCATGGATGAGCAAATGTGCGATTTCTTCAAATTCACATTGTGTTGCCAAGTCGTGAATATCAAACCCGCGATAATGCAGGTCATTACCATTACGCCCAACGGTACAAAGGGCCGTGTTTCCGGCTGCTACACCAGAAAGTGCAACTGATTTTTTAGGCTTAAATTGAGGAGTTTCAGTGTGGTTAAGTTGTTCATTCATCATTTATTCCTTGTAGGGGACTGAGGTAATGCAACTTTCGGTAATAATAAGTAATTAAAAATTAATATTTTTTCTGTGAAAATAATGCATCCAGTTTTTGCTCATAATCGTAATAATGAATACTCTGATACAGCTCTTCTCGAGTTTGCATTAGCGTAATGACACTTTTTTGCGTGCCTTCTTTACGTAATGTTGTATAAACCTGTTCAGCCGCTTTGTTCATGGCGCGAAATGCAGAAAGTGGATATAGTGCGATGGCAATGCCAACACTGCGTAATTCATCAAGAGTAAACAGTGGGGTTTGGCCAAATTCAGTTAAATTGGCCAGTACGGGAGCAGAGGTGTTATTTGTAAATTTTTGATACATAGAGAGTTCTGTAATAGCTTCTGGGAAAAGCATGTCCGCGCCTGCGTCTAAGTAAGCTTGTGCACGTTCCAGTGCGGCATCAATGCCTTCTACCGCTAATGCATCAGTTCGAGCCATAATCACAAAACTGTCATCGGTTCGTGCATCAACAGCTGCTTTGATGCGGTCGACCATTTCTTGTGTCGAAACAATTTCTTTATTAGGGCGGTGGCCACAACGTTTGGCACCCACTTGGTCTTCAATATGTAACCCTGCTGCACCTGCTTTACAAAAGGATTTCACGGTACGGGCAACGTTAAAAGCGGAAGGGCCAAAGCCAATATCGGCGTCAACCATTAGTGGTAAGTCACAGACGTCGGTAATGCGTCGAATATCAATTAAAACATCATCTAACGTTGAAATACCTAAGTCAGGCATACCTAATGATCCTGCGGCTACGCCACCCCCAGATAAATAAATAGCTTTATAGCCAGCTTGTTTTGCAAGGAGTGCGTGGTTGGCATTGATCGTTCCAACAAGCTGCAATGGCGACTCTTGCTTGATAGCCTCGCGAAATTTGTGTCCTGCACTAAATGATGACATAGCGGCCTCATAAAATGTTAATCAGTTGTAATGAGATTAGGGTAACAATAGTCATATAGCAATTGGCGTGCCAACCTTGAATTAAGAGGTATGGGAATATAAATGTATAAAAAATCAATTGGATATTGATTTTTCTGGTTTGTGATAGAAAAAACAAAGTTAAAATAATCAGTTGGAATGTTTCAATGAAACAATATATTGTTAAGTGAAACGGAAATGAAACACGATGAGAAGGTATGGCGATGATGGATAAACCGATTATTTGGACGGTTTCAGTGTCCCGGTTATTTACACTGTTTCGAGATATCAGCCCAGAATATAGTGAACAAGCGGAAATCACACCACTTAATCTTGGTTTTGAACAGGCGGTAGAGGCCGTTCGTCAACGATTACAGGAAGGGCATTGTGACGCCATTATTAGTGCGGGTTCAAATGGTGCTTATTTAAAAAGCCATGTTTCAGTACCGGTTATTATCGTGAAAACCAGCGGGTTTGATGTTATGCAAGCATTAGCCAAAGCACGAGAAATTAGCGATAAAATTGGGATCATCAATTATAAAAAGCCATTTTCATCATTAGATGAATTTCAGCAGCGTTTTGGTTTGCAAATTGAACAGCGTAGCTATGTTACCGCAGAGGATGCGAGAGCTCAGCTTAAGGCACTGAAAGCTTTGGGGATCTCCGTTGTGGTGGGCGCTGGGTTAATCATGGACTTAGCAGATGAAATGGGGATGACAGGGGTTTTTGTTTATTCCACACAAACCATACGGCAAGCATTTTCAGATGCTATCGAATTAAGCCTGATGTCGAGGCGTGAAAACCATTCGCAAGACAAATATCTCCCCCCTAACCCTGCAAAAGTTCGTTATACCATTAATGACCTGATTGGTTCATCATTACAGATGGAACGTGTTAGGCAAACCATTATGTTGTATGCACGCTCTGATGCAACAGTATTGGTTCAAGGTGCGAGTGGAACAGGGAAAGAGATGGTGGCACAAGCTATTCATCACGAATACACCTTATTCAATCAACATAAGCGCAGCAAACAACAAATGCCTTTTGTGGCTGTGAACTGCGGGGCGATACCTGAAACATTATTAGAAGCCGAATTATTTGGCTATGAAGAAGGTGCCTTTACGGGGTCTCGCCGCGGTGGCCGAGCAGGCTTATTTGAACTGGCGAATGGGGGAACACTGTTTTTAGATGAAATTGGTGAAATGCCTATTGCATTACAAACAAAGTTATTACGAGTGCTCGAAGAGCGTTCGGTAGTGCGAGTTGGTGGGTATAAACCGTTACAAGTCAATGTTCGGGTCATTTGTGCAACCCACTGTGATTTAGACGGTTGGGTAAAAGAAGGGCGCTTTCGAGCTGATCTATTTTATCGGCTCGGGGTACTAAGAATGCGAGTACCAGCGCTCAATGAACGTGGCGATGATATTTTTGTATTAGCGGAGCGGCTGCTTAAATTAGCCTTTGCAGGATTAAGATTGCCTTTACCTTCCTTTCGTGTACAGCAACTAATTGTATGTAAAGAATTTTTTCTTGAGTATTCATGGCCCGGCAATGTTCGAGAACTCAGAAACTTAATGGAGCGAGTCGCGCTGTATTGCAGTGCTTACCCAGAAAAAGCGATCACAACACAAATGTTAATAAGTTTATCTCCAGAAAGACAGGGTAGCGAACACAAGGACGTCGTAATAAAAGATAAATCACATGAACCATTAGAAGACGTAATGGCAAGATTTAATGGGGATCGTAAAGCGGTGGCCGAGTATTTAGGAATTAGTAGGACTACGTTATGGCGCCGACTTTCCTCCCATTCCTCCAGACCGAATTCTCGTATTGCACTAAGGAAGAGTAAGAATTAGTATTTTTATGCATTCCTCTAATTCGATTTATAGTGTTTTCACTAAATTTTAATGAACCTCTATTAATTTTTAAATAAAAAGAAAAAATAAGGGAATAACAAACAAAAAAGTGAAATAAATTGTTTTAGTAAATTGAGCAAGGCAAATTTGCTTTATCAATCAGCTTATGCAGCAGGAGAAAACAATAAATAATTTTTTTTGTGATTAAGCACTTTTTAGGTTCCTTATATTTAGTTTAAGTTGTATCTAAAAGTAACAGAGGTGGTTTTGCATGTTGTTTTTATAACTAACTGTTATTTAGGTAATTAGTTTCTTTTTCTTGCCATTTTTGAACAGGGTTTACCTACAAAAAAAACGTGATTTTTCTCACATAAATTATTTTGTTAGTCACCATTAGATTTTCTCATTTTAACTTCGTGATTGAACGTTCTATATTGCGCTCAAATTAGTCTTATCTTTGTTTTTTTACTACTGCACTAATCGCCGAAATGTGTTCTTTCTTGGGAACACAATGTTGTCGTATTCTACGATGTAGTTGCAGCGCATATTATTTATTTTGTTAGTTGGAGAGTGGGGCGTGAATCAGTCCACTACTATCATGCGCAAACGCGACAATGCATTCGTTCCTGTTGCAGGGTTAACGATTTTTGCTATTGCATCGGGTTATTTAATGAGCTTAATCCCATTATCTATGGGAAGCTTTGGTATTGATACGCAATATGCCGGCTGGTTAGCGAGCGCGTATTATATTGGTTTATTAATTGGCTCAATGTTAATTGAACCTATTATTGCCAAAATAGGCCATCGTCTTGCGTTTATTGGTTTTTTATTGATGCTTGCCGCGACAGTTATCGTACTGCCATGGACGCCAACCATTGAAGCTTGGTTGCCGAACCGCTTAATTGCAGGGGTTGCGGTGGCGGGTATTTTTGTGGTTGTCGAGTCTTGGTTATTGATTGGCGATAATCCGAAAGAGCGTGCTAAACGTTTAAGTTTTTATATGACGTCATTGTATGGCGGAACAACACTTGGCCAGCTTGCTATTGGTGTCATTGGAACCCATGGTGCCTATCCATTTATGGTGGTATTAGGGTTATTATTATTAGCGGTAATGCCACCGTTATTAGTGCGCCAAGGTCAGCCAGAAAGTGGTTCTCATCAGAAACTCTCATTGAAAAAAATTGCTCGTTTAAGTAAACCTGCAATTATTGGCTGTATGGTTTCTGGTATTACTATGGGAACTATTTATGGGCTAATGCCGTTATCATTGAAAAAAGACCAATTCACCACTGACCAAGTCGGTGTGTTGATGGCCTCAATTATTCTTGGTGGGATGTTAATACAGCCAGTTGTTAGTAAATTATCTATCTTAATGAGTAAAACCTTGTTGCTTGCAATGGTTTCATTATTAGGTGTTTTTGCGATGGGTGTTATTTATATTTCGAGTGATTATTTGGTGATGATCGTTGCTTTAGCGTTACTCGGTATGTCAACTTTTGCCTTATACCCGGTAGCGATAACATTGGCGTGTGATAGCCTAGATTCCTCATACATTGTGGCAGCAACTCAGGTGATGTTGTTTAGTTACAGTATCGGTTCAGCAATGGGGCCTATCGCCGCCGGAACATTTTTAGGCCAACATAATGGTTTAGTGAATTTTTTCTTTATTGTGCTGTTAGTAACTGCAATTTATATGTTAATTGCCAGCTTACGTCGCAAGGCTAGTGTGTTAGCAAATTAATTTTATCAACAAATAAAACCAATAAATAAAAAGCTCTGTGAATTATTGCAGAGCTTTTTTGTATTCTAATTATTTCTTTTTATTCACGGTTGAAGGTGCCAGTTGTGCTTCAATGGGGGAATGCCTAGTGTTACGTACAATACGTTGTTCCCAAAGCTCCCCTAATTTGAAATCCCATGACAGCGGTGATATTTTTGTTCTACCTGCATTTGGAGCGAAAGTGAGTTCGCTGAAATACAACGTATTTTCATCAGACATCAAAAAATCAGCTCGGCAATAATCAAAAGGAGTGACGAGTATTTCTGCTAACCGTAACATCTCTTTGAATAATGGCGGTTCAGATACGGGTTCTAGCATGTTTGGATAACCAAAAGTCACGGGTTGTAACTGCCAGTTGATATCATAAATATTAATAAATTCATTACCAAATTCGTCGGTATAGTCAATTTCTGCATAGACAGGCTTACCGGAAAAACAATGAACCCGGCATGTTTCTGGTACTAACTTCCGGTTTTTATTAGCGAATAAATCAATATATTCTTCACACATAATTTGTGCGGGAATAGTTTTATAATGACGCTCTCGAGTAATATAGTAAAGATTTTTAGTTAAATGAAAATCCAATTTGTTTTTAGCTATTAGCCAATTAAATTGTGCTTTGTTTCGACAAATAATACTACTGCCACTGTCGTGATTACATTTTAAAACAAAACGCTCTGGCAGTTTGCTTATATCAATTTCATCGACATTTTTATAAGTATCAATGATAGGAACTAAATATTCATTTCCTATTGTACGTGAGATATATTCCCTTACCGTAAGTTTATCTGCAAATTGTGAATATAATGGGTTTTTATCTCGCAACATTCTAAAATTCACTTTCTCATTAAAGCTTTTTGGGGCTTTAAAGTCAGGGCGGTAATTGAGTTTTTTAGTAAATTTATTAGTGAGATATGTTTTGTCACTCATAATGAGTGTACGTAATTTTTTTATAAAATACTCTGCTTTTTTCATGCGAGCACCAACCATTCTAAAATTGTAGTGTGTAAATGAAATCTAATTTTTATTTGATTATATTTTTTATAACTTAAATAAAACATCAATAAATGTAACGGTCAATTTAATAATTTCTTAATAAATAAATAGTAAACAAAAGATAAATAAAGGTCATTTTGTTAATAATAGCCGGGTATCTGTATGCTTTTATATCAATAATTAAATCAATCGTTTTAATTATTCGTCATTAATAATAAGGGTATTGCCTATTTAAAGTGTAACATAGGCAAGAAAGATAGACCTTAAGGGTTTATTTAGAGAATGACCTCTAAATAAATGGATTTAGAGATGGCATTTTAGAAAGTTGTTATTTTTTAAATTACTAAAATTGTTATTGCAGTGGCGGTTGTCCCATTTGTTTTAAAAATCGTATTTGAGCTGCAACGAGTTGTTTGTAATCAATACAACGGTATGGCATATCGTACTGTTGGGCCAATTTGGCTAAGATGTGTGCTAGAGCAGGGTAATGGCGATGGTGCCAATGAGGGAAAAGATGATGTGTAAGGTGATAATTTAGTCCCCCAGTTAAGCGCCATAAAAAATGGGGAGTTGGTAGCCAGTCACAAGCCGTGACAAAATTATGGTGGTACCAGCCATGCGTGATTTGTTTATCCTCAGGTGCAGTAAAAAACTGTGTCTCTGCCCAATGTGTTCCTAATAATAAATAAATTACAAAAATGGAAGCAACCATCTGGCTCAACAAGTACGTGATAAATATTGCAGTTAAGCTGATCCCATGATGGTGAGCCACTATTACTGGGATACCAAGCATCAATATTAAGTGTCCTATCTTGCTACCTAAAAATAATCCCCAACCTAGTTTACCTTCTAAAACTTTCTGTGTTTTTAAGCGTGTTTTCCCCGTTCGATCAGACCAATCAAACACCAGAGCTATCCATGTGAGTGACAATGATGCGACGAAAGGCCAATAAATATGTTGATATTTCATAAAAGGTCGCCAACGCTGAAAGGGTGTTTGGCGGAATATGCCATTTTCTTCAGTGTCTAAATCATAATGTTCGATATTGGCATAATGGTGGTGATAATGAACGTGGCGTGTGCGCCAAAATTCCGGTTCTAATCCTAAGGGTAATGTAACTAAACGCCCAAATAACCGATTTTTCCAGCCGGATTTAAATAAGGTATTATGGCAGGCGTCATGTTGGCCAATCACATTTAATAGCATGATGAGTAAGACAAATACAAAATAGGACAATATGTAAACTGTGGTAGATGTTGTAATGAGAATTGGAAGATAACTCAGAACAGCAACAATAAACAAGACGCCAATTGCAGCAAGGTCAGCTAGGCTGGCATACACGTGATCGTGCTTAGTTTGCAGATATTCCTGACTTGCTTGTTTTAATGCGGTATGAAATTGTTGTTCGTTAGCATTGGCGAACTTGAGTTCGAATTCGGTGTGATGCATGTGATTCTCATTTGAGGTTATCTTCTTTATATTCAAAGAGTATATCTTTACTCAGTAAACCGTCGTAAACAAATATGAAAGGAGGTGGGAGTTTAGGCTTATTCTGAATCAGATATCATGGAAAAATTAAATCTCGAAAATTTAAATGCGTTTTTTTGATGAAAATAGTAGAAATTAATATTAATGCGGATAAGAGATTAAATACGAGATATGGATTAATTAAATTGATATGTTGTTTTATGAAGCATTTGGTAATAATACGTATTGCTTACCTACTGAGGTACGGAAACTAGCTACATCCTTGTAGAATAATCCTTTAATATTAAAGTATCAGGGAAAAATGTGTCTGTCTGTAATAAATCATGTAAAAAAAACATTTTAACTTAATACTCATCATTAATAATAAATGATTGTTATCATTTTAGGTGGGTTTATTTTAATTACTCGTTATATTTGTTTAGCCTAAGCTAAATTAGGAGCTTACCTATATTAATAATGTGCCAAAATGATGAAATAGCCACAGGTAAATTATTTTTTGAATTAGGAATGTGACATGAAAAAAATACTGTTAATAATTTTATCAACACTGATTATTCCAGTATCCGCTCAAGCCGGTTATAAATATTATGGTTGTGATAAAAAAATCTATCAATTAGAAAAACAGCTAAAATATGCCAAAATGCACGGTAATCGAAATAGAGTCATGGGGTTAGAGCGTGCTATTTCAAATGTACAAAATAACTGCTACGACCATTATTCCGGAGCCACAGGCCCAACTAAATTAAATCATCGATATAGTTTTACTGAAACGGATCATTTAGAGCAGCAGATAGAAGCGTTACAAGATGAAATTGAGCGTTTAAAAGCCGCAAAAAACTAGCTTAATAAGTAATATTAAAATCAAATATTACTTATAAACGAAAACCGTGTTGGATGAATTTAGCGCTATTGCTGCTTGTCATAATTATTGTGATATTCACTTTAATTGTTGTTTGGCTATAGCGCATTGAATTAATCAATGAAATAATAAGTTAATGTCGTTTTCTTAATTCAATATGTCTTCTTATGGTTATTCGTCCTCATCAGCACTGGTTTTTTCGGTTATTCGACTGGCATGGTTCTGTACTGTCAAAAATAACATTTCGGCTTTCTCTAAATATAATGATATCTATCGTAGCAGTACTCAGTTTTCAATGGTACGAACGATTAGGTATACACTTAACGATTGCTCCTTTTAGCTTACTGGGGATTGCCATCGCAATCTTCCTCGGTTTTCGTAATAATGCCTGTTACAGCCGTTTGATTGAGGCGCGAACGCTTTGGGCTTCGTTATTAATTAATCAAAGAAATATTTTAAGGAATATTAAAGGGTTATTACCTAATGACCAATTAGCTCAAAAGGAGTTTGCGAATCTGTTGATTGCTTTTGGTTGGAGCCTTAAACACGAACTAAGAAAAACCAGTCCAATCATTGACTTGTACCGGTTATTACCTCGAAATATTTTTGATGAGGTTATCCGAAGTCCGTTTCCCACTAGCCGAATATTGTTGCAGATTGGCCTAAAGGTGGGGGAATTACGTGATAAAAAAGTCATCAGCGATGTACTCTTTCAAGCCATTAATAAAGATATTAATGTATTATCGGACGTACTTGGTGGCTGTGAACGTATTTCGAATACGCCGATCCCGTTTGCGTATACGTTAATTTTACAGCGAACAGTCTATCTATTTTGTTCGTTACTTCCTTTTGCATTAGTCGTAGACCTACATTTTATGACGCCATTTGTTTCTGTTTTTATTTCTTATACCTTCCTAGCGTGGGATGCATTAGCAGAAGAACTCGAAGATCCTTTTGGGATTGCTGCAAATGATTTACCGCTTAATGCTATTTGTAATAGTATTGAACGTAATGCATTGGATATGTTAGATATTCAACCACTTCCCCCTCAGTATCAGCCAGATAAATACTTTAACTTGTTGTAGCGTTAATCTATTTCTTATTGAAGACAGTAGAACGTGATATTCACGTTTTACTGTTTAACCTTTATACCTAATATTATTTTGTATTTTGGGGGCATAAAAATAAGCAATTCTGTACAGATAATCCTATAGATACTATACTCCCCCTATGTATATTAAAGAGGCTTAAATATGCCACATTCCCCAAAGGAAAAAAAAGCAGTCCTTACTCGGGTTAGAAAGCTGAAAGGGCAATTGTTTGCCTTGGAGTCGGCCTTGGAGGATGAAGTTGAATGTGCTGCCATTTTACAACAAATTGCTGCTATTCGCGGTGCAGTTAATGGTTTGATGGCAGGGGTATTAGAAAGTCATTTACGAGAAGGGCTTCAAGAGTCTGCGACAACACAGTTGCAAAAAGACTCAGTAGACGATGCTATCTCATTAATTCGTACCTATTTGCGGTAAATAAAGAAGGAATAACGATGAAATCACGTGCAGCAGTCGCATTTGGCCCAGGTGAGCCATTAAAAATTGTCGAAATTGATGTCATGCCACCAAAAGCTGGGGAAGTGTTAGTTAAAATTAGCCATACAGGTGTTTGTCATACTGACGCTTTTACATTGTCAGGAGATGACCCAGAAGGTTTGTTTCCTGTGGTATTAGGGCATGAAGGCGCAGGTGTTGTTGTCGAAGTCGGTGAAGGTGTTACCAGTGTTAGTGTGGGTGACCATGTCATTCCACTTTATACGGCAGAATGTGGGAAATGTGTTTTTTGCGAATCAGGTAAAACAAACTTATGCGTCTCTGTCAGAGAAACACAAGGTAAAGGTGTGATGCCAGATGGAACAACACGTTTTTCTTATAATGGCCAGCCAGTTTATCATTACATGGGCTGTTCAACATTCAGTGAATATACCGTTGTTGCCGAAGTCTCTTTGGCAAAAATTAACCCTCAAGCTAACCATGAAGAAGTTTGTTTATTAGGTTGTGGTGTGACAACCGGTATTGGCGCGGTACATAATACAGCTAAAGTGCAAGAAGGTGACTCAGTTGCTGTTTTTGGGCTCGGTGGTATTGGTCTGGCAGTTATTCAAGGGGCAAGGCAAGCAAAGGCTGGTCGTATTATTGCTATCGATACTAACCCCTCTAAGTTTGAATTAGCACGTCAATTTGGTGCGACAGAGTGTTTGAACCCTAATGATTTTGATAAGCCGATTCAACAGGTTCTGATTGAGAAAACCCAGTGGGGTGTTGACCATACCTTTGAATGTATTGGTAATGTGAATGTCATGCGTGCCGCACTTGAAAGTGCACATCGCGGATGGGGCCAATCGATTATCATTGGTGTCGCAGGAGCAGGGCAAGAGATTTCAACTCGTCCATTCCAATTAGTGACAGGGCGTTCATGGCGCGGTACGGCATTTGGTGGTGTGAAAGGCCGTAGCCAATTGCCAAAAATGGTTGAAGATGCCATGAAGGGGGATATTGAACTGTCTCCCTTTGTGACGCACACATTGCCATTAGACAGTATTAATGACGCATTCGATTTAATGCATGAAGGTAAATCAATCCGTACCGTTATTCACTATGATTAAGGAGTCTTTGATGGAGAGAATTGAACGCCATGCGTGTTTTGGGGGCTGGCAGGATGTTTATCAACATCAATCCACTGTGCTCGGCTGTGAAATGAAGTTCGCAGCCTATCTACCACCACAAGCGAAAACAGTCGCCTGCCCGGTGATTTATTGGTTATCAGGGTTAACCTGTAATGAGCAAAATTTTATCACTAAGGCGGGAGCCCAACAATTTGCGGCAAAATATGGCGTAATTCTTATTGCACCGGATACCAGCCCTCGCGGTACTGAAGTCGCTGATGACGAGGCCTATGATTTAGGGCAAGGTGCAGGTTTTTATGTGAATGCGCAGCAAGCTCCGTGGCGTAATCATTACAAAATGTATGATTATATTGTGTCTGAGCTACCTGATTTAGTCGAAACACATTTACCTGTATCTGAAAAACGCGCTATTTTTGGCCATTCTATGGGTGGGCACGGCGCTTTAATGATTGGCCTACGTAATACAGGTCGATATTGTAGTTTATCTGCATTTTCTCCGATTGTTGCTCCAACTCAGGTTCCTTGGGGGCAAAAAGCGTTTATGGCTTATTTGGGGGAAGATACGGTTAGTTGGTCTCAATATGA
Organism: Providencia sp. PROV004; assembly: GCF_011045615.1. Lineage (NCBI taxonomy): Bacteria > Pseudomonadati > Pseudomonadota > Gammaproteobacteria > Enterobacterales > Morganellaceae > Providencia > Providencia sp. PROV004. The sequence goes on from NZ_CP042859.1 coordinate 1,544,632, forward strand.
CACCGTTGAATTGCTCGAAAAGGCTGAGGCTATTCCACCTATTTTAGTGGATGTCGGTACTGCGGATCCTTTTTACCAAGAGCAACTGAAACCAGAGTTATTTGCGGATATTTGTGATAAAAAACAATTTGAATATTGTTTGAATCTGCGTGATGGGTATGATCACAGTTACTACTTTATTAGTAGTTTCATTGGTGAACATATTGCATTTCATGCACGATATTTAAGCGATAATAACTAAATATCATAAAGTGAGACCACTAATTGGTTTCACTTTACTATTTCCATTATTTTATCGTAATAATGCTCAAGTCACTATTCGACCACCTCATTGGAGAGCTTGCTAATTGCTTTAATTGCGCTGATTGCGACATCTTTATTTGGGTCATTACATAATTCAAGTAGGCGGTTAATCGTAATATGTTGTTTCAGCTGTATTTTACAATCGCCTAAAGCGGATATAGCGGCTATTTTTACATCATCATTTTTTCTTTTTGTTAAATCAAGTAATGTATTTATGACTTTGTTATCCATTCATTATCCTGCTAATAGGTATTAATAAATGAATTAAAACTCATTTATTTTTTAAGAGGGTAATTTCAATGTTTAAAATGCTACTAGAAGGAGGTATTTATTGATATCAAAAAACACAACTAATTTGAGTGTAGTGTGGCTGAGCTAGCGTATGAATAGGTAGTAGACATTATTACCTATTCATATTTAGTGACTAGAGAGATCGAGAAAGTTAAATAAGTTTAATTAATAAGTTTTAATTTCAAGAAGAGTATTGATAAAAAGATATTGTTTGTATATTAAAAATGGTCGGAGAGTTTACTTAGCGCTTTTATTGCAGACACTGCGACATCTTTATTTGGGTCTTTACAGAGTTCAAGTAAGCGGTTGATTGCATTTTGTTGTTCAACGGTTACTTTATAATCTCCTAAGGCAGAAATAGCTGCAATTTTAACATCATCATTTCCACGATGCGTTAACTCAATTAATGTTTCAATAATATTGTTTTCCATGTAAACCCTTTGAAATACCTGCGCGATGCTTAGGTATTCTAAGTGAAATTACTTGAGATTTATTTTTGAAATTTACGGGTTTATTAACGGATTATATAGATTTTACACTTTTTTGGGCTAATAACTATTTTATTAACTGAAGTGCATCAAGAGAGTAAATACTATTGATGTAAAGACTAACACCATTAAAAGTTATTGATAACATATTAAAATCGGTATGGTTTAATAATTCTTTATTAAGATAAGAATATTAAAGTACTTTACCCTTAAAGTGAGTTGAATAAAGTACTTTTTAGATATTAGTTAATGGCGCAAATAAACATGAGGCGTGTTATTTTCTGGGTGTTGAGTAACACCTAGGTCAGCTTGATACCATTGAGTTAAATTTTCAGTTGTTAAAACTTCAATAGGGGAACCTTGAGCAACAAGCTTTCCATCATGAATTAATAACACTTTATCTGCATACAGAGCGGTTAAGTTAAGGTCATGCAATACACAGCAAACACCTAATGGTCGTTGACGCGTCAGTTGATGCAGTAACCGTAAGCTATGCTGTTGGTGATATAAATCAAGTGCTGAAGTGGGTTCATCAAGAAATAAGCAAGCGGGTTGAGCTGTCGGTTGCCATAATTGTGCTAATACTCGTGCTAATTGAACGCGTTGTTGCTCCCCCCCTGAAAGTTGGCGGTAATCCCGCTGCCGTAGTGATTGGCAACTGGTTTGTGTTAACGCCTCATCAATAGCGGTATTTTTATATTCAGAACCGTAGGGGGTTCTTCCCATAGCAACAACATCTTCAACAGTAAAAGCAAATTGTAAGTGGCTATGTTGCTTCATGACGGCACGTTTTTGCGCTAATTCGTTATGATCCCAGTCACTCATCGCTCGGCCTTCAATAAAACACGTGCCATGGGTTGGGGTGTTATAACCTGTTAGTAATTTTAATAGGCTGGATTTCCCTGCGCCATTTGGCCCAATGATCGCGACAAATTCCCCTTGCTCAATAGATAAACTCACATTATCTATCAGTGTCTTTTCACTGATTTTATAAGATAAATTTTGTGCTTCTAATAAGAACGGTTTGGTTTGCATATTTAGATTCTCCCTGCAGGCTGTCGCAAAATGAGCCATAAGAAGTAGGGGCCACCAATCAAGCCTGTCAGCAAGCCAACAGGAATTTCAGCAGGCGCAACCGCAGTTCTCGCTACCGTATCAGCAATCAGTAATAACCCCGCCCCTACGATAGCTGAACCAGGAATGAGCCAGCGATGGTCAGGGCCGAGTGTCATACGAATAAGGTGCGGAACAACGAGACCCACAAAACCAATAACCCCACTCATTGCAACAGCACAACCGACTAACATGGCGCTGAGGAATAATAAAATAAATTTGGTGCGTTCAACATTAAGCCCAAGGTAATGTGCATCTTCATCCCCTAATTGCAGAATGTTGAGCTTATTTCCCTGCATTAGGCAGATAACACAAATAGGAAGAATAACTGAAGCGGCAATGGTCAGTGACGTCCAGTCAACATTACCGAGTGTGCCCATCATCCATAAACTAAATGTTCTTAGCTGTTGATCATTACTGATATAACTAAGAACACCGATGAATGACATGCACAGTGCATTGATTGCGATGCCCGCGAGAAGTAATTTTGCGAGGTTGCCATTTGATGAACGATTTAAGCTAAAAATAATAAAAGAAACGGTTAGGCTACCAATAAAAGCAGCAGCAACATGGCCATAACCTTGTATCACAGTCGGTAATGAAACAGAGAAAACGATAAATGCGGCAACGGATAAAGCCGCACCACTACTGATACCGAGTAAGCTAGGGTCGGCAAGTGGATTACGAAATAACCCTTGCATAATGGCACCAGACACCGCCAAGGCAAGACCAACTAAGATGGCAATTAACACACGAGGAAGGCGAATATTCAGCCATATCTGCCAATCCGAGTCTGTGGCAGAAGCCTGCCACAGTGCTTTTAATGAAAAGTTCATGGCGCCTGCATTCGACGCGATGAGAACTAAACCACCAAGTGCTAACAATAAAATGATAATCACCAAAAATGGGTTTTTAAAGCGACTCATTGGGATTTTTCTAATGCCTCACGTAGTTGTTGCATGACTTTAGGCGTACCTAAACTGAAGGTGAGCATACCGACATCATCAACAACCAAAAGCGCTTTATTTTTTCCTGCGGGGGTCATTGACATTCCTTGTAAGTTCCACACTTTTTCTATTCCGCCTAATGATTTAACCCCTTCCTGAGTAAAAATGATTAAATCAGGCTGGCTTGATAGCAAACCCTCTTGGGATAAAGGACGGTAACTGTCGAAGCTGCTCATGGCATTTTTTGCACCGACTGCGTTAATCACGCTATCTGCTGCAGTGTGCTTTCCTGCTGCCAATGGTAGAACGCCGCCATGGCTCATAATGAACAGGACTTTTTTATCTATAGGTGCCGTATTTACTTGGCTAAGTTGTTGGTTAAATTGATTAACCAATTGTTTTCCTTGCTCTGTTTTACCGACCACATTAGCGATAGTGGTAATTTTTTCTGGAATGGCTTCTAAACTGGGTTTCCCTGTTACCTTAATAATTTTTACGCCACTTTTTTCGATTTGCGAGAGAGCCATTGAGGGTTTAGCTAACTCACTCGCAAGTACTAAAGTCGGACGCATTGACAACACGCCTTCCGCATTAAGCATACGCATATAGCCCACGTCAGGGAGCTTGGTCGCTTGCTCTGGATGAAGACTGGTGCTGTCACGGGCAACGAGCTGTTCTTGTGCTCCGAGTGCATACACAATTTCAGTCACATCACCACCTAAGGTGACGATACGTTCTGCTGCATAAGAACTAACAGAGATAAACAGCGTTGATAAGATTAGAAGCCATTGTTTCATAATAAGTTACCTAGGTTTAAATGCGGGGTAATGCGGTGACTTGTTGGCGCCATTGCTCTTGCTCTGGAGTCCCTTCCGTACGCTGCCCATACATTTGTGCGATTTGATTTCCTTGGTTATCGAAGACTTCAAGGCTTGTCACATGGCCATCTTGCGTTGGCTTACGTGTAACCCAGCATTCGGCGATACCATTTTCAATCATGTGCAAGGTGAAATCAGGATTGAAAATATTTAGCCACTTTAAGTCTGAACCTTCACTTTGGTATGGCATGATTTTTTTGATTTCACCAGTGAAAATTTGCACACATCCGCGGTTGCCCACAAAAATCATAATTTCGTTTTGATCTTTGAATGCAGTGTTAATCAGCTGATTGAAGGAATCATTAGGCACTTTCCAAGCCAAATCATCACTGACTGCGGCGAAAACTTGCTGCCGGCTGAGGTTATTTTTCTTCAGGAGAACAAAAAATTGGTGAACATCTGTCATGTTGCGCCATTCTTGTTCTAGCTGTTGTTTTAGCTCTTCACTAACGGGCTGGCTGGTAAATGGCGCTGCTGCTTCATGGATGAGTTCCGGGTTATCTTGGGTAGCATATTTTTCAATCAGTGCTTGCCATGCCGCCATATCCGTTTCATCGGTGGTGTAAACTTTATGTAGCGCATCACCTTGTTTATCAAAGAATTGGATACTATGGCGCTCACCGTGTTTGCTATCTTCTGTCAAAGCAAAGATAGCGTCCCAATGGCTGAAAAACATTCGTAAATCAAGGGCTCGAGGGTTTAAAATTAAGCCGCCATGTGGGCTAAATGTCGCATTGTCATAGCGACCAACTTGCTCATGAACCACATATTCGTTGCGTGTAATCGCTTTCACTTTTCCAACAGTGGCTAATTCTGTCAACAAAGTGGGGGCATCGACGTTTAAACGAACAGCTTTGTCGTGACCAACACGACTATGCAGGAGCTGAGCTTCAGATACATTTAAATAGGCGGCGAGATCGCGAGCGTATTTGGCTTTGTTCTCTGTTTTTGCTTGTTGGTAACGCTCGTAAAGTGCTGAATTCACGTTTATCTCCTTAATATTGTGTGAATTACCATTGGAAGCTGACAAGCAGCTTGGCATTACGTCCATCTTGAGGAATGCCTTGTGATGAGTAGTATTCTTTATCAAAAGCATTGCCTAACACGACACTGGTTTCTAACCCTTTGAGTTGTCCTTCACCTTGGTAACTCACATAGAAGTCATGCACGGCATAGCCGGCTTGTTGTTCAGCTTTAGAGGCTTTATTGAAGTCGGTATGGCGCGTAAACTCGCCTAACCAGCCCACTGAAAAACCGCTGTCTGCGATAGGCACAGCCAAATTACTGGTGACAGAATCAGGTTTAATTGATGTTATTGATTTTCCATTAGATTCATCTTTTCCTTCAGTATGGTTATAAGCCAAACTCCAATTGAAATAGTCGGTTTTATAATCCATCGAGGCATCCCATCCCCAAATTTTTGCACGTTTAGTATTGATTGATGTGGTGTAGTTATTTTGCAGAACATATCTATCAACATTCACATATGTGTTGATGTAATCTTTCGCTTTGGTATCAAAATAGCTGGCTTTAAATTGCAGGTTATCCCTTTCCATCAATAAGTCATCGAAACGCAGACCAAAACCATATTCTGCCGTACGGGTTGATTCAGGTTTCAGATTAGGGTTTGGTTTCCATCGATTAACGATTGGCCCCATTTGGAAGTGGACCTCGTCGTTATACATTTCCATCATAGAAGGGGCTCGGAAGGCTTCTGAATATGACGCAAATAGCATCGACCACTCTGTTGGTGTGATGCTAACGGCCCCTTTAGATGACCATTTGCCTTTTTTCACATCTTCATTGCCATCGGATGTGGCTTTATAGTGGTCATAGCGCGTACCGACAATAAAGGAAACAGGCAAATCTTTTAGGCTAATTTCATCTTGTAAAAATCCAGATGCAAAGGTGATGTCCGCATCGGGGAATTGGGTGGTATTTGCATAAGGGGTTTGTTTTTGCTTATAAGCTTCACTGCCGTAAGTCAGGTTATGTGACGCTAATGGCAAGTTATAAAAGTTAGAGCGGTTATCTGCTTTTATGCCATAAGTTTTTTGTGTACGGCCTTCATAGGGGGTTCCTTGGCCTTTTGCTGTGATATTAACATCGGAGTAATAAGGCGTGACTTTAAAATTTAACCATTCCTGTGAGCCCGGTTTGATTTGATAAGTCATCTGCGCATCACGTTGGCGGGTGGTGCGGTTAACTTTTAGATTGTCACTCCCCGCATTAATTTCTTGCGGATTTTTCGGCTCATTGGCATCGTTATTATAATAACGCACTTGGCCAGAAAGCTTTTGTGCATCATCAATTTGCCATGTACCTTTCGCGAGCAGGTTACCGATGGTTTCTTTGTTTTTCATGTCATCGCCATTACTCATGCGGACATTACCGGTTTCTTTAGTCACAAAACTGAATAGCCCATCAAGGTTATCACTACGGCCAAATGCGGTACCACCGAAACCGAAGCTATGATCGCCTGTAGCGGCTTCGGTAAAGACACGGAAACCGTGGTCTTGGCCTTCACGCAACAAATCTTTGGCATCAACTGTTTCCCAAGCAATCACACCGCCCATAGCACCACTGCCATAAAGCAAGGCTGAAGGGCCACGGATGATTTCAACTTGCTTAATCAAGGCAGGGTCGATAAACGTGCCATTGACATGGCCTGTATCTGTCCCTTGGCGAATACCATCAACTAAAGTCAAAATGCCGCGTCGATCAAACCCGCGCATATAAATATCTTGCCCATTCACTCGGCTGGTGCCGGTGACGCCAATCCCTGGTACTTTGCGTAAAATATCATTGACCGTGCTGGCCGTTTTTGTTTCAGGTGAATTGTTTTTAATCACGGTAACCATCATCGGGGTTTCGAAGCTGTCACGCTCGCTCCCTGTGGCATAGACGGTCATCACATCATGATGATTTTTTTTTGGTGTTGGCTCTGTTGTTTGTGCTTGAGCACTTGCTATTACGCCTAAAATGGCGCTGGTCAGGACTGACATTCGCAAAACAGGGGACATAATTGTGATACTCCATATAGTTTTTATCTGTATTAAGCAGAATGAATTCGTATTAGTTGATGATGATGCGTTGGTCTGGAGGACCTGAATTCGGTATGACACAGGAAAAATTGCATGTAAGCAGTGTCTGAACATAGCAAGAGGAGTAAACACATAATGAAAGTATAAAGCTGAGGTAATAGCAGACTACTGGTTTGTGTTCAGCAGGACTATTTAGGGTTTTGCACATGAAAGCGACCGCTGTGCGATAGTAAAGTATCGAGTGGCTATCCTTGCTAATTCGATATTTAGCGGTACAAATGTGGAATACAAACGTCAGTTTAAACTCCATAAGAAACCTTTTCCTATGTTTAGATTAAGCTGGCTGCCTGGATAATTGACCTAGGTGGCTTGCGAATTAAGTTTTGGTGCGACTTACTTTGGGTACGGTTTTACTTAGTTAAGATCAATTTACCTGTACGCGTTTGTCTCAATTGATAAAGTTCGCCATTATGTTGAATTGAGACCTTACCGGCAGGGCCCAATAATTGTTGGCTTTCTATCACGTCAGTTTTAACGGTTTGTTTTGCCGTTTCGACGGTATTTTCTGCAACTGGGGCTGTCATATTATTTACCATACTAAGTTTGTTGATAATCGAAATGATATTGATAATGATTATCTTTAGAATGATTGCTAATATCAAGCAATTTTCACAATCAAACAACAAAAGAGCCACAAACAACTAAGTTAGTACGAAAAAACAGCATGAATCTAGTGGAAGCCCACTGACAAGGCTATAATTGAATTTCTCCATTCATTGCATGGGTGAATAAAATGAAAATATTACTGTTAGGCGCGACAGGGCTTGTGGGAAGTCATGTTTTATCCTTGGCTCTTGCAGACTCTCGTGTGACTCAGGTGATAGCACCAACACGACATGCATTAGCAGAACATGAGAAATTACAAGCACCTATTGTAGATTTTAATCATCTGCCTGATGAGGCTGCATTATGGGAAGTCGATGCGGTGATTTGTGCACTGGGTTCAACTCTCAAAGCAGCAGGGTCGAAAGCGGCATTTCGTCAAGTAGACTACACTTATCCTTTAACTTGTGCAGAGCTGGCCAAAAAATGGCACTGCCCGACATTTGTGTTGACTTCTGCTTTGGGGTCAAATGCGAAGTCACCTTTTTTTTATAGTCGAGTAAAAGGGCAGCTCGAACAAGATTTAATGTCACTGGGTTTTGATTCTTTAACTTTGGTTCGGCCGAATGTGATTAGTGGTGACCGCCAAACAGCGCGTTTGGGTGAAGTCGTTGTGATCCGTATTATTTCTTTTCTATCACCTATACTGCCAGCTAGTTGCCAAGTTAGCCCCGCAACAAATATTGCGAAAGCATTATTTGAGGCCGCTGTGGCTCCCTCTAAAGGGGTTCATGTTATTTCATCTAAACAGCTGATATAACACTGAGTCGTTCATTTTTATTAGTTATGCTGATTTTTATTTCACATAAAAATGCCGCTGGGGCTTTAACAGGGTTTGTCAGTCTATTCGCTTATATTGGGGCATCAATCGCAGGATATTCATTATCAATCGTTATTGAAAAATACCAATGGAATGGTTTCTATTCCTTACTATTAGGCCTATCCATTTTCTTAATTTTACTGCTAATTATTGTAATGGTAATGACGAAGAAAGAGGTCAGCGTGGAAGGTTGATTCTTCTATAGCGTTATACTAAACCAAGTCTACAATAGTCGGCTTGATTGCTTGCAAACCTACCTCTGAATTTGTGTTAATAAACTCGATTACTTGCATCGCCGTCCATCTAAGGGGCGGCTTTTTACTTAACTTGCAGCCAAATATTATTATTTTACTCAAAATGGACAGCTTTATATTTTTGTGTAAACGTTTACACTAATCGAGATGGATCACAGAATCCTATTGAAACTCGTTGCTATAATTCGTGGTAACGACAGGTTTGAAGGTGAAGTTATGCTTAAGCAGTATTGAGGGAGAAGATAAATGCAACAGGATCAACGATTGATGATAGGGCTGTGGATGGCTGCGGATAGCAATCAAATATCCCCAATGGTGATGAAATTGAGGAGACAGATAAGATGAATACAATGCCATTTAACCCTTCGGATTGCCCCCATCGTCGCTATAACCCATTAACGGGCCAATGGGTGTTAGTGTCTCCCCATCGAGCAAAACGCCCGTGGAGCGGTAAAGATGAAAAGTCATCAATAGAAGATTTACCTCAGTATGATGCACACTGCTTTCTTTGCCCAGGTAATACAAGGGTTTCAGGGGAGGTCAATCCTAACTACCAAGGGACTTATGTATTCCAAAATGACCATGGTGCATTATTAGCACAACCCTGTGCCCAACCTGATAATCAATCTGAGTTGTTTCAATCACAATCGGTGAGTGGTGTTAGCCGAGTGATCTGTTTCTCTCCTGATCACAGTAAAACACTGCCAGAGCTGTCTGTGCCTGAACTTGAAGGCGTTATCGAAACATGGCAGCAACAAATCGCCGAATTAAGTGAACACTATGCTTGGGTTCAAGTTTTTGAAAATAAAGGGGAAATAATGGGGTGCTCTCAACCTCATCCTCATGGACAAATTTGGGCTAGTGATTTTTTACCCAATGAAATTGCACGTAAGGACCACTTTCTCGCGCAATATTATCAACGTCATGACCGTAATTTATTAATTGATTATATTAAAGCAGAACAACAAGATGGCTCACGGATTGTTGTTGAAACTCAAGAGTGGATTGCACTTGTCCCTTATTGGGCGGCTTGGCCATTTGAGACGCTGTTACTACCAAAACAACATATTCGCCGCATGGATGAAATGAATGAAGTCATTCGCGCAGACCTTGCTATAGCGCTAAAAAAACTCACAAGTCGCTACGATAACCTATTTCATTGCTCTTTCCCTTATTCAATGGGATGGCACTTTGCGCCTTTTATGAATGAAAGCCAAAGTATCGAACATTGGCAATTACATGCTTTATTTTATCCACCATTACTGCGTTCAGCGACAGTGAAAAAGTTCATGGTGGGGTATGAAATGTTAGCGGAAACCCAGAGAGACATCACGCCAGAACAAGCCGCGCAACGTTTACGTGAGGTGAGTGACTGCCATTATAAACAAAATTAAACCGCTAAATAATTTATCAAATTGTAATTAACTTGGCTGTGTGCTGGGTTAAGCAAATGACGTATTAAGGATAATAAAAAATGGAAACGTTAAAGCAAACTGTTGCCACATCGTTTGAAAAAACCTTTGGTTATCAACCTGAAATATATGTTCAAGCGCCAGGGCGAGTGAATCTTATCGGCGAACATACAGACTACAATGATGGTTTTGTTTTGCCTTGTGCGATTGACTACCAAACGATGACTGCAGCAGCAAAACGTGATGATCGCATCATTCGAGTCGTTGCGGCTGATTACCATAATGAGTGTGATGAATTCAGTTTGGATGGCGATATTACATTTTTGCCTGAAAAAATGTGGGCGAACTATATACGCGGCGTAGTGAAGTTTCTCTTACAAAGAGGGTTTTCGTTTAATGGTTGCGATATTGCAGTCAGTGGAAACGTTCCGCAAGGAGCGGGCTTAAGCTCTTCAGCTTCACTAGAAGTTGTGATTGGACAAACACTTAAAGCCTTGTATCAATTAGATATTAGTCAACAAGATATCGCGCTGAATGGCCAACAAGCTGAAAACCAATTTGTTGGTTGTAACTGCGGTATTATGGACCAACTGATTTCAGCTTGTGGTGATGCAGGCCATGCTTTACTTATTGATTGCCGTAGCTTGGCGCTATTTCCTATTTCCATACCTGATGATTTGGTTGTGATGATAATCAATTCAAATAAGCAACGAGGCTTAGTTGGGAGTGAATACAATACACGCCGCCAACAATGTGAAGAAGCCGCCAATTTGTTTGGAGTGAAAGCGTTGCGTGATGTCACATTTGATGATTTTTTGCAGCAGCAACACCAATTATCTCCTATTGTTGCCAAGCGAGCTAAACATGTGATCAGTGAGAACGAGCGTACTTTGGCGGCAGCAAAAGCATTAACGCAAAATGATTTATTGCAACTAAGCGAATTAATGGCGCAGTCACATATTTCCATGCGTGATGATTTTGAAATCACAGTTAAAGAAATTGATACTTTAGTGGATATCGTTAAGTCCGTTTTAGGTGTTCAAGGCGGGGTACGTATGACTGGAGGGGGCTTTGGTGGCTGTGTGGTTGCAGTGATGCAGCAGCAATGTGTTCAACCAGTGATTGACGCGGTAGAAGCGCAATACCAGAAAGCGACAGGTTTACAAGCCGATATTTATGTATGCCAACCTAGCTCAGGTGCGAGTGTGGTGCGTTAAAAGCAAATCAACACATTGAGAAGTTGAAATAACATGATGTTTACTCAAGAAAAAAATCAGACATTAGGTTCACCCAAAGTCGTCGTGTTAACCAACAAAAATGATATGGAAATTACCCTGACAAGTTTAGGGGCAAGTTGGCTAAGTTGTATTTTACCACTAGCGAGTGGGAAACGAGACGTTGTCCTAGGTTCGCCAAATATGGATAAACAGAAGGAACAAGACGTGTATTTGGGGGCGACAGTGGGGCGCGTGGCTAACCGAATCACGAATGCACGCTTTTCTATTCATGGTGAAAATTATTTAGTATCAGCCAACCAAGGGGTGAATTGCTTACATGGTGGGAAAGATAATTTTAGCTATCGAGTTTGGGCAGTTTCACAGCCTAGTGCTCAACAGGTTATTTTTTCACTTATTTCGCCAGATGGTGACCAAGGTTTTCCTGGGGAATTGAACGTTGAGGTGAGTTATGAATTAACGGATGAAAACCAAGTGATTATCCGCTATAAACACCAAACTACAAAGAGCTGCCCTGTGAACCTAACCAATCATGCTTATTTTAATTTGGCAGGTGAAGGTAGTGATAAAACAGCTCTAGATCACGCTCTTACGATTTACAGTGATTGTTATTTACCGACAGATAAAGCAGGGATCCCCAGTGGGGAGTGGCGTAATGTGACTGGTGGTAATTTTGATTTTCGCCAAAGCAAGCTCATTGGCCGCGATTTTCTCCAAGATAACGACCAAGTTTCTGCCGGGGGATATGACCACACATTTATTCTCGATACAGCTCGTATTGATGGACGGCAAACGGTGGCATCGCTGTGTGCTCCCGAGAGGGACGTAAAAATGAATATTTCTACAACGATGCCCACCATGCAGCTTTATACAGGGAATTATTTGATTTCAGTTGCGGGTAAAACAAAATCGTATACGCCTTTTTCTGGTGTTGCATTTGAAACGCAATTTCCACCTGATGCAGTTAACCACCCTGAATGGGGGGAGCGATACAGCCCGATTTCACAGCCTAATCAAATATATTGTAGTGAAACGTGTTATCAATTTATTTTTTAGGCCTACTGTTGATTAACACCGCTGAAATGCGGTGTTTTATTTTTCTATATTATGCATAGATGAGTCTTAGCTAAATAATTTTAATATGCGCTATGCCATTGTTTTTAATTCTAGCTCATTGTTTAATAAGCCATCCTAATTGTAGAGGTGCACGATGGCGACAATCAAAGATGTGGCAAAAGAAGCGGGTGTTTCTGTTGCAACTGTTTCACGGGTGATTAATCAATCACCTAAGGCAAGCCAAGCTTCTATTGCATCAGTAAAAAAGGCAATGAATAAGCTAGGGTACCGCCCAAATGCGGCGGCTCGCGCGTTAGTGAACCAAAGCTCAAATACAATTGGGGTGCTCGTTAACGATGTGTCAGACCCATTTTTCGGTGTTATGGTTAAAGCTGTTGATGCGGTAGCTCATAAAAATGGTAAACATATCTTGATTTGTAACGGTTATCATAATGCAAAGGAAGAGCGCCAATCTATTGAGCTGTTGATTAACAACCGCTGTGATGCTTTGGTCATTCACTCTAAAGCCCTTGATGATGCAGAACTACTCCAATATGCGAACGAAGTCCCGAGTATGGTACTGATCAACCGCCATATTGATGAGATTGCAACCCGCTGTATTTCATTAAATAACTACAAAGGTGCCTACTTAGCGACGGAACACCTCATTCGTCATGGACACACTAAAATTGCGTACATCTCTTCAAATCACCAAATTGAGGATGCGATACAACGTTTGCAGGGCTATCGAGACGCATTGAAAAATAATGGTATTCAACTGCCTGATAGCTATGTTGAATATGGTGCTCCTTATGGGGAAGGTGGCGAGCAAGCGATGACTAACTTGCTGATAAAATCACTCGAGATCACTGCGGTCGTGGGCTACAACGATTTTATGGCTGCGGGGGCCATCGCGGTATTAGATGAAAATGAAATTCACTCGCCAGAACAAGTTTCGGTTATTGGTTTTGATGATGTATTGATTGCCCGCTATATCCATCCACGCTTAACAACGATTCGTTATCCCATTCAAATGATGGCAGAAAAAGCCACTCAGTTAGCACTTTCCTTAGCAAGAGGGGAAAAAACGACAGTTGAAAGTTTGATTTACTCACCGACACTGGTTCAACGTAATTCAGTTAGGCCTTTGCACGCCTAGTGATTTTATAGGCATAAAATTACCGCATTTCATGTAAACGTTCTCATTAATATTTGATGAGCTTCACGGAATCATCAAAAAATAGATTACTTTCGAGTAATTCGTCTTCGTTCTTTTCTAAAAACTTGCATTAAAATCTGTTATTTAACTCACTAAGTTAACGTTGTTGAGGATATTGTGAAAATATGTGATTCATTTAACGGTGATATTTTGTGGTAACGTTTACACTGGCTTCGTGATCATTTGGCGAAGGAATTTGATTATGCAAACTGAAGGGGTTGGGTTAAGCACATTAGATTACGGAATATTCATTCTGTATGTGCTTATCATTATTAGTGTGGGTCTTTGGGTTTCTCGAGATAAAAAAGGACAAAAAAAAGGTACAAAAGACTATTTTCTGGCAGGAAAAACATTACCTTGGTGGGCGATAGGTTCTTCACTGATTGCGGCAAATATCTCTGCAGAGCAGTTTATTGGTATGTCCGGCTCTGGCTTTTCAATTGGTTTGGCCATCGCATCCTATGAATGGATGGCAGCACTAACTCTGATTATTGTCGCAAAATACTTTATGCCCGTATTTATTGATAAAGGTATTTTTACTATTCCAGAATTTGTTGAAAAACGCTTTAATAAAACGTTAAAAACGATCTTAGCCGTATTCTGGTTAGCATTATTTATCTTTGTTAATTTAACTTCAGTTCTCTATTTAGGGTCGTTAGCATTACAGACAATCCTAGGCATTCCAATGCATTATGCTATTTTTGGTTTAGCATTATTTGCAGTGATTTACTCTCTTTATGGCGGGCTATCTGCGGTTGCGTGGACGGATGTCGTACAAGTTTTCTTTTTAATTTTAGGCGGTTTTTTAACCACAATAATGGCGGTGAGCTATATTGGTGGTGATGCGGGTTTATTCGCGGGTATGAGCCGTATGGCAAGTGAAGCGCCTGCACATTTTGAAATGATTTTAAGCCAAGACAACCCGCAATTTAGCAATTTACCCGGTATTGCCGTATTAATTGGCGGACTATGGGTTGCCAATTTATATTACTGGGGCTTCAACCAATATATTATTCAACGTGCATTAGCGGCCAAATCAATTAATGAAGCGCAAAAAGGCTTGGTTTTTGCGGCATTTCTCAAACTGATTGTCCCAATCCTTGTTGTTGTACCGGGTATTGCTGCATTTGTGATTGTTTCTGACCCTGCATTACTGGCGGGATTAGGAACAATGGCACAAGAGCATATGCCAACACTGGCCCAAGCGGACAAAGCCTACCCATGGTTAACTCAATTCTTACCTGTCGGCGCTAAAGGGGTCGTATTTGCGGCATTAGCTGCAGCTATCGTTTCTTCTTTAGCTTCCATGTTGAACTCAGTGGCAACTATTTTCACCATGGATATCTACAAAGAATACATTGCTCCATCAACCGCGGATCATAAGCTAGTGAATGTCGGCCGGATTAGTGCAGTTGTTGCGTTAATTGTGGCATGTTTTATCGCACCATTATTAGGTAACATTGGGCAAGCTTTTCAATATATTCAAGAGTATACGGGGTTAGTTAGCCCTGGTATTTTAGCGGTATTCTTACTAGGCTTATTTTGGAAGAAAACCAATGCAAAAGGTGCGATTATCGGTGTGCTGCTCTCAATTCCGTTTGCGCTATTCTTAAAACTGATGCCGTTAGGTATGCCATTCCTTGACCAAATGATGTACACCTTCTTCTTTACTGCAGTCGTGATTGGTTTAATTAGCCTGACAACGGCAAAAGAAGATGACTGTGAGGGGGCGATTATTTTAACGTCCGAGACCTTTAAAACGTCGACAGGTTTCAATATCGCATCCTACGCAATTATGGTTATCTTATGTGTGCTATATGCGCTGTTCTGGTAGTGCAATATTTCTAACAACCTGATAAGTAAATGATAGCACTAGGCGGGAAGGAACACTCCCGCCTTATTTTTTGCATTTATTAACTTAAATAATGACCTAACATTAGTATCGAAATCATTTTCGTTATTCTCGCTGAATAATCTCCCTTCTTTATGTATGGTTAATTGTATCTAAATTGATTTTTTTAATAACTATTTGTTATAAGTAAATATGCCAAATTGATTTTAATTTGACTTATTTTTAGGAATAATACTGAGACTTATTATTATTATCATTGGAACTATTTTGTGAAAAATTTAGGTTTATTTCGTTTACATCAGGTTGCCATTTTCACCTTGTTAGCGCTGGCTGTTCAAAACCAATCCATGGCAAATGAACAAAATAGCGACAAACAAGACTCTTTCATTGTCAGTGCACAAGCACTCAAAGTGAATACTGCGCTGCAAGAAACGCCAAAATCTGTTTCAATTATTACGGAACAAGATTTGACCATACATGCTCCGCAAAAAATTGATGAAGCACTTCGCTATACCTCGGGGGTTGTTGCACAACCTTATGGGGCTGATAATGATACGGACTGGTTCAAAGTTCGCGGTTTTGATGCCGCAACTTATTTAGATAATAGCCGGTTATATCGAGATGGCTACTACACTTGGCTACTTGAACCTTATGGATTGGAAAGTATTGAAGTCGTGAAGGGGTCATCAGCCGTTCTCTTTGGCGAATCCACTCCTGGAGGCGCTGTTAACTTAGTAACGAAAAAGCCATCTATTAATGCTAAAAATGAAATATTTTTAGAAGCGGGTAATAACGATCATCAAGCGCTAGGCTTTGATCTTTCTACAGCATCAGCCGATGCAGGTGCCCGCTACCGTTTAGTGGGAACGATGAAAAAATCGGATGGGGAACTCAAAGGCACGGATAATAAACGTATTTATCTGGCGCCAAGTGCGGCATTTGACTTGTCTGATCAGACTGTACTTACGTTAATGGGAACGTATCTGCACGATGATGGTACGCCCACGAATCCTTTTTTCCCAGCGGCGGGAACATTAATTCACTCTAATTACGGTAAAATTAAGCCATCAACCAATTTAGGTGAGCCTGATTACGATAAATACAAGCGGACTCAGTTCTCAGTGGGTTATTTATTAGAACATCAATTTAATGATGAGTGGCGTTTTGCGCAGCGTGTAAATTATGGTTACAACGACCTAACACTCAGAAGTGTTTATGCTTTCTTTAATGCAGACCCTACCGTGCAGGAATTGGGGCAAGGTATTGTTTTTCGCGATGGTAAAAACCAAAGTTTTAGTTTTGATAACAATATCGTCGGTGAATGGGATAGTGAGCGGTTTGAAAATACCTTACTTGCGGGTATTGAATTCCAATATCATCAAACCAAAGGCGATGAACAGGATAATTATGCTTTTGGTAAAATTAACCCTTGGAAGCCAGTTTATGGGCACTATACCCCACTTGACCCATCAAATAACATTCATCGCACTATTGATAAAACACAAGCTAGTATTTATTCACAATACCAAACAAAGCTTGATAGCAAATGGATTGGGGTCGTTGGTGCACGTTATGATTGGGTAAAAACTGAAAATAAAGCACATAAAAAAGCAGAAGATGAGTCTAGAAATGATGGGCAGATGAGTTTAAATGCGGGTTTAATGTATATTGCTGACAATGGCATTTCACCTTATTTAAATTACTCTCAATCTTTTGAAGTTCAATCGACAATCGACCCAACAACCCAAAAACTATATAAACCACTTAAAGGTGAGCAATTTGAAGCAGGTATCAAATATACACCTTATTTTATGGATGGTTATTGGAATATTGCTTGGTTCGATATCGAACAAAAAAATGCGTTAGTCACAACTCCTGAACACCCTGTTGCAACACAAACAGGTAAAGTCACTTCACAAGGTATAGAAACAGAACTATTTGCAAGTGTTACTGATAATTGGGATATTAAAGCGACATACACTTATACCAATGCGAAAACAGATCAAACAGGTGGTAAGGGACGTAAACAGGCTGGTATGATCCCCAAACATATGGCGACTGTCTGGACTGACTACGAAATTCCAATCGTGAGTAACCAGTCGTTAAAACTCGGAACTGGTATTCGCTATTATGGTCAATCAAAGGATAACCCAGCAAGCAGCAACCTTTCTGTTCCTAGTGCGACGCTCTGGGATATGGCCGCGATATATCAATTATCGAACAATTGGCAGTTCCAGTTCAATATGAATAACATCCTCAATAAAGAGTATGTTTCATCCTGTGATACCTGGTGCTATTACGGCCAATCGCGCTCATTTGTGTTACAAACAAAGTACACTTGGTAATTTTAAAAAAGGCATGCTAATAATGTTGGCATGCCTTGAGTCCTTTCTATGTTTCGATTAGCAAATATTAATATCGTTCGCGATCATCGTTCTATTTTATCTATAGATTCGTTAAATATACCCACAACAGAACTCACAGTGGTTCTTGGTCATAATGGTTCAGGAAAATCTACACTGGTTAATCTCCTTTCTGGGCAGATGGCACCGGATAGCGGGCAAATTGATTTAAATGGCACGAGTCTTTCTCAATATAAAACGAAAGAATTAGCGCAAAAAATCGCATATTTACCACAAAAACTGCCAGCCTCAGCGGGGCTGTCTGTGAAAGAACTTGTGCGGTTAGGGCGTTTTCCGTGGCGAGGTGCACTTGGTCGCTGGCAAGCTGACGATGAAATTATTATCCAACAAGCGATGGAGAAAGCTGGGGTTGAGGGGTTTTCCGCGAACTTAGCAGACAACTTGTCTGGTGGAGAGCGCCAGCGCGCATGGGTTGCCATGTTACTTGCTCAACAATCACCAGTTTTAATACTGGATGAACCGACTTCTGCATTAGATATTCACCATCAATACCAGTTAATGAATTTATTGAGTGAGCTTAATAAAGTTCATGGGATTGGTGTGATTGTGATCCTTCATGACCTCAACCTTTCTTTACGGTATGCAACACACATCGTGGCATTAAAAAAAGGGAAAATAGAATTTGAGGGAAAAAGCGTTCTTCTCCATGATGAAGCAAGGCTATCGTCACTCTACGATACTCCGATTAAATTAATACCACACCCTAGTTTTCCCGAGTCAGAACATCATAGGGTTGCTATCGTATGCGCTTAAGAATCAATTTGCTTGGCCTTATTTTATTAACAAGTACATTATTATGCTCATTTTATACACGGGCTTATTCTGTTACGGACAGTCGTGGTATTGTCGAGTTCAATTCGCCGCCTCAGCGCGTTGTGGTTTTAGATTGGGATTTGCTGGAACAGCTATTAACGCTTGAAATTACACCTGTTGGGGCCACGGAATTAGAGAGTTACCAGCAATGGGTTGTTGACCCTGTTGTTCCTTCTTCAGTCAAAGAGGTAGGAACCCGGGCTGAGCCTAATTTAGAGCAAATTGCCGCATTGAAACCTGATGTTATTATTGCAAGTAGCGCGCAAGAAGATTTACTGCCTTTATTGGAAAAAATAGCGCCAGTCGTTTATTTATCAAATTTTGCACGCCAAGATGACTCAGGGCTTGTAGCCATTGCGCATTTTAAAACGTTGGCTCGCTTATTTGACAAGACCTCTTTTGCTGATGAATATCTAATGAAAATGGATAAACGTTTTGCTGAATTAAGATCACAACTTGAACGTGCTTTTACAACGAAACCAAGTGTTGCTGTTATCCGGTTTTCAAGTTTAAGCACTATTTTTCTTTATACTGAGAATTCAACACTCAATTATGTTCTTGAACAGCTTGCATTAAAGCCCGCTATTTTAGTCCCCGCACGTCCTTGGGGAATAGAGCAGAGACGAATAAATTCATTGCAGTTTATAAATGATGGGTACGTGTTATACATCAAACCATTTGTAGAAGAAAAAAAACTAAATGATTCTATTTTATGGCAGTCTATGCCTTTTGTTAAACAAGGGCGGATAAATAGTGTTCGTCCCGTTTGGAATTATGGTGGTGTCTTTTCCTTGCAATTAATGGCGGAAGCATTAACAGAAAGCTTATTACAGGTTGCTCCTCATAATGACAACTAAACAGTACTCAATACTATTTTTTGTATTAATGGTGTTCGCGCTGATTAACCTTCAGCTCGAACCTGGGGTTACACTCAGTCAGCAATTATTTTTAGTTATCCATCCAGCTTCAGCCGATACATTTGCTGATTATTTTTATTTATATGGCCAATTACCACGCCTTGCTATGGCATTATTAGTGGGCGCGACTTTTGGTTTATTGGGCAGTTTGATGCAGCAATTAACACAAAATAATCTTACTTCACCACTAACATTAGGTTCATCATCCGGTGCTTGGTTAGCATTAGTGGTAGTCAATATTTGGTTTAGTAACGAGATAGGGTTATATCAAACGCTAGCTGCGATGGTGGGAGCATTACTTGCATTTGGTTTAGTAATATTAATTGCAGGTATTCGTAATATGACAGGCATTCCGTTGGTTGTTTCGGGAATGGTCATCAATATTTTGTTTGGTGCTATAGCGACTGCATTAATTACATTAAATTCTCAATTTGCACAAAACATTTTTATGTGGGGAGCAGGAAATCTAGCGCAAGATGGCTGGCAAAAAGTGGTTGGTTTATTACCTTTATTGTTCCCTATCATTATTATTATCTGTTTTGCACCTCGTATTTTGACATTATTGAAATTAGGTCATGAGGGGGCTAAAGCTCGTGGCTTATCCGTTTTACCTACTTTCTTACTTTTTATTGTTTTAGCATCTTGGTTAGTGGCGGCGACTATTTCAACTGTAGGGGTTATTAGTTTTATTGGTTTATTAGCCCCAAATATAGTACGGCGAATGGCGAATATGAGTGCAAGGCAAGAGCTATTAAACAGTGCAGTTGTAGGCGCGATTTTATTGCTTCTTGCAGACAGCGGGGCTATCGCACTAACAAACTACCTTAATATTGTGGTTCCTACGGGGGTAATGACTGCTGCTATTGGCGCTCCTTTATTGATCTGGTTTAGCCGCCGAGCAATGACAGCCCAAGATCAATTATCGATAGGGTTATTACCAACAAAAATAATACTTTCCAAAACCACGGTATGTATTCTTATTTTATTGTTAGCAAGTGGAGTTGTATTTTCACTTTGCTTACAAACGAATGGTGAACAATATTATTGGCAACTGCCATCAAGTTTTCAATGGGATATTAAATGGCCTCGTTTATTAGCGGCTATATTCTCTGGCTTAGCATTGAGTATTGCAGGCGTTTTATTACAAAGAATTATTTATAACCCGTTGGCCAGCCCAGATATTTTAGGGGTTTCTTCAGGTGCTACAGCGGCACTTGTTCTATTTAGTTTACTATTAGGCACTGCTATTCAAACCTCATTTTGGGGTATTGCTTTAATCGGGAGCCTGATTGTATTAGGGCTATTGTTGTACCTAGGTAAACGACATCAATACGCACCAGCAAGCTTAATTTTGACAGGGATCTGCCTAACGGCAACGTTAGAAGCTTTTGTTCAGTTCTTTTTAGCTCAAGGTACATTGAGTAGCTATCGGATATTATTATGGCTTTCAGGGTCAACTTATCGTGTGGAAGGGCAACAGGCTATTATTTTTTCAATCAGTATTGTTGTGTTAGCTATATTAGCGATCACGTTAAATCGTTGGCTAGTTTTATTATCAATTAGTCGGTCATTTGCACAGGGAAGAGGACTAAATTCACAATTAGCGACTATATTGCTATTAATCTTAGTTGCATTATTGTGTGCTTTTGTCACTTCTACTGTTGGCCCTATTGCATTTCTTGGTTTAGTTGCACCCCATATGGCTTTTTTAGTTGGCGCTAAAAAGGCGAAACAACAACTTATTATTAGTGGGTTGATCGGCAGTATATTAATGGTTTGGGCAGATTGGCTAGGACAAATTATTATTTATCCAACACAGATAGCTGCTGGAATATTTGTCGCTATTTTAGGTGGTGGGTATTTTTTATTGCTGATGGCGATGAATAAAATCAAGTCATAATTTATGGTATAAATATGGCTAGCCAAATCGCTATTCAAGGAGACCTAACTAATATTGATAAGTCAGGTCATATCGCTATGGCCATAAAAAAATATAAATACGAAAAGAAAATAGTAGTATTTATCTTATCCGTATTATTTCAATATCACAGCTCCAGAATGGAAATAAAAAGGTGAGTTAAGTTGAGCCACGCTCAATTAATTGCCATTCGAGGATTTCATGGCTGTCATCGAGTTTCGGGTGCTTAATTTTATTGAGAAGCAGTTGAACGCTACGGATGCCAAATTGATGCATCGGCTGTACAATAGTACTTAATGGCGGCGTAGTTACTTGACCGAAGGGCACACCATCAAACCCTAACACGGCAATATCATTCGGAATATGCCAACCTTGCTGATGCAAAACACTCATTGCACCGCCTGCAATGACATCAGAAATCGCGAATACGGCATCGGGTTTGGGCGCATTTTGCAGTAACTTTTCCATGGCCTTCGCCCCCGCGGTGTAATCTAATTCTTCTACATATTCGATTTTACAATACTCAAAGCCAAGTTCAGCGAGGGCCTTTCGATACCCTTGTTCCCGTTGCTGCGAATAGAGGTAACGCATATCACTGTTAATTAATGCAATGCGTTGGCGATTTTTCGCTGCTAAATGATAAACGCCAGCGCTAGCGGCTTGTAAATTATCAATAGTAACCGAAGACGCACGAAATTCAGGATCCCCCTCACCACACTGCACCCACGGAAAATCCCCAATCATATCAGTAAGTCCCGGCAAACAACTCACTGCATCCATAGTGATGACGCCATCAACAACCTTACCTCTGAGTAAACTCAGATAAGCGGATTCACGCGTTGGATTGGATTCAGAATTACATAACAAAATATGATAGCCGTGGCGTTCCGCTTCTTCTTCAATACCTCGTACAACCAGTGAACAAAAGGGGTTAGTTATATTAGACACTAACACTAATAGCATGCGACTACGCGAGGTGCGTAGTTGGCGCGCTAATAAATTAGGCTGATAATTACACTGAGCGATGGCGGCGAGAACTTTATCGCGAGTTGCCGGTTTGACAATATGTTGATCATTCAATACCCGTGAAACCGTTGCGGCAGAGACTCCTGCGATTTTCGCCACTTTTTCTATCGACATTGTTCACTTTTCCTTTTGTCTATTGCCATGCACAGTATGCAACATCGTGATGAAAAGTACGATTGATACAAGCAACTTGTGATGCAGATTGCAAATTTATCTTTTAGGTCATTATTGAACCATTCAGCTAGTTGCTGAAAGAAACAATTTGGCTATATTTTATAAATGAAATCGATTTCAGTAAAAATGTAATCGATTTCATTTTTGAGTTTAGCTGCCATTTAGTGAAAAGCCTCATTTTATAAACAATAAAACATGAGAGGTAATGAATGGATATACAACTACAGCTTGCGAAATACACTGATCGGAGTGAAGTCGCGCATTTGATTTATCACTCAACGAATGTCTGGTACCAGCAACATGGTTTAGGCGAAATATTTCAGTCTGCGCCTGAAGAGTGCCATTTATTTGTTGATGTATACCAACAACTTGATCCCGACTACCACTGGGTAGCCCGTGATTCACAACTTAATATTCTTGGCTCGTGTTTTTTTCACCCACGAGAAACCCATTTGGGTCTTGGGATTATGAATGTCCATCCCAATGCATTTGGACAGGGTATTGCAAAGAAATTATTGTCCAAAGCAGATGAATTAGCAGGAAATATCCCCATTCGCTTAATTTCAAGTGCCCTGAATTTAGACTCTTATTCTCTTTATCGCCGCGGCGGTTTTACACCTTATGCAATTTACCAAGATATGGCGATTTCAGTACCAGAGCAAGGCGTAAATCTCCCTCGTTTGACCGAAGGAATTGTGCGAGATGCTCGAACCGAAGACTTACCGGCTATTTTACAATTGGAAGCGGATTTATTGGGTATTAGTCGTCAGCGGGATATTGAATATTTTTTGAATGACACCAGCGGGTTATGGCGAATTGCAGTCTGGGAGCATAACCAGCGCATCGAAGGTTATCTTGCCTCTATCGCACACCCCGCATCGAGGATGCTAGGACCCGGCTGCAGCTATCGTGATGAGGTAGCGCTGGATTTACTCGGTTGGATGTTAGACAAACATCATCGTGGTGCGACGCCAGTAGTTTTAGTTCCCACAGAGCGAAGCGCACTATGCCAAGCGCTATTGCGATGGGGCGGTCGAATTTGTGAACTGCATCTTGCGCAAGCCAAAGGTTATGCGCAGAAACCAAGCGGCGTGGTTATGCCGTCCTTTTTACCTGAAAGTGGCTAATAAAAAATAGAAATTATTGGGGGTCTTATGGGTACAAATAGTCTTGCTCAAGGCGGTAAAAATACTGCCCATGTATGGGTAGTACCGCGATTGGCGTTAATGATGTTCCTTCAATTTTTTGTGTGGGGGGCATGGTATGTCACGCTAGGGGTTGTCATGGGGAAATATGGCTTATCAGCAATTATTGGTGATGCTTATTCGACAGGACCCATCGCCTCTATTTTATCTCCTTTTGTACTAGGGATGGTGGTTGACCGTTTCTTTGCATCACAAAAAGTGCTTGGCGTGCTGCATCTCATCGGTGCTGCTTTATTATGGATGATCCCAAGTTACTTTACGGGGGGTCATAGCGGTCTATTATGGATAATCTTTGGTTATATGCTTTGCTATATGCCAACTATTGCTCTTAGTAACAACGTTGCCTTTTATAGTTTACCGAACAGTGAGAAAGCGTTCCCAGTTGTGCGTGCATTCGGTACATTTGGTTGGATTGTCGCGGGGTTGATTGTTGGTTCAACAGGGTTATCAGATAGTACAGAAATTTTTACCTTGGCGGCAGCGGCTTCGTTGGTATTAGCGATTTACAGCTTTACATTACCACACACGCCAGCACCAGAACGGGGTAAGCCTGTAGCAATGCGCGACTTGTTATGTGCGGATGCGTTTGCCATGCTTAAGCAACGTCATTTCTTAGTTTTCATCATTTGTGCAATGCTGATCTCCATCCCATTGGCGGCTTACTATGCCTATGCGGCGCCATTTGTTGCAGCGACAGGGTTTACTAACGTTGGTGGCGTGATGTCTTTAGGGCAGATGTCAGAACTGTTCTTTATGTTATTGATACCCTTCTTCTTTGCGCGTCTTGGCATTAAAGTGATGTTACTCATTGGGATGCTGTCTTGGTGCTTACGTTATGTCATGTTTGCCTTAGGGATCGCTGAAGAACTGCGCTGGATGATTTATATCGGCATTTTCTTACATGGTATGTGCTATGACTTCTTCTTTGTTATTGGTTTTATCTATACAGACAAAGTTGCTGGCGAGAAAGTAAAAGGGCAGGCGCAGAGCTTGTTGGTTTTGTTTACCTATGGCGTGGGGATGTTAATTGGTTCACAAATCAGTGGCATGCTGTTCAATAGCATTGTTACAACGGAAGGCGCAGCGGCTCTGCCACAATGGCAAAGTTTCTGGTGGTACCCAGCGATAGGTGCGTTACTGATTGCCGCATTGTTCTTCTTCGCGTTCAACTATAAAGAAAAGCCAGTGGAGGGGAAATAAGATGGCTAATTTACGCGTCTTAGTCGTTGGTTGCGGCAATATGGGAGCCTCTCATGCAGAGGCTTACCACCGAATGGAAGGGGTTGATATCTGCGGGCTGGTGGCTCGTGGTCATTCAAAAGACATTCTCAATGAACATTTAGGTGGTGAATATGCCACGTTTGATAATTACGAACAGGCATTAAAAGCAACGCAACCAGATGCGGTTTGCTTAACGACATACCCTGATACTCATGAAGCTTATGCATTGCTAGCACTCAAGGCAGGCTGTCATGTGTTTATTGAAAAGCCATTAGCCACTACGGTTGAAGGGGCTAAGCGTGTCATTGCTGCGGCTAAACAAGCCCATCGACAAGTGGTGGTCGGTTATATTTTGCGTCATCACCCATCGTGGCAACAATTCATTCATCTAGCTCATGAGCTGGGTAAGCCATTAGTGATGAGAATGAATTTGAATCAACAAAGCCATGGTCAGATGTGGAATGTACACCGTAACTTGATGCAATCACTATCACCGATAGTTGACTGCGGCGTTCATTATTTAGATGTGATGTGCCAAATGACACAAGCTCAACCAGTGAGTGTCAGCGCTATTGGCGCAAGATTGACCGATGAATTACCAGACAACATGTATAACTATGGTCAATTACAGGTTCGTTTTGATGATGGCTCAGTGGGTTGGTATGAGGCGGCTTGGGGGCCAATGATCAGCGAAACGGCGTATTTTATCAAAGATGTCATAGGCCCTCGAGGTGCGGTTTCGATAATGGCTCGCCATGGAGAGGGAAATAGTGATAATGTCGATGGGCACACGCGCACTGACTCTTTACGTATTCACTATGCAGAGCTTGATAAAAACAATGCCTTTAAGCATCCCGACCGTTGGGTTGACTGCCAAGACGAGCCAGGCCATTTGGCGCTATGCCTAAGTGAACAACGTTATTTTGTTCAAGCGATTACGGAACAATTTTCATTAGAACAGCATTTACAAGACGCACTCAATAGCTTGCGAATTGTTCTTGCTGCGGATGAAGCTGTGCGTACACAGCGCACCGTGATTTTAGGGAGTGAGTCATGAAAACAATCCAAGGCCCCGGTATCTTTTTGGCACAATTTATTGGCGAAAAAGCCCCTTTTAACTCATTAGAAGGCCTCGCTGAATGGGCATCAAGCCTAGGTTTTACCCATATCCAAGTGCCAACGATCGACCCACATATCTTTGATTTAGATTTGGCCGCCACAAGCCAAACTTATTGCGATGAGTTGGTTGCCATGTTACAGCAATATGGTATTCAGATCAGTGAGTTATCGACCCATATACAAGGCCAATTAATTGCGGTACATCCAGCGTATGACACGGTTTTTGATGGTTTTGCCCCAGCGAGTGTTAGAGGTAATCCTCAAAAGCGCCAGCAGTGGGCGGTAGAGCAACTCATCAAAGCGGCAAAAGCCTCGCAGCACCTAAAGCTAACTACGCACGTGACTTTCTCAGGCGCGCTGGCGTGGCCTTATTTTTACCCTTGGCCCCCTCACAATGCACAACTGTTTGATGAAGCATTTGCTGAACTTGCGCTGCGTTGGTTGCCTATTCTGAATGTGTTTGACGAGTGTGGCGTTGATGTGTGTTACGAGTTGCATCCAGGGGAAGACTTACACGATGGCGTGACATTTGAGCGTTTTCTCGGCCTTGTCGATAACCACCCGCGTTGCCATATTCTCTACGACCCAAGCCATTTATTGCTCCAGCAAATGGATTATCTCGCGTTTATTGATTGCTATCACCAACGCATTCGCGCATTTCATGTCAAAGATGCGGAATATTCACCAAATGGCCGTAGCGGTGTCTATGGTGGCTATCAATCATGGGTTGAGCGCGCAGGGCGTTTTCGTTCGTTAGGGGATGGCCAGATTGATTTTGTCTCTATTTTCAGCAAATTAACCCAGTACGGTTTTTCCGGTATCGCCACAATGGAATGGGAGTGTTGCCTTAAATCTCCAGATGTCGGGGCGAAAGAGGGAGCTGATTTTATCGCCAATCATATTATTCCAGCGGTTGATCATGCCTTTGATGATTTTGCAGCGGTAGATACTAATCTTCAACAAATCAGAGCGTTACTTGGGATCGTGAGTGATAAATAAAGGATAAGGCGATGAGACTAAAGCTGGGAATGGTTGGAGGTGGGGAAGGTGCATTTATTGGTGCAGTGCATCGATTAGCGGCTCGTATGGATGATGAGTTTGAGTTAGTCGCAGGCACATTTTCTTCGAACGAGCAAAATTGTCAACGTACAGGGCAACGGCTGCACCTTGCGCCTGAACGATGCTACGCTAGCTATCAGCAAATGGCGCAAAGCGAGGCGGCACGTGGTAATGGCATTGATGTGGTTGCGATTGTCACGCCTAATCACTTGCATGCCCCTATTGCCGTTGAATTTTTGCGCTCAGGTATCGACGTGATCTGTGATAAGCCATTGTGTACATCATACTCAGAAGCTTTGCAGCTTGCCGATGTTGTGAGAGAAACGGGTAGGCAACTGATTCTCACACATAATTACAGTGCTTATCCGCTAATTCGCGAAGCGCGCAGCCGGATATTAGCAGGGGAACTAGGCGAAATTCGTTATATTGAAGTGGAGTATTTGCAGCAATGGCTAGCAACACGATTAGAGGAAACTGAAAACAAGCAAGCGAGTTGGCGTACCGATCCACAAAAAGCGGGAGCGGGCTGTATCGGCGATATCGGTACTCATGCGTGGCAGTTAGCTTCATTTGTCACAGGGATGTTGCCAGAGGCCATTTGTGCGGAACTCACATCAATGATCCCTGAAAGAGTGCTAGATGATGATGTGCGTGTGCAAATGCGTTATCACAACGGAGCAAAAGGGCGTCTATGGGCGAGCCAAGTGGCCTGTGGTGAAGAAAACGGGCTGCGACTACGCATATATGGCAGCCAAGGGAGTCTTTCATTTTCCCAAGAAAATCCTAACCAGTTATGGTTAAAACCGTTTGATTCGCCAATGTATTGTGTGACACGGGGATCAATGTCTCAATGGGAGGAAAACCGTGCGATGTCAAGGGTTCCAGCCGGGCATCCCGAAGGATATTTAGAGGGTTTTGCTCAGGTTTATCGTGAGGCGGCAACTCGTTTACGCGAGGGAAGCGGTGCATCACCGTTATTACCAGGTATTGAAACTGGCCTACAGGGGATGGCATTTATTGATGCCGCAAAACGTAGCCATGATAGCTGCGGTCAATGGATTGATTTTACGCAATATCGTTGCTCATCATAATCTCTGCGATGGATGGTCTGAGGTTAATGAGTTGGTATAATCTATAACCTTTATGAAATATATTTCGGCACAGAGGCTGTAATAATGATTTTTTCTTTGTAATACGGATAAGCAAAAGCGACGAGGGGGAGTGAACCGGAAAGCTATACTGCTTGATAGAATCAGTTAAAAGGAGAGGATACCTCTCCTAGTGATGTTACACCACCAGCGTGGTGTAACAAAAAATGTTTCAATGTCGGTATGTATCTTGTTACGTGTGCAACTTAATGTCGTTATTTAATCCATTCTTGTTGAATAATTTCGACACTCAATGAGTAATTGATTTAGAGAACAGCTGGATAATAACAATTCCCAGCGCAATGCATGCTAGACCAATTAATGCTGGAAAATCAAGTTTCTGTTTATAAACAAAAAATGATAATGCTGAAACAAGAAATATTCCCGCTCCAGCCCATATCGCATAGGCGATACCAATATTCATACTTTTTACAACTTGGGATAATCCATAAAAAGAAATGGCATAACCAATAACGACAATAATACTGGGTACCAACTTAGTAAACCCATCAGACGCCTTCATCATGGTTGTCGCGGTTGTTTCAGCTATGATAGACACCATTAAGATTGCGTACACTTTCAGCATAAAAACCTCTTTAACTTATTTAGCAAACATTCCAAAATGACAATTTTAAACTATGTTTGAGATAAAAATGTCTAATGGCTATGAAACTCAACGCCTAAGTAAGCGTTTATACCAAGGGACTGGAACTGGGTGTACAATAGCCCGCAAAGCACGTGCATAATCCATAATTAATCCAGGGGTCCATGCCATCATCAGTGCACGCCGACGAATTTGAGCCGCAATCCATAACTCTGGCATGCAAAGTACATTTAAAATCCCGATAAAATCACTTCTCTTTTGCATAGACAAAACACCATCTAATGCAGCCTCCAAACCATATGCAACACTGCTGGAGCAGTTTTGGTATGTTAGGTTATAAATAGGGTATTGGCGATATTTTTCCCAAAAACTCAATAAAGAAGCATAGTTATAAACATTGAAAACAATCTGTCTGTCAGATTCACACCATTCGGATGCTTCAGTTTGATAATTAGGCAAGAAACGCCCCGGAACATTATTATCAGCGGTTGCTTTTAGTAGCCTGAAAAACTCTGATGGAGAACGATCAATATCTTCTTCAGGGTATAAGCTGATATAGAGGTGCGGGTAGAGTTCTAGAGATGCATGCCCCGTCGAGATTACTCCTTCAGAATCAACAGCCGCAATATAACGATTAATAATTGGCCGTGGTACAGGGCGTTGGTTTGCGGAGCCTTCGGGGGTCCAGATATGAACAGTCAAAATAGTATCTTGTTCAGTTTCTCTACTTATAGTGGAAGATTGTGGGGTCTCTGTTATGGGTCGCATTGCCCCTTTTTTCTTAAACGACACAGGTAAAGGACGCATCAGTTCAAATATGGATGTTCCTCGTTGGATATGACGGGCTCGAAATGCTAACTTCAGGCATCCAAATCCACTTCCTATCATCAAAAAACCGATAAAAAAAGAAATTGTTGCTTGGTGATGGGTAAACAGAAAAAAGGCAAACAGCATTTCAATTACGCCCCATAATAGGATTAATTGCCATCCAGGAAAACGTACGATCCAAGCTGATGCAACAACAAATAATCCGGTAATAAAAAAAACAAAACCGAACATTGCTGACAATAATACATTGCTATATGTTTGATTAATCAAGATAACCAATGCACAGAACAAAAATAGACCACCTTTAAAGAAAAGTATCGTTTTTTGTGTTCCAATTCCGCTTGAAGCGACACTTAATGTGATCAGACTTTCAAGTAACAATAGAATACCAAACAAATGTATTGGAAAAAAAAGAATACCATCAACACCATCAATGAAAATAAATATACCAATAAAACACCAAAGGAGCCCAATCCCCCAGAGGTAATGTGCTTTTCCTCTGATAAATTCGGCACCGAAAAGTAATAATGCAATTTGTAGCATCACTTATCCTTTGTTATTACATCAATTTTAGGATACTTCACCCAAAATAAACCAATTCCCAACAATCATTACTGGCTTGTTATGACTAAAAATAACACTTCCACGATCTTCTATATTCCACCAACGACCTTCTTTATCTTTCAGACAAAAGGTTATTATTGGAAGAGTGGTATGAGCTTGCTCTTGCTCCCAATGTCGAGCGAGTTTTTCTCGGTCGTCAGGATGAATAGATTCCATAATTTGCCTTAGATCGGAAAGGGTTGTTAAATCAGCCTTCGGATATGAACAATCTGTATTTCCCCATTCTATAGCACCATTATCTAGATTAAGTTGATATACTAGGTGCTGCGGTTTATAAGCTCCTTGTGTGTCATCAATTCTATGAGTACTTCGAGCGACAACTCGTAAAAAAACCATTAATAATGATATGACGGTCAAATATCCCTGTATTAACCACAGTGACTCATGGCGAAATAGGCCATGAAGATAAAAAGGCCCATGCTGATTACGAGTGTAATAGATTGTAATAGTGGCAAGTATTAATAGTGCTATTGATCCCCCTCTGTTTCCCCACAGCATAGACAGGGTAACAGCAAGCAAAATAGGGATACAGAGTAGCGATAATTTAGCAGTATTACGATGATGATGAAAATAGGAATGGTATATCTGTATCGCAGTATCATTGAATATTAATATAGTGCTAATAATAAGAAGAATAAAAACAATACTTCCCCAAACTATATTAATTTTGAAAGAAGGCACCACCCTTTTGAAATGGGTATTAATTAGCCCCATAATCACTGTTGTGGCAAAGATGTTGCCAGTAATATCAGCAATAAAACCATCCCAAAAAATATCATTAAGTGATGTATTATCAAGCCAATACAAACTGATAGAAAATAGAACTGCATCTGCAAAACTGACAATTATTGTTGCCGATAGCCATAACAATATTAGTTGCAGATCATCTCCTCGTTGAGCATACCTACGGACAATCCAAGCAATAGCAATACAAGAAAGTACTGCCAGAGCGGCGTATATAAGTGAAAGGGTGATTTGCTCACTATCAAAGCCATTCAGAATTAAGTTTAATACAATGAAGCCAATCAGTAATTGTAGCCATTGGCGTTTGTGCATACATAAAAAAGCGGTTGTTGCGACCCCCGCAGGAAACCAAACAACAGAAATATCTGAGTTCTCTGGTGTCAGTATTTCGGAGATTTCACCTGTTACGTAATAAAGTAATAGCCATCCTATTATTACGATTAACGTGGTCTTATTTGATAGTAAAGATGTTTTCATAGTTTATTTCAGGTTATGCATCATAAAGTTATGTTTGGCCTTATCTTAATGCGAAAAGGTCTACATCATTTCTCTTTTCAAA
Source organism: Providencia sp. PROV004 (assembly GCF_011045615.1). Lineage (NCBI taxonomy): Bacteria > Pseudomonadati > Pseudomonadota > Gammaproteobacteria > Enterobacterales > Morganellaceae > Providencia > Providencia sp. PROV004. The sequence goes on from NZ_CP042859.1 coordinate 1,576,589, forward strand.
AAATATCAAAATGATATCTTGAGGTATAGCTATTATTATATTTTTTCCTGTATTTTTAGACACTTTTTATTTTATTCTGAGTTCGGCGCTGTAGGTACTTCAATGAACATTACGCGTCTAGAAAAAGCCAATAGCGCACCTAATCTGAATTTCTTAAAAAGAAAAACACGGCTTGTTGTTTTCATAGACAGCTATTCGTGAAAGATACCTACGTTATATAAAGCAGTAGCCGAGCAATAATGGCAAAAATTGAGCGTGTCCACCACAATTAAAAATAGCTAACAAGAGTTAGCTATTTTTGAGACAATACCAATGAGATAACACTATAAAAATACTAAAATAAGTATCTGACACCAAATACAACTTCTTGAGATTTAAGGTGTGCTTTCATTTGCTCGTCTTGTAAGCCTCGAGCATTAGCAAATCGGTTCATGCCACTTTCGATTTTACCTAGATCCACATAACGGTAGCCTAAGTCAAAATTGAGTTTATTAATAGGTTCATAGCTGACGCCGCCACCGAGAGAATATACCAAGTTTGTATCAGTGTTACTTGCGTATTGACGTGAAACATTTCCTTGCCATCCAGACGATTTTACTTTTGCGATACCAACACCAACGGTTCCATAAATAGAAACTCCCTGATAAATTTCATAATCACGGTAAGCATTTAGCATTAATCGTTGGGACTCTGTTTTATGGTGATTCAAGCTGGTCGGAAAAGTGGTTGATCCACTTGTATATTCTGCCTTTTTATTGAAAGTATATTCTGCTTCTGTACGCCAACCATTACCAAATTGATAGCCAGCAGCTAAAGAGCCATTATAAAAATCATCTTTATCATCACCCGAGACAAATTGACCAATACCAGGTCTACTACTGGTATCCATATTATCTGCTTTTTGCCATACCTTCGAGAGCCTTGCAGCACCATAATAGCCCTCATCATTCGTAGAGGCTAAGGCATTTCCAGCTGCACTTCCAAATACAGCAATTACTAATAATAAGTGTAATTTAGTCATGTTATAGTTTCCTTTGTGTATTATATCGAGATGGGATTATTGCAGGTAGTGGTTATTAGTAAAGGGGAGTTATTTGATTGATATGTTCAATTTATTTCAACAAAATGATATAGATGTTACTTGGATTACCGCATTCTTCATGAAATGAGTATTTCATCTTCTAATAACAGAGGTTGTATCCCTCGCTACTTTAAAACAAGTTTATGTCAGGTAAATATTTACCTAATGGACTTCCCCAGAATTCTGCTTTATGGCCAGAAGAATATCGCGAACTGGAGCAGCTTGATTTATTCGCTAACAGTCTAATTAGGCAACTGAAAAATCGAAAAATCTACAGAGAGCGAGTACAGGTTGAAATTGAAAAAGTACCTGAAGCACATCGGGAATTTTTTAGAGATAAATTAAATCATTGGTGTGAGGTGATGAAAGTATGAAACGTACACACTTGGAAAAAATAAAATCGTTCCCATCATATAACTACATATTTTATAGCGGAGATAAGGCCGTTTATTCATAAGGTTATTAGATGTAGTTAGTTGGGGTGAAAATGAAAAAATCGGTTTATAAAGCAAGTGGTTTATGGAACCAAACATCTTTCATAACTCTTTTTGTCGCAACAAGCGAAAAAGATGTACTTTCAACAATAGCATTTTGGGCAAATCTAGGTGGCGCTAGAGTAGATGAGTTATCTATTGAGCGTTATTGCTCATGAAGCCGGTAGAGTCGATTGAAGGGTTTTAAAGTGAGAGATCTGATGCATGTTACTCCTTGAAATAAAAGAAAATGATAGCTATTCAAGGGGATAATATATATCTGAGATTTTTTTTACTGTGGTGATAATGATTTATGTTAGCAGGTTCTAGTAGAATGCTAGAACCAATATGGTGACGAGGTGGAACAGCATAGTTAATTATGTCGAAAATAGAATTATACCTTTAAAGCTTATTGTAGATCTTGACAGCAAATTCATGGACTGCTTGTGATAAATCTGAGGGGGTGCCTAATAGAGTCGGTGCAGCATCGACATAAAAATGAATCGCTTCTTTTATTTCTAGTAAAGTCGGAGGCGGTGATATTTTTTTTTAGGTTCCTGATAGCTTGTCTAAGCTCTTTGACATCCATGGGATGGGAACTAAACCATGTCGGGCGGCTAGCCCAGTACTCAATGGCATGACGAATTTTATCACTCATAACAATCACCTCTTATTAGCTTATTAACATATTATTTGTTGTAACAATAAGTTATCGTGTTCTTGGCAGACTATCAGTTGGTTTTCGGGATTATCGCTGACCAAGGACAAGGTGGTACTATGCCGAGCAATCCCACCCTTACCGAAAAAATTATCGACATCATAAAACTGATTTAAGAGACAATGAATATCTTGCTGTACATAGCTTTCAATACATTGGCTTTTGTTTTTATCTGCGATCCCGCTATGCCACACTGAATTTAATTGGTGACCCGGTAATTGAAATTCACATTGTGTTTTCAATGCATCAGCGAAGGATTTTATCTCGGTAGATATCGGGCGTAATAGCTTCGCTTTGATAGGTACTCTTAAACGCTCGTAGAACCCTTGAGGGGCGAGTAATAGACTAGCGGCTTCTTCACTCGCTGTTGAGTCTAATTGAAATGATAAAATAGCATATAACTTGGGTTCAAAGGGATTTTCATACAGTGCTAATAACCATTCACTGAATGATTCGTATGGTAATGCCTCAACAGACTCAAGTGCCAATGATAAGCGTGTGGCTTCCTGCTCAATAAGTTCTTGCCAATTAGACTCATTATCTTCTGCTTGCCAATACAGTGTTATCGGCTGGGTGAGGGCGTGTTGATGATAAAATGTCGCGATTGGGACAAGCAATTTTTGTATCGCTATTTCTTGTTTTTCCCATAACGAAAGGGATTTCAAGGCGTTTAGTGTTAATATATTATCTTTATTAATTGGTAAAGAAGATAAAGGTACGCCCTCTTGTTTCTCTTCACCGATTTGAGTTAATCGTGAATGTGTTAATAATCCAAGATGCATACTCGCCCAATAACGCCATTCTTGGTGCGCATCATCCAACATATTGGTAAATAGCTGATGGCGATAAGTCGTGATTGAGTAAGCAAGTAATCGGACAAGCAGAATACTAATCACCGGAAGAAAAACAAATAAAGCAATTATTTGATTATTACTGATTTCGCTAGACAATACGCCAATTGAAGATAAATACACGCCAATACCAAATCCAGCAATACCAATGAGAACAACCAAAAACAACCAAAGCATCAAGCGAGGTAATTTAGGCTTAGGTGGGTGACCTAAAGACGGAGTTTTCCAGCTTATCATGATTGTTCACCCGACGATGATAAGCTCGTAATCAATGTACAACCACATTCGGTCTGAAAACCATTGAGTGCCGCCTGACGACCGGATATTAAAATACGCGTTGAACCGGGTAAAATGGCATTAACGCCATGACCTTTTTTAGGGCAACTGACTTTATCTCCCACTAAAGCTATCGGTTTGCCGTACATCACCGAACCAGAAGCGGAGATCACTTCGCCGCCATGAGTAGTTTTGTCACCTAATCGAACAAGTGCGCGCATGTTAAGATCCTTTTATTGGTTATCCTGTTGTTTTTTATATTCAAACGTGCCATCCCATTCAGGGAGTTCAGCAGGTGGTAGCGGAACGATTTTATCAATATCGGGAAAGCGTGCCTCGGGATTATTTCTAATCTCATTAGCAATAGCTTCATAACGGAGAGAACGTTCAGAATCAGGTTTTACAGGTAAATAATAATAGGAATTTTCTTTTACATTTGGCTTGAATGCACCTTCAAATGTTGATGCTGCGGCTCTATACCCATTTTTTGTAGATAATTGATAGTATTTTAATGTTCCACCAGTATTTTCTTCAACATTCCATAAGTAATTTGCCAGACGATATGCGGCTTTCCCATTACCTTGATTTGCAGAGCAATCCAACATTTTTTTCCCAATATCAGGGCGATAAGCAGGGTTATCTTTGTCGGATAAACGTTGAGAAACAAAAATATCGCCAATCACATATTGGGCTTCGGGACTGCCTAAATCTGCGGCTTGACGAAAATATGCTAAAGCTTTAGTACGATCAGCGACGACTCCATAGCCTGTATCGAGGTAGTGTCCCATTTGGTAATAACCATAGCTGATGTCTAATTTGGCCATTTTTTGAATAATATCCCAAACCTCTTGAGCTGCTCCTTTACCTTTAATCGGGGGGACTTTGCCGTAACTGATTAAATTGCTTAAGTTAAGCATGGCTTTGGGGTGATTACGCTCGGCCGCTTTGCGGTAAAGTTCGCCAATTTTGGCATAATCACGTTGATATTTATTAATTTTCTCAAGCTCACGGGCTTGTTTAAACCAAACATCCGCTTCAGGGTCAACGGGAGGCAATGTGTCTTTTTCATATACACAGGTGAAGGCTAAATCGGGTTCTGTTTTTTGAGTCATCGCTTTCTCTTTTTTTTCAACAGGTTTGCAGCTAACAAGCAGCACTAAAGCACACAGTAATAAATAAGATTTAATTAGTGACATAATTTAATCCGAATTTTCTAATCCAATCGTTTTATCCTCAAACGGAAGTAAAGAAGCTATAGGCATTTTTTTATCTTTTTTCAATCCTTTGTTTCTATTTGAAATATCAATCCATTCATCAAATTCTTTTGTTAAATCATTTGATATGCCCCCAGTGCCCTTATGCATCCCCCACAAATGTTCCCTCAGTGGCTTAACAATCGGGAAAATATCTGTATCTTGCAGTACGACGGCAATTTCAGTATCAAATGCCATACTGCGTAAATTGATATTGGCAGAGCCTTGGATTAAAAAGGTGTCATCCACTAAGGTTAGCTTGCTGTGGACATACACCGATTGCCAGCGGTCAGAATCGGGCGAAACCAAGGTACAAATGACGCTCTTAAACCCGTCAATCTCTTCTTCTTGAATATCATCGGGTTCTACAACCTGAATGGGTTTGAGTAAGCTCTCTTGTGTGGAAACCATGATATTTTTAAAGGTGCCATCAAATGCGGCATACTCACGCATAAGGTCACGGCGGCCTAACGTCTCTAGCATTTTATAGGTTTGATAACCGCCCACGTGGTTGGAGTCACCAATCTCTGCTTTCGTGGTGGAGTTCGTCACCACAAACAAATAGAATGGTGGCAGTTTTTCTCCTTGCAGTTTAGGGTCGGTTGCAGCAGCTTCTGCAAAGCATTTATTTCGCTCCTCGACCATATTGCGTACATCCCGCCCAATTGACGATAACCGGAAATATTGATTTTCAAAATAGAGATAATTACGCGCATGTTTAACACCATGATCGTAAGATTTTAAAATATCGTATTCGTCATATTCCGGTTGAGTGCGGCAAATTTTACCCGACGTTGGAATTAATGGGTTTCGGGCTAAAAAGGTATAGCGCTCATTGAGTGCATCAATGAACTCAATGGTGGGCGTATATTGGCTGCGCATAAGAGACTTTCTTTGCTCTAACAGCTGAGCACCTTCATTATCCGTTGTAAAAAAGCCTTCGGTTTCATTCCATGCCGTGACAAAATTATCATTTAAATCACACAATACTTCGCCATACACACAGTTCGACGTATCTTGCCATGCGGTCGGGCCATCACGCCCTAACCATGACATATCTTTATGTTGAACAATCGAGTGTTTATCATCATCCCAATACTGCGAATGCATGTTATGACCCATCACAAAGCCAATCGCTAATTCAGGATCTTCATAATCAATCAAAACCGCTTTTTGATGGTGAGTGGGCACTACAGCAAGTGCGGCTAAACGTAAACTGAATTCAACATCATCGCTACCAAATTGGTGCTTGGTTAATTCAGCCACCTTACTTAAGCGAGATGAAGGGCTGTTGATCGCCATCGAACGTGTACGAACTGATAAGTTTTTAATTTGATTGTTTTTAGCTCGAATAAGCCATTCTTTATCAAAGGTATATTGTTTATCAGACTCATAATCTAATTTAGCCCCAATGGTCTGCATCATATCTGAAGGTAGTTCAACCTTTTGCCTTGGCGTAAAATACGTTTGCTTAGGCCAGCCGGGTAAACTGGTTTCACCCAGCTTAGCTATCTCATCAAACCACACCAGAATGCGTACCTTTACACCTTCTTTGGCTTTTTGCTCAAGAAGCTCCGCAATATTAGGAAATTGTCCATCCCTAATTCCACTTGAGCGTTCAAAATACATGGAGGGCTGAAATCCCCATGTAATAATCTCAATACTCTTTTTCGCTTTACGAATGGCCTCCGCAACCGCTGCAAAGGTCTGTTTTCCATTAATAAGTGGCGCATACACAAATAAACTCATAGGGTATTTGGTGCGCTCAGGGATCCAACTTGGCGTCATTTGCAGTACCATGCAGGTCGAGACGGGTAAGCGTATTTTCTGCTCGGTTGCCGGAATGGGTAATTGCACGGAAGCGGGGAATCCCCCAGATTGATTTCCTGACATATTATTTTCTCTTATTCCATTCAGTGATAAATTGGGAAAGCCCTTCCCCCCATGCTTGACCTATTCGCGAGCTTTCTCGCTCTTGGCTCGGCGCACTGGTTCGAAAACCGACATTAACGGGCTCGACGTGTTCTTCCTCTTGCGACTCCGCAGAAGGAACATCGATATCGTAACGGTCCCCATTCAATAAACGCAGTTGGTAGCTGTCCGTAGGAATATCATGGTCAATTTGCACATTACCTTGTGCATCACTCATGCCTTTTAAAATCAGTGCCCCATTGGCATACAGCTCATACGGCTCAAACGCGCGCGCCTTCATTGGGCTTTGCGGCGACGAACTCAGTTGAAAACGCAAGGTTTGTTTTGGCATTGACTGTGGAAATTGTGGATGAGTGACATCCATCGAGGCAGGGCCTTCAACCACCCAGTTAGTCGCTTTGACCGTTTGGTTGCTGGGGCTGCCGTACTCAATCTGCCCGCCTTTTAAACGAATATAGGCACCACCGCAGGTCAATAGCAGTTCATCTTTAGCGGCGACGACAGTTTTACCGCCCGTACTGGTGACGGTCATGTCTTTGAGTGAGGTGAGATGCATTTCATCACTTTGAGCTTGAATTTCCACTTTACCTTTTGCTGCAAAGGCTTTGATTCCTAGGGTATGAGCAAATAAGCTGATGGCTTGACCTGCGGCTAAGGTGATTTTTTTACCGACTGAGATATCTGCCTGTTTATTGGCCGTCAGGGTAATGTTTTCACCGCTGTGAGCCTGTACGGTTTTGGGGGAGGTTAATGCGATACCCGCGGGCGCACTGAGTAATAACGCTGCCTGCTGCAATTCGTTGATGGACTCAGTTAATAAGCGTTGTTGAGCCTTCATGTCTGCCAGCTCTGCTTTCGCGACTTCGGCGGCTTCCCGTAGGGAGCTCACAAGGTTCAACGCATCATCCAATTGCTGCTTGGCTTCGCGCATATCCAGTTGTTCAGACGAGGCTTTTGTGCGTAAATCGGTGCTGATAAACAGCCCTTTTCCTGCTCGAATAGCGCCCCAACTGTCGGTGCGCAGTTCAAAGCCGTCACCGCGTTTTTCACGTCCTTGATTAACCAGATGCCCTAAATTGAGTTGCGATTTCCCCCCGTATTCGGTGCTGAATTTGATGTGTTCTTCCCCGCGTTTGTCTTCCATGCGTAGCTTATTATTTGCCGGAGTACGAATGACATTGCGGGTATTATTTTTGTCGGTGATGTGGTCGGGGCGATGCGAGTCATGCAAGGCATGGGCAATGTACGGTCGGTCTGGGTCACCCTCATGGAAGGCAATGGCAACTTCTGTCCCTTGGATTAACGGAAAGTGCATCCCGTAGGTATCGCCCGCGTACGGTTTCGCTAGCCGCACAGGCATACTTTCATACCCCGTCGATTTTTCATCACGATCCGCATCGAATTTAACCCAATAAAAACCATGCTCATTCTGGTGGGCGTAGATATCGTGAGGTTTAGCACTGGTGACGCGTGCCATCAATGTCCCTGCAATCACAGGGCGAGGCTTCAAGGTCGGACGCCAGCACAGAGCTTCGGTGTACGACGTTGCTTCAAATTGCACGACTAAGGCACTGCTGCGGCTACCTGAAAATCGCAATCGAGTAATCAGTATTTCAGATTGAAAGTCAGACGGTAATGTTGAAGGCAGTTGGTTATCGGTAATTTTGAGCACCAATAATGGCGTTAGCATCGGTGAATTACTTTTACCGTGCAGCTGAGTTTGACGAGCCAGAAAACGCTCATGGTCAAGGCGTGACCAAAAGTGAGCGGTTTCCGTTTCTGGTTGGTACTTCTCACCGCGCTCAAGATGACGAGGTTTATAATGATAGACATCACCGTAGTGGATGTCCTCTCCCTCACCTCGAGTCATATCCGTTTCAATGGATTGCAAGGTTTGCATCGCTTGGCGGTGATTATAATCTTTGGTGGTGACACTGCGCTCAACCACTTGATGACGTAGTGATAACCCCCAGACACTTTCTACACTCTCGTCATTCATCCCTGATGGGCTATTGAGAGGTAGCTTGAGGTCATACACATAGGCTCGTTGGCTATCCCCAAAATGAATAACTTCGGTTTTGGTATCCGGTTGCAAACTGAATGAATAGAAAATCCCCACTTCACTTAGCAGGCGTTCAATAAACTGCCAATCACTCTCATTGATTTGGTTAATTTGCTCTCGCTTGGGGTATTGGCGCTGCAAATGAAACTCAAACTCCCAGCCTTTCATGTCATGCTCACGTAAAATGAGGTCAATGACATCCGGCACCGATTTATTGAGGAAAAAGCGGTGAGAGCGCATTTGATGGCGTAACAAGGAGACAAACGGTTCTATGACAATTTGGTATTGTGCTTCATCCGCTGAGCCAGACAGCCGCTTGAAGTGGGTAATTATCCCATGAACCCGCTTTTGTGGTTCATTTAACGTGTTCAGCATAGCCAATGGCAGGGTAGGCGATGAAAAGGTAAAATCAGCACTGCGGCGTAGAAATTGTGGCGCTTGCAGGTTTTTCTCTGTGGAAGTAAAAGTAATCTGATAACGGTACGTTTCGCTAATGGCTTCACGTCCCGTGAAGTGCTCAACATCTAAGTGGGTCTGGCAACCTTGTACAGCAAGCTGGTAGCGATTATGGGATAAAAAAGGTCGTAGTGCATTATCCATTAAGCTCATCTTATTTCCTTTGTGTCCACCGTGGTAACCGAAAGTACAATAAGCCGCGAGTGAGGTTACCCACTTCAATGTTAAGTAATTTGCGTTAAGATAACGAATTATCACAAACAAAAGCAAATTGAATGTGAAATAATCTTGAAGTGTTTAGCATAAAAGAGATTTATCTGAATTCATCTACACTTACGTTGAGTTTCATTCCTTGCATTTCATTCAGATGTTGCTGACAGGGTAGTTGAGTATGACAAATGAACTAAAGTTGTATGTATGATTAAATTTAGGGGTACTGGATAGTGTGGAGATTTAGCAAACAATCATTATGAAAAAAATCATTTATCTGTTTTCTTTCGCTGTTATTTTATTACTTGTTACTAAGGCTGTTACCTATATTGACTTTGCGGAAAAAGATCTGGTTAAGTCAATTATTCCTGCTTGGATTCAAGCGATTGGCAGTATTTTGTCAATCATTATCGCAGGCATGATTTCAGCTAGGCAAATTAAACATGAAAAGCAGCTTGAAAAGATAAAGTCGGCTCAATCAGACTTATCGAAAATGCGTATTGTAAGAGCATTTATAGTCCGTTCAGTAACGCTTATGAATGAAGTTCGTAACGCCATTGAGTGAGGTGATGATAGGGATTTCCATCAGGTGTCCCAATGGACGATGCGCAACACAAAACGTGCAATGGAAAATAATTGCTAAGGCGAGGCATTGAGCATACTTGTTTTTGGTCTTTTGGCTGTGTCCTTTTTGTTGGCTTTCTTCTTGATAGTCGCTAATCAGTTTAGATAAGGGGTAACGTGGCTTATCATCAATGATTGATTCAGCCTCAAAGGTTACGGGGGTGGTTAGCCAGTCAGGTGTTGGGTTTGATAAATACGTATTGAGTCGTTGATAGTGCTGCAAAGACGCTTGGTCAACCATAAGAGCCAGTTGCTGATAGTCTTGTTTTGGTTAAGTTAGAGGTGACATCCGATTGTTGCTCTTGGATTTCATCTAATAACGTGGCAGCTATTCTCTGGTTTTTGGCATTATCTCTATACTCTTTTTTAATAATACGCTTGTGATGAAACTCAATAAGCACCGTTGCGACGTGCTGTAAATCATTGAGCTCATCAATTCCCTTATCAAGGTTGCCATGAAAATCATCCATTTCACGCTGCCACCATCTGTTGACTAATAACTTGAGTTGCTGCTGAAAAAAGGCAATGTGTTCCTTGGTCATTTTCGGGCTTCCTGAATATTGGACTTGCCAGTGATTATATTGACTATTGAGGATTAAGGCTAATGATCGGGCTGCATGCAGTTGCTTTGTTTTGAGGCTCAGCCGGATGTCATGGCGAGCGTTTACAGTCGGGATGGTTTTACGAAACCACCACGTATTAGCACGTTGGTAAAGGTAGTGGGGGAGTTTTAATGTCGTCATGCGGTACATTCCTGCGCTGGCGGAGTCTGAATTAAGCTTGTACTATATTGATTTTAAATCAATAAAATTCAATTCAACTTTTAATTTGGGCCTATTGTTGGGCCTAAAGTTTATTTTACTGTTTTTTGCTCTAGACTAAAAAGTAGATTGCTATTTTAATATGATTGGTTGATGAAACGGAAACGACCAATAAAATTCTGTAGATTGTCTTGTGCCATAAGCATACATTGTTGATTATTGATTATTGATTATTGATTATTGATTATTGATTATTGATTATTGATTATTGATTATTGATTATTGATTATTGATTATTGATTATTGATTATTGATTATTGATTGTTGATTGTTGATTGTTGATTATGATACTCATTTTGTTCTAATTCATTATACGCTAGGATATTTGCCATATTCATCAATTAAAAAAATCTGAGACAGGTACCAGTTATTGTTTTGTTTGACAAAATGATATTCATAAATTGAGGAATAGTATAACTGTGTTACTTTAGTCGTAATATTGGCAATATTTTCGATAATTACTGTAGCTATAATTTTGGGCAATATTTCCATATGCTCAACAGCAATACTATATGATTTTTTCACTTTGTTTTCTTCCAATCAGTTGCATATGTTTTGTCTATCAAGCCTTTTAGCAGCGATGATGGTTCATGTTGTCTTTTCGTATTTCTGGATATTTTTTGTTTTATAGGTTTGGCTGGGGTAGGGCCTAATAAGAGATCAAAAGCATCATCAATAGTTATATTTTTTTCTGCTGCTATAATTTGAGCTTGTAATTTTAATAACCTCTTTCTTGCTATAACTGATTTAGTATCCATATTAACCTTTAACGTAATGAATTTCATATGGCTATTATCAAATCTGGTGTATGGCATCATGTCGCGTTCCTGTCTGATTGATCCGATACCCGTTCACCATTCTTGAACTTTACATTGTTGACCACTAGCGTCAGTAGATTAAATCCTTTGATCTGCTTCCATTTATTTTGTGCTGATTCCAACAGTTTGTAAACCATTACTAAGGTGGTTTCTCGTGAACCACAATTACGTACACGCTTGGTTCTCAGTCGAACGGTTACAAAGGTCGACTCTATTGGATTGGTCGTCCGAATATGGCACCAGTATTCGGCCGGGAAATCGTAGAATGCTTGCAACTCATCTCTGTCCTTGCGCAGGCGTTCCATCGCACCATAATACTTCGACCCAAAGCGCACCAATGCACGATCAAAAGCTTTGTAGGCACCATCATGAGTCTCAGATATCCAAATCTCATGCAATGCTGTTTTGACCTTAGGCTGAGCTGGCTTTGGCTACGTATTCAGAATGTTCGCCGTCTTTTGTATCCAACAACGTTGATGGCGTGTATCTGGATAGGACTTGCTCAGCACCTTCCAAAACCCTAGTGCGCCATCACCAACCGCGAGCTTAGCACCTAACAACGATGATAATGCTTCCTGATAATCACCTGTGCTGACACCCTTCAGGTACAGCCAAGGCATTAGCTCTTCTACACTTCTAGCTCGCTTTATGTAAGGCATGCAAGGCGGTAAAAGGTTACTGCTGAAACGGATTACTGATCCACTCTGATCACGTACCTTGGGCTCTTTAAACTTGATATCACCAATACCAGTGCTTTGCGAACATCCGGTAACCTATAGCCAGCATACTGATCTAGTAACACCTGAAGCTCTGCTTCAAGGGCCTGAGCGATCAAATCTCTGGCACCCGACCGCAGAAGTTTACTCTGTAGGGATGTTATCTGTTTTTCTGGTTGTGAAAGCGCTTTGAGGGTAGAATTCATCATGGCGTGTCACCTTCTATTTATTGGTAACTTTATCTTTATCAATCAATGGGATATGTCATCCTTCTAAATCCTCGTACACCAGAAATCACTATAACTCATTGCATATCGTTAATCCATTAACTGACAATCTCTATTTCTAATTCTTACATCTATCCACGATGTCATATCTTTTAAAAGAGCAAGGGCATCTTCTTTTCCCCGCGTATTACCCCAAAAACTTAGTTTAAGATATTAAATTATAGCTTGATATCAGTACATTAAATAAAAAAGAAGGTCTAGGTAATGACCACCTTTACGAATATTTGTAAAGGTGGCTAAATGATATTATTCAGTTTGATTGATGTTCTATCTTATGGATGTTATTGGGATACCACTGCATCAATTATTCTCCGTCCTATGGGATGAAAGCGGTTTGACTCTCATTCTGTTGTTCTATCTACCCGCCCGTATGATAAACATATCCTCCATCGTAAAAAATCCCTCCTTGTTCAATACAAACATCATGTCCGTAGCGTTCATAGTCAAAGTAATGGGATAAATGACCAAGTTGTGCTAAATCATAACAACCACTTTCTTCTATCCAATAATAACCTAAGTCATATTCATTATTGACCCCCGCTAATTGCTGGAAAGAATCTAAATTATCCGCTAAATGAATTAAATCATGAATTGAACTCGCTGAAGAACCGATTTCAATTGCCGCCTGATAAAGGTCAATTTCATCAGGCGATAACATGGCTAATTGTGTGGCTAACTCGTTCAACTCATCTAAAAGGCTATATTCTGAAATGTAGGATGACAGGCCATCAATTGAGGATTCATAGTCGGTCAAGAAATACTCTTCATAGTGAATACCATCAATGCTAATACGGGCTAAACAGTGTTCTATCTCTTTTGAGGTTGCTGGAAGCTCAAGCCATTCACCAACCAGCTCTCCTTCGTTATATTTTCCTAAATTCGTAATAAAAACAGAAATCATTCCCGATTTTAGGCATGGGGAAGCCGTCGCTGTTATTCGCATATTCATGTCCTATTATTGATGTATTGTGATTTAATTAATGGCGATATTTTGATAAAGGGAGCTATTTCCCTTTAGAAGACGATGTTGATATAAAATATCCATCAGCTGAAAACAGACAATCTACTTAAAACGTGATTAATGACGTTTTAGATCAAGATGATGAGCAGACTCACAGATCCGATAATGCGTTATGTTTTTTACCATGATTTATTTTTGTGTGGGTTAAAACGAAAAAAGCCCCTGTCCATCAGGACAGAGGCTCTTGCTTTCGTGGGCTATAGGTTACAAACTAAAATGCATTATAATAAAATTATAATCATGATTATGTTTTTAGGCATAAGCTATTCTTAAATCACTTTATTTTGGCTTTCCAAAGAATCCATGTAGTCAGCATATGTAGTGGTCAACAAAAATTGGTCACCGTTTTAAAGTTTTCCCAATATAATCGTTCTGATTCATTGGGCGTTAAGCCACCGTTATATTGATGGGGTCTAAGCTGGCTATAATACCCGATGATATATCGTGTTATTTCTTGCTGTGCTTCTATAAAATTACGGTAGCCTAAAGTGGTACCCATTCTGTCTTTAAACTTCGAAAGAATCGCTCCATCGGCGCATTATCCCAACAATTACCTCGCCGAGATAAACTTTGCTTTATCTGATAACGCCATAATAATTGGCGATATTGGCGGCTTGTATAATGACTTCCTTGATCTGAATGAAACAGGATATTTATTGGATTACCTCTTGATTCAAAAGCCATTGATAATGCTTTTCCTGTTAGCTGGCTATCCGGTGAAAATGACATCGCCCAACCAATGGGTTTTCGAGCAAATAAATCCATTACAACAGCAAGATACATCCAGCGGTTACCTGACCAAATATAGGTCATATCACCCAACCAAACTTGGTTTGGCTTCATGACCGCAAATTGACGCCCGAGATGATTTGGTATTGCAACGTGCTCTTGAGTCGCTTTTTTATATCGATGATTTGGCGTTTGGCAACTCACTAAGCCGAGTAATTTCATCAACTTAGTTGCGCGATAGCGTGTTAAAGGAACCTGTTTTGTATTCGATACAATGTCAGCAATAGTACGAGCACCAGCAGAACCGCGACTACTTTCATGGGCTTCTCGAACAAGCGCCCGAAGCCGTATTTGCTCCGCTGATGGTACCTTTGAGCGATGACGCCAATATTGATAGCTACTGCGATGAACACTGAACACGTTACACAGTTGTTTAATACTAAAGCGCCGACTGAGTTTCTCGATCAGCGAGAATTGTTCAGAGAATCCGACATCACCAGCGCTGTAGCCTTCCTAAGAAACACATTCTTCTTTTGCCTGTAAAGTCATACCCATTCTCTCGGCTTGGCGTTTGAGATTTTTTAGTACCCTTTCTTTGTACCGCTCTTCGTAATATTCAGCGCCAGGATCTTGATACTTTTTGCCATATTTCATTGCATTGTAAAACAGTATAGCTATCTTTCTTGCAGTGGCAGTTACCGCTTTTGCTTTACCAATCCTAGATGAGAGCCTTCGATAAAATGCACCAAGGGCTGTATCTGAACGACCAACGGTCGTTGCTGCTAGTCTGAGATGAGCGACAACTCGATTATTACTCTTTCGGGAGTGAGAAGACATGACCTTACCACCACTAATTTTTGAGCCTGGGCATAATGTTAACCATGAGGTAAAATGCTTTTCAGTCGGCCATTTATTCATATCTGTACCGCACTCAGATATCAGTCGTAACGCAAGAAAAGGGCCTATGCCGTGAATTTGCGTGAGATCTGCCCCTATTAAACGATAAAGCTTTTCTCGCACATCAAATGTCATTGCGTTTGCCTGCTTTGCTCTGTGCTTTGGTTTGGGGATAGGCTCATCGGGTTCGCTCGAATTTATGCAAAGCCTATCGAGTACAGCTTCAATTTGTACATCACATTCACCGACTCGTAACTGATAGGCATCATACATAAGAACAGCCTGACGTAGAGCAAATAGATGTTCTGGCTGATAGTTACCTTTTAGGGCCGCACAAATTGTTTGTTCGTCTGCTTTACAACGTGGATCTCTGAATTTTGCTAATATAGCTGGGTCGTGCTCGCCCGCAACGATGGCTCTTACAATCTTCATCCCCGTTACGCCTGTGATATCAGAAACGACTATATGCAATTGAACGTTCATGAATGTGAGTGCTTTTTGCATATGTTGAATATGCGCTGCCGCATAATCCAACATACGTTCTCTGACTCGCATATATGTCCGAAGTTCAGCTATTGTAGCATCGGGCCTAAAACTGGCTTTTAGCAAACCACATGCATGAAGGCGCTGGATCCATTGTGCATCTCCCACATCAGTTTTCCTACCGGGTACTGCTCGGGTATCACGTGCATTGGAAAGGACAACCTCAAAACCATGTTCTTCCAAAATTTCATACACAGGTACCCAGTATACGCCGGTCGACTCCATAGCAACGGTCGTTATTCTACATTTAGTTAACCAACGTGCCATGTTATGGATATCGCCAGTAAAAGCTTTAAACGTTTGGACGGATTTGTCACTGCGATCAGGAGGAACGGCGACAACATGAAAACGGCCACCGATATCAATCCCCGCCGCATTAGGATTGATGACAGGAAGTGATTGGGATTTTGGTTTTAATTTTGACATAGTAACCTCGGCTCAATTGTGAATACCGGATGGGGAACTCGGATTAATCACTTTCCTAAACGGGGTCTATGCCACCAACATCGGGTCCGCAGATTTCCCTGGGTCAGGTTTTTTGACGGGATTTATGTCTCCAAAAGGCGTACGACCACTATCCGGTTAATTTAGAGTATAGATCTTTCTATGTTTTTTAATATCTCATTATGCTCTTCAAGTCGTGCAATTTTCTTTTTCAATTCACGGATCTCGACTTGTTCTGGCGTCATGGGGGACGCTTTCGGTGAAATCCCTTTGCGTTCTAGCTTGAGTTGCCGAACCCATTTGTCCATGGTTGATTTACCGACGCTCATGGCGTTAGCGGCCTCGACTACGGAGTAGCTTTGGTCAAGTACCAGTTGAGCAGCTTCAAGTTTAAATTCAGCACTAAAAAGTCGTCGTATACGTTTTGCCATAAATGTCACCTGTCTGTTTATGAAGTGATGATATCACCTCTGACTTAGTGACCAAATTAACTATGCCACTTCAATACCACTGCATCATTTCACGTCTTCTTTCCAAATATTGCGCATGGTTATAGGTTCCTCGAATGGAGTTTTTATCCCTGTGCGCCAATTGAGTTTCAATACATGCGCTATTAAATCCTTTTTCATGCAAGATCGTACTCATCGTGTGACGAAAGCCATGCCTTGTCGCTTTACCGTCATACCCAATTCGCTTTAATATCATATTGATACTGACTTCACTCATGGGTTGATTGATATTGCAACGCCCCGGAAAAACTAATTGGTATTGGCCTATAAATACAACAATCTTAAAGTGATAATTGTAATTAACTTGTAGATGTGAACTGTATTTCATATAAAATATTCTACAGTTAGGGCTTAAAGCCATAACTAAGTGAGTTATAAGCAATTAAACTGTGTTCGTGTGAATAATTATAAAAAAGGTGAAGCATTGTGGGCATATTTAAATCGATTTGGGATTTTTTTGGTCTTTATCAGACTAAAAGAATAAGAATTTTACATATGTTAATTCTACTCTTAGTGATATCGCAAATCATTGTTAGTAATTGGATGACGGGTACTAAGTCAGTAGTTATTCCGTTTTTTGAAGAGACTTATTTATTTACTTGGATTCATATCGTTTCAGGCTTTGTGCTTTTTTTCTTAACGTTCTTTTTAGTCGTGTTATGTTTTCACCAGAGAGGGTTTAGATATTTTTATCCCTATCTCTGGGGGGATTTTAAGCAAATCAAAGAAGATATAAACTCTCTTTTAGCTAAAAAGCTACCAGACAGCTCACCTAAAGGGCTTGCCGCGACAGTTCAAGGGCTAGGGTTAGGTGCTTTATCAATTGTTATTTTGTCTGGTATTGCATGGTTTTTTCTATGGTTACAGCAGTCTCCATTTGCTTTAGAGGCTAGAAGTATTCATAAATCACTCACAATTTTAATTGAGATTTATATTTATGGTCACGGTGGTTTAGGGATTATTCATTTTATAATTTGGAAAAAAAGTAAAAATAAATAGGTTTGCTTGATACCTCATTGGCAATATGGGTGATTAGTCGCCCATATTCATTAAATGATATTTTGTTGCAATCTGTAGATGCTAATAAGTTACCGTGACGCAAATATGCGTTACCTAGTAAATCAATAGTTTATCTACTCTGAATATGAATAACCAAATCTAAAATAACGGTCCTATTACGGTTCGTATAATGCGATTGAACGGCAAGGTTAAACGGGGATGTTACGGGGAGGGTTAAGCCGATAACGGTAAGGTTACGGTAAGGAATCAGGGCGAGATTACGGCGAGGTTTCCACAATGGTTTCCAGTGAAAACGGACTTTAGCAAATGGAAACTAACACTAAGGTTACGCTAAGGCTTCAGGTGGTCAATTTGACCGTTAGTAATGAAAACAATGTGTTGCCACCTCTTACCATTGGTCGCTGAAGCGATGACCAATGAGCGTTAATCTGGTTTTGTGACAGAATTAAACGTTATCAATTAGTTATATTTTGATTCCGTCGATTTAACGGAATTAAGTATAATCAACAGCTTATATCTACATACGGGATTATCCCGTATCATCATGGATAAATTGACGTTTAGATCACCCCTAGAAATTGGAATTATTACCCAATCTTCCAGAGTCCCATTAGCATTTTATTTTAACCTATGGCTTGTATTGTGATGGTATCAAGATGAATAAACCAGAAATGAGAAAAGCAAAATCAATCAGGATCACCACGTCAGGAATGGTAATCAAAGCCCCTGAGCGAGTTAAAACAGCGACAGGTAAAGTTATGGCCACAATGACTATTCAGGCTGAGAGTGACAAGCGTAGCCCGTACCCATTAAAGATAGTGGCATTCGATATTAACGCGCTGGAGCTTATGACCTGCCAGAAAGGAAACAAAGTAACCGCTACAGGTCGCTATGAATGGTTTAATGGTTATCAACTTATTGTTAAAGGAATAGATTGGCAATAACATATATGTTGCCAATCTACTTTTAATTAACAAGGGGGTATAGATTAATAATCTATGAGGTTTTTATCTATCAATTTATGCTTAATCGAGCTAGCTTTATTGTATCCAATTCTAAATAATAATTGAATTATCTTTGTACTGTCCTTTCCTGTAAGAGAGTAAAAAATTTCTGCTTTTTCTTCAGGCGCCATTTCATTGATATTGTGCCTAATATAATCGCTTAATTCACTTTGAATGACAGGGTTGTAAATAATTTCAGAATTATATTGTTGTATCGCTAAATGTAATAACTCAGCAGGAGTTATTTTAAATTTTGATAGTTTATGTTTGTCATCATCAGAAATGGGAATGCTAATATGGGGCATTTTGCATCCTCATTATTCTGCATCAAATGATACTTGGAATGGATAGTTCTTGCCACCTTCAATCCATTTGAATCCATAAATTTCAATGCCATAATCATCTATGGTGACATAGGCAGAGACATCAATTTCTAGCTTGTTATCTAGACGGATAGCAATCCCTTTATAGATATCAGTATTTGTTTTTTTTAACACTAGCGAATAACTATTACCATCGTATGTTAAATCGAATTTAATTTCCAAATTACCATCGGAAATAATAGGATTGGAAATTTTTTTGTCGGTTATCCCGTCATACTCTTCATAAAATTTCAGGTTTTTTACATCAGCTGGAATATATTTTATTTTGTTCATTGGTTCGTCATCCTTAATAATATAAATTTTTGTATTTGCGCTAGGTCTTTTTCGGTATAGACTTATTTTATCATATAACAAACTCTCTAATAATTGAAATTGAGAATCAGTGATAACATCTCTATATTTTGAGAGCTGTAGCTCTGTTACTTTCCCATCAAGCTCAGCATGATGATTGAGATAATTGTCAATTGACATCGAACGGTACCCAATTACCTTGGATGGGGCAAATCGCCATGTTGAACTATATTCGTCATACCATGCGTACCAACACTTAAAGCGACCCAACTGACCTTCTAATCCATTCAAAGTCCTGTTTGTTAGATTTGAATCAAACATTTTTATATTTTGTATGATGCTTTGTTTATCTGTAACGAGAGCAAAATTCATTTACGGCACCTTTCTGTGATAGTGATTATAATTTAATTATGATTAGATCAATTAGATCTGTCAAGTCATTTAGATCAATTAAATCCATGTGATCGGTTAGCTTTATATTTAACGATGTCGTGTGGAAATTACAAGCAGGGTTATTTCTGGATGGTATTTCATTATCTGCAATGAAGTAGTCATTGATGATATTTATGCAATGATGTTACTGGAAAGTGTAGGGCTAACATTGAGATTAAAAATCACCTCAAAACAGGCATGACAAAAATATTAGGGGGTACATTTGGGGGTATCTATAAAGTTAGAATTAAAATAATCATTTAATATCAATGAAGTGAATGCTATGTATTGTTCTCTCCTCCGAATTAAACGCCATGCTATTGATTAGCATGGCGTTTTTGCTTTTTAGGTTTTAGCGGTATGCCATCCAGTATGCCATTTTATTTTGGTTTCCTTCCCACGGGCTTGGTCTGTTTTGGATGCAATGTAATATTTTACGCGCTTTGTTCTTCAGAATAACGAGATAGTGAAGGCAACTTTGCTATCTCGTTATCATTTTTTATTATTGAACTGAGATAGTTACAGCTGGAAGACGGAACGGATCGCCCATTGCCATGTAGTCATCCACGTTATCAATGTTACGCAATGAACCCGCAATGAGTTGACTCATATCGAGAGGTTGTGTACTAATAACTTTTCCTTCCTTTGTTTTTTCAATCAATTGCTTTTCTTTTAAAAAGTAGCTATTCGTGCCTTTGTTGTATTCCCAGATAATTCTTTCCACTCCTTTATCTGGATATTGCTGAAGGTAATCTTTAACGGCATTTTCAGCGGCTAATTTGGCTTGAGCGTCGATCACTTTATTTTGTTTCTCTGGTGCTAGGTTATTGAGTTTTTCCTGATATCTTTGCATTTTTTGTTTGAGTGCAGTTGATTCACGTTCGGCTAATGTATTTTTGAGACTAAGCATGGCATCACTCAGGGTTGTTAGCGTTTGATCAAACGCTTGCCATTTTTCTATAATCGGTTTTTCGCAATGAATTGTTGCATTATTTCTCAGTGTTTCAATATCCTGTTGATAACGCTTTGAGGATTCGCTCTCAACGTACTCATATTCAGAAAAGCTAATTCGACTTTCACAGGTTTTTAAGTGATCCGGATCAAATCGAATATAACGCTCACTAGAGCGTTCACAGTTTTCTTTTTCCTTCTTAATGTATTGTGCTTTTTTAGCATCTAAAAACACCTTATCATTTCTCACTTTTTCTTTATAAATGGCTTTTTGCTTGTCCAATTCCGCTGAAATACAATGTGATGACATTCTGGATTTAGCCATATCAAGCATTTCTTGAATCTGTGTTTTTACTTCTGGATGATGAAAATACAAATAAAGTTCTTGATAATGTTGATAATGATCAAAATTGATAATTGTCAGGTAATGGACTGTACTATTGGGTGGTAAGTGGCGATTGGGGAGTGTTGAGACTATACTTTGTATGTCTGGCATATTTTTATTCTGTTGATAATAAGACGAAAATGTATCTTGTAATACCTTTTGCTCTATGGAAGATGGGGCCTTGATGGCAAATAGATTACCCGAATATTGCTGTAGCTTTTCTACCTGTTGAATCTCTTTGTGTAATTGGGTTAGATTACGATTGATATTATCCCGTATTGATTGTGCTTGCTGTTGTAAACGTTCGGTCTCATGCTCATAGGTTTTGTTGTACAATTCTTGTCGTGTGCTTTCGTTGTAATTAAAATAGTTTTTACCCTTATGGAGTTCACAAGTATAAATAACATGTTGATATGCTGTATTTTCAATTGACCATGTAATGGATTTGCACACATTCCGATGGTCTAAAAGTTGTTGATACGTATACTGGCTAAAACCTTGAGGGGACATATCTTTAACCTGCTGTATTGTGTTATCACAACCTGTTAATAAAAGCGAAATAGGGAATAAAATGACACAGATATTCTTCATGTGATGTCCTTTGCATATTCTGGTAAAAGTCGATTAAGCTCAATCTTAATGAACCAATAAGGAAACTTACGCCGGGGGAGTTAGTGAGAAATTTCACGATAATAGAGGGGCGGGCAGTCAAAATCAGTGAATATTTTCACTCTATTTTTCTCGTTTGGTTGAAATTTCCCTATCGGTTTATCATCAACATAAACCTCAAATTGTGTTGCTTTTGCTATCGCTTCAGCGAACTTGTACCACAAATTACCGTTACCGCGTGTTTGGGTTTCATCAGGAATGTAATAAACTTCATCATCAATAATGAAAGCGATATTGTCGCTGCCGATAGGGTTTCCATCTTGATAAAGGTGAACACCATTATCCATGTCGTCGTTTGCTGCAATATTACAAGCAAGGATCACGCTTAAGTGCTTGTCATTGCTGATACCGTATTCCATATAACCTTGAGCAAAGCTTTCAGACCAATAGTTAGGAATAGCGGAAGCACTGAATGTAGAGCACATGAGTAGGCAAGCGTATATCATTTTTTTCATGGAGATTAACCTTTTTCGATTTTTTGAGTAATATTGCAATGTATTAGCGGTATAACGGAGATATTGGCCTTGTTCTTAGGCCCATGACAACGAAAAACGTAATCCCTGCCCAAACACTGTAGATATGACCGGTAGGCGAAATCCAATTATAAACAACGACAATTGCGCTAATGACAAAAGCAATCAGCAGGTATTTAATAAAACAAGATGAGTTCATATAACCGCCTTTTTAGGATGTAAAATAGCCAACATCAAAAAGGCATGTTGGCTAGGTAAGTTGAGGGTAATCTATAAGGTTGAATGCCAGAGATTAGAATCGATAAGTCAAACCAAATAGGATATCGTTGGCCTTCACTTTGATTTTTGAGGTGTTTTCCCCATCGCCTACCGCTGTCGTGATGTCGGCTTTTCCAGCATCTAAATAGCGATAACTTAGGCCCATATCCCAATCGTCATTGATGGCATAGTTCACCCCCGCACCGACACTCCAGGCAAAGTTATTGGCGGTATGCGTGTGAGTATCATGCAGAGAGAGTCCTGGGGTATAAGCATCAGCGCGGGTGGTTTTAAAATCCACGGCCGCATAGCCTAGCCCGACAGAGATATACGGCGTGAAATTTGAGCTATTTTTAATGTCGTAGTACCCATTGACCATTAACGTATTGAGTTTGATTTGGTTTTTAATATCACGAGTTTGATGTACGCCATTACGCACACGGTCGCGGATGTTGTAGGTTGAATTCGCTTTATCACGCGCCATAAATTCCAATTCAGCGCGAACAGGGATATCAAACTGATTGGAAAAGTCATAACCTAACGCAAGTCCACCGCCAAATACGCCAGTACGATGGCTATCCCCATTTTTTGTACCATTATCACCGGCATCAGCATAGCCGCTGTAGACAAACTGCTGGCCAGACATTTGCACAATGGATGCGCCCATTTTACCCGTGACATAAAGCCCCGTTTTACTGTCATCCGTGTTAGCGAATGCCGGTAATGAAATGCACCCCATTAGGGCGGGAACAATAAACGCTTTTTTCATGATTGATTTCCTTTTAATCAATATCACATTAAGTATGGTTGAATCGCGTTATGTCAGTGGAAGACATGAAAGATTTGACTCAATCACCTTAATATCACTGACATAAAGATAATTTTACGTGAGATAGTTTAACTTAATTGATCTGTTTTACCTATCAATAATTAAAATACGATCGGTGATATCGATCATATCTATCAATAAACGGTTATCGATCGGCGTAATCGATCAACTGTTGTTTTGGTACTTAAATAAGAAAAAGAGTCGATGACGGAGTTAGTCAAAATGGACAGGAATAAAATGATGTTTAAAGAATTCTCTCCTTTCTTGAATAGGTTGGTATGCTCGATATTATCAAGCACCAAAATACGGGATAAGTCTTTATGTTAGCGCTAACGCTTTATAAACAACGCCGTTTACTCATGTTATAGATATGAAAACCGAACTCCGTTAAGACCCAATGGTTTGATGTATGTAGTTGAATCATTCCTTTTTTCTCCAGCGAGTTGAGTGTCCTTTTGTTGCAGAGTGAGCCATAATTGAGTTTCACATTACTCAAGGTTTTTAGTTGCCGTTCTGATAATTTCATCGCGTTCACCGTAAGATTCGATTATTTAATGTTTACTGTAGCTATAGTTGTTCGCGTCCAGCAAAATGAGCATGCATTTGTTCTGTCAGTACCCACAACGCTTTATTGAGCTTAATATCCCCATCAATTCCATTCACTGAACGCGTGCGAGCGCGTTTACCTTTGGCATTCCTGCCTGATAATCCTCCCTTGATTAAATTTTCCTGCAAACGTTGGTACACTGTCCAAAGATCGTCTTTTTTATCTTCAAAGCGGCGAGGTTGTAACACTTGGGCTTCAGTGATCGGTTGATGTTCTTCGCCATAACGATACATGAGAGCGGCTTGGGCGAAGATCTGTTGTGCTGGTGGCGGTAATAGTAAGGACTGCATTTGCTCACGTTTTTCAGCGATAGCATCAAACGTATCTAACACTTCGTAAGCCCCTTCAATCACTTTATCGATGACATTACCTTTATGGGGAACTCTGACCTCACCAAAGGTATCGCCACAAACTAGCCCATTTTGACAAACATAACGAAAAAAGCCCGGTAACATCTGATAACTACTGGAGCCATCATGGCTATTAAGTAAGATGATTTCAGGCACTTGGCTACCCGTAATTTGGTCGTGACGTCGGAGCCGTAACATATGCTTAGTATGATCACGACGGCTGTCATCTCGCACACGAGTTTGGCATGCAAAGAACGGATAAAAGCCTTCTTTTTGCAGGCTATCCAATAAGGTAATCGTAGGAATATACGTGTACTTTTCGCTACGAGAATCGTGTTTCTCTTCAGAGAACACACTGGGTACTGTGCGAAATAACTCTTCGAGAGTTAACGGGCGGTCACGGCGAATGCTATTCGCCGCACCAAAGCGAGAAGCTAAACGAGACATAGGGGGCCTCCTCAGTGATAATACTGATAAATTAAAATAAGATAAAGGAAATAAGTGAGGTGATAAGCTGGTGGACGCTGTATTAAAGCGTTATCAATAACTTAGTCAATTAGGTGAAAGATTTGTGCTTGCTCGGGATGTTGCATCGCATAGTCACGAAGTTGGTAAAAATACTCTACCAGCACAGAACTCTCGGTTTTAAACGACCAGATGCTATACACCATTAGACAGACTGCGATACCGGCTGCTTCAGGGCTTAACTCAGCCTCGTTACCATTATGAGGGTTAAACATCGGCAAGGTGATTTCAATCATCTCAGGCCAGATAAAAGCCCCCCCATTCGATAACATGGTGAACTCCCAAAACGCGCCCTGATAGCGATGACAGAGCTTCGCCATCATGTTAAAAATATCGCCCTCGATACGTTGCCAATCGGGTACCGTCCCAAAGTAGAAACGCCAGAAGAGATGACGGCCACTGGAGTGAACGAGATTGGTTTTGATAACCGTTGATTCTTGCTCTTGTAAGGTAAACATAATAGAACTCCAATTCAGTCGATATTGATAGACAGTAATAAGCAAAAAAGCCCTACACCTTGCGGTGCAGAGCTTTCTCGAAATGATAGGTATATTGAGTATCATTTTTAGTGACTCATTCTGATGATTGATTCACTAAAATAATATAGATATAAAAATAAATGTAAGTTAATTAATGGGTTAGTCTGATGATGCTTTTATAATGAATCAGATAATACGAAAGCGTAAATAAGGACGTGGTTAATCGATTAGATTGAAAATGGCGGAACGTTCTGGGTGTTGCGCCGCATAATCACGCAATTGATAAAAGCGATCGACGAGGATGTCACTTTCCGTTTGAAATGACCATAAGCTGTACATCATCAAACACACGGCAATGCCTGCCGCTTCGCAACTGACGTTGGCTTCATTGCCGTTATGTGGGTTGAACAGCGTCAGTGTCTCTTGAGGTAAATCGGGATAAATAAAAGCGCCACCATTGGATAAGGTGCAATATTCCCAATATCCACCCTGATAGTTATCACAAAACTGCCCCATAGTGGTAAAGATGACCACTTCAAAGGTGCTCCAGCCTTTCACGCTTCCGAAGTGGTTGATCCAAAAATCCAGGCGTTGTTCATTGGGGACGAGTGTCATTGCAATAGCGGATTCAGTTGTATTATTCATCAGTTGATACTCCAAGAAAAAGAAATAAAAAAGCGTCAATCCCGTTAAGGACTGGCGCTTGATGTCATCAATGTTGTATTAATGTAAGAAGCTAAAAGAATATGCTCCACAGGGATTTAGCAACGGATACGATGCTATTTTTGACTGTATTCATCGTTCCTTTTATTAATGCAGGCAGGGGAAGGATATCTATCAGAGTATTGACGATATCACTGACGCATTGCCCAAAATCGTTACGTGCGGCGTTCTCCACGGATTGCGTCCGGTAAGGGGTGTTCAGTTGCCTAGCTACCCCGCTACTGGCTTGCGCCGGTAACGCCTGTATGAGTTGCTCTGCTAATTCAGTGAGTTGATAGTTTTCGACCGCAGAAACTGTTATCACAGGATGATGTGGCTTAAAGGCGGTTATGACGGCTTGTTGCTTTAATTTTAAGTTATAGGTCTGCTCTGAGGATGGTTGATGCTTGTATTCATCCCACTGGCGACAAGGCTCTATTTTATCGGCTTGGTTCAAGACAAATAGAAATTGATTAGGCTGGTAACCGCATTTCTGCGTGAGAAAGCGATAGCACTGTTCATCAGAAGACCATGCTCGGTCATCGGCCTTGAGTACCCAAATGATTAAATCGAATTCTGGTAATAAGTTGCGATAGAGCTGGTGGTACTCTTTATCCCGCTCAAGGCTTTCCCCCACGCCGGGTAAATCTACAAAAGTGAGAGTATGGTTGTTCATCGTCATGCTGAAGCGTTGGGCTTGGCGTGTGCAGCCTGAAACATCACTCACAGGTGATAATGACGATTGGAATAGTGCGTTGATAAGACTGGATTTTCCCGCTCCCGTTTTACCCATCAAACCGATGATGGGAGAGTAGTTGATGAGCTGACTGAGTTGGTTGAAAAAAGAGGTTTGGAATGAAGTCGGTAGAGTCGATAGGAGGGTTTTAAAGTGAGCGTTCTGATGCATATTACTCCTTGAAATAAAAGAAAATGATAGCTATTCAAGGAGATAATATATATCTGAGATTTTTTGTAATAATGTTGATTTATAAAAAGGATCTATAATGACCAATCCCAGACTGCAGCTAGTATCAGTGTTAAGTGGCTGAGTGAGCTCGGGTTAGGGTATTAATTAAGTTTTTTTTGGAATGCTAATTCAAAACAAGAGAATGCTGCGGTACAGTATAGCCTCGGTGTTATATATGGACATGGAAAAATAGAGGAAAAATTAAAGTACTTGCCAAAGCCTTTATAGCACAGTTTGTGACGAAGGAATTCAATAAGCATTCGATGCATATAAATTACTCAATAAATAAAGTGTGAGAGCATTTTGAATTCGATGTTACGGTCGATACTAATTTGAGGAATAATTAGGGCTGGTGGTCATGTTAAACCACTCACCCTAATGTCTAACGTGTTATCACTTATTTCAAATCTAAATCTTTTTGTAAATCTAAAACTTGGTTTTTTAAACTCTCTAATTCGAGTTGTTTTTGCATTACGGAACGTTCGGGAGCGTTCTGATTTTCCTTCATTTTTTGGTCAATAGAATAGATTTGATTTTGAATACTCTTACTGTTTTTAGATTTGGCTCTTGCTTGATTTAACAAGTTATTGATTGAATTGTTTAACGCTTGCTGGCTTTTCTGTTGGCTTTTTAAGTCAGCATTGACTTGGCGTTTTTCATTTTCAATTGCCGCAAAAACAGCTTTAAACTCATTATTTAACACTTTCTCGTGTTCAAGTTTTTCCTGTTTTAACTCAATCCTCTTATCGTAAGTGCCAGAGTATTTGCAGTTAAATTTGGTAATAATATTGACGTCACCAGCTGTGGGGTCGCAATCTTCTACGTTGGTCGCACAACCAGAAAGAACCAATACTGAACCTAATGTGATTAACGGTAATAGCTTCAAAATATGCCCTCAATTAGCTGATTTTAATAGCAGTACGCTGAGAATACAGGCTATCTAACTCTTTTTCTAAAGACGTTACTTGCGTTTTCATTTCCGCAATTTGTGTATCTAACTGCGCAGTTTTCATACCTTGTGCCGTACTTTTCTCAGAAATTTCTTTCCATTCTATTTGACGTTTTTTCATGTCTGTCAGAGATTTTTGTAGAGAGGCAATGTTGGCATCAATACCTTTCAGTTTTTTCTCCGCCGCTTTTTGGTCTAAACGTTTTTGGGCAATGGCTTGGTTGATTTTAGCCAGTTCGCGTTTGTCATCAGCAATAACCGATTTTGCGGTGCTGGATGCGCTTTTTAGGCGTTGGTTTTCTTGCTGAATATCCGCAATCATGGCATTTAACAGTTGCTCTTTGTTCGAGTATTTTTTGCGTTGGTTATCAAGGTAAGCGTTCGTACCGACACCAATACCGCAACCAACAACTGCCGCCGCAATCATACACGCTGTTCTGTTATTACTATTTGCGGTTAAACAGGCGAGCGCACCAACTGCCGCGCCACCCATACAAGCGGTAACTCCGGATTTACTGAAAAACTCAATGTCTTCATTTTGTGATAAACGCGGATCAACATCTGGTTTTGAGCGAGTTGTTTGACACCCTGTCAATACCATTGTGACTATCAAACAAAATGTACCTATTAATTTTTTATTCATTTAGCGTAATTCCTATTGTTGTTTTTTACATGTATCAAGCCATTCATTTCTTGAAACTTTTCCATTCTTCCAATAACCATCTAAGTTAGAAACATAAGCCGAGAGGTAGGTTTGTAAATTTGATTTTCCTCTGGCCTCCATCATTTGTTTAACAACGTTAACTTGAGACTTCACTAAGGATGCATCGTAGGTTGTGGCCATATCGACTAAGGTATCTGCGTAGTAATTCACCACAAAATCCAAGGCTTTTTTGTGCTCTTCAAGTTGTGATTTCCGTTTCTCGCAAGTACCTTCGGCAGCATTGGCTGCACAATTTTTTTCATATAAATCCGCTAAGCGGTCATAAAACTCGCCATCATCTTTGAGTTTGGTACACAAAAATGCCCCCAACTGTAATGAGGTTCTAATCGCCTGGTCGCGTTGCTCATCTCGTAATTGAGCGTTCGCTTTCAGCTCATCTTTTAACTGTGTTAATTTCTGTTTGATTGCTTCATCCTGCACTTTTGCTGAGATGGCGCTTAGGTTATTAATAGAGCTACTTTTAACCTGTGGTTGGCCGTTAGCCGGGGATGAGTCTGAACCTAATTTAAGCCACTCTTTTTCAATCTCTTTAATGCGATCTCTTGAGGTTAAAGTCGGTGATACTATGACAAGGCGGAAACCTGTATACTTATTCTTGGTTGGTCCTGTATCGGTGTAATAGGCTTCTTCTTGTCGCCAAGCACTGCGGATATCACTTTCTGGGGTTAAATAGCTTCCGCCTCGCACGATGAATCCACCGGCTTGCCCATGTTGGCGATCCAATTTATTGAGTCTAAACGGTTCGAACATCATCTCGGAGACGTTACCTAGCATATCGTGCAGCCCTAATGGGTTAGGGTGTAGCAAGCCTGTAAGCTGTAAATCTCCATTGGCGGATTGAGCACCTGCCGACCAAACATAGTTACGAATACCTTCAGGCATAGGGAATCGGGTGTCACGGAAGTCGGATGCAGAAACAGATAATCCACCCCTTTCGGCGAACTCCCATTCTGTTTCCGTCGGGAGACGAGCAAAGCCTTTCGCACCATCTTCAACAGGCAGGGCGCTCGGGTGTTTCTCGCGTAACCATAGGTTGTATTTATCTGAAAACTGCATTGCGTCATACCAGCTCACATTGACTTTCGGTAAGCGCAATTTATTGGATGGAGTAGGGCACTCTTTCCCTTGCAGCGTATTTTCTAGCGCAGCGTATTGAAGATCGGTGACAGGGTATTTCGCCATTAAGAAATAACGGCCTTTATTTTTCTCTGTAAAACTTCCTGCAATATGCTCGGTTCGAGTCTGTTCTAGATAGCCCCAATCGTCCCCTTCTTGGCCTAAAGTAATATTGTAATCTTGCAAGGGTTGATTCACGGGGATAGCGACTTTACGAAAAACCATGCTGCCCTCACAAGGGAATGGCAAGATAACGTCATCCGGCAACGCTTTCGGGTTAAAGAATTTCTCTTCCCACGGCGCGGCATAAGTGATTCCGCTGTGCAGTAAAACGAATGACAGTGTGATTAACGCTATTTTAGATTTCACGTAAGCTCTCCGCAGGTTGTATTTTCACTGCACGTAACGCCCCAATGCCTGCAACGCAGAGCGCGATAAATAACGCAGTAAATAAAGCGATAAGGATGTTGATTGGCTCAAGTCGGCACACAAAGGCGTTCTGAGGTAATTGTTCGCCCAATAAGCCAGTGAACAGATAGCTGCCGATAAGGTACAGCAAGAAGCCAATAAAGAAGGCGATGCTGGTTAAGAGCAAGGCTTGAATGATGATATAGAAGGTCACGGCCAACTGATGAAAGCCCAATAACCGCAATACGGCCATGTCTTTACGTTTTCTATCGATGTTTGCTAAAAATGCACCAATCAGGGACGCGATGCAGCCAAATAGCGAAATCCACATGATCACAGAAAAGATAATATTGAGTACGTAGGTGATGGCTTTAACGGAATCAATCTGGCTTTTTTGTGTTGTGACTTCAATATGTTGCTCATTAAACCAGTCATTGATAGGGGCTATTCCATCTAAACTGCTGGCGTAGATGCGGGCTTTTGCAAAGCTCTCTCTGACTTTGGGCTTTTCGCCGTCCGTGATATTGAACTGAGGAACTTGGTAGCCATCTCGGTAATCTTCCATCGCAATCAGCACGGATAACGGCACAAATGCGGCAGGACGAGAAAACTTGGCATCGCTAATAATATCGACCACGCGAAAGGACTGTTTTACGCGCTCGCTGTTGTTATCTCGTTTGCGAGTGATCACTAGATTCACTGTATCGCCTTTGTTCGCGCCTAATTTTTCAGCGGCGCTGGTGGAAAGCACCAGTGTGTTTGCTTCAACAGGAGCCGTCACATCACTGAGCAGCGGGTCGCCTTTTGCGGTGGGGATAATTTCAGCGTTAGAGACAAAATGTTGGCTATCGGCAACAAGATCAGCTTGGGTATTTAAACTGCGCGTTTGAGGAATAACAAACTGGATATCAGGGTGTTTTGATAGCTCATCAAACCACGATGGTGGGTAGTTTCCATTCCCAATCATGCGTACTTCTAAGTTTCTTGGGTCGTTAAGTAATTGATTATGAAGCTGCGTGATAATGCCGTTTTTTAAGCCGAACAGCAGTAACAGTGGGGCAATGACTGATGTTAATGAAAAAATAATGCACAGGGCGACCTTTCGGTCATGGAGTAAGTCCTGCCATGCCAATCGGCTAAGTAATGAAAACTTTGTTTTTATGGCACTATTTTTTTCTAAAGACACTGCCATTCCCTTCTATTTCAGCATGATATTGGGTAAAGCCAAACTGCTCTACCAGCGTCCAGTCATGGCTAACAATCAGCGCGCTCAGGTTTAAATTTTTCACCATTTCAATAATTAATGAATACAGGGACTGCGCATTTAGCGGATCAAGTGCCGCGGTGGGCTCATCAGCAAGTAACAGAGTCGGTTGATGGGCGATGGCTCTGACAAATGCCACGCGCTGGCGCTCACCGATAGAAAGCTGATGGGGATAATTATTGAGCAAATGGCGTAATTGAAGGTGATCAATTGCAAAATCTAGCCAGTCAGATTTTGTGGATAAGGAGAGTATTTTTCTCGGCAAAACAATATTTTGTTGTACGGTTAAATAAGGAAGAAGCCCACCATTTTGCAATACAAAACCAAAATGCGTTGCCCGCAACTGTGCCAAAAACTTGGCATCATCATGCAGAACGGCTTCGGTAATATTGAGCTCTGAGGTCAGTTGGTAATGGGTGAGCTGATCAGGTTGAAGAATCAACCCAATAATTTCTAACAATGTGCTTTTTCCACAGCCGCTTAATCCCGTCAATGCGCATACCTGACCGGGCTCAAGCACGAGAGAAGGCAGGGTGACATGAAAATCACGTCCCCCGTCATTTCGTGTGAGTGACAACTGCTCAATGTGCAACATTAAGGAAGGTTTTCCAAAGGCACAGGGTAAACATAGTCACGAGGATCGCTATTCGGTGCGAGTGGGATCCAACGGTCAATATCTTCATTATAACGTTGATAATATTGAAGTTTATTGTTGAGTCGACGAATGAATTTCTCCTGCTCTAGCCCATCCCAGCTTTTCCACGTTTCTTCATCTAAACCAAGAACTTCACTGAGATACGGCAGATTTTCGACATACTCACCCAGTAAGCCCATTTCGCTGAGTTTAGTCCCGGATGCTTGTTTGATTTGCTTAGGATCGTTCCCCATGGTGGCGGCAATAGAGCGCAGATTTTCAAACATATTATCCGGCGAAATCATGCCTTCGTTGGCTGCATTCACAATCTTCTTCATCACTTCGCTGAGGTCGCTCAGTTCGCTTTTGGTCAGCAACACTTGGACTTCAGTGGTGGGTACGTTCTGCTTC
Organism: Providencia sp. PROV004; assembly: GCF_011045615.1. NCBI lineage: Bacteria > Pseudomonadati > Pseudomonadota > Gammaproteobacteria > Enterobacterales > Morganellaceae > Providencia > Providencia sp. PROV004. Next base: position 1,609,141 of record NZ_CP042859.1, read on the forward strand.
AACACATCACGGTCGCTGATCCACGCTTTGAAAACACTTGGCGCTTTGGTGCCCTGTTTTTCACCTAAATACGCAAGGCGCATGGCGTAACCAAGATCATGGGCATCAGAGAGCATCGGTTTGGTCTCTTTGTCGTTGCCATACTTAGGATCGGCATTTAAGGCGCTGCCAATGCCTTTTTCACCACGATAAGCCATCTGAATTTGAGAGGTTATTGCGGATGAAAGGCTGTCGACCATCTTCCCAAAACTTGCAATATCACCAGAGTTAATCGGGTAATAAAGGGATTTATGAATATACGGGTTCAAGGTTAATGCTTCATATTGCGCCTGTGCGGAAGCATGGTTTTTGCTCCCTGACGGAGTTTTTAAATGCAATGTGTAGAGCGCCACACCGCGGTAGGCGGCTTCTTGGCGAATTTGTTCTGCATCTAATTTTGTGGAGGAAAGCGGGTCATCCGCAGGCAATGCCCCTGCATCCGTAATCAGGATGACATAGCGCGCCCCAAACCGCGTCCAATCAATTTTATCCAGCGCCATCATCACACCGGCATAGGAATCTTCATCAAATCGACTACTGGATACTTTGGCTTGTTTTAACTCTTTCACTTTTGCAAGGAAATCAGGCCCATCTTTCACATCATTTGGGTTTACGTACATTTTCGCATCATATTCCAAGCCTGGGACAGCTTTGATATTTGAACGGAATGCCACTAAACCAAATTTAACGTTATCTAGCAGATGGTCTTTTTCGACCTGCGCATACACTTTTTCGATGGCTTCTTTGGTACGGTCGATATATGGATCCATAGAAATAGTCGAGTCAATAACAAAGACAACCGCGGCCGAGAAGCCCTGCATCATCTGCTCTTGGTCAGCGGCAGATGCTGCATTGGCTGGCGATGTTTGAGCTGATGCTGCTTGGGATGGTGGTGTTGAGACCGATGCCACTTCCAGCATTCTGACTTTGTAGCCCGCTTCTGTGAAGGCTTCATCGGATTCTAAGACGGGCAGAAGATAGAAATTCTTTTTCTGATCGACAAAGTTATCCGGTTCACGGGCAAGTACCGCCGGATTGGCTTTTTTATTCGTCACATCGGCCAGTAATGGATTGTATTTTGTATCCGGTTTATCCGAATTCAAAATGTCCTCAAGGGTCGCTTTATCTTTTAAAAATAAAGTTGGATTACGCCCAGCGGGGTTAGTCATCGCGAGGGTTAATTGCATTTTCCACTCGGAAGTACAATCCGCTTTCATCCAGCCACTGGTTTTCCCGAATTGGTCTGGCCCCACATGCAACCACTCGGTTGCACCTTGGTTTTGGCGCTGATAAACATAGAAGCGGCTGAAGGCTGGCTGCTCTTTGCCTTTCGTGGCAATTTTGTCAGAAAGTTCACAACCGGGATAAGTTAACACCCGCTGATAAAGTGTTTTCTTGCCAGCTTGCAGCAACGGTTTTTGTTCATCCGCATAGGCGGGGCTGCTCAATACGGCGCTTGTGAAAGCCGTACTTCCAAGTAAAAAGCCTAACCATAGAAACTGTTTCATATTGACCTCTATTTCTTTAAGGCTTCTAAACGGGCTTTTGCATCACTATTTTGCGAGTCATTATTCACCGTGACTTCGTACCAATAGATGGCTGTTTCTTTATCTGGGGAGAAACATTTTCCGGATGACGCATTATTCGGGTCATACTCTTGGGCGTATTTAAAGGCGATTTTGGCATCTCCAGCTTGCGCTTTGTACGCATACAAACGCTGGGCGATATCACATTGGTTATTGGCTATAGCCGCATCAATGGTCGAGACAATCTCGACATCACTCGGGTGGCTTTTTAAGCAGTTTTGTACGAATGCGAGAGCTTCACCGGACTTCATACTGTCAACGCTACACGCCCCTTCAATACCATTGGCAGGTGCGTATGTTTGAGCCGGTGCAGCTGGCGCTGGCTCTTCACTTTTGTTTTTGAACAGAAAAAACCACACCAGCGCGGCGATAATTAGCAGCAATATCAGGGCGATGATAATGCCCATGACTGGGGATTTTTTGGTTTTTACAAGAGCGACTTTTTCAATAATCGGTTCAGGGGCTGGCGGGATCTCCGCAACGGCTTCAACAGGTTCAATGATGGGTTCAGGTTCGATATCATCGATGGTATCAATGGTAGGAACAACACTTCCTCCAGATGGAATGACATCTTGTTGTCCCTGAGCGAGTGAACTTAAAACACCATTATGAATTTTAAGTGTTCCCTTATCTTCATTTCCTTCATCATCTTTGAGGGTGAATCGATAGGCCATTTGCAGGTTGCTGACCAGCGGGTCAACAAAGGTTTTATCAAGAACAATATGTAAATCATCGCCATTTAACTCAAATGAGAGTTGAATTTCAAAGGCATTACCGACCCACTCACCTTTGTCATTGAGGTAGTTACCATCTTGGTTTCGTTGGATGGTTAAGCTGACATTTTCATGCTCGCCATCCCAATTACGGATGGTCAATAACGCGTTGCCAGGGCGAGCTGGTTGTAATGGCTTTAATTCTGGATTAAACACAGTTTCACTCCAATGATGATTTCATCGATTTAATAATTTGGCCAAGTTGAGCATTCTGCTCAGCGCTAATTTCTCGTCCCGCAGAGTGACCTGCGTTTTCTTTAATGACGGTATCGAGAGCGATTAACCAGTCATAAACAAATAAGAATGTGTAATTCAGCGGTGTGGCTGGGAGGCGCACAAGGCGCTCGTCATCGGCCCATTCCACGCTATTGCGGTCTGGTCGTTCAAAGATTTTTTGCCCAACGTTCACTTTACTGTTTGGACGTAAAACCCCATCGTCTTTGAAATTAAACCAAGTGATGAAATCACCTAAAATATTATGAACGCGAGACACTTGGGACTCCGCTAATTTATCTCGCAGAACACCGACTGTTTCTGTTCCTGCCAAGGCATTCACCAGCTTTTGCTCTAGTTGTAAGCGGGAAATAGCAGTGATCAGCTCATCGACAAACGTCACCATGATCTCTTGTTCGATATTAAGGTAAGTCAGTAACGTATTATTATCCGGTAAACTGCGTAAATGGTTTATCCAAAGCGCAATGACTTTTTGTGGGTAAATGATTTCATACCCATAGCTTTGTGGCTTATCGGTTTCAGGGGCCGAAATGGTAGCAGGCTCATCACTAAACAGGTCGATACCGCCACCAAACTCGTTGGCACCCAGTGAGAAAATCGAGACGTTTTGTGGCTCTGCGTCAGACTGTTTCGGGTCTTTGATTTTGCTAAGCGCATTTTCTTCTTGCATGTAAAGCTCATACAAGTCTTTGCGGCTCGGCATGATGTAATCAATAAACGCCCCTTGCAGATAAGGCACTTTCTGCATGAAACGCAGGATGGATTCGGAATTTTTCGCTTTGACTAATAGCTCTTCTTCACCGCCAGACTGATACCATTTTTCAAGGTGATTACCGATCAATTCTTTTCTTAATTCATCAAGTTGCTCGCTAATGCGCTCTAATTTCAGTTGTTTTAATGCAACGGTTTCGAGGTAGTTAGCCAAGCGGGACATACCACCATCATTGAGCTGCAACATACTGTCCCAGGATTTACTGGTATCGCGAATATGTCGCTGAACAAATTCATCTTCCACATAGGTTCTTTTCATTAATTGGAGATGTTCTGTGCAGCTATCATCAAAGGCAATTTCTTCCTCATTCTGCATGCGGATAAATGAGGTCGGAACGCGAGGTTTGCGTACTAAAAAGGTGTTATCAAATGCGCGATTATCAACCCAATCAGACATCCAAGGGTATTGACCAAAACGCTCTAACATTGCCATTTTGATCATGCCACCTTTACCCCATGATTGGCGTAAAAGGGCTTCATTGAGCGAGAGTGACTGAGAGATGCGTAAGTCAAACATGGTCATTGCCCAGATTAATCCACATGGGCGTTTAGCGCGGGTTTGTGCGTCTTTACCTTGGGTGTTGTGGATCCATTCTGTGAGCACGCCGCCCACTTCTTTGACATCGGATTGTTTGGTGGATGCTGTGCAGACAACCAAAACGTTCATCTCTTGGTTATCCGTGTAACGCTCGAACAAATAAGAGACTTTTCCACGTAAAATTAATTGGGCGAGTGGGTTAGCATCGTCACTGTCCACCGCATTACGAATGCCACTCATGGACTCAACGCCCAGTCTGCCTCGGTAACCTGGGAAGTCTAACAGTTCAACCTGCTCAAAAAGTGGTTTGCTTGGGGTATCAAGCAGTGGGATCACCACTTCAACGGTCAACGCCGTCAATTCTGCAATAGAGAGCGACACCGGTGAGCCTGCATGCTCCCCTTCGAGTGGGCAGACTTGAATATCGCTATCAATGCTTTTATTGAGTCGCTCAAGCATATCGACGTTCATAATACTGTCCTCTTGAACGAGGACACCATTGCGCTCTTTGACTAAAGATTCGAGGGGAGCGAGGACAATTTCAGCGTAATTTAATTTCGCCAAGGTGCGACTGAAGATTTCGTAAGCTTCTGTTAGCTCAGGAATTTCACCCCATAAAATGGCGAAAAGTTTTGCCCGTTGTGAAATTGATAGGTACGGTGCCAATTCAACGGCTTTTGGCCAATAACTTAATGCGAGTTTTTTATGACTGTTTTCTGCGTGACGTTTTAAATAATCCCATAAAGAAATCATGTCATCGTGGGAGATCCCCGCCACTGGTGCAGAGGCGCGTTGCTGTTCAAACTGAGTGAGTAACTGGGATAATTTTTGCTCGTCTAAAACGTAATCAATTTTTTCTTGGTTAAAGTCATACAGATAAGCGTTCGCGAGGATTTTAATAATTTCCACTTCGTTGAATAAATGTAATTCAACGGGGTGGCTGTCTGTGCCTTTGGTCGCTGAGCGCGTAAATCGAGTGACTAATCCAGTTGCCTCTTTTCCGCCGCCGGGTGGGTTAATGTGGTCAATGAAGTCCAGCTCTTTACCGGACATTTTGGTTTTTAAGCGTCCGTTATTGCCCGCAGCTAATGCCGAGATAAGATACGACTTCCCTGCCTGAGATAAGCCAAAGAAGCCTACCGACATCGGGCGTTGAGTGGCTGTCACCAAATTTTTGGCAATGTTTTTGCTGCGTCTTAAGCGATAAATAAGGTTATCAGCCTCAGTGTTTAGACGAGGAGCATGCTCTCTGACTGTGTTAATCCAGTTAATTGCATTATCGGCATTTTGGTAAATGGCATTCCAGCCATTAATCAGCTGTTGTTCATTATTCATACTCATTTAACTAATACACTCCCGCTGTCCATCCAGTAGTTGGTTTCACCGATACCACTGTCTGCTAATGTGTTGAGCTTGAAATTTAAATCTCGTGGTTTGACATTCGATGCATCCAGCATTTCAACCTCGGAAATCACAAAGCGCTCAAGGCTTACTGGGTTGTCATCGCGGGATTGTCGCTGCTGTTCGACTTGTAATTTCATGCGGATAACGCCATTTTCCACACTGAGCTTTTGAGCCAATTTAGGGTTCTTAATACGCAATGTGTAGAGTGGCGAAGCAGGCCAGCGGGCATTATTTAATTGTCTAAAGCCCAAGCGGACGGCACCTCGAGCTTCAAAAGAGGTCTGCTCATCGAGTTGATAGTCTGGGCGGTCAAGGTCAATATCTCGGTAATAGACGACATCATCGCTTAACGTATTATGGCTATCCAACATCCCCAAATAGCGAACGGTGGAATAAGGACGGAAATTCCCGATAGAAAAATAGAAGTTCAATAAGCGAGAATTTTCAGCGAGTAAGCAGAGCATAGCCCCTACCGCTGCGGTAGATTTTGGATCGTCAATCCGTCCTTTTTTATTAAAGGGATACCAACCACCTGTTTTATATCCATGCAAAGGTAAAATGCGGGATGGTGGAACCGGTTGCAGTAACTTAAAGAGTGCCTGAATGCCCGGTAAGCGGGAAGGGCGACCGGTTAGCAATAAAATATCGCAGGAATAGTAATGTAAAACCTCACATAAGGCCTTCAGGCTGGAGGTAATATTGATGCGTTGCCCTGAAATAAACTCCCCATGAAGCTGAGCAAAATTGACTTGCAAAGGCACATTGAGAATTGAAAACACATCGGTTGCGCCAAGCTCTTTATTGACGGCATCGTTAATGTAATGAAACACTTTTTGCGTTGGTTGCTGGGATAAAAACTCACCAAAGGTCGTGTTAATATTTTCGCAAATTTTCAGTGGGTTATAATTTTCGTACTGATTCAAAATCTTTAACCCAATTGGGCTGAAAATTTGTAATGTCAACTGCTGGCGCAAAACTTGCTGCCCTGCATCCAGTCCTTCACTACCAAAAAGGGAGGACATCAGCGCATCAGGGTCGGAGATACCCGAATCCAGTAATGAGGTTCGTAGTGCCGGCAATACGCATAAGCGAATGATATCTAATAGAATATCATCCCCCGCAATTTTGAATCCTTCACGGAAGAGCTGAGTAGGAACGATTTTAACGTTGCTGCCATTACCCGCATCTAATTTATAACGGGTGATCACCAGATCGGTTGTTCCACCGCCGATATCAATCGACGCGATTTTTAATACAGAATCCCCAGTGAGTGCTCGGTTATCATCGCGAACTTGGCTTTTAAAGAAGGCTTCAGTGCGTTCACCAAAGTGGATCTGTGTTTCGTTGTAGAGATACACCAATTGCCCGCAGGTGGCTTCATCCCACTTCACATGAATAGAGGGCAGCGGCGGGCGACAATCAACGTCATTGCCTTTAAATGTCAAGGGGTTATCAATCGGGTTCCAACCCATCGCTTTCCAAATCAACCCAAGGGCATTTTCCATGCAGTTTTCGAAGATCACTCTTTCAGGTTTAGGCATGGCGGGGGGAATGGTTAAGATAATATTGCGTAGCTGGCGCGGCGCACTGGCATGGTTCATTTTTAAACGCTGAGCCGAGCTGTTCATCTGGGTCAATGCTTGAGTGAGAACCTCGGTAAGCATGATGGTCATCAGTGAGCTGCGGGTATAGTTTGGTGTGAAAACGGGCATGCGATCATTTTCGTCTAAACGAAATAGCGGCTCACCGTGGTCGTTCAACAAATAGGTCATTGGGATTGCAGTTGCCAATGGCTCTTTTTCGGTTTGACCAAAAGAGCGGCTAAAACGCCATCCTGGAGAATAAGGGGTATCGTCCCATAAATAGCGTTTCGGGCTGGAAACCCCAGTAGACCCTTCAGTGCCAAGTCGTTGAGATGCCATTCTGTTAGCTTCGGGGCCTACACGACCAATTGTCGGCCACATAAAGGCATCATTACGTCCGCTGCTGACGGAAAAATCTTGCTTACCAAATTCAGCTTGAGCGAACTCAACACGGCTTTGGAACGGTTCGTTGTAAACATAATAAGGCCGGCTTAAATCGCGGAGAGTTAGCTCGTAAAGCTGGGTCAGGCCTTTATCATCGTTTTTATGATCTTCAATTAAGATCCCACAAGTACGTGAGTTTCCGACGTCTAAGATCAAATCCACTTCAATCGGTGGTTCTTGGGACTTGGTTTCATTCAGCTTCACTTCGGGTAACTTAATATTCTCACCCAGAATTTGCAGCAGATTGAGGTAGTGGGCTTGATGTTGGAACTGTGAAAGCGCCTCTTCCAATTCATCGTGATACATTCGGAGTATTGATGTTGCTTGTTCACTGAAAATTTCACGCAACCAGCTATCTACCCAAGAAAACTCTAAAAAATCTTCAACTTCGTGGCCTAAATAGGCGAGCGCAAAGCCAATTCCGGAGCGCACATCATCTTCATTCGGTGCGAGATAGGTGGTATTTTCGCGATTTGGCACGATTCTGGTATCAAACGCGACGACAATACGGTGTGTGTTTCCATCTTCATCGGGTTCAGGCAATTGGTGAAAAATGGCTCTAGCCCAGTTATATGGGCCGTTAGAAAATGATCTCGGTGGATTAAATCGGAAAAATGGCAATGGGATCCAAATATCATTCAGTAACTTTAATGACTCTTCGATGGAAAAACTAAATTCAGGCTCTGAGGCTGTCGGCATACTATTTTTAGGGGCAGGGAAGAAAAACTTGTCGCTGCGTTCATCATAGATTAAACGCAGTAATGGACCATTTTCGCCTTTGCGGGTGAACTCGCCATACTCTTTACGTTGGGATAGCGTAAAACCAAAATCCAAAAATTGGATATTGCTGTCACGAATAAGTGTGATTTTATCTTTATAATCAGTTAATTGCGCTAACATAGAATTAGTTACTCTCCCGTTTCATTGAGATAGGGAATATTTGATTTTTATCGTATTCACCTTGGCAGTCAGCGATGTTTTTTGCGCCAGGGCGGCAGGTAATATTGGGCATGCGATAGGAGGAACCATCGCTGCAATTTGCTTGAGCTTGGTTATTAATATTCAGCCCACCGGAATTCATGGATGCCGAGATAGGGCCTCTACAAGTCACGCCGTCACTGCGGGTCATAATGACGTCACCTTTGCCATTATTCACATTGTATTGCAGGCTGAGTGGCTTCCCGGTTTTTTGATCTTGAACCCCAGCTCCTACATTCCACTGCCCATTTAAAAATTGCACCGACCCATTTTGAACCGCTTCTTGCGGGATATTCAGTGGTGCTGGCGTATTTACAGTTGCGCTATTATTTGCAACATTGGCGGCTGGTTGGTTATTGGCAGGCGTATTGTCAGCGGTAGATTGAGTCGGGTCAACTAAAGGAGTAGTTGGCGCATTTGGGTCTTGTGATATTGCGGGGATATTGCCGTTGGTACCCTCAGGCGTCACCGCAGGGTTCACTAATGGAGTATTTGGTAAGTTGGTATACACTGCGTCCGCAACTTGGCTATTGGTGGCTAAATCAGGAACGACCACCGTACCATTGACGCTATGTGTGTTAACCACTTTAGTCTGTCTCGGCTTCACTAACATTGGGTCTACACTTATATTCGGCTTAGGAACTTCAACGGCGGGAACATTGATATTCGGTAGGTTTACCTTCGGTGTATCAAGGTTAGCGGTTGGCACAATCGGTACACTAAAACAGCCCCTTAAAAAAAAAGCGGCTAGCAGAAGAAGTAATAATAAAGGCAATAACCACAGTATAAATCGCCACCACGGTTTTTGGGTCACAATCACCGGAGCGGCTTCAACAACAGGGGCAACGGCTGGTGCAACTGGGGCGGGAGAAACTAATGGTTTTAAACAGGCCACGGGATCAGTGCGTGACTGCTTGTTCACGTTCACGAATCCCCAAAATGTAATAACAGGCTGACCCCCGACAATATAAACGTGGTCTTGATCAGGGAATTGTATTGTTTTATTCAGTAGTGCACCAAATAATTGCTGCTCTTTGTTCTCTGATTGTTGCTTATTTTCACTGAAATTTCTCAATTCATCTTGGTTGTTTTTTAGCCGTGTGTAAGCATTGTTTTTTTCTTCTTCAGATGCGGTCGTCCAAGAAATAATTTCACCATCAACAGGAGAATACCAGTCAATTCGCTCGCCAGTTTCATTGGGTTGGGGGATGGCAAGGCAATCTGCAATATTATTTTTTTTTTGTAAGCGTAGTGTTTCTCGAAGTTGTAATGCAGACACATAAACTGCCTGCCCATTTTCTCCCAATGGAAGATAATTTTCTAATTTACCACTACGTAGGAAAGCTTTATTCACATTAATCTTCCTAATTTTTTTAAATTAAAATAATAATTTTTGGGTAATTAATATTTTTGGACTGCATGACCTCATTTGTTATTTTAATCGACAAAAAACGTGTTGTCTATTATGTTAAGTTTTCAAACTGATGTTGGTCATGAAATAAGAAAAAATCGCATATAGCATATAATAGAAGAGTATGAAATGAGAAATAATGGCGAATCTATATCAAAAAATGGTCATGTATTCAATCTGGTGAGTAACCTGTAATATAGGGTAATTTATCGGAGAATATTCATGGCCAAAATCAATGTAAGGAGCCCATTTTGTCAACAAACTCCCTCAGTAAAAAAACATGGATTAGAGAGTGCTTGCCATCAACGTTATCGTTGCCAACATTGCTGCCGAAGCTTCCAACTCGACTATGAATATCGTGCCTGCCAACCGGGAACAAAGGATAAAATAATTGACCTCACGATGAATAATGCGGGTATTCGTGATACCGCTAGAGCACTTCATATCAGCATTAATGCGGTTGTTCGCACTTTAAAAAATTCTCACCGACGCAGGTAACGTCTTTATCCCTTGATAATTTGCACATTGAACTCCTTTGCGAAGTCGATGAACAGTGGTCTTTTGTGGCTAACAAGAAGCAACAACGCTGACTTTGGTATGCGTGGGAGCCCCGCCTAAAACGGATTATTGCTCATACGTTTGGTCGTCGAAACAAAAGGACTCTTCTCTAGTTACTGGCTTTACTGTCTCGGTTTAATGTAGCTTTTTGGTGCACGGATAAGTTCAGTTCTTATGAGATATTTCCCAAGCAGAAACATGTAGCAAGTAAGTTTTATAAGATAGGAATAGAAAGAGAGAATTTGAACCTAAGAAACCGCTTAAAGCGCCTTAACCGTAAGACGTTAGGTTACTCGAAGTCACCTGAAATGCATGACAAAATCATCGGGACATTCATTGAACGTGAACACTATCTATTATGATGATCTCTATATTGAATACACGACCCGTTTTTGTTTGTACTGACTGAGTCTGCTTTTTCTTATTGAGCTCTCCTATGCCATCTTAGTTATCTAAGACAGTCCCTAATTTTTATTATAGTGTAATAAATTAATATTACACTATAACATGAGATTATAATGTAAAATTAATTACAGCCTTCTGGAATGTAATCATTGAAGGCTTTCTCCATCATCATGGCAACGTCCTTGGCATTTGTTGCCGTAAAGACTTTTCCTCCTGTAGCTTGTGCCACACAGTTTCCAGCCCCGCTACCCATAATATCAATGACATTGATTACGGCTTTAGGGTGAGCTCGTTTTAACGCTCTCGCTGCTGCACACGGGTCTTTTTCGCAAGATTCAACACCATCAGAGATCAATATGATGATGGTGTCTCGGTTGTTGTCCTTAATGGATCGATTTGCTTGAGTGATGGAGTCGGCCAATGGGGTTCCGCCGTCCGGCTCTATTCTCTTGATAAAACTCAATAGGCTAGAGCGATTATTCGGTGTAATATTGCCTGTTGACTGAATTTTTTCGCAGTCGGCTGCAACTATAGTTATAATGTTTGTGTCATTAGGAATGTTTTTAACAATTTCTCCTAACGCTTTTTTAGCCACGTTAATGCGTCTTGGTTCCACATCCCAACCGGCGAACAGTTTCCCACTTTCTTCAATATAATCAATTTGTTGCTTTGTCAAATTCATGCTCATATTCATGGAGTAAGAGGCATCGAAAATAATCAAAACTTGAGGTGCATCTTGGGGTTTCCGGTTCACAGGGCACACTTTTCGGACCGGTGGATTGAGTTTTACATTACAGACGCTGTTGCCTCTCGCATCAGTCCGTCCGTGTTTTTGTATCTCTGCTTGTAGGCATTTTTCCATCGGGGTTAATGGATTAACGGGAACTAGTACAGACTCAGGAATAGGCTTAGGTGCTGGCTCGACATGAGTATTTTCGGCAACAGCCGGGAGTGTTTTTGGGTCAAAACAGCCTCTTAACCATGAAAATAGTAATGCAAAAAGTAATAGCAGAATTAAAAAGCCAAATGAGGCTAACCAGCGATTTCTATCTGGCGCAGCGGCGGCAGCAATGAGGGCTGCGGGTTGAATAGACGCAGGGGCTGGGATAGGAACCGCAAGGGGTGACATTCTCGGCCACCATGTTATAACGGGCTGGTTATTTATAATATAAACACTTTCAGTATCAGGAAAGGCGGAAGCTTTCTTTAATAAAAGATGCTGTTCTTGGGTGATCAGTTTTTCTTCAAGTAATTTATTCGCTCGTGTCTGAATATCATTTAATCTTTCGCAAAGAAGTCGGTGATTATTTGAAAATTCAATTTTATCTAAAGATGATAGTGAAACGGGGTGACCGGAGACTGAGGTGCTCCAGATAATTGCACCATCGGGTTGTTGTTCACCATGGGCAAATAAATATTGGTATTTTGCTGGGAAATATTGAGTTAATAATGCCAACAGTTCTTGTTGATTCTTTAAACTGTAATCAGCTTTTTGGGTGTCACTGGTTAAACGCAATACTCTATTCATGGCTAAGTAACCTTGCTAAAACGTTCATCGCATCGGAAAGTTAACTGGATAATAAAGAGTATAATTATCACATCCTAGGTGCTTAGTCTTAATTATTATGTTCAAAAAAATGAAGTTGATAAAAATAAATTGCATGATAAACAATTATGATTACTAATCAAGATTTGTCATAAGAATCATTCTTCTTTCATTCAGTAGAATATTTGATATTTTTTCGCTAAATTAAAAGACCTGATTCTGGTTATATGTCAAAATAAGTAGACTTATTTCCTGTAATCTTGAACCACTATCTTCAGACAGTTGGTATCACTTAAATTAGTGATAATCTTAATACTAGTTTTTAGACTAGTTCTTGGAGATAACATGATCGAGATATTAGGTTCTGAGCGCAGAAAATGACGTTCCTCACAAGACAAAATGGCTATAGTTTAGCAAAGTTTTTAGCTGGGTATGAGTATTTCCATAGTTGCTCGCCAACATAGTGTTGCGGCAAGCCGGCTTTTCCTTTAGCGTAAACAGTATCAAGAAGGAAGCCTGACCGCGGTAACAGCAGGTGAACACGTTGTTCCTGCCTCTGAGCTAGCCTCTGCAATAAAGCAAATTCAAGAGCTACAGCGGTTGCTCGGCAAAAAACAATGGAAATGAACTTCTTAAAGAAGCTGTCGAGTATGTTTGAGAAAAAAGTGGATAGCCCTTGCGCCCTTATTACCCAAGGATGGAAAATAAGCTTAGTGAGCCGAACCTTATGTGTATCACGAGCGCAGTTATACGTTCTAGCAAAACGGAAAAGTGAGTGGAAAGATAAACGAGGACGACGCCCTCAAGATGATAGCGAGGCGCTTGCTCGTCAACGTGATTGATAAGCCCTACGTATGGTTATCGCCGCGTCTGGGCGATGTTATGTCGGCAATCTGAGCAGGAAAATATCGCAATTATTAATGCCAAACGTGTTTACCGTATCATGAAGCAATCAGCATTATTACTGGAACGTAAACCTGCAATCCCAGCCTCGAAACGAGCTTATACAGGCAAAGTAGCGGTGAATGAAAGCAACCAACGTTGGTGTTTAGATGGTTTTGAGTTCCGATGTGATAATGGTGAAAAACTGCGCGTCACGTTCGCTTTAGACTGTTGTGATCGCGATGCTCTGCATTGGGCAGCAAGCACGGAAGGCTTCAATAGTGAAACCGTGCAAGATGTCATGTTAGGCGCAGTGGAGCATCGCTTCAATAACGTATTACCGACAAAGTCAGTAGAGTGGTTGACCGACAATGGCTCAGCATATCGAGCTCATAAAACACGATGGTTCGCTAAACAAGTTGGTTTATCCCCTAGACATACGGCAGTACGGAGTCTCCAAAGTAACGGTATTGCAGAAAGCTTTGTAAATATCATGAAGCGAGACTACATAAGTTTAATGCCAAAACCTAATGGATTAACGGCAGTAAAGAATCTTGCGGCAGCCTTCGAGCATTACAATGAATGACATCCTCACAGTGCATTGGGTTATCGTTCTCCGCGAGAGTACCTGCGGCGTCGAACTCATAATGAAATAAGTAATAAAAAGTGTCTGGAAATATAGGGTCAAATACTTAGAGCCTACCGTCCAGCTGTTTACATGCAAGCAAATCGTTCAGCCAAAAGCGCTCAAAGACACCGGTATCACGCCATTCAAGGAAGCGCCGATGTGTAGAACTCGAAGAACATATCCCGTGGCATTCAGGGCGTTCCACTAACCGCCAGTCCTGAGCACAAAGAATATGGCATTCATGGTAGCACGATTTAAACACGTTTACGGTGAGTGCCGAGCGGATGATTAGTTTTGTGCTCAGGACTATGCGGTGCTATTTTTTCAGAGTTCATCGCTGATCCGTCATCTGCTACCTGTCATATTTTCACCTTCAGAAATTGCCCGTTACGACATTCTGACAATCCCTTCTGTGGTAGGTTTTTAGTCTTCCTTACAAAATAATTTATGATAGGATAAGGCCTAATAAAATTAATTAGGTTGGAGCCTATTCCGTGTTTTATATCCATCAGTCCAGCTTCAACCCGTAGAGATGATTGAGTCAGTGTGGATGAATAACTGCGTTGAGCGGATCAGTTTAATGTTATTATGCGATGCCAGTCATGACTTGATAAACAGAGTATTAAGACATTGGTTGAATGGGATAAACAAGACGCATGACAAATGATGATCTGAAACAAACGGTAGGGGCGAAGTCATATAGGCTTTCGGAGATAGCACAGTTGCCACAAGCAATCCGGGATCGCATTGCTCACATCGATTTCACCTTATTGTTTAAGGGAGAAGCGGTGCGGGCAGATTTAGTCGATCGCTTCAGCATAGCTGCTACACAAGCAACGAAAGACTTCTCGCTATACAGAGTGCTTGCACCAGGTAACATTGAGTATGACCAAAAGCTCAAGCTGCATAAGCGAGGTGAAGCATTTGAGCCCTTGTTCGACTACGACGTCGTTCGAACATTGGCGACAATTAGCCAAGGGTTTGGAGATGGCTTTACTGGCAAGGTAAAACCGCCTTTTGCGTGTGAAGCGCCTTATCACCTTAACAAACCGAATCTATCGATAGTGGCGAAAGTCACCGAGGCCATACACAAAGGCAAAGCCTTGCGTATCACCTATGTATCGTTATCGAGTGGTGAAACAACGCGTGAAATTGTACCGCATACGCTGGTGGACAATGGCCTGCGTTGGCATGTTCGTGGTTTTGACCGCAAGCATAGTGAGTTCCGTGACTTTGTGCTGACCCGCATTAAAGCAGCGGTTGTGATTGAGGATTCGACGTTGTCTGAAACGGAGCTCAAAACCCAAGACCGGCAATGGAATCGCTTTGTAGAGCTAGAGTTAGTGCCGCATCCTCGTATCGAGCACAGCGAAGCGATAGAGTTGGACTATGGCATGAAAGGTGGCGTTTTAAAGATTGAGATTAGAGCGGCATCGGCAGGCTACTTACTCAGACAATGGAATGTGGATTGTTCTACCAACGCCACACTCAAAGATGATGGAGCTCAATTGTATTTAAAGAACAGAGCAACACTTTATGGAGTTAAAAACATCATGCTAGCTCCGGGAATTACAAGTTAGTCGGTGAGTAAATCATTGATTCTTAGATGACTGCCTATGAGGTCACAGGCTGCCAAGCACACAAAAAACGGAAAAGATGTTTTTCTTTTAAAGGAACATTAATGATAAACCAACAAGTCAATTATGCTCCCGGCATGCGCATTGTGATACGCGATGCTGAATGGGTAATTCAAAAAGTCGACAGCAGTTCAGATGGTGGGCTGCTGATAACCTGTGAAGGGATTTCCGAGTTAGTACGCGGTCGAGAAGGGCGATTCTTGACGAGTTTGGAAAACAAAATTGAAATACTAGACCCAAAAAATACCGTATTGGTAGAGGATGACTCCTCGGGCTATAGCGCTGCCAAGTTATACATCGAAAGTATGCTGCGCCAACGGGTGCCAACAGATGAGAAAGTACATCTTGGTCATAAAGCGGCGATGGACCCATTACCTTTCCAGCTCGACCCGATCAAAATGGTGTTAAAGCAGCCTCGTCAACGTATCTTGATTGCTGATGCCGTGGGTTTGGGTAAGACCCTTGAAGCTGGCATTTTAGTGTCAGAGCTTATTCGTCGTGGTAAAGGTAAGCGCATTCTTGTCTTAGCGGTGAAATCAATGTTGACGCAGTTCCAAAAAGAATTTTGGAGCCGTTTTTCTATTCCATTAACACGTCTTGATTCAACCGGGATTCAGCAGGTACGCAATCGCATCCCCACTAATCACAACCCGTTTTACTACTACGATAAAGCCATTATCTCGATAGATACGCTCAAGCAAGATGTCGAGTATCGCCATTACCTAGAGAGTGCATACTGGGACATCATAGTCATTGATGAAGCGCACAACGTAGCAGAACGTGGTTCACACTCGCAGCGCAGTAAGTTAGCCAAATTACTGGCTCGTCGTAGCGATACCTTAGTGATGCTTTCTGCAACGCCACACGATGGCAAGGCTGAAAGTTTCGCTAGCTTGATGAACATGCTGGACGCAACCGCCATTGCCAACCCTAGTGATTACAGTTACGACGATTTCAAAGACAAAAATCTAGTGGTGCGCCGTTTTAAGAAAGACGTCAAAGACCAAATGGTGGGTGAGTTTCCAGAACGGCACATTGACCGAGTCTATGCCAAAGCCAGCGCACAAGAAGAAGAGGTTTATCGTCGCTTAGTCGAGATGTCGCTGCGCAGCTTAGAGTCGGGTAACAAAGGCACCAAACTATTTAAAGTAACGCTTGAAAAGGCACTGTTTTCCAGCCCAATGGCTTGTTTGTCTACGGTTGAAAACCGCATCAAAAAATTAGAACAGAAGCTTAAGAACACTAGTGATGTCGATTATCAAGAAGACATTGATGAGCTTGAACATCTCGCATCCGCTTTACGCAACGTCGATAAAGCCAGTTTTAGCAAGTACCAACAGTTACTTACGACGATGCAAAAAGATCTTCAGTGGAAGAAAAGCCAATCCGATGACCGCTTAGTGATATTTACAGAAAGCATCAAAACCCTAGAGTTTCTGTATCAAAATCTGCAGCAAGATTTTGGTTTAGCTGAGGGAGCTATTGCCCAGTTACATGGTGGCATGTCAGACACGGATATCATGAGCGTCGTGGAGGAGTTTGGCAAAGAAAACTCGAAATTGCGCCTATTAGTCTGTTCTGATGTGGCATCAGAAGGTATCAACTTACATCACCTCAGCCACAAAATGGTCCACTTTGATGTGCCTTGGTCGTTGATGGTTTTCCAGCAGCGTAATGGCCGTATCGATCGCTATGGACAGAAACACCAGCCAGAAATCCGCTACCTGCTAACGCAAAGCGACAACCCACGAATTAGTGGAGATACCCGCGTACTGGAAGTGCTGATCAATAAAGACGATCAGGCGCAGAAAAACATTGGTGATAGTTCGGAGTTTACTCGTGCGTATTCTCAAGAAGAAGAAGAAGCGCAAGTTGCTAATCAGATGATGAGCGATGACATCAGCTTTGACCCTGCGGACTGGATTGACAACTTCTACAGCCAAAATAGTGAGCAGCAAGAAGAAGACCTGTTTGCAGGCTTCGCAAACGACGTGTCCAATGCGCAAGAAGGCGATGATACGGCCCAAGCTGTTTCCTTATTTAAAGACGATGTCGATTACTGTGAGCACGCGCTGAAGTATCTTAACCAGCAGGGACAAAAGCTCAAATACGAAGTGGACAACAAAGGTGTTGTTTCGTTATTTGCCCCTAAAGACCTGCGTCAGCGTTTTAAATTCTTACCTACGGAAATACAGCCCAAAGAAGAGAACAACCATACCCTCTATTTGAGTAACCGGCTTGATGTGATTAACCAGGAAATTATACGTTGTCGCAGTGAGCAAACGGCTTGGCCGAAAATCCAATATCTCTGGCCGATAAACCCGGTTTCACAGTGGCTGGGCGATAAAATGATGGGCGCGTTTGGTCGCCACCAAGCGCCAGTGCTGCGCATGCCTGCACTTTTCGAAAGCTATGAAGATCACTTTGTGCTTTCTGGCTTGTTTCCGAACCGTAAATCACACCCGGTAGTCAACCCATGGTTGGTGGTCAGTTTTGAGGACGGTGAACTCACGGGCATTGAGCGCTTTGAAGACTTTATTCAGCGTTACCCATTCCACCAGCAAGTGCTGTCTAACAAAGGCGGTGAACGCAGCCACGAGCGCCAAGAAGCGCTTTTAAGCCAAGCGATCGATGCAGTACGCCCATACTTGCTACAACTTCGTAATGAAAAAGAAGCCGAGTTAAATCAAAAGCTCAATCAGCAGATGGAAAAACTCGATAAGTTACGCGATAAGCAAATGAAGCAATTGGAGCTGGACTTTGGCGATAGCAAGCAAGCAGAAAAAATCGTTAATGACAAAAAAGCACAGCGCCAACGGGAAATTGAGCAGATCTTCGATGAATATTTACGCTGGATCGAGGACACCATGACCACAGAAACCTCACCATACATTCAACTGGTGGCAGTATTAACCGGATCGGAAGGGCTATAACCATGGCATTGGTTGGTATTTACAACGAAAACGACTTTTACTCACACCATTATCTGAGCGAAGTGTTTGTCGGTGATATTCGTGGTGTATTAGAACAGTGGTTAGAAAAAGAAAACCAAGCCCGCGAAATTGAACGTGCAGAAAAAGAGCAAGGTGGTAAACCGCAGCGTGGTTATCGTGCACCTCACACACAGCTGGCAAGTTATAGCGGTGAGTACTTTCGCGAGTTAAATCAGCATCTCAGTGTTAAAGACATCAACAAACGCCTTAGCAATCAGCGTGCGCGTTGGAGCCCCATCTTGCATGCGCTCGGGTTTGAGATAAAACCAACACAAGTCTTGCTAGAAAACGGTCAGCTACCGGTTTTGTCGGCTTATCAAGACCATCAAGGCTTACCTCTGTTATGGATCCTCGAAGCCCATGATCCATCCATGGACGATTGCGCTGACCCACTGTCATTGCCGTTATTATCACAGCAGTTAGAAGCACTTGAACCAGAGCAGCGTAAGGTTCTATTAAAAACACAGCAAAGTGATGAGCTGAGTTGGCAGGACTTAATTTCGAAAAAAATCTTTAGCGCCCCAGAGCCACCTCGCTGGTTGCTGTTATTGGGCAATCGCCAATGCTTGTTGCTAGATCGTACCAAATGGGCGCAAAACCGTTTGTTACGTTTTGATTTAGAAGAAATTCTTGGTCGTAAAGAGAGCGATACTCTCAAAGCGATGGCTGCTCTTTTGCATAAAGACTCCATCTGCCCACTGCAAGGTCAGAACCTACTGGATAATTTAGATGAAAGCTCACACAAGCATGCGTTTTCAGTATCCGAAGATCTCAAGTACGCGCTGCGTGAATCCATCGAGTTGTTGGGGGATGAAGCCGCAAAACAACTGATTGAAAAAGGGTTTACCTACGACGGCAAAAACAACATTGATGCCAGCCAACTAAGCCTTGAATGCTTACGGTACATGTATCGCATGCTGTTTTTGTTCTATATCGAAGCAAGGCCAGAGCTAAAATACGCACCGACAAACTCCGATGTCTACCTCAAAGGGTACAGTTTAGAAGCACTACGCGATTTGGAAATGGTGGATCTCTCTACCGAAGAATCGCGCAATGGTCGCTATATTCACGACAGTTTGCAGATGCTATTTCGTCTCGTGGCCAAAGGCTTTGCTGGCAACAGCAAACAGAGCGATAGCGAGAGCAGCTTATTTGATGATATTCAGAAAAGCTTTGCCATCCGCAAACTTGAAAGTCACTTATTCGATGACGCGCGTATGCCGTATTTGGCGCGTGTGGTATTTCGTAACGAAACCTTACAGCGCGTGATCAAGTTAATGTCGTTAAGCCGCCCAGGAAAAGGAAAAGGCAAGCGTCGTGGCCGCATCTCTTACGCGCAGTTGGGGATTAACCAGTTGGGCGCCGTGTATGAAGCCTTGCTTTCCTACCGTGGCTTCTTTGCTCAAACTGACTTGTATGAAGTGAAAAAAGCTGGGGAAGAGCTCAACGAGCTGGAAACAGGCTACTTTGTCAGTGCCGAGCAGTTGGCCGAATACCAAGATGATGAAAAGGTATTTCGCAAAGATGGCACCTTACTCAGCCACCCGAAAGGCAGCTTTATTTACCGTATGGCGGGGCGAGATCGTGAAAAATCGGCCTCGTACTACACCCCAGAAGTGCTCACCCAATCTTTGGTGAAATATGCGCTGAAAGAGCTGTATAAAGAGCAGCTCGAACCCCTCGCAACCGTTGCGGAACAGGCCGATAAAATCCTCACCATCAAAGTGTGTGAGCCCGCCATGGGCAGCGCGGCGTTCTTGAACGAAGCCATTAATCAGCTGGCTGAAAAATACCTTGAGTTAAAACAACTGGCGCAAGATTCCCGCATACCGCAAGAGCAATACACCCGAGAGCTGCAACGGGTAAAAATGTACATTGCCGATAACAACGTTTACGGTGTGGATCTAAACCCCGTCGCCGTCGAGCTGGCGGAAGTCTCGTTATGGCTTAACGCCATCAGCGATGAAGCCTTTGTGCCTTGGTTTGGTTATCAGCTATACAATGGTAACTCATTAATTGGCGCACGCCGTCAGGTGTTTTCGACAGGCGACCTCACTTATAAAAAAGCCAAAGATCCAAGTTGGTTAAACATCGAGCCAAAACGTTTAGGCCATAATGAAGCGCGCAGTCCGCATGAGGTTTATCACTACCTGCTGCCCGATAACGGTATGGCCAACTACAGTGATAAAGTGGTAAAAGCGCTTAAGCCAAAAGAAATTGCCACCATCAATGCATGGCGCAAAACCTTTGTTCGCTCGTTTAGTATGGAAGAAAAAGATCAGCTAAAACGTATCTGCCAAAAAATTGATGAGCTTTGGCAAGCGCATGTTGAGCAGCGCCGAAAAGAGCGCAATATCACCACCGATAACCTGCAAATTTGGCCAAACTCCGCGCGCTCAGCGCAACGTTCAAGTACCAACGATAAAGATAAGTTACTGAGCCAATCACAGCAGTCAGGCTCAGCCGTTTACCCGCGCTTAAAAATGGTGATGGATTACTGGTGTGCGCTGTGGTTTTGGCCAATGGAGAGTGCCGATGAGCTGCCAAGCCGCGCGGAATACCTAGGTGAAATTGAGCAGGTACTCGAAGGTTATGCAGAAACAGCAAGTCTTAATGTTGTTGAATCTGGCTCTGGTCAACTCGGTATGTTCGATGAAGTGGCAGAGTCTCAAACGCAAGATCTGTTTGCCACTAATAACCGAGGTACCGTCAATAAAGACTTCTTATATATGGTCTTTCCGCGTTTGGCGCTGGTGGATAAGCTGGCCGCGCGCTATAAATTTTTCCATTGGGAACTGGAATTTGCCGATATTTTTGCCGACCACGGCGGTTTTGATCTTATTTTAGGGAATCCGCCATGGCTATCTTTGGAGTGGTCTTCCAAGGATGTTTTAGGCGATTTTTATCCTGAACTGATAATTAAAAATAAAAATATTTCTGGAGTTCCGCTAGATATTAATTCTTCTAACTTGAAAACTTATCTAGGTGAGTATGAATCCATAGAAGGCGTATTGTCATTTTTAGGGAGTAAATATTACCCTATATCATCCAGTTCAAGAACAGATCTATACAAAGCTTTTATTGAAAAATCATGGTTCCTGTCGAGTGATGAAACAATTATAGGCTTGGTTCATCCAGAAGGAATTTTTGAGGATGATAATAGTTATAAAATTCGCAGTGAGGCGTATAGAAGACTAGCTTTCCATTTTCAGTTTCAAAACGAGCTAGACCTATTCTCTGATATACATCATGATCGAAGATTCAGCTTAAATGTTTATCGTAAAATAGGATGTGTTGATTTTGTTTCAATATTTAATTTATTTAATCCAGCTACAATTGATAGTTGCTTTTTGATTGAATCTGAAGATGTTTTTGGCGTCAAGACTAATAATGGCTGGAATGTATCAGGTAATACATCTCGAGTTATAAGGTTTGATCAGAGTGTATTTGGCGTAATTTCAAAATTGTTCGGTGGTAACAATTCTTCGAATAGTATTGATGTAAAACTTCCTGGTATTCAATCAAAACAACTTCTCAGCGTCATAAAGAAAATATCGCAGTCTGAGGGTGTCAATGATATATATAAAAATGTAGACTTTTCAACAATGTGGCAGGAAAAGAGTGCTATTTCTGAGAACAGAATTAAACGTATTTCTTCGCAGCCAGATTGTTGGTCGGAAGTAGTTCTATCTGGACCGAATTTCTACATTGCAAATCCCGTTTATAAGAGCGCAAAATCTGAATGTATTAAAAACTCTGATTACTCTACAATAGATCGTAATGAGATTAGTTCTTCGTATATTCCACGAGTTTCCTATCAGCTGTTGAATAAATCAGATAGTTATATTCCAAGAAGAAAGTATGATAACGTTTTATTTACGGAGCAATATAGGATTGTTGCGAGAAAAATGTTAAATAGCTCAAATGAAAGGACACTTATCTCTTGTATTGTTCCTCCAGGTGTTTGTCATATCGATGGAGTTCAATCAATATCTTACGCTGATTTAAACCAAACTCTTCAGGCTGCAACAATTGCTTCATCATTAGTGTCGGACTTCCTAGTAAAAATAACTGGTAGGAAGAATTTATATAGCGCTTGGGATGTTATTCCCTACGTCGTTTCTGAGGGGGCCATGGTAAGGTATTTGGCCCTGAATTGCTTGACAGACGCATACTCCGAAATCTGGGCTAAGAGCTTTGTTAAGGAATTATTTTGTTTTCAAACTTGGTCTAAGAAAGATAAGCGGCTGAAAAATAGATTTTATTTTGAATTAGACTCAACTTGGCACCCAAATTTTTCTCTTAGAGATGATTATTCTCGTCGCCAAGCCTTAGTTGAGATCGATGTCTTAGTCTCGATGGCGTTGGGTATAACCTTAGAAGAGCTCAAAACCATCTACCGTGTTCAGTTCCCAGTAATGCGCCAGTATGAGGCCGATACTTGGTATGACCAAACTGGTCGCATTGTGTTTACCGCTTCAAAAGGTTTGGTAGGCGTAGGTTTAGACCGTAAGTTTAATAACAAAAACGGGTTTACCCTCTCGATTGAAGATGGCGTGTTTGCCGACAAAACCAGCGGGCAGGGCAGTGCAGCCGAGCCGTGGACGGAGAGTAATATAGCGCTCGGTTGGGAAGATATTCGCGGGCTGAAATCCGGCAAGGTTTACAAAACCTATATGGATGATACCCAACCAGGCGGTCCAGTCGAGCGCACTATTGAATACATCGCCCCATTCGACAAGTGTGATCGTGAGCAAGACTACGAAACCGCATGGGCGGTGTTTAGTGAGCGTTTTGCCTAGTTGAAGTTTAGTAAGACATTCGCTGAATAATGTAGGCAAGAGCGCCGATGCTTCGACCACGGCGCTCGAACCGCCGAATCACTTGCATTTAGCCAATAGAAAAACGAAAGAAAACAGCGCGAGAAAAGAATGCAAAAAACAATGCAAAAAGGACAGTGAAACCATGTTACCGTCAGTGGTGAGTGACCAAGTCGCAAGCAGCGTCAAAAAATACGTAAAATCCGCCTTTACCATGAACAGCCCATGCTTTGAAAGCGAAGACTATTCGATGATCGATAGCTTTTTAAACGAGCGCGATAATCTGGTCAAAGGCCCTTATTTATCCATTCAGTTGCCTTTTCGGCAAAGCGCGCTGGCGCTGAATTTTTTTTCGCAAGTACACTTACCCTTTCCGCCCTACGCACACCAAGCGGTTGCTTATCAGCGCCTTGGTGGTGACAACCCACAGGCCACCTTGGTCGCAACCGGCACGGGCTCGGGTAAAACGGAATGTTTTCTTTACCCTATTTTGAATCACTGTGCAGCAAGCAACCAGCCGGGGGTGAAAGCGATCGTCATTTACCCAATGAATGCGCTGGCAACCGACCAAGCTAAACGTTTTGCAGAAACGGTGTACAACAATGCGGGCTTAAAAGGCAAAGTCACTGTCGGCTTGTTTGTTGGCGGTGGCGATGGTCAAGGCAGCGTTGTTATGAGTAAAGATGGCGTGATCACCAGCAAAGAGCATTTGCGCAATAACCCCCCCGATATTTTGCTCACCAACTACAAAATGCTCGACTATTTGCTGATGCGCCCTGAAGATCAATCGCTGTGGCTACATAACCAACCAGGCACATTAAAGTACTTGGTAGTGGATGAACTGCACACCTTTGATGGCGCGCAAGGTTCGGACTTGGCTTGTTTGATCCGCCGTTTAAAGTTCCACTTAAGCGTGGATAACCAAGGCTTTGCGTGTGTTGGCACCTCAGCGACTGTCGGTGATGATTTAGCCCCATTGCTGGAGTACGCCAGCACCATTTTTGATGCACCGTTTGATGAAAGCGCCGTGGTACGAGAAGACCGTTATCGTCACGATGAATATTTACAGGCTCATCAAGCACTAGTGTTTAACTCACCGAGTTATGAGCAGCTCTCGTTGCTTGATGCCTCTCAGTTCGCCGATGAAGTCGCCTATTTAAATCAGCAGTTAGCGCTGTGGTTTCCCGAGCATAACTTAGCCTTGCCAGACGATCTCGATTCGGACGAAGGGCGAGCCGTGCGCATCGCATTAGGGGAAGCTCTGCTTACACATCAGTTTTTCCATTCACTACTGGGATTGCTGGATGGCAAAATTCGCGCGCTGGATGTGCTGGTGAATGAACTCGACCGAAGTTTGTCACTCGGATATCAAGCCACGTTACAGTTGTTGCAGAGCTTTATTGCTTTGGTGTCAATAGCGCGCCGAGGGATAGATGAACCGCCAGAGGTCGAGCAAGAACGAATAGCACTGGGCAAAGCGCGCCCCGTGCTGCCATTTTTGCAAGTGCGTTACCAAATTTGGCTGCGCGAGCTACGCCGTTTGGTGGCACAAATCCATCCGAAGCCGGTGTTGCGTTTTAGTGATGATTTGGCGTTTCACGAAGGCGAGCAACATATGCCAGTGATCCACTGCCGTGACTGTCATGCAACAGGGTGGGGTAGTTATGGCGATGGCTACAGCGATCAGCTCGAGAATGATTTGGAGGTGTTCTACCGCTTGTTCTTCGCTCGTCATCAAGGCGTGCGCGTGTTATTCCCCATCAACGAAGGTGAAGATATTCCGGCCAAAGGGCTTATTCGACGCGTTTGCCCAACCTGCTTAACCTTAAATTCGGACAGCGCCCCGATCCACTGTGGTCATGAGCAAGACGCACTGATCCGTGTATTTATCCCCGATTTGGTAAAAACAACTGAAACTAAAGGCCCACACTTTGACAATCAGTGCCCTTATTGTCATAGCAAAAATGGCCTGAGCATTATTGGTGCGCAATCCGCGACACTGTCGAGTGTTGCTATCAATCAGCTTTATGCTAGCCGTTTCAACGACAATAAAAAACTCATCACCTTTTCTGACTCGGTCCAAGACGCCGCCCACCGTGCGGGTTTCTTTGCCGCACGTACTTGGCCGTTAATGGTGCGAGGACATATCGCCACCGTTGCGCAGCAATTTGAAGGGCTTGATCTGGCGAGCTTCGCCACGAAAGTGACACAAGAAGCCCAAGCTAAACTCGTGACTCCTGAATCGTTTGTCGCAACGTTTACGGCGCCGAATATGGAATGGTTAAACGATTATCGCGAGCTGGTGGAAGGAAACGATGCCGCCACATTACCCGCCAAAAGCAATTTGCCAGATTTAGTGGCGAAACGACTTAATTGGGAAGTGCATTCAGAATTTGGCTTGCGAGCAGCGATTGGCAGAACCCTTGAGCGCACTGGCGAGGTGAGTGTCGATGTGTGCAGTGATGAATTGGTCGCACTTTGTTCAAAGCTGCATGCTGAACTGGTTGATGAACTGGGGAATGAGTTCAGCGGAGTGAACGATCAACATCTGCTGCATTTCTGTTTGGGCGTACTACACCGCATGCGTTTGAAAGGGGCGATAAATCATTCAGCCTTACAACACTACATTCAAGACGCTGGCGAAACCTACTATCTAACTAAAATTGACCGCCTAACTTCGAAATTTATGCCCAACTGGAGTGACAGAACGCGCACCCCTCAATTTTTGTCGTTTGGTAAGATTAAACACTTCGATAATTTGTTTGGTTCTAAACATCACCACAGTTGGTACCAAACCTGGCTTAACAAATGTTTGGGTAATCAGCACAACGTGATGATCTCCTCGCATACCCAGACGATTTATAGCCGATTAATGCATGCGCTACGCAAAGCGGGCATCGTTGCTCAATTTGATGTCAAAGGCTGTGAAGTCTGGGGCTTGCAACCTGAAAGTCTAAAGCTGACGACCAATCTACAAGCCATCGGTTGTGACCGTTGTACCGAACGTTTGGTGGTGGCTAAAACTGCCTATGCCAGTTGGTATGCTCAACCTTGTCATAATGATTGCTGTCAAGGGCGTTATACGCGTGATCTGCCGTTTGCGGAAAAAGAGTGGCATTTTGCACAAACACACCGTGTCAATGCCAGTGAACACACCGGCTTACTTGAGCGTGATGTGCGTGAACAAGTTGAAAACTCATTTATCAAAGGGCAATCAAGCTGGGCTGTAAACTTGCTCTCCTCGACGCCGACGCTTGAAATGGGTATCGATATTGGTGGATTGTCATCAGTGCTGCTTTGCTCCGTGCCACCAGCCCAAGCGAACTATTTACAACGTATCGGCCGCGCAGGGCGAAAGGATGGTAATGCCTTTAACATGACCGTCGCAGAAGGTAATCCTCACGATCTGTTTTATTATCAAGAACCATTGGAAATGATGGCGGGCAGTGTCACTGCACCGGGTGTCTATCTTGATGCTTCGGCCATTTTGGAACGTCAGTTAACGGCGTTTTGTATAGACCGTTGGATTAAAACAGGTGTGACCAGTAGTGCGATTCCTAAGCGAGTAAAACAGATGTTGGACGCGACAGAAAGTGGCCAGCGCGATCTATATCCATACAATTTCCTCACTTTTGTTAAAGGTAAACAGCAGGAGTTGTTTGATCTCTTCATCTCTATTTTCCACAGCCTATCGCCAAACTCAGTCGATAAGTTACGTGCCTTTATGTTTGGCAGTAATGTCGCTTACAGCTTAGAAAGCAAAATTGAGCAGTCATTGAGCCATTTGGCGACTGACCGTAAATCGTTGCGCAGTCGCGCTGAAAAACTCAAACGTAGTATTGATAAATTGAAGTTGTCGCCAGTTAAAGACCTCAATTTTGAATCTGAACTCAATGAGTTAGAGAACGAGCGCAATGCGCTGTTGGCGCTGATTCGAGAGATTAACGGGAAAAATACTCTCAACTTTATGACGGATGAGGGCTTACTGCCGAACTATGCATTCCCTGAAGCGGGCGTTACGCTTCGCTCAGTGCTTTGGCGTAAAAAGGACACCATTGAAACGGAAGATGGCTCAAGCCAATACGTGACACGTACTTTTGAGTACGAGCGTCCGGCAGCGGCTGCGCTTTCTGAGCTTGCGCCAACGAGCCATTTTTATGCTGGTGGGCATAAAGTTGAAATCGAACAAATCGACATGAAGGTATCCGAGCCTGAGACATGGCGCGTGTGTAGCCACTGTAACTACAGTGAACGCATTGAGGCCGATCAGCATTCCTTCTGTCCCAAATGTGGCCATTCCGGTTGGGGGGATGCAGAGCAGAAAATTCGCATGCTGAAACTCAGACAGGTTTATGCGCGTTCTAGCTCGCGTGACTCAAAAATTGCTGACGATGCTGACACTCGTACTCCAGCGTTTTTCCAACGACAAATGTTGGTGAACTTCATGCCGCAAGATGTCGCTTACGCTTACCACATTCCTAATAAAGAAATGCCTTTTGGTTTTGAATTCTTAAACCGAGTGACGCTGCGAGATATTAACTTTGGTAGTGCATCTGATGAAGGGGAAGAGTTCTACGTTGCAGGAGAGAAGAAAAAGAAAACAGGCTTTAAGGTGTGCAGTGACTGTGGCTTTGTACAAAAAAACTATGGCCAACCAACGCACGAAATCGCCTGTAAATACCGAAATTCTCCTGAAGAGGCGCGTTATGAGGACGTTTTGTATCTTTATCGCGAGCTTGAATCTGAGGCCATTCGAATTTTGTTGCCCGTGAGTAACTATGGGTTAGGTGAAGTAACGGAGTCTTCTTTGGCTGCTGCGTTGCAATTGGGTATGAAAAAATACTTTAAGGGCAGTGTCGATCATCTAAAAGGCACGATTTATAAAGAACCGGCAGATGCAGGTGAAAGCTATCGTTATTACTTAGTCATTTATGATTCAGTGCCTGGAGGTACAGGGGCTCTTAAAGAATTAATGCAGGAGCCTGACAACCTAATCGCCCTGCTATCGATGGCGCTGGAGGTCATTGAACATTGTGCCTGCGCCTCGGAAGGTAAGGATGGTTGTTACCACTGTGTTTATGCTTACCGTGATCGCAACAAAATGCGCTCAATTTCCCGTGAGCATGCGCGTAAGTTGCTCAGAGCTATCATCGATAATAAAGACAAGCTGATCAGTATTAAGAGCGTTTCAGATATTGAAATTGATGGCGTAGTGGAGTCTGAACTTGAACGGCTATTTATTGAAACCTTGAAAGGGCTTGCCAAAGAGTTTGTGGTAACCAAAGAGTTTTTCCATAACCGCTCGTCTTGGTTTATCGCGTCAAAAATTAACTCTTATGTCTCTTGGCATTTGGTTCCGCAAGTTGAACTCGGTGCAAACGACGGAGTTTATATCGAAACTCGTCCTGATTTTGTTTTGTATCCCGCATCTCAGATGGCTGGTGTGAAACCTTTAGCCATTTATCTTGATGGTTTTGCGTTCCACAAAAAAATAGTGTTTGACGATGTTGCTAAGCGTAATGCAGTGCGCGATAGCGGCCGCTATAACACGTGGACATTAGGCTGGCATGATATTGTTCAAAGTGATAAGAGTAAAATGAAAGAGTTTTTTGGTTTGCATCGCCAAGAAATTCAAGCTAAAGAAGCGCTGTACCCTAAGTTCATCGAGCGTAATTACCAAACATTGCGCAGCGTCTATGAAGGTGAAAATAACTTTAGTTTGCTGAAAAAATGGTTACATCAACCCATCGAAACATCCGTATTTTTCCGTCAAGCTTCGACGGCGAACTGCTTCTATTGGCTCGCGTTCAATAAGTCACGAGACTTATCGGTGAAAGCGAAGTTTGAATACGAAATGCGTGAAAATAGCCCCGCGAGTCGCTTTAGTGAACTCTGTATGGATACGCCATATCTGTTCGGTGGTTTACTTGATTCAGTTGGCACTTCACAAAGGTTAGTGGAAATTGCAACTGTTTTCCCTGTTGAGTCATATGCTTATGTGCTGAAAGATGCGGTGAAAGGTCAAACACCTTTTGAGTATGTTGAAGCAAATATGCGTTTGCACATTTGCTTTGATGATCGTGACATTCACGATGAGCATTTTGAAGAGTACCTCGCGGGCTTTTGGAAGCTGGTGAATATCGGCCAGTTTATGCGTGATTTTTCCTGCACTTCCCGTGTACTGCTCCAAGACGACGTGAATGACGGTACACTGATGCCGAATCAAACCGCCTCTGTTACCGTAAATTCGCCATCTTCGGTGGACGGAGCGGATGAAGAAT
Source organism: Providencia sp. PROV004 (assembly GCF_011045615.1). Classification (NCBI taxonomy): domain Bacteria; kingdom Pseudomonadati; phylum Pseudomonadota; class Gammaproteobacteria; order Enterobacterales; family Morganellaceae; genus Providencia; species Providencia sp. PROV004. Next base: position 1,638,652 of record NZ_CP042859.1, read on the forward strand.
GGCAGCTTATTATTGAGCATCAACTGCTAGAGCCGGAGGTTATTGAAGCGATGATGGCAAAAGGCCTGAGTGCTCCTGAGGTTGGCTATGAGTTAACGAGCGAAGAAGGCGAAACTTTGGCTGAGGCAGAATTGGCTTGGCCGAGTAGTCAAGTAGCCTTGTTGTTGCCTGAGCAACAAGAGGCGGTAGATCTATTTGAATCAAAGGGGTGGTTCGTCATTGTTGGCGCATTAAATGAAACCGTCTTTGAGCAGCTAAATTTAAAATTAAAACATAATGATAGGTAACCACAATGTCAGGTATGGATACTCCAAAAATTGCAATTGCATCCGATTTTTTGCTTTCTTTTGCTGCGATTCCCAAAGCACAACAAAAGAAGGTGCAAGAGTTTTTGAGTAAGTTTCGTGAAAACCCCACAAGCTCTGCGATTAATTATGAAAAAATCCGTGATGCGAAAAGTAAGAATGTGCATTCGGTAAGAATCGATCAAGCTTATCGAGGCATCGTTCTTAAACCAGAAAAAGGCAATGTTTACATGTTGATGTTTGTTGCTTTGCATGATGATGCTTATGATTGGGCTCGTACTCATCGCTGCGAAATTCACCCGTCAACAGGCGCAATTCAGATTATTGATGTTTCTAATGTGGAAGCTGAGATTGTTGAGCCGACACAAGGGATTTCTTCGCAAAACTCAACACTTTTTGCACAGTTTAAAGAAAAGCAAATTCTCGCGCTTGGTGTACCAGAAAGTTTTATCCAACGTGTGATGTCAATTGCGACTGAGAAACAACTTGAACAGTTGGAAGAGAGTTTGCCAACTGAAGCCTTTGAGGCACTGTTTATGTTGGCCGCTGGAGACGACTATGAATCTGTTTATAACACCTATAACGACCAAATTAATGGCGATGTTGAGATTGATGTAGAAGACTTTGATGTGGCGTTGCAACGAGCCGTTACTCTGCGCTCTTTCAAAGTGGTTACCGATGACCTTGAACTCCAAAAGATGCTTAATGCACCGTTGGAACAATGGCGAGTATTTTTGCACCCAAGCCAACGAAAGTTGGTTGCACTAGAGGCTAAAGGTCCAACCCGTGTGCTCGGCGGTGCAGGGACAGGGAAAACTGTAGTGGCGATGCATCGCGCTGTCCATTTGGCGAAGAAGCTTATTTTAGAACAGAGTAATCGTAAGATCTTATTAACGACTTTTACCAAAAATTTAGCCTCTGATATTAAAGCAAACATCAAGAAAATAGCGACAGATGAACAATTGGCACGAATTGAAGTCGTCAACATTGATGGCTGGGTTTCTCGTCTGTTGAAGCAGTTTAAATATGACTACAAAGTAGTGTATGAGGGTGATGCTAAACGAAAAAAATGTTGGGATATCGCTGTTAGCCAAGCGCCTGCCGAGCCGTATTTCCCTGATTCTTTTTATCAAGAAGAATGGCGCCTGATTGTTCAAGCAAATGGGATTAAAACCAAGCAAGAGTATTTAAAGGTAAGCCGTGTTGGGCGAGGTACCTCATTGAGCCGTTTGCAGCGCTCTCTCGTTTGGCCTGTTTTCGAAGAATATCGAAACCAACTTAACCGAAATCAAATTCGAGAAATTAATGATGCGATGTTAGACGCGATGGCGCTCATTAATGAGCAACAACTCGTTCTTCCATATAGTTCGATCATCGTCGATGAAGCTCAGGATATGGGGAGCCAAGCTTTCACGCTACTGAGAAGTATCGTGCCAGAACAAGAGAATGACCTATTTATTGTTGGTGATGGCCACCAGCGCATTTATCGCAATAAGGTGGTACTTGGCCGTTGCGGCATCAATGTTCGTGGACGTCGTTCTCAAAAGTTAAAGATTAACTATCGTACTACTGAGGAAACCCGTCGATTTGCCACAGCTATTTTAGAAAATGTGCCAGTCGATGATCTTGATGGTGACTTTGATAAATCGAGTGACTATTTATCTCTTTTCCATGGTGATTTGCCAATTGTGCAAGCGTGTACCAGTTTCGATGAGGAGTGTGGCTTCATACGCAAGCAGATAGAATCGCTTATTGAATGTGGTGTGCCGTTGAAGAATATTTGTATTGTATCGCGAACTAACGCTCTTCGTGACAAGTACAAAAGCGCTTTTGAACAAGCTGGATTCGATTCTTACTCGCTCTCTTCAGAGAGTTCTGACAACGATAAACCAGGGCTTTGTTTTGCTACGATGCACCGAGTTAAAGGGCTCGAGTTTCAATATATTTTCATTGCGGGAGCAAACGAAGGTGTCATCCCATTGCAAATGGCTATAACCGAAGATCCTGTCGAAAAACGCGATTACGATTTCAACGAAAGAGCGCTATTACACGTTGCTGCAACAAGAGCAATAAAGGGTCTCGTCGTTACATCGTCAGGACAACTAAGCCCTTACTTGATTTAGTTATCTTTATAATTGCCCAGATATCAATTTGAGCTTGTTTAAAATTGTGCTTCACATAGGGTATGTGAAGCCATGTTTTGGATATCTCGCCTGTATGTGGTGGAGAAATTCTCTCACGAAAGGCCATATGAGTGATTTTCCATTCTATTCAACAACCAAGTAAAGGGAGAATAGTTGCATAAATTTATTATCTATTTTGACTCAGGTAGCTATAGAAAACCTTCACACTATCGTGTCGGAGGTTCACTATGTTCAAAAACCTATTTTTTCAAGCCAAAGCATTACCAGAGCTGTCATCGCAACTGGATACAGAAATTCCACGCTATCCGCCATTCCTGAAGGGGTTGCCAGCTGCGTCACCCGAGGATTTGCAGTCCACACAAGACGAGCTAATTGCCAAACTGCGCCAAGTACTTGGCTTCAATCAGCGTGATTTTCAAAGGCTAATTCAGCCCTGCATTGATCATCTGGCTGCTTATGTTCACTTGTTGCCAGCTTCTGAGCATCATCATCACAGTGGTTCGGGTGGTTTATTACGTCATTCGTTGGAAGTTGCTTTTTGGGCGGCACAAGCTGCTGAAGGGATCATCTTTGTTGCCAGTGGCACACCGGTTGAGAAAAAAGAGCTGGAACCAAGGTGGCGTGTTGCAGTAGCCTTCGGCGTTTTGTTTTCCATGATATTGGTAAGCTCGTATCAGACTATTCCCTAACAGACGAAGATGGCGGCTATCAGTGGAACCCTTTTAAAAGGCAGATAGCGCCTACTACCTGCCTAAGCAGCTTCTAGTACTGACTATAGCCTAGCCATATGGGGAATGTGGAAACAACACGAAAGGATAGGTGAGTTAAACACTAAGAATTCCGAATTGCTTGTTGAGCTGACCGAACAAGTCAAAGTCAATGAAGATTATCAAGAACGCGTCCAATCCCTCCATCAACTCGATACAAAACATACTCAGGAATTAGCTAATGCAATAATTCAAATTGATAAGATAAGTTGCGTAACTCTATGATATTTTTTGCTCTATAATATTCCTCTCTGCCATCAAGTAGGTATTGCCCAACTTAAAAATCATAAAACGAATTAATAACAAGTTAACGGGCCGCCCACTAGCCAATAAAATTTAAAATAGAAGGTATACCCTGCAACAGCTGCTACATGTAGCAGCTGTTGCAGGTACATTGATTGACATGAATAAGATTGAAGGTGTTTAGTTATCTTTATTAGTCTGTTTTTCTTTCACGATGAGTAATGCGCGACGTAATGTTTCTCTTTCTTCATGTTCATCTTTTGATATTCCTGTAAATGATAATATGTTTGGAAGTGATTCGCCATAACCCGCTAGATTTTTATATAAATAAGAAAGGCAACCAAGGCAATTATATAATGTAGCCTCATTGAGTATACCTATCAGATTATCATTGGTTTCATGTTTCGTTAATACTTTATTTTGAATGATAAGGCTTGCCAGTTCTTTATCTGTAAGCAACATTTTCTCCTGAAAAAAAGCTTCCCTTAATTTTTTAAGGGCGAGCTCAACCGAATCGAGAAGCCCATAAACGGATTGTGGGGCAATGAGCTCGGAGTGATCATTATCATAAATAATCATTTTTTTTATCATTCTATTATATATCATGATTGAATGCAGAACTGTTTGGTTGTTGGGATCATTAATTACAGGGTTTTCTTCTATATCAGAAACTGACTGAGTGGAATTTTTAATGTCGGGTGTAACAATGATATATTCAGTATATACACCTTGATTTGTTAAAATAGGATTGATATAGGAGAGTAATGACCCGTATCGAATCGATTTTGGTTCAAACTTTATCTTTAATGCGAGATTGATAATAGCGAGTGTAGATGTAAAAAAACCTAATGGGAATTCTTCAAATGAGATTTCGTTAATAACCTCTCTTATGTTATCTAACTCGTTAGCGTAAAGTAGCTCAAGAATATAAGGGATTTCTTTGTATAATTTAAGAGATGGCACTTCGTCACAGAGCTCATCTAAGTATGATGATAATTCAAAAATGCTTATTTTTTTTAGGGAAAACTCAGATAAGTTTATGGAGGGTACAAGAGTAGGTAAAGGCAGATGAGATTTATTTTCAAATATAAAGTTTTCTAGAATATTAAGAATACCGTAACAATAACTAGGGATACATTGACACTCACATTCAGGGCCTTGGCCGCAATCACAGTCATCTTCACAACTAGGGATATCTATTTTCTCGTGAGAAATTAACACCTCGATATACTCATACAGTGCATCTTCTCCCAAAAAAATAGGATCATTTTCAACATTTTGGTAAAGATACCGTTCTAAATAGAAGAGAGGATCTGGCGCTTCAAGTTTATCTTCAAGTAATTTTTTATAATTTGATACAAGTGGCGTCAGTAGGTGAGTGATTTTTTGAAAGGCGAGCAGGACACTAAGAGAAGTATAAGCGACTCTCAATTGCTCAAATTGGGTATCGTGTGGTTTACCTATCTCGCTCGCTTCTTTTTTGCAAGCATCAATAATCGTATCGATGTTACAAATTGTTGTGAATGATGAGGTTCTTATATTGTTAATTGAGGTTGTAATTTCAAAAAGATTAACAATGGGGTTGAACGCTAATGTCTTGATGTAGTATTTGAGATAGGCTCTCACCCCCTTACAGAGCGATTCGAGATTATTGTGATGATTGTCGTAGTATTCACTCAGTATAAAATGATGGATATGACTGTAAAAATGTAATTGTTCTTTATCGACGGAAAGACTCAGCGTTTTATACATATCTAATGCCACAATGGCGGGTATGGTGGCTTTTGTATATTTTCTTAATATTTCTTTTTTTTCTAAATTAGACACAACGTATTGAGCAATCAATGCGTTATACAGTTGCTCATATTTATAGAAAAACATCTGTCTTTCTGTCTGAGTAAAGACTGCTTTGCTATCGATGATATTAATCAATTTTTGATAAGTTTCTTTAGTATTGATGTTGTCATCACCATATTCCTGCGTTTTCAGATTACCTGTTTTTGCAAAAAAATCTTGATGTAATGAAAAATTTTCAATTTTTCTCTGGTTAGCTAGATTTAGCGTTTTATATTTTTTGTTTTTATTTTTTCTTTCTTTTGTGTTGGTTTTTTCTATTCTTTCCTTATTTAAAACTGTTATGTCGTAAGCTGTTAACATGATATTAGCAAAAATATGGGTGTACATGACATTCTCCAGTTGGTTTCCAATTTTCTACGAGGACATATTGCCAGATGATGTGGAAAATGAATATCTCTTAAGAACGTGAATCAATGGAGAATCAAATGCATCATCTAAACGAAAATATGAGTCAGAATAATTTGCCTATACGTATTTTACGTATGACCGAGTTAACGGTAATGCTAGGGATATCCAGATCGAGCATTTATGAAAAATTGAACCCTCGCTCTAAGTATTACGATGAGAATTTTCCTAAGCCTATCAAGCTTGGCGCCTCATCAGTTGGCTGGCAATATGCTTCAGTTGAAAAATGGTTAACTTCAAGGATGGTTTAATCAATAAGGCGGATGAAATGTCACAAAAAAATGAAGAGTTATATTTAAACATAGAGAAATTACCAGATTATTTTCAACGCATGATTGAGCAAGTACATATAAAAACAGGAGCGGCGGCTGAAATTATTTTGCCTACTCTGTTAAGTGTGATGTCCCTGTCGTGTCAGGATAGCTTTGATATTGAACCGATAAGTGGACGAAAATATCCACTGTCACTTTATCATGTTGTTTTGGCGAGGTCGGGGTGCCGAAAATCTACTGTTTATAAACTGCTCACAAAAGCAATTTCAGAATTTGAGCAACAACTCGAACAGGATTTTTATATTGAAAGAGATAATTATGAGCGGAGTCTGGTGCTATGGAATGTAAAATTTAGCGCATTGAATAAATGCTATCAAAAAGCGCTGAATCAGGGAATAAAAGTGAATGAAGCTTTTTTGAATTTAGAAGAGTGCCTTGTTCAAAAACCAGTAGCGCCAATAAAAAAACGTTTAGTAATCAATGATTCAACAAGTGAAGGTCTGGCTCAGGAGTTGGGGGATGGATATCCCGTATTGTCGCTGATGTCAGATGAGGCGGGTGAATTGTTTGAAAGTAGTTTATTGCGAAAAACACCATTACTAAATTCGCTTTGGTGCGCAGAGGGGAAATCGGTAAGCCGAGCATCTAGAGATAACTATGTCATCAAAGATTGCCGTTTTAGTCTGTTACTTATGGTCCAGCCAGCGTTATTTGACAGCTTTATGGATAAAAAAGGAAAGAAAGCAAAGAGTTCAGGTTTTTTAGCTCGCAGCTTATTAGTGGATCTAGATCAAATTCAGCAATTATGTGAGATAAAAAATGTTTCACATTCAACTGAATTAAGTTTAGCAGATTTATCGGCTACGTTGATAAACCATTTACAAAAAGGAATAAAACGTCGTGAGAATGATGAAGAACGCCATTGTATTACTTTAGCACATGATGCCCAAGGGGCGTGGAATGGCTATTATCAAGCTGTTAAAAAGATGATGGAGCCCGGCGGGGAATTACATGCTTATGATGATTACGCATCGCGCTTTATGGAGCATGCTTCTCGAATTGCTGGGGTGATGCAAATGTTTATGACACCCGATTCCACTGTTGTTACGTTGGAAACGCTGGAGTCGGCAGTCTATATTACTCAGTGGCATCTTAATCATTTTATCAAAAAAATAGATGATTTTAAGGAAGTTAGTGATGCTGAAAAACTCCTGTTATGGTTGGAGGAGCATCTTGTCAGTAATAAATCTTATGATTTTAGGCGAAATGACATCATTAAAAATGGCCCCTATTCACTGAGACGTTCTGACCGTTTGCGGCCTGCATTAGAAAAACTACAGCAGGAAGCTAAAGTTCAATTATTCGAAAAAAATGGGATTAACTATGTCAAGTTTATGGGGGCAAGAATGACACCTGAAGAGCTAGCCGAACGATTGAATATTCCGTTGAGTAGCAGAGGAGTATTCATACTCAATAACTCACCAAGATAAGGATAACTTCAGAGTTATTTTTAATAATATCAGTGAGTAGGATTATATCACCAAGCGAGGTTTATTGCGGCTTTGGGGAGGGGTGAGTCTGTCTTTTATTAAATGGAATGATGTCGGTATAGGTAATATATACCATCTTACTAAATACAATACTAATTTATAACAGTAACACCCATCAATCAACAAAGCAATGTTTATTTAATCACTGTACCTATTGTGTCTATAACTCACTGTGTTATGGATGCGATAGGTACTTAAACACGAATACAGATATCGCTATTTCTATGATAGTAAGGTAATAAAAAATGTCAGATTATGCATTAACTAAAACAGAATTGGATCAACTGATAACTATCGCGAGTGATCGCTATGATTCCTCGATATCGTATTATATCCTTCGTCGATTACTGGCAGTGGTTGAGAATACACTAGAACACCATAACCGAGTATTTGCAATCCGAGTTGATTTACGATTCGCTCAGGATAGTAGTCCTGATGCCCCGGATATGCCGGTATGTTTTCAACGCACGGATGAGCGAGCCATTACCCGTTTTATCGAGTCACTAAAAAGCCAACTGAGAGCAGCACATCATCGTACGGGGCGTTCAGGTACACCAGCACTCCCTTATTATGCTTGGGTAAGAGAACGTAATGAAAGTGAATATCCTCACTACCATTTAGTTTTGTTATTTAATCGAGATATATACGGCTATTTAGGCAACTATTTACAAGATGATGCCAATAATATGGCGACTAGAATACAACGAGCATGGTGTAGCGCCATTGGCTTAGAGTACCCGGACTATGCACCATTAGTTAACTTTCCAGAGAACCCCGTATTTCGATTTGATAGACGAGATGCTCTGGCCCGTCATTCTAATTATTTTGATTTCCTATTACGCATGACGTATCTGGCTAAAATGAATACCAAGGAGCTGATTACTGACTTTAGAAACTTTGGAACCAGTCAGGTTTAATTGAGAGGCATTAGCTCAGACTTGAACTAACAGGTTTCGTTGGGTAGAACATAACTAAGCCTGACCGGCTGGTCTGAGCGAAAAGCGGAAGTTTCCACTATTCTATCAAGGTAATCTTCAACCGGCCGATTTAGAGGCGTTTGCTTTAGAGCAATAACTACACCTTGAATAAAAGGTTGTCTAACTCTATACACAACTCAAAATATAATGGCTCTGTGGAGTTAGACACCGTGCGCTTTCGTCCTGTCAGGGAGCTAAAATTTTCCAGATGTCATAGCCGATATACGCCAACGTTGAGGTAGCAAACAGGGTAAAAATGATGACAACGTAGCGAAATCTACGCTGACTTACAGCAATTTTCGCCGCCAGATGGCTCTTTTGCTGACTAACAGCTTCAGTCAGCGCCTGCTGACTTATTTGCAGAGACTCAATAGCCTGGGTTGGTGGCGTTAAGTGCTGTACCAGAGCTGTCTGGACGTCGGTGGATAGCATTTTAAGGCCGCTTAACACTTCTCGCCGATCGTTTTCTTGCTGTTCCGCGAACGTGGTCTGCGCCGTTTGCACATTTTGACTGACGCCCTTGAGCTGCTGGTTAAGTTCACTTACCAACTGTTTTATTTGCTGCTGGACTTGCATGACACTTTCTAGTTGTTCAGACAATCGTTGGTCACGCTCTCGCGTCGACCGTTGCTCGCTGGCATTGTCTGCGCTGTTGTCCTCTATAGATTGGTTAACCGCCAGTAGCTGCTGCAATAGGGCCTCAGCGCTGTCGATACCTGCTTGCTGACACTGCTGTATTGCTGTCTGAACACTCTTATTTTGCAGCTCAAGAACATCAGACAGTTTTGCAAAAATCTCGCCTGTCTCGGCTTTCAGTTGGCTATCATAGTGCGCCGATTGTTGACTAAGAGCGGTGCGAATATCTTGTTTTTTTTCATTGACCTGAGTCGAAATAAATTCCTGCAGCTTACTTATCATCCCAGGAATATCGTCATCTTGCAGCTCACGTAATGATCTTTTCAGAGGATTAATGATTTCTTCAGTGTTTGCGTCTACCGCATTAATAGCATCATTGATTTCGTCAACCTTATATTTTGTATCCAGAACCTCTGCATTGAGTCTTTTTAAAGAATTCTCAAGGGGATTGAGCGGTTCCTTAAGTATTTTTACCATTAGCTCGGCGAGCATTTTTTCTTTATTTTTTATTTCACTGGTTACGTTCATGTCTTACCCAGAATATTTTTCAGTTAAATTCATTAAATCTTCCCGCTGATTTTTCAACGCCACACAGGATAAAACTTGTAATAAAGCATCACAATTATCCTGTTCCTGAAAGACCGAATCCAGGCGTGCACTTAATGTGTTGAGATACTCTTTATCAAGAAAGTGGACAAACTGCTTACAGCGGGCAAGATCCTCCTTTGAAGCTGCGGCAATTTTTTTTAAATCATCCTTGTGCGAGACGATCTGTTGTTCAAGCGATGTTTGCCGCCGTAAGGATTTATTTTGCTCTACTCGCAACACGTCAAGAGTCATCCTTTCTTTGGATAGTTCACTTTTGTATTCATTCCGGACGTTCTCTGCTGCAGCCATCCATTGTGAGGTCCACAACCGAATGACTTCCGCTTTTGCATTATCAGCAGCATAGATGACGCTGTTTTTGTCCGATAAATAATTCGCAGAACTAAGATAGGCATCGATCCAATAGTCATCGAGCGTATAGCGAATAGCATTGAACTTTTCATCAAGAATATCCTGTACCTCCTGCCTGGTAGGTTCAATATTCTTACGGGCTACTTTTCGCCAGTACGTTGACTGACTTGCTATGGCCAACTGGATCTTTTTAATTTCACTGCAATAGTCGGCAATCATACGGCGTAAAGTCGTGCATTTTTCGCTTTTGTACTCTGCCGACAATTTAATTACTGCGGCCTCTTTTGCGGCTTTATCGATAAAACCTCGGCTGACAGCTAACGAGTTATCTTTTAATAACCAGTTAGTTTGGTTTATTTTTTCCAGCGACCGAGAGATCGCCTTTTCCCAGGTCATCAGTGTATTTTCTGTTTCTTGTAGCTGTTTTTTTAGCGCTGACAGTTTTTTTTCGACAACTGCCGTTTTTTTCTCCTGAATATATTTAACGCTGAGGTGGGTATCTAGGGTGCTGCGCAACCGCCCGAGCGGGCTGGTCGATGCCGCAATCTGTTCCAACAGTTCGTTACGCAAACGGTTGACCATGGGGGCAACACGGGCATACAGGGCGCTATCGTTTTCGGCCATACTCAGCCAGCTGCTGCCAAACTCGAGTGGAAAGTAGAGGTTCAGATCTTTCGCCATGTCACTCATGCTGTTAAAGCGTTCGATCTGTTCAATAAGGCGCTGACGTAGCTGGGTGATATCGAAAGCTGGATCGTTGCGAATCAGCGTCTTCACCGACTGTGCTGAGTAAGAATAGGTGGTCACGATGCGAAATCGGCACGGCATCGCCTGCCAGTCCTCAATACCCGGCAGTGTGATAACGTCCGGTTGCAGAAAACTCAAATCATCACCACGACCAATTAGCAACACCAAATCAGCGAAGGGAAGATAACTCTTCGCCATTTGATTGACATGCTTTTGCTCTTGCGCATTCGCGGGATTATCACCAGGTAGATCCAGAATACGCACGCCGAGTACACCCGTGGTTTTCATCCTGAAAAAACGCCCAGGAATATGCACAATGCATGGGGAGTCGACAACCAGTTCTCCCCGTTCCATCTGCTTTCTGATCTGCGCTAAGGCATCGGTCATATCGTCGTCAGAGGCAAACCAGTGCGTTTTCGATTGCACAAACAATCCCCAGCGCTGGTCCGCTGAACGACGATATTCCATGGCGGTGGCGGTGGCCGACTTCCCAGCTTCCCGCCCGCCGCGCAGCACGTGCGATAATGTTGCCATTTGCTGCAGATCTATGCCCATCAGATCGAGCAGTAAGGTGGTTTTTCCGACCTGCGTCTTACCAAAGATAACCACGTACGGTTCGGTATCGCTTTCCCTGAGCTGTATTCTTTCCTGAACGTCATGACTTAAGGTTTTAATCAGCTGATCGTAGGCGCGAAAAGCCCACTCTAACTGCCGCGACTCTAACTGCTGCCAATAATTTATAACCTTCCAGGACGTCATCTCACTCACCGTGGTTGGTTATTAACACTTGTAGACCCGAAGCCGATGAACCCAGCTCAGTACGCAGGTCATCGATAAGGGTATTCACATCGGCAATGGCTTTGGCGAGCCGATCCTTGCGCATCAGTATTTCGTCCATGTGATAACGCGTACGTAACGTTTCGCTAATCCGCTTACGCGCCGCATTCATCGTATCGTCGAACTGACTGCGTAAATGCTCAATATGGTGATCATGAACGCTGGCAAGCATGGTGTGTGCCTGAGAGCTCGCTTTTTTCTCGAAGGTGCGCATTCGTGTTACCGCAGACACGGTCACGTAGGCCGCCGCAACAACGGCGGTTACCGCAACGGCAGCAGGATGCATTATCACTGGTGCGGGGGGAAGGGGGGAACCCGTTTGGTCAATAGAAGATTGATCCTGGCCAAAGAGCGCGCCAAGGATATCGGAATCACCGTCGCTGACAATGTCAATCGCCAGCACTGCCGCCAGTGATTTTATTGCGGTCTTGCCAAGATCAACTCCTGCGTTGAGGGTTTGAACCCCTTCTGCAGCGACGTTACCTGCGGATGTCTCACCATCGTACTGCTCAAGTGTGACGTAAGGTCGCAGCTCTTTGCAAATTTCAGGCATGGCGTACACAAGGCGAGTGTACTCCAGCGAGAGCACTGGGATCAATTCCACGCTTTTCCTGAGCTGTTTATTCATCACCGTGGTATTTTGCCCATTCGATGTGGCACCATGATTTAACAACATTTTGATATTACTTATTTTTTCTGCATCCAGCTGTTCGTGCTGTATGGGCTGCCCGGCGCTATTCATATAGCCAAGTGTTATCAGCTTCTCTAGCTTTGGTGATGCAGGCAAGTTTGGGCGATTGTTGCCGTTTGGCATGGGCTTGAGTTTTGCCGCCGTCAATTGTTGCAAGCTGTTCACATAGTCATTGAAGAAACCAGTTGATGCGTCTTCCCATGAATCCTGAACCAGTTTCTGTAATTTGCCTTTTGTCTCACTGGTGGTATCAAATACATTCGATATCCAGTTGGCAAATCCCTCATGGTCCTTGACCAGCCTGCGGTCCATGTTAACCTTTGCCGCTTCAAAGGTTTTAGCGATACACGCTTTCACCTTTTTGGTGTGCTCTTCTCTTAGTTCCTGTACGGCGTCGTCAAACACTTCTAGTACTTCTGCCAGAACCTGACTGCCATCATCCTGGCAACCTTTATCACTGTGGTAATATAGACGTGACTGAGTACGGATCATATTCATGACGCGGGGCAGATCCTTACTGACAATCCCAGTAAGGTGGGTTAACTGGAGATAACGATTGGTTTGTCCGGAAAAGTTAAGGTCATCAATGGCTCGGCACAGGTGCGGCATCCATTCTGTTATGTATTCCGGATCGTCGGTGCCGGTTAAAATAATATTGTTATCCGTATATTCGGCAGCGACATTGAAGGTTTCAGCCGCGCTTTTTCTTAATTCAGCTTGCCGTTGTGGATTATGGCGATACGCTTCTGTCTTGGAGATGACAATATAAGGTTTACAGTCCTTAAGCTCTTTTTCCAGCATATCTTTGACGATTTCGAGCTGCTGCTGGTTTGCCAGTCGAGTTTCGTCGGTTACGATGATACAACCGCCTGCCGCGATCATTGCCTGACGCATTAGTTCTTGCCATTCACGATTTTCACGCTCTTGTTTTTCATAGCCAGGCAGCAGTAACCAGGCCTGATTATTGCGTGTAAAATAACGCTGCGGTACTTTCAATACTGGCAGTAAATCCCCCGCATCAGGATCGCAGACCGCTCGCTGAAACTCGTTGACGTCGACGCTGATATCCTCTAGTGTCAAATCATTTCCAGTTTCGACTAGGCGGCGGACATAACCCTGAGGCACTTCAGTCTTAGAACTCTCGAGGATTAAGACTGGCATTTTCTCGCCGCGTCCTTCATTGCTACGTAACCAGCCGCTACAGTCTTGATGCAGGCCATACAGGCTCGCCATCAGAGTCGTTTTACCCGCTCCTTGCGAGCCCCCTATAGCCACAATCCAGGTATCGGCGAGCACCTCAGCAAGCAGCAGTCGTCGCATGACTTCAAGTAATTTTTCATCAAGCTCTTCACTGTCAAGTGCGGAACAGGCCCCACGTAAACGACGCAAAGTATTATTCAGCGCCTTGAGCTGGATTTCCGGTGATTTCATTGTCATTTGTTATCCTCAGAAGGTCTTAAAATTGTAAAACCTAATTATATCAGGCGCCATAGCGTTAGGCTTGCGAAGATTAAGGCAAATTTCGCGCATCCAGGAGACCAATTGGAAAACGGAAATGATCCTATGTTAAGTCTGTTTTTTGAGTAGACATGAGTTGATGGGGGGAGTGAGCAACAGACCTTCCATAGGTTGTATCAACAGGTCTGGTGAGGATTCCATTCTTCGCATGTAATTTTCCTGAATTCGAAATCTAGCAGGCTGCTTACATGACTGGAAAAAGTATAACGAAAAGTAAACATGCTCAGCAGTTCTTATTTCGACTTAGTGTTAATACAGAATTACGGAAACGAATCTAACCTCTTTATTTCAGCATCCCGTTCTTGGATGGAGGTTTACGTCCCTTCAAGGTCTGCGGCGGATCTGTCCTTAATCTAACGTTCCCTTGATGGCTATGCCTTGTGGTATCTGAAGATCATCAAACTTGGCTGAGGTAATTTTAGGATCTCCAGTAGTACATCGGAACAGTTCCAAGAAGAACCGATAAGAGGTTAGGTTACACGAATCGTATAATACTCGACTACTTGCTCCTGCAATTTTTGTTGCGGAAGCGCAGCGCATCTCTGACTTCGTATAGTTGAAAATGAACGAAGCTGGGGTGATATTCAGCATTTTGTCGCACTGGCTCAGCAGTTCATTGTGACCATCTACTGTCATTGCAATACCTTTATGAATTCTCTTTGACTGAATCAGAACCCCTTTTGAGTAGGTAAGCTGTGGTGTATTGATTGAGACGTGAAACAGCATGTCTGCACCAGCCTTCTTCTCTTGTGCAGCTATCCCCTTACGGTGTCTGAGAATTGATGAAGACCAAGTGATATCACCAATTTTATCGTCAAAAGCTGCATCTAATCGGCCGATTAGCGCCCCAGTGATGTCGTCTTCATCCGTGACTAACCCGTTCGAATACTTTAACATCGCAGCGCTGACTGCACGGTCTGCTGCGTGTGCAGCTTTCTGGAATGCTTGTTCTAGTTTATGTTTCATTATTTATCCTCATCCCAATCCTGAACTAAACAAACTGAAATCTGTAGTTTTTTACAAGTCAATTGGAGTGCAAATATCCTGCATAACCGGACTACTCATTTTTGGTATCACCACCGATTTTACTCATAAAACGAAGCAGTTCATATGTATACACTGAAAAGTGGGTGAATTGCTCCTTTATTAGTAGAGTGCGGACTATAGTAGTGTTCGGTAATGGCACATAGCTGACATCTCGGTGATATTGATATATAGTCCCGTGTTATTATTATAGTACCAGCTCAGATTAGAGCTGGTACACATGTTATCCAACTAGCGATATTCCTCTTACTCCACCTTCAATAATACTTCCCCTATCTGCCGATTCAATAAAATCAGCCCACCATTGCATCATAGGGCGTCTTTGCTCTAAGTAATCACTGCGGTTGTATGCTCGCCTCACTTCGTTTTTATCGACGTGGGCTAGGGCGGCTTCGATAACATCAGGTGGGAAGCCTTGCTCATTGAGTGCGGTGCTGGCAATTGAGCGTAGACCATGAGAAACCAAGAGACCACCGAATCCAGCGCGTTTTAATGCTGCATTGACGGTTTGGCTATTCATCGGTTGGGTAGGCTTGATTCGGCTAGGAAAGATAAACTCACGATTACCACTTAATGGTTTCATTAGCTCTAAAATAGCTAAAGCAGCGTCAGATAACGGAACAGTGTGCTCACGGTTCATTTTCATTCTAGCAGCGGGGATCTTCCACTCCTTGGTTTCAAAGTTGATTTCGTCCCAGCGAGCTTCAGCGGCTTCGGCAGGGCGAGAGATGGTGAGTAGCTGCCACATAAACAAGCATCGAGTAGATAGGCTAATACTAGCTGTACGCATTGTCTGCATGAGCTTTGGTAGCTGATCAGGGGGAATACTTGGCATATTCTTTTTCTTGGGTTTTTCAAAAGCTTTGCCAATGTTGATACTTGGAACGGCATCAATTAACCCAGTATTTTGAGCATAGATCATCACTTCGTTGATACGCTGACAAAGGCGACGGACAGTTTCTAGTGCGCCTCTGGCTTGTACCGGTTGTATTGCTTGAACCAATATGTGCGCTTTGATATCAGTAACACTAATATCGCCAATAGCGGGGAAGACATCTCGTTCAAGTGAACGCCAAATGTCGTTACCATAGTCTTCGGTTACTGTGGACTTTTTCACTTCCCACCAACGTTCAGCGACAAGTTGGAAGGTATTGGTTTTAGCCTCTTGAGAGTTTCTTATTTGATCTTTTTGATATTCTTGAGGATCAATATCTTTTGCCAGTAATGAGCGAGACTCTGCTCTAAGTTTTCTAGCATCTGAAAGTGTGACTGCAGGGTAGGCCCCAAAACTTTGTTTGGTCCTTTGTTTTGTATAAGGGCGGTAGTAACGGAATTGCCATAATTTGCTTCCGCTAGATTTGATTAGCAGTGTGAGTCCATCACCATCATACAGCTGATAGTCCTTGTCCTGTGGTTTAGCTGCTTTGATTTCGGTATCGGTTAATGGCTTTGTTTTTCTTGCCATGAAAAATCTCCATGCGTTTAGGCCCAACAAAGATGTTAGTTCTTTTCGTTGGGCCTATCAATGGGCCTAAAGGAATTAGCTTGGGTGGGATAAAATAGGACAGTGTAGGACATAAAAAAGCCCGCAACTCATTGAGTTAGCGGGCTTTTCAGTCTTCTTTGGACGTCCTTA
Source organism: Providencia sp. PROV004 (assembly GCF_011045615.1). NCBI lineage: Bacteria > Pseudomonadati > Pseudomonadota > Gammaproteobacteria > Enterobacterales > Morganellaceae > Providencia > Providencia sp. PROV004. Next base: position 1,655,238 of record NZ_CP042859.1, read on the forward strand.
GAAGATAATTTGGTGGAGCTGGCGGGAGTTGAACCCGCGTCCGAAATTTCTACATCCTCGGTACTACATGCTTAGTCTAGTCTTTAAATTCATTTGCCAGCTGCGGACAGACACGCCACTAACAAACTATCCTGATTAAATTTAACGCTTCAACCCCAGGCAAGGCATCCACGCGATCTCTTTTGGGTTTGACCTCTCTTGATCCCCGTCCTAAGAGCGGAGGCTAGGGAGAGAGGGCTCTAAGCAGGTTATTAAGCTGCTAAAGCGTAGTTTTCGTCGTTTGCGACTATTTTTTTGCGGCTTTTTACGAGGCCAACCGCCCCTCGGCATGCACCTTGGGTTTCGCAAATCCCGTCGAATCCAGAATCAGCCCCAAGTTGTTGAGCTCAGTATAACAGAAAAATACTCTATAAAGCTAGAGGTTAGCGGTTAGAATGTTTCATTATACGTGCTTTATCGAGTTGCCATTCACGTTCTTTAATATCAGAACGCTTGTCGTGAGATTTTTTACCTCTGGCAACACCGATTTTAACTTTACACCATGCATTTTTCCAGTAGAGAGAAAGTGCAATAACGGTATAACCTTCACGATTAACTTTACCGTAGAGTGTATCTAATTCGCGTTGATTTAAAAGTAATTTACGGCTACGCGTTGGGTCGCATACAACATGCGATGATGCAACAGTCAGTGGTGTGAAGTTTGCACCGAATAAATAAGCTTCACCGTCCCGTAAAAGAACGTAGCTATCTCCAATGTTGGCTTTGCCTGCACGGAGTGATTTAACTTCCCAACCTTGTAGGGATAGACCCGCCTCGAACTCCTCTTCGATAGAATATTCGTGGCGAGCACGCTTGTTCATAGCAATTGTTGCTGAACCGGGTTTATATGGTTTTTTCTTTGTCATAGTGCAATCATTATACTGTAAGCTGAGTTGAAAGAAATCTTTCTAAGCTGATATTTTTTTGATTGTGCAAATCTTGCCCTATGTGGGTTTTGTTTTTTGTTTAACCAATCAAAGATGGTATTATACGCTCAGTTTTTGGGGATAGGAATTGATATGCCACAGATTAGTCGCTCTGCGTTGGTCCCTTTTAGCGCAGAACAAATGTATAAACTCGTTAATGACGTTATTTCATATCCAAGCTTTTTGCCGGGGTGTGTAGGTAGCCGAATTATTAGTCATAGCTCTGAAGAAATGACCGCTTCTGTTGAAGTGTCAAAAGCAGGTATTAGCAAAACTTTTGTCACAAAAAATGTGCTAGAGGATAATAAATGCATACACATGCAACTTGTTGAAGGGCCATTTAGTAAATTAGCTGGTGGTTGGAAATTTATTCCTTTAAGTGCAGACGCTTGTAAAATCGAGTTTCATCTTGATTTTGAGTTTACAAATAAATTGATAGAGCTTGCGTTTGGCAAAGTTTTCAAGGAACTAGCAAATAATATGGTTCAAGCTTTCACTTTAAGAGCAAAGGATGTATACAGTGTCTGAGCTGAATATTGAAGTGACATATGCGCTTCCTGAAAAGCAATTTTTGCTATCAGTCAAAGTGAAAGAGGGGACGACAATAGAAGAAGCGATACTTGCTTCTGGTATCCTTGCCCTTAGGGATGATATTGATCTTAAAAAAAATAAGATTGGTATTTATAGTCGCCCTGCTAAATTGACAGATTTAGTGCAAGATGGAGATCGAGTTGAGATTTATCGACCTTTGATTGCAGACCCAAAAGAGTTACGGCGTAAAAGAGCTGAAAAATCTAAAGAAGTTAAAAATAAGTAAATTAATTTTATGTAGCGAACCGAGCAAAAGCTCGGTTTTTGTCTTTAAATTTATTTGTGCAAAATGCTTTTAATAAATTTTTAATAAAGATACTCATAATAACAACCTGCCTGAATAAGTCCTTCAGAAAACAGGTTGTTATTGTCACACTAGGTGGTTCTTAGTGTTTATGGTTAGTCAGCTGTTTTAGTTTCTGATGCTTTTGTTTCAGCAGCTTCCATTGATTCCTGCGCGGCAAGATTTTTCTCATTTTTGATGTCAGTAAGAATACCATTACGATCAAAGATAAGAGTCAAAGTTTCTTGCTGAACTGGGTCATGCCCAAGTTCTTGGCGGAAAACATAATACCAAGTCTGAGTACCAAACGGGTCAGATAACATTGGGGTGCCCAAAGTATAAGCAACCTGTTGCTGTGTCATTCCTTTTTGGATCTTAGCGACATCTTTCGCTGTGAGGTAATTACCTTGGTTAATGTCTGGGTGATAGACAAGACGTTCCATCATTGAACAGCCCGTAGACATTAATGCGAGTGATAGCGCGGCAGCAGTTAACAATTTATAACGCATGGATATCTCATTCCTTTTGGAGTCAGAACATCAATGATAATCGACATTGATACAATTTAAAACCTTCCTTATCGACTCTAAGACCACATGAGCGTAAAAAAGTTGTCAAAAATTATGCTGCAAGCAACTCTTTTGCATTGGCTAGCGTATTTTTTGTTACCGCAGATCCAGCAAGAAGACGCGCAAGCTCTTGTAATCTAGATTTTTTATCCAATAATTGCATACGAGTTTCTGTTTCTACACCATTTGTCTCTTTACTGACATAAAAGTGGTGATGACCGCACCCTGCCACTTGGGGTAAATGTGTAACGCACATAACTTGCGTTGATTCACCTAATTCACGTAGTAACTTCCCTACAATTGCTGCTGTTGGTCCACTAATACCGACATCGACTTCATCAAATATTAATGCGGGCGTATCCATTTTTTTAGCTGTAATCACTTGGATTGCTAGTGCTATACGTGATAACTCACCGCCCGATGCCACTTTCGCAAGTGCTTGGTGTGGCTGCCCTGGGTTAGTCGTCACATTGAACTCTACTTTACAGGCACCATCAATTTGTAGTTGATCTGGAGTAAATTTTACATCAATAGTAAACAGACCATGAGGCATTGAAAGTTGGTGCATGCTATTGGTAATTAATGTACTTAATTCTTGAGCATAATGTAAACGTACATGGTGTAAACGTTCCGCACATTCGAGAGCAATATGATGATTTACTTGTACTTGCGCATTTAACGTTTCAGAGTCTTCATTTTGGCTGGCTATTAGTTCTTGTTCGCTCAGTAATTGCTGAAATAATTCGGGTAAAGCTTCGGGAGTGACATGGTGTTTACGCGCTAAGTTAATTTGTTTAGAAATGCGTTTTTCTAGTTCAAACAAGCGATTAGGGTCAAGCTCATATTGGTCACAATAATGCTTTATTTCATCACTGACTTCGCTGACTTGTATCGATGCTTCTTCAAGCATATCAAGTAGCTCTGAAAATTTAGGGTTGAGAGCGACTAGATCAGATAATTCATTTTTTGCCATATTTAATAAGCTAATAACATTCGAATCATCATTTTCAGATAGTATTTGCGTTGTTGTTTGGCCAATAGCTAAAAATTGCCCATGATTAGCGAGTTGTTTATATTCTTGGTCTATCTCTTCAAATTCCCCTTGAACAGGGAGGAATTCGTTCAGTTCTTTTAGATGATATTCTAGCAACTGTTGTCGAGATTCACGTTCTTGCATTTGTTTTTGAAATACAGCTAATTGTTGGCAGGAATCGTGCCATGTTTGCCATGCTTTTTTCATTTGAGCAATTAGCTCTTGCTGGTTTGAATAGGCATCAAGCAGGGATTTTTGATGGGCGCTATCTAGTAAGAGTTGGTGTGCGTGCTGACCATGGATTTGGATCAGTAATGTTCCTAACTCTCTAAGTTGCGATAAAGGAACTGAAACGCCATTAATGAAACCACGTGAACGGCCATCAGGAGAGATAGTGCGGCGTAATAGGCATTCATTTTGGTTATCGAGTTGGTGCTCAGTAAGCCAATTGGCAGCCAGTTGAGCATCCATTAAGGAAAAGCGAGCACAGAGGTCGGCACGTTGTGCACCGGGGCGCACCATATTGGCTTCACCCCGATTGCCTAAACACAGGCCAAGTGCATCAATAGCAATGGACTTACCCGCACCTGTTTCACCGGTTATGGTTGTCATGCCATTACGGAAATCAATTTCTAATTCACGTACGATTGCAAAATTATTGATTGTTAGTTGGGTAAGCATCGGCGCTCTCCTGTAAAAATACACACCTGTGTTTTAATACAGTGTATGACTGTTTTTTTATACAGTAAAGAGGCAGATTGAAAAAATTAAAAAGTTTTTTTAGCCCATCCTAATTTTGAACTTAACGTGTTGAAATAATTATAATCTTGTGGATGAACCAAATTAAGATTTTTATTACTACGTTTGACAATGACTTCTTCACCGTCCTGAATAGGGAGCATGATTTGGCTATCACAGCTGACTTCATAATCAATATTTGTTCGTAAAAACTTCAGCCGAATACTGCTGTCACTGCTAATCACCAGAGGTCTAGAGGATAAGGTATGTGGAAACATTGGAACCAATACAATAGCATCCAAATTCGGGGTTAAAATAGGGCCTCCAGCGGAAAGTGAATAAGCTGTAGAACCTGTTGGTGTGGCAATGATTAAACCATCAGAACGTTGAGAAAAGGCAAATTTTTCATCAATATAGACCTCGAACTCGATCATATGAGCAACTTTACCAGGGTGTAGAACAATTTCATTAATTGCGGTGCTTTTACGTGCTTTTTGGTTAGCTTTAATGACTTGTGCTTCTAGTAAAAAACGCCTTTCTTCGCGGTATTCACCTTCAAGAACACGTGAAAGTTGTTGTAATGCATTATCCGGGTCTAAATCGGTAAGAAAACCGAGATTACCACGATTTACACCAATAACTTTATTATTATACCGAGATAATATACGAGCAGCGCCGAGCATATTGCCATCTCCCCCAACAACAACAACTAAATCAGCTTGTTGGCCTATTTCAGTTAATGTTCCAGTGTTGGCATTGACTAATTTTAAATCTTTAGCAACTTGTTTATCGATAATGGCCTGATAGTTTTTTGAAATTAACCAATGGTATATTAATTCATGAGTTGCCAATGCTTCAGGGTGCCTAGGGTGCCCGACAATGCCTATCGTTTTAAAATGTGGTAGTGGTGTATTATTGTCCTTTCGCATACTTTTTTGGCCTCTGATTGTATGACTTCCCTTGAATCCCTGTATTAGATCCCCATAATACTCTCATATATGGGATTAATGCTAAATACGCGGAGATATTCATGAGTAGTAAAGACCAAAACATGCATGATGAGCAAGCTTTTGAACAAAATGAATCACAAAAAGTGCAAGCTGAGCAAGAAGCCAGCGTTCAACAAGCTGATGAATTACAAGCAGACGAACAAGCGTTAGCCACGCGTATTGCTGAGCTTGAACAACAGTTAGAAGCCTCACAAAAAACTGAACGTGAAGCGATGTTGCGTGCACACGCAGAAATTGAAAATATTCGCCGTAGAACTGAGCAAGATATCGAAAAAGCACATAAGTTCGCACTGGAAAAATTCTCAAATGAATTACTACCAGTGATTGATAACTTAGAACGTGCGATAGATGCAGCAGATCACGAAAGTGAAGAGTCTAAAGCGATGTTAGAAGGGCTAAATTTAACGCTAAAAACTTTTTTAGATGCAGTGGCTAAGTTTGGTATCGAGCCTGTCAGTGATATCAATGTGCCATTTAACCCTGACGTTCATCAAGCGATAACGATGATTGAGTCACCAGATCACCAAGCTAATCATGTGATTGAAGTTATGCAAAAAGGGTATACATTAAACAACCGTTTACTAAGACCTGCAATGGTGATTGTCTCTAAATAAAGAGCATCGTTATTTAAATGGAGGCAAATGCCCCCAAGAGAATATTACTAAAGGGAAATCTATCAATTGATTTCCCTTTTTTATGACTTAGTGCCAAAAAATCATCTATGGTTGCAGATTTGGCTCATCTATTACAGGGTTCCAATCAATAGGTGTTTTACCTTGTTGTTCTAAAATAGTATTAGTTTGTGAGAAATGGCCACAACCTAAAAATCCTCGATGAGCAGAAAGTGGGGAAGGGTGAGGAGCCTTGAGTACATGGTGGCGCTTTGTATCAATTATTTTACCTTTTTTCTGTGCATGGGAACCCCACAGTAGAAAAATAACGCCTTGTGTATTTTCATTGATTGCTTCAATAACTTTGTCCGTGAAGGTTTCCCAACCTAAATGGGCATGGGAGTGAGCATTGCCTTGTTCTACGGTGAGAACGGTGTTAAGGAGTAAAACACCCTGTTGAGCCCAACTGAGCAAATATCCATGATTAGGTCTTTGAAAGCCAGCGATATCCTTTTCTAATTCTTTATACATATTCACTAATGACGGTGGTGGCTTAATACCAGGGAGTACGGAAAAAGAGAGGCCGTGGGCTTGTCCTGGGCCATGATAAGGGTCTTGTCCTAGGATAACGACTTTAATATCGGCAAGTTCGGTATACCTAAATGCATTAAAAACGTCGTCTTGAGCAGGGTAGATAATTTTACCATTTTTGCGCTGTTCTGCTACATAAGCGAGTGTCTCTTTGAAATAGGGTTTTGATTTTTCAGGGCCAATAACATCGTGCCACGTAATGGAGTTTGACATGAAATATTCCATAACAATGAATTTAGGAAGGAACAATTATATGAACCAGTTGATAGCTATAAGCTTACTGGTTCATGAGAGAGAGATAAAGCCCTGATATTGACTATTAATTTTAAAAAAAATTGAAAATTTATACAAATAGTTAAAAAAATAAATTGTTAATTTTGATTTAAATCATAAAGTTGGGGTGATTGAATTAGTTGCTAAGTGGAATAATTGATAAATATCAAAGAAAATAGGGGATCTAGCTGGTATAAAATAACTATATACATTGGTTAGACCAAATATCCAATTACAAGTTTTCATAAGATTGATGGTTAATGTAGCTTCGATTTATTACACAAATCGAATGCAATCTAGCTCGAACGTGGAGGTCGACATGATTACAGGTATTCAAATTACTAAAACTGATAATGCAGCATTGTTGAATTCGTTTTGGTTACTGGATGATGAAAAAAATGAAGCTCGTTGTGTTTGCGCGAAAGCCGATTACAACGAAGGGCAAATTGTTGCTAAAGATGAATTAGGTGCTTTTGAGTATCGCGAAGTTCCTTTAGAAATGAAACCTACCGTACGTGTTGAAGGCGGTCAGCACTTAAATGTTAACGTATTAAGCCGTGAAACATTAGAAGATGCAGTTAAAAATCCAGAAAAATATCCGCAATTAACAATTCGTGTTTCTGGTTATGCCGTGCGTTTTAATTCATTAACGCCTGAACAACAACGTGATGTTATTACCCGTACTTTCACTGAAAGTCTGTAATAAATATTAGACATAATTACATCTAGTAATATATATTAAATTCTAAAGCCATTGTTATCAATGGCTTTTTATTTGTTACTAATAAAGTTGATTATTTCCCACCTTGGTTATTTGTATTTCAATATTCTTCCAACAAATACACTTGTTAGGGAGAAATCATGTCATTATCTACACAACAAATACTATCAAAAAAAGATGAGTATATTTTTGTTAGAGAAAATTTAAATATTTATCTACGGCACCAACATCAAGATATTAAATCATGTATAACAGAGATATGGCCTAAAGATGTATTAAGAAAAGATTTTTTAGGCACTCAGGCACAATCAAAAGATTATATATTAGCTCTACTAGCACAAGGCGCTTATCATAAAAATTGGCGGAATATACAGGGTATTGAAAAATTAAGTAATAAAGATATTTATGATCTCGGAATTAATGCGGAATTATTAAATGACGAGCAAACGGGATTTCAAGCTAATATTTGTCGATTCAATGGCTTATATGTCCTTTGTTTTGCAGGTACTAACGATATTATCGATTTTTATAGTAATATCCGTCAAGGACTTGGTTTTTATGAGTCTCAATATTTTCAAGCTGTTGGTTTGATGAATATTTTATTCAATGCAGTAAATGGAAATACGATTTGTACGGGGCATTCATTAGGTGGGGGATTGGCTTCAATTGCGGCGTTAGCGAGTCAATCACCTTGTATTGTATTCAGTCCTGCAGGATTGGCAAAAAACACGATTAATAATATTGGGATTGATTATCACGTTGCTGAAAAAATTGCACAAGAAGGGTTGATACGTTATTACACGGTACAATATGACTGGCTCGATAGATTGCAAAACTCTTTACCGATCCCTTCTGCTTTGGGAAATTGTATTAAAATGGCTTATAGCGAACATAACTCTTGGAAAGATTGGTTACCGACCCGTTTAATAACAAGAAGTTTTATAGCTCATTCAATGCTTAAAATTATTAAGGTTATGTGCAAATATAAACCATGGAATAACTGGAATGCAATCACAGGTGAATATAATAAGGTACAAGAAATACCACTAGAAATTTTTCCTATTAAAGAAGAAAAACAGGGGATAAGTTGGCAAGAATGTTGTGAAAGTGCAATCAAAAAAGGAAATATAACTGAATTTTCAGCACTCTTATCATTAGATCATAAACCTTATGATATTAATGTATTGGCACAACAGTCAGTCAGAACTGCCAATGGGCAATTTATTAAAGCTTTAATTGAATCTCGATATGGTCAAACAATTAAAATGCTTCAATCAAAAGGGCAAAAAAGTATTTTACATTTAGCTGCGCAAAATGGCCGTCTTATACAATCGCAGCTTTTATTGAAAAATGGATTAACAGTAAACATTAAGGATAGTTTAGGAAATACGCCTTTACATGATGCTTTAAATAGCCATGCACTCGATGTTGCTACACTATTATTGGAAAATGGAGCTGATTGGCGTATTAAGAATAATAAAGGCCTAGATTGTAAGGATATACTTGGTAACCATATTATTAAGCCTGATCTGCTGACTCATGAAGGAAAACAAATGCGAGAGAAAGTTTTACAAATGATGGGCTAAATAAAAAACGGGCCTAAACCCGTTTTTAGTCATTAGCTTTTATCGTTAGCGGTTGATATAGAAGAGCTAACAGGAGTACGACGTTTTCCAATATTTTTCTTGTCGCGATGGCGTACTTTTTCTTTTTTCTTAGCTTGTTCTTCTTTTTTCTTTTCTTTACGCTTAGCAAGTACTTTCTTTGATGGTTTTGGTTTATTTAACATCGCTTCTGAAGGAGCTTTAGTTGTTGGACGTAAAGAATCAACAACGCGAATCTTGATAGGCTCTTCAATATAACGAGTTATTTTACCAAATAATGGAAAGTCATGCGCTTCGACTAAAGAAATTGCCGTGCCTTTACGCCCAGCTCGGCCAGTACGGCCAATACGGTGTAAGTAGACATCTGCAGTTCTAGGCAAGTCAAAGTTAAAAACATGGCTAACGTTTTCGATATCTAAGCCACGAGAAGCTACATCTGTTGCAACCAGTACTTTAACTTGGCCATCAACGAGGCGGCGTACAGCTTCATTACGCTTAGCTTGTGGCATTTCCCCTTCAAGATAACAAGGTTCGATACCCGTTTCGCGTAACCATTGGACTAATTCACGTAAACGCTCACGCTTACGTACGAAGACGATGGCTTTGGTGACTTCATCTTGTTTTAACAAATGGCACAGTAAGGCTGTTTTATGCTCTAGTGTGTCAGCACGGTAATGAAATTGCTGAATTTTTTTACGTTCACGACGTGAAGGGTCGGCATCAATTTCAATTGGATCTTCTAATAAACGCTCAGCAAAGTCACGAATAGCTTCGCCTTCAAGAGTGGCAGAAAACAGCATAGTTTGCTTGCGCCAGCGTGTTTCGCCTGCAATTGTTTCTATGTCATTGGCAAAGCCCATGTCGAGCATGCGGTCAGCTTCATCAAGGATCAAAATCTCAACTGCGCGGCAGTCAAAGTTTTCTTCCTTAATATACTGGAGTAGTCGGCCTGTTGTTGCGACGACAATATCTTGATTTTCGCTGAAAACTTCAGCGTGGTTCATATAAGCAACACCACCAGTGATGGTAGCGATATCTAGATGATTATGAGCGCATAATTCTTTTGCTTGGTCAGCAACCTGCATGGCTAGTTCGCGAGTTGGCGTGACAACTAGAACGCGAGGCGGCCCTGATTTCTTTCTCGGGAAATCAAGTAAATGTTGGATCGCAGGCAGTAAAAACGCGGCGGTTTTACCTGTTCCTGTCGGGGCTGAACCTAATACATCGCGGCCATCCATTGCAGCAGGAATTGCTGCCGCTTGAATCGCGGTCGGACGTTGATAGCCTTTGTCTGAAAGCGCATTAATTAGGCTTTCATCAAGTTCAAGTTCAGTAAAAGTGGATGCAGTCATGATATACCTCTATTTGGGGCGCTGATTATAAACAGGTTAGCAAAATTGTTCACCTGAAAAAATCAGCTTTGCTCAAGTGTAACTGTTTTCACTACGGACAGGGAGCGATATATCTATGGATATGAGTGAAATATATAGAAGGTAAATAGTTGAAGGAGGAGAGAGCTCCTCCTTCAGTATACTTAGCTAAGCATATTAATTAACCATGTATGATAAGGGATACCCACTAAGTCAATGAGTACTGCACCACTGAGTGGCACAATCATGAAAGCTTTCATCGAAACTTGTTTGTAACGTTCACAAACCGAGGACATATTTGCCATTGCGTTTGGCGTCGCACCTAAACCATGCCCCATTAAGCCAGCACACATTACCGCAGCATCGTAGTTTTTGCCTAATAAGCGGAAAATGACAAAGACAACTAACAAAATTAAAATAATAACTTGTGCTAATAGGATGGTGAATAATGGCAAAGCAACGGCTTTTAACTCCCATATTTTCAATGACATCATAGCCATAGTCAAAAATAGGCCAAGTGAAACTTCAGAGATAAGGTCAACCGACTTTTGGTTAATACGGAACAATTCGACTTGGTCATTAATATTACGGATAACTATTGCAATAATCATCGCCCCGACATAGCTGGGTAATGAAAAGCCAGTTGCTTTGGTAAACTGCGCTGAAGCGAATTGACCGATAACCATAATCCCTAGAACGAGAGCTAGCATTTTTAAAAAAGCGTGAGCATCGATAGATTCAATTTTCCCTGCGATAGTTTCAGGAACCTGAACTCGCTCAACGTTTTCATCAGCTTTAATCTGCACGTTAAATTTCTTAATTAAGAATGTTGCAATAGGGCCACCGAGTAAGCTCCCTGTAATTAGGCCAAAAGTTGCCGCAGCAATGGCTGCAACCGTTGCGGATTGCACGCCAAGGCCCTCAGCCATGCCCCCGAAGGCTGCCGCACCGCCATGGCCTCCAGTAAGAGAAACACCACCAGCCATGATACCGATAACGGGATCAACACCGAGTAAATGCGCAAGGCCTGCACCAAAAGTGTCTTGGAAAATAACGACAAACCAGCAAATAAACAGGTAGATAAAGAGTAACCGGCCACCACTTTTTAAGATGCGGAAGCTGCCATCAATACCAATGGTAGTAAAGAAAGCGACCATTAAAAAGGTTTGTAAACTGGTATCAAAATTGATTTCAGCAAGGTTAAATGATTTGAGCCCCCAAATAATCAAACTAACCAGAAAACCGCCAATGACGGGAGAAGGAATACAAAAGCGCTGTAGCCATTCGATACGTTTTTTTAAGTGGATCCCCATGAGTAGGCAGATCACCGTTAGGAAGAGGGTGGAGAGTGTGTCGAGGTGTAGAATCATATTTTTCCCTTTTTAACTGTTGTCTTTCACGCTACAGCGTTGTTGGCCGCGCTCCGTTACCCTAGTCACATACTTTTGTATGCTCCTAGGGATAACGTCACTTGCCGCCTAGCTGTAACGCGAAATTCAATAGTTAAAAACCATTAAGATATTGCGCTACAGCGTTGTTGGCCGCGCTTCGTTACCCTAGTCACATACTTTTGTATGCTCCTAGGGATAACGTCACTTGCCGCCTAGCTATAACGCGAAATTCAATAGTTAAAAACCATTAAGATATTGCGCTACAGCGTTGTTGGCCGCGCTCCGTTACCCTAGTCACATACTTTTGTATGCTTCTAGGGATAACGTCACTTGCCGCCTAGCTGTAACGCGAAATTCAATAGTTAAAAACCATTAAGTTATCGTGCTACGGCTAGTTTGATAATCAACTTCAAAGCTATTTTTATTGTGGTGTTTGAAAATTAATTATCTTAACAGCGTGAGAAACAGTGTATTTATCAGTCGAATTGTTGTGTTGTTTTATTAGAATAAATATTGGTAAATCAAATAAGCCGCGAGTTTGGCGGTATGGTTGTCAATATCAAATTCAGGGTTGCATTCTGCGATATCAAAAACAGCCATTTTTTGGCTACTTTTGATAATGGCAAACAGTTCATCAAAAACTTCAGTGGAAATACCTTTCGGTGCTGGTGCGCTAACGCCCGGCGCAATGGCAGCAGAAAACACATCTAAATCAACGGTGACATATAAATAGTCTACGCCGCTAATAAATTTTTTAATTTTTTCAATTGCTTGAGGAAGCTTAGAATAAGCAAGTTCTTTATCACGGATATATTGGCAACCTAATGAATTAGCGGTATCGAACAATACTTTAGTATTGCCGTGGTCTGCGATGCCTAAACATAAATATTGAAAAGGGCGTTGGTGCTGCTGACACAACATGGCAGATTGTAAAAATGGGGTACCAGAAGTCGCGAAAGGGGCTTCGCGTAAGTCAAAATGCGCATCAAAGTTAATAATACCGATCGTTTTACCTGCTTGATAATGTTCAACATAGTCAAACAGGCCTTGGAAGCTTGCAAATGCGACTTCATGGCCACCGCCAAGTACAATCGGCTTTTGGTTTTTAGCGAGCAGTGCGATAAGCTGGTCGGATAAACGACGTTGTGCGGCTTCCAGATTGCCATCATCACAGCTAATTGTACCGACATCTTTAATTGCAAGCGGTTGATGAATAGGTAACCCAGCCAGTTGATAGCGAATTGCATCTGGGCCTGCTTTAGCGCCTTGGCGGCCTTTATTGCGCCTAACGCCCTCATCAGAAGCAAAACCAATTAATGCAAATTCAGCAGGTGTGTGTTTATTAATGACTTGATGGATGCGCAAATGCTCTTGTGTTTCACCATCTGTGCGCCCTTGCCATTGGAAAGGTTGTGTCATAGTTACTCCAAGTTAATTAATTTAGTGATGTTATGCGCTGTTTGGCAGGTGTGCGTGATAAATTCATCCACGCGATGTGTAGAGCGGAATTCAGGTGCCATAACTGAAACGACAGCTAACACATCATTTCCTTTGAAAATCGGTGCAGATACCCCCAGTACGCCTTCATCGATTTCACTCACAGACATGCCGTAACCTTGCTTGCGTATCTGTTGTAAATCTTGTTGTAGCTTTATTTTTTGTTGTTCAGTGGTTAACTGCTTTGTATGAGCTTCAAGTACTTGGTTTTGATAGAGTTCATGACGAAAAGCTAACAAGGTTTTCGCACTTGCTCCCTTAACTAAAGTATTGCCTCGCCCAATAATAAAAGAACAGCGTAGCGCTTGTTCACTCTCAATCATGTCGACACAAATGGTCTCTCGTAAATTTGAGGTAATAATTGCCACCGTTTCTTGGGTTTTTTTCGCTAAAGTTTGCAGTTCTTGTTTAGATGCGCTCATCAATAAACTGTGGTGATAGTATTTTTCTTGATTTTTGATACTCTGCGAGCCGACACAATATGTGCCATATTGTTTTGCGTGAGATACAAATTCCCAATCTATGAGAATTGTTAGTAAACGATAGACGGTTGATAATGGGATCTCTAACGCTGATGAGATAGACTGTGGCGTCACTGGAGATGCGCAAGTTGTGATGTAAGACAAGATGTCTAAGGTTCTATTTATACTGTTCATAGCATCTCCTTTTTTTCGAACTTATCAGTAAATTTTTTTCGTCTCAAATATAATTCCCATAATATGAGAATTATATTGTAGCAAATAGGTTAATTTATGACTTTTATTTGCTTAGAATGAGAATATTCGAACAAGTATTAGCCAATTAGAGTGTTTGCATGTGTGAGCAAAAAAAGAATTACCGTAAAGGCGGTTTTACATTTAAACAGTTTTTTGTGGCTCATGACCGATGTGCGATGAAAGTGGGGACGGATGGCGTGCTATTGGGGGCTTGGGCTCCCGTGGACGGTGTTCAATCTGTATTAGACATTGGAAGTGGTAGTGGGTTAATAGCCTTGATGTTAGCGCAAAGAAATACAAAGTTACGTGTTGATGCGGTCGAATTAGATAGTGATGCCGCAGTGCAAGCGCAGGGAAACTTTACTGAATCGCCATGGGCTGAGCGTTTGCATGTTATCAACCAAGATATTGTCAGCTACAGCCAGTTGCATTCAGTTCAGTATGATTTGATTGTGAGCAACCCACCGTATTTCGAACCTGCTGTTGCGTGTCGGGACGAAAAACGAGACCAAGCGCGATATACCGCGACATTAACTCATGATGTATTACTAGAAAGTGCAAAATCCTGTCTTCTATCTCATGGACTATTTTGTTTAGTGCTGCCCTATGAGGTCGGTGAAAAAATGCAGAAGATGGCTGAGAATTCAGGCTGGTTTACTGCTTTTCGCGTTAATGTTAGTGATAAACCTACAACAGCCTACCATCGCATGCTATTGGGCATTCAACTGCAAGAGACACAAACACAAGTGACATCGCTGGCACTCAAAGATGAAAAGGGTGAGTATACTGATGAATTTCGTAAACTAATTCAGCCATTTTATGTGAAATACTAAAGCCGGCACTTAAGGCCGGCCCTAGCTCACGTTATTCAGGTTGTAAAATAGTGGGGCCTGAATTAGGAAGTGGTTCTGGGTAATCTAAGGTGTAATGTAATCCCCGGCTTTCTTTGCGTTCTAATGCACAACGAACCATTAATTCAGCAACTTGAACTAGGTTTCGTAGTTCCAATAAATTATTTGAGATACGAAAGTTGGCGTAATAATCGTGAATCTCTTGTTGAAGTAAATGGATGCGGCGTAATGCACGTTCAAGGCGTTTAGTCGTTCTGACGATCCCCATGTAGTCCCACATAAATAGACGTAATTCATGCCAATTATGTTGAATAACCACCTGTTCATCTGAGTTATGTACTCGGCTTTCATCCCACTCAGATAAATAGGGAATATCATCGATCTGTTTGATCGTTTTATTAATGTTTTCAGCCGCCGCCCAGCCGTATACCAAGCATTCTAATAGCGAATTGGATGCCATACGGTTTGCACCATGTAAGCCGGTGTAGCTCACTTCGCCAATTGCATAGAGATTCGTGATATCAGTCATACCCGTTTCATCGACAATTACACCACCGCATGTGTAATGGGCCGCTGGTACGATAGGGATGGGCTCTTGAGTGAGGTCTAACCCTAAAGTCATCAATTTCGCATAAATAGTCGGGAAATGGTTTTTAACGAAATCGCTAGGCTTATGGCTAATATCCAAATACATGCAATCAGCACCAAGGCGTTTCATTTCATGGTCAATAGCACGTGCAACAACATCGCGAGGGGCAAGTTCACCACGATCGTCGTGATCTGGCATAAACCGGCTACCATCAGGGCGCTTGAGGTAAGCTCCCTCACCACGTAATGCCTCAGTTAATAAAAAATTACGTGCTTGTGGATGAAATAAACAAGTTGGGTGAAATTGATTAAACTCAAGGTTAGCAACACGACAGCCAGCTCGCCATGCCATTGCAATCCCATCACCAGAAGAAATATCTGGATTCGTGGTATATTGATAAACTTTGGCCGCGCCGCCCGTAGCCAGAACAATCGTTTTCGCTCGAATAGTTTCAACTTGTTCTTTTTGGCGGTTCCAAACGTAAGCACCTAAAATTCGCGGTGATTCAGCTGTGCTAGAAAGGATTAGGTCGACGGCATTATAGCGTTCTTTAATATGAATGTTTGGGTGAGCAAAAGCGAGGTCGACTAACGTGGTTTCAACTTCTTTTCCTGTCGCATCAGCATGATGGAGAATTCGTCGATGGCTATGGCCGCCTTCACGGGTCAAATGATACTGTGTTTCGCCGTTCTCGGTAATCTCTGTATCGAATAAAACACCTTGGTCGATAAGCCATTGAACGCATTGTTTTGCATTGGAGGCAATAAACTCAACAGCTTCTTTCTGGCAGATACCTGCACCAGCAATTAGTGTATCTTCTACATGAGATTCGATGCTGTCAGTGTCATCAAAAACTGCAGCAATACCGCCTTGTGCGTAATAAGATGCTCCTTCGCTAAGGCTGCTTTTACTAAGAATGGTCACTTGATGAAAGGGGGCGAGCCGCAAGGCAGCTGAAAGTCCTGCGACACCACTCCCAATGATTAAAATATCAGTGTAATGCTGTGTGGATTCGTTCATAAGTGTTTGCATGTATATAATAGTATGTATTGAGTTTTTTATGTTAGCCTATCGAGTGTCCTATTGCTATTAGTGGATGGCTGTTAAGGTACAGTATATTGACCTAGCGCTATTTACGTATTCAAATGGTTTTAGTGTGATAGCTATCGCATTCGTGCCTAAAATCTGTATGCTGTCTTCTGGATCTTGTAGTTAGTTGTTTTAATAAGGATCTTTAAGATCAACCAAGTAATTTTTTCATCAGTTTTGTAAATTTTTGACTATTTTTTTAGATTAAATTGAACTTCAACGAGTTCTACTACTCAAAGTAGTGCTTGCTTTAGGAAGGGAGAACATGATCAAGTTAACATATTATCGGCCTGAATTCGGGAGATACTTCCTGGAATGAGCGAGCAATTGACCGACCAGATTTTGGTTGAAAAGGTACAAAAAGGCGATCAACAAGCTTTCAACTTATTGGTGATAAAATATCAGCATAAAGTCGCGAGCTTAGTATCTCGCTATGTACCGCAAGCAGATGTGCCTGACGTTGCGCAGGAGTCATTTATAAAAGCTTATCGCGCCATTGGTTCGTTTCGTGGTGATAGCGCATTTTATACTTGGCTTTATCGGATTGCGGTAAATACAGCTAAAAATTATTTAGTTGCCCAAGATAGGCGCCCACCTGCGTCGGACTTGGAAGCGAGTGATGCAGAAAACTTTGAAACCGCGAGTGCCTTAAAAGAAATTTCGAACCCAGAGAACTTAATGTTGTCTGATGAATTAAAGAAAGTTGTTTTCCGGACCATCGAATCGCTGCCTGAAGATCTTAGAATGGCAATTACGCTCCGCGAGTTAGATGGTTTGAGCTATGAAGAAATCGCAGAAATAATGGATTGCCCAGTCGGCACCGTACGTTCTCGTATTTTTAGGGCAAGGGAAGCGATTGATAATAAAGTTCAGCCACTGATTCAACAGTATTAGTATGTTAAATCAGTCAATTAAACATAATTGTGATGCAATTAACTGAAGGTAATTGGGCATGCAAAGAGAGAAACTTTCCGCAATGATGGATGGCGAAGTACTAGACTTAGAACTGGTCAGCGCTATTTCACGTGATTCAACGTTAAAACAACGTTGGGAGAGCTATCATCTTATTCGTGATACTCTACGTAACGATACTAGTGAAGTCATGCATTTTGATATTGCAAGTAAAGTTGCGGCAGCATTAGAGAATGAAGCTGTGCGTATTAATCCTCAGGTAGTTGTCGAATCGCAGCCAGAGCCTGCGACTTGGGGGGCTTTCCCATTCTGGGGCAAAATTCGTCCTTGGGCGAGCCAGTTAACTCAAATTGGTGTTGCAGCCTGTGTGTCTTTGGCTGTAATTGTTGGCGTTCAACAATACAACCAAAGTAATGCGGTTGACTCACCGGTTGATGAGCCAATGTTCAATACCATTCCTGTCGGCAGCGGGGCACCAGTTAGCTTGAATATCTCAGATAACCAATTATTTGGTAATGAGCAGCAACTTCAACAAGTTGAACAACAAAATCAACGCATTAATGCGATGCTACAACAGTATGAAATTGAAAGACGCTCGATGCTCAACCAGCAATATCAAGAGTCTGCACAACCTGCGTCTTCAGCAGGAGTTAAATTGCAATAATGAATAAATGGTTATCCGTCATCTGCCTGACGGGCAGCCTGATTATTTCTAATCAAGCTTCGGCATCTGAAATAGATGCCGATGTTCTTTTTAAAGAAATGGGGAATGCTGCCCAGAACCTTTCTTACGAAATGTCTTATATGACATTTAGTCCGCAATCAATAACGCCTGTACGTTATCGCCATGCAATCATTAATGGTGAACCTGTTTCACAAATGATCCAAATGGACTCATCGCGTCGTGAAATTGTTCAAAAAGGTAATAGTATTAGTTATTTTGAACCAGGTTTTGATGCATTTAGCTTAAATGGCAAATATATAGTTGATAATTTGCCATCAGTAGTTTTTGCCAATTATCAGCAAATTAAACCTTATTATAATTTTATTGATGCGGGACGTACCCATATTGGTGATAGGCCTGCGTTAGTGATTCGCATAATATCGAAAGACAACTCTCGGTTTAACTATGTAGTATTAATCGATGAAGAAACGAAATTGCCATTACGTATCGACCTTCTTGATAATAATAGCCAAACATTAGAACAATTTCGTGTGATCTCGACGGTGCTAGATAGCCAAACAGTGAAAGACTCATTACTCGCATTAAGTAAGGTAAATATGCCACCATTATTGATTTCCCCTAAAAATGGAAATCCTTCTTTTAAATGGCAAGTTGGCATGTTACCTCCTGGTTTTGAAGAAATATCTCGTTCTTCGCGAAAATTAGCTGAAGACGACGTAGTAGAAACCGCAATGTTTAGTGATGGTTTATTTACCTTTTCTGTAAACGTGACAAAATCGACTAAAGGCCCGTTACTTGATCAACCGCTTCAAAATGGGCGTCGTACTATTTACACAATGACGCAAAAGCAAAATGTTATCACTATCATTGGTGAATTACCGTTAGCAACAGCGCAAGTGGTAGCAGGTAGTATTCAGTTTCGGGAGTAAATTATGGTAAAAGAGTGGGCAACAGTAGTCCGTTGGCAAAACGGTAGAGCTTTATTGCGCTATGGTTCTTCGTCCGGCTGTGGTAGTTGTGGTGCTCGTAAAACCTGTGGTTCTTATGCTTTAAGCAAAATAGGGCCAAATACGGAACATGAATTAGAAATTGCGATTGAACAACCGCTAGTTGAAGGGCAAAAAATTGAAGTGGGCATCCCGGAGGGAAGTTTGATCCGTTCAGCGCTATTAGTTTACTTAACGCCTATTTTGGGGTTATTTATTTTTGCAGGCTTAGCACAGGCGTTTGATTTTGAGCAGTTCTGGATAGCGATTTCAGGTGTAATTGGTGGTATTATTGGCTTTTATATTGCGCGTAGACTAGCCTCAAATTGGCGTGATGATGAAGCTTTTCAACCTGTTATTTTACAGATAGGGCTACCTCCAAGTGAGCTTTCAGTACAAGTTAATTGCTAAATTTCAATATGTTGAGTTAGAAGATTAATTTGATATTATCAATAGAAAGGGGAAACTTAAGTTTCCCCTTTTTGTGGATTAGAGTTAATTAACAAACAAATAGTATTATGGCGAACAAAGTTATTAACCAATTTTGTCTGTTTTGAGTTAGAAATTACAATAGATTGACTATGGCTATAGAAGTGGTTGGTGTGAGTTGTATTAATGATGAATCACGACAACTAATCTATTAACCTGATGCAGGTTTACAGTTGTTTTACATTGAATCTTTGTGTTAGCGGGTTCTTATATGTAAAATGCAGCTAATTAACAATCTTGTGATAATCATAGCATTTTAGTTTTGCTGCAATATTTGCACAAAGCTGATTTTGTAAGGCAATTTAAAAGAAGATATTACCTTGAAAATCAATAACATAAGAAATTTTTCCATCATTGCACATATCGACCATGGCAAGTCGACCTTGTCAGACCGCATCATTCAAATTTGTGGTGGCTTAACTGACCGCGAAATGGCGGCACAAGTTTTAGACTCGATGGACTTAGAGCGTGAGCGTGGGATCACTATTAAAGCACAGAGCGTAACGCTTGATTACAAAGCTTCAGATGGTGAAACTTACCAATTAAACTTCATTGACACACCGGGTCATGTTGACTTCTCTTATGAAGTGTCTCGTTCATTAGCTGCCTGTGAGGGGGCTTTGCTGGTGGTTGATGCAGGGCAAGGTGTTGAAGCTCAAACTTTGGCAAATTGCTATACCGCTATCGAGATGGACTTAGAAGTTGTTCCGGTCTTAAATAAAATTGATTTACCAGCTGCTGATCCTGAACGTGTTGCCGATGAAATCGAAGATATTGTCGGCCTTGACGCACATGATGCAGTTCGCTGCTCTGCAAAAACCGGTATTGGTGTTCAAGATGTGATTGAACGTCTTGTTAAAGAGATTCCACCACCTGTTGGTGATGCAGATGCTCCGTTACAAGCACTGATTATTGACTCTTGGTTTGATAACTATTTAGGCGTGGTTTCTTTGATCCGTATTAAGAGCGGAACATTGAGAAAAGGCGATAAAATTAAAGTTATGAGCACAGGGCAAGTGTATAACGCAGACCGCCTTGGGATTTTCACACCGAAGCAAATCGACCGCGATGTATTAAGTTGCGGTGAAGTGGGCTGGTTAGTTTGTGCGATTAAAGATATCACTGGCGCCCCAGTTGGGGATACATTAACTGGGGCTCGCAACCCGGCAGATAAAGCGTTACCAGGGTTTAAAAAAGTTAAACCACAGGTATATGCAGGCTTATTCCCCGTCAGTTCTGATGACTATGAATCATTCCGTGATGCATTAGGTAAATTAAGTCTAAATGACGCATCTTTATTTTATGAACCAGAAACTTCGACTGCGTTAGGCTTCGGCTTCCGTTGTGGTTTCCTTGGTTTATTGCATATGGAAATCATTCAAGAACGTTTAGAACGTGAATATGATCTTGATTTGATTACCACTGCACCGACTGTCGTGTATGAAGTGCAGCAAACTAACGGTGATATCGTGTATGTCGATAGCCCATCTAAGCTACCGGCATTGAACAATATTGAAGAATTACGTGAACCAATCGCAGAGTGTCACATGCTGATGCCTAAAGAATATTTGGGTAACGTTATTACACTTTGTATTGAGAAACGTGGCGTTCAGACCAATATGGTCTATCATGGTAATCAAGTATCGCTGACTTATGAAATCCCAATGGCAGAAGTAGTATTGGATTTCTTCGATCGCTTAAAATCAACGTCTCGCGGCTATGCATCTTTAGATTATGCATTTAAACGCTTCCAAGCATCAGATATGGTGCGTGTCGATGTTCTTATTAATAATGAACGTGTTGATGCTTTGGCCTTGATCACACACCGTGCGAATTCTCAATATCGCGGTCGTGAACTGGTCGAAAAAATGAAAGAGCTAATCCCGCGTCAGCAGTTCGATATTGCGATTCAAGCAGCGATTGGTAACCATATTATTGCTCGTTCTACAGTTAAACAATTGCGTAAAAACGTACTTGCCAAGTGTTATGGTGGTGACGTTAGCCGTAAGAAAAAACTGTTGCAGAAGCAAAAGGATGGTAAGAAACGTATGAAGCAAGTTGGTAACGTTGAGCTACCACAAGAAGCGTTCCTTGCTATATTGCATGTTGGTAAAGACTAAGTTTACAAGGAGCCTCAATGGCTAACACCTTTGCCTTGATCCTAACACTGGCAACATTAATCACAGGGATTATATGGTGTTTAGACAAGTTTAAATTTGCACCTGCGCGTAAAGCAAAACTCAAGCAGTTACAGGATGCAACGAATGGCGCCGTGAGTGAAGCGGATGTGGCAAATGCTGTCCGCCGCCCATCGTGGCTTGAAACAGGGTCGTCTATTTTCCCTGTGTTGGCGATTGTACTGATTGTGCGTTCATTTATTTATGAGCCATTTCAAATACCTTCAGGGTCAATGATGCCAACGTTGTTAGTTGGTGATTTTATGTTGGTTGAGAAATTTGCTTATGGTTTAAAAGACCCAATTACACAAACGACGTTAATCGAAACGGGTAAACCGAAACGTGGCGATATCGCAGTTTTTAAATACCCAAGAGATCCTAATGTTGATTTTGTAAAACGAGTTATTGGAATGCCGGGTGATAAAATTATTTATAACCCAGATGCAAAGGAATTAACAATTTACCCGAATTGTGCAGATAACAAATGTACAGAGACCTTACCTATTGTTTATGGTCCTCTGGCGCCGAGTGAATGGACCATGTTCCTTGATATCGGTTCTGTTGTTGATAACCAAAAGGGGAATTATGAAATTCCATTAGACCAACCTCTACCAAGGAATGCGTTACGCCAGTATGAGCGTAGTGAAAAATTGGATACGGTTGAGCATCAAATTTTAATTATTCGTCAAGCAATTACTGAAGCTAAATATCTGCAACCAGGTATGCCGAAGAACGAATGGATTGTTCCTGAAAAGCACTACTTTATGATGGGTGACAACAGAGATAATAGCTCTGACAGTCGTATGTGGGGCTTTGTACCAGAAGAAAATTTAGTCGGTCGTGCAGTATTTATTTGGTTAAGTCTTGATAAACAAGAAAATGAATGGCCGACAGGTATTCGCTTTAGCCGAATTGGTCCACTATAATTTGAATAGTGGGTCTAGCCAAATGTTGGAAATGCGGGTTTTCATTTGAAAATCCGCATTAACCGAAGCATTATTGTTTTACCCAGTGTACAATATAGATTAATTAATATTATTGGCTCCCCAATTATTAACTCTCCTATTTTAACTTATTGTAACTAATGAATTTTTATAATTAGTTCCACTGAGCTGTAAAATATATGGAAGCATAAGGAGTCAGTGCAAACGCAACAGTTTTGTAAAATGGTGAATTTTACAGGTCTGTTGCGTGTGCTTTTTTATCAAATAAAAAATGGTTGGGCGCACATGAACCCCTCTTTATTAGAAAAATTACAGCGTAAGCTTGGTTATCAATTCAAACAGAACGAGTTATTAATCCAAGCATTGACACATAGAAGTGCAAGTAGCAAACATAATGAGCGTCTAGAGTTTTTAGGTGACTCAATTTTGAGTTTTGTGATTGCAAATGACTTATACCACCGTTTTCCAAAAGTGGACGAGGGTGATATGAGTCGTATGCGAGCAACGCTTGTACGCGGAAATACATTAGCAGAAATCGCACGTGAATTTGAACTCGGTGAGTGTTTACGTTTAGGGCCGGGGGAATTAAAAAGCGGTGGTTTTCGTCGCGAATCTATCCTTGCTGATACTGTTGAAGCACTGATCGGTGGTATTTTTTTAGATAGTGATATCCAAACGATCGAAAGAATTATTTTAGATTGGTATCAAAGTAGACTGGTTGAGATCAGTCCGGGTGATAAGCAAAAAGACCCGAAAACAAGGTTACAAGAATATCTGCAAGGGCGCCATTTACCACTACCTAATTATTTGGTTGTTCAGGTTAAAGGTGAAGCTCACGATCAAGAATTTACGATCCACTGCCAAGTTAGTGGTATTGACCAACCGATTAATGGTGTTGGCTCAAGCCGTCGTAAAGCAGAGCAAGCAGCAGCAGAGCAAGCATTGAAAATTTTGGAGCTTGAATGAGTGAATTACAATCCCACTGTGGTTTTGTTGCCATAGTTGGACGGCCAAATGTCGGTAAATCGACATTATTGAATCAATTACTGGGGCAAAAAGTTTCGATTACTTCGAGAAAGCCACAGACGACTCGCCATCGTATTATGGGGATCCATACAGAAGATAATTACCAAATTATTTATGTTGATACCCCAGGACTTCATATTGAAGAAAAACGTGCAATTAACCGTTTAATGAACCGGGCTGCATCCAGTTCAATTGGTGATGTTGAGTTAGTTATTTTTGTCGTTGAAGGGACTAATTGGACCGCTGATGATGAAATGGTATTGACTAAGTTATCTAGCTTACGTTGCCCTGTTATATTAGCAATTAACAAAATTGATAATGTGACTGATAAAACGATACTATTGCCTCATATTAGTATGATCAGTCAGAAAATGAATTTTTTAGATGTTGTTCCGATTAGTGCTGAAAAAGGTACTGGTGTGGATACAATTGCTAAAATTGTTAAACAGCATATCCCTGAAGCAGTACACCATTTTCCGGAAGATTACATTACTGACCGTTCTCAGCGTTTTATGGCATCTGAGATTATCCGTGAAAAGCTCATGCGTTTCTTAGGTGATGAACTACCATATTCGGTGACGGTTGAAATTGAACAATTTAAGGTAACAGAAGCGGGTATTTACCATATCAATGGCTTGATTCTTGTTGAGCGTGAAGGCCAAAAGAAAATGGTTATTGGTAACAAAGGTAGCAAACTGAAAACCATCGGTACCGAAGCGCGTATCGATATGGAAAGAATGTTTGATAACAAGGTGCACCTTGAGCTTTGGGTTAAAGTTAAATCAGGCTGGGCTGATGACGAAAGAGCATTACGTAGCCTGGGTTATGTTGACGACCTAAAATAGTAGGTGGCAAAGTGAGTGGTTGGCAGCGTGCGTTTGTACTCCATTCAAGGCCTTACAGTGAGACGAGTTTATTACTCGATTTTTTTACTGAAGGCGAAGGAAAAATACGTTTACTTGCAAAAGGCGCTCGCCGTAATCGCTCACCATTAAGGGGCTGCTTACAGCCCTTCACACCTTTGCTAATCCGCTGGGGAGGCAAAGGTGAAATCAAAACCTTAATTAGTGCAGACCCGGTTTCTTTAGCCCTCCCTTTAACAGGAACCGTTCTATATAGCGGTTTATATCTTAATGAATTAACCGCGCGTGTATTAGAATTTGGTACACCATATTCTGCACTATTTTTTGATTATCTCTCCTGTTTACAAATTCTTGCTGCGAGTGAGCACACTCCTGAATTTGCCTTGCGTCGCTTTGAGCTAGCCTTGCTTTCTTACCTTGGTTATGGTGTTGATTTTTTACATTGTGCTGGTAGCGGGGAGCCCGTTTCTGACACAATGACTTACCGGTATAGAGAAGAAAAAGGATTTATTGGTAGTTTGGTTGTTGACCAGCTTAGTTTCACGGGTAAACAACTTAAAGCACTGGCAAGTCGCGAATTTCCTGATGCAGATACGCTTAAAGCAGCAAAACGTTTTACTCGACTTGCTTTAAAGCCTTATTTAGGTGGAAAACCTTTAAAAAGCCGAGAGTTATTTCGCCAGTTTACTTATTCGCCAGTTGTGCAGAACAAACAGAGTTGAAATTGTTTTTAATTTTATTTTTACCTAGTTTGTTATACCGCTAATACCCCTAATACCTCTATATATCCCTTTCTCATGTATCTTTTTAGCTGAACTGGCTTTATCAAACAATATATTTTTTTGTCGATATAAAATCTTACGAAGCGCTTCGCAAAAATTAAATACAACGACTGAAATAGGGTATGTATATTGGAATTTACTTCGAATGATGAGAGATTTATTCCCTCAGCACAGGAAATTACAGTAGGATAGTTGGCAGATAAGTTTATTAGCGTTTACTAATGAGGAATAAAAAATGGCAGAGCTTTTGTTAGGCGTAAATATCGACCATATTGCAACGGTTAGAAAAGCAAGAGGAACTCAATATCCAGATCCTGTACAAGCTGCGTTCGTTGCTGAACAAGCGGGAGCTGATGGTATCACCATTCATTTACGTGAAGACCGCCGTCATATTACAGATAGAGATGTCACATTGCTAAATGAAACCATTCAAACTCGAATGAATCTTGAAATGGCGGTAACGGACGAAATGGTAGAGATTGCTTGTCGTATTAAGCCTGCATTCTGCTGTTTAGTACCTGAAAAACGGGAGGAAGTGACCACGGAAGGCGGTTTAGATGTCGCAGGGCAAAAACAGAAAGTTGCAGATGCTGTTAAACGCCTCACAGAAGCGGGTATTTTAGTTTCATTGTTTATTGATGCAGACCACGCACAAATTGATGCTGCGCAAGAGTGTGGTGCTCCGTTTATTGAAATCCATACAGGAGCCTATGCAGATGCTAAAACAGAACAGGAGCAAGAACTTGAGTTTCGCCGTATTCATGATGGCGTTATATATGCGGCGAGTAAAGGAATTAAAGTCAATGCAGGTCATGGCTTAACCTATCATAACGTTCAACGTATTGCTCAGTTACCTGAAATTTATGAGCTTAATATTGGTCATGCAATTATTGGTCGAGCATTATTCAGTGGGTTAGCTCAAGCCGTTGCTGATATGAAAAAAATTCTGTTGGAAGCGCGTAAATAATGGCAATTGTAGGGTTAGGTACAGATATTGTGGAAATTGCTCGTATTGAGTCTATGATTGAACGTACAGGTGACAGCCTTGCTAAACGCATTTTAACGGAGGCTGAGTTAGTCCAGTACCAACAACAATCAAAGCCAGCTCGCTTTTTAGCAAAACGCTTTGCAGTTAAAGAAGCTGCAGCAAAAGCACTAGGTACGGGAATTCGCAATGGTCTAGCGTTTAATCAATTTGAAGTCACTAATGACAAGCTTGGGAAACCCTTATTGAGCTTAAGTGATGAGGCATTAACGTTGGCTAACTGCATACATGCAACACACTTTCATGTTTCGATTACCGATGAGCGGCATTATGCGGTAGCTACTGTGATAATTGAAAGTACTATGAAGAATTAAAGTCTTTCTAAGTAGTAGAAAAATATAGGTTATTTATTGCTTGTTTGATTAGCCAATAAATAACCTATTAATATAAAAGATATATTATCTGAAAATAGAATACAATACTTATTTTAAGTTAAATATCTATGCTTAACGCTATGAAATAAAATGGCCATTCAATCAGTTAATAAAGAATTGACTGGCTAATAATACATCGCTTTGTAATTAGTTTAATTAAAAACTATTTTCCATGGTGAAATTATATTATTCTCTTACAAATTTTCTAATTTCCCACTCTAAAGTTCGCTGAGATTGTTCATAAAAGAAGAAAAATCCATTTTCAGCATAAATTGCTGTTCCTTGTTTAGAGTTTCTTTTATAGTCAAGAGAGTCAAATAGTTTTATAGAACCATTTGCATAAATAGTAAATATATCTAATTTAGACTCAGTGGTGTTTGTACATATAAGGAATTGTTTGTTTTGATTTGGTTCATAAACAACTTGGAGGTCATCATGGAAAGTATCTAACACTCCATCTTGTACAAAATTTTTAAGATCTATTTTTCCATCTTTTGTTATTTCATAAATAACAAAAGACTTGTTCTTAGCTATACCAATAAAGTAATTATAGTCTTTTACAGTATAAACTAAACTTGTGCTGTAATAATTATTAAATTTACTTTTTTGAACGCTTTCACTTGATTTGGTCATAATATCCCTCTTTGAAAATTGGTAAATGCGAGGGGTTAATGTATCAGAAAATATTTATTGTAATAGTAATAAATATTATCAGAATATAATGTTTATTAATCTTTGGTAATAAATTGTATAAGCGAAAACTTATATAAGCTTAAACTGATAAGAATTCATCATAGGAAGTAAGCTACTACTAAATATTATTATGTTTATTTTTTATAATGATGAATTCTTAAAGTAATCATAGAGGTTTAAATTTTGTCTGCGTGGTGGATCATAACAAATTTATCCCATAGCTGATCTTGGCTTTCGATATGATTGGGATCAATAATGATAGTATTGTTTATGGGACATACTGATTGGCAGGTAGGCTTATCGTAGTGCCCTACACATTCAGTGCATAGGTTTGAGTCAATCTCATAAATTTCGTCACCCATAAAAATTGCATCATTTGGGCATTCAGGTTCACACATATCACAATTGATACAGCGTTTTGTAATTAATAAAGACATATCAGTGACTTATACTCGACTAAGTTAAAAAATAGTAACTTATACCTTGCACCTATTCGTTACTTCTATTCAATTCTTGTGTTTTTGTGCAACCATTTTACATTGAAAAGCTTGAAAAAGTAATACTAAATTACAATACTTATTTTTCATATTATTTAAATGTAATTTTTTTAAGTTCATTGTTATGCAGAATGGCTACTTTCTTCTGAAAAATAGGAATATTCAAATCAAATGGTTTTGTTAATGGAATGTAAATGAATTATTTGGTTTTATTAGTGTTTTTTATTGCTGTTTGGTTATGGATTTAGTATTAGCTAAAAATGAATTATATTTTAATAGGAAATGCATTATTTAAAAAAATTGAAAAGGAAGTTGTTTTTAATTAAAAAATTTTAATGTTAAAATATTATTTATTTATTTATTTATTTATTTATTTATTTATTTATTTATTTATTTATTTATTTATTTATTTATTTATTTATTTATTTATTTATTTATTTATTTATTTATTTATTTATTTATTTATTTATTTATTTATTTATTTATTTATTTATTTATTTATTTATTTATTTATTTATTTGTTAATCAATGATAAAGGGATTTTTTTAGAATTTTATGGGGAGTATGTTTAATTATTATCAATAATGGCCTTATACTTGACCCTTATGTATTTTGAATTTTAACTGAAGTATAATTCGGTGTTATTATTCCTCTATTGAATAGCTATGGATTTTCTAGTTTTTATTTTTTCTGCTTGGCTATATATATGAATAAGACCATTAGCGATATAAAGTGTTGCTGATTGAATGGTATCTCTAACGTTGAAGTTATCAACATTGATCGGCTGTATACCCGCTTTATCATCTATTTGGTACAATTCGACAATTTTTTCATTTAAATTATAACCACATAAATATTGTTTATTTTTTACTGAATTATAGAATGCTTGAATGTTACTAAGGTAGGATTTCAGTTTTCCTTTTTGTACTGGAGCATTCGGGGCAACTTTACCATTATCTGCCATAGAGTATACAACGTAAGTTTTATCTTTTGAGTGCCCTAAAAAATAATTACGTTTAGCGGCACTAAAGGTCATCTTTGTTGGATAGAAATCTTCGAATGCTCCATTTTATACTAATGTTCTAATAATAAGCATATATTTATTCCTTCCGTTGTTAATAATGAATAAGCCTAGTAATCATAAATAAGTTTGATTTAAAATAATCTTTATTATCAGTTCATTTCATATATCTAATTAATTGAATAAATATTCACAAAGAGTGAAAGTTATGATAAAAATAATA
This sequence comes from Providencia sp. PROV004, assembly GCF_011045615.1. Lineage (NCBI taxonomy): Bacteria > Pseudomonadati > Pseudomonadota > Gammaproteobacteria > Enterobacterales > Morganellaceae > Providencia > Providencia sp. PROV004. Next base: position 1,684,447 of record NZ_CP042859.1, read on the forward strand.
AAAAAGATAAAGGGTCAAAAATATGTTCGAAAATCTTGGCGTTCTTAACTTCTGGACTTATTTGGCAGGGTTAGTTTTAATCATTATTGTACCAGGACCTAACTCATTATATGTATTAAAAACAAGTACATCGAGTGGCACTCGGTTTGGTTATCGGGCTGCTCTAGGGGTATTTACTGGAGATGCAATATTAATTTTCCTGTCATTTATCGGTGTCGCTTCAGTGATTAAAGCATCCCCGACATTATTTATGATAGTTCGCTATTTAGGTGCGGCTTATCTACTATATTTAGGCGGTAAGATTTTATATAGCACATTTATGTATAAAAAATCGCAGCCAAACGGTATTGATGCTATCCCAATTAAAACAGAAAAACACTTTACTTGCGCTCTAGTGCTGAGCTTAACAAACCCGAAAGCAATTTTATTTTATATTTCTTTCTTTATACAATTTGTTGACTTTAATTACTCACATGCATGGGTACCTTACCTTGTACTTGCGACGATTTTAGAATTAGTGAGTTTTTTATACCTGAGCTTATTGATTTTTAGTGGCTATTTGATTGCGCGTTTTTTGCGTGAAAAGCAACTCCTTGCAAAGCTTGGAAATTGTACGGTAGGCGCTTTCTTTATGGGGTTTGCAGCTAAATTAGCGATTTTTAGCAATTAAAATGAGGTTGCTATTACAGAGACAAAAGCATTTTAATTGCGGTCATTCTAACATTTGAGGATAATCGCGTGTAAAACGCATTGACCAGAGGTAAGAGTGACGCAAATTGAAATTGATGAGTATTGGATGCAACAAGCTATTGAACTTGCGCTAAAAGCACAAGATCTTGGCGAAATTCCTGTTGGTGCGGTCTTAGTTAAAGACAATCTTTTAATTGCTTCAGGCTGGAATCGTTCGATTATTGACCATAATCCAACAGCACATGCTGAAATTATGGCTCTGCAACAAGCAGGGCAAGTGCTGTCAAATTATCGGTTATTGGATACCACATTATATGTAACGTTAGAGCCTTGCATTATGTGTGCAGGCGCAATGATCCACAGCCGTATTAATCGTGTCGTTTATGGTGCTAAGGATTTTAAAACTGGCGCTTGTGGTTCCTACCTAGATATTATGGGGCAAGCCGGGCTAAACCATTATGTGGATGTGACTGGTGGTGTTCTAGAAGAGCAATGTTCTTCAATGCTGAGTGCTTTTTTTAAATTGCGTAGAGCGCAAAAAAAAGAACAAAAGCGCTAACACAGTAAAATTTAGCGCACTTATTTTATTTCAGCATGATTTATAGCGAGTTTTCAGGTGCTTCTGGTGGCGAGATAGGTGTTTCATTATCGGTCTCATCGGTATTTTGTGATGGGTGTAATGAAAGTAAATATTTTCCTAATGGCAGCCTTTTTTCATCAAGAGTTTTAGATGGCCGCGCCGCAGAACTCATTTTCCCTAAATTCGTCATACTAACTTTTTCAGAAATAGGGGACTGATTTTGCATAGCTTGAGATTCAGTAGTGCTATGGTTCTCAGGAGAAATCAAATAAATAAGTGACTTCTGGGCAATATCAAGAGCATGCTGTTTTCTTTCTTGGCTTTGTAAGTAACCCACTAAACTTTGATGATAACGACGAATATTCTCAACGTAACGATAAGCTTCGTGGCCACGTGCATAACCATAAGTGAGTTGTGAGTAATATTTTTTCTGCGTCAATAAAGGTAAACGGGCTTTTACATCTAACCACCGGTTAGGGTCTCCGCCTAACATTTCAGTTAATTTACGGACATCCTGCATATGCCCATACCCCATATTATAGGCGGAAAGGGCAAACCAGATACGGTCATCCTCTTCGATGGTTTCAGGTAAACGCTCCATAATATAAGCTATATAAGCGGCGCCGCCCTTTATGCTTTCTTCCGGGTCTAACCTATCCGCAATACCCATTGTTGTTGCGGTTGGCTTTGTTAGCATCATTAGCCCGCGTACCCCCGTAGGTGAGGTCGCTAAAGGATCCCAATGGGACTCTTGCCATGCAATAGCCGCTAATAATTTCCAGTCAATTACCTGAGCATATTTTTCAAATAGAGGTTGATACTCGGGGAGTTTATTATCAATGGCTTTAATAAATGCCATTGTGTCGAAATAATCGAAAGACTCTACATGGCTGAAATATTTTTCATTAAGACGTGCAAGTAATTCGCTTTCATGGCTGATGTTGAAGAAATCAAGCAACGCAGCATCTAAACTGTTTTCTTTACTACGACGCATATACCAAGTAACAGCATGATCATCCAATAAATCAAAAGCAACCGCTAATTGCGGGTGAATACGTTGCTGTAGTGCAACGGCAATAGAGTCTTCTAATGTGTAGTCAACCTCACCATCGGCAACCATTTCAAGGATTTGATTGGTATTGTATTTTGAGGTTTCTTCCCACTTTAGGTTTGGGTATTCCTTGGCGAGTTCCTTCAAGGTACTTGCATGCGCCGTACCCGCTGTTACCAATAATTTACCCGTTATTTCATTGAAGTTTTTGGGGCGATTTGTTCCTTTGCGATAGACAAGTTGTTGAGTGACATTAAGATAACTTGGACCAGTTTTTGTTTTGGCTAAACGGTCTTTGTTATACAGTAAACCCGCAACCGCGATATCGGCATCGCCATTTTCAAGGTCATCAAATATTTGCTCGAATGTTGGGCGGATGGTTATCTTGAGTTTAACGCCTAAGTATGAGGCAAAGCCTTGAGCCAGCTCGTAGTCGAACCCACGCAGCTGTTTCTGCTCATCAATATAGATAAGTGGCGAGCTAACGGCACTAATACGTAATTCACCTTGAGAAATAATTTTATTAATTTGTGAATTCTGCGTATTGGGCCAGCGGACGTTAAAACCGATGACCATAGTTGCTAGTAGCGCGATGACCACGATAATTAAATAGTTAACTTTTAAGTTATTCAAATAATAGTTTCTCGTGCATTGGCTGGTGCTGTATGTCCATAAAAGAGTATGGCTAAGTAATGGTTATAATTCCAGTAGTCGGCTATTTTGCTCAACATTTAGGAACGGTGCAACCTATATTATCGTATTTAGCACAGAATAATATTTAACTAATCGCTTTATTTTTAATCACGCAAACGGTTTCGTATTGATGAACATTGCTCTATAATGTGTTCCGGTTTCCCTGCTTTCATGTTCAGGGCTGGCGTTTAAAAGAGAGAAATTAAGACGATGGAAATTTTGCGTGGTTCACCTGCTCTATCAGCATTTCGTATTACCCGCCTTTTGGCGCTGTTTGCAGAAAAACAGCTTCCTGTCACGGATATCTATGCTGAGTATATGCACTTTGCTGAATTATCAGCGCCGTTGAGTGATAGTGAGCAAGGCAAACTGAGCAGTTTGTTAAAGTATGGTCCTTCTCTGGCTGAGCACGAGCCATTCGGTAAGCTTATTTTAGTCACTCCTCGTCCGGGAACTATCTCTCCGTGGTCTTCAAAAGCCACCGATATTGCACATAACTGTGGTCTTCGCCAAGTAAAGCGTATCGAACGCGGGATTGCTTATTATGTTCAAAGTGATGCATTGACCCAAGAACAGTGGCATGAAGTGATCGCTATTTTGCATGATCGCATGATGGAAAGCATTTTTTCTTCTTTTGAACAAGCGAGCGCACTGTTTGTGCAGCAACAGCCGGCACCAATGAAATCCATTGATGTGATTACAGGTGGCCGCCTTGCATTGGAAACAGCTAACAGGGAAATGGGGCTCGCGTTAGCCGATGACGAAATTGATTACCTGTTAGAGGCATTTACTGGGTTAAAACGTAATCCAACGGATGTTGAGCTCTATATGTTTGCGCAAGCAAACTCAGAACATTGCCGCCATAAAATCTTTAATGCAGACTGGGTAATTGATGGTGAAAAACAGCCTAAATCACTGTTTAAAATGATTAAAAATACGTTTGAAAAAACACCTGACCATGTTTTATCTGCTTATAAAGATAATGCCGCCGTTATGGAAGGTTCGTCTGTTGGCCGCTTTTTTCCTGAACCTGAAGGACGTACATACCGCTACCACCAAGAAGATGCTCATATCTTAATGAAGGTGGAAACTCATAACCACCCAACAGCGATTTCACCATGGCCGGGAGCAGCAACAGGCTCTGGCGGTGAAATTCGTGATGAAGGCGCAACAGGGCGTGGCGCGAAGCCAAAAGCTGGTTTAGTCGGTTTTTCTGTTTCTAACTTACGCATTCCCGGTTTTGAACAGCCTTGGGAAGAAGATTTTGGTAAACCAGAGCGCATTGTGACGGCTTTGGATATTATGATGGAAGGGCCATTAGGTGGGGCGGCATTCAATAATGAATTTGGTCGTCCTGCGCTATTAGGTTATTTCAGAACGTATGAAGAAAAAGTTAACAGCCACAATGGTGAAGAATTACGTGGTTACCATAAGCCTATTATGTTAGCGGGTGGTATCGGAAACATCCGTGCAGATCACGTACAAAAAGGCGATATTACGGTTGGTGCAAAACTGATTGTACTCGGTGGCCCTTCAATGAACATTGGGTTAGGTGGCGGGGCTGCATCATCAATGGCATCAGGCCAATCAGACGCAGATCTCGATTTTGCTTCGGTACAACGTGATAATGCCGAAATGGAACGCCGTTGCCAAGAAGTTATCGACCGTTGCTGGCAGCTTGGTGATGATAACCCTATCTTATTTATCCACGATGTGGGCGCAGGTGGTTTATCGAATGCCATGCCTGAGCTGGTGAGTGATGGTGGCCGCGGTGGACGTTTTGAGTTACGTAAAATTCTTAATGATGAACCGGGCATGAGCCCGCTAGAAGTTTGGTGTAATGAGTCTCAAGAGCGCTATGTGATGGCAGTTTCACCTGAGCAGCTTTCTGTCTTTACGGCGATTTGTGAACGTGAACGTGCGCCATTTGCCGTGATTGGGGAGGCGACTGAAGAGCGACATTTAACACTGAATGATGAACACTTTTCTAACCAACCTATAGATATGCCTTTGGATGTTTTACTGGGTAAAACACCAAAAATGCTGCGTGATGTAACAACATTAAAGGCAGAGCCCGATTCATTAGATAGAACAGCGATTAATTTAAATGAAGCGGTGAAGCGTGTTCTACATTTGCCTGCAGTAGCTGAAAAAACATTCTTAATCACCATTGGTGACCGCACAGTGACGGGTATGGTGGCACGTGATCAGATGGTTGGCCCATGGCAAATTCCTGTTGCTGACTGCGCGGTAACCACCGCTAGCTTAGATAGCTACTATGGGGAATCCATGTCAATAGGTGAAAGAACACCAGTAGCATTGGTAGACTTTGCTGCATCAGCACGAATGGCAGTTGGGGAAGCATTAACTAATATCGCATGTTCTTATGTGCAAGATTTAAAACGCGTTAAATTGTCGGCTAACTGGATGGCAGCAGCTGGGCACCCTGGTGAAGATGCAGGTCTATATGAAGCGGTTAAAGCGGTAGGAGAAGAACTGTGCCCTGCGTTAGGTTTAACTATCCCAGTTGGTAAAGACTCCATGTCAATGAAAACGCGTTGGCAGCAAGATGGCGAAGAACGCGAAATGACCTCGCCACTTTCTTTGGTGATTAGTGCATTTGGTCGTGTTGAAGATGTTCGCTTGACAGTGACACCTGAATTAAAAGTAACTAATGATAATGCCTTGTTATTAATTGACCTTGGGCAAGGCAATAATGCGCTGGGCGGCTCTGCGCTCGCACAGGTATATCGTCAGTTAGGTAATAAAGCCCCTGATGTACGCAGTCCTGAAGTATTACTTGGCTTCTTTAATACAATTCAGAAGTTGTTATCAGAGCAAAAACTTCTAGCCTACCATGACCGCTCAGATGGTGGTTTATTCGTCACTTTAGTAGAAATGGCTTTTGCGGGTCATTGCGGTATTAATGTTGATATCAGCTCTTTTGATGAAGACACGCTTGCGGCGTTATTTAACGAAGAGCTAGGAGCAGTCATTCAAATTAATGAAGCCGATAGAGCGTATGTAGCGGAATGTTTTGAGCAAGCAGGGCTGGCAGGTTGCGTTCATTATTTAGGTTCTGCAATACATGATGATGTCGTGATTATTAATAGCCGAGATACGGTTGTATATCGTGAATCTCGTAGTTTATTGCGTCAATGGTGGGCTGAAACTACTTGGCAAATGCAACGCTTACGTGATAACGAAGTGTGTGCAGACGAAGAGCATGCGATGAAACAGGATAACCAGGACCCTGGTTTGAATGTGAAACTGACGTATGACATTGAAGAAGACATCGCAGCGCCGTTTATTTTGTCAGGCGTGCGCCCTAAAGTGGCTGTTTTACGCGAACAAGGCGTGAACTCGCATGTGGAAATGGCCGCCGCTTTTGACCGTGCTGGTTTTGATGCGGTTGATGTGCACATGAGTGATTTACTTGCAGGTAACTTGTCTTTGGAACAATTCCAAACATTGGTGGCTTGTGGTGGTTTCTCTTATGGGGACGTATTAGGTGCGGGTGAAGGTTGGGCAAAATCTATTTTATTCAATAATAAAGTTCGTGATGAATTTGCTACGTTCTTTAACCGCCCAGATACCTTATCTCTTGGGGTGTGTAATGGTTGCCAGATGATGTCGAACTTACATGAGCTGATCCCTGGTGCGGAATTCTGGCCTCGCTTTGTACGTAACCGTTCAGAACGTTTTGAAGCGCGCTTTAGTTTAGTAGAAATTGCGAATAGCCCATCGTTATTACTGCAAGATATGGCAGGCTCTCGTATGCCTATTGCTGTTTCTCATGGTGAAGGGCAAGTGGAAACACGTGCAGCGGCACATTTACAGCAATTAGAAGATAACGGGCTGGTGGCGATGCGTTTCGTGAATAACTATGGCCAAGTGACAGAGGAATATCCAGCTAACCCGAACGGGTCAGTTAATGGAATTACTTCTGTAACCTCGAAAGACGGCCGTGCAACGATTATGATGCCGCATCCTGAGCGTGTTTTCCGTACGGTAAGCAATTCATGGCACCCTGAAAATTGGGGAGAGGACAGCCCATGGATGCGGATTTTCCGTAATGCACGTAAGCAATTAGGTTAATAAATCACAAGCTCGATAGATTGTTGAAAAGGCCAGCTATTTTGCTGGCCTGAATTTTAATCGAGCTAGTTTTAAACGGAAAGGTTGGTTTTTGAATCAGAATTATTCCTAATTACTATTTCCAAAAACGGTTGATTTGCTCACGTAATGCTTCTGCCGTTTTTTTACCCTTATCGCCTACTAATGCACGGCCAGCAATAAAGGCTTTGGCCTTGATACCGTTAAATAAATGGATATCCTCCGGCACGATACCGCCAGTAATGGACAGTTCTAGCCCTAAATCAGACAGTTTTCGCATTTTTTCGATATCTTCATTGGTCCAGCCAATACCGGCGAGTTCAGCATCGCGGGAGCGGTGGTAAATCGCTTGGGAAATACCTAAATCGACCCAATTTTTGGCATCTTCAAAAGTCCAATTACCATAAATTTCAATTTGGATCTCACGATTAAACTCATCGGCAACTTTTTTGCAGGCAGCAATAGTGGCAATATGCGCCGCGGCTGAGACTGTGATCCAATCTGCTCCTGCTTCAAATGCCATTCTCGATAAAATGGCTCCCCCATCGGTGGTTTTCATATCGCAAACCAGAATGTGATTAGGGTATTTTTGACGTAAAGTAGAGACCGCATTCATGCCATCAGCGAACGCTAAAATTGTACCCACCTCAATAATATCAACGAAAGTGTGTACATTTTCAGCCACTTCGAGTGCGGCAGGTAAGTTGGTTTGGTCTAATGCAATTTGGATCAAAGGCTTTGTCATTGTGATTGTCCTAAAATATTTTCATGGATTAGACGCGCAAGGCCATCACCGTTATTATCTGTAGCACAGATAGCATTCGCATGGGATTTCACCGTGTCATCGGCATTTTTCATTGCTACGCCTAGGCCCGCTAGCTCAATCATGGAGATATCGTTGTGGTTATCACCAACAGCGATAACTTGGTTTGAGTTATAACCCTGAGAGTTAAGATATTCTGCTAAACGCGTTCCTTTGTTATTGCCTTTTGCGGCAAAGTCGAAACGGTTTGACCATGATTTTTCGGCATTAAAAGTTTGTTTAATCCAAGGGGAATTTAAGAAACGTTCTAACGTAGACGGTTCACCTTCGACGACGAACTTCCAAATATAGTCAGCCTGCTGGACTTGTTCTTCAAATGAATCAATGCGATAAATTTTCGGTGGATGAGCCATGGTTGGGTCGTTAGCCCACTGTTCCATTGCACTCATGTAATCGATAGGGTCGATTTTTGAATACACCATGGCATCGGTGATGTACATCACCATTTTCAGTTTATCGTTCTGTGCTAATTCGATGAATGTCAGTGCATTCTCTTTGGTAAGGGCATTGTGCGTGATAACTTTTTCATTTTGGTAATCATAGATATAAGTACCATTGCAACAAATAATCGGCGTAGTTAGCCCGAGTTCATCATAGTAGGGACGGGCAGCAGTATGGTGGCGACCAGTGACTATCATGACGTGGCATTGTTTTGCTGCTTGTTGAATGGCTTGTTTGACTGCAGGGTGGATCGTATGTTCTTGAGTTAAAACCGTTCCATCCAAATCAAGCGCTAATACGTTATACATAGTTGATTACCTCTATCGCTAATTAATGATTTTCTTTTATTTTCATTAAATTAGCATAATGCTTGATCAATAACCTGATAAACATCATCAATCGTGCGGCAACGGCGTAGTTTTTCAAGATCAACGCCGGTTTCACTGTCTTCATCATCGAGAACACGAGTAACTTCCATCAGACCTTCCATATGTTCATCGGATGAACTGCCTGCCAAGGTGATAAGTACGTCAACAGGCTCATCTTCGCCATCAAAAACAATCGGTTTTTCCAGTGTGACTAAAGCAAAAGCGGTTTTTAGTACCCCGTCTTCAGGCCTTGCGTGAGGAAGCGCTAAATTAGGTGCGATACAAATATAAGGCCCAAGTTTTTCAATACTGTTGATAATTGCTTCATGATAGCTAGGTTTTATCGCACCTGAAGCGATGAGCAAGTCTGTGCCTATCTTAATGGCATCACGCCAGTTATCAGCGGATGCTTGTAGCTGTATCGAATTATTGTCGATTAATGATTGTTTAAATCCCATCATTGCCTTCCTATTTTTATACATTAAGTGAATAGATACCGTTATGAGCGATATCTATACCCATGAGTGATGCTATTTATTCCCTATAAAATTGGTATGTATGATATCGAGTAGTTCATCACCAAATGAGTTGGGGTTGAGCATATTTTGTACGCCAAGAATGAATTTACCATCACCCGGATCCATTTCTGCACTAAGGTGTTTAGAGGAAACGATAATATCAGTTGCTGGTAATTTCGATTTATAATCGGAGACTGCACAAGAATCCATCACATGAGGAATGCCTTTCTTTTCGAGGTACTGGCCAATTTTCATTTTCATCATCATGGACGAGCCTTGTCCATTGCCGCAAACCGCTAAGATACGTACAGGCTTAGTACCATTATGTTCAATAGATGCAGCTTCGACTTCTTCATTGGTTTCCATTTCAGTTTCGATTGGGTTTTGTGCATCTTCTTCGGCGCGAAGTTTCTTTGCAGCAAAATACATATAGACAAGGGAGAGGGCGACAACGACAAAGAAGAACATTTTAGAGAAGGATAAACCTTGCATAATGACAGGGAAGGCGAGCGCCCAGTCGGCCATACCCATCCAACCACTAAAGTCCGTACCTTGGCTATTAATTAAGCTGATTGCCCAAGCTGAACCCAATACTTCAATGATACCCATCACGAAACACACTTTCATGACGGCTTTCCAACCCCCAAAATGGTTGGCAAAAATACCGATAGTGGCGTTCGAGAAGAACATAGGGATAAAGCCTGGAATGATCATAATGGGGGAGTTGAATGCCAACATACCGAGTACCGCAACAAATTGCCCGATAGCACCCCACATAAAACCAAATACCATGGCATTAGGGGAGAATGCATAGATAGCGGCGCAGTCAATCGCAAGAACAGCATTGGGGATCACGCGCTCTGAAATACCTTTGAAAGCTTCAGATAATTCAGCGACAAACATGCGTACACCGGTAACAATGATTTGGATGGCAACGGCAAATTTTAAACCCGTTTCAATGATATAAATAGTCCAGTGAGTGGTACCTGCCATGGTTTGTAGGTTGGGAATGCCAAAAGAAATCAGAATAACGCCAAAGAATAAGGTCATCACAATGGCGGTGGCGGAAATGCTGTCATGGAATATATGCAACCATTTGGGCAGTTTTAAATTATCTACGCTGTCTTTTTTATCGCCCAGTTTCGGAGCAACTTTGGTTGCTATCCATGAAGCAAATTGTTGCTGATGACCTATTGAGAACCCAGCACCTCCCGTCACTTCTTGCGTCGGTTTAAACATAATATTGGAGGAAATACCCCAATACAGTGCCATTAATACCGCAGAATAAATAATGGTTTCCCACATGCTCGTCCCGAGTACAAAATAGAAAACAGCGATCAAGCCTGCTTGTTGAAACATAATATGCCCTGTCAGCATAATGGTACGAATACCGGTGACGCGGCGGAAAAGGACTAAAAGAATATTAATTGCGAGAGCTAACAACACGGTATAGCCCACCCATGAATAGTTATCTCCCATCGCTTCCATGGTGGCCATCATTGATGTATATGGGTCAATAACTGACCCTGTAAGTCCATGGTATTCAGACATTTTTTCGATGACGGGTTTAAAACTGGACACTAAGGTACTGGCACCCACGCCAACTAGCATAAAACCAACAATCGTTTTGATTGTCCCTTTGAGGATTGTCGTGCCATCGCGCTTTAATAGCCAATAACCGATAAATGTGACTAAGCCTAATAATAGAGGCGCTTTTGTCATTACTTGGCTGTAAAAAATATAGAAAGCGTCGTATAAAAAATCCATATTTTTACCTCTAATCAAATTGTATTTGTAATTTATCTGGGTCAGAGATTAATCATATTGATCGTATCTGGTGTTATTGCGATATAATCATTTAAAGCGACTAATCAGTCTCGCAAAAATCAAATGTGATCATATGTAATCATGAATTGCTCTTTTTTGATTGTTCTCATTTGTGCGTTTTTTTACCAGCAAAAAAATAAATAAATGGCGACCTGATCACGTAAAATTTAAAATTATCTTATATATCAATAGAGTAAATTTATATTTGTCAAATGTTGTTTTTTTACCTGAGCAAAGGTTGACAATAGTAAGTGAGATAAATAGAATCAAAACCAATCACCAATAATCATTTTGAATCATAGTCCATCATCAAGGTGATTATTAACTAATAAGGCGATGATTATGAATGAAGTGCAAAGACACAATGAAATATTGTCGTTATTGGAAACACATCGAGTGATCAATGTTTCTCATATTACCGAACAATTTAGTGTGTCTCCTGCAACAGCTCGTCGTGATATTTCAAAGTTAGATGAGCAAGGTAAATTGCGAAAAATCCGTAATGGTGCTGAACGTATTGAAAATAAAAAACGTAAGTGGACACCGTTAAACATTAACAGTACTGAGCACTATGAAGAAAAATCTGAAATCGCAATTAAAGCGGCAGCGCTTTGTCTTCCTGGGGAAAGCGCTGTCATTAACTGTGGTTCTACCGCGTTTATGTTAGGGCAGCAATTATGCGGGAAAAACGTACAAATTGTGACTAATTATTTTCCATTAGCGAGCTATTTGATTGACCAAGACCATGATGACGTAATTCTAATAGGTGGGCAGTATAACAAAGCACAAAACATTTTTTTGAATCCGGCTTTGAACACGTTAATGGGTTATGCAGGTAACTGGATGTTCACATCAGGGAAAGGGTTAACAGAGGCTGGCTTATATAAAGCTGACATGCTAACTGCGGTAGCAGAACAACAAATGCTTGACCAAATTGATAAATTAGTCGTTGTTGTAGACAGTTCAAAAGTGGGTCATCGAACCGGAATGTTATTTTGCCCAGCTAATAAGATAGATGTTCTTATTACTGGAAGAAATGCCAACTCTGAGGTTATCAAAGCGATTGCCGCACAGGGCACGCGAGTGATACTGGTTTAATTCCGTCGTATACCTAATTTTTAACATTTAAACCAATTCAGCCTTCATGCCTTAATTTCTCGATTAAGGCATCAGGCTCCCTACATCTAAAATTCTTGAAAAAGGTATTATGACTATGAGCAAAGTTAATGAAATCACACGTGAATCTTGGATTTTAAGTACATTTCCTGAGTGGGGAACGTGGCTAAATGAAGAAATTGAAAAAACGGTTGTTGAACCTAATACCTTTTCAATGTGGTGGCTAGGATGCACAGGGATTTGGTTAAAAAGTGAGGGAAATACCAATGTTTGTATCGATTTTTGGTGTGGAACAGGGAAAAAAACACAGAAAAACCCATTGATGAATAAGCAACACCAAATGATGCGCATGGGGGGAGTTGAAGCGCTACAACCAAACTTACGCACTGCGATTTTCCCTTTAGACCCGTTTGCCATTAAAAATGTTGATGCGATTTTAGCGTCTCATGACCATGCTGACCATATTGATGTGAATGTGGCGGCGGCGGTAATGCAAAATTGCGGCGACCACGTTAAATTTATTGGTCCTCAAGCCTGTGTAGATTTATGGATTAAGTGGGGCGTACCAGTAGAGCGTTGTGTAGTCGCCAAAGTTGGCGATGTACTGGAAGTAGGGGATATGAAAATCCGTGTGTTAGATTCATTTGACCGCACAGCATTGGTGACATTGCCACAGGGTGTTTCTTCCACTGATAAGCAAATTTTAGATGGCATGGATTCTCGTGCGGTGAACTACTTGATAGAAACAACTGGCGGCTCTATTTATCATTCCGGCGATTCACATTATTCAAACTATTATGCGGCGCATGGTAACCGTTACAATATTGATGTCGCACTGCTTTCTTTTGGCGAAAACCCACGTGGTGTGACGGATAAAATGACGTCATCGGATATTTTACGTGCAGCAGAATCATTAGATTGTGAGCGGGTTATTCCATTCCACCATGATATTTGGGCAAACTTCCAAAATGACCCGCGTGAAATAGAAGTGTTGTGGAATATGAAAAAAGAGCGTTTGCAATATAAATTTGCCCCGTTCTTCTGGCAAGTGGGTGGGAGATATACTTATCCAACCGATAAAGACCGCATGCATTATCAACATTTCCGTGGCTTTAGTGATATTTTCAAAAATGAACCTGAATTACCATATAAAGCATTTTTATAATTAATTGGTTTGTTAAGAAAAGCAGAAGGGGAAACTTTTCTGCTTTTTTAATTGGACTTAATAACGAAAAAAACCGTCACCATGAAGAGACGGTTTAAGTGATTGAATTAGAAATTATTCTTTTTCGGTTAAGATAAACATGCCGTATGGGTGGATCTGCAAATAAAGTTTTTCCCCAATAGTGGGTTGCAACTGCGTCGCATTAATTTGCAGTAACATAGATTGACCGTGCCAATCAACAGTGACCTCGTATTGAGGTCCCATATAAGCAACGTGAGTAACTGTGCAGCATTGGCTATCTTCGCCTTGCAAACTCAGTGTGATGGCTTCAGGACGAACCCCCACAGTCACCGCAGTTTTATCTGTAACAAACTGCTCTGGACGCGGTAAACGATAATTGAAAATATCCACCGAGTCAGCGCTAAGAGTTGCAGGGAAAATATTTGCATCCCCCATAAAGCTCGCCATAAATTTTGACGCTGGCTGGCGGTATAGCTCTTGCGGTGAACCTAACTGCATGATTTTCCCTTTATTCATCACTAGAACCATATCCGAAACCGCAAAAGCCTCGCTTTGGTCATGGGTGACATATAAAGAGGTGATATTGAACTGTTGCTGTAACTCACGAATTTTTTCACGCATGCTACGACGCAAATTTGCATCCAAGTTACTCAATGGCTCATCAAATAATAGCACTTTAGGTTTGAGTATCAATGCACGAGCTAAGGCTACACGCTGCTGCTGACCTCCAGAAATTTGGTCAACAAAACGGTCAGAAAAACCGGCCAAATCCACTAACTCTAATGCTTCTTCAACTCGTTTTTTAATTTCCGCTTTGGGTAATCCTAACATTTTTAAGCCATAACCGACATTATCCCCTAACGACATATGTGGGAATAGGGCGTAGGATTGGAAAACCATACAAATATCACGCTGTTGAATTGAACGGTCTGTCACATCTTCGCCATCAATAAACATGCGGCCTTCAGTGGGTTTTTCTAACCCCGCCACTAGGCGTAATACGGTAGTTTTACCGCAACCGGATGGGCCGAGTAGGGTCACCATGCTACCTTGCGGAATAGAAAGACTTAAATCATCGATGACGGTATTGTTGCCAAAGCGTTTAGTCACATTTTTTAGTTCAACAAAATTATGTTGTGTCATGTCAGTTACTCCGTGATTACTCTGCATTTTTGGCTTTGGAACGTGAAACACGGGCTTCGCCAATCAAATAGTCAAATAAGAAAATAATTGCCAACATTACGACAATCAGGATTGAGCCATAGGCAATAGCAACGCCATATTCACCGTCTTCTACACGGTTCAAAATATAGGCTGTAGCGACGCGAGTATCAGGAGTAACCAAGAATACAATCGCACTGACCGTGGTGATCGCACGGACAAAGCTATAGATCAGCGCTGATAAAATGGCTGGGCGCAACAATGGCAGTAAGATAAAGAAGATGGTACGCATTGAACCCGCCCGTAAGCTGAGAGAGGCTTCATCCAACGATTTATCAATTTGCCCTAAGCCTGCAATACCTGCACGGATCCCGACAGGAACGTTACGCATGGTCATTGATATAATGACGATAGCGGCAGTTCCCGTTAAATAAAATGGGGAATCGTTAAAGGCTAAGATGTATGACACGCCCGCAACTGTTCCCGGTACGGCAAAGCACAGCATCGTGGTAAATTCGATGGTCTTTTTACCGCGGAACTCTTGGCGAACCACAATATAGGCAATTAATAAACCGAGGATCGCGGTGATGGGGGCGGCAATACCGGCGTACAGAAGGGTATCCAACAATGATGGCCACGCACCATCGCTCATTCCTTGACCGAATAATTTTATAAAGTTATCGAAAGTTAAGGTGTAATCAACACCCCAGTTAACGGTAAAGCTACCGTAGAAAATACTGCCGTATAACAATACGTTAAATGCAACCCAAATCGCTAAGAAAGTGGTCACAGTGGCAATTAATGACGTTGGTAAAGGCTGAACATCACCACGGTAAGATTTTCCTGATACGGTGACATAGGAGCGTTTACCTATCCACATATACTGTACGCAGAACACTAATAGTGAGAACACTAATAATGACGCACCTAAGGTACTGGCAGCTTGATAATCTAATTGGGAGCCGGTGATATAGAAGTAAATTTGCGTCGCGAGTACGTCGAAGTTACCGCCTAGAACCAATGGGTTACTAAAGTCAGCCAGCGATTGTACGATAACGATTAAAAATGCGTTTGCCAAAGCAGGTTTCAATAATGGCATAAATACATTAAAGAAAGTTTGGTAACGGTTGGCACGTAAAGTATAAGATGCTTCTTCTAAAGATGGGTGAATGGTTTTAATTGCACCGTCTAAAATCATGAATGACATAGGGGTAAATGCGAGGACTTGAGCCAACCAAATACCGGTGAAGCCATATAACCAGTTGGTATTTTCAAGGCCCATATAGGCGGCAAGAAACTCAGTAATATAGCCTGAGCGCCCCATCATCAACGTGACCCCTAGACCGACAACGAAGGGGGGTGTGACGATAGGTAAAATAGAAAACACGCGACCAATAATAGCGGAGCGTTTGGCGATGCGTGAAGTATAAATGGCTAAAATCAAACCAAAGAAAGTACAACCAGCACCTACGGCCAATGATAAAAATACTGAGTTAATAATAACTTGGACAATATGCGATTGCGTCAAAATTGCCACAAAGGCGAATGGTGCAAAGTCCCCATTTCCATCAGTAAACATCGGAATGAAAATAGCGACACTTGGGAACACAATGAATAGGGCTATTAAGGCCACAACGGTGATCAGCGAGCCAATAACGAATTGGTCTCCACCGAGCCACTCAAGTCGAGTTAACGCCAGTGTCATCACCATACCCAAGGCGATAAATAGTACAATAGTTGAGTAACCTAACCCTTTTCCTTCAAAATAGGAGGTTAAGATCACCACGGCTGCGGTGACAACCGCCACGCCAATATCGAAATAATGGCGGGTTTTATGGTAACGATCCGCTGGTGTTAACGGGCGAATAAATAAAATAGAAGGCAATAAATACCAGAGCCAGCTAATGTTTAGGTTGCTCCAACCGTAAGCCGCTATGATTTCGTCTTGTGTTGAGTCAAGTACGCCATAGTCTAAGCTCCAAGAAGGCAGCAACGCGAAACCTAGCCAAGCAATCAGCAGCCAAAAAAATATGCTATCTTTTTTGGTTGAGGTCGATAAGGTTAGGGTTTGAGACATAGTTCCCCCTAAGCTCGTCATATATTGCGCTGTCACAGTGTTGGCTTCACTCCATTACCCCAGTCACATACTTTTGTATGCGTTTAGGGATAACGTCATGCGGCGCTGGCGACAACTCAAATTATTCAGAGCTTAATTAAATTTAATTTTTATTTTAGTTTAGTAAGAGCTCAGTGCGGTGGATGGCCACCGCACGAGATAGCTATTTGCTCATTTTGACTTCTGTTACCCATTTATTGATAAGGTTCTTACGGACATCAGCATCACCGTATTTGTCCATATCGTAATTAATTCGGTTTAACTCATTGAGTTTTAAAGAAATAGGAGATGACTCAGCTGTCGTATTGGTTAAGATTTGGTAAGATTTGCCTTCTTTCCAACTTAACTCTTGGGCTTCTTTCGATAAGACGAAATCAACAAACAGTTTCGCGTTATCCATATTGCGTGCATTTTTCAGGATACTGATCCCGCCAATTTCATAGCCAGTACCTTCGCATGGTGCGATAAGCTCTAATGGCGCGCCATTTTCCACTTCTAATGAATAATCATGTAAAAAGCCAATACCAATGGCCGACTCACCGCGAGCGGCGTTACGTGCTGGGGCAATACCTGACTTAGTATATTGAGAGATATTTGAGTTTAATTTTTTAAGGTAATCAAAGGCTTGCTCATTACCCCATAATTGGTCGAAAGTGGCTAATGCGGTATAAGCGGTTCCTGAACTTTGTGGGTCTGCAATTTGAATTTCGCCTTTATATTCAGGTTTGGTTAAATCTTTCCAGCAAGTTGGGATAGGTAACCCTTTCTCTTTTAGGCGGTCTTTGTTAACGCCAAACCCTAAAATACCGATGTAAACTGCGGAAGAGTAATTACCTTTACGTTTTGCAGGGTCTTGGAATTGTGGCATGATTTCAGCCAGATTTGGCGATTTGTATGGTTCAAGTAAATCCATTTCCCCTGCTTGTGAATGTGGGTCTAATGTACCGCCGTACCACACGTCAGCTTGTGGGTTTCGTTTTTCAGCTTCGATTTTGGCTAACGTACTGCCAGAACCATTACGTACAAAGGTGGTTTTGACATCATATTTCTTAGCAAAAGCTTGTGTTTCAGTTTCACACATGGCGTTAGTGGCGCTACAGTAAACAACTAAACGGCCCGCAGCATTTGCAGTGGTAGTAATAGCTGCAAGGGATAAGCCTGCAGCAACAAGCGTAGAGAGAGTTTTCAGTTTCATTGTCAGTCCTTTATTCAGGTTTTATTATCAGAGGGTGAAACAGTGCCCGCCAAATGCTCTCGTTTGCTGACATTGGCAATCAATAGAGGCATTAGCAGTAATCCCATCAAAGCCGCGGCACTGGCAAGTAAGGAAAACATGCCTGACCAACCATAATGTGCAATGACTTGAGAGAGTGGCCACCCGGCAATCGCCGCCCCTAAATAGGCGTACAAACCGAGATAACCTGTTACCGCTCCAGCTGCTTTTTTATGACAATATTCTGTTGCAGCTAGACCGATTAACATTTGTGGTCCAAAAACAAAAAATCCAATCGCAAAGAAGCATGCAGCCAATAAAGCATAGTGATGAATTGGCGTTAACCATAAGGCACTTACTGAGACACAAAGACCCAATGAAAACAGCAGGATCATAGGCGCTCGTTGGCCACGAAACAGAATATCAGAGCCCCAACCAGAGCAGAGTGCCCCTAATAATCCGCCCAGCTCAAATAACGATAATGTTGCATTCGCACTGAGTAAATTGGTGCCATGTTTCTCTGTTAACCATAGATTTCCCCAATCATTTATCGCCATGCGAATGAGATAAACCAAAATATAGGAGAAGCCCAATAACCAAATCATACGGTTAAAAATGATGGCATCTTTTAATATCACTAGCATTGGCATTGGCGGCGATAAGCGCTCTTGGCGTAACTCCAAAACATCGTGTCGCCACTGCCCAACGCTTGGAAGCTGCTCTTCTTGCGGTGTGCCACGTAATTGACGACATAACCACAGCCCAATAATGACACCAATAACACCAGGGACAATTAAGGCCATTTGCCAACTGTATTGGGTCGCCAATAATGCGGTAAGCAAGGGCAGTAACATTCCCCCAAGGTTGATGGAGATATTCCATAATCCCCACCAAAAGCCACGTTCATTACGTGAATACCAATGCGTTAGAATGCGTGCACAAGGCGGCCAACCCCAACCTTGGAAAAAGCCATTTAATGTCCAAACAATTAATAACGCTGGAAACGATAAGCAATAGGCAAAAATGATGTTGAGTAACCCCGTCATCACTAAGCCAACCCCCATAAACCAACGGTATCCTGTAATATCGTGGAAAATCCCTGAAAGAAACTTGGAGATTCCGTAAGTCAAATAAAATGACGTCGCTATCCAACCTATGTCACTTTTATCAAGAAACAGTTCGTTTTGCATAACAGGCATCACGAAGTTAAAACTCTTTCGTGTGAGGTAAAAAGTGGCATAACCAATAATCATTGATAGCATTAAGCGGCGACGCCAAAAACGATACGTGTTATCCAGACTCAACGTGTCTTTACCTGTCATAGGGCGGTTTCTCTTGTTAAGGAAAATGTAATCAAGTTTTTAACAAAAAGGATGAGAGAAGGTATTAGAGGGCTAGGAATTATTCCTAGTTTTGCGATGTTTTATCTTAAAATGTGGGCAAGTTAACACTTATTTGTGTTCCGTTTTGGGTTGTTAATGTCCAATCACCACCTAAGGCTCGAACTCGCTCCTCAATACCGCGCAACCCAAAGCCACTAGTGCGTTTGCTAAATGGAATGCCGACGCCATTATCATTAACAACAAGCTGGATCGAGTCACCTATTTGCTTAAGAGATATGTGGATTTGTGTGGCTTTTGCATGTTTACTGATATTGTTAAGTAACTCTTGGACGAGGCGATAAAGCGTAAACAACACTGTTTCATTGATCGGTGTTGTTTGTAAGCCATAATGAAAGTGGCATTGAATATTATTCTGTGGAAAAGAAAATTCAGCAATTAAGTGTGTTAGTGCATTTTCAAGCGACATTTCATCTAACACAGGAGGGCGCAACTGGCGCAATAATTGCCGCGTAGATTGATGAATTTGTTGCGCTAATTCATTTATTTGACTTGCTGCTTGGTGGCTGATGTCATCTGTTGCTGTTTTTTTCACTAACATCGACTGAATTTGAATCGCGGTGATATTTTGCCCAATTTCATCATGCAGCTCACGGGCAATCGCTTTTTTGATATCTTCTTCGGTATGCACGAGCTGCAACATTAAGTCGCGCCGTGTTTTTAGTTCTTCTTCTAAGCGTTGGCGATAACGTTGTAGGTTACTCGCCAGCTGTTTTTGTCGGCTAATTGCTATCCCAAGGCCAATACCAATTAAGGCTTGAGTGCTGAGAAACATTTCTAATTCTTCTAAATCAGCAAATGCACCGTGAAATTGCCGGGCAAAAGTAATGATTAAACTACCTAATAATGCAGAAAGTACGCCACCTTGCCAGCCATAACGATAAGCCATAAAAACGTTAGGAATAAACACCAGTAAGACAATTAACCGTTCAATTTCGGGAGCAAAAAATACTTGGGCGCTGAGCCCAACGACACAAAATAGAAAACACCAAACAATTAAAGAGGTTCGTAATTGCTTATCTGGCGTCCCATAATCAAGGAGCATTTGGTAGTGCTGTTCGTGTAGATATTCATAAATAAGGTAAACAAAAGGAGAAAGCAGTATCCCTCCGGTGAATGTTGTTAGGAATAATTGGCTAATGGAATAAGATGATAACCCACTGAATAATAAAGCATGTAATACACTATTTGCCGCAACGCCTGCGAGTAATAATAATAACCGCTGCCAATATAACGTATAACGCCACCAGATATTTTGAATAACAAAAGCAACACCGAGACTTAATAACGGTGATAACAGTAAAATAGGTTGGAAGAGAAGTTGCTCTGATGATAACCAAAAATTTAATATCCCTTCGCTAAGTAGCAGTGTTGGCCAGTAGCGTCGCCAAAGGATAATCATCAATGCTAGGCGTAAGCCTTGCGGCAGAAATAAAGTTGCCTGAAAACTGTTTTGACTTAAATAAAAGCCGATGATCCACAACCCAATCCATAACAGCGAATAAGTAAAAAATAAGAAGATGGATTGCAGCGTTAACCGTAAGCTTTTATTCATGCCTAAATTACCGTGAAATTAGATTATGTTCTAGCGCGTAGTGAACAAGGTCGATGGTATTTTCGCATTGCAATTTGCCTAATATATTTGCGCGGTGAACGTGCACGGTTTTATGGCTTAATTCAAGTTGCTCTGCGATCACTTTTACACTCAAGCCAGCAACTAATAAATCAAATACTTCCCGTTCCCGAGGTGTCAATTCATGTAGGCTTTGCTGTTGTTGAGGTGAGTGGCGTAGTGCTCGCATAGCATCGGAACATAAGTAGCAGCCGCCTTGGTGGACAGAGCGAACAGCTTGCACTAACTCTTCAGGGCCACAACGTTTAGTTAAATACGCGCTGGCTCCCGCATCTAAAGCACTTTGCACAAAGGCTGGGGTATCATAAATGCTCAATATAATGGTGCGAAAATCAGACTTTTTTTGACGTAAACGTGATAAAAGCTGTAAACCGTTTTCATCTGGCATCGATATATCCATGATGGCGACATCGATATCCAAATTAAGCAAATTAGGCCAAGCTTCTTGGGCATTCGCATATTGCCCAACAACAGAAATATCGGGTTCCAGTGTTAAAAGTTGAGCGAAACCAGAACGCACAACCACGTGGTCATCAACTAAAGCGATTTTTATCATATTTTTTATCAATTTGATGAGTAGGATATTGGGAAATCTTATATCAATATCGAGAAAGATTAGCTACCAGCAGAATGTAAAATTCTGCTGTTCATCCATAATGACGAGCAATTTTTTTATTGGGGTAAAATTTTCACGCAAACTTATTCATATTGAATAATAAATGACCAAAAAACAAGGTGTATAAAAATAGCGACAGACGCCACTTTGGGGTGTCGCCAAAAGGAGACATTTATCTTATTGATAAATATAGATTTATAAATTTGATGTTTAGGGTGTCTTAAATTAGCGACAATATTGAGAAAGAGATAAACCGTTTCAGTGTATCCAGAATCACTGAATAGATGGTAAAAAATAAATTGTCTTATTTTTTAATGTGTTAAAAAATAAATTGAAAAGTTGGCACGGCATGTGCATAATAATATTCAGTTGCTCATTCAACTTCTTATGTAGGTCCAAAATTAGTTGGGTACATACCACATAAACCAAGAATGACGCCAAAGTAAGGTGCCTACCGTCCAACAGCACAGATATTCGCCTTCGGGCCTTATCAAACACAGGGCGACACGTGGAGTGAGGCACCACCTATATAATTATCTTTAATGTAAAGGCATAATTATATAAAAGCAGTAACCATCAGAATCAGAGTAGTTGTTATCGCTGGCGGGGTAAAGGTAAGTCCTTTATCCCGCCTTCCTATTTTATGCCCACCATAATGCCCGTCATACTTTGTACCACAGCGTTGTTGGCTGCTCTCGTCTACCCGAATCACATACTTATAGAGATATCTTCACTTGGCGCCTAGCTGCAATCCGAATTATTTAGGGCATAGCTGAGCGTTTTATTTTTAAAGCAAAAACTAAAGAAAAGACGAAAGAATTCATTTAATAAGACCTATCGATTCTTTTATGCTTTCGTTTATGCGAAAAAGGAACATCCGGAGCGATGAACATACCTATCTGAAAATTATCATTTTTTACCAATTAAATTGGCACGTTCATTGCTTTTAGTTGTTACACTTAGTCTGATTTTAACGCTATGGGACACATAATTTGGATTGTGCTTTTCGCATGACAAAGAGTTCTGCTACCATTGCAATACGTTGAATGGGTATGAGATGAATGTATTGAGTAAATGGCGTTTTTTCCCGCGCTCCTTGCGCCAACTCGTTGTGATGGCATTTTGGCTTGTACTACTTCCTTTATTAGTACTCGCTTACCAGGCATATCAAAGTCTGGAGCAACTTAGTAACCAAGCTGCCAATATCAATAAAACCACGTTGCTTGACGCACGGCGTAGTGAAGTGATGAGTAGTCTCGCCTTAGAAATGGAACGGAGCTATCGTCAATATTGTGTGTTACAAGATCCCACCTTGCAAACGCAATATCAGAAACAGTTTGCAGATTATCAGCAAATGTTCGAGCGTCAGAAAACAATCTTACCCACTTCGTCAGACACCTCCGCATTGACTAACACTTTGGATGCACTTAAAACGGTCGCTTGTGAAAACAATGAGCCGACAGAAAAAATTACACGAGCTTTAGAACAGTTTTCTGCCGAAAATGCCTCATTAGTGCAAGAAACTCGTGATGTGATTTTTAGCCGTGGAGAACAGTTACAAAAAGCAATTGCGAATAAAGGTCAATTATTTGGCTGGCAGAGCTTAATTTTATTCTTATTAAGCGCTTTACTAGTTGCATTATTCACAAGGATGATTATTGGCCCAGTTAAAGCTATCGAACGAATGATTAACCGTCTTGGAACTGGACGCACGATAGCCAATAATATTGAGCGCTTTAAAGGCCCTAGGGAATTACGGACAATTGCGCAGCGTATTATTTGGTTAAGTGAGCGATTAGCATGGCTTGAATCACAGCGTCATGAATTTCTTCGCCATATTTCACATGAATTAAAAACACCTCTTGCAAGTATGCGTGAAGGAACGGAGTTACTTGCTGATGAGGTAGCTGGACCATTAACGGTGTCTCAAAAAGAAGTTGTAGAAATTTTGGATCACAGTAGTAAGCATCTTCAGCAACTTATTGAGCAATTACTTGACTATAATCGTAAGCTTGTAGATGACCCACCAGAAGCACAGATTGTTGATTTACAAAAGCTCATTGAAGATATCGTCAAAGCACATAACTTACCCGCACGGGCTAAAAACATCAAAACAGAAGTGCGTTTAAAAGTGGATAGCTGTTTAGCTGAACCCTCACTTCTTGGGCGAGTTATTGATAATATCTATTCCAATGCGGTGCACTATGGCGGCGAATCAGGTAATATTTGGATCTCTAGTCGCCAAACAGGCAATAAATTGCTAATTGAAGTTGCGAATACGGGTACGCCAATTCCTGAATCTGAGCAAAGCATGATTTTTGAACCTTTTTATCAAGGCTCATTACAAAGAAAAGGTGCTGTTAAAGGAAGTGGGCTAGGGCTAAGTATTGCGCAAGATTGTATTAAACAAATGGGGGGCGAGCTTTCTCTTGTTCCCACTAAATCAGCAGATGTCTGTTTTAGAATTGAACTGCCTCTAACCGCAGAGAATGAATAATGGTAAATCGGTCTACAGGTGTTTGGGCGGTACTTTACCGTAACGCATCGTTAAGTAAAAATAATCGAAGAGTACCTTATGTGATGGGACGTACAGGGCTCAATTTTGGGGCGGTCTTATTTTCCCTAATCTTAAGTGGATGTGTCGCTAAAAATGGCCAGTCACCGCTCGAAACTCTAGCGCAAGTCGTTGTGCCTGAGGTAAAAGTTACGGACTATCGGTATACATCATGTGAAACGATCTGGAACAATGACCAACCTACTGCACGGGAAAACGCGCTATTTTGGTTGCGAATGATGGATTGTGCCGATCGTACTGAAACCAGTCAAGCACGTGAGGAAGCAGGTAAAATCGAGGTAACAAACTGGTCGAGTGCATTTCAACAGAACATTTTGTTGAATTCTGCAGATCCGTCTATTGCTGAACGTCGCAAAATGCTGGATAGCATTAATACGTATAGTTTGAATTTTCCAACAGCAGTACGGCCATTATTGCAATTATGGCGTGAGCAACAGGTGCAAATTATCAACTTGTCAGATGCGGGGGCTCGTTATAAGCGCCTACAACAAGAAATGGATACAAAGCTCGACCGCTTGAAAGAAGATAATGCTAAATTGGCTTTCGAACTGAATACGACCTCCCGTAAGCTTGAAAACTTAACGGATATTGAACGTCAGCTTTCTTCTCGTAAGAAAAGCACGAACGAAACCGAAAAAGAGGTAGAAAATGGGGTTGAAGGAGATAAACCTATTTCCTCTGAAGAGCCAAAGCCTGATAGCAGCGCATCTTCTCCAGTAGAGCAAAATTCATCGGAGAATGAACAAAAATGACGAATCGTAAGTCAGCAAATTTGTTACTAGTTGACGATGACCCAAGTCTTCTGAAACTGTTAGGTATGCGTTTGAGTAGTGAAGGCTTTAAAGTCACTACCGCGGAGAGCGGCCCTGAAGCGCTAAAAATCTTACAAAAAGAAAAATTAGATTTAGTGATCAGTGATTTACGTATGGATGAAATGGATGGCATGGCGCTTTTCGATGAGATACAAAAAGCCCATCCAAACATGCCTGTCATTATATTAACAGCTCATGGCTCGATTCCTGATGCCGTCGCGGCAACACAACGAGGCGTATTTAGTTTTTTAACTAAGCCAGTCGACAAAGACGCATTATATAAATCGATTGATGAAGCACTCGCGCTCTCTTCAACACCCATAAGTGATGAAGAGTGGAGCTCTGGTATTGTCACACGTAGCCCCTTAATGATACGCCTGTTAGAACAAGCGCATATGGTGGCACAATCTGATGTTAGCGTATTGATTAACGGGCAAAGTGGTACAGGTAAAGAGGTTTTAGCGCAGGCGATTCATAAAGCTAGCCCTAGGGCGCGTAAGCCGTTTATTGCCATTAACTGTGGTGCACTACCTGAACAATTATTAGAGTCTGAACTATTTGGGCATGCAAAAGGCGCCTTTACTGGCGCAGTTAGTAATCGCGAAGGGTTATTCTTTGCAGCCAGTGGTGGGACGTTATTTTTAGATGAAATTGGTGATATGCCAATGCCATTGCAGGTTAAATTACTGCGGGTATTGCAAGAGCGCAAAGTTCGTCCTTTAGGTAGCAACCGTGATTTAGATATTGATGTACGTATTCTGTCTGCAACTCACCGTAACCTACCAAAAGCAATGGAAAAAAATGAGTTTCGTGAGGATCTTTACTATCGTTTAAATGTGGTCAACTTACGTATTCCTGCGTTAAATGAACGTTCAGAAGATATTCCATTATTAGCTAATCATCTATTGCGTGAAGCTGCATCACGTCATAAACCTTTCGTACGTAGTTTTTCCAGTGATGCAATGAAATGCTTAATAACAGCGAGCTGGCCGGGCAATGTCCGTCAATTAGTGAATGTGATTGAACAGTGTGTTGCATTAACGACGTCTCCTGTTATAAGCGAAGCACTGGTTAGCCAAGCACTTCAAGGTGAAAATACGGCGCTACCAACATTTGTTGAAGCTCGCAATCAGTTCGAATTGAATTATCTACGTAAGTTATTACAAATGACGAAAGGAAATGTTACCCAAGCTGCCCGAATGGCAGGACGAAACCGTACAGAATTTTATAAATTACTTGGCCGTCATGATTTAGAAGCTAATGATTTTAAAGAATAAATAAGTATTATTTACCACATGGTTGTTATCGATTACATTATGTGGAATAAGGCAATTCATATTCACGCTCCGGGAGAAAAAATACCTTATGAGCCGTAAGCTTAATATTTCACTAGCACAACTTAATTGGTTAGTCGGTGACATCGAAGGCAACTGCGATCGCATGCTGCAAGTTGTGAGTGAACAAGCACCAAACACAGATATTGTCATGTTTTCAGAGCTGTCTTTGACAGGGTATCCACCAGAAGATTTAATTTTCCGAGCTGATTTCGAGGACCGCTGTTTAGTACAACTCGACCGTTTGCAAAAAGCCAGCCAAGAAACGGCGATTATTGTTGGTCACCCATGGTATGAAGGGGATGATATCTATAATGCGCTGTCCTTTTTCTATCAAGGCAAATTGCACGCTCGCTATTTTAAACAAGAGTTGCCAAATTATGGTGTGTTTGATGAACCCCGTTATTTCACTGCAGATGAAAAATCCTGTGTTGTTGAATTTAAAGGTTATCAGCTCGGTTTATTAATTTGTGAAGATATTTGGTATGACGAGCCAGTAGATGCAGTCAAAGGGGCGGGTGCTGAAATATTATTAACCATCAATGCATCTCCTTATGATATTCATAAAGAACATATTCGAACCGACTTATTAGTCGAACATTGCAAACGCACTCATATGCCAATTGTGTATCTCAACCAAGTGGGTGGGCAAGATGAATTGGTGTTTGATGGTGGCTCAAAAGTCATTGCAAATAAAGGTAAACAAATCTTTAAATTGGCAGAATTTAAAGAGCAAGTTATCACAGTTCAATTTGATGAACTTGCATTGGTGAGCGAAGGTAGCGTATTTATTGAGAATGACCCAGTTGCTCAGGTATACCAAGCTTTAGTTATGTCAACTCGTGACTACATCAATAAAAATGGTTTTAATGGTGCAATTTTAGGGCTATCAGGCGGTATTGACTCAGGGCTAACGGTGGCTATTGCGGTTGATGCTATAGGGAAAGAGCATGTGCAAGCTGTCATGATGCCATTCCGCTATACTTCTGAAATGAGTATTCACGACGCTAAAGAGCAAGCTGATTTGCTTGGGGTTGAATTCGATATCGTATCCATCGAACCGATGTTTGATGCCTTTATGGCTCAGTTAACGCCGATGTTTGAAGGAACCGCGGTTGATACCACTGAGGAAAACTTACAAGCACGTTGCCGAGCGGTTATTTTAATGGCAATGTCAAATAAACGTCGTCGCTTAGTGTTGACTACCAGTAATAAAAGTGAATCTGCTGTTGGTTATTCAACATTATATGGCGATATGGCAGGTGGTTTTGATGTGTTAAAAGATGTGCCTAAAACCCTTGTTTTTGAGTTAGCTAAATATCGTAATACATTATCTCCAGCAATTCCTCAACGTGTGATTGATAGGCCACCGTCAGCAGAACTTGCTCCAGGGCAATTAGATCAAGACAGCTTGCCGCCTTATGATGTGTTAGATGCATTATTGGAAGGCTACGTGGAAAAAGACTTGTCAGTTAATGATTTAATCAAACTTGGTTTTGATAAAGACGTGGTACGAAAAGTTGTACGTCTTGTTGATATTAATGAATATAAACGCCGTCAGGCTCCTGTTGGGCCACGTATTACGATGCGTAATTTCGGTAAAGATCGCCGCTATCCGATCACCTCAGGTTTTGGCCGTAAAAACTGGTCATAACAGGAATTATTTATGAAAAAAATTGATGCAATTATAAAGCCATTCAAACTTGATGATGTTCGTGAAGCATTGGCTGAAGTGGGTATTACCGGAATGACGGTAACTGAAGTGAAAGGCTTTGGACGTCAAAAAGGGCATACTGAGCTTTACCGTGGTGCAGAGTATATGGTTGATTTTTTACCTAAGGTTAAAATTGAAATTGTTGTCCCTGATGACATTGTTGAAAACTGTGTCGAAACCATTATGCAAACGGCCCAAACGGGCAAAATTGGCGATGGGAAGATCTTTGTTTATGATGTAGCTCGAGTGATCCGTATTCGGACTGGTGAGCAAGATGAAGAAGCGATTTAATAAATTACGTTATGTGAAAAAGCGGTAACGGAAAATACACAGGAATGGGATTAGAATTGCGTATTTATTATGCGAGTCCGTTACCGCTAAATTTAGAAAAATGGCAAACACTTAACCATTTAAACCATTTTCTTCAGTTAATATGTTTCAGAGAATGCTCTTCTAAACAGAAGAGCATTTTTTATCCATTAATTGAGGGGTAATACTTTATGTGGTCCAAAACATTCATAGTGAATAGCATCGGCATCGACACCCATTGCAATTAGCTGTTTGCCTACGTGCTGCATAAAACCAACAGGGCCACAGAAATAGAATTGCATGTTCGGTTGCTCAATCCATTCACGTACCAATTCTAAATTCATTAAACCTTCATATTGGTAATCAAACCCGAGACGATCTTCCTCTCTTGGTTGATTAAACCAAATCGCAGATTGGCTGGTTTGTTGTTTTGCTAATAGTTGTTGAATTTCGTGCCTAAAGGCATGAACAGCACCATTTTCAGCGGCATGGAACCAATTAACTTGAGCATTGTGACCTTGTTCTGTTAGATGATTTAACATACTCAGCATTGGGGTTAAACCAACGCCTGCAGAGATCAAGGTAACAGGTGTCTGGCCATCAACATCAATGAAGAAATCACCACAGGGTGGGGCGAGTAGTACATGGTCACCTTCATTTAATTGTTGATGTAAGAAATTAGAAACTGAGCCTTGTTCTTCACGTTTTACTGCAATACGGTAGCTACGGCCATTAGGCGCAGTCGTCAGTGAGTATTGGCGGATTTCTTGGTTTTCAAATCCCTGGTTGTTGACATAAATAGTGATATATTGGCCTGGGCGGTAATCCGCGACAGGTTTCCCATCGACAGGTACGAATTCAAAACTGGTGATCACATCACTTTGGGGCTGTTTTTGTTTCAATTTAAATTCACGTAAACCTTCCCAGCCCCCAATTTTATCTGCATTCTCTTGGTAAATTACTGCTTCACGACCAATAAAGATATCAGCTAAGACCCCGTAAGCTCTTCCCCAAGCATCAAGTACTTCTTGGCCTGGGCTAAGTAGTTCATCGATAGCCGCCAGTAAATTTTCCCCAACAATAGGGTAATGCTCAGGTTTGATATTTAAACTAACGTGTTTTTGGGCAATTTTTTCAACCGCTGAAATCAGTGCTTCAGGGGTTTCAATATTTACCGCATAAGCACAAATAGCGTTGAATAGAGCTTCACGTTGGTCGCCATTCATTTGGTGAGTCATGTTAAAAATATCTTTTAGTTCAGGGTGTTGTTTAAACATCCGATCATAAAAATGTGCGGTTAATTTTGGCCCTGTTTCAGCAATGGCAGGAATGGTGGATTTAACAATGGCGATGGTTTGGCTATCTAGCATACAGGTGCTCCTGAATTATTTTCATGTTCTCATCGTAGTGATCGTAAGGCGTCAGTTTTTAGTTTTGTACAAACATATCCTTTTACATCATTGGGATAAGTATATTTCATCCCAATAAATCACTCTTTTTTGAGAGACATAAAGTTTATTTATAAACATGTATTTTAAATACAACTTATAATATTTAAGGTTTTATGTAAAGACTCAAACTGGGAAAATATGTCGGAATTAAGCACACAATGAGAAGGGGCTAGCAAATCTGGATGTTTCTACGTTAAAAATTAAAATTTAAGCTATTTTATAGTGGAGCCTTCAGAAGCAAATGAAGTGAAAAAAATTAATGCAATCGTTTGCGTATATTTTTTCTTTAGGGCTATCTCAAGAGAGAAAAAGAGTTTACACTGTGTGTCATTGCGATGAATCGATTTTCAACCTATTGAATTGCTGAGGCAGGAGAAGCGAATGTTAAAGCGTGAAATGAATATTGCTGACTACGATCCAAAATTATGGGAAGCAATGGAGCAAGAAGTACAACGTCAAGAAGAACACATTGAATTAATTGCTTCTGAAAACTATACCAGTCCACGAGTCATGCAGGCTCAAGGTTCTCAGCTAACCAATAAATATGCAGAAGGCTACCCAGGCAAACGCTACTATGGCGGTTGTGAGTATGTTGATGTGGTAGAACAATTAGCGATTGACCGTGCGAAAGAACTATTTGGTGCTGACTATGCGAACGTGCAACCACACTCAGGTTCACAAGCTAACGCTGCTGTTTACATGGCGTTATTACAGCCAGGTGATACTGTTCTGGGGATGAATCTGGCACATGGTGGTCACTTAACTCACGGTTCACCAGTTAACTTCTCAGGTAAACTGTACAACATCGTGCCTTATGGCATCGATGAAAGCGGTAAAATTGACTACGATGATATCAAAGCGCAAGCTGAAAAACATAAACCAAAAATGATTATCGGTGGTTTTTCTGCGTATTCAGGTGTGGTTGATTGGGCAAAAATGCGTGAAATCGCAGATGGCATTGGTGCTTATCTGTTTGTGGATATGGCTCACGTAGCAGGTTTGATTGCTGCTGGTGTTTATCCAAACCCAGTGCCTCACGCACATGTTGTGACGACAACAACACATAAAACTTTAGCAGGTCCACGTGGTGGATTAATTTTAGCTAAAGGTGGTGACGAAGAGTTATACAAAAAAATCAACTCAGCCGTATTCCCAGGTTCTCAAGGTGGCCCTTTAATGCATGTGATTGCAGGTAAAGCGGTTGCATTGAAAGAAGCGATGGAACCAGAATTCAAAGTTTACCAACAACAAGTGGCTAAAAATGCCAAAGCAATGGTCGACGTTTTCCAAAAACGTGGCTATAAAGTCGTATCTGGTGGAACGGAAAACCATTTGTTCTTAGTGGATTTAGTAGACAAAGATATCACAGGTAAAGATGCAGATGCTGCACTGGGCCGTGCGAATATCACAGTTAACAAAAACAGTGTACCTAACGATCCTAAGAGCCCATTCGTAACGTCTGGTGTACGTATCGGTTCTCCTGCAATTACACGCCGCGGCTTTAAAGAAGCAGAAGCGAGTGAGCTAGCGGGCTGGATGTGTGATATCCTAGACAACCTCAATGACGAAGCGACCATTGAGAGCGTAAAACAAAAAGTATTAGCAATTTGCAAGAAATACCCAGTTTACGCATAATTTAAACGACAATTCGTGATTAAAACCCGCTTCTACATGTATGTATGAGCGGGTTTTTTGCATTGAAAAAACGGAGGGATGATGGTCATTCCATCAACGCGTTGGCTAGCCATTGATTATTTTACCTACTTTTTTGCCTACAGTATTTTCTTACCATTTTGGTCAGTTTGGCTACAAGGTGAGGGAATTGATGCAGAAATGATTGGTGTTTTGTTAGGGGTAGGGTTAGCAGCCCGTTTCCTTGGCGCGATGTTCATTACTCCTTTAGTTAAAGAGCCCTCGAAACTGATTACGGCACTACGTTTACTTGCAGGGCTTTCACTCATTTTCTCTGTTGGTTTTGCTTTGGGTTCTCATTGGGCATGGCTGCTATTTGTAATGATAGGCTTTAACTTATTTTTTGCGCCAATGGTTCCGTTAGGAGATTCACTGGCAGGAACATGGCAAAAACAATTTACCTTTGACTATGGCAAAATTCGCGTCTGGGGGTCGATAGCTTTTATTATTGGCTCCTCATTGATGGGGTATTTAGCAGGTGTTTGGGGTAATAAAGCCATCATGGTAGCGTTGATAGTAAGCTGTTTAGCATTATTACTAGGCGCAATGATGAAACCGGCAATTATGCCAATGGGAGCGGCGAAAATTGAAGGTGGCAATAAAGTCACTTTTAAACAGTTGATTGCTGATAAAAACGTCGTTAGGTTTTTAATTTGTGTGACCTTATTACAAGGGGCCCATGCAGCTTATTATGGTTTTGCTTCCCTATTTTGGAAAGAGGCGGGTTATTCAGATTTAGTGATCGGTAATTTATGGTCGCTGGGGGTGGTTGCTGAAGTCATTGTATTTATGTTAAGTCACCGTTTGTTCCGGCGTTGGAGTGCGCGTAATTTACTGCTGTTATCCGCATTTTGTGGAATTATCCGCTGGGGGCTGATGGGGGCGTTTACTGCATTACCTGTGTTAATTGTAGTGCAAATTCTTCACAGTGGGACTTTTACGATTTGTCATCTAGCGGCAATGCGCTTTATCAGCGCAAGAAAAGAAAATGAAATTATCCCATTACAAGGTGTTTACTCTGCCCTCGCAACCGGTGGTGGGTTAGCCGTCCTGACTATTATTGTGGGGTATATTTATGAGCGAGTGCCTGCTCATCATGGTGTAGTTTTCTATTTAATGGCGCTTCTTGCTATTCCTGCCGTGTTTATCCGCCCTAAAGTTGTAGCTCAATCCTAGTATATATCAACCAAGCTATAAAAGGGGCTAAACCTATTTTTATAGCTTGGTTTGGTACTGAATTTGTTTCCCTGTATCGTCAATATAAATCATTGTTATATTTTCTCCGTGATTAATGACGGCGGTTGAAGGGAAGATTTGTGATGAAAATGGCGCAACCATCGAACTTTTTGTAATAGAACGGCTTTCATTATTAGCTAGATAGATATTGGCAATACTTAAAAAATAAGGGGTTGGGTTGTTGACGATAATGCCATCTTTAGCTAAATGGAATTTAATGTTATTGATTAAATCATCTGGTTTATTTATAAGCGCAATTGGTCGATAAAAAACTTTAATCCGTGTTTGAATGGCGAACTGCAGCATATTTGCACTATTTATTTGTTTTGGCTTTGGCGCAATGTCTAATACATTTAAATAAAATACAGACTCTTTATTCGTAGGGAGTTTGTCGCCAATAAAGCGTATTTGTAATTGAGCTCCGTCATTTGCCGCGATTTTAGTAACGGGGGGGGTCACAATAAATGGCGCGTTCGTCGTTTCTGGTGTTGAATCGAGGTTACCTTCATCCACCCAACTTTGAGTCAATGTGGCTTGTTCACTGTAATTAGTCAGTTGAATCCCGACGGCCTTTTTATCGCTAGGAAAAATAATTCGTGTTCCTTGTAAAACAAGGCTCGCACATGCTTGGACGCTAAAAAATAGTAACGTAGCAAACCCTGTGATTTTAATTATTCCGTCCATAATATTTTCCTTTCTAATTGTATGACATCACCACGGTTGCAGTACTTGAGACTTGTCCTTGAGTGACACTACTTGGGTTGTATGCATGGTAATAAGCACCTAAGTTTACTGAAAAAGAAGGGGAAATCGGATTTCCTTTAAGGACAGTAAAAATATTTGTCGCGCCATTTTTAGCTGCTACGCTATCCGAAAGTACTAACGGTGTATTGAGATTGCTTGCGCTAACTAATCGGAAACCAACGCCTTTAGCACCTTGGCTAATGGTATTATTCAAGGTTGTTTTATCATTTGAGAGTAAATTACTACTGGATAAAAAAATAGATACATCACGAGAAGCATTACCGCCTGCTAAAAAGTCTTGGCAGGTAAAGTTAAGCGTGAATGGCGTGTAGCCTGCTCTGGTTACAGTTTTCACCGCATTGATACTTACTGGGGGTAGCGCAACGACTAAACCTTGGTTAACAAAATTACAGGTAGTGAGAATGGGATTATAAGTTAAGGTCATTGGTTGTAAGTAGATGTCATCGGCACTGGTTGGCCATTGTAGCGTTAACAGAAAAGTGACTAATTTGACTACAATATCTAATAACCACTGTAGAATTCCCAAGCTGGATGCATCAGAGGCGAGTACAATAGGGGTAACTGTGGCGGTACTTCCTGATACTTCGACATAGTTGGTTCCGGGTTTGGCTGTGAGCAAATTAAATTGAACGGTAAAATTTGTATCGAGCTCACTACCTTGATGTATACCTTCCGTAAGGCCGACAACTCTATCTTTTTCTAATGCAGTGACTGTAATTGAGACAAACTGCTTTCCACCATTAAAACCAATAGTGGCTGTTCTGCCTTGGAAGGGGGATGCAATACCGATAGAGTTAGGAAAAAGCAATCCTCTTGCAGTACAGGTAAAAGTTCCAGGGTAGATGGTTCTGCTATTTTTACTAACTTGAGTCGATGTACTGGTAAGTTCTGTCGATAAATCAAAAGCAAGAGCGGGAGCCGTCACTGTAGATGTTTGTCTACAATGTGCTGAGGAATACTGGCTATAAGCCAATATACTGGAAAGCATCAGTGCTAAAGTGATTTTTTTCATCATGTTTTCCTTTATCGACAGAGGTTTTTATTCTTATCCATTGTATTGAGTAGTGGCTCAATAACACATGTCTTTTTCCCTTTAAGCTTTATGTGCAATGCCATCGGTAATTGCTCACTTTTGATATACATCACGCCAGATTGACCGACATAACCAACACTTTGCTGTTTAGCATCTGTGATTTCTGTACCAAAAGGTAAGCTATCGCCATTAGCAAGCACGCCTCGGATGAGATAAGTTTGTCGTGTATCGGTTTCGAGTTTGATGTAATTCACCGCTCCTTGATATGGACTCACATTGGCCATATTACCGAGCACCTCTGCACCTGCGGTTTTTTCTGTATCCGTCAAGGTATAGGTATTGGTTCTATACGGTGTGGAATTAGCAACTAAAACGACACCTTGTTGGTTGGTTAAGGTAGTTTTATCGGCGTTGACCATCATGTTACTGGCCATTGGAGCATCAATGATGGTATAGGTTTGTCCTGCTTCGCCTGAAAAAACAATATGCCCAGGGATAGCAACCAGAGTTCCTTTGGCGCCTAAACCAGTTTGGCGGTAATTATTGGCCTCTGTGTAAGATCCTGAAAGCGTGCTAGAGGGAAGCTGATAGCTGACGTTGCCACCAACTAAGTTATTCCCACCGTTTTGGTTCGTTGCAGTTAACGTATAATTGACTTGGTCATTTTTACCTGCAATACCACTGACACTTAGCGTAGTTTGTTGGTAACGAGAGTCAGTGAAATAACTTCCCATGCTAATATTGGCGCGTTTTTCAAATAAAGAAAAAGGAACACTAAAGTTGGCATAAATACGTGTTTCTTCTTCGCTGTCGTAATTACGAACACGTGAAACAGACACACTATAGGAAATATCGTTATAGTTATTGGCATAACCAGCTTGATATTCACGGCTATTACCGTTTGTATTCCAATAATCACGATGTGTCCCCGAGATGAATACCGAACCATAACCATCTGCTAATTGTTGGTTTAAATTCAATGTAAATGTGTTTTTAGCACGTGAACCGCGTAAGGCGTCATAATTAGTGAGTGAAAGTTCAGGTGGAATATTATTGCCGAGTTTTTCTGATAGCTGGTCTTGATAAACTTTCCAAGCGCGATAATTGTCTTGGGAATAAATGGCATCAATAAAACTATAGTAGCCACTAGTCGAATAACGATATGACGCCAAGGTTAAATTGGTCGACGTTGCGTTAATATATTTGTTATAAGTCAAGCGATAGCTTTGACCACTATGATCGCCTGAATCTAATTTAGTATTTGCTTGCGTAATATCAGCTGAAATGGCCCCAAAACTAAAATTCCAACCACTCCCAATAACGCCGGAATAGTATTTTTCGCTAAATAACATTCCTGCATAAAGTGTCACTAAATTATTTAAACCATAGTGAAACTCACCTTGAGTAAATTTGGGTTGATAATTGGTATTGTCGATTTTTGTTTGCCCAGCAATGAGGCTGTAATTGTAAACGCCTTGTTTGAGCATATCAGGTACAGCAGAATAGGGTACAGTAAAGGTTTCTTGCCTTCCATCAGCTTCTTGGACAACGACGAATAAGTCACCACCACCAGCACTAGGCTGAAGGTCATTAAATGCGAACTCACCAGGGGGAACGTTTTCTTGATAAACCAGATTGTTATTTTGGTATACGCTGACTAATGCATTTGTTTGAGCGACACCGCGTATAATGGGGACAAAATTTTGACTTGAATTTGGCAACATACTGGCTTCTGTTGCCAATGCAATGCCTCGAACTCGAATACTATTAAATAGGGCTGCAGGTGTATAAAAATCACCTAATTTCAACCCGGATTTGATTGCACTAAGGGGGCGATAAATATAACGGGTATTGTTTTTCCATTTTTGGCTACCATGAGAGCTATGTCGATAGCTGGACTCATCTCTAAATTGCCAGGCGCCCAAATTAATGCCTGAATTTAAGGTCGCATAAAAATTGTCACTGCTGGTTTTTGAGTTTTTTTTCTCTTTGTAACTATAATAATTTGTATTATAAGAAAAAATAATTGCAGGCTCGCCATAATTCCAGAGGCTGGGGTCAACATAGTTAGCTTCGATTTGTTTCAGAGCGACTTGAGGGACGATAATATCGAGCCGCAGGTCGTTGATATTAAATTTATACTTTATATTGGGTACTAAATCATCTATAGGAATAAATGGCTGTTGTTTGGTTTGTTCAATTACCTCAGAAGACAAATTCAGATTTAATTTTTGCACATCATCAGCAGCAAGGCTGATCACTTTACCATCATTATTGATATCAATTTCAAACTGACCTTTCCAATTATTATTGACATAAAGGTCGGCTAATTGTTTACCTGATGGAATGTTATTATCAGTATAGAATCGTGAAATATCTCCTTGTGCAGATTTACCTACCAATAGGGAAGTCTCAAACTCGTCCGCTATTGAGTTCTTTTGATAACTTTGTAGTCCTATTAAGATTAGGAGATAGAGATAATTTTCTTTTTTCACGATGATTTCTTCTATTAAAGTTTAATATTTTTAGATTTGAAAACACCATAGTCATCCACATACATTAAAATAAGATCGTGGTTTTTCATTATTCCTTTAATAGGTAATTCTTTTTCAGACATAGGGGCAATCATCGCAGAATCAGTTAATGAGTTATTTTTATCGTCAGATGGTGCGATAGCTGCAATAGTTAAATGGTATTGTGAATTATTTTTAACTAATATTTTATTATTTTTAATCTGATAGCTTGCATTATTAATAACCTCATCGGGAGATTCAGTTAGCCCAATAGGACGATAAAAAATTTTAATTCGTGAACGTGTGGCTAGCTGAATTGCATTTTTGCCTTTAGCAGACTCTGGCGTTTTAGGAATATCTAAAACATTTAAGAAAAATACGCTTTCAACATTTTCAGGAAGTTTTCCGGGTATTTTTTTAATTTTTAGTTGCTGACCTTGTAAACCTTCAATTTTAACAATAGGAGGGGATAAATAAAAAGGCGCTTCAGAATTCTCAGGCGTGGAATTTTCATCACCGTTATCAATCCATGACTGAACAAGAGACGATGTTTTACTGTTATTGGTTAATTGTACAGCAATACTATCAGCGTCAGCAGGATATATAATTCGAGTGCCAGTAATAATAACATTAGAAAGTGTTGCGCTCGAAAATAAAATAGTGAGTAATAAAACTAGAATTTTCATAATAGCATCCATTTAAAGCCAGGCTAATAAAAGCCTGGCTAAGTCATAATTATAAATAGGAAACTGTATATATTACGTTTGATTGCAAAAGACCGACTTTGGCGGCAGTTGCATTAGTTTTATAATAACTGGCAATTAAATTGAGGGTAGCTCCTGTCGCACCACCAGTATCAGCTCCTGTAAGGTTAGTATCAAAAGCCACATTGAGTGGAATTGCGGTGGTTGGAGTACTGGTTTTAGATAAACTAAATCCGACGTTTTTGGCAACGGAAGCATCATTTTCATTCACGGAAGTATTCACTAAATACAAACCGGAAGGAGAAATATTACTTGACGAATAGAAGTGTAATTTCAGATTACTTACAGGGACGCTTGCGGGTGCGCAATCAGAGAAAGTTAAAGAAAATTGTTTTTGATTTTTAGAAATAACCGTGGCGGCAGTTGTCCCTGCATCTGTTACGGTTATTGGATCAAGAACAACAGTCATATCGGCACTATTTCCGCCATTAATGGTACAAGTTGTATCGCTTATTGCTCCAGAAATTGAAATAATTCCCCCAGCACTATTCGTTATTGCAAGTGCTGAACCTGATATAAAAGATAAAGAAAGTAAAGACAGAGGTAGTATATATCTAGACATAATTAACCCCATAAGGTCAAAAATAAAATAAAGTTATATAACTTTGATTAACAGCTGAATGTAAATTAGCTGTATTGTTTTATGCTAGATATAAAGTGCATTTTTTTCAAATTCAAAATTAAAAAAACAAATAATGAGATTGGTGTGTTTTTTATATATATGAATTTAATGTAATATTATTTTTTTGATTGTTTCAAAATAACGCGTAATAAGTGTGTTTATTGGTGGTTAGTGGTTTGTCTATTGGAATACTTCTCGTTGTAAGTGTTATTATGACAATGGCAAAGGTCAATTAACTTAATCATAAATAGAAGTAATATTAACCCATGGAATTAAATAAAATTTAATTTATAAAAAATAAATTGATAATAAAATGGCAAATCATAGAAAATGATTTGCCATTGAAAGATATCTTATAAGCTTGGTAGGAAAGTAGTAAATACAGGCATAAAGGTGACTAAGAGTAAAACGATAATTAATGCAAAGAACAAGGGCATAACTTCACGAATAAAATCAGAAATACGGACACCAGTAATCGATGTGGCTACAAACATGACGGTTCCCATTGGCGGTGTTAAGCAGCCGATGGCCAAATTAAGGATCATGACAATGCCAAAATGGATAGGATCAATCCCTAATAGCTTTACTGTAGGCATTAATAATGGAACAAGGACAATAATTGCGGCATTTCCTTCAATAAACATACCTAGGATTAACAACACCGCATTGACAATCATTAAGAAGACATACGGGTTATCAGAAAAATTGGTCATCATTCTGGCAACATCTTGCGCCACTTGCTCGTTCGTCAATACCCATGCTAATGCGGAACAAGTCATAATAATGAGCATGATACTTGCTGTTGAACGGGCTGTTTCTAAAAATGAGGCAGCAATGTCTTTTAACTTCATTTCACGATAAAAGAAGGTACCAATTACAATAACGTAAAGTACAGCAATAGCACCAGCTTCTGTTGGTGTAAAAATACCAAAGCGAATTCCACCAATAATAACGAGAACTAATAGGAAAGCAGACATCGCTCCTTTACCTGTTTGGTAAACTTCAGCAAATGTAGGTGCTTTATCTCTAGCAGGCTTATATCCACGTTTTTTTGCAATCAGATAAATTGCAACCATTAAAGCAACGCAGCACATTAATCCAGGAATGATTGCAGCCATAAACATCTTACCAATAGAGACGTCAGCGACAAATCCATAGATGATTAATGCAATACCCGGTGGAATTATAGGTGTTATTAATGAGCCTGCGGCAGTGACAGCGGCAGAGAAGCTTTTTCCATAACCTAATTTTGTCATTTCTGGCACTAACATTTTAGATAGCATTGCACAGTCAGCGAGGTTAGATGCAGAAAGTCCGCCCATCATTGTACTTAATAATACGTTAGATTGGGCAAGTCCTCCTGGATAGTGGCCAGACAGAGTACCAGTAAATTTCAACATTCGTCTAGTAATACCAGTGTAATTCAAAAGGTTACCTAACAAAATGAAGAAAGGGATAGCAAGTAACGTCACATTTTCCCCAGCCCCAATAATGCGTTGTACCGCAATGAGGGGAGAAATGTCACCCGCAGAGAAAAAGTAGGTGAGTAATGCAATCAGTACACTTAAAAAAATGGGAACATTAATTAAAAAGCAGAATATTAATACGATACAGGCGATAATTACTGACATGGTTTATCTCCTTTTAGTAATTTACTCATGTCTTCCAGTAAATGTTGGATAGAAAATAACACCATGATGGATGCGCCAATGGGTACAGAAAGGTCGATATAATAATAAGAGACACCAATAATTGGTGTTATTTTGTCTTCTGCAATAATAGAGAGTTCATATCCAAGATAACCAAAAATTGATAAAGCAATAATGGCCATAATATGAGTAACGACCGCAATAGCTAATTGTACTTTTTCAGGAAATAAAGAGGTAATTGCATCAATACTGACATGCATTCTTTTGCCTGCCGCAGATGCTGCGCCAATCATCACCAACCAAATGTAGCAAATGATTAAAACTTCCTCACTCCACATTAAAGGGTCATTAAGAAGCCAACGCATGAATACAGCAAGAATGGTAATAATGACAATAGCGGCAACAGCAAGAGAAGCCACTATATCACTTAATTTCCCCAGAAATTTAAACATAAAAGATCCTTGCGAGAATAATAGTTAACCATTTGTATTGTAAAAATATTGGCGGTATTAACCGCCAAGTAATAGGGTTACTTATTAATAATATCTTGAGTTTGTTGATATAAATTCGCAGACCATTCAGGGAATTCATTATAGAAAGGCTTAGATTTTTCTTTGAAGAGCGCTCTGTCTACTTCAACAACAGTAACACCTTCATTTTTCATTTTCTCAATGATTTCTTTTTCTTGTTGTAAGACTAAATCTGTTAGGAATTGCCCAGCTTCATTTCCTGATTCAACTAAAGCCTGCTGAATATTTTCAGGTAATTTAGCGTAGGTTTTGCTGCCCATGACTAGGTTGGTTACGTTCTCTACATGACCCGTTAAAATCAAGAATTTGGCCGCTTCATGGTGTTTTTGCCCATATAGCACAGGAATTGGGTTTTCTGCGCCATCAATAATTTTAAGATTAAGTGCAGTATAAACTTCTGCTAAAGGTAATGGTGTTGGTGTGGCACCCATTGCCTCTAAACCTTTAATTTGAATTTTATTATTGGGGACGCGAATTTTTAAACCTTTTAGGTCATCTGGAGTTTGGATCATTTTATTGGCTAAGATATGGCGTGAACCATATAACCAATCTTTAGAAACCACGTGAAGGCCTTTTTTATCTAACTGTTGTTCTAAGGAACCATACCAAGGTGAGGCATTTAATTTAAAAATATCTTTATAAGATAGTCCTAAATACGGCCCAAACATAATGCCGTAATCAGGTACATAATCAGAAAAGAAGGCACCATCTGCTAAGGTAATTAGTGGGCTACCTAACTTCATTTGTTCGATGACATCTTTTTTGGAGCCTAATTGTGAGCTTGGATAAGGAATTAATTCACCTTCACCATTAGTTTTTTCATTGAATTTTTTTGCCCATTCGTGAATAGCTAAATCAAAAGGCTCTCCAGGGTTATTTTCATAAGCGACTTTTAACTTATATTTAGCATCTGCAAATGCGGCATTTGTCATGCTGCCCATTAATAGCATTGTGCTGAGTGTTAAGCTAAGAAGTTTTTTTCCGTTTAATGTGCTCAGTTTCATAAAGGTATCTCCTGTAGGGGGATTTATTGTTTTAAGTATTTATTTTCTTTTTCTAACCAATGTATTTTCTGCGTAGCATTGATTCTGTACCGCTACTCAGAATTTCAGTAATTTTTTGGCTCACATCATCTTGTAATTGTGGTATTTCGTTGAGGTTTAATCCCCATAAATCAGACATTGCTAGCACATTTTCAGTAAGTTGTTTTACATTTGAGTCATAGAGTTCATGCCAAGCTTTAAAGCGTTCAAGTAAATAATCATCATCATTTAAAGGAATGAGTTGTTCAGCCTGTTTTCCTCGATAGAAAACAATAAGTGCAGCAAGTGAAAATGAAATGCAATAAGGAATTTTATTGTATTGCTTAACATAAGAGATT
This sequence comes from Providencia sp. PROV004, assembly GCF_011045615.1. Classification (NCBI taxonomy): domain Bacteria; kingdom Pseudomonadati; phylum Pseudomonadota; class Gammaproteobacteria; order Enterobacterales; family Morganellaceae; genus Providencia; species Providencia sp. PROV004. The sequence goes on from NZ_CP042859.1 coordinate 1,726,375, forward strand.
AATTGAGGTAATAGGCGAGTTTTAAATTTAGTTAACGAGTTTAGAGATATTGAAATTAATTCATGTTCTATATATGGGTTATTAAAGCGGTCAATAACTGCGGAGGCAAAAGCCGCGAGCTCCGAAGGGCTTTGAGATAAAACAGGAATAACTTCATTATCAATTAAATCTTTAATGAAAGCTAAAAAGATTGGGTTGCTAGTGACATCACGGACAGTTCTGATCCCTGCCAAGTAAGCAACAGGAACCATCGCGGTGTGCGCACCATTTAAGATTGCAACTTTACGCTCTTTGTAGGGCTTTATGTCATCGACTACTTTGATATTTAATGGTAATTCATTCAGTTTTAGCTTCTGCTCTAGTATTTTTGGCCCTTGAATGACAAATAAATAGAAATACTCAGCAGTGACGAGAAAATCGTCTTTATAACCTAATTCTTTTTCCAGTTTCTCAATTTCATTTTTCGGGTAGCCAGTAACGATCCTATCGACTAACGTAGAACAAAACGTATTACTGCTATTTAGCCAAGCAATAAAATCTGCGGGGAGTTGCCAGTCTTGCGCATGTTGATTCACAAACTCTTGTAACTTATCGCCATTATAGTCAATTAACTCACAGGGGATGATGAACACCCCTTTGCTATTATCACCATTAAAATGTTGAAAGCGGTGAAATAAAAACTGAGTAAGTTTCGCAGGGAAACTACTTGCTGGTGCATCTTCTAAGCGTACGTCGTGCTTATATACGATCCCTGCTTCCGTCGTGTTAGAGAAGATCCATTGTAATTCGGGATTTTCTGCACATTTTAGAAACTTATCATATTCAGAATAAATCAGTATTTCACGGTTAACCGAATTAATAATTCTTATATTCGAAACGCTTTGTTTTTGTTCATTAATTCCCCTGGTGATGGCAGTATAAAGTCCATTTTGCTGATTAATTGAGGGATGTGATGAGTCAATTGGCCTGACAAGCGTAATGCCACTATTGAAATCTGTCTTTTCATTCAGTTGGTCAACCATCCAGTCGATAAAAGCACGTAGAAAATTACCTTCTCCGAATTGCAAAATTCTCTCTGGGTATTGCTTATTAGCCATTGACTGTCTATTTAAGTAATCCATGACCATTCCTCTAGTTATTATGTGTATTAATCATCCGGTGTTGATTCAGACTAGAAGTATTTTTTTCTATGGACTATTAATTGCATCAATTTTGTGGAATGAATGGCTTTTTGATGTTTTTAATCTGTTTTTTATCAGTTAAAAACAGATGGAATTATAAATGAATTCAATCTATTTAGTTAGTTGGTATTTTAATTGCATGAAAAATAGTAATATTTTTATTTTTTATAATTTTGATTAATAGTAATTTTATAATTAAGTTGTTTTTTTTACTAAAAAATTCAGGTTTTATTTGATGTATATATTATCGAGCCAAAGAATAAGTCATCGTTGACCATTCATTGGCCTTGTAACTTAATGTTATTTATTCATAAGTTTGCTGTATGGAGTTAATCATAGTTCTTTTAGCGGTATCTAAATGATGTCGAAGTTCATTCATCGCCACAATATCATTACGGCTAATCAAAGCACTTAAAATGGTCATATGTTCTTCAATTGCCAGTACATTTCTTTCTTTTAAATCTGACTCATCCCATTGATATTGAAAGTGAAATATCACAGTGATGATTTCAAGAGACTGATTAAAAAACGGGTTATTGGCACCTGATAAAATAAGACTATGTAGTTCATAATCTAGTTGGGAAAAGTCGCGGTAATTGATAGTAACGGTTTCCCGTAGTGTCCTATGTTTGAGTAATAGCTCTTTCGCTAAAATCCAACGGTGGTCATCTGGTGGTAAATTTAAAAAATGAGTCAGAGCATTGGTTTCTAGCAATTCCCTGAACTCAAAAAGCTTTTCTGCATATTCACGCGAAAATTTCATCATGTGCCAGTTCCCCCGGTGGGTGTTTTTAATTAACCCATAACGAGAAAACTCCACTAAGAACTCCCGAACAATACTAGAACTTACATGGCTTTTTTTTGCTAGTTGTAATTCAGTAAAAGTATCCCCAGGCATCAATTCTTTGCGTTTAATCATTTGATAAAACGCTTTTTCGAATAAGACGATTTGTTGATCAGGAAGACTTGATTCAACAGGAAAGAAATCAGTTTTATTGGGATAGCGAATAACATGATATTCACTCCCTTGTTTTTCAATGATTTTCTTTTCTAATAAATATTCGAGGGTATGTCTCACTGTGGTTCGACTGATATTAAACATCTCAGCTAAAGAAGATTGTGAGGGAAAGGGGGATGTTAATAAATTTTTATGTATAGCGTCTAAAAATTCATTAATTGACCCATAGCGTACATTTTTACTCCTCACCATTTAAACACTCCTTAATCTGATTTTTATTCTTTAAAGACCGATTTAAAACCGATTTAAAAACATTTAATCACAAAATTCGGTTGTTAAGTATCTAGTCTATGTTTTTTAAATTAAAAAAGACAGATTAATTGACGGAGGAAAATATGAAACAATTGATTTGTCAGGAACCTAAAAAATTAGTCTATCAACAAGTCGTTGAACCTACAGTGCAAGTTGGGCATGTAAAAATAAAAATACATGCGGTTGGAATATGTGGAACGGATATCCACGCTTGGGGAGGAAATCAGCCTTTTTTTCAATATCCACGAGTATTAGGACATGAAATCTCTGGAACTATTTGTGATGTTGCACCTGACGTTACACAATGGAAAGTCGGTCAGCGTGTTGCTGTAATGCCTTATGTTGCCTGCTATGAATGTGGTGCTTGTAAGGAAGGAAAAACAAATTGCTGCGAAAAAATTTCAGTTATTGGCGTTCACGAAGATGGTGGTTTTTGTGAATATTTAAATGTGCCAGAGAAAAATGTATTAGCGATTGAAGATACAGTTACAGATATTGATGGCGCCTTAATCGAACCATTTTCAATCAGTGCTCATGCCGTCAGGCGTGCGCAGGTTAAACCTCAAGATACTGTTTTAGTTGTAGGGGCAGGGCCTATAGGGCTAGGTGTTGCTGCTATTGCTAAAGCGGATGGTGCTAACGTATTAGTGGCTGATACCAGCGAGGCACGTCGTCAACATGTTGAAAAAGTATTAGGCTTAAAAACGTGTGACCCAGCCGATGAAAACTACTTATCAAGTATTGAACACCATTTTTCAGGTATGCTTGCTGAGAAAGTTATTGATGCAACGGGGAATCAACACGCAATGAACACCGCGGTGAATTTAATTCGTCATGGTGGCTTAATTGTATTTGTTGGGCTATTTAAAGGTAATTTATCGTTTCCAGATCCAGATTTTCATAAGAAAGAGACAACAATGATGGGAAGCCGAAATGCCACTCCTGAAGATTTCAATAAAGTTGCAAGGTTAATGGCAGAAGGTAAGTTATCTAGTGGTATGATGCTAACGCATCAATTTGATTTTAATACCATTGGTGATATTTATGAAAGTGATGTTATTAATAATCGTGAATTAATTAAAGGTGTTATTTTATTTTAAATAACAATTTATCTTTAAATAACAACAAAAAAACCCACAATAAAAGTGGGTTTTGTTTTTAGTTCGTCTCTAGAAAGGATGTGTTAGCGCTTTAATGCTTCTGATAACTCATCTTTCATGACGGACAGTATGTCTCTAACAACACGTGGGCTACCAGCAACTAAGTTACCTGAGGCTAAATAATTATGACCGCCAACAAAGTCAGTTATGATGCCGCCAGCTTCACGCATGATCAGCTCACCGCCCATGAAATCCCACGGTTTTAAACCAATTTCAAAAAAAGCATCAACACGGCTAGAAGCCACATAGCATAAATCTAATGCTGCGGAGCCGGTACGACGCAAATCAGCACATTTGTTAAACATCGCAGTCATGATGTTCATATAGACAGGTGCATGTTGTTTTTGTTTGAAAGGGAAGCCTGTCGCAACGATAGCGCCATCAAGGTCACGTTTTTCGTCGATGCGAATACGATAACCGTTAAGCTGAGCGCCTTGCCCACGTACTGCGCTAAATAATTCATTACGCATTGGGTCATAAACAACAGCAACTTCTGTACGGCCTTTAACGCGCACAGCGATAGAAACAGAAAAATGGGGGAGACGTTTTGTGAAGTTGGTAGTGCCATCCAGTGGATCGATTACCCATTGAATATCATCATCTTTACCAATTAATTCACCACTTTCTTCAGTGATAATAGTGTGGTCAGGATATGATTTGCGGATGATTTCAATAATCAGTTGCTCAGATTCTTGGTCAACGTTAGTAACGAAATCGTTAGTGCCTTTCTGAGTGACTTTAATATTGCTAGGCATTTCATAGTTTTTAGCTATGTGATTACCGGCCTTACGTGCTGCACGTATGGCGATGTTAAGCATCGGATGCATGGGCTTTTTCCACTGGAATGTTAAAGAACGAAAAACTTGAGTGCCGAAGTATATAGATGTTCGTCACAATAAGCAATTTTGTGTTAAGCTATTGCAATAATTTTTTCATTAAACGTATAAATCATGTTAGATAACATCCGTATTGTTCTTGTTGAAACCTCACACACTGGTAATATGGGCTCAACAGCTCGTGCCATGAAAACCATGGGGCTTTCTAATCTGTACCTCGTTAATCCTCTCGTTGAACCTGATTCACACTCTATTGCGCTTTCTGCCGGGGCAAGTGATGTTATTGGTAATGCGACAATAGTTAAAACTCTCGATGAAGCTTTAGAAGGCTGTAAGTTAGTGATCGGTACCAGTGCACGTTCTCGCACCTTATCTTGGCCAATGGTTGAACCACGTGAATGCGGCATTAAATCTGTTGAGCAATCCAAAGAATCACCTGTTGCTATCGTATTTGGCCGTGAGCGAGTGGGCTTAACCAACGAAGAACTTCAAAAATGCCAATATCATTTATATATCCCCACAAACCCAGAATACGGTTCTTTGAATTTAGCGATGGCAGTGCAATTGGTGAGTTATGAAATACGCATGGCGTATCTTTCAATGGATGAAAAAAATACGGTAATTTCCGCTGATGATGAGGTAGAATACCCACCGTCAGAAGATGTTGAACGTTTTTATGTCCATCTTGAGAGCGTGTTGAATGAATCAGGTTTTATTCGTAAAGCGCACCCTGGCTTAATTATGAATAAATTACGCCGTTTATTCACTCGAGCGCATATCGAAACCCAAGAGTTACATATCCTGCGGGGTATCTTAACATCAATGGAAAAATGGGCGAAAAAGTGAGGTTAAATCCGTGGTAAAATCAGGTGAATAATACTTGAGTAAATTAGTCAGGTAAATAGTTGACTAAATTACTCAGGAATGTCACAATCTGACCATAATTTACCATGGAGTAATATGTTATGAGACTCACTTCCAAAGGGCGTTACGCAGTAACTGCGATGTTAGATGTCGCATTACACTCTCAGTCAGGTCCAGTGCCTTTAGCTGACATTTCTGAACGTCAGGGAATTTCCCTCTCTTATCTTGAGCAACTTTTCTCTCGTTTACGTAAAAACGAGTTAGTTTCGAGTGTGCGCGGTCCAGGTGGCGGTTATTTGCTTGGTAGAGACGCAGACCAAATATTTGTTGCTGAAGTAATCGCTGCGGTAGATGAATCTGTTGACGCCACCCGTTGTCAGGGTAATAAAGAAGGTTGCCAAAATGGTGATCGCTGCTTAACTCACGCATTATGGCGCGATTTAAGCGATAGAATTACAAGTTTCCTTAGCAGCATTAGCCTTGATGAACTGGTTAAAAACCAAGAAGTCATGGTTGTTGCTGATAGACAAGATAACGAACAGCGTAAGACCATGCCAAATGGGATTACACCTGAATCGATTATCAATGTACGTGCTTAAAAATATTAAAAAAATTGCAGTCGGTACATTTTGGTGAGTTATTAGACGAAGAGCTAATTTCCGCCATTTGTATCTTTAAAAATTAAAGGCAAGTTAGCTTGTCCTTTGGAGTAAGTGAGCAATGAAATTACCAATTTATCTTGATTATTCAGCAACAACACCGGTTGACCCGCGTGTGGCTGAAAAAATGATGCAATGTTTAACAATGGATGGGAACTTTGGTAACCCAGCGTCCCGTTCTCATCGTTTCGGCTGGCAAGCTGAAGAAGCGGTGGATATTGCTCGCAATCAAATCGCCGAATTAGTGGGTGCTGACCCACGTGAAATTGTATTTACCTCAGGCGCAACTGAGTCTGATAACTTAGCGATTAAAGGCGCTGCTAATTTCTATAAAAAGAAAGGCAACCACATTATTACCTGTAAAACGGAACACAAAGCCGTTTTAGATACCTGCCGCCAATTAGAGCGTGAAGGTTTTGAAGTGACTTATCTGTCACCACAAAGCAATGGTTTAATTGCTATGCAAGACCTACAAGACGCTATCCGTGAAGACACCATTTTAATTTCTATTATGCATGTTAATAACGAAATTGGGGTTGTGCAGGATATCGCAGCTATCGGTGAATTATGCCGTAGCAAAGGAATTATTTTCCACGTTGATGCAACACAAAGCGTAGGTAAATTACCTATCGACCTTAGTGCGCTAAAAGTGGATTTAATGTCATTCTCTGCTCACAAACTTTACGGGCCAATGGGTATCGGTGCGTTATATGTGCGCCGCAAACCGCGTATTCGCCTTGAAGCGCAGCAACATGGCGGTGGTCATGAGCGCGGTATGCGTTCTGGGACATTACCTGTACACCAAATCGTGGGTATGGGCGAAGCTTACCGTATTGCCAAAGAAGAAATGGCGGCGGAATCTGAACGCTTACGCGGTTTACGGTTACGTTTGTGGAATGGCATTAAAGATATCGAAGAAGTTTACCTCAATGGTGATTTAGAACACGGTGCGCCGCACATTCTGAACGTCAGCTTCAACTATGTTGAAGGTGAATCACTGATGATGTCATTAAAAGATTTGGCTGTATCTTCAGGTTCTGCATGTACTTCTGCAAGCCTAGAACCTTCTTATGTACTGCGCGCTTTAGGGATGAATGATGAGCTGGCACATAGCTCAATCCGTTTCTCTTTAGGTCGTTTCACGACAGAAGAAGAAATTGACTATGCAATCAAAATGATTCATGGCGCAATTGGCCACTTACGCGAGCTGTCTCCTTTATGGGAAATGTTCAAAGACGGCGTAGATCTTAACAGCATCGAATGGTCTCACCATTAATCAGACGGTTTCAGGAGTTTAAAAATGGCTTACAGTGAAAAAGTTATCGATCATTATGAAAACCCACGCAACGTTGGTTCGTTTGATAACAGCGACCCAAGCGTAGGTAGCGGTATGGTAGGCGCACCTGCCTGTGGTGACGTCATGAAATTACAGATTAAAGTAAATGATGACGGCATTATTGAAGATGCACGCTTTAAAACTTATGGTTGTGGTTCAGCAATTGCATCAAGTTCACTCGTGACTGAATGGATGAAAGGCAAAAGTTTGGACGAAGCGGAGTCAATCAAAAATACAGCGATTGCCGAAGAGTTAGAATTACCACCAGTGAAAATTCACTGTTCAATTCTGGCTGAAGATGCAATTAAAGCTGCTATTGCTGATTACAAAAGCAAACGCCAAAGCAAATAAGTTTTTAATCAGTCTATAGGGCAACCCATATTAATAAATAACAACAAGTTATCGTCCTATAACTGGAACAATACCCACGGCGTCTAGGCTAAACATCGCTGAGTTTCTTAGTTTAGAAATAGGGTGGGTATAAAATAATTTGAAGGCGGATGCGACTCATGAGTAGCATCTGCCTTGTTTGTTTCTAAAGTGAGGTTTGCAATGTCTATTTCTCTTACAGAAAGTGCTGCGCAGCGTATTCAATCCTTTCTACAAAATCGTGGGAAAGGCGAAGGTTTGCGTTTAGGTGTAAGAACTTCAGGTTGTTCAGGAATGGCTTATGTTCTTGAATTTGCTGATACAATCAATGAAGAAGACACAGTTTTTGAAGATAAAGGTGTGAAAGTCATCATCGATGGCAAGAGCATTGTTTATCTTGATGGTACTGAGCTGGATTTCGTGAAAGAAGGCTTAAACGAAGGGTTTAAATTTAATAACCCTAACGTCAATAGTGAATGCGGATGCGGTGAAAGTTTTCACGTATAATGCGTTTTATTAAGCCTAATTTTTGGCCAATCTTACTAATTTTATTTTATTAGTGGTATTGGTAACCGGTTCGAGAAACTGAGCACTTATGGATTATTTTACTCTTTTTGGGTTGACTCCCATCTATGCCATCGATAGCGAACAACTGACGTTACGTTTTCAAGACTTACAGCGTCAATACCATCCTGACCGTTTTGCAACCTGTTCTGAACAGGAGAAAATGCAAGCACTACAAAAAGCAGCAACCATTAATGCTGCTTATCAAGCCCTCCGTCATCCGCTAAAACGCGCGGAATATATGCTTTCATTGCATGGTTTTGATATTAATAACGAACAACATACCATGCATGATACGGCATTTTTGATGGAGCAACTTGAGCTACGCGAAGAGTTAGACAATATTGAGAACAGTGATGACGCACTTGATCTATTGGCTAAATTTATGCAGAGCGTCAAACAAATGCAGCAAGCACGAAGTGCACTGATGGTGACAGAGCTAGATGCCATGCAGTGGGAAAAAGCCGCTGATACCGTACGTAAACTACGTTTTCTCGACAAGCTTCAGCAGCAAGCAGAGCAACTCGAAGAACGATTACTAGATGAATTTTAAGAGAAAACGATTATGGCGTTACTACAAATCAGCGAACCCGGTATGACAGCAGCTCCGCATCAACGCAAATTGGCTGCAGGCATTGATTTAGGTACCACCCACTCTTTGATTGCGACAGTGCGCAGTGGTGAAGCTGCAGCTTTGCCTGATAGCCAAGGGCGCTTTTTATTACCATCGATTGTTAATTATCAACCCGAAAGCAAATTAGTGGGATGGGAAGCGAAACAACTTGCCGAGCAAGACCCGGTCAATACCATTATTTCAGTGAAACGTATGATGGGGCGTTCATTAGCCGATATTCAAAAACGCTACCCTGACTTACCTTATCAATTGACTGCCAGTGAAAATGGTTTGCCGTTTATTCAAACCGTGGCTGGCCAAGTTGACCCAATCCAAGTTTCTTCTGACATTCTAAGAACACTAGCAAAACGTGCTGAAGAAACCTTAGGTGGGGAAATGGATGGCGTAGTGATCACAGTACCGGCTTATTTTGATGATGCACAACGCCAAGGGACCAAAGATGCAGCGCGCCTTGCAGGCTTACATGTATTGCGTTTGCTGAATGAACCGACTGCGGCTGCGATTGCCTATGGATTAGACTCTGGGCAAGAAGGTGTGATTGCTGTTTATGACCTCGGTGGTGGCACTTTTGATGTGTCCATTTTACGCCTGAGCCGTGGTGTTTTTGAAGTGTTAGCAACGGGCGGCGATACCGCGCTTGGTGGTGATGACTTTGACCAAGTATTGGCTCAGTGGATTGCTGAGCAGGCAGGGGTTTCATTACAAGGTGATCATCATTTAAATCGTCAGTTATTAAATGTGGCGACAGAAACCAAAGTTGCGCTTAGTGATGCAGAAACAGTGACTATTCAGCTTGCCAACTGGCAAGGGGAAATTCGTCGTGAGCAGTTTGAAACGTTAATTGAAAATTACGTAAAGCGCACTCTGATGGCTTGTCGCCGTGCGTTAAAAGATGCGGGTGTTGAGGCTGAAGATGTTCTGAATGTCGTGATGGTCGGTGGTTCGACTCGTGTGCCACTAGTACGTCAAAAAGTCGGGGAGTTTTTTGGTAAATCACCACTGACATCCATCGACCCAGATAAAGTTGTCGCCATTGGCGCTGCAATTCAAGCGGATATTTTAGTCGGAAACAAGCCTGATAGCGAGATGCTGTTGTTAGATGTGATCCCACTCTCTCTTGGTTTGGAAACGATGGGTGGATTAGTCGAAAAAGTGATCCCGCGTAACACCACCATCCCTGTTGCTCGAGCCCAAGAGTTTACCACCTTTAAAGATGGTCAAACGGCGATGAGCGTTCATGTCGTACAAGGTGAACGCGAAATGGTGGCAGATTGCCGTTCATTAGCTCGCTTTACCTTGCGTGATATTCCAGCGATGGCCGCAGGTGGGGCACATATTCGTGTGACTTTTCAAGTCGATGCCGATGGGCTGTTGAGTGTTAGCGCCATGGAAAAATCGACAGGTGTAGAAGCATCGATTCAAGTTAAGCCATCGTATGGGTTAACGGATAACGAAATTTCAAACATGATTAAAGATTCAATGACTAACGCGCAAGATGATTTAAATGCGCGCCGCTTAGCGGAGCAAAAAGTTGAAGCTGCAAGAGTGCTTGAAAGTTTAACGAGCGCATTAGCCCAAGATGGCAATTTACTGACGCCAGAAGAAGAGTCAGAAATTGATAATGCAGTCAATGAGTTAATTAAAGCGGTTGAGGGTACAGACCCAATCGTAATTGAAAATGCCATTAAACAACTGGATAAGCAATCGCAGGAGTTTGCAGCGCGTCGCATGGATACCTCCATTCGCCAAGCGTTGTCAGGCCATTCTGTGGATGAGATATAATTATGCCTAAAATAGTTTTTTTACCTCATAGTGATTTATGTCCAGACGGTGCAGTAGTTGAAGCACAAGAAGGCGAATCTATTTTAAATGTTGCACTACGCAGCGGTATTGAGCTTGAGCACGCCTGTGAAAAATCCTGTGCTTGTACAACCTGTCATTGTATTGTTCGTGAAGGTTTCGATTCACTGGAAGAAAGCAGTGAACTCGAAGATGACATGTTAGATAAAGCATGGGGGTTAGAGCCTGAAAGCCGTCTAAGTTGTCAAGCATTGGTGACGGATGAGGATTTAGTGGTAGAGATCCCTCGTTATACTATCAATCACGCCCGCGAACACTGATTTTTGTCATACTTCACGCTGTAGCGTTGTTGGCTTCTTTCGCTAACCCTAGTCACATACTTTTGTATGCTCCTAGGGATTAGCTCAACTTGCCGCCTAGCTACAACGTGAATTATTTAAAAAATAGAAACGCTCGTCATACTTCATACTGTAGCGTTGTTGGCTTCTTTCGCTAACTCGAATCACATACTTTTGTATGCTCCTAGGGATTAGCTCAATCGCCGCCTAGCTACAATGTGAATTATTTAAAAAATTGAAATGCTCGGCATGTTTGGCGTTGTAACGTAGAGCATCAATGGTAAAAATCATTTAATAATCAAATTGGTGAGAGAACATGAGTTTAAAATGGTCAAATAGCCGCGAAATCGGTGAAGCACTGTACGACGCATTTCCTGATGTTGATCCTAAAACGGTGCGCTTTACTGATATGCACCAGTGGATTTGCGATTTAGAAGAATTTGATGATGACCCGCAAAAATCGAATGAGAAAATCCTAGAAGCCATTTTGTTAGTTTGGCTGGATGAGTTCGAATAAGTAGAGTTTTACCCTAAAAACCGAGTGACTGTCAGAAATAGTGCTCGGTTTTTTATTTTATATCAGCACTATAATGATATCCCTATTGGTATTTATCAGTTAAGGTAATGCTATCTGCCGACAGAATCAATGGGTTTTTACTGTCTGCAAAAATAGACAAAGTGAGAAAAACGATGACAAAACAAATTATGCCAGTAATGATTTCTTGTGAGCCTGCTGCACCTTGTTGGGGTGAAGGCGCATTGTTAAGCTCTAGTGATAAAGGGATGACAATCCACCTGAAACATGCAGGTAAATTATGTGCAGTACAAAGCGCTGGCCGTAAATTAGATGGTCAAGGGATCCGCAATGTTGCTTTGGCTGGCGAAGGATGGGATTTAGAAAAAAGCTGGGCATTTTGGCAAGGTTTTCGTGCGCCAAAAGGGGCGAGAACGATTGAATGGCCAGTATTGCCTGAAGCAGACCGCAAAGAATTAGAAAACCGTATTCGTACCATTGATTGGGTACGTGATGTCATTAACGCACCTGCAGAAGAGTTAGGCCCAGAACAACTCGCACAACGCGCCATTGATTTACTCTGCACTGTGGGCGCACAAGACATTAGCTACCGCATTATTAAAGGCGATGACTTATTAGAACAGGGGTATACCGGTATTCATACGGTCGGTCGTGGTTCAAGTCGCCCACCTGTCTTTTTAGCGTTAGATTACAACCCAGGTGCGAACCCAAATGCCCCTGTTTTTGCTGCGTTAGTCGGCAAAGGTATTACTTTCGATTCAGGTGGTTATAGCATCAAACCATCGTCTTCCATGAATTCAATGAAAGCGGATATGGGCGGTGCTGCAACCTTAGCGGGTTCATTGGCATTGGCGATTTCTCGTGGCTTACAAAAACGCGTCAAAATGTTCCTGTGTATTGCTGACAATATGGTTAGCGGTAATGCATTCAAATTGGGTGATATTATTCGTTACCGTAATGGTAAATCCGTTGAAATTATGAATACGGATGCTGAAGGCCGCCTTGTGTTAGCTGATGGCCTGATTGATGCGAGCAAAGAAAAACCAACGCTGATCATTGATGCTGCAACCTTGACGGGTGCGGCGAAAACCGCCGTGGGCAATGACTACCATTCAGTGTTGAGCTTCGATGATAAATTAGTTGCTGACTTGATGAGCGCTTCAGACGCTGAGTTTGAACTGTTCTGGCGTTTACCTTTGGCAGAGTTCCATCGCCAACAATTACCGTCTGGCTTTGCGGATTTGAACAACATCGCGGCACCATCGCACACAGCAGGCGCAAGCACTGCTGCGGCATTTTTATCGCATTTTGTCGAAAATTATCGTCAAAATTGGGTACATATCGACTGCTCCGCGACTTATCGTAAATCTGCAGTTAGCTTATGGGCAGAAGGCGCAACGGGTACAGGTGTAAGAACATTAGCAAACTTATTAATCAGTAAATCAAAGTAGTGAATGTTTGATTAATAACAGGCACGGGAAGGTAACTTTTCGTGCCTATTTTTTATCTTGATGTATTTGCGAGTATAATAAGCTCTTCTTTTTAATAGCAGGGGATTGGCAATGTCGCAGCAATCGAATAATAACAGTTCCACCCAAGAAACTGAGATCCAATTTACTGAGTTAACCGTACCGAAAGGCTCATCACTTAAATTAAGTGTGTTAGAAGAACAGCCGCAGGCTATTGTTGATGCGCTTAGCGAATTTTTTAAACAACACAAAGTCGTGAGACGCGGTTTTATGGTCTCCGCAGTAGAGAGTGATAACGCTGAAGAAACGCCAATATTAATGATAGCGTTAGAGTTTACTGCAGGGGCAGAAAATATTGATTCCATTATTCATGAGGCGGGGACACTTGCTTGTGAGTTTTTAGCCGATGACGAATCTATTGATTTTTGTGTGGTAAATGAGAATGAGCAAGGTGTCAGCCACTTTATTACTCAACATATTCAGCCTTTTTATCAGCGTCGCCTTGGTAGCTTCTTACGAGACACAATCCCAGTAAAAAACACATAATAGTTCCATGTATAGAGTGAGAAAAATGTTTTTCTCACTCATAAAAGGCATATTGCTCATTTATTAAATATATATTCTGCTTACTATTTAAAAAATATTATTTCATTTCACTGTTTTTCTCGCCCATCATTTTTTCCGTTTTGTCTGATAGGTGTTCTAATCACATTCTGTTAAATTATATTGATAATTGAAACAATATCAGCAGTATTTATCTGTGTGTGTTTTTAGCCATTTCCAAGTATATAGTGGGTTTTAACCTCCTGTTAAAACCTTAAAAAAACAGAATAAATTTTAACTAATTAAAGGGCGGGCGGTAATGAAACAACAATCTAGTTGGGCTTCATTGGCGGGTCTAAAAACCAAAAAGCGTTATTTAGCACTTGCGTTGGCATCTGTCGTGGCATTGGCCGGTTGTGATAATACAGAAGAAGCAACCAAAAATGAGCCAAATGTTTCCACGACAGCGCCAGAAAATCAAACTAAAACAGCGCCAGTTGCAGAGCAGAAAAAAGCAGCACCGAAACTTTCCACTGAAGAAATGGTAAAAAAATATGCAGGGAAAGATCTCACCATTTTAGATGCGTCTGAATTGCAGCTTGATGGTGCGAGTGCCATGGTGGTGACATTCTCCGTTCCATTACAAGCAAACCAAGATTTTGGCCAGTACATAAACCTCATTGATGTTAAAACCGGTAAGTTAGATGGCGCTTGGGAACTGTCTGATAACCAAATGGAATTACGTTTTCGTCACCTTCCACCGTCTAAAGAATTAAACCTCACCATTAACCCGGGTATTAAAGCGGTTAATGAGCGTACAACGACCGAAAGTTTTGAGAAAAAACTTACCACGGCGCAAATCATCCCAACAGTTGGTTTTGCAAGTAAAGGCTCTTTATTACCGAGTAAAGTCGCACAGGGTTTACCTGTGATTGCGCTGAATGTTGATAAGGTTGATGTTAATTTCTTCCGTGTGGATGAAAAGCAGCTGCCACAATTTTTAGCGCAGTGGCAGTATCGTAGTAATTATGAGTATTGGTATTCAGAAGAGTTTCTCGACAAAGTGGAGCTGGCTTATACCGGCCGTTTTGATTTAAATCCAGATAAAAATACTCGCCAAACTATTTTACTGCCGTTGAAAGATGTCAAAGAATTACAGCAAGATGGCGTATATTTGGCCATCATGCAAAAAGCAGGCAGCTATAGCTATCAATTCCCTGCAACCGTCTTCACATTAAGTGATATTGGCGTGTCACTACACAGTTACCAAGACCGAGTCGATATTTTCACGCAATCCTTAGCGAAAGGCTCTGCCATTAAAGGCGTTGAGCTACGTATTTTGGATGAAAAAGGTCAGTTAGTGACAAAAGGCACCACAGATGGTGATGGTCACGCTCAATTAGATAAATTAGCGGGTGGAAAATTATTACTGGCAACCCATGAAGGGCAAACCAGTATGATTGATCTCACGCAGCCGGCACTTGACCTGTCTGAATTTGATATTTCAGGGCCAGAAGGCTATGCAAAACAATTTTTCACCTTTGGGCCGCGTGATTTATATCGCCCGGGTGAACTGCTGCTGGTGAATGGCTTACTGCGTGATGGCGATGGTAACCCAGTTAAAACTCAGCCGGTTAAAGTTGATGTATTAAAAACAGATGGGCAAGTGGTTCGTAGTTTCGTGTGGCAGCCGGAAGAAAACCAAAATGGGTTATATCAATACCAATTTGAAATTCCTAAAAATGCAGAAACGGGCGGTTGGTCGTTACGTTTTGATTTAGGTGACGGTTCACCACAACGCTATTACAAATTCAATGTTGAAGATTTCATGCCAGAACGCATGGCGCTGGAAATTGTTGGCAGTGATGTTCCTCGTTTAACAGACCAGTCGGTTGATTTTGATATTCAAGGCCGTTATTTATACGGAGCACCTGCAGCAGACAACCAACTGCAAGGCCAAATTGTTTTAAAAGCAGATCGTGAAGCGGTAGCAAAATTACCCGGTTTTGAATTTGGCGCTGTCAATGAAGAGGGCTTACCTCGTAAATTAGATGAGTTTGACTTGACGCTGGACAGCAACGGTGAAACCGTCATTTCAATTCCAAACAGTAATTGGAGCTCAACACGTTCACCAATTTCGGCAGTTTTACAAGCAAGTTTACTCGAAGCTGGCGGACGTCCAGTGACGCGTCGTGCTGAGCAAGCCATTTGGCCTGCGGAAAAACTGGTCGGTATTCGTCCATTATTTGCCAAAAAAGAAATTTACGATTACCGCACAGATCGTTATGTCAAACGCCACAATGTGGATGAAAATTCACTCGCAGAATTTGAATTAGTCATGGCGGATGCGGCGGGTAATAAACTGGCAGCAGAAAACTTAACCGTGCGTTTAGTGTATGAACGCCGTGATTATTACTGGAGTTGGTCTGAAAGTGCTGGTTGGTCTTCAAATTATGACCAAAAAGACCTTGTTATGGCGAATGAAAATATTGCCATCGCCAAAGACGGTACAGCGAAAGTCTCCTTCCCTGTGGATTGGGGGGCATTCCGTTTAGAGGTATTAAACCCAGAGAATCAGCTCGTTTCCAGCGTCCAGTTCTGGGCGGGGTATTCATGGCAAGATAACACAGGGGGAAGCGGTTCAGTTCGTCCTGACCAAGTGAAACTCAGCCTGAATAAGCCTGCGTATTTACCAGGTGAAAAAGCCAAAGTTCGCATTGAATCCCCTAAAGCCGGTAAAGGCTATATATTGCTCGAGTCGAGTAATGGCCCACTGTGGTGGGAAGAAATTGATGTACCAGAAAAGGGCTTAGACGTTGAAATCCCAGTCAATAAAGAGTGGGCTCGTCATGATTTATACGTTTCTGCCGTCGTTGTTCGTCCAGGTGATGACTCTAAAGAAGCCACGGTGAAACGTGCGGTGGGTGTGTTGCATTTACCAATTGCAGATGAAAACCGTAAGATTGCGTTGGCCTTAACGACGCCAGACAAAATGCGCCCTAATCAAGACTTAACGGTAAAAATTAAAGCGACAGCGCAAGATGGCAAACCGTTACCTGAAAAAGTGAATGTGCTGTTATCTGCAGTTGATACTGGTGTATTAAATATCACGGATTTCAAAACCCCAGACCCGTATGACGCCTTTTTTGGCCGCAAGCGCTATGGCGTTGATCAGTATGACGTTTATGGCCACTTAATTGAAGGACAAGGTAAGATTGCTAACTTACGCTTTGGTGGTGACAGCGAGGATGCGGCATTAGAGCGTGGTGGTATGAAGCCACTCACTGAAGTGCAAATCATTGCGGAGCAAGCCAAACCTGTCACATTAAATAAAGACGGTGAGGGTGAAATTAGCCTTGCTATCCCTGATTTTAACGGGGAATTACGTGTGATGGCCCAAGCATGGAATGAAAAAGAGTTCGGCCATGCGGATAGCAAAGTGATTGTCGCGGCACCATTAGTGACACAAATGTCGATGCCTCGCTTTATGGCGGGCGGTGATAAGTCTTACTTTGCGCTTGATTTGACCAATATGACGGATAACACACAAAATGTGACTGTTAATTTCAAGGCATCAGGAATGGTGAAACTTGATGGCGTCAGCAGCCGAGAGTTGGAGTTACCAAAAGGCAAACGCACCACCATTAATTTACCTGTCAGAGCCGACTACGGCTTCGGTGAAGGCGAAGTTTCGATGACCATTAATGGTGTGAAAATTCAAGGCGAAGCGAATAAAGACTACAGCAATAGTTGGAAAGTGGGTGTTCGTCCGGCACAGCCAGCAGAAACGGTTTCTTTTGCCACTTCCATTGAGCCAGGTACTTCATGGGCACTGCCAACTAACCAAATTGCAGGCCTGCAACCGGATACCATTGAAGGGCAAGTTCTGTTAACCAGCCGTCCGCCATTAGATATCTCACGTTATATTCGAGAGTTATTTGCTTATCCATACGGTTGTTTAGAGCAAACTATCAGTGGTTTATACCCTTCATTGTTCTCAACCCAAGCCGAACTGAATAAGTTAGGGATTAAAACGCAAACAGATGCGGACCGCCATAAAGCGATTGAAATTGGTATTCCACATTTGTTAAGTATGCAACGTAATGATGGCGGTTTTTCATTATGGGATAGGAACGGTCGCGAAGAGTATTGGTTAACTGCGTATGCGGCGGATTTCTTGAATAAAGCCAATCAACGTGGCTTTACTGTCCCGCAAGAGGCGATAAGTAACGCCAATACGCGTCTACTGAGCTATTTACAGGATGGTAGTCAAATCAACTACCCGTATACGGAAAACCAAGAGGGCGCTCGTTTTGCTACTCAGGCCTATGCAGGTTTAGTGTTAGCATCACAGCAAAAAGCACCGTTAGGCGCATTACGTCAACTTTATAACCAAAGAAACTCTGCAGCAAGTGGCTTACCTCTGGTTCAGCTTGGAGTTGCATTGAACTTGATGGGGGATAAATCACGTGGTGAGAGTGCAGTGATTGACGGACTGAAAAAACAACGTAACCGCTACAGCTATGTTGGGGATTACGGTTCGGTGATCCGTGATGATGCGATGATTGTTGCGCTATTAAATGAATATAATTTAATGCCAAAATCCCGTGACCAAAAACTTCAAACTTTATCTAATAATTTGACTTCTCAACGTTATTTCTCAACACAAGAGAGCAATGCGTTATATTTAGCAGGTCGTTTCTACTTAAATGAAAGTGAAGCACCGTGGAAAGCTACGATTAATGGCCAAGAACCCCCAATGGTCTCAGATAAACCTGTAAGTGAATTCCTGAGTAAAGATCAATTGGAGACAGGTTATAGCATCGAAAACAGCGGAACGAATACTTTGTATACACGCTTAAATGTGGTGGGTTATCCGCAACATTCACCAAAACCAAGCTCGAATGTATTAGGTATCACTCGTAGCTACTATGATATGAAAGGCAATCGCATTTCGTTAGATAGATTAAGAAGCGGTGAAATGGTGGTGGTTAAACTGGAAGTTCAAGCATCCCAAAGTGTGCCAGATGCGTTAGTGGTTGACTTGCTGCCCGCAGGCTTAGAACTGGAAAACCAAAATTTAGCGAACAGTAGCGCTAATTTGAGTGAGTCCGCGCCGAACCTGCAAGAATTAATTGATGACATGCAGCAATCGCAAATACGCCATATGGAATACCGTGATGACCGTTTTGTGGCTGCGGTTGAAGTTCAGCAATACCGCCCAACGACCTTAGTCTACTTAGCGCGAGCGGTGACGCCGGGTGTGTATAGTATTCCGGTACCACAAGTTGAATCAATGTATGTCCCTGACTGGCGTGCGACTGGCTACTCGGATGGCCAATTAGAAATCGTTCGCTAATCACCTTCTAAAGCCCTTATATTGATACTCAGATATAAGGGCTTTTTTAATTTATTTTCGGTACTCCCATCAATGAAAAAATGGTTACGTCGCACAGGCATCACACTGGTTCTGTTGGTCATTATTTTGCCACTGGCTTTTTTAGCTGCTGATAAAATTTGGCCGTTGCCGATTAAGCAAATTGAAATGGCACGGACCGTGGTTGCAGCGGATGGTACACCATTGTGGCGCTTTGCAGACAAAGAAGGAATTTGGCGCTTTCCTGTTACAGTCGAAGAGGTTTCTCCTGATTTTATCGAAGCGTTATTAACGTATGAAGACCGCCATTTTTACCGTCACCCGGGGGTAAACCCGTTTTCGTTAGTTAGGGCAGCGGGGCAGTTTGTGAGTTCAGGGCGTATTGTGTCGGGCGGAAGTACCATTTCGATGCAAGTTGCACGGTTAATTGACCCCCACGAAAGAACATTGGGCGGTAAGCTGAAACAGCTTTGGCGTACGGCTCAACTCGAATATCACTATTCGAAAGATGAAATTTTAGAAATGTATTTAAACCGTGCTCCGTATGGCGGAACCATTGAAGGTATTGGCGCAGCTAGCTGGGTATATTTGAATAAGTCACCGGCAAAATTGACGGCGAGTGAAGCGGCTCTCTTTGCTGTTCTACCTCAAGCCCCTAGCCGTTTAAGGCCAGACCGTTATCCACAAAGGGCACAAGCCGCCCGTGATAAAGTATTGGATAGGTTAGAAGAATACCAAGTCTGGAGCTCTGAAAAAGTTGCCGATATTAAACAAGAACAAATTTGGTTAGCACCGCGAAAGAATCCGCATTCAGCCCCTTTGCTTGCAAGGCGGGTGACCAAAGATACGCAACAGTCCATCATTGAAACCACTATCGATGCCAGTTTGCAAAGGCAACTGGAAGACATGGCCATGAATTGGAAAAACCAACTACCAAAACAAACATCATTGGGAATTTTGGTGGTTGATCATACAGATATGGCAGTGAAAGCGTATATTGGCTCAATTGATTTTCAGGATGATAGCCGTTTTGGTCATGTGGACATGATTAGTGCTTGGCGCTCTCCAGGCTCAACGTTAAAACCATTCTTATACGCATTAGCTATGGATGACGGGCTCATCCATGCGGAATCGTTATTACAAGATGTTCCACGGCGCTTTAATGATTATCGTCCGGGGAACTTTGACAGTGGTTTTAATGGGCCAGTGAGTGTTAGCGATGCGCTCGTTCGTTCATTGAATTTACCGGTGGTTCAGTTGTTAGATGTGTATGGCAGCAAACGATTTACGGCTCAACTGCGCAATGTTGGGACTGAGCTGCGTTTTCCGTTAGGTAGTGAACCAAACTTGTCGCTGATTTTAGGCGGCACAGCCACACGGATGGAAGATTTAGTTTCTGCCTATAGCGCATTTGCGCGAAAAGGTAATGTGTCACCGTTACGTTTTAAACCAGCCGATGAAATTCGCGATAGAGTGTTGATGTCACCGGGAGCTGCATGGATAGTACGCCGTATTATGGGGGGGGAAGCACGCCCTGTTCCTGAGGCTAATTTATCAGGGCAACTCAATTTGGCATGGAAAACGGGAACCAGTTATGGTTATCGCGATGCGTGGGCGATTGGTGTTAATCCACGTTATACCATCGGCGTTTGGGTTGGGCGGCCTGATGCGACACCCGTTGCGGGACAACTAGGCTTTGCAACCGCCATTCCGATTATGAACCAAATTAATGGCATGTTACTGAGCAAAATCTATCAATCCCACGAACCACTACCAAAAGATGTAAAACCTGCCAGTGTGAGCCAAGCGGTGATCTGCTGGCCGGGAGGAACTTCATTACTGAAAGACGATAATAACTGCCGCCAAAGGCGTCTTAGTTGGATCTTGGATAATACCATTCCGCCTACTTTAATGGCGCGAGATCAAGAGTCACTATTAGGATTAAGACAAAAAATCTGGGTAAATGACAAAGGGCTTCAAGTCGCGGCAGATTGCCCAAATGCCCAAGAAAAAGAAGTACATTTATGGCCTATTACCGTCGAATCTTGGTTGCCATCAAGTGAAAAACGTGAGAACCGTTTACCCAAAGCGGATTTAGCGTGTCCACCGATGAAGCTAGAAATGCCGCCATTATTGATTTCTGGTATCCGTGATGGGGAGGTTTTACAGCGTCTACCCGGGAAAACCAGCTTAGATTTACGTTTAGTCACGCAGGGTGGGCAAGGGCAGAAATGGTGGTTTTTAAACGGAGAACAAGTGAATACAACCGAGCAAAACGGTTCTATTTTGCTGACACTCGATAAAAGTGGGAACTACCAAATTTCGGTATTAGATTTAAGCGGCCAAGTGACGGCAATGAGCTTTAGAGTGAAGTAATAGATGAAAAACGTGACTTACCCGAAAAAATAGTGTTTTTTGCTATAAAAAGTTTAACAAAATGTTGTTGTGACTGTAGGAAATTGTAATCAGAGCCCCTATAATCATCGCCTTATTTTTCTTTTTCCTAGATATGGTTGCTTTTGAAGTCTAAAGGCCTAACAATAGAATTAGAAATAATATAAAAAACTACAACATGCCTATTTTAAGTTCTTGCATCCTAAGTTACAGGGAAGAATAAAGAATAAAGGCCTAATGAATCGCTAAGAGGTTATTTATGACTGTTCAACGTACATTTTCTATTATTAAACCAAACGCTGTGAAGAAAAACGTTATTGGTGCAATCTACAACCGTTTTGAAAGCGCGGGTTTCACAATCATCGCTGCTAAAATGATGCATTTGACTCGTGAGCAAGCTGAAGGCTTCTACGCTGAACACAAAGGCCGTCCTTTTTTTGAAGGTCTGGTTGAATTCATGACTTCAGGCCCTATCATGCTGCAAGTGTTAGAAGGTGAAAACGCAATCCAACGTCACCGTGACCTGATGGGCGCAACTAACCCAGATAACGCATTAGCGGGTACTTTACGTGCAGACTACGCAGACAGTTTCACTGAAAACGCAACTCACGGTTCAGACTCTGAAGAATCTGCTGCACGTGAAATCGCGTATTTCTTCACTGCTGATGAAATCTGCCCACGCTAAGACTTCTTTAACTAATGCATTAGCATTATTGTTATAAAGTTTGTACAATGCGACGCCCTGCTATGATTAGCGGGGCGATTATATTTTTAAGACCGCAAAAATTACGTCGTGCTATACTCACTACTAGCACTGCCGAAAGTGTAACAACGAGGCAATACACCATGTCTGATATGACGACAGATGCACAATGTGCAACTTCTTCCGCTATTTCTGTCACACCAGAAAAAACGAACCAAAAAACCAATTTACTTGATTTAAACCGCAAGCAAATGCGCGAGTTCTTTGCTCAAATGGGTGAAAAACCGTTCCGCGCGGATCAGGTCATGAAATGGATTTATCATTATTGCTATGATGATTTTGACCAAATGACCGATATTAATAAAGTCCTTAGAGCAAAACTGAAAGAAGTCGCGGAAATCCGTGCACCAGAAGTCGCTGATGAACAGCGTTCATCAGATGGCACCATTAAGTGGGCAATCAAAGTGGGTGACCAACTGGTTGAAACGGTGTATATCCCAGAAGCAGACCGTGCAACATTGTGCGTTTCTTCACAAGTGGGTTGCGCATTGGAATGTAAATTCTGCTCTACGGCGCAACAAGGCTTCAACCGTAACTTACGTGTTTCAGAAATTATTGGTCAGGTTTGGCGAGCTGCCAAAATTATTGGTTCACTGAAATCCAGTGGACGTCGTCCAATTACCAACGTTGTGATGATGGGAATGGGCGAACCATTGCTGAATTTGAATAATGTCGTCCCTGCGATGGAAATTATGTTAGATGACTTCGGCTTTGGTCTATCTAAGCGCCGTGTCACGATTTCCACTTCAGGTGTTGTGCCTGCACTGGATAAGCTAGGGGATATGATTGATGTTGCGTTAGCGATTTCATTGCATGCGCCAACAGATGATATCCGTGACGATATCGTTCCAATTAATAAAAAATACAATATTGAAACCTTCCTCAACAGTGTGAATCGTTATTTAACGAAATCGAATGCTAATGCAGGGCGAGTAACTGTTGAGTATGTGATGTTAGATCACGTGAACGACAGTGTTGAGCAAGCACATCAATTAGCGGAATGTTTAAAAAACACACCGAGCAAAATTAACCTAATTCCATGGAACCCGTTCCCAGGGGCGCCATACGGTAGAAGTTCGAATAGTCGTATTGACCGTTTTTGTAAAGTATTGATGGGATATGGTTTTACCACGATAGTGCGCAAAACACGCGGTGATGATATTGATGCTGCCTGTGGGCAACTTGCTGGCGACGTGATCGACAGAACAAAACGAACGTTGAAAAAACGCTTAGCAGGGGAACCTATCAAGGTAAAAACAGTCTGATTTATAAATAGGATTGAATCAGTGAATTAGGTGATGATTTAGGGCGTTTTAGAGTTAGGCAAAACGCCTTTGTTCACCTACAATAGTTGAAGCAATAAGAAAAATTTAATTGTTGTTTCAACATGATGATAAATTATTGACGAATAAAGCTGCTCAATGTTTGCTTTATATCTTTTAAACTTGGAAATAGTGTTGCCAGCAAATGACTATCGAAAATAATACCGAACAAGCTACGACCACAGTAGGACAATTATTGACGCAAGCACGTGAGCGCATGGGGCTAACCCAAGATGTTGTTGCAGAACGATTGTGCCTTAAAATCAGTACGGTAAAAGAGATAGAACAAGATATTGCTCCCGCTGGCGTGGAACCAACATTTTTACGAGGCTATATTCGTCTTTACGCTCGTATGGTAGGTATACCCGAAAGCGAATTAAAAACGTATATGAAAACGGAAGAAACCGTTACGTTAGCCAAAGTTTCTCCTATGCAAAGTTATTCTTTGGGGAAAAAACGCAAAAAGCGCGAAGGTTGGTTAATGAAGCTGACTTGGTTGATTGTGATTGTTCTTATCGCAATGGTTGGCATATGGTGGTGGCAGGATCATAACGCTCAAAAAAATGAGCTAGTTTCAATGGCAAATCAAAATGATTTGATTTTGTCCCAGCAAGATAATAACACCACACCGGTTGAATTACTGACATCAACAGAGGTCGTCTCAACTGACACGGCGCCTGTTGTACCGGAAAATACTCTTGAATTACAAACTCAAGAGCCCGTATTAGCGACTGACCCTATTACCGAGCATGTCAAAACAATTCCATTACCTAATGCACCGCAATCTTCAGTTGCATTAGACAGAACACAAAATACAGAAACGGCTGAACCTGTTGCTGCAAGCAGTCAAGCCCTAGTATTGAATTTTACTGGCCAGTGCTGGTTAGAAATTCGTGATGCGAATAATAAAATCTTATTTAGTGGCACCAAAAATAATGGTGATAAGTTGGAACTTGATGGGCCGCAACCTTATCGCCTGAATATTGGTGCGCCAGCGAATGTCACTGTACAGTTTCAAGGCAATACTGTTGATTTAAGCCGCTTCATTAAAGCGAAACGTCCAGCAAAATTGAAGTTACCTGAAGCCTAAAAACAGACAGGTAAAAAGAAGCAAACTATATCCGAAAACATCTTTTTTGATAGGCTATAGTTTGCTTTCTTGTGTATAGTTGAGCGTATAAAAATAATCGTTAAAACTATATCGCGGTAACAAAGAATATCACGGTAATAAAGAGTACCACGGTAACAAAGAGCACATGGACGTTCGGAGAATTAAACCAAAATGCATAATGAATCACCGATAAAAAGACGTAAATCCACCCGTATTAATGTAGGTAGCGTACCCGTAGGCGATGGCGCTCCTATCGCTGTCCAGTCAATGACTAATACCCGTACAACTGATGTCGAAGCCACAGTTCGCCAAATAAAATCCCTTGAGCGTGTGGGTGTTGATATTGTGCGTGTTTCTGTTCCTACCATGGATGCCGCTGAAGCATTTAAATTGATTAAACAGCAAGTTAGCGTTCCATTGGTGGCGGATATCCATTTTGACTATCGTATTGCATTAAAAGTGGCAGAATACGGCGTTGATTGCTTGCGTATTAACCCAGGTAATATTGGTAGCGAAGAACGAATTCGCCAAGTTGTTGATTGCGCACGCCACTACAATATTCCAATTCGTATTGGGGTTAATGGTGGCTCCCTTGAAAAAGATATTCAAGAGAAGTACGGCGAGCCAACACCTGAAGCATTGGTTGAGTCGGCAATGCGTCATGTGGACATCCTAGATAGGCTTAATTTTGATCAGTTTAAGGTTAGTGTAAAAGCATCAGATGTATTTCTTGCTGTCGGCTCTTACCGTTTATTAGCGAATAAAATCGATCAACCACTGCATTTAGGGATTACCGAAGCCGGTGGTGCCCGTGCAGGTTCAGTAAAATCTGCAATTGGCTTAGGAATGCTATTGTCTGAAGGTATCGGTGACACCTTGCGTATTTCTTTAGCTGCTGACCCTGTTGAAGAAGTTAAAGTGGGTTTTGATATCTTAAAATCACTGCGAATTCGTTCACGTGGTATTAATTTTATTGCTTGCCCAACTTGTTCACGGCAAGAGTTTGATGTGATTGGTACCGTGAATGAATTAGAACAGCGTTTAGAAGATATCATTACACCAATGGATGTATCGATTATTGGCTGTGTGGTTAATGGCCCTGGTGAAGCGGAAGTTTCTACGCTAGGCGTTGCAGGGGCAAAAACCAAGAGCGGTTTTTATGAAGACGGTAAACGACAAAAAGAGCGTTTTGATAATGACAACATTATCGACCAGTTAGAGGCTAAAATTCGAGCCAAAGCGGCAATGATGGATGAAAGCAAGCGGATTGAAGTCAACTTAAAAGACTAATTTTGTGTATTCTACTGCTAAGCGGCTCACTGAGTCGTTTGGCATGTTTAGAACAAACACTCTATCAATCATCCGCATTTTTTTCTAAAATCGGTCGCTCACCGTACAAATTGACAGATAAATCTCGATTAGTATCAGTAATTGGTGTTTGTTGATTGAACCAGATGATATTTCGCTCTTATAATCAAACTTATGTAATTCTGAAAATAGAGAAATAAAGTGGGAAAAAATATCCAAGCCATTCGCGGTATGAATGATTACTTACCAGCTGACACGCGTGTATGGCAGAAAATCGAAGCAACATTGAAAAATATTTTACAGGGTTATGGTTTTAGTGAAATTCGTACCCCGATTGTAGAGCAGACCCCGCTATTTCGCAGAGCGATTGGTGAAGTGACGGATGTCGTTGAAAAAGAAATGTACACTTTCAATGACCGTAACGATGAAAGTCTGACATTACGCCCTGAAAATACCGCAGGTTGTGTCCGTGCCGGTATTGAGCATGGTTTGCTGTACAATCAGGAACAGCGTTTGTGGTATTTAGGACCTATGTTCCGTTATGAGCGCCCACAAAAAGGACGTTATCGTCAATTTCACCAGTTAGGGGCTGAAGTTTTTGGTCTTGCGGGTCCTGATATCGATGCTGAAGTCATCTTAATGACGGCACGCTGGTGGAAAGCGTTAGGCATTAGTGAGCATGTGACTTTAGAGCTGAACTCGATTGGCTCATTAGAAGCGCGTGCCAATTACCGTGAGGCTTTAGTTGCTTTCTTAGAACAGCATAAAGACAAGCTGGATGAAGATTGTAAGCGTCGCATGTATACAAATCCTCTACGTGTTTTGGATTCTAAAAATCAAGAAATTCAGGCTTTATTGAATGATGCACCTGAACTGTTTGATTACCTTGATGTCGAATCACGTGAGCACTTTGATGGCTTATGTAAGTTATTAGAAGCAGCAGGGGTTAAATACCGCGTTAATCAACGCTTAGTTCGTGGTCTTGACTACTACAACCGCACCGTTTTTGAATGGGTAACAACGGCACTGGGCTCACAAGGCACAGTTTGCGCGGGCGGTCGATATGACGGCTTAGTTGAACAATTAGGCGGTCGTGCAACACCTGCGGTTGGTTTTGCCATGGGTATGGAACGGATGGTGTTGTTAGTCCAAGAAGTGAACCCAGAATTTACAGCGGATGCTTCAGTTGCTGATGTTTATCTTGCTTCTTTTGGCGAAGATAGCCAACAAGCAGCGATATTAGTAGCCGAAAAAGTACGTGATGCACTACCAACACTACGGTTAATGACTAACCACGGTGGTGGTAACTTCAAGAAACAGTTAGCAAGAGCGGACAAACAAGGCGCTAAAATTGCACTGATCTTGGGGGAAGATGAAATTAAAAATAGCCAAGTCACATTGAAAGATTTACGCACAGGCGTACAAGAAACTATTTCGCAGCAACTTATGGCGTCACGCATCGCCGAGTTATTAGGTTAAGGAGAGACAAGTGGAAGTCTATACAAACGAAAATGATCAAGTCGATGCGATTAAACGCTTTTTTGCGAATAATGGCGTGGCATTAGTTGTTGGCCTCGTAATTGGTGTTGGTGGTGTATTTGGTTGGAACTACTGGCAGTCTCATAAAACGAATGTACTGCAGGAAAGCGCTCAAAAGTTTGAAGCAGTAAATAGCCAATTACGTTCAGGCTCAGAGCAAGGCATTGTTGCAGCGCAAAAATTCGCGGCTGAAACCGACGATGTATACAGTGCGATGATGGGCTTAGAGCTTGCACAAATCGCGGTGGATAAAGGCGATTTAGCTAATGCACAAACTGCATTGACCAATGCACTAGCCAAGGCAAAAACCGTGGATATGCAAGATTTAATTAACTTGCGTTTAGCGCGAGTGCAATTAGCCCAAGGTAATGCTGATGGCGCGATAGCGTCAGTTGCAAATATTAAAAGTAAATCATGGCAAGCAACGGCACAGGATGTCCGTGGCGATGCTTTACTCCATAAGGGCGATAAAGCTGGTGCAAAAGCCGCTTATGCTCAGGGGTTAGAAAGTGAAGGCTCTCAATCTATTAGAGGTATTTTGACTCTGAAGTTGAACAACGTATCTAATTCATAAGAAGAAAGGAAACGACAAACATGCAGTTGCGCAAAACACTTTTAGTTGGCCTAGTCGCTTCAGCTTTACTTGCCGGTTGTTCCAGCGAAACTGATTCTATTATCATGGCGCCACTTCCACAGGTTGAAAATCAATTCACCCCATCAATTGTTTGGGATAAATCGGTTGGAAATGGTGTTGAACAATTTTATTCTGAATTATCACCTGTTTGGGATGGTTCAGCCGTTTATGCAGCAGACCGCAAAGGTTTAGTTAAAGCCTTTGAACTCGATAGTGGCAAAGAACTGTGGTCAGTCGATTTATCTAAACGCACGGGTTTTCTTTCTGCTAACTTATCGGCATTGCTATCAGGTGGTTTAACCGTTGATGGTGATAAAATTTTTGTGGGTACTGAGCGCGGAACCGTTATTGCTCTGAACAAAGAAGATGGCCAAGTTGCTTGGGATGTCGAAGTTGCAGGCGAAGCCCTTTCTAAACCTGTTGTGAGTAACGACTTTGTTATTATTCACACCAGTAATGGTCAACTACAAGCTTTAGATGTCAATAGTGGTGAAATCAAGTGGACCGTTAACATGGATACACCATCGTTGTCATTACGTGGTGAATCTGCTCCTGCGGTTGCTTTTGGTGCTGCGATTGTCGGTGGGGATAACGGCCGTGTCAGTGCGGTGCTATTGTCTCAAGGTCAGTTAATTTGGCAACAACGTATTTCTCAAGTGACAAGTTCGACAGAAATCGGCCGTTTAAATGATGTCGATATGACACCAATTATTGATGACGGTAAAGTGTATGCGATTGCTTATAATGGTACTTTAGCCGCACTGGATATGCGTTCAGGTCAAATTCTGTGGAAACGCGAGCTTGGCTCAATCAATGACATGGTGATGTCAGGTGAAAACCTGTATCTTGTCGACCAAAATGATCGCGTGTTATCTGTTCGTAAAAGCGATGGTGTAACGCTGTGGACACAGGAAGAACTGCTAAACCGCGGGCTATCTGCGCCAGAAATGTATAATGGCTATCTTGTGGTCGGTGATAAAGAAGGTTATCTGCATTGGTTAGATATGAGTACGGGCGGGTTTGTAGCACAAAACAAATTAAACAGCTCCGGTATTCACAGTCGTCCAGTGGTTGCAAGTGATAAGCTAATGGTTCAGACAAAAAACGGAACAGTTTACCTCTTAACACGTTAATTTTCTGACAAACCGCCAATTTATCGATAAAATCAACGGTTCCTGAAGATAGGAGCCGTTTCGTTTTTTGTTTTCTGAGTTAAAGCCTCAGAATTCCTTTAGTTAATAAAAGTTGTGAGGCATCTAAAAATGATACCCGTCGTAGCGCTGGTAGGGCGTCCAAACGTAGGAAAATCCACGTTATTTAACCGTTTAACCCGTACCCGTGACGCATTAGTAGCGGACTTTCCCGGTCTGACTCGTGATCGTAAATATGGTCGTGCTGAAGTTGAAGGGCATGAGTTCATTATTATAGACACGGGTGGTATCGATGGGACTGAGGAAGGCGTAGAGACGCACATGGCCGCACAGTCCTTGCAAGCAATTGAAGAGGCAGACATTGTTCTGTTTATGGTTGATGCAAGAGCCGGGTTAATGCCCGCTGATGAAGGCATTGCCAAACACCTTCGTAGTCGCAAGAAAAAAACCTATTTAGTCGCGAACAAAACCGATGGAATTGATGTAACTACGGCAATCGGAGATTTTTACTCGCTTGGCCTAGGCGAAATTCATCCGATCGCGGCATCACATGGTCGCGGTGTTACTCAGTTAATTGAACAGTCGTTGAAACCTTTTGTGGAAGAAGACGAGGAAGAAGTTGAGTTGACCGAGGAAGAAGAAAATGCGGCATATTGGGCTGAGTTAGAAGCTCAAGGTGAGCTTGATGAAGACGAAGAAGATGACTTTGACCCAACAACATTACCGATTAAATTAGCCATCGTTGGCCGTCCGAATGTCGGTAAATCGACATTAACCAACCGTATTTTAGGTGAAGAACGTGTTGTGGTGTTTGATATGCCAGGAACCACACGTGACAGCATTTACATCCCAATGGAACGCGATGAGCGTGAGTATATTTTAATCGATACCGCCGGTGTGCGTAAGCGTGGAAAAGTTACAGAAACAGTGGAAAAATTCTCTGTTATCAAAACATTGCAAGCGATTGAAGACGCGAACGTCGTACTCTTAGTTATCGATGCACGCGAAGGTATTTCAGACCAAGATTTATCTTTACTTGGCTTTATCCTCAATGCGGGGCGCTCATTGGTGATTGCAGTCAATAAATGGGATGGTATGAAGCCAGAAGACCGCGAGCACGTAAAAGACATGCTTGAACTGCGTCTTGGTTTTGTTGATTTCGCGCGTATTCACTTTATTTCTGCACTGCATGGTAGTGGAGTGGGTAATTTATTTGAATCAGTGCAAGAAGCTTATGAGTCTGCAACTCGTCGAGTAGGTACTGCATTATTAACTCGTATCATGAAGATGGCAGAAGATGAGCACCAACCGCCACTTATTCGTGGTCGTCGTGTTAAAATGAAGTATGCCCATGCTGGGGGACACAATCCACCGATTGTAGTGATCCACGGTAACCAAGTTTCTGATTTACCAGATAGCTATAAGCGTTATTTGATGAATTACTTCCGCCGTTCATTGCAAGTGATGGGAACGCCAATTCGAATTCTGTTTAAAGAGGGAGAAAACCCTTATGCAGATAAGAAAAATAAGTTAACGCCAACCCAGTTGCGTAAGCGTAAGCGTTTAATGCAGCATTTGAAAAAACGCTAGTCAATAAGGCGCTGATGAAAGCTTAATTAGCCCTATTGAACGCACAAAAGCCGTAACAAAGTCATTATGTTACGGCTTTTTAATATTATCTGGATAATACTTTAAGAATGAATATCGCCCTTACGTTACTAGCATATATCATGATGAACGTAAGGGTAAGAATCAAAGATTGAGGAAAATTATGGACACTCGTTCTTCTACACGTTTAAACAAATATATTAGTGAAAGTGGTATTTGCTCAAGGCGTGAAGCTGACCGTTATATTGAACAAGGTAATGTATTTATTAATGGTAAGCGTGCAGGAATTGGCGACCAAGTTTTTGCTGGTGACGTGGTAAAAGTTAATGGGCAATTAATTGAGCCGCGTAATGAAGAAGATTTAGTATTAATCGCACTCAATAAGCCTGTCGGTATTGTTAGTACGACAGAGAGTGGTGAAAAAGATAATATTGTTGATTATGTTAATCATAGTACCCGAATTTTCCCGATTGGCCGCTTAGATAAAGACTCTCAAGGGTTAATTTTTCTCACCAACCATGGGGATTTGGTGAATAAAATTTTACGGGCAGGCAATTCTCATGAAAAAGAGTATTTAGTCACGGTCAATAAACCCGTAACGGATGACTTTATTCGTGGAATGGGGGCTGGAGTACCCATTCTTGGAACAATGACGAAAAAATGTAAGGTTAAGAAAGAGGCTCCTTTTGTTTTTAGAATTACACTTGTACAAGGACTAAACCGTCAAATTCGTCGTATGTGTGAGCATTTTGGCTTTGAGGTCACCAAGCTTGAACGTGTTCGCATCATGAATGTTAAGTTAACAGGCATTCCTGTCGGGGAGTGGCGTGATTTAACTGATGATGAACTGATTGAATTATTTGATATGATGGAAAAATCTGAATCAGACGTAAAAGTAAAGAAGCCACAGAAGTCAGCTTCTGCTAACAAAAGTAATACAAAGCAGACTTCGCCAAGTAAACCCAAAGTAAAACCAGAAAACCCGACACGCAAAAAGTTTACACAACCAGGTAGAAAAAAGAAAAAACGTTAACGTGCAGGTTTGATTAATAAGGCTGAATAAAAGAGTTGTTTTGAGCTCTTTATTATCGGCCTTTATGTTTTACAGAAAAATTAATCTTAAATTAGTTTAAAACTGTTTATATAAATTATTGCAGTTTTAAAACTAGTCCAACATCTAACCAGCTTTGCTGTGTTTTTTGCGCGATATTATCATCAAATAATTTCTTAGCAGCACGGATCGTTGCATTAGCAAATTCGATGAAGTTGGCTCTCTTTGTCACATTATTGTCAGACACGGCTTCAAGCCAAATTTTACCGGCGATGTCCCATGTATAACCTCCAAGACTCTTAGCTAATAGGTAAAAGGCTCTATTTGGGATACCTGAATTAATATGTACGCCGCCATTGTCAATAAAAATAGGTAAATCCTGATATTGAGACATATGACCAACTTGCGGGTCTCTAACATCGTCAGAAAGATAATAAGCATCCCCTGGGTTTATCATAGAACGTAGTGCCGGCGCATTTATTTGGTCAATAAATAAATTTTCGCCTAGTAGCCAATTAGAAGTATCGGCTGTTCCATTATTTAAATATTGTTTCACCATAATCCCAAGTACATCTGCGACAGACTCATTGAGCGCACCAGATTGGTAAGTATATCTAAAATCAGCTTTTGAACTAATAAAGCCGTGAGCCAGCTCGTGAGCGATTATATCGATGTCATTATAGAATGGGCCAAAAACGATTCCATCCCCGTCACCAAAGAAAATAGCTTGAGAATTCCAAAATGCATTAGCGTAGTTTGTTCCATAATGGATAACCGCATTAATATCAGCAGAACAGCCAAAAATTTGGTCAATATTTAATTTTTCCTTAAAAAAGGTACGGATAATGCCAATTGAATTAAATACTTGCCCCGCTGGTTCTGATGGCGCATGAGTATCTTCTTCGCGCATAATCACCGCGTAGTCATCATGTGGCATATGGCTATCAGGTGAAAGTCCTGAACGTTCACAAATTGGCAGGTCGGAATGCCAGTGGTTTTTATGTGGGACAGGGCGTTGAGCATCGCGAATAAAGCGATTATAGCGCTTTCCTATCATATCTATAGGGCATGCTGAAAGATTATTGCGGTGGAGTAATGCATCTTCATGTGAATAGGTTCGGCTCATAATATCATTGATATGCGTGAGCGTTGATTTTAAGTCTGTGTGGCCTGATTTAGTGACTAAACTTGCTAATAAACAAGGTGATAATAATGAACGGCCTAAAATTTGATTCATATTACAACTCCATTCAGTTGGGTGAAATGGAATCATAATCTGTCGTGATTGATTTGTAACTACTTGATATTTAAGATTTATAATCAATAATTATTATTTTATGTTAGAAAGGTAGAACGGTTATTTTTCTACCTTAATTTATAAACCAGTGTTATCAATTATGGCGAAACCCACTCTTTATTTAAGACTAAAAATTCAGTATAGAGGGCAGCTTCTGGGCTATTAGGTTCTGGATGATAGTCGTATTCCCAGCGAACAAGCGGTGGCATTGACATTAAAATTGACTCTGTGCGGCCTCCGCTTTGTAAGCCAAATAATGTACCTCTATCCCATACTAAATTAAATTCTACGTAGCGACCACGACGATATAATTGGAATTGACGTTCTCTTTCACCCCATGAATGAGCTCGGCGTTTTTCAACAATCGGGACATAGGCATCTAAAAAACCATTACCCACCGCTTGAGTGAAGCTAAAACAAGACTCAAAACCACCTTGGTTAAGGTCATCATAAAATAGCCCACCAACACCTCGAGGTTCATTTCTATGTTTCAGGAAAAAGTATTCATCGCACCAATTTTTATATTTAGGATATACATCAGTCCCATAAGGGCGACATAGATCACGAGCAACGGTATGCCAGTGGATAACATCTTCATGAAAACCATAGAAAGGGGTTAAATCAAAACCGCCACCAAACCACCAAACGGGCTCACAACCTTCTTTTTCAGCGATAAAGAAACGAACATTAGCATGGGTAGTTGGAATGTAAGGATTCAGAGGGTGAATAACAAGAGAGACGCCCATTGCTTGGTAGCTACGGCCAGCAAGCTCGGGCCGATGTGCAGAGGCTGATGCTGGCAACTTTTCTCCTTTAATATGTGAGAAGTTAACCCCAGCTTGTTCAAATAATGCGCCTTTCGTTAGTACTCGGCTACGACCGCCACCACCTTCAGTTCGTTCCCATGTTTGTTCTAGAAAAGTTTGCTTACCATCTAGCTCAGTAATTTTTTGGCAAATAGTCTCTTGCAAGTTCTGCAAATAGGCTTTTACGCGATCAATATCTGGGTAATTCATTGTTTTATAATAGAACCATAGCAAAAAAATAATGGTTAAAGTATACCCTTTTACTCGAAGAAAGGCATATTGAATATTGATTGTGTTGCAAAAGCAGAGATAATGGCAGAAAGATTAGCTTAAGTAGGCAAATGAGATGGAAATACGAGTCTTTCGGCAAAGTGATTATGAAGACGTCCTGACCTTATGGGAGCGTTGTGCTCTCAATGAATTTTCAGGTGATCCTGAACTCGATATTGAACGCAAATTACAGTGTGGGGCCGACTTATTTTTAGTGGCTGAAGTTGTCGGTGAAGTTGTCGGTACTATTATGGGGGGCTACGATGGCATTCGTGGCACAGCTGTTTATCTTGCTGTTCACCCTGAATATCGCGGTCGTGGTATTGCTAATGCATTAGTGAGTCGACTAGAAAAAAAACTGATAGCCAGAGGCTGCGGAAGAATAGAGTTATTAGTGAGTGAAGAGTCTGATGCGGCTATTTGTATGTTTGAAAAAATGTTGTATGAAGAAGAACAACCTGAACGTTTGATTTATTCGAAAAAATTAACGCACGAAACGGATTTTTAAGTTAATTGACTATTTATTTAACTTTCTATGGGAATGTTTTAGTAAATAGATTGTCACAATATGCATTATGCGACTCATAAAAGAGGATGATATGTCCCAACATGCAAAGTTGAACAGTAATAATGGATTATCGCCGTTGTTGAAGGTTTCTCTACTCTGTGGAGCAGCCTTGTTATCAGGGTGTGCGGGTGTGAAGGTTTTTTCGCCATCGACTTGGTTTAGTGGCCCGTTGGTAGTTTCTAGCTCAGGGCTTGGCCAAGTGACCAGTTTTACACCAATGCAAGCGGATATCATTAAGAAACAGCTTAATGACCGTTATACACTACGCAGCGGTATGCAAATGGAAAGTGGGGATGTGGTCACAGTTTTCCAAGGTATGGATGACAATGAAGTAAAATTAGAAATAGTGGGCCCTGAGCACGGTTATGTCTCACGTATTACGGTGAGTGATCCAAATATCGTCACCGAATGGGGGCCTGAAATTGGTACTGAATTTAGCGAAATTTACCAAAAAGCCTTCGGTATTTGCGGCTTAGGTGAACGAGTCAATGACGTTCCGACTATTGAATGTAATTCACCACAATCAAGTAAAGTGGTTTACCGTTTTACTGGTAAATGGCAAGGGCCAGAAGATTTAATGCCTCCAGATGATGACCTAAAAACATGGCAAATCTCGCAAATTATTTGGCATAAATAGTTTTATTTCATTAATGATATCGCCGGGCCTATTCAGACTGGCGATATCTTCCCACTAATACTTCTTTTTCGTTGTTTTCAAAGAAATTTCCCCTTTCTTAAATTTTCTTTCTTATAATAGACCTGAAACCTATATTCCCTTGCGTTAAAACAAGGTGAACATCATGGCGATAAGATAGGATATTAATATCGTTTTATATAAGAAATAGGTTATATAACATATTCATTTTACGAGGTTTACCGTATGTCTCATTCTCAAAGTGGTATTTTGAAAGAACATAGCCGTTTTGGTATTTTTATTGAAGCGCAAGTGCAAGAGGGATCTCTGGATGAAATTAAGTCTGGATGTAAAAGCTTTGTCGAGGCTTTAACTAAATTACAAGCCCAATACCCAGATGACCGCCTCGGCGCGGTTATCGCGTTTGGCTCTGACATCTGGAAACAGCTCGGTAAGACAAATAGTGCCCCTGAATTGAAACCATTTCGCACGCTAGGTAAAGGACTCGCTCCTGCCACTCAACGGGATATGTTTATTCATATTCAATCACTGCGCCACGATATTAACTTTTCATTAGCACAGGCGGCTTTAAAAGCATTTGGTAAATCTATCTCTGTGGTTGAAGAAATCCATGGCTTCCGTTGGGTAGATGATAGAGATTTAAGTGGTTTTATTGATGGAACCGAAAATCCGCAAGGGGAAGAAATTGCGGAGGTCACATTAATCGAAGACGGTGAAGATAAAGGCGGAAGCTATGTTTTAGTCCAACGCTATGAACACGATTTAAGAAAATGGGATCGTTTTTCGGAACATGAACAAGAAAAAATGATTGGTCGGACGAAAAAAGACAGTATTGAGCTGGACGAAGATGCCCGTAATGTTACCTCTCATGTTTCCCGTGTGGTTATTGAAGAAGAAGGTGAAGAGCTTGAAGTTATGCGTCACAGCTTGCCATATGGAACAGCAAGCGGTAAGCACGGCTTATTCTTTGTGGCTTATTGTGCAAGATTACACAATATCGAACAGCAATTATTAAGTATGTTTGGTGAAAAAGACGGCAAATACGATGATTTGTTGCGAATGACGAAAGCGGTATCGGGCAGTTATTACTATGCTCCATCAATAGAGTCATTGCTGTCTTTATAAGTTTACTCGTCATTCTTTGCGTTACAGCGTTGTTGGCTACGTAAGATTACCCTAGTCACATACTATTGTATGCTCCTAGGGCTAATCTTCCTTGCCGCCTAGCTGTAACACAAATTATTTAGAGTAACTGTTTATACTTAGCAATTTAAACATAATGATTTGTATTTATTCTATTATTATTAGCCCGTTATCATTAATGCCTACTTACTACCTAGTAATGATTTAACTTATAGAATGCTCCTCCATTGAGTAATATTCATATCACTAACTAATTAAAAAATCAGTTAATTTTCCTGCTTATGACGTTCATTTCTTTGTTATTCTAATTTGATATATAAAAAGGTGATTGATAGCTACACAGTTATAACCAAAACATATACAGTGGTTCCAATGTCAGCCATTTGGGTTTAGTTACGAACAGGTGTGGAATGAAAAAATCATTTTTGAAAAAAACGGCACTCGCAAGTTTGGCAACAGTCTCATTACTCGGCAGCTCGCCACTAATTGCAGCTGAACTGCTTAACAGTTCTTATGATATTGCACGTGAACTATTTGTGGCGTTGAACCCATCATTTGAAAAACAGTGGAATGAGGCTCACCCTGACGACAAACTAACGATTAAACAATCACACGCAGGCTCATCAAAGCAAGCCTTAGCGATTTTACAAGGGTTAAAAGCAGATGTGGTGACCTACAACCAAGTCACCGATGTGCAAATTTTGCATGATAAAGGCAATTTGATCCCAGCAGACTGGCAAGCTCGCTTGCCAAATAATAGCTCACCGTATTATTCAACAATGGCGTTTTTAGTTCGTAAAGGAAACCCGAAAGGAATTAAAACGTGGGATGATTTGGTCCGCGAAGATGTCAAATTAATCTTCCCAAATCCAAAGACTTCAGGAAATGGTCGTTATACCTACCTTGCTGCATGGGGGGCTTTTAATCAAGAAAATAAAGGTGATAAAGCGAAAACCCGTGAGCAAATGAAACAGTTTTTGAAAAATGTCGAGGTATTTGATACCGGAGGGCGTGGTGCAACAACGTCATTTATTGAGCGAGAGCTTGGTGACGTCCTGATTAGCTTTGAATCTGAAGTGAATAATATTCGCTCTCAGTATGGTGAATCAGACTATGAAGTTATTGTGCCACCAGTGGATATTTTAGCAGAATTCCCTGTCGCTTGGGTCGACAAAAATGTACAAAAAAATGGGACTGAAGACGTCGCTAAAGCTTACTTAAATTATCTCTATAGCCCACAGGCGCAAGAAATCATCACTCAGTATAATTATCGGGTGAATGATAAAGCGGTAATGAATGCGAATAAGGATAAATTTCCTGAAACTCAGCTGTTTACGGTTGAATCTCAATTTGAGAGCTGGCCAAAAGTGATGGATGTTCATTTCGTCACTGGTGGGGAATTTGACAAATTAATGGCAGAAGGGCGCCGTTAATGAATCGTTCAGGAAAGCGCTTTTTGCCGGGTTTTGGGCTAACGCTAGGTAGCAGTCTGTTCTATACGTGTTTGATTTTGCTATTACCCATGAGTGCATTGGTGATTCAATTATCAGAAATGACATGGCAGCAATACTGGGCCGTCATAAGTTACCCGCAAGTGGTTGCTGCGTATAAAGTGACGTTACTGTCAGCGTTAGTCGCAAGTCTGTTTAATGCGGTATTTGGCATGCTATTAGCTTGGATTTTAACGCGTTATCGCTTTCCTGGGCGTTTGTTTTTAGATGGTTTAGTGGATTTACCCTTTGCATTACCTACCGCTGTGGCGGGGCTAACATTAGCAACCTTATTTGCAACCTCAGGGTGGTATGGGCAATATCTGCACCAGTTTGATATTAAAGTTGTTAATACTTGGCTGGGAATTGCGGTTGCAATGGCATTCACCAGTATTCCGTTTGTTGTGCGTACGGTTCAACCAGTGTTGGAAGAGCTCGGCCCTGAGTACGAAGAAGCTGCTCAGACTCTAGGTGCAAGCCGTTGGCAAACTTTTCGTCGAGTGGTATTACCGGAGCTTTCACCAGCCTTATTAGCCGGAACGGTTTTATCCTTTACACGTAGTTTAGGTGAGTTTGGCGCCATTATATTTATTGCGGGTAATATTGCGTGGCAAACCGAGGTTGTTTCATTAATGATTTTTAGTCAGTTACAACAATTTGATTATCCGGCCGCCAGTGCTGTCGCCTCAGTTATTTTAGCGGTTTCATTGTTACTGTTATTTAGTGTCAATTTAGTACAAAGCCGCTTCGGTAAACGGTTAGGAGGTAAGTAATGGCGCAAATTACCCCCATTCATACTGCTAGCCGTACCCAAATAAACTGGGGGAAATGGCTATTAATAGCGATAGGTTTATTGTTTTCACTTTTACTATTAGTTATTCCAATTGTTTGGATATTTATTACAGCTTTTCAAAAAGGGTTAGATGCTGTTTTACTGAATTTGGCAGACCCTGATATGCTACATGCCATTGGTTTAACAGTATTAATTGCTTTAATTACGGTTCCGGTAAATTTAGTCTTTGGTACCATGATGGCGTGGTTAGTGACGCGATTTCAGTTTCCTGGTCGCCAATTATTACTAACCCTAGTTGATATTCCGTTTGCGGTTTCACCTGTTGTTGCAGGTTTGCTGTACTTACTTTTTTATGGCTCAAACAGTTGGTTGGGTGGATGGCTTGAAGGTTTTGATATCCAACTGATGTTTTCATGGCCAGGTATGGCATTGGTGACTATTTTTGTCACTTGCCCATTTGTGGTACGTGAGTTAGTCCCGCTAATGTTAAGTCAGGGTAGCCAAGAAGATGAAGCGGCGGTTTTACTTGGGGCCTCAGGATGGAAGATGTTTTGGCGTGTGACATTACCTAATATCCGCTGGGCATTGTTGTATGGGGTTGTTCTAACTAACGCTCGCGCGATCGGTGAATTTGGTGCGGTTTCGGTGGTTTCAGGGGCTATTCGAGGTGAAACATACACCTTACCATTGCAAGTTGAATTGTTGCATCAGGATTATAATACGGTGGGCGCATTTACGGCCGCAGGGATCCTCGCACTAATGGCAATTATCACCTTAATTCTTAAAAGTGCATTGCAGTGGCATTTGAGTCGCCAGCAATCTGAATCAGGAGTCCATTAATCATGAGTATTGAAATTGAAAAAATCGGTAAATTATTTGGTAAAACCCAAGTACTTAACGATATTTCACTGGATATTGCATCGGGTGAAATGGTTGCCCTATTAGGGCCTTCCGGTTCAGGAAAAACAACCTTATTGCGGATTATTGCAGGGCTTGAGCAACAAAGTCAGGGGCTATTACGTTTTCATGGTCACGATGTCAGTAAAATCCATGCTAAAGATAGGCATGTTGGCTTTGTATTTCAACACTATGCACTATTTCGCCACATGACAGTGTTTGATAATGTAGCCTTTGGTTTAACTGTCTTACCAAGAAAACAGCGCCCATCCGCTCAGGCTATTAAAGATAAAGTAACAAAATTGCTAGAAATGGTTCAACTCGGTCATTTAGCTTCACGTTACCCTGCACAACTTTCAGGGGGGCAAAAACAGCGAGTGGCATTAGCAAGAGCTTTAGCCGTTGATCCACAAATTTTATTATTGGATGAACCTTTTGGCGCGCTCGACGCACAAGTACGTATTGAATTACGCCGTTGGTTACGTCAATTACATGATGAATTAAAATTTACCAGTGTTTTTGTGACTCATGACCAAGAAGAAGCCATGGAAGTTGCAGACAGAGTGGTGGTGATGAGCCAAGGTCATATCGAGCAAGTTGGCACACCGAGTGATATATGGCAGCGCCCAGAAACACGATTTGTCCTTGAATTTATGGGGGAAGTCAACCAAATCTCTGCCCATATCAAAGGTTCAACATTAAATATCGGTGGCTATGACTTTCCACTGAACCACAC
Organism: Providencia sp. PROV004; assembly: GCF_011045615.1. Lineage (NCBI taxonomy): Bacteria > Pseudomonadati > Pseudomonadota > Gammaproteobacteria > Enterobacterales > Morganellaceae > Providencia > Providencia sp. PROV004. Next base: position 1,766,846 of record NZ_CP042859.1, read on the forward strand.
TAGTGTTCAACAAGGAGAAGTCGACGTATTTTTACGTCCTTGGGATATCTCATTACAAGCTGAAGTGGATGAGCAGCACCGTTTACCTGTAAGGGTCACGGAATCGGGGCCAAGAGGGCATTTTTGGCAATTAACCGTTCAACCGTTAGGTTGGGGAAAAGAGCCGTTGTCAGTGATTTGGCAGTCTGAGAAAACAATACCCACTCGAGGTGAACGTTACTTTTTAGGTAGCCAGCAGGCAAAGATTTATCAAGGTGATCAGGCGTTAATTTTTCCACAACTCGCTGAAAGTGCATGAATATAAAATTCAATAATTTATAACACTAATAAATATATTATTGGTGTTACCTTCTCTATTACTTTCTAGGTATATTCCCGATGATTAGACTTTATATTAAAAATATTAAGTCTAATCTCTCTATGTTTAATTTTCGCATAACCATTTGATATCAAATAATTAATTATTATATTTTTATGGGAAATATAACTGGCAATTCTATAAACTTATTGTAATATAATATATCAATTAGCTATATCAGAAATGGTAATTAAGATAATCTATTTTTCTAATATTAATGTGAAGAGATTTCAATTTTTACATTTCAATATTGGGGTAATATCTTATCTCTATTCTTTCTTATTTATATATAAAAATTATAAGGATGGTAAAGTGTCGGCTCTGGAACAGTTTATCGGTAATACCCCATTAGTAAAACTTCAGCGTTTAACACAAGGGATTGAAGCTGAAATTTGGGTAAAACTTGAAGGCAATAACCCCGCGGGTTCAGTGAAAGATCGTGCGGCATTTTCAATGATTAATGAAGCGCAATTACGGGGTGAAATTAAGCCAGGCGATACGCTAATTGAAGCGACTAGCGGTAATACCGGTATCGCCCTCGCGATGATAGCCGCAGTAAAAGGCTACAAATTAAAATTACTCATGCCAGATAACATGAGTAAAGAGCGACAAGCCTCTATGCAAGCTTATGGTGCAGAACTTATCTTAGTAAGTACGGCTGTCGGTATGGAAGGTGCACGGGATCTCGCTAAAGAAATGGAGCAGCGAGGAGAGGGGAAAGTTTTAGACCAATTTAATAACCCTGATAACCCATTAGCCCATTTTAAAACAACGGGTCCTGAAATTTGGCAGCAAACTCACGGCGCAATTACCCATTTTGTGTCGAGTATGGGAACCACGGGGACCATTACAGGGGTTAGCCGCTATTTAAAATCCCAGTCAGCGGACGTGCACATTGTTGGCTTACAACCTGCTGAAAAAAGCCAAATTCCGGGTATTAGGCGCTGGTCACCGGGTTACTTGCCCGGCATCTTCGATAGCTCATTAGTTGATAGCGTACTGGACATCAACCAGCAAGAAGCCGAAGAAACCATGAGAGCCTTAGCGAAGGTTGAAGGTATCTTTTGTGGTGTGAGCTCAGGTGGAGCGGTTGCCGGTGCTTTAAAAGTGGCTCAAGCTAACCCAGGAGCGGTGATTGTGGCAGTCATTTGCGACCGAGGAGACCGATATTTATCAACAGGTGTATTTAATGAGTGAGATAATTTAATTGCCACTGGCGTGCAATAAAGTACCCCATCAATGAAAAACCATCAGGCAAGCCTGATGGTTTAAACTAAATATGGGTAGTTGAGTTATTTCTTAATACGCATGACGACAGTTTCACCCACTGTCACTGAGCCCGTCAGTTTGTTTAGCTCTTTGATTTCGTCCATATTAGAAATGACAACCGGAGTTAGAACCGATTTTGCTTTCTCTTCTAATAGTGCTAAATCAAACTCAATGATTAAATCACCTTTTTTCACTGCTTGACCTTCTTCGGCGATGCGTTTAAAACCCTCACCTTTAAGCTCAACAGTATCAATACCGAAGTGAACAAATAGTTCTATGCCATCATCTGATTCAATAGAAAACGCATGGTTAGTTTCAAAGATTTTACCAATTGTACCGTCTACAGGGGCAACGATTTTGTTACCTGCGGGTTTAATCGCAATACCGTCACCTACAATTTTTTCTGCGAACACAACGTCTGGAACATCTTCAATATTGACTATTTCACCCGATAAAGGCGCGATAATCTCAATACTGCCACTGCTACTTTTGTCTTCCGAAACGAGTGATTTCAGTTTGTCAAACAGACCCATGGACCTTCTCCTAATCGTTTTATATGGGACCGAACTAATGTGCTGTTCTTAGCATAACGTTTTTTCTTGGATAAAGGTATCTACAAGTTTCATCAATTCATCCGCTGTTGGTTGAGCAAGTGCTTGTTCAGCCAAAGCTTGAGTATCAGTAAAGCTCGCATTGCGAATTAGCTTTTTGATACGTGGAATTGAAATTGCGCTCATACTAAATTCATCCAGCCCCATGCCAAGTAGCAATAAGGTTGCACGCTCATCTCCAGCTAACTCCCCACACATCCCAGTCCATTTACCTTCAGCGTGTGATGCATCGATCACTTGCTTAATTAAGTTTAGGACAGCAGGTGACATCGGGTTGTAAAGATGAGAAATCAGTTCATTACCACGGTCGACCGCTAAAGTGTATTGAGTGAGATCGTTCGTCCCAATACTAAAGAAATCAACTTCTTTTGCCAAATGGCGAGCAATAACAGCAGCTGCTGGCGTTTCAACCATCACACCGACTTCAATTGACTCGTCAAAAGCCTTACCTTCTTCACGTAACTGAGCTTTTAGCATTTCTAGCTCTGCTTTTAGTTCACGAACTTCTTCAACGGAAATGACCATTGGGAACATAATACGCAGTTTACCAAATTTAGAGGCTCTTAAAATAGCTCTTAATTGTGAGTGTAAGATTTCTTTGCGATCAAGACAAATACGAATTGCACGCCAGCCGAGGAATGGGTTCTCTTCTTTCGGTAAATTCATGTATGGCAGGTCTTTATCACCGCCGATATCCATAGTGCGGACAATAACGGCTTGGCTGCCCATCGCTTCTGCAACTGCTTTATATGCCTGGAATTGTTCTTCTTCAGTAGGAAGAGAGTCTCTATCCATGAATAAAAATTCAGTACGATAGAGGCCAACGCCTTCTGCGCCATTGCGTTCTGCTCCGGCAACATCACGCACGGTACCAATGTTGGCACAAACTTCAACTTGATGACCATCAAGGGTGATAGCTGGCAAATCTTTTAATTTTGCGAGCTCTTCTTTTTCTTGAAGATATTCATCACGGAAGGCTTTCAGTTTGTCAATTTCGGTTTCAGATGGGTTCAAGTGGATAGTGTTGTTGACACCATCTAACACAATGAAATCGCCATTTTTAATTTTACTGGTGGCATCGCTCGTACCGACAATGGCAGGTAACTCAAGGGAACGCGCCATAATTGAGGTATGCGATGTACGGCCACCTAAATCAGTAATAAACCCTAATACTTTATCTAAATTCAGCTGGGCGGTTTCTGAAGGGGTTAAATCCGCAGCGACTAAAATAACTTCTTCGCTGATTGCACTTAAATCAACGATAGGAATATTTAAGATGTTTTTTAATAAACGTTTACCAATATCGCGTACGTCAGCGGCACGCTCTTTAAGGTATTCATCGTCAAGAGATTCAAGTGCTTGGGCTTGGTCTTCAATAACGGAATATGCAGCTGCATCAGCAGTTTTTTTATCACCTTTGATTAAAGAGACAATTTCTTGTTCCAGCTCTTCATCTTCCAGCAGCATGATATGACCTTCAAAAATCTCAGCTTTTTCGGCTCCAAGATTTTTTTCGGCTTTCTCTTTAATCAAATTGAGTTGTTCGGCTGATTTGTTACGACCCTCAATAAAACGAGCGATTTCTTTATCAACCTGATCGTCAGCGATTTTTTTTGTGCTAACAACGATAGGATCTTCTTTGAGGATTAAAGCCTGACCAAAAGCAAAACCCGGGGATACTAAAATTCCTGAAATCATAATATTACCTTACTGCTGCTAGTGCTGGGAGTTCTGATGTTGCAGAGACGACAATAAATATAGCTGATTATACAAATGTCCCCGAATGAGATCACTCAGGGACATTGAATGAAATCAGTAAACGCTATATTCGTGCGAAATTATTCTAATTCGCCCATCAGTTTAACTAAATGCTCAACGGCTTCTTTTTCATCTTCGCCTTCAGCTGAAATTGTCACTACTGTGCCTTGTGTTAGGCCTAAGGTTTGTAATTTAAACAAACTTTTCGCACTAGCGGATTTACCACCAGAGATTAAAGAAATATCGGAAGAGAATGCTTTTGCTTCTTTTACGAATTGAGCTGCAGGACGAGTATGTAGACCATTTGGTGCCGTAATAGTAACTTCTTGCTGAAACATAGTATTTCCTCAATAACTTTCGTTTTTTTAATTACCCAGCCAATTGTAGATGAAATAGACTAGGTTTGCGTATAAGTTAGATTATTAACTTGAAAAAAGGTTTCCTACTTTGTGCGGTATCAACCCTTTTTCTGCTTTTCTTGCGAACTCGTGACTTTTTCTCGTTGGCAAATTATTTTACTTGGCCTAGAGGTTGGCTAAAAAGTGATTAATTTCGAGGTGCAAAATAATTACTATGTTTAATACTAAACCCCGAATTAGAAATCATCTCCATCCGTGCTAAAGTTTGATCCATGCCACAAAAAAAGCACCATTTAGGTGCTTTTTTAACGATATTGTAACGAAATTATGTTATTCAGCGGAAATGTCAGCAAACAGGACAGTTGACAGATAACGCTCACCTGAAGAAGGTAAAATAACGACAATATTTTTACCTTTATAAGCAGGGTCAGCGGCAATCTTAGTGGCAGCAGCAATTGCTGCACCTGATGAAATCCCTGCGAGAATACCTTCTTTTTCCATCAGTTCGCGTGCGGTTTTAATCGCTTCGTCATCACTGATTTGAATGACTTTATCAAGCAATTTTAAATCTAAGTTACCTGGAATAAACCCAGCGCCGATCCCTTGTATTTTGTGAGGACCCGGCTTAATTTCTTCGCCCGCCAAAGCTTGGGTAATGACAGGAGATGTTTCGGGTTCAACAGCGACGATAGTCACATCTTTACCTTTGGTATTTTTCAGATACTTTGCAATACCGGTAATTGTCCCACCCGTACCGACACCTGCGACTACAACATCTACATTGCCATCGGTATCTTCCCAAATTTCAGGCCCTGTGGTTTTTTCATGAATTTCAGGGTTTGCTGGGTTATTAAACTGTTGAAGTAATAGGTATTTTTTAGGGTTACTATTCACTATCTCTTCAGCTTTAGCTATCGCACCTTTCATGCCTTTTGCACCCTCGGTTAAAACGAGGTTGGCACCCAATGCTTTGAGCAGTTTACGGCGTTCAATGCTCATAGTTTCAGGCATGGTTAACGTCAATTTATAACCTCTTGCCGCAGCCACATAGGCTAAAGCGATACCCGTATTACCACTGGTTGGCTCAACTAATTCTTTGTCTTTGTTGAGGATACCTTTTTTTTCTGCATCCCAAATCATGTTCGCACCAATACGGCACTTAACACTGAAGCTTGGGTTGCGAGATTCCACTTTTGCTAAAATATTGCCATTACCAAAATGCTTTAAACGGACAAGAGGGGTGTGGCCAATGGTCAACGAGTTATCATCATAAATTTTGCTCATGGGATATCCTTAAAATCGGTTAGCCGGTAATGTAATCGGTATTAATAAAAAAATAATGAGATGGATTCAACATACGTTAAGAACAAATTAATGCAAATATGATTTGAGTATAAGCTTATAACGTAATGCTATTTTAGATCCAATTGTTCTAAGAAATTTCGCTGAAAAGAAGTGAAGTATTCGATAAGAGAAAGGCGCAGGCGATAAGCCTGCGCAATAATTGGTATACAATAATTGATAAAATTAGTAACGTGCGTAACGCTCACGATACCGGTCAACCCACATCAATGTTGCACCACAGACAGCAACAGGCATGATCACTAAGTTGACAAAAGGCACCATCATTAACAGGCTAACGACACCACCAAATTGAACATTTCTCATTCGTTCTTTGGCAAGTGCTTGCTTCATTTCACTGAAACCAACACGATGGTTATCAAACGGATAATCGCAATATTGAATTGACATCATCCAAGCACCAAATAAAAACCACAGTACCGGAGCGACAGTTTGGCCAATACCAGGTATGAAAAATAGGATTAATAACCCAATAGCGCGAGGCAAGTAGTAACCGATTCGGACAAACTCGCGTTTTATCATACGAGGAACATCTTTTAATAACTCAGCCACACCCGTATCTGGCGATGGTTTACCCGTTAGCTCAGCTTCGAGTTTCTCTGATAGCCAACCGTTAAAAGGCGCCGCGATAATATTAGCAACCGTACTAAAGAAATAGGTAAATACGAGCAGTATTGAGATAACGGCGATTGGCCAAATAACATAGTCGAGCCATTGTAGCCAGTCAGGAACGTAACTCATCACTTGGTTTATCCAGCCACCAAGCTTGGTATATAACCACCAAAATGCGCCGCCTAAGAATAAAATATTGGCTAATAGGGGCAAAATAACAAAACGTTTAATACCGGGACGAGTGATTAATCTCCACCCTTGTGTAAAATAATAAAAACCGGAATGGTCTTTTTGTGTCGAAAATGTCGATTGGGTCATACTTCTTGTTCTCTCCTTTTCGGTTGACCATGTATCATATAGATATGAAATTAGGCTGACTAGCCATTATTCGCTTAAAAAAGCAGCAAATGAAAGCGGAATATTCTCTTTCTTGTAAGAAAATCGTTCTGGGGGTTGCACTTAGAGCAATTGAGAAATAATCTTAGGGTAGTTTCCGCCGTATTGGCATTATCATTCATCAACTAGAGATAGCAGCGATGCAGGATTTGCGTCTGATATTAGTGGTCGTAGGTGCGATAGCGATTGTCGCTTTATTACTGCATGGTTTATGGACCAGCCGTAAAGAGCGCTCAAAGTTATTTCGCGATAGACCCGTAAAACGTAGAAAAAACGATATGCAAGAGAATTCATCAGAATATGATGATTCCGCATTATTTACTGAAAATCAACCTATTCAGCAAGCGCCTGTTCACCCCGCTGCGACTGAGCCTGTATATCCGGTAAAAAATGAGTCTCCAGTTGAACCTAATATACAGCCACAGGCATCGGTTGAACCTGACATTATTATGAATATGGAGCCAGAGGCTAAATCGCCAGTTCATAATGAGCCTACGATGCACCAACGTACTGAACCTGTTCATGTACCTGAGCAACTCACCATTAATATGAGTGAGGAAGTGGCTATTGAGCCAGAAGTTCGTACTCAGCCAGTCATTGGTACTGCCGCTGAGCCGCATATTGATTCAACTAAATTGAGCGAAGAGCCTCAGCCGAGTACCTATGAACAAGAGACGCAGCATATTGAGAAGAAAGCTGAGCCGCAGGAAAATTCTGCTACAACAAGTAGCAAGGAGACAGTCCTGGTACTTCACGTAGCCGCTCTTCAAGGACAAGAACTTCAAGGTGAATTGTTACTGCAGAGTATTTTACAAGCCGGTTTCCAATTTGGGGAAATGAAAATATTCCACCGTCATGTGAATCCGTCTGGTACAGGGCCTGTGCTGTTTAGCTTAGCTAACATGGTAAAGCCGGGCTCATTTGACCCTGAGACAATGGCGGACTTTACCACCCCAGGGGTTTCCATGTTTATGATGGTACCGTCTTACGGTGATGCAGGGCAAAATTTCAAACTGATGTTGCAAGCGGCTCAACGTATCGCATCAGATGCGGGAGGGGTTGTTCTTGATGACGAACGCAAAATGCTGACACCTCAAAAAATAGAGGTGTATCATGCACGAATTAGAAACACACTAAGTTAAGTAAACATTGAACAAAACCCCCATTAATTGGGGGTTTTTTATCTGTATGAGTGAATCATGACTACCAAACAAGAAATAGACGAATTAAAAAAGCAGTTACGTCATCATGAATATCAGTACCATGTATTAGATGCGCCTGAAATTCCAGACGTGGAATATGACAAGTTAATGCAACGTCTAAAAGAGATAGAGGCGCAGCATCCTGAACTTGTCACCAGTGATTCACCGACTCAACGTGTTGGTGCTGCACCATTAGCTGCGTTTGATACCGTACGCCATGAAATTCCTATGTTGTCGCTAGATAACGTTTTTGATGAAGAAAGCTATCTTGCGTTTGATAAGCGAGTCAGGGATCGCTTGAAAAATCATCAAGAACTGACTTTTTGTTGTGAGCTCAAGTTAGATGGGTTAGCGGTCAGTTTGCTGTATGAAAACGGTGAGCTAGTACAGGCCGCGACTCGGGGCGATGGAACCGTAGGCGAAAATATTACTGCGAATGTTCGAACCATTCGTGCTATCCCATTGCGTTTAACGGGAAGCAATATTCCTGATCGCGTTGAGATCCGTGGGGAAGTTTTTATGCCCCAAAAAGGCTTTGAAGCGCTTAATGAGCAAGCACGCAAAACGGATGGCAAAGTCTTTGCAAACCCACGTAATGCAGCAGCAGGTTCTTTACGCCAATTAGACCCACGTATTACCGCCAAAAGGCCGCTTACTTTTTATTGTTATGGTGTGGGGCTTGTGGAAGGAGGCTCTTTACCGGATACACATTATGACCGTTTAATGCAATTCAAGGCATGGGGTTTACCGGTTAGTGATTATGTTCAATTACGTGTTGGTCATCAGGCAGTATTGGATTTTTACCATGAAATTGAGCAAGTTCGACCTGACCTTGGCTTTGATATCGATGGTGTGGTTATTAAGGTTAACTCGATTGCGATTCAAGAAGAGTTAGGGTTTGTTTCTCGAGCACCTCGCTGGGCGACCGCATTTAAATTTCCAGCGCAAGAACAAGTGACATTATTAAAAGATGTTGAATTTCAAGTCGGGCGTACCGGGGCTATCACGCCTGTCGCGCGTTTAGAGCCCGTGCAAGTTGCAGGCGTCGTTGTCAGCAATGCGACTTTACACAATGCCGATGAAATCGAACGCCTTGGTGTGCATATTGGTGACAAGGTTATTATTCGTCGAGCCGGAGATGTTATTCCGCAAATCGTCAGTGTTGTGGTTGATAACCGCCCTGCAGATAGCCGGGAAATTGTTTTTCCAACTCATTGCCCAGTATGTGGCTCTGATATCGAACGAATCGAAGGCGAAGCGGTAGCGCGCTGTACAGGTGGGCTTATTTGTGGGGCACAACGCAAAGAAGCACTGAAACATTTTGTCTCACGCAGAGCAATGGACGTCGATGGCATGGGCGATAAAATTATCGACCAATTAGTTGAAAAAGAGTATGTCAAAACGCCGGCAGATTTATATCAATTAAGTGCGGGTATCTTAACAGGCTTGGATAGAATGGGGCCGAAATCGGCACAAAATCTGGTTGATGCACTCAATAAGTCTAAACAAACGACGTTAGCTCGTTTTATTTATGCCCTTGGAATTCGTGAAGTTGGTGAAGCAACGGCGGCAAACTTAGCCGCGCATTACACCACACTTGAAGCCGTGATGGCGGCAGATGAAGAGTCACTAAAAACGGTTCAAGATATTGGTCATGTGGTCGCGAAGCATGTGGTCAATTTTTTCCGCGAACCTCATAACCAAGCGGTGATTGAAGATTTACTGACTAAGGCAAATATTCATTGGCCTGAAGTAAAAGTCGTCAACAGTGCAGAAATTGATAGCCCATTTGCAGGTAAAACGGTAGTGCTAACAGGGTCAATGAGTATCTTGACGCGTGATGAAGCCAAAGACAAATTAGTCGCTTTAGGTGCAAAGGTTTCAGGAAGCGTCTCTAAAAAAACAGATTTGGTGATTGCTGGTGAGGCTGCAGGTTCTAAATTAGCGAAAGCAAATGAACTTGGCATACGTGTTATAGATGAAAATGAATTGATTCGTTTGCTGAATATTCAATAGTGAACTATATTCAATTTGGCTTAGTTGCCTACAATCTCTGTAGGCAACAATTTTGTACGCAGGTTGTTGTAAGTCTTAACTTAAATTCTCAGTAAAATTTCTGTGCAAAAAAAGCGAATACTAGGATTTGTTATAGTTGAAACGTGATCCCCTTCTTCTTTTTGCAAAATACACCTAGTAAGCTTTCATATTAATGTGACCTCCGTCTCATTTAAATGTTGTCTATTACATAGAATATGCACATAGACTGATTCTTAAATTTGTTGGAGTCGCATATGACCTCGATCCTGCATTTCGTTTTATCTTTAGTAGTAATAGCTGCTCTTGCTATTTTAGCCAGTAGTAACCGTAGAGGGATCCGCCCTCGCTATGTTGTTCAACTACTGGTTATTCAAATTGCATTAGCTTATCTGTTCTTAAAATCGAATATTGGCGAATCATTTGTTCTTGGTGTGGCAGGGGTATTTACCCACTTGCTAGGCTATGCAGCAGAAGGGACCAAATTTATTTTTGGCGGTATGATTGAAGGCAACTTAGCGTTCTTCTTCTTACAAGTATTATGCCCAATCATCTTTATTTCTGCATTGATCGGGATCTTACAGCACGTCAAAATTCTTCCTATCGTGATCCGTATCATCGGTACCGTGCTATCGAAAGTGAATGGTATGGGGAAATTGGAGTCATTTAACGCAGTCAGCTCATTGTTATTGGGTCAGTCAGAAAACTTTATTGCGTATAAAGACCAATTGAACCGGATGTCAGACCGCAGAATGTACACCATGGCCGCAACAGCCATGTCAACGGTATCTATGTCTATCGTTGGGGCATACATGACCATGTTAGAGCCACGTTTCGTGGTCGCTGCATTGGTTCTGAATATGTTTGGTACTTTCGTTATACTCTCACTGATTAACCCGTATCCACCGGAAGGTGAAGAAGATATTCAAATGAGCAACCTGCATGAAGGGCAAAGCTTCTTTGAAATGTTAGGTGAATATATTCTTGCTGGGTTTAAAGTAGCGATTATCGTTTCAGCGATGTTAATTGGTTTTATTGCCCTCATTGCGATGATTAACGGTATTTTCTCAGCCGTATTCGGTATCGACTTCCAAACCATGTTAGGTTACGTGTTCTATCCGTTTGCGTGGATACTTGGTATTCCTGCTGATGAAGCCTTACAGGTTGGCGGAATTATGGCAGTGAAAATGGTAACAAATGAATTCGTTGCGATGGACGGCTTACAAGCGATTGCTGGTGGGTTATCTGAGCGCTCTGTTGGTATCTTATCTGTATTCTTAGTTTCTTTCGCTAACTTCTCATCCATCGGTATTATTGCGGGTGCGATTAAAGGCTTAGATGAGAAACAAGGTAATACCGTGGCTCGCTTCGGTTTGAAATTACTGTACGGTTCAACCTTAGTTAGCTTCTTATCTGCAGCCGTTGTCGGGTTAGTTTTGTAATCCACTAAAACATGCTAGATTAAGAAACGGCGTTCAAATGAGCGCCGTTTTTTTATGCTTTGATACAAAAGAGAACTAATAATGGAAAAACAAGATCTCATCGATATGGCCAATACCTATATGCCATTTGGTAAATATAAAGGCTGCGTATTAATTGATTTACCCGAAGAATATTTATTATGGTTCTATAAGAAAGGAGAGTTTCCTGCTGGACGTTTAGGGCAGTTAATGGAGATGACTCTAGGATTAAAAATAGAAGGCTTAGAAGGACTTGTAAAGCCTTTAAAGAGGGGTTAATCGTGCCCCAGTGCGTGAGTAATCTTCTGGCTTAAAGTAATAAATAACTTTTGCTCTTGGGGGGTTAATGCTGCTTTGACCTTAGCCGCGTTTTCAGCACGTCCTGTGGCTGCACGCTGCAAAAAATGATGCCCTTTGTCGGTTAAATGGGTGATCAGTTCCCGTCTATCTTCTTCAGATTGATATTGCTCGACAAATTCATAATATTTCAGAACTCGAAGAAACTTCGATAAATTTTGGCGAGAAAGGCCAAGTGCTTGGCTTAACTGGCTTGGTGTTAAGTCTCCTTTTAATCTCAATATCTCTAGCACATCATATTGGCCCCAAGTTATTTGTTCAGGGGTAAAGCTAACTCTGCGTGCAACTAGCGTACATTGCAGTAGAGAAAGCGCATCTTCAAGAGAATTTGGCATTATGACGATCCCGTAATATTCAATCTGTTGAGTATATATTGATTTTAATAATAAGACGACCAGTTGATTAACTTTAGTTAATTAATTATAGTTAACTAAAGTTAATTATAATTGAGGTGAGCTATGGGTAAATTTAATCAGCGAGTTGCGCTTATAACAGGGGCATCGACAGGTGTCGGTTTCACTATTGCACAAAAGCTGTATTCACTTGGCGCAATAGCGGTAATTACGGGGCGTAATGAGGCAGCTTTACAACAAGCCGCTAAAGAAATAGACCCAACAGGACAACGTGTCTATGCCATAAAAATGAATGTCGCAAATGCACAAGACTTTAAAACAACAGTTGAAAAAATTGAGCAACAATACGGTGCATTGCACTACTTGGTGAATAATGCAGGGATCACTGGGCCTCATGGCGTCAATATTGAAGATTATCCTTTAGAGGCTTGGCATGAGGTGATCGAGACCGATATAACAGGAACATTTCATGGTTTGAAGTACAGTATTCCTGCGATTTTGCGCAGTGGTGGGGGAGCTATCGTGAATTTATCAGCTTGCAATGGGGTAACAGGGATAGCGGGCATAGCACCTTACACCGCAGCAAAGCATGCGGTACTGGGGTTAACGCGTTCAGCAGCCTTAGAAAACGCTCAAAAAGGTATTCGTATCAATGCGGTTGGCCCCGGCTATGTAGAAACACCGAATATTAGCGTATTACCACAGGAAACGAAGCAATGGATGGCTTCAACTCATCCAATGGGTAGAATGGCTACTCGGCAAGAAATTGCTAATGTTGTCGCTTTCTTGTTATCAGAAGAGAGTAGCTTTATAACAGGGGCGTTTATTCCTATTGATGGTGGTTATACTGCGCAGTGATGCAAAATAATCAAGGTTTGGCGTCAGCCACAAAATGAGGGAAGACGCCAAAATTACTACCAGTCTACGAGCCTGCTTTGCATCCCTTGGTGGCTAGGGAAATGTGGTAAAACCTCTTCAGCCATTTCTTGTAGTACCTCTAAAGCTGGTCGCTCAGAGTATTGAATTCCAATCGCGGCATGGTTAACTCCCGCAGCTTGCCATTCTTCGAGTAGTTGAATCAAACCGTTACGGCCTGTTCGTAGAGTGAATCCTCCTCGTAAAGGAGTGCGCGGGAAATCAGGATCATCGACAAGGTCAATCCATTCATTTGTCATATGTGGCCTAAAGTCATGTTCAGGGATGAGGGCACGCCAGGACGCAATTTTCTCAGCTAAACGAAGAGCGCCTTCTGGATGACTGGTAGCTTCAGGATAGGATAACCAACCATCGGAATAATCAGCAATCCACTGTTTAGATTGGCCTGAGCCTCCTGTGACGATTAATGGTATTTGCCCAGTGATTGGTTTCGGGAGTAGCTGGGCTCGATTGAACTCACCTAGTGGGGATTGAATATTCAGTAACCCATCAGCCATTAACTGCCTAAAGTAATCAACAGCCTGTGCAAATCTTTTTGCACGTTGCTCATAATTAATACCATAGGCAGGAAACTCAATAGCTCTATCTCCTGAGGCAATACCCATTACTAGCCGGTTACCTGAAAGTTGGTCAATTGTGGTGGCCGCTTTGGCTAAATCAATTGGGTGTCGTAATGAAAAAATCGAGCTTCCTGTAACCAATGCAACATTTTTTGTTCTGGCAGCAATAAAGGACAAATAGGTCAGAGGATCAAATAACTGACCTGCATCACCAAACAATGGGTCGAATAAGGGAATATCTCGCACCCAAACTGCAGCAAAATTATATTCATCAATATGTTCGATTAAGTTTATTTGCCCTTTTAATATCTGGGTATCTCCTTGATAAAAACGTAAGGGCAGGAAAATTCCGACAGTAAGTTTGTTAGGAGAAAACATACGATTATAGCCTACATGAGATGCAAAGGACGATGATGGCTGTGCTTTTTGTTTAGGGAAAAATGGGGATGTATTCATGTCATTGTCCAATATTAGGCTTCTGTAGCAGGGGCGGGTAGAGTGATCCCTTTCATGACAGCGGGTCTCAAGGCAACTCGGTCATACCATTTCGTTAAATGTGTGTGTTGGCTAAAATCGAACGCAATAACCTGAGCAATGTGTAACCAGCCGAAATTAGCGATATCTGCGATGGAGTAATCAGAGCCTGCAAGATAAGGTGCATTTTCGAGTTGTTTGTCTAATACCGTGAGTGCCTTGTGGGTCATATTAAAATAGCGTTCCACAATCGCTGGCTTTGGTGATTTATCGAAAATAGCGAAGTTTACCCATTGACCTATAATCGGCCCTAAACTGGCAGAATGGAATTGTAGCCATTTAATGGCTTCCCACTTTTGTTTAGGGATAGCGGGAAGAAGTTGGCCTGTTTTTTCAGCAAGATATAATAAAATTGCGGCTGATTCAAAGAGAGTAATCTCTGTTTGTGGATCATAAATAACAGGAATACGTCCATGAGGATTTAACTGTAAAAAAGTGGGTTGCTGGTGGTTACCACGAGAAATTTGTATATGATTAAGGTGGTATGGAAGGTTTAGTTCCTCTAATGCTATTGTTATTTTAAATCCATTTGGCGAGCTATCAGTATAAAGTTCAAGCATAGTTGTATTCGCTTTTCTATATCGTTAAGATTGAATTGATGCCTTGATTATTGGTTTTCTACTGAAGAAAATAAAACCATATTAACTCAACTTAAATTTAGAAAAACTAAACTATGAATCCGGTTCTCCCATTACTTGCTTTACGAGCTTTCACCGAAGTGGCGAAACATAAAAGTATTAAGCGCGCCGCACACTTTCTTGGTGTGACATCAGGTGCGGTTAGCCAGCAAATTCGTTTATTAGAAGAACGGATTGGAATGCCATTGTTTGTGCGCAGTCACCACAGCATGGAATTAACACATGCAGGGCAGTGTGTTTACCCTGCGTTGTTGCAGGCATTCGAACAAATCGAAGGTTCAATGTATGTGCTAGAAAATATTCGTAAAGAAAAAACGATTAACATTAGTACCGTTCCTTCATTTGCCGCCTCTTGGCTAGTACCCCGTTTAGGGAGGTTCACGCAGTCACATCCTGAAATTGAGGTGCATATTGAAGCTTCTTCAGCATTAGTTAATTTGCATCAGCAGCGGGTTGATATAGCTATTCGCCATGGTTTAGGGCATTACCCAAATTTAGTGAGTGAGCGGTTAATTACACCTGTTTTATTACCGGTGATGAGTCCTGATTTTCCGATTAATAGCGCGATTGAAACCCCGCAAGACTGCCTGAATTACCCATTATTACAAGATAATGACCGTATGGACTGGTCACTTTGGCTAGCGGCTCATGGCGTGGAAAATAGCGAAAGAGCAAAACGGGGAAGTGCATTTGATGATGATTATTTATTGATCCGTGCTGCGATTGCAGGGCAAGGTTTAGCCTTAGTCCCAAAAGAGTATGCGATACAGGAAATCGAAGAAGGGCGGCTAGTGCAAGTGATTGATAAGCCATGGCCAGCGAGGTTCGCGTATTATTTAGTGATGTTACCGGAATCTATTGAAAAACCAGAAGTTTTAGCATTTTTAAATTGGATTAAATCGGAAGCTAAACAGACTGAAAGTGTAGAAAGTTAATGGTGGAGCTAAGCGGGATCGAACCGCTGACCTCTTGCATGCCATGCAAGCGCTCTCCCAGCTGAGCTATAGCCCCAATCGAAATGTTTTGTATTGTGCCATCTAACAGGGAATTAGATGGTGGAGCTAAGCGGGATCGAACCGCTGACCTCTTGCATGCCATGCAAGCGCTCTCCCAGCTGAGCTATAGCCCCAAACAAAATCTTTTGGACGCAGGGATGATATTCAAGGCTAGAGAGAGTGTCAATCAAATAATAGCATTTCCAAACCGATTGATTAAATATAAAGCAAATTCTAGCTAATTCAAATGATTGAAGTAATCAGCGGGTAACTTTTATTTATTAAAGCCAAACCCTTGGCCGATGTTAATTTTTGCACCGTTTCTCAAGAGCAGCGTATTATTATATTGGATATCATCATTAGTTAGATTTGGAGCCATAAGCAATAAGCTACTGCTATCAACGAGAAGGAGCGTATTTTTTAATGATATGTTATTCATGCTTATTGATGAGGTTTTTTTATCATCTGGCCGTGTGATATTAATGGCGGAAAACACCTTTCCTTGAAACTCACCTAGAGTTGAGATCTCTGCGCGTTTAGTATTAATAATTCCATTATTTGCTATATTAAATTCATTTTCGCTATGAATGAATAGATAAGGTGTATTTACCGTTGCAGCTGGCCTTATCAGAATATTTTTTCTTTTCCGCTGTTGTGGTATTGCCTCAGGAAAGATATCTGGAATAATTATTTCATCTTTTGTGATTTTAACATCACCATTATAAATTTTAATACTTCCTTCAGAGTGATTTTCTTTATTAAACCTAATTTTATTGGCTATCAAATTCAAGTCATTATAATTATTTTTTAATTTACTGATGTTGATTGTTCCTTTTTGAACTGTATTGGGTTTATATTCTCCTTGATTATTAATATGTTGGACTGAAAAGGCTGTTAAAGTGGTTAAATTATCAAAGCTACAGCGATTACAGTTGATCCCATTGGGGTTGACGATAAGGTGATGGGTTTTCTCGGTGTTAATATTAATATTACCGTTAATATAACTTTTGTTATTGGAAGTGACCTCGCTAATAATTAATTTTGCTGGATAAATAGGGTGGTTATTGATTTTCAATCCCTTTTTATTAACATGAAATTCTTGATAATAATTATGGGAAACTTGGTTTTTATCGCTTGGGTTTACCTCTATAATAGGAATATTGTTTCTGTTTTCAGCTATTCTAATTTGTTGGTTTTTACTATTATCAATGAGTACTTTCTTTTCTGAGAGAATAGAGGAAAAACTCATTTTTGAAAATATTAATATAGGTAATATGATTGTGAGATTGATAATGAATTTTTTCATTTAATGACCGTAATTGTGTGATAGAAGTGTTTACCATAAATTAATCATCACCCATACGTCTAATTAAGATTTTATATGAACCCAGGTAATATATAAATAATAACCTCATACGTGATAAGACGCATGAGGTTATTTAATTTTAGTCGTTATTATTGTGCGCTTGATTCGCGCTCACTAATAAATGAAAGTGCTTTTTCAATACGAGCGATTGAACGGGCTTGGCCGATAGCGTGAACGGTCACATCAAGGCCTGGAGATTGGCCGGCACCTGTTACAGCAACACGTAAAGGCATTCCCACTTTACCCATACCCACTTCTAATTCAGCTGCAGTAGCTTCGATGGCTTGATGAACATTTTCAGCCGTCCAATCAGTGATCGCAGCTAACTTATCTTTTACGACTTCTAACGGTTGACGTGCAACAGGTCGTAAGTGTTTTTTCGCGGCATCAGCATCAAACTCTTCAAAATCTTGGTAGAAATAGTGGCAGGATTCCGCCATTTCTTTCAATGTCTTGCAGCGTTCACCCAGTAATTTGATTAGATCAACTAATTGAGGCCCTGTGCTGGTATCAATGTTTTGTTGTTCAATATGCCATGCAAGATAGGTTGCAACTTCTTCTGCTGGTAATGTATTGATATAGTGGTGGTTTAACCATTGCAGTTTTTCAGTGTTAAACGCACTTGCTGATTTACTGATAGCATCAAGGCTGAAATACTCTTTCATTTCTTCAACGGTGAAAATTTCTTGGTCACCATGAGACCAACCTAAACGCACAAGATAATTAAGAAGCGCTTGCGGCAAATAACCGTCATCACGGTACTGCATAACGCTAACTGCACCATGGCGTTTTGACAGTTTTTTACCATCATCACCTAGGATCATTGACACGTGGGCATACACAGGCACTGGTGCCCCTAATGCTTTTAGAATATTGATCTGGCGAGGTGTGTTATTAATATGGTCTTCACCACGAATAACATGAGTGATTTCCATATCCCAGTCATCAATTACGACGCAGAAATTATATGTCGGGGAACCATCAGTACGGCGAATGATTAAGTCATCCAGTTCTTGGTTACTAAACTCAATTGGCCCACGAATTTTGTCGTCAAAAATAACGGAACCTTCTTGTGGATTACGAAAACGAACAACGTGTGGCTCATCTGGCGTATGGTTGTGAGCATGATCACGGCAGCAACCATCGTACCGAGGCTTTTCGTTATTTGCCATTTGTTCTTCACGTAACGCTTCTAGACGCTCTTTTGAACAATAACAACGATAAGCGGTACCCGCATCTAACATTTGATCAATGACATCATTATAACGGTCAAAACGTTTAGTTTGATAATAAGGGCCTTCATCCCAATTTAAATTCAACCAGTTCATACCGTCCATAATGGCGTCGATAGCTTCCTGAGTTGAACGTTCTAAGTCAGTATCTTCAATACGCAGGACAAATTCGCCCTGATTGTGGCGACTAAATAACCAGGAATACAGAGCGGTACGTGCACCACCAACGTGTAAATAGCCAGTTGGACTTGGCGCAAAACGGGTTTTGATTTTACTCATCGAGATTGCCTTAATTGCAAAACATGTTTTTGAAGCGCTTATCTATTTACTGTAAAAGACTAAAAACAAGCACAGTTAACTGGGTAGCAAGTTTGATGTTCTAAACAGCGAAATGTCTAAGCATTGCTAATATGTGTATCTATTCTATCATCCTACAATGATTCCTCAATCAAGTTATCAGAATAGAAGACAAGAAATTACGCAGTTTCGACAAATTTGACATAAATAAATGCGCTTTAAAAATAATTTCTGTTTTTTTCTTAAAAGAACAAAGAGAAAATGATAGGTAATTGATTAAAAAGGCAGCTTTTCTGGTGAATATTGAAACATCTTGATTATTTTTGCAACGAACGATAAAAATCTATTGAAAAAGCGTTGACTCAGAACTCAGTATCCCTATAATGCACCTCCATCGACGACGGGGCGATTAGCTCAGTTGGTAGAGCACCTCCCTTACAAGGAGGGGGTCAGTGGTTCGAGCCCGCTATCGCCCACCACCGTTGACGATGACAATAAATAATTGGGCGATTAGCTCAGTTGGTAGAGCACCTCCCTTACAAGGAGGGGGTCAGTGGTTCGAGCCCGCTATCGCCCACCAATTATTTATTATAATGTAATATAAGTCATGAAGTGGGCGATTAGCTCAGTTGGTAGAGCACCTCCCTTACAAGGAGGGGGTCAGTGGTTCGAGCCCGCTATCGCCCACCACTTCATTAGATACTTGCATTAAAATACAATTTAGATGGGTCGTTAGCTCAGTCGGTAGAGCAGTTGACTTTTAATCAATTGGTCGCAGGTTCGAATCCTGCACGACCCACCATCTAAGCAGTAAAAAAATCAGAATTTCCAAGATGGGTCGTTAGCTCAGTCGGTAGAGCAGTTGACTTTTAATCAATTGGTCGCAGGTTCGAATCCTGCACGACCCACCATCTCAGCCATTTCTAAGTTAATTCCCAATCAAGTAAATACTCAAGTTGCCAAGCTATACCTCGACAAGCTGGTTGTAGGTTCAGCCCGTAGGGAAAATCCTGTACGACCCACCATTAAGACATGGTGTTATTGCAGACTAAATCTAGCGAATACACACATATTATGGCAGTTTTATTTCTTAAAGGACTCAATAAGGATTAAAGTAATTAGCAATTATACTGCTTGCCTGATATGTAGAATAATTCAGGATGCGCTTTGCAATGATCATTTCGTTCTTACACCTATATTTCTATATGGCATTAGCAGAATATATTTTACTACTAATAGATAATAAAGGAGTAAGCGATAGACTATAATGATTTAATTAGGCATAAATGACAAAATAAAATTGTATAAATGAATGTCTAATTGCTATTTTGTGGAATAGAGAAAGTACATATCAATTTTTTATAAACTATTTTTATTATATCGTAAATGTGAGATACTACATCTTGGTTATAAACTCTGAGATCGTGTTTGTTTTTGAAATATTATAGCAATCTGCGTACTGTAAAAAATAGAAACTAGTAAGAACCAAATTAGATTGTCGATGAAAGTCATTTTTCATAATTTTGTGATGCTCATCTAGTAAAATGAATAATAAGCTTTCTTAACGTTATGGTTTTGTTATGTTTGGTACTTGAATATTATAAATTTTATTCTTGCTACTTTAAAAATTTACTATTTCGCTAATTGTAACAGGTTAACTGGCTTTTTAGCGTACTGATATTTTGTCGAATCAGAGAGTTTTAGAGATAAAATTGATTGTTTTTACTATTTTTTACATAAAAGTACCATCTAAACTGGGTTTATCACATTTCTCCAACTTAAATTGTATCAATAACATTAATATTGTTACAGTGTTAAATAATTCTGTTTATTTCCTTTGTTTTTAGATTATACATCGGCTATATGGGTCTTTTTTAGATAAATATTCCAAAGAAAGGTGGGTGTCTTATGGAATATAAGCATGAGGAATTACTCATTTTGTGCGTAACTAGGTGATATTACAGCACTATTTTGATTTTAAACATGAAGTGTATAGAGTGAAATACTTTGTTACATAGTTGCAATGTCAATTTAGGACTAGTTGAAACTAATTATAATGGTAGTATATCATTCTTTCCGATATATGCTGAATCGACTATAGCATTATCAAATGTTATACACATAAATATAAAAATAAAATATGTAGATAATTATCTGCTAATTTTTATTTCCTTAATATAAATTGAAGCGAGAATGTTTATGAACACGAAATATCCTGTCGCTTGTGCAGTTGGACAAAAAATAAAAGCCCTTAGAAGAGCTCAAGGCTTTACTGTTTTTCAGTTAGCTAAAGAGATAGATATAAGTGAACAGCAGCTATTTCGTTACGAGCGCGGTGTTAATCGTATTGATATAGATTGCCTTGTTCGAGTGTTAAAAGTTTTAGACGTTAACATGGGTGAGTTTTTTAGTGAAGTCCTACAAGATGATACTCAAGTAGATGAGAGCACTGGTGATAAAGGGTTTGAAAGCTCTGCATATACCCTTGTATAACCAAATATCCATATTGTCTCAGAATGAAACGTAATTAACTTTCGTTCTTAATTATTTCAATTGGGAACGTAAATTAAATGTATCTGCTGTGTATGATTTAAATAAGACAATAGCTATTTTTAGCTTATGTTTCATAATAGAACAAATAAAAGCCCGAAAGGGCTTTTATTTTTATATCCTTAAACTAACAATTACTTAATATTTCACTCGGTATGGGGGTAGTTTTTCTGGCGTGCTTATGCCTAGTTAACTTTCTTGTTCTTGAATTGGCTCTAATATTACTGTGACGATACGTGTTTCGATCATTTCTCCAATTCTTAATTGCAGTTGTTCTAGTTTTATGACGGTATCTTGTAAAGGACTCGATATAGAAGCATAAATAAATTGGTTAAGCGTCCTTTCATCGCCGTTATCAATTTGAATACCATAAGAGGATTGGATCTCATTTAATCGCGTCGTTCCTTTTAGACTTAACCCTGTATCGGGTAGTTCAATAGGTATGTGCTCAGAGATATTTTTTTCTGAAAAAAGACGTTCAAGGAAAATACGGTTTTCAGGTTTAAGAACAACGAATAAATGGTCATCAGCGTGAAGAATAGTTGACCCCCTTGGTGGTAAAACACTTTTTTCTCTCGTAATCATTGCAATGACAGTTTGGTCTGGTAATGCTAATTGTGATAACCGACGACCTACCGCAGAGCAATCCTCCCCTAAAGTATATTCCACTAAATCAGCATCTATTTGGTCTACTGCGGTAATATCTAAAGTGGCTGCAGGGATCAATGGAGGTGGCTGCATTAAATTCAATTTACGTGCTACATAAGGCAAGGTTGAGCCTTGTAAAGTTGCTGAGATTAATACCACAAAGAAAACCACGTCAAAAATCAGATGGGCATTAGGTAGCCCGTAGATAAACGGGAAAATAGCGAGAATAATAGGCACTGAGCCACGTAAACCTACCCAGGAAATCAATGTTATTTCAGGTTTTGGAAAACCAAATAATTTTAGGACAGGTATTACAGCCAATGGCCTCGCAATAAAAGTTAAGACAAGGGCGATAACTAAGCCTTCAAGCCAGACTTCAATAAGAGAACTTGGGTTGACAAGTAACCCTAACATAACGAACATGATAATTTGGCTTAGCCATGCTAATCCATCATGGAATAAAAATGTATTACGTTGAAAAACAAACCGATGATTACCAATTACCACACCGGTAACAAAAATAGATAAGAAACCACTGCCTTCTAAGTTACTGGCGAGCCCGAAAGAAAGTAGTCCACATGCAGCGACAAGGACAGGATATAATCCAGTTGCTAGTAGCTTAATCTTATTGATAATTTTGACTGAAACCCAGCCAACACTCAAGCCAACAACTGTCCCTATTCCCATCTGGCTAAAAAATAGCAAAATTAATTCACTACCTGAAGCTTGTGGATTCATTAAGAGTTGTAATAAACCAACCGTTAAGAATATGGCAGTAGGATCATTGGTTGCACTTTCTATTTCTAAAGTAGATTGCAGACGCTCGTTTAAATAGATCCCAGCGTTGCGCAGTAAGGAAAAGACGGCAGCGGCATCGGTAGAACCGACGATAGCGCCAAGTAGTAGCCCTTCAAGCAGAGGGACACCGAGAATATAAGCTGCGGCGAGCCCAGTTACACCAGCAGTTACAAGAACGCCAAGTGTTGCTAGTGTAAAAGACGGTTTCCAAACTAAACGAATTGACTTTACGGATGTTTGCAGACCTCCATCAAATAAAATTAAAGCAAGAGCAAGAGAACCAACGGCATACGAAACATTAACGTTATCAAACGTAATCTTACCTATCCCATCTTCACCGGCTAACATGCCAATAAATAAAAACATGACTAGCATGGGTAAACCAAGTCTAGCTGACAATTTGCTAGAGAAAATACCCAAAAGAATGAGTATAGAAATCAATAAAATGAGTTGTTCAATAGTTGGCATAATCAGTTTAATCTGTAAGTGAATAAAACGCTGACGATGCATCGTAAAGCGCGCGTAGAAAGCAAAAAATGTCAAAATAGCAAGATAACTAAATATACACTGAGAATAGATTATTTTAGCGAAAAGCCGATAATATCCATTAAAAAGTATATCTACATGATTATAATATAAATAAATTTAAATAATTTGATTATTTATCGCATTTTTTGTCATTAAAGTGAGTTAAAGCACGTAAAAAAACGATAAATTTGAATAAGTAAGCATCGAGGTGGGCTTATTATATTTTTTTAATCAAAGATAATTATGGCGTGGGGAGAGAAGTATTGAAGGGAGGGAATAGGCATTTATAAAGTAAGGTCAAAATAAAGAAGGCCGAAAAAATTTTCGACCTTCACCATTACACTAATGATAGCGAGCTTTTTTAGCTAAATAGTCGCCAATAAATTGCATGCCTTGAACGATAATTACCAATGTAACAACGGTGATAGCCATTGCGACATTATCAAAACGCTGGTAACCATAGTTTAGAGCTAAGTCACCCACACCACCACCACCAACGGCGCCTGCCATGGCGGTTGCACCAACTAAAGTAATACTGGCAGCGGTTAAACTTAGGATTAATGATGACTTCGCCTCAGGTAAAATAAAGTGCCAAACAATTTGCCAATTTGTTGCTCCCATAGAATCAGCCGCTTCAATAATACCTGAATGTACGCTGAGTAATGAGTTTTCAACTAAACGTGCAGTATAAGGAGCAATAAAAATAACTAATGGTACAATTGCTGCAGTTGTTCCTATTGAGGTTCCAACCATAAAGCGTGTTAGGGGGATCATTGCAACTAATAATATGATAAAAGGCAATGAGCGAATAATATTAATAATAGGGTTCACTATACGATAAATACATTTATTTTCCCAAATACCGTCTGGCCTCGTTACAACAAGTACGATACCTAACAGAATCCCAAATATAGAGCCTAATACGAGTGCAACGCTGACCATCGTAAAGGTTTCTGACATCGCTAATAAAAACTGTTTAGTTGTTAAAGCGGTTTCGAATAATTGTGTCATATTGCCCCCTTATTGACAGCAACCCCACGTTGACGAAGAAAAGAAACCGCCTCATCCATTTTTTCTTTATCACCAATAAATTGGACAAACATGCTACCTAGCACGACACCACTGATTTCTTTCATGTTGGCAAATAAAATATTTATTTTGACAATTTCTTTCAGTATTAACTCATTAACAACAGGTTGTTGAGCGGAAGTTCCTAAAAATTCAAGACGATAAACATCTTGTTGATGTTCTAAGTTATGTAGAACGCGCTCTGGAATTTCTTCGTTTAACACGGTTCCTACAAACTTTCTGGTTGTGTCTTGGCGTGGGTTGGCAAAAATATCAAGTACGGTTCCTTCTTCGACAATTTTACCTGATTCCATAACAGCAACACGGTTACAGATTTGTTCAATAACTTCCATTTCGTGAGTCACGAGTAAGATAGTAATATGTTGTTCTTGGTTGATCTTTTTTAATAATTGCAAAATTGAGCGAGTCGTTTGTGGGTCAAGTGCTGAGGTGGCCTCGTCACATAATAAAATTTGTGGGTTATTGATCAAAGCGCGAGCAATACCAACTCGTTGTTTTTGTCCACCAGATAACTGCCCTGGGTATTGGTTTTTTTTATCGCTAAGTTCGACATATTCAAGAATGCTATCAACTCGCTGAGTGATTTCCTGTTTATCAATACCTGAGAGTACTAAGGGCATCGCAATATTTTGTGCAACAGTTTTCGTTTCCAGTAAATTAAAATGCTGGAAAATCATACCGATGCTTTTTTTATGTGAACGAGTTTCTGCTGGGGTATGCTCAGCAATATTTTGGCCATTAATGATAACAGCACCACTGGTTGGTTTTTCTAATTGATTCACTAGGCGGATAAGTGAGCTTTTACCAGCTCCGCTATAACCAATAAATCCAAAGATATCCCCTTTATTGATATGCAAATTAATATCTTGCAATGCAACTAAAGACTGCCCATCTTTTTCATAGACTTTTTGAATATTTTGAAAGGTAATCATAATTTACTCTACATTATCAGTTAATTGCATACGTTCTGAAGGTGGTGCAGCGGGGAGCCACTCATCACCTAATAATTCAGCTTCTTGGCTATTTTTGACTTGCTCAAGATGTTGTTCTTGATGGTTCAGATACAATTGAGCGGCAATATGGTCAGCCAATCGTTCAGCTCCAACATTCGTTCCGGGGATTAACCCTATAACGGGCCCCATGCTGAGTGATGCGCTTAAATTAAAACAATATAACTGATTGATTTTTAATGTGTCTGAGTTGCTTTTAGCTTGAAATTCAAAGTGATTACCTAAATAAGGGTGTGAAGCTAACTCTGCATTTTCCTCATGGAAAGATGGTGTGTATGCATCCCCCCATGTTTTGACTAGCAGAGATAATTGATGAAAAGCTCTGTCCTTAGCCCAATTAATTCGATAGCCAGTTGCCAAGATTAAATAATCTAATATGAATTTGCCTGTTGTGGTCGTGACGTGCAACTTTTTGTTTTTTACTTCAATAAATTTAACTTGAGTATTGAAATTGAAATAAGCATTTTCATGGCGAGAGACTCTCAAGGTACTTCCGTGAGGGGCTGGTGTTTTAGCTTTAGCAACATAATCCGTGTAATGCCACTTTTGAGCATCGGTAAAATAGGTATATGCATTGGTAAAACCTGCACTTCCAGCAACTTTTCCTCGGTTTACACGAGGCATATCGTTAGCTCGGATCAAAATTTCAACCGAATTAGCGCCATTTTCTAATGCCGTTGCTGAGCTATCCATCGCTCCTGCACTATAACCTACAACACCAATATCTAAGCCTTTAAAACGGCGATAGTCAGTGCCTGCGTAGGAGTGTTCCCAATAGGCTGTTGGAATATCATTCATAAAGCTAGGGATATTGGCCTCACTAAAAGACTCCATACCCGTTGCTAAAATAACATGTTGTGCTTGATAACTGACTGTTCCTTCAGGGGTATTAAAAATTAATTCACGGTAGTTATCATTAAGTTGTACATCAACGAGATGGTATTGATTAAGCACATGGGGTTCAGTCATGGTTTTATACCATTGCAGGTATTCACCCCATTGCAAACGTGGAATTTTATCAAGTTCATCCCATTTTTGAATACTAAATTGGGCTTTAAACCAAGCTTGGAAAGTTAATGAGGGAGATGCAAGTGCAGGGCCAACCACATGTTTTGGTGAACGTAATGTTTCCATTAGTGCAGGGCTTTGCCATGGGCCTTCTTTGCCAGAAGCGGCCTGATCGAAAACAATGGCGTTAATTCCGCGTAATTTCAGAGCGAAAGCTGCTGTAATCCCTGACATGCCCGCGCCAATGATAGCGACATCAATAACTTGGTTTTCAGGACAGTTTTTTGATAATGACCAAGACGTTATTGGTAAATTTAAATATTGCAAATCTTGTTTTATTTGCGCTTCTAATGCCTCTAAACCCATAATCAGTTCCATTGAATTACTCCTTGCCCTCGGCTATTTCAAAGGGTTCTCCTAGTGATAACATTAAGCGGTTCGCCCATGAAAAGAAGGCTGTTGATTGAACTAAATCGAGTAATTCAAGTTCAGACAAGCCTAGCGTTTGTAACTCTTTAATTTGTGATGATGTGGCTTGGATGGGGGTTGCAGACAAGGAAGCAACCAAATCTGTGATGGCTAGTAGTCTGTCATCAAAACCTTCTGCAAGTACTGAACCTGTCGCCGTTGCTAATAGTTTATCAACATCAGCGCGTCGCTCTTTTGCATATTGACTAGCTTTTCTTGCGTGAACAGAAGCACAGTATATGCAACCATTAACTTTACTAGTTACAGCTGCTGCAAATTCACGTTCCCAGCGAGGTAGCCCTTCAGAGGTATAAAATACGCCACGGTCAATTAAAGTTCGTAATTCTAAAATTTTGCATTGATGGGCAAGTAGTAAAAAATATTCAGAGTTTAATTGACCAAATTTTTTCATAACTTGGGCTTCTTCAGCGGATAATGTCTTCGCATCTCTTGCTGAAATCCAAGCTTCCCATCCTAAATTATCTTGTGTAAAAGCGGTTGGGGATGAATTTCCTTTGCGGGTTAAAGGTTGGTGGTTCCACTTACCTGCAACAACTTTAGGTGCACTATTTGTAAGATTACTACTATCCGTCAGTAACAGAATCCCTTCGATTAGCCGAGCTTGATAAGTGACATAAGTTATTAATTGAGCAAGTAAAATAATGTCACTTTCTTGCCAACCTTGGTTAGTTAATTCGGCAATCAATTGGTAATGAGTGTCTTTCGGTGACTGTGTTAAAACTTGCAGATATTCTTTTGCTGCGGCAAGTGGTTTGCTAAGCGGTTCATCAGGAATTGAGTTTATTAATTGCAAATAAAATTCAGCAAGGCGGGGACTTCCTGTAATTTTTGCAACTTCATGGGCAAAATAATATTTCACATCACTTGTTAGCCGTGTCGAGGGCGCTGAAAAAATGGCTTCAAATACGGCTTGAGTATTTTCAGTCGCCACATTACGTTCATGGCGAATCTTAGTTAGACTGGAATCTGGTGTTAAGTTAGTTAAATAATTAATTACATCATTATTGGAAATAGTCATAAAGTAACTCACTTTTTTTAAACGTTTTTTATCTCCTTCATTACATATCAATCACATCACTAATCGAACGATCTATTTGTTATATGCTTATAACCAAAAGAGATTAAACTAAGCCCTTATATTACTTTTGTATTAAGTTATAACGATATAGTCTAAGTCGTGCTCTCTAATTATGATTATACTGCCCAAAATATCTTTACAGGGTTGTTACATATGTTAAAACAAAAAATAATAGGCTTGTCTTTAATTACTACGGCTTTAGTTGCGTTGGCAGGTTGTGGTGATAATAGTGAAAAAGATAATCCGAATAAAAAACAAATTACGATAGGCTTTGGTGTTGGTAATTATATTGACCAAGTGGATAAAGGTATCGTCCCGATTTTAGAGAAAAAAGGTTATACGGTTAATTTGCGCCAATTTTCGCAGAATAGGCAAATTAATCCTGCTTTTGAAGAAGGTTCAATCGATGCTTCTGTTAATCAAAGCCGCGCCTATATGGAGGCTTATAACAAAAAGAATAATATTAACATGGTGGCATTGACGGATTCACCGAGTGCGCCACAAAGTCTGCGGTCAAATAAACATAAAACACTGGATGATGTGAAAGATGGTATGATCGTCGCGCTATCTAATGACCCTGTTAATGCAGAACGTGGTGCTAGAATTCTGGAACAGTTAGGTTGGATTAAAATTAAGCCAAATGTGAGTACATTAAGCTTTAGTGTTAATGATATTTCGCCTGATAAATATAACTTAGATATCCGAGAAACTGATGCAGCACAAGGGTTACGATTATTAGATGATGTCGATTTTGTCGTTGTGAATGGCAACTATGTTGCAAGTGCAGGTCAGCGCATTGCTGATGGCTTGGTCGTAGAAAATTCACCGCTAGAGCATCGTGTTATTGTGACTGTCATGCAAAAAGACTTAGATGCTCAGTGGGCAAAAGATTTGAAAGAAGCTTTTGAGTCTAAAGAATATGCAGATTATATTCGTTCGCAGCGTATTTACGATGGTTTTATTGAACCTGAAAGCTGGAACAAATATCCTAAATAAAACCCTAGTCTGTTTTTTTATTATTAGTATTACGTTAACCACTAATTTTTATTAATTAGTGGTTTTTTCTATATAAACTAAATATCTTACTGATTTAATGTGAAAAATATTCGTGTTGAATTTGTAGACAATCTGGTGTTTTTTCGTTATTTAATAGATTAAGAGCTGAATTATAAAAATAGAATATAGATAAGTTTATGTAAAAAATAAAACTGACAGGGGAAAGTATGAGTAACGAATTAATTGATGCATTTAATGTAATAAAATCTAAAAGATGGGTTGATTTGACACATAGCTTCGATAAAGATTCACCGCATTTTTTTATGTTTGATTCTGCTGAGTTTAAAACATTATTTGGTTATCCAGAGGGTTTTTTTGCACAGCAATTTACATTTCCAGGCCAATATGGCACTCATATTGATGCTCCTTGTCATTTTGTCGAAGGAATGCGTTATTTACATGAACTCGAATTAAAGGAACTTGTTTTGCCATTGATTGTTATAGACCAATCAGAAAGAGCAAAAGAAGATCCTAATTTTGCATTTTCTCGTAATGATATTCTCAATTTTGAAGCACAAAATGGCCAAATTGAATCCGGGAGTTTTGTTGCATTACGTACCGATTGGAGTAAACGTTGGCCATCACAAGAGCTTATGGATAATAAAGATGATGAGGGCAATAACCAAATACCGGGTTGGGGAATGGACGCTCTTAAATTTTTATTTGAAGAACGTGGAATAAAAGCTATTGGACATGAAACATTTGATACTGATGCAGCAAAAGATTTTCGAAAAAATAATGCATTACTCGGTGAGTATTATGTATTAGAGCAAGATACATACCAAGTTGAATTACTCGCTAATTTAGACCAAGTGCCCACACGTGGTGCCGTGATTTTTAATATTGTCGCTAAACCAAATAATGCCAGTGGTTTTCCTGTGCGTTCTTTTGCAATACTTCCATAGGAAATATAATTATAACCAATCTGCTAATGTAATAGCAGATTGGTTAAAACGGCTATAAAGCAATTATAATCCATGCAGCGGCTAATAGCATACACAATAGCGCGACAACTCCTCCGGATTTAGAAAATTCACCGAAAGAGATTTTTACACCATATGCCGCTGATTGTTCAACGACAATAATTCCAGCAAGGCTACCGAAGACCAGTAAATTACTTGAAAAGCCTGAACCCAATACAAGAGCTGCGCCTAATGAATCGGCATTACCATCAGGTGTTAAGAATGGGACGAGTAACATAACTGAGGGATTATTTCCAACGATAGTGCTTAGAACACCGGTCACTAAAAATAGGGCTAATGGATTATTGAGATCCACACCGTAGCTTCGTAAATCCGTTAATAATTGCTGAGGAAGGCCTGTGGCGGCAAAAGCAGCGTTAACAACAAATAACCCCATGATGAGTAATAGAAGATTACCGTCGACGAGTTTAAGCATATCACTCGAGGCAATGGACCGGTTTAATAATAAAAAACCAGCAGCAGTCAATGCTATAAGTTCTTTAGGAATATCAGTCACAATAAAGGCAATGATGACTGCGAAAGTAATAACACCAGCTTTTGCTGTCTCCCATACATTTAATGTTTCTTGGGTTTTTTGTGGGGAAGCTGCTAGCGTATTTTCTTTAGCCAAATACCAACGATTACGATATAACCAAACGAGTACCAACCATGTTAATGGTAAAGAAAGTAGGGCTGGTATTGCTGATGCCTGTAATAAGCCTACAAACGAGATATCGAGCCCTTGGGCTGCGATCATATTTTGTGGGCTACCAATTAATGAGCCGGCCGCGCCATTATTCGCCGCGAAACAAAAACCAAGTAAAAATGGAATTGGGTTTAAACCGCGAGATAAACTAATTGATACTAATAATGGTGTCATGGCGACAACAACAACATCGTTAGTGAGAAATGCAGAAAGAAAGCCACCGACAAGAATTAAAACCGCGAGTAATGTAGGGGGAGAAACTTTTAGCATTGCCACTCGGTTTGCGGTCCAACTATAAAAACCAGACACAACAAAAGAAGCAGAAACGACCATAAGCCCAAATAACATACCAATCGTTCGGTAATCGATAGCATTCCACGCATGAGGCGGTGTAATACTGCCGATAGCCATCATAGCGAGGGCGCCAATAACAGCAGCTCCAGTTCTATCAACTTTGAAGCCTGGTAGCTTACCAAAGCCCATTGCAATATAAACTAAAAGAAAAACAATAACGGTTAACGTCATGATATTCACATTTTAATTAAGAAAATTAGAGGTAATTTATCGATGAACACTCAGCGAAGCAAGGCTAAATAATGTATTGATAATAACATGTTGCAGTTAGCTCTATTTAAGATTGTCGCTAAAAGATAACAATAATGTAATTAAGAATTAAGTTTACAAATAGCGATAACAAGCATTGACCATAAGAAACGATAATCTGATTTGTTGCAGCATAAAAAGAAAAACAAAGAAAATACATTTGGTAATTTTATTACAAAATTAAAAAAGTATTTGGTCAGTTGAGAATTTGATAGCAGCTCATAGGATTAAAAAAGAGAAACTGAAAATTAATTGTGACAAAAGTCACTATTTAAAGATAAATAACGTTTTTTAATTTGTGATTTAAGTCACAAAAAATGGTTTTTTAGTGCAAAAAAAGATCAATGTAATTTAGTGACACGAGCTTTTTGTGAGCTTCATCAATATAAATATAGGGTGGACAGGGGGGTAATGGTGACTTTGATCACATAAAGGCCCACGTGGTGCGAATCTGATAAAGCTCATGCTAGAGTGAAAGTGTTGAAAAAATCACGGACGTTATTTGGCGATAACGTTACTACTTTATCATTCTCGTACCACGGGGTTCTGTCATGGTAACATCAAATATCAAATTAAAGGTACAGAATTTTGGGCGTTTCCTCAGTAATATGGTTATGCCTAATATCGGTGCTTTTATCGCTTGGGGATTAATTACTGCGTTATTTATCCCAACTGGCTGGTGGCCTAATGAGACATTAGCTCAACTTGTAGGCCCTATGATCACCTATTTACTACCACTATTAATCGGTTATACCGGTGGCCGTTTAGTCGGTGGAGAGCGGGGTGGAATAGTTGGCGCAATAACAACAATGGGTGTAATTGTTGGGGCCGACATGCCAATGTTTATGGGGGCAATGATTGCTGGTCCATTAGGCGGATATGCAATAAAACGTTTTGATTTGTGGATAGAAGGCAAAATTAAAACGGGTTTTGAAATGTTAGTGAATAATTTTTCATCTGGCATTATCGGTATGTTATTAGCCATTTTGGCTTATTTAGCGATTGGGCCTCTTGTTGCAGGGCTATCCAAGATATTAGCAGCCGGTGTAAATGTGATGGTGGAGAATAATTTACTTCCACTCACGTCTATTTTTGTTGAACCTGCCAAAATCTTATTTCTTAATAATGCTATCAATCACGGTATTTTTTCACCACTAGGTATTCAGCAAGCATCAGAAACAGGTGCATCCATCTTTTTCTTAATTGAAGCCAACCCTGGACCCGGTTTAGGTGTTTTACTCGCGTATATGTTTTTTGGCAAAGGTAATGCTAAGCAGTCTGCGCCAGGAGCCGCAATTATTCACTTTTTTGGTGGCATCCATGAAATTTATTTTCCTTACGTCTTAATGAATCCTCGGTTAATTCTTGCTGTTATTCTGGGTGGAATGACAGGGGTATTTGTGATGAACCTTTTTCATGCTGGGTTAGTCTCTCCTGCATCCCCGGGCTCAATATTTGCAGTTCTACTGATGACGCCTAAATCATCACTTATCGGCGTTATTTTATCGGTCGCAAGTGCTACAGTTGTTTCTTTCATCGTTTCAGCTCTTTTATTAAAACGAACACGAATTGGTGATGATGATGAACTCGAGAGTGCGACGAAAAAAATGCGTAATATGAAAACGCAATCAAAGTCATCATCAGTAAATTCAATCAATAAAGATGCTTCTATCAATTTAGCTCAAGTGCACAACATTATTGTCGCTTGCGATGCAGGCATGGGCTCAAGTGCAATGGGAGCGGGGGTATTAGCCAAAAAAGTACGTGATGCTGGCTTGCTAGACATCACCGTCACTAATATGGCAATCAACGATTTACCAGAAAATGTTGATATTGTTATCACTCATAGGGATTTAACGCAAAGAGCGAAATCATTTGCGCCAAATGCAATCCATATTTCTTTAACAAACTTCTTAGATAGTCAAACGTATAATGATTTAGTCACGAATTTAATAGCTAAAAAAAATCCTAAGGCAGCTAATGATGGGCATTTAATTAAACAAACTATTGTTGCGGCTAATGATGAGTCATATGACATAACCGAACATGAAGAGGCTTTGTTTACTTTAAGTGCGAAGCACATTCATTTAAATCTGGCGGCAGAAAATAAAACCCAAGCTATCCGCTTTGTAGGGCAGAAGCTAGTTGAAGGCGGGTATGTTGAGCCTGAATATATAGAGGCTATGCTAGCTCGTGAAAAACTAACACCAACATATCTTGGAGAGTCTATTGCGGTACCTCACGGAACAATAGAAGCCAAAGACCGCGTATTAAAAACTGGCATTGTTATTTGCCAATATCCTAAAGGCGTACAATTTGGTGAAGAACCCGATGAAATTGCTCGCTTAGTGATTGGTATTGCAGCACAAAATAATGAGCACATTGAAGTTATTACACGAATTACTTCCGCTTTAGATGAAGATGGGGTCATTGAGCGTTTATGTGAAACCCAAGATGTTCAGGAAGTACTCGAAATTTTAGCGTCTCAAAGTGCAGCATAAGGAGAATAATAATGAAAGTCATTCATTTTGGTGCAGGAAATATAGGCCGCGGTTTTATTGGTAAATTATTAGCAGACGCAAATTCACAAGTCACTTTTACGGATGTCAATCAGCCATTAATTGACCAACTAGCACATCAACAATCTTATAATGTTCATGTTGTTGGTCAGGAAAATCGTATTGAGAAAGTCCAACACATTCACGCTGTTAATAGTAATGACCCTAAAACGATAGAGTTTATTGCAACGGCAGATATGCTTACAACAGCAGTCGGGCCTCAAGTGCTTGAAAAAATTTCCTCAACGATAGCTAAAGGCATTATTCATAGAAAATCGTTGGGAAATAACCAGCCACTCAATATTATTGCATGTGAAAATATGGTGAGAGGAACTAGCCAATTAAAGCAACATGTATTGGCTCAATTGCCTGAAGAGTTACATCAATGGGTTGAGCAGCATATTGGTTTTGTAGACTCCGCAGTTGACCGTATTGTTCCTCCGATGGAGGTAGCGAATGATGACCCGCTTGATGTTACCGTCGAATCCTTTAGTGAGTGGATTGTTGATCAGACACAATTTGTTGGTGATATTCCTATTATCGAAGGAATGGAATTAACGGATAATCTAATGGCATTTGTCGAACGTAAGCTATTTACGTTAAATACAGGCCATGCAATAACAGCTTATCTGGGACAATTATATGGATACCAAACAATTAGTGAAGCGATTGGCGATTTGAGGATCCACACTATTGTTAAATCGGCAATGAAAGAAAGCGGGCAAGTATTAATTCAACGTTATGGCTTTGATTCGAAAATACATAATCAATACATAGATAAAATACTGAGCCGCTTTGCGAACCCATATTTAAAAGATGATGTTAGCCGAGTAGGACGACAACCTATGCGAAAATTAAGTTCAAATGATCGCCTAATTAAGCCGTTATTAGGTACATTTGAATATCAATTATCACATGAAAATCTGATCATAGGTATTGCAGCTGCATTGCATTTTAGGTGTGAAACTGATCCCCAAGCAAATGAAATGGCAAAGTTAATTGCAGACAAAGGACTTACCCAAACGGTCATTCAACTTTGTGGAATAGAGCAATATCCAGAGGTAATTGATAAAATTTGTACTCAATACCAGTTAATGATGTTGAGTAAAAAGTAATATTACGGATAATGGGTTAATTATTGAGGTTCAATCACTTTATGGCTACCTACTATGTGAAAGCAAGTAATATAGCCATAAAGTGATAAAAGAAGCTAATATGGAAAATAAACAAAACATTGAAAATCAAATTCTTGAGCGGTTGAATCAACGACCAGAGGTGCACTTATTTGTTCAAGATGTCGTTATTTTAATTTCACAAGCTATTGATAAATTAATGTTAAAAGTTTTCAGAAAGGATGACTATGCAGTAAAATATGCAGTTGAGCCTCTTTTAACTGGAAATGGCCCATTAGGGGAGTTATCGGTTCGTTTGAAACTCTTATTTGCGTTAGGGGCTATTTCTCGTGAAACCTATGAAGATATAGAATTATTTCTTGCTTTGAATGAGTCATTATCTGCAGAAAAAATAAATATAAATTTTACGGATGATGAAATTTTAGGCAGTATTAAAATGCTTCATTGTATGGAACCATTACCAGAAATGATGAGATTTAATCAGCCGGAAGATCTTATTGATAATCAATTAATTGAATTGCAAAAACACCGTTTTCAGCAAATGATCAAATCTTCATTGATATTGTCTGTAACAGCCTTAATTACCCAAATTATCGAAACGGATGTATTTTAAAATAGGTTATTCTATTATCTCTATTTTACTGTTTACTTACCAAGGTAAATATGTTTGAAATAATACGTTATTAGCCGAGAATCAGCAGAGTATCGAATGAATATTATTATTGCACATGAAATCACCACTGAAGATAAAGAGGAGTTACTTGCAGGGTTGCGTAGTTTTAATACTCAGTTTTTAAATGCCGACCGGTTTGGTTCATTAGGAATTTATTTTAAAAATGATGATGGTGTGATGCTTGGTGGTTTACTTGCCTCAGTTAAGGCAAATTGGTTATGTATTGATTATTTATGGGTTAGTGAAATTGCCAGAAATGATGGATTAGGGCGTGAATTGATGTATACCGCTGAACGGGAAGCAATAAAATTAGGTTGTATTCATAGCTTAGTTGACACATTTAGTTTTCAAGCCTTGCCATTTTATGAAAAATTAGGATATGTGAAACAAATGTCATTACCTGACTTCCCGGAGACAGGCATGCAACGACATTATTTAACTAAACGTGACATATAAAAAGTACCTATAAATTATGGCATGATCGGTTTAGTCGATAAATATTGTGCTGCATAATCAGGTAGGCGGGCCTTTATTTTATCAATTGTTATTTCAGCAATGACACCACTTGTCGGTACTAACTCGTTTGTTTCAACGAAAATATTCTCTGAACAAAAGAACTGATTAGATGAGAATGATTTTTCTGGTGAAGTAACTAATGGTTTGCTCTTAGTCCTATTGATAAAGCGATTAGAGAAAACTAGATAATTTTTAATATTAATAGATTTATCTTCAGTATCTACAAAATTTTGCCAATAGCTAATTAAAGCGTCAGATAAATAATTATTAAAAATGAAGGTGTCTTGCATAATTAGCCATTTGTCATCGACATTGTCATAGGGGCGTGCATTAAAAGAAATGTGATTAAGATAGTTACCAGCAAATACGAGTCCTTTTGCATTACGAAACTTTAATTGACCGGATGGCTTATCATCTTTTGGCCAGCCAGAGAAATAATTTTGAATAACTTCAACTTGTTCATACTGTTTAATATAAATACCATGATCACGTTGTATATCATCTTTATCTGTTTTAGGATTGTAGAGAAAGATTTGGTCACTACCTGAAATAAAGTTTTTACGAAATATCCCTTTTTTGAGATTACTCGTCGAATACCAACCGGAAACAAATTCACCTTGGGCATCATCAAAAGATATTAATTTTTTATCTCTTAAACTTAAAAGTGTGGTGAGCAGTATCTGTGTTTTTTTATCAAGCCATGGTGTTGCTAAGTTAATCTCATCGACCGAACCTAAAAAATTTTGTTCAATTAATAAACCGGAACTATTACCATAAGTACTAAGACCAACTCCTGCATAGTTACGCCCACGCATAAAAACATTACCATTTATTGTATAGAAATGACTAGAACAGGTCAGTTGCGCTGTGCTGTATTCGGTTATTGTGTTAATAAATACATTATGGCTAATACGAATTGCAGATTTGTGTCCATAAAAATGTATTCGAATATTGTCAAAGATTATGTTCTCTATGTTTATATTTGACACTTTTGTTCTGTAGGTACTATCACCGAACATAACCGATTGTCCTTTGGGATTTAAACAACGAAAAATTGTGCCTTCTATCGAACCCAATAAGGAATTATAAGATGTTAATAATACATCGCTAGCAAATAAGTAAGTACCGGCAGGGAAATAAATACCTTTATGAGATGTGTTACTTTCTTTAAGTAAACTTAATATCGCCTGACTTAAATCTTTATCTGTATTTGGTAATATACCTGCATCTTGTGCATTGATATAGCCATCCGGTGTGTCATTGCATGTGGGGCTTTGATTTATCATGTATATATCCTATCGACGGTTTTATTGTGGGGATATGAATAGTGTCACTTATAATTATCTGGTACTTAGCTATAGTACTAGTCATAAGGGGGATAAGTATATTGTTTTATCAATAATTCAGCAATATAAATTAAAATTATCATGGTCTACATTGTTTTTAACGCATTGATATTTATGTTAAAATTAATTAAAATATATTATTTCGAATAATATTTTTTAATTTTTGGTTCATCGGCATAGTTATTATGTAAATCTATCATTCGCAGTTTGATTATTAATAAATGAAGATAAAATATGAAAATTTGTATTATAGGGACGTCCGGGGCAGGAAAAACAACATTATCTGCCAAGCTAGCCGATGAATTTAATACGCCTGTATATGGCTATGATGAAATTTATTGGAATAAAACTCAGGCAGAATATATCAAAAATCCTCAACCTATTATTAACGCATTAGTCTTAGAGATAACATCTAAAAAAGAATGGATTATTGAAGGTGCTTACGATAGGCGTTTAACTCCCTTTTTTCATGACTATACGTTAATTATTCGCTTAAATGTACCTTACCATATATGTGCCTTTAGAATCGTAAAACGATACCTTGCATCTAAATTTACAACGATACGGCCCAAAGAGACATTTTTCAATACAGTTGAGTTACTACGCTTTGCAAAGCAATTTGATAAGCAGCTTGATGATTTCTTTGCACAAAATCCTTTATTTTCTTCTAAAGTCATCATTATAGATAATTCCAAACAATGTATTGGTACGATAAAAAAACATTTAGAATAAATAGGGTTCAGTGGCCTGTCCGGCTCTTACAGTATAAATAATTTTAGCAATAACTTTATTTGTACATCTATCAGTTGGTTTATGCTCTCTAAAGGCTGTTTTTGCTTCATCTCTTTTCTTCTGGTATCGGCTAAATAAATTTGCCCATAAAAAATACTATATACATGAGTACTTAGATTCCACTAGAAATTACTAGACCTTCTTGGAAGTAAAAATAATTAATCAATTCTCGTATAAAAAATAAAATAACATTCAAGCGGCCAAGTCATTTCAATCACTCAGAATGGCACTCAATCAGTTGGTAGGAGGAGGGATCATTAATTAAAAGTGACTCATTTTTAATTAAATATCTATTAGCATTTTTGCTTATAACGAATTGAGGCGGGGGGATTTTACAATCCTGTTCATCAATAATAGATGCATTAAATCCTGTGGCTATTTCTTTTAATGTATAATTCCCCTGGCAAGCATATAATTCTTGCCAGGATGAAATAGTTAACTTAGCCTCATTGTTAAATTTAAATTTTAGATTAATAAGTGTATTAACATCATTATTTGATTTTTTCTCGGAATAGTGTAAATAATAGCAACCAATGGTTTTAGTTGCATATGCACAATTTAATATAATGAATGAGAATAATGCACTAATAAATATAAGGTAACTCATTTTTGATTCATTCATCGATGATAACTAGTATACATAGCGTAATAGCAGAAAGTAAGTTAGCACTGCGTTAATTAACCGATTAATAAGCATTTTGACGAACATTAAAGGGTTGTAAAATCCTATTCCAGATTTCAATCATTTGTTATATTTGTCTTAATAATGAATTCTAAAATTTCTTTAAACATTTCTTTTCTATCTAAATTTATAGAATATTTAGGCACTGTACCGTCATCGTGCCCGCTCTCATAATCCATTGATGGCGTACTTTTCCATTTATTGTTAGATTTGAGTAACGTATATTTGCGCTTATCGCCATTCATCTCAGTAGAACGGTTGTCGTCAGACAGAATCGCCCGTATCTTTATGTTTTAAGTTAGACCCCATAATGCTAGGTAAAAAAATAACAGGAACCACTTTGGTTGCAGGGACATAAAGGTGGGCTTTGGCGTTCCGTGATTGATGTTCAGTCGTACATTCCCAAGAAACCCGTTTTTTCACATCAAATTGACAAAATGGTGCTGGATATTTTCGCCTTGTTCATCCTGACTCATTGTATTTTCTTCAAATTGAGCATGCCGATG
Organism: Providencia sp. PROV004; assembly: GCF_011045615.1. NCBI lineage: Bacteria > Pseudomonadati > Pseudomonadota > Gammaproteobacteria > Enterobacterales > Morganellaceae > Providencia > Providencia sp. PROV004. The sequence continues at coordinate 1,806,266 of NZ_CP042859.1, forward strand.
ATTGATTTGATATTCCCACTTATACTCAAATACATTTATTTATGAAAAATAAGGCGAGAATGATGGCAATATCGATGAGCAATTTATCGAGTGATAGGGAATTATTTATTTTGCTGAATCAATGCATATCGGTTCAATAGTTGTTTAAAGTGAGTATCAATACGTTGATATTCTGATTCAGGTACAGTGCCTTGCGCTTGTAATTGTTCTAGTTGGCGTAGTTCTTCTTCGAGTGGCAACCCTTGATTAAAATGTTGACGTGCATTAAAAATAATCGTTTTTAATTCAGACCCAGTGATATAGCTGCGAGGTTTACCATCGAGACTGTCTAAGCGCGTACTGAGATTATTTAACTCTGACATTCCTTCAGACCACTGTTGGAGTTTATCGCGAGATGACGCATTGATTTGCATATTTTGCTGCCATTTATCGTTTAACGCTCTGACTTCTTGCCGTTCACCATATTGCTTCGTGAGGTAACTCACCATGCTTAATCCATACTGTTGAGACCAAATTGGGGAGACGGACTCTAATTCTACGAGGTAGTTATCGATTACCTTGAGTTTTTCAGGAGAAAAACTATTCGGTTGCGCGGCATTAGGTTGTAATTGTTGCTCAAGAATTGAGGCAATATTCGGCGTAAAGTCAGGTAACTGGGGTAGCGCTTGCGCTAAAACGTGGTTATTGATTTGCGGGTGTAACACATACAAAGTTCCTGCACACAGCGCGCCTGTGAGCACAATACCGAAAGCCAGACCCACACAAATGCCTTTGCGGTAAGAAGGCTTGGTCGGTGTACTGATAGTGGCATTGGCCTTGATGGAAATTGGCGTTGCTGCGGCACGGGCATGAAATGATGATGGTGAGGTTTTCGGCAATTGCAGCGGCGTTGGTGGAATAAAACCACTATCGGGAACATCGGTATTTTCGAGTTGCTTGGCTTGAGTGGTGAGCAAGTTTTGCAGTCGTTCCAGCTGAGTGAGGTGTTTGAGCTCTAATGTTTGCAGCAACTGTCCAATTTGGTTGAGCGTCGCTTCAGTTTGATACAGTGCTGGCAGGTCTGCATAAACAGGTGCATGGGCGCGTAACCCTGTCATGAGTTGTTGGCTCAGCGTTGCGAGGATCTCAACCCGGGCATGGGTCTGTTGTGGCCATAATCCTTGCCAGTGGCGGCTCAGTAAATGTTGGAGTAAAGATAAGCCTTCGTTTAATCCCGCTATGCCATTTTGATGCTGGCGGATCAGGGTAAACCATGCGCAAGTTTGTAAATCAGCGCCATTTTGGTTGAATAAGGACAAACATAGCCCATGAGCTCGCGCCCAGTCAACATCAGGGCGGGCAGGGTGGAAGCGTTTGTTTAACTCGTCTTTAAGGGCAGAGAAATCAGCCAGGGTGCGAGGGTCGCCACCAAGGCGTAATGTGTTTAAATCTGGGGTCATAGTCTTTTCACGCTATCGTCGGTTAAATCGTATCGAATTGTTTTTTCAGATGGTGGACGAGAATGCGTCCATCCGGCATAAACTCAGTGCCATAACGGATTAACCCTTGCTCATGTAATTCAACCTCAAGGGCGTAATGGAGTGCCCCAAAGCTATTTTGCGGTAATAACACTAAAGAGAGTGATTTGATACGGGGCTCATACTTGAGTAACGTTGCTGATAAAATGGTCATCATATTGTGAGCGGTACCGGGGAGACCTTGGATCATTTTACTCATATCGGGGAGTCCGTAGTCGGGAAGATGTTCGATGCTACCCGCTCTGGCGTTGAGAATGCGGCGAATATTGTCCATCACGGATACCATCACTTGGTCATGTTCTGGGATAGCATCAATATCTAATCCTCCCGCAAAATACCCCGTCAACATTTCATATAATGAAGGCTGGGACATGCTATTTTTCTCCGAGTGGTTTCAAGGTCATGGTGTTATCCGCGAGGGTGAGTAAGCGTGGATCATCGGGTAATAACCGCTTTTTGGGGATCACCACGCGCCAGTTGTCGGTGATAAGGTCAGGGTGATGGAACATCACGGCAACGGCAACAAATTCAGCACCGTCCTCAAGGGGCATATCAAGGGAAATTGATTCGCCAGGGCGAATTCGCAGGTCTTTTTGTGTGACTAATGAGGATTTGAGTACTTGGCTATCTTTAGCGAAAAGGGTGGCATAGTCGCTTTCAACAAAGCTTTCAAAGTTTTTTAGTTGATAAACACGGATAATCGTTGATAGCGAAGCGCCAGTATCGTCAGTATTGAGTGCTTCGCGTGCCACGAAATCAAGATGGACGACTTTCACTTGCTTATAAAATATCGCGTTTGCTGCACTGCGAGTGCCATCGCTGACCATTTGAGTCAGTCCGCATCCAGTGAGGTTTAATGCTGTCAGAAGCACCAATGTCTTGCCGCAAAATGACAATAAAGGGAGTTGTTTCATAGGTGAGTCCCAGAATTAGAATCGATAATTAGCATAATGTGAGGGCGGCGTAGAGTGTGATGTTGCCGATAACCGCTGATAGCGCCCCAAATTTAAGGTAATAATGTGTTCTCGGTGAGGGGCATTAGGCGCCAATGTGCCCATCGCGGCGGTACGTCCCAGTTGAACACCTTGGCGAGATTGCGTGCTTAACGTTGCGTTAGGGAGCAACTTTCTGGGTAATTTGAGACAAAGACGGGCATTGACTCTTGACCCTAGGTAAACATGCAACAGCGCCATTAAATCTTGATACAGTTGTCCGTCAGGCAACCAATTGCGGGCTTCATTAAAGTTATCTGTCTGTAAGGTAATCAAAATTTGGCTGTTTATATCGGTAGAATACTGACCTAAAACAGGCTTGTTGGTTAAGGTCATCGGTGTTCTGCAGGATAACCCTGTTTGAGTGGTTTGCTCAATGCGTCTTGGGTCATGAGGCTTGATGTTAACTTGGGTATCAGGCGCGAGTAATTTAACTAATGATATAACCCCTTCGGCGGTACGAGTTGGAAAACGTAGCGTACCCAGTAATGCGAGAAAGCGGGATAACGGAGCTTGTATATGTTGCGCCGTGCCAGGTATACCTAAGCCAATTAACCCATATAAATACTGGGAAGTTTCGTCTTCACCTCCCGCTAAAAATGTTGCAGGGTAAGAGTATTTTCGCCAAATACGATAAAACTGCGTCGTCAGTCGGTGGTTAAAAATATCTAAAAAATCGGTAAGAGACTCGGTTCCCTCACGTCGTTGTGCAATGTCATCAAGGTAGGTTGTCGGTAGCGGGGAAGTGACACCATATAACCCTAAAAATGTCGTTCGAATACTGGGTGTGTTGCTATCTCGGTAGCGGTCTTCAATGTCGATACCTTTAATTTCGGTGACAGGAAAACCCATCCCACGATGGGGACGAAACCGGATAACATCTGTTTTCGGGTCTTGGGTGCTACCGAGTGGCGGGCGCTGTTTATTACTCTGTTCTAGCAGTTGGCAAAACCGATAGAAGTTAACCAGTGGTAGACGCTCCCCTAGTGCATCAAAAAGCTGATTTACTGAGGATGATTCTCTGTCCATGTGAGGCTATTTCCTTTTGGTACAATATGGAGAGTTAATTGGTTAAATAGATGCACGTCGGTATAAAGCGCGAAAAAGCGATTGAGCATTTCACCAAAGAGATGAATATCACCTTCACCGTTAAATCCGTTGCTATCAAGGGTGATATCGATGGCAATACCACGCTGTAAAAAGCCTTTTTCGAAGCGCTCAATAAGGTGCTGTTCAACGTGGATCATGGCATCGAGTTTGCGGCTGTTTAGATCATCATCTCGCCAGTCATAGAGTGCCAATGTGCCACGTAATACTTCTACGTTATCCATCATATTGAGGAAGCTAGCGCCAAGGTGACTGAGGACACGCCAATGGAACCGATCTTCTGCAGGGGGATAGCACGGCAGGGTTGGCTTACATAAATTACGAACCTGCAATTGGGTTTGTAGCGTTTCTTCGGTTCTGTCGAGCAATGTACTTTGCAGCGCTTTGCGTGGAAGTTGTCCGTTAGTGCCGGTTAATTGTAAAGATAAGGTTTCACTTTCAAGGGTAGCGGTCGGTTGTTCGCGTTCTCCCCCTAAAATCAGCCATGTATCATGTAACCCACTGACACCGCGCTTAACACGAGTGTGGTAGTAGTGTTCTGGCGCATTGCGGCGCAACATGCCGCCTCTGTGGCGGAAACTGCTGAATGGAACATAATGAATGTGTTCATCTCGTCTTGTGCCATGAACCGTATCGACAGCATAAATTTCGGTGTGCCCATCTTGTAGGCGACGGGGACGCAGTAAATATTCACTTTCTAACCCGTTAACGGTGAGTGGGTCAGCTTCAATATTGAATAAGTTGATCACCGGAACGCTGTGCAGTTTTAGGTTATCCGTACTTAATGGAATGTCGCTATCCCATAGCGTATCAAGCACAATTTCGAGTTCAAAATGACTCAATCCTTCAGGTAATTGAATTTCACCGAGCCCGTTTAAGTTGACGAAAAAAAATTTTTCACGGAAAGAAAAATACTCCAGTAATAGCTGGTAGCCGCTGAAAGTGCTATCACTTTTAGGCCACAGTTGGTCTTCTTCAGCAAAGCCCCCCGGGGAAAACCAAAGGGGTAAACGAATACGATCAGGGGACGATGGCAGGCGAATATAGGTGGCTGCAACTTGCTTAGTCAGCGCTAAATGGAGTGCATAGGTCGTTGGAACGTCACCAGAGAGATAAAAGGAGAGTGCATTAAGTGCGGTTTGTTTCCAGTCAGCGAGCTTCGCACAATCGAACTGCAAACGAATTACGGAACGGCCATCAGGCTCTGTGGTTAAATTAACGGTTGATAGCACAATGGGATTGAGCGTTAAGTCTCGCGTTGTGCGATAGCGGCAGACGGTCTTTTTGGGACCAATCGGGCGCGAAAGCACTTCAAAGTTAGCAGGGATCACCGATGAGAGTTTCATATCGTGAATATCTGGCGCGAGTTCAACGACAGAAAGCGATGGAATGGTTTGTAGATAATGAGGCCAAAGTAGGCTAACTAACCCTTCTGTTAACTCAGGTAAATCATCATCAATTTTTTGGCGCAATTGCCCCATGGAGAAGGCAAAACCTTCAAAAAGTCGTTCAACAAAAGGGTCAGGAATGCCCACTTTGTCTAAATCTAATAACGCCGCACGATCGGGGTGAGCTTGAGCGAATTCTTTAGCTGCTTCACGCAGATATCGCATCTCCGCATCATAATAGCGAAGGGTTAAATCATCCATTTGTGTGGTTCTCATTGATTAATTTAGGGGTAGAGTACTAAGGCTCGCACAGGATCTAATCGTGTTAGTTGAGCCAGTAACTCAGACATCTGATGATGCAGTTCAGCTTTGTCAGGCGTATTACGCTGCGTTTTCCCTCGCAACAGTTGCAATTGGCGGGCTTTAACTTCAAATAACGAGTGTGGTTCCCAATCAGCGAGACGCATCTGCTCAGCACTGTGGTCTAATTCACGAAGTAAATTCAGTGCCAAATCATAACGAGCAAATTGTTCGGCCACTCTTGCCATCACTAATTGCAGCAACCATTTTTGACGGGGTGTTTGGATATTCGGACGTGACATTAACCAGGCTAATGCGGCTTCAACGCCTTCAGTGTCAGCTTGAGTTAACGCTTCTTGTTCTAACGAAAATATTGAGTCGTTATCATCGTCACTTGTGCCACGAACAGGCATGTGATGGAGAGACTGAATATTCTCTTCTAGAATATGCTGTTTGATCCACGCTAATGTGACTTCATCAGCGAAAGGTGTGCCATCTTCCCAAGCGAGATTTTCTAAACCCGGCAAGCGAAGTAAGAACTGCTTTAAATCAGAAGCAATCACCTCTGCCCAGCCGTCCCACGGCGCAGGGGATTTACTCAATGCCTGATGCAAATACCACTGCACATCTAACCAAAAATGGTTAACTCCTTCTGCAAACAATCGATCAGCTTGCTCGGTGAGTTCGAGCCAATTTTGTTGCAGATATAAACGTTTTAGCTGCGCTTTGGCATCTGAGCGTGGTGGGGCTAATCGAGTACAACCTTGCTGATTTTGTGGTGGCGATTGGTGCAGGGTATCCCAACGGACAGATTTCATCAGCCGGTGACCCGACAGCCAGCCGTTCGGTTGATTACGCAGATAATTGGCGAGTACTTTGGCTTGATCAAGTAATTCTCGACCAGACTGAATAGGCGTGATAGCGCTGATACCCGATGATATCTGTTTCGTTGAGATATTTTCTGTTGATTTAATATTTTGTGGAACAACACTATTCGCACCACCAGATTGTGCAAGTCGATTTTCTAATGCGCGTAGTAGTGGTGCAAGATTAGGACGGTTTGCTTCATCCCATGTACTAAATTCATCCACAATCGAACTAAGTAACGCCACGATACGTGCGAATTCGTTACTATCCACTTCAGGATAAAGGGATAAACTGTCGATAACCCGTTGACCCGCCAACCATTCAATGGCCGACTTTCGGCTATTTGGGCGATTTGGTAGCAAGTCATCATGGTAACGGTGGAGTAACCCTGCCAGTAATCCTAATCCATCGGCTAGGCCCGTTTCACCTTCTTGATGCAAGCGTGCCCAAACGTAGTAAGTGATCACGCGTGCGTCTTTACAGACATGAGTTAAGAGATTTTCGGCAAGTGTACAGATTAATTGTGTATCTGAGCCTGATAACTTGTTGACTTCTTCTTTCATGCGTTCGAAGTCATCGTCATAGCCAGGGTCTTCCCCAACCGGATTTTCAGCTGTGATTGGCAATAACCAGCGTTCCCATAACACGACTTGTTGTTCCACTAATTGATTAGCGACAAGCGGATTTCCGGTAAAACAGGCTGTGCGTAAGGCAGTTAATAAAGGCATAGGTGATGTCCTATCGAGGCTAATCCAAGAAGATTTTTTCAGGTAGCACAAAGTTACGTAGTTTTAATAGCGCCAGTGGGCCTTGGCCCATTTCAGTGCGCAGTTGGTAATTGAGTGTATTGCTATCTGGTGTTACCCATGACACGGTATAGCTACTGGTGCTTCCTGCATAAGGCGCGACATTGGCTGTCTCGAGTAAACGGATTAACCCCCAAACACCACGATGATCACCATAGAGTCGGGTACCGGTGGAGGTCGTCATCCAAGACAATGAGGCGCCTGACGCGACGGTATCGGCAGGCCATACAAACCGTTGCCATTGAGGGAATTGGTTATCGTAGGTGAGGTTTTGCTTATCGATCACCAGTATCGTTTGCATCACTTGTTTACTGGTGCCTGGGCGCATTTCGAAGTATAGGCGAGCTTCTCCGTTTGCGAACGCTACATCGCCTAGCTCACTCAAGGTATTCATCGCCTGAATAAACTCAGGGTTAAAGCGTAAGCCTTGAGCATTCGTGCTATTGGGTACCCAATGGTTGCCTTCTTTGCGTAAGACACCTTGCAAACGTGTTTCTAAGAAACGCTGAATACGTCCACTATCAGGGCGAAGATATTGTGCCATCAGAGGCAAAGAAATATCGCTTTGCGTATCTTTCAAGGGATAGCGACCGCCAAAGGCGTTGTTCCATTCATTGACAATCGCATTTTGCCATTCGCTATTAATGCCTTGGGCAGTTGGTGTGAGCAATTGCTGCCACGCTTGGGTCATCGGCTCCACTAACAGTGCATCGCCAAAAGGTTGCCACTCTTGACCAAAGCTGGCGGCAATCAAGCTTCCCATGTCTCGGGTTTGTGCAAAATCGACACTTTTACCTTCCAGAATACTTTGTGCGAATGCTTGTGACATCGATTGTGGGTCGGGGGCATTCACGACTTGTTGGAGTTTTAAACGTACACGAGTAATGCGGGTTAAATACGCTTGTAAACTCAGATTATCGCCAGTTTGTGAGGCTGCTTGAGGGTCAACAAAGTTCAGGATAGGACCAAACGTCTCTTCCAATGGGCCCGTAAAATCGGCTTTTTGGTTAATCACCGGTTTTTGTTCTTTGTTGAGCAGGTCTTTCGCGGAATTCATAAAAGAATCGGCGAGCTTTTCTTGCTGGCGTCCGGTTTTCCCTTGGTAGGAAAGGGTATTCATCAGTGCAATTACCGGAGATTGGCGCACATCGCTCATTAGTGAGAGTTGGTCAATGGTATCGGACAGGTTTTCGGTATGCCGCCATTGCAAACTGTTTAAAAAATTTAACCAGCTACTTGAAAAATCGGCAAAATAACGCTCGGTGAGTTGCTGTTTAAGTACGTCAGGCGAAATATCTTGGCTAAGTTCATGCTGGTTGTCGCTCAATACCCAGTCAATTTCATTGCGTCGCGATTCGACCGTTTTTTTGATTGCTGGCTCAATGGACTCTTCCCATGCTTTGCGAGTAAAAATTCCCGGTACAAACTCATCGGTGGTCAATAAAAAGCTAACATCGGTATCGTTTGTCATGTCATTGAGAGTCATATCCGGAAATTGATTCTGTGCTTGCAAAAGCACTTTTTGGTATAACGAAGCACTTTCGCTGCGTTGGCCGATTTGTCGAATGAGCAAGGTATGGCTTTGATTAATCAGGTTATTGTTAGCCGATAATTGCCAGTAAGGATGCTTGGGTAGCTGCTGCGCGTAGAACATGAGCAACTCTTTGCCAAGAGTGTGCCATTCACCTTCGTTCATTCCTTGTGGGACGGGGAGGGTCGTGAGCACGCTATCAGTAAAAAACGCCGGATCCATGCGTTCAGGGGTACTCATCATGAGATAAGTTTTTAAATCTTGATATGCACGTTGTGTAGCTTGGCGACGCTCATCACTATTTGGCGATAATTGTGTATAGGCTTGCAATCGTTGCTCAAGTTGTTGACGGATATTATCTCGCAGAGGAGGGAGTACCGTCTGCTGATACAACGGCCATAAATGCGCTAATAGCGGCTCATTGCTATTCAAGCCAAAATGCAGCCAAAAAGGCACTGAGTTCTGTTCCCGATGAGTTAACAGCCCAAGAGTTTGCTGAAAATCATACTGAGCTTTGAGGCGTTCAGTTTCCGGTAATTGGCTGTTAGCGGCGACGCTCGCGCTTTGGTAGCTCTCTTCGATAAGCTGGCGATTGGCGAAATAAGAGACAATCATGCCTGCACCCCACAAGGTCATGGCGGTAGCAGCACCGTATTGAAGGAGACGTTTTTTGTCAAAGCCTAAAGAGGCAGGCTGTAAACCGGATGCCAGTTCAGATTGCACATTTAACCAGCTTTGCCAGCGCGTATCGGGGTGCCAACTATTGGGTAAACGTTGCTGATTTAACGGATTGATAGAAGGGCTAAATGCGATGCCGGAAAAAGGCAGCGTACGTAATTGGGTATTGAGTGGCGCTAATGCGGTCGCAAGCTGCTGGCTGCCCCCGTTTTGTAGAAATTGGGCTAAGGCGAGTAGATAGGTGTGTTTCTGTTCACGAAGTAGTGCTTGAGTTCCGTTGATCACAAGTGCAGGGATCAGGCTTAACAAGCTAGGCGATAGTGCCTCAGCTGGCATATTTTGCTCTGTCATGCAGAGAATAGAGGGCGTTTCAACCGCACTGAGGGACTGTTGGCCACTGACACTCCATACCCAAACTGGCGCACGCCAACCTAATTCTTGAAAGAGGTTTTGGATGGCACGCCCTGCATTGTGGGCTGTTGCGGTATTGAGGTTAGTGAAAGTGACGTTGTTGTCTAAAAGCTGGGAAGAAATGCTGTTTTCTGTCACCCAAATCACACCATCGAGTGGACGACGTCGGCGCAGGTGTTTGAGGGTTTCTAGTCGTTCAGAGTCTATGGAACTCCCGATGTCACCACCGTAGATGAGTAGGGTGCCATCACACTCTTGCCAGATTTCTTGCGTCAGGCTAGGGGCCAGTTTTTCGACGGCGGAGTGGGAGCCGAGGAGGAGCTGTATGGAGACTTTGGAATGCCAGAAATTGCCGTATTGGGATTTTAGGGTTTGTTTTATAGGTAAAGATAGTAACTCTGTTTGATATTTTCCGGATAGGTTTTCTCCGAGTTGTCCCTCATTTAAGTCATAAGTATCTTTTTTTATCCTAAACTTGATGATTTTATTTCTAATTTTTTTAATTAATTTAACTAGCCCAATAAATAACATGGATAATGAAATAATATATAAGGACGCATTGGCCTTGTGGCTTGGTTCTATAGCGTAACTTCCGCTCCAAAACCAAGTGAATAATAAAGACACAAGTGCAAGGATAATGGTTATGTAAAATAACATTTTAAAGGTCTCTATATTTTAAATTGCTAATTAATGATTTTTATTGGAAATGATTCTGGCTTTATGCATATTTTCTGTATTTAGAATTAATTGTGGCAAGTCGCTTTTTTGAGTTTGCTCTAATGCTAGGCTGATTAACAGTAATTCTGATAACTCACTGGTTTCACCGAATACGGCATTAGCATTAATCAGTTTTGGTTGAGGTGATATACCTAGAGTGCTTAATTTTTCTAATATTTGGCTAAGTTCAAACTCATCTATATTGCTATGCCAAATGTTCTCTATTGCATAAGGTATATTTCCACCGAAAGATAAAACGTTCTCTATACAGTAATCTAGGATATTTTCGGGAGATTGGTGAATGTTAGCGCCATGATTTTCTGAGTTAGATAACAACTCAAGTAAGACAACAGCTTCTGAGTAGTAGCTTGTTTCTGTATTAATTTGCATTCCTAATAAAAATATAGGGGGATGAGCTAGGAGGTTGGCTTGTTCATTCATAAAGGTACTTAATTTATTTGGAGGTAAAAATTGAATTTGATTTGAGATTTTATTTATTTTTTCAATTAAATATTCTTTTGATAATTCGTTGATATTATCTAAAATCACAAATCTAGTTTGTTTATTTGACGCTATCTTTGATATTGACTCGGTATTACTTAATAAAAAATGGTCAAGAATTCCAGTGAATCTTTCTGTGCTATTTTTTGACGTTAATATGGGGATGTTAGCGTTTTTTATTATGGATTTGTCTTCTTTTTCTGTTTGTTTTAAAAGATTTTTATCAGTTAACGCAAAAAGACTATTTCCCTGATTTCCTAGAGCTGTCATTGTGAAAATCAAATTACTATTAATTGTTCTTCTTTTTAGTTTTGTTTTTTCTTTTATAAGTCTATCACGTTCTAAGTTCCATTGATTAATATAATTAATCCTTTGAATGTATGTTAAATAAATCGATAAAAAAGTAATGGAAGAGGTAATAAAAGAGATAAAAAAAATATAAACTAATCTATGGTTGCTTTCAAAAGTAGAAAAACAGAATAAAGTAATGCATACAATTAATCCGATAGATAAAGAAATAATGATAGTATGAAATAAATTGAACTTATTTGGAATTGACATTAATGGAGGAAGGGTTGCATCTGGCTGTATCATGTTTTATCCAATTGAAATATTTGGTAAAGAAGTAATCAATAAACATCCGCATGAAAGTCTATGTCCATGAAAAGCAATTGCTTGCCCTTGGTCATTGATTTTGTCACTTCCTTCGGCGATCTGATTAGTGCCGTGTTTGGGACATGAAGCTGTATCTCCAACTCGCGCCACACCCTTGCCGTGCATTTGTATTCTACTTGAAGCGGATAAAACGCGACCATCAGATGACGTTCTATCACCGAGTCGAATGATTCCTTTCATAAATATTTTCTCTTGGTTACATGTAGATGTTAATTAGGATTGCCTTACCGTTTCCATCGATTTTTTGCGACCGCAGTACTTTCTGCGTAGCGCCAAAAAAGCAGGTGTCGCCACTGCCATCTCATATCAACACTGTGGCAATCAAACTGATATGGGTCATTATCTTCAATCTGACAATCGGCTTCGACCTCTGGTGTCCACTGAGGAATTTTACTGGTTTGAAATGAAAGCCAGCGGGCAGGGGCTTGCAATATATGCAGAGGAAAGAGCAGAATCGACCCAATACGGCCTACTCGCATATTGAGCATGCGAAAACCAAGCCCTAACGACTCTTTTTGCTCGTTGATGGGTAAAAACCAATGAGAAATCTCAGCGACCTCTTTCACTCCTTTCTTATCTTCCATATAACGGCGAACAAACTCCCAAAAGCGCAGCACTTCCTCTTTATAGAGTGAGCACATACTGACGGTAAATGTATCAACCACCCGTAACTTTTCATCATCGAGGATGTGACCACACAGGTACCACATTTTAGGGCTGAGACCATTGGGTTTTTCTTGTCGCAGGGTAAAATAGATATCTTGCCACGGGATAGTTTGCACCGCGCCATTAGTGCGAAAAAGGTGAACAAGCTGTTTTTTACGATTAAAACGGATAGGGTAGTGTGTATAAATAAACCATTCAATTTTGAGTACATAAAGCGCAATTAATATGAATGGAACAGAAATTGAAATCTTAAACCAATCTAAATTCAGAGGAAAAAAAATAGCATTAACGGTGAAATAAGTCGCTAAGGCAAGATAAATCAAAACAACAAAAGAAACAAATCCCCTATCTTTATAGTGAACATCAGTCACTTCTAAAAAAGTGGAGTTTAATTTGATGAGCGATAAGTCACTTGTTAAATCCTGTTGTGTAATGTGTTCAATATGCTGACCTTGACGTAAATGGTTTGCCAAGTCATCACTGTCTAAAAAACGATTAATCGGAAAGCGAACTAATATTTCTTTAATTTTTTTCATGATAGGTTTAATGTCCTGAATTATTGTTCCCATAGTTTGGCAAAAGCTTCATCTTCATCTTTAGCTAATGAAAATAATCCTTCATTATTTTTTCCGAAATACATGCATTTGTTAATCCATAACATTAAATCATTTGGTTTGTAATTCTCGATAGCAAATGCAACGATGATAAATATAATCGATATGATAACGCCTACAATGGGAATTCGACCTAAAATACAAATGATTAGTAAAAGGCCTAGAAAACTAGAAAAATAATATAAATTTGACAACAAAATATTACCTTTTTCTTCTTCTTTTTCATAATCTAAATAATCTAAATAAGCAAGTATCGCAATACCTACTACAGATACACCTTGAGCTACTCTCGAAAGTATTCTAAACCAGCGAACTTCTGTTAATGCCCCTTTGGCCCACGCTGAATTGAGCGTCGCAAATGAAAACTCTAATATTGCGCCAGTTACTCCAATCCAACTGGCGATTAGCCGTTGCCCAGCTCGCGTTTTAACGCCACCATACCAAGCACTTTCTTGTTCTATCATGCAGGCAATTCCTGCAAGTTGAAAAAGAATCGATGCAATATTTCCCGTGCTTGCGGTAACGGAGAGCTTTTGTTTTAGGTAAAGGTTATGAGCTTGTTCAGAGGTTGATATGTCGCTAGTAATACGTTGGGCTATTTTTACGATTTCTTGAGGTGTTTTTCCTTTAAATTCGGGGTGCATATTTTCGGTTAATAATACATTGCTACGTAGAATACCATCCCCTGTTAAATCTCCCCCTTGGGCACTCTTTATTCCCATTTCTTTGAGCACCGTATCTGCAATGCCTTTTTGATTGATTTGATTTTCAATGGCATTACGAAAAATGTTTTTAGCCTCGAGTTTTTCCACAGGACTCATTTTCTGAGCATTAAAAGTTTCTCGAACGATAGCTTCTGTCAGCATTTTGGATACTGTTTTTCGTGCACCTTTCTCTGACATGCTTATTAATGGGCTATTCTCATTAATAGCAAGTAGTACAGGAAGCCTTGATGTCTTATAAAGAGATGCACTTTTTAACACTCGGATAATGGGACCCGCTAATACATAATTCAATGTGTTAATTTTATCATTAAAGTGAGTCTTTTGGGTGAGATCTTGTAAAAATTGGCTGTGGAAGGATAATAAATTTCCCCATGGCAATGAATGTAATTGTAAATTATCGGTAGATTGAGGGATATGTTCTTTATAAAATTGAGCTGCATCATTTTGATTAAAGATATAGGCTCGCATAAAAATATTTTTTTTGTCAAGAAAATCACCGTTTAATTGTGTTTCAATATAATCTGCACATTCAGCACTGACCTGACTGCCAATTAAACAAGAACTCAAGGTATTTGTATAATTTTCTCCACTTGTTTTATTATTCGCATCAAAATTATAAATAAAATAATTTATAAAAAGAGAGTGTTTTAGCATCGCAAGGTACATATCGAACAAAGGGATTTCGTAATTAGATTTGTACTCATTTTTTTGTGTATTGTAATCATTTTTGAATTCATCAATATTATTTTCATTCGCATGTGCCAAATAGCGTTCCCATTCATTATCAGCCCATGATTCGTAATTTTCATTTGTATAATCTCGAATTTTTTTTGCATTTTTTTCCGCAATACTTGGCCATATAAAGGTTTCACCATCACCAAAATAGGCTTTATTTTCGAGTTCTTCCGCGGCTAAAAATTGCTGAAGCTTGTTATTTTCCTTAACATTATATTCAGCTAAAGAGATATTTGAAAAAGCAGTAAGTTTTCTATCAAAATCACTTAATTTGGAATTTTTTCTACAAACAGTAAGAAAGTTATCGTGTGACTGTAGAATTAATTGTGATAGATCTTCCGAAATGGCAATGGGATCTTGAAGATGAATAATTGCTGCACGAGATGGATCGGGGTTTAATGGGATAGAGGCCAAGTGAGTGGCGGTATTTAATAAAAAATCACCATCTGATTTTGTTTTTGTTAACCAAGGAGAGGAATAAAAATCAAAAGAAGATGCTGGGATTTTTGCGTCACAATATTCAGCAACAGTTTGACGAAGTTGAGTCAATGGAACAGTTTGATCTGCTTTTTTATCTAATAGCCATAATTTTAGGTCAAAACATTGCATGTGTTTTTCACGAAATTCTATTTGGTGGTGCATTTCACGAATAGCATCAGTCCATGCGTATTGTGACCAACTAAGCCAAAAACGACCATTATCATTCGGATTTATGGCTAAAGGTAAGGATATAAAGGAAGCTCGAGCGACTTCATCTAACTTAGTTGCACAGGGTTTTTGACCTAATTTAGGAATGATTGAGGGGGCATCGTCCGTCACTTTCCAATAATAGGCATCGTCAGTGACAATATAATCAGTCCATGTTTGTCTTTTTTCATCGTAAATATGTAAATAACCTTCTCGAAGAAGACGAGATGTATATTTTATTTTACCGCGTTCACTAACACTGGTGGTAAATTCAGGCGGTAATGCTGGAGCTCCTGAGTTATCAAGGGTGATTGCAGAACGGACTGGGAGGATTGCTACGCCTCTTCTTTCGCAAAAATTACAAGACATAATATTCCTTAATTATAATGTGTTTTCACAATACGCGAGGATGTTATTCCAATCGTCGATGCTCAATAATGAAAGGCTTTCATGAAAGTAACCAGGATATTGACTCGTTTCTTTTAAAAGATTAATTATCTGAGGTGATTGGTAATAAAAATCATGAACGAGTATGCATTGTGTAATAAAAGACATGATGTCATTAGTAATTTTATCATCAAGTCGTTGGCTAACTTTTAAACATGTAGCTATGTCCATGTCATTATTTAATTTTTTAATGGCCTTATTTATTATTCCGATATTTGAAAGGAGGGCTAACGTATTATTCTTATTATCATTAAATGTTGTTTCTACAAGTTCAGGAAGATAAGTTATATGACCGAACCGACTATGGAATGTAAAAAAATCGATACCGAGAGATTTTATTTTATTAAATAAATGATTGTGCGGAATTATTCTTATTAATTGCAACATAACATTATGGTCATAATAGCGCAATAAATAATTTCCACCTGTTTTGGGTGCATAGATTAAAGCATTAGCAAGGAGATAGATGAGCGTATTATGGTCGTAATGACTTTTGATTAAAATTATTCCTCCATTTTTTTTTGAATCAATTATCATTTTTTGGAGTATTGGTATTTGTTCAGAATCTAGATGGCGTAAATCAACAAGAAAAGGATATAAATGGGCCTGAGGCGCTATCATTTCTGTAATAATCGGGCTTGCATTCCATGTTATGGGTAGGTTGGGATAAATGACTCTGTCAATAATCACGTGGGAATGAAAGTGGATTGGATACGCATCCTGAAAGTGTTTTGTAACGTCGATATTTAGTCCATTTTAACTATAGCTTCGTTATTAAATGTATCACTGAGTGTTTTGGCTTCGCAAAGCGTAAATCCTTCGAAAGGAATAGCTATGTTTTCAGGTGATAGCATATTGACGTTAGCAGATTTGAAATCAATGTCCCCAGAGGTAACAAACGTTATTTTACCGTTTTCCAATATGATAGATGAGCCATTACATTGCACGGTGACCTTTTTGTTGGCAGTAAGCGTTATTTCATCCTCATTACTGGTGATACTGATCCCTTTTTGAGCGGTCAAGGCAATTTCATCATCTTGAGCTTCTATCTCGATTTTTCCAAAAGCAGCTGTTAATTTTGCCCCTAATTCATGTGTAAATATTGAAATTCCTTTTTTAGCGGCTAATGTTAGTCGCCTAAATGCAGTCATTGATGCATTTTCTGAAGATGTAATTACGAAGTCATTGCTTGAGCTTTGCTGCATATATCCCATAGAACTTAAAGCGATTCCATCTGGAGATGATGCTACTAATGAAGCTTGAGAGAGTTGATTAAAATTATTGTCTATTTGGCTTGTATGCCGTTCATGATCAGATGTTTCAACATTTGAATGCCTAGCTAAGTTCATAATGGACTGTGCAAGTTCTAATGCATTACTCAACTGTGTAATTGTTGATTCCATCGCCAACACATCACCACCAGCTTTATCCTGCTTATCGGTGGTAATAAACAACCCTTTACCTGCACGAATTGCACCCCAGCTATCTGTACGTAGCTCAAAACCGTCACCGCGTTGTTCGCGTTCGGCGTTGACCAAGTGCCCCAAGTTTAACTGCGTTTTTCCGCCATACTCGGTGCTGAGTTTAATATGCTCTTGCCCGCGTTTATCCTCCATGCGCAATTTGTTATTCGCAGGCGTGCGGATCACATTACGGGTGTTATTTTTATCCGTTACGTGGTCGGGGTGGCGGGAGTCATGGAGTGCATGAGCAATGTAAGGACGGTCTGGGTCACCCTCATGAAATGCGATAGCGACTTCAGTCCCTTGAATTAGCGGGAAATGCATCCCATACGTATCGCCGGCGTAGGGTTTCGCCAAACGTACGGGCATACTTTCATAACCCTTGGTTTTATCATCACGGTCTGCATCGAATTTGACCCAATAAAACCCATGTTCATTTTGGTGGGCATAAATATCGTGGTCTTTTGCGCTGGTGACGCGTGCCATTAATGTTCCGGCAATGACAGGGCGCGGTTTGAGTGCAGGACGCCAGCACAGTGATTCCGTATAAGGCACGGCGTCGAAACGGACGGTCAGCGCTTTATCTCGGCTGGCGGTAAAGCGTAATCGCGTAATTAAAATCGGTGATTTAAAGACGGCCGGTAAGGTCGAAATGAGTGGGTTATCTTGAATATTTAATACCAATAATGGCGTCAGGTCTGCCGCGCTACTTTGCCCGCGTAGCAAGGTTTGTCTCGCTAAAAAGCGCTCGTGATCGAGTCTTGCCCAGAAGTTAGCGGTTTCAGTTTCAGGGCGAATTTTATCTCCACGGGTGAGGTGGCGGCCTTTATAGTGATAAACATCGCCGTAATTGATTTTTTCCCCATCACCGCGAGTCATGTCTGCGACAGCGGAAATCAACGTATCTTCCGCCAGTCGGTGGTTATAGTCTTTGGCAAAAACAGTGCTTTCAACTACTTGATGACGTAAAGATAATCCCCAAACACTGTCGACATGGTTATCGCTCAGCCCAGATGGGCTATTTAATGGCAGCGTTTTGTCATACACATAGCCACGTTGGCTGTCAGTAAAGTGGAGCACCTCGGTTTGGGTATCATCTTGTAAACCAAAGCGATAAAAAATCCCCACTTCACTGAGTAAGCGCTCAATAAATTGGCGGTCGCTTTCGTTAATTTGGTTGATTTGTTCGCGTTTGGGGTAGGCTTTTTCGAGATGAAATTCGAATTCCCAGCCTTTGAAATTGTGTTCGCGTAAAATTTGTTCAACTACTTGCGGCACAGATTGGTTGATAAAGAAACGGTGGCTACGAATTTGATGGCGCAGTAGCGCAAAAAAAGGCTCGATAACTAACTGGTAGCGGGCTTCATCTGCAGAGCCAGAGAGACGACGGAAATCCGTCACCACGCCATGAACGCGCTTGGCAACGCTCGGCTGAGTGGCGAGTCCCATTAAGTTATTCATCGGTGCCGAAAAGGTCAGGCTAGCATTACGACGCAGTAATTGTTGAGCAGAAAGATCTTGAGCGGAACAGGTAAACGTAATCTGGTAGCGATAGGGTTCGCTAGCGGCTTCACGCCCGGTAAAATGTTCAACGTCCAGTAGGTCTGAGCAGCCTTGCACTTCAAGGCGATAGCGGTTTTGACCTTGAAGGAGGTTTTTGGCTGTATCGAGTAGGCTCATGGATTTATATCCTCAATATCACTGAAACTCAGGGTGATCCCGTCTTCTTCGCTATACCCTAACGTCAGGCTTTGTGCTTGCTGGTGGTTGGCTTGGCGCATGAGTAATTGTTGGCTAAGTACTGGCAAAATTTGTTGGTTAAGTAGGCTGTCTATATTACGGGCGCCGGTGTCAGGTAATAAACAGGCGCTCACGAGGGTGTCATACAGCGCTTCTTCGATAATACCCTCAAGCTTGTAGTGGGTGTAGAGACGCTTAATGACGCTACCCAGTTTCATTTCAACAATTTGGCGCAGTGCCACAGGGCCTAATGGGCGATAAATTAGGGTTTGGAAGCGGGCAAGTAATGCAGGTTGGAAGTGGTCACGCAAGGTTGGGCGCAGCAGTTCTTGTAACTCGCCGTCGGTCGACTCAGGGAATTCTTCGAGTTGTTGCATGATCAAGTCACTGCCCAAGTTGGCTGTCATTAAGATCACGGTATTACGAAAATCAATTTCACGGCCTTCGCCATCGCGCATGAAACCACGGTCAAATACTTGATAAAACAGGTTAAGTACATCACGGTGGGCTTTTTCCACTTCATCGAGTAATACCACGCTGTAAGGGCGCTTGCGAACAGCTTCCGTTAAAATCCCGCCTTGACCATAACCCACATAACCTGGAGGCGAGCCTTTTAATTGGCTGACGGTATGGGCTTCTTGATACTCAGACATGTTGATGGTAATTAAGGATTTTTCGCCACCAAACAGGACATCTGCCAAGGCTAAGGCTGTTTCCGTTTTCCCTACGCCACTTGGGCCAACCAGTAAAAACACCCCTTGCGGGCCATTTTCTGAAGCGAGTCCTGTACGCGCCGCACGTAACCGTTGTCCAAGCGCCAATAATGGGCTTTCTTGACCGACTACGCGTTTACCTAGCGACTCTTCTAACTCAAGTAGCTCGGTTTGTTCATCTTTTAATAGGCTGGATAAGGGCACGCCTGTCCAATCAGCGATGACAGTGGCCACCGTTCTGACATCCACATCCGGAGTGATCAGCGGTTCATTTTGTTGTACGAGTTCTAACTGTGATTGGATATCGCTGACATCTTGGGATTGTCGACGCTGCTCTAAGAGCTCGCTGATAAGGTTTTTTTCTTGTTCAAAACGCTGTTCTCGCTCAGTCAGTTGTAGGGCGATTTGGGCGTCTTGAGTGACTAATTCGCTCAGCAGGGATTGGTTGGTGGTGTTGCCAATGGCCAAGTCATCAAGAATGGCTTGCTGTTCAAGTTCTAATGCGGTGCGTTTGGCTTTTAAACGCGTCAGTTCTTCCGGGAGCGTATCGAGGCTCATGCGGATACGCGCGCTGGCGGTATCGAGCAAGTCCACAGCTTTATCGGGGAGTTGACGACCGGTTAAGTAACGGCGAGATAAGGTGACGGCGGCTTTGACCGCATCATCGGTAATGTGAACACCGTGATATTTGGCATAGCGAGGTTTTAGCCCCCGCAGCATTAAACAGGCTTTTTCATCATCAGGTTCATCGACTTTGACTACTTGGAAGCGGCGTTCTAAAGCGGCGTCACGCTCGAAATATTGCTTATATTCAGACCAAGTGGTTGCGGCAATCGTGCGTAATTCACCACGGGCAAGGGCGGGTTTGAGTAAGTTAGCGGCATCTGCGCCACCGGCTTGGTTGCCTGCGCCAATAATGGTATGGGCTTCATCGATAAATAGTAAAATTGGTGTTGGGGATTGTTGTACGGCTTCAATCACGTTTTTTAAGCGCTGTTCAAATTCGCCTTTTACGCCAGCTCCCGCTTGCAGTAGCCCTAAATCTAATGTGCGTAATGATGTGGTTTGCAGGCTGACAGGAACGTTGCCTTCAACGATGCGTAGAGCTAAACCTTCTACCAAGGCGGTTTTACCCACCCCCGGTTCGCCCACGAGAATGGGGTTGTTTTTGCGACGGCGAGAGAGAATATCCACCATTTGGCGAATTTCATCATCACGTCCAAAGACAGGGTCAATCGCGCCTTCGCGTGCTTTTTCGGTCACATCCACCGTAAATTTATTCAGGACGGCCAGTAGTGCTTCACTCAGAGTGTCGCCAATTACATTTGAGTTTTTCGCCTTTTCTACCTCGTTAGCGTCAGATGGCGTTTCTTGGGATAAAGACTGATTATGTGCGGCGAGTTGTTGTACATCAGGTCGTTCATCGGATTGCGCGTCAAGCATCGGCCTTAAGCGCTGAAGTTGGGTCGTACTTAATGTCATTAACGGCCACAAATTATCATTCGGTACCAGTGACGGTTGCTGAGTCATGGCAGACAAGAGATGCACGCTGCGAATGTGTTCGATGTCTTCATCCAGAGACGCAATCACCCACGCTTGTTGAATGAGTTTAAGGAGAGGTTTCGATAAGGAAGGGCGGGTATGAATGGAGCGTGGTAAGCTGTCGATATCTGTCAGTAAGCTCTGCCAAAGGGCTGACATATCCCATTCATAGCGGCGAGCTAACACCGTGATATCGCTTTCCCCTATTTCCAATAATTTGAGCAACCAATGTTCAATGGTAATTTCCGCATGCGCTCGTGTCTGGCAGAGTGAAGCTGCCGCTTCTAATGCGCTGGCACAGTAAGGGTTTAGGCGACGTAATAGCATCACGGATGAATTGTCCATATTCTCTCTCTTGTATTGGGGGGAAAATGGTTAGAGACAGCAAGGAACGCTACCGCCCCTAACCGTTAACCGAGGTTCATTAGGTATCAAGATAAATTGTGTGTTGTGTGTCATCGGCGTACGAATACGTACAAAAAAGCAGACGCCGAAACGCCTGCTTGTCTTAATTAAGCGGTAGCACGCTCATTCCACGAGTCGGAATGAATGATGTTGCCGTCTTTGTATGTCCAAGTGATTTTTTCATAGCGCAGCTCAATCTCTTCGAGATGGTTGTGCTTCTCTTTATTAGGGTCTTTAATGTCGTGCATTTTTGGCGCGACTTTGACCACTTTGACGTTTTCGAGCTTGGTATTGAAATATTCGACTTCTTGTCCTGCATCATCAATGCGGTACCATTTGAATTCGGCTTCTTTCAAAGTTTGGCCAGTCGTTACCGCTTTGTACAAATAAGGGCTTGATGCATCAATTTCTTTCACGAAAATAAACGGGGTATGAATACGTGTACCCGTTAACTTACCGGTATTGTTATCGGTTGGGATGTACAGGTTATGGTCTTGTGCGACCACTTCAATACTGCCTTCACGGTCTTGTACATTAACAGAGCCCTTGATATCTGCGCCGCCGTCATCTTTTAGCCATAAATAAACAGGAATAGCCATTGTTACTTCTCCTTTCGGGTCGAATGTGTGTCATCGTCCATCGGTGACACGGTTTGATTATCTGTCTCTTGGCAAGCATCTGCCTGAGGGATGAGTCGTATTTCAACGCGCCGATTCTTCGCTCGGCCTTCAGCGGTTTGATTATCGGCAACAGGGTTATTCTGGCCATCTCCTCGAACGGCAAAACAGGCTGGACTGATATCACTGGTCTTTATCATCCAATCTCTGACCGATTCGGCGCGTTTCAGGGATAGTGTTTGGTTGAGTGCTGGGTTTCCGGTGTTATCGGTATAGCCTGAGACGACAATCAACCAACCGGGTTTCGCTTTAATATTGAGTAAGGCGTCGACCAAAACCTTGGTGGCACCTGCTTTTAGCGACGATTGTCCCACATCGAATAGCGATAAGCTGTCAAGGCTGACTATTTCGGGGGCATTTTGAACAATGATAGGCGCAGGAGGCGGTGGGGGCGCCCAACCACTTAATAGTGTGTGCAAGTAGGGTAATATTCTCGCTCCCTGATATAACGCTAAAGAATGAGAGGTTGGGACTCCTTCGCGTTCCCAGCGCGCTAATTGAGCTGCATCATCTTGCAGTTGCTGGTAAGCAGTCTGTTTTGGTGCAAGTGGTGTATCTGATAGTTGCGAAAAACGCGCAATATCTTCACCAATATGACGAATGAGTTGCTGATTATGGTAGTAACTTCCGATTAATGTGCCTATTAAAAAAACACCAAAAATAATTCCGATAGCGCCGAGGGTTCTTTCTGTACGGCTTAAGCTAATATCATGGTGTAAGCGACGCAACATGACATCGGGCAAAGGTAGCAAATCAGTAGTTTGAATTGATGAATATAGAGGCAGCATGGTTTTTTCTTGAATAAATTGCTGCCATAAATTGTTTGGTTGGCTAGTGATATCAATCCACTGAATAGCCCATGCTGAAGGGATTTGTTTCGGTGCTCCAGCTTGAGGTAGTATGAATTGAGGAACTAAAACTTGGTTTAGCCAGCTTTGTAAGGTATCTAGCCATAGAGAAAATTGCAGGCTTTGTTCTGACTGACCGATATGCGTGGGTAGCCACACAGAGTAAGGGACTGACATTGTACCTTCTTGCTCCACCTGAAATTCAGTTTGGTGGCTGAGTAACGTCATCCAAGGGGTATGTTCATCATCAACATGCATAGCGGTATCAGCGTAATGAGGTTTAGAAAGGTATACCGTTACCCAAAATGGCAATTTAGCACCGATTTTTTGACGACCTTCCCCAATAGCTCGACGCCAATTGAGTAGCGCTTGTGTTAGGGTTTCTTGTTGTGTCAGTTGCTCGGGTAATACAACGTATAGTAAGGATAAGTGCCCAGATAGCGATGGGGCATATTCCACCAATGCGGCAATCAATTTAACGAGCTCAGTGGGCGCGGATACACGAATATACCAACCTTGATTTGTTTCTCTGTGTAATTGGGCATCCAGAAATAGCGCTTGAGATTGACCACAAACTAAAATGACAGGCCCCTGATAATTATCAGCCGGAAATGCACCTGTATAATCATGTTCAGTGGATAATACTTGGCGTCGTTGTTTATATTGCAAAAACAACATTCCACCCGTCAGTACTAAGACGAAGACGGAAACAAAAATGGAGACACTTTGCCCTAGAGACCAAAACCCCCAAAGTAGCCACAAGAAAAGTCCCGTAGCAAAAAGCGTCAGACACGGTTTGATTGGATTTTGCATGCCTATCCTTGTGTCATCCACTGTTGTAGTAAATGTTCTAGCGAAGCACTGAACCCCCACCACATGGCGACGAGTATGAGAATGCCGCCTATCCAACCAAACCAGTAAAGTCTGCGACGGCTAAACCGTAATTTAGGTTTTACGACGAGAGGTAATTCTGAAGTGACCAGATAGTCCGGAAGTTGAACATTGAGTTGAGCGACGATCCGCTCACGTTCTGGCGCTTCTTTTTGACGAAACTTACCGACAAACCCGAGGGTAAGCACACGATGAAAACAGAGCAAAACGTCAGGATTCGGGGCGGTTTCGTTTAAAATGCTGCGTAGGCGATCCCAAAGTTTGTCTCCCGCTTCTAATGTATTGAAGTAGCGGGCTTGCAAAGGAGATTGGATCCAAGTGTTGTACCCATCATCTTGGTGCTGGCGATTCATCACGCTTTCATCAATTAGCGCACATTGGGCATATTGCATATGTTCAATGGCGGATTCAGGGTAGCCATGTTCGAGTAATTTTTGGCGTGTTTCATCAATGAGTTGGCAAACACGACGATAAAAACTATCCCCTTGAGTGATGGCAGTGCCTTGATGTAATTGGCAAACCATCAGCCAAGTTTGAGCGAAGATCATGTCGATAGTATGGTGCGATGTTGTATTGTTCATGAGCGAAGTACCGCAAACAGCTCTAATTGAATGTCACCTAACGTGCTTGGAACATAGAACGCACACTGCCCAGAAGAGAGCATGGCTTGACCCGCAGGTGTTTCAATATCTAGCGCAAAATATTGAT
This sequence comes from Providencia sp. PROV004, assembly GCF_011045615.1. Classification (NCBI taxonomy): domain Bacteria; kingdom Pseudomonadati; phylum Pseudomonadota; class Gammaproteobacteria; order Enterobacterales; family Morganellaceae; genus Providencia; species Providencia sp. PROV004. The sequence continues at coordinate 1,830,617 of NZ_CP042859.1, forward strand.
TTTCTAAGCGAAGAGGAACCGCCGTTGGGACATGACTGAGCGGTTTCAATGGAATACCATTGAGTGCCACATTAACGACGTCAGCCACATCATCACTACTACCCGCTTTGCAAAGGAGTGGAAATTGAGCGATTAATAAGTGAGCCGGTAATGATGAGCGAACCGATAAGTAAAAATCGGCTTCTTCACGTAATCGACCGTCATGGAGTTGACCTTTCCAGAATGGACCTTCTTTTACTAATTCAATACTGATAACACGCGAAGGTAAGCTGGCTTCAAGTAGCGTATTTAATAAAGAAAAAAGCGGTGGAAAAACCTGCTCAGGCTGCTCATGTTTGTATAGTGGTATATCTTCCAATTTATGTTCTAAAGAGAAGGTTAATAAGCTCCCTGCTAAACGAGCAAGTTCTCGGTAGAGTAATTCAGGATGACGATGTAATGCAGACCCGAGTTCATTGAGTACGGGTTCAGCGCTGTTTAGTGAATTCAATAGCCAAAATAATGAGACATCAGCAACCACAAAGTCGGCCATTTTTTCATTACTTTCGCGACGTAGCGCCATTAAACGGCGGCGTTTAGCTACTAATCTATGCATAAACTCCGAGAGTAATGAACGTAATTCAAGGCTACCCTGACAAGCAAGCAAGGGGGGAATAAAACGGTTGTCGAATTCCCACATCCCTTGAGCGTTGCGGATAAGCCGTGCAACCGGACAGGTCATATAGGCTTCATTCTCATCATGGGCAAAACGTAGCGTTGCCACATGACGCAATACTGCAATATCCGTTTCCTCATGTCCGAGCAGATCTTGAACTTTAACCCACTCTTGACTAAATCGACGAGGGCGATCGGTACCCGCTTCAGAGGCTAAGTTGCCACCATTTGCTAGCATTAAAGGTAATGCTAAAACGATGTCTAACGACTGGCGGTCTGCGTAGTCAGCAAGGGATAACACAGGAGGAAGCGCATCAGCTAGAGTGGTATCAATAAGTGTGCCATCATGGAAACGCACAACCATTTTTTGTGCGCTAACGCGAGATAAGGTTAAAGCACTGGCATCAAATTCCGCGCTAATCACCCCCCACGTTGAGGCAATGCCCATTTGAGCAACGACTTCAGCGACATGGCTGTCCCAACGGGCTTGTTGTTGAAATTGTTGAGGGGCCAAAAAGGCCCCGTCTGTCCATAGGGGACGGTAGATTTTCATCCTGAATGACCTTTATGAACCGTTAGGCTTTGGCTTTAGGCATTTGTGAAACTAACGATAAATCAACATCCATACCTTCGACTTGGAAGTGTGGGACGGCATACAGTTTCACGCGGAAGAAGCCAGGGTTATCTTCAATATCTTCGACAACCACTTTTGCATCGCGTAAAGGATGAGAGGCTTGTAAATCATCCCCCGGATCAGTCATTTCAGTCACTAAACCACGCACCCAGTTGTTGAGTTCTAATTCAAGGAGGCGTCTATCTTTGGTGGTACCAATGTTTTCGCGTTGAATAAGCTTCAAGTAATGGGCGATACGAGACAGTAAGAAAATATACGGTAAGCGGGCGTTGATACGGCTGTTTGCAGTTGCGTCAGCGGTGTCATACAGTGCTGGTTTCTGGGCTGAGTTGGCAGAAAAGAAACAGGAGTAATCACGGTTTTTGTAGTAAGACAGCGGGATAAAACCAAGGTTCGCAAACTCAAACTCGCGGGTTTCTGGGATCATCACCTCAGATGGGATTTTGACCTGACTACCTGTTCCTAAATCAAATAAATGAATAGGTAAATCTTTCACTGCGCCACCTGCTTGCGGGCCACGAATTTGCACACACCAGCCATTATTGATAAAGCTTTTTACCATATTAGCAGCAAAGGCAAATGTGGCATTCGTCCACAAATATTTCTCGTGATCTGGCCCTTTTACTTCTTCGACGTAATTGAAGCTACGAACAGGTACAGTATCTGGACCATAAGGTAGGCGACCCAATACACGCGGCATGGTTAAACCAATATAACGGGCATCATCCGAGTCACGGAAGGCTTTCCATTTGATGTATTCAGCACGGTCAAAGTAGTTACCAATATCTTTGATTGCAGCCACTTCTTCCATGGTTTCTTTGCCAAAGAATTTTGGCCCAACAGAGCCAATAAATGGCATATGGGCAGATGCGGAGACTTTAGAGATACTACGTAATAAGGCGATATCTTGAGGGCTGCGATCAAATTCATAGTTAGAAATCATCGCTGCAATAGGCTCACCACCTGGAGTGTCATATTCCGCAATGTAGGTATGGTGGTAAAGGCCACTTTGGATAATTTCCGGGCTATCTTCGAAATCTTGGCGTAGGTCATCTTTGGCGATATCCAGTAGCTCAATTTTGACGTTTTGACGAAAGTCAGTGCGATCAACGAGGAATTTTAAACCACGCCAAGTAGATTCAACTTTTTGGAAGTCTTGATGGTGCATCACTTCGTCAAGTTGTTGACTAATTTGCTTATCAAGTTCAGCAATATGATGATCAAGTAAGTTGCGGTCTAAACGTTCCACTTTTTGACCGGATGATTTTAAACGGTCTAAAAAGACTTGAACAGCAACCGTGACCCGTTCATCCGCAGTTGCATCCGCTAGTGCAGCATTATCTTGGAATTCATTAATATCACTGATTGTAGCAACAGGGGTTAAATTAATTTTTTCAAATAAAGAAGCATAAACACCATGATTAGACGCATCATCAAGTACAGTCGTTGCACCTTGGGTTGATTCAGTTTTTACAGACATCAGCATAATCCTTTAGTAATCCAAATTAATCTTTCTTCGGTGCAAGTTGGGCTAGCTCTTCGCGCAGTTCATCACTGAGTGTTGGATCCTTAAGGATATTTTCCAATTCACGGCGAAATGTGGCGTTATCGAGGAGATTAGATTTTAGGTCGCGTAACAGATTACGCATGGCTAACATTGCGCGCAGTTGTGGGATTTGACGAGCCACTTGCTCGGGTTCAAAGTCCGCCATGTTTTTAAACGTTAATGCGATACTTTCTTCACTTCCATCCCCTGCTAAGGTGTTTTTAACCGTTAGATTGACTGACGGTGAGAATTCATTGAGGACGCTGTCAAAGTTATTTTTATTGATATTAACTTTTTCACGTTCAGATAGCGCACGATCATCTTGCCCATGACTATAATCACCAACCGCTAACAGCTTCAGGGGTAACTCGACTTTTTTCTGAGCCCCCCCCGTGTGCAGATCTAATTTAATATTAACCCGCGCTTTAGGGACTTCATTTTGAAAGCTATCTGACATGAGTGAATTTCCTTGAATTTTAACAGGTATATTTCTTGGTTATTGTTAAATGGTTACAATTGAATTTGATATATTTAACTTATGTAGTTATTTTATTTATATCTTCACCAAATGAATAAATCAACTTTTCTTATCAATAAGTGTGAGTGCAAATTAATGTATTTTTTTGAGTTATCTTAGTTTTGTAATTTGAAAAACCAATAATATCAACATCTAATGACTTTATTTTCTTATTGTTATGATTTTTCTGTGTCAACCAAACCTTTTTGTAACACTTTATTTCAAGTTGTTACAGGGTGATTCATAAGAATATTTACTCGTTTATTGTGTAGGGACCCTGATTTTGAAATAGGAAATTACTTTATGAAAAGGAATTGATGAACCCTATGAAAAATCATCGTTTTTAATGGTCTTTGAAAGAAATGTGTGACATCGGGCATTATTACGACCGCAGTAAAAAAGGGATATTGCAAAACAGCCACGGCCATTTGAATACAAACGCAAAAATTGGGTTGTCATCAATCTAAAAAGCTATTTTGGTGTGAGGATGAAAAGGTAAATACATCAAGCTTGCGGAAAGCTTTAAAAGAAGGATATAAAGAGATTTAATTGATTAGAAAGGATTTTTATTGAGTCAGGTAGACTTCGGGAGAGTTAGGCATGGTGTCCCCTGCAGGAATCGATTCCCTTAATTATCTTACTGATAAAATATAACTTTTATTTTAATTTTTATTTTTCTATACATAATTATATACATTCCGTTTGGAATCATGGTAATCCCTGTTTCAGAATTGAAATGTTCTGATTGTCAGCAAAACGTTATTTTTTCATATGAATCTTCCCGATTTATTTTATGAGAATGTCCCATCTATGAACACTCTGTTTTTTGGGGAGGAATACCTCATAAACAACAACTATATTTATCACATATCAATTTATTTACAAATATTTACAAAAAAGAAGGGCAATAATTTAGATGTATGCAAAAAAATAGTAGGAAGTGCAAATAAAACCAAATAAATGCAAATAGACACAATGGTTACTTTTTGAACATTATTGTTAATTACCGTTAACGGTTGTTAATTAGCTATCAGCTATTAATAGTTCAATAAAATTGAACGAGTTAAATATTCACTGACTTTACCAAATTAATATTCTATGCAAATATAACTGCATCTCACGAGATACAATAAAGTCTAAATTAATCTTAAAGGAATAAATATGAGTTTATTACCTACGGGTAATCTTAACTCCGAAAAAAGTCGGCTGTTAAGAATGCCAGACGTAATTTCATTAACTGGGCTACCTCGTTCTACTATTTATTTTAAAATGAAACATAAAGAGTTTCCTAGCCAAGTACAAATAGGATCACGTTCTGTTGCTTGGTTAGAATCAGAAGTACATGAATGGATAAACAACAATTTAAGGAAAAGGACATTATGAAAAATATATCTTATTACAAAGATGAAAATTTATCGTATATATTTAATTATAAGTTTGCATCTATAAATGATGATAGTAAAGATACTGGATTTATTATACGGACAATTGAGTTATATCGATTGTCTCAAATGAAAGATAAAATAAAACAGTTTTGTGAGCTAACTAACTTTGATTTTGATAATTTAATTCCTAGCGTGGAAGAAATTAAATTGTTGATAAAGCAAGGTGAAGGAGTTGTTTCTAACTATTCGAAACTCTCTGAAAAAGAAACGGCTGAATTGAATAGTTTAACAGAATACATGTCAAACCTAGAAAATGGAAAGCTCAAGAAGCCCGCCCACCAACCAAGCGCAAAAACATGGGCTGAAGATGCTTATCGGGCGATAGAGCGGCAACAAAGCCATGTTAAAAATGAAAATGATAAACTCAATAAAATTAATGGCCTTTACGGTTTATTAAAGCCTGTTATTGAATGGATGATATCAGAAAAAGTTAAAGGGATTAAATCTGATTTATTAAATGCGTTACCAAATCAACAGTGTCATTTAAATTCATTGATATCAGATATGAGTTGGGGGCATGAGCAATCATGTAAATTTATATTGGATGAAATGAGTACGTTTGAACAATGTATTGATAATGTTATAAGCAATTGTACTTTACCAAAAGATCCATATACATTAAGAAACACACCGACATACCGAATTGAATATTATAAGCATTATTACAGTAACAAAGAACCTCATTTAAAAGAAATATTAACCGCCAAAGAATTTGCTGAATCAATGGTTAATGCTGAGCGCAGATTACAACAAAAATTAAAATATCTATAATTTAAAATATAAGGAACATACTATGTACGTAACCACTATTCCAGATGTGGCAATGACTTTTCACGCCAATTTTACCCGTGGGGCTAATTATTTATCTGAAAATAGCCAGATGTTTTCTATTTCTGAGCCTTCTGAAAATTTATTACGTGTCGCTATTTCAGATGCCAGTTGGTTTATGAATCAATTAACGCTGGCAGATGTTAGCGAAGAACGCGGAAATACCATTAACCTTGGTGATAATACGCTTCACACAGGGCGTACTATCGCGACACGATTCCATAAGAATATTAATTTTGAAGGTATGCCTTATGTTTTAGAGGAAACAGATACCTGTGCCGCGATTTCGTTTGAGCAGATGTCCATGATTGCCAATAGCGGCAGCGGGGATGATGAACATTTTACTAAAGTGATGTCAGAATTATTTTCTAAAGCCGTTTCGTTGGACATGATACGCGTCGGTTTTAATGGTGAGTTTTGCGGTTATCCCACGAAGCCCGAGGTTTATAAACGCGGTCAGGATGTGAATAAAGGCTGGCACGCAATCGCAGCCGAATTTAACGAAGGTTCGCAAATAGTGACCGATAAAATTTTATTAGGAAAAGACGGTGCTTTCCCGAATTTAGATGCAATGGCTAACTATCTCATTATGAAAAAGATCCCCGAAGAATACCGTGAAGACCCGCGTTTAGTGGTGTTGGTGGGGGCAGAGTTAGCAGGGTTATACCGCGAGAAACTGTTCGCGGCATCCGATAAACCCGCAGATATTCAAGCAAGCCAAATGGCATTAAGTACCGTTGCAGGGCGTTTTGCCATTATTCCACCGTTTATGCCAGGTCGTCGTTTGGTCGTCACCACACTTGATAACTTGCATATCTATACACAAAAGCACACTCGCCGTTTTCGTGCTGAATTTGTGGACGATAGAAAGGTGTATGAGCATAGCTATCTACGCAATGAGGGCTATGGCTTAGGAGATGGGAATCTATATGCTGCCATTGATGAAAACGCCATCCAGATTGAAGAAGGGGTATTTTCACTATGAGTGAAAGGATTGAACCTCAATTAACGACTGTTTGGATTTGCGTGGCTACATCAGGGCAAACACTAGACGGGCGGCATATTGAGCCTAAATGGTTATTGGATATTGCTGATAGTTATGACCCCGCGTATTACACCGCGCTCATATGGGAAGAGCATAATCGAAAACTGGATAACTTGGGCGAAGTGTTAGCCGTTAAAGCGGAAGAGAGTAACGGAGAAACCAAGCTCTATGCACGTTTAAGACCCAATTTGAAGTTGGTGGAGTACAACAAACAAGGACAAAAATTGTTTTGTTCTATCGAAGTGGAAGAGGATTTTCGCGGACAAAAAGGCGTTTTTTATCTTGGTGGGCTGGCTGTCACGGATAGCCCATCCAGCGTGGGAACGAACCGTTTAGAGTTCAGTATTAACCGTTCTCATTTTTCACGTAAAAAGAGCCGTGTATCGCTCAGTTCACCCACTGCCTTTAATTTATCGGATGGATTAAAAGGCACTAAAAATCGGTGGTTCTCTGCCATTTCAGCAGGTTAAGAAATTAGCCCAGTTTCTCGCTGGGCTAATTCCTCTATTTATCAACAGTACATCAAGCTGGCTTCAATCATGAAAATAAAAAAGTTGCATCTATCTAAAGGGTTGGGCTATAGTTCTTATGCGCTAGCAAAATCTAGCGTCAGGATTGGAACCCTGAATATGTACAAGGCGACAGTAGACGCCTCATGCGTCTTTTTTTATGTCGTAAATAATGCCAACCATATGGCGAATTGCGCCTATTCGAATTCAATGGTGGCGTTGTTAGGGCAACCGAAAGGTTGGCTGGTCTCCTTGTACGCCAGTAGTTCCAACCCTCTCAACGTCACCACCCCTTTAGAGATTGGAACCTCTGGTGGTGACTCCTTAACCAAGTGCAAGGAGATCATCGTTATGATGGCTATCCCTACCCAAACTCAATTTAAATTTCTTTTCTTGTGTGTAAAACGTTCAGATATCACTGCAAAACCGTGCCGCCTTTCAGCGATAGCACCGACCGAACAAAGCGCAAGAAGTCTACTTGTTCGTGATTTTATTCTCTTATTCGCAGGTCGTTTACCTGTGGAATCAATAAAAGGGGAATAATCATGAAAAACAATCCTCTAAGAAATACGGTCATTTCCCCCGCAGGTGAGAAACAATTGTTAAGGGCTGCACAAATAGCCTCTTTTCTTTCTGATTTACTCGAAGCCAATGTGATTAGTGGATCTCCCCATGTATCCAGCGAGGGTATGGCGGCAGTCATGGAATGTTTAGCGGAGCAAGTTGAGCAGGTGATTACTGAAAGTAGCTTGATGAACAAGGACATTACATAATGAACAATCAAACTCATCAAAATTCTTCGATGGCACAAGCACGGACTCCATCAGTGAGCGATATTGTTAAATCTGCAAATGGTCGTTGGGGATATATTTTAAATAATTTGGGCGTCACCGTTCCTGATAATCATAAACATGGGGCTTGCCCGAAATGTGGCGGCAAAGACCGTTTTCGTTTTGATGATAAGAACGGGAAAGGCACATGGTTTTGTAATCACTGTGGCAGCGGTGATGGGTTGGATTTACTCAAATTAGTGACAGGGCAAGATATTAAAACCGCCTGTTTAGAAATTAATAAAATACTGCTTTTACCTGAATTCAAAAAAATAGCGCCAACCCAGATAAAAAAGGTTAGCGCTACTCGGGGCATTGAGTCATTTGAAAAGCTGAAAGCCTTGTCTCTTTCAGGGGAAAGCCAGTACCTAACAAATAAGGGCTTAACCAATCACCAATGCTTAATCATTCAGCAACACTATACACAAGGTGAGCTGAAATTTCCAATCGGTTCGTTATTGCTTCCGTTGGTTGATAACCTGTTTTTGGTGAAAGGCGGGCAACTAATCAGCCCAACGGGTGAGAAAGCCCTGTTATCTGGTTCTGCACTCTCTGGCTCCTTTATTATTGTGTCGGGTCAGGCACAAGAATCCCTTGAGCAAATCGTGATTACAGAGGGCTTTGCAACAGGCTTAAGCCTATCAAAAGTGATTGATTCGTTTATTGTGGCAGCGGTTGCCGCCACTAACCTAGTGAAAGTTGCTCAACAATTACGGGAACGCTACCCACAAGCAAAAATCATTATCGCGGGTGATAACGATTATATTGATGGGAAAGAAAATACGGGCAAATTGTGGGCAGAAAAAGCGGCTAAAGCGGTTGACGGTTGGATCACGTTACCACCCACCCATTACAAAGCGGATTGGGATGATTACCGCCAAGAAAACAGCACTGTTAAAGTGAAAGAAGCCTTTTTTGAGGAAATGACTTATTGCGGCAAAGATAAAGCCTATTTACCTCAAGGCTTTAGGCTGACTCAAGAATATTTGTGGTATGACAAATTGGTGAATAAATCGGATGGTGACACCGAGGTTAGAAACATCAAAATCAGTAGCCCGATAAAAGTTACCGCAATTACCTGTGATGCGGACGGCAGTAATTACGGCCGTTTATTGGAATGGGATGATACCTACGGAAATTGCCGTAAATGGGCAATGCCAATGGAAATGTTAAGCGGCAGCGGTGAAGAATTACGTCGTGTCCTTTTGGTGAACGGACTTTCCTATATCAATATTTCGGGGCAGGCTCGCGCGCATTTAATGGAATACATTTCATTGTGCCGACCAGAGAAAAAAGTCACTTGCGTCAATAAAACGGGCTGGCATGGCAACGTGTATGTCTTGCAGGATGAAGTGGTTGGAACAGGGGCAGATTCCGTTATTTTGCAAACCTCCAGTGTACAAGGTAAAGATTTTAGGGTTGCAGGCACTAGCGAGGAGTGGCGAGAGCATATTGGCAAATATTGCGTAGGAAACGCTAGGCTGGCGTTTTCTGTGAGTCTTGCCTTTGCATCATCATTATTAAAATTAGTCGGTGTGGGGGGCGGTGGCTACCATTTAAAAGGCGAATCAACAGACGGTAAGACCACCACAATGAAAGTGGCGGCTTCGGTTTGTGGTGGTACGGATTACTGGTACACATGGCGGGCAACAGGTAATGCGCTTGAGGGAACGGCTTGCCGTCGTAATGACGCTACGTTAATGCTGGATGAAATCCGCGAAGTGGACGGACGCGAAGCGGGTAACATTGCTTACATGCTGGCAAATGGTCAAGGTAAAGCCCGCGCAAAAACAGACGGCAGCGTCAGAGAAACAAATCGCTGGAACCTACTGTTTCTCTCAACAGGCGAACTGTCATTGGTTGAACATGCCGCCAATGCGGGCGAACGCACCTATGCAGGGGTTGAAGTCCGTATGATACAAATCCCCAGTGATTCGGGTAAACACGGTGTATTTGAGGATTTGCACCAGTTTGCGAGTGGTAAAGCCTTAGCGGAGCACCTTGAGCAAGCCGTCACGAAATATCATGGCTCTCCGTTCCGTGATTGGCTGAAATATCTCACCAATGATTTAACGTTTATTTCCAGTACGGCTAAAGCGTTATTAAAAGAGTACACCGCTAAATTGACGCCTGAAAATGCAGGGAATCAAGTCGGGCGAGCTATCACGCGCTTTGCGCTTGTGGCAATGGCGGGGGAAATTGCCACATTAGCGGGGATTACAGGCTGGAAAGAAGGTGAAGCCTTTACAGCCGCAAAAACCTGTTTAGATGCATGGATGAATGAACGTGGTCATACCGCTAATCAGGAAGACATGACCGCGTTAGAACAAATCACCGATTTTATTTCACGTAATCAATTTAGCCGCTTTGCCGATTGGTATGACGAAAACAGCCGTCCGATGAACATGATGGGCTTTCGTCGTGTCGAAAAAGGGGTATGCAACCAAGAACCAACAATTCAATTTTACGTATTACCGACGGCATGGAAAGAAATCTGCAAAGGTTTTGACGCTCGAAAGGTGGTGCGTTTGTGTATTGAGAAAGGCTGGCTTGAAACGGGGAACGATGGGAAAGCCCAAACCAGTATACGCCTACCAGAAATAGGGGTGAAACGGGTGTACGTCTTTAACAGTGAAGTCCTCGGTTCATCGGATATTCTCTAATAAAAACTGACCATCTTATATTTTTAGTGTAACAGGTGTAACAAGGGTTACAGATATGATTTAAAAGGATTTTATCTGTTACACTTTTTGTTTTTAAATGGGTAACAAGGTGTAACACGTTAGCGATTGTTACACCTGTTACACCTTGAATTTTTGAAAGTGTAACAAAATAAGTTCTTATTATTCAAGGCTGTAACCCTTGTTACACCTGTTACCCTTTAAAATAGCAAGGTATGTATTTAATTGGCTTTATTCTGGAAGGCATTAAGGAAAAGGTGATTAACCATGCGAGTCATGAAAGTGTACTGTCCTGTTTGCGGTGAACAGGCAACAATTCGAAAAATTCAAATGGAGGGCGTTGATAACATTCCTCATATTTACTGTTCCTGTAATGATTTTGAATGTGGTCATACTTACATGTTAACCCTGACTTTCTCACACACGATACAACCAAGTAATTTGAAGTCAGCCAGTAACCAACCTATTTTGCCGTTATGATTGATTTGTATTTTACGTGGCTATCTCACAGTAATTTTTTGAAGTAGTCACTTAAACGTTAAGTGTCATTTAGCAAAATAAATTTCATTCGATTTCAGTTTTTCAATTCTCCGCAACCCGCATAAAAACTGGCTTTTCAGTTTTTATGCGGTGCATTCGCTCAAGTAAAAATCTCACGTAAAATAGAAAAATCATTTTATTTCAATTGGTTGTACTGTCATTCACTAAACGCACTCCACCTGAAAACTGAAATTTACTGAAAATCTTTTCACATATTTCAGTTTGAGATTTTCGGCAACGCCCTAGTATTGGCGCGGCTTGGCGATAGGGTTTGTAGAATTTTAAAACTGAAATAATTTTTAGATCCAAATTGTGCAGGCGGGTGCGGTGTAGTGCGTTTTACGTGGTAAAAACTTTTCATTCGTGCTCACTGTGATTCGCTAGTCAGTCACAGTGAGCACGGCTCTTATATTGATTGGGGAGGTGCATCTTGATAATTAGAGGGCTTACAGTGGCGGATAATGCAAATTACAAGGGTCATGCAGGGCCAATCCAATCCCTATCAACTTTTTGTAAGATTTTTTCCCATGCATTTAACTCAACGTCATCTTCTTTAGTTGGTGTGGTAGGGGCTTTCGGATTACCCGTTTGTACTTTAGCTTTAACTTTACTCACGGCTCTAATTTCTTTTTTCTCAGAAACAGATAAATGTTCTCTTAGCGTAAAAGAAACTTGCCAAGCCATTTGCCCATTAATTTCAGACGCATCGATATTTCCGGTAAATGTACCAATCCGAAAATTTACCGATTTAGCGGTATGATTCGCTACTCGATAGCGTTTAAGTTTGCCGTTCTCTTTCGCTTCTGCGAGTGTAAATAATCGGGCTAAGGTAGCCCCATCCGTAAAATTAATAACCCCAGTGATACGAAGTTCCTTTGGCTTAACACCTTGTTCTGCTACTGCTGTGCTGGATGTTTGTCCTGATTGGTCTTTATCTTGGAATTGAACGGATAGGCTTACTTTGATGTTTTTCAGTGGAATGGCTTCACCATCAAGGGCGAATGTGATTGTTGGATTTTGTGTAACGGGTTGGTTTTGTTGCATCATAATTTATTCCTTTAATAGTGATATTTCGTATCCTGCGAGCTGTGTTAATATCATGAAACCAGAAAAAACACACTAATATCTTAGTATTTTAAATTTGGGTAAAACAATGGAATATCAATTAACAGATTTAGATGAATTATTATCTGGAGTGAAAAATTTACATTCTAAGGGATATTTGAAAGAGGCAATCGTTTCTTACAGGGCAGGCGCATATAGAGCAGCTGTAACGTCGACATGGATTGCTATTTGTGTTGATGTTATACAAAAAATACTAGAACTTGCTAATACAGGAGATCCTGAAGCTATAAAGCTAAAAAGCCAACTAGATAATATTAATTCAAATAATGTTGCAGGAATGTTGAGTTTTGAAAAAGATATACTAAAAGTAGCTCAAGAAGATTTGGAAATAATTTCTTTGATTGAACGTACTCAACTTGAACGAATTCAATTTGATAGGAACATATGCGCCCACCCAACATTTTCACCTGATGGAGTTCAGTTTGTGCCGAAGTCTGAACTAGTTCGAGCCTATATAGTAATGGCAGGTAATTATCTTTTATGTGTAAGTCCAGTTAACGGTAAGGCTATATTAGATATTATTTATACATTTATAAATAGTAATTCTTTTCCTGATGATGAAAATAAAGCATTTAATACACTTAATTCAGAAAGATACTTAGGCAGAGTTAAGAGCTCTGTATTCAGAAATTTATTTATAATGATTTTTAAAAGAATATTTAGAGATGATAAGGTCGTATCAGAAGCTTTAATGAGAAACATGATGTATTCCATTTCTACAATAGAAAGGTTAAATCATAATCTTTATAAAGATGTCAGTAAAGAAAAATTCATTCCATTAATTGCAGATGCTGTGGATGATAACTTTGAAAGATTATTTCGAGTCCTTTACTACAAACCAGAACTATGGCAATTAGCAGATGACGCGATAAAAAATAGGCTTGAACAATTATTAAAAAATATGAATGTAAACAGCTTATTAGAAAATAAAGTTAATGCTATTGTTGATTTAACTTCAGATATGACTAGTTCGTTTTTATACAATATAAATAGACTTGATTTTAATAACAAAAAGCTTATTTATAAAGCTCTTCCCTGCAAAGCATTGGCTTTAAATGTTGTTGATTTATTTATAGAATCAAGCAGCTTCAATGAGGCATTTAATAACGGTTTAATTTTATTGGAATATAGCCAATACTTTACAGATGAACTTCTAAATAAAACTTTAAATGGGACACTTGATAATTCAGCTTTTGCTGGTATTAACCAAATAATATGGGCTACAGGAATAGATGATATATTATCTAATTTATATAACAAAACAAAGAAAAGTAATGTTTCTAATCACTCAAGTATTTGGATAAAGTTCAGAGGTGAACTTGAAGAAAAAGGAGCTAACACAACCAAAATTGATCAATTAATGACTGATGATGGTTTGATCACTATATCCGAGTAATTATTCATCATTTTAATTCTACCTTCTAAGTACAAAGCGTGATTATAAATTCCACGGATGGAATTTTTATCAACATGAGCAAGCTGTAATTCAATCCATGCACTATTAAAGCCTTTCTCATGCAAAATTGTGCTCATCATATGCCTAAACCCATGACCTGTTAGTCTACCTTTGTAGCCAATTTTAGCGATAACCTTATTTATGCTAGCTTCGCTAATAGGTTTTCTAGCATCATTCCGACCCGGAAAAAGTATTGGATAGTTACCCGTAATCACTTGTAGCTTGCCAAGGATCTCTATAGCTTGTGGTGACAGGGGCACTAGGTGAGGTCGACGCTTTTTCATGCGCTCTTTAGGTATTTCCCAAATTGCATTTTCAAAATCAAATTCTGACCATTCAGCGAGCCTCAATTCTACAGTTCTAACACCAGTAAGCATTAATAGCTGGGTAGCATATTTAGTTACTTTGCTGCCTTGGTAGTTATTCAGCGCTTTGACAAATTCAGGAATTTCATTTTCACGTAGGAACGGAAAGTGTTTAGTTTCTGGCTTGTTCATAGCTCCGGCTAAATCGGGAGCAGGATTATATTTTACTCTTCCTGTAATGACTGCATATCTAAATACTTCACCACAACGGCGACGAATCTTGCTTGCTTGTTCAAGTGCGCCACGCTTTTCTATCTTCTGTAGAACGGCAAGTAATTCTAATGGCGCTATTTGGTCTATCGGTCTACTTCCAATATAAGGAAAAACGTCATTTTCAAAGCAACGCAATATTTCACTTGCATAGCCTTTTGTCCAAGTAGAACATTTGGAGGAGTGCCATTCCATTGCAACAGCTTGGAATGTATTCTCTGTGGCATATTTAAGGGCTATCTTTTCTGATTTACGTGCATCACTAGGATTGATGTTTTCTGATAGCTGTTTTTTTGCTTCGTCTCTTTTTCTTCTGGCATCAGCTAAAGATACTTGGTCATAAGTACCTAAAGAGATCATCTTGGGTTTGCCTGCAAATCGATAACGAAAACGCCAGCCTTTAGAGCCATTTGGCTCAATAAGCATTGATAAGCCGTTACCATCATTCAAGGTATACGCCTTATCTTTAGGCTTTGCTTTACGAATTTGGATGTCTGTTAGCAGCATAATGTGTATAGTTTTCCCATTGAACCTAGACCTATACTCAATAATATACACATTAGCACTTAGATTCCACTAAACAATACAAGACAACACTAGACAATGAAAGTGTTTAACTTACTGGTTTTAATGTGAAAATTAGATGTTATAAGATATTTTTAGAAGTAGTCATGGTGTCCCCTGCAGGAATCGAACCTGCAACTAGCCCTTAGGAGGGGCTCGTTATATCCATTTAACTAAGGGGACTTTTGGTGTCAAAATTACGACAGCGAGGGCATTTTACTGTTCAGACCTAATTGAATCAAGTTGTTACGGGCAAATAATCGAATTTATCTGCCATAAATGTTTTTTTGACTGTTTTTTATTCGAAAGTAGGGGGGTTGTCATTTTTAAAATTGAGTGAGGGAGTATTTCTGTTTTGTACTAATTGTTCAATTTTCTTATAATAAGAATATGATTAAATGGCTTATAATTAGTCTTTAAGATAATCAAATAACTCAAAAGGATTAACATAATTCTTTTTTTAGCCTTACTATAAGCAAAATATTTATTACAGTGGAAAGTACCGTAGTAGGACGGTGCAGGGAATGGAGAAATGTTATGAAGTTTCGCATGACGGGTGTTTTTCTGGCAGGGGTGCTGATTGCAGGTTGTGCTAGTAGCATTGACCCAGAAACACATGAGCGTTCAGACCCTTTAGAGGGGTTCAACCGAGCAATGTTTAATTTCAACTATAACGTCCTTGACCCTTATGTCTTGAGGCCTGTAGCGGTTGCTTGGAATGATTATGTCCCGATGCCTGCCCGAAATGGATTAACCAATTTTTTCGTTAACCTTGAAGAACCTGCAAGTATGTTAAATAGTTTTTTGCGTGGTGAAGTGACTCAAGGTTTCAAACATTTTAACCGCTTTTTCCTTAATACCGTCTTTGGTATGGGAGGCTTGATTGATGTTGCATCAATGGCCAATCCTCAGCTAGTTAAAGAAGAACCCAAACGCTTTGGTAATACCTTGGGTTATTACGATGTGGGCTATGGTCCCTATGTGGTGCTACCGGGATATGGTAGTGCAACACCAAGGGAACAAGGTGGTGATTTAGTTGATGATTTATATCCAATGTTAAGTTATCTCACATTCTGGATGTCAGCAGGTAAGTGGGCACTGGAAGGAATTGAAACTCGTGCAAGGTTGTTAGATTCAGATGGATTGCTGAAAAACTCTTCAGATCCGTACTTAATGATGCGAGAAGCCTATTTCCAACGTAATGACTTCTTATCAAGTGGTGGTGCGTTAAAAGCAACAGAAAACCCAAATGCAGCAGCGATTGAAGACCAGCTTGATTCGATAGATTAGTAAATTGAATTGTTTTGGAAGGTTTATCACTCTCTTGCATTAGAACAATACTAGAGAGTGATAAATAGAAAGCTAATCATTGTCTCTTTTTCCTCGTTGGGAGATAGTGTCAATCAGGGCGATTACCCCTAATACACCAATAAAACCTACAGTAAACAGTGTTCCCATAAAACCTCCTAAGTTTTCGTCATTGTTGCCTCTTTTACATGCCTTTACGGCCGTAGCCAATAATAGAATATAGCGTGATTAATACAGTTTGATGAAAAGCCATATATTAGTGGGTGTCATCAGTATAAATTATGCTATTGGGTTGTAGTTGCAAATAAGAACATTCAGAGAATGAATGATAATCTAATGAAATATAAAGCAAATTATCTCAAAAATGAGGTTGTATCTATTTTATAAAGAAATGGTAAAGTGAATTATATGCTTAACATTTAATTTACATATGATGTGGGTTAGGGTCAAGAAAATTTATGTTAAGTTTTGAAAATTAGTGGGATGAGATAGTTGAAGTTGAAAATAGTATCAGGGAGGGAACTCCCTGATACTGAAAATTCAATTAATTAGAATGTATAGTTGAAGTTCACACCATATAACCAAGCAGAACCTTCAGATTTGAAATGATATGCAGGAAGAACACTTTCAGGAACATCTTCACTTAACCGTTCCTTGATATCAACTTTCTTACCGTGCATGTAGGAGATACCGACATCAACAGAAGCATTTTCATTGAATGCATAAGTGGTACCAGCACTTAACCAGTAACGATCTTGGTCAGGTATAGAAATTGAACGGTAATCAGAGCGTACAGGTGTTTGGTCGTAGGCAATACCTGTACGGAATGTCCAGTTTTCATCATAGAAATAAGTGGTACCCAGTGCTAAACGCCATGCATCTTTAAAGTGTTCAGGTTTATGGAATAACTGCTCACCGTCACTTTTTCTGTAGGCGGTTAATTCTTTAAATTCACTCCAGCCAGTATAGGCAACGCTGTAGTGTAGAGCCCACTTAGGTGCAACTTTATGGTAGCCAGAGAATTCCCAGATATCAGGTAAATTAAGGTCTAACTTACCTTTGATTTTTTCACCACCTGTACCATTTAATTGAGTTATTGCTTTTGGTATGTCATTGGAATATTTGCCATCTTCAAACTTAACTTTAACTTTTGAACGGTAACTTAGGCTTAAACGGTTATCATCATTGATTTCATATAAAATACCCGCATTCCAACCATAACCCCAGTCATCGCCTGTTAATTTGGCCATGGTAGTGCTAGCTGGGAATTGAGGTAAACCTAATTTAGGCGCTAAAGTACCTAGATCTCCCGCATGACGGGTAATTTCAGCATCGGCATACACGGCATTCACGCCCAAGCCAAAACTAAAATTATTATTTACACGGTATGCTCCACTTAAGTTTAGATTAACTGTTTTTAAGTCTGTCTTACCGCCTATAGGGCCTGCTGCATAATTTTTATTAAAATCAGTGGCTAAACCAAAGTTGGTGGTCATTGACGTACCGACTGCCCATTTGTCATTAACTGGGAATATAAAGTGTGCATTGGGTACAACAGCACTTGGCGCAATGTCATTTGCGGTGGTATTGCTACCGAGAAGTGAACCGCCTTTGCCTTTAATATCAACACTTGGGTCAATATAAACGGCACCAATAGAAAGAGAAGGGCGATCAAACAACATCATGGCAGCAGGGTTTCGACTTCCCTCACTTGCGTTGTCGCCCATCGCACCAGCTCCCGAAAACGCGCGTCCCAGTGCGGATGTAGAATATTCATTAAGCAAAAAACCAGCCGCGCCTGCGTTGGATGATACAATTGCCACTGCTATTGCTAAAGCTGATCTAGAGAACAGGTTTTTCTGGCTCATGACCAAAACCCTCTTATGTTTTATTTTGAATAAAGCGACTTCTATCGCAAGAAGCGCAGAATTGTAGGGTCCCTTGCCGTTATGACAAATCAGACCAGTTACTAGAGTATAGGTCTGACCACCTGATATGTTGCAAGCTTG
Source organism: Providencia sp. PROV004 (assembly GCF_011045615.1). NCBI lineage: Bacteria > Pseudomonadati > Pseudomonadota > Gammaproteobacteria > Enterobacterales > Morganellaceae > Providencia > Providencia sp. PROV004. Next base: position 1,848,883 of record NZ_CP042859.1, read on the forward strand.
TTTTGCTATTATTGTGATATTGTTTTCAAAAATGCGACATATTTAACAAAATAGCAACATGAGCGGATAAATTGAGAACAATAAGTATGCGAATACGGGGTAAGATCAAACTTATGTTTAATTATTAGCGATATATTTTGATACACACTAGTTTTTAGCACTTTTTCAGCGTTATGATAGCGACTTAACAGTTTGTTTATTTGGAGAGTAAAATGACTGATGCGATTAACCGTTGTAGCGCGGATGAAACCGCAGCCTGCTGCTGTGTAGATGTGGGAACAGTATTGGATAATAAAGACTGTACTGCGTCGTATCAGCATGTTTTCGCTACACAAGGTGAAGCTGAAACCATGCTGAAAACACTCACAGAAAAAGCAAAATCTGTTGAGTCTGATCCTTGTGTCATAACCCATTCTATTAAGCCTGTAGAGGGTGGTGTTGAGCTGACGGCTGAATTTAGTTTTAGCTGTGAAGCAGAAAGCTTAATTTTTCAGTTAGGCCTTCGTTAATCAAACGTTTGAATTTGCTCTGATTTGCCTTTTATCGCTAAAACAGTGGTCTGATTAACACTCAGTGATAAAAGGCTTCCTTCATCCCCCTCGTTTTCCCTTACTGCAATTTGTTGCATTTTTACTCTATGTTGCGTACCTGCTCGCATTTTTTATTAATACCCATTGATAATTGTGAATTTTATGTTAACAATCATTACAGGTCAGACCTCTTTATCCGGTTAGTGAGTGAGTTAACTATAATTTTCATTTTTGCTTTAGCAGGAGCGACCATGAATCAACATCTCCACCATGGTGAAAATACAGATAAAACAAATGAAAGGATCGCCATTGTCAGTGGTCTACGCTTGCCTTTTGCAAAGCAATCTACGGCATATGCAGGAATTCCAGCAGTCGATTTAGGTAAAGCGGTAGTTGCTGAGTTATTAGCCCGTAGTGATTTAGACAAAAACCTCATTGAGCAACTGGTATTTGGGCAAGTGGTACAAATGCCAGAAGCGCCTAATATTGCGAGGGAAATTGTTCTCGGAACAGGTATGAGCGTTTCGACGGATGCTTATAGTGTATCTCGAGCGTGTGCAACTAGTTTTCAAGCAATTGTTAATGTTGCACAAAGCATGATGGTAGGTGATATTTCTATCGGTATTGCTGGCGGGGCGGATTCATCTTCTGTGCTTCCTATTGGCGTATCAAAAAAATTGGCAGAGACATTGTTAGCTTTAAGTAAAGCAAAGTCTGTTGGACAAAAATTATCACTGTTAACGAAATTACGCTTGAAGGATTTAGCGCCTGTCGCACCGGGTGTTGCGGAATACTCTACGGGGCTACGCATGGGGGATACCGCGGAGCAAATGGCGAAAAGTTATCAGATCAGCCGAGCCCAGCAAGATGAACTCGCTCATCGTTCGCATATGTTAGCGGCAAAAGCTTGGGAAAATGGCGCTTTAAATGATGAAGTTATGACTGCCTATATGCCTCCCTTTAAGCAAGCATTTTCCCAAGATAACAATGTGCGTACAAACTCAGTTTTGTCTTCTTATGCGAAATTAAAACCCGCATTTGACCGCAAGCACGGTAGCGTTACTGCAGCAAACAGCACGCCGTTGACGGATGGCGCCGCTGCGGTATTGATGATGACAGAGTCTCGAGCGAAATCACTGGGTTATACACCGCTTGGCTATATTCGAAGTTATGCGTTTTCCGCAATAGACGTATGGGAAGATATGCTATTAGGGCCTTCTTATGCCACTCCACTCGCTTTAAAACGTGCAGGGTTATCGTTGCAAGATCTATCCCTGATTGACATGCATGAGGCCTTTGCTGCGCAAACACTTGCTAATTTACACATGTTTGGTAGCCGTAAATTCGCACAAGAGAAACTGGGAATGGATCACGCCATTGGCGAAGTGGATATGGACAAATTTAATGTCTTAGGCGGTTCTATTGCTTATGGGCACCCATTTGCGGCTACAGGCGCACGAATGGTGACACAAACTTTAAATGAGTTACGTAGACGCGGTGGTGGGTTTGGGTTAACAACAGCTTGTGCTGCGGGTGGTTTAGGTGCAGCAATGATTTTAGAGGTGGAATAATGGCTCAAAATTCTGCTATAGAAGTTACAAGAGAAAAAACACAACAGGCCTTTAGCTTAAAAATTTATGACGAAAATGTGGGGGTTATCTTCATTGATGTCCCCAATGAAAAAGTAAATACACTAAAAGCGGAGTTTGCGGAACAATTTTTGGCGATTTTACAACAAGCGCAGTCTACTTCAGGTTTGAAAGGGCTAGTTATTACCTCAGGAAAAAAAGACAATTTTATTGCAGGCGCTGACATTAGCATGATAGCAGGCTGTGAAAATAAGTCCCAAGCCAGTGAATTGTCAAAAGCAGGTCATGTACTGTTTGATAAAATCGATAACTACCCATTGCCTATTATTGCTGCGATACATGGTGCGTGTTTAGGGGGTGGGCTAGAGCTTGCTTTGGCATGTCATGCGCGGGTTTGCTCCAATGATGATAAAACGAAATTAGGCTTGCCTGAAGTACAATTGGGGCTATTACCTGGCTCCGGGGGAACTCAGCGTTTACCTCGGTTGATTGGTATTCCGCATGCATTGGATTTAATGCTGACAGGCCGCCAGCTAAAAGCTAAACAGGCGCTGAAAATAGGGTTGGTTGATGATGTGGTTCCAGAGCCTATTTTACTCGACGTTGCGGTGAAAATGGTGAAAAAAGGGGGCGTTCAGCGTCCAGCTATCCATTGGCAACAGCGTTTATTAAGCAGCAAATTACTACGTAATAAAGTGTTTGAGAGTGCCAAACAAAAAACACTCAGCAAAACTAAAGGCCATTATCCAGCCCCAGAAAAAATTATTCATGTCGTAAAAACAGGTATGAATAAAGGTTTGCAAGCAGGCTATGCGGAAGAAGCGAAAGCTTTCGGTGAGCTCGTGATGACACCAGAGTCTACTGCATTACGTAATTTATTTTTTGCGGTTACCGCATTAAAAAATGACACAGGGGCACAAGCAACGCCATTGAAGATTAATCAAGTTGGTGTGCTTGGTGGCGGGTTGATGGGCGGTGGAATTGCTTATGTCACCGCTTTTCAAGGTAAATTACCCGTCCGCATAAAAGATATTTCAGACAAAGGCGTCACACAGGCCTTGCGCTATAGCTGGGATCTACTGACCCAGCGAGTTATCAAGCGGCGGTTATTAGCCCGAGAACGTGCAGCTGTTATGGCTAAGGTATCAGGCACATTAAATTATCAAGGGCTTGAAAATGCGGACATCGTGATTGAAGCGGTATTTGAAGATTTAGCACTGAAACAAAAAATGGTTGCTGAAGTTGAGAAGATGTCGAAACAGCAAGTTATTTTTGCTTCTAATACATCATCTTTACCTATTCACCAAATTGCACAGAAAGCAATTCATCCCGAAAAAGTGATTGGCTTACACTATTTTAGTCCCGTCGATAAAATGCCTTTAGTTGAAGTGATCCCTCATCAACAAACAGATGAAACTACAATTGCGACAGTGGTTGCTTTAGCAAAACGCCAAGGTAAAACAGCGATTGTTGTGGGGGATGATGCAGGTTTCTATGTAAATCGCATTTTAGCGCCATTCTTATGTGAAGCAGCGCAATGCCTTGTTGAAGGTGAATCAATAGAACACATTGATCGTGCTTTAGTTGAATTTGGCTTCCCTGTTGGGCCATTTAATTTGTTGGATGAAGTGGGCATTGATGTAGGAACAAAAATTTTACCGATTTTAGTTGAACGTTTTGGTGAGCGTTTTAAGGCGCCTGATATCCTCGACAAAGTGGTTAAAGATGACCGTAAAGGTAAGAAAAACGGCAAAGGTTTTTATGAATATGGTCATCACACCAATAAGTTGTGGTTTTGGAAAAAAGCCAGTAAACGTCAAGTTGATAAAACCATTTATTCACTAATTGAAATGGTTCCCAACAATAAACTGACTAAAGCGGATATTGCACAGCGCTGTGTCATGATGATGCTTAACGAAGCTGCCCGCTGCCTTGATGAAAACATCATTAGAAATGCTCGTGATGGGGATGTGGGAGCGGTATTTGGTATCGGTTTCCCGCCCTTCTTTGGTGGTCCGTTTAGGTATATGGATAGCCTAGGGATTGCAAAAACGGTGGAAACTCTGAATAACCTCGCCGTGAAATATGGTGATAAATTCCAGCCTTGTGAATTGCTATGTGACATGGCAGAGAATAATCGAACCTTTTTTTCTACCAATGTAGAAGGTGGGGTTGATGTAATAAAACCAAGTAATGAACAATAATGGCGCGGTAAGCTAGCCTATTAGCTGTTTGTTGCTTTTTTAATAAAACCAATCAATGCCTGATACCAAACATATTTTTGGTTATCAGGCTCTTTTACGTAAAGCTCGTATGATTAGAATAAATCATTATATTAAATTTAACTAATTGATAATAAATACTAAAATTTAACATGCGACATGGACTGCTAAAAAAACATACACAAAAATTTACTCAAATCATTTTCTTTGTTGATCATTTCATGCAGAATCACATTTCACCCCAACTGATGGTTACTTTTACAACAATTAGCTTAACAACAAAAGAATAACCTCCTTAATCAGGTAGGTTACTCAGATGGTGGATTATGCAAGTTTATATTATGCGTCACGGTGATGCAGCGATACACGCGCCTAGCGATGCTGAGCGCCCATTGACACAAAAGGGAAAAGACGACTCAGTATTGATGGCTCAATGGCTACAGAATCAAGGTATTAAAATTGATTCGGTGTTAGTGAGCCCCTATTTAAGAGCAGAACAAACTCGGCAAGTTGTGAGCCAGCACCTTGATTTGCCAGCAAAGTCAGAAGTTTTAGGGCAATTAACGCCAGGAGGGAATGCCGCATTTGTGGCTGACCATATTCGGGATATTGCTGTGCTAGGCGCAAATGCGATATTGGTTGTATCTCATTTGCCACTGGTTGGCTATTTAGTGTCGGAGTTGTGCCCACATAAAGAACCACCGATGTTCACGACATCAACAGTGGCATGTGTTGACATTGATGTGGCTCATCAAAAAAGTCAGTTTGAATGGATGTTGAGCCCATCTCAATTGCTATTTGCTAAATAATACAGAACAAGATGAGCGCTTAGCGGCGAGCGCTCTCAGCAGTTTCTATAAGCAGCAATAAGGCTGCATTACCGCCCCATTCTTTAGGTGCTTGGTGAAAAGCAATAATATCAGGATGTTGGGCAAGCCAAAGTGGTGTTTGCTGCTTTAAAACATGTTTACCATGGCCGTGCATAATGCAGGCGCAATAGACATTTTCTCGCTTACAGGCCGCAATGAGCGCGCCAATTTCTTGCTTTGCTTCCATTTGTGTTAAGCCATGTAAATCTAAAAACAACTCCGGAGCGTAATCACCGCGGCGAAGTTTTTTTAATTCATAAGGGTTAGCATCGGGCCTTAAATAACGCGTTGGGCCTTCATTTTCAAGTTGAGGTTGAAATTCATCTGAAAAATAAAAGGAGGCGTCAACCTGTTCCTGTATGACTTTTTTATTAGATGGTTGTGTCACTTTGGCGCGGACAGGTGCGTGCAGGACTTGGTCCTGACGGATTTTTTTTGCTCCATTAATGGCTTCTTTGAAAAGACGAATATCTTCATCTTCTAGACCAAATTTTTTCTTCATAATTTTACTAATATGTTTTTGTGATTAATTTTTCTGGTTGGTAGTGTAACTCATTTTTGATGAATGGTCATAATCGTAGATTGTTCGTGCGAAGTAACATATTTATAACCTTTTTACAGGTAAGCATTGACAAAAGGGGACTTGCTAGTCTAATTGTATATACATATCTATACGATTTATTAATGCAATGAATAAAACTGAATTCAACAACAATAGGAAAAACGATGGTATTCAAAACACACTCTCGGGATGTCGTTTGGCGTAATGGCCGTATTGCCACTATGGACCCAGTACTATCAGCTCCTTATGGACTGATTAATCACCATGATTTAGTTGTTCGTGATAATAAAATAGTTGCAATTGTTCCTACTCAAAATATTGAATTGAATGACTGCGAACTTATTGATGTTGAAGGTAAATTAATAACCCCTGGATTAATCGATTGCCATACACATTTAGTTTTTGGCGGTGACCGAGCTTCTGAATGGGAACAGCGAATGAATGGGGTTTCTTATGAAACTATTAGTGCGCAAGGTGGCGGAATTAATTCGACTGTACGTGAAACCCGCAAAATGAGCGAGAACGAATTATTTGAGCGGGCAAAGCCAAGGCTCGAAGCATTAATTCAAGAAGGTGTCACAAGTATTGAAATGAAATCAGGCTATGGGCTCGACTATGAAAATGAAGAGAAACAATTATTAGTCGCAAAGCAGTTATCTGCACAATATCCTATTTCAGTCAGTTCAACATTGCTTTCTGCTCACACCGTCCCCGCTGAATATAAAGATAAACCTGATGAATATATTGATTTGATTTGCCAAAAAATCATGCCTGAATTATGGGAAAAAGGCTTGTTTGAGGCAGTAGATGTCTTCTGTGAAAGTGTGGGGTTTTCCCTCGCTCAAAGTGAAAAGTTATTTTCAGCGGCTCAGAAATTAGGGATCCCAGTAAAAGGGCATGTGGAGCAGTTATCAAACTTAGGTGGGAGCGAACTGGTTGCCCGCTACAAAGGTTTGTCGGTTGACCATATTGAATATTTGGACCTAGAAGGGATTAAAGCACTTAAAGCGAGCGGAACCGTAGCCGTCTTATTACCGGGGGCATTTTATTTTTTACGGGAAACCAAACTACCACCAATTGAGCTGTTACGGGAACATGACGTTCCTATGGCGGTTTCAACAGATTTTAACCCAGGAACCAGTCCTTTTGCCTCATTGCGTATTATTATGAATATGGCGGCCGTATTATTTAAACTGACACCTGAAGAGATATGGGCTGGGGTGACACGTAACGCGGCTAAAGCGTTAGGCCGTGAAAATAGCCATGGACAATTGAAAGCGGGCTTTATTGCAGATTTTGTTGTGTGGAATGCGCAAGAGCCCGTAGAAATGATTTATGAACAAGGGAGTAACCCACTGTTCATCAGAGTACATGAAGGCAAAATTACCCATCGTAATGGGTGAAATGGGTGAGTCGCAGTTTTAACTATAACAATAATGAATAGCGGTGAATGAGGTTGTTTGCCGCTTTTGACCCTAAAAGTTTGCTGTTTTTTGTTTGTTTTTATTAAAATTGCATCGTTTAATTATGTTAATGCTTAATAATTAAGCATGATGTTTTTATTCGCGACTGTCAGGATAAAAAATGTCCGATAGCACTAAGGTCGTGTTGTATGCTATTCAACGAATAGCATATTAATACTTAAGATTTTAATCATTAAATTGGAAATGACTGTGACAGCCGATAAAAAGGATAAACAAGGGGCACCGCTCCCGCTATATTTGCAAGTAAAACAATCAATAATTGAAAAGATCCACACCGCAGAATGGCAAGCAAATGACCGTATTCCATCCGAGTCTGAGCTCGTGACACAGTTTCAATGTAGTCGAATGACGGCTAACCGGGCACTACGTGAATTAACCGCTGAAGGGTTATTGGTTCGCTTGCAAGGTGTGGGAACCTTTGTGGCTGAGCCAAAAGGGCAATCTGCACTATTTGAAATACACAGTATTGAAGCGGAAATACTGGCAAGAAACCACAAATACAGCTGTAGGATAATTAAGCTCGAAGAAATTCAAGCGTCACCTGCGCTCGCAAATGAGTTAAATATCAGCCCAGATACCATGGTGTTTCATTCGATTATTGTCCATTTAGAGAATGATGTTCCTGTTCAAATTGAAGACAGATATGTCAATGCGTTAGCGGCTCCGGATTACTTACAGCAAAATTTTTTATCGATTACACCACATGATTATTTGTCTCAAGTTGCTCCTTTAACACAAGGGGAGCATATTGTGGAGGCCGTGGAGGCAGATGAACGTTCCGCGAGGTTATTGCAAATTAATACAGGTGCATCTTGCTTGTTAATTACAAGACGTACTTGGTCTCAGTCCTTTACGGTGACAAGTACAAAATTATTGTTCCCGGGTCATCGATATAAGCTGAAAGGCAGTTTCACGTCATAAGTTTTTTTCACCACGTCAAAGTATGGGCGGAACGATATAAAGCATATTTTCCGCTTATCATCTCGAGTGCATGCCTTCTTTACCTATTTTGTGTGAATTTATTGTAAATCAAATGTGATCTGGCATGCAGATTTAGAATAAAGAAAATACAGCAAAATATCAGGTGATTTATTTATTCCATTGTTTTATTTGATTAAAAATATTTTTATATCATATTTTTTTAATCTTTATGTTAAAAGATTAATTGATCGTACATGTATATACAACTATATCTATAGGAACAAGAAAGGTAGCTAATGGACAGATAAAAGAGGGTATACAAGTGACAGCATTGAATAATAAATATCGAAATATCGAAATTAGGGCACCGAGAGGGAATACATTAAATGCCAAAAGTTGGCTGACAGAAGCCCCATTACGCATGTTAATGAATAACCTTGACCCAGATGTTGCAGAAAACCCTCATGAATTAGTGGTATATGGCGGTATTGGGCGTGCAGCACGTAATTGGCAATGCTATGACCAAATTGTCGAGTCCCTGAAGCAGCTCGAGAGCGATGAAACACTACTGGTTCAGTCAGGTAAGCCTGTCGGTGTTTTCAAAACCCATGAAAATGCGCCACGTGTTTTAATCGCCAATTCAAATCTGGTACCACATTGGGCAAACTGGGAGCATTTCAATGAATTAGATGCGAAAGGCCTTGCCATGTATGGGCAAATGACAGCAGGTAGCTGGATCTATATCGGCAGCCAAGGCATTGTTCAAGGGACGTATGAGACCTTTGTGGAAGCCGCTCGCCAGCACTTTAACGGTGATTTAACTGGGCGTTGGGTCTTAACTGCAGGGCTTGGTGGAATGGGGGGAGCCCAACCTCTTGCTGCCACACTGGCGGGGGCCTGCTCATTGAACATTGAGTGCCAACAAAGCCGTATCGATTTCCGTTTAAGAACTCACTATGTGGATGAACAAGCGACTGACCTTGATGATGCGTTAGCGCGTCTGAAAAAATACACATCGGAAGGAAAAGCCATTTCTATTGCACTATGCGCCAATGCCGCTGAAATTCTTCCTGAGCTTGTCAAACGTGGGGTGAAACCGGATATGGTGACCGATCAGACAAGTGCTCATGACCCTTTGAATGGTTACTTACCCATTGGTATGAGCTGGGAAGAGTACCGTGAACGCAGTGTTCAAGACCCGCAAGCCACTGCATTGGCTGCAAAAAAATCTATGGCTGAACATGTTAAAGCGATGCTGGCATTTAAACAGCAAGGCATTCCCACCTTTGATTATGGAAACAATATCCGCCAAATGGCACTGGAAATGGGCGTAGAAAATGCGTTTGATTTCCCCGGTTTTGTACCTGCTTATATCCGCCCGCTATTTTGTCGCGGTGTTGGTCCATTCCGCTGGGTTGCGTTATCAGGAGATCCTGAAGATATCTATAAAACAGATGCGAAAGTGAAAGAGCTGCTGCCGGATGATAAGCACTTGCATCGCTGGTTGGATATGGCTCGTGAACGTATTAGTTTCCAAGGTTTGCCAGCGCGTATTTGCTGGGTTGGCCTTGGGGATCGCGCTAAATTAGGTTTGGCATTCAATGAGATGGTAAGAAGCGGTGAGGTTTCAGCGCCGATTGTTATCGGCCGTGATCACCTAGATTCAGGTTCAGTGGCCAGCCCAAATCGTGAAACGGAATCAATGAAAGATGGTTCTGATGCAGTTTCAGACTGGCCATTACTCAATGCGTTATTAAACACAGCCAGTGGGGCGACGTGGGTATCTTTACATCACGGTGGTGGCGTAGGTATGGGCTTCTCTCAGCATTCTGGAGTGGTAATTGTGTGTGATGGAACGGATGAAGCAGCAGAGCGCATTGCCCGAGTACTGCACAATGACCCTGCAACTGGTGTCATGCGCCATGCCGATGCAGGCTATGACATAGCTATCGCATGTGCGCAGGAAAAAAATCTTAATTTACCGATGATTAAAACACGTTAAGGAGTGCCATTAATGACTAAGTTAACTATTCACCCAGGAAAAATGACACTCGAAGACCTGCGTATTGTTTTCCAACAATCGGTAACAGTGGCATTAGATAAACGCGCTCACGGTGCTATCGAGAAAAGTGTTGCGACGGTCAATAAAATTATTGAAGAAGATAGAACCGCTTATGGTATCAATACCGGCTTTGGTTTACTTGCTAATACGCGTATTGCGACTAAAGATTTGCAATCATTACAACGATCTATTGTGATGTCTCACGCTGCTGGTGTGGGTGAACCGTTAGATGATGACCTCGTGCGCTTAATCATGGTACTCAAAATTAATAGCTTAGCTCGTGGTTTTTCAGGGATCCGCCTTGAAGTTATTAATGCCTTGATCGCATTAGTGAATGCGCAAGTTTATCCATTTATTCCTGCGAAGGGGTCAGTGGGGGCTTCTGGCGACTTAGCACCATTGGCTCATATGAGTTTAATTCTGTTAGGCGAAGGAAAGGCGCGTTATGAAGGCAAATGGATTTCAGCGAAAAAAGCGTTAGAAAAAGCGGGGTTAGCACCTCTAAAATTGGAAGCCAAAGAAGGTTTAGCCTTATTAAACGGCACGCAAACATCGACGGCTTTCGCGTTGAAAGGGTTATTTGAGGCAGAAAAATTGCTGCTATCTGGCATTGTTTGTGGTGCGCTGAGTGTTGAAGCCACACTGGGCTCTCGCAAACCCTTCGATGCTCGAGTTCAAGAGGTTCGAGGACAAAAAGGGCAAATTGATGTTGCGGCGATGTTCCGTGATGTTTTATCACCGACCAGTGAATTGGCGAAGTCCCATGAAAACTGTGTGAAAGTGCAAGACCCCTATTCATTACGTTGTCAGCCGCAAGTGATGGGCGCTTGTTTAACCCAAATTCGCCAAGCTGCTGAAGTGATATTAATTGAATCGAATGCTGTGTCGGATAACCCGTTAGTCTTTACTGATAATGGCGATATTATTTCAGGCGGTAACTTCCATGCAGAACCTGTTGCTATGGCAGCCGATAATATTGCGCTGGCATTAGCAGAAATCGGTGCGTTATCCGAACGTCGCATTGCATTACTGATGGATACCCATATGTCACAGTTGCCACCTTTCTTAGTGAATAACGGAGGGGTTAACTCAGGATTTATGATAGCTCAAGTCACTGCGGCTGCATTAGCGAGTGAAAACAAAGCATTAGCCCACCCTTCGAGTGTTGATAGCCTGCCGACATCAGCCAACCAAGAAGACCACGTATCGATGGCGCCTGCGGCGGGTCGTCGTTTATGGGAAATGGCAAAAAATGTCACGGGTATTTTAGCTATTGAATGGCTTTCAGCGTGTCAGGGAATGGATTTCCGTGAAGGTTTGAAGTCGAGTGAAACCTTGGAGAAGGCACGTAAAACACTGCGTGACCAAGTGGCTTACTATGATAAAGACCGTTATTTTGCCCCTGATATTGAAGCGGCAATTAATTTAATTAACCAATATAAACTGTCTGCGCTGTTCAAGGCTGGCGCTGTTTTCCCTAACTAGTTTATCAAGCAAATAAAAGGTGGTCGGCAATGTACTGGCCACCTGAAGTATTTATCTGCACGACAATAAAATAATACGAAGGATAAATCATGCAAAGCACATCACAACTTGCGCGAGGGCTTTCTGCGCGTCACATTCGATTTATGGCTTTAGGTTCTGCGATTGGTACAGGTTTATTTTATGGTTCAGCTAAAGCAATAGAAACCGCTGGGCCTGCGGTATTACTCGCTTATATTATCGGCGGTGCCGCTGTATTTATGGTCATGAGAGCACTGGGTGAAATGGCCGTCCACCGGCCACTTGCGGGATCGTTCTCACAGTACGCTAGCCATTATTTAGGGGCTAGAGCCGGTTTTTTTGCGGGTTGGACTTATGTTTTTGAAATGCTCATTGTTTGCTTGGCGGACGTGACAGCATTTGGTGTGTATATGAAACTGTGGTTTCCTGAGGTTGCGCAGTGGATCTGGGTATTGAGCATTATTTTCTTTATTGGTGCAATAAACTTATGCCATGTGAAAACTTTCGGCGAAATGGAATTTTGGCTGTCAATCATTAAAGTTATCGCGATTATTGCGATGATTGTTGGTGGTGCCGCTATTATGATGTTTGGTTTTGGCCAAGCGGCTGATCATGCGGTTGGGGTATCAAACTTATTTATTCACGATGGGTTTATGCCAAATGGTATTGGTGGGGTGATTGCGTCCTTTGCCGTGGTGATGTTTGCGTTCGGGGGAATTGAAGTTATTGGCATTACAGCGAGTGAAGCGAAAAACCCTGAAACCACGATTCCAAGAGCGATTAATGCCGTGCCAATTCGTATCTTACTGTTTTATGTCCTGACTTTATTTGTCTTGATGTGCATTTACCCATGGAACCAAATTGGGCAGCAAGGTAGCCCGTTTGTGCAAATTTTCGATAGCTTAGGTATTCAATCTGCAGCGAATATCTTAAATATTGTGGTGATCACTGCGGCAATTTCGGCAATTAACAGCGATATCTTTGGTGCTGGGCGTATGATGTATGGCATGGCACATGAAGGACAAGCACCGAAAGCCTTTACTAAGCTGACAAAAAATGGTGTGCCTTGGATGACGGTATTAGTGATGGTCGCGGTATTGCTGGTGGGTGTGGTATTGAACTATGTCATCCCTGATGATGTGTTTGTGGTGATTGCGTCAATTGCGACTTTTGCAACGATTTGGGTATGGTTGATGATCTTACTGTCGCAGTTTGCAATGCGCAAAAAAATGTCGCCAGAAGAAATTAGCCAATTAAAATTTCCTGTACCTATGTGGCCTGTTGCTCCTATTTTAGCCATCGCATTTATGGTATTTGTTTTTGGTGTTTTGGGATATTTTGAATCGACACGAATTGCATTATATGTCGGCGTTGTTTGGTTAGTATTGCTGACTATCGCCTATGCACTTTGGGTAAAAAAGCCAGCGAAAGAGGCGGAAGTGGTACTGCAAAACGAAAGTTAGTATCGTGACTTCTTTACTGAACTGGTTATTTTTCTTCACGCCCTTTAGCTAAAATAAAGGGCGTTTTTACGACCAAAGATGCTTCAATAAGCGCGATAACCAGATTTCCTCAGCAAATTTTATTACATTAATCTGCTGATTTGTCTTTCACTTCGTGGCAAACTTTAGCTATTCATATATTCCCTTTCAAAATACAGGCTGGAGAACCCCTTCTTGGAAAAGATTTTCGTTGATGAAGCCGTTGCAGAACTTCATACCATTCAAGATATTTTACGTTGGACAATGAGCCGCTTTAATGCTGCCAATGTGTACTATGGTCACGGTACAGATAACCCATGGGATGAGGCGCTACAATTGGTGTTACCAACACTTTACTTGCCTCTAGACCTGCCCGATGAGCTATTAACATCCCGCTTAACGCCAACAGAACGCCACCGCATTATTGAGCGTGTCTTGCGACGTATTAATGATCGTATTCCGGTTGCATATCTGACTAATCGCTCATGGTTCTGTGGCCATGAATTTTATGTTGATGAACGAGTGCTTATCCCTCGCTCGCCAATTGGTGAATTAATCAATAATCACTTTGTTGGCTTAGTGGCGGATGAACCTCAAACTATTCTTGATTTATGTACCGGAAGTGGTTGTATTGCGATTGCTTGTGCTTATGAATTCCCTGATGCAGAAGTCGATGCGGTTGATATTTCAAGTGATGTGCTAAGCGTTGCTGAGCAAAATATTGCTAATCATGGTTTAGATCACCGGGTGATACCGATTCGCTCTGACTTATTCCGTGATATGCCAGAGGTCAAATATGACCTGATCGTGACAAATCCACCGTATGTTGATGCGGAAGATATGGACGATTTACCAGAAGAGTTTCGTGTCGAACCTGAATTAGCACTTGCTGCCGGAAGTGATGGTTTGAAACTGGTGCGTCGTATTTTAGCGAATGCACCGCGTTTTCTGACGGAAGAAGGGGTGTTAGTGTGCGAAGTGGGTAACAGCATGGTTCATCTGATTGAACAATATCCTGAAATTCCATTTATTTGGCTGGACTTCGAATACGGCGGTGATGGTGTGTTTATGTTAACTCGTGAACAACTTGTTGAGCATCACGCACATTTTGAGCTTTATATCGATTAATCAACAGTTGCGTGATGTTCTAAGATCATGTAATCAATAATAACGACACAACGATATAATAATTAACAACCAAAATTCTTGATAAAACAAGAATGGCTTAGAATAGGAAACTCCGATGGCAGGAAATTCAATTGGGCAACTGTTTCGTGTGACCACATTTGGCGAGTCACATGGCATTGCATTAGGTTGCATCGTCGATGGGGTTCCCCCAGGTTTAGCATTGACAGAAGCCGATTTACAAAAAGATTTAGACCGTCGTCGCCCGGGAACATCACGTTATACGACTGCGCGCCGTGAACCTGATCAAGTGAAGATTTTATCGGGTGTCTTTAATGGTGTGACAACCGGAACTAGCATTGGCTTACTCATTGAAAACACTGACCAACGTTCGCAAGATTATGGTGCAATCAAAGACGTGTTTAGGCCCGGCCATGCAGATTACACATATGAACAAAAGTATGGTCAGCGTGATTATCGTGGTGGTGGTCGCTCATCAGCACGTGAAACGGCAATGCGTGTTGCAGCAGGTGCGATTGCGAAAAAGTATTTACAAGAAAAGCTTGGCGTGCAAATTCATGGATGCTTAACACAAATGGGATCAGTCGCATGTGAAATTAAAGACTGGTCAACTGTCGAAGAAAATCCATTCTTTTGTCCAGATCCTAGCAAATTAGAGGCTCTTGACGAGTTATTGCGCGGTTTAAAGAAAGAAGGTGATTCGATTGGCGCTAAAATTACCGTTATTGCAGAGCATGTGCCTGCGGGCTTAGGTGAGCCGGTATTTGACCGTTTAGATGCCGATCTCGCTCACGCGTTGATGAGTATTAACGCAGTGAAAGGTGTGGAAATTGGTGATGGCTTCGGTGTTATTGCGCTCAAAGGCAGTGAAAACCGTGATGAAATTACCCGTAATGGTTTCACATCAAACCATGCAGGCGGTATCTTAGGCGGTATTAGCAGTAGCCAGCCTATTATTGCGCATATTGCGTTAAAACCGACATCCAGTATTACCGTTTCAGGTAAAACACTCAACCGTGATGGCGAAGAAGTTGAAATGATCACCAAAGGGCGTCATGACCCTTGTGTGGGAATTCGTGCAGTGCCGATAGCAGAAGCAATGATGGCGATTGTTCTAATGGACCACTATTTACGTCATCGTGGTCAGTGCTCGGATGTAACGCCAGCAATGAAACCGTTTGAATAATCGGTTTTACTGTGTTTTATGTAGTGACAACGGAGCGGCCTAGTAGGTCGCTTTGTTGATGATGAAGGTTCGGATGAAGCCTCCTAAAAATACCTCATCTAGGTTGTGATATTACCAAAGCTGTTTGGCGATATATTCACATCAACATCATGATATTTCTTCTCTTTGGATAGTAAAATGGATTGGCTAACAGCCGTTGCTCCTGAAGTTTACGCTTTACTCTTCTTTGTTGCGCTATTTGCAGGGTTTATTGACTCCATCGCGGGTGGTGGTGGGCTATTAACGATCCCAGCTCTGTTATCCGTGGGAATCACACCAGTTGAAGCGTTAGCAACCAATAAATTGCAAGCTGTTGGCGGTTCGTTTTCTTCAACACTCTATTTTGTCAGGCGCAAAGCCATAGATTTACGAGAACAATTGTTTCCGTTCATTATGACCATGATTGGTGCCATGTTGGGTGCGATTGTCATTCAAATGATTGATACCGCGTTCTTAAAACAACTGTTGCCTATCTTGGTGATTTGTGTCGGTTTATACTTTTTATTAACGCCATCAATCGGTGTGCAAGACCGCCAACAACGTATCAGCATGCCATTTTTCGGGGTGGCAATTGGGATGACACTGGGTTTTTATGATGGTGCATTTGGCCCCGGAACCGGTTCATTTTTGGCGTTAGGCTATGTTCTGCTGCTCGGCTATAATCTTGCTAAAGCCACCGCCCACGCGAAGTTACTTAATTTTGCCTCTAATTTTGGCTCTTTAGTATTCTTTATTATCGGGGGTCATGTTCTTTGGGCCTTAGGTTTTGTTATGCTAATCGGCCAAATGGTTGGCGCTCGTTTAGGTGCGCGTTTGGTCTTAACCAAAGGACAAAAACTGATCAGGCCAATGATCGTGGTGATTTCGTTACTGATGAGTATTAAGTTACTCCATGATAGCCATGGTGACGTGATTAAAGCTTGGTTTCTCTCATTATTTTAAGATGATTTAAATTATTCATGAGTACACATAATTATCAGGATCTAATCAATATCTTTGATGAATGTTTTGGTGTGACATATAACACCAGGCTGGTAAAAGGGGATGATGAACCCATTTATTTACCTGCTGATGAGGCTGTGCCTTATCACCGTATCGTATTTGCACACGGTTTTTTCACCAGTGCGCTGCATGAAATCTCACATTGGTGTATCGCAGGGGAAGCAAGGCGCCAGCAAGTCGATTACGGCTATTGGTATTGCCCAGACGGTCGAGATGAAAAAACACAGTGTGAGTTTGAAGTGGTAGAGATTAAACCTCAAGCGCTAGATTGGCTGTTTTGTGTTGCTGTTGGCATTCCATTTAATGTCAGTTGTGACAACTTAGAAGGGGATTTTGAGCCTGACCGCATTGCGTTTATGCGCAAAGTTCATGCGCAAGTGATGCTTTATTTAGAAAATGGTATCCCTGAACGCCCATTACGCTTTATTAATGCGTTACAATTGTTTTACAATACGCCACCTCTTTGTGCAGAAGCTTTTCCTTATCCGGAAGATATTTTTGCCTAATGAACACATTTAAGTAAGGATTAAGCATGCTTGCGGATTTAGAAACACGCATACTAACGAAGATTGATGATATGGTTGAGCACGCGAGTGATGATGAACTCTTCGCTGGCGGCTATTTGCGTGGTCACTTAACCCTTGCTGTGGCTGAGCTGGAAGAAGAAAACGAAACCAGCTCTGAAGCATTATATCAACGTGTCGAAGTCAGTATTCAAAATGCCATCAAAGCTGGCGAATTGACACCACCAGACCAAGTACTGGTATTAGATATGTGGAAAAACTTATTAAATAACGCAATTTAATTTGTAATGTTATACATTGAAAGCGGGGAAACCCGCTTTTTTGTTAGCTAAATTTTGTTGTGAGTAAAAATTATGGCGAATATTCGTTTAGCAACCCCCTTCGATGCCAAACATCTTCCTGCCGTGGAAATTTCTGCAGGGCAGACATTCACGAGTATCGAAAAATATCAATGGCTTGCCGAAGGTGATGGGCAAACAGAGCAAGACCACCTCGATTTTATTTCCGAGCAATTAGAATGGGTTGCGGTGAATGATTGCGATGAACCAATTGGTTTTATCAATGCTGAAGATCATCATACTAGCCTACATATTTGTGAGGTTTCTGTCTGCCAGCAATGGCAAGGGCAGGGTTTGGGTAAAAAGCTGATTAAGCAGGTTCTTGATGCCGCTTTGGCACGGAATATCACGGTAGTGACATTGACCACTTGCCGTGATGTGCCTTGGAATGCACCTTATTACCAACGCTTAGGTTTTAAAATTCTTGCAATTAATGAGTTAACCACCGAGTTACAGGCTATTTTACAGTCTGAAGTCGAGGCGGGGTTTGCCGCTGAAGACCGTTGTGCAATGGCTATCTCATTAACATAAGGTATTAATAAGGGAGTTTAATAGGGCGACCTAATAATAATTTCCTTACCCAAAAACGGTTTGGGTTCAATTCTGCAAGGGTTTCATCGTCGAGCGGGAGTATTTGCCCAAAAATTTGAGCAGCCAGCAATTCCGCACAAAGGGGGGCAGTGGATAACCCTCTTGACCCTAATGCCCCAAAAATAAATAAATTTGGGTGCACAGGCGCTAGTGCAATAGGCTGCTCTTTGGCAATTTTGCTGGGTAAATCATGGTAATGCGCCAGATGTTGTTCAAAATCAGGCACATTGCCTAATAAGGGAAAGTGGTCGCGAATAACACAACGAATACCTTGGCGTGAATGTTGTTGTGAGATGTCGATATCCCTAGGCCAAGTTACATCAGGTAGGTTATCAATCAGTTTTTGGCGGTTTCCTTGTTGCTCTTCCTCACTATAATCTAAATCGAGTCGCTCACGTTGGTAGCTAGCACCTAAGCAATGTTGTGTACCAGAGGCATCGGCAGGGGTTAAATACCCTTCAAAGCACAGAACATTTTTCAGTTGTTGTAGGGTGTGATTGGTAGGAATGTGGCTCACTTGCCCACGCACAGGTGAGATAGGTAAATTGATGGTTTGAGCAAATTGGCGCAGTTTGTGCCCATTGGCAATAATGACAGTTGAGTGAACACGTGTTAGCTCTTTTTGCGGCGCTGTTTCAATCAATAATTGCCAATCTTGTTCAGTTTGTTTTAATTCCACCACATTATGTTCAAAACAGAAGGTAACGCCTTTCTGCTGCAAATATTGCTGCAAACTCTCACAAAATTGGGCAGGGCAAAGCCATCCTCCAGACGCATAATGAATGCCATCATGGTTGACATCAACACCGCAAATATCACTCAGTTGTAGACGATTCTTACCAATAGCAAAATCGTCAGGCCACTCAGTTTCTAACATTCCCGCTATTTTACGAGCTACTTTGTCGTTATACGCTAATTGGCTGACACCGCACCATTGCCCCTCAAATACGATCCCCTGTTTCGCCAATTGATGGTAAAAGCGAGAAGCAAAAGGGAAAGCGCTGACAAAAAAGCGCTCAAGTGGATCGTTATTGCCTGTGAGTAAGGGATAAATAGCCCCTTGGCGATTGCCTGAAGCATTTTGTGCAACTTGGGCATCTTGGCAGTATAAGGTGACTTTAGCACCGCGCTTATGAAGTGCGTAGGCTGCCGTTAAACTGGCGAGCCCACCGCCAATGATAGCAACATCCGTTGGGTTGTCTGCTTTTCGTCTTGCGAACCAAGGGGTTGGGATATTAATTTCTTTTTCAGCTAATACTCCGGTTAACATTTCTCGCTTGTTACCAAAGCCTTTGACTTTTTTAAGGGTGAAACCAGCTTGTTGCAGGCCTCTCTTGACCGCACCTGCCACGGTAAATGTCGCAAAAGTCCCATTAAGGCGAGCTAATGTTGCCATGTTAGTGAACAGCTGTTCACTCCACATTTCGGGATTTTTTGAGGGTGCGAAACCATCTAAAAACCAAGCATCTATCTTATTGTTTAAATTGCTTTTTAGTAAAGATATTTGCTCATTAACATCGCCAAACCATAAATCTAATATGATATGGCCATTTTCTAAAATGATCCGCTGATTACCCGGTAAGGCTTGTGGCCAACTTTCACAAAGGATTTGCGATAAACTAGCAAGTTCAGGCCAGCAGCGATGTGCAGCGATTAAATCTGTTTTTGTTAAAGGGTATTTTTCGAAACTGATGAAATGTAATTGCTGTAATGTTGCGTTTGGGTTTTCGGTTTTAAACTGCTTAAAAGATTGCCACAATGCTAAAAAATTCAAACCCGTACCAAACCCTGTTTCGGCAATCACACAGGTTGCAAGAGGGTGCGTCGCAAAGCGGTCAGGAAAATGATTTCCTTGCAAAAAAACATGGCGAGCTTCTTCTAAGCCATTTTGGTTAGAAAAATAGATATCTGCAAACTGTTCAGACATAGGAGTGCCTTCGTCATTCCAACTTAGGCGTGCGGTTTGTACAGCGTTCTTTTTCACGATAAGCCTACATTGTTTATATAATTCCTAAATTTTACCGCTGATATCGGTGTAAGGCTACCGTCATAAAAAAGACTCATTCCCGTCACAAAGAAAAAAATACAAATATTTACCCTGATCGGACTTGTTCAGCGTACAAGTGTAAGCTAAAGTGACAACCTGTAATCCCGCAATCATATAATTATAGTCATGAGGTAACGAATGAAGCGTGCAGTCATCACTGGTCTAGGTATTGTTTCCAGCCTTGGTAATAACCAGGAAGAAGTACTGGCTTCTTTGAAGGAAGGTCGTTCCGGGATCACTTTCTCAGAAGAATTCAAAGAGGCAGGGCTACGTAGCCATGTCTGGGGTAATGTCAAAAATTTAGACCCGAAAGACTTAATCGACCGTAAAATTTTCCGTTTTATGAGTGATTGCTCCGCCTATGCTTATTTATCAATGGAACAAGCGGTTGCGGATTCAGGTTTAACAGAAGAACAAGTTTCAAATTTACGTACAGGTATCGTTGTTGGTTCCGGTGGTGGTTCTCCACGTAATCAAGTTGCGGGTTCTGACGGTATGCGTGCTAAAGGTTTACGTGGTGTAGGCCCATATATGGTGACTCGTGCAATGGCATCGGGTATTTCTGCTTGTTTAGCAACACCGTTTAAAATCAAAGGCGTAAACTACTCAATTAGTTCTGCTTGTTCAACATCAGCGCACTGCATCGGCCATGCCGTTGAATTGATCCAATTAGGCAAACAGGATGTGGTTTTTGCGGGTGGTGGTGAAGAACTGAGCTGGGAAATGACCTGTGAGTTTGATGCGATGGGCGCATTGTCCACAAAGTATAATGAAACGCCAGACAAAGCATCAAGAACTTACGATAAAGACCGTGATGGTTTCGTTATCGCAGGTGGTGGCGGTATCGTCGTCGTTGAAGAGTTAGAGCATGCGTTAGCACGTGGTGCGCATATCTATGCTGAAATCGTTGGCTATGGTGCTACATCTGACGGTGCAGACATGGTTGCGCCATCAGGAGAAGGTGCTGTGCGCTGTATGCAAATGGCAATGCAAGGTGTCGATAAAATTGATTATATCAATACACACGGTACATCAACGCCAGTGGGTGACACCAAAGAGTTAGAAGCTATCCAGGAAGTGTTTGGTGCTAACTCTCCTGCAATTTCTGCAACGAAAGCGATGAGCGGTCACTCATTAGGTGCTGCGGGTGTCCACGAAGCAATTTACAGCTTGCTGATGTTAGAACACGGCTTTATTGCACCAAGCATTAACGTCGAAAATCTAGATGAGAAAGCTGCGGGGCTGAATATCGTGACTAAACCAACGGAGCAAGCGCTGGAAACAGTCATGTCTAACAGTTTCGGTTTCGGTGGAACTAACGCCACATTAGTGATGAGCAAATACAAAGCATAATTTGTATCAGATTAACTAATTGAATAAACGAGAACTTCGGTTCTCGTTTTTTTGTTTAATCACTACCTCCGCCATCACCTCCCCCTGAATCGGATGATGAACAATCAGAACTTGAGTTATCATTAGAACAATAATGGCTACTTGAGCGGTGGTTATCATCACTGGATGCGCTGTCATAATAAGGGGGCTTGTAGCTTGAACTCGAATTATTTGAATTCACTCGATATGCAGTTTCTTTCACATTTTTACGCACTTCAAATATTTGACTTTTGCCTTTCGACCAACCAATAGTCACCAAAGTGGTATTTTTCTTTACGCTGATATGCAGCATTTTACCACAAAAAATATGCATTTTACCCAGCGCTTTTATTTGGATATAACCGCTGTCTTTTTCCGTGATAGTTACGGGTTTTTGGCTATGAATGGTGTAACGGTCGCCATAGACATCAATGGTACGCGTATACGCTAACGGTTTCGGCTGGATATTAAAAAGGGCGAAAAGTAATCTATCGAACATTGTGTTTTATGTTTTAATAAATGAGATGACTAAAATAATTGATTGACGCTATTCAATATATCGTCATTATCTTAATCAATGATTTATTAATGACTGAGTGAATATACATCATTTTATTAAATTTTTTTATCCAAAACAGTGACATGATATTAGCTCAATTTTTAGTTGAATAGAGGAAATTATATGAGTGTAACAAGGTTTCATGCGGCTATTTGGATGCAGGATTTTAAAATTTTAGGCAAGGCATTATCTCGTTATATCCGCAGTAAATTTAGTGGGATGATTAGTAAAATACATAATACTGAAAAAATATTTCCACTGCATAGTTATGACCAAAAGAGAACGAACACAACCACTAGTTTGCAATCAAAACATGTCTATTATGGCGCAGGAGCTCATGATAAATCAGTAGTTTTATTAAGTTATATAAAGCTCCCTATTTATTAATAAAAAATGCCCCAAAATCACACTGGGGCAAAGTGTTACAGAGGTTGTATGAACAACAGATATCGTATGAACAACCGTGAATTATGAAATAGTGGAATGTTTACGTTTACGAATGCGTTTTACAATAGGTGGAAGAATTAGCACTAATACCGCCAGTGTTAATAAACTTTGAGAAATCGTACTGCTCCAAAGAATATCGAAATTTCCATTACTGATGGATAATGAACGGCGTAAGTTTTGTTCTAGCATTTCACCTAATACAAACCCTAAGATTAATGGCGACAATGGGAAGTTCATTTTTCGTAGAATAAACCCAAATACGCCAAGCCCCATCATGAGTAACAAATCAAATGTCGTACTGTGAACGGCATATACCCCGACAGCAGAAATGCAAGCAATAGCAGGGACTAAAAACCACAGCGGAACCGTTAGCATACGCGTGAATAAG
Source organism: Providencia sp. PROV004 (assembly GCF_011045615.1). NCBI lineage: Bacteria > Pseudomonadati > Pseudomonadota > Gammaproteobacteria > Enterobacterales > Morganellaceae > Providencia > Providencia sp. PROV004. The sequence continues at coordinate 1,871,744 of NZ_CP042859.1, forward strand.
CCAATTAATGGAATATTCATGATGAGCAGAACTACGTTAGCAATTAATAAAGCCGCAATTAACCCCCACACAATATCAGGTTGCTCAGTAAACATACCTGGGCCTGGGGTGATATTATAGAGCGTTAGCGCCCCCATCATTACTGCAGTTGTCCCCGACCCCGGAACGCCAAGGGTTAACATTGGGATAAATGAGCCACAGGCAGAGGCATTATTGGCTGCTTCTGGTGCAGCGACACCGCGAACATCGCCATTACCAAAATCGCCTTTTTCGCCACTGATTTTCTTTTCAGTCATATAGGTTATGGCACTGGCAATGGTGGCGCCGGCACCTGGTAAGACGCCAACAAAGAACCCAATAAAAGAGGAGCGTAAAGCAGGGCCAGCACACGCTTTGGCCTCTTTGCGATTAAACAGCATTCTGCCTGTTTTACGGATCAGCCCTTGTCCTGTTGCCGTGCCTTCGAGCATCAATAAAATTTCGCTAACAGAGAACAAACCAATAACCACGACGATAAATTGCACGCCATCCGATAAATGTACGCTATCAAAGGTAAAACGATATTCCCCAGAGTTGGCATCTACGCCCACAGTAGCAAGTGATAAGCCAATTAATGCCGCCAATAGTGATTTGATTGGGTTTTGGCTCATCATACTGCCCAAACAGGCAATAGCAAAAACCATCAAAGCGAAATACTCAGCAGGCCCGAAAGCCAAAGACCATTGCGCTAATAAAGGAGCAAATAAAATAATACCCACAATCGCAATCGTTGAGCCAAGGAATGAACTCACTGCAGAAATTGACAGTGCAACACCACCTTTACCTTGTTTTGCCATTGGGTAACCATCTAGCGTGGTCATGATTGCAGCGGCATCACCAGGGACATTGAGTAATATGGATGAGATACGTCCACCATATTCACAACCTAAATAAACTGTGGCGAGTAAGATTAATGCAGACTCGGCCGGTAATTTAAGTGCAAAGGCCAGCGGTAGCAAAATAGCGACACCATTAATTGGGCCGAGGCCGGGAAGCATCCCAACGATAGTACCGATAAAACAGCCAATTAAGGCGATCAAGATATTTTGAGGAACAAGAGCAACCTCAAAACCTTGTGATAGGTACATCCAAGTTTCCATGATTTCGTTCCTTAATTAAGCAAGCTACCAATAGGTAAGGTTACATCTAGCCATTTATCAAAGGCATAGAATAGAAAGATACCTAAGACGGGGCCGGAAATAACCGCGGCGATAGGTGTTGCGCCAAATAGCAGGGCAATACTAATGGTGAGCAAACTGGTGGCAATCGGGAACCCCAACCATTCAAAAGCCCATGCATAGATAACAAGTGCAACGACTAATAAAACTAAACGACGTAATACATAGGGTTTTGGCCACTCAACGGCTTCTTGCTTGCCAAATAATAAGGCAAGGGCACAAAGCGCCATTAAAGAGAGTATGACAACCGGAAAAGGGCGGGGGCCCAGTGGTTCATAACTAAACTCACTCTGGATCCCCCAACCAATATAAATTCCGATAGCACACAGTATTAGCCAAACTATGGCAAATATGCGTTGGCTCATCGTTCACCCCATTATTTGGCTAAACCGAAGGCACGGGCTTGTTCACGGTATTGCTCGATTTCTTTTTTGACATAACTATCGAGTTCTTGCCCGGTTAAGTTGTATTCAAATAAGCCGCGGAGTTCGCGTTGTTTTTTGAATTCGTCGGTTTGTTGCAGTTTTTGGAAGGCTTCAACCCATTGGTTATAATCGGCATCAGACACTTTGGGGCCCATATAGAAGCCGCGGATGATTGGCCAGACAATGTCATAGCCTTGTTCTTTGGCTGTTGGGATGTCAGATAAACCATCTTCAAGGCGTTTATCTGAGTAGACAGCAAGGATACGAATTTTACCTTCATTGATATATGGCGTCATTTCGCTGATATCCCCTGAAAGGACTTGAATATGGTTGCCCAGTAGTGCCGTTAAGGTTTCACCGCCCCCTTCAAAAGCTACGTAACGCATTTTGCGAGGGTCAATATCAATGGCTTTGGCTAACAAGGCCGTTTTCATCCAATCTTGGCTACCAATCGACCCTCCAGCACCAAAGACGATGCTGTTCGGATCCTTTTTGAAGGTATCCATTAAATCTTTCAGAGTCTTATAAGGTGAATCTGCACGCACGGCAATCATACCGTAATCGCTTCCTACACTAGCCAGCCAACGCACATCGTTTTCGTTATAGCGACCAAACTTACCTTGAGCAAGATTGAGTAAAGAACCGCCGGAGAAAGCAACAATGGTGCCGGGTTCAGCAGGGCGTTGAGCGACTATGGCGTTATAAGCGACCGCGCCAATACCGCCAGGCATGTAGGTCACTCGCATTGGTTTTTCGATTTCTTTGGTTTCTAATAGGGAAACTTGGACTAATTTACAGGTTAAATCAAAACCACCGCCGGGTTTGGCGGGAGCAATACATTCGGTGCGCTCAGGTAGGGCATTTGCTTGGTTGATGCCAACTAAAAATATTGCTGTTGCTAAGGCCTTCAGTGTGAATTTTTTCATTCTTTTTTCCTTACTAAGACAATAATTAGAGGTATATATTGTTTACTTCTTGTTTTGTTGGTATGGCATCATTGACCGACGAAGCTTTCATTTACCTTTCATTAACAAATATTATTATTTTTATGTGATATATATCAGATTGTTTTGTATTTTTGCTTTTTTGTTATGTTAACTTAATGTTGAATTAATCACGTTAATAGTGTTTATTAACAATAGTTGTGATGAACACAGTAAATATGCGCACATTTGCTTTCCATTCATTCAATGGAATGCCAACGTATACTGATAAATAATTATAATGAGTATGCGGAATGAGAATTTTATTGGTTGAAGATCATGACGAATTGTCATTATGGTTACAGAAGGCTTTGTCGTCATCTGGGTTTGCAGTTGATGTTGCTAGTGATGGCGCGATAGCAGACCAGCTATTACAAACTGAGCACTATGAATTAGTCGTGTTAGATGTATCACTTCCGAGAATGAGTGGGCTTGAGGTATTAGCGCAAATGCGCAAACGTCATCAAGAAACCCCAGTCTTGTTATTAACGGCGAATTCAGACGTGGCCGATCGAGTTCAAGGGCTAAATGCAGGGGCTGATGACTACCTGACTAAACCTTTTGATATTGCGGAATTAGAAGCACGTCTTCGCGCTTTATTGCGACGTAGTCAAGGGCAAGTGAATGAATCACAACAGTTTGGTTTGCTTAGTTACCATGAGGACGGTTATTTCTTATTAGGACAAGAACCACTTGGCTTGACGCCAAGAGAATATGCGGTGTTAAACACCTTATTTCATCGACGAGGGCGCCCTGTTTCTAAAATGCAATTATTTGAGCAGGTGTTTTCGTTGTCAGATGAAGCCAATTTACAAAGTATTGAGTTATATGTTCACCGTGTTAGAAAAAAACTTGCTGGTTCGGATGTTAATATCAATACCTTACGCGGATTGGGATACCGATTAGAGCAGTGTAGTGTATGAAATTAGTCTCTCATCCACGCTCTCTCTTTCATCAGTTGCTGCTCTTTTTCGGTATCCCCCTCATTTTATTGGGGAGTTTTTCGGTTTATACGCACTACTACAGTGCAAAAAATGCCGCAAACTTAGCCTATGACCGCACATTATTAGCTTCAGCTCGAACCGTCGCGGAGCGCTTGCAAGTTGTCGATGGGCACCTCTCAGTCAGTGTGCCTTATGTGGTGCTTGATAGCTTCGAGCTAAATAATAATGACCGAATTTTTTATCAAGTTATTTCTCCCGGTGGTGAAACTATTTCTGGTTATGATGACTTACCGCCGATTCCCCCGTATTGGATGCGCTCACAGCATTATACTGCGCTAGTTTATTTTTATGATGCGCAGTACAAAGGCTTGCCTATCCGTATTGCTGCATTTTATCAACCGATTAATGAAGGCGGTATCACTGGGATGGTTGAAATCCGTGTGGCGGAAACAGTTTATTCGCGACAAGATCTTGCTAATCAATTATTAATTTCTGCCCTGATGAGCCAAGGTACTGTGGTGTTTTTAACTTTGGTACTTGCCTATATTTTACTTAGTAAGTTATTGGCACCGCTAAAAAAATTGTCCCATTTAATGTTAAGCCGTTCCGCTAATGATTTAACCCCTTTGCCTGATTTGCTGCCGTGGTCTGATTTATCACCATTAATTGATGCATTAAACCGCTATATTTCCCGCCTAAAGCGGATGGTTCGACGGCAAGAACGGTTTAGTGCGGATGCCTCTCACCAACTTAAAACGCCACTAACTGTCCTCAAAACACAGGTTTCTGTTGCGATTAATAGTCAGGATGAAACCCAACGGCAACAGAGTTTACAAGCTATCGATAAAACTCTTGATAACACGATCAATTTGACGGATAGGCTTTTGCAGTTATCACGTTTAAAAGCCCATGAGAAAGAAGCCATTATACAGTATCGTGCTATAAACTTAGTGGATATTGTTCACCAGGCTTGTTTTACTCGGTTACCCCAAGCAGAAAGCCAAAATATTGACTTAGGTTATGAAGGCGCGGAAACAGCATGGATTAAAGGTGAACCTATTTTATTAGCAGAGATGTGTGCAAATTTAATTGATAATGCTATTAAATATACCCCTGCAAATGGGGTGGTCACCGTTCGGGTGGTCAGCAGTGATGACCATCTTCATTGGGTTTTGGAGGTCGAAGATTCAGGCCCTGGGATCCCAGACGCTAAAATTAGCCGTTCTATGGAAGCTTTTACTCGATTAAATAACGCGTTAGGAAAGGAAGGTGCAGGACTAGGTCTCGCTTTAGTGAAAGATATTGCCAGTTATCATGGTTCTGAACCACAGTTATTAAAAAGTGAGTTACTTAATGGATTGTTGGTTAAAATTGCATTTAAAGCAAGCCAAGCGCCACACTGAAAAGAACGCCCTAATTAGGGCGTTCCATTAGTGACAAAGTTTAAGAATAATAAAACTTGATGCACTTAGTTTCGTATTGGTACTAACACCTGTGGTAGTGTGTTATTTGAAGTCTCCGGATTAAAATTACTGCTTATCATTTGTTGTGAGAATCCGGCTATGAATCGGACTAATGTATCTGCTAGATTATAATAATCGTTAGTATTTGTAAGTCCGTTATGTATGCCCAGTAGGTGTATTTTTCCTTTTTGTTCCATAAGTAATTTTTTTTCTCTTATTTTTGAGTCAGTTTGGTATATTTCCTTAACCAAAGAAAGTGTGTCTCTATGGGGCCACTTTCTATCGCTATAGTCCAAATTCTGATAAATAAATTCTGTTAGATTTATTTCTTCATCTTTTTGTTGAATTATTAGTGTATTTCGTTTATCAATGTCTATTGACATATCTGGGTTTTGTTTCAAGTCAATCTTTTCATTAAGGGATTCAATTAAAGCAGTAGTATTTCGTAATGCATTTATTTTATCGCTAATCGTTTGGTAATAATTTCTCTCACTGGTTTCAGAGGAAACTGATTTTAATGGAACAAAATTATGAATCTGCGAAATATAAGTATCTGCTTTCATATTTAGATTTTCATATTCTATTGCTATATTAACGTCTTCTTCATTAAAATTAATAATGAAAGGCATCGGACTAGAAGATTGAGAAGATAAATATAAATTATTATTTAATTCTAAATTAATGAGTCTCAGGGAAACCTTTGTTTTTATTAGTAAATCATAATGCTGAGATATTAAATATTCAATGTCTTTACGGATTTTTTTTGGGTTTTTCAGTATTGTATTTTCAGCGAGATAATTAGATAAATTATCCTTTATGATAGACATGTCGTTTTCTAATTTATCTATTTCGTATAAGAATATCTGTTTATTTTTATATAGACCCGCTTCATTTTTTAATTCAATTTGAATTCGTTGGTAAATTAGGTTAAATAATTCGTCTAATTTATTATCGATGTTTTCATGATGTCTGTCTTTATCAACATAAATAAATGGAGGCATTAGTTCGGAAGTTAATATTTGATTTTTTATTGTTAATTCAATGTTCATTTTAAATCTATCAAACGATTTTAATGACTCAGTAAGCAAACTAAAATTATTATTATTTGATTGGCTTTCGATAAAAGCATTCCTGTCGAATTCTTTATAATTTTCAAAGTGTTCAATGGTATGATTTAAGTTTTTGTGTTTTTTTATTTTTTTCATATTTAAAATCAAATATTGAATTTCTGCGTTATCAATATTTAGTTCTGAAATATATTTACTTATTTTATTAATAGTGTTTTCATCTTTATGATAATTAGAGTTCTCATTATTTAGGCTTTCTAGTAATTCTTTGATTTTATTTGTTGTATCCCTGTGGGTTATAGCTAATTGTTTTGCTTTTAATTCAAGTTGGTACGTTTTATCTATAATAGATAATCTTTTATCTTGAATATCGACTGTTTTTTTTAAGTATTCTTTGAATAAAACATCGATATCATCTGAAACGCTATTAAAATTATTGACTTCTATATTTATAGATTTTAAAAGGTCATCGATTTCTTGAGGTGTTTTTTGTTCTTTTGAAGTAAATGTGTTGCGTACCTGAACATTTAGCTCTAATAACCTTGCAAAATCTAAATTCGATACCTCTGTAGCATTAAATTGAGATAATTTTTTTTTTAATTGGCTGGTTAATTCTAAAATGAGTTCTTTATCACCTATCGAAGAATCTTTAGTTGTATTGTTTTGGGGGCTTTTCTTATATTCATTATTTAATTTATTTAGTATATCTAATTTATCCATTTGTTTTATTAATAGGCTTCTAACTTCAGTTTCTATATATTGTAAATTAAACCATTCTACGCTTGTATATTTCACGTGAGTTTGTAGTTTGCCAATTTTATTTAGTAGTTTAATATAAATATTATTGTTTTCTTTTAAGTTTTCATGGGAATCTTTGACCATCTTTTCTAAAAGAGATGCGTCATTGAATGGTTTTTCAAAAATTGATAGGGTTGCAGAATGATTAGTTTCCTGAGATATATTGTGGTTGTTTATGTTACCTTGTGGTTTTTCTTTTTTGTTTAAAGTTGATATTTGGTTTGCATTCATAGTAAACACTCCATGTTAATGATTATTAGACCTGCATGTAAACAGGTTTAATATAATCTAACAAAAGGAGAGGGACTAATTTTTATTTTATATGAAAATACGATTAATATAATTTAAATTATTAGCCAATAATTTTTTAAATTATATTATAGATGGGTGCTATGAAATGTTTTTGTCTGGTTATAAAAATGATAATTGTAGATAGGTTAAGGCGCTAAAGGAAATTAGCGCCTTCATAATTCAATTATTTATTAATTAGATTGAAATCCCACTCTTTGAGAGCTTTCATGGAATCCTTATCTTGGTACTTAGCACCCAGTTCAAGGTAGTCATGGGCTTTTTGGATATCTTCTTTGGTTTTGTTACCTACCCAGCCATTATAGTACATATAAGCAAGCTTATATTTTGCCATAGCGTGGTGGTTACCTTGTTCAAGGTCTGTCATATCGTAATATTTCGCTGCGCGGACATAATCTTTTGGCATATCTTGGCCAAAATAGAGCATATCCCCAGCTAAATGTGCAGTATTACTGTCATTTTGTTGCGCACCTAAATCAAAATAATAAAGCGCTTTCGGGAAGTCTTTTTCAATGCCACGTTTATTATCTTTACGGTAAAGATTGCCTAAAATATTATAGGCGCGAGGGTAGCCATTTTTTCCTGCTAATTCATAGTAGTAGATCATCTTTTGTGTATCTTCGGGGACACGTTCTCCACGTGCGTAGGCGATACCTAATGCAAAGGCTGACATTTTGTCTCCTGCCTCAGCTTCGACTCGCTGCTTTTCAATTTGCTCGGCAAAACGGCCATATTTCTCGTAGGCTTTTTCATCGGCAACTTGTTTTTCAATCTCTTGTTTATCTTGAGCTGAAAGTTTATCCATTAGCTCAATAGAACTTGGTTTTTTATCAAGTTGCAATGCGTAGTAATAGGCTTGTTTGGCATCACCTTTTTCTACATATGCTTCATAAATTGCGTCAAGTGCATATGTTGGGTGGTAATATAACGAAATTTTATACCATTCGATGGCTTTGTCGATATTGTTATCAACATTACAATCACCTTTTAAATAGGTGGTTCCCATCTCTTCAGAAAGACTTTCTGGGTAATGAATATAGTGTTTGTCGGTATTTTTCTGGAAATTGCTTTTTTCAATCCACTCCTTCAAATATCGGCTTGCTTTATCCATATCTACATTATCGCTATTGCTACAATATTTACCGGGGTAATAGATTTGATAGAGCTTTTTGGTTGCGGCTAAATCGCCTTTATCATAAGCCTGTTGTAAATAAGTTAAGGCTTGAGTGTTATCACTATTGACATAATAGTGATACAAGTTCACCAGTGCTCCGGTTCGATTGTTTTTTTCACTGAGTAGCAACGCTAAATATTTTTGTTCATCTTTGGGGCGGTTGAGCTTCCTTTTTTCATCTTTAATCCCATCTCGATACAAATCCACCAGTGCATTGAAGGCATTATTAGAAAGCTTCTCATCGGTTGATTTCATACCTTCTTGTAGATATTGAATGGCTAAATCATATTCAGGAGAGCCAGAAACAATTTCGCTATCATATAAATAAGTTTGGGCTAATTGAACTTTAGAAAATAGGTTACCTTTCGCTGTGCCATCAGTATAATTTTGACGTTTTGCTTGGCTATCTTCAGTCACGGAATCAAGCGGTTGATAAGCGGCTAAATTGCCAGCCTTGATACTTTTCTTATACCAATCTTGCGCCGCAAGATCTCTACCGCGTGAACTATACCAATCCCCAAGTTTAATATAAGCGGCCGTATCGCCTTTTTTGGCAGGAACAACCAGGGTTTCATAAACTTCAATATAATCATCAACCCGTTTTGGATTAGAATGTTTGCGTAAATAAATGATGGCTTCATCCCAATCAGGTGCCATTAACCAAGCGTTTTTTTCGTCATTTAGCACGCCCATATAGCGCATCTCACTATAGAGAGCGATGGCGTAGTCATTACCTTCATCACTCGCTTGTTTTAGGTATTTAGCCGCTTCAAAACGATCTTCCTTGACACCTTGGCCATAGAAATAAGCTCGACCTACTTTGTATTTTGCTGAAGGACTATTATTGAGCGTTTTCATGCCAATTTCATAATCATCCATGTACTTGATGAATTCATTGCCCCAACTACCTGATTTAAGGTAATACTCACGTGCTTTTTGTCGATTAGGCTCAACAAGCTGGCTACCTTTTAAATATTGATGTGCCAGTTTACGGGTATAGTCTTTGCTGCCAAGGGCGGCTAATTGGTCGTAATAACCTAATATTTTCGCTTTATTGGCATCAAGATATTGATCTTGTTGGTAATAATCAATGAGCTCTTCAAGTGCGCTTTCTTGATTGAATTTTGCACTTTTCTCTAAATATTCAAGCCATTTTTTCTGATCGACTTTCTGTCCATAATTACCATATTTATATGCATTGGCCAGTGTGCGTAATGCGTCAGGGTCATTTTGCTTCGCTTTTACTTGAATATTGGCAAACGAGGCTTTGGATTTTTCAATTTCTCGTTTACGCGATTTTAAAAAGCTATAATCAGGATCAGAAATCTGGTTGTAATAGAAAAGGGCGGTATCATAATTAGCATCTTCCCCGTAGTTACCTTTTTGGTAAATTTCCCCTAACTCATATAAGCAGCGGTTGTTTTTAAGTGCCGCACATTTTTTATATTGAGGAATTAAATCTTTTTGAGTCAGTCCAGTAATTTGTTGGAAGCGAGATTTATAATACGCCTTATCATTGTGATAAGTGACGCTATCAAGGTTTTGTGCGATATATAAATAAGCGGATGCACTGCCTAATTCTGCCGCCTTTAAAATATAATCGTATATTGGTTTTATTTCAGCATCACTTAACGTGTCAACTTGAGTTAATTGAGTCAGTTTATTGATCCCATATAAATAGGTGATATCGGCATCATGATTAATGAGTGGTTCAATTAATTTTTGTGCCTCAGCATGGTTATCATATAACGCCATTTTTACCAATATTGCTTTTGTATCAGCGCGATTTAAACCAGTTTTTAACAAAACACCTTGAGCGATTTGTAGCTCATGTGGGCGTAATTCAGCTTGTGCTTGAGGCGAATGGAGTACATTGACAACCAAATTAGCGATTTTATCGGTTTCTGTTGGTCGGTATGTTAATAATGCAGCGGCATAATTAACTTGGCTGTTAAAATTACGTTTAATTGATTTTTCATATAAATCAAAAGCTTGTTCGCTATTTTTTTCTGCATCTTCTTTGAGTAGATAATCAGCATATAAATAGGCTAAGGAATAATTTTCGCGTTTAATTACATCCTCTTTGAGGATATCGATAACCGTTTTTTCATCGATAAGTGCTTTAATATCATAACGATAATATAATTGAACTAATAGGCGCTCAGCGGTTGATGGATAACCGTTTGCATTAAGGTTGTCGATGAGTAACTTAGCCGCTTTTTGCACATCCTGCTTAGTACCAAATGCAATAATATAATAACGTGCTAATTGAATTTGAGCATCATAAGTGGGGTCTATGCGATTTGCTTTTTCTAAAGCCGCGAAGGCTTTCTCTGGTGAAAACAACGGACTACCTTTAACACTATAAACATCACTGGCTACCACTAACGCTTCTGCGGAGTTCGGGTATTTTTCCACTAAGATAGGTGTGTATTTAGCGACAATATTACTGAGTTTTTGGGTTGGAAACTCGTAACTGGAAATCGCTCGTTGGTTGATGGTAACGAGCGCGTCTAAATCACCGAGATCTGCTGCAGCGGTGAGATATTTTTCAGCTAAAGCGTCATCACGCTTAACGTCGCTAAATGTACTGCCTGAATAGACTTTATAAGCCTGATACATTGCGGGAGGATATTGGCCTTCGGCGGCATCAGTTAAATCCTGAATACGATCTTTGTCGGCTAGGTAATTTAAATACAAGGCTTTAGGTTGTTTGGCCTCAACAAGCGGCCGGATATAAGCCATCGCACGGTTTTTATTTCTCCGCACGTCATCGCCAGTCATATATTTTTGGTACAGAACATAGATAGCGTTCTCGTCACCACGGCTAGCACGCTCTTCTAAATTAGTGATGACTTTTTGTTTTTCTTCTTCTGTTTGTGAACCATACAATGATAAAGCCCCAGGTTCTAATTCACTTGCGTCAGAAATGTATTCTAGTGCGGAGGAAAAAGAGAGGCGTTCGTACTTTTTGGCTAGCAATGGGTTCGGTGGTACGCCGTTACCGCCATCTTCATAAATTGATGCGAGTAACATCGCGGGTAAAGGAAAGTCGTTGCTGACAAGCGGTGTTAATATTTCAACGGCTTTTTTACTGTCATTCTCAATGTCATGAGCGATATAACCCAAGGCAAATTTGGCCAATCTTGAGCCTTGGTCAGAGGCCAACGTAAAATATTGGCGAGAGAGTTCGATATTTTGCGGAACCTCTTCATATTTATCAGCTAGATAAATACCTCCAACCATTTCTTGTGCTTCTTTTACACCGAGATCAGCGGCTTTAGTTAAAGAGGTTAAACCGTTTTCATCAGTGGAAGTGTCTTCTATTAGGTGTTTATAACGGAAAAAACCAAGGTTATATAACGCATTTTTATTGTTAGATTCCGCCGCTTTAATTAGCCAGTTTTGAGCTGCCACATCATCGGCTTTCGTGCCAATACCGTCTTTATACATCATCGCTAAGGCAAAAGCAGATTGTGAGTCTTTCTCTGCAGTTTTTTGGAATTGTTCAAACGCAGCTTGAGATTCACCTTGTTGATATAAATCATAGCCTAATTGTGAGGGAGAAGATGAGTTGGTGGCATTGACGAAATAAATGCCAATGGCTACAGCAATTATTATCAATACGAACAACCCAACTTTAAACGGCTTAGCCATTGTCATTCCTTATCATAGTGGTTACTTGCCACGATCCATTTAGATTTATCGCGCTATAACGGCTTATTGAGTGGAGTTAATACTCCTAAAGGGGTATTTGATTTTGCTTAAGTCTAATTGGAATTCCAGAAGATTCAATCGGATTATCCTTCATCTGAAAAACGGTAATCCGATAAATGATACCAATGATGGGCGAACTAAAGGTGAATTGAGTGATTTTAAAATGTCACAAAGTATTAATAATGAGAAATATTAAAGGAAAATAAACGAAAGAATGAAGAGGATTTCAAACATAGCCCCACAAAGTGGGGCATATGAGTGACGACATTGCATTTATTGCTTTTGTAATTCTATTCTACTGGCAAGAATCTTCTTGAACCACCTTTTTTTCACGGCGGAATAATTCTGTCAGTGGCGTGCGTAATTGTTGCGCTAACATTACCCCGAGTAAAACCACGCCACCACCGATTAAATGGTAACTTTTGAGTTCTTCACCTAAGGCAAAAATAGCGATAATAGCGGTGAAAACGGGGGCTAGGTTCATAAAAATGGAGGTTGTATTCGCCCCAAGGCGCATAACTCCTTGGATCCATAATGCAGGAGCAATAATGGAAGCCGCAATACCAGCAAATACCACTAAACCGATATTTTGGCTGTTCAGCGAGACATCTTCAGCTAATAAGAAATTAGGGAATAGCATGATAACGCCAAAGAAAACTTGAACGTAGAGTGAGTCCCAACTGGATAACTGGATTGACCAACGCTTAGTAAGCACACCGTACAGGGCATATGCTGCAGACGCAACTAACATCATGGCTTCCCCTTGGCCTAAGCCTTGTGAGAATAATGCGCTTGGGCTTCCTTGGCTCACTAACCACACTAACCCACATAATGAAAGAATTGAACCTAGCACAATCCCCACGGTAGGAATAACGCGTAGTACAAAGATACTAATAATCACTGTTAATAATGGGATCATGGAGTTCATAATTCCCATAAAAGTAGCGCTCACGCTGTGTGCGGCATAATAAGCTAAACTTTGGTAAAGCATCATCCCTAAAGCGCCCAAAATGGCAAGTTGCCACCAATGCTTCCTGACCATTTTAAAATTTCGAAGCACAGAACGTAATACAAAAGGCGTCATGACAAGCAAGGCCAGCGCCCAACGGTAAAAAGAGATTGCCGCAGGGTCAATAGCGGTTGATGCCGCTTTGTTTACAATGGCATTAATTGACCATAATAAAACCGCAATCAGCGGAAAAAGAAGATTTTTCATTAAAACACTCTCCCATATTGAATGGGCGCTAGTATACATCTGTCCGATTTTTTATATATACTGATAACCAGACAATCGATAACGCTTTTCAGACAGGTACCATGGAAAATTTAAAATCAGACATTTGGCAAATCAGCGAATGTAATATCGCAGAGCCTGAATTGGTTGCTTTTCGGCATGAGCAAACTGCCGCCCTCACTGAGTATAAATCCCATTCGCATCCTTTTGGTCAAATGCTGTATGTAGTGTGTGGCATCATGGAAATGGAGGTGGCTGGTCAACATTATTTAGCACCGCCAGAATTTTGCATTTGGATCCCTGCGAATATTCCCCATGCTAGCTTTAATAAAGAAAGTGTCAAATTTCGAATTATAGATTTTGCTCATGAATACAACCAAGTGCTGGCTCAACGGCCGTGTGTGATTAAGCTTAGCCCGATATTTCAATCAATTATGACGGACATGTATCAACGCGGTATTGTTCAGCCCGAAACAGAGCAAGACTTGCGTTTGGCTCATGTGCTTATTGATCAATTTCCATTGTCTCCCTGCCAAGACACCTATTTGCCTGTTTCAAAAGATAAATTTCTTGCTCCCATCTTATTAGAGTTACAAGGTGACCCAGCAGATAACACGACGTTAGCACAATGGGCAAAACGCTATTATACATCGGAACGCACGTTATCAAGGCGTTGCCAGCAAGAGTTAGGAATGTCGTTTAGTGAATGGCGTCAACGTTTACGCTACCTACATGCCGTTGCCGGGCTAGAAAAAGGAAAAAGTGTACATGAAGTTGCATTGGATGTCGGATATAGCTCGGCATCCGCCTTTATTGCGATGTTCCAACAAATATCAGGTGTCACACCAGATCGCTTTCGAGCGAAAGAATTTACAGTAGAAGGTAACCTCTCATAGGCATCTGGCTTAAACCGTGGCAAAATATTGCCCCACTTATCTATATAACGACACACAACAAACAAGTGATTGATTGGGATAACAGCGTGAAAATTTTAGTCGATGAGAATATGCCATATGCTCAAACTTTATTTAGTGAGCTTGGTGAAGTGAAAGCGGTACCGGGGCGTCCTATACCAGAACAAGAATTAATTGATGCAGATGCATTAATGGTACGTTCTATCACTAAGGTTAATGAATCACTGCTCGGTAATACACCGGTTAAATTTGTTGGAACCGCGACAGCCGGTTTTGACCACATTGATACCGAGTGGTTATCAACCGCAAATATTGGTTTTTCATCAGCACCGGGTTGTAATGCGATAGCGGTCGTTGAATATGTCTTTTCCTCACTATTACTGCTAGCGGAACGCGACAACTTTGATTTGCGTGATAAAACAGTAGGAATTATTGGTGTTGGTAATGTCGGAGGGCGTTTAGCGGCTAGGTTATCGGCTTGGGGAGTCAAAACATTACTCTGTGACCCACCGCGTGCAGCCAAAGGGGACGACGAGCTATTTGTTTCTTTTGAAGATGTGCTCAAGCAAGCTGACGTGATAACCTTCCATACTCCGCTGAATATGTCTGGGGAATATCAAACTTTCCATTTAATGGATGAAACGGGTTTAGCAAAATTACGAGATGGCACCATTTTAATTAACGCAAGTCGAGGTGAGGTGGTTGATAATAAAGCATTATTATCTGTGCTTAATCGCGGGAAAAAAATGAGCGTTATCTTAGATGTGTGGGAGCCAGAACCTGATTTAGACACCGCACTTTTAGCATTAGTGGATATCGGTACTCCGCATATTGCGGGCTATACGCTAGAAGGTAAAGCACGAGGAACGACGCAAGTTTATGAAGCTTACTGCCAGTTTCTCGGTAAATCGTCACAAATTTCCCTTTCATCCTTACTGCCTAAGCCAGATATCAATCAATTGACTTTCAATGGTAAATTAACGCAAAACCAGCTCAAAAGGTTAGTGCATCTCGTGTATGATGTGCGCCGAGATGATGCAGCATTAAGAGCGGTTGCAGGGGTAACAGGCGAATTTGATAAACTGCGCAAAAATTATCAAGAACGTCGTGAATGGTCATCCCTTGAAGTGATTTGTGATAATGAACAAACGGCATCAAAACTCAATGCACTTGGTTTTAAGGCAAGTTTAGTTAGCACAAAATAAATGAGTTAAAATGATCACCTGTTAAATAGCGCCAATTGGGGCTATTTAATTTTTTATTTTTTAGAGGAATAGCCATGACTGAAGGTTGGAATATTGCAGTATTAGGCGCAACCGGTGCTGTAGGTGAAGCTATTATTTCACTGTTACAAGAAAGAGAATTCCCAGTCGGCGAACTGTATTTACTGGCCAGTGAGCGTAGTGCAGGGGAGAGCGTACGTTTTAATGGTAAAAGTATTCAAGTTGAAAATGTGACTGATTTTGATTGGTCACAGGCACAAATTGCCTTTTTTGCAGCTAATGAAGGTGTAAGCCTACAATACGCTGAATTAGCGGCGCAGGAAGGGTGTATTGTCATTGATACTAGCGGCGTATTTGCTCAAGAACCGGATGTGCCACTGATTGTCCCAAATGTGAATCCGCAAGTACTCGCTGATTATCGCAACCGTAATATTATTTCATTGGCTGACAGCTCAGTGAGCCAATTATTAACGGCAATCAAACCGCTGGTGGACGCGGCAGGGTTAGGGCGTATTACTTTAACCAATATGTTGTCGGTTTCCAGTTATGGTAAAGCCGCTGTCGATGAGCTAGCAGGGCAAAGCGCACGTTTATTAAATGGTATCCCTGCGGAAGAAGGCCGTTTTAGTAAGCAATTAGCCTTTAATATGTTGCCATTATTGGCTGACATGGAAGGCAGTGTCGTTCATGAACGTCGCTTGGTTGAGCAAGTGCGTAAGGTACTGCAAGATGATGGCTTACCCGTGGCCGTTAGCTTTATTCAATCCCCTGTTTTTTATGGGAATGCGCAAGTCGTTCATTTAGAAACGTTGCGCCCAATGAGCGCAGAAGAAGCTAACGAAGAACTTGAACGTTTTGAAGATATTCAGGTCTCAGAAGAGGGTGATTATCCTACCCAAGTGACTGAAGCGTCAGGTCATGACCAATTAAGCATTGGTTGTGTACGTAATGACTACGGTATACCCGAAATTTTACAATTTTGGTCAGTGGCTGATAACGTGCGTTTCGGTGGCGCATTGATGGCGGTAGAAACAGCAGAAAAACTGGCTCAGGAGCTGTTTTACTAATGTCTGAGTCTACACAGTTGTATCGAATCGCATTAGGTATTGAATACAACGGCAGTCGTTATTTCGGTTGGCAACGTCAGCAAGAAGTTAAAAGTGTTCAAGGCTGTTTAGAGGACGCTTTGTCAAAAATTGCCGCGGAGCCAATTAGCGTGTTTTGTGCAGGGCGTACTGATGCTGGTGTCCATGCTACGGGGCAAGTGGTGCATTTCGAAACCTCTGCCATTCGTAAAGAAGCGGCTTGGACCATGGGGGCGAATACCCATTTACCCGCGGATATCGCTGTTCGCTGGTGTAAACCGGTGGCTGAAGAGTTTCATGCACGTTTTAGTGCAACAGCGCGTCGATATCGTTACGTGATTTTTAATCATCGTTATCGGCCAGCGATTTTATCGAGTGGTGTAACGCACTTTCATTACCCACTCGATGAAAAAAGAATGCATGAAGCGGCACAGGCACTATTGGGTGAACGTGATTTTACCTCATTCAGAGCAGTCCAGTGTCAGTCGAAGTCGCCATGGCGTAATGTGATGCATGTGAATGTCAGCCGCCACGGTAATTATGTGGTGGTAGACATCAAAGCCAATGCATTTGTTCACCATATGGTGAGAAATATTGTCGGAAGTCTGTTGGAGATTGGTTGTGGCAACCAAAGCATTGATTGGATGGCACATCTTCTTGAATTAAAAGACCGTACAAAGGCAGCTGCAACTGCGAGAGCTGAAGGGTTGTATTTGGTGAGTGTCGATTACCCAGAGAAGTTTGAGCTACCTCAGAATGTGATGGGGCCGCTTTTTCTGGCAGATGAACTGATGTAAAGCGAATTTTTATTTATCTCATAATTATTGCAAATAGCATGGATGCTATTATTGATGAGGATTATATGGAATTTATCACTTTTATTATCGACTTTATTTTACACATCGATGTGCACCTTGCTGAACTGGTCAGAGATTATGGTACGTGGGTCTATGGTATCCTGTTTCTGATCCTATTTTGTGAAACAGGGTTAGTGGTCACACCATTTTTACCGGGAGATTCGTTATTATTCGTTGCTGGCGCGATTTCGTCATTAGACAGCAATGACCTGAATGTTCATTTAATGGTCGCGTTGATGATTACGGCGGCGATTATTGGTGATGCGGTAAACTACACCATTGGGCGTATTTTTGGTGAAAAATTATTCAAAAATCCGGACTCGAAGATTTTTCGTCGCGTTTATTTAGATAAAACCCATGCTTTTTATGAAAAACATGGCGGTAAAGCGATTATACTGGCGCGCTTCGTGCCGATCGTCAGAACTTTTGCACCATTCGTTGCAGGAATGGGTAAAATGTCTTATCGTCACTTTGCTTTTTATAATGTGACGGGCGCGTTTATTTGGGTATTATTATTCACTTATGCGGGTTATTTCTTTGGTGAATTACCGTTCGTACAAAAGAATTTGAAATTACTGATAGTCGCGATTATCTTTGTTTCAATTTTGCCGGGCGTTGTTGAAATTATTCGTCATCGCCGAATAGCTGCGAAAGAAAAGCGTGCGGCAGCGCAAAAAATCGATAACCACTAGATGGTTTAACAAGTTTTTATCCACAGTGAGATATCATTGTGGTTTAATGGCAAAAAATTACATACTGGTGATAACCAGAGTGAATCAGACAAAAAGGTCCATTAATGAGCTGGATTGAAAAAATTTTAAAGAAAGGTAACTTGACCCAATCACACAAAGCCAACATCCCAGAGGGAGTTTGGACTAAATGCGATAGCTGCGGGCAA
Source organism: Providencia sp. PROV004 (assembly GCF_011045615.1). Lineage (NCBI taxonomy): Bacteria > Pseudomonadati > Pseudomonadota > Gammaproteobacteria > Enterobacterales > Morganellaceae > Providencia > Providencia sp. PROV004. The sequence continues at coordinate 1,890,052 of NZ_CP042859.1, forward strand.
GTATTATATGGTGCTGAATTAGAGCGTAATTTATCCGTGTGTCCAAAATGTGACCACCATATGCGAATTCACGCCCGTCAGCGCTTAGAAACCTTCCTTGATGAAAACTCAACAACAGAATTAGGCAGCGAACTTGAGCCTAAAGATATTCTGAAGTTCAAAGATTCAAAAAAATATAAAGATCGTATTGTTGCAGCACAAAAAGAAACGGGTGAAAAAGACGCGATCGTCGTGATGAAAGGCACGTTGAAAGGCATGCCAGTAGTGGCTGCAGCGTTTGAATTCGCCTTTATGGGCGGTTCAATGGCTTCAGTTGTCGGTGCACGTTTTGTCCGTGCTGTCGAACAAGCTTTGGAAGATAACTGCCCGTTGGTATGTTTCTCTTCAAGTGGCGGTGCGCGTATGCAAGAAGCACTGTTATCATTAATGCAGATGGCCAAAACCAGTGCCGCATTAGCAAAATTGCAAGAGCGTGGCTTACCTTACATTTCAGTATTAACTGACCCAACCATGGGTGGGGTGTCTGCAAGTTTGGCAATGTTAGGTGATATTAACGTGGCAGAGCCGAAAGCGTTAATTGGTTTCGCAGGGCCACGTGTTATCGAGCAAACTGTTCGCGAAAAATTACCGCAAGGCTTCCAACGCAGTGAATTCTTACTTGAGAAAGGCGCGATTGACATGATAGTTCGCCGCCCTGAGATGCGTGACCGTTTAGCTGAAATATTGGCGATGTTAACCAATAAACCAAGCTTTAATGAGACACCAATCATCGTAGCGGAAACGGTTGAAATCGACATCGATGCCGTTGATGAACTTGATGCCCAAGAGCCAAAAAAGGATTCTGAAAAGCATAAAAAAGATGATGAGTAATCTAATCATTCCTAATGCCAAGTCTCCATTGGAGGCTTGGCTTTCTTATCTCACCGACTTACATAGCCAAAATATTGATATGGGGTTGGAGCGAGTCGGTCAAGTTGCTAGGAAAATGAACCTAACGCAGCCTGCTCCCAAAGTTATCACTGTGACGGGAACCAACGGGAAAGGGACAACTTGTCATACACTAGAGTCCATATTTATGGCGTCTGGGTTAAAAGTTGGGGTATACAGTTCACCGCATCTTATCCGTTATACCGAACGCGTTCGTATTCAAGGCCAAGAACTTCCCGAGTCTGATTTCTGCGAGGCATTTGCCATAATTGAAGCTCAGCGAGCAGATATTTCTCTCACCTATTTTGAATATGGCACTTTGGCGGCGTTACAGCTATTTAAACAAGCTAAACTCGATATTGTGATTTTAGAAGTCGGTTTAGGTGGGCGGTTAGACGCGACAAATGTCGTTGATGCAGATATAGCCGCAATCACCAGTATCGCACTTGATCACACTGATTGGCTTGGTTCAGACCGTGAACATATTGGTTATGAAAAAGCTGGTATCTTCCGTGCTGGCCATTATGGTGTGGTTGGTGAGCCGGATATGCCAGCTTCAATCAGTCAAGTGGCTGAGCATTTAGGTACGAAGCTATTTCGTCGTGGGACGGATTGGCAATACAGTGAGCAAGCAAATAGTTGGTCATGGCAAAGTTCACAGCGTGAATGGCATAATTTACCGTTACCGAATGTGCCTTTAGCGAACGCAGCAACAGCGCTAGGTGTGGTGAGTTGCTTATTGGAAATTGATGCTGATTTTGCCCAAAAAGTGACTGAGTCCGCTATTCATCAAGGTTTGAAATCAGCTCAATTACCGGGGCGCTTCCAAATTGTCGGTGAAAAACCGTTGATGATCTTGGATGTGGCGCATAACCCTCATGCAGCAGGGTACTTAGTTAGTAAATTGGCTGCCTTGCCTGAAACTAAAGGTCGTCATATTCGTGCGGTTGTCGGGATGCTAGGTGATAAAGACATCAAAGGTACGCTTGAGTGTTTATCACAACAAGTCACCGATTGGTACCTTGCGCCATTAACTGAGTTTAGGGGGGCTGATGTGGCTCAACTGAGTCAACATTTACCGACAGCTAACCAGTTTGACAGCGTAGAAAAAGCGTGGCAGCAAGCTTGCATCGATGCAAACGAGCAAGATGTGATTGTGGTGTGCGGGTCATTTCATACCGTTGCTCACGTCATGATGTTATTGGAAAATCAAGAAGGATAGTGCCGGTGGCTAGTAAATTTCAGAATCGACTTGCTGGCGCCATTGTGCTTGTTGCAGTGGGAGTTATTGTGCTTCCTGCTCTGCTTGATGGCGATAAGAAATACAATGAAAATGAATTTGCGGCCATTCCTATTATCCCTAAACCGGGTGATGAAGAAGATATTGAAGCAATAGCGCCTATTGTGAGTACGACTACCACCGCTTCTTCAGAAGGTGCTTCTGAAGCCATGTTGTCAGAAGCCATTACGCAGCAACAGAATGAGCAGGTTGAAACCCGTCCATCGACGACAACTCCTGCGCCGAGCGTAGTTGAACCCGTCAAGCCGGAGCCTAAGCCTGAACTTAAAGTTGAGCCGAAACCACAACCAAAACCCGAGCCTAAGCCAGAACCTAAGCCTCAACCACAGGGCAAAGCGTTTGTTGTGCAAGTGATTGCATTGAACAATGCAAGTAAAGTTGAAGAGATTGTCGCTAAACTAAGGTTGTCCGGTTACCAAGTTTATACGGTTCCTGCCAAACCAGTGAATAATAAACTTACACGGATCTACGTTGGGCCTGAGGCTTCAAGGCAGAGGCTAGAAGCAGCTTTACCAGAACTGAATAAGATTACGGGGACGAAAGGGATAATCCAAAGCTATAAACCTTAAAATAGAATTTAAATAATCCCTAAAAGGTAAGGGGATTTAGTAACTTACTGCGGCGATTATGATTTTTTATTTTCGCCGCTATTTTTTTAAATTTGATAGAAAAATGGTTACGCAAACGTTTTCGTTTTCTGTTAGAATGCACTCCGCTGATGTCGTGAGTGCGAATTTTGGAATGAAATATGGTCTGGATAGATTACACAATTATCGCCATTATTGGCTTCTCGGCACTAGTTAGCTTGATCCGTGGTTTTGTACGAGAGGCGCTCTCTCTGGTTACATGGGGCTGTGCTTTTTTTGTTGCGAGTACGTTTTATCCTTACTTAGCGGGCTACTTTACTCGTTTTGAGGATGTGCTGGTTAGAAATGGCATTGCTATCGCTGCACTGTTTATTGCCACATTAATTGTTGGCGCGGTGGTGAACTATGTGATTAGCTCGTTAGTACAAAAAACCGGGTTATCAGGTACAGATCGAGTTCTGGGGATCTGCTTCGGTGCGCTGCGTGGTGTGTTAATAGTTTCGGCATTACTGTTTTTTCTCGACACATTTACACCATTACCTCAAAGTGAGGATTGGCAGCGTTCGGAACTTATTCCGCAGTTCAGTCATATAATCAGGTGGTTTTTTGACTACCTGCAAAATGCGTCAAGTTTCCTACCGGAGAACATTTCTCCGTCTGGCTGATGAGGAAAGACTAAATGTGCGGTATTGTCGGTATCGCCGGTGTTACACCGGTAAACCAATCAATTTATGATGCTCTCACGGTGCTTCAGCATCGTGGGCAAGATGCAGCAGGTATTGCCACGATTGATGGCAAAAACAACATTCGTTTACGCAAAGCAAATGGTCTTGTTAAAGATGTGTTTGAAACACGTCATATGTTGAGATTACAAGGCTGCATGGGGTTAGGGCATGTCCGTTATCCAACAGCCGGTAGCTCGAGCGCTTCTGAGGCGCAGCCTTTCTACGTAAACTCACCTTTTGGTATTACACTTGCACATAATGGTAATCTGACAAACGCTCATGAGCTCACTCGGAGTTTATTTGAAACAGCGCGTCGCCATGTGAATACTACTTCTGATTCTGAGATATTACTGAACGTATTAGCGCATGAGCTTGATAGGTTTGATCATTTTCCTCTTGAGCCAGACAATGTTTTCAGTGCGGTGTCAGCCATGCACAAAAAACTACGTGGCGCATATGCTTGTGTGGCACTAATTATCGGTCATGGAATGTTAGCTTTCCGTGACCCTCATGGTATTCGCCCATTAGTACTAGGGCGCCGCATTACTGAAAGCGGTGAGCATGAATATATGGTCGCTTCAGAAAGTGTTGCGCTTGATACTTTAGGGTTCGAATTTTTACGCGATGTTGCTCCAGGTGAAGCGGTCTATGTGACAGAAAAAGGGCAATTATTTACACGCCAATGTTCTGATAACCCGCAATTGACCCCATGTATCTTTGAATATGTATATTTTGCTCGCCAAGACTCCTTTATTGATAAAGTGTCTGTGTATAACGCAAGATTACGCATGGGGCAAAAATTGGGCGCCAAAATTGCTCGAGAATGGGAAGATTTAAACATCGATGTGGTAATTCCTATTCCAGAAACATCGTGTGATATCGCACTAGAAATCGCACATATTCTGGATAAACCTTACCGCCAAGGTTTTGTGAAAAATCGTTATGTTGGTCGTACGTTTATCATGCCGGGTCAACAAGAGCGTCGCAAATCAGTCCGTCGTAAGCTCAATGCGAACCGTGCAGAGTTTCGTGATAAAAACGTTTTACTCATTGATGACTCCATTGTTCGCGGCACAACATCTGAGCAAATCGTTGAACTCGCGCGGGAAGCGGGAGCAAAAAATGTTTACTTTGCTTCAGCGGCACCGGAAGTGCGTTTTCCGAACGTATATGGCATTGATATGCCAAATGCAAATGAGTTAATAGCACACGGTCGCGAAGTGGATGAAATTCGCAAACTTATCGGTGCAGACGGGCTAATTTTCCAAGATTTAACCGATTTAGTCGCTGCCGTCCGTGAAGAAAACCCTGAAATCACCGAATTTGAGTGCTCCGTATTTGATGGCATATATGTGACCAAAGATATCGACCAAAGTTATTTAGACTACCTAGAAAACTTACGAAAAGACGATGAGTTAAAATTGAAGGATCAGAGTGAGGTTGAAGACCTAGAGATTTATAACGAAGGCTAAATTTTCGTCAATTTTCGTCATAGTTTGGGCTACAGCGTTGTTGGCTTCACAAATTCGCCCTAGTCACGTAGTTTTCTACGCTCCTAGGGTCTCTTTGCTAGCCGCCTAGCTGTAACCCTAACTATATAGAAAATCCACAGTGATTCTGATTTTTCCCATCTTTAATCTGTAGCCTAAAATATCAAGAAAACTATGACGTCAAATGAAGGCCTAAGTTACAGTTATATCTGATTTAAAATACGTAAAAATCGAGTAAGCTAGAGGGACATTAACTGCCTATTTGGAGCGATATATGGCTGATTTCAACTCCCTTCCTGATGTGATTAAACCTTTTGTAGATAAAATCAAATCCACTAAAAAATCCCTTGTTGAAATGACGTTAACCCCAGTTGAAGACTATATTTTATGGGATAGTCGTGTCGGGGGAATGCCGTATTTGCCAATAAATGAAAAGTATCCGACGAATAGCGCAGGAACGCCGCTCAAGTTACTTGCCCAAATTAACTTTGCACAAATGCCTAAATTAGAAAATTACCCTGAAAAGGGTATTTTACAGTTTTTTATTGGTGGTGATGACTTATATGGAGCTGACTTTGAACAAAGGCAAAAACAGGAAGATTTCCGCATTATTTATTGGGAAGATATTATTGAAGATGCCAGCCAATTAACTCAAGATTTTTCTGCCGTGATTGCGGCTCATTCCGATGATTACTATACCCCTATAGATCACCAATACAGTATTGAATATACGCCTGCGGAACAGTTCATCAGCATCGATGATTTCCAATTTGGTCAGAAAATATTAGGGGTTGATAACCTCTATGATTATGAGGACCAATTTGACGGTGAAGACTTTTACGACGAATGGGTTGAGCCTTACAGTGATACTTTTGAATCAGGGGCACATTGCATAGGCGGTTATCCGTTCTTCACTCAAACCGACCCAAGAGAATACGAAAAAGATATTCAACAATATGAATTACTTCTCCAAATAAATACCGATTATGAAATAGGAATTATGTGGGGAGATATGGGAGTGGGTAATTTCTTTATTCACCCTGATGACCTGAAGAAAAGAGATTTTAGTCGAGTCGTGTATAATTGGGATTGTGGCTGATGGCTTAAATTTTCGTTATAGGTAGGATTGCAGCATTGTTGGTATCTGCAATTTTAGTGAATATTGTATATAATGCGCTGAGTTATCGTGAATAGGGCAGCGAAATGAAAAAACTGATCATTGGGTTAACAGGGGCGAGTGGTGCTATTTATGGCGTCCGTTTGCTTGAAGTGTTGAAGCCTGTCAAAGAGGTAGAAACCCATTTGGTGATGAGTGCAGCTGCCCGCCAAACATTAGCATTAGAAACTGACTACAGTGTAAAAGAGGTTCAGCAGTTAGCTGACCATAACTATGATAGTCGCGATATCGCCGCTGCAATTTCTTCAGGTTCGTTTCGCACTGCTGGAATGGTGATCATGCCCTGCACCATGAAGACACTGTCTGGCATTGTTCATAGCTACACGGATACATTAGTCACAAGAGCTGCCGATGTGGTCCTCAAAGAAGGCAAAAAGCTAGTGCTGGGTGTGCGTGAAACGCCTTTGCATGTTGGCCATTTGCGTTTAATGGTACAAGCGGCAGAGATGGGAGCCGTGATCATGCCTCCGATGCCAGCGTTTTATCACCAACCTGAAACAATCCAAGATATTGTAGACCAAACGGTGAATCGCATCCTTGATCAGTTTGATATCGAACTGGAACAAGACCTATTTCACCGCTGGCAAGGGGTGAAATAACCCTTATTCATCTGTATGTGGAATAAGCAAGTCAGTAAGTGCTTCTTTTAATTCTATATGTTCAAACTGGAATCCTGCTTCTTCCAACCTTTTGGGAATTGCCTGTTGACCACCCAATACCAACGCTGCAGATTCCCCCATGATGGCCTTAATCACAAAAGCGGGTGTTCGCACAAATGAAGGGCGATTGAGAACATCACCTAACGTGGCAGAAAATAAGTCATTATGGACTGGATAAGGTGAGGTCATATTAAAGGGCCCAGAAAGAGTAGGGCTATCCAATAGAAAACAAATTGCCCGAACCATATCGTTGATATGTATCCATGGCATGTATTGTTTTCCGTCACCTATTGGACCTCCCGCTCCCATTTTGAAAATGGGGAGAATTTTAGCCAGTAAACCGCCATTCGCCGATAGCACTAGGCCAGTGCGTAGTAAACAAACGCGAGTTTTTTCCGATTGTGCATTAACGGCTAATGCTTCCCAATGCTGTGTGAGTTGGTGAGTAAATTCATCGTGGGGTTGTTCGTCTTCAGTTACGACTGACTGGCCTTGGTTACCATAATAACCAACAGCAGAACCCGATAAAAATACCTGTGGTGGCGTTTCACTGGCGAGGATTAATTCGCTTAGCTTTTGTGTCAATTTCCAACGACTATCACACAATAACTTTTTTTGTTCTTCGGTCCAGCGCTTATCAGCGATCGGTTCGCCAGCAAGATTAATAACAGCATCAAAGTCATTCAGGTGAGTTTGCTCATTAAGAGACGTCCAGCACTCAACAGCCTTACAAAAATGGCTATAAACTTTTTGCGGAGAACGGCTTAACACAGTAACCTGATGCCCAAGAGAAATCAGTTTTTGGATAAGTGGTGTTCCGATTAGCCCGGTGCCGCCTGTTATGAGTATTTTCATCGCCATCCCCGTCATATTTCAAACCGCAGCGTTGTTGCTTGCGTTCTATCACCTTAGTCACATACTTGTGTATGCTCCTAAAGATGCCATCTCTTAGCGCCTAGCTGCAATTTGAACTATTTAGGGGATATCCCTGAGATCAGTAACAAACTACAGCGTTATGATTTAACTATAGCATTTGTGAATACAATTTGTATGATTTGCTTGGAGTATCATAAAGAAACCTGGCTTCATTATCATTGCAATAAAGAAGTGCTTTTTATGATGGCAACTAATCACAAATTCAGCTAGGATCATCTCCATAGGTGCGGATCAATGCGGATTGGTATTGTCTGGCATACAATAATAATCAGTCTAATGATATAAGCATTTTTAGCTTAAAAATAAAAGGTTTACAGGATGGAACAACCAACCGAAGTCGTTGAATGGGTCGATATTGTTGATGAAGACAATACGGTGATTGCTCAGGCAACACGTAGCCAAATGCGGGCAGAAAACCTACGCCACCGTGCAACTTACATTGTTGTTCATGACGGAATGGGCAAAATATTGGTTCAACGACGCACTGATATTAAAGATTTTCACCCTGGTTTCCTCGACGCAACAGCAGGTGGAGTCGTGACAAAAGGGGAAAACATCCTTGATTCTGCAAAGCGCGAAGCTGAAGAAGAGCTGGGTATTGCAGGCGTTCCTTTTGCGGAACATGGCCATTTTTATTTTGAAGATGCGCATTGTCGTGTATGGGGTGGGTTGTTTAGCTGTGTTAGTCATGGTCCATTTGCTTTACAAGAATCTGAAGTTGTTGAAGTCAGTTGGTTGACCCCTAAAGAGATCAGCGCGCGCTGTGATGAATTTACGCCAGATTCACTCAAAGCACTTTCCTTATGGTTAACTCGCAATAATGAGTTAGAAAAAACCATCACTTGTGCTGAAAATTCATAACCGATCAGATTTAAATTATTAAAGGGCTGTTTTATTTAGCCCTTTAATTTTTTTCTCCCAAAATCAAATCTCTAGCAAAGTTAATTTCTGGCTAATATATAACGATTAGTTATAACCAACTTGCATGCTAAACGATGTATTCATTTCCACACTAGATATAATGTGACAGAACTTAACATTTATCGTTTGCGATATGATGCACTGCTTGATGTATATATAACGCTTCGAGAGAATAAAAATGACAATTGATAAACAGAATACTTTTTTGAAACAACAACACCTTGAGAACGTAACCAATAAAGCTCGTGAGATTATGGAGCGTGAAGGAATTGAAGCATTAATCGCAACCGTGGGTGATAACTTCTATCACCTAACCGGTTTTGCGAGCTTCTTTATGTATACTTTCAGGCAAACAGGCTCTGCGATTGCGGTTATTTTTCGCGATCCTTCCATAGAATCATTGGTTATTATGAATGAATTTGAAGCAGCAAACTTGTCACTTCAAATGCCTAATGCAAAGATTAAAACATTTCCAATTTGGGTGGATGTAGACGACCCTTACAACCCGGAAAATGGCAAAGTGGTAAAACCAAGGCCAATTAATAGCCCAATAGAAACAATTTTCAATTTACTCAAAGAAGCGTTGTCTGAAGCGGGGGTTTATGGAAAACCGGTTGCGATTGAATTAAACCAAATTACACATACCGGTAAGGTATGGTTGGATAAGGTTATTCCTGGTTTAAATTTGGTTGATTCTTCGCCGTTATTTAATGAATTACGCATGATTAAAAGTGAGTGGGAAATTGCTCATCTCAGAAAATCCGCACAAATTACAGAAGCCGGTATCGCTGCTGCGAGTAAATTAATCAGGATTGGCTGTACTTCAGCGGAATTAACCGCTGCTTTTAAAGCTAAAGTGATGGAATTCCCTGAAACGAACTATAGTCGCTTCAATTTAATTTCAGTGGGCAGTGATTTTTCACCCAAAATGATCCCAGATGATCAACCAGCAAAAGAAGGTGACTTAATTAAATTTGACTGTGGTGTAGATGTGGCTGGTTACGGTGCTGATATTGCAAGGACATTTGTGGTTGGTCAACCGAATGAAAAAGTCGCTGATATTTATCAAACTATCTTAAAAGGTCATCAATATATGTTAAGCCGAGTTGCACCTGGCGTTGCATTAAGTGATGTTTTTAATGAAACAATGGCTCTCATTCGTTCTTCAGGTTTGCCTCATTATAATCGTGGGCACCTAGGCCATGGTGATGGGGTGTTCGTTGGGTTAGAAGAAGCCCCTTTTGTGAGCGCTGCGACGACAGAAATATTTAGAGCTGGGATGGTGATGAGTTTAGAAACGCCGTATTACGGGATTGGTGTTGGTGGCATTATGATTGAAGATATGCTGCTTATTACTGAAGACGGAGTAGAAATGTTAAGTCATTTGCCTCGTGAATTAATTTCTTTCGGGCCAGTGGAATAAGGGGTGGTATATGAAGTGGTATCATTATTTAGTTATTTTTCCAATCCTCGCATTAACCATAGGTATCTATTATGCCAATCAAGTAGAGCCTTTTGTTATGGGCTTGCCATTTTTAATGTTCTGGATTGTCTCATGGGTGATTGTTACAGCCTTAGTTATGTTATTAATCAATGTATTAGATAATAAAAATACGAAGGAAACATCATGAGTTCCGCATTAATTATTATTACAATTTTTTTCCTATTTAGCATTTATCTTGCTATCCGTGCTAAAAAGGGCAAAACGATGGATCACGAAGGGTGGTCTGTCGGTGGGCGCAGCTATGGTGCATTGCTGGTTTTCCTTCTAAGTGCAGGGGAAATATATACCACGTTTACTTTTCTTGGCGGAAGCGGCTGGGCTTACGGTAAAGGACCTGCAATTTTATATACCTTAGCGGTCAATGCTTTTATGGGGATCTTTTTATACTGGGTACATCCAAGAGTATGGCGCTTTGCAAAAGATAATGATGTCAGAACGATTTCTGAGTTATTTACCAAGAAATACCAAAGCCCGGGGTTAGGGTTATTAATTAGCTTGATTTCTATTGCTGCGATGGTGCCTTTATTTGTTTTGCAGCTTAAAGGATTAGGCATTATTGTTTCACAAGCGTCTTATGGCGCAATTCCTGCAGATATTGCCATATGGATTGGAATTATTGCAGTGACGTTGTTTGTGATGATCTCCGGTATTCATGGGTCAGCTTGGACATCAGCACTGAAAGATTTAATGATTTTAATTGTGGTCGTATTTATTGGTATTTATATCCCACTTCATTATTACGGTAGCTTTGGGGAGATGTTTAAAGCGATAGATACGGCGATGCCAAGCTTTTTAACATTCTCCGAAACGGGTCTAAATATCCCTTGGTATATTTCCACAATATTCTTATCTGTGGTTGCCTATTTCTGTTGGCCACATTATATGGCTGCGGTATTTACGGCTAAAGATGAAAAATCCTTAAAACGCAATAGTATTTTAATTCCTGCCTATAGCTTAATTATGTTATTTGCATTTTTTGTGGGTTATGCGTCTATATTACAAATTCCGCATCTTGAAGGTTCAGCTGTGGATTTATCGTTGTTTGAGATATCTAAAAGCACCTTCTCACCTATTGTGGTCGGTTTTATTGGTGCTGCTGGAATGTTAACGGCACTCGTCCCTGGTTCAATGTTGCTACTAACCACCTCTAATATGTTAGCGGGAGTTGTACAAAAAGCGATGGGGGTGAGTGAAGAAAAACGCCAGTCTGGTGTTTATGCACGCTTTATGGTACCTGTCGTTGCGTTAGTCAGCTTGTATTTTATTTTCCACAGTAACGATACCTTGGTGGCTATTATGTTACTCGGGGTCAATATTGTTGCGCAGTTTTTCCCAGCTTTGTTGATGAGTTTTAAACAGAAAAATCCAATGACCCCTGCGGGCGCTATTTGTGGGATTTCCGCGGGGGTTTTATTTCTCGCGGTAACCTATATCGAGAAAATTTCTTTAGCGCAATTGTTCCCTTGGTTAGGGGAAAGTTTAAGTTTCATGAATATCGGTATTGCTGCATTTATTCTGAATATTATTGTGGCGGTAATAATTTCATTATTTAGCAAAACAAAGTAACAAGTGATATTTTAATTTTTTATTAATATTGCACCTTGTGATTATATCGCAGGGTGTATTTTTTTATTTGATTAGTTTGAATTTAAATTCATTTAATAATTAACAATCGATTGATGAATATTATTATCTTATTTATCTTGTCAGCAATAAATTTAACCTTATAGTAATTTAAGCTACTTATATGAATCTTCCTTTAGGCTAATTTCTTACTGTTTTAAAAGGTGGATTTCTTAAGTTTTTACACGCTTAAATATTATTTGATATGAAGGATTCTTATTATGAAAAAAAATGAGTCAGTTGAATTATTGAAAAATCAGAAAGGAAAAGATAAATGCCCACCTAATAAATTAGCACTCTATACAAATATTGATTATAACAATTCAGAAATTGGCGATATTCTTTTAATATCTCCAGATATTCAACTTGATCAGAAGGAACTTGAATCATATGGATTTGATGTGGGGCATCATGATGGCGTTTCCTGTGTTGTCAACAATATGTCTAAAGCAGCTACGCTTGTCGCAGGTCTTAATCTTGATGGTGAAATATTACGAGTCCCTGCATTGTCTTCAATCGCGTCACTGGTTGGTTTAGGTTGGAATGATCTAACACGTTCTGTTGTTGCTGCCCCCGTTGAGTTAGTTACTTTAGAAATATCTTCTGAAAGCCCTCTCCAAAGTACATTAGGTAAAGTTAATAATATTGAAATTGATATAGTTAATAAAGGCAATGTTGCTGTTTATGGTGTCACATTAGAGATAACCACAAAAAATAGTGATGTAGCCAATGTCATTTCATACCCTGAATTAATTGATCTTCACTCAAATATGATCACCACAATCCCTGTATCTCTTGAAGGGAAGAATACGGGTAAAACACTATTAAGTGTTCGGATCCACACTCCGATTGGTGTTATTAATCAGGGAAGTAATACTTATGATGTAAAAGTCGAGGTAAAAGCTAGGGTTGAATTAAATTTAACGATAGATACACAAGTTACGTTATTAACCGGAGAGTCAAAGTCAGTCCCACTTAAGATCACGAATAACAGTGATACATTGGTTCGTAGTGCGATTATAAATGCGAATTCAGGGAATAGCTCTCTTGTTATAGTGGGTGAATTTGGCTCAACGGTTGATATAGACCGAAATAGTTCAAAGGTTGTTAATATTCCATTAAATGCAAGCTTAACGACAGTAGGTGATACGCAATTAGCCTGTAGCCTGACACTACCGAAAGGCTATGAAAATGAAGGTAATAATAATGCAATTTCTGCGATTACGGTGACAGCAGAAAGAGAATTAGAAGTTTTACAACAGTATCAAGCTAGTTGGGCTGGGGAAGGTGGTTATCTTTACAGCTACATGTTGACATTAAAATCACAAAATACACGCGTTAATAAATGGCAACTCACATTCCAATTACCAGCTGGCGCTAAAGTTTCTGAAAACTGGTATGAAAGCCAAAAAAACTGGTTGACGAAGGAAGAAGTGGGTGGAAATGTTATTTTAGGTAATACGAGTGGACATACTATCGACCCGGGTATTGAACTTCCATTGCAAATACAGGTAGTTTATCTTGAGCAGGCAAAGGTGAATGAGTACATCTATGACTTGCACCTTCGACAAATAGGATAATATTTTTAAGTGATAATTCAGTCTTTATCATCATAAAAAAAATGCCAATCAGTTTGAACTGGTTGGCATTTTTTACTTATAAAAGATAAATGAAATTTTAGTTAAGCGTTTTCGTTTTGTACTGCTTGGATAGCGGTTAACGCAACGGTATAAACGATGTCATCAACTAACGCACCACGAGACAAGTCATTGACTGGTTTACGCATACCTTGCAACATTGGACCGATGGAGACAAGGTCAGCAGAACGTTGTACGGCTTTATACGTGGTGTTACCAGTATTTAAGTCTGGGAAGATAAATACGGTCGCTTTACCTGCAACTGGCGAATTAGGCGCTTTGGATTTAGCCACATCAGCCATTACCGCGGCATCGTACTGTAATGGGCCATCAATCATCAGATCTGGGCGTTTTTCTTGCGCTAAACGGGTTGCTTCACGCACTTTCTCAACATCACTACCAGCACCTGAATCACCTGTAGAGTAAGAAATCATCGCAACGCGTGGGTCAATACCGAATGCTTTTGCAGAATCAGCAGATTGGATAGCGATTTCTGATAATTGCTCTGCAGTTGGGTCTGGATTGATAGCACAGTCACCATAAACAAATACTTGTTCAGGTAATAGCATAAAGAAGACGGAAGAAACTAATGAGCTGCCCGGCGCTGTTTTAATTAATTGCAGCGGTGGACGGATGGTATTTGCTGTCGTATGAACAGCACCAGAAACTAGGCCATCAACTTCGCCTTTTTCCAGCATTAATGTCCCTAATACGACGTTATCTTCTAACTGCTCACGAGCAACAACCTCTGTCATTCCTTTGCTCTTACGTAATTCAACAAGGCGAGCAACGTATTCTTCGCGTACTTTAACTGGGTCAACAATTTCAATGCCAGTACCGAGTTCAATACCTTGTGCGGAAGCAACACGACGAATATCTTCTGGGTTACCTAACAGTACGCAAGTTGCAATGCCGCGCTCTGCACAGATAGATGCAGCTTTAACTGTGCGTGGTTCATCGCCTTCAGGAAGAACAATACGCTTGCCCGCTTTACGAGCTAACTCTGTTAACTGATAACGGAATGCAGGAGGTGATAAGCGGTTAGGGCGCTCAGAGTCTGCAACCAATGATTCAATCCAGTCGCTACTAATATGACGAGCGACATAGTTTTGAATTTTTTCAATACGCTCATGGTCATCCGCTGGAACTTCTAAGCTAAAGCTTTGTAAATTCAGCGATGTTTGCCATGTATTGCTTTTCACCATGAAAACAGGCAAGCCAGTTTCGAAGGCTTGTTCACAAAGTTGGCGAATAGGCGCATCGATGTTATAGCCACCAGTTAGTAGAACTGCACCGATTTCAACTCCGTTCATTGCCGCCAGTGATGCAGAAACTAATACATCAGGACGATCCGCTGAGGTCACTAATAATGAGCCTGGACGGAAGTGTTCAAGCATGTGCGGGATGCTACGTGCGCAGAAAGTCACAGATTTAACGCGACGAGTTTTGATTTCGCCTTCATTAACAATCTCTGCACCTAAGTGTTTTGCCATGTCAATTGCACGGGTGGCAATTAAATCGAAGTTCCATGGAATCGATGCCAGTACAGGCAGATTCAGCGCGGAAAGTTGCTTAGTATCAAGGTTAGCTACAGTCGCCTTAGTTGAATCGTCAAAAATTTCAGATAGGTCAGGGCGAGTACGACCTTGTTCATCAACGGGTGCATTCACCTTGTTGATGATCACACCAATAATATTTTTATTACGTTGGCCACCAAATTCGTTACGTACTAACTCTAAACGCTCTTGCATTTGTGGGATAGAGCTGTTGCCTGGTGCAGTGACGAAAACAATTTCTGCACCTAATGTTTTAGCAATCTCATAGTTTAATGATTGAGCAAATGAGTGTTTACGCGTTGGCACTAAACCTTCAATTAAAATTACTTCCGCATTTTTTGTGTGGTCATGATAGCGAGCTACGATTTCTTCCATTAACACATCTTTTTTAGAAGAGGTCAGTAGCGATTCAACGTATTCCATTGTCAGTGGTTCAACAATGGTGGTAATACTTGAATGAGAACGCAGGACTTCAGTGGTTTGGTCTTTATTGCCAGAGACGCGTGGCTGTGCGATAGGTTTGAAAACGCTTAATTGAACACCTTTTTGTTCCATTGAGCGAACGACACCTAGGCTAACGCTAGTTAAGCCAACGCTGGTGCCAGTAGGTATTAACATAATTGTACGGGACACGGGAACCTCTTTCTTTCGGTTACTCTAATGACAAAACGATACCGCCAGCAAGTTGCTGGCGGTAGAAGTTACTTATGCGGTTAAGCGCGCAGTATCTTGGGCGATAACCAACTCTTCATTGGTTGCGATAACCAGCGCTGGGCGGCTGTTATCGGTAGTGATTAAACCTTCTTTACCGAAGCGTGCCGCTAAGTTACGTTCGTGGTCATATTCGAAACCAAGGATAGCCAGTTTCTTCAAGGTGATTTCACGAACTTGTGCTGAGTTTTCACCAATACCACCGGTGAAGATGATAGCATCAAGACGGCCTTCCATCAGTGCACTATATGCACCAACGTATTTCGCTAAACGATGGCAGAAAACATCCATTGCGCGAGTTGCGTCTTCTTTAGCGCCGTAGTTATCTTCAACATAACGGCAGTCGCTTGTTACACCAGTTAAGCCTAATAACCCCGATTCTTTGGTTAGCATTTTGTTGATTTGATCAACGCTCATACCTAAAGAATCATGTAAATGGAAAATAATTGCAGGGTCGATATCACCGCTACGTGTTCCCATTACCAGGCCTTCTAATGGCGTTAAGCCCATTGAAGTATCAACACATTTACCGTTAACAATGGCAGTAACAGAACCACCGTTGCCTAAGTGGCAAGTGATAACATTGAGCTCATCAACAGGTTTGTTAAGCTTTTTCGCAGCTTCACGGGAAACATAGTAATGGCTTGTACCATGCGCACCATAGCGACGGATACTATGCTCTGAATATAATTCGTATGGCAGTGCATACAGATAAGCTTCCTGAGGCATGGTCTGATGGAATGCGGTATCAAAGACAGCGACATTTTTGTTGACCAGATGCGGGAAGGATTTTCTTGCTTCTTCAATACCGATGAGATGAGCAGGGTTATGCAATGGCGCGAATGGAATAGCCGCTTCAATGCCTTCGATCACTTCGTCTGTAATTAATACAGAGGAGGTAAACTTCTCACCACCATGAACAATACGGTGACCAATGGAGGTGATTTGCTCTGATAGCTCAGGTTTTTCAGCAAGAATAGTGTTAACAATGAAATCCAATGCTTCGCTATGCGCTGCACCAGCACCTAAAGGCGCTTCTTTCTTAGCACCATCCATTTTCCACTTAATACGGGCTTCCGGGAGGTTAAAGCACTCAGCTAATCCAGATAAAAATTCATCGCCATTAGTTGGGTCGATGATGGCGAATTTCAGTGAGGAGCTACCGCAGTTTAGAACCAGTACCAGCTTACTTGACATGGAAATACCTATCGTTAATTGTTGTTGTGAAGCCTTTTAAACAACATGAAAAGACTCAGATTAAAAATATACTGCTAGAGCCTAGCGTATTTATGACCTGAAACATCATGATTGATATCATGTTAAAGGCGAAAAAGTTAAAGATCGTGAGACCTCTAGGGGTTTGATAAAACAGGCGCTATCTTTTTTGCCAAGGTATATAAAAGTAAACCTTCGCACCTAGTGTTGAAATAACGACCAAAAACCCCAATATATATAACTGTTGTCTATCTTCAGTTTCGAAAATGGATAAAGCTACAAAGTAACAAATGCAACAGCAATTCTAAATGTGGCAGATTCTACTAAAAATATTTTATATTTTATACGTTTTTTTTAAAAATAGGGACTTTGATTGATTAAAATCATAAGTGACGTATAAAGTGGTGTTATAGCACAGGGTTACATTGCTATTAGAATAGCTGATATTTAGTAAAGTGACTTAACTTAAGGTAAATGTAATGAAATAATTTCGTTATCTTAAATGTGCTATCATTTTACTATGGCGCAATCTATAAATTATTGCCTCAGTTTTTAAGAAGTCGATAGGAAACGTTTCATGAGTACATTACAAAGTACACCGCCCGGTTTTTTTAAACGCTTTAGATTAGGTAACCGCTATCTGAAGACCTTTCCTATGGAAAAAAAACTGTCGCCAATCTTCCCCGAAATTCGCATCAACAAAGCTGTCCGCTTTGGTATTCGTTTTATGCCACCGATTGCAATTTTCACATTAGCATGGCAAATCGCGTTAGGTGGGCAATTGGGACCCGCCATTGCTACGGCACTTTTTGCCTGTAGTTTGCCAATGCAAGGTCTATGGTGGTTAGGAAAGCGTGCTTCGACGCCTCTGCCATCTAGCTTATTGAGCTGGTTTTATGAGATCCGTGATAAGTTTACAGAGGCGGGGATCGCTATGGCGCCGGTTGAGCACCAACCCGATTATATGGCGTTAGCTGACTTGCTAAAACGTGCATTTAACCAGTTAGACCGCTCTTTTATGGAAGATATCTAAGGGATGATTTCCACTAAAAGGTAGATTTAACAATAAGTAATGCAAAAAGCATGTTTAGATCAATAAAAGCGATGTTTTCACTGTCTATGATTGATGTTGAATGCGAAGATAAGCCATACTTTTTAGTGGGAGAACCATGATGGAAATGACTAACGCACAACGCTTGATCTTATCTAATCAATATAAAATGATGACCATGCTTGACCCCGATAATGCAGAACGTTATCGCCGCCTACAAACCATTATTGAACGTGGCTTTGGTTTACAAATGCGTGAGTTAGACAGAGACTTCGGTCATTTAAGTGAAGACACCTGCCGTACTGTTATTGATATCATGGAAATGTACCATGCACTGCAAGTCTCCTACAGTAACATGGCTAACAAGGAAGACATTGATGGCCGACGCGTGCAATTTTTAGGTTTTGATGCTGCAACAGAAGCACGTTATTTGAGCTACGTTCGCTTTATGGTTAACACAGAAGGGCGTTATACCCACTTCGACAGTGGAACGCATGGCTTTAATTCGCAAACACCGATGTGGGAAAAATACAATCGTATGTTAGCGATTTGGCATGCGTGCCCGCGTCAGTATCATTTATCAGCGGTGGAGATTTCCCAGATCTTAAACGCCTAATGCTCGTCATTCTTCGCGCTGTCGCGTTGTTGACTGCGTTCGGCTACTCGGGTCACATACTTTTGTATGCTCCCCGAGATATCCTCTCTAGTCGCCTAGCGACAACGCGAATAATTTAGAGCAAGTTTGCTCGTCATACTTCACCTTGTCTCGTTGTTGGCTGCGTTCGGCTACTCGGGTCACATACTTTTGTATGCTCCCCGAGATATCCTCTCTAGTCGCCTAGCGACAACGCGAATAATTTAGAGCAAGTTTGCTCGTCATACTTCACCTTGTCTCGTTGTTGGCTGCGTTCGGCTACTCGGGTCACATACTTTTGTATGCTCCCCGAGATATCCTCTCTAGTCGCTTAGCGACAACGCGAATTATTTAGAGCAAATAGAGTATAAAAAGTAAATAAAGTTTTAAAAAATCCCAATTTCAAATCAACATTCCTTTCCTGTTTTAACTCTCAAGTGCATTCAAATCTAAGTTATTAACGCAAATCTTGATTATTTTTGTTATTGAGGTTGCGCATTGGCGTCTGTTTAGCGTTAACTAGTGGGCCAGAATCGATTCAATTATTACGTGAATAGCAAATAAAGGGGTAGACGTGAAATTAAAGGCAAAAGGGTTTCTATTTGATTTAGATGGCACATTGGCAGATTCCTTGGCTGTGGTTGAGCGCTGTTGGTGTAAGTTTGGCGAACGAATTGGTGTAGACTCAGCCGAAGTCATTAATTTTATTCATGGAAAACCCGCGTTAACCAGTTTGCGTCACTTTTTACCCGAGGCGAGTGATGAAGAAATTATGGGGTATTTTCGCTGGTTAGAAAAAATGGAAAGCGAAGATGTGGAGGGCGTGGTTGCCCTGCCTGGCGCGATTGCCTTGCTGTCACGTTTAAATGAAATTGGGGCACCGTGGGCAATTGTCACTTCTGGCACCGTACCGATTGCCCATGGACGCCAGCAAGCGGCGGGTTTACCAGAACCTAAACATTGGGTGACATTTGAAAAAGTTACGAAAGGAAAGCCGGACCCAGAACCGTTCTTGCTTGGAGCCCAAGCACTTTCGCTTCCTGCAAAATCCTGTATTGCCTTTGAAGATGCGCAGGCAGGTATCCATTCTGCATTAACGGCAGGTTGCCAAGTGGTCGCAGTCCATGCACCAGAAGGCATGCCACGTCGTGATGAAATTCAAGTAATTGTAAGTTCATTGGCTCAAATTTCTGTTATGGGGCCTGACAATAATGGTGATTATGAACTTTTCGTGTCTAATTTGACTTAATGGTGATTTAATCAAAGAAATTCTCCGTAAAACATGCTTAACTGAATAAAATTCTTAGCAATGTTTTTTTTCGTCGAAAGGGGATATTTTGAACGGAGAATTGCTGTGGGTCTTAACCCTCCTATTAATTGCGATAGTTCTGTTTACCACAAATAAGATTCGCATGGATGTGGTCGCATTGCTTGTCATTGTCGCGTTTGTGTTGAGTGATACCTTAACATTAGAGCAAGCTACCGCAGGTTTTGCAGATCCTAACGTTCTGCTAATTGCAGCATTATTTGTTATTGGTGATGGGCTTGTTCGCACAGGCATCGCTTACCAAATGGGAGACTGGCTTGTTCGCGTTGCAGGAAGCAGCGAAAGCAAAATGCTGGTTTTCCTAATGCTTACCGTCGCTGGGTTAGGCGCTTTTATGAGCTCCACTGGCGTGGTGGCTATTTTTATTCCCGTCGTTTTAAGTGTCGCATCACGCATGAAAACATCGCCTAGTCGGTTAATGATGCCACTAGGCTTCGCGGGGCTTATCAGTGGGATGATGACACTAGTGGCCACGCCACCTAATATGGTGGTGAACAGTGAATTGGTACGTGAAGGGATCAAAGGCTTCCAATTTTTCTCTATTACCCCGATTGGTATTTTAATTTTATTCGCAGGTATTGCCTACATGTGGCTGACAAGGCGTTGGCTAGGCAGTAACGAACCAGACAAACTCCCTGAGCGCTATCGACGCACTTTCCGTGACTTAATTCGTGATTATAAATTGACAGGTAGAGCTCGCCGTCTTGCTATCCGCAAGGGGTCACCACTCATTGGCCATACACTTGACGAACTGCACTTGCGTTCCCGTTATGAGGCCAACGTGGTAGGGATTGAGCGTTGGCGTAAATTTCGTCGAGTGATGGTGAGTGCAACTGGGGGAACAGAGTTACGCGAGCGAGATGTCTTATTAGTCGATATTTCGGTGAGTGATGACGATTTACGTCAATTTTGTAGCGAACAACTCCTTGAACCGATGATTTTACGGGGAGATTATTTTTCAGACCAATCACGTGATGTGGGAATGGCTGAAGTATCGATGAATCCAGATTCTGAACTCTTGGGTAAATCTTTAAGAGACATTAAATTTCGTACTCGTTATGGCTTGAATGTGGTTGGTATTCGTCGAGATGGCAAAGCGTTGGACGGCAAGTTGGTAGATGAACCGCTTCGATTGGGTGATATTTTATTAGTCATTGGGGATTGGAAATTAATTCGCATTTTATCGACTAAGCCACGGAACTTCATTGTATTGAATCTGGCTGCTGAAGTAGAGGCGGTGGCACCTGCTGCATCTCAGGCTCCTCATGCCTTATTTTGTTTGGCATTAATGGTCGCAATGATGGTGACCAATGAAATTCCTAACTTTATTGCAGCACTTATTGCCTGCTTGTTAATGGGGAAATTTCGCTGTATTGATATGGAAAGTGCCTATAAGTCAATTCACTGGCCGAGTATTATATTAATTGTTGGGATGATGCCTTTTGCACTAGCACTGCAAGAAACGGGAGGGATTGCCCTTGCCGTTGATGCGTTAATGAAAGTTGCTGGTGGGTTAGGGCCACATGTGATGCTATTGTGCCTGTTTATTCTGTGTGCCACGATTGGGTTATTTATTTCCAATACCGCAACTGCAGTGCTAATGGCTCCGATTGCCATTGCTGCGGCTCGCCAAATGGATGTCTCACCGTTGCCTTTTGCGATGATTGTTGGCATTGCCGCATCCGCAGCCTTTATGACCCCCGTTTCATCACCAGTTAATACCTTAGTTTTAGGGCCTGGAGGTTATAAATTTTCGGACTTTTTGAAAGTGGGTGTGCCATTCACTATTATTGTGATGTTTATTAGTATTGCAGTTGTGCCTATTTTATTTCCATTCTAAGAAATTACATTAATGGTTAATTGATATTTTTAATTAACCATTCCTCTTTTATTTATCAATTAAACGATATTAATTATAATTTACTCTCCTGTATTTTAACTTACCATTAATTTCGAATCAAAATACATAATATTAATTCAATTATTAAGAGGTGAATTTATGGTTCAAGTCAAAAATATACAAAAAAGGTATTATTATGGTTATGCAACATTTGAGAATTTTTGGGGAAAAGATATAAAAATATGATTCTAACACATCTCGCGTCTGTTCTTTGGATGAATACGAAAGATCAGTAACATATTGAACATGTACCGAATAAAGGTATTTTAGAAAATTGTTTTGGGTTCAAATACTATATAGGTGTAGGGTCTGATATTTGGCATATTAAATTTTGGACTTACGAACGTGAGGTTTATGAATGTAAACATGATGTTAGTTGTAATATAACATCTGGGGATGGTGGTGGAGTTATATTAGGAATTAATGGCGAGTCTAGAAAACTATACGCACATTTTTCTTCATCTTCAGATTGTTCGACGGGTATCAGTTCGGCATAAAAAACTGAATAATTACATCAAAATATAAAGTTATCGAGTGTTAAAATAAGGAACGATACGCTCATTCCTTATTTTAAATTAATTACTAATTTCATCTAATGATAGGGTAAAACTTGGCACAAACGTTTTCATAAAATACTCCATTTCTGGACTATTTCTTTCCGCAAGCATTTTTTCTAACCGTCTTTTGGCTAATTTAAATTCACTATTGCCCGCGGACAGTTCTTCTAAACATTTTAAGTAGGCACACAGTGTATCGGCTTGTTTAACAATAAAATGCTCTTCTTCTGATTGTATATCTTCAATTAGTAGCGCTTTAAAATCCGCTTGTAGTTCTTCTGGGAGCATATCGAGTAGTTTTTGCTGAGCAAATTTTTCTATTTTTTTGTATTCATGAGCAATTTGCTGGTTGTGATACTTAATTGGGGTTGGTAAATCCCCTGTAATCACTTCACTAGCATCATGGTACATCGCATACAAAGCAATTTTTTCTGCGTTGACGTTCCCTGCGAACTTACGGTTTTTAATGATAGCGAGCGCATGGGCAACCATAGCTACTTGGAGACTATGTTCAGAGACATTCTCTGTTCGGACATTACGCATTAACGGCCAGCGGTGGATTAACTTCATTCTAGCAAGATGGGCGAAAAAGTAGCTCATAAGTCCTCTTCTTTAGTGTCTGCAAACGAAAAAAATTATAACGGAAATAATGTAGCAGCGATATAATTTTATTGTTTTTTAATAAGTTACTCTCTAGTAATTATGTTCTAATATCTATTTTGCATATTAAGATAATCATAATAATATAATCAATTTTAGATTATAACTTGACTGCTATTTTAATTGTGTTGAATTATGTAATCAAAAAAATATAATGGATGTTCAATCCGGAAATAAAGAGGCAATATGAAATATTTTCCATTTATATTATTGGGCTTTTTCCTTGTGGCAATTTATTTTATTTCTATTCTTTGATTATCAAAATAATACAGTCTATTAATGATGGCTAAATTTAGAATAAAAAAAGCCTCCGGAATTAGGAGGCTTTTTATTATTTTGAATAAATTTTTATTGGCGATAGCCTTCAAGGAAGCGGCCGAATTTATTAATCGCCATTTCAAGGTCATCCGCATAAGGTAGCGTAACGATGCGGAAATGGTCAGGTTCAGGCCAGTTAAATGCGGTACCTTGAACTAACAACACTTTTTCTTGTAGTAACAGGTCTAAAATCATTTTTTGGTCATCATAGATATTAAATCGTTTAATATCTATTTTCGGGAACATATACAGGGCACCTTGTGGTTTTACACATGAAACGCCGGGTATTTGGTTGATCAATTCCCATGCACGATTACGTTGCTCATATAAACGGCCGCCTGGTTGAATGAATTCACTAATACTTTGGTAGCCACCCAGTGCAGTTTGAATGGCATGCTGCATCGGCACGTTTGCGCATAGGCGCATAGAGGCTAGCATTTCTAAACCTTCAATATAGCTTTTCGCATGTTTTTTCGGGCCGTTTAATACCATCCAACCTTGGCGGAAGCCAGCGACGCGATACGTTTTAGATAATCCATTAAATGTAATGGTTAATAAATCAGGGGCGAGGGCGGCAATAGAGTGGTGCACTGCATCATCATAAAGAATTTTATCGTAAATCTCATCAGCATAAATAATAAGATTGTGCTGGCGAGCCAATTCGACAATTTCCATTAATAGGTCTTTGCTGTAGACCGCACCCGTTGGGTTATTGGGGTTAATGACCACAATACCACGTGTTCTTGGTGTGATTTTTTTGCGAATATCTTCAATATCAGGCATCCAACCTTGCTGTTCATCACACATATAATGAACTGCTTTTCCTCCCGAAAGGGAAACTGCAGCAGTCCATAATGGATAATCAGGCGCTGGTACTAACATTTCATCACCATTATTAAGCAGTGCTTGCATGGCTTGTACGATTAATTCGGAAACACCATTACCAATGTAGACATCTTCTACTGTCATTTCATGAATGCCACGAGCTTGGTAATGCTGCACAATCGCTTTACGGGCAGAATACAAGCCTTTTGAGTCGCAATAACCTTGAGAACTTGGCAGATTACGCAAGACATCCACAAGGATTTCATCTGGAGCTTCAAAACCAAACGGGGCCGGATTACCAATATTGAGTTTGAGGACTTTGTTGCCTTCTTCTTCTAGGCGCTTCGCTTCTTTTAATACGGGCCCACGAATGTCATAGCAAACATTATCGAGCTTACTGGATTTAGTTAGATTATTCATAGTTCTCTCATTACCCTAAGGGTTGCATTGGTCGGGCCGACGTTATTCCTTTACTGTACTCCTCCCTCAGAAGCTTTTGAAGATGCAAGGTTATTTTTGGTGTAAAAGGTTGGTTTACGCTTAAATGTAATGTTTGGTATCTTATTATTTATTTTAGGCTAGCTGTATATTCTTATAATATTGAACTGGTTGAATTATAATATCGACATTCTTTGATGTTTTGGAGTATAAAAAGTAAAAAAGCATAAAAATAGCGGAAAAAAAGAAAATTGTATCAAAATGTAATATTAAGCATTGAATCATTAAATCAGACATGATTTTTTTTGCTGTAATAGCCTTTTTTTATAATAATCAGGGCGATTTTGTTAGTAATATTGATTGTTTCAAGCTGCTTTCTTTAACCAAAAGTGCTGATTAAAATTATAACCATTTGATATTTTTGACTATATAAAAATAGTGAAACGAATTTTATAATGTGCTTACATTAAAATAATTGTGATTACATTAAATATGTTACTATTTAAGCGTAACCTATCAAGCGCGTTTTAGCGTGTTTTTTAGGAAATCATCCCACTTTTATTAAAATTATTTGATTTTTGGAAGTATGCTATTTGTACCCTGCTCTATCGTTAGCGATTAATGAGCTGGATGCAAAAAAGTAAAATAATGAGAAGTCATTGCAGATCTATGGATTAGAAATGCACTCACTTAGTAGTCTTAGTAGTCGCTATAAACTCGCTGATTCTCATGGAGGAGAGCAGAAACACCAGGTAACATAAAATTATATAAGAGAATGAACGATGATAAATTCCAATCGTCCCATCATGAACCTAGATCTTGATTTGCTACGTACTTTCGTCGCTGTCGCAGATCTTAACACATTTGCAGCCGCAGCTGCAGCCGTTTGTCGAACACAATCTGCTGTGAGCCAGCAAATGCAACGTTTAGAGCAATTAGTCGGCCGTGAGCTTTTCGCTCGCCATGGGCGAAATAAACTGCTCACCGCGCACGGATTACAATTACTTGGCTACGCAAGGCAAATACTTCGCGCCAATGATGATGCTACAGCGTCATTAACTTATAATGACGCTGATGGTGAATTGCGTATTGGCGCATCCGATGACACCGTCGATATCTTATTACCTTTCTTACTTAATCGTATCGCGTCTGTTTATCCAAGAATTGCCGTAGAAGTGCGCATTAAACGAGCACAATTTATTGAGTCAATGCTTGATAATCATGAGATAGACCTTGCTTTAACAACAGCAAGAATTAGTCACCACCCTAAAACAGCGTTAAGAACAGTGCCTGTTTTGTGGCACAGTGCACCTGATTTTCAATTGCGTCCCAATGAGCCAGTTCCATTAGTTGTTATGGATGAAACCAATCCATATCGTAAACTTTGTACTAGTGCTCTTGATGATGCAGGTTTGTCATGGCATGTTGCGTATGAAGCAGCTTCTTTACCTGCTGTTCGTGCGGCAGTCAATGCAGAGGTTGGGGTAACCGCTAGACCAATGGAAATGCAAAATGCAGATTTACGTATTTTGAATGAATCAGATGGGCTACCACGCTTACCAGATATTCAGTATTGGTTGTATAAGAATGCAGACGAGCAAAAAGATTTTGTTCTGACAGTATTCAGTGCGATTGAAAACAAAAAAATCCCTTATGTTGCAGCCTCAGCAAGTGAGTTGATGGATAGCAGCGAGGAAGGTAATTAAGTTAATCGATTCATCTGGTTATCTTAACGCCAATACTTAATTAATTTATTGTAATGACGGTAATCCCAATACGTTTGGGATTACCGTTTTTTTATGTCATTTTTGCCAATCTATTACGGGATCACTTGTTTGTGATCAATGCGTTATTGGCTATGTACAAATAAAATCAACATGTTAATCGCAGTCTAAATAAGACGTGAGCAGCGGTTGAGGTGGTTATCTCAATTAAATGGCTAACGTACAGACTAATTGAGCGGTTAGATAACAGATAATGTGAATTGATATGGATGACTGAAACGATTATTTCAAAGTATGGAACTCATTTTTCAATATTGGGGATCGGTATCGAGAAATTGGTTTTTATACATGTTTAAATAATGCTCAGTGATATTTTTAATCGGTTATCAAATTCAAATTTATCGATTTTTTATCAATATCCGCTCATAAAAAAAGCAATTAACCACTTAATAAGTATGGTTAAATGTGAAAGACCATGAAATAATTGTGATGTAGCTGGCATAACCTGAATTTCATTGTTTAGTTAACAGTTTGTTATGTTATTAACAATGTTTTTTTATTGAAGAGATAAAATAGCGCTTGAATGTCAGTTAGTTACTTGAAGTTATGCGTTAAAAAGAGTTACAAAGACTTAAAGTGAAATTGAATGCTATGTAAACAAATTGAGTACTTTTTCAATAAAAGTGTGCGTTAGATCAAATAAAAAGCGCAATTTTTCATCTGTTAAGACAGGTTTTTCCTGAGATAATGGTGTAGTAAAAACGAATAATCAGTTAAACTAGTTTGCGTGTTTACTTGAGTATCATTACACTGACACGTTTTAGCAGATTATGGTTACTTTTTGTTGTTCTGTTGTTTTCAAAGTGTGAAGTTTTTGTAACAAATACGGGTTATTTTACTTAATTTAAGTAAAATAAATTGTAATGAGAGAGGACAAACCAAACGCAGTCAACAGACTGATTTAAGTTTGGGGATATTTTAGTTTGTGATCAATTTTGGTCTTTCTTCTCGATTAACTGGGCAATTGTGGTGCAACTCTGCCGTGATGTAAAAAAGAGCAGTTAACACACCATAAGTAATGAGTAAGCAACGAGTATGTCTACATCAATCCTAGCGTTAGCCCATAACTGGGCGTTTGCGATATTCCTTATCGGCACTATCGGTCTTTGTGCTTTCATGTTGGTCGCAGGTCACTTTTTAGGTAGCCGCGCCAAAGCCAGAACAAAACATGTTCCTTATGAGTCCGGTATCGACTCGGTCGGTAGTGCACGTCTCCGCATGTCTGCTAAGTTTTACTTAGTCGCCATGTTTTTCGTTATCTTCGATGTTGAAGCCATGTTCTTATTTGCATGGTCAGTTGCCATCCGCGAAGCCGGTTGGGTAGGTTTCATCGAAGCCGCGATCTTTATTTTGGTATTGTTGGCGGGACTGTTTTATCTCGTTCGCGTAGGAGCATTGGATTGGACTCCAGTCCGTTCCCGCGGAAAAGTTAAGCATCCTAGTGAAGTTATTAAAATCAGCAATCGTCATCCGCAGTAAAAAGCGAGGCATTATACAATGGATTATACGCTCACCCGCATAGATCCGAACGGTGAGAACGACCGTTACCCACTGCAAACCCAGGAAATCGTCACTGATCCACTGGAGCAGCAAGTTGAAAACAGTGTTTACATGGGGAAACTTTCTCATGCACTTCACGATGTGGTTAACTGGGGGCGCAAAAACTCTCTCTGGCCATATAACTTTGGTCTTTCATGTTGCTATGTAGAAATGGTGACTTCGTTCACGGCTGTTCATGACGTCGCCCGCTTTGGTGCAGAAGTACTGCGTGCTTCACCTCGTCAAGCCGATTTCATGGTAGTAGCAGGTACCTGTTTCACTAAAATGGCGCCTGTTATTCAACGTCTGTATGACCAAATGCTTGAACCAAAATGGGTAATCTCCATGGGTTCATGTGCCAACTCTGGTGGCATGTATGACATTTATTCTGTTGTACAAGGCGTCGATAAATTTATTCCTGTGGATGTGTATATTCCAGGTTGCCCACCGCGTCCAGAAGCCTATATGCAGGCTCTGCTTCTGTTGCAAGAATCTATCGGTAAAGAGCGTCGACCGCTGTCTTGGGTTGTTGGAGACCAAGGGGTTTACCGTGCCAATATGCAATCAGAAAGAGAAAGAAAGCACGGTGAACGTATTGCAGTGACTAACCTGCGTACACCAGACGAAATTTAAGGCTTAAAGCCATACAGCGTAACAGAGCAATGTTGTTGCGAAATAATAAACCTGATCAAGCGTTATGGTGAAGAATGATGACAGATCAGATAGCGCAAGCGAGTAGTACCCAGCCAGGATGGCAGACACAGGATCATTTAAACGACCCTGTGCTTCTGGAACTGCGCAATCAATTTGGGCCGGATGCCTTTTCTGTTCAAGCAACTCGTACTGGCATGCCAGTGGTTTGGGTGCGTCGTGAACAGTTACTGGAAGTGGTCGATTTCCTAAAGAAATTACCAAAACCGTATGTCATGTTATTTGACTTACATGGGGTAGATGAGCGTCAACGAATTCACCGTCAAGGTCTGCCAGAAGCAGACTTTAGTGTTTTCTACCACTTCATCTCTATCGATCGTAACCGCGATATCATGTTAAAAGTCGCTCTTAATGAGAAAGACTTAAACGTGCCTTCGATCGTTTCACTGTTCCCGAATGCGAATTGGCATGAACGTGAAGTGTGGGATATGTTCGGTATCACCTTCCAAGGTCACCCAAATTTACGTCGCCTTTTAATGTCTCCAAGCTGGGAAGGTCACCCACTGCGTAAGGATTATCCTGCGCGTGCGACTGAGTTTGACCCTTTTGTGCTGACTAAGCAGAAACAAGATCTGGAAATGGAAGCTTTGACTTTCAAACCAGAAGAGTGGGGCATGGCACGTGGAAATGAAAACGAAGATTTCATGTTCCTGAACTTGGGGCCAAACCACCCATCCTCACACGGTGCGTTCCGTATCGTGCTGCAATTGGATGGTGAAGAAATTATCGACTGTGTGCCCGATATCGGCTACCACCACCGTGGCGCTGAAAAAATGGGTGAACGCCAGTCGTGGCATAGCTACATTCCTTACACTGACCGTATCGAGTACCTCGGCGGTTGTGTGAATGAAATGCCATATGTGTTGGCCGTTGAAAAACTGGCTGGCATTGAAGTGCCGGATCGCGTGAAAACCATTCGTGTCATGTTGTCTGAATTATTCCGTATCAACAGTCACTTACTGTACATCAGTACGTATATCCAAGACGTTGGTGCGATGACCCCAGTCTTCTTTGCGTTTACCGACCGTCAAAAAGTCTACAACGTCATTGAAGCAATTACCGGTTTCCGTATGCACCCCGCATGGTTCCGTATCGGTGGTGTTGCGCACGACTTACCGCGTGGTTGGGAAAAACTGCTTCGCGAATTATTAGACTGGTTGCCAAAACGTTTAGAGTCTTATGTGACTTCTGCACTGAAAAACTCCATCTTAAAAGGTCGCTCTATCGGTACTGCAATGTACTCAAAAGAAGAGGCGTTGGCATGGGGTGTGACAGGAGCTGGATTACGTGCAACAGGCGTTGATTTTGACGTACGTAAATGGCGTCCATATTCAGGCTATGAAAACTTCGAGTTTGATATTCCTATCGCTCATAACGGTGACTGTTATGACCGCGTGATGATCAAAGTGGAAGAGATGCGTCAGAGTATCCGTATTCTTGAGCAATGCTATAAGAATATGCCAGAAGGCCCATTCAAAGCTGACCATCCACTGACAACTCCGCCACCAAAAGAACGCACGTTGCAGCACATCGAAACCTTGATCAACCACTTCTTGCAAGTGTCTTGGGGGCCGGTGATGCCAGCAAATGAGTCATTCCAGATGGTTGAAGCTACGAAGGGTATCAACAGCTACTACTTAACCAGTGATGGTAGCACCATGAGCTACCGTACGCGTATTCGTACCCCGAGCTATGAGCACTTACAGCAAATTCCTGCGGTGATCAGAGGTAGTTTAGTTTCAGACTTAATCGTCTATCTGGGTAGTATCGATTTTGTAATGTCGGATGTGGATCGCTAACCATGCATAATGAACATAACGAAAATGAGAAGCACAATGAGCTCAATGTCGTGAATGTGTTTGAACCGCAAGTCAATCATGGCTTTGTCTTAACAGAGAAAGAGCGTGAAGAGATTGAAGGTGAGAAACACCATTACGAAGATGCACGTGCTGCCTCAATTGAAGCACTGAAAATTGTGCAAAAAAACCGCGGTTGGGTTGAAGATGGTGCGATCCATGCTATCGCTGACGTCTTAGGCATCCCAGCCAGTGATGTTGAAGGTGTGGCGACATTCTATAGCCAAATCTTCCGCCAGCCAGTGGGTCGCCACATTATTCGCTATTGCGACAGTGTTGTTTGCCATATTACAGGTTATCAGGGCTTAGAAGCTGAAATCATTAAACAGCTGAATATTCGCCCGGGCCAAACAACAGCCGATGGTCGCTTTACGTTGCTGCCAACCTGTTGCTTGGGTAACTGTGACAAAGGTCCTACGATGATGATCGATGAGGACACTCACAGCTACGTGCAGCCTGAAAATATTCAAAAATTACTGGAGCAGTATCCATGACAAATTCTGTTAATCCAGTGATCCGTACTGCTGAAACTCATCCTCTAACATGGCGTTTGCGTGATGACAATCAGCCTGTTTGGTTAGATGAGTATCGCAGTAAGAACGGATACAAAGGTCTTGAGCGTGCGCTCAAAGGCATGGCTCCCGATGAAGTTGTGAATCTTGTAAAAGACGCTGGCCTGAAAGGGCGCGGCGGTGCGGGTTTCTCAACGGGTCTGAAATGGAGCCTGATGCCAAAAGACGAAAACATGAAACTGCGTTACTTCTTATGTAATGCGGATGAAATGGAACCGGGCACCTATAAAGACCGTTTATTGATGGAGCAACTCCCTCACTTGTTAGTTGAAGGGATGATCACAGGCGCTTATGCACTTAAAGCCTATCGTGGTTATATCTTCTTACGGGGTGAGTATGTTGAAGCTGCGCAAAATCTGCGCCGTGCCATCGAAGAAGCCAAAGCGGCGGGCCTGTTAGGCAAAAATATCCTCGGTTCAGGTTTTGATTTCGAACTATTTGTTCACACCGGCGCTGGGCGTTATATCTGCGGTGAAGAAACTGCACTGATTAACTCCTTAGAAGGCCGTCGCGCTAACCCACGTTCTAAGCCACCATTCCCTGCAACATCAGGTGCTTGGGGTAAACCAACTTGTGTCAATAACGTCGAAACTATTTGTAACGTGCCAGCAATTTTAGAGCACGGCGACCAATGGTATATCGATTTAAGCGCAGGTAAGAGTAAAGACGCGGGCACGAAATTGATGGGCTTCTCTGGCCGCGTGAAAAATCCGGGTTTATGGGAATTGCCATTTGGTACCACGGCACGTGAAGTGTTGGAAGATTACGCAGGTGGTATGCGTGATGGACTGAAATTAAAAGCATGGCAGCCAGGTGGGGCAGGGACAGATTTCCTGACCAACGACCACCTCGACTTACCGATGGATTTCGAAAATATTGCTAAAGCAGGTAGCCGTCTTGGTACTGCATTAGCGATGGCGGTTGATCATGAAATCAACATGGTTTCTTTAGTGCGTAACTTAGAAACCTTCTTTGCCCGTGAATCCTGTGGTTGGTGTACGCCGTGCCGCGATGGTCTGCCATGGAGTGTGAAAATTTTACAAGCGCTGGAAAAAGGCGAAGGGCAACCGGGGGATATTGAAACCCTAGAGCAGCTGTGCCGTTTCTTAGGGCCGGGTAAAACTTTCTGCGCTCACGCACCGGGTGCGGTCGAACCGCTACAAAGTGCCATCAAATATTTCCGTGATGAATTCGAAGCGGGTATCTCGCAAAAAGATCTGCGTAACATTGTGCAGATTGCGGGTATCCAACCCAACCTGCTGAAGCAGCGCTGGTAATTGTTTAGCGATTGAGCAACCGCTAAATAGATTTTTCACGAAGAACGTATTTTTGATTAACGCCTGCTTTATGCGGGCCTTTGGGAAGCATGCTGACTATGGCTACAATATATGTAGACGGCAAAGAATATGACGTAAACGGGTCTGAAAACCTGTTACAAGCCTGTCTTTCTCTAGGGCTAGATATTCCTTATTTTTGCTGGCATCCGGCGCTGGGAAGCGTTGGCGCTTGCCGCCAGTGTGCGGTTAAGCAGTATCAGAACGCAGATGACACACGCGGTCGCCTAGTAATGTCTTGTATGACACCCGCAACGGAAGGGACTTACATCTCTATTGATGATGAAGAAGCCAAACAATTCCGTGAAAGTGTTGTGGAATGGCTGATGACCAACCATCCTCATGACTGTCCAGTCTGTGAGGAAGGGGGAAACTGTCACCTACAAGATATGACGGTGATGACCGGTCATAACATGCGTAAATATCGTTTTACGAAACGTACTCACATTAACCAAGACCTCGGTCCATTTATTAGTCATGAAATGAACCGTTGTATCGCGTGTTATCGTTGTGTTCGTTACTACAAAGATTACGCAGATGGCACAGACTTGGGTGTGTATGGTGCACATAACTATGTGTATTTCGGTCGTACTGAAGACGGTACACTGGAAAGTGAGTTCTCCGGTAACTTAGTTGAAGTTTGTCCTACTGGGGTATTCACTGATAAAACACATTCAGAGCGCTATAACCGTAAGTGGGATATGCAGTTTGCACCCGGTATCTGCCAACAGTGCAGTATCGGTTGTAACACGAGTCCGGGTGAGCGTTATGGTGAAATCCGTCGTATCGAAAACCGTTATAACGGTTCGGTAAACCACTATTTCCTGTGCGACCGTGGTCGTTTTGGTTACGGATATGTCAACCGTAAAGATCGTCCTCGTCAAGCGGTACTCAATAAAAATGGCGTCAAACAAGTCATTTCGGCTATCGAAGCAATGCAAAGTGGTGCGCAAATTATCAATCAAGCGAAAAAAGTGATTGGTATCGGCTCTCCACGCGCGAGCGTTGAAAGCAACTATGCATTGCGCGCATTAGTCGGAGCAGATAACTTCTATTCAGGTATTTCTGCGGGAGAGCAACGCCGCTTAGCGCTGATGCAAAACATCCTGCAAAACGGCGGTATCTATACGCCAACATTGCGTGAAGTAGAAGGCTATGATGCGGTACTGGTACTGGGTGAAGATTTAACTCAGACAGGTGCACGTATGGCGTTATCTGTTCGCCAAGCGGTGAAAGGTAAAGCACGTGAAATGGCCGCAGCGCAAAAAGTCGCTGACTGGCAAATCGCCGCAATCATGAATATTGGTCAACATGCAAAATATCCGCTGTTTATTACCAACGTTGATGATACGCGTTTAGACGATGTGGCTGCCTTTAATTATCGTGCACCAGTAGCTGACCAAGCACGTTTCGGTTTTGCTATCGCCAATATGATTAACGGCGAAGCCCCTGCGGTGAATGATTTACCCGCAGACTTAAAAGCCAAAGTTGAAACCATTGCTCAGGCATTAGCTGGCGCGAAAAAACCATTAATTATTAGTGGTAGCCATAGTGCCAGCGAGGCAATGATCCAAGCGGCCGCTAACGTGGCATTTGCGTTAAAAGCCAAAGGCGCGAATGTTGGGTTATCTTACTTAGCATCTCATGCCAATAGCTTCGGTCTGGCAATGATGAACGCACAGCCATTAGACAGCGCTTTAGCTCGCATTGAAGCGAACGAAGCGGATGTGGCTATCGTTATCGAAAATGACCTGTACCGTCACAGCAGCGTGGATGCTGTCAATAGCGCATTAGCGAAATTGAGCCACTTGATTGTTGCAGATCATCAGCAAACCGACATCATGGATAAAGCAACATTGGTTCTGCCAGCAGCAAGCTTTGCTGAAGCAGACGGTACGTTGATTAACCAAGAAGGTCGTGCGCAGCGTTTCTTCCAAGTCTTTGACCCAACTTATTACGACAAAGCTATCGTGATGAACGAAAGCTGGCGCTGGATGCATTCACTGCAAACTGAAGCGCAAGAGCGTGATGCGGATTGGTCGCAACTTGATCACGTTATCGCAGATTGTGTTGCCGCAATGCCACAATTCTCGGGTATGGTAGATGCTGCACCAAAAGCGTCTTTCCGTATTCGTGGTCAAAAACTGGCGCGTGAACCACATCGTTACAGTGGTCGTACAGCGATGCTAGCAAATCAATCTGTTCATGAACCTCGTCAACCGCAAGATATTGACTCTCCATTTGCTTTCTCAATGGAAGGGAACAACAGCCCAACCGCGCCACGCCAGCAAATTCCATTTGCATGGGCGCCGGGTTGGAACTCACCACAAGCCTGGAACAAATTCCAAGCCGAAGTGGGGGGGCACCTGTTATTTGGTGACCCGGGTATCCGTTTGTTCAATTCAACACAGAGCAAATTGGCTTACTTCACTGAAATTCCAGCGGCTTATCAAGCCAATGAAGCTCAGTGGGTTGTCGCACCTTATTACCACCTGTTCGGCAGTGATGAAATGTCACAGCGGTCAGAAGTAATTCAAGAGCGTATGCCTGAGCCTTATATCATGCTGAACACGCAAGATGCTGCGTCACTCGGCCTGTCAGCAGGAACTAAAGCGGAGTTTAGCCATGCAGGTCAAGTGTTTAACTTGACTGTCCGCCTAAGTAATCACCTGTCTACAGGTCAAATTGGCTTACCGTTAGGAATGCCAGGTATCGCACCTTCAATGGCTGGCGTGTCAGTCAATAATCTGCGGAGGGGAGCATGATGGATTGGATTTCTCCTGAAGTGATGGAAGTGTTAATTTCCATCCTTAAATCTGTCGTCATATTATTGGTTGTTGTGACTTGTGGGGCATACATGAGTCTGGGAGAGCGCCGTATTCTCGGTCTGTTCCAGAACCGTTATGGCCCTAACCGCGTGGGTCCGTTTGGGATGGGCCAGTTAATCGCGGATATGTTCAAAATGCTGTTTAAAGAAGACTGGATCCCGCAGTTTGCTGACAAGAAAATCTTTACGCTTGCACCAGTGATTGCGTTTTGTTCACTGTTCTTAGCATTTGCCATCGTCCCTGTTAGCCCGACTTGGCATGTTGCAGACCTCAATATCGGGATTTTATTCTTCCTGATGATGGCGGGTCTCGCTGTCTATGCGGTGTTATTCGCAGGTTGGTCAAGTAACAACAAATACTCATTATTAGGTGCGATGCGTGCGTCAGCACAAACCGTGAGTTACGAAGTGTTCTTAGGCCTTTCTTTAATGGGTGTGGTTGCACAAGCAGGTTCATTCAACCTGATTGATATTGTGAACTCCCAAGAAGGCATGTGGAATATTATTCCGCAGTTCTTTGGTTTTGTGACTTTTGCGATAGCGGGCGTTGCGGTATGTCACCGTCATCCGTTTGACCAACCGGAAGCAGAACAAGAGATTGCGGATGGTTACCACGTTGAATACTCAGGTATGAAGTTTGGTTTGTTCTTCGTCGGTGAGTATATCGGTATCGTAACGGTTTCTGCACTGATTGTGACGCTGTTCTTTGGTGGCTGGCATGGTCCATTCCTGCCGTCATTCTTGTGGTTTGCTATCAAAACTGGCTTCTTCATGATGATGTTTATCTTGATCCGTGCCTCTTTACCGCGTCCACGTTATGACCAAGTGATGTCTTTCGGTTGGAAAATTTGTCTGCCGTTGACACTGCTTAATCTGCTGGGTACTGCAGCAGTGATTTTATACAACGCTCAGTAAGGGGTGATTGAACCATGACATTGAAAGAGTTATTGGTCGGTTTCGCCACCCAAGTACGTAGTATTTGGATGGTCGGCCTGCATGCGTTCGATAAACGCGAAACGCAAATGTATCCAGAAGAGCCGGTTTATCTGCCACCCCGTTACCGTGGGCGTATCGTGTTAACACGCGACCCTGACGGTGAAGAGCGTTGTGTTGCGTGTAACTTATGTGCGGTTGCTTGCCCTGTGGGATGTATCTCACTGCAAAAAGCTGAACATGAAGACGGCCGCTGGTACCCTGAATTTTTCCGCGTTAACTTTTCGCGCTGTATTTTCTGTGGTCTGTGTGAAGAGGCTTGCCCAACCACGGCAATCCAATTAACACCTGATTTTGAAATGGCCGATTGGAGACGTCAGGATCTGGTTTACGAGAAAAATGACCTGTTGATTTCAGGTCCGGGTAAATATCCTGATTATAACTTTTACCGTAAATCGGGTATGGCGATTGCAGGTAAAGACAAAGGTGAAGCGGATAACGAAGCGAAACCGATTAACGTCAAAGACCTGTTGCCATAAGGAGCGATATTCATGGAATTTACATTTTATATCGCCGGTCTAGTTGCCATTTTAGCAACTTTAAGGGTGATAACGAATACAAATCCGGTGCATGCACTGTTGTATCTGGTTGTTTCTCTGCTGGCTCTGTCAATGGTGTTTTTCTCCCTCGGCGCGTATTTTGCTGGGGCGTTGGAAATCATCGTATATGCAGGTGCCATTATGGTCCTGTTCGTGTTCGTCGTGATGATGCTCAACTTAGGGCGTTCTGTTCAAGAACAAGAGCGCGCTTGGTTGACGCCGAAAAACTGGATTG
This sequence comes from Providencia sp. PROV004, assembly GCF_011045615.1. NCBI lineage: Bacteria > Pseudomonadati > Pseudomonadota > Gammaproteobacteria > Enterobacterales > Morganellaceae > Providencia > Providencia sp. PROV004. The sequence goes on from NZ_CP042859.1 coordinate 1,927,120, forward strand.
GCCCTGCGGTGTTATCCGCGGTTTTATTGGCTATCTTAGTTTACGGCATTACCTCGTTGTCTTATCAAGAAGGCATTGAGGGAACCATCATTGGGGCGAAAGAAGTGGGAATTAGCCTATTTGGGCCGTATGTTCTGGCTGTCGAATTGGCATCTTTGTTATTACTCGCAGGTTTAGTGGTAGCATTCCACGTTGGACGTGACCGTAAAGAAAACGGCGCTGACCTTGTCAGCATCGAGAAGGCGGAGGAACAAAAATGATACCTCTAGAACACGGTCTGATTTTAGCGGCGATTTTATTTGTGATGGGGCTCAGTTGCCTTGTTATTCGCCGTAATCTGCTTTTCATGCTGATCGGACTGGAAATCATGATTAACTCAACTGCACTGGCATTTGTGGTTGCAGGGAGTTTTTGGGGGCAGCCAGACGGCCAAATTATGTATATTTTGGCAATCGCATTGGCTGCAGCGGAGGCGAGTATTGGATTGGCGTTGTTACTGCAACTCCATCGTCATCGTCAGAACCTGAATATTGATAAAGTCAGTGAGATGCGCGGATGAACCTACTCTATTTAACTATTCTGTTGCCTTTACTGGGGTCGGTGCTGTTAGCCTTCTCTCGTGGACGCTGGTCAGAAAACGTTTCGGCCATTATTGGTGCGGGGTCGGTTGGCTTAGCGGCCGTCGTCGCATTCTATGCTGGCAATGAATTTTTAGCTCAAGACGCAGGTAGCGTATTCATCCAGCCACTTTGGACTTGGATGTCTGTCGGTACCTTTAATATCCCATTCACTCTAATGTTAGATGGCCTGTCATTGACCATGTTAGGTGTGGTAACGGGTGTGGGCTTCCTTATCCACGTATATGCATCTTGGTATATGCGTGGCGAGGAAGGTTACTCACGTTTCTTCGCTTACACTAACTTGTTTATCGCAAGCATGGTGGTTTTAGTCCTCGCTGACAACATGATGCTGATGTATCTCGGTTGGGAAGGGGTAGGGCTGTGCAGTTACCTGTTGATTGGTTTCTATTATACCAATCCAGAAAACGGCAAAGCGGCGATGAAAGCGTTCTTTGTAACGCGTATCGGTGATGTGTTCCTCGCAATTGGTATGTTTATTCTGTGGAATGAGCTTGGCACACTGAATTTCAGCGAAATGGCGGTGTTAGCACCTCAAAAATTTGCGGAAGGTTCAAGTGCGATCAACTGGGCAACCTTGATGTTATTAGGTGGTGCAGTCGGTAAATCAGCACAGTTACCATTGCAAACGTGGTTGGCAGATGCGATGGCGGGTCCAACGCCAGTTTCTGCACTGATCCACGCCGCAACCATGGTAACCGCGGGTGTGTACTTAATTGCTCGTACCCATGTTCTGTTCCTGTTAGCGCCTGAAGTATTACATTTAGTCGGCGTTGTGGGGGCTGTGACATTAGTACTGGCTGGGTTTGCTGCACTGGTGCAAACCGATATCAAACGTGTGCTTGCATACTCCACGATGAGCCAAATCGGTTATATGTTCTTGGCACTAGGTGTACAAGCATGGGATGCAGCCATTTTCCACCTGATGACGCATGCTTTCTTTAAAGCGTTGTTGTTCCTGTCAGCAGGTTCAGTCATTTTGGCATGTCACCACGAACAAAATATCTTCAAAATGGGTGGGCTGCGTAAGCAAATTCCATTCATCTACGCTGTGATGTTAATCGGCGGAAGCGCGCTGGCAGCATTGCCACTGTTTACCGCAGGTTTCTACAGTAAAGATGCAATTTTGTGGGGTGCACAGCTTGATGGACAAACTGTGTTGTTGTGGGCAGGTATCCTCGGTGCATTAATGACCGCAATTTATACCTTCCGTATGATTTTCATCGTGTTCCACGGTGAAGCGAAAATCAAAGCGCACAAGGTTAAAGGCATCACTCACACATTACCACTGGGCATTTTGGCTATTCTTGCAACGTTTGTTGGTGCATTAATCCACCAACCACTCGAAGGGGTTTTCCCAGCCGAAGCCGCAGGCAGTGAAGACGGTAAAGTCTTACTCGAAGCGATTTCTGGCGGGTTTGCTATCGCAGGTCTATTAATTGCGGTATTCCTCTATCTGTTCAGACGTTCAATAGTCGATGCTATCGCGAAAACTGCAGTGGGTCGTTTCTTCAGCGCATGGTGGTACCAAGCGTGGGGATTCGATTGGCTGTACGATGTAGTCTTTGTTAAGCCATTTAAAGGTATAGCATGGCTACTAGAAAGCGATCCGGTTAACTCTCTGATGAATATCCCTGCACATCTTTCACGTTGGGCAAATAAAGGGCTTGCAGTGAGTGAAAACGGCCAAATTCGTTGGTATGTTGCCTCGTTGGGGCTGGGTGCAGTGCTGATTCTTGCTCTGCTGCTTTTGGTTTAATTAAGGGACACATTGCGCCATGCTATTACCCTGGCTAATACTCATTCCCTTCATCGGAGGCCTGCTAAGCTGGCAGGCTGACCGGTTCAGTCATCGCGCACCGCGTTGGATTGCACTGGCAACGATGGGAATAACATTGATACTTTCCGTACAATTGTGGTTACAAGGGAGCTACTCCCTTGTCAATCCACAAGGTATTCCACAATGGCAATCTGTTTTCTTTATGCCGTGGATCCCGTCACTGGGAATTGACTTTCATTTAGCAATTGACGGTTTATCACTGCTGATGGTCGTGTTAACGGCTATCATGGGGGGCTTCTCAATTCTGAGCTCTTGGAGTGAAAACCAGAAAAACCAAGGTGCGTATCACTTTAACCTGTTGTGGATTATCACAGGTGTGATGGGGATTTTTACCGCGGTTGACCTGTTCTTATTCTTCTTCTTCTGGGAGATGATGCTGATCCCAATGTATTTCCTAATTGCCAATTGGGGACACAAAGGGTCAGAAAACAGACAACATATCAAAGCCGCGACTAAGTTCTTCATCTACACGCAAGCAAGTGGTTTGATCATGCTAGTGTCCATCATTGGCCTAGCGTTGGCGAACTACAATACTTCAGGTGTATTAACATTCGACTATAACCAATTGCTGGGTGCAGAACTCTCTAGCAATGTCGCGTTTATGTTGATGTTAGGTTTCTTTATCGCCTTTGCCGTTAAAATGCCACTGGTCCCTTTCCATGGTTGGATGGCAGATACCCAAGAGCAATCGCCAACAGCGGGTTCAGTGGATATCTCCGGTATCATGCTAAAAACCGCAGCATACGGTCTGTTACGCTTTACCTTGCCTCTGTTCCCAGAAGCGTCTATCCAGTTCACTCCAATAGCGATGACACTGGGTGTGATCAGTATTTTCTACGGGGCATGGTTAGCGTTCAAACAAACGGATATCAAACGTCTGGCGGCGTACAGTAGCTTATCCCACATGGGGTTTGTGACAGTCGCTATTTACGCGGGTTCAACCTTGGCTTACCAAGGTGCGGTGATTCAAATGATCACCAACGGTTTGTCCGGTGCGGCACTGATTATCATCAGTGGTCAACTGTATGAACGTACACAAACTCGTGATATGCGCATGATGGGTGGATTATGGAAACGCATTAAATGGTTACCAGGAATGTCCCTGTTCTTTGCTGCGGCAACGTTAGGAATGCCAGGTACAGGTAACTTCATTGGTGAATTCATGATCCTGTTCGGTAGCTTCAGCCAATTCGCGTTAGTGACCTGCATTATGGTCTTTGGTGTGGTGTTTGCGTCTATCTATTCACTGTGGATGATGCAACAGACCTACTACGGTACACCTAAGTCTGAAAAAGAAATGAAAGGGTTAACGGCACGTGAATTTGGTGTGCTGCTGGCTCTGGCTGCTTTACTGGTTATTATCGGTTTCTACCCACAACCAATTTTAGATACCTCAATTGGTTCGATGGAAACATTGCATAACCTGTATTCTGCTTCACTTACAACATTAGGGCTGTAATTCGCCATGACAATAACTCCTCAAGAACTGATCGCAATACTACCACTGATGATCGTCGGGTTGACGGCGGTGGTTGTGATGCTGTCCATTGCGTGGCGACGCGATCACCTGACTAGTGCCGCGCTGACAGTATCAGGCTTTATTATTGCGTTGCTTTCACTCATTTGGGTAGCCGATGGCTACCTAATGGATGTGACTTCGCTTATTCGTGTTGATGGCTTTGCACTGTTCTATAGCGCATTAGTCCTGATTGCAGGTATTGGAACGTCTATCTTTGCTTACCACTGGTTAGAAGGTTTTGGTGATAATAGAGATGAGTTCCATTTACTTGTTGCTATCGCAGTAGCGGGCGGTGTGCTGTTATCTATGTCAAACCATATGGCATCAATGTTTATCGGTATTGAGCTGATTTCATTGCCTCTGTTTGGTCTAGTTGCCTATACCTTTGAGCGCAGTCGCACATTAGAAGCCGGGATCAAGTACATGCTGTTATCTGCAGCCGCGTCTTCATTCCTGTTATTCGGGATTGCGTTACTGTATGCAGAATCGGGTAGTTTAAGCTTTGCTGCTGTTGGTCAAAGCCTTTCCGATAGCCAAATTCACGCACCATTGGTGATGATTGGTTTCGGTATGCTGATTGTAGGTTTTGGCTTTAAACTGTCACTGTTTCCATTCCAACTGTGGACACCAGACGTTTACCAAGGTGCGCCAGCACCAGTGTCAGCCTTCTTAGCAACCGGTAGTAAAATCGCTATCTTCGCAGTATTAGTGCGTATTTTTCTGGAAGCGCCAATCGCCAATAGCAATACGTTAGCGATTGTGATTTCTGTGATTGCTATTGCATCTATCCTGTTTGGTAACTTACTGGCTATCACACAAAAAAGTGCAAAACGCTTACTGGGTTACTCATCTATCTCACATATGGGTTATTTACTGGTCGCTCTTGTTGCGTTACGTATCGACCCTGTTGCGTCACAAGTCACTATCGCAATCTACTTAGTGGGTTACTTGTTTGCGAGTTTAGGGGCATTTGGTGTTGTGAGTATCGTTTCAAGCCCTTACCGTGGTGATGATCAGGATGACTTTAGTGCATTCCGCGGGCTATTTTGGCATAAGCCAATTCTTGCAACGGTAATGACGGTAATGATGCTTTCATTAGCTGGTATTCCAATTACATTAGGGTTTATTGGTAAATTCTATGTGATTGCATCCGCAGTGAATGCAGAGTTATGGTGGCTAACGGGGGCTGTAGTGGTAGGTAGTGCTATTGGTTTATATTACTACCTAAGCTTTATGGCTAGCCTATATAGTCGTGATGCAGAACATGCAGAACGTTATACAGGCCCTGAAAAAGCAACGTTAGGAACTGTTGTTGCTGTTATTTGCGCCATTGCTGTTATCGTCTTTGGTGTATGGCCACAACCACTTATTGATATGACATCAACAGCGCTTGCTGTGATTAACTAATAGGCCAAAATTTCCTATTGCTAATAAACCGGTTACTTCTAAGTAGCCGGTTTTTTTTAATCGGGTAACTGGCGTTGATATTGATATTCCATATCGTCTAAGAAAGACATGAGTACCTGACTTGCTAAGTTAATTTTTTGAATATTCAACATTTTTTCAGACGATTTTTCATTAATAAAATGACACCATTGCAACCAATAATCTTTAATTAAGCTTATCTGAGTAATAATTGACAATTTATGCGAATCTATAGTGGTTATTTGGTCAGCTAATAGCATGAGCTGAGAAAGCTTAAATATTGTTTTATCAATATGGTTAACTTCTTCTTTTAATTCTAAAATTTGATTGCCTAAATCTAATCTGACCTCGACAAGTTGCGCAAATTCCAAACCATCATCAATGACTGATAATAAATTTTTAATAAAGGCAACGGCTGATTTTAATATTTGTTTTTTATTTGTTGGCATATCAATTGAGTCAATTAATTCGTCATTTAACAAATGTTTCTTTAAGAAATCGGTAATTTTAGATTTTAATATAATATCTTCTGCTGCGATGATAACGGAGTGCTGTTGATTGATTTCATCTATTTTTAGAGTTTTGCTATTTTTGGATGTGACTAGAAGTTCTTTCTGCTCAGTATATTGATGTAGTTTGTGCTGATTGCTTTCTTCTAAATGAATGAGTGATAAAGAATCAGTGGTATAACTGAATTTGGTAATTATTCTTTCTAATTCTAACTTGAAATCAATTAAATCTTCAATGAAGCTTTTAACTAAGATTTCATCAGGTATGTTGATATTTTCATTATTTAATTCGCTTTTTAAAATATAATTTAATTTTATTTTAAGTTTCGGTATTGAGTTTCTGATTATTTCATTGATATTAAAAGATTTACTGGCTATTTTTTGTATTTTTCCATGGATAATAAAATCATAATGTATTATGTTTTTATTAAATGCGGAAATTTCGTTTGACATATGCCTCAATTGATAAATATCAATAGGGGGGAGTATGGGTAAATCAAGCTTATCTTGCATATTAGTACCTTTTATTGAGGGGGAGTGTTATTTGGTTGAATTTCATCAAATAACTTTATTAAATGTGTCGAGTATTCTTGAATGGTATACCAAGATGTAATAGCACGTTTAAAATGAGTAATGAACTGAATAAGTTTTTCAGCGTTATTGATTTTTTTGAAAACCTCGATTGATTGAGTTATTTCGGTTAGGAGGACTAGCCACATATAATCTAAGTGGTCAACGGCTAACCGGGCATCTTTAAATAAACTATCAATTTTATGGAGATTGATTTGAATATCAAAAATAACTTTTTGGGCAAATTTTTCTTTGTTGATTTGGTCACTAATTGATTTTATTTCTGTTAATGTTTCATTCTTTTTTGCCCGAATTTTTTCAGCCTTTGAGCCAAAAATCCCTCCAGTGATAATGAGGCCGATGACACCACCAACTAAACCCGTAAAACTGAGTTTCACAAAGTGTGAATACTCGAGTTCTAATTGCTGGAGTTCTTGTTTTTTCATTTTAAGTGATTCTTGTAAATAGGAATCGGTTGTTTCATTATTAGTGGGATCAAGTTGTTTATATAACCCTTTAACATTGAATAGCAATGATTCAACATGTTGATAATTAGATAAATAACCTCCTGTAATATGTACGCGGAAATCAGAAATGATATTTTTAATATTACTTGTCTTAATAGATTGGTCTTTAATATCATCCCTAATTAATTGTAAGATATTAGTTAGCTCGGTAGCTATTTGCTGGTCATCATTTTGATAATATATTTCATCTAGTTCATGTTCACTAATATCATTCAAACTCTCAGACACTTTTTTCAAAATAGGCATATGGTTTATATATTCAATAATTTGCCCACCTGTTTGTATAATGTTTCGGCTAACTAGAGATAGATTGACAGATTGTTCTTTAACATGTTGTTCAACGTTATCCCAGCTATTGGCATGTTCACGAATATTGATAATGGTACCAATTAGTTCATTTGTATCGATTGGCAAGGTTGTTGATGAGGTAATACCAAACCATTTTAGAATATCATTTTTTTTCCAAGGCAAAGAAAGAGAAAAGTAAACGTGGCGATGTATGCTAATTAAATCATCTAATGTGAAAATACCGACTTCACGGGCTGAAAGTGTGTCTTGATTAGTTAATAAAGCTAAGGTTGTATGGCCTATATGTTCTTTTTCAATAATTCTGTCGTAATTATCTTTTGTATTCATTTTAAATTCCACATTGATTAAGTTAAAGATTGAATGCTTATTTTTCTTAGTACTGTTGTATGGTTAAATTACCTATTTATTGCAAATAAAAATATAAAGTTCATATTTGTTAACCTACTAGAAATTGACTGAAAGTTTTATATTAAAAAATGAAAATCAGAGCTAAAAAATAGCATTTTGAATAATTTAATATGTGTTTTAAATATTATTCTCTATTATTTTTATTTGAAAATCATCTATAGTAGTGCTAAATAAAATAACTAATAAGAATATGATATTAATTAAAATATACGATAATTTTTTTGTTTTGAATTAAAAAGGCTTGCAATGGAACATGGGTTTAAAGCTGACATATCACTATGTTTCAAAATGAAATTTTCATTGGGTAAAAATGATGCAGTTTCGAGAAAGAAGCAAAGATTAAAGAGGATAAAATCACATTTTCTATTAATTAAATGAATGGAGTGCTATGTAATATACATAATAAGCTATACTATCAACAGCCTGAAGGTCACTATTAGTGAGTGATAACAGGTTTATTTTGACACAGCTGCTCTTGGCTATCGTCATTTGAGCCATAAAAAATAATTATAGCGAAGTACTAAAAGCAATCTCTTAATTGCAGGTAATCTACTTTTAGTGCTGAATGGGCGGTATAGCATTTACTGTTAGTCATCAATGTATTAAAAAATTGTATTGCGCTATATAATAACCGTAGTGAATTTGTGTGATGTAGCAGTGGGAATCTAAAGTGAACTATAAAAAAATTGATCAATTGATAACTGAAATTTTGGACCATTTGTCTACATTGACACTAAAAAATCAAGAGTTTACTCGTTTAGTTTGGCAATTAGATGCACAAACCTCTTTTCCTGGCCTTTCATGGCTGTCGGCACAGCAAAGTTATCCTCAATTTTATTGGTATCAACGCACTGGCGCCGAGGAATGCAGTGCTCTTGGTATGGTGAAATCCTTTGATTCGATAGATACGGCACAAGTTTTTTTATCCCAGTATCCTGATATGCCAGAGATGCGCCTATGGGGGCTTAATGGCTGGAATGCGGTTGGAACGGGCATTCCTGAAGAGATAAAACGCCAAGCAACTTTTTGTTTTTTGCCCCGCATTGAAATTCATCGATTACGTTCGACAATTAGTGTTAGCGTCAATATTGAGGGGGAAGAAGACCGCTTGAATGCTATTCATCTTTTACAGCAATTGAAGCCGGCTTCTCATGTGAGATTGACATTGAATGCCAATATTACTGCACAAGAACATATTCCTACGCATGATGAATGGTGTCGTTTATTAAATTGCGCTATTGATGACATGAAGTCAGGGAAGATGGAAAAAGTGGTGATGGCAAGGGAAACAAAACTCACCCTGTCTAAACCCATTGCGGTTGCTGAGTTTTTAGCCCAAAGCCAGCAGGTGAATCATCATTGTTACCATTTTATGATGGCCTTCAACGCACAGTCAGGGTTCATCTCTTCGACTCCGGAACGTTTATATTTACGGCAAAATGAACAACTGAATTCTGAGGCCTTAGCGGGAACTGTCGCTAATGACCCTGATGACGCCGTCGCTGCGGAGTATGCTAAGTGGTTGATGGACGATAAAAAGAACCAACACGAAAATTTAGTCGTTGTGGATGATATTTGCCAACAATTACAAGGTGCAGTGACGGGAGTTGACGTATCATCAGCAAAAGTGATCCGCTTGAGAAAAATCCAACACCTTTATCGCTCTATTGTTGCGACATTAATCAATCCTTCTGATAGCGATTGCTTACAACGTCTTCAACCTACCGCTGCCGTATGTGGTTTACCTCGCAAAGTTGCACGGCAATTTTTAGCAAGTAATGAACCCTTTTCTCGTGGCTGGTATGCAGGAACTGGCGGGTTTATTAGCTTAAATAAAAGTGAATTTGCGGTATCTCTACGTTGTGCACAAATAGAAGGTGCGCATGTCTCATTATATTCAGGTGCGGGCATTGTCAGTGGCTCAGACCCAGAGCAAGAGTGGATAGAAATTGAAAATAAAGCGGCGGGGCTTAAATCTTTGTTTGGAAATAACGAAAAACCATAAAGTTAAAATGGTTATTTTCTTTTATTTCAATTAGTTCACCAAAAATTGTTCTGAGATCAAGAAATTTATTTCAGCCAGTCTAAACTAGTTGATAACTAATAATTTGCTGAGCATATTATGTCGAATTCTGCTTTTAATCTCCGTTGGGCTGAAGTGATTATTGAAGCACTATCTCGCCACGGAATGAAACATATCTGTATTGCGCCAGGCTCTCGTTCGACGCCTTTGACTCTGGCTGCCATCAATAACGCCAAATTACATTGTCACACCCATTTCGATGAGCGTGGTTTGGGTCATCTGGCACTTGGATTGGCAAAAGCCAGCAATGAGCCAGTAGGTGTCATTGTGACGTCAGGGACTGCGGTTGCAAACCTTTATCCATCATTGATAGAAGCTGGACTAACTGGAGAAAAAGTTATTTTTCTCACCGCAGATAGGCCCCCTGAATTGATTGATTGCGGTGCTAATCAGGCTATTCGGCAGACGCATATTTTTGCATCTCATCCTGCTCAATCATTAATGTTGCCAAGGCCGACACAAGATATTTCAGCTAAATGGTTGGTAACCGCTATTGATAATGGCATGAACCAGTTACGCCATGGTGCATTTCATATCAACTGCCCATTTGCTGAGCCACTATATGGTGATATGGATGGGGAACATGAATGGCAGAAAACCCTTGGGGAATGGTGGAATTCGAGCCACCCGTGGCTCACTGAACCGTTAACTCATTCTGTCGCTCTAGTGGCAGATTGGTATTTTTGGCGGCAAAAAAAAGGCGTTGTGCTTGCCGGTAGAATGAGTGCGAGTGAAGGGGAGCTCGTTGCTAAATGGGCTCAAGAACTCGGATGGCCAGTTATAGGTGATGTGTTATCTCAAACAGGGCAGCCATACCCTTGCGCAGATTTATGGCTTCAGCATCCCGATGCTCAACAGGTTTTAAAACATGCAGAATTAGTTGTCCAGTTTGGTTCAAGCTTAACAGGAAAACGGCTATTACAATGGCAAGCCAATTGTGAACCGCAAGAGTATTGGATTATCGACTCGATACCTCAACGGCTAGACCCAGCTAATCATAGGGGAAGAAAGTTAACCTGTTCAATTAAAGGTTGGCTGGACAACCATCCTGCACAGCCGAGAAGTTTGTGGTGTGAATCTCTGCAGACGTTAGCGCAAAAAGCCCAACACCATGTACACCAACAGTTACATGACCAGTTTTCCGAAGCGGCGGTTGCATTTCAATTGCCAGAACTACTCTCACCACGAGGTCAACTATTTGTTGGAAATAGCTTAATTGTTCGTTTGGTGGATGCACTCGCACAACTTCCATTAGGCTATCCGGTATATAGCAACCGCGGCGCAAGTGGTATTGATGGTCTGATTTCTACCATGGCGGGAGTGCAACGAGCAACAGCTCGTCCAACATTAGCTATTGTTGGGGATATTTCTGCCTTATACGATTTGAATAGTTTGGCGCTGTTGCGAGAACCTTCAGCACCGACAGTCCTAATCATCGTGAATAACAATGGCGGGCAAATTTTCTCTATGCTCCCCACACCAGACGAAGCAAGGCAAAATTATTACTGTATGCCGCAAAATGTCAGTTTCGAGCCTGCTGCGAAAATGTTTGGCTTACAATATTGTGCGCCGACAGATTGGGGAACACTAAAAAATACTGTTCAACAATTTTGGCATAGTCAGCAAGGAACATTGTTGGTGGAATTACAGGTGGCAAGCGATGAAGGCGCGCGTACTTTAAAACAGCTGCTTAATGAAGTTGTGGAATTGTAATGTTATCCGCTCATCGACATCATTCTACCTCATCGGCTCCTTGGATCATTTGGTTGCATGGTTTGTTAGGCAGTGCGGATGACTGGTCACCCGTGATTGATCAAACACGGACTTTTCCATCATTAGCTGTGGATTTGCCAGGTCATGGCGGTTCTCATTCAGAGCCATGCCAGAGTTTTTCACATTTTGATCAACAACTCAGCGAGCTTTTACAGTATCATCAAATTAATGAATACTACTTGGTTGGCTATTCACTCGGTGCTCGGCTCGCAATGCATTTTGCCTGTCACTATCAGCCTAACGGGCTATTAGGTTTAGTAATTGAAGGCGGGAATGTGGGGTTAGCCAATGAACAAGAACGTGTTGCTCGAGCTGCTAATGATGAGGCATGGGCGCAACGTTTTCGTTCAGAACCCATTGAAAAAGTGTTAGATGACTGGTATCAACAAACTGTATTTGCTGATTTGTCGGCCACTCAGCGCCAACAGTTAATTCAGTTACGTGGACAAAATAACCCGCACAGCATTGCTGCTATGCTAGAAAACACATCATTAGCAAAGCAACCTTTTTTGGCGGACAAATTGCATCAATTAATCTGTCCTTATCGTTATTTTTGTGGCGAAAAGGATCAAAAGTTTCGAAGCGTTTCGCAACAATATGTTTTGCCGTTAACGCTGATTGAAAATGCAGGGCATAATGCACATCGGGAAAACCCCATGGGCTTTGCAACTGCACTACACCATTTTTTATCACACTGTGGTTAAAGGAATCTGATAATGATTTATCCAAGCGAAGAAAAATTATACGCACCAATTGAATGGCAAGATTGCTCTACAGGGTTTGAAGATATTCGCTATCATAAATCTCCTGAAGGAATTGCTAAAATTACGATTAACCGTCCAGAAGTGCGTAATGCTTTTCGTCCACAAACCGTGAAAGAAATGATCCAAGCACTGTCAGATGCACGTTATGATGACCACATTGGTACTATCATTCTAACGGGTGAGGGCGAAAAAGCTTTCTGTGCAGGCGGCGACCAAAAAATCCGTGGTGACTACGGCGGGTACCGTGATGAAAGCGGTACGCATCACCTTAACGTATTAGATTTTCAACGCCAAATTCGGACTTGCCCAAAACCTGTGGTTGCGATGGTCGCAGGTTTCTCAATTGGTGGTGGCCATGTGTTACATATGATGTGTGACCTGACTATTGCTGCGGATAACGCAATATTTGGTCAAACTGGGCCAAAAGTCGGTTCATTTGATGGCGGCTGGGGCGCATCCTATATGGCGCGTATCGTTGGACAGAAAAAGGCGCGTGAAATCTGGTTTTTATGCCGCCAATACAATGCACAAGAAGCATTAGATATGGGCTTGGTTAACACAGTTGTCCCATACGCAGATCTTGAAAAAGAAACCGTGCGTTGGTGCCGTGAAATGCTAGAAAATAGTCCAATGGCATTACGTTGCTTAAAAGCGGCATTAAATGCGGATTGTGATGGTCAGGCTGGCCTGCAAGAATTAGCCGGTAATGCCACTATGCTGTTCTATATGACAGATGAAGGGCAAGAAGGTCGTAATGCCTTTAATGAAAAACGTGCTCCAGACTTCTCTAAATATAAGCGTAATCCATAATGCGTAAAGCCCGTATTTATTCGTTCAGCCTGCCAATGGAGGCAGGCGTTATCCTTCGTTATCAGCGACTAAAAACTCGTGATGGGCTTTTAGTGTGTTTACAAGATGGGGATAATGAAGGTTGGGGAGAAATTTCGCCTCTACCTGAATTCAGTCGTGAAACATTAGAAGAAGCAACCGCCGAAACTATTAAGCGAATGAATGAATGGGTGAAAGAAGGCAAAATTTCTAATAGTCTACTACCCTCTGTTGCTTTTGGCTGTAGCTGTGCTCTAGCGGAGTTAACAGGGGAGCTACCAAAAGAGGCTGACTATCGCAAAGCACCACTGTGCAGTGGTGACCCAGATGACCTCATTTTGAGCCTTGATGCAATGGAAGGCGAAAAGGTTGCAAAGGTAAAAGTTGGGCTCTATGAAGCTGTGCGTGATGGCATGGTGGTTAACTTATTACTAGAGGCCGTTCCAGAACTGAAACTGCGCTTGGATGCGAATCGCAGTTGGACTCGAACAAAAGCTGACGGTTTTGCTAAATATGTTAACCCAGACTACCGTGACCGTATCGCATTCTTAGAAGAGCCGTGCAAAACCCGTGAAGAGTCACTGCAATTTGCAGCGGATACCGGCATTAGTATCGCTTGGGATGAAAGTGTACGAGAAGAAGGCTTTATGGTTGAGGCGCAGGAAGGCGTTTCTGCGATTGTAATTAAACCAACACTGACAGGCAGCTTATCTTATTGCCGCTACTTAGTAGAAGAAGCGCATCGCTTAGGATTACAAGCCGTGATCAGTTCATCCATTGAAAGTAGCTTTGGTTTAACGCAACTTGCTCGTGTAGCACATTGGCTAACGCCAAATACCATTCCAGGCTTAGATACGGTATCACTTATTCAATCTCAATTGATACGGCCTTGGCCTCAATGTGATATTCCGCTCCAGCAGTTAGATGATTTAACGCTTGTATGGCAGAACTAGATAACTTTAAAGATTGGCCTTGGCAACACTGGGCCAATCTTCGTCCCAATGCGATCGCCCTTGTAACTGAGTCCCAAAGTATGACTTGGGAAAGTGTAAGCCAACAAGTTACTGACCTTAAAACTTACTTTTTAATGCAAGGTGTAACACAAGGGCAGTGTATCGTTTTGCGTGGGAAAAATTCAGTTGAATTATTATTGAGTCAACTGGCACTTATTGCGTGTGGCGCTCGTGTCTTACCGTTAAATCCCCGCCTCCCAGAACGGTTATTAGCAGAATTACTGCCTCATCTTAATGTTAGCGCAGCCATTGATTTTACTGATGAATCAAATTTATTAGCCAATTATCGCCATTTAGATTATCAACTCTATTATCATTTTATTGGTGATGAAAAGGTTGCTCCGGTTGTTTTTCAAGAGGCTATTCAGCAGCCTGCTACGTTGATTTTAACATCGGGGTCGACAGGTCTACCTAAAGCCGCCGTTCACAGTGTTGCAGCTCACCTCAATAGCGCTGCCGGTGTTGTTAATATGATGAATTACCAGCAAGATGATTGTTGGTTACTCTCGCTGCCGTTATTCCATGTATCTGGTCAGGGTATTGTTTGGCGTTGGCTTTTGCAAGGCGGCGCACTTGCGGTAAAAAATCTCTCTTTAGCCCAGGCATTACATGGGGTGACTCATGCCTCTTTGGTGCCGACCCAGCTATGGCGTTTATTGAATGATAACTCAATGGCGAATATAGCGTTGAAAGCCGTTTTATTGGGCGGAGCCAGTATCCCTTCAACACTCACGGACTTGGCACAACAACATGGAATTGCGTGTTGGAGTGGCTATGGGATGACAGAAATGGCTTCTACAGTTTGTGCTAAACGGGCAGATGGCAAGAAAGGCGTTGGTTTACCCTTAAAAGGTAAGCAAATTCGTCTTGTGGGTGGTGAAATTCAAATCCAATCAGACAGCCAAGCGCTTGGTTATTGGTTTGATGGGCAAATTCACCCTTTAAATTGCCTAGATAACTGGTTTAAAACCAACGATAAAGGAGCATTTATTGATGGCGAGTATCAGATCCTTGGTCGTTTAGATAATTTATTTATCAGTGGTGGGGAATGTGTTCAACCAGAAGATATCGAGTCAGTCATCAATTCATACCCTGATATCAGCCAAAGTTTTATTATCCCCATTGATGATGTGCAATTTGGGCAACGCCCTGTCGCGGTTATTGAAGCAAATGAGTCCGTAGGTTTACATCAGCTGGCGGATTGGCTAAAAGATAAACTCGCACCATACCAATATCCTATGGCCTTTTATTATTTAGACCCTGAATTGAAAGCTGGGGGAATAAAAGTGTCGAGACAACAACTGAAAAAGTGGTTGTTAGCTAGAATGCAGGAATAGGGTGAAATAGTGGTGGGGTTATCCCCACCACTTAATAAATTACACTATTTTAGTGCTTTTAATGCTTTTTCAACACCAGCGCCGTATTCTGGGTGAACTTGTTTAAATAACTCGATTTGGCGCACTTGAGTGGCTTCTGTCGCGTCAATCAGTTCGCCCGCAATACGTTTAAACATACGTTGGTGCTCGGCATCATCTAATAACTCATATAATGCACGTGGTTGGCTGAAGTAATCTTGGTCTTCGCGGTGATCCCAATGGTCAGCGGCACCTTCAATAGATAATGGCGGTTCGCTAAAGTCAGGTTGCTCTTGGAATAAGCCGGCTTCATTTGGCTCATAGGTCACATGGTTGCCGCTATTACCGTCAACGCGCATTGCGCCATCACGGTGGTAATTATGGAATGGGCAACGTGGGGCGTTCACTGGGATTTGGTGGTGGTTAACCCCAAGGCGATAACGATGGGCATCTCCATAGGAGAATAAACGGCCTTGTAACATTCTATCTGGTGAGAAACCGATACCCGGAACCACGTTAGCTGGGCTAAACGCCGCTTGTTCTACGTCAGCAAAGTAGTTGTCTGGGTTACGATTAAGTTCAAAATAACCGACATCAATTAATGGATAATCTTTGTGCGGCCAAACTTTGGTTAAGTCAAATGGGTTATAAGGAACTTGAGAGGCTTCTTTCTCTGGCATAATTTGCACTTGCAAATTCCAGCGTGGGAAATCCCCTTTCTCAATGGATTCAAACAGATCGCGTTGTGAACTTTCTCTATCTTTACCGACTAATTGCTCTGCTTGTTCATCAGACAGATTCTGAATACCTTGTTGGCAACGGAAATGGAATTTAACCCAGAAGCGTTCATTATTACTGTTGATGAAACTATAAGTGTGGCTACCAAACCCGTGCATATGACGGTAACTTTGTGGTATGCCACGGTCACTAGCATCAATGGTTAACTGGTGTAAAGATTCTGGTAACTGAGAGAAAAAGGCCCATTTATGTTCCATTGTACGCAGGTTAGAGCGAGGGTCGCGCTTAACTACGTGGTTTAAATCAGGGAATTTTAATGGGTCGCGGAAATAGAACACAGGGGTGTTGTTACCCACCATATCCCAGTTGCCTTCTTCAGTATAAAATTTTAATGCGAAACCACGAATATCACGTTCTGCGTCGGCAGCCCCGCGCTCACCTGCAACGGTAGAGAAGCGAGCAAACATTTCAGTTTTTTTCCCTACTTCAGAGAAAATTTTTGCGCGAGTATAGCGGCTAATATCATGAGTTACAGTAAACGTACCGAAAGCGCCAGAACCTTTTGCGTGCATGCGTCTTTCAGGGATCACTTCACGGTCAAAATGGGCAAGTTTCTCTAAAAACCAAACATCCTGTAATAACATTGGGCCACGTTTACCTGCTGTCATCACATTATTATTATTGGCGACCGGGGCGCCCGAGGCGGTAGTAAGGCCTTTCTTTTTCATCACAATGCTCCTTTGTTTGGATTAATGGACTACACAAACCTAACTAATAAGTTAATATTTTGTAAAAAATAAAAAACAGGACTACAATAAACTTGTAATTCAGTATAGTTATTATGGAATTGATTATCTAATTAATATAACCAATTACTGTGATTACCCGTGAAAAAAACGGTATTCATCGCACTTTTTCGCACTAAAATTTTTGATTTGTGAAATTTTGTAATGAATAAAGTCGGCTTTTATAAAGGCTATAGCGTAAATCTAGGTAAGAATGGCTGAAAATAGGGTAAAATTCGCGTAGTATCCATAGGTAATAATATCAAGAGGATAAAATAATGCGCAAACTATTATTATTAGCAGCAGCGATGTCACCATTGTTCGTAGGTACTGCCCATGCAGTTTCAGTCAGTGCACAAGCGGGTGAACATTTTACTGAGCTGTCTGCAGGGTTAGGTAACCAAAATGCAGGGTTAGCATTTAACGGTTCTTGGGCTCGTAGTGACCATGATGGGCAAACGGGTAGTATTGGTGCCACATTTGGTTTACCTGTTGGGCCTTTCTCTGCATTTGTCGGGGGTAAAGGGTTATATTTATCACCGGATCACAATAGTAGTGGTGCTGCATTAGCGGTTGGTGGTGGGTTAAATTGGCAGGCTATGCCTTCATTAAATATTTATGGTGAAGCCTATGGTGCTCCTGAGTCATTGACCTCAGGTAGCAAGTCTTATGTCGAAGCGAAAGCGGGTGCACGTTATACCGTATTTAAACCTTTATCTATTGATGCAGGTTATCGCTTGATTGAAATGAAAGGGACTCATGGCAATAGTAGCGATAAAGTTGCCGATGGCTGGTATGTAGGGGCTGGCCTTTCATTCTAAGATTATTAAATTTATCATTTATTAGATTTAACCGTTTGAATCTCGAAAAAACCGCCAAATACTACGCTTGGCGGTTTTTTTATATCTTTAGAATATTATTAATAAGCGAATAGTTTAGCCAACGTTTGGTAAAAATCCGGCAACAATCGAAAATTGGATAGCGATTACTGCCACACCACATGCCAACACTAAGGCTAAAATAGGTGTACCGCCTTTAACTTGATACCCACCTTGAGTTTCTAATTTACGTACACGTAGGGTTAACAGTGCAGGAATAATCAGTGCTAAGACTGAGAGCGCGACAGCGGCATAAGTTAATGCTTGTACGAAACTACTAAAGAATAGGGCGGCCAATAATGGCGGAACAAAGGTAAGCAAGCCTGTTTGTGCACGACCGATAAAATGGTTGCTACGCTTGAACAAATCTGCGAGGTAATCAAATAAGCCCAATGCAACACCTAAGAAAGACGTGGCTAACGCTAAATCCATAAATAGGCTGACGGCAATATTGACTCGAGGTGTAGCAACAACATCGCGAATTGCGGTGAGTAACCCATTAAGGCCAGACTCCTGCGCTAGGATCCCGATAAAGGTGTGTGATGGAATAGAACCTAACGTAGCGATTTGCCATAGAATATAAGCTACTAAAGGAATTGCACTTCCGGTAATGAAAATCATACGTAATTTACGTACATCTCCATTCATATAGTTAACTAAACTCGGTACGCTACCATGAAAACCAAAAGAGGTAAAAATAACGGGCACTGCGGCCAAAACAAGGCCTTTTTCAATCGGCATAGTGCTTAAGTTTACCGCTTCAGCATGTGGCATCATCACAACGAGCATGATGACCAAAAAAATCGTTTTTGCTGTAAATAAAATACGGTTAATAAAATCGACTGAATGTGTGCCAATGCACACGACTGCACCACCAATAATAGTAAATGCGATAATGGCAGTGTTGGTTGAAATGTTAATTCCCCACCAAGAAGACAGGCTATCTGAAATTAATACGCCTGCACCACCGATGTAAGCGGTTGTTAATGCGTACATTAATAGCAGCATACTGAGCCCAGTCACTATTTGGCCAACAGGACCCAGATATTTTTTAGCGACGGAGCCTAGGCCCATATTTGTAGGGTTATGCTGATACACTTCGACTAATAGTAATGAGGTATAACTCATTAACATCCATAATCCAACAAGCAAGCAAACGATGCCTGTGAAACCGACTCCTGCAGCGGCAAGTGGCATTGCCAACATCCCTGCACCTATTGTTGTCCCTGCAACGATTAACACACTGCCAAGCGTACGATTCTTCACAAGTTCCTCTGATTGAATTTCAATAATTAACAAGTGATGCAGATTATGCGATCGAAAGTTCGCTGTCAAATGTAAATTACAGCTGGTGTAATTATAAGTTTACACTGATAATCAAGTAGATAGCGAAACTAAAGACAATAATCAGGGTTAATTAAGTGAAGAAAAAATGATGATTTATAGTGACTAAAGGTAAATTTAAATGGGGTGGTTTGTTAAAAAAGGTGTGGTAATTAGTTGATTTTTATTAAAATGGCAGCTAACTGTACAGTATGTCAGTTACTTAATGTAAATTATGTGATGAGGTCAAAATAAAAGCATAAAAAATAAAACTAAATTGATTTTGAAGTTATCATAAATCAAATTAATGCTTGAAAATCATCCCGATAATATATGCAAACATATATATAAAGGATGGAACTATGGACTTTATGATTCAACTCGCCATTATCCTTGTTTGCTTATTCTATGGAGCAAAAAAAGGGGGAATGGCACTCGGGCTATTAGGTGGTGTTGGCCTAGTTATCTTAGTTTTTGGTTTTGGTTTACCGCCTGGAAAACCGCCTGTTGATGTTATGCTTGTTATCATTGCTGTTGTTGCCGCATCAGCGACGTTACAAGCATCAGGCGGTTTAGATGTCATGCTGCAAATTGCAGAACGACTACTGCGGAAAAACCCTAAGTACATTTCTATTGTGGCACCTTTTGTGACATGTATCTTAACCATTTTGTGTGGTACAGGGCATGTGGTATATACGATTTTACCTATCATCTACGATGCGGCGATTAAAAATAATATCCGTCCAGAAAGACCGATGGCCGCGAGTAGTATTGGCGCGCAAATGGGGATTATCGCCAGTCCGGTTTCAGTCGCGGTTGTTTCACTAGTAGCAATGCTAAATGGTGTGACAATCAATGGTAAGTCACTCGAATTTTTGGATTTATTAGCAATTACTATCCCATCAACGTTAATTGGTATTTTAGCTATTGGTATTTTCAGTTGGTTTAGAGGTAAAGATCTCGATAAAGACCCTGTATTCCAAGAGTTTATCTCAGTCCCTGAAAACCATGATTATGTTTATGGTGACAGTGTGACACTGCTAAATACAAAGTTACCGAAAATTAACTGGGTCGCGATGTGGATTTTTTTAGCCTCTATCGCAGTTGTTGCACTACTTGGCGCATTCTCTGAACTAAGGCCGTTAGTTAATGGTAAGCCGTTATCTATGGTTTTAGTCATCCAGATGTTTATGTTATTAGCGGGTGCGCTAATTATCATTATCTGTAAGACCAATCCTGGGCAAATTTCAAAGAATGAAGTATTCCGTTCAGGGATGATTGCTATCGTGGCGGTGTATGGTATCGCTTGGATGGCGGAAACCATGTTCGGCGCACACATGGATGAAATTAAAGGAACGTTAGGTTCTTTAGTGAAAGATTTCCCTTGGGCTTATGCTGTCATCTTGTTATTAGTTTCTAAGTTTGTTAACTCTCAAGCCGCTGCACTAGCCGCTGTTGTGCCAATTGCATTAGGTATTGGTGTTGACCCTGCCTATATTATCGCTTCTGCGCCTGCGTGTTATGGTTACTACATTTTACCGACTTATCCAAGTGATCTTGCGGCAATTCAATTTGACCGTTCTGGAACAACGCGTATTGGTAAATTTGTTATCAACCACAGTTTCATTCTACCGGGGTTAATTGGGGTGGGTGTGTCTTGTGTGTTTGGCTGGGTATTTGCAGGTTTGTATGGTTATTTATAATCAATAAAGTAAGTGAATAAAAAGTGATTGCACAGGTAACGGATAAACCGCTGTGCAATCACCTATTTTAGATTAACCGATTTCAATATCCGATAGCGGATGGCAGCAGCAGGGAAGGATCTCGCCATCTTGTACAAATGCGATGGGTTTTTGTTTATAACCCACTTTACCATGCAATAATGTCACTCGGCACGAACCGCAGTAACCTTCACGACATTGATATTCTACAGGAATACGGCTGTCTTCTAAGGCTTCCAGCAAACAGGAGTGAACTTCGGTATGGTAGGGGACTTGAACACCCTGCGTTAACCGCAGGGTGATTTTATGGCTTGCCATACTTACAGTTCGAAGTCGCTCAAATCGTCGGTATCGACTTGAGAGTCAATTTGGCCGACTAAATAAGAACTCACTTCAACCTCTTGAGGCGCAACTTGTACGTTATCAGACACCAACCATGCGTTGATCCATGGAATTGGGTTTGAACGTGCTTCAAATGGCAATTTCAGGCCAACAGCTTGCATGCGAATGTTAGTAATATATTCAACATATTGGCATAAAATATCTTTATTTAAACCAATCATAGAGCCTTCGCTGAATAAATAGTCAGCCCACTCTTTTTCTTGCTCTGCTGCTTGAACGAACAGGTCATAACACTCTTGTTCGCACTCTGCCGCGATTTCGGCCATTTCTGGGTCATCTTGCCCTGAGCGCAACAGGTTCAACATGTGTTGTGTTCCAGTTAAGTGCAGCGCTTCATCACGTGCGATTAGCTTGATGATTTTAGCATTTCCTTCCATCAGTTCGCGTTCAGCAAACGCAAATGAACAGGCAAAGCTAACATAGAAACGGATGGCTTCGAGCGCATTGACGCTCATTAGGCACAGATACAGCTGTTTCTTCAATTGACGTAGAGAAACAGTGACTTGTTTGCCGTTACAAGTATGCGTGCCTTCACCAAACATATGATAGTAATTGGTCATTTCGATCAGGTCATCGTAAAAACCAGAAATATCTTTAGCACGTTTTAAAATTTCTTCATTTTCAACGATATCGTCAAAAATAATGGCTGGGTCATTTACAATATTACGAATAATGTGTGTATATGAACGTGAGTGGATAGTTTCAGAAAACGCCCACGTTTCAACCCAAGTTTCCAGTTCAGGAATCGAAATCAGCGGCAATAATGCCACATTAGGGCTGCGGCCCTGAATAGAGTCCAGCAGCGTTTGGTATTTCAGATTACTGATAAAAATATGTTTTTCGTGGTCTGGCAACGCGTTATAGTCAATACGGTCGCGAGATACGTCAACTTCTTCAGGGCGCCAGAAAAACGACAATTGTTTTTCAATCAGCTTTTCAAAAATAGGGTACTTTTGCTGATCATAGCGTGCCACGTTAACTGGTTGGCCGAAAAACATCGGCTCCAGCATTTGGTCATTTTTTTTCTGTGAAAATGTTGTATATGTATGTGACATAACAATTCCTATTAAATTTTACACGCGCCGCCTTCGCAATCGGAATCCGCTGACTCAACAACTTCTTCCAGATCGCCCTGAACATCTTCCGCCCCATCGCGGGTGTTGTGGTAGTAAAGTGTTTTCACACCAAACTTATAGGCGAGCAATAAATCTTTTAGCAATTGGTTCATTGGTACTTTGCCGCTCTCAAAACGAGTCGGGTCATAGTTTGTGTTAGCAGAAATCGACTGGTCGATAAATTTCTGCATGATACCAACGAGTTGTAAATAGCCACTGTTTGAAGGCATTTGCCATAGTAGCTCGTATGCGCCTTTCAGATTTTCGTAATCTGGCACTACTTGACGCAAAATACCATCTTTAGAGGCTTTAATACTGATATAACCACGTGGTGGCTCAATACCATTGGTTGCGTTAGAAATCTGTGATGATGTCTCTGAAGGCATCAATGCAGACAGTGTCGAGTTACGCAGACCATGTTGTTTAATATCTTGGCGTAAAGCTTCCCAATCGTAATGCAAAGGTTCATTAGTTAACTTATCGAGCTCTTTTTTATAGGTATCGATAGGTAAAACGCCTTGTGCATAAGTTGTTTCATTGAACCATGGGCAAGCACCTTGCTCTTTTGCTAACTCATTCGAGGCTTTTAATAGATAATACTGAATGGCTTCGAATGTTTTGTGCGTTAAATTGTTCGCACTACCGTCAGAATAACGAACACCGTGCTTCGCGAGATAATAAGCGTAGTTAATCACCCCAATACCGAGTGTACGACGCCCCATTGAGCCTTGCTTCGCCGCAATGATTGGGTAATCTTGGTAGTCAAGCAGTGCATCAAGAGCACGAACAGCTAATATTGCCAGCTCTTCTAATTCATCTAGGCTATCAATCGCCCCTAAGTTAAATGCCGATAATGTACACAGCGCAATTTCACCGTTCTCGTCATTAATGTTATTTAATGGCTTAGTTGGCAGTGCAATTTCTAAACATAAGTTTGACTGACGAACAGGGGCAACCTGTGGGTCAAATGGGCTATGTGTATTACAGTGGTCAACGTTTTGAATATAGATTCGGCCAGTAGACGCACGTTCTTGCATCATTAATGAAAATAGCTCAACCGCTTTAACACTGGATTTGCGAATATTTTCATCTTGTTCGTATTTCACATATAAACGTTCAAATTCGTCTTGATCAGCGAAAAATGCATCATAAAGACCTGGAACGTCTGATGGACTGAATAATGTAATATCTTGGTTTTTAATCAAACGCTCATACATTAACTTGTTGAGTTGCACACCGTAATCCATATGGCGAACACGGTTACCTTCAACCCCACGATTATTTTTCAGTACCAATAAACTTTCAACTTCAAGGTGCCAAATAGGGTAGAACAAGGTTGCAGCACCACCACGAACACCACCTTGCGAACAAGATTTCACCGCAGTTTGGAAGTGTTTATAGAACGGAATACAACCAGTGTGGAACGCTTCACCACCACGAATTGGGCTGCCTAATGCACGAATGCGGCCTGCATTTACCCCAATACCTGCACGCTGTGAGACATATTTCACAATTGCGCTTGAAGTGGCATTGATGGAATCTAAGCTGTCACCACACTCAATCAGTACACAAGAGCTGAATTGACGTGTAGGAGTACGTACCCCCGCCATAATTGGCGTAGGTAATGAAATTTTGAATGTTGAAACGGCGTCATAGAAACGGCGAATATAATCGAGACGCGTCTCTTTTGGGTAATGTGAAAACAGGCAAGCAGCAACTAAAATGTATAAAAACTGTGCGCTTTCATAAATTTCACCGGTAACACGGTTTTGAACTAAATATTTTCCTTCAAGCTGTTTTACCGCAGCATAGGAAAAATTCATATCACGCCAATGGTCTATAAAGCTATCCATTTGCTCGAACTCTGCTTCAGAGTAGTCTTCCAGCAAATGCTTGTCATATTTCCCCATTTCGACGAGGTGTTTAACATGCTTATATAATGCAGGCGGTTCAAACTGGCCATAGGCTTTCTTGCGTAAGTTAAAAATAGCAAGACGTGCAGCTAAGTATTGGTAATCAGGTGTATCACCCGTAATTAAATCTGCTGCTGCTTTGATCATCGTTTCGTGAATGTCAGAAGTTCTGATCCCATCATAAAACTGAATCTGTGAACGTAACTCCACTTGAGAAACGGATACGTTACTTAGGCCTTCCGCGGCCCAGGTTATTACCTTGTGGATTTTGTCGAGATCAATGCGTTCTTTATGTCCATCACGCTTTGTGACTAACAGACTCTGGTTCATGAGCAAGTACACCTTGGTTGAACTACAAATGGGTTAAAAAAACATAAAAAAGCTCATGGTGTAATGCCATGAGGCTAGTAGTGTTATGTTTGCTTGTACCACTATATGTAGTAGTTTGTTTAGAATACCATAACAAGATAATGTTAATATGTGATTTTATCAAGTGAACAAATTAGAGGGATCTTGTGGATAACTGGTTGGATAAGAAAACAGATCATGTCGGTAAGCTGCATGGTAAAAGGCATTAATAAAAAAAATGCTTCCGACATGAGGACTAAAATAAATTTTGTAAACTGCGATCGTTTGCTGCTTTCTTAAACGTACTGCTTGTGATTTATTCTTTTCACGACTGAATGACTATTCGCTCACAGTATGCAGCATATAATTTACATCAACATTTGGCCCTAGCCAGAATTTATCCGTTAATGGGTTGAAGTGTAACCCTATGATATGTTTATCTTTCAGTGGTGTTCCGTCAATCCAGCCAATTAACTCAGAAGGGCGAATAAATTTGTTGGCATCATGAGTCCCTTTAGGCACGATTTTCATAATATATTCAGCTGCGACAACAGCCATTAACCATGCTTTTTTGTTACGGTTAATGGTTGAAAAAATCACGTGTCCACCCGGTTTCACTAATTTAGCGCAAGCTCTAACGACAGACTGAGGGTCCGGAACATGTTCAAGCATCTCCATACATGTGACAACATCATAGGCTTGAGGGTGCTTGTCTGCGTGCTGTTCGACGGTTTCTTGGACATATTCAACCGGAATACCTGACTCAAGAGAATGTAAGCGTGCGACCATTAAGGGTTCAGCCCCCATATCAAGGCCGGTGACTTCTGCACCTTCACGCGCCATACTTTCGGATAAAATGCCACCGCCACAACCAACATCAAGAATTTTTTTACCGAAAACACCGTCTACACGCTGCATAATATAACCTAAACGTAAAGGGTTGATGCGGTGTAGTGGGGCAAATTCACCTTCTAAGTCCCACCAACGCGAAGCGATGGACTCAAATTTCTCGATCTCTTGCTTATCGACGTTAAGGTACGTTGGGGTTTGGGTGTCATTCATACAAAGAAGCTCCTATTTTTAACCTATTCCCTAAAGCCTATTAACGATAATTATATTTAAACTATGTTCAGTAGGGGGAGATAGCGGTCCGATAAGAATTGATGGCTAAAATATAAACAACAATGCAATTATTGCAGTTATTAATTGATAAACCCTCAAGTTTCGGACACATAAACTTAATTTTCCGCTATTATACATAGCTTGGAAGACAAATACCCGTCTCTTATTTTTATTAAATTGGCGAATTGTGGTATAGTTCTACTCTTTGAATCCGAAGTTATGAGGGACAGTGGTTCCATGAGCGAGATTGCCAGAGAAATCACACCAGTTAATATCGAAGAAGAGCTTAAAAGTTCGTATTTGGATTATGCAATGTCCGTTATTGTCGGCCGTGCACTTCCAGATGTTCGAGATGGACTGAAGCCAGTACACCGCAGAGTACTGTTTGCGATGAATGTATTGGGAAATGATTGGAATAAACCCTATAAAAAATCTGCCCGTATTGTTGGGGACGTCATCGGTAAATACCATCCACATGGTGATAGCGCTGTTTACGAGACAATCGTTCGTCTAGCACAGCCTTTCTCAATGCGTTACATGCTGGTTGATGGTCAGGGAAACTTCGGTTCAGTTGACGGAGACTCCGCAGCGGCAATGCGTTATACGGAAATCCGTATGGCGAAAATTGCCCATGAGCTACTGGCTGACCTTGAAAAAGAAACCGTTGATTTCGTTCCAAACTATGATGGAACAGAGCAAATTCCTGAAGTTATGCCGACGAAAATCCCCAACCTTTTGGTTAATGGGTCGTCAGGTATTGCTGTTGGGATGGCAACCAATATTCCACCTCACAATTTAGGGGAAGTGATTAACGGTTGTCTTGCCTATATAGAAGATGAAGACATCAGTATTGAAGGCTTAATGGAACACATTCCAGGGCCTGACTTCCCTACAGCGGCGATTATCAACGGCCGTCGTGGGATTATTGATGCATATCGTACAGGGCGTGGCAAGGTCTATATCCGTGCAAGCGCTGAAGTGGAAGTCGATGAGAAAAATGGTCGTGAAACCATTATTGTCAGCGAAATCCCTTATCAAGTGAATAAAGCTCGCTTGATTGAAAAAATTGCAGAATTAGTTAAAGACAAACGCGTTGAGGGTATCAGTGCACTGCGTGACGAGTCGGATAAAGACGGTATGCGCATTGTTATTGAAGTTAAACGCGATGCGGTGGGTGAAGTTGTACTAAACAACTTATATTCATTGACCCAATTGCAAGTTTCTTTTGGTATCAATATGGTAGCTCTACATCAAGGGCAACCCAAAATACTGAATTTAAAAGATATCATTGCTGCTTTTGTGCGTCACCGTCGTGAAGTTGTCACTCGTCGTACGATTTTTGAATTACGCAAAGCGCGTGACCGTGCTCATATCCTTGAAGCATTAGCAATCGCTCTGGCTAATATTGACCCAATTATTGAACTGATCCGTAAAGCACCAACGCCTGCCGAAGCAAAAGCAGGGCTAATTGCACGCTCTTGGGATCTGGGTAATGTTGCTGCGATGCTAGAACGCGCGGGTGATGACGCCGCTCGTCCTGAGTGGTTAGAGCCTCAGTTTGGTGTGCATGAAGGGCAATATTTCCTGACTGAACAACAAGCCCAAGCTATTTTGGACTTACGCCTCCAAAAATTAACGGGCCTTGAGCACGAAAAATTACTGGAAGAGTACCGTGAACTTCTAGTGCAAATTGAAGCTTTACTGTTTATTTTACGCAGCCCTGAACGTTTGATGGAAGTGATTCGCGAAGAGTTAGAAATTATTCGTGATACCTACAACGACCCTCGTCGTACAGAAATTACAGAAAATACCGCAGACATCAATATTGAAGATTTGATCAACCAAGAAGATGTAGTGGTGACATTATCTCATCAAGGTTATGTGAAATATCAGCCTCTGTCTGATTACGAAGCACAGCGCCGTGGTGGTAAAGGTAAGTCTGCGGCAAGAACTAAAGACGAAGACTTCATTGAACGATTATTGGTCGCCAATACACATGATACCATCTTGTGTTTCTCAAGCCGTGGTCGGTTATATTGGATGAAAGTTTACCAATTACCAGAAGCGAGCCGTGGCGCTCGTGGTCGCCCAATTGTTAACTTATTACCACTAGAACAAGATGAGCGTATTACGGCCATCTTACCTGTACGTGAATATGAAGAGGGTTACAACGTCTTCATGGCAACGGCGAGTGGTACTGTGAAGAAAACGCCTTTACAAGAGTTTAGTCGCCCAAGAAGTGCCGGTATTATTGCGGTGAACTTGAATGACGGTGATGAACTGATTGGTGTTGATTTAACAGATGGTTCAAACGAAGTCATGCTGTTTTCAGCTCAGGGTAAAGTTGTGCGCTTCGCTGAAGATGCCGTTCGTCCTATGGGACGTACCGCAACAGGTGTACGTGGTATTAAATTAATGGATAACGACAAAGTCGTTTCTTTGATTATTCCACGTGGAGAAGGGCATATCTTAACTGTGACAGAAAATGGTTACGGTAAACGTACTGAAGAAGCTGAATACCCAACTAAATCTCGTGCAACTCAAGGTGTTATCTCCATTAAAGTGAGTGAGCGAAACGGGAATGTAGTTGGCGCGATTCAGGTTGATGAAACAGACCAAATCATGATGATCACGGATGCCGGCACATTAGTTCGTACACGGGTGTCTGAAGTGAGCGTCGTTGGCCGTAATACTCAAGGTGTTACCTTGATTAGAACCGCTGAAGATGAAAAAGTTGTTGGTTTGCAGCGCGTTGCTGAAACAGATGACGATGAAAACAATGATGATGAGATTGCAAATGAAAACACTGAAGAAAATGGTGTTGATGATGCAAATATCGACGATCAAGAGTAATCATCGCGTTTAATTTAATGAACGGGTAGCGTAATTAGCTGCCCGTTTTAGTTTCTAACCTTAATGTCTTAATTTTAATACTTTTCATGTTAGTCGCTTTTTTATCATGTAATCGAGTATAATTAGCGGTCATAGTATCGAATATACAGGAAAGCGCTTGAGATATTTACCCTCGTTTAAAACATCACTTAGACTTTCTCGGGATTTATTTCGTATCCTCGGCTTGATGTTGTGGGGTATGGGCGTTTTTATTACTTTATTCTTCCTTTATTCGCAATTTAATGAATACAAATCGGACATTCGTCAACAGTTCTATTCGGGTTATGAAAACCTGCAAGCCTATATTCAACAAACCGGAGCGACACTTAATTCTATCCAGTCAATGACTGAGCTATATCGAGTAAAGCTACAAGAATCGACAGAAGTAAAGAATCTTCCAAGTAAATTTCTCGAATTACCGAACGCATCTAATTACTCTTTCTATAAATTAACGCCGAATACGGATTGTGATTATTTTAGGGATAGAGCAGAGAATTACTTGCAGGCTTTTGAACAACTGAATTACTTTTGGAAAGAGAGTATTGCTGCACCTCAAGCTTTAAACCATGTCTTTTTAGTTGGTTCAAGAAGTTATTGTATGGTGGATTATCCGATCCGCTCAACAATATCTGATATCGAAATACTCAAAAAAGTCAGCTATGAAAGTGTGCGGACTTACCAAGGCTTGAGGTTACAAGGAAAAGAGCGCAATTTATTTACAATTATGCATGGTGCACAGCCAGATTATGGGCAAGTTTACTTAATTCAGGCAATCAAGCACGATAACATGCTGCCTGCGTTTATTGGGTTAGAACGTTCAATTAACTTGAATCAATTCAATATACGCCGAAATAAAGCTATCGAAATACTAATAATTAACGACTATAACCAGCCTGTTTTATATTCTCCTATCGATATCAACCCTAAGAGCTCAGCGTTACTCAATATTTCAGAGCCTTCATTCTTTGGTTTTAACTCAGATTATTCAAAATTAATCTTCAAAAAACGCTTACTGCCCTCTCAAATTACGGTCATTTTCTCCATTGCGACGTCTGAAATATTAACTAGTTTAGAAAATACTATTTTTTACGGTATTGTCCTTAATATTTTTACGGGTGGGCTAATTTTCTTTTTAATTTGGTTACTTGAAAGGAAAATGCTAGAACCTGCAGAGAACACCGCGATACGGCTTGAAGAGCATGAACAATTCAATCACAAAATAGTGGCATCAGCACCTGTCGGTATCATCATTTTAAGATTAACCGATGGAGGTAATATCCTTAGTAATGAATTAGCTCATGACTATTTCCGGCTATTAAATGAAGATGATAAACAGCGAATATTAACAATCATTCGCCAAAAAACGAGCAATTATATTGATGTGGTGACAACCAATGGCACACATTTACAAATTAGCTTTGTAAACTCTCGTTATCAGAATGAAGATGTCGCTATTTGTGTATTAGTGGACATCAGTATTCGTGTTCAAATGGAAAAATCGTTGCAAGATGTAGCCGATGCAGCGGAACAAGCGAACCATGCTAAGTCGATGTTCTTAGCGACAGTAAGCCATGAATTAAGAACACCGTTATATGGCATTATTGGTAACATAGAATTGCTACAACGTTATGAGTTATCTGAGAAAGCGACACGTTTGGTTTCCACTATGGATAACTCATCGTCGCTTTTATTACAGATTATTAGTGATATTTTGGACTTTTCAAAAATTGAATCTAAGCAGTTGAAAATAGAAAGCAAACTGTTTAATTGTCGTGAAGTTTTTGAGTTCGTATTAGCGAACTACTTGCCATTAGTGTCTAAGAAAAAAATATCATTATATTCTTATATTGAACCTAACATTCCTGATCTCATTTTGAACGATTCTGTGCGTTTACAACAAGTGGTTTCTAATATTGTTAATAACAGTATTAAATTTACAGAATCAGGCTTTGTATTGCTGTATGTTTGGAAAGATGAGAATTATTTAAAGATTGAAATACGTGATTCAGGAATTGGAATGACCCATGCAGTGGTCATGCAGTTGTTTGACCCATTTTTTCAAGTTCATGACCAAAATAATATCGGTCATAAAGGAACAGGGTTAGGATTAGCGATTTGTGAAAAACTGATTAACCTCATGGATGGTGATATTGAGGTCAATTCCCAAATTGGGCTTGGTAGCTCATTTACTATTCGTATTCCTTTATATGGTCAAGAATATATTAAGAAAAACATTCCAGAATATCGTGCACATTATCGTATTGCTATCTCGTGCCGAAATGAATTTTTAATGAATTTTCTTTTACGCTTGTTAAGTCATGAGCAATTTACGGTTGTGGGTCATCACTCGATTGATAAAACACAAAATTATGACCTGCTAATAACCGATTATGAGTATACCGGAGGTATAACCTGTGAAGATCATATCCAGTTATCAAGTTTTTATGCCGGTGAACTTCACGAAATAAAATCACACCAATGGATTTATAATACATATCAATTAGATAAGTTTCCTGTTTTAATTGATAAAGTCATCATGAAAACGATTGAGCAATCGCAGAAAAATAATATAGCAAATCAACCATTGGTTGCTGATAATTCGTTAGGTGAATGCCATGTGTTAATTGTCGATGACCACCCAATTAACCGAGCATTATTGAGTGAACAATTAGCGTCTATCGGTTTTACTACAGGCACTGCAATAGATGGATTAGATGCACTAAAATATCTAAATAATCATCACGTTGATATTGTTTTAACGGATGTAAATATGCCAAATATGGATGGTTATCAGCTGGCAAAAGAACTGCGGCGCTTAGAGTTTAGCTTACCCGTTATCGCATTAACTGCTAATGCAATGGCAGAAGAAAAGCAACGCTGTATTAATGCAGGAATGAATGATTGTTTGTCAAAACCAACAACAATTGCAATTTTACGAGAGACCCTGACGCGCTACTGTTAAATATACTTAAAGATGAATGCAAAAATAAAAACCCATAACTGGGTTTTTATTGGTGTAGTCTTATCATTGAAATGAAACTCACTCTGAAGGCGAGTTATCAATACTTACAGAAGAAAGGTAATTTAGCAGCGCAATATCATTTTCAACGCCTAATTTCAGCATGGCTGATTTTTTCTGGCTACTGATCGTTTTTATGCTACGGTTAAGTTTTTTCGCAATTTCAGTGACTAAAAAGCCTTCAGCAAATAAACGTAGTACTTCACTTTCTTTTGGTGATAAGCGTTTATCGCCGTAGCCACTTGCATTGACTTTTTCCAGTAGCTTACTCACACTTTCTGGCGTGAATTTTTTGCCTTTCTGTAAAGCGGCTAAAGCTTTAGGTAAATCAGCTGGTGCGCCTTGTTTTAACACAATCCCTTCAATATCCAGCTCTAATATTGCGCTAAGAATGGCTGGGTTATTGTTCATTGTGAGAACAATGATTGATAGATCAGGATAATGCCGTTTGATGTATTTGATTAAAGTAATACCATCGCCATATTTATCACCTGGCATTGATAAATCAGTAACTAGCACGTCTGCATTTAAGCGTGCTAAGTTATTAATCAAAGAGGTTGAGTCCTCAAATTCCCCTACGATATTCACCCATTCAATTTGTTCAAGTGATTTTCTGATGCCGAAAAGAACTATAGGGTGATCATCGGCAACAATGACATTTAGGTTATTCATATTATTGGTTACCTTCTGGCATTAGTTTTTTGACTGAATTATCCAGCATGCTAATGCAATTTTTTATTTCCAATCCGTTTTCATCTGCTATGTAACGCTCCAAATCTTCACAAAGCTTATGAAGAAAAGTAAATTCGAGCATAGCAAAAACTCCTTTTAAACGATGTGCAGTGTTTTTCAATTCGGTCAAATCCTCAACACTTTCACTATTATACAGTTTATTAATATCTATCGGTACTGTTGTGATAAACAAATCTCGATATCCACTATTTGCTAGTATTAATTGATAACTTGCAATTGCATCTTCTATTGATTCATTCGAGGTTCGTGAAACCGTTTGGTCATCAACATTGTGAAAAATCAGATTATTAGAATGCTCATGTTCATGATCCGTGTTTTCGATCAGTAATGAGATGGCATCAATTAATTCATCAGCAAAATTATAGTTAGCTTCGATGTAATGAGGTTGTAATTGGTTTATTCCTGAAAGAGTACCATTTACTTTAACAATATTTTCAAAATATTCCTCATTATTATCAGTTATCAAGAGATCCCAGTTGGTATGAGGGGAACTCTCACTTAAGTCCAAATATTCTGCTCCATAATTAGTTAATATATTCCTAACAATCCGTGAAATATCTGCATTATGTATGTTTAAGCGTATACAAACATCTTCCAATAAAGCCGGGTAGTCTTTAACTAGTAACTCTTTAGCTGCAGGTAGCGTAATTTCATAATGAGTGCCGATTGCATCACTAGAACGAATAGAAAAAGCACCATTCATTTTTTTTACCAGTAGTTTGCATAAATAAAATGTTATACCTGAACGTGTAAAGTTAGAGGAATTTAAAATCTGTCCAGTAAAAGGACTTTGCAAATTACTCAGTTCTTGATTACTTACGCCAGTCCCACTGTCTCTAATATTCAGTAAGATGATATTTTTACTAGCATTATAAGATAACGTGAATGAAATTTTTCCAAAAGAGGTTGTTGCAATAGAATAATCCCAAATTAGCTGTATTAATTGCTTTAAATAATCCAGATTAGCCACGATAAGCGAATCTGGATTGAGATTATTATGAAAATAAAGCGCTAACCCTTTGTTATTACACTGCGATAAGTTTTGTTTTAAAAATTGACTCACAAGGTTACTGATAGAAACGTTCTCTGTTTTTACGGGGTCAGTTTGAGACTCAAGTTGATTTAATAAGTTAATATTTTTAAACCAGCGATTAATATGAAAAAGCTGATTTTCAATTTCTAAAATAAATGCACGATTATTTATATTGGCAATTTCGGATAGTTTGGTTAATTGATTATCAACTTTAATTAGTGAAGGCAATATTTCACTACACATATTCTCAAATACAGCTTTACGCATATGAATATTTTTTTTGTATTCGCGATTCGCTAATTCTTGGCGTTTTTGGGTTAATGCTTCTTTATCTTTATCCGTAATAATGAAGAGAACTGTATTGGATTTTGATATGTTATCGACAAGAACAACTTCATAGACAATATTTTCGATAGAAACTTGAATAACATCATGATTTTCCATGGCCATTTCTTTAATGTGAACCAGATCCATGGAAGGTAATAGTTGATTAGCAATATCATTGCTCAGAATTTTTTTGTTAGTGTTAAAGTCGTAAACTAAAATGCCGTATGAAATATGACTGATAATATCGCTAGTCAGTGCTTCATTAAAATTCAGTTCTTGCAGCATATTTGTATTGGGAGAAATCAGGCGTTTACGGATAAAGAGCATAATCAGCAAAGCAAAAAAGATCATGATAAGCATGCCAGTCATTAGCCATAAGTTATAGCTAATGACATTAAAAATAATGCTTTTTAATGAAATATGGTAATAAAGTTGATAACTGGTACCGTCAATAGGGTGGGAGAAGATGAGGTTAGTTCCAACCCAAGTTGTATGAGACTCATTGCTTCCTGTGCTTGCAGGGCGTGTATTTATCGTAAAAAAATCCCCATTTAAATTTGGGGGGATCAGTGAATTGATCGAAATATCAAAAGATATGACACTCGTTAACTGCCCTGGAGAATTAAACATCAGCCGATAAGTATAGTAATAAAGGTCATCAGGGGAGTATTTTTGAATATTTGAAATTATTTCCCGTCGATCTAACAATGTTGATTGTGTCAACATATCAGCGCGCTTTTCTTCTGCCGTTAAGGTGAGATAACTTTCTTTAAATCGTAGCTCAGGTTTAAGAATTGAATGGGTGGTTACTAAGACTAGTGTATTGTCTAAACCATTAAGATAATACATCGAGTTATATTCATTACGGGCACCCCAGACAATCTCCATATAATTTGCAAGCTTAGAGGCTAAAACATTACTACTTTGCTTATTATTACCAAATACAATGGCATCGATTGATTGGTTGGCGCTACTTAACCAAAAAATATCATGGCGCATTCCTGTCACAGTGAGATTATCGGCGGGAGATACTGATGTCTTTTCATTGGCAATTTTGTAGATATGGCTCGCTTGATAACGATAATCTTCGATTTGATAGGCTAACCGACTCGCCATACTGTTCAAACTAGTCTGACGGCTTTGAACCAATGCTTGATAGTAGTTAAATAGTGATAAAAAAAGCATTACTATTAGCAACAGAATAAATGCTGCGAAAATACGAAAAAGAGTGTTTGGCTTTAATAATGATTGTTTGTACATACTGTAGCAAGTCGTCCCGTCGGCTAAAATATTATTAGATTAAAAATCATACGCCTAGAGAAAGGATAGACACCGATTTTGCACAGATACTACCATTTTTCTTGGGAAAGAGAGAGTGATTGAGTGAAGATTAGCCAAACGAAGTAAAAAAATCAATTTTTTTACTTTCAGGGGTAGACAAGTTGCAGGGATTCCTCCATAATCGCGCCCCATGGAGAGATGGCCGAGCGGTCGAAGGCAGCGGTCTTGAAAACCGCCGATGGGAAACCATCCTAGAGTTCGAATCTCTATCTCTCCGCCATATTCGCCGGCTTAGCTCAGTTGGTAGAGCAACTGACTTGTAATCAGTAGGTCACCAGTTCGACTCCGGTAGCCGGCACCAAATAAGAACCCGTTATCTCTCAACCAGATAACGGGTTTTTTCTTGTTTGTAATTCATGTCATTTTACCCCTTCTAGTTGCTGATAAGTACATCAAGAACATCACCACTCAAATGATTTTAAAACAATGAGAGAGTAGATATGGCTGAGATGAAATTAAAATCTCAGATGGATATTCGGGTTAACGACAGAACTGGTGATGAGAATAGTGAAGGGTGGTTAGGGTATTCCTATAATAGGAGGAGCTATCCACTCTATAAGTGGCTACAATCTTAGGCGAATTTACTGATCTTATTTTTTCTCATAGTAGTCTATGGTTGATGGCATCAAGTTGCTAAAAATAGCGACTAAATTGACAAATATAAGCAAAATAATCCGTAAAATGACAAAAATGCATATTAATAATGAGATTAATTAACCCATATATGTGATAATTTTGTCAGTTCACTACTGTTTAAGTGATTACGTTTTTAGTTTAATCGGCGTATCGTTCTGAAGAGGAAAAAGGAATCCGGCAGAGCTGCTGATTAATTGGCATACTAAAAATCAAATATTGCTTAATAGTTTTGAAAAGGTTATCCGACCGTTATCTACTTAAGTAGAAGATGAATTTTAAGGATATTCAGCTAGTTGTGGGTGAAAACCCATTTTGTTGTAGTAATCATGTTGAATTTAAAAGACTAAATATTGTCTAAAATAGCGTGCATTCTGCAAAGGCGAAGTATTGGGAGATATAATGTACGCCAAAAACCCATTTTCACTGAAATTGGTCCATCCGAAGTACTTAGTAACATGGATGGGGGTTTTTATCTTATTTTTATTGGTTCAATTACCTTATAAATGGCAGATATCGTTAGGTGCTTTTTTAGGTATCAATTCGCGGTATTTTATTAAAAGAAGAGTATCAATAATTAAACGAAACTTAGAGTTGTGTTTTCCGGACAAAAATAAAAATGAAATAGATATTCTGGTAAATGATAACCTAAAATCTTTGGGGATCGCATTATTTGAAACTGGAATTGCCTGGTTTTGGAGCGATAAAAGAGTTAAAAAACTCTTTCAAGTAAAAGGAATGTCTAATTATTTAGATGCGATTGCGAAAAACAAAGGTGTAATAATTGTTGGGGTTCATTTTATGTCACTTGAGTTAGGTGGTCGGATTATGGGCCTTTGTTTCCCTGTTAATGCAATGTATCGGCCGCATAATAATAAAGCGATGGAATATATTCAAACAAAGGGACGGTGCCGTTCAGGTAAAGGAATGATTGACCGTAAAAATTTGAAATTTATGGTTCAAGAGTTAAAAAATGGTAAGTCCATATGGTTTGCACCCGACCAAGATTTTGGACGAAAAGGGACGATATTTGCGCCATTTTTTTCTGTTAAAAATAGTTCCACCTCAAAGGGAACATCAATACTTGCTCAATTATCTAAATCACCAACACTCACAGTAACATTATTGAGAAATAAGAGTGGTGCTAATTATGATTTGATACTGGGAAAAGAAATACCTAAGTACCCAAGTTGTAATGCATTACAGGATGCAACAGCAATTAACTCGGTTTTAGAGATGGAAATTATGAAAGCGCCAGAACAATATCTTTGGGCTCATCGACGGTTTAAAACTAGGCCGGAAGGGGAAGTGTCACTTTATAGTTAGCTTTATATTTATCTATAGCAGTAAAGGCAATCGTGATTAAAAGGAATTAGTTGGCTTTTTACTGATAACCCTTTTTGTATTATAGTTTTTTTAGACTCATAATATAAAACGAGATAAATAAACCTTTTATCTCGTTTTAATCATAAGTTATAGTCTTGTTTAGTACGGATTTTTTTGTTAGAACCAGCTGTGTAGCATAAAGTATGATAATGAAAATATAAAAATTACCATTAGGTGTTGGAGTACCTTTAAAAACAAAAGAAATCTTCTTATTTGATTCATTGTTTCCTGCTTTGGCTAACAAAAAGAGTAGTTAATTAAAAAGTTTTATTCTGTGTAGTAACGCTAATTATAAAATACCAGTTTGTATATAAAATATTACAAAAATGTGAAATATATTGCGCTTAATAAGTAAAAATATCTAATTTAAAAATATTTAACAAATAACTGATCATTTATTGCGTAAAAATAGAACTACCTTCAATAACGATATTAATCGAAGGCAATTCTATTATAGAGTTACTTTAGAATAAACTAAAAACTATTTTCATATTCTCGAGCTTTTTTATCGTCATAATTATGTTCCCATTTGGCAATAACCAGAGCGGCTAGGGCATTACCTACCACATTAAGTGCCGTACGTGCCATATCTAGAATTCTGTCAACACCTGCGATGAATGCTAACCCTTCTAATGGAATCCCTACACTTCCTAGCGTGGCAAGAAGAACAACAAATGAAACACCTGGGACACCAGCAATACCTTTAGAAGTGATCATAAGAGTAAATACTAAGATAAGTTCTTGCCCAATGGAGAGTTCTATACCATAAAGTTGGGCTATAAAAATAGCGGCAATACTTTGGTATAGTGTCGAGCCATCTAAGTTAAATGAATAACCAATTGGAATAACAAAGCTTGTTACAGACTTAGGCGCTCCGTATTTTTCCATTTTATCCATAATACGAGGAAGTACGGTTTCAGAGCTGGCCGTCGAATAAGCGAGTAACAATTCATCTTTTAATATTTTCATCAAAGTGAAAATATTAATTCGACAATAACGGGCAACTAATCCTAATACAACAACCGCAAAAAATATAATTGCACAGTGGACGAGTATAACCAGTTTCAATAAAGGAACTAATGATGAGAAACCAAAGTTAGCAACGGTAACGGATATTAATGCGAAAACCCCGATTGGAGCATACATCATAATCATATTTGTTACGCGGAACATTGTTTCAGAGAAAGTCTGTAATACATTGAGTAATGGTTGTTTTTTCTCTAATGGTAAAGAAGAAAGCCCTAAGCCAAATAATACAGCAAAAAAGATGACGGGGAGCATATCACCACTCGCCATCGCTGCAAAAATATTACTTGGAACTAAAGTGAGGATCGTATTAATGATCCCGGAAGGGTGGCTTTCAACTTCTTGGGTAGTTTTTTCATATTGTGAAATATCGACTTGAGTTAATTGCGACATGTCAATACCAACACCTGGTTGGAATATATTGGCAAAAGAGATACCGACGATAATGGCAATTGTAGTAATAATTTCAAAATAAAGAATAGTTTTAAAACCGAGAGAGCCTAGTTGCTTGGTATTACCAACGCCTGCTATTCCAACAATTAGGGTTGATATTACAATAGGAACAACAATCATCTTGATTAACTGAATAAATATTTTACCAGCCGGAGATAGAATATTTAAAATCAACCAATCTTTGTACTCTGTATTATCATGTAAAAGCGCACCAGCAATAACGCCCAAAATAAGAGCAACCAATATTTGCCATCCTAGGCCAAATTTAAACGGTTTTTTTTTAGTCACTTGGTTTAATGTCATAATGAAATCTCATTTTATATTAATAATTCTTATGTATGTCTTTTTATTATCATAAATTTTATATCGAATATTCGAGAAAACTACAACTATTAACTCGATAAATTTGAGTAATTCCAATGTGTAATTTATATCAATTTGTTTGTTTTGTTAAATTATTATATGATAATAACGTTTTATGTTAAATATTATATATGAATGTGAATTTTAGGTGAGTTTTGAAGGTAAATTAATATTTAAAGTAAATGGAGTAAATGTTTTAAATTTGTTAATGAAATGGTTTGTTGTAGTGCTTGTTTTTCGCCGATAAAACTAAATAGAGTGAAAAATAGCCACTAAAAGTATTATTTTCATTGGAAAGGTTTCTGAATGTGATTTTATGTTTAAATCATTCTATTTAATTAGTTAACAAAAAATAGAATTTAATCTAATAAAATTATGGCTAGATAATGAAGCATTATTAAAATATAAAAGTTATTGCGATAAATGATTTATCACTAAAATTTATGTAATGAAATTAGTGAAGAATAAAGAAATTTAATAATAGACAAATTAAACTTTAAATAATTCAAAGAGCAGATTGTTTCCGTTTAAGTGCAGCGAGTAATGTGCGTTCAGAAAGGTCTAAGTAATTACGTAACATATTAGCCGCATCTAAATTTTGGCCAGAATCTAATAAGTTAAGAATAGAGTGGTTTTTATCAATATAGGGAGCATACAAAATTTTAGGGTCATTGAGGTGACCAAAGGCCAGTCGTAATTCAGCTGACACATTACGGTATAATTTAATTAAACGTTCGCTGTCGGATAACTCGACAATGGCAGTATGAAATTTCATATTTGCAGTACCTACACCGACCCAGTTCTCGGTCTTTTCATGTTCACGAGCTTCTTGAACAGCCTCTTTCATTTTATGAACTGATGGATGCAAGGCATATGCATGAGTTAACGCATCACACTCAATAAGCCGGCGAACTTGGTAGATATCGATAATGGCGGCCATATCAGGGACTGAGACAAATACACCCTTATTTGGAGCATAAGTTAACAAACCTTCCTGCGTAAGTACGCGAAATACTTCTCGCAATGTGTTGCGAGAGATATCGAGTTCTTCACTTAATGTTGCTTCAGATAAGCGCTGACCCGGCGTGATCTCCCCAACTGTTATCTTATAACGTATAATTTCTGCAATAGTGACAGATAAAGTTTGTGCAACAGATTGTTTTTTCATAATAAAGGCTAATTTTAGTCTCAGGGGTAATAATTCGTTATATTCACATATTCAAGTTATAGCAGCAAGTTTCCTTTCTTTTTTACTCATCATCCCATTTCATGTATTTGCACAAAAATAGTGA
Organism: Providencia sp. PROV004; assembly: GCF_011045615.1. NCBI lineage: Bacteria > Pseudomonadati > Pseudomonadota > Gammaproteobacteria > Enterobacterales > Morganellaceae > Providencia > Providencia sp. PROV004. Next base: position 1,967,544 of record NZ_CP042859.1, read on the forward strand.
AATTATAAATTTATCGCACCAACTTGGTGCGAACTAGTCGATAAGCAATATGCATGTGCAGTGAAAATTGTTAAAAAAGTGATCTCGTCTTGATTTTTAAACGAGCAATTACGATTTTTATTGATTGTTTATTCATCATTTAATACTAATTGTTCAACAATCCATTAAAAATGAATTAACAATACAGGTAACAAGTAGAACAATGGCACGATAATTGCCTTAGTGATTGTGACATCAACAACTACATCAATAATTAAAACAATAACTATTAGAGGAGTATGCACATGGCCGCTCAAGAAAGTGCACCAACTACGGCTGAATATGTGAAAAGCCGCCGTTCATCACTGATAAGCGCAATTTTTTTAATGGCAACGTCTGCCATTGGGCCTGGGTTTATCACACAAACGGCTACTTTTACAGTGACATTAGGAGCCGCTTTTGCCTTCGGGATATTAGCGTCTATTGTGATTGACTTCATTGTTCAGCAGAACATATGGCGAGTTGTTACCCTGACTAAAATGCACTCATCCGAAATTGCGAATGCCACAATTCCTGGGAGTGGTTATTTACTTGCTATATTAGTTATTTTTGGCGGGCTAATTTTTAATATTGGCAATATTGCAGGTGCAGGGTTAGGGCTTAATGCCTTAGTTGGCTTAGACCCGAAATGGGGTGGTTTGATTAGCGCACTATTAGCCATTTATATTTTTTCCTCCCGTAAGGCCAGCACATTTATTGATAGGTTAATTATTGGATTAGGTGTAGTGATGATTGGCTTAACGTTATTTGTCGCTATTGCATCAAATCCGCCTGTTGGTGAGGCATTACGCCAAAGCGTACTACCGGACACGGTTGATTTTGCCATGATAACCACCATTGTTGGGGGCACTGTTGGGGGGTATATCTGTTATGCAGGCGCTCATCGCTTATTGGATAAAGGCGCAGTAGGTATTGAAAACATTAAAGTTGTTTCTAGCGCTGCGACAAAAGGTATCTTAGTTGTTGGGTTGATGCGTTACATTTTATTTTTGGCTATCTTAGGTGTAGTTGCAAGTGGTGTGACTATTGATATTTCTGGACATGCGGCTAACCCAGCATCGCAAGCATTTCAGGCAGCTGCGGGTAATTTTGGTTTACGTATCTTCGGTTTAATTCTATGGGCTGCAGCACTTACCAGTGTGATTGGTGCAGCGTATACCTCAATGAGCTTCTTAACGGCATTTAAGTCTTCTATCACAGAAAGGCAACGTAATGTCGCAACTATCATATTTATTGCAGTTTCTCTGATTGTCTATTTATTTATGGGAACAGCCCCTGCGGCATTATTGGTTTTTGCCGGTGGTTTCAATGGGCTAATTTTACCTATTGGTTTAACTTTATTTGTTTATATCGGCTGGAAACGCTCAGATTTAATGTCAGGTTACCATTATCCACGTTGGCTATTATGGTCTGGTGTTGTGACGTGTGCACTCACTTGGTATATGGGCGCAATGTCTGTCGGTGCAATCTTTAATTATCTGAAATAACTCAAGGAGAAGCCATGAGAAAGCAAATTGATTTAAATAGCGACCTTGGGGAGAGTTTTGGGCAATGGGAAATGGGGAACGATACCGCCATTCTTCCTGTTGTTAGTAGTGCCAATATTGCCTGCGGTTTTCATGCGGGTTCGCCAGAAGGGATATTAAAAACCCTTAAAGCAGCGAAGGAAAATGGTGTTGCTGTTGGTGCTCATGTTGGTTATCCCGACTTAGTGGGATTTGGTCGACGTAATATGGATATTGCATCAAATGAATTAACTGCGGACGTGATTTATCAAATTGGTGCATTACAAGGGTTAGCAACCGCAGCAGGAACACAAGTTTTATATGTTAAACCCCATGGAGCATTGTATAACACGATTGCTCATGATAAACGTCAAGCTATGGCGGTGATTGATGCGATATTAGCCATTGATAAGCAGCTGATATTAGTCGCATTAGCAGGATCGCCATTAATTGAGTGGGCGAGAGAATGTGGCTTAAATGTCGTCGCAGAAGCTTTTGCTGATAGAGCTTATAACAGCGATGGTACATTAGTATCTCGAAAATTAGCCGGCTCTGTATTACATGACCCACAGATAGTCGCAGACCGCATGTTGCAATTGGTCATGGAGGACGGTGTGATGTCAATTGATGGAAAATTTACACCGGTTGACGCGGGGTCAATTTGTGTTCATGGCGATAGTCCTGGCGCTCTTGAAATGGCAAAACAGGTACGCGCTATTCTAGAGAAACAAGGTATTGAAATTTATGGTTTTGCTCATAAAGGAGACCGCGAATGACACCGCTAATGAAGGCATCACAGCAGGCCATTGAAGCCGCTCGTCTTGCACGCCTTGCTATCCGCGAAGGATATGACAAACCAACAGCTGGCCTTGCTCCGGGCATGACTCAAGCCAATATGATTGCATTGCCACGCGATTGGGCATTTGATTTTTTATTATATGCTCAGCGTAATCCAAAGAGCTGCCCTGTTTTGGACGTATGCGAAGCAGGGAGTTGGCAAACTGTTTTAGCTGAAGGTGCTGATTTACGTACTGATATTCCACGTTACCGTGTGTGGGAAAATGGTCAGTTAACCGCTGAAATTACGGATGCGACATCGATTTACCAACAATATCCTGATTTAGTGACTTTTTTAATTGGTTGCAGTTTTACTTTCGAAACACCAATGATTGAAGCCGGTATTGATGTACGGCATATCACCGATAAATCCAATGTTCCGATGTATAAAACTAATCACCTTTGTCGCCCAGCTGGGCGTTTACAAGGGGAGCTAGTGGTTTCAATGCGACCAATACCTGCAAATCGAGTAGCGGATGCTGTGAGTATTACTGGCAGGTTTCCTGCAGTGCATGGCACGCCTGTTCATATTGGTGCACCAGAACAATTAGGTATTGTTGACATTATGCAACCTGACTTCGGTGATGCGGTTCGTATCGAAGAGGGGGAAATCCCCGTTTTTTGGGCTTGCGGCGTAACGCCTCAAGCGGCAGTGATGAAATCAGGGGTTCCTTTCGCATTAAGCCATGCACCTGGTTACATGTTTATTACGGATGTACCCGATGCCGCATATCATATATAGAGGTGCCAATTGAGATTTTTACCCGTCAATTTAAGTGCCTTTATGGTGGAGTTAGAAAGTCTTGAACAAACAATGGCATTGACTGATTCATTAACAGAAATGCCAATTTATGGGATTGACGAAATTACGCCAGCAGCAAGGACGATTTTAATTCGCTATAACCCGATCAAGATTGATGTAAATGATTTGGTTGAAAAGATTTCGCTTAGGGATGTGTCAAGTGTCGTCGGCAAGGCCAGCAAATTGGTCACTATCCCTGTTCATTATAATGGGGAGGATTTATCCGATGTTGCATTGCATTTAGGTATATCCACCGCTGAAGTTATACGTCGTCATACAGAAAATGAATTTCAGGTTGCATTTAGCGGTTTTGCCCCAGGTTTTGGTTACATGGTTTCGAAAGGCGCTAATTTGAATGTTCCAAGGCGTCAATCACCAAGGGTGCGCATTCCTGCGGGTTCTGTTGCATTAGCGGGAGAGTTTAGCAGTGTCTATCCACAAGCTAGCCCTGGCGGATGGCAGTTGATTGGTGTGACTGAGCTATTAATGTGGGATATCAATCGACCTGAACCTGCGTTAGTTCAGGCAGGAACGCGGGTCAACTTTGTTGATGCAACGAAAAGTCAGATTAGCTATAGCTTGCCAACTAAAGTAGAAAGTGAAACTAAACCTGAGAGTACCACTGCTGATTTAACCGTTTTAACGACGGGGTTACAGGTTTTATTTCAAGATTTAGGGCGTATAGGCCAATCGGCATTAGGTATTTCAGAATCAGGCAGTATGGATAAATCGGCATTGCGTAGTGCAAACCGTATTGTGGGGAATGAATCAGACTCACCCGCTTTAGAGATAACACAAGGTGGGTTTAAGGCTCAGGTACACAAAGACCTTATTGTTGCAGTGACTGGAGCGCCTTGTGTTATTGACGTTATCACGGCAGAACACGAACAATATCAAGTTAATACTTATCAACCAATTCATTTAGCAAAAGGCGACACCATTAAACTAAGCCGGCCGAACAAAGGTGTACGTAGCTATTTTGCTGTGCGGGGTGGTTTTAACATAGAACCTATTTTATCGAGTTGTTCGTTTGATACGTTAGCGCAAGTTGGTCCAGCCCCAATTACAGCAGGCCAAACATTAACGGTTAACACCAATTCGTCTTCATTAGCCGTTTCATTGTATGAAACACCTATTTTTGATTATCCCGCTGAAAGCGACATAGTGGTTTTGGATGTGGTATTGGGACCTCGAACGGATTGGTTTACAAAACAAGCCGTTGAGCAACTAACGAATCAATTATGGCAAGTCACTGCGTCATCAAACCGTATAGGTCTGCGCTTATTGAGTGAAAAACCGTTAGAACGCGAACAATTACAGGAGCTACCGAGTGAAGGGACTTGCATTGGGGCTATTCAAGTGCCAGCAAATGGCCAGCCCGTTTTGTTTCTCAACGACCACCCTTTAACTGGCGGTTATCCCGTTATTGGCGCGGTATGTGAATACCATTTGGATTTAGCAGGACAAATCCCGGTGAATGCCAAAATACGTTTTAATCCACTCGGTGAATTTAAAGCATTGTAAGGGAGCCATTGTGCTTATGAACATGAATAATAACAAAAACCATAAAGTATTGATTGCTAATCGAGGCGAAATCGCAGTTCGTATTATCCGTGCATGTCGTGATTATGGTTTTCAGTCTGTTGCCGTTTATGCGGATAGCGATATTGATGCACTCCACGTCAAAATGGCGGATGAAGCCTACGGGCTTGGAGGAAATTCCCCCACAGAGAGTTATTTGAATATTGAAAAGCTGATTAGTCTCGCTCAGCAATCAGGTGCGACGATGGTGCATCCAGGATATGGTTTTTTATCTGAACGGGCTGAGTTTGCGCGTGCAGTTGAAGCCGCAGGGTTAATCTGGATTGGGCCTAGCGCAAACAGTATTGATATATTAGGCGATAAGGTTCAGGCTCGTCATATTGCAATGCAGGTCGGCGCACCGCTAGTGGTTGGCACAAAAGACCCGGTGAATAGCGCACAAGAAGTCCTCGAATTTGCCCATCAACATGGTTTGCCTATTGCCATTAAGGCTGCGTTTGGTGGTGGAGGTAGAGGGCTCAAAGTCGCTTGGCAACTCCATGAAGTTGAAGAGCTTTATCATTCGGCTGTACGTGAAGCGACCGCGGCATTTGGTCGTGGTGAATGCTTTATTGAACAGTTTTTGCATAACCCTCGGCACATTGAAGCACAAGTTATTGCGGATACGCATGGCAACGTGCTGGTGGTGGGAACCCGTGACTGTTCACTGCAGCGTCGTAATCAGAAACTGGTTGAAGAGTCGCCAGCACCTTTTTTATCCGAAAGTCAACAACAACAAATTATTCAAGCCTCTACCGATATTTGCCGTAAAGCAGGTTATGTTGGAGCAGGAACCGTTGAATTTTTGTTAAGCCAAGATGGAACGCTGTCATTTCTAGAAGTGAATACGCGCTTACAAGTTGAGCACCCAGTCACAGAGGAAACCGCAGGTATTGACTTGGTGATTGAGCAGTTACGAATTGCAGAAGGCTTACCTTTAAGTATTAAGGAGATGCCGATCCCACGAGGGCATGCTTTTGAATTTCGTATTAATGCTGAAGATGCTGGAAACGGGTTTTTACCGACCCCTGGCACCATTACCGTTTTTGATGCACCATCGGGGCCTGGAGTGCGTGTTGACAGTGGCGTAATGGCTGGAACAACAATACCGGGCACCTTTGATTCGTTAATGGCGAAATTAATTGTAGTGGGTCGTACTCGAGAGCAAGCTATTTCGCGTGCACGCCGTGCATTGGCTGAATTTACTATTGAAGGTGTTGCATCAGTTTTACCATTCCACCGTGCAGTAATGGAACAAACTGATTTTTGTGATAATTTTAGTGTACATACGCGTTGGATAGAGACCGAATTTAATGTGGAAATTCCACCGGCAAAACGGCAAATTCCATTATCGGACCCTGAGATAACACGTACTTTCATTGAAATCGATGGAAAGCGTTGCGAGTTAGGTTTACCCACTCAATTGTTTTCTCGTTTTTCAGGTAATAACTCCGTAGCAGCGCATTCTGCGCCTCAGAAGGTCCACAATCCTGATGCGGTCAATGCCCCCATCTCTGGGATATTGTTTAATTGGCTGACCCCTCAGGGAAATAATGTTTCAAAAGGGGATGTAATCGGTGTAATGGAAGCAATGAAAATGGAAGTGCAAATTGTTGCACACCGAGCCGGAACATTGAAACACGGGGCTATTAAAGGGGATTTTGTTGAAGCAGAGAGCCCAATAGCTGAAATTATTTAATTTGGTGCCTGTTTAGTTTGAGCTAAAGGAGTTAGCTCAAACTAACGGGAAAGCCGTTCTGGCAATGTTCTGAGAGGGAGATGCGGTGCGGGTATGGTATGTTTCTCTTCAGCGGTCATTTCATTGCTATCACGATAGACCTCACCACAGAGAAAATAGAGGTTCGGTCGCTTAGATTCTAGGTAATTTTTTCGGCTAATACATTGTTCTTGTGTAAAAATAGTTTCAGTCACCGGTAACGCATCACATGAATCTGTGCCACAAGGGCTAACCCATAACGCCCAACCAATGAGTACCATATGTCCTGCCATTTACATTGCCTTCCTTAATAAGAACCAATATGAACCGCTGAAAGTAATGACTGTAAGTAACTATCTAATTCACATACGCATTATAGGTTAAATTCTAACATTGAGTTAACCAAATGTATGTATTTAGGCATGATGAATTCTCTCATGCACACTAAAAAGCAAATCTTTATAAATTAAAAAGTTGCGAATTATTATAAATAGAAAATAAATGATTTAATAATAAATAACGCGGAATATTGTTAAAATTACCTTGTTGATAATGAGTGTTTTTTTGTGTTAGATCGCAAAAAACAAAATAATTATCTGCAATTAACCGATATTAGAGCTCAAGCCTGTCAATTAAGGCTCTTTTTAACTAGGATTATGACAACCACTAATAAGAAAATAGATAGGAATAAATCATGAATGCCATGGAAGAAGTGCTTTCATTTTGGTTTGAGGAATCGACACCAAAACAATGGTTTGAAAAAAGCGCTAAATTTGATTTGACGATAGCACAACGGTTTGCGCATATTTGCGAACGTGCAGCTAAGGGAGAATTAGCTTATTGGCGGGCATCTATTCGTGGGCGCTTAGCGGAAATTATTGTTCTAGACCAGTTTTCTCGTAATTTATGGCGTGATACGCCAAGGTCTTTTGCTCAAGACGCAATGGCTTTAGCATTAGCGCAAGAGGCGATTAAGCAACATGATTATAATCTCCTGACATTATCACAGCGCAAGTTTGTTCTAATGCCATTTATGCACTCTGAATCGAGTTTTATTCATTTACAGGCAGTTGAGCTATTTCGCATGCTGGGTGACGACGGCACATTAGATTTTGAAATGCGACATAAAGCGATTATTGATAAATTTGGCCGTTATCCGCACCGTAATGAAATTTTAGGCCGTGCATCAACACAAGAAGAAATTTCATTTTTACAAGAGCCAAACTCTTCTTTTTAGGTTGCAACCAAATGAGCCCATGTTTTGTTTAATAAGCTCATTTGGTTTAGTATTTTATTTAGCGGAATAATTCAGTATTGACTGGAGATAACGCTAATTCCAATTGTAGTGATTTAAGATAAATTTCAGTGAGTTGTGCAAGGGTAGGGTAAAAAGCAGTCTCTGTTTTGCTTTGCTGCACTAACTTTAAATAGCGATATGCCCAAGGCAATAAATATTGCTCAAATAAAGTAATAATGGCGCTGTCGTCCTCTTGTTCCGCTAAAGCAGAAACGGCCATCATCATTAAGCCAAATTGGTCTTCTGGTTCTCGTAGCCCTGTATCAGTGACTAGACCTTTCGTTTGCAAGAAGTCGCGATAAGCCGTTGTTGACTCTCCCATAACCGTATTATCATGTTCTAAATACACTGAGCCCCAAGGCGGAGCGGGCATACTACCTTGTCCTTCGAATAAAATTGAATAATCATACGCAATATCATCAGGTTGTATTTGTGACAACAAAGTACAAATAGCCTGAATTTGCTCCGGGTTTTCCCAAGAATGTAATTGTGGTATTTCACCCAAGACAGGGTAGACATTGCGTAAAGTGTCCGATTGCGAAGGGTAGTAGAAAAACGCACCAAGGATGCGGATCATTGTCGTGTCAATCATATTATTTTATCCGTCTTATTTCGTGCTAAAGGCTGACATCATTATCTGATTTCCTGCAGTTATATTGATGCAGGATGGTGTTGGATTTCTAAACAAAGAACCCCAAGTGGGGTTCTTTTATGAAACACTATAACATAGTAATAACAACGTCTTACATGGTTATTTGCCACAAGTTATAGAATGCGATGCGGCCAGCAAGTTCAGCTAATAATACTGCAGCAGCACAAGTCGCTAATGTCGCTTTTGGTGCGCGGTGCTTTAACGCCATACCAACGAATGCGGCTAAAGCAATGGCTAAGACAACGACTTGGAAACCCCAGAAGCCAGTTTGTTCGTTGCTAAGAGCTGGACCAGTTTCGGTTAAGAAAGCTTGGTAACCAGCACGGCTAGCAAAAATAGCGAAAGTACCTATTAAGAATGAAGCAATACCTAGGCCACGAGCACCGATTGCAATGGCGAGTGCACCGCCTCCGACTAACATCGTCATCCACATTTGTAGTGTGGTGTAACCGGTATTCCAGTTAGCAATAGTGGCGATGTTGTATACCTGAGGTATTGACCAAACAAATGCAAGTCCTGACACTACCGCGGCAATATTAGCCAGTTCACGTAATAACGTATGTTTGAAAAACAAAGTAAAAAACAACGTTGCAGCAGCGCATCCAACAAATACGCCACTCAAGAACGCTTCATTACTCATTGGTGAACGGCCTACACCCAGCAGCATATTAAAGAAGCGTAGTGGTTGGCCAACGTGTAATCCACCGATACCTAAGCCTATTATCATAATAATAAAGGCCACGATATTGGCAGTTTTTAACTGTTTATCGTCAATAGAACCCATTCTACGGCTGATATAAGCGAGTAAGAAAAGCCCAGCAGCTGACTGTCCTAAGACGGTGAAAAAAACGAGTGGTAATTCATGCATCTTATACCTCCGCAGGGTTTTTTAATTCGCCACTTTTATCGCCAAATGGCTTCGCATCTTTATGTGGTTTGATAACAATATTCGGGTTCGTCAGGCTTGGGTCTGGCATTGGCGCAATACCACACTCCGTGCCGTGTAATTCACGAAGAACATTAATATCATCAAAATCTAAAGCACGCTGCGGGCAAGATTCAACGCAAACAGGTTTCATCCCTTTTGCGACACGCTCATAACAGCCGTCGCATTTACTCATCAGTTTTTTCTTCTCATCAAATTGTGGTGCGCCATACGGGCAGCGCAACTCACAATAACGACAACCAACACAAATGGATTGGTCAACCACGACTAACCCATCTTCTTCACGTTTATGCATTGCACCAGTTGGGCAACCCGCGACACAAGTCGGGTTTGAGCAATGGTTACATGAAATAGAAAGATAGTAATTAAAGACGTTTTGTTGCCAGATACCATCTTGCTTTTGCCAACTACCGCCGCCAAATTCGTAGACGCGACGGAATTTTGGACCTAAATCTAAATCTTTTTCATCCTTACAACTGACTTGACACGTTTTACAGCCAGTGCATTTTGTGGAGTCAAAGTAAAAGCCATATTGTTTCATCATTCAACTCCTTAAGCGCGTTTAACTTCAACAAGGTTAGTATGTTGTGGGGTACCTTTAGCCAATGGCGAAGGGACATGTGAGGTTAGTGTATTGATACAACCACCGACATCTAGCCCATCATCATTGAGAGTACGCCATGCACCTTGTGGAACGGCGATAACACCAGGTAATACACGCTCTGTTACTTTCACTTTAATTTGAATACGCCCACGGTCATTAAATATTTCCGCCATATCACCATTGTTCAAGCCGCGTTGCTGAGCATCGATTGGGTTGAGCCAAAACTGATGTGGAATGGCTTCACGGAGCATCGCAACATTGTAATATGATGAATGCACATGGCCTTTATCATGAAAGCCCGTCATTAATAGCGGATGCTTTTGCTGGCTTGCTTGGGCTTCAACGCCTTCTTTATTGACGCAATACTCAGGAATTGCAGGAATACGCTGGCCTTCGGGTAACTCCCAATTTTTGACACGCTCAGCCAGTTGTTCTGAATAGATTTCCACTTTACCTGACGGCGTCTTTAATGGGTTATTGATTGGGTCATCACGGAATTTCTTCAATGCAATATTTTCTGAGCTCTTCAGGAACTTACGATCGATAATACCCGCTCCGTCGGTTTCGCTGAACTCAGGTAAATGAGGCATTTTTTCACGTGTTTTGTTATAACAGAACTCAATCCATTCAGCGTAGGTACGGCCTTCGGTAAATTGCTCTTTTACACCCATTTTTTCAGCAATTTCGGCTAAAACATCATAGTTAGGGCGGTTTTCCCACAGTGGCTCAATCGCATTTTGTAGGCGAACTAAATAGTGATACGCACCACTTGCATAGGAGTTATTGATTAAATCGTTGGTTTCAACCGTTGTGACATCCGGTAATAATAAATCTGCATATTTTGCGGATGGGGTATCATGGTTATCCCATACTAAAATAAATTCACATTTTGATTCATCCGCCAGTATTTCATGCGTTTTATTTAAATCGCCATGTTGGTTACCAATGACATTACTGGAGTAACACCACATAAACTTGATGTCGTTGTTTAGTTTATCAACACCTTTAATGCCACCATTTTCTGCAGTTAATTCTTTCCCGCGAACAATCGCTTCTGACCACATATAAGTCGGAATCAAGGCTTTTACTGGGTTAGGTAAAGCAAAACCTGCAACAGGGTAAGCATAGCTATTCCCCCACAGCCCAGTATTTGTTCCAGCACGACCAATGTTGCCGGACATCAGAGGTAACATCATAATGGAGCGACAAGCTTGCTCGCCATTTTCTGTGCGTTGTAAGCCCCAGCCTTGTGAGATCCATGCTCTATTTGCATTGCCGATTTCACGTGCAAGTTGCTTAATACGTGCGACTGAGATACCCGTTAATTTGCTTGCCCACTCCGGTGTTTTAGCGATACCATCAGGGCCATTACCTAAAATATAATCTTTATATGATGCATTGCGCGGTGCAGAAGCAGGTAAGGTCGATTCATCCCAGCCGACACAATAATTTTTCAGAAATTCTTCATCTGTCAGCTGTTCTTCGATCATAACATAGCCGAGAGCCGCAACTAATGCCGCATCAGTACCTGGATATATCGGGATCCATTCTGCGCCAAGGGTTGTGACGCTATCGGTGCGGCGCGGGTCAATGATAATAACTTTTGCTTTGCTTTTATCTAACGCATTGAGAGTTTCGTAAAATTGACCGCCACCAGACATACGTGTTTCAGCAAGGTTATGGCCAAACATGACGACTAAGTCAGAATTTTGGATTTCAGATAAATAGGATTCTTCTACGCTACCATATACGTAAGGCGTGATTTCCATTAATTGAGCATATGAATATGTGCCATAATCACCCAAGAAACCACCGGTTAAGCTTAATAAACGTTTACAAGCGGCACGGCCGTGTAAGTTTGCGCCTGTTGAACCCGAGCCATATTGGTAATAAATGGCATCACTTCCATATTTATCAATAGTATATTTCAGTTTTTCGGCGATAATGGTTGTCGCCTCATCCCATGAAATCTTTTTAAATTTACCTTCACCACGTTTACCAACGCGAACCATTGGGTATTTTAAACGATCTGGGTTGTAGGTTTTCCACCGCACTGAACGACCACGTAAACATGGACGGATTTGGTGTTCACCTAATGTTGAGTCGTCATACATCGTTTCATTGGAAATACGGCTGATAACACCATCTTTCACATGAACTTTTAACGGACAACGGCTACCACAGTTTACTAAGCATGCGCTATAGCTAATTTTTTCACTGACTTCGTCAGGCATGATTGCTGGTGTTTTTGCTTGAACAGCAAAAGGAAGAGTGATTGAGCCAGCAACAGCAGCGACACCCGCAACGGTTGCAGAGGTTTGTATAAACTCCCTCCTGCTCAGTTCTCCAAATTGAGTATTTATTTTATTTTTATGCATTGACATTGCCTATATGTAAATAACAACATTACTTTCTTGTTTTATATGTTAAAAAAAGTTTCTGTTGAGTTACATGACTTACATCAATGTTATCCCTGATAAGGTGAATGTATTTATTTAATTTATAAGGGTTTTTTATTCATCAGAACATAAATTAGTTTTATTTTTATTAACTATCGAAATATTGATTTTTATATAGCGATGGGCAAGAACTAAGGAAAAAGAGGGATATATCCCTCTTTTAAATACCACTTTAGATGTAGATGAATAAGAAAATTTAACTAATCACTTAGTATTAATTATTTTTCTGGGGAATTGCCTATCATTCTAACATCATTTCCGGTAGGTGATTGATGTACCATCAGATTAAATTGCGGAAGGATAGAAAAAATATGGTCAAAAATGTCTGACTGTATTCTTTCATATTCCACCCATACAGTTGTATTGGTAAATGCATATATTTCGATTGGGATACCATTTGTGTCAGATTCTAGCTGCCTGACCATGATCGTCATATTTTTGTGAATATTAGGGTGTGATTTTAAATAAGCTTCAATATAAGCTCGGAAAGTCCCTATATTCGTCAAACGGCGTTGATTTAAAGGAACCGCTTTATCATCAGGTAGACTAGAATTAAAGACTTGAATCTCCGATATTTTTTGTTCGATATAGGGTTCAAGTAAATTTGCTTTAATGTATTGCTCTATTTCTTCAGGTGTTAAAAAATGTACACTGCTGGCATCTAAGCGGACACTACGCTTAATTCTGCGGCCACCTGATTCAGTCATTCCTTTCCAATTTTTGAAGGAATCAGAAATAAGGGCATAAGTAGGAATGGTTGTAACTGTGTTATCCCAGTTACGCACTTTTACTGTGGTTAAACCAATATCTACAACAGCGCCATCAGCGCCGTATTTAGGCATTTCTAACCAATCACCAATATTAACCATGTTATTGGCTGAAAGTTGAATTCCTGCAACTAAGCCCATAATGGGGTCTTTAAAAACTAACATCATGACGGCGGTCATTGCGCCAAGACCGCTGAGAATAATTAGTGGGGATTTACCAATTAATAGCGCAATTATCATGATGCCAATTAAAATTGTGGCAATCAGCTTAAGGCTTTGGAATATTCCTCTAAGCGGTAAATGCGCAGTTTTGGCGGCACGCTGGAGCACACCGAGTATAATATCAAGAACAGAATAGAGGGTGAGTAAGCCAAATAATAGGCACCATGCTTGTGAACCGACCTTTAGAACGGCTTGTGCTGTCGAACCTGAATGCAACCATAGCGTTGCTTGGATATTGACAACAACACCTTGAATAACAAAAGCAAAGCGATTAAAAAGATTATGTTGAGTGATTAAATGAACCCAAGTTCCTGCACTTTTTTGCCCGCGCTTTTCGAGTTGTGGAAGTAATATTTTATGTAGAATTAAATGTAATACGCAGGCGACGATCAGAATTAAACCGAGCACTATCAGTAAAGAGGCAAGGTTAGCGTAATCTTGGTTGAACTGACGTACCCAGTCTAGCAGTTGCTGCTGCATGGTTTCTCCTTCTTTAGGGGTTAGGAACGATTACTTATAAAAATATTAGATAGTCAAACGACCTTATCATATTAGTAATGAAAATTCATGGCGAACAATATTAAACTCCGTCCTAATTCTTATTGTTAGTTCTAAGTATTGCTTAGTATATGAAAGCAATACTAATGATAATAAAGGTTATTATAAAGGAGGACATTCGTTAATTTGATGGGTTAAGTAACATTTACATAACATTACGTGTGATAAGTATTTTCTGATTGTGAGTCTCTATAACTAAGCATAATGTTCTTAAAAATACTCCTAATATTATATTAACTTTACAGGAATTTATTATGAACATATTTAAAAAACCGATTTGTTCAGTTCTTTTGCAGTATATCTTATTGCCTGTTATTGCTTGTACGCCATTATTTGCAAATTCATCTTCTAATGGCAATCAAGGTCAAGAAAATGGTAAGGGGAATCAAAAAATTCATGGAAATAAAGGAAATCAGAACAAAGATAAACCAAATAAAGAGAATGGCAATCAACAGCTAAAACATGCCAAATCGAACAAGTATTACGATAAACAACGGGGTTCGAATGTGAGTTTTAATGTGAGTTTTGGTCATGTAAGGCCTTTGGCTATTGAATATGGTTTGACGGGATATCGAGGCTTGCCGCCAGGTATTGCAAAGCAAGTGAGTAGGGGAAAACCGCTTCCTCCAGGTATTGCAAAAAAAACGTTACCTTCACCATTTTTGGCACAATTACCTGTTTATGTCGGCTATGAATGGAAAGTAAGTGGTCAGGATCTTATTTTAGTTGCGATAGGGACAATGGTTGTAGCTGAAATTATTGAAAATGTTTTTGAATAAAAAAAACGACCTTGATTGCAAGGTCGTTGTGCAAAATAAATGCAATTAACGCTAATGATTAGGTAACTAAAAGGTTTGATTGACTGAAAAATGATTAACTTGCTTACATAAAACGTTTAGAGAGTAATTCAATAACTTCTTGCACACTGCTGATAAATTCTTTGATGCTGTTCATCGGTAACCCCAAATTAAAATGTGATCCAGATCACGTGAGAGCATTTTAGCAATTAGCATGTTAATGTCAAGTTAATATTAAAAATAATTTTAAATATTAAACTATATTTTAATCTCTTTGCTGGAATTCTTTTTGGTTGAAAGATACTCCGATAAGACGGATGAAAATCTATAAATGACTACAAAAATGTGAAGAATTGAAAGGTAATTTTTATAATATGGTGTATGGTTAATTAGAGGTTAGGTAATGATTTGATTGATAAAGGAATACAGCGCATGATTGCTTATGTGAATGGCCAGTTTTTACCTGCAGAAGAAGCATCAGTATCTGTTTTTGACCGTGGTTTTTTATTTGCTGATGCAGTATATGAAGTGACAGCAGTAATTAACGGTAAGCTAGTTGACTTTGAACATCATATGGCTCGTTTGCAGCGTTCTTGTGCTGAATTACAGCTATCATTACCTTACGATTTAGCAGAATTAAAGCAAATTCATCTTCAATTAGTTCTACAAAATAATATAGAGGAAGGGCTTGTATATTTACAATTGACTCGTGGTAATGCAAAACAACGCAATTTTTTATATCCTGATAATAAAACGAAGCCAACATTGGTCTTATTTACACAAAAGACGAAGATTGTTGAAAATGAAAAGTCTAAATATGGAATAAAAGTCATCACTGTCGATGATATTCGTTGGCAACGTTGTGATATTAAAACAGTCGCCTTATTAGCGGCTTCTATGGCGAAAGAATACGCTAAGCAACAAGGTGCAGATGACGCTATTTTTGTTAAAAATGGCTATGTTACGGAAGGAAGTTCCAGTAATTGTTTTATTATTAACCCTCAGAACCAAATACAAACACGAGGACTAAGTAATAAGATATTGCCAGGTATTACTCGCCAAGCAATTTTACAGCTTGCTCGGGAGCAAGAAATAGACATTGTTGAAAAGTCATTTAGCATTGATGAAATGTTAGAAGCAAAAGAAGTTTTTATTACTTCTGCAACGACATTAGTTTGGTCAGTTATTATGGTGAATAACCAATTAATTGGGGAAGGTAAGCCGGGGAAACTTGCTACCCGGCTACGGGAGATATACTTGCAAAAATTAAAATAATCTCATCAGATACCTAAGTGTTATTTTAATTGCATAAATTCTTTAACGGAAGAAACCGTTACCATTCCATCCAATGCCTGAATACTTTGCTGGTGGAGTTCTGGCGTTGGAGCGGCACATAAATCTTCAAGTACAGTGACATAATACCCTAAGTCATGAGCCTGCCGAGCCGTACTTTCAATGGCTTTTACGGTACTAACTCCGCCAATAAACAATTCTGTAATGCCATTTTCGGTAAGCCATTTATGGAAATGGTTTCCTGCAAATGCAGAAACCCCTTTTTTAATCATAACAGGGTCACGAAATGCCACTTCAAGGTCATGAGCCCAATTACACCCATTACCACTTAATTTTAAGGCACCAAGGCTTTTGGCTTGCTGAAACATTGGGGAGCCAGCAGGAACATCGTGGTAATTGTCTGAAAACCCAACTTTAACCCAAATAACTGGGATATGATGACTTCTTGCATATTGTGCTGCTTGATTGGCTTTTTCAACGATTTTGCGAGAGCAAGTCTGTTGATAGCTTGAATTAGATAAGCCATTTTTACCAATTATCTCTTCAATGAGATCAATAATAACTAATGCCTTGGACATTATTGCCTCTTTTAAGTGTACGTATATTAACTTATAAAAGGTGTATTCTAGCTAGAAAAAATAGTGAATGCTGTTAACTCAATAACATAATTAGATTTAGGGTAAGTCAATAATAAAACCAATGCCTCGATTGTCTAATCCATCAGTAACTCTAATTACAGCACCGATTTTATGGGCTAAATTATGAGCGATAGATAAACCTAAACCGCTTCCGGTTTCCATTGTTCCAGGAACTCGATAAAAACGAGAAAATATAAGTTGACGGCTTTCTTCTGGAATTCCTCGGCCATTATCTTGAACAGAAATAGTTCCACCAAATGGAGTCAGGTCTTTTAAAATAACTTTTATTTTCCCTTTTTCTGGGCAGTATTTAATCGCGTTTTCTATCAAATTGGTAAAAATATTACTCAGTGCAAGTTTATCAGTGAGGATATAAAAAGATTTTGGGCTTTGTAGTTCGACATCAATGTCTTTGTTAATGGCGTAAGGTATATGTGAGGATATTAAGTGACTGATTAATACAGGAAGGTCAATTTGCTCTTTATTTAATAAAAAATCTTCAGTTTCTAAGCGTGCTAAGTCAATTAATTGATGTGATAGAGAAGCTGCTCGATTTAAAGTCTCTTGCATATCATTAATAATTTCTTCTTTTTCTTTGGGATTATCAATTTGCATTAATAAATGTAATTGAGCTATGACAGCTGCAATCGGTGTTCGTAATTCATGTGCGGCATCTGCCATGAAACGCTTTTCGCGTTGATTTGCATCATCAACACGAGACATAAGGTTATTGATTGCCGCAATGATAGGCCTAATTTCTTTATATTGTTCTTTCGTTTCTATTGGCGTTAAATTACCCGGCTGGCGGCTAGAAATTAGTTTTGCAGATTGCCTTAAAGGCCGTAGGCTAAAGTAAGCAGTAATTAAAATCGCTAACAGCATAATAGCCAAAATAAAAGCGAGGGGGATGGCGGTGCCTTCGGCTGGGCTACCTAATAAAGATTTACGGTCACTATAAGATTCGGCAATCACAACTTCAAAGGTATTTTTGTCATTCCATGCAGACGTAAAGTGCCAGTCTTTATGTAATACAGCGAGCTCAGAAACGGATTTCAGCGATGGAACGTGTAGCTTGTCACTGTTTCGATAATAGACATTTCCTTCTTTATCTCTAACAATCATAAACGGTCGATAACTAATATCGTCGCCACTTTCCATCGCCGTAGAATAAAGTTCTTGTAGATTATCAGCAATTTTATTGAAATATTCTGGCTTATCAGCAACCACATCAAGTGTTTTAGCAAACCCTTGAGTGATGACGTTCTGTTGTTCATTTAATTCATCATGAATTGAAGGCCAATAAAAAAATTGTAGCCAACCAACTAATAACAGCCAAAGAAAAATAACTGAACTAATTTGTAGTCCGAATGTATAAATAAAAAATGATTTAACTTTCACTTAGTGGTGCTTCTTTTTTTAATAAATAACCAATACCACGGATAGTAATTATACGCTCTTTACCTATTTTTCGGCGTAAATTATGAATATGAACCTCTAAAGAGTTACTTTCCACATCGTCTAACCCGAATAGACGCTGCTCTAAATCTGTTTTTCTGACAACATTATCCGCATTTCTTATTAATTCATAGAGTAATAAATATTCTTTCCCGGAGAGCAATAGCAATTGTTCATTAAGGGTCACTTGGTGATTAAGAGGATTTAATTGCAGGTTACCTAGTTGCCATATTTCAGATGAAAAACCAGCCATACGGCGGCTAACTGCTTTTACTCGAGAAATAAGCTCAGGCATAGCGAATGGCTTTGTTAAAAAGTCATCTGCACCTGAGTCTAAACTAGAGACTAGGTTATCCATTTGGTTTCTTGCTGTAAGAATAATTATTGGGATAGTTTCCCCCATATTACGCCAAGTAATGAGTTCTTCATGGCCATCGCCATCAGGCAAGCCTAAATCTAAGAGCATTAAGTCAAAATTACGGGATGCAAGTTGTAATTTTGCGTCTGCAAGTAGCCTTACCCAACAAGGACTAAAGCCTGCCAATTCCAGCCCTCGACATAGTGCCTTTCCCAACTGAAGATCATCTTCGACTAATAGGATATTCATATTATCACCTCTACGAACAAGTATAAGCAGGCAGTGAGTGTCAGACAATATGCATAGTTCAAGTTTGAATCAGATTTAAGCATATCTTAAGGTTGGTTTAACTCATTTTTAAGGTACAAAGAAATAGATTGTTTATTATCATTTCATCACTCAAACAATAAGAGCATTGATAATGAAACAAGTATTTTATGAGGTGCCATTATTTATAGTAGCAATCGTATTTGCTTTAATCTTTATGGGGAAAGATTTCAATAATTCACCCTCAGTAAGCTTATCAACTCTAACGCTAAATGAAGTTTCTACTTGCGTGAATGTTGATAGCTGTATTTCACAAGTTAGAATAACTCGTGAAGGAAATAAAAAATTAAATCCAGTGAAAGAAATTAAAGCATTTCTTAGGCATAAAATCTATTAATTAACAACGAGTAAAATTTAGATATGAGAAATTATTAAATAAGTAGTTTCTTTAATAATCAACGTATTGTCTTGCTTTTATTCTCCTGCAAGTAGAAGTGTCTTTGTTGATGAGGCTGGGTTTAATTACGACTTTTAGTAAAAGAAAAAGGAATGTTACACAATGGGTAAACATTCCTTTAAGTATTAGGTTAATCCACCGTTGTTTCTTCTGGGATCCAACCATCATCCATCCATATTTCTTCCAGTATCTCTTCAATACGAATTTTATCTTCCGTTATTTTAGTTCCAGAGATGTTAACGCGTTGTTGTGAGCTAAACCCAACCCGCGTTATCATATCTGGATATTGGTTTTGAAGTTTGCGTAAAATCTCAGTTTCAAGTGCTTGCAAAACAATTGAACTCGGTTTTTGTGGAGCGTTCTTATCTAATAATACTTCGATACGTAACATGATAGCCTCTAGTAAAGACTGTATTAATATACAGTATTTTTAGAACTATTAGGTAAAAAAGTCAATATAGTGCTACAAATATTTTTATCAGCGAATGGAGTGAAAAAATAATAGCAAGATAAAACAACAGGTTAATGTTATGAGTGCACGATAAATAATTGTCAGAAAATTTAAAATAGGTATGCTAGAAAATATTTTTTATAAGGTGAGTTTTGATTAAATGTTACATGCTTTAAGAGTTTCAAGTGAAGATAGCGAAGCGATAGCAATGATTAACCAGTTGTATGACACAGCTTTTCCATTATATGAACAAAGAAGCTACCAAGGAAGAGAGGCAATATTAAATCATAGCGATTATTATTTGCTCAATTTCAAAGAGAATGACACTTTTATTGGTTTCATTGGTTGTTGGAAAATCGAAGATTATTATTACATAGAGCATCTTGCTATTTCCCCCATATTAAGAGGGCAAGGTTATGGGCAAAAGGTATTAAAACTGTTTTGTCATGATGTTGGTAAAGTAATTCTAGAAATAGACCCCATTATTGATGAAGTTAGCCAAAAACGTTGGTCTTTTTATCAACATTGCGGTTTTCAACAAACTGAATACGCTCACGCACATCCAAGTTATTACCCAGAAAATAAGCCGCATGAGCTTAGGGTATTAAGCTATCCAGAAGTGATAGCTCAAGAGGTGTATCAGCAATTTAATCACACCTTGCAAACGGTTGTGATGAATAAAGCGCTATTATAGTTCACCATTTAGATGGTTTTAATCAGATATATAGCAATAGATAAGTTCGGGATCATTATCATCTAAATTTTCAATGTATCCACTAGGAATAAAGCCAGTTTTTATTAAGAGTTGTTGAGTGGCTGTATTCGATTGGTTTGTAGATGTAAAAATTTTTGGGGTTTTACTCTGCATTTTTAGTTTATTAATTAAGGTGAGTCCAAGGCCTTGCCGACGATGGTTTTTATTTACCATTAATAACTCTATAAAAGCATGGGAATAGAAATAATAATGTAGAACACCATACGCCAATATTTCGTTGTTGGCTTCCAGTACATAACATATTTCTTGTTCGAGCCATTGGGTAATGTCTTCATAGCGTTCTGTCGTCGCAATGGTATCTATGGAAAATATAGCATTTATATCAATTAGTGTTGCGGCTCTAAAGTTAGTTTTCATTATCAATCAGTTGTTTATCAATGCTAAATGTCTTAATTTGAAAATATTACAGCATAGGATTGGTTTAGGTAAAAGATTAATATGAATAAGTAGCGCTTAAATAGGCATGTATACCTATCTATCAATTGAATTGAGAGTATTTTGGACTGTATAAGCAGTTGGTTAAAGCTAGTATAACCATGTCGGGGTTTTACACCAGTTTTACCGCCATTTTACCTTTTTAAAATCACACACACAAAAAAACCAACCGTAATAGGTTGGTTTTCTTAGGGAATTTTGGTCGGCATGATAGGATTTGAACCTACGACCCCCGACACCCCATGACCCCGATAGCAAACTATAAACACCATTGATTTGAAAGGAAAATAAACCCATCGACTGTTCATGCAAACAGTGCTTAATATGCAAAACTTGCATTATATACATCAATTAGTTAAGTCGACTTTTACCCGGCCATTTAAGCTATTTCACAGTGCGGCACTTCAATCCAATCAACATGATTTTCGGTATAAATTTTTGTTGATTCAGCATCACTGTGGGCCATACGTGCCTGAGGATCAAACCCGCGTTGCTTAAACATAAATGCAGCCAATGCCCTAATTTCATGAAACGTCGGTCTTTCATCTTGTGGTAAATTAGCAGCAACACCAACACGATCCCTTAGGGCTGAAAAAGCGCGACTGAGATAGTCGGGGGCGACTTGAGTAGGATGATTAACTTCTTTGCTAATCTTGTTCGGCAAGCGAACAGGTAATCTATGTACAATATATGGGCTTGCTACGTTGTCACGACTGTTATCAATGATTTCCTTTAGTTTTTTACCAATAGGGATCGCGACATGAGATGCTTCTTTATGTTGCACTTTCTGTCTGTGAATATAGATCATGCCGTATATACCATCCTTTTCTTCATCAAACCAAACACAACCACAGGTATTATTTTTTGGGGCTTTGATGTTGTATTTGATACGAGAAACCTCAAGCCGGGCTTGTGTTGTTTGTAGTGCTAAATCCATAGCTGTTCGTAACCAAGGTTCAGCTGATGCACGGATTTTAAGAAAGTCATCATAAGATAAGCGGCGGCGTTTTTTCCCATCGACACGTTTCATTTTCTTACGTTCTGCAGGATTATCTAGCATTAATGATTCATCCATTGCATAACTGAATATTTTCTTTAGAAAGCCAACTTTTCTATTTTGAACGTTCGCGGAAGCTTCAGCATGAAATTCATTAATGAACCCGTTCACATGCTCAAGTGTTACCTCAATTGGTGTGATATCATTGAAATAAGCCTTAACCCTTTCTAGATCTTTAGTCCAATCGCTAAGGGTGCTTTCCGATGGCTGTTCATCATTCACCATTCGAGCAAACAATTTATTCAGATGCTCGGAAAATGGCAGAGATTCGCCGTTTGTGCCGCCAGAATCAACAATTAATGATTTGACTGAAACAGCACTCTCAGGACGCATTATATTGTTATATTCTCTGGCTATCGCAATTGCCCTAGCTTTATCAGCGCCTATTCTTCTTCTGACGCCATTAACTAGTGTAAAGCGATATTGTTTCTCAGCTTTATCATAGTAAAGAAAGTCAGGCAAATGCCTGAACTCTCTTTTACGCGGTCTGCCTTTCATTTTATGAAGCCCTTATTAAATCACTTACGCATGATGCAATATCAGACTCAACACCCCACTTTTCTGAAGAATAAACCCAAGCCGCGCCATCAACGATCTTTCCTCGCACTTCACCAATCGTTACCCAGCGTTTTATGGTTCTATTATCGGGTATTGAACCATCCTCGAATTCTCTTTTGGCCCATGCGCTAGCTTTCATAAGTTTTCCACTAGACATAATTATCTCCACATCTGCCGCATACAGATTTAAATATTAAATATCGTCGTTAACTGGTTTAATTAAATGCTGGTGGATAATGCTCACCATTAAGTGTTTATATTTCATTGCTAGTCCTTATCTATGGGGTGTATATTAAAATTACAGTTATTTAATTTAGTAACTTGTGCCAAGGAGGCTAAAATGAGACGTAATAGAAAAAATACAACCTGGGTTGATGTGGCATCTTGTCTATTTAGAGGCATTAGCTGTCTCATTGGTGCTTTGGCTATAATCATGCTTTCAGTTCTGATACTTTTAGCATTGTTTTACGGATTGAAATAAAAAATCCGCCCGAACATATAAGGTGTCAGTTGGGAACTCCCTGCTCGAACTCCAAGTTACATCGCCGCTATATAAATTAACTGGATATACAGGTTTATTTATATCCTCTGGTTCAGGGGCAACCTGTAGCCATATTAATTCTGGTGCGGTAGGGCAATTAATGCTTTCTGGTAAGCTATTAATTAAACTCTCTCGTGATGCTTGCCAACTAATCCACATTAAATCTACATATTGGTCAGCGTAATTTGATCCGTTATTTGCACGTTTAAGTTTTAATTCAAATTCTGACGGGTCGCTAAGTGACTTTATTTCCGCTTCAAATTGCTGTCTTGATTTATCCATCACTCCACCTTTAATCTTCTGGCCGTACTCATAAATCGACTACATCACCCGTAAATTCAGCTATAATTTCCAACCTCTCATCTTCAGATAATTTCGCCCATTCTGATTCTGTATAACCAACCTCAGTGCTGCATGTAGAACCTTGGTTGTTCGTTCTTGCATATAGAAGCATCTGCTTACTCATATTAATTCCTCTTATTGCATATATTTAATCGCTAGGATTAAAACGTTTCATGGCAAATATTTAATTATCACCTACACTTAAGCCCGAAAGATTAATAACAAGCTGTGCAACTTTCGCCGATTCTCCCTGTGTCGGCTTTTTTTTATCTACTTCCTTGCTAAATTCCATGGCTTAACTATGCTTAAATTGCTTACACAGAGAAACTATAAACATATCTAGACAATCCCTTGCCGTCCGCTCCGTGGCGGCATTTTTTTTGTGAATTATCCAAATAAAAGTATCTATTTGTTTGTATTAGTGTAATTTGGTTATCGAAGCCACGTGTAAGCTTCATTTAATGATTAATTCCCTTGTAGTAATTATACCGTCTAAGTCGGCGGTTTTTTTCATTGCATCCCTGCGAGCTAGTGGCGATTCTTTAATCCATAGTAATAACCACGCTTTAACCAGCGGTATATTTTCTTAACTGTGCCGGGCTTGGCTCTAATTTCCTAACCATGCATCTGAGTTACATTTAGGGCATGGAATAGTTTCCATTGGTTCGTATAAATTTCCACTACCATCACAAGCATCCAAATCCCACAGATAACCATCAATACATTGACTATCAATATAGTGAGCGCCGAAGTCATAACCTTGATAATCACAAGCAACTTGTATTTTTTTCTTCATGTCAGCCACCTATGCGTGTAGCAGTTCTAATGCGCTCATAAACCTCACTAGCTTGGATCCGTTCATCACCAACATCACAGGCGCAGAAATATTCAAATGCAGCTTTTTCAGCTTCTTTATGTGCTCTGAGAAATTTTGCTTTTAGTTTTGCCACATCAGGCCTTAGCCATGAACAAACAGGGCCATCTTCTGATTCAAAAATACCACCGATAAACCAACCATCACCTTGCGGTTTGCTCGGTACCCACCCTGAGATATCGCAATCACCATCTATAAAATAGCGTTTGAATGTTGGGTGGCTTTCATCAATATCGCCATCCATATAGACATTACAAATTTCAAGGCAGTTGTTATCAAACCATTGTTTTAAATATTCAACATCTTCACTTACAGGAATTTGAGAGTGAGCCCAATAGCCATTTTCATCGCGTTCTACTAATTCAGGTTTAATAGACATATGCACCCCCTACACAATAATTCTGTAAACTGAATTAACTGTTTGTATATAACCATCTGCCAGATAAGTATCGATATTAACTACTGGTGATGTATGTATTTGAGCGCCATTAAAGAAGCGTTTTTTTGTATCATTGTAAACATGGCCATCAGCACCATGGGCGTTAACTGATTCGAGCAATATATCTGCATCAAATTTAATTTCATTGGACATAATCAGCCTCTCATTAATCCCAGCCATTGCTATAACAAATACCTTCTGGTGACTCATCCCACACCAAGAGACTCCCACCGTAATAAAGCGCTAAGACTAATTTGTCGAAACGGGAATATGCTTTAACTATTTTCTTACCTAAAATCCTGTCATTTACCTTACCCCCAATTAACTCATAAACATTATTACCATCCTGCAGTAGAGGTTCGCTGCGGTAACCCCCTGTGCGTTGAATACTTAAATGGAAGCTATAATCACAGCTATATGCGCTAACTGAATTAGATGAGTATCTTGATGTTGACCTTTCTTCTGGATGTATGCCGACTTGAATAAACCCATCATGCTCATCATTAATAAAGACTTGCGGTGACTCCCATTGGTTTTCCATTGCTGACTCGCTTTTATCCTCTATAAATGCCTCCCACAAATCAGATGCTTTTATGTATTTAGGGCACTCATCGTCACTTGTGAAATCTTTTACTAAAGCGATAACTTTTTCTTGTAAATCAGCCTCAATACCTGAATCCTCCCAAGAGTTACGCATTTTTTCAGCAACCAGCGTGTTGTATTTTTTCAAATCAACTACATCCTCTATATTCGCTGGTAAGGCACTTTCCATTGCCTTATTAAAAGCCTTACCGAAATCACCATAGGAACGAAAGGCATCATCAACAACACTGGTAAATAATTTAGTGATACCTTTATCAATAATTTCTACGGCCTGTTCGCTATTTGCAAACTCAACGCAACGTTGAGTTAATAATTCACTTAATGTTAGTTCTTTCGACATAATTAATACTCCACACAAAATTTAGATAATAAGAGTCCGTCTCTTAATAAAGAGAATTAAATTCCTTGGTGTTGGTTAAATCATTTAAAGCTTGGCTTCACCGCCAAGTGAATCAATTAATGCTTTTATTAAAATATTTAATTCCGAAATAATTAAGAAGAAATCAGCATCAAAGCGTTGGTTATAATCTTCTCGTTCGATATCATCATTAGTTTCTAAAAATGCGGAATCAAATTTAAGCTTAGATAGAACAAAACTATCATCAATACAGAATGTAACCCTATCTTCATAACCTAATGATAATTTAGTGACTAATTTGCCTGCTTCAATATTCGTTTGAATTTCATCAGAAATTAAGTCTTGTTTTGTATATTTAGCAATTCCACCTTCTTCAAGGATGGCTTTCATTTCTGATTGTTCACCAAACACAAAGCCTTTTGGTAATTGCCCGCTTCTAACCCATTCTGTTAGCGTTAATTCAATAGGGTCTTTCATTGTTACGGGTACTACTGGCAGAGAGCCAATAGCTTTGCGTATCATTGCAAAACAATCTTCAGCACGTCGATGTGACGATACTAGCGCAGCAATAAAGCCATCAGTAAGATTAACCCACACATCGAAACGGTTATACTTAGAGAATGCACGAGGTAGCAGTTCCTGAATAACTTCATCTTTAATGGCTTGGCGTTCAGCTTTCTTTAATTTTCTACCCTGATCTGCTTCTAGCTTCTCAATTTTTTTATTTAACTCATTATTGATAACAGGAGTTGGTAGCATTTTATCTTCTTTAAAAAGAGATATAAGCATCTGGTCATTAACTTTATGAGTCAAACAATCAGAATTACCAATGCCAAGCGGTGGAATAAAACCAAAACGTTGCATATCAAGTGAACCGCAAGGCTCATATTTTAAATTTGATAACTGCTCTTCGATACTATTAAAATCAATATCGCGAGTTATCCGATAAATAATTAGGTTTTTAACATTAAAAGCACTCATGTGATAATCCTTAAATATAATTAACCCCACGCATAATAAATAAGACCACTGACAAATAATGAATATATTTACCTAGTATGAACACTGAATATCAGTGGCCTTATGTATTATGAAAAAGGGCGGCACAACACCGCCAAAAACTACAAGGGTCAATCTCTAGCAGTGGCAATACTATTTTCAGCTAAGATACGCTGATAAATTTCTTCACGATGTACAGCAACATCTTTTGGGGCTTCAATACCAATCCGCACTTGGTTTCCATTAAACCCCAAAACAGTAACTTTAATATCATCACCAATCATTAAAGTTTCACCGACTCGACGAGTTAAAATAAGCATTCCCATACTAAACACTCCACACAATTTATAAGGTTGCCTGAACTAACTTATCCACATCAGGCGGCTGTGGTATTCTTGGAAGCCCTACACAACCAAGAGAATTTTTTATGAGTAACTTAAAAGGCGTTATAGTTCATATTGAACACCGTATCGGTTGGGTTGCTATCCGTGATGAAATCGGCGAAATAACCATTGCTGAACTTATTGGTGGTTATGACGTCGAAAAAGGAAACATCATCACAGGCAATCTACATTCCGAAGGTGGCGAAACCTTTTATAATCTCTCTACAGATGAAGAGCTTGATGTTTACGTTGAATACATTCACCTCACGGAAGCTCAGGCCATTCTAGCTATTCAAAAGTGCGGTCGATAAACCGACGAAACATTGCACAATTTTTCAGAGTCCAGTTACATTGCTCGGCGGAGATTGTTTTCTCCGCTGGAATGTCTGGATTTAGCTCGCGCAATGTACGACCTCTTTTC
Organism: Providencia sp. PROV004; assembly: GCF_011045615.1. Taxonomy (NCBI): domain Bacteria; kingdom Pseudomonadati; phylum Pseudomonadota; class Gammaproteobacteria; order Enterobacterales; family Morganellaceae; genus Providencia; species Providencia sp. PROV004. Next base: position 1,995,031 of record NZ_CP042859.1, read on the forward strand.
GCTGCCCCTTCAAGCTGCTCAACCTTATTAAGTAATGCCTGTTTAACGTCTAGGCACTTGCATTTACCATTATCAGAATTGCACATGCCTAATACCCCACACATTTAAAATTCAGTCAAGCACTAACAGTAACTGCACACATATCCATGCACTCTGCAATTTCTTCGTCGAGCTTTTCGAGTTTAGATTGCAGCTCATCACGTTCATTGCGTAGTTTTTGTAGGTTATTAATTTGTTTGGCTTTTTCTAGTATCCACTCGCGCACATCATCCTGCGACATTGGCACACTAAAAGTAACGATTGGTTCATTTAAATTGGTTTGCATAAGCTTCTCTCCATTGCTTCGATGTATTTAATGTAGGATATCCGACATTAATGTGTCAAGCTAAAATGTAGGGAAACTTACATTTATTTTGGTGGGGGGTTAGTAACGAGGGATAATATAAGTAGCTACCAATGGGGTATTGGTAGCAATGTTAGTTAAAAATCAATTAAAACTTGCTTGACGACGCCTACAATTCTGCAGTTCTCATCGAAGTCTATTGTCTTATAGAAGGGATTTAAAGGGATAAGATATCTGTTCGGCCAGTCTTCTACGAATTTTTTTAATGTTGCCTCTGTTCCGCCATGAATATAAGCAACAACAATTTTCCCATTTATAGAAGAAAACCGTGTCAAATCAGGCTCAACGATAACTATCGAGCCATCTGGAATAGAGGCATCCTTAACAATTGTAGTCATTGAGGAGCCATTTACACGCAAAGCGAAAGCACCACTAGAGAGGCTGAGTGTGGTTGTTATATATTCGTTAACATCATCAAGGCAAACCCCTGAATCAGTTTCAGTCCAAGTTCCAGCCTGTACCCAAGACAACACAGGCAACTCACGAACAGACACCGACAAGCCTCTTGTATATGGAGTATCGCAGCTTCCAGTTCCTTCAACTAACCAGATAGGGTTGCACTTTAGGGCTTCCGCTAGCGCTTGAAGGTTGGCCCCGTTAGGTTGGTAATCATCTTTCTCCCATCCAGTAACGGTGACACGATTCACACCAGCGATTTTAGCCAGTGCTTCTTGAGTTAATTTTAGCTCTTTTCGCCTTTCGCGAATTCTATCTCCCATGCTCATGTAGGATAGCCTACCATTTATCATTGTAAGTTTCTTGACATTGTGATGTTGGATATCCTACATTATGGGTTGAACAGTACATTATGAGGCCTCAAAATGAAAAAAAGTGATGTTATCTCTTACTTCGGCGGTTCATGCAACACCGCTAAAGCTTTAGGAATTAAGCATCCATCTGTAAGTGGGTGGGGGGAAATAATTCCTCAAGGGCGAGCTTATCAAATTGAAAAAATCACAAAAGGAAAATTGAAATTTAATCCTCAGCTTTACCAAAACGATACCAAAACCAACTAACTGAGTTAACTACAAACAAAACAACGGAATTGTAGATATGTGCAAACAAACATTAAAAGAAGTCGTGAAAGAGATGTGCAAGGCATTCCCTGGTGGTCGTTCAGCGATGGCGGGTGCTTTGGGTATTTCTGAAACTACTTTCAATAACAAGTTGTATGAGAAAAACGGCTGTCGTTTCTTTGAAAATGATGAACTTGAAGCGATTGAGGAATTATCAGGTACCAAAGCGCTGGTGGCTTATCACATGGAACGTCACGGAATTACACCGGCAGTAAAAATTGAAGCTGAGAGCTTAGATACGGTTGAGTTATTTGATATTCAAATGCGCCTTGGTGCAATGCAAGGGGCTTTAAGCGTTTTAATCAAAGACAGTATTTCTGATGGCGTTCTAACACCAGATGAAACAAAGGCTATCTACAGAAAGATGAAAAAAGTCTTTGCTTATGCGCTTGGGTTTGTTGGTTCTTTGGAAAGTGTTTATGGGATTAAACCATGATGAGCATAGCTAGAAAGGTTGACGCCCCAGATATGCGGTCCGAGGCGTCTAGTGCTAATAACAACTTGTGTGGAGTAACTAGCATGAGCAGTTTAAACCAATTTCAACATAAAAAGCAATTTCGCTGCTTACCAATATCAAAATGTGGTCCGTTTCAATATGTAGAGATCATAACGTCAGCTGACAAGTCGGGCAACTACCAGACCGAACAACAATTGGTAGATAGCAAAGTCCTAAGAGATAGCTGGGCTAAATACTATTTCCGCAGTGGGAGAGAGGTTAGTGAGCAATGAAAAGTATAAAAACCTTAATCGTTACTTCCGAGATAAGCGAGGCCGTATTGTCCATGTTGTTGAGTGGGACAAACCAAGGCAACGGGTTGTTTTCATGCTCGATGACTATGAGCACCCCTGTTTTGAGCCCCTCGAACAATTCAAAAAATATTACACAGAAGTTAAGTAAGGTGGCTGTATGAGTAGTTTATTGCTCCTTAAAACACGCCCACAAATTGTTATACCTGAGCTGGCGGTTCGCTTGGGCTTGAATGAAGCTTTACTGCTTCAGCAAGTCCAATACTGGCTATCTGAAACCTCGTCAGGTGTTGATCATGACGGTAGGCGCTGGGTTTATAACACTATTGAAGAATGGCGTGAACAATTCCCGTATTTTTCCGAATCCACAATTAAGCGTGCATTTAACAATTTAAAAAAATTGGGTGTATTAAATATTGAGCAAATCAATAAACGCACCCATGACCGCACAAATTATTACTCTATAAATTATGAACATGCGTTGTTATCCGATGAGGTCAAATTGAACCCATCGAACAGTTCAGCCGAAGCCTCTCGAACAGGTCAAAATGAACCCATCGATAAGCGCAAAATGAAACGTTCGAACAGTACCAAAATGACCTCATCGAACGGGTCAAATTGCCCTGATCTTACAGAGAGTACTACAGAGAATACACAAGAGATTACAACAGAGAGTAACTCTTTTTGTCAGGCTCATGCTGAGCCCGACCATGCGCAAGCTGTTTTAGATCATTTCAACAAGGTCACTAACTCAAGTTACCGGGATGGAAAAACAACAATGGGCCACATCAGAGCCCGTCTAGCTGAAAACTATACCTCAGATGATTTAATTCTGGTGACTGACTACATCACAGCCAAGTGGCTAAACGACTCAAGAATGAGTGATTACCTACGCCCGAAAACATTATTTAGCCCTGAAAACTGCATGGAGTACTTTGAAAAAGCTCAGAAATGGCATGAGGCTGGTCGCCCCGTCTGTGTTAACGGTAAATGGCTCAAGCCTGGTGAAGTTGCTGTAAGTATCGATCCGGTAGAACGTGACAATGCTTACACACGGATCATTGGTTCTAGGTTAACCCCTAAAAATCGGACGGAAGAAATCGCAGCTGAATTAGCGGGTAAACAGGGTGTTCGTAACATGTCGGATTTTGTAGGTCGCAAGGCATGGTTAGGTATTTGGCAACAGGCAGCAGAGCTAGCAGCGAAAGAGGTGACAGCATGATGCGTAGTGAAACTAAAGCAATCTATGGTGTTGACGTTCTAGGCATGATTGCCATGTTCAAGCAGCTACGTAAATGGCGCACTATTCGCAAGCTCCGCAACAGATGGAATCAATCCCGTCGTGATTTAGTTACCTGCAGGAAGTTTCGCCATTTAAACCATCATGCTGACCATTTTCAAGTTCAGCAGCGTTATAAGCATATGCGCGAGTATGTTAAATCCCACCAGCAGCGAGGCGTTATCTAATGGCTGTTTATTCAAGTAATACCGCACCAGAAGATAAGGATTGCTGGCAAACGCCTCAATGGTTATTTGAAGCTTTAACGCTTGAGTTTGGTTTTTGGTTAGATGCTGCCGCAAATGAGCAAAATGCCTTGTGTCCATATTTCTTAACCATAGAACAGAATGCATTACAAAGTGATTGGGTAAGTCGTGGCGCCATATGGTGTAACCCGCCTTACAGTAAGATAAAACCGTGGATCGCTAAAGCTGCGGAACAATGCACAAAGCAAAACCAACCAATAGTGATGTTATTGCCAGCGGATAAATCAACATCTTGGTACTCATTGGCGCTAAAAAGCGTTGATGAAGTTCGAACTATTATCGATGGCCGTATTAATTTTGTTGATCCCAATACTGGAAAAGAGAAAAAGGGCAATAGTAAAGGCTCAATTCTTCTTATCTGGCGTCCATTTGTAGAGCCAAAAGCAATTGGTACGCATGTCTCAAAAAATCGCTTAATGGAGTTAGGCAAAGCAATCTTAGGGGAGGCGGTATGACTCCTTTGTATTTAAGAATCGCGAGCGAATTCAAAGCGGGTAATGAAATAACAACCAAGAAAATCAGAAGCATATATGCATCATCTAACAGTCATACAAAAATCACGGTAGATTTTTTGCTCAGAGCTAAAGCGATAAAGAAAACAGGAAGAAAAGAAGGGGCTTTTAGTATTTATGTGCTTCAGCAAGATGCTTATGAGAAAACAGTCGAACTAGACAATAAAAGCAAGAGATATAGAGCAAAAACAAATCGGCATGTTAAGTGTGATGTTAAAGAGTTAATGAAAACGCATAACCCATTGATATTAAAATTCAATGCATTACTGGCGGGGGTAAGGACATGAGTGAAAATGACAATGTTATTCAATTTAAAGCGCCTAGTGATGCAATTCCCACCATCGACACGGAAGTAAAGGGAAGAAAAAACAGGCAGCAAATGTACTGTAAGCATCATTCACTAATTATCGATGAAGAGCATAGAACAGTTGAATGCAACGATTGTGGCTGTGTTGTCGAGGCTTTCGATGTTCTGTTAGCTAGGGCGAATAATGCCGAGTCGGTAATCCGAGGAATGAGTGAATTACTAGATAAGCGTGACGAACTGCGTAAATCAGTTGATGCTTTACTGAAAGAAGAAAAGAACACCAAAGCTAGATTACGTAGCGCTAGAACAGATTTAGCGTTTATTGAAAATAAAAAGCTTCAGCATGAGGGGAAGGTTGGATGAAAAATACCATGCTAGAAATGCAGCCTTGCCGTTATTGCAATAGCTCCGACACGACAGTCGAAAGTCATAGCTATAGGACATGGTTCTATGTTCGCTGCCATCGCTGCGGTGCTAAAGGTCCCGATGTTAATGATAAACCAATGGCTGTTACTGTATGGAATAAGGGGGTAATTAGTGAGTAATTCAATATCTCTAATTTTACCTTTTCCACCAAGTGTTAATGCTTGCTGGCGGAATATCAACGGTAAAACGTTAATCAGCGCAAAAGGGCGGGCGTTCCGGGCTAGTGCAATAGCTGCTATTTATACCCAATTAAGACCAAGGCCTAGGGTAATTACTGAAAACGTATCCGTCATTGTGAAGATGTACCCACCCACTTATCACAGAAGAGATATTGATAACTATCTAAAAGCACCATTTGACGCCATCACCCATGCCAATATTTGGAAAGATGATGAGCAAGTTAAGCATGTTGATATCACTTGGTGTGAAGTCATAAAAGGTGGTCGATTTGAAATTGAGATAAAGCCCCTCAATGCAGAAGTGGAGAAAATATCATGAATCACCAATGGATATTAACCCCAATTATTATTCCTGAAATTAAGGCTGTGATGTTTAGACCAGGAACAAGCCTAAATTTGTTTAATGGCAGAATGCTGATCACGACATTACCTGATGAATTAAAGTATCAACCATCGGGTCTTATCTCTCTTGCTGACCAATACCTCAGCGACGTAGTGACTGATGAACGGGTATCAAAATCTGTATTAAATTTAACCATCAACCCCGAGCCACCAGCCAGCTTGATGTTAAAGCCAAAGTTTAAACGCTGGACAAGCGACGAATACCTTAAGTGGGTTAAATCACAACCATGTTGTGTTTGTGGCGCCACAGCAGATGATGCTCACCATTTAATCGGTTACGGGCAGGGGGGAACAGGCACTAAAGCCCATGACTTGTTCACTATTCCATTGTGCAGGGTTCACCACAGCGAGTTACATAAAGATCCAAATGGGTGGGAGCGGGAGCACGGAAGCCAAATCATTTTGTTATTTAAATTTCTAGATCGGTCTATCGGTCTGGGTGTTTTTGGTTGATAGAGGCGGATATCATGAAATTAGAAAATGTACTTAAAAACTTTCATCCTAAGTCACCGACATTCGGCAATGTAGCTGGCTGCACATCCCCAGACCGTTTAACAGGTACCGATATTATGGCGGCTGTAGGCATGACTGAATCACAAGCTGAATTCGGTATGGCGGCTTTTTTGGCGAAAAATGATATCAGCGAAGAGGATAAGTTCTCTACGGTAGAAGCCTTGACCCAATATGCTAAAAAAACCACTCCTAGGCTGGTGGCTAAAGCTGCAGGTAAAAAGTTGGGTTATTGTCTAATTATTCTGGCCAGAATGGCATTTGAAGATTATGCCCGTTCAGCCGGTTCAGTTTTTCCATGCTCAGCATGTAGCGGTAAAGGTCTTATTTATAAGCGCAAGGACGTAGTCAAACATCCTGGTATAACCAGACTAGACGGAACTGTAATTATTGAGCCGTGGACGAAAAATGAAGAAGTGGGTGAATTGTGCCAAGAGTGTAACGGTAAGGGGCAACTAGCACACCGTTGCCGCTGTAAAGGGAGGGGCAAGGTATTAGATGACATTCAGACTAAGCAGCAGGGCGTTCCCGTATTTAAAGATTGTCCTCGTTGTGCTGGTAAGGGGTTCAACCGTGTACCGTCGTCTGTGGCATATAATGCAATAAGGCATTTAGTACCTGATTTAACACAATCATCATGGTCACGTAATTGGAAGCCATTTTATGAAAAATTAGCTAGTAAATGTTTTATTGAAGAAAGTGCGGCTGAACAAGCATTTAGAAAAGTAACCAAATAAACATAATAAGAGGTGATGCTCTTAGTCCATTAACATTTAATGTAACTATTAGTTATATTTTTGTGTGAAAATTGAACTAAATTAGCAATCTGTCAAGCATATTTTTAAGATGTAGACATATGATTTATATAAGTTTATATTCGAATTTGATTTTTTGAAAAATGGGTATTTTATGAATAATGTTTATGAAGAAGATCTAAAGAGATTATGGAGTGGTTATGGCCCAATAGATCTGTTTAATGATTTCGAGTCATTGGCTACAGACATTCAAAAAAGAGCGGAATTAATAGAACCTTGTAGAAAATTAATAGCTAGTAGGAATAAGCTAAAAAGTTACAATAATAAAAACTCATACGATTTAAAGTCAGAATTTGAACTAATACTTAATATAGGTTGGCTTCCTCATTCTATTTTTATTTTTTCTGCATTTTTAGAGGGAATAAAAATTAAGGCGATAGGTAAAATTAATGGGGCATGGGTATTCGAAACTAATATTGGGAAATGATACATACAAAGCTAGTTTGATTTTTGCATAAAATTGACTTATTATCTTCTAATAATGGACATTCTATACCTAGTCGCATTAAACCAATTCAAGGCCTCGCAATTGCGGGGCTTTCTTCTTTTAAGGATTAGCTCTTATTATGAGCAAAATATTTAATGTCATTATCGCGTTGTTTTTATTGGGAGCTGGCTTTGTGCTAGGACTCACTCTTTCCTATAAAGATGATGTAAATGTTATTGAGAGAACCAAACGCACAGTGCTTGGATACTTGAACAGCCCTAAATTGGAGTCATTTAAAGATGTGGGATACCATTTCGATAAAATATCTCATAATGGTGGAGAGGTTGGTTATGTTTGTGGTTATGTATCTAGGCACTACGACTTTGTTAGTGAAGTTGAATTTAAACGCTTTGTGGTTAAAACCTACATAAAGCCTGATGGGGAAATTAATATATCAATACCAGCGATAGATGGCGTTGAGGAAGTTTTTGATAAACCGCAAATTGACAAACTGTGGAATAGTTATTGTATATCACCCACCCTCAGCAATTAAAAAAAACCACCTACAGCAAGAGGTGGCGGTATACATACCATTGGGAAAAACCAGAAAAAAGCTCTCTAAATGTTTGCAGATCAATTTATATCACTAACTTTACTTAAGGTAAATATCCAAAAATAATTCCGTTCACATAATGAAAACTCTATTTACTAGCTTCTATCTTGCACATAGCGGCATTAAAGCGAGTAGGGTTTTCATTGTGGAGAATGCCAAGGCTGATTGGCTAACTCGCATGGGTTATCTGTACTTATCAGGATAGAAGCACACACGCCATGGGGAACCTGAATGCATACACTCTCAGCGTATGCCTCCACAACACCATCTTTTTATTGCTTGTATTACACGGCCTATTTCTTGTTTTGTAAGATTAATTTAACTTATGATCACTGTCACATGCATCAATTTAAGTAGGTGCATTGCATTCTTTTTGTAATTACCATCTTGGTTCAATTAGAATGCAAAGGTGCAAAGATGACCGCTGAAATCGCTGTATATAACAAAACCGCAGTAGCTTTAGCTGCTGATTCTGCTGTGACAATTTCAGGTGGAAATACATATAAAATTAATAACGGAGCTGAAAAATTATTTGCATTAAGTAAGCATCATCCCGTTGGTGTAATGGTATACGGTAACGGAAGTTTATGCGGTGTTCCTTGGGAAATGATAATAAAAGCGTTTAGAAAACAGTTGAAAGATGAGTCTTTTCCCACTTTAGAGGGATACGCGGACAGGTTTTGGGAATTTTTATCCAAAGCAACCAATATAATTCCGCCAGATGTTAGAGATTTTCATTTAGATGTTTTCTATTCAGAGCATATTTTTAACTCTGTAGTTAGTTATGTGGATGAAGTCAACATAGATCCATTACTAAAAAACAATATAACTGTCTCTGAAGAAGATGCATATAATTTTATGGAAGAGGCTTGTAATCTTTTTTCTAACTATATTGAACAAGAAAAGGATTTAGAGGGGGTAGATGAGGGAAGTTATAATGAAGTAAGAGTGTTTGCTCAAGAGGTTGCCGCCAAAATAATGAGTGAGCGATTCTCAGCGCTGAAAGCAACCCCTCCAGACTCCCTAATTAATGCGTTTGCCAATCTTTTTGCAAAGTCCACATGTAAAAAGTCAATATTTGGAAATAACACAGGTGTTGTAATAGCCGGCTATGGAGAAGATGAATTTTTCCCTTCTGTATTAGCGTTTGATGTTTTAGGTTTTTTTGGTGAGAGACTTTTACGTTACTCTAATCTGGCTAAAAGTAGCTTTGCAGGTGAAAGTGGTGTTACAGCCTTTGCTCAAGAAGAGGAGGTTCACGCTTTTATGCAGGGAGTGTCAGGGGACTTGAAATATTATATATATGATACTATAAATGAAGCAGGGAATATTCTTGTTGAAAGAATTGAATCCCTAATTGATGGGAAGGGAATTCAAGATGCTTCCTCAATAAAAGATGAAGCAAGTGATATTATTAAGAGTATTACTGACCACAGCCTCCAAAATATCGAAAATCATATGAAGGCTAAGTATGTATTAAAAGTCGTTGAAATGATTGAGTTTTTGACTAAATCAGATTTGGGTTACATGGCTGAATCATTGGTTAACTTAACTGCTTTTAAGCGTAAAGTTTCTAATGATAGTGAAACAGTTGGCGGTCCAATAGATGTGGCTATCATATCAAAGGGCGATGGATTTGTGTGGGTGCAACGAAAGCATTATTTTAATAGAGAGTTAAACAATGACTATTTCAATAGGCAATAACAAGGAGAGGATCATGAATAGTAATGTTATGGATAGTGCTATTAACTTAAGAGCATGGCATATGACTGCTAAAACTAACAACAAAAATAACAGTTCAGGTGTGTTAGCTCAGATAGTGGCTACAAGTAAGTCTACTACGACACCCGACAATAAAAAAAATTATTCTTTTTTAATGAAAAAGTAGCTTTAATATTAAATTTTAAATAGTTACTAATTTTATTAACTATTTTCTTTATCTAAAGGTCACTTCGGTGGCCTTTTTTGTTGCCTAAATATCAACTGAATTCATTAACCCACACTAGCTTCTGTAGCTGGTGGATTTTCTATTACCTACGCACTAAGGAACGTAACTATGTACGCACTTAAATTAATGACAGAACGTGAAGGCCGTAAAGTTGAAGAGTCACATTATTTGGGAAAAATGTACCGACTGGAGTTTTATCCAGTAGTCGATAATCCCGATATAGTTGCTCGACTGGAATACACAACAAAAGACGGTGTTCCTGCATTTGATATCAAGCGAACAGATCATGCCTACATTACTACGGTAACTGGCGATACGGTTCGAGTTATCTGCAGAGGTAAAACACCTTCTCATTAACTGTTAAGAGAACAAATAATTTATGAGCACATCAATAGGGATAACCCTCGGTGCTGCTGGCGGTGGCGCGATGGGCGGTTTCCTTATTGGTGCCGACTATGGTGTTGTGCTAGGCGCAGTTATAGGCGCATCAGTTTCCGTCATTGCATCTAAAGATAATAACAGACGAAAGATATTCCATTTTATTTTGGCGCTCGGTGCGGGGATCCTCATAGCTAAAGAGGCTTCTGAGCTTATCGCTCAAGTCTGGTCATGGGAAATTAGCCCTAAGATAACAGCCATTATTATTTCGGCTTTGTTAATCCCCGTTCTGGTACTGGCTGCAAACAAAGACAACCTTAGAAAGTTGTTTAGTCGTATTGCCGCATCAATAGACCGAAACTTCAGCAGTATCGTACAGGCCATTAAAGATTGGCGAAATAAAGGGGGTAACTGATGGAAGCCTTCCTTAGCAAAATAAATCAGTTGGTTAATTGGATTGAGTTACATCCATGGGATGCGGCTGACATTTCATTCATGCTTGCTTCAGCGATAACGGTATTTCTCTGCCCCTATAAGAAAACGAGAGATTCTGTCATTGGTAATATTTTAATTATTTGCTGGATTTGCCAAATAGGGGAAACGATATACGGAGAGCGGATATCAGCGGCCTCAGATGTTTTATTTGATGGTGTGTTTTTTGTCGTCATATTCGCCGTTGGCGGAAATATCATGTCGGTTGTCGTTTTCAGTAAATTAATCGCTCGACTCAAATCAATCTGGCGGCTAGTTAAGCTGCCTTTTACTTTTATGGTGAAGAAATGAAATTAAGTGAACATTTCGATAGCAATGAATTTGCATGTAAAGACGGGTGCGGAGCAAATCAAGTTGAACCTAAGTTGGTTGAAATACTTGAAAGTGTTCGCGCTCACTTTGGTAAGCCGATAATTGTTGTTAGCGGTCGTCGCTGTGCTAAACACAACAGTAAAGTAGGTGGTGCTCCTAAATCTCAGCACTTATTAGGTACGGCAGCAGATATCAAGGTAAATGGTGTGGCGCCGAAAGTTGTCGCTGATTATCTTGAATCTCAGTTTCCTGATAGCTACGGCATTGGTCGCTATAAGACATTCACACATATCGATGTGAGAGGATATAAAGCACGATGGGGCAGCAATTAAGCGTACTAACCAAAACGTTAATGGCCGCTTGTGCCATTTTGCTATTTTGGCTTATTTGGGTTGTGAATGATTACGACAAATTGAGTGATAAGTTTGATAAAAAATCAAATGAGCTTGCTGCCAATCAATTCATATTATCCACTGTTTTAGAGCTATCGGTAACATTCAATGAAATTTCACGAAATAACCTTAGGGAGCGTGACGCAGCGGCAGTGGCTTCTGAAACGGTTAAAACCATTATCAAAACCGTTATTGTGGATGATAAGTGTGCTGCCATCAATGCTCCTCGTGATGCTACTGTCGAGTTGCACAACCACGCGAATAGAATACGTTCAAATGCCATCAGTGCCCATCCCAGCCCATTTACTCAATGATTGTTTGCCTGAGTACATCCCTGAGACATTTCCTTGGGGTGATTCTTTATTGATAAATGAGTCGCTACTAACAGTTATTGAGCAATGTAATTTAGATAAAAAAGCCATTCGGGAAATTGAAGCGGAAAGGGTAAAAAAGTAGCCCGGGGATGTACTGGCTATAAATCGTATATAGAAAGGAAATCATGAAAATGAATTATTTACTTGTTAATGCGATGTATAAATTAAACCTAATTTCTCTAATTGTAAATAATTATTACTTTTGGTTTCCAATTGTTTCACCTATTGATTTGATAGCTAAAATTGAACAGCGAGCCTCGCAGTAGCGGGGCTTTTTAATGGAGAAATATCATGGCAACACAAGGCTTCGATAAACCAGCTCAATTCCGTGAAGAGTTGGATAAAAGCATTCCGAAAGAATAAAAAAAGCCCCTCGTTGGCGTGGGGCAATGCTAGGAATGGGTATTAATAATTATATGAATAGCCCAAATGTCAAATGGGCGCGCGAATATTACCAGTATAAGTTAAATAATCTATTAAATAATTGTTACTGAATACGGAAAAGAATATTGAGAATTGAGTATATAAAAAAGCCCTCAATGAAGAGGGCGCATCTAATGGAAATGCATTTTTATAGTTATTGTTATGAGTTACTAACCACCCATAGCTAGTACCGGAATAATACCACTACTTATTACTTAAGCCAAATCGGAGTATTAATCAAATGGGGAAAATCGTATTAACACCAAAGCAAATCAAGTCTCTTCATGAGTTTGCACAGGAAGAAGGGCAACCGTCTTACACTATTGAAGAAGGAACCATTTGCGATGGTGATGAGGTTGTTTATGAAGGTCTGATTGCTTATTCAGGCTCGGAAGAACATGGTGTTCTGCAACTAGAAGATTAAACACAAAAAAATAGCCCATACCACCGCCTAGTGGAATATGGGCTAACTATATGCACGGCCTGTAGGCTTATTGTTATTTATATATATATATGTCTGCTTTTAAGATTAATACATTGACTGATGAATAAGTGTAAAAAATCTTAACTAAATATGTCAGTCTCGCAATCGCGGGGCTTTTTAATACCTATAGGAGCACTAAATGCCTAATCCAATTATGAAATATTTTGAGTACCAACATCTACCAACTCACTTGCAAGAGGTTAGTAAGCCAATTGGTGATCTAGCTAAGCAGATGGATGAACAGTTACCAGATGGCGCTGAGAAATCAGCGGGGCTTCGCAAGTTGCTTGAGGCTAAGGATTGCCTTGTGCGGGCTAAATTAGGTTAGTTGTCATAAAAAAATCCCCTTCTGCGAAAAGGGGAAAGGATTTATTTAGTTTATTGAACTAATTTTTGATTATGAATACCCAAATGTCGTAAGGGCGTGAGCATGATACCAATATAAGTTAAATAATCTAGGTATAAATTGTTACGAAATACGGAAAAGAATATTGAAAAACGCGTATGCAAATAAAAAAAGCCTACACAGCGGTAGGCTAAAGTATTGCTTTACGATGAATATCAGCGTTAAGCCTAGCAGGTTATTTCAAACGTGCAATTATATTGGTGATTATCAAATAGATTAGAGATAAAAAAAAGCCCCGAGCCAGCATGCTTGGGGCTTAATGTAATCATATTGTTCATTTTATTCTAATCAGGCGTAAATATACACGGCTCCGTTTTTTAGTCAATTTATCTTTAGCTATCAGCTAATCACTGGTGGCCTTTTCATATATGGAGGTAGTCATGTCAGATAAAAAAGAAATAGCCACTATGTCTATAAAGATATCAGTCGATAGCACTGACTTAGATAAGCTGGAAGCACAATTAAAACGTATTGAAGGTCTAATGGTGAGCACTGGATTAAAACAGCCAGCTCAGCAAGGCTTGACAATGGATTTTGGTATATTCAACCCTAAAGGGTGTTTAGAACCTGTATTTACAGTTTCTTCTAGTAGAGTGTTCATTAATGATGTGTTTATTGAGAATGGCACTATACAGAAAATGGTACTGCAGCCAGTAGAAGAACAAACTAAAAAGGGTGCAGAGCAAGCGCGGTTTGAAATAACCACAGGTATCAATGATAACCGTGAGCAAGTATCTGCTGAAATGGCTCTTAAAGCTTCCGTTGAAATTAGCCGGGCAAGTAAAGCTATCTCTCAAGAGCGGTCGGAGTTTGAAAAGATTCAACAACTTATTGAGGGTAGGTTTAATTGCTTACAGTCTTCAATTGCGGATATACAACATGCTCAAGCCAACTCAGAGATAGCGAGTGCAGGTGCAATTGAGCAAGTTCGTGCGAAGATTCATCGTAAAGAACAACTTAATTTATAAAATTCTACAAACGTCATTCATGGAGTGGCGTTAATAGAGATTTATATAGGAGATAAACACGATGGCTAAACCGGATTGGGGGACGCTACAGCAACAGTTCCTCACCGAACATGCTATATCAGGAATATCCCCTAAAGAATGGTGTGAAGACCAGGGACTCAATTACGCAACTGCAAGGCGATATATTAAAAAGCCGGCTGCGCAATCTGCGCAAAAAACTGCGCACAAAAAATTGCGCACTGCGCAGACTGAAGATAGCGCAAAGTCGTTATCAAAAGACAAAGAGCTTACACAACAGCAAAAGCGGTTTGTTGTTGAATATCTGATAGATGGTAATGCAACACAAGCGGCAATAAGGGCTGGTTATAGCGATGAAAGCTATGGTCGGCAACTCCTCACGATTCCTCACGTTGCAAATGAAATTGCGCACCAACAACAACAGTCTTTATCGCGCACATTAATTAAAGCTGATGAGGTACTTGCTAAGGCATGGAGCCTTGCAACATTTGACGCGAATGAATTATCTCAATATCGGCGTGGTTGCTGTCGTCATTGCTGGGGATTCGGTTATCAGTATCAATGGCGTGACGCAGTAGAATTTGAAGAAAAACGACTTGAAGCAACTGAAAGAAAAAAGAGAGCTCCTGAAGATACGGGGGGATATGGTTACAACCACACAAAGGAGCCTAATCCCCTATGCCCACGCTGTAACGGTGAAGGTATTGGACAACCATTCTTTCCTGATACCCGAAAACTTAATGCTGATGCGGCTTTGGCGTATTCAGGCGTTAAATTGGGTAAAAATGGTGTTGAGATACTTTCAATTAATCGAGAGCGTATGTTTGATGCGGTAATGAAACGTCTAGGCCTTGCTGATAGTGAGACAGCTCAGCGTATTCTCGAAATAGAATTGGAGCGCAAGCGATTAGAGGTTGAGAAACTGCGCAAAGAGCTTGCCGATAATGCTGACGATGATAACCCAACTCCAGTAGCGATTAATATTAACGTTGTCGATGCGAGGGCGGATGATGATAGCACCGACACTTAATATCCCCCAAGCACGATTCTTGGCAATGCCTCATAAGTTTAAAGCATACGTGGCTGGGTTTGGCTCGGGTAAGACTTGGGTCGGTAGCGGTGGCATATGCAAAGGTATGTGGGAATTCCCTAAAATCAATCAGGGGTATTTTGCACCAACCTACCCACAAATACGGGATATCTTCTACCCGACGATCGAAGAAGTCGCCTTTGATTGGGGGCTTAAAGTTAATATTGTTGAAAGCAATAAAGAGGTTCATTTTTACGAGGGTAGGAAATTCAGAGGCACGGTGATTTGCCGTTCTATGGAAAAACCCGAAACTATCGTTGGTTTTAAAATAGGTAATGCTTTAATTGATGAGCTTGATGTCATGAAGTCTGACAAAGCTCAAAAGGCATGGCGAAAAATTATTGCTCGTATGCGTTATAACGTTACTGGCTTACGAAATGGTATTGATGTAACAACAACCCCTGAAGGGTTTAAGTTTGTTTATCAGCAATTCGTAAAAGAGGTGAGAGACAAACCTGAGCTAAGTACGTTGTATGGTCTTGTTCAAGCGTCTACGTTCGACAATGAAAAAAATCTACCGTCTGATTATATTCCCTCACTAATGAGTTCTTACCCGCCTGAGCTAATTAAGGCTTATTTGAGGGGGCAATTCACTAACTTAACAAGCGGTACCATTTATCACACCTTTGATAGGAAGCTGAATAACTCAGAGGAAGAAGAGCAGCCCGGAGAAACGCTTTATATCGGCATGGACTTTAACGTTGGCAAGATGGCGGGAATTGTTCATGTACTCCGTTTGGGCTTACCTCATGCTGTTACTGAAATCATTAATGCCTACGACACACCCGATATGATCCGCATCATTAAGGAACGTTTCTGGCTCTACGATGGTTCAAATTATAAAAAAGTCCGAGAGATTTATATTTATCCTGATGCCTCCGGCGATTCGCGTAAATCAAGTAATGCCAGTTCAACCGATATTGCACAACTAAGACAAGCCGGTTTTCACGTCATTGTTAACGATTCAAATCCACCAGTTAAAGATAGGATCAACTCTATGAATGCAATGTTCTGTAATGCTAATGGAGAACGCCGGTACAAGGTCAATGTTAAACGTTGTCCTATCTATACTGAATCGTTAGAGCAGCAGGTATGGGCAGATAATGGCGAGCCGGATAAAAAATCGAATAAGGATCATCCTAATGATGCAGGTGGTTATTACATCATTAAGCAATTCCCAATTGTGAAGCCAGCCTTCGATATAACCTTAGGAACAACCTTCTAATGAGTACAAACAACGTTGATTTTACTCGCCCTGAATACAAAGCGGCTGCGCCTCAATGGAAGTTAGTCCGTGATGTGTGTCGAGGTGGCGAGGATATAAACACTTATTTGCCAGAACTTGTCGAGCAGGATGATGCCCGTAAAAAGAAACGTAACAAAGACTATCAAGACAGGGCTGTGTTTTATCCCATAACGGGTAATACTCGTAACGGAATGATAGGCATGGCATTTAAAAAAGACCCCTTAGTCGCCGTTATCGAAAAGCTGTCGTGTTTAAAAGACGATGCTGACGGTGCGGGTTCAAGTATTTACCAACTGGCTCAGTCTTCACTTGAGTCAGTATTAGAAGTCGGTCGACATGGTCTGTATGTGGATTACAACAGCGATTCGAAACTCCCGTACATATTTCAATATCGTGCTGAAGACATCATTAACTGGCGTACAGCGCGTATTAATGGGCGCACGATGTTAACGCTGGTGGTATTACGTGAAACGGTGGAAGAAGAGGACGGGTTTGGTTTTAAGGATGCGGTTCAATACCGTGTATTAGCCATTGAAGACGGTCATTTCATTTGCCGTGTTTATCGCAAGGCGGTAGGGCAAAGCGTATTTCAAATCGATTCTGAGTATATGCCTGAGCGTGCAGGCAATGGTGTGTGGGAGGAAATCCCGTTTACGTTTATCGGTGCTCAGAATAATGACCACACGATAGACGAGGCACCCTTATTGGGGTTGGCAAAGATTAACCTAGGGCATTATCGAAATTCGGCTGATTATGAGGACTCTGTTTTCTTTTGTGGCCAAGTTCAGCCATACCTTGGTGGGTTAGATACCGCGTGGCGGGATCATTTAGAGAAAGCTGGGGTTATTGTGGGCTCTCGTTCACCTGTTATGCTGCCTAAAGACGGCTTTTTTGGTTACGCTCAAGCACAACCTAACATGTTGGCTAAAGAGGCGATGGACAGTAAACGTGATTACATGGTTGCGTTGGGTGCTCAATTGGTATCTGCGGATAGTAAGGTCAAAACGGTCATTCAGTCTGTCGGTGAACAGAATGCCCAAACTTCCATTCTGAGTATTTGCTGTTCAAACGTTTCCGATGCATTTAGTAAAGCGCTAATGTGGTGTGCTGAATACTTAGGTTTAGATACGACAGACATTTCGTTTGAGATTAACAAAGACCTTGTTAACCACATCGCGGACAGTGCGATGATCCGTGAAATAGTTTCCGCATGGCAATCGGGGGCAACACGTAAATCTGACTTAGTCCGTAGTTTGCAAAAATACGATGTTATCGACCCTGCTGATGATATTGAGGTGGTGGTGGATGAACTGAATACTCAGCAACCCACGATGGTAGGTGAAACGTGATATCCGTGAATAGGCAGTTAATGGATGAGTTAATTGCTCATTCACTCTTTTCAGGTCGATATTCCACCAGCGTCGCTAAACGTATGGTCAAGGTATTGAATGAGTTCGACGCTGAGCTCACAGCAACATTAATTACTGCGCTGGATGATGCTGACATTGATATCAATAGCTTTACGGTTAGGCGGTTGGAGTCATTACTGTCCAGCGTCGAGCGAATCAATCGGCAAGCGGTAGATCGTGCGTTTGCGTTCTTATCGGATGAAATGAAGGCGTATGCTTTTCATGAAGTCAGTTTTTATCCCTCCCTGTTCAATGCGCTGCTGCCTGATGCCATATTACGCCATTATCCCTTTATGGGGATCAGCGAGGAGATGTTATACGCCTCAGCGATGTCTCGACCTTTCCAAGGGAAGTTATTGTCTGAGTGGGCATCAGGGTTGGAAAAAGACCGTATGACCCGTATCAGCAACACCGTGCGTAATGGTTATCTCAATGGGGATAGCGCCGTTCAAATCGGGCGAAAAATTCGTGGTCATGCGAAGCAAAATTATAAAGACGGCGCATTACAGATGAGTCGTGCGAATGCCACCACCCTAGCCAAAACGGCTATTAACCATGTGCAAGCCACTGCACGTGAACATTTAGTGGACGCCAATAAAGACATTATTGATTGTAAACAGTGGCTTTCAACACTGGATAACAAAACCTCTCATGATTGTATTGTGCGTGACAGGCTGAAATATACTTTAAACGGTCATCCGATTGGTCATAAGGTTCCCTATAAGCGCGGCCCCGGCAAAATCCATTGGGGATGCCGCTCAACGGAAACACTCATTCTTAAATCGTGGCGTGATTTAGGTATTGATGCCGATGAAATGGACGATGGGACTCGTGCGTCAATGGATGGGCAAGTTCCCGCTAAAACGACGTATTTAGAGTGGATCCAAAGGCAGCCCGAATGGCGACAGCGACAAGTATTTGGTGAAGTACGGTTTAGGTTAATGAAAGAGGGCGGCATGACCCCTTCTGAGTTTTATACCGATAAAGGCGAATTTATTCTGTTATCTGAATTAAAAGCACTGGATGAACGCGCATTTAAAGAGGCGGGTTATAGCTAATCAATACACTATTTAACAAGGTCACTTCGGTGGCCTTTTTTAATATCTAAATTCAGCTGAGGGCTGAACTAACTCAACGCGCTAGGCGCATCAATCCCAAGGGGAATCACATGTTATTTATGAATATCGAACGCAAATACTATTCACAGGCGGGTGGTGAGGATAAAGGGGGCGGTGCGGGTGGCGCACTCGAAATCACACCTGAAATTCAAACCCTTATCGACCAGCAAGTGTCTGGACTAAAAGCCAAGAACACCGAGTTACTCGGCAAAATCAAAGAGCAGGGCGATAACCTGAAGCGTTTTGATGGTATTGACCCCGACACGGTGAAAGGGATGCTTAAACGTTTTGAAAATGACGAAGAAGCCAAACTCATTGCAGATGGCAAGATTGATGAAGTCATTAATAAGCGTACCGAGCGTATGCGGGGTGATGTTGATAAGCAATTAAAAGAGGCTAATACCCGAGTGGAAAAAGCGGAAGCCTTTGCCAATAAATTCCGCGCACGTGTGTTGGGCGATGAAATTCGTTCAGCGGCGGGTAAAGCTGGCGCATTAAGCAGTGCGCAAGAAGATTTAATTCTACGTGCCAAAGGCATTTTTCAAATCAACGACGAAGGTCAGGCCGTCGCTGTTGATGAAGATGGGGATCCAATCATGGGCAAAGATGGGCGAACTCCGCTATCCCCTATTGAATGGATTGAATCCCTGAAAGAAAGCGCACCACACTTATTCCCAGCCGCATCAGGTACAGACGCAGGGAAACATAAGCAAGGTGGCGCACACCTTAAACGTTCTCAAATGTCCGCCAGCGAAAAGGCTGAATATATTCGCCGCTATGGCCGTGACACCTATTTAAGACTTCCAAAAGAGTAAGGAAAGGCAGCAATGACAACAACAGTGAATAGTGATTTAGTGATTTATAACGATTTGGCACAAACCGCGTTCTTAGAGCGTCGCCAAGATAATTTAGCGGTATTCAACCAAGCATCGAATGGTGCCATTGTGCTAGATAACCTGTTTATTGAAGGCGATTTCCGTAAACGTGCTTTCTATCAAATCGGCGGATCCATTGAGCACCGTGATGTTAACTCAACGGAAAAAGTAGATAGTAAAAAAATTGGTGCGGGTGAATCGGTTGATGTCAAAGCACCTTGGAAATACGGTCCATATGCAACTACGGAAGAAGCATTTAAACGACGTGGTCGCGATGTCTCTGAGTTCTCAGAGCTGGTGGGCACGGATGCAGCAGATGCTTCCCTAGAGGGTTACATTAAATACTCGCTGGCGGCATTGGCAGCAGCCATTGGGAGTAACAAAGCAATGGTTGTCACGGCAGATATTGCCACCGACGGTAAGAAAACACTGACCAAAGGGTTACGCAAATACGGTGATAAATTCAACCGTGTTAATTTGTTTGTCATGCACTCAACGACCTATTTTGACATTGTTGATCAGGCCATTGATAACAAAGTCTATGAAGAAGCAGGGGTCGTTATCTATGGTGGTCAGCCCGGCACGCTGGGTAAACCTGTTCTCGTGACAGATACCGCGCCAGTGGATGCTATTTTTGGTCTTGTTCCTGGTGCGGTGACTATCACCGAATCTCAAGAGCCGACTTTCCGCTCATTTAACATTAATGATAAGGAAAACTTAGAAATTGGCTATCGTGGTGAGGGCACGGTAAATGTGGGTGTTCTAGGCTATAGCTGGGATGAAACGAAGGGTGAGAACCCTGATTTAACCAAACTTGGTACTGAAGGTAACTGGAAGAAGCATTTTAAGAGCGACAAGATGACCGCGGGTGTGATGATCAAACTGACCACTGAAGCGGGAAAGTAACTCTGTCAGCGGATAAAACGTCCGCTATCGCTGACAGTACCGATGTTGTGACCGTTACACTCAATTATACCAAGGGAAGCTCGCCAGTTGAGGGGGCTACCGTTAACTGGTTAACAACGGGGGGAAATTTGAGTGTGACATCTTCTAAGACGGGCAAAGCGGGTGGCACGACAGTGAAACTGACCTCGGATACCGACGGTAAATTCATTGTCACTGCGACAGCCGATGGCGTGACTCAGTCAACGGATGAAATTACATTTACGGCTAAGCCACCTGAAAGTGGTGAATAACTTAAAGGGGTGTAATGCCCCTTTCTTATTTTGAGGGGCTTATGATTGATTCAGATAAAACCTCCCTGACCTTTAACAGCTATGCCAGCGTCGCGGATTTAAAGTCTTATGCTTCAGCAAGGCAGTTAACGCTCCCTAATGAGGGGTTGGAAGGATTGCTCATTGTGGCCATGGATTATCTTGAATCCCAAAAGTGGTTAGGTAAGCGAACCGATGCTCATCAGCCGTTATCTTTTCCACGTACGGGATTAATTCGTGATGGTATTGCGGTTTCAAGTGAAATTATCCCCCGGCAAGTTATCCAAGCCCAATGCCGCTTAGCAATCGAATCTCAAGAGAACGACCTACAACCCACTTTAGGCGGGGAAATCATTGCGGAACGTATTGAGGGTGCAATTGATTTGAAATACGCGGAAGGCACCAATACAGGCACACCGAATTTCGCTTGGTTGAAAGGTTTGTTATCGGGCTTGATTGATATCTCTGAGGGGTTCGCCATTAATACTTTTGCAATGAGGTAGCCATGAATATCTATCAGCGTGGTCACCACACAGCGTTGCGAATGCTGAATAAATACGGTGCTTCATACCAAGTTAAACGAGATGGCAAACACTGGGTTGATGATGAGACGGGTAAAGAGCACCACGAGGCTGAAACCGAGTTTCTCGTCACAGGGGTTAAGGTGCAATACAAACCTCATGATATTGACGGGACGCTTATTCTGGCGACGGATATCAAAATGGTCTTTTCACCCGCCACAGTTATTCAGAAAGGGGATCGGGTATTCGTTGACGGCGTGTGGTTGCGTGTTCAAGAGCCTAACCCAATTAAACCTGCTGAACTCGTGATTTGCTATCAATCTCAATTGAGGGCGTGACATGTCACAATCATTTATGCGTTCAATTAACTTGTTTGTTGATAGTGCCCAAGCAGACATGGAAGCGGTTGTTAAGAAAACGGGGTTTAAAATTTTGGCTCAGCTGGTTCAAATGTCACCTGTCGGTAATCCTGAACTCTGGGAAGTCAACCAGACGGCAGTCAGTTATAACCAAGCAGTATTTGAACACAATGAAGAACTTAGGAAAGACCCTAATAACCTTACCCCGAAGAAACGCCAGTTAAAAAAGCGCGTGCGTGTCAATGACTCCATGGATATCAAAGCCCCTCCGGGTTATACCGGTGGACGTTTTCGGGGAAATTGGCAAGTGACGTTTGATACACCTGCGGACGGTGAGACAGGACGAATTGATAAATCAGGCCGCATGACCGTCTCTATGGGGAATTATGTGCTTGAGCACTTTAAGGTAGGCATGAGTGCTATCTACTTTACCAATAATGTGCCCTATGCTTACCCGTTAGAAATGGGCCATTCAAAGCAAGCCCCGAATGGCATGGTGGCTATCACTGCACAGAATGTGAGTCAGTTTTTTAGAGAGGCTATTGCTGAGGTGAAATCATGAAGCAATCCGAAATTAATCAGTCAATACGTGCGCTGGTGGCTCAAATTGCGAAGCAAGCGGGGTTAAAGGTGGCATGGCCTAATATGGCTTTTGATGAGATTAATTCCCCTTATCTGCAAATGCATATTTTGCCAGCGACAACGGAGAATATGGGGCTAGCGCTCGATATGCCGATTTTAAAAGGGGTCATTCAAATTAATATTGTGGGTAAGGTGGGGAGCGGTGATGAACAATTAAGCCTGGTTGCGGATAACATCAAAGCTCAGCTTGAAAATGGGCTCACACTGACCAAAACCCTTTATCTCAACAGTGAGCCAAATCAATTACCCCCTCTCGTGGGGGATACCCACTACACCATTCCCATACGCACATCCTATCGATGTGATTCAGTTCGATAACACCGCCAGCTGGCGGTTTTTTTATGCATAAATAAAGAGGTTCATTATGGCGGAATATAGCATTCCTAATGGTTCTACTGTTTCGGTGTCCAGTGGATATGGTGAAGCAATCGCGATTACTGCAGCATCGAATGCCAGTGAGGTTGTTCTTACTGTTGCAAGCGCGGGCGATATTAAAGCGGGTGATGTTGTGATCATCAGTGACAGCTGGAGTAATTTAAATGGCCCTAAACGGGTTAAAACGGTTGCAGCCAGCAATATCACCATTGAAGGCTTTGACAGTACGGATAAATCTAAATATCCAGCAGAAGAAGCAATAGGTACTATCAAGAAGGTCACGGGTTGGACGCAAATCAAGCGTGTGACGACGGTGGGCATTGAAGGGGGCGACCAGCAGTCCACCAGCATTCAGTTTCTTGAGGATGATCAGGCAATCAGCCTTGATACCTTTAAGAACCCGTACATCATTACTTACACATTAGCTTATAACGCCGATGCTAAACATCATGCCTTATTGCTGGATTATGATGAAAGTAAATCGCTGGTGGCTGTGCGTTTTTATAATAAACGCGCCGAGCAAGATCGCTATTATTTGGCATCGACCTCGTATAAAGAAATCCCTGATACGGCGGTGAACGAAATTGAAACAACGACTGTTCGCTTCTCTTTGCGTTCTAAACAGTCCGTCTACGCCCACGCAAAGTAATCCCGGTATCTGAGCTCACAATTGATAAACCGATTGCCACAGGTGTTGTGGGAGAGGTGATTTTACTCAACCTCACCTTAACACCTGCTAATGCATCCAATCAGAATGCGACATGGAAGAGCTCTGATACCGCAAAAGCGACTGTGAATACCGCAGGTAAAGTCACACTGAAAGCCGCGGGCAAAGTGACTATCACTGCCACTGTTGACGATGTGACAGTCAATTCAGTTATTACGATTAATGAAAAGGCGAATAATGGCTAAGTTAACCTACAACCCAACACCCACATTTGAACACACCGTGAAAATCACAACACCTGACGGTAAGCAAGGTGATTTACCGTTTGTATTCGTTCACAAAAAAATGAGTGAACTGGATGAGATGGGGAAAGCTGACGATCTAACCGATACAGGATTTTTGCTTCAAATTGCGAAAGGGTGGGGATTTAAAGATCGCGAGTTTAACCACGATAATGTGGCAGAATTTTTCGATAACTACCCGGGGGCAGCTTTCGAGATTTTTACGTCCTATCGCCAAGCGCTCTTAGGTATTCGGGAAAAAAACTCCTAGCGGTTGCGCAGGTACTTTACAGTAAGCCACTGTCAGCGATTGAATTAGATTTGCTGGGGGATCTTGATGACAATGATGTTGAGGTTACCCCAGATATTGAAGCTTCAGTCACGCTATTCCAAGCGCTATCAACACAATGGCGGGTCAGTATGGATGGTCCTACTGGGATTGATTATACCGTTATTCCCATGCTGGCCAGCGCTTACGGTATTTGTGATCTGGCAACCGTGATTAAAGATATTCAACTGATGGAGTCAAAAGCTTTAGAATTGATCCATAAAAAATAGGGCAGTAATGCCTTAAACATTATAATTGTATATGTATACAGTGTTTTGGGTGGGTTTAGGTAGGTTAGTTATGGGAGGGATTCTGTTGCAGCCAAAACCATAACATGGCAATCTCGCGGGGCGCGAATTATACGTATGATAATGTAAAATACAAGCAACGCTATTGACTTAATGTAACTTAACTTACATTATAACCAGAGGTAATACACACCGTATACCTAGATGAAGTTGATAACTCATTGGTTTATAACGAGGTTAATATGGGTCACGCACTGCAAAAGCCTAATCGCTTGAATATACCTGCTCGTGACAAAAGTAAAATTGCAGCGCCAAAAGCTGCCATGAGCGAGCAATGTTCTCACGATAATCAAGTCAAGAATGCTTTTGATTTTGGTTTCGCTCGCTATGAAAAAGCCATGGAAAAATTAGCTAAGGTATAGTGAGTGATAAGCATCACAGGGGAGTTTGTCGAAGGGATTAACTATCTATCTATTGATGACCTAATAAACATCAATAGAACATTGATAGAGTTGCAAACTCCCAATGAGCCTATCGAAGTATTGAACTTCAATAACCTTAGCTCATCCCAATCAAGACCAAGCCAAGTGAAATATTATGAGCAGACAGATGACATGTTTGTTCTTACTGCAGTATTAATTGAAAGCCTGATACAAAATCATCCTTTTGCCAATGCTAACAAACGAACAGCAATGATGGCAGGGTACGTTTTTTTATTGCTTAATGGTTATGAATTAACGGCTCCAGAGGATGAAGTGGTTGAAATGGCTCGCGGATTAGCCACTAAAGAATATTCACTTGATGAACTAGACAGTTGGCTGTGTAATTGGTCAAGAGATTTTGATTCAAGGCAACTCTGTAAAGAGCGAATAGGCATTGAATATTGCTCTATATTCAGATTCAAATTAGATTAGCCCACTTCGGTGGGTTTTTTATTGCCTAAAGTTTTATTTTGTAGTCTTTGTATAGTCTTTTTTCAAAATCCAAGAATCGGCGCTTTAGTGTCGATTTAGCTAATGTCGAAGAAAAATAGTCAAGAGGGATTAGATTCGCTGAGCCTAAGTTATCGATAATAAAAAATCTTCCATGCGGTGAGTGTCCTAATTGATAAACAATATTGTAAGTTTTTAGAGTCATCGATACGATGGATTCACTGAAAACTTTCTTTTTGAACTCACTATACGCAATTTTCATGTTGCTTTTATGTTTCAGAAAAACGCTTTTATTGCTCAGGTAATAATCTAAAGTTTGAGATGTATTCCCATTTTTATCTTTTATCAATTGAAATATATAGCCTAGGCCACGGTCTGTTTCTTGTGTTCCATAATATTGAGATACAGTGGTTACGTTTTTATTTTTTCTAGCCAATAACTTGTAATAACGGACTTCTCGTAATGTTTCTTTATCATCACGATCACTATGATGTACCTTGATACATAGGTCAGAATAATCAGGGTGTTGATAACATGCACGTTGGCGACCTGATGCAATTAGAAGGGATGGGGGAAGATAAATTCCTTTGTTAAATAGTCTGTTCATACCAATAGCCGCTTTCATAATGCGATATAGATGTTGTGTCGGTTTATATATTAATCAGATTTTGGTTAAGTAAAGCATTGTACTTACTTTTGCTATGAAATGTAAGTTCGGTGTTTGCTTCAATTTGCACTCCCGCTAAGCCAATATTACTGATACTAATTGATAGTGAAAAGTTGCTTATCTCAATGGCTTTTATTGTTTATCTATTAACATTAACCTAACATAGGGCTATCTTAAGCTAAATCTTGGACTTGCTATGAATAGATTACTAATGCTTATAGCTCTTATATGCTGTACTTTTGTTGTAAATTCTAAGCCTGTTTATACGGCTGATGAACTTCATGAAATGGTTCTTTCTGGTACTAATCCTGAGATGCTTAATCCTCGCTTAGTGTACGATTCGACAGGTATAGTCACATTCAATAAATGTGTATCTACGATGAGAAAGTTACTCAGTGATTTGGGGAGTTATCCGTCTGTAATCGAAAGAAATAGTTTTGGTGTATTTCGCGCTAAGCTTTGGGCTAGTGACGGATTGTATGAGCTTAACTGTGTTGAAGCTAATGATAGTGTTATCGCTGAACAGTATAAGTCAGAGTACAAATAGAATGGAGATTTGTTTCAATTGAATGCCCACCAGCTGGTGGAATTTATGTTTGGCTGATGCTAATTGAGTGCATGGATAACATGAAGACATTAGGTTTAGTTTTAATCATCATTGGAGTTCTATTAATGGGGATTGGAATTTGGTCTTTCAGTATTATTTTTAGAATTCGTCATAGAGAAAAGCACTTTAGAAGCCATAAAAAAAACCGATGATTGAGTTCCAACTTAGTGTTCTGCTTTTTTACTTTACTGGGAATTCACATCATACTAGATCGGTGAAAACTAAATGACGAGGCTGGGATGAAAAAACTACTACTAGGACTATTGCTTTGCTCTGTTGGGTTTGGGGCTGTTGCCGATTGGAAGTATTCTGAGAAAGTTGATGAAATGCGAGGAACTACTCAGTATTTTGCAAGCTTAGCACCAGAGAAGGATAATGAAGGTGTAGCAATAACGTTAATAGCGGAAGGCTATAACAATAAAGAAGCATATAATTTTCACTTTTCCCTAAATGGCGCTGAGTTTGATTGCAAAGTAGGGGATATCTGTTCTGGCCTAATGAAAGCTGATAACGGCGAAATTAAAGAGCTATTATTTGAGCTCGATAAAACAAACCAGCTTTTGGGATTTGTTATTGGAATGCGTAATTTTGCAACAGAATTATCTGGCGCAAAAATCCTATATATAGAGCTCCCTATTTTAGGTAAAGGCATGATGCAATTTAAGTATGAACCCAATAAACTGAAATGGTCGATGTAACAATCATCCACAGTCACATATAACCACCTTCGGGTGGTTTTTTTGTACCCGAGGAAAGTTATGACACAAGAAATAGCCAGTATTTCATTTAAGGTCAGCACTAGCGAGCTCGAAAAAGGCTCTAAAGCACTAAATGATTTACAACAAGCCGCCAGCAGAACAGACCAATCCGTAGATGAGTTAAATAGTACATTTAAACAATCTGAACCCGCACATAAAGCGGCAGCCCGTTCTATTTCCGAGTTAACCCAAAGACAAAAGGAAACTGCAGTAGCTGTTGAGGCTATGAATGCGAAGTATAAGGAAAATGCCTCATCACTACGAGACCAAATTCTATCCATAAAGAAAGCTGGTGATGCGAGTAGCCAATTTGCAGAGATCCTAAAAAGACTGAACAGCCAGTATGAAAGTGGAAGAATTAGTGGTGTACATTTTGCCATACTGGAAAATCAGATTAAAAAGGCAGTCAGAGAGACCGAAACCGGGAACACAAAAGTTGCTGACTCGTTTGCGAGGCAAATTGAAAGTATTGAAAAAGTATCGGGGTCTACAGCAAAACTGACCGCAATAAGAGAAAATCTGACCCAAGTATACCAAAAAGGCAACATTGATACCGAGCGGTATCAAGCATTACTTGAAGATATCACCAATCGTACCAATGGATTATCCGTTGCTGAAAAAGAACTTTCTGTTCTAAAGGATTCCTTCCTACGAAAAATACATGAGCAAGTTTTTCTGTATGGCGCCAGTAAAACAGAAATGTTGTCGTACAAAGCCGCTCAGATGGGGATTTCAAAAGAAGCAGCACCCATCATTACCCAAATGAAAAAGCAGGAAGAACGCACCGCAAGGCTAGCTTCTGAGCAAAAACAAGCAGCTCAAGCGGCAAGAGAGTTAGCCAGAGAGCAACAACTAGCTGCAGCGGCTGAAGCTAGGGAGGTTCAAACTAAAGAAAACTTTATTCAGGCGTTGAAAAATGAAGCGGACGCAATAGGTAAAACAAAATCTGAATTGCTACAAATGAAAGCGGCTCAATTAGGTGTGAGTCAACAGGCTGAACCGTATTTAGCGAAGTTAAAGCAGCAAGATCAGGCCTACCGCAATGGCGCTATTACATTGGGGCAGTATCGTAATGCTATGCGGCAATTACCGATGCAAATGACGGATATTGTGACGTCATTAGCTTCAGGTATGCCTATTTGGCTGGTCATGGTTCAGCAAGGCGGGCAGATTAAAGACTCCTTTGGTGGTGTTGGGAATTCATTTAAAGCGGTATTGTCATTAATTACACCAATGCGAATTGCAATGTTAGGGCTGGTGGGAGTGACTGGCTCATTAGTGAGTGCAGCTTATAAAGGCTCGAAAGAATTCACTGAGTACAATAAACAGTTTATTTTGACGGGGAGTTATGCAGGAAAAACCGCTTCGCAACTTGATTCATTGGCTAAACAGCTATCTGGTAATGGCATTACTCAATATCGTATGGCCGACGCATTAGCGAAAGTGGTGGGTTCTGGTGCATTCTCAGGAAATCAAGTTGGTATTGTTGCTGATATCTCTGCGAAGATGGAAAAAGCAGTCGGGCAGGATATTGATAAAACGATTGAGCACTTTAAACGTCTTAAAGATGATCCAGTTAAAGCGGTAACGGAGTTAAATAACTCGTTGCATTTTTTAACCGCTAAGCAGTATGAGCAAATTGCAGCGGCAGAAGCACAAGGACGTACTGAAAAAGCGGCAGAACTTGCAACGAAAGCCTATGCCGAGGCAATGAATCAACGTTCTATGTCTATCGTCGATAATCTTGGCACTTTAGAGCGTGCGTGGAATTGGATTGAGAACGCAGCGACTAAAGGCTGGGATGCGATGCTAGGGGTGGGGCGAAATCCAGGTCTTGCATTGGATAGACAGACAGCATTTGCTGAACTTCAGCAAGCCCAAAAACAGTATAATCAATTACAGAAAACTCTCGGTTATTCTAAAGGGTATGAGGGAAACAATGTAAATACAAAACAAGATGCTGAACGTTTAGCTAATGCTGAGCGTGAAGTTGAACTCAAAACACAAGCCTACGAACTTATTGACAAAGCGTGGGCAGCAGATGGGCTAAAAGTTGAGCGTGAGCGATTGGCTCGACAAGATGAAGAAAGGGCGATTAAGAACCAAGAGATTTTCAACGCTAAAGTTAAGCAAGGCCAAACAGCTGCTCAGCGTCGCAATGAGGAAGAAAAAGAGCTCAATCGATTAATTCTAGAAAATAAACGGCACGCAAAAGAAGGTCGAGCATCTCTTTTTACTCAAGAGGATATTGAGGCTGCTAGGAGGGGGATTCAGGAACGAAATAAAGACAAAAAAGTACCTAAAGGCTCATCTTTTCACCCTGATTATGGCACCCGCCACGATGAAGATCTCCAAAAGCAGCTTTTAGCACTTGAGGCACAAACAAAAGTGGCTCGTGATTTCTCACAAACAGGTGACCGCATTGTGAGTAACGAACGTAAGCAACTTATGCTTACTGAGGCCCAATTCACTATCTTGGATAGGATCGTTAAAAAAGGTGAGCGTCAATTAACGACTGATGAAAAATCACTGTTAATGAGACGTGAGTCTATTTTGTCTGGTCAGCGTGAACTTGCAGTTAAAGGTGATGCTTTAGAAAAGCAAAACCGTGAAAACAAGCTGCTTGAGGAAAGAGCCAAGCGTATTAAAGAGATTGAGAATCGTATTCAGGCTTTAAAAGGCAGCGCAGGATTAACCGATAGACAATACCAGCGTAATATTGCATTAGAAAAGGCGGATTCACCTGAGCAAAAAGCCAAGTTAGAAGAGTTTTACCGTGAGGAAGATGAACTTCGGGGAAACTGGCGTGACGGTATCAAAAAGGGCTTTGCGGAGTTTGAAGAAGACGCAACCAACACTTATGGAAAAGTCGCCCAAGCTTCGCAGTTTGCTTTTGTTGGGATGACTAATTCTCTCACGGATTGGTCTATGACAGGCAAGGCTAATTTTGGTGATTTTGGGCGTTCGTTTGCTCGGATGGTTACCGATATGCTGATAAAGGCTGCAGCACTAAAGGCGATGACAGCAGCATTTGGTGGTACTAGCTTTGGTAACTTCTTAGGTATTAAGCCGGGCTTTGCGCGTGGTGGTTTTACGGGGGCAGGTGACAAGTACGAACCTGCAGGCGTTGTCCATAAAGGTGAGTTTGTTTTCACAAAAGAAGCCACAAGTCGTTTAGGTATTACCTCATTAATGTCATTAATGAAAAGCGCTGAAAAGGGCTATGCTTCTGGTGGATACGTTGGAAACAATCATCCTATGGCGAATGTACCTGTTCAGCGTATGTATGGAATGCAAGGCGCTGGTGGCGTTAATGTTAACCTTAATCTTGGCGGTATTAATGTTGAGGCGGGGCAAGTGCAGCAACAAAATACTGTTTCTAATATTGACTTAAATTCTATTGAAAGATCCCTGACAAGTAAGCTTAAGCAGCTTTTGGTCAGTGAAGGGCAGGAAGGTGGCGATCTGTATAAAATAG
Organism: Providencia sp. PROV004; assembly: GCF_011045615.1. NCBI lineage: Bacteria > Pseudomonadati > Pseudomonadota > Gammaproteobacteria > Enterobacterales > Morganellaceae > Providencia > Providencia sp. PROV004. The sequence goes on from NZ_CP042859.1 coordinate 2,026,003, forward strand.
TCAAAGCCATTACAGGTAACAGATATTAATCAAGGGCCACCAGCACGGTGGCTTTTTTATTGGGGCATGTGTGATGGATGAATTTAAGTGGCGAACTCAGGTTCAGGATTCACCCGTAGGTGAGTTTAGGCATCGAGTTAGAGAGGTGGTGTTTGGCGACGGGTATAAGCAGGTTGCGGGGGATGGCATTAACCCCGAATCGCAGTCATGGCCCATTACCTATACAGGGCTAAAAGTTGATGTTATTCCTATTTTAACTTTCATTCGACAACACACAACAACGTCTTTTATCTGGATATCACCCTTAGGTGAGAAAGGGCTGTATCGAGTGAAAGCTGATTCTATCTCAATGAAACCCGCTGGTGGTCGAATTATTACGATATCAGCAACATTTGAACAGGCGTTTAGTGCATGAATATCACTTCTGATGTACAAAAATTAGAGCCCGGCAACCGCATTCAATTGGTTGAAATCGATGGCAGCGAATTTGACGGTCCCATTCTTCGTTTTCATGCTTATAACTTACCACACACGGAAGCAGAGCTTGAAGCAATCACGGATGATATACGGCCCAAATCAATTTGGTGGCAAGGTAACGAATATGCGGCTTGGGCTTATGAAATTAAAGGTGTTGCCAAAAACAGTGATGGAAGTCCAACGAAACCTCTATTAAAAGTTTCAAATATTGACGGGTTGGTCTCTTCGCTTTGTTTGCAGTTTGACGATATGGCACAAGCGAAAGTAACGATTTACGAAACATTTTCGCATTATTTAGATAGTCGAAATTACGCTGAAGAAAACCCAACGGCTAACCCCGATGAGCATTTTTCACAGGTTTACTATATTGAACAAAAAACCAGTGAAGTTGCTGGGGATGCAGTTGAGTTCAGATTAGCGAGTCCGTTCGATTTGCAGGGGATGATGATACCTGTTCGGCAAATCCATAATCTCTGTTTCTGGTGTATGAAGGGGGATTACCGTAGTGGTAATGGGTGTTCCTATTCGGGTAATAAATACTTCAATGAACGGGGTGAGCCTGTCGATGATCCATCACTAGATAAATGCGGTGGGCTAATCAGTGATTGTAAAAAACGTTTTGGTGAAAATGAGCCTTTAGATTTTGGAGGGTTCCCTGCAGCAGGATTAATACGATGATCACAAAGAAATTAACCGAAGCGATATTTCAGCATGTTAAGTTGGAATATCCCAAAGAGGCCTGTGGTGTTATTTGCCAAAAAAGCCGAGTCAAAAAATACTTCCCCTGCAGTAACCTTTCCGATAATCCCAATGACCATTTTGAACTTTCACCCGAAGACTATGCCATTGCTGAAGATTGGGGGGAGCCTATTGCAATTGTGCACAGCCATTGCGGGGATGGCGCTACGACTCAACCGAGCGAAATCGATAAGTTACAGTGTGATGCCTCGGGGTTACCGTGGATTATCGCATCATGGCCAGAAGGGGATATTCGACTCATTCAGCCTCGAGTAGAACGCGAGTTGGAAGGGCGTCCATTTGTGCTGGGTCATGCAGATTGCTGGTCTTTAATTATGGACTACTACCGACAAAAACACGGTATTGAGCTACATAACTACAGCGTCGATAGGCACTGGTGGGAAGAGGGCGAAAATTTGTATATGGATAATTACCAGACAGCGGGTTTTGTTGATGTTACGGGCGATCCGAAAGAAGGCGACATGATTATCATGCAAGTACAAGCCGATGTGCCAAACCATGCAGGGGTGATAGCCGACGGCATGTTACTTCACCATCTATATGGCCAACTGAGTCGACTTGTCCACTACAGCGATTATTGGCGTGATAGGACAGTTAAAATTGTTCGGAGGAAAGAATTGGTATGAATGAGCTCAAAACTATTCGGCTGTATGGCCAACTCGGTACGTTGTTTGGACGGGAGCATAAATTAGCGATTAACTCTCCTGGTGAAGCAATCAAAGCCTTATCAGTGCTCTATGAAGGCTTTGAGCAATTCCTTGCAAATGCACACCTTAAAGGGTTGGTGTTCGCGGTATTTAAAGGTAAGCGCAATATCAGCGAAGATGAGCTGAATTTAGATACCAGCGAAGAAATTCGCATTGCACCGGTAATAAAAGGGAGTAAGCGCGGGGGATTTTTCCAAACAGTACTGGGTATCGCTATGATTGGGCTTGCGGTCTGGAACCCTGCATTTTTAGCTATGTCAGCTACCACCAATAGCGCTTTAATGCTAGGTGGAGCTGCAATGGCAATTGGCGGTGTCGTTCAGATGCTGTCCCCACAACCGCGTGGTTTATCTATACGCCAAGACGCGGATAATAAACCATCGTATGCCTTTGGTGGCGCAGTCAATACCACAGCCCAAGGCAATCCAGTACCGTTATTTTATGGGCTAGACCGACGCGAAATCGGTGGCGCAATTATCTCTGCAGGAATATACACCGAAGATCAGCAATAAACTACATCAACTTTCTATGTTAAATAGCGGCTTAATTGCCGTTTTTTTATGGGTGAAATATGAGAATTCAAGGCGCGAAAGGTGGGAGTTCCAAACCTCGGACACCCGTAGAGCAAAAAGACAGCCTATTAGCAGAATCAACGGCAAAGTTACTGCTTGCTATTTCTGAAGGGGAAATTGCTGGTGGGTTAGATGATACGTGTATTTTTCTTGATGATACCCCAATCGGTAATGCAGATGGCTCTAAAAACTTTGAAGGTGTGACGTGGGAATTTCGTGCCGGTAGTGAACATCAGGAATATATTCAAGGTATCCCTTCCGTTGATAATGAAATTGCGGTGGGGATGGAATTAAAAGACGATCAGCCATATGTAAGAACGGTCAATAATACCCAGTTATCGGCGATCCGTATTCGCTTGTCTGTGCCTCAATTTCTCCAGCAACACGATAACGGTGATACCACAGGTTATCATGTCGATTATGTTATTGAGCTTTCCACGGATGGGGCTGGCTATAAAGAAGTGGTTAAATCCGCCTTTGACGGTAAGACCACCAGCGAGTACCCAAGAACGCACCGCATTGATTTACCCAAGGCTTCTACAGGTTGGCAAGTTCGTGTTCGCCGTTTAACGAAAAACCAGAATAATGCACGCATTGCGGATCGGATTAATATTGCTGCGATTGCGGAAGTGATAGACGCCAAATTGCGGTACCCAAATACGGCCCTGTTATTTATCACTTTTAATGCCCGTCAATTTAATAACCGGATCCCTAAAGTCAGCGTGCGCCCAAAAGGAGGCTTGTTGGTTAAGGTACCAACGAATTATGACCCCATTAACCGGACCTATTCAGGGGTATGGGATGGCACCTTTAAATTAGCGGCAACCAATAATCCAGCATGGGTATTTTATGATCTGGTACTCAATAACCGTTACGGCTGCGGTGACCGCATTAAAGCGTCACAAGTTGAAAAGTGGGACTTATATAAAATTGCACAGTATTGTGATGAATTAGTTCCAGATGGACATGGTGGTGACGGTAAAGAGCCTCGTTTTTTATGTGATGTGTATATTCAATCGCAAGAGTCGGCTTATACCGTCCTGCGTGATATTGCGGCGATTTTCCGTGGCATGACGTTCTGGGCGGACAATAAAGTCAAAGCGGTTGCTGATATGCCTGCCAGTATTTTCCGTACTTTTACCAATGCGAATATTGTGGGCGGTAAACCCTCTTATTCAGGTGGCAGTACTCAGAATCGCTATACACAAGCACTGGTTTCTTTTACGGATATTAATAACCACAGCAATGATGATATTGAGCCCGTAGTCGATTTAAAGCTTCAGCGACGTTACAAGACTGTGCGTAAGGTGGAGTTATCCGCTATTGGGTGTACCCGTCGAAGCGAAGCAAATCGCCGTGGACGCTGGGCATTATTAACCAATGCCAATGACCGCATGATTTCCTTTGCAACGGGGTTAGAGGGCGCAATACCTTCTCCTGGTCATATTATTGCTGTTGCTGACTCATCACTTGCGGGTCGCAATACGGGTGGTCGTATTTCATCCGTAGAGGGGCGTAAAATTACCCTCGATAGAACCACCTCAATTAAAGCCGGCGATCGCTTAATTGTAAACTTACCCAATGGCGGTTCAGAGGGGCGAACAGTTACAGCCGTAAATAAAAAGGTGGTGACGGTTTCTGTTGAGTATTCACAAGTACCCCAAAAAGAAGCTGTGTGGGTAGTGGACTCTGACGACTTAGCGATCCAGTTGTACCGGGTCATTAACATCAGCGTTAATGGTGATAATACCTACACCATTAACGGTACCATTCATAACCCTGACAATTATGACCATATTGACTCAGGGGCGCGTATTGATGAGCGGCCAATTACAGTTATCCCGCCCAATGTGCAGCCAGCACCGAAAAACGTGCGTATTTCCTCCTATTCACAAGTAGAACAAGGTATTGCATTCACCACATTGCGTGTTGATTGGGAAGCTGCTGAAAGTGCGATTGCGTATGAAGCTGAATGGCGTCGAGATAACGGTAACTGGATAAATGCCCCGCGTACATCAACGCTGGGTTTTGAAGTTAATGGTATTTATGCCGGGCGTTATCAAGTTCGCGTACGTGCAATTAATGCATCTGAAATTTCCAGCGTGTGGGCTAGTGCGGAAGAAACCCAGCTAAACGGTAAAGAAGGTAATCCACCGAAGCCACTTAATCTACGTGCGACCTCAGAGGTTTGGGGTATTACATTGGATTGGGGCTTTGATGTAAATACCAGTGATTCACTCAAAACAGAACTGCAGTATTCACCTGAAAATACCGCTGATTCTATGCAGTTGCTGGCGGATGTGCCTTACCCTCTCAAATCTTATCGTATGTCTGGCCTTAAAGCGGGTGTGCGCTTCTATTTTCGTGCAAGGCTGGTGGATAAGAGCGGTAATCAATCGGAATGGACAAGCTTTGTTTTAGGTGAATCATCAACGGATGTTGAGGGTATTCTGGGCGCGGTTGGCGATAAGTTCCTCAGCAATGAAGCCGGTCAAATCATGCAAGAGCAAATCGACTTCAACCAAGGGAATGTTCAACTGCAACTTGAGCAAGCAGCCGAAGCGACACTTAACAACACAATGATGTTAAATCAAGTCTCATGGCGCTTATTCGAAGAAGAGGGCACGCGTAAATCTGAAATATTCCGACTTGAACAAGTGAGAGTATCAGACCAGGAGGCGCTAGCACGTTGGCAGCAGCAAGTTAAAACCGACTACGAGCAAACCTCATCCGCTGTTCTAAAAGTACAAGAGTCATTATCAACACTTGAGGAGTCAACAGCGAAAGATATTTCACAGGTCAAAGCTGAGATTAAACAAGTTGATGACAAATTAGGACCGATGGATGCCCGTATTACGGATCAGTCAGAGGCGATTGCTAAAATCGATGAGACACAGACGAAGCATATTGAAACAGCAGAATCCCGATTTAATGATAATGAAGCGTTAATTAATCAATTGGCACGCACAATTACCAATGCTGAAAGTTCATTAGCAGAAGTGGGGATGCAGCTGACAGCGGAATATGGCAACCAAGCGGTTGAGCAGTTAAAAATTCAATCCTCAATCACTCGACTGGATAAGACGGTTGCTAATAATCAGTTAACGTTTGCACAGTCTATTGAGCGGCTTAATTCCCAATACGGAGAGACTCAAGCAGCGATTGAGAAAATGGCAAAAACAGAGGTGGACTATCAAGGTAATGCTTCTTCTGTTATTTCGTTTAAAACTGCGGTGATGTACAACGGCCAATATTATGATGCCAAAATGCTAATAGGGGCTAGCGTTAAAAACGGGCAAGTCGTTACTCAAATTGGTTTTAGTGCCGATACCTTCGGTATTTTTAATCCATCCAGCGGCAAGTTAGATCCGGCATTTGTCGTTATTAACGGGCAAGTGGTTATTAGCGAAGCACTGATTAACAAAGCTATGATTGGCAGTATTGTTGTTCAAACTGACATGCGCTCACCTAACTATGTGCCGGGCAAATCTGGAATGCGTATTGATATGCAAAACAGTGTGTTTGAGACAAACAGTAATGAGGGGGATTACTCCGTTATTCGAAACAGTAAAGGCGACTACTTTAAGTATAAAAACATCTACATCATAGAGTTAGGGTGGTTCTTATGATTGATAGTTTGTATGGCTTGAAAATTCGGAATTTAGACGGCAGTGAGTTTGTGTTCAATGAACGAACCGCTCCAGCGACAAACCTTTGGACTCGTTACGTTAGGGCGAATGATGGCCTCTCCCCTGATGGGGGGTGGCTAACATCAAAATGGACGTGTCCGAACGAAATTCCAGAAGGATATGGATTTCAGGTGGTTTCTTTAACAGCAGCGGAAGTCACGTTTACACAAAGCGGGGATAGGCGTTATGTATCGGGGACTCAAGATAAGATCGCCTATAGCTCGGATGGTCGAAAAGTCACGGTAATGGGGTTTAGTGATACGCATAATTTTAATTATACAAAAATTATCGCGTTTCCGACTATCGCATCACAAAAAACCGCGAGTGGTTTTGGGCTAAAAGTCATGGGGAGTTCTATCTTTCTGGAAAATACGCCACCCCTTGGTTATGCCTATGCCACTCATAAAGCCAAGGTCTACATTACGGATGCCTTTAACATTGAAAGTACCTTCCCCGGGCTAACAATTGAAAATGCCGTGTTTTTCTTTTACACCGACGATAACAAATCGTTTATCCGTTTAGAGCCTTCAAACGTACAAAGCTGGGAAAAGTTAAAGTGGTGGCGTTATGTTAGCCGAAATCGAAACAGTACCAATATTACCGCCTATTCGCCCGCGTGGTATTGGGTTGTTGCATTTACGAATGTGCAACCCGCCCAACTGGATACCCCCGGCTTTGGTTTGAAAATTCGTAATCTAGAAGGGAAAGTCACGTTTAACTCTCAAATGGGCGTAATGACTCGGCCTATTACCGTTCCCGGCAATCAAATACCGCTAGGTTCAGGTATTAACGTTGATCCCATTCGTCGACCCATGTACACACCGACAAAGGTCGGGGAGATATTCAGCAGCGATGGTGGTTTAGGCTGGTGGCGAGACTTAAATATCGGTAATTTAGGAGAGTCTCAAATCAGTTTATTTCAAACCAGTACCTCTCAACAGCGTGGTTATCACGGCAATCAAACGATAGCCCGAACCGCAACACCCGCTATTTTTCTAGACGCTGCAGATTATTTTCCTTTTCCATAGGTAACCATATGAAACAAATGAAATATGCGATATTCGCAGGAATGGTCGTGCTTATTGCTGCGTGCAAATCTCCTGTAACAGTTACGCACGAAGTATGTGAAGGATTATTTGTGGTCACACAATCAGACAAAAATGAGTTCAAACAACATCACTGTATGAAGTAATAAACGAATATCAATAAGCCGCGCAAGCGGTTTTTTTACGTTCAAAATTCAAGGAAACACCATGATTTATGAAATTGGCACTATCTCAACAAAGGCTAACGACCCGAAAATCACAGGTAAAAACACGTTATGGAAAAACAGCGTGACGAAAGTCTCTGTGGGGCAAATTATTCTTATCCAGTCGGGCAATACGATATATCAAAACAGCATTCGCTCGGTGGAAAGCGATACACAAATGACGTTGAGCCTTCCTGTTCCAGTGGCACTAACAGATGTGAAATACGTTATTTCAATCACGATGATTGGTTCAGTATCAGACGGTGTTAACAAAGCAACAGCGATGGTTACTGAAAGCTATCAACTGATGATGATATTGAACCGACTCATGACCGAATCCGGTGTGATTAAAGTGGTGTTACCTGACGGCACTGAAATGCAACTGAGAACGGAGAAAGAAAGGGATAGGCTGCTAGATGGGAAGTTTGATAAGACTGGGGGAGATATTAAAGGCAATACCACTGTTGAAGGTGATGTTGCTTCCAAAATGGGGACGTACTTAGTTAAGCTTGAGACCCGTGGAAATAAAACCTCAATAGTATCATCAAAGGACTATGAGAGGTTTAATATTCACACTCTTCAAGAAAAAAGTGGCACATTAATGCATGTCGGTGATTTTGGATGGGGAGATACTGGGGCTGGTACTGCAGGAAACTGGGATGCAGCTGCTGTTATTGAAAATTTCAGAACTGGAGTAAGCAGGATATGGCGGACTGAAGTGGGTGGGTCGGACTATGCGTACAGATATGCTCCAAATATTCTGTTCAAAACTGGGGACACTTTCACTAATATTTCGACGGACATATATACAGGCATAACAAAGATTACATCTGGAATAAGCGCTAATACAACTTCATACAAACATAACACTTTGTGGGGAAGCTCAAACACAACAAAAGACTCAAACGGTAACTTAAAAGCTGCATCACCAGTTATTAAGGTTTTTGCTGATCATATTGAAAGTAATGACGAATCCGAGGGCGTTGAACTCGAAAAACTCGGCACCGGACGTTATAAGCTGAAAGGTACACTGGGTATGCACTCAGATGCATCGTGGGGCGGGATACATGGCGGCTTAGTCGTTCCAAATGGAATTAATAATCTCCCGTTGGTGTGGGCTGATTTTGACGTTTTACCGGATGGTGACATAGTCATTGAGACACGTTATAGAAAACACGCCCTCCATCAGATGCTAGAAGCACAGCGATTAATGACTTACCCGGAGTTTCTTGATGAAAATAACGAAGAGCGTGAAGATTACGACTATTGCGATATTCCGAATGGTCACTGGATTGACGTGCGTGTAAACATGCCTAGTAACTCCCTCTACAATCAAAAGCAAGCTGAAGCAGAGAGACTCGCTAAGATAGAAGCAGAGCGATTAGCGCAAGAAGAAGCTAAACGTGCAGCAGAGGAAGAAGAGAGGGTAGAGCAGGAAGCTGCGGAACGTAAACAATATGGCCTTGATGAAAATAGTGTATTGCTGTAATTAGGTGCAAAAAAGCCGCATTATTGCGGCTTCACTTACTATACGCATTCAGTAGTTCTTGAATACTAACATCAAGAATGTTAGCTATCGCGAATAAGTCATCGATGTATATTGATAACTCACCACTTTCATATTGTATATATTTTTTTTCAGAGGCTGTTAAGCCTTTTGCTATTTCTTTGGTTGAAATATTTTTAGCTAACCGCTTATTTTTTATAAGGCTGCCGATTGCTTTATTTCCCATATCCCTCTCAATCAGTCCAGTTGCAAAGTAAGTTAGTTAGGGTGAGAGGGTATTTTACAAAAAATAATACAGGCTTCAAACGAAACAAGGCTAAGCAAGTATTTTATAAACAGAGCAACAATAAAAACTAATGCGCCAGCTCGAGTAGTTGGCGCATCTAGAACACTTATCAAAATATTCTACTTCGGCTTCTTGGGTTTCAGGAAGCCAATCACCATCGATAAATATCTCTTCTAGTGTTTCTTCAATATATGTTTTCTTCTCATTCTTCCCAAGACCGTCAATAGACACGTTACTTGAGTGATGTAGTTTATATCGATATTTAGATCGGGGTATTAGAGTAAGAAGAAGCTAAACGTGAAGCAGAGGAAGAAGAGAAGGGAGAGCAGTAGGATAATAAATCCTAACGAGAGGAAGGGTAAAAGCCGGTATAACTATGTCGGACTTTTACCCGACTTTTACCCGACTTTTACCCGCCCCAAACTCACCGCACAAAAAAACCAACCTTAAGTGGTTGGTTTCTCTATATAAAGTTGGTCGGCATGATAGGATTTGAACCTACGACCCCCGACACCCCATGACGGTGCGCTACCAAGCTGCGCTACATGCCGAACTTTGATTAATACTACTCATTTTACTTCTAAAAGCAATAGACTGAAGATGCGACTGGTTGATATTTAAACACTAATTTTCATTAAAGCGTTTTAACTCAGTAAAGATCTTCAACAACTCAGCCAAGTCAGGTTTTTCATTTCGTTCTATAGCACCTTGTTTATCATAGATATTAAACTGACCATTTTGATCCATGTAGAGGGTGGCATTATCTGTGGTAATGACAACATCGTCGTTATCACCGGTGATCACCCATGGGTAAGTACGTTTAACACTAAATAAATCCTCACCTTGGCTGTAATCATCGGGTGGATTACTGACATGTAGTAAACGCTGCATCAATGTTGTCATGACATCTTGATGACTAGTTAGCTTATCTATTTGCTGCGCTGGTGTGTTTGGCCAATAAATGAATAGTGGCACTTGCATATTATTACGATTGAAGCGTTTGCCATCTAACCACTCGTTTTCTGCTTTTCCTTGGTTATTGTAATTTGCGGTCACAACAACAATGGTGTTTTGCAAGCGATTATCACGCTGTAATACAGACATCACGCGATTGATTTGTTCATTGGTTTTCGCGCTTCCAGGTGTTCCTTTAATATTGAGGAAAGAGAACCAAGGAGAGTCATTCTTAAGGCTATCTAGCCAGTTACTCCATTGTGTCACTGTTAAGTTGTCATTATCTGCAGTTTTTGCAGGTAATGAGTAATCCGCTAAAATAGCTTGCCTGAATAATGGAGAATTAAAGCCATCTGTTGAGAATAAACCAAACTGATATCCTTGATGCTGTAAGGCTTCGATTAGCGCTGATGGATGGCGACCATTGAGAATATTATCGAAATAAGTTGATGAAATACCATAGAATAAGCCAAATAGCGCGGTATCGTTACGTAGACCGGCAGTGTAGTGATTCGTAAACTGTGTACTGATTTCTTTAAATTCGTTTAACGCACCCATAGAATCTTGTTGAGATTTGTCTCCAAGATCATCAATGACCAACAATAATAAGTTGTAATCGGCGCCTTGGTCATAATAACTTAAAGGTTTCAATGGGTAGTTTAATTTAAGTGCTGTTGGGCTACCTTGCTGGAATACACGGTTTTGATGTTCAGTTAAGTCTAACAGGCCATATCTATCAAGGAGCTTGCGGGCTGTCATGGGTTGTGACAATGGATAATTGTAGCGTTGCATGGTGATAGGGCGATAAAAATTAGCATCGGCCCATGCATACATCAGGTGTGACATAATAAAGGTCACAATAAAAATACCCGCAAGCGGTTTGCCAAATGTTTGGCGATTTAAACTACGTAATTTTTGCCAACTCCAAGTCGCAAATAACATTTCAACAAGAAAGATAATCGGAATGCTGATAAACATCAGTTGCCATTCACGAGCCATCTCACCCTTAGTTGGGTTGATGACCAAGTCCCAAACTTGTGGTGTTAAATGCAAACCAAATTGGCTAAAAACACGGATATCAAAAATTAATAGCGTTGTACCAGCCGTTGCAAGGGCAACACAAAGTACCCTCAGCAGCCGCTGAGACATAACAATAAAGGTCAGTGGAAAAACAATTAGTAAGTAAGTCGCAAAGACCACAAAACTAAAGTGACCAATCCAACTGACGAAAGCATAAATTCGGCCAGTTAGGGTATCTGGCCAATCAAAAATAAACAGATAGCTACTACTTAACACGAGGCTAAGCAGTATATTGAATAGTGCAAACCAGTGCCCCCAACCAATCATGTTAGAGACTTTGTCACGGTAGCGCAGGTGGGTGACCATACTGTTTATTTCATTAATCAATTAGTGTGATTGATCTTCTTTAACAGAAGAAAGTAATGCATTTGCGAATGATTCTGCAATCATTTTACGTTGCGCAGGCGCAACCGACGTATTCAGCAGATTCGTTACCATATTACCTAACACCATGAGGGAAAGGTCAACAGGGGTGTGGTTTTTTTCTAACACGCTCACGAGGTCAGAAAGTAAACCTTCAACTTTTTCATCACTATAGCGAGATGATTGTGGCATAAATTGAGACATCCTAAATTAATGAAAGCTACATATCATAGCGTATCACAGCTGGTTTTTCTTCTTTCTTCGCAACAAATTTTTGTTTAAGTGATAATAATGCTAATTCAGATTCGTAAAGTGCGTATTAGTTCAGCGTAATTAGGCTGAAAATAGAACAAATGATGGTTTCTGTTGCAGAGGAATAATATCAATGTTTGAATACGCGCAACATTATTTTCGCTATAACGAAGGAGCCAACAATGAGTCTGGAAATTAACCAGATAGCTTTACACCAGTTAATTAAAAGAGATGAGCAAACCCTAGAGGTGATGTTGCGGGATTCTTTATTGACAGCAGATGGTGTCGTACAAGACATGATGGCAGAGTTACACCGCGTCTATAGTGCAAAAAGTAAAGCATTTGGCGAATTTAACGAAGAAAGTGAACTTGCCGATGCGTTAAAGTTATTGCGTAAAGGCGAGGAAGAGTTTTTAGGGTTCAGCCGTGCGATGACCGTTCGCTTGAAAGATGAATTAGCCAAATATCCTTTTGCTGAAGGGGGCGTGGTTCTCTTTTGTCAATACCGTTACCTCGCGGTCGAATATTTATTAATTGCGGTGCTCAATAGTTGTGACAGCATGTTTGTCACGGAATCATTGGATTTAGGCACCACACATTATTTAGATATTCCTCATGCAGATATTGTCGCTCGTATTGATTTAACGGAATGGGAGACCAATCCTGAATCAAAACGCTATTTAACTTTCTTAAAAGGTAGAGTAGGGCGAAAAGTATCTGATTTCTTTATGGACTTTTTGGCTGCATCAGAGGGATTAAATGCAAAAGTTCAGAATAAAGGCTTGGTACAGGCACTTGACGATTTTTGTGATAATGCACAAATGGACAAAAACACACGTCAAGCTTATCGCCAGCAAGTGCATAGTTATTGTACAGAACAATTACAGTCTGGAGAGGAAATTGAGTTACAGGCGCTGGCAAAAGAGCTGCCAATGGTTGAAGAACAAAGCTTCGATGATTTCGCTCGCCAAAATGATTATCAACTCGAAGAAAGTTTCCCTGCCGATAGAGGAACGTTGAAGCAATTAACGAAGTTCTCAGGGAGTGGCGGAGGGATCACGATTAGCTTTGATGCGATGCTTATGGGAGAGCGTATCTTTTGGGACCCTGTCACTGATACGTTGACCATTCGCGGTACACCACCTAATTTGCGTGACCAGTTACAACGCCGGGGGGCTAAATAGGCTGTGGCGTTGAATCGGTAGAAATAAATAACGCCGCAATTGCGGCGTTATTTACTCGGCGTCCCGAAAATTCTAAAGCTCGGCTGTGGGCTTTAATTAAGCGCGCAGGAAGTCAATGTGCGTCACTTTTGGCTTAAATGGGTGACGTTGAACAGCCTGAACTTTTACTTTTGTTTCTTTACCATCGATAACCAGGTTCAGAACTTCGTAAAATTCTGCTTTGCTTTCTTGGTTGATGATTTCATCGTGGTTAAGAGTTACAGAGATAGCTTCTTGGTTGCCACCGTAAACGATAGCTGGAAGCTGGTTATCTCTGCGCAGGCGGCGGCTCGCACCCTTACCCTGCTCTTTACGTTCAATTGCATTGATAGTTAACATTACTATTTCTCTATAAAAAGAAAATATAAATTCCTGCTACAGGCGACCCAGCAGCAGGTTCGAGATTTGGCCTATGGATACTTCATTCAGCGAACAAGATATCGGAAGGCGGGCGGCATTTTAACGAAAAATCCATCATCCAGCAATCATTATGATCGTTTTCGCTTTATGATAGAGAATCTGCAACGCGAAAACGCCCTTGATAATCGAAGATTTTCTCTCTAATTTCCCAAAAACGCTCTTTTTTGCGTGCAACAATAAATTGAGGATAACGTAATAAAGATTGCTGCAATAATATATCATTTGCACTATTCCATTTAAATGGAACACCCGGAGCACGCTGATGCTCTCGTAAAAAACGATATTCGAATACGCGTTTTTGTGCGGGCGTCGCTAAGCGAAAACGTTCAGAAACGCTAGTTCCGTCTTCATCAAAATAATTTATTTTAATCCATTCACCTTTGGAATCACTTCCAGTAATGAATTGCATACCACCGCAACGAATGATTAATGCATCTTTAAGTTTTAATGCGGCTTTTAGCATATCGTCAGGGTCGGTAAGCACCTCTTGGCATTTTTGGCAGCGACGAGCAGCAATATCATTTTCTGCACCGCAATGTGGACATTGCTTGAAGCGAAAACGAAATTCACATTGTTTTTTCTGCCTATTTTCATCCTCTTCCCAGCCTTGGCAGCGCCGGCCGTAATGTTCAATAATTTGCCCATCAGAGGTACATTTACCCCAAAAAATATTCGCAAATTGGCACAATGGACAGAAAACTTGCACGGGAACACTGGTTGAGTTGGGTCTACTAGAACCCACTTCAGGCCGAAACAAATCATGTGGATTACCGGCATAATCTAAGATTAAACAGCGGGTTTTTCCTTCGGAGAGGCGTAATCCTCGGCCAACAATTTGTTGGTATAAGCTGACTGACTCTGTGGGTCGTAAAATCGCAATCACATCAACATGAGGCGCATCAAACCCAGTTGTTAATACTGAAACGTTAACGAGATAGTGTAATTCTTTGTTTTTAAATTGGTTAATAATTGCTTGCCTATCAGCAGCAGGGGTTTCAGCTGTCACTAATGCCGCACTGTTTTGGGGTAAATAGCCCAAAATTTCTTTTGCGTGCTCAACCGTTGCTGCAAAAATCATACAGCCTTGTAATGGTGCTGCATATTCAATAACTTGCTCAATAATTTTAGGGGTAATGCGTTGCTGCTTTTTTAATGACAGATTAAGCTCTTGTTCATTAAAAATACCTGATGATGTCAGTGAAACTTGGCTAAAATCATATTGGAGAACAGGCATATCTAAGCGTTCAGGTGGTACTAAGAATTTGTTTTTAATCATATAATGTAGAGGTAGTTCATAAATACACTCACGGAAAAAACAATTTTCATCGCCACGTACCATACCATGGTAATGGTATTGGTAAATCCAACCACTGTTGAGACGGTAGGGCGTGGCGGTTAATCCTAAAATACGTAATGAAGGGTTATTGGACTGTAAAGCCTGGATGATTTGTTGGTATTGGCTTTTATCATTCAAACTTATACGGTGACACTCATCAATAATCACTAACGAAAAATGTGCATCAAAGGCTTTAAGGTTTCGAGCAACAGATTGCACGCTACCAAACACGACTTTGCTTTGAGATTCTTTTCGATTTAGACCTGCGGCAAATATATCGGCTTGTAGGCCATATGTGAGGTACTTAGCATGATTCTGCTCAACTAATTCTTTTACATGTGCTAATACCAGCACTCGGCCACGAGCAAGCCGCGCCAATTCAGCGATCACTAAGCTTTTACCTGCTCCAGTTGGCAAGACAATTACGGCAGGGTGAGTCTGTTTACGGAAATAATCAACCGTCGCATCGACAGCTTCTTGTTGGTATGGGCGTAAAACAAAAGGCATATTATTCAGCATTATGTAATTAAATCAGGTGAATGACGTTAAATTTAATTTAAAACGATGACTCTGTCTAAAGATGTGAGTTGTTTCGGTGAAACTATCACTTCACAAGGGTTATTGTTATAATGAATTATGTGATAACAATCACAACAACCTTTCACTCTATATTCTGACAGTTGAGCGTTATTGTACGCTTCACTGGCATTCCATCAAGTTAAGAGAATCTATGCGACTGGATAAATTTTTGTCCCAGCAATTAGGGATAAGCCGAAGTTTGGTAGCGCGAGAACTGCGCGCAGGGCTTGTAACGGTTGATGATGAAATCGTTAAATCAGGGGCTTTTCAAGTTACGATTGACCATGAAGTCGCTTATGATGGCAATGTCCTCGTACAAGTTACTGGGCCGCGTTATTTTATGTTACATAAACCACAAGGCTATATTTGCTCAACAGATGACCCAACACATCCAACAATTCTTTTTTTTATTGATGAGCCTCTTGCACAAAAACTGCATTCAGCAGGGCGTTTAGATATCGATACAACCGGCCTTGTATTATTGACGGACGATGGCCAATGGTCACATCGCATTACTTCACCCAAGCATCATTGTGAAAAAACGTACCGAGTTCAATTGAGTGATGATATTGCTCAAGATGTTGCTGAGAAGTTTGCTCAGGGCGTTATGCTCAATGGGGAAAAACATCCAACTAAACCAGCGAAACTGGAAATTATTAGCCCTAGAGATGTCAGGCTGACGATTAGCGAAGGGCGTTATCATCAAGTAAAACGTATGTTTGCAGCGGTAGGAAACCACGTTTGTGGGTTACACCGTGAACGTGTTGGGGAAATTTGGCTCGATGATGCTCTTGAGCCAGGAGAATACCGCCCACTGACGGAAGAAGAAATCAACAGCATTAATGTACCACGTAAAAAAACAGCAGGAGTTTAAAGAGTGCAACAGCAGCGTTCATCCTATTTGGGGCTGATATTAATTCTAGGTTTATTATCGATGCTAATGCCATTGGCTATCGACATGTACCTACCAAGCTTTCCGACGATGATGCATTATTTTAATGTAGATGAAGGGCGCATTCAAATGACGCTCAATAGCTACATTTTTGGTTTTGCTATAGGGCAATTATTTTATGGTCCTATGGCTGATAGCATTGGGCGTAAACCTGTTATTTTGGGTGGAGTTGTCGTTTTTGCCATCGCTTCAGCGGCTTGCGCTATCACTGAATCGATTGATTCACTGATTTGGTTACGTTTTTTACATGGTTTTGCCGCTGCAGCTGCAAGTGTTGTGATTAACGCACTTATGCGAGATATGTTTACTCGTGATGAATTCTCAAGAAGTATGTCTTTTGTTGTATTAGTGATGACGGTGGCACCGTTATTAGCCCCTATTTTAGGGGGAGAACTAATGCGTTGGTTTTCATGGCATGCCATTTTCTGGAGTATCGCCATTGCAGCGGTTGTTGCCGTTATTTTAGTGAGCTGTTTTGTGCGGGAAACATTGCCCGTTGCTAAAAGGCAAAAGTTTCATATTGGTACAACATTAAGGCAATTTGCGACTTTATTTAGAGCAAGACAGGTTCTGTTCTACATATTAGCGAGTTCATTCTCTTTTGCCGGGATGTTTTCGTTCTTAAATGCAGGTGCTTTTGTCTATATCGATTTGAATGGGGTGTCTCCACAGAATTTTGGCTACTATTTTGGTATCAACATTATCTTCCTGTTTATTATGACGACAATAAATAGCCGCTATGTAAGGCATTTTGGCGCAGAAAAAATGCTTTACTTTGGCATCATTATCCAATTTGTGATGGGCGTGTGGTTGCTTGTTACAACGGCATTTGCATTAGATTTTTGGACATTGGTTATCGGTGTTGCAATCTATGTTAGTGGCATAGCGATGATTACTTCTAATGCAATGGCAGTGATCTTGGATAATTATCCACATATTGCCGGAACCGTCTCTTCATTGGCAGGAACAATAAGGTTTTCAATTGGCGCACTCGTTGGGACTTTATTATCACTCATACCCGCTCAGAGCGCATGGCCAATGGTTGGTTCTATGGTTGCTTGTGTAGCATTATCAATGTTATTTGTTCTATTAGCGAAAAAAGCAAAGTAAACCATATGTTTTCAAGTTTCATGGATGAAACTGAGAACACACAATTCCCCTTTCTTTAAATAGAATATTTTCTAGTTACTTCCCTAGATCATTCATTTTATCTATTAGAGATAAAGTAACATTGCTCGATAAAAGCGAGTAGTAATGTAGAGGTATTAAAATCCTTAATGAAAAATGATCTAAATCAATTATCATTCGAGCTAAATTTGTTAAATTTATGTTTTATGAATTAATGCTTATTGCAACATTATTCATTAATAAAAATTTGGTTTAACTTCAAAAACAAACTGTTTTTTACTATTTTCATTTCATAAATGTAAAAAAAAGTTAAGTGTTTTGAGTGAGATGTTGAGCTTAGAGATCAAAATTAGTTTAAATTTTAATATATTTACTACTAAAATGAATGTGCAATGATTTGTGTCACAAAAATTTAACGACATTTTGTTTTTTTAATGTTATATTTAAAGTTCGACATTTAACATTCATGTTACTTTTTGGATGACTAAAAGTTCGGTTTGAACGATGAATGATTGGCTTAAGCCCGTGTTAGGTCAAGTAAGAATGTAAGTATCAGTACTTGGCAAAATACTAAAATGTTTCAATAGGATATCTTTGTGGAAAAATTAGGTCTTTCGGTGGTGCACAGGCTACCGCAAAGCTACCGCTGGTTATCAGGCAAAATAGGTACGGATGTTGAAGTCGTGCCTATGAATGATGCCGATAGCGATAAGCTTGTGGGGCTGAAGCTACTTAGCCATGACTGTGCGACAGATTGTATTGCAATGCAGCAATTGTCTGAATCATTGTCAGATATGCAGATCGCTAACGCAATCTTAGAGTGGCAAAAAGAAATTTGCCTATTCATTCATGCTAATGATGAGCTAGCTGCTATGTGTCGCTTAAAAGCTTCTGGCGTCGCGATTGCAGAACTGTCTTCTGGCTTTTATAGTGCTTAGTTTTGAGTATATTTGCTTGGTTATATTGGCTCGATGATTCATTATTATTTTAGTTACAAGTTTAGTTCAGCTATGTTTTATAACTTGTTTTTGAATGAGCGTTATCGTGAGGTGGGTTTGGTATTTAAGCTATTTTTATCAAAAAGAATCAAATAGCTATACTAAATTTAGTTAATAAAGATTTCCAATAAAAAAGCTTCCATTGTATGGAAGCTTTTTTATTGGAAGGGGGATATAGAATGTTAAAAAAACTTATGAGCCATTAATAATACGTCTACCGGCATAATATCTTTTGCTCCAGTAGGAGTTAGTCATTTCAGAAACGATAACACCACTACTGGTTGACGCATGAACAAATTTTTGGTCGCCAATATAGATACCAACATGCTTCATAGTTCGGCCTGTTTTAAATAAAACAATATCACCGACTTTTAGGTTATTACGTTTTACGCTTTTGCCTGAGGATTCTTGTTCAGAAGTGGTACGAGGGAGTTCAACACCAAATTGTTCAAAGAATGTGCGTTGTACGAAACTTGAACAATCAACACCTTTCTTTGTTGTACCGCCAAGACGATAAGCCACGCCTTTCCAGCTTGCGTATTGATCCATTATTTTAGATTTAGTATCAACACTTTGTACTAATTCTTCGAATTCATCTTGAGATGCCATCGTCAAGGAGTCGCCAGCAGAACCATTTAGCATACGTGCATCTGATTTGGCAGTATATTGTGTGTTTTTAGCAGACTTTGGGTTGGTACATGCTGTGAGAGTTACGGCGATTGCAATTGCCGGAACAATGCGCCAAGCATAGCGCTTAAGTTTTTCAGGAGTTAGCATTCTTATATATATCCCTTACCATTTTTTAGTACTTTATTGTGTAAAAAGACACAAAAAACTAAACTTATCCCTGTGAAAAACGCATTATAGATGCCAAAACTGTGTTTTTCGCAGAAAGTGTTTATCGCAGCACTACTAAATTTCGAATGTACTAGTCATATTTAATGACTTATTGAGTATAGGATATATATCAATATCGACTAAATTTACTAAGACATTCTTTACATTTTTTACATAAAAGATTTGGTATCGCAATAATCCCAAATCAAACCTTTAAGAGCATACATAAACAAAAGCAAAATGGCGAGTTAATAGAGGTGAAATTTACAAAACATTAGATAAAAGTGCCTATTTGCCATTGGTTTATGTGATAACTGTCTACAATGAAGGATCTTTACTTATAACACAGGTAATTGCAGTCAATGAAATATGATCTAAATCACATTTTCTTGGTTATTATCTCAGTGTAATTACATAAATATGTGCTTTTTAAGTTTGAAATGTAAAGAAGTTTAAATTTATATCTAATGACGGCTTATTTGTGAGTAAAACGAATAGCTTAGTAGACTTTAAAAAGGATGGTTAGAATAAAAGACAAACAAAGAATAATGAAGAAAGTCAATTCACTGTATGTTTATCAGGGGGTTTTGTTGTTCGGATTTTCTTTATGAAATAGATACTGGCGAGTGAGAGGTAATTTATGTCGACCACCAAACGGTAATAATGTAGGTGAACCATCAGTGTATGTGCTATATCTTGATATTGTAGTCACGATAAAGCCGTTGCTCGAAATCATTAAACCGGCGATTGAGGGTAGCACGAGCAATTCTAGCTGAAAAATAATCCATGGGAATGAAGTTAGATGACCCAAGGTTATCAATAATCAGAAATTGGCCGTGAGGTTTATAACCTAATTGGTAAACAATGTTGTAAGTCTTAAGTGCCATCGTGGCGATAGCCTCTTTATAAATATTCTTTTTAAATTGCTCATAAGCAATTTTCATATTTTTTTTATGTTTTAAAAAAAGTTGTTTGTTTTTTAGGTAGTAATCTAAAGTATGTGAAACATTTCCAGTTTTATCTTTGATTAATTGGAATACATATCCTAATCCGCGATCAGTTTGCTGGGTTCCATAGTAATGAGAAATTGTTTTTATTGTGAAGTTTTTTTTATATAGACGCTTATAATAGCGAACCTCTCTTAATGTTTCTTTATCATCTCTTCCACTTAAATGAACTTTTACACATAGGTCATCATATTCAGGATGCTGATAACAAGCACGCTGTCGGCCTGATGCGATCAAATTGATAGAGGGTAATGCGATTTTTTTATTTAAATTCTTATGCATGATGATTAACACTATCTTTAACGATTCTAAAGTTTTTGATGTATAGATGAGCCTTAAGTGGCGTTGCGACGATTTTCATAAATTATAGGGCTAATGCTAATAGATATTATTTATAAAGTGTTGCATTTTGTGTGGTTAATTAAGTGTGATGTAAGTCCTTTATTTTGTTTTGATAAATAATTAAAACAAAAAATAAAAAACTACGACCATAAATGAAATTATTAATATCCCTTTGGAATTAGTATGTCGTCCTCAGGCAATTCAGCCAAATTAAATACTTTAACTGTAAATAAATTACAGAAAGTGACGATAACATAATTTTAAAAGGGGATTTCATTATGAATAGCTCAGTAAAAAAAATGGTCATGACTTTTCTGGCAGTAACGGCATTAAGCACAAGTTTTTCAATCGTTGCGTCAGAAAATAGTGAGACGAAACGCAGTAGTACAGGCGTTATTCGATTTACTGGTGCCATAGTTGCATCACCTTGTGTTGTCGAAGCGAATGCTAATAAAGTTGAAACTAAATGCTGGAATGATAATGGTAAATTGGAAACTGCATCTGCAGATATTCGTAAATTAAAAAATAAAGAAATGTTGCTTCCGAATCAAAAAGGTACTCAACAATTTAATTGGATTAATAAAGATAAAACCTTAGGTATTTATACAATAAAATACGATTAATCTTGAGTTGAATAAGAATTGAATGTAGCAAACTAATATGAGAAGGGTATGCAATGTTTAATTTTAATGACATATGCCTATGAACAGTAACTTCATAGGCATATAAAAAATTGTTTCTATCAAATTAAAAACAAAAATTAGTCACAACGGCCCATATAACGACGCTCGGCGATATGAATACGAATTTTTTCTCCGCTGGTTAAATATTCAGGGACTTGGACTGTTAGTCCTGTAGCCATGGTTGCGGGTTTAGTCCGTGCGCTTGCTGATGCGCCTTTAATTGCAGGTGTTGTTTCAACAATCACCATATCAACCGTTTGTGGTAGCTCTAATGCAAGAACTTGTCCATCCATTGTTAATACTTGCATTCCTGGTAACCCTTCTTCAGGAATAAAAAGTAATTCTTCTTCAATATCCGCTTTTTTGAAAATGTAAGGAGTGTAATCTTCATTGTCCATGAAGACATATTCATCACCATCAATATAAGAAAAACTCACTCCACGGCGTGTTAGCGAAATGGTTTCTAAAATATCATCGCCTTTGAAACGCTCTTCAACTTTCTGGCCAGTTTTGATATCAGTAAATCGCATTTTATATAGCGTACTTGCACCACGAGCGCTAGGTGCTTGAATATCAATGTCTTTTACAAGTAATAGTTTGCCATTGTAGTTAATTGCTAAACCACGTTTAATTTCGTTGGCCTTGGCCATAAATAACCTTCTTTAGGGTTGTCAAAAAGAGTGCGACAAAATTACTCGCAGATAAGGAATTAGGCAAGATGCTGAAGTCAATTTTCAGTGAAAAATTTTTAGATAAATATCAGTATGAATATAACCCGTAGGTTATATTCATACTCGAATGGTTAATAGATAGGAAGTAAACCAGATAGCGATAATAAATGAGCGACCGCATTAATTAATCCAAAGAGGATCACGAAGCCAATGATAAAGCTCCCTCCTGGTGCTTTATAACTGTTGTTAGGGTAGCGTTTACGACTTGCTTTCGCCATCAGGGCAGGGACAATAACAGCCCAAATAGTCGCTGCTAACCCTGCAAAACCAATCGCATAAATAAACCCATTAGGAAAAATTAAAGCGAGTACTGTTGGTGGTAAAAAGGTGACTAATATGGATTTAAGGCGGCCAAATTTGTTATCTTCAAATTTGAAAAAATCAGCGATAAAATCAAATAGCCCTAAAGATACACCTAAGAAAGAACTCGCTAAAGCCATATAGGAGAACAGGTTCAAAAACTGAGAAATAAAACTGCTTTGGGTGGAAATATTCATTTGGGTCAGTAATGCATCAATATTATTACCATTTTCTCTGATTTCAATAAATGAAGTTCTTGGAATATTTCCTTGAATCGCATACTGCCACAAAATATAGATAACCACGGTAATGGTTGCGCCATAGACGAGGCTCTTAACAACACTGCGGCTATCTCTATTATAATATTTTACTAATCCTGGCACATTACCGTGATAACCAAATGAAGTTAATAAATAAGGTAATGCGGCTAAGGCATATGGAAGATACTGGCTTTCACCTTGTTCAGTTTGGTTAAATAAGATAGCTGGAGATGCAGTTGAAACCATTCCACCGATTGACATAATAAAGGTGATTACCATTCCACCAATTAAAATAGTGCTTAACCTATCGACAGCACGCGTAGAAAGCCACACAAAAAAAGCCACTATGAAGGCAAAAATAAAGCCAGCACCTGCTTGAGGTATCTGTATTTTTTCTGACAAATTCGCTGCGATGATAGAGCTACCCGCAGAAATATAGGCATAAGTAAGTATGTAAAGCACAAAGGTGACGGATAAACTATTAATTGAATTCCATGTCGAACCCAACAAATCTTTAACCATCGTATGGAAACTAGCGCCCGCAGGGTAATTCATATTGGCTTCTAAAATCATTAACCCAGAAAGTAACATGCAAATAAAGGTATAAATCAACAGTATGACGGAGCCTGTGAACCATACGCCAGAAGTCACCATAGGAATAGAAAACATACCAGCACCCACTGCGGTACCGGCAATGATCATAGCACCTCCTAATATAGAAGGATTTTTTTGTTGTGTTGTTCCATCAATAGCCATGGTGGCTCCTAAATATATTGTTTCACTGTACTAGCTAAATGATACGGCAAGCATGAAGTATTGTAAATATAGTAAATAGAATAAAACAGGGAAAAATGAGTAATTAGAAAGGGATGGATAATAAACGTACAACGCGAGAATGTTTGTACGCTTACGATTAATTAGGCGTTTTGGCGATAGAAACGTTGTGTTAGCCAGAGGTCAACCGCGTTGCGACTAGCCTCAAAATGCGGTTCTGGGAGTTTGTCTGGTGAAACCCACATTAAGCTTTCACATTTATCTGGTTCCATAATTTGAGGCTCAACATCACCGTCATATTCAACATGCATGCAAACAGAAACGGTGTGTTTACCTTCTTGTTGGTGAGTTTGTAAATTATTGCTGATGCCAAAAACAGTGGGGGCTTGGATATCAATACCTATCTCTTCTTTTATTTCGCGAATTGCACAGGTTTCAAAAGATTCACCGGGGTCGACATGTCCGCCGAAAATGGACCAATAGGGCGCATGTTTACTACTGCGTTTACCTATCAAAATTTGCCCATACTTGTTAGTGATTAGCACACCGACACCAACGACGACGTAAGCAGGCTCAGACATATATTCTCCTTATTATTTTATTTTTCAGCGCGCTGATCCTGACATAATCTTGTAGAAAAACAAGCAGGAAAAAGTACAAATATCACTGAAAACAATATGCTTTAATGTTATAACTATACTTAAATTTAAAGACACGATAATCATGATAAGGGAGATTAGTGGTTATGACTCGCCGGGTTGCTACAATTACATTAAATCCTGCTTACGACCTTGTGGGCTTATGCTCTACTATCGAAGTGGGGGAAGTCAATTTAGTCAAAACCGCTAGCCTCAATGCGGGTGGTAAAGGGGTCAATGTCGCAAAAGTACTCCGTGACTTAGGTATTGATATCACTGTTAGTGGTTTTATGGGAAAGGATAACCAAGAAGAATTCCAACATTTTTTCAGTGAAAATGGCATGGCTAACCGCTTTAGTATGGTGCCAGGACGGACACGAATTAACGTAAAACTCACGGAAAACAATGGGGAATCGACTGATTTCAACTTTTCAGGTTTTGAGGTCAGCAAAGAAGACTGGAACCGTTTCTCGACAGAATCACTCAATTGGCTTGGCCATTTTGATATGGTTGTGGTTAGCGGAAGTTTGCCAAGTGGTATTGATCCAGAAGAATTTACTCGGTGGATGACTCGCCTTCGCCAATTATGCCCATGTATTATTTTTGATAGCAGTCGAGAAGCCTTAAAGGCGGGTTTAAAAGCGTCACCATGGCTAGTAAAACCTAATCGTCATGAGCTAGAAAGTTGGGTTGGTCGAAAACTACCAGACTTACAAGATGTCGTAGCTGCAGCCCATGAATTAAGAGATAAAGGCATTTCCCATGTTGTCATATCGCTAGGGGAAGAAGGGGCTCTGTGGGTTAATGCTTCGGGTTCTTGGTTAGCTAAACCACCACATTGTGAAGTGATAAGCACGGTTGGAGCTGGTGACTCGATGGTGGCAGGGCTAGCTTACGGGCTACTCAATGGTGAGTCCAGTGAGCATACCTTACGTATGGCGACTGCAATTTCTGCACTCTCAGTTTCCCAGCCAGATGTCGGCTTAAAAAATAGAAATAAATTAGCGGATATGATGGCAAAAATTGAAATGAAATCGTTATAGGTCATTCAGTTCAAATAAAACCCCCATATGATAAATGCGGGGGTTTTTGTTATTAGAAAGTAGGCTAAATCGCTAATTATTTTGTTGTGCTTTTAACCACGCAATTTCTTGTGGCCAAATATCGGGGTTTACGGTTTCTAAAATCAAAGGGATACCATCGAAGCGGTTATCTTGCATAATGTAAGTAAATGGTGCAAAACCAATATTCCCTTCACCTAAACTATGGTGGCGGTCGACACGGCTGGCAAATTCACTTTTCGCATCATTAAGGTGCATTCCTTTTAGAAATTCAAACCCGACAATTTCTGCAAACTGGTCAAATGTTTTATCACAATCTTCGGCAGTGCGTAGGTCATAACCTGCGGCAAAAGCATGACAAGTATCGATACACACACCTACACGGCTTTTATCTTTTACCCCATCAATAATTTTTGCGAGATGTGTAAAGTCAAAACCTAAGTTAGTACCTTGCCCTGCCGTATTTTCAATGACAGCAGTCACTCCCTCGGTTTCAGCAAGCGCGATATTAATAGATTCAGCAATCCGCGCTAAACAGTCGTCAATTTCAATTTTGTTTAAATGACTACCTGGGTGGAAATTAAGTAAATCAATACCTAATTGCTCACAGCGCTGCATTTCATCGATAAAAGCGACCCGAGATTTTTCTAGAGCTTCAAATTCAGGATGACCTAAATTGATTAAATAGCTGTCATGGGGCAGGATCTGGTGTTTACCGTATCCATATTTTTTGCAGTTATCTTTAAATTTTTTAATCACTTCTTCGCTCAGTGGCGCAGCTTTCCACTGACGCTGATTTTTTGTGAACAATGCAAAAGCGGTTGCGTTGATTTCATGTGCACGAATAACGGCTTGGTCAACGCCACCAGAGGCGCTGACATGTGCTCCAATATATTTCATTTTTGACTCCTTTTTATTGGAGTATGCCATTAATAAGTGAATAAATGAAATCAACAAAAAAGCCACCAGTTAAGGTGGCTAAAAACGAGGAAAATGTAGATTAAAAAATGTTTTGAATCAGTAAGTTAATTAATAGCCCGCCAACTATCAACCAAACAAACAGTATCAACGCCATTAGCAATGGTTTAATGCCCGCTTGGCGAATAGCGCTAACATGGGTAGTCAACCCTAAAGCAACCATTGCCATAGCAAGTAAAATGGTATCCAAAGCAATAACTTGCTGTACTAATGCCTGAGGCAGTAAATTGAGTGAGTTAAAACCTGCGACAACAATAAAAAATACAGCAAACCAAGGAATAGTAATTTTACTTTTTTGGGTCTTTGTTGTTTGGTTAGCGGCCGTTTTACGGCTTAAAAACGCAGATAAAATAATTAAAAATGGCGCAAGCATCATGACACGGATCATTTTGGCAATAACAGAGGCATTTTCTGCATCTGTACCAATTGTATGGCCTGCTGCAACAACCTGTGCAACTTCATGTACTGTTGAACCAATGTAAATTCCAAAGGTTTCTTCTGTTGCCGGAAACCAACCAAAGTGTGCGTTTAATTGGTAAATCCAA
The DNA here is from genome assembly GCF_011045615.1 of Providencia sp. PROV004. Taxonomy (NCBI): domain Bacteria; kingdom Pseudomonadati; phylum Pseudomonadota; class Gammaproteobacteria; order Enterobacterales; family Morganellaceae; genus Providencia; species Providencia sp. PROV004. The sequence goes on from NZ_CP042859.1 coordinate 2,052,690, forward strand.
GGGTAAACAAAGATACAAATCGTACCAAAGATAACAACGGTTGAAACGGCAACAGCGACTTTACTTGCGGATGCTTTAACGACAGGCTCAGTTGCCATGACCGCGGCTGCGCCACAGATACTACTGCCAGCACCAATTAATAATGTTGTTTCTTCATCAAGACCGAACACTTTTTTGCCTAGCCAATACGCTAATAAAAATGTCGATGTTAATGTTAAAGCATCAATAATTACACCAGTAGCGCCTACGTCAGTGATCTGTTGAAAAGTAAGGCGAAAGCCATACAAAATAATCCCGGCACGTAAGAAATAGTGTTTGGCAAATTTAATGCCAGCATCACAAGATTGACTGGCTACGGGGTAAAAAGTATTCCCGACAATAATTCCTAACAATATTGCGAGGGTTAATGCACCTAAACCGATCTCCATAAACCAGGGTTGGTCACCGAGGTAAATTGCAATAGCAGTTAGAATACCCGCTAGAATAATACCTGGTATGAGTTTAAATATAGGGTTTAGGCTATTCTGCTCAAGGGTGTTGGTGTCACTTTTATTCATGATAATACTCTTTATTACCGCTTATAAGATTTAGTAATAAGGATATAACAAAAGTAATAATAATTTAAATTGATTATCTTTATATAATCTACCACCAAAATAGATTATAAGTTTCTTCTGGAATATTGCGAATAAATCGTTAATATTAACATTATTATTACAAATACTAAAAATCACGTTGGGGCTTACCTTTATGCGAATTACACTTAGGCAACTTGAGGTTTTTACGGAAGTATTAAAAAGTGGCTCCACGACGCAGGCATCTCAGTTATTAGCACTTTCACAATCGGCTGTCAGCGCGTCGCTAACGGATTTAGAAGGTCAATTAGGCGTTCAATTATTTGACCGTGTGGGTAAACGACTTGTTACGAATGAGCACGGAAGGCTGCTATATCCCAAAGCTTTAGCGTTATTAGAGCAAGGGTTAGAAGTCGAGCAATTATTTAAAAAAGAGATGGGCGCAGTGCGTCTTGCAGCAAGTACAACGATTGGTAATTATATTTTACCAGAAGTCTTAGCGGGTTACCGTCATGACCACCCGGATATTCCTTTAGAGCTTTTTATCAGTAACACAGAAGAAATTATTAAAGCAGTCATGGAATTTAGAGCCGATGTTGGGTTAATCGAAGGCGTTTGTCATAGCCCTGAGTTAATTTCAAAAGCATGGTTAAAAGATGAACTCGTTATTTTTGTTTCACCCCAAAATCCATTGGCGAATAAAAAAGTTTCTTTAAAAGATTTGCGTGATGCGCCTTGGATTTTGCGTGAAAGAGGTTCAGGTACGCGGGACGTGCTCGACCAATTATTATTTGCACATCTTCCTGGCTTTCATATTTTAATGGAGCTAGGGAATTCAGAAGCTATCAAACATGCAGTTCGTTATGGAATAGGTATAAGTTGTTTATCTCGTCGAGTGATCGAAGAGCAATTAGAAAATGGCTCTCTAGTTGAACTAAAAATAGATGAACTTCATTTAGAAAGAACGCTATATTTGATTTATCACCGCCAAAAGCATCTTTCGAATGCGATTACTAACCTTCTGTCTTACTGTAATTAAAAATCCTCGTCATCTTTTAACCTGTCGCGTTGTTGGCTGCAATCGACGACCCAAGTCACATACTAATGTATGCTCCTTGGATAGTCTCAATTGCCGCCTAGCGACACGCTAAAAGCTATAGAGGATTGCAGTGAATGTGTTGCACTTGTGATAGGCTATCGCGTTGTTGGCTGCACTTTTTATGTGCCTTGAACAGTCACATTTGCCGCTACTGACACGATAAAGAAAATAAGACGTCGTCCTCTTATTAAGAGGGTATACTGAATTTTTTGAGATAACGCATTTTACTTATAATTTTGTGTGAATTATGAAGGTATCTTATAACAGTGAAGAGTTGCTTAGTTCTCACAGCCTATTTTGCTAGAATCCCTGCGATATTAGCTGAATAATAAAATGCAGGGAACAAATGTCAGAACAACATACCAATACTATCTCGCAGGGCGGCCCACAAAGACTACGCCGTGAGCTAAAGGCACGCCATCTTGCGATGATTGCTATCGGTGGGTCCATCGGTACAGGTTTATTTGTTGCCTCTGGGGCAACGGTTGCACAAGCAGGCCCCGGCGGAGCACTCCTTTCTTATGCTATCATTGGCTTAATGGTCTATTTTTTGATGACCAGTTTAGGTGAGTTAGCCGCATATATGCCCGTTTCAGGTTCATTTGCAACCTATGGTGCAAAATATGTCGATGAAGGCTTTGGCTTTGCGCTTGGGTGGAACTATTGGTACAACTGGGCTGTGACCATTGCGGTTGACTTAGTTGCCGCTCAATTAGTGATGACTTACTGGTTCCCAGATACCCCCGGTTGGATTTGGAGCGCCATTTTCCTTGCCATTATTTTCTTACTGAATTTCATCTCGGTTAAAGGGTTTGGTGAGGCTGAATACTGGTTCTCATTAATAAAAGTCACCACGGTCGTCATTTTTATTGTTGTCGGCGTATTAATGATTTTTGGCATCATGAGCGGTGCGGAAAATGCCGGGTGGCATAATTGGGAAATTGGTGATGCGCCTTTTGCTGGTGGTTTTTCAGCCATGATTGGTGTGGCAATGATAGTTGGGTTCTCATTCCAAGGAACTGAATTAATCGGTATTGCTGCGGGTGAATCGAAAGACCCCGCTAAAAATATTCCAAAAGCCGTGCGCAAAGTATTTTGGCGTATCTTGTTATTCTATATCTTTGCAATCTTAATTATTAGTTTGATCATTCCTTACACTGATCCAAACTTACTGCGTAATGATGTCAAAGATATTAGTGTAAGCCCATTCACTTTAGTATTTGAAAATGCAGGCTTATTATCTGCGGCAGCAGTAATGAATGCGGTTATTTTAACAGCGGTATTATCGGCAGGTAACTCCGGTATGTACGCATCAACGCGTATGTTGTATACCTTAGCCCGAGAAGGTAAGGCTCCACGTATTTTCGCCCGTTTATCTAAAGGTGGCGTACCTCGTTATGCATTGTTAGCAACGACGGTTGTTGCAGGGTTATGTTTCCTAAGTTCCATGTTTGGCAACCAAACGGTGTACTTGTGGTTGTTAAATACATCGGGGATGACAGGGTTTATTGCTTGGTTAGGTATTGCCATTAGCCATTATCGTTTCCGTAGGGGCTATATTGCACAAGGGAGAGATCTTAATGACTTACCTTATCGTTCAGGCTTTTTCCCAATCGGTCCTATTTTTGCCTTTATTTTGTGCTTAACAATCACGTTGGGTCAAAACTACCAAGCTTTTTTAGAAGATAAAATTGATTGGGTAGGGGTTACCGCAACTTATATTGGAATTCCGTTATTTTTAGCAATTTGGTTTGGTTATAAGATAGCGAAGAAAACGACGTTTATCCGTTATAAAGACATGAGCTTTCCAAGTTACCGCGAAAATTTAGATAAATAGTTTTTTTAAATATCTATCATCAATAACAGCACTCTTAATAGGGTGCTGTTTTTTTATATATAGCGCAATAAACCTGCATTTTGGCGGTAAAATAGGCTGAATGTTTAGGTTTACGATGATGGTCACAGAATTCTATTGATGAAAGCCATGATTAAACTAATAATCGTATTGATAAGTATTCTTATTTGCTTTATTGTTACCGCATAAAAAAAAGTAAGTCAATGAGGTTAAGAGTGGAGCTTAATACTATGTCGTCGGTAGCCAAGAAGTCTGTAGCTAGGTCGGTAGTAAAAGGAATAAGTTTAGCGTTATTAGCAAGTGCCAGTATGAGCGCTTGGGCTGTAACAGTGACTGATATTGCAGGTCGTACCGTTGAGGTTCCTGATAATGTTAATCGCATTTTATTAGGCGAAGGGCGCCTATTTAGTGCAATAGCTCTGCTAGAAGGTGATAAACCCATTGAGCGAATTGTAGGTTGGCAAGGTGACCTTCGAAAACTAGACCCGCAAACCTATGCTGTTTATAAAGCGAAATTTCCTGAAATTGATAACATTCCATTAATTGGTAATACCAGTGCAGATAGCGTCAGTTCAGAAAAAGTATTAACTCTAAATCCAGATATTGCGATTTTTGGTTTGTCAGGCCATGGGCCGGGTAAAAATAGTGAATTAGTTAGCCAGCTCGAAAAAGCTGGTGTACCTGTCGTATTTGTGGATTTCCGTGATAAACCACTGGAAAACACTTTACCAAGCATGCGTTTACTTGGTAAAGCATTGAACCGCGAACAGGCGGCAAATAAATATGTCGATTTTTATGAAAGAAACCAAAAATTAGTCACTGATATTACTTCGAAAATACCAGAAGATAAAAAACCAAGTGTTTTTATTGAATTACGCGCTGGTGCTTTTGAAGATTGCTGTGGTACCGCTGGCGATGGAAATATGGGGAATTTTATTGATTTAGCTGGTGGTAAAAATATTGCTAAAGGTGTTTTGCCGGGCGCGCTTGGCACGATGAACTTAGAGAAAATTATTGCAGCAGACCCAAATATTTACATTGCATCTGGTGCAAAAGCACCGGGTAGTAAAGATGCCGGCGTTCAATTAGGCGCACAAAGCACATTAACAGATGCACAAAAAAGCCTGAAAAAAATTACTGAACGTAAAGGGATTAGCTCGTTATCAGCCGTAAAAGATAAGCAAGATTATGCTATCTGGCACAATTACTATAACTCTCCATACAATGTGATTGCGACGCAAGTTTTCGCCAAATGGTTCTACCCAGAACAATTTGCCGATCTAGAACCGCAAAAAACACTAGAAGAATTGCATCGAGAGTTTCTCGCCATCGAACCAACCGGTGTATATTGGGTCAGCGAAAAGTAATGAAAACGGGTAAGAGTTGATGAGTATTACGAGCGAGCCAATGATTACGGCTGAAAAAGCGGCTATTCAGGCTGACAATAATGTAAAACAGCATTATCAAACTATGTTACGCCGTCGATTGACATGGATAGTTGTTATCATCGCGGCAATTTTATTATCACTGGTTATAGATTTTACCTTGGGGCCTTCAGGGTTATCTCTTGAGCGCTTATGGCAAACGTTGATGACCCCAGAGTCGGTTGATGCAGGAACGCGTGTCATTGTCTGGGACATTCGCTTGCCTTACGCATTGATGGCCGTGGTGATTGGCATGTCATTAGGGCTTGCGGGTGCTGAGATGCAGACAATCCTCAATAACCCGTTAGCGAGCCCATTTACATTAGGGGTATCTAATGCAGCAGCATTCGGTGCCGCATTAGCGATTGTTTCTGGTATTGCAATTCCAGGCGTGCCTGATCAATGGGTGATATCAGCCAATGCCTTTATTTTTGCCCTGTTAGCCGCACTGATGTTAGACGCAGTCACTCGTTGGACGCGTGTAGCAACTTCAGGTGTCGTACTGTTTGGTATTGCGCTTGTGTTCACCTTTAATGCATTGGTTTCCATGATGCAATTCATCGCAACAGAAGATACCTTGCAGGGTTTAGTCTTTTGGACGATGGGCAGTTTATCAAAAGCGACTTGGGTGAAACTTGGGGTGATGGCATTAGTTTTCGCACTTATTTTCCCAATTGCCATGATGAGTTCATGGAAGCTAACGGCTTTAAGATTGGGTGAGGATAGGGCGATCAGTTTCGGTATTGATGTGCGCCGTTTAAGGTTAACAACGTTATTACGCATTAGTATTTTATCGGCGCTAGCAGTGGCATTTGTCGGTCCTATTGCCTTTATTGGTTTAGTTGCGCCACATATAGCAAGGTTGATTTTTGGTGAAGATCACCGTTTTTATCTGCCTGCAAGTGCATTAATTGGGGCGTTAATTTTATCCATGGCCTCAATAGCGTCGAAGAATATTATTCCGGGTGTGATTATCCCTGTTGGGATCGTGACCTCGTTGGTTGGTGTACCGTTCTTCCTAAGTATTATTTTGCGTCATAGAGGGAACGTATCATGAGTGGCCTGATTATTAACCAATTTAATGCAGGTTACCCTAAACGTCCCGTAATTGAGAACCTATCGACGGATATCTTGCCTCGCGGCAAGATCACGGTATTACTTGGGCCAAATGGTAGTGGCAAATCCACATTATTGCGTTCGTTGGCGGGGTTAAATAAGGCAACAGGGCAGTTATTACTGGATGGTCAAGACTTAACCCAACAGAGTTTTGCCCAGCGAGCACAAAATGTGGTGTATTTACCGCAAACATTACCTGCTGGTGTGCACCTGTATGTTTTAGAGTCAGTGATTGTTGCTCAACGTGCTTCAGGCGGTTTGAGCAATGAGAATAGTAAAGACGAAGTAATGGGGTTATTACGTCAATTAGGTATTGAGCATTTGGCGTTAAGTTATTTAGACCAACTCTCAGGTGGTCAAAAACAATTAGTGGGTTTGGCACAATCTTTAATTCGTCAACCCAACTTATTGTTATTAGATGAACCGTTAAGTGCGCTGGATTTAAATTACCAATATCATGTGATGGATTTAGTCGCAAAAGAGACGAAACGTCGAAATATAATCACGGTTGTGGTGGTTCATGATATTAATATTGCGCTCAAACATGCGGAGCATGTATTAATGTTGAAACAAGGTAATTTAATTGCTCAAGGCGAACCCGCTGAGGTTATTACCCCCGAAAGCCTTGCTGAGGTTTATGGCGTGCGGGGTCGTATTGAACGTTGTTCGCAAGGTGTGCCACAAGTCCTAATAGATGGGCTGGTTGATAAATTAGCAAGTTAATATAGTAATAGAATAGTGTGCTTGCAGCACTTGGCAAGCACATTAAATAAAATATAGAGGGCGCAATATTAAAAAAATCAAATCTTAATTAATAGTAATTACCCACAGGAAATTTAATTGAATTATATAATGGTTTTTACCATGAATTTCCTATGGGTATTTAAATACCCCAATAATAAAAAATATTTTTTGATTCAATGAAATCAATGTGAGCAAATCAATTCATATATAAAACAAAATATCTCTTGGAGAGTTGGGAATGGTTGTTTTTAATAAAAGAAAAGTGGCAATTAGCATTATTGCGGCTATTGCTGCGGCGCCTGCATTTGCTGATGATAGTAATGATAAAATCTATGTGACAACGGCATCAGGCTACCAACAGAAAATTGAAGATGCACCTGCGTCTATTTCTGTTGTGACGCGCGAACAACTCGAAACTAAAGCTTACCGTGATGTGACTGACGCATTAAAAGATGTACCGGGTGTTTTAGTGACCGGTGGCGGCAGTAGCTCAGATATCAGCATCCGTGGTATGGATGCTAAATACACCATGATTTTAATCGATGGTAAACGTGTTGACACACGTACAACTCGCCCAAATAGTGATGGCTCTGGTATTGAACAAGGTTGGTTACCACCATTACCAGCTATTGAACGTATTGAAGTGGTACGTGGCCCAATGTCATCGCTGTATGGTTCAGATGCGATGGGAGGGGTAATTAATATTATCACTCGTCGCGTACAACAAGAGTGGACGACCAGTTTACGTGCTGATACAACATTAACAGAACGTAAAAATTCAGGTAATACAGGCCAAGGCAGTTTCTATACATCTGGGCCATTAATTGATGGGTTATTGGGTGTAAAACTACAAGGGCAATATTCTCATCGTGGTGAAGATAAAATCATTAATGGTTTTAACCGCCAAATCATGGCGAGTGGTGGAGCAACAGTATCGTTGACCCCAGATGACAAAAATACCTTCGACGCAGAATTTAAACGTGATAACCAACACCGTGATGACCGTGAAGGTTATACAAGCAAAAGAGGCGACGGTAGCGGTTTTAGCAAATATGAGTTGACTCATATGGCATTAACCCATACGGGTATTTATGATATTGCATCAACAGATACCTATGTTCAATATGATGAGACAAAAAACCCAGGCCGTAAAATGACGGCAGAAGACCTTGTTTTCCGTAATCAAAGTGTCTTTTTACTGGGTGACCATAGTTTAAGTATTGGCGGTCAATATCGTAAAGAGAAATTGAAAGACGAAGGTAATAAATTTAAACAGTATAATCAGCTTGAACGATATAGCTGGGCGTTATTCGCAGAAGATGAATGGTTAATGACCAATGACTTTGCGTTAACGGGTGGTATTCGTATGGATAAAGACGAAAACTACGGTTCACACTGGACGCCACGTTTGTATGGTGTATGGCATGCTGATGAACAATGGACAATTAAAGGTGGGGTAACTACAGGTTACAAAGCACCAAGCTTGCGTGAATCGTCTGCAAACTGGGGACAAGCAACAGGTGGTAATGCAGGTAATGCCGTTATTTATGGTAATCCTGACTTAAAACCAGAGAAAAGTGTGACCGAAGAAATTGGTGTTATCTGGAACAATCAAGATAATATTACTGCGGGGATAACTATCTATAACACTGACTTTAAAGATAAAATTACTGAAGTTAGGCGTTGTGAAGAAAATAGTAGCACAGTAAGAGCATGTACAGTAGCTCAAGATGGTGAAGGTGACAAACCTAACCAACCGTATCGTTTCATTAGCGATAAAGCGAACGTTGATAAAGCAAGAATGCGCGGTGTTGAACTAACTTTCAACTGGCGTATTGTGGATGACTTAAGTTTTGCAGCTAACTACACCTATACTGATACTGAACAGAAAAGTGGTGTAAATAAAGGTAAGCCATTAAATAAGCAGCCTAAACATATGGCTAACTCCACACTGACATGGCAAACAACTGAAGATTTAGAAACATGGACACGTATGAATTTCCGTGGAAAAACCTCTGAATACCAAGGTCGCGGACAAAAAATGTCAAGTGGTACAGCATCTTATGCTTTGTTTGATTTAGGTGCAAGTTATCAGCTTAACAAGAATGCGAACATTGTTGGTGGCGTATATAACGTATTAGATCGCCGAATCGATAATGCGACTTACGGTGCTGAATTAGAAGGCCGTCGCTACAATATCGGTATCAACTACAACTTCTAATCGAAAAAATAATTTCGATTAATCCAAACCCTTTGGCTTCTACCAAAGGGTTTTTTGTTGATTAAAACCTGATAAAAATCATAAGAAAAAGAGGTTATAAGCAGATATGGCAAAAAGTCAGAAATAATCAAAATTTCTCATGGAAAATAGGGTGATTTGTTAACAATTTAACTTGCTATTTCGAGTTATGGCGTGCAAAATGCGCGAACTAAAAAATAACTGATGCTTAATCAAATGAAGCATCGGTTTTTTTGTTTTTAGGAACGTTCATTCTAGCGGGGCCGGACATAGAGCCGGAGAGATAATTTTAATATTTACGTGTAGCAAACATTTTTCGCTACCGATTTGAGGAATGCTTTTATGGCTTACTTTTTCGCATTCGCAGCAGGGCCAGGCGCTGGCGGCTGCCGTATCGATGACTACGGGGCTCTCGGTGGCTTCGCTCACACGCCTTTCTCCCTTTCTTCGTTTTTCTCTGCCTATAGGCAGATGCAAAGTCTTCCCAGTAACTGTCGATTAAGCCGAAGTAGTATGCAATCGAAAGTTATGGGAGGGCTTAGACGTGCAAAATAATACTCCAATTCCATTAGACATCGGTCACAATCAAACGGGTGCGAATAACCGCGTACAACTTGCAAAAACCTTAACATTGGTGCAAGTAGTGATGATCGGTATTGCGTATATCCAGCCAATGACGATATTTGATACCTTCGGAATGGTGTCAGATAAAACCGGTGGACATGTTCCAACTTCATACATTATTGCACTTGCTGCGATACTGTTTACTGCTCTGAGCTACGGTAAATTGGTGAAGCGTTTCCCATCAGCCGGTTCAGCGTACACTTATGCCCAAAAATCAATGAGCCCTCATATTGGCTTCTTGGTGGGTTGGACATCCTTGCTGTCCTATATTTTTATGCCAATGATCAACATCTTATTGGCTAAAATTTATTTACAAGATATTTTCCCTAATGTTGAACCAGCGATTTTTGTTGTGGGTCTAGTCATATTGATGACGGCAGCAAACTTACGCGGTATCAACGTAATAGCGAACTTAAGTACCGTGATTGCGATTATCCAAGTTGGTGTCATGGCTGTGTTTACTGGGCTTGTTATCCACGGTGTCACTAACGGTGAAGGTACAGGAGAAATTTGGACCTTTAACCCATTTGCTAATGAAAAAACCGAAGTGATTCCGCTGATAGCTGGGGCGACAATTCTTTGTTTTTCATTCTTAGGTTTCGACGGATTAAGCTCACTGTCAGAAGAAACGCCAAATGCAGGTAAAGTTATCCCGCGTGCTATTTTCTTAACTGCGTTAATTGGTGGGGTTATCTTTATTACCGTTTCTTTCTTCTTACAGCAATACTTCCCTGATGTATCACGCTTTAAGAATATTAATGAAACACAACCAGATATTATGCGTTTTGTTGCTGGAACATTCTTCCAGTCAATCATTCTGGTGTTCTCATGTGTTACGGTATTAGCGTCAGGTATGGCGGCTCATGCGGGTAGTGCGCGTTTGATGTATGTAATGGGGCGTGATGGGGTATTCCCAGAAAAAGTATTTGGTTATGTTAGCCCAACGTGGCGCACTCCTGCATATAACGTATTAATGGTTGGTTTCTTAGCACTAGGCGCTATCTGGTTTGAAATGGATTTTGCGACTGCATTAATTAACTTTGGTGCACTAATCGCGTTTACCTTCGTGAATATCTCGGTTATCAGCCAATTCTTTATTCGTGAACGCCGTATGACTGGGGCTAAAAATATCATTAACTATTTGATTTTGCCTGTCATAGGGACATTAACAGTCTGTGTGTTATGGCTAAATATTGAAGAAGATTCAATGGTATATGGTTTAGTCTGGACTGCGGTTGGTTTAGTTTATATGGCTATTTTAACGCGTATGTTTAAGCGTCCTATGCCGCAAATGAGCGACATCTAACTATATTCTTCATATTTCGCGCTGTAGCTGCGTTGCGTTCTCAAAACGACATGGGTCACATACTTATGTATGCTCCCCATGCTCGTTTTGCTCGGCGCCTTGCTACAACACGAACTATTTTGAATATACTCAGAATTAGAATTGATCAAATAGCGTCCTTGAGGCGCTATTTTTTTACCCGTTAAGAATTATTTAAGATAAAGCGTGTAGCCTATTAACATCATAATATTATGTGATATTGTTGTTACAACACATAATGCATAACTATGATAATTACGAATTCGATTAATAAGGCACACAAATGAATGATGCAAAGAAACCTGAGAATCAACGGTTATTACTGACGCTTAGGAATATTGTTGGCAAAAAAAATATTTTAACAGAGCCGCATAAAACAGAACGTTATCGCAAAGGCTTTCGCTCTGGTATGGGGGATGCAATCGCGGTTGTATTTCCAACAACATTGCTCGAACAATGGTATGTTTTCAAGGCGTGTGTTGAAGCGGACAAAATTGTCCTGATGCAAGCAGCGAATACAGGGTTAACCGAAGGGTCAACACCGAGCGGTTATGATTATGATCGCGATATCGTCATCATTAGTACATTGAAATTAAACCAAATTCAAGTTTTACCAGAATTTAACCAAGTGGTTGCGATGCCGGGAAGCACTTTGTACGATCTGGAAAAAATCTTAAAACCATTAGGGCGCGAACCGCACTCTTTGATTGGGTCTTCGTGTATTGGTGCTTCTGTAGTTGGGGGGATTTGTAATAGTTCTGGTGGGTCGCTAGTACGCCGAGGTCCTGCTTATACGGAGCTGGCTCTCTATGGTCGAGTCAATGATGATGGCAAAGTAGAATTGGTAAATCATCTTGGTATCGATTTAGGGGACACCCCAGAAGAAATTCTGACAAATCTGCAAAATCGCGGTTATAGCAGTGAAGACGTACAAGTTAGCGATAAATTAGCCTCTGATCACGAATATGCAGAACGCGTTCGTGATGTCGATGCCGATACACCATCACGCTTTAATGCTGATGAACGCCGTCTATTTGAAGCATCAGGGTGCGCTGGAAAATTAGCCGTATTTGCTGTTCGCTTAGATACTTTCCCTGCAGATAAAAAAACACAGGTATTTTATATCGGTTCTAATAATCCAGATGTTTTGGAAGATATCCGTCGTTATATTTTGAGTGAATTTAAAAACCTGCCAGTAGCAGGTGAATATATGCATCGCGGTTGCTTCGATATTGCAGAAGTTTATGGCAAAGATACCTTTTTAATGATTGATAAATTCGGCACTGACAAAATGCCAATGTTTTTCACCATTAAAGGGCGAATTGATGCGGTATTAAATAAAGTCCCATTCCTGCCATCAAATCTGATTGACCGTACTATGCAGATTCTCAGTAAATTATGGCCCTCCCATTTGCCGCCTCGTATGAAAGAGTTCCGTGATCGTTACGAACACCACTTAATGTTAAAAATGGCTGGAGACGGCATTGATGAAGCTAAAGTTTGGCTAAAATCTTATTTTTCAAGCGCAGATGGCGGCTATTTTGAATGTACACCCGAGGAGGGAACAAAAGCATTTTTACATCGTTTTGCTGCTGCGGGTTCTGCGGTTCGTTATCATGCTGTCCACAACAAAGATGTGGAAGATGTTTTACCTCTTGATATCGCATTACGCCGCAATGATAGAAATTGGTTTGAAACGTTACCACCAGAAATTGAAAAGTTATTGGTGCATAAATTATACTGTGGCCACTTTATGTGCCATGTTATGCATCAGGATTATGTATTGAAAAAAGGCGTAGACCCGAAAGAGCTAAAAGAAAAAATGTTAGCTTTGTTAGATGAACGAGGCGCTCAATATCCTGCAGAGCATAACGTAGGTCATTTATATAAAGCCCCTGAACAGTTGAAATCGTTCTATAAGCAATCTGACCCAACAAATACAATGAACCCCGGTTTAGGTAAAACAACTAAACGAAAAAATTGGGAAGGGGATTGTGGTTGCGGTCATTCTCATGACCATTAAGGCACGTGTCATATAAATGAAAAAAAGCAGGTATTGGTAAGCATTTCAATATCTGCTTTTTTATGACTAAATTAGCTGGCGAGGTCTCTCGCATAATTAATCAATGCTTTTAATTGCTGGCAACGCTTTTCATCATGTTGATGCTCTACAAGTAATAGCTGTATTTGTTGCATATATTCTGTTAAACGCTCTTCATTAAAGTAGTCTCTACGGTGCTGTAACCAGCGCTGCTGCTCATCATAAGATAAGGTTGCAGGGTAATTACGTGCTTTATAGCGAAAGAAAAGTTCTTTCATGCGCTTATCTTCAAAACTTAATTCCAATGCAGGTAAGTTCTGTGGGGAAGTTTCACGAATAATATCCATCGTTGAGCGGTCAGAAGGACTGAAAAAACCATTATAAATTTGTGTATCGACATCATCTGACTCTGCAAATATTTGAGGCTCGCTAAATAACTCAATTAGTTTATTACGAATTTCAGGGTGCTTGCGTAAGGTTTCCAGATTGCGCATACATAAGTCACGGTCAACACCTGTTCGCTGTGCATCTTCTGGGCGCAGTGTCTTTTCTGGCGCTAAAATTGGGCATTTATTAATATGAACTAATTTTACAGGAACGGGAGAAGCGCCCGCCAATTCAGCTTTAGGCGTATATAATCGGGTACGTAATTGTTGAACGTCTAACTCAATTAATGGTGAGATATCGGCAGATAAATCGCACATAATAACGGCATTTTTGTTATCGGGATGCCAAGCAAGTGGAGCGACTAAACTGACATAAGAGCGCAATGCGCCAAACATACCAGAGACATGAACTAATGGTGTTATTTCTACAATATCAATAAGTTGACTTATTTTATTTTTATTTCTTAACTGATAAAAGTAATCGAACATTCGCGGTTGAGCGGCTTTCAACAGTTTTGCCATATTTATAGTCGCTAAAACGTCAGACATTGCATCATGTGCATTTTCATGAGCAACCCCATTTGCTTTGGTCAAATGTTCTAAACGCATACTCGGTAAACCATCTTCATTTTCTGGCCATTGAATACCTTCAGGGCGAAGCGCAAAACAGGCACGCAAAGTGTCGAGTAAATCCCAACGCGAATTTCCTTGTTGCCAACTATATGCATATGGGTCGTAAAAATTTCGGTAAAAAATATTACGCGTAACTTCATCATCGAAACGAATATTGTTGTAGCCCATAATACAGGTATTAGGGACACTAAAAGCCGCATGAATTCGTTTAGCAAACTCGGCTTCATTTATGCCTTGAGATAATGCGACTTGCGGGGTGATCCCAGTGATCATGACGGCTTCAGGTTGCGGTAAATAGTCATCAGCCGGAGCACAATAAAAAACTTCGGGTTCTTCAATGATATTAAAATCAAGGTCAGTGCGAACGCCTGCAAACTGCGCAGGCCTATCGAGAGCAGGGCGCTTACCAAAGGTTTCATAGTCATGAATAAAAAAGGTCGGTTGTTTTTTATTATCTTGCAACGTTTTCACCATTTTGATGATTATATAGTAGATTGATAGTGGTTAATTTATTGCTATTCACTATACCTTGTTGATTAATGATACCTTATCTACCGTAAAAGCTAAACTAAGGCTATCTGATATTGAGTGGGTGAGATTGAGAGCCGCATAACTTGGATGATTTGATGAAATCTTTTACCCAGCAGACATTCGTCATTAATTTGCGAGAGTATATCGTGATTGATATCACATATATCAATTGTTAACGTTAACATTAGTGATTAACATCACAATTAACAGGCTATTTTGTGGTTTGAAATTAATGTTAACCTTAACATTTCATCAAGATAATTTTTGATAGGTGATGAAATATGAATCGTGGCTCAAGAAAGTATTATGCCTCTTTGAGTGCATTATTGTTTTTTTTCTTTTTCACGTGGTCATCAACGTTTTCTGTCGTCGCAATCTGGCTGCGTAAATATGTTGGCTTGGATGGGGCGGATACAGGATTTATTTTCTCTTGTATTTCGATTGTGGCACTTTGCGCACAGCCACTCTATGGGTTTATGCAAGATAAATTAGGATTACGAAAAAATTTACTGTTATTTATTGCAGTTCTACTGATTTCATCTGGGCCATTTTTTATGGTTTTCGGTACGTTGCTAAGATGGAATGTGTTTTTGGGTAGTGTTATTGGTGGTTTGTTTATTGGCATGACTTTTCATGCGGGCATTGGTGTACTTGAATCTTATACAGAGCGAGTTAGCCGATTACGTAATTTTGAATATGGAAAAGCGAGGATGTGGGGCTCATTGGGTTGGGCGACTGCAACGTTTTTTGCTGGGCGTAATATTAACCTGAACCCTGATTACAATTTTATTATGGCAACCGTTTCAGGCTTATTATTTTTAGTTATTTTATTGAATTTAAAAACGGCAAACGCAGATGCCTATAATAGCCTTGAACATGGTAAACCTTCAGCCATCACTGTGAAAGATGCTTTGCAATTGTTTGTACAGCCCCATTTTTGGGCTTTGATATTGTTTGTATTAGGTACCTGTATATACAGTGTGTATGACCAGCAATTTATGGTGTATTTTGCCCATCAGTTTCAAAGTGAGCAATTAGGTAATGAGATGTACGGTTATCTAAATTCATTGCAGGTTTTCTTGGAGGCAGGAGGAATGTTTTTAGCGCCATTTATCGTCAACCGAATTGGTGCTAAAAATGGATTGCTGTTTGCGAGTTCTGTCATGGCGCTACGCATTATTGGTTCAGGCCTAGTTGATGGCGCGATTATGATATCGATAATGAAATTACTGCATGCCGTTGAGCTCCCGATTCTGTTAGTCGCGATTTTTAAATATAACAGTCTTCATTTCGATAAACGTTTGTCATCGACACTTTATTTGGTTGGCTTTAGTTGCATGAGCTCTGTCGTTGCAAGTATTTTATCGCCATTAGCGGGTTGGGGGTATGATAAAATTGGTTTTGCTGATACCTATCTGGTCATG
The DNA here is from genome assembly GCF_011045615.1 of Providencia sp. PROV004. NCBI lineage: Bacteria > Pseudomonadati > Pseudomonadota > Gammaproteobacteria > Enterobacterales > Morganellaceae > Providencia > Providencia sp. PROV004. Next base: position 2,068,705 of record NZ_CP042859.1, read on the forward strand.
GGGATATTTGTTATTATTACGACGATATTATCTGCATTTTGTCTCAGAGGTGATGGGGCAGGTCATCAAGAAATCAGAGAAAAAGATCAAACAAATAAATGTAATCAAGATCACTCCGAAAATTTGGTCGTTAAAGTATAAAGTGAAATCAATTTTCAGCGGAATAATTTGATAAATATGCGAAACGGGCTTGTAACTCAATAGGATTAGATTGTATTGTGTTAATAGATAATGCGTTTTGAATATTGACTAGAGGGTTTTAAACATGGACAACGCTAACAAGCCGTCTTTCCAAAATGTTCTGGAATTTGTGCGTATGTTTCGTCGCAAAAATAAAATTCGTCGTGAAATCACCGACAATGAGAAAAAAATTCGTGATAACCAGAAGCGTGTTTTGCTGCTGGATAACTTGAGTGAATATATAAAACCAGGTATGTCGATTGAAGATATTCAGGCAATTATTGCGAATATGCGTAGTGATTATGATGATCGTGTTGATGATTATATTATCAAGAACGCTGAACTCTCCAAAGAACGTCGTGAAATATCGAAAAAGCTCAAAGAGATGGGTGAATTACCGCGTATTGATGTGAAATAATTACCACGTAAAGCCGAGGTCATCTCGGCTTTATTGTTTTTGACTTGAGTTGATAGATAGCATCGACCGCACGTAGTGATTATAAATTTAACCTATTAACTTGTTTGATTAATGCGGTTGCTAACCTTTCCATTTCATTTTCTGCAATAAATCCCATCGTCACTGCTGCTGCGACAAGCTGGCCTTCGCCATTAAATACAGGACAAGCAATAGATTGCGCTCCGGGAATTCCTTCAGTTGGTTGGTAACGGATGGCATAGCCTTGTTGGATAACTTTATTAATTTCGTCCTGCGAATAGGAATTCGAACCAAATTGGTTATCAAATGCAGAATAAATCAGCCCAGCAGCACTTTTTACGACAGGCAATGGCGTGTTAGGTAAAAAGTCAATTTCAATATTTTTGAAGCTACGATTATATTTCACTAAAGACAGTGCCTTTCCTAGACGCGTGGCTATGCCTGTTGAAACGTTTTGTTCATCGCGAAATTGAATCAAATTATTGTTAATGGCGTCGATGTATGAGTCTTCAGGTTTAACAAAATTAGCTAAGAAGGTTAAATTGCGGCCTAAACCATAACGGCTAGTTTGAGTATCTTGGTACAGCATTTGTGTACGGCACAGTGAAACCAAATATTTATGTAGACGGCTTTTTGATATCTCACAACCTTTTGAAATATCCGCTGCACGAGCAATGCCCCCATTTTGAGCAATATAATTTAAAATGCTTACGGCTATATCAACAGAATTAACACCTTGCAGAGTAGACATACATAAACCTCAGTTTAACAAGTCCTGAAATTTTACCATGAGTTGCCTTGCGCTGCTAACGAACCAATAACGCAGAAGAATAATCCGAAAGCGGTAGCACCTTATTACCTATAAATAGATAGAATTATTGATGCTACTCAAGTTCATCTTTAGTGAATGGCGTATATATATAGTGTACTTATAAAGGCAATGTCGAGGTTTACTATAATGAAAACGATAAATTCACTACGTTTGAAACGCCGAACTCTACTCAAAGGGCTTGGCGTTGTAGGGTTGGCGAGTATCGCCCCCTGTTCTTATGCACAAGGAAACAGCAATCAACCCTTACCGAAGGTGCGACTCAAACTGTCGGACTACAAAACATTTCGGTCAACTTGTGCAATGGAGTGTTTACATTGCAACCTAACCGCATATACCTACCAAGGTAAGCTGATGAAAATTCAGGCGACGGAAGGGTTTAATGTCAAATGTTGCTTGCGAGGTATGAGCCGAACTAAATGGGTCTATCATGATCAACGCATCAAAACACCGTTACTACGAGTAGGCGAAAAAGGTAAAGCTGAATTCAAACCGATAAGTTGGGATGAGGCGCTGGATCTTATTGAAAAAAATATTAGAGAGACCATTGATAAATATGGTAATGAAGGGTTGTTTATTTCCACTCATGCCGGAAATATGGACTCGATTAAAAATGATATGGGGAAGGCTTTCTTTGATTATTTAGGCGGGTCAACGAAACAAGCGGGTTCACTTTGTTGCTCTGCTGTAACAGCTGCGATGATCCCGATGCTCGGCCTGAGGTATGCAGATACCCGCGATACGATAGCGGATAGCCGTTATATCCTGTGTTGGGGCAATAACCCAGCTGTTACGATGCAAGCCTATTTTAAAAATTATAACCAAGCGAGAAGAAATGGCGCTCGATTAGTGGTGATTGATCCGCGTTTTAGTGAAACAGCTGCAAAAGCGGACGAGTGGATACCTATTATTCCAGGGACAGATACCGCGCTTGCTTTAGGTATGATTAAAATTATTATTGAAGAAAACCGGATAGATGAAAATTTCTTGAGGGCTCATACTGGCGCGGTTTATTTGGTCGATGCGAATCAAAAACAAGTCAGGCAAAACAAAGATGATAAGGACAGCTATTTAGTTTTCGACACATTAAGCAGACAATTAGTTCGTCATGATTCATCGGGCATTAAACCGGCACTTTTTCAACATGAACTTCCAGAGGATTTGAATTACACCACTGTTTTTGAACAAATTTACCAGCAAGCAAAAGGTTGGGATATTGCCCGGGTCAGTGAAGAAACGGATGTTCCAACGGAAACTATTGTACGTCTTGCTCGGGATTACTCATCAATAACTCCTTCAATGATTGTGCAAAACATGTCAGGAGCACAACGAACCGAACATGGCGCTTATGTCGCAGGAAGCCAGTTCTATCTCGCCTTATTGACTGGAAATATAGGTAAACGAGGGGCGGGTGTTTGTGATGCTGGCGGAGCTCGGCAAATGGCTAATTTTAGTCCAATAGTGCCACCGGCGCCGAATGTGAAAAACATTCCTCCCATTCCTGTAGCGAAAGTTGGCGATTTTATCGTCAATGAAAAGCCACATCCGATTAATTTCTGGTGGATTATGACGATGGGGGTTATGACCCAATTGCCGAATACCAACAAGGTTCGCGAAGCACTAAAGAAAGTTCCATTTGTTGTGGTAGCCGATAACCTCATGAGCTCAACAGCCTTATATGCTGATTTAGTTTTACCGGTGACCACTATTTTTGAAGATACCAGTTTGATGGCGGGCGTTCGTAGCCAATATGTCCAATTAATGGAAAAGGCGGTTGAGCCAGCAGGTGAAGCAAAACCCGACTATTGGATTTTCGCCCGATTAGCAGAACGTTTCGGGTTTGGCGACGTATTTAATAAGCCAATAGAGCACTATATTGATGCCTGTTTAGTCGGCTCTGGTATCACTCGCCAAATGTTAGAAAAAGGGCCAGTACGCCCAGTCGAAGGGGATTGGATACCGTTCAAAGATGGTGTGTTTAGGACATCAACCAAAAAAGCACACTTATTTGTTGAAGATTGGCAAAAGAAAAATTTTTCACCTGTCGTCGCTTACTACCAAGTGACCGAGTCTGTTAAAGGTTCACCTGAATTAGCCAAAAAGTATCCTTTGATGGCGGTTCAGCGCAAGTTAGCGCGTAGTGTGCATTCAAGTCATGGAATGAATGAATGGATCCTTGAAGTACAACGAAACCAGCCGAATGTCTTGATTCACCCTGAAGATGCTAAATCCAGAGGTATTAAGAATGGGGAATGGGCAATCACCTTTAATGACCGAGGAGAACACCGAGCCATTGCTGTCGTGACAACGCATATTAAAAAAGGCGTAATTTCACTGGATAACGGCTGGTGGGAACAACAGGGGGGGAGCAGCAGTCATGTCACGAATGACCAAGTTGAACATTTGGGAACGGGACACTGCTGTAATAGTACGTTAGTTGATGTAAGAAGGGAGGCTTAATCATGGTCAAGCAATATGGTTTCTTAATAAATACAAAAGATTGCTATGGTTGCCGCACTTGTTCAATGGCTTGTAAATCTGAGAATGTGACCCCGCCGGGCGTCTTGTGGCGTCGAGTTCGTGAATTCAATGATGATTCACCGAATACTCAAGCATTTATTACGATGTCTTGTAACCATTGTGATGACCCACAGTGTTTAAAAGTTTGCCCAGCAGACACCTATACCAAACGGGCGGACGGTATTGTCGTTCAAGATCATGAGAAATGTATTGGTTGCCAGATGTGTATTATGGCTTGTCCATATCATGCTCCTGTCTTTGACCCAGCAGAAGGGAAAACCAGCAAGTGTAATATGTGTGCGGAACGGTTAGATGAAGGCCTACTGCCAAGGTGTGTGGAGTCTTGCCCTACGGGTGCCATTGAGTTTGGTGATATCACTGAACTACGTAAAAAGCACACGACGAACTGGGCGGTACTAGAACAGCGTTACAACATGCCCGATCACACAATCAGTCATCCAAATATTGTGATCATTGGGATGGAGGATTAATTATGGATATTAAACATATGGAACTCCCACTAGTATTTTTTACAGTGATGAGCCAATGGGGGATTGGTGCTGTTCTCGCATTAACCATTTACCAAATGAAAGCCTGTCAGGGCTCCTTATTATCAGGCTCTGTATTACGTCGCGCAGTGCTATTGATATGGCTGATTGAAGTTATTGGTTCATCTATGTCAATGGGGCATTTAGGTGTGCCTCTCGAAGCATACCGTTCCGTTCTGGGGCTAAGTCATTCATGGCTAAGTCGCGAGGCTGTGACATTTGTATTATTAAATGGTGTTATCACTTTGTGGGCTCTATCTTGCTGGTTGCAACCCACAGTAAACACGCGCAATACGATATTAGGCTGGATCAGTGGGATTGGTGGATTAGCCGCTATACTTGTCACAGCACAAGTCTATTATCAAATGGTTGCTCACCCATTATGGCATACACCGGCAACCCAAATCGCGTTTATAGGCAGTGCAATTGTCCTTGGTTTTAGTCTAGTAGCCTTATTTGTTATTGGGCAAGGCAAGTTATTACCCTCGACCATTAAAGTTGGCGTGCTGATAGGCGTTGCATTGGTATTAATTGCACAGATTATTCGCTTACAATTACCTGCAAGCCAAGGCGGGAGCTACTTGCTATGGTGGCAAGTAGTGATGAGTATGATATTGCCTTGCATTATGGTGATAAAAGCATACAAGGAGCGACCATCCGCCGTCTTACTTGTATTGATAATGTTGGCGATGTTTAGCGGAGAGTTAGCTGGCAGAGCCTTGTTTTATGGTTCGGTGATGACCCAAGCTCCTTGGTTCTAAAAATCCTCGTCATATTTCGCCCTGTCGCGTTGTTGGCATCGCACACTCGCCCTAGTCACATACTCGTGTATGCTCCTAGGGTCTTGTTTAGCTCGCCGCCTAGCGACAGGCCGAACTATTTAGAGGATTATGTATTCATCATATTTCAGTCTGTCGTGTTGCGGGCGTCGCACACTCGCCCTAGTCACATACTCGTGTATGCTCCTAGGGTCTTGTTTAGCTTGCCGCCTAGCGACAGGCAGAAATATTTAGAGGATTATGTAGGTTTTTTTGTCGATATCAGAATTCGGCCTGTAGTGTTGTGTATGGGTACTAGTTATATGCTTGGGGGCACGTTTAGTTAATGTGCTTATTCAAAAGCACCATTCATCAGTTTGATAATAGGGTCCGAACGCTTATAGCTGTTGATTAGAGGAACGAGGCGTTTGAAATGTTCGCTGGCACAGTGAATATCGAGCGCTTCTTGATTCGGCCACTCCTCGATAAAAATAAAGTGCCCAGGATCTTTTTGGTCAACGTAAAGGTCATAACTGATACACAATGGTTCTTGTTTAGTTGCAGCGACCAATTCACGGTATAGCGGCATAACAATCTCAATCGCTTCGCTTTGAATAAAATCTTCCGCAATGACTTTTAACATATATTTCCCTTTTCTTTATAAAATAACTGTGTATAAACACAGCAATACAAACACAAATTCGTTGAGAGCTCAATGTAAAAAACTGGCGAGATGATGAGTTTTTTTTAATTAAAAAATTTATTATTCATGAAATGTATTGTAATAAAAAAGCCCTGATAGTTTCCTATCAAGGCTTTTATGTTTACAGCTAGCGAGTTGTTAGAAATCAGCAGGTTTTGCCATTTCAGAGGTTGCGACGTTTGAAGCAACGTGGCCACCTGCGCCACCTTTACCTTCAAAGGTAGAGGCTTCACGCTGGAATTCTGTTATCTCAAATGGTGCAGCAGCAACTGCAGGGGCTGGTGCTTTTGTCATTGGAGAATAAGCATGACGTTTATGTAAGCTGACCGCTGGGCTGCTTGCTACCGTTGCTGGTTCAGCTACGGCAACAGGTTCGATAACTTCCTCGACACTGACTACTTCAGTTGAAGCCGTGATAGTAACTTGAGGAAGCTGCGTTTCTTCAACGACGTCATTAACCTCTTCATTGACAATAACAGGCGCCGTTTGTTCGTCTACGATAGTAACGCTTTCAACCGTTTCTGTTTGAGCTATTTCAACTTGCGGTTCAATAATCTCAGCCGCTATTTCTACAGTCTCTTTTATTACTTCGACGGTTTCAACTTCCTGTGTACCGTTAGTTTCATCGATGGCAATTGGTGCTGATTCAACCATGTGATCGACAGTGGTTGCTTCGTTAACTAAAGATGTTTCTTCAGTATTAACGGTTTCCACTGGAGTGTCATGCGACTCTTGCTTAACTTCCTCAGCCACGACAGGAGTGACGGCCACGCTACTTTGTGACGGGGTAACATTTGTCGTTTCTGCTACAGGAGCATTATTAATACTTTGTTGTTCAAGCATTTCTTCATTAGTGATGATTGCCATGCTTTCTTGTTGAGGCTGGGCAATTGGGTAATGAATAAATACTTTGCCAGACGCCAGCTCAGGTGAGGCAACGGCAGCGATTAATGGCATTGGTGATTTAGTTAGATGGCGTTCATCACGATAACGACGGCGACGTTGCCCACTGACACGTAAGTGACGTGGTGAACGACGTGAGCGTCGTGGAATGATGGTGTCTTGCTTTTCTTCGCCTTCTGCTTGAGTGTTTAACTCTTGCAGGTCGTCAGTTTGTGCGTCACTTTCAACTGGGGTAGTAGGGGCAACGAGTGCTGGTAATGCAGCAACAGGCATTGCCTCCGCGACTTCAGTCACTTCAGCCACTTGTTCGTTGTCTGTTACACGGATTTTTTGTGTCAATTGACGACGTTGGCGACGTGGCGTAACAGGACGTTGTTCTTCTTCCTTTTCAGCCGCATTCTCTACATTGTCTTGCTGAACATCTTGTTGTGATTTAGCAACTTGCTGTTGACGTTTTTCATCTTGACGACGGCGACGTTCAGCGCGTTGTTCACGACGTTGTTGCTGATTATCACGATTCGCATTGTCAGTTGTTTGCTCGTCTTGCGTGTTCGTATTCTTATTGTTGCGACCTTTATTGCGATTATTCGTTTCATCCGCTGATGCATTACGATTATTGCGATCATTACGGTTGTCGCGATTATCACGGTTATCACGATTATCAGTATCATCGCGGTCACGACGATTATTATTACGACGGTTATTGTTGCGACGATCATTATTCCGACGGCGCTCATTATTATTGCGGTTTTTCGGCGCTGGTTTCTCAACCACTTTTTCTTCTTCGCCAAACAGGCCTTTAAAGAATGCCGCAATTTTGCTGAACAAACTAGGGGATGCAGGTTCAGCCGCCGCTGATTTAACAGGTGCTTTTGTTACAGTTTCTTTTGGTTTCACTGTAGACATGTCTACAGGCTCTTGCAGTGCAAAAGCAGAAATTGCAGGTTGCTCAGGTGTTTTACGTTCAGATGTCGTTTCATCAATCTGATTTAACGTCTCTGTTTCGTGATATTGCGCTAAGTTATAGCTTAACGTATTGACTTCTTCACCTTTACGAATGCGGATCACATGGAAGTGAGGCGTTTGCATTTGGTCATTAGGAACAACAACAACACGGACATGGCTTTGACGTTGTTCGATATCACTGACCGCTTTGCGTTTTTCGTTCAGCAGGTAAGAGGCGATTTGTACGGGGACAATGGCATGCACTTCATGGGTATTTTCTTTCAGTGCTTCTTCTTCAATAAGACGAAGAACGGACAGAGAAAGTGATTCGTTGTCACGAATGGTTCCGGTTCCTGAACAGCGAGGACACACATGGTGGCTTGACTCACCTAAAGAAGGGCTCAAACGTTGACGAGACATCTCCAATAACCCAAAGCGTGAGATGCGTGCAATTTGAATGCGTGCACGGTCTTGACGTACCGCTTCACGTAGGCGGTTTTCAACTTCACGTTGATGCCTAACGGGTGTCATATCGATAAAGTCGATAACAATCAAACCACCCAAGTCGCGAAGACGCAATTGGCGTGCAATTTCATCAGCCGCTTCTAAGTTAGTGTTGAACGCAGTTTCTTCGATATCGCCACCACGTGTTGAACGTGAAGAGTTGATATCGATAGCGGTCAATGCTTCAGTGGTATCAATTACTAATGCACCGCCTGATGGCAAGCGAACTTCACGTTGGAACGCAGATTCGATTTGTGATTCAATTTGGTAGTGGCTAAAGAGTGGAACATCACCACTGTAGTGTTTGATTTTGCTTGCAAAATCACCACGGCCGATAGCTTCGATATGGTTGCGTGCCATTTCGACAACTTTTGGGTTGTCAATCAAAATTTCGCCGATATCTGGGCGCAGATAATCGCGGAATGCGCGGACAATAACGTTACTTTCTTGGTGAATCAAGAACGGTGCAGGGCGATTTTCAGCGGCTTTTTGGATCGCTTCCCAGTGACGTAAACGGTAGAGTAAATCTTGTTGCAGCGATTCTGCAGATTTACCCACACCTGCGGTACGAACGATTAAGCCCATGCCGTCTGGAATTTGTAAAGAAGACAGTGCTTCTTTTAGTTCAGTTCGATCTTCGCCTTCGATACGACGTGAAATGCCCCCCGCACGTGGGTTATTTGGCATTAAAACGAGGTAACTTCCTGCCAAGCTAATGAAGGTGGTTAGCGCCGCACCTTTATTGCCACGCTCTTCTTTATCCACTTGAACGATAACTTCTTGGCCTTCTTTTAACACATCTTTGATGTTAGGACGGCCTTGAGAGTGATAGTTGCTTGGGAAATATTCACGAGCGATTTCTTTGATAGGAAGGAAACCGTGTCTTTCAGCGCCGTAGTCAACAAAAGCAGCTTCAAGACTAGGTTCGATACGAGTGATTTTACCTTTATAGATGTTGGCCTTTTTTTGCTCATGACCGGGACTTTCAATATCCAAATCATAGAGACGTTGCCCGTCAACAAGGGCAACACGCAACTCTTCCTGTTGAGTTGCGTTTATTAGCATTCTTTTCATGTTATTACTTACTCATTATTTTCTTTTAAATAAAGAGCAGCGAAAGAAAGAGCTACTGTAAACCGATGGCCTCGTGATTTTTACAAAACCGTCTGCCTCGCGGCAGTCGTTCGTATAGAGACGCGCAGTATTCGGTGAACCTGATTTTTAGATTAAAAATTCAGCGTTCTTAATCAGGATGCCGTAAGTTATTAAAGAAAACGGAAGTTCCTAACCCAATAAGCCAAAATTCGTTGCTCGCTAATTTATTTGATGTTGCTAAATGTCTTACGCCATTGCTGCATTGTTACGCCATCAAATAAGAAATCCTATAAAACGTTAACTTTCGTTTTTTAAACATCTCAGCAACTTCATATTATTCCATTGCCATAGCTATTATAGCAAGTCGATACGGAAGTTATATGGAAATTTTATTTAGAAATAGGATAAATCATGCAGAAAATAACCAAATTAAAAAAAAACATAAAAAATTTTGTGGAGTCGGTATGATAGGGAAAGCAAATAAGCGCATATTTTAATCAATTAGAGTTAACGCATTCCCGAATGAATACACAAAATCAAGTTCAATTTATTGACATCAGCGATGACGAAGCTGGGCAACGTATCGATAACTTTTTGCTCACTAAACTTAAAGGTGTGCCAAAGAGTATGATTTATCGCATTATCCGCAAAGGGGAAGTGCGTGTTAACAAGGGGCGGATAAAGCCTGAATATAAATTAGTCGAAGGGGACCAAGTGCGCGTTCCTCCCGTTAGGGTTGCTGAGCGTGAAACCGCACCGGTTTCAGCCAAACTGGATAAAGTCGCTGCATTAGCGAATTGCATTTTATTTGAAGATGACGTTCTTTTAGTACTGAATAAACCATCGGGAACTGCTGTTCATGGTGGGAGTGGTTTAAGCTTTGGTGTTATTGAAGGTTTAAGAGCACTACGCCCAGAAGCGCGTTTCCTTGAGTTAGTTCATCGTCTTGATAGAGACACCTCAGGTATTTTATTGGTGGCTAAAAAGCGCTCAGCACTTCGAGCGTTACACGAACAATTGCGTTTGAAACAAATGCAAAAGGATTATTTAGCACTCGTAAGAGGCAACTGGCAGTCGCACATGAAAGTTATTCAAGCCCCTTTACTTAAAAACATTCTACAAAGTGGCGAGCGAGTCGTTAAAGTGAGCAGTGAAGGAAAACCGTCAGAGACGCGTTTTAAAGTGGAAGAACGGTTTGATAATGCAACTTTGGTAAAAGCGAGCCCTGTCACGGGGCGGACACATCAAATACGTGTTCATACACTTTATGCAGGGCATCCTATTGCATTTGATGACCGGTACGGTGACAAGCAATTTGATAGCCAACTGGCAGGGACAGGTTTAAATCGCTTATTTTTGCATGCGAGTGCATTGAAATTTACGCACCCTAAAACGGGTGAAGAGATGCGTTTGCAAGCCCCTTTAGATAACCAATTGAATCACTGCCTAAAAATATTACGTAGCCGTAAAGCAGAAAAGTAAGTCATTTGATTAACTGGCAGGTTTTCCCTGCCAGTATAAAGGATTAATTATCAAATAATGGGCTAACTTGGTGTGGACGTAACATTTCGAGTAATAAAATAAGCGGAAGCCCAACTAACGTATTGGGGTCACGCCCTTCTAAACGCTCAAATAAACTAATTCCTAGTCCTTCTGATTTAAAGCTCCCTGCGCATTGATAAGGTTCATCTTTAAGTAGGTAATTCGTTATTTCTGCATCAGATAGTTGCCTGAAATGAACGTGAAACAATTCACACTGCACATTAAATTTATCTGTTTCAGTATCAAGCAGGCATAGTCCAGTATAAAAAGTGACCTTATTACCTGACGCGGATTTAAGCTGCTGAAAAGCGTTTTCAAAATTATGTGGTTTCCCCATAATTTTATTATCAATAACACAAACTTGATCAGAGCCAATAATCAAGTGCTGAGAGTATTGAGCTGAGAGTGCGTTAGCCTTTGCATGAGATAAACGCATAACTAAAGCCTGAGCCGACTCATTCAAAATGGGGGACTCATCAATATTGGGGGCCACTGCTAAAAAAGGTAATCCCAGTTTTTTTAGTAGGGCTTGTCGGTAGGTTGAAGTTGACGCCAAAATAATCGATTTCATGATTTTTCTCGAAACTCGTAGCCAAAAGGGTTAACTCATTTTAAACTATAAAACGTAAAACCTACGGTTTTTTGGTGAAAAGGCGAGTTTACCCCGCCTTTTTCTTTGACTATAGCTCATTACAAAGTTAATATGCGCGCCTTATGCAAAAGGTAAAATTACCCCTGACTATCGATGCGCAGCGTGCAGCTCAGAAAAACCTCGACTATGTCGGGAGTTATACACCTGAGCAAGTTGCACGTCTTGCAGAATCAGTAGTCAGTGTAGACAGTGATGTAGAAACCGAATTATCATTTAATATTGATAAACAACGTCTCACGGTTATCGAAGGGAAATCCGATGTGGATCTCACCCTCCAATGCCAACGTTGCGGAAAAAATTTCAAGCATCATGCCTACGTATCGTATTGTTTTAGTCCTGTCGTCAATGACGAAAAGGCCGAAGCATTACCGGAGCTCTACGAACCGATTCAAATTGATGAATTTGGTGAAATAGATTTGCTGGGAATGATAGAAGATGAAATAATTCTATCCTTACCAGTTGTTCCGGTTCATGATTCTGAACACTGTGAAGTGTCCGAAGCGGACATGGTGTATGGTGAACTGCCTCCCGAGGCAGAAAAACCAAACCCATTTGCCGTATTAGCCAGTTTAAAGAAAAGTACTTAAGGAGTAAGGTCAATGGCCGTACAACAGAATAAACCAACTCGTTCAAAACGCGGTATGCGTCGTTCACATGATGCACTGACTGCTACCCTAGTTTCTGTAGATAAAACTTCCGGTGAAACTCACCTGCGTCACCATGTGACTGCAGATGGTTACTACCGTGGCCGTAAGGTTATCAACAAGTAATTTGTTGTTACCTTGGCTAATCTAACCATTGCGTTAGATGCTATGGGCGGGGATGTTGGTCCCCGCGTCACGGTGCCTGCTGCATTGCAGGCACTGGCATCTAATCCAGCACTCAAATTACTGCTTGTCGGTCAACCCGAAGCCATTCAACCTTTGCTTGCACACCAAAGTGCTGAGCAAATTTCGCGTGTCGAAATTATTCCTGCGGACGGTATTATCGCAAACGATGCAAAACCATCAAATGCGATAAGACAAAGCAAAGGAACCTCGATGCGAGTGGCCTTAGAGTTAGTGAAGACAGGGCAGGCACAAGCGTGCGTGAGTGCGGGGAATACGGGTGCGCTGATGGGGCTAGCAAAATTAATGCTAAAGTCTATAGAGGGGATTGAGCGCCCAGCGCTAATGACCATCTTACCTAATCAGCAAAAAAGCCAAACAGTTGTGCTAGATTTAGGCGCTAATGTTAACTGTAGTAGTGATATGCTAGTCCAATTTGCCGTAATGGGTTCCGTGATGGCAGAAGAAGTGGTTAACATTTCTAAACCGAGAGTCGCGTTACTGAATATTGGCGAAGAAGAGAGTAAAGGTCTGGATAATATCCGCGAAGCCGCCTCAGTATTAAAAGAAACATCATCAATTAATTACATTGGTTATGTAGAAGGTAACGAATTACTGACAGGTAAAACCGATGTGTTAGTGTGTGACGGCTTCGCAGGTAATGTCTCATTGAAGACGATGGAAGGCGTAATACGCGTCATCCTTTCATTGATAAAATCGACCGGTGATCAACATAAAAAAAGCAGTTGGTTTATGCAACTGGCGAAAAAATGGTTAAAAAAACGTTTAATGAAACGTTTTGGGGACATGAACCCCGACCAGTATAACGGTGCGACTCTGTTAGGATTAAAAGGTATTGTCATCAAGAGTCATGGTGCAGCGAATGAAGGCGCTTTCAAAGCGGCTATTGACCGCGCAGTACAAGCTGTTGAAAAACAAGTCCCAGAAAGAATAACAGCGCGACTAAATATTGTTTTACCCAGGAGTGATCAATAACCTATGGCTATGTACAGTAAAATCTTAGGAACAGGCAGCTACTTACCAGCACAAGTACGTACCAATGCTGATCTGGAAAAAATGGTTGATACTTCTGATGAGTGGATTGTAACACGCACTGGCATACATGAAAGAAGAATTGCCAACGAAGATGAAAGTGTCTCAGTGATGGGTTTTCAAGCTGCCAAAAATGCGTTAGACATGGCGCAAGTCGATGCAACTGACATTGGTTTGATTATCGTTGCAACCACATCAGCAACTCACGCTTTTCCTAGCGCTGCTTGCCAAATTCAACAGATGCTAGGTATTCAAGATTGTGCGGCATTCGATGTCGCAGCAGCATGTGCAGGTTTTACCTATGCGATTAGTATTGCTGATCAATTCGTCAAAACAGGTATGACCAAAAAAGCATTAGTTATTGGTGCTGATGCTTTATCTAAAACATTAGACCCAGCAGATCGTGGCACGATTATTTTATTTGGTGATGCGGCAGGGGCTGTTGTTATCGGCGAATCTGAAGAGCCGGGTATTATTTCGACGCATTTACATGCCGATGGCCGTTATGGGGATTTACTCACATTACCTAATCGTAGCCGTTGCTCTGAAGCCCCTGCCTATTTGACCATGACAGGTAATGAAGTCTTTAAAGTTGCAGTGCGCGAATTAGCACATATTGTTGATGAGACACTGGCACAAAGCGGTATAGCCAAAGAAGAACTTGATTGGTTGGTCCCACATCAAGCAAATTTAAGAATTATCTCTGCGACGGCGAAAAAATTAGATATGACAATGGATAAAGTCGTTGTCACATTAGACCGTCACGGTAATACTTCAGCAGCATCAGTTCCTACAGCGTTGGATGAAGCGGTGCGTGATGGTCGTATTCAGCGTGGTCAACTTGTGCTTTTAGAAGCCTTCGGTGGCGGTTTCACTTGGGGCTCTGCATTGGTTCGTTTTTAATTAACTGAGAAAATAGACATGACACAATTTGCTATGGTATTTCCCGGACAGGGTTCTCAGTCTTTAGGGATGTTAGCGGCATTGGCTGAAGAAAATCAGCTTGTTGAGCAAACATTCGCTGAAGCATCGGAAGCATTGGGTTACGATCTCTGGGCGTTAGTACAAAATGGGCCAGAAGAAGAATTAAACAAAACATGGCAAACACAGCCTGCTTTATTGGCAGCTTCTGTGGCTATTTTCCGTGTTTGGAAAGACAAAAATGGCGCGATGCCTACGATCATGGCGGGTCACAGCCTTGGTGAATATTCTGCTTTAGTTTGCGCGGGTGTTATCGACTTTAAACAAGCGATTAAACTGGTTGAATTGCGCGGAAAACTCATGCAAGAAGCCGTTCCTGAAGGCACTGGTGCGATGTATGCCATTATTGGTTTGGATAACGAATCAATTGAAAAAGCTTGCCAAGAAGCTTCTCAAGGCCAAGTTGTTTCACCGGTTAATTTTAACTCACCGGGCCAAGTCGTGATTGCGGGTGAAAAAGCCGCAGTTGAACGTGCGGGTATCGCATGTAAAGAAGCGGGGGCTAAACGTGCGTTGCCATTATCTGTTAGCGTCCCGTCTCATTGTGCATTAATGAAGCCAGCTGCTGATAAATTAGCCGAAGCGTTAGAAAAAATTGATTTTTGTGAGCCAGACTATCCAGTTATTAACAATGTTGATGTTAAAATTGAGAAATCGGCACAAAATATTCGTGATGCTTTAGTCCGTCAACTGTATAATCCAGTACGCTGGACGGAAACAGTAGAATTAATGGCAGATCAAGGTGTTGAACATCTTATTGAAGTAGGCCCAGGAAAAGTATTGACTGGTCTTACCAAGCGAATTGTCTCTAATTTAACTGCCGTCGCAGTCAATGATCCTGTATCATTAAGCACTGCTTTAGAAAATAGCTGAGGACGACATGGGCTTTGAAGGAAAAATTGCACTGGTAACAGGCGCGAGTCGTGGAATTGGTAAAGCTATTGCTTTAACATTAATTGCTCGTGGTGCTACCGTTATCGGAACAGCAACCAGCGAAAAAGGCGCAGAAGCCATTACCGCTTATCTTGATGGTAAAGGTAAAGGTTTAGCGTTAAACGTGACTGATGCAGCATCAATCGAAGAAACTTTGACCAAAATCCGTGAAGAATTTGGTGAAATTGATATTTTGATTAATAATGCAGGTATCACTCGTGATAACCTATTGATGCGTATGAAAGAAGATGAATGGCAAGATATTATTGACACCAATCTTTCATCCGTTTACCGTTTGTCTAAATCCGTTTTGCGTGCCATGATGAAAAAACGTTGTGGACGTATTATTTCAATTGCATCCGTTGTCGGTGTGATGGGAAATGCGGGGCAAACTAACTATGCAGCAGCGAAAGCAGGGTTAATTGGTTTTAGTAAATCATTGGCTCGTGAAGTCGCTTCTCGTGGTATCACTGTCAACGTCGTTGCACCTGGTTTTATCGAAACTGATATGACTAAAGCATTGACAGATGAACAGCGTGCAGGCATTTTATCTCAGGTTCCTGCGGATAGACTGGGTGATGCACAAGAAATTGCCAGTGCTGTAGCGTTTTTAGCTTCTGATGAAGCTGCTTACATCACAGGTGAAACATTGCATGTCAATGGTGGCATGTACATGATCTAAAGAAATGATGGAACTATTTGCATTATTAGTGTTATCTAACGCTAAATAATGCAAAATAATAGTTCCAACAGCCGGGATTGGGTTGTATCTTTTCCTGTATTTCATAAACTACGAAAACCATCGCGAAAGCGAGTTTTGATAGGAATTTTAATAGTATGAGCACTATCGAAGAACGCGTTAAGAAAATCATCGTTGAACAACTGGGTGTTAAAGAGGAAGAAGTTGTAAATACAGCTTCATTTGTTGATGACTTGGGCGCTGATTCTCTTGACACAGTTGAGCTGGTTATGGCTCTGGAAGAAGAGTTCGATTGCGAAATCCCTGACGAAGAAGCTGAAAAGATCACAACAGTACAGGCTGCGATTGACTACGTCGAGAACGCATCTAAATAATTGTACGAAAAACTTATCTAGGCGATCACTCGATCGCCTATGTTCCTTTTGTAACTTTTCCCTCCTTGGAGGAAATACGTGTCTAAGCGTCGTGTAGTCGTAACCGGACTGGGCATGTTATCTCCTGTCGGCAACACAGTTGAGTCATCATGGAAAGCTGTTTGTGACGGACAGAGTGGTATCAGCCTAATCGATCATTTTGATACTACTAACCACGCAACTAAATTTGCTGGCTTAGTAAAAGATTTCAATTACGAAGAATTTGGCATCTCCCGTAAAGATGCTAAGAAAATGGACCCATTTATCCAATATGGTATCGCCGCGGGCTTTCAAGCCTTTAAAGATGCTGGATTGGAAGTAACAGAAGCCAATGCTACTCGAATTGGTGCAGCGATTGGTTCTGGTATTGGTGGGTTAGGCTTAATTCAGGACAACTGTGAGTCATTACTGCACGGTGGACCTCGCAAGGTAAGCCCATTCTTCGTACCATCGACCATCATTAATATGGTGGCTGGTCATTTAAGCATTATGTACGGTTTCCGTGGCCCAAGTATTTCAATTGCAACAGCCTGTACATCAGGTGTGCATAATATTGGCCATGCAGCACGTATGATTGCTTACGGTGACGCCGATGTAATGGTTGCAGGCGGTGCTGAAAAAGCGACTACACCACTCGGTGTGGCCGGTTTTGGTGCAGCGCGTGCATTATCGACTCGCAACGATGACCCGCAAGCGGCAAGTCGCCCATGGGATAAAGACCGTGATGGTTTTGTTCTGGGAGATGGCGCAGGTATTATTATTCTTGAAGAATATGAACATGCGAAAGCGCGCGGTGCAAAAATTTATGCTGAAATTGCAGGGTTTGGGATGAGCAGTGATGCTTATCATATGACATCACCACCTGAAAATGGTGCGGGTGCTGCACTTGCGATGGAAAATGCACTGAAAGATGCAGGCATTAAAGCCAGTGACGTGGGGTATATCAATGCTCACGGTACTTCAACTCCTGCCGGTGATTTGGCAGAAGCACAAGCGGTTGTTAATGTATTTGGTGAAGGCACAGAGGTATTAGTTAGCTCAACCAAATCAATGACAGGTCACTTACTGGGTGCTGCGGGTGCTATTGAGTCAATTTTTACCATTTTGTCATTGTGCGATCAAATTGTACCGCCAACCATTAATCTGGATAACCCAGATGAAGCGTGCAAACTGGACTTTGTTCCAGGTGAAGCACGTAAAGTTGAGAACATGGAGTTCGCTCTGTGTAATTCATTTGGTTTTGGTGGCACCAACGGTTCATTAATTTTCCGTCGTTATCACGGCGAATAATTAATCTATTACCGTTATTAATTAGCCCTAGTCACGTAATGTGGCTGGGGCTTTATTTTGTCCAGTTCTTTGCACAGTTCTTCGCTTTAGTTTATGATAATCCCACTTGATTAATGTCTGATTTATCAGCTTTTATTATAAGTATTATCAATGTCATATTGGGTTAATGGGCAACTTTGCCAGCAAATAAGTGTTACTGATCGCGCAGTCTCTTTTGGGGACGGCTGTTTTACGACCATACATGGCGTTAATCAGCAAGCTAAAATGTTAAATGAGCATATTGCCCGGTTACAGCATGATAGCCAAAGATTAAAAATTGCACAGCCAGATTGGAAAAGCTTAGTAGACCATCTAAAGCAGATTTGTGCAGAGCAAACTCAAGATGAGTTTGTGATTAAAGTTATCCTAAGTCGTGGTGCAGGCGGTAGAGGATATAGCGCGAAAGGTTTTACCTCGCCGACGGTGATAGTCAGTGTTTCTCCCTTCCCAAATAATTATGTTCAGCTACAGTGTAAAGGGGCACGCCTCGTTCTCAGCCAAATTCCGTTAGCTCGTAACCCATTACTAGCAGGAATGAAACACCTCAACCGTCTGGAGCAAGTTCTTATCAAACAAGAGGTTGATGAACTTGATGCAGATGAAGCGATTGTGCTAGACACCGACGGTATTATTGTTGAATGTTGTAGTGCGAATGTTTTCTGGCGAGTTGGGCAAGTAGTATACACCCCAGTTTTATCTCATAGTGGGGTAAATGGATTAATGAGACAAAAGATCATATCACTACTAGAGGATAGCCAGTACCATCTTCAGCAGGTCGAACGCTTTGCTAACGTGTTAACTCATTGTGATGAAGTGATTATTTGTAATACGTTGATGCCAGTTTTACCAGTACAAAGCATTCAAATGAGTCAACAGTGTCCGCCATTGCAATTTGCGTCTCGTGAGTTGTTTGAGTATTTATTTTTGCGTTGCAAAATTTAGTTTTTATAAATGAATTAATTATTACCAACACACGCATTGAAATGGTCAATAAATGAAATTAGCCAAAAAAATCATTCTCATCGCCGTTACCTTGGCTGCTATTGTTGCAGTCGCTGTCTATTGGCAATACCGTCAGGTATTGAACTATGCCAAAACGCCTATCAGTATCACACAAGAAAAAATCTTCACAGTTCCTGCAGGAACTGGGCGTGTTGCATTTGAAGGGTTACTTATTGAAGATAAAATTCTTGAAAAAGGGAATGAATTCCAATGGTTGCTCAAGCTACGTCCTGAACTGGCTCAGCTAAAAGCGGGAACTTACCGCCTGCAACCGGGAATGAACGTTGAACAGCTCCTACAATTAATTGTGAGTGGTAAAGAAGCACAGTTTTCAATCCGTTTTATTGAAGGTAATCGCTTGAGTGATTGGGGTAATATTTTACGAGATGCGCCTTATTTAGAGCATAAAACCACCAACTTAACCCCGACAGAACTGCATGCGCTTATTGGGTTTAACGAGGAAGGTACTTTAGAAGGATGGTTGTATCCTGATACCTATTTATACACAGCGGGAACAACAGATGCTGAAATCCTGAAACGTGCTTATAAACGTATGCAAAACAGCCTTGATGAAGAGTGGAAAGGGCGAGATAGGGATTTACCCTATAAAAATGCCTATGAAATGCTTATTATGGCTTCGATTATTGAAAAAGAAACCGGTGTTGATAGTGAAAGGGCCCAAGTTGCTTCCGTGTTTGTTAACCGCCTAAAGAAAAATATGCGTTTGCAAACCGACCCAACCGTCATCTATGGGTTAGGCGACAAGTATCGCGGTAAAATTTATCGTAGTGATTTAGATAATTATACTCCGTACAATACTTATAAGATTGATGGTTTGCCACCCACACCGATTGCGATGCCAAGCCTTGCATCGTTAAAAGCTGCAGCACATCCAGCTAAAACGGATTACATATTCTTTGTCGCAGATGGTAAAGGTGGGCATACTTTTAGTCGTAATTTAAACGACCACAATCGTGCCGTTAAAGTTTACCGCCAATTTGAACAGCAAAACTGATAAAAATGAAAAACCAATTTA
This sequence comes from Providencia sp. PROV004, assembly GCF_011045615.1. Lineage (NCBI taxonomy): Bacteria > Pseudomonadati > Pseudomonadota > Gammaproteobacteria > Enterobacterales > Morganellaceae > Providencia > Providencia sp. PROV004. Next base: position 2,088,594 of record NZ_CP042859.1, read on the forward strand.
TTGTTATTGAAGGTCTTGAAGGCGCTGGTAAAACGACAGCAATCAACACGGTTGTCGATACGTTGAACCAAGCCGGGATCACAGATATTGTATTCACTCGTGAGCCTGGGGGCACCCCACTGGCAGAAAAATTACGCGAGCTAGTAAAGCAAGGCATTGCGGGTGATAAGGTCACTGATAAGGCTGAGTTGCTCATGCTTTATGCTGCCCGTGTACAACTGGTTGAAACAGTGATTCGTCCTGCATTAGCGGCGGGCAAATGGGTGGTCGGTGACCGTCATGATTTATCTTCCCAAGCGTATCAGGGTGGTGGACGTGAAATTGACCGTCATTTGATGCAATCATTACGTGACTTAGTGTTGGGGGATTTCAAACCTTCATTAACGTTATACCTTGATTTACCACCTGAATTAGGTTTGCAGCGAGCAAGGTCTAGAGGTGAATTAGATAGAATTGAAAAAGAGTCGTTAGCATTTTTCGAAAGAACACGCCGCCGTTATCTTGAGTTGGCCGCGGGTGATGAAACGATACTCACTATTGATGCAAGCCAAAACATCGAGCAAGTGCAGCATGATATTGGCCAAACGTTGACCGAATGGCTAGCGCGTGCTTGATAAACCACATAAGGTATTAATCCCATGAATTGGTATCCTTGGTTAAATGAACCTTACCGACAAATCATTACTGCGTACCAAAGCGGTCGAGGCCACCACGCGTTACTGCTTCATTCAATGCCGGGAAATGGTGCGCAAGCGCTATGCTATGGAATTAGTCGTTGGCTTATTTGCCAAGAAAGAGACGGGCTAAAAAGCTGTGGACAATGCCACAGTTGCCGTTTGATGCTTGCAGGCAATCATCCTGATTATCATATTCTTGAGGTAGAGAAAGGAAAGTCGACTGTTAGTGTCGATGCGGTTAGGAAATTAATTGAAACCTTGAGTCGCCATGCCCAACAAAGTGGTAATAAAGTGGTGTATATTCCACAAGTTGAGGCATTGACAGATGCGGCAGCTAATGCGTTATTGAAAACATTGGAAGAGCCAGCAAAAGACACTTATTTTTTATTAGGAAGTGATAAACAAGAGGATTTGCTTGCAACTATTCGCAGCCGTTGTCTAAGTCATTTCTTACCTGCACCCGATTTACAAATAGCACTCTATTGGCTGCAAAAGCAAAAACCAGGTATTGCTACTGAAAATGCGATAACGGCATTAAAAATATGCCAAGGTGCACCGGTTTCTGCGCTAGCTTTATTGGACGAACAACGTTGGCAAAAACGTAATGCACTATGTCATAGTTTAAGCCATGCATTGCAAACGGGTGATATGTTGAGTTTGCTGCCTAGTTTGAATATCGATGAGGTGCCTGATGCCTTAAATTGGCTACTCAGCTTATTTGCGGATGCCATTAAAATTCAACAAGGTGCGGGGGCTTTTTGCATCAACCAAGATCAGCAGTCTCAAGTCCTACAATTAGCCGGTGCTATGAATCGTACTCAGTTAATAAATATGTATGATAAGTGGTTATATTGCCGTCATCAATTACTGACAGTTCCTGCATTGAATCAGGAACTGATTCTGACAAATCAATTATTACAATGGGAAGCTTCATTGGCTGTCCCTACATTTTAAAAAGAGTTAAATATGTTTGTTGTTGATTCACACTGTCATCTCGACTGTTTAGATTATGAAAAGTTACACACGAATGTCGATGATGTTATCGCAAAGGCCTCGGCTCGTGATGTTCGCTTCATGTTAGCGGTTGCAACGACGTTGCACGGTTTTGAAAGCATGAAGAAAATGATTGGCCTGCGTGACAATATCGCTTTTTCATGTGGTATTCATCCCCTTAATTTAGACGAGGGATATGATTTTGCACGACTAGCACAATTAGCGGCAGGAAACGAAGTCGTTGCGCTAGGAGAAACTGGGCTGGATTACTATTACCAGCAAGAAAATGCTGCACTACAACAAGAGTCTTTTCGTCAGCACATTCGTATCGGTCGTGAAGTGAATAAACCGGTTATTGTACATACTCGTGCGGCACGAGAAGATACGTTATCTATTTTACGCGAAGAAAACGTGATGGATTGTGGCGGGGTATTACACTGCTTTACTGAAGATAAAGATACGGCAGTGGAACTACTCGATTTGGGCATGTATATCTCATTTTCAGGGATCGTCACATTTCGCAATGCGGAACAAATTAGAGAAGCCGCCCGAGTTGTTCCTTTAGATCGCATTTTAGTCGAAACCGACTCGCCATACTTGGCACCAGTTCCTCATCGTGGTAGGGAAAACCAACCTGCGTACGTTCGGGATGTTATTGAGTACATGGCCGTGCTGAAGGGCGTTAGTGTTGAGCAGCTTGCTGAAATTACGACGCAAAACTTCAATCGTTTGTTTCATTTAAATGTTGGTACAAATAACGTATAAATTAGTTCACAAGAACGATTAAATGACTAAGGAAATTGAAATGGCAGAAGAAACGATTTTCAGTAAAATTATCCGTCGCGAGATCCCGGCAGATGTGGTTTACCAAGACGAACTTGTCACGGCATTTCGTGACATTTCACCACAAGCACCATCACATATTCTTATCATCCCTAATAAATTAATTCCGACTGTGAATGATGTTACTGCGGATGACGAACTAGCGTTAGGCCGTTTGTTTACTGTAGCGGCTAAAATTGCCAAAGAAGAAGGTATTGCAGAGAATGGTTACCGTTTAATCATGAACTGTAATGAACATTCAGGCCAAGAAGTGTTTCATATCCACATGCATCTAGTGGGTGGTCGCCCATTAGGCCCTCTATTGGCGAAATAATAAGGTATAGGGGTCGACGATGAACCGTATTGCATTACTTGCTTTGGTAACCGTGTTGCTAAGTGGTTGCGTATTTAAAAAGACACAAGGACTGGTTTTTAATGAGCAACAGCGCATCATTATGGAGCCAGCAGTACTTGCACAAGGGGTCATTGTCGAAAACCCAGTGATAGGTAATGAAAATCACCAAACTATCGCCACAATCAATATGAGTAATTCGCAATCTGAAGTGGTCAATATTGCTTATCGTTTATATTGGTATGATAAGCAAGGGTTAAAAGTAGACACTTCAAATATTATGCATCAGCAAATTGCGGCGAATTCTGTTGCGAAAGTTCGTGCCGTGACTTCCTCTCCACGTGCAACAAATGTACGTGTTCATGTATTTTTATCGCCAAAGGCCGGAGAATAATAATGAAACGCATTTTAATGGTTGCTGCCGCGACATTAATTTTGGCTGGCTGCCCTTCATATCCACCTCAACAACCAGGTACACAACCCCCGATAGTGCCCGTCGAGCCTGAAAAACAACCGGAAGTGACTCCGCCACCCGTTGATGTTGTGCCAACTCCACCAAAACAACAAACTATAGATTGGTCAGCTTCCATTACGCCTTTAGTTAATCAAATGGTGAGTGCGGATGGGGTAGAAAGTGGCAAAGTATTGTTAGTTGACTCAGTGAAAAATAATACGAATGGCTCACTGCCTGTGCAGGCTGTGACATCAGTTATGACAACCGCGGTTGAAAATACGAATCGCTTTAAAGTTGTTCCTGCCAGTGTGGTGAGTTCTGCACGTAAAACACTCGGTTTATCACAAGAAGACAGCTTAGTAACCCGTAGCAAAGCGATAGGGTTAGGCCGCTATGTTCAAGCAGAGTATGTGATCTACAGCGTGATGTCAGGTTCCAACAAAGAAAGAAGCCTTGAAATGCAATTGATGGAAGTGCAAACAGGTGAAATTATTTGGACTGGAAAGCACAATATTGAGTAACCCGCAGTCGCTTTTTCGGCTGTTAGCGTTGTGTTTTCCAACAATCTCTGTCCATGATTGGAAAATATCTTCGCTAACAGGGCTATCAGGTGGAAGCTTTTTGTTGCAATGTTCCTTATCTGGTAGTGAAATAAAGCTTATCGCGCGCGCTGATGGAAATGCACAAACTGCTTTGTATGTTGACCGAAAGAAAGAAGCGCGGATATTGCAGCAATTACGCGCTTATTCATTTACACCTAAAGTGATTGGCCGAAATGCGCAATGGTTATTATTAGGGTGGTGTGAAGGACAACACCCTGATAATAATACTTTTCTGTTACCTAGTTTTCAGTGCGAGCTTGCAAATATAGTCACACAATTACATCGCGCTCCACTGCTGGGGTATCATTTACAACTACGCGATGAAATATCACATTATGGCTATTTAATTGATAAAAAAAGGTTTTCGCCTCGCTGGAAAAAATTACATCGTCATTTTACCTCTGATGCATTTCCCAAAACGCTGAAACTGGCTCCTGCCCATATGGATATTCATGCAAAAAATATTGTTCGTACATCAACAGGGCAGTTAATGCTATTGGATTGGGAATATGCAGCCAATACAGATATCGCTTTTTCTTTAGAAACCTATTTTCAATTTAATGGTCTGACTGACATTCAGCGAGATTTTTTCTTAACGCAATATTGTGATATTCACGGTGCTTATCGTGACAAACAGCAATTGGCGAAAAGCTGTCAATCATGGGCACCTTGGGTAAAATATATGACATTAATGTGGTATGAAGTGCAGTGGAATGAAAGCCAGTCATCTGACTTTTTGTTACACTCACAGTCATTAAGACAATATTTTGGTTTATTAGGTTGATGGCTGAAAGCTATCAGAAAACAGTATCGAATTGAGATAATTTGTTTAATAAGTGAGGCATGTTATGGGCCCTATAATGCTAGATGTTCAGGGTTATGAATTGGACAATGAAGAGCGCGAAATATTAGCACACCCATCCGTGGGCGGCTTAATATTATTTACCCGTAACTTTCATGATGCAGCGCAATTACGAGAGCTTGTTCGCCAAATTCGTGACGCATCAAGACACCGGTTGTTGATAGCCGTTGACCAAGAAGGTGGTCGAGTACAGCGTTTTCGTGATGGTTTCACCGCATTGCCTTCTGCTCAGGCATTTGCCGCGCTCAATAGTGAAATGGATGGCGCCAAGCTTGCTGAAGAGGCGGGCTGGTTAATGGCATCAGAGATGATAGCCATGGATATTGATATTAGTTTCGCACCTGTTCTGGACCTTGGCCATCAAAGTATTGCGATAGGCGAACGCTCATTCCACGAAGATCCTGAAATTGCCATGGTTATGGCGGAGCGTTTTATTAAAGGCATGCGCAGTGCGGGAATGAAAACAACAGGAAAACACTTTCCTGGTCATGGCGCTGTGAAAGCTGACTCACACAAAGAAACACCACGCGATGACCGCACTTTAGAGAAGATCCGTGGTAAAGATATGTTGATATTTAAAGATTTTATTCAACGAGAGCTACTCGATGCGGTTATGCCTGCCCATGTTATTTATACTCAAGCTGATGACCGTCCGGCGAGTGGATCGCCATTTTGGTTAAAATCAGTATTGAGAGAACAACTTGGGTTTCAGGGGGTTATCTTCTCTGATGATTTATCGATGGAAGGTGCGGCGGTTATGGGAAGTTATCCCGAGAGAGCACAGGCTTCATTGAATGCTGGGTGTGACATGATTTTAGTCTGTAATAATCGTGAAGGTGCTGTCAGTGTTTTAGATAATTTACCAAAACAACATGATAGCCAAGCTTCTAAGCTATATCATAGTGGTCGACAATATAGCTTAACAGAATTACAAGCCGTTGGGCGTTGGAAAGAAAGTCATCGTCAACTGGTTGACTTGCATTCACGTTGGCAAGAACATCGCTAATAATTTCAATGATATCTAAAGGGCCAGTATTTTATTTACTGGCCTTTTTTGTATCAATACACATCATAAAGCCCATGATTATGCATAAATAAAATAATAAAATTATTGCCCACAGTAAAAGTTACCCGTAACTTCATTAATAATTGCACAGTTAATCTCAATGTTATTTGAAATTGCTTTAGATAAAATGAATCAATACTTATTTCACTATTAAAAATAATTAGATGATTTTTTATTGAAATAAAAAAATGAAAATATTAATAATTATATTTATTGTTAATTGTATTTTGAGTTTACTTAAAATAAATAACTGGAAATTTGGATTATGGTCTGTTTTTTCATTTAGTTGGAATTATTAAATATGATTATGATACTTTTAATCATGAAATCGATTATCTTCAAAAGTTAAGATAATTTTAAATAAATGAAACATAAGATGAGTTAAAGGGGGAAGGGAATCACTAAGTCATGCTTATCATTTACTCAAATGTTACTTAATTGAAATTGAACGCTAGGGAATAATGCTTTCTTCTATGAGGAATTAAATAAAACATTCATAGATTGGTTATACACCTATCAGCAATATGCATTTATATGTGAAATTTTATTAGGTTATATTTTATTCATAAGTCTTTATATGTATCAAGCTGATTACAAATATCCATTTAAATCTGTGTTTTAACCAGATATAAATGAATTATTTATTAAATCCTATCCAAATGAAAGATTTATACATTAAGAACCCCTTAAGATAAAACGTGATCAATATCACTATTAGTGGGTAGTTTAATGCAACCGATGTAACGTGTTGTGACAGCGATCGTTTTAATTGACATAAAATTACGATAGCATTCGTATTATTAAAGATTTATGACAATTTAGAGTGATAAGTAATCAATTAAAAAAAACAGCAATTTAGAAGTTGTATTTTAAGTTAAATATTCAAATTTGTTTGAGATGATTATTTCTCAGGGGCATCTTTTGTCATAAAAAATAGATAAGGAATAGAGTGGTAATTATTTTTTAATGGGTAAGTGTAGCGTCATTGCTTGAATTTTAAGTTAAATAAACGCGCAATGTGAGTAGTGTGTCATTATCGATTAAATAATATATTTATGTAATCCCTATAAGGGATACCTCTATTCATAGAAATAAGTAAACACAAATGCAGACGAATACTGTATTAAATTTTTTTAAAAATGACTTATGTGTTTGAAATGGATGTATCTGTTTGTCTTTAAGTGAAATTATTTTATTAAGCTAAAAATAAAAATGGTGTTTTGTTGTTCATGGAAACATGGCACAGCATAAAATTAATTCAAATAATCATTAACTAGGTTAATTCCAATGAAAGTTAAAAATATTGCGTTATTAATGCTTTCTCCTTGCTATTTAGCTGTAGCAATGGCAAATGCCAGTAACTGGGAAGATTCTATCAAGGAAAATTCATTCATTGCGGATTCGGAGCTAGAGCTGTCAACCCGTAACATGTGGAAATACTTAAAAACAGAAAACCGTTTTGATAAAGACGAAAACCGTTATAGAAAACAAGTAGCGAATGCTTGGGGTCAAAACTTTCAAGCGGATTTCAAATCAGGTTATTTCGCTGACATCATTGGTTTTGACGCTTCCTACTATGGTGGTATCAAGTTAGGCGCAAGTAAAGACTTCGCCTCCCGTGCAATTTTATATAATGATGATGGCCATGCGAAAGGGTACAACAAAATTGGTCAACGTTATGCAAAAGTGAAACTAGACCTTGAGCCAGTGAAATTTAATGCCAAAGCAGGTTGGTTTACACTGAAAAATACGGGTATTTTCACGAATTCACAGCGTTTATCATTGAATAGCTATAGCGGTTACTATACGAATACTGCGATCAGTGATTGGAGTTTGGATTTATTATATCTCGATAAAAAAGTTATGCGTCGTGATAGCCCAAATATTGATGCCATGTATTTTACTGATGCTAACGGCGTTCGACACAATGTTAATCATGTCATCACGGGTGGAATTAACTACAATACTAAACCATTGAAAGTTTACTATTTCTATGGTCAAGCCGATGATTTATTTCGTCAGCAAGGTTTAGAAGCGAAATATAAACTAACTTCAGATGTCACTTTAGGTACGCAGATCTATAACCATGAATATGGTAGTGACGGTAAGCGTACTGAGACCGATAAACAAAAAGGTAAGCGTAATTTTGACAAGCGTGCTTGGCACTATGCAGGAACGGCAGAATGGCGTATCCCTGAATCGCCTTGGACGCTAAGCACAGGCTTAACTTACACCCAAGCGAAAAAAGCGAACGGTGTCGGACAATTTGCGCGTAACCCAATTGGTAACACGCGTGGCCGTTTTAACTCTCCAGCTTATGCAGATATCGACTACGTACGTGATGGCGAAACCATGATTGCAATGGCGGCTGAATATCGTATCAGCAAAGAACTGTCTGTTGGTGCCCGTACCAACTATTCAGAATTTAAATATGAAGGTGAAAGATTAAAGCAAGGCCAATTTGGTCTGTTTAGCTATTGGAAACCAACTGAGAATCTATCCGTGTCATTAAGTGGTGGTTTGGGTTGGCACCACCAGCAAGAAAACGACTACACAACGCCAAAATTATATGATGGGCACTCACGTCGTGCACATTCGTTATCTGGATCAATGACAACGACTTACCGTTTTAAAATGTAGTCGATAATTGAAAAAGATTAAAAAAAGGTAGGATAAATGAAACATAAAATTGGATTACTCACACTGCTTATCTCTGGTGCACTCTTGGCGGGTTGTGCTCCCAAAAATACAGATACTGTAAAAGTACAAGTCATAGGTATTAATGATTTCCATGGTGCTTTACAAGCTCCGGGTGATGGTAAATTAGGCGGAATTGAGTCAATTGCAACACTGGTTAATCAATTAAGAGCACAAAACGATAAAACTATCGTGGTTGGCGCTGGTGACTTAGTAGGGGCTAGCCCATTACTGTCATCAATGTTCTATGACGAACCCACAATTGAAGCGCTAAGCGCGATTGGTATGGAAACCAGCGCAGTTGGTAACCATGAGTTTGATAAAGGTAAAGAAGAGCTGCTGAGAAAACAAAACGGTGGCTGTCACCCAACCGCAGGTTGCGTGGGTAAAGATTCCTTTGCGGGTGCTGATTTTAACTACTTAGCAGCTAACGTTATTGTTAAAGAAACAGGTGAAACTCTGTTCCCATCTTACTTTATTAAAGAGTTTGATGGCATTCCAATGGCATTTATTGGTTTAACGTTAGAAGGTACACCTGCTATCGTAACGCCAAGTGGAACGGCAGGGTTAGAATTCAAAAATGAAGTTGAAACTATCAATAACCAAGTTAAGTTATTAAAAGCACAGGGTATTAATAGTATCGGTGTTTTGATCCATGAAGGCGCAACACAACAAGTTGACACTAAAGTTAAAGATATTAACCGTTGTGATAATATCAAAGGCCCAATTGTTGATATCGTTAAACAGTTAGATACTAATGTAGACTTTGTTGTTAGTGGCCATACGCACCAAGCATATAATTGTGAAATCAATGGAATGACAGTAATTTCTGCTCAATCTAATGGGACTTTATTGTCTCAATTAAATATTGAGATTGATAGAAATACGAAAGATATTGTTAGCATCAATGCAAAAAATATCCCCGTTGAAACCAGCCGTTATGAGAAAAACCCTGAGTTAACCACCTTCGTACAAAAATACGAAAAAATTGCCTTACCTATTTCACAGCAAGTGATGGGGTCTTTGACGGCTAATGTGGATAAAAAATTATTACCAGCAGGGGATTCTACCTTAGGTAAGATTATTGCAGATGGTCAATTATATGCAGCCTCCAGTAAAGAAGCGGGCGGTGCACAAATTGCATTTATGAACAGTGGCGGTATTCGCGCTGACATGAAAGCAGGGGAATTGACTTATGGTGACATTTTCACGGTGCAACCGTTCTCTAATGTGGTTGTCACACAGTCACTGACAGGTGCTCAAATCAAGCAAGCACTTGAGCAACAATGGGATCGTGCTCGTCCGCAAGTTATGCCTGTTTCTAAAGGTTTTTACTACGAGTGGGATGACAGCCGCCCAGTGGGTGACAAAGTTATTCAAAAATCAATGAAATTAAACGGTAAGCCGTTAGACATGAATAAAAGCTATCGTGTTGCTGCAAATGAATTCTTAGCAACTGGTGGTAGCCGTTTCTCTGCCTTTAATCAAGGTAAAGACCGTGTTTATAGCCTTCCAGACAACGAAGCATTAATGCAATACTTTAAAGATAACTCGCCAGTTTCAGTTCCAACTGATGTGCGTATCAAGAAAATTAAATAATAAAATTTAATATTTCATGAAAAACTCTGAGGGTGTTTATCATCCTTGGAGTTTTTTTTGTGCTTTATTGCTTTATTTAGAGGTATGTTGAAAATGAGAAGAGGGTAATTGATTATGCGCAACAAATAAAAAATGATAGAATAATGATTCTCATTATCACCATTCTATCTGTGGAATTAAACAATTGATTGATATAAATACCAAAAAGCTGACTCGATTCATTTGGTGGAAAAAATGATTTGACGAATGTGATCGTAGTCATAATAATCAACTAAATTGATGTGAATCAATATTTGGTATTACCAATAGACCACTCATGATATTCTAGTTGGTATGGAAGGAGCTGTGGCTAATTATTGTTATATAAGGCTTTTCTAGATGAGAAGCCTTAAATAACATTAATATATTTTGTTTCGAGGGATTTATGACCTTATCTCAACCCAAAATCATCGTTGTAGGCGGCGGTGCTGGTGGATTAGAACTGGCAACACGTTTAGGCCGTAAGTTGGGCCGTAAGAAACGTGCACAAATTACGTTGGTTGACCGCAACCCGAGTCATTTATGGAAACCGCTATTGCATGAAGTTGCGACAGGTTCTTTAGATGATGGCGTCGATGCGATAAGCTATCTGGCTCATGCTCGCCATAATGCGTTCAATTTCCAACTGGGTTCACTAACGAATATTGACCGTGAAAATAAAACAGTCGTTCTCGGTGAACTTTATGATAAGCATGGTGAATTATTAGTTCCTTTGCGTGAGCTTGAGTACGATATTTTAGTCATGGCATTAGGCAGTACTTCGAATGATTTTGGTACACCGGGTGTTAAAGAACATTGTATTTTCCTAGATAACCCACACCAAGCGCACCGTTTTCACGATGAAATGTTAAATCTATTTTTACGTTATTCAGTACGCGATAACGCAGAAGAGAGCGTTAATATTGCCATTGTTGGGGGGGGAGCTACGGGGGTTGAGTTATCTGCTGAACTCTATAATGCGGTTGAGCAATTAACCAGTTATGGTTTTAAAGGGTTAGACACAGATGCACTGAATGTCACATTAGTTGAAGCAGGCGAGCGTATCCTACCCGCTTTACCTCCGCGAATTTCAAGTGCCGCACACCAAGAACTTAATAAGCTAGGTGTAAATGTATTGACGAAAACTATGGTAACCAGTGCTGATGCAGATGGTTTGAATACGAAAGAAGATGGTAAAATTCATGCAGACCTAATGGTTTGGGCAGCGGGGATTAAAGCACCTGATTTCATGAAAGATATCGCTGGATTAGAAACAAACCGTATTAACCAATTGGTAGTAAAGCCGACATTGCAAACGTCTCGTGATGATATGATTTTTGCTATTGGCGATTGCGCATCTTGTGCTAAGCCAGAAGGGGGCTTTGTTCCTCCAAGAGCACAGTCAGCCCACCAAATGGCCAGCCTTTGTTATGACAATATTGTTGCTTTAATGAAAGGCAAACCTTTAAAAGAGTATGTATATAAAGACCATGGCTCATTAGTTTCACTATCTCGATTTAGTACAGTTGGTAGCTTAATGGGGAATTTAATGCGTGGGGATATGATGGTAGAAGGGCGAATTGCGCGTTTTGTATACATTTCTTTATATCGTATGCACCAAATTGCATTACATGGTTACATTAAGACAGGGCTAATGATGCTTGTTGGCAGTATTAACAGAATTATTCGACCAAAGTTAAAACTGCATTAATCTACGAGTAGTTACTGGTTTAATTTGGTTTGATGATCGCCATGCACCTGTGTATTTATATAACAGGTGCATGTTTTTTTGTATTTTATAATGATAAATAGGTATGCTAATAAAGTATATTAACTGAATCTGTCAAGGTTTATTTATGTTAAATATTACTTGGAAAAACTATTTAGATCAAATTTAAGAGATTGAATATCGATTATATTGCCACTATTACTTATATATTCTATTTAAATGAAATTAAAAACTACAAATTAATATATATTGAGTCAATATAATTTAGCTTACCTTAAGTTTAAAATAATTTAAGTATAAATGTATTTATATAACGAAAAGTTATCATGGAAATCACTCCATCTATCTTATTGATTATTAATTATAAAATAACGCATTCAATTGAGGTGATATGTGAAGTTGCACTAATGGTGAAACTTATGGTTTCTAATACAGTTATAATAAATACTTGTTTTGATGATAAATTAAGATAATTCCAAAAAACAATACAAATAGTACGTAATTATCGAATTATTTTAGATTGTGGTTACAATAGATGCGGCATATTTTAATAAGGGTTAATACAATGAAGCTAAAATTTAAGTTGTTATTAGCAACTGTAGTGGCATTCGTTATTGTATTGCTCGTGACTTTATTCAACCAAGAACCTGAAACGAAATTGGCGACAGTGTTATCTGTCGAGCCGATCAAAGCTAATCGCCTTGTTGAGTACCAAAATTGTACAGTAACAGGAGTCTTAGGCACGTTTAACCAACAATCCCTTTCTCGGTTTCATCCTGCACAAAGCGAATGCAAAATGATTTTCATGATTGAAGCATTACAAGGGAAAGGCTTTCCATCTCTGTTTGATATGCAAAATCAAACCTGTGTTAACACACAAAAAATGGAATTAGTTATTGTTGGATATGACGTCGTTTACCAAATTGATAAAAGCATTGGGAAAGTTAGAACATCCTATGAACCATCAATGTTTATTCCTTTGGATGACAAAGGGCGCTTAGTGCTAACATCATCTAATTCAGTGTGTGAAACCATGCGCAGTGATATAAAAGAATTATTACCATTTTATTGTTTGCAACAAAATGAATTGCCAATCACCAGAAACTCATCAACAATCTTAGAACTGCAACCGAACAAAAATACATTTGGCTTTATGGAATAATAATTATATAAAAATTATAGAGATAAAAGGCTACACGAAAGTAGCCTTTTATCATTTTATAGCTTTAAACCTAGATAATTTGGTGTTCTTCAAATCCGATAAGTAACTGCTTAATAAATTCTAGTCGAGAGGCTCGTTCTGTTAAATCGTGGAAAAATTTTAGTCGAACAGGGCCATCTAACCGATAAGTTTGTGGCTGGTTTTGTAATAAGCTGATTAAGAAACTTGGATCGACTTTATTTTTATCACTAAATTCAATAAAACCACCTTTTTCATGGGCTTCAATACGTTTAATACCAAGGGATTGCGCTTGTAATCGAATAGCTGCGTTAGCTAACAGGAATTTACCTGCGTCAGGTAAGCTGCCAAAGCGGTCGATTAGCTCTGTACGCAATTCGTCGAGCTCCTGACTATTTTTAGCACTGGCTATTCGTTTATAGAAAGATAAGCGAATGTTCACATCGTGAATATAGTCGTCTGGCAGCAGAACAGGCATGCGTAATTCAACTTCGGTTTGTTGGCTAGTTAAATCTTCCAATGAAGGCTCGCGCCCCTCTTTTAGCGCATCAACAGCACTTTCTAGCAGTTCCATATAGAGGGTAAAACCAATCGTGGTCATTTGGCCACTTTGATCTTCACCAAGTAATTCACCTGCACCGCGAATTTCTAAATCGTGAGTTGCTAGAGCAAACCCCGCACCTAAATCCTCCAGTGAAGAAAGGGCTTCAAGGCGTTTATGAGCATCAGTGGTCATCGCTTTTGGATGTGGTGTGAGCAAGTATGCATAAGCTTGGTGGTGAGAACGTCCTACTCGGCCACGCAGTTGATGGAGTTGAGCTAACCCGAAATGGTCAGCACGCTCAATAATAATAGTATTCGCTGTTGGTATATCAATACCCGTTTCAATAATTGTAGTGCATATCAATACATTAAAACGTTGATGATGGAAATCCGTCATAACGCGCTCTAATTCACGTTCACGCATTTGACCATGGCCAACAACAAAGCGTGCCTCAGGAACTAACTCTTCAAGGCGTGCCTTTGCCTTTTCAATATTTTCAACATCATTGTAAAGGTAATAAACTTGGCCGCCACGTAAAGTTTCTCGTAAAATTGCTTCACGGACAACTAAGTCATCATATTGGCGAACAAAGGTTTTCACAGCCAAACGGCGAGCTGGTGGTGTGGCGATAATCGATAAATCACGCATGCCACTCATGGCCATGTTAAGAGTACGAGGGATCGGTGTGGCTGTCAGTGTTAGGATATCAACGTCTGCACGCATAGCTTTGATGCGTTCTTTATGGCGGACACCAAAGCGGTGCTCTTCATCGACGACGAGTAAGCCTAAATCTTTCCATACTAAGTCACTTTGCAGTAACTTATGGGTACCAATTAGAATATCAACTTTACCTTCAGCAGTTTGTGCAATAATTTGTTGTTGCTCTTTCGCTGTTTTAAAGCGTGATAACATTTCGATGCGGACAGGCCAGTTAGCAAACCTATCTTTAAAATTATCGTAATGCTGTTGGGCAAGTAGTGTCGTGGGCACTAAAACGGCAACTTGCTTGTTATTATTAATCGCCAAGAATGCGGCTCGCATTGCCACTTCGGTTTTACCAAAGCCTACATCGCCACAAACCAATCGGTCCATGGCTAAGGGTTGGCACATATCGCTGAGAACGGCATTGATAGCGACTTCTTGGTCAGGTGTCGTTTCGAAAGGAAAGCCTTGGCAAAATTCTTGGTATTGTTGTTTATCATGCTTGAAAGCAAAGCCCGCTTTAGCTGCACGTTGTGCATAGATATCAAGAAGTTCAGCCGCAACATCGCGCACTTTTTCTGCGGCTTTTTGACGGGCTCGCCCCCAGCTATCACTACCTAATTTATGCAATGGGGCGTTTTCATCAGCGCCACCCGCATAACGGCTAATTAAATGGAGTGAAGAAACTGGAACATACAGTTTATCATTGCCCGCATAGGTTAAAATTAAATATTCAGCTTTAATACCACCCGCTTCTAACGTAATCAAACCTTGATAACGACCTACACCGTGTTCAATATGAACAACGGGTTGCCCAGGGCGCAATTCAGCTAAATTGCGAATGAGGGTATCTGTATTAATGGTGCGGCGATTATCTGTTCGGCGGCGAACAACACGTTCCCCAAGTAAATCACTTTCGCAAATTAATGCCCTATGGATATCGGATTGAATAAAGCCATGCTCAGCGGCCCCAATCGTGATGGCAAATCGGCTGTCAGTAGGGTGAGTATAGCTTTGAATAATATCAGGCCGAATTTTTAAACGTGCTAAGAGCTCGGTAACAGTTTCACGCCGGCCTTCACTTTCCACAGAAAAGACGATAGTTCCATCAAACTGTTCAGTAAACTGCCGCAATTTTTCGAGCGGTGTTTTACTTTGCCCCTGTGTGCTGATATCCGGTAATGGCAGGTAATCTAAATTGGTATTTGCCGCTTTTTTGGGCAGAGACTCGGATGATAATTGAATACGAGGCCATTTTTTTAACGATTGATTCAGTTGTTCAACAGTTAGCCATAGCTCTGAAGGTGGGAGCAATGGGCGCATTGGGTCGACACCACGGCTTTCATACCGCTGCTGAGTATCAACCTGAAAGCGTTCAGCCGCTTCTTGTAAGCTCTGCGAAACAATTAAACTTGATGGTGGTAAATACTCAAATAACGATGGCAGTGGCTGCGCGAAGAATAAAGGCTGCCAATACTCTATACCTGTTGGTAAGGTATTCTTACTGACCTGCTGGTAAATATGTTCTGGATCACGGCGAACTTCAAAGCGCTCGCGCCATTGGCTGCGAAAACGTTCAATAGCGTCTTTATCGGTCGGAAATTCATGAGCTGGCAGTAAATTAATTTGTTCTACTTCTTCGAGTGTTCTTTGCGAGTCAACGTCAAAAGTTCGCAAGCTATCAATTTCATCATCGAAGAAATCAATACGAAATGGCAATGAACTTCCCATAGGAAATAAATCGAGTAAAGCGCCACGTGTGGCATATTCACCATGTTCTAAAACTTGTTCTACATGGCGATAACCAGCGTTATCGAGTTCATTACGTAAGTTATCTCGGGAAAGTTTGTCACCTTTTGCCATCACTAAGGCATGGCTGGTTAAAAAGTCGGCAGGACAGACTTTTTGCATCAGTGTATTGACGGGAAGAATTAACGCGCCTTTTTGTAAACTGGATAAGCGGTACAGTGTCGATAAACGATGAGAAATAATTTCCTGATGGGGAGAGAAATTGTCATATGGCAATGTTTCCCAGTCAGAAAGTGTCTCTATAGGGTGTTTTGTAAACTGTTGAATTTCATCTCTTAAACGTAATGCATTTTGCATATCACGTGTCACGATGATAACAGGCCCTTGATGACGTTGTATTATTTCTCCACATTCAAGTGCACCAGCCGCCCCGATAAGGCAACCTAAATGGCGAACATCGCCACTACGACTAGGGAGTTCATAACGAAATTTTGACAACATAGAAATCTTCGGTATCTCACAGCGGTTAGTAAGCAGTTAAACAAGAGTTAGCACAAATATAGCCAATTTTTGTACGAAAAATAGTTAAGTTAATTAATGGATAGTTAAACTACAAAATTCGTAACAAAACAATCAGTTTTAACTCGTAATTCGTCTGAAAGTCAGACAAAAAGGCATTCAAAACAGAAAAAAAACCATCGAGTGGTTCCATTCATCAATCGTACCCTTTATTATCGCTGAACACTTCGCTTTGGCAACAGGGGCATCATAGATTTCATGCACCAATCTGTCTCATTATTTATAGGCCTACGTTATTTACGTGGGCGTGCTGCGGATAAATTTGGGCGTTTCGTTTCCAGTTTATCTGCTATTGGTATCACACTGGGGGTGGCGGCATTGATAACCGTCACTTCAGTGATGAATGGGTTCGAGCGATCTTTACAAGATAGCATACTTGCTTATATGCCGCAGGCAATTTTAACATCTGCCTCTGGAAATATAGACCCAGCAAAGTATCCAATAACTGGTCTACAACATTTAAACGGTGTCAGCCATATCGCACCTATTGTGCAATCTGACGTGGTATTACAAAGCCGAACCAATGTTGGCGTTGGCGTCATGGGGGGGATTGAACCTGAAGAACCTTCTCTGTTATTGGATAAACTGGTTGTTGGGCAACGCAGTGACCTTAAAGAAGGCAGTTATAATGTTTTTCTGGGGAATAAACTTGCAGAAACGCTCGGGGTAAAACGTGGTGATGAAGTTCGCTTAATTATACCTGGGGTGAGTCAACTAACACCAATGGGGCGCATTCCTAGCCAGCGCCTATTTACTGTGGCGGGTATTTTCCAAACAAATGGGGAAGCGGATACAAGTGAACTTGTCGTAGCACAACAAGATGCCGCACGCATGTTACGTTATCCTACAGGGCATATTACTGGGTGGCGTTTATATTTGGATGAGCCCCTAAAGGTTGATGTTCTAAGTCAGCAAGCGTTGCCGAATGGCTTAGTATGGAAAGATTGGCGAGAGCGTAAAGGGGAGTTTTTCCAAGCCGTTCGCATGGAAAAAAATATGATGGGCTTATTGCTCAGTTTAATTATTGCGGTGGCGGCATTCAACATTATTACTTCACTATCATTGTTAGTGATGGAAAAACAAGGTGAAGTCGCTATTTTAAAAACCCTTGGCCTCAAACGTTGGCGAATTTTAATGATTTTTATGATCCAAGGCGCTGGAGCGGGGGTGATTGGTTCACTCATTGGCACAATATTAGGTACGATACTTTCTAGCCAACTGAATGTCATTATGCCGCTGATTGGTTTATTACCAAAAGGTGTCTCTTTACCGATTGTGCTTGATTACTCTGGTATTTTAATTATTGCACTTAGTGCAATGCTGATTTCTCTGCTGGCAACGCTTTATCCTTCTTGGCGTGCAGCAGCGGTTCAACCTGCTGAGGCGTTACGTTATGAATAAACAACCACTTCTGGTCTGTGAAAATTTAAGTAAAACATATCAGGAAGGGACATTGTCGACGCAAGTGTTGAAAAATGTCAGTTTTTCCATGGGGCTGGGGGAAATGATGGCCATCGTGGGAAGTTCTGGTTCGGGTAAAAGTACCTTATTACATTTACTGGGTGGGTTAGATACTCCTTCAGAAGGGAATGTTATCTTTCGTGGCCAGCATATTAATCAATTATCTTCAGATGAGCGAGCTGCTATTCGTAATAAAGATTTAGGTTTTATTTATCAATTTCATCACCTTTTACCGGATTTTACCGCCCTTGAAAATGTGGCGATGCCTTTATTAATTGGTGGTATTGCGAAAGAAACTGCATTTTCGAAAGCCACTGAAATGCTAGAAGCAGTTGGACTAGCGCATCGGGCGGGGCATCGTCCTTCTGAATTATCAGGAGGGGAGCGCCAGCGTGTTGCTATTGCAAGGGCGTTAGTGAATGAGCCTGCACTGGTTTTAGCGGATGAGCCTACAGGTAACCTTGATTTACGTAATGCAGATGCCATTTTTGAATTGTTGGGGGAATTAAACCGAACACAGCGGACTGCATTTTTAGTGGTCACCCATGATATGACACTGGCTCGCCGGTTATCTCGCCAATTGGAAATGCGTGATGGGCATTTGCAGCAGGATATTACCTTGGGGGCGCGGTAATGTCTAAGTTGCCTCTTTCACTACTCACAGCGCTGCGTTTCAGCCGTGGTCGCCGCCGAACAGGGATGGTTTCGTTAGTTTCGATAGTTTCAACGTTGGGTATTGTTCTTGGGGTTGCGGTGTTAATTATTGGTTTGAGCGCGATGAATGGCTTTGAACGCGAATTAAATAACCGTGTGTTATCTGTTGTTCCCCATGGGCAAATTTATGCTGTTAAACCACCCTATAAGGATTTGGAGTTTGCTGAACAAGTTATCCGGAAAACGCCAGGGGTTGAAGGCGTTAGCCCTTACATTAACTTTACAGGGTTACTTGAGCGTGGTGCAAATTTAAAAGCAATCCAAGTGATGGGGGTTTCACGAGAAACTCAGCCACAAGTCAGTGCATTACCACAATTCATTCTTAATGATGCTTGGCAGCATTTTGAAGCGGGCAAACAATCGATTATTTTAGGCCAAGGTGTGGCTGATGCATTAAATGTGAAAGTTGGGGATTGGGTGACAATCATGATCCCAAATACCGATGCCAGCTTAAAGATTCAGCAGCCTAAGCGTATTCGTGTACAAGTGACGGGTATTTTTAAGCTTAGTGGCTTGCTTGATCACCAGCTAGCACTCGTTCCTCTCGCTGATGCACAAGAATATCTCGACTATGGTGATGGTGTGACGGGATTTGAAATCAAAGCCACAGACCCATTTATTGCCGATCAAGTCGTTTATGATGCAGGCTTGAAAACTATGCATCATGTTATTGTAAAAAGTTGGATAGGTGATTATGGTTATATGTACAATGATATCCAAATGGTTAGAAGTATCATGTACTTAGCTATGATATTGGTGATTGGCGTTGCGTGTTTTAATATTGTTTCTACTCTTGTTATGGCGGTTAAAGATAAAAGTAGTGATATCGCGGTATTGCGCACCTTAGGGGCAAAAGATAGGCAGATTCGTGCTATTTTCTTATGGTATGGTTTGTTGGGTGGGCTGGTTGGTTCTCTGATTGGTGCTGTACTTGGGGTCGTCATATCTTTAAATTTAACACCAATGATTAAGGTTATAGAGGCTATTGTTGGTCATCCAATTTTATCGGGTGATGTCTATTTTATTGACTTTTTACCTTCTGAATTGCATGTCATGGATGTGGTTTATGTTTTAATTACAACCATTGTATTAAGCTTACTAGCCAGTTGGTATCCTGCTCGCCGAGCGAGTAAGTTAGACCCTGCACGTATTCTCAGTGGGCAATAGTTATTAGGGTTAGAGAGCCAATGATTTTTAGGGTATAAATCCAAAAATTTATTGGCTCTTTATATAATCACTGTGCTGTTAAAAACATTTGTTTATAACTACGAGTTTCTACCATCGCTTCTGTAAAACCATACTGTTTGGCGGTCGCCATCAACGTTTGATATAAACTATCCAGTAAGTCCTGCTCATCAGTCATAATGGCAAACTCAGCAAACCAGCCGATCCCACTCAAGTGATCAATTGTGATGTGGATATCATTCAGAAAATAAATGCTTCTTATTTTAGTTGTGGTTAAGTAGCAATGATATCCCAATGTCGTTAACATGTTTTGCACATGGTTGCAGTCATCAATATTAATGGCTTTGCATTCAGAAGCTCCAGGGCCTTTGACTATCCACAACTTTATGCCTGATGGCACCATTTCACGTACGCACATACTGACGTCCTTGTCAGCCAGCGGTGAATGTAGGTTTTCATAGAAATAATCTGTCTCTGTATTATTTTCCGTAAATGGCTCAGCTAAATCGGCTCTTATTTTGTGTAAGAAGGTGTCGGGATCCGATAATTGAAATTTAATTTCAGCTTCATATTTACCGACAAAATGTTGGCTCATGTAGAGTTCCTTGGTACTAGTCTTTTAGACTATTGATGGTAACACAAAGCAGAAATCGACGAGGGAGATAAAGATGAAATTAGTGAATAGATAAGTGCCTAGATGTTTAAATTAGGCACTTTGAGTGTAAATTTTACCGTTTATTTCTTGGTCATTTTATCTAGATAGCCCATCACAAATGCAGATAATACAAAGGTTAAATGGATGATGACATACCACATCAGTTTGTCATTTGAGACGCTTTTTAAGTCCATGAAGATTTTTAATAGGTGAATAGAGGAAATTGCCACAATGGAGGCCGCGACTTTATTTTTTAATGATGATGCGTCCATTTTACCTAGCCAGCCTAGTTTTTCACTGCTGTCAGGGATATCCATTTGGGAGACAAAGTTCTCATAACCTGAAAACATTACCATCACCAATAAACCACCGACTAATGCCATATCAATCAATGATAATAGCGTCAAAATTAAGTCTGCTTCAGGAATTGAAAGGATATTTGGCAAAATATGGTATAGCTCTTGAAAGAACTTAATGGTTAAAGCCAATAGTGTCAGTGAAAGCCCAAAATAGATAGGCGCTAAAATCCAACGTGAAGCATACATTGCTCTTTCAAAAAACTTTTCCATGAAATCCCTTGTAGTGGTGAGTTAATAACACAGTAAAATCTGCGAGGCATATTTTAGCGGTAGCGCGAGTGAAGAAGAAAGGTTTTTTTATTGTTTTATCATTGTGGAAGTTTTATGGCGTATTTATGAAATAAAGATGTCATTTTTATGAATAAAAAGTGACAAAATCGATACCTTCGATATTTTTATTTGCATTCAGCAAGATGATGCGTTTTAGTATGTTAACATTTAGATAATGTCATCAGTTATGGTAAGGAAATAGTTAGTCTGCCAATAAAATAAGTACTTGGAGCTTGATTATTTTAATAATTTCACACAATCAGCATTTCTAAATTCATGTCATAATGACATGGTAAAAAGCAGTTAATATTTAATATGATATAAATTTATTGGTTATATGGATGAAAGGAAGCTTTGATGTTGCGATTTCGTTATAGGTTAAAAAAAGCTCGCAAGAATAAATGTATACGCCGCCAGCGACTTCGCAATCGGTCTTTTTATATAGATAATAGATTGGATAACATGAAAAAGGTCAATATTGTCGTTTTAACAGGAGCGGGTATTTCAGCTGAATCTGGGATCCAAACATTCCGTTCTGCGGATGGATTATGGGAAGAGCATCGCGTTGAAGATGTGGCAACACCTGAAGGTTTCGAACGTAACCCTGAATTAGTACAACGTTTTTATAATGAACGGCGTCGGCAGTTACAGCAAGAAAATATTAAGCCTAACGCCGCTCACTATGCACTTGCTCAGCTTGAAGAGCTTTTTGGTGACCGCTTTTTGTTAATTACGCAAAATATAGACAACTTGCATGAAAGAGCGGGAAGTCAGCGAGTTATCCATATGCATGGTGAACTATTAAAAGTTCGCTGCAACTGGTCAAATCAAGTATTGGAATGGAAAGGGGATTTATCTGCCGATGACCGCTGTCATTGTTGCCAGTTTCCTCAGCCGCTCAGACCCCACATTGTTTGGTTTGGTGAAATGCCAATTGGAATGGATTATATTTATCAATCCCTTGAATCTGCGACTATTTTTATTTCAATTGGGACATCTGGTCATGTATACCCTGCGGCAGGTTTTGTTCATGAGGCTAAATTACATGGGGCACATACGGTCGAACTTAATTTAGAGCCTAGCCAAGTGGAAAGTGAGTTTGATGAGAAACACTATGGTTTAGCCAGCAAAGTCGTTGTTGAATATATCAATAAGCTTATTACAGAGTTACAGGTTAAAAATACAGCGCAATAAGCTTTCAATACATAATAATATAAGGGGAAACGTATTGTTTTCTCTTATAGGTTAGACATTTGTATCCATCATGGCCGGCATCGTAATCTCTTTGACGCAGGTTGCATTGCTCGTACTGGTGATAAAGCGTACGGCATTGACAACATCTTGTAATGGGATTAGCTGTCCATTACTTTTTTCAATGACTTCGTCGGCAGGAACCGTTAATGGGTATTCAGTTGCTAGATAACCTAAGTTTATGACTGATATTGCTATTTTATCTTCACGCAGTGTTTCTCTTAATGACTGTGCTATGCCTCTGAGGGCATATTTCGTGGCGGAAAAGGCGACTTCTTTGCCATTATGGTTATCTAGGCCCCATGTGGAACCGATCAATATAATCTTGCTATTTTTCGCTAAACGTAAATTGGGTAATAGTGCTTTTAAATTTAATAAACAAGCACTGATATTGGTTTGAATCATATTGAGCAGCTCAATGTCATCAGTCGATTCAAATTGGTATTCTTCACTAAAAGCCAGTTTCTCCCAAATACCCACATTATAAATTAAGGTATGAATAGGTTGATCCTGAATAATCTGCTTAATGGCATTCGCGCTATGAATATCATTTAAATCAGCAGGGATCCACGTAAAGTTAATGTGTTCAAAAGGAGGCTTTGAGCGAGACACTCCATAAATATGGTCTGCTTTTTCAGGAAATCCTTCGACCAATGCTTTACCTAAGCCTTTACTAACACCATAAATTAAACATGTTTTTGACATGAATTTTCCTGTTAACGAGTAAAATTTCGTTTTGTTTATTAATTAGCTAATAAATAAAATAATAAGACTTCATATATAGCATACTATTTCAATTTAATGATTGATGATTCGTGTAGTGGGTGAGTGATATTTAACCAAATGAGAGGTAATTAGGTAACAAATAAATAATAACCTACTAATTAATACAATTTGATTATTACCCTTATTTATTATAGGTATTGATTGCCAGTGTAATAGGTAGCTTACAAAAATTACGCTAAAAAATAAATTTCACTAACGATTTCCTGCAAAAAATAGAGAGCATTAACAGGAAAGCTGATTTGAAACAATAATTGAATCTGTGATCTTTCCCATAATATGGACATTGATATTTTAGGGGGAAGGGTATGGACAAACTCTTAGAGCGGTTTTTTGAATATACCGCTTTCGATACACAATCAAAACTAAATGCCAAAACAGTGCCTAGCAGCGCAGGACAGCTAAAGTTTGCTCGTGCATTAGTTAACGAGCTGAATGAATTAGGTTTTGAAAAAATAACGCTTAGCGATCAAGGTTGTGTGATGGCTTATTTACCGTCAAACGTTGATTGGGATGTTCCTACTATTGGGTTTATTTCACATTTAGACACAGCACCTGATTTTTCAGGTAAAAATGTGAGTCCACAAGTACTCGAAAATTATCGAGGGGGAGATATCGCGTTAGGTATAGGTGATGAAGTGCTATCCCCAGTGATGTTTCCAGTGCTGCATGAAATGATTGGCAAAACCCTCATCATGACCGATGGCAAAACCTTACTCGGTGCCGATGATAAAGCGGGTATCGCAGAAATAATTACAGCTCTAGTACGTTTAAAGGGTAAGAACATTCCTCATGGTAAAATCTGTCTTGCATTT
This sequence comes from Providencia sp. PROV004, assembly GCF_011045615.1. NCBI lineage: Bacteria > Pseudomonadati > Pseudomonadota > Gammaproteobacteria > Enterobacterales > Morganellaceae > Providencia > Providencia sp. PROV004. Next base: position 2,112,712 of record NZ_CP042859.1, read on the forward strand.
ACCCCTGATGAAGAGATAGGGCGTGGGGCTCGTCATATCGATTTTAAACAATTTGATGCATTGTGGGCCTATACCGTCGATGGTGGTGGTGTTGGTGAGTTAGAGTATGAAAATTTTAATGCAGCTAACGTTTCTATTAAAATTGTTGGCAATAACACGCATCCCGGTACAGCTAAAGGCGTAATGGTGAATGCATTAGGGCTAGCGAACCGTATTCATTCGATGTTACCACCTGATGAAACACCTGAAAACACCGAAGGTTATGAAGGCTTTTATCATTTAACATCGTTAAAAGGGACAGTAGAAAAGGCAGAATTGAATTATATTATTCGTGATTTTGACTTAGCGGGCTTTGAAGCTAGGAAGAAAAATATCATTCGAATTGCTGAAAAAGTTGGGGAAGGGTTACATCCAAGCTGCTATATCGAACTGACACTTGATGATACCTATTATAATATGCATAAAGAGGTCATGAAGTACCCACATGTTATTGAATTAGCAAAGCAAGCAATGCTTGATTGTGGTATTGAGCCAATTATCCAACCCGTCCGGGGTGGTACTGACGGTGCGCAGCTTTCACATCGTGGTTTACCGTGCCCAAATATTTTCACAGGTGGCTATAACTTCCATAGTAAACATGAATTTATAACACAAGAGGGTATGGAGCAGGCAGTTAGTGTGATCATGCGTATTGCGGAATTAACGGCTATTCACGCAAGGCAATCATGATATTTCATGATAAACAAGCGTGCTTATAACAATAAGCACGCGTAAATTTGCTATTGAAATAATACAGAAACGCCACTAAGCGCCAGTAAAACACCCATGACTAAATTAAAGCGTTTTAATGTCTTAGGTTGTTTTAGCTTTTCTCTTAATTTACTGCCAAACATCGCCCAAATAGCAACACATGGCCAGTTGATGGCCGCAAATATAACGGCAACCTGTACCATTGATAAATAGGGGGCGTTTATATTGGTATACATCGCCATTCCTGAAATAGCCATCATCCATGCTTTAGGGTTTATCCATTGAAATAATGCTGCTTCTAAGAAAGTTAGCGGCTTAATTTCCTGGTTATTTGATTGTGCAACTGAATGGCTAATAGTCGTTTTCCATGCAAGCCAGAACAAATAAATAATTCCAAAATATTTTAATACTGAATAAGTTATAGGGGATGATTGGATCAATGCCCCGACTCCTAGCCCGATAGCAAACAGCATAATAAGAAAACCAATTGATACCCCAAATGAATGCGGTAATGTCTTGCTAAATCCAAAATTAATGCCTGAAGCAAGTAACATAATATTATTTGGACCTGGCGTTATGGATGTTACAAAGGAAAACAATGATAAAGCTAAAAGTGTTTCTAAGTTCATATTGTTATCATCTTTAAAATGGATAATTAATGCTGCGTGAGAATGATAATAGTGAAGTAAAAACAGTTTAGGGTTGAATTAAAGAATGTGCTTTATCTTTGCGTGCTTACGGGCACGTAAGGATCATAATATGAGTATGTAATTGGGAAATAAAATATATAAAAAAATAAATAAGTTAGTTATTAATAAGGGGGGGTAATTGGCAATTAGCGGTTTTCATCAATAGGGAGGAGAGCCTTGTCATATTATACTGAGAATATTATTTTTAATAAAAGGCCCATAATTAATGAGCCCTTACACAAAATACAAATTTAATATTAAAGGTATTGATTAATCATCAAAATACCAATAACCATTATTGACGAGTGCGGTAAGCAGTGCGATAAAATTAACGTCATCAATGGCATCAGCTAAAATTTGGCTATTAACGGCATCATAACGACATAAGCTATCAGCAGCCTCATAACACTCGGTTTCTAAGCATTCTCCATTAACAAAAAATTGGTCGCCAACGCGCAATGCTCTGAGACCATTTAATTTGTATAAGGTTTCTTGCTGAGTTTTCAGTAAATCATAAATTTCTTCTTGCTCATAAGGTGGTTCAGGTGGAGCAATGTCTAATTCATGACGTGATTGTGAGATAAACTCACCTAGCCATTTACGAAATAGCTCAGGGTCATTAATCAGTGATTCCATCATTTCGCGCAGTTTAATTTGTTCACCTTGCAAGATCTCAGCAGGGTTATCACGGAATGATAAATCAGGATCGCTATAACGATAACTGCCTAAGTCATTAGAAATTAGGTGATCGGCAAAACTACTGAGCAGCTCACGAGTATTTGGGGCACGGAAACCAACTGAGTAATTTAATGAAGGCTCAATGGCGTAACCTTCATGTGGAAACCCAGGTGGAATATATAAAATATCGCCGGGTTCCATTTCTTCGTCGATGATGGCGTCAAAAGGTTGAACTTGTAGTAAGTCAGGGTGCGGGCAATGTTGTTTCATTGGGATTTTTTCACCCACTCGCCAATGACGACGGCCTTCACCTTGAATAATAAACACATCGTATTGGTCTAGGTGAGGACCTACACCACCGCCGGGGACTGAGTAGGAAATCATTAAGTCGTCCATCCGCCAGTCCGAAAGGACGCGAAATGGTTTCATTAATGCAGAGCTTGGATGATGCCAGTGGTCAACTGCTTGAACTAAAATAGACCAATTCTCTTCGCCAAGGTGGTCATAGCTTTCAAATGGTCCGTGACCAACCTGCCAAATCCCTTCTTTATGGCTAACCAAACGGCTATCAACCTCATCTTCCATCGCCAAACCTGCAAGTTCATCAGGCGAGATAGGATCAATAAAATTTGCAAACCCTTTTTTGATAAGCAGTGGGCGCTTCTGCCAGTGACTGTCGAGGAAACTCTGCCAGTCGAGATTTAGTTTGTAATCCATCTTATTGTCCCTTGGAGCTGCTAAGTATTGCTAATCAGTTTATTACAATATACCCGGTTCCAATACTGCAAAATGACCTATATGTGTGTAATGGTATGCTGTTAAATAAACTTTCTGAGAAACGGGTATTAAAGGTTTATCTTGAGAGTGATCCAAGTACATTACCCTAAATTACTATTTATAAAACACTTCATAAATAGTATACCGGAAATGGTTTGTAAAATAGGGGACAAGTGGACGCATATCACAGATTAACTATCTTCAATCATAGATTGCTGCCTAAATGTGACGGATAAACGAGCACCACCAAGCGGGCTGTCACTAATTGTGATATCTCCCTCGTATTGGTCGATAATATCCACTGCAATGGACAAACCTAAACCTTGACCTGGACGAAGGGTGTCTGCACGTTGCCCACGAAGGAAAATCAAACTACGTTTGCTTTCGGGCACGCCTGGGCCATCATCATCAACAACCAATGTTAAGCTATCAGTTCCGGCAATAGCACTAACTTCGACGAATTCAAGGCAATATTTACACGCGTTTTCCATGATATTACCCATCACTTCCATAAAGTCATTTGGTTGACCCAGCCAAGTTGTTTCAGGAGAAACATTAACCGTAATAGAAACACCTTTGTGTTGGTAAACTTTATGGAGGGCACTCGCAAGGCTGTCTAATATTGATGGAACAGATGAAATTTCGCGCAGCATCATATTTTCATCACCTTGCGTTGATGCGCGGTGCAAATAATAACCCACCTGTTGAGATATACGGCCAATTTGTTCGAGCATGATGGGTTCAGCCTGCTCAATATTCATTTGCTTACCTGAACGAAGAAGCCGCAGTGTTGACTGTAAAACGGCTAAAGGCGTCTTTAAACTGTGTGTTAAATCAGAAAGTGTCGTGCGGTATTTGCTGTAACGCTTACGTTCATTCGTTAATAAAATATTAAGATTACGTACTAGCCCACGAAGCTCATACGGAGGGTTCTCATCCAGTGTATCTCGTTCACCTTTTTCTAAGCTACTTAGTTGTGATACTAATGATTTAATTGGCCGTAGGCTCCAATAGGCCGCTAACCATAATAGTGGGATAACTAAGATTAAGTTAGCTAGTAACACATAACCGAACCACTCCCAAACTAAACCCGTATTTTGTAAGTCTTGTGGTAGTGTATCAACAACGACAATGGTGAGCGGAGGCAGGTTTTCACTAGCTGCATATTGGTTGACGGACACGGAGTGAGTAAGCGGTTCATCGTCGTTATCCATGTCATCTAATTTTGTATTGAATTCGGGGTTGTCATCTAGAAGTTGGCGAGTTTCGCGAATGTCTGTATCAATTTCATATAAGCCTTCTTTTTTAAGCCAGTCATTACGGATCAGCCGTTCAACGCTAGGTACATCACGTTGGCGCCATAACACGAGCCCTTGTTCATCATAAATAATGACCAAAGTCGGGTTGTTTAACGTGAAATTTGGGGGGACGCGAATGTCAATTTTATGGTTTTGCCATTGGGCTAGGCTATAAATTAAATTACTTTGGCTACGTAATAGGGTGTAAGTGGTTTTATCGAAACTAATCAAATACCCCAAAATCGCGACGATGCCGTAGGATAAGGTGAGTGCCAAGATCACCGCGGATGTTGCACAGAGAAAACGTGCTCGTAGCGAAAGGGGTTTGAACTTAAATTTACGTAGCTTCATGTTAGCCATTCACATCAAAACGGTAGCCTTGACCACGCACTGTGACAATTACATCATCACTATGAAATTGTTGGATTTTTTTTCGTAAACGGCCCATTAAAACATCAATGGTATGACTTTCTCTGAGCTCAGCATCTGGGTAAAGCTGGCGCATTAACGAGTCTTTGCTAACCACTTTCCCATTGTTGCGTAGTAGCGTTTCAATGATAGTGTATTCAAAAGCGGTTAATTTGACGGTTTCGCCATTAACGGTAAATTCTTTGCGTGATAGGTCAATCACGAAATTGCCTAATTCGAGTACTTGTGAAGCAAGACCACTATTTCTGCGCATCAAAGCTTGCATACGGGCGACCAGTTCTTCTAACTGGAAAGGTTTAGTCACGTAGTCATCAGCACCACTGTTTAGCGCTTGTACTTTTTCTTGCCAACTTTCCCGAGCAGTTAATACTAATAGTGGAATATTGACGTGCTCGCTACGCCAGCGTTTGATCATAGAAAGCCCGTCTTCATCAGGTAAGCCCAAATCGACAACTGCGATATCTGGACAGCTTTCGTGCAAAAAGTAATCAGCTTCTTTTGCGTCTTCAGCTGAATCAACCTGATGGCCAAGCTCTTTAAGCTGGACGGTTAAATGGTGACGAAGTAACGCATTGTCTTCGACAATAAGAATACGCATCGGAAACCCTCATATTGAAAAGAGATAGCTACAACTTATCAGATAGTAGCACTAGATACGCTATGGTAAAAAGAGTTCTGAATAACGACAAGGGATTAAGTAAATATAAATCAAACGAAGCGGAAATATAATTTATCTATATTTAGCTTTGAATAGCTTAGTATGATAGATAGAGCAGGGAATTCAAAATGATAATTAAAAATGGCGACTTATAAGCCGCCTAATTTGAAAACATGGAAGCTATTTTAGCTCGTCGATGAAAGTGACAGCGTAACCGATGTAGTTTGCAGGCGTCATTTCTTTCAAACGTGATTTTTCGTGCTCTGGTAGGTCTAAACTATCAATAAATTGTTTCATACCTTCAGCGGTAACACGTTTACCGCGGGTCAATTCTTTGAGCTTTTCATACGGCTTTTCAATACCATAACGGCGCATTACAGTTTGAATTGGCTCAGCCAATACTTCCCAGTTTTGGTCTAATTCATCCAGTAAATGTTGCTCATTCACTTCTAATTTGTTCAAACCTTTCATGGTTGATTGATAAGCAATCAATGCATAACCTAAGCCGACACCGAGATTACGTAATACTGTCGAGTCAGTTAAGTCGCGCTGCCAGCGAGAAACAGGGAGTTTGCTAGCTAAATGACCTAAGACGGCATTGGCTAAGCCTAAATTACCTTCAGAGTTTTCGAAATCAATCGGGTTGACTTTGTGTGGCATGGTAGAGGAACCAATTTCACCTGCGATTGTTTTTTGTTTGAAGTGATTTAATGCGATGTAGCCCCAAATATCACGGTCGAAGTCTAACACGATAGTGTTAAAGCGAGCGACGCAATCAAATAACTCAGCAATATAGTCATGAGGTTCAATTTGCGTAGTGAATGGGTTCCATTGAATGCCTAAAGAGGTAACAAAGGTTTCGCTGAATTCGTGCCAGTTAACTTCAGGATAAGCGACCATATGTGCATTATAGTTACCGACTGCGCCATTGATTTTACCTAGAATTTCAACTTGTTGTAGCTGGCGGAATTGGCGCTCTAAACGATAAGCAACGTTCGCAAACTCTTTACCAATGGTGGACGGGGTTGCAGGTTGACCGTGAGTACGTGAAAGTAACGGTAAATTGCGGTACTCATGAGCCATTGTTTTGATTTTATCAATGATTTGACGCCATTGTGGCAGCAAGACTTCTTCACGAGCAGTTTTCAGCATTAATGCGTGAGAGAGGTTATTGATATCTTCTGAAGTACAAGCAAAGTGAATAAATTCAGAAACTGCATGAAGAGCAGGGATGTCCGCTACCTTTTCTTTTAGAAAGTATTCTACAGCTTTCACATCATGGTTAGTTGTGCGTTCAATTTCTTTGATACGCATTGCGTCTTTTTCACAGAAGTTCGCGACAATTTCATCCAAGTAAGCGATTGCGTCAGCGTCAAATGCAGGAACTTCTTTGATTTGAGCGGTTGCAGCCAGTTTTTGTAGCCAGCGAACTTCAACTTGTACGCGAAATTTCAGTAAACCAAACTCACTAAAAATAGTGCGTAACGTGCTGACTTTATCACCGTAACGGCCGTCAATCGGGGATACAGCGGTCAGTGAGGATAATTCCATTGGTAGCAACTCCAGATTTAAAGGTGAGACAAAATATCTTTCGCCTGATTAGCCAGACGATTGCGAGAGAACATGAGTTGAATGCGACTTCCACCAACTTGTTGCCAAAGCACTGCGCAACGAATGCCAGCGAGCAAGGTGGCTCTAACTTTTGCTTGAACGAGTGTGTTTTTTAGGATATCAGGGGAACCAGTGACCTGAATTCGCGGTCCAGCTGGGCTGACTACATCTACATAAATACCCGCAAGTGCGTTAAACACGCCTTCAGAAAGTGGTTCAAAATAACCCGCTTGGCGTTCAAATTGCTCAATACGTTGGCCCAGCTGGTTCATCGCTTCTTGGTTTTTATTGAGGCGACGTTCAAGCGTCATAATGCTTAACATATATCGCGTCATTTCAGCCGATAAACCACTGTTACCGCCAGTCAGCATACCTAACATGGCACTGAGGCCCGTCTTTAAATTTTCGGCATCATTACCAAATACATCCAAAGTGGATTTTGGATTCATATTGGTGAGGCTATTGACCATGGTTTCAGTGTCTTTCTCAAGACAAACACCTTCATGTGCGAGTTTTTGAACCATCGCGCTTGCTTGGCAGATACCCGCTAAAGCAAGCGTAATGTCATAATAGTTTTTTGCCACATTTACTCCTGAATACGGGCTTCAATAATACCGCCACCGAGACAAACTTCATCGATATAAAATACAGCGGATTGACCTGGAGTGACAGCCGCGACAGGGTAGTCAAAAGCCACTTCAATGCGATCATCACTTAATGGGGTGATCGTACAAGGGATATCCGCTTGACGATAACGTGTTTTTACTACGCAACGTAGCGGCTCAGTCATGGTTTTCCGGTCAACCCAATGTAATTGCTGAGCAATTAACCCAACAGACATCAAACGAGGGTGTTCATGGCCTTGAGCTACGATAAGAATGTTGTTTTCGACGTCTTTATCGACAACATACCAAGGTTCTTCGGAGCCTTCTTTTGTACCACCGATACCGAGACCTTTTCGTTGCCCTAAAGTGTGGTACATCAAACCTTCATGTTGACCAATTGTTTCGCCATCAACAGTGACGATAGGGCCAGGCTGAGCGGGTAAGTAGCGGCCTAAAAAGTCGCGAAACTTACGCTCACCAATGAAACAGATCCCCGTGGAGTCTTTTTTCTTTGCAGTAACTAAGCCAATTTCTTCTGCAATACGGCGTACTTCAGGTTTTTCGAGTTCACCAACGGGGAAAAGGCTTTTAGCTACTTGTTCGTGGCTCAGAGTATATAAAAAATAGCTTTGGTCTTTGTTGTTATCTAAACCACGTAATAATTGGCTTTTACCATTGACATCACGGCGGCGCACATAGTGACCAGTAGCAATGTAATCTGCGCCTAAATCTTCAGCCGCAAATTCTAAGAAAGCTTTAAACTTGATTTCTTTGTTGCAGAGAATATCTGGGTTCGGTGTGCGGCCTGCTTTGTATTCAGTTAAGAAATGTTCGAAAACATTGTCCCAATATTCAGCAGCGAAATTAATGGTATGAAGTTCAATACCCAGTTTGTCACACACAGCTTGTGCATCGGCAAGGTCAGTAGCAGCTGAACAATATTCTGTGTCGTCATCTTCTTCCCAGTTCTTCATAAACAGACCAGCAACCTGATACCCTTGTTGCTGTAGCAAGTAAGCGGATACAGAGGAGTCAACACCACCGGACATCCCGACGATGACTTTTTTTTGGCTGTTATCTGACATGGTACTATTATTTGACATGGAAATATCTCACTGCGGAAAAATCAAGCCCCATACTTTAGCATGTTGTTCCCGCATTACACCAGAGTTAGCAGGGAATATTATTGCTTGGTGAAATCTTCACCAAGCAGAAGTTAAGTACTTAAAGATAATGGTCGCCGTAAGCGGTTAAAATATCGAGAGGATAATGCTTTCCTGTGAGAAAACAGCGCAAACTTTCGGCCACTAATGGTGAACGCAGGCAGTTGCTATTTAGAATTTCTTGGGCAGTCAGCCAATGGCATTTGCTAATATCACTGTCTTGTGGCTGTGTCTCACAAATGGATTCAAGTTCTACGGCAAATAAAAAACGGATAAACTGAGTTTTATCTGGGGCAATCCATTGATGAATTTTAATTAATTGTGTTGGTGTGGCTTTGATTCCAGTTTCTTCTAGTAATTCACGTTCGGCGGCTTGCAAAATAGTTTCATTAGCTTCTAAATGCCCAGCTGGTTGATTCCAAGTGGGTTTATCATTTATCCACTCTTCCACGACTAAAAATTTGCCTTGAGCATGCACAACAGTTGCTACAGTCACATTAGGTTTAAACAACAGTTACCTCCTTCCATTCGCCAACTGAAAGATTTCCCAAATTAAATTCACCAATTTGATAACGAATTAGCCTAAGCGTTGGAAAACCTATATTTGCCGTCATACGACGGACTTGCCGATTACGTCCTTCATATAATGTAATTTTTAACCAGCTAGTCGGGATATTTTTGCGTTCCCGTATTGGCGGAGTTCTTTGCCATAGCCATTCAGGTTCGCCAACTAACTCGATTCCCGCAGGGAGTGTTGGACCATCATTTAATATTAACCCTTGCCGAAATTTTAGTAGTGCATCTTCATCGGGAATACCTTCTACCTGAGCATAGTATATTTTCCCTGTTTTTTTCTGTGGTTGAGTTAAACGTGCCTGTAGTTTTCCATCATTGGTTAAAATTAATAGCCCTTCACTGTCCCTATCAAGACGTCCTGCGGCGTATACATCGTTGATTGGAATATATTTTTTTAGTGTGTCGCGACCTTGTTCATCAGTAAATTGAGGAAGAACATCAAAGGGTTTGTTAAATAAAATGATTTTAGTTGATATTTGCTGTCTTACCGAAACACGCTTAGCGTTATGCTTTAAAGCAGTCGAGGGTGGCGAGTAACGATTTTTCTTCGGAACTGATTTTTTGTTCGGTCTGTTCATGGTCATTCAATGAGAATTTATTGGTTTTAATTTGCGGCGACTTATTTCATCTAGTGTAGGAGATTTAACGGTTTGATCCTAGAACGTATTTTTCATGGCGATGTAATATTTAATTAACAACTTTAAAAACATTTAAATCAATAAAAACAATTTTCCATTTAAAAATAAGTACATATGGATTTGTTTGGATGGTGATAGTGTGAGCAAAACGTATTTTTAATTTGAGTTAACTTGCTAATATTATTTTTTGTGAGGGAAGTATTTTAACAAAAGTTGTGTCGTTCCCTCAAATGGGTTATTGACAACTTTTCATCGCGGTTTGATTTATTTCTAATAATGGAATGCTTAAATTAATTTATTGATTTAACAGTGTTTATAAATAGATATTCGATTAACTTACAAGGTAAAACAGTACGTTAAATGCGATCGGCATTGAAGCTTAGATGAGTAATCATTGGCGTTCGACGCAGATTGAAGTAGTATTGACACGTCTCTTACAAAAAATTAACAAGCAAAATACGCAAGTGAAAGGAGAGGTTAATGGAAAGCAAAGTAGTAGTTCCGGCAGAAGGCGCTAAAATTACCATTGATGCAAAAGGCAAACTAAACGTTCCGAACAACCCAATTATCCCTTTTATCGAAGGTGACGGCATTGGTATCGATGTCACACCAGCAATGTTGAAAGTGGTTGATGCGGCAGTGAAAAAAGCCTACAACGGTGAGCGCAAAATTTCTTGGATGGAAGTTTACACCGGTGAAAAATCTACACAAATTTATGGTAAAGATGTTTGGTTACCAGAAGAAACTCTCGATTTAATCCGTGATTACCGTGTTTCAATTAAAGGCCCTTTAACAACTCCTGTTGGTGGTGGTATTCGTTCTCTGAACGTTGCATTGCGTCAACAACTTGACCTGTATATCTGTTTACGTCCTGTTCGCTACTACAAAGGCACTCCAAGCCCAGTTAAACAACCTGAACTGACTGATATGGTTATTTTCCGTGAAAACTCTGAAGATATCTATGCGGGTATCGAGTGGAAAGCGGGTAGTGCAGAAGCAGATAAAGTTATTAAATTCCTGAAAGATGAAATGGGTGTGACTAAAATCCGTTTCCCACAAGACTGTGGTATTGGTATTAAGCCTTGTTCAGAAGAGGGCACAAAACGTTTAGTTCGTGCTGCTATTGAATATGCTATTGATAACGGCCGTGATTCAGTGACTTTAGTTCATAAAGGTAACATTATGAAATTCACTGAAGGTGCATTTAAAGATTGGGGATACCAATTAGCACAAGAGGAATTTGGCGGCGAATTATTAGATGGCGGCCCATGGGTTAAAATTAAAAACCCTAAAACTGGTAAAGATATTATCGTTAAAGATGTTATCGCAGATGCTTTCTTACAACAAATCCTGCTACGCCCAGCAGAATACGATGTTATCGCTTGTATGAACCTAAATGGTGACTACATTTCTGATGCATTAGCAGCGCAGGTCGGTGGTATTGGTATCGCTCCTGGTGCAAATATTGGTTCTGAGTGCGCATTATTCGAAGCAACTCACGGTACTGCACCAAAATATGCAGGCCAAGATAAAGTTAACCCAGGCTCTATTATCCTTTCTGCTGAGATGATGCTGCGCCATATGGGCTGGACTGAAGCTGCTGACCTAATCGTTAAAGGTATGGAAGGCGCAATCGAAGCTAAGACTGTAACCTATGACTTCGAACGTCAATTAGAAGGCGCTAAATTACTGAAATGTAGCGAGTTCGGTGACGCAATCATTAAGCACATGTAATTTATTACGTGGTGTTATTAGTAACGGGAGCTTAATAGTTCCCGTTTTTTATTATCACTTCTGAAACGGTTATCAAAAAGTTATCAAAACGAATTATCAAAATCTATCTATATTCCGACTATTAAATAACAACTCTCACCCAATCCTTACCCCGATCATCATTATATTTATCGGTCATTTTTTGCGATTTATGACCCAGTAAATCTTTAGTGTTAATTCCTTGTTCTCGATAGAGTCTTTCTGATAAAGATCGTTGTTCATGAAATGAAGCTGGTGTTCCTTCACCCCAATCAATATCAGTTTTATTTCGCGCCTTCTTGAAGTTTGTTGTTATTGTATTTGCTGTAACTTGCTCACCTCTATTTGCTTGAGATGTTGTTCTAAAATAATGAATCAGATACGGACTGAGAACACGGTCACGGCATCTAGAAACAACATCTCTCAGCGACATGTTTAATGCATCAGATCTTAACGCCAGTGGAATAGCCAGTTTACTTCCTGTTTTTTCTTGCGTTACATGTAAATGGTCATCCCAAATATCACTAAATTTCATTGCTGAAATATCGCCAAGTCGTTGTCCTGTAATGACAGCTAATAACATCGCATTGCCTAAGTACTTATGTTGTTTACCCGGAGTTTCTTGATGAAAACGACATTGAGCGTGAAGATTACGACTACTGCGATATTCCAAACGGCCACTGGATTGACGTGCGTGTAAATATGCCATCCAATTCTATCTACAATCAAAAGCAAGCTGAAGCTGAGATACTCGCTAAGCTAGAAGCAGAGCGATTAGCGCAAGAAGAAGCGGAAAGGGCAGAGCAGGAAGCTACGGAACGTGAACAAAATGAAACTATAGAAAATTGATCTTTACATACGCATAAAATGATCAAATAATACTGTTTATGCATACAGTATTATTGGTGTCGTATGAAACTAAGATTAATTGAAACAGATGATTTACTAGCAAGCTTCCCCCTCTTTCTTGACCGAGTGCCAGCAGGCTTTCCATCACCCGCTGCGGACTATGTTGAAGACCGCATAAATTTAAATAGCGCCCTCATTAAGCACCCTGAAAGCACATATATGCTCAGGGTGGAAGGGAATTCAATGATTGATGCGAATATCAATGATGGTGATGTTGTTATTGTTGACAGCGCGGTCACAGCAAAAGAGGGAGATATCGTTATAGCTAGCTTTGAGGGGGAGTTTACGGTTAAGAAACTACACCTCAACCCACCTATGTTACTTCCAATGAATCCCGCTTATTCACCAATCATTATCAACGATGGGCAGGATTTTCAAATATTTGGTGTTGTTACCTATATTATTCATCGGGCGCAATAATGTTTGCGCTGGTTGATGTAAATAGTTTTTATGCAAGTTGTGAGAAAGTCTTTAGGCCAGATCTGGCAGGGAAGCCAGTAATTGTTTTAAGTAATAACGATGGCTGCGTGATTGCACGTTCATCAGAAGCGAAAAAACTTGGCGTAAAGATGGGGGAACTGTATTACGAGCGCCACAGTTTTTATAGACAAAACAACATTAATATATTTAGTTCTAACTACGTACTTACAGTTGGAAAATATTTTAGATGCCACATGTTGTAATTTTTTATGCTATATAAATGAGGTGTCGAGGAAAAAAGTGGTTACAGTTTTACTGTTGGTCAAGGACATCTTGAAAAGCAAATGAATGAACGCGCAGCTCCTGACTTATCAGTGTGAATAACAGATGATTTAGGTATTAATATGATTGAGCAGAATAGGTCGTTTCCAGATGACTTTGGCTTTGACTACTGTCTTATGTGGATTAGTACGGATAAATACCCCTCATTTATCAGCAGGCCACACCCTGACAGTGGTGAGATTATCCATGAAGTTAAGGATAACTCAAAACCTTTTGCTCATGAACTTCCAATTTTAATCGACTCCGATGGCCTCAATGTAATACCGGTTAATCTATATCTTCACTCTTTGCTAGCAGACCCAGATATATCCTCGGATAAAACACTCCAATCCCATGCAGTTGCGCTCTTGAGCTTTTATCGGTGGTTGAACACGGAAATCCCTGAGCATACCCACCCAAGAACTGGCCTGCTGGTTGATAAAAAATCTCCGTTAACAATATACGACTGCACCGACAAGGTAGAGGAAAGTCCAATCGTGAGATATCGAGACTATTTACTGGAGAACCTTTATACCAAGGATGAAGGTGGAAAAGTCGGTGGTTCTCCAAGTACCGCTTCTAACTATGTTTTGAAGGTTGTTAATTACTTCATTTTCCTTCATCGCCAGGGGATCATTTCAATCAGAAAAACCTTTCGACCATTTGAGTTTAAGGCAAAGACGGTTCACATAAGCAGTAAAGGAAACAGATCACAGCATGAAATGCTCTCACATATCAACCGCTGTCACAGTAAGGAAATTACTGTATATACTACAGGTCTCACTAGACCATTTAAAAACATCAAAAAACCTCAAGGTGCTGATATAAGAGAACTTAATCCACTTCGTGAAAATGAAAAGCAAGAGTTTTATAAACACCTTGATGTTGAAAACTCAACTGATACTAAAGCCCTCATGCTGTACTTAAAAACTGAAACAGGATTGAGATTGGAGGAATTGATAACATTTCCAGCATCTGCCGTGGACAAGCCAAAATCTAAAGTAGTTAAAGTGCAAATTGGTGAGAATATTAACGGTTGTTTAACCAAGTTTAAAAAAAACAGAACAATTGAAATCCCAGCTAAGGTCATGGAACTGCTGTACGAGTACAAATTGAGTAACGAGAGAAAGAGGGCTATTCAAAATGGACTACTTCGCCATAACCACTTATTCGTAAAATCAAATGGCAATATCTATGCTCCAAACACCATTCAAAAGTATGTAGAAACTATCCGTAACGATTTAGCACACAGTGGGCTTAATATTTATTTTTCCTCTCATGATTTACGTGCCACTTTCGCAACCGACTGGCTGTACAGCAAACATATGGAAACAGCTAAGCCCTTCGAAGCCCTGTTACAGGAGTTGGCTGATTTGATGGGGCATGAAAGCACATCTACCACCCAAAAATACGTTAACTACATGAATGATAATAAAACATGGTTGGAATTCGCTCAGCGAAAAAATGAATTCGCACAACAATCGTTGAGGTAATTTCATGGCCAAAAGTCGATTAGCAGCGTCAAGAAATCAAAATGCATCCCCCATTCCGCCAATGGCTCAGAATAATGTTACTTCATTAGATTTGAACGTTGATATACGGCCTGAAGGGGAACTAAACAGCACAAAACACAATTTTCTTTATTGGTGTCATGAACAGTGTGATCCAAAAAAAACATTAGCTAAACCCTCTCGATTAGAAAAAATGCAAAAGCTAAAAAGATGGGTTGATCAAGAGAAGAAAAATGAAACCAATGCATGGTCTCTAGTGGTTAAATTAAGCGTCTTAAAGGCTTATATAGCATTTTGCGACATTAAGAAGTTCGACCCTTTTAGCCAGGCTGGATACCTTTCTTACGCTGGTAACTCAGGAGAGTTACGCCGCTTAGTTGATATTGCTAATGAGCCTAAAAAATACCAGTTTCAATATCATAATGGCGAAGAGTTTGGTTTGTTGGAATCTTCAGCTCTTCAAAAAAAGATGAATCTCGACTCGCTGCTTCCAGTACTTGGTTTTGATGTATCAGACATGCAAGCCACGCTCAAGAGCTTTAATGGTGAGGTTGCAGATTTTACTACACAACCTTACACATCAAGCGAATGGTATGCACTAGTCAGACGTACTCAGCTTTTCTTTTTCTCTTTAGTAGCTCAACTTATTGCATATAAAGAAGAAAACCCTGACTCTCCCCCCCCTCAACACCTTGATAATATTGTGGTTGAAAGAAAAGATAATCGCGACATCACGATTACACTTGGGAGAAAAAATGGTTCAGCGTCAGATGGTTTAGCGAGTCCTTTTAATCAATGTATGGCAGCAGCTTACACTTTGTTTGCCTATTACACTGCATTTAACGATTCAGTGATTAAACAAGTTCGCCGCCCAATTAAAATGGTTACGTCAAATAAAGATGGTCGGACATCAAAGGTTGCTCAAGTTCGCGCCTATAAAGGCCGCGCTTCAAAAGATGTAAAAGCGTTATTTTCAGGAGCAGAAGAAAGCTCTCATCCCGAAGCCAAAGATGATGAGGCTGGATTTATTGTCGCTGACATCAATAAGCGCGACTCTGTTGGAGAAACTGACGGAATCACCTTTCTTCGAGCACTCGAACTCCTCTCGAAAACCTACAGTAAAGACCCTTATGACACTTTGATATATTTCCTCAATAGCGAAGGTGATAAAGGCAAAGTTAATGTATCTGGAGCTTCATTCCAATTATCAAAGAACCTAAATTTGCTTTCTGATAGTAGAGCTGAGTTGATCGAGCATCTAGTAAAAACCTATACCGACATTGTTGAAGATCATACGATGACCACGTTTAACAGGATTAGACGAGATGATGGTGCACACACGATGGAAGCAAAAGTCACCGCTCTCAAAAAGCAAGTTGTAACAATAAGAGCAATGCCGATTGCTTACGCAGCGCTGTCATGTATAACTGATGTTTCACTGCGAAACGCACTGATACCTCTTCATTATTCAGGGAAAGATTCCGATGGTTCTATCACCGTTTCTTTCAAATACGCTGATGGCTCGTTAGGTGAGTTCATTGTTGCAGCTAAATACCGACCTTTTCTTCAATTGGTCGAACGCTATGCTGCGAGCAAAAACCCTTTACCTAGAAAAAATTATGGTTTTGGAGGCGGGAGTTCAACAACCAGACTTCCGTACTTACTACCGCTGGGTGGTAAGCATGTTACTTATCAGTGGTCAGAGGGTGAGGTTCCGATTCGAAAAACTTTATTAAATTTGTGTGGTATTGGTCGCGGTGATTATTTTCTAAATATTACCGCCAGTAGGATTCGTATTACTCATTCTAACTTAGAATATAAAGCAGAAGAAAGGGGGTGGACAGCCCGAAAAATCTTGCAGCACAATATTGAAACAACAGAAAGATATTACCCCAACGGCCACCCTGTTTCAAACAACAAGCAAATATCACAAGGAATGATGGGGTTAGTCTACATAGTCCAGGGCAAGAGCCGCAGTGAAGCTATAGAATCGGTTAAGAAAGAATTGAAAATTCCCGTCTTAGAATACGATGCTTGGAAACAACGTAATGTACCGACAAACCCCAATGGCATTAGCTGCGGTGGGGAAATTGATTTGGTGTCAGAGAAAGATTGGCACTATGCAGCACGCAAGTTCGCAGAAAAAAAAGGAATTATTGAAGAAGGTCAAGATATTACCTGCTATCAATACGATCTTTGTGTCTTTTGCAAAAGTGCCAAACTCGTTGATGCTCCCTACGCTATTTATAAACTATTGAGCTTTCTCGATGCGTTACGTGAAGCCATTGACCAATACCCAGAACGCGCTTCGGTAATTCAATTAAAGATAAATCGCTTTCAAGCTAATCTTGACGGCCTCCCACTAGAAACTATTGAACAAGCTGAATATTTGCTCGAAGAAAAAGGACGTTATCCACTTTTCAACTCGTTACCTTCCATTACCCAATTTCTATAAGGATTATATCTATGCTGTCTTTTGAAAACTCACAAGATATGGATTCAACCTTAGATACCATGCGTTCGATTGGTGATAGAGGCGACTATTTGCAACAGGAACTTCTCCCTGCGCTACTGCGAGGCGATTGGGAAGAGTTAGATAAAATGGTGGTCTATCAAGATCAAAAAAAGACCATCTTGTTTGGCGAGGATATATGGGCGTTTAGAGATTCTGACTACAAAGGGAGTGGGATCGCGAACTTGATTTTTAATATTGAGCCAAAGCAAGAAAAAAATGTCATGGCACTTCATCAAAAAGGGCGTCAAATGCTTAATCAAATGAAGTGTGTAGCATTGGCAGAGATGTGGTTTTCTATTAAATATACAGAACTGGCCTCAATTAATAATAAAAAAAACTCTCTTCGAACGGATATTGCTCAACTAATCAAACGTGGCATCAATTCGTTTGAGGAATTGAATCAAGAGTATTTAGAAATTTTGGTTATTGAGGGATGGTATGATATTTCTAGAAGCTATTGTTTTATAGGGTTGAATAGCCTTGTTCACTTGAAAGGGCTGCTACCTTTCAAGGTCAACTTTTCACATCAAACTCATAAGATATATAACGTGAATTCTGATGCGCAAAACGGAAAAGTAGTGATTCCCCCACGAATCTATTTTGCGGCATTAAAAGGGTACAGTGAAGACATCGTAAAAGCCTACAGATTAAGAGATGAAATAGAGCAAGCTGTTGAGCAGATGATTTCGCTTTATGAGAATGAATTAGAAAGAAAAATCCTGAGGATTAGAAGAGGTTATAGCCACAAACCTGGTAGCAGCTACGTAAAATCATGGGAACAATTTACGCAGGCTCTCAATAAAAATGGAATAACCTTAGTGGATAAAGGTGAGGATCATCGGTGGATGCAAATATTCACATCTATTCAACCCCGAATTCAAATAAACGGAGGACGTCTTAGCACCTTCAGAGCACACATTGACAACACTTGTTACGGCTGGGGTGATTTTAGGCGATATTTGAGGAGCTTAAATACAAAATCTTCATGGCTTTGTCTGGCATTGTCAGGAATGCGTGTAGACGAGCTGTACAAAATGAGCCCTGTTTACGGTGCACAAAGAATGACTTTCGATAAAAATGGCTGTGAGTCGGAAACGGGCAAGGAAACCATCTACTTTCTAACTACACGCCAATCAAAGATTACGCTCAGTAGTCAAACCAAAAATGACACGTTTGTAACCACGGAAGCTGGCTGGAAAGCATTCCATATACTGAATGCTATTAATACGCCCTATCGCAACAGATTTGCAAAGAAATATAATCATCGAATGTTTGCAAACTTGAAGGATATCGCTTTTCCCTACCCTATAGGAAAGAGCGCATTGCACACAGTAATTAATACGAAGTTTAACCGCGATAAATTTAATTTTACACTTACAGCAGAAGATATGGGGTATTTACAGACTTCAGACCCAACCCAAACATCTTTTAATCAGGGCGATAAATTTCACTTCTCTCCACATCAGACACGGCGCTCCCTCGCATACTACTTAATTGGTTATGAATTGTGTTCTTTCCCCGCCTTGAAGCAACAGTTTTCGCATTTGTCGATGGCGATGACGCGATGGTATGCCCGAAATGCCTATTCATTTGAAAAACTATACAGCGAAATACAAAAAGAGCGTGTCACACAACAAGCTGAGATATTTGCTCGCATATATCAAAAAATGGCGAATGGTGAGCGTATCGCGGGCGGTAAAGGTCAAGCAGCCGTTGCTGAAATTAGTCGCCAAGGTGAAAGTTATTTTGAAGATGGGGTAAGCAAACGCAAGCTATCAATTGACTACTGGATAGATCGGTTGACCAACGGGAAAGAACACTTACACGCTATTGCTCCTTCGATGTATTGTACTAACACTCAATGTTCAATGCGTATCAACATTGATTTAAGTGAATGTGTAGACTGCGAATATGACTTTATTGAAAATGCTGCTTATGCTGAATCCTCCCGTATGGACGCAATGCGCAACATTGAGTTTTTAAAAGAAAACAATGAATTAAATTCCAGTTCTGCAACCAAATACATGATGCAGGTAAAAGCTGCGGAAGCGATCATGGATGATCTAGGGTTTAAATATGAAAAGTATGAATTTGCAGAAGATGTGCTGAATTTAGTGATCGAAACGACAATGGGGACGTAAGGCATGGCAGACAAGTTTGGATTAAACTCAACAGAAAGGCAGTTAAGAGACGCATTGGCGCGACTTGTTGATCAAAAGCCGATTAACCGGGAGTTGAAACAAAAGCTTAAAGCTAACAAGCTTAAAATTGTTGTTTCTAATGTTGAAAAAGAAGCTGGGTTATCAAATGGATCGGCCAGACGCTATCCAGAAATAAAAGCGCTGATCGAAGGCGCTGAAGCAACGCGTGTTCATGGTGCAAGCAATGTGTCCGATAATGTGATTCGCAGTCACCCTCTCCACATAAAGGCTAAGGAAGACTTAGACAAAGCCAAAAAAGAAATCAAAAAGCTCAAGGGCGAAATTAAAAAGAAAGAACAAAAGCTTGGAGATTATAAAAAACGCTTAAAGTCTCAAGCCGTGAGAATGCACGAAGTCACCGTTGCCATGTGGAAACATATACCTGAAGAATGCAAGCATATTGAGTTAATGATCAAAATGGAAAAAACGGGGTCAACAAACAACGTTCTAG
The DNA here is from genome assembly GCF_011045615.1 of Providencia sp. PROV004. Classification (NCBI taxonomy): domain Bacteria; kingdom Pseudomonadati; phylum Pseudomonadota; class Gammaproteobacteria; order Enterobacterales; family Morganellaceae; genus Providencia; species Providencia sp. PROV004. Next base: position 2,132,664 of record NZ_CP042859.1, read on the forward strand.
AATTCAAAAAACGAGAGAAGCTAGATTAGTTTTAGCCTCAACCTTTCGTATCGGAATACGGTTAAGTTATTGATGGCTTCTATTTATAATATATTTACAACTACTAAGGACAGATATGAGTGAAAATGAATTGCGATTAGCCTATTTCAAAAAGAAGCTTTTAGCCATGGAACGAGAGTTATTCGATGAGTTATCTGTAGGGATACAAACTGGCGGACATGCAACAGTACAGCTTGATCAACAAAGTGTCGGGCGTTTATCAAGAATGGATGCGATGCAAAGCCAACAAATGGCTTTAGAACACCAAAGAAGACGAGAAATGCAACTGGTTGCTATTCGAGGTGCATTACATAGGATAAAAGAAGATGATTATGGCTATTGTGTTCAATGTGGTGAAGATATCAACCCCAAACGCTTAGACGTTAATCCTTGTGTTATTAAGTGTATAAACTGTGCAACCTAATGACATGTAAAGGATTTGTTAAAAGCAAGCTTTACTTTGATAACAGTCATTGATACTATCAAGGAAACTTTTTTTAGAGCAGGCCAATGTAACAATTATCCATATCAACTATAACTCAGAAAATTTATCTGTTTTTAGTTTTCTTATTTCAAACTAATGAAATAAGTGATGTGGATTAAGTATGGTTTGCAATATTCCATTCACTTATCTTCATTAGATTCTATATAAATTATTTTATAATAAGGGTTTTAATGAACGAGCAAGATGTAGAACTTTATCACCACATGTTAAATGTTGAGTTAAAGTTCGTTTTTAATAATAAACTCCGAACAAATTATGATGAATTTAATTTCCCTAAGTTTGTAATTAAAGAATTTAAAGATCTTAAACGGAAAAAGAAAATATCATTATCATTATTTAAGTTTTTTAATAATGCTTTTATCCCTAATCAAAGCGGATTCTTAAACCGTTGGTTTAAAAGGTTCAAGCGATATGGTGATATATATAAAGTTAATGAGAGATTAAATGGTTGCACGGTCGAAGAACGGCTAGAGATGCTATTTTCTAAGTTGAACGACTATCAATTTGTCATAAAAAAACCACATAATGATAACATTGAGTTTTATGAAAACGAATCCCCTCACATATTATCATTTGGTTTTGTAGGTATACATAGCAATGAATTAGTAAATATAAAATCTGGCAGTAATGAAATTATGCTGACTTATTATATTGGTACTAGTGGGATTGCAGCAGAAACACTACTTATTTACCAACTGCAAAATTATGGCTTTAACATTTCACTTGAACTTCAAAGATCACAAACTCGATTAGCTCATAATGAATTTTCATATTTATTTATCGAACCATTCTATGAAAAATTAAGCTTGTGTTCTAAGGAGATAGAAAAATGATAAAAAATAAAGCACTTGTGGTTGAAGGCGGAGCGATGAGAGGAATATTTGCAGCTGGAGTACTAGACGCACTAATGGCTCATAATTATTATGATTTTAATTTTTTTGTAGGTGTTTCTGCTGGTTCTACAAATCTTGTTGGTTATTTATCAAAGCAAGTTGGCCGTAGTGAAAAAATCATCAAAAAATATGCTACTAGCTCTGAATTCATTAATCTGAAACGTTATATTAAGGGGGGGCACTTGTGCGATGTCGGGTGGCTGTGGAGAAGCTCATATGACAATGAGCCGTTACATAGACCATTTTTCATGCCGCTTTGGGTAGTGACAACAAATATTACTACGGGGGAGCCCTGCTATTATCAAACTTCGAGTGATAATATTAACCATTCTGCGATCATGGCTTCTTGTGCTATTCCGTTAGTTTATCGTTATTATCCCATGGTTGATGGTATACCAATGACTGATGGAGGGATCGCTGATGCTATTCCTGTCAAGTTTGCTTATCAGCAAGGCGCAAGAGATATTACGGTGATATTATCTCAGCCCTTAGGCTATAGAAAAAAGAAGCCATATATTTTAAAGTGGATGAAATCATTAGAAAAAGAGTATCCTCAATTATATACTGCGATGCTTAAGCGTCATGAAATGTATAATCAAGCGTTAGACTTTATTCAAGCTCCTCCTAAAGATTGCAAAATTAATGTGATTGCCCCCCCACCTTCATTCCCTGTTTCTCGTTTTACTCGATCTAAAGGAAAACTAGAATTAGGGTATCGACAGGGATTGGAAAAAGGTATCTTATTTCTAGAAAACGTATGATTGTTGTTTTCCAATCAATTGATTATTGGAGTGATTTTTGAGTAGTTATTTTCGTTTTATGAGCCAAGAATGGCCGCTTTTAAGCTTTGGCTTTATTACTGTTTTTATCGGTAATATTGGCCAATCATTTTTTTTGAGTTGGTATGGCGCAGATATTCAACAATCACTTAACATTTCTGCTGAGGACTATGGTTTCATTTATGCCATTGCCACGTTGTGCAGTAGTGCCGTCATTTTTATGGTTGGCGGCCTTGTTGACCGTTGGGCTTTGCATAAAGTGGTTATTGTCGTGTCATTTTTACTTTGTGTTTCCTGTTTATTAATGGCGAACATTCAAACTGTGTGGATGTTATTTTTTGCATTTTGGGGACTGAGGCTCGCTGGACAAGGACTCTTTCCACATACCGCGCAAACAACCATGCTTCGAGTTTACACTCACCAAAGGGGGAAAGCGCTTAGCCTTTCTGCTAGCGGAGTTGCCTTCGGTGAAATGGTGCTTCCCATAATTTTAATGACGACTATCGCTTTGCTTGGTTGGAGGTGGAGTTGGTTGATGTTGGCATTGATAGTCATGATTATTTATTTACCAATGGCTTTAACTTTATTAAAAAAGTCGAATACATCTGATAAGAAAAAACCTTTGGAACCCAAAAGCACAAAAACACAAGAGCAAGGGCGTAGAGATGTCGTGAAAGATTGGCGATTTTGGTCGATTATTCCTGCCGTTTTATCCGCTCCATTTATTGTGACGGCCGTATTTATTCAACAAAATTACTTACTGGAACAAAAGGGATGGCCTGCAAGTTTATTAGCGAGTAGTTTCGTTGCATATGGTTTTTTACATTGGGCAAGTTCTATGGTCTCTGGCTCTTTGATTGATCGTTTTCAAGCTAAATCTTTATTACCATTTCTTCCATTACCTTTAATTGCCGGTTTATTAGTCTTAACGTTATTGGATAATTACTGGGCTGCACCTCTATTTATGTCCTTATTTGGTCTAGGCATTGGTAGTTCCAGTCCTGTTATTAGTGCATTATGGGTAGAGATTTATGGGACTCAGCATATTGGAGCAATCCGCTCTATGGTGACCTCAATGATGATCTTTTCTACAGCAGCTGCCCCATGGATATTTGGGATATTTATTGAAAAAGGCTGGACAGCTTCCACTCTATTTGGTTTGTTTAGCGGCCTAACTATGATCGGATTATTACTTCTTATACCTGCTTATCAGTCCTTTAAAGATAAACAGTGTCATAGTGACTAAAAGAGTGTTAAAGATTAATTCATCTAATGATGAAGTGAAAAACCGTTTCTTTTTTGTTCTTACCATATAGACCTTTTGTGATATTCGTGTAACAATTCACACATTATTAATTTTAAAAGGATTGTAAGTTGCATATTACGCCGCCTTAGGCTACCCACCTCTTTCTTCAAAATTGTCACCATTTTGCGTGACTATTATGCCGTTTGCCGGCAGGTACCTTAGTACCATTTATTCTATTAATTTCATTAAATACAATTTCAAAGCAGCATAGTGCGTTCACTAAATTATCTTAGGCTAAATCTGCCTATAGGATCTTGTGTGCATCGATGTCGCTTTCTTTTATGATAGGATTTTCATGTTAGAAAAAATAAAACTTGAATGGTTTTCGAATGTTCGTGGCGATTTGCTCGCGGGTATTGTTGTGGCTTTAGCTCTGATCCCAGAAGCTATTGCTTTTTCTATTATTGCAGGTGTTGACCCTAAAGTTGGTCTTTACGCTTCTTTTTGTATCACTTTCATTATCTCTATTGTGGGTGGCCGCCCCGGAATGATTTCGGCTGCAACGGGTGCGATGGCGTTACTTATGGTCACTTTGGTTAAAGACCACGGTTTAGAGTATTTGTTAGCGGCAACTATGTTAACAGGGGTATTCCAAATCATAGCCGGATATTTAAAACTCGGCAGCTTAATGCGTTTTGTATCACGCTCTGTCGTGACGGGGTTTGTTAATGCATTAGCAATTCTTATCTTTATGGCTCAATTGCCCGAGTTAACCAATGTAACTTGGCATGTTTACGCGATGACAGCAGCAGGGTTAGGAATTGTTTATTTATTCCCATATGTTCCTGCTATCGGTAAAGCGATCCCATCTCCTTTGATTTGCATCATCGTTTTGACAATTGTAGCAAGCGTCTCTGGAATGGATATACGAACTGTTGGTGATATGGGGCAACTTCCCGATACGCTGCCTATTTTCTTATGGCCAGAAGTTCCACTTAATCTTGAAACTTTATTCATTATTTTACCTTATTCATTGGGCCTCGCTATGGTTGGTCTGTTGGAATCAATGATGACCGCCACGATTGTGGATGACCTTACGGATACCAAAAGTAATCGTAATCAAGAGTGTAAGGGACAAGGTATTGCTAACATTGGTGCAGGCTTAATGGGCGGTATGGCTGGTTGTGCCATGATTGGCCAGTCAATTATTAATATTAAATCTGGCGGACGTGGACGATTATCCACCTTAAGCTCCGGTATTTATCTTATCATCATGGTAGTTTTTCTAGATGAATGGCTTAAGCAAATCCCGATGGCAGCGTTAGTTGCAGTAATGATTATGGTAGCAATTGGTACCTTTTCTTGGAGTTCAATTAGAGATCTTAAAAAGCACCCATTATCAACAAATATTGTGATGATAACGACCGTTGTTGTGGTTGTGGCAACGCATAACTTAGCAATTGGTGTTTTTGTCGGGGTGTTATTAGCGACGTTATTCTTTGCCAATAAAATTGGTCGTTTTATGGTGGTAAAAACAGAGTCACCAGTAGATGCAAGCCGAACTTATCAAGTTATGGGACAAGTCTTTTTTGCATCATCAGAGCAATTTATTGAATCATTTGATTTTAAAGAGGTGGTGAATAAAGTTGTGATTGATCTCACTCATGCTCACTTTTGGGATATTACTTCAGTATCATCACTTGATAAGGTGGTGATTAAATTCCGACGCGAAGGAACAGATGTTGAAATTATTGGGATGAGTGAAGCAACAGAAACCATCGTTGATAAGTTTGGTGTGCATAATGATCCTAAAGAAGTCGAAAAGCTCATGGCAGGCCACTAAGGAGAAAGTAATGAATAACGTAATTACCTGTATTGATGGCTCAATCTATGCTGATTCCACTTGCCGTGCTGGCATTTGGGCATCGAATAAATTGAATAAAAAATTGTTGTTGTTACACGCAATTGAGAAAACACCATCAACCCAAGCCGAAGATCTTAGTGGTGCTATTGGCTTAGGCGCTCGTTCATCTTTATTAACTGAAATGGCCAGTTTAGATGAACAAAAAAGCAAATTAGCCTTGGAGTTAGGTAAAGAGATGCTGGAACATGCTTCTCAATTAGCGCAAGCACAAGGTTGTCACACAATTGAAAAAATGCAACGACATAGCGGTATCGTTGAAGCCATTTATGATCTGGAAGAAGAGGCTCGTTTAATTGTGATTGGACGCTCTGGTGAAAGCCATGGTGATAATTTCAATGTGGTGGGCTCTCACATTGAGCAAATTATTCGTCAAGTTCATACTCCTGTTGTTATTGCCAATAAAGAGTTTGCAGCCCCTAAAAGTTTTATGTTGGCTTATGATGGGCGTGAAACCGCAGATAAAGCGGTGAAAACTATTATTGAAGGAGGCTTACTTCATGGTTTGACATGTCATCTTGTCAGTGTGAAAAACAATCAACCTAAACAACAAGAAAAGTTTCAGCAAACCGAAGCTATGCTGAAAGAGAATGGATTTGAAGTATGTTCGAGTTTATTGGAAGGCAATGTATTTAATTCATTGATGGAATATAAATCGAGTCATGATGTTGAAATGCTTGTGATGGGCGCATTTTCACGCTCTAAGCTGGCACAGGTTTTCCTTGGCAGTAATACACTTAAAATGATGGAAAGTACTCAACTACCAATGGTAATTCTTCGCTAAGAAATTTTATTGGTTGTACTATTAGTCCAGCACAATTGAGTGCTGGTCTTTTTTGTCAAATTAAGTGTGATATACCTTATCCCTCCTTAATTCTGGTTCAGAAAATCTTTCCACAGAAGTTTCTGTGCGTTTATTGATGACTCAAGTATCAATGAACAACATGTAAAAATCCGAAGTGCAGTGACACTATTTGCCCCTCAATATCAAGAGTACTTGGTTAAAACGAAAAGGCTAACTCGCAACTCTTGGAATGATCCTGTAATGGCTGCTCTATAAGTTACTGGGTATCAAATGTTTGAGTCTAGTACAGTGAAAGTTGCACGCAGGGTTCTCAAGAAGACGGCTTTTAATAACAAATGTCGTCCACCCGACAAAGTGAATTGTGTTGGTGCTGAGTGAAGATTGTACATTCGATCCCTCGGTACTAAACTTAGTACATCTTAGTAATCCAATTGGTAAAAATTAGACATGTTGATGAATACTTACTATTAAAAATAGACAGCTGATTAAGCTCGGTGATTTTTTTAATATTAGATACTATCAACCTATGAAAGGTAATGGTTAATCGCTTACTTATCTATCTTTGACAGGAATTCTTAGCCAACTGTACGCCCTTTATGCTGACATGAGTAATAGAGTCATGTCACTATTATCAACATTCGTGCCCCGTTTAGAAATCTATTCAATAGACGAGGCCTTTCTTGATTTTGCAGGTATGAATAATACCTTTAATCTTGAGGAATACGGCCGCAAAATCCAATCAACTATCCTCCAAAATACTCACCTCCCTGTAGGCATCGGTATTGGCCCTACAAAAACTTTAGCTAAACTAGCTAACCATGCGGCAAAAACATGGAAAAAAACAGGTGGAGTTGTTGAACTCTCCTGCAAGCAACGGCAGCGAAAATTATTATCTCTTATCCCAATCGAAGAGGTGTGGGGTATTGGTCGTAGAATATCGGCAAAATTAAGAATTATGGGTGTAAATACTGCTTTGGATTTAGCGAATGCACCGGTAGCAACTATCCGTAAAACGTTTGGGGTTACATTAGAAAGGACATTGAGAGAACTCAATGGTGAGCCATGTATTGAATTAGAAGAAGTCCGAAAAATTAAGCAGCAAATACTGTGCTCTCGTTCATTTGGCCAGAAAGTTTTAGATATAGAAACAATGCGTAAGGCTGTTTGTGATTATGCAGAACGAGCAGCAGAAAAATTAAGGGAAGAGAAGCAACGCTGTAAAATTATCGGATTATTTATTCAAACTAGCCGTCACGCATCAGGTGAAGATTACGCAAATAGCATTAATATAAAACTCGAATACCCCAGCAGTGACACCAGAGATATTATCAATGCAGCAATGCGTGGGTTAAATACTATTTGGCGTGACGGTTACCGGTATTATAAAGCAGGCATCATACTATCTGATTTTACTGATTCAGATGTTACTCAGTTTGATATGTTTTCAACACAAAAGCCATTTCGTAATAGCGATGAGTTAATGAAAACATTAGACGCGATTAATAAGAGTGGGCAGGGTAAAGTGTGGTTTGCAAGTAAGGGCGGTGATAGCGGATACAAAATGAAAAGAGAAATGTTGTCGCCTGCTTACACGACAAATTTTGATGAATTACGAGTGGTTAAAAGCTAAGAAATGGGCTGGACGTTTTAACTGTATTGCTGAATAAGTAAAAAAGGGTAGGGAGAGGAGCTGTGAAGTACAAACAATATGGACTTTACTTTTTGACCTGACACAACTGGGGCACAGAGCTAAATTGAATATAATTGGCTGCTTTGTGCCAGAAGCAGACATAATTCATTATTCATGGATTGAGCCTTAGTGTATCGCCACGTAAGTTAAAAAAATTCCATTAGGTTATAAGTATTTTTCCATAAATATCGCAAATTAATAATGAAGATTCGAAATATTTATCTGTAAAAACGCTATGAACATGACGATAACACCATATTACATTCATCTTAAATACTGTGAGAAAAAGTGCCCCACCTCAGTGAAATGAGTTATTGTTTCGGATGCATTTGGGTCCATGTGGTACTGAGCATGAGATATTCCTTCAAGTATCATTAAATTTGCATCAACGCCTGCTTGACGTAATTTTAAGTGCATACGAACGGTATTGCTTAAAAATAAATCTCGCGTGCCTGAGGTTAATAATGTGGGAGGAAATCCTGTAACGTCACTATAAACAGGTGAAAGCATTGGGCCTTTTAAATCATGCCCATTCGCATAAAGCTTTGCAGCATCACCTAACCAACCATCATAGCTGACCAAAACATTATCGACGCCTTCATTCGTAAAATAGCTATCCCCAGTTTTTGTTAAATCAGACCAGGGGGTGCCAGGGGCTATAGCAGCAGGTAAAGGTAACCCAGCCGTCTTAATCCTTAACATAAGGGCTAACGTCATGCCACCGCCCGCCGAAGTGCCAAATACACCAATTTTATTTGCGGGTACACTTTTTAATAACGTTTGATAAGCATCAAAAGCATCATCTAGCGCAGCAGGATAAGGATGTTCTGGTGGCATTCGGTAATCAACCACAATGACTCGATACCCTGCGATCCCCGCCATATAAGTTGCTTCTAATGTCCCTGCTTCTCCCGCCCCAAGAACATAACCCCCCCCATGAAGATTGAGTAACACACGGTCTTGATTTTCTTTTTTCATCCGTTTAGGGGTGAGAATAAAAATAGGTACGTTACCGAGTTTATTCGCTTCTAATGAAACTTCTAATTGTTGGCGTAACGCGGGTAATGTTGTTTCAATTGCAGTATCAAAATCTTGAACCCATTGATTCCACTCTTGTGTATTTTTAGGATGAACGTCCCACGAAGATGCAGGTTTGGCAATCAAAGACTGCATCTGTGTACTGACCGTATTAGGAATAGGAAACTGACGAGTTTCGCTCGAAGAAAAAGCAAAGAAAGTCATCATAAAATTGACCAATAAAGCAAACAGTATTTTTCTCAATGCATTTACCTCAATTGTGCTTTAATGACTAAACAGGCTACAACTTATAAGTTCTGCTGAAAGAAAACAGTGAGTTTATCGAAAGGGATCTTGCTTGGATTATCATATAAATCAACATGATCAGCATTTGGAATAATCAAGAGTTCTTTAGGTTCTGAAGCTACTTTGTACACATCTTCAGAGTAATAACGAGAGTGTGCATTTTCTCCTGCAATCAGCAAAATTGGTCTTGGTGATATCATTTCAATATTGGTATGCATTGGAAAATTAAAAAAAGATATAGGCGTTGTTGCTGTCCACGCGGTTGTTGAGTTAATTGAACGAGGGTGAAAACCTCGAGGAGTACGGTAATAATCAAAAAATGCGGCTAATACAGGTGGCGCATTCTCTGGCAAAGTCTCCGGTAAAACACGTTGCCCCTCGATAATATTGCCATCTTCATCGAATGGCACCTCATGGTAACCTAAAGCATAGTATCCATTTTTTGCATCTTTCCAGCGCTGCTGGCTAAGATAATCAATCACTTTATGTTGTTCTTCAATAGTGTAACTATCTTGGTACCCACGGCTAATACTACGAGACATATCGTACATTGATGCTGTCGCTACGGCTTTAATGCGTGAATCGCTGCTTGCTGCGGTTAAAGCCATACCACTTAATCCACAAATAGCTAGTACCCCAATACGATTACGGTCAACATTTGGCTGCAGACCTAAAAAATCAACAGCAGCGCTAAAGTCTTCCGTATTGATATCCGCAGAAGCAACATTTCGAGGCTCCCCCCCACTTTCGCCAGTAAAAGAGGGATCAAACGCGAGAGTAATAAAACCACGTTCCGCTAATGTCTGTGCATACAACCCTGAAGACTGTTCTTTTACCGCGCCAAATGGACCACTCAATACAATCGCAGCGGATAACCCACTGGTATCTTTAGGTTGATATAAGTCCCCAACTAGCACTAAACCATAACGATTTTTGAATGTGACTTTTTTATGTTCAACTTTATCACTTTTTACAAAGGTTTTATCCCATCGCTCACTGAAACTTGTATTTGGTTGTGCTAATACTGGCGCTGTAATTATGGATGCCATACTTGCAACAGCAATACTTGCCCCCGTCAATTTCAATAAATCTCTACGTTCATGATTCATAATGTGCATCCTCTTTTAGTCATTTCTTTGGATAAGCTCTATTACGGCTTGTTTTGGTGATGTAAATTCCAGATATTCCAGTCCTTGAGTTATTTTTCCTAATTTAAATAACCCTGATGAGTAACTAAATGGTTGATAAAAAATAGCGATATTCCCCCAAGGGGCATAATAAGTAATGTCTCCCACTTCTGGCACGATCCCACTGGATGTATTACCGGTCAGTAACTTTCGGGGAAGATAAGTGATTTTTTCTGTGGATGAGTAATCTGCCAATTCAACGGTGAGCGGTAATAAACGGATAAAATCACGCGTCATTTCTGAATCTTCTAGCTCTGCCTTAATTATTTGCGTATCAAGACGGATTTCGATTAAGTACACTTGAGGCTCTATTGATAAATTACGCGCCAATAATGGCTGGTTAATACTGCCAAATACCAACAGAAAATAAAAAGTTAATGGGGTAAACCTATTTTTAAATAATAGATTCAACATATTATTTTTCCCTTTCGGCCTTTGCTGTGCATTGAACAAGTATTGCTGCAACGATAAGAAATAACGCACTGATTGCAAAAGTACTTTCATAGCCCATCGAATCAAAGAATATGCCTCCTACCGAAGCACCACAGGCAATAGAAAGTTGGATTACTGCAACCATCAATCCGCCTCCAGCCTCTGCGTTATTGGTAAATACTCGAGGTACCCAGCTCCACCAGCCAACAGGTGCCGCAGTCGCAATAAAGCCCCAAATACTCAGCAATACAATGACAACAAAAATGGAGTAACTAAAGAAAATAAGTGATACTGCAATACTGGCCATCAGTAATGGAATGACCATCAATGTTTGATAGAACCCTATTTTTAATACACGATTAATCAGTAGAGTTCCGATAAATCCCGTAATACCAATAAGTAACAAAATAAATGTCACCATTGAGATATCGACTTTTACCACGGTCTCAAGAAAAGGACGTACATAGGTAAATAGAGTAAATTGCCCCATAAAAAATAGACCGATAGCAAACATACCGAGTATGACGACACGGTATTTCAAAAAGCTAAAAATCCCGAAAATCTGAGGTGTATTTTTATGATTACTAGAATCAGTTGGCATTGAGGGTAAACTCACCCATAACCACACCATCGTTGCCACGGCTATAGGGACTAAACTTAAAAAAGCACCTCGCCACCCAATAGTTGATCCTAAATAAGCTCCTAAAGGTGCAGCAATAACGGTTGCTAGCGCATTACCGCTATTGAAAATAGCCAGTGCTTTAGGCACTTGCTCTATTGGTACAAGACGCATTGCTGTCGCAGCTGACATAGACCAAAAGCCACCTACGACAATACCGATTAGCGCACGGCCTGCCATATAAATATAATAATTGGAGGCTAAAGCAATCAATGCACCTGAGACTCCCATTAAGAACGTAAGCCCCAGTAATAAAGCTTTACGATTTAAATGGCGAGTAAGTGCAGAAATAAATAAGCTCGTTATGACAGCAAATATTCCAGAGATAGTAATACCTTGTCCCGCCATTCCTTCTGTCACCTGAAAATCAAGCGCTAACGGCGTTAACAAACTCACAGGCATAAATTCTGAAGCTATCAAAACAAAAACACATAGCGTCATGGCAAAAACTGCACTCCAGTTCGCTCTTTCGGGAAAGTTTCGCTCTTGTAAAATGGCATCATCCATCGATTATATTCACCTATGCACCTACGATATTTAATGGACATCATCATGGCATATGGGTAATAATTTAATTAGTGGGTATAATCTTTATGAACTTGTGAGAAAAATTCATTAATGATGAAAGGTAAAATGAATGACTTGCACGCTTTTCTGATCGTTGCTCAAGAGCAAAGTTTTACAAAAGCGGCTGCAAGACTTGGTGTGACGCCTTCGGCCTTAAGCCATACAATACGACTTTTGGAAGAGCGTTTAGGGATTCGACTTCTCGCAAGAACAACCCGAAATGTTTCAGTGACAGAGGCTGGCGCACAACTGATGAATGCCATTCGTCCTCTATTTGAACAGATTGATATTGAACTTAATGCATTAAGTGAGTTAAGAGACAGCCCCAGAGGGACTATTCGCTTAAGTTGTACCGATGACCAAATAGAAATTTATATTCGACCAATATTGAATAATTTTTTACAAAAATACCCTGATATCACAATAGAAATATATGTAGATTATGGATTTACAAATATTGTTGAAGAACGTTTCGATGCAGGAATTCGAATTGGCGATGATATCAATAAAGACATGATAGCCGTTCGCATTGGGCCCGATTGGCGCTTAGTTGCAGTCGCTTCACCGGATTATTTTAAACAGCATCCTAAGCCATTATTGCCTAAAGATTTATCTGATCATCAATGCATTAATATTCGCCATCGTGCTGCGGGTGCTATTTATGCGTGGGAATTTAAACAAGATAGCCATATAACGAGCATAAAAGTAGATGGCCAATTAGTTTTCAATAGTACACTACACCAATTAAATGCAGCACTTGATGGAATGGGGATAGCTTATATTCCTGAACATTTAGCAGAACCTTATATTGCCAAGGGGACATTACAGGCAGTATTAATTGATTACAGTCCTTATTTTGAAGGTTTTCACCTGTATTACCCAAACCGTCGCCAGTCCTCACCCGCTTTTATGGCTTTTGTAGAAGCAATAAGGTATCGATTCAAGGAGCATCACAAGTAAAGATCAATATAATCACTCTATATATTTTTCATATTATAGAATTAAACTTACTATATAAGTAATACGTCCGCTGTTCGCTCTGAGCAGACCGTCAAGTTTAGTTGTCTTATATAGAGTAAAGAGAGTTTGAGCAATTAGAAAAGACGATTGCTGTGATGGGGTTAACCTTAGTTTTATTCCGTTTTAAATTTAGACAAATAAAACATTAATTAGTTTGCTTATTTGCTCCATGAAAGCTACGTAGAAGGATAGGATTTAAGTGTGTGAGAATCGATTGAATTGCGTTCAATGTTTGAGAAATAGCAGTTATCAAAACTAAATTAATCATTTATGTTATCAATGACTTAAAAGCTTCTGTTTTTACCATGAGAAAGATAAAATATTAATAATAATGTTATAAATATCAGATGATTGTGATTAATGCAGCTATATACTGCTGCGCCATATGGGCTGGACTGAAGCGGCTGACCTAATCGTTAAAGGTATGGAAGGCGCAATCGAAGCTAAGACTGTAACCTATGACTTGAACGTCAGTTAGAAGGCGCTAAATTACTGAAATGTAGCGAGTTCGGTGACGCAATCATTAAACACATGTAATTTATTACATGGTGTGATTAGGAACGGGAGCCTAAAAATTCCCGTTTATTTTTTGTTCAATTAAAATTTTCCCCAAAACCCCTCCCCAAAACGGCTCAAAAAATAGGCTATTTAGATTGCGGTAATTTGCCATTCTTTACCTCGGTCATCATTATATTTATCAGTCATCGCTTGACTCTTATGGCCTGATAAACTTTTAGTATCGATGCCTTGTTTTATATAACCTTTCAGATAAAGCGTGTTGAAGCTCTCCCTATTCAGCCGATAGCTGAGCGCTTGCGTTTTAATTTGTTAATTTTTGGCATAAGAAACACGTGGCAGAAATAATAAAAAAAGTCATAAAGATTCGGAAGTGGCTCGCTGAGTTTGGAGGATTACAAGGTGATAAAGCCAAGTGGAAGCGAAAGCAACTAGGGCTCCCCGACATTCTCTCCCATAAATTTGATGGTATCATTAACGAGCTTCTAATCGCTTATGGCATTATCTGTTGTAACTGTCGATATGCAGCTCATCTGTTACCTTTATATCTCTCGAAGATATCGATCAGTACCTTAGGATTACGGTGTAGGCCTGTCAGCTATGGTGTGTCCTTTATTCTATGACGATGACTATTAATTTGTAAAGAAATGTAATTGCAAGCTTGAAATTCTAGTTAGAGACACTATATAAGAAATGCACCAAGATAAAACATTATTCTACACTAAGTACATAATTAATGGTGCATGAGTAGTGTGTGTTTAGTTTGATATATAAAATATTGAAGGAGAAATTATGTCTAACATTAGATCTTTTTCATTATTCCCAACATTATCGGATAGCTTACTTTCTAACAGATTTGACCAAATGGATCGTCTGTTTAGTCAACTTACAGGTAATAGGCCTTTAACTTCAGAACATCCGTATAATTTAAAACAAATAAATGAAACGAGTTATCAATTAACCATTAGTGTTCCAGGTTATAAGGAAGATGATTTAAGCGTATCCTTAAAAGGTGGGAAATTGTATGTTCAAGGTGAGCAATCAGCTGAATTAGTTAATGACTCAGAGAAAGAGAAATGGATCCATCAAGGAATCACTCAAAATAAATTTTCGCTTGAATTTAATCTCGGTAAGAATGTAAAGATTGAAAGCGCTGAGTTATCTAGTGGTTTACTTACTTTGGACATTGAATACGAAATCCCAGATGAAGAAAAACCTCGAGTTATAGCTATTGAAAATAAAGATATAAAATCATAGAGTTATAATTTATGACCCGTCAGCAATGGCGGGTTTTCTTTTTTAAGAGTCAGCTCATATCACAAGTGGAATATTTAATATTACCATCTAATTATTTTCGTTAATTTCTGGTTTTGTGCTGAACCTGACCATTTTCTATAAAGATGATGTAAGTGTTATTGAGAGAACCAAGCGCACAGTAGTGCTTGGATATTTGAGCAGCCCTAATTTAAACGGTTCGTCTGCGCTATATCAGTTATCCATAAAAGATCGCCTAGGCGGTCTTTTTTATAGTTAAAATAAACATAAGATTTATCGTCACGATTGGTCAGAGTTACATGTGCAGTTATGTGCAATAACCCCTCTAAAGTGTTAATTATTTGCCTTAAGATTCTGTTAAGATTTAATCGATAAACTATAAAAAATTAACAGACAAAAGGAATTATTATGAATAAGGCAATTATTGCGCTCGTATTATCAGCAGCTTCATTTGGCGTGTTAGCTAACAACCATGCTGGCGGATTAGTTTCGAATGATGGTTCTGTTGGTCCAAAAGGTGGGTTTGTTGCAACGGCTCAAGCAGTGACAACTGTCGTTCAAGCGAAAGAGCTTCCTGATGATGCATGGGTTTCACTTGAAGGTCATATTGTTAAACAGATTGGTAAAGAGCTTTACGAATTTAAAGATAGTACTGGCTCAATCGCTGTAGATATTGATGATAGACGCTGGCGTGGACAGGTTGTGACGCCTGAAACAAAAGTTCGTTTAGATGGTGAAATTGATAAAGAGTGGGCTTCATTAGAAGTTGATGTGAAGCGAGTAACTATTATCAATAAATAATCGTAAATCTTTAATGAGCCCCATGATCGGGGCTTTTCTGCAATGAAAACTCCGCTTGCTAGCTTCTGTCTAATTCGTATGTTAGTTAGATAGCTTTATCTATCGCTCTTTCAATCGCTTTACATTCGGGACTATTTCCACTGGACTGTTCTATTTTCCCAGGTAAGTTACCTTCGGGAGTATCCATTTTTATCTCGCAAGTATCTGACTTAGTTTGGGGTTTAGTGTTTGATGAACAAGCTGTTACTAAAGCGATAACAAAACATACTAATATAGCTTTGTTTTTATGCATACTGTCTATCCTGTTTTAAAGGGGGTATTCTGAGGCTACAAAGGTTAAGTGCAAAGCGCAAAGAAATCCATGAGGTTGTGCTGTGTGGTTTTTGTTTTCTATAACAATAAGGTAACTTCAAGTGGTATGCCTGTCAAAAACTCCTTACTTTGGATTATTGGTTAATCCTTACTTTATCTACAGTGCTTATAACTTCGGTGTTTTCCCTCATTAGAATACTTCGAGATTGTTTTTATTTAATTCTACAAATGCTATGCATTGAGTAGTATTTGTAGAATTTGGTATACCAGATTAACTACCTATGACTGCTTTCATTGCTTCGTTTTGTTTCGTAATTGCATTCAGGTAAGCGGGACTCGATTTTAAATTATCATGATGGTTAATAATATTTTGAGGTATTTTGAATTCTAAATTCAAAGCCTATTGAGTTGTTTGGAAAAGGAAAATATCGGCGATAGAAAATTTATTATTCGCGATGTATATCACAATTTATCCCACTTATAATCAAGAAGATAAAAGGATTGGAAGCGAATATTGAGTTTGGCGTCAAAGAAAACTCTTGGGAAGACTACAGGTAGAAAAGGATTCCGTTTCTCGCTATTTCAAGATAACAGATATAATCAATCTCCTGTGATGTAGATATTTAATTATGATTGTTCTTTCGAAAGTGCTGCAAAGATTGCCGTTTCCATTTTTTCAGGGGTAGTATTGGGTGCAAAGCGCTTGAGCGGGGCGCCGTCACGACCAATCAAAAACTTAGTAAAATTCCACTTAATTCTCTTACCTAGCAAACCGGGCAGTTCGTTCTTAAGATAGCGAAACACTGGATGTGTAGCGGCTCCATTGACTTCTATTTTCTCGAACATCGGGAAACTCACACCATAGTTAATATAGCAGGTCCGTGCGATTTCATCAGCGTTGCCAGGTTCCTGTTTCCCAAACTGATTGCAGGGGAAACCAAGCACCACCAAACCTTGGGCGGCGTATTTCTTGTAGAGAGATTCAAGTCCACCGTATTGTGGTGTAAAACCGCAATGACTGGCTGTATTAACGACTAGAACCACCTTACCTGCGTAGTCTGCCATAGAGACAAGCTGGCCACTAAGACTTCTAGCCGTTAATTGGTAAAAGGTACTCATATTCTAGTCCTCAAATGTGTGCGATGTAGCATTGAAGATATTGATGGTACAGTTTAGTGCTTTAATTTTATTATTTACATAAATAATTATTCGCAATTGCCATCCCGAATTTTGTCATAAAGCTTAAGAAATTACAGCTTGTGATAATCATAACCTCTATGAACTTAATAAGCTCCAGCGAGAATTTGACGACCTTTCTTTCAGGAACAGGGGCAACCTTGAGCAATATTTCCCCTTCCAGTTTTATGGGTGAATAAGTTCGGCGCACTGCAGCAGCGGATTGCTGGAGGGTGGACTTATAATTTTCGTTATGCTTTTTTGATTTAAATCAAAGTTGCATGCTATTTGCAATTTATTAATTGACCATTAATTAGTCCCTAAACTATAAATGGTAATGATACTGATTATTATTATCATAAAGGTTAACTATGCGTACGGATATTAATGGAACATTTTTACTCAGCTCATTAGCGCTTTTTGTTAGTCAAGGAGCCTTCTCTGCATCAACGCCTCCACCGCGTGCCCATATTGATGCCAGTGAAACGATGGTTGTCACATCAACTCGAAGTGAAAGTAGTTTATGGAATAGCCCAGTAACAATGCAAGTCATTGATAAGCAACAGCTTGATAGTTCGACAAACATAGCGCTAGCAGATGATTTACGCGATATTCCAGGTGTTGAAATTACCGATAATGCCTTAGCGGGACGTAAACAAATTCGCATTCGTGGGGAAGCATCTTCTCGAGTATTGATCTTAATTGATGGGCAAGAAGTCACTTATCAACGGGCAGGGCAAGATTATGGTGCTGGGCTGCTTATTGATGAATCCGCATTGGAACGCATTGAAGTGGTGAAAGGCCCCTATTCAGTACTTTACGGCTCTCAAGCTATTGGTGGTATCGTTAATTTCATAACCAAAAAAGGTGGCAATAAGCCATTGGGAGGCACTGTTAAGGCGGTATATAACTCCGCAACGACAGGGTGGGAAGAGTCAGCAGCGGCATGGGGGAGCATAGGTAAGTTTGATTATCGGCTCAACGGAAGTTACTCCGATCAAGGTGACAGAGATACTCCCGAGGGGCGCCTAAAAAATACGAACCATCGCAATAATAGCCAAGGTATGTGGTTAGGTTACACCGAAGGTAAACATAAATTTGGTCTTTCCCTTGATAGATATAAATTGTCGACACAAACATGGCATGAAGACCCAAGCTATGAACACTTCAGTGTCAAAATTTCTGATTTAACTCGTGAAAAAATTGGTCTTTTTTATGATTATCAAGCGGATGGTGAATATATTAAAAATATTCATTTAGATGCTTATGAACAAACTATTGAGCGTGATTTTGAAAATAAGCTGGCGGTTGTGACACCAACAGGGAGCCCAATGATTGGCGATTTACGAGTAGCTAATCAGACTCAATCGAATGACAAACAATATACTCAAGGGATCACACTACAAACAGATATTACACTACCCGCGAATAATCAACTGGTTGTGGGAGCTCAGCTTCAGCGCGACCGTGTAAAGCAGTCTTCAAAAAGTTCAACAGAGTCCCAAAGCTCAACGCAGTTCCCTCCTGCCGTCAATTATACAAAAACCAGTGATTCACATAATCGAACAGAGCAAACAAACTGGTCGATATTCGCTCAAAATCAATATGCTTTTGCAGATGATTGGAAGTGGACATTAGGGGCGCGGCAATATTGGTTAAGTTCGGAGTTGTTAAGTGGTTTTGAAAATACAAATCACTCAACAACGGGGAACACTTATCATAACCTTAAAAGCTCAAAAACGCATGATAATCAATTTATTACATCAACAAGCTTACGGTATTCAGGGTTTGAGAATACAGAGCTGCGTATCGCATTCGCTCAAGGTTATGTATTTCCAACATTGAGCCAATTATTTATGCAAACCTCAGCGGGGGGAAGTATCAATTATGGAAATGAGGGACTAAAAGCAGAGCGTTCTAACAACTATGAAATCGGTGCGCGTTATAACGGTAATCAATGGTATATCGATAGCGCTTTATATTATTCTGAAGCGAAGGATTATATCGCTTTAGTCACATGTTCAGGGCAGTCAATATGCAGTGGAAACAGTAATTCTTCACGAACAGGATATCACTATTATGACAATATCAATCGTGCGAAAACATACGGGCTAGAAATGACCGTCGAATACCAAGGATGGGATATCACTCCTTATGCCACAGGGAATTATTTACGTCGTCAATTTGATGGTGTGAATATAAAAACTTGGGATACCGGAGAGCCTAATGTTAGTGGGCGCTTTGGAGCTAAACATCAATTGATTCTAGACCAAGTGAACTTAACCTCAGATTTATATCTTCGAGCTGCTGCAAAAGCACAGGATAAAACGGGTGAAAAGCCAACGAGCACAGCAGGCTGGGCCACTCTTAACCTTGCGTTTAATACAGAATTTGGCTCAGACGATCAGTACCAAATTAACTTATCGTTAAATAACTTAACCAATAAAAAATACCAAACTGCCCACGAATCAATCCCTGCTTCTGGTTTTAGCGCTGCAACAGGCTTTGTATGGAAATTCTAAAAATGAAAAAAATAATAGCTGCACTATTTGTACTCAGTTTTTCAATAGTGAGTGCTGCGAGTGAAAGAATTGTTGTGGCAGGAGGCTCTCTCACAGAGTTAGTTTACGCTTTAGGCGCTGGAAACCAAGTGATTGGTGTTGATGAAACAACAAGTTGGCCAGTGGAAACAGCAAAATTACCTCATATTGGTTATTGGAAACAGTTAAGTGCCGAAGGAATTTTATCTTTGCATCCAACGTTGTTTGTCACTTGGCAAGATGCAAGCCCTCAATTGGTTTTTGATCAGCTAAAACTGCAAAAAGTCAGTGTATTAACGTTACCTCGAATACCAGCTACGGTTGAACAAATGTATCTCAATATTCATACCTTATCGGAGGTGTTACATAAACCGGAACAGGGGAATGCGTTGGTTAATCAGTTACGTAGCCGATTGGATAATATTGCTCAAATAAATGAAAAGAAAGGCAAAAAAATCAATGTGCTATTTATTCTTTCCGCGGGTAGTAGTGCGCCACAAATTGCAGGGAAAGGTAGCGTTGCCGATATCATTTTGACACTGGCTGGTGCGAACAATCTTGCGCAACACACACAATACAGAAGTTATAGCGCAGAAGGTTTGATTGCGGCAAACCCTGAAGTGATCATTGTAACCAGCCAGATGGTAGAAAAGGGCCTTAACCAGCTAGAACAAGTTCCCGGACTTACCCGAACTTCTGCTTGGAAAAATAAACGCATTGTGAGTATCGATCAGGCACTCATTTTAGGTATGGGGCCTCGAATTGCGGATGCCGTTGAGATTTTACACCACAATATTTGGCCAGATGAAACGGATAGTGAGTGATAATATGAAATATGATATTGATTTATCGCCTTATTTTGCATTAGAAGGCCATCAACCATTTAAAGATAGGCATGCAACAATGCCTTGGCGCGGGGCGGTACCAATTAGTGCTGATAAACGACAAGACACATGGCAGAAATTAATCAATTCGACGTTCGAACCACGTAAGCGATTGGTATACCTACATATTCCTTTTTGTGCAACACATTGTACTTTCTGTGGTTTCTACCAAAATCGCTATGATGCCTCTGAAAGCCATATTTATACAGAGTATTTGATCCGGGAGATTGAAACGGAAGCCGACAACGTATTACACCAGTCTGCCCCGATCCATGCTGTTTATTTTGGCGGTGGAACACCCTCTGCACTTTCTGCTAATGATTTAGCGCGTATTATTAATGTGTTACGCCTTCGTTTACCATTAGCTCCTGATTGTGAAATAACCATTGAAGGGAGAGTTCTTAATTTTGATGATGCACGTATTGATGCATGCTTAGATGCAGGAGCAAATCGTTTTTCAATTGGTATTCAGTCATTTAATAGTAAAATTCGTAAAAAAATGGCCCGGACATCAAATGGTGAGGAAGCTCGGAAATTTATGGAAAAATTGTGCCATCGAGATAGAGCGGCGGTGGTTTGTGATTTGTTATTTGGTTTACCTGAGCAGACAACCGAGTTTTGGGGTGAAGACCTGAGAATTGCAAGTGAGATTGGCCTAGATGGTGTCGACCTTTATGCACTTAATTTGATCCCAAGTACGCCACTTGGTAAAGCGGTTGAAAATAATCGAGTCACAGTTCCTGATCCTGCCAAGCGTCGTGACTTGTATTTACAAGGCTGCGAATTTATGGATAAACAAGGCTGGCACTGCATCAGTAATAGCCACTGGGCGCGGACAACACGGGAACGCAATTTATATAATTTGTTGATTAAACAAGGGGCTGATTGCTTGGCGTTTGGCTCTGGTGCCGGGGGCTCTCTCAATGGATATTCATGGATGGGGGAGAGGAATCTGACCTCGTATTATGAAGCAATTAATGCGAAAAGAAAACCGCTCATGATGATGATGCAGACGACCGATCCGCAGTATCAATGGCGCCATCGCTTACAGGCTGGTATTGAAACAGCGCGAGTTGTACTTGAACAATTTACCCCTCATGCGCAAATGCTGTCTCCACTCTTACAGCAGTGGTATCAGTCAGGATTAACACAAGATACTTCGACTGATTTAAGACTAACGAATGAAGGCCGTTTTTGGGCAAGTAATATTCTTCAATCACTTCAAGAGATTATCGTGAATCTTAATTCTATCCAATTCACGCAAGAAAAAATATCGTAAAGGAACATTTAATGAGTAATGTAGCGTTAGCTGATTTTTTGAAAACAGAGCCCGATGGAACATTAGAAACTATTGCAAAACAATATGATACCACCTTATTGGATGTAGTAAGACATTTGCCCGATATGGCTTTGACGATAGGAAAACATTTTGACTTGATTTGGGATGCTGTCCACACATGGGGTAATGTCACCACG
Organism: Providencia sp. PROV004; assembly: GCF_011045615.1. Classification (NCBI taxonomy): domain Bacteria; kingdom Pseudomonadati; phylum Pseudomonadota; class Gammaproteobacteria; order Enterobacterales; family Morganellaceae; genus Providencia; species Providencia sp. PROV004. The sequence goes on from NZ_CP042859.1 coordinate 2,154,730, forward strand.
CTAGTTCATACGCAGGATGTTATTCTAGAATTTTCAGGTGAGTTGCCTTCAGGTTTTCATCGCCATGGTTATTTTAATTTACGTGGCAAAAAAGGCATGACAGGGCATATCAAAGCTGAAAATTGTACGTATATTGCACTAATTGAACGAAAGTTTATGGGAATGGATACCGCCTCGATTTTATTTTTTAATCAATCAGGAGATGCCATGTTTAAAATTTTCTTAGGGCGTGATGAACACCGTCAATTATTACAGGAACAACTTGAAGCTTTTCGTTTATTAGTTAAGCAACTTAAAGAGAATAATTAATGGCAAGATGGTTAGTTTTTGGCACTGGTGGGCAGGGTGTTGGCAATATTATTGGCTCAGCTTTGGGGAGATGAACCTGTATCTAAATGGTTATTTTTGAATAAACCGACATCAGTACTCGATATTCACCACCAACAACATCTTTTTCGTTTGTTACGGCATCTAGTCAATACACGAAAAATAAATGTGTGTTGTGTATTACGCGATTTAAACCTTACGGCTCGCTTTGCTGATCACATTATTTTAATGCATCAAGGGCAAATTATTGCGGAGTACCTTTCATTATATTAAATCTTTAGTCCTCTATATGACAAGGAATGGTCTTTTTACTGGAACTACCCAAATTATTGGGTAGCTCAATTTTTTAATGGGGATATTAAGTATTCAAACAGTATCTATTTAGTTGGTTTTCCTTGCCAATATCCGGCGAGTAAAGAGCCCGATAAGTTATGCCAAACAGAAAACAATGCGCCTGGAAGAGCAGCCATAGCACCAAAGTATTGCGCTCCTAAAGTTGCTGCTAACCCTGAGTTTTGCATGCCAACTTCAATTGCCAAAGTTCGGCAAGTTGACTCATCAAAACCAAATAAACGCCCGCCCCAATAGCCACCAATTAAACCGATTCCATTATGTAATACAACAGCAATAGCGACCATAAATCCAACAGAAGCAATATGGCTTTGGCTACCTGCAACGACAGCACTGATTATTGCTAATATACAAATCATTGATAAAGAAGGTAAAAATGGTTCAATTTTTTTCACTATTTCACTGAAAAGATGATGAATGACTAACCCTGCAATGATAGGGATAATTACGATTTGTAAGATAGACAGCAACATACCCATGACATTTACACTAATTGATGTATCTGCATATAACAGAGTCAATAAAGGTGTTGCAAATACGCCAACCAAGGTAGATACCGATGAAATCGTAACAGATAATGCCACATCCCCGCGCGCTAAATAGATCATCACGTTTGAAGCCGTTCCACTCGCCACGCTACCCACTAATATCATTCCAACGGCAAGATCAGCTGGCATATCAAAAGCTTTAGCCAAAAGCCAAGCTGCTAGGGGCATAATCAAGTAATGAATAAAGGTACAAATAATCACTGGGGCGGGTCTTGTCACGACGCGTTTAAAATCGCTAATTCTAAGTGTTACTCCCATAGTAAACATAATTAGCATCAGTAAGTAGCTAATAAACGGGGAGATCCCTGTAAATGAGTTTGGTGTATAATAAGCAAATATGGATAAGAGTAGAGCCCATAATGGGAATAATCGAGTGACTTTAGACAACATTAAGACATTCCTTTTTATCTATTTTAAGTGGTTAGGTTTTCCAATAAGAACGAGTCGATATCATGGAGAGGATTGATTTGAGTTTAATGTATCAACTCTCTATTCGAGATATAGCCTTCTGATAAAGAGCGTCGCTCATAGAATAAAGTTGGCGTTTTTTCTCCACAATCAGAACCGGACTTATTTAGCGCATTTTTAAAGTTTGTTGTTATTATATTTGTAGTTATTTGTTCACCACGATTTGCTTGAAAATTCGTGTGGATATAATGAATCAGATACGGACTAACAACCTAGTAAACTTATCAGGATAGAAGCAAACACGCTATGAGGAAATTGAATGCATATATTCTCAGCATCTACTTTTGTAATCTTCAGCCTACGCTATTTAAACACCATTGCGACAGCGCCAACGATGCCTAAAAGGATATCAGCACCAGCAAAGGCATAGATATTTTTAACTTCTTCACTGCGAGTATCGGCAAAACGTTCAAGTGTTTTCTTGCTTGAAGGGGCTTCAACCTCTTCAAATTGCTGTATATAGCCAGCAGCTTTTGTATTTCTTGTTCGCTTGATTTAGGTTTTTTCCGACTTGATAAAAAAGCAGTAATTATTCATGTTACGCCCTACAGGGTATTTGGTTAACTTACTAATCTTGCGTAAAGAAAAATGTTCAAATTTAGTTATTATAATCATAATTAGCACTGAATAATAATCATTGTCAATTCAATAAATTGTTAATAAACCCTAAGGGTAGTGCATTACATAGTCTTGGTATTATGAGATGAAAAACGAGAGCTTAAAACTCCCGTTTGTGCATTTAGAAAAATTCTTCGGTCATAACATAGGTTTTTGCCCAACTCGATGGCTTAGTTTCAAGTTTAAGCATGTAGACAAATCAGGGGGAAAAGGTTAAAAGGCTAGCAGCAGCCAAGCCTTTTAACACAGGTGGTAATATCTAGTTTTTCATATATACATTTAAGAATACATTTATATTTATATTAAAAATTTTAGATATGGTTATTAAATGATCTGCATAAATTGAGGTGCCTCCATGCTCATACTCTATATAATGACTTTCTGTAATATCCAAATTAATTGCCATTTCATGAGTTGATATTTTATTTTTCACTCTTATAATTTTTATATATTCACCAAGGTTCTTATTCCTTTGTGTGATTTCTTTCTTTATTATTTCTTTTTCTAGCATATTGGTGTTGGTGCAGTATTTTTGTTGATAATGAATGTTATTATAAATAAAGATATTGTTTTCTGTTGGGTAATGAATTTGAATATAAATTTAAACCCAAATCAATAATTTCACCTTCGCTCTCCAATTCTTTTAATAAAGAAACGAAGAAGGATTCTACGCTAATGTTTAATTGTATTAAAAACATTAAAATTAGACTGAATGATATAGTATTAACACCATTTTCGTAGCGTGAAACCTGTTGTTGACTGACATGAAGTAATTTGCTTATATCTTCTCCTGTCAGATCATTTTCGATACGTTTCTGCCTTAAATAATTTCCAATTAAGATGTTTACTTTGCTATTTAAAATAGCACGATCCATATTAACCCCTATAGTGAGTAAGAATTTTCTGAGATAAAAATTAATCAAATAATAATATTAAGTACAATCGTTTAAAACGCTTAATGATATATTTTTCATAGGCGTAATCGATTGAAAGAGAAAAGTCAATCGTTTGATTTTAATTTTCAGCTTGTAACAACATATTGATAAATAGCAATTAAATCAGTTTTTGCTATTTTTCCAATATTGCGAGATAAATGAATTGACAATTGTATTTACTCGTATAAAGAGTATTTGCGATTTCATTTTTATATGATACATTGAATATTAATTTTAATGATTAAATTATGCTTATTGTTTAGTATTTTATTTATTCTATTTTTTTATTCTATATTTCTATTTAATTTATACATATATAAATATCCTTATTTACAATGCTGTATCATATTGGTAATAAAATATTACCAATTGAAATGTTTTGTTACAAATTAATTGATTGGATAATAATAAATCAGTCCAGGGAATTTTATTATGTACTGATTTTACTATGAGTAATAACGGATCTATATTAAATCTAGTCGTGATTATTTAGAATATCGGCAGTGGTTTTATATACTTGAGTAAATTAATTGTGAAGGGTGAAATTTTCATGTCTCGTTTCAATATGGAACCATGCGTTTATTATTTATTTACTGCTGAAAAATAAAACAGTATAGCTATTCATATTTCCAAAGGTAAAGGTTGTCTTTAGTGTTTATTGTTATATTCTTTAAATAATTACTTCCTATGTGAATTGAATTGGTGCATTTTTAACTAAATGTAAAAATTAGCACCCTCAAATATTAATTTTCTTATAAAATAATGGGTGAATATACATATTCAAGATTGATTAAATACACATAATTGATGTTTTATCAGTTGTAATATTTGTATCAGATTTTATCTGCCATGATAGATACAACATCGAATGATAATAGCGAGTTTTAACAGAAAAGGGTTCATGTAAGTGCAAAACAGATATGGTTTTCTTCAAAGGACTTAAGCAAATCACACGCTAAATAGGGGTTATGATTGCCCTAAACGTATATTAGGAATACATTATAAGCAATTAATATCAGGAGTGGTAGCTTGTTGTGTACACCAAAATTTTGCGAGTTCTATGTGTTTTGTTGTTGATATTATTAGCCTTTATCATAGGTGTTTCAATAAACTTTAGTAAAAAACCAACCCTTATTGATGGCGCTAAACAGACAGTAGTGGATTTTATGCACCAACCGAAAGCTGCTGACATGAGAAATGTTAAATTCTATTCACATGGTTCAATGATGGGTCATAAGGTTATTGGGGATGTATGTGGTGAAGTGTTTACATTTAAAGATGATTTACCATATAAGTATAAGCGGTTTATTGTTGAAGTTGCTGCTAATCATGAAGGCCAGTGCGTGTTTTCCATTCCTTTATTTGATTTCGAGGGGGAAATGATCTCTGAGCCGGATTTTCAGAAGATTTGGGATAATCGATGTCAGTAATTAAGCACATTATTCACTATAATGGTCTTGTGGTTGCTTGGGATCATTAAAGTGATTTCTATTTAGTAACTGTTCTTTGTTAATTTATCGTTCGAAAAATAAATCTCGGTTCAATAGTTCCTCTAGAAGATTCACTGGTGATATTCATGTTGCCATAAGAATTTTAGTAAAAGAAAACTCCTTTGAGTATAACTGTATGAAATAAAGATATTGTTACAGAGCGAGCGAGAAGGCGTATAATTCCGTAGGTAAGTAATTTTATTTAATCATCATTGATGAGATGGAATGATAAAATGAACAGAAGTGAATTGATTGATTATATTCAGCATAATTATGGTGTGGAGCCTGAAACTCCATGGATGAAGTACCCTGAATATATTGTTTTTAGACGAAAAAACAACGCAAAGTGGTTTGCAGTTATTATGCGTATTTCATCTAAGAAATTAGAAATAAATAAAAATGAGGAGGTAATTAATATTATCAACCTTAAAGCTCCCCCTGAACTTATTGGTTCATTGCGGTTAAAAGATGATATTTATCCAGCGTATCATATGAATAAAGAGCATTGGATTACGATAAAGTTGCCAGGGCGCCTTACTGATGATGAACTCAAGGAGTTAATCGAAGATAGTTATAGGCTAACAGCTTAGCATTTCATTATATTGCTAGACTATCCCATCCATGGGAAAAATTTCCATACTAACTAGTTAAGCTTTCTTGCGATGATAAACAATCGAGGAAATGGCATTAAAACATAGCCATTATCTTGTGCTGGGTAAGCTTCTGTTAATAATTCATGGTAACGAGCGAGAAATTGTTCGGTTTGTTTTTTATCTAGGTTTTCAACGTAGGGTCTTAATCCTGTCGCGCTTAACCAATCAATGATTGAATCAATCGATGGCATGACGTGATAATAAGTCGTTTGCCATATATCAACAGAACAATGGGCTGCTGAAAGCAAATCATAATATTCAGCTATTGATAAAAGCGCTGTTCTATTGACGGCGGAAATCGCTTGCTCACTGGCCACTTTGCGCATTAAAGCATGTGTGGGTTCATTCCAATTATTTGGCATCTGGATGGCTAAAATACCGTTGCTTTTTAATTGATCAACAAGATGAGGGAATAATAGGTTGTGATCAGGTAACCATTGTAACGAAGCATTGGCAAATATAAGGTCCTGTTTGATTTCAGGAACCCAGGTTTCAATGTTTGCATCTATAAACTGGCAGTCAGGAAGGTTCTTTTTTGCTTCAACTAGCATGGCAGGAGAGTTATCGACCCCAATTATTCTTGCTAATGGGTACATTTCACGAAGTATTTGAGTTGAATTACCTGGACCACAACCTAAATCGGTTAAATTACATACGTTATCGGCATGAATATGGCGGATTAAGTCATATGATGGGCGAGTTCTTTCCTGTTTAAATTGCAGATACAAATCAGGGTTCCAATCTTGCATGTGCTAGCCTCATTGTTTTATTGAATAATTAAATCATAATCTATGGCCTAACATATTGTACTTCTAGTTAAATATGTATTATTCGAGCTCCCATCATGGCGGCTTGGCCGCCAACTTTCACTTGAGTAATCTTTTTCGCTTGTGAGTGAATGTTTACTTGAATCGATGAGGTGCATCCCATGGCACGACCTTGCTCAAATAGAAATTGAGTTTCATTTGGTAAGACATAATTGACCAAATAGCAGCCAAGCGCTCCGCTAGCGCTGCCTGTTGCCGATTCCTCATTTATTCCATAGAGCGGTGCGAAATTTCGGCAATGTGCTGTGATTGATGTGTCTTGATTTAACTCAAATACATGGAAGCCGATCGTATTGAATTCACGGCTTAGTTTCGCTATTGCTTCATAATTAGGCTGTAGTAAATTTAAATAACCTGTTTTTACGGGAATAATAATGTCGGGTAACCCAGTTGAAATTATCATGATAGGTAAGCTTGTTTCAGTGATAATGTCACTCGTTATGCCAAGGGCTGCTGCAACTTCATTGATATTAGGTCCATCTCGCAGGATGGGTAGCGCTTGCTCCATAACGATATTGTTCGGGCTAACAGACACACTTAGAATACCGGCCTTGGTTTTTTGGGTGTAACACCCAGAGCAAATCAGCTTAAGTGACGCTAAAGTGAAAAACACCGCTAATGTGGCATGACCACAAAAATCGACTTCACCTTCAGCGGTGTAGAAATCTACTTCAAAATCAGTTTGTTCACCATTATAGACAAATGCTGTTTCTGAAAAACCGACTTGTTGCGCAATAGCTATTTTTTGTGAAGTACTGAGTGCTGGCGGGTTGAGAACAACACCAGCAGGGTTGCCACCAGTATTATTTTGTGTGAAAGAATTCACAAGGTATACCTGAATATCTTGCTCAATTTCGCCGGTATTTTTAATTTGCATTTATTTTCCCGAGTTCTAAATAGATATCTTAAATTTTTGAGTGCACCTTACTCATTGGTTTAAATTTCATGAGAGGTAGAAATGCTATATTAACATTAACGCATTGTGTAATAGAGTCATTATGATGCTGTCTTTTATTGATAACTTAATGAACCCATAAATAAAGTATTAATAACTTGCTTAAGCTAACATAGTGATGATGCTTAACTCGAAATGACATGGAATTTAGTTGAAGTCGGTTGTAAATTTGATATAAGGTGGATGATATTATTTTTGATTTAGGTGAAAATGATTAGATTATGTGCTGATAATACTAACGCAGGAGAAATAACTTATGTTTCCAGAGTACCGCGATTTAATTTCTCAACTTCGTCAATCAAGCCCTCATTTTCGTGCTCTTTTTGAAAAACATAATCAGTTAGACCATGAAATTGCAAGATTGGAACATTCAGACCGAAGAGGGTATGGCGATGAGGTGGTTGAGTTAAAAAAACAGAAACTACGATTAAAAGAAGAAATATATAAAGTGCTTAAAAATCCTGATGAAGAATAAAAATTTTATTTATATGGCAATAAATTTTATTATTGCCTAGAAGTAATCGTAAAATTTAACCATTAGAACAATGTTCAAAGTTATGTTTAAGTTGTTTAATAGCATATTTTTCTATATCTCTTAAACTCATGTTCATGGTATCCAAACCTTTTATATCCATTTTAAGTGTATGAACAGAACTATCATCACCGAGTAAAGTTATATGTAACCCTGTAACCTTTGTGTTTTCTTCTAATATATTTACTTGAGTTAGATTAAATCGCATAAAAATACCTTTTATAAAAGTTATAATTATTAATTAACCTACTCTAATTGCATGTTTATTTCTTTTACAAATAGTTAAAGATTGTAACTGTCATTCATCTTAATATTGTCATAATAGAAATAAAAATCCCTCAATACTTATTAATTAAGTCTGAGGGATTGTTGTTTATTTAAAGTTTATTCTTTATAAATAGATACATGAGGGATACCGTCATCACCTATAGTTCCACGGTACATACCTTCTGAATTAAATTCCATTGCGTAATTGCCAGATTTATCCAATACAATTACACCGCCACTGCCTCCGATAGCTTTAACGTCATCGAGTGCATTACGAGATGCATCAGAAAGGGTGGCTTTATTATATTTTACCTGTGCTGCAATATTATGAGCCGTTGCTGTACGAATAAACATTTCTCCAGAGCCTGTTGCGGAAACAGCTACGGTATTATTATCTGCATAATTTCCTGCACCAATAATAGGCGAGTCACCAACGCGACCATACCGTTTGTTTGTCATACCCCCTGTTGATGTACCAGCTGCAAGGTTACCTTGTTTGTCTAAAGCAACAGCTCCAACAGTGCCATATTTATAATCGTATAACATAGGGTCTACAAATAGTGCAGCTGTTTTCCCATCATGATCTAATACGACTTTTTCTTTTTCTTTCGCTTTTTGCAATTGTTCCCAGCGAAAATCAGTACGGAAATAAGATGGATCAACAATTTCAATGCCTTGCTCTGCAGCAAATTGCTCAGCACCTTTAGAAACCATCATCACGTGAGGGCTCTTTGTCATAACAGCATAGGCGGCATTGATTGGGTTTTTGATATTGGTAACACCAGCAACGGCGCCTGCTTTCAGGTTACTACCATCCATAATTGAGGCATCCATTTCATTTTTTCCATCGTGAGTGAATACCGCACCTTTGCCTGCATTAAACAAAGGCGAATCTTCCATTACATTAATGGAAGCTTGTACTGCATCAAGGCTAGAACCTCCTTTATTCAATACGTTATAACCTGCTTTTAGCGCTTCATTTAATTTATCTTGGTATGCTTTTTCTTGTTCAGGCGTGATTGTATTTTTTGTAATAGTACCAGCACCACCGTGGATAACTAGCCGGATCGGCGTTTCAGTAGCGGCAATTGCTTGCAAAGAAAAAGAAGCAGTAAGTATGCATCCTAACAAAAGTAACTTCATGATTAACCTCTTTAGGTGGTTAGCTAAGATATTTTCATAATGCTTAAAAAGTATGGGATTGGAGTATGATGTTAGCAATTAGGAGAGTCGTAAAATGAGGAAAAAGTCACAGGTTATCAATAATGGTTTTTTGGGGGATGAAATTATTTAATAAAAAAAGCCCCTGCATGCAGGGGTATCTAATGGAAATGTATATTTATAGTTATTGTTATAAGGTGTCTATTGCTTAGATAGACCATTAGATAATACCAGTGATTAGTGCTTAATCCAAATCAGAGTAATCATAAAAATGGTAAATTAAGTGGTATTTTGTAGATTAAATTACGGACAAATAAGAAATTATTGAAATATAGTATAAGAATAAAATTAAAAAGATAATAAATTGGTTTTTGACTTGAAATACAAAATAATACTCCCATAACAATGATGAAAGCTGTTTTTATGATAAGGGATAAAATATGACTAACGCGCAGTGGGTAACACAAGCATTAAATGCGGTATTGGGCGAGGATATAGGTTCGTTGTCTGTGGCTAAGCAATATTTTTCAGATAAATATATCCAAGTTGTTGATGGAAAACAAATTAATTTTAATGAGTTTATTGCCCATTTGCAGGTATTGAAAGAAGCCACTGAATCAATCGTTATTACTATAAAATCGATCGCAGAAGGGGATGGCTGTGTTCATACTCAGCATCTGGCAAAAGCGACTAAAAAAGATGGTTCAATAAGTGAATTTGAGGTATTTGCTTGTTTTCAAATAGAAGATGGGAAAATTATCCGTTGCGAAGAAATGACAAGAATGATTAAAGGCAGTAATACGGATGAAGATTTGGGTTCAAGAACATAAATTTTGATTGTTTTTGTAAGGGCTTAATATTACTGGTGTAAGTAAAACCTAATGTAACACTAGGTTTTACTTTATTCTATTTTGTGTTAACTGGTTTTATATTAACTTGAGTAAGTTAACTGTAACCCTGTGCCAACTTCTTGTACGGGCGCAAATTTCGCTAAATGTATTTTGGCGTTAAGATCGGTACAGTGACATGGGTGTATAAATTTTAAATCTTGCTGGCGAAAGTAATTACCTGTTTGTTCTAAAACTTCTTCTGAGGCTTGCTGCAAATGAAACCCGCCTATCACAGTAACAATGTTATTGATGCCAGTTACATGCTTTGCATATTCAGTAATATTGCAAATTCCAGAATGAGAGCAACCCGTTATCACAATTAGGCCTTCCGATGTTTTAATGGCAAGTGCAGAGTCATCAAAGACATAGTCGTCAACGATATTATGGTTGAAGTCGAGGGTAGTACCAATGGGGTCTTTTCCTTCAAAGCTATTGGCTCTAGGAATTTGGCCTAAAAATATAATATTTTCAGAAAGATAATATGGCTTAGTCGTTTCAATACAATGAAAATAAGAAGCTAAAAACTCTTTAGGTGTATTCGCTCCGATGACTTTAGATTGAAATTTTTTTGGAATTAGGGCATCTGGATGGTATATCAGGTGCTTAGCTTCTTGTGTTTCAATGTTACGGCGGTCAAAATGTTGAATTAAGTGACTTAAGCCCCATGTGTGATCGTTGTGGCCGTGAGAAAGAACCAGATCAGTGATCTCAGCAAGGTCAATATTTAAGATATGTGCATTATCAATAAATATATCTGAATAGCCTGTATCGAATAATATTTTTTTATTATCAGCTTCGATATAGTAGCAAACACCGGGTTCACCGCAAAAATAGCTATCAATTAGGGTATTATTATCTACAAGAACAGTAATTTTTATTGTCATCATGAACTCATGTTTAATAGAAGTAATCGTAATCTGTTATATCAGATAAACTGTAAAAAGTTATTAAATGGCGATAAAACATAGTAACAAAAATTGGAGGAATGAGAGGGATATGAGAAAATTATCGGAGGCGACTATCTAAAGCCAACCTCCTAAATAAATTGCGATACAAGATAATACATGTTTAGACAAATTATTTTACTTTTTTCACCTCGTAGTGAATATCACTGTCAACTTCATGGTCACTTTTCGGTTCTGTGTGAAAAATAGAAATAATATCTTCTAATAAATCTGATTGAGACTCTAACGCTTTTAAGGATGATTGCAATTCGCGAGTCATAGCTGCATTCGCTTGTGTGGTGTTATCTAACTCATTAATTGCTAAGTGTATTTGGCTTACCCCATGGGTTTGCTCATTCGAAGCAAGGGCAACACTTTGGATCATTTCATTGATATTAGATGTGTCTTGTGCAATTGAAACGATATTATCATTTGCATCCGCAGCTAATTGGAAACAGTGATTAATTTTATCGTTTGAATTATTAATTAATAGCTTAATTTCTTTGGATGCCTGAGTACAACTAATTGATAATTCGCGTACTTCATTTGCGACAACCGCAAAGCCCTTGCCATGTTCACCCACTCTGGCAGCTTCTACAGCGGCATTCAATGCTAATAAATTAGTTTGAAAAGCAATGTTATCGATGGTGGAGGTGATTTTACTGATTTCTTTGGAAAAATCGACAATATCATCCATGTTTTCTACAACATCAGAAATAAGTTCATTACTTTTATCAATCGTTACACTCGTCTCGGACATCAATTGACACGATTGGTTAGTGTGGGCCGTATTTAATTTAAAAGAGGAATCGAGCTCTTCGACACTGGCTGCTGTTTCAACAATGGCTGCGGCCTGTTGATCTGCTCGAATAGAAAGGTCGTGATTCATTTGAGTGATGTCACCAAGTTCAACTTTTATATGGTGAGTGTTGTCATAAATATTTTTGACGATATCAATCAGTTTACTTTGCATATTAGACACATGCTGTTTAAGTAACTTGATCTCATATAACCCTTTATTATCAAAGCTGTGATATAAAACGCCTTGGCTAACTTTTTCAATACCATCAATAACTTGGTTTAGTGGGCGAATAAAGAAAAGTTGTAGAATAAATCGAATAAATAGAGCTAAGAGGATAACTATTGAGATAGTAATGATTAAACCAATCAAACTTTGTTTATACAGTTGCTCACTTGCAAGAGCAATATCATGATAACTACTATTTAATTGTTGATGATAACTTACGTAGTTTTTCTCAAATGTATCCTGAAATCCTTGAGTCGGCTGGTTTAAAAAGTCATATGTTTTTCCTTGAACTAGAAAGACTGAAAGTTCATTCAATGCAGCATATAACGCTTTATATGATTTTTCTAACTCAGCAAATTTATCGCTGTTTTTGTAGAGTGAGGTGGCAGTGAATGCATCCCAATAATTACCTGTTTCTGCCATTTTTTTATGATAAAACGCGATAAGGCTATCTATGTCAGTATTTGAAGTTTTCATCTTATTGATAATCAACAAATGGCGAGAGCTAGCACGATTTAAAGTATTTCGTGCCTGTAATAAAGACTGCCATGTATTATTCAACTGTGTTTGTTCGTTATAGATAGTATCGAGCTTGGTTAATGTTTCTTGATATTGTTTTAAAGAACTAAAGAAAAACCAACAGGTTGAAAGAAGAAGGGCGATAAGCAGGCCTGAAATAAACCAGACTAGGGTTGTTGTCTTAAAACCAGAAAAAGAGAATTTAGCTGAACTAAAATTAATTTTTTTTAAATTACCAGACATCATTGATTATTTCCTTTCATACCATCGAGTAGTATGTTTGTACGCATACTAAGAACGACTTCTAAACATAACGTTATTAACCATGAGCAAATCGAAGCTGTCCGATAGCTAAAAAGTTATATGTAGTCACGCGAAAGCATCAGGCGTAGGGACTAAGTAAATGTATCGGCACTAATTCTGGATACTTTATATTCAACAATTTGACTTAGCTCATAAAATTGAAAGGGATTAGGCAACTTTTACTGATAACGAGGGAATAAGAGGAAATAATTGTTGTAGATTGCTACCTACAAGAGAGTTAATTTACGAGTGATTTGTGATAATAATAGTCAACGTTTAAAATTTGAGCCTAGAGTGCGGTATGCTTTCTTTATTCTTTAAATGCCTTTTAGGTGCTTTAGCCGTATTGATTATTGCACTATTTTCACGTAGTAAAATTTACTATATTGCAGGTTTAGTTCCGTTATTTCCTACATTTGCATTAATTGCTCATGTTATCGTCGTTCAAGAACAAGGAACAGAAGCTCTCAGAAAAACTGCACTGTTTGGGCTCTGGTCTCTCATTCCTTATGCAATGTATTTACTAACGGTATATTTATTAGCAACGAAAATGACCGCTTGGGGAAGTTTAAGTATGGCAACCGCTATTTGGATAATAACAGCGGCAATATTAGTTTATATATGGCAACTCACTCAATAAATAACATAGAGTAAAATAATTAGCTATAAAACATCATAAAACTAAACTCTCTCGATATGCTGACGGCTTAAACATGGTTGGCTATAGTCGCAAAAATTTAAGTATTAACTATAATGATAAGCAATGTTTTCTATTGAGCTGTACCATTAAAATGTTATTAAGAACCCTGGTATTACTGTTAGTTGCTGGCTGTGCGTATATTGCAGGAATTATGACTGAAGTTAAACTTGATGCTGAGTTAGATACTGAAAGCCGAGTGAAAAGTTCTGTCGAAGATTTTCTTGCTTACCCTTCGGCTGCAAATTATAAAAATGTTCAATATTATGTATTGACGAAAAATGAAGAAGGGGATGAAACGGGCTATTATTGCGGTGAAGTCTTTGGTTTTGAAAATGAGTTACCCCATGGCTATAAAAGATTTATCGTTAGGCTTCATAAAAATAGAGCTGGAAAAGTAATGATATCCATTCCTTTTGTAGAAAAAACAGATGATATTATTCCCGCAGAACAATTTGAAGCTGTGTGGGATAGATATTGTAAAAGAAGCTAAATTAATGATAGCTCGTTGAGTTGCTAGCAAAACGAGCGTCACTAATATTAATTTGATTTAACTGCCATCGTCGCTAGGAATGTGGGTAGATAATTGTCAACGACAAAGCGTGGATTAGGTTGCCAGTCCTCTTTAAAGCCTGTGATATGAAAACCTACCTTTATTTGCCCACCAATGAGATCTGTCAGTGAATGACCAAATACAAAAGCTTCTTGCTTTGCCTGCTTTTGTGCTATTTGCTCTGCCGATAAAGTAGATAGTTCGGAGTAAGGCATAGTGTAACTTGGCTTTATTATACCTTGTTCGTCATATTGCTTATCTCGTTCCCCAATAAAAACAACAGGATTAAAAAAACTGGATAACAGTCGTCCATTTGGTTTTAAAACACGGTAGCATTCTTGCCAGACAGGGTTAACATCCGGAATATACAGATTAGAAATAGGATGAAATATAATATCAAATGTTTCATTAGCAAACATGTGTAATGATCGCATGTCACCTTGAACAATCTCTAAGGTTAAATTATCTCTTTCTGCCACCATTTTGTCTTGTTCAAGCTGTTTCTGAGAAAAATCAAAAACAGTCACATTTGCTCCTGCTGCCGCGAGTATCGGAGCTTGCTGCCCCCCCGCAGAAGCTAAGCAAAGAATTTTTTTATCTTTTACATTCCCTAACCAAGTATCATCAACAGGAGTTGGTGTTAAATGAACTTGCCATTTTCCCTGTTTGGCATCATTGATAGTTTTGGAATCAACGGGGGTTGACCAAGCAAGTTGTGATTCAGCTTGTTTATCCCATGCTTTTTGATTTGCACTAATGAAATCTGTCATAAAATGACTCCTGTATACAATAATTTGTCACAGTGTAGCAAAAAATAAGCAAATTAAAATAAAAATGTACCAATTGGTACACAATTAACTCCCTACCATTAGATGATATGTGATGCCATTAAATTCAAAGTTAGTGGCATTGCTCATGCCTATTTTTTGATGCGCCATAAGCGATCTGAGATTGTCTGCATTAATAAAGGCAATAGGCTTTCCTTGGTTGTACGAACAAATTTTATCAAAAAGTGATTTGAGAATATTTCTCCCTCGATAATCACTATCGATACAAACAGGACCATAGAACCAGTTGCCTTGTACAATTTCTGCATGCTGTTTAATGATCAAATGTGCTATAGGGGGTAGGGATGAGGAATTAGGGTCAAAGCTAAATACGACAGCGATAATTTTATTTCCATCTCGAGCTACAACGGGAGTCAGACTTCCTGCAAACATTGCATTGACTTTGGCTTGAGGGTATTCACCGAGTAATCCACCTTGTTGGGATTCAGAATTAGATTGCAATAATTGAGCGACAGCAGGACAATCTGGTTGTGTCATTAATTCATATTTAATATTCATTATTACCTCGTAATGATTGCTAAATACGTTTAAATTTATGATATGAAGCGCAGGGGTATTTATGGGAGCACATTGTCGTGTGTTAATTCTAACCTCATAATATCGGTTATTTATTGTTTGTCTATTGAATCAGCATGTTAACTAAATTTTATCCAGTATTCTTACTTATTATTTCAAATGTATTTATGATGTTTGCTTGGTACGGCCATTTAAAGTTCACAACAAAGCCGTTGTATGTTGTTATTTTCTTTAGCTGGTTAATTGCATTGGTTGAATACTGTTTTGCAGTGCCAGCTAATCGGTTAGGGCATCAGTATTACAGTGCGGCTGAATTAAAAACAATGCAAGAGGTGATAACACTCTGTGTTTTTGTTCTTTTTTCGGTATTATATTTAGGTGAAAATTTTACCATTAACCATTTAATTGGTTTTATTTTTATTTTTGCAGGCGCCTTTTTTATCTTTAAGGGGCCATTTTAATGTAAAAAGAGCAGCTTGAACTGCTCTTTTTGGAGAGAACTTAATTTATACCCATCCTTTTTCATGAAACTGCTTTAATATCACAACAAATTGCTGCATTTCTTCGGGGGTTCCTAGTGTGAGTCTATTCCAGCCAATGGCAGGTGGGAATTCACGGCCAACCATAACATGAGCTTCAGCCATACGTTGTTGATAGGTTTTTACGTCACCTTTAACTTTATGGAAAATAAAATTAGCCTGTGATGGGGCATATTCTAACCCAATCTCATTTAATGCTTTTTCTACGATTTTTCTCGAAATATTGTTAGATTTTAGGCTGTATTCAATAAATGATTTATCCTTTAGAGACGCTATTGCAGCGACTGCTCCCGCTGTATTGGTATTATCAATAGATAAAAATTCGTCTACAGCAGCAATAATTTCGGGGGTCGCAACACCATAGCCAACTCTTAAACCTGCTAAGGCGAAAATTTTTGAGAAAGTACGTGTGACAATCAGGTTATTTTGGCCTTTTTTGACTAATTGAATAGCACTCGTAAAATTTGGGTCTTCAACAAACTCGGCGTAAGCTTCATCAACGATAAAAAATGTGTTGTCAGACTCTTTACTCATCCATTTAACCAACTGGCTATAAGGCGTGATCATTGCTGTCGGGTTATTCGGGTTACAAATATAGACCATTGATAAACCGTCAAAATCATTAGCAGCTTTTTCCATTCCTTCTAGATCAAATGATAAATCAGTTTTTAAAGGAATTTTGGTTATCTTAATACTTAATGGCAGAGAATAAAGTTCTGCATAATTGAACGTTGGATCAGGGGTGACTAGTTGAATTTTTTTACCGAGTTTGTTTGCTTTATTTGCCAACATAGCGACAACAGCTTGAATCGTTTCAGATGATCCATTACCCATACTAATGTGCTTATTAGATAAACTGTAGAGCTCACCAATATTATGCTGTAATTCAGCACGAGCGTCATCCGGATAACGAAATGCATTAGGTAACGCTTTGATAATGGCCTCTTTTGCACTCGGTGACATCCCTAATGAATTTTCATTAAAATTCAGCAAGAGAGGTTGTTTTTCACTTGGTATATTTATGTTGTTTGTTTGCGCAATGGCTTGATTAAAAAGTGAGTTAAGTGCAATTCCACCTGCAACTAGTGATGTGGATTTAAGAAACGAACGGCGATCCATAGTTATTCCCTGAAATTATTATCTTTGAAAGTATTAGATTACTCAAAATAGTTCCAAAGTAAATAATTATTTACTTTTTATGATTACTTATTCATCTGGTTAGTTTCTGAACTATTGCAAATTTATCTACGGTAAATAAGAAAAGAAACATGTCATGCCAAGATAGCAAAGTAAGGGGGATCAATTATGGGGGGGTATAACCATTGAAGTCATATAAACAAAAAAGGGTAGTTTATTCTACCCTTGGTAAAAATTATTGGCCTTGTACTGGAAAGTTAGGTGTAATTTCTACAACCGCAACTTTAACCATATATTGTTTACCATTTTCTCCTTTAGGAGCATCTGCAGCAATTTTTTTCAGTGTTTCATCTGGTTGAGTAGTTTGAATTGATGTTGAATACTGCATCATACCACGGTGACGATTTGCATGATTAGAGTGGCGGTAATTATCGCAAGGCCTATCATTATATTGCTGTTGGTTTTGGTACCCTCCGCGGTGCCATGAACCATTACCATCTCCTGGGTAAGCGAATGTTGAAAAGCTAATCGCGATTAAACTTGCACTGAGAATTAATGGTTTTAATATATTCATGTTATATCTCCTTTAGATATTTATTGATTATTATTCTGCCATTGGAATTAATTAATTCAATTGAATTTACTTATCTAAATGAATAAACCATAATTCAGTCATGTTTCTTCCTTTATTTTCTCATAATGCAAATCATTTGTTAAATAAATGAATTTTACGTTAAATCGTTATTTTTTTAATTGGTTTTGTTTTGTTGGGTTTCATGGAAGAATTTAGCTAGTTTGCTAATTGATACAATTGATGCTACAGCAATATCTTTATTATAATCCTCACATAAAGCTAATAGTCTATCGATAGCATCTTCTTGTTCAATAGAACAAATATAATCGCCTAATGCATTTATCGCCGCTATTTTAACATCATTGTTGGTACCATGAGTTAGGCTAACAAGGTTTTTAACGATTTTTTCTTTCATAAAAATATATTAAATCAGTCAGGTAGTATATAGGCCAGTATAAAACTAAATAAATAAATAAAAAATGTTTTTTTATTAATGTTAATTTAATAGATATAGATTGAATCAATAATAATAGGAAGGACATTGGTTATGTTTTCAATTTAAAAACTAATTTTTATAAAGTAGTGTCAACTGGTTAGGACAAACGTAAATGCGTAAGGCAAAAGCTCAAATTGTTTACTCAAATTGATATAATACATTTATACTAGGTTAAGTTATCATAAAGTAGAAAGGTGATGCGTTGAAACGTATAAAAACAAAATTATTAATTGTATTGCTATTGGCTTTAGGCGTATTTGCATACCATTCTTATACCAGTATTGGTGACTCAGATGTTAAAAATGAAGCGCAAAGCATGGTGGAAAAAAAGCTAGGAAATGCATCAGTAATTGAGTTCAGTGATGTGGATATAGTGCAAAAAAGCGAGTTTAAGGAAGGAGAGAGTTATCGGGTTTGCGGCTTATACCGCTTATCGAGCCAAGATAGCTCGCTACCATTTGTTGCAAATGTCAGCATTAAAGAAGGGCGTTTCTCTGAGCATGGGCAATTGATTATTAGTGAAACACCTGAATTACAATTCTCGATTGAACAGTTGTGTGTTAAAAAAACAACCAATTAATAAAAAAGCGCTCAAATTTTAGTTTGAGCGCTTTTTCTTTTTTTAAAAATTAAATGATTAAGATTTATTCAAAAGTAGTTCAGTTTGGATCTTACAAGCTGAAATGGAGTCATTTAATGATTTATTGAAGTCAGCTTCATTAGCAAACTTAGATTTATTGCTACGTACGGTGTCAATCGCTGATGTTAGATTTTCGCGGAGGTCTGACTCTACAGTGGCTAATTGCTTGAGGTCGACATTTTCACTTTTCAATTTAGCAATGGTTGATTGGGTTAATTCACTGCTAGTTTTGTCAGTGCTGTATGCTTCACTTAGTGCTTGACCAGTGATCTCACAATAATCTTTGGCTATTTCACTAATATTTAATGGGGCATTATCAGCCATAACAAGGGCTGGAGCCAGGCAAAAAGCCAGTAACAAACGCTTCATAGTCATACCTCTATTTTGCACACAATGAATAATAACTCTATCTGGTACTAGAAAAATACTATAGCAGATTAGGCCTAAAATGGGGGATGAAGAAGAGGGTTTTAGCATGATTTCATAAAAAAGAGCCAGTATAAATACTGGCCGCTATAATTAGCAAAAGCAATGTAAATGAAAATTACGTTATATACAGTATCATATAACGATGTGAGGTAAAGCGATTTTAACTTGTTTTGGTGAAAGTTAAGATTAAGTATGATCTTGATCAGAGTTTGAACCCATATTAGAGGCGTGTTATCGAAATATGGGAGAAATAAAAAATAACCAGCTAGAGGTCAGGTAGACTCATAGCTGGTTTTGTTCATGTAACCTAACACGGAGATTACTGTTTTAACCAATGGCCATGTTTTAAGACATCTTCGACAAGTTCATGTAAGACAATATGGGCTTCGTTATCATCATGGAAGCCTTTAGTTTGAAAGGTTGTTGGGCCATTATCATGAGTAATCAAAAGATAGCTGCCAGGGTAAACTTCTAAAACACGTGCTTTCAACTCAGCAATGAAGGATTCATATGATTTTTCAGGGAGCTGAGAAAGTGGGTCATCAGATAACTTGATATTAATTTCCATACGTTAACCTCTTGTCTATAAAATTTAATTAGGCTCAGTTTATTGTTAAGTGAAAGTATAAGCAACTATCTAATTGTGACGATTGTAACGTGATAGGCTTTTTGATTATAAATTAACCTCATTTATTGATTAGATATTCCAAATAATATATGAATTAAGCAAAATAAATATTACAAATATTTTTGTTAAGAAATAAGTTAATTAAGATTGAAGTGATAAAATGAATAATGGTTTTTTATTTATTTAAGTAACTTTTTGGTTAAAATAAATACTGAAAATCAATCATTTGATTTATTTCTTACTTAATCATAAAGAATTTTTTCTTGGTTAGGTTTTTCAAGGTGTTATATGTGTTTATTTGTGAGTATCTAACTTGTTTTAATTAAAATACAATGTAGTTAACGATTGATGAAACGGAAATTAATTTACATTAAAGAGAAAAAAATATAATTTCTGATAATCATATTAAGATGATTTGGCTTTTGTAGGCTAAACTCCTTTTTCTGGAGTTATGTTTTAAATGTGAGGATTTGATTTTCGATTAATACATTATTAATCGTTCTAATAAAAAAGGAGTGTAATTTGATAGAATTTATAAACTCACTAACTAATATTATTTGGGGTTCGTTACTTATTTATTTATTACTGGGAGCAGGCCTGTATTTTACGCTTCGATCAGGGTTTATTCAAATTAGGCATTTTGGCCATATGTTTAGTGTCTTAAAAAACAGTAAACAATCTGATAGCGCAGGTATTTCATCTTTTCAGGCACTATGTACAAGTTTAGCCGCTAGGGTCGGTACAGGAAACTTAACCGGGGTCGCAATTGCGCTAACAGCTGGCGGACCGGGTGCTATTTTTTGGATGTGGGTCGTTGCTATACTCGGGATGGCAACGTCTTTTGTGGAGTGTACTTTAGCACAGTTATACAAAACCAAAGATGATAAAGGAAATTATCGCGGTGGGCCTTCATATTATATGCAAAAAGGCTTAAACCAACGATGGATGGGCGTGTTATTTTCAATTTTCCTCATTATTGCCTTTGGTTTGGTATTTAATGCAGTACAAGCTAATTCTATCGCTCAAGCAACCGCAGTCGCCTTTGATTTCAATCCAATTTATGTTGGCATTGGCTTAGTTTTATTAAGTGGAATTATTATTTTTGGTGGATTGAAATCCATTGCGAGGGTTGCTGAATTAGTTGTTCCTGTTATGGCGTTAGCCTATTTGTTATTGGCATTTTGGGTTGTTGGGCACCATATTGAACGATTACCTGAAGTTTTTATGCTGATAATCCGAAATGCATTTGGTTTGCAAGAGGCAGCGGGTGGTGCTGTTGGTTATGGTGTTGCTCAGGCTATGACACAAGGTATTCAGCGAGGGCTATTCTCTAACGAGGCCGGGATGGGGTCAGCACCGAATGCAGCGGCATCTGCAGCGCCTTATCCACCTCATCCTGCATCTCAAGGATATGTGCAGATGCTTGGTGTTTTTATGGATACCATTGTTATTTGTAGTGCGACCGCAATTATTATTTTGTCATCTGGTGTTCTAGAAAGTGGGATGGATAACATTAATGGCATTGAATTGACACAACTTGCGCTATCTTCTGCCGTTGGTAGCTGGGGAAGTACCTTTATTGCGATTGCTATCTTCTTTTTTGCGTTTACATCAATCATTGCTAACTATGCATACGCTGAAAGCAATATGATTTTTCTAGAAAATAACCATACAGCGGGTTTATTTATTTTCCGTTTAGCTGCCTTAGGTATGGTGATGTTTGGCGCACTTGCTGAAATGCCATTTATTTGGAAACTTGCTGATTTATCCATGGGGTTAATGGCAATAACAAATCTAATCGCGATCCTTTTATTATCGGGTATCGCTTTCAAACTCGCTAAAGATTATAACCAGCAATTGGTTGCAGGTAAAATACCGACTTTTGATATTAATCAGCACCCTGAATTAAAGAAACAGTTTGAGGAGGGGATATGGGAAAAAGAAGAAGTCGATAAGTGGGTTGAGAAAGAAACATCTCGCTAATATAAAAAACGTAAAGCATAAAATTCTTAGGTGAAAGCCTGAGAATTTTTTTATGAAATATTATCAAGGTTTAATAAGAATAAATGTTTGTTTTATAATTCTTTGAGCTATAAGGTTTTTTAAGATGATAAAATAAATGTATTATCACAATATATATCATTTTCTAATTTAAATAGCCGAGAGAGTTATGAAATTGAATCAGTACGCTGCAACGCTGTATGGAGTTATTTCAATCTTGTTGTGGAGCACAATGGTAGGACTGATCCGCAGTGTAAGTGAAAATTTTGGGCCTGTCGGTGGTGCAGCATTAGTTTATACAGTCGGTTCCCTTGTGTTAGTACTTGCCATGGGGGTGCCTAAAATAACGAAGTATCCCAAACGCTACTTGCTTTGGGGAACGGTACTGTTTGTTAGCTATGAAATCTGTTTTGTATTAGCGTTAGGCTTAGCCAATAGCCGGCAGCAAGCTATTGAACTTGGTATGGTGAATTATTTGTGGCCAAGTTTTACTATCGCACTGGCTGTATTTTTTAACCGTCAACGTTTCACTTTATTATTGGGATTAGGTTTAGTTTTAGCATTTATGGGGTTGATCTGGGTAATTTCAGGAAATCAACCATTGTCGGTGCAAAGTATTTGGGCAAATATTCAAAGTAATCCACTGTGTTATTTTTTAGCCTTTATTGGGGCTATTGTTTGGTCGTTTTACAGCAATGTCACTAAGCGTATTTCTGGAGGTCACAATGGTATGGTACTATTCTTTATCATGACCTCTATTGGGTTATGGATATTGTATTTTTTCAGTACTCCAACACCGTTTATTATCAATAAAGAAAGCCTGTTATTATTAGTGGTGGCCTCAATTGCGACTGGCGGTGCGAATGCATTATGGACATTTGCGGTTATCAAGGGCAATGTGGCTTTTTTAGGGACACTCTCTTATTTTACCCCAGTTATATCAACTGCATTCGCGTCTATGTTATTAAGCACGGCATTAACGTTAAGTTTTTGGCAAGGTGTGTTAATGGTGACAATGGGGTCGGTGATTTGCTTTTTAGCGACGAGGCAAAAACCAATACGCGGTTAAAAGGTGCAGCGCGTCCCAGATAAGCGCTGCAACAGAAAATATACTGAAGTGAATTTTTGCGGGCTTATACATTAATAAATTTATTAATGGCGACGGCAACGCCATCTTCATCATTAGTTGTGGTCACAAATTTAACCATTTGGCGAATTGGCTCTAAAGCATTGCCCATTGCGACAGAAACACTGGCGTATTGTAGCATTTTGATATCATTATTTTGGTCACCAATACTCATGACTTTGTCAGGTGTAATACCCAGTTTTTCACAGATACATTGCAATGCCGCGCCTTTACTTGAGGTTTTATTTGATACCTCTAGGAAATACGGGCTTGTTCGGGTTAAAGCGTAATTATCGAAGACATTCTCTGGAAGATAACTGATACCAATATCTAATTTCTCTGGATGGTCAATCATCATAAATTTAGTAAATTCCAAAGAAGAGTCCATTTCATTAACGGGGCAATAGATAAGCGGAGTGTGAGTTAAATAAGCATCTGCAACTGTATAGTGACTAATATGGCGGTTTGCCGTGAACATGCTGTTATCCGCAAGAGCATGCATGTGAACCCCGACATTTCTAGCCAGTTCCTCAAAATATTGGAAGTCAGCGAAATCTAACAAATTCTCTGCCAGATGACTGCCATCATTGGCTTGGTGAATGACACTACCATTATTACTAATACAATAGTTATCTGCGGTATTTAAATCTAGTTCCCGTAGGTAAGGGGAGATCCCCGAAAATGGCCTACCTGAGGCTAAAATAATATGTACACCTTTTTGTTTGGCTTGAGTGACAGCCTCTTTTACTGCGGGAGATATTTGGTGTTGGGAGTTAAGTAATGTGCCATCTAAATCAATGGCGACCAGTTTGATTGACATCCAATGCCTCCTAAAATGCGTGCTTTCTGCCAATACCTTACTCCAATTATTCAGAATGTAAATTATACAAATAGTTATAATTTTATTCACAATAGAATAATGGGTGTTTGATTTGAAATTGAACAGAATACAAGGCAGGAACTCTGTTCAATAGTCGAAGCTTGAAATGACAATGTTTTATAGCATTAGCATGTGAATCAATAGATTAATGCGGCTAAAATATTCTCACTCATAATTATGAATCAAATGAAGCGGTTGCTTCACATCTAATTGAATTTGGTCATTCTGTCTAAAATCAAATGGCGTAATGCCATATTCTTTACGGAACATATAGGTAAAGTGGGATTGTGACCCAAAACCAAAATCCAGAGCGATATCGAAAATAGACTGGCTGCTATTGCGCAGTAAGTTAACCGCACCAGCAAGACGGCGTTGACGGATATATTTACCCAGTGAAATCCCTGTGACTTCTTTAAATATTTTTTGCATATGCCAAAGTGAATAGCCTGAATAAGCCGCGAGCTCTTCTAAGTGGATCACGCGCCCTAAGTGTTCTTCTATCCATTTACTCAAAGCATAAACAAGTGCTAAGTGGTTATCTTGTGGCATCTCAAATGTTTTCTAGTTTTACGGTAGCAGAAGTATACACAACTTCATTTCATGATGACAAAGGCTGCTTGTGCGGTATTTCCCATTTTTAGGGTAAAAAAAGCACAATCAGAATAAGTTACTGGCCAATAGCACCTAAAATGAGCGGGATTTTTGTAAAAAGAGGTTAATTGCATATTTTCCTCAAATTTGACGCTCTAAATTAGAGTACCATTTATTCTATAAACGCATTACGTGCAATGCCATAAATGATATCTATCATAAAATGGCAGTACCTTAATATTGTAATCATTTGAAAAATAAAATCATCATAGAAATATGAAGGAATTGTCGGTGTTTGGTCGTAAATTAATTATTGCTGTAAGTGCTGTTTTAGCGTGTCTTTTTTTCTATCTCTTAGCGATGGACAACCTGTGTGATCAGGGAGGAGAAAACTTTATTTTTGGTATTTGTCGTGTAACTGACTTGTTACCATTTTGAATTTGCTTTTTAATGCACAATCCATGATATTGAGTTGGGGTAGCTATCCCGCTGTATCATTTTGTTATGTGATGAAAAAAAATAACTAATAGCACCTGCTTTTGGGCCGTAAGATATGGTAAAAACAGCGCCAGAAGAATGTAGTGTTAATAAGAAAATTCAAATAAACTTGTGTCATTATCATTATTTTGGACGATAAAAAGCAAGTAAGAGGACGAAAGGGTAAAGTTATGGCGCAACAGCAACAGACGCTAAAGCGGGGATTAAAAAACAGGCATATCCAATTGATTGCTTTGGGAGGCGCTGTTGGTACAGGGTTATTCCTTGGAATAGCAACAACCATACAAATGGCAGGGCCATCGGTTTTACTTGGCTACGCACTGTGTGGGTTTATTGCTTTTCTTATTATGCGCCAGTTGGGAGAAATGATTGTTCAGGAACCTGTCGCGGGTTCGTTTAGTCATTTTGCATTTAAGTATTGGGGTGGCTTTGCGGGTTTTCTCTCAGGGTGGAACTACTGGGTCATGTTTATCCTTGTTGGGATGACGGAACTCACCGCCGCAGGTAAATATATGCAACATTGGTGGCCTGAACTCCCGATATGGGTTTCTGCCGCGGTGTTTTTTATTGCTGTGAATGCGGTTAACTTGGTCAATGTGCGCTCTTATGGGGAAACGGAATTCTGGTTTGCATTAATCAAAGTCATTGCAGTGGTTGCTATGATTATTTTTGGTTGCTACTTACTGCTCAGCGGTCATGGCGGCCCACAAGCGAAAGTCAGTAACTTATGGGAATATGGTGGTTTCTTTGCTAATGGCTTTAATGGGCTAATAATGGCTTTGGCAATTATTATGTTTTCATTTGGGGGATTAGAGCTTGTCGGTATTACCGCCGCAGAGGCAGAAGACCCAGATAAAAGCATTCCAAAGGCGATTAACCAAGTTGTATACCGTATCTTAATTTTTTATATTGGCTCGTTAGCGGTATTACTCGCATTATATCCTTGGGTTGACCTTGATGGCAAAACAAGCCCATTTGTATTAATTTTCCATGAATTAGGGGACTTACTGGTTGCTAACTCATTGAACGTTGTCATTCTAATCGCTGCGTTGTCGGTGTATAACAGTGGGGCTTACGCGACAAGCCGTATGTTATATGGCTTGGCACAACAAAGTAACGCACCTAAATTTCTTGCGAAAGTGAATAAAGGTGGCGTTCCCGTCATGGCTTTATTGGTTTCAGGTATTGCGACTTCTGGCGGGATTTTAATTAACTTTGTGATGGAAGGTAAAGCTTTCGAATTGTTAATGTCATTGGTCGTGACAACGTTAGTTCTAAACTGGATTATGATTTGTGTGTCAAATTTGAAGTTCAGAGCAGCAATGAACAAACAAGGTGTTGAAACGAAATTTAAAAGCATTTGGTATCCATTTGGGAACTATCTGTGCTTAGCATTTTTACTGCTGATTTTAGGGATCATCCTAACAATGGACGGTTTGCGCATTTCAGTATTAATTATGCCATTATGGATAGCAGTTCTATGGGTTGGATACCAATTCTCAGGGGCTAAAAAACAAGACTTAGCCAAAAGCCAACAATTCAGTTAGATTTGGTTTTTTCTTATAATAAAAAGACCGGTGGGAATACCCGACCGGTCTTTTTATACTGCGATGAAGTCGTTAGGTCACCATTGCCAACGTAGCCAAGCAAATAATACGTTACCGTTATTATAAGTCCCTGGAATATAAGTGGCTTGCAGCGAAAGCTTGTCATATTCCACTGATACTAGCGGGAGCGGTGCTGGGATTGGAATATAGTACATATCCCTACGGGCAGTGACACTCAGAGTGAAACCTGCTCCCATGCGAAAACCATCAATGTCCCCTGGGATCCACATTTTTTGGAATGCATAACCACCAATTGGCTCCCAATCATTATGTGAATCTTTAAATGCCATTGCATAGATAGCATGCCAGTCATTGTCTTCATCATAACGATATTTACCAAGGCCAAAACCCCAAGGTCGCTCGTTATACTCATCCGTTTTTTTCTTGTCGTACATTGCACGGTTGTGCCAAGTCACCGCTGGAACATATAACTCATATTTGTCAGAGTCCCATGTGGTACTGACATTATTTTTAAATTTATCCCATAAATTTGCCGATTGTTCTTGCGCAACGGCAGGCGATGATATGCAGATTGAGGCGCTCATGAGTAGCGAAGCACCTACAGCCAACTGTATGTTTTTATAAACTCTCATTGTAAATCCAGTTCTGTATCGCAGATATAAAAATGATGATTAGCTCGCTAATGATTATCAGATTAGCATTATTATTATAATTTTGAGCTCAATTATTTTAATTAAGATGTACAGAATATAACAGTATTAATTACATAGTTAAGGATAATAACTCGCTGGTCATATTAGAACTGTTTAATTTTGCCTATTTTTAAGGGGGATAACCGACAGTAGAAAGGGATATTAGCTGATCAAATTGGTTATTGAATAGGTTAATTCTCCTAAAAACCAATAATTGACAGAATACTCCATTTTTAAATTAGATAATGTGATTATTTGATGAAAATAAATGAGCTGAATTGAGTTAAAAAAGATAAGAAAAACCAATGTATCACTCATTATAGCTGTGGCTAACTTTCTGTAATAAAGAGATATTTCGTATTATTTAGGTGATAACGACTAGTAATGTTGATAGAGCAGACATTTATGAAAAATAGCGTGCAAACAAATCCAAAAAGTATGACGCACGTCAAATAATGACTTGTCTCAATGGGATGAAATGGAGGACATAGGCGGCGGTTATAAGTTGCTGCATGTCAACACGGCTAGGAGCTAATTTTTGAAAGTTTATGGCAGATACATTGCTGTAAGCAACATTAGCTTCTAACTAAAAAAGGAACATCACCATGATGAAACGCCAAGAACCACTGACTGAATACCAAGCTAAATGCTTGGCTATCGCCACAGATAAAATATTATCACCAAAACAAAAAGCCAATTTTTTAGCGGTAGAAGCGGATAGCCACATTCCCTATCTTGCGGTGAGCGAACCCCTCGCAGAGGCGTTAAGTGAACGTGTTATTTGTGATATGTATGAAGGAAATGCACCATATAAGCCGCGCTATGTGTTGCCTGACTATGTAAAATACCTCAATCAAGGTTCAACATACTTAGAATTAGCCCCTGCAGAGGACTTTGATGATGCGCTTAATCATCTGATGATTTTGTATCATCACGTTCCGTCGGTAACCAATTTCCCTGTATTTTTAGGGTACTTAGATAAAGTACTCATGCCATATGTAGGTGAGTTGACAGAAGAACAATTGTATCCAAAATTAAAAAGATTTTGGATACAATTAGACCGAACTCTACCTGATGCCTTTATGCATGCCAATATTGGGCCGGATGACAACGTGATTTGCCGTTTGATTTTACGTATCGATGCGGAATTGAAACAAGTAGCACCTAACCTGACATTTGTTTACCACCCACAGCGCACACCTGAATCACTTTTCTTACAAGCGATTGAAAATATTTGTGAATGTAGCAAACCGCATATTGCGAATGATATTATTCATCGTGCTGCATTTGATGAACAAGGTTACGGCATTGTCAGCTGTTATAATGCATTGCCTGTTGCAGGTGGAGGAAGCACTTTAGTCCGTATTAATTTGCGCGAGGTTGCATTACGCAGTCAAAATTCAGTTGATTTTTTAAATGTGCAATTGAAAAAGTATTGTGAGTTACAAATGGAACTTATAGAAACACGTAGCGCATTTTTATTTGAGGAATCAAACTTCTTCCAAACCAGTTTTCTTGTCCAAGAAGGGTTAATAGAACCAGAACGCTTTGCCCCGATGTTTGGTATTTATGGTTTAGCCGAAGCCGTGAATATCCTCATGGAAAAAGACGGAGCGAAAGGCGCATATCAAGCAAATTCACCCGCCTTACCACTGTCTTATCAAATCAGTGAACAGTTGGCAGGCTTTGTCGAAACCACACCTGTTAAATATGGTTATAAAAACCGAGCCATGCTCCATGCTCAATCTGGGATCAGTTCGGATATAGGAACTACACCGGGGGCTCGCATTCCATACGGTGAAGAGCCGGATCCTGTTTCGCATATCCAAGCCGTAGCTCCTCATCACA
Source organism: Providencia sp. PROV004 (assembly GCF_011045615.1). Taxonomy (NCBI): domain Bacteria; kingdom Pseudomonadati; phylum Pseudomonadota; class Gammaproteobacteria; order Enterobacterales; family Morganellaceae; genus Providencia; species Providencia sp. PROV004. The sequence continues at coordinate 2,183,806 of NZ_CP042859.1, forward strand.
AACACTATTTATCTGGGATCAGTGACATTTTAACCATCGATGAAACGATTAAACAAAACCCGCAAGCACTAATGCAATTATGCAAAGGGGCATTTAGCTGTGGAATGCGTGAGTTTACTGCAAACGTGGCGAGTAATGATTTAGTCCGTGTTACTGGCTACATGGTACGTCTGTCGGATATCGAAAAATACAAAGAACAAGGTTCTAGAAGTAACACTACCTGGTTAGGGGAGGAAGCGACTAAGAACTGTAAAATTACAGCCCGTCAGCAACGAGTAATTAGTCATGAGCAATCGATGCGCTACGCTGAATAAGGTTATTCCTTTTTCCTGTGTAGATGGGCCGGGTAATCGGCATGTTATCTTTTTGCAAGGTTGCAATTTACGGTGTTTGAATTGCCATAATCCATATACCATGGCGCTTTGTGACCATTGTGGGGACTGTGTTTTTACCTGTCCTCACAATGGGTTATTGTTTGTAGATGGTCAGGTTATCTGGGATAGCGATGCCTGCCAGCTTTGTGATACCTGTTTACAAACTTGCACTAAAAATTCAAGCCCGATGACGGTGCCATTAAGTGTTAATGACGCAATCAATGACTTGAAAAAAAATGTTGTTTTCCTGAATGGCGTAACCATTAGTGGTGGGGAAGCAACAACACAATTACCTTTTATTATTGAATTATTTAAAGCAATTAAGGCCACACCAGAGCTCAAGCATTTAACCTGCTTTATTGACAGTAATGGGCATCTGGCTTCTGCGGGTTGGAATAAAGTGATTGAGTATACGGATGGCGTGATGATTGACCTGAAATCATGGAGTGATGAGTGTGCTTTAAGGCTAACAGGAAAAGATAACCAGCGTGTTTTTCAATCAATTCAATATTTGGGGCAAGCGGGGAAATTGTATGAATTGCGTTTATTGTATATTCCTAAGCAAACAGATTACTTAGAGCATATTGATAAACTTGCTGATTTCCTAAATCAATTGCCTACAAACACACGGATAAAGATTAACGCCTTTCAACAACATGGCGTAAAAAATGAAGCAGCTAGCTGGCCTGCGGCAACCCAAATAGAAGTGGAGGCATTCGCTCAACTATTACGACAACGAGGCGTTGGTCATATTCATTTGCCTAATGTGTACTTATAAATCATGTCAATTTTTCCTGTGTGAGATATCCTCTCTTTTTATCTAACTCATTAAAATTCATTCACTAACCGCTGGTATTTGTTAAATGTTATGAGACAATTAAGGCGGTTTTATTGTTTGGTTTAAAATGATGTCAGTAAACCTTGCTTATCAATCTATTCAATTGCTTTAGCCGACGAAAAGGGGAATCACACATGAGGATCAATGCGTTAACCATAGCCGGAACAGACCCATCGGGTGGGGCGGGTATTCAGGCAGATTTAAAAACGTTCTCTGCATTAGAGGCTTATGGTACGAGTGTGATGACAGCATTGGTGGCTCAAAATACCCGAGGTGTGCAATCTGTTCAAGACTTACCCCCTGAATTTGTAGCGGCACAATTAGACTCGGTTCTCAGTGATGTGCGAATTGATAGCGCAAAAATCGGTATGCTGTTTAACCAAAGTAATGTCGCAGTTGTGGCGAATGCACTGAAACAATATCCTATTCCGTATGTGGTATTGGACACTGTAATGGTGGCTAAAAGTGGCGACCCGTTGCTATTACCAGATGCGGTTGATGCGCTACGTCAACAGTTATTACCCCTCGTTTCTATTATTACACCAAATCTACCCGAAGCCGCGGTATTGTTAGACGAAAAAGTCGCACAAACAGAAAGCCAAATGCTGACTCAAGGGTATAAATTGCTTGAGAAAGGTTGCCAAGCGGTATTGATGAAAGGTGGTCATCTAAGTGATGCTGAAAGCCCAGATTGGTTAATCACACCAGAAGGTGAATGGCGTTTTACGTCAGTTCGTATAAATACTAAAAATACCCATGGTACAGGGTGTACTTTGTCAGCAGCTTTGGCTGCGTTGCGGCCTCGTTGCGCTGATTGGCAAGAAGCGGTTACGCAGGCTAAAGCGTATTTACAAGCCGCGTTAGAACAAGCGGATAGCTTAGAAGTCGGCAAGGGAATCGGTCCTGTGCATCACTTCCATGCATGGTGGTAACCTTAAAAGATTGAAAGCCCAAATACTTGGGCTTTCATATTATGCTTTAAGTTAATAAGTTACATTGAGGAGGTAACCGGCACTGAATGGCGTTTGGCTGCACTGAGAACGTAAAGGTATCTCCCGAGAGTGGCTCACCATCAAGGTTTAAGATCATATCGTGAGGAGATGAAATTTTTACCCACGATAATTGCTTTTCAACTAAGTGTTCGTTTTTATCAGCTGAAAATAAATTCGATAAAAATGCGGGTATCACATCCCTTGCAGGAATAATCAGTAAATTTAATGCACCGTCATTAATGAGTGCTTGTGGTGTCAATTGCTGACCTCCACCAGCTTGTCGGCCGTTTCCGACAGCAATGACTAACGTTTCTCCCTCCCAACTAAAATTTTCCCCTTCAATATGGCAAATGTCTGTTTTTAGTGTGTCAGGACGCAGTAAGCCATTTATCACGTAAGCCGCTCCCCCTAATGCTGACTTTAGTGCTTCTGGTGTTTCGGTGGTAATACGTGTCCCAAAGCCGCCAGTGGCCATATTGAGGAAATAATATTGCTCATTGACTTGCGCAATATCAATAGGCACAGCTTTGCCTTTTAATGAGAGTGCTAGGGCAGATTCAATATCCATTGGGATATTCGCGCTAGTGGCAAAATCATTTGCTGTACCCATCGGAAGGACCCCTAAAGCAGGACGAGACTCACTAGGGAACTTCATCAGGGTGCTGGCAACCGCATTCACTGTGCCATCACCTCCGGCGGCAATAATGGTATCAACACCATGTTTTATCGCCTGAGAAATAAAATAATGCGTATCATCCAGCTCCCAAGGAATACGGACTTGAATTTTATGGCCTTCTTTACGCAGGTGAGTAATGGCTTTTCGCAGCTCAATGTGATTTGCTTGTTTACCATTAAGAATAACCATGGCTGACTGATATTGATTCATAAATACCCATCCATTTGGCTTAACGTATGTCAAATATTCGTTAAAATGAGTATAAATGGATTAATAAAATATTGATGAGCTTTTTTTAGTTTTTTTACAGAAATAGAGTTAACAAGAGAAATGAAATAAAGTAGCAGATAAAAGAAATGGCTAGCTCAAGGGAGATTGAGCCAGCCAAGGAGGTGGTTCCTAGTCTTATTTTATGACTTTCTAGTTCTTCGTTTTCGAGAGTGACTATACGATATTGAATAACCAATTGATGTGATCTGTTGCATAAAATTGGATATTCAGCGCATTTTTTAATGGAAATGTCAATAACGCGAATGATTATCATATAAGAAAAAAGCATATAAAGTGAAATAATATCGTTTTATAGGTAAAAAAAAGCCAAAATATCAAAGTATTAAACGATGAGCTTTTGGCTTTTAGTGAACAAGCTATGTAAAAATAACTAAGTGGTGATTAGCCTGCAATTTGCTTTTCTGGCTGAGCTTGATGAGGTGCCCGGGTGGTTGTTCCTGCTAGGTTACGGATCAACAAACCAAAATTGACATCAACATCTTCAGGGATTGGCAGATAAACCACATGGCCGTTGCCTGGTGCAACATCAATCGTTTCACCTTTGCGGTTTGTTAAGGCGTCTAAGGTAAAGACGATATTACCCGCAGGTGTCATCATCTCTAAGCTGTCTCCAACGCTAAATTTATTTTTTACATCAACCTCTGCCATACCATTGACACGTTTGCCGGTAAATTCACCCACAAATTGCTGAGTTTCAGAAACAGAGTAGCCATATTCATAGGTTTGATAGGCATCGTGGGTGTGGCGACGTAAGAAGCCTTCAGTATAACCACGGTGCGCTAATCCTTCTAAAGTGGAGAGTAACGTTGGGTCAAAGGGTTTTCCAGCGACAGCATCGTCAATTGCACGTCTATAGACTTGTGCTGTTCGAGCGCAGTAATAAAACGATTTTGTACGGCCTTCAATTTTTAATGAGTGAACACCCATTTTTGTTAAATTTTCTACGTGCTCGATTGCGCGTAAATCCTTTGAGTTCATGATATAAGTGCCATGTTCATCTTCAAAGGCGGTCATATACTCGCCAGGTCGTTTGGCTTCTTCTATCATAAAGACTTTATCTGTTGGCGCACCCGCACCTAAGGTTGGCGTCACATTTTGTACTGGGATGGGCTCATGAATATGGACAATGTTACCCACATCGTCTTCTTTACCTTCTTGTACGTTGTATTCCCAGCGGCAAGCATTGGTGCAAGTCCCTTGATTAGGGTCGCGCTTATTAATATAACCGGAAAGTAAACAACGGCCGGAGTAGGCCATACAAAGGGCACCATGGACAAAAACTTCAAGCTCAATTTCCGGTACCTGTTGGCGAATTTCAGCAATTTCGTCGAGGGATAATTCGCGCGATAAGATCACGCGTGTTAAGCCCATTTGTTTCCAGAACTTCACCGATGCCCAGTTAACCGCATTGGCCTGCACAGATAAATGAATATCCATCTCAGGAAACGCTTCACGAACCATCATAATAAGGCCAGGATCAGACATAATCAGTGCATCTGGGCCCATTTCAATGACGGGGGTTAAATCACGAATAAAGGTTTTTAATTTCGCATTATGAGGGGCAATATTCACGACCACATAAAACTTTTTACCCAGCTCATGGGCTTCTTGAATGCCTTTGGCTAAGTTTTCGTGATTAAATTCGTTATTTCGTACGCGTAAGCTGTAACGAGGCTGGCCTGCATAAACGGCGTCTGCGCCATACGCAAAAGCGTAGCGCATATTTTTTAACGAACCGGCGGGGGATAAAAGCTCTGGTGTAAACATGGTTATTCTCTATCTGATGTCAAGTCAGCACTCACTCATACGAGAGAGTGTTTTTAAGGGATGGGGATTTTACTCCTATTTGCTAAAAAAACCAAATATCCCACAAGAATAGTATGTCTATTGGTTACTTAACATTCATCCCAACGGTAGCCAAGGCCATAGATTGACCGAATAAAAGTTTTTTCGTTATCGAGGGACTCTAATTTACGGCGTAAATTTTTGACGTGGCTATCAATTGTACGGTCTGTTACCACGCGGTGGTCGTCATACAAGATATCCAGTAACTGGTCGCGAGAAAATACCATACCTGCATTATCAGACATAAATTTAAGCAACCGAAACTCAGCAGGTGTGAGTTCAAGTAACTGTGAGCCATAGCGTACTTGGAAGGCATTTTCATCGATAATAAGTTTGGTTTGATTATTGCTAGTCATTATGTTTGGTTGGCAACGACGTAAAATCGTTTTGACTCGAGCCACAACTTCTCGTGGGCTAAATGGTTTACAAATATAGTCGTCAGCGCCGATTTCTAACCCTAATAAGCGATCAATCTCTTCAGTTTTTGCCGTCACCATAATAATGGGAACATCACTGAATTTTCGCAGTTCACGACACACTGAAATACCGTCCAGACCCGGTAACATTAAATCTAATAAAATGAGCGCAGGTTGGTGTTGTTTCACATACTCAATGACTTCGTCGCCACGTGCAATTAACGCAGGTTGGTAGTTTGCAGCTTGTAAGTAATCAAACAGCAGTTGGCCTAGTTTGGGTTCATCCTCCACAACCAAAATAGGGGTATTGCTCTGTTCAGCCATGATCATAACCCTTTATCTTTTAATTGAATCGGCAAATTGATGGTAATTTTGACACCTCCTAATGATGACGGTGCTGCAGAAATTGTACCATGATGAGCCTCAACAATATTATAGCAAATGGCCAGTCCTAAACCGGAACCACCACTGGCGCGATTACGTGAGCCTTCAGCGCGATAAAAACGCTCAAATAAATGTTGGCATTGCTCAGCTGTAAGCCCCGGGGCGCTATCTTGCCAAATTATACAGAGCTGGTCTTGGTCTTGTGTGATTTGGATGGCAATTTTACCTTGTGGATCCGTATAGCGTAAGCTGTTTTCCATTAAATTATAGAACAACTGGGTGATGCGATCTGGGTCTGCAAACACGTAGCCTTCTGCAATAAATTTCCGTTCAACTGAAAGTTGTTGGTCTTCTAACCGCCAGCGGGTTTGGCCTATTGCCATTTCAATTAAAGGGATAATATCGGTAAGTTGCATACGGTAGACCAATGAACCTCTATCCGATAATGAGAGCTGGTGGAGGTCATTAACTAGCTTAATTAAAGTTTGGGTTTCATTGAGTAGAGAATTGATTGTTTCGGGAGTGGCTTGCCGGACGCCATCTTGCACTGCTTCTAATTCGCCTCGCAGAACTGATAATGGTGTGCGGAGTTCATGGGAAATATCCGCCATATAGTCACGACGCATTTGTTCGTTTTTTTCGAGAGTCGAGGCCAGATGGTTAAAATCTTTAGCCAGTTGCCCTAGTTCATCGCGGCCAGATTCAGGAACTCGTGTGGCAAAGTCACCATTGGCGAGCCGGTTAGTGCCCTCGAGTAACCGCTTAATCGGTTTTAAAAAGCTACGAGCAAGGAACAATGTGGCAATCAGAGCCACAAACAAAGATAGCCCAGCGATGATCCAACTGGTATACATTTGCTTGGTATCAAAACGGCGGTCAAGGGCGCTGCTAATTCCTGTTTCATAACTGGCAACGAGCCAGCCGACGGTATCGCCATTGCTAGTAACAATAGGTTCACGAAGAACTTTACTCGGCAAGGGCGTGTCTTGCCCGAAAATGAGTCGGTCTTGTGTATCATAAACCCAAAAAAAGGTTCGCCAGCGTTGGCGCATCGGGCCACGATGTTGTTGATGTTCTACAGAACGCAAAATGCGAAAGAAAATGCGATCATTACCAATCAAAAACCGCCAATTGCCCATTTCTTCATATTGTTCGGCAAGGGCAGAAGAAACCAGCTCAACGCGTTGTTGATCATTTTCTTTAATATAATCAATAAAGCCGTGCTGGAAACTCATGCGTACGCCTTGGTGCATAATCAGCACTAACAACAAGCATGTCGCAAAAATAGCCAGAAAAAGCCGAGTACTCACGCTATTCAACCTAAGCTTCATGGGTATCCTCCGCAATTTGCTGCGTTACTGATTTCTTGCGCTGCCAACGTTGTCTCAAGCTATCAAAACTTAAATACACAACAGGGGTGGTAAATAACGTTAGCAATTGGCTCATTATTAAGCCACCGACAATGGTGATCCCGAGAGGTTGACGGAGTTCTGCGCCATCACCACTACCCAACATTAACGGTAATGCACCAAAAATAGCTGCGAGTGTTGTCATCAAAATAGGGCGAAAACGTAATAAACTGGCACGAAAGATGGCTTCTCGGGCGGTTAAACCCGCCGTTCTCTGGGCTTGAATGGCAAAATCCACCATAATAATCGCGTTCTTCTTGACGATCCCAATTAATAGCATGATGCCAATTAAGGCGATTAAACTAAATGGCGTATCAAATAATTCAAGAGCTAATAATGCCCCGACACCTGCAGAGGGTAGGGTTGATAAAATAGTCAGTGGGTGAATATAACTTTCATATAATATACCCAGAACCAAATAAACGGTCACAATGGCGGCTAAAATTAAAAACAATTGTGACTGTAAGGTTTCTTGGAATATTTGTGCCGTTCCTGCAAAAGTGCCTCTTACCGTCGATGGTACGCCAAGTGCAGTCATGGTTTTTTCAATTTCGACAATGGCATCATTTAAGGTATAGCCGTCCGCAACATTAAACGCGATAGTGGATGAAGCAGATAGCCCTTGGTGATTCACACTTAGCGGTGCATTTGCGGGTTGCCAACGTGCAAAATAAGACAGTGGGATAGCGTCTCCATCTTTGTTGATGACAAACATTTTGTCGAGAGCACTGACATCTTGCGTATATTCAGGAGCAACTTCCATCACGACTTTATATTGGTTCATCGCCTCATAAATAGTGGAAACTTGGCGTTGGCCAAATGCGTTGTTAAGCAGACTGTTAGCTTCACGGACATCGATACCTAGCTGGGCCATTAAGTCCCTATCGTAGGTGATCGCCATTTCCGCGCCTTTGTCTTCCTTATCCGAGTTCACATCTGTTAGCTGTGGCAATTCACCGAGTGCTTTACGAATAGCGGGTTCCCAGTCACGCAATGCTGAAAGTTCATCTGCAAGCAGGGTAAACTGGTAACTGGCATTGGCCTGTCGACCTCCCACACGAATATCTTGTACTGGCATCATAAACAGGTTAGCCCCAGGCTCATTGGCTAATTTCATGCGTAACCGATTAATAACTTCAGCTGAACTTTCAGTACGTTCACCCAGTGGTTTTAATGAGATATACATAAAACCGCTGTTTACTCGGCTACCGCCAGTAAAACCGGTGACATTATCCGTCGCTGGGTCGGCTTTAACTTGCTGCATAAAACGGGTCATTTTTTCTTTCATTGACTGAAATGAAATGCTTTGGTCTGCGCGCACAAAGCCCAGCACTCGGCCAGTATCTTGTTCAGGAAAGAAAGTCTTCGGAACGGTGATATATAGGTAAACATTTAAGCCGATTGTGGCAAATAGCACCGCGAGAACACTCCGGCGATGTCCGAGCACCCAATTTAAAGCGACACCATAGCTTTCTTGCAAACGCAGTAACACACGTCCAAACCCACGATGTTTGGCTTTGACGTTGCGAGGACGTTTCTTCAGTAAATAAGCACACATCATGGGGGTGAGCGTTAGCGAAATCACCAATGAAATACCGATAGCGGTTGCAAGGGTAATAGCAAATTCGCGAAATAAGCGCCCGACTAGCCCATCCATTAGCAATAGGGGAATAAAAACAGCCACCAAAGAAATGCTCATGGAAACGACAGTAAAGCCGACTTCATGCACGCCTTTAACCGCGGCAATAAACGGTTTTGTGCCATTTTCGATATGACGTGAGATATTTTCTAATACCACAATCGCATCATCGACCACAAAGCCAGTCGCAACCGTTAGTGCCATCAATGACAAGTTATTTAAACTAAAGCCACATAAATACATGGCCGTAAAAGTTCCAATCAATGAGACGGGGACGGCAACAGCAGGGATCAAAGTAGCGCGACCTGAACGTAAGAATAGCAACACAACGAGGATCACCAAGGCAACGGCAATCAGTAGGGCGCGCTCGACTTCCGCTAAAGACGCGCGGATGGTCGGTGTCCTATCTTGTGCTACTTTTAACTCAATGGCGGCGGGGATCATATCATTGAATTCGGGTAATTCATCACGAATACGGTTAACCGTTTCAATGATATTGGCACCCGCTTCACGACGAATGACAATCAAAATAGCCGGTTTACCGTCTGCCATACCTGCCGCACGCACGTTTTCAATGGAATCTTTAACATTGGCGACATCGCTGAGTTTAACGGCATTACCTTGGCTATAATGAACAATAATGGGTCGATAATCTGCGGCTTTTTTTAGTTCATCATTGGTCTGTACCTGATAACGTTTTTCGTCATCATTGATATAGCCTTGCGGTTGGCGAACGTTAGCACTGCTGATGGCTGAGCGCACGGCATCAAGGGAAACCCCTTGGTTAAATAGGGCGGTTGGGTTGAGTTCAACGCGTACGGCAGGGAGCGAGCCTCCCCCCACAGAAACTTCACTAACCCCTTCAATTTGGGCAATTCGTTGGGCTAAACGCGTCGAAGCAATATCATAAATTTCGCCAGTATTTAGGGTGTCTGAGGTCATGGTCAAAATCATAATTGGCGCATCAGACGGGTTTGACTTGTAATAACGTGGACGGCTTGGCATACCGCTGGGTAGCAGGTTCTGTGCGGCATTAATTGCGGCTTGAACTTCGCGTGCAGCGTTATTAATGTCTTTGTCGAGATTGAACTCTAGTGTAATGGTGGTTCGCCCAAGCGCACTGCTTGAGGTCATTTCACTGATCCCAGCAATACTGCCTAAAGAGCGTTCAAGTGGCGTCGCAACGGAGGACGCCATAGTTTCGGGTGATGCCCCTGGAAGTGACGCTGTCACGTTAATCACAGGGTAATCCACTTGTGGCAACGGAGAAACGGGTAAAAACAGAAAGCTCAGGGCACCACACAAAGTAATCGCAACGCTGATAAGCGTCGTTGCTACCGGTCGGCTAATAAACAGAGCAAAAAAGCGCTTCATTATGACACCTGTGCCTTCTTCGCTTGGCGACGGTCTTTAAAGTAATGAGAAAGACGGTCGAACAATAAGTAAATAACCGGTGTGGTAAATAAAGTGAGGATTTGGCTCATAATTAAGCCACCAACCATACAAATCCCTAATGGTTGACGTAATTCTGCACCTACACCAGTACTCAGCATCAATGGTAAGGCACCCAGCAAGGCCGCCATGGTGGTCATTAGAATTGGGCGAAACCGCAGCAAGCAAGCTTGATAGATGGCATCATAAGGGGACATTCCCTGTTCACGCTCCGCGGCAAGGGCAAAGTCAATCATCATAATGGCATTCTTTTTCACAATGCCAATTAGTAAGATGATGCCGATGACCGCGATGACATCAAGGTCTTTCCCTGCCATCATTAAAGCAAGTAATGCACCAACCCCGGCTGTCGGTAGGGTAGATAAAATCGTAATCGGGTGGATAAAACTCTCATATAAAATGCCCAATACGATATACATCGCCACAATGGCAGCTGCAATTAACCAAATAGTACTGCTCAGTGCCGCTTCAAAGGCTAAAGTCGCTCCTTGGAATTGCGTTGTAATAGATTTTGGCATCGCAATTTGAGATTCGGCCAATTTCACTGCATTGACAGCTGACTCTAGAGAAGCGCCATCCGCTACATTAAACGAAAAAGTCACCGCGGGAAATTGGTCTAGGTGATTAATGGCTAATGGCCCATTACCTTCTTGAATGTTCACTAAAGTACTCAGTGGTACAATGGCACCATCAGTCCCTTTTAGACGGATATCATTCAGCGCATCCATACCATCACGGGTTTGTGTGTCATGTTCTAATATCACACGATATTGATTTGACTGCGTATAGATAGTCGAAATCATTCGCTGCCCAAACGCATTATATAAGGCGTTATCAATAGCCGACATCGTGATACCAAAACGGCTTGCCGTATCACGATTAACATTCACATAGGCAACTAACCCTTTATTTTGCCAATCACTACTGACATCGGTGAGTTCAGGTTGTTGTTCTAGGGCATCTAACAAGCGTGGAACCCAAGTGGTTAATTCTTCTAATGAACCAGCCTGTAAAGTAAATTGATACTGTGTGCGCGCTACTTGCGTATCGATGGTGAGATCTTGCATGGGTTGCAGATAGAGATTCACTCCAGCAATGTTATCAACGGATTGCTGGAGACGATCAATAATCGCCATCACTCTGTCTTCACGCTCATCAAGAGACTTTAATGTAATTTGGAGACGCGCATTGTTTAATGTCGGGTTGCTGCCATCAACACCCACATAGGTGGTGACATTGTCGACTGCAGGATCTGCTAATAATTTTGACGCGACTTCTTGCTGCTTTTGCGCCATGGCTGCAAATGAAATAGATTGGCGGCTTTCAATTGAGCCCTGAATAATTCCACTGTCTTGCAAAGGGAAAAAACCTTTTGGGATCCACAGATACAGTAAAACAGTCAGCACCATGGTACCTAGCGCCACAGAAAGGGTTAACCATTGGTGATTAAGAATACGTTTTAACCAAATTGCGTATCCAGCAACCATACGGTCAAAGAAGCGCTCACACGCTAGTTCAAAACGGTTATGTTTATGCTGCGACTCCGGTTTTAATAAACGCGCACACATCATTGGCGTTAGCGTCAATGAGACGACAGCAGAGATCAAAATAGCCACGGCTAGGGTAATGGCAAACTCGCGGAATAACCGGCCGACAATATCCCCCATAAATAACAGTGGGATTAATACTGCAACCAAGGAAAAGGTGAGGGAAATAATGGTAAATCCGATTTCACCAGCCCCTTTGAGTGCGGCGACCAGCGGTTTATCGCCTTGCTCTAAGTAGCGAGAAATATTTTCAATCACCACTATCGCATCATCGACCACAAAACCGGTGGCGATGGTTAAAGCCATTAGGGTGAGGTTATTGACAGAAAAACCACAGAAATACATCACTGCAAAGGTGCCAACAAGTGACAACGGTACGGCAATACCCGGTATTAAGGTGGCAATTCCATTGCGTAAAAACAAGTAAATCACCATCACTACGAGGGCGATGGCTAGCATTAATTCAAATTGGACATCATTAACGGATGCACGAATGGTACTGGTTCTATCGGTTAAAATTTCGACATTAACCGATTTAGGTAAGCTTTCAATCAATTCGGGCAATAGCGTACGAATGGTATCTGTGGTTTCAATCACGTTAGCGCCGGGCTGTCGCTGAACATTGATCACAATCGCTTGCTCATTATTCGCCCATGCACCTAAATAGGCATTTTCAGCACCTTGTGCAATGGTTGCAATATCACCTAAACGTACCGGCGCACCATTTTGGAAGGCCACAATAAGTTGACGATAGTCGTCAAGTGACTTCATTTGGTCGTTAGCAGACAGCGTTACCGCGCGCGTAGGGCCATCGAAACTCCCTTTTGCGGAGTTGACGTTCGCATTATTAATGGCAAGGCGAATTGTTTCGCTATCTAGCCCTTTAGCAGCCATGGCTTGTGGGTTGATATTCACACGAACAGCAGGACGTTGGCCGCCGGCTAACGTCACTAAGCCCACTCCATTTACTTGGGATATCTTCTGGGCAATTCGCGTTTCAATAATATCCTGTACTTGCGTTAACGGCATTGCATCAGAGGTGACCGCTAAGGTGAGTACAGGTGGATCAGCAGGGTTTACCTTATTATAAATTGGAGGATAGGGTAAATCCGAAGGTAGTAAGCTACTGGCAGAATTAATCGCTGCTTGAACTTCTTGTTCAGCAACTTCTAGAGGCAAGGTTAATTGGAACATCAGCGTGATAACGGATGCCCCTCCTGAACTTTGCGATGACATCTGTTTAAGCCCTGACATTTGGCCGAACTGGGTTTCCAGTGGTGCTGTCACTGCCGAGGTCATCACATCAGGGCTGGCGCCTGGGTAAAGGGTAACAACTTGAATCGTTGGGTAATCGACTTCAGGCAGGGCAGAAACAGGTAAGAAGCGATAACCGATGATCCCTGCGAGTAATATAGCCACCATGAATAATGTGGTTGCTACAGGGCGCAAAATAAATAAACGAGAAGGCCCACCGCCTTTTAACATTTCAGGCCGCATTACGCTTTCTCCGCGCTATTAGGTTTACCTTTGCGGGGCTCTTTTTTAGTGATGCCTTCAGGGGTAACAACTTCGACCGTTGTGCCATCGGTGAGTTTATCAACACCATCCGTGATGACTTTGGTATTTGCCGCGAGCCCACTTTCAATAACCACTTGTTGGCTATCTTGCATACCCACGGTTACATTGTGTTTACTGACTTTATTATCATCACTCAGTATCCAAACATAATGGCCTTCATTGCCCATTTGCAGTGCAGCGGTTGGGATCACCACGGCATTTTGCAGCGTTTCAACTTGCATTTTTACGTTAACAAATTGATTAGGAAAAAGTTTTTCTTCTTCATTGGTAAAGCGCGCTTTTATTTTCAGCGTGCCGGTCGCAGCATCAATTTGGTTATCAGTACTGAGTAGCTCACCACTTGCGATTAGCGCGATATTGTTTCTGTCCCAAGCTTCAATCAATACTTTCTCACCAGAGGATTGTGCCTGCTGGATCGCGGGAATATCGCCCTCAGGTAACGCAAAAAGGACATCTGCAGGTTGAGTTTGCGTGATGACGACAAGAGGAGTTGAGGTTCCGGAAGAGATAAAGTTTCCAACATCTACTTGTTTTAACCCCACGCGTCCTGAGATAGGCGCAGTAATTTTACTGTAGGTTAATTGCAGTTTGGCATTATCAACAGCCGCTTGGTCGACTTTAATACTGCCTTGCGCCTGTAATACCGCCGCTTTTTGGTTATCTAACTCTTGTTGCGAAATCACTTTAGTACCAGCAAGCTTTTGATAACGAGCTAAATCTAATTGTGCATTTGCTAATGTTGCTTTGTCTTTTGCCAATTGCCCCTCTGCTTGTGATAGCTGAACTTCAAATGGGCGAGGGTCAATCTGTGCCAATAAATCTCCCTTATTGACGTATTGCCCTTCGGTAAAATACAGCTGCATTAACTGGCCTTCAACACGGCTGGTTACAGTGACAACATTCGCGGCTTGGACTGTGCCTAAACCCGATAAAAAGCGCGGAACGACTTTTTGTTCTGCGACGGCAAATTGTACAGGGGCTAAAACACGTGGTGGGCGGCCCATTGCACTTCGCTGTGAGTTTGGTTTTGCTACGGCGTCAGTAGATTGTGTATCTGATTGTTTTTCTTGATGATAAAAATACCAAGAAGCGCCAGCTGCCGCAATAATGGCAATAAAAATGGCAGAGCGAATAAAAGGTTTACGTTGTTTTTGTTTATTCATTTTGGGTAATTCGCTTAACTCAAAAAAGTGGATGAGATCCGTCAGGCTGTATACTAAAAAACTAACAAAAAAGAGTCAGTTAGACATATTAGTAGTTTAACGTGATAGGTACAAAGAAAAATGGAGGAAATATGAATAAGTGTCAATTTCTGTACTTGTATGCTGCGGTGTGTGTAAAGGAGGGCGTGGGGGAAATTAATTTTTCTCAATAAGAATTGCACCCTAATAAATAGGGTGCAAGAAATGTTATAAGCTAGAAGCGTTTAGAACCGCAGATTTTTCGTTTGAGGATTCAGAATTGACTGTCCAACCCTTCCAAGATAGAGGAATAAAGGCTACAGCAACCGCTAATAATGAGACGCCAGCAACATAATAGGCAGGTGCCATGTGAGACTGCTGCAACCAAGCACCAGTTAATATTGGTGTTAAACCACCAAAAATTGCATAAGCCACATTGTAAGCGAATGACAGACCAGAATAGCGAATTTCAGGTGGAAATGCGCGTGTACTGATAATTGGTGTCGTTGCAATCGCGCCAACAAAGAAGCCCATCAAGCCATAGTTAAAAATCAACGTACTCGCCGCAATATCACTGGATAATGACGAATAGAAGTAAATTGCCGTTACGGCCAATCCACCCCAGGATAAAGTCATTGAGGTACGTGTTCCTGTTTTATCGCCTAACCAACCCCAGAAGATACAGCCTAATGTTAAGGTTAATGTTGCGGCACAGTTGGCTTGCAATGCAATATTTCGGTCAATGTTATAGATCCCTTTTAACACCACATCTGGCGTCATCAAAATAGTGACAACGATAGCGGTTGATAATGACCACGTCAGTGCCGCCGTGATCATACAGGCTTGCTTATGAGATTTAATCACAGTTTTGACGGGTAATTCTTGTGACAAAGCCTTTTTAGCGGCCAGTTCTTTGAATATCGGAGTTTCTTGTAAAA
The DNA here is from genome assembly GCF_011045615.1 of Providencia sp. PROV004. NCBI lineage: Bacteria > Pseudomonadati > Pseudomonadota > Gammaproteobacteria > Enterobacterales > Morganellaceae > Providencia > Providencia sp. PROV004. The sequence continues at coordinate 2,199,366 of NZ_CP042859.1, forward strand.
AACGGCGTAAATACACAGAAATAAACCCAAAAATACCACCAAGAATAAATGGAATACGCCATGCGAAATCATGAATTTCAGTTGTGGTATAAGAGCGTTCAATAATAATAGCGACGATAGAGCCTAATAAAATACCGCCAGTGATCCCAGAAGTCAGTGTACCAACACCTAAGCCATAGCGTTGCTTTGGTGTATGCTCTGCAATAAATACCCATGCTCCTGGCATTTCACCACCAATCGCGGCACCTTGCATAATACGCATTAACAGCAGCAGTAATGGGGCTGCAGCACCAATGGTTTCAAAAGTCGGTAAAAAACCAATGACAAATGTTGGGAATGCCATTAAGAAAATACTTAAGGTAAACATTTTCTTGCGGCCAATTTTATCTCCAAAGTGAGCCATAATAATGCCACCAAGAGGACGAGCAAGATAACCTGCTGCAAATAGGCCCAGTGTTGCCATTAGCGCGAGAAATTCGTTATCCCCTGGAAAAAATAGTTGGGAAATAATTTTTGCGTAAAAAACAAAGATAACGAAATCGTAAAACTCAAGGGTACCCCCTAAAGAGGATAAGCCTAATGTTTTATAGTCTTCTTTGCCCAAAGGCCTCGCAGAGGGCTGGCTGGCTGTTTGCGGTGTCATTATAGTTTCCTTCTAACTACCTGAAATACTAAATTGCATAAATTCAAAATAATAAGCATTGGCTCATAATAATGAGCTAATCATTTTTATTGGTGCAGATAAGAGGTATAAAACGTTGGATGGGTATAACTTAGTTTAATACACAGTATCTTTTTTGCATGTGTATATTTATAGCAGGAAATTCTATATTCTGTAAACCTCAACCCTAAAAACAAGAATAACATTCCAATTAGTTTTGTTTGTCTGGATTATTGATTTGGTGCGATGATAAATAACCTTATATGATGTTAATAATATGAATTTTGCAGAATATCGTATATTTAAATTAGTCAGTTACAGTGTTAATTATATTTAATTTAATAAATTCTTACTGAAATATAGTAAACAAATATTACCTAATTATTTTTTGTTATAATTAACTTTATTCATCTCGATGAACTAAATAACTATAAAAGCATTTAATTAATAGATAAATAACAAGCCTACTTGCGAAACTTTGGGTTTTTAACGGGATTTTGTTAGTACAGGGAGTGTTTTGTAAACTGCACGCGCCCGCCAAGAAACAGGACGCGTGCAAAGTAAATTTAAACGAGGAATAGTGTGGCTAAGCCAAGGAAAATAAAGAACCCGCCAGTGTCTGTGATAGCGGTGATCATCACGCTAGAGCCGATAGCAGGGTCTTTGCCCATTTTCAGCATAATGAGCGGAATAAGCACCCCCATAATCGCTGCCATCAGTAGGTTCAAAATCATCGCTAATGTCATGACAGCGCCCATAGCGATATCGCCATATAGGAAATAGGTAACGACACCCATAATTCCGCCCCAAACAACGCCATTAATAAAGGCGACGCCAAGCTCTCTTAACATTAAGAAAGAGAAACTATTATTTTGTATCTGGTGCAGGGCAATGGCGCGAACAATCATGGTGATGGTTTGGTTTCCCGTATTTCCCCCAATTCCTGCCACAATTGGCATTAATGTGGCTAACGCGACTAATTGGGAAATGGTATCTTCAAAGACGCCAATAACACGAGAAGCGACAAAAGCGGTACATAGGTTAATGGCTAACCATGTCCAACGGGTTTTAACGGCTTGGCCAACCGGGGCGAAAACGTCTTCTTCAGGGCTTAACCCCCCCATACGACGAATACTGTTATCGTTTTCTTCACTGATGTTATCAACGATATCTTCAACCGTCAGGCGGCCCATCAGTAGGCCGCTATTATCAACAACAGCAGCAGAAATTAAGTCATAACGTTCGAACGCACTAGCGGCATCTTCGCCTTTTTCATCGGGCAAGAAGGTCACAGTGTCAGTTTTCATGACATCGGCTACTATTTTTTCAGGGGATTGCGTCAAAATAGTGGTTAGTGGTAATTCACCTTGCAGATAATTATTGTTATCGACAACAAAAATTTTATCGGTGGCTTCTGGGATCTTGCCTCGTTGGCGTAAATAACGTTGAACCGTTTTTAGTGTCACATTTGGGCGTACGGTGACGAATTCAAAATCCATCATTTGCCCGACGCTATCTTTCGCATATTGTAAAACTTCGCGAATGCGGCTACGTAGGCTAGGCTCTAAATAGGTGAGGAGCCGGCGCATGGTGTCACGAGGTAAATGCTCAGCAATATAAGCTTGTTCGTCAACATGCAAATTAGCAACGGCGCGAAGCAGTTCTCTGTCAGACATATCCTTAATTAGGCTATCCCAAACAGATACGGAGGCCTCAACTAAGACTTCACCACGTTCGTTATTATCAACAAGACGCCATAACGCGAGACGCTCATCATAAGGGAGCATTTCTAAGATATCGGCGATATCCGCAGTGTGTAAATCAAGTAACAATTCTTTTACAAGACTAATTTTTTCACTAATTGCTTTGTCATCAATACTGACGTGTTGATCATTTTCAACAAGCGCATGGACGAACTCTTCGTCATCTAAAAATAGCGTCAGGATTTGCTGGCGAATATGTGCCAGTTTTTGAGAGTGCGGGTTGACTGTTGGCACCGCATCGATTGAAAAAGCAGGTTGTGACATTTTAATCCTTAAAGCAATAGCAGCGCAAAAGCGCTTTTTATGAATTCGTCTGCGAGCGGACGAAATTTATTATCATTATTGTCGCCTATTTAAATAATATATCAAATAGTTGAGTCAAATAAGCGGTGATTTCAAAGTCATCAGTGATGAAGAATAAGCATAAATCACTACAATAATGGCCGCAAATCACTCATTTTCTGCACAAATAGTTAACGACCAACCGGGGACATCTTCCCAATAGCCACTTTCTTTTTCTAAATCCAATATCATCAATGTATTTTGCACGAGATATTCAGATGGTAAATAGAGAGTCCAGTGCCCATCATCCGTTTCTATCCGTAACGAAGAGGGGATTGTGGTAGATTGGCGTTGATTATTTAACAAAATGGCTAGCCGCAAAATTTGAATAAGCGGCATAAATTGTTTTCTTTTAAATAAATTAAATTTAGGGATATCGTCATACTTAATAGCCCTACGATGATTACGTACTAATGTTGCCAGTAATAGTTGCTGTTCTTGGTTGAAGCCCGGTAAGTTGGTATTTTGCAAAATATAAGCAGAATGGCGGTGCATACCACTATGATTAATACTTAACCCAACCTCATGGAGCATAACTGCCCATATTAAAATGGATTCCAGTTGTGGGTTAAGTTGCTTAGGGTTTTGTTGTCCCCACTGGAAATAGAGTTCTTCCATGGTTTTTAATACGCGTTTAGCTTGCTCTCTATCGATATTATAATGCTCAGCAAGGCTTAAAGCAGTACGCTGGCGGATATCTTGGTGGCGGAAACGGCCTTCCATTTCATATAAAACACCTTCACGCAATGCACCGTCAGATAAACGTAACTCTTTAATTTCTAATGAATCAAATACGGCAAGTAAAATCGCTAAGCCAGGAACAAATACGTGTTTACGTTCATTCGATAGGCCTAATATATTCAGGGTGCTAAATGACTTATATTTCAACGCCATTTGCTTGATTTCGATAAGACGTTCCCGCGTAATAATACCGTCTTTATAGCCTAATTCTTGTATCACACTATGGGCAGCTTTGATGGTGCCCGAGGCGCCCATCGCAACGTCCCAAGTTTGTTTCTTAAATAAAATCGCGGTGCTTTCTAATTTTAAGCAAGCCCCTAGGTAGGCTCGATTGAAATATTCAGGGGTAATTTCTTCATTTGGAAAGTAAGTACGGGCAAAGCTAACACAGCCCATACGGCGGCTTTCAATCAAAAGCGGCTCAAATTTTTCACCAATAACTAACTCTGTCGAACCACCACCGATATCGAGTACTAATTTACGGCCTTTTTCGGGTTGAGTGTGCTCAACGCCCATAAAAATTAACCGTGCCTCTTCTTGACCTGAAATGATTTCAATAGGGTAAGGCATGATTTCTTTAGCGCGCTGCAAAAACAGTTTTACATTCGTTGCTACACGTAATGAATGAGTGCCAACAATGCATACGTTTTCAGGGGGAAAGCCTTGTAACCGTTCGGCAAACAACGCGAGGCAGGCAAGCCCACGTTCCATGGCTTCTTCACTTAATTCATTGGTATCACTTAGACCATCAGCTAGGTGAACACGTTTTTTTAACCGTGTAAGAACTTGCAATGCACCATTAACGATGCGAGCAATGACCATGTGAAAACTGTTTGAGCCTAAATCTATAGCCGCAATTTCTTGTGGTCTCGGTGTTGAGGCGTTGGTTATTGGCATATTTTTAAGCTCTTGTATCCGGTGTTTCGATTGATTTTAAATAATCATACACAGCAAGCTGGGCCTGAATTTTACGTTTATTTCCGCGGGGAACATAATGATTACTTAAATCTTTGTCAACATAACGTGCTTTAACAGTATCGCTAAATTGCAACTCTAAAATATCCAATACCCGTTGTTTTAAATGCGGGTCGACTAAGCTAACGGCGACTTCAATGCGGTAATCAATGTTGCGGGTCATCCAGTCAGCAGAAGAAATAAAGACTTTTTCGTCCCCCGCATTGGTGAAAACATAAACACGGTCATGTTCAAGAAAGCGGTCAACAATACTGGTTACCTGAATATTTTCACTGTAGCCGACTTGGCCGGCGACTAAAGAGCACATCCCTCTGACTAATAAACGAATTTTGACACCTGCATTGGAGGCATCGTACAGTTTGTCAGTCAATTCTTTGTCGACTAAGTTATTTATTTTTAATGTGATACCACTGGGCCGTTCAGCGAGCGCATTTTCGATTTCTTGGTCAATTAAGGCCATCAAACGAATACGTGTATTTTGTGGTGATACCATTAAATTATCGAAAGTCACTGGGCGGTAAGGGTTTTCAATAAAATTAAATACCCGACGAACTTCGTTGGTGATCAGTTCATTTGCAGTGAGTAGGGAGTAATCCGTATAAAGCCGAGCGGTTTTTTCGTTAAAATTGCCCGTACCGATATGGGCATAACGCACGATTTGGCCTTCTTCCATGCGTGAGATAATAAATAATTTTGCATGGATTTTAAGCCCGGGCGCGGAGAAAATAACATGCACGCCCGCTTCAGTTAATCGTTTTGCCCAATGAATATTAGCGGCCTCATCAAATCGTGCTTGTAACTCAACGACCACTGTGACTTTTTTTCCATTATGAGCGGCATGAATGACAGAATCGATAATGCGTGAGTCTTTCGCGACACGGTAAATATTAATTTTAATCGATAATACATTCGGGTCAAAAGACGCTTGGCGCAATAATTCTAAAGTATGTTCAAAGGTATAGTAGGGATAATATAACAGTACATCGCGTTCGCGAATGGCATCGAAACCGTTACGGAAGTTATCAAACCAGCGGTGACGCAGCCTTGGTAATGGCTTGTTTAATAGGTTTTTATTTCCTTCATTAGGGAAATTAATAAAGTCTTTAAAATTGTGGTAGCGGCCACCGGCAATCACGGAGTCATCGCTGGATAGCCCCAGTTTTTCACGTAAAAGAGCAACCATTTCGTCAGGCATATCACGCTGATAGACAAAACGGACGGGTTCTGCGGTTAAACGTTGTTTTAATGTAGATGACATTATTTCGAGCAAGCTCGATTCCATCTCTGTTGCGATGTCGTACTCTGCATCACGCGTCATTTTCATCGAATAGGCATTGAGCTTATCGTAATCAAAAAAACCTTTGAAAATTTCATCGAGCGTATAGCGAAGGATATTATCAATTAGGATCATTGACTTGCGACGCTTTGGCATTTCTGGAGGCAGGTTAACAAACCGCGGGACTTTATCGGATGGAATTTCCAATAGTGCATATTGAATCTGATTGCCATTGATGATTTCAACTGCAAGATAAGTGTAGTCATCTTTTAGAAATTCAACGAGATTGGTATCAGGATTAATTAATATTGGCGTAATATGCTGCCGCAGATTCTGGCGGAAATACTGACGTAACCATATCTGTTGGCGAGGCGAAATTTGACGTTCGTTAATCAAGAATATTTGATTGCGCGCCATTTCCAATAATAAGTCATTATAGAGAATGTCGAATTCTTGTTCTTGTTTGGCAACTCTTGACTGAATTCTCTTTAACAAGTGGCGAGCACCGCTTGCCGAGCCGCGTTCTTCATTAATTAAAATACGGCGTTTAACGTCGGCGAAGCGGACTTTATAAAACTCGTCTAGATTATTGGAATAAATTCCCAAAAAACGCATTCGCTCAATAAGAGGGTTACGCTTGTCGGCTGCTTCTTGTAAAACACGCTCGTTAAAAGACAGCCAGCTTAACTCTTTTTCATGATAGAGACGTTCTTGGGACATTCTAACTCCGTATTAGACTCTTGTTACTTTATGGCTATGATACCAGTCAGTTAGCTAAATGTGTTGTTTAATTGCTTTATCTTGGGTAATAACACTTTCTGGATTAGCAGATTGTTGCTTCATCGTAAAATATTGTTGCTGAAAAATACACATACGGATAGCGGTGTGATAGCGACCATTGACAAAGAATTCGTCGATCAGTTCGCCTTCAGTATGGAAGCCTAGTTTATTATAAATATGGATAGCTTTAACATTTTCTTTATCAACAATAAGATAAAGTTTATATAAGTTTAGTACGGAAAACGCGTAGTCCATTGCTAATTTCGCAGCGCGACTCGCATAGCCATGGCCTTGATGGCTCGGTGCAATGATAATTTGAAACTCAGAGCGTCGGTGAACATAATCAATTTCTACCAATTCGACTAAGCCAACTTTCTCACTGTCATTTTCAACGATAAAACGGCGTTCAGACTGGTCATGAATATGTTTATCGTAAAGATCGCTTAATTCAACGAAAGCTTCATAAGGTTCTTCAAACCAATAACGCATAACACTGGCATTGTTATCAAGCTGGTGAATAAATGCTAAATCTTCACGTTCAAGTGGGCGCAACCTAAACGGATGAACTTGCCCGGTCGTCATAAAAATACCTCTATTTAGTTAGGAAAATGGTTTTGTTCTTCGACTATAAGGATAACATTTATTTGCGATAAAATAATGACACAGCACAGAGAGATTATCACCTTGTTGAAAAATAATTCATTTTACCCAACGCTAATGTTTTTATGTAATAGCTTGCGATCGTGTTTTTATGTGAATGCGAAGAAAAAGGGTGGATACCCACCCTTGAAATGACGTTTTGCTCATCACGAATATTATTCGTTAGCGTAACCTTGTTGCGGTAAAATTCGGTTATCTAACACAGCTTTACCTTTTTGCATTGTTAATCGGCCACTAATGAACCACTCAACAACTAATGGGTAAATCGTATGTTCTTGGGCTTTTACCCGCTCGATAATATCGTCTTCGTTATCCTGTTCAAAGATAGGCACTTTAGCTTGCAAAATAACTGGCCCGCCATCCAGTTCTTCGGTAACGAAATGAACGGATGTGCCATGTTCTTTATCCCCATTTTCTAGCGCTTTACGATGCGTGTGTAAACCGGGGTATTTCGGTAACAAAGAAGGATGGATATTGAGTAATTTACCCGCAAAGTGGTTGACGAATTGGGCTGATAAGATACGCATAAAACCCGCTAATACGACTAAATCAGGCTGATATTGGTCGACTTGTGCGAGTAATGCAGCATCATATGCTTGGCGGTCAGTATACTGTTTGGCATCTAAAAAACAGGCTGGTATTCCAGCCTGTTGTGCCCGAACAAGCCCATAAGCATTGGCTTGGTTGCTAATGACAGCAACAATGTGAGCGCCAATTGCCCCAGTGCGGCAGCTATCAATTAATGATTGCAAATTACTACCGCTGCCAGAAATGAGGACAACAATTTTTTTCATTAGCGGATCACAACCTGCTCTTCACCCGCTGGTAATGCGCCAATTGTACCGATTTGCCATGCGTTTTCGCCAAGCTTGTTCAACAGAGCAAGTGCATTTTCAACTTCCTGTTGTGGTAGAGCAATAATAATCCCCACACCACAGTTGAAGGTACGGTACATTTCATGAGTGCTCACATCACCAGCTTGCTGCAGCCAGTTAAAGACAGCAGGCCATTGCCAGCTGCTACCGTCAATAATTGCTTGTGTGTTGTCAGGCAGTACGCGAGGAATATTTTCCCAGAAACCACCACCAGTAATGTGGGCAATTGCATGGATATCGCTGTTTGCGATCAGCTCTAATACATTTTTAACGTAAATGCGTGTTGGTTCTAATAAGTGGTCAGCTAAAGGTTTCCCATCTAATTGAGTTTCTTCTGGGTTGGTTTGGCTGACTTCGAGGATCTTGCGAACCAGCGAGTAACCATTTGAATGCGGGCCGCTAGAGGCTAAAGCAATTAAGGCGTCACCAGCACTCACTTTGCTACCATCGATGATTTCTGAGCGTTCAACAACACCCACACAGAAACCAGCCACATCGTAGTCTTCACCATGGTACATTCCCGGCATTTCCGCGGTTTCACCACCCACTAACGCACAACCTGACTGTTTACAACCTTCTGCGATACCCGTAATCACACTCGCAGCGGTATCGACATCTAGTTTACCGGTCGCGTAATAATCAAGGAAGAACAGGGGCTCTGCGCCTTGAACAATCAAGTCATTGACACACATAGCCACAAGGTCAATCCCAATGGAGTCATGACGTTTTAAATCCATTGCTAAGCGTAATTTGGTACCGACACCGTCAGTGCCTGAAACTAAAACAGGCTCACGGTATTTCTGCGGTAGGGAACATAATGCACCGAATCCCCCAAGACCTCCCATGACTTCTGGGCGGCGGGTTTCTTTTACGACACCTTTAATACGTTCAACCAAGGCGTTACCCGCATCAATATCAACACCGGCATCTTTATAGCTGAGAGAGGTTTTATCAGTCACTACGGCCCCCAAGGCAATTACATTTTTGAGAAAAATAACATCATTGACATTATTCTAACAGGCTAGGCAAACGTTTGCGATAGCTTTGTGTTGGAAATTTTTGGGTACGCATAATCGAAGAATGGTAGAACGTTATAGAAGTTGTATAGCAAAATAAGAAATGTATTTATTTAAATCAAATTTGCGGTTTTACCAATTTCAACTTAACTGAGATGAGGTATAATTTTTAAAAAAATGGCGTTAATCGTTGTTGTTTTGACCAAAATCAAGCGTTATCTAGTGGCAACCAAAGCTAAAAGAGGTATAATCCGGCGATTTTTTTGTCCGCCGCCGTCTTAAATAGTAGGAGAAACCCATGAAGATCGTTGAGGTAAAACACCCTCTCGTTAAACATAAACTCGGCCTGATGCGAGATCATGATATAAGCACAAAGCGCTTTCGTGAACTGGCCTCAGAGGTTGGTAGCCTACTGACTTATGAAGCAACTGCTGACCTTGAAACTGAAAAAGTGACTATCGATGGTTGGTGTGGTCCTGTAGAAATAGAACAAATTAAAGGTAAGAAAATCACTGTAGTACCAATTCTTCGTGCGGGTATTGGTATGATGAACGGTGTATTAGATAGCATTCCAAGTGCACGTATCAGTGTGGTAGGTGTTTATCGTGATGAAGAAACACTGCAGCCTGTCCCTTATTTCCAAAAACTCGCCTCTAACATTGAAGAACGTATGGCATTAGTGGTCGACCCAATGTTAGCGACGGGTGGCTCAATGATTGCTACCATTGATTTATTAAAAAATGCGGGTTGTACCTCGATTAAAATCTTAGTTCTTGTTGCAGCGCCTGAAGGTTTAAAAGCGTTGGAAGCTGCGCATCCAGATGTTGAATTATATACCGCTTCAATTGATGAGTATTTAAATGAAGAGGGATATATCGTTCCGGGTCTCGGTGATGCGGGCGACAAGATATTTGGTACTAAATAATGATAAGCCGACTGAGAAGTCGGCTTTTTTTTGATTAATTGTAGAGACTCACTGCTTATTCAGTGATTAGCCATTTCGCTAAAAGAGGATAAAGCCACATGACACGTCGCACCATCAGTGTTGAAGAAAGACCACCATTATTACAAACTATACCACTGAGCCTTCAACACCTATTTGCTATGTTTGGCGCAACCGTTATCGTACCGATTCTGTTTGGTGTAAACCCCGCTACAATTTTGCTGTTTAATGGGATCGGAACGCTGCTGTATCTGTTTATTTGTAAAGGGCAAATTCCTGCTTATTTAGGCTCAAGTTTTGCATTTATTTCCCCAGTGCTGATTTTATTACCATTAGGTTATGAGCTGGCACTTGGCGGCTTCATTATCTGTGGCGTGCTGTTCTGTATTGTTGCACTGATTGTTAAAGTTGCAGGAAGAGGGTGGATAAACGTCATGTTCCCCCCAGCAGCAATGGGGGCAATCGTAGCCGTAATTGGTTTAGAATTAGCTCAAACGGCTGCAGGTATGGCTGGGCTATTACCTAAAGATGGCGCAGTGGTTGATTCGAACACGTTAATTATTTCCCTGACCACGTTGTCAGTCACTATTCTCTGCGCGGTCGTTTTCCGTGGGTTTTTATCTATTATTCCAATTTTGATTGGCTTTTTAGCGGGTTATGCATTGTCCTATTTTATGGGCATTGTGGACTTTACCCCGGTTATTGAAGCGCCGTGGTTTGCTATTCCTACATTTTATACTCCACGCTTCGAATGGTTTGCTATTTTAACCATTTTGCCCGCTGCATTAGTGGTTATCGCTGAGCACGTAGGGCACTTGGTCGTCACTGCGAATATTGTTGAACGTGACTTAATGAAATCACCAGGTTTACATCGTTCAATGTTTGCTAATGGGTTTTCTACGGTGATTTCCGGTTTCTTTGGCTCGACACCAAATACGACTTATGGTGAAAACATTGGGGTCATGGCTATTACCAAGGTATACAGCACTTGGGTAATTGGCGGAGCCGCAATTATTGCTATTTTATTATCTTGTGTTGGTAAATTAGCGGCTGCTATCCAATTAGTACCAGTTCCTGTGATGGGCGGGGTTTCACTCTTATTGTACGGGGTAATTGGTGCATCAGGTATTCGAGTGTTGATTGATTCAAAAGTCGATTATAACAAGCCACAAAATTTGATTTTAACCTCAGTGATTTTAATTATTGGTGTGAGCGGAGCCGTTATCCATATTGGTCAAGCTGAACTCAAAGGTATGGCGCTAGCAACGATAGTTGGGATCTTTATGGCATTATTATTCCGTTTTATAACGTTTGTTAGGCCTGAAAAGCAGTTTGTGACATCTGAAGTCCAAGAGCTTGATAGCAATAAAAAATAAGCCACACAATTTTCCATATTGCCGTTCAATTGTTTGAACGGCATTTGGTCACCGTTCTTATTCATCTATCCGTGTTTTTTATGGTAAACTGCTAGATGAAAATTGATTTGTACAGCCAGAGGCGCTTCTGAACACACCATCACAGCTTTCATTACCACTATATCTGCCAGATGATGAAACCTTTGCGAGCTTTTATGCAGGGGAAAATGGGGCGTTGCTGTCTGCTATTCAGTCTGCTATTAATCAACCCCATGGCAGTTATATCTATTATTGGTCGCGTGAAGGCGGCGGGAAAAGCCATTTACTGCACGCAGCTTGTGCAGAGCTGTCTGAACAAGGCATTGCAGTCGGTTATGTTCCTTTGGATAAACGTGCGTATTTTGTTCCTGAAGTACTAGACGGTATGGAACATTTATCACTCGTTTGTATTGATAATATTCAGTGCATCGCGGGTGATGAAGAGTGGGAAATGGCGATTTTCAATTTGTATAACCGTATTTTGGAAATTGGTCGCACCTGTCTATTAATTACTGGGGACAGGCCTCCTCGGCAAATCGAACTGAAATTACCCGATTTAGCCTCTCGCCTTGATTGGGGGCAAATTTATAAACTGCACCCACTGAGTGACGAAGATAAGATTTGGGCACTGCAATTACGCGCTCGTATTCGTGGTTTTGAATTACCGGAAGATGTTTGTCGTTTCGTATTAAAACGTCTAGATAGAAAAATGGGAACGTTGTTTGATATCTTAAACAAACTTGACCACGCATCAATTGTCGCTCAGCGAAAATTAACGATTCCTTTCGTAAAAGATATTTTAAAACTCTAGTTGATTAAATGAGTTGGCAGCCATATAGCTGCCAAAATAGAGTTTATAAGATTTCACAAACCTGCTCAGGCGGACGACCTAAACGTGCTTTATCACCATTAACAACGATAGGGCGTTCAATCAATTTAGGATTTTCATGCATTGCTTTAATGAGTTGATCCTGAGTTAAGCTGTCATCGTTTAAATTCAATTCCTTATACAACTCTTCTTTGGTGCGCATTAATTGACGAGCATCTTTAAAGCCTAACATTTTAAGGAGTTTTTTGATTTCAGCGACCGTTGGGGGCGTTTTTAAATACTCGACCACCGTGGGGGAGATACCCTTATCAGTTAAAAGGGCTAAGGTTTCACGGCTTTTAGAACAGCGTGGGTTGTGGTAAATCTTAATCGAATCCGTCATTATTATAACTCCTTACGGTTTTGCATTTTTGTCACGTAATTGTAGTTTTCTAAGCGCATCAATGCGAGCGTCATAACGCTGCTGTTCGTAACTGCCTAAACGGCTTTGACGGCTAGCATCGCTGAGATAATTAATTGCAGTGTCATAGTTACCCCGTAACGCCATCCCTTCTGCGTAAGCAGCAAGTTCTTCGGTACGCTTACCTTGTTTTGCGGACGCTTCTGCCAGTAAATCCCAACCAATCGGGTCATCAGGGTAATCAAACGTATATTTATTCAGTAAGGTTGTTGCTTCTTTATATTGATGATTATTAATTAATGCGTTAGCTAGGTTGACAATAAATACGGTATTTTTCGGTGATTTTCTCAAAGCATTCTGTAAACGAGAGACCGCTCTAGAGACTTGATGTTGTTCAATGTCGACATCAGTCATGCTATCGATAAACCAAGGGTTATCGGGTTGTTTCGCTAATAGCTCTGTCAGGATTTTTCCTGCTTCTGCGTACTTTTTGTCTTGAGAAAGTAGTAGCGCTTTACCGTATTGCGCTGCAATTTGTTCTTGTGCAGAACCTTTACCATAGTTTTCAATGATTTGGTCTAAAGCATGTTTTTGCTCGGTACTATACATAGCCAAAATACGAACTCGGGCTAACATAAAGTCCAGTGATGATGGCACACTCACTTTAGGGTATTGGTTCGATCGGTTTCTGGCATCAGCTAAACGGCTATCCGGCAAGGGGTGCGTTAATAGAATTTCAGGGGGCTTTGACATATAGCGAGTTTGGTCTGACATTGTTTGCATAAAATCAGCCATCGCATGCGGGTCAAAGCCAGAGCGCCTTAATGTCTGTAAACCAATACGGTCAGCTTCTTGTTCATTGGCTTGGGTAAAGCTGATCATACCTTGCTGAACCCCAGCCATTGTGCCTGTTAAAGCGGCAAAACCGGCTTGAGGATTCGCCATCACTAACAGCAAAGAACCAATCGTCCCTGCAATCGCGAGAGGAGTGGTGCTTTTTTGGTCTTCCATCATTCGCGCAAGGTGCCTTTGCGTAACGTGAGATATTTCGTGCGCCATGACGGATGCTAGCTGACTTTCATTTTGGCTGTATCGGAACAATGCTGAGTGTAGCACTACATTGCCCCCAAAATAGGCGTATGCGTTAATATTGGGGTTGTTGACTAAATAGAACTTAAACGGTGTTTTAACTGAGTCGGCATTTTTCACTAACCGCATGCCAAGTTTGTTAACATATTGGGTTAACAATGGGTCATAAATAAGAGGGGTGCTGGCACGTATTTGGCGTGTAATAGCATCTCCCATAATAATTTCTTGGTTGATGCTAAGTGTGCCTCCTGCTGTGGTTCCTATATCGGGTAAGGTATCTTCAATTGCACTATAAGCAGGTAATACTGCACCGTTCATTAGCGCAGCGATCATGAAAGCCAATAATGGATATTTTAAATTTTTCTTCATGAAACGTGAGTATCCCATACAACATTTTAATTTAGGGTAAGTACCGACTTTATTTCGGGTGTGCTTTAAGTAAGGCACTTAAAAATACGAAAAGTTTAAAACACATGATAGCAAAAGCTATCGTAAAATCTGTTCTTCGGTATAATTTTCGTTACTTTAGGAACTGTCCTTTGTGTTATTCCCTAGGAGCAATAAATGCTGGAATTGTTTTTACAGTGGTATCGTCGGCGTTTTGCTGACCCACAAGCCATAGCCCTTTTTACATTACTCGTATCAGGGTTTGTGATCATCTTCTTTTTCAGCAGTATACTGGCTCCATTGCTGGCGGCAATTGCTTTAGCTTATTTGCTTGAATGGCCAACCAATTTATTACAACGCATAGGGTTATCCCGTTCAGTTGCTGTCGGTATTATTTTGACCTTATTCGCCGGAATAAGTGCCATGGTTATTTTAATTATTGCACCAACCGCATGGCAGCAAGGGATTAATTTGATGGCCGATCTGCCAAATATGGTTAACCGTTTCAATGAATTTGCACAAAAACTGCCAGAGCAATATCCAGCACTAGTGGATGTCGGCATTATCGATATGATGGCAGATAACCTGCGTAGCCGTATGTCGGGTATTGCAGACTCTGTGGTTAAAGCGTCAGTTGCTTCATTAATAGGTATTTTTACTTTAGCAGTTTACTTAGTTCTAGTGCCGTTGATGACATTCTTTCTTTTAAAAGATAAAGAGCGTATTAGCAAAAGCTTCCTCAAGCTGTTACCGAAAAATCGTTTGTTAGTGGGTAAAGTTTGGGTCGAAATGAATGAACAAATCACCAATTATTTGCGAGGAAAAGTTACTGAAATGGTGATTGTTGGGGTGGCAACATATTTATGTTTTGCTTACTTTGACTTGCGCTATTCCGTATTGCTGTCGGTTCTTGTCGGGGTAGCGGTATTAATCCCTTACATTGGTGCGGTCGCAGCCACGATCCCCGTGGTTATTGTTGCGCTCTTTCAGTACGGTATTGGTAGTGAATTTTGGTACTTAATGTTGTTTTATTTAGTTATTCAAGGTTTGGATAGCAACGTTGTGGTGCCTTTATTGTTTTCTGAAGCCGTGAATTTACATCCACTAGTGATTATTTTATCTGTTGTGGTGTTTGGTGGGTTATGGGGCTTTTGGGGCGTGTTTTTTGCAATACCTTTAGCAACACTGATTAAAGCGGTTATTCATGTCTGGCCGGAAGAGCCAACGGAGTCAACGAACTAGGTTAGTAATAGTGCTGTATGGGGGCATACAGCACTAAGAAGTAACGATTAAGCGTGTGTATTGATGTAATCAAGCACGATTTCGTGGTGGTTACTGGTTTTAAAATTGTCAAAGACGTGCTCTATTTTCCCAGTAGGGTCAATAAGGAAGCTAATGCGATGAATCCCATCATAGGTTTTCCCCATGAATTGTTTTTCACCCCAAACCCCAAATTGCTCACATACTTGGTGGTCTTCATCTGATAACAAAGTGAAGTTCAACATCTCTTTTTCAGCGAAACGAGATAGTTTCTCTGGTTTGTCTGTGCTAATACCTAATACTTCGACACCTTTCGCTTTAAGTGTATCCATTTCATCACGTAGACCACACGCTTGAACAGTACAGCCAGGAGTCATCGCTTTAGGATAAAAGTAAACTAATACGCGCTGACCCTGATAATCAGAAAGATTGATGAGCTCACCATCTTGGTCAGGAAGGCTAAATTGAGGCGCCTTATCACCGGCTTTCAATGGGTTCATTAAATATATCTCCGTTAACTTTGCATGTTGGGGTTGTTAACAATACTTATGTTGCCTTTAGCATTTAGCATTGTACATAGTTGTTGAAATTTATTTTTTATAATTATGCCATTATCGTCCAACGGATCGTGTGCAGTAATCTGAATTTCCAGTTGAGCGGGCATATCATTATTGGCTGGTTGTGTTTTAGAAACAAGCTCTGCGATATTACACTGCGAAGTTGTGAATAAATTTGTGAATTGCTCGACAATACGAGGTGCATCGTCGACAACAACATTCACTGTTACTGTCGATGGGTAATAGGTTGTTTGCACACTCTGAGTTCTTTTCATTACGATAAGCAAGTCGAGCTCGGCGCCTTTAGGTGGTAATGTCGCTTCTAAAAGGGTGATAGCATTCCAACTGCCGGAGAGCATCATAATGAAGGTGAATTCCTTGCCAAACATCGCTAAGCGACTATCTTCAATATTACAATCACACTCGCTGACGAGACGTGTAATAGTATTCACAATGCCCGGACGATCTGTTCCCAGCGCAGTAATGACAAGAAATTGCTGTTCAGTCTTAGGCAAAGTCTATTCCTTAGTATTTTAATTATGTCAGTTAAACATTTAATTAGAATATAGCAGTAAAATTCTAGCGCTAACAACTGACTGGCTATGAGGGTAAGGAAACCATAAAAAAGGCAATCTGCCAAGGGGGTAAATAGACTCTTGCGAGAAATATCAGTGAATTATTACTTCTATTTAAGTTAATGTCCTCGGCATTAACAAAATTCATTAAATTCTTGCTATTGGGTGGTTTTCTTCTTTGAAATGAAAAAGTAACATGGTAGTTCAATTATTAAGGGGGTATCGCTATGGCTAATGGAAACGCAAATTATAAAGATTTTTTAACGGGAAGCATTGTTGCAGTTATTACACCAATGGATTCGGCAGGGCGTTTAGATAAAGCGAGCCTGAAAAAGTTGGTGGATTATCATGTTGAAAGTGGAACAACTGCGATTGTTTCTGTTGGTACAACTGGCGAATCAGCAACCTTAACGCACAAAGAACATGTGGATGTCGTGAAAGCGACGCTTGAATTAGCAGATGGTCGTATTCCTATTATTGCAGGAGCCGGTGCAAATGCTACCGCTGAAGCTATTTCTTTGACAAATGAGTTTGAAAACAGCGGTGTGGTTGCTTGCCTGACGGTAACACCTTATTATAATAGGCCTTCTCAAGAAGGGCTATATCAACACTTTAAGGCAATTTCAGAAAACACCAGCTTGCCACAGATTCTTTATAATGTACCATCACGCACTGGCTGTGATATGTTGCCTGAAACTGTGGGGCGTTTAGCAAAACTGGCGAATATTGTTGCAATTAAAGAGGCAACAGGGAACTTAGCTAGGGTTCATCAAATCAAAGAACTGGTTGATGATGATTTTGTACTGTTAACAGGTGATGACGCAACGGCGCTTGATTTCATGCAACTAGGTGGTAAAGGCGTTATTTCGGTCACATCTAACGTTGCGGCCGCACAGATGGTAAAAATGTGTGACTTAGCGCTTGCAGGCAAATATACTGAGGCGCGTGAATTAAATAAAAAACTGATGGGGCTTCATCTTCAGTTATTTGTTGAACCAAATCCAATTCCAGCGAAGTGGGGCTGTCATCGCTTAGGTCTGATTGCAGATGGGACATTACGGTTGCCAATGACACCGTTAACCACCTCGGGCCAGCAAAAAGTTGAGGAAGCCTTGAAACTCGCTGGATTACTGTAAAATTTAGGGAATTTTAATGGCAACATTATTGCAAAAATCGAAGGTTATGAAGGTTGCTGGCCTGTCACTTGTTGTGTTACTGGCAGCCTGCTCCAGCGATCAGCGCTATAAACGTCAGGTCAGTGGTGATGAGGAATATCTCAATGCTGCGCCATTGAAAGTGTTGAATGTGCCACAGGGGCTTACATTACCAGAACAAAATGGTGAGTATGATATCCCTAAAGCCACATCAACAGGGGCAATAGGAAAAGCGTTAGACATTCGTCCACCAGTACTGACAATTTCGCAATTAGCGGGTTCTCGTACAGAGGATAGCGCTCAAGCAAGTCGTTTGTTGCTAGAAAATACACCTGAAAATAGTGCACTTTGGTCACAAGTTACGATGATCTTAGAGCAAAGAGGGATTCCAGTTTCATCTAAAGACGATGGCTCTCGCTCAATTGAAACCGATTGGGTGAAATGGGATCGCGCAGATGAAAACGTACCGATTGAGAGTCGCCATAAAGTTACAGTGCAGCCAGAAAACGGTATGATGGCATTAACGGTAACTAGCTTAGGCTTACGTCAAGGGGGAGAGACAATTACGGATGTTGTCGAAACTCAACGTTATAACAAGCTGTTATTGAATGAATTAACCGATAACTTATATACGTTACGTGATACTTCAAACAAAAATAGTATCCAAAATGCCTACGGTATCATTGATGTTCAAACCGGTAGTGATGATACTGGCTTACCTTTAGTTGTGGTTCGTGCGCCATTTGATGCAGTATGGGAACGTTTACCTCACACCTTAGAAAGTGTTGGTATGAAAGTGGGTGACCGTACGCGCTCAAGTGGTTCTGTGATGGTAACTTACAAAGGTTTAAGCAGCTCAGAATGGCAGGCTTTGGGTATTGATGACCCAACTGTGCCAGAAGCAGATTATAAAGTGCAGGTTGGTGACTTAAATAACCGTAGTACACTGCAATTTATCACCACCAAAGGTGTGCCTTTAACACAAAAACAAAATGATGAAATGGTTGCAGCGCTGAAAGCAGCATTTAGTAAAGCACCTGCCAAAAAGTAATCATTCAACATTTTGAGATGACTAATTAAACCGTAGCTTAAATACAAGCTGCGGTTTTTTTATTTAAATTGGATGGGTTTGTATTGGGGTAAAGATATTAAGCTTCATACGCATAGGCTGGTGGTTATCAACTCTGTATTTTGTTTATTTCATGCTACTCGTAATCTATATACTTAGTTAGTTATTAAATAGCATTTCATCAATTTGAATTTTCCTTCTCTGGTAGGCTAATTTTATCTTTCATGTTTTCACCTAAAACAAATGGACAAAAAATCAGTGTTTATGGTTAAGTAATCGTTTGCGTCTGCTCGGGAATTTTATTATCATGATTAACAGTGAATTATAAAATATTGAATATCAGCTAGTTAGCGTTTCACATGGTGAATTTCAGTAACTGACTGAAACAGAGCAGAAAATTAACAATGAATAGGCCATTTAATTGGTTTTTGTTCTTCTGTTACTTATCTGAATCTGCTGTGCAGGTTGATTTTTGTTTAGTTTAATCACATCCCTGGAGTGTGTAAGATGCAAAAGAAAGCTGAGTTGTATCGTGGTAAGGCAAAAACAGTCTATACCACAGAGGATCCTGATCTACTGGTTCTGGAGTTCCGTAATGATACATCAGCACTCGATGGTGAGCGTATCGAGCAGTTTGACCGTAAAGGTATGGTAAATAACAAATTTAACCATTTCATTATGAGCAAATTAGAAGCAGCCGGTATTCCAACACAAATGGAAGCATTATTGTCTGACACAGAAGCCCTGGTGAAAAAGTTAGATATGGTGCCTGTTGAGTGTGTGATCCGTAACCGTGCCGCAGGTTCACTAGTAAAACGCTTAGGTGTTGAAGAAGGCATGGTGTTAAATCCGCCACTATTTGACTTATTTTTAAAGGACGATGCCAAACACGACCCAATGGTGAATGAATCGTACTGTGAAACCTTTGGTTGGGTGAGCAAAGAAAACTTGGCAAAAATGCGTGAGCTAAGCTACAAAGCCAATGAGGTACTCAGTAAAATTTTTGCGGATGCAGGGTTAATCTTAGTCGATTTTAAACTGGAGTTTGGCTTGTATAAAGGCCAAGTGGTATTAGGCGATGAGTTTTCACCAGACGGCAGCCGTTTATGGGATAAAGAAACGCTCAATAAAATGGATAAAGACCGTTTTCGTCAGAGCCTTGGTGGCTTAATCGAAGCTTACGAAGAAGTCGCACGCCGTATTGGCGTACAGCTAGATTAATCAATTTCCTATAATTTGAATGAGATTTTAGCCTGCATTGCAGGCTATTTTTTTAGTCGCTAATCGAGGGTGATTGTTGGCTAATAAAATGTGTAATCCATGATGAGAGAGCGGTATCAGTAGTCTTTATTTGTAGTTGTTGACTAAGTGACGTCAACGTAGGCGCGGGCAATGGGCTTTCGACTTGTAACTCTGGATGGCTTAATATTTCCGTTGGCTGACCGTCAGCGATGAGTTCGCCATTTGATAAATGCAATACGCGTTGAAAATGGCGGGCAACAAAATCAAGGTCGTGGCTAATAGAAACGACGGTTACCCCTTTTTCACGTTGCAAGGTTAGCCAATGTTCAAATTTGCGCAGCCAAAAAGCGTCGAAGTCACGGCTAGGTTCATCAAGCAGCAATAACTTAGGTGAAACGGCCTCTAAACAGGCAACAGCAACCATCCTGCGTTGGCCTGCATGTAAATCTAAAGGGTGTTTATCTGCTACATCGACTAAGTGACAAATTTCAAGTGCTTGCTGTACTCGCGCGTGAATATCACGTTTATGATATCTTTGGCGTTTTAAACCAAAAGCAATCTCATCACGCACACAACTATGAAAAATTTGTTTCTCAGCTTCTTGGAATAAAATACCGATATGGTTGGCTCTTTGTGGTGAGGAAAGAAGGTTAAGCGGCTGGCTATCAAGCTGAATATCACCTTGTGTAGGGCGCAATAACCCTGCGAGCAGGCGTAATAATGTTGATTTACCTGCGCCATTATCCCCAACTAAAGCGACCCATTCACCAGGGTGAATAGATAGAGATAAAGATTGTATATTATCAATAGTAGAGCTTGGCCAACGATAGCTCAGGTTTTTAAGCTGTAACATGCCGCTCCTTAAACATCTGTAGCAATTGCGCTTCATTGTGGGGAATTGTGTCTCGCCAATGCCCTAATTTGACCAGTTCACCTATAGCACGCCAAGCCTCTGGCATATTGATTGTTTCAATAGCATCAAGAAAAACATCATCCAAACAGCCTATAGCAACCACTTTCCTAGATTCTAAAAAGGCTTTGCCAGTACTCAACAAAAGGAATGAATCACAGAAACTGATGGCAGGTAATAAATTGCGTTCAAAAAAAATAATGCTGCAGTTTGTGTGTTCTGTATAGTGTTGCAATTGCACTAAAATACGTTGTGTTGCACTGGGTGTTAGCCGACTAAAGGCTTCATCGAGCAAGAGGAGTTTAGGTTGCATCGCTAATGCACTTGCTAACACGACGCGTTGTGCTTCACCACCCGATAATGTCGCAGGATGGCGCGTACGTAGAGCTTCACAAAACGTGAGCGCAATCGCGTGTTCAACTCGTTGACTAATTTCACTGGGTGACAAGCCAAGGTTTTCAGGCCCAAACGCAATTTCTTGTTCAACGGTAAACGCGCAACCCGAGAGTTGTAATTGGGGGGATTGCTGAACAAGTTGGCGTGATACTGATACCTGAACCACAGAGCTGTCAGCTAAGGGAACTTGTAATACTTCAGCGGTTCCTTCTATTTTCCCTTGAATAAGGTCACTATGCCAACCTGCAAGTATTTGCGCTAGTGTGCTTTTCCCGCTGCCATTACCGCCAAATACACATAGCCATTGGCCTGCATTAAGCTGGAGATCTATCGGTCCTAATAAGGACAGCTCCGCGCTTTGTGGAATGAAGCGCATTTGTTGTAGATTCACCACCATAGAGAGAGACCACCTTCAATAAAAATTAACAAAACTAGCCCATACCTAAGTAGGGCTTGGAATGAACTATCCGTAGGTGGGTTCAATGTCGTGCGTTTAGCGCAATAGCGAAAACCACGCATATCTAATGCGGCTCCACGAATACTCAGATCACTAAGAGTATTACTGGCAAGTGGAAATAATAGGGCCGGTAATGATGTAACACGTTGCCAAAAGCGCCCGTCAAGAGGGACGCCTCTTGCCAATTGTGCCTCACGGATGGTGTTTAATTGCTGACGAAATTGTTCTGCAAGCAATAACGGACCCGCGAGTAGGTATGCAAAACTAGCAGGTAAACGGCTAGCAAACAACGCACGAATAAAGCGTTCAGTCGGTACATATTGCAACCAAAGCTGAGAAGCGCTAATAATCGTTAATAACTTAAACCACAATGCTAGTGCAAATTCAGGACGGCTATTTTTTAAGGCATCCCCGGTTAATTGTTGAGCTAGCCAACCCCCGTGAATTAACCAAAGCCCTGCCGCCATGGGGAGCATAATCCATGCAACAATGCGCCAACGATGACGTGCAGGTCGCCAAAATAATAAAGCAGCGAAAGTACTGCAACCTAGCACAATTAATAGCCAGTTCAGAGGTAAGAAAAGCGAACTTACACTGAGCCAAAACCAAATTGTCAGCGAGGTGAATGGATGCATTTAACTGACCTTCGCCATATTTGGATAATTACGTTGGACACGTTCTGGTAATTGTCGAACGAGTAGCCAAGCAATAATGGCAGATGCAACTTTGTCCGCAATATTGGCGCCTAATACCGTAATTGCCACTGATTCTAATAAGTTATCGCCAACAGCATGGAAATACGCGACAAAAAAGTCTGCTCCGCTACCGGTTGTTCCTGCAAATAAGTATGTACGTATAGGAACAGCAACTATCATTAATGCAAAAGTAATCACTACACCGGATAAAACCACTCTTGGTAAGGTGCGAAAACCACCTGCGCGAGCTAATAACCCAGCGCTGAGTCCAATCATCATCGCAACAGGTGCAAATGCAGCGGCAATTGGCCCACTGAGTAAACCCCATAATAAATTAGTTAATAAACCACTTAATAACGCAACCCAAGGGCCTGCTAATAACGCACAAATTAACGTTCCTATAGAATCCAGAAAAATAGGCAGTTTTAGCATTGAACTTAATTGGCCAATAACCATATTAATGGCAATAGAAAAAACAATTAAAGTCAGTGTACGACTAGAAATAATCGACGTTTTACCCATGACAAAGTCATTCCTTACAGTAATGGAATAATAAAATTAGCGAGAAGTGATGATAAGTTCTTCATAACCTGATAACGGGCAAGGTTCACGAATGAAATTTACCTTTTCCAGTTCCCCAATAATCAGCTCTAATGTTGTTCTGACCGTACAACCCGGCATCATATGACCACCGAGGACTTGCCCTTGCTCATCAGAGACAGCTAAATGCAGGTGTTCGCCTTTGGCATCTAAAGTGCCAATTAATGAAACAATTTCAAATTTACCTGTTGTTTGAAAGGTCTCTTCTTGGCCTGCAAAACGTAGTGCAACGTCAGTCAAGCTGCCGACACTGCTAGCAATGAACGCAGCTTGTAGGCCATGTTGCTCAATTTTATGTCTTAATGTTAAAAGTGCGTCTTCGCCAGGGATTAAACGAATAGCAATAAAACGCGCGTTTGAATAGGGCGATAAAGATTGGTTCATATTCTTAATCCTAATAATTGTGCTTATGCAGAGCGTCGCACAACCATTTAAATCATTAAAATTATAAATAATGCTAAGTTATGATTTTTCTGTATTAATTATCTGTGATTATTATACGCAATTGAGATGGATTGTCTGGTTGTAAAGGTATTCAGGGCTATCTTCAGCAAAAGGCACTACAAGTTGGTTTTTATCATGATAAATATAAGAAAAACGCAGAAATAAAAAAATAAACAGTGATGAATACTCCGAATATTTAGCTTAAGTTTTACTGGTGGTGGGGGTTATCTGTATTGCCATGCTAATTTTTGTACAATTAAGCTTGTTACCGTGAAATATGCTGAGAATACATCTTTTAAAAAGTATTAAATAGATAATAAAGAACAGCTAAAATGTCGCATTTTAGTTAATTAATTGTGTGGAGATAGTGAGATTTTTTATTAATTAAAAATATCGTCGCCGTAAAAATAAAAAGAGTTGGCGTTAATATTTGCTTCTTTGATGATGAGCCAATAACATGTTTTTAAATCAGCCTAGTTGCTGCTAATAAATTATAATTGTGCGTTTTACAGGGACAAATCTATGAGTCATGTTGATCCAACATTAATCATTTTACTGGTCTTAGCCGGGTTAGGTATCATTAGTCATAATATGACAGTCACCCTTGCGATGCTATTTTTATTGGTGGTCAGAATAACACCATTAAATAATTATTTTCCATGGATTGAAAAATATGGCTTAACCATTGGGATACTTATCTTAACAATCGGTGTTATGGCTCCAATTGCGAGTGGTAAAATAACGGCTAATGAGGTATTAAGCTCATTTTTGAATTGGAAATCGATTTTGGCAATTGTTATTGGGATCGCAGTTTCTTGGTTGGGTAGTAGGGGCGTCACATTAATGTCCCATCAACCGTCTACGGTTGCAGGCTTACTGGTTGGAACCGTCATTGGCGTTGCTTTATTCCGTGGTGTACCGGTAGGGCCCTTAATCGCTGCTGGGATTTTGTCACTATTAATTGGTAAATCATAGTATTACGATGGTGAAATTACTTACTGTCATTATAGAACAACTACATATAGTTGGTATGCGTCGTCTTATGGTTCTTTCTGGCGACGATGCATGGGTAGAACAACAACTCAAACAACTTCAAGTTGCTATTGATGGCGATTGGTTAACGATTTCATCAAACTTACCGCAAGGGGTTTCCCCTGAAAATGCGCATCTATTATTGGGCCGTGAATTTTTACATGGCATTTTTGATGTACGTAAAGGGTTTCATAGTGAAGCACTAGCCATGCTTGCTGGCACATTAAAAGCAGGGAGCTTGTTAGTTTTATGTACGGCGCCTCAAAAAGAGTGGGCGACAAATACCGATCTAGACAGCTTGCGCTGGAATGAACAATTGGGGCTCATTTCGACACCGAATTTTGTACATCACTTGCAGCGAACTTTTCAAACATCTCCCGATATTTTATTTTATAAACAAGGGAATGAGCCTGATTTTTCATTACTAAAAAACAAACCATTATGGCAAGCACCGACAGGCCAGCCAACAGAACAGCAGCAGCAAATAATTAGCCGATTATTAAGCGCGGAACATGGAATTTGGGGTTTGATAGCGCCGAGGGGGCGCGGTAAATCGGCAATAGCAGGGATGTTAATACAGCATTTTGCAGGAGAGTGTTGGTGTTGTGCTCCTGCAAAAGTGGCGACGGAAGTCTTAAGCCGGCATGCAGGTAAAAAGATTAATTTTTGGTCTCCAGATAGCTTACTCGCATACTGCCGTAGCAATGAAAATATAACCGCAGATTGGCTGATCATAGATGAAGCTTCTGCAATCCCTAATTATATTTTACGAGAACTAGTGGGGTATTTCCCTCGGGTTTTATTAACCACGACAGTCGATGGCTATGAAGGAACAGGGCGTGGATTTACGCTAAAATTCTGTGCAAGTTTAGCCCATTTCACTTTACTGCAACTTGATAACCCAATGCGCTATGCGGCTAATGACCCCTTAGAATTATGGGTCAATGAGGCTTTATTGCTGCAAGAACCCGTCACTCAAACGGTTTTTGCTGGAAATATTGAATATAAAGCGTTAACCCAGGCATCATTAGCGGAAAATAATGAGCAATTAAAAGCGTTTTATGGCTTATTGATGAGTGCACATTATCGAACGTCACCATTAGATTTACGACGTCTATTGGATGCCCAACAGCAACATTTTATGGTGGCAAAAACCGAGTCTCATAATTGTGCTTATATAGGTGCATTATGGATGGTAGATGAAGGACAGTTGACCGAATCATTGAGCTGGCAAATATGGGCTGGGCTTCGTCGACCAAGAGGAAATTTAGTTGTCCAATCTTTAGCAGCTCATAGTTATTTCCCTATTGCGGCACAATGGCTATCTCGCCGAGTGATGCGTATTGCCGTTGATGCGAACCACCGTAGGCGCCAAATTGGTTTAACGCTTTTAGAAAAACAGAAAGCAATTGCTACAGAGCAAGGGTTAGATTTTTTGTCTGTTAGTTTTGGATTAACACCAGACTTAGTCGCATTTTGGCAAAAAGCGGGCTTTCGGTTAATGCGAATAGGTTCGCACAAAGAAGCGAGTAGTGGCTGTTTCACGGCAATGGCGATATTATCGCTATCAGATCGAGCAAGGCGACTTTGCCAGCAAGGGGAAATGCAATTAAAACGCGATATTTATTGGCGAAATGATCTGTCTGAGTTTGCTTTAGAAACCAGTGAGCAGCAGCAATTAACCCCTGATGATTGGATAGAACTGATCGGTTTTAGTGAGTTTAAACGGCCTATTTCTGCGAGCCAAAGTGCGATTATGCGTTTATTAAGGGAAGAAACAGCCGGGCTTGCGCTGCTCAGACGGCACTTGCTGTCAGGCGAGCCTATCGCACAGATTTGTGCGGATATTGGTATGACAGGGCAAAAGCAATGGTTACAACGAGTAAGAGAAGAGGTTGGTATACAGGTAAAACAATACCAACCAGCGCTTTTAGCTGAAATAAAGCAAAAGGTTATTTCTTCTTGTCTTTAGGCCAATCGTCTTCATCATCCCAAAGGTGGTTATTATCTTGATGTGGGGGAATTTCTGGCTTGTCATCTAAAAACTTTTTGGGGTCCAATTTCATCATTTCTTTGACTGAATTCCAGATAATACCTACCAATAAGAGTAAAATTATCCACCAGTAGTCGGCTAACCATTGCATACATTACCTCTATGAAACTGGGTAAAAGCTAAATGTTGATTTTAAATTATTTAAAATTTATACCATTAGAGTACCATTTACACTTTATATGAAACTGTGTGTTTTTTCAGAGATAGCTACAGAAAATATACCTACAGAGCTTATTGTTTATTTAAATACCATGGCAAATGCACCAACAATGCCAAGCAAAATATCAGAGCCTGTAAGTGCGTAGATATTTTTAACCTCTTCACCGCGAATATTAGCAAAGCGTTCAAGTGCTTTTTCTGTTGAAACGGCTTCAATCTCTTCAAATTGCTTTTCATATCCGGCAGCAATTAGCTTTTGGGTCTCTTGCTCATTTGGTGTAACGATAGCAATTACCTTTCCGGCCTTCATAAAAAAAGAGTAATGATTCATGGGGCTTCCTAATAGTCTTAAGTTTAGGCTCCTGTCATTTTCTCAGGCTTTGCAAGTCAATGACTGGGGCTATTAGCGCTCTTTTCGTCGTAGAACAAGAGAATAATAATCGCATCAACAGGCAAAAGCGACTTTTCATTAAGCTTGTTTACCATTAGAGTATACCATTGATATTATTATGAGTTACCACAGATTTTATGCGGTTTTTACCATTTAATTTATTTATTCGGGAGGAGGGGTGATTTTGAAAAAATTGTTCCTCATTGTTATTGGATGGTTAGCCGTTGCGCTGGCTTTTGCTGGCGTCGTTCTTCCTGTTTTGCCTACCACACCTTTCTTATTATTGGCGGCATGGTGCTTTTCTCGTTCATCTCCACGTTTTCATCATTGGTTATTATATCGCTCTTGGTTTGGGGGGTATATTCGTCACTGGCAAAAGCATAAAGGGTTACCGAAAGGGGCAAAACCAAAAGCAATTATATTGATAGTTCTCACTTTTTCACTATCAATCTGGGTTGTTAGTTATTTATGGTTAAAAATTGGTTTATTGGCACTGTTGTGTTGGCTGCTTATTTTTATGTATCGGCTTCCAGTTGTTGATGAACAAATTTCCAAACAAAATAAAGAAGCCCCATAAATGATGTCGCATCATCTATGGGGCATTGGCGCTATAGAAATTGCTTTGTTAGCTTAGAAATTATTCAGGAGCTCTAATATAGCGTTCGAATACATAATCTAAGTTAGTGCTTAACCAATTTTTCCCACGAATATCTTCTTGCTCAAGAACTTGCGTAATGACTTTTGGCGTTAACAGCTGTTCAGCTTCATGGGATAACGGCCAGTAACTAATATGCCAAGGTTCATAGGCAACCCCTGCATTTTTTGCCGTGAAGGGACGGTAAAAATCAAATGTCGCCATGTTATCCGTGAGCCAGTGGTTTAATTCAGCAAAATAGCCGCCAGTTTCATATTCCCAAGGCTCTAATTGCAAAGTTTGCCCTGCTGGGATCCGTAATGGGTCATAAACATCTATTTCGGTTCCCCAATGATGACGGCTTGCTCCGGGTAATGCAGACCAATGTAAAATAGCTTCACACAGCTCACCTTCTGAAAGCGTTGTAATATCTAAAGGTTGGCTTTGTGCATCAAGAACAGGGCGGAGACCAGTGAATTTTTCATTCCAAATTAACTGTTGACGTGAAAAATCGCGAAATGCACTTGCAGATTGTAACTTGAAGCCCGCTTTTACTGCAGCTTGTTGCATGGCTAAAAATGCCTTAGTGGCATTAAATTGTAGACGATGAGTGCCGCCAAGTGTCACTAAATGGTCCGTTGAACGGCCTGTTAACATTGCGATGGTGATCATAATAACAATAGCTCCATGACTCGCTCATAAATTAAGGCCAGTTGTTGCAAGTCTTTGACACTAACGCATTCATCAACTTTATGTATAGTGGCATTCAATGGGCCAAGCTCAATTACTTGAGTGCCCATTTGAGCGATAAAACGACCATCAGATGTACCACCACTGGTAGATAGCTCTGCGTTAAGACCCGTTAGTTCATGGATTGCCTGCAAGGTTGCAGTGACAAGTTCTTGTTTTTCAGTCAAAAATGGCTGACCAGATAATGACCATTCTATTTTATATACGAGGCCATGACGGTCTAACATACTTGTGACCCTGTCACGTATTTGTGTGTCGGTTAATTCTGTGCTGAAACGAAAATTAAATTGAACAAATAACTCACCGGGGATTACATTACTTGCCCCAGTACCCGCATGAATATTGGCAATTTGCATGGTGGTAGCAGGGAAGAATTCGTTGCCGTTATCCCAGATAGTTGAAGT
The DNA here is from genome assembly GCF_011045615.1 of Providencia sp. PROV004. Classification (NCBI taxonomy): domain Bacteria; kingdom Pseudomonadati; phylum Pseudomonadota; class Gammaproteobacteria; order Enterobacterales; family Morganellaceae; genus Providencia; species Providencia sp. PROV004. The sequence goes on from NZ_CP042859.1 coordinate 2,228,279, forward strand.
GAGCTCTTGCAAAAAAGCGGTTGCTCGGTGCACCGGGTTGTCTGCTAGATGTGGATAGGCTACATGCCCCTGTGTTCCTAAAATAGTCAAATTTGCTGTAATAGAGCCTCTACGTCCATTTTTTATGATGTCACCTAAATGAGATTGGCTTGATGGCTCACCGACTAAACAATAATCAACACGCTCATTACGAGCCATTAATGTTTCAACAACTTTAACCGTGCCATCTAATGCATCAGCTTCTTCATCTGATGTGATTAAAAAGGCCAAGCGCCCTTGATGGTGAGGGTGTTTTTCGACAAAGCGCTCTGCTGCGACAACCATTGCTGCGACAGAACCTTTCATATCAGCTGCACCACGGCCATACAGATGTTGATTAATAATTGTTGGGTTAAACGGAGGAGTCTGCCAATTTTCGCTATTGCCTGCTGGTACAACATCGGTATGACCTGCAAATGCGAGGGTTGGTCCTTGAGTGCCTCGATGAGCCCAAAAATTTAATGTGCTACCAAAATGCATTGGTTCAATGGTAAAACCAAGTTGGTTTAAGCGCTTGGTAAGGATCGCTTGGCAGCCTTGGTCATCGGGGCTGATAGAAGGGCGTGCAATTAGTTCTTTGGCAAGCTGAATAACGGGACAATCCATTAAATCCACCTGATTATCGAATGAAGTTTTGGTAGTCATTAGCGTTAAACCCAACTAAGTATCGGTTATCTGGAGAAACAAGTACGGGTCTTTTGATCATGGCAGGCTCTGCAATTAGCACTTTTTTAGCACTATCTGCGTCAATAACTGCATTTTTTTCATCATCAGTCAATTTTCGCCAAGTTGTTCCTCGTTTATTGACTAACACTTCCCAATCAATATGTTCCATAAAGATAGAAAGCAGTTCATCGCTAATACCATCAACACGATAATCATGAAATTGATAGTTAACTCCATTGTCTTCTAAGTAACGGCGTGCTTTTTTAATGGTGTCACAGTTTTTAATTCCGTACATAATATAAGGAGAGTTAGGTGTATTGGGCATATGATTTTCCTCAAAAAACTAGCGATAATCCTTACATAATGCGGCAAAACTCACTTGGGATCTAGCCCAAATGTGAGAAATCTATAATAACCTTATAATTACATTAAATGTAATTTAGCCTCGATAATTAATATATTAAAAATAGATTATCTTGAACGCATATAAATTAAGCTAGCCTCAAGGCGAGATCGAACGCGTAATTTTTTAAGAATATTTCGAATGTGAACTTTAACGGTTTCCTCTGAAATAAAAAGTAAGTTAGATATTTCACGATTTTTTAAACCCACAGCCATTTCATGCAAAATTTCAGACTCTCGTTTTGTCAATGCGGATAGTGGGTCACTATAATGATGACGTGAAATAAGATGTTGATAAATTTTTTCACTAAAAACCAATTGCCCTTTAGAGGCTTTCTTCATACTGTAGAATAGCATATCAAGTTCACTGTTTTTTAATAAATAACCTTGTGCTCCTGCGTCAATAGCACCATATATATCTGTTTTAATTGTCGATGCAGATAACACTAATAAGTAGCTATCATTGCAGTGTTTACGAAGTAATCGTATAGTTTCAAATGTTTTAATACCTTGAATATTGGTATCTATAATAATTAAATTAGGTTTTAACTGCTTTGCCATGCTTAAAGCTTCATAACAACAAGCGCACTCTGCTGTGATAATAAAGTGTGTGTCGGTATTTATGAGCTGCCGCAATCCCAAGCGTATAATAGGGTGATCGTCAATAATCATTACTGTATATTTAGACATAGAGGGTTCCTTTTTTATGTCTCAAATGCCAACGTCTACTCAGGTATTTCCTATAAAATAGACAATTTAATTTCGGTACGTTTATTATATTTAATTGGAGTTTTAATAATTATATAATCAGCAGTATGGAGAAGTGAGATTGATATTAATCGTTTGCTTAATATTTTATAGTTCCATACTAATAATATTGTGCTTGTTGATAATACATTAAAATAGAAAAAATAATATCGAATAGTTAAATTAAAGTTAAACAGATGAACATATTTAAGGTGGGATTTCATTGTGTTATTATGCAATTAATTATTTATATATATTAACCTAATAAAATTAATAATAAATTATTTTTAGTCGTGCTTTTTAAAATTAAAGCAGGGTTGCGCTATGAACAATATAACCAAGGTGACTATGTTTTACTCGGACAGTGACCTAACTCTATTGTAATTGAAAGATTTTTCTGGAAATTGCCGGTATGATCATGATTTGCTAGTGAGATGTGTTTATACTGTTATCGCTCTTACCTTACTTATTTTGAAAGGACTTGACGATGGATGACAAATTAAAACAAAGTGCTCTTGATTTTCATGAGTTTCCACATCCTGGGAAAATTACGGTTACCCCAACTAAACCACTAACAACCCAGAGAGATCTCGCATTAGCATACTCACCAGGTGTTGCAGTTCCATGTCTTGAAATTGCAGATGACCCACTTAAAGCTTATCGTTACACTGCTAAAGGTAACCTTGTCGGGGTTGTCTCTAATGGTACTGCCGTCCTTGGGTTAGGTAATATTGGTGCCTTGGCTGGTAAACCAGTCATGGAAGGAAAAGGTGTACTATTTAAAAAGTTTTCTGGTGTTGATGTCTTTGATATTGAAGTTGATGAAACAGATCCAGACAAATTAGTTGATATCATTGCGTCTCTTGAGCCGACTTTTGGTGGTATTAACTTAGAAGATATCAAAGCACCAGAATGCTTTTATATTGAACAAAAGCTCCGTGAGCGCATGAAAATCCCTGTGTTCCATGATGACCAACACGGAACCGCTATCATTTGTACAGCTGCTGTTATCAATGGATTACGAATTGTAAAAAAAGAAATTGGTGATGTCCGCCTTGTGGTTTCTGGCGCTGGCGCAGCATCAATCGCTTGTATGAATTTATTAGTCGCGTTGGGACTGAAACGTGAACATATCACCGTCTGTGATTCTAAGGGGGTGATTTATAAGGGGCGTGATGAACGCATGGATGTCACCAAAGCTGCGTATGCCATTGAAGATAACGGCCAACGTACTTTGGCGGATGCTATTCCTAATGCGGATATTTTCTTAGGTTGTTCAGGTCCACGTCTTTTAACGCCGGAAATGGTGAAAACCATGGCGCAAGATCCACTGATCCTAGCGCTAGCAAATCCTGAGCCTGAAATTTTGCCACCATTGGCGAAAGAAGTTCGTCCTGATGCCATCATCTGTACTGGCCGCTCTGATTACCCAAATCAGGTTAATAACGTGTTGTGTTTCCCATTCATTTTCCGTGGTGCGTTAGATGTCGGTGCAACAACGATTAATGAAGAAATGAAACTGGCTTGTGTGTATGCCATTGCAGACCTTGCATTGGCAGAGCAAAGTGAAGAAGTGGCTTCAGCCTATGGTAACCAAGATTTATTCTTTGGCCCTGAATACATTATTCCGAAGCCATTTGACCCACGTTTGATTGTTAAAATTGCACCTGCTGTGGCAAAAGCAGCAATGGACTCAGGGGTAGCAACGCGTCCAATTGAAGACTTCGATGTCTATATCGAAAAATTAAATCAGTTTGTTTATAAGACAAATTTATTCATGAAACCTATCTTCTCTCAAGCTAAGACTGCCAAAAAACGTATTGTTTTAGCTGAAGGGGAAGAAGAGCGTGTATTACATGCCACACAAGAGCTGGTTTCTTTAGGTTTGGCTTTCCCAATCTTAGTTGGGCGTCCAAGTGTGATTGAAATGCGTATTCAAAAACTTGGCCTACACATTGAGTTAGGTAAAGATTTTGAAGTGGTCAATAACGAAAACGACCCGCGTTATAAAGAATACTGGCAAGAATACTACCAAATCATGAAACGTCGTGGTGTTTCACAAGAAATGGCACGTCGTGCAGTGATTAATAACCCAACCTTAATTGGTGGGATCATGGTGTTACGCGGTGAAGCTGACGGGATGATTTGTGGTACCGTGGGCAGCTATGGTGAACATTATGAAGTTGTTAAAGATTTATTTGGTTTCCGCGAAGGTGTTCATGCTGCCGGTGCAATGAATGCATTGTTATTACCAACGGGTAATACGTTTATCGCAGACACTTATGTTAATGAAGACCCTTCTCCGGAAGAGCTAACAGAAATCACGTTAATGGCAGCGGATACGGTAAGACGCTTCGGTATTGAGCCAAAAGTGGCTCTGTTATCGCGTTCTAGCTTTGGTTCTTCAGACTGCGCATCAGCACAAAAAATGCGTGATACGCTCTCGATGATCAAAGCACGTGACCCTCATCTTGAAATTGATGGTGAAATGCATGCGGATGCCGCATTAGTTGAATCGATCCGTAAAGATGTGATGCCTGATAGCCCATTAAAAGGTTCAGCAAATTTATTAATTATGCCAAATATGGAAGCTGCACGTATTAGTTATAACTTACTGCGCGTGACAAGCTCTGATGGCGTGACGGTCGGCCCGGTATTGATGGGGGTTGCGAAGCCGGTACATATCTTGACACCAATTGCGTCGGTACGCCGTATCGTGAATATGGTGGCATTAGCAGTGGTTGAAGCGCAAACCAATCCACTCTAACGGTTAATATTAATTAATACGTATTAAAGGCTTCTATGATTTTATAGGAGCCTTTTTATTGAAAATGATTATCATTATCTGTATCTTATTAGCTTGACAACATAAGATGGAAAGCATAATGATTTCAATAAGATTGACCTCTCAAATAGCCACTTTAATGGTTGGGTTATTTTTCCTTATCGGTTGTACACAAAAAATTGAACCGACAATCGTACAATTAGATAGCCAACTAACAGTAAGCAACCAAATTATTGACTTAGCAACAGGTAAGTCTTTAACACCTCAGCAATTAATCGAGCAGCTTGCTCAATCTCCACGCGTCATTGTCGGAGAAAAGCATGATAACCATTATCACCACCAAATTGAGCAATGGCTTGCACAAGAAATGCCAAAAATACGGCCTCAAGGTGCGGTTCTACTCGAAATGTTGACACCGTCGCAGCAAAATAGTGTGAACCGTGTACAGGCGCAGATGCAAAATAACCCTTATATTCGTGACGAAAAGCTACAGTCCGCCTTAAATTGGAATAGTGGTTGGCCTTGGGAGCAATATGGGGCTTTAATCCGTCATTTGCTGAGCTCGCCTTATCCGCTACTGTCGGCAAACCTAGATAAAAAAGAGGTACTTGCCGCCTACGCTAACCCGTCATCAGTAACGGGGCAATATTCAGCTCAACCCATTGTTCAAGAACTTATCAGTAAAACGATTGAAAGTTCTCATGGTGGGGAACTGACAGCGGAACAAGTGGCTAAAATGACCTTTATACAGCAGTTGCGTGACCGCCGTATGGCAGAGTCGTTATTAAATGCACCTACACCCGCGCTTCTATTCGCAGGTGGCTATCATGCAACAAGAGCAATTGGTGTGCCTTTACATGTGCAAGACCTAGCGCCCGAAGAACCCGTAAAAGTATTAATTATTTCAGAAAGAGGTGAAGAAATAGACCATTTACATGCTGATTTTGTGTGGTACACGCCTAAAGGATGACTAAGTAATAGCAAGCTAATGATTTCAAAAAAGTTAATTTTGTGAAGTAATCTTTATTTCCAGTAAGAAATGATTTCCATTTTTATTTGTTATTAATTATCATTTGCATTTATACATAAATACGTCAGTGCATAAGATAAAAATGATTATAACAACATTTGAAAATGAGTATTTAAAGCGAACAACGAAGATAAGTGGGGGCTTCGCATTGGCAATTGCTCTTCATATTGGGGTTGTTGGGTTGTATATATGGGTAACTCACAATCAACAATGGGATGAGTTATTGCCTCCGCCATCAGTGGTGATGGAGATTTCGATTGAATCGCAAGCCGAACAATTGACAGAAGCTAACATTGGCCAACTACAAGAGTTATCGGTGGCGAGCCAGGCTCATGAAGCCCCATCGGAAGAGAAAATTATCCCATCATTAGCCATCAATGAGCAGGCTGAAGTGCAAGTCGCTAAAGCGGTGAGTACAAAACGAACTGCTGAAGTCAAAAAACAAAAGCATGAAAAGCAGGCGGTTGAACAAAAACAAGCGACTGATTCAAAAGCCAATGATGCCCCTGTCACCAGTGATGCTGCAGCGCCATTACAAACTCAAAAAATTGCCGCAGAATTTAATAGCCAGTCACAATCGGTAGATAACGCGAAAAGGCTATGGGAAGCACAAGTATTGGGGAAACTAAATAAATACAAGCGGTTTCCTGAAGACGCCGTAAGGCGGGGGCGAGTCGGTCAATCAACAGTAACATTTACGGTTGACCCACAAGGTTTTTTGCTTGGTAGCGACCTAGTAAGTTCATCAGGAACACGATCTTTGGATAGAGAAGCATTGCAGGTGCTATCGAGAGCAGCACCTTTACCTGAACCCCCAGCTGAAATTTTAATCAATGGGCGGGTAACTGTCAGGATACCTATTGATTTTACTCTTAATGAAAAATAGATTGGATAAATTATGCGTAATAAACTCACTGAGTTTTGTTTTATTACATTACTTGGTTTATATGCAGCAACCAGTGCTGCGGAGGATAGAATGTCAGCACCAATAGCCAAAAAACAACCTTATACTATCACCACTCACGGAGATGCCCGTGTAGATAACTATTATTGGTTAAGAGATGATCAACGCGAGTCTCCAGAAATCATTGAATATTTAACGCAAGAGAATAATTATACGCAGCAGCAACTTGCAAAAGGTGAATCGTTAAAAAAAGAAATTTACGATGAATTGTTTTCACGTATGAAGCAGGACGATGAGTCAGTTCCCTATGATTATAATGGTTATACCTACCGTTCACGAGTTGTCGCGGGGAAAAATTATTCTATCTTTGAAAGACGCCCTGTAAATAGCCAAGATGAATGGGTTGTATTAGTTGATGGTAATGAACGAGCCGAAGGCACTGAATATTATCGTATGGGAGCGTTAGCGATTTCGCCGGATAATACCACGCTAGCGATTGCTGAAGATCGCCAAGGACGTAATGAATTTGCAGTATCATTTCGCAAAATTGATGAGAGCAAGTGGCAGGAAAATGTATTAACCAATACTTCAGGTAATATTGTCTGGGCTAATGACAACCAAACGCTATTCTATGTGAATAAGGACAAGCAAACATTGCTACCTTATCAAGTGGTTAAACATCTATATGGTACACAGCAAACTCAAGATAAACTGGTGTATGAAGAAAAGGATGATACTTTTTACGTTAGTTTAGCGAAATCGACTTCAAAAGATTTTATTTTAATGGGGATCACGAGTACTGAAACCTCTGAGTACCGTTTAATTGATGCCAATCAGCCACAAAATGACGTTAAAATTTTAAAACCACGTCAAACGGGGGTTGAGTACTATCCTGACCATTTCAATGGTAAATTCTATATTCGTTCTAATCACCAGCATCCATTATTTGGTTTATATATTGCAGACAATATTTCAGCACCATGGGTAAGCTTTATTGCACCGCGTGATGGGGTTGATCTTGAAGGTTTTGCTTTATTTAATAATTGGTTAGTTGTGGAAGAACGCCAAAATGGTTTAGTGAATATTCGCCAAATCAGTTGGTTAACTAATAAAGAAAACCAAGTGAGCTTTGATGACCCAACATACATGGCGTGGATCGGAAATAACCCTGAGCCAGATACGGATAAACTACGCTACGGTTACTCATCAATGACCACACCGTCTTCAGTATATGAAATTAATATGCTGACTCAAGAAAAGCAGCTGTTAAAACAAGAAGAAGTTAAAGATTTTAATAAGCAAAACTACCAAAGTGAGCGTATTTGGGTTACTGCACAAGATGGGGTAAAAGTCCCGGTTTCTTTAGTTTACCGTAAAGATCTATTCAAACATGGCCAAAATCCATTGTTAGTCTATGGTTATGGCGCTTATGGGTATGGCATTGATCCTTCATTTAGTTCATCTCGTTTGTCTTTATTGGATCGTGGCTTTGTTTACGCGATTGCACATATTCGTGGTGGTGGTGATTTAGGTAAAAATTGGTACATACAAGGTAAAACAATCCACAAGATGAATACCTTTACTGACTTTATTGATGCAACCAAAGGGTTATTATCAGAAGGTTATGGTAAAGCAGGACATGTGTATGCCATGGGGGGCAGTGCGGGTGGCTTATTAATGGGAGCGGTTGTGAATATGGCGCCTGATTTATACGAGGGGGTTGTTTCCGCTGTTCCATTTGTTGATGTGGTAACCACAATGTTAGACCCATCAATCCCTCTGACCACCGGGGAATACGATGAGTGGGGTAACCCTGAAAATGAAGAAGATTACTGGAGAATTAAAGCGTATAGCCCTTATGACAATATCAAAGCACAACATTACCCACATATTTTAGTGACGACAGGGTTACATGACTCTCAAGTTCAATATTGGGAACCTGCAAAATGGGTAGCTAAATTACGAGATATTAAACAAGGCAATTCATTATTATTATTAGAAACTAATATGAATGCGGGGCATGGTGGTAAATCAGGGCGTTTTAATGCACTAGATGATATCGCCCAAGAATATAGTTTTATTCTCATGCTTGAAAATAAAGATAAATATTTTCCATATTTAAAATAATAATTAACCTATAAAATTTAGGTGATTTCAGGCCAGCAACAATATTAATGACATTGTTGCTGGGCCTCTTCACAGGCTTTATTTGGTCTGTGCTAGCAGTGTGAGCGTATGACACACAGTACGTTTACAGGAATGGTTTAATGAATAATAAAACAATAATTATGGTTGCTAGCATTATTGCCACTAGCTCCCAAGGGATTGCTTTGGCTGAAAATACGCAGCAGCAGAATAAGCAGAAAGAAGGTGTGGTTAATTTTAGCCAATTAAAAGTCTCAGGTGCGCAGAAACAAACGCCATTAGTCAAAGCATTGGAAAAACCGGGTGCTTACAGCGCGGTGGGTACGGAAAATAAATTGCAGTCGATGGATAAAATTATTCGTACCATGCCCGGAACCTATACTCAAATGGATGCCAGCCAAGGTACCGTTAATGTCAATATTCGCGGGTTGAGTGGTTTTGGTCGCGTGAATATGATGGTGGATGGTGTCACGCAAAGTTATTATGGAATTTCCCCAAGTCAATATACACATGGACAACAGCCAAATAATGATTTTGGCGCTTTAATTGACCCAAATTTTATTGTTGAAGTTGAAGTAGAGAAAGGGCAATTAAATGGAGGCAATAGTGTTAACGCTTTAGCAGGGAGTGCAAATTTTCGTACTATCGGTATTGATGATGTGATTTTTAAAGATAATGTATATGGGCTGCGTAGTAAAGCTAGCTGGGGAGATAATGGTCTCGGTTATAATGGCATGGTAGCGGTCGCAGGAAAGACATTATTGCAAGATGATGGCTATTTTGGCGGTTTAATTGCGGTTAGCGGCCATAATATTCCTGGCAGTTATAAAAATGGTGATGGGTTTGATAGTGATGAATTTGCCACCGACTCCACTTTCAAACAAAAGCCACAATCGCAATTAGCTAAATTGAAATATAAACCTAATGACAGCCATGAATTAGAATTCAGTGGTCGTTTCTTACAAAATAAGCTCACACGAAGAAAGATTAATAGTGAAGATTATTATATTAAATATAAATATACGCCGCTAAATGAATTAATTGATGTTGAGGTTTTAGCGAGTCATGGAAAAAATGACCAACAATTTGAAGGTGACTCATTAGGTTGGGCATTAAGGCAAGGTAAATCCAAAAATATTGGCGATGGTCTTAATCTTTCTAATACAAGCCGGTTTTCCTATGGTGATATTGATTTTGAATGGAAAATAGGTTCTAAGTTATCTAAAACGAAGTATGAGCGAGAGGTTAGTTCTGTTATTGACCAAGATACGTTGAACTATAATCCTTTCTCGCCAAGTGGGTCGTTAGATCTTGCGAGCGCATATACACAATTGGAAGCCAAGTATGGGATCTATACAGCAATTTTTGATTTGAATTATATGAATTATCACTTAAAAGGTTTTAAACCTGCATGTGGTGATCAAGATTTTTGTTTTCCACAGGAAGCTGCAACTTTAAATTTACGGGGTAATGGTTTTAACCCCGGAGTTTTATTATCAGCAGAAATTATTCCTGAATTCCAGCCATTTGTCAGTTATGCGCATTCAATGAGAGCGCCGAATACGCAAGAAGTTTTTTATTCTCAAGAAGGTGGTAATTCAATGAACCCATTCTTAAAAGAAGAGAAATCACAGACATGGCAAGTTGGTTTTAATAGCTTTAAACCGGATTTAATTTTTGAAGGTGACCAATTTAATATGAAGGCATTATGGTTCCATACAAAAATTAAAGACTATATTACGAGTAAGCCTTATTTACTTTGTCGCCCAAGATCAAATGCTGAACTGGCTTGGTGTTTAATGAATGATGATGTATGGGACAAAGAATTCCCAGAATTTATGCGTAAAAGCTATATGTATGTCAATGAGCCTCATGATGTTAATCTTCGTGGCTATGAATTACAGGCTAATTATGATGCAGGTATAGTTTATTCAACATTATCCTATACCAAAGAAACTGGGGATCAACCTAACTCCATAGCTAAGGTTGCTGATTTTAGTGCGGGAGATTTCACTGAGCTTCCTGATTATTATGTGACCTTGGATTCAGGTGTGCGTTTATTGGATGAAAAATTAACCGTAGGTACAACTATTACATGGACCGGCCCTTCAAAACGAATTGGTGTAGAGTCTATCGTTGATAACGATGGAAATGCACTAAAAGATAAGTATGAAAAACAACCTACAATCATTGATTTATATACAGACTATGAAGTTAATAAAAACTTTAAATTGATGATGACGGTTAATAATATCACGAATAAAAATTATTCGGATGCATTAAATCGTGCAAATTCTACCGCTATTATGGAAGAACGCGGTAAAAATAATGCAACAGCAAGAGGGCGTACTTATATGATTGGTGGACAGGTGCGTTTCTAATCAACGTATAAATTTAACACCACTTATCCCGTTATTTTTATCGAGATAAGTGGTTAAAATAATTATTTCGATATTCTTTTTACTTTAACCTTCTCAATATGAGTAACTTGGCTTTCAACCCAGCCATCATTAAGGCGAGTTTTCAGTGGTTGGCCAACTTTCACTTGGCTGGTTTTTTTCAGTACGGTGCCTTTAGCGGTTTCACTGATACTAAACCCGCGAGCTAAGGTGGCTAATGGGCTAACTGCTTCCATTTTTGAACAAGCGACAGCGAAACGTTGGCGGTAACTGTTAACCAAACTCGTGACCATATTCTGCAAATGATACTGTGTCTGCTGCAACTGACGTTGCTGTTTTTGCAATTGAGGGCGCAAATCATTTTGCAGTAAACGACGGTCGAGCCTTTCGAACTTAGATGTTGAATTTTGTAGTTGTCGAGTCATCGACTGCGCAAGTTTTTGTTGCAATAAATTAAGTTGATTATGTTGCCGTGCCAAACGTAATTGTGGGTGTTGTTGCTGTAAACGGTGATGCAAACGAGCAAACCTTTGTTGTTGACCTGCTACATAATAATCCATTGCCATTTCAAGGTGTTGCTGCGCAGATTTTAGCTGACGGAGCATTTCTAACTGGTTACGGCTAACAAGCTCGGCCGCTGCAGATGGGGTGGGTGCTCTTACGTCCGCCACATAGTCGGCAATCGTCACATCGGTCTCATGACCAACAGCGCTAATTATAGGCAGTTGACTAGCAAAAATGGCTCTAGCAACGATTTCTTCATTAAATGCCCATAAATCTTCAAGTGAACCGCCCCCGCGACCGACGATCAACACATCACATTCTTGACGCAAATTTGCTAGCTCAATCATCCGAGCAATTTGTGCTGGTGCCATCTCACCTTGAACGGCCGTTGGGTAGATAATGATAGGCAGGGAAGGGTCGCGACGACGTAAAATATTTAAAATATCATGTAGGGCTGCACCCGTTGCCGAGGTAATGATACCGACGGATTTAGCTGGGCTAGGTAGTGGTTTTTTATGAATAATATCAAACAAACCTTGGGCACTTAGTGTTTGTTTTAATAGCTCAAAACGTTGTTGCAGTAAGCCTTCACCGGCTGGTTGCATGCTCTCAAGGATTAATTGATAGTCACCTCTAGGTTCATATAAGGTCACTGTCGCTCGAACTAAAACTTGCTGGCCATTTTGTGGGCGGAAAGTGACTCGTGCATTTTGCCCACGGAACATGGCCGCTCGCACCTGCGCTCGGTCATCTTTTAAGGTTAAGTACCAATGACCTGAACTGGGTTGTGAAAAATTGGAAATTTCAGCTGTTAACCAAATACGCCCCATTTGGCTATCGAGAAGTTCCCGAACCGATTGGTTAAGCTTACTAACAGAGTAAATTGCGCTATTTTGTGAAGTCGACATGTGAGCCAGATCAAATTTTAAAACAATGACTTAATCGATAGATACTAACGCAGCTATAGGAGTTATCAAGTTTTTTTTCAAAAAAGTGCTGGAAGCAACCGTTTTCGGTGTGTATAATGCCGCGGCAATATTTTATACCTTTCCATAACGCTGCCTGGTGGGATATTGCCTATGTTACGCATTAAAAAAGAAGCACTAACTTTCGACGACGTTTTACTCGTTCCTGCACACTCAACGGTATTACCGAATACCGCAGACTTATCAACTCAACTGACTGCAAACATCCGCCTGAACATTCCTATGCTTTCTGCAGCCATGGATACTGTCACAGAATCTGACCTTGCTATTGCTTTAGCACAAGAAGGTGGCATTGGTTTCATCCATAAAAATATGACTATTGAGCGCCAAGCGGAAGAAGTTCGCCGCGTAAAAAAACATGAAAGTGGTGTCGTAACGGACCCTGTTACAGTAACTCCGGATACCACTATTCGTGAAGTGCAAGAAATGGCTGAGCGCAATGGTTTTGCTGGTTATCCAGTCGTGGCAAACGATAACTCATTAGTTGGTATTATTACAGGCCGTGATGTTCGTTTCGTGACAGATTTAGACCAACCTGTTACTGCGGTGATGACGCCAAAAGAACGTTTAGTCACCGTGAAAGAAGGCGAAGCACGCGAAATCGTTTTGCAAAAAATGCACGAAAAGCGCGTAGAAAAAGCCTTAGTGATCGATGATAACTTTCATTTGTTAGGGATGATCACGGTTAAAGACTTCCAAAAAGCAGAACGTAAGCCAAACGCGTGTAAAGACGAGCAAGGCCGTTTACGTGTTGGTGCTGCGGTTGGTGCAGGCGCAGGGAATGAAGAACGTGTTGACGCGCTGGTGGCTGCTGGCGTTGATGTTTTATTAATTGACTCATCACATGGTCATTCAGAAGGCGTACTACAACGTATCCGCGAAACTCGCCAAAAATACCCTGACTTACAAATTATTGGTGGTAACGTTGCAACAGCGGAAGGGGCGAAAGCCTTAGCGGATGCAGGTGTTAGCGCGGTTAAAGTGGGAATTGGTCCGGGTTCAATCTGTACTACGCGTATCGTCACTGGCGTGGGTGTACCACAAATCACGGCTATTGCTGAAGCGGCGGAAGCACTTGAAGGTACGGGTATTCCTGTTATTGCGGATGGTGGGATTCGTTTCTCAGGTGACATCTCTAAAGCTATCGCGGCAGGCGCTGCGTGTGTGATGGTCGGCTCAATGTTCGCAGGAACTGAAGAGTCTCCAGGAGAAACTATTTTATTCCAAGGCCGTACTTACAAAGCATACCGTGGTATGGGCTCACTTGGTGCAATGTCTAAAGGCTCGTCAGACCGTTACTTCCAATCAGATAATGCGGCAGACAAATTAGTGCCAGAAGGTATTGAAGGCCGCGTAGCGTATAAAGGCCGATTAAAAGAAATCATTCATCAACAAATGGGTGGCTTACGCTCCTGTATGGGGCTGACAGGTTGTGGTACTATTGATGCATTGAGAACAAAAGCAGAATTTGTTCGTATCAGTGGAGCCGGTATCCAAGAAAGCCACGTCCATGATGTTACTATCACGAAAGAATCTCCAAACTATCGTTTGGGGCAATAATCGATAAAATTTCTCAGGGTGGCGCATTCGTTCGATTGCGTCACCGATTCTTATTTTTGACTTGAATTTTTGGAATTCTCCTCAAATGACAACAAATATCCATAAACATCGCATTCTTATTCTTGATTTCGGCTCGCAATATACACAGCTGATCGCCCGTCGTATCCGTGAAATTGGCGTTTACTGTGAACTCTGGGCGTGGGACGTTACAGAAGAACAAATTCGAGAATTTAATCCAAACGGTATCATTCTTTCTGGTGGGCCAGAAAGTACGACTGAATCAGATAGTCCACGTGCTCCTGATTACGTATTTAATGCAGGTGTTCCTGTATTAGGTATTTGTTATGGCATGCAAACCATGTCAATGCAACTGGGTGGCGCAGTTGAGGTCTCTGGTGAACGTGAGTTCGGTTATGCCAATGTTGAAATCACTGAGCAATGTGAATTATTCCGTGATATTCATGACTCTCTGAACGAAGCTGGCAAGCCAGTACTTGATGTCTGGATGAGCCATGGTGATAAAGTTACCGCTATTCCTGCGGATTTTAAAACTATTGCCAGCACGCCAAGCTGCCCATATGCCATCATGGCAAATGAAGAGAAAAAATTCTATGGTGTTCAATTCCACCCAGAAGTGACTCACACTCACCAAGGCCTAAATATTTTAACGCGCTTTGTGAAAGATATTTGCCAATGTGAGGCACTGTGGACGCCAGCTGCAATTATTGAAGACACGGTAGCCCGTTTAAAAGAGCAAATTGGTGATGACCATGTACTGCTCGCGCTATCGGGTGGTGTTGACTCATCGGTTACTGCGTTGCTATTAAACCGCGCAATTGGTAAACGTTTAACCTGTGTATTTGTTGATAACGGTTTATTACGTTTAAACGAAGCAGACCAAGTGATGGAAATGTTTGCAGGTAAATTTGACCTGAACATTATCCATGCTAAAGCAGAAGATCGCTTCTTAAATGCGTTAGCTGGGATCAGCGATCCAGAAGCTAAACGTAAGAAAATTGGTCATGTATTTATCGAAGTATTTGATGAAGAGTCATCTAAGCTGCCTAATATCAAATGGTTGGCTCAAGGGACTATTTATCCAGACGTTATTGAGTCAGCGGCATCAGCAACTGGCAAAGCGCATGTTATTAAGTCTCACCATAACGTCGGTGGTCTGCCGGATGACATGAAACTTGGTTTAGTTGAGCCATTAAAAGAATTGTTTAAAGATGAAGTCCGTAAAATTGGTCTCGAGTTAGGTCTCCCGTACGACATGCTGTATCGTCACCCATTCCCTGGCCCAGGTTTAGGGGTTCGCGTATTAGGTGAAGTGAAGAAAGAGTACTGTGACTTATTACGTCGCGCAGATGCTATCTTTATTGAAGAACTGCACAAAGCTGATTTATATCATAAAGTTAGCCAAGCGTTTACCGTATTTTTACCTGTCCGCTCTGTTGGTGTCATGGGTGATGGCCGTAAATACGACTGGGTGGTTTCATTACGTGCAGTAGAAACTATCGACTTTATGACCGCGCATTGGGCGCACTTACCATATGATTTCCTAGGCCGAGTTTCAAACCGTATTATTAATGAGGTCGATGGCATTTCCCGTGTTGTTTATGATATCAGCGGTAAACCGCCTGCAACAATTGAGTGGGAATAATATAGCAATTGTTGATAACAGTTTTTAGTTATCGATAAATTCAAAGGCATCAGTTAGTTACTGGTGCCTTTTTGTTTTTAACAGTTTTTAGCAGTTGACAATTGCCGATAATTTTGACGGTATATATGACGGTATCAGAAATAATAATGACTAGATTGATAACTTCATACCGTCGAATAAAACATAAAAATGACGGTATCACGCAAAGGAATACCGATGTGTTAACCGATAAAAAATTAAAGAGCTTAAAGCCAGAAGATAAGCTATATAAGGTAGCTGATCGTGACGGTTTGTATGTTGCTGTTACAAAAACTGGTTCCATATCATTTAGATATGATTACCGCTTTAATGGTCGTAGAGAAACAATAACCTTTGGACGCTACAGCGATGACGGTATTACACTTGCTGAAGCAAGAGAAATGCTAATCGATGCCAAAAAGACGCTGAACGCAGGCGTATCACCAGCTTCACAGAAGCGAGACGGTATTACAAAGCGTAAAGTAGGGTTAACCCTGAAAGACTATACCGTCAAATACCTATCAGAAACCCGTTTCGCAGACAGCACGCTAGATATGAAAACTGCCATAGTCGAAAGGGATCTATACCCAACACTGGGTAAACTACAACTAGAAGAAATCACGACGCAAAAAGTTAGGGCATTATGTGAAAAGATTAAAGAACGTGGCGGTAACTCTACAGCTTTGCAGATACGTGAAATTGTTGGCTCTGTGTTCGACTACGTTATTGATCGTGGTTATGAGATAGAAAACCCCGTTAGTAGTATCAAAGCTTCTTCAATCGCTACTTTTGAGGCACGCGATAGGGCAATGACAGCTAAAGAAGTTGGTATATTCTTTAATGAATTAGAAAATTATAGCTGTTATCCAACGCTTAAATTAGCCGTTAAGTTCGTGCTATTAACTTTAGTTAGAAAAAGTGAGTTTATAAAAGCGACTTGGGATGAAATTGATTTTGATGAGAGATGCTGGATCATACCTAAGGCAAGAATGAAAAGAAGAAGGGCGCACGTGATCTATTTATCAGAACAAGCCTACGACATGGTTGTCGGATTTAAGGCCTGTGCAATGGGTAGCAATTATTTAGTTCCTGGTCGATATGATATAAGCAAGCCGCTTTCTAATGCTGCGTTAAATAATGTAATTGACGGTGTTGTTAAGCGTATAAATGCGAAGGGGATTAATTTTGAGCCGTTGACAGTCCATGATTTGAGAAGAACAGCCAGCACATTACTACACGAAGCTGGCTTCAATTCTGACTGGATAGAGAAGTGTTTAGCCCACGAACAAAAAGGCGTACGTGCTGTTTATAACAAAGCAGAGTATGCAGAGCAGCGCCGCGATATGTTACAGCAGTGGGCTAATATGGTGGATGGTTGGATAGAAAAAGAGAAGGGTAAAATTTAAAAAGTTTATTTTTCTGAGCCTAAAACTTTTGTGGCCAGTATAGTTGATAATATCGATGCACCAACTACCAGCCAAAATATGGAATAAAAAAGCCGCTCAATAATTACTGGGCGGCTATCGTTTTCAGTACCAATTGCAGAAAATACATAACCTGCAATCCATGCGTACGCTATGAAAATGAACTCAATCAATGGCGGCCTCCTTAGTTGTAAATTGAGGGCCGGTAAGTTCGATGCTGTTATTCGGGCATTCATTGCCCCAAGCATCCCAACCCTGTGACATGTCACGCGCAAATAACTCTATGCGATTAACGTCACCGTATAATTGTTCAAGCCTATTTTTAACCTCCCAAGGCTTTTGACTGTGCTCACCTAAGCAACTAAATACAACTTGTTTAACGCTGGCACTCACACGCTCTAAGCCATTGCCGCGAGTCGCTATTAATACATCCTCGCTATTGGCTCTGGTGTAGTTGCCACCATTCATTTTTGTTTCGGCATTGAGTAGATCCAGCATGTCATGAAAATCAAATAAGGCTCCATTTTGCAGGGCTTTATCGAAACGCTCATGCGCTAGTGAATTGAACTTAACCCATGTAAAGGCTTTTGACGTGCGAACCGTAAAGCCCCATGCTTTGGCTAACTCAAATGCTTCTTGCACAAAGTTACCTGTGTACCACATGGCAAGGACTGAGTTTTCGGCGGCGATGGTATGAACTGGAAGGTGTTTTAAATCAAAAAGGCTGGTTGTTTGGTAGTGGTTATTTGCGGCACCGTTGGAAGCTTTATTGCTGTATTGCCAAGGGGGATCACAATAAATGAGGCTGTATTTTTTCATTATCACCTACGCTAAGTTGATTACCTTTCTAAAATAGAATGCAATTCTCAAAGCAAAAATATCAAACTTATTTTTGTTGTTTAATGCAACTCTATAATATTCGCATTTTTCACAAGAGCATTCGTAATAAAACAACTCTTCTTTATTGAGTTTTTTATTACACCATACACAGCGAGTTTTATTCATTGATTAACTCCAAATTGTATGGTTTAAACGCATGTTCAGCGCCTTCCAGTTCACAGAATACATAAAGAGAATGGACAAAAGTTACAGTAAATATTTTGTCTTTATTGTTAATGTATTTACTTGATTGCCTCAGCCTTACCTTATCGCCGACTTTAAATTTCATTACTTAATTTTACCTCTTCAATTAATGATTCAAGGATTGCAATAGCTACTTTTTTTTGCAATGAATACCCTTTCCCATCGAGATGGTCAAAGCCTTCCACAATGCAACTATCTGCCATCATATCTAAAGGTTTATCATCCTGTTTTGATATTTTCACATTACCGAAATGAACGATATTTTTCTTAGTTTTCATTCCATATTTCTCCACAAACTATCTCAACATCCCGCGCCTGCATTATCTTCATAGCACGGCTCTCGCATTCTTGCTGTGTGTATATTTGCTCAGATACAGGTACAGCAGAACCCTGTATTAGCATGAGTAATACATATCCGATTATTTACATTAATTGTTGCTCTGAATTTTAGGTATAAAAAACCCTGCTAGTGCAGGGATAGAAATTTAAATATAGAATCAATAAGATAAGGTAGAGTCCTAATCAATAAATAAAATATGGTAATGAAAAACATACAAGTAAACACCTGCGTCCAAAATCTATATATTTTTTCTCCAGTCTTTACTCTTTCCCATTCTTTTTTTAATACTGATGCTGACGCTAATGTTAGTCTATCTTCATAACACTCAAAAAGATTGGATGTAGGAAAATGATATAAAGCAGCCTTTAAATTTTCTATAACATCAATTAACTCCACCTCCTCAGTGTTTGGTCTTAGTTTATTTATCCTTAGATATACTTCTGATAACGACTCTCTAACATTTGCTTTGTGTTGAATTATTTCATCTAGTGATGTGTTATTTATATGCATCTCCTGAAGAATGAACATGTTTTTATTTAGCTTCACAAGAGAATTTCGTAGGTCATTTATCCATAACTGCCTAAATTCTGAAATTTTACTTTCTTTTGCAATTACCAGACCGACAATCGAAACAACACCAGCTAAAACAGCGGCAATCAAAGTTATTAACTCAGCAGACATGTATTTAATCCATTTTATTAATTAAAGCAGGAATCATACTCACATCCATGTGACTAATCCACTGTCAAAATGCCTCCTTAATTCACACTTATTTGTTTTAATGCCTCACGAACTGCATTTAAGCGCGATTCCATTCTTAGATATTTAGGGTTGGGAATAGAAGGCCAATCGCTATACCAAGCATCATCGCCAAACAAACTAAGCAACTTACTTCCTATATAGCAATTGCAACAATCACTCTTAACATCATCGGATGATTCAATTAAATCCCAATACTCCCTTGCTTCGTATTGGTCTATTTCATCATCTTTGCGCAGTTCGATAACTTGCTTTTTAGCATATTCAGCATTTGCATCGTTATCATCATCTATCTCAGAGTTTAAATTAGAATCTAGCTTACCTATCCAGTAGTGGTTATTAATCCTATGAATAAACTCAACTAGTGAGCTGCCCATAGAGCCCCAAAAACAAGACCATGAATCGCCACTTTCGCTAATAGTAACTCTGCCATTTTTGTTATCACCATAATCTTCAAGGTAAACATGAATGGGGTCGTGACGCTCTATGCCTGCTATCACCAGTTTAGTCACTTGAGATTGTTCAACCTTCATATTCATTCCTATTATTGCATCTATTTAATCGATATGATTAAAATAATTCATCATTGTTTTTAATTTATGACCTATAGTTAATTTGAACTTTCTAATTATTTTTGTAGTCCTCGCCGATTCTCCCTGTGTCGGCATTTTTTTATCTACTTCCTTGCTAAATTCCATGGCTTAACTATTCTTAAATTGCTTACACAGATAAATTATAAGTTTCATTCCTGCACGTCCCCTTGCCGTCAGCTCCGTGGCGGCTTTTTTATTCATTGCATCCTTGCGAGTTAAATTAGAATTGCTTACCGCCTTCCTTTGCGCGGTTTTCACGTTGATGGTCTGCGCGATGCTTGTTGTATTCGAGCTTTTCAGTGATAGCGCTTTCAATGTCATAGCCGAAAGCATGTGCATAATCCAAAATACGGATAACAGCATCAGCAAGTTCAACTTCTGCCATTTTCCGATGCGGTAAATGGTCGTCCATTAAATCCTTGCGTTCACCTTCCATCGCTTCACTGATTTCAGAGTGAATAAGACAAAGTAGCGTTCCTTTTTCGCGTGGATTATCCCACCATCCAGCATCTTTATTTTGCTGATGAATTTGTTGCTGTAACTGTTTAATGCTCATATATCTATCTCCTGTTTGCATCCTTGCAAATATATCCTTTGGTTAAATCACATAGGGAAGGGTTATTGCTTGGCCTTTTTAGCACCGGGTGCTTGTCTGGCTTGCTTTATGTTTTCTTCGTCTTCTTTGTACATGGTTGGATTGGTGATACAGCTATCTAAATAAGCATTCACTTCATCCAACAAATAAACATGCTTCCGCGGGGCTAGATAGATTTTTCTTAGAATACCTTCTTTATCACGGCTATCTAATGCCGTTCTACCTAAACCAGTTACTTTTTTAACTAAGTCAGAAGAGATAACTTTCCCAATGGTACCGATTTCTTCTATGCCAATAATTTCTAATTTTAATGATTCTAAATTCATAATTTCCCCTAAGGTGGGGCGAACCCCACCACAAGTTTATTACTGGTATTCGTCTTTCATATCGTTCAGCGTCAGGCTGAATGAATCGAACAGTTCATCACCAAGCTTGCGTTTGTTGGCAGTAAGGAATTGAACAACCTTTTCGAATGCTGCTTTAGCTTCTGGTGAGCCACCAGCTGGAAGGCTGTTAATTTGTGCTTCAAGGTTGTTGCGTGAATCGACACGGTGATAAGCCTGTTTAGCTTTGTTGGTGAGTTCGGTATACAACGAAGTACCCATAACTGATTTGAGTTCTTCAATTTGGCTACGTATAGCTTTGAATTGTTCCAATGTTTCAGCGTTACTGATTGCTTGACGCATTTCATCAGGGTTAAATCCATCATCAACAATTTCACCAGTAATTACATCGCTGTCGCCGCTGGTGGTTTCGTGATGCTGCTCAGGCTCATTTTGCTGAGTGATTTCATTAAGGCTTACACGCTCTTTTGGTGGCGTAACATCTTTGATTGGTGCATCTGGTAGCTCATCGTGGGTATAAACGCCTAGTATCACTTCAGGGCAATAGAGACGAGCCCAATATTTAACAGCTAGATAAGCAAGTTGTTGTTTTGGATTTGTTGACCATAAAGGTGAATTGCGAGTAACGACACTAGATAGATAAATGCGTTCTCCCCATGTGATTTCGCTATCGCCTCGTAAAATAGCACCTACACGTATCCATAATCCGTGTTCGTCGGCATCAGTCCAATCACGGACACGAAACGAATAATCTTTACCGTTTCGATTTTTGGTAAGCTCTTTGCTCTTGGTGAGTTTTTCCCAGCCTCCTTCGCTATATTCATAATGAAAACGGCCATGAATGGCGGTTGAAGTAGAAACTAGGGAGTTAATTAACTGGGCTTCATAACCAAGGACGCCGTTAACGGTATAGGTTTTTTGTGCAACAACAAACGGGTTCATATCCCATTGTATTGCTTGCATGACAATTGCTAAGCAGTCAGATGATTTACCCCTTAAATGGTCTGGAACGGTAACTGTTCCCTCAGCCATTAACTTAGAAAACTCAACTAAGCTTTGTAGTTTGTCAGGGCTAAACATGACTAAGTTATTACTTTGATTGATAGTTGCCACTTCTGACATGATGATTACCTCTAAATTGATAAGCGCCACGCAGTAAGCAGGGCGCTAGAATGGATTAAGCTTCTAATTGAAGTTCTTCTAACTTGCGTGTTTCAAAGTCAGTAAGATTAATGGTGAGTGTTTCGGTGACTGGGGCAGGCCATACACCAGTGTTCATTGAGTTGTTGATATCGCGCAGCGTCTTTTTGTACTCCAAGCGACCAAGTTCAAGCAGTTCAGGTGATGCTTCAACGATTGCAACCCAGTGGTAATTTTCGTCTTTGTTGACGAATATCCAGAAGAACTGGTCTAGCATGGCGATATCGCAGTACATTGCAGCGCTGACATGGTAATCACGGTTAATGATTTCCTTGCGTATCATTGCTGTGATTGCATCCTGCTTGTATCGTCCTAATGAAGCTGATTTAAGGTCAAAACCAACTCTTAGGTTTTCGTCATACTGGATCTCTAAGTCAGGACGCACACGAACTTCTAAGCCTGTGTCATCGTCGATACCGTAATAACTAACTTCAACTGCACGGTTAGGGTGAGTTACCAGTTTCCCTGCCTCTGGATGGTCAAATACAGCTTGCTGCATTGCTTTACCTAAGCGGTACTGATCAGCAGTAATGCGAATGCGTGATTCATCCGATTGCCATGCTTGCATTAACTCATCAGCGAAAACAGTGTTAGGGGAAACGCCTTTTATTCTGGCGATAAGGTCCTCTTTCTTACCTGATGTATTCAGTGGATCTGGTTTATTGCGTTCAGTTTCCACCAATTCAGGGTTTATCATTTCCAATTCCCTAATCAGGTCGATTCTGCCACCAGATGTTTTCAAGGGTGTAGGTAAGGTATTATTGAATGTTTTGATGCAGGCTTTCATTGCGGCGGCGGTATGCTTATCTGATTCAGGTATCGTTCTAAATTCATCAGGTAAGTTTGCATACAGTCCACCAATTTCTTCTACTGAACCAGATAGCGGTAATGGCTGTGGTAGGGTAGCGTTATATG
The DNA here is from genome assembly GCF_011045615.1 of Providencia sp. PROV004. Lineage (NCBI taxonomy): Bacteria > Pseudomonadati > Pseudomonadota > Gammaproteobacteria > Enterobacterales > Morganellaceae > Providencia > Providencia sp. PROV004. The sequence goes on from NZ_CP042859.1 coordinate 2,251,380, forward strand.
CATCAATTTCAGCTTTTAGTTCGTCATTACTCATTACTGGCTGCAATGTAGCATTGTATTTTTCAATCCATTTCTTCATGGATTCAGTATTGGTCAGTGCTTCTGCAGGGATAACTGGCGGAAGGCTAAATTCATCTTCAACCTTTTCAGGCTCTAAAACTAAGATATGAAATAAGCTACCGAAGTCTAAGGCTTCTGAGCGTTCACGCTGAATAACTTTACTGATGTGTCGACGTTCGTAGTACATCAGGCTTATGCGAGCATCTTTAAGCATTGTGCTGCTAATGCCATTTGATGAATGGTAATCATCATTTGAAATATCTGTATAACGCCCTGGTTCAAAGTAATGCGGTTCATTTACGGGGCATTCTTCAATAATTTCCGGCATAACATTACCAGTTTGTTTATCTTCACTAGCGTGAGTAATCACATCAGGTTTAGCAGGTTCGACCACTTCCTCTTTATCAGGTGAAACCAAAGACTGGAAATATTTTTTACGGTCAACATTAGAACGGAATTTATCAGGGTTCTTAATGACATGAATGTAAGCATTGATAATGTCGTTATCATATAGAAACATCAGCTTTGGCGTTGATGTAGTGGTAATACTTAACTCAAAAGCTACCTTTTCGAACGGTTCAAACTCTTCGCTGGTGGCTGTTTTGTTTAAGTGATTAGTTAGCTTATCAATATTTTCAGGCGTGTTAATGTCATTAGCCATTAAAATTGCACTAACAATATTGCTTAGTTTACGTTTTTCAAATTGCTCTTGTTCTTGATTGCTCATTAGATAATTCCTTGTCGGTTTGAATTGCTACGCAGGTAGTAAATGCCCATACGATGCCTTCTTTAAAACTGCTAAATACTTTCTTGTTTCCACGTACGATGAATACATGAAAACCATTTTCGATAAAAAACATCATTTCAATCACCTTTAGATAAACAAATTGTTTATGTTTGTGGCGTGAAAAAAATCCAGCTAAAACAGCTAGATTGATTAATATTGTCACTGTCCAAATCTTGCATTCCGAATCTACGGGTTAGCTAAGACATTCTGCGGCTCACAGAATTTAGGAGTGTGATAGCCATTCTGTATTGTTAAAGAGCGTTAACCTTGTGGGTTAACATGAGATAAAGAATAAACCATAAACGACAGTTGTCAACTGTTAAAAACAAATAAATAACCATTTCGTTTATCTTTCATGTGAATAAAAAAGCCAGCTCGAGGCTGGCTGTAAATGTAATGCTTTGTTTTACTTTTCGTTTTTACTAATTATGAACTCTATAAAGTCTTGTATCTTTTCTTTTTCGTTATCGGGCAATGCCGCAAATTTTTTATGATCGTAGTGAAGAACATCTGAATCATCTTTAGACATGAGTAATTCGTATGGCTTACGGCCTAAGGCTTCCGCAATTGCAGCAACGCTATCAACTGTAGCACTGGACTCATTTTTGATAATGCGGTTTACAGTGGCTTGGCCTAAACCGGATTTAACTGATAACTGGGCCTGTGATTTAAAGCCATCAATTAGCATGAATGTTGTGATGTTATCACCAAGTATGCGCCCAATATCGGTAGGCTGTCGTGCTAATTCATCTGCTATCTGTTCAGCGGGCACATTCAAGTGATCCTTGTCCATATAATACTTGGGTAGCTTGGTAAGGTGCTCAATCTTTCTAGCAATAGGATCGCTAAGCGAACGATGGCTTTTCATGTCAGAGGACATTAAATAACGAGAAATAACATTAGGAGCACAACCAAGCGCTGCCGCTAGGCTCTTCTGTTTCCCTTCGTAATGCTTTTCTATCACAAAGACAAGATTGTCTCTTCTGATATCCTGAATGCTTTTCACTGTATTTTTCCCTTGCGTTTATTTTGTTCGATATTGTTTATTCTGTTTATCTATTAAATATCAAATTAACCCTTTAGGTAAATTACCGATTTGGTTATCATGATTTAAAATTGTGAGTCGGTTTATCTTTATGGTGGTTGATATGAAAGATTTTAACTTCAAAATATTCTGGAATGGTCTATCTAAGCGTGAGCGCCAGCAATTTGCAGACAGCGCAAACCTGACCGTACAGTATGTTTCTATCCATCTGCGCTATTGCAGTCGTAGCGTATCATTACAGACAGCTAAGAGATTGCAGAAGGCTCTTAATACATTCGGAATAGAGCTAACGCTAGACCAAATAGCAGACAAATTTATGAAGTAAATCACACAAGGCCGCGAAAGCGGTCTTTTTATGATTAGATGGATAAACAATAACGTTTAAATGGTTGATTATTTTTTCTGTAGCGTATAATCTTACTGCTAATTAATCATAGATAAAGAGGTATCAATGAAGATTATCACTAGAAAGGAGGCCGTTACGAATGGCCTTAGTCGTTTTTATACGGGAAAACCATGCAGGCATGGGCACGATTCAGAACGATTCACTAGCAATGGTGTTTGTGTTGAATGCTCAGCAATTAACTCAGCGGCTTATCGCAAAGAGATAAGCAAGCTATTGAAACAGGCAAGAGAAATCAACGCTACGGCGTAGAGGTGGCCTATGTCTACATATAAATGGCTTAGGCTCTGGCATGACATGCCTAACGATCCTAAATGGAGAACAATTTCAAGGGCTTCAAAGCAGCCAATTGCATTAGTTCAAGCTGTTTACATTCATCTTCTTGTTGATGCGTCACAGAATGTCACGAAATGTCACGATGTGTCACAGCGCGGTCACGTGACAGTCACGATTGAAGATTTAGCAAGTGCTCTGGATGTTGAAAATGAACAGATTGAAGCTGTTTTAAATGCCATGCAGGGGCGTGTTTTAGATGGCTCAAAAATTACTGGTTGGGAGAGTCGCCAGCCAAAAAAGGAAGACTTAGGAAACGCAGAAACAGGAGCAAAATCAGCAGCTCAGCGAAAAAGAGAGCAACGCGAAAGAGAAAGAATTCAAAGAGAGGAAGAACAAAATAAAAATGCATGTCACGAAGATGTCACGAAATGTCACGATGTGTCACAACAAGATAAAGATAAGAATAGAGATATAAAAGATCCTCTCTCTAATGCGCACGAGGATAATTTTCAATCTGATCCGAATGCTAATAATTCTATCTTGAATGGTCGTGTTCCAGCTGGTGGTTTTGGTGTGAATGATAAATTTGTGATGTATCACGGCTGGGAACCTGATCAGGACTTTACGCAAAAGGCCGCGTATTGGGGAACGATACTCAAAGAGCCGTTACAGCCTCATGAGCTAGCCGAGTTTATAACTTACTGGGGGGCAGAGGGAAAAGCCAAAACACACGAGCAATGGGAACTAGCCCTTGCTAACGGTCTGAAACGCAGTCGATTGAAAAACGAAAAGGTGGTGAAAAATGGGGCAGGTCAGAGAACTAAGATCGATAGCCAATTCGCAGGAAAGCCAAAAGCGATGCAGGAATTCTTACAACACGTCCTCGATAAATACGGGCAAGACGCTGTTGACGCTTTGGTTGAAGATGATCGAAATCTACGGCGACAAATGGAAAAACAAGAATGGCACGGAACCGTCATTGATGTGGAAGCAAGCGCTAAGCGCATTGAGTGATCAGCAACTGGACGGACTGTTTAAATTCTGTATCGACCGCTGCATGAATGGCAATCCATGGCCACCGGAACTATCAGACGTGATTGTCGCGTTATCTGGTGAAGCGGCTAAGCATAACCCGTTTGGGCTTGATCCTGACGAACAGCTTAGAGATTTTTTAACCTACTGCGCTAAGCGCAATAACTACCAGAGCGCGGAAATGTACCCATTCAAACATCCGGTTCAGTACTGGATATTTACAGACCTCAGAACGAAGATGATTGACCTAAGGCTAACTGAGGTTGAATGTGAGAAGCGACTAGACAAAATGTTATCACAATGGACTGAGCGAGTTAGAAAGGGCGAAAAGGTACCAGAGCCAACACTGACACTTACCGATAAATCAAAACCTCGTCCTGCTTGGATGGATTTAATTGAAAAAGGTAAACAACGGAGACAATAAGATTCAAAGGTTATCAAAATCGTTAGCAGGATTAACATACAGGCACTTTTGATATACAGGATGATAAATCCCATAGGTTGAATGTGAAAATCAAATGTAGAGCATTACAGAGCGTTTTAAAGGGTGGTAAGAAAATCAATTCTTACTGATTTTTTATGGTTGAAAAGATAAACAAATTGTTTATATTAACCGTGTGGGTTAATCGAATTCGAGGTAATGGTTATGTTATTTCAGGATAGGGTTATAGAGCTACTCAAAGGCGGTCAAAGCATGTCGTTAAAAGCGATTAGAGACCATTTTGAAAGCAACGGTATTAAGGTTCCATATTGCACTGCAAAGGACGCCTTGAACCAACTGGAACAATTTAATGTTGTTTTGTTGGTAACCGTTGAAGAGGGTGGAATTAGAGCATTTGGCTACAAGCTGAATGATAACTACGAGGCTGGATTAGCTAGGCAAGCTAGCAGCAGTCAACGCCACAAGGTGAGAGCCAGTAAGCCAAAGAAAGCTAAATCACCAGCCGTGATACCTGAATATGGCCCATGGTGCCAAACAGGTGAACCAGCGCGATTACAAATTATGTTCAATGAATTACTAGCAAAACCAAGAGCTAAGCGTATCAAGCGAGGCTTAGCGGTATGAAAACCCTTGAATATCCAATTGTACCCGTACCTAAGCCGCGCATGACGCAGCGTGACAAATGGCAGAAGCGACCAGCTGTAATGCGTTATCGGGCGTTCTGTGACGAGGTGAGAGCAAGGGGTATTAACCTGCCTGAGAGCGATTACCACGTAATTTTTGTTATGCCTATGCCGAAGTCATGGAGCAAGAAAAAACAGGCTGAAATGGACGGTAAGCCCCACCAGCAAAAGCCAGACAAGGACAACTTAGAGAAAGCCTTACTGGACGCCATATTTGACGATGATTCATGCATCTGGGATGGGCGAGTTTCTAAGGTGTGGGGCACCACAGGAATGATAACGGTAAGGTTACCGGAATAATCGACAAATCATGAACTTGTTACCAATGGGTAAATAAGTGATTGAAATTACTAAATTAGAAATGAATAAGGTAATTAATTATGAAACTGAAAGTTAATCGTGGAACGTTGCTTGCCGTCATGGAATGTATGGCTGTTCGTGATGTGCGTTATTACATCAATGGTATTTGTTTTCTGCCCGATGGAAAGGTAGTTGGAACTAACGGGCACATGCTTGCTTATGGTTATCATGACAATGAAATTACAGACCAAGTGATTTTGTCTGTTGGGAAGTTGCCAACTAAAACATTTGAATACGCTGTTTTCGATACAGAGGAAGAGATTGTAAAACTTCACTCAGAGTCTGGTTTTGTTGTTGGTGTTGGACTGTGTAGTGTTATCGATGGTCGCTACCCAAATATTAATCCTCTTATCGAATCTACCGCAAAAGCAGATGAAAAATTACCGCCCGTTCTGCTCATAAACTCTGGTTATTTATCCAAATTAGAAAAGGTAGCCAAGTTTGTTAATCCACGTATGCCAGCGTATGAAATCAGAGTGAAGTCAGCCACTGATGCTGTGGTGTGTGAAGTTAAGAACCCACACGATGAGCGCGTTACTGTGATGATCATGCCGATGAGATTGTAATCATGGCAACTATCGACGCAATTAGGCTGTGCTACGACATTCTTGACGGCTCTGTATCGCCTGAAAATATCTCATCTCAAGAAGTGTATGCAATTTGCACTTACCTTGATGATGTTGTTCGTGAAAACCTTGCATTTGCTCAACAAAAGCCTGTGGCATTCATGGATAGCGAAGGTGAGGTAATTAGTGCGGTTAAGAAAGAGTTTGAGCAGCTAACGGGTGGTAATCACATTGATTTCGATATTCCGTTAATTCAACTAAACAAACAATCGTGACATGTCACGCGAGGTAAATATGAATTACGATTCAATACAAATTATCAAGCACAGAAAGCTCAGTAGAGGTTATAGCTTCGAGGTCAGGGGTGATTGGCGTAGCAATGGTTGGCAATGTGGTGGTGCTATATGGGTTGCACAACCTGTTGATGGTGGAATTGTGATTAGTGATGCTTTGATGCAAACGCCGATAAAAGTAGTTAATTCTATGAGTGAGTTTTTAACATTTGTAGAGCTGGAAACCAGACAAATTCCTGAGCTAATAGGGTGGCAGTTATGATTAAACGTTACTTGGTATTTGCTGTGTTCTGGTGTGTGTTCGCTGTAGCTGTGGGGATGGCATTCAATGGCTAAATCACCAGCATAGCGCAAGGCTGCGCAACGTAAACGCCAGCGTGATGCTGGCTTGGTTACTCCGCAGTGGCAGGTAGAAGCCGAAGAGCACGAAATGATTAAGCGTAATTGTGCATTGCGTAGACCAGGTCGCGAACCGTACGACGAATCGGAATACATTCAGATGCTCATACGCAACGATGACGCACGGCTCAAGCGTGAGATTGCGGAGCTATCAAAACGGTGTTGTGGTAAGTGCGGTGAGCAGCTACCAGTAGCTAATTGCTGCCTGTCTGGTGCCGCTGAGTGCTGGAATACTAAAGGGTGGCATGATATTAAATTGGAGGTAGAATAACAAGGGTTAAGCAAAGGGGAATTATATGTCATTGGAAATAACAGCTTTACCGATTGCAGCCTTAATTACATCTATAGTTGCCGTGGCATTATTTGTATTTAAAGAAGGATTGGAAATCTGGAAAAAAAGCAAGGAAAAGAAAGCAAAGATAAATGCTATTAGGGATATAGCAGCTAGAGAGGCGTTTAATCTAACAAGAGAAATTGAGTTATTTATTCAACTAAAAAGTATGTTAAATGGCTCAAAAGATGTTGAATTTATTGAATCTCATGGTAGCGAATGGGTGCAATTTTGTTTTAATTATGAATCAAGTTCGCGTTTTGTGCTCATTCCTAAATACTCAACGATGTTTAACCACTTATTTTTGGTTGAATCAGCAAAGGCTTCGTATGAGTTATCTAATTCACTGCATAATTTAAATATGGCGATATTTAATATCTCTATGGTTAGGGATTCTTGTATAGGATACGTAAAAAACAAGGATTATGAAGGATTTAATGACGCTGTTGATTTTATACTCGGGATAGAATCTGATGATGGTAACGACATGGTCTTATCGTTCCTATCAACAATAGATAAATTTAAGGTGGAAATGGAAAAGTTTAATGGGTTTAATGATATTTACTCAACCTTGAATTCTCATTATAGACCTTAATACAATAAGGTTTGAATGTTATCTTTTAGTTGGTCATAATAACCGTAGAGGTGATGATTATGACCACAAAGAAACCACGCAAGCCACCAGCCAGAAAACCTACACCGCTTAACGCTCAAATGGAGCGCTTCTGTCAGGAATATATTAAAGCCCCTGATAATCAAACCAATGCAGCGCTAGCAGCAGGCTATGCCGAAGTTAGCGCCTGTAAGCGTGCATCACAACTCATGAAAGACCAGCGTGTTATTGACCGTATCGCACAGCTTATGCAGCAACGCAACAAGCGCAAGAAGCTTGATGCTGACAGCGTGTTAGAGCGATTGGTTAATATGCTTGATGCTGATATTGCCGACATACTCACTAATACGGGTGATATCAAGCCAATTAAAGATTGGCCTGCAGTATGGCGTAAAAGCATTTCTGCATTTGAAATAGCCGTCATTGATGAGCGTGTAACAGTCAAGAAAGTGAAGCTGTTAGATAAGCTTCGCGTGCTTGAAATGGTCGGTAAGCATGTAGACGTTAACGCATTCCGTGAACGCTATCAGGTCGATGTAACTATTTCCCTTGCTGATAGGCTGGCAGCAGCCCGTAAGCGTGCCGCTGGTGGTGAGCAATGATTGATACCATGTCGCCAGAAGAACAACTAATTAACGATATCGGCATGTTTACGCATGACCCGTTAAGTTATGCGCTCTACGCATTTCCTTGGGGTGAGGCCGGCACCGAGCTTGAAAATGCTAGTGGGCCTCGGCAATGGCAAGCGGAAGCACTGAACGAAATAGGCGAGCATTTGCGCAACCCTGAGACTCGGCACCAGCCGCTACAGCTTGCTAGGGCATCAGGTCATGGTATTGGTAAATCTGCTTTCATATCGATGATTATCAAGTGGGGCATGGACACCTGCGAAGATTGTAAGGTTGTTGTTACTGCCAACACCGAAAACCAGCTACGTACTAAGACATGGCCAGAGATTGCGAAGTGGCAGCGCCTATCTATCACCAAGGATTGGTTTACATGTACCAAAACCGCTATCTATTCCAATGACCCTAATCACTCCAATGCATGGCGTGCTGATGCTGTGCCGTGGTCTGAGAACAATACAGAGGCATTTGCAGGCTTACATAATCAGGGTAAGCGTATCATTCTAATTTTTGATGAGGCTTCCAACATTGCGGATCTGGTGTGGGAAGTAGCTGAGGGAGCTTTGACGGATGAAAATACAGAAATCATCTGGATAGCCTTTGGTAACCCGACACGTAACACAGGGCGCTTTCGTGAGTGTTTCCGTAAGTTTAAGCACCGCTGGAAAACTAAACAGATTGATAGCCGTACGGTTGAAGGTACCAATAAAGAGCAGATTGATAAATGGATTGAGGACAGGGGCGAGGATAGCGACTTTGTTAAGGTTCGTGTGCGCGGTATTTTCCCATCAACATCTGAAACGCAGTTCATACCTACTGGCTTAACTGATGCAGCCATGAAGCGTACAGTAACACAGGCCGAAGTATCACATGCGCCAATTATCATAGGCGTTGACCCTGCATACTCAGGTGATGATGATGCGGTTATTTATATGCGCCAAGGTCTGCACAGCAAATGCCTATGGACCGGTAGCAAAACTACTGATGATATGGTTATGGCTAAGCGCATTGCTGACTTTGAGGATCAGTATGGTGCTGATGCTGTTCATATAGATTATGGATACGGTACAGGGATTTACTCTATTGGTACTGGATGGGGGCGTGATTGGCAGCTCGTGCAATTCGGTAGCGCGTCTACAGACCCGCAAATGCTAAATAAGCGTGGTGAGATGTATAGCAGCGCTAAAACATGGTTAAAAATAGGCGGTGCACTTGATGACCAAGAAACAGCTGATGATTTATCCGTGGCTGAATATAAGGTTAGGGTTGATGGTAAAATTGTACTTGAACCAAAAGAAGACATTAAAAAACGCATCGGACGCTCACCAGGTAAAGGTGATGCACTAGTATTAACGTTTGCTTACCCAGTGACCAAAAAAGAACGCAATAACATTTCTACATCTAGTCATGGCGGTCACGTTGTTAGTGATGCTGATTACGATCCATATGCCTAACTAACAGGCAAAAAAAAGCCCTCACAGCGAGGGCAAATATAAGCAAAGGAAAGTCACTTGATAACGGGCAAAGGAACATCCGACTAACGACCTATGACCAAAATGTATATCTTGGTTTTATATTTGTCAAATAAGATATACAATAAATCATAAAGTATATTATTGTTTATTTTATTGAGGTGTTATATGTGCGGAAATATCCTAGGTGGTAACCCAAAGATTAAAACCCCTCCACCAGTTCAGGCGGCACCACAAGAACAGGACGAGGCTGTAGTAGGTTCGCGTGATGAAGAGCTACGCCGCCGCCGTGCTGCCGCTGGTCGTAAGTCAACATTGCTAACAGGTGCGCAGGGTACAACCAATGCAGCATCAACCAGCGGTAAAACGCTACTTGGTCAGTAACCTAACGGGGGCGGTATGAGTTTAAAGCAGGATTTATTAAAGCAACTCTCACAGCTTAAGAATGAGCGCCAATCATTTGAGCCGCACTGGAAAGAGCTTGCAGAGTATACGCGCCCTCGTAGCACTCGTTTTAACACATCAGAAGTTAATCGCGGTGATAGACGTAATACGAAAATTATCGACCAAGAAGCGGCTAAATCTGAGCGTACTTTATCAAGTGGCATGATGTCAGGGATAACTAGCCCCGCCCGTAAGTGGTTCCGCTTGGCTACGCCAGACCCTGACATGATGAACTATAGCCCTGTAAAAATGTGGCTTGAAGTTGTTGAGCAGCGCATGAACGAGGTGTTCAACCGTTCAAACATCTATCAATCACTACCGCAAACTTATTCCGATATCGGCACCTTTGCCACCAGCGCATTAGCTGTACTGGAAGATAACGAACGTGTCATTCGTACCGTTCCGTTTCCTATTGGTAGCTATTACATTGCGAATGGCCCTGACTTAACCGTTGATACCTGTTTCCGTGAATTCAGCATGACTGTACGCCAGTTGGTTATGGAGTTCGGCTTAGACAATGTGAGTGAACAGGTTAAAAGCATGTGGGACTCTGGCAGCTATAGCCAGTGGATCACCGTCATTCATTCAGTCTACCCAAATTTAAACCGTATCAGCGGCAAGTTGGACGCTAAGAACAAGCTGTTTAAGTCCGTTTACTTTGAAATGGGCGGCGATAGTGACAGGGTTCTGCGTGAATCTGGCTTTGATGAATTTCCAATTATGGCACCACGCTGGGAAGTGAACGGCGAGGACGTCTACGGCTCATCATGCCCCGGCATGATTGCATTGGGTAGCGTGAAAGCATTGCAGCTATTGCAACGCCGCAAAGCACAGCAGATTGATAAAGTCACCAACCCACCTATGCAAGCGCCTGCTTCAATTAAGAATCAGCGCATTTCACTTGTTCCTGGTGGAATAACTTATCTTCCAATGGCTGGTGCTGATCAAATGATTAAGCCGATATTCCAAGTACAAGCCGACATTAACGGCTTGATTGCTGACATTGGCGATACTCGAAATCAAATCAAAGAAGCCTATTTCTCTGACCTATTCATGATGATGGCTAACGTTAATACACGTTCAATGCCCGTCGAGGCAGTCATTGAAATGCGTGAAGAAAAGCTACTCATGTTAGGTCCTGTCTTACAACGCTTGGATTCTGAACTACTCGACAAGTTAATTAATCGTACGTTCGCAATCATGGCGCGCAAAAACCTGTTACCAGTGCCACCAGAAGAAATGCAGGGTATGCAGCTTAAGGTTGAATACATTTCTGTTATGGCGCAGGCGCAAAAATCAGTTGGTGTTAGCAGCATTGAGCGTTTTGTTGGCTTCGTTGGTGGTCTGGCAAATATGAAACCAGAAGCACTCGACAAGATGAACACTGACGAAATGATTGATAACTACGCTGAATCAATCGGTGTTTCCCCAACTATCGTTTCATCCAATGACCAAGTAGCCGCTATTCGCCAGCAGCGTGCAGAGCAACAGCAACAGATGCAACAAATGCAAATGGCACAAGATGCGGTTGCTGGTGCTCAGGCTCTTAGTAATACACCTATGGACGATAACAGCGCCTTATCTGCGCTTGCTGGTGGTGGTCAATGACAAAGTTTGATGATTACTCGGAAGAGGAAAAGGCAGAGATTCAGGCTGATTTAGAGCTTAAAGACAAGCTTAGAAAAGAACGTGAATACGATGATTTAAAGCAGGTTATGAGTACTGAGTGTGGTCGTCGTTTTATTTGGAAAACTCTATCTGCCAGTGGTGTTTTCGAAGTTTCATTTACGCCTGATCCCTATATCACTTCATTCAATGAAGGTAGACGCAATAAGGGATTGGAACTGTTTAACGATGTAATGAGTGTTTGCCCTGATCTCTATTTGGTCATGGCAGAAGAAGCCAAAGAACAGGAGAACAATCAATGAATTTATTTCAACGCTTGGTGTTTCGTCGCCTTTGTAATGAGGTTTCAGTTGATGGTGGCGAGGGTGCAGCTGCGACAACCACAGAAACTACAGCGGTTAAAACTGAAACATCAACAACAGGTGATCAGACTACGACTACTGGTACAGAAACTGACAAGGCTAATGATACGTCCAGTACTAAGCAGGAAGGTGATGACAAGAAGCCTGTAAGCGCTGCGCCTGAAAAGTATGAGTTTACGGTTGGTGAAGGTCAGGAGCTGGATAAAGAAGCGGTAGCGGCGTTTGAGCCCATCGCCCGTGAAATTGGTTTAAGCAACGAGCAGGCGCAAAAGATTGTTGACGTCTACGGCTCTACGATCATGCCGCAAATTGCCAAACAGCAAGAGGCAGCATGGCAAAAGCAAGTAACTGAATGGGCAGAAACGGTAAAGGCAGATAAAGAGCTTGGTTCTGTTGAGTCAATCGGTAACGCACAAAAAGCTGTGGATCAGTTCGGTACGCCAGAGCTCAAGCAATATTTAAATGATTCAGGACTAGGTAATCATCCTGAGTTATTCCGTATTTTTTCAAGAATTGGCAAGGCCATGTCAGAAGATGGTTTTGTAAGTGGTAGCAGTGAAAACGCTCTCAGCACTGCGGATGTACTTTTTGGTGATAGCAAATAAGGTATAGGAGAAGATTATGCCTCAAGCTCTAACATTGGCTGACTGGGCTAAGCGACAGGACCCAAACAGCAAGCAAGCGAAGATCGTTGAACTGCTCAACCAGTCTAACGAAATTCTTGATGATATGGTGTTTGCCGAAGGTAACTTACCTACAGGTCACCGTACAACTGTCCGCACAGGTTTACCAGAAGCTACATGGCGTATTTTGAACTATGGTGTACCGCCAAGTAAATCAACTACTGCACAAGTCACAGACGCTATAGGCATGCTGGAAACTTACTCAGAAGTTGACAAAAAGCTAGCTGATTTAAACGGCAATACATCTGAATTCTTATTGTCGGAAGCGCAAGCGTTCATTGAATCCATGAATCAGCAAATGGCTGAAACGCTTTTCTATGGTGATACAAGTGTACATGCTCAGCGCTTTACTGGATTGTCAGCACGCTTCAATGATTTAAATGCTAAGAATGGTGTAAACATCATTGATGCTGGTGGTACTGGCAGTAATTTAACCTCAATTTGGTTAGTGGTGTGGGGACAGAATACCGTTCATGGCATCTACCCTAAAGGTTCTAAGGCTGGTCTTGAACAGCAGAACTTGGGCGAAGTCACACTAGTCGATGAAAATAACGCTAAATATCAAGGTTATCGTTCTCATTTTAAATGGGAAAATGGATTAACTGTGCGCGATTGGCGTTATGTGGTTCGTATCGCTAACGTTGACCTTTCTAAGTTAACCAAAGACCCAGAAGCTGCAGGCGCTATCGACTTGCCTGATTTACTGATTCAGGCGATTGAGAAAATCCCTAATCTGTCTATGGGTAAACCTGTTTTCTATTGCAATCAGCAGGTACGTAGCTGGATGCGCCGCCAGATTAAAAACTCAAAGAACGTCAATATTTCTATGCAAGAAGTTGCAGGGAAGAAGGTTGTTTCTTTTGATGAAATCCCTGTGCGCCGTACCGATGCAATTCTCACAACTGAGGATCAGGTGGTCGCTAAGTAAGTCAGGCCTATTGTGCGGTGCCTGAATGGGTACCGCTAACTTAATTTTGTTGGGAGTTCGCAACATGATTTTAGATAAAGAAACTTTATTTTCTCTCGACCAAGCAGTAACCGCATCAGCGACTGCGACAAGTATCATTGACCTAACACCAGTTAAAGGTGATTTCCGTGATATCGGTATCGGTGAGCCGTTGCAGCTGTTTGCACAGGTTACTGAGCAGGCTACAGCAGCAGGTGAAGCCAAAGTACAAATCGTACTGGAAACATCAGCAGATAAAGCATTTACAACGCCTGTTGCATTGTTTCAATCCGTTGAAATGCCTATTGCTGATTTAAATGCAGGTAAGCGCATTGTTGTTACCGTTCCGCATGGTGTTATTAAGTATCTGCGTCTGCGTTACGTTGTCACAGATGGTCCATTAACTGCAGGTAAGTTTACAGCGGGTATCGTACTTAACACTGATGCTCATCCTATCTACAACGCCGTAACTAATTAAGGTGTGACATGTCACGATATAAAGTTTTGAAAAAATCATTTATCGCTGGTCGTCTGCTTGAAGTTGGTGAGGAGGTTGAATACAGCGGTATTGCTGGCAGCAACTTAAAGTTGATTGGTGGTGATGATGCTAAACCTGATACTGGCGCTTTGGTTGATGGGGCTGGTGGTGATACTAGTGAGGTTGTAACCAATACTGCTATTAGTGGATCAGGCGATACGGTTGATTCTAGCCTTGAAGCTTTGCGCGAACAGTACACACAACTGTTTGGTAAAGCACCTCATCACAACATGGGCGCAGATAAAATGCGTACCGCGATAGATGAAAAGCGTAAAGAACTTGGGGTGTAACCCCCGATGCTAAAGGGGGCGAAAGCCCCTTTTTCTTTTGGAGATACAGACAATGAAAATGGTCAACTTAAAAATTAGCACAGAAACTTTTGAGAATTCCAAAGGTGAGAGCGAAACACGTGATGAATATCCTTACGGCCTAACTCTCTATCTGGACAATGAAACGTTAGAAAAGTTAGGCGCAACTATCCCTGATGTTGGCGAATCAATTGAATTGTCTGGTATAGCCAAAATTAAATCTAAACGTACCGATGAGCGTGAAGGCAAAAAAACAACATCAGTTGATTTGCAGATAACGGATCTGGCCTTGGGCTCAGGTGATACTAAATCAGCAGCAGATGTTTTATTTGATGGGGGTGAATAATGGCCTCAGAAATCGAAATCTGTAACTTAGCGCTTAGCCGTATTGGTAATAGCCGATTCATTAACAGCCTTAGCGAAAAGAGCAAAGAGGCTGAACAATGCAATTTACACTTCAATCATTGCCGCGATACTACGCTCTCTGATTTCCCGTGGAACTTTGCCAGTAAGCGCGTTGCTTTGGCTGATACAAATAACCCGCCGCCAGACTGGAAATTTGCCTATAGCTACCCAACCGACTGTTTAAAGGCAATAGCCATTATTCAATCTGGCCAGAAATATCCTCAGCCACATAATGCAATTAATTTTCTGGTGGGTTCAGATGCTGATGGTACTGGAAAGCTGATTTACTGCGACCAACCGCAAGCGTGGCTTCAATACACTGCGTCAGTCACTGATGTGAACATGTTTGATTCTTTATTCATTGATGCGCTGGCATGGCGTTTAGCTGGCGAGTTAGCACGCCCATTGGCTTCTAACGCTGGTATCGGTAGTGAAGCATTTCAGATGTACGCAATGTCGATTGCTAACGCTGGCGCTCACTCTCTTGATGAATCATCAGAGCCTAACGATTACATGGATCCATTCACTGAAGCGAGGTTATCGTAATGGCTTATAGCATCATTCAACCGAGTTTTTCTGGTGGCGAAATAGCGCCTAGCCTTTATGGTCGCATTGACTTAGCGAAGTATTCAACCGCTTTGCGTAAGTGTGAAAACTTTCTTGTGCGTCAATATGGCGGCATTGAAAATAGACCAGGAACTAAGTTTATTGCGGCAGCAAAATACCCTAACAAAAAATGCCGCCTGATCCCGTTCCAGTTCAGCACCGTACAAACTTATGCCCTTGAAATGGGTGATAAGTACATGCGTGTTATTAAAGACGGTGGACAGGTGCTTTATGCAGACGGTGAGCACAAAGGCGAAATATTCGAACTAGCAACGCCATACAAAGAAGCTGACCTATTCAATTTAAAATTCACACAGTCAGCAGACGTAATGACTATCGTACACGCTGATTATCCACCAATGGAGCTACAGCGTTATGATCATGACGATTGGAAGCTTGTACCCGTTGAAACGCGCAATGGGCCATTCGAAGATATCAACACCGATAAAGAGCGTAAATTATATGTTAGCGCCAGTACTGGTGATGTAACACTGACAGCAACGCATAATATCTTTGGCGCTGAATTGGTCGGCAAGCAAATCTATATTGAACAACAAGCGATTGATGCTGTACCTGTATGGGAAACAGACAAGACGACTAACATTAATGATCAACGCCGTGCAGGTGCTAATTACTACCGCGCTAATACTGCAGGTAAAAGTGGCACGTTAAGGCCATCACATACAGAAGGTATGAGTTGGGATGGCTGGGGCGGTGATGCTGGGATCCAGTGGGAGTATCTTCACAGTGGTTTCGGTATCGTTAAAATCAATTCTGTCAGTGCCGACGGATTAACAGCTACGGGTAAAGTTGTTTCATACATTCCATCAAATGCTGTCGGTGAAGAAAACGCTACGTATAAATGGGCACGGTCGGTTTGGAATGATGTGGACGGCTATCCTAGTACCGTTATGTATTACCAGCAGCGATTATTTTTTGCTGGATCTCGCGCTTACCCACAAACTATTTGGGCTAGCCGTAGTGGTGACTACAAAGACTTTGGCAAGAATAACCCGATACAAGATGATGACCGTATCATCTACACCTATGCAGGACGCCAAGTTAATGAAATTCGTCACTTAATTGATGTGGGTTCGCTGGTGGCCTTAACGTCTGGCGGTGAGTATCAAATCACTGGGGATCAGAACAAAGTATTAACGCCTAGTAGTTTCTCTTTTTCCTCGCAAGGTGCCAATGGCTGTAGTGATGTGCCACCAATTGCTGTTGCCAATATCGCTTTGTACATCCAAGAAAAAGGTAGCGCTGTGCGTGACCTCGCGTATTCATTCGACGTTGACGGGTACCAAGGCACCGATTTAACCATCATGGCTAATCATCTCTTTCAGCGCCACCAAATTATTGATTGGGCGTTTTCTATCGTTCCTTACTCAATCGCTTGGTGTATTCGCGATGATGGTAAATTGCTTTCATTGACGTATCTCAGAGAGCAGCAAGTATTTGCTTGGGCACCACAAGAGACTGACGGACAATTTGAATCAACCTGCAGCGTCAGTGAAGGCAATGAGGATGCGGTTTATTTCATTGTATGCCGTAAAGTTGGTGGCGGTACCGTACGCTACATAGAGCGTTTAAGTAGTCGTCTATTTACCAAAACCGAGGACGCTTTCTTTGTTGATTCAGGCCTAAGCTATGACGGCAGAAATAAAGATGAAGCTAGCACCGTACACCTAACCACAGTCGATAACTGGACGTATGAAGGGGATATTGCCTTAACCGCCAGTAATGCCATTTTTAAAGATAGTGATATCGGTAACGCTATTCACTTGCCTTATTTTGAAGATGAAGAAAACAAAATGTTACGTTGTGAAATTACTGAGTTTATTAATACTCATGCGGTACGTGTAACGCCTAATCGTGATGTGCCTGAATTACTACAGGATAAGCCGTTAAGCGAATGGGGCTTTGCGCGTTTCCGTTTTGAAGGGCTACAGCACATCGAAGGTAAAACCACCAGCATTCTAGCCGATGCAAACGTATTGCCTCAGCAAAAAGTATCTGGCGGCGCAGTGTCATTAGAAGAACCAGCAGTAGTGGTTCACATTGGCCTACCATATGTTAGCGATATGGAAACCCTAGATATTCATATCAATGGGCAAGAAACGTTACTCGACAAAAAGAAACTGGTTAAGGTGGCAAGCCTTATTGTCAATTCAAGTCGTGGTATATGGGCTGGTACCGAAAAAGACCGGTTATATGAATATGCTCAACGTGAATTCGAGTTCTACGATAATCCAGTTAATGATGCTACTGGCGTGGTAGAAATTAATCTTGATGCACAGTGGAGCAAAAACGGCCGTGTGTATGTCAGGCAATCTGATCCGTTACCTTTATCAATCCTTGCTGCGATACCGCGCTTAGATGTGGGGGGCTTCTAATATGGCAAAGAGTATTGTTCAAATCGTACCAGCTACATTAGAGCATGCGCAGGCATTGGTACCGCATGTTAGACAAGCTGATATCGATGAGTTCTATGTATTGAACCTATCAACGCCTGAGGAGGTTCTAACCTCAGGTATTAACCTATCTACAAAATCATGGGCTGCTATTTTCAATGGTGAGGTAGCGGCTATCTTCGGTGTGTCGCCAGCGTCCATCATCGGCGGCGTTGGCATTCCTTGGTTAGTTGGCTCAGATATTTTAGAGAAGCACCAGAAAGCCTTTCTACGCCGCTGTAAGCCATTCGTTGGCCTAATGCTACAAATCTACCCTGAACTGCTTAATTACGTTGATGAGCGCAATTACATTGCTAAAGCGTGGCTGCATTGGCTAGGGTTCAAACTAGAAGATGCGCAGCCAATTGGTGCGCTTAACTATCCATTTCATAAATTCACGATGAATGCGAGGGCGAAATAATGTGTAGTCCAGTCATTTTAGCAGGGGGCATTCTAGCCTCGGCAGGTATGCAGGCATATAGCCAATATCAATCAGGCAAGTTTAACGCTGAGGTAGCCAACCAAAATGCACGACAGAATGAGCAGGCAGCGAATGATTCAATCAATCGTGGCAATGCTGAGGCAGAGAAACAGCGCTCACGCACACGGCAATTAGCTGGTTCACAAGCGGCGGCAATGTCAGCGAGTGGACTTGATTTAAGTTCAGCAGGTGCCCTTGATATGTTCGGCGATACTGCTGCAATGGGTGAGTTAGACGCTTTAACGTTAGTTAATAATGCGAGTCGTGAAGCGTACGGCCTACGTATGCAAGCAGCTAATGACAGACTGCAGGGAAAAATGGCACGTCGTGAGGGTAATTTTGGCGCTGCTACAACATTATTAACTGCACCAATTAAAGCATACGGCGCATATCAATTGGCTGGTGGTACATGGGATCCGTTCTCTGGTACATCAGGCGCGGCGGCTGGTGGCAGTACAAGCAACAACATGTTTGATATTGCCAAGAAAAGCGGTACCAATCGTTTTGTATTTTAAGGGGTGATATATGCCAATAGTACCAACGTACAAAGAACAGCAGGTTAGTTCATCACCTCTGCCGAATAATGGTTTTAGTGTTCAGTCGAACCCTGATCAGTTTGGTGCAGGCTTAGGTCAAGTAGCTGAGCAATACACAGGCTTATTCGCTGAAGCGAAGCAACGGGCTAATGTAGCTCTGGCACAAGATGCATCACTGCAACTTAGACAGAAAGCCAATGAATTGATGAACGATCCGCGCAATGGATTACTTGCAATGCAGGGTAAGAATGCTATTGGTAAAGGTTATGAGTTTGAGCAGGCATTTGATATTGCCGCTGGTGAAATAGCAGGAACGTTGCAGGATGATGCAATCAAAAGTATGTTCGCACAGCAAGCAAAAGAAATGCGGTTGCAGTTTAGCTCGCAGGCTAATAAGCATGAAATGGGGCAAATTAAAGCTTACGAACAAGACCAATTCCAAGCAACGTTATCTGTTAATGCGGAGTCAGCTGCTAGTTTGTATGGTGATAACAATGCTTACCTATCAGCAAACAAACAAGTATTCCAACAAATAGAAGAATTTGGGTTTTCGCACGGCTGGAGTGATGAGCAGATTCTAGCAAAGAAACAAGAATTTAAAACAGCTACAGCCAAGAGAGCTATTGAAAATCAGATAGGTTCTGATTATATGCAGTTTATGCAGCAGAACGGAGAGCCATCAGATAACGGTGGTATTAGTCGTTATTATGATAAATCTACCTCATCTTCTAGTAGTGGATCTGCGCGTGGAGTTCGTAATAACAATCCGGGCAACATTAGAATGTCAAAGGATGTTTGGGTAGGACAAACGGGTAATGACGGTTCGTTTGTGACATTCGCTACACCTGCACATGGCATTAGAGCTACAGGAAAAAACCTATTATCGTATGCGAGGCAGGGGTATGTAACACCTGAGCAGATCATTACTCGATGGGCTCCACCTGAGGATGATAACGATACTGAAGGTTATATTAAATTCGTATCTGATTATCTCAATGTTCCTCGTGATACTGTTCTTGACCTAACTGACTTAGATACATTAACTCGCCTATCAATGGCGATAATGATTCAAGAGAATGGGCAAGGTGAAGTTAGCAAGCTATCTAATGATGATATTTCAAATGGAATTCAATCAGCGCTTGGATTGGTAAGTTTACCTAGCTCACCTAATGCACCTAAACGCTTAACTGGTTCAGTGGCTTTCGATGCGCTCGATGAGTCAGACCAAGCAAAATACTTGAAGCAAGCTGAGCAAATGGACAAGCAACGCCAACAGCAATTACAAACTGAGCTTGGTACGACTATTTCTGATTCCTATGCGGCATGGGAAAACGGTCTTGATGCACCTAATGCGCCATCTGAAAAAACTATTATTTCTGCTTTTGGTTATGACAAAGGCACTGCAATGATAGCGGATATGCAAGAAGCGAAGCGCTATGCTGGATTGATATCAGCTGCTAAAGATATGACGCAACAGGCTCAGCGCTCATTATTAAACAGCATCATGCCGGACCCATCTGAAAGCAGTTATGCAAGTAAAATGCAGCGTTGGGAAAAATTCGGTAAGTTTGTTGATAGCAATATCAAGGCACAAGAAAAGGTATTTTCAGCCAATCGCCTGCAGTTATCCATACAAAATAACTTCCCACTAGATCCTAACGATAAAAGCAATCAAGATGCAGCTGATAACTATTTTACTAACAATATCGAATCATCATTCAATATTCGAGATGAGAATAGTTTAAATGCTGTAGCTGAAATATCCAGCCGTACTGGGATTATTCCCTCGCAAATTAAATCAAAACTGGTGACCGGTTCAACATCTAGAAACCCTGAATTAGTCATTCCAATGGCTAAAATGTACGGGCAAATATTTGATAATAATCCGTCTGCGATTAATGGCCTATCTACTGATGCCATGGCTTACTATGGAAAAATATACGATTTAACGCGCTCAGGTATGGATAGTGAAAAAGCCATAGATATTGCATACAACCTGACCTATGAGCAGAACGATAGAACTAAGGCTATTATCGCTGAACAGATGCGCGATAAGAAATACAGCAAAGAAAGAGAGAAAGCTGCACAAGGTAATATAAATAGTTTCTTTGCTTTAGGTGGTTTCTCATCGCCGAATGTTACCAAGCCAAGTGTTAGCAACCGTGAATATATGCGAGATTACCAAACGCTCTATGATGCAAACTTTGCTAGTACTGGTGGGGATCCTGATTTAGCTAAAAAAATGACGAATGCTCAGGTTAAAAAAACATGGGGTGTCACTTCAATCAATGGTAAAGATGAAGTTATGCGTTATGCGCCTGAGGCTGTTTACGGTACCAATGAGAGCGGCGCAGGTAACTGGATCATAGGCCAATGGCGTGAAGAGCAAAAACAGCTTAAATCTAAAGTGTTCGGCGGCATGCCTGATGATGCAGAATTTGTTTTAGTTCCTGATGCGGTGACTGCTCGTGATTACAGTTATGCAATTATGTTGAAACAAACTGGCAGCGATAACATCCCTGTATTTACACCTTTCCTTGGTGAAAATGGAATGCCGTCACGCTTCAAGCCAGAGCAATCATCATCACCAATGTACCGTGAAGTTATGGATAAGCGGCAGAAAACATATCAAGAGGCTAAGAAAGAGCGTGAGATATTAGAAGGTAACGCCAAACCTGAACCGATTGATTATGGTTTCAGTAACACACTTAACACTATGTTTGGGAGAGAATAATTATGCCTATTTATGAAATGAATCCAAGTGATGTAATGGGCGCTGATGTTGGCTCAATTAAACAGCCTGACCCTCAATATGGTGAATCAAGTGATGTAGGCATTCTTGATGCTGCAAACCCTTTCAGTGATAAAAATGAGGTATCTAAGCTGCGTGATGCTGCGTTTCGCATTGATAACTCGGTAGGTAGTTTAATAGCTACCATGCCTTTTAATCAGTTCGAAGAGCAAGACGGTTATAACCCATTTGATGATGAACGTACGTTATCTGGCTATGAAGATTTTGCCGATGCATTTATTCACTCTAAATCACCAGAGGAAACATCAGCAATAAAACAGCGTATTAATAGACAAATGCAAGATAGACAAATGCTGCAAGACGCTGGCGGCGCAGGATTAATATCAAGTATAGCAATGGGAGTAATTGATCCTATCAACGTTGCCGCAATGATGATACCTGCAGGAACTATTGTTCGTGGTGGCGATGTATTGGCTACAGCAAGCAAATTTTCCGTATCTAATGCGCTTGGTGGTGTTGCTTCTGAATTGGCTCTATCTGCTACCCAAGAAACTAGAACGCTTGAAGAAAGCGCATTGAACGTAACTTTTGACGCTATGTTAGGCGGTTTGCTTGGTTCGGCAGCTCAGCTAGTAAAAAATAGAGGTCAGATAGTTAATAAATTGAAAAACGATGTGTTGGGTGAACAGCAGACAATACAACAAAATATTCCTGATAATACTAGTGTAGGTGCAATGGAAGTACCTGATACCACATTAGAACAGGAAACATTGAAAGGACCATCATTTATTAACAGAACAATGAATGTTAGCCCTGTTGGTCGCGTGGCTCAATCACCATCAAAAACAGCACGGCAAATTAACCAGCAGCTTGCAGAGAATAATTTTACCTTTGCAAAAAATGAAGAGGGTATTGCATCGTTCACAGCGGTAGAAACTAAGGTAAGAGGATATGAAACACTTGTTTATAAGCAAGTTGAATCAACCAAAGACTTTTATAAAACCTATCGCAAAAAGGCCAAAGAGCGTGGCGGCAGTCGATTAAGTCTATATGAATTCAGTGAGCAAGTTGGTGATGCTATGCGTAATGGCGATCGCCATGCAATACCAGAAGTTGCAGAAGCAGCAAGAGCCGTGCGACCTATCGTTGAGAAAACCAAGGATCGCATGGTTGAGCTTGGTATCTTGCGTGAGGGGGTGACTGTATCAACGGCAGAAAGCTATTTTCCTCGCATTTATAAGTTCGACAAAATACTGAATGACCGAGCAGAGTTTCGCACCATTATTGCTGATTGGTTGCAGGAAATGAATCAGCGAACAGTGTATAAGGCTGAATCTAGTTTAGCTAAAGCCGATGCAGGAATAGAACAAGCCAGAGCATCCGCGCCACAAGCAGAAAAGTTGAACGCTGAAATAAAAGAAGCTGAACGCTGGTCTGGTAAAAAACAGCTTTTAATGGATGAAATAGAAAAGAACCGCAAATTAGTTGCAGAAAAAGAAACTGTTACAGCCGAAATTGAAAAGCGTAGAGCAAAAAAGCCAACTAAAAAGCTGGAACAATTAGAGCGTAAACTAGTTCGCATTGAAGAAGCTGAAAACAAACTGGCTTCTTATCAACGTTCTTTAGACATTTTAGACAAGCCGCGCCAGTTTAGAAATGAATATCGCCAATTAACCCGTAAAGCTAACTCACTTACTCGCTATGATAATCGCCGTCATGCAGCATTGCGCAGAATGGAACCATTAGCGCGTGAAGAGGTTGAAGCAGCAGCGGATGATATCATTAATAAAATTATAGGCGCACCATCTGGCATTGTACCTAGTGAGCTGATCCCTGATGGATTAACTAAGCGTGCAGGTTTCACCAAATCACGTACGTTAAATATTCCAGATGAACGTATTAAAGACTTTTTAGAATCAGATGTTAACTACGTAATGGAAAACTATATTCGCCAAGTTGCGCCAGAAATAGAGCTTACCGCACAGTTCGGGCGTGTTGATATGGATGCACAAATTAAAGCCATTACCAATGATTACAATACGTTAATTTCAGAAGCTAAAACAGCGAAAGAGCGCGGGAAATTAGAAGCTAGAAGGGATGCTGATTTGCGAGATATTCGCGCTATGCGTGACAGGTTATTAGGCACCTATGGCGCACCTAAAGATCCATCAAGTTTCTTTGTTAGGGCCGGTCGCATTGCTCGTCACGTTAATTTTTTACGCTTGCTTGGTGGTATGACAATTTCATCATTGCCAGATATGGCCAGACCGATCATGCAGCATGGTTTGCGTAGCGCATTAAAGCCATTGGGTAAAATGTTAACCGACATTAGCGCAATGAAGATTGCCAAGGCTGATTTGCGTGAAATGGGTATAGGCCTTGAATATGCATTGTCTAGCCGTTCTAAAGTTATCGCTGACCTTAATGATCCCTATGCTCGCCGTACTTTTATTGAACGTGGTTTAGAATGGTCCTCACAAAAGTTTGGTAATTTCACACTGATGAATCAATATACAGACACAATGAAGATGTGGACAGGTGTTGTAACGCAATCAAAGATACTCAGAGCTGCGCAAGAGGTTGCGGCTGGTAATGCATTAAGTAGCAAAGAAATTAAAAAGCTGGCGCATCTTGGCGTTGATAAAAACATGTTAGAGCGCATAGCTCAGCAATATTCAAAACACGGTGAAGATTTAGACGGCATGTTAACTGGCCATAGTCACTTGTGGGATGATCGCGTAGTACGTGAAACTTTCCAAGCTGCGGTATTGAAAGACGTTAGAACAACAGTAATCACTCCTGGTATTGGTGACACGCCATTAATGATGAGTAGCGAATTAGGTAAGATTGTGATGCAGTTTAAAACTTTCTTCTTTGGTACCCACAATAGGGCGTTAGTGTCTGGTATTCAGTCTGGTGATGCCTCATTCTATTATGGCGCATTGTTACAAATTTCCTTGGGTTCATTGGTTTATGTATTAAAATCAATGATGGCAGGGCGTGAAATTAATGCTGAACCTGCTAACCTTGTGAAAGAGGGGTTAGACTGGTCTGGAATGATGGGCTGGTTAGGTGAGCCTAATAATCTATTAGAAAATCTCAGCGGTGGTTCGTACGGTATGAGCGCTATGTTTGGTGGCCCACCAGCATCACGTTACCAAAGTCGCAACGGTATTGGGGCATTATTAGGTCCCACATTTGACCTTGGTGGTGATATCCAAAATATTACTGCAGGTGTTATGAATGGTGAGTTTGATGATAGAGAAGTTAGATCGGTAAGAAAGCTGTTACCATTTCAGAATCTTTTCTATCTATCACCGTTGCTAAATCAGGTTGAAGAACAACTAAAATAAAAATTACAAAGTACATAGTAGGACTGAATGACTTATTGGTTTATTCTGCTCTACTATTTTTTCAGCAAGAGAAAAGCCATCTTCGTCTAAAGAAATCATAGTTATAATAGCCTTGAAGTCATTTTCATATATGTATTTTTTTATATGGCGGCCTTTATATCTATCGTTTATATAGGAAACAAAGTTATTAAGCATATTCATTGTATCCTCAGTAACTAGCTCACCTAAAGGTAGCTCTATTATTTGCTTGGCAACGTGTATTACTAATATGTTAGACAACACTTCAGAGCTGCTGTAATCGCTTTTCAACCCCATGAATGCTAATACTTTACCTCCATTTGTAACTGTAAAACCAAGGTCATTAGCCATCTGTTGTACTTCTTCGAATGTGTTTTTTTCTTTTTTTTTGAACAATCCAAACATGCTACCTCACATTATTATAAGGGTTATGCTGTTAACCTATCAGGTTAATTCTTAAAGTAGAATTATTCAATCCAAAAAGCACATCGCAAGTGGCTACGTTATACCATATTATTATCACTTAAGTGATTGGAGCTATTAGTTATGAACAAAGAGCAATTCAATGAGTTGGAAAGAGATTATTCAAACGCTGAAAGCAACAGAAAGTGGGGAATGTATATCTTTATAGGCGCCATTTTAGTAATGATAGCAAATATATCTTGGGGATGGAGTGATAGCCCTGTGTTTGTTGGTATTATAATAGGGGGCAGTCTAGTGTTTTCGGCTATCAACTATGAAAAATCTAAGGTCTTAAAGCGGAAGTTAGATCAAATATGTACTTCTAGATATGGTAAAACATATAAAGATTCACTAATTGAGATTATTCATGATAAATGGATATAGGTATTAAAAAGCACCTCCGCATAGGTGCTTTAAATTACCTTAAACGATTACTTGTTTAACTCATTTGCAATATATTCAATATGCGTCTTGATGTTCTCTTTAACCTTCAAACTCAGATTTATGTAATTCATCATTGCTGTAATTTCAATGAGTGCCGCGCTCACGTCACATCCTTCACTATCCAGTTTTCTTAGTAGTTCTTCTACATTCGATTTACTCATCAACTCCTTTATTCCAGTTTCGGTATTAACTTTATCTGCATAGTTATCTGGTGCTGGGAAATTAATTACATCTTTCATATTAACTACCTATATGATTTAAGGAGCTTATACAGTAACTGAAAAATCATTACCAATGTTTATCTTTTTATATTTAAAAGTAAACAATATTCCGTTAATGAATTTTAATGGCTATCATACACCAACGTAACCGAGTGGAGAATAGCCATGACTGTTTCAACTGAAATCAGCAGTAATGAATATACAGGAAACGGTGTAACAACCGATTTTGATTATAAGTTCAGGATTTTTAAAGCAAACCAATTGAGTGTTATCACTTCAGATGCTGACGGGGATAACGTTGTAACCTTGCGTTTAGGCACTGACTACACAGTAACAGGCGCTAATAAGTCGGCTGGTGGAAAGGTAATCTTAACTAAACCACTTGCCAACGGGCATAAAATTAGCATCGCCCGTGATATTCCAATCACACAAGAAACCTCATTCCGCAATCAAAGTAAGTTCCTTGCTGAAACGCACGAGGATGCATTTGACTACCTGACCATGATTTTACAACGCATTTGGGGAAGCCTCGGATCGCTATACCTAAAGCGCCCAAATATTCTAGCTAATTGGTTCGACGCTAAAGGTTATCGCATTGCTAACCTTGGCAAGCCTAAACGTGATAGTGATGCGGTTGATTTAGGTACGATGAAAGATGAGATTGAAGTCGTAAACAGTACGGTATTGAAACGTGAAAAACGTTTACTGCGCGTTGATGATATGGATATTGCGGCATTTCCAAAAGCAACAGAACGTAGAAATAAACAGATAGGATTTGATAACTCAGGATCGCCAACATTATTAGACCCAGTGGAAACAGGGGCGCTAGGTTATGTATTGGTTGACTCATTTGAAAAAGGTGCAGTTATAACAGGCCGTTTTCAAGCGTTGTTCTGGGAGGAAAAAAGAGAATATTTTAGATTTGATGGACCTCTACCAAAGACTGTTCCACCGTTATCAACACCAGAAACAACAGGTGGAATAAAGACAAATGAAAATCCAAATGGATTGTGGGTTAGTGTAGGAGATGCAAGTTTAAGGAATGAGCTTCCAAGATTGATTGGTGACATAACAAACTACCAAGCTGCTAACGTAGGAGATATGTTAGAAGGCAAGACGATATCTAAAAACAAAATATCACTTGCTATTGGTCAAGTATGGTCAACAGGAGGAACTCAATGGAAGCTTACTAGCGATTCAACCCCGATAACAATTGATAATTTCAGAGCTTTTAACTGTATAAATGGTTGTGATTTTGGGATGAAAGGTGATGGCGTAACGGATAATACAATACCGTTCCAAAATGCCATTAATTCATTAAAAGGAAAACCGAAAGGTGGTGTGGTGTTTTTACCACGCGGTGTATACGTTATATCTGATTCCATTAACATTAATAGAGATGCTGGGGATGGTGTTAATTACCCCAGCGTACCAGCTATGGGGTTGGATAATATAACTATAGAGGGTGAATCAAAATCAGGGGACTATTTAACGCAGGAATGGGGGACAACAATTAAACAAATCAACCCAGATAAAAATGGGTTGTGGTTTTTTGGTTACACAACATCTCCAAAGGTAAGGTTTTTACAAGTAATCGGTGCAAAGACCGGTGTGAAATTTGATAACTGCCTATTCTTTGAGCTTTCATCCACATCTTTAATGAGAAATGAATATGGATGTGAAGTTTGGGGGAATGGAGTTGGAAATGTTTTCGGTAATAAAATTCGTGAAAACTTTAAATTTGGGCTTGCACTATATGCATCGTCTGGAGATACC
The DNA here is from genome assembly GCF_011045615.1 of Providencia sp. PROV004. Classification (NCBI taxonomy): domain Bacteria; kingdom Pseudomonadati; phylum Pseudomonadota; class Gammaproteobacteria; order Enterobacterales; family Morganellaceae; genus Providencia; species Providencia sp. PROV004. The sequence continues at coordinate 2,279,182 of NZ_CP042859.1, forward strand.
CTTGTTCAAGGGAATGACATAGGTAGGCAGGGTTATGGAAAATCTGGCAGTTATCAATCAGCAAATGTTTATATAAGCAGTGGTGGTATACGTTTAATAAATAATTTAATTTTCACATGCCGAAATACTGAAAACTCTCATGGGGTTATAATTGCAGGAAGAAATGAAGTTGACCCAGATAATGGAAAAATATATAGAGCAGATACTGATCTTCAGTATGTTATTATAGAAAATAACTTAATAGCTGCTAATAAAAAAGCATTAACAGTAAGAGGGGGGACGCTTTCATCCCCTAAAGTTAATGACCTGCATATTGTGAGAAATAGCTTTAAAGCTGGAGAAACTATAGAAGAGAGAGAGGATAGGTTAGGTGTAGATTTAACTCATGTTAAATTTTTCAGCATTAGCGAAAATCATTTTTCTGGATTTAAATTATCTGGATTACATATAACTGGCGCTTTACATTGCGGGGACATATTTCATAATAGATTTTATAATAATCAAGGAAATGGAATTACATGTGACTTGGCTAAATTTGTAAATATTTCTAGTAATTTCTTCGAATCAAATGATGGTATTGATGTAGAGATTAAGAATACGATCAATACAGGAGATTATTCTCAGAATAATACTATTTCTGAGAATGCATTTTTAGGTGGCTCACTAGCAAAATACAAAGAAGGTGAGCATGTGAGGCGAAATAATCTCTATTCAAATAAAGGCGCAACATTTGCTGAATTGAAGTCAGGTTTAAATGAATCAGGAATTGATACAACACTGGTTTCTCACGAAAATGGTGATACATCAGCATTTAGTGGCAATTTACTGGTAGATAAAAACATACGCTCTGAAAAATTAGTGATTGCTAGAAATGGGTTAGCAGTTGGCAATGCAGAAAATAAAGCGGTTGGTGCTGCTAAAAATAAGAGAGTTGAAGTGTTTGATATAAATGGAGAGTCAATAGGTTATATTCAGCTATTTGATGCTTGATTAATAATTCTATTATGGGTTTTTGTTTATCTTTTTATGCTGTAGTATCATGGTTATTTCTCAACCATGGTGCTACACATGAATGAAAATGCCACAACGGTTACAGGCCTAAGCCTTGCATCCTTTCTAGGTTACTTTTCAGGATTGCCCCCTGAGGTTGTTATGGGGGCCATTCTTGGCGCTATTTACTTTACTACAGCAGCTACAGAATTCTCTTTCGCTATCCGTTCAGTATTTGCAATTCTTAGCCTAGGGGCTGGTTTATTATTCTTTAGTCCTTTCGCTACTATCTTCGTTTCAATGACAGGGTTAATCGGTGTTAAACCAGACGCCTATAACATTGATAGCTTAGACGCTCTTGGGGCATTTGTTGCCTCGCTTCTCTCTGTAAAACTAAGTATCAAATTGTACAAGAAAGCTGATATCCCAAAGGGAGGCAACGGCCATGACGTACGATAAATTCCTGCTTATCACAAATGCGTTTGTTTGTTTAGTTATGTTCTTGCGTGGTCTTTACTTTGTGAGAGACGGTAAAGGCTACAGCAAGCTTGGTGGTTGGCTGGCTTATGCATTTTTAGGGTATTCAGCATCGGTACCAGTCTACTCCTATCTTGATCCTAGCTATCAAGCAGGTATTCAAAACTTAATTCCTAATTTATTTCTTTGTGCTGCGTTGTTTGCTAAGCGCGGCAATGTCATGCAGTTAATTAAAAAAGTGGGGTGATCCTAATGTCCATGGTGGATAAACAAAATAGATTTACTGGAATGGTGGCTAAGTTAATTATCTTTGCTCAGGCGAACGGCTACCAGTTAACTTTTGGGGAAGCATACCGAACGAAAGAACAGGCGGCATTAAATGAAAAGGCAGGTAAAGGTATTAGTAAAAGCCTTCATACAGAGCGCCTAGCGGTTGATTTTAACTTATTTAAAGATGGTAAGTGGCTAACTGCTTCCAGCGATCATAAGCCACTTGGTGAATATTGGGAATCAATTGGCGGCAGTTGGGGCGGTCGTTTTAATGACGGAAACCATTATTCATTGGAACACAACGGAGTTCGCTAATGAAACAAGTAGCCATTGCATTAATTGCGCTGGCTATCTCATTTGCCGCTGGTTTTATGACTAGCGTCATTTTTTCTGATAACCAGCAAATGACAAAACAGATTGCCGGGCAACAGGAAGATGAGAAAGACCTAGTGCTTAACATCGACAAACGCAAGCAGGCAGACGAAGAGCAACAAAACAGGGTGGTGATATACAATGAACAGAAAGAACGTGCTACGATGCGCACAGACGATTTGCTTAAGCGTGTTCTTAATCACTTTGACAGCGTGCAGTACGAAACAAGTGCCACGGAAACAAAAACTGATGGTACCATTAACGCCGATACCTGCAGAGCTGAGAGAACAAAGGCCAGTGAACTTTCTCGACAACTACGAAGCACACTTGAAGTCTATGGGCGTGAGTCTAATCGTGCCGATGAAAACACAAGGGCCCTTAATTTATGCATTACCGACTTAGCTGCAAAAGAAAAATTACTCGAATCGTATCGATAGATTGCTGTACAAATATTGTTCACTTTTCACTTTGACGGTATCAGTGACGGTATCATAACCCACTAGGTTAATTCTGTTTTATATAAATCAATAGGTTATGCTTGGTGTAAATAATTGAGTGGGAATAATATAGCAATTGTTGATAACAGTTTTTAGTTATCGATAAATTCAAAGGCATCAGTTAGTTACTGGTGCCTTTTTGTTTTTTGGTGACGAGTAGGTCATTTTACTTTGGTTAAGTGATGATCACTTTATTGATTAATATGCTTATAGGTGGAACTGGAATGAAAAAAGTAACAATGGTTATAATAGATGCTCTTAGATTTTTAGGTAACCTAAAAAGCACTTCAATAGAGTACTCGTAAATACTATATCTGTGCTTCAATGACGTCTATCGTAACGGTAATAAAATGGATATTAGGTCAATATATACTTATCGATGAGGGATAATAAATATCACCTAAAGTGGTATTTTTGAAGCCATGCTGTAGCAATAATAAATTTTTACCTGATTACGAATTTTAAAACTTTTATAAAATGATGAGAGATAATTTTAATGAGGGGAAAGTAGGGCTTACTGATATATTAAATTCAGTTAGATATTTAATGCATGATTGAGCAACAGGATTATAAAGTAAAAGCAATCCGTCTATAACGGATGCTTTTACTTTACGCTAGGGATAATAATTTTAGAATTGATACACTAACCCTAAGCCAAGCACGTTATCAGTATTCACTTTGTAATGGTCAGTAAAATCATTATCGTTTAACAAGTTGATTTTATAATCGATAACAGCACTCAAATTTTTATTAAAGTCATAAGCTGAGCCGATGGCAATATAATTCACTAATTCTTTATCCCCAAAGTTGCCTAAGTTTTTACCTTTGGAATAGTTATAGCCAATTGATGGGGTTAGACCGAAGTCAAAAGAATATAAGGCAACCACTTCAAGATTCTGAGTTTTATTTGCTATTGACTCCATATCATCATTACCAAAACGGCTCATATTAAGTGTTTGGCCATACATGACGGCGAGATAGAGGTCTTCGTATTCAAATTTTCCTCCTACGTTCCATGCTTCGGCGCGTTTACCCGTTGCACTACTGGTTGTGGCATCTTTTTGTTTTGGTGTGCGGGAAGATGAGGAGTAACCACCGCCAAGGGAAATACCATAACCTAACTCATAAGCAGTCGATAAGCCAAAACCATCGCCGTTATCGGTTAACTCATCTCCGGATGATAGGTTTTTTTCACCATTTTTACCTTGATATTGTAGTGCGAAGCTTAAACCGTCAATGTAACCAAAAGCATTATTATTGCGATAAGTGAGTAAATTGCGGTTACGGCTTAGCATGTAATTATCTTCTTGATCCATCGTATCCGCTCCCCAGAGTGGTAATACGTCTGTCCAAGCATTGGTATCATAAATAACACCATAATTGCGGCCATAATCAAGGGAGCCGTAATCTGCAAATTTTAAGCCTGCATAAGCTAAACGATTGCTATTTTCTTCAGTTGATTCCGATTGGTTAGTTTTCGTTTCCCATTCAAAACGCCCAAAGCCAATGAGCTGGTCGGTGATTTGCGAATCACCTTTTAGCCCTAGTCTGACACGTGAGTCGTCACCATCTTCGCCACTACGGCTTTTGGCAATATGATGGCGGACATCAATTTGTCCGTATACATCAAGTTTATTACCATCTTTATTGTACATTTCAGCGGAGTTAGCAACATTGACAGTAAGTAGTGTTGGAATAATGAGTGTGAGTAATTTGTACTTCATAACATAGCCTTATGGATTGAGTGATATTTAGTAAAAATTCCTAATTGATAGTTATTATCATTTAAGCATGTTAATTCGCCAAATAAAAAGTGTAACAAAAGTAAATGTTAGTGAAATTATTGCCATAACCTATTAAATAATAAAAATAATTTGATTTACGATGATTTCAACCAAATGTTTTATTTCTAAAAAAGAAAAATTAACTCGAAAAAGATATTTTGTCTTTTTATGCAAAAAAAGTGAATTATTACTTGTTCGGGGTATGAAGGTTGGTATTATTTAAAACCGATACATATTTTGTCTATTTCCACCTAGAATTATAAAAATAATGTCTTGGTAAAAATCACTAGAGATAAGGAACAACACGTGGCTTTTCGTTTGAAGTATCTGGCATTACTCCCTTTACTGGTTGCTGCAACAGCTTGTCAACAGCCAAACAATATCACAACACCGGTAGAAACATATGCGACACAAAACCAACCGGTGGTGGTTAATAACGCATGGATTGAAATATCTCGCAGCGCATTAGATTTTAATATTAAGAAAGTACAAAACCTACTAGGAGATAAATCTTCGCTGTGTGCCGTTTTGAAAGGAGATGCATATGGGCATGACCTTTCTTTAGTTACACCAATAATGATTGAAAATAATGTGCAATGCATTGGGGTAACAAATAATCAAGAGCTTAAGACCGTGAGAGATTTAGGTTTTAAAGGCCGATTAATGCGAGTGAGAAGTGCGACAGAGCAAGAAATGGCTCAGGCTACACAATATGAAACGGAAGAGTTAATCGGTAATTTAGAAATGGCGCAGCGCTTAAATGCGATTGCGAAAAAGCAGAATAAAGTGATTCCTATTCATCTGGCACTGAACTCAGCCGGGATGTCGCGCAACGGTTTAGAGGTGAGTACACTTGCTGGCCTTAATGAAGCTAAGCTGATTTCACAATTACCTCAGTTAAAAATCGTCGGTATTATGTCTCATTATCCAGAAGAGGATGAAACTCAGATCCGTAAGGACCTCAAAAAATTCAAGAAAGAATCTCAACAAGTATTGAATACGACAGGGCTAAAGCGTGAAGACATTACATTACATGTCGCGAATACTTATGCAACTATTACGGTACCTGAATCATGGTTGGATATGGTACGTGTCGGTGGCATTTTCTACGGCGATACCGTTGCGACAAATGACTATAAACGCGTGATGACACTGAAATCGAGCATTGCCTCTGTGAATCATTATCCAAAGGGAAATACAGTGGGTTATGATAGAACGTATACCTTGAAACGTGATTCTGTATTAGCAAATATCCCTGTAGGTTATGCGGATGGCTATCGCCGTGTATTTAGCAATGCGGGACATGCATTAATTAATGGCCAAACAGTTCCTGTTTTAGGAAAAACATCAATGAATACAGTCATGGTTGATGTTACTGATTTAAAAAACGTTAGCCCAGGAGATGAAGTTGTATTTTTTGGTAAACAAGGTAATGCTGAAATTACTGCCGAAGAGGTTGAGGATATCAGTGGTGCATTATTTACCGAAATGTCAATTTTGTGGGGAGCGACTAATAAACGTATCTTAGTTGATTAAGTTAATTTTTAATTCTGTGTATTTTAACCCGCAATAATCGCGGGTTTTTTTATCCTGAAAGTTTCTTAGGATATTATCTAATATATTGCAATATGTTGATAAAATGCTGTTTAGGTGAATGACTATCGAAACTTTTAAATTGATATGTTAGCTTGGTTGAATCTTTCCTGAGCAGGTAGGCTCGGAAGGTAAGTAGAAAAAATAGAAGGATATCATTTATGTATCAAGTTGATTTACATGCGCATACTATTGCCAGCACCCATGCTTATAGTACAGTTAATGAATATTTCGCTGAGGCCGCAAGCCGTGGTGTCAAACTATTTGCGATTACCGACCACGGGCCTGAAATGCAAGATGCTCCACATGAGTGGCATTTTGGTAATATGCCTATCTTGCCGAGAATTGTTGATGGTGTTGGTTTATTGTACGGTATTGAAGCAAATATAAAGAACAAGTTGGGTGAGACAGACTGCAATGAAAAGATCGCTCGTCATTTAGATATTATTTTAGCTGGTTTTCATGAACCGGTTCTTGAGCCCCAAAGTTTAGCTGATAATACAGAAGCTATGATTGCCACGATCCGTAGTGGTAAAGTGCAAATAATTACCCATCCAGGCAATCCTAAATATCCTATTGATATCAAAGCAGTAGCGCAAGCCGCGAAAGAGTGTAATGTTGCTTTGGAAATGAATAACTCTTCATTCCTACATTCAAGAGCGGGTAGTCAACAGAATTGCTTAGAAATAGCTAAGGCAGTTAAAGAAACTGGCGGGTGGGTTGCATTAGGTTCAGACTCACATTTTGCCGGGTATCTCGGCCGTTTTGATCGCGTAGTTGAAATGTTGGAATCAATTAGTTTTCCACAATCACAAATTTTAAATGTTTCTCCACGTCGTGTATTGGACTTTTTAGTGTCCCATGGGCGTAAGCCTATTGCCGAATTTGCTGATTTTTAGTTGTTATTCAAAACTGCATTCACAAATACAGTTAGCCTAAAATACAGTCAATATTAAATAGAATAAAGCCACAGAATAGCTTAGTGGCTTTTAACTCCAATTAAATTGAAAGTTATATTTCAATTTCCATTTGAACACAATCTAACTCGACTTGTGCGAGACAAGAGTAGTAGCTAGCATGTTTAATCGAAGTAAAACCATGTTTCTGATAAAAGCGTTCAGCATTTGGTGATGAATCTAATACCAATTTTTTAATATTTCTCTTTTTGGCTTCAGCTTTAATGGCATCTAATATTAAGCTAGCAGCTCCACAGCCAGTGTATTGTGGTAAGGTAAATATGGCATCAACACTGTTAGCCTCTAAATTAAGATAACCAGTTGCAACGGGCTCGTCATTGTTATTTACCGCGACAAAGAATGGGTTATTCCTCACAATGTGTATATAACTTACCGGCATTTCATCAGGTGTCCAGGCACGGATCGTTTTTGTATCAAAACTCGTTGTGCAACCATGGCGAATGGCTTGGTTACGTATAGACCAAAGAAGTTCGGCTTCATCGGGGGTTGCTAACCTAATTTTTATCATGAGACACCCGCTAATGTTTTTTTATTACTTTTAGAGAACAAAAAATACAGTTAAAAAGCAAGATATATAACAGAAAGAAAACTAATTTGAATATGGTATACTCCCCCTTATTTTTAAATCAGTGACTGCTATGAATTATCAATGTCCTCTCTGTTTTACACCACTAAATCTTGCTAATAACAGTTATCGTTGTGCAGAAAATCATCAGTTCGATTGTGCAAAAGAAGGCTATGTTAACTTGTTACCTGTACAGCATAAACGTTCTAAAGACCCCGGTGATAATGCTGAAATGATGCAAGCGCGTAGGCAATTTCTTGATGCAGGGCATTACCACCCTATGCGTGGAAAGGTGGCAGAAAAACTTATTCAGTTTATTCCATCATCTTGTACTAGCCTGCTGGATATTGGGTGCGGAGAAGGGTATTACACAGACTATTTTTCACGAGAACTTGCAAAACATTTTGAAAAATATACAGTTTTAGGCCTAGATGTTTCGAAGGCTGCGATTCGTTATGCGGCGAAACGCTATAAATCCGTTCGTTTTTGCGTTGGTACAAGTCATCGCTTGCCATTTTCTGATAACAGCTTGGGGGGAATTGTACGAATTTACGCACCCTGCAAGGCACAAGAATTAAGTCGTGTATTAGTTTCTAAAGGTATGTTAATAACCGTTACGCCTGCGGCGGAACATCTGCAAGAATTAAAAGCGTTAATCTACGATGAGGTTAAGTTACACCCAGCGAAAGATGAAGATCTGCCAAATTTTTCGTTAATAGATAGTTGCCAACTAAATTATAAGATGGCGCTGACTGGGCAAGAAGCTTATGAATTATTGATGATGACACCATTTGCTTGGCGTGCATCAGAACAGGTTAAAGAGGATTTACAGAAAGCAGAGGTGAAAGAATATACGGCTGATTTTTTAATTCGTGTTTATCAATCTAATGCAGAGTAGAGCTATTGCCCCCATATAGGGGGCACAAAAACTAATGGGCATACATAAATAATTCAAGGTGCTCAAATAAGATATTAAAACCAATACCTATTAGTACCAATCCACCGATAATTTCTGCTTTTTTTCCGAGTAATGGGCCTACATAACGGCCAATCATCATACCGATAGTGGCCATGATCATTGTCATTAAGCCAATAGTCATTGCAGTATGAACGATATCTACTTGTAAGAATGCTAAGCCTAAGCCGATGGCCATCGCATCAAGGCTGGTGGCTATTGCAGAAAAAATCAGGCTTGTTGAGCTATGACTAGAAGGTTTAGAACAGCATTCTTCATCTTTTGTTTTAATGCTCTGCCAGATCATCCTAGCACCTAAAACAAATAATAAACCAAATGCAATCCAATGATCCCAGCGGATAACATATTGGCTGGCTAAAATACCGATGCCCCAACCAATAATGGGGGTAATGGCTTCAATAAAACCAAAGATAAAACCAGTACGGAGAATTTCTCTAAAGCGGGGTTTATGAAGCACTGCACCTTTACAAATAGCAACAGCGAAGGCGTCCATTGACAGGGCAAGGGCTAAGATAAGGGTAGCATAGAAACTCATAACAGAACCTCGGTTGGGTGATTCCATATACACATAAATTACCCCCAACCAAAAGGCTTATTTATGTGTCTATGGTCTTGCCAACCGAATTTTGGTGTCCGCACCACGTTTGAAACCAAACGAGTATGTTGATACGGACTTTCTGGTATTATATATGAAACCAGAACAGGCTACTCCCCAATGACGTGGAAAGAAAGATACCATAATTTATATTAAAGGCAACACTTAATTAATTGTGGATATTAAACGGTAGTGAGAATTATTATCAACAAGGTTATTGGTAAAAACAAGGTTAATTAAATTAATAATTAACCTTGTTTTTAGTGACAATATAAAATTTATTTACTTATGATTAATAAGGAATTCATAAATTCGTTGTAAATCATCAAGATGTGAAACTTGGATGTTAATTTTCTTTTTTTCTAAACCTATTATTAATACACCGTCTTCGGATAAGTTCATTGTTTTTATTCTGTCATATAATATAAAGGCATTGGCAAAATAAAAACCAGTTTGTTTAAAGAATAGCTTTGGTGTTCTTATAAATGCCAAATAAATTGACATGAAAATAGTAATCAATAATAAGTAAGTGGTTAATAAATTACCATGGTGTACAATATTTGTATAAATAACGATACAAATTAGAACAATAAAAATAATAGCATCTGCTCGATGTTTTCTTTTTAGATTAATTTTTAATAAGGTTTTACCCTTTAACAAATGCTGAATGAATTCATCATAAATCGCATAAACAAGCATGATCAAAATGATTATAGCAAGAATGGCATCATTGAAGGTCATTTGTGAGCCCTTGGATAAGTAAACATAATGCAGAGCTTAAAATTAAAAAAGGGAGGCTGCAACCTCCCAATTCAAATAATGATGGAAAATTATGGCGCCAAGAAGTTCAGCCAAGCACCAAGGATACCCAAGCCAAAGAAGCCGATAATAATCCACAACGCGTTGACTTTACGACGCAACAGCCACATGCAGGCGAAGGTTAGCAATAGCGGGACTAAGCCTGGCATGAGTTGATCAAGGATCATTTGGACCGTGGTAATATCTTCAGTGCCCGTTGTTGGGTTTTTGATCCGTGAAACTTCAAGTGGGATATTGACATGTGTCCATTTGTTTACTAATGCCCCCATGACAAACAAACCGAGAATGGATGCTCCTTCGGTGAGCTTTTGTAGGAAACCGCCACCAATATCTTGAACAATATCAATCCCTTTTTTGTAGCCATATGAAACACCATAGTAAAGGGTTAATAAACGTACAAGGTTAAACAAAACAAAGAACAGTAGAGGGCCAAGTAAGCTACCTGTCATTGCGATACCGGCACCGAGAGCCGCAAATACAGGGCGAACAGTTCCCCAGAAAATGGGGTCACCAACACCGGCTAATGGCCCCATTAGACCGACTTTGATACCATTTATTGCACCGTCATCAATGTCTGCACCATTGGCACGTTGCTCTTCCATTGCCATTGTGACACCCAGAACAGGCGCTGCAACATATGGATGGGTATTGAAGAACTCAAGATGGCGTTTAATTGCTTGTTTCCTATCATCATTATTTTCTGGATAAAGACGACGAATAACCGGAACCATTGAATAGCAGAAGCCTAGGGCTTGCATACGTTCAAAGTTCCAAGAACCTTGCAATAGGTTAGACCGTAAGAATACGCCGCGAATATCGCTTTGTGTAAGCTTTTTAGCTGTCGGTTTTGTGATATCTACCATTATACGTTCCTCCTAGTCTAGCTCATTATCAAGGTTGTTATTGCTACTATTTCCTTGGGTAACAACAGTTTGTGATTTATTGTATTTTGGACTGAGTTGGATATATAAAATAGCCATCACAGTACCGATTACCCCAAGTGCAACTAGGTTGAAGTCAGTAAATGCCGCGGTAACAAAACCTAAGTAGAAGAATGGCATTAAGTAGCCTGCGCGCATCATATTGATGACCATCGCATAACCGACAACGACAATCATACCACCCGCAATATTAAGACCATCAGTAACAACTTGTGGGATAGAATCCAACATTTGTTGTACTTCTGATGTACCAACCGAAATGGCAACAATCAACGCGGGTATTGCGATACGCATCGCTTGCAGTAGTAATGCAGATATATGAATAAAGCCAATAGCCGTTAAATTGCCATTGAGGGCGGCTTTATCGGCAGCATGTTGGAATGCAACTGTCACAGTACGAACGATAATGGTTAATACTTGACCGGCTGCTGCAAGTGGGATGGCAATGGCAATACCTGCACCAATACTTTGACCACCGGCAATGACGAGGATAGTTGAAATAATCGAGGCTAAAGCGGCATCAGGTGCAACAGCAGCACCGATATTCATCCACCCAAGTGCGATCATTTCTAATGTACCACCGATGATGATACCCGTTTTCATATCTCCCAGAACGATACCTATAAGTGTACAAGCAATGAGAGGACGGTGAAATTGGAATTCATCAAGGATTGATCCCATCCCCGCGATACACGCGACGATAAAGACCATTACTATTTGAACAACGGTAAGTTCCATTGTTTAATCTCCTGTAACCAAAAGTTTTAAAATCTGTTTTGAGTAATGGATTAAAATCAATATAAAAATTGCGATAGAAATTATTTTTTGAGCTTATTAATCAAGTCCATCATGTAAACTTTGCTATCTGATGAAACTTTCCTGACTTCAAGTTCAATATTTTTGTCGTTCAAATAGTTAAATGCATCAATGTCTTCTTGGTTGATAGAAACGGCATTTGTAACCATGGTTTTCCCATCATGGTATGCCATGCCACCAATATTCACGGATTTCACGTCAACGCCTTCTTCGACGATACGTTTAACATCAGTTGGGTTAGTGAAAAGCAACATAACACGCTCACCGGCATATTTCGGGTTGTTATAAACGCGAATACATTTAGCCACATCGACAACATGCGCGGTGACACCTGGTGGTGCGACTTGTTTCAGCAATGTTGAGCGAACTTGGTCTTTAGCCACGTCATCACTGACCACAATAATGCGTTTAACTTGAGTTTCTTTCGTCCAGCGTGTTGCGACTTGTCCATGAATTAATCTGTCATCCACACGGGCAAGTGCGATCACCATATGTTCGCCAGGGCCAGCTTTCACTGGTGCTGGGGCAGGGGTACTGGCTGCTACAGGAGCGGGTTCTACTTCTACTTCAGCTTCTTTGAATTTAAATGAACGAACCCCCCCGCGTCCTGTTTCAAGTGCGACAGTGATTAGCTCATTCATAGATGGATCATCATCACGGCACATAAAGGTTTCAACTAACATTGGAACATTCACGCCTGTGATAATGTCATAATTACTATTTTCATTAACAATGCGACTAGCGGCGTTAAATGGACTGCCTCCCCATGTATCAACAAGGAATAAGACACCCTTTGATGTATCTAAATCAGTTAGCTTTTGGGTGTACTTATCAAATAGGGTGTCTGCGTTTTCCCCAGGGATAAAATCAATAAACGACACATTTTCTTGTTCGCCTATTAACATCTCGGTTGTTCGAAGAAGCTGCTCTGCAGCGACTCCGTGTGTACCAATCATAATAGCTATACTCACTATTTTTCCCTCATAGATAGATAAAACAAAATATCATCTGTTGATAAAATGGACACTTAAGTTAGACTCCTTTTTATCAGTTTCCCCTGTAAGATAATTTTAGCTGAATAATTACAAACGTCTCATAATATTCATGAGCTAACTCATGGTGTTGTTAGTATCAATTACATTATTAGCATATCATCTCGTGTTATCCTAAAAACTTGTTTCGCGTCAGAAAAATAAGAATACATCTAAAAAATGATATTAAATTGCAGTTAGTTGCTGTTTATTTTTATTTGAAAAGATCAATAAACTAAACATTTATCATTTATTGGTTTATAATTTTGTTATCGGTAACAAAAATAGCCAAAAAAATAGTGTAATATTGATTTTTAGAGTGAAAAACAACCAAATTTCAATGGGGAACGGTTGTCTCTCCGTCATGTCAAAACAGTCTTTAGCACAAAATAGTATGAATTTTGTTTTGATGTGGTTTGTTGAGTATAAGAAAATTGAGTTAATTCAATGAAAAAACTGTGGGTAATTGATTAGTTGAATTGGACTATATGGGAAGAGAAGCATAGCAAAAATAGAAAAAACTTTTTAATGCATGCTAAAAAAGCACCCTCAAAATCCTGTTTAAAGTGATAACAGAATAGAAAAGGGTGCTTAAGGATTAAAAATCAGTCACATTGTACTTTGATGGCTAACCCGCCTCGGGATGTCTCACGATATTTTGCATTCATGTCTTTCCCTGTTTCGTACATAGTTTCAATGACTTTATCAAGTGAAACTCGTGGTTCGCTTGTTCGACGTAGAGCCATACGTGTGGCATTCACTGCTTTAACAGAGGCGATTGCATTTCGTTCAATGCAAGGAACTTGAACTTGGCCAGCGACAGGGTCACAAGTTAAACCTAAATTGTGCTCCATGCCGATTTCAGCAGCAATACACACTTGCTCAGGGCTACCACCGAATAATTCGGCCAGGCCAGCCGCGGCCATCGAACATGCCACACCGACTTCACCTTGGCAGCCAACTTCAGCACCTGAAATGGACGCATTCATTTTGTATAAAATACCAATAGCGCCTGAAGCTAAGAAATAGCGCATATATAACTCAGGCGTTACAGGTTCTATACAATGGTTATAGTAAGCTAATACGGCAGGGACGATACCACATGCACCGTTAGTCGGGGCTGTGACAACGCGACCACCTGCAGCATTTTCCTCATTCACGGCTAAGGCATACATATTGATCAGGTCAACCACATTCATTGGGTCATTAGATAGCTTACTTGTTGAGGTCACCATTCGGTTAAGTGCCGGTGCACGACGAGGTACTCGTAATGGGCCCGGTAAAACACCTTCGGTGTTTAAACCACGCTCGATACAGGCTTGCATGGTATGCCATACATCAGCAAAATAGGCTTCAATTTCTTCTTTGGTATGAAGGTCTAACTCGTTTTTCATCATTAAGCTAGAAATAGAAAGACCGGATTTTTTGCAATTTAATAGTAGCTCTTCCGCGGAATTAAATGGATAAGAGACGGGTTTGCTATCAAGCGTTGATTCGCCAAAATGCTCTGCATCGACAATGAAACCACCACCAATGGAATAATAGGTTTTGGTGTAAATTTCATCATTATCGGCAAAAGCATGAATGGTCATGCCATTTTCATGTAATGGCAGGTTATCTTGACGAAAATTCATGCCACCCTCATTAGGGAAGTCAACGACTTGAAGGCCATTTGCTAATGATAACTTTTCTGTTTCTTCTACATTCTTGATAAAAGTTGGGATGGATTCAATGTCGACAGTGGCAGGCAAATTACCTGCTAGCCCCATAATAATGGCGATATCAGTATGGTGCCCTTTTCCAGTAAGCGATAATGACCCATAAACATCCACTGAAATACGAGTGACGTTAGGTAATAAATTTTTGCTTACTAAATCATCGACAAATTCTTTCCCAGCTTTCATTGGACCAACGGTATGAGAGCTTGAAGGGCCTATGCCCACTTTAAACATGTCGAAAACGCTTATCACGCAGGACTCCTTAAAAAAAAGATGAAAATGTAGTGCATTATTTTAAAAGACGCTACTTTACTGTTATTTAGTAGTGTTAACCAGTAAGTTTAAAGTATTTTTTGAAATAAGGTAGTTGCTGAAGGGTAATTGATTGTAAATAGCACAAAATGTCTGTGATGTGGCTAAAAAAACAACATGTGGTAGAGGTAAATTTTGTCATATATGACGCGATATCTTGTCATCTTAAATAGATTTTACTGCAATAGTGGCATTGTATGGTGAAAAGTTGTGTTAGCCGTTAATCTAACTGCAAGGCAAGTTGGTGAATAATCGAAGCGGTTAATCCCCAAACCAAATGGCCTTTATACCAATAAAAAAAGATGCGGTTATGCTGTCCTGAACGCTTAATATCGACATATTTATGATGTTGCAATGAAAGCGCATCAAACAATGGAACTTCAAAGATGTCAGCGACTTCACTGGGGTTAGCCTGATATTGAATATTATTTGGTACAAGCCCAACAATTGGCGTAACTTCATAACCACCATAACTTTGTAAAGGGCTTAACTGACCCAGTACGGTGACTTTTTCCGGTGGGATGGCGACTTCTTCATAAGCTTCACGTAAAGCGGTATTCACAAGCGTTCCATCCTCTGGGTCACTAGCCCCGCCAGGAAAGGCGACTTGGCCTGCATGGGAGCGTAAAAAAGGAGACCTTTGGGTGAGAAGTAATGTTGGGTTTGGTTTATTGATAATGGGTAAAAGAACAGCCGCCGATTTACCCGCCTTAGCTTCAAATTGGCGGGTAGCCGGTAAAGTAAACTGAAAACGATTGATAAAGTTATTCAGTTCAGTCATCGTTATTGAGTGCTCCTAATAAAGGTAAGATCAGGCTTAATTTATCAAAGGTTTCTTGATACTCTTTGTCTGCTTGGCTATCGGCAACAATACCACCGCCAGCCCAACAATAAACCTGTTTTTTATATGTCAGTAAAGTACGAATAGTAATATTGCTATCCATATTGCCATTGAAACTAATATAGCCTATTGCTCCACAATAGCCATGTCGGCGATGGGGTTCTAATTCTTCAATTATCTCCATTGCACGGACTTTCGGTGCGCCGGTTATTGACCCACCAGGAAAACACGCTCGTAATAAATCAGTTGCACGGTATTGGCTATCTAACTTTGCCGTGACGGTACTAACCAGATGATGTACTGCCGGGAAAGCTTCAACAGCAAATAATTCAGGAACACTGACCGTACCCGGTTTGGCGACGCGGCCAATATCATTACGCAGCAAGTCGACAATCATTAAGTTCTCTGCGCGATCTTTTACTGAATTAGACAATTTTGCTACTTGAGCAAGGTCATCTTGTTCATTGTCTAAGCGCGGAAGCGTTCCTTTGATTGGGCGGGTTTGAATATCTCCATCTTGCAAAAAGATAAAGCGTTCAGGTGAAATACTGATAACCGCATTTTCGGGAAGACGTATAAAAGAAGAGAAGGGAGCACCATTGCGATCAAGTAGTGCTAAAAATGCATTCCATTCATCCCCTTTATACTTGGCTTTAAATCTTTGCGCTAAATTGATTTGATAGCAATCACCATTACGTAAATATTCATGGATGCGCGCAATATTATGATGATATGCCTCTTCTGACATATTGGATTGCCATGCAGAGGTTAATTGAAATTTATTTTTACGTGGCCTTTTTTGGTTGTTTAGCCAAGCTAACCGGGCATCAGCATCATCATAACTAATTAATGTAGTGGTTTTATCATGATGATCAACAATGAGAGCCCATAAGTAGATGCCAACTGCCATGTCTGGAAATTGTAGTTCTGCGGTCGAAATTTCAGGTAATTTTTCAATGCGGCGCCCTAAATCGTAACTCCAAAGGCCGAGAGCCCCCCCGTTGAAGGGACACTCGGTCTCTTCCTGGCGTTTTGGTTGGTATTTATCCAGCAATCCTTGAAGGAGTTTAAAAGGGTCTGACTCAGAAACGAGAGAGGCGTGATTTTGTTCTGTAATAGTTGTTTTAAGCTGATAAGTCGTCAGTGTGGCAATCGGGTCAGCAACGATAATATCAAAGCGATTATGTAAGTGTTTTGCATTACCTGAATGTAATAACATCGCCCATGGCAGGTGTGCCAATGGGGTAAAATAATCAATGGCTGCATTTGGGCTATAAGGTAGTTGGATTTTTTTGATAACCATAATGATGAGTTTAAATTTCCGCAAGTGAATCAATACAGGTTAACATATATTCTTATCTTAATAGTCGAAGAAATGTTAAAATCTTAATCATTGATTTTAGTCTTTTATTCATGAGGTTTAAACCATGTTTTCTGGTATGCCAGCACTTAATCACGAAGAACAGCAAGAAGCTGTTGAAAAAATTCATCAATTGATGGCGGAAGGTATGAGTAGTGGTGAGGCGATTGCAATAGTCGCTCATGAAATTAGAGAAAAGCACCAAGGTAAAGAACAGATCCACGTTCGTTTCGATGATGAAAATTAATAATCTATAAACATACTATTAACATTCATGCATAAATCTGATAGATTAATATTAGTTAAGTCATTCTATTTATCAATGAAGACTAGATAATAACCAGAAGATAACTGGTATCTGGTAGGCTGAAATAAGCCGCTAAACTAATCAAAAATCTTTACCTAGTAATAGGTATCGGAGGATGGTATGGAAGCGAATCGAAAAATTGCTGTAATTTTAGGTGCTTGTGCTCTGGTTTTTAGTTCTTTTGCGTTAAGCGCAAATAATGAAGAAGGTAAAGCTGCGCCTTTCGTCAGTTGTGGTACGCTAACTGAGCCGCAAATTGCAGCACAGGTGAAAAGTGACTTTATGCATAATCGTTTGCCTCGTTGGACAGATGAAAAAGCGGCTTTAGGCAAAAAAGCGGTTGCTTGGGTCAATGATGGTGAAGTCACTAAAACTGAAACAGGTTACACCGTACCGCTGGTTGTTCGAGGTGCAAAATCCGATTTGCATTATTCAGTTGCGGTAGACTGCCAAAATAATACCGTGACATATAATACAACTAAATAAATTTTTTATTGAATATCAAGGGATAACCATTAAGGTTATCCCTTTTTTGTGTCATTTTTTCTGTGTATCCGTGAGCCTAGCGATTACGTGGTTCATAAGGCATACGAGCAAAATTTTGTGACAGCTGACGGTAGTATACTAATCGCTCTCTGAAGTATTCCCTTAAGTGTTCAGGTTGTTCTCGCTCAACAGCTTCAGCAATGATGGCAATGTTATAGCGTTCTTTAAATGCAACACCAGAAGCCAAAAGGTCGACATTGACCTTATCCATTTCATCTTTAGGCAATAAAGCAAGGTTGTGACTCATATTTGATCTCTACGGTTAAATTCATACCTTATTATTGTAACTGGATAATGAGAAAAAATCTCATTACATTAATTGTAATAATAAAAATAAGAGTTAAATTTATCTATTTATATATTTATATATTTATATATTTAGCTATTAATAGAAAAACAGGGAAAGATAATGAGATTGATTATTATTGTTTTTAACAAAAGTTATTAATTATCAGTAAATTGGATTTTTTTGTTTTAAGATTGTTTTAGGGTTTTAATTATTGTAATACTGTGCATAATATACGCATGAATGATTAACCGATAAGGCTTAAATATGTTAACTACAGATATGGTCAAAAAAT
Organism: Providencia sp. PROV004; assembly: GCF_011045615.1. NCBI lineage: Bacteria > Pseudomonadati > Pseudomonadota > Gammaproteobacteria > Enterobacterales > Morganellaceae > Providencia > Providencia sp. PROV004. The sequence continues at coordinate 2,297,550 of NZ_CP042859.1, forward strand.
TAAACGAGCAATTAAATCTTGAGTTTTATTCTGCAAATCTCTATTTGCAAATGAGTGCTTGGTGTAGTGATAAAGGCTATGAAGGCGCTGCAGCGTTCTTAAAAGCACACTCACAAGAAGAAATGGAACATATGCAGCGTTTATTTGATTATCTTAGTGACACTGGGGCGTTGCCACTGTTAGGGCAAATTGCTGCGCCGCCCGTTGATTTCAAATCAATTAGTGATGTATTCACCCAAACTTATGAACATGAGCAATTAATTACTCGTGAAATTAATAAATTGGCTCATTTAGCAATGACAACACAAGATTATTCTACATTTAATTTCTTACAATGGTATGTTGCAGAGCAACATGAAGAAGAGAAATTATTTAAATCAGTACTGGATAAACTGGATATGGTGGGTGAGTCTGGTAAAGCACTATTCTTGTTAGATAAAGATTTGAAAAACCTGTCTGCGGCAACGCATGTCTAATCTACACACCAGTAAGTAGATAGAAATCTAGTTTTTCTCTCTACTTGATGCATAAAGACCTCTCTAGGCTTATGGGCATGAATTCTGTAATTCAATGTTCATAAGTCTTTTTCTTTTCATTTTGTGTGAAAACTCACAGGATAGGCCGATAAAACCCATTTTTAAGCGGTAAAATGGTTTGTTTTCCGTATAATGATTGGCAATTATTCTAAATTCACCTGCAAATTAAGAGGTTACTATGCCAATTAACCCTATTAAATCTTCATGGCGCAAACTTAGCGCTGTCGCCGTTCTATTTTTAGGCATGTCTTTCCAACAAGCATTTGCCCATGCACAATTAAAAGACCAGCTTCCTGCTGAAGGTACGGCAGTGGAGCAAGCGCCAGAGTCAATCTCATTAAGCTTTTCTGAAGGTATCGAAGTTAATTTCACTAAGGTCAGTATTATCGGGCCTGAAAATAAAATAGTAAAAACCGGTAAAGCAACGTTAGACCCGAGTAACGACACTAAAGTGGTCGTTCCTGTGGAAGACAAGCTCATTGCTGGGAAATATGATGTTAATTGGAGCGTCGTTTCTGTCGACGGACACAAAACAAAAGGAACGTATAGCTTTACAGTGAAATAATATGTCACTAGAAGCTTTTTATACCCTTATTCGCTTTATTCATTTTATCGCTGCAATATTGATGTGTGGAATGTCAATATTTGCAGTGGTACTTAGTCGCGGCTCATTTAATTATTTATTAAGCCGCTATTTGAATAAAGGCATTTTCTTTTGTGCCATTGTTACTGTCTTAACAGCCTTCAGCTGGATGATTGCGCAAGCGGGTCTGATGGGTGATGGTTGGGAAGATAGTATTGATTGGCAGATATGGCAAGGGGTTTTAGGGACGTCATTCGGCCAAGTATGGCGTTGGGAACTTTTGTCATCTGTATTATTGCTATTGGTCTTATTTATAAAATCAATTCAATTACGATTGAAACTAATATTAGTTTTTTCAGTGATCCTGCTTGGTTTGCATGCCTTTATTGGGCACGCGGCCATGCATGATGGCCTACTCGGAACATTCCATCGTATTAATCAATTTATTCATCTCATTAGCTCTGCATATTGGTTTGGCGGTTTGTGGCCATTTTTAATTTGCATCCAATTTTTGCGCAATAAAAAAGAAATGGCAGAAGGGATGGACAAACAAATTGTGAATACCATGATGCGTTTTTCGCGCTTCGGCCATATCGCTGTTGTACTGGTGGTCATTACAGGGATCATTAGTGCAATAACACTTTTACCTGGCTGGCCATTAAATTATTCAGGGTCAGAATACCAATCACTACTTTGGTTTAAGATCATTTTAGTGGGAGGAATGCTTTTATTAGCGATTATCAATCGTTATTACATCGTACCTATTATTAAGCAAAAAGGGCGAGTCAATTACCTAATCATTAACAGTTGGGTTGAGTTACTGTTAGGTACGATGGCGATTCTTTCTGTGGCAATTTTTGCAAGCTACCAACCAATCTAGCTAAACTTTTATATTTAATTGATAATATGTAAAGATATCTTCAATGTTTAATAAGGTCACTACCATGAAATTTAAACTCATTATTTGCTCACTGTTATTGGGTGGAACCGTGAGCACTGCTTTTTCTGCACCGTTAACATCCGTGAGTAAAAAACAATTTGGTGATGATTGGCCATTTACTCGAGAGGAAGTCATGTTAGAGTGCCGTCATAATGGGGCTTTGGTCGTCATTAACCCTGCCACGCTAATGCAATACCCATTAAACGACATAGCGACTGAATTGATGATCAAAAAAGAAATTAAAGCACAGCCTATTGATGTGCTGCTTAAGCCTACCGATAGCACCAAAACAGTTGAGGAAAGAATATTACCTATAAAAGAAGCTGCTGCAAAATTGTGTGCGAGCAATTAAATTTATCGTTCAGTTAAAATGTTCAATCTAGAAGGGATATGGAAAACAAAAATTATTGTTATTATTCAATGCATTGATTAATTGAAAGGTTTGAGTGATTGTATGTATAGGTATAACCTATTAAACAAATAGTTCAATTTTAGAAAATTAAGAAATAAATTGTGTTAATAATATGTAAAAATATTGATAATAAATATGGTAAGAACGTGCATTGAAAGCTAGTATTAGAGTGTACTTTGTAACGTCTCAATGGCAATTTTAGCGCACGGCTCTGCCAGAGCCATTTCCCAAGGCCCGGTAATCGGAATCTACCAGGCCTCTTTTTTTGCCTATTATTTTGTCAGTTCTCATTTCATATCAGCTTATCGGTTCCTACCTATTTATATGCTTAGTAAATAACCTAAGAGTACTAACAAAACTATTAAGCAAGTTTCATCACCCAATGGTGATTTTCTTTGTCATAACGATCACGGTAGAGTAGAACCGGTTTTTCATCTAAAGTGGCAGGAATACTTGTATGCTCGTCCCAGCCATCAAGTTGCATGCAAAAGTCTGTATCAGAATCACATGGAATACTTACTGTATCACTTTTATGGGAAGCCATAACCGCATCATTAATTTCATAGGAAGATATTTTCAATTTTACAATACACATAACAGCACCTCATTCATCGATTTTAACCATATATAATCAGCTCAACGAATTTAAGCATAGTATAAATGGAATTAATTTCCAAAATAATTTTTAAGGTGCTTGTGAGGAAAGGGTGCTATATATGGTTAATATGCACCCTAATAGTGATTATTTTTTCGGGATAGATGTTCCCCAGTCCACGTAATCTTTAGGGGGCTCTAATTTTAGGATGAAATGCTGTTCAGGCCTAGCTTGTGGGGCTAGAGGCACTGACGGCGGTGTAGCAAGGGAAATACCGCCACGTACAAATTGCTTGAAAGTCCCGCTTTTGGCAACGCCACCGGTTAAACCAAATGAAAAGTTAAAACCGGAAGACTGCCAAAACTCGGTATTATTGCGAATAAGATATTGGTATTCCTTGCCAATACGTGTCGCAACATATACGCGATCGGAAAGCTCTCCCAAATAAAGACCTGTAACAACACCGACTTCTAGGCCCCTAAACAAAATAGGTGTACCAATTTGGATTGCGCCTACATCAATAGCATCAAGGTAAATAGTTAAGCCGTCTAGATAACGCGAGTCTGTAATATTGGCAGTTTGTAATTCAAATTGATAACGGCTTTTACTGTTACGTCCCGGTTCAGCACTGATATAAGGCTGCAATATGCTATCTAAATTATTTAAACCCGCAGGGGATAATTCAGGTGTTACCACAGCGAAGCGACTTCCTAACCGGGTAAAGGTACTGACATATTCGGGGTATAGAATTGCTTTTGCTTGTACTTCACGTTTGTCAGATGACAATTTTAATGATTCAATTTGACCAATATTAATACCTAAATAACGGATTGGCATGCCTTCGGAAAGCTTTGATGCATCAAACGTGGTTAGCGTAATAATGCTTCCTATTGCCTTCGCAGATGTTTCATTTGGGTAAAGCGTGTGTTGTCGAGCAGTATTGGCGACGCCACCATCTAGGTTATCAAAGCTAATTGCACCGCTAATCGCTCGGCTCAGAGGCGCAGCTTGAACGGTTAAACCATTGCTATTAAGCTGAACTTTGGCGCCGCCTTCAGCCCAAAATACACTATTTTCTGTGAGTAAATGAAGATATTCATTTGAAATATTTACATTGATAGCAAACCCAGCTTTAGTTGGTTTAATGTCAATGATTTTGCCGACTGCAAATTGGCGATAAAGAACAATAGAACCGGCCTGAATGTCTGGTAGTGTCGTGGTATTTAGGGTGATAGTTGTAGGCGGTAAAGCGCCTAAAATACCCGCTTTTGCATTATCATCACTACGATATAAAGGAAAGGTTTCGGGAAGTTTATCTTGGCTTTGTCCAGCTATCAGGTGAATCCCGCCATCTAACCATTCTTGGGGGGTAGCGCCTTGGAATTGTAATCCATTAAGGCCTAATTGGATATCCACTCGGCTATTTGCAACAAATTTACTGTCTTCACGGACAAGGTGCTGGAACTCATCATAGATTAAGATACTAAAATTCACTTTTTCAGTTGCCAGGTGACGCTGTAACACCTCACCAACTTGAATGCCTTTATAAACAATGGGCTGGCCTTTATCGACACCATAAGTGTCATGTGCCCAAAGTGTTAGCATGAGGGGGTCTTTACCGTCTTGTTCTGCAGTTTTGGCTATTTTTTTACTATCTTGCAGAACAAATTGTTGTCCTTCTTCTGCTTGAGGACTGCTTTGTGGTGAGTCAAAAGCAATGGCGCCATTTATCACAGCAGAAAGGCTTTCCATTTTTACACTGGCTCCAGATTTAAGGTCGAAGCTACCTTGTAACCCAGATACATTCCAAAACTGACTCTCTTTACGTACTAAGTGAGCATACGGTTTTTTGATAACAGCAGAAATGGAAACACCTTGGTTATCTGGCAAAATGGTATAGTCTGAAATATAACCAACAGGTACTTTCCGGTAATAAATCGGAGAGTTTTCGTTTAATGAACCTAAATCTGGCGCAGTAAGGTGAATAAGTAATTCACCTTTATCTATGTTTAGCTGCGGTGGCGTATCCTGTGCAACAAAAGAGAATTGCTCTGTTCCCGTGCTTGGTAACATACCAATGTAGTTCCCACCAACTAACGCATCAAGGCCAGAAACGCCTGCTAATGATGCCTTGGGGGTCACTAACCAAAATTTAGTTCCTGAATTCAAGGCTGGACGCATGTCTTTATTCACACTAGCAGTAACAATAATGGTTTTCATATTTTTACTGATAGCAACAGATTGCACCAAACCAACTTCAACACCTTGGTAGCGGATAGGTGTTCGGTTAGCAACTACTCCGGGTGCAGATGTGAACTCAATAGTAATATCCGTTCCTCGTTCAACCCAATGCTGAAACAAAAGCCAACCGGCAATGAAAATAGCGACTAAAGGCAAAAACCAGAAAGGCGAAATATGTTTGCGTTTACGTAATAGAGCTTCTGATATTTCTTCAGAGGGTTCACTTTGCGGGTTTTGATTTTCCATAAGAATCCCAAATTAAACGGCTATCTAACCACTCAACAGCCAAAATTGTTAAAATAACGGCTGTACCAAAATACAGTGCGGCAGGCCCCATAGTAAAAGACATCAATTGATCGCGATTAACGAGTGTCATCATCAAAGCAATGACAAATAAATCTAGCATGGACCAACGACCAATCCATGAAACAAACCTAAGTAATTTCATACGTAAAATAGGGTCAGTATTGCTTTTGAAGTGGATGGAAAACAGTAGCAATATCATAATAATAATCTTAATAAAGGGAACCAATATACTGGCGATGAATACAATAATTGCAATTGGCCAATTACCTGAATCAATTAAAGAAACGACTCCAGAATAAATAGTGTCCTCTAAACGTTGCCCATTGAGATAAAAAATAGAGATTGGCATTAAATTAGCAGGAAATAATAGCACCATGGCAGCAATTAGTGCGGCCCATGTTTTTTGTAAACTATGCGGTTCACGATAGTGAAGAGGGCGATGACAGCGTTGGCATTTTTCATTGCTAGTTGTAGGGCCGCAATAATGACATGCTGTACAGACCAGTAAGTTATCTTGTACTTTTTTATTATTAATGGGATAAAATTTGTTCCATAGCTCATCTAAGTTTATGTGGATGAGGATTAATATACTGAGAATAGACATGGTAATAAAAGCGATTAAACCATGTCCAATGAAAACACTCGCATAATCTTGCATTTTAATCGCAGCAATGCCTAGCGCGATAAGGTAAACATCTAACATAACCCATTCTTTAATGTGACTTAATACTAAAAGAATAGGCCGGAGATTCAAATTGATATACTGACCAATAGATAACAATAAAATCAAAATGGGTAATATTAATGGGGCTGCAATAGCACAAAAAGCCACTATACTGGCCGTAAATGGATCCCCTTGTTGATTAATTAAGCGAATACCTTCAATGACATTTGCATTGATTTGGCTTCCTAATAAGTGAATAGAAATGAGTGGTTGCCAAAATGCAATAGGGGCAAGCATCAATAAAGTGATAGCCAGTATTGATAAACGGTTGAGTGACCAAGAACGCCCATCATTAAGTTGACTAAAACAGCGAGGGCAAACAACAACTTGCCGTATGTTGAATCGAGGAGTTAGTAACTTCTGATCGCAATGATTACAACGTTGAAAAAGCAAATCAGTGTGATTAATGTGGTTCATATTGACTCATTTTAGTTGGTTACCTCGATGTAATCTAGTGTAAAAAAATTTACCTCAAAGTGACAAATTGGTAACCTTAGGGCTACGCTTACAAATATTTGATTAATTACTTGATTATTACAAGAAATAATTATGGATAAAAAGAAGTATTATCACGAACTTTCAGACAATCTCTCTGCGCTACTTGCAGGGGAATATGATTTAATTGCAACCTTAGCAAATACCAGTGCATTATTATATGACTGTTTAGAAGGGGTTAACTGGGCTGGTTTTTATCTCAGTAATGGGCAAGAATTAGTACTGGGTCCTTTCCAAGGTAAAGTTGCGTGTGTTCGGATCCCTTTTGGTAAAGGCGTGTGTGGAACAGCGTTTAGCAATAACCAAGTTCAGCGTATCGAAGATGTTCATGCATTCCCAGGTCATATTGCCTGTGATGCAGCAAGTAACGCTGAAATTGTCTTTCCTTTGGTAGTTAATGGGCAAATTATCGGGGTTTTAGATATAGATAGCCCAAATATTAGCCAATTCGACCATGAAGACGAAAAAGGGCTACAGCACCTTGTAAACCAGTTGTGTCAACACCTGGCAATGTGTTCTATGCCTAAATATCACTAAATAATGGTCAGTTAAATTAATAGTAACGTGGCAATTGTCAGCAACACGATTATAATGTCGGCTTGTTCATGCCCGTGAGGTTGGCAAAATCGTTGTTATCAGGAAATTTCATGGAAAATCAACCTAAGTTGAATAGTAGTAAAGAAGTTATCGCATTTCTAGCAGAGCGTTTTCCTCGCTGTTTTATCGCTGAAGGCGAAGCACGTCCGTTAAAAGTCGGAATTTTTCAAGATATCGTAGGGTGCTTAAAAGAAGAAGATGGTATTAGCAAAACGCAATTGCGTTCTGCATTACGCATGTACACTTCTAGCTGGCGTTATCTCTACGGTGTTAAAGAGGGCGCTAAACGAGTTGACCTAAACGGTGAAGATTGTGGTGAATTAGATGCAGAACATATTGCACATGCGCGCCAACAATTAGCCGAGGCGAAAGCTCGCGTTCAAGCACAGCGTGCTGAACAAAAAGCGCAAAAACGTCCAGTTGCACAAAAAACGGGTGATAAAACACCACGTACACAAGACGCAACTAAACAAAAAGCGCCTCGCCGCCGTCCAACAGACAATAAAGAACGCTCGCAAAATACATCAGCTAAAGCCCCTCGCCGTAATACACCTGCACCAGAGCAAAATCTGAAATCAGTGACTGACATCAACACACTCCAAATTGGTCAAACTTTGAAAGTCAAAGTCGGTACCAGTGTGATGGACGCCTCTGTTTTAGAAATTGCGAAAGATGGTGTTAGGGTTCAATTGCCAACAGGGCTGGCAATGATTGTACGCGCGGAACATTTAAAGTTCTGATACGGAGGTCAATCAGGTCATGAACAAACTTCTTAAAATTGCACTGGTGGTCAGCCTAGCGACTTTTGGCAGTGCAATAGCTAATACTCAAGCAGTGACTCCGGTCACTGCGGCTCAGTTACCAGTCTTAAAGCAGAGTGCACAGCACGGTACGGTGAGTGAGAGAGTGACATCTCGATTCACTCGTTCACATTACCGCCAATTTGATTTAGACAGTGCGTTTTCTGAGAAAATATTTGATCGTTATCTTAATATGTTAGATTTCGGCCATAATGTTTTACTTCAATCCGATATTGACCAATATGCCAAAGATAAGGGCAAAGCAGGTCAGTGGCTTGAGGATGGCAAATTAGATACGTTCTATGACCTGTATAATCTGTCTCAGGAAAGACGTTTCGAGCGTTTTAAATATGCGTTGGCTCGTTTAGAGCAACCTATCGATTTAAATGCGACAGACTCCATTGAAGTTGACCGTTCTAAAGCACCGTGGCCTAAAGATAAGCAAGAACTTGATCGTCTATGGGACCAAAAAGTCCGTTATGACTGGTTGAATTTAAAACTATCAGGCAAAGATGATAAAGAAATCAAAGAAAAATTGACGAAACGTTATAATTTTGCGTTGCGACGTTTAACGCAAGCGCAAAGTGAAGATGTTTTTCAATTGATAGTTAACTCTTTTGCTCGTGAAATCGATCCACACACAAGTTATCTATCGCCTCGTAATACTGAACAATTCAATTCAGAAATGAGTTTATCATTAGAAGGAATTGGTGCGGTCTTACAGCAAGATGATGAAAATACGGTTATCAACTCATTGGTTGCTGGGGGCCCAGCAGCTAAAAGCAAAGAGCTAAAAGTCGGCGATAAAATTATCGGTGTAGGCCAAACGGGTAAACCTATTGTTGATGTGGTTGGCTGGCGGCTTGATGATGTGGTTGCTTTAATTAAAGGCCCGAAAGGAAGTAAAGTTCGGTTGGAAGTCGTTTCTGATACTAAAGGGGCGAAACCTCATATAGTCACCATAGTTCGGGAGCAGATCCGGCTAGAAGACCGAGCTGTCAAGCTGACAATAAAACAGCAAGGTAAAGATAAAATTGCTGTTTTGGATATTCCAGGTTTTTATGTTGGTTTAACGAATGATGTTAAAACTCAATTGCAAAACATGGCAAAAGATAATGTTTCCGCATTGATTATTGATTTACGTGGTAATGGTGGCGGAGCATTAACTGAAGCAGTCTCTTTATCTGGTTTGTTCATTCCACAAGGGCCGATTGTCCAAGTTCGTGATAACAATGGCCAAGTTCGCCAAGATATCGATGACGACGACGTTATTTACTATAAAGGTCCTCTCGTTGTTTTAGTTGACCGTTTTAGTGCATCTGCATCTGAGATTTTTGCTGCGGCAATGCAAGATTATGGTAGGGCGATGATTGTTGGTGAGCCGACATTTGGTAAGGGAACAGTTCAGCAACACCGTAGTTTGAGTCGTGTTTACGACCAAATGCTGAAGCCAGAATGGCCTTCCTTAGGTTCTGTTCAGTATACTATTCAGAAGTTTTATCGGGTTAATGGTGGGAGTACACAGCGTGAAGGGGTCACCCCTGATGTAGTCATGCCAACAGGCCAAGATCCCGCAGAAACGGGTGAAAGTTTCGAGGACAACGCATTGCCATGGGATAGCATTCCACCGGCAAAATACACGCCTGTTGGTGATGTTTCTTCTGATTTATCGTTAATAAAAACGCAGCATTTGGCGCGTATTAGCAAAGACCCTGAATTCAATTATATTGATGAAGACATTGCACGCTATAAAGTAAACAAAGAAAGTAAGAATCTTATTTCACTCAACTATGCTGAACGTCAAAAAGAAGATTCTGAAATTGAAGCGACAAAACTGAAACGTATAAACGAACGTAATACTCGGGAAGGCAAGCCGCTATTGAAATCAATTGATGATCTGCCAAAAGATTATGAAGGACCAGACCCATACCTTGATGAAACGGTGAAAATGGCGATCGACTTAGCGAATCAGCACACTAAGCTATTATCAAATAATAAATAATATCCCTCTTATTATTTGTCGGGTTAAGCCAGCATTAAGCTGGCTTAATTTTTGTGTCTTTTCAATACAATCTAAATACATACAGCAAAACAGAAACTGAACAATAACGTATTGTTAATTTGAATTTTTTTAGCAAGTATCCCCTAGATAGATGCAGTTTTATGCTGTGTTTACTTTATTTTTTAAAATGACTGACTGAAATTAATAATTAACTATAGGTTTCTTTACCTTTACTTAATTTATCCTAAACTTTTGGTATAGATTCCTTAGCAACGAGGCAATACCATGCGTAAATTATTTGTAGGATTAATAGCAGTGAGTGTAATGATGGTTGCATCTATTAACACAGCGAATGCAAGAAACTACCCTTGTTCTGGAAGTAAAGGGGGAATTGATCGCTGTGAAGGTGGTAAATTTATTTGTAATGATGGTTCTACGAGTCGCTCAGAGCAAGTGTGTACTATTGAACTAAAAAATGATATCAACAGCAAAGCGAAAGCCGCTGGTGCTGTGATTGGTGCAGGTGTTGCCAAGCAACCAAGTAAACCGTCTGTATCTGATTCAATAAAAAGTACGAGTGATAAAGCCGGCAAAACAGCTTCTGATAAAGCCAACAAGGCCAGTGACAAAGCATCTGGTACTGCTAAAACAGTAAAAGAAAAGGCCTCTAAAACAGCGGATAAAGAAGTTAAAGAGGTGAAAGAAAAAGCGCCTAAAGCCAAAGATAAAGAGTCAGCTAAAGCAGTAAAAGAAAAAGCGTCTAAAGCCGCAGATAAAGAGTCGGTCAAAGCAGTAAAAGAAAAAGCGCCTAAAGCCGCAGATAAAGAGTCGGCCAAAGCAGTAAAAGAAAAAGCGCCTAAAGCCGCAGATAAAGAGTCGGCCAAAGCAGTAAAAGAAAAAGCGTCTAAAGCCAAAGATAAAGAATCGGCTAAAACAGCAAAAGATAAAGTAACAAAATCGACTAAAGAAAAAACTAATTAGCCTTAGAACAAAACAACAGATCGAGATAGAACAAAATAGTGCCACTTAATGTGGCATTATTTTTTAATAGAATGAAAGTAAAAATGAATATTCATTCATTTGGTGAACAAAATGAGTGATAAGATAGATAAATACACTAAATTGCTTTTGGTGATTGACCAAACAGCTTTATCGTTTCAATTAAAATTAACTTTAAATTTAAATGGTTATTAAATGAACCTTTAAAAACAAATGGTTAAATTTTTATCGTAAGAAGTTATAATTTATTTAGATTATGATAATGAGTTTTTAGCATAGCTATGTAAAGTTATGTTATTTTTTAGGGTTTTCGCGTTAATGCACTTGAAAAAGTGTGAAAAAACCTTATTTATAAAGTAAATTCTACGTATATTTGTTTTTACCAAGGAATACATAAAAAATGATGAGAATTGCTTTATTCTTACTCACGAACTTAGCGGTTATGTTTGTGTTTGGGATAATCCTAAGCTTAACTGGGATCCGTGGTAGTAGTGTTCAAGGTCTGATGATCATGGCTGGTCTATTTGGCTTTGGTGGTGCTTTCATATCACTATTAATGTCTAAATGGATGGCGCTGAAATCAGTCGGTGGCGAAGTTATCGAAACTCCACGTAACCAAACGGAACAATGGTTAGTCTCAACCGTTGAGCGCCAAGCACAACAAGTTGGCATTCAAATGCCACAAGTGGCTATCTATCATGCGCCAGATATCAACGCGTTCGCAACAGGTGCCCGTCGAGATGCTTCACTTGTCGCGGTGAGTACTGGGTTATTAGAAAATATGAGCCGTGATGAAGCGGAAGCGGTTATTGCTCATGAAATTAGCCATATTGCCAATGGCGACATGGTGACGATGACTTTATTACAAGGTGTCGTGAATACGTTCGTTATCTTTATTTCGCGTATAATTGCACAGGTTGCGGCAGGTTTTATGTCCAACAGTGATAACGAAAGTGAGAGTAGCAATGGTAACCCAATGGTTTATTTCGCGGTTTCTATGGTGCTTGAAATCGTATTCGGTATTTTGGCGAGCATCATCACTATGTGGTTCTCTCGTTATCGTGAGTTCCATGCGGATGCTGGTTCGGCGAAATTAGTTGGTCGTGAAAAGATGATAGCTGCTTTGCAACGGTTAAAAACGAGCTATGAGCCACAAGAAGAAGGCCGTTTGATGGCGTTTTGTATTAATGGTCGTGGTAAAGCATTTAGTGAGTTATTTTTATCACACCCGCCATTAGACAAACGTATTGAAGCATTGCGCTCAGGTGAATATTTAAAGTAGCCGAGATAATGAGTCTAAGTTAGCTTTATACAGACAATAATTTTAGCATCTGCCCAGTAATAGTTTAATTACTGGGCATTTTTATTGATACAATATGTAAAATATATTCCCTCAAAATACTCATTCGTATCTAACAAACTCAATCTTAATTTCGATTCGCAATTAATTGTATTAATAACTGTAATCGATAAACCACAAGTGAGCTTACTCACAATCTTCTACTTTAAATGATGAATTATTGAAATTTAATTCGCTTTTATGCCACTTTTAATCTTTATTAAATTGATAAGAAATTGTTATTAATTTGATTGCTTTGTTAATTAATACGAGTTAATTGGGGGTAGGATGGATTTGATAACTACGTGGTTAAGTGAACTAAATGGGGTGGTATGGGGAGTACCAATGCTTGTTGGGATCTTAGGCGTTGGTATATATATGCAAATCCGGCTCGCATTTTTACCGATAAGAAAAATTGGAACAGGTTTTAAGTTATTATTTCAAAAGAACGAATCACGCGGTGAGGGGCAAATATCACCTTTTAATGCATTAATGACAGCGTTATCAGCAACTATCGGTACGGGGAATATTGCCGGGGTTGCGACGGCAGTTGTCATGGGCGGGCCTGGCGCATTATTTTGGATGTGGATGACGGCATTGGTAGGAATGGCAACAAAATACTCTGAGGCTGTGTTAGCTGTTCGTTTTCGTGAAGTGGATAAATATGGCCAGTATATTGGTGGGCCAATGTACTACATTAAAAATGGCTTAGGCCCTAAATGGATTTGGTTGGGAACATTGTTTGCCTTTTTTGGTGCATGTGCCAGTTTTGGTATCGGAAATACAGTACAAGCGAACTCAGTGGCAGATGTACTAGAAAGTAACTTTGGTGTGCATAAATGGTTGACCGCCGGGGTTTTAGTTTTATTAGTTGGTGCGGTGTTGATTGGTGGGCTGCAACGTATCTCTGATGTTGCAGGAAAACTTGTCCCATTTATGACCGTTGCCTATTTTGGTGCGGGTGTCATTGTACTTGGCATTTATTTTACTGAGATCCCTGCGGCACTTTCACTGGTTGTTACTTCGGCCTTTAACCCAGTTGCTGCCCAAGGTGGGTTTGCGGGGGCGGCAGTATGGGCTGCAATCCGTTTTGGGGTTGCACGAGGCGTATTTTCCAATGAAGCTGGTTTGGGTAGTGCACCTATCGCCCATGCCGCTGCAAAAACACAAAACCCTATTCGCCAAGGACTTATTGCGATGTTAGGGACATTTATTGATACTATCATTGTGTGTTCTGTCACGGGGTTAACTATCATTATAACTGGTGGGTGGTTGACTAGTGAAACAGGAGCGACATTAACCGCATCATCATTCCAAACGGCAATACCAGGTGGAAATTATATTGTTGCTATCGCATTAGCCATATTTGCATTTACCACTATTCTGGGTTGGAGTTTTTATGGCGAAAAATGTGTGCAATATTTATTTGGGTTGCGTGCGATAAAGCCATATAGAGTGTTATGGTTGATTGCTTTACCTATCGGTGCAACACAATCACTTGATTTTGTTTGGTTATTGGCAGATACATTAAATGCCATGATGGCGATCCCTAATTTGATTGCCTTGTTGCTGTTAAGCCCCGTTGTTTATCGGTTAACACGTGACCATATAAATGATGTGAATGCAGACAGCATTGATATGGCAAAACAGTTCTACGACAACAAATCATAAACCAGCGATAATAAGCTTCATTTTAATAGTGAAGCTTATTATTTCGTCAATATCTCCCGTTATTCATCAATCTTCTCTATGGATAGTATGTAAATCATATATTTTTATAGGTAAAATCACGGAATTGCCTTAAATGCGCTATGCTTATAATAGATCGTGTAAACCATACGTATTTTATAAATTAAACAAGGGGATAGAATGGATATTCTTGAGAAAACGTTATTATTTGGTAATGATTTTTTGACAACGACAAACCCCGCTAGGTTAGTTCCGTTTAAATTTGAGATCTATCGTTCTGAGCAAGGTTTTTACCATCGGGTGTATAAGCAAGTTGGTATGTCAGGGGCTAACTTTGGACAAACGTTTCAAGTGTGGGCTTTTGAAGAGCAAAAAAGTTGGGATAAGCAAACCGACGATACAACAGTTGATGAATACATTCAGCATTGCCAAGATATTTATAAACGCAATAATACATAAGCTGTAGAAAAAAAAGCCCCCTTCATAGGGTTCTGAAGGGGGAGCTAAATGAATAAAGAATGGTTTAATTCATGAATAAAGATAGATGATTTTCACGATTAAAACTTAGTTATTTGTGCAGTTTAAACCACTTAACAGTAGGTATATCCTTAAAATAGCATTTATCGCTAAATAATCTATTGGCGATACCCTGTTTTTATCTGTTCTAACGTATTTTTGTAGGTTTCTGCTTGCTTTTCGTCTTCCATTTGTGCAATTTCGCGCTGCATCTTAATTAAGATTTTACCTGCATCCGCTTGGCCGATAGCTTTTAGCATATGTGTCAGTAAATTTTTAAGACAAGTCACTTCATCCGCTAAAGTATTAACGTTAGGTTCAGTTGGAAAATGGTTTTTCATTAAAGCGGTCCTTTGAGCATAAAAAATAATAGTGAGATTGTAGCATAGAAAGTAATGCGATGTGTTTTCAGATAACTGAATGTAATAAATATTCAGGTAAGTGGCTTAAATTTAAACAAATAGTTAAATGGTATAGTTGGGGAAATAAAAATAAGTAGGCATGATATTTTTCTTGCCAATAGATCAAGGGAACCTTTATGAGTAATGAAAAATTGTGATACAATTCACAAAAAAGTGTTGTTAGCAATATAGATTGCTCAGTAACGACTCAATCCTGTACTAAATACCAATATCCTTTCGCAGCATTTTTTACATACGGTTAAGCCGTTGGCATCTATTATTTGTGGGAAAGTGAAGGCTAAGAGAAATATGACGCAAGTTTCTAGAAAAACAGCTTGGATCCGTGTAATAGCATTAGCAGTTGCTGCATTTGTTTTTAACACAACAGAGTTTGTGCCTGTTGCATTACTCAGTGATATTGCAAAAAGCTTTGACATGACGGTCGCACATACTGGATTAATGATAACAATCTACGCGTGGGTTGTGGCTTTGATGTCGTTACCTTTGATGCTATTAACCAGTAAAATAGAGCGTCGCAAATTATTAGCTTTCTTATTTGTTATCTTTATTGTTAGTCACATCATTTCAGGGTTTGCGTGGAGTTTTGATATTTTAATAGCAGGGCGTATTGGTGTCGCTTTATCTCACGCAGTCTTTTGGTCAATTACGGCATCTTTAGCTATTCGGGTTGCTCCTGCGGGTAAAAAAGCTCAAGCACTTGGGTTATTAGCGACGGGAACGGCATTGGCAACAGTATTAGGTCTTCCTCTTGGCCGTGTAGTTGGGCAATTCTTAGGTTGGCGAGCGACATTTTTAGGTATTGGTGTTATAGCATTGTTCACTATGGTTGTGTTGATTCGCTTTTTACCACGCTTACCAAGTGAACATTCAGGCTCGTTAAAAAGTGTGCCGATGCTATTCCACCGGCCAGCACTCGTTGGAATGTTTGCGTTAACCGTTTTGGCAGTTACTGCGCATTTTACGGCTTACAGTTATATTGAACCTTTTGTTCGCGAAGTTGCCTTACAAAGCCAAAACTTTGCCACTTTACTACTACTGATTTTTGGTGGAGCGGGTATTGTTGGAAGTGTAATATTTAGTCGCTACAGCAGCAAATTTTCATTATCATTTTTACCTGCAGCAATCGCATTTATGACGATTTGCTTATTATTATTGATGCCATTAGGTAGAGATGTTTGGTCGTTGATTATGTTATCAGTGTTCTGGGGAATGGCCATGATGTGTATTGGTTTAGGAATGCAAGTTAAGGTCATTGATTTATCTCCAGATGCCACCGACTTGGCTATGTCAATTTTCTCTGGAATTTTTAACATTGGCATTGGTGCTGGCGCACTGTTAGGCAATCAAGTTATTGTTCATATGGGAATGACCCAGATTGGTTATATTGGCGGTGCGATTGGTGTCATAGCATTCATTTTGTGTGTCTTTTTATTCAAGCGCTATAGTGAGTCTCTTAACGATAGAGTAGACGTTGCCGCAAATCACTAACTCGCATTCTCATCATGAAGTCGAGATGAAAGCTCTGTGTTATTTTAATGATAAACAGAGCTTTTTATCGTTATCTGAGTAAATAATCAAAAAAGTGATAAGTTTTATCATAACTAATTCTAATAACAAGGAAATATAATGAAGGGGCTGGGTTTTTTATTAATGTCTATTATTGCCGAAGTTATTGCAACGACAACACTGAAGGCGTCTGATGGTTTTAGTCGTTTTTGGCCATCGTTGATTGTTATTATCGGTTATGCAGTCTCTTTTTGGGGGCTTTCGCAGGTAGTAAAAATCATGCCATTGGGTATTGCTTATGCAATTTGGTCAGGTTTAGGGATTGTATTGGTTTCTGTCGCTGCAATTTTTATTTACAACCAAAAACTCGATTTACCTGCAATTATTGGTATGCTATTAATTATTATTGGTGTCTTAGTCATCAATCTATATTCAAAAAGCGGCGGGCACTAAACGGTTATTGCAGAATGTTCAGGCAGCATCTTTGGAGAAGCAGGAAAATGTGGCATAGGGTTAATCAATTTTTTAAACCAGTACTAACAATGTTACTCACTGGGGCTATATCTGTCATGCTATCTGCGTGTGGTAGCTCAAACATAGATAACTCTGTGGAACATTCTGCGAGTCAATATGCTCAACAAGTGGTCAATTTAGGCCCTGGGGCACAAGAGGCCTGTGTTTCAGCGGGTGGGTTACCAGCGCTCACATTAGAATTAAATGGGTCACAAACAGCTGTATGCCAATTTGCGAATGGTAAACGTTGTGCTGTTGACATTATACAATCGGGTGCTTGTATATAACTCTTCTTTTTATGAAGTTAATTAACCTTTTATTAATCATTAATATGAGGTTAATTAACTATATGTATTCATTTAAATTAGTTTTGTTTTAATATTTATCTTTTCATTTATTGAGTTGTATTTTCATTTCTTATTCTTAAGTCGTCTAATTACGAGCATCTATTTAAGTGCTTATTTTAATTATTGATATTTAACGATGATATTACTAATATTAAATAACAAAGAATATTTTAGATAATTATAAAAGCACATATAAAGACATTTACATTTATTAAAGAGTAATGCCAAATGAAAAAGAAAATTGAAGAGTATGATGGCCCCGCTGCCGGTTGGGGGGCTGTAAAAGCAGTTGCAGAAGCATTACGTGGCCAAATGAAAGTGGGTCATGACATAATTGCGATGTTTGAAATGAATAAGGTAGACGGCTTTGATTGCCCTGGCTGTGCGTGGCCTGACCCAGTACATACGGCGTCATTTGATATTTGTGAGAATGGTGCAAAAGCAATTGCTTGGGAAGCAACATCTAAAAAAACAACGCCGGAATTTTTTTCTAAATATACTGTAACAGAATTACTTGAGTGGGATGATTTTCATTTAGAGGATGAAGGGCGTTTAACTCACCCCATGAAATACAATTCACAAACAGATAAATATGAACCTATCGAATGGGAAGATGCATTTCAACAAATAGGTACGCGTTTACAAAGTTATTCAGACCCAAATACTGTTGAATTTTATACATCAGGTCGAACTTCAAATGAAGCCGCATTCTTATATCAGCTACTTGCTCGTGAATATGGCACAAACAATTTCCCTGATTGTTCAAATATGTGCCATGAACCAACGAGTGTTGGTCTTGCTGACTCTATTGGTGTCGGCAAGGCGACAGTATTGTTGGACGATTTTGATAAAGCGGATTTAGTTATATGTATAGGTCATAACCCTGGGACTAACCACCCGAGGATGTTGAGCTCATTGCGTGAAGTTTCTAAACGTGGTGCTAAAATCATTGCCATAAATCCTTTAAGAGAGCGTGGTCTTGAACGTTTTACCTACCCGCAAGACGTGGTAGAAATGCTCACGTTAGAGTCTACTCCTTTAGCTGGACACTATTATAAAGTTCGTGTTGGTGGAGACACTGCGTTACTTAAAGGTGTGATGAAGTTATTGATTGAAAAACACCAAGCTGCAGTCGATGCAGGAAAAGAGCCTATTCTTGATACTGAATTTATATCAACTCATACACAGGGTTATGAAGCTTTAAAAAATGACTTACTGACAACGAGTTGGAAAGATATTTTAAGGGTTTCTGGCTTACCGCGTGAGTCTATCGAAGAGATTGCGGATCTTTATATTGAGGCAAAAAGTACCATTATTTGTTATGGCATGGGGATCACTCAGCACGAGCATGGTACGCAAAACGTTCAGCAACTCGTTAATTTATTACTACTGAAAGGTAATATTGGTCGGGAAGGTGCGGGAATTTGCCCTCTGCGTGGTCATTCGAATGTTCAGGGTGATAGAACCGTTGGTATTACGGAAAAACCGTCAAAAAGCTTTTTAGACAAAATTGAACAACGATTTGGTTTTAAACCACCAAGCGAATTTGGTCATGCAGCCGTCGCGAGCATGCAAGCCATTTCTGAAGGAAAAGCGAAGGCTTTAATCTGCATGGGCGGAAACTTAGCAGTTGCCATGCCAGATAAAGACGCTTGTTTTGCAGGTATGAAAAAGCTTGATTTAGCGGTGCACACAGCAACTAAACTAAATCGCTCCCATTTATTAACCGCTAAGCAGACATTTTTATTACCTGTATTAGGTCGCAGTGAAATAGACAGGCAAAGCAGTGGTGTGCAATGTGTGACCGTAGAAGACTCAATGTCGATGGTTCACGCTTCAAAAGGTTTACTTAAACCGTGTAGCCCTTATCTTAAATCTGAGTGTGCGATTATTGCAGGGATAGCTAAAGCGACAATACCGCAGAGTAAAGTTGAATGGGATGACTTTATCGGCAATTACGATTTAATTCGTGACGCAATGGAAGCGGTATTACCTGGTTTTGATGATTATAATGCACGCATTAAAATACCCGGAGGATTCCATCTGACTAATGCGGCTTCTGAGCGTCGTTGGTTAACGCAATCAGGCAAAGCTAACTTTGTACCGACAGAAGGTGTTATTGAAGACCCGAACTCAGCAGTTAACAGTGAACTCATTTTGGCAACATTACGTAGCCATGACCAATATAATACTACAATTTATGGATTAAATGACCGATATCGCGGTGTGTTTGGGCAACGAGATGTTGTTTTCATCAGTGGTGCAGAAGCCCAAAAACAGAAGTTACAAGCGGGAGATAAAGTGAATCTCATCGCATTAGACCGCGAGCAGAAACCAACAAAACGGCGTTTAGATAACCTCACTGTGGTGATTTATGATATGGCAGACCGTAGTGTTGCCACTTATTTCCCTGAAGCTAATAATTTAATTTCGTTGGATAATTTCGACCCGCAATGTGGTATTCCTGCGTATAAAAATATCCCTGTGAAATTAGAACGAGTCATTCAATAGGTTAATTTTATTACTTAGGAACCCCAAATGTTGAATATAACATTTGGGGTTTAAAGGCTATTTTTTGGCTGGGAAGAACTGGCTGATGATAACAATGATTGCAACTAAGAGATAAGCCACGAAGATACCAATTAACCATTGTGGCATATCAAGCCCTAAGAATGCCCACTGCCTAACGGCACAGTCACCCGTAGCTTCGAATACTGCTGGTACCCACTCTTGTAATGGTAACCAATCAGGGAAATTAACGAAGAAATCACATGATGCAAATGGTGAAGGATAAAGTTGTAGCATGGTATGTTCCCATGCAAGGTCTAAACCGCGCCAAGCAGAATAAACCCAAATAAAAATAGCAACCCAGCGTATGACCATGTTCCGTGGTGCTATCGCTCCAATTAAGCCAGCAACCATAATGCCAAGTAATGCAACACGTTCATAGATACACATAACACAGGGTTGTAGTTTCATAACATGCTGAAAATATAAAGCCGCGCACTCGAGCATAAAGGCAATAAATGCCATGAGTAGCCAAGCGCCTCTTCCTTGCGAACAGTAGTTAAAAAATCTGAACATACTTAGTATCCTAATTGAGTAATGCGCACATTTTGCCCCTATCGGCCCGATAAAAAAAGCAATTAAAGTGAAATAATGCAATTTTAGAGAGGGTTTTACCTAACATTACAATTAGCCGTATTGGTGCACGGCTAATTGTTTAAAGTATAGTTATTGTGCGAACGTAATCAACCCGATGCTTTCCATCCAATGTGTGATGGGAACTAGCCAGAATTCAACCCCTAATAGCCCAACAATGGTCATTACGAAGGTATATGGCAGTGCCATCCACACCATGCGGCCGTAAGATAAACGGATCAGAGGTGATAACGCAGACGTTAATAAAAACAAGAAGGCAGCTTGCCCATTAGGTGTTGCAACAGAAGGGAGGTTAGTCCCTGTATTTATTGCGACAGCTAATAATTGGTATTGTTCCGTTGATACTAAACCTTCATTTGCCGCTTTTAAGGCTTCAGTAATATAAACCGTCCCTACAAATACGTTATCTGACACGGCAGAAAGTAGGCCATTAAACAGATAGAACAATGATAATTGTGACGATTCAGAGGATTGCAACACAAACTGAATAAATGGAGTGAATAATTGCTGGTCAATGATTACAGCAACAATGCTAAAGAATACGGTTAGTAATGCGGTAAATGGTAACGCTTCCTCAAAGGCTTTACCCAGCGCGTGCTCCTCTGTGATACCACAAAATGCGGTTGTCAGTACGATGACGGATAGGCCAATAAGACCAACTTCCGCTAAATGGAAAGCAAGGGCGACAATTAGCCAAATACCAATTAAGCCCTGAATGACCAACTGCGCAAGATCTTTTTTGGTGCGTTTCGCCGTCAGTTTTTTATCGTGCTCAGTTAAAATCTGACGCACAGAGTCTGGAAGTTCAGCACCGTAGCCAAATAACTTGAATTTTTCCACAACAAAACAGACGACTAAGCCACAAATAAAAACAGGTATAGTGACAGGCGCCATGCGGATATAAAAGGTAATGAAATCCCAGTCAACATGTTTAGCAATGATGAGATTTTGTGGCTCACCAACCATAGTCATGACACCACCTAGCGCGGTACCAATACCAGCATGCATCATTAAACTACGTAAAAAAGCCCTAAATTGTTCGAGGGTTTGTTTTTGTTCTGCACTTTTAATGAAACCATCATTTTGCAAGTCTGTGTTGCTAGGTTGATTAGAGGCATATTGGTGATAGATAGAATAAAAACCAATTGAAACACTAATGACGACAGCAATAACGGTCAGTGCATCTAAAAATGCAGATAAAAATGCACTCGCCATACAAAAAGCAAGGGAAAGAATGCGTTTAGAACGCACGTTTATCAACAGTTTGGTGAATACAAACAGCAGCAATTGTTTCATGAAATAGATACCAGCTACCATAAAAATCAGTAACAAGATAACTTCAAGGTTATTGCTAATTTCATGTGAAATTTGTGCAGGGGTGGTCATGCCGATAATTACGGCTTCTATAGCGAGAAGGCCACCGGGTTGCAATGGGTAACATTTGAGAGCCATTGCTAATGTGAATATAAATTCAACAACTAATAACCAGCCTGCGACGAAGGGACTGATAAAATAGAAGATAATAGGGTTAATTATTAAAAATATAATAATTGCTAATTTGTACCAATCAGGCGAGTTTCCCAGAAAATTTTTCAAAAAAGCCGTTTTTAAACTAAAATCCATTATGGTTCGTTATCCTCTTTTATGCGGATGTCGTGTATTGTGCTATACATACTACTCTTATCTTTTACGGATTTTAAGCTTATTTGCTAATTGATAATGTATGAATTATATGGAAATTCTATGATTTGCTTCACTCTTTATTTTTAGTCTAACTATATCAGGTGATGACAATCTGGTATGATTTGCCCAATATCCGTCTAAATGTTTGGAATAATAAAAATATGGTTATTAAAGCTCAAAGTCCGGCTGGTTTCGCGGAAGAGTATATTATTGAGAGCATATGGAACAACCGCTTTCCACCAGGTTCAATTTTACCCGCGGAGCGCGAGCTCTCGGAATTAATCGGTGTGACACGAACAACCTTACGTGAAGTGTTACAACGTTTGGCTCGTGACGGCTGGCTAACCATTCAGCATGGTAAGCCAACTAAAGTGAATAACTATTGGGAAACGTCTGGCCTAAATATTTTGGAGACATTGGCTCGGTTAGATCACGATAGAGTGCCACAGCTAATTGATAATCTCTTGGCTGTACGTACCAATATCGCTGCAATTTTTATTCGTACTGCATTTCGTAACAACCCTGAGCAGTCATTGGAGGTTTTAGCGGGTAGGGAAAAAGTTGAAGATAATTCAGATGCCTTTAGTGATTTGGATTATAACGTGTTCCGTGGGCTGGCTTTTGCATCAGGTAATCCCATCTATGGATTGATCATTAATGGCCTCAAGGGGCTCTACACAAGGGTAGGCCGTTATTATTTTTCTAACCCAGATGCGAGGCGTTTAGCGCTGAACTTTTATCAGCAACTGGCTAATTTGTGTCGTGAACAAGCTTATGACCGTATTATGGAATGTGTCAGAAATTATGGTAAGGAAAGTGGCACTATTTGGCATAGTATGCAAGGTAATATGCCTAGCGACTTAGCACACATCCGCTAAATTCGAATGACTCTATCACCAATTAAACCAGCTGATAATTTTTTGCGGCTGGTTTTTTTGTTTTTTAAGCTTTAAAACGGCTTGAGGCTAGTTGTCAATTATTGGGGCACGCACAGGACATAGCAGCAAGTGTCGTGTCTGAATAATCCACTTTCTTGTGTGATAGGTCCAAATCCACTCTATCAGTCCAATCCAGACCATCGGGAAGCGGATGGTCAGTTTTAAATAAACAATGGTAATCAACCCTTACTGGATAACTGTCTATGACGATGGCAGGGCTGAGGCATACAGAAATAGGTTTAGTGCTTAAACAGATAATATCTCCTTTATCATAAACTTGTGTTCTTAAAGCGAGAGATGATTTACAAAGTTCATCGGCAAGACTCATCCCTGCAGATAAAAATAAAATAATAAATAAGGTAAATAATTTTCTTTTTCTAATCATGGGGATACCCTAAATTCTAATTGATTAATAAGATGATTTGGTTAGTTTATTTCATTATTAAGATGACTAATTCGATGGAGCAGTCAAATTATCTATACAATCATAATTTAAAGAGATAAAAAAATAGCATCATTAGTTTTGTTAAATGTTGTTAAAAATGGTTAGCGACATAATGTTTCAATATTAAAGTATTAAATACTGAATTTATTAGTTAAAGAAATCATCAATAATTGATTTTATTGGGTTAATGCATTGAAAATCAATAGGATATTAAATAACCTTAAAATCTTCAGTGAGAATATTCATCTGTAATGTAAATGAGATGTGAATCAAAATGGATTTATTATCTGTATTGTTAAAAGTGTTAATTCACCATATTGGCAAATAATTTCTAGAATATTATCCTAAAATAAATGATGCATACTTTTATTTTGTGGGGAAGCTATGAAAATTCTAGTGTTAGGTGCAGGAGTGATCGGTGTAACAACAGCATGGTATTTAGCACAAGAAGGGCACGAAGTGCTGGTGGTGGATAGACAACATGATGTCGCAGAAGAAACAAGTGCAGCAAATGCAGGGCAAGTATCCCCTGGGTATGCAACCCCATGGGGAGCTCCCGGGATCCCCCTTAAAGCCGTGAAATGGATGTTTGAAAAACATGCACCTCTGGCGATACGCCCAGATGGAACGTTATTTCAGTTGCGCTGGATGTGGCAGATGTTAAAAAATTGCGATATTCAACATTATGCAATGAATAAAAGTCGTATGGTACGTATCGCCGAATACAGTCGCGATTGTATTCGCCAATTAAGAGCAGATACAGGTATCGAATATGAAGCTCGTCAGGGTGGTACCTTACAGCTTTTTCGTACTACTGAGCAGTTCGATAATGCAGCGAATGACATTGCAGTCTTACAGCAAGAAGGTGTTCCGTACGAACTATTAGCATCAAATGAATTAGTTAAAGCTGAACCTGCGTTAGAATTTGTCAAACACAAGCTCACCGGTGGGCTGCGATTACCCAATGATGAAACAGGGGATTGCCAGCAATTTACCAAAAAATTGGCAAAGATGGCACAAAATGCTGGAGTTCAATTCAAATTTGGTGGCCATGTAGAACAGATTTTAACAGAAGGAAATAAAGTTAGTGGCATTAAAATTGATGGTGAAATTTTGCATGCGGACAGATATGTCGTTGCAATGGGTTCTTATTCTACTTCAATGCTACAAAGCCTAGTTCAAATTCCGGTCTATCCACTCAAAGGCTATTCATTGACTATGCCAATTATCGATGAACAGCGTTCCCCAATGTCCACCATCTTGGATGAAACATACAAAATTGCAGTAACGCGGTTTGATCAGCGCATTCGAGTTGGTGGAATGGCTGAAGTTGTTGGTTTTAATTTGAATATCCTGAAAAAACGCTGCGAAACATTGAAAATGGTGGTACAAGATTTGTATCAAGGCGGTGGTGATATTGCACAAGCACAATTTTGGACGGGCCTGCGTCCAATGACACCAGATGGTACTCCAATAGTTGGGCCGACAGCATACGGTAATTTATATTTAAATACTGGGCATGGGACACTGGGTTGGACAATGGCTTGTGGTGCAGGGAAACTGCTGGCAGATTTAATTTCAGGGAATACACCGGAGATAGCGTCTGATGATTTATCGGTATTTAGGTATCTTGATGGTTTTAATACCAAGCTGACTACTCATGGTGATTTAACACCAGCACGTTAAGTGTTTGATATTTTATACTATTGTAATTTTAGAATTAATTAAACGTACTAAGGAATTAAAATGCCGCGCCCAATAAGTGCTGTCATTCATCTACAGAATTTACAACATAATTTGTCTATCGTACGGCAACATGTTGGAAAATCAAAAATTTGGTCAGTTATGAAAGCAGACGGTTATGGTCACGGCATCAAGCAAATTTGGCCTGCGCTAAAAGAAACGGATGGCTTTGGGGTATTAGATTTTGATGAGGCCATTTTATTGCGAAAAGAAGGGTGGAAAGGGCCAATTCTATTGTTAGAGGGTTTTTTCCAGCCTCAAGATTTACAATTAATTGACCAGTATAATTTAACAACTAGTGTTCATAGTGAGTGGCAATTATTCGCCATTGAAAATGCCCAATTTTCATCACCAATTTCAGTCTATATTAAGCTAAACAGTGGAATGAATCGGTTAGGTTTTCCACCGAACGATTACGAAAATGTCGTACGACGGTTATCTAAAATGCCGAATGTACGTAGTTTAACGTTAATGAGTCACTTTGCTAATTCAGATACCAAAACCGGCGTTGCTGAGCCTTTTCAACAAATCCAGCAATTTGAACACTTATCTTTAGAAACCTGTATCGCAAACTCAGGGGCAACACTGTGGCATAAACACACCCAATATGATTGGGTCCGCACGGGTATTTTACTGTATGGTGCGTCTCCAAGTGGAAAAGCTACTGATATATCTAGGTTGGGCTTGAAGGCAGCGATGACTTTACAATCAGAAGTGATTGCTATCCATGAAATTCCAGCAGGTCAATCAATTGGTTATGGTAGCCGGTTTACATCAACTAAACCGATGCGTATTGCGACAGTGGCGTGTGGTTATGCCGATGGTTACCCTCGGCATGCTGCAAATGGAACGCCTGTATGGTGTAAAGGTAAACGTTGTGCGCTATTGGGCGCGGTTTCGATGGATATGCTGACAATTGACATCAGTGATTGTGACGATGTTAAGCTTGGTGAGCGAGTAGAGATGTGGGGGCAAAATTTACCGGTTGATGAGGTGGCGCAAGCCGCGGGGACAATAGGTTATGAGCTACTCTGTGCGCTTGCAAAAAGAGTTCCTGTTTCTTATAAAAATAAAGTAGAATAATTATTAATCAATCACGCTAAAAACAGTTAGAATTTAGCTTTAAATGTGATTTTGATTACGAATATTGGGATTATAGCTATATTGATATAACATATAGCGGTGATCTATTTCTCATTATTTTTAGGTTAAATATATGTCTAAAGCAATTAAATTAACGACACTTGCTGTGGCTTTGAGTGTGTTATCTGGGGCCGCGTTTGCTGGAACTTGGTCTGTTGGGGGTTCAGTATTAGCGCAATCAACACCTTATAAAGGAATTAAGAGCCGTGATTATGTCACGCCAGTGCCTATTGTTAATTATGACAGTGAGAACTTCTATTTTCATACATTAGCAGCTGGTTATTACCTATGGAATGATACGCAAGACCAACTATCATTAGATGCTTTTTATTACCCGCAATTTTTTAAACCTAAAGACAATGATGATAAAGCAATGCGTGAATTAGACCGTCGCCGTGATACGGTGATGACGGGGCTGACTTATCGTCATAACGCTGATTGGGGTACACTGAGAACGAATATTTCTGGTGATATCCTAGGTATCAGTAATGGTATTCGTGGTGAATTCGCCTATCTGTATGGTTTTGAAGGTGATAAGTGGTCAATCACCCCAGGTCTTGGTATTAAATGGGATAGCAAGAACCAAAACCGTTATGAATATGGTATTTCTTCAAAAGAATCACGTAATAGCGGTTTAAAACGTTATAACCCAGGTTCAAGTTGGACACCATACGTTGAAGTGACAGGAAATTATCGCTTTGATGAAAATTGGACGGTATTTGCAATGGGCCGTGTTGACCGCCTACCAAGTGAAGTGAAAGATAGCCCAATGGTGAATAAAGATGTTTCCGCCATTATGTGGACAGGTGTCACTTACACATTCTAAGTTTGTTATCGAAAGTTAAATTATTGAGCCCCTGATATCATTATGTTTATCAGGGGCTCAATTTTATCTATTTAGAAATCTTATACACTTAGACTGGATGATTAATCTTGCGGTTTATTATCGCGACTGACCATCACTAATGAAAGGCGAGCAGGGTGCTGTGCCTCACTTTTCATTGGGACATTAATCCTTGCCGTTTCTACACAAGCCATTTGTTTGTACCCATTATTTGGCATATCGTCCATACTGCATGATAACTCTGCCCAAGGGTTCCAACAGACAACATCACTATTATGGTAATGATGAATTTCTATTGTACGAGCCCATCCATCATCACGTAATAAGCTATATTCATCCGGTTCTGAATAAATACGGTCAGTATGTTTATTAAATTTGAGAGGTTCATTGGCATAAACTTCTTTATCTGCGACTTTATCGAAATAGTGACCGCCTAACCCATAGACGGTGGCTTTTTGAATATCACTGATATTGAAATAACTATGCAGTGCGGCAGTAGTTTCGAAATCCCCATAACTTTCTAGTTCAAGTTCACATGTTTCACCGAGTTTCATACGGAGGATCAGAGTGAACTCATGTGGCCATAATTTACGGGTATAGTCGGTATCCGTTAACGTGAAGGTTAAAATAACGCCATCTTCATGCTCATTATGTGCGGTGAATTGCCAAGGTAAAATTCGCGCAAAACCATGGCTAGGACTAGCAACAGGGCCGAACCAAGGCCAACAAATAGGGATGCCACCGCGGATTGCAACACCTTCTTTAAAAGCACTTTCTGAACTTAGCCATAAGCAAGGTTTTTGCCCTGCAGGTTGCCAATCAATAAGTTGAGCACCTTGTAAACTGACGGCCCCACGCACCTTAGGGTGCGAGATGACAATGAGTGGAAGCTCGCCGAGTTGGCGTTGAGTGATGTAAGCAGAGACTTGTTTAATGACTGGTAGTGCAAAAAGTTTGTCGTGCATGGTATTAGGCCTGTGTTAATGGAACAGTGTGAATACTCGTCATCTTTCAAACTGCAGCATTGCTGACTGTGTTCATTCACTTGAATTATTTAGAGTATCTATTCGGTATATTTAAAGGCGCAGTGACGCGGTGAATAGTATTCATTCTAAAATAAGTCATGTTTATAGCGTATCCAATAAGAGATCAACCATAAGCGATATAGCAGAAAATATGAAGTGTTAATTTGTTATTGGATACGATACAAAAGAGCCGCCAATCGGCGGCTCAGTTAGACAAATTTCGTTACAGCTCTTATTTAGAGATGTGAGCGATCAAGTCTAATACTTTGTTAGAGTAACCAGTTTCGTTGTCATACCAAGAAACTAATTTAACAAAGTTGTCGTTCAGTGCGATACCAGCTTTAGCATCAAATACTGAAGTCAGTTTCTCACCGTTGAAGTCAGTTGATACAACGTCATCTTCAGTGTAACCCAGAACGCCTTTCAGCTCGCCTGCTGCTGCTTCTTTGATTGCATCACAGATTTGAGTGTAAGTTGCTGGTTTTTCTAAACGAACAGTTAAGTCAACTACAGAAACGTTAGGAGTAGGTACACGGAAAGACATACCAGTCAGTTTGCCATTCAGTTCTGGAATAACTTTACCTACTGCTTTAGCCGCACCGGTTGATGATGGGATGATGTTTTGCGCAGCACCACGACCACCACGCCAGTCTTTATGTGAAGGGCCATCAACAGTTTTTTGTGTTGCAGTTGTTGCGTGAACAGTTGTCATCAGGCCTTCAACGATACCGAATTTGTCGTTGATAACTTTAGCCAGTGGAGCTAAGCAGTTAGTTGTACAAGATGCGTTAGAAACGATTTCTTGACCTGCGTAAGCTTTGTGGTTAACGCCCATAACGAACATAGGAGTATCATCTTTAGAAGGGCCAGTCAGAACAACTTTCTTAGCACCTGCTTGGATGTGTTTACGTGCAGTTTCATCAGTTAAGAAGATACCTGTAGCTTCAGCAACGACGTCAACACCGACTTCGTTCCATTTCAGGTTTGCAGGATCTTTTTCTGCTGTTACACGGATTTTTTTGCCGTTTACAACTAGGTGACCATCTTTAACTTCAACAGTACCGTTGAAACGACCATGAGTTGAGTCGTATTTCAGCATGTACGCCATGTATTCTGCATCGAGCAGGTCGTTGATAGCAACGATTTCGATGTCAGAACGCTCTTGTGCAGCACGGAAAACGATACGGCCAATACGACCAAAACCATTAATACCTACTTTGATAGTCATAGTATTTCCACCAGCTATTTATTCGTGAATTAAGTTGTAGTTAAAGTTACCAAAACCTTGCCAGCCGTCAAGCGGAATCGTGTCAATTATTGAAAAAAATCAATTCTGATACCACCAATTGCTTATTTGTCAGCCACTTCAGCGGCAAATACAGCCGCACGTATTATCGGGATTGTGCAGCATAATGAAACCATCTATCAGTGATATATGTGATACGGTTCACAAATCAAAACGGAAAGTAAGATGCTTCTTAGTTTAGAATAGTTTTACAGAAAATGTTGTTAATTTTTTGTTGATTGAAATTGATGTATGATAACCATTGAACATTTTAGTTATTTAAATATTTAGGTGTGACATGTCAAAAAAAGATAACCAACCTATTGATATTTCAGAATTAAATGAAATGCAGCGTTACGTTACACAGCAAGCAGGTACCGAGCCGCCATTCAGTGGCCAATTATTGCATAACCGTAAAGATGGTGTGTACGAATGTTTATGCTGTGGTTCACCTTTATTTATGTCTGAGAGCAAATTTGATGCAGGTTGTGGTTGGCCAAGCTTTTATCAACCCGTCAATGAAGAGGCTATCAAATACATTGAGGATTTCTCGCATGGGATGCATCGCATTGAGGTTCGCTGTCAACACTGTAATGCGCATTTAGGGCATGTATTTCCCGATGGTCCGCAGCCCACGGGGCAGCGTTACTGTATTAATTCAGCATCATTAAGCTTTATCGATGATGATAATGGTGAAAAGACCCGTGGATAAAGAGCTGAAGGGTGCTGAAATTTTAATATTAGAATGACAAAAACGATTCAGCTATCAGCTAAAATTAAGAATAATAAAATAACGTGCTAATTGCGTACTTGAAGGAGCCTTACCGTGAGCGTTGAAGTTAATCCAGAGCAACTTGAACAATTATTAGCAGTGATGACACCTGAAATCTATCAGCGCCTAGTAACCGCAGTTGAGCTAGGTAAATGGCCGGATGGGGTGATGTTAACGCCAGAACAAAAAGAGCATAGCTTGCAAATGGTATTATTGTGGCAGTCGCGGCATAACCATGACCCAGAGCATATGACGGTAGGGACTAATGGCGAAATTACGATGAAGAGCAAACAAGAGCTAAAAACGCTGTTTCAAGGTGAAATGTTGGCAACATTAAAACCGCAAAATAATGATGAGTAACAGTTACTCTGTAGATCTGTAGAATAGTTTGGTTATTCAATAGGGTGTTGTACAGTGACAGCGTCACTAAAACAAGTTTTCTCAATTGATATGAGAAAACTTGTCTACAAAGTCTGGGTTAATGCAGGTCAGTTAACGTGATTAACCTCGCGCCTTGCTTTTTCATTTCGTCTAAAGCTTCTTGGCTGTCATTGGCTGCAAGATTAACACCTCTACATCCATCCACTAGAACATCTACGCTATAGCCTAATTTTAGGGCATCTAACACGGTAAATTTGACACAGTAATCCGTCGCAATTCCCATAATAATTAAATGTGAAATGTGTTGTTCTTGTAACCATGCATGCAGGCGGGTTTGGCTAATTTTATCGTTATCGAAAAAGGCACTATAGCTATCAACCTGTGGGTTTTCCCCTTTGGTGAAAGTTGCACTAATCAGTGATTGGTTTAAATCTGAGTGTAATTTAGCGCCGTGCTCACCTTGTACGCAATGAATAGGCCACCAAACTTGTGTAATGCCATTTAGCTCACCGACTTCGCCAATTTGAGTATTTGAATTAGCCGCAAAACTAAGATGTGTCGCGGGATGCCAATCTTGGCTTGCAATGATGTCTATCTGTTTTTGTTGGCAAATAGCCATCGCCTTATTAGCAACATCAATAACATGTTCACTTTCATTTACTGCTAATGTGCCACCGGTGCAAAAATCGTTTTGTAAATCGACTAACAGTAATGCTGCTTTCATTGTGTCCTCAGTATGTTATCTGTTATTCATCAGCATAGCTCAACTCGCCGCGTAAATTATTCTGCATTAACTCTCGGATTAAAGCGGGGGTATAATTTTGGCTTAGTAAGTAGTGCAATTTACTTAAGGCGGCTTCAAAAGTCATGTCGTATCCACTTATCACACCAGCTTCTGCAAGAGCGTGTCCTGTGGCATAGCCTTCCATATTAACACGGCCAGAAATACATTGTGTCAGGTTAACCACAATAATGCCTCGGTTCGTTGCCTCGCGAAGTATACGTAGTAATTCAGGCTGTTGAGGGGCATTACCGACACCGTAAGAGCGCAATATAAGCGCTTTGACAGGTTGTTGGAGAATATTGCGAACAATCTCAACCGAGAGTCCCGGATAAAGTGTAACAACACCGATAGGTTGAGGTGTAATTCGGTGGCTTTTAAATTCACCTATGCCAATAGGTGCAGGGCACGTATTGAATGTACGAATATTGATACCCGCCTCCATTAAGGGGGAGCAGTTAGGTGAGCTGAAAGCATCAAAGCCGTCAGCATGAGCCTTAACGGTGCGGTTACCGCGATATAATTTGTTATTAAAAAACAGCCCGACCTCATTAACAGGGTAATTGGCCGCTAAATATAAGGCATTTAATAGATTTGTTTGCCCATCAGAACGTAATGCTTCTAATGGTATTTGTGACCCTGTCACGATCACTGGCTTTTTCAAGTTTTCAAACATGAAAGATAAGGCTGAGGCGGTGAAAGCCATAGTATCAGTGCCATGTAATATAACAAACCCATCATAAAGTGGATAATTTTCCCGAATATCATCAGCGATGAGCTGCCAATCTTCAGGAGTGATATCAGATGAATCAATCAACGGTTGATGCTCACGGATGGTAAACTCAGGCATTTCAGGGCGGTGAAACTCGGGCATTTGAGCTAACTGAGTTTGCAAATGACCAGAAACAGGAACATATCCCTGTGGTGAATGGCGCATGCCAATTGTTCCACCTGTGTAGACTACATAAATTGATTTCTTCTGCATCTTATTACCTAATTTATCCAACTTATCGAAGGAGAATGATTATCAGGATTTTGACGCATTTGTTAGCGTATTACTATCGTTAACTTGCGAATAATTAGATTGATATGGGGTTATTGATGAGTTTGTGAGAGAAATCCCCTTCATTAACGCTGAAGGGGATTTAGCGATCAGTTAATTTCCGCGCAATTTAAGCAAAATGCGTAGCGGTTTTGAGGGTCATTCATTTTTAAGAAAAACTGAGCTTGCTGGCGGATATCCGTTGCGACTGCTGGGGGCAAAAACACCTGTAGTACATCCGGCATCGCAGCTTGAACGCTAGTGGTTAATTCAAGCAACAATTGATCCATGAAAGTCATCTCAGGCTTCATCCAATCTAGCTTAACATCAGTGAGTTTAGCGAGTTCTGCGGCTTTATCTATCGCAGTATCAAAATCACCTAGCTGGTCTACAAGGCCATTTTTAAGCGCGTCTTGCCCGATCCACACACGGCCTTGAGCGATTTTATCTATCTCTGCAGGTGTTTTATGGCGAGCTTTCGCGACTAAGCCAATAAATGTCTCATAACCATTTTCAATAGTTATTTGCATCATGTCAGCAAATTGTGGACTAATCCCTTTAGTCAGAGAAATATCGGCTAATGGTGATGTTGATACTCCATCAGTATACACCCCAATAGAATCTAAAGATTTTTCAAAGGTATTGATCACACCAAATATACCAATTGAACCTGTCAGTGTGTTTGGACTGGCAATAATATAGTCAGCTGGAGTCGATACCCAATACCCGCCAGATGCTGCCATTCCCCCCATAGAAACCACCACGGGTTTACCGGCAGCATGGGCCGAAGCCAGTTCACTGCGGATCAAATCAGAAGCGCTTACGCTTCCCCCCGGGCTATTCACGCGTAACACAATTGCTTTAATATTATCATCAAGGCGAGCATCACGAATTTGTGCTGCGATGGTATCGCCTCCTGCAATCCCAGCCGTTTGCGGGCCATCCATGATAGCACCTTGAACAACAATCACGGCGATATTGCCACTTTGATTCGCATTGGTATCTGTTATTTTAGCGGAGTAATCATAGATACTAATATTATTGAATTGTTTATTTTCTTTATTCCAGCCAAAGTGTTTACTGAGTAAATCTTCAACTTCTTCGTTTGTATAAAGTTTATCAACCAATTTTTGTTTTAAAGCATATTGCGCGCTATCGCCTTTGACAGAACGTAATTGTTCTAAAATAGCATCAGCTCCAGGGAAAATTTGCGTGCTGGTAGTATTGCGGTTTTTGGCGATATCTGCGAGGTAATTGTTCCACAGGGCATCCAACCATTGTTTATTGGCCAAACGTGCTTCAGGGGACATTTCATCACGCATTAATGGCTCAACTGCTGATTTATAGGTACCAACACGGAAAATATGGCTACTGACTTTAAGTTTTTCTAACAGTGACTTGTAATAAAGGCCATTAGTTGCGAAACCATATACCCCAACAGCACCTTGTGGTGTGAGGTAGATATCATCAGCGTAACTGGCGAGATAGTATTGTGATTGGCTATAACTGCTACCGATGGCGTAAACCTGTTTCCCTGAACTTTTAAATTCATTGATTGCTTTACCGATATAAGCCAGAGAAGGTTGGTCGGCGCCAACTAAATCATCTAGGCGTAATACCATTCCTGTAATACGGTCATCATTTGCGGCGGTACGAATAGTATCAACGATGTCGAATAATGAATTTTCTTGCATGCGGCTATTTGAAGTACCAAGTAGTTCACGGCTCATACGACCAAATGGGTCTGGAGCAGAAACTTGGTCTACGATAACGCCCTGCAAATCAACATACAAAGCACCAAAATAATTTTTTTCGGGTTGAGTTTCTGTTTGGTAAAGCGCAATTGACCCAATAACGACAAAGAATAATACTAAGAAAATGGCGTTAAAAACGAATTCCCTAATAAAGTTTAGTGCTCGCCAGCTAATTCTAAAGATGGTAGCGATGATGTCCCAAAGTTGACGCATGTTTTCTCCTATCCTGTATATTTTGCACCACACGGGTGTTAGCTTCACTGGTTTGCCGTTGACTTATGGCACAAACTATTTTTGGATATTACATAAATATGTCTTTCTACAGTTGGGCTATTTCCGCCTGTAGCATGAATTTACGACAGTATACTCAAAAGCAAATCCGTTACCCGATCATCACATCGAATTGTTGATGTCTTAGTTGTATCAATACAATTAGTTGCAACTGCGGGCTATTTTTATGCATAACAAAATTATGATCAGCAAGGTACAATGCTTCAATGATATTTTTCATGTGTGACAAATGATACAATTCAATGAATTTATAACGTAATTTTACCTAGCGAATAACCGTTATTATTGTATTAGTGTAAGCGATTTTCCTTTAAGCTGAAACAATAGATAGCGTGGGTATCATTATCTAATTGAATGATTATCATATCAGTTTACTCTTAAACGGAGACAAATATGGATGCTTTAACCCTTTTGTTGAACCGCCGTTCAGCTTCAAGACTCACATCACCAGCACCCCAAGGTGAAGAACTTAACAATATACTTGCTGCGGGGATGAGAGCACCTGATCACGGAGCTTTGAAACCATGGCATTTTGTTGTTATGCAAAATGAAGGTATTAACCGCTTCAGTGAGCTATTAGAAAAAGCGGCAATTGAAGGGCAATTAGGTGCTGAAGTAGAAGAAAAAGCACGTAACGCACCTTTTCGCGCTCCACTCATTATTACTGTAATTGCG
The DNA here is from genome assembly GCF_011045615.1 of Providencia sp. PROV004. Lineage (NCBI taxonomy): Bacteria > Pseudomonadati > Pseudomonadota > Gammaproteobacteria > Enterobacterales > Morganellaceae > Providencia > Providencia sp. PROV004. The sequence continues at coordinate 2,333,076 of NZ_CP042859.1, forward strand.
AAATTAAAAGACCATCCGAAAATACCACAATGGGAACAATTAGTTGCTGCGAGTTGCACTGTACAAGCAATGCAGATGGCTGCGGTTGCTCAAGGCTTTGGCGGTATATGGCGCTCAGGAGCATGGACAGAAGATGCCGTGGTTCGTGCGGGATTAGGTTGTGGAGATAACGACCGTATTGTTGGATTTCTTTATTTAGGTACGCCAGAGCTTAAAGCACCAGCAAAAGTGCAAACACCTGATATGACAGGCTTTGTATCTTATTTCTAATAAAGAGAATAATAATGACTGAAAAAATTAGATTAACGCAATATAGTCATGGTGCAGGCTGCGGCTGTAAAATTGCACCGAAAGTATTAGAGCAAATTTTACACACGGAACAAGCAAAATTTCATGACCCACATTTGTTAGTTGGAAATGAAACGAAAGATGATGCGGCGGTTTATGATCTCGGTAACGGGATTGGTATCATCAGCACGACAGATTTTTTTATGCCGATCGTTGACTCTCCGTTTGAGTTTGGCCGTATTGCTGCAACTAACGCGATTAGCGATATCTTTGCTATGGGTGGAAAACCGATTATGGCAATCGCTATTTTAGGCTGGCCAATTGCTAAGTTACCGCCTGAAGTGGCTCGTGAAGTGATTGAGGGGGGCCGTGCTGCTTGTGCGGATGCTGGCATATCATTGGCTGGAGGGCACTCTATTGATGCACCTGAGCCTATTTTTGGTTTGGCAGTTACAGGTGTTGTGAATACGGAATATGTGAAGAAAAATAGTGCTGCAACAGCAGATTGCGAACTGTTCTTGACTAAACCGCTTGGGATTGGCGTTTTGACAACGGCAGAGAAAAAAGGGGTACTTGCGCCGGAACATCAACACTTAGCGGCAGAAACCATGTGCCAAATGAATAAGTTAGGAGCGGTGGTTGCGCCTTTAGAGGGAGTGACGGCTATGACGGATGTAACTGGTTTCGGTTTATTGGGTCATTTAAGTGAGATTTGCGAAGGGTCTAAAGTTCGCGCTGAAATTTCCTTTAGTAAAGTCCCTAAATTAGCCAACGTCGAAAAATATATTGAAGCAGGTTGCGTTCCTGGTGGAACAACCCGTAACTTCGACAGCTATGGTCACCTTATTGGCCCAATGAGTGATATGCAACGTCAGCTATTGTGCGACCCACAAACCTCTGGTGGCTTACTCATTGCAGTAAAACCTTCCGAAGTCTCTAAAATTAAAGAGATTGCACAGCAGCAAGGTGTTTTGTTACAGTCTATCGGTAAATTATTACCCCATCAGGATAATGTTCCTTTAGTTGAAGTGATAGATTAATTTATGCGTTTGTTTATTGCGGAAAAACCGAGCCTTGCAAGGGCCATTGCAGATGTATTACCCAAACCCCATAAACGCGGTGATGGTTTTATTCAATGTGGTGATGGCCAAACCGTAACATGGTGCATTGGCCACCTTTTAGAGCAGGCGGAACCCGATGCTTATGAACCTCGGTACGCACGTTGGAATCTTCAGGATTTGCCAATTATCCCGGATAAGTGGCAATTGAAGCCCCGTCCCGCAGTAACTAAACAATTAAAAACCATTGAAACATTACTGAAGCAAGCTTCAATAGTCGTCCATGCAGGAGACCCCGATAGAGAAGGTCAACTGCTGGTGGACGAAGTGCTTGATTTTTTAAAGCTCGATCCTGCGAAACGCAAAGCCGTAAAACGTTGTTTGATCAACGACCTTAACCCACAAGCCGTTGAGCGGGCAATTGACCGCTTAAGAGAAAATCGTGAGTTTATCCCTCTTTGTGTCTCCGCCTTAGCGAGAGCACGGGCAGATTGGCTATATGGCATCAATATGACTCGTGCTTATACACTATTAGGGCAACGAGGTGGATATCAAGGTGTTCTTTCTGTTGGGCGGGTACAAACGCCAGTTTTGGGCCTAGTTGTTAGGCGCGATGAAGAAATAGAAAATTTTATCCCTAAAGATTATTTCGAGGTGAAAGCCCATATTGTTACGCCAAAAGATGAGCGTTTTGTAGCAATATGGCAGCCAAGTGACTCCTGTATTGATTACCAAGACGAAGAAGGGCGTTTGTTCCATCGGCCGCTTGCAGACCATGTGGTATCGCGTATTGAGGGGAAGCCTGCCATAGTGACGCAATATCAGGACAAGCGCGAGTCTGAAATTGCACCATTGCCTTTCTCTTTGTCGTCTTTACAGATTGAAGCCGCTAAAAAGTATGCGTTGAGTGCACAAGAAGTATTGGATATATGCCAACGCTTGTATGAAACACATAAGTTAATTACTTATCCTCGTTCGGATAGCCGCTATTTACCGGATGAGCATTTTGCAGGGCGACACAGTGTATTGAATGCCATTGCTGTGCATCAGCCTGATCTCACTGAATTTGAACTGCCAGAGTTAGATAAAAAGAATCGTTGTTGGGACGATAAAAAAGTGGACGCCCACCATGCAATTATTCCAACTGCAAAAACGGCAGCAGTAAAATTAACGGAAAATGAAAGTAAAATTTACCAACTGATTGCACGTCAATATATTATTCAGTTCATGGCGGATGCGGTTTACCGTAAGTGTACTATTGATCTTGAAATTGAAAAGGGTAAATTTATTGCAAAAGCTCGGTTTCTTGCTGAAGCGGGCTGGCGAGTTGTATTAGGCAATAAAGAGCGCGATGCTGAAAATGATGGTATGCCTTTGCCAGTTGTGAGTAAAAGTGATGAGTTATTATGTGAGAAAGGGGAAGTTGTCGAACGGCAAACGCAGCCTCCGCGCCCTTTTACGGATGCAACGCTATTATCAGCAATGACTGGGATTGCTCGGTTTGTGCAAGATAAAGCATTAAAAAAAGTATTGCGAGAAACGGATGGGCTTGGTACGGAAGCGACTAGGGCGGGCATCATTGACTTACTATTTAAGCGCCAATTTCTCTTCAAAAAAGGGCGTTACATTCATTCCTCTCCGGCAGGAAGGGCTCTAATTCATGTTCTACCCGATATGGCAACATTACCGGATATGACTGCTCATTGGGAGTCCGTACTGACTCAAATTAGTGAAAAACAATCACGTTATGATGATTTTATGCACCCGCTAGGTCAAACATTGATGCAATTAATTCACCATGCACGCCAATTTACAAATTTGAGGGCATTTCGAGAGTTACCAGCCCCATCAGTAAAAGCAGGGAAAAAAACTGCAAAAACAGGCAAGAAGAAAACGAAAAAGAAAGAGGATTAGTTGAGTCTGGCAAACCAATAAAAGGCGCTTTAAGCGCCTTTTTGCATGATAACTAGTGAGGAAATTTATTTTGTTAGGTCAAACTCAGACCACACCGGTGCGTGGTCTGATGGTTTTTCCATTCCGCGAATATCATAATCAATACCCGTTGCGATACAACGTTCAGCAAGGTTATTTGAGGCTAGTAATAAATCAATACGTAAACCGCGGTTATCATCAAAGCCCTTAGAACGGTAGTCAAACCAAGAGTAGCAATCAGCAACATCAGGATTTTTAGCTCGGTATGTATCGACCAAGCCCCAGCCTAACAATTTAGCTAACCATTCACGTTCTTCAGGTAAAAAAGAACATTTTCCGGTTTTTAACCAACGTTTGCGGTTTGCATCACCAATACCGATATCCAGATCGGTTGGGCTAATATTCATATCACCCATAATGAGTAATTGAGACTCAGCCGTTTGTGTTGATGTAATGTAATTTTGTAAATCTTGATAGAATTTTTCTTTTGCTGGAAATTTAGTTGGGTGGTCGCGGCTTTCCCCTTGAGGAAAATAACCATTAACAACAGTCAATGGGCCACGCTCTGTTTGAATGTCAGCCATGATAATACGGCGCTGTGCGTCATCATCGTCAGTTGGAAAGCCTTTGCGGACAGCAATAGGTTCATTTTTTGTTAAAAGAGCCACACCATAATGGGCTTTTTGGCCGTGATAAAAAACATGATAGCCGAGCTGACTAACCTCTTCATAAGGGAACATATCATCATGGACTTTTGTTTCTTGTAAGCCAATAACCTCAGGTTGATGTTTTTCGATGATTGCAGCGAGTTGGTGAGGACGAGCTCGGAGGCCATTGATATTGAACGATATGAATTTCATGGTTTTTTATCACCTAGTTTTATGATTATTATGCGTATTCTACCAGATGGTAGCAATACTGTAACCCCGAGTAGCATGTTTCAACGATTAGGTTGTTTTATAGCCAATAACGATTATGATAAAAATGGTCATTACATAACTCATTCTTGGTACAATATCAAAATTTAGCGTTTAATATAAAAGTTATAATAAATTTAGTTAAACAAAAAATATTATAATTAATTAAATTTATTATGGGTGCTAGAATTTAATTTCTGATTAAAATTAAATTAATAATTTCAATATTAACTAGTTTTAATTTCATTTAAAGTCAATTGGTTATTTATATTTTAATGTGATTTAATAGTGGAGGCATAAAAAATAATTAATCGAAACAGTATAATATATTGCTTTGTAATGATGGAAATTATAAAAATACTTTTATGAAATATTGTTAATCATTCAATAAAAAATCAACTTTGACTTTTTATTTTTTGGATTAATTTATGGGCTAATCAATATAATTATTAATGAGAAAGTTAAGTATGTTGATTAACATTTTAATAAATGGAATGGGGTCATAGATATGTTCTTTTCAAGAAAATTAGAGGCGTTTATGGCGGTTGTTGAGAATGGCTCGTTAAGCAAAGCGGCAAGAGTGATGAACCGTACGACACCTCCCATCGCGAAGTCAATCAAAGACTTTGAGACAAGCCTAGGTAAACGGCTTTTTAAACGAGAAAAATTTGGAATGACATTAACTAAGGATGGCCAAGAGCTTTATAACGATCTAAGAGATCTTTATTTACAGGAGAAAGAAATAACGAAAAAACATTTTTCAGGTTATATAATCAATGAGGCTAATATTTATTATGACTGGGGAAAGGAAAATCATTTAATTAATTTATATCAATCAGCACATCAAAATAATGTACAAGTAAATATATTAAGGTTTAATTATGATGAAGTAGATGAAATTGTCGATTATGATGGAAATACACTTATTCTTAGTTCAGAGCAGGTTGTCAGCGAACGGTTTTCATTACAAAAAATAATAGAAAATTCACCATTAGGTATTTATTGTCGGAAAGAACTATATGAAAAATTTCATTATGATCTTGTTACATTATTACAAAAAAGTACCTGGTTATGTGACCCCGCATTTTATAAAAGTTCTTTAATGAGCGATTTATTAGCAAAAATTGAAACGGTTGATAATAAAACGAGCGTGAGACAAATGGATAATATTGGCTGTTGCCAAAGTTTTATTCAAGATGGTGACTTTATAGGCATTATAGACCACTATCCAGAAGAAGAATTAATTGATAAATCATTAATTTATATACCATTAAACAAGATTTTGGGGAAAAGTGTTTGTTACATTTATAAATCAAAATCACACTCTAGTGTACTAAATCGTTTTATGGGTGTTGTTGATAAATTAGGGGGGGATGTTAATTAAATGGTGGTGGGAGAAGGATTCGAACCTTCGAAGTCTGTGACGGCAGATTTACAGTCTGCTCCCTTTGGCCGCTTGGGTATCCCACCAGATTTTGAGTTGCTGTAATCATTGACAGCGGGCGGCATCATATCAAATGACGCGCCGCTGTAAAGCATTAATTTTCAATAAAATGGTCGTTTGCTGTTTTTTTATTCTTAATGCGTGTTAAATCTACAAAGTGTTGTTAAATAAGCCACTGTGTTGGCTTATAAAATGATGGTGCGATTACCATATACAAATACACGTTGAGCTAAGACCCAGTAAAGGGCATGGCTTAGTACATTTTTTTCAACGTCACGTCCAGCACGCATCATATCATCCGCTGTGAATGTATGGTCTACATTAATCACGTTCTGTGTAATGATTGGCCCTTCATCAAGGCTGTCATTAACAAAATGCGCTGTAGCACCAATAATTTTTACGCCACGCTCATAAGCTTGGTGATAAGGACGGGCACCAATAAAGGCAGGTAAAAACGAATGGTGAATATTGATAATCTGGTTTGGATAATGCTGAACAAATGCGGGCGTTAATACGCGCATATATTTAGCCAACACAACGTAGTCAGGCTGATACTGGTCAATCTGTGCTGTCATTTTTTCGTCATGTTGTTCGCGAGTTAAGCCTTCATGACTAATATGGTGGAATGGGATGCCAAATTGTTCGACTAAGTTTCTTAGCGTATCGTGGTTTCCAATAACAGCAGCAATTTCAACATCCAAGCCATCATAAGCACTTTTCATGAGTAGGTCGCCCAGACAATGTGCTTCTTTGGTTACCATGACGACAATACGACGCCGGCCTGCAGTGTTTAATTCACGTTGAGACCCAACAGGCAATGCATCGTCGAGATCCGCTAATAATGTTTCATCGTTGAAAATGCCTTCTAACTCAGTTCTCATGAAGAAACGGCCAGTGTGATGATCAACAAATTCATTATTTTGTACGATATTGAGTTGGTGTTTATAGCAAATATTGGTGATTTTCGCGATTAATCCTTTCGCGTCAGGGCAAATTGTCCTGAGAATTTTCTTTTGTACAATTTTGTGTTGCATGAAACAGCCTAATCCTTAACTAACAAAGCGATATAAAAAACGACAGATTGTGTATTAAATGTGTCTCATTAGACAGGCATTAAATAAAGGGTAATTAGTCTGGGTGCCCACACTTTTTATATTTTTGACCAGAGCCACAAGGACATAAATCATTACGACCGATTTTTGGGGTAATGCCGTCTATATAATACCAACACGAATCCATCTTAATAAAACGCGAACGTTCATGAATAAGCTGCTTATGATCAGCTTTTTCATCAATAAAGCAAGCCGAAAATTCGACATAAGCTTCATCGGGATTTTTAGCATAAGAAGAACTAATAACACGAAGACCACACCAGCGTGTCTTCGAAAAACTATTTACAATTTCGTGGTGCCATTCTTGAGCATGGCAATCCGGGTGCCATGTTTTAATCAGATAATCGGCATTTTGGTGAACATAAGCGCTATATCTGGAGCGCATAAGCTGTTCAGGCGTCTGTGGAATAGATTTTCCTTGTAAAAAAGGGGCGCAGCATTGTTCAAATTGTGCTTCGTTGCCACAGCAACACCTATCTTCTACTTGTGATTTCATAACACTCTCTATAAAAATAAGTATAAGATTGAAAAGTCACTATACTTAAATGATGGCGAATAAATGATTTTATCGTATGAATAATTGTATTGTTAATTAAACCAGGCTTTTGCAGTAGGTATCTTATGAAAAATAGAAAAGTACTCATAATAGAAGACGAAATCACCTTCTGTACAATTTTAAAAAATTACCTCGAAACGCTGGGTATTGAGATCTATACCGCAGATAATGGTCAATTAGCAATAGAGATGTTAACAATAAACGGTATCACCCCTGATATCATTCTCTGTGACCTTAATATGCCGATAATGAATGGTGAAGCGTTTATGCGAGAGCTTATTGCTCGTAATATTGATATTCCAGTCATTGTGATTACGGCAACAACTGATTTTACTCAGTTAGATAGAATGTTTCGTTTAGGGGCTAAAGATGCTTTGCTTAAGCCAATAAAAAATTTAGATGAAGTTAAAGTGACCCTACTTTCTGCACTGTATCCTGAGAAAAATAGCCTAACAGAGCTAATGGGAGAGGAAATTCATCAGATTTCTACATTAATGCAAGATCATACTCAAGATATGTTGACGGTGTTGAAGCAGTTACAACCGCCAGTAAACCAAATTATAAATAATTACCGAATTAACTATCGCCAACTTAATGAAGCTAATCGCTTTGGTTTATTATTAGACTTAGCTGCTATTTCAGACAGCCAAATAGGATTTTACTGCATTGACACTGAGCGCTCTCCCCAAGAAGGTATTATGGCTGCTTTTTTGATTCGTGTTGTGTTCAATGACCTATTAAAAAGTGCGGTAAGCTACCCAGAAAAAAAATTACCGAATATTGATAGGATTATTAATCAAATAAATTATTTACTAGAGGATTCGGGGTTTAGTGGGCAATTTCCTCTCTTATTGGGGTATTTTAATACACAGAATAAAGCAATTATAATGGCGAGTGCGGGCTTAGAAGCGGAAATAACGACAGAAAATACGCATGTTAAGTTATCGAGAAGTCTTCCTTTAGGTACACTTAAATTTTATCAATCTAACCATTTAGAGGTAAAAGGAAATGCTTGGCAGTGTTTAATTCGTAATAATAGCCAGAAAATAAAACTTATGTTTAACCCGGAGACATAATTAATGTCTAAAATGCATGCATGTGTCATCTAAATAACTCTATTCAGACTCGTCGCTATTTATTCATAAATATTTCCTGATATACTTTTGCGCACTTAAAATGCCTCTTGATACTTTAGTGAAATTTGAGAGGCAAGGATGATATCTGGAGTGATAAAAATGACACAGCGCAAGGTGCGTAAAGCGGTAATCCCTGTTGCAGGCTTAGGCACTCGTATGCTTCCTGCAACAAAAGCTATTCCAAAAGAAATGTTGCCAATAGTCGATAAGCCACTTATTCAATATGTTGTTAATGAGTGTATTGCTGCGGGGATCAATGAAATTGTTTTAGTAACACATTCATCAAAAAATTCCATTGAGAACCACTTTGACACAAGCTTTGAGTTAGAAGCTATTTTAGAAGCGCGTGTTAAGCGCCAGTTATTGGATGAGGTTCAATCTATTTGTCCAAGTCATGTAACGATTATGCAAACGCGACAAGGAATAGCAAAAGGATTAGGGCATGCAATTTTGTGTGCTAAACCGTTAGTCGGTGAAGAACCTTTTGCGGTTATTTTACCTGATGTCATTTTAGACTGTTACAGTACAGATTTAACTAAATTTAACTTGCGTGAAATGCTCGAACAATATGAATCAACAGGTGCAAGTCAAATTTTAGTTGAGCCAGTCCCTGAAGAAGATGTATCTAGCTATGGTATTGTGGATTGCAGTGGAGAAACGCTAGCACCTGGGGATAGCAAAAGAATTGTTCGTATGGTTGAAAAACCAAAACGTGAAGAAGCTCCATCTAATTTATCTATTGTTGGTCGTTATGTTTTATCTGAAAAGATTTGGGATGCATTAGCTAAAACAGCTCCCGGTGCTGGTGATGAAATACAATTAACTGATGCTATTGCATTAATGATGGAAAATAATGAGCCTGTAGAGGCCTACCACTTATGTGGTAAAAGTCATGACTGTGGAAATAAATTAGGTTATATGAAAGCATTTGTTGAATATGGAATGCAGCATGATGCGTTGGGTGAAGAGTTTACTCAGTGGTTGAAGAAATTATCAGCGTCATTGAATGCAGCAAAATAAAATTTCACAATAAATTTTTATTAAAGGCTAACTTAATTTGTTAGCCTTTTTTATGCGTGAAAAAATAAATTATTAACAATAAACGTCAGGTATTAAGGCGTATCGCTCTGATTTAGACTGTTTAGTTGCTACTCATTATAAGTGAGAGGTGTACAAAAATTAACATATAACCCCATTACATAAATAAAATCACTGAACAATATTTAAGTTTATCTAATTAAGCTTACATATCTTTACTACTCTGTTTTATTTATCATGATTATTTGATTGGTAGTATAATACAGCGCAAAGGCTTAAACAGAACAGTTAATTGAAGTGGGCAGTAGTTATGCGGCTTTAGTGCTAAAAAAGGGAGCTATAATAGCTAAGCGCTTTTTCTTAGTAGAGGTTAATATAAAATAATATATAAAGGTTGAAACAAAAACACCCTTATAAAAGGGTGTTTAGAATACATGTATAGGCTATTAGATTAAGAAATCATCTAAAGATTTGCCTTGTTCTTCAATGGCAACTTTGATTACTGCTGGAGTACGGCCTTGGCCTGTCCAAGTTTTAGTTTCGCCATTTTCATCAACATATTTATATTTAGCTGGACGTGCAGCACGTTTAGCACGGGTGCTAGTGCTTTTACCTGAGTCCATTGTTTGCAGAAGGTCATTTAAATCGACGCCTTGCTCAAGAATCATTTCACGAACTTTTTCCAATTTACGGTTACGTTCTTCTAATTCCGCGCGAGCTTGGCTCTCTTCATCACGACGTTCTTCAACAACGACGGTTAATTTTTCCAGCATTTCTTCTAAAGATTCTAAAGTTACTTCGCGAGCTTGAGCACGAAGAGTACGGATGTTATTTAACGCTTTTAATGATTCGCTCATTTTCCTGGTCTCAAATTATTTGTTGGCATGTGTACAGTAATAATAGAATGCTATTTTAAATTCTGCAATAGCTAAATTACTTCCTTAGTTTAAAAGTAATCTTTAACGAATGCAATTTTTTTACAAAAGAAAAATAAACTTTTCGTAGATATATATATAGCTATTATCAATAACTGAACTAAACGAAAAATAGGAATAAGCCAAAATCTTAGTGATTAAATAATTCAAAAAAGAAGAGGCGTGTCTCATTTTACTTTTACTCGGAATGAATTGAAGGGAAGGTCAGGCTTAAATTTTCTTTTTTTGATGATGCTTTTTAGCGGAATGTGCTTTAGTTGAAACTGTTTATAGTTAATATCAAATTGATTTTTATTGCATACGTGCTAAGTAATATTTGCAATAAGGTACAAGTTGAGCCCCAAAAAAAAGTTAAATTTTCAATAAGTAAAGGGCATCTACACCAATATTGTTAATCCTCAAGTATGTTTTATGGTAAAATTATTATGTATATTAATTTTGAGGGAACAGCCAAATGGCTCAGCTTTACTTTTATTATTCAGCAATGAACGCGGGAAAATCAACGTCATTATTGCAATCATCGTATAACTATAATGAAAGAGGAATGCGTACGGTTATTTTTACGGCAGAGATAGATAACCGTTTTGAACAAGGAAAAGTCTCATCGCGAATAGGTTTATCTGCGGAAGCGTTACTATACTCAACAACAACAAATATGGCCGAGTTAATCAAAAAAGAAAATAGTGTACAAAAAGTACATTGTGTTCTTATTGATGAATGTCAGTTTCTAACAAAAAAACAAGTTGAAGAATTATGTGACATAGTCGATAACGAGGATATTCCGGTTTTATGTTATGGATTGCGTACCGACTTTGCAGGACAATTATTTGAGGGTAGTCAATATTTGCTTGCTTGGGCTGATAAATTAGTTGAGCTAAAAACGGTTTGCTATTGCGGGCGTAAGGCGAGCAAGGTATTACGTATAGGAAGTGATGGGGTGCCTGTATATGAAGGCTTACAAGTTGATATAGGTGGTAATGAAAAGTATATCTCTGTTTGTCGTAAGCACTATTCAGAAGCAATAAAACAAGCTCAGTTGATGAATGAGGGCGTTATACCTAAGCAGCCACTTCATTTTCGATGAGCAGAAATATTTTGGTGTAGGGACTAAAATAGGCTTCGGTTATCGGATTATTACAGCAGTTAATGAAATCAACTCAGTGGGTTAAATTATTTTATATAATATTGATTTTATGTATTCTTGCTGCCATCCATTTCAAATAGTGAAACAAAAGGCACTACAATAATTGTAGTGCCTTTATTTTAAATAATGTTTAACACATTATTTCTTAGCGTTTTTCCTTTCTACTTCTTTTTTTACGGCTGTTTTTTTCTGAGGCGCTTTTTTTTCCTCTTTATCAATCACAGGCGTATCTTGATGCTCAACAAACTCACGACCATAATAAGAATCCAGTAATAACTGTTTAATTTCAGAGATTAAAGGATAGCGGGGGTTTGCTCCTGTACATTGGTCATCAAATGCATCTTCAGAAAGTTTATCTACACGGGCTAAGAAGTCGGCTTCAGTTACACCAGTCTCACGAATAGATTTAGGAATGCCTAAATCAGCTTTCATTTCCTCCAACCATGCGAGTAATTTTTCAATTTTCTCAGCCGTCCGATCTCCAACTTTAGTGAGCCCTAAATGATCTGCAATTTCTGCATATTGGCGACGTGCATGAGGTCGATCGTATTGGCTAAACGCAGTTTGTTTTGTTGGGTTATCATTAGCATTAAAACGGATAACATTACAAATTAATAATGCGTTCGCAAGGCCATGAGGAATATGGAACTCTGAACCAAGTTTGTGAGCCATTGAGTGACAGACACCTAAGAATGCGTTTGCGAATGCAATACCCGCAAGTGTTGCTCCGTTATGTACACGTTCTCTTGCAACAGGGTTTTTAGCACCTTCGTGGTAACTGGCTGGTAAATAATCTTTTAACAAACTCAGGGCTTTAAGTGCTTGTCCGTCAGTAAATTCATTAGCTAAAACAGAAACATAAGCTTCCAATGCATGGGTGACAGCATCTAAACCACCAAAAGCCGTTAACGATTTAGGCATATTCATGACTAAGTTCGCGTCAACAATTGCCATATTTGGTGTTAATGCATAATCCGCTAATGGATATTTTTGGCCTGTTTTATCATCAGTCACTACCGCAAATGGAGTCACTTCTGAACCCGTACCGGAAGTCGTTGTGATAGCAACTAATTTAGCCTTAACGCCCATTTTAGGGAAACGGTGGATACGTTTACGTATATCCATGAAACGTAATGCTAATTCCTCAAAATGAGTTTCGGGGTGTTCATACATAACCCACATAATTTTAGCCGCATCCATTGGTGAACCACCACCTAATGCAATAATGACATCAGGTTGGAATGCTTGCATTTGTGCTGCACCTTTACGAACGACCGTTAATGTCGGGTCTGCCTCAACTTCAAAGAAAACATCAGTTTCAATCTGATGTTTTTTGAGAACGCTAACGACTTCATCAACATAACCATTATTGAATAGATAGCCATCGGTTACGATAAAGGCGCGTTTTGCACCGTCAGTTGCAATCTCTTCAAGGGCGATAGGTAGACAACCACGGCGGAAGTAGATTGAGTTCGGAAGTTTATGCCACAACATATTTTCAGCTCTCTTCGCCACAGTTTTGGTATTGATAAGGTGTTTTGGACCGACGTTTTCAGAGATGGAGTTACCCCCCCAAGAACCGCAACCTAGTGTAAGAGAAGGCGCTAATTTAAAGTTGTACAGGTCACCAATACCGCCTTGTGACGCTGGCGTATTGATTAAAATACGCGCAGTTTTCATTTTTTGGCCAAAATAGTTAACTCGCTCATGTTGGTTATCTTGGTCAGTATATAGGCAAGAGGTATGGCCAATTCCCCCCATTTCAACTAATTGTTCTGCTTTTGCAACGGCATCTTCAAAATTCTTACCACGATACATGGCTAATAATGGAGACAGTTTTTCATGGGCGAACGGTTCTGACTCATCAATAGTTTTTACTTCACCAATTAAGATTTTAGTTGTTTTTGGCACGCTAATACCGGCCATTTCGGCAATTTTATAAGCAGGTTGACCAACAATAGCGGCGTTTAGGTTGCCATTTTTTAAGATGATATCTTGAACTGCTTTGAGTTCTTTCCCTTGTAGCAGGTAGCCACCATGGCTGGAAAAACGCTCGCGAACTTGGTTGTAGATTTCATCCACGACTACAACTGATTGTTCAGATGCACAAATAACCCCGTTGTCGAATGTTTTTGACATCAGAATAGACGCAACAGCACGTTTAATATCTGCCGTTTCATCAATCACCACAGGGGTGTTACCCGCACCAACTCCGATAGCGGGTTTACCTGAGCTATAAGCGGCTTTCACCATGCCTGGTCCACCTGTCGCTAAAATCAGGTTAATATCAGGATGGTGCATTAAGGCATTGGATAACTCAACAGAAGGGGAGTCAATCCAGCCAATAATGTCTTTTGGTGCACCCGCTGCAATAGCAGCATCCAGCACGATTTGTGCTGCACGGTTAGTAGCAATTTTGGCGCGAGGGTGCGGAGAAAAAATAATAGCGTTACGTGTTTTTAAGCTAATGAGTGATTTAAAAATTGCGGTTGAAGTCGGGTTAGTTGTTGGCACAATACCACAGATAATACCAATCGGCTCAGCTATCGTAATTGTCCCAAATGTTGGGTCTTCAGATAGCGTACCACAGGTTTTTTCGTCTTTATAAGCATTGTAGATATACTCTGAAGCAAAGTGGTTTTTGATCACTTTATCTTCAACAATGCCCATTCCAGATTCTTCGACAGCAAGTTTTGCTAGGGGGATGCGTGCGTCAGCAGCAGCGAGGGCAGCGGCTCTAAAGATTTCATCAACTTTTTCTTGGGAGAAAGTTGCGAATTCACGTTGAGCTTTTTTGACACGAGCAACGAGTTCATTGAGTTCGGTAACGTTAGTTACGGACATATAGATTACTCCTGATAAATGTTAAACTTTTTAAGCCAATGAGCAATGCATCTATAGAACGAAGAAATGCTTAAAGATGAAAGTATAGATGTAATCTATAATAACGCTGCTCATCATCGCTTATTGGCTTAAAAACCTTATTCAATATTGAGTTAATATCCTAATTAGCTCTGTCTATCAGTTAAGAGTAGATTAACAAAACGGTAATTAAATAAAGTGATCTAAATCACGAAAATGCTAAGCTGACTCCTTTCAGCACGTGTATTTATGCACAAGTTGAATAAATGTTGTTCATCTATTACTTAATTTAATATTATCAAAACAATTCGTGCGGATAATCTATGTCTATCTAACTAAATATTAAATAAATTTAGCAAGTTAAAGAAAATATTGTTTTACTCAAGGAAATTAATAACATCGGTGGTAAAATTATGAAAGGTATCAATGAATCTCTAAAGAGAATTGCTTAAGGAAATGAATGGGTGAGTAGCGCATTACTTGATTTATCGGGTTATATTAAATTTTTTATTGGTTTATTTGCACTTGTAAACCCAGTTGGCATATTACCTGTGTTTATTAGTATGACAAACTATCAAAGTAATGCTGGGCGAAATAAGACTAACACCATTGCAAATACCTCAGTTGCGATCATTTTATGTACATCATTATTAATTGGTGACTCAATACTGCAATTATTTGGTATTTCAATTGATTCCTTCCGTATTGCTGGGGGGATTTTGATCGTCACAATCGCGATGTCAATGATTAGCGGTAAAATTGGTGAAGACAAACAGAACAAGCAAGAAAAAACGGAAACTGCGGTTAGGGATAGCATTGGTGTTGTACCTTTAGCTTTACCTCTAATGGCGGGGCCTGGTGCAATAAGTTCTTGTATTGTATGGTCATCTCGTTGGCATGGTTGGCAAAACTTTTTAGGCTTAGCGTTGACGAGTATCGCTTTTGCCTTTTGTTGTTGGTTATTATTTCGTTCAGCGTCTTTATTGGTTCGTTACTTAGGTCAAACAGGGATCAACGTAGTGACTCGTATCATGGGGTTATTACTGATGTCGCTGGGAATAGAGTTTATTGTGACGGGTGTTAAGGCCATATTCCCAGGCCTATTGTAATCTCATTTCTTTTTATGGCTGCAAATCGGCCCTATTGCAGCCATACCCACTGCTAATTTACCTCGTATTACACATATCAGTTTTGCTATTCAGATAGCATATTTCCCTTTTCTTTAATTGGCTGGCTAAAATTTTAGCTATCAATAATCACGTCTAAAAAAATGATGCCTGTAATTATATGTGGCATTTATTGCTAAAACAGGGATAAAAAGTAAGGAATTGTGAGCTATGTAAATTTATTCACTATTCTAATTGGCGTTTGTTAATGATATGTTTGGAAATGTGCTTGGGGGCTATCTTATAGTATATAACCAATATTTTATTAACTCATTGTAATATAAATGAATTATAATTATGCCACCTGTTTTTTTAAAACTTACTTAAAATTTTTAACTAACTAATGTTAATTAATTGTTTTAATTATTTGAGTTCATTAAGTGGATTGCCCATAAGGAAATAGCGGTACTAGGGCTTAAATATTAGCATAAAGAAGGTTGCTAGTGAGGTTATAGCACCATCAATGAATCATGAGGGATAGGATGTTCAAATCAACACTTGGTTTTGGTGTACTCTCTTTATTATTTGTTACGTTACAGGCAAGTGCCACAGAAAAAGTAAAACAGGTTATTACAATTAACAATGGCTCAGAAGTGACTTCACTTGACCCCCACAAAGTGGAAGGGGTGCCAGAAAGCAATGTGATATTAAACTTATTAGAAGGTCTAGTGTATACCGATGTAGACGGTAAATCGGTTCCTGGTGTTGCTAAAAGTTGGAGTAATGAAAATTTCACCACGTGGATTTTTACTTTACGAGATGATGCAAAGTGGAGTGATGGTTCGCCAGTAACCGCTGAAGATTTTGTGTATAGCTGGCAACGCTTGTCTGACCCAAATACCGGTTCGCCTTACTCTAGTTACTTACAAAATGCATATATTTTAAATGCAGATGCAATTTTAGCAGGGAAAATGCCAGCAACAGCGCTGGGAGTGAAGGCGCTTGACCCGCAACATTTACAAGTAACGCTTAGCCACCCTGTGCCTTATTTTGTAGATATGCTTTCCCATACATCTATGAAACCCGTGAATAAATCTGCAATTCAACGACATGGCGATAAATGGACCCAGCCTCAAAATTTTATTGGGAACGGGGCATACGTATTGGATAACTGGGTGGTAAATGAACGTATTGTTGTCAAACGAAATCCATTTTACTGGGATAACCAGAATAGCCGTATTGAGCAAGCGACCTTTTTAGCGATTAGTTCCGAAGTGAGCGATATTAATCGTTATCGTAGTGGTGAAATTGACATATCTAATTCTGCAATCCCACCTGTTTTATATAAAAAAATGCAGCAAGAAAGGCCTAATGAGTTATATGTTCGGCCTTATTTGTGTACGTTCTATTACGAAATTAATAATCAAAAAGCGCCGTTTAATGACCCGAGGGTGCGTGAAGCTATAAAACTAGGGTTAGATAGAGAAACAATCACTAACAAAATTATTGCGCAAGGGCAAAAAGTCGCTTATGGCTTTACGCCAACCTTTATTAATAATGGCAATTTTACATTACCTAATTGGGCAAATTTATCGGCGGAGCAACGTTACCAACGAGCAAAAGATTTGCTTTCACAGGCCGGTTATAACAAAGAAAACCCATTGAAATTTGCTTTACTGTACAACACTTCAGATCAAAATAAGCAGCAAGCTATTGTTGCGGCATCCATGTGGCAGAAAAATATTGGCGCACAAGTTACGTTGCAAAACCAAGAATGGAAAACATCATTACAAAGTCGTCATGAAGGAAACTACGATGTTGCTAGGGCGACATGGTGTGCAGATTACAACGAACCAACCGCCTTTTTGAACATGATGCTGTCTCAAAACAGTAATAATACCTCTTTTTATAATAATCCGGACTTTGATGCCTTACTTGAGAAAGCGTTAATTGCACCAGATCCTTCATCTCGTCATGCGATATACCAACAAGCGGAAGCTTTGCTAGACAAGGATTCGGCTATTGTTCCTGTTTATTATCGTGTCAGTGCTCGAATGATAAAACCGAGTGTTAGTGGATTTAAAGGTAATGACCCTCTTGATTATACGGATATTAAACGGTTATATATAAATGAACCTAATTAATAATATCTAAATAATTATAAAAAGTGTTCATCTCGTAGGTGAACATGCATCAACACACAATCATAATAATATATATGGGAGTAACCGATAAGATGAGTAAATCAATCAATAAATCGATTATTGCACTTAGCGTAATGGCTGGGTTAGCAATGGGCTCTATAGCAACAAGTTTTGCTGCAACGGTTCCTGCTGGTGTTGAACTGGCAGAAAAACAGGTAATGGTTCGTAATAATGGTTCAGAACCTCAATCTTTGGACCCACATAAAATTGAAGGGGTGCCTGAATCCGCTTTAGCGAGAGATCTTTTCGAAGGGATCACTATAGTGGGGCCTGATGGTGAAATTTTACCTGGTTCGGCAACCAGCTGGGAAAATAAAAATTTTACAGAGTGGACATTTAAAATTCGTGATGGCGCTAAGTGGTCTAATGGTGACCCTGTCACGGCAGAGGATTTTGTGTATAGTTGGCGACGATTGGCTGACCCTGATACCGCATCGCCTTATGCAAGTTATTTGCAATATGCTCACATCCAGAATATTGACGATGTTATTGCGGGTAAGAAAAAGCCGGAAGAACTTGGTATTAAAGCCCTTGATGATAAAACCCTAGTTATTACACTGAGTGAAGCCGTCCCTTATATTCCTAAATTATTAGCGCACTCATCTATGTCGCCAGTCAATAAAAAAGTCATTGAACAACATGGCGCTAAATGGACGCAGCCACAGAATTTTGTGGGGAATGGGGCATATAAATTAAAAGATTGGACGGTAAACGAGCGCATTGTATTAGAACGTAGCCCAAGCTATTGGGATAATGCGAATACGGTTATTGATCAAGTTACATTTTTACCTATTTCTTCAGAAGTCACTGATGTTAACCGCTATCGAAGTGGTGAAATTGATATGACATACAGTAACTTACCTATCGAGCAGTTTAAAAGCTTACAACAAAATATGCCGAATGAGTTACGTGTAAACCCGTATCTCTGTATTTACTATTATGAAATTAATAATGAAAAACCGCCGTTTAATGACCCTCGTGTTCGTGAAGCGTTAAAGCTATCTATGGATAGAGATACGATTACATATAAGGTCAAAGCGCAAGGGGATATTCCTGCATATGGTTTCACACCACCATTTACCAGCGGTATGAAAACAGAAAAACCGGATTGGTATGCGAATATGACCCAAGAGCAGCGTAATGAAA
This sequence comes from Providencia sp. PROV004, assembly GCF_011045615.1. Classification (NCBI taxonomy): domain Bacteria; kingdom Pseudomonadati; phylum Pseudomonadota; class Gammaproteobacteria; order Enterobacterales; family Morganellaceae; genus Providencia; species Providencia sp. PROV004. The sequence goes on from NZ_CP042859.1 coordinate 2,351,954, forward strand.
AAGCGAAACAGTTGCTAGAAGAAGCGGGATATAACAAAGCCAACCCATTAAAATTCAATCTATTGTATAATACTTCAGACTTACATAAGCGTATTGCCATCGCAGCTTCTTCTATGTGGAAGAAAAATATTGGCGCGCAAGTGAAACTAGAGAACCAAGAGTGGAAAACCTTCTTAGATAGCCGACATCAAGGTAACTATGATGTCGCGCGTGCAGGCTGGTGTGCCGACTACAACGAGCCTTCTTCCTTCCTGAATATGTTACTTTCCTACAGCAGTAATAATACGGTTCATTATAAAAATACAGATTTTGATGCGGTGATGAAAAAAACATTGCAAGTCAAAACAGATGATGAACGTGCAGAACTCTATCAACAAGCCGAAAAATTACTCGATAAAGACTCCGGTATTGTTCCTCTTTACTACTATGTTAACACGCGTTTAGTGAAACCTTATGTCGGTGGTTATAGTGGCAAAGACCCATTAGATAACCTGCATACAAAAGATTTATACATTATTAAACACTAATACAGTTGCTCTGGCTCCATTTATTGGAGCCAGATATTCGCCTATTTAGGCAATAGAAGTAGGAAAGAGCGATGTTGAAATTTATTTTTCGTCGGTTGTTAGAAGCCATCCCGACTCTTTTGGTTTTGATTACCATTTCATTTTTTATGATGCGATTAGCCCCAGGGAGTCCGTTCACTGGCGAGCGGAAATTGCCACCGGAAGTGATGGCAAATATTGAAGCTAAATATCATTTAAATGACCCAATGTATAAGCAGTATTTTAATTATTTAATTCAGCTTTCCAAAGGTGACTTTGGTCCATCATTTAAATACAAGGATTACAGTGTTAATGATTTAGTTGCTAAAGCATTTCCGGTCTCAGCAAAATTAGGGGCAACGGCATTTATTGTTGCTGTTTTGTTTGGGGTATCCGCAGGGGTGATAGCCGCACTAAACCAAAATACCAAATGGGACTTTACAGTCATGGGGTTTGCCATGACGGGAGTTGTTATCCCAAGCTTTGTTGTCGCACCGTTATTGGTGCTGATTTTTGCCATTCATTTGAAATGGTTTCCTGGCGGTGGTTGGGATGGAGGAAACCTAAAACATATGGTGCTCCCCATGGTTGCGCTTTCATTAGCTTATATCGCCAGTATTTCCCGTATTACACGTGGTTCGATGATCGAAATTATGCATTCTAATTTTATTCGTACTGCTCGAGCAAAAGGGTTACCGCTAAGAACTATCATTTTACGCCATGCACTCAAACCAGCGTTGCTTCCCGTACTCTCATACATGGGGCCCGCCTTTGTGGGGATTATTACCGGGTCAATGGTAATTGAAACTATTTTTGGGTTACCAGGGATCGGCCAACTCTTTGTTAATGGTGCACTTAATCGTGATTATTCACTGGTATTGAGCTTAACGATTTTAGTTGGGGTACTGACAATTACATTTAATGCAATTGTCGATGTTTTGTATGCAGTTATTGACCCTAAAATTCGTTACTAAGTCGGAGAAACACGATGCTATCGAATCAAAAAAATAGTGAAGCTCTGGCGAATTTTTCAGAGCAGCTCGATATTGAAGGGCGCAGTTTATGGCAAGACGCAAGGCGCCGTTTTATGCACAACCGTGCGGCAATTTTCAGCTTATGTGTCTTATTTTTAATTACTTTGTTTGTCATTTTTGCTCCCATGTTATCGCCGTTTTTGTACGATGATACCGACTGGGAAATGATGTCAATGCCACCTGATATGGCAACTGGACATTATTTTGGCACAGATGCTTCAGGCCGAGATCTATTAGTGCGTGTCGCGATTGGTGGGCGTATTTCCTTAATGGTGGGCGTTGCAGCTGCGCTAGTTGCCGTGGTGGTAGGAACTTTATATGGTTCATTAGCTGGCTATGTGGGTGGAAAAGTGGATTCCATCATGATGAGGATATTAGAAATTTTAAACTCCTTCCCATTTATGTTTTTTGTGATCCTCTTAGTGACCTTGTTTGGTACCAATATCTTACTGATCTTTGTGGCCATTGGGATGGTGTCGTGGTTGGATATGGCGCGTATTGTTCGCGGACAAACACTCGGATTAAAGCGCAAAGAATTCATTGAGGCGGCATTGGTTTGTGGCGTTAGTACACGACAGATTATTTTACGTCATATTGTTCCTAACGTTTTAGGTGTCGTCGTGGTGTATGCCTCATTATTAGTTCCAAGTATGATTTTGTTTGAATCATTCTTAAGCTTTTTAGGTTTAGGCACACAAGAGCCATTAAGTAGTTGGGGGGCTTTATTAAGTGATGGAGCTAACTCAATGGAGGTCACACCATGGTTGCTACTGATCCCAGCAGGTTTCTTAGTCATTACGTTATTTTGTTTTAACTTCATCGGTGACGGGCTGCGTGACGCGCTCGACCCGAAAGATCGCTAGAGGGAATAATATGTCAAATAACCCAATGAAAAGCCCTCTGTTATCCGTGAAAGATCTCAGCGTGACATTTGCGACCCAAGATGGTGACGTTACCGCCGTAAATAAATTGAACTTTGAATTAAGTGCGGGGGAAACGCTAGGAATTGTTGGTGAATCCGGTTCAGGAAAATCACAAACAGCTTTTGCTCTGATGGGTTTGCTTGCCAAAAATGGCAAGATTAATGGCTCTGCTATATTTAACGGCCGTGAGATCTTGAATTTAAGAGAAAAAGAATTAAATCGGATGCGAGCGGAAGAAATTTCAATGATCTTCCAAGACCCAATGACATCATTGAATCCTTATTTGAAAATTGGTACACAGCTGTCAGAAGTTCTCATGTTACATAAAGGCATGAGTAAAAGGGAGGCTTTCGAAGAATCAGTTCGTATGTTAGATGCAGTTAAAATGCCTGAAGCACGTAAGCGGATGAATATGTATCCACATGAATTCTCAGGAGGAATGAGACAACGAGTCATGATTGCAATGGCATTATTGTGCCAACCCAAGTTGTTAATTGCTGACGAACCTACGACGGCACTTGATGTGACAGTGCAAGCGCAAATTATGACTTTGCTCAATGAGTTAAAACACGAGTTTGATACTGCGATTATTTTGATTACTCACGACCTTGGGGTCGTCGCTGGGGTATGTGATAAAGTTCTCGTAATGTATGCGGGACGCACGATGGAGTATGGTACCGCTAAGGATATTTTTTATCAGCCATCTCATCCATATTCACTTGGCTTGTTAGCTGCCGTTCCTCGCCTTGATGGGGATGACGAGAGTTTAGCGACCATTCCAGGTAACCCGCCTAATTTACTACGTTTACCTAAAGGGTGCCCATTTTCACCTCGTTGCCAATACGCCGTTCAGCAATGTGTTGAACAAGAACCTGCATTAACCACTTTTGGTCAAACGCGGTTACGTGCCTGCTTTAAACCGCTGGAGGAGTTGGTATGAGTACCCATGAAAATAGACCAGTATTGTTAGAAGTGAATGATCTTAAAGTCCATTTTGAGATTAGAGACAAAAAACAGTGGTTTTGGCAGCCAAACAAAAGCCTCAAAGCTGTCGACGGCGTTACACTGCGTTTATATGAAGGTGAAACATTAGGCGTGGTTGGGGAGTCGGGGTGTGGAAAATCTACTTTTGCTCGAGCGCTCATTGGGTTAGTGAAAGCGACTGATGGTACTGTAAGTTGGCTTGGGCAGAACTTATTAGGTAAAACCGCTAAAGAGTGGCGCAGTGTTCGCAGTGATATCCAAATGATTTTCCAAGATCCATTGGCTTCTCTTAATCCGCGAATGACCATTGGTGATATTATTGCCGAACCATTAAAAACATATCATCCTAAAATGCCGCCATCACAAATCACAGAAAAAGTGAAAAAAATGATGATGCGGGTTGGTTTATTACCAAACTTAATTAACCGTTATCCCCATGAATTTTCCGGAGGGCAATGTCAGCGTATTGGTATCGCAAGGGCATTGATTTTGGAACCTAAATTGGTAATTTGCGATGAGCCCGTTTCTGCATTAGATGTGTCAATTCAAGCGCAAGTTGTTAATTTATTGCAAGAATTACAACGTGAAATGAAATTATCTCTCATATTTATCGCACACGATTTGGCGGTTGTTAAGCATATTTCTGACCGCGTGTTAGTGATGTATTTGGGGCATGCCGTGGAGCTTGGTACCTATGATGAGGTATATAATAACCCACTACACCCTTATACACGCGCATTGATGTCAGCGGTGCCAGTTCCTGATCCCGATAAAGAAAAAAATAAGGTGATAGAGCTTTTAGAAGGTGAATTGCCATCGCCAATTAATCCGCCTTCAGGCTGTGTATTTAGAACCCGTTGCCCATTAGCCGATGACGAGTGCGCAAAAACTAGGCCATTATTAGAAGGGAGTTTCAAACATGCGGTGTCTTGTTTGAAAATTGACCCTCTTTAGTTTGTTATAGATGCCCAACAAATTAAAAACAGAGCCAAGTGCTCTGTTTTTTTATCGAATAATCTGAATAGTGATATTCCTATTTTTTCCACAGAATATGGTGAAACGGTTTAGAAGGGTGGCGGCTAATTAATATGCGAGCAAAGATATCTTCTAGCTCGGCATCAGGGGTTTGAGCTAACCCGATAACTACTTCACTAAACTGCGCTAATTCAATGTTATTATTAATAATATCTTGCCAGTTATGACTAAAGGGGACAATTTCTGCAGCACCTAACTCTTCGAACTGCAAAGCAAAAATTAACTGGTCAGCGGGTTCTAAATTATCCATTGCCCCTTCAAGAAAAAGGTCATAAGCGATTTCAATGATGTCATCTTCATCGATTAACGGTGTGTTTTGTATTTCAGTCATGACCTTTCCTAATAAACTAAATTTATAACAATGGACTAAAGAAGTAACAAATGCGCTCAACGACACGGTTCCAGAAAGGGCGTTGTTCCCACTCTTCGATTTCTAAACGTGTTGACCGCGCAATATAATCATACTGAACTAACGTGAGATCGCTACCAAAACTTTTATCGTCAATGACCACGGTGATTTCAAAATTGAGCCATAAACTGCGCATATCAAGATTGACTGAGCCAACTAGGCTGAGCTCGCCATCAACTAATACACTCTTGGTGTGCAATAAGCCATCTTCGAATTGGTAAATCTTAACACCGGCAGCTAATAATTCACTGTAAAATGAACGGCTTGCCCAGCGGACAAGGAATGAGTCATTCTGCCTTGGCATAATAATACTGACATCAACACCCCGCATTGCTGCCGTGCAAATTGCATGTAAAAGGTCATCGCTAGGCACAAAATAAGGAGTCGTCATGATCAGTTGTTTGCGTGCAGAAAACATGGCGGTCATCAGCGATTGTTGAATCAACTCATCAGGGAAGCCAGGGCCGGAGGCGATAATTTGTGTTGTATGCCCATTCGCTTGTTCAAAAGGCATAATATTACTATCAGGCGGTGGTGGAAGTACGCGTTGGCCAGTTTCCATCTCCCAGTCAAAAGCATACACAATACCTAACGTGGTACTCACTGGGCCTTCCATACGCACTAAAATGTCAACCCATTCACCAACCCCTGAATCTTGTTTAAAATAACGAGGGTCAACCATATTCATACTACCTGTATATGAAATATAGTTATCGATAACGACTATTTTACGATGTTGACGTAAATCCATTCGACGCAGGAAGAAACGCATCAAATTAACTTTTAGTGATTCTATAAACTCAATGCCTGCAGCACGCATTTTTTCGGGATAATCACTACGGAAAAAGTGCCAACTTCCTGCAGAGTCCACCATAATACGGCATTTAACACCTCGTTTTGCAGCGTTGAGTAATGCTTCGGTAACTCCGTCAACTAAACCACCCGGTTGCCAAATATAGAAGACCATTTCAATTGAGTGCTGAGCATTATTGATATCATTGACTATCGCTTTTAATGAATCTTCACAAGTGGTTAAAAGTTGAATCCTATTACCTTTAACCCCAGCAATGCCTTGGCGTTTTTCAACTAATTGAAATAATGGCTCAGCGACGGGGCTGTTATCAGTGGCAAAGATATGTTTTGAATTTCGTAGATTTTCTAACCATGTTGCGACAGAAGGCCACATATCATGAGCTTTATCAACTCGACGTTTACCGAGGTGAAGTTCACCGAAGGCGACATACGCAATAATACCGACTAATGGCAGGATATAAATGATCAGGAGCCATGTCATGGCTGAGGTGACCGGCCTTCTTTTGACTAAGATGCGGACTGTAATTGCTGCAATAATTAGCCAATATAGGAAGAACAAAAGCCAACTCATAAGTGTATAGACGGTTGCCATAACGGGTCAGATGCCTCACTGATAAGAAAAAAGGTTCAAAAAAAGATAGTTTAGCTAAAAAAACTATTAGTAAAATATCAACTTAATAGAATTTAGCAAAATTCTGCAGTAAAAGCTTCGTGAAATAGAGTAATTCGTAAGGAAAAAATGATTGTGTAAGGTGATATTATTGTTGTGAAATTAAATATTGTACTCTAAGCGTATATAAAAAGTTCCTCTTGGTTCTTTTTTTCAAAGGAATATAATATTTTTTTCTAATAATTTTTAGACGATTAAAGGACACAATTAAATGAGACGTAGTAGGCATGAAGTAGGGCGTTGGCGTATGTTAAGACAATCCCTACGCCGCCGCAGACGCTGGCTAGAAGGGCATTCAAGGCGAAACATGCGCATCTATGCAATGCGTAAAATTGATATTTACCATCGTCGACATTCCCTGCTTTTTACCCAATGGATTGAGTAAGGTTATTACAGCGCGCACTCACATTTTTCACTTTGTATGACAAACCTTATTGAATATGATTGCTATTTGCATTTAAACTATCAGTCATATTCTTTTTGGTAGACAGGTGTAGGGTAGAAATTGCATATGCGTTGGATGCGTTGGACTTTAATTATCGTCATTTCATTATCTATTCATGCAGGCCTTGCAATGGCATGGATTTTTAATCAACCTAATTTGGCTAGAGATCCTGAGCCATTGACGATTGCTATGGTTGCTTTTGCTGCCCCTGAACCTGCTTCTGAACCTGTTGAGCAGGTTGAAACACCGGTAGAGCCAGAACCTGAACCCGTTATTGAGCCAGAGCCTGAACCGGTGGTTGAACCCGTTATTGCATTGCCTAAGAAAAAGCCTGAGGTGAAGAAAAAACCTAAGCCAAAACAGGAAGAAAAGAAAAAGATTAAAGAAGATGTTAAGCCGGTTGAAAAGCAATTGGCTATGAATAACCTAAAATCAGATGTTACTGCACCGAAAACGAATAACAACCCAATAAAGACAGCTAACAATACTGGGGCAAGTAATAGTCAATCAACCAAAAAGGGTGGCCCTAGGGCTCTGCATAAACAAGCTCCTTCTTATCCTGAACGCGCACGTCGCTTAGGTAAAGAAGGGTATGTGAAGGTTCGTTATGATATTGATGATGGTGGGCGAGTGACAAATATTGAATTTGTCGAAGCTTCACCTAAAGGGTTATTCGAGCGCGATGTTAAACGGGCTATGAACCGTTGGACTTTTGAAAAGCAACCTGCAAAAGGCTATGTGACCGAAATTTATTTCAAATTGGATGGAACCGTAAGCCAAGTATAAGTGTTCTTTTCTTGCAAAATAAAAAAGCACCTTTAATTAATGAGGTGCTTTTTGTTTTATTTATATTTTAAGATAGGTATTAAAGTTTAGTCTGCGTGTTGCTCAGAACTGGCTAATTGAAAATGCTGCTTTTCTTTGGGTAATGAACGAGAGGTACTATCGTCATTAACGGCAACATAGGTAAATACAGCATCAGTTGCACGATAGCGGTGGCCAACGGGCTCGGTTGCTACTTTTTTTACCCAAACTTCAATATTAATTGTAATTGAGCTTTTCCCTGTTTTTAGGCAGCGTGCGTAGCAACAAACAACATCACCTACGGCAACAGGCTTTTGAAATTTAATCCCATTTACCGCTACAGTAACTACTCGTCCTAGCGCAATTTCTTTCGCTAATATAGCCCCACCTATATCCATTTGTGACATCAGCCAGCCACCAAAAATATCACCATTCGCATTAGTATCTGCGGGCATGGCTAATGTACGTAAAACCAACTCACCGTTCGGCAATTGCATATCAGACTCTTATTAAAAGGGTTATTACTTTTGATTTTGCATTTATAGCAAATTACATAGGTAATAGTAAACCTGAACCTCGTAGTTATTGATTGATAATGACTATTTGAGTGAATTGCTGCAAAAATAAGACAAATATGATATCTATTATTAATAAACGGCTTCTAAATATGATAAAAAGCTCAACTTTTGCAAAGAAAAAGCAAGAAGTGTTTTTTATATTTAGTCAACTGATTGAATTAGCTATACTCAGTAATATGAATATTATTGATTAATTTAGAGGTATGAAATGAGATTGTTATTGGCAATATTATTACCTTGGTTGCAATTTTTTACGATAGGGCGCCCCTTTGCTGGGATTATTTGCTTAATTTTGCAGATCACGTTGATTGGTTGGTTACCAGCCGCCATTTGGTCGGTATATGCACTATCACAGTACAATACAGATAAAAAAATTGAAAAAGCATTTGGTGACAAGCGCTATTAACATATAAAAAAACCTGCTAAGCGAGATGCAATTAGCAGGTTTTTAACTCTATTTATAAATTATTCTTCGTGTTTTTCTACAGGCTCTTTAACCATATTTTTAAAAATATAGACCACACTCAGTACTGTAAATATTAATGTTCCTGCTGTTAGACCAAAGACTTTGAAGTTAACCCAGATATCTTGAGCCATCCAGAAAGCAACATAAATATTCAGAAGTGCACAGAAAATAAAGAAAATAGCCCATGCACTATTAAGTTTATTCCAATAACTATCTGCAAGTTTTATTTCTTGGTTACTGCCTAACATGCGCTGAATGAGTGGTTTTTCAGTAAACCATTGGCTAAAGAGTAATGCACCAGCAAATGCAGCATAGATAATAGTGACTTTCCATTTAATGAATGCATCACTATGGAAAATAAGAGTTAAAGCCGCAAAACCCATTACGATTGCACAGGTAATTTTTGCAACTTTTTCAACTTTCTTATAAATAAGATAAGTTGCTAATAACGCTAAAGGAGTGGTCACCATTAATGCGCCACTCGCATAGAAAATATCGTATCTTTTATAGACAATAAAAAAGATTATCAAAGGAATAAAATCAATAAGTTGTTTCATAACAGTGAATACAGCGCCTCAACGTAAAGATAATGGAGTAGTTTAACCGATTTTGGCTTTAATTGTTAAAAGTTTGCACCTTTTTACCAATAAACATGCTTTGTTACCAATCATATTTGCACTATTTTACGATTATTTGACTTACTTCTAGATAAACTTTATTAGTTCGGATATATATAGTATATAAAATAATTTAACTTGCTAATTTATAGGTACTTTTCCCCGATGATAAAGGCAAAGCTATTTGTCTGGATGCCAGGTTTAAAAACGTTATTTAACTATCAACGTTCAGATTTAGGTTCTGATGTTAAAGCTGGCCTATCTGTCGCTGCTGTTGCCTTGCCCGTTGCTATTGCCTATGCTGAGTTAATGGGTGTGAATGCAATTGTCGGGTTATACTCGTGTATTTTACCGATGTTTTTTTATGCATTGTTTGGTACGTCTAAACAATTGATTATCGGTCCTGATGCCGCTACATGTGCTGTAATTGCAGCCGCAGTCGCACCTCTTGCCATGGGGGATGAAACTGTTCGTTGGCAGCTGATTATTGTCATGAGTTTTATGACTGGGGTTTGGTGTTTGATTGCAGCAAAATTTCGCTTAGGGACCTTTGCCGATTTTTTATCCAGACCGATATTACAGGGCTTATTAAATGGGGTTGCTCTCACTATTATCGTCAGCCAAATTAGTAAAGTATTTGGTATCAGTACGTTACCTTCAGGGTTTATTGAACGCTTAATAGCATTACCATTAGCGTTAGTGGAAACACATATTCCGACATTATTAGTTGCCATTGCAACATTGGTCATTACTCTATTGATTAAGCGAGTGCGTAGCAAGTGGCCATCGCTATTAATTGCAATGGTGTTGGCCACAGCAGCAAGTATCCTATTTAATCTCGAACAATATGGTATTAGTACGGTTGGAGATTTAGGTGAAGGGCTTCCGTATATCCCAATGCCTGATTTTCCACCTGGCTTACTTCGAGACCTTGTCATTCCATCATTAAACTTGTCTGTGATCAGTTTTGTTAGCTTTATGATGACGGCTCGTAGTTTTGCGAGTAAGAACGGTTATACCGTTGATGCAGACCAAGAACTAAAAGCGTTAGGTATGGCAAATATTGCTTCTGCTTTTGGTCAGGGTTTTGCTGTTAGTGCTGCGAGTAGCCGTACTGCGGTGAATGATATGATGGGGGGGAAAACGCAATTAGTTTCCCTTGTTGCCGCAATAACCATCTTAGCGGTTTTACTTTTTTCTATGAATTTATTGGAATATATCCCAATGCCTGCTTTAGGGATAGTTTTGATTATTTCAACGTATTCATTACTCAGTTTTCGCAGTATTTTATCAATGCGAAAACGCAATAGAGAAGCTTTTTTCTTATGTATTTTCACGCTATGTGCAGTGCTGGTGGTTGGTTTGATTAGTGGTGTAGGCTTAGCTGTTCTATTAGGTTTGTTGCAGTTTATCCGAATTATATTTAGACCTACAGATCAACTACTAGGCGTTGATGAACATGGTATGTTGCACTCGATGACATCAGAAAATGATATTCAAGAAGTTGATGGCGTCCTGATTTATCGTTTCAATTCTCCGCTTACCTATTTCAATGTGAATTACTTTAAAGAACGTTTAAATAAACATTTAGATAATCAACGGAAGAGGCCAGCTTGGGTGATTGTGGATGCTGCCGTCAGCTTCACACACAATGATGTGAGCGTATTTTCCACGTTAAATGATATTGTGACATCTTTGAAGGCGAAAGGGGTAACTTTAGTATTAGCAGGGCGCAGAACGTCGCTTAATCGTTGGCTAGAACAAAATAAAATCAATCGTTCAGATGATGACTTATTAGTGGTACCGGATATCTATTTTGCAATCCGTTTAATTCAAAGTAAGCAACAAATTCAAATGAAATGCGTTGAAGAAAGAAAAGCACAAGAGTGCCAAAAAGATTTCGGTATATTGGAACATGATTGTGAAAGTCGAATTACACCGATGGATATTCGCTCAGATAATGCTTAAAAAATAATGTAAATAAAAAGGTATCTTTCGATACTTGAAGTTGTTGCCAAAGCGGGATAAAGCGTTGTTTTCCCGCTTTGGGTTATCAGCTGAAAATCAATAAATCAATTTTTAGTGATTAGCATATATAAACGATAAAAGTAAATTAAAGCGAATGCCGCTACAACATTATTGAGTAAAAAAGAGATGCCATTAATAACAATATGATTCATATTAAGGTTACCCAATAGAAGACTAATAAGCATTTGAGCCGCCATCCAAATTAAAATCATCGGTAAGGCAACACGCCAATTCGCATAAGCCATTTTCCAGCTTTTTCCCATCGCACTGAAAGGGTTGGTACGTTCTGTTATTAAAATCGCTGGTGCTAAGGAAAAACCAATGGCTAAGACAATACCAGGTAGAACCATAATTGTGATACCTAACTGGATAAGCAGAGAACAGACGACCAATAGAAGGAACATAGAAGGTGCTTTGTTCAGTGATGATGTTATTGCCTGTAGCCCTGTCATATCTTCACCGCGAGACATACCAGAGATATAGGACAATGTACCACAAATAAGGAACAAACTTCCAAAAGTGACGGAGAGGATCAACCCGAAAGAAACACGCAAAATACTACTTTTATCTTCTTCAGATAGACCTAAAATCCAGTCTTGTAACCCCGAATTACCAGATTCAATCATCTGACTTTGTGCTTGTGCCAGAACACCTATCATCTGTTCACTTGGGATCATCACCGCATAGATAACGAGGCTCACTACGGTGGCTAAAAGCACGATGGTGAAGAGGCCACTCAATTGATTTTTAAAGAAATTGATACTATCACTAATGAGTGAGTTGGCCGAAATGGACATGACACTGCTCCTATCTACAAACGGGATCAAAAATTTATGCCAATTGTAACCGAGTATCACGCCTAGAGGTAGAGAAAGATAATAAAATTCGGGAGGTTAAGACAAATATAATGGACATAATGATTGAATTTAATTAGCCAAAGAAATGAAACCATATAAGTTGTATTTTTAATATATGTTTAAGTTTCGAAATAAATATATATATTTCGAAATCAAATTTTTATTTTGTTAGTTATCTTCCAAAAATTGATTTAAATCAAAATTTAAAAAATAATAAATGAAATAATAAATCCATATTTATTGGTTTACCTCTAAATTAGTAAAAGATGTGATCTTGATTTGAACATCAATTTAAATAATAAGGTATATTTTCCTAAAATAAAAACACAGGAATGGGATTGATAATGAAAAAACTCACTGCGCTTGTATTAGCTGCTGCAACTTTAGCTCCAGCAGTTTCTATTGCTCATGAAGCTGGCGACTTTATTTTCCGTACAGGAACTGCAACGGTACGCCCAAATGCAGGTTCTGAAAATGTATTAGGTTTAGGTTCATTTGATGTTAATAACAATACTCAATTAGGTTTAACGTTTGGATATATGATCACTGATAATATCGGTGTGGAATTATTAGCAGCAACTCCGTTTGAACACAAAGTTGGCGTAGGGCCTTTAGGTACAATTGCAACTGTTAAACATTTACCACCAACTTTAATGGCGCAATATTACTTTGGTAGTAAAGAAGATAAATTACGCCCTTATTTAGGTGCAGGTGTTAACTATACCTTCTTCTTTGATGAGAAATTTAACTCAACAGGGAAAGGTGCGGGCTTATCAGACCTTGATTTATCAAGCTCTTGGGGCTTTGCAGCGCAAGCTGGTATGGATTACATGCTAACTGATAACTGGATGTTAAACGCCTCTGTTTGGTGGATGAATATTGAAACGGATGTGAAATTTAAAGCGGGTAATGACACACACAAAATCGATACTCGTTTAGACCCATTTGTATTTATGTTTGGTGCGGGTTACCGTTTCTAAGAATTTGATAGGAAGCAATACAGGTAATACCTGAATTCTGATGGATTAGAGTGAAGTGGAAATCCGAGAATATTCGTATTCTCGGATTTTTCAATTTCTATTAACTATAAACATACAATCAACAACAAAACAACAAAACAGTAACGCAAAGGGTGACGTTGGTTTAATAGATTAATTGGTGTTATAGCGTGATAATAAAATAAATACATTTATTGTTTATCTTATTTTATTAAGATAAATAAGATTAAATAACAGAATATCGGTATTATCTATATGAAAATAAAAAGCCGAATATAAGGGCGATATTCGGCTTTAAGCTGTAATCAAATTTTAAGATATGAATTTACCAAAACCATTGCACATTTAACCCCGCATTGACGCTACTGGTTTCATATTCATCAGGTTTATAAAGTGGTGCACCTAAAAATAAGTCATAGCTGAATATATTAACATTACCTCTCATACCAATAGCCGTTCCTAATAGTTGGTCATCAGAATAGAGACCTAGCGGATAAACACCTCCAAGTATTCGGCCATAGTCAAGTGCGTAGTATGGATAAAAGGAGAAGCCAGGAATATAAAAGTTAAACTCATTTCGCAAGTAAAAACCTTTGTCACCGATCAGTGAAAACTCTTCATCGAAACCACGAACAGTCCAACGGTTACCTAACGAAAATTGATCTTGAATAGTTAAGCGATCGCGTGAATATTGTACAAACAGTTGTGGGTTATAACTCATAATAAAATTGTCAAATGAGAAGGGGAACATTCCCGAAATATCGGCAGTATAAACACGGCTCATTGTGCTGACATCACCATATTTCATATCCCAACTTTGTTCGGCACCAAACCAAGGTACGTTACGTTGATGGTATAATGATGCATCAATGGTAGAATTGTTGATATTTTGACGATGGCTAATACCCAGTTTAAGACTGGTAAGGTCTCGTTGTTGGGAAAGTAGGCTGACATCCTCCAACTTATATTTTGATTTTCTTTTAATCAATTGGATTGACGCTGTATCTTTAAACGTTTGGCCGCGCAAAAAAACATTACTGGCCGTAGCGTTATAATATTTACTGTCACCATAATATTTATAGCTAAGTACAGAGTCATTAATAGTTTGTTTATAGTCACTTTTACTTGCGTACAATGAGAAAAGCCAATAATTATAGGGAACAGCATAATAAATAGAAGCATTACTGGTGCTGTTTCGTGCTTGGTTTTTTGCATTTTTTCCGGCGGAGACATATAAGGTATCGTTTAAGCTCGTTAGGTTATTAGCATACAGAGTTACTCCAACTTGGTCTTTACCCGTTTGGCGACTTCCAGAGTTATTGTAATATCCTCCTAGATTAAAGTGAGATGACTTTTCTCGTTGTATGGAAATATCCGAGGTGGAAAATTCTTTACCTGGTGCGAGTTCAATATTCACCTTCGCACCAGGGATCCGTTCAAGGTTTTCTAGGCCTTGTTCAATGTCACGAATATTTAGAATATCTCCTTCTTTAGCGGGCATAATTGCCCCTAAAGTAATATAAGTATCGCTGCCTTCGGCAAGTTTAACATTCGCAACTTTACCTGGAATAATTTGGAGCATTAAAGTCCCTTCACTGATGTTTTGTTCTGGAATATTAACGCGTGTTGTGACGTAACCTGATTTAATTATTTTATCTTGTAAGCCTTTTGCTAAGGTTTCAACTCCATTGATACCGATACATACTCCGACAACTTGGCTTGCATAAGCTTCTAAAGGTCTCATTGAGGGGAGTTTAGGTTCTGAAAGTAAGACTACTTGTTTCATTTCAAAACAATCTTTCTCATCATCAAAAATTAAAATATTATTTGAGGGTTCTCTGGTTTTACCTAAGGCATCTTTAGCTTCAAGTTGAGTCTGTTGTTGGCGAGAGCGATCTTGGCTAGCTTGATTATTGATTTGTTGGTCAATAATTTGTGCGGTATTAGCTGATACAGCTAAAGGTAATAGCGTTGACAATAAAAAAATAAATCGAAAATTCATGTGCACCACATTAATTTTTAAAAATATTAAAGTTATTTTTATGTTAGGAAATATAATAAAGAAAATTGCTAATGAACAATGTTTTATCAGAACTATCTTATTAACTTACCATCAGGGCTTTATTTTGAAAAGGTTTTCATTTATATCCCTATAATAAACCTATTATTAAGTTATTTTTTCCTTTGAGTATTTTTAATTATGCTTTAAATATATGTAAAATAAAAATCAATTAAACTGATTGAGTTAGTATAAATACTTTTGGGGTTTGTTACTGAAAATACAACCAATATAATTTATTCTATGGTGGCTTATTTATCTCCAATAAAATCAATGAGTAAAGAATGCTCTATATTAAATTGAATAGGTTTTTTTACTTGGGTTTAGAACGCTTCTATTTACTGTTAATATGAGCAATAATTAAAGTAGCTTAAGGAACATTAATGGTGCTAAAATAATTCTATTTATTATATTGTTGGCACTCTGCTTTGGAGTAAATAAGGAGGCTATTTGCCTCCTTATTTTACCTAACTAGTAATAATTAGGTGTATTTAAGATAATCATGGAACCTAGAATTTGCCCATAAGGGCTATTGTAAATTACAGGACTTGTAATTTTAGTCGTTCCCATTGAGCTTAAGCGACCATTATTATTATCTACACGAGTAAAGGTATCGATAGTTAAATCTTTACCAGCGTCAACAGTACCAGAGTAAGTATTATTTAACTTATTTACATCTAATGTGACATTATTTGTACCTTGGATTTTACCATAACGGTTATCAAGGTCATTTCTTAATGTAATATCAATGTCACCTACGTTTGTCGCTTTTTGTGTTTGATTAGCAGCAATAACACCAGAATAGTTATTTAAGCTATTTGCTTTGATAGTCGCTGAACCATCTTTCGCGTAGATCCCACCCGTTTGGCCAGCAACACCAAATTTACTCGCGTAACTATTAAACCCATTAGCGTAGCTATTATCAACACTTGTTGCATTAACAACCACATTTGAATCTGCAGTGATTAAACCTCTCCCATTACCTAAATGGGTGGTTTTGATGTCTAAATTATTGGCTTTGATAAATCCATACTGATTATTAAGAGAATAAAGATCAAATTTTGATTTACCTGCGCCCGAAGCGAGTGAACCTTGGTTGTAAATGATGTTAGCTTTGATATTTAATGCCTTTCCACTATCGATTGCAGCATAACCGTTATTTACTAGGTTACTTGATAGGGTGATATTGGTCTGTCCATTGGTGGATTTAATTAGTGAATTATTGTTTTGTAACGTAACAGAATCGATATCGATTTTTCTTTTAGCTAGAATTTGCGAGCTATTATCATTTGCGACAATATTACGGGCATTTATTGTGATATCACGGCCTGATAACGTAGAGTTATTATTTGCAAGTGTTGTCGTATCAATTGATAAATCACCGCCTGCTCGAATTCCTCGTTCGTCTACATTAATGACGTTATTACGTAGGGTATAGTTATTATCAATCTTACCTGTCGCACGAATTGCAATATTTCCACGATTAGTTTTAATTGAACCGTTAGTGTTAACAATATTTGCAGTCGCGATGTTCATGTCTTGCTGAGCATGAATAATACCACTTCGGTTATCAACACTCGTAGCTGAAGCCAGTTTGAGATTGCCATCATTAGACTTAATCTGTCCATTCACATTACTCAGAACTGAGTTTTGTGCATTAATATCAACATCACCATTCGCTACAATAGTTGCTGTATTATATAACCCATTGGATTTTATATTGATATTACCATTGGCATTCATTTTACCTGCTTGGTTATACACTAATCCCGTTGAATCAATGTTTACTCCACCCGTTCCGGCAATTAAGTTTCCGTTATTAGAAACACCGGTTCCACTTTCCGTGGAAACTAGCGTAATTTTATTGGCATACATCCCTCCCATAGCCGCGACATCAACACCGATTCGCGTGGCAGACCCAACTCCTTGTACCTTAGTAATGTAATTACCTTTTGCATCAACAAAGTTATTGCCTGCTACAACATTAATTTCTTTGGCGTGAATGTCTCCACGGATCACTGCAGAGCGAGCGATAATATCAGTAGGGGACTCTGACTGTAAGCGGCTATTAATAATAATCTGACCTTTTTCAACGTTATAGCCAAGAACTTCACCACCAGCAACAATTGGCTTACCTGTTGTTAAAGTCACCCGATCGGTATTAATAAAACCACAGTTATTACATGTGATGCCTGATGCGTTAGCAACAATAACTTGCGCTTTATCACCAGCGACTTCAATCATACCGCCTAAAGTACTTGCTTTATTTGAATTAACTTCATTCAAAATAACTTTTGCAGGGCCATTACCATTATTTAAATTTAAGTTGCCATTAATTTGGCCCCCTAAAGTGGTATTCGTGTTGGCTGTACTGTTATTTAAAATAACCCCTTTTTGGTCAACATCAAATTGGCTATAAATGTTGTGTGAAACACCTTTGTCACTTGCGCCTTTAATGTGAACGATAGTAGGACCATTACTTTGATTTATTACGCCAGCACCATTGGTATTAACAACTGCTCCGTGAGCAATAGATATCGATCCTAAAATAACAGACACACTTAAAAAGAGTGGCTTAACTCTCATCATAGGATGAGTGATAGAATGATTGGTAGAATGTTTCATAAATATCCCTAAAATAGACTATAGATAAAATTAAAAATAGCTAATTAAAATTCCATTAAAGCATAGGGATTATGCGTTATATTAATTTTCATTAAAATTTAATTGTATTTAAGTTGAGTCATAAAAATATGGGGAGAGTAATACTCCCATATTATACTATAAATAGTGTTTTATATATCTAGTGCGTAAAATGCTAATTTAATCAAATAGTAACACTTACTCTGATATGGATATATTAAGAGAAAGTACTAGTGTAATAACACGTATCTGTTGATTTTAATATTGGTGGTTTATATTAATAAATATTATGATTGGTTTTTTTGGACTATTTGAGAGTTTTAAAACTGAAAAATACTGAATATATTTAAATAATATTTCTAAAAATAACGTTAAAAGGATTGAAAATCGCCCAGACAAAATTTAATTATATGATTTAAGTAATCAAGCCAATAAACTTAAGTATGACTTGATTACTATTTATTGTTTAGCCTATTTCTGTGTTGCTGCTTTCATTTTTGCAACAAACTCAGTTAATGATGTAAGCATAACATCAGGGCGATTTAAGTTGTTTTCGATGATTTTAACCACGGCTGAACCAGAAATTGCACCTGCTGCACCATTTTTAATCGCTTCTTTGACTTGTTCAGGTTCAGATATCCCAAAACCTTGTAGGGCAGGAGCCGCGTTATACTGATTTAATTGGCTCAATAAATGAGCTAATGGCGTTTCAGCGCGTTTTTCTGTGCCTGTTACGCCTGCACGTGATAACAAATAAGTATAACCTTGGCTATATTTCCCAATTTGTTGCAGTAATTCATCATTGGCATTGGGTGGGCAAATAAAAATAGGAGCAATGTTGTGTGCCAATGCAGCTTCACGAAATGGTTGTGATTCGGACATCGGGACATCTGCAACTAATACGGAATCAACACCTGCTTTTTCGCAGCGAATATAAAAATTTTCAATACCATTGGTAAAAACTAAATTTGCATACACTAATAAGCCAATCGGAATAGTAGGGTGTTTTTCTCTAATACGACTTAGTAACTCGAAACAAATAGTCGGGGTGATTTCACTTTGAAATGCGCGTAAATTTGCATTTTGGATGGTTGGGCCATCCGCCAATGGATCAGAAAATGGAATACCAATCTCTAATGCATCAGCGCCACCAGCAATCAAAGCATCAACAATGTTTAATGATAATTCAGCATCAGGGTCACCTAAAGTGACAAATGGAACAAATGCCCCTTGGTTATCGTGAGTTAAACGTTTAAAAAGTTGGGTATAACGTTCCATTAAATTTCTCCTCTGCTGGCTAAAATATCATGCACTGTAAAAATATCTTTATCACCACGGCCAGACAAATTGACGATTAATAATTGTTCTTTATTGGGTTCTTGCTCTGCCATTTTTAATGCATATGCGAGGGCATGAGAAGATTCTAATGCTGGAATTATTCCTTCTTTACGTGATAATAATTTAAAAGCATTCAGGGCTTCATCATCGGTAATCGAAACATATTCTGCGCGACCAATACTATTTAAATGAGCATGTTGAGGTCCAACAGAAGGAAAATCTAATCCTGCAGAGATGGAATATGACTCTTCAATTTGACCTTCACTAGTTTGCATCATCGGTGATTTCATACCGAAATAAATCCCAACACGACCATGTTTTAATGGCGCACCATGTTGGCCTGATTCAATACCTAATCCAGCAGGTTCAACACCAATTAGTTTCACATGTTCTTCTGGAATAAAAGAGGCAAATAAACCGATTGCATTTGAACCACCACCAATACAGGCAACGACAGCATCGGGTAAACGGCCTTCTTTTTCAAGAATTTGTTGTTTTGCTTCATCACCAATCATACGTTGGAATTCACGTACAATTGTTGGGTAAGGGTGTGGACCCGCCGCAGTTCCTAATAAATAATGAGCTTTATCATAGCTGCCAGACCAGTCCCTTAATGCTTCATTACACGCATCTTTCAAGGTTGCCGAACCGCTATGAACAGATATAACTTCAGCACCCATTAATTTCATACGAAATACATTGGGAGACTGGCGTTCAACATCTTTAGCGCCCATGTAGATACGGCATTTCATATTCAATAATGCACAAGCCAGTGCGGTTGCAACTCCATGTTGCCCAGCACCGGTTTCTGCAATAATTTCGTTTTTTCCCATTCGCTTAGCCAGTAGCGCTTGGCCTAATACTTGATTGGTTTTATGTGCGCCGCCGTGCAGTAAATCTTCGCGTTTTAAATAGAGTTTTGTTTTTGTACCGGCAGTTAAGTTTTTACATAATGTTAGTGCAGTAGGGCGACCTGCATAATTTTTTAGTAAGTCGTGAAATTCACGAATAAACTCAGCATCATTCTGTGCGTCGATAAACGCGTCTTCTAATTGATTTAATGCAGGGATCAGAATTTCTGGGACATATTGCCCACCAAACTCGCCAAAATACGGATCTAATTTACTCATTATTTATTGTCCATTTTAACAGTTACATTAATTGGTGTTGGAGTTTTATCTTTTCGTTGTGTATTAGTGAGCCGTTGATTCGGCTAACAACGCTGACAACACCAAATTTATTTTTTGTTCACTTTTTATACCAGGTTCAATTTCAACCCCTGAATTAAAGTCTAATCCGTTGCACAGTAACTTTGCAGCATCTAGGCAGTTATCTGGTGTAAGTCCCCCCGCAATCATTATTTTTTGTGTTGCAGATGAAGGGATTTCTGACCAATTGAAGGTTTTACCAGTGCCACCTTGTCCGTTATCCAGTAGTAACACATCAATGTCTTGTGTGTCATAGTCATTTAAAGTTGTTCTTGACATATCAAGCGCTTTCCAAACTTCACAGTAGTTTGGTAAAAATGTTTTTAACGTATTGATATAAGCAGAGTCTTCTTCACCATGTAGTTGCACCGCAGATAACGCAAGCTGTTTGGCAATATGGGCAACAAAATCGGCGGACTGATTACGGAAAACACCGACATATTTTAACGGCGCTGCATGAATGATATTTTGGGCTTGTGACAATGTCACTTTTCTCGGGGAGGTTTCAGCAAAAATTAATCCACCGTAGTGTGCTCCTGCTTTAAATGCGGCTTTTGCATCTTGTTCGCGGGTTAAACCACAGACTTTATGTTCCCCAACTAACAGGCTTCGAATGGCTCTATCTAAGTCAGCTTGCTCCATTAGTGCACTACCAATTAAAAAACCATTTGCAAACTGTCTCAGTGACTGAATATGTTGGTGTTGATGAATACCTGACTCACTGATCACTATCGTTTCTTTTGCTAAGCGAGGCGCGAGCTCACGAGTCCGATTTAAATCAATAGAAAGGTCGCGTAAATCCCGATTATTGATGCCAACCACTTTGGCTTTTAACCGAATTGCTCGCTCTAATTCTTCTTCATTACTGACTTCCGTTAATATCCCCATACTCAGTTGATGAGCAACTTCAGCCAATGCGATATATTCATCATCATTTAATACAGATAACATCAGTAAAATGGCATCTGCTTGGTAGTAACGTGCAAGATAGATTTGGTATGGGTCAATGATAAAATCTTTGCATAATACGGGTTGCTTTACGGTATTACTGACAATCGTTAAGTAATCCATATTGCCTTGAAAATATTTTTCATCGGTGAGAACGGAAATCGCACTCGCATAAGGTGCATATGTCTTGGCTATCATCGCAGGGTCGAAATCAGCACGGATCAAACCCTTTGAAGGAGACGCTTTTTTGCACTCTAAAATAAAAACAGGGCGTTTAGCGCTTAGTGCGTTATAGAAACTACGCTGGCTAGGCTGAACTTCAGCAATAAAGCTTTCTAACGGCTGCTTGGCTTTGCGTTCAATTAAATAGTCAACTTTATCATCAACAATTTTTTGTAAGACTGTCGCTTTCATTTTATTGGTTCCTTGCCGCGAGAGCTGTAACGCGGTCAAATGCTTTACCGCTACGAATAATTGCAAGTGCGTGTTCGCTGTTTTGTTTTAAATCTTCATGGCCATTAATACGCATCAGCATGGCAACATTGGCCGCTACAGCCGCTTCGTGAGCCGCTTGGCCATGGCCTTGAAGTAAATCACTAAGCAATACGCGGTTTTCATCAGGTGTACCGCCTTCTAAGTCGCGTAATTGATATGGTGCTAGCCCAAAATCATCAGCAGTTAATTGATAATGTTGTACTTTGCCATCTTTTAATTCAGCGACTTGAGTAACTGCATGTAATGAAACTTCATCCATCCCTCCACTGTGTACCACAGCTGCACGGGTAAAACCAAGCATCTGTAGTGTTTCAGACACAGGTTTTACCAATGATCCTTGGTACACACCGATAAGGGCAATCGGTGGGCGAGCTGGATTAATTAATGGCCCCAATACATTAAATAACGTTCGAGTTTTTAGTTGAGTACGCACAGGGGCAGCATGACGGAACCCACTGTGGTATTGTGGTGCGAATAAAAAACAAACACCAAGCTCATCTAATGCGTCACGAGCACTTTGCGCACTGAGGTCTAAGGCGATACCAAAGGCGGCAAGTAAATCCGAAGAACCTGAACGGCTCGAAACACTTCGATTACCGTGTTTCGCCACTTTAATCCCACATTCAGCAGCAACGAATGCGCTTGCTGTGGAAATATTGATACTATTTGCGCCATCTCCCCCAGTGCCAACGATGTCGCTGAATGGGTAGTCAGGGCGGGGAAATGGCTGTGCATTCTCTAAACAAGCTAACGCGGCTCCAGCAATTTCTTGCGGTTGTTCACCTCGCATTTTCATACTGATTAACACAGCAGCTAATTGAGGTTCTGTTAATTCGCCTTGAATAATAGCATTAAACAAGTACTGGCTTTCTTGTTGAGTCAGTGGTTGCGCTTTAAATAACTTATCATAAATATTTTGCATAATTGGCTCTTTAGTATTCCGTTAGTGCGAATGAGTAGGTTCGGTTGCATTGGGAGTAGAAAGAGCCCATGCCACAGTGTTTTCTAGCAACTGTTTACCTTGCGTTGTTAAAATGGATTCGGGATGAAATTGGAATCCACAAACTCTATCGCTATCATTACGTACAGCCATGACCATGCCATTTGAATGGGCACAAATGGTTAAGCTTTCCGGAATTTGGCTACCAACAAGAGAGTGGTAACGCGCCACTGATATTGGGTTTTCAAGATGATTAAACATAGCTAAACCATCATGTGTGGCAATCGAAGATTTACCATGCAAAATTTCACCAGCAGCTGAAACCGTTCCGCCATAAGCTTCAACGATGGCTTGGTGACCTAAGCAAATACCAATAACAGGAATTTTGCCTTTTACTCGCATTAATACTTCTGGCATTGAACCTGCTTCACTCGGTTTACCAGGGCCGGGTGATAAGACTAGTATCGGTGAAATCATTTGATTTAATACAGATAAAATATGTTCTACATTGACTGTATTGCGATAAATAACCACGTTATGGCCACCTGTGCGCAGTTGGTCTACTAGGTTATAAGTAAAGGAGTCAACGTTATCGAGCAGTAAAATGTTCGCCATTAGAATAACTCCTTAACTTGATGTGCTTGGGCAATTGCACGGATCACTGCACGTGCCTTATTACGGGTTTCATCGGCTTCAGCTTGAGGTATGGAATCTAGAACGACACCACCTCCCGCTTGCACAGTGGCAATACCATTTTCTACGTACGCAGAGCGAATAACGATACAGGTATCAAAATCACCATTTCCTTGAAAATATCCTACAGCTCCTCCGTATGACCCTCGGCGTTCTTGCTCATATTGAGCAATCAGTTGCATGGCTTTTACCTTTGGTGCACCCGTTAAAGTCCCCATATTCATGCAAGCTTGGTATGCATGAAAAACATCTAAATCTTGGCGCAATGTTCCCACAACATGAGAAACTAAGTGCATCACGAAAGAGTAACGGTCAACCTTAGTTAGGTTGGCGACGTAACGGCTACCGGCTTCACAAATACGGGCTAAATCGTTGCGAGCTAAGTCAACTAACATGATGTGTTCAGCGAGTTCTTTTTCATCTGAGCGCATGGAAAGTTCAATTCGGCTGTCTAAGTCGAGGTCTAATTCACCCTGCGCGTTACGCCCACGAGGGCGGGTTCCTGCGATAGGATAAATTTCCACTTTGCGATTTGCTGTTGCATATTTGAGTGCGCTTTCAGGTGAAGCCCCAAAGAGTGTGAATGCTTCATCTTGCATGTAGAACATATAAGGGCTTGGGTTTTGTGCTTTGAGTTTTTGATATGCAATTAAGGGATGTGAGCATGGCATCGTAAATTTACGAGAAGGCACAACCTGAAAAATATCACCACGGTATATGGCTTCTTTTAATGAGGTGACAATTTCCCCGTATTGTTGGTCATTTTTGTTTATCGAGACCGCAAAATCAGGTGCTGTTGCTAAAGGAAGTGCGGGTAAGAACGCACGGCACGAAGCGATAATTTGTGCGTGGCGTTGTGTAACCGTTTCGACATCTTGCTCATTTTGCGTAAATAGGCAACTTTTGAGTCGAGCAGCCTGATTTTGGTGGTCAATCACTAAATAATGCTCAGCAACAAAAAAACAATAGTCAGGGCAGTGATTAACGGTATTCACCTTGGGTAAATCTTCAAAACTGGCGACTAAATCGTATGCAAACAAACCACCAACAAACAGGTTTTCAGGTTTTGTTGAATAGGCTTGCGCGAGAACGGGCAGAGCACGTAAAACGTCTAAACAAGATGCTGCCTTCAGGCGACTATCTTCGTCTAAATCCTTTGCAGGTTGGCTAAACGTTACCGTTAACCTATTTTCTTGCATGCTATGATGTGTGATTAAATGGGTTAATTGTGCTAACAGCTTTGGTAATAAGGCTTGACCATTTGGCGTCAATGCTTCTATTTCAACTTGTTGGCCAAAAGCACGAATACGTAGCGCGCTGTTGACAACCAGTAAGCTTTGTAAGTTGGCCTTATTATTAATTTCAGCAGACTCCAACAACATTGTCGATGGAACTTGATGGCACAGATGATTAAATAATAATGTAGGGTCAGGCTGATAATTAATTGGGCTATCCAGATACTTAAAATGTGCTAATGTGGTGTTTTGTTCGTTCATTATGTTGCCTTACGCTAATTTTTGACATAAAAAAACCCGCCGATGAAGGGCGGGTTTGGCACTGAGACATACAATAACTATGCGTGTGCGGCTTCCGCCCAATTTGGGAAGTCACGCCACCAACGATTTGATAAGTTAAATAAATTCATTGTATGCCTCACTGGATAAACTGATGATTTTTAGCCTTAGCTATCTTGCGTACTAGTTAACTGGATCGCGTTGTTTATGTCAAGAACTTTGTTACTTTATTAGGAAATATAGTTGTACATGGAAATTAGAGAAGATATCAATCTGTCGACTGCTTCGCCGCCATTAGTGACTCGCTACGACTTACATAGCCATACGAATGCTTCGGATGGTGACCTTACTCCAGCAGAGTTAATCGAACGTGCGATTGAAAAAGGGGTTAATATTTTAGCGATCACAGATCATGATACCTGTGAAGGTGTATTTGAGGCTCGTCGCTATCTTACTGAAAATGAAAGGCCAATTGAGTTAGTCAATGGTGTTGAAATTTCGACACTGTGGGAAAACATTGAAATACATATTGTGGGGTTAAATTTTTCGACTTCACACCCCGCTATGGCTCAATTGTTGAAAGCACAATCTGAACGTCGCTTCGAGCGTGGTATTGAGATGGGCAGGCGATTACAAAAAGCAGGGATTGATGACGCATGGGAAAATGTGCAACATATTTCTGGTGGTGGGCAGGTAACGCGGGCTCATTTTGCACAGTATATTGTGAAAATAGGTAAAGAAAAAACCATTAATAACGTATTTAAGCGTTATTTATCAAAAGGAAAAATAGGTTACGTTCCTGCGAAGTGGTGCTCAATTCAAGACTCTATCGACGCAATTCATGCGGCCGGTGGTATTGCAGTATTAGCTCATCCTGCGAAATATCAATTATCCAATAAATGGTTAAAACGGTTGGTTGCGTATTTTAAACAGTGTGGAGGTGATGCCATGGAAGTTTCTCATTGCCAGCAGCCGCCACATGAAAAGCAGTATTTAGCGGAATTAGCCAATAATGCAAATTTATACACATCGGTGGGTTCAGATTTTCATCGGCCATGTTCTTGGATAGAGCTTGGCCGAAATTTATGGTTACCTAATGATGATAATGCAGTCTGGACTCTTTGGAATGCGGTAAAAAGCAGCTAATTAATTGATGTATTAATAATGCGGTGTAAAATAATTATTATAAGTGATGATTTATTTCTGAGTAGGTCATCTCATGGAATTAAGAGATAGTAGCATTTATAGGTGTTTTTGCCGGGTGATGCTGTCGATACCCAAAAATTAGAGGTATGTATGAGCCAGTTTTTTTATGTCCATCCGGATAATCCTCAAGCAAGGCTGATTAGCCAGAGTGTTGAAATTCTAAATAAAGGCGGTGTCATTGTTTACCCTACGGATTCAGGATACGCCATTGGATGCCGTTTAGAAGAAAAAGATGCTTTGCAACGTATTTGTCGTATCCGTCAGCTTGATGCTAACCATAATTTCACTTTAATGTGTCGAGATCTCTCTGAGCTATCGAATTACGCACATGTTGATAACACCGTTTTCCGTTTAATTAAAAATAATACGCCAGGTAATTACACCTTTATTTTACGGGCAACGAAAGAAGTTCCACGGCGTTTAATGAATGAAAAACGTAAAACCATTGGCTTACGAGTGCCATCAAACCCGATTGCTCGAGATTTACTCGAAGCTGTTGGTGAACCTTTGATGTCAACCAGTTTGATTATGCCTGGCGATGATTTCACGCAATCAGATCCTGAAGAAATTCGCGATTTACTTGATAAACAAGTCGATTTAGTTATACACGGTGGTTATATCGGGCAAAAACCAACAACTGTGATTGACTTTACTGATGATACACCTGTTGTGGCACGCGTCGGAACAGGGGACCCAACGCCTTTTGAATAAATACAAATACCTAAAAGCCTAAGATTTAGCACGGAATTAAATAAAATCGTATTGAAAGTGCGATATTCAGATAAGTTATAGGGGTTCAGGACAAACCTGTGTATAATGCGTGGGTTTTCAAATTCATTACTTTTTGGTACGGTCACAAGATGACGCGCCAAAAAGATATTTGACGCCTGTGAAGGCGACAGCAGAGGGTTACATGAGCGTAAAACCGCAAAAAACTGAAAAATTACAGAAAATCCTTGCTCGTTCAGGGCATGGTTCTCGTCGAGAAATCGAAACATTCCTGCAAGCGGGTCGTATTAGTGTTGATGGCAAAATTGCGACACTTGGAGACCGTGTTGAAGTCACACCAGCAACAAAAATTCGTTTAGATGGTCGTTTATTAGCTATCAAAGAACCTGAAAAAGAAATTTGCCGTGTAATGGCTTATTACAAGCCAGAAGGTGAATTATGTACACGCCATGATCCAGAAGGGCGCCCAACTGTCTTTAACCGTTTACCTCGCTTAACGGGAGCACGGTGGATTGCTGTTGGCCGCTTAGATGTTAACACCAGTGGTTTATTGTTATTTACGACTGATGGTGAGCTAGCTAATCGTTTAATGCACCCGAGCCGTGAAGTTGAGCGTGAATATGCTGTACGTGTGTTTGGTGAAATCAATGAAGCAAAAATTCGTCAATTAACACAAGGCGTACAGTTGGAAGATGGTCCTGCTTCTTTTAAAACGGTTTCTTACCGTGGCGGAGAAGGGATGAATCAATGGTTTAACGTCACTTTAACTGAAGGGCGTAACCGCGAGGTCCGTCGCCTTTGGGAATCGGTTGGTGTTCAAGTGAGCCGTTTAATCCGTGTGCGTTATGGTGATATTGATTTACCGAAAGGTTTACCACGTGGAGGATGGACGGAACTGGGTTTAGAACAAACCAATTATCTCCGCGAGCTGGTGGAATTGCCGGTAGAAACTGAAAGCAAAGTTGCCGTTGAGCGTGACCAACGTCGTATTAAAGCGAACCAAATTCGCCGTGCAGTAAAACGCCATACGCAAGTTGCATCACGTCCTGCATCAAAACGTCAATCTTCAAGACCAACGGCGAAACGTCGTACTCGCATCTAGATTAATTGCAATTCTCGAATATTAAAAAAGCTGAGGCTCCACCCTCAGCTTTTTTTGATCTAATGTTCTAGTTCACATTATTATGAAAGCTATCAGTAATAGATGATATTTATGAGATGTTTGTCTCATTTTAATGTAATTAAAAGTCTTAGTATGACCTTTCTTGTGGGATGTGACTCACAAAATATTGGGTTACTACTGATAATAAAGACAAATTTACAGATAAACCTATTACTTACCCAGTTTATCCAGATAAATAAAGAATGGTTTAAGTGGATAAACCTGAATAAGGACAAAACATGAAAAAAATAACACTGACTTTGAGTGCGATTGCATTGGCATTAAGTTTTACAGCAACGTCTCAAGCAAAAATTCCAATGCCAGAAACCGTAAGCCCTGGGGTTACCGTTGTTGAACTAGCTCAACAACAGCCTATTCATTGGGTTTCCATCGAACAAATTAAACAAAGCCTAGAAGGCAAAGCGCCAATGGCTGTTGGGTTTGATATCGATGATACGGTGTTATTTTCGAGTCCAGGTTTTTACCGTGGTAAATTAGAGTTCTCTCCTAACGACTTTAGCTATCTCAAAAACCAACAATTTTGGGAAAAAATGAATAATGAGTGGGACAAATTCAGTATGCCAAAACAAGTGGGTATTGATTTAGTCAAAATGCACTTAGATCGCGGTGATACTGTCTATTTCATCACAGGCCGTACGAAAACAAAAACAGAAACGGTGACTAAATACGTTCAAGAAGGTTTAGCAATACCTGCAGATAAAATGCAACCTGTCATTTTTGCAGGCGATGAGCCAGGGCAAAATAATAAGGTGAGCTGGATGCGCGATCACAAATTAACCATTTATTATGGTGATGCTGATGCAGATATCGCGGCAGCTCATGAGTTAGGTATTCGTGGTGTCCGTATTTTACGTGCAGCTAATTCGTCTTATCAACCATTACCAAAAGCAGGGCGTTTTGGTGAAGAGGTGGTGATTAATTCAGAATATTAATTCTGTAATTAGCCATAATAAAAAGGCGGTCATTTAGAAATGACCGCCTTTTTTAAGCGTAGGATATTTTAGTTAGTCACAACAGCATCAATAATCACACGATTACCGGAGATGCTTCCTGTCGTTCCACTCGTGACGATAGGGCTGGTGATCTTAGTGGTATTAGTCGAACGTAAAGCCCCATACTGATTATTAACCCGATTTTTGGAATCAATAGTTAGGTTTTCCCAGCAGTCACTTTTCCTGCGTAGTTTTCTAATGTGCCAATATCAAGCTTTTGGTTATTAGCGGCTGTAATTTGCCCATAATTATTATTGAATGTCGCTTTGAGTTTAATGTAAACATCGTTACGTGCAGCAGCGTTATTATTCACATTTGCAGCAATTGAACCATACAAGTTATTTAGAGTATCTCCTTTAACTTTAACAGTACCACAACTGTATAAATATCGAATTATTGCACTTTATTTAGTGGTTAGTTACCAATCAATCCCTTTTTGAGCTTTAATCCCAATATCAAATGCATGTTTCACTGGGCGCATTTCTGTTACTGTATCGGCTAATTCGATCAAATCTCGGTGGCAACCTCTACCCGTGATCACGACAGACTGATTGGTAGGACGGCTTTGTAATGCTTGAACCACCTCTGCTAATTCGAGGTAATGATAACTCACCATATAGGTGAGCTCATCTAAAATGACTAAATCGTACTGTGGGTCACTTAACAATTGCTTGGCGTACTGCCAAGTTTCCATACAAGCAAGGGTATCGGTCTCTTTATTTTGAGTCTCCCACGTAAACCCTGTTGACATAACATAGAAGGGGACGCCTTGTGGTTCTAGTAGTTCGCGTTCGCCATTATCCCAACCTCCTTTAATAAATTGAACAACAGCGGCTTTTTTACCATGGCCTACTGTACGGCAGACAGTTCCAAATGCGGCTGTGGTTTTGCCTTTCCCATTTCCAGTAAAGACAATAACGATCCCTCGTTCAATTTGTGCGGCTTCAATACGTGCATCTACTTTTTCTTTTAAACGTTGTTGGCGTTCTTCGTGTCGATTTTGAGACATCGTGTTTACTCCGCAGCACCAGGTTTACGTCCGGGTTGAGCATCATAACTACTTCCCGTTTTACGCAGGCTATCATCGCCCATCAAATAGATATAAATAGGCATGATATCAGCAGGGGTTTTTAATTTAAGCGGATTTTCATCAGGAAATGCACTTGCTCGCATTGAGGTTCGAGTGCCGCCTGGGTTAATACAATTTACACGAAGATTAGTCTGCTTATATTCTTCGGCTAGCACTTGCATTAAACCTTCGGTGGCAAATTTTGATACAGCATAGGCGCCCCAACCGGCGCGACCTTGCTTACCTACACTCGAACTGGTGAAAACTAATGAGGCATTAGGTGCTTTGAGTAACAAAGGGAGCAATGCTTGAGTTAGCATAAATGTGGCATTAACATTTATTTGCATAACATCATGCCATAGGTCGCTGGGTTGCTCAGTGATGGGGGCAACGACACCAAGTATTCCGGCATTGTGTAATACGCCATCTAAATAAGGTGTTATTGCGGCAACTTGCGAGGCTAGAGTATAGCAGTCATCAATTGTTGCAGTTAATAAGTCTAATATAAAGCAAGGTGGCTTACTTCCACCTAAAGCGGCTATTTCATCACTAACGGATTGTAATTTATGCTGTGTTCTACCAACAAGGATAAGGGATGCACCATAGCGCGCATAAGTGAGAGCGGCTTCACGGCCAATGCCATCACCGGCACCGGTTACAAGAATCGTTTTACCTTTCAATAGGTCTTGTCTAGGTTGATATTGGAGCATATTCTTTCCTACTATTGTGATTAGCATGTACGGTTATCATCGCACTGATTGTGATAATTGGCTAATCTAACATAGTTATTAACGAAGTTTGTGTGCTAACTCTGTTTTTTTCTGGTTGTTTGCACGTAATCGTGAGATTATTTTTGTAATTGAAGATAAACATCAAAAGGATCAGATTGTGGAGTATTTCTCATTGTATGGGCTATTTTTAGCAAAAGTCGTCACTATTTTGGTGGCGGTGGTTTTGCTAGCTGTCTTTGTGTTTGGTGTAGGTATGCGCCGACAAGGGGCTAAAGGTGCTTTAAAAATCACAGATTTAGGTGAAAGTTATCGTGAGCGCCAACGCCAAATGCAACAAATTAAAATGAATGAACCAGAACATAAAGCGTGGTTGAAAGCATTTAAAAAGCAGCAAAAAGCGAAATCAAAAAGTGAGAAAACAGGGGCGAAATTAGGCCAAACAGGGGTTAAAAAACCTTGTTTATATGTCTTAGACTTTAAAGGTAGCATGGATGCCCGCGAAGTTGCCTCTTTACGTGAAGAGATCAGTGCAATTCTTGCTGTTGCCGATCAACAAGATGAAGTTTTGTTAAGACTTGAAAGCCCTGGTGGAATGGTTCATGGTTACGGTTTAGCAGCTTCTCAATTATTAAGAATCAAAGAAAAAAATATCCCACTTACCATTGCGGTTGATAAAGTTGCGGCGAGTGGCGGATACATGATGGCATGCATTGCAGATAAAATTATTGCTGCACCATTTGCCATTATTGGTTCGATTGGTGTGGTTGCTCAAATTCCGAATATTCATCGGTTATTAAAAAAACATGATGTTGACGTTGAACTTCATACCGCAGGTGAATACAAGCGTACATTGACCATGTTAGGTGAAAACACGGAACAAGGCCGTAAAAAATTTGTTGAAGATTTAAATTCAACACATGAATTGTTTAAACAATTTGTTCATCAAAATCGCCCATCTTTAGATATTGACGCAGTTGCGACAGGGGAGTATTGGTATGGCTCACAGGCTCTTGATAAAGGGCTAGTAGATAATATTGGTGTAAGTGATGATTTTATTATCAATGCAATTGATACTAAGGAAATAGTTAGTATTCGTTATGTGTTAAGTAAAAAAATGATGGATAAGTTTATGGGAAGCGCGGCAAAGAGCGTGGATAACTTATTATTGCGCTGGTGGCAACGCGGGCAAAAACCACTCTTGTAATTTTAAATTTCGCCTAGCGAATAAGCGTTTTTAAATCTACTATTAATTTACCGGCGTTAAAGCCGGTAAATTTTATACAAAAAGCAAACGTGTTAATTAGTTATTATCACTTAATTGGTATTGTTCTGACAGTACATGAGCGAGATGTTTGTACATATTAAAAGCAGCTGTACTTTTTAAAGTAGGAATATTGTTCTCATCTAAGAAGAATTCTCCTTTAAATACCAATGTACCCCGATGCTGCTCAACGGTGTCAACAAACATACCATGAATATAATCATCATGTTTCTTTATGATATCATTAGCTTTTTCAAGTAACTCTTTTTTTGTGATGAACGGTAAATTATCTTGCATAACTTGGCTTCCTTGAAAAAATAATTGGTTGCTTCTAGCATTTTATCAGGTAGAGTGTGTGGTTTTCAATTGTGACTAAACATCTTTATGTGGTTAAAATCAGTCAACTAGAAGACACTTTGTGCTTTTTAGAATAACGTGATTGAGTTTATAAGTTTTGTTTCAACACAAATAATTGTTTAAAAATATATTGATATATTGTGATTGTGTCGCAATATAAAAAAGAGATTCTCATTTTGCGCATTTTAATGTAGAAATGCGCCATTGTTGATATTTAGGTAAAGGTAAATATGGGTAAAGCTCTTGTTATAGTGGAGTCCCCGGCAAAGGCCAAAACGATTAATAAGTATCTTGGCAGTGGCTACGTTGTAAAAAGCAGCGTTGGCCACATTCGTGATCTGCCGAAAAGCGGCTCTGGTTCACAAACCGGCTCACAAAAGAGTACAGGCTCATCTACCGACAAAACAAAGAAAGTAAAAAAAGATCCGCGTGATGCGTTAGTTAAGCGCATGGGGATCGACCCTTACCATGGTTGGAAAGCGAATTATCAAATTCTACCGGGTAAAGAAAAAGTGGTTTCTGAACTTAAATCATTGGCGGAGGATGCCGAACACATCTACCTCGCAACGGACTTGGACCGCGAAGGGGAAGCTATTGCGTGGCATTTACGCGAAGTGATAGGTGGAGACGATTCTCGTTTTAGTCGTGTTGTATTTAATGAGATCACCAAAAATGCGATCACTCAGGCATTTGATAGCCCTGGGGAATTAAACATAGATAGAGTTAACGCACAACAAGCGCGTCGTTTTATGGACCGAGTTGTGGGTTATATGGTTTCTCCGTTGCTGTGGAAAAAAGTCGCTCGTGGCTTATCGGCTGGCCGTGTTCAGTCAGTTGCAGTGAAACTCATTGTTGAACGTGAACGGGAAATTAAAGCTTTCGTCCCTGAAGAATATTGGGAACTGCATGCCGATTTAGCTGATAAAGATATCGCTAACTTGCGTATGGAAGTCACTTCACAAGGTGGTAAGGCATTTAAACCAGTCAATAAAGCGCAAACAGAGGCAGCAGTTAAGCTACTTGAAAAAGCCCGTTTTGCGGTTGTTGACCGTGAAGATAGGCCGACATCAAGTAAGCCGAGCGCACCGTATATCACGTCAACGTTGCAACAAGCCGCCAGTACTCGTTTAGGTTTTGGCGTGAAAAAAACCATGATGATGGCTCAGCGTCTTTATGAAGCAGGGTATATCACTTATATGCGTACTGACTCAACAAACTTGAGCCAAGATGCATTGGATATGGTTCGTGGCTATATTAATGATAATTTTGGCGCTAAATATCTGCCAAAAGATGCGAATGTTTATAGCAGTAAAGATAATTCGCAAGAGGCGCACGAAGCCATTCGTCCTTCTAGTGTCGATGTTTTACCTGAGTCACTAAAAGACATGGAGAACGATGCGAAAAGGTTGTATCAATTAATTTGGAATCAGTTTGTGGCCTGTCAAATGACGCCAGCAAAATATGATTCAACAACCTTGACAGTCAAAGCAGGTGATTTTGAACTAAAAGCCAAAGGGCGTACTTTACGTTTCGATGGTTGGACGAAAGTCATGCCTGCACTGCGTAAAAATGATGAAGATAAAACATTGCCACCAATACAAGTTGGTGCGGAGTTATCTTTAATTGAGCTATTACCTAGCCAGCACTTTACTAAGCCACCAGCTCGCTTTAGTGAAGCATCTTTAGTTAAAGAGCTCGAAAAACGTGGTATTGGTCGTCCTTCGACGTATGCAGCGATTATTTCGACGATCCAAGACAGAGGTTATGTCAAAGTTGAAAATCGTCGTTTTTATGCAGAGAAAATGGGTGAGATTGTAACGGATCGTTTAGAGGAAAACTTTAACGACCTGATGAACTACGATTTTACTGCGCGTATGGAAGACCAACTGGACCATGTTGCAAATCATGATGCTGAGTGGAAAGCCGTATTAGATGAATTCTTCTCTGACTTTAGTAAGCAGCTAGATGTTGCTGAAAAAGAACCAGAGGAAGGGGGAATGCGTACTAACCCAATGGTGATCACCTCAATCATTTGCCCTGATTGTGAACGTCATATGGGTATCCGTACTGCATCAACCGGGGTATTTTTAGGTTGTTCTGGTTACGCGCTACCACCAAAAGAACGTTGTAAGAAAACAATAAACCTTATCCCTGAAGACGAAGTCTTGAATGTGCTTGAAGGGGATGATGCGGAAACTAATGCGTTAAGAGCAAAACGTCGCTGTCCAAAGTGTGGCACCGCGATGGACAGCTATTTGATTGATAATGGCCGTAAATTACATGTATGTGGTAATAACCCTGCATGTGAAGGTTATGAAATCGAAGAAGGCGAATTTCGTATTAAGGGTTATGACGGCCCAGTCATTGAATGTGACAAGTGTGGATCAGAAATGCACCTGAAAATGGGGCGTTTTGGTAAGTACATGGGTTGTACTAACGAAGAGTGTAAAAATACGCGTAAAATCTTACGAAATGGCGAAGTCGCACCACCGAAAGAAGACCCGGTTCCATTACCGGAACTTCCATGTGAAAAATCCGATGCGTATTTTGTGTTACGTGATGGTGCTGCTGGGGTTTTCCTTGCGGCAAACACATTCCCAAAATCACGAGAAACGCGTGCACCATTAGTTGCAGAATTACAGCGCTTTAAAGACCGTTTACCTGAAAAACTGGCTTATTTGGCTGAAGCACCAGCTGAAGATGGCGAAGGTAACCCAACTGTCGTCCGTTTTAGTCGTAAAACGAAACAGCAATATGTTTCTTCAGAAAAAAATGGTAAAGCGACGGGGTGGAGTGCATTCTACGTTGATGGTAAATGGGAAGTGAAAGAGAAATAATAATTCCCTTTTGCATTCAAACAAAAAAGCCAATCATTTAATTTGATTGGCTTTTTTATTAACTTGTCAATTTCATATCAATGCCTATCGGTGAATAACCCACTGTTATACTGTCATTTCCTTTATTTCTTATCGCTCACTGTGATATAACCGCCAATTTTTAACTAAACTCAAATGTAGCACCAAAGTGATAACTAATTTGTGTTAACTTAAGATAGAGTCATTGTAATTATCAATAGATAGTAATAGTTCTTACCTTGTTAAGGTCTTTAGGTAAGTCGATGGAATGATAGATAAAAGTTATCCACCGGAGGCAAAATGAAGTTAAAAATGTGTTTACTGGCTGCATTATTGACAGCGGGGACAGCATACGCTGCTCAATCTACTGTTGTATTAAAAGAAGCGACCCCAACAGGTGATGGTAAAGCAATTGGTGAAGTTGTTATCTCAGAAACAGAATATGGATTACTATTTACACCAAAATTAACGGGCCTACAAGCAGGCATTCATGGGTTTCATATTCATGAGAACCCAAGTTGCGAACCCGCAGAGAAAGATGGCAAATCGGTACCTGCATTAAAAGCAGGCGGTCATTTAGACCCCGCTAAAACAGGTGTCCACAAAGGCCCTTATGATAACACAGGGCATTTAGGTGATTTACCCGGTCTAGTTGCCGATAGCCAAGGTAATGCTGATTACGCGGTACTAGCACCACGTTTAAAATCACTCAAAGATGTTCAAGACCGTGCATTGATGGTGCATGTGGGTGGTGATAACTATTCTGATAATCCAGAAGCGTTAGGCGGTGGTGGGGCTAGAATGGCCTGCGGCGTCATCAAATAATACGCGTCATATTTCAAGCTGTGGCGTTGTTAGCTGCGCTCGCTAACCCTAGTCACATACTTATGTATGCTCCTAGGGCTTAGCGTCTCTTGCTGCCTAGCCACAACTTGAACTATTTAGCGTATTGGATTGATTTGAAAACAATTTAATTTTTCTAGTCATAAAAAGAAGGCTAAAGTTAAATCTCGAGCCTTCTTTTTTCATTGATAAATTACCAAATACGAATACGTTGCTCTGGTGCCAAATATAGTGTGTTATTTTTATCAACACCAAATGTTTGATACCAGTCATCAATATTGCGTACTACGCCATTAGCACGGAATTGGTTAGGGCTATGAGGGTCTGTCATAATCTTATTACGCTCAGATTCTTTATTTGACAGTTCTTGCCAAGTACGAGCCCAAGCAATGAAGAAACGTTGTAACCCAGTTGTTCCGTCAATAATTGGGGGCTCACCATTTGGGTAATTTTCTTTGGCAAATTGTTTATAAGCACTCAAGGCGATATTTAATCCACCGAGATCGCCAATGTTTTCACCTAATGTAAGCTCACCATTCACATTTAAACCATCAACAGCAAATGCGTTATACTGCTCAACAAGCTTGGCTGTTTTCTCTTTAAAGTGAGTTTTGGCACTCTCACTCCACCAGTTACGTAATTGCCCCGTACCATCGTATAAACTGCCTTGGTCATCAAAACCATGGCCCATCTCGTGACCAATTACAGCGCCAATTGCACCATAGTTATAGGCTGGGTCAACATTAGGATCAAAGAAAGGTGCTTGTAAAATTGCCGCTGGGAACACAATTTCGTTTTGAACAGGGTTGAAATAAGCATTGACTGTTTGTGGCGTCATGCCCCATTCCCATTGACGGACAGGTTGGCCAATTTTGCCAATCATATCATCATATGACCAGGCTAAAACTTGTTTATAATTCTCTAATAATGAGTCAGGCTTGAGGTTAATTGTGCTGAAGTCATTCCATTGATCTGGATATCCCACTTTAACAGTGAATTGCTCTAATTTTTTAAGGGCTTCTTGGCGAGTTGGCTCATCCATCCAGTCATTGACTTTTAGGCGTGAATTAAATGTGCCCCTCACATAGCTGACCAAGTCTTTAATTTTTTCTTTAGCTTGCGGGTCGAAGTATTGTTCGACATAAATTTGCCCTAATGGCTCACCTTGGAGCGAATTAACAGTCTGCAATGCACGTTCTTGGCGAGTGCGTTGTTTTTCAATTCCATTGAGTTTTTTCGAATAAAAATCAAACTGGGCATCCGCGATAGCTTGGTTTAAATAACGTGCGTGTTCACTAATATATTGGAAGGTTAGGTAATCTTTTAGTGTCGAAACAGGGGTATCAGCAAAAATTTTTGCGGTTTGTTCCACCGCGCTATCTGTTTCAACGATGATTTTCTCAAGTTGTTTATCTGTTAGTTTACGATTGGTAATAAAACTAGTCCAATCAAAACCTTGAGTATAATTTTTCATTTCAGCTAGAGACATTGCATGGTAATTTTTGATAGTGTCACGGCGTGCTTCTGGGCTCCAATGCACTGTTGCAATTGCTTTTTCCAAATCAAAAATTTTCTGCGCTTTTGGTTGTACATCTTTTTCACCCGCCAGTTCTAGCATGGTAGCGATATAAGCGATATAACTTTTTCGAATTTCTTGCATTTGTGGGGTGTCATCGAGGTAATAAGTACGGTTCGGTAGCCCTAAACCGCCTTGACCGATATAAAGCACATAGGTATCAGGTGCTTTGGCATCTAAATCTACCCAATAAGAAATCAGCGATTTATAGTCAGGCTGTGTCATTAGCTGGCTAATATCATGATGATTTTTAGCTTTTGCAATGGCATCTAAATCGGATTTTATTGGGCTAATACCAGCTTGCTCGATAGCCGCTTCATTCAGGTAGCTGAGATATAAATTTCGAATATTTCGTTGGTTATGCGTGAGCTTGTTTTCAGGGATCTGTTGTAATTGATCAATAATCGATTGAATGTGTTTTTCTGTGTTTAAGTATAATTCCACGAAAGAGTTAATACGTGGCATACCGGTGGGGATTTGCGCTTTATTTATCCAATCTTCATTAACATAACGGTAAAAATCATTTCCGGGTTCAATCGTATCAGACAAAACAATTTTTTGTTGTCCATAAGCCACTTCTTTCGCCAAGAGCGCAGGGGCAAAAGAAATCGTCGACATACCAATAATTAAAGCCAAAACATTTAAACGCATGTAACCACCTCTCTTCGTTGAGAATTATGATATCCACTTTAATACGTTAAATTTTACAGTGAGGATCCTGCAAAATTCATTTTACTTATTGAACCACATAATGAAATAAAGTTAATCCGTCTTTGCACTATCTTACGGCCTTTCATCAGTGTAGTGGCATTTAGATGAAATTTTATCATCATACTGTTTATTCTTCTGTGAATGATGTTATATTGGTTATATCAAATTATTTAATTATAACTTTTAGTTATATTTAATATTCTTTAGCTATAGATGCAAAAGCACATTATTCATGTATGAGGTAGACTGAAATATGAAATTGCAGCAATTACGTTATATTGTTGAAGTGGTTAACCATGACTTGAATGTCTCCTCAACCGCTGAGGGGCTTTTTACGTCACAGCCCGGTATCAGCAAACAAGTGCGGATGCTTGAAGATGAGCTTGGGATCCAAATTTTTGCACGTAGTGGTAAACATTTAACGCATGTCACCCCAGCAGGGGAAGAAGTCGTGCGGATCTCCCGAGAAGTACTATCAAAAATAGAAGCGATCCGTTCGGTTGCTGGGGAGCACACTTATCCCGATCGGGGAAGTTTAAGTATTGCGACGACACATACACAAGCTCGTTATGCTTTACCTCCAACAATCAAAGGCTTTATTGAGCGTTACCCACATGTTTCATTGCACATGCAGCAAGGGTCTCCAACGCAAATAGCTGAAGAAGTTTGCAAAGGAAATAGCGATTTTGCGATAGCAACAGAAGCACTGCACCTGTATAACGATTTGATTATGTTGCCATGCTACCATTGGAACCGCTGTGTCGTTGTGCAAAAAGACCATCCGCTAGCGACGAAAAAAAATGTCACTATTGAAGATATCGCGGAATATCAAATTGTAACGTATACCCATGGGTTTACTGGACGTTCAGAATTAGATGTGGCATTTCAGAAAATTGGTCTTGAGCCCAAAATTATTTTTACCGCAACGGATGCCGACGTGATCAAAACCTACGTCAGGTTAGGGCTAGGGATCGGTATCATTGCGAGTATGGCAGTTGACCCGGTGAGTGATAGTGATTTAGTTGTAATTGATATGCGTGATAAGTTCAGCTATAGCACAACGAAGATTGGTTTTAAACGCACCAGTTTCTTACGGAGCTATATGTACGATTTTATGTGGCGCTTCGCACCGCATCTAACTCGTGATGTGGTCGATAAAGCGGTTGCTATTCGTAATAATGAAGAGATTGAAGAATTTTTTAAAGATATGAAATTGCCTATCATCTAATTTCTTTATATTTCTGTACTACCCAATAATAACCCTAGTGACTGTATTTCTAGGGTTTTTATTGTCAATACTTTGTTGGTGTACCAAGCTATTTTCTGACTTATTTCCCTTCTTATCTTAAATTTCCTATTATTAATAGAGAAACATTCAATATTTGGCACAAAATCTATAAATCGAATTTCTAGAGCAACTATGATTACAATTGGTTAACAAAAAATAATGGCGGTAAATACACATATTGCCATAGCCATAAAAACCAAGGAGGAGTTATGTCGTTGAGTCTAAAAACAACGAGTGCCTCGACACTCAATGTTGGAAACAAGCAGTATAATTACTTCAGTTTAGCGCTAGCTGAAAAAAAGCTCGGTGATGGGACGAAGTTACCTAAATCATTAAAAGTCTTACTTGAAAACCTATTACGTCATATTGATGGTAACTCAGTTGTTGAACAAGATTTACAAGCCATTATTGACTGGCAAAAAAATGCACATGCAGATAGGGAAATTGCGTATCGTCCCGCGCGTGTGCTTATGCAAGATTTTACCGGAGTTCCTGCTGTTGTTGACCTGGCCGCGATGCGTGAAGCGGTTAAATCATTAGGTGGCAATGTTGATCAAGTGAATCCGTTATCACCCGTAGATTTGGTCATTGACCACTCGGTAATGGTGGATGAGTTTGCCACCCAATCCGCCTTTGGCGATAACGTTGAAATTGAAATGGCGCGTAACCATGAGCGTTATTTATTTCTACGTTGGGGGCAAAAAGCGTTTAATCGTTTTCAAGTGGTACCACCTGGTACAGGTATTTGTCACCAAGTTAATTTAGAATACCTTGGTAAGGCGGTATGGTATGAAGAAATTGACGGTAAATTATATGCTTATCCAGATACTTTAGTGGGCACGGACTCCCATACGACGATGATCAATGGGTTAGGTGTATTAGGTTGGGGTGTCGGTGGTATTGAAGCTGAAGCCGCTATGTTAGGCCAACCTGTCTCGATGCTAATCCCTGACGTTGTTGGTTTTAAATTAACGGGTAAATTATCCGAAGGGATCACAGCAACTGACCTTGTGTTGACAGTGACACAAATGCTACGTCAACATGGTGTCGTGGGTAAGTTTGTTGAATTCTATGGTGACGGCTTGGCCGATTTACCATTAGCAGACCGAGCAACGATTGCGAATATGTCCCCTGAATATGGTGCAACGTGTGGCTTTTTCCCGGTTGATGAAGTAACACTGTCTTATATGCGTTTAACTGGGCGCAGTGATGATGAAATTGCGCTGGTGGAAGCTTATAGTAAAGAGCAGGGTTTATGGCGTTATGCGGGCGATGAACCGATTTTTACCAGTACACTTGAGTTAGACATGTCGACAGTCGAATCCAGTTTAGCCGGGCCTAAACGTCCACAAGACAGAGTCGAACTTAGCCAAGTACCAAAAGCATTTCGTGGCGCAGTCGAATTAGAAGTCAATAAGAAAATCCAATCGAGCTATCCTTCGGTTAAATATCAAAATAAAACCTTTGAATTAACCGATGGCGCGGTCGTTATTGCAGCAATTACCTCTTGTACAAACACGTCGAACCCAAGTGTATTAATGGCGGCGGGGCTATTAGCGAAAAAAGCCGTTGAAAAAGGGTTAGTTCGCCAACCGTGGGTTAAATCATCATTAGCACCGGGTTCTAAAGTGGTTACTGATTATCTTGCCGTTGCAGGTTTAACACCGTATTTAGATAAGCTTGGGTTTAACCTTGTCGGGTATGGATGCACAACCTGTATTGGTAACTCAGGGCCATTACCAGAACCAATAGAAGAAGCGATTAAACAAACGGATCTTACTGTTGGTGCCGTACTGTCAGGAAACCGTAACTTTGAAGGGCGAATTCACCCACTGGTGAAAACTAACTGGTTAGCCTCTCCGCCGCTTGTTGTTGCCTATGCACTGGCGGGTAATATGAATATCAACTTGAAAACTGACCCTATCGGGGTTGATAAATCGGGTAATGATGTTTATTTGAAAGATATTTGGCCATCAAGTGCTGAAATTGCGCAAGCTGTACAGCAAGTTAAAACAGATATGTTCCGTAAGGAATATAACGCGGTCTTTGAAGGTGATGATGCTTGGAGAGCATTAAAAGTTGAAAGCTCTTCAACTTATCACTGGCAAGCAGACTCGACCTATATCCGCCATCCACCTTTCTTTGAAGGAATGCAATCTCAGCCAGTACCTGTTAAAGATATTCATGGCGCAAATATTTTAGCGATCCTCGGTGACTCGGTCACCACTGACCATATTTCTCCCGCGGGGAATATCAAAAAAGAGAGCCCAGCAGGACGCTATCTGCAAGAACACGGTGTTACTGTCGCAGATTTCAACTCTTATGGTTCGCGTCGTGGTAACCATGAAGTGATGATGCGCGGTACATTTGCAAATATTCGTATTCGTAATGAAATGGTACCAGGTGTGGAGGGCGGTTATACCTTACATATACCGACAGGCAAACAAATGGCGATTTATGATGCAGCGATGCTGTATCAACAAGAAAATCGCCCATTGGCTATCATTGCGGGTAAAGAATATGGTTCAGGTTCTAGCCGAGATTGGGCTGCGAAAGGTACAAATTTATTAGGTGTGAGAGTCGTCATTACTGAGTCATATGAGCGTATCCACCGTTCCAATTTGATTGGTATGGGGGTTATACCTTTAGAGTTTAAAGATGGGGTATCCCGTAAGACACTCAATTTAAAAGGTGATGAACGCATTGATGTCACGGGGTTACAGTCAATTACTCCTGGACAAGATATCACAGTGAAAATCACGTATGGCAATGGTGATATAAAGGAAGTTATAACCCGCTGTCGTATTGATACTGCAACGGAGATGGATTATTACCGTCATGGTGGTATTTTACATTATGTTATAAGACAGATGCTGCATTAATCATTCAATTGTGTTACTGAAACGCCTGTAAGATTGTTATCCTACGGGCGTTTTTATTTTTTAATATTTAATCTTATTTATCAATTTTGTTTTTTCTCAATATTTTTGATAGCAATCTACGTTATGGTGTTAAATAGACGGTAGATTAAAGGAGAAAATAGTCGCTACTAGGCTAAATGAAAATAGGGTGAAGTTCGCCATAAATAAGTTTCTTTGTGCAAATTAATTGAATGTAATAGCTTTAGCACGGGTCACCATGTAACTGAGCTTATCGAAAACACTATAAAGGAAATGAGTATGGCAGATATCAATGAAACCGATTTCTATAAAGGGGCATTGTGGGCAGCAGATATCTTATTAACCACATCCCATTTTGATGGTGCGAACGAAGAGGTTCGTGACATTTTGGAGCACATACCTAACTTATATTCTATTGTGATGAGAACACCTGAAACGGAAGTCCATGATTTGCGTTTATATGCAGACAAAGAATTTCCACTCGGCTTAAATGCAGATTACACCACTATTACCATTGCACCATTACAAGACTACTTTGATATTTTGCCTATGCCCGATCAAAACCCTGAGAGTATTACGGTTGAAGTCGATTACTGGGGAGTGGTTGCAACAACATCTGCGGGTAAACAAGATTTATTAATTGCCGGTTTAGCAACGCCAGAGCAAGCACAGCATTATGTGCAAACATTAACCCAACAACTTGAATTGCAAAGAGCAAAATAGCCAACTGGCTATAAATTAGGCGTTTTAAGTACTATTATTCAACAGAAATGACAAAAAACCGCGCTACTGTGTTTATGTACAGTAATGCGGTTTTTTTTAACTGAATGAGATTATAACGCGTTGGCTTCAGCTAACTGTAAAGCGAAATAAGTGAAAATAAGATCAGCGCCTGCGCGTTTAATTGACCCTAGTGTTTCAAGAGCCACACGCGTTTCATCAATTGCACCCGCTTGAGCGGCAAATTTAATTTGTGCGTATTCTCCACTGACTTGATAAGCCCCGATGGGTAATTGAGTGTGTTCGCGTAAATCACGAATAATATCCAAATACGCTCCGGCAGGCTTTATCATTAGCGCGTCAGCACCTTCGCGCTCATCAATTAGTGACTCATGGAGCGCTTCACGGCGGTTCATTGGGTTCATCTGATAGGTTTTTCTATCGCCTTTAAGGCATGAACCTGCTGCATCTCGGAATGGGCCATACAGTGCGGATGCAAATTTTGTGGAGTAAGACATAATTGCAGTATCTGTAAAGCCAGCTTCATCAAGAGCATGACGGATTGCAGCAACCTGGCCATCCATTGCGGCAGAAGGGGCAATGAAATCAGCGCCTGCACGTGCGGCGGCAACCGCTTGTAAACCTAGGTTATGGATAGTTGCATCGTTGTCAACGACATGACCGTGCATAACGCCACAGTGACCATGAGAGGTGTATTCACAGAAACAGGTGTCAGACATCACTATCATTTCAGGAACGGTTTCTTTGCAGATACGTGACATGCGTGCCACTAAACCATTCTCTTGCCATGCATCACTACCATTATCATCAAGATGATGGGAAACCCCAAAGGTCATCACTGATTTTATTCCTGCATTTGCGATACGCTCAATTTCATAGGCAAGGCGTTTCTCAGGAATACGCATAACACCCGGCATGCTATTGATTGGCATATAGTCGTCGAGTTCTTCTTCAACAAAAATTGGCAAGCAAAGGTCATTAACGGAAAGGTGGGTTTCTTGGAATAAAGTGCGGAGT
Source organism: Providencia sp. PROV004 (assembly GCF_011045615.1). NCBI lineage: Bacteria > Pseudomonadati > Pseudomonadota > Gammaproteobacteria > Enterobacterales > Morganellaceae > Providencia > Providencia sp. PROV004. The sequence goes on from NZ_CP042859.1 coordinate 2,396,457, forward strand.
TTTTCGGTCTTACGCAATCTTCTCATGCGTTGAATGGAATGCAGGTTGTTCACAGTATCTCCTGGTAGTATGCGGAATAAACCTCAAGAGCTCAGTTTATTCGTCAGGGTAATCAGATGGCTAACAGTATAAACCTTATAGAAAGAAAGTGAATATAGCAGCGGGTAAATGGCACACTTTGAATGATGATAATCAGAATGAGGAGAAGAAAGGGAAGAGCAGAACACTCTTCCTTTGGTGAGATCACTGATGCTTAAATAGCATGTGTCCCATTTTTTCTGCTTTAACGTCAAGGTAATGTTCGTTACTTGGGTTACGACCGACAATCAGTGGAACACGCTCTACCACGTTAATTCCAGCTTCACGCATGATGTCTATTTTTTTCGGGTTATTTGTCAATAAACGGACTTCATTAATTCCCAATAATTTATACATATCAGAGCATAAGGTAAAATCACGTTCATCGGCTTTGAATCCGAGTTTGATGTTAGCTTCAACCGTATCAAGGCCTTGATCTTGCAATGCATAAGCACGGATTTTATTTAGCAAGCCTATGTTTCGGCCTTCTTGACGATGATAAAGTAATACCCCTCGGCCTTCTTTACTAATCTGAGAGAGCGCGGCTTCTAATTGAAAACCACAATCGCAACGTAGACTAAATAACGCATCTCCTGTTAAACATTCGGAGTGGATCCGGCTAAGTACCGGTGTATCTCCTGAGATATCGCCAAAAATTAACGCTACATGATCACGACCGGTTGCGATTTCTTCAAAACCCACCATTAAAAACTCACCGAAAGGTGTTGGGAGTTTTGCTTCGGCAACGCGTTTTAGCTGCATATTTTCTTTCATTAGTTAAAGTAACTCTTGCTTAATTAATAACGTTTATCGATATAAAGTAGCTTAACTATAATACATCGACGCTATATGACGTTTAGCATATAGAGGTTGGTATTCTTTGCACACGACCAACGCTGTATTACTATAACAGAGTTAATAATAGGTGAATGGAATATTTGTATATTTAATAGAACTTTATTTGGAATACATTGAATGAAAAAAACGGTTTTGGTTGTTTGTGCTTTTGCATTGTTATTAATCATGCCTCCCATGGTGATGATAGTTACAGGGTGGCATTGGTCACCAGAAACCCAGTTTAACTCAATGAAATGGCTTCTTTGGCTGACAGACACTGCGGGAGCGCCTTATAGTATTTTAACGTCTTTTTTATTTCTTGGAGTCGTTATATTCGTTTTCCGTTCAGAAAAGAAACAGCGACTGAAAATTTTGCTTGTTCTGGTCAGTGCGGTATTACTGCAACAAGGTTTGAAGAGCGCATTAAAAAGCACATTTAAAGAACCGCGTCCTTATGTGGAATGGTTGGCAACTCAATATCAAATTCCTTCATCAGAGTTTTATGAGTTAAAACGTAGTGAACGAGCGAAATTAATTAAAAATACGGTTAAACAAGATGAAAATATAGCTAAGTGGCAGCGTAAACATTGGCAAGCAGAAACGGGGTATTCTTTTCCTTCGGGTCATATGTTATTTGCAGCAGGCTGGGCATTGTTTTTAATTGTGCTTTTTTGGCAACAGCATTTATATGCTTTATCGATAGGGCTTGCTATTTGGGCAGAGGGTATTGCGTTTAGTCGGATGTTGTTGGGAATGCATTGGCCTATAGATATAATAACTTCAGTGATCATCAGTGCTTGTTTTACCATATTTGGTTATTATATTTTACGGGCATGGGGACTATTTAGTAAAGCCGATTAATCTTTCATCAAGTTGGCCATTATTAGGGGAGATCTAACTTAAATATCTCATTGTATAAAATAAATTGCTTTGTCTGAATGCGCTGGAAATGCTACCTTAACAGGTAGATATTATTGGATGAATAGAACTGATAACGGGAATAAATGTGAAATATTTTCTGATTTTATTACTAGCGGTCGCTTTTTTTATTGTTTCGATTACGCTAGGTTCAAGCAATGATCAGGTTATTACATTTAACTACCTGATTGCAAAAGGGGATTTTTCATTATCGACCCTTCTTGCATCACTTTTTGGTGTCGGTTTTGTGCTAGGTTGGCTAGTCTGTGCCGTGTTTTATTTACGAGTCATCGTTAGCCTGAAAAACGCACGTCGTAAAATTCGACGTTTAGAATCACAATTAGGTGCTGGAGAAAGTAATATTTCCGACTCAACCTCATTAGTGACGACTCAGAACAAGGAATAATCCTGTATGTTCGAGTTGCTGTTTCTGCTGCTACCGGTTGCTGCTGCTTACGGTTGGTACATGGGGCGCAGAAGTGCTCAACAAGATAAGCAACAACATGCGAATCGCTTGTCACGTGATTATGTTACAGGCGTTAACTTCCTATTATCTAATCAACAAGACAAAGCTGTCGATTTATTCCTCGATATGCTGAAAAATGAAGACAGTTCCGCTTTTGAGGCTCATCTCACGCTGGGAAATTTATTCCGTTCTCGTGGTGAAGTTGAACGTGCCATTCGTATTCACCAGTCGCTGGTAGAAAGCGCCGCTTTGTCATTTGAACAACGCTTATTAGCAACCCAACAGCTTGGCCGAGATTACATGGCTGCAGGGGTTTATGACCGTGCAGAAAATATGTTTCAGCAATTGACAGACGAAGTCGATTTCAAACAAAGTGCCTTACAATCCCTCTTAAATATTTATCAGCTTACCAGTGACTGGACAAAAGCCATTGAAATAGCAGGAAAACTGGTTAAATTAGGGCACCCCGAGTTACGTGAGCAAATTGCGCATTTTTATTGTGAATTAGCGACCCAACAACTCGCTAGCGATGATCTTGAAGATGCACTGACATTGTTAAATAAGGCAGAGCAAGCCGATAACCACTGCGCTCGAGTTTCGATTATGAAAGGTCGGTTGTTTATCGAGCAAGGTAATTACGACAAAGCGGTTCATGTCTTAAAACAAGTCTATGAACAAGATAGAGAACTCGTCGCTGAAACATTACCTTTACTGTTTGATTGCTACCAACATACTGGCCAAGCAGATGAGTGGGAAGATTACCTTCGTCAGTGTGTTGCAGGTAATTCAGGGGCTATCGCAGAACTTTATTTAGCCGATATTATTGTTGAAAAACAAAATCATGAAGCGGCTGCGAATTACATTAATGACCAAATTCAACGCCATCCTACCATGCGTTTATTCTATCGTTTAATGGATTACCATCTTGAAGAAGCTGAAGATGGAAGGGCAAAAGAAAGTTTGATTTTGCTGCGTAAAATGGTAGGGGAACAAATTCGTACAAAACCCGATTATCGCTGCCATAAATGCGGGTTTACATCGCGTGCATTATATTGGCATTGTCCATCTTGTCGTTCTTGGGACACAATTAAACCTATTCGCGGGCTAGATGGTCAGTGACAGCGTCACTTTTTAAATAATAACGACTCTTTAAAGGCTAAGAAATGATTTCCTCAACTGAGAACCACACACATTCACCAATTATTGTGGCACTTGATTATGAAGATGCTAATGAAGCTTTGGCTTTTGTGGATCGTATTGACCCACGTGATTGTCGCTTAAAAGTTGGCAAAGAAATGTTTACTTTTAATGGTCCTCAATTTGTTAAGTCACTCCATGAACGTGGTTTTGATATTTTCTTAGATTTGAAATTTCATGATATTCCAAATACTGTTGCTCGTGCGGTTGCGGCTGCAGCTGAAATGGGGGTATGGATGGTTAATGTCCATGCTGGTGGTGGGGCTCGTATGATGGAAGCGGCGCGCCAATCTCTTGAGCCTTATGGTAAAGAAGCGCCATTACTTACTGCAGTAACAGTATTAACGAGTATGGATGAATCTGACCTCTCAGGTGTTGGAATTAACGTTTCACCGGCAGTTCATGCAGAGCGTTTGGCCTTATTAACGAAGCAATGTGGGTTGGACGGTGTTGTTTGCTCTGCACATGAAGCTCAACGTTTAAAACAGTTATGTGGTGCTGATTTCAAATTAGTTACCCCAGGTATTCGCCCTACAGGTAGTGATGTCGGGGACCAACGTCGCATTATGACACCACAAGATGCAGTGAAAGCAGGTGTCGATTATATGGTGATTGGGCGTCCGATTACACGTAGTGAAAACCCAACAGTCACATTACAACAAATCAATCAATCTATTGAAGGTTTGCTATGAGTGATACAAATAGTCGTCTTGTTTACAGCACTGAGACAGGACGTATTGCTGACGAAAAACCCAAAGTTGAAAGGCCTAAAGGCGATGGTATTGTGCGAATTCGCCGTGAGACATCAGGACGCAAAGGGAAAGGGGTTTGTGTTGTTACAGGTCTTGACCTTGAAGATAGCGAATTAGCAAAACTAGCGGCTGACCTTAAAAAGAAATGTGGCTGTGGCGGGGCTGTCAAAGACGGTAACGTTGAAATTCAAGGCGACAAACGTGATGTTATTAAACAGTACCTTGAGGCGAAAGGTTTTCAAGTCAAGTTAGCTGGTGGCTGATTGACTCGACAATTTTGCTATTTTTCATGAGTGGCGACTTAGAGAGCCACTCATTTTATAACGAAGAAGTGGTTAAATTGCTGCTAACTCGGCAAATAAAGCAGGATTTCGCTTAATAGCAATGAGTATTTTAGCCGCTAATCCTGTTGGGTTACGTCGTTTAAGTTCCCAACTTTTAATGGTGTCGATACTCGTCCCTAGCGCATGAGCTAATTCGCTTTGTGAAACATTAAGTTGTTCTCGAATTGCTTTGACGTCAGTAATTTCGTAACGAGTGACATTAGCAGCTTTTTGGTGACCGTGTTTAATGTCAACAGCTTCTTCTAAAGAGGCTTTTAATTCGTTGAATATACTCATTTTATACCTCATTTTTTAGTAATTTCGTTAGTTTCTTTAATTCTGCTTTTTCTAAGTCATTTAGCGTATCTTTGACATTCTTTGGGTAAGCCATTATAAAATAAATGATTTCTGCTGTAGCTAGGAAATAAATAACCCGTACACTTGCACTTTTTCCTTTATTACCTGTTGCCATCCTAATTTTGCGAAGACCACCTGTTCCTTGGATAATATCGCCTTTATCTGGCCATGCGATAAGTTCATTTTGTAGTGTCCTAAGTTCTTCTTGTGTTGCTATCGATTGGATTTGTTTAGTAAAAAAGCTCGTTTCAATAAATTCAATTGCGTGACTCACAGGGTTCCCTCCCTTTGCATTAATTGTAAGTGTACTTTGTACACTTTTTTCCGTCAATAGTTTAATAGATTATCGGATATGAAAAATACAATAGCGTTCATGATGAACGCTATTGTAGATTAAGGAGAGAAAATAAAGGATGTAATGAGATTTATTTACCGACTTGGTGACCGATAATTCCACCAATTGCAGCACCGCCAACGGTTCCTACGGAGCTTCCGCCTGTCAGTACGGCACCACCAACAGCACCTACACCAGCACCAATCGCTGTGTTTTTATCGCGTTTAGACATATTTGAACAGGCACTGACACTGATAGCGACTGTGGCTATCACCATGAATGATAAAATACGTTTGCTTACTGTGTTCATTTTAGTGATCCTTAGTACAGATTTAACAGTTAACAAAATATCATGATAGGTTATTATACGAATAAGAATAATCAGGAAAAGATCTGGAAAAGTGCTCGCTGTTTAACGTTTAATGCGAATATGATGTTAAAAAACAATTTATAGAAAAATAAAAGACCATAGATATCAAACTATGGTCTTTTAAGAATAGCAGAAAAGTTGTTATTCGGCTGGTCTAGCAACGATATTACGTGTTTCCATACGAACTTCATTAATGGTGACATTAATAATATCGTTAAGTTGGTAAGCTATTTCACCTTTAACAAGCACATTGCCTGTTTCTTGGCTACATTGAATCTCATCACGAACGCTATGAATAAAGGGGGCAGGGACAAATGCAACGGCACCATTGTCGACTAAGCGAACTCGCACTCCACCACGGGTAATATCGATAATTTCAGCTGGGAATTTAGTATCTGTACCCTCAAAAGGCTTTAAGTAACGCGAATAGAGCCAGTCACCAACATCACGTTCAGCCATACGATTTGCACGACGACGTTCAGCTAATTTGATTGATAATTCTTCGGAGGGTTTATCCGTAGAAGGTTTACCGGCAATAATAGACTTTATTAAACGATGATTGACGATATCGGTATACTTACGAATTGGTGAAGTCCAAGTCGCATAAGCATCAAACCCTAAACCAAAATGTGGACCGGGCTCAGCTTTGACTTCCGCAAAAGTTTGGTAACGACGAATTCGGCTATCAAGGAATTGAGTCGGCTGTGCATCTAATTGACGGCGTAGTTGACGGAAACCTTCTAGTGATAACAACGATTCAGCCGTTGTTTCAATACCGTTATCTTTTAGTGTTTGCACGACTTGGTCAATTTGCAGAGGTTCAAACCCCATATGCACATTAAACACCCCAAACCCTAATTTTTCTTTTAGTACTGCAGCAGCGCAGAGGTTAGACGCGATCATAGCTTCTTCAACAATGCGATTAGAGCTACGGCGACGTTCAGTCACGATGTCAACCACATTGCCTTTATCATCTAATACAAAGCGGTAATCGGGGCGGTCTTTGAAGACGAGGGCATTATTTTCACGCCATTGTAAACGTCTATCTGACATTTCTTTAAGGAGTAAAATTTGCTGTTTATCGGTATCATTTGCTGGCTGCCAACTGCCTGTATTTTCAAGCCAATCAGAGACTTCGTCATAAACTAATTTAGATTTCGATTCAACCCAAGCACTGAAAAACTCAATGTGATCGTCAATGCATCCATCTTCTTTAATTAGCGCAATACAGACTAAAGTAGGGCGGCGTTCATTTGGGCGTAAAGAGCATAGGTCGTCAGATAATCTGCGCGGTAACATTGGAATATTGAAACCAGGCAAATAGTTGGTATAGCCGCGGGCTAATGCCAGTTTATCTAGTTCGCTGCCTTCTGGTATATAACTTGTCGGGTCAGCGATAGCGATATACAGCTTTAAATCGCCATTATCGGTTCTTTCAACATAGAGCGCGTCATCAATGTCTTCAGTACTAGCATTGTCTATCGTCGTAAAATGCAAGTGAGTTAAATCAACACGTTCAATTCCTTGATCGTCACGTTCACTATCAACCATTTTAGGTTCATCACGGTCTAATTGGTGACGGCGTAACGTTACCCACCAAGGGGCAAAATGGTCATCACCATCGGTGATAAATTCAGTTATTTCAGCGTAGAAAGTTTTATCACCCTTTAATGGGTGGCGACGCATTTGTGCAACAACCCAATCATCTTGTTTGAATTCGTGATTGATGCCATTAACAGGACGGCAAGAAATCATATCTTTCAGTAATGGGTGATCGGGAATGACAAATAAGCGGTTATCATTGTCTTTTTTTTGTATTTTCCCAACAAACCTATCTAAAAAAGGTTCTACCAGCTCTTCTGGTTCTGCAAATTCGCGGTCTTTATCTGTACGAACTGCAGCAATAACGCGATCGCCATGCATGACTTTTTTCATTTGAGGCGGCGGAATGAAATAACTTTTTTGGCCATCAACTTCGAGAAAGCCAAAGCCTTTTTCTGTGCTTTTTACCAGCCCTTCAACGCGTGGAGTCTGGGCATGTAGTTTTTGTTTAAGTTGTGCGAGCAGTGGGTTGTCTTGGAACATACTTACCGTTTTATTGATATTGGGTTTGGCTCTATTGTTACGTAAGACAAAGTCTTAGAGCAAGGAAAAAATGCGTTACTGACTAGATTCATCATTAAAAATACCGTTTATTGGTAATGTATAAAAATAGCATTTTGACTAATCTTCTGGGTATATTTTTTCTTTAAATTCACATAAATCTTCAATAATACATGAGCCACAGCGGGGTTTGCGGGCAATACAAGTATAACGTCCATGCAAAATAAACCAATGGTGGCAATCTACTTTAAACTCTGCGGGTACAACTTTAAGGAGTTTTTCTTCTACTTCAACAACATTCTTACCCGGAGCAAAGTTAGTACGATTGCAGACACGAAAAATATGTGTGTCAACAGCGATAGTCGGCCAGCCAAATGCGGTATTAAGAACCACATTTGCAGTTTTACGGCCAACACCCGGTAAGGCTTCCAAAGCCTCTCGGTTTTCAGGAACCTGACTGTTGTGTTTTTCGATTAAAATTTGACAGGTTTTATAGACACTTTCAGCTTTAGTATTAAATAAGCCAATGGTTTTAATGTATTCTTTTATCCCATCCACACCTAGCGCCATAATAGTTTCAGGTGTATTAGCAACAGGGTATAGCTTCGCTGTCGCTTTATTAACGCTCACATCAGTCGCTTGAGCTGATAATAAAACGGCGATTAATAGCTCAAAAGGAGAATTAAATTCTAGCTCCGTTGTCGGGTGTGGGTTGTTATCCCGTAGACGAGTTAGAATTTCAATGCGTTTTGATTTATTCATTGCTCACAAAATATCGTTGTTAAGAAATATGGCTACCGCAACCTTGCTGTTTTTCATATTCACGCTCGGGTTGAATACTGGATTGTCGTGCGGCTCTTTTTTTCATTTTTTCATCAATTAAGTACTTCGCTGCTAATAGTAACGCTAGCCCAATGAAGGCACCAGGCGGTAGCATAGCGAGTAAAAATGGAGAATCAAGATGTAATACTTCAATACGAAGGGAGGTGGCCCAAGAACCAAGTAACAAGTCAGCTCCATCAAACAAGGTACCATTCCCTAAAATTTCACGAATTGACCCTAGAACAAGCAAGGTCGCCGTTGCGCCTAAGCCCATGGCAAACCCATCTAGAGCAGATAACCCAACAGGATTACGAGATGCATAGGCTTCTGCTCGCCCAATAACAATACAGTTGGTGACGATTAACGGAATAAAGATCCCGAGAGATTCATATAAACCAAAAGCATATGCGTTGATTAGCATTTGTACGGCACTAACAACAGAGGCAATAATCATCACGTAGATAGGGATGCGAATTTCTGATGGTACCCAACGACGTAAAGCAGAAACTGCAACATTAGTACAAACTAAGACTAATGTTGTCGCTAAGCCTAGCCCTAATGCGTTTGTTGCTGTTGATGAAACAGCAAGAAGCGGACAAAGTCCTAATAGTTGAACCAATGCAGAGTTGTTTTTCCACAAACCTTGCATTAATAAGTCTTTAGATGTATCGCTCATTATTCGTCCCCACAGCGTGGATAATTCGATAATTGTTGTGGAATTTGTTGCATAAATACAGCAGTACGTTTAGTCGCATTGACGACTGCTCTGGGCGTAATTGTTGCTCCAGTAAACTGATCAAATTCACCACCGTCTTTTTTAACCGCCCATTTAGGGTCATTGTCAGAGGCTATTTTCTTACCGCTAAAATAAGTAATCCAATCAGATATTCGTGTCTCAATCTTGTCACCAAGCCCAGGTGTTTCATGATGTTCTGTTACACGAGTTCCCAATACTGTGCCGTTAAAATCGGTTCCAACTAATAAATGTATCGCGCCAGAGTAGCCGTCTAATGCCGTTGTTTCTAATGCCGCAGCAACGGGTTCGCCATTTTTACGGGCTAGATACAAACGCCTAGGTTGTTTGTTACCAAGTATGGCCGCATTAGTGACTAAATAACACTCTTTTGCGAGGTCATTGTCATATAAATCACTTGGTATAACTTGGTCGAGTAATTTTTTCTGAACAATAGCGGCTTGTTCAGCAATAGTCTCTTTAGTTAACGTGTACACTGCAGCACTAAGCGCGGTCGTGCCTGCCGCAAAGATTGCTAACGTTACACCATGGCGTTTCATCGTGTTTAACATACGGTTATCCTTACTTATGCCCATGGCCGTACGCACGAGGTTGCGTATAGTAATCAATTAATGGAACGGTAATATTGGCGAGTAACACGGCAAATGCGACAGCGTCAGGGTAACCACCGTAAACACGGATCACCCAAACAAGGAAACCAATGATCACACCAAAAATAATTCGTCCCTTAGGTGTTGTCGATGCGGTAACAGGGTCAGTGGCAATAAAAAATGCCCCTAGCATAGTGGCGCCAGACAATAGATGAACCCATGGTGATGCATGCTGGCTATCATCAATTAAGTGGCTAACAATAGCTAAGATTGCCAACGTACCTAAGAACGACACTGGGATATGCCAGCTAATAATACGGCGCTGTAATAAGAACAAACCGCCAACTAAATAGCCAATATTTACCCATTGCCAACCAATACCGGCTAAGGAACCTTGCAAAATAGGTTGTTGTAATACTTCAGAAATAGAATGAGTCAGTAGGCCCGTTTTAAAGCTATCAAGCGGGGTTGCTTGGCTCATACCATCAATTCCCGTTCGTAGCTGCTCGAGAGTAATACCTGTTGGTGTATGGCCACTGAGAATAATTGATAGGCTATCAAGGGCTGAAACCGACATATTCTGTAATTCATGCGGGGGTAGCCAGTTTGTCATATGAACAGGGAATGATATCAATAAAACAACATAACCCACCATCGCGGGGTTAAAAGGGTTTTGTCCCAATCCACCATAACATTGTTTAGCAATCGTAATAGCAAAAAATGTCCCTAATACGATTAACCACCAAGGTGAGAGCGGTGGTAGGCTGATGGCTAATAATAAAGCAGTTACAATGGCTGAATTATCTTTTAGTACAGGAACTACAGGTTGTTTGCGTAAACGAATAGAAACCGCTTCTGTGATAACGGCTGTTAGCATCGCTAAAATAATTTGATATAAGGTGCCAACGCCAAAAAAATAAACTTGAGCCGCAATACCGGGTATTGCAGCTAAAAGTACCCAAAGCATGACTAAGCTGGTGCTTTGTTTATTATGAGTAAATGGCGCGCTAGCAATTTTTAAACGGCGATTTTTCGCATCAATTGGCCTAAATTTCATCTCGTTATCACTTACTCTGTAGTCGTTTGTTCATGTTGTTTTTGTGCTTGCTTCGCTTTTACTCGCGCGATTGCAGCGGCAACGGCAATTTTTCGAGGGTCGGTTTCCTCTTCAATGGGTTGTTCGGCAGCGGGAGTAAGCTCTTCTTGTGCGAGTTGTTCTGCTTGAGCGGCTTTTTTAGCTTTGGCACGCGCAATAGCTGCAGCGACAGCCGCTTTACGTGGGTCAACTTCGGTATCCGCTACCGCATCAGCGACTGGCGGAGTGGCAGGTTGTTCTTGAGCGGCTTTTTTAGCTTTGGCACGCGCAATAGCTGCAGCGACAGCCGCTTTACGTGGGTCAACTTCGGTATCCGCTACCGCATCAGCGACTGGCGGAGTGGCAGGTTGCTCTTGAGCCGCTTTTTTAGCTTTCGCACGCGCAATAGCTGCAGCGACAGCCGCTTTACGTGGGTCAACTTCGGTATCCGCTACCGCATCAGCTACTGGCGGAGTGGCAGGTTGTTCTTGAGCTGCTTTTTTAGCTTTGGCACGCGCAATAGCTGCAGCGACAGCCGCTTTACGTGGGTCAACTTCGGTATCCGCTACCGCATCAGCGACTGGCGGAGTGGCAGGTTGCTCTTGAGCCGCTTTTTTAGCTTTCGCACGCGCAATAGCTGCAGCGACAGCCGCTTTACGTGGATCAATTTCGGTATCCGCTACCGCATCAGCGACTGTCGGAGTGGCAAGTTGCTCTTGAGCCGCTTTTTTAGCTTTGGCACGCGCAATAGCTGCAGCGACAGCCGCTTTACGTGGGTCAACTTCGGTATCCGCTACCGCATCAGCGACTGGCGGAGTGGCAGGTTGCTCTTGAGCCGCTTTTTTAGCTTTCGCACGCGCAATAGCTGCAGCGACAGCCGCTTTACGTGGGTCAACTTCGGTATCCGCTACCGCATCAGCTACTGGCGGAGTGGCAGGTTGTTCTTGAGCTGCTTTTTTAGCTTTGGCACGCGCAATAGCTGCAGCGACAGCCGCTTTACGTGGGTCAACTTCGGTATCCGCTACCGCATCAGCGACTGGCGGAGTGGCAGGTTGCTCTTGAGCCGCTTTTTTAGCTTTCGCACGCGCAATAGCTGCAGCGACAGCCGCTTTACGTGGATCAATTTCGGTATCCGCTACCGCATCAGCGACTGTCGGAGTGGCAAGTTGCTCTTGAGCCGCTTTTTTAGCTTTGGCACGCGCAATAGCTGCAGCGACAGCATCTTTACGGGGATCATCCGTTGCTGTTATATCAACAGTTTCTGTTTGTGCATTGGCCAGCTTTTCAGCTTGTTTAGCTCGAGCTTGGGCTTTACGAGCTTCGCGAGCGGCGATTACTGCACTATTGTCTGGGAGTTCACCGGAAACAATCTTAATGGGTTCTGCTGTCAGCGTTTGTTTGGTTTTGACTCGTGCTAAAGCGGCATTAACGGCATCTTTATCTGCACTATCGACTTGCACAGCAGCTTTTTTATGGCGTTCTTCTCGTGCTTGTTTATCACGTTCCATACGCAACTGTTTTGCTTCAAAACGCAATTTTGCTTCAGCAGCACGGCGCTCTTCTTGAGCAATTTCACGAATTTCTGCTTTTTCTTGACGATAATATTGCACTAACGGAATATTACTCGGGCACACATAAGCACATGCACCACACTCTATGCAGTCAAATAAATTATGTTTTTGCGCTTTTTCGTGTTCATCTCCTTTACTGAACCAGTAAAGTTGCTGAGGTAGTAGCGCAGCAGGGCAGGCCTCAACACACAACCCACAACGAATACACGCTTCTTCTAGTGCTTTAGGCCCCATTTCTTCCATTGTAGGAACCAGTAAACAGTTACAAATTTTCACGACAGGAACATTTAAGTCGGGTAGGGTAAAGCCCATTAAAGGCCCTCCCATAATCACCATTTGTTCTGGTTCAGGGTTAAAACCTGATTGCTGTAATAGATGTTTAACTGGAGTCCCTAAACGAGCCCAAAAATTACCCGGTTTGCTGATTGCTTCACCTGTGACAGTGACTACTCGTTCGATTAATGGCTGGCCATCGATAACTGCGCGTTTGATAGCAACCACAGTACCGACGTTTTGCATTAACACGCCAATTTGAGAAGAACGCGCACCGGATGGTACTTCTTTTCCCGTTAAAATTTTTGTCAGCTGTTTAGCACCACCTGATGGGTACTTGGTTGGTATAACTCGAATGAATATTTGTTTGTCTTGCGAGGTGATTGCATCTTTAAGTGCACGAATAGCTTCGGGTTTATTGTCTTCAATACCAATTAGTACCTGGTCTGGGTTCAATAAATGCTGTAAAACACGGCAGCCTTCAATAACTTCCTGTGCATGTTCTTGCATTAATCTATCATCGGCTGTGATATAAGGTTCGCATTCAGCCGCATTAATAATTAATGTTTTAATTGCATCTTGACCACCTGCCAATTTTGATGCGGTTGGGAAACCAGCACCGCCGAGACCCGCAATACCCGCTTGTTCAATTTTCTGTAGTAATTCAGCGCGGGTTAATTGAACGTAGTTAGGCTCTGGGTATAAAGTACACCATGTATCTTGGCCATCGGATGCAATACGTACACACAACTCTTTTAAGCCAGAAGGATGCGCTGTCACCATGGGTTCAATCGCAGTGATAACCCCTGAAGTTGAAGCATGAACAGGCACAGTACGTCCAAGGCCTTTAGTTAAAGGCTGGCCTTTTAAAACGAAGTCACCGACTTGAACAATCAGTTCACCTTCAGGGCCTAAATGTTGTTGTAATGGGATAACCAGTTCATCAGGTATTGATGCAATACGCATTGGTGTTTGGCTTGATTGTAGCTTCATTTCAGGCGGATGGATCCCGCCTTTGAAATCCCAAATATTATCTTTTTTCAACCAATTAAAGAGCTTAAGCATGAGTTTCACCCCTTGCTTTAGTTACAAATGGTTCATTGGGTTCAACATTGATATTTTTGACTGGGATGGTGTTTAAATCCCATTTCCAATTGGCTGTGGTGGTTTTCACGGGAACAAGCTCAATACAATCGGTAGGGCAAGGGGCTACACACAGGTCACATCCTGTGCACAAATCTTCAATAACGGTATGCATGGCGCGGGTTGCACCCACAATAGCATCAACAGGGCAGGCTTGAATGCATTTAGTACAACCGATGCAGTTTTCTTCATCGATAATAGCAACTTTACGAACTGGATTTTGCGCGGCTTCACCACCATCGATTGGTTGGGGGTCAACATTAAGCAACTCAGCGATTTTTAGCATGACTTGCTCACCACCAGGGGCGCATTTGTTGATCATTTCCCCATTATTTGCAACCGCTTCAGCGTAAGGACGGCAGCCAGGGTAACTACATTGACCGCACTGACTCTGAGGTAATATCGCTTCAACTTGTTCAACAATAGGATCAGCCTCAACTTTGAATCGTAATGAGGCATACCCTAAAATCAGCCCAAAAATAAGGCCAAAAACGGCTAATATACCGATAGCAATCCATACAGACATCATTAGAATTTCACCAAACCACTAAAGCCCATAAACGCGAGAGACATCAAGCCAGCAGTTATTAACCCAATTGACGAGCCCTTAAAAGGAGCAGGAACATTGGCAACAGCTAAACGTTCGCGAATAGCGGCAAATAACACCATCACTAATGAAAAACCCACAGCAGCGCCAAAACCATACACGGCAGACTGCATAAAAGTATGAGACATATTAATATTTAATAAGGCAACACCAAGAACCGCGCAGTTGGTGGTAATTAAAGGCAGAAAAATACCAAGTAAACGGTAAAGCGTTGGACTCGTTTTCCTCACCACCATTTCAGTAAACTGTACAACGACAGCAATCGCTAAAATAAAGCTTAGCGTTCGCAAATAGATGAGGTCGAGAGGAATGAGGATGAGAGTGTCAATCAACCAAGAACTGATTGACGCTAATGTCATAACAAACGTCGTTGCTAAGCCCATTCCAATGGCGGGTTCGAGTTTTTTTGAGACGCCCATAAAAGGGCATAAGCCTAGGAATTTAACGAGAACGAAGTTGTTAACCAGTACTGTTCCAACAAAGAGTAATAGATAATCAGTCATGCTATTGCCTGAAATGAAAAAAGAACAAAAACTGACCGAAGCCAGTTAAACTATCATTATGATATCAAGCAATTTATGTGATGCTTATCGATCTTGTGTGAAAGTCATTTTTACACGTTGGGACCGTTTTAAATAAGGGACAAAGAAACCTGCACCAATTAAAGGCCACGCTAAGACTTGCAAAGCAGTTTCATCATCAATAGGTGAAAATGCGAAGGTTTTTATACCTAATAATAATAAAATCATTAACCAAATAATAAAGCGGCGGGGAAAATGTTTTGAACGAGAAAACATTAGCTGCAACACATGGATACTGAAAATAGTCATCCCAATAGTAATCGCGAATGACAGATACCATGCGGCAGGAATAAAGCTTGTCCAATGGTCAACAGTCGTGACAATCTCATAAAACTTAATGCAATACATGACAGTCATACTGCAAACAGCTAAAAAGGTTAATAACAAATAGATTGCTGGAACTAATAACCAGCCAGTGATGCGGTTGGCGTCATAAACTGAAGTCATAATCAATAAAACCCATTTTGGCGAAGTCGCTGGACAATTTACAATCCTATCATAGATTTATTTGCCATTTCATTCCTTCTGATGGTACTTTTTATCTCCACCTGTGTTTATCGTTGTATGAGGTCTAAATGTCTAAACCAATTAAAGTTGCGATCGTCGGATATGGCTATGCTAGCAAAACATTTCATGCTCCCTTCCTTGGCATTTTAGAAGGGTATGATTTAACAACGATTTCTAGCAGTGACCCGAGTAAGGTTAAGGCTGATTGGCCAAATGTTCATGTTGCCGCCTCTCCGGAAGCTATTTTTGCTGATAAAGATATCGAACTCGTCGTTATTCCTACGCCTAATGATACTCATTTTCCTCTCGCACAAGCGGCATTAGCAGCGGGAAAACACGTTGTTGTTGATAAACCATTTACATTAGATGTCTCACAAGCTGAACAATTGAAACAACAAGCGGAGCAAGCTGGAAAATTACTGTCGGTTTATCATAACCGCCGTTGGGACTCCGGTTTTTTAACCGTTAAAAAAATCTTAGAAGAAGGTAAGCTCGGGGATATTAAATACTATGAATCACATTTTGATCGTTATCGCCCTTTAGTTAGGCAACGCTGGCGTGAAGCAGATATTCCCGGAGCCGGTATTTGGTATGACCTAGGTCCGCATTTATTAGACCAAGTCTTACAATATTTTGGCAGGCCGTTAGGGATCAATGTTGATCTTGCCATGATCCGCCCAAATGCACAGGCAGTGGATTACTTCCATGCCGTTTTGCAATATGCCGATAAAAAGGTGGTATTACATGCAACAACATTAGCCGCTGCACCAACGCCGATATATGTTATTCATGGCATGAATGGTAGTTATGTTAAATATGGTTTAGACACCCAAGAAGACTGCTTAAAGAGTGGCCAACGTCCAGAAGGGGCTGATTGGGGAATTGATACCAACATGGGTAATGTGACGCTGTCACAAGATGATGAGCTGATAACACAATCTTGGCCAAACCAACGTGGTAATTATGGTGGTTATTATCAAGGGATATATGATGCAATTCGCCATGGTAAACCAAATCCTGTCACCCCGAGCGAAGCGATAGATATTATGAAACTTATTGAAGCAGGTATACGTTCGGCAAAAGAAAAACGAACTATCGAAGAAATATTTTAACGTCATCAACGCTCACTATAAGGCCAGTTAACATAACTGGCTTTTATTATGGATAATCGAATGAATTTGCTAGCTAAACTGAGAATAGACCCATTTTTACTTATCATGATTGGTGTTGTCATTCTAGCCAGTCTTTTTCCTTGTGAAGGTGACATAAAAACGGGGTTTCAATATTTAACTACAGCTGCAATTGCATTGTTGTTCTTTATGCATGGAGCTAAGTTATCTCGTGAATCAATCATGGCGGGGATAGGGCACTGGCGTCTACATCTCCTGGTTTTTGCGAGTACATTTATTGTATTTCCTATTGTAGGATTAGGACTCGCGGTGATTGTACCTAAATGGATGTCACCGACTGTGTATATGGGCTTTTTATACCTATGTGCTTTACCTGCAACCGTACAATCAGCAATTGCGTTCACATCAGTGGCCGGTGGGAATATTGCCGCAGCTATTTGTAGTGCATCGGCGTCGAGTATTCTTGGGGTTTTTCTTTCGCCAATCTTAGTTGGCTTATTGATGGATGCTGATGGTAGCCAAGCTATGGATACGCTCAATGCGATAGGCTCCATCTTAATGCAATTAATGCTCCCGTTTATTGTGGGGCATTTATCTCGACCATTAATTGCCAATTGGATTAACCGTAATCGTAAGTTAGTTAATATGACTGACCGGTCTTCAATATTGTTAGTGGTTTATGTGGCATTCAGTGAAGCCGTTGTAGAGGGGATTTGGCAGAAAATAGATGCATTTTCACTCTTAATGATAGTGGTTGTTACTTGCGTTATTTTATTTATTGTCATTGTATTTAATACGTTAGCTGCACGGTTGTTAGGTTTTAGCAAAGAAGACGAAATTACCATCGTTTTCTGTGGATCGAAAAAGAGTTTAGCGAATGGAGTACCAATGGCGAACGTGTTATTTCCTGCTGCGACAGTGGGGGTTATTTTATTGCCATTGATGATCTTCCACCAAATACAACTGATGGTCAGCGCTGTACTTGCTCAGCGTTATGCGAAAAGGCTATCAACTAAGGACTGACAATAGGGCAATCATGGGGTTTTGTTCTGACAAAATAGGCCATTACCCCTCAATTAGATTTATAACCGATCTCCTAAGCATACACGCCTTTTAGTTACAACATACAAATAATTATATAATTAACAATAGAGCCGCTGCTTATGCGGTGGATGCTAATAATCGATGATGTTATTTTAAGTAACGCATTGTTTTTAGACAGGCTTAATATATTAAGAAGCGCGGTAGGGTTAATTATTTTACGCTAAAGTTCAAAAAAGCCTATAAAAAGAAAAATAATTGTTATAGGCTCAAAAACAAACTCTCGAACTAGTAAGGTAATAGTTGTGCGTCTTTTTGAGATTTAACTTCTGTTAACTCAATTTTATATATATTTTCTTTGGAGTTTTTTACAATATTGTTGACACTAAAGTTTGCCAGCGGTGAGTAGAGTACTTCACTTTCATTATTATTAAAGCTTAGCCCAGCTTGCGGAGTGATCCCGTTGCCACTATTGCCTTTCACTAAAAACATAACTTTAACATCATCTTGGCTCTGGTTGGCAAAAGACTTAGCAATATCATTTCTACTCGACGTTGAAAAAAATTGTCCTAACTGATAAACCGTCTTATTATCGCTTTTTTTGTCGGCATTAAAATTATTAATTAAAGTATTTAAGCCATCACTAGTCATACCTTGCCCACGATGGGTGGTTGCTGTTGTACTTGATGGTGAATACCAATTTTTTGCAGCGGTTTTCACTAACTCATTTAAATTATCACTGTTACATTTTAATTCAAATTTAATGTGGCTATTTCCTTTTGAAAAAATATCTGAGCCATGTACTCGCTCATATTCAGCAATGACTTTACTACCACTTAAAGAGCCACCTTGTTTGCCATTACCAAAAATATAGCGGGCCTCATTGTTGATTGCTTTACAACCTTCATTACTTTGGTAGATAGAAGAAAATTGCTGACGCTTATTTTTTAGCTGTTCAGCTGCTTTCTCATTATCAGCTTCTTGTGTTTTAATCGTGTTTAATTGAGTTTCTATTGGGGCAAGCTCTTTACTGAGACTAGCAATTTGTTGTTGAGCATTTTTATTGTTATCGGTCAGTGATGATAAGGTTGATTCATCTTTTGCTTTCAACTTCGTGAGCAAGTTAGTTGAATCGGCGACAGTAACACTTTTTGCTGTTACATTTAATAAGGTTGCCGCGGCAGTGCGTTCAGTTTGGTAGCGGCCACTGGAAAAAATATTTTTTAGTACATTACTTCCTTGGCCTAATTTAAAATGCCCATTTTTGAGGCGGACTTGGCTATCTTTTCCATGTTGGTCAGAGATACTCTTCAACTCTTTTAAGAATGACATATTATGTTTGATAAATTCTTTTAATTCTGTCATTTCCGCTTTATTCGTTTCTATCGTAGTCTTAATTTTATTAATATTGCTCACTAAACTATTTTTTTGCGATATGAGCTGCTGTTTTAAATTTGGGCTAGCTATATGTTGTGTTGAAGTACTTGAGTTAATAATAGTCATGCTGATTTTCCTAAATGAATATATAAGATGTTTTTTATTAATATATAAAATATGAATATATAGGCTTGCGTAAAACGATTTTTAAATAGTAAGAGAGCGGCTAACTAAAAAAATAGGGCAGATATTAACAATCTCATATAGCAGCATGCAGGCCAAAGATTTTTCGGAAGGGGAATTTTAAGGATATTGAGATAGAGGGGCAGATCCCCTCTAAATCTTAACTAAATAAATTAGCGATTGGCGACTTTTTTTGACAGCGCATTTTTCTCACTATCCGATAAAAATGCCATACTCAGACCATTTCGTTGTGCTTGTTCTATTTCTGCTGCCGTTAAACCAGCTTGTGGGGCAGCTACTTCATATTCATGGCGTAACTCAATCCCTTGAACTGCAGGGTCATCTGTATTAATTGAAGCCAGAACACCTTGTTGTAAAAAGTTTTTTAACGGGTGTTGAGCTAAGGATGGAACTGTACTTGTTTGAATATTCGACGTTAAACAGCTTTCCATGCCAATTTGATGTTTTACTAAATACTCAATTAGAGCAGGGTCTTCTATTGCTTTAACGCCATGACCAATTCGTTGTGCGCCTAATACCTTAATAGCATGCCAAATACTGTCTGCACCAGCCGCTTCACCTGCATGAACAGTAATATTTAACCCTGTATCTCTAGCTTTAATAAAATGTGACTCAAAGAGCTCTCCAGGGAATCCGAGCTCATCTCCCGCTAAATCTAATGCGCATAAATGATCCCGATGCGCTAATAATCCTTGCAGCTCAGTTGTACAGGCTTGTTGGCCAAAAGTACGGCTTAAAATACCAATTAAATTAATTTTAATATCAAATTGTTGGCACCCTGCACGTACACCATCAACAATGGCTTCAACGACACCTTCAACAGGCAATTGGTGTTTCATCGCCATATAATAAGGGGAAAAGCGCAGCTCTGCGTAATCAATACCTGCATTAAAAGCATCTTCAACATTTTCAAATGCCACGCGGCGACAGGCATCTAAGTTTGCTAAAACAGCGACCCCCCAATCAAGTTTTGCTAAGAAACCGACTAAGTCAGCTTCTTGTCCTATAATTTGAACATGAGGGCGTAATGCTTCAAGCTCTGAAGCAGGTAATTGAATATGGTGCTGCTCTGCTAAGGAGAGAATTGTTTCTGGACGGATGTTGCCATCAAGATGGCGGTGTAAATCGGTTAAAGGTAAATGTGTTTTAATCACGGAATGATCCTTTATCTATTTTCTATCCTCATTTTGGCTTTTATTTCGCTAAAGGCAATTGTAAATCACGAAAAATGTGAAACGTGATCAATAATTACATTTTAAATGTGATCTCAATCACATTTATTTTGCGATGCAAATAAAAAAGCCAGCTAATATTAACTGGCTTTTGTGATTAAATTATATCAATTAGATTAGTTAGCTGGCGCTGCATCTTGTGGTGCTAATTCAGGCTCAACTTCCATTCCTGGTGCTGGTTCTGCATCTGGAGCAGGTACTGCTTCATATTCTAATGCATCTTCTGGATTAGACATCACTTTCATCTTAGTGAGGAACTCAGCTAAGGTATATTTGTCATTATTGAATGTCAGGTCATTACCTGCAAATTTGATAGTCATAGTTAAATCATTTTCGCTATCAATCATCCAAGGTGATTTTTTCTGTTTAGCTTTTTCAGCACGTTCTTCATCCGTCATAAACATTTCTTCAAACGGAGAAGAGAACATATCTGAAGTCAGCATTTGCTGAACACCTTCAAACTCAGAAGTGACCATGCCTTTCATTTCTTTTTTCGTGTTAGCATCAACTGGAACACCTTGATCTAAAATCATTGCTTGAGTCATTGATTCGATCACCATTGGTTTATTCAGTTTTAAATTGAAATCAAAAGAAGTAATGAGCTGCTTGATAGCTTCATCAACTTTGTTAGACATTGCTAACGCAGTAATTTCGTCTTGGTTCCATTTATTGAATGTGATGTTTAGGTCAATTGAGCTTTGGCCAGCTTCATTTTTCCAGTAGAAAGGGCTAACCGTGAATACCGGCTTGCTCTTCATTAGCTCTGGCAATGTCGTAGACATCATTTCCATAGCTAAACGCTCTGTTGCTTCAGTTGGGTCGCCATTAGCTAAACCTTGTGCTAAAGCTTCATTATATTGCTCAACGAATTTACCTAATGCTTTTGCATCTAATTTTTCAATAGCAACCGTCAGTTCGCCTGAACCTAAGTTTTGCTCTAATGCTTTTAAGTCAGAGATGCTATAAGAAATATTCCCTTTCACATCTTCGCCAGTAATAGAGGTGTCACTTGAAATTTTGAAATCTTTAAAAGAGAATTTGGTTTCAGGAATGTTGAAATCTGTATCCGCAATAACAAATGACTGGGTTCCGGTGTAGAAGCCATATTGTGATTTTGTCACATTAGAGACTAATTTTAAGCCTTTTAGTGTCATAGATTCAGAGTTATCTTTCTTACCGATAACTAAATTATCAGTGACTAAAGTTGCATCTACAGCAGCAAGGTCGGAAGTCGTTGATACATCAAACTTAGAACCACTGAAAGATAATGAAACGTCATCTTTCTTATACTCGACAGGGATCAGCTCTAAATTGGTATCAATACTTTTGCTATAGCCAATGACCGCAGAACCATGAATAAATGGTTTACCTTGTGTCGCTTCAAACAATTCTTTTGTTGTTGCGTTGTTAGCTAATTCAATTTGCGTCGCTGCTAATTTTGGTAATAAATTAAACTTAGCGACTTGTGATAATGGGAATGGACCATGATCAATATTCGTTTTAAATACGATAGAGTCGTCTGGTGATGCAGAATCAGCAGAGGTGATTACGATATCCGCTTTAGATGAAAAAACACCTTTTTCATAATTTTCTACTTTAAAATTCAAACCTGACTCAGGCACATTTACAGCAAAAAAATCGTTGGTTTTGAGGATTACTCTATCAAGTTCATCTTTTACTTTAGAACCTGTATACCATGAAGCTCCGGTCCACACTGCACCCAGAGCAACAATAACACCAACCGCGACTAATGACTTTTTCATTATAAACATCCATCCTTTCAGTACGTTATTGCCGTACTTATAAATTTATAAAAGTTTTAAATAACCGCCATTCATTGAATGAAGACGGTTAAATACAGAATATGACTCTATTTGTTAAATACTCGGGCTAGTTTACCACTGCCATTAATGGTTATGCTTTTCTCATAAGCCGGTAAAAAAACAGATTCACCTGAATTAATGCATATTTCATCATTACCTGAATGCAAAACTAACTGGCCTTCAATACAGAACAAAATTGAGGCACTATTGTTAGATAGCGCAACTTCCGAGTGGTCTATAGAATATATATTAAATGCAAAATCTTCTACTGGAATATTATATTTCCAGATATTTCCAGATTTTTCGGGAATGCTTAATAAATCCTTTGCAAACGTGGGCTTAAAGTCAATATTAGCAATCAGCTCTGGAATATCTATGTGCTTGTTTGTTAACCCGGCACGCAGCACATTATCGGAATTTGCCATCACCTCTAACCCAACACCTTCAAGATAGGCATGCGGTGTTCTTGCATATAAGAACATCGCGTCACCAGGCTCTAATTCAACGATATTAAGAAGAAGTGGGGTAAATAGCCCATTATCTTCAGGGTACAGGCTAACCATTTGTTTTATCGAGTTCCATGGTTCACCTTGTCGGCTATTTAACGCGGCTTTCAATACACCAAGCGCTAAATCTTTTTGTTCACCTGTCAGATTAAGAATTTGTGCAAATAAACGTGATAATTTTTCTTCAGTTGGGTCCTGAACAAATAGCTGAATATCCGGATGTGCTGCTGAAACAAAATCCAGCAATTGTGCAATTTCGTCGAGTGGGCGAAACGCATTCATGGCTTTAAAAGGCGTTAATGCAAAGATTAATTCAGGTTTATGGTTATCGTCTTTATAGTTGCGTATTGGGGAGTCTAATGGGATCCCGGCTGAGTTTTCTTTGGCAAACCCAACTTCAGCGTAAGTTTTATTTGGGTGTACCTGAACAGATAACGGTTGAGCTGCACATAACACCTTAAATAAATAAGGTAAGCGGTGATAAGTTTGTGCGACATGCTGGCCTAAATAGGTTTCAGGAGCACTTTCGATTAAGACATTAAGTGGAATGCTTTGATTTTTTTCCTCATCGAGAACTTCAGAGCTTGCTTTTGGATGAGCTCCCATCCAAAGTTCAGCCATAGGTAAGTTATCAGGGTTTGAAATCCCATATAGCTTAGTCAGGGCTGTTTTACTGCCCCAGTCATAGTTTTGGACTTTGTTTATCATTTTAAGCATAGCAAAATTCTCTTTTTCATAAAAATCAACTGATTTCCTTTTCACTACAGTACAATAAGCTCGACCAAGTCTCATAAATGAAATTCAATTTGTGGCATTATACTGCTCGGTTATTTGCTTACCTGCAAGCAGATGATTCTAAAATCAATTATTCTGTGTATGTACCTAAGGAGATAGTAATGGCAGCCACTCGCATTGAAAAAGACTCAATGGGACCAATTGAAGTACCTGCTGACCAATTGTGGGGCGCACAAACGCAGCGTTCTTTAGAACATTTCCGTATATCTGTAGAAAAAATGCCTGTTGCGTTGATTCACGCACTCGCTATCACAAAAAAAGCCGCTGCTAGTGTCAATATGGACCTTGGATTATTAGCCAAAGAGCGCGGTGATGCAATCATTGCTGCTGCTGACGAAGTCTTAGCTGGCAAACATCCAACGGAATTTCCACTAGCCATTTGGCAAACAGGTTCTGGTACGCAAAGTAACATGAACATGAACGAGGTTTTAGCTAACCGTGGTAGCGAAATTCTCGGTGGCCAACGTGGCAATGATCGTCTTATTCACCCTAATGATGATGTGAATAAAAGTCAAAGTTCAAATGATGTTTTCCCAACGGCAATGCACGTTGCTGCGGTTGTCGCAATCCGCGAACATCTTCTCCCAGAACTGAAAGTTTTGCATCAAACATTAGATGCAAAAGCGAAAGAATTTAAAGATATCGTAAAAATCGGTCGTACTCACTTACAAGATGCAACCCCACTGACATTAGGTCAAGAAATTTCAGGTTGGGCTGCAATGTTGGCGCATAATGAAAAACACATTGAAAACGCTGTTCCGCATGTGTGCGAATTAGCGTTAGGTGGTACAGCAGTAGGAACTGGTTTAAATACGCATCCAGAATATGCAGTGCGTGTTGCGAAAAAAATCGCAGAATTAACTGGCCAGCCATTTGTTACAGCGCCTAATAAATTTGAAGCATTGGCAACGTGCGATAGCCTTGTGCACGCACACGGTGCTTTAAAAGGTTTGGCTGCCTCTTTAATGAAAATCGCGAACGATGTTAGGTGGTTAGCATCTGGCCCACGCTGTGGCATTGGTGAAATTTCGATTCCAGAAAATGAGCCAGGCAGCTCAATCATGCCTGGTAAAGTTAACCCGACGCAGTGTGAAGCATTAACCATGTTATGCGCACAAGTGATGGGAAATGACGTTGCTGTTAATATTGGTGGTGCATCCGGTAATTTTGAGCTGAATGTATTCCGCCCAATGCTAATTGATAACTTCTTACAATCCGTTCGTTTGTTAGCGGATGGTATGCGTAGCTTTAATGAGCACTGTGCGATTGGCATTGAACCAAACCGTGAGCGTATTGAAAAATTACTTCATGAATCATTAATGCTAGTAACAGCTTTAAATACTCACATTGGGTACGATAAAGCGGCAGAAATCGCTAAAAAAGCGCACAAAGAAGGGCTGACTTTGAAAGAGTCTGCATTGAAACTCAACTATTTAACTGAAGAACAATTCAATGATTGGGTTCGTCCAGAAGATATGGTGGGCAGCATGAAATCTTAAGCTAGCCAATTAAACTAGCGAGTATATAACACCCATACTGTTTTACAGATGGGTGTTTTTTTAGCGCTCAATATACAAATTTAAGCGTGGTATTAATAATTCAACTGCTTTTGCTTTAGGGCGATTACGAATAACAATG
Organism: Providencia sp. PROV004; assembly: GCF_011045615.1. NCBI lineage: Bacteria > Pseudomonadati > Pseudomonadota > Gammaproteobacteria > Enterobacterales > Morganellaceae > Providencia > Providencia sp. PROV004. Next base: position 2,421,861 of record NZ_CP042859.1, read on the forward strand.
CTATTTGCATGGTAATCGGGGAGTTCACCGACTTTAATTTCGGCCACTGTTTTTTCGAGCGCAAAAACAAATAAAGGTGTTGCACAGGCAAACTGCGTTTGTTTCTGTTGTTCTTTATCCCACACTCGAGCTATTGGCTGAACTTTGACAGGACGTTGAATTTTCAAAACCGCATTATGGGGTAGGGAATCAATTAAGCGAATTTCATTTTCCAATTGTAAAAGCCAATGTTCTTTAGGTAAATGAAGAGGGGAGCGACCACTTTCTAAACTTGCTTGTAAACGGTCTAGTACTGTTTCTTTGGTCACTTTATTAATGACTTTTTTATTCGCCCAACCAAAATTAATCGTATCGATATCAACCAATGAGGTGAGGGTGCGGTAAGTATTTAGTGTTAGCAGTCCATGTAAACTGCTACGTATAAATTCGAATCGATGTGGCTCGTTAACTTGAGTGACTATTGCTTTTATATGCATCTTTAACTCATTGATCTTTGATATTAATGAATTAAAGTCACGATACGCCTGTAAATTGGTTTGTATACATATTGCCCCAGGTAAGCGGATAGCGGCTTTATTGCTAATTTCTTCAGATTTATTCTGTAAAAATAACAAGTTAATTAATTTTATTGTTTCTTTTACTGCATCATGGCTCACCACCGTTTCCACTGCGATTTGTTCTATCTCATTATTTTCTTCACCTTTGATTACCGAAGGTAATTGAAATACATGGGCTGTAAATGGTACTTGCTTTGATTGCTCCAATAGCAAAAGGCTAAATTGGTTTATTTGTGATTCCAATTCATTAAACGTATTAATCAGGTCTTGTTTATTTGTCATTTAGTTACAACATTCAATGTGTGGTAAACAATAATTAACATTAACTATCGTGTTTATCAATAAAAAATAAAGCCTAAAAGGGCAAGTGGGTATTTTAACACTTGTCCTTCTCTTATTATGACTTACGTTTACGCTAATTTATTTCTGCATCAATGACTTGGTAAAACGCATTTACCGTATCATTTATTGTCCAAATTGCTAAAATCACATGGTAACCTTTTTGATTCTTCGGTAATACGCAATTGTGCTCCACGCTCTCCCCTGGAATTTCTACACGTTCAAATTTACAAAATGGGGTTAGTATAAACTGTTTACGCGATAACGGCGAATTGGGTTGCCAATCTGGTTTAGTGATGAAGTATTCCCATTTTGTTGTTTTATGTTTCGCAGTAATGCGCCATTTAAACCTAACATTTGGTGAATTTATAATAGCTCGTTGCCACCGAACAGTAGTTTGTATGTCTAAGGGAGAAAAAAGAGCATTAGCTGCACTGGCAATTTTACCATCGGCTGGGCCGTATTTGGGAAAGCCCTGTTTGCCTTCAATGGATTGCGGTTCATATTGCACTGGGCCACATTGCTCATTTATCCCTAACTTACAATAGTATGAACGACTTTCAGGGGACTTAACATAGCCATGCGACCAGACCACAAAACTGCAACAAAAAAGCAATGGTGCAAATAAAAATGATTTTATAGAGAATGATTTCATTGGGTTTCCTCGTTATTAATAGACACTCATATCATCTACTAATAACGGGAGAAAATGGTAGTTTAACCTTTATCAGCCTCTAATCTACTGGTTATAACAAATTGATTTTAAACGACAAGCGATGATAAGACCGATAAACAGTATGCCAGCGATAAATAGCGCAACACCCGTCCAACCAAAGTGTTCCCAAAATAAACCACCGACTGTACCTGCGATACTTGACCCTGCATAATAACTGAATAAATACAGAGAAGAAGCTTGTCCTCGTGCTCGTTTCGCTCTACGTCCCACCCAGCTACTGGCAACAGAGTGCGCAGCAAAAAAACCGGTTGTTAGTACCGTCATCCCAAATAAAACTAACCACACATTCGAACACAATGTGATTAAAATACCAATTAACATCAGGGTAATAGAAGCTATCAATATACGACCAAGCCCATATTTTTGAGTTAGGCTTCCTGTTTTAGTCGCACTGTAAGTCCCTGTTAAATAAATAACAGATAGCAAGCCAACCGTAGACTGAGAAAATGAATAAGGTGCGTCAAGTAAACGATATCCGATGTAGTTATACATTGTGACAAAACCACCCATCAAGACAAAGCCTTCGATAAATAGAAAAGGTAAACCTTTGTCTCTAAAGTGTAGATGTAAATTAACCCATAGATTTTTAGGTTTTAAAGAACTCGCGCGGAAATGTTGAGAAGGGGGCAGTAAGCGCCAAAAGCCAATTGCGGCAATCAAGGCTAACGAACCTAAAATAACGACAGCAACACGCCATGAATAAAAATCTGCGATCACCCCCGTCATTAGCCGGCCGCTCATACCTCCCAGCGAGTTGCCACTAATATACAACCCCATAGATAGTGCAACATAACTAGGGTGGATCTCTTCACTTAAATAGGTCATAGCTACTGCAGCAACACCGCTTAGCGATAAACCAACTAATGCTCTGGCAATTAAGATCCCTTGCCAGCTCTGCATGATTGAGCTGAGTAGAGTAAATAATGCAGCGCAGGTCAATGCAATAACCATCACATTCTTACGGCCTATTGCGTCTGAAATTGGCCCAGTAATTAATAACCCTAATGCCATTAAGCCTGTACTCAGTGATAATGATAAACTTGCTGTTGCAGGGGAAATGTTAAAATCTTCTGACAGCATAGGCAAAATTGGCTGAACGAAATACAGCAAAGCAAATGTGGCAAAACCAACGGTAAAAAAGGATAAGGTCACACGTAAATACAGCGCGTCATCTCTTTGTATGTAATGTTTTTTTGGTGTGGTATGTCCCTGTAAGGGTGTTCTTATTCCTTCATTAGGTTGCTCAGATGTAAGGCTATTTTGTGAGTGTTCCATGTTTATTCCTTGTCATACCAACACACTTGATTTCGATCAAAGAATAGAAACTTTTTAGTTTTTTGTCTAATATATTAATTATTCATAATAATACTTTAAACATATTAATGGGTATTAACCAAACGATGAGTATAGAACTTAGACATCTTCGATACTTTATTGCTGTCGCGGAAGAACTTCATTTTGGTAGAGCTGCTGAACGATTGCATATTTCGCAGCCCCCTTTAAGTCAGCAAATACAAATACTTGAAGAGAAAATTAATGCAAAACTATTGGAAAGAAATAACCGAAATGTGGCCTTAACGGCAGCGGGGACTATGTTCTTAAAAGAAGCATATCAAATTTTAGCTCAAGTCGATGCAGCAGCAACAAAAGCAGCTCGCATGGAAAAGGGTGAACTTGGAGAGTTATCCATTGGTTTTACTTCAACTACGCCATTTATGCACAAAGTTACGATGAGCTTACGGCAATATCGAGAAGCTTACCCTGAAGTTTCTATTCATATGCACCAGATGAATACCAAACAACAGATAGCGCCATTAATTACGGGGCGAATTGATATTGGTATTATGAGAAATACGGTATTACCAGAACAATTGGATTATCAACTATTATTTAAAGAGCCTTTTATGGTAGCCGTCTATGAGGGACATCCATTATTAGAATTTATTGATGTAGGCGTAGATATTCAACAACTTGCTGATTATCCTTTTATTTTCTTTGAGCGCGATGTTGGTACAGCATTATATGATGAAATAAATCAATTACTAACATCTGCGGGAGTGGTTCCAACCATTTCTCAAGAAGCCGGGGAAGCCATGACTATTTTGGGATTAGTTTCCGCTGGTATGGGAATATCAGTGATTACAGAATCATTCACGCGTATGAAAATTGATGGTGTAAAATACTTAAAACTCACTAATCTTAATGCTTCATCTGAAGTCTGGTTAGTCTACAATACACGTAGAACATTGCCCTCCGTCGCAAAAAAATTAACGAATCTTTTGATGGCCAACATTGTTGGTAACCAAAAGTGAGCAAGTTCACACTTTTAATGTAAATGAAATCATTCATACACAGATTAAGGCATAATAACTCATTGCTTTATAAAGGAATTGAATTATTACCATGGTGAATCAAACTGGCCATATAGACCAAATCAAACAATTAAATACGGGTATTGTTTACCGTATCATTGATCAACATGGTCCAATTTCGCGTATTGCTTTGTCAAAACAAGCACAGCTTGCGCCCGCTAGTATCACCAAAATTACACGTGAACTTATGGATGCTCACTTAATTAAAGAATTAGAGTTTCCGGTACTCGGTCTGCGCGGACGCCCAGCAGTCGGGTTAGTCATTGAAAGTGAAGGGTGGCAATTTTTAGCTATTCGTATCGAAGGCCAAAAACTCACGATTTCTCTGAAAGAAATTAACGCAGTTACCTTAGCTCAAACAGAGTATCCATTTACACCGCTAGGAAATAGCGAATTTATCGATTTTCTTTCTGAATTAATTAGTCAATTCTTTGCCAGCCAGCAAAAAATATTAGAAAGAGTCACCGCGATAAGTATCCTTATTGATGGTATTTTAGACCCTCATACTGGCGTTATTTATCAGCATTCTTCTTTTAAAATCCACCAACTTGCCATCGCAGAATATCTTACCAAGCAAACTGGTTTACCCGTTTATTTACATCCGCCAGTGGATGCTTTAGCCTTAATGGACCTCTTCTCCCATCAGGAAAAAAGAAAAGAAAAAAATATCATTTACTTACAGCTACAAAATGTTGTTAATGTCATGGTATTAAACCATGGGACAACATTGGATACGAATACCCATCGGCCTATTCTATTCGGCCATACTCAATGTGAGCCTGAACAAAATAACGTTTGCTACTGTGGTAGCTATGATTGCTTAGAAACCCATACGTCCATTCCTGCAATATTACAACAAGCTAATAATTTGCTAATAAACTACCCAGATTCATTTTTGCATCAGCAAGATATCTCAATGGATAAAATTTGCGCTGGCGCAATTCTAAACGACAGTCTTTGTGTTTATCTTATTAATAAAGTTGCACAACAGTTGGCAAAACCGTTAGCACTGATGGTAAATTTATTGGGTAGTCAGCTCATTTTGGTTAATTCTCCTTTGAATCAAGATTCTGATCTGTTTTTAAAATGTTTACATAAACATATAAATAAACTTTCTATTCCTCTGTATTCGTCTACATTAGTGATAGAAAAATCTACATTTAGCATCAAAGATAGTGAAACTTCATTAATACAGCGAGCGTTATACGATGGTTCACTTCTACTACAACTATTACAAGGCTAAAACAATTCGATAATATTTACACTATCGTACACAAAATTGAGCTAACGCAAACTTCTCACTTACCCATTCCAATAAACTGAATCCATATCATTTTTGCAGCTTATTGCTGTATAAGTCTGTCACTTCAGGATAGAAAAAGACCATGATCAATCTATTTGTTACCGGGACAGATACAGATGTCGGGAAGACAGTATCGACGCTTGCCATCCTGCAAGCACTAAATAGCCAAGGAATTAAAGCCGTGGGCTACAAACCTATTGCTGACCAATGCATTGATACCCCTGAAGGAATCAGAAATAAAGATGCATTGCTAATTCACAGTGTTTCTAAAGACCTAGTTTCCTACGATGAAGTTAATCCTGTGCGTATCACGGACAATTACAGCCATGAGAACAGCATTGATTTCAATAAAATAAAGCATGGTCTAGACCATTTACATCATCAATGTGACATGGTTGTTATCGAAGGTAATGGGGGATGGCGCTATTTGCTTGATGACAATACTTTTTATGCAGACTGGTTAAAAGGCCAGCCGGTCGGTGTTATCTTAGTCGTAGGTATTCAACATGGCTGTGTTAATCATGCACTATTAACTGCGGATGCAATCCGAGCAGATGGATTACCATTAATCGGTTGGATGGCAAACCGTATCAACCCAGGGTTAGCGCACTATGCTCAAATAATTGATCGGTTACAACATCATATTAAGGCCCCATTAATTGGGGAAATCCCATATTTATTGCGACCGGAAGAAAGAGAGCTAGGGCATTATCTCAATACAGATAAACTGCAAGAGCTTATCGCTATTCCTAACTAATTGCGTTAATAATCCAACAGAGAAAAAGGGCGCTATCATCAAATAGCGCCCTTTATTTTACCTAAAATATAGACTAATGGCGGGTATAAATGATTTTATAAGAATCATTTTGGCAGTGACCTACAACTTGACCTTTAGATGAGTCAACTTCATCATTAGGTACTGCGACCAAACTAAAATTATCAGCAGGAACGCCATTATTGATAATCTTTTGTTTGATTCCCTCAATCACACTTTCACATGAAGCTTGCGCAAAAGCGGGCGCTAACATCAGTACAAATAAGGGTAACAATAATTTCTTTTTCATCTTATCTCCTTGTTGAACAACAACTCCATAAGGCAACCTATTATCAGGTTATGGATTACTAATTGGACGACCATTACTCACATCAAGGCAACGTTTGGTGCTTGGCTCCCAATAAGCATTTAGATTAAGACTTTTTTCACATTTATCTTTTGCATCAAAAGCGGCATCTACTTTATCAAATTCTTTTTCAGTACGCGTATTAACTTTATTACGCAACATACGGGTACTATCCCATTGTTCCTTTTCTTGACGCGCTTGCTCTTTATTAAGAGAGTCATCGCCTTTACCTACTGAAACACAAGTACTACCTGCAGTACATGATGTTGTCGATTGTGCAGCAGGAGACGACGTAGCCCAAAGTAGAGGGAGACAAAAACATAACGCAGTTAAGCCAGTTTTCAACATTTTGTGTGAATTCATGGTAATTCCTTACTAAACAGGACTGATAATCTGAGTATAGCTAAAAGTGTGCTAGTGCGTCTGTATAGAATAGTACTAAAATCTAAAGTTGTTTATGTACGGTTAAACCTGCAAACGTTTGGCAAACAGGCATTAATTCTAATGTATTTACGTTCATGTGAGCAGGTAGCGTGGCAACCCAATACACTGTTTCAGCAATATCTTCAGGGGTCAGGGCATCTGCACCTTGATAAGTGCTAGCTGCTTTATCGTCATCCCCTTTAAAGCGAATATTTGAAAACTCTGTGCCACCAACTAAGCCTGGTTCAATATCGGTAACTCGAATTTTTTTCCCTTGTAAATCAGCACGTAAACCAAGTGAAAATTGTTTCACAAAGGCTTTGGTTGCACCATAAACATTACCACCTTTGTAGGGCCAACTTGCCGCAGTAGAACCAATATTAATAATGTGACCATGATTTTCGACTACCATGTTTTGCAACACCTCATAGGTCATATTCACTAAGCCTTTAGTATTCGTATTAATCATGACGTCCCAGTCATCAGGATTTGCATCAAAAGCAGGCTCTAGGCCCAATGCAAGACCGGCATTATTGACTAAGACATCAATGTTTTTGAGGTGAGTAGGTAAATTAGCGATTGCAGATTGAATGGCTTTTCTGTCTTGAACATCCAATGTTAATGGATAAAATTTATCCCCTAATTCTTGATGTAGGGCTTTTAAACGTTCAGTTCTACGCCCTGTACCAATAACAGTATGATTATTTTGAATAAATTTACGAGCGATTGATTCACCAAAGCCAGAAGAAGCGCCTGTTACTAATATAATCATGGAAACCTCAAATTTGTTATTGTTGTGTCAGCATGGCGTTATTCTAACGCCATCTAACATTAACTACAAAAATTGTTATAACCCTAATATTTGTTTGTCTTTTGGATAGCTCAATGTATAACTGAATGAAATTTGCTTTTCTTCATTAGGCTCTAAAGTAATATCCCAGGCTATTTCACCTGTACTTTTATTGGTAACTGCGTTTTTATCCTCTATTTCAGACACTTTTATCTCACTATCCTCACTTAGCGGAATTTGGTCATAAACCGTTAATTCAACTGGTTTCGCATGCATATTTTTTACTTTGATCAAGTAACTTTCTGTTTGTTGGATTGTTGATCCCATAAAACTCGGTTTTTTCTTTATTTTTTCATTTGGTTCACGGGAAACTTGAATACACTTGTCAACACCAAAAGGAACTCGTAATGTATCAACCAATTGATTTGCATTAATCATAACGTTGCCAATATATGTATTACCATAATAAATATTAGCATTTCCATTCAATAGGTTAAGTGATTGCCAATTGTCGATATCTGCTTGTAAGAACACCTCTTCAATCAGTTTTGGCGTGGTGGTATATTTGTATTTTACATCGAGATTTTGTTGTTTGATGGTGACAGTATTCGGCTTGTTCGCGCTTTTTAGTGAATAAGGCAGGGCGATTTGATAATTTAAATTGATACCATTATTAGACGTTGTAACAAAGTCTGATATACCTGAATTGATTGTTTTTTTCTTCTCACTAACACCATTTTCTTGATACATTGCCACAGGGGCTGCAGGCATCCTCATTCGAACCTGACGCGCTATTTGAGCATTATCATCATAAACGGATAAGCGCCAAGGCTGTAAAACAGAAGGCGTGATATTTTTTGATGGGTTAACCGTCGATAAGGTCAAATTGACTTTTTCCCAATCAATGCCTGTATTTTGAATTAAATTGGCTTTATACGTGAGGGTGATTGGCGACTCAACGTCCTGACTACGAATGTCATAACTTGGTGACCACGCGGCATCAGGCGTTAAATAGGACAATTGTAGCTGTGCAATGGTTGGTTTAGCCGCATCGACCAACATGACAATCTGAGTTTGCTGGCCAACAGACGAGGGCATTTTTTCATCGATCTGCGTTTGCAATATCGCAAGTTTTTCTTCTAACTTATCAATCTCTAATTGGTATTTTTGTTGTTCATGCAATATTGAAGTCATTCGTTGACGTATAAAGTCTAACTTTTGAGAGGACTGTTCTAATGATTGCGCGTTATTTTCCCCAAAAAAGCGCTGATCTTTCAATAAGCTTAATTGCTCTTCACCGACTTTAATTGCAATGTTTAAGTTTTCAACTTGCTGAACTAAGTCCTTTTGTTGTTCTTGTAATTCAACAATATTGGCGGGGTATGTAGGTGTAACTGCCACATTTTGTACATTTACGGAACGAATAGTCACATCACTATTATCAAAGTCAATTGAAAGCGTTCGAGCGTCAATATTGCTTGCTATATTCGTAAGAACAACCTCAGTCTGCCCCTTATTAAGTGACAGTGTCACACTGTTGTCTAAGGTAGCACCGCGCAAAAACACGGTTGCATGATTTAGTTTAACATCTTGATTTAGTTTTGTTTCAGCATCAGCACGTACGTGTTGAGAAGCCAAAAGTGTTGCGAATAATAAGCCGCTGACCAGCCGAGTAGGAACTGTCATTTTTAACTCCAATCAGAAGTACCGCTAAGTAAGATAATGACTAAAACTAGCTTATTTGACTTTTATTAGATAACAGATAAAACCTAAAAACTGACAAAAGTAGAAGGACAGAAGGGATAAAACACCCATCAGCAGGTGTTTTATCTTGTTGGGCAGGGGCGACTTATTCTTCGAAATACCAATATCCTTGATTGATAAATTCGGTTAATTGCGCAACAAAATCTCGGTTATTCAGTGCCTTACCAAGTTCATTGCTGTCGACTTCCGTAAACTGGCACAATGCATCCGCACCCTTTGTTTCTGTGGTAATCCAGCTTTCAGAATTCACGAAAAAGTGCTCATTAATACGCATCACACGCAAACCGCTCAGTCGGATCAGTTTTTCACCATCATTCAGTGCACTCAGCACTTCTTCCGGTTGGTATGGCGGTTCCGCAGGCGCAATATCCAATTCATGACGTAGAGTCGTTGCAAAACGGCCTAACCACTGTTCAAAATCACCCGGTTTGTTGATCATTTCAATCATCATGGCTCGTAGACGTTCAACCTCATGAGGTTTCATGGTGCCTGTGTTTTCAGTCACCGTGAGGTCAGGATCGCTATAATTTATGCCACCTAAATCCTGTTACAGCGCATAGTCTGCAAAACTGCTCAGCAGATCACGTCCTGTTGGCCCGCGAAAGCCGACAGAATAGTTCATGGTATCTTCGAAAGTGAAACCATCATGAGGGAATCCCGGCGGAATATACAGAATATCTCCAGGCGCCATTTCTACGTCAATAATCGGTTCAAATGGGTCGACATGTAATAATGCCGGATAATACAACGGGTTTTTTCTGCCAGTATTTATCTAAAAATTCAGGCCAGTTAAGATTCAGTTTGTAAGCCATGTGACCACATCTATATGAGTAAATTAGCGGGTAATTATAGAAGTAATACACCGTCATATTCTTGTTTGGCGTCAAACGTCGGTCAATAACTTTTGTGGGAATATCCGTAACATATTGCCAGAATTCATTTCTCACAATAATCATAATATGAATTAGGTTAGTTAGCATGGGAACTAACAGATATCAGAGTAATTGAAGAACCCATAGAAGTTATTGCAAAACGGAAGATTTATGAAGTCAAATTGGGTTTAAAACCAAAAAAGAACCAACACGATTAACCAGCCAAAACGCTGGATTTCTTCATTTCACACTTAGATTCGCATAATGCATATTATGTTAAATGGAATTTCAGGGCAAAAATAGGCCTTGCTCGTTCAGTCATTGTTAACACCCTATTGACTTAGATTGGTATTCAGCTTATTTATATGCGCTTAATAATAACCTGCCTATGCTTCGGATATGCCGTAATGAGTGAATATAAATCGAAAGACCCTTTACATGGAGTTACACTAGAAATGCAAGTTAATGCATTGGTTGATAGATACGGTTGGAGCCAACTTGGACGCATTATAAAAATAAACTGCTTTAACAAAGATCCAAGTATTAAATCTAGCTTAAAGTTTCTTCGTCGCACGCCATGGGCAAGAACTGAAGTTGAGTTACTCTATTTGGATATGATAGAAAACAATTCGATTGATAATACGGGAGCATATCCTAATGACCCATGGTGTAATTCACGACGTTAAAAGCCAAGATAATATTAACGCCTCACTAATGACCACAATCATGCATAACAAATATCTACTTAAGCCTTAAATCTACCTTAATGATGTTTAAGGTTTAGGCATTACGGCCGCCCCGCTGGTTAATACCCTTTCACAAAATCGGGTTGAAATTTCATGGTTAAAAACTTACGTAACCCAATTTTGGCGATCGGTTACATAAGCAATTAACCTTTTCATGAATAATGAAAAATACTGACATCTATACCAATGAGCCTCACTCCAAACGGGATATGCGTGACCTCGCCTCATCAAGATGATTACGCAACGCAGTAAGACATTGGCCAAAATTATTTGATAACCGATCACAATTATTTACCAAGGTGAAAAACTCTTCCGCTAGTGCTAACGCCTCTCGCCAAATATCCCCACTGATCCCATCAAGTAGAGTTGCCACTCGAAGTGAGTTTACGATTTCACCGCCCGATTTAGGAGCAAACCCCATAGGCAAAATATCGTAGGCTGGCGCAAGCTGATATGGACGACCATGGCTACTAATAAATGATAAATTACCATGGTGCATATCCGTATTTCCTATCAACATGCCAAATGCCCAAAGTCGCGCAGTACTAATGGCGGCATCGGCATCTACATACCCTTGTTTGACAAGGTCATTCACCAATACAGGCCAAGGTTTCATCGCTTTGCCAACAAACTCAGCTTCTAGAGCTTGTAAAGAGAAAAGGCCTATGCGACCCAGTGAACCTACTCGGTCAAACCGAGGAACTTCAAGAAAGCGCTGTCCACCAAAATCAAAAACTTCTGTTTCTACACCAAGCACTTTTAACGCAAGATGTTCAGCTTGCAATAAATCGCGCCACCGTTCGCTGATTACGTTATCGTCCAGCGCCGTAAATTTTACGAGTACATGACCACGATCGGTATAAGTACAAAATTTTGGTTGCTCTCCACCGGCTGATGAGCCTGGAGCTTCTCCAGAACTGACAGCCAATGCTAGTGAGGGATAGGTTATAGCTCGATCAACAGGTGTCGGTGAAGGCATATTCAAAAATTGCTTTTTTGCCTGCTCCCCAATTAATAAGTTTCCTACTGCATCATGACCATGGGTAATTAAAGCCCTTATTATATCGCTATCTGACCAGTGTTCTGGGTTAGCCGGTAGACCAAGTTCTGCTGAATAAGTTGATGCATACGCCCGACCAAGATACCCCTGTGGACGCATATCAAACAACCACCATGGCAGGCCATCACTATAAAGGCAGACATTATCTTCCTGCTCCATGACAAATCCTCCGGGGTAAACTGGGATCAGTTTCCCTAGTGGCCTTAAGGTTCCCTCTTCACTGATGCGATAAATAGGTGCCGTGTCAAACCCGCGAAAAGTATCACGCAAAGCATATTGAATAGATGGACCCGAACCAATTCGAACAATGTCTTCACCAAGTGATGTTAACGCTCGAGAAATGGTTGGCTGACTAATATTCATTATATCAGCGAGTTGCCTTGCCGTTGCTGGCTCTCGACGCAATAATTGACGAATCATTTCAAGTCTATTTGTCATGATTTAATCACTCAGTGAATAGGTTTATGAATAGATAAATGAATACCTATATGAATAGATAATCTATCAGCCACCGCTACTTTTGTCACGTGGAAGTTAAACAACCACCGCTGGATACTGAAAGCCGTTGTATTAACTCATAGCATTCATGGATTACCAGTTACTTTTAGTGAAGTTGCCAGAGCGCTAGAAAAAGGAAATTTATTGAATAGAAAAATACAAGGTCGTTGGCAATTTTGCCCAAGAAGGCCGAGAGTCGGCTTCTGCTTTAACTTGGGGATCCTATATCGCCAAAAAATGCAAAGAGAGCAAACAGCGAATAATCCGATTATATTGTGTTCCCCACTAGACCCAACCAATTTTACTGGTACTGCATTTCGCATCTTGAGCTTTACAAAAAATACTGCCTTGCCCTTGCCCTAATTCACAACGCCGAGAGGTTTTGTTTCGTGCTGTTTGCTCGGACATTGCAGCTTCTGCATAAAAATTAGAAAAAGGAGATAAAGCGCAAACATGCACAACAACAGAATCATTACGGGATGGTTTCCCATGATAATGGGATTTTGCGACAGCAAAACGACTAAATAACAAGAATAATAACGCAATCTTTTTCATCTTAGAGGTCTTTTAATGATTTGAATTGCATAAAATTACAATTACTTAACGCAAATCGCTAGCGGAACACTCTGATTCAAAATTAACGATACCCTCTTTTGTGATTTTGTGAAGACCAACTGTATGTTGTATCACTGGGTACTAATTTATCTTTTTTCTTTTCTGCTCGTCGTTTTTTAGCTTGTTTTTCGACTTCTTGAGATATTTCTGTAATAATTTGTTTTCTTACCTTGCTCTGCTCAGAATTGGTTAATTCACGGCCTAGTTTCTTCCTTTCTTGCGCGAGTCTCGTGCGCACTTGGATTTTTTGAGTTTCGGTCATTTCTTGAATCGTTAGCATCTTCATAGTATTACCCCTTACTCATATTAAAAATACCTAACGACAATATATCATTATTACGCAGTAAAATACTAACCCTCGTTTTAAACCTAACATTAATGCCAAGCAATAGGATTAAGAGTATAGTAAATCCATTGCAACTTTAAAGAATCTCTCTGTTATTATGGAATTAACCACTTCTTCGCAAAATATTCGTCAAATCTTAACCACTGGCACACCACTTATCGATGTCAGAGCGCCTATCGAATTTCAACAAGGGTCAATGCCGAATACCATAAACCTGCCTTTGATGAATGATGATGAACGCGCAGCTGTTGGTACATGCTATAAACAACAAGGTTCGGCTAAAGCTGTTGAATTAGGCCACCAGCTTGTCAGTGGTGACCTTAAAATGGCTCGGATCACTGCATGGATAGCAGCTTGTAAACAAAATATGAATGGCTATATTTGCTGTGCACGCGGTGGTATGCGGTCACATATCGTGCAATCTTGGTTAAAAGAGGCCGGTATTGAATACCCTCTCATCAATGGTGGTTACAAAGCATTACGACAAACAGCAATTGATGCCGTTAATGAATTGGTTCAACGTCCTATTATTTTAGTGAGAGGCTGTACGGGTAATGGTAAAACCACTCTCGTACATCATTTAGCGAACGGAATTGATTTAGAAGGTCTCGCACATCATCGTGGCTCTTCGTTTGGTCGTACATTACAACAACAGCACACTCAAGCCACTTTTGAAAATTATTTAGCAGTTACGCTATTGAAAAAAGCCCAACAATGTCAGCGTTGGGTACTGGAAGATGAAGGACGTGCCATTGGTGCAAATAGCCTGCCACTTGAACTACGCGCACAAATGGAAAAAGCGCCAATCGCTATTATTGATGACCCTTTTGAACTGCGTCTTGAGCGTTTAAAATATGAATATTTTGACCGTATGACGCAAGATTTTATAGCGACTTTTGGTTTCGAGCGTGGCTGGCAGGAATATAGCGACTATTTACATCATGGTCTGTTTGCCATCCGTAAACGGTTAGGATCACAGCAGACAATCGAATTGACGCATTTACTTGAGCGTGCTTTAGCAGACCAAAAAACAACCGGAGATACCCAGACACATTTTTCGTGGTTAATCCCATTGTTGAATGAGTATTATGACCCAATGTATCGCTATCAATTAAGTAAAAAACAACACCGCATCATTTTTCGCGGTAATTATCAAGAAGTTGAACATTGGTTAACGCATCAATGAATTCATTTTATTCCACTATAAATAGCCTCATCGCAAAGTCTGAGGCTATTTTATATAGCAATGACTTCTTCATCAGTAAATCTAGAACGGTGATTTCTTCATAGCCAATTCGCTGAACCCTTGGTAAATCAACCTTGTTGCCAACGCCCCTAGAATTAACCCAACACCTTTACCGACCACTTTATGAACTCGTGAATAGGTTCTACGAACAGAAGTTAAAGAGAATGTTTGGCATAAAATAACCCGCCAAACTAATGATGCAATAACAATTCCCAGCCAAATGACTAATTTAGCCCATAATGGTGTTGATGGCGAAATGGTCGTTGAAAAAATACTCATAAAAAATAAAACGGTTTGGGGGTTTGATAAATCAGAAATTAGCCCCCGCCTAAAATAGATACCAGATGGGAAATGTTCCGTAGTATTTTCGGTGGACAGATTAAGTTGCGTTTTGTTATTAAATACACTTAGCGCGTAATAAAGCAAATATAAGCCACCAAGAATTTTAATCAGTGAAAATAATGAGCCAAATTCAGCCATTAATGTGACAAGACCGAATAAACCGAGCCCCGAATAAATGGCATTGCCTAGCACCACACCATAACCACAAGTTAATCCAGCTTTTTTACCTGAGCTCAATGTGGTTTGCACCACAATAAACAAATTTGCTCCAGGATTAAAAAAGGTCAGTATAAATAAGAATAGCGTGATGATAATACTGTGTAATGGGTCCATTATTTTTCTTCAAAAATTTAAGGTTAACCATTATAGACACGGTATAGATTGTAATTCTGTTTTACTATGCACATTTTCTGAGCTTAAATCAAAAAATGTGCTGGCTTATGATGACGCTAGTGATTTCTTACGTTGCAACAGCCATTTATCTAACTCATTAGCAAATTGTTGCCTGTCTTTCTGGTTTAGACTTGCAGGCCCTCCCGTTTGGATGCCACTGGCTCTCATGGTATCCATAAAGTCACGAATATTAAGACGTTCACGAATAGTCGCTTCGCTATAGCGTTCACCACGAGGATTCAATGCATTGGCGCCCTTTTCCATAACTTCTGCGGCTAATGGGATATCTGCAGTGATCACTAAATCATCTTTTTGAGCTCGTAATACAATTTCATTATCCGCTACATCAAATCCTGCGGGCACCTGCAAGGTTTTTAAAAAAGGAGATGGAGGTACTGTTAAGCGTTGGTTCGCAACAAATGTTATTTGCACTTTTTCCCTATCTGCTGCTCGGTATAAAACTTCTTTAATTACTTTTGGACAGGCATCCGCATCAACCCAAATTATCATTATTACTTCCCAAATGGTGATTATCTATGATGAGATATCATATCAGACAACAAAATTACACGTTAGATACTTCGTATGGAAAAACTCCCAAGCTCACTCAGACGGCCTCAAAATAGTGGGCTTGAGAAAATAGGTTTACAGTTTCATAACCATTTCATGCCACGTCATTCCGCCATGGTCAGATTCTGACGGTTTAACATATTGGTAGCCAAAATGCTTATACAGGTCAATATGGCGTTCTTTGCACATAAGATGAATCGTTTTTTTATTCATCTCCTTCATGACATTGATAAACCTTTTCATCAGTAAAGATGAATAGCCTTTACCTTGATACTTGGGATGTACTACTACTGACATAATAACGACATTTGGTGCTTGTGGGTCATGCCCAATGAGTTCTTTAAACTCTTCATCCGACATCACAACATCCCATGCACAACCCGAATTAATAAAACCAACGACTTCCCCGGCTAATTCCATACATAAAAAACCGTCTGGATATTGCTGAACTCGTGTTGCTATTTTTTCTTTTGTTGCCGCTTCATCCCCTTCATAGGATTCGATTTCAATCGCATAACAGGCGTCAACATCATCAAGTGTGGCAGTGCGAAAGACTGGAGAATGCATGAAATTACCTCATTAAATTATTTTTTATGATTTTATCACTACATGGTTTATTTTCTCGTTGTTTTTAATGGTATTCCTCACATTCAACTGCCATTTTTTGTTGTGTTTTATCCCGTAAGTAGCTCAGCCATGTTGAAATGAAAACTAAAACTCCACCAGAGATTGCGACGGCATAACCTGCATAAGGACCATAGGTATCCACCATTTTGCCCGTTAGCATCGCACCAATCGCAACGCCAATATTTAACCCTGCGAGTAACCATGTCATTCCTTCTGTTAATTTATTCCGTGGAACAATTCTCTCAACTAATGTCATTGCAATAATCATCGTCGGTGCAAAGAACAATCCTGAAATAAACACCACCACAGACAAAGAATAAACACCTACCACCCACCACATTGGCACAATAGAAAGAAACGTCATTAAGCCACTGAGGAATAATAAACGTGATAACGGTGTGTTAAAGGTTAATCCGCCAAATACAAGCCCCATCGCACATGAACCGATCGCATAGGCCGATAACACTAAACTGGCCATCGCTGGTTGCTGTTGTAATTGAGCCAACGTGACACTTAAAATATCCACACTGCCAACAATCACACCTAAAGCAATCATTAATACAATCAACAACTGCAAGCCAATCATTGAAATAATTGATTTATTCACCAATACAAGAGAGTCATGCGCCACAACTTTGGGTTCTGTGCTTCGCTGTGAAATAAATAAAGCCATTCCCACGGCTAATAAAATTGCCGCAACCAGTAAACCTGCTTGAGGAAATAAAGCGACAGTGATCCCGACAGATAACGGAGGGCCAACAATAAAAGTGGCATCATCAAATACGGTTTCTAATGAATAGGCTGTTTGTAGTATGGGTTGATCTTTATACAGCGCAGTCCACCTAGCCCTTACCATGGCAGACATACTGGGCATCGCCCCCGTTAATAAAGCTCCGATAAATAAGCCGATATCGGGTAATGATAACCACGTAGTTAAGATAATAATAAACACACCAAGCACACTGATTACGGTCACCACTGGCAAGACGCGAAATTGACCATATTTATCCACTAAGCGAGAAACTTGTGGAGATAGTAACGCATAAGTTAAGACAAAAGTTGCAGAAACAAGCCCTGCTAAGGTATAGCTTCCTTTTAGTTGCGCTAACAAGGTAATGATCCCGATCCCCATCATCGGTAACGATAAACGTGCCAGTAACCCTGCTATCACAAAACGTTGGTTTTCTTTTGCCTGAAATAACTGCTGATAGCGACCTATCATATGAGCTCCAAAATGAAATTTAATTATACATACCTTGCGTATGTATAATCATGATATAATCATACACATTGAATGTAAATAATTATACGCTATGTATGTAAGAGGCTTTTAATGGCAAGAAGAACGCAAGCTCAAATGGCAGAAACACGTGCAAATTTATTAACTACAGCACGAGAGCACTTTAGCCGGCTTGGTTATGCAGAAACCTCAATGGATGAAATAGCAGCAAGCGTTAATCTCACACGCGGAGCCCTTTACCACCACTTTGGTGATAAACAAGGTTTATTTACTGCCGTTGTTGAACAAATTGACTCACAAATGAATGCCCGTTTACAAGCAATTACTCTCCATACTGAAGACCTATGGAATAGTTTTTGTCAGCGTTGTCACGCCTACTTAGAAATGGCATTAGAACCGGAGTATCAACAAATTATTTTGCGTGACGCAAAAGCCGTTTTAGGCGATTTTTTGGCTAAATCAAACTTACAGTGTACTGAACAAATTGAACACCTGCTTCATCAGCTAGTCCAAAATGGCGTTATTAAAAGTATTGATACCCATGCATTGGCTTTTTTAATTAATGGTGGGCTCGCTGAGGCAGCTTATTGGATCTCGCAAGGTGATAGTCAACAGCGACTAAAGAAAAGTGTCGATGCCATAGATATGTTGTTATCAGGGCTATTACTCACGAAAGATTAGCTCTGTGTTACCTTTCGCTGGCACGGATATTGTATCAGTACCAACAATATAATTGCTCAGTAAAATCCTCAATATACCGCCACCATGATAAATAAAACCCAATAAATATAGGCAAAAAATAGGAAATATTTATTGGGTTAATGAATTATCTAAAGTAGAGCTTGGAAAGTCTGTTTTAATTTATCGACATCTTGCTGAGTTGTTGACCACGAGGTACAAAAACGAATACAGGTGGTCTCTGGTGTCGGTTTACATATTTGACTTAATTGATAATGCCCTAATAATTCATTCGCCAGTGCATCTGGGAAAATAACAAAAACTTGGTTTGATTCAACGGGCGCAAGAAACTGAAATCCCTTTTCGGCAAAAAATGAAGCTAATTGTGAAGCCATCTCATTAAGATGACGCCCCAATTTAAAATACAAATCATTATTAAACAGCGGCTCAAACTGGGCAGCAAGCAGCCAACCTTTGGCTTGTAACCCACCTTTTTGTTTAATACTAAAACGAAAATCAGATTGCAGTGCTGGGTTTACAATCACCAATATCTCCCCGGTTAATGCACCAATTTTCGTTCCACCGATATAAAAAATATCAGTTAACTGCGCAACATCTTCAATCGTTAAATCACTATATTTCGACATTAAACCTGAAGATAAGCGAGCGCCATCCATAAATAGCAGTAAGTTATGAGCATCACAAACCTCGCGTAATGCAACTAACTCTTCTTTACGGTAAACGGTGCCAATTTCAGTTGAATTACTAATATAAACAAGCTTAGGTTGGACAGTATGTTCATCATTATGCTCAGACAGTACTTTGATGATATGTTCTGGCGCTAATTTGCCTGATAGTGAATCAACAGTAATAACTTTATGGCCGGTTGCTTCAATCGCCCCTGTTTCATGAACTGCGATATGCCCGCTGTCTACAGTGATAACCGCTTGGTGTGGTCGTAAAACATGGGAAATCGTGGTTAGATTAGTGATTGTACCGCCATTAAAAAAATGAATTTCCGCATTAGGCTGGCCAATTCTTAATCTAATTTTATCTGCTACACGACGACAAATCTCATCAGTGCCATAACCTTTGAAACGTTTCCCTGATAAATCATTTAGGACTTGCATAACTGCCGGATGAGCTATTTCGTTATAATCATTTAAAAAGCTATACATTCACTTACCTATCAATAACTAGTTATATTAATTTATAGCCATTATTTATAGGGGGTTCCAATTCATTATTCAATGATATTTTTGCTATATAAATACCAAAGTTAACGATTAATATTATTTAAGTTGCTGAAATTAAATATTAAGTCATTCATAGTCTATTTCATTGATAAATTGGCATACTGTAAAAGGTGAATTCAGGGTTGAGAATGCCTAAACGTCAAGTTATATCGATACGGGCCTAACAGCGGGTGCACACCTGATTTAACTCGACGCACCCCATGGTAATTTAATCGTGACTGGCCTCCCCATACCAAAACATCGCCATGCTCTATATAAATAGCAACTTTGGGCGCATCTCGAGTTACTCCACCAAAATCAAATGTTGTGGGTAACCCTAAAGAAAAAGAGACAATCGGCTGAGTAAAATCAGTTTCGTCTTTGTCTTGGTGCAATGCCATCGCAGCACCAACGGCATAGCGGTTAATCAAGCAAGCATCAGGGATAAAATGATCAAAGCCAGCAGTGCTCGCTGCAGAAGTGGCCAATTGAACAAAGGAAATTGGTATGGGTTGCCAAGGCTCATTAGTGACAGGGTCACGCTGACTATAGCGATATCCCTTTTCATCAGTTACCCAACCCCAGTCACCGCAGTTAGTCATTGCGGCAGACATTGAGTAGCCATTTGGTGTCGTCATATGTCTTAAGGGGTTAGCTGCAATAATGTTGTTTAATGACTGCAATAATGCATCAGTTTGCCCCAGTAGAAACCCTTTGAGTAAAAAAGCCTCTGGTGCAATTTGTACGGTATTATCTTCATCAGGAAATAACATATTAGCCACTGTTTAATAGTCTGAGTGAATGCTCTAATGAATGTTAACACAGGAAAAAAAGTTGCTCATCACATTCAATGAGCAACCTACAGGGTTAACTTTAACGTTGATAAGCTAGAGTGACTTTTCTTGTTTCCGCTCGCTGACTCGCCCACACACTGAGTAAAATGACAACCATGCCGATAAATTGCAAGGTACTAAGCTGTTGATTGAGATAAAACCATCCCAAAACCACCGCACTCACGGGGCTTAAAAAACCCAGTGACGCCACTGAACTTGGACCTAATATTGCCAGTCCGCGGAACCATAAGGCGTAAGTTAATGCACCGCCAATAAGCGTGAGATACCCTAAACCAATTAAATTTAGTGAACTTAACGTTGGTAAAGCCGGCTCAAATATAATGGCAAACGGTAATAATACTAATCCTCCCGCGGTTAATTGCCATGAAGTAAAGGTTAAAGCACTGACTGGTGGCTGCCACCGGCGACTCAAAACCGTCCCCGCAGCCATTGAAAATGCCCCTGCTAACCCAGCAATAATACCTAAAGGGTCTAAGGCGGCATTCGGTGTTAAGAGCAATATAGCTACCCCGAATACCCCTGCTATTGATGCCATAATGGATACCGCAGATAAACGGTTATTTAACAGCCAGCGGCTTAAAAATAGCACAATTAATGGCTGTACAGCGCCAACCGTTGCGGCGACACCACCAGGTAAGCGATACGCAGCAATAAACAATAGCCACCAAAATAAAGAAAAGTTTAAAACACCTAATACCACTACCCGCAACCACCAAATGCCTTCGGGGAGTTTTCGTAACACAAGTATCAATAGTAATCCTGCAGGTAACGCGCGTAATACCGCCAATGTTAATGGTATCCCTGCGGGTAACATCTCTGTTGTCACTAGATATGTGCTTCCCCACACAATTGGTGCTAATGCTGTCAACCCTAAAACCGTTATACGATTCATATTTCTATTCTCTTAATTTATCTTGACGTCAAGATATGTGTATTTTACCTTGACGTCAAGATAAATAACCGCCATTATTTGCCTATGGATAGAATAGATAAAATCACTCAACAGTGGGAAAGAGAGCGCCCTGACCTCGATATTAGCCCAATGGGGTTAATTGGCCGGCTAGGTAATGTCGCGTTCCACTTAACTCGGGAAATGGAAAAGGTCTTCGCTCAATTTGGCCTTAACCGTTCAAGCTTTGATGTACTTGCGACTTTGCGGCGTGCGGGTGCTCCCTATACACTGAGCCCGGGAGAAATGTTATCAACGTTGATGGTCACATCAGGGACAATGACCAACCGAATAGACCAATTGGAAAAAGCGGGGTTAGTCAGCCGCCATACTAACCCTGATGACGGCCGCGGCTTTTTGGTTTCATTAACTCCCGAAGGGTTAACGTTAATCAACCAACTTATTGAAGCACACACACAAAACCAGGCTCGCCTCGTCGCTAACTTGTCTCAACAAGAGCAACATGCGTTGAACCAGTTATTACGGACATTCTTAGCGTCATTTGAATCTAATGAATAATAATACGTTGTGTTGAACATAACATGGGGGAATACCTCCCCTCATGTTATTGGCTAAATTGAAAAGGTAATGGCATTTGTAACCGTTCAAAATGGTCACATAAATAAACTAATTGTAAAAGTAATTGGGGTTGTATAGCGCCGGAAGCCACCAAAGGTTTGAACTGATTAGCCAACCAAAGCGCCCCCAAATCTTCAAGTGTTCTAACGACATACGCTATTTCATCTTGTTGAGTCTGAGATAAACGCTGCCTTCCTGTACATGCTTGAGTTTCTAATACCGAAAGTAGCGGCCGAACAAGCTGACTAGCCAACGTTAATTCAGGTACAAAAACTTGGTTTTTTTGCTGTTTTTTCACCATATATTCGATAATTTTATTAAAAAAACCAGAACGTTGTTTCTTACGCGGTGTACTTTCAAAATCTAAATAGAACAGCTCAATACCATGTTCTTTTTTTAACCATAATGTTTTGGGGATTAATTGAAGCACTTCTTGTGAATGGCTCACCTGCACCGTCACAGCACAAATTGGCCATTGCTGCTTTGTAATAAAACGCAATTCCTCAATTTTATGGTCATCACTTCCTTGCCAATTTAGCCGTAAAAACGCCCTGTTTTTTTGTGAATCAATCACCGTCCACAATACACATTGTTCGGTTTCATCCCAATAGAGCGGCTCATAATCAGTAATATGCAATAAAATGGGCGAAAACCTATTCTCTTGTATAAATGTCGGTAATTCGTTAGCCGCTGATTGCCAGTCGGTATAACCGAATTCAGCTTTGATATTAAGGTAATCATCAGTTGTTAATCCTTTTTCTTTGCAGCTAACTGCATAGCTTTCACCGCTAGCTGATAATTTCCCTTCCTCTGATAACCTTGGTAAATGCAATTTAAAGGGGCTTTTCATCAAACTTACTGCGGTATGTTTCCATAACGCCAAGGTTTGCCAAACATTTTGTCGGTTAAACGTCCGGTCAAGGCTATTTCCACGCCCCTGTGTGCATTGAATAATTTTTTTATTTTGTTGATCCCAAAAACTCAATGTAGCACCGATCGCACCGCTATCTGTTTTCCACCAATTCGCATCGATAGGCAGCAAATCAAACTCTATGGGTTGGTCGGTATACTGCCGTCTTTGTAACCCTTTGAGTGCCATAAGCTGATGTTCATTGGCTGTTGATAATTGATACACATAAGCAGATATTTCAGCAATTAACCGTAAAACTTGCCCTTCATCCATCGTAAAATGTTTATCGGCTAAGCGTTTAACTTGCTGGCTAAGGCGTTTCATATAATTGGCTAAGCGAGGCAACCCTTCCGCACGTGCTGACATATTTAGTAATTGCAACTGGCTAGCACTGCTTTGGCTAATATGTGATAGTCCTTGTCGTAACATATCCTGAATGAATTGCTCAACTGAACCCATCACCATTTTATCGTCTTGGGTCAGCTCTTGTTGATGAGTTTGACCTACGGTTATCTCCTCTGGCCATTGCCACTGTTGGCCATGCTGAAACATTAGTTTTGCAATAATAGCGAGATGAACTGCACTTTTTTGTTTTTCAGGTATTGATGAAATCATGCCCTGCAAACCACTACCTCGCATATAAATAATTGGCTCATCATATTCTGGTAGGATAATTTTTAACTGGCTAGAATGTGCTTCATAAACCAGCTCTTTATCTTGCCATTCCTGCATAAATCTCAACGCTAAACGAATATCAGGTTTCGATGTTTGTTTGATTAGGTCTTCTGGTAATAATGCTAATAATTCACTCAACACCGTTTCACTAGCTACCGGCTCTGCTAAAGTCATTTCTGCGGCTGTATTCGATTGAACCCATAAAACTGCTGCCAAAATGTGTTTACAGCATCCCGTTGCTGGGCAATCGCAAGTGGCTTTTTGGATCCCTTGCGCATCTAAAGAGACACATTGCCCATCACTCGTGAATGTCCCAAGGTTTAAGTCCGTTGGATTAACCTTTTGGTTTTCAACATCTTTGCGTGCACGCCTGAGTAACCCCACATTCGCTAATACGACTAATGCGTCGTCGTCATACTGTAGGTAACTGTTTTTCCAGCTCATTGCATGACCTCTGCTAACCATTGCGCAAAATGCTCCGGTGTTAATGCTGCAACATGCATCCCTCTATCTGCGAGTTTTTGGGCAATTTCAGGGTCATAAACAGGGAGTGCCTCGTCATCCAACGCAGCTAAACCTAATAATTTCACTTGTTGGCTATGTAAACGCTGTGTGCAATTGAGTAAATGATTCAGCGCGCCACCCTCTTCAAAATCACTAATTAAGCTAATCACGGTACGTTTTGGGTTACGTATTAAGCTTTCGCAATATTGCATGGCTTTAGCGATATCTGTTCCGCCGCCCAGTTGCACTGTCATTAACACTTCAACGGGATCATGCGCAAGATGGCTTAAATCTACCACTTGAGTATCAAAAATCACTAAAGAGACACGCACTGTCGGCAATGCCGCTAATATACTCGCACACACCGCGGCATACATAATAGAGCTCGCCATCGAGCCGCTTTGGTCCACACACAAGATCACATCCCATGGTAAATGCTGTTGCTGACGAGAATTAAAATGGGGTGTTTTGATAACTAACCGTTGATTTTGCTTATCGTAATTCTTCAAATTGGCAGCGATAGTCCCTCGCCAATCAAAATTACGGCTGTTTGGGATCAGTGAACGTTGAAAACGGTTACGCCGCCCTGTTAATGCGTGACGAAATTGGTTACGCATTTGACTTAAAATATCATCAACTACTTTACGTATAATATTTTTAACGGCATCACGGGTTTCTTCATTCATTTTCCCGCGTAAGCTTAACAAGGCTTTAGCGAGGGATTTTGTCGGTTCCATGGCATTGAGCGCCTGTGGATCCTTTAGTAAGCTACTGATCTCATAACGTTCTAACGCTTGGGATTGCATCCGCTCAAAAGTACTATTAGGAAATAATTTACGTGCTTGATTTAACCAGTTAACCGCCGTTAATTGAGAAGCATCTAAGGAGCCGTGGCGTCCAGCTTCTTGTTTTAAGCCTCGACGTTGGTATTCTCGGCGATATAAAAAATCCAAAGAACGTTCTATTTTCAACTCTTCAGCACTAAAGGTGGCTTGGCCCAGCGCGTTATCGGCATATTGCCCGAGGACTAAGCGCCAGCGCTTAGCCAATTGAAGTTGTTCAGGGGTTAATGTCGTATTTTTCTGACTCATTATTTGTCATCCTGAGCACGAGCAAACCAATCCTGTAACCCTAGTTCAATCAGCTGGCTCTGTAATTGTTGTTCGAGTTGAATCACTTCCATCATCTGTTGTTCATTAAATTCTGTCTGGTGCAATGTGAGTTCTTTTGCCTCAATCGCCAAGTCTTGTGCCACATATTGTGCCATTTGTGCATTTTGTTTAGGCGTTAACTGGCTAAACGCAAACCGTAAATCAGGTAACACCTGAATAAAACGCCCTTCATCCCATTCACTAAGCAACTGATTTAACATATCAATTAATAATGGTATGCGTAAGACTAACTCTGGTGCTGTTCGCATCACACCGATAAAATAGCCAATTGCCATTTCAGGATCACTGCCTGTGCTGAACGCGCGCCTAATTTCATCTGTCAGGACGGTTTCATCAATTTTCGCCCCAAGGTAACGCAAAGCATCCACTGCGCCTTTTAAAAGCGGTGTCTGATTTAACTGACCTTCACAACGGCCTAATGCCTGATAAAAATCATTGGTGTAGTCATGGCTGTTATTAATTTCAGGCATAAAAGTGATTAATTCACGGCAAGAAAGTAATGCTGAAAAATGAGGCTCTTGCTGCTGTTCATCCCCTTGTGTAATTTGAGCAAAACAATAAAATGCTTGTTGTAATAAGGCATCTAAACGCGCTTCGATAGCAAAATTATCTTCAATATCAAAGAATTGACGCCCCCTCCAAAGATGAACCAGTTTATGACCACAAGCAATCAATGATTCAAACTTTGTATCCTGCTGAATATAACCATCCAACAAAGAAAATAATGCGGGCATCCGTTGATGTAACCCAATTAACGCGGCTTGCATAAGGAGTGCAACCGCACTTTGGCTTGAGCGACTAACCCCTTGTTGTTCTAGGTTTTTTTCCATTTCAAACAAACGGGCTAGCGCGATAGCTTTTAATTGCGTTCCTTTTTCCGATAATGCAATCAATTCCCCCTCAACATTAGGCGTCCATGCGTATTGCCATTCTTCAAATAATAAATCCATTTGGTTACCCGACAAAAAGTTTGGCCCAGAGAGCAGCTTAGCAAAATGGATATCAAGAAATGCTAGTAAATGCAGAAATCGGCTGCGCGCACGATGTTGTTGGTTACGATAAACATCTAAGCGGCTCACCTTACTTAAAGTATCATCAAGTTTGAAACGAAAGCTTTTTGCTATTTCATAAGTTTCAGTGACTAACGGAGGTGTTGCGGTCCCTTTGGGAATTTTTCCGAGTAAAAAGCCGGAAAAGCAGGTTTTTATTTCCTGCCAAAGTTCAATTTGGCTTTCATCTAAGCTACCTTTGATAAAAACGCTTTGTAACCCATCCAACAGGTCATAACGCCCAGGGCCTGCATGCCCACGAAAGACGGCAAGGCGAATGCTTTGCTCTGCAGCCAGTTTAACCGATAAAAACCCGGGAGCCGCTTCAAATTGCCTTTCACGTAAGATATTCGCAACTTTAGAAAGATAGGCAACACCTAAACGGTTTCGATAAGCCTGCGTAGGCTGGTTATCGCCTGTCAACTGTGCTTGGCGTTGCTGCAATAATGACAACCATGATTGTTGGTAAAATGCAGGAGAAGGCATGCCGGATGCATAGCCATTTAATGCATCAAGTTTGTCATAGCTATAGCGAATAAACCAAGCCTTGTCTTGTTCACCCAATTTTTGTTGTTGAATAAACGCTTTTTGTTGTGCTACAGAAAGCTTAAATTGTTGATTGCGAGTCTCTTCTAACCCTTCAAGAAGCGCAAGGGTATGGAATCCTCCCGTCACCACCACAATTTTAGCTTGTGGGTGCTGGGCTTTAATGGTCTGGATATGCGCTTGCATATAGCGCTCACGCTGTATAGAGCCTTCTGCTTCAAGGACTTGGGGCTCATAATCAAGCCGTGCCAATGCACACCAAATAAAGCTATCCATGAAAAATGTCTGCCAATCCGCGAGTTGTTCAATCGCCCGTAATTCAAAAATTTGCTCCCATAATTCATCATGGTCACGGCAACCACTTTTTTTCGCAAGCTGGCTAATAAATAGGCTATGGGCTAAGTAGCGTTCTTTCTGCAAACTTTGAGATTGCAACTCATTGGCTTCGTCTTCATTAACTTGCGCTGTCCATGGTAAGTCAATGAAACGCAACTGGGCTTGGTGTTGTTGGCCGATTTGTAAAGCCTGCCATTCAGGGGAATATTCACAGAAAGGAAAATAAGCAGATCGAGTGACAACGTCACTTTTATCTCCTACTTGTGCGGGTTTTACTTCTGTTTGTGCCATAATAGCGACAGGTGGCTGGGTATCATGATGTAATAAGCTCGCCAGTAGCCCATTAAAACTATCGGGTCCCTCGATTAAAACATAGTCAGGTTCGATTTGTTCAATCAACGACAACGTGCTGTATGCACATGCGGGGCTATGATGCCGAATAGGTGCAAAGTAGATACCGGCTGATTCAAGTTGTTGCCTGTCGTGTAATGCATTTTCAATGCGTTTTGGTAAAGGTATAGATAGCAAGCTCACCGCTGATTTCCCTAAGGGTTATTCGTCTTAAATGGCCTTGTACTAATTCAATCATCATGACGAGGGGTTGGTAGAACCATAGTGGCTCTACCTTGTTATGAAACTTTATTGCCAATATGCCCTCGAAGCATCAAAAAAAGCTTTCCACTCTTGGCTATGTTTCGCCCTTTCTCTCGCGACATTGTCAATGTAATAACGCATCCGTTTGATATCATCTGCGTTATCTTTTAAAACCACACCAATAAGCTGGCGTGCAACTGCTCCTGCATTGAGTGTGCCATCACCTAAGTAATGGGCTTCAAGCGCACATGCATAAGCAATATTAACGGCTTCAGCTGTCGACATCACCGCGTCTGGCGTTTTAATGCTGCCCCCATCTTTGGTATTTCCTGAACGCAATTCTTGGAACGTGGTGACCAACAGCTCGATCACGTTGCTTGGGATGGTTACTTGGCCATTGAGGTCAGCTAACTCTGCGGTTAGTTGCTTATTGATCAGCTCAATTTCAAATGCGGGATCTTGGATAGGCCGTACCGTTTCAAAATTAAATCGACGTTTTAACGCTGATGACATTTCATGAACGCCACGATCACGCAAGTTTGCTGTACCAATTAAATTAAACCCTTGTTTCGCGCTGATCCGTGCATTGTCTTTCATTTCAGGGATCATCATTTGCTTTTCTGACATCAAGCTAACCAGCACATCTTGAATTTCAGGAGGACAGCGCGTGATCTCTTCAAAACGAACAATTTTCCCCTCTTGCATACCTTGGTATAACGGCGAGCTAACCAATGCTTTCTCTGTTGGGCCTTCAGCTAATAGCAATGCATAATTCCATGAATATTTAATATGATCTTCAGTTGTGCCCGCGGTTCCTTGAATGGTTAAACCTGAATCACCACTAATTGCAGCGGCTAATAACTCCGATAACATGGATTTTGCCGTCCCAGGCTCCCCGACTAACATTAACCCTTGTTTACCTAATAACGTCACAATTGCACGGTCAACTAAAGCATCATCACCAAAAAATTTTGCAGAAATATTGAGTGATTCATCACCTAAGATAAATTGCCTAACAGCACGAGGTGAGCGCAACCACCCTTGTGGTTTCGGGTTCTGTTTATCTGCTTCGGTTAAACGCGCCAATTCATCGGCAAAACGAATTTCTGCGCTTTCACGCAGAATATTCCCTTCTATTGTTTTACTTTTAGTCATTCTAAAATCCTACGTTAAACCCACTTACCAAGGTGTTTTCTTTTCCCACTCAGGATCAAAACCTGCACACGCATCCGCAACTTTTAAATAATCCGCATAGCTTTCAGCTAATAAAATAGGTGGGATATCTTTTAACTCGATATAGCTGCGGTTCCATGAGCTTTGTTGTGATTTTTCGAAGCTTAATGAAAACAAGACCGCTGGAATATTTTCCTCTGGCACATAGCTGCCACTAAATTCGATATAGACATAAAAACCTAAACTGGCAAAGTGTTTTGCATAATGGGTAAAACTCCCACCGTCTTCTGCTTGCCCGCGTTGATAACCCATTTTTGTCAAGACGCCACGCAAGGTATAGGTGTCGGTTAACCACCCTTTACGATCTTCAATTCCAGTTAATTTCAGATCCAGAGCAGGGATTTTATGTTCCATTTGTGAAAATAAAAATTTCACTTTGTAATCTTTAAAGTGCGTTATCCACGCTTTTCGCTCATCTTCACTGACCAATGCAGCATGGGCTAATTTGATGTAAGAGTCAGCAGATAACGTCACTTCGTCATCATCTAAATTTAATAAACTGCCATCATCCGATGGACGAAACACATTCAGGATATTGTTCTCTTTCGTTTCTATCCAAACTAATTTTTCGATAAGGCCACGCATCACCGGGTGCGCTTGGATATATTCCTGCCAATCTGCGGTTGTCCAAAGGCGCTCTGCGCACATCGCTTCATATAAACGAGCCGTTTGCAGTTCAATGACTTGCTTGAGTTCTTTTTTACTCGCAGTGAATAGCTTTTTAGATTCTTTAGCCAATTCTTCGTTATCGGTTTTACGTGCAGCGGGTAATGCTTTGATTTCTTTGCCTTCTGGATTAAATAAGACTAATTTTTGCTGTGCGTCCAGCTTCGCAGTAAACGTACGGTCACCATATTCAAGTGCCAAAATACCTGTTTCATCCATTCCGGCAGTCGGTATTGTTCTATCTGCAAGTTCATCCGCGCTCCAACCATTACGTTCAGCAATTTGAGCAACAAGTCCGCGCGCTTTTTCTTGAACTGACGCGGTACGATAACGGCGAGAAAGTGACAATAATAATTGAATAATCAGAGGGTCATTGCTTGTCGCCACCGCATCAATCATGGCTTCAATTTGTGCGCGACGTTGGTAATGATCACGCATATAGTTGCGCAAT
Source organism: Providencia sp. PROV004 (assembly GCF_011045615.1). NCBI lineage: Bacteria > Pseudomonadati > Pseudomonadota > Gammaproteobacteria > Enterobacterales > Morganellaceae > Providencia > Providencia sp. PROV004. Next base: position 2,452,252 of record NZ_CP042859.1, read on the forward strand.
GTGGTTACGGCAAGGTGCCCTTCAATACCACAAATCAGCGCTAACATTCCTTTATCACTAATAGCGGAGCCTAAATAGCGGCGCAGAACTTCATTTTTTATCTCATTAAACGTCTGCTCTAAAGTATAGTTTTCATACTGACTATAATATTCAGGCCAGCGTTTCACCCAATCTTGATAATTAGCTAAGCGTTTTGGGGCATCACGTTCTGCTTCTGCCATTGCCATTTCTAATGACGGCCCAGCAATATCTTGCCCGATAAAACTATTTAAAATAAAACTACCTAATTTCTTTTGGCTATCTATCGAAAGTAAACCAATATAACGTTGAAGTAATCCATTACCCGCTGGCATTTTTAATTTAACGGCCAGAACCACCCACCAGCGAATAATATCGGCTTCTACGGGTTTATTATTTTGCCAAGTTAATGCCGGCAAAGAATCGAGATTAAACCATGCCATACTGGCAGGCGCTTTCGCTTTTAGCCCTTTTTGCGCTTCAGCTAATAACACTTTAGGCGCAAGATAACCTGAAATATCCTCACCAAATTGTTCCAGTGCAGTTAACAAGGCCGCCCGTACAACTTCCCGTTTTTCTTTCTTTAATAAGGCATAGAGTGGTTTTAATGACTCTGGATTTTTCAAACGAGCCAACCATTCAATTGCGGTGACACGAATTTCTTGTTTGCCTGAATCTAACCCTTCTGCCGCGTTGAGGTGAATATTTGGTAATGTCTCTAGTAATTTTTGTGCACTCAGGCGGTGGGTTTTATTTTCCCCAAGAGCCAACTCCATAATACGTGGAATAAAACGTGCTGGAATGGTCGGTAACATTGCAAGGACATCAATTCCACTCGCCGCATCATATTCTTGATAATAACGCTGCGTTTCTTGTTGAGGAATTAAACCTAATGCTTCTGCAATAAAATCTGGGTATTGAATGAAAAACGGCCAAACTTGTACTGGCTGGTTAAAAATTGCTAACCCATTAGCATATGAGCGTAAACAAAGGTCTGCAATCAACCGTGTTGCGTTTTTAAAATGACATTGTGTTAACGTTTTTTCTAGCTGACGCAATTCAATTTGCCCAAGAATTCGCGGTGGAACTTCCCGTGTAAGATGGTAATGGGATAAATGTTCCTCATTTGTTCGGTTATGGCTGATCAGACGTAATGCATGGAATAAGGTATATTCGGGCAAGTTAGTAATACGTTCTTTAAATTTCACCACGCTATATTCATGGTCAGTAATAATTTCCTTACCTGAATTCAGCTTATCAATCACCTTACAGCAGGCTTGCGCATTGAGTTTTTGGAATTCTTTATAATGTCGCTGTGCCCAATTGTAGCTGTGCTTCTGTTTTTTGTTTTCTTCAATTTCACTTTCTGCATTTTCCTTGGCTTTTTGCAGCATTTCATTGAAATTATTAACTAAGATATCTTTTGCACTTTCAGGCAGCGGTGTATCTTCTAATTCAATAAACTCAGGTAACTCAGTCTCTTCAACTTGGCTGGCGGTATCCATGACTGAAAATCTCGAAATTGCACTTTCAATACTTTTCAGTACGGTTTTATTGGTTTCCGTTGTCAATGCCGCTGCTAATATCTCTCTGTGTTCGCCTATACGGGCAAACAAATCTGCTGCTTGGGTACGCTGTTTTGGCGTACCTCCAGTTAAAATTTGAGTTAAGTGTTGCGTAACCGATTGTGCAGGTAAAATTGCCATTGTGGGTTCCGCGGCTGCACGCACGGTTTTTAACGAACTAGTAGCAAAAGAAACTAATACATCAGCAAAAAGCGTATAAAGCTCAACGTCTTTCTTCAGTGTGTTGATTAACTGAATTTGCCCTGCAGCAGATAAATTATTCACTAACGTCTGCTTAATAAATGCTTGTTCTGCGATTAAATACGCTTTGAATCCTGGAATGGCAAATAACCGATTTAAGTTATCATAATGGTAATCAGATAAATGATGACGATCGAAAATGATATATAAAATAGTGTTAGCCGGTTTATCTGTCTCTTGTTCGATGATTTCAGTTAGTAGGTCAAAATGCCAATGTTTACGGTGTTCTAACTTAGTATCCCGCGAATTATCATAGGTTTTTGCAAAGGCATCGCCCATTAAATAACTTACCCACGATGGTAATTCAGGTGTTAATACTTTGATGTTAATATCTTGGCACGCCGCCGCTAATACTTTTGCAAAACGGGCAATTTGCGATGAAGTAATCCCATCGCCCACTTTCGAATATAGTTTATGTCTTGCATTTGCCCCTTGGCGAATTAATTTATTATATTGGCTCGAATTAAAGCTATTTCCTCCCCACCACCAATCTACGGTACCGGGTTTATCGAGCAAAATAACCGCTTTTTCGTTATCCAATTGGCTTAATTGAACCAATACTTCTGGCGATTTTCCATCTAATACATACTCTAAAACGGTTTTAGGTAGTTCTTCATCTAAGACAGACAAAGGTAAAAGCGCTTCTTATAAATATTGTTCTGCAACGGGTGATTCTTTTTTCCCAAAAATTGAAAGAAGATTAAATGTGAACTTTGCCATCTGACATCCCTAAAAGTATTTATATAACAACTTCTTATCATTTTAATCATATCGTCACAATTTGATTATTCTTAATCGTTTTTAATTAAGATATATCATTTAACCCGTCTTGCGATTTTAAATTCTGCCTATAGGGATATAGCTATAGGTTTACTCTTTATAATTAAACTTTACCCAATAAATTATTTAATTAACTGCCTTATACCTATATTTTTCTTTTTATTATGTTGACGATAATTCTGATAACAGTTTATTGCTATTTACATCAAATTTATTCGCGAAGAAAACGTTGACTAAACACTAAATCTAATATTAGACTAAAAATCTAGTCAACGTATTTTGTGCATGGTGAGGCAGATATGAGTCAACTTATTGAATGTGTGAATGCACCGATACTCATTGCTCCAAAAGGGCATTATTCACACTGTGTTACTGCTAATGGATTGGTTTTTATCTCAGGGCAATTACCCGTTGATAAGTTAGGCAATGCGATGACTGACGTAGCATTCCAAGAGCAAGCCACGCTTGTGCTTGCTAATTTACAAGCATGCTTAGATGCTGTTAATTGTAGCAAAGCTCATTTGGTTCAAGTTCGAGTTTATATAACAGATATGGAAAATTGGCCGTTATTCAACCAGATTTATGCTAGTTGGATAGGCGATCACCGCCCAGCTCGTGCTGTCGCAGGCGTTGCTGAACTTCATTTTGGTGCAGCATTAGAAATTGAAGCGATTGCGATGTCTGCTTAATTACTTATTATTCATTGGGGTTATATCATGTCAGGATTAATATTACCGACTTATCAAGATGTAGACGCAGCAGCACAACGTATTGCGGGTTTTGCACATAAAACCCCTGTTCTCACCTCAACCACCGCAAATAAAGAATTTGGGGGCGAACTGTTTTTTAAATGTGAAAACTTTCAGCGTATGGGGGCGTTTAAATTTCGAGGAGCCTTTAATGCGTTGAGTTTGTTAAGCCCCGAGCAGAAAAAAGCGGGCGTTATTGCATTTTCTTCCGGTAACCATGCACAAGGTATCGCTTTAGCAGCGCAACTTTTGCATATTCCTGCCACTATTCTTATGCCCAATGACGCACCTGCGGTGAAAGTGGCTGCTACACAGGGTTACGGTGCCACCGTTATCCGCTTTGATCGCTATAAAGAAGACAGAGAAGTGCTTTGCCAACAACTCGCTACTCAACAAGAGTTAACGATTATTCCTCCTTATGACCACCCTGATATCATCGCTGGCCAAGGTACCGCAGCCAAAGAACTGATTGAAGAAGTGGGTGAATTGGATGCCCTATTTGTTTGCTTAGGTGGCGGAGGCCTACTTTCAGGGTGTGCCATTGCTACCAGAAAATTATCACCTAACTGCCAAATTTATGGGGTTGAGCCTTTAGCCGGCAATGATGCGCAACAATCATTTCATCGAGGGGAAATTGTGCACATTGATACGCCAAAAACCATCGCAGACGGTGCGCAAACCCAACATCTAGGTAACTACACCTTTGCTGTTATCAAAAACAAGGTTGATGATATTTTCACTGTAACCGACGAGCAACTTATTGACCGCATGAAATTTTATGCTGAACGCATGAAAATTATCGTTGAGCCGACAGGTTGCTTGTCCTATGCTGCTGCCCTTGCCCACAAAGAACAATTCCAAGGTAAGCGCGTGGGGGTCATTGTCAGCGGTGGTAATGTTGATATTCAGCACTTTGCACAATTAGTTTTATAAGTAATTAGTTTCATAATGAACACCGCCCTTCATCTATTAGCAATACTAAAAATAGGTTAAAATTAGGGATTAGCAATTGATGGATGAAGGGAAACAGCATGTCAGGTCAAAAAGATAATTCAATACTGGCTCAAGTTGAAATTATTGCGAAAGGTCTTAGTGAAACATTTGCCCCTTTTTGTGAAGTGGTGGTACACGACCTTAAAAATCCGGAACACTCGATCCTTTCTATTCATAATAACTTATCTGGTCGCCAAGTTGGTGAACCTACTACCGAACTCGGCCATGCAAGAATTGAATCTGCAGATTTTCCGAATATTATTGCTAATTATGCCAACCAATTTTCTGATGGGCGCCCAGTAAAAAGCACTTCGATTGGTATTAAAGATGAGTCAGGACAATACATTGCCGCATTGTGCTTAAATCTGGATATGACATTATTTAGAAGTATGCAAAGTATGTTATCGCAATTTATTGACGTGGGTAATAGCCCAATAAAAGAGCATATTGAGCCTAATGGTGCAGAAGCCATTCGCATGCGTATTGACCAATATGCAGCCACCTTAGCTGCGACACCACGCACATTGAAAGTAGACGAAAGAAAAAACTTAATTGAAGTGCTACGCAATGAAGGCCTGTTAGATATCAAAAAATCTATGGAAACAGTGGCTCAGCACTTAGGAATATCAAGAGCCTCGGTTTATTTGTATGCGAAAAAAGACAGTTAACGATTGGCTTTTTTTAATATCTGTTTAATGCTGATGGGGAAAAAATCATTTACATCCACGCCGACATTAATCGCTCGGGGCCCTAACACCGCTAAGCGCTTAAACTGCTCTGGGTCTTTCCCTGAATTATGAACATGGCCGTATAAATGAATTGCATCACGGAAGAAGCCTTGCCATTCTAATATTGGGTAATGGAATAACACTAATTTTTGTTTTTGATATTCCAACTCATAATAGCTTTTAACCCATTCAAACAACGATTGGTCAAATTCAGGGTCGTCCAAAAATTTATCATGATTGCCGCGGATCAAATATTTTTTCCCTGCTAAGCGACGTAATATTTTATTCGCATCCGCGCCATTCCCCTTGTATAAAAAATCACCGAGTATGTAGATCTCATCATGCTCAGTAACATACGCATTCCAGTTATGAATCAACGTATCATTCATGTGACTGATACTCTTGAACGGTCGGTCACATAGGTTAATAATATTTGAATGGCAAAAATGGGTATCTGAAATAAAGTAAATCATATAAAACCTAAAAATATATTAATAATAATTCTACTCAAGCAAACCATTTGCTTACTATTTATCATATCTCAATGATTTTTAATTGCTTTACGGAATTAGCTGAAAACAGACTTATTTAGCGTAATAATCACTCCCAAATTGCCCTTCCTTCCCAACACTCATCAATTAGCGCTAAAAACTCACGAACTTTAGGGGGTAAATAACGTTTTGTCGGGTATAGCGCACAAATAGGTGACTCAGGCAGGGAAAACTCGGTTAGCACTGGCACTAATCGGCCTTTTTTGATTTCCTCACTCACTAAAAATGCACCTAACTGGCACACTCCCTGTCCTTCTATAGCTGCGGCGAGAATAGCCTCGGTGTCATTTAATACTAAACGCCCTTGAGCTGGATAATTTTGCAAATGCCCATTAATTTTATACTTCCACGACACATTATATCCTCGGTGCCTAAACACCAGCATACTGTGATACTGTAAAGCTTGCGGGTTTACTGGTTCACCGCGCTGCTGGAGATATTCAGGGGATGCGCACGTGATTAACCGATGTGGGGCTAAGACTTTACGGACTAAACGGTTATCATCCATTCCGCCAATACGGATCGCAATATCAAAACCATCGCGCACAATATCACAATAGTCATCATTAAAATCTACATCCACCTCAACCTGTTCCCATTGTGCTAGATAGCGTTGAACGAGAGGTAAAATGAAACGTTTTCCAAATACCACAGGTACCGTTATCCTTAATAACCCTTTTGGTTGCTGCTGACCTTGGCTTAATATATTTTCAACTTTTTCAATCTCTTGCAATATGTTAATGGCAGATTCATACACCACTTGACCTTCATCACTTAAATGAATACTTCGCGTCGTTCGATGTAATAAGCGAGTTTGTAGACGATGTTCTAGTCGCCCAATACATTTCCCAATCGCTGAACGCGATAGCGCTAGCCGTTCGGCCGATTTCGTGAAACTCAGTGTTTCAACAACATCCACAAAGACTTTTAAATCAAGTAGGTTATCCATCACTAGAGAAGCTGAATTAGACACGATTTATCCCCAATATTTCTACATTTGATATATTTATCTCCTATCATGTCCCCTATATGCTATTTCAACAAGTTTATTTTTAGTTAGGTAGAATATGTTTTCACAATGCATTAAACATTCAAATAGCATCAGCACACTTCGTTCATGGGGAGCAATACTGACCTTAACTCTCGCCACATTTATCGTTGTGACCACCGAAATGTTACCCGTCGGCCTATTAACCCCTATTGCCAATCAATTTTCTATTTCTATCGGTTTGAGCGGGTTACTTATGACTTTGCCCGCTGTTGTGGCCGCAATTTGCTCACCATTGGTCATTTTATTTACCGAACAAATTGATCGTAAAAAATTGCTGATTTTGGGTGCGCTACTGCTCGTTGTATGTAACTTGCTTGCGGCAATCACGTCTCATTTTACATTGCTATTAATTAGCCGCTTATTTATTGGTTTGTGTATTGGCATTATATGGGCGATCGCAGGTGGAATAGCACCGCGTTTAGTGGCATCAGCACATGTTAATTTAGCAACATCAATGATTTTTGGTGGAGTGGCTGCTGCCTCGGTAGTGGGGATTCCATTAGGCGTTTTTATGGGTGAATGGTGGGATTGGCGCAGCGCATTTTTCTTAATGAGTGCCTTATCATGTATTTTATTATTGTTAATGGTAGTTCTTTTACCCTCTTTACCGACGGTCACACCACCTTCAGCTAACGCTTTTATTGCACAATTAAAACGCCCAACAATATTGCTTGGGTTAGCCATTACCTTACTCTTGGTATCAGGGCATTTTATGGTGTTTACCTATATTAGACCGCTATTAGTCACTAATATTCATGCAACAGGTGAACAACTTAGCATTATGCTATTCTTTTATGGTATTGCGGGCATTTTTGGTAATTTTATCTTTGGCTTAACTGCGGGGAAAAAGCTTAATTTATCCTTGTTTATTATTATAACAATCATTATTGCTTGCTTATTTTTGCTTGCTATTTTACCCCTGACAACATTAATTGGCGGCCTAACTATTATAGCTTGGGGAATGGCTTATGGTGGTGTCTCCGTCACATTGATGACATGGATGATTACGCACAGTCTTCAACATATTGAAATTACGGGCTCACTGTATATTGCTTTTTTTAATGCAGGCATTGCTTTGGGTTCTGCTTTAGGCAGCATGGTTGTCTTCTTATATGGGTTATCTACTAACCTCATCATCGCAGTTCTATTACTCACAACGGCGCTACTGGCACTCGCTATTTATCACCTTAAAACACATTAATCTGACATTCTTCATCAATAAAATGATTACCATGATAAACTTCGATTATATCATAGGTAATCATTGCCATTTTTTATGGCTCGTAATTGCAACGAAACTACGGCATATAAATAGCACTATTAATGAAGATACCGGAAGAAAAATGACCAAAACCAATTCAGTTCCACTTTTTTATGATTCATTTGGTACACCAGATAACCCGACTATAGTCCTCATTCCTGGCTTAGGTGGCCATAACATTAGTTGGACGTCAGACTTTTGTCAGGAAATTGCAGATGCTGGTTTTTACCTGTTACGTATAGATAACCGAGATGCGGGTTTATCTCATCATATCAATGAGTTCCCACCTATTGATTTAGGGGTATTGATTGAAAAAATGCAACAAGGTGAGCCTTTCGCTGTTCCTTATACCTTATTCGATATGGCTGAAGATATTATCCATCTCTTAAATACGTTATCTATTGATAAAGCCCACTTTATTGGTCGTTCCATGGGCGGAATGATTGCCCAAATAGCGGCAGCGAAATTTCCTGAACGTACATTATCTCTTTGTGCAATCATGTCATCGACTGGGAACCCGACTTTGCCACAAAGTGCTCCCGATGTTATGCAAATGCTGATGAGCCCAAGTGCTAACCCAAAAGAAGATTTAGAAGGATATTTGTCAGGACAGCTTGCGTTTTATCGCCGGATCAGCTCAACGTTTGGCCCATTTGATGAAAATTATTATCGTGAATATATACTGCAATCACTCGCACGCAATCATTCACCAGAAGGCACTAAACGCCAAATTGTGGCTGTTGCCGTCACCGGAGATTTGCGTTCTTATATACAGCACATTAATGTACCCACATTAGTTATTCATGGTTCAATCGACCCGCTCTTCCCATTAGCCGCAGGGCAAGATATTGCTAACAATATTCCGAATGCAAAATTGGAAGTTATTGAAGGTATGGGCCATGAAACGCCACCAATGATTAATCCACAAATCGCTAAACTGATAATTAATCATTTAAATTAATAAATTCGCGTACTAAGGCTCTGAAAATGAGCCTTAGTTACTATTATAACCACCCTTGTTTCTTATGCTGCGCACAAATTGGGCAAATATGGGTATTTTCTTCCCAAGAAGAAAAAGGTAAATGGCAGGTATTACACTGCGCATCATAATAATGGAAAATTTTTGGTACGCTATTTTTGGCTGTATATGCTTGTACATGGATAGATTTAGGAAAACAAACGACTTGGCAACTCATACAACCAGTACAACGTTTTTCATCTATCAAAAATTGGTTATTTTCAATTTCTATCGCATGCTCATCACACATCTTGGCACAAGCACCACAAAGAATGCATTTTTCTGTGTCTAATTCGACCTTAAACCAGCTATCTTCAGGGTAAAATTGTTTTCTTGCATTTAATCCTGTTTTCACCTGGCCCTTATCTAACGGCTTTGAATCCAATTTTTGACGAAATAGCATCATCCGACGACCGCTATCGACTTGTTCAGGCTGAACAATACGTAATTGCCAAATAGGTTCTTGTAATATTTTGAGTTTTAAATTTAATGCCGCAATCGTTGGCAACCATTTATCAACCCAGGGTTCAGCAATTTGCATACCACGAATGCCATATTGCCGGTGCCAAACAATCAGTTCGTCCGCATTCGCAATGGGTTCGTCATGTTTTACTATCAGAAACTCCCCTTGATAGCTGCGTTCGTGAGGTTTGATATTTTCAATAGCATCGACAGGGCAAGCAAATAAACAATTACCACATTGAAAACACAATTCATTATTAATTTCTGCATCCATATGGCTAAATGACACGGCGCCAACAGGGCAGCTGATGGCACAATTATCACAGATGCTATTTTTCAGGCGTTTTCTTACGCACTGACCGTTAATTATGGGTTCAGGAGGCAGCTCTAAACTAATAAAACGTCTCATTGCTCTACACTCTCCCGTTACAACAAAAATAACTTATTTAAAAATTGTTATATTTAATAGTTAATAGTTAAATTCTAGCATTAATTTTCACACTATTTTAGTACAACACTCTGTAGATAAAGATGATTTGGGCTAAATAATTACTTAAAAACCACAAAAATCTCTGTATTTTGGAGCCTTGTGGTTTACGCCTCCTTTCTAACTTGCTTTTTTCATATAATTATCAACAAGGTTGGTGGGCTCCCAATTCTTCTGTAAATATTCAATATCCTGAATACCAATACAGTTTTCTTCGTCTTGTAGGCATAGTGTCGCTAACGTTTCCACTAAATGATTTAATTTTTGTTGGGTGGAATGCTCATTTTGCCCCTCTAAAGACTGCACATGAACTACAGTGGGAGCTATCGTATTCGGATACTGAAATATTTTCACACTACGTCCCTGATCTGAAGTATAAGTATATCGAGTTGCATTACTTCGGTGGTCAGGTTCCTCTCGAATAACGTCCTTATTAAAATTAATTAGGTAAATCGTGTTTTCACCGCCAAGGCTATACAACGAATTCCAGCCTACAATTTCGCCATTGATAATAAAACTATTTTTTCCGCTAGCATCTGTTAACAACCCATTTGAACCATTAGAAATGAAGACATCATTCCCTTCACCACCATATAAATTGGTATCACATATTGATGCATAAAGAACATTATTTCCGTAAATACCATCTGGAATTGAAATGGCTCCAGTTACCGCTTGCGCTTTAAATACCCGCCCGACCCCACTTCTATCCCAAACTTTTTGTTCTGGTCCTTTTGTTCGAATAAACAAGCGCCTAAATGGCGTATTTTCACTAATATGTATATTTTTTGTCTTTGTATCAATAATTGATGAAAAGCTTAACTCGTTAGAAAAATTTTTAAACTCATCCATAGGGTGCCAAATCTGTTCTGGCGTTAATTCTTTTTTATATTGACGCTGTTCAGCAAGGTAGCGAACTAAATGTGCCATTCCATCATTATGAATATGAGCGGGCATATGGGAGGGTAACCGCTGATGATGACAGACTTGATTATTGCTATTTTCATTATTTTTGGGCATTTTTACTTTGACTGTACGCAAATTAGATTGCGATGTATAAATATGATAAGTCTCTTCCCATTCGTCTATGACCTCATACTGTGTTTTAAAATTAAATAAATGAATATTATTAAATCCCACTTGATCTAATATTTCTGTATTACCGCCCCCTTTACTTCCATCAATTAAATAGTGGTCATCTCCTCCTTGTCCATCAAGTTTGTCATTACCCAAGTCAGATAGAATTAAATCACTATTTTCACCACCATATACATAATCATCACCGTTACCTCCATACAAAACATTCCCTCCTCCATTTGAAATAATAATATCATTACCTTCCCCTGAATTTATGATATTCCCTATCATGCTGTTGTCATCAATTAGGTCATCACCATTGTTTGTATCTAAAATAGGATAACGGAAATTATATCCCTTAGGGATTTTTATGTAATCATTATTTACTGTTGGTAATTCCAAAAATTCAATTGGTTCAATGTTATAAGAATCCTGCCCCATTTTTATCCTAAATAAATTTCCATGACCGTCTTTAATATGAATTTCTTTACTTATTTGGTATGATAAATTAATGAAGCTAATTTCAATTTTTTCATTACTGAATTTATCATATAAAAATATTGATTTTCCCAATGCCTTTATATCAAACCCATTCTCATAAGGTAATAAAATGGTCATATCAAACTCATTTTCCATTTCTGGTTTAATATTTGAAAAGTCAAAAATGATTTTACCTTGAAAAATCTGATCTGGGTTAACTTGATAAACATCTCTTCCTTTAGTAACTGTAATATAACTGTTTCTACTGACCATTAAAAGGTGGCCATCGTTATTCTCTCCTTTATACTCTAACTTACTCGCTAACCCATGAAATTTAAAATCCCCCCATAAAGGTTGATCATATATTTCATTATCAACTGAAATTGTTTTTTCACTCTCATCAATACTCATTGTAGAGCTAGCGCCACCCTGATAAGTAATATTGAAAATATTTTCACTTATAATGTGTGAAGCACTTAAATCCAAATTATTTAGCTTAGTATTTAATACAAATCCGTCCCTTGTATATAATTGATACCTGTGAAATATTCCCCTACCATTACTATCGATTCTATACGTGTTTTTTAAAGTAACATTCAGTGTTAAAATTTTCGTTTCTGGCTCTTCCAATTTCATTTCAATAGTTAATATGAGATCATTACCCGAAATACTGGCCCCCTTTATTTCGCTTAACATATACCCTAAATTCACTCGACTTTGACCTTGTATTTTTTCAATAATTACAGCTGATAATTCTAATAAATCATCATTTAATTCATCTTGATTATTGCGCCAGTCAACACGACGTAGAAAATAGTTATCATCGCCTTCTCCACCATTGACTATCCCTGATTCAAATATTAAATGGTCATCCCCCTCCATACCTTGAATAAATGCAATCATTGCCCCTGCATCTAATGTGTTGGATTCTTTATTACCTAATAATTCTGTTGTCGTAGAGCTATCTCCAATTAGCATCACATCATTAACATTGTGCAAATGAATCTTCTTAACTTTATGATTAATGAAGGCCACCTCTGACGTTTCCTTGTTCAAATCGATATCTATTTTACTGTTGGATGGAAAGTCTTTAATGATTATACTATTATTCCCTCCATTACCATCAAAATAAATTTCGTTAATTTCTTCAATGTTATTATCAAATAATAATGATAAATTTGTAATATCATCTTTTTCGCCGCCTACTAGAAATTTACTCCCTGCATTGATGTTAAATAAATTTTTTGAATTTTTTTTCCCAACGATAACATCTATTCCATTCCCTGGGTTAAAACTAATGTTTTTTTGTTTGGCTTCATTTTCATATCGGTAACCAATATTTTGCATACCTTCATAAATAACCCTAGGATTTTCACTTAATAATTCCCTTGCAATATCAATAGGCTGGTTTAAAAACTCTTCTCCTAGTCTATTCACTCTAATATCATTATTTATATCAGGATGGATCGTATTGGTATAATTATTTCTAGCCTGAAATAGCCGTAGCTCTGATGCTGATAAGGAACTTAGTTGTGTAGCAACTGACTGTTTTTTCTTTATGTTATAAGAAGTAGTTAGCTCGTTTTTATGTAAAAATTGTTTTAGTAATAAACTATCATATTCAGGATTAAGCACAAGAATGTCATTGGCAACCTCCTCGCCAATATTCTTATACGCGATAGGAGGCGTTTTATTCACCAGTCTAAAACGATAATTAAAATTCAGTTCATTGACTCTCTGTGTTTGAAAGCTTTTTATCCAACGATTATCTTGAGAATCATAATGATAATTTTCCCGAATAAAATTAATTTGTTCGATGGTATAGTAAGGCCCTATTTCATCACTATCAATATGACTAAGAGGTCCACGGCTATCCACATCCACAAACTCTACACTACTAATTATTTTTGAGTTATTTCTATAATAAATATAATGTTTGATATGTTCAACAAGGATCGGTTTACCAACCAATTGCAAGTGTTCATCGAAACCCTGATATAAAAATGACGACTTGAACATATCTAAATCTTGTTGCCAATTTATATTTTTGAAGTGTGCTAAATGCTGTTTATAACTAAATCGATTTAATATGTTGTCTGAAGGAGGGAAACCAAGTGCAGCACGAATACCTTCTCTGGCTTTTTCATCCCAGCATAGAGATTCACCGAGCTCATCTTCAATTTTTTCTACTGCGCGAATACCTGTATATACCATCCCTCCAATTAATAAGGAACCCGCAACAATTAAACCAACGACAGGTATTACCGATGAGCCAATGATTATACCAATTATAGTTACACCACCCACAATAATGTTAGCAATTGACAAAGAACCATTCACAATTAAGTCTTGGCGCTCTTTATCATTTGTAACCCTGTCTAGTTGTTCAAATGCTTCACAAGCTTGATAAATATCTAATCCCATTCCAATTAAATTAAATATAATTGTAATACGAGCTGTAATTTTTGATGATACATTAAATGACCCGTATTGCTTGTAAGCCAGCTTAAGTAAAATGGGCTGCAAGACCATATCCCCATAATTAAAAAATGCATTTGCACAGGCCAAATCAAGGTATTTCTGTATCTCCCTTTTTTCTTGCTCTGATAGAGCAGGATTATCTAATTCATCAATCAACTGGTAAACAGAGTTGATCGTTAAAAATATCCCTGTCGAACCGATTCCTTGTCCGAAATAATTAACTATTTTGGCATAGGCTGGTAATTTCATGCCGATGCGCCGTAAATCCCCCACTGCTTTATCTACACCTGCTTGATTATCAAGTTGTGATCCCTGAATAATTTGCAATTGTTCATGTAGTACTGCCCGTGGTTGGATCTCTGAGTTAACATCAATGCGTCGTGTTATTTGGTCATTTTGCAAACTCTTATTAAGCATTTTAATGAGATTAGTATCTTTTAGATCCTCAGTTAAAAAGGTTAGTTGGAAGGCTAATTTATCAGGGTTAAATTTAACATCCCCCTCCCAGTTAAGTACCTGAATATGCTTAAAATCTAGTGGCTCACCATTTATTGTTGCCCCAATATCTCTAAGTTTATTTAATGATGTTACCTGCTCGCCAAAAGTAACTTCCGTATCATCAATCACTGATATTGCTGATGACTTAAAAAAAATATCTAGCTCACTCATTATGCTTTGCCGCATCCTGAGGTATGCTTCACTCTCTGTATTTATGATTTGCACTTCACCAAACAAGGCTTCGCCTACTTTGTGCTTAAATCCCGCAATATTTCCTCTGGTTGATACTGAGCCATCCTCTTGCGTTATTTCTTGGTTAATATAATCATTAAAAACATTAGATAAGTGTTTCTTTGCCTGATTAAATTCTGAATGGCCAATAACAAGTTCGACACCTGTCGTATCAGATAAAGTCAAAAAATACTTATCATTACGTGAATAGCTTGTAATTGTATATATTTCCTTATCACTTTGAAAAGTGATAATCTGATTATTTTCCATATTATCAAATAATAATATGTGAGATTGCTCGTTAATTTCATTAGAAACAGCTCCTAATAAATCAAGATTCGATTGATATATTTCATCAAATCTATTGAGCACTTCTTGCTCTTTATTGGTAATATTACTTAATTCTTTTTTCCGTGTTAGCTTGGTTAAAACCTCAAACTTTTCATTAAGTTGCAAAATTTGTTCGTCAGTTAAATTGCTATACTGTAAAAAACGTAAAAAGCAGATATTCTCAAATGAATGTATTTCAACTGGCAATTTATTTATTGTAACATTGAACCCCATTTTATATGATAACTGAGATAATGCTGCATAATTCGATTTTCGTTTTTCATGTAAATCTAAAGTTAATCTAAATTCTTTTTTTAATGACTTTTCGTTTCCAAATGGAGTTTTAATATCTATATAGAGGATTAAAAAATCATCAATATATTGATTATATTTTCTTAATTTCATTGGATCTTGGACTAGTTTTAAAACTTCTGCATGATTAAAGCCTTGCCCACTAGGGAATAGCTCACTCAAACGTTTTATAGACTGCTTACCTAAGTAGTTTATTTTTTCAGGTTGGAGGCTCAAAAACTCCAAAATATTTTTTACTTCAATAGCTTGCTGTTTAATCCTAGTGGTGTCATCATCAATAAATATTGAATTCCACATATGAGAGAAATCATTTTCATTCTCAGCGTCACAAATTTTATTAATTTTTTTACTGATAATGGGGTCATATGCTGCAATATTTATTTTGTTCTTATCGACACTTCCATCTTGGAATGTAAAATACCCTTTTAAATAAAGATGTTTATTAATATCAATATGCTCTGCTAGTAAATTACCTATACTAATATCTTCAAGTAATGCTTTTATTTTATGTCTTGGTTCAAAATTATTTTCAAAAAAAACTTTAGTATATATCCCATTTGTTTTTAGCTTACTCGTTAACTCCTCGCCAAAAATCACCTTTTCTTCTTTTGTCAAAAGTGCCTTTTTATCGGTTAAATATAGAATAATATTTTCTGGCATTTTAAAACCATATCTTGTTTTTAACACATTTAATGAGTTTGCATAGTTTTGAATAAAACCAGGTTCAGAATGAATATTGTCTATTAATATCCACTGTTGTTTAGTTACTTTTAGTAAATGCTCTATGTCGCCATACTCTGAGAAAAATTCCATTGTATTCGGGTTTAATTGAAACAATAATGTGCTATTAGGGAGCTCATTAACGAGATCTTCAGCATATTTTTTGCCTACAACGCCTCTTCCTGAGCGAATAATAATTTTGACAGTATCGTTGATTTTTTGCGGATTAGCATTCACATTGATTTTATTAATCATTAACCATAATGGTGTTTCTAATATTCCAACATTTTCATATTCACGAATTAGTTCACTTCTAAAATCACTATTAAATTGAGTATCTTTCGCATTTAACTTCTGTTTAAAAATAGCGTATGCATCATGATTAAAAGCCACTTTTTTAATCAAATCAATATCGATTTTATACTCATTATTTGGATCCCTAAAAATATCCATAGCAGTAGAATGCTCATCTTTGATTAATTGCCAAACTTCTAACTCACCACTTCTTAGCTCATCGATAAAATATAAACTGGCATGCTTTCCATTAATATAGCTCTGTTGGTTAATTTGGTTAATATTAATTTCCAACCGCCAATTTTTAGTAGACTGTTTTTCCCCTGCTAAATTATATGGCCAAGTTATTTTTTTACTGTCACTCGTGATACCGATAGGTCGATTATAACCTACTACTGGAAGGTATATTCCATACTTAGCTAATTCGACACTTGCCCTAAAAACAAAGTTTTCATTTACCCCCCCGCGTCCTAATTGGCAGCCTGCCAAAACAATCTTATTAGGTGGATATGCCTTCAGTACATCATTTTTAAGATACTTCAAACCTGTAATAAGTTGGTAAGCTTGGTACCCTTCAAGGTGGCTTTGCTGGTTACGTCCAGTATATTGACCATGGCCAATAACCGCCCAACGTATTTTCCCTTTAACTTGAGTTTGTAAATCACCATGTAGTACTTTCCACTGTTCATTTTTAATATCAAACTGTATAACAAGTGAATTACTAGGAAATTTTGCTAATAATCTCCCCGTTGATTTAGCTGCTGAGTCATCACCTCCTATTTGGATTAAAACATGATAATTATATGTCGAGTCACTTGTAGGCCGACTCATTAAATGATGAAAAATTGTAAGCCTTGTGAATTCATCTATAGGATTAAACCAGTTAGATATATTTTTAAGTTCGGAGGACTGCTCCCCTACTAATGGCCTGCCATCTATATGTTCTGTTAAAAATATAAAATCATCATCTTTATTAATTATTTCATCATTAGTTTTCTTATCATTTATATTTATCATCTAAATTTTCTTTCCTTGTCAAATTAAAACCCATCTTCAACTTAACAAGATTGCCACATCAGTAAAATATATAAAAAAACAATTAAGATTAACTACAACTAACAACGCTCAAGATAATTTCTCTATTAAAATATAAGCCATCAAATCGATATGATACACAATCATTTTAATGATTATATTATGTTTACTTGTAATTATATTATATGCATGTAATTATTTGGATTCATTTCTACTTTCTGCGAAGGCCATATATGAACAATTTCGAATTTTATAACCCCACTCGTATCATGTTTGGTGAAGGTAAAATCAGTGAACTTGACCGAGTTATCCCTAAAAATGCTAAGGTTCTTATTTTATTTGGCGGTGAAAGTGCAAGAAAAACAGGAACCTTAAATGAAGTTGAGCAAGCTTTAGGATCTCGAACATTCGATCATTTTGGTGGAATTGAGGCTAATCCTCGTTATGAAACCTTGATAAAAGCGGTCGATAAAATTGAAAAGGAAGGCTTTGACTACTTGCTGGCTGTTGGTGGCGGTTCGGTCATTGATGGCGTTAAATTTGTTGCGGCAGCGGTAAATTATCCAGGTGATAAGTGGGAAGTGGTCACCAATAGAGGCACTACCATAAATACTGCGCTACCGTTTGGAACTGTATTAACATTACCTGCTACAGGTTCTGAAATGAACAAAGGTTCTGTGATTACTCGTGAAGAACTACACTCTAAACTTGCATTTATGAGTGACCACGTATTTCCTCAGTTCTCTATTCTTGACCCAGTCAAAACCTATACCTTACCGGCTCGTCAAATCAGTAATGGTGTCGTTGACGCTTTTGTTCATGTGATTGAACAATATTTGACTTATCCAGTAAATGCCTATGTACAAGATGCATTTGCAGAAGGTTTATTGAAGACATTAATCGAAATTGGACCTAAAGCGCTAGAGACTCCGAAAGATTATGATATTCGGGCTAATTTAATGTGGACAGCCACATTGGCTTTAAACGGTTTAATCGGTGTTGGTGTTCCACAAGACTGGTCTACCCATATGTTAGGTCACGAAATTACTGTGTTGTATGGTTTGGATCATGCACAAACACTCGCGATTGTTCTACCGTCCATGCTGACAGAAAAATTAGCCCAAAAACAGGCCAAATTAGTGCAATATGCCGAACGAGTTTGGGGAATTACGTCAGGTACAGAACAAGAGAAAGCACTCAAATCCATTGAGTTAACTCGAGAGTTCTTTGAAAAAATGAAAGTGGGTACTCGTTTCAGTGACTACCAGCTGAATCAAGATGTTATTGAGCCCTTAGTCAATAGTTTGGCTGCACATGGTATGGTGAAATTAGGTGAGCACCAAGATATTAATTTAGATATTAGCCGCCGAGTATATACTGCCGCTTTATAATGTTTTCTTCTTTCGAAAAGGTGCAAAATTGCACCTTTGAGATTATTGACAAAGCGGGATAAAAGCGTGGTTTTTCCCGCTTTGTGTTATCAGCCGAAAATCAATAATTTGATTTTCCTCGTTTATTTTCAAAACCTATTGGACTTGCCGCCAAGCATAATATGTTTGGCGGCAAGTCTGAAAGGTGCAAATTTGCACCTTTTTCTATTTTAACGTCAAGATTCCTTCGCCTTATAACTCACTTTAAATTCTTGGTGATTACAACAGCATATAACATTTAATTATCAAGATTGTATTTCATATTACCAGATTTTTAATTGAGAATGGTACATTAGCATCAGCAAAATATTGTTTTCAATTTTGAGCATTAATCACCATATCTCACCGCAGTAAATTTAGGTATTTTATAGCTTACAGAACGTCTGAAACAAATCTATAACAACAATTAATGAGTTAGGTTGTGTGCCATGTTATCTAAATTTAATATATCAAACAGTGCATTACTTGCATCGTCACTGCTCTTAACTATTGGGCGTGGTGCGACATTGCCCTTCATGGCTATTTACCTGACCCGTGAATATAAAATGGCTATTGATATTGTTGGTGTTGCAATGTCAATGGCTATGGTAGTCGGTGTTTTATTTAGCATGGGTTTTGGCATGCTAGCTGACCGCGTAGACAAAAAACGCTGTATGTTATTTGCTGTTATCGCCTTTATTTGTGGGTTTATTGCAATACCTATCGTTAATAATGCAATTTTAGTTATTATTTTCTTTTCACTAATAAATTGCTCTTATTCCGTATTCTCTACGGTACTAAAAGCGTATTTCGCAGATACCCTCACCGTTGCATTAAAAGCAAAAATATTTTCCTTAAACTATACCT
Organism: Providencia sp. PROV004; assembly: GCF_011045615.1. Taxonomy (NCBI): domain Bacteria; kingdom Pseudomonadati; phylum Pseudomonadota; class Gammaproteobacteria; order Enterobacterales; family Morganellaceae; genus Providencia; species Providencia sp. PROV004. The sequence goes on from NZ_CP042859.1 coordinate 2,471,910, forward strand.
TTATTAATATAGGCTGGACCGTTGGACCACCAATTGGTACTTGGTTATTAATGTATAGTATTAACTTGCCATTCTATTTAGCCGCAATTTCTGCCGCTTTTCCGATATTTTTTATACAAAGGTTTGTACAGAGCATAAAGCCGACACCATTAGGAGAAGGCCAAGTCCGTAAATGGAACCCTGTCGCTATGCTACGAGACCAAGTGCTAGCTTGGTTTATTTTATCAACGTTTTTAGGCTCATTAGTTTTCGGTACTTTTACGACTTGGATATCCCAGTACGCCATTACTGTAGCGGACAGTGATTTCGCTCAAGTGGTTATTGGTGTTATTTTGCCTGTGAATGCGATTGTCGTGGTGACGTTGCAATATACCGTCGGAAAACGCATCACCCCAGATAATTTAAGAAAATTAATGACATTAGGCAGTCTATTTTTTATTTTAGGGTTGGCAACCTTTATGTATGCCCATGAAAATTTATACCTTTGGGCTCTTGGTGCCTTTATTTTCACTCTGGGTGAATTAATTTATGCCCCTGGTGAATATATGCTGATTGATAGTATTGCACCAGACGGAATGAAGGCTAGTTACTTTTCGGCCCAATCTTTAGGGCTGCTTGGTGGTGCATTTAATCCGATGTTAACAGGGGTTGTATTAACAGAACTTCCACCCTATTTTATTTTTATTATTCTTATGTTTATTACATTTTTAGCTTGGCTATCCATGTTAAATGGAATGCGTCTAAGAAAGAAACAACTATTAGTTGCCCAATAGCACTCTTTTCTCCACTGAAAAACCATTTTCGGTGGAGAAAAATAAGCAATCTACTATCTTTTTATTCTCTGTCTTTTCTCTGTCTTGTCGGGAAAACTAAAAAAATAGCGGAGCTCAAGAATATAACAATCATGATCATAGAAATCACAAGGTGACCTTTCGAAAAAAATAAAGAAAATACGGGTAGTGCAGATAATAAAACCAAGTTGTTCACACTCTCGGATATCGACAAGACAAAACCTTTATTCTCTGCACTTTGCCTTGCTAACATTGAGGTACTTATGGGAGATGCTAATCCCAACATCCCCCCAAGAATAGTTAAGCATAAGCCATGACCAATTAACGAAAGCCACCCACTAAGAAATAACATAATCGCAGCCATGATTATTAAAATAATAACAATGAGTTTTGTATTATTTGACGTCTTAATCCTCTCTATTCTTGCAACCAAACCATTGCCACATAATAATCCGACCCCGAATAATCCCATTAGACTGCCAACTTCAACGCTTTCTAAGTGTGATCTTTGCCTTAATATTTCACCCGCAAGCAGAAACATACAGACTGACACCCCATTCCATAGACCTTTCGCTAATATAAGTCGAACAATACCTTTTTGTTTAATCGCTATGAAAGATAATTTTTTACTGGTTACTTTTTGTGAACGAGGTAGCGTAAATATCCCTATGATGAATACCACTAAGCACCCTACCGCGGTATAAATAAATGGCGCGTACCACGCAAAATACTGAACTAATGCCCCAGCGATGATAGGCCCGGTAATAATACCGACAGTCATTCCCATCATAATGTTTCCCATTGCTGCAGCTTGCTTACTTTCGCTCATCACATCAGCAATAAGGGCAAAGATAACCGGAACAAGTGCGGCAGATGCTAATCCACCAAATCCTCTTAAAACTAGTGCAATCAATAAATTAGGCGCAAAAATAATAACCAAGCTATCAAGTGATAATAACAAAAGAGCCATGAGTACAATTTTTCGTTTATCAATTCGATCTGATAAGAAACCTATAATAGGCGCTGCCAAGGTATAGGCCAATGCATAAGCTGATATCAACCAAGCAATTTGGTCGGGCTGAACATGAAAAACATTTGCTAACGGCGATAAAATCGCCGATAACATGAATTCTGCGGTACCCACAAGGTATACCGCTACTGCGGATAAAAGCAGCAGGTAATGAGTAGATATCATAATATTCTCGTTTTGATATACATCGAATTTCCAATCATTGTTTATGATTGGTACTTTTAAAATTTGAATTTTAAAAAAGTAGTTGAGGTAAGTTTTTTGGTAGCGAGCCACTAGGGCGCAGTCAAGCTGACTACTGGAAATGTTGAGATATTAATTGGGATAGCATACTGAAAGTATGAGGCTGAAGAGATGCCTATTAAATCTTAAATATTAATTAAATTCAAGTAATACCGACTAAGTTAAATATATATTAACTATCATTTAATCATCTTAAATTCAGAAGAGTTAATTCTCACACTTATTTTATTATATCTTTATTTTGATACGTGAAATCTCCTATAAAAAGGGACTAATTCCTACAACTAATCGATGATTTGCCTCTTCCATATCAAAAAAAACTCACATTAACTATTTTATAATGCTCAAACAATAACAAGATGGGTGCTTCCATGTTTGGTTATTAAATTAATTGAAAAGAACAGTTTATTTAATAATTACATTAAAGCATGTTTAGGCTAACGGAAGGTGTATAAACATGAATATCACTGCTCGGCTGAAATTCGTTTCATTTCTTCAATTTTTTATCTGGGGCTCATGGCTGGTTACTTTTGCGTCTTACCTCTTCAATACCTTGCATTTCAAAGGTGGTGAAATTGGCCTGATTTTTAGTACATTAGGCATCTCAGCTTTATGTTCACCGATTATTATCGGATTTATTGCAGATAAAATTAATAACCGAAAACTGGTGTATATTGCTTCACATATTATTTCTGCTGTATTTTTGATCGCAATGACGCATAGTGACTCAATAACCTTGCTATTTATTATGACATTAGTTCACCTAATGTTTTATATGCCAACTATTTCCGTTTGTAATAGCATTGTTTTTGAGATGTTGAGCGCAAAAAAACTCGATTCGGATGTTTATTTTCCCAAAATACGCGTTTACGGCACCGTAGGTTTTATTGTTGCTATGTGGACAATTAGCTTATTAAAATTGGAAATGAGTTTTTATCAATTATATGTAGGTGCGATCGCATCCGTGGTCCTCAGTATCTTTTCTATTTTCTTTATTTCAACACAGGCCTGTAAAATTGAGAAAAAAGAACAGAAATCTAGCTTTAGTTGCCAAAATATTATTTTACTCTTTAAAAAGGGGCGAGTTGCAGTATTCTTGTTTTTTGCCATGCTATTAGGTTCTGTCTTACAAATTACCAATACCTTTGGCGTTCCCTTTTTACAAGATATGGCATTAATGCCTGAAGCTAGAGGCTCGGTTTTTTCTGAATACCCCACTATCTTTTTATCGATATCGCAATTTTCAGAAATTGTCTTTATTTTACTCTTGCCGCTGTTACTCACAAAATTCAAAATTGAAACCATCTTATTTATGAGTATGATTGCATGGATTTTACGACTAGGCTTATTTGCTTATGGTGATTTCACTGCGATTGGTACATTGGCATTATTTTTATCCATGGTTGTATACGGCTGTGCATTTGATTTCTTTAATATCGCAGGAGCACTATTTTTGGAAAAAGAAATTGCGCCCGAATTTCGTTCAACAGCACAAGGCGTATTCACCACATTAGTCAATGGATTTGGTACGTTTTTAGGGGCGGTATTATGTGGTTGGGTTATCGAGCTTAATACCGTCAATGGTATAGTAGATTGGAAAACCTTCTGGATGATTTTTACAGGTTACACGGCCAGTTTTACACTTCTCTATGTGATTTACTTATTCTATTCTAAAAATAGTCAACCGAAACCCACCATTCAATGACTATTATTCCCCTTATTCATGACTCATATCTACTGAATAAGGGGTTTTATATTATTTTAAGCTTGTGACTTTTAATGCTTCCCCTAATATTTTAATTGCATTGCGTCGCCTTGCGATTAATGGAAGCGCATAGTTTATTCGCAAATGATTAAGGAAACATCCGCCGGTCGAGAAATGTTCCCCTGTTAAAACGGTGACTTTATTACGATGTAGAATATCGAGTAATTTACGACTATCAACCGGTAGATGTTCAACCCACAATGAAAATCCTCCTTGTGGCCGCGAAATACGAGTATTAGCAGGAAAATGGGTTTCAACTAACTCTTTATATTGGCATGTTACTTCTAAAAGTAAAACTTTAGTTCTAGATACTATATTGTGTTTACTAAACAGCACCTATTATATATTAATATAGGTGCTGTTTATTTTAAATATTCTAATTAAGGTAGTTCACTAGAAATAATTATATGAATACTATGGTTACCCGTGATCCCCTTAGCTATCATTAACTATTATCTGCCTTATACTGGGCTTCTTTTAACAATAGCGCTTGTTTTCGGTCAATGCCCCAACGATAGCCTGAAAGGTCACCATTGCTCTTAACCACTCGGTGACAAGGAATAGCGACAGCTAACATATTTGCACCACAGGCATTAGCTACCGCTCTGACGGCACTAGGCTTGCCAATTTTTTCTGCTATATCACTGTAACTTACTGTTTCCCCTACTGGAATATTACGTAAAGCTTGCCAAACGCGTTGTTGAAATGCAGTGCCTTGAATGTCTAATGGTAAATTTAATCCAATTTCAGGTGCTTCAATAAAACCTACCACCTGAGCAACCAGTTGCTCAAAGCCGTCATCTCCTCCAATCAGCTCTGCTTTTGGGAATTTATCCTGTAAATTATTCAATAACTGCTCAGGGTCATCCCCTAACAAAATGGCGCAAACACCTATCGGACTTTGTGCAACCAATAGTGTCCCTAATGAGCAAACCGCAAGAGCAAAGTAAATTTTACTGCCTCCCCCTCCTGATTTCCATTCACTCGGCGTCATTCCTAGTCGTTGAGATGAGGCTTCATAAAAGCGACTATTTGATTGATAACCCGCATCATAAATAGCGTCAGTAATTCGTTTTTTTTCTTGAAGCCGTTGTTGCAAGGTTTTATGGCGAAATGCATCCGCATAGGCTTTTGGTGTTAACCCTATTTGCGCTTTAAACAAACGGTGGAAATGATAGCGACTCATACCAATGTAACTAGCTAATGCAGCCAAACTCACCGTTTGCTCTTGCTGTTCAATATAACGACAAGCTTTCTCAATTTGCTCTTGATAAAATTGGGTTAATTGTGATGTTTCTGTCCGAAAGCGTTTTCCTGCACGATAGCCTTGTTCAATCGCTTGTTGCTCATTATCAAAAAACTCAACATTATTTATATTTGGTAAACGGCCAGCAGCAGACGGATGGCAATAAATAGCAGAGGTTCTTACACCGTAAACAAAGTGACCATCCGCGGCTTTATTCCTTTCAACCACCGCTTGCCATCTCTGTTCTGGCGTATTCCACAAATTTTTAGTTGTCATCATGTCGCCCTTCTTTAGTTAATTGCATTAATTATGACAAACTACAATTGCAAAAAACTCCGAACATTGCTTTTTAATTCAAGTTTTATTTATTCCGTGCGAGGGATCCTTTTAATCCACTTAACGGTGATTTTACATTAATTATCAAATGAAGAATAAGTACAATAAAATTAGCTGCATGCAATTTCAGTTTCCATTTTAGAATCGGATTTTTTGCGAAAAACAACCAGAATAACCATAATTCCCAAAACAGCGACTAGTGCCCCCATAAAACTAATCATTGAATAGCTATACCCATAGGATAAAACTATCCCACCAATTGCTGCGCCAATGGCATTTCCTAAATTAAAGGCACCTATATTAACGGAGGACGCTAAGGCTTGCGCACCTTTTGCTGCATTCATGACTAACATTTGAATAGGAGGAACAATACCAAAGCTAAAAATACTCCATACCATTAGGCCGACACCCGCACCAAATGCATTTACCGCAATAAATGGGAATATAGCCATGCTTAATGCCAACATAATGAAAAATATTATTAAAGTGCTAAAAAGTGACTTATCTGCAAATAACCCACCAATATAATTACCAACAGTAAAGCCTATACCGATAATCACTAACATTATTGTGACCATTTGGTCTGAAGCCTGTATAAAATTCATTAACATTGGTGTAATATAGGTATACAACGTAAACATTGCGCTCGCACCTAACACAGTAGATAACATGCCTAACAGGACTTGAGGGCGCCGTAAAATACGCAATTCATTTTTTACATCCACTTTTGTCCCCATTAGGTTATTTGGTAAAGCCCAAATTAAACTTATAATCGTCAAAATGCCTAAAATTGAAATTAAATAAAATGCCTGCCTCCATCCTACGACTTGTGTTAATTTCGTCATCAAAGGTACGCCACCAATATTGGCTATTGTTAACCCCATGAACATAGCCGCTATTGCACTTGCTTGTTTTCCTGGAGGAACCACGCTTGCCGCAACAATTGCGCCTAATCCAAAAAATGCACCATGATTTAAACTGGTAATAAAACGAGAAAGTGACAGGGTCACCAAATCAGGTGACATTGCCGATAATACATTCCCAATAGTGAAGATCGACATCAAAAATACTAATGCTATTTTAGGGCGCCTTTTGACTAACAATAGCGTCATAATAGGTGCACCAACCATAACTCCAAGGGCATAAATAACCACTATCACCCCCACAGAAGGAATGTCTTCTTTAAGATTGTCAGCAATATAAGGAAGCATTCCCATTGGTGAAAATTCTGTTGCTCCAATAGCAAAAGCCCCTATTGCTAATGCTAGTAATGCCGTGTTAATTCTCATTTAAAAACCTTATTGAAATAAATTATTAACATTTTTATTAATGAGCAGAATTTTTTCACATTGATACTCAATTAAAAAGGCGTTAAGGTGAAAATAACTTTTGCCGGATATGCAATAATGAAAATAACTTTTGAAGAGCTTCAGGCCTTTATTAGCGTTGTAGATTGTGGTTCTATCACCGCAGCAGCAGAGCAATTAAACATGACAATATCGACAGTAAGTCGTTTATTACTCAGGCTTGAAGAAAAAATAAATACGACGTTAATCTACCGAACAACTCGTTCAATTAAACTTAGTGATGAAGGCGCTGCATTTTTGCAGAAATCGCGAAAAATAGTTGAACTAGCTCAAGAAGCTGAAGATATGCTCTCAATACGACAGACTGTTCCTTCAGGTAAATTACGGATAGATGCATCAACTCCCTTTTTGACTCATGTTATTGCCCCATTGATTCCACAATTTTATGCACTTTATCCGCAAATCGAACTTGAGATCCATAACTATGAAGGAATTACAAATCTGTTAGAAAAACGAATTGATGTAGCTTTTCGTATTGGAGTCCTCAAAGATTCTTCACTCAATGCCACCTTATTAGGTTTTAGTCGACAACGACTCGTTGCCAGCCCTGATTATCTTGAAAAATATGGCGTACCGGAAAGTATTGAAGAATTAAAACAACACTGTTTATTAGGCTTCACTCAACCTGATTCATTAAATATTTGGCCAATAAAAACTCATGATGGGGATTTATTTAAGATTTCACCTGATATTTCAGGCACTAGCGGCGAAGTTTTATTTCACCTTGCAGTTCAAGGTGCAGGCATTTTATGTTCAGCTGATTTCGTCACACTAGACGCTTTCGCTCGTGGTGAATTAGTACAAGTATTAGAAAAGAAAACCATTAAAACTCGCCAACCTATAAATGCCGTTTACTATCGTAACCAAGCTGTTTCACCACGCTTACGCTGTTTCATTGAATTTATAAAAAAATACTCAACAAAGATTGAACCACATTAATATTATTTATTTTTCCGTTCTTTTTGTTCAATGCGTTTTTTAAATCCCGTTAACGTCATCCCTGTATGCCGTTTAAAATAGCGACATAAATAAGATGTATCTTCAAAGTTTAATTCATCCGCAATTTGCTTAATGGATAAATTACCAATTTCTAATAATGCCTTTATTTCTAGAATCACTTGCCTATCAATCAATACCTTTGGTGAGTCTTTAAAAAAACTTTGACTAATTTTAGATAAGTAAAATGGTGTGATCGACAATTGCTCCGCATAAAATTTCACTTCTTTATGCTGTTTACAGTAGGTCGTAATTAAGCCCCAAAAACGCCAGCACAGTTGCTCTTGGCGGCTTTTATTTTCTGGTTTGATAGAAGTGTGTTGTGCATGATTACTAATTTCTAAAAATAAATTTTGCAAATGATTTTTTAATTGTAATAGCCCATGACCACTCCAGTTAGACACGATAGTTAGAAGAATATATCTCCAGCTTTCAAATAGTGCAGCTTTTTCTAATGGCGTTGAAATCACAGGGAAGTCATTAAAAAAAGCAAAAAGTTGATGTGGTAATGCATAAGCAATTTCTACTGCTAGCTTTTTATCAATCAACCAATACTCCAAACGAAATTTGCGTGATTTGGCTTGTAGCATTGCAAAGGAATCATCGTACAAAACGATTATGTCGTTTTTTCGTACTGGATACCGTTTGAAATTAATATTGAATGTTGCATATCCTTGCTTGCACACACAAACCGCCACATAAGATGTTTTAATCGGTTTAAATTGCATTTTATCCATATGGCTTTCACCAATCCGAATGACTTCAGGCAAATCAATTTGATAATTTTTTAAATGCATCATGATCGTTGTACTTTAATTTGCACCATATCGCACTACCATAACAAATAAGTTGTTATAAGTACCTAAAATGAACAAGTTATGCCCTTATTTTATTTCTATAAATACCTAAAATAACTTTCAAGTTAGGAGATAGCGTAATGAGGAGATGATAAAATGGTACTTACAACAAATAGGTTAATACTGCGTCCTTGGCAAGAAACAGATGCCGCGGATTTATATTTCTATGCAAAAGATGAAAGAATTGGCCCAATCGCAGGTTGGCCTACTCACAAAAGCGAAGAAGAAAGTCTTTCTATTATCAAAAATATTTTTATGCGTGATGAAATTTACGCTGTGACGTTAAAAAATGAGAACCAAGCTATTGGCTTGATTGGTTTATCATTCAGCCATGAAAGTAATTTTCCTATTGGTGAAAATGACGCAGAAGTTAGCTATTGGGTTGGTGTACCGTTCTGGGGAAAAGGCATTATTCCAGAATCAATTAACGCCATCATTCACCATGCTTTCACTGATTTAAAATTAGATAATTTGTGGTGCGGTTACTTTCAAGGTAACGAACAATCTAAAATTGCTCAAGAAAAATGTGGCTTCAAATACTATGCAACTCTTGAACCACAATTTATTGAATTAATTGGCGAAACTAAAACAGAAGATATTAGTAAAATAACAGCTAAAGAGTGGCAAGCTCGACAGTAATATTTGATTCTATCTATACATATGGCCAACATTTATCTGTTTGGCCTTTTTCTTATTAATTTATTGTCACAACGTATTTCAAACTACATAAAATTATTCTACCGTGTTCCTATTAATGCTATGATTTTTCAACAATTATAAAATTCATATTTTCTCTCGGATCACAGGTAAACACATGCAGGACTATGGTATTTGGACCGTTATCACTCCCATTGTGACTATAATATTGGCGATATTAACTCGCCAAGTCATGCTTTCATTAATGTTAGGAATACTCGTTGGTTTTACTGTCATTCATGACCACAACGTATTATTAGGTGTACAAGGTACCGTTGATGGTATTATTGATACATTTTCATCTGCAGGAAATACGCGAACAATTGTCTTTATGGTTATGATCGGTGGGATCATGAGACTTGTTGTGGTTACAGGTGGCGTTCGTGCTTTAGTTCAGTTACTTACCAATAAGACAAAATTAATTAAAAACCGTAAATCTACTCAGTTGCTCGCCATTATCATTACTTCTCTTATTTTTATTGAAAGTTCAATTAACCAATTAGTCGCTGGAGCTTCAACTAAAAATCTCGCACGACAATATGGTGTTGCCCCTGAAAAAATGTCCTATATTATCCAAACTGCGTGTGTTTCTGTTTGTTCCTCTGCCATCATCAATGGGTGGGGAGCGGTAATAATGGGGTTAATTGGGGTACAAATTTCCCAAGGGCTGATTCAAGGCGAGCCTTTTGATATTTTAATTACGTCGATTGGTTACAATTTAATGGCTTGGTTATCCATTATAACGATCCTATTCTATGTATTTACTAATATTTCATGGGGTCCCATGAAAAAAGCAGAAGATACATACCAACAAAATTTTATTGCTGGGAACATTTCTCAATTACAACGTCAGGATAACGAAGAAGAGATTATTGACCACCCTAATGCTCATTCTTCATTAAACTTCTTTATACCTATTTTATCTACAGTATTAATGGTCCCTATCGCACTATATATCACAGGTGATGGTGACTTTAGTAAAGGAAGCGGTTCGACATCCGTATATTGGGGAGTCATGTTTGGTACTATGATATCTTTCTGTTGGTTTATCGGTCGACGGTTACTAAATATTGATGCTTTCTTTAAAGAATTGTTTGTCGGTTATGCCAATATGCTAAAAATTAGCTCCATTATGATTTTAGCATTTTTAATGGGTAATGTTTCTGCTGAGTTAAATACAGGTGCTTATATTGCTGAAGTCACTCAAGGCGTTATGGCCCCAGGTTTTTCTATTGGTTTTATCTTTATAATTAGCGCCATTATGTCTTTAGCAACAGGCACCTCTTGGGGTACTTTCGCAATAATGATCCCTATCGGAGTTCAATTAGGTTTATCTGTAGGAATGCCTGTGGAATATATGATTGGTGCAGCAATTTCTGGCTCAATATTTGGCGATATGACCTCTCCAATTTCTGCGGATGCTATTGTTGCATCAATGGCGACAGACTGCGAACATATTGAGCATATTCGAACACAGATGCCTTATGCACTAGTGACTGCCAGTATTGTTCTTGCTATTTACCTTTACCTTGGTTTCTCTTATTAATTATTGGGAATTTAGATGTCTCTTCAACAACGACTAGCACAGTTTGCAAAAATAGATTTACTTAACGCATCGACTCCACTTAATCGATTGAATAATTTATCGCGTAAGTTTGGTCGTGAGATTTATATAAAGCGTGATGATATGACTCCCCTTGCCATGGGGGGAAATAAACTGCGTAAACTAGAATTTTTAATGGCTGATGCATTAGCCAAAAAAGCAAAAATTATTGTTACTGCGGGGGCAATTCAATCAAACCATGTCCGCCAAACAGCCGCAGTTGCCGCTATGCATGGGCTTGAATGCGTTGCATTGTTAGAAAATCCAATTCAAAGCGATAATCCTAACTTTCTTCATAATGGTAATAAATTATTAACTGATTTATTTGCCACTCGTTGTGTTATGTGTGACGAACTAACCGATCCGCAATCTCAACTGGAAGAATTAATAAAAACACTTTCTCTTAAAGATGCCTATATTGTCCCTGTTGGAGGGTCAAATGCATTAGGTGCCTTAGGCTATATTCAATGTGCTATTGAAATAGCTCAGCAGAAGCCAGAACATATAGAATTTGACAAAGTTATTGTTGCCTCCGGGAGTGCTGGAACGCATGCAGGGCTTGCCATTGGCTTGCAAGAACTATTACCACAAAGCCAAGTAATTGGTGTCACCGTTTCAAGAAAACAACAAGACCAAGCCCCTAAAGTTGAAAAATTGCAATCCGAACTGGCTCAATGGCTGGATCTAACTAAAACACCCAAAGTACAACTATGGGATAACTTCTTTACCCCCATGTACGGAATGCCAAACCAAAAAGGCCTCGCAGCAATCAATTTATTAGCGAGGCAAGAAGGTATTTTATTAGACCCAGTTTATACCGGTAAAGCCATGGCTGGATTAATTGACTACTTAGAAAACTCTGAAGAAAAAACCCCCATTCTATTTGTTCATACAGGTGGAGCCCAAGCGTTATTTGCTTACTCAGATATTAGCCAAACAATTAAATAATCATCATCAGATAAAAGGGCTAAATAGTCCTTTTATCTTCTCTCTAATACCAAAAATGCTCTATTTTTCCTCTTCTATGACATTTATCAATTGATTGCTATACACTGATAAAGCACAGGAGAAAACATTTATGAACCAAGTTCCCCATATACTAAGAAAAGCAACGAAACACGACGCGTTATTGCTACATAAAATAGGTACGGAAAGTTATTTGCATCATTTTGCTACATTATGGAATAGCCAAAATGAACTTAACTCATATTTAAATCAAGAATACAGCACAACTAAAATCACTGAAGACCTTAATCAACAGCATATTGATTGGTATGTTATTGAAAATAGGAGCCCAATCGGTTTAGTAAAACTAACCTATCACTCCTGTATACCTGAAACTAATTTAGTTGGTACTTTGTTAAATAAGCTTTACTTTTCTCCTGGCGCTACAGGTAAAGGTTATGGAAAAACCGTATTTAAATTTATTGAAGCGCTCGCAAAACAACAAGGTGACTCTTTGCTATGGCTAGATGTTCTCGCAAGTAACACTCGAGCAATGGCATTTTATCAGTCAAACGATATGCATATTCTAAAAGAAATGTTATTTACAAGCGAAACACAGAAATCTCTTGAATATATTATGAGCAAAACACTTTAACTGAATATATTGTAACTATAGGATATTCATGAAAAATACAATTCTTATTACTGGTGCGACAGGCCAGGTTGGTCATTACCTTATCCAATCATTACAGAACAAAGGCTATCATGATATTGTTTTAGCGGTTAGAGATCCTGCTAAGTTGAAAAACACACCTTATCGAACTGTTGTTATGGATTATGATAAGCCAGATACTATTGAAACCGCTTTACAGGGTATAGATTCCGTTTTCATGATGACGGGCTATACCATTGATATGCTTGTACAAAGTAAGGTCTTCGTTGATATTGCAAAAAAATCGGCCGTGAAATATATCGTGCACTTAGGTGCCTGTGGGGACGATAGCGCTCAAGTGGCCCATTGGGCATGGCACCAGCTTATTGAACGCTATATTGAATGGTCAGGAATACAATTTACTCACCTTCGCCCCGAATCTTATATGCAAAACTTACTGGGTTATCAAGGAGATGAAAACTTACAAAAAGGTGTCTTGCGCTCTTATTTTGGCAATGCAGTACTCAGTTGGGTAGACTGTGCCGATGTTGCTGAACTAGCGGCTTATTGCTTACTTAACCCGCAACAGCATGCAAGCCAAATTTATCGTCTTGGTTATGAAAACAAAAACTACACACAAATAGCTGAATTATTAACAGAACAATTGGGGATCCCTTTCAGCTATCAGGCAGAAAATCCCAATGAGTTTTGGCAACATGCCGTTAAAAATAATTTAGAACTCGCTTATATGAAAAGTATCTATGACCATTATGTCGCTTTTACCAATGGGGAATTAGACCGTTCAGGAATAATTTTTGATAATTTTCAAACTATAACGGGTAAAGCGCCAACATCACTAAAAGAATTTATTTTAAAACATCAAGAAAAATTCAAATAAACTTAAAATAGGCCTCTAATTTGGCCTATTTTTATATTATTTTTTATTCGCAATAAGTATTCTCCAAAAATTAATATTCCGCCAATAAAGGTCACTGTACTGAGTTGCTCATTAAGAAATAGAGTTCCCACAATAACCGCACTCAGCGGATTTAGTGCAATAAATACCCCTGCACCCGCAGCCACTAATGGTGAACCCCCTTAGCCCACCAGTTAAGCGTAGTATTACTTTTGCTGTTATTAACGAGAACCAAGCATCACCGGCAACAAAGGCATTTTTACAAATTGCCAAAAAACTATATTCGTGATCAGTCAGTGCTATTCAGCAATTGGTAAGTGATTACGTATAAATATTGCTCGTTTGGGTAAATCTCTTTGATAAGCGCTTTCAACGTCTCTAGACTCATGGCTTCTTGCTTAGCGTGGTATTCAGAAATGTCATCATAAGAAATGGGCTCTACCGACAATATTTTAATATCAGTATAATATTCACCTGTTTCCAGCGCGTATACCTTCACAATAGTCCCAGGAACATAATCGCTCTCGCTTTTATCACGGATAGTGATAATTTTTTTACCGGAAACCACCAGTGGAAGTAAACGCTCAAAAAAGGTTATCGTGTCTGGGGCGTTATTCATAATAATTCTCTTATTTTTATGCAATGTCTTTTCTAGGAAGACCTATTTTCTTATAAACCCAATAAATTGCAATAAAATGGTTCTTTTCGTGCTTTCAATTATACGAATACTATAGCGATCATTGCGTTTTATATACAATCAAGCCATAAAAATATTATCTACTACTATAAATTGAGTATACATAATGGATAACAATGAAAATTTGTTCTATCAACAAGAACACTATTTTTGGTCTGCAATATGTGCAAATGTAGTGAAAATCAGCAACCAAACTAGTGCTTACTTTTCTGAGCTACCATTGCCTATATTTAATTATATTTACCTCCACCAAGGTGCGCTCATTTCAGATTACGAGAAGGCTGAAATGCTGTTCAAACAACAAGCTAAGCCTTATGTCCTTGTTGTTCATGGCCAAATACGTTCTCTATTTGAGTCAGAAATAGTAACACGGGGGTTAATCTATGATGGTGAATCAACCGCAATGATTTTACCGCAAGACGTTTTATCTCAGTACAATTCACCACCGCAGCTTAATGCGGCTTTTCAGGTTGTGTTCAGCAATAATCAACTCAAGGATTGGGCTCAGCCGTTAATTACAGCATTCCCTGTCGATTCTGATACAGATGAAAGTGACTCAACTGTTACTGACGAGTATATTCGTTATCACCAAAGAGCACTTGATAAACAAACTAATATGGTGCATTTAGTCTTATTTGCAGATCAGCAACCAGTCTCAACCTTAACTATGACATTTAATAATGAAACAGCTCGACTTGATGATATTGGTACTGATATTCAATACCAAGGTAAAAGGCTCGCGACTTCACTTATTAAACATGCGCTATACCTTTGCCATCAACAAGGGGCTAAACAGTGTGTATTAGAGTCATCCAGTGAAGGGTTATCTATCTACAAAAGACTGGGTTTTGTACCTATATTTAATTACTACAGCTATATTTCGGAATGATTTTATTAAATGCATCTTAATAAATAAGGTGCATTTTACTTTACCTAAAAAAATAAGGCTCTAGTATAATCGCTAATAGCAACACTCCACCACCAATATTAATGTATTTTCGTAATGTTGAGACGCTCAGGGAGGAAGAAGAAATAATTAAAGCGGAGCAAGAAAACAGCAGCCATAAAGCCATCATGATAATATGGATAAGTGATAATACAAGAAAATTAGCAAGTGACGGGTCAGCTCCTGCATATTTTGAAACAACGACTAAATATAAAATAATCGCTTTTGGGTTAAGTAAATTAGCTAAATAAGCATCTTTGACCGTAATTTTTTTTATTTCTTGAGAGCTTTCTCTTTTACTGGCATTAATTCCTGAAATGATCAATGAAGTAGCAAGATACAATAGATATAATGTACCTAAAATACCAATTAAATTCATTACCCACTGGTAAGAAACCAGTATTTTACTTAAACCAATTCCAACTAAAAAACCATGAGTTAAAATGCCTAATCCCGTTCCAATAATAGGTATAAACAGTCCTCTAATACCTTGGCTTAACACACTATTTAAAGCAATCGCAAAGCTTGCTCCCGGTGACACGACAATGGGGAATAATATAACGATAAAGCCGAGTATATCCACTTTATTTTGTCACCGTTTGGTACCAATGTTGAATATCTGTCACAATTTGTTCAATATGTAACTGCCCATCTTTATCTTTAAAAAAATGGTCTAAATCTTGATATGCTCGGTAGCTGACATGGGGATTACGAATTTGTTTCATCATATTGTCTGTACCATGAGCATCCACGTTGGTATCCGCCATCGTTTGTATCACCAAATGTGGAGTTTTAACTGACTGGATAAGTTTTAAATTGTCAATGGTGAGCATCTCATACCACCATTTCGGGCCATGGCCGCTGACAAATTGGTCGTTATTTAATTGCTTTTGTTTTACCGCTTCTGCAAATTGTTTAAAACCTTCTTTTGAGTTAGCAATTTCTTCTTTAGGTGTATTATTTTCAATACTATACAGAACATCATTAATAAAATATTGTCCGCCGACATTCAATGCAACGGATGCGGTTATAAAATTTTCTTGTGCAACAATTAAATTAGTTACCAGTGCACCTTCACTTCCGCCTAATAGCACTATGTGTTGATAATCATTTTTTAATTGTTGTAATACTGCTACATAATTATTGGCGCGTTCTAATGGCGAGTCTTTCGACATATAGTCAACAGGACACTCTTCTTCCGAAGCTTCTTCATCATTAGCCCCCACTAGGTTGTTTAACCCTGTTTTTTCAACTAATAAAATATCATTATCAGGAAATACCACACCGAAATTTTTCAGCATGTTTGGATTATTAATGACGCTTTTACAATCAGAGCCTTGTAATAGAACTAATAAATCCTTTGATTTTTCGGCTTGTTTTTGGATTAAGTAATAGTTTATTTCTTTGCCTGCAAAGTGCATGGTTTGCATATTCACAGATAAATTCTGAGCAAATACACCCAATGAATAAAGTGAAAGTAACAAGGTAGTCATTTTTAATTTCATCGCGCACTCATCATGTCTATAAGGGCCTTTCGAAGATATTATATTGATTTTTTTATAACAAATAGCACCTAAAATGCCCTCATGATACAAGATAAAAGTTAGACATGTGGCCTATGCTTGTGCAATCTTTATTGCCATATTAGTAAACAAGTCAGTCGTTTGTTTATTCAATTCTGTTGTCATAACTAAGATTGAAATTTGTTCACAATTGGCAATCTTATACCTCGCAACTCCAGGTAATTTGTCTGCGGTTACCCCCATAATGACTTGATTACTGCGTTCAAAAAGGATTTTCTTAAATTTAGATTCTTCATAATCAAATATCGAAACCCCCATTTGTGGATCTAAAGCACAGCCACCAATAAAGCATTGGTCAAAATGGATTTGATTGATTTGATTCACTGCAGAAATATCAATACTCGCGCCAACTTGACGGTTTAATTTTCCACCAATTAAAATCACTTCACATAGTGGCTTCTTCATTAGTTCTAATGCTATTGCTGGAGAATGAGTCACAACCGTCAACGATAGCTCTGAAGGTAAATAACGAGCGATTTCTAAGTTAGTTGAACCTGAGTCAATAAAAATACAGGTATTTTGTTTGACTAGTTTATTGCAAGCCTTCGCTATTTTGATTTTTTCATCTTGGTTTTGTGTCGTTCTCTGCTCGAATGTGCCCTTTTCCTCAAGCATACTGACCGCACCGCCATGGACTCGACGACAAACGCCTTCTTGTGCTAATTCATTTAAATCCCTGCGAATAGTATGCTCTGATACTTGCATTTCACGGGCTAACGTCGTGCAAACCACACGCCCTTCATCTTGTAGTAACTGGCGAATTTTATTTTGCCTTTGTTCTGGAAAAGCGACATAATCGAGCATACACTTCCTCATTAACTTTTTTAGCAATCATAATCGAGCAAGAAAAGATGTCAAACACTATCTTGTTCAAGCACTCGAGGACAACTAAATGACACACTCTCAGTTACCAGATAGCTTTTTCTTACATGAACTTGCCAATACAGCCGGTAAAATTTCTCTTGAATACTATCGAGCAAATGAACTTAGTGTTATTGAAAACAAACTCAAAGCCAACTATCGCTTCGATCCAGTCACTCAAGCGGATAAGCTCGCAGAAAAAGCCATGCGAGAACTGATATCTAAACATTATCCAACGCATTCTATCATGGGTGAAGAATATGGAATAACGGGTACAGGTCCCATTCAATGGGTACTTGACCCCATCGATGGAACCCGCCCTTTCCTTTGTGGACTCCCTTTATGGGCAAACCTGATAGGCCTAACTGAGCATGGCAAAGCGGTCATGGGGATGATGAGCCAACCCTATATTGGTGAACGCTTTTGGGCAGACCAACACGGAAGCTGGACCAGTAGCTCTCACGGACAATATCGCTTATCCACTCGCAAACACGTCAAACTCGAACAAGCCATCTTGCATACCACATCACCTGAACCTATTGCCGCACGATCAGACATTCATTTTATGGCGCTTGAGAAACAAGTATTAATGACTCGCTATGGGGGAGAATGCTATGCAATGGCAATGCTAGCAGCGGGTAGAATCGATATTTGTGTCGAATTCGCACTGGAACCTTATGATATTGTTCCATTAATCCCTATTATAGAACGTGCTGGTGGCATAGTTACTACATTGGATGGCAGCCGAGCTGAAGCAGGTGGTGCCGTTGTAGCAACGGGTTGCCCATATCTTCATGAACAAATTCTGACTATCTTAAATACAGGTAGTTAATTTTATCTTTTTAAGAAGCCCTATAAAATGCAATCTACTCAACAAGTTAATAGCCATGTTTCCTTAATACCCGCTAAAAGTGAGCAAATTTCTACTCGAATTATTTTTTTTATTGCTGGTTTTGTTACCGCGGCCTGGGCAGCCATTGTTCCTTATGTCAAACTTAACACAGGAGCAAATGATGCCACCCTTGGCATGCTATTATTATGTTTCGGTGGAGGGGCACTTATTGCTATGCCGGTGACCGGAGCATTAGCGGCCAAGTATGGCTGCCGCCGCTTAATGGTTTTTTCCACTATCGCCTTTTGTTTGTTGTTCCCCATTTTATCTTCTTTATCGCAAGTTAACTTTATCATCGTTGCCTTATTATTTTTTGGAATTTTCATTGGCTTAACAGATTGCGCGATGAACATTCAAGCTGTTATTGTTGAAAAGTCATCCGACAAGCCAATTATGTCTGGTTTTCACGGTTTTTATAGTGTCGGGGGTATAGCAGGTGCAGGTACCATGAGTTTTATCTTGCTACTTGGCGTTTCCGCGACAATGGCATCAATGATTATTTCAATTGTTGCGGTGGTTCTATTAGCGGCTTGCTATAACGGTTTAATCCCCTACGCTAACGCCCCAACTGGCCCCCTTATCGCTATCCCGAAAGGCATTGTTTTAGTTATTGGGATTGTCTGTTTTGCCGTTTTTCTTGCTGAAGGCGCAGTTCTTGACTGGGGAGCTGTATTTCTAATTGAACACCATGGATTAAAAGAAACTTTAGGCGGTTTAGGTTTTGCGGCTTTCGCCACAACCATGACTATTGGCCGGTTACTGGGCGACAAAATTGTTATGCGAGTCGGTTCTGCTCGTATCGTATTTTTAGGTGCTTTGCTCGCTTGCCTTGGTTTTGTTATTGCTGTTTTATCTCCTCATCTCATATTTGCCATCATAGGTTTTGCATTAGTCGGTGCGGGTTCATCTAATATAGTACCGGTGATGTTTTCTGCTGTAGGGAAGCAAAAAACGATGCCAGAGGCTCTTGCCGTACCTGCAATTTCAACTTTAGGCTATTTAGGTATTTTGGCTGGACCTGCAGCTATTGGTTTTGTTGCTTTTCAATTGTCCTTGGCAACTGCATTATTATTAATTTCTGCATTATTAGTTATTATTGCTTTTGTAACTCGTTTTATCCGTGTGTAATTTTTTGAATCTCTTAAGGCTACTGCATTGTAGCCTTACACTCCGTTTTCTCTCATCAATTGTTCATATCTGATAAAAATGGGAACAATCGTGCTCTATTTATAGATTTCATATATATAATTATTCATTAAACTATTAAAATTCCATCTGATTTTTCTGCTAGTGACTTCCATATATACTGAGGCTAAATGAACCCTACTCATAAAAAAAAAGATTATCATTATTGGTGCTGGCGCGGCTGCGCTTATGTAATCGCTTAATGTTGAATTACCTGTTAGCTCCTCTCCCTCTATCATTGCGCACATCAATGATTCTATCGAACAAACATTGGTTCAACATATCATTTCAACACCACAAATGGAGCTACGACCAGCAGGTTCAGGTAAAATACTCTGTGCTGAAGATTATATTAGCGAAAAGCCCGAGCACAGTGCAGTGGCTATCGCACAAAACGCCCTTACAACGATTAAAAATTCATTTATAGGTAGTAACACGTTAAATCTTGAAAACGCTTTCATAGGAATGCGACCTATGCCTAAAGATGAGATGCCAATTGTCGGAAAAGTTGCTGATTTTGAAGGTTTATATATTATCAGTATGCACGCTGCGATTACGCTAGCGCCTTTGATATGCCAATTGGCTCAAGATGAAATCTTGCATGGAATAGAACAAGCCGCATTAGGCCCATATCGATTAACTCGTTTTGTATCAGGTAACTGACAAATGAATATTCCGTTGTACTATTTAAGACATTATCAATCGATTGAAAAAACATTTTGGACATCTATTTGTGAACATAGTATCCAGATTGCACAACACACAATTTGCTATTTAACGCCCCTTAATTCGCCGGCGTTTAACTTCATTTATTTGCAGCCTGACTCGACCAGTCACGCCTTTATGCAGGCTCACAACCTGTTTGTTTCACAGAAGAAAAACCATACTTTAGTGATCCCCGAAGAGATGCTCCAACAGGTGGTAACTGAGGCTGAGTCACTAGGTTACAAACGTGACAGCGTCACTACCGCAATGGCGTTGACCTTAGCAAAACAAAATGAGGTTGAACTGCCTGATAACCAAGTCGATATCGTCTTAGCGAATCACGATTTGTCTTTGTGGGCTAAGCCACTTGTTTCCGCATTTTATCTATCTGAAGAGCACGACCAGGTTATTAAAGAATATGTGCGTTATCATGAGGATGCTTTGCAACAAGGCGCACCACAATTTCACCTTGTGTTGCTCGTCAACGGAGAGCCAGCGACCTCAATGACCGTAACAATTGAAGGAACGTTAGCCCGTTTTGATGATATTGGTACTGAGCCAAGCCATCAAGGTAATGGCTATGCATCACAACTCATTGATTATGCTTTAGCATTTTGTCGCCAGCAAGGTGTAGAGCACTGTTTCCTTGATGCTTCAGAAGCAGGATTTGACCTGTATAAAAAATTTGGTTTTGTGCCATTATTTCGTTACATCAATTATGTCTGGTGCAAATAATTTAAAGCAATAGTGTTATTTGTAGAGGCATCTAATCTGGGATCATTGTTCATACAATGGTTCCAAATTCAGTCATTTCCAGATCAACCCTAGTGACAAAATTGTCTGATGTTTACATATGAAAATTAATATTATTGGCACTAGTGGCAGCGGTAAAAGTACCCTTTGCCAGCAACTTTCTTTGTTATTAAATGTCCCTTCTATTGAGTTAGATAGCTTATATTGGCTAGCAAATTGGCAAGGTTCTTCAGATGATGAGCTTAACCAGAAACTCGCCGCTACATTAGATAAAGCGGTATCTGGATGGATTCTTGATGGCAACTATACACGGACTCAACCCATTAAATGGAAAGAAGTCGACATGGTGGTTTGGTTGGATTACTCCTTGCCTCGAACCCTTTATCAGTCGATTACACGCACATTAGCGCGCATTCGTTCTGGACAAGAGCTGTGGGAAAATACGGGCAATAAAGAACGTTGGAAAAATGCCTTTTTCAGTCGCGATTCGATAATTTTGTGGCTGCTAAAGACTTACTATCCAAATAAGAAAAGAAACCTAAGTCATATGGCAAATCTCAATTTACGCCATATTCAGTTTGTTCGGCTCACCTCACCAAAAGAAACAAACTTATTTTTACAACAGATAAAAGCTCAAGTTCAGAGTAAATAAACATCTCGGTAGTCATAAAAACTACCGAGATAGTATTATCTCAGCGATTAAAGCTCATTACATGCCGTTTTCAACATCGCCGTTTGTTGAAATTTTTCAATTCCTAACTCAATTAAGCGGCTAATTAATTGCTGATAGGTCATACCGCCTTGCTGCCATAGTTTAGGGTACATACTGATATTCGTAAAACCAGGCAATGTGTTGATTTCATTGATAACAACGTCATTATTTTCTGTTAAGAAAACATCCACACGGGACATTCCATAGCAATTTAATGCGCGGTATGCGGATAAGGCAATCTCACGAATTTTATCACTCACCGCCTCATCTAATTGTGCAGGAGCAACGACAGATGCGCCATTCTCATCAATATATTTGGTATGGTATGCATAAAAATTATCGTGCAACACGATTTCACCACAAGGGCTGGCAAGAGGCGCTTCATTACCCAATACTGCACACTCAATTTCACGCCCTTTTACTGCACTTTCAATAAGGACTTTAGTATCAAATAAAAAGGCAAAATCCAGAGCCGTTTCAAATTCCGATTTAGTGCTGACTTTGCTGATCCCAACAGATGAACCTTGATTTGCAGGCTTAATGAATAGCGGTAAACCTAGCAGTGCCACAGTGGCTTCAAATTCTGTTGTTGCACGTTCATTTTTAAACACCGTAATAAATGGGGCAATATTTAAGCCTGCGTCTCTAAGTAATCTTTTGGTAACGTCTTTATCCATACAGGCGGACGAACCTAAAACCCCCGGCCCGACAAACGGTAAATTCGCCATACGCAATAAGCCTTGCAGCGAACCGTCTTCACCTAAATTACCGTGAACAATAGGGAAAATAACATCAATTTGCGGCAATGGCTTCGTATCTTCAAGCGAAATAAATTGTTCTCGCGTTTTTCCCGGAACAAGTGCAATGCTACGTTTTGGTGTATTCAAGGCAATACGAGACGGGTCATCACCATGCAATAAATAATCAGATTCGTTATATTCATGCCATTGCCCTTCTTTATTGATTCCCAAAAGGCATACATCAAATTTATTGCGATCTAATCCATTGATAATATTTTTAGCGGACTGTAGCGAAACTTCATGTTCTGTTGATCGACCACCAAAAATAACACCTACTCGTATCTTGCTCATTATTTGCTCCGACATAAAACACCAAACCTAGCAGAGAAATATAGCACGCAAAGAAATGGTTATGACATAAATTATTTATTTTTCATTAGGGTTCGCTGGCTTTATAATCAAACCTTCTTTTTTTGATAGGTAATTATCTTCCGTCAATCAGGGTTTCAATACTGATATTCACCTGCTCTATTAGCCACTGGGTAAAAATAGCTGCTGCACTGCCCTTTTCAATAGGTTTCGATGACAATAAATAATACGCAGAACTATCTTCAATGAAACCATATGGTGCGGCTAATTGCTTTGATTGTACTTCATCCGCAACCATCAAAAATGATGCAAGCGCTGCTCCTTGCCCCGCCAATGCAGCTTGAATGCACAAGTAAAAGTGCTCATATGTAATAGTTTTACCATTTGGAAGAGTAACTTTTTTTATATTCTGCCAAGTTGTCCATGCATTGGGTCTAGATGTCGTCGACAGTTGTGGTATATGAGCAAAGTTTTTCTTAAGATCAAGTCCAGGCCGAACCACAACCCCCATGCGTTCTGAACAAACTTTTACTGCAAAAAGATTGTCATTCCATTTAAAATCATTACGCCTCAATGCTAAATCAACGTTCGCTTTTGTAAAATCAATAACACCACCTGCGGCAACTAGATGTACCGTAATATGAGGATATTGTTGATAAAAATGCGTAAGTCGAGGAATTAACCACTTCATTGCAATTGTTGGTTCACAAGACAAGCTAACAACATTAGGAAACGTGCTACTTTTTATCTTTTCAACACCGTCTTTAAGCTGTTCAAATATCGAACTAGTTGTTTGTAACAATATTTGCCCGTTAGCCGTTAAAAAAACAGCTCGGTTCCTTCGTTCGAATAACTCAACACCAAGATATTCTTCTAATAAACGAATTTGTCGGCTAATCGCACTATGAGTCACATTTAGCTCTTTTGCTGCCTTCACAAAACTGCCTGCTTTCGCAGCAGTATCAAAAAAACGTAATGATGTTAACGGTGGTAGTTTCATATATATAGGTAACAAAAACTGACAGATTTGCGTCAGGATAAATCGCTTTTTAGTTTTATTCAATCCATTGATAATAAAAACAATAAATAAACAAATTATTTCAAAGTAAATACATTTTTAGTCTGTTTCTATTACCTTTCAGGAAATTAATATGAATGAAGTTATTGCAGTTGCGACCATCACCATTTTAGCCGTAATTAGTCCAGGGCCTGACTTCGCTATGGTAACTCGCAATAGTTATACCTATGGCATTAAAACAGGCTTATTGTGTGCGCTAGGTATCGCTATTGGGGTACAGGTTCATGTGTTCTATACCGTTTTTGGTATCACGCTGGTCATCATGAATTCACCAACATTATTCTTAATAGTTAAACTTATTGGTGTAATTTACTTGGTGTATATCGGATTTAAATCATTAACAAATAAAGTAAAAATATCCTCAAATAACGCAGTATCAAGGCCATTATCTGCCTTAAACGCTTTTAAAAATGGTTTTTTGACGAATGCTTTAAACCCAAAAACCATGTTTTTTGTAGTTTCTGTGTACAGCCAAGTTATCAGTACACAGAACTCAATTTGGTTAAATTTAAGTTATGGCCTATTTATTTCTTTCGCTCATTGGCTTTGGTTTAGTCTAATTGCTATTTTCTTTGCGACACCCGTAGTACGAAACAAAATTCTTAACTACCAATTTATTATGGATAGAACAATTGGTGCACTACTCATTCTATTGGGACTATCTTTATTATTCTTTAATATAAATTAATCTTGTACTTACATTCCTACCCATGTCCACATTCATGATAACTATTTACCCTGCAACCGATAATATTCATTGACCACTTTCGCCAACTCAATCACGTCGGCTGGAATATTGAGTTTGGCGAGCGCCTCAAATGGCACCCATTCAAATGGTGCAAAAGGCGGTTGTGATGAAGGCAATAACTCACATAAATAAATCATATCAATATGCCAATGGTTACCTTTCTTTTTATCGACAATAAACTCTTTCAAGATAGCGATAGGCAACGGCAGTACTTGTGTATGGGATGAATCATGGATTTGTGATGCAAACGGGAAACCACAACTGACTACTTGGCACTCTAACCCAGTTTCCTCAAGAACTTCTCGAAAAACAGCATGCTGTGGCTCTTCATTCACTTCGATGTGGCCCCCCGGAGGTAACCAAAAACCAAGCTTTTGATGTTCGTGTAATAAAAATTCACCATGCTCATTACGGATCATTGCTGTTGCCGTAAAATGTTTAACTTCCTCGTTCATCCTATCATTGCCCTTTTTTCCATTTTACTATTTCTACGTTGTATTTTTATTTTCGAGCTTAACACCTCGCGGCCTTCCAGTCATAAGGCATTAACTCTGCTAATGTCACTTGCGTATTTTCATTGACTGCAACAATAGCTTTAATGACTGAGATGCTAACTAGATATACACGCCAGGCATGCAAACACTATACCGTCAAACGGGCAAGGAAGACACTAAACGGAAGCTAGTGAGTGGGTAACAGTGATAAAAAAATAGCCAGCGCTTGGGCCGGCTATTTCTGATAAAACTATTATGCGGTTAGTGCAAGTTTTGCTCCAAACATCAAGAATACAGCGCCAATACAACTATTAGATAATTTAGATAGCTTTTTATTATGTTTAACCATATTCGTTACGGCAACCGCGCCAAAAATCAATAGTGATAAATAAATCATGCTACAGGCTTCTAAAATGGCGCCAAGAATAAAAAATGGCACACCCGCGCTTGGGTAAGCTGGATCAATGAATTGGATAAAAAATGAAACATAAAAAATGATCATTTTAGGGTTTAGTAAACTTAAAAAAACGGCTTTTTTATAGGTACCCTTGGTTTCTAAAGTAATTGAATCAACATCACCTGTATTTTCTTTCTTATGCAATACGCTATATAAGGTTTTAATCCCTAAATAAAATAAATAAGCCGCCCCTGCGTATTTTATAACACTAAAAAAGATAGGCGATGTTTTCACTAAAGATGCAACCCCTAAAAATGATAGAAAAATGAGCATAGCATCTCCTGTAAAGACACCTAATGCTGCTTTATAACCATTTTTCACACCATATTTCGCACTGCTAGTTAAAACAAATAAAGAATTAGGGCCTGGTACCAATGTAATAAAAATAACACCGATAAGATAAGTCCATAAGTTTGTAATACCGAGATTTTCAAGCATAGGAAACCCGCTAACTCAATAAAAGTTATAACAAAAAATTCACATAATTTCTTTATATTTATTATGATACAGACTTTATTCACTCCATAAAAGATATCACTAATGAATAATGTAAATATAAAATATAATTTCAACAAATTAAAATAATCTGGTTTTATAGCAATGAAGTAACACACCTAACAAGAACAATAAACCACGCAAACCAACTTAATCAGAAGCGGACTACAAACACCTAGCAAGACAGTGATTAATACCAGCATTTGTTAATAACAAAGAATTTAACACCACAAAAACAAATGGAATAGTAATAGTGATTTGAGTGAGGTTTCACGTTATAACATAAATGTCGGTGCTATTTAAAAGTAACGTTGGATAAAAACTGTATAAAATTAAAACACCTCATTTAATAGCAAGCTAAGATTATTTTCTTTTAACATTTTATTAAAAAATATTGAGTTATTAATCATTATTATTTTAGGAATTCCATGGAAAGCGCTAACTATTTTCATCTAGAGGAACTCAGCGGCCTTGAAATGATCAAAGCCCGTTATCATCAACAAAAATTTTCTCGCCATAGTCATGAAGGGTTTTGCATTGGTGTTATCGAAGAAGGCGCACAACAATTTTTCCGTACTGGCGAAAACCACTACGCGCCTAAAGGGGATATAATTTTAGTTAATGCCGATGAAATTCACACTGGCTCATCAGCAATGGAAAATGGCTGGTCTTATCAGGCTATTTACCCTACTCCAGAACTTTTTACCCAACTCACACTCGGTTTAACAACAGAGCACCAAGGGCTGGTACCCTGGTTTCCTATTGCAGTGATACAGGATGCAGGGCTTAGCGCCCAACTCCGCTTATTGTTTAATCTATTACCTCAATCAGGTAATACCCTTTTCAAGGAAACCTTGTTGTTATCCTCTTTAAGTTGGCTAACCTTACGTTACAACCGCACTAAAATTGAATTAACAGAAATAACACCCGCAAAGCAACGCATAGAACAAATTTGTGACTTGCTCATCAACACCTGCGAACAAGAACATTCATTAAGCCAATTAGCCGAAATATCAGGTTTTAGCCAATGGCACTTTCTACGACAGTTTAAATTGCATACAGGGATTACACCACACGCATTCTTAGTACAAGCCCGCTTACACAAGGCAAAAAAACTGTTATTAGCAGGAAATACGCCTGCAGAAGTCTCAAACCAATGCGGTTTTTCCGACCAAAGTCATTTCACTCGACATTTTAAACAGGCCCTTGGAGTTACCCCTGGGAATTTTATTCGGCATCGGATCGGTGAAAAGAGCAATTTTATTCTATCTACTAATATTTAATATCTTTAAAATCAATCAAATTATAAAAGTGTTCATAATTACAACAAGGTTAGTTTAAATGGCATCACAACAAAGTAACCAATGGCAAAAAGCGATGATGACAGGAGCTGTTCATACCGCTCCTCTTAATCTTGCTGTTATTCCATGGGGGGTATTAGCAGGTTCAATGGCGGTCGAAACAGGTCTCGATTTCTGGCAAAGTGTGGCGATGTCTGCAATGGTATTTGCAGGCGCAGCACAGTTAGTCACCCTTGGATTGCTAAATTCAGGTGCGGGCTATATCACGATTGTTATCTCTGTTTTTTTTATCACTTCTCAGCACTTACTTTATGGGCTGACATTACGCCCTCAAGTTAAAGACTTTACAACGCCCCAGCGCCTTAGTATCGGCTTTTTATTAACAGATGAATTATTTGCGATTAGCGCAGCTAAACGCCAAAGTTTAAGTTTTCCCTATCTCTTTGGTGCTGGGTTTAGTTTTTATATCGTTTGGTTAATCGCCAGCCTTTGTGGGATTGCGATGGCCAATATTGTGGGCGATTTGAGCCGCTTACATCTCGATTTTTCTGTGGTTGCAACTTTGCTTGCAATCGTCGTTCCACTAACAAGAAAAATAAGTACGCTTTGTGGTGTTATTTTTTCACTCGTTGTCGCCATCGTACTTTCAATGTACTCCTTTAGTAGTGCTATTGTTATCGCTGGTGTGGGTGGGATGTTTGTATCGGTGGCCGTTTCACGTTTATTGAAGGAGGAAAAATGATTTGGCTTTTAATTATTACCTTAACAGCAGTTGTTTTTACTCTACGTTATATTTTCCTAATACCACAGTTACCAATACGTCTGCCCCTCGTGGTTCGTCAAGCACTAGGGTACTCAGCGCCTTGCTTGCTAACCGCAATTTGTGCCCCTGTTATCCTATTAGAAAACCATGATCTACGCTCCTTCCCAGATAATCCTTATTTATGGGGGGCGTTATTCTGTGTCATTGTTGCCTCAGTATTGAAAAATATGCTGTTAACTGTCGGTCTTACTTTAGTATTTTTCTATTCCCTTATTTATTTTATCGGTTAACTTAATATTCAAGATAAAGCATCGTTCAACGCTTTGCTTTATCTTGGTTAATCCCTCATAATATGCCCCTCTCAAAATACATTCCTTTTCAATTTCACCCTGTCATTGATTGTCATAGTGAATACTTTATTGGCCTTACTTACTCAATAAATAGCCAATTAACTTTTATAGATAATGGATAATACAATACCATGCTTAATAATTATGTTTTACGTAGTGTTCGCTATATGTTGGATCTAAGCGATGCCCAAATGGTTAAAATCGTAAAACTCGCAGATTTGGCTGTTACAAAAGAAGAAATGGTGACTTGGTTAAAAAAAGATAATGAGCCTGAATATGTTGAGTGCAATGACAATGTAATGGGGCATTTTCTGAATGGTTTAATCTATCACCGCCGTGGTAAAGATGAAAATCATCCCGCACCTGACGTTGATAGCCGCCTTAATAACAATATTATGCTCAAAAAATTACGCGTAGCTTTTGAATTAAAAGATACAGATATGATTGAAATCTATCAGCTTGTTGATTTTCGTGTATCCAAACCTGAGCTTAACGCTGTTTTTCGTAAACCAGGACATAAAAACTATCGCGAATGTGGGGACCAATTATTGCGTTACTTCCTAAAAGGCCTGACAATTCGTCTACGTGGTGATAAATAACTATTTCCTCTGTTTGTTTTTTGTTCATTAATTTTGCATTTTTCTGACATTTGTCTATAATGAAAATGACAAATGTCAGGAGGTTCAAATGAGAAACTATATCCCCACAACCCCACTTCAACCGACTGCTTCATCTTTTAAACCACTATGGCGCCATGTAGGGTTACCTGCCGAACGTGGTATTGAATTGACCCACTTCTTACGCCAAGGGCTGTCTGTCTCTGTTTTAGACAATATCCAAGAATGGTCAGGGATGAGTAAAACTGAATTATTACGGATATCCGGCATTAATGAACGCAATATTGCTCGTCGCAAAAATGCAGGCCAACCCCTCAATGCTGATGAAAGCGAACGAATTGCTCGTCTAGTACGCGTATTCGATGCGGCAGTGCGTTTATTTAATGGAGATAAACATGCAGCAGGTGATTGGCTTAATCACCCCGTTAAAGGGTTAGGCCATTTACGCCCTATTGAGCTTATTGCG
Source organism: Providencia sp. PROV004 (assembly GCF_011045615.1). Taxonomy (NCBI): domain Bacteria; kingdom Pseudomonadati; phylum Pseudomonadota; class Gammaproteobacteria; order Enterobacterales; family Morganellaceae; genus Providencia; species Providencia sp. PROV004. The sequence goes on from NZ_CP042859.1 coordinate 2,501,565, forward strand.
ACAGAAAGTGGAGCCATTGAGGTAATTGATTTGATTGGCCGCATTGAGCATGGTGTGTTTTCATGATTTTGTATCGATTGGTTAAATCCAGTTTTATTCACGATGCATGGTCTGGTCAAGGAGCCATGCTCTACGGTGGGCGTTGGAATCATAAAGGAACTCCCGCTGTTTATACTTCAACCAGTATTTCATTAGCCACCCTTGAAATACTCGTTCACATCAATCAAGACTTACTATTAAACCAGTTCAGTTTGCTATCCATCGATATCAATGACAGGTACGTGATGAAATTATCGTTAGACCACCTTCCAACAGATTGGCAGCAAGACCCAGCGCCAACTTCTACCATGGATATTGGTACTACATGGCTAAATAACCAAGATAGCTTAGTATTATTAATTCCCTCTTGTATTATTCCCTACGAATACAATGCAATTATTAACCCGTTGCACCCGCAATTTCAAAAAGCCATACATACCGTTAAACCGCTGGATTTTAGTGTTGACCCACGCTTAGCATAGTTAAATATTTGCTAACAAATACTGTAAAAAAGTGTCTATCTTCGGTGATAATGCACTACGGCTCGCATAAACCGCGCGCAGCTCTATTGGGGCTGGTGATACTCCATCGAATTCTATTTGCACTAATTTATTCTGTGTAATCTGTTCGGCACACGCTTCTAATGCCAGAATGGCATAACCAACGCCGTTCATTGCGGCAGCGTGAGCTAGAATGCCACTATTTACTCGATAATTACTGTTAATTATCACTTTTTGCTGTAAACCCTCTGAATCAATAAATATCCATGGTTGCCCCTGCAATGCACTCAAGCTTGAAATACACGGCATATTAGCTAAGTCCTTAAATAAACATGGTTTTCCTACTTGTTCAATTAATTGGGGAGCGGCAACTACAACACTTTGCCATGATTTGATTAAACGTGAGTGATAGCTACTGTCCTCAAGGTGACCGCGATGAAATGTGAGTAATAAATCAATATCATCACTAATAACATCTTGAGGCATTAATTGTGTATCACAGTGAATATTTAATTGTGGGTGTAATAATGCAAACTTCGCTAATAAATCCGCGAATAATAGACTACCAAATTCACTGGGGATAGTTAGCCGTAACGTTCCAGTAAGTTGTTGTGGATGACAAATTTGCACCACAATCTGCTCTAATTCACTAACTAACCTTTGGCTTTGCTCAAATAAAATATTTCCTGTTTCAGTTAGCCGCATTTGCCGGGTTGTACGTTCAATTAACTGGCTGTTAAGTTGTTGTTCCAACTGTTTAATATAACGGCTCACATTCGATGTTGGCATTGAAAGTAATTTTGCCGCATTGACAAAATTTCCTTGTGTCGCAACGGCAATAAATACTTTCAATAAATTCAGGTCAACAGCCATTTCTAATCCCTACAGTTCACTCTCTATTAATCTGAACTAATAGCATTAGCAGTATCCAAAATCCATTATTTTTTGATACCGCTCTGCCAGCAATACTTCCATGTCTAATTGAATTAACTCATTTAAATCAGTGAGTAATTGTTGTTTTAATTGTTCTGCAGCTAACTGATAGTCACGGTGAGCTCCACCCAAAGGCTCTGAAATAATGGTATCGATAATGCCTAGTTCTTTTAACCGTGGAGCAGTCATTCCCATCACTTCTGCTGCAATTTGTGCCTTTTGAGAGTCTTTCCATAAAATAGAAGCACAACCTTCCGGAGATATCGCTGCATAAGTACTGTATTCCAACATATTAATACGATCCCCCACACCAATGCCTAACGCACCACCAGAACAACCTTCACCTGTAATGACACAAATAATGGGCGTTTTTAAGAGCGACATTTCCATAATATTACGAGCAATGGCTTCTGCTTGTCCGCGCTCTTCAGCGCCAACGCCAGGATAAGCTCCCGCAGAATCAATAAATACCAATACAGGTAAGTGGAAACGTTCCGCCATTTTCATCAAACGGAGTGCTTTGCGGTAGCCTTCTGACGACGGCATACCAAAATTACGCATAACTTTCTCTTTTGTTGTACGCCCTTTTTGTTGCCCCAGCACCATAACCGGCCTACCATCCAAACGAGCAAGCCCCCCCACCAGCGCCTTATCATCAGCAAAAGCACGGTCACCGGCTAATTCTTGAAATTCAGTAAATATTAATGAAATATAATCAAGAGGATAAGGCCTTAATGGATGCCTAGCTAATTGAACAATTTCCCATGCCCCAAGAGATGCAAATATCGTTTTCGTCAGCGAATGACTCTTTTTTTTCAAGAGCTGGATTTCTTCATCTAATTTAATTTCTGAAGGGTGCCCTTTCTGTTTGAAGGCAATAAGCGCCTCAATTTTATCATTAAGTTCAACAATGGGTTTCTCAAATGCAAGAAAATGGTTAGTCATATCGTTCCTAAAATGGTAACTGCAATCTTAGGAGTGTAACCAGAGAATCAATCCCATTCCATGCCTGAAAATAGGATTGATTATTACCAAAAGTGGGATAGTTATTTAGCGTTGATTTTTCTTCAATTGATTTAATTTTAAACTATTTTCCATGATTTTTTGAAAATTAGGGCATAAAAAGTGATTTTTTTCAGGGCAATTCGCAATGTGTAAAATACCTTTTTTTAATGCAGATAACCCCTGTATGGTTTGCTCAATCTCCTCGGCTTTTTCGAGTAAGCTCGCACGTTCAATATTAGGGCCATCCTTATGATTGAGCATGGTAGCAATTTCGTCGAGTGAAAATTTAGCTTCCTGCCCTAATGCAATTAAAGATAAGCGGGTCATAACATCTTTCCCATGATAAACCCGTTTTAACCCCTTGCGGCCTATCGGTTTAATCAAACCTCTTTCTTCATAATAACGTAAGGTTGATGCCGCTAAACCTGATAATTGGCTAACTTGAGAAATATCTAGTTCATCATGCATGAGATAATAACCCGCTCTAACATTCACAACTCAAGCTAATTGTTGCCGTAATAGTACCGTGATCGTGCCATTCATAAATATCTCACGGTCAACTACGTAACCCAATTTTTCAGCCACGCGTAAAGATGCTAAATTCCTCGGCTCAATAAAACAAATAGATTGCCGAAACTTATTTTCTTTTATTAGCCAAGACAATGCAGCCTGCATCGCTTCTGTTGCATAACCTTTTCCTTGATATTCAGGTGCAATGACCCAGCCCGCTTCCGGAATGCCTTTAACTTGCGGCTCGACCATACGATGAAAATCTGCAAACCCCAAATCACCAATATATTGGCCACTCACCTTTTCGCGGACAGCCCAATAACCAAAACCTAATAATGGCCATAAGCCACCATAAGCTAACATTCTCATCCATGACTCGCGCTCGCTAGATGGCATACCGCCAATGTAGCGAACCATCGACTCGGTCGCCCATAACTTCGCAAGTGCAGGAAAATCACTCACTTGGTGTTTATTTAATATTAATCTGTCTGTCTCAAGCTCAGGTATTACAGCCATTGATTGCATCTCCTTGCTATCTAAATGGGGGTTCATCAAACGTTCTTAATTTCCTTGAATGTAATTTATCCCCTTCTTGCCTCAATAAATCAATAGCACGAATACCTATTTGTAAGTGTTCAGAAATTGCACCTTCATAGAAACTGTTTGCTTGGCCCGGTAATTTAATCTCACCATGCAAAGGTTTATCCGAAACACATAAAAGCGTACCGTAGGGAACCCTGAAACGATAACCTTGTGCTGCGATTGTGGCACTTTCCATATCCACTGCAACAGCGCGACTTAAACTAAAGCGGCGAGCCGTTGCAAAAAAGCGTAATTCCCAGTTTCTATCATCTGTTGTAACAACGGTTCCTGTTCGTAGCCGTTGCTTTACCAACTCCCCAGGCATATTACTAACTTGTTTCGTTGCGTCATACAGCGCGCGTTGGACTTCTGCAATACTTGGAATAGGAATATCTGGCGGTAATACATCATCAAGAATATGGTCATCACGCAAATAAGCATGTGCCAAAACATAATCACCAATTTTTTGGCTTTCTCTTAATCCACCACAATGGCCTATCATCAACCAAGCATGTGGTCGTAAAACCGCTAAATGGTCGCAAATATTCTTTGCATTTGAAGGCCCAACACCGATATTCACTATAGTAATCCCTGCACCATCCCTAGCGATTAGATGATATGCAGGCATTTGAAATTTTTTCCATGTTAAATCAGAAGTGGCAATTTGCGGGTCTGCATTTTCAGCGGTTAAATAATTATGCCCTACACAAGATAATGCAATATAACGACTTTCAGGATCTCGTACCTGTTCACATGCCCAATTCACGAACTCATCAACATAACGGTTATAATTGGTGAACAAAATATACGGTTGAACATGCTCAGGTGGGGTTCCGGTATAATGTTTCAAACGTGCTAATGAAAAATCCACACGTAATGCATCAAAATGGGACAGTGGCATTTCATCCGTAGCAGAATACAAGCCATCGGTAATATCATCACTAATGTGAGATAAATCGGTTATAGGAAAATATGCAGCTAAATTACTGCTCATACTCCTATCCAACACTAAGTCTGACCCATCAATGACAAAAGGATAAGGAATTTCAATTTTTGAAGGGCGAACAGCAAAAGTAACATCATAATCCTGTTGCAAAATAGACAGCTGTTCAACTAAATAGGCACGGAATAAATCTGGCTGCGTCACCGTAATGGTGTAATCGCCTCGTTTAACAAAGCGAGCATAAGCACGTGTTTTTTCACAATGATCGATTTTTCCTTCCCATGTTACACATAGCTCGGGGTAAGCGAATAACCCATTTTCCCTTTCTGTAATATCTGGTATGCGGCCTTCTTTTACATAAATAGCGATAGCGTCCCTTAATGAATCTATCGCATTGCTATATAACAACGAAAGTTTATCCAAAACATCTTCAATAGATAAGTTTTCATATTTCTGGCATTTTTCCAAAGACACACACAACTCCTTATCATCAGATAAAATCATCTCCGATAACATAGAGTATCAGTGTGATAGTTGCAAAATATATCGAGACTAATGTGCTTATCCCACAATTAATATATTCACAATTAATGTACTACAAAGGATAAAACAATGGGTAATGTGAACACAGCAACCACGGTTTGTAAGGTTATTATACCTGCCATTAACTGGCTATCTCCATTTAACTGGCGCGTTAAAATATAAGCGGTTGGTGCAGTGGGAATAGCAAAAAATAGCACTAATAGGGTTGTTTCAAGATTTGGCAACGAAAATAAACTCGCTACTGTTACCGCTAAAATAGGCATAAGAAGTAAGCGTAACAGTGTCGATGTCATGATGGGTTTAAATTCACTTCTCAACGTTGAGGTTTGTAATGCGGCCCCAATACAGATTAGGCCTAGTGGTAAACTAGCGGCTGCGAGTAATTTTAAAAATTGATCAGATCCAAACGGTAACCCCACAGGCGATATATTTAATAACACTCCCACAACACAAGAAATAATTAATGGATTTTTTATGATCGGCAATAAAATTTGCTTAACGGAGACTTTTTGCCCAGAAGATAATGAAAGTACAGCTATGACATTACAGCTTGGCACTAAAACAGCCATAATGACTGCAGCAATAGCAATTCCTTCTTTACCAAATAAATCTGCAACAATGGCCAGCCCTAAATAAGTATTAAAACGCGTAATTCCTTGGATATGAGCCCCAAATCGTGGGATAGGAATTTTGAATAAATATTTGCAACCAAGAACTAACGCAGAACTAATCGCTAAAACACATAGAATGGCGCTCGCTAAATAGGGTAATTTAGGGTTATCCAATGGTGCTATTGCTAAACTGTTGATTAATAATGCAGGGAATAAAATGTAATAGTTTAACTTTTCAGCACTCGGCCAAAAATCAGTGCCAACTATTGTCGAACGGCGTAATACAAACCCCATTGCAATTAGAGAAAATAATGGCCATAAAACTAATAAAATCTTATCCATGAGAACGTAATCTGTTTTATTTGAGTATTAGCTAAGTATATTAATTAGTCTATCGTTAAGTTTTTGTGATGGATAGGTAAAAAAAGCTCTATTTCAATATTTGGCCTTTTCTCTAATTTATTGTTCCATCAACCAAGATTTAATCGATTATTTCTCGTTTATATTTAAATAAATATTTTTCCACACAAAAACTGAACCCTAAAATTATCTCACTTAGGCATATAAAAATCATTTGCTTACCACAACAATATTATGTATTTTTATTCACTATAAATGCATAATTAAAGAGGTTGGTATGTTTAAAAAATTAGTTTTTGCTGGCTGTATGTCATTGGCAGCCTTCGCCGGGAATGTTTACGCAAAAGAAAGCTATACGGTTGGTGCTGGTGGGACTTACCGTCCATTCGAATATGAAAATAGCCAAAAACAACTCGAAGGCTTTGATATTGATATAATTAAAGCCATCGCGGAAGCAGAAGGTTTTGACGTTAAACTTGTCAATACTCCTTGGGAAGGGATTTTTGCGACTTTATCGTCAGGTGATAGGGATATTTTAATTTCGGGGATTACAATTACCGATAAACGCAAAAATATGGTTGATTTTTCTAATCCCTATTTCCCTGCTGAGCAAGCGATCGTTATCAGCGAAACATCTGATGTAAAAGATTTAAATAGCTTAAAAGAGCTGAATGTAGGTGTCGTCAACTCCAGCACAGGTGACATTGTTGTTTCTGATGTAATCGGAAAAAACAGTACATCAATTAAACGTTTCGACAATACACCGCTTTTATTACAAGAGCTATTTGAAGATGGTATTGATGCAGCTGTTGGTGATGTTGGTGTGATTAAATATTACATAAAAACGCACCCAGAGAAAAAATTTAAACTGATCTACGATAACCACTTCGAAAAACAATATTTTGGTATTGCTGTCGCAAAAGGAAATAGCGAATTACAGCAAAAAATAAATAATGGCTTAGAAAAAATTATTGCAGACGGTACTTACAATAAAATTTATCAAAAATGGTTTGATGAAAACGTTCCTCAATTACCAAAACAATAATTAAATCTAACTTAAGGCCATCCTTAGATGGCTTTTTCATGTTATAAATCAGGGTGAAAATTAAGATGTCTGCGTTTCGTTGGGAAATAATTGAAGAATATGCTCCATTATTTGCTGAAGGCGCAATGATGACGATAAAAGCAACCATCATTTGCGTTATTTTAGGCTCATTATGGGGGTTAACTCTCGGCTTAGGAAGAACTGCCAAAGCTGAGCAAGGAATTTGGAAACCGATTTTACATTATTTTGTGCAGTGGCCTGTTCGCTTCTATGTCAGTGCTTTTCGTGGTACTCCGCTATTTGTTCAAATAATGGTTGTTCACTTTGCCTTAGTTCCACTATTTATTAACCCGCGTGATGGCCTATTTGTTACCTCAGGGATAATGTCTATTGATACGGCTAAAATGCTCCGCTCCGATTACGGTGCATTTTTATCTTGTGTCATTGCAATCACTTTAAACTCAGGGGCTTATGTTTCTGAAATTTTTCGTGCGGGCATTCAATCTATTGACAAAGGGCAGATAGAAGCCTCGCGTGCGCTTGGTATGAGTTGGGCAAAAACAATGCGTAAAGTGATCCTTCCACAAGCTTTTCGTCGTATCCTTCCCCCGCTTGGAAATAATGCCATCGCGATTGTTAAGGATTCCTCCCTTGCTTCCGCAATTGGCTTAGCTGATCTCGCCTATGCAGCGAGAACGGTATCCGGTGCTTATGCAACTTATTGGGAACCCTACTTAACGATATCTGTGATTTATTGGATGCTGACATTTATACTTGCTCAGCTGGTGCAATATATGGAAAGAAGGTTGGGCAGAAGTGATTTACGTTAATAATTTACAAAAGAAATTTGGCGATGCTCATGTACTTAGAGGTATTTCTTGCGAAGTTAAACCTCAAGAAGTGATTTGTGTCATAGGCCCTTCTGGCTCAGGCAAAAGTACCTTCTTACGGTGTTTAAACGCACTAGAACGCCCAGATGGCGGTGAAATACAAGTTAACGGTTTTAACGTTCATGACCCTAAAACCGATTTAAATAAAATGAGAGAAAATGTGGGGATGGTGTTTCAGCGTTTTAACTTATTCCCCCATATGACCGTGTTAGAAAATTTAATGATGGCACCAACCTTAGTAAAAGGAATAAAAAAGGAACTGGCACTTAAACAAGCTGAACAGCTCCTAACCAAAGTAGGGCTGTTAGATAAAATTGATGCATGGCCTGCCAGTTTATCCGGTGGGCAGCAGCAACGTGTTGCTATTGCCCGGGCCTTAGCAATGCAACCGTCCATTTTGTTATTTGATGAACCGACGTCTGCGCTTGACCCTGAATTAGTTGGGGAGGTACTTTCTGTGATGAAAACCCTAGCGAATGAAGGTATGACGATGGTTATCGTCACCCATGAAATGGGATTTGCACGTGAAGTTGCTGACCGCGTTATGTTTATTGACCAAGGCATAATTCAAGAAGAAGGCACACCAGAACAACTCTTTACTGCACCTAAAAACCCACGAACTGCGGAGTTTTTAAGTAAAGTACTTTAATTTTATTACCTGCTTAGTAGGCTAAGCAGGTTTTTCTGATATCCAAATCTTTTTATTATCGATAAGCTAAGAATATTATTCCTTAATAAAACTTAAGTTATGGATATCAAAAGCCTCTGTAAACAATACCGCTCAGGGAAAAAATTTAAATATGTTTTCTTCTGGGGTCATCAAACCAAGCAAAACCAAATTACAAAAAGCTGTTTCAGCCAGTGGTACCCTTCCCCATTTATTGTCGATAATCACCATTTTGCTAGCGCAGAGCATTTTATGATGGCAGAAAAAGCACGCTTATTTGGTGATTTAGAAACATTGGATAAAATTATTCATGCACCAAATCCTGGTGCAGCTAAAGCATTTGGCCGTGAGGTTCGTGGGTTTAAACAAGATATATGGGATGAAAACCGTTTTACCATTGTTGTTGCGGCGAATATGGCCAAATTTTCTCAAAATAAAGAAATTAAGCAGTTTTTACTTGCCACAAACGAACGTGTTCTGGTTGAAGCTAGCCCCGTTGATAAAATTTGGGGAATAGGCCTTGCCGAAGATGCTGAAAATATTGAAAACCCATTAACATGGAAAGGGTTAAATCTGCTCGGTTTTGCATTAATGGATGTTAGAAGTCAGTTAGCCAATCTAACTGCCTAATTTTTGCTTATTTTCTGATAAAAACAAAAAACCCGTTGTGACTAAACAACGGGCCTATCGATAGGTTACTGAATATAGGATATGCTACTGCGTTTTATTACAAAGGCATTCTATATTCAATTACCCCTGGCTTTTCTGCTACCCAATTATACAATTTTTGACCTCGTAAATTGGTTTCCTGTGTATGCCAATATAAGCGGCCACATTGCTTTTCTTGTGCTTGTGCATGTACAAATTCAATTAATTGTTTTCCTACATGCCGCCCGCGCATTTCTGGTGTCACATATAAATCTTCTAGGTAACAAAAATCATTTTCTGCCCATGTTGAACGGTGAAATAAATAATTCACAAAACCAACAACTTTTCCACCTTCAAGCGCAACCGCACAATACATCGGTTCATTTTCATCAAAAAAGCGCTCCCATGCTTTTAGGGTAATTTCTTCGCTTAAATCTACTCGATAAAATTTTTGATATTCCAGCCAGTACACTAACCATGCAGGATAATGTTCTGGAGCAACAAATTCTACGGTAACTGATAATGTTGTTTTACTCATAATAACCCTTCCATTTGTAGACATATTACATAATGGAGTTATAGTACATAGCAATCTGGCCCTGTATAAGAGACACTTTTGTTATTTATTTAGGAACCACTTTATGCGACGCCAACAACATGCGCAGTTCCCATTACTTTTACTTGAAGATGGACACATTAAGGAAAATGTTTATCACACAATACGTAACGCTATCTTAGATGGACGTATTGCTGCCGGTGTTAAACTACCCTCATCGAGAGCATTAGCAGAAATGATGTCAATCTCGCGAAATTCAGTTATTGCTGGGTTTGAACGATTAATTGATGAAGGGTATCTTTACTCTAAAAAAGGCTCAGGAACTTATGTGTCACCCCATATTCCTGATGAATTAGTTGGCACTATAAGTAGTACTAAACAGCGTGACCAATCTGGATACCCTGCATTAAATCTGAACCCTAGAGTTTCTACTTTAACAAATTTATGGAAAAACTCACGGCCGAATACCGATAAGAACTCAATGTTTAATATTGGTATTGGCTGTGTTGACCAATTTCCACATGAATTATGGGGTAGATTATTAGGCCGAGTTTGGCGTAAATCTAAACATACAATTACGCATTTTAATCACCCTGATGGGTATACCCCGCTTAAAAATTTATTAGTCGATTACGTTCGTTCTACTCGCGGAGTTCATTGTAAACAGCAACAAATTATTATTGTCAATGGAACACAGCAAGCTATTAACTTAGCTGCAAAAGTCTTATTACAACAAGGGGATAAAGTATGGTTAGATGACCCTGGCTATGATAGTGCGAGAGCTATTTTAACCGCAGCAGGTGCTGAGATTGCCGCTATTCCATCTGACAGAGAAGGAATGGATATTGTATACGGTGCAAAACATCATGAAACAGCAAAATTAATTTACACCACGCCTTCTCACCAGTTTCCTCTCGGCACCACTCTCAGCTTACCGAGACGTTTAGCATTATTGGATTGGGCACAACAAAATAATGCATGGGTTTTTGAAGATGACTATAACAGTGAATTTCGTTTTCTATCAAAACCTATTCAAGCCTTACAAGGCTTAGATAATCATCAACGTGTTATTTATGCAGGGACATTCTCTAAAATGATGTATCCCGGTTTTCGTTTAGGTTTTTTAATTGTGCCAGAAATTCTGAGTGAGGCATTCACCATGATGAAATATTATAGTGATAGCCACTGTAGTTATTTAGAGCAGGCAGCTTTAGCGCAATTTATCCAAGAAGGCCACTATGCACGCCACGTCAGAAAAATACGAAAGATATGTTACGACCGACAAAATACGTTTATCAATGCCATCAACCATTATCTCCCGCATATATTTGATGTACAAATGACAGACTCAGGCATTCATACCGTTTGTTGGGTTAAAGATGGTTATGATATTAACCTGATCCTTAACCAATGCCGTCTGTTAGGCTTTGGTGCACAACCGCTATCGCGTTACTGCATTCAGAGTGCTCACCAAAATGCGATTCTATTTGGCTACGCTGCTCATGGTGAAAACGAGATAATTAGCAACGTAAAACTACTTAGCGAACAATTGAGTAAAATATACCCTAGTTAAACAAAAATGATTTTCAGCTTTTATCCGATAGCTAGAAATTTTTCTAATCTTTATAACTGTACCTTAATAGCATTGTTTATATTGAGGTACTTTTATGACAAAAATAAATTATCCACATGAGTACGAAGTTGGCGATGTTGTCTTTACCAGTATTGGGAGCGAATTATTTCGCCAAATAGCCTCAGCATCTTTATGTTGGAGTAACCATGTTGGCATGATTGTCGGCCATAATGGCGAAGACTATTTGATTGCAGAAAGTCGTGTTCCGCTTTCAACAACCACAACCTTATCTCGCTTTATTTCCCGTTCATCTGGTAATCGTTACAGTGTACGTCGATTTGCTCATACACTAACCCATGAACAAAAATCAGCATTAGTCGCTGAAGTTCCTGCTCGCTTAAACAAATTTTACCACACCGGGTTTAATTACAATTCACCTAGGCAGTTTTGCTCTAAGTTTGTTTTTGATATTTACCAATCTGCGTTATCAATCCAAATTGGCGAAATTGAAACCTTTGAAGAATTATTAACTAAAAATCCGAGTGCAAAATTAAATTTCTGGAAACTTTGGTTTATTGGTCATATCCCATGGAAACGCACTACAGTGACGCCCGCAAGCCTATGGAATCACCCTGAACTATCACTCGTATATCGTAGTCATGAGGATATTCATTAATAACCAATATGGATTTAAATACGTAAAAAGCACTCGATAGAGTGCCTTTAAATACAACAGCCTGAGTCTGCAATGATACTTATTTTTTCTTATTCATCATTGATTTTAAATCAGCAAATGGGTTATAGGTTGCTGCTTCAACATCATTTTGCGCATCTTCCCCTGCAACAACATTAGTGCCATACATCTCAGCCTCTGTGTACTTCGAATGCTCATGATCATGGCAAAATAGGCATAATAGTTCCCAATTGCTGCCATCTTCGGGGTTATTAGTATGATCATGGTCGATATGGTGAACGGTTAATTCACGCAAATTTGAATACACAAACTCGCGGGTACAGCGCCCACAAACCCATGGATAAATCTTAAGTGCTTTTTCACGATAGCCACTTTCCAATCGCGCATAGTTTTTAGGGATCAAAGCCATTGCCAATATTCCTATTGAAGATCGTAATTTTGAAATAATACGCCTAATATACCTCAAGTCAGAACAAAAAAAGAAACTCAATGCAACAAAAAACCCAGATATCATGAAGTCCCAATTTTATAGGGCACCTCATCAATTCTGGGTCCTTTTATCCGTTAATTTATACTTAGATTACTTATTCAACAATTCTCTGCGGATAATCTCAGCACCCACACTTAATGCATTGAGTTTACCGGTTGCGACACGACGAGATAACGGCGCCATCCCACAGTTTGTTGATGGATAAAGTTTATCTGCATCCACAAATTGCAGTGCTTTACGTAGCGTATTGGCGACTTCTTCTGGTGTTTCGATAATATTACTGGCTACATCAATCGCCCCCACCATCACTTTTTTACCGCGAATAAGCTCAATCAAATCCATTGGAACATGGGAGTTATGGCATTCCAAAGAGATAATATCGATATTCGAGGTTTGTAGTTTTGGGAAAGCCTCTTCATATTGTCGCCACTCAGAGCCCAACGTCTTCTTCCAATCAGTATTAGCTTTGATGCCGTATCCATAACAGATATGAACCGCAGTTTCGCATTTCAGCCCTTCAATGGCTCTTTCTAACGCGGCTACGCCCCAATCATTCACTTCATCAAAGAATACATTAAAAGCTGGCTCGTCAAACTGAATGATATCAACGCCCGCCGCTTCAAGCTCTTTTGCCTCTTGGTTCAAAATCTTAGCAAATTCCCACGCCAATTTTTCACGACTTTTGTAATGATTATCATACAGGGTATCAATCATCGTCATTGGTCCAGGAAGCGCCCATTTTATCGGCTGGTTCGTTAGCTTACGTAAAAATTTAGCATCTTCGACAAAAACAGGCTTTTGACGTTCAACCGCGCCAACCACCGTTGGCACACTTGCATCATAACGATCGCGAATTTTAACCACTTCACGCTTTGCAAAATCAACACCGCTGAGATGCTCAATAAATGTCGTCACAAAGTGCTGACGTGTTTGCTCACCGTCACTAACAATATCAATTCCAGCACGCAGTTGATCTTCAAGGGATAAGCGCAGTGCGTCTTGTTTTCCCTCAATGAGCTCTTCATTTTGCAACTTCCAAGGAGACCAAAGCGTCTCAGGTTCAGCAAGCCAAGAAGGTTTTGGTAAGCTACCCGCGGTAGATGTTGGTAATAATGTTTTCATAATAATTGACCTTAAATATTTATAATTAATCAAAGCGCGTAGTTAGCAGACCATTGCTCTAGAATATGCCTATAGGGTTCAATAAAGTGTTCTTCCGTATATTTCCCTTGCTCAATAGCCAATCGGCTACGTTCTTCGCGGTCATAAACAATTTTTGTTAATGAATAATCTTGGTTCGTCAAACTCGGTTGATAGCATGGTCCCGCAACGGAGTTCGCATTGTAAATCTCCGGACGATAAATTTTCTGGAATGTTTCCATCGTGCTAATCGTGCTAATTAATTCAATATTGCTGTAATCGCTCAGCAAATCTCCCGTAAAATAAAATGCCAGCGGTGCAACACTGTTTTGAGGCATAAAATAACGAACCTGTAATCCCATCTTTTTAAAATATTGATCCGTTAATGAAGCCCCATTTTGCTGATATTCAATACCTAGTACAGGGTGTTGATTACCCGTACGATGATAAATATCTTTATTTGAGACACTTAAACAAATGACTGGCGCCTTACTAAAATGGGTTTTGTATTCGCTAGAATTAACAAAATATTTAAAGATATTCCCATGTAAGTCACCAAAATTTTCTGGAATACTAAAGTTTGCTTGGTCTTTATTGTGGTCTAACAATAAAACACTAAAATCATAATCACGCACATAAGATGAAAAGTTATTTCCAACTATGCCCTCAGTACGTTTGCCTGTTTTGTGATCAACAATATTGGTTTTCAATATTTCAATCACAGGAAAGGTATTACTATTCCCTTCAACACTCATCTCAACAGAAATAATTTCAAGTTCGATAGAGTAACGGTCACTTTTAGGGTTATCCCAGTAAGCTAATGTATTGAAACGGTTGTTCATCATGACAAGCGTGTTACGCAAATTTTCTTGGCGATTTTTCCCTCTGGCTAAATTAGCAAAGTTAGTTGTAATACGTGTATTTTCAGAAGGATTATAATTTTCGTCAAAAAGACTACTTTTAATCGTAAATGTAAAATTTTTGTTCATCGTCTCGTCACACCCTAAATTCCAAGATGGAAACTCAATTGACTTCTTGATTTTCTAGAAGTTTTAGTTGTCCATTCATCAATCTTTATGTTGTAAATACGTTAATTTGTTTGCGTTGTCTAATTTATGCCAGAGCTGTTGATTGAGTGAAAGCGACTTAATTTCATTTCAAACATGAACGATTTTCATGATCATTTATTTCACTTATTTTAATTATGTGACAGAGAACTAAGAAATATTATTTTTCATTATAATTCATAGCATTAAGTGTATTATATGGACAATTTCCTAGAGGGGATGAATACTCGACACGAAGACTTAAACATTGGTCAGTGAAATAAATTTATTTAGTACATATAGAAAAATCGACAAAACACTCACGCCCTCATTGGTAAAAGATATTGTGGATGGTATCAACCGCAAAGACGCACAACTCGTCACGCAAGGCCGTTTATTGGGCTTCCAGTGCTGGTATGACCCATCGGATAACCCTAAAGAAAATTTACGCGATGGTAAGGCGCACATTCGCTACAAGTACACCCCCGTACCGCCACTGGAAAACCTGACATTAACGCAAGAATTCACTGACGAGTATTTCGCTGTTTTTGACCAACTGGGCTAAGGAATTTGAATTATGGGTATGCCTAAAAAACTCTTTTTGTTTGACCTATACATTGATGGCCAAACCTACCTTGGACAAGTAGAAGAAGTCACCCCGCCAAAGCTGTCATTAAAAACGGAGGATTATCAGGGTGCCGGTATGGTGGGCTCCGTTGCTGTCATGATGGGCTTTGATTCTGGCGCATTAGATATGGATGCCTCTATGGGTGGCCTAATGTCGGAATTATTAGAAAGTTGGGGCGCGACGATTGACGGTAAGCAATTCCGCTTTGCTGGCTCTTACTACGATGATCCAACCGGTGAATCCGTTCCGTGTGAAATTCAAACTCGCGGGCGTTTCACTGAATTGGATTTCGGCAGTGCGAAAGCCGGCGATAACACAAACAACCATGAGCATAGCCATGATATAGAACTTTATAATGAGTGACATAGCTCAATCAATGATAAATTTTTCTGATAATATCAAAAATTCAATCCTATTGTTATGTTTCGTTTACTCTATTTGTGCTAATCTACGCGGCAAAAATTAAGACTGAATTGTTAAAAAGCTAGTTATGATCCAGAAAATACAAAATGTAATTTTAAGCAAAATAATGCTGAAGTTTATCGCATTATTTTTTCTCTTTTCTATATTACACAAGGTAATGGGCTATCCATTCAAGCCGCTGTATATATTTTTCATAAGCATTGGTTTGCTTTATGTGAAAAATAGTATCTACCGTTTTATTGTTTTATTTTTCACTATTTTAGCTGCTATTTATTTACCTGTCGGGTTGATCTATGGCTCCCCTACATATAATACAGTTGCTTCCTTTTATTATACCGACATACAAGAATCACGAGAATTTATATCAAATATAGATAATAAATATTTTATTTATTCTATCTTAATACTCGCTTTTGGAACTTTAGTTAGCTTTATTAAAGCCAATTCGATGAATTATCATAAAAAGACAATACTAAGTATCGTAATGGTGGTTTTTTTCTTCACTCCCTCAAAATATGCTTTAAGTGGTAAATATGAGAGAGCGGCTAATTCAGGAACACCAGAAACTCATTTTTTTACAGAGCTCATTTATTCTATTTATTCCTTAATCAATGAGGTTGAATTATATACAAGTGATGACACTTTTAAAATCACTGACGTTAATAACCAATATGATACTTACGTTATTGTTATTGGTGAAAGTGTCCGAAAAGATTTTATGCAAGAATACGGTTTTAAAATACAGAACACACCATTTATGAGCTCCATCAATGGGACTTTTTTTACTAACTACACTTCTGCAGCGAGTTCGACACAACCTTCTTTAACGCATAGCTTATCCTTATATCCTGAAATCGGTAATAACATCATGACATTAGCTAACAAAGCAGGTTTTGATACATACTGGTTATCTAATCAAGGATTTGTGGGTGAATATGACGGCTCAGTTGCCGCTATTGGACGAAGAGCAAACAATAGTTTTTTTATTAAAAGAAGAAGTTCAGATGATAAATCAGTCTCTCCAGACGATGCATTGTTACCAGAATTTAAATTGGCTTTGAAGTCCCAAGTACCTAAAAAACTTATTGTTGTTCATCTTATGGGAAGTCATACGCCATTTTGTACCAGAACAGAGGAGCAGTTTGATCATTTTTATCAGAATAAAAAATTCTCTTGTTATGTCCAGAGTATAAAAAATACAGATAAATTGTTATCAGAAATATATTCTGACTTAAGTAAAACTAAATCAAAATGGTCAATGATGTATTTTTCTGATCATGCGTTATCTTTAACATATGACAAAAATGAATTGGCACATAGTGATAAGTACAAGCAGAACTATGAAGTGCCTTTTTTCATCACATCTTATAATTCTAAGCATAAAGAAATAATAAACAGCCGTCGTAGTGGGCTAAGTTTTATGTCTTTATTTTCTCAGTGGACCGGAATAGAAGAAAGTAATATTGAAAGTAATTGTGATATGTTGTCTAAAAATGATTGCCCTAACCAAAATATCATAATTGATTTTAATAGAAATCATCGCATGTTTGATGATTTACCCGATGATTATTCCAAATAAGAATAAAATGGGATGCCTTCACTCATAAGGCATCCTTAAAATATGACGGATAAACTAGCCAAATAATATCCGACGCAGTTGAAATCTCTACTCGATTTAATATTACTCGATATCTTTTCCAGGCGCTTAATTGTAATTTCTCACTTTCTAAAGCAATCCCTAAATCTAATGTATCTTATAATGGAGTTATGATCTTATCTGCATGATTGATCAATTTAACTTTACATTTATTAGCTATGTAAACTTCTTTTTCTTTCAATTCAGTCGCTCCAAGTTCTTTCCATTCTGGGAATCGGTTAAAGTTTTGTATAACTTTGAAACCTAATTTCTCGGTTTTTGTAAACTCATCATAAGTAGACTGGAACACCCAAACGCCTTTTAAGTCACTTTCAATCTCAGCACTAAATCATACGGATAGTTTGCGTGCGACCTGAGCCCTCGGCCAATAATGGTTTATAAGTTTCAGGGCAATTCGCCACGACCACCAATAACCCCGATTTATCAAACAAACCAATTTCCCTCATCCACCAACCGCCCTCATTTTCGGGGATCACTTGTTCCGCAATAACTTGGTTAACGGCTCAGATTCTAAGTCCAATGTACGTGCAATCGTTTCCCGCTGCTCTACTAGCATAGCAGCGATTAACGCGGCTTTTCGCTCGGCGAATAGCACCTCATAATCTAATAACTCGACCACATCCGATGCGGGTAACAAACTCAAATCGTTACCTATCATGGATATGAAAGTGGAAAAACTAAAATATCATTGGAGTCTGCAATGAAATTCTTTAAGCGCTCCCGATTTAGAAAATACCGAGATTGGTTCATGTTCGATGAGGTGAATCCCGAAACTGGCCAAATCGCACCGGCTTTAGCCCACACTAGGCACGAAAATTCAGGCTCACCCCACTCAGACAAGAAAACTAGTTAACAATTTTTCGCAACCCATTTTATGATGAATGGCGGTAGTATTATTACTTTGCAGAGGATCTTAGGGCACTCAACATTACAGCAACCCCTGACCTACGCACACTTTGCACCGGACTTTCTTCAAGATGCGATTACATACAACCCATTAAAAGGAGGAACAGAGTTAGCTTAATAGGTTGTTCGTTTTAGGATGATTTTGAGGACGAAAAGCAATACAAATTTAACTTTTGCATATCCACAAATTGTCCACACTTGAACACTTTTAGGCACTTTTGAGCCTTTTTTGTACAGATTATGCACAAAAAAAAGGCACTCGCCCCCGAGTGCCTTTTGACTACAACTCACTGAATATAAAGTAAATTACACCTATTCAGCGGTTCTGGTACTTGTGCGGATTAGGTAATCAAAGGCGCTAAGTGCGGCGTTCTAAAAGTGATTTAAACAATTGATTTAAATGGATTTAGTCAATGGTTGATGTCCACATATTGACCACACTTATAAAGCCTCTTTTGATAAGAGGCTTTATTTTTACTAACTTAGCAGAAAGAATGTTGATAAAATAGCTACATATTTCTAGATAAAGGGATGTTTAAATGGCTGTGTACTTTGAGCGTTTGGGTGAAAAAATAACCGTTTTTTTTGAAGGATCTAAATATGTGGAATTTTCATCAAGGAGAAGATTAATTGAGAACGCTGAAGATTTTATTCCTATTCTCAAAGGTACTCAAGTTGAAGAATTCCCTATGAGTTCTAGTTATTATATTGGCTCTGCTCAGAATGTTTACCCTTCATTATCTGCGATTATATTTGACAAATCATATAATGGAATGAATCTACAACTAATGACAGACTCTTATGATCTTAATTCTTGGAAAAAACCATATTCTTTTGATGATTATCTAAATAAAGTAAGCACACTACTGAATGGTTTAATTAAGCCTATAAAAAAATATTATTCAAATAAAAATCATGATTCTATTAATTATACTTATATTAGTTTACAGTTTTTTGTTAGCCATGGTGATTTTATAGAACAAGTTGAGCAACATATAAATGATTACTTATCTGCAGTTAAAAAAGCTGACAGTGAATTATTAAGTACAGAATTTCTAAATCAGTATCCTCCTTGTGAAGGATATAACTTTATTGAAGGGCAATCATGTTCATTAGAAGAAAACTTAACAACTGAATTTAAGGAAGTGAACGGGAAAGACCCCACCAAGGTAATTTCAAGAGTAGTTCTTGAATATATTATAGGTTTTTTGAATTCCGAAGGTGGGAGTATTTTTTGGGGGATTTGTGATAATGGTAATGTCAAAAGTCTAACCTTATCACAAGCGTTGAAAGATGATATAAGGAAAATGATTACCACCCAAATACATGTAATCGCGCCAGCCATAGATCCAAGTAAAATAAAAATTTTCTTCCATAAGGTATCTAATGCTGATAACTCCTCTAGTGATAATTCTTATGTAGTTGAAGTATATACTCCAAAATCCAACTCGTTAAAGGTATATTTTAACCCTAAAGGAGAAACATGGGTTAAATTGAATGGATCTAATCAGAAACTACAAGGCCCTGCTTTACAAGATTTTATTATTTCTAGAATAAAAAAAGATTAATAATTACTAACTCACAAAAGATCGCCCATCAAAACATCTCCATCTGTTTCTCTCCCCGATGCGATCTAGGTAACTTATCCATCGGGATTTCAAAGCCTTCTGGCAGCTCTTGGGGGATTGTTTTTGTTAGATAGATCTCCACTGAGGTTATTGTCGTAAAAGAACAACCACACAACAAATTTTGGCATTGGTGGTAACTTCTGCGGGTTTCACTACTCATGGATTTACTGGTTTTAGTATAAGTCACAGCGCCACACTTTGGACAATTGAACGCCATTTTATAACCTTGGGTTATGGGTATGCCTGCCGTTATTATAATCAATTATTCGTCGTTTTGCTCGTCATCCGTCATATCAATATCTTTGATTTTTATTTCCAGTTCCAAATGAGTTATAAACCCGTTCCCATCAATGGTGTGTGTCACTCGGCTAATCACCCACTGGTGACTGTCAATGGTCGGTTTAAAGCCAGTTACCGTAACGGGCATTTCAGGGTAAAGGTCTGCGCGCCCCTCGGCTAAGGTGATATTAAATTCTGCCACACCCCTTTGTAATTTTGACCACTTGGCCGCGGCGGCGCGTTTAGCGGACTGCTCGTTTTTAAAGGTTTGCCGCATCACAAAAACGTTCCCCTCGGCACCCTCGATGTAATCGCCCTCTTTTTTGCTCGACTTCTCTTTTTTGGGCTTTTGCTTGCGTTTAAGATTGGTTTTCTTTTGTTTGCCGTAGTTCAAATCAAGCCAATAGGCTTGTACACCGGTGTACGCTTGCCGGTCGGCCAATCTGAAATAATGCCTATCCCCACTTTCCCGCATAATGGTAATGACGGGCAATGGCTTTCCGCTTTGCGTGACTCCCTGATTAGGCACGATAAATAATAAACTGCCATTTTTAATGGTGGCTATCGCGCCGAGCATTTCAGCCATGCGCGTTAAAAAGCTAATATCGCTTTCATTGGTCTGGTCGGCGTGGTCAATCTCAATGTGCATCAATTGTTTACTCACCGCTGGCTTGAGGTTATAACGCCCTGCTATCGCGCTCACCACATCAGAAACTTTGATATCGTGCCAGCTGTATTCCCGTTTGACGTTAAAGTCTTGCCGAAAGTCCGCACTACGGGCAGTTACCGTAATTTGGTCAGGTGGGCCTGAATGGCTAATTTCATCAACGGTATATATCCCTTTATGTACCAAGGCTTCTCCCTGCCACCCAAGGGAAACGGAAATCTCAGCCCCACGCGCCGGTAACGCAACTTTACCGTCGGTATCATCGATAGTGAGCTCTAAGGTATCAGCCTCAAAACCCCGATTATCCGTTAATGTTAATGACATAAGCCGGTCATTGACGCCGAGGAGCTGCACGCCACCGACCGTTAAATCAAAGGCAGGAACTTTGACTAAATTCCCCTCTGTCCAATCCGTAAAAGACATATTCACCACCTAGCCAATTCAATATGCCTAGATTGTCGTCGCGCGCGTAGGTGAGCAATCATCCGTGGTTCTCATGTGCCTATGAGAACCCTAAGTGCATGATTTGTTATCAAACATCCCTGAGAATAAAGATAAATAGACATCAGGAGATAATAACGATGGCCGTATATCATCACGGTGTTGAAGTCCATGAAACAACTGACCTCAGCACCCTTATTCGAGATATCGACACCTCTGTAATTGGTATTGTCTGCACCGCAGAAGATGCCGACCCCGAGGCGTTCCCACTCGACACCCCCGTATTAGTCACACGCATTAAAACGGTACTGAACAAAGCCGGTAAAACCGGTACGCTTTACACCACATTGAAAGCCATTGATGACCAATGCAGCCCAAAAGTAGTGGTTGTGCGCGTTGCCGAAGCGAAAGAAGGCAGCGAAAAGACCCAAGACCAACTAGTGATTGGTGGCACGGGTAACGATGGCCGCTATACTGGCCTTTATGCCTTACTAACTGCCGAGGCTAATATCGGTGAACGTCCGCGTATTTTGGCGGTACCGAAATTGGACACCAAGCCGGTTGCTATGCAGCTTGCGATTTTTGCTCAGCAAATTAAAGCCTTTGCTTATATCAGCGCCAACGGCTGTAAAACTATCGCCGAAGCCAAGAAATACCGCGAGGATTTCAATCAGCGCGAAGTGATGATCATCTACCCTGAATTTATCGCCTACAACAAAGAAAGTGGCCAAAACGAAGTTATCCCCGCCACCGCTTACGCCATTGGCTTGCGTGCCAAGATTGATGCGGAACAAGGCTGGCATAAGTCGATTTCTAACGTGCCGGTTAATGGTGTTTTGGGTATTAGCGCAGATATTTACTGGACATTACAAGGTAAAGACACCGACGCCAACGATTTAAACAGCCACCAAATCACTACGCTGATTAAGCGCGATGGCTACCGCATTTGGGGTAATCGCACCGGCGACAAAGAAATCTATACCTTTGAAGTGTATACCCGCACCGCACAAATCTTGGCTGAAATGATCGCCGAGGCGCATTTTAGCTATATCGACAAAACACTCACCCCCTCATTGGTGAAAGATATTGTCGATGGGATCAACCGCAAAGGCGCACAACTCGTCACGCAAGGCCGTTTATTAGGGTTCCAATGTTGGTATGACCCATCGGATAACCCGAAAGAAAATTTACGCGATGGTAAGGCGCACATTCGCTACAAGTACACCCCCGTACCGCCACTGGAAAACCTGACATTGACACAGGAATTCACTGACGAGTATTTCGCTGTTTTTGACCAACTGGGATAAGGAAATTGAATTATGGGTATGCCTAAAAAACTCTTTTTGTTTGACCTATACATTGATGGCCAAACCTACCTTGGACAAGTAGAAGAAGTCACCCCGCCAAAACTGTCATTAAAAACAGAGGATTATCAAGGTGCCGGTATGGTGGGCTCTGTCGCTGTCATGATGGGCTTTGATTCTGGCGCATTAGATATGGAAGCCTCGATGGGGGGCTTAATATCTGAATTGCTGGAAAGCTGGGGCACCACCATTGACGGTAAGCAATTCCGCTTTGCGGGTTCTTACTACGATGATTCAACCGGTGAATCCGTTCCGTGTGAAATTCAAACTCGCGGGCGTTTCACTGAATTGGATTTAGGCAGTGCGAAAGCCGGTGATAACACGCAACACAAATACACCATCAAAAATACCTACTGCAAAATCACCATCAATAACAAAGAAACGTTTGAGGTGGATTTGCTCAACATGGTGTGGAAAGTCAACGGCAAAGACATGCTGGAAAAACACCGCGCCAACATTGGCCACTAATTAATACGGTGGGCTTCATTACCCACCCATTTCACGTTTATTTTAATAGGAATAATAACCATGGCTGAAGTTATTCAATTCGACGCACCCATCAAATTAGAGTCAGGGCAAGAAGTCACTGAAATCACCATCACCGACACCATGAAACAAGTTGGTGCCTTACGTGGCTTAAAACTGTATGACGTGATGACCTCTGATGTGGATTCACTGATTAAGTTACTGCCGCGTGTAACGTCACCGCGTATGACTGAACGTGATGTTATACAACTGCCTATCCCTGCATTAAATGCACTCGCCACTGGTGTTGCCAATTTTTTAGTACCGAACTCCCCGCAAGAGACGACAGACGACGCGGACGAGTAATTGAGTGCCCGAACATTGAAACGGATGAGTTAATCGCTGATATCGCCACCGTTTTCCACTGGGCGCCGTCTGAATATGACGCCATGACGGTTGGCGAAATCCTGTTATGGCATAAACGCGCAGCCGCCAGAACAGGAAATGAATCATGAGTGACCGCAATTTAAATATCAAAGTGTCGTTAAGTGCTGCGAATAAGTTATCATCCCCTGTCAGTGCTGCACAGCGCAGCGCGGCAGGGTTAGCAACTCAAATCAAAGCCACACACGCTTCAATCCGTAATTTACAAAGCCAGTCGAAAACGTTCGAAAGGCTTTCTAATTCTGTGAATAAAAATTCACAAGCCTACGAAACAGCCAAAAATAAAGTTAAAGCGTTACGTGACCAATACCCACCGCTGACACAACAAACCGAAGAGCAAAAGAAAGCTTTGGCCGCTGCACGGTTAGAGCGTGACCGCTACGGCCGCACACTCGACAAAGAGAAACAAAAGCTTAACAACGTGACAGCGTCACTCTATCGTCATGGAGTATCAGCACGACAAAGCGGTGATGCGACGGCACAAGTCACCCGACGCACCGAAATTTATAACCGGCAGTTAGATGAACAACGCCGCCGGCTTAACGCGGTCACGCGGGCACAAGGCCAATATGCAAAATCAAAAGAACTACGCAATAAATTAGCCACTGGCGGTGCGATTGCTACCGCAGGCGGTGCGGGTGCGCTGTATGCCGGTGCGCGGATCACGGCTCCTGGTCGAGACTTTGATGAGGGCATGTCAACGGTTCAAGCCCTCACCCGATTAGATAAAAACTCGCCACAACTGACCATGCTACGTCAGCAAGCACGAGAACTGGGTGCCAGTACCGCGTATACCTCCACCGATGTTGCGGCTGGCCAAAAGTTTTTAGCGATGGCCGGTTTTACACCGGATGCTATTAAGGCCGCATTGGGCGGCGTGTTAAACATGGGGTTAGCCGGTGATATGGATCTCGGCGAGGCTTCCGACATTGGTTCAAACGTTCTGACGCAATTTCAATTAAAAGCGGAAGATATGAACCGCGTTTCTGACGTGCTCACGGCTACCTTTACCCGCAGTAATACCGATTTACGCCAACTCGGTGAAACCATGACCTATGCAGGCCCTATTGCTGCGCAACTTGGCGTCAGCCTTGAAAGTATGGCCGCAATGGCGGGAACCATGGCTGATAATGGTATTCGAGGCAGCATGGCCGGTACGTCACTCCGCGCCGGTTTATCCCGTATGGTTGCCCCTGTCGGCAAAGGCCAAGCCGCCCTTGATAAGCTGGGCATCAGTGTTAAAGACGCTAGCGGCAAACTCCGTGACGCCGACGAAATCTTAAAAGACGTTGGCAAAAGTATGCGTAAGTTTGACCAAGCCAGCCAAATTCGCATGAAAAAAGATATTTTCGGCGAAGAGGCGATGGTCGGTATGGGCGCCGTCATTGATGCTGTCATGAATGGCCGCTATGACGCACTGAAAACCGCCAACATGGGCGCCGAGGGTGAAGCCGATAAAAACGCCAAAGTTAAGATTGATAACTTAAAAGGCGACCTGAAACAGTTGCAATCAGCATGGGAAGATCTCGGCATTGAAATTCAAGAAAATGTCGATTCCCCTTTACGCCGTGTCACACAATCATTGACAGGTTTCATTGGCAAAGTTGGCCTGTGGATGAAAGAACACCCAAAAATGACGCAAGCCCTTGCTGTCGGTGGGATTGCTATTGCAACTTTAGTCACTGCCCTTGGCGCGTTAGCCCTTGCCGCTGCCGCGGTGATTGTGCCGTTTGCGGCGATGCGACTCAGCCTATTTATGCTTACCGGCGCCCAAGGATTTGGTGGCTTAATGGCCGCGGGCAGTAATGCCATTAACCTTATTGGCGGTGGGTTTTCTTTGCTATTGAGCCCTGTGGGTTTATTTGTTGCCGCCATCGTGGCCGCTGGGGTATTAATTTATCAATATTGGGAACCCATTAAAGCTTTTTTCAGTGGGTTTTGGGATGGTTTTACGTCCGCACTGGCACCAATCGGTCAAGCATTCAGTGCCACCTTTGCACCGTTCGCCCCAATATTCGACGGCATTTCAAATGCGGTTAGTAAAGTATGGAATTGGTTTAAAGAATTATTGTCACCCGTTCAATTATCTACGGAAGAATTGAAATCGTGTACCGAAGCCGGCCAAGTGTTCGGCGAGGTAGTGGGTAAAGCTATCAGCGCCCTATTCTTTCCCATTCAACAAGTCGCCAAGGGCTTAGGCTGGATACTGGAAAAACTCGGCGTTATCCCCTCCGCTGCCGAAGCTGCCGCCGATGCAGCGCGTGCCATGGGGGTTGACCCGAACGAAAAAGACCCATTCAAAGTACTGAACTCCGTTTCCGCTTATGCAGGGAAAACCGCCAAGGCCAACGAGCAGGCACAAAAACAGCAAGCCGAGGCAACCAGTAAAATCACCAGTAGCGTCACCGTTGCCGGTAAACAATTAGAAAAAAACAGCGAGCTACAACAAAAAGCCAATGACGTTAACCCGTTAGAAAATGCGGAAAAATACGGTACCTTGGTGTATGACGGCGCAGAGAAAAAGAGTAAAGCCAAAGGCAGTAAATCTGCATTAAGTGACGCCGCGGAAAGTGTCGATAGAAATAAACTCGGCGATATTGTGTTTAAAAACTTTCCGGCTGTGACCACGGTTGATGGGCTATATCAAGAGCCCCGTATCGCTGCGAGAAAAACCTCACTATTCCCACAATTCAATGATGCGTTGATTAATACGTTAGCCCCTATTCAACCCAAATTAAATGCGGTACCGGTAGCAGTATCGCCGACACGGCCAGAACGCCAAATCATGCAGCCGGAATACAATACTTTTGAGTTAAATTTTTACGGGGTTGATATGAGCAATAAAAAAGAAATCGCTGACATTGTGAAACAGCAATTAACCACTTTGTTACGTGAACGCGATAGCCGCCGCCGTTCCAGCTTAAAAGATCAGGACTAATATTATGATGATGATTTATGGCATGTTTGTGTTTGAGCTACGTACCGCCCCTTATCAAACATTTAACCACTCACTTGACTGGCGCCATGTGAAAAATGACCGTGTTGGCCGCAGTGCTAAATGGCAGTATGTAGGTGCCGGTGAAGATAAGATCACACTGGCTGGTACCCTTTACCCCGAAGTAACCGGCGGTGATGTATCGCTGGAACTATTAAAAACCTCTGCCTACGTTGCCCGTCCATTACCGCTGATTGAGGGCACAGGCACCATTTATGGAATGTATGTGATCACTAATTTAGTCACTGATAGAACAGAGTTTTTTACCGATGGTAAGGCTAAGAAAATAGATTTTACGCTGTCATTGAGTCGGGTGAATGAGGATGTAAGGGAGAGATTGGCAAGTGTTAATTTTGGTGAGTTGATGGGGATAAGTTAATAAAGTATTTATTCATGTAAGCTAACATTATACCTTACTTGTATTATATAGAACTGGGTAAAATATTAATTAAAAATTTTTACCCATAATATATATATGATTTTATTTAAAAAGATTTTTTATAGTTACAAGTTTCAACTGTAAACTGATTATCTTTTAAATTTTGTGGATGATAGGCTAGAACATAACCACCATCTAAAAAAAGCACACTTTCCGTCTTATTCACCCATTCATCAGTACAAAGATTATTACTGCTAAAATCAGCCCACAGCGCAAACTCTTTAATAAGATAATCTTTATTAAGTGAAATACTTGTAATTATAGATATAATAAATGACGATATAAAAACAAAAAAACACATTTTCATTATTACTTTTAATAATTCTCTTATCCTAACATTCGGAATAAAAACAAATATAATTATAATAGGTGAAAAAATCAGTAGCATTATAAAAACAATGCCCAAAATGCTTTTAATTAAACTCAAAATGGAAAGATGATAAAATAAATTAAAAGGAGTAAATAAAAATGCTAATAACTTATATGTAATGCTTAAATGATTAGCATTTACTGAAAATATTTCATTTAAAGTATTAGCCACCCACATTTCAGCATAAATAGAATACAAGAAAATAACCCATGATGTAAAAATTACAACATGCCATTTTTTAGCATTTTTCTTAATTTCCCCCCCTATCTTTGACTTTGATATCCATAATGTGAGATAAATAAACGGAAGAACTCCAGTATAAAAAATTGTAAGCCCTGAAATAAAAGCAGCAGTTTTCTGAAAATTCATTAATTTTGAAAAAATTAACACAACTATCAATAAAATCAAAAATATTAATAGCAATTGATATGGATTTCTTTGTTTCATTCACCCTTCCTTTTAATAGATAACCATAAGATTAATATAGAAAATTTATATTTCAGACCAACTAGTGATATTAATACCATAGTTGTTACTGACCATTTTGACCACTATATTCCAGTAATGATCTTACACGAGACATACATTAATTATCTTAATATATGTCTCACTTTGGGCTAACTGGCCAATTAACACTCATCCCTAATCCAACATCCACCCTATTCACCTGTACTCGATACTCTTTCCAAGTCCTTAACTGCTCCCGTTCTTCATCTGTCGCGATACCAAGGTCAACGGCATCTTGCAAAGGTGCTATTGCGGCGGTAGCCTCGTTTAATAGTGCCTGTTTTTGATACTCGGCTTCAGCGATTAATTGTTGTTTTGATGGTGGAGGATTGGCAATTTCTAACGCTTTCTTTTCTGTAATTTCAATCAACGCATCGCTAATTAAATTGTCTTGGGAACCATCTGCTGAATAAGCAAAAACTGTATTATTTATATCAATGTAATATTTCATTGCCTCATCTCCATCACCCGTGCTTTCGCATTTACGGTAGTAACAAATTTATAGGTAGAGCCTCTAGGGACAATACACATCGCCCCTTGCACCGCAGCGCCTGATGAACGAACCGTGCTAAATAATTCAAGACCATCAACAAAAAATGTCACTCCGGGGTTTTGTGAGTTTTCAGTCTGCATAACCGCAATTGCGATGGTATTTCCCGTTGAGTTTGTATAAGTCACCCCACTTTTTCTATCTGCTGATACATCTTTCCATTTTTGGGTATATCCAAATCCTGTATTTATTTTTGTATCGACCTCTGCTTTGGTATACGCCCCCACGTCCCCTGCATTCAGTGCTATATCTGCGGTCAGTGCTTTATTGTTTATTTTGCGCCCACTTGGTACCCGTCCATTCGCGTTATTATTCGCATTGTTTGCTGCAGTGTTGGCTGCATTGGCGGTCGCTTGTGCATCTGAGCCTGCCTTTTTCGCATCAGCAACTTTAGTATCTGTTTCTGCCTTTGTATACGCGCCAACATCACCAGCACTTAAAGTGATATCAGCGCTCAACGGCTTATTGTTTACTTTTCGAGTGTTAGGCACGCGCCCATTGGCATTCGTATTTGCATCTGTTCCAGCTTTTTTTGCATCGGCGACTTTGGTATCTGTTTCTGCCTTTGTATATGAGCCCACATCGCCCGCAGTCAGAGAGATATCCGCATTCAATGGTTTATTATTCACTTTTCGCGTACTGGGTACACGGCCATTGGCATTGTTATTTGCATTGATTGCCGCTGTATTGGCAGCGTTTGCCGTGGCTTGCGCATCGGTACCCGCCTTTTTCGCATCAGCAACTTTCGTGTCGGTTTCTGCTTTTGTATAGGCGCCCACATCGCCTGCACTTAGCGTAATATCGGTGCTCAACGGCTTATTATTGACCTTGCGCGAGCTTGGCACCCGTCCATTAGCATTGTTATTCGCATTAGTTGCTGCTGTATTGGCCGCATTCGCTGAATTTTGTGCATTAACAGCCCGTTGATTAATTTCCGTGGCCAACTTAGGTGTAATGGCTTTGTTGTTATCGGCACTCAGAGCATCAGCCAGTTGTACAAAACCTTTGGCACTAGTCGTCGCATCGGGGTGATTACGGCTTTTAACGTGAGCCTCAATCGCTGTTTTTACTGAATCATCAACATAGCCGCGCGTGGCAAGCACAATCGCGGGGTCAACTTTCAATGTAACTGCTTCGGTATGGCTAACAATCAAAATCATTCTAATGGTTTGTGTGCGACCTGAGCCCTCGGCTAACAGGGGTTTATAGGTTTCAGGGCAATTCGCCACGGCCACCAATAAACCCGATTTATCAAACAAACCGATTTCACGTATCCACCATCCCCCCTCATTTTCGGGGATCACTTGTTCCGCAATAACTTGATTGGTATTCACTGAGTCAATAAATAACGTATTAATTGCTGCTCGGCGCTTTTCATTGACTAATTTAGTCTGTTTGGTATCGGGTGCGGGCAATGTGCCGCCACCGTCACCGACTGCCATGTGTGTTAATTCAATTTTCGTGCCGAGGGCAGTCGCCTCTGCGAGCACTTTTTCACCGTAAGTGGTAAGCAATGCAAAATATTTCATTGGAGAGTCACCCTCATTTCATCAATAACGTGTACCGCTGCCCCTGTGGAAATCGTGCCGCCTGAGCTGATCACATCTGGCGTGTAGGGGTAAACGGTTAATTCATCACCGCTATAGCTAGCTGCGGAACAATAGATTTGGCCTTTGGTTTCTAGTTGAATAGTGAGCCCGACAAGGTGACGACTCGCTGGCTTGGCATCAAAAATTAACGCCTCTAACTCTTGATACATTTCTTCGGTGATACCGGTTTCAAGCACCCCGATATCAAGGCGAAACGTGCCGGCGGTTTCGTTGGTTTTCCACCACTCAACCACACGAATTAAATAACCGAGCGGTTCAACTACGCGGCGTAGTGCGCCAATCGTGCCCTTGTGTTTATGAATAAACATGGCGGCTTTAACGGCATCCCGTTTGGCTTTTTCCGTCCAGTTTTTATCCCATCGGTCAACACTGAACGCCCACGCCAGATACGGCAGCAAATGCACGGGGCATTTATCAGGGTTCCAAAGTTCACGAATAGGAATAGGCACGCGCTCAATCTGAGCCAGTGATTCTGCCGCCGCAAGCTCTAACGGTGATGAGCCGACAGGCAATAACCGGCTATTCATCCGAACCCCCTAGTGTCACATTAATTTGTGTGCAGAAGCTGGCCTGTGTTTTATCCAATTTGATATCTGCAACCGGTTTTTTCAGCTCCACACGTTGCACACCTTGCACATGCAAAGCGGCATAAATGGCACTGAGTACAATGTCACGGCCTAGCCGGTGTTGCTGTGTCGCATAGCGTCTCACTTGTTCTTCTGCCGCTGCCATGATCGGCTCATATTCAGGCGAGGGATAACAGTAAATCACCGCGTCAATTTCATAGTTAACGATGGTTGCCGATTGCACAGTCACACGGTCAGCCAGCGGCCTAACGTCTTCATCGTTTAATGCGACATTCACTTTTTCAATTAAATCCGCGGGCGCACTGCCGTTCCCTTCGCGAGATAACACGGTAACCGTGACATGAGCCGGTAACGGGCTAATCACAGAAGCATCAGAAACCCGACCATCTGCGCTACGAGCGTGATATTCATAACTACCAATCGGGCCTGCTACGCTTAACGCTTCGAAAGCGGCCGGTATACGCATGCGTAAATTGGAATCTGACTCATACACCGGTGCAATCGGTGGGATAGCGTTTTCATCACCGGCTGATAACATCAGGCGTTTCACGTTGTTATTGGCCGCGAGTTGGTCAAGGTCGGCACCGGTTGCAAAGGCCACCATACTTGCGCGAGCCGCTTCATTGACGCGCTGACGTAAAATTAATTCACGGTAACAGTTTTCTTGCAGTAATTTGGTGAGCGGCTCGGATTCTAATTCCAACGTGCGGGCGATAGCTTCCCGCTGCTCTGCTGGCATCGCAGCAATGAGCGCAGCTTTGCGCTCGGCAAATAGCACTTCAAAATCTAACGTTTCGACCACATCCGGTGCGGGTAACAAACTTAAATCAATACTGACTGCCATACCTACCTCACTGGAATCGAAATCGAAATCGGTTCACCCGTTTGCATAATGACACCGGATAAACTCACGCCCATTTCGCCAACATCAGAACGAATATAATCAATAGTTTGCAGCCTAACGCGTGGCTCCCATTGCATTAACGCCATATAACATGCACTCATAATTTTGAGTCTCAGCGCAGGGTTTTGTGGCTGGTCAATCAAGTCATACAACAGTGAGCCGTATTGACGACGCATCACCCGCGAACCTATGGGCGTTCGCAAAATATCAGCGATACTTTGGCGAATATGCTCATTATCAGTAAGGCTTTGCCCTGTTTTCGCATTCATGCCGCAATATTTCATACCGGTTCCCCTGATGTATCCCCACCCGAACGCACACCGCCATGTTGGTGAGTATGAATAACCACACCATTAGACGTTATCGACCCGCCGTTATGGTTAAAATTACCCGTCATTTCACCGCCCTTTTCCACATTTAACGTGGCTGTAGTGAGGTTATTGGTACAAATCACGTTCGGTGTATCGAGCTTGATTTCGACAGAGGCTTTGCAAATCACTTTTTGGGTTGTTGCACTAATTTCATCGCTAGCCTCAATCACTGCTTTTTTAATACCAACGGCCTTTAATGTTCCGTTTTCTGGCTCATACTCAATCACCGCACCATCGGAAAAAGTGTGGTGTAATGCATTGGCTGAATGTGTTGGCGCGGGGTTCGCATTGCTATACAGCGACCCCAAAACAAAACCGGTTGTTAGCTCACCGCCTATCGCCCCAATCAACACTTGCTCCCCTACCGTCGGCGCCCAATAACTGCGAGACTCGCCGGCACGATGCACTAACCACCTAATCCAATCAGTAACTAACTCCCCGACTTGAACACGGCAACAGTTATTATCTAAATCCACCTCAGTGACCACGCCTTGACGAAAAAGGTTACTGAGTAAACGATATAGCTCTTGTAAACTCATAGCTGCCCCACCAAATCGAGATAAATTATTTCCAATAAACCCAAGCGCTCATGTTCTGATAGCCCCAATAATTCCCGCTTGGGGTAACGTGCCCGCGCAAGTTCATTCACTGCCCCCTCAAGCCCGTATTGATGTTCCCGCGCAATTGCTGCAGCTTTGCCCTGAAATCCAACAATGGCGCTATCTTGTGTATTGCGGGCATGAAGAAAACGCGCCGCCCTAAGTCGTCTGAACATCGGTGCATTACGTTTGGTACTGCGCTTGACCGAGGAAAAATTAATATCTAAAAAACGGGTAATATCTTGGCGATAAAAGGTTCTTACCGCCCCTCTATCTTCATCAAAACCGGTAATGGTTTTACCGCGACGACCTTTTGACCCTTGCCAATTCCGCAGGGTGCGAACATCACCACGGTGAATAAATCTGATTTGCTGCTGTGCGCGTAACACTTTGCGCTTACGGGGTTCATAGGCCGTACCATTCGCATTTTGTTGGCTGCGAATGCGCTTTTGTTGGTCAGCACGAATTGCCCGCGCTAATTTGCCCGTCAGTTTTCGCCGGTAAGCCGCTGAGGTTGTCGATAACAAGCCATTAAGCTCATTTTCAAGTTGCATAAATAGGCTGTTATCACTCATGAACCATCACCCCCTCATCGATCACGATATCCCATGCAGGTAAGGCGATTTCAGGCTCGGAAATATGCTCTTGAACAATTTTTCCATTCACTTTTTTAACAATCACGCGCTCGGTGGCCTTGATGGTGTACAGTACGTCGATTTTTTCATTGTCGAGAATGTCGGCCTTATAGCGAATGCCATTCGCCCGTTTATCAGGGTTAAATAACAAATCTGGCTGATGTTTTCTGGCAAAAGTCAGAATGGCCAATGACAATGCGCTCAATTCGCCGGCGTAATCCATGGCCAACACCTGAATTTGGTACTCATTCAAGTAAGATGCGGATTGTGTACCGGTGGCCTGTATACCACCCTCAGTGATATAGACCTCTAATAAATCAGGGTTTTGTTTAAACTGGGGTATCTGCTCAACAATAGTTTGTCGTAATAGATTTGGCTTTAACATTATCTCCCCCGAGTGTCATAGAGTGCTTTTTGGCAACGCATTTCAATGCGTTCTTGTAGTGGTGCCGTGGCGCATTTGGGTTCTTGCAGTAACACCACACCGCGAAGCAAAACCACGGTTAACAGGAGAATAAACACGATAAACATCAAGATATTGAATAATATTTTCATTTCGCCCCCTTGCACTGGTCTACCACGTCACGGATATAGCCCTGTAAATAACTTATTTTGGCTCTGTCTTGTTTAATTCCGGTTCGGATATCGTGAACAATAAGTCCACCTTTTCGAGTGAGTCCGACGGTGGCAGCATCGCCCACGCTGCCGGCGCGGGCAGTGTGATTGATGGTGAGCTCACAGGTTGCAAGATCGGCGCTGGCGAACTGCACGCGACGACGCTCAGTGAGCAAATCATCACGCAAACGTTGAGATTCATTTTGTTCATCTAACAACCTCTGGTTATAGGTCACATCAAGCTGGTGCAAGGTCTCTTGTGCTTTTTTTAGTTGAGCGAGTTTTTTATTTGCATCAATAAAGGCTTGGGCGCTTATTGCACTGAGTGCCATTTGGTGCCCCAGTTCGGTTGCATCCAATTTGGATTGATAAACCAATCGAGTGATACCGACCGACGCGCCACCACTAATCAGCGTAACAGCCAAATACCCTAATAAAACATGACGATAACTCATCATCATCATTGCCCCCACTCACCGCACAGTAATTCGGCCTCTTGGTCACGGCGGATCACTTGGCCATAACAGCCGATTGGCTGGCCTTTGGTTTGCCGGCAATCTTTACCACCATCCCGCGTCCATTTAGGGAGCTCCGCACAGGCGCCCTTGATATCGCCCGCATTTAACTTGCGGTAGAACGTGGATGAAAAACATTTAGATGGCCCGATGTTGTAAGGGCAAAACGACGCAATACCAGCGATTTGCGGTTCGGTCAGTGGTACATGAACATGGCGTTTAACCCATGCAATCGCTTTGTCAGCTTCAATCTGGTTTAGCCGGTCACATTCCGCTGGGGATAATTGGGTACCCATTTTTACCGACTTACCGTCAATGCGTGTTACGCCACGACAAATAGTGACCACACCGCCCCCGTCACGATATGCCTTGAGCGAATTCCCCTCTTTTTCATTCAAAAAACCAGAAAGGATCGCGCCGCCACTGGCACCAGAAATAATCAACGCAATAACAGCCTGACTTAATCGTGATTTGGTGTTCATTTCATAAATCCTTTGGTGATTGCTCGGTCACTTTCACAATGTTTTCAATATCGCGCTCGCTGATGGGGTGACGAGAGAAATAACGTTCTAATATGCGTGTGCGTTTCATTTGCTCACGGCGGTTTAATCGGTAGGTCATCACACCCAATGAAACACTGGCAATTAACCCGATTAAAAAGCCCCACTCATACACGGAGAAATCACCAAAAAACCCTAAAATGCCCGACCCACTGAATAAACCGCCAAATCCAGAAAGTGCGTAAGTTAGGCGGCTCCACCAATCATTCATGCTATTAATCCTGTTTTGTTAATCCCAAAGTTGGATCATTTCTTGTTTTGCCACCGGTGCGAGTTCAGGTAATTCCACCCATTGCCCCGCGGCTAGCTGTATGCCGCCCTCAACCAAATTCGGATTGGCTTGTAACACTTGTTCAACGACGCCTTAAGTGCGCCCATAATGCCGCCAACACAATAAATCAACGGTGTCACCTTGCAGCGCCTGCACTTTCATTAGACGAGCTCCGCAAACATGCGTAACTTACCGAGAATATCCCGCACGGCGTTTTGGCCATCACGGCGCAGATCATCAATTTGCGTGCTCAAAGCTTGGGCGTGTTTTTCACCCTCACGCGTGGTGTCAATATCGCGGTAGTTTTCAATCAATAAGGCTTTAGTAAAGCTATACACAGCATGGTGATAGCGAAAAACAACGGCCGTGGTGTCGTTAATTTCCGGTGATGGCACCTCAGATAATTGGGTAAAACCCTTGGCGTTCTGTTCTTGCCGCCACTCATCCAACAACTGATTAACGTACAGCACCGCTTCAGTGGTCATATGCTTTAATCTGCTGGTAGTGACATTCCCCGTCAAACGCATGGATTGGCGCAACAGGTCTAAACCAATGTCTGGCCAAAATTCACCTGATGTGATTTTTTCATCACCATCGCTGATGCTTTCGTCTTGCACGCTATGAATTTGTTTTGATGCCACTAAGCCCATGATTACCCCTTTGAAAAAACGGAGGTGGACAGCGACAATACAGAGGGTTAACCCTTTATTATTGCTGTGCCTCCGTGGCACGTGGGTGCAACTCGGTTAATGCTATTTTTTAGGCGTATCGTCTTCTTGCTTACGCACTGCCCGTAATAGCTGTTCAATCTCTTTTTTCACGCCAATATCTTTGTCAATAAGAATGGCTTTTTGTAGGTATTCAAGGGCTAAGGCTTGTTGCTTATCATCATTTTTGAGTGTTAAACCAATGACTTTGTACAACTTGGCACGCGCCCCATCAGGCATATCTGATTGCGCTGTAATACGCTCTAAACTCAGCAAATCATCAAGTGACGCTGTCACTTCATCTTCTTTGCCACTTGCTTTCACGGCTAATGACCAGTCGCAGATTTCATCAACTAAAACAGTGGCTAAGGTGCGGTTATAGTTATCGGGCAACGGCAGATTAAATTGGATAGCATATTCGGCCATGTGTAAGGCTTCTGTGTATAAACCTGCGTCGATATGCCACACCAAAGTGCGAGTAAAGACCTCATCAGCCACACCGCTTTGGCTTTCCAACACCCCCTCAATCCAACCGCGATAATTAGGTAAAACCTTGCGCTTATACGCCGCTTTGCGGTCATTGCCTTGGATATTGCTTAATTGCGCTTGGTCAGCCCGTAAACGGTGTAAAATATTTTCATAAGCGGTCATATCTGCCCGTGACATTTCAGCAGGTACCCCACCGCGACGCGATGCCATTACTTTTTGCCAGTGCTGCTGTGCCGGTGTTAAATATTCCATTTGCATTCCCCAATGTTGGCTTAAATTTCTTTGCTTTCGGCATAGTTGATGCCTTCAATCAGGCAAGATAGGCCGTAATCTTCAATCACATAGCCCTCATTGCCCGACGAGTAAGTCGCTACGCGGTTATATTCCGGCTCATCTTTGATCACTCGGCGATATTTACCTTTTTGCCAGTACACAGACAGGTTTTTAAAGGTCGTGATCAAGGTTGCGCCATCGGGGAAAAACGGTACTTGTAAGGTCGGTAAGTTACCCATTGAACTCAATTTCAACAGTTCATTACCCGCAAGCATTTCCATGTTTGGATTTTGCTCACTGTGTTGGTTCATGATTTTGAAGTTTTTATCGGTATAGAGCTGATAACCAGTAATCGCCACTAAGCCCTGCGCACGGCGGTGCCACGGGTCTAACAATGAATTCACAGCATCGAATACCATCGCATCCACATTGGCATACATCCCTTTGGCAATAATTTTCCCGCTTTCATCACGGCTGGTTAAAGTGACATCTTTCATCACGCGTTGTGGCGCCGCATTACGGATTTTTTGCAGCCAACCGATATTGACGTCTTGTAACAATGGATTTTCGGCTTTATTGGACTTTTTCACCCGTTTCACACCATTGAACCCAATCATTAAGCGGTCATTGGCTTCTTGCTGTGCGATCAGTTGGCTGATCATCGGTTGAAATTCAGGGTGCCCCGCCCATGCGTCTAACCATGAATATGGGATAAATGTATCCCAGTTGGTTTTATCACAACGGTAATCGTCGCTGTTTTCCTCATTGACTTGCTCAGGCTGACGGCGCTCGGTCGTTGAATCATTCGTACCGGCAATAGGGCCATTGACCGAACCAAAAACCTTTTGCCCCTCCTGGTCCGTCACTCCAAATGAGTTGATTTGTTTTAAAAATGGGCTGTTTTCCATTTTGGCTTTTTCTAAGCGCTGCTGCACCGCAGGGTCAACGCTAAAATTTAATGACGAACCCTCACGACGTACTCCATTTAAGCGGGCTTGCTGGTCAAGCCATGAGAGATAATTCGCCAGTGATTCATTACTGATACCCATAGTAAAAACCTTTTATTGATTAAAATTGAAGAAAGTAAAACGCGGCTTAATACTCAGCCAACTTAGTCGAACCACCGGTGACTTGAGGGCGTGACTCCCCTGAACCATCAGTCACTGCAAGTTGCTGCTTTAAGGCGTTAAAATCATTAGTTAGCTGTGATAACGCTCGTTTTTGCACTTCATTTTCGGTTAGCAAGGTGCCGCATTGCTGTGCGGTCAACTCAATGGCTGTTTTTAGGTTGGTGGTTTCTTCTGAGTTGTGATTACGTTCAAGCCCTAGCCACTGTTTCACCGTGGATAAAAACTTCTTACCGGCTTCCTTTTCCTCTTGGTGTTCGGTGTATTGCTCACTTAACAAATGGCACTGCGTTTCTAATGAAGCGGTAAAGTAATTGCCACTATCTGGTAAGCCGCGAGAAACTGCGCTTAGTTCAATAGGACGGGAACCAATAGCTGCTGGGTAATCAGTTAACGCTACCCCCGTTAAATAGGCGCGTTTGGTCTGTGGGAATGAGGGGTAATACTCGATACTGGAAAAAATCTTTTGGCCTGACTTATTCAGGTTAACAATGTATTCATCTTTTAAATCATCAATATCAATAGTGACTTCAAGCCCTAATTTACCTTTAAGTTCACCCTCAGTTAATTCAACGGTATTCACCGCTGAAATCATGCTATAACTGCGAAATTGGCTATCTGGGAACACACTTTTAATGTGATCCAAATTCACACGACCACAATAAAATTTAGGGTCGTAGTCTTTCGCCATCTGCTCGATATGTTCACGCTCAACGGGAAAACCGTTTAGTGTCATTCCCTCTGCACAAGCGATCAGCTTTATCTGGCGCGTTTTTTTACCTTGCGACATAAATCAATCTCCGTTTCTGACGTAACTGTCATTTCGATGCTGCCGTTTCAATAACAGCACTATCTCAATCATCTTCTTTTTACTCAAAGGGTTACGGTTCTCATAGCGCTATGAGAACCCATATTCATAGAGGGTTACGCGCGGGCGTGACAAAGTGACAGCATGATGAAAACAGACATTGACCCACGACAAGAAGCCAAAGAACTTTATTGGCAGGCTTACAGCGTTTCGCAGATTGCAAAGCGGCTGGGCTTAAGCATTCACACCATTTATTCATGGCGACGACGTGATAAATGGGATGAGGCATCCCCTATTCACCGTGTTACTGACCAAATACATGTAAAAGTGCTGCGCATCATGGCGAAAGACACAATGACCGCCCATGACTTTAAAACGGTTGATTTCTTTAACCGCCAGTTAGACCGCTTTGAGCGTTTGGAAATGAAGAAACAAGCGGCGGGAACAAGTAAAGTTAAAGCACAAAAGAATCACTTTACCCCTGAGCAGATCGAACAGCTTAAAAACCTAGTGCTAGGTAGCTTATTTGAGTATCAGCGCCAATGGTGGGATGAACGCACGCAGCGAAACCGCTTTATTCTTAAATCGCGGCAAATTGGAGCTACGTGGTACTTTGCCCGCGAAGCTTTATTAACTGCATTGGAAACCGGTAACAACCAAATATTTCTATCTGCCAGCCGCGCACAGGCCTTTCAGTTCAAACGTTTTATTCAATTGTTGGCGCGCCAAGTGGGTGTTGAGCTCAAAGGCGGCGATGAAATTATGTTATCTAACGGGGCGATCCTGTTTTTCTTGGGTACCGCAGCAGCGACAGCGCAGTCATATACCGGTGACCTCTATTTTGATGAGGTGTTCTGGGTATCACGTTTCTTGGAATTACGGAAAGTGGCTTCAGCGATGGCCACACAAACAGGGTTACGCCGTACTTATTTTTCGACACCATCGAGTGAAGATCACGAAGCCTACGAGTTTTGGACAGGAGATTTTTATAACAAAGGCAAGCCGGAGAAAGAACGAAAAATCATTGAGCTATCCCATAAGGTATTAAAGCTTGGCCATTACTGCGCGGATAGTATGTGGCGGCAAATCGTGAACATTCATGATGCCATCGCGCGCGGGCTGAACCGCGTTAATTTGGAAGAAATCAAAGACGAAAACCCGCCTGACGATTTCCGTAATTTATACGAATGTGAGTTCGTTAAAACGGGTGAACGGGCATTCAGTTATGATGCCTTAATCAATTGTGGCGTCGATGGCTATAACAGTGATGTATGGCCAGACTGGAAACCTTATGCCCCACGCCCGCTGGGTAATCGCCCTGTTTGGGTTGGCGCAGACCCAACCGGTACCGGTGATAATGGCGATGGTTTGGGGTTAGTGATTGCCTCACCACCGGCAGTCACTGGCGGGAAATTCCGCATTATTGAAACTATTCAGTTACGCGGGATGGCCTTTGAAAAACAAGCCGAAGAAATCAAACGCATTACTCAGCGTTATAACGTGCAGTCTATCACTATTGATGGTACTGGCGGTACCGGTGCCGCCGTACACGAGCTGGTCGTTAAATTCTTTCCTGCCGCCAATTTACTCAACTATTCGGCCCCTATTAAACGCATGATGATCATGAAAATGCTCATGCTTATTCGTAATGGCCGTTTTGAATACGACGCAGGGTTACACAAGCCCCTGATCACCTCTTTTATGACCATCAAGAAAGTGCAAGCCCCAAGCGGGATTATCACCTATGAATCAAGCCGAGTTCGCGGCTTAGACCATGGCGATTTAGCGTGGGCGGCAATGAATATTTTCTCTAACGAAGCGATATCCAGTGAAACTGGCGGCGCTGGCGCACAAGTTATGGAGTTTTAACCATGGAACAAGCAACAGAATTAGCAGCAATCGAAGAACAAACACAAGCCCCTGAATTTTGCTCATTTACTTTTGACCCGCCATCAATTGTCTCTGGCGGTGGCGATTTGCTGGATTGCATGGAGTGCAACCACAATGGCCGCTGGTATGAGACTCCAATTGATTTTACTGGTATTGCACGCTCGTTTACCTCGTCAGCGGCCTACCATCAATCACCGTTAGTGTTTAAACGTAATGTGATCACCAGTTGTTTTGAACCAACACCGTATTTATCACGCCCTGATTTCACCACCTTAGCGCAGGATTTTGTGGTTTTTGGTAATGGTTACCTTGAAAAGCGCATTAACCGGCTCGGTGATATGTTAACGCTTAAACCCTCATTGGCTAAGTATACCCGCGCCGGTGTGAATGAGGGGCAATACTGGCAAGTGAAGAATTACCAAGATGCCTACGAATTTCGCAAAAATAGCGTGATTCACTTGAAAAACCCATGTATTCACCAAGAGATATATGGCACTCCCGATTATTTGGCAGGGCTTATTTCCGCTAACTTGAATCATTCAGCCACTCTGTTTCGGACAAACTATTATGAGAATGGCAGTCACGCCGGTGTGATGGTGTATCTTTCCGCGGCATTAGCTGACGACAAGGCCGTCGAGTCATTAAAAAAATCACTCACCGAAGCCCGCAAAGGCAAAGCATTTAAGAACATTTTTGTGTATGCAGCCAATGGCGGCAAGGATGGGATTCAAATTTTACCATTCTCACAAATCAGTGCCAAAGATGAGTTTGTCGGTATCAAGGACACCACGCGCGATGATTTGTTGGCTATGCACCGGATACCACCACAACTGATGGGGATCATCCCGCAAGGCTCAGGTAGCCTTGGCGATATCGAAAAAGCCGCAATGGTGTTTTGGTTCAATGAGTTACTACCACTGATGGAAAGCATGAAATCAATTAACGACATGCTAGGTGTTGAGGTGATCCGCTTTAAGCAATATGCGTTGCTAGATTTTTTGACGCAGGCGAAGAACAAAGAGCCTAACTATAAATAAACCATTCAATTCACGTTAATCGATGCCCCCCTTTCAAACGTAATAGAACGACCTTAGTGCCGTTCTATCTGTTCCACATACCCGAAATTATTTTATATCTTATCTAGTCTGTACAGCCTGAATAATCGCAAATAACACCATTAACGAACTAATCACACCATAGCCAGCGCGGCCCATCTTTACCCCTTTGCGCGCGCTTGCTCCCCCGCCTCGCCCGCACACAAAAGGGGTGGGATTTTGTGCAGTTGTGCGGAGTACCGAAACCCGCGCCAGTACAGACACTGAACAGAAAATAAGTCAAGGCTATGCTTGTGCAATTTCATACAAAATTTGACAGTAAAACTTATAGTGCTAGTTATACCTATAAATTAGAATGATATGAAATACGTTTAGGCATGAAACAATTGAAAAATATACATATGTATGACTATATATTAAAAATAATTATTTTTTGAATGTTGTTATTGAGCCTTAAGGAAAGTCATAATGTTAAATAACAAAGAGGATGATGTATCCATGAAGAAAACAGTAACTGATACAGCAGTAGAAATGGTTAAGTCAATCCCAATAGACGATAACGCAAAAAAAATAGTTGGCAAAGAGGTTGGTAAAACGTTAACAACAATAACTAAAGCCGTAAATTTAGCTATTAGTCCTCTTGCTGCAACTGTTTATGGATATGAAACTATAAAAGATTTTTTGGTCACTACACTTTCTGAAAAATTAAGAAAGGTTCCACTTGAAGATATTGTTGAACCTAAAGCTCGTGTTGTAGGCGCTGCATTAGAATCGTTAAAACATCTAGATGAATCAGATGATGATGCTATTTTAAAAGATATGTATGCAAATTTAATCGCTAGCTCAATAAATCGTAATGTAAAACAAAAAGCACATCCTGCATTCGTAGAGATAATTAAGCAATTAGATCCCTTTGATGTTAAATTATTGGAATATTTAAGAGTTAATGCAAAAGCTATTAACTCAGGGAACCCAATATTAACACTTAGGCAATATTTAAATAAAGACAGTGGCATCCA
Source organism: Providencia sp. PROV004 (assembly GCF_011045615.1). Lineage (NCBI taxonomy): Bacteria > Pseudomonadati > Pseudomonadota > Gammaproteobacteria > Enterobacterales > Morganellaceae > Providencia > Providencia sp. PROV004. The sequence goes on from NZ_CP042859.1 coordinate 2,544,138, forward strand.
AGTAACTATTTGCAAGTGGTTACTACCAGATAATGCATTAAAAATATTTGATATGGACTTGAAGAAAATAGAGTCATCAATTGAGAATTTAGAGCGTCTAAAATTAATATTCATTGAATCAAATCGGACGTATACTAATAAATCCATTTATGATGAACTTTTTAATGGTTTATTTTATAAATCATTAAGAGTTAAACTTGGAAATGACTTAGATGTTGAACAGGGATATATAGAAATAACAAGCTTTGGAGATAATTTCCTTACTGTTTGCTCTTGATTAAACTTACTTCTTTAAATAGTTTTATAATTTACATTTACCACTTAATGGTTTATACAAAAATGATAAGAACAATAGCAGATTTACTACAAGAGTTCATGCATAAAGAAGCTAAAGAACTTGAAAAACAGAATATAAAACATGGACCTACTATTGGAAGCATGTATGAGGGATTGTCTAAAGAAATCTTAAATAGAACAATTCCAAAGGAATTGAAATTAAAATTTGTCGATGGTTTTATTTCAGATGGAGAACAATTTTCATCTGGACAGATAGATTGTATGTTAGTGCATGGAGATGGTCAAAAAATTCCATACACAAATTCTTATATATGGCATGTTAAGGATGTATTAGCTGTATTTGAGATAAAGAAAAATTTATACTCCGCTGATTTAATTAATTCTTTTTATAAACTACGACAATCTTCTGAAGGATTTATTAATTACATATTCGAGGGGAAATCGGATGGTGAAATTAAATTAAATTTAAATCCTGCATATAATGTGTTTTCGAACCTAACTGGAATAAAAGCACCTACTTATCATGAAAGGGGAAAATTATCAAAAGAAAATGAACTAATTTACACAACAGTTATTATGGAACAATTGATGCCAATAAAAATCGTTATTGGCTACGATGGATTTTCATCTGAATATAACTTAAGAGAAAGCTTGTATAAATTTATAGAGAGTCAAGGTCCAAGCACTGGTTATGGAATACCATCTTTTCCTCACTTAATTATCAGTGGTAAGTATTCTTTAGTAAAAAATACAGGATATCCCTATATCTCACCAATGAGAGGTGGATATTGGGATTTTATGCTTTCAAGTAAAGAAAATCCTATTTTTTTAATGCTAGAATTTATTTGGACAAAATTATCAATAGTATTTGGAATAAACTTTCCATGGGATAATAGTCTAGAAGAAGAACAACTAAATGAATTTTTGTGCGCAAAACCTGTTTGCAATGCCGATGATACTGGTGGATGGATAATCAGATATGAAGAATTGTCTAAAAAAACTTTAGATAAAAGAAGTATTCATAAAAACTGGGAACCAATTGAAATATCTCACTCCATATACATAATTTTTCATATCTTAAGCAAAGAAGATATATTAGTTTCATCACCTGATTTTATTGAATTTGCTAATAAATCAGCGCCTAGTATTGAAGACTTTATTTCTCAAATAACATCAACAACCTATGCTGTCTACGGGGATGGTAAACTATCATTAAAAAATGATAATATCACTACAGCTATTTTACCTGATGGACGTTATGTCATTGCAAATAATGAACTAGGCCGATTTGATATGTGGCTAAAAAATCTAATCGAAAGTCAACACAGAAAAAGTAGTACATAATACTGGCTATTTTAGGCAAGAAAATTAGTATTATGAATTCTAAGGCTTAGAAAGCAGTCACTTCGAATATCTTCTACTAAAGTTCATTCTAACTCACTGATTATAAAAAACTCCGTTGTAACTTTTTACTGGTTACAACGGGTTACAAAACAGGGGGTTAAAATCTATCTCCTTATAAAACAATAAGTTATATCTTTAATTTATAACCTCTTAAAACGGTTACCTGTAACCACAAAGTAACCCATTTGTAACCTTTTTCCGAACCCCACCCACGAATTCTGATTACAAATTAAATAGTTTAAATAATAGCCCATTCTTACTTCACTCTTAGCAAACGAAATTCGTATCACAAATAACGGTGACGTGTTCGGAAAAGCGTTACAACCGTTACACTATCTAAAAACAACCAATAACTCACTGATAATAAAGCATTCCGATGTAACGTTTGAACCGTTACAATGCATTACAAAACAAAGTCTAAAACGTTACACCCTTATAAAACAATAAGTTATATTTCTAATTTGTAACCTTTCAAAACCGTTACACGTAACGGCAAAGTAATGCTTTTGTAACGTTTTTAGATACCTATATTTATATTAATAATCAATGCATTATATGAAAATACTGAATTTGTAACGTTTGTAACGCTTTTCCGAACCCCTCCCATAAATTCTCTATTTATATAAAAACCCTCTAATAATGATTATTTATCGTACAATCAATAATATCTTCTTTATTTGTTATTCTGAGTATTTATGGTTTTACTTTGATGGATATTTTTAGATAAAAGAAAGGCTGCACAAGGCAGCCGATAGAAAAGAAATAGACGATAACTAACTTTCACTGTTTTCTTGGAATACCCAACATCTAAGCACATCCGGCTTCGACAAAGTACTCCCCACCGCAAGCGTGCTATTAAACTGACTGTTTACCACGCTTCGCACCGTCTTAACGCCTACAAATTTACGCATACGCCCCGCTTTCAATAAGTTCTTAATATCGGTATTCAATTGCATAGACTGGCGGTACTCACTGGCTACTTGCGCAATATGGTTAAAGTTCACCGCAAAAACACCCTTTTCACTACTATGATTCACACCAAAGGCCTCGTTATCGTGTAAATAATCAAACAACTCCCAAAACTCCATCACTTGTGGCTGGTCGAGTTGGATCGCTTGAACTCGTTGTTTGGCCAACTCAATAATAAAGTCGCGCGTTTGGCGAATATGGGCCGCTTTTACAGGAAGAACTAACGCTAACGTTTCCAATAGTGCAATTAACTGTGCGTGGTTTTTGGCGATCCGCTCATGGTTAATCGCCTTATCCGCAAATAACTGCGCCTGTAAGCCATCTACGCGCTCATTGTATTGCTTTAATATCTCTGCTTCTTTCATCAATACCGTAGGCAGAAAACCAGATAACTTTTCAATAGGATAACGCTCAAGGGCAATGGCCGCATAACGGGTTTCAACGCTCTGCTCCGCTTTATCGGTATAAAGATGAATAATCCGTTCTAAAACGGCGCGTGACGCGTTAATTTCGGCATTCTGTGCAATTACAATACTGCCTTTAAATAATGGCTCGTAGGTCTCATTGCCGCTATTTTTTACCCCTAACGAACGCGTGGCACGGCCGTTATACAGTGATTTAAGTTCTTCCCAATCAAACGCTTTTAGTTTTGCGTTATCTTGCACGCGATCACTTTCAATTAAACACACCGGCAAATTACTTATCTGTGAAAAGTTTCGCCCTCGAGCGGCAACACTCGATTTTGATGCATCGAACCCCTCATAATCTGCGCGGCCGCATAAGCGCCATAAAAACTCAATCAACGTACTTTTACCTGAACCAGGTTCACCGCATATTTCTAAAAATGGGTAGCTTTTATGAGTCTTGCGTATCTGTTCGGCAAAGAACGAACCCAACCAGAACGCCAACACCACATAACCCTTTGCGCCAAATGCATCCCAAAGGGAATTCAACCAGCTGGTATCAAATTCGCTAAAATCGGTATTAATGGCCAATGATGGGCTCAGGCTTAACGTCTTGATATCCAACTTATTGAGGGAAAAATAATCTTCCTCATTTAACGTAAAACACTTACCATCCTGCACCGCAACATCATTAAACACATACACACCATACTCTTTGTTATAGCCTACATAATTTTGCGTGATCACCTCTTTGATATCCGGCAAGGCTTGCTTGCAAATGCGGTCCAATTGCAAAGTTGTGCCGGTATAAACCGCCCCTTTGGCCACATGCAATAAACGCTTTTTGAATTCACTGGCACTGGTTAACTGTGAGGCAGTAAACGTGGCTTTAACTTGTGGCTGGCGAGGAAAATCGACACGCATGTAATACCATGATTCATCAGTTTCAACGGACTTTTGGAAATATAATGGTGTGGGATAACAATTAGCGATTTCAACCACTGTACCCGACTCTTTCACCGCTTTTTGTCTGGCTTCATCTTCATCTAAATCGGGTTCGGCATCATGAATGCGCTCAATGGTTTTCATCATTTTATCGATATCCAACTTAAACCAATACAAGCGGTTATCATGTTGAAAATCGAACTCTGAACGCTCCGTCCAGTTAAACATTAAACGCGCCTTTTCAAACGCGGTTGAGGCTAACAACAACTTGCCGTAATAGCGATAACGGGCGATATCGCGCTCCGTTAGCTTGCCTTTCATATGCAAGTCATTCCAATCGTTGCCACACTCTTTTTCAGCGGGTCTCGCGGCCGTGGCTTTCCAGCCATCATCGATACTGCGGGCAACAAACTTTTTCATTGCGCGTTCACCGGCTGCGCCATTATCTAACGCCCAAACCAACAACGGTTTTTTATTGTTACCTAGCGCAGCTCTCAACGCATTCAAAGCAACCTCTGGGTAATTATGGCAAGTCATTAACGATACAGCCGCAATGCCATTTTGAATCAAGCTAAGGGCATCAAAAATACCTTCCGTTAGCCAAATCTCTTTGGCTTGGGTTAAATCCTGTTGTGGCAGTGTCCACCAATGCCCTTTATAAGAACCAAAAAAATTAGCTTTGCGATCAAACCGTGAGGGCCTATCAATAATGCGCTCCCAATATGCCCCCTCGGGTAAAGCAAATTTAACCGTTGCCGCACCTAACCCATTGGCATGATAGCTAGACTCGGAATACAACCCTTTCAACGGGGCGATATCAAGCCCTCTGGCGTGCTGTAAATAAGCATCTGCGGCTGCATTTGGTGCTTGTTGCGTCTTAGGATAGTGTGCTGACCAGTCATCAAATATATCGGGGTAAATCTCTTTTACAATCAACTCAGCGCCACATTTATTTTCACGGCCACAACGCAACACAAACGGCATTTCAATTGAGGTAAATAGCTCTTTTTTCTTACAATTTGGGCACACGCCTTGGCGCAAATAGCCATTTTGCTCTTTAAATTGAAAGTCGTGTATAAGGCGAGGCAATAACGCCTGAATATGATATGATTTCATGTGATAACCTTAGAGCACACAATCAGCGTCTATCCCGCAGGTTGTGTGCTTTTTATTTGCTTACAGAAAATGATTTCTCATACGCTGTGGTAATGTTTTTCTTTCAGTTCAAACAGAATTTGGCAGTCAATACACAAGGAGCAGCCAATCACCGCTTGGCGACGGGCTTCTGGTATTGGGTGATCACAATTCTCACATTCAAACGCAGATACCCTATTCGCTGGCTTCCTCGCAGCTTGGATATTCTGTTCTAACACTAATGCCGCATGTTCATTAGCGCGGTCGATAACATCAGACATAATTAAGATCTCCCGCTTGTGACTCGAATTTATCCGCTTCATCAATCAATAACTGATGAATTTGCGCATAATCTAATTTCTCTGTTAATACTTTGTCGGCTAATTGACGTTGACGATCAGCAAAACGATTCATTAATGATTTGCGCTCATCTTCCCTATTCGCTTTTATATTTTCAGCCACAGGAGTAAATATAGGGTCTGGAATATGTCTCATTTTAAAACCTCATTTTTAGGTAATAAAAAGCCCTGACCGATAAAGGTCATTGTTTAATGATTTGATTATTTAATTACTATCTAACTCTAATTGTTTTCTATATTAATAATCACCTTGCGATATTTAATCCGATTTTTTTAACCATGATCGGCAACATGGTGTGTGGTATATTTGCTATGCCTGCAATTTCTTGACCGGAATCAGGCATAACAACCACCTACTAATAAAGGAATAAAACATGTGTGATGACGAAAATAAAAAATTAGTTAACCAAGGTTCTGATGATTTAAGAGAACTCCACGTCATGTTTGAAAAAGCCCCTAATGACGAGGAAAAGAAACCCGATAACGAGGAGTAATTTATATGACCAATCAACAATCTGTTTCTAATGACGTTAGTTTTCATGCTTTCAATTGTTATTTTATGGAAAACATGACTGCTGTTTTTTATAATCGAGTAGACAAATTCTGTATTTTCATGCAATTGCTGCTTGGTTCCGCGGTTATGGCAGATTTCATGAATATGAAGTTGATTGGTCTTATTATCGCTATTATTGCCGCCTATCAATTTACTTGTAACCCCGCTAATATCGCCAATAGTGCTAAACAACAAGCTGTACGTTATAGTGAAATTGTTCATGATTTACCTACAAGTAATGATTTTGAAATTCAACAAAAACTAAAAGCATTAGAAAAAAAAGATAGCGTAATATTACTTTCCATTCGTAATGGAAGTTATATCCAATCCTCTATTGCTACGGGAAACCTTAATACTGCAAATGATAAATTTAAAAAATTAGGTCTCTTCAAAAGATTTATCATTTTTATCGCCGGTGGTATCCAGCGTTAAGCGGTATTAACTCCCTTACATCGCCATTCACAAGACAGATCTTCTTTTATTGTTATCGTGAACAGATGTGAATGGCTATTTTTTTGCTGACTTTGCTCAATGACATAACGAAAGAAACTTAAAAACTTTGCGAATGGAATACTTGGGCTAAAATCGGCCATTCCATTTACAGAAATCAAAACGGTATTACCTGCATTACTCAAAGGAAGAAAGTGTATTAATTGTGACAATTCAAAAACGACACTATTTATTGGTGAATACTTATCTTCAATACAAATATATACCCCGTTTTGTGTATGCTTGACGATTAAATTACTTTCCACCTTTCATCCTCCACAACCCATCTATATATTTTGTCGCTTCAGCCATTGCATCAAACTTGCCGAACGACTCCCCTAAATGCCAAACGTGATAACGTGTGATTGGTGTCTGCTTCTTGCGAGGTAACGTAATAATCGTAAACCCGCGATACACCGCACAATGATGGCTCACACGAATAACCTGACTCATTGTGGCTTACCTAAACCCAACCACACCAACCAACCGTCACGCATTTCCGCGGGTAACGACTCATACGCCAGCCTTAAACCATTATTCCACGCAGGCAAATACACATAATTTTCCGCACGACTAGAGCCGGGTCTTTTCATCTGAACAATCGGTAACTTACCCGCTTTGCGCATATCTGCCACTGCGCTTGCTGGCTTACCAATCAACTCAGCGAATTTTTCCTCAGTCACAACATCTGACAGACTTACGATTTTCTCTCTCATCTGCTACCCTCTTATGTCAGGCGCTTTCTAGCGCTTTAGGACTCTTTGCTTCATTGCATTGAGATATCAATGTTCTTATAAAATAAGAGATCTCTTATATAATGTCAACGTACGATAGCGAAAGGCTAAAGCTTATACGTGAGTCAGAAAGGCTTAATGTTAAGCAAGCTGCTGATTTGGTAGGTATTAATTATGTTACCTATCATGGATATGAAAGTGGAAAAGCTAAAATGTCATTGGAGTCTGCAATGAAATTCTTTAAGCACCCCCGATTTAGAAAATACCGAGATTGGTTCATGTTCGATGAGGTTAATCCTGAAGCTGGCCAAATCGCACCGGCTTTAGCGCACACTGGGCACGAAAATTCAGGCTCACCCCACTCAGACAAGAAAACTGGTTAACAATTTATCAGGCATTTTGTGAGGTTAACTCGCAAGGCCAATCGACCCTCGGAGGGCTTTCTTATGGCAATTAAGAAACTCGAAGATGGTCAATATGAAGTGGACATTAGACCGGCTGGCCGTCAAGGAAAACGCGTCAGACGTCGATTTGATACAAAACACGAAGCTGTTTTGTTTGAACGTTACGCCCTTTCAAACAAAATGCACAAGGATTGGTTAGATAAATCCAATGATATTCGGCCGCTACAAGACTTAATTGATTTGTGGTGGAACACCTTTGGCAAAAGTAGCGAATATGCGCAGGACACGTTATTAAGGGCAACACGCATTGCGACCGCACTCGATAACCCGCCAATGTGCTTATTAACCGATAAGCAATTAGCACTTTACCGCGAACTCCGGCTCGCTGCGGGTATCAAGCCCTCCACGATAAACCGTGATTTTTCAGCAATAAGCGGCATATTTACCGCCTTAAAGCGCACGGATTTATTTATGGGTAAACACCCAATACGAGGGCTATCACGGTTAAAGCAAAAAGCGACTGAGATGTCTTATTTAACGCATGAAGAAATTGGGCTGCTGCTGAATATATTAAAAGGTGATAATAAAAAAGTGGCGATTTTATGTTTAAGCACCGGCGCGCGTTGGGGGGAAGCGGTTAAATTAAAACGCGAGCACGTGATCCAAAATAAAATTCGTTTCACTTTTACCAAAACGGGCAAAGCACGCATTGTGCCGATTTCCCAAGAAGTCGCAGATGCTGTGTGTACGCGAAAATCCGGTCTGCTTTTTCCAAATACCTCTTACGATATGTTTAGAAAGAACATAAAGACCATTAAGCCAGATATGCCGCAGGGCCAAGCCACGCATGCATTACGGCATACTTTCGCAACCCATTTTATGATGAATGGCGGCAGTATTATTACTTTGCAGAGAATCTTAGGTCACTCGACATTACAGCAAACCCTGACCTATGCGCACTTTGCACCGGACTTTCTTCAAGATGCGATTACGTACAACCCATTAAAGGGAGGAACAGAGTTAGCTTAATAGATTGTTCGTTTTAGGATGATTTTGACGACGAAAACCGAGGCAAATTTAACTTTTGCATGTCCACAAATTGTCCACACTGGGATGCATTTCTCCGCTGCAAGTACCACCAAATCAGCGTTTAGATCGTCCACAAGTTGTCCACACTTGAACACTTTTAGGCACTTCTGAGCCTTTTTTGTACAGATTATGCACAAAAAAAAGGCACTCGCCCCCGAGTGCCTTTTGACTACAACTCACTGAATATAAAGTAAATTACAGCTATTCAGCGGTTCTGGTACTTGTGCGGATTAAGTAATCAAAGGCGCTAAGTGCGGCTTTTGCTCCTTCTCCGGCTGAAATAATAATTTGCTTATAAGGGACTGTAGTACAATCGCCTGCAGCGAAAATACCTTTAATACTGGTCTCATTACGAGCGTCAATTTCAATTTCGCCCATACGGTTTCTGGCGACCGTATCACCTAACCAATTGGTATTTGGCAATAAACCAATTTGTACGAATGCGCCAGCCACTTCCAATAAATGTACGCTATCATCGGTACGGTCTTTATACTCAAGTCCGGTCATTTTACTGCCATCGCCTTTTACTTCTAAGGTTTGTGCATTGACGATAATATCGACATTTTTCAGACTACGTACTTTTTGCTGTAATACTGAGTCTGCTTTCAATTCTGGTGCAAACTCCAGTACGGTCACATGTTCAACCACACCCGCTAAGTCGATAGCCGCTTCAATACCCGAGTTACCGCCACCAATAACAGCAACACGTTTACCTTTAAATAATGGGCCATCACAATGCGGACAGAATGTTACGCCTTTAGTGCGATATTCTTGTTCCCCCGGAACACCCATATTTCTCCAGCGCGCACCCGTTGAAATAATGATACTGCGTGATTTTAAGATACCACCTGATGCTGTTTCGATTTGGTGTAATCCACCTTCTTCTGCAGCTGGGATCAGTTTTGCAACTGATTGACCATCAATAACATCAACATCATAGTTGTCCACGTGGTTCTTTAATGCACCTGCAAAAATGGCACCTTCCGTTTTGATAACTGAAATATAGTTTTCAATATCAACCGTATCCATGACTTGGCCACCAAAACGCTCACCAATCACACCAGTGCGGATCCCTTTACGAGCCGTATAAATTGCCGCTGAAGCCCCTGCTGGACCACTACCAATAACAAGCACTTCAAAAGGTTCGCGCTCTGTTAGTGATTTTGCTGCACGCGCATCCGCATTGGTATCGACTTTGCTAACAATCTCGCTTAATGTCATACGCCCTTGACCAAACTCTTTTCCATTCAGGAAAACCGCAGGAACGCCCATTACATTACGTTCATCAATTTCATTTTGGAAAAGTGCACCATCAATAGCGGTATGACTAATATTTGGATTTAAAACTGCCATCAAGTTCAGTGCCTGAACAACATCTGGGCAGTTATGGCAAGATAAAGAATAATAAGTCTCAAAATGAAACTCGCCTTCAAGACCTTTAACCTGCTCTAATAACTCTTGTGCTTCTTTCGATGGATGACCACCGATTTGCAATAAAGCCAGCACAAGAGACGTAAATTCATGTCCCAGAGGCGAGCCGGCAAAACGCAAACCACTATCTGTACCTGGGTTAGTAATTAAAAAAGAAGGTGTTCTTACTGCACTATTTCGTTCTTCACGTACAGTGACTTTATCAGACAACGACGCAATTTGTTCTAACAGCTGTTTGATTTCATTTGATTTTTGGCTGTCATCTATATTAGCAACTAATTCAACGGGCTTAGTTAAACGTTCTAAGTAGGCTTTCAATTGTGCCTGTAAATTATTGTCGAGCATGTAATCCCCTTTAATTTTTATCATAAAATCGGGTACATATACCCGTCATGATCCAAGTTGCAGGCCTAGACACCTGCAACCTGAATTATTCAGTATTAATCAATTAAGCTAGATTAATTAGATTTTGCCGACTAAGTCCAAAGATGGGGACAGCGTTGCATCACCTTCTTTCCATTTAGCTGGGCAAACTTCACCTGGGTGGCTAGCAACATATTGCGCTGCTTTTACTTTACGCAGTAAATCTGAAGCGTCACGGCCAATGCCTTCTGCTGTAACTTCAATCGCTTGGATGATACCTTGTGGGTCAACAACGAAAGTACCGCGGTCTGCTAAGCCTTCATCTTCACGCATGTTTTCGAAGTTACGTGTTAATGCGCCTGTTGGGTCACCAATCATTGCATATTTGATTTTACCGATAGTTTCTGAACTTGCATGCCATGCTTTATGGGTAAAATGTGTGTCAGTAGAAACAGAGAAAATTTCAACACCTAATTTTTGGAATTCTTCATAATGGTCAGCAATGTCACCCAATTCTGTTGGGCAAACAAAGGTGAAGTCAGCTGGATAAAAGAAGAAAACACTCCATTTACCTGCAACATCTTTCTCAGAAACTTCGATGAATTCACCGTTTTTAAATGCTTGGTTAGTAAATGGTTTGATTTGAGTATTAATTAATGACATATGATGTTCTCCTGTTTGGTTGCCTATTAAGTTACTGTTTTACAGCAGCTTAATCCAATCATTACCTACTATCGATTTGATAGGTACAGCCTAATCATATTTTAAAAATCAATAGGTGAGATATTAAAACGCTTCCTGTTCTGTTCAGCAAGCGTTTTATTTATAAGGTCTATTTTATGTTCAGTGAGTTAAGCCATGGTGGCAATCGTTTTGCGAAAACGAATGAGTGCGAGGGAAAAGAATACAGCGCCAATCACAACGAGCACTGCAAATTGAGGCCAAACAATTTGGAAACCTGCTCCGCGATATAAAATCGCCTGAGCTAGACTAACAAAGTGTGTGGTCGGCATGGTTAACATAATATCTTGAACGAGCTGGGGCATGCTTTCTCGTGCTGTCATCCCGCCAGAAAGCATGTTTAATGGCAACAGTACTAAAATCATCAACAAACCAAACTGAGGCATAGATCGTGCAATTGTCCCCATAAAAATACCAATTGATGTTGTCGCAAATAAACTCAAGGCAACTCCACACATAAACAATAAGATAGACCCTTCTATGGGGACTTGTAGCAATGTTTTTACCACTAAAATTAAGGAAACACCGGATGCAATCAATACCACCAGCCCCATTGACCATATTTTTGACATCATAATTTCAAATGGTGTTAGTGGCATGACCATCAAGTGCTCAACGGTACCGTGCTCTCGCTCCCTGATAAGTGCTGCCCCTGTCAAAACGATCGATAGCATCGTAATATTATTGATAATTGCCATAACAGAACCGAACCATGACTGCGTCAAGTTAGGATTAAAGCGCATGCGCACTTCCAGATCGACAGGCAAACTCGCATTACTGCGGTATTTTGCTAAAAATTCGTTCACTTCACCTAAGGTAATGTTTTGAATATAACTATTCCCTAAGAAGGCTTGGCTCATTCGTGTTGCATCAATATTCACCTGAATTTCTGGATGCCGGCCGGCAAGCACATCACGTTGAAAATTAGGCGGAATATCTAATGCAAATGTATATGAGCCACGGTTTAACAAGCCATCAATTTGGTCTGGTGTGATATCTATGGGGGGTAAGAAATAAGGTGCGTAAAAGCTATTGATTATCCGGTTTGATAACTGTGACTTATCTTGGTCAGCAATCGCAATGGGAGCATTATGTAAAGAACCGGGTGTCACCGTTGCCGACGAATAAATCGATACCGTAAAAGCAAAGACAATCAAGGCTAGCATTGCTTTATCGCGGCCCAGACTGCGCAATTCTTTGATTCCTAAATTAAAAATATTCTGAATTTTACGTATCATCACTATGCCTCCTGCTTTTTCAGGAATAAAACACTTAGCCCAATAACCAGTGGTACGGTGATCAGTAATGGAATAAATGATGACTGTAAATCAAATAAATTTAACCCCTTAGAGAAGGTTCCTCGCGTGATAGTCAAAAAATGTGATGTTGGATAAACCATCCCAACCCAGCGGCCAATACCTTCCAATGATGAGACAGGGTCAATCATTCCTGAAAACTGAGTTGCTGGTATCAATGTGATGATAGAAGTACCAAAAATTGCTGCGATTTGGCTTTTCATAAAACATGAAATTAGCAGCCCCATACCTGTTGCAATACTGATATACAGAAATGCTGCCAGCGTTAATGTCAGAAAACTACCTTTGAATTCAACACCAAATATATACACTGATAATATGCAAAGTAATACAAAGTTAAACATGCCTAATAGAATATAAGGGAGCTGTTTTCCAAGTAAAAATTCTAATTTGGTGATCGGGGTGACATAAAGATTGATAATCGAACCAAGTTCTTTTTCTCGAACAACACTTAACGCACTCAGCATGGCGGGTATCATCATTAATAATAATGGAATAACCGCGGGAACAATCGCCGGCAAACTGCGAACATCTGGGTTATAACGATATCGAGTTTCAATGTCGATAGCGGGCATACCAGCAACACCTACGGGTTGACGAGCAGCCATCGTACTTAGCCATGCTAAGTGCATTGCTTGTACATAGCCACGCACAGTTTCAGCACGGTTTGGCATGGCACCATCAATCCACACGCCAATTTTGACGTTATTACCACGAGCGATATCCCTAGCAAAATTAGGTGGAATTTCAATCGCAACAGTAACATCACCGCTACGCATTTTTGCCTCTAAGTCATCATAATCTTTAATTGGTGGTTGTTCGATAAAGTAACGTGAGCCTGCTAAGTTCAGAGTATATCCCTGACTTAGCCCTGTTTGGTCGCGATCGAGTACTGAAAAACGTAAATTTTCTACATCCATACTAATACCGTAACCCATGATAAACATAAGAATTACAGTTCCCAATAACGCCAATGTAGAACGGACAGGATCTCGACGCAATTCCATGCCTTCCCGGATGGAATAACTAAATAACCGACGTAAACTAAAGCGTTTTTTCAACGCTTCGGTTGCTTGCTCTTTTAGTTCAGGGTCAACATGGAACTCAGGTGCAGTTTCTTGCCCTTGCCCTGCATCACCCACCGCATCTTGCAAATAAGCAATAAAGGTTTCTTCTAACGTCGCTAATCCGCGTTTTTTGGTTAAGTTTGCAGGCGTATCACAATCAAGTACCTTTCCTGCGTGCATTAATGAAATTCGGTCACAGCGTTCGGCTTCATTCATAAAGTGAGTTGAGATAAAAATTGTGACGCCGTCACGCCTTGATAAATCGACCATTAAGTTCCAGAACATATCTCTGGCAACAGGGTCCACTCCTGATGTTGGCTCATCGAGGATTAACATTTCAGGTTCATGAATAACAGCAACAGCTAAAGATAACCGTTGACGAATTCCCAAAGGTAAATCGTCAGGCATTACCTCTCGCACATCTTCAAGTTCAAAACGCTGGCACATTTCATCCACACGCTGAGGGATTTTATCCTCCGGTATATGGAAAAGCTTGGCATGAAGAACTAAGTTTTGCTCAACACTGAGTTCACTATATAACGAGAAGGCTTGCGACATATAACCGACGCGTTTACGAGTCTCGATGTCTTTAGGATCAATTTCTTGACCAAATAGCCATGCCTGCCCTTCACTGGCTTGAAGTAGGCCTGTCAGCATTTTCATGGTAGTGGATTTACCACAACCATTGGAGCCTAAGAAGCCAAAGATTTCCCCTTTAGGGATTTTAAAATTAACGTGGTCAACGGCGACGAAGTTACCAAAACGCATGGTTAAGTCTTGCGCTTCAATGGCAATAACATTGTCTTTTGATGTATCACGTGGCGGGATAACCACTTTTTTGTGTCCACTACGCTTTTCTTCTGGTAGTAATTGAATAAACGCAGCTTCAAGGTCATCACATTGCGTCTGTGCTTTTAATTCAGATGCATGGCCAGTGGCAAGCACCTTGCCATCATCCATTGCCACTAACCAATCAAAACGTTCGGCTTCTTCCATGTAAGCTGTTGCGACCAAAACACTCATATTGGTTTGTCGCAAACGAATACGATCGATTAAATCCCAAAATTGTGCACGAGATAACGGGTCAACCCCAGTGGTAGGTTCATCTAAAATTAATAAATCGGGATCATGAATTAACGCACAGCATAATCCCAACTTTTGTTTCATGCCTCCTGATAATTTGCCAGCAGGACGGTCTTTAAAGGGTGCAAGCCCTGTACTTTCAAGTAAATCTTGAATGCGATATTCACGCTCAGCTTTTGATTGGCCAAATAAACGCCCAAAAAAATCGACGTTTTCATAAACAGATAATGTATGGTAGAGATTCTTCCCTAAACCTTGTGGCATATAAGCGATGCGAGGGCAAACAGCTCGGCGGTGTTCAATGTCATTCATATCACCATCAAGTACCGTTATTTGGCCTTCTTGAATCACTCTTGCCCCCGCGATCAGAGAAATCAAGCTTGATTTTCCTACACCATCTGGACCAATCAACCCAACCATTTTTCTTGCTGGGATGGAAAGTACAATGTCATCCAACGCACAATTATCACCATAATGCTGGCTGACATGCTGTATATCGATAATCACATCATCCATCAGTTTATTGGTCATTGTGGTAATCTCACCTCAAGTTCAGCAGGCCAAGATTCATTCGGATCCAAACGTACATACGCTTTACCAGGTAACCCTGTTTTGACATATTCTAAGTGTTGCTCTAATAACTCAGGGGAAATACGCGCACGTACTCTGAACATCAATTTTAAGCGTTCATTTTGTGTTTCTACGGTTTTGGGTGTGAATTGTGCAACACTTGCCACGAACGTGGTTTTTGCTGGGATCACGATGTTTGGTGCAGCATCAAGGATAATGTGAACATCACTGCCTAAGGCAACTTTACCTGCATCTTCAGTCGGTAAGAAAAAGGTCATATACACATCACTTAAATCGACCATATTCAAGACCCGCCCACCAGCGCCAAGTACCTCTCCAGGCTCAGCGACACGGTATTGAATGCGCCCGTTTCTTGGTGCTTTTAGAATACTGTCATCTAAGTCCGCAATAATGCGACGTTCCGTTGCTGTCGCTGCATCAACACGGTTTTTCGCTTGGACAATACCGGCGCTTGCAGAATCAATCGCTGATGTCGCGGCGGCAACTTGCGCTTTTGACGCCTCCAGTGCTGCGCGAGCACCTTGCATCTGCGCTGTATCGTCATCGACTTGTTGTTGAGAAACAGCGTTGGTTCTTACCAAAGCTCTAGAGCGATTTAATCGTTTCTGTGCGGCGTCTAATTCCGCTTCACGTTGGCGAACAACCGCTTGAGCGGCAACTTTTTCACTTTTTCGTTGGGCTAAAGCAGATTCGGCTGTTGTCACTGCACTAATCGCTTGGCGTAACTGGGCTTGTACTTCATGAAGCTGCTCTTGGAGCGCTCGTGTATCCATACGAGCAAGTTCTTGCCCTTCTTTAACAAAATCGCCTTCTTTTACATTAATCGTTTCAATGCGCCCTGCAGTCTTAGTCGCAATATCAATTTCCGTTGCTTCTATACGGCCATTACTTTGTGCAAATCCAGCAGGTAGCCCACCTGAATTAACATTCCAGTAATAAAAACCACCCGCAACAATAATTATTATTAAAATGATGTAAAAAGATATTTTTTGCTTATTTATTTTCATACCATCCCTTTCCATTAAATGAGAAAACAAGGAACAACAATTATTTTGATTATTAACCTGGTAAATATTAATAAAACGATATAATTGTCCTATATGCTAAATAAATACAACTAAGACAAAAGTAATAATTTTTTATTTTTTAACTATGTTAGTACGTGTAAACACAGTTATTAAATTAGCTATCTATCTAATTTAATAACATTTTATCAGCATTTAAGTTAAGTGAAGTTGCCTTGTGTCACAAAAAGGTAGAATAGACAGATAAAAACAATAATAAGGCATTAATTGTATACATTTAATTCAATATATAAAAAATAAAGCCAGTCAATTAGTTTACTGGCTTTATTAATAACATTTGATTTGAATAAATATTAGCAAGCAAATTCAGCTATCGTTTTTTCGTCCATGCGGTAACGAACCCACTCATCCTGTGGTTGCGCACCTATACTTTTATAGAAATCAATCGCTGGCTGATTCCAATCAAGAACGCTCCATTCCAGACGCTGGCATTTTCGATCTACGGCCAATTTTGCAATATGTTTCAATAGTTTTTTTCCGGCTCCTGCCCCTCTATAATTAGGGGATACATATAAATCCTCTAAATAAATGCCACTATTACCTAACCATGTTGAATAACTTGTAAAGAATACGGCATACCCTGCTGGCTGCCCATCGACATAACAAATCAATGCTTCAGTGCTTGAATTTTCATCGAATAAGGAATTTTCGATATCAGCAACTGTAGCTTTCACTTCATGACGTGCTTTTTCGTAATCCGCAAGTTCAATGATCATATCTAATATCAAAGCGGCATCTTGGTGGGTTGCTGACTTTATTTCTACGTTCATGTGGGGCTCTCTTAGCTTTTGCATCCTAATTTTAAACGCTACCAACGAAGAACCCAATTCACAGCAGTATTATTCATTTCTTCGTGCATGATATAAGTATCATTTATATCTGTGGATATACTTAATTTAACAATAATAATCAAACAACGCATTTCTGGACATTGTTTGCCAAAGACTATGTTTGCTATGATTATCTCATGGATTAACTTAACAAATATTAAGGAGGCTAATCTATGCTGTTGTGTGATCTTATTGAATACTCACACTTCTTTGGTAATCGCCAGAGCTCAGGCTTTCACAGTTTTATACTGCGATAACCCTGCCTGAGCGAAGCCACTAAAGAAAATCTTCCCTCAGCTTACTGGGTTGTCGTGACGACTATGCCCTGGCATTTTTATGCCTAAAATTTGAGTAAGCTATGAGCACTTTATTAACTGTAAAATCACTAAATTACGATACTTCAACCTCGACTTTATTGAATGATATCTCTTTTACCGTTCAACAAGGCGACCGTATTGGTTTAATTGGCCATAACGGAAGCGGAAAAAGTACATTATTGAAGCTAATAACCCAGCAATTGTCCCCTAATAATGGCAGTATTACTTATGCGAACCACTGTGTTACTGCTTATATTGAACAACATTTACCCGATGATATTGCTTCCTTAACACTCCTTGATGCACTGGTTCAAAAATTACCTGAACAAGACAAAGTCACTGAACGCTGGCGGGCTGAAGTTTTATTATCAGAATTAGGTTTTACACCTGAACAGTGGGAACAAAAAGCTTATGCCATCAGTGGAGGGCAACATACTCGTTTGCTTCTAGGTCGTGCTTTAATTGAGCAGCCCGATTTACTACTACTTGATGAACCAAGTAATCATTTAGATTTACCCACACTTATTTGGTTAGGTAATTTCTTACAGTCATGGAAAGGCAGTTTCGTACTCGTGTCTCATGACCAGTCATTATTAGATAAGGTGAGTAACTGCACTTGGATTTTACGAGATAAATCACTGCATTTTTATCGGTTACCTTGCAGTGCAGCACGGCAAGCATTGAGTGAAAAAGACATTACTGATGCACGTCGTAATCAAGCCGAGCAAAAAGAAATTGACCGTATTGCATCAAGTGCCAAGCGCTTAGCTATTTGGGGGCATGTGTATGACAATGAAGCCTTATCACGCAAAGCCAAGCAGATGGAAAAACATATTGATCGGCTTAAAGATGCCCAAACTGAGTTAACTGAAGGCTATCAATGGAAGCTTGCTTTAAATGGCAAAGCGATTCCTGCAGATAGAGTTTTGGAGTTGGAATACACTGTTGTTTCAACACCGAATGGAAATCAGTTGTTTAAAACGGCATTTCATCAAGTGAAAAGTGGTGACCGTATCGCCATCATGGGCGCTAATGGCTGTGGTAAATCGACACTATTACGTCTACTTTGGCAATGTTATCAACAAGATTTGCGTTATAGCTCGCAATTGAAGTTTCACCCAGCTATCAGTGCTGGTTATTATGACCAACAATTAGAGCAGCTAAATGATAATGATAGCCTACTAGAGGCACTACGTCATTTTGCACCTTTAACCGATGAACAACGAAAAATGGCCTTGATTGGCGCTGGTTTTGCTTATTCACGCCATCAACAGAAAGTAGTAACACTGAGTGGTGGAGAACGCGCTAGGTTATTGTTTATTGGTTTAAGTTTAGCTCAGTACGAGTTGATTTTATTGGACGAACCTACCAATCACCTTGATCTAGAAGGCAAGGAAGCGCTTTGTGAACAAATTAGCTTATTTTCTGGAGCATTATTGGTTGTAAGCCATGATAGATGGCTCATTGAAAATAGCTGCCAACGCTTCTGGTTTATCGATGATAATCGGCTAGAGGAATACCTTAATGTTGATGATATTTATCATAAAATCGAGCTGCAATCCCAGTCATTATTAACGCCTACACTTGGGAGAGATGTCTCTGTTAAATCGGCGATTAAAATTCCTTGTGAGGAAGATGCGCATGAAGATGAGCTACTAGAAACATTACTGATATTAGAGCAAAAGTTACTTGCGGATCAAAAACGCAAACTAAGCCACCAAAAGCCACAGTTACAACAACAGTGGATAAATGAAATAGCCCAAATACACGCTAAATTGGGCTTATAACCGATACCCCCTGATGACGCTAAGTGATCAGGGGGCCTTCTCAATAAGTCGTATACTGATATAGGATGATAGTTACAGTTTACAAAATAATTATATGTACCCTAAAATTTACCTTATTGACGAAATAATAGAAAATTGAGTACTGTTATTCATCAATAATGAAAATAATTGCATTTATTCTTTATGCCTTTCGTATGAATAAAGATTTTGTAAACTATCCAAATTATTATTTTATTTTTTGTTTTTTAGCTCGCTTAAAATATGACGTTGGGACATTGGGGCAAACAACCTCTTTAAATTTAACATCTTTATTCGTATTCACAGGCGGTTCATTTTCAGAAGTAACCGGGTCGTTGCTCTGTGGTATTTTGCTTGTTTCTTTCATATATAAATGCTCTTTTGCTTGTATAATATCATTCGTTTTAGCCATTTGATTTTCCCTCTGCCACTAACACCGCATTAACTTGCTCAATTCGTTCCACTGCGCGGTTAATGATCTCAACGACTCTTGTTGTCTCTTCTTTTGTCAACTGTTGTATCACGATTTGGTGTCTCAACAATGACTTAAATTTATCTACAGCACATTCAATTTCATTAGCAAATTGATTACCTGCTTTTAATTCCTGTGCATATTTTAATTTTAGTTGAACTTCTGCCAATATTTCAGCTTTGAGTAATAAAAAACAGCGACCTTCTGGAGTAATCACATAACACTTGCGCCCTTTTCCATTATCTTTACCCGCTGAAATAAACCCTAACTCTTCTAATAACGTTAGAGTCGGATAAATTACACCCGGACTTGGACAATAAAAACCTGCCGTTTCTTCTGCAATTTTTTTTATTAACTCATAACCATAATTAATTCCCCCCGTCAGTAAATGTAGGATATAAATCCTTAACTGTTTAGGGTTAAACATACGACTGACACTTTTACCGTTACACAAACACGGGTCTAGTTGTTGTTCACTGGCCATTAAAATTCTCAGGGTTATTTACTCTAAAACCGATATATCTAACATAATAGTTACTTTTACAGAAAATGCCAGCTTTAGATATATCTGTTTTTGTGCATAACGTGCTAATGATAATCATTCTTATATGGATTATACCGACTAAATGTCGATACAACAGTAAAAAATGTGCGGTAAATTGTCTAACTGAGTAAATTATGCCGTAAATTTGAGAAAGGCTTTAAGGAAAGGAACAAGCCAGCTATCAAAAGACAGCTGGCAAGTAAACGGTTTATTAGCCAATATTAGGTAATATGTTGAAAACAATCCCTAACTGAACACCAATAACTATAATGCCACAAATAAATACCAATGATAGACCTAATCCACCACCCAATACTTGATATTTCTGTGGGTTCAATGCCCTTGATTTAAATGCCATTGCACTAGGTAGTAATAAAGCTAGTATTGAAAGTGCAATTGCGGCATACCCTAATGCCATCACAAACCCTTTAGGATAAAATAAAGCAAAAACTAGCGGTGGTCCAAAGGTTAGTAAACCTGTTTGTAGACGCCCTGAAGCATTATCTTGACGTTTAAATAAGTCTGCTAAAAAGTCAAATAACCCTAAAGCAACCCCAAGGAAAGATGTCGCTAGAGCCAAGCTCATGAACATTTGTGCAATTAACTCTGTTTTTCCTGATTGAGCCACATCCTTAATTGCATCTAATAGTCCATTAAGCCCTGCGTTTTCAGCCAAAATACCAACGAACGTGGTTGTACCAATACTCCCTAAGGTTGCGATTTGCCATAAAATATAAGCAATCAATGGGATAGCACTTCCGATGATAAAAATAACCCGCAGTTTTTTGACATCCCCTCCCATGTATTTAACGATACTTGGGACGCTACCATGAAAACCAAATGAGGTAAAAAATACCGGTATCGCAGATAAAATGAGAACTTTTTCAGTTGGCGCAGCCAATAAATTTTGTTGCTCAACATGCGGTATCATTAATGCCAATATAATGACTAGGAAAACAATTTTTGCAGCAAATAAAATACGGTTGATAAAATCTACGGATGAAGTCCCGAAACATACAACGCCACCGCCAATGACGGTAAATACAACAATTCCCATCCAATCGGCCATTTCAATGGCAAAACTACTTTTTAAATTTGAAGTAATGATTTCCCCTGCACCACTGACATAAGCCGCTGTCAGTGCATACATAAGGAACATCATACTGAAACCCGTAATAAATTTGCCACTAGACCCTAAATACCGCTGCGCAACACTACCAATCCCCGTTTCGTGGGATTCATGTTGATAAACCTCGACCAAAAGCAATGCTGTGTAACACATCAATGCCCATAACACTAATAACATAGCCAAGCTAACTAAAAACCCATTACCCGCAGCCGCGATAGGCATAGCTAACATACCTGCGCCAATCGTAGTACCTGCAACAATAAATACACTACCAAGTGTGCGATTTTTCATATTGAGATCCTAACAATCAATTAAATATTAATTTTATAATTGGAATGATTTGACTTATTTTCTTCATTAATGAGTTGTTGCAGTTTATCTTCAAAGATATTTTTTAACTCCGCCCAATAGGTTTCAAAATGTGCCCTATCACGCAAGCAATGCGTCATGATCGCTGCCCGTAGTACATAAATTGACCGCACTTTATGCCATTCGTTATCAGAGAACTGTGCATCTCGACATAAATTCAATGGATTATCACCATATTCGTCATAAGTTAGCGAAGTTGATGAGGTGAGAAAATCATTAGAATAACTCCGACCAGCTGCATAAGAGCATAATTCATATAGCCGCTTATTGAGCTGATTTTGCTTTTCTAAAGAGGTGTTTCCGATTTCACGAAACATAAAGTTAATCATATGAAAATCAGGCGTAGGCATCGCTATAATTGAAAATTGACGCTCATCAATAATGAAAGGCTCACATTGATTAATTTTGTCAATCATCCAATTAGCTGTGATGATCCCTGCGGCAATCACTTTTCCATACCCTAAAACATTTAATGGGACTAAGCGGTGTGCAGCCCATACCGCTGCGGCGGTTGCGCCCGCTTTTGATCCTTCCATGATGGAAGAGCCAAGTAATACATTTTGCGTTTTTTCTGCTTTACGCTGTTTTTCTTGCACTTCTTCAAATACATAAGCGGCATGGTAAGAAACCAAATCTACAATCCGCTTATCTTTCATACAAATTGCCCCCGCCGCATACGGAATAAACCCCACTTTATGAGGGTCAACGGTAATAGAATCAGCTTGGCTTAATGCTTTAAAACTTTCATACACATCGCGTTTTGGCCACACCATATTTTCAGGGAAAATTCCTTCACTATGATACCGTTGGATTAAATTCTCATACTCCATAAATTGATTTTCTTCATCACGAAACATCGCACAAGCGTATCCCGCATAAGCAGCATCGATATGCACATAAAAAGAAACACCAAAACGTTGCTCACATTCACGTCGTAGCTCAATGACTTCTTTGACATTGTCAATTGCGCCAGTTTCTGTGGTTCCCATAACGGCAACGACTGCTAAAATAGGTTCTTCTTGCTCAATCAATGCAAATACGGTTTCACGCATTTTACACACATCCGTTCGATAACTTGCATCAACGGGTAGTTGCACAATATTCTGTTGGCCTAAACCAAGAATATCCATCGCTTTCATCCATGAATAGTGTTTAGACTGAGGAACCAATAACTTACCGAGTTTTCCTTGCTCTATTCCAACGCCACGACAGGTCAGATCACGAATTTCTTCAAAAATTTGCTGTTTCTTTAATTCGTCAATTAAATCTAGAACTGTAGGCACTGAAAGATTGAGCAACTCTTTTTCGGTTTTCCCCTTTAGCAAGTATTGGGATTTTGGGTGCTGCATAACCGCCAACGGTAGTGTTTTAATATTTCTAGCCACCCATAATCCTTCATAGTTAGCTACTGTCCCACCTGATGTAATATGCCCCCAAGCATGTTGTACGTCATAACCAAACATGGCACATAAATCTAATCCGGCCTCTATTTCTAAAACGGTTGTCGTCGGAGAAGATTCTTGTGCACAATTATTAGGGTTGTACATCATCGCCATAACATAAGCTAAATTAGAAATCATCAGCGTATCTGCATTCATATGGCCCATATAACGTGGAGAGAACCATGGAACTGATGTTGTTTTTAATTTTGAAGAGAGTTGATTAAGAATACCTTCTGTACGATATAACGTATCTCGGTATTCAGGGGCATAGCGGTCAACGGTAGAGATAAGATCAGGGTCTTCTGGATGATAGCTAGAGCGCCAATGCATGTGTTCACTCACTGAATATTCCATCATTTCTTTGAAAAAGACAGCATTTTCAGATTTAGGGCCTAAAAACAATGCATCTACATTCATCTTTGCATTTTTAAAATTATTCATCATTACTACACCTTCAAACTGCAATTAGCAGCCGCTAGTTGCATTTAAGTCACTTAACTTAATATCATTGGAAAGTGCATAACGGGCTGTGTTTATATAAAAGATATCAATATATTAATGATATACATTTAAAAATATCATTTAAGGATTACTTATTGATAAACAAACCGTTAATGGCCAACTTGTTTATAGATATAATCTATTTTTATTAAATTATTAACAAACCAATTGGAATTTCATTCTAATTTGTGGACGAGCACAAAAAATCAAAATTTAGTTAACTGTAAAGAGATATTTACGCTAAAAAGACTTGATTATGTAAATTATTTGTTATAAATGGACTGGTTTTTACTATTATAAATATATCGTAATACAACAATAAAAACCAGATTAAAAAATTATAGTCAATTGTTTATTAGTATAATTTTACCAGTAAGGTCACCTGATTCCATATACTCATGAGCGTCTTTTACTTGGGCTAAAGGGTAGATCTTGTTAACAATAGGTTTAATTTCACCTTTTTGTAACATCCCCCAAACTTGTTCTTTGAGCTCTTGTGCGATCAAAACTTTTTCTTCAATAGTTCGAGAACGCATTGTTGATCCCGTATGAGTTAATCTTTTTACCATTAAAGGCATCATATTTAACTCTTTAGGGTTACCTTTCATCATCCCAATCTGGATAATGCGCCCAAACTTAGCAGCAACTTGATAATTTTTTGCAACATAATCGCCACCGATAATATCCACGACCATATCTACACCTCGAGAGGAGGTATAATTGAGCGTAGCCTCAACAAAATCATCTTTTCTATAGTTAACAGCACAATCTGCACCTAACGATTTTGCAACTTCAGCCTTATCCTCAGAACCAACAGTGGTAATCACTGTTGCACCAAACGCTTTCGCTAACATAATCGCCACACTACCAATACCCGATGTTCCCCCGTGAATAAGTACTGTTTCGTCTTTTTTTAACTTGCCGATTTGAAAAACGTTTGCCCAAACAGTAAAAAAGTTTTCAGGTATTGCCGCCCCCTCGATAAAAGATAAATTCCCTAACGGTAAGGCGATGTGCTTATGCACTAGACAATATTCCGCATAACCGCCCCCAGCAACCAGCCCACAAACTTTATCACCTAGCTGCCATTCCGCTACATCATCCGCCTTGCCTACAATAGTTCCTGCAATTTCAAGCCCCATAATCGGTGAAGCATCAGCCGGTGGAGGATAAGATCCCTTACGCTGAAAAATATCAGGACGATTAACGCCCGCAGCTTCCACCTTAACAAGTAAATACCCTGCAGAAATTCTAGGTAACGGTTTATCAATTAATCGCAGCTTTTCTGACCCACCAGGTTCTATAATGTCAACAACTGTCATCGAAGTGGGTAAAGACTGTTGAGTAAGTGTCATTATAATCTCCTTATTGAGGTTAATTTGAAAAATTGATATTCATAAATTTATTTTCGTGTTAAATTAATGCTAATTAGTTTAATATTTCGTGCTCAAGCACTATAATTTTAAGTATTAATTACAATGGTGATATCTGTCATCTTTTTATCGTTTAGAGGGTGAAATTTAATCTATATCAAATTTTATATTTAGTAATCTTCTTTAATTTAGCATTAATATCTAAATTCACTAATTTCTTCCATGTTCTCTGATTGGCTTTTTTGTTTATTAAGTCGATTCTGTCATACATTACTACTTACCAGTTGCATTATCTTATGTTAAAATTGACTCATATCAATAATTTTAACTTGATTGAGCCTTAAATATGATCCCAGAAAAAAGAGTTGTTCGTCGCATCCAGTCTGGTGGTTGTGCTATTCATTGCCAGGACTGCAGTATTAGCCAACTTTGCATTCCTTTTACGCTGAATGAACATGAACTGGATCAACTTGATAATATCATCGAACGCAAGAAACCAATTCAAAAAGGCCAAGCTTTGTTTAAAGCAGGCGATGAGTTGCGTTCATTATATGCCATCCGCTCTGGTACAATAAAAAGCTATACAATAACCGAAGAAGGCGATGAGCAAATTACCGGTTTTCATTTAGCTGGAGACCTTGTTGGTTTTGACGCCATCATTCATACACAGCACCCAAGTTTTGCACAAGCACTTGAAACATCAATGGTTTGTGAAATACCTTTTGAAACATTAGATGATTTATCAGGCAAAATGCCTAATTTACGTCAGCAAATTATGCGTTTAATGAGCGGTGAAATTAAAGGTGACCAAGAAATGATCCTTTTATTATCTAAGAAAAATGCGGAAGAACGTTTAGCTGCATTTATTCTTAACCTCTCACACCGCTTTGCAGAACGCGGTTTTTCACCAAGAGAATTTAGATTGACCATGACTCGTGGAGATATTGGTAACTATCTTGGATTAACTGTTGAAACCATCAGCCGTTTATTAGGCCGCTTTCAAAAAAGTGGCATGCTGAGTGTTAAAGGTAAGTATATCACCATCGAAGATATGGCTAAACTGACTGATATTGCTGGTAAAGTTTCCGCAATTACATGCTAATATCCCTAAACGGATCACGTTATCAGTGATCCGTTTTCATTTTTTTCCCTAGATTTCTTGCCTATTTAATCTCAATATCATAGTTTATCTATATGGAAATATCCGTGTATCGAGAGGATTTCAATATGGCAAACTATAAAAATCTGCTAGTTGCAATTGACCCAAATCAGGATGATCAACCTGCATTAAGACGTGCTGTCTACATCGTGCAGCGTAATGGTGGACGGATAAAAGCGTTTTTGCCTATCTACGACCTTTCCTATGACATGACAACATTACTGTCCCCTGAAGAGCGTAATGCCATGCGTAAAGGTGTAATAAGCCAAAAAGCAGCGTGGATCAAACAACAAGCTCATTTCTATCTTGAAGCAGGCATTGATATTGAAATTAAAGTTATTTGGCACAACAAGCCATATGAGGCCATTATTCAGGAAGTTATCAGTGGTGAACATGACTTATTACTGAAAATGGCACATCAAACCGATAATTTCGAGTCAATTATTTTTACCCCGTTAGACTGGCATTTACTCCGAAAATGCCCTGCTCCTGTCTGGATGGTGAAAGATAAAGTATGGCCAGACCACGGTTCCGTGGTTGTTGCCGTTAATTTATCAAATGAGGAATCTTATCACGATGACCTCAATATTAAATTGGTCGAAAAAACAAAAGACTTAGCAACACGCATTATTAAAGAACAGGAAATTCATTTAGTAAGCGCATATCCTGTTGCGCCAATGAATATTGCCATAGAGTTGCCCGATTTCGACCCGAGCTTATATAACAACGCACTACGTGGCCAACATTTAATTGCGATGAAAGAGCTACGGCAAAAATTTGGGATTGATGAAAAGTACACCCATGTCCGTGAAGGCCTACCTGAAAAAATTATTCCTGACATGTGTGAAGAATTACATGCGGGGGTTGTGGTGCTGGGTATTTTAGGCCGTACAGGGATTTCAGCGGCCTTTTTGGGGAATACCGCAGAGCATGTCATCGATAAGCTAAAATGTGATTTATTAGCGATTAAACCTGACGGCTTTGTCTGCCCTATCACCCCTGCTGATGAAGATTAATTAATCATTTAAAAATTGCTCCCCCTAATTCACTAACTAGGGGAGCAATTCAATCCTGATTCTGTTTATGTTGGCTGGAATTAAGTACTGGCCAAACCTGCATAGCATTAAAAATAACTTGATTCAGCCTCTCAAGTTCAATTCCGTCACACGCTTGGATGGTAAAACCATCAATTACCGTGATATAAAAATCAACGATAGCTTCAATCGGTGCATCTGGTGCAACATCGCCATCAGCAATACCTTTGCGCATGCGCTCTAGTAGAATCTCTTGATAGCTCTTACGTTTTTCTTGAACGTTTAATTGCACATCTTCGATTTGCTTCGCCCCATTCATTGCCGCAGTAATCAACATACAACCTGCGGGTTTGTTTGGCTGAATTAGCCTTTTGGCGCTTTCGTACATCAGTAATTCAATCGCAATTTTCGCCGTTTTAGCTTGCTTTACGATAGACAAAATAGGGCAAGCTTCATTCATCAAATAATAATCAATACATTGATTGAACAACGATGCTTTATCACCAAAAGCACAGTAAAGACTAGGTGCGGTGATACCTAGCTCATGAGTTAAATCGCTAATTGAGGTTGCAACATAGCCATTTCGCCAAAAAAGTAACATGGCTTTAGCTAATGCATCTTGTTGGTCAAAGCCTTTAGGCCGCCCGCGTTTTATTTGATTCATCTTCTCACTTTACTCGCAGTCAACTCACGATGCCATAACTATTTTATAGTGGTCACTACAAAAATAATTGACAGCGCCTAAATTTGCATAAAGAATAGCACTATAATTTTATAGCGGTCACTATAAAATTATTTTTTTGTAAATAACTCAATTTTCATGGAAAGCAAATGACAACAACTCATTTTTCTTCGCACAATGGTAACTGGCTTTCACTATTATCTGCAACTTTTGCTTGCTTCATTATTGTTACTGGTGAATTTTTAGCGATTAGCGTCCTGAATAATATCGCTTATGATTTCCAAATATCAACAGGTACTGCAGGACTTACCGTGACAGTCACATCTATCGCAGGTATGGTATCCTCCCTATTTGTTCCCATTTATGCAAAAAATATCGATAGACGCCAAGTATTACTTTTCTTAGTTGCTCTCATGATATTAGCCAACGCAATTACGGCTTTCGCTTCTAATTTTAGTTTAGTTTTATTAGGTCGTTTCGCATTAGGAATTGCATTAGGGGGTTTTTGGGGTGTTGCTGCTGGCTTAGTCGTACGTTTAGCACCTAAAAACATGTCAATTACCACATCCGTAACAATATTTTTTTCGGCAGTCACATTAGTTAC
This sequence comes from Providencia sp. PROV004, assembly GCF_011045615.1. Lineage (NCBI taxonomy): Bacteria > Pseudomonadati > Pseudomonadota > Gammaproteobacteria > Enterobacterales > Morganellaceae > Providencia > Providencia sp. PROV004. The sequence goes on from NZ_CP042859.1 coordinate 2,572,857, forward strand.
CGTACTCGGCGTACCTCTAGGCGCTTGGCTATCTGATAACTATGGTTGGAGAACACCTTATATTGCATTAGTCATTGCGGGCGCTATCGCATTTTTAATGCAGTATTTTTCTTTACCATCATTAAAGCCGTCCTCGTCTATGCAATGGAAAGAGTTATTATTGATGCCCTCGCACCCTATTGCACGTAAAGGGTTAGTTATATTCACACTGATTTTTTTAGCACATTTCTCTGCCTATAATTATTTTACGGTATTCTTTAAACAAACCGCAGGCTTTATCGAAGGGCAAATTTCAGCATTATTACTCTTTTTTGGAGTGGCTAGCGTCGTTGGCAATATACTGGCAGGTTATGTCGGAAAACATAATGTTCGTTATAATTTTGCGATTAGTGCACTTTTATTGGCCTTAGCTTTTCTCGCATTATCTGTTTTAGATTTTAATTGGGCAACCAGTATCATATTTGTTTTTTCATGGGGAGTTGCTGCGGGTATGGTTCCTGCAACAATCAACATGTGGATGCACGTTCATGTTCCAGAATTAACCGAAAAAGGTTCAGCTTTGATTACCTTTATGTTTTTAATTTTAATTACTATTGGTAGCTTAGTGGGAGGATATGTCATGGATAATTTCAATGGCGGAGTTCTCATGATGAGCATGCTCATAATATCAACACTAGCGTTTTTATTAGTGTTTACCTTTGCTCGAGGGCTAACCAATTGCGCTCGATTTTGCCTCAAATGATGCGTTTATAAGACTGCATCACATAAACTGATTTAACTCTCAAATATCAAGAAGGGGTGACTGGAATTAACCAATCACCCCTTCTTATTTACTTTGCTAATTTTTTTGAAATGAATTAGTAACTCATTAAATTACAATGCACGTAAGATTGCATCAACGCTATCTTTCGCATCACCAAACAACATCTGCGTATTTTCTTTGAAGAATAATGGGTTTTGTACCCCAGCATAGCCAGTATTCATTGAACGTTTAAATACAATGACATTGCTTGCTTTCCAAACTTCAAGAACTGGCATACCTGCAATTGGGCTGTTTGGATCTTCTTGAGCCGCTGGGTTAACCGTATCGTTAGCACCAATAACAAGAACGGTATCGGTATCAGAGAAATCATCATTAATTTCATCCATTTCCAATACGATATCATAAGGTACTTTAGCTTCGGCTAATAATACGTTCATATGGCCAGGTAAACGCCCAGCTACAGGGTGAATACCAAAACGCACATTAATACCACGTTCACGTAGTTTAGTGGTGATATCCGCAACAGGGTATTGTGCTTGTGCAACCGCCATACCATAGCCTGGAGTGATAATTACCGATGTTGAATTTTTCAACATTTCAGCGACTTCTTCTGCCGTGCTTTCACGGTACTCACCCATTTCTTCTTCTGTGCCTGTTGAAGAGCCATCTGTACCGAAGCCTCCTGCAATAACACTGATAAACGAACGGTTCATCGCCTTACACATAATATAGGACAGAATCGCACCTGAAGAACCGACCAATGCCCCTGTGACGATCAACAAGTCATTGCTTAACATGAAACCTGCCGCTGCAGCAGCCCAACCTGAATAAGAATTCAGCATTGAAACAACCACAGGCATATCCGCTCCACCAATTGATGCCACTAAATGCCAGCCAAAAGCTAAAGCAATCGCAGTCATGATTAGCATCAAGAAGACTTGTAAGCCCACACTTTCTGTTTTAACGAAAATCACTAACAGAATGAATGAAACAACTAACGCCGCTAAATTCAGTTTATGGCGATTAGGTAACATCATCGGTTTTGATGACATTTTTCCTGATAATTTACCATAAGCGACCACTGAGCCAGTGAAGGTAACCGCACCAATGAAGATCCCTAAGAAAACTTCTGTTAAATGAATGTTTTCCATCACAACATCAGCGTGCCCTTCACTTGCGATAAAGCTGTTGAAACCAACCAGCACTGCTGCTAAACCGACAAAACTATGTAAAATAGCCACCAGCTCAGGCATTTCTGTCATTTCAACTTTTTTCGCTAAGCGAATACCAATCACTGCACCAATAACCATCGCAACGATCATCCAGCCCACATTAGCACTGTGAGGACCTAAAATCGTGGCTACCAATGCAATAGCCATCCCGATGATGCCGTAAGTATTCCCTCGTTGGGAGCTTTCATGACGGGATAGCCCAGCAAGGCTGAAAATAAATAGGATAGCAGCAACTATATAAGCTGCTGTCACAATTCCACTCGACAACATAAGTTACCCCTTACCCTTTACGAAACATTTTTAACATGCGTTGGGTTACAGTGAACCCACCAAAAATATTGATACTGGCGATCAATATGGCGATAAAGGATAAGAAGCTTACCCAGCCACCGTTTCCAATCTGGAGCAAGGCGCCCACGACGATGATCCCTGAAATAGCATTAGTGACTGACATTAACGGTGTATGCAATGCATGAGTGACATTCCACACCACGTAATAACCGACCACACAAGCTAATGCAAATACCGTAAAGTGCGATAAAAACTCTTTTGGCGCTGAATTAGCGAACCAACCAAACAAGATGATGGCTAATGCCATCAAGCCATATTTCAGCGTCGGTGACATCTTTTTCTCAGGCGCTTTAACTTTTTCAACCGATTGCGGTTTCGCCTGCGGTTGAGCAGATACCTGAATTGGGGGGGCAGGCCAGGTGATTTCACCTTGCTTAATCACTGTGACACCGCGAATAACCAGATCGTCAAAATCAATGTTGATTTCACCGTCTTTTTCTTTGCATAGCAGTTTCATCAAGTTAACAAGGTTTGTTCCATATAACTGTGATGATTGAGTTGGCAAACGGCTTGGTAAGTCAGTGTAACCAATGATTTTTACGCCATTGTCAGTCACAACCAACTTATCTGCTTGAGTTAATTCACAGTTTCCCCCAGTTTGCGCCGCTAAGTCGACAACCACACTCCCTGGTTTCATTGATTCAACCATTTCCTTGGTAATCAATTTAGGTGCGGGTTTACCTGGGATCAGTGCCGTAGTCACAATGATATCAACTTCTTTCGCCTGAGCAGCGAACAATTCCATCTCAGCTTTAATAAATGCTTCTGACATCACTTTGGCATAGCCATCGCCACTACCAGCCTCTTCTTTGAAATCTAGCTCAAGGAATTCAGCTCCCATACTCTGAACTTGCTCTTTCACCTCAGGGCGAGTGTCAAAAGCGCGGACAATAGCGCCTAAGCTACCTGCAGCACCAATTGCAGCAAGGCCAGCAACCCCAGCACCGATGATCATGACTTTCGCTGGAGGCACTTTACCTGCTGCCGTAATTTGCCCCGTAAAAAAACGGCCAAATTCATGAGCAGCTTCAACAATTGCACGGTAGCCTGCAATGTTTGCCATTGAACTCAGCGCATCAAGTGACTGGGCACGTGAAATACGTGGCACGGCATCCATCGCCATCACGTTAATTTTCCGAGCTTTTAACGCTTCCATTAGCTCAGCATTTTGTGCCGGCCAAATGAAACTCACCAGTGTTGCCCCTTCTTTTAACTGAGGAATTTCATCATCCAGTGGCGCGTTGACTTTAAAAACGATATCCGCAGCAAATGCAGTATCACGATCAACGATTTCTGCCCCCGCTTGTTCGTATGCTACATCATCAAAACTGGCTAAATGACCCGCATTTTGTTCTACACAGACAGAAAAACCTAACTTAAGAAGTTGAGTCACTGTTGATGGTGTAGCTGCAACACGCGCTTCATTGGCAAGTCTTTCTCTTGGTATACCAATACGCATAATGTTCCCTTTTTAATGCCTAACGTAATGTTGTTAATAGAGTGTTTGCTAAAATAATGACTATCATCACAGAGAAAAGTCTTATTTTGTGCATAAACAGATTTTTAATGTTCTAATAACCTACTGAAAATAAGCTTCTTGATCCATAATTGATCTCGATTCTTAGACAGTAAATGGAATTCGCAGTGAAAATCTTAGTTTTAGGTCAATAAAATACTGGATACTTTAAAAAATCTGGTAAATTTAACTAGTCAATAATTATTTATTTCTCATAAAAAGAAAATCATGAGACAACGGGTTCCGTTACGTGTAATAATCACGTACATGTGATACAACTAAGATTCAGCATGTTTATAATAAATTGCGCAAGGCGGAAGGATTTTGTATGAAGCTGAAAACTACGGTCATCGCAGCCGCGGTGTTATCATTAACTAGTATAACTGCTACTCAGGCGGCTGTTGAATTGACGCCAAAACAGGCTACTGAATTAAAACCTTATGAGCGTATAACAGTTACCGGGCGCTTTAATGCTATTTATGAAGCATCCGATGCAGTCTCCCGTAGGGCTGATAAAATGGGGGCATATGCCTTTTACATTCAAAGCCTTGATGATGTAGGTGATAGCGGCAACATGCGTGTTGTTGCAGATGTCTACGCAAAAGATGCACCAGAAGTTGGTACACCGAAACGTCGTGTATTCGGTGGTGTTGAAGAAATGTCAAAAACTGACGCAACAGAATATGAGCCTTTTGATACTGTTACGGTAAGCGGTTTTTACCCTTCTCAACCAGACCTCTATGAGGCTATTGCTAAAAAAGCCCTTGAAAAAAATGCAGCCTCATTCTATGTGGTTCGTAATATCGCAATGAATGATGGTGGAAACACATTAGCAACGGCTTACATCTATAAGAAAGATGCCCCGAAACGACAAGTACTTAATGAAGACGCAGTGGTTCCTGCTGATTCAGAAGCTGGTCGAGCTCTATTAGCTGAAGGCGGTGAAGCAGCTAAAAAAGTACGTATCCCAGGTGTTGCATCTTCTGAAGAGCCAACAAGCGCAGTCGGTCGTTTCTTTGAAACCTCTAGCAGCCAGCCAGGTCGTACTAGTGTGACTCTGCCAAGTGGCTATGTTATTGAAGAAGTGAACAAAACAGCAGCAGCTCAAATGGTTCCATTTGACTCTATTACATTCTCAGGATATTACACCAATACGCCAGAAGTACGTTACCAAATAGCAAAACGTGCTGAAGCTAAAGGGGCTAAGTATTTCCATATTACAAGAGAATGGCAATCTAATGGTGGAAGTGTCACCATCAGTGCTGACTTGTTTAAATAACCCAGTATTACGTGATGTTAAAACCAGCCTACTCGGCTGGTTTTTTTGTTTTTATACTTTCTCTTTACGTTATTTATTTTCTTTGGCTCTATTCACTTCCATTCTTTTAAAAAAGTGCATAAAACATCTTTAAAAATGCATACATTGCCATTGCATATCTGTCATTTCGTTCGTAGAATCCACACCTATGAAAACATGTAGTCATTCTATCTGCTTTTTTAATGGCTACTAGTTAAACTAATTATTGCAATGGCATTTTAACGTCATTTTAACTTTTGATTTCTGAACGTTCAGGATTTACTTTGAAAAATACTTTGAGTCTTACCGCACTAACAGCGCTAGTTCTTAGCTCAATGGTTGGCGCCGGTGTTTTTAGTCTCCCTCAAAATATGGCGGAAGTTGCCAGCCCACTCGCATTAATAATTGGTTGGTCAATTACAGGTGTGGGTATCCTCTTTTTAGCATTTGCCCTATTGTTACTTTCCCGCATACGTCCTGACCTTGACGGTGGAATATTTACTTACGCAAAAGTCGGCTTCGGGGAATTAATTGGTTTTTGTTCAGCCTGGGGGTATTGGCTATGTGCGGTAGTTGCCAATGTGTCTTATCTCGTTATCGTATTCGCAGCAATCAGTTTTTTTACGGATACGCCTGATAACATTGTTTTTGGTGATGGGAATACATGGCAAGCTCTAATCGGAGAGTCCATACTTCTCTGGTTTGTTCATTATTTAGTTCTTCGAGGGGTACAGACAGCCGCTGGGATTAATAAACTTGCTACAATGGCAAAATTGGTTCCTCTTGGCTTATTTATTGTATTGGCTTTTTTTGCGTTTAAACTTGATATTTTCAATGCAGATTTTAGTGGTATCGAATTTGGTGTTCCGGTTTGGGAACAAGTTAAAGATACCATGCTGATTACACTCTGGGTATTTATTGGTATCGAAGGTGCTGTTGTCGTTTCTGCTAGAGCTAAAAATCGCCGTGATGTTGGCTTAGCAACAATTTTTGCAGTAAGTTCTGCATTAATTATCTACATTCTTGTTACCTTACTTTCCCTAGGTATCATGCCTAGAGCTGAACTCGCAGAAATAAAAAACCCATCCATGGCTCCGCTCATGGTAAATTTAATTGGTTCGAGTGGTGATATTATTATTGCGGCAGGCCTAATTATTTCCGTTTGTGGGGCTTATCTAAGCTGGACTATTATGGCTGCGGAAGTACCTTATATCGCAGCCCAATATCAATCATTCCCTAAAATATTCAACAAATTAAATAAAAATGATGCACCATCATCTTCTTTATGGCTCACCAATGGTGCAGTACAACTATCTTTGGTTCTTATTTGGCTTAGTGGGAGTAATTACAACACATTGCTTACCATCGCCTCTGAAATGATTTTAGTCCCTTATTTCCTTGTTGGCGCATTTTTAGTAAAAGTGGCTTTTGAACGTCATAATAAAGCATTACTTGCCGTTGGAGCTATTGCCAGCCTTTATGGTTTATGGCTGCTTTATGCATCAGGGTTAATTAATTTGCTATTATCTGTCGTTTTGTATGCTCCAGGTATTTTGGTCTTTTTCTATGCTCGTCAGCAGCAAACCAACCAAATGCCATTAAAAGCGATTGAAAAAATTATGGCATATGCCATTGCGATAGCCGCTATTCCTGCGCTCTATTATTTGGTTGCCTAGTCTTATATAAAGGGCTTAATTTTTATGAGTAAATTTAAGCCCTAATCTGCTGCAAAATCCTAGTCCCTCGTCGCTTAATAGCCCAATAATTTTCTATTACCCCCACCTCTTTCACTATTTTTCGCTCTCTTATTTTAGTGAAAATGACTGTTGTACGAACTCGAAAGTTTATATTTTTAATTTCCTTTGGTATGTTGTAACTAAATAAGCCAAGATTAACTAAAATAAAAAACGCTTCACATAAACAATATGTGAAGCGCCAATGAGTAAAAAATAATAGCTCTTACAGCTGTTGTGATAAGTGTTCCATCAACTGCATAATGCGTTTATCCGAAATTGGGTATGGTGTTCCAAGCTGTTGGGCAAACAAGCTAACTCGCAATTCTTCAATCATCCAACGAATTTCTTGAACTTCTGGCATATTTCTCTGAATTGGAGATAATTTAGCTAGCCATTGTTGCCACATATTCTGAACATGCTCTACCTTACTCATTTGAGCACGATCTCGGTTAGGGTCAATCGCTAATTTTTCTAATCTCCGCTCTATTCCATTTAAATAACGAAGAATATCAGGTAAGCGCTTCCAACCATGAGTGGTCACAAAGCCTTTAAATACCAAATTCGACATTTGTGTTTTTATATCCGATAACGCTATCGCCATCGAAAAATCAACCCGCCCTTTTAGACGTTTATTGATAGCAAACACCGCTGTTAATATTTGTTCAACTTGCTTAGCAATATTAACAACCACATCATTTAATTCTGCACGTGCAAACTCTTTCAGTTTTTCAAACTGCACTTCATCCCATACCGCACCACCAAAATCAGCAATTATTTGGTCGACGCCACAAGCAATACAGTCATCAATTAACTCTAATACCTTACCATAAGGGTTAAAATACAGACCTAATTTTGATTTATTTGGTAATTTTTCATGTAGATATTTAATTGGCGATGGAATGTTTAACAGCAATAACCGACGCACTCCGGCCCACATTGCTTGCTGTTGTTCCAATTCGGTTTCAAATACCTTGATACCAACGCTATTTTTCTCATCGACTAACGCAGGATAAGCTTTAACGGAATATCCGCCTCTTTTTTGCTCATAACGTTGAGGTAATTCGCCAAAACTCCAAATATGTAACCCGTGTTGCTCAATACCGTCATCCACAACTTCAGATAACGTTTCTTGCACTTTTTCTTTTAAGCTATTTTTTAGCTCATCAAGATTTTGCCCTTCCGCAACGGTTTTATTTTTGTCACCCACAACACGATACGTCATTTTTAAATGGGCTGGAAGCTGCGCTAATTGCCATGATTCACGTTCAACAGTGACACCTGTCATACGGCGTAATTCACGTTCAAGTTTATCCAATACGCTGCCTTCAGGCTCTGGCACTCGTTCTAAAAATGCAGAAGCATAATTAGGTGCAGGGACAAAATTTCGTCTAATAGGTTTAGGTAGTGATTTAATTAAAGCAACGATTAGCTCATGACGCAGCCCAGGAACTTGCCAATCAAAGCCAATATTCTGAACCTGATTTAATACAGCAAGAGGTATATGTACCGTCACACCATCAGCATCAGTTCCAGGTTCAAATTGGTAACTCAACCGAAATTTTAAATCTCCTTGATGCCAATAGTTAGGGTAATCAAGTGCCGAAACATTGCTGGCATCCTCTTTAATCAGCATACTTTTTTCAAAGCTTAACAGGTCAGATTGTTGCTTAGATGCTGTTTTCCACCAATTATCAAAATGACGGGAAGAAATCACATCATTCGGGATACGTTGGTCATAAAATGCAAATAATGTTTCATCATCAACTAAAATGTCACGTCGACGTGATTTATGCTCCAAATCCTCTACTTCTGATAATAATTTCAGATTTTCTTTAAAGAATGCGTGGCGAGTGACCCAATCCCCTTCAACCAAAGCGTGACGAATGAATAACTCACGGCATAGTAATGGGTCAATATTCCCATAGTTAACCTGCCTTGACGCAACAATAGGTAGCCCATATAGAGTCACTTTTTCGGATGCCATTACCGCGCCTTCAGATTTTGACCAATGAGGCTCACTATAACTATGTTTAGTTAAATGTTCAGCTAAGGGTTCAACCCACTCAACATCGATGGATGCGGCAATTCTTCCCCATAATTTCGATGTTTCAACAAGTTCCGCAACCATTGTCCATTTTGGTGGTTTTTTAAACAACCCCGAACCTGGGAAAATAGTAAAACGTGCATTCCTAGCCCCAGTGAATTCGTGTTTATCGGCATCTTTTTGACCAATATGTGAAAGTAACCCAGCCAATAGCGAAACGTGAATACTTCGAAAATCAGCCTCAGAACTATTAATTGCAAAACCTTGCTCTTTTACCACTTGCCTCAGCTGGGTATATAAATCTTGCCACTCTCGAATACGTAAATAATTGAGAAAATCTTGGCGGCACATTTTTCTAAATTGGGCGTTAGAAAGCTGCGTTTGTTGTTCTTTTAAGTAATCCCAAAGATTTAAAAAGGCTAAGAAATCTGATTGCTTATCATGGAAACGGCGATGTTTTTCATCAGCAGCTTGCTGTTTATCTAACGGTCTCTCCCGCGGATCTTGAATTGATAATGCAGAAACAATCACCATTGTCTCACGTACTGCACCATGTTTACGTGCTTCAATCACCATCCGAGCAAGTCTTGGGTCAACAGGAAGCTGAGCTAGCTGCCGACCTGTATCTGTCAATTGATAGCCTTTATCTGCCTGTTTGTGGGACTTAATTGCACCTAGCTCTTCCAGTAATTTCACACCATCTTGGATATTACGTTTATCTGGAGCCTCTACAAATGGAAATGCAGAAATATCACCAAGACCAATAGAAGTCATTTGTAATATAACTGATGCTAAATTCGTCCGTAAAATTTCAGGGTCTGTAAACTCTGGGCGTGATAGAAAGTCATCTTCTGAATATAAACGAATACAAATCCCATCGGAAACACGGCCACAGCGCCCTTTACGTTGATTAGCGGAAGCCTGAGAGATAGCTTCAACAGGGAGACGCTGTACTTTTGTACGGTAACTATAACGACTAATACGTGCATAACCGGTATCAATGACATATTTGATACCAGGTACAGTTAATGATGTTTCTGCTACGTTTGTTGCAAGAATGATCCGACGTCCTCCATGAGGATGAAAGATGCGATTTTGCTCACTATTAGAAAGCCTTGCGAATAATGGTAAGATTTCAGTATGACGTAAAGAAAGTTTTGATAACGCATCTGCGGTATCACGAATTTCCCGCTCACCACTCATAAAAATCAATATATCGCCATTACCTTCAACAGATAGCTCATTTACTGCATCTATAATCCCATCTATTTGGTCACGGTCGCTATCGTTCTGATCTCCCATAATAGGACGATAACGGACTTCAACCGGATAGGTACGGCCAGACACTTCAACAATCGGAGCATGATTAAAGTGTTTCGAAAAACGTTCTGGGTCAATAGTTGCTGATGTAATAATAACTTTTAAATCAGGGCGTCTTGGTAATAATTGACGTAAATAACCTAAAATAAAGTCGATATTGAGGCTTCTTTCGTGAGCTTCATCGATGATAATAGTGTCATATTGCAACAGCAATTTGTCATTTTGTAGTTCCGCAAGCAAGATACCATCAGTCATCAATTTGACTTGAGTTGTTTCACTCACTTGGTCACTAAATCGCACTTTATAGCCAACATTTGAACCTAATTCACATTCAAGTTCTTGAGCAAGACGTGTCGCGACTGAGCGTGCGGCTAAACGTCTTGGCTGAGTGTGGCCTATAAATCCTAGGACCCCTCTGCCAAGTTCTAGACAAATTTTTGGAATTTGGGTGGTCTTTCCGGAGCCCGTTTCACCTGCAACAATAACTACTTGATGCTTTTTAATGGCATCTAAAATAACCTCTTTTTTCTGGCTGACGGGTAAATTATCCGGATACACAATTTTAGGCACATTTAATCGTTTAATTTCAACTTTTTGTTTGGCCTTTTCAATATCTATTTTAATAGCGTCAAGTACCGCAGAGCGCGATTTTTCGTTCTGGATCTTTGCAATACCTTGCACTCTTTTCTTTAGTAACCATTGGTCACGTAATGAAGTTTGTCCAATATCAGCGGTTAATGCTGTCAGAATGGATTTCACCTGTTAAATCCTTATCTTTAATAAATTTCAATACACGCTAGCCAATCCACTTCGCAATTTGTAAGGGCTAAATTTCGTTTTTATTTTTAATTGTTATTATCACATAAAAATACCATCAATTTTTTTGAAGAAGGCTATCTAATTTTTTTCCTATCAATCAGTTACACCTTACGTATCATTACCAATAAAGTTTTACCTAAAAATAGAGGAACACATGAGTAAAGTATTACTATTGAAATCAAGTATTCTGGCTGACTATTCACAAAGCAATAAAATGGCAGATTACTTTATTCAACAATGGCAGGAAAAACACTCAGCAGATACAGTAACTGTACGAGATTTAGTCAAAGAGCCAATTCCAGCGATTGACGGTGAAATTTTAGCAGCTTTTAGCCCGAGTGACACGAAAACAGAACAACAACAAGCACATTTGGACCTGTCAAATACGTTGATTGATGAAATTAAAGCTCACGATGTGATTGTTATTGCAGCTCCAATGTATAACTTTACGATTTCTTCTCATTTAAAACATTACTTCGACTTTATCGCTCGCTCAGGGCACACGTTTAAATATACAGAACAAGGTTCTGTTGGCTTATTAAAAGACAAGCGTGCCTATGTATTAACGAGTCGAGGTGGTATCTATAAAGGTACACCAACAGATACCATGGTGCCTTATTTAACATTATTTTTAGATTTCATTGGCATTACAGACGTTGAGTTCGTTTTTGCTGAAGGAACATCGTTAGGCCAAGAGTCCGTTGAACGAGCACATCAACAAGCACAAAACCATATAAATACTATTATCGCTTAAGATATAATCTTTTTAAGTCATATATTATTAAAACCCAAAGCTACCATTGTTATATTTTGCGCACTTTCTGAGTGCGCTTTTTATTTCTTTTGTAACCATTGGCCATTAATGCCACGCACAAACTCCCCAGGACTTGCCCGTTCTACAAGTTTTTGCCCTGCTATCCTAGCGACCTCATTTGTTTTTAGGTTATTTTTTGCAGCAATTTCGCTGTATCTTTTTTCTCGTTCTTGGTTAATTTGTGCTGCTAGCTTAGTTGCCTCCTGGTTACTCGTATTAATCGGAGCTAAATAGCCCGACAGTGTTTCCCCTAATAGGCCTGTTTCTTTGGCTTCATCAACCGTAATTGCTATCGTCTGAAAAGCAGTCAATAATGAACATAGTGCTAGTACCTTGATAATTCGACTCATTTAGGATTTACCTCACCGAACAAATCACTATTTTCTTTCAATAATTCTTCTACTTGCCTATCCGCTTTTATTTGGATTTCATGTTCAATTTTTACATTCATATTAATATTGATGGGCTTATCCGGTGTTGCGACCTCAACTCGCAAGCAAGCTGATAACAACAATGCGATCGATATAGCTGTAGTGAATTTTAATATTTTCACGTTCATTCTTATGCTCATTATAAATTTTTTTCCAACCACTCTTCTAAAGAGCTACCAAATCGTAAACTACGCCATAATTGAAAGATATTTTCTTCATGTTGATAATGCAAATGAACTTCACGTTTTTTCTTTTCTTGCGTGTTATACCCTTCAAGGATTGTTGTCATCTTTAACATCCCTAAATTTGTAACATTAACATCTGTACGGCTGCGTTTTATTTCCAAATATTGTAACCACCCCATTGCGGAACCTGCAGATATATTATCTTCTCGGATAGAATCAACAAATTGGGGATCTAATCGTAATGTTAATGGCCCACTATTTTCTAACCATCCATCTTTAACTATCCATTCTGGGTTATTTAAATAAAAAGGTAATTCACCATTAACTTTACCGGAAACAGCAAATTGCGACACTCTTAGTATGGTAAATAACTGGCTAAGTTCAATCTGCCTTAATTTTATCGTAGCGGCTTGAGTTTGTGGCCAACGCAGTAAATCCATCGATATTTCACCCCCTAATGTTTTAAAGCCTACATTAGTCAGTTTTAATGGCGAATTTTCCGTTGGCGGATAAGAACCAGAGAGATCTGCTTTAATATCAGTTAATTCGAATAAATTATTGAGCTGCTTAATACGCAACTCAACAGGTGCTTTAGCGCCCAAAGTCCAAGTACTTTGTTTTAAACGCCACGGTAAAACAAAATCTAATCCTGATAATTCGCCATCTTTTAACCAAAGACTAGTATTCTCTACGCGCCAGTGTCCTCCTGCAATAAAACCATCTTCCGGCGTTATTGAAAAAGCGGCTTGAGAAAATAATTTTCCTTGTTTTAATTCAATACCAAGGTCAGCAGGAATTAACGTTTGAAAAGCCGTGACCGACTGTTCAGGCCAACGAGCTTCCCCTCTTAATCTTTCACCGTCCCAGCGCCCAAAAATGACTATTGGCCCTACATCTTTAGTACTTAAATCGCCTTTAAGTTGAAATTCAGCAGGAGATTTTCCACTAAGATCTGCGTTTAATGTGATCCTTGGCAGATAACTTTCAGTACCGAATTGCATCCGTTCACTGGTAAGCTGTAATTTTCCATTAAAATTGGCTTTATTCTGATCACGCTGCCAAACCAATGGCTTACTTAGCTGTAAGCGTGGAGCTCTCATCGATAAGAGCCCATATTGTATTTGGTCAAACCCTGTATTTAAGCTATTTAATGTGATTAAAGTGTCCTGCCAACTCCCATTACCCTTAATATCCCAATTAGCTGATAATGAAGGCAAATTGGCATTTCCCCAATAATTCCAAAACCATTTTCCCTTATCTAAAGCAAACTTATTGGCTTTACCATCCAAATGAATGTCGAAATCTCCCCAGTACTGTTCTTTAACCTTAAGGATAGCTTGTAAACGCCCTGAAATACCATCTTCACTTAATGATGTTCCCGCGAGTGGTAATCTAACTTCATTCAGAACAAGTGTTTCAGAAAGGCGGCCATAAGCTCTTAATAATGAACTGGATAAAAAAGAAATTTTTGGGGCTGCTAGCTGACCTGAAAGCTTAGCGGGTAAATTAATATCCAGCACCATGTCATCATATTTAACTTGGCCATTTAAACTAAAATTAATATTCGTATCGAGTAAGTCTATTTGAGTGGCTGGCAGTGTTAAAACAATATTAGCTTTACCTTTCTTCGCTTGTGTAAGCATATTGACACGCCCTGAGAAAACCATTTCACTTAACGTTTTATCCCAGTTATCGACTTGAAAATTAACTCCCCCCTGCAAAGGAATATCTGCTTCTTTCCATTGCCATTTTCCTTGAGATATCTGTATGTTAGATGGTGATAGCGCCCATGGTAGATAAAGTAATTCTTCTTGTGTTTCTGTATCCTTGACCGTTAATACCCCTTGGCCATTCACCCAACCAAATTCAGCCAGTAAAAATTTTTCTGGGTTGATTAACTTAAAGTAAGCGTTCAATTCCCCCTTTTCGGGAAATTGATTAGCCATTAATGGCAATTGAACATCACCAAATAACTCTATTGTTTGCTTTTGTTCTGGTAGGTACGCAGAGAAATCTTTAATAACCAATTGATGCTCAGCCGTAATTAAAGATGATAATCTTAAATTATCCCCTCTAAAATCAAACTGTAGAGAGTTAACCTGATTTTTACGCAACCAGATACTACCTTGGTAATCACTCCATGGTTGTATATTGGTATTATTTATAACTAATGAAAAAACAGGGAGATTATCGATAAACTCTGCAATATTAATCGGTTCATTAACTGTTTCATTAGTTGGCTCAAGAGCACTTAAACATTCAGTTTTAACATCAAGACCATCCACAATAGCATGCAAGGGAAAGACAGAAAACCTTGTGCTATTCAATTGAACCAAAGTGCAATTGTTTGCTGTTATACTGATACTTGCTATATCCAATTGACCATAACTAATTCTTGGTTCTGAAAATGAAAGTTTAAGTGGCTTAGGAAGATAGTGCGATGCGACAACTGGCACCCAGTGGGATATCGTTATCCATAAGAGTATTAAGAGAGCAGCGCTTCCACCCAAAAAGTAGAGTAATGTTCTGAATGCTCTTTTTATTAACTGCATTACTGCGTCCCTTGTTCGAATTGTTCTATAGCGCACGTGATAATTTTCAGCAAAATTTTCTTATTAAACGTGATACTAACAAAGATAAACCACATTCAATCGTAAACAGATACCTATTTTCTTAATTTATAGGTGATTTACAAACTTAATTGCCTTATTCTGAGTTTATATTTTGTAGGTACACCTTTTTACCTACTCTTTTCTAATTGGTTCCTAAAAATTGGAGTCTTTATGATGAAAATTGTTTCTTATAGTACCAAACAGTATGACCGCAAGCACATGGAACAAGTTAATCAAAATTCTGGATTTAATTTTAGTATTGAATATTTTGATTTTCCATTGACGGTTCAAACCGCTAAAAATGCGGTTGGTGCCGATGCCATCTGTATTTTCGTTAACGACGAAGCTAATCGCGCTGTTTTGGAAGAGCTTGCCGCACTAAATATTCGAATTTTAGCTTTACGTTGTGCTGGCTTTAACAACGTTGATTTACAAGCAGCTAAAGAATTAGGTATTCAGGTTGTCCGCGTGCCCGCTTATTCTCCTGAAGCTGTCGCCGAACATGCTGTTGGTATGATGCTATGTCTTAATCGCAGGATCCACCGTGCGTACCAGCGTACTCGAGATGCAAATTTCTCTCTCGAGGGATTAACAGGCTTTAATATGCATAACCGCACTGCGGGTATTATCGGCACAGGAAAAATTGGTCAAGCAACACTACGTATTTTAAAGGGATTCGGAATGCGTTTACTCGCACATGACCCCTACCCGAACCAAGCTGTTTTAGATTTGGGTGCTGAATATGTTGACTTAGATACTTTATATGAGCAATCAGATATTATTTCTCTTCATTGTCCATTAACACCAGAAAATCATCACTTACTCGATGAAAATGCCTTCAAGAAGATGAAAAATGGCGTCATGATCATCAATACAAGCCGAGGCGCATTAGTCGATTCTGTTGCGGCAATTAATGCACTAAAATCGCAGAAAATTGGCGCTTTAGGTATGGATGTATATGAAAATGAGCGCGATTTATTTTTCGAAGATAAATCTAATGATGTCATACAAGATGATGTTTTTCGTCGGCTTTCCTCTTGCCACAACGTATTGTTTACAGGGCATCAAGCGTTTTTAACGGAAGAAGCATTAACAAGCATCAGTCAAACTACGCTTAATAATATCCGTCAAATAAGTCGCGGGGAAATTTGCCCTAATATTGTTAACGCATAGTTGGGTCTGGAACCATGAAACGCCTAATTCCACTTACAATTTTGGGTTTATTGCTAGCAGCTTGCCAAACTCATCAAGTCAATGCGCGAAATGATGACCAAGCACTTGAAAATAAATTAATGCATCATCGTTTTATTCTCACTGAAGTGAATGGTAAGGCCATTAACAGTAAGCAAACAGCTCCTTCCCTTTCTTTTGGCGAGAAAATGTTTGTTTCTGCATCAATGTGTAATGATTTTAACGGGTTTGGCGATATCAAAAACGCAAAAATTACTGTAAAAAACTTAACTAGAACGGAACTCGAATGTGTTGATGAAGATTTATCTAAATGGGATTCAATGATAAACCGAGTACTGTCTGATGGCGCTGTTATTTCTTTAAAAAACAATCAGCTAATATTAATTCAGGGTCATTACAAATTAGTTTATACACTACGTGACTACGTCCATTAATGGATTATCCTGCACAACCTGCCTCTTTTAGAGGCGGTTGGCATTTAACAAAACCCACTAAACTGGCAACCAAGTAAGCTATTTAGCCTTATCAAATAGCAAGTTAATATTCGTAGATTTTGCAATTCGCTCCATATAATTCCGAATGTTTGTGCTAAATGATAAGTGCTCAACAATACTCAAACTGCGTAAGGTTGGAAAAATAATAAAATCATTAATATCAATATCTTCGCTCCGTGTTTCTAACCACGCATCTAATAAAGATAATTGCGGCTCTAATTCAACTAGCAACGTATGTGTTTCTTTTTTAAGCTCATTTAAGTCGCCGTAAGATTTTGATGTTCTGCTTATATATGCTGCTCTAGCTTCCGCTGTACTGATTTCGGGAAAATCCGTTTGAGTAAAGCGTGGTGTTACAAGCTTATATACCACCGCCGAAACCGTTTTAGACCAAGTCTCTATTTCAGGAGCAATACTCCCTTTTGCATATTTAGGTTCATTAATACTATCAACATAATGAACAATATCTAAACTTTCAGGTAAATAGCTTCCATCATCTTTTTGTAAAATAGGTAACATTTTTCGACCAATCATTTTTGTCGGTGTTTCTATATCATCATCGAATAAAACGATTTGCTCTACTGCTAACTTTTTTAAACCAAAAATCATTCTTGCTCTGACACAAAACGGACAGTGGTCATAAATATATAATTTCATTGTTAACCTCACTAATTTGATAATAAAAGTTACAATAGGTTTATACAGTATACTTGAGTGCTTACATTTATGTCTTATCACGCTTGTAAAATTTTGTTTAGCGCAAGGAAAAATAAATGTAATAGAGTGCACAAAATCCCAATAATGAAATACAGATCATGGCAAAATACGTTTAATAATGGCTACTCCTGAAAAAAATATGCAGCTAAATTCCATCGCAATTATCCTTTTGATAATTTTGAAACCCTTGATGTTATGGGGCCTGTTGAAGTATTTGGCCGCTTAGAACATTGCCAAATTGAATTTATATCACCTTCAGGAAAGGCAATGACTAGCTCTCAAGGGGTTACAGTCAATACACGCCCTATACTTACCCCATTCTATCAATATATTTTGATACCTGGAGGGCAAGGTACTCGCTCATTATCGCAGAATGATGATTATATTCAGTGGCTGAAAAAACAGGTCGAGTATGCGGAAACTGTCATTTCAGTTTGTACTGGTTCCGCACTTCTTGCTCAAACGTCCCTTTTAAACGGCTTTAAGGCTACAACAAATAAGCTCGCTTATCAGTGGGTAACTTAACTCAATGACCGAGTATTATGGCAATCTAAAGCAAGATGGGTTCATGATAATAAGTTTTATACCTCATCTGGCATTAGCGCAGGTATTGATATGTCATTACAGATTATCTGCGATTTTTATAACCGAGACATTGCAAATAATATTGCGCTTAAAATGGAGTATATATGGAATAAAGATGCTAATCATGATCCTTTTTCAAAAGTAATCATTTAAGATGTTCATAGCTTTATTTAAATCAACTTATTTGATAGCTAATAAATATTATTGATTTATTAGTCATCTTTAATTATTCAAATAATAACTCCGCCAACCAATAAAAACAAAAAATTAACATTTATTCTCATGATTTAACTTTACATTTTCAATCTTACACATCCCAAAAAGAAAGCAACTAACTGAAAACAAAGAAAATAATTAACCATTTTTTATAACCATTAAATTTTAAGTATCCATTTAAATTTGTTAATATTAATTCTTATTTTAACAATCTTAGTTTGATGAATTCTTGCATTAGCTATTTTACTTATTTTCGTTATAATCCCTTACTATAAACAATGTTATTATTTATTAATGTTTAAAGCTCTAAATCGCGATTTTCATCATATTTATGTTCTTTAAATCTTTTAAAACACTTTAGTTTTTAATATACTATCAAATGTAATTTTAATTAAGTGCATTAAATAATAACCCTTCATATAAATTGAGGATGTCATATGGACATTCATACTATAATTGGTATTAAAATAAAAAACCGGAGAAAAGAACTCGGTCTATCTGGAGCTAATTTAGCTAATAAATTAAATTTAAGTCAACAGCAAATCTCACGTTATGAAAATGGAATTAATAAAATACCTATCAATCATTTAGTTGATATCGCTGAAGCGCTAAATTGCCCCATTGAATGGTTTTTCCAAGGTTATACGAGTGGATTAAAAAATGAAAAAAATGATGAATCCGAACATATCAATAAAGAACGACAGTATGTTGCTGAAAGCATAATTGTTGATTTGAAATAAGTCTTCTATAATAACTACGAATTATCATTTTTAATATAAAATAAAGGCTGACTCTAAATATAAAATCAGCCTTTATTATTAAATAAAATACTTTTAATAATTAATCATATGTAATATCAAAGCGCATTTGAGCATAAACTTCACCGGGTGAAGTTCTGTCTTCATATTGAAAATAACGAGCGGTAAGTTCTATATCGATATCTTTTGTATCATTATTATTTAATGATGCTACACGATATGGGCGGCCAAAATTGATTGGGCTTTTATCTTTTCGTTCTATAACTTGAACACCAATTCCTTTTGCTGGGCTATAGGTACTTTGGTTTGCTAAAACACCGTTTACTTGAGTCCCTGTCGCTTTTATCCCGCTAAAAGTAACATCAATATTAGTCTTACCCGTAAAACTAGTACCGCCACTACATTTCAACTTTATGGTAAAATCTTTTTCACCTGCAGGTTGGTCTCTCGCTGTTAATTGAACTCGTTTTATAGGGTCTAACATTACATTTTGATTTTCACCACTTGTCACTTGGCAGGATGGAGAAACGATAGTAATAGCATTTGCATCTAAATAACTAACTAAGATTGGACTGTTATTAGGTTTATATCCATAAGTGGTATAAATACCACTTGCTAGTGTTCCGGTTCCTGTATATTTAGCCGTTTTTATTATACTTAGCGTAAAAGTAGAATCATTTAATGACATTGGGGTACTATAATATCCCACATTTGTAGGAAAAGTACTTGGGTAAGTCATAGAATGCTGCCGACCCGATGAGCGGTGGAATTTTAAACCAATACCTTCAACATTCGTTTGGTAAACTTTCCCACCAATATCGCGTAAATCAGGCATGACCACTTCAGCCTCAATATTCACCTTTCCACGACACCAGAGGTAGGTTTGGTTAGTATTCATTGAATAATCTTGTGTTTTAATTACACTCCCAACCGGAAGGTTAGGATCTACAACAATTTTTCCAAGTCTCATATCTACTCTATATGCCGGCTGACTTGTTCTTTCGCAACTATTCATATAGATGTATCCAGGGCGCCCATTATTTGCAGATACGCCATTTGCGGTAAATAGTAACCCTACCCCAATATACCAAAACCATTGATTTTTTATTGACATAGAACTTCCTTACTATTTCCTGCAGCTAATGAGAATGTACATTGACCTTTATCCCACGTAATAATGGCATTAGTTGCAATTTCACTGCTAATGAACACCATACCACCTTGCCCAACAATACCGATTGCCTCACCTTTTTGGTCTGTCACATTAGCGCCAAATGGTAGTGGTTTGTTATTAGATCTTTTAACGTTATAAACCACATTTTTTTCAATCTTAGTACCAAATTTAACCTTAACGACACTACCTTCATAAGGAACTATCTGTGATGACATATTTTCAAAAATAATATCTTCAGAACTGCCTTTCGGGTCAATTTCGATTTTATTAGTGCGATAAGCTCTTACATAAGGCGCAATAGCATAACCATGACTATCAATTGTCGTCCCCATCGCCCCTACCACTGATGCACCTTCTGCGTCTTTCGCCTCAATCAATGCAATTGTGGTTGCATTATTCGGCGTTAGCGTTATTCCACCGGAGTGCAAAACTAATGACCCATTTGCGCCTACACCATATTGGCGATAACCTTCACCTTGGCTGTAATTCGCATTTGTATTGACCGACGATGTACGGTAGCTAGTATTAAGACCGATATTTTTCGCACCACCATTTGCAACTGAGGTATTGATTCCGTATGTCCAATTATTATCACGGTCAAACGTACCACTGGTACCTATTTGGCTACTTCCGAACTTTTCATTATTAAATGTAGTATTAGACGTTAAGGTGGACACCTGATTCTCTCCCCAATAAAGAGGAATGCTCAAGTTCACACCGAGCCTGTCATCTTTTTTATCATGGCTATTTTGTGTATATACCCTCATAAATGACAAACCATATGAAAGGCGATTGATGCTATTGTTGTAACTTAGTTGATATTGTTTTTCTGTTCCTGACTTATCCCAATAACTTGAAATACGCCCCATGAAATAAATTCCACCGTAACCTTCAGGTAAATTTTGGTTAATAGTGTAACTGAAACCATTTTTTTCACGCCCTAATGTATCGACAACGCCACGTTTATCGTTATCAATAGCATAAAGTGCATTATTAATATTGTAATAATCTTTCGTTGAATATCGATATGCTGCTAACACAAGATTAGTGTCTGTTTCAGTGAATAACTTATTAAATGTAAAACGATAACTTTGCCCATAATCTGTACGATGATTAAATACAATGCGAGATTGCGTTACATCAATTGCAACCGCACCAATCCCAGTATTAATACCACTTCCTAACAAATAAGCTTGGTAATCATCAAAAGCAGTGACCCCACCATAAAGGGTAAATGTATTATTAATCCCATGCTGAAGAGTCGCTTGCATAACAAAAGGACGATTTCTTAAATTTTCAGAATCAGATTTACCGCCCGCTATTTGGTAACGCGTAAACCCTGGACGTAATAATTGTGCTAACGAAGAATACGGCACACTAAAATTAGTCTCGCTACCATCAGCCTCTTTTACTGTAACATTCAAATCATTACCATAACCCGATGGGTAAACATCATTCAAACTAAATGGCCCAGGAGACACGGTTGTTTGATAAATAATATTGCCATTTTGCCGAATCGTCACTAAGGCATTACTTTGAGCGATCCCCCGAATTTCAGGCGCATAAGTTGTCATCCCATCTGGATACATATTGTCATCCGTTGTTAGCTTAGCCCCTCTTAAGCCAATACTATCGAATAAATTACCATCCGTATAAAACTGCCCAATAGTCGCTTTTGATTTTAGTGCGGCAATGGGCCTTTGCAGATAAGTTTGATTGCTATTCCATTCAGAACCTGTAGAACGTTGCCAACCCAAATTCCCTATATGTTTCAATAGCCAACCATCATAACTTAAGCCAGCATTAACGCCTAAATAGGCGCTAGAGCTATTTGAACCTTGGTTTCCACTGATATGGCTATCATAGTAATTAGCCATATAGCCAATATTTAATGCAGGAATTCCTGTTTCCCAAAATTGCGAAGAAACATAACCCCGAGAAATTTTTTGTTCGTAAATTTGCGGTACAGAAATATCTAAACGTAGTGTCGACGTATGAAATATATCTTTAACTTCTTTGTCGCTGTTCCACTCATCCAACGGCAGACAAGTAGCACTGTTTTTATCAATTGATGGATTAAATTTTTCAGTATCAATACCTAAGTTTGAAAGTAACTCTCGGGTATAACAACCCCCTAATTGTTTATTTTTTTGTTCTTCAAAATTAAGTTCGTAACGCCCTTTCCAATCATTATTCGTATATACATCAACTGAATACTTTCCTGGACTAATCCCTGTCGCATTAAAACGGTCTAAATCAACGTTGTCTTTACTTCCCATAATAAAGCCACTATTGAATTCATAGGTTTCTTCTTCAGCTGAGGCATGGAATACGGGAACAATCCATGACGTAATAAAGCAGACTACAGAGAGTGTATTGCTATATTTATTGTTTAACTCTCGCTGTTTCATTATATATTCCTATTTTGCAGTTAGAGTCACCGCAACATCTGAACCATAGTCATTAATATTGTTAACAACAACCTTACTGCCAGACTTAATTGCCTGCTTTAATTCAACTAATGTTTGATTTTTGGGTTCTATTAAAACAGTTTTATCTGTAAGGCCAACCTTTCCATCGGTGGATATTTTTGTGACCGTAATATAAAAAGGTGTTGGATTTTCAATAACAATATTCTTACCATTTGTTTTGATAACTAACTGTTCAGGAGCTAATTCTCGGCTACCTAGCCCAACAGGCCGGTAAAAAAACTTAAAACGAGAACGAATTGCTAGCTGTAAAACATTCTGCATTTCCCCATCTTTGCCTTTTACAGTAGGCGGAATATCTAGAATATTAAGCCACCATAAACTTTCCCTATCTTGGGGAATTTGCCCTTTATCCATTAACTTTATGCGTAAATTTTGACCACCCTTTGCTTCTACTCGAGAAACAGGAGGAGTAATTTGAAATGGGGTTTTTATCGTATCAGGTGTTTCTGATGCATTACCTGTATCAAGCCAAGCTTGAGCAACCGCAGGACGTTCTGCTGTATTTGAAAGTTGTACGGTGATCTCTTTCTCATCTCCAGGGTAAATAAACCTCGTACCATTAACAATTATATTGTTAGCAAACGAATTAATACTGAAGATAAAGCAACATGCTAATACGATAGCTTTCATTTAAACCTCAAAACATAAAAGCGGCAGTGTTCTACCGCTTATTGCAATAATATCCATTAGTGTTTTACTACAACGTCTAATAACACTAACTTAAAACAACCAACCTATTCTTATTGATAAGTGATTTCGTAAGTTGCGTAGCTTTTAACTTCACCTGCAGTAACTTCTGTTGGTTTATCGGTGATATAACCTACGTAATATTGGAAACGTGAACCTTGGTCAATTTGGGTAATAAGTTCGGATGGTTGTTGATTGTCGCCGCCTGGTACGATGAATTTTTTAGCATCATCAGCCGATAAGACAAATTGGATATTCTTCGCACCAGTAGAATCAGTATTCGCTAAATAACCTAATTTTTCGCTACCACTTAATAAGTTACCACCAGTCCACACCACACCGATCGTTTTAGCGTTGCCGCCAACTGATGTTGCTGAACAGTTAGTCACATCAATTGCAAATGTTTTTGGTTTTAATAATGTACCTTTACCACCTGCTTGAATTTCTTCCAATGAAATTGGTGCTAAGTATACGCTTGCATCGCTACCTTGACCGTCAACAGAAACAGTACAAGAAACATCAGTTACTTTACCGTTAAAGTTAACTTGGCCACCGCCAACTTTATTTGCTGCATTAGCTGTTGATAAGCCGATGATTGTTGTAGCAACAGCGGTCAGTAGTACTTTCTTCATTTTCATTTCCTAATATGAGATTTTTATTCTTACATTTAAAGAACTTATTAAGTTTTTATTTAATTTATTGGTAAATAAAGAAAAATAAAAACTCCACCGCATATTGAATACAGTTAGTCATTTATGTTTCATTTTTAAACCATTTTTACTAATGCAAATAAATATCTTTCTTAATTAGTCCTATTTAGAATTTATAATCATATGCTCTATATGATTTCGAAGAGAGGATACATAATAACTTAAATTTTATTAAATCGTTTTTTTCATCACTTATTAATTTTTTGATAGGTAAAGACTATTAAAACAAACCTATTGATTGAGCATTTTGATGTGCTGATTCCACTAATTTACTCGTACAAAGCTTAATATTTAGATTTTAATATCTATTAATTTTGTATTATCTTATTTTAATTCAACCAAACTAAAAAATGAAAATTATTATAAAATACAAAAATCGTTATAATTGGATTGAATACATATTTTAATTCACATTTTGATACTTTCTGTCGCAAAATATCCACAATATTAATCTAATAATGAATATCACATAAAGGCTCAAACATTAATATAATTAATATTTATTAATCTGTGAAGATATGTAATACCCGTCAATTACAAATATTAAATTTCGAATTATTATGCTTGAATATCAAATTAACACACTATGGGTGTATAGGCGTTCTTTTATATTAACAGTCTGCTTTGGTCGTTATTAAAGTTTAAAAATGTGAATTTTTACGAGGTAAATGTCGATTTTAATCAAAATTAAAAAATAAATGGAATGAGGGAAATAAAAATGATAAAGGAAATAGCGATAAAATCGCAATATAATCCTTTATTCATTCAACTTGATCTTGTAGTAAAAACCAGAATACCAAATTATTTAGCCGAAGCTATGTTAAAAAAAATTATCATTATTTTTGATATAGGATAAGAAACCCCGATTAATTGTACAAACTATAAACTGTGTTATATCAATTTTCTTGCTTTATAACCTAATGAAAATAATGATGTTTTCTTAAAACGAACACCCCATGGAAATGTGATCTATGCATCAATTTTTAACATTAAGAATATTCCTAAATAACTCATTGCGTGTGTTAAAGTGTGACCAAATCCAAAAAGCCATCGCTAAAAGATGATGTTTTACTCTATTACTTATCCACTAGCAGACAGTTTAACGTCTTTTTGGCAAATCAATCACTCTAATAAGACTAATTTATTTAGCAATTACATAACATAAGGTAGCTGTTTCTATTTTAGTACAACAAATTACCGGTTATGAGACATTAGTGGATAAAAATATTTTATATCAATAATTTGCCATAAACAGATGAGGTCATCCTTACTAAATCTATATGAAGCTATCAAAATATTGCCTCCCCCCTTATGATGAGCTTAATAAGTATTAGTCCTGTTATTACATCGCTATTTAGTTGATCAAATGACAAAAATACGCTGACAACTAGTAGTAATATCGGCTAATTTCAAGAAATAATTAATGCAAAATAGAAATATTATTGGATTGGAACTGTTAGATTGGAACTACAGCAAAATCTTCACTAAGTTTTCGCTGTAGCAGTAATCAAGAAGTGAATAATTGGTTAATGTTCGTTCTGACGGTATAGAGCCCACTCTTCTATTTTCTCACCTGAGGGCAAGATACAGTACCCGAGTTGCCCTTGCTCTGTTCTCTTAATTTCTAATTTCCCACCAATTTGTTCACAATACACCGAAGCAGGGTTGGCCATGCCTACCGCTTTTGACTCAATTGCGGTTGTATTGGAAACACATCCGGAAATAGCAGCAAAACTCACTAACATAAGTGTTTTCTTCATAAGAAATATTCTTTAGTTAATTTGGAACGTTCATTTATTATTATGGAATGAGACGAATATAAACTGATTTTATTAATAAATAAAAGCCATTTTACTTACGCCTTTTGTTGTCAAAAAGGACAATCAAAATGCCAAAAAAGGCAATTAGCAAACTGCCAATAATATAATTCTGCCTATCAAATGCCAGCCCTGAATCCTTCACACTCTCACCATAAACGATAGGAATACTTACATCCATATTGTAAGAAATAATCGCGGTAATGAGACCTATAATTGTGAGTACCACACCAAATGTTTTCATTTCCATCCTCCATGTTACTCTTACAAGAAATAGATTAGCTAAGTATCTTGAGAAAAGCAAAATGAGAGGTCACAAATCATCATTTTTCCTCAAATAAAAATATTATGGTTTTAAGATATAACATAAAAAATTGTGAGAGGTTGGTTTTAAAGATAGATTTTCATGCAGTTAAAATTTTAAGACTGATAAGGCTAATAACTAGAAGGCAATATTGAATATTTATTGAAAACTTCTATAACTAATAGAATAAATAATCACACCTTGTAGTAGTGTGATTATTATTTACTTTCATTTAACACACTATAATGCACCAATTAAAATGAATAAATCATCATCGATGCAACTTGGCTAAATTTTTCAAAAAAAGAAATTATTGCCGGTAAAATAGCAATATTTAGAATGGCAAATAAGCCTACAGTTGAAAGTGATATTTCCATAATAACTTACTGTATCATAGAGGGTTACTACTACCCCCTACCCATCGGCCTATTCATAATGTGTTCTTCCCAATCCACCACATCAATTTCTCTGACCGCGATATGGCGAACAGACACGCCTTCATTATGCATTGCCGCTTTAGAGCCGGTTTTTAATGGGTGCCAGGCCGGGAGAGGCTTCCCTTCTAATAACAAACGGTAAGCACAAGTGCTTGGCAGCCATCCAAATGTTTCTAAGTTATAGCGATTAAGTTTTATACAATCCGTTTCATAACTGAAGCGGTCTTCATAATGCTTACACTGGCAAGTTTTTAGATTTAGCTGATTGCAAGCGACATTAGTAAAATAGATTTCATCTGTATCTTCATCCATTAATTTGTGTAAGCAGCATTGCCCGCAACCATCACAGAGAGATTCCCATTCTTCATCCGTCATTTCATCTAAAGTTTTAAATTGCCAGAACTGCGACATAATACTTTTTAATCCTATACTTAAATAACCCGTGTAGTCAGCGAGTGATCATTAATTGATAATTTTAGCATATCACCAGAAGCTAATGGGCCAACACCTTCAGGTGTACCCGTTAAGATGACATCCCCTGCACGTAATGTGAAAAAGCGGGACATATAGCTAATCAGAGGTAAAATTGGCGTGATCATATCACGCGTTGAGCCCTCTTGGCGAACTTCACCATTTATTTCCAGAGAAAGCTGAACATTTTGTAAGTCATTTGGGTTACTAATAGGAATAAAGCCAGAAATTGGACATGAACCATCAAATGATTTGCTTTTTTCCCATGGCTGACCTGCTTTTTTAAATTTAGCCTGCAAATCACGTAAGGTTAAATCTAATGCAACTGCATAACCGGCGATAGAACGTGATACACGATCTTCATCTGCATTTTTTAATGGCATACCAATTAAGATTGCCATTTCAATTTCATGATGAACAGCACCAAAATCTTTTGGAATAACAATTGATTGAGTAATATCACACAAGGCAGTTTCTGGTTTAATAAAAATAACAGGTTCTTCCGGTATAGCAGACCCCATTTCTTTTATATGCTTTGCATAATTACTACCAACACAAACAACTTTATTTGCAGGGAAATCCAGTAACGCACCTTGCCAGTCACGATGTTGATACATAATAGTACTCCTATTATCGTTATTGTATTTTATTAGCGATACCATCTGCCATCATGCATACACTCAATGCAAAATAATACGAGCGGTTCCAATGCATAATGGTTCGAAAATTTTCGGTCACTAAAAATGTCCTGCCTTCAGGGTCATCCGGAATAACCACCCACGTTTTTACGCCTGAAGGTAACTGAGCGAATGCAGGTAATGTAACACCTAGTTCTTGCCATTCACTAACAGATCTTCCTTGTTCTGCTTTTACACCTTCCAACGTTTTATTAAAATCTACAGGTAAGTTAACTTGGTAACCCCATGGTAATTTAGCTTGCCAACCTTCTGTTGATAAATAATTAGCGATGGATGCAAAAACATCAGATTTATTATTCCAAATGTCCATTTTACCATCACCATCACCATCTGCTGCATAAGACAAATAAGAGGTTGGCATAAATTGACTCTGGCCCATCGCTCCAGCCCATGAACCTTTGAGCTGTTGATCTTCTGGGATATAACCTTTATCCATTATCTCAAGCGCAGCTAAAAGTTGTTTGCTAAAAAGCGCTTCTCTTCGTCCTTCAAAAGATAATGTCGCGAGTGCCGAGATAACATCTTCTTTACCCTGTGAGCGCCCAAAACCACTTTCTAATCCCCATAATGAAACAATAAACTGAGGTGGAACGCCATATTTATCACTTATAGCATCTAGAGTGGATCTGTTTTCTAAATATTTGTCATAGCCTGCATTGATACGCGATTGTGGTAATACGTTTTTTAAATAGCTTGCTAACGTAACCGTCGCCCTTTTCTCTGGTTGGCCTTTATCTGCTTTCACTACACGCTCAATAAAATGGATATTAGCAAAAGCACGTTCAATGGTGGCAGGCTTAATCCCCTGTTCAATAGCATGTTCTTTCAGTAATTCCACATAAGCAGGAAATTGTGATGGTTCACGTTGTTCAATAGGAAATGCTTTATCTAAAGCAACGACTTCTTGCGCTATAGCCGCATTTTGTTCTGCTGTAATCGGTTGAGTAACAATTGATTCGTTATGAGTTGCAGAGCAACTTGTTAAAAACAAACCAGCGACTAATGTATATAATAACGTTGGTTTCATTTGTCTCCTCCAGACTGTCATTGCTTTTCAGGATTTTCTTAATTTGCTCTAGTTATTCAGTTCTTTGTGTTCTGAAAGCAAATTTTCCACCGGAGGTGGGAATTGTAAGTAATAACCAACTTCTAAGAGGTCAGATTTAACCTTTGCCAAGTCAGCATTGGCGAGCTTTTCACGCTTATCTAATGAGACAAGCATAGCAAATTGAGGTGTACCAAATTGGGCTAATAATTCATCAGGAACACGTGAAAAATCATCTTTCTTCTCAATATAAAGATAAGTTTGGTCACGTTTAGGGCTTCTATAAATTGCACAAATCATTATATTTAACTCTTTTTCTTAGTTCATTAGCTTGCTTGAAGTATATAGTAACTATAACATGCTATTGTTTTACAGAATATCTTCACCCGAGGATTGTTTCGGAAATTTTAATTTGCTGAGTCTGGATAGATGCCACAATCGCCAATAGAACTTAAAGGCAGCAGTTTTACTCTTTCAGTTATTCACTTATACAGTGAAGAGCCTAAACTCATCAAAAAAGCGCTGCAAGATAAAGTAAATCAAGCTCCTGATTTCTTTAAAAATGCTCCTGTCGTGATTAACATTGCTGAATTATCCCCAAATGTAGATTTACAGAGCATTCATCGTTCTGTTATATCTGCGGGATTACGTATTGTTGGGGTTAGTGGGTGTACTAACCCGCAAATGCGACAAAAAGCAAACGATGCTGGTTTACCGATATTAAGCGAAGGTAAAAGTCAAAAACCTGTTGAGATTCAGCCTGAGCCTCAGGCTGCTACAGTTCAAACTGAGCCTTTATATCGTAAAACTCGTATTATCAATACCCCTGTTCGCTCTGGACAACGTATTTATGCACCAAATAGTGATCTGATCGTCACAAGTAATGTTAGTGCAGGTGCAGAACTATTAGCAGATGGTAATATCCATATTTATGGCGTGATGCGAGGCCGTGCATTAGCAGGGGCCTCCGGCGATATTGAAAGTCAGATTTATTGTACTCATTTGCAAGCTGAGCTGGTCTCCATTGCAGGTGAATATTGGCTGAGCGATCAAATCCCTGCTGAATTTCTCGCCAAAGCAGCTAAACTTTGTTTAGTTGATAACAAACTTAATATCGAATATTTAAATTAGACCTTATTTACAAGGAATTATTCATGGCACGCATAATTGTAGTGACTTCAGGTAAAGGTGGCGTTGGTAAAACCACTTCAAGCGCGGCCATAGCTACTGGCCTGGCACAAAAAGGGAATAAAACGGTGGTGATCGATTTTGATATCGGCCTACGTAACCTTGACCTCATCATGGGGTGTGAACGTCGAGTAGTCTATGACTTCGTAAACGTTATCCAAGGTGATGCAACCCTGAATCAGGCTTTAATCAAAGATAAGCGCACCGAAAATTTATTCATTTTACCTGCTTCGCAAACACGCGATAAAGACGCATTAACGCGTGAAGGGGTAGGAAAAATTCTTGATGAATTAAGCGATGATCTTGGTTTTGACTTTATTGTTTGTGACTCCCCAGCAGGTATTGAAAGTGGCGCTTTAATGGCACTCTATTTTGCTGATGAAGCCATTATCACTACCAACCCGGAAGTGTCTTCTGTCCGTGACTCTGACCGTATTTTGGGTATTTTAGCATCAAAATCACGTCGCGCAGAAAAAGGTGAAGACCCCATTAAGGAACACTTATTATTAACACGCTATAACCCTGGCCGTGTAACCCGTGGCGATATGCTAAGCATGGAAGATGTTCTGGAAATCTTATGTATTCCTTTGATTGGTGTTATTCCTGAAGACCAATCTGTACTGCGCTCTTCTAACCAAGGTGAACCGGTCATTTTGGATACAGAATCTGATGCAGGCCAAGCCTATGATGATTGTGTTGCTCGTATTTTAGGTGAAGATCGCCCTATCCGTTTCATTGAAGAAGAGAAAAAAGGTTTCTTAAAACGCCTATTTGGGGGATAAATAATGGCTTTATTGGATTTCTTTCTGTCGAGAAAAAAAACGACAGCGAATATCGCAAAAGAGCGATTACAAATCATCGTTGCAGAACGCCGCCGTGGTGATAGCGAGCCCCCATATCTTGCAGATATGAAAAGAGATATTTTGCAGGTTATCTGTAAGTATGTCCAAGTTGACCCTGAGATGTTATCAGTGCAATTTGAGCAAAAAGGGGATGATATTTCTGTTCTTGAACTAAACGTTACTCTACCTGAAGGTGACGAAATAAAAACAACAACAGAAGAAAAGTAATTTGCAAAGAAAGCCGCTGTCTAATTTTAGGATTAATTCAATAGGTCGCGGCTTGCTTTTATCTTATTAATATAAAACAATAAATTAAGAACTACCCTCGGGCGCTAATTTCAAACAGCTATTCAGGTTGAAAGCCCACCGCTATTAGGCAATTTATAACTCGAATTCAATTGACAATGTTATCTGTTTTTTTAAACCCTCTGGTGGTATGCCAACAGGGCGACTCTTTGCTATAGCCGTCAACGCAGCTTGGTCGAGTTGTGTATGCATAGAAGACTTAGCAATACTCACCCTTGTTATCTCTCCCGATGACGTAAGCGTAAAATTCACCAGAACCTTTCCTTGAATATGGGTATTTCTCGCTTTTCTTGGGTAACGTTTATGGCGCTCTATTTCTCTACGTAATTTATCAATATAAGATTGATAATTCGCACTTATATTATCCCCTACTGCCCTCGTATTTTGCGCACCCTGTTCCCCTGCGGCATTTGATAAAGTACTATTTTGGCCAGCTTGCTGTTCTTGTTTTACATCATCGTTTTTTTTATTTTGTTGTTGTTCTTTCCGCTTAATCACTTTTTTATTTGGTTGTTTTTGTTCTTTTTTCTCGATAACTTTTTTCTGTACATCCGAAACTTTATTTTCATCACTATGCGTACTTTTTTTATTAGCAACTTTGATTACCGCATTTTCATTTTGTTGCGGTTCAGAAAGTAAACCGCCAGTTAGTTTATTATTTAATGTGACATCACTTATTTGCTTTTCAATTACATTTTGCGTCAATGCAATAGAGATAATCGCCGCCTTTATTGGCGTATAAATTTGTGCGTGACGTGTTTTTTCAGCACTTAAGCAATAAAAAACGATACCAAAATGAAATAATAGCGAAACCATAACAGCAAAATTAAAACGTAGAGTAAGCATTTTAATATCCCTAATAGCCCCTTCGCTAATGCCAAAACATAACTACATCAACGAAGGGGAATCCCTTTTAGAAGCGACTTGTTACATTGAAGCGTATAGTTCTACCCGGTGCCGGCATCATACTGCGGGTTAGAGGATCAATATAATATTCATCAAATAAATTTGTAGCTAATAATTCAAACGATAGGTCTTTATTAAACTGGTAATTAACATAAGCATCAGCAGTAAAAACCGCATTCCAGCTCATTGGGCTATTATTTAATGGTGCATATGAGAATGGATATTTATCTATCATTTCCGCCTCATCCTCATTTTTTGCTTTACTGTGATAACGCATACGGCTACCCACTTCCAAGCTTTCATCTAAGAAACGTAAACCTAGGTTGGCATGAATACTGTATTTGGGTTGCAATTGAGTACGTAAATAGCCGCCGGGGAACCCAGCTGTTGTACACTCTGAGCCCCCAAATTTATTATAGGGGTCCATCACCATCAATGAGACTTCATCACAAACTTCATTTTTTAAGCGGTAATCTACCCCTAAGTCACCAAATACCCAGCCATTATCATAACGTGCCAATAGTTCCAAACCAGCTGTGTTATGTTTATCAACCTGCGTAAAGACTAACCTGTCGTTCCTATCAAAGGCATTTGTGACTACGGTGTTGTAGTAATTTATACGTAAGTCAGCATGATTTTCTGCCGCAACCAGTTCTTGGAAATTACGCACATATCCCAGTTCTATTGTATGGCTACGTTCTGGCAAATAAACCGGTGGCACATAGTTTGCTTCACGTCCCCCTGAAAAACCAATAGTGTCTTCAAAGATACTTGGCATTCTAACGGTCTCTAAATAACGCCCAAATATTCGGTCGTTCTCTGTTAGGTAAATAGTTGCTCCTAACGCTGGCGCCCAAGCCGATTCTTCATTTCTTTTTGGCGCTTTAAATTTTTGGTCATCTGTGAACATAACTTCATCTGTTTTTTTATTACTAAGCGATCCCAATCGATATTTTTTCGCTTTTAAACCTGTTACGGGATCTATTATTTCTTCTTTTAAATCAATCTCGCCATTATAGAATGGGTTATTTTTGCGTATAAACCGGTTATTTTCATCGACCTTCCATTTCACTATATTGTTTCTTTCTGTAATTCTAAACTCAAATTTTTTTCTATTTATATCCTCTCGATAGCTAGCATCACTTAATGAATTAGCTTTCATTTTTAGTGCTTTTTCGATAAAAATTCTCTGATTATAAAGTTTTTCTTTTATATCTTCGTATGTATTCCCTTTATCATCAACATACTGCTGTATTGTTTGGTATTCTTCTGCACTTAATAAACGGGATAACCTATAGTTTCGAGCGGTTATATGGCTATAGGGCGCATAATTTACATCTTTGGCCGCAATGCGTCTCTCTTTTAATAAATCCCTTGACCAATAGCTAATATATTGAGCCCCCGCATTCAGGCTTAACCAATCAGTAGGCTGCCAATCAAACCGAATAGTACCATTATATTCCCGACGCTTACCTTCCCTTGGGATAGCACGGAACATGTTCCCCTTGGGGCTAGAATCCGAATTAAAAATATCTTCACGACTACCAATGGTTTCATCAATTAAGCTTCCCATTAAAGTCACTTTAAATTCAGGTGTAATTTGAAACTTATTGGATAATGAAACACCATAGCGATCGTTAAGTTGGTTTAATTTAATGCCATCAACTAAGGTGCCATTAATGGCAGGGTTTTTAGCCACATTTTTATCTCGACCAAATTCATAATTCCAATCTCTTTCCATTGGTTCCCTAGGCTGGCCACCTGCGGTATTTGAGTTTAAATTAGTTTTTGTCAACCAATAACCTAAGCGAAAATCAATCCAACCAATGGACTCAGGTTTGAACGAATAATTGGCGTAAAAAGTATTTAGCGCCAAGTAAGCCAAAGGCCATTGCGGAATTTTCCCCTCAAGATCATGATAACGAATTTGTGATGGCATAATTTCGCCATAATGACTCACTGTACGCATATAACCCAGAGATAAATCTTGCGCATTCGGTAACATCAAATTTAATTTAGTCAACAACGTCGACATTTCATTCGAGGTATTCGCCACCTCTGTATTTGGCCCGTAAATTCTGGCTACAAAGGGTATATAGGGGTCTATCGCCTTATTTGTGTTATTAGGGTCATAGGTAATAATATCATCATAAAATTTATCCGCCCCACGGCGCCCTGCAAAATAGTTGCCTTGGTTGCGGTAGCTGTATGCCAGCATCAAATCAAACTTTTCTTGCCGTGTTCCAACGGCAATGCGTGCTGCGTTATCTTGCAGATTAAAGAAATTGGCGTTACCTTTACTACGAGCATCAACAAGCATTTCGTGATCTTGAAAATAAATTCCACGAAACTTCTGCATGTCTAACGTACTCAATAGGCGCTTATCATCACGATAATCTATACCGTGGTTTAAATGGTTAATCCGCGGCTTTGTAGAGTTACTCGATGTTTCTAATTTAATATCAAAACCAAATTTGTCATTTTTATCCATAACATCGTCAATACCAATGGTGGTTATCGCCACTCCACCGCCTGTCGATGTACGCACATTACGGTCTAGCGTTGCGCTTTTCATTACTTTAATACTGCTAATCATATTCGGGTCGATATAATTGCGGTTATTCGCCCCGTTATAGCCACGCCACACAGTGATAGCCTGTTCTGTGCCATCCACAGTCACCGGAACACGCCCTTGCCCCTGTATCCCTCGTACATTGGGGTCTATCGCCCCGCTATTACGGGCGTCACCACTATATACCCCTACTGCATGGTTAATGGTGTCTGCGGGGTTAGTGCCTTTATAACGATCAATTTCTTCTTTACTAATATAAATGTTTGATTCGTCTTTATCATATTGGTCGTCCGCCCCTTTTCTATCACGCTCTTTGATAGTGGTCGCTTTATCATTTACCACAATAGAGCCGATGTTTTCGCTTTGTTGGGCGTAGACTAAACTTGCAATACTGCTAATAGATAACCCTGTCACGATATTAATGGCTATCACTGTTTTGATTTTCATTATCTGTTCCGGTGAAAATTAAAATTTCTTGGTGAAATTGACACCGACTTCACTTTGCTTAAAAGAATAAATAATATCTGCCGTGCTTTTATTCACTTGGCTATTAAAATAAATAGAAGGTGTAAAGGTTAATATTTTATTTTTATCAAATGTTACTTGGGCATTTAAATATCTATTTTGATCTTTTCTTTTTACATTTAAATACACATCAAACTGTTCGAAATTTGTTTGCTTGTAACCTACCGCAACAAGTAAATCACACAGTTCGGTGACCTTTAAAAAACCGGCTCTAATCCCATACTGTGAATAACTATCACTATTGCGTTGTTTTTCCCGATTGGCTCCATGTATTCCCCCAAAAGCGACTAACTGAGAATCAACTAAATAGGTCCCAAATAGTGAATAGATCCATTTATCACCATCATTAAAACTATACTCATGAGGATACGTTTTATTTTTATATTCAAAATCACCTAAAATAGTTACTCGATGATTTAACGTATATTCTGTTGCTATTTTTCCTCCTAGGCTTAAATTATAATATTGGTTATCATGCCATTTGGCTTCAAATATGGGCAACATGCCGATTTTTGTATTCGCATTCTCAAATTGATAACCCCCGCTAACAAATATATTTATTTTTCTAGCCGTGACTGTTTTCATCGGTTCTAACCCAAACGCACCGAATGATAATAGCCCTGAATGGTTACCCACGAGAGGAAACCGCTTTGTTGATTTAATATAATAATGCCATTTTCCACCTGCGATAGACTGATTGCTGCTATTCATACATTTACTACGAAAACAGTACATTTCACGGCTATTTGATGCTTCATTTAAATTAAAATCATAACTTGAACCTAGCTTAACCATTCCTTGCCAGCGATTTTTATTCTCTAAATATATTATTTTATTTTCAATATATTCAGCTAACTTACTTGATATTCCCCCGCTATGTTTTGTTTTTATATTCTGATATATCGACAATGCTGCCTCATAATGTTTAACATAAGTTAGTGCTCGTGCAAGTTTTAACTCAACCAAAAGCATATTAGGCTTGTGAATTAAAATTTCATTATATAACCTAATTGCCAAATCATATTCATCATTTAATATCGCCTTTTCAGAGTGAATATATTTAACCAACTCTTTATCATGGTCTTTATGACTAACATAATTATCAATAATTTTATTTATTGCATCAAAATGCCTCTTCTGAATTAGATCATAAAGAATAAAGCCAAGTTCGTCGATATTTTTTTTACTATATTTTATATTATTTATTTCTGACTGATATTTTTTGTTACTATAACCATTTAGACCATTAGTAATCTCCTCTTTTATATCTTGAACTGCCTGTGCTGAGCGTGGAGAAAAAAATAATAATAAAATTATATATATTAAATTTGTTTTTTTATTAAAAATAAACATATTAAGATTACCATTTTAATGATACAAATAAAAAAGTAGACAAATTTCCTTTTGCCTACTTTTTTTATCCAATTATATTTTCAGTAATTATTCGTCTCTCTGCCCACCAAATGCCGTGTCTAGCTCACGATTACTCTCATAGAAAAGAATACCTGCCACTTGTTCAGCATTCTCCCCAAAGAGTTGTCCCATACTCTCACCATGATCTGTTCCATTAGCAATGGCAGCACCGATAAATTTACCATCTTCTTCAATGGAGCCCATCATGGAGTGGCTATTCGTTCCTTCTAATGCACCTGTATATGATTTATCCGTAAAATCAGCATTAAACCAACCCGTCTGTTTTGCTTCACCTGCGAATTGGTTAATGCCTGCTATAGTATAAGTCGCTTGGCCACTGGTTGGGACTTCTGTTGTTGCATTCGCACCGGAGAAATAAACCGTGTGCATTGCATCATCGGCTAAGCCAGTTTGTGACCAATCACCAAAATATACCTCGGCATCTGCAACTTGACTAAATTGGAACTTGCCCATGCCACCGTGCTGGCTACCGCCACTTTCCAAAACATAAACATTGTCTGGCTTTTGTGTTACCATACATTTTAAGCCAGAAAATGATTTGGTTTTGCCTTCCTTCATAAAGCGAGAACCAATTCCCGGTGCACCGATACTCCCCCCGTGTGGCCCCATGGTTGATTGAGTTTTATCGACAATAATATTTGTTAGGCCATCATTATAATTTAAACTCTGATTTGATACCGTTTCTGCCATAACACCAACAGAAAATATAGAGAAAGATACTGCAACTGTAATTAATGATAATTTCTTCATTTGCACGTCCTTTTCAATAGAAGTTTGAATTAGGTATTTTTTTACAAAGACACATTAAATAAAAGTTTATTCTTTCCTTTAATGTTCGAGATTGAGTATATGCAAATGATTTTTATTTACAAATGAGGGGGATATAATTCAATTTTTTATTATTAGGCAATAAGAAAAAATAATCTTTTATTTTTTAAGTGGTTAATTAAAAACCCTATAGTATCTAATTTTATTTATTAGGGTTTTCATTAAGAATTAATTATATTTTTAAGAGTAATTACAATTATTGGATAAAAGTAGAATAAATATATTGACAAACAATAAATAGAAATGAAATACAGGTGGAGAAAGTAAACTAGGTTATTTAAATGAGATACAAGAAGTACTCTTCTTGTACCTCATAATATGCTATACGCTTGCTAAGAGCTTTGCTATGGGCTCAGCGAGTAATCGCCCTCGCCAACCAGCCAATAGCTCAGGAGGTGTAGCTGAAGACTTTAACCCCCAATGAATAGACAGTAATTGGTTAATTTGCCGTCTAGAGGCCAATAATTCTGCATTAAATTTTTCGTTTTCAGCAATATCTTTAACCACTGCTTTAATTTCTTTAAACACGCTTTTGTATTGGCTCTGTTCAGTAATATTCGCCACCGGTGTTGGGTATTGGCTTTCATCAAGTTGTTTTGCTTGTTCGACAATCGCTAATAAACGCTTACCATGGCAACGAATTTCTTGCCCCGTTAAACCAAGTGCATCGAGTTCACCAAGAGAGCCTGGTAAATAGCGGGCTACTTTCCACAGGTGCTCTTCTTTCACTACAAAATTAACCGCCATATCACGTGCTTTAGCTTGGTTTAAACGCCATTGTGCTAATAATTGTAGGCAAGCAAGCTGTTCATCACGTAGTTGCCACGCATTATGGATATTCATGTAGGCTTTTTCTG
This sequence comes from Providencia sp. PROV004, assembly GCF_011045615.1. Lineage (NCBI taxonomy): Bacteria > Pseudomonadati > Pseudomonadota > Gammaproteobacteria > Enterobacterales > Morganellaceae > Providencia > Providencia sp. PROV004. The sequence continues at coordinate 2,611,231 of NZ_CP042859.1, forward strand.
GCTTTAGTGTTTTTTGCCGACGAGCCACAACACGTTGGCACTCATCTTTTGCATCTTCCAAATAGCCTGCTTCAGTCACTTTTCCCATTAAAATTTCAGCTAATGGTAGCAAATAAAGTACATCCGCCGCTGCATAATCACACTGTTTTTCGCTTAGCGGACGCGCGAGCCAGTCTGTCCGTGATTCACTTTTGTCGAGCTCAATGCCTAAATGTTCAGCAACCAATGACGCAAAACCACAAGAAATTGGGTAACCTAAAAATGCAGCCACAACTTGTGTGTCGATCATCGGCTCAGGTACACAATCGAAATCATGCATAAACACTTCGAGGTCTTCACTCCCCGCATGTAAAAATTTTAGTTGCTCTGGGTTGGTTAAAAGTGCTTTAAATGGGCTAAAATCCGTGATTAATAATGGGTCAATTAACGAAACTTGCTTTCCATCATATAGCTGTAGCAAACCTAGTTGTGGGTAATATGTTCGGGTACGAACAAACTCGGTATCCAAAGCGAGCCATGGTGCATTACTAGCCTCTTGGCATACTTGGGCTAATTCACTATCTGTAGTTACTAAACGATAATTCAAAACAAGTTTCTCTTTTTTATTTTCATCACAATGACGCCGGTTAAAACCGGCGTCATCTATTCTTTGTTTAAGACTAAACCACAATCATACTGGTGATTTTTCTCTTTGCAATTTTTCTTCATCACGTAGGTCTTTACGCAAAATTTTACCCACATTAGATTTTGGTAATTCATCACGAAATTCAAATATCTTAGGTACTTTATACGCGGTTAATGAACGACGGCAAAAGGTTTTTAGCTCATCACCCGTTAAATTCGCATTTTTCGTTACAACGAAAACTTTAACCGCTTCACCCGTACTTTCACTTGGTACGCCAATTGCGGCACATTCTATAACGTCTGGATGTGCCGAAATAACATCTTCAATTTCATTTGGATAAACGTTAAAACCTGAAACGATGATCATATCTTTTTTGCGATCAACAATACGAATATAACCTTCGCTATCTATTTCTGCGATATCCCCCGTCGCTAACCAACCATCCACTATCGTGTCCGCGGTAGAATCAGGCCGGTTCCAATACCCTTTCATGACTTGTGGACCTTTTACCCACATTTCGCCAGGCTCACCAATAGCGACTTCGTTGCCGTCGTCATCAAGGAATTTAACATCTGTTGACGGAACAGGTAAACCAATGCTTCCACTATAACTGGTTAAATTATAAGGATTACCCGTTACTAGTGGTGCACATTCTGTTAACCCATACCCCTCGAGTAAATGTTTCCCTGTCAGCTTCTGCCATTTTTCTGCAACGGCTTTTTGAACGGGCATTCCGCCTCCAACTGAAAGGCGTAAACGTGAAAAATCCAACTTTTTGAACTCTTCATTATGCAGCCACGCATTAAATAACGTGTTAACACCAGTAATTGACGTAACGGGATAACGTCCTAGTTGTTTTACGGTGTCAGGTACATCTCTAGGGTTGGTAATCAATAAGTTAACTCCCCCCACCGTAATAAATAGTAAGCAGTTAACTGTCAAAGCGAAAACGTGATACAGCGGTAAAGCAGTGACAACAAATTCAGCCCCAAATTTCAGTACAGGCCCGTAAGCCGCTCTTGCTTGCTCAATATTTGCTAACATGTTGCGATGAGTTAACATCGCCCCTTTAGCAACACCGGTTGTTCCACCGGTATATTGCAAAAAGGCCAAGTCATCACCGGTAATGTTAGGCTTAATGTACTGCATACGATAGCCATAATGCATAGCGCGGCGAAAGGAAATGGCGTCTGGTAAATTATATTTAGGGACTAAGCGTTTGACATACTTAACTACAAAATCAACGATTGTGGCTTTAGGACGTGAAAGTTGGTCACCCATACGCGTTAAAATGACGTGTTTCACTTTGGTATTGAAAACAATTTTTTCCAGTGTATGCGCAAAATTCGATACAATAACAATCGCTGTTGCACCGCTATCATTCAATTGATGCTCTAACTCTCTTGGGGTATAGAGTGGATTAACATTTACTACAACCATCCCTGCTCGTAATATCCCAAATAAAGCAATCGGATATTGTAATAGGTTTGGCATCATTAATGCGACACGATCCCCTTTTTTAAGGCCAAGTCCATTTTGTAAGTAGGCAGCAAAAGCGCGACTTCTCTCTTCAAGTTTCCGATAAGTCATCACCGCCCCCATGTTAATGAAAGCAGGTTGGTCGGCAAATTGAGAAACCGCATTTTCAAGTAACTCTGCTAGAGAAGCGAAGCTATCAGGATTGATTTCTTCCGGCACATCAGCAGGGTAATTTTTTAGCCAGATTTTTTCCAAAATGTTACTCCTGAATTTAGTGAAGTTATTATACTCAACATCTCTTTTAACAAATTATTAACTCAGCGTACCAGTTTGAAAAACAGACAATGTCAAGGTTGAGAGGTCTATCACTAAATAAATTTTGTTCCTTCAAGAAAAAACAAGGCGGACTAAGCCGCCTTGTTTGTCTTAAATTAGTTAAACAGATATAAATCTGTACAAGATTGCGTAATTATACATGATGTTACGTTGTTTTTGGAGAGCTTATCTAGTCACTTAAGAAAGGATTTAACCTATTACGTTAACTAAAGTCATTTTTATTGAAACTAAATTTTAGTTAATGTTTTTATTACGCACTTTCATCTGTTAGCGCTTATTTAGATAATCTTTTCTATATCAACAAAAAAGCCCCGCTATAAGCAGGGCTTTTAAATAAAGAAAGATAATCATTATTCTGTTAGATACGTTTGTACGGGTACTGGGCCTCCAGGATAACCGTATCCATAACCATAGCCCCACGGGTGGTTATAAAAATACGGGTCACCATAATAACCATAGCCCCACGGGCCAGATGGCGGAAGCATGACACTTTGTGCAACATTCCAGCGTTGGAAACCTGTTACATCTAACGTGACATACTTATAAGGAACTTGCCCTACTTTTCCTTGTTGCTCCCCAGTGATTTTCCCCACCACAGTAATATAACGGTTAGTAAAATCACTTGGTTCACGAAAACCATTTAGGTACGCATAAATACGCCCAATAGAAGGGGAATTGAGTTCTGGCGCAGCATCATATTTATTTAATGCCATCACCGCAATTTCTAAACGTGTTCTTGCTGTTTCATTTTTAACTGCAAGCACTTTCCCGCCAAAACGTGCCTCCTGCCCAATATACATTTCAGGAGCATTTTGTACGGATGTTAAGTTATCTGTTGGGTTTTGCACCGAACCTTGAATTGAAGCAGGTATCGAAACACACCCTGTCAGTGCTAATATGCTTGCAACAAAAAGGCCTTTAAGTGCATTACGGCAGTTTAATTCAATGTTCATAGACCACCTCCGATTAGCGACATTATAAATTCAGGTAATACAGTTTTAAATAGCATTTAGCAAACAAAACACGATATGTTAAAAGTAGCCATAAGAATTCTATTACACCCTAATAATATCCTAAATTATTGAATGATTCGATTCGTATTTTTATTATTCAATATTGGATTTATTTTCTGTTTAATATAAAAAATTGGCTATATCACGTGATATAGCCAATTCAAATCAATTAATTTCCCATGTATTATTCACGACCAGGCAATTTTTTCCATGTAACTTCATTACGTAGGTAAGTAGGTTCGACGTTTTCAACGGCAACCACTTTTCCCTGTTGCCATAATTGCGCAGCAATGGGTAACATATCTTGCGCATCAGGCAGCGTAATATGGCTATTGGACAATGAAGCTGAGTCATTCAGCAATGAAGGATACGCTTCCCATCCAGTTCCTGCATAACTCCAAGCCCCTGAAAGCCCAGTAAATTTATTTTTAAAATCATCGGGAAGTAGAACAGCTTCGGTTTCTTCACCTAACCAGTGACCTTCAGATGTTCGCTGATATTGGGCACAATAAATTTCTGACATCCGTGCATCAATAGCCACTAATACCTGTTTATGCCCCGCTATACGAAAGGCGCCTTCGGCAAGTGTCATTAAAGAGGAAACGCCAATCATGGGTAAATTAGCTCCTAATGCTAACCCTTGTGCGATACCAACACCAATACGAACCCCGGTGAAACTTCCTGGGCCTCGCCCGAAAGCTAATGCATCTAACTGATTTAACCCCATTCCGGCTTGCGCAAGAACGTCCTCAACCATGGGTAAGATTTTTTGCGTGTGCTCACGGGGAGAAACCGCAAAACGAGAAATAATATCACCTTCACACCAAAGTGCGACTGAACAGGCTTCTGTTGCTGTATCAACAGCAAGAATACGACTCGACATGCCTAAACTCCGGCAAATTAATAGTTTCTAATTGAAAGATGCCGATTATATTAACATAAACGGCCGTAGGAATAGCAGAAAAACAAGGTGGGATTTACCTCGTTCTATTAACTTCTTGTCTTTTCTCTTCAAGAAATGCAATTGCTTTTTGTATACTTCTTGTTCGCGGTGATGGCGGAAGGCTACGTAAAAAAACCTCACCATAAGGACGTGTCACTAAGCGGTTATCACAAATAACGATGACACCATAGTCACTGGTATCACGAATTAACCGCCCGACACCTTGTTTTAAAGTAATCACGGCATCTGGTAATTGAACATCAAAAAAAGGGTCTCCGCCTCGTAATTCACAATCTTCGATACGCGCTCTTAATAATGGGTCATCCGGCGCAGTAAATGGGAGTTTATCGATAATGACACAAGTCAGTTCATCACCTCGCACATCAACCCCTTCCCAAAAACTACTGGTAGCAACTAAAACGGCATTCCCTGCTGAAATGAATTGGGATAACAGTTTATTTTTACTGCTTTCCCCTTGCATTAAGACGGGTAATGTCAATGAGGATTTAAACTCTTCGGCCAATTCACGCATCATCAGGTGCGATGTACATAAAAAGAAACAGCGCCCCTGATTTTTTTCAATCATAGGTCGTAGCATTGTTGCTAATTTTTGTGCTAGACCTCGTTGATTGAGCTCGGGTAAAAAACGGGGAACACATAATAAGGTTTGGCTTTGATAATCAAATGGGCTGGCTAATAATAACGTTTTTGCACTGACTAAACCTAAACGGTCAGTGAAGTGACTTAATTTTTCATTTACCGACAAAGTTGCTGATGTGAAAACCCAACTGCCTGGCGTACTTGCAATCATTTCGCTGAATTTATCTGCAACCGTTAAGGGGGTTAGCGCCAGTAAAAAATGGCGACCATAACTTTCAAACCAATAACTGTAACCCGCAATCGTCACATCTTTTAAACGATTCAAACGATTTCGGTAAATAGTGACGCGCTCGAAAATTGAGTCTAAGCTCTGTGATCGGCCTAAAGTGGTTTTAATCACTTCGTAACAAAGTTCAAGAGAATCATCAAGTAATGTCAATGCTCTTTGCACTTCAGGGCGTTTTAGTAAATCACGTAAATTACCACGAAAACTGTTTTCCCCCAAATTGAGCCGGAAATCCAGTGTACTTTGCGTGAGCCTATCTGCACTTTTTTGTAGTTGCACTTGGTCTTTTAACTCAGTTCGATAGGCCATAATCATATCGCGTGCAAGATCAAGTAGTTGACGACTGCTAAGTTGCTGACCAAAATATTGGCTGGCGATATCTGGAATTTGGTGCGCTTCATCAAAAATCATGACTTCTGCTTGGGGAATTAGCTCACCAAAACCCGTGTCTTTCACGACTCTATCAGCCATAAATAAATGGTGATTTACAACAACAATATCCGCTTCTAAGGCTTTACGACGTGCTTTTAAGACAAAACAGTCTTGGTAACGTGGGCAGTCGCTGCCGAGACAATTATCATTGGTACTCGTCACTAACGGCCAAACTGGGCTGTCTTCAGCGATATCATGGCAGGTACTCGTATCACCTAACTCAGATTCAATTGACCAACTGCGTAGCCTCACTACCGCTGACAATATTTCAGGTTCAAGACTACCACCACCGAGGGACTGTTGGTCTAATCGCTCTAAGCATAAATAATTTGATCGCCCCTTTAACAAGGCTGTACGCCCAGTGTAACCCATGGCATCAATAATTGTCGGTAAGTCCCGGTGATACAGTTGATCTTGTAAGGCTTTTGACCCCGTAGAAACAATGACTTTTTTTCCACTACGCAATGCAGGAACTAAATAAGCATAAGTTTTTCCTGTTCCAGTACCGGCTTCCGCCACCAGCACATGCTGCTGCTCAATCGACCCAGTTACTGCGTTCGACATCGTAACTTGTGCTTCTCGAGGCTGAAAACCGGGAATTGTTCTGGCTAAAAAGCCATCCGCAGAAAAATCGTCGTGCACTACAAGACCTATTTATTAGTAATAATGAGGACACACTTTACCATGAGTTTATTAACCCTGCTGAGGTAATTATTATCCCCTTGAACAACTGATTTTCATCCAGCCTACAAACTGTTATTCTTGAGCCACATGTATAATAGGGAATAATTATGACTATCAAACGTATTGACCCGGATAATCGTTGGTCTGAAGCTGTTATTCACAATAATGTAATTTACTACACCAGTGTGCCTGAAAACCTTGACGCTGATATTGTTGCTCAAACAGCAAACACGCTCGCGGCAATTGATGTCATGCTTGAACGTGTTGGTTCAGACAAAAGTAAAATTCTTGATGCCACCATTTTTCTTGCTGATAAAGCCGATTTTGCTGGTATGAACCAAGCATGGGATGCTTGGGTTGTTGCTGGAAGTGCGCCTGTCCGCTGTACTGTCCAAGCATTGTTGATGAAGCCAGAATATAAAGTTGAAATTAAGATTGTTGCAGCAATTGATTGATTAGACAGGTTTTGCTTTGCATAAAAATGGGCGCCAATTATTAGCGCCCATCCATTCTCTAAATAGTTTGTGATGTCGCTAGGCGGCAAGTGAGTTAATCCCTTGGGGCATACAAAAGTATGTGACTAGGGTTAACGAATGCAGCCAACGACGCGACAACGCAAAATATGATGAGCATTATGACATCTTAATAAGTACCATCCCCAGCAACAGCAACACAATTCCCCCCCAGCCTTTATAATTTAGCCGTTGATTGAAAAGAATCCAACCTGCTGCTACTGTGGCGATAATACCGAATGCTCCCCATAATGCATAAGCAATTGAAAGTTCGATTCCTTTTACAGCTTGCGCTAATGCACTGAAGGCTCCGAGTACCGCAATTAGGGAGAGAATACCTATCCAATATCGTTTAAATCCATTCGACATTTTTAACAAAATGTTAGCTGCGATTTCTAATATTACGGCTAGGATCAAAAACGCAGCATGCCACCATTCAAAATGACTCGCCATATTACGCCTCCGACTTAGCTTCGCGTCCAACTAAAGCATTTGTTTTGGCAGCATTGACCGCGTTTTGTGTAACTTGTTTTACTTTCTGTGCAGATTGACGAACGGTGGCTTTTTTGGTGCCTGATTTAATCAACCCAATACCGGTGATCAGTAATACTAATCCACCTATTTTCATCGGTGATAGTGATTCTCCAAACCACATGACACTAAATGTTGTGATAAAAAGAATGCCAATACCTTCCCAGAGTGCATAGGCGACACCTAATGCCACTTTTTTAACTGCAATGGCAAGCAAAATGTATGATGTTGCTATCATGACATACATCACCACCATACCGGTGAAATCACCACTAACGCTGGCATGTTTCATTGATAATGTACCGATAACCTCGGCAACGATAGCTAATACTAAAAATATCCAGTAAATCATTATAATATCTCTCTATGTACAGCCACGTAATAGCCTGTTTTTTGTACAGAACAAATAGACAAATTACTATTGCGCGATTGTTGAAAATTCAAATAAATAACAAGGTGTTGCTGAGTTTATTCAGCGAAATGAATAATCGAGAGAGACGCTATAATGCACCACACCAGTAGTGTTCACTGGAAAGGATAGCTGAAAGGAAAAGCCTGTGTGTCGTTCTTTTTTGGGACTTGCTGATCTTGCCGCTAGTTGAGCTAAGCATGATATCTTATTCTTTTCATCAGGTAGACATCTACCCAATTTACTCCGAACCCTCATGTTGATAGTTAATTTCAGCTTATTTTTAGCATGCCAACTTTATTAAGTCAATGAATATAAACATTTTTTGCATTGAATAAAAATATGCATAACTATTCATTAATATGCTAATCAACCCTTGAACTATCAACAATTATACGAATAAACAAGCGGCAACGATAAATTTTTCATTGGAATTATTTTATAAAAAAATCTCTTTATTCCACTTTTTATACTCTCATCACACCTAAAATATACTATTCGATTTTTAACATTGACAACCTGATTGAACAAGCTTCTTATAGTAGCCATATGATTGTAATATGCCGAAGAGAGTGCCATGAATACCTTTAGCCTTACCTCCAATAGTTTCCAAAATGCCGCAGATGCAACACCATTACCTTATGATGTCGTATCAATTCAGTCGCAAGTTATTTATGGCAGCGTTGGGAATAGCATTGCCGTTCCAGCGTTGACAAAACAAGGTTTACGAGTAGCTGCAGTCCCTACCGTAGTACTGAGTAATACTCCTCATTATACCACTTGCTATGGTGGGGAGTTACCTGGAGAGTGGTTTCGTGGTTATTTAAACGGTTTTGTTGAACGTGGTAGTTTAGATTCTGTAAGAGCTATTTTGACTGGTTATCTAGGCTCCCCAGAAAAAGCTCAAGACTTAGCTGACTGGTTAACCCTCGTCCGCAAAGAACGAGCCGCACTGCCGGTTATTGTTGACCCAGTCATGGGGGATGAGGACAGTGGTTTTTATATTCCCCCTGAAATTGCCGAGGTCTACCGTGATAAAGTCATACCTTTAGCAACAGGAATTATTCCAAACAAATTCGAGCTCATGACCTTAAGTGGCAAACAAGTTAATAATTTGGATGATGCAACAACTGCAGCCCGCAGCTTATTGAAAGGAAATACACAGTGGGTAATCATCACAAGTGCTTTCCAGCCTGATGATGATAATATCGAAGTGGTCTGTGTTACCAAAGATGACGTGGCCGTGATCCGCCACAAACGTTACCCTGTCACGCCAAAAGGAACGGGGGATTTATTTGGTGCAGAACTCACCGCACAATTATTAGCTGGGCTGTCCGTTCCTGATGCCGCTAAAATGGCGTGTTTACGCATTGAACAAGCGATTATTCACATGGCTGCTACAGGACGTAGTGAATTGATTCTTTAAACCACGATATAACACGATATAACAAGCATAGAGAAATGGCGGGATTATCCCGCCATTTTAGTCAATACACCGTCTAATATTTCAAGTATTGATAATTTTATTCGAACTCATTCCACGAACGACCATCACGAGCAATCATCGCTACAGATGCAATCGGCCCCCAAGTCCCTGCCTGGTATGGTTTAGGCGCTTCATTGTCCATTGCCCATGCATCTATAATAGAATCAACAAATTTCCATGCTTCTTCTACTTCATCACGGCGAACAAACAGTGCTTGAATGCCGCGCATTGCTTCAAGCAATAAACGTTCATAGGCGTCAGCAAGGTGAGTTTGGTTGAAAGTTTCGGAGAAACTTAAATCCAATTTAGTGGTTTGTAAACGGTGTTTATGATCAAGGCCTGGTGCCTTATTCATAATTTCAATATCAATCCCTTCGTCTGGCTGCAAACGAATAGTTAATTTATTCTGAGGTAGATCTTGATAACTTTCCGAGAAAATATTTAACGCGGGCTTTTTAAAATAAACCACAACTTCTGAACATTTAGCCGGTAGGCGTTTCCCTGTACGTAAATAGAAAGGCACGCCCGCCCAACGCCAGTCATCAATATCAACACGCAAAGCAACGAATGACTCAGTCATACTTTGCTTATTCGCCCCCTCTTCCTCTAGATATCCAGGGACTTTTTTGCCCTGAACAAAACCAGAGGTATATTGCCCACGTACAGCCTTTTCACGCACATTAGTATGGTCAATGCGACGTAAAGAACGTAAGACTTTCACTTTTTCATCACGAATACGGTCAGTAGTTAAATCTGCCGGTGGTGACATCGCAATCATCGTTAAGATTTGCAATAAGTGGTTTTGCACCATATCACGCATTTGGCCTGCTTGATCGAAATAACCCCAACGACCTTCGATTCCCACTTCTTCTGCAACTGTGATCTGGACATGATCGATAGTGCGGTTGTCCCAGTTATTGATAAATAACGAGTTTGCAAAACGCAGTGCGAGTAAATTTAAAACTGTTTCTTTACCAAGATAGTGGTCAATACGATAAACTTGGCTTTCATCAAAATACTTGGCCACTTCATTATTAATTTCTTGTGATGACGCTAAATCCGTTCCCAGTGGTTTTTCCATGACAACACGATTTGGCTTTTTATTTAATTTAGCATGACCCAGTCCTTGGCACATTGCACCAAAGGTGCTCGGTGGCATGGCAAAGTAATGGATAGCCGGTTGTGCATCTTGTTTTAACATTTCAGCTAAACGCACAAAACTTTCAGTCTGGTTAACGTCTAAGTTACAAAAATCCAAGCGAGAGCTCAATTTTTCCCACAATGCTGAATCGAGATCTTCTTTTAAGAACTTATCTAACGCTTCTTTGACAAAGTGGACATAATCATCTTGACTCCATTCAGCTCGACCGACACCAATAATACGCGTGTCTGGATGAATGTAACCTGCTTTCTCTAACTGATAAAGCGATGGCAACAGCTTACGACGAGCGAGGTCTCCCTTGGTGCCAAAAATAATTAAGTCACAAGCTTGAGCAGCATTATGTACCGCCATATTGGTTCTCCTCAATTTGCGGAATGTAAGACCTAACTAGGATAGGCCTTATTGTAATTTTGTTAAAATTAGCCCTAATTCCGCTAATGTACCCTGTTGCTAGTGCCCAGTAAATCTTCATGATACCGATCACAGTTTTTATGATGAAAAAAACAACATATTCCCTGTTTGCTCTTATGTTACACACTGAATAATTTTTAGTGTATTAAAAAGATGCGATTTAACTGAATGGAGACAGCTTCCGTAAAAAAATAACAAAATATGTAGGATGTTTACTAATCTGAAAATTAGATACGGGTCAAAGTTTCACAAAAAGCTGCTAGTTATCACCTGCATTCAGATAGCTTACATATCTTACATAGTATATTTTCACTCTCTATTACAGCATCACGACAAGAAATTAAAAATCAACAATAGGATAACGTGATGACTCACAAATTTCTCCTTTCGATGAAATAGGCGCTTTTGTTATATGAATATTTTAGAACAAATGAAAACAAGTCTCGATTTTTTAAGTAAATCAGAAAAAAAGGTGGCTGAGGTTATTTTAGGTATGCCACAAAATGCCATTCATCTTAGTATCGCCACTCTAGCGCAATTAGCAGATGTTAGCGAACCAACAGTAAACCGCTTTTGTCGGAAAATGGGCACGAAAGGATTCCCTGATTTTAAATTACGATTAGCACAAAACTTAGCCAATGGAACCCCTTACATCAATCGCCATATAGAAGAAACTGACACAGTAAATACCTATACTCACAAAATTTTCGAATCGGCTATGGCCGGGTTAGATAATGTGAAACACACGCTCGATATTAGTGCAATTAACCGTGCAGTTGATTTATTAACCCAAGCACGAAAAATCAGTTTTTTTGGCTTTGGTGCCTCTGCTGCCGTCGCCCACGACGCAATGAATAAATTTTTCCGCTTTAATATTCCTGTCATATACTTCGATGATATTGTCATGCAGCGTATGAGCTGTATCAATAGTACTGAAGGAGACGTTATTGTGCTCATTTCCCATACGGGAAGAACAAAAGCATTAGTTGATATGGCTCGTGTAGCAAGGGAAAACGATGCCACCGTCATAGCAATTACCTCAGAAAACTCTCCGCTATCCCAAGCCGCTACCCTACCTATCATTATTGATGTGCCTGAAGATACAGATATCTACATGCCGATGGTATCAAGAATGGCTCAGCTCGCAGTCATTGACGTATTAACAACGGGTTTTACGTTAAGAAGAGGTGAAAAATTTAGAGATAACTTGAAGCGCGTCAAAGAAGCATTACGTGATTCGCGGTTTGATAGCATCTAAAGGCAATAAACTGACAGTATAAATGCTTTTCTTTGCTTTTCAGGCTTTAATAGTTTTACAGACCTGATAGCATTAAGAAATTGGCTGTATATAATAGCTGTGCTCGTGTCAGCATCCCTATTTGCAGTAAACAGGTTTCGAAATGGGGTGAAATGGTTTCACTCTTTTATCAACACCATTACAGGTCAACGGAGTAATACATGTCTAGACGGCTTAGAAGAACTAAAATTGTTACAACTCTTGGTCCAGCTACCGATCGCGATAATAATCTTGAAAAAATTATCAATGCTGGCGCCAACGTTGTTCGCCTTAACTTCTCCCACGGAACTCCAGAAGACCATCTATTGCGTGCTAATAAAGTACGTGAGATTGCCGCTCGTTTAGGACGTCACGTTGCTATCCTCGGTGATTTACAAGGCCCTAAAATTCGTGTTTCTACGTTTAAAGATGGTAAAGTTTTCCTCAATATTGGTGATAAATTCATTCTTGATGCCAATTTAGGTAAAGGTGAAGGTTGCCAAGAAAAAGTGGGTATCGACTATAAAGGCTTACCTGCCGATGTCGTTCCAGGCGATATTTTACTTCTTGATGATGGGCGTGTTCAATTAAAAGTCCGAGAAGTCCAAGGATTACAAGTCTTTACAGAAGTTACTGTTGGTGGCCAATTATCTAACAATAAAGGTATTAATAAACTCGGTGGTGGTCTTTCTGCTGAAGCATTAACAGACAAAGACAAAGAAGATATAAAAACCGCAGCCAAAATTAATGTCGACTATTTAGCCGTTTCATTCCCTCGCTCTGGTGAAGATTTAGATTATGCGCGCCGATTAGCTCGTGATGCGGGTTGTGAATGTCAAATTGTTGCTAAAGTCGAGCGTGCTGAAGCCGTTGCCAATGATGAAGTCATGGATGAGGTTATTCTCGCTTCTGATGTCGTCATGGTTGCTCGTGGTGACCTCGGTGTAGAAATTGGCGATCCTGAGTTAGTTGCTGTTCAGAAAAAATTAATCCGTCGTTCACGTCAATTAAATCGCGTGGTTATCACTGCAACACAAATGATGGAATCGATGATCACTAACCCAATGCCAACGCGGGCCGAAGTCATGGACGTCGCGAATGCGGTGTTGGATGGTACCGATGCCGTTATGCTTTCCGCTGAAACTGCCGCAGGCCAGTACCCTGCAGAAACGGTAGCTGCAATGGCACAAGTTTGCTTTGGTGCAGAAAAAATGCCTGGCCTGAATGTATCTAAACACCGTTTAGATGCAGAATTTAGCAGCCCAGAAGAAGCAATTGCTATGTCAACAATGTATGCAGCTAACCACCTTAAAGGGGTTAAAGCTATCATTGCAATGACTGAGTCTGGTCGTACTGCTCGTATGATGTCTCGTATCAGTTCTGGCTTGCCTATTTTTGCAATGTCTCGTCATGAAAAAACGCTCAACCAATGTTCTCTATACCGTGGTGTTACCCCTGTTTTCTGTAGCACCCACACAGATGGTATTGCGGCTGCTAATGAAGCAGTGACGCGTTTACGTGATAACGGCTATTTAATGAGTGGTGACGTGGTTCTTGTCACTCAGGGTGACTTAATGGGCACCGTAGGTAGCACGAATACTTGTCGTATTCTAGAGGTCGAATAATCTTTTAGCCCTCGCCTATAGGTGGGGGCTGTCTTTTATATTAGTGCTCTATCTAACCTTGAGCTTGTTTCCATTTGGCATATGCTTCGCTAATTACAGGGGCAATTTTATCATAATTTTCCCATGAGTTTTCTATATGGTAAGTTGTTGGTAAATGGCCTTTAAGGACACCTTCATAATCTTCAAAATAGCCCTTCTCTTCCGCTGCATAGTAAAACTGAGTAAAAGCATTACCTTCATCACTTAAATCTTCATCTATAAATTTTTCATCACACATTGTCATCAAAAATTCACGACCATCCAACTTTCGAGCTTTAACTAATGCGAGTTCTTCCCCTGATTCTTCAGTATGAAATTCTCCTACTAAATTATTATGAATAATCCATGTTAAATAAAAGCCAATATGGGTGCCTCCATTCTCATTTGGTAAGTCTGATGGATAATCACCACCGTAATGCCAATCCATACGATCAAATGCCATAGTCGTCCTCAACTTATTCATCAATAAAAGCTAACTATAACTTACTTCAGGTTAGTGATGAATTAAGATAAAGTGCAAAATGATGGCTAAATAATAAGTAATACAAAACAGTAAAACTCTGCAGTTCACTTCTGTTACGTGCAGAGCAAATAGAGCTTAGTGATATTGTAGATTAAATTGTAGCGTACCGTTTGCTTCCCCAGCAGTTGTTATAGATTGAGTTTGGATATAAGCAGCTTCCAACGGAATGTTATATTGGCCTACATTATTTTGTTCAACGATAGGCATTAACTGATTAAGCTTAATTGGTGCTCCGTTATATTTTACTTGGATTGCATAGCCCTTCGCTGTATTTTCATCAGTTAAACTATTGAGTGCAATTGCCCCCGGTGTTTGGCTTGTGTCTTGCGATCCAATAAACGTAATTTTTATCGGTGATATAGGGTCGCAGTCTAATTGAATTTGAAAGTTTCTTTTACTCTCGGAGCTTGTTGAACCAACACCTGTAAACGACGATTTGCTGACTTTACCGAACGGCACATCTATTGACTTATTTTTAACTTCGCAACCACTCGAAATAATATTAATTGGCCCTATAGTCACTTTTGGTTCAATTCTTCCATATGAGTCTGAAGCAATAAAACTATTATTGAACAAAATTAACATCGCAGCATAAGTGGTTGGTAAAGTTTGGTTTTTAACATTATTACCAACTTTATAAAAATCTGCTCTTAACTTTACAGTATATCTTGCTGATGATGCATTAGAACCACAAATTAACCTATTACTAATATTTCCATCTTTCGTATTTACTCCATCAACATACGCAGAACCAGAGCAAGGGGTCATCACTGTTCCATGTAAAGCATAACCAACACCTGAACTATTAACTTCTCTCACATAGCCTACACCAGAAATGTACCTTGAATTCCCAGATACGTTTGGTAAATATATACCAACTTCTGTATTACCAGTTACATTCCACCACACCCAAGGGGAATGCGTACCTAAATCAACTGAACCAATAAAAGTACCTACCGGTAATGTGCGTGAGACATAAAGTGTTTTATTTGAATTAACAAGTTGGTTAGTAAATTCAGCCCTAAATTCTGCAACACCAAATTGTGAATATAAAAGTAACGGAATGCCGATTTTTAATCCTAAATTATTCATGACGACTCCTATTCACAAGTTCGTTCTATAAACTGAATTTTTTCATTTTCTAACGATAATGAAAGTGGAACTGTACATTGTTGATTATGACTATTACCCCATTTTACAATGACGATACTTTGCTCTGGAACACCACTTAAATACACTTCCCCATCATTTGCAACAATACCTCCAGTCACTTGCTCTTCATTTTCTATAACAGAAACTTGTGTGCCAAATGCAATTGGTTTGCCTGCATGCTGCAGTTTTAGTAATACTCTAGCGCCGCGTTTTGCTTGAAAATTAGCTAATACAATAGCTCCTTGAGTAGGAACGACAGTTGTTGTATTAATAGCAACATCATTATTACCACTTAATGTTGCAGTATCGACACTAATTTTATTTCGTTCATAGCGTGTAACCGTAGGAATTACAGCAAAGCCTGAAGAGTTAGTATAGAGCGACTGCGCATTATTCACTTTTAAATTATCAATATCTTCAGCTTTTACGAGCACTGCAGAATCATAAATAGTACGTGATGTCGTTAGCCCTCCAGAATGCAGTAATAATGCTCCTGTTGCACCTAGATAGACAGAATGATATTTAGGATCATAATTATAGCCTGCACTGTATTCCCCTGATGAAACTATATAGCTTGCACTAATGGAATTACTATATTCATCATGGCTATGGTGGTATCTTTGTGTGAGGTCATACTGCAAATTATTATCTTCTAATTGCGTACCATTAAAACTCAATGAGCTAATAGAGTCGCCTTTTTTACTGGTATTATAGCTATAATTGATCCAATTATTTCTCCACCCTAAATCAAAAGGAATACTTAAATTTAATGACAGCATTTGGTCATTGGTATTCGAATAATCTTGCTTTGTATAAGAATAAGCAACACTGTAATTCATCGAATTATAATTAGAACTAAAACTCATTGTTAGATTTTTATCTGAACCACTTTTATCCCAATAATATTGCTGGTAACCATTCACTGATAAATAACCTATTCCGTTAAGTGATTGGGATACTGATGCTTGAAACTGTTGTTTTTTCCGATCGATGTTATAAAAGTAATTATTCGAATCAGAGAAATCATAATAATTCTTTGTTGAATAGCGATATGATGCTAAAGAAAAAGAAGTGCCTGTATCTGGAATATATTTTGAATACTGAATTCGGTATGATTGCCCTTCTGCCTTCTTTTTATCAATCAATCGTGCCGATGCTTGTGTAATATCTGTCGATATCGCACCAATATTACCTAAGTTTACTCCAGTACCTATTGTGTAAGCTTGATAGCCTTGGGAAACTAAAAAACCTCCATAAGCGGATAAGTTATATGGTAACCCATAAATTGCTGATGCTTGCGCAAAATTTGGTTTACGCCGTGCACTATCAACATTATATTTACCAATATCTACACTATATTTTAATGCACCAGCCCTTTGCATCATTGGTACCGCTGAAAACGGCTGAATAAAAGATCGGATTGTTCCATTAGCTTCTTCAATGGAGACCTCAAGGTCACCACTGTATGAAGTTGGATATAAATCATTAATTGAAAACTCACCGGGGGGTACAGTTGTTTGATAAATCACATTACCATTTTGCCTAATAGTAACAATCGCATTTGATTGTGCAATTCCTGTGACTGTCGGTGCAAAACCTCTTTCACTTTGAGGCAACATACTTTCATCGGAAGCTAACCTTATCCCACGATAAGGGTTGCTTTCCATCACACCATTATCAGAGGATGTTTCACCAATCGTTAATCGACTTTTTAAACTTCTGATATCTCGCTCTATATAGGTTTGTAAGTTATTCCAATTTGTTTCATTGGTTGTATTACTATATGTGCTATAGCTACGCAAACGCCAAGCATTTATATTAATACCGCTTCTTAAACCTAAGAATGTATTATCTCTGTTATCTCTATTTTGGTACCAATGCTTATTAAATCTTGCAGTGTAATTAACAAATGCCACATTAATTCCATCGTCCCATTCTTTCGGTTCAACGTAACCTCGGCTAGTATTTTCTAAACCAATTTGAGGAATACTAACTTGTAGCTGTTGGATTTCGAATTTGTATTGATAATTAGCGCTAGGAATAATCTGAGCAATATCGTTCAAATATTCATCACTTTCAATTACTGAGAATTTTTCGCTTGCTGAGTTTTTTACCCCCCAATCTAGTAGCATTTTTTTTGTTATTTTAGGGAGTAGTTTTTTAGTTTTATCATCAAATAAAAATGTAATATTCTTATTGTCCACCCGTTGATCATTAATATAAATATCAACAAAATAGTCACCTGGTAATTGCCCACCTGTGGATGACAAGTAGCCCAAGCTATTCACATCGGCAACTTGACTTTCAATTCCAGTGTTGATGGCATTGATATCAAATATATCTTCAGCAATTGTATTATTGGCATACAATATCAAGCTGATCGTAGTAAAAAATTTAGAATACATAAGTCTATTTTTGGTATAGAGAATTGACATCTTAGATACTCTTACTTGGTTTTTTCTCTATGATAGCGCCATAATCATTAATAAACTGAACAACTATTGAATCACCATTATTTATTTTTTTCTTAAGAATGTAGTCATTTTTAAATGGGTATATTAAGCTAGCGCCATCAATAACCTTGTCATTGATAAGAATATTTTTGATTGATAAATGATATGGTGTTTGGTTATCAATCATAACTCCATCTGATTTTTCAACTAAATTAACCTTCTCAAAATCAAAAGGTTCAATATCTTTCGACCTTAAAAATAATTTAAATTGTGAGTTTATAATTATCTGTAGCTCATTTTCAATACTATTATTTTTCGGTGGTATTGATTTAATATTAAGCAAATAGATTTTTTCTTCATTTGAATTTATAGGTTCACCTATGTATGAAATTCTCGCTGAGCCATTTGTATCTGGTTCAATTCGGAATAATGGTGGCGTAGCAATAAATGGTGCTTTACCCTCACCATTAAATGGAGAAACCCAACTTTGGATTAAAAATGGTTTTTCTTTATCACTATTAAAAATCGGGATATCAATTTCACGTTTGTTTTCTTCATAGACAAAACGTGTTCCACCTACACTAATACCTGACGCTTGAGAGATGTTAGAAATAGAAAATAAACATATACAGATTGAAAAAAATATTTTTTTCATAAAACAGCCATGATATTGATGTGAGAAAGAGGGCAACCATTGTGCCCTCCAAATAATTAATGATATTGAATGCTATATACTGCACTACTATTAGCAGGACCTGCAGTTGCTGCGCCTGTAGCTTTATAACGAGCTACGTAATCTAAGTCTACAGTTGCACCATCGAATTCAATTTGTTTTGAGTCATCAAATAATTTGATTTGTGTTGTTGCGTCTTTTTCAAATAAAGCAATACCGACATTATTTGCAACACCTGCACCTTGGTTGATGGCAAGAATATCGCGGTCTGCAGTATCACGTGTACCACCAAAGCGTACAGTTACTTTCGAGTTTGCTGGACAATCAACAAGCTTAATCGTGAAGTCTTTCAATCCTGCAACTTCACCCTGTGCAGCTAAACTTTTAGCTGATACCTTTCCAAGATCAACATTTAAATTTTTTGAATTACTATCAACTGTACAAGCAATGTCAGTTATTTCCCCGGTAAAATTAATTGTACCTGAAGCAAAAACAGTTGGCGCAGATGTTACAGCTAAAGCAACCCCTATTACTGCTAGGGATTTTTTTAGAATACTCATAATAGTTCCTATAATAAAATTTTTAATTATTAATTACTATTATATGAATAAATAAATTACTCATATTAGATGTTCTAAAGGAATATACCATTTACCTTTAGTTAAGTTAACTAATGGATACATTGAATTTTTTAAAATGACATCTAAAATATTTATGTTTAATTTTGGTTATTCATTAATTGACTCATTAATTTAGCTTTTTCATTATCAATTAGGTAGTATCTTAAAATTTCATTAGCCATTGAATTTTTATTCAGATACATATAAAAATTATAGAATGATTTTTTATTTGCTGTTTTCAGCTCTTTTAATGAATTATTATTCAATTCCTTCTGGACTAAATTTTTTGGTAACCATAAATACCCAATCGAATTCTCTGTTAATTGAATTGCTAAATCCACATTAGGAACATGAATGGTTTGGATGCTTTTTATACTATCCATATCTGTAGTTCCCAAAGCAATCAATGTTGTTTTTTCCATTGATTTCAATACATTATCAGCCTGGCAATGTTGAAGCTTATGATTTGGATTGGATACAAACACCGCCTCAACTTGCTCAAGGAATATAGGGTTTAACGACTCAACGTAATGGTGAGTAATTAATAAATCATAATTTTTAACTTCAAAAACATCTGTTTTTTTTAATAAAACACGTTTCAAATCAATATCATAATCCTTTCTAGAGCGACTTAACCCCCCAATTTTCTTCAGTATTTCATCACTTTGATATAGTGAATCAATAACAATATTAATTTTATTATTTCCTTCATAATTTAATGATTTAGCAACCTCTTCTAATGAAATTGCTTTATTTGTTACCTCTCTCGATAGCGCTAATAGCTGCTCTCCTTGTTTAGTTAATACTGCACGACGTTTTTCTAAAGAAAATATTTCAATTTCCAATGTTTGCTCTAATTTACTAATGGTGTAGCTAATTGATGATTGTGTCCTATGCAAAATTTCAGCTGCTTGAGCAAAACCACCGTAGTCAACCACTGCCTGTAGAGTTATCCATTGATCTAACGTTGTTCGAGTTTTTTCCATAGAGTCTCCAAGTATTAATCTGGGAGTCATTTTTATTATATAATTAAAATATAGCAATATATTTTATATATCGTTAATAAGTGATTATACATAATGCTTAGTATTTACTCATATGTTTAAAATTATTTATTCTCTTTTTTTTAGTATGTAAGGAATAATTTTTAATATAAAGATTGATTTTATATTTTAAATATAGCCTTACACTTATCATATAATTAACATAAATAACCAATAAATAATTTCAATTTTAAATTAAAAAAATAATAATTTCATAAAGATGAAAAAAAATAATTTTAGAAGAAAAAACCAATACTCAACTATAATTATTGTAAAGCATACAAATAATAACCATAACTGGCTAGTCATTTAATGATGATTTTGTAATGTTATCTACTGCATGGTTGGCTTTACATTAGATAAATAAAAAGGAATATCACAATACAAACATTGAAATAAAGCTGCTTCAGTATATATACTAAGATCTAATTGCATGATTAATGTTACACTGGCTAATTACTGCCAGTGATAATATCATCAGCATAATAATTACTTAAAACGATACGGTTTGATATTTATTAGTTCTAGTTTATCTGATGTTAGGCAAGTAATAATATGAATTCTCGTTCATTCTATAAATACACACTTTTAAATAAAAAAAGCCATTACTTAAAAAGTAATGGCTTAAACACTATTCTGTAAAACTAAACACTAACGGTAGAGATCTTTACGTTGATAAGGTTCTATCTCCCCCTCTTTACGCGTTTTTAATAGCTTTAATATCCATGTGTATTGTTCTAAATTCGGAGAAACCAAATATTCCAGTTCCTCATTCATTCTTCGTGCAATGTACTTATCATCCTTACCATCGATATCATCCATTGGTTCACGGATATAAATATGCAATTGGTGCGTTTTATGGTCATAAACGGGAAATAGCGGTACAACTTTCGCTTTGCAAACTTTCATTAGCCTACCAATAGCAGGTAATGTCGCCTTATATGTACCAAAAAAATCAACAAATTCACTATGCTCTTCACCATGATCTTGGTCAGGAAGATAAAAGCCCCAATAACCTTGCCTAACAGAAGCGATAAAAGGCTTAATCCCCGCCTCTCTTGAGTGCAAACGCCCCCCAAAATGGTATCTCGCTTTATTCCATAAGTAATCGGCAACAGGGTTCTTTTGGTGATGAAACATTGCAGCCATTTGTTGGCCTTTTGCTGCTAATAACATGGCTGGCGCATCAACAGCCCAGCCATGAGGAACCATAAAAATAACATTACTTTGCTGCTGTTTTAAGCGCTCTATAATTTCTTGATTATGCCAATGTGTCCTCGCTAGCGTTTTACTCGCACCACGAAGACATAACTCTGCCAACATGACAAAAGACTGTGGTGCGGTTTCAAACATGCGATCAACTAACTCTTCTCGTTGATGTTCGGTCAATTCCGGAAAACAATAAAGTAAGTTAATTTTGGCACGACGACGGCCACTTTTAGCAAGCCGCCCAACCCATTTTCCTATTTTAGCAAGTAAAGGGTCACGGATCTTAACAGGAATGAAAGCCAATCCCGCTAAAACACCAGCCCCTAGCCACACCCCCCAATATTTAGGTAATAGGTAAGAACGGTGAAAAGTTGGCACATAGCCTTTTTTACTATCAGTGTCTTGATCTTTATTCATGCTGTACTCAAGTGAATAATAGCCATCTTTCTATAGCTTATAATAATAGTTTACGGGAGCATTACAAAGAAAACTGGCAGATACAAGTACCTGCCAGTGATAAAAATAGAAACTTAAATTACTGTAGCTTGAGTTGTGGTTTCGTTTCTTTCACAAGCGCTAAATATTCTTTACGCTCTTTTCCTGTTAAACCACCAGAACTCGGTAATTTTGCGGTGAGTGGATTTACCGCTTGTTGATTTACCCACATTTCAAAATGTAGATGAGGACCAGTCGAACGCCCTGTATTGCCTGATAACGCAATACGATCACCGCGCTTAACTTTCTGGCCTGGCTTAACTAATAATTGACGTAAGTGCATATAACGAGTTGTATATTGGCGGCCATGACGGATTGCAATAAAGTTACCTGCAGCGCCGCTGTATTTTGAAACAATCACTTCGCCATCGCCAACAGCAAGTACTGGTGTGCCAACAGGCATTGCGAAATCCACACCTTTATGCGGTGCTACGCGCCCAGTAACTGGGTTAACTCGCCGAGGGTTGAATTGTGAAGAGACTCTAAACTGCTTAGCAGTTGGAAAACGTAAGAAACCACGTTCTAAACCATTCCCTTCACTGTCATAATAGCGCCCATCTTCAGCGCGAAAAGCATAATAGCTTTTTCCATTCGTTTGTAGGCGAACACCAATAAGTTGGCTCTGTTCACTGCGACCATTAAGCATTTCCCTGCTCATTAATACACTGAACTTATCGCCTTTTTTCAATTTTTTGAAATCAACCTGCCATTGTAAAGCTTTAATTACCTCACGGCCTTCATTACGCGTTAAGCCCGCTTTATTTGTACTTTGCGCAAATGTGCCGTCAACCGTACCGTTTAAAACACTGTTAGTCCATTCACCTTCGCGAATCTGCTTAGCTTCTTCAAATTTGTTTGTCGTCCCAACACGGGTAAATACACGGGTCTCACGGCGAGAAACTTCCCATGTTAATGACTCTAACTCACCCTGATCAGTTAACGACCAATTTAATGACTGGCCTATCTTCAGATTTCTCAGTGATTTATGTTGGTTAGATAGTGTTGCAACGTCACCAGCTTCAATACCGAATTGAGTTAAAATAGTCGTTAAGTTATCACCACTTGCAACAACATATTCATGGACGAGAGGCGCAGCCACTCCTCCCGTCTCTACGGCTTCTGCTTCAGTATCAGCGAGGCCTTCATCTGGTAGCTGTTCACTACTGTCTTGAATTATATCGTCGGTAGCATCACTTGCAGGTAATAATGAAAGCGGAATGATGGTATCCGGTGTACCATCATATTCAGCTGTTGTTGGTACATGAACTGGCCGCCAAATTGCGACGGCCATAGTCGCTACAGTGAGCGTACTTAATACAATTTTGTGTGTTCTAGACAGGCTACCGTATACCTGAGCCAGACTTTTGGCCATTTGCTGCACTTAAACAATTCCTTCTATTTTTAATCCAGGCAGCTGGCGTATTGCTCTGATAATTGAGTCAAAAACTGCATGTAGCTATCCGGCCCTATCGCCAGCCCAATTCCTAGTGGGTCGAGAGTTCCCATTTTCACCCCCGTATTACGTGCTACACTTTCAATCACAGCAGGCCTGAATTGAGGCTCAGCAAAAACACATTGCGCTTTATGCTCAACCAATTGTGTTCGTATTTGATGTAATTTCTGCGCGCCAGGTTGTATTTCTGGGTTTATCGTAAAGTGCCCCAATGGAGCTAATTGATAGTGTTTTTCAAAGTAGCCATAAGCGTCGTGAAAAACAAAATAACCCTTGTTTTTAGCTGGCTGCAAAATACTAGCAATTTTCTGATCATTTTGCGTCATATTTTCTTTGAATTTACGAAGGTTTACGTCTAGCTTATCTTTTTGTTCAGGATAAAGCTCTACTAAACGCTCATAAATGTCTTGCGCAGCAAAATTTGCAATTTCTGGAGACAACCAGATGTGCATATTATACTCACCGTGGTGATGATGTTCGTGATCCTTGTCATGATTAGCTTCATCTCCATGTTCATGGTCGTGTTCATCTTCATGGGACTCTGCCATAAGAAGTGGCTTAATGTTTTTCTGTTCAGCCAATGCTAGGCGTTTATTCTGTGGTAATGTATTGATTGGCTTCTGTAAAAACATCTCCATATCAGGACCAACCCATACGAATAAATCAGCCTGTTTAATTTTTTTCAAATCAGAAGGTTTAAGTGCATAATCATGGGGCGAAGCACCGTCTGGTAATAAAACTTGTGTCTCAGTGACACCATCTGCAATTCCTGCGGCAATAAAGGCCAGTGGGCGTATTGAGGCCACAACATCAGCATTCGCAGCTGATACCATTGTTGCACTTAATACGGAGCTCGCCACTGCTCCAAAAAGAAATTTGCAGGCAATGTTTTTCGATTTATGTATCATAGCAGTCTTTTTCCGTGATTTTGATTTTGAAATGTTATAATATAACACAACATGAATTCTGCAAGATGTTTTTCACATGCAACCATTACTGACTTTAAATAAGATTTCTGTTTCATTTGGCGAAAAACAGGTTCTCAATGATGTTACCTTTGAACTGAATAAAGGTGATATCGTAACCCTTTTAGGCCCGAATGGAGCTGGAAAATCAACAATTGTACGTGTTGTACTCGGGCTACTTGCCCCTACATCAGGTACTATTACGCGTCCTTCTTCTCTCGCTATTGGCTATGTTCCACAAAAACTTCATTTGGATACGACGCTACCCCTTACTGTTAAACGTTTTATGTTATTAAAACTTGGTGTTCGTAAAGAGCATTTGTTACCTGCACTCGAAAGAGTCAAAGCAACGCATTTACTTGAACAACCGATGCAAAAGTTATCAGGCGGTGAAACACAACGTGTTTTACTGGCTCGTGCCCTACTCAATAAACCGGATCTCCTCGTACTTGATGAGCCAGCTCAAGGTGTTGATATCACAGGTCAAGTTGCACTATATGACTTAATCAACCAATTAAGAACTGAGCTTAACTGCGCTGTATTAATGGTTTCCCATGACTTGCATCTCGTGATGGCAAAAACAGATAAAGTACTTTGCATTAACGGCCATATTTGCTGTTCTGGTGCGCCCGATGTTGTTTCAAACCACCCAGAATTTGTCGCTATGTTTGGTTATCGCGGTGCACAACAACTTGGTGTATACCGCCATCAACATAATCATCAACATGATTTAGAAGGCAATATTATTGTTGGTCACCAGCACAGCAAGGACTGCAAACATGATTGAGTTACTATTACCTGGCTGGATAGCAGGCATGCTACTTGCCATTGCGGCAGGTCCTCTAGGCTCTTTTGTTGTATGGCGCCGAATGTCCTATTTTGGCGATACGCTAGCTCATGCTTCATTGTTAGGGGTCGCATTTGGGCTTCTATTAAATATCAACCCATTCTATGCCGTTATTGCTGTCACTTTACTATTAGCCTTAATTTTGGTTTGGCTAGAAAAACGCCCACAACTTGCCGTTGATACTTTACTGGGTATTATGGCACATAGTTCACTGTCTTTAGGTTTAGTCGTTGTTAGCTTAATGGCTAATGTCCGCGTTGACCTAATGGCTTACTTATTTGGTGACTTACTCTCAGTAAGCTATGAAGATATTATAACGATTTTTATTGGCGTTATTGTCGTTTGTGGGTTGCTTTTTTATCGTTGGCGGGCACTTTTGTCCATAACGGTTAGCCCTGAGCTTGCTTTTGTTGATGGGATTAATATTCAAAGACTGCGTTTATTACTGATGTTAGTTACCGCACTAACAATTGGTATCGCTATGAAATTTGTTGGGGCGTTAATTATTACGTCTTTATTGATTATACCTGCAGCAACGGCTCGGCGTTTTGCTCGAACACCTGAGCAAATGGCTTTCATCGCTGTCTTAATTGGTATGATTGCTGTAACCGGGGGGCTAACTTTCTCTGCTTTCTACGATACCCCTGCTGGGCCGTCAGTCGTGTTGGTATCGGCTATTCTATTTGTACTAAGCTTAGCAATAAAAGCGAAAAATTAATTTAAGCTTTAAGCTACATAATTTCAGTCATTACATACTATTTTTAATGCAAATGGCCCCAACATTGAAAACAATGTTGGGGCCATATTTATTCATTTAATATAATTAAATTTCTTTAGGCGTTAAACCAAAGTGGTTATACGCATGAACCGTCGCCATTCGACCTCTAGGGGTACGCTGAATAAAACCTTGCTGGATAAGATAAGGCTCTAAAACATCCTCTATGGTTTCACGCTCCTCCCCAATGGCTGCTGCGAGGTTATCAACACCAACAGGACCACCCATAAATTTATCAATGATAGCAACTAGAAGCTTTCTATCTAAATAATCAAAACCTGCAGCATCGACATTTAACATGTCCAAAGCTTGGTTAGCAATTAGCCCATCAATCGAACCATCACCTTTCACTTGAGCAAAATCCCGCACACGACGTAACAAACGGTTAGTGATACGTGGAGTTCCCCTTGAACGCATCGCAACTTGTAGCGCACCTTCTTCGGTGATATCTAACCCCATATATTGGGCACTACGCTTGACAATATGTTGTAAATCATCAACTTGATAAAATTCTAGCCGTTGCACAATACCAAAGCGATCACGTAATGGTGATGTGAGCGACCCTGCCCGAGTCGTTGCACCAATTAATGTGAAAGGCGGGAGATCAATTTTAATCGAGCGCGCTGCAGGCCCTTCACCTATCATGATATCGAGTTGGTAATCTTCCATTGCGGGATAAAGTATTTCCTCAACAACTGGGGATAATCGATGGATTTCATCAATAAATAGGACATCATGGGGCTCTAAATTAGTTAGCATGGCAGCTAAATCGCCTGCTTTTTCTAATACGGGCCCTGAAGTTGTACGCAGATTAACACCGAGTTCATTTGCAACAATCCCTGCTAAAGTTGTTTTTCCTAACCCTGGAGGGCCAAAGATGAGCAGATGGTCAAGCGCATCGCCTCGCATTTTCGCTGCTTGAATAAATATTTCCATTTGGTCTTTAACCTGAGGCTGACCAATATACTCATTCAATAGCTTTGGCCTGATCGCACGGTCAATAGCTTCTTCATCTGACTGTAATACTTCAGCAGTTATTAGGCGATCAGCTTCAATCATATTAAAATTCTCTCAATCAAAGTGCGGCACGAAGGGCATCACGGATCAATGTTTCAGAATCGCTATCCGGTTTTGCAACTTTACTCACCATTCGACTTGCTTCTTGTGGTTTATACCCTAAAGCAATCAATGCGGCGGCAGCTTCTGCTTCGATATCCGCCATATTGGGAACTTTACTGTTTACATTTGGCAGATTAATGTCGCTATTTGGATTAAATAAATCCCCATTGAGGCCTTTGAAGCGGTCTTTCATTTCGACCACTAAACGTTCTGCGGTTTTCTTACCAATTCCAGGTAATTTAACCAGTGATGCAATAGCTTCTTGTTCGATAGCGGAAACAAATTGTTGAGCAGACATACCGGATAAAATCGCGAGGGCTAATTTGGGGCCAACACCATTTACTTTGATCAGCTCTTTAAATAATGCCCTTTCTTGCTTATCGTTAAAACCATAGAGTAACTGGGCATCTTCACGAACAACAAAGTGAGTAAAAACAATAGCTTCCTGACCAATATCGGGCAGTTCATAGAAACAAGTCATTGGCATATGGACTTCATAACCGACACCTTGTAGTTCTAATAATACGATTGGAGGTTGCTTTTCTAAAACAATACCACGTAAACGACCTATCACATTGAAGCCCTCTATTACTAACTAAACCTTGAGCAGGTTGGTTTATTATCATTAATACTGTTGTTTATACCACAAAAAATGCTGGATGCATATCCAGCTACACGCTATTTATTAATAAGCAATTCTGTTTAAGATAAACTCGCTATCTTAAACGTCCACGAGTTAAAACTAACCGTGGGTCGCCAACTTTTAAAAGATTTTGATTGAAATGGCAATGTGTAATCGCAATTGCCAAAGCATCTGCTGCGTCAGACTGTGGGCTCGCTGACAATTTTAGAATTGATTTAACCATATGCTGTACTTGGCTTTTTTCTGCGGCTCCCGTACCTACAACTGTTTGTTTGACCTGACGAGCTGCATATTCAAATACGGGTATATTCATGTTTGCAGCAGCAACAATGGCCACGCCTCTCGCTTGCCCAAGTTTTAATGCGGAGTCCGCATTCTTCGCCATAAAAACTTGTTCAATGGATAGTACATCCGGTTGATATTGTGTGATAATTTCCGAGACACCCGCGTAAATTCGGTGCAGACGACTTGGTAAATCATCAACTTGTGTACGAATACACCCACTACCTAAATACAGTAGTTGCCGGCCTTGCTGGCGAATAACACCGTATCCCGTAACACGAGAACCGGGGTCAATACCTAAAATAATCGCCATATAAATTTACTTATACCTCTTTATATTAATCATGTTGTTCTAATAAGCTTCATAATACTATCCATCTCATAATACTATCAATTTCAACTAAATAGCTATTTGAATAGCTGATAAAAACTAAAAGCGAGTTAGCTCGTTGATATAGAAGAAAGTATAGCGGATAAGGGAAAGGAAAGAGTAGAAGGCGTTAGAGAAAACAGGCTGCGCCAGCCCGCTTTCTCTACGCGGATTATGCTAAATGACTATGCCGCCATTTAGTGCCTCACAAATTACAGTGTGGCAGCGACTTCGTCAGAAATATCACCATTGTGGTAAACTTCCTGTACATCGTCTGAATCTTCTAACATATCAATAAGACGTAACAATTTAGGCGCCGTTTCAGCATCCAGCTCTGCTTTGGTCGACGGGATCATTGATACTTCTGCAGCTTCACTGGTAAAACCCGCAGCATCTAATGCGTCTTTCACTTCACCAAAAGTTTCTGGCGTTGTGTAAACATCGATTGCACCATCATCATAAGTTTCAACATCATCAGCACCCGCTTCTAATGCCGCTTCCATTATGGCATCTTCATCAACGCCCGGTGCATAAGTGATCACGCCGCGTTTAGTAAATAAGTAAGAAACGGAGCCGTCTGTACCCAAGTTACCACCTGTTTTAGTGAATGCATGGCGCACTTCTGAAACAGTACGGTTACGGTTATCACTTAAGCATTCAACCATAACTGCTGTCCCGCCCGGGCCATAACCTTCATAAATGATGGTTTCCATATTATCGTTATCATCATTACCAACACCACGTGCGATAGCACGGTTTAAGGTGTCACGAGTCATGTTGTTCGATAATGCTTTATCCACCGCTGCACGTAAACGTGGGTTTGTTGCGGGATCACCACCACCTAAGCGGGCTGCTGTGACTAATTCACGGATAATTTTAGTGAAAATTTTACCGCGCTTAGCATCTTGTGCCGCTTTACGGTGTTTGGTGTTGGCCCATTTACTATGACCTGCCATGAAATATCTCCAAAAAACGTCAATAAATAATTAAACAGCAAATTCTAAAATAGCCTGACTATTGCTCCAGGATTTCGTTAAGCTCGCCGCTTCATCAGGGGCTAGCCAACGATATTCGCTGTGTTCCGTCAGTAATGGCATTTTTTCTTCACTTTGCACCATTTTAAACCAATGTTCTTTGCAATGCGTAACATCAGGTGCATAACGATGCCTGAAATGTGGGAAAATTTCAAAGATGATACTGTGCGACAAATCTTGCAGCTGGTTTTGTTCAACCTCAAAACCCGTTTCTTCTTTAATTTCACGACACGCCGTTTCATACGGCGTTTCATCAGGCTCCAAACTTCCGGTCACTGATTGCCAGAAGTCTGGGTCGTCTTTACGTCGTAACATAAGCACCCGTCCACTACTTTGAGCCACAATAATGACTAATACCGATTCCGGGCGCTTATATTTTTTCATTGAACTTACTCTTCGTCTTTCGCAACCACGGCGATAGCGAGCTCCGTCAATGCATCAGGATTCGCATGGCTTGGAGCATTCGTCATTAAACATGCTGCCGCTGTTGTTTTCGGGAAAGCAATAACATCACGAATATTATCGGTTCCTGTTAACAGCATCACTAAACGGTCAAGACCAAAGGCTAATCCTGCGTGTGGTGGCGTGCCATATTTCAATGCATCTAATAAGAAGCCAAATTTTTCACGTTGGTCTTCTTCATTAATGCCTAAAATACTAAATACCGTTTGTTGCATTTCATTGCGGTGAATACGTACTGAACCACCGCCAACTTCGTAACCATTGATGACCATATCATACGCATTAGCAACGGCTTCTTCGGGTTTACTGGCCAATTCTTCAGGTGAGAAATCTTTAGGAGAAGTAAATGGATGGTGCATCGCAGTTAACCCGCCCTCACCATTATCTTCAAACATTGGGAAATCAATCACCCACAGTGGCTGCCAGCTATTTAAATCGGTTAATTCAAAGTCACGACCGACTTTCAAACGTAGCGCGCCCATTGAATCGGTTACGACATTTTTTGCACCCGCACCGAATAACAAGATATCGCCATCAACTGCGCCTGTGCGGTCTAGTAACTGGTTAATCACATCTTCATTCAAGAATTTTGCGACTGGGCTTTGAATACCTTCAAGGCCTTGAGCTCGTTCGTTAACTTTCATCCAAGCCAAGCCTTTCGCACCATAAATACCGACAAATTGACCATATTCGTCGATTTGCTTACGCGTCATAGCAGCGCCACCTGGGACTTTCAGAGCCGCAACACGGCCTTTCGGGTCGTTTGCTGGACCTGAAAACACCGCAAATTCAACACCTTTTACGATATCCGCGACGTCCACTAACTCCATTGGGTTACGTAGGTCTGGTTTATCTGAGCCATAACGACGCATAGCTTCTGCAAAGGTCATGATTGGGAAGTTACCTAAATCAACCCCTTTTACCTCTAACCATAAATTACGGATCATACGTTCCATAATTTCACGCACTTGCTCTGCGGTCATAAACGAGGTTTCAACATCGATTTGGGTAAATTCAGGTTGACGATCTGCTCGTAAGTCTTCATCACGGAAGCATTTTACGATTTGGTAATAACGGTCAATACCAGACATCATCAGCAATTGTTTAAACAACTGAGGTGATTGCGGTAATGCATAAAATTTACCTTTATGAACACGGCTTGGTACTAAATAGTCACGAGCACCTTCTGGTGTTGCTTTGGTTAACATTGGTGTCTCAACGTCCAAGAACCCTTCGTTATCCATAAAATTACGAACAAAGCTGGTGATTTTGGCGCGCGTGCGCAGACGCTCAGACATCTCTGGGCGGCGTAAATCTAAATAACGATATTTTAAACGACGCTCTTCTGTATTCGTTTGGTTGCTATCTAATGGCAACGGCTCTGACTTATTAAAAACATTCAGTTCTTCAGCAAATACTTCAATCTCGCCCGTTGCCATGTCTTTATTTTTTTGGCTATCTGGACGTGCGCGTACTGTCCCTGTGATTTGGATACAGAACTCATTACGCAGCTCTGACGCTTTTTCAAATATGTCTTTACGATCGGGATCGAAGAAAACTTGCACGATACCTTCACGGTCACGCATATCGATAAAAATCAAACCACCTAGATCGCGACGGCGGTTTACCCATCCACTAAGAGTGACCTTTTGGCCTTCGTGAGCGATGTTTAACTGCCCACAATAATTAGTACGCATACAATATCCTTTTACTCAGCTTGTTGTGCATTTGCTTGCTGCGGAAATTTGGCATTTTGCTGAACATTGAGCTGAAAATTCAGAATGTCAAAAAGGCAGACATTATACAGGAAATTCTGTTAGACAAATAGTTACGTATTCTACATAACACGTAAACCATTTTGTTTTTAATCATATTTTCATCAATTATTGTTGTGGCTAATCAACAATAACAAGATTGAATGGCGAGATAGACGCCTATCATGATGATCCTATCGATTTTAAGGGACTATCCGCACCATGTACATATTGCAGCAGAGGTTTATTTTGTTAGTTCGATGTCTTTTTGAGCAAAGTAACATCACTTAATGTTTTCCAATTCAACTATTGATTAATAAATACTTCTTTAATCATTAATCTTTCTATTTCAGAATCGTTACCTTTTTCAGTTTGCTATAATCACAACAGACAGATATAACGCTGAATTAATCACCATCTGCAGTTTAAGGATTGCCCATGAAAAAATTGTTACTTGCCACTTCCATGTTCGTACTACTCGCTGGATGCCAAAACATGAAACCCGCAGAGACTGATAATACAAAAACTTTTTACATCGATTCTTCACTTGCTGATTGTATGGGAGTTGCCCCAATGAAGTGCATGAAAGTGAAAGAAAATCCAAGTGATGACTGGCAACTTTTTTATAGTTCAATTCAAGGCTTCGAATACCAACCAGGCTTCTCTTATACCTTGCAAGTGAAGCAATTTGATGTGCCAAACCCACCCGCTGATGCGCCAAGTATCCGTTATGAATTGGTAAAAATCGTTGAGAAAAAATAATTTTTAAACAATATAATTTAAGTCATTAAGTAATTTTATCATTTTACTTAATGACTCACTTACAGCAATAATTCTCTTATCATCGTTAAATAACAGAGTGGCCATATTATGAGTGCTAAAATCATTGATAAGCTTGGGTTAATCACCTTATCAGATCACAAAATTGCGATGGTACGTTCCCATAATAAAAGTTTGTTTTACATCCCCGGCGGAAAACGCGAACAAGGCGAGACTGATGAACAAGCGCTCTGCCGTGAGATTAGCGAAGAATTAAAACTTGAGCTAGATGCCGCTTCTATCCGGTTTTATGGTGAGTTTATTGGCCCTGCTGATGGAAAAACAGATGGAACGCAAGTCCGTATTCGTTGCTACTTTGCAGACTATCAAGGCGAGCCACACCCTGCTGCTGAGATTGCTGAGCTAGATTGGTTCAGCATTGACGATTTACCGCGCTGCTCAACCACGGCGGTGACTATTTTAACTCGCTTAAAGAAAGAAGGTTTGATCAACTAGAGCATGAGGACTACCCAAAAAAAGTTGTGATTTCATTTGTCTAACGGCTTTTTAGGATTTACAATTCACAAAATATTGTTAATACCCATTACTATAACTTATATTTTTAGGTGTTTTCATAGTTTGATTCGTTTTATGGTGGAGTAAAAAATGGTCAGCTCTTTGTATGCTGTACTGGGTGCCTTACTGCTGCTTAGATTATCCTTAAATGTTGTGAAGCTGCGTAATCAATACCGTATAGCTTATGGTGATGGCGGTTTTTATGAGTTACAAACCGCAATCCGCGTTCATGGTAATGCCATCGAATACATTCCCATCTCATTAATTTTATTGCTTTTAATGGAAATGAATGGCGCACAAGTGTGGATGATTCATATTTGTGGCCTGATCTTAATTGCCGGTCGAATACTGCACTCTTATGGTTTGAAAAATCACGATTACTCATATCGCCGTTCAGGCATGGTAGCAACTTACCTTGCAATGGCACTGATGGTTATCGCCAATACTTATTACCTACCTTGGCTGCAAATCGTTTCATTTAATCTTTAGTTTTTACTCTCTGTAACGGCACAAGTTATTAATGTGCCGCTCATTATTTCATTGCTTATGGATTGATTTTCAGTAGACAGCCTTTCTGATACAATCCTTTACTACTTTTGTTTTTGCTTAATACAGAACTTATGTCAAACTCAGATCCAACCTCAAAAGATCGCCTTTTCTCTGCGCCTATCGCTAACCTTGGTGACTGGCAATTCGATGAAAAAGTTGCTGAAGTATTCCCTGATATGATTCAACGCTCCGTGCCAGGGTACTCTAATATTATTACGATGATTGGCATGCTTGCGGGTCGTTTTGTCAAACCCCACAGCCATGTTTACGATTTAGGCTGCTCTTTAGGTGCAGCAACCTTATCAATAAGGCGTAATATTACAGTAGAAAAAAGCAAAATTATTGCTGTTGATAACTCTCCGGCTATGGTTGAACGTTGCCGCCGCCATATTGATGCCTATCGAGCGGATACACCGGTTGACGTTATAGAAGGTGATATTCGTGATGTAAATATCGAAAATGCTTCCATGGTTGTGCTCAATTTTACTTTACAGTTTCTCAACCCAGAAGATCGCCAATTATTACTCAGTAAAATATATCAAGGGCTACAACCCGGCGGTATTTTAGTCCTTTCCGAGAAGTTTAACTTCGAAGACAAAGAAATCGGTGAGTTATTATTCAATATGCACCACGATTTCAAGCGGGCAAATGGCTATAGCGAATTAGAAATCAGCCAAAAACGTAGCATGCTAGAAAATGTGATGCTCACAGATTCTGTTGATGCACATAAAGCGCGTTTAAAAAATGCCGGTTTTACTCACTGTGAAGTTTGGTTCCAGTGCTTTAATTTTGGTTCACTGTTAGCCATCAAAGAGGTCTAGGCATGATTGATTTTGGTCGTTTTTACCAACAAATTGCCGTTGGCCCGCTAAGTCATTGGCTTGTAACGCTTCCAGCACAACTTTCAGAATGGAAAAAACAAGGGTTACACGGTGGTTTTTCTTCATGGGAAAAAATGCTAGATAACCTGCCAATCATGGTTCCTACTGATTTGGATTTACAGCATAGCGTGACAGCGACACGTGAACCCGAGCTCACTGCAGGCGAGACTCGCCGCCTAAATAATATTCTTCAACAATTAATGCCATGGCGCAAAGGCCCATTTTCTCTCTATGGTGTCAATATTGATACGGAATGGCGCTCCGATTGGAAATGGGATCGCGTATTACCCCATATTTCATCACTAAAAGACCGTTATGTCTTAGATGTCGGTTGCGGCAGCGGTTATCATATGTGGCGTATGTTAGGACAAGATGCCAAATTTGTCGTTGGGATTGACCCAACGGAATTATTTCTATGCCAATTTGAAGCAGTAAGAAAGCTATTAGGCGATGATCAACGCGCTCACTTGTTGCCTTTAGGTATTGAACAACTGCCTGAGTTGAAAGCATTTGATACTGTGTTCTCAATGGGTGTACTTTACCACCGCCGTTCACCACTCGACCATTTGTGGCAACTTAAGAATCAATTAGTCAGCGAAGGAGAATTGGTTTTAGAGAGCCTGGTTATTGAGGGGGATGAGTTTCAGTGTTTAATCCCCGGTGAGCGCTATGCCCAAATGCGTAATGTCTATTTTATACCTTCCGCTAAAATGCTCAAAGTTTGGCTAGAGAAATGTGGTTTTGTCGATGTCCGAATTGTTGACCAAGAAGTAACCTCTTTGGAAGAGCAACGCCGCACACAATGGATGAAAACAGATTCATTGGCTGAATTTTTAGACCCCAATGATAAAACTAAAACTATCGAAGGTTACCCCGCACCACTACGTGCAATTTTAGTTGCCCGTAAGCCATAAAGATAAAATGCCTATGGCAATCAAGTCATAGGCATTTATTGTCATAGTGGTTAAGAAGCGATTACATTGTTATTTGCCATAGATTATAGAAGGCAATTCGGCCAGATAACTCTGCTAAAATAACCGCTAGCGCACATAGGCTTAATAGTACGGATGAGTTTCTTCCGCGATATAACAGCGCCGGGTAAACAAATAACATCACCGCTAAGACGACTAACTGGAAGCTCCAAAAACCAGCTTGCTCGGCACTAATCTCTGGCCCTGTCTCGCCTAAAAATGACACATAAGCCGCGCGAGTAGCAAAAATAATAATTGAACCAATCAAAAATACCATCGCCCCTAACCGCTGAGCGCCAAATAGGATAGCTAACGCGCCACCAGCGACTAATAGTGTCATCCACATTTGTAGTGTCGTGAAAACAGTAAACCAATTGGCTACTGTGGCAATATTATAAACTTGAGGAATTGACCATACGAATGCCAAACCAAAAATAACCGTGGCAATATTACACAGTTCACTTAGCGCTTTATTTTTAATCAATAAGGTGAATAATAAAGTTGCGGCCCCAAAAGCGACAAAAATACCACTGAGTAAAGCTTCATTACTCATTGGTGAGCGGCCTACGCCTAAAAGCATATTAAAGAAGCGTAGAGGCTGCCCAACGTGTAATCCTCCAATGACTAGCGCAATGATCATGATGACAAATGCCGCTATATTGGCATGACGTAATTGGTTTTCGCCCAACATCCCCAGTTTTCGGCTCGCATACGCCAATAAATATAAACCTGCTGCCGACTGCCCCAATACGGTGAAAAAAACGAGTGGAAGTTCGTGCATGTTATACCTCTGCTGGGTTTTGTAATTTCCCGCTTTTGTCACCACAAGGTTTAGCATCTTTATGCGGCTTAATGACAATATTAGGATTAGTAAGAGATGGGTTTGGCATGGGGGCTACCCCACTAATATTGCCATGTCGCTCGCGAAGGATGTTGATATCATCAAAGTCCAATGCGCGTTGTGGGCAAGATTCAACACAAACAGGCTTCATCCCTTTTTCGACGCGTTCATAGCATCCATCGCATTTACTCATCAATTTTTTCTTTTCATCATACTGTGGTGCGCCGTATGGGCAACGTAACTCGCAGTAGCGACATCCAACACAAATTGTTTGGTCGACCACCACTAGTCCGTCTTGCTCACGTTTGTGCATAGCGCCAGTTGGACATCCTGCAACACAGGTTGGGTTAGAACAATGATTACAGGATATTGATAGATAGTAGCTATAAACATTCTGTTGCCATATCCCCTCTTGTTGCTGCCATGTTCCACCACCAAACTCGTATACCCGACGAAATTTAGGCCCTAAATCAAGGTCTTTTTCATCCTTACAACTCACCTGACACGTTTTACACCCAGTGCATTTTGTTGAGTCAAAATAAAAACCATACTGTTTCATTCATCGCTCCTTATGCACGTTTCACGTCAACTAAGTTAGTATGTTGTGGATTCCCTTTAACAAGGGCGGAAGGTTGTTGTGTCGTTAGTGTATTGATACAACCGCCAATATCGACCCCCTCCTCATTGACTTCTCGCCAAGCACCTTGCGGGACTGCAATCACACCGGGTAATACGCGCTCCGTCACTTTTGCTTTAATATGCATACGTCCACGGTCATTGAAAATTTCAGTAATATCACCATCCTGAATACCACGAGCTGATGCATCAATTGGGTTAATCCAATACTGGTGAGGAACGGCTTCGCGTAACATCGCAATATTAAAATATGAAGAATGCGCATGGCCTTTATCGTGATAGCCTGTCATTTGCAGCGGATATTTTTGTTTAGCTTGCTTGTTTTCAACGCCTTCAGCATTTACACAATATTCAGGTACAGCAGGTATTCGCTGGTCAGTTGGGTATTCCCACTCTTTCGCTATCTTAGCGAGCCTTTCTGAATAAATTTCAATTTTACCCGATGGTGTAGGTAATGGCGCGGTTTCAGGTGAGTCTCTGAATGGTTTTAATGCAATATAATCTGCACTGTTTGCCAATTTTCTATCCACGATCCCCATATCATTCGTTTCTTCGAACGTTGGCAAGTGTGGATTTTTTTCTCGCATCAGGTTATAGCAATGTTCTATCCACTGCTCATGAGTACGACCTTCAGTAAATTGGTCTTTAATACCCAGTTTTTCAGCAATATCAGTTAAAACATCATAAGATTGGCGACACTCCCATAATGGGGTAATCGCATTTTGTAGGCGAATAGCGTAGTGATAAGCACCGCTGGCATACGAGTTATTAATTAAATCATTTGATTCAACGCTGGTCACATCGGGTAAAATTAAATCCGCATATTTAGTCGATGGCGTCATATGCGTATCCCACACCAAAATAAATTCGCATAAAGACTCATCTGTTAGAATTTTGTGGGTTTTGTTTAAGTCAGAATGTTGATTACCCGTGACATTACTCGCATAGTGCCATAAAAATTTCACATTCGTTTCAAGACGCTCTTTACCAAGCAGTGTTGAATTTGTCGCCGTCATTTCGGTTCCGCGCGCAATCGCATCTGTCCACATAAAACACGGGATCTTGGTTTTAACTGGATTTGGGATAGCAAAACCTGGCACCGAATACGCCACGTTTCCTCCCCATCCTCCGGCATTCGTTCCTGGACGTCCAATGTGCCCCGTGACAATCGGTAACATCATCACAGCCCGTGCAGCTTGTTCACCCGATGCCGTTCTTTGCAATCCCCAGCCTTGAGAAATCCACGCGGCTTTCGCATTACCTAACTCACGAGCCAGTTGAATAATACGAACCGGTGAGACGCCTGTAATTTGGCTAGCCCACTGCGGTGTTTTTTCAATACCATCCTCACCGAGCCCTAAAATATAATCCTTATATGAGCCATTTTTGGGTGCAGACTCAGGAAGTGTCTGGCTATCCCAACCCACACAATATTTCGCTAAAAAAGCCTCATCCGTTAATTGTTCTTTAATCAATGTATGGATAATCGCAGCCACAAGTGCACCATCTGTCCCCGGATAAATTGGGATCCATTCAGCGCCTAGCGTTGTCACGCTATCGGTACGGCGCGGGTCAATAATAATGACTTTAGCTTGGCTTTTTTCTAATGCTTTTAGGGTTTCGTAGAATTGGCCGCCACCGGACATCCGTGTTTCCGCAATATTATGACCAAACATCACAACTAAATCGCTATTGGCTATTTCAGACAACAGTGAATCATCCAACTTGCCATAAACATACGGAATAACGCCGTTTATTTGTGCAGTTGAGTAGGTTCCATGTTGATCAAGAAACCCACCGAGTTGGCTTAGTAACCGCTTACAGGCATTACGCCCTTGTAAATTAGCACCAGTAGATCCTGAACCATACTGATAGTAAATCGCTTCATTGCCATATGTATCAATGGTTGAGCGCAATTTTTGCGCCACAATCGTCGTTGCTTCATCCCAACTGATCCGTTTAAATTTTCCTTCTCCCCGTTTACCTGTACGCAATAACGGGTATTTCAAGCGGTCTGGGTTATAGGTTTTCCAGCGAACAGAACGCCCTCTCAAGCAAGGACGTATTTGATGTAAACCAAATTGCGTGTCGTCATACATGGTTTCATTCGATATACGAGTAATGACGTCATCTTTTACATGTACTTTGAGCGGGCAGCGACTGCCACAATTGACTAAGCATGCGCTGTATTTGATTTTTTCGCTGACTTCATCGGGTTGGATTGTGATGGTTGGTGTTGCTTGAGCGGAAAAAGGGAGAGAGATGGAGCTGATAATAGACGTTGTCGTAGCGACAGAGGCAGAGGCTTGAATAAACTGTCGCCGGCTCAGCGCTTTTTCCCTGATTTTATTGATCATTACATTGCTACCTTATTAATTATTATAAATTGAATTACTTAGTATTCTTATAGTAATTAGATAGTAGCCTTATAAAAATAAGGGTTAATTGACATGCATCAACACAAGCAATAATTAAACCATTAATGATAAATAAATCATATTTTTAGTCTTCTTATTGACTATTTTAATGACATTAAACTAGTTGATGACTAAAAAACAATAAGGAAAACCAACGAATTGATTTTCCTTAAAGAATAACAAGCTATGTAAAATTTCTATATCAAAGCTGTGTATTGAGTCCGGCAGCAATTAAACAGAAACTTTTTCTGTAATAGAAATAAAGTCCTTCATCGCTTCGACCGTAGGACCATCCACACAATAATGAGTAAATTCATCTGATTCACTATTAGAGGCCATTGTCACGCCCACTTTGCGGTAACTCATGGTTGATGGTACCGTTTTCCCCGCGGAACTGTGCACCTCAGATAAGCCGATTTCCATAAATTTACTTAAATTGGCCAAACGTACGCCCGCACCTGCCATTATTTGTGGGCCATTAATTTGCTGGCTTTTTTCATGTAGCTCTTTCAAGAGCGGTAAACCTAACTCCGCGCTTTGTTGCTGCCCAGAGGTTAAAATGCGAGCTACGCCGAGTTCCTTTAATTGTTCTAAAGCTAACAATGGGTTAATACACATATCAAATGCACGGTGGAAGGTAATATTCATCCCCTGAGCTATTTCCATCAACGTGTGCATCCTATTGATATCAATGCGCCCTTCACTGTCCAATATACCGATAACAGCGCCTGAAAAACCCATTTCCTTAATCATAATTAAATCTTCACGGATCACGTCAAATTCACTGATGTTATAGCAAAAATCACCACCACGAGGACGAATAATAGGATGAACTGGAATATGCAATTTTTCTTTTGCCAGTTTCAGGTAGCCATAACTGGGTGTTAAGCCACCATCAGCGGCGCCAGAGCAAAGCTCGATACGATCTGCACCATACTCTTGGGCCACTTGGGCGCATTCAATTCCAAAACAACAGATTTCCAGTTTTGCCATCACAACCTCCGAAATAGAGCAATAAAACACCTGCTTTATGTGCCCCAAAAATAATGAAAAGATTTAATGTTAAACGTTAACAATTCGGCTAATAATGCCATTTATTAAAAAATGTTATCGGATGGATATCACACCGCCAAAAGTTAATGAGAATTATTGATCAATAACGTTAATTACATCACTTATTTTTCACTTTCAATTATCTTTTTTAGCGGAAATGGATGGTATTTAACGGTTACTTCACCATTTGACACTGCTAATGTTGGATTTGGCAACCTTTCTTGCTGCCCTTTAGGCTGGCTCATCTTCATTCGGTACCCTTGGGGCAAAGGGTCAGGTAGCAACTGGAATGCCGAAGTTTCTAGCTCACTTGGCTCAACATCAATTACCATTTCAATATGTTCCCAGCTTTCTTTCGGGTAAATTTTGTCTTTTGGGAAAGGTAATTCAATCATAAATACATCTTGGCCTACGATGTTTAATGGCTCGCTTAGCTCATATAAACGAATCGGCCGACCATTAATTACATTGTCAGATAAAAGTTGCGCACATTGCAGTAACCCTTGGTGCCAACGTTCTGCAGTTGCAAGATGATGACAACGCACTGAAATGTGGTCTATCGGAAAGGATGACAATGATAGGTTTATCTCCTGCGCCATCTGTTGTAATTTACTAATAAATACAGGTAGGTCATCCCATAAATCTTGTAATTGCGAAATTTTGCTAAACTGTGGCACTTAAAGCCCCCCTTTACAAAAACTTATCTGCTAAACAATGGCGCAGACTGTAGCATGAGAGCCCCAAAATGTGGTATAAAACCTGCCGATTTTTCTCTTCCACCTTTTAGTTATGCGCATGTGATGGCACAATGCGGTAACTATGTTCGTAATTTAAGGTAATTCGGTGAATATTCAGGCGATTCTTTCAGATAAAATTAGTGCTGCGATGTTAGCAGCGGGTGCTCCAGAAGGCAGTGATGCACTTGTGCGTCAGTCCGCTAAAGCTCAGTTTGGTGACTACCAAGCTAATGGAGTGATGGGCGCGGCTAAAAAGATGGGGATGGCTCCGCGACAACTGGCTGAACAGCTTGTTAATCACTTAGATTTGGAAGGGATTGCCAGCAAAGTTGAAATTGCAGGTCCTGGCTTTATTAATATCTTCCTTGAGCCAACTTGGGTTGAAAAGCATGTTGAAGAAGCATTAGCTTCACAGCGCTTAGGTATCGCACCAGTCAAGTCTGAAACGATTGTTATTGACTATTCAGCGCCTAATGTCGCAAAACAGATGCACGTG
Source organism: Providencia sp. PROV004 (assembly GCF_011045615.1). NCBI lineage: Bacteria > Pseudomonadati > Pseudomonadota > Gammaproteobacteria > Enterobacterales > Morganellaceae > Providencia > Providencia sp. PROV004. The sequence continues at coordinate 2,652,868 of NZ_CP042859.1, forward strand.
GGTCACTTGCGTTCAACCATCATTGGTGATGCTGCGGCACGTACCCAGGAATTTATTGGTCATAAAGTCATTCGAGCCAATCACGTCGGTGATTGGGGTACGCAATTTGGTATGTTAATTGTCTATCTTGAAAAAGTACAAAATGAAGATGCCACGGATATGGCACTTGCAGACCTCGAAGAATTTTACCGTGAAGCCAAAAAGCACTACGACGAAGATGAAGAGTTCGCGGTACGCGCACGTGGTTATGTTGTGAAATTGCAATCCGGTGATGAGTATTGCCGCCAAATGTGGCGTAAATTGGTTGATATCACCATGCAACAAAACCAAGAAACCTACCGCCGCTTAAACGTCACCTTAACTGAAGATGACGTGATGGGTGAAAGCTTATATAACAGCATGCTACCGGGTATTGTTGCAGATTTAAAAGCTAAAGGTTTAGCGGTTGAGAGTGAAGGTGCGACGGTTGTTTTTCTTGACGAATTTAAAAATAAAGAAGGCGAGCCTATGGGCGTGATCGTCCAGAAAAAAGATGGTGGCTTCTTGTATACAACAACCGATATTGCCTGTGCTAAATACCGTTATGAAACCCTGCATGCTGACCGCTCACTTTACTATATTGACTCACGCCAACATCAACATTTGATGCAAGCATGGACCATCGTCCGTAAAGCAGGTTATATCCCTGAATCAATGGCGCTTGAGCACCATATGTTCGGTATGATGCTAGGTAAAGATGGCAAACCGTTTAAGACTCGTACCGGTGGTACTGTTCGTTTATCAGACTTGCTTGATGAAGCGGTTGAACGCGCTCAAGCATTGATCCGTGAGAAAAACCCGGATATGCCTGAAGATGAATTACTTAACGTCGCAAATGTGGTCGGTATTGGTGCGGTTAAGTACGCTGATTTATCCAAAAACAGAACGACGGATTATATTTTTGATTGGGACAACATGTTAGCTTTCGAAGGAAATACCGCTCCGTATATGCAATATGCGTATACTCGTGTGGTTTCTATTTTCAAGAAAGCCAATTTAACCCATGCAGACTTAACTCTGCCTATTTCATTACAAGACCCTCGTGAAATTGCACTTGCGACACGTTTATTACAGTTTGAAGAAACCATTCTAACTGTCGCTCGTGATGGTACACCTCATGTTATGTGTGCTTATTTATATGAATTAGCAGGTTTGTTCTCTGGTTTCTATGAGCACTGCCCTATCTTGTCAGCTGATGACGAAGCCCAGCGCCAAAGCCGCTTGAAATTGGCTGCATTAACCCAAAGAACGTTAAAAACCGGCTTAGACACACTGGGTATTGAAACCGTTGAAAGAATGTAATTCAAATCTATAGGTTGTCTATTAACGGTTCACTTCGGTGAGCCGTTTTTGTTTGCGTTGTTTCGCTAGCTTTGTTGTTAGTTTTTGCAATTCATCGATATATTCATTCGCGCAATTACGGAGTACTAAGTTCCATTTACAAAGTATTTTTGCTTGTTCATAAAGTTCAGGGTTATGCGACAACCGGTTATTCTGTTGTAGCCAATCAGCAACACTCGCCCAGTCCCATAACGGAGATGCCCCTCTCAAACGTTGTACGGGCGCAGGGAAATGACCTTTACCTCGAGCCCCATCTTTCAGCAAAGCCACTGCTTGACGGGTTAGTCCTGTCAATTCTGCAATATCACTTAGCCCAACCAAAGCGGAATCAATAGATTCCACTTTTATACTCATTGATGTACTTTCAATATCTGTAATCGCAGTTTCAATTGCACGATCAAAAGATTCCGCTTCCCTATCAAATTCTAAATAAACCGATTTACCATAGAAGCACACCAATGCATCGCCACAGCCTGCGGCAAATATGGTATCAACTAAGCCTTCCGTATCAGCAGTCACACCCGATAGTGTTAATGTGAAAGTAAATACCGCCATAATTTCCCCATCTTACATAAATAAGCGGCCTAAGCCGCTTGGATTAACCTAAAAGAGCAATACAGTGGTTCACTTTACGTATTATCTGTTTAGCATGCACTTCCATAACTTTTGGCGTTGACCAGACACTCATCATATGTGTTTTGTGTTCACCCACTGCGTTACCACAACGTAACTTGCAAAAAGTATGTGATGAGTTTCCTGCTGTAACCCAGACCCAGCCATTTTCTATCGCATATTCAATAGCAGCCTGAACATGCTTATTTGGGTGTTTTTTCATCGACCTCCGTGATACATAACATAGCCATTGCGTTGACAATAGTCAACAAACAATATCCAATAAATTGAATATTTCCCTGAAATTAGTTGTTGTCACAACAACCCAGTAAATATACTCCAAAAATAGAGTTGGCTATTGCTTTTATCAATGAAAACAATTAATTGAAATTTCATGAAATGATTTTGAAATTAATAATTCAGTTATAAAGAGAATAAATTTGCGTAGATAATTAGAAATTGAAGGGAAAGAATCTATGCCTGCTGGCACCTTAACTACATAGATTGCAGAGATAAAAAAGCCCAATTTTATGAGATTTCCTCATTAAAATTGGGCTTTTAAGGTCATTGACCTTCTTATTAATTAGGCAATACTACGTTTCATAAAGTCACGAGGGCGGAACCCAAGCACGTATAAAGCAACGAAATAACTTCCCGCTCCAACAATTACGACGCCTATCAAACGTAGCATACGCATCAGCATATTACCTTCTTGCCAAGATGGCATGAAATGTAAGACACCAAATAGCACGGCTCCCATTACAATTAAGGCTATCAATAATTTAAATATAAACCCTTTCCAACCCGCTAAAGGCTGAAAAATATCTTGCTTGCGCAATTGCCAATAGAGAACCCCTGCATTAAAACAAGCTGCTAACCCAATGGATAAGGCTAAGCCTGCATGTTGCAATGGGCCAATAAAGGCTAAGTTCATCAATTGTGTTAATATTAAAGTGACAATCGCAATTTTTACTGGCGTACGAATATCTTGGCGTGAATAAAAGCCCGGTGCCAAAATTTTCACCAAAATCATCCCCGTTAAACCGACACAATAGGCAATTAAAGCATATTGCGTCATTAATGAGTCATGCGCGGTAAAATTACCGTATTGGAATAAAGACACCGTTAATGCTTCAGAGAGTATTGCCAACCCTAACGCACATGGCAAGGCTAATAACAAACAAAGGCGCAACCCCCAGTCCATCAATTGGCGATACTCATTTTGATTACCGCTCGTGAAGCTTTTCGCGAGAGAAGGCAATAAAATCGTTCCGAGAGCCACACCAAGTACTCCAGATGGCAATTCCATTAGCCTATCGGCGTAATACATCCATGACACTGAACCAGATTGCAAAAAAGAGGCGAATATCGTATTGATAATTAAAGAAATTTGAGCGACAGACACCCCAATAATGGCGGGTCCCATCATTTTCATTACACGCCAAACCCCGCTATCACGAAATGACAAGCGTGGTAACACTAACATGCCCACCTTTTTAAGATATGGGAGCTGATAGACTAGCTGTAAGACACCACCAACCAGCACCGCCCATGCCAATGACATAATGGGTGGATTAAAGTATGGGGCTGCGAAAGCGGCAAAAATGATCATACTGACATTGAGCAATGTCGGCGCGAATGCCGGAACCGAAAAACGGTTCCAAGTATTGAGAATTGCCCCAGCGAGGGAGACCAGTGAAATCAGAAAAATATAAGGGAATGTGACCCGTAAAAGGTCAGTAGTCAGCGCAAATTTATCAGCGTCATCGGTAAACCCAGGAGCGGTGACATAAATGATCCAAGGAGCGGCTATCATGCCAAGGATAGTCACAATCGCCAAAGCAAGGGTTAGCATCCCGGCAATATAAGCGACAAATGTACGAGTGGCTTCTTCTCCCTGTTGGTTTTTATATTCCGCCAGTATGGGAACAAACGCTTGTGAAAATGCCCCCTCGGCAAAAATTCGGCGTAAAAGATTCGGTAATTTAAATGCGACAAAAAAGGCGTCTGCAGCCGCTCCTGCACCAAAAACTCGAGCGATAATGGCGTCACGAATAAAGCCAAGCACACGAGACATCATGGTCATGGAGCTTACTGCCGCCAATGATTTTAATAAATTCATGATTGATAGACTAAAAGAATACAATCGCATCAGTTTAACAGTGTGCACTGCAACTGACTACGATTGAAAAGTAAATTAGGAATTTAGGCTTTATTCAGCGCCCAAGTGTTATCGGTCAGTGCCGTTAATACATGGTCACGCCACTCACCGTTGATTTGTAAGTATTGCTTTGCATAACCTTCCCGTTCAAAGCCAAGCTTAGTCAATAAATTACCACTACGCATATTATGAGGCATATAATTTGCCATAATTCGGTGCATTTTTTGGTGTTGCTGCATATAACGGATTGCTTGGGTTAACGCCTCATGCATTAGGCCTTGGCCTTGCCATTTTTGACCCAATGAATAACCTAGATAGCATGCATGAAATGAGCCACGTAATACATTACTAAAGTTCGCTACCCCCATGACTTCATTTTCTTCTTTGTCTAATAGTAAGAAATGGAAAGCGCTTCCTTCTCGATGCATTTCATTCATGACTTGTAACCGATTCTGCCAACCCGCAGGCTGGTAATGTGAGTTATCCCTGATGGGTTCCCACGGAATTAAAAAGTCTTTATTCAGGCTGTAATAATCAGCTAGTCGATAATTATCACGCTCATAAGTCAAACGAATAACCATTCTATCAGTGACAAGGCGCACTTTCGGTACATTTGAACGATAACCAAACATCGTTAACCCTTAATTAATAAAAAGCCAGATATTTTCTCTAGTTCCAAGCCAATAACTTAGAAAGTTAAAGTGTAGCTTACAATGCGCTGACGAAAAATATGTTCTGAAAATTAAAATACATCGTTAAGGCCAGCAAGCACAATCAACACCGTCATAGAGTGAAGTATGACCTCTACCAATTATCAATATTCTAAATAATTCGCGCTGTAACTAGGCGACCAGCGAGGATAGCTTGGGGAGCATACACTCGTATGTGACCCAACTAGCCGAACGCAGTCAACACCGTCACAGAGTGAAGTATGACCTCTATCAATTATCAATATTCTAAATAATTCGCGCTGTGACTAGGCGACCAGCGAGGATAGCTTGGGGAGCATACACTCGTATGTGACCCAACTAGCCGAACGCAGTCAACACCGTCACAGAGTGAAGTATGACGAATATTTATTGATAAAAATAAATCATCGATACCTCACGTTACTATGATAAAAAAATATCATCTATTGAACCCTATTATACTGATATTATTGATAACTGATTTTAAGAAACTTTCCCCCTTTGCTATTTTTCTAATGGTGTCTCTCATGGCGCAAGTGTCACGGGCAAGAAGCCTTGGCAAGTATTTCCTTTTGCTTGACAACATGTTGGTTGTCCTAGGCTTTTTTGTCGTTTTTCCGCTTATTTCTATTCGTTTTGTTGATCAACTGGGCTGGGCCGCCGTGGTGGTTGGTTTTGCCTTAGGGCTTCGTCAGTTTGTTCAACAAGGTTTAGGTATCTTTGGCGGTGCTATCGCTGACCGGTTTGGCGCGAAGCCCATGATTGTCATTGGAATGCTATTACGTGCCAGTGGTTTTGCAGTCATGGCGGTGGCCCATGACCCTTGGGTTTTATGGCTATCTTGCATACTTTCTGCTCTGGGTGGAACCTTGTTTGATCCCCCACGAACCGCATTAGTTATTAAATTAACTCGCCCATATGAACGTGGCCGTTTTTATTCTTTGCTGTTAATGCAGGACAGTGCTGGTGCAGTTATCGGTGCTTTGATTGGTAGTTGGCTACTACAGTATGACTTCCATTATGTCTGCTGGGTTGGCGCTGCTGTGTTTATTATTGCTGCTATCTGCAATGCTTGGTTATTACCTGCTTATCGAATCTCAACCGTCAGAACCCCCATTAAAGAAGGCATGGGACGCGTACTGAAAGATAAACGCTTTGTAACTTATGTGGTCACATTGGCAGGTTATTTTATGTTGTCAGTACAAGTAATGCTTATGTTTCCTATTGTTGTCAATGAATTAGCTGGCACACCCACTGCCGTCAAATGGATGTATGCGATTGAAGCAGCGATATCTTTAACATTGCTTTATCCCATTGCGCGTTGGAGCGAAAAACATTTTCGCCTTGAACAACGGCTCATGGCCGGGCTATTTTTAATGAGTCTCAGCATGTTTCCGATTGGCATGACAACCTCACTCAATACGCTATTCGCCCTTATTTGCCTATTTTATTTAGGTACGGTAACTGCAGACCCAGCGAGAGAAACATTAAGTGCATCTCTTGCTGACCCTCGAGCACGAGGCAGCTATATGGGTTTTAGTCGCTTAGGCCTTGCTTTAGGTGGAGCAGTCGGTTATACCGGTGGCGGCTGGATGTACGATATTGGTCACCAATGGAACCTGCCTCAACTTCCTTGGTTCTTATTAGGACTCATCGGTTTTATCACTTTATGGGCGCTGCATAAGCAATTTAACCGTAAAAAAATTGAAACAGTCATGTTGAGTGGGCAGTAATGCGCTAAACTAGCGGTATTACTGTAAAAGGAGTCTCTATGAAGAAGTTTTTAATCGCCGCTATGGTAGGCTTTCTCACTCTCTTATCGGGTTGTAATCAATTATCTGAGTTTAGTATTAGTGAGTCACAAATTAATAATTACCTTGCTAATAAAGTAAAATATGACCATAAGGTCGGTATTACGGGTTTTGCTGATGCGGATATTCAGCTCGCTAATTTAAAATCAGAAATTGGCCGCAGTGAACCAGGAAAAGTTGCTTTAACGGGGGATGCAACCGTTAAATTAGACTCGTTGATTGGTAAAGCAGAAGCGCAAATTAACCTGACACTCACTGCTCGCCCTTATTTTGATGCCAAAACAGGTTCAATTTACTTAAAAGAATTGAATATTAGCAGTTACAAAGTGATGCCAGAAAATATGGATACAGCGATGTCAGCGGTTATTCCTTACTTGAATAGTTCCCTTGAAACTTTCTTTGAAACCCAACCTGTTTATGTGTTAAATCCTGATAATGGCGCGGCTGAAGCAACCGCAAAAAAACTCGCTAAAGGGCTTGAAATCAAACCGGGTAAACTGGTCATTCCATTAGTTGATTAATTTTAACCATAAATAATTTCGATTGATAAAAGCATTAAAGGCAACAAGAAAATCTGTTGCCTTTTTTATTCAATCAAAATTATTAATCAATACCGCTAACTAAAACATCAGTAACATCACCACAAAAAAGTGACAACGTCACAATTATTCAGTTTCTGAGTCAAGTTCATCACGCAGAGCAATGACTGCATCACGCGTAATTTGGGCTAAAGTCCGGTAAAAGGTAGTGGTTGCATGCGCTTCAACTTTACCTAAAAAGCTGGCATACCAACTAAGGATATAGCTATCAAATAATTCTTCTTGAGCGGCAGTTTCATCTTCTGCCGCTTGGTCTTCTAACCAAGAAGCCGCGAGTAGCAATGCGCCAAAAGCGTCAGCAGACGCATTCGTCAGGGTCATTCCTCTAACGGTTAAAAATTCGCGAACTTCTGCTTCTGTAATTTCAGAATCGTAATCATTCGCTAACATTGAAACTGAAGGAGATTCCCCTGCAAATAGGCCTTGGTAATCCGCATTAACTGCATTGACGTCGAGGTCTTTTGCCATGCGTGACCACAACTCATCTTGTTCTAATGGCCATGATGCTTTTAATTTATCTTGAGCAATCATATCAATAAGCGGTTTTACGAGGCTATCAGAGGGACTACGTTGAAATAGTGTCCCTAAAATACGGCAGACGATTGAAAATTCGTTCATATATTATCCTATTTTACAGATTCAGTAGTCACACCTCGTGACTGAAGCAGTTACTTTCAGTATATCGAAAAAATAGGAAAGATATTAGGGGGAGATAATTACAAGTGGTCATAAAGACCACTTGCAACAAAGAAGTGACTAATAACCGCGTTGCATATCAACGACACCAACAGGCGCTTGCCCTGCTTCGATGCGTTGGATATTACTGACAATCATATCCATCGCCTCTTTCGGTTTTGTAAAGGCGGCAACATGGGGTGTGATAGCGATGCGGGGATGCGTCCAGAACGGGTGCATTTGCGACAACGGCTCACTCGCAAATACATCAAGTGCAGCACCTGTAACTTGTCCTGATTCAAGGGCTAAAAGCAAATCCTGTTCAATCAGATGGGCGCCACGTGCTAAGTTGATAACATATGCCCCTTGCTCTAACTGGCTAAATAGTTGCTGGTTTAAAATTCCCACCGTTTCTGGAGTACTTGGTAACAGATTAATAATTACACGAGTACCAGAAAGGAAATTAGCTAGTTGGTCATGGCCAAAATAACTTTTTACGTTATCAAGTTGTTTTTCAGAGCGACTCCATGTTCTTACATGAAAACCGAAACTTACTAAGCGCTTTGCAACTGCTTGTCCTAATGCCCCTGCGCCCATCACACCAATGACAAAATCTTCGTGTTGGTAGGCCGGTAACTGTTTCCATTGGCGCTGTGATTGTAATTGGCGATATTCATCCATACGACGAAAGTAACTTAACACTTTTGCACAAGCGTATTCTTCCATTTGAATCGCCATGCCCGTGTCTTCCAGACGCATTACGGGAACCCCTGCAGGCAGGGTCCCAGGTTTATCTTGTTCCTGTTTTAAAATAGCATCCACACCTGCGCCTAAAGCGAAAATTCCCTTTAAATCACTGCGACCAGCGAGACATTCATAAGGAGGTAACCAAACCATGGCGTAATCCGCACTTTGGTTATCCCCTTTTTCCCATTGGCGAATATTCACTTGTGGTAAGCGTGCTTTCATGCCGTCAATCCACTGTTTCGAATCAAAAAATGGATGGTAAAATAAAATATTCATGGCAACTCCTCTTTGGTTTCTAACAGAGTGTGCCGAATGGGATTTCTTTTCAAGTTAATCAAGCCGATACACTGTAAACAATCAGAATTTTGTTAACTAGCTAACGGTTTTTACTTCTGTTACTTGCCGTTTTAAATTAACATTAAAAGTATTATTTACCTTAGCCGATAACATTTGAGATTAGATAATAATCAAATTGTTTTTTATTTAGCTAAACAGCAACAAAAGTCGGAAAAAGGATAAATAGGGAGTTGACGTAAGACGCTATTTTCCCTATAGTAGCGCCCCGTTGCAGAGCAGGTTTTTATTCCCTACTCCACAACAGATTTAGAAAAACGGTGAGGTGTCCGAGAGGCTGAAGGAGCACGCCTGGAAAGTGTGTATACGGCAACGTATCGAGGGTTCGAATCCCTCCCTCACCGCCATTTTTCTTCTAGTTTTTACCTTCTTCTTCTTGATATACCATCCCTTTATTTTGTTTCTCTTTCGGTTCTATACCTATTCCTTGCGCATGGTATTCACGGCTAATATCTTCCCAAAGTTCTGCATTTTCTATTCCAGCCACTTTCGGGTCAAACACTGGATCAACACCTAATTTTTCCTGCCGTTCAAAGTCACGAAGTGCCCGTAGCGCCGGTTTTGACAAGAAGACAATGGCGATAAGATTAAGATAACTCATACTACCGAACCCAATATCGCCAAGGCTCCACATTAAACTGACAGACTGAACACTTCCCATAAAAACAATAATCAAAAATACAAACTTTAGTATCAGTTTTAGAATGGGGTAACGTAATTTTCTATCAAGGTAAACAATTGTGGTTTCTGCAATATAGTAATAGGCCATCAATGTTGTGAATGCGAATAAAAATACGGCGATTGAGACAAATCCCGACCCTGCGGAAGTAAAGACTGTTGATACCGCCATTTGTGTCCATGCGGTTCCCGCAGCAACCCCTGGAACGTACTCAACTAAGGCCGTTGCCGAACCGTCTGGAAAAACGTTATACATATTCGTGACAAGGATCATTAGACCTGATGCTGTACACACAACAACAGTATCAATGTAAATTGAAAATGCTTGAATTAACCCTTGTTTTACAGGATGGCTTACCTCGGCTGCCGCAGAGCTAAATGTAGCTTCACCCGCCCCTGCTACGTTGGAAAAAACCGCACGGCGTACACCCCATGAAACAGCCGTACCAACAATACCGCCGAATACGGCATCCATTCCCATCGCGCTGCGGAAAATTAAACTGAACATTCCCGGCACTTGTTCGTAATGGCTACCTAAGATGATCACCATCATGACGATATACGCTAACGCCATAATTGGCACGATTTTATCCGCAGCACTCGCAATACGTTTTACACCGCCAAAGATTAGCCATGCCATCAGCACTGTCACAATGCCGCCTGTCGCAATTGGGGGTAAGTTGAATGAAGTTTGAAAGGAGTCAGCTATGGTATTGGCTTGAATACCCGGAACTAGTACACCATAAGATAGGCAAATAACAGCAGCTACCATAATGGCAAATGGCTTCAATTTTAACCCTTTCTCGATATAGTAAGGCGAACCGCCACGGTATTGACCATCAGAGCGCTGCTTGTATATTTGAGCGAGTGTTGATTCGATAAACGCACTTGCTCCGCCTAATAACCCCATGACAACCATCCAGAAAATCGCCCCAGGACCACCCGCAGCAATGGCCGTCGCTACACCGGCGATATTACCCACCCCAACTCGCCCTGATAATGCTAAACAGAATGCTTGGAAGGAGGAAATTCCTTCTTTTGACGCTTTATTTTCCTTTAACAAACAGACCATTTTAATAAGATAGCGAAACTGCACACCACGAGTTGCTAATGTAAAATAGAGCCCAACACCTAGCGATAATACTACTAATGCATTACCCCAGATGTAACCAACGATTGTATTAACGATGGCTTCCATTTTGTACTCCTTCGTTATTGTAATTGTTTATTTGTATTTGCAGGGTAAAAAAAACCTGAGCCCACTAGGGGACTCAGGCCAACGTTTTACTGATGGATAAACCAGATAACCTTCGTTTGAGTATATTGTTCAAATGCCTCTAACCCGTTGTCTTTACCGCCAAAACCTGATTGACGAAAACCACCAAACGGCGTTGTAATATTGCCCTCACTAAAGCCATTGACTGAAACAGTACCCGCATTAATACGCTGTGCAATTTGCATGGCTCGGTGAATATTTTGGCTATAAAATGAAGCCGCTAAGCCATATTGAGTGTCATTAGCTAAAGCAACCGCTTCATCATCAGTTTTAAACGATGTGACGGCTAAAATAGGGCCAAAAACTTCATGCTTAAATAGCGACATTTCAGGCGTGACTTCATCAAAAATTGTCGGTTCGATATACCATCCGGCCCCCAACTCATGATGAATTTTTCCACCCGCAACTAATTTTCCTCCCTCTTTTAACGTGATATCTAAAAAGGATTTTACTTTCTCAAAATGAGCCTGTTCGACCATTGGCCCAATTGAAATATCTGCTTGCCTTGGGTCTCCGACTTTCCATTCTTTAATGGCGACGGCAAGCTTCTCTAATAGTATTTTTTTGATGCTTTCGTGCACAATTAAGCGAGAACCACAGCTGCAGTTTTCACTCATATTCCAGAAAGCCGCCGCCATAATATGTGGAATTGCGGCTTCAATATTCGCATCTTCAAACACCACTTGCGGGCTTTTACCGCCACATTCGAGTACAATTTCTTTTAAGTTACTTTCGGCGGAATATTTTAAAAATAAGCGTCCGACATCTGTTGAGCCGGTAAATGACACCATATCAACATCATGATGGCGGCCAAGCGCTTCCCCGACTTTTTCACCTAATCCACAAACTAGACTTAATGCACCTTTAGGAATACCCGCCTCATAGGCCAGTTCCACCATACGATGCGCGCTTAATGAGGTTAGTTCGGCAGGTTTCACAATCACCGAATTGCCGACAGCAAGAGCTGGAGCTACTTTCCACGCAAACATTTGAGCAGGGAAATTCCACGGTAATACCGCCCCCACCACACCAATAGGCTCATGCACTATTAACCCCAACTCTTGATGACTGGTTGGTGCAATTTTGCCAAACAGTTTATCAATCGCTTCGGCATACCAATAAAAGGTGTCAATCGTTGCGGGCAAATCGGTATTTAAGCATTCGGTGATAGGCTTACCTGCATCAATACAGTCTAGCGCCGCAAGTTCTTCACTGTGTTTTTCAATCAGATTAGCCCATTTAAGCATGATAGCTTTACGTTCTTGCGGCGATAACCCGCGCCATTCACCTTGATTAAACGTGTCACGCGCCACCTGTACCGCGGCATTAATATCGCTCTCATCACCATCTGCAATAAAACCAATAATGCTGTTGTCGATTGGGGTCCGGTTTTCTAGTCTATTTTGCTGTTCTGGGTGCCCTGCAATTAAATTGCCCGCCCACAGTTTTCCTTGTTTTGCGCGTTCAAATACCTGCTGCTGGGTAAGAGTCATATTCCCCCCTAGCGCTTAATTAATTTAATAAAATCATCGCGTTCTTGAGACGCTAGATTTGACAGAGGCAAACGAACCGGGCCGACATTGAATGTGCCATTCAAGCAACCCGCCTTGGCTTTTTGGTTATAATCACCTGATTCCATTGAGTAAATCGCAGGGTAAATTTCATTCATAATCTGCTTGGCTTGTTGCCAGTCACCCGCTTGCGCGGCATTAAAAATAGCAACTTGCTCTGCTGGGTATACATTACCAGCTCCCGCAATCCAACTTTTGGAACCCCAAAAGAAGAAATCCACTGGTTGGTCATCACAACCACAAATGACCTCAAAATTTTTGAATGGTGTTTGTAATAAGTGCAGTGCTCGGCTAAAGTTTCCACTGCTTTCTTTGATAGCGACAATATTGTCAATTTCGGCTAGCTTAATAACCGTTTCAATGTCAATTTCAACGCCAATCCGAGCTGGAAAATTGTACATAATTATGGGTAATGATGTTGATTTTGCGACTTTTTCATAGTGGGCAAATACACCTTGCTGGTCCGGCAAACTATATGGCGGTGGAGACAGCATTAACCCTTCATAACCGAGTTCTTGAGCTTGTTTCGCACGTGCAATAGCCCCCTCAGTTGATAAATCATTAATACCCGCAATTAATGTCACTCGCCCTTTGGCAATTTTGCAAACGGTTGACAGCACGGTCTTACGTTCATCTTCGTTTAATGCGTAATACTCCCCAGTTGTCCCACAAACCACTAAACCCGTCACACCCCGCTCAATAAGTTTTTCAGTTAATTCAGCAAGCGCACTGACATTTAATGTTAAATCATCATGAAATGGGGTCACTAATGGAACAAGAATGCCATGGAAATTCATTTTGAATTCTCCTCAAAATTAAAGAAATCGTTCAATGGAAAAAGGGGTACAGTCGATACTTGTCGGCTGATGATGGATAAAACTATTCACAATATCTGCGGTGATCGCCGCTTGGGTTAGCCCCAAGTGTTGGTGACCGAATGCAAAAATATAGGGGCCTTTATGGTCTAAAATTGGTAATGAATCAGACGTAGATGGGCGAAACCCCATCCATGATGTAGATTGTTGGCTATTTAATGTTTCCTTTAGCATAGGTTGTGCTAACGGGAGAAAATGTTGAGCTCGCTGCATATTCGCAGGACGTTTTAACCCTGCGTATTCTACGGTTCCTGCGAGGCGTAGCCCTTGAGACATTGGCGTCATTATAAAACGCCTATCCATACTTGATACTGGTATCGATAATCGACCTAATTCATGGGGCAACATCAAATGATAACCACGCTCAGTTTCAAGTGGCACTTTGATACGACTCACCATTTTGACTAGCGATTTAGAGAATGCGCCCCCTGCAATCACTATTTTTTGTCCTGTAAACTGCCCTTGAGTGGTTGTCAATATCGCTTGTTGATTCGACGTTGATGTGATTTCTGTTACTTCACAGTGGGTTAATACCTGCCCACCCGCAGCGATAAAAGCTTCTGTCAGTTTTTGGTGTAATGCACATAAATTCACAACATGGCCTGTATCGGGATAAAAAATGCCACCGATTTGGCTTTCAGATAAAGCAGGTTCGCGCGTTAATAGCGTATCTTGATCAATCAATTGATTAGCCACACCAATACTTTGCAGGTACTCACTGTGCTGGCTTAGCTTATCGAGCGTCTCTTTTTTTTCTGCCACCAATAGTGAACCCTTCATTTTGACAAGGTCATTTAATTGCCATTTCTGAATAAATGCTTGCCATGAATCGAAAGCGGCACTATTTAGTGTCATCAATGTGTGATGAATATGGGTAAAAGGCTTATGGCGCATGTTACCCAATAATTTTATTAACCAAGGTGTTAGCGGTAATAAATAGCGCCAATCCAGACGCAAAGGGCCTAGTGGATCAAATAACATTTTCGGAATTGATTTTAAAACGCTCGGATCCGCAATCGGAAAAACTTGTTCTGTCGCAATATGCCCTGCGTTACCAAATGAAGCACCTTGGCCAATTTCATGTTTATCAAGCAACAGCACTTGTGACCCATTAGCTTGCACTGTCAGTGCAATACTCAGACCAATAATGCCGCCACCCACTACAATCACTGGATATTTGCGTTCCATTTCATTCCCCTATGCCACTGAAATTCCAAAACGAAATGGATCTTGTTCATCTATCAATAAGGTATTTTTCCCACTGATATAGGCATGCCCGCGAATAGTCGGAATAATGCCGTTTTCATCAGCCTGTTGAAAACTGGCCTGAAATTGGCTGCCAATCACACTGGCTTGATGCCATATTTCACCAGCCGCCAGCTTTTTATCCGCGGCTAAACAGGCAAGTTTGGCACTTGTTCCTGTTCCACAAGGGGAGCGGTCATAAGCGCCGCCTGGGCATAAAACAAAACTTTGGCTATTGGCTTCGGGGTGTGTACCGAATAATTCGATATGGTCAATTTCTTGGCCATCTTTACCGTAAATACCTTGATCGGATAAGGCTTGTTTAATCTTTAAACTGACTTCTGTCAGTAATTTAATGTTTTCGTAATCAATAGCGACTGGTGACTTATCAACAAGAAAGAACCAATTTCCGCCCCAAGCAATATCCCCGGCAATAGTACCGAGTTCTGGAACATTAACTTGTACCGCTTTGCGATAACGATATGAATAAACATTCTGAATACTCACACTGCCATCTTGATGCAAATGAGCCGTAACATCCCCTACCGGGGTTTCGATAAGATGTTTACCGAAAGTGATATGACCGAGAAAATGCAATGAAGCCACTAAACCGATAGTGCCATGGCCACACATTCCCAAGTAACCTTGATTGTTAAAAAAAATCACACCGGCTGCTGCTGCTGGGTTTTGTGGTTTACACAATAGTGCCCCCACTAAAATATCATTACCTCGTGGCTCTAAAATGGTGGTTTTACGCCATACATCATGTTGATGGCGTAATATCTCCAGTCTTGATGCGATGCTTTGCTGCCCTAAATCAGGGAATCCATCGATAACGAGCCGAGTTGGCTCACCTGCAGTATGGGAGTCGATAACTTCAATTTTGGTATATTGATATTGCATTGGTTAGCATCCTATCTATTATCGTTGTTAATAGAATGCTTGATTTTTGTTAACAACTCTTGATATCTTTCTAACAAACTTATGCGCTTTTCTGCACAATCTAAAAATATTTAACAGAACTAGTAAAATTAATTTAATATTTCGGAGCGCAGCATGATCAATCTAAATAAATTGTTATTGATTAGTCAGGAGAACATGCTGTTTCCTGTTGATAATATTGATGTTCTATTAAATCATTTAGGCTTAGTGATGCCCCTCATTAATACCTTGCCGAATGTGACTTTCTTTGTGAAAGACCATAATGCAAAGTATGTTTTGGCCAATGATAATTTAGCCACCCGTTGTAAAATCGATAGCGTTAATCATCTGGTTGGTAAATGTGCTGAGGATATTTTTCATTCGGAACTAGGCCAAAGCTATAGTTCTCAAGATTATTTAGTGATGGAGAAAAAAATTAGCGTCATTAATAAACTTGAACTTCACCTGTATAAAGCAGGTTTGTTGGGATGGTGTTTAACAACTAAGGTTCCTATTTTTAATACACGTAACCAAGTTATTGGAGTTGCAGGTATTTCAGTGGATTTACAAGATGTGAAATCGGTCAGCCCTAAGCTAAACAACCAACTTAGCCGTGTTGAACGCTATATTAGTGAGCATTTCGATACCGCAATAAAAATGACAACACTTGCTGACATATCTGGCCTCTCGCTTTCTCAATTAAACCGCCAGTTTAAAGCTATTTTTTTGATAACCCCTCAACAATATATTCAAAAAATGCGGCTTGAACATGCGATTGAACTGCTCGAAGATGATTTTTCAATTACTGAAATTTCCAGTAAGTGTGCTTATGCTGATCACAGCGCTTTCTGCCGAAAATTCAAAGAAATGACCACCATGACACCTAGCCAATTTAAACGAATGCGTTCAAAAATCGATAAACAAAGGATATTGGCCTGACTGAGTATCATATTGGTTAACCCGTTTTTCCTTAATACCGATAAATTCATTCTCTTTAGATTTTATGAAGTGCTTTTTGGCCGTTTATTCAAATAATTACCGCAGTACCTTCGATATAATTACTAAATAACTTCCCTTGGTTATTTCCTAACTTAAGATAGCTCTTATTGCAGACATCCATCAATCGGGTATTGATATATCCCAATGCTGCATCTAAGTGCGGTGACGAGAAAGGAATACTCAATGACCATTTACGATCTGAAACCTAAATTTCAAGATCTTCTTCGTCCAATTGTTCGTAAGCTATTTAGTGCGGGTGTGACGGCTAATCAAGTCACTTTGGCAGCTTTACTTTTGTCTGTGATCTGCGGAATGCTATTACTGTTCATTCCAAACCCACACCTGTTTATTTTATTACCTTTCGTACTGTTTATTCGTATGGCACTCAATGCGATTGATGGCATGTTAGCAAGGGAGCACAACCAAAAAAGTCACCTTGGTGCAATCCTGAATGAGCTTGGTGATGTTATTTCAGATATCGCACTATACCTACCATTTGCGGTTATTTTCCCTCAAGTATTTTGGCTTATTTTATTCATTCTATTTCTTACGCTACTTACTGAATTTATTGGTGTTATCACTCAAGCAACTGGTGCGTCTCGTCGCTATGACGGCCCTATTGGTAAAAGTGATCGAGCCTTTATTTTCGGTGCGTTAGGGCTGCTTGTCAGTATTTTCCCGCAAATCATATTTTCTAGTTGGATAAGTTATCTGTTTATCCTTTTAACTTTGTTGCTGTTTTATACTTGCTATAACCGTATTCGTCGTGCACTTTGTGAATTATCTACATCGGCGAATAATAATTAAGGAAGAATTATGAACGCTCAGACAGATTATCTGACGCAACGTCCCGTTATTGAGTCCCAATTTACCACCAGTGACCATACTTCTCTTTTTTATCGACATTGGCCAACAGAGACTTCGACCAACAAAGCGATTATTTTATTTCATCGTGGCCATGAACATTCTGGCCGTGTCGCCCATTTAGTCGATGAACTCAATTTACCTGACTATGCGATGTTTGCATGGGATGCCCGTGGTCATGGTAAAAATGATGGCCCGCGAGGTTATAGCCCTTCACTAAGCACATCTGTCAATGATGTCGATGAATTCGTACGTCACATTTCCTCCCAATATAATATTCCCTTAGAAAATATCATTGTTATCGGACAAAGTGTTGGTGCCGTCCTTGTCTCCGCTTGGGTTCATGATTACGCCCCCAAAATTCGTGGGATGGTACTCGCCTCTCCTGCATTTAAGGTTAAATTGTATGTCCCATTTGCCCGGACAGGGCTTGCTTTAATGCAAAATGCTCGCGGTTTGTTCTATGTGAATTCCTATGTCAAAGCTAAATTTCTGACTCATGATGAACAACGAATTGATTCGTTTAATCGCGATCCATTGATCACTCGCCCTATTGCCGTCAATATTTTACTTGAATTATATAAAACAGCTGAACGTGTAGTGGCTGATGCAGGTGCAATTACCTTACCAACTCAATTATTTATTTCAGGTAGTGACCACGTTGTCCACCATCGACCTCAACATCAGTTTTTTGAAAGATTAAATACCCCAATAAAAGAAAAACATATATTACCCGGTTTTTACCACGACACATTAGGTGAAAAAGAACGCCATATCCCAATTGAAAAAATTCGTGATTTTATTGGAAAATTATTCGCCTTACCGCGCTACCAACATAATTATCAATATGAAGATATCTGGAGTGGCAGTGCTGAAAAATATCGTTCGCTCATGACTCCTTTGCCTAAATGGTGCCCTAAAAATCTTGCTTATAAAATTATGAGCAAATCAATGAGTACACTAGGTAAAGCTTCTGAAGGTATTTGCATTGGTTATGACAAAGGGTTTGATTCAGGTTCAACTCTCGATTACGTATACCGCGACAAAGCCCAAGGTAAAGGCTTATTTGGCCGTGTGATTGATAGGCAGTATCTCAACAGCATAGGCTGGCAAGGAATACGCCAACGCAAAGTGAATATTGAAAATATTATTCGGCAAGCGATACGTGACCTCACGGAGACAGGTATCCCGGTTCGAATTATGGATATTGCCGCAGGCCAAGGCCGTTATATCTTTGATGCAATTAATGATTATAGCAAAGTTGAGTCTGTCCTATTAAGAGACTATAGCCCTATCAATGTTGAGCAAGGACAATTACATATTAAGGAACGTTACCTTGAAGATAAAATTCAATTTACTGAAGGTAATGCTTTTGACGCCGATGATTTAGCCGCGGTTTCACCCTCTCCAACAATTGGCATTGTCAGTGGTTTGTATGAACTGTTCCCCAGTAATGAAATGATAAACGCTTCATTAAATGGACTTTCTCGAGCTATCCCTCCTGGCGGGCTATTAATTTATACTTGCCAGCCATGGCACCCTCAAGTTGAAATGATTGCTCGGGTACTACCAAGCCACCAAGGTGGCCAAGCATGGGTTATGCGTTGTCGTAGCCAAGGCGAAATGGATACTTTAGTTGAAGAAGCGGGCTTTGAAAAACTAAACCAATTAATTGATAACTGGGGAATATTCAGCGTATCCATAGCTAGACGACGTTAGTCTATTTATCTCGCATTGTGATTGATGCCACATTGTTGGCATCAATCACTAACTTCAACTTTAGGTGATAGCCATTGTTTATTGCCCGCAAAGCACCTATGCTGCTTAGCGTTATTTGTTTCCCTAATCATTTACTGATATCACCGCCAGTTCGTTGCCATTTAAAGGAATAGGATAAAGGATGATAACCGCAACTCGCAAACCTCAACAGGCTGTATCTCGACGCCAAATAATACGCTCTGGTTTGCTATGGCTAGTTTTTCTAGCACCTTTTTTCTTCCTAACTTATGGCCAAGTCAATACGTATACCGCAACGTTAGGCCAGGTTCCTTCTATCGTTTTTTCTTGGGAAACCCATATTCCATTTCTCCCTTGGTCTATCATTCCCTATTGGAGCATTGACCTTTTTTATGGGTTATCTTTATTTATTTGCACAACCCGTAAAGAACAATCGATCCATGGCTTACGGCTCATCACGGCTTCGATTGTCGCTTGTATTGGTTTTTTACTATTTCCACTTAAGTTTAGTTTCCCTCGACCAAGCACTGATGGCCTATTTGGCTGGATGTTTGACAGTCTAGAATTATTTGATCTTCCCTTTAACCAAGCCCCTTCATTACATATTATTTTATTGTGGATCTTATGGTTACGTTTTCGAGCGCATACACCAACAAAATGGCGCTGGTTGCTTCATAGTTGGTCGATACTCATTCTCCTGTCCGTATTGACGACTTGGCAGCACCACTTTATTGATGTCGTCACCGGCTTTGCCGTTGGCATATTAATTAGTTATTTACTTCCTATACAAACTCACTGGCAATGGCATTACACTGGCTCACCTCGCAGTTTTAAAATGAGCAAAAACTATGGCATAGGCTCTCTTGCTTGCTTTATTCTTGCGTTTATCTTCCAAGGATTCGCTTGGTTACTATTATGGCCCGCTGTCGCCCTCTTTTTTATTACCCTTGGCTATTTAGGCGCTGGTGCTAGCGTTTTCCAAAAAACACCTGAAGGGAATATTTCCCCTTCTGCCGCTATTTTGTTACTACCATACCGGCTGATTGCTTGGGGAACCTATCATTACTTCGCTAAACACTGCGCACAACCCAGTATTGTTAATAAACACATTGTTTTGGGAGGGCGCCCACTTTACGCTTTGCAAACTCAAGCTGTGTTAGATATGACTTGCGAATGGCCTCGCAATTCTTACAGCAAAGAGCTGAAATATTGTAGCCAACCGCAAATTGATTTGTTACCACTAAGCGCGGAAGATATCGAAAAGTCAGTCCATACTATGGATACACTGGTAAAACATGGGGCGGTATACATTCATTGCAAATTAGGTTATTCACGAAGTGCAACTGTTGCTGTTGCATGGTTGGTACATCATGGCGATGCAAAAAACATAGAAGAAGCCGTAGCATTAGTTGAACATGCTCGCCCACAAGTAATTTTAAATGCAGCAACGATACAACAACTGAATAATTGGTATGCCGATTACCATATAAGTCGAGTGAATAATGAATACATTGATGAATAAACAACAAGGTGACGTTATCACTATTTTAACGCATAGTTGGCGTTATTTTGCTACTGGGTCTGTATTGGCATTATTTTGTCAATTTGCTTTGTATTTCTATTCTAATTACCCTAAATATATTTTATTCACCAATATAATTATATTTATAGTTTGCCAGTATTATATATATCGCCTGTGGCTAGATAACCATTTTTTTAAAATTATCTACACACATAATGAAACAGAACATTTTGATAATGCATTAAATTTTTTATTTCCGAACAAAATCAAACACCGCACGATGCAGCAAAGGTGGTTTGGGACTAAACGTCTTTTCACCCATGCACTTGGGTTAGTACTACTGCAATGGATAGGGTTATTGGTCGCAATAATAACTAGTTAATTAATTAAGCATTAACCAGTACTATTATTTATATTTACAGTTCAAAAAATAAGATTGCTATTGCATATATGTATACCTAAAACTAAAAAGTAGCCATATAAAATGTATTCTAACTGTTTTTCTTTATAATATAACGGTTTTTTACTTTTGTTACTGAAAACGTTATGATAATTGCAGATTCATTGATACATAACAGATTTTTTTCAAGTTACTAAGCGTATCCTTATAGGTACATATTTCGTTTATTTTTCACCCTGTTATTTGGTAGGGTATAATGAGTACAAAAAAAATTAATAGGTTGCGCCCTTTTAGTGCGCTAATAGATTCTTGTTGGAAAGAAAAATATACGGCTACTCGCTTTATTAAGGATTTAATCGCGGGTATTACCGTGGGTATTATCGCTATTCCGCTCGCAATGGCTTTAGCTATTGCAAGTGGCGTTCCCCCCCAATATGGGCTATATACCGCGGCTATTGCAGGTATCGTCATTGCGATAACAGGTGGGTCTCGTTATAGCGTTTCTGGCCCCACCGCAGCTTTTGTGGTGATCCTCTACCCTGTTTCACAGCAATTTGGGTTGAGTGGGTTATTAGTCGCTACCCTAATGTCCGGTGTCATACTCCTTGCCATGGGGTTTGCCCGCTTTGGTAAGTTTATTGAATATATCCCTGTTTCAGTCACATTAGGCTTTACTTCGGGGATAGCTATTACCATTGCCACAATGCAAATTAAAGATTTTTTTGGCTTGCAAATGGTGCATGTCCCAGAAAACTATGTTGATAAGCTAATTGCTATTGGTAATACATTCCCCACGTTTCAATACAGCGACACACTAATTGGGCTTTCAACTCTTTTGGTGCTTATCTTCTGGCCTAAATTAAAATTAAGATTTCCCGGCCATTTACCAGCCCTTATTGTCGGGACTTTCGTCATGTGGGTGCTTTCATTATTTGGCATGGAAGTCGCGACTATTGGATCTGAATTTAGCTATTTATTGCCTGATGGCACTGAAGGTAATGGTATTCCCCCTATCCTACCGCAGTTTATTTTGCCATGGGAACTCCCTGGAAGTGCGCCAATTAATTGGGCGATGATCACCGCATTAATGCCCGCTGCATTTTCTATGGCAGTGCTTGGTGCGATTGAATCACTACTATGTGCCGTAGTATTGGACAACATGACAGGAACCAAACACCATTCCAATAGTGAACTTATTGGCCAAGGTGTGGGGAACATTGCGGCGCCTTTTTTTGGTGGGATCACAGCAACCGCTGCAATAGCCCGCTCTGCAGCTAACGTTCGCGCAGGTGCAACATCCCCCATTTCTGCGATTATTCACTCAATATTGGTGATACTTACATTATTAGTTCTTGCTCCAATGCTCTCTTATTTGCCATTAGCCGCCATGTCTGCATTATTATTGATTGTAGCTTGGAACATGAGTGCGGCGGGTAAAGTCGTTTACCTGATTAAACGCGCGCCAAAAGATGACATTATTGTATTAGTGCTATGTATGTCTCTAACTGTTCTATTTGATATGGTTATTGCTATTACTGTCGGGATTGTTCTCGCGTCATTATTGTTTATGCGACGTATTGCCAATATGACCCGTTCAACACAATTAGCAGAAACAGATGAAGAGCGAAGCCGTTTAGTCGTAAGAATAAACGGCCCATTATTTTTCGCTGCTGCCGAGCGTATTTTTGATGAATTACGTGTCAAAAGCGCAGGTTATGAAACCATCATTATGCAATGGGACGCTGTACCGGTCTTAGATGCGGGTGGCTTAGAAGCTTTCGAAAAATTCATCGATGCCGTACGCAAAGATACCCATGTCTTAGTTTGTGACATTCCGTTCCAGCCATTAAAAACTTTGGCAAGAGCGAAAGTGACACCGATTGAAGGCGTGTTAAGTTTTTATAATTCAATAGATCATGCACTTGAAGCTGTTAAGGCTATCGAACAGGCGAGTTCTATCGACACAGAAAAGGCAACAACAGCGTCTTAATTTAAGTCCCTTAACTAAACCGCCATGTTATTTTACATGGCGGTTTAACTGTTACTCATTGAAGCAAAACATTTCATTCCCTGCTTCTTTCCCTTTTTCGCAAGCTATTACCCTTAATTTTTTTGCTTTTGCTGGGTCGATAACCACCGTTCCTGTGTTATCTTCAGAAAATCTAAATGCTGCCATCCATTCTGCATACCCTGGATAAGTCATCTCATTAGCCTTATCAAACCATTGTTGTGCTTGCTTTTCATCTTTTGCGACACCTTGGCCATCTAGGTAGATAACGCCAAGCAAAATTGGAGCAATAAAATAGTCTGGGTTATTTAGCGCGTTAACTTCATTGAGAAGTTCTATAGACTGTTGATAGTCCGTTTTACCTGCAATTGGGTTTATCAATGACTCTGCTAAACTGATTTTTCCACGTGTACTACCCATTTCAACCGCTTTAATCGCGTATTTACGTGCATCAACTAATTCCTGTGAAAAGTAACTATCACTTAATAGATTAATATCCGCTAATAACGCATAAGCATCTGCATTACCATTTTTTGCGGCTTCGTTTGCCCATAAACGCGCACTATTAAGATTTTGTAGAACACCTAAACCGGAAAAATACATTTGAGCCAGCTGATACTGAGCAAGGGTATCTTTCTTCGTTGCTTTTTGATGAGTTTGTACAAATTTTTGTTTATCTTCAGGGGTAATATCAAGTTGAGCGGTAGCTTGAAAAGAAAACGTAATGAGGGATGAAACGATAATAGCTTTATAAAAGTTTGATTTCATAATTATTCTCATTAAAGAAGTCAAAGCGCAGAGCCTTGGCCACCCCATTTTAAGAAGTATTGATATAAGTTATTCATTCCTACCCAATGGTTTTCACACCAGCTCGGGGCGAGTAACGTAGGTTTTCTTGCACTGGCACTAATACGGTGGTAGACAATGTCAGTTGGTGTATGACGCACCATTTCACCGGCAATTTGGGTATATTCATCAAGAGAAAGTGTTGCCAAGCGCCCTGCTCGCCAACTTTTTGCCATTACACTACCTTCAACAATATGTAACGGGTGAAGTTTGATGCCATCCGTTCCACACTCAAGTACTTTATCCAATGTTTGCATATTCATTTGGGCATTTTCACCGGGTAGCCCACAAATCAAATGCGTACAAACTTTTAATCCAAGACTACGCGCTTTTTGCGTTGTTTGTTGGTATGCATCAAAACCATGGCCGCGATTAATACGATGTAGCGTTTTATCATGAGCACTTTGTAAACCTAGCTCAAGCCATATTTCATAACCTTGTTGCTGATAACAACTCAATAAAGATAATACCGCGTCAGGAACACAATCAGGGCGCGTTCCAACACATAAACCAATAATATCAGCCTGTTGTAAAGCATCTTCATAGAGCTGTTTTAGCAGACTCACTTCTGCGTAAGTACTGGTATAGGCTTGGAAATAAGCTAAATAACGTTTTGCGCGGGAAATTCGGGTAATCTGTTGGTGAATTTGTTCACTGATGGTTTTAGAAGATTGGCTTTCATCGGCAAAAGAGGCCACATTACAAAAGGTGCAGCCGCCTCGCCCAAGGGTGCCATCACGGTTTGGGCAATTAAAACCACCATGTAAGGTAATTTTATAAATTTTTTCACCATATCGGCGCTGTAAATCAGCGCCGAACATAGAAACGACTTCGGTGAGCTGCATAAACCGTCTAACTTAGCGACTTGTATCTAACTCAGGGAAGCTTTTTACTACCTCGTCGATTGCTTTCATTTGCTTTAAGAATGGTTCTAGCTTATCTAATGGTAATGCTGATGGGCCATCGCAACGCGCGTTGTCTGGGTCTGGATGGGCTTCAAGAAATAACCCTGCGATCCCAACCGCCATTCCCGCTCTTGCCAGCTCAGCAACTTGACCACGACGGCCACCAGATGCGGCACCAAATGGGTCGCGGCATTGCAATGCGTGGGTTACGTCGAAAATGACAGGACAGCCTTTTGATGCTTGAACCATGACATTAAAGCCAAGCATATCAACAACTAGGTTGTCATAACCAAAGTTTGCGCCACGGTCGCAAAGAATAATTTTATCGTTACCACCTTCGATAAATTTCTCAACGATATTTCCCATTTGTCCTGGGCTGATAAACTGAGGTTTTTTGATATTAATTACCGCATCTGTTTTAGCCATTGCTGCAACTAAGTCCGTTTGACGGGCTAAGAACGCTGGTAATTGAATGACATCAACGACTTCGGCAACAGGGGCTGCTTGTGCTGGCTCATGAACATCCGTAATGATTTTTACGCCAAATGTTTGTTTCAACTCTTGGAATATTTTCATTCCTTCTTCAAGACCTGGACCACGGTAAGAGTGAATTGATGAGCGGTTAGCTTTATCAAATGACGCTTTAAATACGTAAGGAATCCCCAACTTTTGTGTCACTGTGACATAATGCTCACACACTTTCATCGCCATATCGCGAGATTCTAATACATTCATCCCACCAAATAACACAAACGGCAAGTCGTTCGCGACATTGATATCACCAATATTGACTACTTTCTGTTGCATACTCTTACCTTTAATATTGAAACAGGAAAATCGGCCTGTATGTTAATTAATGTAATACGACTGGATGGTTATCCAGCGAATAAATTTGTATTTTAATCATTTCAGAGACAGGGTCTTCTGGGCAATGTTCAATAAAATAATTGAGATCGCTCAATGCCACATGATTACAATCTAAGTGTGCAAGAATTAACCCTCTGTCACGAATTTCGTAAGGGTCTTCAGGATCAAGAGTCAAAAGCGTTTCACAAACCCGTAACGCTAACTCCATCTTTTTTTCTTCCATTAATGCAGCTTTGAGTGTGTCAAAAATTTTACGAATAACAATGCTGTTTTCTGCTGTCTCAAGTTGGTCGTAGTAAAATTCAGAAAAAGGATCAACGGTTCCTTTGAGCCACAAATTTAACGTGTGTAATGATAAAGACTCGCCATTTACAGGGTTAATAACCCATTGGCTGCCATCATTTCTTTCACTAATAAATAATAATTGAGTAGGGAAAATAGCGGGATAAATCGCAATATCAAGGCGTTCGGCAATATATAAAAAAATAGCACCGAGTGTCACTGGCGTACCTTGCTTAGATGACAATACTTTGTCTAGCCACAGCATATCCGATAACAAATAGATCCCTTCAGCTGGGCCAAATGACCACTCTTGGTAAAAAAGTGAGGCCAATTGCTGAATTTTTGTTTCGTTATCAGCGGTTAAATCGATACGAGACTTGGCCGATGAGACTAAGCTATCTAACTGAGCTTGCACTTTCATCAGCGGGAAATCATGACGGATACATTGTGAAACAGTCATGATCCCTTCACTTAAAGGGAGTTGATTAAATTCTATATTCGCTATGGTTTTCATTACATTCCCACTGCTATGCCACTTAACCATTCCATTGACCGAGTGAAATTCGCTCTCTTCCACCATAATCAAGACAGGTCTCAATTTTGGTGTACCCATGTACTTCAAATAAATCACGCACTGCAAGACCTTGTGTCCAGCCATGCTCAAGAAGCAACCACCCTTGATTTTTAAGATATTTTTTAGATTCTTGAATGATATGCATTAAATCAGCTAAGCCTTCATTCTTAGCCACTAGAGCGGTTAATGGCTCAAATCGCACATCACCTTCGCTGAGATGCGTATCATTTTCATCAATATAGGGTGGATTACTGATAATCATATCAAATTGTTGAATTGATAGTGAAGCAAACCAATTACTTTGTATAAAATTGACATTTGAAATATTCAAGCGCTGCTGATTTCGTTGTGCTAAAACAACTGCATCAGGGTTAAAATCAACACCGATAACCTGGCTTTGCGGCATTTCAGATGCCAAGGCTAGTGCAATTGCCCCAGTCCCAGTACCTAAATCTAAAATTTGATTTTTTTGCTCTGTTAACCTGGATAAGGCTTGTTCAACAATGCATTCGGTATCTGGCCGAGGTATTAATGTCGCAGGAGAGACGTAAAGAGGAAGGGACCAGAACTCACGTTCACCGATAATATAGGCAATAGGCTCACCTTTCTCACGGCGTTGCAAAAGACATTCAGCTTGTTGGCATTCTTCAGCGTTGAGTTCTGTCTCACCAAATGCAAAAAGATAGGTACGGCTGCGACCTGTGACATGCTCCAGTAAAATTTCAGCATCTCGCTTCGCGCTGTCACTTGCAGACAGCCGATTGACTGCCTGCTTGACCCATTCGATATACTGCATTATTCCTGCTCAGACAACGCAGAAAGTTGGTCTGCCTGGTATTCATTGATGATAGGTTGGATAAGTGAATCCAATTTTCCTTCCATCACTTCATCCAAACGGTATAACGTTAAGTTAATACGGTGGTCAGTTACTCGACCTTGCGGAAAATTATAGGTACGAATACGGTCAGAACGGTCACCAGAACCTAGCAGATTACGACGTTCAGATGCTTCTGCAGCTTGGCGTTTATCCATTTCGGCTTGGCGAATACGCGCACCTAATACAGACATCGCTTTCGCTTTGTTTTTATGCTGTGAACGTTCATCTTGGCACTCAACAACAATGCCTGTCGGAATATGGGTAATACGTATTGCGGAATCGGTGGTGTTAACGTGCTGCCCACCCGCACCCGATGAGCGGAAAGTATCAATACGTAAATCCGCAGGGCTGATTTCAGGTAATTCAGCTTCTGGCAGCTCAGGTAAAATCGCTACAGTACAAGCGGATGTATGAATACGGCCTTGAGATTCCGTTTCGGGAACACGTTGAACACGATGACCACCTGACTCAAATTTTAAGCGACCATAAACGCTATCACCGGAAATTTTCGCGATGACTTCTTTAAAACCGCCATGTTCGCCATCGCTCGTGCTCATTAATTCAACGCGCCAGCGGTTGTTTTCTGCATAACGGCTATACATACGAAATAAATCACCCGCAAAAATTGCCGCTTCGTCTCCCCCGGCACCCGCACGGATTTCAACGAAACAGTTATATTCATCATCAGGATCTTTCGGAAGCAGCAACAATTGTAATTGCTGTTCGAGCTCTTCATTGCGCCCTTTGGCTTCTTTAAGCTCTTCTTGAGCCATTTCTTTCATTTCAGGATCGTCTAACAACATTTCAGCTGTTTCTATGTCATCCTGTACTGTGCGCCATGCACTAAAGCATTTAGCGACATCAGATAATTGGGCATATTCTTTTGATAAAGCACGAAAACGGTCTTGATCGGCAATTACACCTGCATCAGCAAGGTGCGCTTCAATTTCTTCGTAGCGTTCTTGTAATGCTTCTAGTTTTGCGACAATAGAAGGCTTCATTCGTTATATAAGACCTATGATTAAAATGTGGTTATTGATGGTCCAGCCCTAGGCTGTCCCTAAGTAGATTTAGACGCTCGACATCCCCATTACCTGCAGCTTGCTGCAAAGATTTGGTTGGAGCGTGAATAAGGCGGTTGGTTAATTGTTGCGATAATTGCATGATCACTTGCTCAGGGTCTGCGCCTTGACGGATAGCGGTCAACGCTTTTTCAGTCATGTTTGCCCGAATGGCCTCAGCTTGTTCTCTATAATCGCGAATTGTAGACACTGCCGCTTGTGAGCGCAACCAATCCATAAAGTGGCTACTTTCTTGCTCAACAATATATTCAGCTTCAACGGCTGCGGCTTTTCGCTGAGCAAGGTTCTGTGCAATGATAGATTCCAAATCATCCACAGTATAGAGATAAACATCTCTTAATTTTTCAACATCTTGTTCGATATCTCGAGGAACGGCAATATCAATTAATAACATCGGCTTACTACGACGTATTTTCATTGCACGTTCGACCATCCCTTTCCCTATAATAGGTAAAGGACTCGCCGTTGAACTAATGACAATATCAGCTTCCGCTAAGCGGTTATCAATATCTGATAACGAAATGACTTGTGCATTGACCTCATTGGCCAATAACTCCGCCCGTTCACGTGTTCGGTTAGCTATCATCATTTTTTGTACGCCATGTTCACGTAAATGACGCGCCACAAGTTCAATTGTTTCCCCTGCACCCACTAACAAGATGTTTAAATGTTTGAGTGATTCAAATATTTGGCGGGCAAGTGTACAAGCCGCAAATGCGACAGAAACTGCATTCGCGCCAATATCGGTTTCTGTGCGCACACGTTTTGCAACAGAAAACGATTTCTGGAAAAGACGCTCAAGTTCGCTCGATAACGAGTGGTTACCTTGTGAAAGCGCAAACGCCTTTTTGACTTGCCCTAATATTTGTGGTTCACCCAAAACAAGTGAGTCCAAGCCACTAGCGACACGCATTAGGTGACTCACCGCGCGGTCGTCTTGGTGCCAATAGAGACTCGGTTGTAAATCTTTTTGGGTTATACCATGAAAATCACACAGCCATTTTACTAGCTGTTCTTGAGCTTGTTCTTGCGATTCAAGGCTCAAATAAAGCTCAGTTCTATTACAGGTAGACAGCACAACACCACCATTCACTTGAGGCTGTTTGAGAAGTTCCTCAAGTGCATGGTCAATTTTTTCAGGACCAAACGTTACCCGCTCACGCAGGGCTACTGGTGCTGTTTTATGGTTGATACCTAAGGCTAATAAGGTCATTGTGCTTTACGACTTGCTCACATTGCTTACAGTGCTAATTATTTTCAGTTATGCTCGATGGGTATTTCCTACCAATTTAGCAATACTGTTATTTATATTGTTCTATTGTAGATGATCCGCGTCTCTCTTTCTACGGTTTGCATAAGCCTATCCTTCAGAAAGATGACCCACGCCAAAAAATAAACCGAAATAACAGACGTAATAGCGATTTTATCAGTCAAAACTGATCGTAATTTTATCGTTTATTTATACTATATAAAACTGATTATCAGCCATATCATTATTAACAATGATAAATTAACTGCGATAAGATGCATAGAGGATGCAATTATTTCGCACAGAAAGCAAATGGTGACGAGCTTGGATTGGTTTAATAGCCACTTTAGAAAACCATTCCCGCTGTCAATGCACTATGTTATTTGTATACAAACAGTAAATCACTTACAGATTTTTATCGGTTAGGTATATCATCGAGTGCAATAGATGACTCAGATAGCCATATCGCGCTAAACTAAACCTCTTTAAATGCAAGTAACTCAATAGAGACTGCTATCAGCGCCCAATACAACTTTGAGATTTGATATGCAATTAACTCAAGCTTTACCGTTTATGCACATAAATAAGCACTTTTTTCGCCTCTTACCACTTTCATGCGTCTTGCTAACTGCTTGCGTGACAACGTCACAAACAACCACGAAAGGAACCAGCTCCGCATCGGATGCTAAGTGGAAAGCACATCAACAAGAATTAAGTCAGTTACGTGACTACCAAACACGGGGCTCCTTTGCCTATAACGGAGGAGAAACAAAAACGTACGCTAAGTTTTTCTGGCAACAATATACACCGGAAAAATACCGTTTATTGTTAACCAACCCATTAGGTAGCCGCGAACTTGAACTTACCGTTGAACCTGATTTAGCTCGATTAACTACCAAAGATGGTCAAACCCATATGAGTGACGTGCCGAGCGAGTTGATTTATCAGCTCACTGGTATGGAAATCCCAATTGATGACCTAACCGCTTGGTTAACTGGCTCGCCCGGACGTGCAACAGATTTCACCTTAGATGAAAACCACTTGCTAAAAAGTGTTACGTTTAAAAGCAATGGTGAAACATGGCAGCTCAACTATATTTCCTATGACAGCAAAACAACACCAATGCTGCCAAACTATCTCGAGTTACGCCAAGGGGATAGACTTATCAAATTGAAAATGGATAGTTGGACACTGAAAAAATGACGTTAACATGGCCTTCTCCGGCAAAATTAAATCTTTTTTTGTACATCACCGGCCAACGCCCTGATGGCTATCACGAGTTACAAACTCTATTTCAATTTGTCGATTATGGCGATGAAATCACTATCACAACACGTGATGACGACCAGTTGAATTTATTGACGGATATGCAAGGGGTTCCCCCCGAAAAAAACCTAATTTTACGGGCTGCTAGATTATTACAATCCTATTGCCGCGATACGTTGCAACACAGTGGCCCACTAGGTGCCGATGTCCGTATTCATAAAATATTACCAATGGGCGGTGGTATTGGTGGAGGCTCATCAAACGCAGCAACTACCTTAATTGCGCTTAACGAACACTGGAAAACACAGATTTCTGATGAAGTCCTTGCGCAATTAGGCGCATCATTAGGAGCAGATGTTCCTGTGTTTGTTCGTGGGCATGCAGCTTTTGCCGAAGGGGTTGGTGATATTTTAACCAAAGCTTCCCCTAAAGAGAAATGGTATTTGGTGGCTCATCCCGGAATTGAAATATCAACCCCGATGATCTTCACAGATCCACAATTAAATCGAAATTCTCCAAAACGCTCCCTAGCCGCATTATTACTGGCTCCGTACGCAAATGACTGCGAACCAATCGCAAGAAAACGTTTTCGTGAGGTTGAACAGCTTGTTTCTTGGCTGTTAGAATATGCTCCGTCTCGCCTTACAGGAACAGGCGCATGTGTTTTTTCTGAATTTGAAACACAAGCGGATGCCCTGCAGGTGTTAAATAAAGCCCCATCGTGGGTGCAAGGGTTCGTCGCTCAAGGCGTTAACGTTTCCCCACTGCACAAGTTCCGCGCTGGGATAACCCGTGTATTGCACCAATAAGCCTTGTCGCTGTTGGTCAACAATATCTCTCTGGACGCAAGCCTGAGGTTTTTCTCGTGCCCGATATGAAGCTTTTTGCTGGTAACGCTACACCGGAACTAGCACAACGTGTTGCTAACCGCCTTTACACTAATCTTGGAGACGCGGCTGTTGGTCGTTTTAGCGACGGCGAAGTCAGTGTTCAAATTAATGAAAATGTTCGCGGTGGTGATATTTTTATCATCCAGTCAACTTGTGCACCAACCAACGATAACCTGATGGAACTGGTTGTTATGGTCGATGCCCTACGCCGTGCATCTGCTGGTCGTATTACCGCTGTTATCCCTTACTTCGGTTATGCAAGACAGGATCGTCGCGTACGTTCTGCCCGTGTACCAATCACCGCTAAAGTTGTTGCCGATTTTCTGTCAAGTGTAGGTGTAGACCGTGTGCTCACTGTCGATTTACACGCAGAGCAGATCCAGGGCTTCTTTGATGTTCCTGTGGATAATGTATTTGGTAGCCCTATTCTTCTGGAAGATATGTTACAGAAGAATTTGGAAAACCCAATCGTTGTATCTCCAGACATCGGCGGCGTGGTACGTGCTAGAGCTATCGCAAAACTCCTGAATGACACCGATATGGCCATTATTGACAAACGCCGCCCACGTGCGAACGTTTCTCAAGTCATGCATATCATTGGTGATGTTTCAGGTCGTGATTGCATCTTAGTGGACGATATGATTGATACCGGTGGTACGCTGTGTAAAGCAGCAGAAGCACTGAAAGAACGTGGTGCGAAGCGTGTATTTGCATACGCTACACACCCGATTTTCTCAGGTAATGCTGTAGACAACATCAAAAATTCAGTCATTGATGAAGTCATTGTTTGTGACACTATTCCTCTTTCTCCTGAAATCAAAGCGCTGAGCAATGTTCGCACCTTAACGCTTTCAGGTATGTTAGCTGAAGCTATCCGTCGTATTAGCAACGAAGAGTCAATTTCAGCAATGTTTGAACACTAATTCTCCAATATTGGATTTTAGCGTTCAACCGTGATGAAAAAGTCACAAAAAAATATAAGCCCCTGCAATGTCATTTGCAGGGGCTTTATGATTTTGGCAGAAAAAGCCACTGGGGCTCATTTTTATATTTTATCACCGATCATAGTGGTGATTTCACATTATGAAACGACAAAAATAGCCATCTAAAATAACTAACAATATTCACGACAAAAGAGCAAAATTCTTTGGGATTTCACTCTTCTTAATGCCTAATTATCAAACTCGTTCACCATTATCAGCAATTAATTGCTCTAGACTATTTATGTTATGGATAGCGGTGATTATCTCTGCGTGAATGATATTGTTGTTTCAATTGCCAGTAACGGTCTGCAACTTTTTCACGGCCGCCGATCCTAGCACCGACTAACCATACCATCGCACCGATAAAAATGCCGAATAAGGAACCGTTCGTGATAAGTTCTGAAAGGCCTAAGTTAACGATATGAGAGAATAAGTTGACACCGATACTCCCGATCATCAACACCATTCCGATTCCCATGAAGACATTACCAAGAAGATGAGCGCTTTTCCGTTTCATATATACCTCCAGTACCAGTAAACTGATAAGCAAGCATGTGTAAATAAATTCGGTCATACTTTATATTTATGTAATGATTATAGTGCATTAAGTAAAATTTTTTGCGATAGACATCACAAGGAAGGAAGTTAGCAAGAATATCTGTACAAAAAATGCTTTTCATCAAAAAATCAGAAAACCCGAATAGTTTATTAAGCAATTATAATCATAGTTACTTTATCCATCACAATTTTGTACATCCTGCATTTCACAAGGTAAACTAGGGCATTATTTTCATAACTGATAGTGAAATCACCACCGTGAGCAAAATTAAGTTAATTGTTGGACTTGCCAATCCGGGTGCTGAATATGCACAAACGCGCCATAATGCAGGTGCATGGTATGTTGATTTACTGGCTGAGCGCCATAATCAGCCATTGAAAGAAGAAGCAAAGTTTTTTGGTTATACCGCACGTATTAATATGGACGGTAATGACATCCGTCTGCTGGTTCCAACCACATTTATGAACCTAAGTGGTAAGTCGGTTGCCGCTATAGCCAATTTTTATCGCATCAATCTCGATGAAATTTTAGTCGCCCATGATGAACTCGATTTACCACCCGGTGTAGCTAAAATGAAATTAGGGGGCAGCAATGGCGGCCACAATGGGTTGAAAGATATTCAAAGTAAATTCGCCAATAACCCGAATTTTTATCGTTTACGCATAGGTATTGGCCACCCGGGTGATAAAAACAAAGTGGTTGGCTTTGTTTTGGGTAAGCCACCGTTATCTGAGCAAAAACTCATTGATGATGCAATTGATGAAGCGGCTAGGTGTACAGATATTCTGCTAGCAGACGGAATGGACAAAGCCATCAATCGTCTACATGGCTTCAAAGCAACTGTATAAGAGTTCATTTCATCCGAATCGACTTTTTGTGTATAATCAGCGCCAATTTCTAAACATTGGGTGCAGCGTATGTCTGCCCCTCGCTATTAAGGTGAGAAACATATGGGTTTTAAATGCGGTATCGTTGGTCTGCCTAACGTGGGTAAATCCACTCTGTTTAATGCATTGACCAAAGCCGGCATCGAAGCAGCCAACTTCCCTTTCTGTACAATTGAACCAAACACGGGTGTTGTGCCAATGCCAGACCCACGTCTTGATCAATTAGCTGAAATTGTGAAGCCACAGCGTATTTTACCAACTACGATGGAGTTCGTGGATATCGCGGGCTTAGTCAAAGGGGCATCTAAAGGTGAAGGCCTAGGTAACCAATTTTTAACGAATATCCGTGAAACCGAAGCCATTGGCCACGTTGTTCGTTGTTTTGAAAATGACAATATCATCCACGTTGCAGGCCAAGTTGACCCTGCCGCAGATATTGAAGTCATTAATACTGAATTAGCACTTGCTGACCTTGATACCTGTGAGCGCGCTATCCATCGTGTCCAAAAACGCGCAAAAGGTGGCGATAAAGACGCAAAAGCAGAATTAGAAGCATTAGAAAAATGTTTGCCGCACCTAGAGCAAGCAGGTATGTTGCGTACATTAGAGTTATCTAATGAAGATAAAGCCGCTATCCGCTACTTGAGCTTCTTAACATTAAAGCCAACGATGTACATTGCTAACGTTAATGAAGATGGTTTTGAAAATAATCCCTTCTTAGATGTGGTGTATAAAATTGCAGAAGCCGAAGGCTCTGTAGTTGTTCCCGTCTGTGCAGCGATTGAGTCTGATATTGCAGAACTTGAAGACGAAGAGCGCGATGAGTTTATGGCTGATTTAGGTATTGAAGAACCGGGTCTTAACCGTGTTATTCGTGCCGGCTATCAGTTATTAAACCTGCAAACTTATTTTACTGCTGGGGTGAAAGAAGTGCGTGCATGGACTATCCCTGTCGGTGCAACGGCACCACAAGCCGCAGGTAAAATCCATACTGACTTTGAAAAAGGCTTTATCCGTGCTCAAACTATCGCATTTGATGATTTTATCCAGTACCGTGGTGAGCAAGGCGCAAAAGAAGCCGGTAAAATGCGCGCAGAAGGTAAAGACTATATCGTTAAAGACGGCGATGTGCTGAACTTCTTGTTTAATGTGTAGTACCACAATTGGTCTATAACGTACCTTAAGTTTATTGAAACAGCATAAAGCTCAGGTGTTACCTTGGTTTTATGCTGTTTTTTCTATATCAGCCTATCACAAGGTTAATTTGCGTTCCTATCTTCTATAATCATCGCTGCGGCGCGTTCTGCAATCATTATCGTTGGTGCGTTGGTATTGCCACTTGGAATTTCAGGCATCACAGAACAGTCCACGACACGTAAGTTTTCAATACCATGTACACGTAACCGCAAATCAGTCACTGATGTTGTGGTATCCGTTCCCATACGACAAGTTCCCACAGGATGGTAAACCGTTTTACAAAAATTTCGGACAAACTCTTCAAGTTGAGCGTCATCATGACGTACAGAAGCAGGTGGCATTAGAACCTCTTTGCTTAGCACTTGTAATGAAGGGGAGTCCAATACATCTAAGCCAAACTTAACCGCACGTTTGCAACCTTCCATATCTTCGGGTGAGGCAAGATAATTAGCGTGAATTTTTAGTGGGGCTTGTGGCTCTGTGCTGCGCAATAAAACTTCACCACGGGACTTAGGTTGTAAGTACCCGACCTTTAATGAAAAGCCGTGGGCTGCGGGCAGAGGCTCACCAGGAACATCATCCCAGCTATCTAAAATAGGTAAAAAGTGAATTTGTACATCAGGACGGCCTTGGTTGCAGCTGTCTTTAAATGCAGCGCCTTCTAAAACGTTAGAGGTGAGCAGTCCACTGCGAAATGCCATCCACTCGACCCCGTGTTTAATCGCATTTAAACCTTGGTCTGCGCCGAATAAACTTATTGGCTGCTTAGTCGTGACGTTAATTGACATATGTAGGTGGTCATGAAAATTTTTACCAACAGGTAGATTCGCATGAGTATGGATCCCCAACGAAGACAAATGCTCCTCTGGCCCGATACCTGATAGCATCAATAATTTTGCAGAGCCCATCGCACCCGAACAGACCAATACTTCGCAACTGGCAAATGCCTCAACTTCATGGCCATTTTTCCCTTGATAGGCAACACCAATCGCGCGGCCATCGCGAATGATGATACGGTTCACTTGAGTGCCAAGCTTTAATGTCAACTTATCACTCTTTTCCACTGATTTTAAATAGGTTCTTGATGTACTGGCTCTTTCTCCATTATGCGTTGTCGTCTGGTAAAAGCTTGTTCCTTGCTGGCTTTCCCCATTAAGGTCATTGACATAAGGAAGACCATGCTCTTGCGCTGCACGAATAAATGCCATTGATAATGGGTGCCGGTATCTATTTTCACTGACAGGAAGTGGGCCTTCTGTTCCATGGTATTCTCCTGTCAGGCTTTCATTACTCTCTGCCTTTTTAAACCATGGCAATACATCCGAGTATCCCCAGCCTTCACAGCCGTAATTTAGAGCCCAATTATCATAATCTTGTTTCTGGCCTCGGATATAAATCATTCCATTGACAGAACTACTTCCCCCCAACACTTTCCCTTGGGCAATTTGCATTTTACGGTTATTCGCGTGAGGCTCTGGCTCAGTTTCATAAGGCCAACTTTTTTGGGCAATAATTTTCGCCACGCCAGCTGGCATACGAATAAACAAGTGGTTATCGCTACCACCCGCTTCAATAAGTAATACTTTGGATTGCGTCTCTTGGATCAACCGAGCAGCAAGAACACAACCGGCAGAACCCGCACCTACAATAATATAATCATATTTTACTGCGCTCATTTGTCACTCCGTCAAATAAAACAAACAATCTATTTTCATTTTTTTAAAAATAGCGCTTTTAATTCATTAATGTATGAACAATATTCCACATATGTGATTAAAATCAAAAATAATTTCTTATGTAATTATTATTGGCTCTTAATAAACATTGTTTATTCAAGAAAAATTTTAAGCAAAGTCAATACTTAAACCTAATCCAATCTTTATTAATAAATGAATGTTTATAGCTAGCTAATAAGTAATCTGTCATATAGAAATATCTTATTTTATCGTGTTTAAGCGAGTCACAATCCCCTTCGATGTTATCAGCGCGACTATAAAGCTTATTTCCATGCAGGAGTTGCAAGATAATAGATGAATGCTATAGTAATGACCGATTAATATTCTTTCGGCTTGAGGACGACCTCAAGTGCGTATCAGCAACAGGGACGACCCTTTCTTCTAAAGGAAAACAATATGGGGCGCTTCTGTTTCAATAGTCCACTCATCCCGTTAACAACTTGGAGCCGGTTAATCGGCTCTTGGTTAGTCGTCATTTTCTTTATTTTAAGTGGCGAAACATTACTTAATGACAGTCTTTCTGCATTTAGTGCAACTTGGATTTTTTTACTGCTGTTCATTACAATTCTCACCGCTTCCTTTGGTGTCGTTAAAGAGGCTGACCATCTTGCTGAACAATTGGGTGAGCCATACGGAACGCTGATCCTGACTTTATCTATTGTCTTAATTGAAGTCATTCTTATTGCCTCGGTTCTACTAGGTCCCGGTGATTTTCCAACTATTGGGCGTGATTCCATATTCGCCGTGATGATGATTATCATGAACCTCGTCGTAGGTATCTGCTTACTCGCAGGTTCAGCTAGAAATGGTGAACAAGAATATAATACGCAAGGAACCAACAGTTATCTTTCAATGATCGTATTACTGACTGGTTTAGCGTTAGTCCTACCAAATTATACCTCTAGCCAAGGGGAGTATTCCCATACGCAAGCCATTGGTATTTCAGGTATTACTATACTTATCTATGGTGCTTTCTTGTGGATGCAGATGCGAGGTCACCGACGATTTTTTATCCAGCCGCCTAAAGGGCTGATGAATGTCCCAGAACAATACATTTCAGCTAGCGATGCTTTGGCAGACAATAATGTCGAAAAGAAAGATAACCACGCTGAGTCAAACAAAAAAACGATTATTATTCGTTCTTGTGTGTTAATTGGGCTGATACTCCCTATTGTGTTACTTGCGCATTATTTAGCCATCGTGACTGATTACGGAATTGAAGCCTTAGGAGCACCAGCAGCAGTCGGTGGTGTCCTGATCGCCATTATCGTATTTACACCTGAATCAATCACAGCAGTAAAAGCGGCAATGAATAATGAAATGCAACGAGCGATAAACCTTTGCCAAGGCGCATTTGTCTCAACGGTAGGTTTAACTGTGCCAGCAGTATTAATTATCGGCATTATTACCGGTAAACAAGTCATTATGGGGATTTCTAACGCGGAAATTGTTTTATTCGCAATCACCATGTTACTGACTATGCTTTCATTTAATGGTCAGAAAACATCTCCCATTCAAGGTTGGATACACCTTGCCATCTTTGCTGTATTTGGGCTTATTCTATTTTATCCGTAGTGGCTGACAAAACGTGAAGGCTGCATAAGAAAATACTCGATTGGGTATCAAATTTTATGTTAGCCTCGCTCACACTTTCCTTATTCTTAACATATCCAAAGCCAAATCATGCCATGCTTGTGCACGACGGCTTTGATGGTGGTTTTTTACTGTCGCTAAAGCAATGTCGTAAGCCAATATTGGCTCAATAACTGGAATAACGGATACCCCCACTGAACTGGCGTTCTGCCACATACTGTCCGGAAGTAGCGTTATCCCTACCCCAGCTCTTACCATGGCTGTCACCAAATCTAAATGACTACTACGCCCAGAAATAGTGGGTTTTTTACCATAAACACCGCAAGCACTAACAACAAGTTCATTAATTAGAAAATCATCAGAAAAGAAAATAAAAGGCTCATCGGCTATTTCACTAAATTTAACAAATTCACGTATTGCAAGTGGATGTTGGTTGCTAACCAATAGCATTAATCGGTCGGTTGAAAAAGGGTGTACTTCAAAGCGGTCATCAGCAAAAGGTAACATCACGGCGGCAGTTTCAACTTCACCATTTAGCATTGCCTCTCGCATTTTGCGTGTACCCAACTCAAGAATTTTCAGTTCCACCTGTGGATAACGTCGGCTAAAAGCCATAATAATATCAGCAAAATAGGTCGATGCTATCACGGGTGGTAGCCCCACGGGTAGTACTCCAGATATAGGGCCTGACCTTTCCAGTAACGCTTTTTTCATACTGCCAAATTGTGAAAGAATTTGTCTAGCATGAGCCAATAAAATATCCCCTTCCTCCGTTAATTTAACGCCATCGACTTCCCTAATCAGCAAAGTATAACCAAGTTCATCTTCTAATTTTTTAATACTACGGCTAACCGCTGGTTGCGTTACAAATAAACTTTCTGCCGCGCGGCTAAAACCATTGAGCTGCACAACTTCAACAAAATAACGTAATGAACGAATGTCCATTTCGCCCCCTATAATTTTTAGTTATAGATAGAATGAGTTTAAGTGATTTCCTTTAAAGCATAATAAACGATAAAAATAATTCAACTTAGAACTATAAGCTAGACGATTAACGGAGATCAGCATGATGAATAAGACGGTTATCGAATACGTATTAGATAGACTTTACCAAATCGGTATTCACGATATTTTTGGTGTTGCTGGTGACTACGCATTCCCTATTGAAGATGCAGTATGTGAAAGTGAAAATATGCGCTGGATTGGCAACTGCAATGAACTCAATGCCTCATATGCTGCGGATGGTTATGCCCGTGTGAAAGGTGCCGCAGCGTTATCAACCACTTTTGGTGTCGGCGAACTCAGTGCCTTAAATGGTATTGCTGGCGCTTATGCCGAACATCTTCCCGTTTTTCATCTTGTTGGTATGCCAGCAAGCGGAGTTCAAAAAAAACACCGTTTAGTTCACCATACCCTAGGAAATGGTGATTTCGATGTGTTTTATCAAATGAGCCAACATTTAAGCTGTGCTCACGCTATTTTAACGCCTGAAAATTGTATTGCCGAAACAGAACGTTTAATTACAACCGCTTTACAAGAATCTCGACCCGTTTATTTAGGTTTCCCTTCTGACTATGCTGTTATGCCAATTAAAGCAGATGAAACACCTGAAACTATCACTATAAATAAAAGTCATAGCAAGTCATTATCAGCTGCGGTTACCGCTATTGTTGAAAAACTCACATCGAGTACAAAAGCCTGTATTATTCCTGGGATTTTAACGGCTCGTTTCGGCTTAACGACTGATGTTGAGGCTATTATTCAGAAAACTGGCCTACCTTATGCCACCATGTTTATGGATAAAGGGGTATTAAGCGAATCTAACTCTCAATATATGGGGATTTATAATGGAAAACTAATGAACCCTGATGTGCGAGAATTCGTCGAGAGCTGTGACTGTGTTATGGGGATCGGTGCAGTATTAACGGACTTCAACACCGGCAGCTTTACCGCAACGATTGCCCCTGAAAGCTGTATTAACATTCTTTCTGACCATGTGAAAGTGGGTTCCGCTATCTACCCGAATGTATTGATGAAAGATGTGTTAGATAAATTAAAAGAACTTGCGCCCTCACTTAACCATGCCGGGCTCAAAGCTCAAGGATTAGGATCACCGCAGCAAGGTGAAAATGGCCAAATTACCGCCTCATATTTGTACCCTCGCCTAGAAAAAATGTTCCGTAAGGACGACATTATTATTGCAGAAACGGGAACAGCATCTATGGGGTTAGGTTTTGCTTTATTACCTGAAAATGCACAATTTCACAACCAAACATTATGGGGATCTATCGGCTGGGCCACTCCCGCAGCCTTTGGTGCAGCAATTGCAGAGCCACAGAAGCGAGTTATTTTAGTGACTGGGGAAGGTTCTCACCAACTCACGGCCCAAGAGATTAGCCAGTTTGCCCGCTTTGGTTTAAAACCGATTATTTTCGTCCTAAATAATGATGGCTATTTAATTGAACGACTTCTGTGTAAAAATCCTGAAGCCTATTACAACGACTTACCCCAATGGAATTATGCACAGCTCCCCGCCGCATTAGGTTGTAATGATTGGTATTGTCAGCGTGTAACCAACTGCAATGAATTAGACAATGCGATTAAGCAGGCCGAACTATCGAACCATGCGGCCTATATTGAGGTAGTTATGGATAGATATGCCGCATCTGAGCTTGCAGAAAAACTTGGTAAATCAGTAGCATCTTTATATTCATTTTAAATTGACAAATTATGGCAGCCATTGCGCTGCCAATGTCTTTATGATGTAAATACCAGCCCTACATCGTTTCGTGATTGGTGCAATATTTTTGAGACAATTAATGCTAATTCAAGCAATTCATCGCATTTAGCATGGTTTTTACTAGCAATTTGCTCACGAAAGAATGCAAACTCATAGACCATATGATTGATTGTTGCATCCCGAGATACGTTGGATATTTCCCCATCAATACAAACCTCGACTGACTGGCAAAGGCTTGGGGCTCCAGTGATACGAATATGCCCTTTGGTGCCTTGAATAAT
This sequence comes from Providencia sp. PROV004, assembly GCF_011045615.1. Classification (NCBI taxonomy): domain Bacteria; kingdom Pseudomonadati; phylum Pseudomonadota; class Gammaproteobacteria; order Enterobacterales; family Morganellaceae; genus Providencia; species Providencia sp. PROV004. The sequence goes on from NZ_CP042859.1 coordinate 2,694,806, forward strand.
AAAGTAACCGGGGCTCGCCGAATCTTTCGCTCCCACACAAGATGCAACTGAACGCTCAAAATGGGCCGTTAGTACCCCTGATGTATCAATTCCATTAAATCCTTTATTACAAATATAGTGGCTACTATTGGGTGCTCCCATCAAGGCTGATAACAAATAAATGTTATATAAATTAATATCATAGAGCGCACCGCCTGCTTGCTGTGGGTCAAAAGCAGCATGAATACGGCCTTGCAAATAGTCATTGTATCGACTTGAATATTGGGAATAATTACCGTGAATCACTTTGATTTCACCTATTTTATCAATGTGTTGCTTGATAAAGTGAAATTCAGGGGTATGAATAGACGTAATGGCTTCAAACAAAAAAAGCCCCCTAGTCTGTGAAATGGAAATTAACGCCTGTAACTGTTGCCAATTTGGTGTAAACGGTTTTTCGCATACCACATGTTTGTCAGCCATCAATGCATCAAAGGTATACTGATAATGTAAATGATTTGGCAAACCTATGTATATCACCTCAACATCAGGGTCTTGTAACAACTTTTGATAATCAGTATACAACTTTGCTATACCGAATTGTTGGCAAATAACCTGTCCCTTTTCAATACTTTCCGCCCGAACACACAGTGCGACTAGCTCTATCCCTTGCACCTGTATTAAAGCATCAAGAGCCGACATGATTATTTTTCCAGAACCGACCAGCGCTAGTTTCATCTCTGTTATCCATTAAGAAAAGTGAATTTCATTTTGCCATAAGGCTCATTATTTAAGAAATATCTTCGATGCTTTTTGATAATCTCTGCCATTCCCGTATTTTCTCCTTAAAAATTCAATAAAAATGACACATTTTTTCACTGGAGGTTCTTTTATTTATTACTGATGTACGAGCCAATTTCACTAGGTGAACCAAATAACCGCCATAAATGACGATTAGCTTCCCATTTACAATAATTTCTATTCACGTTGTCAGCAAAACTCTCTCATTTTACGTTTTATATAACCAATTGTTTTATCTTATAAATATTTCATTTCTCTTTTTTTTCACTGACATAAACCTTTTTAAAACCCTAACTCACATCACAATTTATTAACAACTCTCTTGAATCATTTTTTATTATTCTCCATGCTAATTTTACCAAATAAACCAATGGTTTACTGTATAAACCAACCGAGGTTAAGATGAAAGAGAATATTGTCACTGCCGTTGATGATGCTTTATTGTTATTGATGCTATTAGGTGAAAAAAACAATCTTGGATTAAGTGAACTTGCACGCTTATCTGGCATGAATAAATCCAAGGTATACCGTTTATTATGCACGTTAGAAAACCGTCATTTCGTGCAAAAAAATGAAAACCCAGTGACCTATCATTTAGGCCATCAATTATTAAGCTTGGGGAATTGCGCTCGCCAGCAAATAAACTATATCCAAGTCGCAGAAGTTGAAGCAGAGCAACTCCGTCAACGTTTTGATGAAAACATTCAAATGCGTATACGTGACAACGGTGAAATTTTACAAGTTCTTCATAAGCCATCAGGGCAATCACTTCAAGTACGCAGTGAAGCTGGCAATCGCCGGCCGTTAGGATCTGGAGCGTCAGGTAGAGTACTATTGGCTTACTCCCCTAAAGATGTTCAAGCACATTTTATTGAAAAGAATCCCTCAATTGAAAAATCAATTGCCACCATACGCTCACAAGGTTTTGCCATTACCCGAGGCGAATTAACCGCAGGTATCGGTGCTATTGCCGCACCTATCTTTTCACAACACGGGGAATGCATTGCTTCACTGAGCATTAGCTTACCACTAAGCCGTTTTTCTGATGAAAAAGAACAAGATATGACTGAACAACTGCTTCTGTCTGCTTTACGCATATCAAGGCAGCTCGGTTACGACTCATAATTAATACAATAAAAGAGACAACACCATGCAACGAACAAACAACACTATACAAACTCCATCGTCACCACCAGGCTGGCAAATGAATCCAGTTTTAGTAATGTTAACTATTGTTATCATTGCCTTTTTAATGACTTATTTTGTTAATTCAGGCCAATATGAGCGCGATGGTAAAAAAGTCATTCCGGACTCTTACCAAACTATCACTAAAGACATCACGTTAGAGCAATTATTAGGTACTGAAAAATCAGCAGAAGGTACTGCCGCTCCCGTCAGTTTACCTCAACTGTTTAAAGCGATCCCCGAAGGAATTGTTAAACAATCACCGCTTATTTATATGGTTCTATTCATCGGAGGAATGTTTGGAATTCTCAATAAAACAGGGGCAATAGAATCAGGGTTAGAACGGTTGCTTCACGTCACCCGAGGCAATATCTATTTGTTGATCCCTTTCTTAATGATTGTATTTTCCATGGGAAGTACCTTTATGGGGTTAGCCAAAGAGTATCTTTTGGTTATTCCCATGGTTATTGCCTTAGTGAAACGCGTTGGATTGAATGAACTTATTGGGCTTGCCATTGTAGCGATTGCGGTTAAGGTAGGATACCTCGCCTCCATCACCAATCCATATGCACTTTCTATCGCACAACCGCTTGTTGGTCTACCGGTTTTTAGTGGTTTAAGTATGCGGATTGCAGCGTACCTTATTTTTATTACACTCGGTATTTTATTTATTTTCTATAGTATTCGTAAAACGACACTCACAAGCTATGTGGTTGAAGAACATAATCAAACCACACAATTAACCCATCGTCATAAACTTATGTTAATTGTCTTAGCTATCGGTGTTGCATTTTTAGTCTATGCATCTAATCGCTGGCATTGGAAAAATAATGATTTATCTGCTTACTATTTATTCTTAAGTGTCATTTTAACTTTTTGTAGTGGTTTAACCGCAAGTGCTGCTGCTAACGCATTTGTCAGTGGAATGAAAAAAGTCCTTATCGCAGGAGTGTTAATTGGGTTAGCGACTGCGGTCGAAATTATTCTTTCTCAAGGTAAAATTCTCGATACCATTATTCATCAATTAGTTGGACTAGTCGGTAATCACGGTCCTTATGTTTCATCATATAGCATGTTTATTTCTCAACTATTATTAGACATTGCCATTCCATCAACGTCTGGGCAAGCCGCTGTCACAATGCCAATTTTAGGCCCCGTTGGTGAAATTTCTGGTGTTTCTCCTCAAACAACCGTTTTTGCATTTTTAATGGGTAATGGGCTGACTAACATGATCACACCAACATCCAGTGGGTTATTAATCTTCTTAGCTACGGCAGGCGTAAGTTGGACTACTTGGGCGAAGTATATTTTACCGCTATTTTTAATTTTTATGGCAATCAGTATCGGCTTACTGACTATCGCCGTGACCATAGGGTATTAATAAAATGGATATGAAGAATTACCGGATAAAAATGCGTGATGGAATAATGCTATCTACCGATGTTTACTTTCCACAAACTCAATCAGCTACGTCTTTTCCCGTTATTATAGAGCGAACCCCCTATGATAAAAGCGCACCTTCTCGTTCGGAAAAAACGGTATCAGGCCAGCAAATAACACGCCAAGAAATGGCGAAATACTTCAATGAGTATGGTTTTATTGTTGTGTATCAGGATTGCCGTGGACGCTATGAGTCCGAAGGAAAGTTCACAAAATATATTAATGAAGCCGAGGATGGTTTTGATACATTACAATGGATTATGGAAAAACCCTGGTGTAATGGCAAAATAGGTTCAATGGGCCTCTCTTATGCCGCTCATACACAATTAGCAATGGCGTGTCTAAACCCACCAGGCTTACACACGATGGTGCTGGATTCCGGTGGATTTGCCAACGCCTATCAATGTGGGATCCGTCAAGGAGGCGCTTTTGAACTCAAACAAGCAACTTGGGCATTTAAACAAGCTAAACTAAGCCCACTCGCCCAGCAATCTCCCGATATTTTAGCTGCACTCGAACAAGAAAATATCCATGAGTGGTTCACAACAATGCCATGGTATCAAGGACAAACATTGCTTAAACACGTCCCTGAATATGAATCGTATTTATTTGAACAATGGGAAGAAGAGTGTTTTTCCGATTATTGGCAGAAAATCGGCATCTATGCTGAAGGCTATTATGATCAAATACCTGATATCCCAGTATTATTCATGTCCAGTTGGTATGATGCCTATGTCAGTTCAACATTAGATAACTATCATGCATTTGTTACTAAAAAACAATCACCTCAAAAATTAATCATGGGCCCTTGGCTCCATGGTGACCGCAATATCACGCATAGTGGTGACGCAGAGTTCGGTGATATCGCCGCATTTGATAACAATGTCAGTGAAAGTTGGCTTTCTTGCCGGTTGAACTGGTTTGAAGCCCACTTAAAAAATGAAAATTCCAAAAACAATCATGAAGATGTAACGATATTTATGATGGGTGGTGGAAGCGGTAAACGTAACCGACAAGGGCGTATAGAGCATGGTGGAAAATGGCTTAACTGCCATCAATGGCCTTTAGCAAATACTGAAAAAACTGCATATTATTTGTGGCCAGATAACAAATTATCTCTTCACCCCTACACTAAAACAGCCTCAATATCCTATTGTTATGACCCTAAGCACCCAGTCCCTACCATTGGCGGCGCCTTAACTTCAGGCCAACCGATATTTTGGGGAGGAGCTTTTAACCAACGTGAATTACCGCAATTTTTTGGTAGTAAACAAAATAACCTACCTCTTTCTGCCCGTTGTGATGTCTTAGTTTTCGAAACCGAAGAATTACAAACAGATGTCTGTTTAGCTGGTGAAATAGAGGTGTCGCTTTGGATCAGTAGTGATGCTTTAGATACGGATTTTACTGCAAAGCTTATTGATGTTTACCCACCTAGTGCCGATTACCCACAAGGTTATACCATGAATATTACAGATGGCATTATTCGCTGCCGTTTTCGGCATGGATATGAGAAAAAGGAATTATTAACACCCAATGAAATTGTCGAAGTGAAAATTAAGCCCTTTGCCTGTGCAAATCGTTTCGCAAAAGGGCACCGTATCCGATTAGATATTTCTAGTAGCAACTTCCCTAAGTATGACTTCAATACAAATACAGGTAAAACTATCGCAGGTGACAGAACGTGGAAAATAGCCTGTAATAGCCTACATTTTTCTAGTGAGCACCCGTCAAAAATTATTTTGCCGGTGATCAACGAGGCTTAAACTATTATTAGCTAATAAACTATTTGCCCACTTTAGCTGCCAACAGCGCTAAAGCGGGCTACATGAGAAGATAATTATTCCGCTTGAACCCAAAACACACCATCACCTTCTAAGGCAGTGAACGTTTTATGTAAGTAATCGCTATCTGCTTGCGGATCAAGGTCTGCAAACAGCTCAGGGTGGATGAATTTTGCAATTGCTTCCACCGCAATAATATTAAATGGCGTATCATAATATTGCTGATAGAGTGCCAATACTTGTTTGTTTTTAAAGGCAGATAATGAACGAAATTTAGGGCGATCCATTAGCTTATTCAGCCTAGCCAAAGAAGTTTGTTTATTTCCGGTATATCCTAATGGCACAGAAGCACTACCTTTACGAGTGTTATCCCAATCTGCTGCCGTCATTAAATAGTAGTCCGGGTTGCTGTGAATCAGTTGTTCTTCACTGATTTCTCCCCCCATTCCAATACTGAACCATTGGGAACCTAGGTTATTTCCACCAGCTGCTTCAACAAATTCACCAAAATTGCCATTACCAAACGTTTTACAGCAATAATCTTCCCCTTGGATACCAGCGGCTCGTTCAATAAATACGCTTGGACGTTGCTCTTGACTAAGTTTAGCCACTCTTGAACGGATTAAGTCTAACTTTTGCTGGTAAAACTGATTAAATGCTTGCGCTTGTTGTTCCTCACCAAATACTTGGCCCAATAACGTCATACTCGGCAGGGTGTTTTTCAGTGGATATTGTCTAAAATCGATAAAAATGACAGGTAAGCCACTTTTTTCCAATAATGATAGAGTGCCACTTTCTGTGAGCTTACTCTTTAAGCCAATATCAAAAATGAGTAAATCTGGCTGTGCAACCAACGCTTTCTCAACGCTAAAGTCCGTTGTATACGGGTTTGGGAAAACAGGGATCTTGCTTAATTCTGGGAATTTTTTACTATAAGCCACACTCAGGTCAGGCGCTTTTTTTATTAACGCATCATCCCAAGCAATAATCCCTTTTAGTGGATTTTGTGGATGTAATATATTCAGTGCAACCAAAACGCGGCTATCTGCCAGCATCACTCGAGATACCGGCGCATTGACGGTTACGTCCCTACCCGCTATATCCGTCACCGTGATAGGTGCGGATAAGCTACTAGTCGAAAATAGTAGGCTAACTACGCCAAGAATCAGCACGAATATATTGATAATTTTTCTCATTATCATTGTTTTGCCTTGTATTTATTAAAATTTTACGGATGCTTGAACATAGTAAGTTCTTGGCTGCCCCACATAGATACCATAATTATTATCCGTAGAACGTGTAAAATAGGTTTGATCAAAAAGATTTTTAATACCAGCAGATAACGTTAAATCAGATAAACTTTTACCAAAATGGTACTCACCTCGTGCATCCCATACCATATAACCGGGGATTGTTCCGTATCGACCATCCGCACTGGGTTTTGTTACATAATGGCTTGATGTTCCTGGCGATTCTTGGGTAGATTGCGCATAGGTATTTAAGTTCCATACCCAATTTCCCGTTTCATAACGGCCACCTGCGGTAAAGACCTGTCGTGAATAAAACGGTAAATCTTTATGGGCAAAGTCACCTTTTTTACTAACCGCTTTCGTGTAGGTATAGGTGCTGTATACACTGATACCATCCAATTTATCGCTCAGGTCAGACAGGTTATACCTTGCCGCCAATTCCACACCTTGGTGAGTTGTGGCGCCCAAATTTGTCCAACCCGTTGTATTTTCAACATAAAGCAGTTGGTCATCAAAATCGATATAGAATAAGGTCGCCTCAAGGGATAGCGCGGTATTATCGTATTTAGTCCCCACTTCGTAGTTATGGGCTTTTTCTGCACTTAACCCATTCGCAGGGGAATTCCCAACCCCTTTAGTATTCAATTGAAAGTACTGTAAACTGCCGAATGACGTACTCGCATTGGCAAATAGCTTCCATTCATCATCAATATGATAGATCACGGCCAGCGCAGGAAGTGGTTCGCTATAGCGCTTACTTCTATTTTGGTTTTTAAAACTATCATTTAAATGAATATTAATGTTCTCATAGCGGATCCCGGGGATCACAGTCCAGTTGCCAACATCAATAGTGTCATCAAGATAAATCGCATGGGCTTCTGTTCCACCCGATGTGTGTTGATAATAATCATTGGTACTCGGCCGCGAACTTTGAGTACCCGTTTGGTACCAATTTGAACGGTAAGCTTTTTCGTCTGCGGTCTCATTTAAATAGCGATACCCCACTGTCACTTCGTGTGAAATATCATTAAAACGGAATAATTGCGAATAACTCGGTTCAATGGCATAAGCGGTATAGTGGCGAGGGTAAGAAACTAAACGCCTTTCATTCGCTTTATCTTTATGCTCACTTTCTATGTAACTACCCCGATAACTTTTACTAAACCATGTCATTAACTCAAATTGCTTGTCATCTTCTTCATGTTTGTATTTCAATGACATATCTTGTCGATTGCCTTCAAAACGGTCATAAGGCCGTGTTGATTGGAAAGGGTCCGCATTATATTGCGCTTGAGTCAACCCTCCAGGCATACCTGACATCGCATGATAGTAATGAAAATTAGCCAGTAGTTCGTCGTTATCTGTTATGGCATAACGGGTTTTTAAAATCAGGTCATCAATATCAGTATTATCGTTGCTTTTACGGTAGCCTTGCCCGTGTAACCCTGAGTACAGCAATAGCGCTCCCGCTGAATCATCCGCTTTTGAGCCCCCCACGGACGCATCCACCAGTGTCTTTAGCCCTCCCGTTTTAGCTCCTTGAGTTTGAAGTGAAACACCCCCAGAAAAGTCTTTCGGGATAGGTTTAGTCACAAAGTTAATTACGCCACCCACATTTTGCGGCCCATAACGCACAGAAGCCCCTCCACGGATCACATCAATAGATTCAATACTACCTAGTGATAATGGTGACATCGACAACTGAGGTTGACCATAAGGCGCAGCGGATAATGGCATACCATCGAGTAAAATCGTTGAGCGCGGTGAAAGACGTGAGGTTAACCCTCGTACCCCTACATTTAAGGAAACATCGCTCCCCCCTGTCCCATTACTTTCGCGTACCTGCACACCTGGGATCCCTTTTAAAGCATCCCCGATGGTTTCACTGCCCGATTCTTTAATTTGCTGTTGAGATCTTACTGTTCGAGCACCTGGGTGATTAAATACCACCTCACCATCTTCAGTATTTTCAAGCCAATTACCTGTAACTGTAATTTGATCATTTCTTGAATTATCAACAGCGAAAACATAATAAGGCGCTAATGTAGCTGAAATTGCTAATGGTATGAGTAGTTTGCTAGTTTTTAAATTCATAAGGAATACGTAACAAAGGAGATTAAGAGCAATAATGATAATTAGAATCATTACAGATAATCAACTTAATTTACTATTTATTTTGAAATTACTCTAGCTTAATTCCTTATTATATAAAGGGTTATTGTTTTTGATTTAGAATGAAAAGAACTGAAGAAAACTAAAAAATCCGAGGGAAAATTTCCCCTCGGAGCATATTACTTAACGACATCATATGGTTAAAAGCAAAACAGATAATATTTTACTTCTAATAAGAACTAACCGCCTAGTGAGAAAAACACTACCCGACCAACTCCCTCGCCAACAAAAATACAGAGTGTTGCCAGTGACATGACGAATGTTGCATTCAGATTGTGCCCACTTTTTTGACACAGTAAACGACCGACAAACAATACCCCTAATGCAATAAGTATGATTCTAACAATGCTCAAGCTCACTAAACCATCAGGGAGTTCACGTGGTGTCATTCCCATAAAAATTGGCTCTCCCATATTCCCTAGTAGAGATAATGCGCCCAGAAACATGAGTAAAATTCCTATAACACCAATACCTAGCGCAATTTTAACCACACGTTTTAATTGCTCTTCTTTGCCATGGCGACGTAAAGAACCTACCAGTAACAATGCCGCTACCATACCACCAAGCAATAATACCGCACCAAAGAAACTGGCGTAGGTAAATAAACCATTCCAGAGGTTAAACAAGGTGTTAGCGTATAATGCTGACATTGCATACATATAGATAATACCGGCTAACGCACTCAGCGACAGTAACAACGCATTCGCATTTTGTTTAAGCAATAACAGTGCAATACTGAAAAACAAGAGCGCCATATAAATTGCCGTCGCCCACACTTCACGGCTCATCCATGAGGTCGACACATGCAACATGGTGTAAAACATGTGTAGCGGGTTTCCCATATGAAATAGTGAGCCTAATAACCCTACACAGCCCAAAACAAAACTTGCTAAAATAGGCAGTTTAATAAACTGGACGCTTTGTCGGTTATTTCCGCCTTCAAGTACACGAAAATAGCACACCAATGAAACTAGCAAGCACCCTACAGAAGCTTGCATAAATAAGGTGAAAACCACCAATGGAAATTCATGCATGATAATTCTCCTTATCCTTTTGTACCGACAACCAAGTTCGGTTTGGTAATACTTGAACTAGGTAACCCTGCAATATCTGCATTCGAGCCATATTTTTTACGTAATTCGCTAATTAGGCCGAACTCAATCGCACGCATAGGACAAGAATCCACACACATTGGATTTCCGCCCTTTTCACGGAGATCAAGACAAGTGTCGCACTTAGTCATCATTCCAATACTGGCATCGAACTGAGGTGCCTCGTATGGACAAGCCCATGTGCAATAGCGGCACCCCACACATTTATCATGGTCGACTAATACAACGCCATCTTCCTCTCGTTTGTGCATTGCGGTAGTAGGGCAATGGCTGACGCATTGTGGGTCATCACAATGGTTACAGGCAATAGACAAATGCCAAGTCCGAGGACGTGGATATTCACCTACCTCAATATCATACACACGACGAAAGTTGCGCCCGACCTCAAGATCATTTTTGTCTTTACACGCAACAACACAGGTTTTACAACCAATGCAAGTGGCAACATTAATATAAAATCCAACTTGTTTATCCATTTCTTATTGCCCCCTAAAAAATAATACGCTGTGGAATTGCAGCATCTGGAACTAGCTGGTCTCCATGCCATTTTTCAATATTACATAGCATCGTGTTCCACCCTGACGTCCCAAGCCCTGTAGGGACCTGAATAGTTAGCGTATTGTCGGCTCCCGCCATATCTATCCCTGTTTTTTCATCAACATTTGTCCAACTTCCATGTGGTAATGCCACCACACCCGGCTTCATCGTTTGTGTCACCAATGCGGGACGCACAATTTTTCCCTGTGGGCTCGTTATCAACACAGTTTCACCGTGTTTAATACCTAAACGTTTAGCATCAGACGCATTGATATAAATTGGACTTGGCCACTGTTCACGCAACCAAGGCACGTTATCAAGCGTGCTGTGAGAGCGACGTAAGTAGTGTGGGTTATAGATTTGGAATGGATAATCCCCTTTTTCCTTCTTCGAGAAGTCGCTAAAACTTGCCTCATAACCGCTCGCGGATGGGATATATTCAGGAATTGGAGGTAATTTCGTCCAACCACATTCATCGGCTTTTTCGACTAATGTTTGGCAGTAAATTTCGAACTTACCACTCGGTGTTGGTCGTGGATTGGCTTGAGGGTCGCGAATAAAATCTTCATAGGCAATATAACCATAGTTATCACCAGAAGTACGCTTGACTTGGTATTTCCCAACAGTAAGAAATTCGTTGAGGGTAATTCGGCCTTGCTGTGGCTTACCTGTTACTTGCCATTCATCAATATCCGCTTGGGTAATGGTGATTAATGGCTCTGTGGTCTTACCATCTTCACCAATAATCGTTGCGCCATTGAGTTTATTAAAAAATTGTTGTTTTTCCGAAACAGGAAAAACCTCATCGATATCAATCCCCAGACGTTTACCTATTTCTTTGGCAATCCACTGGTCACTTCTCGCCTCATAAAGTGGCGGAGTTACATTCACCGCAGCTATAATAACTTCGCGGTTACTTGGATTTAATATGGTTCCTTCTCGTTCCCACTCTGTCGTCACGGGTAAGACGATATCCGAATATTTAGCACAAGTATGTGGAACATATGCTGCAGTTACAATCAGTTCCACATCTTTACGATAAGCTTCAACACCTTGCGAAATATTAGCTCGTGTTTGCAGTGTCGCATTAAACGGGTGAATTATCATTTGGATATTTGCATCGACATCCCCTACACCACGTTGGCGGAATCTTTTCTCTAATAATGCACGGTTAAGCTCATTGTGATTAATTTTCAAGCTAACCGGGTTTGGGATTGAAGGTAACCCACTTGCTCCGGCCATTACGAGCCGCGTGCCATTATTTCCAGCTGCGAAGTGGCAGCTGACCCCAGTCATGCGACCAGGCCTTCCCATATGGCCAGTCATAAAGCCTAATGTTGAGAATGCTTGCACCCATCCTTCACCGTTATGGATTCGAGCAGGCGCCCAACCGGTAAGCAATGCGACTCGGTTAGTGCCGCCGATTTCACGCGCTAACTTGCGAATATCGCTAGCTGACAGACCACAAATATTAGAGGCCCACTCTGGTGTTTTAGGCTCTCCCGTATAGGTGCCTAACAGATAATCTTTGAAGTTACCTTTTGGGTCAGCGCCTGCTGGCATATTATTTTCATCAAAACCAACCGTACAACGGCGTAAGAAATCCCAATCAATCAATGGGTTGTCAGGGCTATCCATTTCTAATAACGCAGACATGATACCCAGAGCTAAAGCATGGTCAGTACCGGGGTTGATAGGGTACCAGTCTGCATCCATTAACTCTGCCGTGGTCGTATAACTTGGGTCAATACTAATAAAGCGCGCTCCCGCTTTTTTCGCTTGATAGTAATTATAAGTTGGGCTACCAGGGCTGCTCCACGCTGGGTTTGCTCCCCACATCACGATTAACTGGGAGTTACGCATATCAAAGCGGTCATTGGTACCAAAAGTATAAAACCCTTCAAGTAACCCTAAATGCGCCGGTGTTTCAAACCATGCCCCCCATGAGGTTGTTCCCCAATCGCCAACAAATCCCCCGGCTTTCGCATAAACGTTTTGGATATCAACACCATTACCGCCAGTGATCCAAATCGATTCATTCCCATATTTTTCTTTAATACGTTTCGATTCTGATGCCACAATATCTAATGCTTCATCCCAACTGATGCGCACCCATTGGTCTCGGCCTCGCAAGCTTTTATCTCCACCACCGGGAGCCCAGCCTTTACGCTTCATTGGATATTTTAAGCGATCTGCGCCAAAGACTTGTTTACGTTGTGAACGGCCACGTAAACAACCTCGTTGTTGTGGGAAATCAGGTGAGTCCGCAACTACATCATCGGTTTTTTGCCTAACAACTACGCCATCAACCACCAATGCTTTATTAACACAGCGGCCACCACAGTTATGCCAGCAGGCCACGGGCTTCCATTTCCCTTGAGTGACCGCATCAGTTGCTTGCTCAACCGCTTTTTCTTCCTCTGGTGTTGCCGCATATAATTGCTTACTCAGCGGTAACGTAGCCATCACTGATGCCGCCGATGTCCAAGCTATAAATGAACGGCGACTCAAGGCTATTTTCTGTCTTTCTGACATTGCTCTTACCTCTTCATTTTGTTTATTATTATAAATTGACTAATTCATTGATTTTTTTAATATCATTGCGTAAGAAAAGCTCAACTAATGAACTTAATTGACGATAGAATAATGTGTCTGCATGGTTATGCATTGAGCGGCAAAATGGCGTAATAAACGCCAATAGATGGGTATTTAAAAATGTGGCAGACCCGAGCAACAACGCGTTTACGTTAACCCAATCAACGGTTTCATTTTCGCTATCAATAAGTTCAGTAATACGCAGGCTTAAATGCCACATAAAATCTAACTCATAACCAATATGGTCAGCGGCTTCCCTATCCCCTTCCGGTAAATGAACGCCATACTGTTCATAAAAGGATTTCACTGCTGAGGTACTTTCTTGAAATAACAGTTTGTCACGGGAAACATAAGTTGACTCCCATGGCGCTGCTGGCGGGGCTTCTGGGCCAATAAATAAGCGAGTAAAATCCCAATGCAAGTTTTCAAAACCCTCAGTATTGGCTTTTAGCTGCCTATTGTTTAAGTCTTTATGCATGTCATTTATGGCATTTCTCATCGCGGGTAATGCTTCATCACAGGGAAATAACAGCAATCCTGAATCTCTCAAATAACTTAATAACTCTGGCGTTGGTTCTTCCATAAACAAACGCCGCAATACGTCATAAGCAAATTGACGCGCATACAGAAAATCTAAAATTTGGTCGTCATTAGTCATAAATGTATCCCTACAAGTCAGTCAGTAAAAATTCAGCGGGTGTAGTGAGTTCAATTTGCACTTCTTTAATTAAAGGATTGCCCTGTTCATCGGGCTCAACAATGTGAGAGGTCAACGCAATAGGTAGTTTGTCTAGCGAGGTTAATAAGTAAATTGCTTCAGGGTTAAATTGCAAAAAACCATGTAACAAATCTTGATAATAAGAAACGCCTGTTTGTTTCAGTAAAACCGCCACCTTTTCACAATCATCACCAAAAACTTTGGCGCTTTTAAAAAAATAATCTTGAGAAGAGAAGAAGTAATGTTTTCCTAATATTTTTTCATTGTGTTCAAAAAAAGCATTACTTTGGTACACTTGCCCCGTATGTTTATTTTCTAAAGAGCAATAATGCACCCCAAGCGATAATTTATTTTCGAGTGCAAAATTAAGCACTCGAAGGCAAGCTAATTCACTCTGTGCAACCGCCAATCCACCAGCATACCAATAGTTGTAATACACCTCATAAGGTGGATTTTTAAGTTCGAAGCCTCGAGCTTGATACGCTTCACTATTTGTTAGTGGGAAACAAAACTCTAATAAATTGATACCATCAATACCAATGTCATCAAGCTGAGTTAATAGCTGATACATTTGCTGTTCTGTACCGGGGATCACCGGCATTTCCACCATAACCGCTGGAAAAATTTCACGAGCTAACGCGATGCGGTACAAAACTTTGGTGATGCGTTCTTTTGAATCATCAATTTTGATGCTAAAACGGATTTCTTGTAGGCCTGCCTTCGCTAAAGCTAATGCGGTATTACGGTCTAATGGGTCACCAGCGGTATATAAACGGCTATGAGCCTGAGGTAATTTCCGTTGGACGGCTTGGAAAAATTCGATACTTTCTTGGCGAAAAAGTAGAGGCTCCCCGCCTGTTAGTGCGATATGGGTCAGAGGGTAACCTTGCTCGGCAATTGCATCAATTTCCCCAAGCGCATCACGCATTTCCTGTTGATAACCCTGATAATTTTCTTGGTTTGGGTTAAAACAAAAATAACAATCGCGGTGGCATTTTAATGACAAAAATGTCGTATAACTCCCTTCTCCCGTACGACATTGCACGCAAGCACTCGAGAGCCAATTACAATGTATACTCTTCCCATTATTGGCAAAAGTTGCGCCATGATTCTTTATAGTTAGTTTGAGTTTCTCAATTTCATGTTGCTGTGCAAAAGGGGCTTCAAAATTAAGTCCATATTCTATGATTGCCTGCTGTGTTTGCTGTTCGATATCCAAATAGCGAATAGCGTAGCGCTTAAATTTTTGATTATTTACTGTCGATATTGTTCTATCAGTAATAGGATAGATCATAAATTCCCCTTCAATTTATGAGCAAACAGTTCCTATTATTCAGTGAATTTTCAATTAGGTTCAGAATGTAAATAATCAATTAATAGACTGTCATTATAATGCCAATAACAATTAGAAATATGCTTATAAATACTCACATCATTACCGAGCAAATTGAAAATAATTTTAAATAAGAAACATTCGCATTATATTATTTTGATTTTTAATTAATATCAGTATAGGTAAGTGACGTAATATGGTGTTGCGCAGGATCAAAAAAACTTTCCTTTCATTATTTATATATCAAATGATTAGCTATCGCTGTCGTTATGGCTAGGTTATTACTCAATCATGTTCTCATTATATGAGAATTATCTCTTTAAAAATCGCCATATAAAATTCAAATACCTCATTTAATAGCATTCTAAAATAATATTAAACTAACCTTTCAACATTAAAAGAGAGGAAATAATATTTCAATTTGTAAAATTAAACTTCAAAAAATGTTCAGCTATTCATATTTATCATATTTAATTTCTTTTATTTTATAAACCTCTCTAATAAATACAGCATAGTTATTATTTATCTTTTTATCATAATTAAAGATATAATTATAATTCATCGTTAGACACTCCCAACTCGTCACTATCACGCGGTTGGTCATTATCGTCAAAGTGGTAAAGCATAAGTCACCTTAACCGTTTCCATTGGCACCTCCGTCTTTATACTCTGAATGCTGCTAATTTGCGTTAAATGATCTGCATGAAATCGACGATAAGAGGCTAAGTCTTGCGTTACAATACGGATCAAAGCATCACATTCCCCTGCCATTAGATGGCATTCAACGACTTCAGGCATCTGTTTAATGTCTTCAACGAATTGGTTGATGGTCTTGGCATCTTGTGTTTTAAACCAAATACGTGCAAATAAAGAAAGACCGGCTCCAATTTTACTGCCATCCAATACGGCCACATAACGTTTGATTACCCCGGCTTCTTCAAGCAATTTCACACGACGCAGACAAGGGGACGGGGAAAGCCCCACTTCTTTAGCTAATTCAATATTCTGAATTTTTCCATCTCTTTGTAAAATCTGTAAGATGCGTCTATCAATGGCATCCAATTTTAGCCTATTTTCTTTCATTGGTACTCAACCTCAATTTAATATTAATTTTTGATATTAAATACCAATTATTGTTTATTTTAAAGCAATAAAAAAATCCAATATCACTGGATTATCGCTATAATTTTATTGCTACTGGCCAGTTGCGTGAATTAACAATAAACAATAATGAGGAATTGAAATGGAGTTACAGACCTTGCTCTTATTTAGCGCAACCGTAGTCCCTTTAGTCTGCACACCAGGCCCAGATATTCTTTTTATTTCCGCACAAGGATTATCAGGAGGCACCTCTGCTGCCTTGAAAGCTAATTTAGGTATTATACTGGGCTATATAGCGCATGCGATTCTGGCTGCACTTGGTTTAGCGGCAATTGTTGCGGCTTCCCCTATGATTTTCCACACCATTAAATGGGTTGGAGTGACTTATGTCACTTATCTTGCTATCCGCATGGTATTATCTGCGATGAAAGCGGGAGACTTAAAAATTCAAACGGTGTCAACAAAGGCAGTAATAGCTAAAGCATTTCTGACGAGCTTTCTTAACCCTAAAGGGTTATTGGTGTATTTCGCTATTTTGCCGAATTTCATTAAGCTGACAGAAAGTGTGGCAGTTCAGTCTTTGATACTTTCAGCTGCTTTTATACTTTCGTGTGTCGTAATCTATGGTGTGATAGGTGCATTATTTGCTTCCATGCATAATAAGCGAGCTTATAATGATAAAAAACGCCGTATAACCGAGGGGGTTGCAGGCGGTATGCTAACACTCGCTGCTATCGGTTTAGCTACTAGTTAGCGAGGCAATAATTCAATCCAGATTAACTTGCTATCGGTGCTAAGTGGTTTTATCACCCCTTCACCGATATCAGGTAGCCACCAGGCTCCTTGTCCTTGCGCCATAAGATGACAATTTGCGCCAGAAATTTCCCATTCGCCATTGAGTACATAGACTAACCCTGCTTGGTTAGCTGGTAATTTACACTCTTCAGTGATGAAGTAGTTTTTAACCGCCCACCTATCATCTAGAAAAATAAAATTCATTAACTTAACTGATGGCTTTGGGACTTTTACCATACAAAATTGCTGGGCTGAAAATTGGACATGATCACCTGCAAGCTCTAATCGGCACTCAAATGCTTTGGTATCGGTTAACAGAAGCGGCTGGTCATTCAACAATATTGCCAACCTTTCTCCTTCCGCATAACGTTTTAAATAGCTCTCTTGCTTAATGGTTGCAATACTTGCGCGTAGTGAATAGTCCGATGCCACTGGCCAGCAAAATACTTCTTGGCTGGCCCCCCCGCCATCATGCCAATCCAGGATAGGTAACTCCATTGTGTCAAAACATTTTATTTTCACATTACCTCCCATTTATTGCTGCTAACACATTTAGATTTATACTTAGATTGGCAAAGTTAATCTTTCAAGGCAATGAATTAACAATGATAATGTGACTAATCACGCCTCTCATTGATTAAAAAGTGACATAAACGGCCTAAAGTTTTCATTGCTTCTTCCACCCTTTCACTCCATGTAAACGATGCATTAAGACGAAATGCATGATTAAACTGATCACTAGTGGAAAACATACTTCCCGGTGCGATGCTGATCCCCTCTTTTAGTGCGAATTGGTACAAACGAATAGCATTAAATGGCGGTTCAAATTCTAGCCATAAAAAATACCCACCTTTTGGTGTATTAACTTTTACTGACTGAGGCATGTATTTTGCTATTGCACTCAACATTTGGTGCTGACGTTGTTCCATCGTTAAACGCAGTTTACGAAGGTGGTTGTCATATCCCCCTAATGATAAGTACTCCGCAATAGCTAATTGCGTGGGAACGCTAGCAGAAACTGTGCTCATCATTTGTAAATGTTGAATTTTTGTCGCGTGTTGACCCGCGGCAACCCAACCCACTCGATACCCCGGCGCTAAACATTTCGAAAACGAAGAACAATGAAAG
This sequence comes from Providencia sp. PROV004, assembly GCF_011045615.1. Classification (NCBI taxonomy): domain Bacteria; kingdom Pseudomonadati; phylum Pseudomonadota; class Gammaproteobacteria; order Enterobacterales; family Morganellaceae; genus Providencia; species Providencia sp. PROV004. The sequence goes on from NZ_CP042859.1 coordinate 2,712,736, forward strand.
AAATTTCCTTTAGTATCTAGTGCCTTTGCGGGTATTGGCTGTTTGTTACCAAAATAAAGTTCCCCATAGACATCGTCTTCAATTAATGCAATTTGCTGCTTATTCAGGATATCGACCAATCGTTTTTTGTTCGTTTGCGGCATCGTACCGCCTAATGGATTTTGATAATGTGTCATCAGCCAACAGGCTTTAATTGGATATTTGCTTGCAATATCCTCTAACGCGTCAAGATCAATACCAAATAGCGGGTCTGTTTTAATAGCAATTGCCTTGAGTTTTAACCGCTCAATTGCCTGAAGTGAACCATAGAATGCAGGTGATTCGATAACGACCCAATCCCCGGGCTGAGTGACTGATTGTAAGCTCAGAACTAAAGATTCCATGGCTCCTGCTGTAATCACGATTTCATCAGGAGCAACATGGATCCCTTGAGTTGCATAACGCTGAGCAATGTTTCGACGCAGTTGTTCATTACCAGGCGGCAAATTAGCTGGTGTATTAAATTTCGATAAGCGCCTAGCGACAGACGCGAGTGATTTCGCGAGTTTTGGGTCATCTAATAAGGCGGGCTCTGGAAATGCGGAGCCAAATGGGATAATATTCGGGTCCTTACAAGCTTGTAAGACACCAAAAATAGAGGCGTTAATCTCTACATTTTCATTCAAATGTAGCCCTTTACCTCCTTTTGCGGCAGCAAATGCGTTATTGCGGTTTGCCACGTAATACCCTGATTGCGGGCGAGCAACGACCCATCCTTGGCTTTCAAGCAACTGATATGCTTGCACAACAGTCATTAAACTTAAACCAGACTGTTTAACACTTTCCCTCAATGAAGGTAATCTGTCGCCCACTTGCCAGATATTGTCTTCAATTTGCTGACGAATTTGCGCTGCTAATTGTTCGTATCTCGTCATAGCCGCCTCAACTGTTATAGTTAATATCTCAATAATTGTTACTATTATAGTTTATCGTCTCATGTTCTACTTATCCACACATTCACCTGACTTTTTTTTAACTATAAGCACAAAACATTTTTCGTTGGATGGCGATTATTTTGCACTCAGGTGTGAGCAATCTCTTTTGCTAAGGATTAGCGCCTCAATTGCTCTCATCAAAACGTTGAATGTTGCGTGTCATTAACATATCCACTCAGGGGTCAATATGTTTGGACTAACTGCGCTGGAACTTGCCCGTATACAATTTGCGTTTACGGTCTCGTTTCATATTATTTTTCCAGCCATTACGATTGGGCTCGCAAGTTACCTTGCGGTGCTACAAGGTTTATGGCTTAAAACTCGTGATCAAGACTATATAAAACTGTTCCATTTTTGGTCGAAAGTTTTTGCGGTTAATTTCGGAATGGGTGTTGTTTCTGGCTTGGTTATGGCATACCAATTCGGCACTAACTGGAGCTTTTTCTCAGATTTTGCGGGAGGTATTACAGGGCCATTACTCACTTATGAGGTTCTTACGGCCTTCTTCTTAGAAGCTGGTTTCCTCGGTGTTATGTTGTTTGGGATGAACCGTGTAGGTGAAAAATTGCATTTCTTCGCTACTTGCATGGTTGCGCTAGGAACGATTATTTCCACATTCTGGATTTTGGCCTCCAACAGCTTTATGCAAACACCACAAGGCTTTGAAATTATTGATGGGCGCATTGTTCCCGTTGATTGGTTTGCCGTTATTTTCAACCCCTCTTTCCCTTATCGATTACTGCATATGACTACAGCAGCTTTCCTTGCTGCAGCATTTTTTATTGGGGCTTCCGCCGCTTGGCACTTGCTCAAAGGCAACAAGTCCAGTGCCATGAAAAAAATGTTTTCCATGTCCCTGTGGTTGATTTTAGTTTTAGCCCCTGTTCAAGCTTTAATCGGGGATGCTCACGGCCTAAACACACTTAAACATCAACCGGTTAAAGTGGCTGCAATGGAAGGTCACTGGGAAAACAAACCCGGAGAAGCCACTCCGCTGATCTTGTTTGGTATTCCAAACCAAGAAAAGGAAAAAACAGAATTCGCTATCGAAATCCCTTATTTAGCAAGCCTGATTTTAACACACAGTATTGATAAACAAGTCCCCGCGCTAAAAGAATATGCCCCAGAAGATAGGCCTAACGTGTTTATGGTGTTTTGGTCATTCCGCGTAATGGTCGGGCTTGGCTTATTAATGATAGCGGCTGGAGTTTGGGGTTTATGGCTTCGCTACCGTAAAAACCTTTATGAGTCGAAAACATTCTTACGTTTTATGTTTTTAATGGCACCTTCTGGGCTGATAGCCATCCTTGCAGGTTGGTTTACAACAGAAATTGGCCGCCAGCCATGGGTTGTTTATGGGCTACAACGAACCTCTGATGCGGTCAGTGCACATGGTGAAATGCACATGAGCATCAGTTTAATCGCCTTTTTTGTCGTTTATGGCGGTGTTTTCGGGATTGGCTATATGTACATGATGAAATTAATTCGTAAAGGTATCGCGGAGGACGCAGCTCATGGGCATTGATTTACCTCTCATTTGGTTTGTCATCATCATATTTAGTATGTTGATGTATATTGTCATGGATGGGTTCGATTTAGGCATTGGGATCCTTTACCCTGCGCTGAAAGACAGCCAAGACCGTGATCTGATGATGAACAGCGTTGCCCCAGTGTGGGATGGCAATGAAACTTGGTTGGTTTTAGGTGGAGCCGCTTTATTTGGTGCTTTTCCTCTCGCTTATGCGATTGTCCTTGATGCCCTGTCAATTCCATTAACTTTCATGTTATTGGCCTTGATTTTCCGTGGTGTTGCCTTTGAGTTTCGCTTTAGAGCGGATGAATCACACCGCCGCCATTGGGATCACGCCTTTATTTGGGGTTCAATTTTTGCCACCTTTGTTCAAGGAGTGGTCGTTGGTGCCTTTATCCAAGGCTTCCATGTAGAAAACCGTGTTTACATGGGGGGTTATTTCGATTGGTTCGCGCCTTTCCCACTATTTTGCGGATTTGGCCTTGTTGTGGCTTATGCACTATTAGCTTGTGGGTGGTTGATCATGAAAACTGAGGGCCACTTACGTAGCACGATGTATCGTGTTCTACGGCCATTAACATTACTGATGTTAGCGGTAATTACGGTGATCAGTCTCTGGACTCCGATGTTAAATGAGGCCGTTTTTGAGCGTTGGTTCTCTCTGCCAAACCTGTTCTTCTTTTTACCTGTTCCGTTACTGGTATTAGGCTGTACTTGGTTGATCCTAAAAAGTGCTAAGCGACAACGATTCGATAGCGTGCCATTCTTAGCGGCTTTAATGTTGATTTTCCTTGGGTTTACTGGCCTAGGTATCAGTATCTGGCCAACGCTCATTCCACCCGCAGTCAGTTTCCGTGATGCCGCTGGCCCATCCGAAAGTTTAGGCTTTATGTTAGTCGGTGCGTTATTCATTATTCCTGTTATTTTAGTTTATACCTATTGGAGTTACTATGTCTTCAGAGGAAAAATTACCCCAGAACAAGGTTACCACTGATAACGTGGCAGCCTCCCCTTGGTGGAAAAAACTCGGTTGGATGGCCATTATCTGGTTCGGAAGTGTATTGGCGCTATTTGCCTTCTCTTCCGTGTTTAAATTGATGATGACCGCAGCCGGAATGAAAGTGAAGTAATCTACCTTTCGATATGCCGTATGCTAAAAATCATACGGCATTTTTATTGAAATCAACAATTCATCACTGTAAATTGCCTCCCTACTGTTGAAAATCTCTCTTTATAAATATCCTCTTCCAATCACTCACTAGCGGTTGCAACTTACAAAGTTATTCATGATAATGATAATAATTACCATATAATAAAATTATCATTAATAAAGGAGATTGTCCGTGGCCACTGAACAACCCGTTGAAAAAAACATCTACCGCCCGGCTCCACCACAGCTCATTCAAGTCAAATCCATTACCGATATCACCCCATCTATTCGCAGCATTACTTTCACCGGTGAAAGACTCAATACATACCCAACTGATTGTGAAGGTGGGCACCTGAAAATATTTTTAGCCCCTGATTTAATCAGCCAGCCCGCACTCCCTATCCTAAGTAAAGAAGGCCGTAGCTGGCCAGAAGACAAACCTCGTCCATTTGTTCGTACCTATACCGCCAGAGCCATCCGCCCTGAAGTTAGCGAGATAGATATTGAATTTGCTATGCATGATGGCGCAACTGGCCCTGCATACCTATTTGCACGTGATGCAAAACCAGGAAATTGGATGGGGATTACCAATCCGGGTGGCCCAGACCCATTATTGCCTGCCAGACAACATTACTTCATGGCCGGTGATTCAAGTTCTCTACCCGCTATTGCCGCATTATTAGAAAAAATGCCAGCAAATGCCCAAGGTAAAGTCGTACTACGGTTAGATAGCCCAAAAGACGTGCGAGAACTGAAAAAACCTGAACACGTTGACGTAATTTGGATCTGTGGTGATATCACCAAAACAGCTGAATTAATTAGCACGTTTAAGTCTTGGGACATTCCAAACAATGATTGCGCTTTTTGGATTGCGGGTGAAGACCAAATTATTCGTGATTTACGTCGTTATATTCGTCGTGAAAAAGGTTTTGGTCGTGATGATATCTATGCAATTCCTTACTGGCGATATGGTTATGATGAGGAAGGTTATCACCATGAACGCCATGCCGTGATGGACAACCCTGACGACTAACTTCGGTTCAAATAGTTAGCTCGCTTATTGATTATAAACTCTACTAAGCGAGCTCCTATCTGCCTTCATCACGTTTTTAGTCATTACATTCCTCATCAATAAACTTCCTAAAATACTTTTCATTCTCACATTTGTTATGTTATAACATAATGGTTTTTATGGTCGTTATATTCACTACAAAAATAGGAAAACCACTGTGTACAAAATGGCAATTTTAAAAACCAGTCTTTATGTCGCATTAGCTCTCACTAGCTATACAGCAGCTGCTCATGGCTCACATAGTCACTCTCATCCACAATCAGAGAAAGCACTCCAAGCTTCAAAAGGGATTTTTGAAGATGCTGACGTCAAAGATAGGTCTCTTAGCGATTGGCAAGGCATCTGGGAATCGGTTAATCCATTACTATTAAATGGAAAGCTCGATGAAGTTTTAGAAAGTAAAGCAAAGAAAAATAAAGATAAAACGGTTGAAGAGTATCGTGAATATTATAAAAAAGGCTATGCCACCGATGTTGACAGCATTGGAATTGAAAATGATGTTATTGAGTTTACCCAAAACGGTGCCGTAAGCAGCTGTAAATATGACTACGCCGGTTACAAAATTCTTCATTACACTTCAGGGAAAAAAGGCGTCCGTTACTTGTTTGAATGCAAAGATGCTAACTCAAAAGCGCCCAAATTTATCCAGTTTAGCGACCATATTATTGAGCCACAGGCCTCGGGGCATTTCCACCTGTATATGGGAAACGAATCTCAGGAAAAATTATTAAGCCAACTAGAAAATTGGCCAACCTATTACCCATATACCCTCACAGATGAGCAAATCGTACATGAAATGCTCTACCACTAATCAATTGCCTCTATAAAGATTTAACCTATACCCCGCGAACAAATCGCGGGGTATATAATTAATAACAAAACTAATTAATAGTTATAAGCCAATAAGGCTTTATGGCACAATTGTGATCTCACACAATCCTCAATAGTAAAATTCACCATCGAAACCATTTCATCAGTACTAAAACGTTGTAATGCATCGGTTAACCCTGAGGACACACCTTCAGGCAAATCACACTGGGTCGCATCACCATTGACAATCACCGTCACATTTTCACCAAGCCGAGTTAAAAACATTTTCATTTGCGTGACAGTGACATTCTGCGCTTCATCTAATATCACGACGGCATTTTCAAATGTTCGACCTCGCATATAAGCAAATGGCGCGATTTCCACTTTAGCAATTTCGGGGCGCAAACAATATTGCAAAAAGGATGCGCCGAGCCTTTTCACCAATACGTCATAGACAGGACGAAAGTAAGGCGCAAACTTTTCTGACATATCACCCGGTAAAAAACCGAGATCTTCCTCCGCTTGAAGAACGGGCCTTGTCACAATAATCTTATTGATATCTTTATGAATTAACGCATCAGCTGCAAGTGCAGTGCTGATATAGGTTTTACCACATCCCGCTTCGCCATTCGCAAAAATTAATTGCTTATGTTTAATGGAATTAATATAGAGTTTTTGAGCTTCATTTCTGGGCAATATAGGGGATTCATCACGACGTTCTTTTGCCATACCGATAGCTTCAATGCCAGTAAATTCAGCAAATGATGCGACGTTATTGATATCAAAACGACCTGAGCGATCTTTGCGTGATGAACGTTTCATTTCACGACGTGCCTTTGTTGCAGCTTTCTGTCTACTCATAGTATTAACCCTTCCAGGTATCAGTGATGTCAATTCAAATGACGGACTATTCAAAACAGAGGTGAGCTCCCTTCAAGCTCAAAGTTAATATCAAACATCTATTATGTGGCTGTAACTCCATGCAATAACTCGGCTAATAAAAAAACCGGTTACCAATCTCACCATGGAAATTTCATGATGGAGTGGTAACCGGTTTTGTACTCGCGTGTATAAACACTTATTTCCCATTAGTTTCTCCTGTAACAGCGATACTTTTAAACTAATGAATCTATATGACAGTAATATGACAAGCAGCAATATTTTTAGTGCCTCAATGAGTCCATGTTTTTATTGCAGTTTTCATCTGCTTTAAATATAGCGTCATTTTTTTTGATAAAGCAACATTTTTCTAACAAAATTTTGGGCGTTTATTAAAATTTTTCGTTATCACACATAAATATAAAAAAATAAAACCGCAATAATCAGTTAGTTAACTATTGCGGTTTTAAAGGATAATTAGCGTATTTTACAATTTCCCGCTAACTCAAAACCTGCGGCTTTAGCCGATTGTTCGTCAGTGAAGATGACGGCATTTTTATCAGCGATGGTATTGAAGCTAGCACAATGTGAAAAATGATATTTTTTAGAATTGCGATTACCTTTAATTTCAACCGTATTTGGTACAATAGATTTATTTTCTATTACTTGATGCTGATTTAAAGGTGAGACTGGTGAAATATTAACACCCTCTGCGCTATTTTTATGATTTAAACTCCATTTTTTCTCCCCTGTCACAAATGGGTTATGATGGCCCATCACCTTAGCGACTCGATTATCACGCTGGATTTCCCAAGGGGTTGGAGGATATTTATTATCCCAAGCCATCAGTAACTGTTGTTGTTGACGTGACATAGATAAGTTATAGCGGTCATGCATATAGAAATATACTCGGGCTACTTGCCCTTTGGCCTCATCTCTTGGTTCAAAGACTTTTTGTTTAAAATCAACTCGACTGCGGCACATTCCGTATGGATATGGCGTATTAGCGGGTAATTGCCCAAAACTAAAATTGCTTCTATCACCATTCACCTCACCAATAGAAGGCGCTAAATTATGCAGATCGGCTTCCATTTGACCAAAAATAGGGTCACTAGACACACAGTTTTTTCGCCCACCTTGCTGCCAACATTGTCTTTGATGACCAAACACCCATGCAGGAACAATATGTTCCCATTCAATGCGTTCGGCTCGGTTCTGTTGTTTACGCACTTGATAACCACAAGAGGCTAAATCGACTTTTCCTCCGCTTTTTCCTACCCATTCCCACTGGCACCCACAGTATATTGTTCCCTCACCTTGGTGATTTTGATCTGCATAAACCTGAGTTTTACTCAGTGCTTTGGCTTCAGTAAATGAACTTGGTGCAGAAAATGAAAAAGCAGAAAAAATAAATAATAGAATCGAAGAAACAAATTGATAATATTTGGACAAGCTAAATTGTTTCAAAATAACACCACTAATAAGAATATATTCGAAGAATTGAAATGAATGCGTTAGTTTTTCCTCTAACACATTAATGCATAAGAAGAAATATCACATATTCTAATCAAATAGTAGCATTAATGATATCAGCGATGACTCAATTTTATGGTTAACACCCACATCAGAATTTATGCAGCTTTAATAGAATATCTAACTCTTATTAGTAAAAGAAAAAAGTATGGCTTACGGATATAGCAAGAATACCAGCAAGCCATCCCTTAAAAATTACACGCTTGGTCTTTTGCGATATAGCCATAAACCAGGTAAAGAAATACCAATAGACAAGGCTCCAACAATGAAAGACGCTTTTAAGAAATTAGTCACTAGAACCTCAACTAATTCAGGATCATAGCCAAATTGCGATATTTTAACGACTGAAATCATTGCAATATAGGCACTAATACCTGGAAACATTGGGATCACGGCAGCAACAGTAAACACTTTTGGATGAGCTAACCACCAGCGCGACCACTGAATACCGATAATACCGATTAAAATTGCTGCGAGAAAACTTGCCCACTCAATTTGTAGCCCTAATGTCATCAATATCATTCTAAAGCCATAGCCAATAGCACCTAATAAAGCGCAATATTTCAATGCTCTAACAGGCACATTAAATACCATAGCAAACCCAACTGCTGGTATAGCCGCTAGTAGCATTTTCTCACATAAGGAGAACAGAAATTCTATGCCCATTCTTTTAAACCCCAGATTGTCATTGCTAATACAACCCCAATACAGGTAGCCAAAGTAAGGAGACTCGCCATTGTCCAACGCGCTAAACCTGTATTAACATGCCCTTTAAACATATCAGCGACTGCATTAATTAATGGGAAGCCCGGAACTAAAAGCAATACGCTGGCAGCCATAGAAATCGTTTCAGTGACTGCTAAATACGGTATTTTCAGTAATAATCCAGAGACCGTTGTCGCAACAAACGCAGTGATACAAAAATTAATCAATGGGTTCATTTGATGAGAAGTTAACACTTGTCGCACATACATTGCACAGCCACTGGCTAAAAATGTAATTAATGCACTTTCCCATCCCCCTCCATTCAACTTGCTGAAACAAGCACAAGATAAAGCCACCATCAAAACCATTAACCATCGAGGATATCGCAACGGTTTAATCGATGATAATTTCTTGTGTAATTGTTTTCGGTCTAGTAAATGATGTTCGACGAGAATGACCGCATGCTGGACTTCGGTGACAACATGCATATTAATACCACGGTCAATAATACGCCGTGTTGACGTTAGGCAGCGGCCATCAATTATGGTGGTTAAAACTAATGAGTTAGATGAGATTGCACTATCAACTTGATTTGCTCCAAGTGCAATGCCCAAACGGGTTGTCAATTGTTCAACGAGCATACTTTCAGCGCCATGTTGCAATAACAATAAGCCACACTCAATACATAGCCGAGTTACCTCACGTTGCTGATCAACAGGATCATTTTGGTCTATTTTTTGTTCATTCAATGCATGCTCTGCCATCTTGCCCCCAATATTGTGACAACCATTCAGATATCATCCTAAACATGTTAATCTTTATAAATATCATAAAGACAAATATCAGCTTAAATGATGATCTCTTTCAGGTAAATCTGTGATTGAGGTAACGTGATTTAAACTATTTGGTAAAATTTGTTATGTTATTTTCTTATTTGAAGACAAAGAGTAGGATTAGCCATTCATGAGTAGCACGCTTACAGCTAAAACCCCAAAAGGCCGACGTCGTCATCAGGCTTTGATCACTGCCGCAACTGAAATTTTTCTGCAATATGGGTTTGAAGGTGCAACTCTGGATATGATTATTGAACGTGCTGGAGGCTCTCGAACGACTTTATATAAAAATTTTGGTGATAAAGAAGGGTTATTTGCCGCTGTTATTGCATCTATGATTGATGATATTTTTCAAGAACCTAACGAAAAAACACCCTCACTAAATACGATTGAGTCCATACTTTCTTTTTATGGTTCTCGATTTTTATTGAATGTTCTTAAACCTGAATCCATCGGGTTATATCGGTTAATTTTAGGTGAATACAACCGTTTCCCTGAAATAACCCATGCATTTTTTGAGCAAGGCCCTGTAAAAAGCTATCGCTTGTTAACACAGAAATTGGCTTTACTTCCTGATGTTAAAGTAAATGAAACAACATTATTAAGTATTTCTTCACGCTACCTAGAAATGCTAAAAGCGGATGTGTTTATCACCACTTTTTGTGTTGCCGATTTCAAGCCCAGCGATGAATTTATTCAACAGCAAATTGCTATGTCCGTCGATATCATCGCCAGTTATATCCGTAAAATCAGTAAAACCACAATCGACTAAGCTAAAACTGATTGGGCTTGCTCTTTTGCAGCTATTGCATCCGTTGCGATTAAAACTTGAGGACCATACAACGCAGACAACATGGGAGCCATGCGTTCCATCTCCTCTTTATCTCGGCCATCAGGTTGTAGCGTAACAACTAGAGCGCGACAATGCTGTTCCATTGCTTCTTTTGCATCTTTCAACCAACGACGCACATATTTCATACTTTGCATATCTTCTGATGATGGTTTTTCTTTTTTAACCACTGGAGGATATATCAATACAAATTCATTTCTTCTCGCCAATAACATATCCATTTCCTCTAACCATAAACGTGTTTCATCCATAGTTGATGGAAATATATTCATCTCGCAGATTGGCCAATTTTCTGTTTTTATCATATTTTTACTCATCACAATCATCTCTGTTGTCATCATTAATTAAAGTGTACTTGAATGTACACTTTTGTATCATCCATAGTCAAGAATGATTATCATTTGTATTTTGCAAATTATGCTATTTCTGACAGTGACTAACAGGAATATTCTCAATATGCAGAAAAAGTTTATTAGTTAAAAACATTCACGTGTTCGAGTGGTGCGTTTTTGAATATGGAATGTTATTCTGACGATATTATGAATTTTAAAAGCGAAAATACGATGAAAAAAACTCTTCCAATTGCGTTTAGCCTTTTAATGGCTTTCACTGCATTTAATGCAAATGCAGGTGCAACCTGTGATACTTATTTCAAAGAAATGAATGACCTTGTTAAGCAAGCTGAAGAACAATATAAAGATGAAGCCAATGCAGGTGAACAAATTGCATTAATGAAGTCACAATTAGAGGAAGCGAAAAAAGCCCTTGCTAGCTACCCAGATGATGCACAAGAGCAAGCTTGCAGCCAAGCACTTAAAGCAATTGAGCAAGCCAAAGAAGCGGTAAAAACACCCTAGAATTGTTCGCTTTTAATAGACAAAAAAATAGCCTGCTCAGCAGGCTATTTTATTTACCGAACCACGAGAACCGAGATCTTCGCATAGGAAACAATCCCAGAAGCATTTGAACCTAATAAATGGGTTGAAATACTTGGATTGCGTGAGCCGATAACAATAAGGTCAGCATCAATAGCCTCAGCTTCTGATAAAACTTTATCTCTTGGTGAACCAAACTCCACCTTATAAGAGATTTTATCTGACGGATAATCAATCTTTTCAATAATTTCTTTTAGCTGCTCTTCAGAGCGCTCAAGTGCTTTTTTAGCAAATGAAGACAGTAAATCATAATGATAACTATAACTCATTGAAAATCTTGAAACATCTGGAACTGAGTGAAATAAGTGAATTTTCGCATCTGAAATTTTTGCTAAATAAATAGCATGTTTTAATGCGTTATCTGTTAGTACATCTTCAGATATATCCACGGGAACCAAAATTGTTTGATACATATGATGCCCCTTATTAATTATGTTGACGTTTTTATTCAAGTTATATTGTTGCGTATTTTTACAACTTGGTTATTAGGCGTAGCGGGTGAATATTTTCCTTTTTAGTCTTTAGAAGTATAGCCTTACTGCACTAAAAAAGCTGTGAAGCCCCTTACTATTACAACAAAAAATTATTCTTCTAAATGCCATTTATGCAAAATACGATGAATAAAAGGAGTTACAATTAATCCAATACTGATAATAAAAACACTTTGTAAAAATAAACCATAAATAGCGATAAAGAAACGGCCTCCCCGTGTAATTGGAGCCGGCTCAATAGCTTGCCCACTCAACATAGACAACGCATTAAGCATTGACTCAACAGCTGAATGGCCTTCAATAAAATAAAAACCGATTATACCGGGTAATAACCCAAGAAAAAAAATCAAAAGCCCGAGTAAATAAAAACGTAAAACTCTCAGAACAAAGTGTTCAACACGCAGTAATTCTTGTGAAAACTTTTCCATACTGACTCAAATTCACCTTGTTATAAGTAAGATCAATTAACTTGAGTGCTAAAACTGATTGAATTGGCAATACAAATAATGAAATAAAAAAGAACCTACCCATTGAGCAGGCTCTTCTCTAATTATTAACGTACAACCAGCACTGATGTTTCAGCGTAACGTACTATACCCGCCGCTGTTGACCCTAAAAGATGAGTTGTAATATTTGGGCGACGAGAGCCAATGACAATAATATCGGCATTAATGTCTTTTGCTGTATTAATCACTTCATCTCGTGGAGAACCAAACGTTATAGTATAACTAACGTCATCATGAGGTAAATCAATTGAATCCATTAACATTTTCATGTCTTCTTCCGCTTTCACCGTCGCACGGTCTTTTATTTCCATGTAACCTAAAGCATACGCATTAATAATTGCTGAAGAAATTGGCAAAACATGAATAAGATGAATTTTAGCACTAGATTGCTTTGCAAGATTAACAGCATGACGAACGGCTTTGCTGGTTAATTCATCTTCTGTTAAATCGATAGGGACCAGAATCGTTTTATACATAACCCCTCCTAAAATAGTTAAAATGAAGTTCTACAACAAAATTATAAACAATTACTAATAAATGTCTCTTATCCACAAAGATAAATGAGATCTCTAACTACAAATAAAGGCAGGCTATTCTCTTAGCCATGGCGTCACAGTTAAACCAATTAACATGCCTTCAGGGCTTAATAACCTTGTTACGGTTTGCCCCCAAGGCTCCATGCGATTATTAACTAATAAGACATAGCCTTCTTTCAGACAAATATCCGTGATCTTCTCGATGTCTGAAACCTCAAACTCCATCCAACTTTGCGGAGTGAGTATATTTTCAGGCCACTCATTTTGACTAAAACACGATTGGGCAGCTTGCTCTATAGGCCAAAGTGCAAAATGTTTAACACCTTCTAGCCCATCTTGCTCACAAGTTAAATATTGGCTTCCTTCTTCTATTGGCTTCAAAGGTAACTTTAACAACTCAAGATAAAAAGAATGACTTTTTTTGTAATCTGTCACTATCGGCCCAAACCCTGCAACAAATAATACATCAGAGCTATCTTGGAAAGGTATCATCCTGTGTTCCTATAAAGTGATGAGCTACTAAAATTTTACCGTTTAATAAAATCGATAATTACTTTTACAAAATAAGATAATTAACCACTGACTTTATTCATTGTAGAGATCATTTTTTCAACCATTCTTTGAGCCTTCAAGCCCTCTTCTCCACTGATCAAAGGTTGAGTTTGGTTTGAAACAGAATCAATAAAATGCCGAATTGCACCATCAAAACCGCGTTGAACCAAAATGGAGTCCCAATTAGCCGGTTTTTTCTCGCTGATCCCAACGGCATTTTCACTCCACCAATGGTTCATATTGGTTATTTGATGAATACTGTCCTCAGCAATGACAACAAGTTGCTCTTGTTGGCTTCCGGCTTTGCGATGCATCGATGTTGTTAGCCAACATTGGCCAGCTTGCATATGGTGCTCGGCATAAAACAATTCATCAGTATTTGTTTTGTGAATGCTACCACTGATCAGTTTTGCATTACTTTGTGCAATCCACATTATAGTATCAATGACATGCAAATAATCATCTAATAACGTAAACCTGAAGTCATTCGGCCCTACGCTATCCATACGGTGTTTATCCATACGAATAGACGCTATATTTTTAATATCTTGTTTAATTGCCAAATAAAACGGCGAGAAACGGCGGTTAAATCCAACCATTAACATTTTTTGACGTCGCGCTGCTAACTGAATTAATTGCTCCGATTGTTCAATTAACTCAGTCAATGGCTTATCAACATAGACATGAACGTCAGCCTCTAATAGCAGCTTGATTACCTCAAAATGGCTTTTGGTCGCACTGTGAACAAAAATAGCATCACATTGCTGTGCTAGTGCGTTAATACTGCTAAACAGGGGCATTCGATAACTATCACACACCAATTTTGCCTTTGATTGATTTGGAGAAAAAGCACCAACCAACTCCCAGTTTTCCTCTTTAGTTAAAATTGGTAAATACGCTTTTTGTGCAATAGAACCTAAACCAACTACACCCACCTTTAATTTTCGCATCGTAAACACGCCTGTTAATGGTTAATCTCTGCAAGAATAATCTCATTAATATCAATTAAAAAAATTTTTTTTTGTTAAAAAAACAATTTTGATGAGAAATAAATACACAATAGATTGTTTTATATAAACAAAAAATGAAAATAAACAGGGAGAGTGAATAAGTAACTGCATAAAAAAAAGGGTTGATTTCTTAAATGAGAATGGTTATCTTTTACCTCGTGAATACTTGAGTAAATCACTCAAGTTTATCACAAACGACATTGCTCACATTGCTTCCAGTTTAGCAGGCCAACTTCATATGTTGGCCTTTTTTTTATTTAAAATAATCTATTATTTTCTGCGTATTGCACTACTAAAACTCCATGATTTCAAATGCCCAACATATGCTAGGCGTTGAGTGGGCATGAAAGTCGGCACATCACCGGTTCGCATATGCAATATATCCGCAGGTGTTATCCACGATGAATTACCTTCAAATAAGGGAATACCCGCATACTTATAAGCATCTAGGACAAACTGCGAACAAAAGAAACCATTAGCTTGGTCCACATCATCGCCTAACTGAACTTTAGCTAAGGTTTTTAAGCAAAAATTACGTATCGTTTCACCAATTAACGGAAGTTCACATACTCTTTTAGTGATCATCCAAGGAGCAATCATCACAATGCCTTTATAGTTATACTTGTTTCCATTATTTTGAACTGAAAATTCGCGTAATTTTTCTGCATGTAATGATGTTAAGCCTGCTTGTCTCAATACCACCATGTTATTAGAATCTTTCACTGCTTGGTCTAAGGTAATGATCCTAACGCCACTTCCCACAGATTCAGCAACTTCGCCCAAGCCTAGATAAATAGATGCATGGCTTACTCCGCTAATACTAAATAACCGAATTCCCCATGAATTTAACCCTGTAGCAGACGATAAAAGAATATCTCCGGGCAACATATCAGAAACTGCCAACGGTTCAACGGAATCCTCAATAGGAACCGTATTTGCGTGTTGAATATTAAATTTTAAGCGATTAGTTTCTTCATCTGATTTAAATTGAGTAGAACACCCTGAAAGAGAAAAACAAAATAAAAATAGTAGGCAACAATAAAATTTCATTCTACAACACCCAATAGTGATCTTTCTTTTTAGTTTTTAATTAATGCAGATAATATCCTTTAATCTATTTTATGACTACCGTTTATTTTTATAATAAGAGGCTCTGAATGTTACGCGTAGGAATGGTGTATATTGAAGTGAGTTAATGTAAGTTAATAAGAAAAATCCAATTTTAATTAAATAGCATCAACCCCCTAGTGAATACTAGAGGGTTACATTCATTCAATTAACTAATAACATATTCTGGGTAAAAAACAGTTACTGAATGATATGTTTTCTTTTCTGTCGCTTTATTCTTTTGTACTGCAACTGCGGCATTATCTTTAGAACTTAGCGAAACACGTATGTTTTTCTTAGAACGACTTAATTTATAAGGCATACCTAACAAACGACGTGCATTATTATTACTAACCATTATCGACTCCTTAAACTACTAAATTAAAAATTCATTAAAAAAATGAACATCAAAAAACATAGTCATCGTTGACCACAAAGGCTTTTTTGTTTCATAATAATAACAAAACAAAGTGTAACTTAATCAGTATAACACTAAACTAGTAATATATAATCCAGTTTTATTTATTAGTTCCCAATGGTTACTATATATTTTACGTTAAAATTATATTCGGTTTGCTTGAAAGGCTATTTTAATAAAAAACATGTTATTGGGTTATTTCATACGACTAAGCAGAGGTGTAAATGTTAAAAATATTAGGCCGCACTTCGTCAATTAATGTCCGAAAAGTATTATGGACTGCACATGAGCTTGATCTTAAATTTATTCATGAAGATCACTGGGGAAATCATGAGAATTTAATTCAAGTCGATTTTTTAAAATTAAACCCCAATGCGCTTATTCCAGTCCTTGTTCATGAACAAGGCTCATTATGGGAGAGCAACACAATTTGTCGGTATCTAGTGGCAAAATCCCAACGGACGGATTTATTACCCGAAGAGCCACTTGCTAGGGCTGAAATAGAAAAATGGATGGATTGGCAAATCTCAGAGCTCAACCCAGCATGGCGAGCTGCATTTATGGCACTAGTAAGACAGGATTCTTTTTTTCTACAACAACCTGAAATCGTGGAAAAAAGCATCCATTTATGGAATGAAAAAATGCAAATAATTGAATCTGTGTTATCAAAAAATCAGCCCCAAAAAAATCATCAGAACTATCTCTATGGAAACCATTTTTCTCTAGCGGATATCGTTATCACATTATCAATCCAACGTTGGCTATTAACCCCGATAAAACGCCCTAACACACCATTTTTACTTGACTATTATAAAAAAATGATAAATCGCCCTGCAGCATTAAAATGTATAAACCAACAGACCGCATAACAAATAACCTAAAAGCGTGTGCTACAAAATTTTAGCACACGTAGTTCCTTATTCGAGCGGTGAAGCAGGACTTGAGCACTTATCTTTCCAAATTTGGTTAACCTGTTCAGGCAATAATATTTCATGTCCTCCGTCAATAAACGGAATAGAAATATCCATGCGGCCTTCATCATTGGTATAAGATTTAACAATAAAACGCTTAAATCCGTCAGGCTTATCATTTTTATATCGATACACCTCCCCACAAACATAACCAACCTTACCATTATCCGCAGTGTAGCGAGAAAAATGATATTCAATATTTCTAAATTTTGCTGCTTGTGGGTACGCTAAAACATCATAAACATTCTTTTTTACTTGCTCAACTAAACTCAATTGAGTTGGTTTCATATATAGTGCCCCTAACAGAAATGCAGCACCAAAAATAAGTATCGCAATGATTACTTTAAAAAAATTCATTTTTATTCTCGCCATATATGACCAAATTTATTGAAATAATGTTCATTATGATGATAACCAGATATCAATTAAAATCCATCTTTAAAACGTAAATATTCTTATATTTATCATTTTGTTATTTAAATAAGTTCAACATTAAAACCTTATTGTGTGTAATGTTAAGTTGAGTTTAATATTACAACTGTTTTTTACTCTTAATCCCCTAGAAAATTTCTCGTTTCTATTGTGATCCTCTGTAAACAATCAGTATAGTAAGAAAAATAATAACACTGCATGATAATAGGAAGTTGAAAAATGAAAACAATAGGCCTCATTGGCGGTATGAGCTGGGAATCTACATTACTATACTACCAACAACTTAATGAAGGAGTGAAACAGCAGTTAGGTGGCCTACATTCTGCTAAAATTGTTTTATATAGCGTCGATTTCGCTGAGATAGAACAGTATCAGTCCAATGGGCAATGGGATTTGGCAGCACAATGTTTAGCAGATGCAGGAGAGCGTTTAAAGCTTGCAGGCGCTGATTTTCTGGTTCTTTGCACCAATACTATGCATAAAGTAGCACCACAAATTGAATCTCAAACCGGTCTTCCATTATTACATATAGCTGATGCAACAGGTGAACGGATAACACAGTCAGGTATAAAAACAATTGGACTCTTAGGAACTGCGTTTACGATGGAGCAGCCCTTCTATAAACAAAGGTTGATTGATAAGTTTAATTTGGATGTTCTAGTACCTAGCGCCCAAGATAGAAAAATAATTCATGATATTATTTATAATGAACTATGCTTAGGAAAAATAAACAAAGAATCTAAAAAGGAATATCAACGTATAATGACATCTCTGGTAGAAAAAGGTGCTGAAGGTATCATTTTAGGATGCACTGAAATAACATTACTTGTTAATCAACATGATACTACAGTAAACATATTTGATACCACCGCCATTCATGCACAAAAAACAATTGAAGTTGCGCTATCTGCTTAATCATTATTATCTAATAACAGACGCTGTCTTCAATAATTATTGTTAAGATAGTTTCTGTTAAATAATGGTAGCAAAATTGACATATCATCTAGTTAAAAATCACATTTTGCACTATTAAAT
This sequence comes from Providencia sp. PROV004, assembly GCF_011045615.1. Taxonomy (NCBI): domain Bacteria; kingdom Pseudomonadati; phylum Pseudomonadota; class Gammaproteobacteria; order Enterobacterales; family Morganellaceae; genus Providencia; species Providencia sp. PROV004. The sequence continues at coordinate 2,731,066 of NZ_CP042859.1, forward strand.
AGAATTTAATATTAGCCAATTCTCACCTTTTGATTATAAAATACAATAATGCTATTTTTTATCGTTTATTGCACTAACTCTATTCTTATAAGAGTTAGTTTAACTTAACCACCTTAGATTTGTTTTTTTATTAAATTTACAGATTATTACCCATTGAATATTAATTCTCATCTAAGATAATAAAAAATTAAGATTAAATTTTTGACAGGTTATTATGTATAAAAATAATGTTGGTAATGTTGGTAATGTTGTATTAGGCGGATTTATTAAACAAAAACGTATAGAACGTCAAATTACGACAAGAAAAATGGCTGAACTAATATCTATTTCTGAAAAATCATACATAAAATATGAAGATGGAACTCTTTCAATATTTATTGACCACCTTGTAATGCTATCTAAAATACTCAATATAGATGTCAAAACATTATTTGATATCTACGTCAACGCACAACCATGAGCCTGAATATATTGTACTATCACAAAAATTTTGCTTTATATTGAAAGGGTTAAATATAGTACTTAGACAAGAGTTATCACCAGCAATTAACGTTGTATAAAGATAATCTCAGTTTGCATCCTCAATCACAGCAAATTGAGAATGTATTGTATGTGTCATCTTTACCTTGGGTTTCATTTGACAGTTTTAATCTAAATATTGCAGATATTACTAATGTCTTTACCCCTATATTTACTATGGGAAAATACTATAATGACAACAATAAAACATGGCTGCCTCTAGCAGTACAGGTACATCATGCTTGTTTGCGATGGCTTCCATGTTGGTAAATTTTTAACTGAATTACAAAAATTATGTGATAAGCTAGCTCATTAGTACCATAAATTACTCACCGTTATGAAGGAAGCTAGCCCTTCCTTCATTTGTCGTGGGTTAATCTCGTTATAATGGCACTCTCAGTATTTTTAATTCAAAAATAATAAGCTCATATAAATGGCATCCCCAATAGTACCACTTTGAAAAAAATATTCCGTTGGCGTAATTACCATTTTAATAGTGCTGGTGAGTAAAGACGAAACCAATTCAATAGGGTCAGTTGCAGGCATAGTTCCTCCATATTTTGTCATACACTACGTTCTAAGTAGTGCTTATACAATGAGATAAAGGCTATAAAGAAGACGCCATACCCCAACAGATTTTCACCTCTTTTAACGAACTGGTATCACTCCCCCCCCAGCTTCTGCTATTATGAGCCTCTTTTTATAGATCTCGCTGATTAGGCTTTAAGCACAGAACAATAATAATTTAACAGCTGAAAGTACAATTAACCATCAGCAACATAAACCCCAGTAGCAGAACAATATAGAATGACAACCAATAAAGAACAGTACAACTTAAATAAGTTGCAAAAAAGAATTCGCCGTGATGTTGGCCAAGCAATCGCTGACTTTAACATGATAGAAGACGGTGACCGGATAATGGTTTGCTTGTCTGGAGGTAAAGATAGTTACACACTACTTTCCATCCTGCAAAGTTTGCAAAAAAGTGCCCCTATCCAATTTTCATTAGTTGCGGTTAATTTGGACCAAAAACAACCTGGCTTCCCTGAGCATATTTTACCTGCATACCTTGATAACCTTGGTGTGGAGTACAAAATTGTTGAAGAAAATACCTATGGGATCGTAAAGGAAAAAATTCCTGAAGGGAAAACAACTTGCTCATTGTGCTCTCGTTTACGACGTGGAATTCTGTATCGTACAGCAACTGAATTAGGTGCAACTAAAATTGCACTTGGTCACCACCGTGATGATATTTTACAGACCATGTTCCTAAATATGTTTTATGGCGGTAAGTTAAAAGGCATGCCTCCTAAATTAATGAGCGATGACGGAAAACACATTGTTATCCGACCACTCGCTTACTGCCGAGAAAAAGATATTGAGCGCTTTGCACAGGCTAAAGAATTTCCAATTATCCCTTGTAATCTATGTGGCTCTCAACCAAACCTGCAACGTCAAGTTATTAAAGAGATGCTACGTGATTGGGATAAGCGTTATCCTGGCCGTATCGAAACAATGTTCCGCGCCACTCAAAACATTGTGCCGTCTCATTTATGTGATACCGAATTATTTGATTTCAAGAATATTTCTCATGGAGATGAAGTTATCAATGGCGGTGACCTTGCGTTTGACAAAGAAGAGCTGCCTCTCCAACCTTTTATAGAGGAAGATGATAAGCCCGACTTTGCAGCTGAACGCCTTGATATTATTGAAGTTAAATAATATTTATTATAACCTCCTTGTTTGGAGGTTATTTTTTGCTCGGATTTAATGCAAAAAAAAGCCGATGTAAATTACATCGGCATTACAGTGGTCAATTATTCTGTATAAGAACTCAATATGAGAAAAACTACAATTATGGAGCACAACGTTCATCGCTCAACGTTGCATTCACCTGCAGGACTAATACTGCACTAAAACCTCAGTAGTTTTATTGATTTATCTCAAACTAGGTCCGGTTATAGGAAATAAGTCATCAATATTAGAGCCATCGGCTTTTTCTTAGCCACCATAAGACGGTTGCGATTAAAACGGCTAATAAAACGCAAAAGACACTAAAGGCAAAGCGGAATTCATTACCGGGGATCCCTCCTAAATTCACACCAAACAAACCCGTTAAAAACGTTGTTGGTAAGAATATCATGGCCATTAATGACATCGTATAAATACGCCGGTTCATCATTTCAGTCATCATATTCGTTATCTCATCAGAAATAATCGCTGTACGTGCTATAAATCCATCGAGATCTTCAATGCAACGCCCTAACCGGTCAGAAATCTCTTGAATTCGACGACGATTAGTTTCATCTAACCAAAGTAATTTTTCCGTTGTTAAGCGAGAAAACATATCTCGTTGTGGAGCCATATAACGGCGGATTACAATAATTTGCTTACGGAGTAATGCAAATTCTCCTCTATCAGGAATTTGGCCATTTAATATGGAGTCTTCCATATCAATTAAACGCTCATGCAAAGAATCTGTAAAATCACTTATTTCATCTGTAATAGAATCAGCAACCTCTACTAGCCAATCACCTGTGCTTTGCGCACCTACTCCCTGTTTTAAGTCATCAATAACAGAGTCTAAAGAGTTTACTTTTCGGTGACGGCTAGAAATAATTACCCGGTTATTAATAAATACTCGAAATGCAACTAATTGCTCAGGACGCTGGCCAGTATTGGTATTTAAAGTTTGCAATGTTAATAAAATGCCATCACCAACACGTATCAAACGCCAACGCCCTGAATGCCCTGATAGCGCAGACTTAACTTGGTCATTAAAGAGGTCTGATTGCTGAATCCAATTAAAACTTTGAGGATCTTTATAATCATAATGAAGCCAGAACGGAGACTGCTGGCTCGCACTCGCATTCACATCAATGGGAAGTAATCCACCGTCTCCATTTAACTGAAATGCATGTACAGGATTTGAATTTTGGAATAAAGAACCATAAATCAGCCCCATGCAATATCTCCCTTTTATAATCAATACGGTATTTGTAGTCGAATAAATAATTCTTTGCAATTATTTCAAGAATCACTTCCACAATACATGAATAAAACAACAAAGAAAAAAGAATGAGATTAACATCTTATAAAAACAGACAATTCCTCATAAATCACAAAATATCGCCATTTTTGCTAAATAAAACCACATAATTGACACAAATGAGCAATAAAATTTACGATGAGTTTTTTATTATAAAAAGGTAGTGTTTATTCCTTTTTTTGGTCCTCCTTCCCATTCTCCAGAGGAAGGAGCTTTTTTCTTTTTGTCAGAAAAACAGTCCACAACATGTGCAGGCTGAGATCTTTTTTAATGTTTAATAATATAAAAGCTATGGCTATATGCGACATCTTCAGGGTTGTTAATCGGGTAACCTTTTAGCCAAGGCTTAATTAGGCGTGCATTGGTATATTGATAAATAGGTGCGATTGGCGCTTCTTTTGCAATGATAGCTTCTGCATTATTATAATAACGGTTGCGTAATTGCGCATTTGTTTCAATACTCGCCGATGCGATAACCTCATCATATATAGGGTTGTTGAATTTTGGTATATTACCACTATGCTGAGAAGTGAGCAGAGACAAGAAGGTTGAAGGCTCATTAAAATCCCCTATCCATGATGCGCGTATAACATCAAAATTTCCTGTATTACGGCTATCTATATAGGTTTTCCATTCTTGATTAACTAGTTTGACCTCAGCACCTAGCTTTTTCTTCCACATAGAAGCAATTGCTATAGCAATTTTTTGATGGTTTTCTGAACTATTGTATAATAACGTTAATTCTAATGGGTAATTTGGACCAAAACCAGCTTGTTGTAATAACACTTTTGCTTGCTGGTCTAACTCTTTTTGTGAATAGCTATTATAAAGCCCTTTTTCAGGCTTAAAGCCATCAGTGACATCAGGAGTAAAATAATTTGCGGGCTTCTCCCCTGTACCTAATACCTTATTCGCAATTAATTGGCGGTCAATCGCCATGGATAATGCTTTTCTAACACGAACGTCATCCGTTGGTGCACGTTGAGTATTAAAAGCATAGTAATATGTCCCTAATTGGTCTGGTGTAAAGACTTCATTAGGAATATCTTTTAACAATTTTTGATAGCGTTGTTTTGGAAATGATTCGGTAATATCTAGGTCACCCGCTAAATAACGATTAGTTGCATGAGACTCTTGGTTAATCGGGACAAAAGTGACTTTAGTGATGACTGTATTTTGATGATCCCAATATTTTTTATTTGGTACCAAAACAATTTTTTCATTAACCACTCTGTCTGATAAAACAAAAGCGCCATTTCCAACTAAATTTCCGGCTTTTATCCAGTCATTACCAAACTTTTCAACGGTTTTTTGGTGAACAGGAAATAAACTAAAGTTAGCCGTTAACGAAGGAAAATAAGGTACCGGCTTATTTAGAGTAATCTTTAGTGTGTGCGTATCAACCGCTTCAACACCTAGTTGCTCAACTGGCAATTTACCATCAATAATATCTTGCGCATTGTTAATGCCTGCTAGTGCTGCAAACCAAGCAAATGGTGATGTTGTTCCAGGTGAAACAAGTCGCTGCCAGCTATAAACAAAATCTTGAGCCGTGACAGGGTCACCGTTTGACCAATGTGCGTCAGATCTCAGTGTAAATGTCCAAATACGATTATCAGCCGTATCCCAGCGTTGAGCTACTCCAGGGATCGGCTTTCCATGATCATCTTGGTTAACCAGCCCTTCAAATAAGTCACGCATGACTTGTGCTTCTGTTAACCCCACTGATTTTACTGGATCCAAAGATGCGGGTTCGTCTTTTAAATGCCGTGTAACTTCTTGGTTTTCAGCTAAAACTGTACCTGTAGGTATCACGGCACTAATAGCTGGTGTAGTAACAAAAACTGAAGAAATCAAAATCGCTAAAGATGTAAATGAATGTTTATGCATTATATTTTCTATCTTGTTAATATAAATAAAGGTAACTAAAAGCCTAGTTAAATGATTTCAAATGAAGATGCTATTATTAACAACGTTACTGCATTTACTGATTAAGTTTCATTTCGGTAATTTGAATGTTGGAAAAACCTACTATGCCAATAAAAACATAAACTTATGATGTAAAAAACTATATCTAACATGGGTAATATCAAGTCATAATTACTCTGTAGTTTATCTTAATTTATCATATGCTTTCATATTTAAATATCCACATTTCTCGTGTAATTAATTGATTTCCTAACTCAAATATACATAAATTAATACTCATATTATAGAACCATAACCCTATCTCTATCATTTTTCAGGTAATTAAATAATGACTCAAGAAACCAATACAGACCGATTTCCTTTTGTTACACTTCATAGGTCAGTTTAAAAAGTGCATAACAAAAAACGCAAGCATTGATAAAGCTTAGTAGTTATATAATGATGATGCACCATACTGTAATAAAAAGTAGGTAAAATTATCTTGTTTTGCCCCATATAGGACTCAAGGTAAGAGATAAAGTTTCCGTATAAAATTTGGTCATTAGTACAATGTAAAACTCAGCACTGCGTAACTGCCCATTAAAAAACCTTTAATCGCAAAGATTTTTTATTAGAAGATAGATTAAGTTATCAGTGACTCACTTTATGAATGGGAGAAAAATTCATGTCGCAGACAGTTAAGTTAAAAGGTAATGACATCACAGTTAACGGTGTCTTTTTACAAGCGGGCTCAAAAGCTAAACCTTTTACCCTTGTCACCAAAGATCTCAGCGAAGCAACGCTGGAAACCTATGAAGGTAAACGAAAAGTTTTAAATATCTTCCCAAGTGTCGACACTGGCGTATGTGCAGCGTCAGTTCGCAAGTTTAATAAGCTCGCAAACGATTTGGATAACACTGTTGTATTATGCATTTCTGCTGATCTACCTTTCGCACAAGCGCGTTTTTGTGGTGCAGAAGGTTTAGATAATGTTGTTACGCTATCTTCTTTCCGTAGCGGCTCGTTTGCGAATGACTATGGTGTTGATATTGCTAGTGGCCCATTAAAAGGCCTGAACGCTCGTTCCGTTGTTGTCTTAGATGAAAACAATAACGTTATTTATAGCCAATTAGTTCCTGAAATAACTGAAGAACCTGATTACGACAGCGCATTAAATAGTTTGAAATAAGCTTTTGTCATATTTAGTTCACTGTAGTTAACAATAAAGCGGGAATTTCCCGCTTTATTGAATAATATAAACACCACTCTAATCTACGTGAGCCCAATACAATGGTTGGTGGTTCTTTGCATTAACAACATTCGCAAATAACTTGTTGTCACTCATTATAGAAATCAAAGTATGAGAGAGCGTACTCAATACTTTTAAGGCTTGGTCCTGGGTAACAGGGCAGCAAGATGTCAAAATATCAATAATGAGGTCTCGAGGCTTATGGCCATTTTTTACCAGCGCCTCCCACGTAAAACGATTTTTCTTCGCTAAATATTTTACTGCAGCTTTATTCATCAGATAAAGTTCGGCGGCTGAGGCGGCAGACTCAAACATATCATTTTTATAATGACTCTGGCTCATGTATTCGCGTAGCTTACGATTTACAACGAAATTAATAGTGAATTGATCCATGGCAACTCCTTGTAGGCTGAAACCCATCAGATGAGATTACGATACCCTAAAACAGCAGCTGTCTTTGTTATATAGCAGGAAAATTCACCAATTAGCAATAGTATTAGCAGGGTTTTGCCATATCAAACACAAGATAAAAAAGATACGTCTTTAAAATAAGATTGAGTCAATGCCCCATTTTCATAGACTTCATCCATTGTTCGCACTACATATTGGCAATACTTATTCAAACCGTCTTCCGGTATTGTTGTTGCTTTGCCAGAGCCACTTAAAACCAGCCCTATTATTGCTAATACGTAAGTTATTCTTTTATACATTTAATTTAATTTTGCTCTTTTTTCGTATTAAGGCCATATTCTCTCAATTTATTGGCAATTGCCGTATGAGAAATATCCAAACGTTTAGCTAATTTACGGGTACTCGGATAATCGCGATACAAACGTGCTAATACCGATGCTTCATAACGTTTAGTGATTTCATCTAGCGAGCCATTGAGTGAATCTAAAGCGAGTGCGGGGGTATTAACTACATCAGGTAATTGGATATTATCTGCATCTAATATATTGCCATTAAGTTGCGTTAACCCTTGATAAAGAGCATTTCTCAGTTGCCTTACATTACCCGGCCAATAATAACTACTTAAATATTCTATCAACGAAGGTGCCAATTTAGGTTCAGCAATATGAAGCTCTTTGGAAAAGCTGGCGACAAATGTTTTGGTCAGCGGTTGAATATCTTCTTTACGTTCACGCAATGGAGGAATAGTTAATGTCAGTACATTCAAACGATAGTAAAGATCCTCTCTGAATTTTTTTTCGGCAACCAATTCAGGTAAATTTTTCTGTGTTGCACAAATCACACGAACGTTCACCTTAACTTCTTTTTCTTCCCCAACACGCCTAAATGTTCCATCATTTAAAAAACGTAATAACTTAATTTGCATTTGTGGCGACATTTCAGCAATTTCATCAAGCAACACCGTTCCGCCATTGGCTTGTTCAAAAAAACCCTTTTTGCCTTCAACTGCATTTGGATAAGCTCCCGCTGCATAACCAAATAATTCACTTTCTACGACATCATCCGGCATCGAAGCACAATTTAAGCCTAAAAACGGTTCTTTTCCTCTCGCACTATGCAAATGACAAGCTTTCGCTAAGATATCTTTCCCAGTCCCCGTTTCACCGACAAGTAATAATGGCTCATCCAGCATAGCAATACGTTTGGCTCGTTCAACCACATTTGCCATGACAGGGCTAACAGCAATAATTTGTTCAAAACCGCTGCCATCCACCTCAATAACTTGTTGGCGTTGCTTATCTAAAATTGCAGCTGATTTCAACAGTAATACCGCACCAGTACAATGGGATTTACCATTTTCATCAGCCAAAATAATAGGTGTTACTTGCATCAAATAGTCTTGGCCTTTAATGACAACTTTCTCGGTGTACGCCTCTGGAGACTCCCGTTCAAACCAACGTACTAGCCCTTGACTACCAACTAGCTGTGAAAAGGTTTTTTCTCGAATTTTAGCCTCATCATAACCAAATAACTGCAATGTCATTGGGTTAATCAACTCAATATTTAGCTTGTTGTCTATGGATAAAACAGGTTCTGGAAATGAGTTTAAGAGCGCCCAAACGGCTTTATGTTCTCTTTCTGAAGGCATAAAATAAATTCGGCGAACATCAATAACACCATTAATACGGCGTATTTCTGCCATCAATGTGCTGAATACCTGAAAATCTACAGGTGTAAAGTTGAGGTAAATCCTACGTTGAGGAGAGATTTCAATACCTTTTAAATCAATATTTTGTAGAACTAAAAGGTCAAGTAATTCACGCGTTAAACCGATACGGTCTTGGCAGGTCACTTCGAGGCGCATAGGTAAGAACCTTCATCAAAAAAGCCGAGAGAATAAAGGTATTTTAGCCTTAAACATTAAGGGAATACAGTGTTTGTGTCACAAATTGTTGACAGCTTGTAAGCTTTATAATCATCAACAAATAAAATCACGGTTTTCCTTTATTTTTTAAGGCTTGAAATAAGAATAAACACATTAATCAATAAATGATGCTGCAGAGTGAGCAAAAACTGTCAACTCACCCTGCCAATGCGATTGTTTTACGCTTTTTCTTTTTTGCTGGGAATGACATTTTTTAACTGGCCAATTAACTGATGGCGAAAATCGGCTAAACGTGGCTTGTTTTCTATCCAAGGTAGTGGTCGACATAATTCCATCGCCTTAATACCTAAACGCGCAGTTAACAAGCCTGCTCCAATACCTTGTGCTGCTCGTGTTGATAACCGTGCGGTAATGTCTTGAGATAGCCAATCCATCCCCACTTCACGAATTAATTCAGACGCTCCCGCAAAGGCAATATTAATGAGCACCATGCGAAATAGCCGAATTCGGCTATAGTAACCGAGTTCAATACCATAGATTGCCGCGATCCGATTAATTAGACGAATATTTCGCCAAGCAATAAATGCCATATCCACCAGTGCTAGCGGGCTCACCGCAATCATGATGGCCGATTCTGCGGAACAACGACTAATTTCTTTACGAGCTTGTTCATCAAGGATAGGCTGAACCATTCGACTATACAATTCAACAACTTCCCTATCATTATGAGAGTCATGAAGAGTGGCTTGCCAATTAGCAATTGCAGGATGTTGCATCGATAACGCAGATTGTTTAGCCAGTTTTTCACAAAAAGCCTTTCCTTGCCCCATACCATGACTGTGCAATAATTCGCGAGCAAAGTCCCGTTCCTCCGCACGTTCTCTCAGGCGATACAACCGCCGCCATTCGCCAACAACAGACCCAACACCCGCCACAACGATTAAACCGCCCGCGGCAGCGACACCTAACGCAGTCCAATCTTGTGTTACCCATGATTGGTGGATCCAAACGCCGAGCTGAGCAACGACACTGACCCCAAAAATTCCCGCAGCCGCGCCAACTAATTTACGCCAAAAACTCCGTTTTGGTTTTAACGCTTCGTTAATCAGGCTTTCAACCTCACCTTCTTGGTTGTCCTGCTCTGTTTCCAAAGACACTGGTGTAAATTTTTCAAGTTCACGTTCATCAAAAACTTGGGCTTTTTTTAGCGATTCTTTCGTCTTATTTTCACTATGTTCAGCAAAATCTAAACGCTGTTTTAAGGGTTCATTCATTTCAGTTTATCTCCCAACAAAAATTCAAGCGCACTGTCCATACGAATGTGTGGCAATGGTTGATCCATTGGCGTTGGCCTTGGTCTGAAATCTTCAAATTGAAAACCTTGAGTTTGCCAGAATTGTTCATTCGGCAAGCGTTTTGGCACTTCCCCTGGGTAAAACATTAACGGTTGACCATCACTTAGCCGATTCCCTTTTAACGCAGGTAATTTTTCACCTTTATAGTCTACCAGACCACTTTCGGTAGCTTGTATTGATGCTAGACCCACACAATCCATGCTGATCCCCTCAAACGCAGCATGCTGCCATGCCTCTTGCACTAGCTGTTGCAACAAAGCCACTAAATTTGCATGTTGGTCTGGTGTTACGTGATCTGACTTACTTGCGGCAAAGAGTAATTTATCAATACAAGGTGAAAATAAACGCCTCAGTAGTGTGCGCTTTCCATAATGAAAACTACGCATTAATTGCGTTAATGCCATTCTCATATCATTAAAAGCATCAACACCACTATTTAGCGGTTGTAAGCAATCAACTAACACAATTTGTCGGTCAAAACGTTGGAAATAATCACGATAAAAGCCCTTTACAACATGCTCACAATAATATTGATAACGTTGCTGTAGTGCGCCAATATTGGTGTTTTTACCTGCCTGTGCGAGCTTTTTGTCGCCATATTTGGCCACATTCGGCCATGGGAAAAATTGCAGAGCCGGCGCTCCTGCTAATTCAGCGGGTAAAACGAAACGTCCCGGTTGAATAAAGTGCTGCCCTTGGGCCTTGCATTCCACTAAATACTGAGTGTAGGCAGCGGCAATTTCAGCAAGCAAATTTTCATCAACTGGCGCTAAAGGGTCACATTTTTCACACAATGCCAGCCAAGGTTGGGCTAAATGTGCGCGTTCCCCCTTGATTAAGGTATTCATTTGTTCAGACCACGCTAAATAATTTAAATCTAGCATGGGTAAATCCAACAACCATTCACCGGGGTAATCGACAATCTCTAAATATAATGATGAGTTATCAACAAAATGACGCAAAAAAGAGTCTTCTGAGCGGTAATGTAATTTAAGGCGTATTTCACTGACTCCCCTTGTTGGTGTTGGCCATTGCGGGGGCTCCCCATAAAGAGAAGCAATACCTTCATCATACGCAAAACGTGGTACTGACAAATCACGGTGAGGTATCCGTTTAACACCTAGTAACCGCTTATCTCGCGCAGCAGAAAATAAAGGCAGCCGTGCCCCGGCATTCACATTCAATAGTTGATTCACCAGTGAAGTAATAAATGCGGTTTTTCCACTACGGCTAAGCCCTGTTACTGCGAGCCTAACATGACGATCAACACTTCTATTCATCAAATCCGTTAATTCACTGTGCAGTCGTTTCATGCTCCTCCCAAGACTTATCCTTTCAATTTAAACCCATTTTACGTCATATTGCGTACTATAATTTAGCATAAAACAAATTGTATTAGGTTAACCGTTTAATTAGTACATTGAGCAACCATTTACTCGTCAATAATTTAATGATTTTACCTACGACTCCGGCTGGGCCATATGTCATAAGTAATACCGCAGCGATTCGAATACTTTTTTGTAGAATAAGTTTCTTTACAAATTTTTTGATTCGATAACGAACGTTATTTGCCATATGTCACTCACTTATTGATAAAAAACAAAAGGGATTTGGTTTTGAAACCTAATCCCTTATCATGTGATGGCGATACGATTTGCTATAGATTTCGAAATTTACTGTTCACTGTATAAGTATCTGAAGTAACGTATCTTTCAATCTGGCGTAACTTCATTTCACCGGATTTTAATTGTGTATCAATTTGGTTAATAAGACTACTCACTTCTGGGCCAATATCTTTCTGTGAACAGTAGCCACTTGGTGCCGCTTCGACAACAAAGCACATCACGATGTACAAAATCAAAGTAATACCAAAGCTTACAAATAAGGCTAATACGGCTAATGCTCTGACCAAAGCAACCGGAAGTTCTAAGTACTCAGCAATACCCGAACACACACCACCGAACACACGTCTATCCGTTAAACGATAAAGTTTGCGGTTGCGAAATTGAGTCATTATTTTTGCCTCCAATTTGGGTGTTCTGCATCCAAAATATCTTCAAGCGTTTTAATGCGTTGCTGCATCTGTGATGCTTGCTCTGCTAATTGCATCAAACGTTGTACTTCATTTTCAGTTAGCTGACTCCCCTGCCCATTATTTTTTTTGCTGTAATGTAGCCACAGCCAAATAGGCAGAATAAAAATGAGAAAAATAATTAATACGAGAGACAGAAAAACGTAGCCCATCACATATCCTTATACATATGGTTAACCTATCTATGGCACTGATACGATATTGCTAACGTACCAGTGCATCAAAATAACTGTTACTGATCTTTATTGATTTTAGCTTTAAGCGCCGCTAATTGCGCGCTTATTTCATCGTCTGCTTTTAACTCTGCAAACTGTTGTTCCAGTGATTTTTGTTTACCAATACCATAACTTTGAGCTTCACCTTCCATATGGTCTATACGGCGCTCAAACTGTTCAAAACGAGCCATTGCTTCATCCAGTTTGCCGCTATCCAGTTGGCGACGAACATTACGACTAGATTGTGCTGCTTCCATACGAACAACCATTGATTGCTGTTTCGCACGCGTTTCTTGCAGTTTGTTTTCTAATTCAGTGATTTCACCTTTTAAACGGGTCAAGGTTTCATCAACAATAATCAGCTCGTGTTTTAAGGTATCAACCATTGCACTCACTTTTTGCTTTTCAATCAGTGCTGCACGCGCTAAATCTTCTTTATCTTTCACCAGTGCTAATTCTGCTTTTTCTTGCCAATCAGCAACTTGTTTTTCGCCCATTTCAATACGGCGCTCTAAGCCTTTCTTTTCAGCTAAAGTGCGTGCTGATGTAGAACGGATTTCAACTAGCATGTCTTCCATTTCTTGAATCATCAGACGGATCATTTTTTGCGGATCTTCTGCTTTGTCTAACAAAGAAGCGATGTTTGCATTAATGATATCGGCAAAACGTGAAAAAATACCCATTATTTATATCCCCTTGATGGATTTAATCATTCTGTAGCGCCTCGACCTGATTTGGCTTCCAACCCATACCTGACGCTCCGTTAGTCAAACAACAAATAGCATGTTGTATTTAGCTATTACAATTCACATATTGCAACTCACGTGCCAACTTTAAACAAAAATTCATATCACAATGATTTTAAATAAAATAATTATAAACTTTCTCTAAAATTCATTTTAGTTTATAGTTAAAGCATCGGTATTTCCAACCAACTATTGGTAAAAAAAACCATGAAAGAAACCAACGAACCTATTCTTGGCGTTTCAAGTAATTTTCTCGATGTACTCGAACAAGCTTCTGAACTTGCTCAGCTCAATAAACCTGTTTTGGTTATCGGCGAACGCGGTACGGGTAAAGAACTTATTGCAGATAGACTTCATTACCTCTCCCCACGCTGGCAAGAAGCTTTTATCTCTCTCAATTGCAGTGGACTCAATGAGAATTTACTGGATTCTGAATTATTTGGACATGAAGCCGGTTCTTTTACAGGTGCCCAAAAACGCCATCAAGGGCGTTTTGAACGAGCAGACAAAGGCTCTCTTTTTCTTGACGAGCTCGCTACCGCACCGATGTCCGTTCAAGAAAAATTGCTGCGAGTCATTGAATATGGTGAACTTGAACGAGTCGGTGGAAGCCAAGCATTACACGTCGATGTTCGTTTAATCTGTGCTACAAATGCCAATTTACCTGAACTTGCCAAACAGGGCCGTTTTCGAGCTGACCTCTTAGATAGGCTGGCTTTTGATGTTATTCGCCTCCCCCCACTGCGTGAACGGCAGCCTGATATCTTATTATTAGCAGAACATTTTGCCATTTTAATGTGTGGTGAATTAAAACGTTCACACTTTACAGGTTTTACATTACATGCCCAACAAGCTCTGCAACACTACCCATGGCCAGGTAATGTACGCGAATTAAAAAATGTTATTGAGCGCTCAATATACCGCCATGGAAACTGTGCTGATCCCGTTGATAATATTATTTTTGACCCATTTGGCGAAAAACTTGCTGAGCTACATGAATCACCAAGTTCACTCCCCATGCCACATACCCAACAACAGAATACAATTTTGCCTTCATTACCATGTGATTTACGTCAATGGCAACAACAATCCGAAAAAGCTCTATTAGAACAAGCACTAACAGATAGTCATTTTAATCAACGTAAAGCTGCACAACGGTTATCATTAAGTTATGACCAACTACGAGGCTTAATAAAAAAACATCAAATAAACATTGAGAATTAATAATACGTAGTTCAAATAATTTGAATTTATTGTTTGAACTACTGTATTATACTTAAACATCAAAAATTCAGGATTAAAGAATTTGGGTTATTACTTATTACTAAACATTTCCAATTTTATATTTTGGTTTCAAAAATCATTTATTCATCTCACTAAAAAAAACATATTTTCAATAGGGAAAATCAAAACAAAAATATTCAATATAAATAAATTTATGAGAAAAAACAACAAGTAAGACAATATCACCTTTTCCAAAAACATACAAAATTTAAATAAAAATAATTATATCTAGTAACTTATACTAATTAGCATGCATAAATAATGATTTATTTTAGCACATTTAGTTAATTATATAATCATAACTATGTTTATTTTAATCATGTTAATGTCAACCAATTAAATTATTTTTACACCTTGTCATATTTAACTACTGTGCGAAATATATTTATATGATATCTCTATTAATATGATATTTATTATATGAGGAGCCTATTATGAAGAATATAAATATACTTGCTATGACCTTTTTTCTTCTCGGCTTATCTCCTACAGTCAGCGCAGAATCATTAATGAGAACATTCTCTTACTGTGATGCGACTTTTTTCGAGAAAATGAAAGAGTATCCCGCTTTAAATGATGCATCTAATGCATTGAAAAACATGAAATTAGATGATGGTGAACAAGTTTCTGTTAATCTCAATTTTTCACCTACTGGAATTGTGACTTTTAATCGTTTTTTTGTTAGTCATAGTAATTTCGATAAATATGATGACTTCACCTATTTAGGCTTACGTGGCCAATACTATTTTTGGGGATTTGAAACCACTCAAAGCTTTGAAGAGGTTATCCGTTATACTTCATCAAGAATTGCTATTCTAAAGGTGGGAAATACTTATATCTACTCACCCATGATCCGCCACAATTTGCAAGGCCAATGGGTGTTTAACGAATACGCAACGCAAGACTATAACTTGGCCCCAAATGCAGCTGAAAAAATGCTGATTATTGAAAAGGATGAACAAAGAGGAGTGGTTCGTTTCTTATGTACACTCCAAGGTAAAGTGACCGATGAAGACCTACACTATGTGGGTTTAGAGTAATAACGAGAAATGAAGCTAAACGAGCTTGTTGATACAAAAAAAAAGCCAGCACCCAAGCTGGCTATTAAATAAAACACTGGAAGCAATGTGAGCAATGTCATGCCTTGTCTACATAAGCACTTGGCTTAAGTGACAAAACGAATGATAATCGTTATCAGTGTTATTTGTAAAGCTTTTTAATGAGATATTTTCTCATTAAGACATACTTCAATGATTAATTTAATAATTTAAGTTAAGCATTATATTAATAACTTCCTTTTTAGCTTAATTTTCATGCTTTTTTGGGCTAAATTTTGCTTATACCCTGTCCCCCCATTTTTAGGCTACAATAGGTCAATTCTAGTTAACGATGTCAGTGGTATGCGCCTATTAACTCTTTGGTTTTTATTTCTCATTTCTGTGTCTGCACAAGCGCTTAATAACCAAGAGCGCTTTACCGATATTGTGGCTAACGAGGTTCCTGCAGATATACGCCAAAAAGGTTTTATTTACTGTGTAAATGGGATCGTAACGACATTTAATCCACAACTAGTCAGTAGCGGGTTAATTGTCGACCCTCTCGGTGCTCAAATTTATGATCGCCTATTAGATGTTGATCCATTTACCTATCGTTTGGTTCCAGAACTGGCTGCTAGCTGGGAAGTTCTCGATAACGGCGCAACCTACCGCTTATACCTGCGTAAAGATGTAAAGTTTCAAAACACAGCTTGGTATACACCAACGCGCAATATGAATGCTGATGATGTCGTGTTTAGCTTTTCTCGCATGTTTGAGGTAAACCATCCTTATCATTATATCAATGGGGGACGTTACCCTTATTTCGATAGTTTACAATTTGCCAATAGTGTCCAAAGTATACGTAAAATTAATAACCATACGGTGGAGTTCCGCTTAAATTCACCTGATGCGTCTTTTTTATGGCACCTAGCAACACACTATGCTCCTGTCCTTTCATCCGAGTACGCTGATTACCTTTCAAGTATCAATCGCCAAGAGCTAATTGATTGGCGACCTGTGGGTACGGGGCCATTTCATTTAGATGACTACCAAGCCGGGCAATTCGTTAGACTTCTCAGAAATGACAATTACTGGAAGGGTTTACCGCGTATGGAAGAAGTGGTTGTTGATATGGGGGCCGGAGGAACTGGTCGCATTTCGAAATTACTCACCGGGGAATGTGATGTTTTAGCCTACCCTGCAGCAAGCCAATTAAAAGTATTACGAGATGACCCACGTTTGCGGATTTCTATGCGTTCTGGGATGAATATTGCCTATCTCGCATTTAATACCAGTAAACCACCATTAGATAAACTAAAAGTACGTCAAGCAATTGCTTATGCAATTAATAATGAACGTCTAATGCAATCAATTTATTACGGTACAGCAGAAACAGCTGCATCTATTTTACCTAGAGCCTCATGGGCTTATGATAATCAAGCAAAGATCACTGACTATAACCCCGAACGTTCCAAAAAAATGCTCAAAGAGATGGGGTTAGAAAATCTAAAACTGGATTTATGGGTGCCGATCGCTTCGCAATCATATAACCCTAGCCCACTAAAAATGGCTGAGCTTATCCAAGCAGACTTGGCACAGGTTGGTATTGTTATGAATATCCGTTCTGTTGAAGGCCGCTTCCAAGAAAACCAATTAATGGATAGAACCCATGATATGACATTAGCAGGTTGGACAACTGACAGTAATGACCCTGACAGTTTTTTCCGCCCGCTACTAAGCTGTGCGGCGATTGGTTCCCAAACCAATTTAAGCCATTGGTGTAACCCCGCTTTTGATGAAATCTTACATAAGGCACTATTGACACAGCAATTAGCCGCACGTATAGATTATTACCATCAGGCACAGCAAATTTTAGGGGAAGATTTACCTGTCTTACCCCTTGCCTACTCTTTACGTTTACAGGCCTATCGCTATGATATAAAAGGGCTAATGATCAGTGCGTTTGGTAATACCTCATTTGCCGGTGTGTATCGGGAAATGGAACAGGCTGAAAAAGTTTCTCCGAAAAAACAGAGGCAGCAACCATGATAATTTATTCACTGCGTCGTTTTTTGCTTTTATTAGTCACGGTATTCTTTCTATCACTAGTCAGCTTTAGCTTAAGCTATTTTACGCCTAATGCACCACTGAGTGGCGCATCACTTATCGATGCCTATATTTTTTATTTTGAAGGCTTACTTCATTTTGATTTTGGCGTTTCAAGTATTAACGGGGAACCCATCACCGAACAATTAAAAGACACATTCCCTGCCACCATGGAGTTATGCATTTTAGCGTTTATTTTTGCTTTAACGACAGGTATTCCACTTGGGATTATCGCTGCTTTTTGGCGTAATAAACCAGCGGATATTGCTATCAGTGTTTTTGCTTTATTAGGATTTTCTGTCCCTGTATTTGTACTCGCACTCGTTTTAACCCTCTTTTTCTCATTACATTTAGGGTGGCTACCTGTATCGGGTCGAATTGACCTATTATACAATTTAAAAACAGTAACTGGCTTTGCCTTGGTAGATGCATGGCTTTCGGATTCACCCTATCGTAAAGATATGATCATCAATGTACTTGAACACATGGTGTTACCGGTTCTGACTTTGGCACTCGCACCAACAACCGAGGTTATTCGGTTGGTACGTAATAGCACCGAAGAAGTCGCCAGTGAAAATTATATCAAAGCAGCCGCTATTCGAGGGTTGTCACGAATTAAAATCATCCGCCGCCATATTTTTCATAATGCTATCCCCCCCATTATTCCTAAGCTTGGGCTACAGTTTTCTACTATGCTGACACTGACCATGGTAACTGAACTCGTTTTTAACTGGCCAGGGCTTGGCCGTTGGTTAGTTACTGCTATCCGCCAAGAAGATTACTCCGCAATATCCGCTGGCGTGATGCTAATTGGCGCACTAGTGATTACTGTAAATGTGTTGTCTGATATTTTAGGCGCCATGATGGACCCATTAAAACATAAGGATTGGTATGTCCTCAGATAATTTTTATCGTGAACAAAAAATGCCATCCCCAACACGAGTGGTATGGAATATCTTCTCATCAGATGTAGTTTCTATGGTGGGATTTTTTGGTGTGCTAGTTTTATTAATTTTATGCTTTGTTGGCTCTTATCTAGCACCTTATGCACTAGACCAACAATTTTTAGGTTACCAATTAACACCACCGTCTTGGTCACATTATGGTGATGTTGCCTTCTTCTTTGGGACTGACGACCTTGGCCGCGATATTCTGAGTCGGCTATTAATTGGCACTAAATCAACGTTTGGTGCAGCTATTTTAGTCACACTGATTGCAACACTAATTGGATTAGTTCTCGGCTGCCTAGCGGGAATGACTCGCGGGTTAAAATCTGCAGTTTTTAACCATATACTCGATACCTTGCTATCAATTCCATCCTTATTACTCGCTATTATTGTCGTCGCTTTTATGGGAGCTAGTTTAGAAAATGCGATGCTCGCTATTTGCCTTGCATTAATTCCGCGAATGGTAAGAACCATCTATGTTGCTGTACATGATGAGTTAGATAAAGAATACATCGTTGCCGCACGCCTAGATGGCGCTTCAAACATTTTTATTTTATGGTATACCGTACTGCCAAACATTACTCCTATTCTCGTCACTGAACTAACTCGGGCACTTTCAATTGCCATTTTAGATATTGCCGCTTTAGGTTTTCTTGATTTAGGTGCACAACTTCCATCTTCTGAATGGGGTGCCATGCTAGGAGATACTTTAGAGCTTATCTACGTTGCTCCCTGGACGGTTATCTTACCCGGTGTTGCTATCATGATAAGCGTGCTTTTTGTTAACCTTTTAGGTGATGGGCTACACCGTGCCATCAATGCGGGAGTTGAATAATGCCACTACTAGACATCCGCAATTTAACTATCGAATTTATGACTGCCAATGGCCCAGTCAAAGCTGTTGATCGCGTATCAATGACATTATCTGAAGGGGAAATTCGAGGTTTAGTCGGCGAATCAGGTTCCGGTAAAAGCCTTATTGCAAAAGCTATCTGTGGCGTAACGAAAGACAACATTCGTGTGAAAGCCGACCGTTTTCGCTTTCAAGACATTGACTTACTAAAACTCAGCCCACGTAAACGTCGTAAGTTAATTGGTCATAATATCTCCATGATATTTCAAGAACCACAATCTTGTCTCGATCCAGCCGCTGATATAGGCAAACAGCTTATCCAATCGATTCCTGGATGGACATATAAAGGCCGCTGGTGGCAACGTTTTAATTGGCGTAAACGCCGTGCAATAGAACTGTTACACCGTGTGGGGATAAAAGATCATAAAGATATCATGCGCAGTTACCCTTATGAACTCACCGATGGTGAATGTCAAAAAGTCATGATAGCGATTGCGATAGCTAACCAACCACGGTTATTAATCGCCGACGAACCCACCAATGCGATGGAGTCTACCACTCAAGCACAAATTTTCCGTTTACTGGATAAATTAAATCAAAACAATAATATGGGAATTTTGCTCATTAGCCATGATATGGAAATGATGTCAAAACTTGTTGACCGCATCAACGTACTCTATTGTGGGCAAACGGTTGAGAGCGCAACACCAGAAGATATCCTACAGCGACCACGCCACCCTTATACCCAAGCGTTAATCCGTTCAATCCCAGATTTTGAAAGCCCTCTTCCCCATAAAGGGCGGTTAAATACGTTACCCGGTGCAATTCCTTCTCTTGAACATTTGCCGATTGGTTGCCGTCTTGGCCCCCGTTGCCCTTATGCACAACGTACTTGCATCAATGCGCCTCAACTGCGCAATATTAAAGGCCACCTCGTTGCTTGCCATTATCCGCTAAACACCGAGGAACAATCTTAAATGGAAACCTTACTTGAAGTCCGTAATCTCACCAAAACTTTCCGTTTTCGTGAGGGCCTATTTCATCGGCACGAATTGCAAGCTGTTAAGCCTGTTAGCTTTAACTTACAGGCAGGCCAAACATTAGCCATTATTGGTGCCAATGGCTCAGGAAAATCAACTCTTGCGCGAATGTTATCCGGCGTTGTAGAACCCACCAGCGGCGATATTTTTATACACGGACAACCACTTAATTTTGGTGATTATAGCTACCGTTGCCAGCGTATTCGTATGATTTTTCAAGATCCAAGTACGTCCCTAAATCCAAGGCAGCGTATTGGTCAAACGCTTGAACTCCCTTTAAAATTAAACACTGACTTAACTGGCATAGAACGTGAAAGGCGCATTATTCAAACGCTTCGCCAAGTCGGGTTACTTGCTGACCACGCTGAATATTACCCACATATGTTAGCATCGGGGCAAAAACAACGTATTGCACTGGCAAGAGCGCTTATTCTACAACCCGAAATTATCATTGCTGATGAAGCACTAGCTTCATTAGACATGTCCATGCGGTCACAGATCATCAACTTAATGTTAGATTTGCAAGCAAAACAAGATATTGCATTTATCTATGTTACCCAGCACTTAGGGATGATGAAACACGTCAGCGATAAAATGCTTGTGATGGATAAAGGTGAAGTTGTCGAACGTGGTAATACAGCAGAAGTTTTAGCCGCCCCTCTTCATGACGTTACCCGACGACTAATTGAAAGCCACTTTGGTGAGCCTCTGTCAATAGATGCCTGGCGACAAGACTTATAATGGCTTTTCCATTGTCTGTGATGAATTTTACTCACAGACAATGAACTAAACTCGTTATTTAGCGTGATATCGTGACATTAGCCTTAATATGTTTAAGGTGAACGACTATCGTAAATGTGACAATCACCAATAGTGACCATGCTCCCCATTTGCCTGCATGTACCATTGACCAAGCTCCAATCTGGTTTGGATATTGCCAAACACCAAAAAATGTCCCAAAATTCTCAGCCAACCAAATAAAAAAGCCAATTAGCATAAATGCGAGCAATAATGGCATTTTTCGTTCTTTATCTAGCGGAGTATAAAAAACCACACTACGGGCATACAACCCCATAATAAATGCAGCTAAATACCAGCGATAATCATCAATATAATGATGGCTAAAGAAATTAATATAAATAGCTAATGCAACTAATGTTGCCATCCAATAGGGTGGATAGTGTTCAATTCTTACTTTAAAAAATCGCCAAGATTGAATGATATAGCTCCCTACAGCGGCATACATAAAGCCAGTAAATAAAGGAACTCCCCAAAGCTTAGTGTAAGCTTCATCTGGATATTGCCATGATCCAATCGTTGCTGACGTTTTAAACAACTCCATCATAAAACCAACTAAATGGAAAACACAAATAGCCTTTAACTCATCCCAGGTTTCCAATTTTGACCACACTAACAAGGCTTGAAAGGCAACTGCAAAAATCAATAACAAGTCATAGCGAGGGATGCCAATTAGCCCTTTAGCTGGTACCAAAAATAGCGCCAGAAAGAAAAAACCAGCGAATAAACAAGAACGAGCATTAATTAAACCGAAAAACCAAAACTCTAATAGAAAACGTTTAATGCCATGGCTATTATTCGGTTGATGTGCCATTAAAATTTGGTCTAATTTCCCTAACACATTCAATTTTTGACACAAACTGGTCATTTATTTACTCACCTAATTTTTTATTATTTTGTATGTTTTTTTTCATAAGACAAGGCGAGGAGTTTAACAAAATAGTTATCCCCTACATAAGGTAACTATCTTAGATTTATGCATTTTTATTTTTTATAGTTTTAAGCGCTGGGTTTACACTACCTATTAATATTAACGATACTTTCCATCCGATTTTAGGTTTTATTTTTTAACTCGCACCTGATGGCAATTCGTTAACAAAAAGTAATGATATACTTAAATGATATGTGTTTATTTGCTATATGAATGCCAATCCAACAATTTAGGAGTTTTATGATGAAATTATTTTACGCTCCCGGTGCTTGCTCACTTTCTCCCCACATCATTCTGCGTGAAACTGGTTTAGATTTCAGTATTGAGCGAGTGAATATAAAAGAAAAAAAGACTGAGAAAGGTGAAGACTTTTTAGCAATAAACCCAAAAGGACAGGTACCAACCTTAGTGCTAGATAATGGCGAACAACTCACTGAAGGTGCTGTTATTGTTCAATATATTGCGGATCAAAAACCGGATCGTAACCTGATCGCACTTCCAGGTTCGATGAAGCGTTATCACCAACTAGAAGCCTTGAATTTTATTTCAACAGAGCTACATAAAACGTTCTCACCTTTATTCACTCCAGGGACACCAGAAGAGTATAAAGATACTGTCCGTAAGGTATTGTTTAATAAGTTTGAGTATGTTGATAGCGTGCTCGCTAAACAAGCTTTCTTTGCTGGAGATACTTTTAGTGTCGCTGATGCCTATTTATTTACGGTTAGTAATTGGGCAAAACACGTTGGGCTTGATTTGACTAGCTTAAACCACCTGCAAGATTACAGTGCTAAAATAGCTAAACGCCCTAATGTTCAAGACGCATTAAAAGCGGAAGGCCTAATCTAATCTGTAAAATAGCGCTCTTTCAGTAGAGCGCTATCTTTGATAATACAAATCAATTTAATCTAATTGTGTTGCACAGAAATTATGTTTTGGGTTAACCATTTTGTCTTGAGCAGCAACGAGTTGTAATTCGTATTCTTCCATTTCTTTGGTTTTTATCATCACTTCATATACCGCAGCTGCGACGTGCTCTAATCCCTTATCTAAAGGCTCACCTTTCAATAAGTTAACCAACATTAAACCACTGGTCAAATCACCAACACCAACAGGTTGTTTTTCACCAAAATCAACTAATGGACGACTAACATGCCAGCTATGTTCCGCAGTAACCAAAATCATCTCAAAACGATCAGCACGATATCCCGCACGATTTAAATGCTTAACAAGCACTATTTTAGGGCCTTTGTGGCACAATTCACGGGCAGCTTGCGCGGCCTCGTCGACATTTTTAATGGTTCTACCCGTTAAGGTTTCTAGTTCTAGTAAATTTGGTGCGATGACATCACTAGCAGCCAGTGCGCGCTCACAAAGGAATTCAGCAACCCCAGGAGCAACAATGCAACCCTTCTCAGGATGCCCCATGACTGGATCACAAAAATACAGGGCTCGGGGGTTTGCTGCTTTTACTCTTTGCACGATAGCAAGAATATCATTCCCTTGCTCTGCAGACCCAATATAGCCACTTAATACAGCATCACAAATTTCTAATTTATGGATTTTAGCTAAACCATCAACGATATCGGTTAAGTGCTGCGCTGGAAAGACACTTCCAGTCCATTGTGAGTACTGTGTATGATTCGAAAATTGTACGGTATTGAGTGGCCACACATCTACGCCCATTCGGCACATAGGAAATGCAGCAGCACTGTTTCCTGCATGGCCGAAAACAACATGGGATTGAATTGATAATACGCTTTTCATTGAGAACCCAAAAAATTGTTATGTCGAATGAAGAGAAATCAGTGATTACCCATTGCAAATATGAATACACTCCAAATAATCCAAGTCATATATAGGTGACATAAGAAAATAAGCCGAGGACATACATCAGTATGCAATTCAGAGAGCCTAGCGAAGTCAACACCAATACAGTTTGAATTATGACGAGTATAGCCCGGAAGATTCCGGGCTGATATTACAAAGGTTAGTCAGAGCTATTTCCAATTAATTAAACAGTCGTTTTTCTTACCGCGACGGATCAATGTATAACGCCCAAACAGGCGGTCTGCATCAGAGAAGACATACATTGGCTCAGTTTGTTTCTGGCCATTAATAGATACCGCGTTAGAACTAATTGCCGTTCTTGCTTGCCCACGAGAAGGCGTTAACTCTGAATCTACTAAAGCTTGCTGTAAATCAGCACCTGCTTCTAAGGTAATACAAGGAATACCATCTTGAGCTAATTGTTCAAAATCAGCTTCAGTTAAATCAGATACTGCACCAGAGAATAAGCTTTCAGTAATACGTTTTGCAGCAGCAAGCCCTTCTTCACCATGTACCAGTTTAGTGACTAATTCTGCCAATACATATTGAGCCCGAGGCGCTTTTCCGCTGTTTTTATCTTCTTCTTCCAGTGCATTAATTTCATCTATTTCCATAAATGTGAAGAATTTTAAGAAGCGATAAACATCGGCATCTGCAGTGTTGATCCAGAACTGGTAGAATTTATATTGACTAGTTTTCTTGGAGTCTAACCAAACTGCACCACCCTCAGTTTTACCGAATTTAGTACCGTCTGCTTTGGTAATCAAAGGTACCGTCATGCCAAATACTTGGTTTTGGTGTAGACGGCGAGTTAAATCGATACCAGAAGTGATGTTACCCCATTGGTCAGAACCACCAATTTGCAGTTCCACACCCATCTCTTTGTTCAAATTTGCAAAGTCATAACCTTGTAAAAGGTTATAAGCAAACTCAGTAAAAGAGATACCAACGTCATCACGATTTAAGCGTTGCTTAACAGACTCACGGTTAATCATTTGGTTAACAGAAAAGTGCTTACCAATATCACGCAAGAAAGTCAGTACATCCATTTTGCCAAACCAATCATAGTTGTTAGCAAGGCGTGCACTGTTATCACCGCAATCAAAACTTAGAAATGGTGAAACTTGGTTACGAATTTTCTCTACCCACTCTTGAACGGTTTCTGTGGTGTTTAATTTACGTTCAGTAGCTTTAAAGCTCGGATCTCCAATAAGGCCCGTTGCGCCACCGACCAACGCCACAGGCTTGTGCCCGGCTAGTTGGAATCGTTTTAAACACAGCAAAGGAACCAGATGTCCCAAATGCAAGCTATCAGCGGTAGGATCGAAGCCACAATAGAGAGAGATAGGGCCCTGCGCCAGTCTCTCTGCTAACGCATCCTCATCCGTTACCTGGGCAACGAGGCCCCGCTCTTGCAATTGTTTAATCAGGTTATTGCTAGACATCAATGACTCCATCAGTTGTATTTTGTCTATCTATATTGGTTTAAATGACCAGTAAGTTTGAGAGGTTTGTCAAAAACTCACCAGTGTAATTTGTCAGTTTTCTTAAATGAAGCTATAGCATAAAGCGCATATCAATTAAGTGCCAGCTAAAAAACATGATCCTAAGGGGCTAATCTGTCAATTTTCCAGCCACTCTCTTCTCGCTGGTATAAAAAACGGTCATGCAAACGGTGGGCACCACCTTGCCAAAATTCAACACTATCAAATACCACTCGATATCCCCCCCAAAAACTGGGTAGTGGGACGTCACCATTCTTAAACTTTTGTTTTAGCTCTAAGAATTTCCCTTCTAAAATACCACGCGCAGAAATTTTAGAAGATTGCGCTGATGCCCATGCTGCAATTTGGCTATCTTTTGGCCGACTATGAAAATATTTAATTACTT
Organism: Providencia sp. PROV004; assembly: GCF_011045615.1. Lineage (NCBI taxonomy): Bacteria > Pseudomonadati > Pseudomonadota > Gammaproteobacteria > Enterobacterales > Morganellaceae > Providencia > Providencia sp. PROV004. The sequence goes on from NZ_CP042859.1 coordinate 2,757,211, forward strand.
CAATAGGGTTTAAACGTTCGGCAACGCCTATGAAATTAACTTGGCGCTCTAATGGATACCATGGAAAATGCAGGCTAATTTTATTGTTTTTTTCTAAATGCTGCGCTTTTCGGCTACCTAAATTGGTATAAAATACAAGGCCTTTATCATCAAAATGTTTTAATAGTACGATACGCTGGTAGGGTTGCCCGGTTTCATCCACCGTAGCAACACACATGGCTGTTGGGTCACTCAAACGAGCTTCACATGCCTGCTTCATCCATAGTTCGAAAAGGGTCAATGGGTTTGGTGTTAAATCATGGCGTCTTAACCCACCTTTTGTGTATTCTCGACGTACTGCTGCGAGATCAATCTCACCTAGTTCGTTCATTTTTGCATCCTTAACCACAATTATTTTTTATTGCTATTTTTAGGGTATATCGCCCCAAGCACAGTTTCTTGGCTTGCACCAGTTACAGAAGCCAAATTCCCTGAAAGCCCAGAAATGGTTCGAGCAGCTAACCATGCAAATGCCAAAGCTTCCATATCATCCCCACTCAGACCAAATTTATCACTTGGCGCCACTTCAATCCCAGGCAGTAAGGCTGCCATCCGCTGCATTAAAAAGATATTTTTTGCTCCGCCACCGCAGACTATCAAACGCTCACAACCGCCACATAGTAACACTTGCTCTGCAATAGAGGCTGCTGTCAATTCGCATAACGTTGCTTGCACATCATCGACTGAAATTGAAGGAAAATGAGCCAAATGCTGTTCTAACCATTGTGTGTTGAAATACTCTCGCCCCGTACTTTTCGGTGATGAACGCCTAAAGTATGGGTCACTTAGCATCGCTTTTAGTAATGCATGGTCAACTTGACCACGACTGGCCCATTCACCATCTTTATCGAATGCCTTTTGCTTAATACGCCAACTCCAGGTATCCATTAACATATTGCCAGGTCCAGTGTCATAGCCTTTGACATAAGCACCAGGTAACAAAGCTGTCACATTAGCTATTCCACCAATATTTAGTACAATTCGTTTTTCTGTAGAATGCCCTAAAACAGCTAAATGAAATGCAGGAACTAAAGGTGCCCCCTGCCCCCCATAAGCCATATCTCTTCGCCGGAAATCACCTACCGTTGTGATCCCCGTTAAAGCCGCAATACGGTTATTATCACCTAACTGCATAGTAAAAGGTTGCTCGCCATCAGGCTCATGCCAAACAGTTTGACCATGGCAACCAATGGCAATGATATCTTCGGATGTTAGCCCTGTTTGAGTAAGAAGCTGGTTTATTGCATCTGCATATAAAGAGCCTAGCTCTCTATCAATTTTACCAACCTCTGATAGCGTTGTTACTTGTCCTTGGCATATATCTAAAATTCTTTTTTTTAATCCAATAGGAAATGCAACACTCAAACTGGATTGCTCTGCGACAAATTTGTCACTAATTGCAGCAAGAACGACATCAACACCATCTAGGCTAGTTCCTGACATAACCCCTATGTAACGACCTGATTTCATCATTATTCTTGTTCCTTCAGAGTGCACATTGACTTTACAACGCTCGACTACAAAAGATTGTGCTTTGATGACAAATTTTGTCAACAATTCGATGCAATTTCTCGGCGCGCTTCGCAGGAATAATAAATAAATGCTTTAAAACTCAAAATTGCTAGACAACCCAAATAAAAAAGACGTTTTGTAATACCTGAAATTTTCATTTCCAATATAATGGTACATAATATATTTATCAGCTCGGCATTACGGTTCTGTACCTCAGCTAAAGTTTTAACACCTTATTTCTGTTTGGCAACGGGTGCGAAAAGATGCTCATAAGCTGACTACCCTATTGAATATTTAACAAAGAGTGCCTTATTGAATGAAATAATCGCGAATTTGAGATATTTTACCTAGTGTTTACACTTTATTTAAATCAATATCGGTAATCTAACCATCGCTTTTTAATACCATTATTTTGATACTTGTTGTGTTTATGGTGAAAACAAATATACGATGCTATGTTAGTGCCACAGACAGCAAATCTCATAGGAGTTCTTATGCTTAAGAAAGTTTTTGTAGGTGTTGTAGCAGTTGCAGCTTTATCAGGCTGTGTCAATACCAGTACGCTTTCTGGTGATACTATTTCAGCCAAGGATGCGAAACAGGTACAGACTGTGACTTATGGTACTGTTCTGAATGCTCGCCCTGTGACTATTCAAGCTGGTGAAGACGGCAACGTAATTGGCGCCATTGGTGGTGCAGTACTTGGTGGGTTATTAGGTAACACTATCGGTGGTGGGACAGGTAACACATTAGCAACTGCTGCGGGTGCTATCGCTGGTGGCTTAGCTGGCCAAGAAGCTCAAGGCGCATTAAATAGAAGCCAAGGTGTTCAATTAGAAATCCGCCTCGATAGCGGCAAAAACATTGTTGTAGTTCAAAAACAAGACCCAAACACCTTCCGTAATGGTCAACGCGTTATGATTGCGAATAGCGGAAATACCGTTACTGTATCTCCTCGATAATCTTACGGTTACTAAATTAGGTATGCTCACCGGCTATTGCCGGTGAGCATTTCTTATAAAAATATTGCTGAATAATATAATAACTTTATGTTTGATAATCATATTTTATATTTATCATGCATGGCTTTTAAGTAATGTAAATTCTTGTTTACACATAAATGCCTTGCTTTCAAACCAATAAACTTATTTTAGCCTATCCCCTCTAATCAATTGTTTGTTATTAATTAATACACACCAATGAATTAGCTAATAAAAAAAACAAAAGCAACGTCAAGACATACAATTTACAACTTTAATTATATTTCACAGCAATCATTCAACAAGAACAATAACCGAGTGTGATTGCTCATCCTATTATTACCCTATAAAAATTGCATGATCCAATTATTTTTATTACCAATTTAATAATTAGCATATCATTTATTAGCTAGTCATATTATTTTCACATCAAGAATCATTTTGCAGTCTTAAAATATTCTTTTCAAGCTTCAGAAGTAATTGTGACAACTGATAAAGCTCATCTTGGCTAATGTTATTCAATATTTCTAGACGCGTATTATTTATGACTTGATCTACAGTTTTAATAAAAGGTTCAGATTCTTCAGTTAATTTTATTCTTTTAGCTCTCCTATCATTTGTGCAAGTATGCCTAGAAATAAGTTTTTTTTCCTCCAACTGATCTAGAGTTCTTACTAATGAAGGCTGTTCAATACCAATCGCTTTCGCTAACTGTATTTGTGATTGTTCAGGTGGTAGTTGACTTATATTATGTAATGTAACCCAATGTGTCTGTGTGAGTTTAAGAGGCTTCAAACGATAGTCGATTAATGCTCTCCACATGCGAACAACACGTGATAACTCTGTCCCAATTTGTGATTCCAATTTACCCTCCTTTATATAATTATAATGTCTAAAAAACATACCGTCTTCATATTATTTTTTGAATTATATATTAATTTTCTTTTATATTTACAACTTTTTATTTATACATTAGCTATTAAATACCTATTTCTAGTTATAATGACTGGTTTATTATGTGGTATAACTCCCATTAATACTTCGCAAACTCATCCATTATCTCAATCCAGGCTTAATAAGATAACCTATCAATTATCTTATTAATAAGAATAGCCGCACTCTCCTTTTTGATCTATCTATTTTACCTCTTATAGTAGTCATGAATAACAATAAAAAAAACAACGACAAATAAACCTTTAAAAAACAAATGAATATAGTTAATCTTAAAATCATGTTAATTACAGTCATTTTGATTTAACCTATACTAATTTTTAATAAATAAAATTTCATTGAAATATAAACCAAGAAATAAATAGCTTATCATTAATTCCAGTTGAATTAATTCACATTAGGAATAAAACATTTGTTTTATTCCTAATGAAATTTAAGAAGCTGGGGATTAAAAGAGTCGTTGTTGCTTATCGATGATTTTTTCTTGATCTGGTTTTTTATTTAATATTCTTAAATAGCGTTGGCGACATAAACGAAGTACATTTCGTTTTTCAGTATCCGAGAATTTTAGCCAATTAAAGCGTTCATCACGAGTGCGGTAACAACCTCGACAATAACCTTGCTCATTACTTTGACAAATACCACGGCAAGGGCTGGGGATCTCAAAAAATTCAAGTTGTTCGGCCATAAGTTTCCCCTTCAAAAGAAAAAATCACATTAAATCTGTGATATACTCCTAAAAATGAGTATTACCATTATTTGTTCAAAAAACAAACTGTAATCATTGTATTTATTAATTTAAGCACGTTATATTAATAGGTAAATCGATTCAGGCTGATTCTAAGAGGTTTAAAATGCGCTTACTCCATACTATGTTACGTGTTACTGATATGCAGCGTTCTATTGATTTTTACACAAAAGTGTTAGGCATGCGCTTATTAAGAACGAGTGAAAACACAGAGTATAAATACTCTCTCGCGTTTGTTGGTTACAGCGATGAAAGTGAAGGCGCCGTCATAGAGTTGACCTATAACTGGGGTGTTGACCAATACGATATGGGTAATGCATATGGTCATATCGCTCTAGGCGTCGATGATGTTGCAAAAACGTGCGATGATATCCGTAACGCAGGTGGAAACGTCACACGTGAAGCGGGCCCTGTTAAGGGCGGAACCACTGTGATTGCATTTGTGGAAGATCCTGATGGTTATAAAATTGAACTGATCGAAAATAAAAGCGCAAGTAAAGGCTTAGGCCATTAATTCGCGATATGATTTAGAAGTTTAGGTACCTAACTTAGCACCTAAACTTCTATCACCGTTTACCTGCAAATTTTTACTGGTTTTGGCATAATGTCATCCAACTAGAAAACTAAAATCGAAAGTCCTAATGTCTGAAAAAAACAATCCAAACGCCCTAGTGAACCGCTTTAGGGGATACTATCCTGTCGTTATTGATGTTGAAACTGGTGGGTTTAATGCAAAAACTGACGGCCTGTTAGAAATTGCTGCCATCACCTTAAAAATGGATAAAGACGGCTGGCTCTCCATGGATGAAACATTGCATTTTCATGTAGAACCTTTTGAAGGGGCGAATCTTGAACCGTCCGCTCTTGCCTTCACCGGAATTGATCCAACAAACCCTCTACGCGGTGCTGTTAGCGAATATGACGCCCTTCATGCGATATTTAAAGTCATTCGCAAAGGAATGAAAAACACAGATTGTAATCGCGCAATTATTGTCGCTCATAATGCTAATTTTGATCACAGCTTTGTCATGAATGCGGCCGAGCGAGCAGGTTTAAAACGTAATCCTTTCCATCCATTTGCGACCTTCGATACTGCAGCACTGAGTGGCCTTGTATTTGGTCAAACAATTCTGGCAAAAGCTTGTGTTTCTGCGGGTATCCCATTCGATGGTAAACAAGCTCATGGCGCACTGTATGATACGAATCGCACGGCTTTGCTATTTTGTGAAATCGTTAATAAGTGGAAAAAATTGGGTGGTTGGCCAATTATTGAAGACAGTCAATAATCTTTTAGTAAATCACCATGACAGAAAAAACCGTATTTGATGTAAAGCAAAAATGCCTTCGTCAAATACGGTTTTTACGTCTTTTATTTGTGGCTTAATTTAGTCTGCGCTAGCTTCATCTGCTGGACGATATTTATCCGCAGTTTCTTTGATTAGAGACTGGAGCTCACCACGCTGGAACATTTCCATGATGATATCACAGCCACCGACCAGCTCACCATCCACCCATAATTGTGGAAAAGTCGGCCAGTTTGCGTATTTTGGCAATTCAGCGCGAATATCTGGGTTTTGTAAGATATCAACATAAGCAAAACGCTCACCACAAGAAGACAGAGCTTGTACTGCTTGAGCAGAAAAACCACAGCTCGGAAGTTTAGGAGAGCCTTTCATATATAATAAAATTGGGTTTTCTTTAATTTGGCGCTCAATTCTTTCAATAGTTGTCATTTTTAACTTCCTTAAAACAAAGATGCAGGTTTGCAGTCAGCCGGTAACTGAGAGTCTACCGCAACTTAACAGAATACATTGACTGATATAATAAGAAACTGAATTGTTTCATACAATATGCCAGTTTTATAGGGGCATTACTATAGCATTCCAAAAAGCAAAAAGGCATCTTTTCTATCTTCTCTTTACCTAAGTCAAACAAGCAGCTATTTCTAGTTAAAAATGCATATTTGATATATTCAGGTCATCTATTCGGAATATCCATATGATTTCTATGTGTAACTCCCCTATTTATTTGTTAACATTTGAGTAACGCTATTACCTTTACCTTTGTAAGGTTTAACGTGTTATCATTAATATATTAAATATCATATCGCCGATAGGCGAAACTCTAATGATAAGCAGTAACCGACTATTTCGCTCATTTTAAGAGCAAACACCCTAAGTTTTTTGATATAAAAGCAATCAAGGAGTACGAAATGTCATTTGAACTACCCGCTTTACCGTATGCAAAAGATGCTTTAGAACCTTATATCTCAGCTGAAACCTTAGAATATCACTATGGTAAGCACCATAACACGTACGTTGTTAACTTAAATAACCTAATCAAAGGCACTGACTTTGAAGGAAAATCTTTAGAAGAAATTATCAAAACTTCTGAAGCCGGAGTTTTTAACAACGCAGCACAAGTTTGGAATCACACTTTCTATTGGAATTGCTTAGCGCCAAATGCAGGTGGTGAACCAACAGGTAAAGTAGCTGATGCAATCAATAAATCATTCGGTTCTTTCGCTGAATTTAAAGCTCAATTTACTGATGCAGCAACCAAAAATTTTGGTGCAGGTTGGACATGGCTGGTGAAAAAAGCAGATGGTAGCCTTGCTATAGTGAATACATCTAACGCTGCAACACCTATTTCTGGTGATGATAAGCCCGTGTTAACTGTTGATATTTGGGAGCACGCTTACTATATCGATTACCGTAACGCTCGCCCTAAATATTTAGAAAACTTCTGGGCACTGGTTAACTGGAAATTTGTGGAAGAAAATTTAGCATAACAATTTCTGCTTGTTGCTAAGTTTAGATACTGCAAGGGCGAGATATACTCGCCCTTTTAAATTCACCCTACTCAAGGCTGAAATAAAATCAGAAAATATGCGCAGCAAGAAAGATAATTAATGCTAATGAGCCCAGCGCAGCAAGCAATCCATATTTAACATCTGTATCCATGAGTTCCTCTCATTCTAATGTAATTGAATTAATAAATAACCATGAAACAATAAAGGTTATTAAGTATACATATCCAAAAAAGTAAAACTAGTGTCTATATCACATGTTATAACATCAATTATTTCTTTCGTTTTTGCGCTAGATCAGACAAAATCGACAACAAATCGCTAAATTATTGCCAGCAAAGGATCAATGCATCAATATGCAGGTAATTTTTTAACAAGAATTCTTATAGAGACCGGTTATTGGTCAGGAGTTTTTTTCCCCCATGGCAACGATTAAAGATGTGGCGAAGCGCGCTGGCGTATCTACCACAACCGTATCCCATGTTATTAATAAAACGCGCTTTGTAGCTGATGACACTAAGGCTGCGGTTTGGGCTGCAATTAAAGAGCTCAATTATTCGCCAAGTGCGGTTGCCCGTAGTTTAAAAGTTAACCACACAAAGTCGATTGGGTTGTTAGCAACTTCCAGTGAAGCGCCTTACTTCGCTGAGGTGATCGAATCTGTTGAAAATAGCTGTTATGAAAAAGGCTATACGCTGATTCTTTGTAATTCTCATAACAATTTGGGAAAACAAAAAGCGTATTTACAGATGCTAGCACAAAAGCGCGTTGATGGCTTACTTGTGATGTGTTCCGAGTACCCTGATACCTTAATTGGTATGCTAGAAGATTACCGCAATATCCCAATGGTAGTCATGGACTGGGGAACTTCTCGTGGCGATTTTACAGATAGCATTATTGATAACTCGTTCCATGGTGGATACCTAGCAGGTCGCTATTTAATTGACCGTGGGCATCGCGATATTGGAGTGATCCCTGGTTCACTTGAAAGAAATACAGGTATTGGACGTTTAACTGGCTTCAAAAAAGCAATGGAAGAGGCCAAAATTACACTAAAAGAAGAATGGATAGTTCAGGGGGATTTCGAACCTGAGTCTGGCTATAAAGCAATGACGCAAATTTTAAGCCATAAACAGCGCCCTACCGCTGTATTTTGTGGTGGTGATATCATGGCAATGGGAGCAATTTGTGCCGCTGATGAAATGGGATTACGTGTTCCACAAGATATTTCAATCATTGGCTATGATAATGTGCGAAATGCGCGCTATTTTACACCGGCATTGACCACAATCCACCAACCCAAAGAGCGTTTAGGGCAAATGGCCTTCACAATGCTGCTCGATCGTATCGTCAATAAGCGCGAAGATGCTCAAACAATCGAAGTCCACCCTCGCCTTGTAGAACGTCGTTCTGTTGCAGATGGTCCATTTATCGATTACCGCCGATAGTACGAATAACTAGGTTGAAAGCCACTCTGCGTTAAGCGTTTCGTTATCGCCAAGGTAATCTAACAACCAGCTGAGCGCTGGTGATGTATTATTTTCCACCCAAGTTAAACAGCAAGGACTGGGTGGAAAAGGCTGCGCTAATGATAGTTCAACTAATTGGCCGTTTTCACAAAGCGGAGCCGCTCGATGCTCAGGTACCATCCCAACACATAACCCATTAACTAAACAAGCTAAGCCATTTTCCCAGTAAGGCACAACAAGCCGACGCTGGTTATCAAGAGCCCAAGTATCACGTTTGGGTAGGTTACGTGAAGTATCTTCAAGGCACAAACTAGGGTACTCTCTCATTTGATCATCGGTCAGTTTTTCACCTATTCTGGCTAATGGGTGCTCTGGGCTTGCAACACACATCCACGACATAAAACCCATATCACGGAAACTATACCTTTCACCAATTGGAGATGCTCGAGTCGCACCAATCGCAACATCTACACGCCCATCAGCAAGTGCATCCCACACCCCATTAAACACCTCTGGATGAATAAAGAGTTCGATATCAGGAAAATGACGATAAAAATCAAGAATTAGCTGTTCTGTCCGCTGTGGTTTGACAATACAATCAACGGCAATACTAAATTGACCACGCCAACCATTCGCAACTTGCTGACACTGGTGACGAGTATCTGTCATTTTTTTGATAACAGAACGGCTCTCCTTAATAAATATCGCCCCAGCTTCCGTTAGCACAACATCACGATGTCGACGCTCAAACAGAGGAACCGCAAGCCATTCTTCAACTTGCTTAACGGTATAGCTGATTGCAGAAGGTACACGGTGCAATTCTTCAGCAGCACCACTAAAGCTTCCAGTTCGAGCAACTGCATCAATCACTTCGAGTGCATGCGCAGACCACATAACTTCTCCTTTCAAAAATTTTGATAACAAGATCCAAATATTACCGTTTCACAACCTAAAAAAATAGCCTATACAATGGCGTCATCATTAACATTTTTTTAAATATCAGATAAGTAATAATTATGTCGAATACTGTGAAAAAAAACGCCCCTGGATTTATGGTGTACCTTGCAGGACTTAGCATGCTGGGGTTTTTAGCCATTGATATGTATTTACCTGCATTTGGTGCTATGCAAGACACCCTGCATACATCCGAAGGCGCGATCAGTGCTTCTCTCAGTATCTTTTTAGCTGGTTTTGCCTTCGCTCAGCTATTATGGGGGCCATTATCAGACAAACTTGGCCGTAAGCCTGTTCTCATTGTGGGCTTAACTATTTTCATTTTAAGTAGCTTAGCTATTTATTGGGTGGAAACCGCAACACAGCTATTAACACTACGTTTTTTACAGGCGGTTGGAGTCTGCTCCGCGGCTGTTTTGTGGCAAGCACTAGTTATCGACCGCTATGATGAAGCAAATACCCAAAAAGTTTTTGCTTCTATTATGCCGCTAGTCGCGCTATCCCCTGCTTTAGCGCCATTATTAGGTGCATGGGTTCTTGAGCACCAAACATGGGAAGCAATTTTCCTGATCCTAATGGCGGTGGGTATATTACTTTTATTACCAACGCTCTTTTTGAAAAATGTTTCAGTTAAAACAATAACTGATGACAACCAACCACAAGCTAAGATTTCTTTCTCAAATTTGCTCAGTTCCCCTGTTTTCAGCGGCAACGTACTAGTTTATGCATCCTGTAGTGCAGGTTTCTTCGCTTGGCTAACAGGTTCTCCCTTTATTTTACGCAATATGGGCTTCAATCCTGCTGATATTGGTTTGAGTTATATTCCACAAACTCTAGCCTTCATTATTGGTGGATATGGCTGCCGTATTTTATTAGCAAAAATCCGAGCAGAAACAATATTTCCATTGTTACTTCTTGGTTACGCGCTAAGCATGTCCATTTTATTTATCATGGCTATCTATACCACACCATCATTAACCATGATCTTGATTCCATTCTGCTTTATGGCAGCAATGAATGGAGCCTCTTACCCAATTGCAGTATCTAAAGCACTAAATACATTTCCTAGTGCGAGTGGTAAAGCAGCTGCGTTACAAAATGCCTTACAATTAGGGCTATGTTTTTTAGCAAGCCTACTTGTTTCTGCCTTGACCTTCGATCCATTGTTGGCAACAACCGGGGTCATGGCAGTCACAATTATTCCAATGGCCATTGGCTATTTTATGCAACGTTGTGCCAGCAAAAACAATCAAACTCTTAAGCAAGTCGATTACCATGCGAATTCATAAAGTGTAGTTTACTGAATCAACCATGCCGATAAGACTCGGCATGGTTTTTATTTTAGTGAATTCAAGAAAATGTTCCTTCAGTGTATAGCACTTGTGAGGATACGGTAATATTTATTAAGTATGTTGCTATATAACCCATTATTCTTAACTTACAACCCCTAATATTCTCTCATCAATTTTCTTTATTCAAAGCGGATTTCACTAAAAAATAAGGCTTTTATTTTGTCATCTACTAAGATATAGATATTTCTTGGTTAATTTTCTTGTTAAAAAACGTTATCATTGCGACATTAAATAATGAGTGCTCAAAAATGATGTTAAAACAGTATTATCCACCAGATGAATTAAAATCCTTTGTTAGTTCTATTTTGATAATCAAAGAGTTTACAGAGGCAATTAAAATTTTCCCTGGAACTGGTGCTGAAATCTGGGTTTCATCAGATGCTTTTTGCATGACAACAGAGAGCGACTCAGTCGCAGACTCATACCAACTTATTATTCCTAGGGTTAATACGTTTACTGCTAGCCCCAATCATTCTAAAGTCATGGTATTACGTATTCGTCATGATGCCTTACGTTTTTTACTACCTCAAAGCACACTAAATTATACGGATAAACCCATCGCATTGAGTGGCATATGGGAAGACCGCTGGTTTGAAGCTTTAGCTAATTCTTCATTTAAAGAGCTGTTAGAGTGTTTTAATAAGACAAAAGCCAAGAAAAAACCTCATTTCATAGATGAAATCTTAGAGTTGCTATATCGTAACCCAACTAAAAAAATCACTGAAATTGCCGAAGAGACCGGCTTACATGTCCGTGTCATTCAAAAAGAGTTTCTAAAAGAATATGGTATTACGCCAAAAAGGTACCAGATCAATTGTCGCTTAGAACATGTTTTAAAAAGTATGGTAGTAGAACAAGACACCTACCGCTGGTTTGAAACAGGCTATTATGATCAATCCCACTTTTACCGTGATTTTAAAAGATACTTTACTATGACGCCGTCGGCATTTTTAAAATCGAGTTATTCGCTTTTTTACAATACAAAAACTAAGTACCCATTAAGATAGTTCTTAATACATAAGGAGAACGGAATGAGTATTGTTGTGTATGCCCAAATTACAACAGAAAGGACGGATGGGTATTTAACGAAAGAAATCGTTCGTGACTTAGCAAAACTAAGCCGCCGAGAGAAAGGATGCATTCAATATGATCTTATGGCTAAAGAGAATGGTTACATTGTTTTCGAGGAATGGGAAGACACTCAGGCATTAGAGATGCATAAAAATAGCCCTCATTTCAGGCGATTAGTTGAAGCAATTGAACGTGATAACGCCAGCTTTTCTGTCAATTTTAGTGAAAGATGATCTATTAATAATGAAAGCTAGAGCTAGTTGTCATTTTTGAGAATTTTAATCATCTTTATTTAATAGAACTTCATAACCTACATTCAAGAAACAAAGATTGAACGTGTTTCATTCAGGCTATAGCATAAACCATTATTGCTATAGCCTACCTGACTGTTTATGCCGCTATTTATCTTTCAAGCACGAAACACGGTTATTACTTTGCATGCCTATTTACTCTGTTTTTGCTGCGTCAGCCAATTCTTCTGCTTGTTGTAATAATCTTTCTTGTTCTTTTTGATTTAAAACACGCTCAACAGTATCAACAATCGCCTGAGTTTGTGGATCTATCTCAATATTTATTTTATCACCCAAACGTTTTTTACCTAATGTTGTTCTCTCTAATGTTTCAGGAATGAGATGCACACAAAAACGATTATTGATCACGTCACCGACAGTTAAACTAATACCATCAATCGCTACAAATCCTTTATGTAAAATGTATTTCATTAATGGTTTATCATGAATTGACAACCAAATTTGATGGTTATCTTCAGATGTGAAGATTTTACTAATTTCAGCGGTTGTCATAATATGACCAGAAACAACATGCCCACCTATTTCGTCACCGTATTTTGCGGCACGTTCGATATTAACAACATCACCTTCTTGCAATTCCCCCAAATTAGTTAATCTCAGGGTTTCTTTAATTAGATCAAAACTGACTCTTTCGCCATCAATTTTTGTTACCGTCAAACAACAACCATTATGCGCAACGGAGGCCCCTGTTTCTAAACCTTTCAGCAATTCTGGGGTAAACTTCATTACATGAGTTCTAAAGTTGGCTCTTTCTGTAATTTCAATAATAGGAGCAGTCGCTTGAACAATGCCTGTAAACATAATGATTCTCAGTGTAGTGGATTAATAGACTCAGTTTACATCAGAATTTTTAGAGATCTATCCTATTTGAGTGGTAAACAACACGATAATAAACCTTATATTCAGTAATATATTAGGCTTGAAAATGCTCTTTTATAGTTTGTTACCATATCATTATTGGAATCTATTTAGAAACGGGATAGAATGAGCGGTTTTTAATAATCAATGAGTTTTAAGTAACTCACTTATTTTTCTAATTTTTTTCCTCTTACTTGCTTTTATTACAAAGGTGTATGCGTGCAGAAATATTTTACAGAAGCGCGTAGCTTGTTGGCACTTGGTATTCCTATCGTTTTAGCTCAATTTTCACAAACTGCGATGGGGTTTGTGGATACAGTTATGGCTGGAAGCGTTAGTGAAATTGAGATGTCCGCAGTTGCAGTTGGTTTTTCCATCTGGCTGCCAGCTATTCTTTTTGGCCAAGGGATTTTAATGGCATTAACCCCAATCGTTGCACAAATGAATGGGTCAGGTCGTCGTAACTTAATTGGTGACCAAATTCAGCAGGGCCTGTGGTTAGCGCTACTTTTAGCCTTAGGTATTATGTGCCTTCTTTATAATAGTCAGCTAATTATTAGTAATATGCCCCATATTGATAAAGAATTGGCGGATAAATCTGTCCGTTTTTTACATGCTATTATGTGGGGTGCGCCAGGCTACTTATTTTATCAAGTATATCGTAGCCAATGTGAAGGGCTTTCAAAAACCAAGCCGGGGATGGTGATTGGTTTTCTCGGCTTAATGATTAATATTCCCATTAACTATATCTTTATCTATGGTCACTTTGGTGCCCCCGCTTTAGGTGGTGTTGGTTGCGGTGTCGCCACCGCATCAGTGTATTGGGCTATGTGTCTGATGATGAGATGGTATGTGAAACGTGCTACTGCGCAGCGTGATATTCGCCCTACACTCTCTTTCACATCGCCAAATCCATTAATCTTGAAGCGAATTATTGTGTTAGGTACACCAATTGGTCTGGCACTTTTCTTTGAAGTCACTTTATTTGCTGTCGTTGCACTGCTAGTCGCTCCATTAGGTGTTGTCGCAGTAGCTGGTCACCAAGTTGCGTTGAATTTCAGCTCTGTGATGTTTATGTTCCCATTATCATTAGGAATAGCTGCAACCATTCGCGTAGGTTACAACTTGGGACAGAAATCAACTGAAGCGGCTAAAGTTTCATCTTATACTGGCATTGCTGTTGGCTTAATGGTCGCTTGTTTTACCGCGGTTCTCACAGCCGTCTTCCGTGAGCCGATTGCAATGATGTATAACAAAAACCCCGAGGTGGTTGTTTTAGCTAGTAGTTTAATGCTATACGCCGCTATTTATCAGTTGTCAGACTCTGTGCAAGTTATTGGTGCGGGCATTTTACGTGGCTATAAAGATACGCGTTCTATTTTCTTTATTACCTTCACTGCATATTGGTTACTTGGCTTACCTTCCGGCTATATCTTAGCGTTAACTGATATCATTGCACCGGCGATGGGGCCTAAAGGCTTCTGGATTGGCTTTATTATTGGTTTGAGTGCGGCTGCAATAGGAATGGCGACACGAATTATGTGGATCCATAAGCAGACAGAGGATGTTGTTTTACTTCGTTCAGCGCGCTAATCGACGGTTTTTTAAGCTTTTTATTATGGGAGAAGATGTATTTCGCACCAGATAGTTTTAAATACGAGCAAACTATCACGAAAATACATTTTCCCCTTGCCAGATGAACTTCATAACGTTAATATTCATCCCCGTTGTCACCTAGATAACTTTTAGATGCGTCCGTAGCTCAGTTGGTTAGAGCACCACCTTGACATGGTGGGGGTCGGTAGTTCGAGTCTACTCGGACGCACCATTTCTAGTGAACACAATGTTAATTTTCAGCGCGTCCGTAGCTCAGTTGGTTAGAGCACCACCTTGACATGGTGGGGGTCGGTAGTTCGAGTCTACTCGGACGCACCATTTCAAATTAACACAAATCAAGTCTCTCAGTGCGTCCGTAGCTCAGTTGGTTAGAGCACCACCTTGACATGGTGGGGGTCGGTAGTTCGAGTCTACTCGGACGCACCATTTAATTTATCTTCCTACCCCACTATAATTTCTCTTGATTGTCTATTATTATTCCCTTATTTTGTTGCGCAACAAATTAACAGCCTAATATCAACTGAATTTTTGATCTGAACGCCTTCTTCTTTTAATTTAATAAAATTTGATTTGTCTCACAGTTTTTTGTTGTCTATAATACTCACATTGGCTGAAAGGTTTCAACAGTAATAAATCAATACGTTAGCTTTAATTGAATTTGTCATCTACACTATAATAAGAATCAAAATGTGACAAATTTAAGTGTAAAAATGCATTAAACACCAGACTGTCGCCTATTCTTATAAATGAGTTGCGCAACAAAATTTACCCTGCGCACGACTTATTAAATGTACTAAGCATCGGCGGCAATACCGATTTCCTTTATAACATTAGATAGACTGCCATGAAAAAAACCAAAATTGTTTGTACTATCGGTCCAAAAACCGAATCAGAAGAAAAACTGACCCAACTCCTTGATGCAGGCATGAACGTCATGCGTCTCAATTTCTCTCACGGTGACTACGAAGAACACGGTCAACGTATCAAAAACCTTCGCGCTGTTTGTGCAAAAACAGGTAAACAAGCTGCTATTTTGCTAGATACTAAAGGGCCTGAAATCCGCACCATGAAATTGGAAGGTGGTAACGACGTTTCTCTCGTTGCTGGCCAAACTTTTACATTTACTACCGATACCTCTGTGGTAGGTAATAAAGATAAAGTTGCGGTGACCTATGCGGGTTTAACTTCAGATTTGAAAGTTGGCAATACCGTATTAGTTGATGATGGCTTAATTGGTATGAAAGTGACTAATGTCACTGCAACTGAAGTTGTTTGTGAAGTTTTAAATAACGGTGACCTCGGTGAGAAAAAAGGGGTTAACCTGCCAGGCGTTTCAATTGGCCTTCCAGCATTAGCAGAAAAAGATAAAGAAGACTTAGTCTTTGGTTGCCAGCAAGGTGTTGATTTTGTTGCTGCTTCATTTATTCGTAAGCGCTCAGATGTTGAAGAAATTCGAGCTCACCTGAAAAAACACGGTGGCGAGAACATCCAAATTATTTCTAAAATTGAAAACCAAGAAGGTTTAAATAACTTTGATGAGATTTTAGAAGCCTCTGACGGCATCATGGTCGCTCGTGGTGATTTAGGCGTTGAAATCCCAGTTGAAGAAGTTATTTTTGCACAAAAAATGATGATTGAAAAATGTGTTGCAGCACGCAAAGTCGTGATCACAGCAACCCAGATGCTTGATTCAATGATCAAAAACCCACGCCCTACTCGCGCGGAAGCGGGTGACGTTGCCAATGCTATTTTAGATGGCACTGATGCGGTTATGTTGTCTGGTGAAAGTGCTAAAGGTAAATACCCGGTAGAAGCTGTTACCATTATGGCAACTATCTGTGAACGTACAGACCGTGTAATGCAAACTCGCATCGATAACCAAAAACCAAGCCAACGCCTACGTGTCACTGAGGCTGTATGTCGTGGTGCGGTGGAAATGTCTGAAAAATTAGATGTCCCATTAATCGTTGTTGCAACTTATGGCGGTAAATCGGCTAAGTCTGTCCGTAAGTATTTCCCTACTGCACCAATCTTAGCGTTAACTACCAATGAAGAAACTGCACGCCAGTTACTGTTAGTTAAAGGTGTGATCCCAATGATAGTTGGTGGTTTTACTTCTACAGATGACTTTTATCGTGAAGGTAAACGCGCAGCTCTAGAAAGTGGTTTAGCTGTTTCTGGTGATGCGGTTGTAATGGTCTCTGGCGCATTAGTACAAAGCGGAACAACCAATACATCTTCAGTTCACGTACTTTAATTAGTCTTTAATTGTCTTCTAAAAGGCCGATAGTGATTATTTTAGCTATCGGCCTTTTTATTTAGATTTAACATTTAGTGCTGCCTTGATGTAACTATCCCTTTATTTACTTTTCTCTAGTAAATATCTTATTGCATTTTAAGTGTAATATCATAAACCCCACTTAAATTGGTCAAATAACAACCTTCATTGATCTTAATTTAAATTTTTCTTCTTTTTCCTAGTACTAAATATAAAGTATTTCTAGCAAAACTTCATATTTAGTACTAGCATAAGACATAGTAAGTGCCATACCCTAATTTTCATTAGGTTGTTTTAAAGGGATATAGCAAGCTTTAAGATAACAAGCTTAGCTCTATTGTTTGGTGACTTGCTTTTTTATATTTTCAAGATAAATCAATCTAGAGGGTAAAATAATGATTCGTACTAAAATTGTACTGGGCTCTATCGTATTAGCTTCAGCATTACTAGCGGGTTGTTCTAACAGCACTGAAGTGCAAAAACTCTCTTCAGATGTGCAAACTCTGAATGGTAAAGTTGATCAACTGAGCAACGACGTTCAGTCTCTGCGCTCTGACGTACAGACAGCTCAAGAAGAAGCAGCACGTGCTAACCAACGTCTGGATAACCAAGTTCGTACTTACAAAAAATAAGTTCGATTTGGCGATAATCTAGTCTTAAAGATCCTTCTTTGAAGCTAGTAGCATTTATGAGGGCCTATGAAAATAGGCCCTTATTATTTGGTCAGGGTTATTGAGTTACAACAGAAGAGCGGTATTTCGCAGGTAGCAAGGCCCCAACTTTACCGTCATAGATGGGTTCTGGCTGTGAAATCGAGAATGGCTCAATAGGTACTAAACCTTGGTGTTGTGTTTCATCTTCAGGGATACCATTACTCTGATCATTATTTACACGCACAGGCATACCAGAACGCCTTGCTAGCTCTTTTTCCACTAAAGCCTTATCAATCCCTTCATTTTCTAGAAAACGCTTGAAATCGTCAGACAGCTTGATTGGCATGGTTTGTGGGTCATCACCGCTTGTTCGTGACAATGGCTGATGCACCTCAATGTAATAACTGCCATCAGTTTCTTTGGAGTATTTGACAGGCTGATCAATAACTTGGACACGAGTTCCTTTTGGTACTGTTTTAAATAATGCTTCGATATCATCAGGACGTAAACGAATACAACCGGAGCTCACTCGCATACCAATACCAAAATCCGCATTAGTGCCGTGTATCAGATATTCACCACGCCCATACGCTAGGCGTAATGCATACAAGCCCATTGGATTTTCAGGCCCTGCTGGAACGACGGCTGGAAGAGTTATACCTTCTTTAGCGTAATTTTTACGGATATTCGCCGTTGGTGTCCATGTAGGATCTTTAATTGACTGACTTACTGAAGTCACCATTTCAGGTGTGTCGCGACCTAACTGGCCGATACCGATAGGATAAACAATCACTTCCTCACTGTTCGCAGGGTAATAATATAAACGCAGCTCCGCCAGGTTAATCACAATTCCCGTTCTTGGTGTTGATGGTAACAACATTTGTGCTGGAATGATGAGTTCTTTACCCGCTTCAGGAAGGTACGGGTCTGTTCCTGGGTTTGCTTCAAGCATACCGAGTAGACCGATTTGGTGCTCACTTGCAATGGCCTCCAATGGTCGCCCATCATTGGGGACGATATACGTGTAATTTTCCCCGATAAGACGAGTGTTACTGTCAGGTAATGGATATTCTTTTGCTTGAGCTGGAGCCAATAAGGCGCTCATGACAAATAAACTTGCCACCGTCAAAACTCTTTTCATACCTACTCCAAGGAAAATAGTGTTCTTACAATAATTCAATGATTATTGTTCATAATAGCAACTATCCTTCATATCTTTAATACTAATTAAATATTTTTATTAAGTATTAATAAGGTAGTAGTCTTTTTATGATAGCCAAATACAATCACTTTAATGGACTGGTCGAATAAAAATAATAACCAAGAAGTAAAATAAGTAAGGGAGCATAAAGCTCCCTGCAGACTTGCTGCCAAACATATTATGTTTGGCAGCAAGTCTAATAGGTTATTGAAAATAAATTAGGAAAATCAATTTATTGATTTTCGGCTGATAACACAAAGCGGGAAAAACCACGCTTTTATCCCGCTTTGTCAACAACCTCAAGGGAGCATAACGCTCCCTCGGTAGGATCATACTAATTGTGCCGCACGCGATAAAATTGTACGGATCATCGCATTTAAACCTTGAGTTCGCGAAGGTGTTAAATGTTGCTCCAATGCAAGTTGTTCAAAAAATGACTTCACATCGAGTGCGAGTATTTGTTGCGCCGTTTTGCCTTGAAAAAGGATAATCACAATAGCAACTAACCCTTTAACGATTGCAGCATCGCTATCACCTGCAAACGTAATTGTCCCGTCTGCTTGTTTTTGCATATCAATCCACACTTGGCTTTGGCACCCTGCGATTAAATTATTATCGCTTCTTTGTACCTCTGAGAGTTCAGGTAAACGTCCCCCTAGCTCTATCATATAGAGATAGCGTTCCTCCCAGTCCTGACAACGGGAGAAATTACGTAATAACTTATTTTCATCGGGTAATGCGGGCATGCTCAGTTCCTTTACCATATATTTCTTATGTGCTTAGCCTAACAATTTTTTAATGCGCTGTAACGCATTGTATAAAGAATCGATTTCTTCTTTCGTGGTGTATATCCCCACAGAAGCACGGCACATAGCAGGAACGTGATAATGTTCCATTAATGGTAAAGCACAGTGATGGCCAGTACGGATAGCAATACCATATCTATCTAGAAAAGAACCCACATCATAGGCATGGTGCTGGCCTAAATTAAACGCCAAAACGCCTTCCCGTTGGTCATTGCCATATAATATAACTGATGGTATTTCTTGCAATTTCTTAGAAGCATATGCCATTACTTCAGCTTCATGAGCAAATACATCAGGTAAATTAAGTGCGTTTAAATAATCGAATGCCGCCCCTAACCCAATAATTGCGCTAACGTTCGGTGTTCCTGCTTCAAAGCGCCATGGCGCATCAGCAAAAGTGATCCCTTTGGTCAGGCTGACTTGGCGGATCATTGCCCCACCGCCCTCCCATGGTGGCATCATATCCAAAATAGCTTTTTTGCCATAAAGGATACCAATACCTGTCGGGCCATATAACTTATGCCCTGAAAACACATAGAAATCACAGTCTAAGGCTTGCACATCAACCTGCTGATGCATTGCACCTTGCGCGCCATCGACCAATATCGCGATCTCTCCACCTTTTGAAGCCGCAATCGCTCGGGCTTGTTTAATGATATCCTGTACGGGATTAACTGTTCCCAATACATTAGAGATATGTGTAAAGCTCAATAATCGCGTACGTGAATCAATGACATCATTTAATACATCTAATTGCAGTCTACCATCGTCAGAAATTGGGATAATTCGAATTTCAAAGCCAATTTCCTCAGCTAACATATACCAAGGTACAATATTCGCATGGTGCTCCATTTCAGTGATGACAATATTGTCCCCTTCATGGAAATACTTTCGACCAAAACTATTTGCAACAAGGTTAATACCTTCCGTTGTGCCTTTAACAAACACGATTTCTTCATTTGAAGCTGCGTGAATGAAAGAGGCAGCTTTCTGGCGAACCTCCTCCATCATTGTCGTCGCATTTGCACTGAGAGTATGTATACCACGGTGAACCGCGGCATACTGATGTAACGTAAACTCACTTTCTTTTTCAATAACTTGCAAAGGCTTTTGTGCACTTGCGGCGCTATCTAAATAAACCAGCGGATGATTATTGACTGACTGTGATAAGGCAGGAAAATCCTGCCTTACTGAAGCGACATTGAATAGCATGGATATTAAACCTCCGCTAAGCGCTGGCGGATGTTTGCCATCACAGCGTGTTTTAACTCTTCCGATTCAATAGATTCTGTAAGTTCCGCAGCAAATGCGATAATAATCATATGTTTTGCTGCCTTACCCTCAATTCCTCTTGAGCGCAGATAAAACAGTTGTTCGTCATCAATACGACCGACCGTTGCACCGTGACCACACTTTACGTCATCTGCATAAATTTCAAGCTGAGGTTTAGTATCAATTTCTGCTTTTTCACCTAACAACAATGTGTTGTTAGTCATTTGACCATCTGTTTTTAATGCGTTGGGTGCGACTTTGATCATGCCATTAAAGACAGCTTTACTGCTATCCATCGCAATCACTTTATGTAATTGACGGCTATTGCAGTAACCTTTATTGTGCTCTAAATACGTACGAGTATCAGCAATTTCATTGCCTTTAGGCAGCAGTATACTGTTGAGTTCAAACTCAGTATTTTCACCGTCAAGGCGAGCACTTGTATGGTTTCGTGTTAATAATGCGCCAAGTAAAAAACTGGTACTTTTCACACGGCTATCGCGCCCAATAACAATATCATTGTGAGCAAAATGCTGAGCTTGGCCATTTTCAACATTTAACTTAAAGTGACTAAAGTCTGCGTTATCACCGACTTCAACTGTTAAACGACTACCAGTCATGTGCCTTTGCTCATTCAAACTAACATAATGCTCAATAACTTGGGCTTTACTGTTTGCATCCAAGGTTAAATGGTACCGATACTGGCTAATATTGGTGGTCTGTTTATCGTCGCTACCCGTTGAAATATTGAGCAGGTACAATGGCTTTTCTGCTATTTTATTTGCTGCAAGATGGACGACTAACGGTTGTACAGCCAAGCTTTCGGTTAAATGCAAAAAAATCTCGCTATTTACAGGCGAAGGAAGCAAGTCTTGGTTATCAAGCAAAGCCACTTGGAATGGCCCCATATCAATAGAGCTCAATGCAGAGCTATAACGCCCATCAATTAAAACAAGGCGATATGCATCAATTGGCAGAGCCAGTGCTTCGCAGTCTTGTGCTACAACATCACCATCACTAAAACGATACTGAGTCTCAAGTACAGTATTTAGTGGAGTATAGTGCCAATCTTCATGGCGAAACACAGGTAAACCAACTTGTTTTGCTATTTCCCAATGGGTTTTAGCATGTTGAGAATTCGCACCATGTCGTAGTTCAAATAATTCAGAAAAACGTGACATTGCTTGCTCGTTAAGCTTCGCAACTTCCGCACGTTTTTGTGCTCTTTCACTGTTGGTCAATAAGCCAGCCATAACCCTGCTCCTCCAGTTTTTTCGCTAAACTGAAATCACCTGATTTGATGATTTTCCCTTGATATAACACGTGGACAAAGTCAGGCTTCACATAATCTAAAATACGCTGATAGTGGGTTACGATGATAAAAGAACGCTCAGGCGAACGTAATGAATTCACGCCATTAGCCACAATTTTCAACGCGTCAATATCTAAACCAGAGTCAGTTTCATCGAGAATACACAATTGAGGCTCTAGAGCTGCCATCTGCAAGATATCATTACGTTTTTTCTCACCACCGGAGAAACCTACGTTGACAGAACGTGCAAGTAAATCTTCTGGCATTTCTAATAATTTGATTTTGTCTTCAATAAAATCTTGAAAATCGAAACGATCTAATGCTTCTTGCTGACGATATTCTCTAACCGCATTGACTGCCGTTTGTAAGAAAAATTGGTTACTGACCCCTGGAATTTCAACAGGGTATTGGAATGCAAGGAAAACACCTTCCCCTGCACGCTCTTCTGGATCTAGTGCAAATAGGTCTTTACCTTTAAACGTCACTTCACCGCTATCAATTTCATACTCTTCGCGGCCAGCAAGTGTGGCGGATAATGTACTTTTACCAGAGCCATTTGGCCCCATAATGGCGTGAACTTCCCCTGGTTTTACCTCCAGAGATAACCCTTTTAAAATCTCATTACCTTCTACACTCACGTGTAAATCTTTAACACTTAACATATTTACATGCCTTTAGCGCTTTAGCGCAAATAAACTCGATTAGGATCAGCCAACGCTGTGCTCTAGGCTGATCGCCAGTAATTTTTGTGCTTCTACGGCAAATTCTAATGGAAGCTCCGAGAACACATCTTTGCAGAAACCATTTACAATCATTGAAATTGCATCGTCTTCGCTGATACCACGTTGTAAACAGTAAAATAACTGGTCTTCCCCAATACGTGAGGTTGTCGCTTCATGTTCAAGTTGTGCCGTATTATTCTTAACTTCCACATATGGGAATGTATGTGCACCACATTGGGTGCCAATTAACATAGAGTCACATTGGGTAAAGTTACGAGCGTTATGTGCACTCGGTAGAATTTTCACTAAACCGCGATAACTGTTTTGGCTTTTACCTGCAGAAATACCCTTAGAAATGATCGTTGAACGGGTATTTTTCCCGATATGGATCATTTTCGTTCCTGTATCCGCTTGTTGATTGCCGTTCGTTAATGCAACGGAGTAAAATTCACCGACAGAGTTGTCTCCTTTAAGGATAACGCTTGGGTATTTCCATGTGATGGCAGAGCCAGTTTCTGACTGTGTCCATGACATTTTTGAATTATCACCTTCACACAATGCACGCTTAGTCACAAAGTTTAGGATCCCACCGGCTTCGCTATCTCCACCGGAGAACCAGTTTTGGACAGTCGAATATTTAACTTCGGCATCTTTATGAATAATAACTTCAACAACCGCCGCATGGAGCTGATAACTATCACGAACAGGTGCAGAACACCCTTCGATATAGCTCACATAGCTACCTTCATCAGCAATTAAAATCGTGCGCTCAAACTGGCCGGTTTTGGCTGCGTTGATCCTAAAATACGTTGATAGCTCCATTGGGCAGTGTACGCCTTTTGGTACATACACAAAGGTACCATCTGAAGCCACTGCCGCATTTAATGCAGCAAAAAAGTTATCATGGCTCGAAACGACTGACCCGAGATATTTCTGTACCAGTTCAGGGTATTCTTGAATAGCCTCACTAAACGAACAAAAAATAACACCATGTTTCGCTAAGTCATCACGGTAAGTTGTAGATACTGAGACCGAGTCAAAAATGGCGTCAACCGCAACGGCCTTCCCTTCACGTACAGGAACGCCTAATTGGTTAAAGGCTTCTTCAACTTCAGCCGTTAAATAATTATTGGTTTCCGCCACACCTGTGCCTTGTGTAGCACCAGATTGCGAACCACAGGTATCATCACATGAGCCACAAGATGGCGCAGAGTAATAGCTATAGTCTTGGTAATCGAGATTTGGGTAATTTGCTTTAAGCCAATGAGGTTCTTCCATGCCTTTCCAGTGATTAAAGGCATCAAGACGGAATTGGAGCATCCACTCAGGCTCATTACGTTTAGCTGAAATTGCACGAATAACATCTTCGTTAATGCCTTTCGCCATTTCATCCGTTGCGACTTCGGTAAAGAAGCCTTCTTTATAACGCTGGTCATCAAGCCAGCTTTGAACATCATCGCCAACTTCTACATTGCTCTGTGACATAATCTGACTTCACATGTTAAACGCCGAAGCTTTCACCACACCCACAGGCATGTTGGGCTTTCGGGTTATTAAATTTGAAAATTTGATTCAGCCCTTCTTGGACAAAATCAACGACTGTGCCATCAATAAATGGCATTGCTTCTTTTGGCACATAAAGGTGTGCGCCATCGAGTTCAAATAACAGGTGTTGGTCTGTTGGGTTTTCGATCATTTCAAACACATAACCGAAACCTGCGCAGCCAGACTGTTTTACGCCGAGTGAAAGCCCTTTTGTATTTGGGTTTTGCACCATCAATTTTTTGATTTGTTTTGCAGCGCTTTGTGTCAGGCTAACTCCCTGCCAATTGTTTTCATCAAATGAAAATGTCTCTACACCGTCAGTCATATTGACCCCACATTTCTTATGGCTTTTCAGCCTGTTATCAGGAGATTAACTCTGCCTACCCTATGGTAATGATTAGCTAATTGACTTCAACCATTTGTTTTAAGAGGTTATAGCTATTATAGCTCTTTTTTTGTTCATTTTCAGATTGCAAAACAAACAAAATTACAAAAAAACAAGCTTAACCCATTGATAAACAATAAATAAGTAGAGTTGTGTTTTTTATTTAAATTTGTACTAAATAATACACTTAATGACACAAATTAATAAAGGTGCATTTATTATACAACTTAATTAACTTGATAAAAAATGAATTTATAGAAAGAATGGGCATAAAACCATACAAAATAAAGGGTTTTATCGGGTTTTCTGACCTTTCCTTAGCCAAAAAACCCTGCAATTAAAATGGTTATTATTCAAATAATACGGCGGTTGTCAGGCGAGAAGTACAACACAATTTGCCTTGCTCATTGAAAACCTCAATATTCCATACCTGCTGACGGCGCCCTAAATAGATAGGTTTACAAATACCCTTAACAACCCCTGAGCGAGCAGCACGAACATGATTGGCATTGATTTCCAACCCGACCACCTTTTGTTCTCCTTCCGAGCACATATAACCCGCAATTGAACCTAAGGATTCAGCTAATACAACAGAAGCACCGCCATGCAATAACCCAAAAGGCTGTTTGGTGCGATGATCAACAGGCATTATCCCCTCTAAATAATCATCGCCAATTGCCGTGATTTCAATACCGAGATGCCCTAACATGCAGGTTTTTGACATTTCAGCGAGTTGCTGCAAATTAAATTGACGTTTCCAAATCATTAAACTATCTCCAGCAGCGCTTGAATCGGATGTTTTATCGATACATTTTCCATGCGTTTAACTTGGCTACGACAGGAATAACCTGAACTTAAACAACGTTCTTTTGGCAAAGAAGACATCGCCTCCTTCCACGATAAGTTATATATTCCTTTTGAATTTTCAAGATTGGCCACTTCGTGCCCATAAGTCCCAGCCATGCCACAACAGCCAACACTAACATTATTTAATGTTTGCCCAAAGCGTGCAAATAACACCGCCCATTGATTCGCACTATTAGGTAAAGCCGTTGATTCAGTACAATGACCGAAAAAATACCACGGCTGGGTCGATGTGGTTTGCACATTGTGTGGTTCAGGCAATGTCATTAACCATTCATGCGCTAACATCACCGTAAATTGGCAGTGGTCTTTGCCTAAAATTTCATGATATTCATCGCGATAACAAAGTACTAGTGCGGGGTCAACACCGACCATTGGCAACTGCAATCTTGCCACTCGATTTAAAAAATCTGCCGTCTTACGAGCCGTTTTAGCAAACTTCGCTAAAAAGCCTTTGATGTGTTGTGCTTTTCCATTCGGCGAGAACGGTAGCAACACAGGCTTAAGACCTAATTTCTCAATTAAATGGACAAAATCTGCCACCACTTTGGCGTCGTAATAACTAGTGAAAGGGTCTTGAACCACCAGCACATGTTTTTCACGTTGTGAATCCGTCATACTTTCAAGTTGTTCAAGCGTGACAGAAACCGCTGCATGACCTGAAAGTTCTTGTTTTAATGTTGGTTGAGAGAACAACGGCAAATCCACCATACCGATAGTATGTTGACTCAGTTTTTGCACCACCGGTTGACGCAAAAAGAAATTAAATACGCCGGGCACTTTGGAAAATAAAGGTGCACTCGCTTCAACATTTGCAACAATATAATCGCGAATAGGACGCAAATAACGCCCATGATACAACGCTAAAAACTTAGCTCTAAATGATGGGACATCAATTTTAATTGGGCATTGCGTTGAGCAGGCTTTACAGGCAAGACATCCTGCCATTGAGGCTTTCACTTCATGAGAGAAGTCATAATCACCTTGTTTAGCGCGCCAAGTGTTACGTGTTTTTTCTATCAGCCCACGCAATGACGGTTGGTCTTGTGTAATGCCCTTTTCAAGGTGTTCTGGTGTAACACCTTGTTCAGCTAATAGCCTTAGCCACTCACGAACAAGTGTCGCACGGCCTTTTGGAGAATGAATTCGTTGACCACTCACCTTCATGGATGGACACATCGGGCTCTTCACATCAAAATTGAAACACAGCCCATTACCATTACACTCCATTGCACCACGGAATTCTTGGCGCATTTGGACTGGTATCTGTCGGTCATACGTTCCTCGTTTGATGCCATCAACCTGCTTCATCGGTGCATCCAACCCCGCAGGTGGGCAAATTTTACCCGGATTTAAGCGGTTATCGGGGTCAAATGCCGCTTTGATATTGCGCAACTCACCGTATAGCTCATCACCAAAAAATTCAGGACTATATTGTGCACGAAAACCTTTCCCATGTTCCCCCCACAACAACCCACCGTATTTAGCAGTTAATGCAACAATTTCATCAGAAATTTGTTTCATCAATACTTCTTGTTGTGGATCGCACATATCCAGCGCTGGACGAACATGTAATACTCCTGCATCCACATGACCAAACATGCCATAATTTAAGTTATGACTGTCTAATAACGCACGAAATTCCACTATATAATCAGCAAGATGCTCAGGAGGAACGCAGGTATCTTCAACAAATGGAATTGGCTTCGCCGCACCTTTACTGTTACCCAACAGCCCCACGGCTTTTTTACGCATGTTATAAATACGCGTAATATCTTCAAGATCATGGCAAGTTTGATAGCCAATCACCCCAGCTTGATTATTCGCCATTAATTCATCTAAGCGTTGGCACAAGCTTTCAGTCAATTGATTGATTTCATCTTCATCATCGCCGCTAAATTCAACGATGTTTAACCCTAACATTTCTTTGTTTGGCACATCCGTAATTAAGGCTTTAACAGAATGCCAAACGATGTCTTCTTTCGCTAGGTTAAGCACTTTTGAATCTACAGTTTCAACTGATAGCGCTTTGGCTTGTACCATAAAGGGGGCATTACGCAGTGCAGACTCAAATGAGTCATATTTCACATTCACTAAACGACGTACTTTAGGAAGTGGCGTAATATCCAATGTTGCTTCAGTGATAAAAGCAAGAGAGCCTTCTGAGCCAGTGAGAATGCGAGTAAGGTCAAATTCAGTTAACTCATCATTAAACACATGACGTAAATCATACCCTGTCAGGAAACGATTTAATTTGGGAAATTTTTCTTCAATTAGAGAACGTTGCTCTAAACAGCGCTCTAACACCGTTTTATAAATACGCCCCACTGTAGAATCTTCTGACGCAATCGTTTGGGCGAGTTCGATAGGCATAGCGCGCGTATCTAAGCATTCTCCCCCTAAAACCATGGCTTTAACGCCTAACACGTGATCAGAGGTTTTACCATAGACTAATGAACCTTGGCCTGATGCGTCAGTGTTGATCATTCCACCTAGCGTTGCTCGGTTACTGGTAGATAGCTCCGGTGAAAAGAAATAGCCATAAGGCTTGAGATATTGATTTAATTGGTCCTTGATGACCCCTGCTTCAACCTTAACCCAACCTTGCTCTGGGTTTATTTCTAAAATTCGATTCATATAACGGGACATATCCACAACAATCCCTTCGGTTAAGGATTGCCCATTAGTTCCCGTTCCCCCTCCCCGAGGGGTAAAGCTAAGCTCACGAAATTTCGCTTGCCCCGCAAGCCGAGTGATTATTTGTACATCTGCACTCGAACGCGGAAACACAACCGCTTGGGGTAATAGTTGGTAAATACTATTATCTGTCGCCATGGATAAACGCTCAGCATAGCTGGTGCCGTTATCCCCAGTAAAACCGTGTTCTTGTAGCTCATGCAAGAACTCAATAACTAAATGACTAAGATGAGGAGCTTCTGATATACGCGGGATCATTATTAACGATGACTCTTGTTGTTTAGTGTTCGCATTACTCGTTATGTACTATCTTTATTTTAAGTTGCACAATAGTGTCTGAGGTCTATGATGAGTTATCTTCACAGCCTGTAAAGACAGCACAGCCGCTGATGACATTGTCATCATGAACCATATCACAATATTGTTTTTTTTAACCGTGAAAAATAATTACGTTATTTTCACCTAAAAATTTGCTAGACACGCAGAATTTTCATTTGCAAAGGATCAATCATTAATGGAAAAATCTCAAAAACGCTTGGATCTTCCCAAACTTATTTTCGGCCTATTATCCATCGTTTTAATGATAGCAGCCTGTTTTTGGGTACTTAATCCATTTATTCTTGGCTTTGTATGGGCGGGAATGATGGTAATTGCAACTTGGCCACTATTATTAAGACTCGAAGCTCGCTTATGGCGCAAGCGCTGGTTAGCTGCATTAGTGATGGTTCTTCTTATATTACTATTATTCGTTATCCCATTAGGTATCCTAATTGGCAGTATTATTGAAAATAGTACTCCACTTATTGATTTAGCTAAATCACCATCAAGCCTAACGCTGCCTGATTTAGAATGGCTAAATACTATCCCGATGGTAGGTGAAAAAATTTACTATGCATGGCATAGCTTAGTTGCCAGTGGGGGTAATGCTTTACTTGCCAAAATTCAACCCTACTTTGGCCAAGCCGCAGGTTGGTTTGCCACACAAGCTATTAGTGCAGGAAGATTTGTTTTTCACTTGATGTTAATGCTGCTGTTTAGTGGTTTACTCTATCTTAAAGGCGAATCAGTCATGGTTGGTATCCGCCACTTTGCTGTGCGTCTTGCAGGGATCCGTGGAGATGCAGCTGTCGTATTAGCCGCACAATCTATTCGAGCCGTTGCGTTAGGTGTTGTTGTGACTGCACTCATTCAAGCCATTGTCGGTGGCATTGGCCTCGCTCTTTCTGGTATCGGTTACGCAGCAATCTTGACTGTTCTATTGTTTATTTGCTGTGTGGCTCAATTAGGGCCTTTATTAATCATGATCCCCTCCGTGTTATGGCTATTTTGGACAGGTGATACGACCTGGGGGATCATCTTGGCTATTTGGGCTGCCGTTGTCGCTACTATGGATGGCGTTCTTCGCCCATGGTTAATTAAAATGGGCGCAGACTTACCCATGGTTCTAATCCTTGTTGGTGTTATTGGGGGAATTTTATCATTTGGTATGATTGGTTTGTTTATCGGCCCGGTTGTATTAGCAGTTTCTTACAGCTTATTAAAAGCTTGGATGAACGAAGTCGCTGTTCCGAATGAAGACTTAACAGAAACTGAAAAGTTTCTAGAGGAAGAGTTTTCGATTAAAAAGTAGTATACCGCCAATTAGTCGCAGGTATGTTTAAGCTATACATGCTTGCGAACTTAATAAATCTAGTTCCATTAATATTTAGAAACAATATTTAACATTCTAACGTTAGTATTTAGTCTAATTTATGTTAACATAAATCTATTGAATTAATTCTCTTTAAGTAACAATGAGTAATATTAATATTGAGAGTGTTCTTAATGATTGTATAATATGAATAGTTTAATATTCAATTATTGAATCATATGAATCTAAGAAGCCGCGCCCTTCCCCCTTTAGGCGTTGCTTTATTAACTGAATTGCTGTGTGTAGTCTTTGCCTGTCAGCCCATGATAGGCTTTTTTTTTATCTTTATTTAATATGAATACTATTCATGTCATAATCAGAACATCACTTTATAATTATTGATTAACATCAATTTTTGTCATTATTATCCGTTATAATACTCCTTTGGCGTTATATAATTAATTAACTTACGTTACTCTTATTTAGCATATACTTGCCTGTTAAATTTAATACGCATAATAAGGGTAATTATATTTAGCTTATTGTTTGTTTATGCCTAAAAAGCATTACACAACCACTTATTCAAAACTATTTAATATCAAACTACCTATTATAGAATTTATCAATTTCTATAATAGGTAGCTTTGATTAAGTAAACACAAAGGCTGAATGCTATTCACATTCAGCCTTGATAATTAAAAAACTAAATAGTTATTGATTTTCAGCTATCGTTAGCCATGTTTGCACAACGGTGTCAGGGTTTAAAGATAAACTATCAATACCTTCATCAACCAACCATTGAGCGAAATCTTGATGGTCGGATGGCCCTTGCCCACAAATGCCTACATATTTATTTTGGCGTTTTGCAGCCTGTATTGCCATGGATAACATCGCTTTCACGGCATCATTTCGTTCATCGAATAATTCAGAAACAACACCCGAGTCCCTATCAAGACCTAATGTTAACTGAGTCATATCATTCGAACCGATAGAGAAACCGTCAAAATGTTCGAGGAATTGATCAGCCAGTAAAGCATTTGATGGGATTTCGCACATCATAATAACTTTTAAGCCATTTTCACCACGTTTCAAATCATGTTTAGCCAATTCTGCAACTACGGCTTCCGCCTGTGCAACCGTGCGAACGAATGGGATCATGATTTCAACATTTGTTAGGCCCATGGTATTACGAACACGTTTAACCGCTTCACATTCCAATGCAAAACAGGCACGGAAGCTATCAGACACATAGCGCCCTGCACCACGGAAACCTAACATTGGGTTTTCTTCTTCAGGTTCATAAATATCCCCACCGACTAAGTTGGCATATTCGTTTGACTTGAAGTCAGATAAACGGACAATAACGCGTTTTGGCCAGAAGGCTGCGGCTAAAGTCGAAATTCCTTCGGTTAATTTACCGACATAAAATTCAATCGGGTCATCATAACCTGCCATCATTTGGCGAATTTCTGCTTGTAGCTCAGGAGATTGCTTATCAAATTCCAGCAACGCTCTTGGGTGAACACCAATCATACGATTGATGATAAATTCAAGCCTAGCTAAGCCCACGCCTTCATTAGGTAAACAAGCAAAATCAAATGCACGGTCAGGGTTACCGACGTTCATCATAATTTTGACATCTAGACTTGGCATATCACTCACTTCAGAGCTGTGAATTTCAAATGCAAGTTTACCTTCATATACAAAGCCTGTATCGCCTTCAGAACAAGAGACAGTCACCTCTTGGCCTTCTTGCAAACGGTCAGTCGCATCACCGCAACCGACAACGGCTGGAATACCTAACTCACGAGCGATAATCGCAGCATGGCAGGTGCGTCCACCACGATTGGTAACAATCGCAGCCGCTTTTTTCATGATTGGCTCCCAATCAGGGTCGGTCATATCGGTAACGAGTACATCCCCCGCCTGAATTCTATCCATTTCACTCAAGTTATGAATAACTTTAACCGCCCCTGAGCCAATACGATGACCAATTGCACGCCCTTCAACTAAAACTTGTCCTTGTTGTTTTAATTGGTAACGCTCCATCACTTGTTGATTAGAACGAACGGTTTCTGGCCTTGCTTGAACAATATACAAACGCCCATTATGACCATCTTTTGCCCACTCGATATCCATTGGGCGACCGTAGTGTTTTTCAATCTGTAAAGCTTGACGTGCAAGTTCTTCAACTTCGTGATCAGCCAAAGAGAAACGATTGCGTAGAGCCTCTGGCACATCTTCGATTTGTACTTGTTTACCGTGCTCTTTACTATTGGCATACACCATTTGTAATTTTTTTGAGCCCAGTGTACGACGTACAATCGCAGGGCGGTTGCTGGTTAACGTTGGTTTATGGACATAATACTCGTCAGGGTTCACGGCGCCTTGTACCACCATTTCACCTAAACCATACGCAGAAGTGATAAATACAACTTGGTCGAAACCTGATTCAGTATCAATCGTAAACATGACACCCGACGAGGCTAAATCTGAACGTACCATGCGTTGAACACCCGCAGAAAGTGCTACACCGCGGTGGTCATAACCTTGGTGAACGCGATATGAAATCGCACGGTCATTAAATAATGAAGCAAAAACGTGTTTAATCGCAACTAAGACTGCGTCTATCCCTTGAACGTTAAGGAATGTTTCCTGTTGCCCTGCAAACGAAGCGTCAGGCATATCCTCAGCCGTTGCCGATGAACGGACAGCAAATGAGGCTTCCGCTTCACCTTCTGACAGTTGCGCGAATGCATCACGAATATCTTGTTCCAACTCCTTCGTCAGCGGTGTATCAATCACCCATTGACGGATCTGAGCACCTGCTACAGCCAGTTGGTTCACATCATCAATATCCGTTTCATCTAGCAGGTTATAAATGCGCTGATTTACACCGCTCTGCTCCAGAAAATCATTAAACGCCTGTGCGGTTGTCGCGAAACCGTTAGGTACGGATACTCCCAGATCAGATAAGTTAGTGATCATTTCACCGAGAGAAGCATTTTTGCCCCCAACACGGTCAACATCATTCATCCCTAATTGGTTATACCAAAGTACATTACACGGAGTGAGGCCATTTGTGGACATTGAAAGCGATCCTTTTATAGCAATTTAGTGACAGAGTACAAATCGTAAAAAATCTCGTTGGCGAAAATTCGCCTCGTGAAATAGACTAGCACAGACACTAAGAGAAGATGGACTGGTGAATCGTTCCATCACTGAAGAAAACTTTTTTGTTCTAAAAATCGTTCAAAAAATGGCTATAGTTCCCCCTATAAACTAATTTTTAAACTTTAAACAAAGATAATATCTCCCAATATCCAGTGATAAATACAATAAGAGACAAATAATGATGACCGAATTAGGAGCAATGAATAATATGGCAAGCCAAGTTCAACGCACAGTTTTTTTTATTTCTGATGGAACAGCGATCACCGCTGAAACTTTGGGGCATGCCGTACTTTCTCAATTTCCGCTGTCATTTATTTCTTATACTCTGCCGTTTGTCACAAGCGAAGCTCGCGCGCAGGAAATTAAACAAAAAATTGATATTATCTTCCAAGAAACGCAATTGCGCCCTTTGGTGTTCTATTCGATTATCTCCCCCGAAGTAAAGCAAATCATCACTCAAAGTGCCGGGTTCTGCCAAGATATCGTTCAGAGCTTAGTCGCCCCGATTCAAAAAGAAGTCGGCCTAGAACCTGAACCCAAACTTAACCGAACCCATGGTTTATCTATGCAGAATATGAATCAATATGATGCACGTATCGCTGCCATTGAATATACACTGGCTCACGACGATGGGATTTCGTTACGAAACCTGGATCAAGCCCAAGTGATACTGATAGGGGTTTCACGTTGTGGCAAAACACCAACAAGTCTCTATTTAGCGATGCAATTTGGTATCCAAGCTGCAAACTACCCATTTACGGCTGACGATATGGATAACTTACAGTTACCAGCCGCATTACGCCCATATACGCATAAATTGTTCGGTTTAACTATCAGCCCTGAACGGTTAGCTGCCATCCGTGAAGAGCGCCGTGAAAATAGCCGCTATGCTTCCATAAGGCAATGTCGTATTGAGATAGCTGAAGTTGAAGCTTTATTTAGACAAAATAAAATCAATTACTTAAATACAACTAACTACTCTGTTGAAGAAATTTCCGCAAAAGTGATTGATACCATGGGCTTACAAAGACGAATCTTTTAATGAATACAAATAAAAAAAATATTCATTCCAGCTAAGTTGGAGGTTGAAATTACGCCACATTCGTTTATTGTGATCTTAATCACTTATAGGGCATACGCCTATTAAAGTTCTTTGAGAAAGAAAATGCACAAAACTGATGAATTACGTACTGCGAGAGTGGATAGCTTAATTACCCCACAAACTCTGGCTGATGAGTTTCCTATTTCCCAAAAAGTCGCTGAAAACGTGACAGCGTCACGAAAACGCATAGAACAAATATTATCCGGTCAAGACCCGCGTTTACTGGTTATTGTTGGCCCTTGTTCGATTCATGACATCGATGCGGCTATTGAATACGCTAAAAAATTAAACGCATTAAGAGAGCATCATCAAGACCGTTTAGAAATCGTCATGCGAACTTACTTTGAGAAACCACGTACTGTCGTGGGTTGGAAAGGGTTAATTTCTGACCCAAACCTTGATAATTCTTGCCAAGTTAATACCGGTATCCGGTTAGCTCGTAAATTATTAATTGAAGTTAACCAATTAGGGTTAGCCACGGCAACCGAATTCCTTGATATGGTCACCGGGCAATATATTGCAGATCTGATTAGTTGGGGAGCAATAGGTGCTCGCACAACAGAAAGCCAAATTCACCGTGAAATGGCATCCGCATTATCTTGTCCTGTTGGTTTCAAAAATGGCACAGACGGTAATATTAATATTGCCATTGATGCAATAAGAGCTGCAAAGGCACAGCATATGTTTTTATCACCAGATAAAAACGGGCAAATGACCATTTACCAAACTAGTGGTAATCCACATGGTCATATCATTATGCGTGGGGGTAAACAACCTAATTACACTGCCGGTGACTTAGCCGCAGCTTGTGACAAACTACGTAAATTTGAATTAACAGAGCATTTAGTGGTCGATTTCAGCCATGGTAATTGCCAAAAAATTCACCGTCGACAACTCGAAGTTGCTCGAGATATCGCTGAACAAATAAAAGATGGTTCTACCGCTATCAGTGGTGTAATGGCAGAAAGCTTCTTGGTTGAAGGCTCGCAAAAAGTGGTTTCTGACCAACCTTTGGTTTATGGTCAATCAATTACCGACCCATGCCTTGGCTGGGAAGATACCGAGCAACTTATTGAAATTCTTGCTCAAGCTGTTGAATCACGCTTTAAATAAACCCAATAATTCCAAAATTCTTCTATTACAAGCCCTTTAGTTTCGTTCACTAAAGGGCTTCTTTATATTTAAATCAGAAATAATTATTATTTAAACATAATCAAAACGATATAATACTCTAATTAATCAAATAAAATAGAATTTTAATCCAAAAAAGTCTTGACCCACCCCACACTAACGATAATAATTCTCACTACGAACTAATTTATGCGTTCGGTTTCCTGTAGCCCAGCCCGACTATCCGCTACAACATTACAGTGCTAAATAGTTCTAACAAATAAATACGCTACGCGAACACTTATTGCATGCCACCCAGAGATTTTATCCAGGCAGCCAGCAAATTTTGAAACCAAAGGAAAGGATTTCCTATGCTGTTTAAATCGATGCCTACATCAACTCATCAAGAACATAAAATACCACTCTCCGCTATTGCAGCTACCATTATAATGACAGGGTTTAACAACACAGCCTTAGCTGAAAATTTATTACCCGCAAAAGCAGTATCAACAACGGATACCCGCGACATTATTCACGTTTCTACCTCACCTTATGACTTAGAAAAAATTGCTGTTGCAGAGAATGTTGAGGTTATTGATGCCCAAGCCCCCGAACAGCAAGCCGCCACATCCGCCCTTGATTTATTAAAAGGCCAACCTGGGGTGTTTGTCTCTGGTTCCAATAGTACTTATGGGCAAAGTATTCAAATGCGGGGCTATGATCCCCGAGGCGTAAAAGTAACCGTTGATAATATCACTCAGGACTTTAATTCTGGCCTATATGATGCAACATTTATTGACCCAACTTTAGTAAAAAAGGTGTATATCCATAAAGGTTCCTCTTCGATACACCATGGCGGTGGCGCTTTGGCGGGGGTAGTCTCTTTCAAAACATTAAATGCTACTGATATTTTGAAACCCAATCAAAATCTAGGTGGCCGTATTTTCAGCGGTATAGATCACAATGAACATAGTTACTATGCAGGAGGAACACTATTCGGGCGTCTCAACACTCTTGATACATTAATCAGCTACAGTCAACGCAAGAAAAATTTGATTGGCTCACCTGATTTTGCACACATCGATAATCATGAAAATATTCATAATTGGATGCTAAAAACCACATGGGCAGCGACTCCCTCTTACCTTTTAGCAATTCAGTTAAAAGATTATCGCAATGAAAGCTTAGGGGTGAAACAACCCAGTAAACCAACAACCAAAGAGCGTTATCCGAATACACCACATGAAAGAAACAGTCGCCAATTTGATGTCGCGATAAGCCAATACTTTACCCCTAAAAATAGCGTTAACTGGCAGGCTGAGTGGGATATTTACTATAGTGATTTATCTCTAGACCAAACTGACACGGTCAAGATCACCACAAAACCCAAAGAGTACGGTACAGAAAGGCGAAATCAATACACCTATGGAACTAAATTCGCCAATAGCTTCACCATTCCAATGTATCGCTGGGCAAATCATCATATCCAAAGTGGAGTTGAGTATTACGCACAACAACAAAAATCAAACCAATATGCGATTAGCTACCCGACAGCGTCATTAACTAATACTTCAGGTTGGCTAGTCAATGACATGACATTACAACACTTACCTATCACGTTCTCTGCGGGCACTCGTTTTACACGATATCAAACAGATAGCACGCGCATAGCTAAAAATGCTCATACTAATTGGTCGTCACGTTTTGCTGTCAGTGCCACCCCACAACACTGGGTAAATATTTTTTCTTCTTATTCGGAAAGTTACCGCACCCCACGCATGAGCGAGCTGTATAACAATTCAAATCATTTCACGATCCCTTTCATCGGAATGAAATCAGACTTCCGCCCTTCCCCGGAATTACTACCGGAAGTCAATAAAACTATAGAAGCAGGGGTAAAACTCAGTTTCGATGATCTGC
The DNA here is from genome assembly GCF_011045615.1 of Providencia sp. PROV004. Classification (NCBI taxonomy): domain Bacteria; kingdom Pseudomonadati; phylum Pseudomonadota; class Gammaproteobacteria; order Enterobacterales; family Morganellaceae; genus Providencia; species Providencia sp. PROV004. The sequence continues at coordinate 2,794,553 of NZ_CP042859.1, forward strand.
TAATAGCGAGGGACTCTCTACATTTTGGTTCAACTTATTTCTATACAAAAGCCAAAGACCACATTGCTCTTGAAGGAGAATACGAAGAAATATTTAACATAAGAAAGTTTAGAACCGAACATTTTCCGAAAGAACTTTATTTTGTAAATATACCTTCTGCCACTATTCGCGGATTTGATAGTTTTATCCATTACAAAACACAATGGTTTGAGCTTAATCTCAGTCACAACCTAACCCAAGGTAATGAAGATGGCTCACATTATTCCCTTTCATCAATACGTCCTGAAACCCTAGTTGCTCGCTTCAATGCTCCCGTACTTGAGACAGGAGTCAATATCGGCTGGATCGGCGAATTTACGGGAAAAACTGCATTTGAAGGTAATGTAAAATACCAGTTATCACACCATAAATCGGATAAAGGCTTAGACCGCTACCACAAAGAGGTTATTCAACAGGCAGGTTATAGCCTGCATGATTTTTATCTCAACTATCAAGCCGACCAATTTATTAAAGGCCTCAGCTCAACACTAACGATGAAGAACGCATTCGATAAACAATATGTTTCTTCAATGGGTGTTCCTCAGGAAGGTCGAAATTTCCACCTTAACGTAAATTACTCATGGTAACGCATTAAAAATCGCATGTTATCAACTGGTTTGGCTAGTATTTAAAATAAAACAAATCAGTTGATGACTTTCTCCCGGCAATCTTAATTTTTCAAGGAAAAATTTGTGAACTCAAACCTCTACAATGATTACCAACAAATTCAAAAATCACATTCTAACTTATGCCCTCACAAAATCGCTGCCTTACTTCAGGTTTCAGAAGCACAACTAGTTCATTGCCGTGTAGGAAATGAGAAAGTTCTTCGATTATCAGGAAAACCGGCAGATATCTTGCAAAATTTAGTCTCTATCGGCCAAGCGAAGGGAATAACACGCAATAACTATGCCATCAGTATTCAAACCGGTGAGTATAGTAACCCGCGGTTTAGTCACCATGGCGGGCTATTTTTAAATCCTAAAGCACTCGATTTACGCATGTTTTTTGCACAATGGGATTCCACTTTTGCTCTTGTTGAAGAAACCTCAACAGGGCTACGCCATAGTATGCAATTTTTTGATAAGCATGGGGACGCATTACATCAGGTTTATGCTACAGATAAAACGGATATGGCTGAGTGGCAGGCTATTGTTGAACGCTATGCTTCGCTGGATAACTTACCTATTGTACCAAAAGAAATTCTCCCACCTTCAACACAAGAAATTAGTCAAGAACTAGCCACTGAGCTAGAACAACAATGGCGAGATATGACTAATGTACACCAGTTTTTTGGAATTTTACAAAAACATAATTTAAGTCGTCAGCAAGTTTTCCGTGCGGTTAGCCAAGAATTAGCATGGCAAGTTCCTACCACCGCCTTATCTGATCTGCTTTCTCTTGCATACCAAGCACAAAATGAGGTGATGCTTTTTGTCGGAAATCGTGGCTGTGTTCAGATTTTTACTGGCAAAATAAAAGAGTTAACAAAAAATAATTCGCTCAATATTTCTGGTCATAACTTTCAATTGCATTTCATTGAAAATGGTATCTCCGAATGCTGGGTGACTCGAAAACCGACTAAAGATGGGTTTGTAACTAGTTTAGAGGTCTTTGATAAGCAAGGTAATCAACTTATTCAAATGTATGGGCAACGTATAGAAGGTACGCCAGAACAAATAGAATGGAGTAAACAAATTCTTTCTATATCTCGCTTATAATAAAAAGTATTAAAAAATTGTTGGGCTTCTAATGGTAAATTTCCGAATACTTTTTAAGCAAATATTGTGATTAAGTTAGAGATGAAATTTACCATAGAACCCTTTGCTTCATTAATTCACGACAGCGGCATAAGCCACTTTTTGATATGGAAAGAGAATAATCCTCCATTATCCGCATAAAGCGTTTTACTTGTAGTTTATATTAGTTATTAACCCTGCAAATATTGTCATTACAGAGATTTCCCACCATGACAATTACCTCGGAATTTCCTGTTTATTGTTATATAAAAACGATTATAAATGGAACAATAATTTTTCAATTATTTACTTGGTTAATAATTTCGAATGGATTGAACAATTTTTTTGAACATAACAAAAAAAACGCCTTCAACTCGCCTAGTAAAACAAAAAAAATAACATAGTTATTTGAATTAAAACAATTTTAAACATACAATAATGAATGTTTAAAATGTTAATTTTATCAACATCTATTGTACTAATAGCTATTCTCATTTAAAAACCGCACGTTTGGCCTATCGATATATCGGAAAAACAGGAAGAATAGACCCTAATTTCGTGAGTTATTATTAGTTATTAATGAACAATAGCCTACTTGAGTAGGAGGTAAATATGTCAGAAAGTGTAGTCAACGATATTGTTAAATGGCTTGAAAGTCAGTTGCAACGCAATGAAGGCATCAAAATCGACACAATTGCCGATAAAAGCGGTTATTCAAAATGGCATTTACAGCGTGTTTTCAAAGAAATGAAAGGTTGCACGCTTGGCGAATACGTCCGTAAACGTCGTTTATTAGAAGCAGCTAAATCATTACGTGAAGGTAACTTACCTATTCTTGACATCGCATTGCAATATGGCTTTAGCTCACAGGCGACATTTACCCGTATCTTTAAAAAGCACTTTGATACAACGCCTGCAAAATTTCGCCAATCAGGTGAATTGCCTGAATGCAAAAATTTTATGACCTGTAGTTGTCATAACTAATTATTTTAGAACATCCCTTCCTATTAGTTATTTGTAATTTTGAAGTCTATGTCTGAGCCGACTATGTCGGCTCAAGGTTGTTGGCAAAGCAAGATAAAAGTGTGATTTTTCTCGCTTTGTGTTATCAGTCGAAAATCAAAAAATTGATTTTCCTCTTTTATTTTCAATAACCTATTAGACCGCAGCTAAACATAAATGTTTATCCGCAGTCTGAGCCGACTATGTCGGCTCTTTTTTTAACTTAATTCATGGGCTAACCAGTTTTCCAAATCAGCCAACTGTTCCTGCAATTGCGGCCATTTCACAACCATCTCTTTGCTCAATGCACGTACTGTTTCTGCCTGATACGCTTTACCTGTCAATTGCTCACTCAGCCACTCTAAAGGGGATGGGTCTAAACTATCCGTAAAAAACTGACAGCGGTTTATCACACCTTTTTCGATATCAAAATGAAACTCAATTCCCCCCCAAGGAAAACGGGTATCTGAATAGTGAGAGAAAGCCGGGGCTTGCCCAAAATTCCATTCCCAACTACTTTGTTTTGCAAAGGTGTCTGTGAAATTTGGCAAATCAGGTAGTTTTTCAGGGGAAATATACTCAGCAGCGACCGTTTCACCGAAGTAATTAAAAAAGCTTTTAATTATTCCTTCGCAAACAATTTCATGAGAAATATTGGGGACAAGCTCAGATAAATTAGCCACACGAGAACGCACTGACGTAATTCCTTTTGCCTGTAATTTTTTCGGATCTGGATTCAGATAGTTTGCTAAGCGACTTAAATCTGCATTAATCAGCAAGGTTCCGTGGTGAAAACCTCTATCCTTCGTTTCTCGGTATGCAGAACCCGATATTTTTCGCGGACCACTTTCAGTCTCTAAAACTAAATCATTACGGCCAGAGATTTGTGCGTTAATACCGACAAGTGCCAATCCATCGACAATAATTTGTGTAGAAACTGTTTTGTCATATTCCGGTTTTCCTGCCATAAACGTAAAACAAGTATTACCTAAATCATGAAAAACAGCCCCACCACCGCTACTACGCCGTGCTAAACGAACATTATCTTCTTCCATCCTCCGAGTGTTACATTCTTTCCACGGGTTTTGTGCACGCCCTATAACCACCGTATCAGCATTTCGCCAAAGAAACATAACACGTTGGTCGGTTGGCATTTGTCGGAAAATGGTTTCTTCAACCGCAAGGTTAAACCAAGGATCGTAGGATTCAGAGATGAGTAAACGTACTGTTGACATTAGGCTATCCTTAAAACAAAACTTGCCCTTAAGATAGCATAATCACTAAAGAAAATAGCGAATTTAGATACGCCTTGCCTGCCAAAACACTTTTCGCCAATAAACGTTGTCCATTGATGAACGGATCACCCCTTTACTCGTTGATGCATGAATGAATGTATTATCGGTATCGTAAATACCCACATGCAATCCATTCTCTCCTGAACCTGTTTTAAAGAACACCAAATCCCCTGGCATCAAATCTGATTTATCAATCCGTGTGCCTAATTGAGTTTGATCTACCGTTGTACGAGGTAATTGAATGGCAAAGCGATCATTAAATGTGCGATAGACAAAACCGGAACAATCAACACCATTTTGATTCATGCCGCCATAATGATAAGGCGTACCATACCACTGCTCGAGTTGGTCTTTTAATTGCGCTATCGTCATAATTGGATCAGATAACTGTGTTTTTAGCGGCGGTGGTGGCGTTCTTTTAACAGATGTCGATGAACAACCAATTAAAACTAAACACAATAATAGTGGCAGGTGTTGTATTTTAATAACCATAAAGCACCTTATTTATCTATCTGATTACGATAACTTGCTTATATTATAGTGCGTGAAGACTATAATATAAGCAACTAAGAATTATTCTATTCTATCACTTGATGATTTATTAGGTCGGCTAATTAGCCATACCCCTAATAAAATAAAACAGATACCAATGGCCTTTAACCCTGTAGCAGGTTCATTAAACCAAGGTAAGAAAACTGCTAATAAATAAACGAAAACATAGCTTAAGCTAATAAGCGGATAAGCTTTATTCAATGCTATGTATTTTAATGCTAATAGCCAACATAACATCGATAACGCATAACAAACTAACCCTAAAAAAATAATTCCTAAACTAGTAATATTAGCGAGTAACCAATCCAATTGCAGCCAATGCCAGCCAAGTGCGAATGAGGGTAATTCAACTACCCCTGCTTTTAAGCTCAGTTGAGCGACTGTAACTAATAACGCACTGCCAATCACCCATAAATAACCCTTGTTCATACGCTGATACTCATTAGCAAAATACCAAACATAATGGCAGCAACCCCTAACCAGTGGTTGAGCCCAGTTTGTTCTTTATAAACAAACTGGCCAATTAGCGTAATTAACACAAAATTAATACTTAGCATTGGATACGCGATACTTAGCGGCATGGTTTCCAATAATTTCAACCAAAACAACATGCCAAGCCCTAGCATGAAAACCGCCAGCACCAACCACCGAAGGGCTGATGCTGTTTTATTGGTTTTATTACTCTGCCAATTGACGACGGCTTGCTTTTGAGCCACTTGTCCAATACAGGTCAAAACGCTAACCAGCAATAACAGTAATAGTTGTGCAATCATTGTTGATGATAAACCACAATCGCCATACGTGAATTTTTAATAACTTCATCTGGCTTAGGAATATCTGGCAGACCTTCTTTACGGCCTAATAAAAAGACAACAGTTACCTGCCCTTCTTTACGTGCTTTTGTCAGCCATTGTGCAAACTGGTCCGGTTTTATTAAGCGATGTTGGCTATCTGGATATTCCAACCCATAACTTAACTCTCCACTACTATTGTATAAATAGATATTGGAATTTTGAGTTTCCCAAGCAAGACCGGCTGCGACCCCAACATTACTTGCCATCAGATATTTGCTATTCATCAGTAAATCATGATTTTGATGAATAAAGTTTTGAGGCAATTTAGAATCGATGGTGTTGTTCGGCAAAGCACTGCCAATACACAAACTCACGGCCAAAGAGCACGATGCGGCCCATAACCAATATTTCGCATTTAATACCGTACATAGGTAACCGATAATCGCCCAAATAGAAAAGGCAACGACACCTAACACCATTTTTGACCATTCATCAGGTTCGTATAACGGCTTTTTGATCACTGTGCTCACGACAATTACCGCTATAACCGCAGCGATCCCTAATACAACATTAATAATCCCATTGGCTTTCAATGCTTTCATTTTACCACTACGAACGCAGTCAACCCCATACTTTGCCATAAGCAATGCCAATGGCGCCATAAACGGCAACATATACGTTGGTAACTTACCGCGGGAAATACTGAAAAAGATGACGGGAACAACAAACCAGCACAGTAAGAAAAACATATCGGGGCTAGATTTACGTTCTTTCCAACCTTTCATGATAGCACCGGGTAACAGCCCTGCCCATGGAATAGCGCCAAGAATAATAATCGGAATATAATACCAAAACGGTGCGATATGCTGAGCATCATCTGCCGTGAACCGCTTAATGTGCTCAATCCAAAAGAAATAATGCCAATAATCAGGCTCTTGTTTTGCAACCGCCAAAGCCCATGGCAAGCTGATAATAACCGCAGAAATTATTGCAAGCGGCCCATATTTGAGTAGCTCAAGAAACCGCTTTTGATAGATTGTGACAGGCAGCATGACAATCACTGGAATAGCAAGGGCTAAAAAGCCTTTGGTCATAAATGCCATGCCACAAGCTAGCCCAAGACAAAGCCACGCCGCTAATTTGGACTTTACTTCCCTCGATTTCATTGCCCACAAGCAACAAAACATACTTGCCGCTATCCATAAAGACAACATTGGGTCGAGTACACTGTAGGTCCCGATGGAAAACACTAAGAACATCGAGATATAAATGAGGCTTGCAACATAGGCAACGTGGTTATTACGCCACATCATCTTTGCCATACGATAGACAAGTAATGCACTGAGAAGAATACAAAAAACCGAACCAAAGCGAACAGCAAAATTAGTTTCACCAAAGATCATTTGGCTAATATTGTTTATCCAGTAACCTGCCACTGGTTTTTCAAAATAGCGTACATCCAGCATGTAAGGAACAATCCAATCGCCACGCTGTAACATTTCACGGCTAATTTCTGCGTATCGCGTTTCATCTGGTTGCCAAAGTAAACGACTATTCAACGGCAACAAATAGGTTAGGATAAAAAAAAGAGCCAGCAGAGAGGCTCCTACTTTGCTCGCTCGGTTATTCAACATAGGTTGCTTATTCCTCTTCTTGGCAGCCTAGCCAGCCTTCACGTCCGGGGAATGGTGCCCTCACCACACGCCCTTTGGGCAATGAATTCAAATTGTCTGGCAGTAATTCACTCAATGTACAGAATTGGATTTCTTCTTGTGTAATTCGTTCCAATAATTGTGAAAATTGTTCCGATTTGGACATTCCTTCCACTTCTGTATGGATAGTATAAACTGGAACGCCTTGATCTTCTTTAATTGCTTGAAGAATAAAATCATTAAATGCATCATCACTCACGACTGTCCCTACGACTTCATCGTAAGTCGGCAGTGTGACAGGGATTTGAACCGTCCCGAGTGAGCCATCGGCTAAAATTGGCCTAAATGGGTATTTACCACGACAATCACTGTTGTAGTCAAAGTTAAACGCTTGTTTAACTTCCAACACACGCTCATCACCTCGCCAACCAGCAACGGCAGAACAAGTCACTCGGTGTCCAATGGCTTGCTCCAGCGCATCCACCCCTAACTTAACTTGCTCTGTTAGTTGCGGTTTGCTCCATTTGGCAACTTTAGCCTGCCAACCTTGATGGTCCCATGCATGTAAGCCAACTTCATGACCAGCATCCAAAGTTTGTTTCATCAAATAACCTAAATCTTTAGCAATTTTTTTACCCGGCCATGCTGTGCCCGCTAATAAGATATCTAACCCATAAAGGGATGCAGCGTTCGACCTAAGCATTTTCCACAGAAATTTAGGACGCAAAAGGCGCCATAAATGGCGCCCCATGTTATCGGGTCCTACACTGAAGAAAAAGCTGGCCTGGATATTATGCTCTTTGAGCACTTTGAGTAGCTGTGGAACCCCTTTCAAGGTACCTTGGTAGGTATCCACATCAATTCTCAAGCCAACTTTTTTCATTAGTCTTTATTACCTAACTCTTCAACTGCACCTTGTAAGAAGAAATCTAATGTTTCTTCGATGGTATCTTTCATATCGATAGTTGGGACCCAATCCAGTAAACGACGTGCATTTTCAACACTTGGTTTACGGTGTTCAACATCTTGATACCCTTGGCCATAATAGCTGCTGCTTTCGATTTCACGGAAGCCTGCAAATGGAGGAAATTTCCCACGTTGAGGGTGTTTTTCGAAGCTTTCCAACAACATTTCTGCTAATTCACGAATACTCGCTTCGTTAGTTGGGTTACCGATATTGATGATCTGACCATCACATTTGCCATCTTTGTTTTCGATAATACGGAATAACGCTTCGATACCGTCTTTAATATCTGTAAAGCAACGTTTTTGTGCACCACCGTCAACCAGTTTAATTGGCGAACCTTCAACTAAGTTTAGAATTAACTGAGTAATCGCACGCGAACTACCAATACGTGCAGAATTCAAGCTATCTAAGCGAGGCCCCATCCAGTTGAATGGACGGAATAAGGTGAATTTTAAACCTTCTTTCGCACCGTATGCCCAAATCACTCGGTCAAGTAATTGTTTAGAAACTGAGTAAATCCAACGTTGTTTATTGATTGGGCCGACGATTAAGCGTGACTCGTCTTCATCAAACTCTTTATCATCACACATACCATAAACTTCAGACGTCGATGGGAAGATAATACGTTTGTTATATTTCACGCAGTAACGTACAACTTTCAAGTTTTCTTCAAAGTCTAATTCGAAAACGCGTAATGGATTACGGGTATATTCGATTGGCGTTGCAATCGCAACCAGAGGCAGAATAACGTCACATTTTTTGATGTGGTATTCAATCCATTCTGTATGGATGCTAACGTCACCTTCAATGAAGTGGAAGCGTGGGTTACCAATAAAACGCTCAATCGCAGAAGAACCGATATCCATACCATAAATATCGTAGTTACCGTCTTTTAATAGGCGCTCCGTTAAATGGTTACCAATAAACCCATTCACACCTAAAATAAGAACACGTGTGCGGCGTTTAACTTGTGCTGTTGGTTTTGCTCCAACACGGACATCAGTTACGATACCCATTTCGTTAGCAAGGCGGCTACCTTGCATATATAAACCAGTCTCGCTTTGGCCGCTAATCACTTCGATAGCGCCTTGCCCGCAAGCAATACGCAGTGGGTCACTCGAAAGTACCGTACCAGCTGCTTTACCTTGGTTATCATCTAAAACGCGTGCGCGCCAGATAACCATTTTACGTGCGCCTAAATAAGTGAACGCACCTGGGTAAGGTTCAGTTACTGCACGAATTAAGCAGTTAACTTCTTTTGCGCTATTATTCCAATTAATCAAACCATCTTCAGCGGTACGACGACCAAAATATGTTGCTTGGCTTTCATCTTGTGCAACAGATTTGTAGCTACCAGCTTCAATTAATGGCAGTGTTTTATTCAATAAAACTTCCGCCGCTTCACGTACTTTCGCATGTAAAGTTAGGCTAGTGTCTGTATCGGTAATCACCACTTTTTCTTGAGCAATAATATCGCCAGCGTCAGCTTTAGCTACCATTTTATGTAAGGTCACACCAGTTTCGCTTTCACCTTTTAATAATGCCCAATTAATAGGTGCACGACCGCGGTATTTAGGTAGCAATGAGCCGTGTAAATTAAACGCACCTTTAGGCGCGATAGCTAACAGCTCTTCACTTAACATATCACGATAGTAGAAAGAGAAAATCACATCAGGTTTCATTTCGCGAATACGTTCAATCCATAATGGATGATTAACGTTTTCAGGCGCAAAAACAGGAAGCTCCATGTCAGCACTTAAACGCGCAACTGAGGAGTAAAAGTGGTTTTCATTTGGGTCATCAGTGTGTGTAAACACTGCTTGGATATCAAAACCTGCTTTTTCAAGCGCTTTTAGCCCTACGCAGCCAATATCATGATAGGCAAAAACAATAGCTTTCATTAGTCTTCTTCCTGATTTTTGTCGGATTTCGCATCTGCTCCAACGACTTTTTGAATAAAATAACGAGGTCTTGCGCGCACATCATTGTAGATCCTACCGATGTATTCGCCCAGTAGCCCCATGGCAACAAATTGTGCACCAATAAACATAAAGAGTACTGCAAACAGAGTAAATACGCCATCTGCTGCCCACTCTGCGCCAAAAATTAAACGCAATGCAATTAACAATACCGCTAATAAAAAACCGCCAGCAGCGATAATACTTCCTACAACACTCAATAAACGTAGTGGCGCTGTAGTCAGGCATGTTAATAAGTCATACATTAAATTAATCAGCTTCATAAAGCTGTATTTAGAATCACCAAACTCGCGTTCTGCATGCGCTACATCAATTTCAATGGTTCTACGTGCAAATGTATTTGCCAAAATAGGAATAAATGTACTTCTTTCATGACATTGCAACATAGCTTGAATGATATGACGGCGGTATGCACGTAACATACAGCCGTAATCTCCCATTGAACGCCCTGTCGCTTTGGTGATCATCGCATTGATCATTTTAGAGGCTGTTTTGCGAAACCAAGAGTCTTGGCGATTCGCACGGCGCGTACCAACTACATCATAACCTTGCATAGTTGTTTGCACTAAACGTGGGATTTCCTCTGGTGGATTTTGTAAATCCGCATCCAAAGTAATCACTAAGTCGCCATCAGCTTGGTTAAAACCCGCCATAATAGCAGAATGCTGCCCATAGTTACGGTTTAAAATAATTGCAATAACGTGGTTATCTGGATTTTCTGCGGCTTCTGTAAGCATTTGTGCTGAACGATCGCTACTACCATCATCAACTAGAATTAATTCATAGGATTGAGTTAATTGTTTACATGACTTGATAGTACGTTCTAACAATTGCGGTAAACTCTGCTCTTCATTATAGACAGGGATAACCACTGAGACTTTTTTAATCTCATCAAATTCATCTGCGTGTGACACTATTTTGACTCCAAAAGAACTGCTTCTACAGCTTTAACGACCCGTTCAACATCTGCATCAGTCATATCGGGAAATAAAGGTAACGAACACAATGTGGCGCTATTCCATGTTGATTCAGGTAAAACTAACTCAGGGTATTTTTCGCGATAATATTTTTGTGTATGCGCGGCACGAAAGTGCAACCCTGTTCCAATATCATGCTCTTTCAATTTTTCCATGAATGTATCGCGATCAATACCGCATGCTGCTTTATCGACACGTACCATAAATAAATGATTTGCATGTAAATGAGAGTAACTAGGGACACTCAACATTTGTAAAGGAGAATTTTTCAGTAACTCACGATAACGAGCTGTAAGTTCCGCACGACGCTGATTTAATTGCTCAACTCGTGATAACTGCACCACTGCAATCGCGGCGTGAATGTCTGATAAATTATATTTAAAACCGGGCTCAACAACCTCGGCTTGCGGCTTACGGCCTTGCATTTGTCTATCAAACGCATCAACCCCTAGACCGTGAAACTTGAGTGTACGTACACGCTGAGCAAGTTCATCGTCATCTGTTGCGACTAATCCCCCTTCCGCACAGGTGACATTTTTGATGGCATGAAAAGAAAAAATAGACGTTCCCTTTTCGCCAATCCACTCATCTTTATAACGAGTACCCACGGCATGTGCCGCATCTTCGATTAATGCTACACCGGCTTTTTGAGCAATCAAACGCAATGCGTCAAGATCACAAGGAGCTCCCGCATAGTGTACTGGGATAATAGCCTTTGTTTTTTCTGTTAACGCTTTTTCTACGGCATCAGGTTGGATCATTAATGTATCACGATCAACATCAATCATGACCGGTGTTGCCCCAAGCAACTCAATCATATTGATTGTAGATACCCATGTTTGAGAAGGCGTGATGACTTCATCACCAGGACCAATACCCAATGCCATTAATACAACATGCATGCCTGCAGTAGCTGATGACAATGCAATTGCATGTTTACAGCCATAACGCTTACAAAAATCGTCTTCTAGCTGATGATTCTGTGGGCCTGTTGTTATCCAGCCTGAACGCAGAACGTTTTCTACTGCCTTGACCTCTTCATCACCAATTGCTGGTTTTGAAAATGGTAAGAAATTGCTCATATTGTTAATAGCCTAGTTTTCATTGTGAATAGAATATTCTAGTTAATTATACTTTAACCGAACCTCAACACCTGCAAACATTGCGGGATTATCATGTAAAAATGTGTGATAAAAACAACTTATTGCTTATCCGCTAAATTTATAACCTGCCACACTTGATGAGATGTACTGTGACTTAACTTAATTTCAGACATAAATATGTCAGATAAATTATTTTCTGTCATTATGCACTCTGGTTTCCCTATTGCGACTAACTGTCCTTGTTTCATCATCCAAATACAAGATGCATTTTTATATGAATGACTAAGGTCATGACCACTCATTATAACGGTTCCTAAGCAATCACAAAAATATTTAATCCATTTATCAAGCATCGATTGCTGAATAATATCTAAATTATTGGTCGGCTCATCCAATAATATGAATTTTCCCTTACATTGCTGTTTATCCCAAACCTGCAAAAATGCGGCTGTAATTCGAACCCTCTGCCATTCTCCACCCGAGAGTTGGCTAATAGGTTTACTTAATAATGATGTCAGTTGAAAATCTGAACATAAGCGATCAAAAATATCATTGGAAAACAAGGTGTCAGGTGAAAAAAGACCAAAGTATTGAAAAACTTTGAGTATAGGAACGTAACTAACTAATTGTGAAAGATAAGCACGCTGTTGGCTTAATTGTGCAATACGATATTGCCGTATACTTCGGCCATCAATTAAAATATCGCCACCTACAGGTAAATAACCGCTTATCGCAGCTAATAATGTACTTTTCCCCGCCCCATTCGCACCCAATAGATGAATTTGTTCTCCAGCCCGCACTTGAGCTGAAACATTAATCAATCGAGTATCGACGGTAATATTTTTAATATCAATAATTAATTTGTTATCCATCACTTCTACCGCCATTGTTGGTGACGAATTAACAAGAAAATAAATATCGGTGCCCCTAAGGTGGCCGTAATAACACCAATAGGAACTTCGGCATTGGCGATTAATAACCGAGACAGTATATCTGCAATTAATAACCCTAATGCCCCTGCTACAGCAGAACCAACTAATAATACTCGGTTATCTGTTAAACCACTTAATCGCAATATATGAGGAATAACCAAACCAATAAAACTAATCGCACCCGCAATAGCGACGCTGAGGCCAATTAATACACCACTAATAATAATTAATATCACGCGCCATTTATGGACTGAGATTCCTAATTGATAAGCTTGTACTGTACCTAATGAAAGATAATTCAGTATATTACCTTGGAAGAGCACCCAAATTAAAAACGGTAAACAGCCAATAACAAGGCCAATTTGACGCCAGTCAACCCCACTAAAACTCCCCATCATCCAATACAGTAACTGCCGCAAATCAAGGTTACTGCTCATATACACCATCCATGTCATGCAAGCCCCACTAATCACACCAAGTGCAACCCCAACAAGCAATAAACTCGAATTATTCAAGTTCTTACGACGAGCAAAGTAAAGCAATATGGAGGTAAATAATAAAGCCCCTATAATCGCGCTAACACTTAATAGCCAATAATGCGTCACACCTGATGATAATAATACAGTCAGCACCACTGCAACACCCGCACCATTGCTAACCCCTAATAAGCCTGGTTCTGCTAAAGGGTTTTCAAATAAAGCTTGCATTATAGCCCCTGTGACTGCAAGAGCTGCGCCAATGACAATGACCGCTAGTGTGCGGGGAAAGCGAATTTGCCAGACAAAAAGTTGTGCAGTGTCATTCATCCATTGATTTGGCCATAGATGAATTTCACCCACGCTTAATGCAATCACTGCGGTGACTACTAATAAAATTATTAGCACAATAACTAATCGCATATCAGAGCGAAGCTGATTTTTTTGAAGATTTATTAAGTGATTATTCATTATGTTAATAATATTTAAAATAGCGTTGTGAATTCTCGATTATATCTATTTATGAAAGAAATACGATAACAACTACCTATGATAATTAGAGCTTCATCAACCACAAAACCAAAGGAACACTATGAGCATTTCAACTAAGTTGCCCATTAAAACTCCCTCACAAATGACTAATCCATTTGTCCAAGAGCCTAAGCCGCCTTCATTTTGGCAACAAATAAAATTCATGTGTAATAAAATATTCTGTTATCCGCTATTTAGCAACAAAACCAAATTTAAAGTATATGAGAACCCAATATATCGTTCAGATAACATTAAAGCTCATAGCACTCACATGCCTAAAACTAGTAACGATGCCGATAACCTTTCAATTAGCATGGATATTATTTCAAAAACTGAAAATATACAAAAAGATAGATTACAATCCGCAACCAATAATATAGATATTATATTGAAATATATAGAAAATAGAAATGCGATTAAAGCTCAAAAAAAAACAACTTATGAAGAACAAAAAAAGCATCATCAGTTCAATAAATTAGATAAGGCAATTCGGCTACATCCTGAGTTTGCGTCAACTGAAGGAATCTTCAGACTTTCAGGTAAGAAAACAGATATGAATAATATCTTTGAACGTTTAAATTCAGGTAAGCAACTTACTCAAAAATTTATTGATGAACATAATATCAGCCTACCATCCATGACTTTGGCTTATAAAGAATTATTTGGACAGATCATGGACAAGCAAGATTATTCCACCGATTTCTTGAACAAATCGCCTGACCGAGCTTTAAGCGATGCTCTTCAAAATCAGCGAGATGTTATCGAATTTATGAAAAATAATGGGATTACTGGCGAAAAAGAAAAAATTATATTAGCCAATACAAAAACCAGAATTAATTGGGAAACACCGACATTACCATTCAACATGCTTATCTCACTTTTGGCTGATATTGCTAAAAACCCAGCAACAAAAATGGATGCAAAAAACCTTGCTATATGCGTAGCGCCGAGGCTATTAGCAGAACAATTTAAAACACCTTCGAAAGAAAATATCCTATTAAATAATAGAATGATTACCTTTATTGAGATATTGATTCACACTAAATTACACGCTTAAAATTCTTAAAAACAAAAGACCGCCTAGGCGGTCTTTTTCTATATCAAACGATATAATTACTCTTTCGGTGTTGCTTTTTCTACACGGCTTTTCAATTTTTGGCCTGGGCGGAAAGTAACAACACGGCGTGCAGTAATTGGAATATCTTCCCCAGTTTTTGGGTTACGTCCGGGACGTTGATTTTTATCACGTAAATCAAAGTTACCGAATCCAGATAATTTTACTTGCTCACCATTTTCTAAGGAAAGGCGAACCTCTTCAAAGAAAGTTTCGACAAGGTCTTTAGCATCACGTTTGCTAACACCCAGTTTTTCAAACAAATTTTCTGACATTTCAGCTTTAGTAAGCGCCATAGGTTTAGTCCCTCAAGGAGGCTTGGAATCGCTGTTTTAACGCAGCAATACACAGATCAACGGTAGCAGTGATCTCTTCTTCTTCCATGGTACGTTGGGTATCTTGGAAGACAAGACTGATAGCAAGGCTCTTGTAGCCATCTGCTATTCCTTCACCACAGTACACATCAAATAAGTTTATGCCAACTATATGATTTATGCCAACTTTTTTACACTCTGCTAAAACTTCAGCAGCAGCCACATCTTCTGGCACGACTACAGCGATGTCACGGCGGTTCGACGGATAGCGCGAAATCGCCTTAGCTTCAGGGATGACACGTTGTGCTATCGCATCACTACGAACCTCAAACACCACCGTACGACCATTTAAATCGAGTTTGCGTTCTAATTCTGGGTGGACCACACCAATAAAGCCAATGTGTTCATTTTCCAGATAAATCCCAGCACTTTGACCTGGATGCAATGCAGGGTGTGCCTCAGATTTAAATGTAATTTGATTTAGTTTCCCAGTCAATTCAAAAACAGCTTCAAGATCACCTTTTAAGTCAAAGAAGTCAACAACTTGTTTATCTAATGACCAATGTTCTTCAAATCTATTGCCTGTGATGACCCCTGCAAGCATTGGTTCCTGACGGATCCCATATTCTGCTTGATTATCAGGAATAAAGCGCAGACCTGTCTCAAATAAACGAATTCTATTTTGTTGACGATTCTGATTATAGACAACCGTTCCTAATAAACCAGTCAACAGCGATAAACGCATCGCTGACATATCGACAGAAATCGGGTTAGGTAAAATCAATGCGTCTTGTTGTGGGTGCAGTAAAGCTTGAACTTTAGGATCAACAAAACTATATGTAATTGCTTCTTGATAACCACGGTCAACTAACATCGCTTTAATACGTTTTAAAGGTAAGTTAGCTTCTTTATGATTAGTCATGACCAGGTCGGCACGCAGTGGCACATCAGGAATACTGTTATAGCCATAAACACGCGCGACTTCTTCCACTAAATCTTCTTCGATTTGCATATCGAAGCGCCAACTTGGAGCAACAACATCCCATGTGTTAGCCGAAACCGTGACTTTACATCCTAAACGCGTCAAAATATCAGTGACTAACTCATCTTCAATAAAGTGGCCGATCAAACGGTCTAATTTATTGCGCGTCAGCTTAATATTGGCTGCTTTCGGTAAATGCTGTTCACTGGTGACATCAATGATTTCACCCACTTCACCACCGCAAATATCCACAATCAGTGAGGTTGCACGTTCAATCGCTTTAAACTGCAATTGTGGGTCAACACCGCGTTCAAAACGGTGTGAAGCATCGGTATGTAAACCGTAGTTACGTGCGCGGCCTGTAATCGATAATGGGTCAAAAAACGCACACTCTAATAAAATATTTTTGGTTTCGTTATTAACGCCTGAGTGCTCACCACCAAAAATACCCGCGATCCCGAGTGCTTTAGACTCATCAGCGATTACTAAGGTGTCTGATTTCAATGTTGCTTCGCTACCGTCAAGAAGAACCAGTTTCTCACCATCTTTAGCCATACGAGCAACAATAGCACCGTCTAAACGGTCTAGATCGTAGGCGTGTTGAGGTTGGCCCAATTCCAATAAAACGTAGTTGGTAATATCCACAACAGCGTCAATAGAACGGACTCCACCACGACGTAGCTTTTCTTTCATCCACATTGGTGTCGGTGCTGAAACATCAATATCTTTGATCACTCGCCCTAAAAAACGTGGGCACGCATTTGGCGCTTCGACTCGAATTGGGAATGTATCTTTTGTTGTCGCAGATACAGCATTAATAACTGGTTCATTTAACGCTAATTTATTAATAACTGCGACATCACGTGCAACCCCAAGAATACTTAAGCAATCTGCACGGTTAGGTGTAATGCTGATTTCAATCGCATTATCATCAAGTTTTAGATATTCACGAATATCGGTACCGATAGTGGCATCCTGCGGCAATTCAATAATTCCGCTATGATCATCGGAAATACCCAGCTCAGAATAAGAACACAGCATACCTTCAGAAGGCTCGCCACGTAATTTTGCTGCTTTAATTTTAAAATCACCGGGCAATACCGCACCCACGGTAGCAACAGCAACTTTCAAACCTTGACGGCAGTTTGGTGCACCACAGACGATATCTAATAAACGCTCACCACCCACGTTAACTTTTGTGACACGCAGTTTGTCTGCGTTTGGGTGTTGATCACACTCAACCACCTCACCAACAACAACGCCGTGAAATTGGCCAGCAACCGCATCTACACCGTCAACTTCCAAACCTGCCATCGTGATTTGTTCTGATAATGCTTCACTACTGATCGCCGGGTTTACCCATTCGCGTAACCATAGTTCACTGAATTTCATGAGATAGACCCGCCTTATTTAAACTGTTTGAGGAAACGAAGATCATTTTCGAAGAATGCACGCAGGTCAGAAACACCGTAACGCAGCATTGTTAAGCGCTCCATTCCCATACCAAATGCAAAACCTGAATAGACTTCTGGGTCAATACCTACATTGCGTAATACATTTGGATGCACCATTCCGCAACCTAATACTTCTAACCACTTACCATTTTTACCCATAACGTCAACTTCTGCTGAAGGTTCTGTGAATGGGAAATAAGATGGGCGGAAACGTACTTGGACTTCTTCTTCAAAGAAGTTATTCAAAAAATCATGTAATGTGCCTTTTAGATTGGTAAAGCTGATATCTTTATCAACAATCAGGCCTTCTGTTTGATGGAACATAGGTGTATGCGTTTGGTCGTAGTCATTACGATATACACGACCTGGGGCAATGATACGAATTGGTGGTTGTTGGCCATTCATTGTACGGATTTGCACACCCGATGTTTGCGTACGCAGTAAGCGTTTTGCATCGAACCAAAAAGTATCGTGGTCCGCACGCGCGGGGTGGTGAGCAGGTATATTTAGCGCATCAAAATTATGGTAGTCATCTTCGATTTCTGGACCTGTTTCTACAGAGAAACCCAATTCGCCAAAAAACTCTTCAATTCGCTGAATTGTACGGGTGACTGGGTGTAACCCACCATTTTCCATACGACGCCCTGGTAATGACACATCAATTTTTTCTGACACTAGACGTGCATTAAGAATTTCAGCTTGCATCGCGTCCTTACGGGCGTTCAGTGCATCTTGAACCTGTACTTTAGCTTCATTTATCACAGCCCCTGCTGCTGGACGTTCCTCAGCAGGCAGATCACGCAACGTTTTCATCTGTAGTGTGAAATGGCCGCTCTTGCCTAAATATTCAACACGCACTGACTCCAACGTAGCAACATCTTGGGCCTGTTCAATGGCTGCTTTTGCCTGTGCAACCAACTCAGCGAGATGTGGCATTGTTTCCCCTTTATGACCGCTTGGTCTTTTTGCTAGTTATTCACTATATATTTTAAGCTTCACATTCTATTTGGTAATGAATGAATACTTAACTGATTTTACTGCACTTAATTTAAAACTAGAAACAAAAAAGCCTCCCTAAGGAGGCTTTAGCGTAATTTTTCATTTCTTCTTTCTATTTACGCGCAAAAGCCCCCGAAATTCAGGTGCTAAAGTAAAAAAAGAAACGAAAAATCACAAAATGCATAGAATAAATTCCTAATAACTATCTGAGTCTAAAGTATTAACACAAATAGCTATAAATGAAAAGAGGAAGTTACCCTCCTCTTTTCAAGCAAACAATTAAGCTAAAGCGCCTTTCGCTTTTTCAACTAAAGCAGTGAATGCTGCTTTATCGAAAACTGCGATGTCTGCTAAGATCTTACGGTCGATTTCAATTGAAGCTTTTTTCAAGCCATTGATGAAACGGCTGTAAGACAGACCATTCTGACGAGCCGCAGCGTTGATACGTGCGATCCACAGTTGACGGAACTGACGTTTACGTTGACGGCGGTCACGGTAAGCGTATTGACCAGCTTTGATTACCGCTTGAAATGCTACGCGGTAAACACGTGAACGTGCACCATAGTAACCTTTCGCCTGCTTCAGAATTTTTTTGTGACGTGCACGTGCGATTACACCACGTTTTGCGCGAGCCATAGCTATCTCCTATCGTCTTTTATCTTAATTAACTAAATTGTTTACTTATGCGTAAGGCAGGCAAGCTACTACCAGACCCAGATCGCCCTTAGATACCATTCCTTTCGGACGTAAATGGCGTTTACGCTTAGTTGACTTTTTAGTCAGGATATGACGAAGGTTTGCATGCTTACGCTTAAAGCCACCGCCTGCAGTTTTTTTAAAGCGCTTTGCTGCGCCACGTACAGTTTTAATCTTTGGCATTTCTTTTATTTCCAACTTCGCATTGTGATTAACTACGAATTAACTAGGCGAATAACATCTATATTGCTATAAATGAATATTACTTGCAGGCCTAATTATTTCTTCTTCGGTGCCAGCACCATGATCATCTGACGCCCTTCAATTCTTGAAGGGAAAGACTCTACGGATGCCAGCTCTTCCAGATCAGCTTTGATGCGATTAAGCATTTCCAGACCAATCTGCTGGTGAGCCATTTCACGACCACGGAAACGTAGTGTAACTTTAGCTTTATCACCATCTTCCAGAAAGCGAGTCAGGTTGCGTAGTTTGACCTGATAATCACCTTCATCTGTACCAGGGCGGAATTTAATTTCCTTCACCTGAACAACTTTTTGTTTCTTTTTTTGCTCTTTTTGAGATTTGCTCTTCTCATAAAGGAATTTGCCGTAATCCATAATACGACAAACTGGCGGTTCAGCATTTGGGCTAATTTCAACTAGGTCTACACCTGCTTCTTCAGCTTTTTCAAGCGCTTCGCGTGCGCTCATGATGCCTAACTGTTCACCGTCTAAACCCGTTAAACGGACCTCTGGAACACGAATTTCATCATTAATACGATTTGGACGTGTTGTTGGGATTCTTTTTCCGCCTTTAATACTTCATTCCTCCAATTGGATAAAGAGATTTGCTTCTCTCAAGCAAATACACTCGTCACTCAATAGTTAATACCTGACGTGTGTACGATATTCTGTGTTTGTCTTCATGCGCTATGCACTGACAAAGTGATTCGACCGCGGATTTTAATGCTTATTGCCGGATTACTCAAGTAAATCTTGCAATAAATCACACTGAACTGTTTGAAAACTTGGCTATTGAGGCCAAATATTGCTTTGACGTAATTATCTTTATTCATTAATGAAGCAAATAACAAGACATAAAATACACCCGTATCATAGCTACTATGAGATTACTTTCATCATTAATAAAAAGAAAACTCGGATAAAACAGAGAAGCAGCGCCCAAAATGAGCGCTGCTAGACTCTAGCAATTACTTCGCTATAACCATACTGGCTTAATTATTTTTTCTTTGGTGCCAATACCATGATCATCTGGCGTCCTTCAATCCTTGATGGGAATGATTCAACAGATGCCAGTTCATCCAGATCGGTTTTGATGCGGTTAAGCACTTCCAAGCCAATCTGTTGGTGAGCCATTTCGCGACCACGAAAACGCAGTGTCACTTTAGCTTTGTCACCATCTTCCAAAAAGCGAATTAGACTACGTAATTTAACTTGGTAGTCGCCTTCGTCTGTTCCTGGACGGAATTTAATTTCCTTCACTTGAACAACTTTTTGTTTTTTCTTTTGTTCTTTCTGAGATTTGCTTTTCTCATAAAGATATTTACCGTAATCCATGATACGACAAACCGGTGGTTCAGCATTTGGGCTGATTTCGACTAAGTCAACACCAGCTTCTTCTGCTTTAAAGAGGGCTTCACGCACACTCATAACACCAAGTTGCTCACCGTCTAAACCAGTGACACGGATTTCTGTTGCGCGAATTTCATCGTTAATTCGATTTGGACGCGCTGTTGGGAGTTTTTTTCCGCCTTTAATACCTTATTCCTCCATCTGATTGAGTTGACGACTGCGGATCTCTTCAAGCAGTTTTGTCATGAATTCGTTGACATCAAGGCTGCCTAAGTCTTTACCACGACGGGTACGAACAGCGACTTTACCTGATTCAACTTCTTTATCACCACATACTAACATGTAAGGGACGCGACGCAGTGTGTGCTCACGGATCTTAAAGCCGATTTTCTCGTTACGTAAGTCCGCTTTCGCACGAATGCCAACACTTTGCAGCTTGCTTACTAATTCTTGAACATAGTCTGCTTGGCTATCAGTAATGTTCATTACAACCACTTGTTGTGGTGCTAACCATGTTGGGAAAAAGCCTGCATACTCTTCTGTTAAGATACCAATGAAGCGTTCTAGTGAACCTAACACTGCACGGTGGATCATAACAGGAACGATACGTTCGTTGTTTTCACCTACATAGGAAGCTGTCAAACGACCCGGTAAGAAGAAGTCTAACTGGACAGTACCACATTGCCATGCACGGTCAAGGCAGTCATACAGTGTAAACTCAATTTTCGGGCCATAAAATGCGCCTTCACCTGGTTGGTATTCAAACTCAATACCTTTTGATTTCAGGGCGTTGGCTAAGTCTTCTTCCGCTCTGTCCCACATCTCGTCAGTACCGATACGTTTTTCAGGACGGGTTGATAGTTTTACAACAATTTTTTCGAAACCAAAAGTTGCGTAAACATCATAAATCATTTCAATACAGCTAGTGACTTCACTTAAGATTTGCTCTTCAGTACAGAAGATATGTGCGTCATCCTGAGTAAAGCCACGCACACGCATTAAGCCGTGCAATGCACCTGATGGCTCATTACGGTGACAGCTGCCAAATTCTGCCATACGCAATGGTAAGTCACGGTATGATTTCAAACCTTGGTTAAAAATTTGTACGTGACCTGGGCAGTTCATTGGTTTTACACAATATTCACGGTTTTCAGATGACGTCGTGAACATAGCGTCTTTATAGTTATCCCAGTGACCTGTTTTTTCCCATAATACGCGGTCCATCATAAATGGCCCTTTCACTTCTTGATAATTATAAGCTTTCAGTTTAGTGCGTACGAAGGTTTCCAGTTCACGGAAAATTGTCCAACCGTCATTATGCCAGAATGCCATTCCCGGCGCTTCTTCTTGCATATGGTATAAATCTAACTGTTTACCAATTTTACGGTGGTCACGTTTAGCTGCTTCTTCTAAACGTAATAAATAGGCTGCCAATTGTTTTTTATCAGCCCATGCGGTGCCGTAAATACGTTGCAGCATTTTGTTATCGCTGTTACCACGCCAGTATGCACCAGCCACTTTTTGTAGTTTAAAATGGTGGCAAAAACGCATATTCGGTACGTGTGGACCGCGACACATATCAACATATTCTTCGTGATGATATAAACCAGGGCGGTCATCTTGACTAATATTTTGATCTAATATTTCAACTTTATAGTCTTCGCCTCGAGCCACAAATGTTTCACGAGCTTCGCTCCAAGAAACACGTTTTTTCACCACATCATAATCTGTTTTGGCAAGCTCAAGCATGCGCTTTTCAAGCTTTTCCAAGTCTTCCTGGGTCAGCATGTGGTCTAAATCAACATCATAGTAAAAACCATTGTCGATAGTCGGCCCAATCGCCATTTTAGTGTTTGGCCATAATTGTTTGATTGCATGGCCTAACAGGTGAGCACAAGAGTGACGAATAATTTCGAGTCCGTCTTCATCTTTGCTCGTAATAATGGATACATTTGCATCATGTTCAATTATTTCACATGCATCAACGCGTTCGCCATTAATTCGACCCGCGATACAGGCTTTAGCTAAACCCGCTCCGATGTCTCGAGCAACATCCATCACAGAAACGGGATGGTCAAACTGACGCTGACTTCCATCAGGAAGAGTAATAACAGGCATTAAAAAATCCTTATCAGCAGTGGTGACCCACACGAAAGATCACTTGCTTGATTATTCCAAAGTTATAAATCAATACGTTACTAACGATTTCTCACTTCACTATGCAAGATATGTACACAAATATGGGAAACTTAAACGCCCTATTTCGTTACATCGTGAGCAACTCAACTGCTAATGATAACACAGACCTATTTTATGGTGATAGCGTAATACCGTGAATTGTTCTTCTTCATATGAAAAATCAACACCTTCCCGATTAAATGATGAATAAGTTATCCAATGCAGGAAATAGTTTTTCTTTTTGCTTGAAAAACACACGATACCAACGGGATCCACTAGGTGCGATTAACTCTTCACTGATTATCTTATTTTGTTGAAGAATGATAACCGATTGAATTGATTGCCATAATGAATAAACGATGTAGGACGTGGCAATTAACCCGAATAATAGTACAAAAATGTTATCTAATTTCTCTATTTGCCAAAATAAATAGACACAAAAGATAATTTGAATTAGCGCCCGAATAATAAAGGCAATACTAAAGAATGACTTCGCATGCTGTATCGTTGCAAAACAGGGATTGGACAGAGTTTGTCTTCTTTCTTGGACTGGAATACCATTCACATATACCATCCAATCAGAAACATCGCTATTTTTTAAGATTATTCCTTTTTCTTTCATTCCATGAATTTTAAATGAGACTACGACAGCCCAAACAATCCCAACGGTAAATAAATAAAGCATAAAACCACTTACCGAAAAAAAAGCAAAAAATACGCTAATCACTATAAAACACGCGAGCTTACCCGAATATATCCAAAATGGCGCAACCTGATAGTTCATTATTATCCTTAATATATTTTGTATAAATTTTGTAGTATACAAAACAGATTAAATGATAAAGCGTCTCATTTCTACTAATCTATAACCAACGTCTCGTTTGCTTACTGTAATCTTCCCACTCATTTTTAAATGATGCAGATAAAAAACGCTCTTCCTGTGGGATCGTATATAAATCAGTAATCAGCCAAAATACTAGCCCTGCGACCAAAAAGTAAGAAGAGTGCGAGAAAAAAGCTAAAGCCAAGCTCATTGATGTAAAAGCTAAATACATCGGATTACGTGAAAATCGATAAGGCCCATTAGTGACTAAATGCGTTGCCTTAACCGTAGGGTTTGGTGATGTTTTATGTTTATAAAAGTAGTAAAGACTCGTCGCGACCCAACTCACACTCTCCAGCGCAACTAATATACCTAAAATTCCCATCCAACCAGAAAATGTCCAGTCTAAAAGACCTTGCCTGAAAAGAAAATAAACCGCAATGCCATTAGCCACTAACCAATTCAATAATGGCAATTTAAATATATTCATTACATTACCCTTAAGCCAACATGATGTTATTAGCATAACATATATGAATATATAAATTTGAGTGGAAGAATATATAGAGGGGTAATATTAACTGCAAAAAGATTAGTTACTGGAACCTAATGAAAACACACTTTTTAAACCTTCTAATTTACTGTATTCCTGCTGGCAAACTAAATTTCGGACATCACTTGGCATAGAATCAATTCTGGTTTGAATATTAGCCAGTTGTTCATCTAAGCTATTCATTCCTTTTACATCAACGATATCCTGATTTACTTTAAGATAGTTAGCAAAACTTTGCAGGTTATCCTCTAAGCTATTACAAATATCATTACTGGCTAAACTCTGCGGTAAAATAGCACTGAGTGAAGTTGGTAAGACTTGAGATATATTCGGATAAATACTTTGCTTCCACTGCTGAGGAAAAACGATTAGTACCATGGCGGCTGCCAAAACTAATAGCATAGACGCTCCGGCTAATGTCGCTATAAGTTTTTTCATTCTTTTTCCTATTACTCAAAATTAACTGAAAATAGGATATACAACTCTGCGTAAAGCTATTTTTAAAACTAAAAATCCTTTGTAAAGAAATCCATAACTCTTTTTAATAAAATTTCATTTCTTCATACGGTTTTTCTTGGCAGCTCTTTAAGCGTTGTAATAAACCGCCTACATGTAATTCTAATTTGTGGCCATCCGGATCAAGAAAATAAAAAGAATCTCCTTCACTTTTATTTTCTTTCCAGACAATGACATTCGCTTGCATTAGCCTATCAACAACGATAAGAAAGTCTTTCGCATCAACGTTAAAGGCATAGTGTGTATAATCCGTTTTTTCTGGGGACAAAAATTGGCGAGTTGTATCTAATGATAAACATAACCATAAATCGCCACAGGAAATATAGGCGCCCTTTTTCCAACTCGCATGTAACTTCATACCAAGTAGTGATTGATAAAAACTAATACTTTTATCTAAGTCAGTTACCGCTAAAGTTAAATGGTTGATTCCGTTTAACATATTTTTTTACTCTTGGGTTGTCTGTTACATTGAATTCTTTTAATGAATTTACATAAATTATCAGTAAATAACATTGCAGCAGATATACTACATTCCATATCAACTTAATGACAACCTGTTACGAAATGCCCTTAACCTTTTTATCCCCCTATAAAAAGGTTTTTTTTTGCCTATAAAAATTGAATACTTTTACCACAACAACTCATCCAATTGTTATTTAACAAAAAAAACAAGTTACTCACAGTTCAAGGCCACGGTTATCCACAGTTAATGTGAACAACTCCAATTATCTACAAATTAATAATACTGACTTTTACTCATCAGTACTGTCGCAGTACTCCTACCACAAAACACCTTACTAGATATAAATGCTAACCTACAGATCTATAAGAAATTTTGCTATCATTTGGGATAAGGTGTTTTATTCACATTAATCAGGAGCTTGAATCTAACTTCCATGACAAACTTTTTTGAGCTATTTCAAGCCGTTGGTATTGGCCTGGTACTGTTACTTCCTCTTGCCAACCCTTTAACTGCAATTGCGGTCATGCTAAGCATCTCTGCTAATATGACAAAAGAACAGCGTGATCATCAATCGCTGTTGGCCTCTATTTATGTATTTGCAATCATGACAATCGCTTTTTATGCAGGCCAATTAGTCATGAACACATTTGGAATATCAATCCCAGGGCTGCGAATTGCCGGAGGATTAATTGTGGCATTTATTGGCTTTGGCATGCTATTCCCTAGTAGTGATGTAGGAGAAGACCAGACCACCAATGCGCTTGATGACCCAAATGTCCCCAAAAAACGCCAAGAATCACCTAGTATTGCCTTTGTTCCCCTTGCAATGCCAAGTACTGCGGGCCCGGGAACTATTGCGATGATCATCAGCTCCACTGCATCATTACAAGGTAATGTGAGTTTTGCTCCATGGGTCTTAAAAGTTGCCCCCGTGATTACTTTTTTTATTGCAAGTCTTATCGTTTGGATTGGTTTAAGAGGCGCAACTTCTATCATGAGGTGGCTTGGAAACAGTGGTATTGATGCTATCGCGCGGGTGATGGGGTTCTTATTAATCTGTATGGGAGTGCAGTTTGTTATCAACGGCATTGTTGAAATTGTCGCGCAACTCCCACACTTAATGAGAGAATATCAATAAGACATCGCTAGTGCATTGTAAGCATTTTTGACTTTCCACAAATAGCGTGGAGCTTGCGGTGCAGGGTGCTTTGTTTGTACATGCTGATAAAACTCTTCCGGTGATAAGCGATTAATCATCGCTATCGCCCGACCTTTATCATTATCAAACGTTCTTAATAACGCTCCAGCCCCATTCACATAAGCAACAACCGTTGCATAATATAATGTCTGAGGATGGCTTATTCCCGCAAGGTGCTGTTCCCTTAAAATACGAATATAAGCTGTACCAATATCGATATTTTTTTGTGGATCTTTTAGGTCACGAGAACTCGGCTCCCCCGATTTCCCTTGGTAACGATAGGCGTCACGTCCTGCTGTCGAAGCTTTAATCTGCATCAAACCTATTGCATTGGATTTACTGACAACTTCAGGTCTAAAGTTAGATTCGACCTCAATAATCGCTCTAATTAAAGTTTCATCAACACTGTAACGAGCCGCAGAGTCACGAATAAATTCATCAAAAGGCGTTCTTGGAAATACCGTATTTTGTGCTGTTATTGGCCCGGTAGGCTCTAACATTCGCTGTTTTGTTATAGGCCTATCTGGTTCGCTTGAACAACCTGCAAGTAGCAGTAACACAAAAGTACCGCCAATTATTTTTTTCACTGTCGAATCCTCTGCGATGAAAGCCGATGGCAGAATAACTAATCCTAAGAAAAATAAAATAATTTTTACTTAACTTTTACTTCAGGACGTGTTTTAGTCATACAAATAACCATGGGACTTAGAAGCCTATAATGACAAATAATGCTATTCCACACTTTTTATATTTATTTTTCTCAATTGATATTGATAATCATTATCAATTGAGATATAAAATATAATTGTTATAAACCTTAACAACTGTATGTTAATAAACGCTAAACCAATAATGTCAGGGTCAACTTTTATGAAGAAGAACGTATCTCGGTTATCTGCACCTTTACTAACTAGTATGTTTGCTTTGATAGCAATCATCTTTTTTAGTCAGCCTGCTTTTGCTAAAAAGTTTAAAGTCGTAACCACTTTTACTATTATTCAAGATATCGCTCAAAATGTAGCTGGAGACGCGGCAATTGTCGAGTCTATAACAAAGCCTGGAGCAGAAATTCACGGTTATCAACCGACACCTAAAGATATCATGAAAGCCTATGACGCAGATTTAATCTTATGGAATGGGATGAATTTGGAAGTGTGGTTCCAACGTTTCTTTGAAAACTTTAAAAATGTCCCTGCTGTCGTGGTCACTGAAGGTATTGAGCCAATGCCAATCCGTGAAGGTGAGTATAAAGACAACCCGAACCCACATGCATGGATGTCTCCTGCTAATGCTAAGATTTATATTGAAAATATTCGTCAAGCTCTGGTCAAATATGACCCTGAAAATGCTGAAACATATAATGCCAATGCAAAAAAATATGCGCAACAAATTGCTGAGCTTGACGCCCCTTTGCGTGAACGCTTAAATCGCATTCCTGAAAATGAACGTTGGTTAGTCTCAAGTGAAGGCGCATTTAGCTATTTAACTAATGATTACGGCTTTAAAGAAGTCTACTTATGGCCAATCAATGCGGAAGAGCAAGGCTCTCCTCAACAAGTAAAAAAGGTAATTGATACTGTCCGTAAATACAACATCCCTGTAGTATTCAGTGAAAGTACAATTTCTGACAAACCGGCTCGCCAAGTCAGTAAAGAAACAGGGGCAAAATACGGTGGCGTATTATATGTAGACTCACTTTCAACTGCTGATGGCCCAGTACCAACATATATTGACCTTTTAAATACGACTGTAGACACGATAGCGAAAGGATTTTCACAGTAATATGAATCACTCAAGTCAATTCGAACACCCGAATCTTATCGTCGATGATGCGACTGTGACATATAATAATGGTCACACCGCTATCTATGACGCAAGCTTTACTATCTCTGGTGGCTCTATTTGTGCCTTAGTTGGCGTAAATGGTAGTGGTAAGTCAACGCTATTTAAAACTATTATGGGGCTTGTCACCCCATCTTCTGGCAGTGTGACATTAAATGATCAACCGATAAAAACCGCGCTTAAAGAAAACGTGATTGCGTACGTCCCACAGACAGAAGAAGTAGATTGGAATTTTCCCGTTCTCGTTTCTGATGTCGTGATGATGGGTCGTTATGGCAAAATGGGTTTTTTTCGCATCCCTAAACAAGCAGATAAAGACGCTGTCAAAATGGCATTAGAGCGAGTTGACCTTGCAGGGCTTGAGCATCGACAAATAGGCGAGCTCTCAGGAGGCCAGAAAAAACGAGTTTTTTTAGCGCGGGCGCTCGCACAAGAAGGTAAAGTTTTACTCCTCGATGAACCCTTCACTGGGGTTGATGTTAAAACCGAAAATGCCATTATTGACCTGCTACGTAGTTTGCGTGACGAAGGCCATCTCATTCTCGTTTCAACTCATAACTTGGGCAGTGTGCCTGAGTTCTGCGACCATGTTATCTTAATCAATCGCACTGTTTTAGCGAGCGGGCCTACTGAAACGACATTTACGCAACGAAACCTGCAACAAGCTTTCGGTGGTGTATTGCGTCATATTAACCTGTCTGGTCAAGAGCTTCATGACGATGATGACCCGCGCTCTGTCACCGTCATTACCGATGATGAAAGAGCGGCTGTATTCTATGGTCATGACCATGATGCACCCGTTCGAAAAAACCAAGCTAAGGGTTCCGAATGATTGAGATGTTATTACAGCCCTTTGAATATGATTTTATGATAAAAGCCATTTGGGTCAGCGCCATTGTTGGTGCTGTCTGTGCATTCTTATCGGCGTATTTGATGTTGAAAGGCTGGTCATTGATGGGAGATGCCCTCTCCCACTCCGTTGTTCCTGGGGTGGCGGGTGCTTATGCTTTAGGTTTACCCTATGCGGCAGGCGCCTTTTTTACCGGGATCCTTGCGGCACTTGCCATGACATTAATAAAGCATCTAACTCGTTTACGTGAAGATGCTGTTATTGGCTTTATCTTTTCTACTTTTTTCGCGGCAGGTTTGTTGATTGTTTCATTGAATCCAACATCTGTTAATGTACAAAGTATTATTTTTGGTAATATTTTAGGTATTGCGGATTCTGACGTATTACAAGTAGAAATTATTATCGGCGTTTCATTTATTATCCTGTTGTGCTTATGGAAAGATTTATTAGCCGTTTTTTTCGATGAAAGCCATGCACGCTCAATAGGTTTGAATCCTCTACGCCTAAAAATTATTTTCTTCACATTATTAAGTGCGTGTACTGTTGCTGCTTTACAAACAGTTGGCGCAATCCTTGTGATTGCGATGGTCGTCACACCAGGTGCGACTGCCTATTTATTAACCGACCAATTTAAACGCTTACTCATTATTTCAGTCACGATTGGTACCGTAACCAGTGCTGTTGGTGCTTATATCAGTTATTTCCTTAATGGTGCTACAGGTGGGTTAATAGTCACCTTACAAACCATTATTTTCCTACTGGCATTTTTCTTTGCACCTAAGCACGGTATTTTTGCCTCAAAACGTAAAGCCAAACAGGAAGTCGCCCGGCTGCACCAATCACACCAACAAGGAGCATCTCATGAGTGATTTCATTGACTTACTGATGGCTCCGTTTGCATTTCCCTTTATGCAAAAAGCATTGATTACAGCCATTGTCAGCGGAACGGTATGCGCTATCCTCTCTTGCTTTTTAGTATTGAAAGGTTGGTCATTGATGGGCGATGCAATTTCCCATGCCGTTTTACCGGGGATCATTATTGCTTCTTTACTCGGTATCCCATTAGCGATAGGGGCATTTGCATCTGGCTTGTTTTGTGCTGTGGCTACAGGTTATTTAAAGGAAAATAGCCGTATAAAAGAAGATACGGTGATGGGTATCGTCTTCTCAGGCATGTTTGCTATCGGCTTGGTTATGTTTGCTAAAATAGATACCGAACAGCACCTTACGCATATTCTATTTGGTGATATTTTAGGGATAACCGATAGCGAGTTTAAACAAATATTACTATTTGCAGGGGTAACCATTGCAATTATCCTACTGAAACGTAAGGATTTCATGTTGTATTGCTTTGATCCTAACCAAGCACGAGTCATTGGCTTGCCTGTGAAGTTAATCCATTATGGCTTGCTATCGCTACTCGCTCTCACCATTGTTGCTTCATTGCAAGCAGTTGGTATTATTTTGGTGATTGCAATGCTAATTTCCCCAGGCATCATTGCTTTTGTGTTATGCCGTAGTTTTGGGAAAATGCTCATCGTCGCTATCATTGCTTCGGTAACATCGAGCGTTATTGGGACTATCCTGAGTTTTCACATCAACGCAACAACCGGACCAACTATCGTTGTTACACAGGCTGTGTATTTTGTGATTGCATTACTGTATAGCAAAATCGTATTAGCCCGCAAAAAAGGGCAAGCTAACCCACAAAGTATGCATACAGCCTGATAATTGAATGCTCTAAAAGTAAAAAGCTGAACTCACAAATTCGTAAGTTCAGCTTTTTATTAAAACAATCAATACTTACTACCAGCCTAATGTTTTAACGCATTTTCGTCGTACAACGTTAATCCCGCCCCTACTTATCCCTCATAAACTTTCATTGCTAGGCTTCTCGCTGATAATGTGAGTTCTGTAGCTACTTATTTCCAATTATTTGAACATTCTCATTTGGTTCGTCACACGTTAAATTTGAGTCACTCTCTGATTATAGTTATCAACCTGATAATTAATTAACTATTTCGTGATAGCGGCTTCTTTTTAAGCAATTATCACTGTTAATTCCTAAACTGCCGCTATAGTATTATATTAATGAAGACCAAAGCAGAGCGAGGTGAGTCATGTGGCAAGCAATGTGTCGTTTATTAAGTGAACACTTAGGTGAGGCGGAGCTACGTAACAAAGTCATTCTCTCTGGTGGTGATATTCACCATACGTTAAGAATTGACTATGGCGAACACACCGTGTTCATTAAACAAAATCGGCGTGAGTTTTTGCCTTTATTTAAACAAGAGGCTGAACAACTTGAAATGCTCGCTAAAAGCCAAACTATAACCGTTCCTAAAGTTTACGGTGTTGGCAGTAATAAGCACCATAGTTTTCTTCTGCTCGAATATTTCCCTCTAAAACCTTTCGATAACACCAATGCATGGCATTTTGGTCAACAACTAGCACGTCTACATCAATGGGAAGAGCAGCCTAGTTACGGGTTTGATTTTGATACAATGCTAAGCACAATTGTACAGCCTAATGGCTGGGAAAAGCGTTGGAATTCATTTTTTGCAGAAAAGCGTATTGGCTTACAATTACAACTCGCCTCCGAAAAAGGAATGGTATTTAGCGATATTCAGCAAATTGTCGATATTGTTAAGGACAAACTTGCAGGACATCAACCACAACCTTCTTTATTACATGGTGATTTATGGCCAGCAAACTGTGCTATCACTCAAAATATTGAAGGAGTACTGTATGACCCCGCCTGTTATTGGGGCGATAGAGAATGTGATATTGCGATGTTACCGTTATATCAAGAACTTCCGATCCAAATTATCGATGGCTACCAAAGTGTTTGGCCATTGCCAAATGGATTTTTAGATAGGCAACCAATCTATCAGTTATATTATTTACTCAATCAAGCCCATATCTTTGGTAATGAACAAAGCTACCACCAAGCACAAACAATTATTGATAACCTACTCAACGAAAAATAAGCTCCTGTTTTTTAATATTAAGTACGACGAATAGTTAATTTTCTAAATAATTCGCGTTATGAGTAGGCGGCAAGTGCAGATATCTCTGGGAGCATACATCAGTATGTGACCCGAGTAGCTAAACGCAGCCAACACCCTCATAACGTGACGTATGACGAAAATTACCAGTTAAGGAAGCGTAGAAGAAAATACAAGCCAACCCCCAATACAATTGGCCAAAAATAAAGAAGAAAAAATTGAGAGAAAATGGTGTGACGTGGAATAGTTACCTTAGCTTCTAGTTCTTCTTTTGAGATGTCTATGCCTTTTGCTTTTTCTATAATCACGTGGTCTTCTAAGCTTTCACGGATAAACTTAATTTGTCGGTACATGCGCAAACCTGATGCACTTAATGCAAGCCCAACAAAAATAAAAATAAAAATGATGATAAAGCCGATATTGCTGCCAGAAAACCCATTAGCAACTTGAGGTACTGGTGAGTTATTCCAAAAGAAATTTAGGAAAGGCGTAGTTTGACGGGCCATTTCCGCCATTAATTTAATAAAATCATTAGCGACTGCATTGATCCCTTCACCTGCAAGCCCCTTCATGCCAGCCAGTTTAATTAAAGACGCCAATGTCGAAATTAATGCTAACAGAAAAACAACCCAACCCAGAATACGTTTGCCGATTGCGACATAATTGGCATTATGGTAATTCATTACTGCTTTTCCTCAGCGTTATTATTTTTGATAAATTTTTACAATGATTTTTCAACGCTAATCATAGCTGAAAAAAGTCATCGTCTCCAAATTTCAATTCATAATTGATAACAATATTTAGACTTTCAGACTAATCAAAATAGTATGGTTATTAATTATCATTATATTTTTACTTCATGCTGTCCGATAATTCTTCAATATTGCCCTAATACTGACCTCAAGTAATACGCTTGAAGCCTGTTTACTGATATCATTGCTCCTTCGTTAATAGATACGACATGAATGGAGTTTTGACATGTACCATAATCTTCCCATCCAATCGGTCATTTTTGATATGGATGGTTTACTGATCGACTCGGAACCTTTTTGGGCACAGGCTGAACTTGAGATTTTTTCACAATTGGGTGTCGACGTTTCAATTGCTGATACCCTGCCTGATACCTTAGGTTTACGTATTGACCATGTGGTGGAGCTTTGGTACCACGCTTCCCCTTGGCAAGGATGCAGCCAAGAAGAAGCCACACAACGCATCATTGACCGTGTTGTTGGCTTAGTTGAAGAAACTCGCCCTATTCTACCCGGTGTGCAACATGCCATGGAACTTTGCCGGTCAATGGATTTAAAAATTGCCCTGGCTTCTGCTTCTCCTTTATACATGTTGGAAAAAGTATTAAACCTTCTGGATATTCGTGATTATTTCTCTGCGGTTATTTCTGCGGCTAATTTACCCTTGAGTAAACCTCATCCTGAAGTTTATCTTAAAGCAGCAGCTGAGTTATCAACTAAACCGGTCAATTGCGCATCATTAGAAGATTCATTTAACGGTATGATTTCTGCAAAAGCGGCCAGAATGCGTTCAATTGTGGTACCTGACAGCAAGCATTTTAATGATCCGCGCTTTGGTTTAGCCGATATCAAACTAGCCTCACTGAATGACTTAAAGGCTGAACATTTACGTTAAGAATACTTTGTGTGTCTAAGAAGTGTTCTCCCCTATCTAACTTAGGTAGGGGAATTGTGTTAATTTATAAAATCCTTTCCTTATCTGCTAATAAATAAGAGTTTTTTTACCTTTCTAGTACTATCATATTCTTTTCAAACACTTTATACTGCCAATCAACTGTATAGATAAACAGATGGTATTTTATCCACCATGACAGCTGAAGGGCATCTGCTTTTTTCCGTCGCCTCTTTAATAATGGCTCATAAACTTCAAATCACCCCAGAGATTGCTCATGGTGATTGGCTGCACATGGTTCCAGGAGCCTTATTAGGCGCATTATTGCCCGATATTGACCACCCCTCCTCAATTCCTGGTCGATTACTGCGGATTTTCTCATTACCCATTTCCAAGCTTTGTGGGCACCGTGGGTTTACTCATAGCCTAGTTGCATGGTTTCTATTGATGATTTCTTGTTATCAATGGGTACCTAAAGAATGGGCAATCCCAAATGATATTATCCAAGCCTTTTTATTGGGTTATATCAGCCATCTAGTCGCCGATATGCTCACGCCTTCGGGGGTACCGTTACTATGGCCACTCCCCCAACGTTTTTGTTTTCCCATGATCCGCGGTAAAAATAGCCAACGTGGAGAACGCTTTGTTGCCATTATTTTGACCGTTTGTGCCTGCTTATTACCCGCAGGTTACCAATTCGATTTTTATAATCACGTTGATGTGATTATAAAATACATTCATAATCAAATAGATACATACTTCCCTACATAATTTATAGTTTTGTCATATAATGTAAGTATGAATAATACTATCTTATTACTTTTTGGTATAAGAAATGTGTTTTATCAGCTGATAACATATAACCAGTTGTTTGAAGTAACTAAATCCTTATAACAAATAAGGATTAAAGGGCAAGTAACACACCTTATAAAAATATGATTTGGAGTTCGGAATGAATATTCCTCTAATTATTAATGTGCTCGGCTTTGTAGCACTACTAATACTGTTGGCAAAACTAGGGGCTAAAGGCTGGAGCCTATCTAAAAAAGTTTTAGTCGGTCTGGTTTTCGGTGTTGCCTATGGGGTAATACTGCACCTCGTGTACGGTAGTGGCCACCAAACGGTAAAAGACTCCATTCTGTGGTTTAATATTGTCGGAAATGGGTATGTGCAGCTATTACAAATGGTGATTATGCCATTGGTATTTGCTTCAATTCTAAGTGCGGTGGCAAGATTACATAAAGCCTCTTCACTGGGTAAAATTAGCTTTTTAACAATTGGCACTTTGTTATTTACCACTGCTATTGCTGCGTTAGTTGGTATTTTAATTGCCAATGTATTCGGCCTGACCGCAGAAGGTTTAGTTCAAGGTCAATCTGAAACTGCTCGCTTATCTGCAATAGAAAGCAATTATATTGGGAAAGTTTCTGACTTAACCGTACCTCAATTAATTTTATCATTTATTCCAAAAAATCCATTTGCGGATTTAACTGGAGCAAATCCAACATCGATTATTAGTGTCGTTATTTTTGCTGCCTTCCTCGGCGTTGCCGCACTACAATTGTTTAAAGATGATAAAGAGCGTGGTGAAAAAGCCTTAGCTGCAATTGATGTTATGCAAGCTTGGGCAATGAAATTAGTTCGCTTAGTAATGCGTTTAACGCCGTATGGTGTGATGGCGCTGATGATTAAAGTTGTAGCAAGTTCAAACTTACATGACATCATCAACTTAGGAACCTTTGTTATTGCCTCTTATGTTGCATTAGGCATTATGTTTGTCATACACGGTATTTTAGTTGCGACAACAGGCTTAAACCCGATTAAATTCTTTAAAAAAGCTGGGCCAGTGTTAACCTTTGCATTCACGAGTCGTTCAAGTGCAGCAAGTATTCCACTGAATATTGAAACACAAACACGTCGTTTCGGTATCCCTGAGTCCATTGCTAGTTTCTCAGCATCTTTTGGTGCAACGATTGGGCAAAATGGTTGTGCAGGTATCTACCCTGCAATGTTAGCGGTAATGGTAGCACCGACAATGGGAATCAACCCATTCGATCCACTGTGGATTGCGACATTAGTCGGTATTGTTACTATCAGTTCAGCAGGGGTTGCTGGTGTTGGTGGCGGTGCAACTTTTGCAGCGTTAATTGTACTACCCGCAATGGGCTTACCTGTCACATTAGTTGCTCTGTTAATCTCAGTTGAGCCATTAATTGATATGGGCCGTACTGCGTTGAATGTCAGTGGTTCAATGACAGCAGGTACTGTCACTAGCCAATTGATGGGTGAAACCGATAAAGCGATATTCAACCAAAATGATGACGCAGATTTAAAACACGTTTAATTTGTCATCATAGTTCAAACAAAAACCTGCCTTCTGGCAGGTTTTTTTATGGTTATCACAAATACGTCAATTTTATTAATCTTGGTGAACATTAAAAAAACCAGTTTTTTGTGCTAAATAATATTGCAATAAACTGGAATTACGTAAGATAATAAAGCCTGAGCAACGTTTTCTTGAGCTTCCTGCTTGTGTTGCGTCAACCCATTTCCTATGGGTATTTTATCAACATCATTTATGGTTTTTTAATATGACTAATAATGTCCATATCCTAAAAACTGCGTCTTCTGAAAACCCTTGTGTAAGCTGCGGTGCATGTTGTGCCTATTTTCGTGTCTCTTTTTATTGGGCTGAGGCAGAAAGTGGCGGTGGTGTTGTACCACAACATTTAACTGAGCAAATTACCCCATTTATGAGTTGTATGCATGGCACCAATCAAAAACAAAATACCCGCTGTACTGCTTTAGAGGGCACTATTGGTGAGTGTGTGTCTTGTTCGATTTATGCACAAAGACCCACACCGTGTCGTGAGTTCGAACAATCTTGGCAGGACGGTGTTTACAACGAAGCCTGCGATAGAGCGCGTGCTGCTCACGGTTTACCCCCCTTAGAGCCTCATCAACCACAAATAGCTTGCTAGCCGTCAATGACCCAGATTTTTCTGGGTTATCTCTTTTTTGCATCAAGTCTGAAAAATGCGTCCTTGCACTGGTGTTAACCGCTCAGCTATATACATTACATAATTTCGTTCATTACCTGCATCGCTAACTCAAAAGAGTGCAAACGAGCTTGATGATCAAAAATTTGGCCATTAACCATAATTTCATCCGCTTGAGTTTGCCTCAATATCGTTTCCAACCCATGGCGTACCTTGGTTTTATCCCCTACCAGTGACATCCCTAATGCTTGTTGAACACCAAATTCCTCGGCAGGTGACCAAATGTTTTCCATGCTCTCGACTGGTGCAGGAAGTTGAGAGGGTTGGCCACGACGTAGCATGACAAAGGCTTGCTGCATCGATGTAAATAAAAATTCCGCTTCACGTTGAGTCTCTGCGGCAATGATATTGATGCAAACCATTGCATACGGCTTAGGTAGTCTCTGCGATGGCTGGAAATTAGCACGATAAACATCCAACGCTTGTAATAGCAAATCAGGTGCAAAATGAGAGGCAAAAGCAAAAGGGAGCCCCATCTGCGCAGCTAACCTTGCACTGTATAAACTCGACCCTAGCAACCAAACTGGAATTTTTTCGCCAAACCCCGGTACTGGACGCACTGCTGGATCTGGGTTTATGGCATCAAACCAATTAATAATTTGCGCTACATCTTGCGGGAAATTATCGATATCCGTGTTCATATGGCGACGTAAAGCTTGCATCGTCCGTTGATCACTTCCTGGTGCACGCCCTATGCCTAAATCGATACGTTCAGGGTAAAGTGTATTTAGCGTGCCAAATTGCTCTGCAATCACCAACGGTGAATGATTCGGTAACATGACACCACCAGAACCTAAACGTAAAGTGCGCGTATTAGCAGCAAGATAGCCGATTAATACCGAGGTGGCCGCACTTGCAATCCCTGTCATATTATGGTGTTCCGCAAGCCAATAACGATGATAACCGAGTTTTTCGGCTAGTTGGGCAATATCAAGAGAATGAGCAAAGGCCTCTTTCGCTGTCGAACCCTGAATGATTGGTGCAAGGTCGAGCAACGAAAGGGGAATTTTTTTATCTGACATACACACTCACTTTGTTAGAGTTTTGTTGAACCTAACTTACCATCCTAGACTATCCCCTTTGATGTCTCCAGCACTGAAATTTGCATTAGCACAAGTGGTCTAAAAAAGTAAATTATCGTCTACTAACCTACTGTTTTATAAAAATTATGGAATAAGCTTGAATAAAAAGTGCAGTAATTATGGAGCTTCCGTCAGGGGAGGTAAAAGCAATTGCGAGACGAAATGAATTGGTCAATGATTTGCTCATCACCAATACAGAGGAAACTGAAATGAAAAAATTAAATACAAGCTTATTAGCCTTAGCATTATTAACCGTCGGTTTTACTGCGGCAGCAAATGGTGTGAACCAAAAAATGCCTCGTCAGCACATGGGTAACCATCACAATATGGTATACAGCGTTGCAGAACAAACGACGACACCGAATGAAACTGTAAAAAAACTGGCCAATAGTGCGCCTAAAATTGAAGATGGCAAACGCTATATTGTCAAAGTTACAGTGATGGAAGTCCCTGAATTTAAACCAATGAATACCATGCCAACACCAGAACCAATTGGTGCTCCAACTGCAAAGTAACAGTTAGTATCAATGAGGATTAATGAAGTTATCGGCAAAACCTTTTATATCGATAAGTACAACCAGATAGCTGTTACAAGAAAAAGCCGATATTTTAGTCAGATAATAAAGAGTTCTATATATCCTACGATTGCCTCTGCTTCCCAGAGGCTTTTTTTTAAAAAAAGTTTATCCGAATTGAATCTTTTCCCCTAGTAATAACACCTAATAGCGACTAATCTTAATTCAAGCAGATTGTTAATATCAGCTACCTATTAACACTTTGTTTGACATCCTTTCAATAGAAAATCAGGAGCTTAACATGGGGTATTTTGAATTAAAAAAATCCACTAAAGACGTTGCTCAGCCTTACTATTTCGTTTTAAAAGCAGCAAATCATGAAGTGATTGCTAAAAGTGAAATGTATGCTTCCAAGCAATCTGCGCTAAAAGGGATTGCCTCTGTCCAAAAAAATGGCTCTTCTGAAACAATAAAAGATCTCACTGAGTAAATTTCAGTGACCCCAACTCTCTTCAAGTCGGGGTCACTTTTTTATCTGCTCTAGCTTATATAAGCTATATAAATATGCGCTATTCAGATTAACTCTAATTAGAATAACCTTATTTAGAATAACCTAAGTAACGCAGTCACAATCGCAGCTGACAAAACAATGATAATAAATGGCTTTTTAAACCACGTTAGTACCCCTGCCACCAGCACGCCTACAATTTTAGGCCAATCAGAAATCTCATCACCGGAAAATAATGTCGACGTCGCTGCCACTGAGAATAAAATGACAATGGCTGCTGCTGAAAATAACATTTTACTATTTTCAGAAAGTACCACTCGGCCGCGCAACAAAGCACCTGACGCTCGCATTAAATAAGTACCTGCCGCCAACAACAAAATACCGCTAATAATTAACCATGGGTTATTTGTCATTATTATTTCCTTATATAAATAACCAAGCTCAATAATGCCAGTAATACAGGGATCCCCGCGGGTAATACTGGTGTGGTTGCAACCGCAATAACTGCACCAATAATGGCAGCTAACCGCAGGCGTTTATCCGATAACGCAGGTAATGAAAGCGCTAAAATAATTGCAGGAAACATCGCATCCATCCCATATATATGCGTATCACTAATAAAGCTACCCAAGACTTCACCTATCACGACCCCTATTGGCCAACACAATAGAATACCGATCCCACACAACCAAAAAGCTGCGCGTTTTTCTGATTCAGTTTCTTGTGCTAAACCAAATACAACACTCTCATCGTTCATAATATGGTAGCCCAGTAATGACTTCGCTCCTTTCCCCGTTAATTCGTTAGTTGCAAAACTAAAAGGGATATGTCGTGAATTGACTAACAACCCCGCAAGTGCAGCAGAAAGCGGGCTACCTCCTGCAAAAATAACACCAATAAACAAAAACTCAGACGCCCCTGCGAGCACTAAAATAGATAAAGTAAGTGGTACCCACCAATCAAAACCTTGCGAAAGCGCTAAAGCGCCATAAGAAATGCCGACAATTAAGTCAGCAAAACAGACAAGAGCTATATTTTTCACTGTGCTATGATTTAATGTTGAGCTTATTGAAGTTAGCATCCCTAGACCGTTCGATATATAATACATTCGTTCATTATGTCGATAGATAGTATAAAGTGCAATCTAAATAGGAAAATTAAAATTGAATCTACCTTCCCCGCCCATTGAGTTGATTTCGAAAGCCCTTAGTCGTGAAAGACAAAAAAGCGGGCTATCCCTATCAGAACTATCTCGCAAAGCCGGTATCGCTAAATCTACACTTTCTCAATTGGAATCTGGTAGCGGTAACCCAAGCATTGAAACTTTATGGGCACTTTGTGTGGCTTTAGACATTCCTTTTGCGCGATTAATTGAAGAAAAACAAGAGGCTGTCACTGTGATCCGTCATGGGGAGGCGATACCGGTCAGCGCTGAACACGCGAACTATTTGGCCTTTTTGCTCTCATCAGCCCCTGCTGATTCGCGACGTGATATTTATACTGTGGTTGCCCA
The DNA here is from genome assembly GCF_011045615.1 of Providencia sp. PROV004. Lineage (NCBI taxonomy): Bacteria > Pseudomonadati > Pseudomonadota > Gammaproteobacteria > Enterobacterales > Morganellaceae > Providencia > Providencia sp. PROV004. The sequence goes on from NZ_CP042859.1 coordinate 2,835,491, forward strand.
GCCCGGTCGTGACCGTATTTCAGAGCCTCATATGCATGGTGTCAGCGAGCACATCATTATTATGTCCGGCAGAGCGTTAGTCGGCCCATTGGATAACCCTGTTGAGTTACAGGTTGGGGACTATATTCACTACCCCGGAGATGAGCCGCATATAATGCGAGCCTTAGAACCCAATACGATGGCAGTTATGGTGATCGATAAACAGAATTAATCACCTATCTAACCCATTAAATTTTGCGTTATGATAACTTTAGTGAATATTAATTGGAGCCTGCTTTATGTCCTACTATGATGAAATTGTTGAAAAAATAAATCAACTGATTGAAGAAAGCTCAGTTCATAATATGAATGAAATGCTAATGCAGCTATCCCATGATCAGCAAATCAACCAAGAACAACGTTTTGAACAACAACAGCGTTTAAGAGAAGCTATTTTTATTCATCACGACAAATAGCAGCCATACAATAGGCCGCTATTCGCAGTTTTAACCAATCTTAATAGGCAAAATAAATAGGCAGTAGGGCTAGTGGTAACCCCGGTATTGGCAAAATAACTAGCCCTAATAGCATTAACATACTCAATTAAAATTCCTGTTGCTGTAAATAACTCCACGCATATTGCGCATGAAGTTCAGCCCCTGTCGCCATCGTGTCTTCATCAATATTAAAGCAGCCATGATGATGCGCCCATTGAGTGTCTTTTTCGGCATTTCCTGTGCCTAACAAAGCAAAGCACCCTGGGATATTTTCAATGTAGAAGCTGAAGTCTTCACCGCCCGGTGTCGGTCTTTCATTAATCAGAGCTTGTTCACCAAAAGCTTGTGAAATCACTGACTGAGCCAGTAGCGCACTACGCTCCTCATTAATAACAGGCAATGTCCCATAGATATAATCAACATGCGCAGTCGCCCCATAAATAGCCGCTGTATGCTCTGCATAACGACGGATCGCAGCTTCGATACGGTTACGAGTTTCGATATCAAAACAACGTACCGTGCCGTCCAATACTGCATTTTCAGCGATAACATTGAAACGTGTCCCGACATCCATTTTACCTATCGTGACCACGGCTGAGTCTAAAGAAGACGTTTCACGGGAAACAATCGCTTGTAAATTCATGACAAATGCAGAAGCAACAACCGCAGCGTCAATGGTGGCCTCTGGCATAGAACCATGACCACCACGGCCTTTAAAGGTGACTTTTAGTAAATCTGCGGAAGCAAAAGAGCCTCCCACATTACAAGATACTTTTCCTGATGGTGTGGTTGTCCAAATGTGCATACCAAAAACGTTATCCACATTTTCGATTGCGCCTTGTTTGATCATGGCTAATGCGCCTTGAGCAATTTCTTCTGCGGGTTGGAAAATCAAACGCACATTACCGGCTAATTCTTCACGTACTTCATACAACGCTTTAGCTGCGGTTAATAGCATTGCCGTATGCGCATCATGGCCACAAGCATGCATTTTACCTTCAATAGTCGATTTATATTCTAATGAATCGTTCAATTCCAAAACGGGTAATGCGTCTATATCTGCACGCAGAGCAACTGTTTTACCTGGCTTACCGCCTTTAATTTCAGCAATAACACCTGTCGGTTCGGTTAATCGATACGCTATTCCAATTTTGTCTAATTCTTCTGCAATACGTTTTGTAGTACGTATTTCTTCAAACGGTAGTTCAGGGTGAGCGTGTAGATCACGACGAAAAGCAATCATTTCCGGTGTGTGTTTTTTGATTGCCGCTGTAATTGTTTTGTTGATCATTTTTCTACCTTTTTACCCTATTACACAACCAGATGATTTACCTGGTTTATTTATTAATTAGCATTCTATTAATGACTTAACAGTAGCAAACATCACATCTGCACCTCTTGCAATTTGTGCATAATCCGTCCATTCATCTGGATGATGGCTTAACCCATTACGACTTGGCACAAATATCAATCCTGTTTGAGTAATACCTGCAAAAATCATAGTGTCATGCCCTGCGCCACTGACCATTGAACGAAAACGTAAGTTTTGGTCGCTAGCATGTTGTTGCATCAGTTGATGAATATCACTATTGAGCTCCGTTGGCTGAACATATAACGGCTGAACAATATCGCTTGAAATAGCTAATGAATTGCTAACTTGCTCAGTTAACTCAATAACTTGCTCAATCACCTTGCGTAACGCAATATCATTTTTGGAACGAATATCAACGCTAAAAGTGACTTCGCTTGGGATGACATTAGCCCCATTCGGCAATACCGCTAACCGCCCCACAGTCGCCACCGTATTATCCCCCACTGCCGTTGCTAGCGCAGGGATTTGGCTAATGATTTGGCTAGCGCACACTAATGCATCGGCTCGCATATTCATCGGTGTGGTACCTGCATGGCCTGCTTTACCTGTCAATTTAATTTCTAACTGGCTGATGCCTACGATAGTTTCTACGATCCCTACATCTTCATTCGCCTGTTCTAACACTGGGCCTTGTTCGATATGTAGCTCTAAGAACGCTTTGACATTTTTAGGATTAAGAACTGCTTGCGCTGCATTGTCTGCATTGAACCCAGCTGCGGCCATGCGTGCAGCAGCACTCACGCCTTGCCTATCCTTTAACTGATATAATTCTTTCGTACCAATCAGGCCGGTTATTACACTCGAAGCCATCAAACCACGACCAAAACTGGTACCTTCTTCTTCAACCAACGCAATCACTTCTAAGGGATATTTCGGTGTTAAATTTTGTTCGCGAATACGCGCCACAACATCCAAACCGGCGACAATTCCCGCAGGACCATCAAATGCCCCACCGTGAGGGACCGAATCAAAATGTGAACCGACTATGACTGCAGGCAAATCCGGTTGTTGGCCTTCTAAGCGCCCATAAATATTGCCGATAGCATCTTCACGAACGTGTAATCCTAAGGCGCGCATTTCTTGTTTTAGATAATCACGCGCTTGTTTATCTTGTTCGCTATAGCTCATCCGCGTAGTACCCTGACCCGGCGTTGCGGTGTATTCTGCCAATTGTTCTAAATGGCGCTGAATTCTTGAAGTACTTGTTTCCATTATTTTTACCCTGCAATTGGAACAATATAAGCCACCATAATACCTGCTAATACGACAGAAACCATGGTCACAGAAATAAAGCCACCAACTAGCATTGGCCCTAACATATGGCCAGTTAATACTTGGCGTTCTTTTTCGTCTTTCGTTAACGCGTTGATCGCTTCATTAGTAATAATGTAGTCAGCTGGAAAGCCATATAACGCAGTTAGCGCAACAGCAAATGCCATTTCTTTGGTGACGCCTAATATTTTACCAACCACCCAAGATGCAAGGTACATCCCAATAACCGCTGCACTAATTAACACCACCATCGGATAAACTAGGCGTAATAACATATCGGGGGTTGCGTGGTTTAATGTATCAAAAATAAACAACATTAAGGCCATAATTGCGAACCCAAAGCCATTAGCTTTTTGTAACGGCTGTCTTTCTAAGAAACCCAATGAAGAAGCAATAACACCAAATAATAAGCACAATACAAATGGGCTAATACTGACATAAGGGGCAGCATAAGATGAGGCCAAATAAGCCAAATAGCCTACCGCAGCTAAGCGTAAGAACTTAAAATAGCTCGTGTTATAGTGATTAGGGATTTTTTTAAACATACGTGGCATTTCATCTTCAGGTACCACCGTTTTAACTTCGACCTCTTTTGCCCCGTCTACCGTTAAGGTTTCTTGCCATTGGCCATTGCGATATTTTTCTAAAACTCGGCGTCCTTCTTTTTTTAGCATCACCGCAGTTAATGGATAACCTGCAAACCCCTGCATGACGTAAATTAAAATTGCGAAAACCGAAAGGTCAACAAGACCTGCCTCCGCAGCACCTTTTGACATAATTAACGAAGAAACAATACCACCAACCAACGGAGGAACTGCAACTAATACCGTATTTAAATCAAATAAAGTTATACCAACAATAAAGGTTAATAAAATGATGCCTAGAATCCCAGCTAAAGAGATAAGAATGGTTTTCCATTGGCGCAATAATTCTTTTAGCGATAATAAGGTCCCCATATTTGTAATTAACAAATACATCAAGGTAACCGCAACCACCTGAGGAATACCCGCAATACTCACAATATCTTTCGGGAAAATAGTCCAATAACCTAAAAGGAAGAGCACTGCACATACAAATACAGATGGGATCCACGCCTTAGTTCTAACGGCTATAGCATCCCCTATATATAATATCCCTACTATCAGAAACAGAGCTAACATCTGTGACATAACTTTTTCCCCGCAATTATCTTTTTTTATTAGATTATTTTTTAGTATTACAAACTATTAATTTTAATTAAGATTGGATTATAAATTTTATTTGGCGCAATAAAACACCAATATAGAGAGTATTTCGCTGCAAACACACGAATTTGCAACAAAATTCATCATAACACCGAAAATTCAGATGTATAGAGAGTAAAACCGGATTTAAACAGCTTGGAATAAAGGGAAGCTATGAATTAAATAGTCAGATATAACATTGAAATGGGACAAGCACCTTAATATTCTCTAAATGCAGGTTTAGAAGCTAATATTTTATGTCATTTAAGTAATTATTTATAAACAAATCGACTATAGTTGTTTTTTTAATCTATGAAATTATATTCTATTGTCCAGCGCTGTATTTTCAATAATTATCGCAATAAGATGAAAAATCACCTTATAAATATGACTCAGATTTCTATTTATAGGAAATATTCTACTTTATTTTATTTTTAAACCGTTTCTCTTTATATTACCTTTGAAAAGGACGATATCCCTTCATGTCCAATTTAGTTTGTCTCAATAATAGAGGTGAATTAAATAAAGAAAAAACCCCATAGATAATTCACTATCTACAGGGCTTGATGATATTAGGTAAAGTAAATTAATGACTGGTTTGTTGTTCAGTCGCCACCTTAGCTGGTTTTATTTTACGATTATTTTCAAAACCGGGTTGTGGCACTTTAATAAAGAATGTCAGTATCCCTGCAAAGATATACAAACCTGTATAGGCCCACACTACACCCACAATATCAAAGAAAGGCAATACTAAACTGGCAATTGCTGGTGCGGCAAAATTACTTAACCCCGCAGAAAGGTTATAAATCGAAACTGCAGCACCTTTATGATGTGGCTCAATACTTGGGAATACCGCAGTCATTGGAACAAAAGCAGCCACAAAGATACCCAATAAAATGGCAGGTATTAATGCGATGGCAAAATTATGACCAAAATAAACGGGTAAGTAGTAAAACATTAAGCTGGATATTGCCATTCCTAAACAACCAAACCATCTGACCTGGCGAACCCAACCAATATGTTCACCAACAATTCCCCAAAAAATATTCGTAAAAATAGTCACAAAGAAGAAAACGGCCCAAATCTGTAACCATTCAGAGATGGTGAACCCTAAGCGGTCAACAAATAATAATGGCATGATAATCGCAAAACCAAACAATGAAATTGTGTTGATAATCCGGATCAGGCTCGCCATAAAGATATCTTTATTCGTGAATAAAATAGTCGCAGCTCGGGATAACTCGGCCATTTTATCTTTCATTGGTAAATTAACTTTAGAGCGATCAACTGGAATATGACGCAGGCTAAAATAAGCAATTGCGCCACCAATAGCGACCCAACCAATTGCCATCCATAATGTTCCCGTTTCCCCCATCATTGGGATTGAAAAGCTAGGTAAATAGCTACCAATGACACCAATTCCGACAGAATACATCGCCCAGAACCAACCGGTAGCGGCAGCAAGATGTGCTCGAGGAATGACTTGCACCAACATCATCATAAATGAATAAATAAACAATGGATAAGCTAATCCACGAATGCCGTAAAATAGTAGCATCAAGGTATAGCTTTTCATGCCCAGACCGAACGCCATAAACAATGCATGCATGACAATCCAGAGAATGAACCCGATCATCATGGCTTTTAGGGGGGTGATAATTTCAGCCACAACACCAGATGCCCACGCCGCAACAGCGGCCATTAAGCCATAGACAGTAAATACCATCGCTGATTGTGCCGGTGTAAACCCTAAATCAGTAATATGTTTTGATAGAAAAGCCATTTCAAAGCCATCACCACTCATAAAAATAGCGATAGCAATAAAACCCCAGAACAAATGCTTAGGTAGACCAAGCCAATACTGCTTCTGTTCCATTGCAGTTTCCTCATTTTAATTTTGTTATTTTAATCAATCGCGAAGAGATAGCTGTGGCGGTGATGTGTAGGGAAACACCGCCACACTCGCCTACTGTGGCAATAATTCCCTTGCTTGTTTTTGCTGTTGGTATAATAAACGGAAAACATCAAGCCGTTGATTTAACCAAGTTTGGTACTGTTTCTGCGGTAAATAGGTACTTAACACCTCTGGTTTTTGGCACACGGTTTCTGTATTACCGCCGTCTGCCAGCCATGCCAAACGAGCCGCACCTAAAGCTCCCGATGAACTCGCTGGGTGGGTCACAATTGGTATATCGATAACATCAGCAATCAGCTGCGCCCAAACAGGACTACGTGCTCCTCCCCCCGTTAAGCTACACCGACTAATTTGCGTTCCTGTTTGCGTTAAAACCTGCATGCCATCCGCCAGGGCGAAGGTCACACCTTCAATCACCGCATAACCAAGCTGAGCACGCGTTGTTTCATTTCTTAACGCAAAAAATGAGCCCATTGCGTAGGGGTCATTATGAGGCGTTCTTTCCCCTGAGAGGTAAGGCAAAAATACAGGCGCTAGCTTCTTCTGGTCATCGGTCAATTTCCCCACTTCCTCCATTAGCTGATTTTCAGTTGTAGAAAGAAGTTGGCAAAGCCACCGTAAACAGTTGGCGGCACTTAACATCACACTCATTTGGTGCCAGCGATTTGGTAATGCATGAGCAAAAGCATGGACACCCTGATGTGGTGCTGCTTGTAGTTGATTATTAACCACAAAAATAACACCAGATGTCCCCAAAGAAATCAGAGCATCGCCATCATTAATTGCGCCAACGCCCACTGCAGAGGCTGCATTGTCCCCCCCTCCACCAGCAATAATCACATCTGCACTTAAACCCCATTGCGAAGCTAAATCGGCCCGTAACACACCACTTTTTTCAGCTCCTTCAACTAAAGCCGGCATTTGTTCACGCGTTAGATTAGTTGCCGCTAATAATTCATCTGACCAATCACGCTTAGCCACATCCAGCCACAATGTGCCTGAAGCATCAGACATATCACTGATAAATTGACCGGTCATTTTCCAACGTAAATAATCTTTAGGAAGCAACACTTTGGCAACTTGTTTGAATATTTCAGGCTCATGACGTGCAACCCACAATAATTTAGGTGCTGTGAAACCTGGCATCACTAAATTAGCGCCAATCGTTAGAAACTCAGGGTGATTTTCCATGAGCCATTCACATTCCTTCGCACTGCGGGTGTCATTCCATAAAATACAGTCGCGAAGTACTTGGTGCTGGCTGTCTAATAATACCGCACCGTGCATTTGGCCCGATAAGCCAATCGCTTTTACTGCCGCCCATGCTTCTGGGGCTTTTTGGCGCAAGGTAGCGGCAACCGCATTGGTGGCTTCCCACCAACTATCTGGCGATTGCTCGGCCCACTGAGAATGTGGCCTTTGTACTGTTAATGCCATATGGCTTGAGGCAACAATTTCACCCTGAGCATTAATTAATACAGCCTTAAGTTCTGAAGTGCCTAAGTCAATTCCGAGGTACATCGCCTTTCTCCTTACAGAGGTTGTTGAGGTGACTTGAGCCAATTTTCAACTTTTTCAACGGTGTTGCTCATCAATTCGTGGAATTCGGTAGCATGAGCAAGTGAAGCGAATAGCATTTCACTGGAGACAAATTGCGACAATGCATCACTACTATTCATCATTTTTTGATATAGCTCGACATCCAGCACACCATCCTGATACTCATAAGGTAATTCACCACGAGCCCAACGCTGTAAAAACACGAAAAATAAAGCGGGTAGTACAGCCGTCGCCGCCGGAGTCTGCTGGCGCTGATAGCATTCTTGTAAAGTTGGCGTGATAAAACCCGGAATTTTTGATAAACCATCGGCAGCAACACGTTGATTAGTATCCTGAATATACGGGTTACTAAAGCGCGCGAGTACTACATCACGGTATTGTTCTAAATCAAGGGGGCTTGGTGACAATGACGGGATCACATCCTGCGTCACATAATTCCATGCCATTTGTTTGATAGCAGATTGGCGGGTGCTTTCATCAATAAAGCTCAAACCGATTAAGGTTCCTGCCCAAGCAATGCAACTGTGGCTTGCATTCAGAATACGAATTTTCGCTTCTTCCCACGGTAAAACGGACTCAACCATTTCTACATCGACATTTTCTAATGCAGGACGTCCATTAATAAAGTCATCTTCAATCACCCACTGAATGAATGCTTCTCCCATGATAGGTGCTTTATCATCCCAACCCGTTTGCTGTTTAACACGCTCAGCAACATCTGGTGTTGGGCGAGGCGTGATCCTATCAACCATAGTGTTCGGCGAACGCGTATTTTCTTTCACCCATTGGTATAGCTCAGTTTCACCTTTTAATTGTAGAAACGATAAAAAGCCGTGTCTAAACCGTTCGCCATTGTGGCGCAAATTATCACAGTTTAACAAAGTGACAGGTTCACCATGAGCCGCTAAACGTGCGCGTAAAATTTGTGTTAATGCACCGTATATTGTGCTCATTCTGCCCGTTAAATCGGCTTTAATGTCTGGCTGTTCTGCATCTAATTCATGCTGTGGGGTTAAATAATAGCCCGCCTCCGTGACCGTGAAAGCAATAACACGTGTTGCTTTATCACAGCCTTGTTCCACTAATTGGCTTAAATTCTCATCCCAATGTAATACTTTGCGCACTGAAGTAATTTTTTCATAATGACGCTCACCTTCAGGTGAGACTGTTTCAAGGGTATATTCCCCATTTTGCTTGGTTAAGTTATCAAGCAATGCATTCGCATCATTGCGAATATTCCCTAAGGCAATTGACCAACTATCATCCCCTTGTTGAATCAAACGGTGCAAATACCACGCTTGGTGAGCACGATGAAATGACCCAGCACCGATGTGCATCCACACTGATTTCTGCTTTAGCATTGTGACTCCTTAACCTAAAATTAAATAATTGCTATTTTTTTGGGCATATGCCCGTTTGTTATATTTTAGTTTCAATCTGATCACAATTACTGCGATAATGCTCACAGTATTGACTTTTGCCCTTTTAATAAACAATTGCCCAGAATTACAATAAGCGAAACCAGCAGGAGAATGTCCATGCAGAAAGAATTAAAAAAAATGGAACAGGCTGCACGTGCGGCATGGCTATATTTTGTGGCAGGCAAAACACAACAGGAAATTGCACATGAACTTGGGCTATCGAGACAAGTCGCCCAACGCCTTATTTCTCTAGCAAAAGAACAAGGTATGGTTCAGGTGCAAATCACGCACCCTATTACGGAGTGTTTAAGACTCGCTAATGAAATCCAGCAAAAGTATCACCTAACACATTGCTTTGTTGTCCCGTCAGGGCAACTTGATACAGAAGCGACGCTCGATATGATTTCAGTGGCCGGTGCTGAGCTCATGGAACAATTAATCGACCCCGATAAGCCTCAAGTCATTGGTATTGGTTCAGGTAGAACATTACGCAGTATTATTGATGCCCTTCCTTACCTAGAAACCTCCCAGCACCAATGTGTTTCATTAATAGGCGCTATTGCCCGTGATAGCTCAGCAACACGCTATGATATTCCATTACGTTTTGCAGAAAAATTACAATGCCGACACTATATTCTACCTGCGCCACTGTACGCCGATAGCCCAGAAGATAAAGCAATGTGGTGCCAACATCGCGTGTATAAGGAAGTCACGGAAAAAGCCCTGAATGCAGATATTACCTTTATTGGTATTGGTGAAGTCGGCAAAGGCTGTCCACTCAATTCCGAAGGTTTTGTCACAGATGAACAATTGGAAATGCTATTAGAAAAAGGAGTAGCCGCGGAGTTATTGGGGCATTTTATCCAAGCTAATGGCGAGCGACTTTCTACAACTTTGGATGACACTCACACCAGTGTACCACTGTTCCCCTCCCCGAATAAGCCTGTGATCGCATTTGCGGGTGGCGCGCACAAAACAAAAGCAATTCAAGCTGTTATGAATGGCAGTTGGGTAACAGGCTTAGTGACCGATGAAGCCACTGCACATCAATTATTAGCAAATAAATAAATTATCCCTGTGTCAGCCAGTTATGGCACAGCATACCGAGTAAGGTAAAAATCAACGCCCCAATTACGTGGATGGCGATGGTACTAATGGCGAAGCCCAATTTACCTTCTTGGATTAGCACCAGCACTTCGAGTGAAAAGGTCGAAAAGGTGGTAAATGCACCACAGAAACCCGTCACAATGAATAATTTATAGGCAGGACTAATATTTGCATTGGCAAAATACGAAATGGCAAAGCCAATGACAAAGCCACCAAGCAAATTGACCGCGACAGTGCCTAGTGGAATGTTTGGGTAAAGGTGATTGAGTCTTAAGCTAACAAACCATCTTAGCCATCCGCCAAGCACTGAACCAATCGCTATTGCAAATAATGAGGCATACATAGAAACTTCCTTTAATGTTTGGCGGGATAAATGAAAGGAAAGTCCCCCAGTTATACTCGAAGTATGACGAGTATAGATCATTTATGCCCTAAATTAGGGCACATAATACCTACGTACCCTATCTAATCAATAGGTTAACGTAGGCATCATTAGCCCTCTACGGGCGGTTTTGTAAAAAGGAGGAATGCCATCTCCCATATATATTTTAAAATAATAAGGTAACTCATTAGGTTATGTAAACCCATTTTATAATAGATGGCATGAATGATTCTAATTACACAAGTGAATGAGTCGTTAGGAGCATACACAAGTATGTGACTAATGCGAATGAGCGTAGTCAACAACGCGACAGCTTGAAGTATGACGAGCTATTGGGACATCTTCAAAATCGTCCGCACATTACTCGCACTCGTTGCGATAATATCAATCGCTCCCGTACGCAGTGCCCCCATAATGGCCATAGCCTTAGAGGATTCGGAAGCAATCGCTATTACACAAGGGATTTTCTTGAGTTCGTCTATGCTTAGGCCAATCACTCTGTCATTCATCACTGTATCAACATGCTGCCCTTGCGCATTAAAAAAATCATAACCGGCAATATCGCCAATTACCCCTTGATTTAAACTCGCATCAACAATTTCACGCGGTGTAAACCAACCTAGTTTGACCATATAGCTGTCTTCATTCATATCGCCAATACCAATTAGGGCTATATCCGCTTTACGGGCGCGATCGAGCGTTTCCTTAATGGTGCCGTTTTTCATAAATGATTGTTTTAATTCATTATTTTCAACATAGGCAGGCGCGTATAAAGTTTCACTGGTTCCACCAAATTTCTTCGCTAAGCGGCGGCTGATATGGTCCGCATTGATGGAATCTCCCGGCCGGTGGGTTCCGCCAATTCCGCAAATAAAACGGCAATCTTTTTCAGGAACTGCCCCACCGCTATCAGCCACTACCGCAACATTGCGGCCTTGGCCGACCGTGACTATCATGTTGTCTCGTAATGTTGTTGATAAATAATTAGCGACTAATGTGCCAACTTGGTAGCGTTGTTCTTCTTCATCGGGATGGTCGAGGGCAATTAACGCACGGGAAATCGGGAAGCGAGAAAGTAGCTGTTGCTCTAGCTGAGTGCTAAAAATAGGGTGATAGCGAACATTGATCTCAACAATCCCTTCTTCTTTTGCTCGCTTAAGTAAGCGCCCTACCTTAATTCGCGATATACCAAACTTATTGGCGATCTCTTCCTGAGTAATTTCATCACGATAATAAGCTATCGCAATTTCAGTCAGTAGCTCGATTTCGGAAGATGTTTGTGATCTATCCATAAGATAGTGGTTTCCTCTTTATTGGTGTTAATCGCAACAAGGATGATAAGGTTTTAGTATAGCGTTTCTAGTGGCAATTAATAAGTGAGTTATAAAAGAGAGTGGATATATAGCAATAGTTTTTGTCTATATATCCACGAAAAGAGTTATATAAAACAATTATGCATTGGTTAATGCGCTCTGTTTTTCAACACTTTGCGCTAATTGACATAATAATAAACAACAAGAAGTCGCGCCTGCATCTAACACGCCCCTTGAACGCTCACCAAGGCGGCTTGCACGGCCAATTTTAGCCACTAAATCTACCGTGGAATCACGGCCTGCAACGGCGGCGGCCTGCATCGCATCAAGCGCTTGTTTAAAGTTTTTTCCTGCTTTTGTTGCCTCTTCAAAAGCATTAACTGCGGGGATCAATGTATCCATTAAGCACTTGTCCCCCACTGTCGCGCTACTGATATCTTGCAGTTCAGATAACCCATTTTTTAACATAGCGAGGAAATCTTGTTGTGATAACGCATTTTTCCCTGAAATGCTGTCTGACATCCCCATAAAGAAGCTGCCATAAAGTGGCCCCATTGAACCACCAATGCCTTCCATCAACGCATCAGAAATTTCTTCAAACCCTTCACTGAGTGATAATTCACGGTCTGCAATTGCTTTAGCACATAAGTTGAAGCCTTTCGCCATATTGATGCCATGGTCTCCATCCCCTATTGCACCATCAATTTCGCTTAGATATTCACGGTTAGAAACAATAATGTTCACTAAATCAAGGGTAATTTCCTTACCGTTGCCCGTTGAAATAACTTGCATAGTTGTCTCCTTATTTGACCTGTGTTAAACCCAATGAATACGCAGGAACATCCATCAACGTTTTCAATTCATCATCCACTTTCATTAATGTCAGTGTTACCCCCATCATTTCTAATGAGGTAAAGTAGTTACCAACATAGTTACGAACAATACGCACACCTTTCTCACTGAGTTGTTTTTCAACCTCTGCATAGTAGATGTACAGCTCCATCACGGGAGTGGCACCTAACCCTGAAACTAATACGACAACTTCATCACCTTGCTTTGCCTGCATATCATCTAAAATTGGCGTTAACATGGTTTTTGCCATTTGCGCTGCGGATTGAATTGGCATAATTTCAATGCCTGGTTCACCATGATGACCAATACCGAGCTCCATCATCCCATCTTCAATATGAAAATTGGGATGACCCACCGCAGGTATGGTACAAGACGTTAGCCCAACACCAATAGAGTGGCAGTTATTAATCGCTTTTTGTGCCGCATTAATCACACCGTCTAAATCATAGCCTTTACTTGCTGCGGCAGAACCCACTTTCCACATAAGAATTTCACCCGCAACGCCGCGACGCTTTTCTTTTTCACTGGCAGGTGCTGAAGCGACGTCATCGGTAGCGACCACGGTTTTGACTTGCATACCCGCTTTTTCGGCTTTTTTCATCGCCATCTTAACGTTCATGTTATCGCCCGCGTAATTACCATATAAGCAAGCAACGCCTGCCCCACTGTCTGCGGCTTTGAACGCATCTAAAAATGCCCCAGCCGTTGGCGAGGAGAAAATTTCGCCAATCGCCACCGCATCTAGCATATTTTCACCTACGTAGCCTAAAAACGCAGGTTCATGACCTGAACCACCACCAGTGACAATGCCCACTTTCCCTTGTATTGGTGCTTTTGGGTATTTTAGAACCCGCGCGTTATCTGTTTGTGCAAAATATTCAGGGTGCGCTTTCAAATAGCCTTGAATTGCATCTTCAACAACAAGATCAGGTTCATTAATGATTCTGTTCATAATTCCCTCTTTTACTTATTTTCTGGTGTTAGCTGCATCTTTGCCGACTGTTCAAGTAATTCTTCCGGCACAGTAATAAATTTCATCAATATCGCACTAAATAAATAGAGCCCCGAGAAAATCCAAATCACGCCAAACGCACCTACGCTACTAATAAAGAGCCCAACAAGTGCAGGCCCGACAAACGTACTTAAACCGGCGCCTAAATTAAGGACTGACATGGCAGCGCCTTTATTTTCAGGCGCTAAACTCGGCATGATGGCTGAAAGTGGTACGTATCCTGCGAGGCACGCACCAAATAAGCCAGCGGCTATCATCATCAGGGTATAACTGTGCCCAAAATAATAAGGCACGTAGTAAAACATTAAGGTACAAACCATACAGCCGACACAACCAAACCAAATTACAATATTGCGCCAACCGATGCGGTCACTGACAACACCAAAGATCAGATTAAAAGCAATGTTCACTGTCCAAAGTGCTGCGTAGATATGTAACCACTCTGTGCGGGAAAAACCAAAGTCAGCAAGAAACATTGGCATAAAGATCACAAAACCATATGCTGCCGAGGTATTAATGGTACGAACAATGCCACCTAAACCAATTTTTGGGTTCTCAAACGCAATAGTGATCCCTTTGAATACATAGCTGAGCGATACTTTTTCTTTCGGTGCCTCTGGTGTATCTCCCGCTTTGTTGCGGTTAAGTGCAATAGCAATAAATGCCCCTATAGTGACAAAAATCAGTCCACTCCATAACGTTGCCATTTCACCTAACACTGGCAGCGCATAACTCGAATACATCACCCCTAAAACACCCAGCCCGCCGCTATAAACGAACCAGAAGATCCCGACAGCAGAGCCCAATTTTTTAATTGGTGCCTCATAGGCTACCCAAACTAAGAAGCCGTAGGCAAACATGGGATAACCAAAACCACGCAGTGCATAGGTCGGGATCATGATAGACAGGCTGTTACTCGGTAAGCCAACAGATAAGAAAATAACCGAGCCAATCACAAACATCACAAAACCAAAAATCATCACACGACGAGCGGTATAAATTTCAGCTAATACGCCGGATAACCACGCGGCCACAGCAGCAAAAAAACCATACACACTAAATAGTAATGAAGATTCTTCAATACTCATTCCACGGCTAATTATAAAAGGTGACAGCCAGCCTTGTTCTAGGCCTTCCCCCATCATAAAGATCAGGACGCCAAAATAGCCAAGTAGTAACTTTGGTGAAAACCCCGTTACTTTAGACAGTTTATTGATTATCATATTGTTGACCTCAGTGCTTATTCGCTGGGTTAGGACCTGAATAACAAGCCTTGGTAGGGTGACATTTATTCAGGTCCAATTTTTATCGTTATATTTTTAATTTCGTCTTTTTTTCAACCCACGACAGCTCTACAGGTTCGGGTCGAGAACCACTTTAATGTGCGGGTCGCCTTTCGCCATCATTGAAAAACCTTCCGCAAACTTATCTAAAGGTAAAATATCCGTCACCACGCCTTTGGTTGGGAAATCACCATTGCCAATACCTTCAATCACTAGTGGATAACAATATGGGCCAAGGTGAGAACCTAATAAATCCAGTTCTTTACGGTCACTGATAATGCTCCAGTCCACTGTCACTGGGTCTTTAAATACAGAAAACTCGACAAAAGTCCCCAATTTACGGATCATCTTCAGGCCTTGCTCAACCGATTTAGGCGCCCCCGTTGCTTCAATGTAAATGTCACAGCCATAACCTTCAGTCATCTCTTTGACAATTTTGTCGACATCATCACGTTTCGGGTTTAATACGATATCAGCACCAAATTCTTTCGCTAATTCAAGGCGTTTATCAAATAAATCCAGAACGACTAACTTACCAGCACCGGATTTTTTAATTGCCCCAATCATGCCTAGGCCTAATGTTCCTGCGCCAGAAAGCACAACGACATCCCCCAATTTGACATTGGCACGCTGCACGGCATGTAAAGAACAGGCGTAAGGTTCAATCAAAATAGCGTCTTCAATTGGCATCTCGACAGGCACATGGTAGTTGATGGCTTCTTTGGTGAATTTCATATATTGCGCCATACCGCCATTTACATTGTTTTGGAAGCCATACAAGTCATGTTTTTCACACATCCAGTATTCGCCGCGTTTACAGAAACGGCATTCCCAACAAGGTACGATTTGTTCAGAAATAACACGATCACCTAATGCAAAACCTTCCACTTTTGACCCAAAGCCTACGACATGGCCAATAAATTCGTGCCCAGGGATCATTGGCGCCTTGATATAAGCGGGCTGTTCTGCATCTCCCCAAAAACTAGGGGCACCCTCAAAAGCTTTCACATCACCCGCACAGATGCCACAAGCCTCTACGCGAACCAAAATTTCTTCTTCACTAATTTTAGGGACATCGACAGTTTCTAAACGGTAGTCTTTTGGTGCATAAGCAACCACGGCTTTCATTTTTTCTGGAATGCCTGCGCTCATCGTTGCTTTTGAATCACAGTGTTCACACATAGTTCTATCCTCGGCGGTTTGTAAAATGAACATAAGTTCAATGAAGATACAAATTAACCATACCTTCTTTTCTTCATCCTTGCCCATAGTGAGAGTGTCAAAGTGTGATTCAGTGCAAAAATTCTCATAAAATCGCCTTAAAACGACTGTTTTTTACCTTTTTTGCAAAAAAAATTAAATTTAAAGCTGTAGATCACAGAATTCATCATCATAAAAATAAAAACATATGTTCAACTATTGATTATTTGTTCATAAGATCCTATTTTCTAAATAGTACATTTGATTGGTTTATGAACTTTTGTTCAACAATAAGGATCTCTATCATGCTATCTATTGCTATTGGCGCGGATGACGCTGCATTTGAAATGAAAGATTTGATTAAAGCTCACTTAGCAGAACTAAACATTGAAGTGACTGATTACTGTTTAAACACTGGGGTTGCAGACGAAATGTACCCTGATGTTGCCCATGCGGTTGCCACTGCGATCGTACAAGGCAAGCACCAGCGCGGTATTTTAATTTGTGGTACCGGAATTGGTATGTCCATTGTTGCCAATAAAGTCACGGGAATTCGTGCAGCACTGTGCCATGACACATACTCCGCTGAACGAGCTCAAAAAAGTAATGACGCACAAATTATTACCTTTGGTGCACGAGTAATTGGCCCTGAATTAGCAAAAAGCATTATTGATACATGGCTGGCTTCCCATTATGAAGGAGGACGTTCGGCACCAAAAGTGGCTCGAATCAGTGAGTATGAAAATGGGGAACGTTAGTTTTACTTTAGGCGCTTTTACTTTGGGAGCTTTGTAATGTCCACTCAACCACAAAATAAATTAGCCAATGCCATTCGATTTCTTTCAATAGATGCCGTACAACAAGCTAATTCAGGCCACCCCGGAGCCCCAATGGGAATGGCTGATATTGCTGAAGTTCTTTGGCGAGATTATTTACAGCACAACCCCGCGGACCCGCATTGGCCTAACCGTGACCGCTTTGTATTATCAAACGGCCATGCCTCAATGCTGCTCTATAGCTTGCTTCATTTAACAGGCTATGAGTTATCCATTGATGATTTAAAACAATTCCGACAACTCCATTCCAAAACACCGGGTCACCCCGAATTAGGCTATACCCCCGGTGTTGAAACCACAACAGGCCCGCTGGGGCAAGGCATCGCCAATGCGGTTGGTATGGCAATCGCAGAAAAAACCCTAGCAGCTACATTTAATCGCTCTGGTTTCCCCGTTGTCGACCACTATACCTACACATTTTTAGGTGATGGCTGTTTAATGGAAGGGATTTCCCATGAAGTGTGCTCATTAGCGGGAACGTTAAAACTCAATAAGCTCATTGCATTTTATGATGACAACCGCATTTCTATTGATGGTAACACGCAAGGTTGGTTTACTGATAATACAGCAAAGCGTTTTGAAGCCTATGGTTGGCATGTTATTCGCCAAGTCGATGGCCATTCTAGACCCGCAATCAAAGCGGCCATTGAACAAGCTCACCAACAAACTACGAAACCAACACTCATTATGTGTAGAACCACAATTGGTTACGGTTCTCCTAATAAAGCAGGTACAGCGGATTCTCATGGCGCGCCACTCGGACAAGATGAAATAGCTCTGACTCGCCAACAACTGGGTTGGGAGTACCCTCCTTTTGTGATCCCTGATGACATATATGAACCTTGGAATGCCCTAGAACGTGGTGCTGAGCAACAATTACGTTGGGAACAAGCATTACGAGAATACACAAAACAATACCCAGAACTCGCTGAGCAGCTAACTCAACGATTATCTAATCAACTCCCTGAAAAATTTACAGATATCATTGATAATTTTATTCAAAAATTAAATGATAACCCTGCAACGATAGCTACACGTAAAGCATCACAAAATACCTTAAATATTATTGGCCCTATTTTACCTGAGTTAATCGGGGGTTCCGCAGACTTAGCCCCAAGCAACCTTACCTATTGGTCTGGTTCACTGCCGATTAATAAACAACCTGCTGGCAACTATATTCATTATGGTGTCAGAGAATTCGGTATGACCGCCATCGCAAATGGGATTGCATTACACGGCGGTTTCCGCCCTTACACGGCAACCTTTTTGATGTTCTCGGAATATGCACAAAATGCCGTGAGAATGGCCTCATTAATGAAATTACCGCAAGTGCTTATTTATACCCATGATTCAATTGGCTTAGGTGAAGATGGCCCAACACATCAACCTGTTGAGCAACTTGTGTCACTACGTGCAACACCTAATTTGTCAGTATGGCGCCCTTGTTGCCAAGTAGAAACCGCCGTGGCTTGGAAGCAGGCTATCATTCATCAACAGAACCCAACAGCACTTGTGTTATCCCGTCAAAACCTAATACAGTATTCGCGCACTCCCGAACAGCTCACCAATATCGCTCGAGGCGGATATATTTTACGCAGTAATAGTGAAGCCCCTGAATTACTATTAATTGCGACAGGCTCTGAAGTCACGTTAGCGGTTGAAGCATGGAAACAACTGACAGAACAAGGTTTTAATGTGAATGTCATTTCGATGCCATCAACAGATACCTTCGACCAACAACCCTTAGAATACCAGCAGCGTGTTTTACCCAATCACATTCGCCATCGCATTGCGATAGAAGCCAGTATTAGTGATTACTGGCGTAAATACGTAGGAATTGATGGGTTAGTTATGGGTATGAATAGCTTTGGTGAGTCTGCTCCTGCGGACCAATTATTTAAACATTTCGGTTTCACCGTAGAAAAACTTATTACTATGTCGCTTTCATTATTAAAACCTAATGATTAATTGATATAGCAATAATTAATATCTGTTATCCTACTTTGTAATTCCCTATTACAAGCCAAATAATACCTATGTTATTTGGCTTATTTTTTATTTAAATAAAATCATGCAAAATAAAAAAGCGAATATCTAATTATACTCGCTTTTTTTATTATTGATTTAATATCATTATTGGATACTGTAGCCACCATCAATCACTAAATTATGACCTGTAATCATATCAGATGCATCGCTGGCCAAAAATAGCGCACATGCCGCAATTTCAGAAGGTTCGGCAAAGCGCCTTGCAGGGATTTTTCCTTTCATTTCATCTCCTTTTTCACCTTCCCACGCTTTTTTACCTAATTCTGTCATGACAATGGTTGGTGAAATGGCGTTAGTTTGTATGCCTTTCGGGCTCCACTCCAGTGCTAATACTTGGGTTAAACCAATAATTGCCGCTTTACTCGCACAATAGGCCGCATGCTGGTCTAAGGCAATCACCCCGCTTGAGATGCCATATTAATAATTTTTCCTTTTCCATTATTAATCATAACATTACCCGCAGCTTGGCAAACCAAAAAAGTCCCTTTTAAGTTCACGTTCATGGTTAAGTCCCAATCGGATTCACTTAAATTTTCAGCGGGAGCCAGTGCTACAATTCCAGCACTATTGACGACAATATCTAGCCGACCATAATGCTCAATGACATGTTCTACCATCTGAGAAACCGCCGTAGAATTTGTGATATCACATTGAATACCAATTGAATTGCCTAATTTCTCTGCAGTCGTTATTACGTTATCTGACTTATCGATTAGGGCAACTTTAGCCCCTTTTTCAACATACAGTTGAGCAATCGCCAACCCAATACCTGCTGCTCCCCCGGTAATTAAAGCGACCTTACCATCAAGTGAAAAGTTGGTGTTATAGCCACTAAATTTTTTCATTTTAATTCCTTAACATCATGATGTGATATTGAATATATAGATGAAATAAATATAGTGCTGTCTTAGACAGACAGCAAAATATTAAACGAAGATTAAATTACTTGGTATTATTAATATAATATTATTGCCGATTAAGTTCTATATTATTCATGTAAAAAAAAGAGATATCTCTCAAATTAAATACCTCACTAAATTCCGAATGGGCATATGTTCAAAATAATAATCTAAATGAATATTTGTACTTTATCTTTAACTGTAAAAATCTTCTAAAAACCCCTCTATGTTGTAACTGCTCCGTAAAAATACATTTTTTCATTCCCCTATAAATTTTCGGTTAATTGGCGCATAATATTAGTTATATCTAAATTGATATTAAACAATATCAGCACTGGGTTATTGAGTAAGATATTGAAATGAATATCATTCACACTAAATACTGCACATTTAATTTATAGGTTATTGATAATATGGAAGAAAGTAACTTACTACTACAACTTAATAACATTGGGTATAGCATTGAGGAAAAAACAATTCTTGATAATGTGCAGATTAACTTACAGGCAGGTGACTTCAAACTGATTACAGGACCTTCTGGCTGCGGTAAAAGTACTTTATTAAAAATAATCGCCTCGTTAATTTCACCAACTCAAGGAACTATTCAGTTTCAAGGGAAAGATATCAATACCATCTCACCAGAAACTTATCGGCAGCAAGTTTCATACTGCACTCAAACGCCCACCTTATTTGGACAAACCGTGTATGACAACCTCGTTTTTCCCTATCAAATTCGAAAATTGCCGCTTAATAAAGAGAAAGTCATCAGTGATTTGCATCAATTTTCTCTGCATGAATCTATTTTAGATAAAGGGATCAACGAACTCTCCGGTGGAGAAAAACAGCGTATTTCTCTTATTAGAAACTTACAATTTCTTCCACAAGTCTTACTGTTAGATGAAATCACCAGTGCCCTAGATGAAGAAAACAAAATTATAGTGAATGAATTTATCCATCATTTAACGAGTGACAAAAAAATAGGCGTGTTATGGGTAACCCATGATCAAGATGAAATCGCTCATACCAATGAAGTTATTACCCTTCCTGTTCATCACAACGAATCATAGGATATCACTGTGCATCAACCAACTATTTCCAATGAATCATTAACCTTTTCTATCCTGTTAGTCCTTGTGGCTATTTTTATTAGTCATAAAGAAAAACTGTCCCTTGAAAAAGATATTATCTGGAGTACTTGCCGAGCGATTATTCAACTATTGATCGCTGGCTACATTCTAAAATATATTTTTAATGTTGATCACGAATTGCTCACGATTGCCTTGGTGATGTTTATTTGCGTCAATGCCGCCTGGAACGCTAAGAAAAGAAGCAAATATATTGATAAAATTTATGTTACCGCATTAATTGCCATTACCTCTGGTACATTTCTTACATTGTTAATCTTAATATTAACTAACGCCATCGCATTTACACCCATGCAGGTAATTCCTATCACTGGAATGATTGCAGGTAATGCCATGATTGCAGTAGGATTATGCTTTAATAACCTCGGCCAACGGTTTTCAAGCCAACAACAACAAATTCAAGAAATGTTAAGTTTAGGGGCAACCCCAAAAATTGCTTCTGCTGCTATTATTCGCGACAGTATCCGAGCATCATTAATCCCAACGGTGGATTCAGCCAAAACAGTAGGAATTGTCAGCTTACCGGGTATGATGTCTGGCCTGATTTTTGCTGGAGTTGACCCGTTACAAGCAGTTAAATACCAGATTATGGTGACTTTTATGCTGTTAGGTACCGCAAGCCTTTCAACCATACTGGCTGGGTATATGACTTATACAAAATTCTATAACCAACGCCATCAATTATTGGTTACCACACTGAATAAATAATAACCTTCCGCCGCTTATTTATCATCAACGATAAGCGGCACTTACTTAACATCACTCTTTAACCACGCCCACAGGTAATACTTCAATTAACTGTGCTTTGCTATTTTCATTATCTATCAACTTAAAAATATGATTTAGCATCGTTGGCACATCCTGTTTAACCATTTCGATGTCATTACCTAATAGTGCAACAAAAGGGTCCCAGTCAAAACAGCCTAAATGAGGTTGACGCGAACCGATATAGCCTTTTTTACCTAACCAATCAATAACCCCTTCTAATGAAATAGTTGAATTAATAAATAAACCACATTTCACTATTTTCTGTGGATCTTCATTATTCTGTTCAAAAAATCGTGAAAGTGCTTTTTCCGCTTTTTCGGGAGCATAACCGCAGGCCAAGATATTTTCTTGTGGAACTGTGATACCTTTTTCATTATGTGCATCAATAAACCCACGAATACGTTCTCGTGTATTGTGGTCATGTTCACGACCACCAATAAAAATTAAAGCTTCATGTGTTGATGTCTGAGATTTATTTTTGCTTAAAATACGTTGTGTTAAATTTTTTGCACCAAGATAGTTGTCTGAAATAACAGAAGGCGCCAACAAGCCTGGTAAGTCTAAATTCAAGGTTGAGACACCGGAAGCTTGGCAAATTTCAGTGATTTTATCCGGATTGGTTGCCCCTGTTGAAACCAACCAATCAACCTGATAAGAAATCATTGCACGTGCGGCTTCTATTTCTAATTCAGGGTCACGCCGCGTGCAGGTAATGATAGGAAATAACCCTCTTTCACGCGCCATTTCCTCAAAATGTTCGACAATAGAACCAAAATAGCGGTTGTCATACTTCGGAACTAACATACCGATTATTTTGGATTTATTACTGCGCAATAAGCTGGCTTGCTTATTGACTGCATAATTTTGTTCTTCGGCGATGCGGATCACTTTTTCAGCAAGTTGTGCGCTAATTCGCCTTTTTTGCCAATTACCATTGAGTATTGCACTCACTGCACTCGCTGAAACCCCTGCTAATTCGGCAAGGTCATAGATCGTTGTTTTCTTATTTTGTCTGATCTTTGTCACAGATTCTCATCTCCATTTTTTACTAGCTTGACACCAAAGTCGAAAAGTCGCAATACTGCTACATCGATTGAGCAATATTGAAATTGATGATGCATGAGTTGATATACTGCAAAATAAATACTATCAACCCATCGCATGTAGCCACCTATCCATCCCCGTGACTCATTGCTGTTTCATTAATTTCAGGCGCTTTTCATTCTTACATTTCGCTAAAATATCCGATTGGAGTAAATTATGGCCATTTCTATTGAAAACAAAGTCGCAGCAATTACCGGAGCTGCCTCAGGTATTGGGCTTGAATGTGCACGCACACTGATCAAAGCAGGTGCAAAAGTCGTTCTAATTGACCGCGCAGAAGAGCGATTAAACCAACTTGTTGAAGAATTAGGTGAAAATGCAATTCCATTAGTTATCGATTTAATGAAACCGGAACAAGTTGATGGAATGTTAGATGCCATTTTACAAAAAGCAGGCGGTTTAGACATTTTCCATGCTAACGCTGGTGCCTATATTGGCGGCCCCGTTGCTGAAGGTGACCCTGATGTATGGGATAAAGTTTTAAATTTAAATATTAATGCAGCTTTCCGTTGTGTTCGCGCGGTATTACCTCATTTTATTGCTCAAAAATCAGGCGATGTGTTATTCACCAGTTCAATTGCAGGTGTTGTTCCTGTGATTTGGGAACCGATTTACACCGCATCAAAATTTGCTGTTCAAGCCTTCGTCCATTCAACACGCCGTCAAGTCTCTGAGCATGGTGTGCGTGTTGGTGCGGTATTACCCGGCCCTGTGGTTACTGCCTTACTTGATGATTGGCCAAAAGAAAAAATGGAAGAAGCCTTAGCAAATGGTAGCTTAATGCAACCAATTGAAGTGGCTGAAGCGGTATTATTTATGTTAACTCGCCCACGTAATGTCACTATTCGTGACCTTGTTATTGTGCCTAACAGTGTTGATCTCTAACTTGTCATCTCGCAATTCATTGCAGTTAGCACCTTGGAGGGAAAATGAATAATTCACATGCACCATTAAAAGATAACGATAAAGTCGTTATTGGTATCGATGTTGGCACAGGTAGTGCACGCGCAGGTGTCTTTGATATGTCTGGCAATATGTTAGCGTCTGCCAAACATGATATTACACTATTTCGTGACAACGCCAATTTCGCGGAGCAATCAAGTAACGAAATTTGGGAAGCGGTTTGTTATTGTGTCAAACACGCAATGGCATCATCAAAAGCAAAACCACAACAAGTGACTGGTATTGGTTTTGATGCAACCTGTTCACTAGTTGTCATCGGAACAGATACACAACCAATTACAGTTAGCCCATCGAATGACCCTGAGCGCAATATTATTGTGTGGATGGATCACCGCGCGACAGAGCAAGCTGAACGTATTAATCAATTAAAACATCCGGTTTTAAACTATGTTGGCGGTAAAATTTCGCCTGAAATGGAAACACCTAAGATTTTATGGCTAAAAGAAAATCTACGTCAATCCTATGATAATGCATGGCAATTTTTTGATTTAGCCGATTTTTTAACTTGGAAATCGACTAATTCTTTGGCTCGTTCAACCTGTACGGTAACCTGTAAGTGGACATATCTAGCCCATGAAAAGCGCTGGGATGCAGATTACTTTCAACAAATTGGGTTATCTGAACTCGCAGATGAAAATTTCGCGCGTATTGGGCAGCTTATTGTCGAGCCAGGAACGCCTTGTGGTGAAGGCTTGACGGAAACCGCAGCTCAGCAAATGGGCTTACTAGCAGGAACTCCTGTCGCCGCAGGTATGATAGATGCTCATGCTGGCGGTATTGGTACCGTTGGTGTTAATGGCGATGCAACCGCTAATATGGCCTACGTATTTGGTACATCTTCATGCACGATGACGACCACCAAAGAACCCGTATTTATACCCGGTGTATGGGGGCCTTATTTCAGTGCAATGGTGCCAGGTATGTGGCTAAATGAAGGTGGCCAAAGTGCGGCAGGTGCTGCAATTGACCAGTTACTTTCCTTGCACCCCGCTTCAGCACAAGCAAAACTCACTGCAAAAGAACAAGGTAAACCCTTGCCTGTTATGTTAGCGGATTTAGTATTAGAAAAAGCATCGTCACCATCGCAGTCTGTTGAGCTAGCTGAAAAAATACATGTTGTCCCTGAGTTTTTAGGAAATCGAGCACCTTTTGCTGACCCTCATGCCAGAGCCGTCATTGCTGGCTTAACCATGGATAACAGCATGGAAAATTTACTTTCTTTCTATGTTGCTGGTGTGTGTGGCATTGGCTATGGGTTACGACAAATCATTGAAGCACAAGCAAAATCCGGTGCAGTTATTGAAAATATTGTCGTCAGTGGAGGTGCTGGCCAACACCCGTTGATCCGCCAATTACTTGCGGATGCGTGCGGTGTCCCTGTGATTTCAACACAAGCCAGTGAGCCTGTTTTACTCGGTTCAGCTATCCTCGGTGCAGTTGCAGGAAAAGTCTGTGACGATGTTGCACAAGCCATGGACCAATTTAGTGCAATTGACCTCACCTACCAAGCCAATGAAGCTTATAAAGCACGCCACGATACAAGATTTACCTCTTTCTTGCATTTACAGCAATGTGCTAGAGAATTAAAAGGCTAATCACGCTAATATGACGTTGAGTCATATTTATACTAAAGAAAGCCGGCTTACGGCTTTCTTTATTTAGGATTCGTATTACCTATTGCGTTTAATTTAATAAAAGGCATACGCTATCACTCAGTTTTAAAAACAATATCTTGCCCATAACGAATCAACCATTTCTTTTGGCATTAAATCGTAATCTCCCTCAACCATAGGAATTGACAAGGATACCTTCCCTTGTTTATCACTATAGGCTTTCACAATGAATTTTTTATACCCTTCTAATCTTGCATTCTTAACCCGAAACACTTCACCACAAACGTAGCCTAAATCACCCTTATCCGCAGTTTGGCGAATAAAATTATATTTCACATTTTTAAATGAAGCGGATTCAGGGAAAGATAAATAGTCTTCAACACTACTTTTTGCCATTTTCACAAGATCAGGTGTAGGGGAATAGTTCAATGTCACCCCTAAAATAAAAGAGCCCCCAGTTAACAATAAAATTGTGAGCAACTTTATAATATTCATATTCTTAAGCTCTCATTTATTCAATAACAAGCCAATTGACCTGGATGACCTAATCACCCCGCCCAAAAATACACTTAAGTAGTTATCATTAGCCAATTGTAAGTAAATAATAATTATTTTAATAATATCCAGCCTTATCTATATAAGAATACCTTATTAGATAGCTTGTTTTTTCTAATTACTATCTCCGATAACCATCACAAACAGCGCAAATAAACACAATTAAATTTATAAAGTCTGTTCGTATTTATACTTTATTTTACACATCACATGAGTAAGTATACCAGTATTAAACTAAGAATATAAATAGTACTTGAAACATTAACTGTTTCAATTTGTATTTTTTTAACTAGAGAAGTTTCATTTACCAAAACACAGAAACAATAATAAGCCTTAATTGTTCATCATAGCTTAACAAAAATAAACCCAAATATGTAATAAAACAATTCAATTTAATAATAGCCATGTCTAAATGTTAATTAACTCACTTTGTGAGTATTTAAACTCAATATAAGCGTAAATTAAAATTAAATTATAATATATTCGTTATTTTCAAATAAGCCATCCTTGCTAGATCTCACCATTAAAAAACAAAAAATATTTAAAATTCAACTTGATATAAAAAATACATTAATTCATGCCATTTGCCATCTTAATTTTTAACCTATTGTTCATTAATCTCTTTTTTCAAACTAAATTAGCCGAGTTATCGCTTCCACCTTAAGCGCAATAACGCACAACCAATTGATTAATAAGATAAAAACAAACAAAGAGTTAATTAATGAAATGTTAATGTTATGATACCAAACAGTTAACATCAATAGTCAACCTCAAAATGCATAAGAATATTTAACAATATCCATATAGTAATTTACTATTAAACTTCTCGATATATCTTCTTTTATCCAATTTTTGATATATACCACCAACCTAAATTACAGAATATTCCTAGTAAAAATTGCTTCTTTTAGCCAATACATAAAATTATCCGGCCAAATTTGACAAAATATTTTTTTTATCTCATGTAGCATTGTTTTCCAAAGAAAAGGGTAAACCATGACAAATATTCAATTACTATTACTTGCAACTAATAACATCAAAAACAACACAGAGCTAAGCCACTCTCAGGAGTCTTATGTATACCAATTTTACTATGCTAACGTCGCAGGCCATTTCGATAGCATTCAAGATTTTCTTACCGTATTTAAGCAGCAGACAGATGCAACATTAGATGCATCGCAACAATTAGCCGAACAGAGTCAGCAAATATACTCAACAGTTGAGTCTTATTTGGAAGTAGCCGAAAAACGGTATATTGAAAGGAAAAAATTGCTAGCCAATTAAGTTAGCATTTACAGTTGAAAAGGCCTACAAACTAAATGAGGCCTTTTATCGATAATTTTTCTGTTAAACTTCTATTGCTCTTGTAGCTCTAATTCAGCAATTATAGGTAGGTGGTCGCTAACACTTGACCATTGAAACTCTTTGCTATCTGTTGGGATTTCCATATTTTTCACATCCCAAACTTGGCCTTTAAATGTAAAAATATGGTCAATATCTATCGCTGGGTTTACCGCTGGCCAGCTACGGTAATCAATACCTTTAAATTCAACTGGGTTCCACATATAACGAATTTCTTGGATAGGCTGTTCATTCACTGTTGAATTAAAATCCCCTGCTAATATTTTTATTGATGCCGCAATATTATCAAATCCCGTATCCGTATCCCCAATACTTGCATCTAAAATATGGCGAACCTGTCCAATGCGAATGGTTGGATCTTTCTGCCAATCAAGGTGCGTTCCCATCACTATAATTGGCGCATCAAAACCTGGTTTTGATATCTGGGATATTAATACAACACGTTGTTCAGCATCACCCGAAGGTAAATTAACTACTTTAGATTTATCGATTTTATATTTTGATAAAATTCCTACACCATATTCTCCACCATCAAAATCCAATGCCTTACCAAAAGCAAAATCCATCTTATTGGCTTTCGCTATTTCTTCTAACTGGTGAACTTTTTTACTGCGGGCTGTTTTATTATCAATTTCTGTTAAAACAATCACATCAGCATCTATTTTCGCAATCGCCTTATTCAATCCATCGAGATTACTGACATCTGATGCCAACTCATTTTTACCAATGTTATAGGTTGCAACTTTAATTGTCGGTTTGTTTGAAGTGTAAGCTTTATTCGGTGTTCCTCCATCCTGTACTTTTAAAACTTCAGAACCCGTCATCGATGCCATCGCACCGCAAGAAACTAAAATTGTAGTGGAAATAACTGTTTTTAGTAATTTCATTGTTTTCCCCTGTGAATATCTAATATGACAAAATAGTGCAAGTGTTGAATAAAATTCTAGCTAAGCTGAATTCATTAACTTGCAGTTTTCATACATTAACAGAGAATAAAAAAGATGTAGTGACCAAGTCGACAATCTTATTTCGAGAGAAAAAAAAACCACCATTGTTTATACAAAATAGTGAGTTACCGCACTATTATTCACTAAGGACAAGCAAGATATTCAATAAAACGTGATTAATAACAATAAATTAAATTTTACGCACTTTGTCTTGCTTCAAATTTATACGGAAAAACAACTCCTTCTTTACGTTCAACAAAATCACAATCGACATCAGCAAGCCATTTTTGTAGTCTTTTCGCTGTTTCTCGAGCCATTTTACTGTAATCAATCCGCACGGAAGTCAGTGATGGATGAATGTGATCACAATTTGAAGAACCTTCAACACAAGCGATCGCTAACATTTTAGGTATCTGAATTAAACGTCTCTGGCACTCAAAAATGACGCCAAGCGCAATCATTTCATGGCTGCAAATCACAGCTTCAAGCTCTGGTTGGCGGGTCAACATCTCACTAATTGCCTGACGACCAAAATCCATCGTTGCAACATACGGCGTTGTAATACTTTGATCTGCACTTTGGTTATACGTCAGCATCGCTCGGTTCCAGCCACTTAATTGTTGGCTTTGCATTTTACTGTCCATTTGAGCGCCAATATAGCCTATCTTCTTATACCCTTTTTGTAACATATAGTTAGTTAAAAAATTAACCGCATCACCAACGTTACTCTTGATATTCAACGTGACTGGATGGTTCGACTCCCCTGCAACACTGACAACTGGAATATCTAAATTCTTTAGATAATTAGACACACTTTCTGAATTTATTGCCCCAAAAATAATCAATGCCGCGGGGTTACTCTGTAATAGTGTCGATAAAACTTCAGACTCTTTTTTTTGCTGGTAATCATGGCTACCAATAACAACTTGATAATTATTTTTGTTCAGCGCTTCTTGTAAAGATTGCAGAAAAACTGAACTGGCATTATCACGCAGAGACGGAATTAAAACAGCAACAGTACGGCTTTGACCAGAAGCCAAAATACCTGCCGCAGAATTAGGTATATAACCAAGTTCTTCAACCGCAGCATTAATTTTTTCACGTAATTTGTCGGATACTAATTCAGGTGTACGCAGAGCTCGAGAGACCGTCATGGACCCAACGCCTGCAAATTTTGCGACATCCTGCAACGTGACTCGCCCTGTATTTTTTCTTTTTCGTATTTTTTGCATGTAATACTTTTACTTAGCCTAAACTCATTATTAACCCTAAGGTTGTTGATCTTCAATGGACAATTTTCATTCGAATCAAGCGTGTTTTTTTTGCTTTTTTCGTGTTCTAGATTAAATGAGCTAAAAATAGCCAATATGGTTCTCTGAAATCTAAAGAAACACTAAAAATCACCAGCTCAGATTAACTTACCACAGGTTGAATTTGTTAATCAGCCGACAAGTGTACTCATTTTGTTTTTGTTCGCTATATTTTCTTAAAATGATAGCGCTATCACGAAAATGAAAGATTCAGCTAGATAGCGCTACCATAGAACACTACTATTCATTCAACCATTACAAAGATAATAATTTCACTCTACCAGGAGCAACCCGATGCTAACGACATTACTGACCCCTAACGTCATTCAAGTCGTCGACAGAGCCAGTGATTGGCAAGAAGCGATAAAAATCGCCTGTAACCCATTAATTAATAATAAACTCATTGAACCGAGATATGTTGATGCAATAATTCAATCGCACGAAAAAATCGGTCCTTATTATGTATTAGGTCCAGGAATTGCCATGCCTCACGCACGCCCTGAAGATGGCGTGAACCAATTATCCCTTGGTTTAACCGTTCTTAAACAAGGGGTTGAATTTGGTTCTGAGGGCAATGACCCAATCAAATTATTAATTGTACTCGCAGCAACCGATAGCAATAGTCATATCGGCGCCATCGCAAAATTAGCTGAACTTTTTGATAATCAAGAAGATATTGACAGCATCATGCAATCAGAAAACGTAGATGACATTCTTAAAATCATCGCTAAATATGAATAATTAGATATTAAGGTAAATATTATGAAAATTACTGTTGTTTGTGGAAATGGCTTGGGCACAAGCTTAATGATGGAAATGAGCATTAAGAATATTTTAAAAGATCTGCAAGTCAGTGCAGATGTTGACCATGTGGATTTAGGTTCCGCAAAAGGCACCGTAAGCGATATCTTTGTTGGTACAAGCGATATTGCAGAACAATTAGTTGCTCAACAAGTTGGTGGTGAAATCGTTGCTCTGGAAAATATGATTGATAAAGTTGCAATGAAAGAGCGCCTGACTGTTGCTTTACAAAAACTTGGTGCAATGTAAGCGGAGGCACTATGTCATTTTTTCGTTTTCTGATGCAGGATGTTTTATCTGAGCCAGCCATTCTTGTAGGTTTAATCGCACTTATTGGTTTGATCGCGCAGAAAAAACCAGTAACTGAATGTATTAAAGGCACCATCAAAACCATCATGGGTTTTGTGATCTTAGGTGCTGGTGCAGGCTTAGTCGTCAGCTCGCTAGGCGATTTCTCAGCCATTTTCCAACATGCCTTTGGTATTAACGGCGTTGTTCCAAATAACGAAGCTATCGTGTCTATCGCACAAAAAAGCTTCGGCCGTGAAATGGCAATGATTATGTTCTTTGCGATGCTAATCAATATCTTGATTGCTCGCTTAACACCCTGGAAATTTATTTTCCTTACAGGGCACCATACTTTATTCATGTCCATGATGATTGCGGTTATCTTAGCTACCGCAGGAATGGAAGGAACCCTATTAGTGACTGTTGGTTCATTAATTGTTGGCTTTTGTATGGTATTTTTCCCTGCAATTGCCCACCCTTATATGAAAAAAGTGACGGGTTCAGATGACGTTGCGATTGGTCATTTCTCAACGATTTCTTATGTTTTAGCTGGGTTCATTGGTAGCAAGTTCGGTAACAAAGAACATTCAACAGAAGATATGAATGTCCCGAAAAGCTTGCTGTTTTTAAGAGATACTCCTGTCGCTATCTCTTTCACCATGTTCATTATTTTTATCATTACATGCTTATTTGCCGGCGGTGATTTCGTTCGCGAAGTCAGTGGTGGCAAGAATTGGTTCATGTTCTCATTGATGCAATCCATTACATTTGCTGCCGGTGTATATATTATTCTGCAAGGTGTGCGCATGGTTATTGCAGAAATTGTTCCTGCGTTTAAAGGTATCTCTGACAAATTAGTCCCTAACGCAAAACCGGCTTTAGACTGCCCAGTTGTCTTCCCATATGCACCAAACGCGGTGTTAGTCGGTTTTTTAAGTAGTTTCGCTGCTGGTGTTTTGGGAATGTTCGTTCTGTATGCATTAAATATGACGGTGATTATTCCAGGCGTTGTACCGCATTTCTTCGTGGGTGCTGCTGCAGGTGTTTTTGGTAATGCAACAGGCGGTCGTCGTGGGGCTATCTTGGGTGCATTTGCTCAAGGATTACTAATTACCTTCCTACCTGTATTCCTATTACCTGTTCTTGGGGATATTGGTATTGCTAATACGACATTCAGTGACGCTGACTTTGGCGCAATCGGAATTTTATTAGGCATTATAGTTCGCTAAGGTAAGACTCCCCATCGCAAATTTGCGAGTGGGGAGTTGTTTGCGGTTACCCTACTTTCCCAGCCAAGCCCCAACTCTAAATAAAAACTCCTGTAGCATATTAAATCATCCGGTGTTACGTGGATCATACCTTCTCCGGGAACATCAATTTCCGCAATCATAAATAGTGCTAACGTGGTTAATGATGGCAATATGAGTATCAACCAATTTTTCCCTTTTGTTCCGCGTATATTGTAACCAATAAGAATATTTGAACAGATAGCAAAAAAGATCAGCAAAAACCAAACCGCATTTAGATTTTCATTCAATATATCAATAAAAATTCGTTCAATCTTAAGATGAAGCGCCTCTAACTAAGGATCATACATAGAAATATGTACGACAAAGGACAGCGCTTGTAGCCCCATAGCTCTATTTATCAAATGCCATAATGCAACTTGTTGCAGCTTACATTAATAACGCGGACTAACCTTATCTTAGTTCTATTGACAATTAAAACGGAGACCTGTATTGTCCTTGTTTATAAATAGATGCTTAGGAACTTTAAATAAATGGCACACATTACTGTCAGTGTTGAATACGGTATCCATTGTCTACTTTGGTTTGTTGATAATCCCGAACGCTCTCTTAGCAGTAGAGAACTTGCAGAGTTACAAGGCATCTCTCCAAGTTTTCTAGCAAAAATTTTGCCTCGGTTAGAAAAGGCTGGGATCGTGAGTTCGAATGAGGGAATTAGAGGTGGATATCGATTGGCATTGCCTCCTGAAAAAATTACATTTCTATCTATAATTGATGCAATAGAAGGCTATAAACCTCTTTTCGAGTGCCAGGAAATACGGCGCCGTTGTGCTGTTTTCGAAGAAAATGGTCTACCACAATGGGCTATTTCTGGTACCTGCTCCGTACATAAAGTCATTCTTCAAGCTGAAAATGCAATGAGAGATGTATTAGCTAACCAAACCCTTGCTGATGTGGCGCAGCGTCTATGTCAAATCGCGCCTAATAGCTTTTATAGAGATGTAAACTCCTGGATGGATCAAAAAATTGAGGCTAGAACAGTTCGTTCAAACAAAGGAGGTCGTGGGAAAACATAACATATAATCCTATAGCCTTACCTTAAATTCACATCGTTTGTATTTAATTAATAACATCTTCACTGGTGCGGGTTTTTATTATTTAAAATTTGCAAATGAGCACTTAAAGTTAATCTTCAAAGGAATTCAATAATGACAGCTAAAATTGTTATTGCAGGATCGGGTTTTGCTGGTTTTTGGGCTGCTATTTCAGCAATGCGGGTAATTTCACAAGCTAATAAAGAAAATAGCATCAAAGTTATTTTAATTTCACCAAGGCCTAACCTCACTATACGACCGCGTTTATATGAAGCAAAGCTGGATAATATGTCCCCAGATATTTCAAAGCAGCTAGCTGCCGTCGGAGTTGAATATATTGCAGGTAAAATCCAAAATATCGATACAGATGCAAAATTATTAACCATTAATCTAGCTAATGGCAACCAAACTTCACTAGTTTATGAGCGCTTTATTCTGGCAACGGGTAGCCAATTAAACGTACCTCCTGTTCCTGGATTTGATAAGTATGGCTTTGATGTTGATTCATTAGAAGCTGCGCATCGTCTTGAAACACATTTACAAGCACTAAAGAACAAACCGGAAACTTTAGCTAGAAACACCGTTGTGGTAGTAGGTGGAGGGTTAACAGGCATAGAAAGCGCCGCGGAAATGCCAACACGCCTGAAAAAAATTCTAGGTGGATCTACAAAGAGCCGAGTATTTATAATTGACTCAGAACCCACTGTGGGAGCCGGAATGGGAGCAGACATCTCTCCTGTAATTCAACAAGCTTTAATTGAATGTGGCGTTGAATTACGCGCGGGATTACGAGTCGAAGCACTAAGCCATGATGGAGTTACTCTGTCAAACGGTGAGTACATAGAATCAAATACTGTCGTATTAGCGACAGGAGTAAAAGCAAGTTCTCTAACGGAACAGATTCGCGGTGAACGTGACGCTAGTAATAGGATTATCTCGGATAATTATTTACACGCACAAGCTGTCTCAAATGTTTTCGTCGCAGGAGATACTGTCAAAGCTCCCACTGATAATCAAGGAAATCATAATTTAATGACTTGCCAACATGCCCTAAGTTTAGGCCGTGTTGCAGGGCATAATGCAGCCGCTGAACTGTTAGGGCTTCCTCTTCATCCTTACAGTCAGCCTAAATATGTAACCTGCCTTGATTTAGGGGCTTGGGGGGCTCTTTATACCGAAGGTTGGCAGAGAGAAATACATTATATTAAAAAGGAAGGGAAAAAAATAAAACAAGAAATAAATACTAAGTGGATATACCCGCCTGAATTAGAAAAAAATGAGCTATTTGCTATCGCCGCTCCAGATTATGTCATCGTTCCTTGAGGTAAAATTTAGATTTAATATATTCAAGTAAAATAAATCGGAATAACCGCATAAAAATACAATAAGTATGATTTGTATTGCTTTGTGTCGTTTATTTTTCAATACTGATAAATAACTAAATATTAATAAGGTTTAAATATGTATATTAAAAAAATTATATTTGCTTTTTCATTACTTACTTTTGGGTCAGTATCACAAGCCCAAGTTGTTAATAATAATAACCCTTTAAAATATAGGCATTTTAAAACAGATTACGCTACGATGGTCGAACTAGCGAATAAAGAACGTTTACCTTGGAGAGTCTTCTATGAAAGCCCTAGTGAAGGCGTCAATGCCGAATGGTTTGATGCCGTAAAGCAGGGAGATTTAGACAAAGTAAAACAAATGGTTACTGAGGGGCAAGACATAGAAGCCAAAGACACCGGTAGCTTAGACCAAACGGCTCTGGGATGGGCGGCCTTTATTGGTGATGAAGCAATGGTTGATTATCTTATATC
Organism: Providencia sp. PROV004; assembly: GCF_011045615.1. Lineage (NCBI taxonomy): Bacteria > Pseudomonadati > Pseudomonadota > Gammaproteobacteria > Enterobacterales > Morganellaceae > Providencia > Providencia sp. PROV004. The sequence continues at coordinate 2,870,680 of NZ_CP042859.1, forward strand.
CCAAAATGCTAATCTTTGGGCAACCGATACAGGTGACGTATATAACGTACTAAAATCCGCGGTACTCGGTAATAATGTCAATGTTGTAAAAAAAGTCCATCAGCTAATGAAAGACGAAGTAGACTTGAATAATCAGCAAATTGAAAGTGATGGTGAAACATTAGTCATGGTAGCTGCAAGTAATAATAGAATGGAAACGGTTAAATACTTATTATCGCAAGGCGCAGATATTAACCGAAGTACAACGACTGATGATGTAACCATGTTTTCTTATGACCAAAGTGCATTAACTTATGCATGTAAAAATAATCTTCCAGAAATGCAAAAATTCCTTATTGATAATGGTGCACTAAATCATCGTACCGGTAAACCATCTTGTAATTGATTTATAGGAATATTGGGTAATAACAGAATTATTTTCACCAATCATGCAAATAAGTTATTTTTAGCATAACAAAAGTATTGGACGTACCCTTCTATATATTAAATAGCCTGATTCCGATTATATATCGAAATCAGGCTATACAATCAATTGACTAAAAGTGCCCAACTTTATGTGGTTACTTCAAGCTTAATAGAACAGGTTGTAAATGTAGTCATTCTTTTAATGAAAATTACTGGCTATTACGCATATCCATAATCATTTTGCCATCATAGTCTGCACCAACCACAATATTAGGCACCTCACCTTTATATTTGTGAGCTTTAATTTGTTCAATCTCTAACTGTTTCCAATTGATCATTTCACGGGTAATAGTACGTTGTAATATCGCATTAGCTTCAGCTTCTTTCTGTGCAGCATACAATTTTGCATCCGCTTCTTGGCGCATCGCAAATGAACTTGCTTGTGCATTACGTTCTCTAGCGATGGCTTGTTGTTCAGCAGACTCTCTTTCCGCTTCAGCAATAACAACCTTTTTCTGAGCTAATTCACGCTCTTTTTCTGCCTCTGCTTTTGCTTGGTTAATTTGCTCTTGGCGCATTTTAGTATTAACCACTTGCTCTTGTACAACTTCAGGCAAAGTAATATCTTGGATCATAATTTCTTTTATTGTATAGCCATAAGGGGATGCATACCCTTGAATAGCATCACGAATAGATTCTTGTAATTTTCTTTGTGTATCTGCTGTATAAAGATCTTGCGCATTAGCAACATCTTTACCAAATTCCAAAATCGTTGAAATCAATTTTTGGCGTACATATTTATCTAAAGCTTCACTTTCTGTACCACCATTAATACGTAATACCGGAGCTTTAGAACCATCAAACTGAAGCATTACCGTAATATCAACAATAGATTTTAGTTTATCTTGTGAAGGTACTCTTAGCTCTTTTAGTGATACACGAATATCTTTTGTTGAGTACGTATCAAACGTTGTAAACGGGTTAATTGGAAAATGTAAACCTGCATCATAAGCAACTGGATCGACCTTTCCTAAAAATGTTCCTACCTTAACCGAACCATCTTGGACAATGGTATATGAGTTAATACCTACAAGGCCGATAACTAGTAGTAATGCAGCGCCAACAACCAATTTAATCATTGATTTAAATTGCATGAGTTAATCCCTATCAAATAATAATTATAATAAAGCGCCTATTGTCACTACTTGCTTTCTAACTACAAGTCTAATAATCCTAAATTTAAAAACACTAAATTTACTGTTTCTATCTTGGTAAAAATGTATTGCTAAGTCATTACAGATAATTTTTTTATAAAGCTAGTTTTATCCTTTTAAATTATTACTGCTTATTTTCAATCATAAAACATATGAATGATTATTTATAATCACCACCTTAATCAGTTGAGATGACGTTCACCCCATCTTAAAATCAATAAATCGTTATTTTCAACCAAAAAAACAGCAATTTTAAGCATGTAACGCCGATTAATAATAAAGGGGATTATTGCGATCTTGATCACTGTTGTTTTTGATTGATTAAATATAATCATTGTGACTAAAATAAATCATGGCGGAGAAAACCATGCAAATAAAAAAATCGATTGAACGTATACCTGGTGGCATGATGGTTGTGCCATTAGTACTTGGTGCCCTAATCAACACCTTTGCTCCTCAAGCTCTCGAAATCGGTGGCTTTACGACATCACTATTTAAAAATGGTGCTCCTGCTCTTATTGGCGCATTCTTGCTTTGTATGGGTGCAGGAATTAGTTTCAAGGCAGCACCTCAAGCTTTATTACAAGGAGGTACAATTACCTTAACAAAATTAGTCGTTGCGATTGCTCTTGGCCTAGGAGTCGATTATCTCTTTGGAATGGAAGGGATTTTTGGTTTAACTGGTGTTGCAATTATTGCAGCAATGAGTAATTCAAATGGTGGTTTATATGCCGCTTTAGTTGGGGAGTTTGGTAATAAACGAGACGTTGGTGCTATCTCAATTTTATCTCTTAATGATGGCCCCTTCTTTACGATGATCGCGCTAGGCGCAGCTGGTATGGCAAATATCCCTTTAATGGCATTAGTTGCGGTTCTTGTTCCGTTAATTGTTGGTATGATCTTAGGAAATCTAGACCCACATATGCGCGATTTTCTAACAAAAGGTGGGCCAATATTAATTCCTTTCTTCGCGTTTGCACTAGGCGCAGGGATCAACTTAGAAATGCTATTACAAGGTGGGCTCGCGGGTATTTTACTCGGTGCGCTGACTACGTTTGTTGGCGGCTGGTTTAATATTCGAGCAGACCGTCTAGTTGGAGGCTCTGGTATAGCAGGTGCTGCAGCCTCAAGTACCGCAGGAAATGCAGTGGCAACACCACTCGCTATCGCACAAGCCGACCCATCCTTAGAGGCTATCGCGCTTTCTGCGGCTCCATTGATTGCTGCATCCGTGATTACCACCGCTATTCTAACCCCTATCCTGACCTCTTGGGTTGCTAAACGTCAACAAGCAAGACAACCCCAACAAACTGAAGAGTAAGGAGTTATTTATGAAGCTATTAGTTATTGCGGATGACTTTACAGGGGCAAATGATACCGGTGTTCAATTTGCTAAAAAGCATGCGCGTACAGAGATACTTCTTGATAGTACACAAAAACATTCTTGGTTTGCTGATGTCGTTGTGCTTAATACAGAAAGTCGTGCATTAAATGCACAAGTTGCTTCAGAAAACCTACGAAATAGCCTGAAACCTTTTTTATCTCAGAAGGATAAACCTGTTATTTATAAAAAAATTGACTCAACATTTCGCGGTAATATCGGTGCAGAAATAGAGACAATTATGTCAGAAACAGGCTTAAAATTTGCTATTGTTGCCGCAGCTATTCCTGCGGCAGGACGCGTAACGTTAAATGGTGAATGCCTCGTTCATGGAAAAGCACTTGTTGAAACTGAATTTGCTTCTGACCCTAAAACACCAATAGTTTCATCACGCATCCAAACTATCGTCCATCAACAGACTACCCTGCCTGTTATTGAAGTGTATCTAGACCAAATACGTTCAGGCCAATTCGTAACATGGTTACAAGCACAAAAGCCAACGCAAGCCAGTATCATCGTCACTGATGCTGAAAATGATGAAGATCTAACCCTAATTGCTAAGGCTGTATTTTCAATAGCTCAACCTTGCCTACTCGTTGGAGCTGCGGGCTTTGCAAATGCATTGCCTGAGATTATTTTCATGGATAAAAAGCAAGGGCTACCGTTATTTATTGTCGCTGGCTCAATGAGCAGCGCAACAATTGAACAGGTAAACTATGCACAAACGCATTGTGATGCCAGTGTTATTGATGTTGATGTAACGCAAGTACTTGCAGCCACTACACAAGATAACTATATGGCTGCGCTCATCAAAGAAATTAGTCAAACATTAAACCAACAAAAACACACCATCATACGAACCAGCCGAGATGTGCAAGATAGGCATCATATTGATGACCTATGCACTACCTACGGTATGACACGTAATGAATTGGGAAAAAATATCAGCGACTTTATTAGTTTGCTGACCTTAAAAACGCTGTCTGTTTCCAGCATCGGGGGACTTTTTTTAACAGGTGGAGATATTGCGATTGCGGTTGCCAATACTTTGGGAGCAAAAGGTTATCGAATTCAATCTGAAGTAATGCCATGTATACCTTGCGGCACTTTTATTGACAGTGAAATTGATGATTTACCCGTGATCACCAAAGCGGGAGGGTTTGGTCAAATAACCACTTTATGCGAAGCCATCAAATATATTGAGGAAATTTATTGTGAAAAATAATGTTGTTGCTATTACGATGGGAGATCCTGCTGGTATTGGCCCAGAAATTATCGTCAAATCCCTTGCAGAAGGTGAACTTGCAGGAGCCTCTGCCGTTGTTATCGGTTGTGCATCAACAATGCAGCGATTAATTAAATCGGGGTTAGTTCCTCAGGTAAAAATCAATGTGATACAAAATATCAAAGAAGCTCAATTTTCAGCGGATACCATCAATATTATTGATGAACCCTTAGCCGATCCTAGCGCGCTTATTGCGGGCAAGGTCCAAGCTCAAGCTGGTGACTTAGCATTTCGTTGTATTAAACGTGCGACTGAACTAGCACTCGCAGGCGAAGTGAAAGCGATTGCTACTGCACCTTTAAATAAAGAAGCATTACACCTTGCTGGGCACAACTACCCAGGTCACACTGAACTTCTTGCCCAGCTAACCAATACCAAAGATTATGCCATGGTGCTTTATACAGAAAAATTAAAAGTCATCCATGTCACGACACATATTGCATTGCGTAAATTTTTAGATACATTAAATAGCGAGCGTATCATAACCGTGTCTCGTATCGCATCAGACTTTTTAAAACGCGTTGGTTATGAAAAACCGCGTATTGCTATCGCAGGCGTTAATCCTCATGCTGGGGAAAATGGTTTATTTGGTGATGAAGAAATCGTATATTTACAACCAGCTATAGAACAGGTAAGGTCTGAAGGTATTGATGTTTATGGCCCTTGTCCTCCAGATACTGTATTTTTACAAGCCTATCAAGGGCAATATGACATTGTCGTTGCCATGTATCACGACCAGGGTCATATTCCTTTGAAATTATTAGGTTTTTATGATGGTGTTAATATCACTGCGGGTCTTCCGTTCTTGCGCACATCAGCCGATCACGGTACCGCATTTGATATTGCTTGGACGGGTAAAGCAAATCCTGAAAGTATGGCCATCTCACTTAAACTTGCGATGAATGTAGTATAACTAATGAGCACAATGGATAGATTAGATTTAATACTTGAGTATCTTAAACAGCATAACCTCGTCACTGTTGAGGAACTAGTACAAGCACTATCCGTATCAGCGGCTACTATCCGGCGTGATCTCATTAAACTTGATGAAACTGGGGTTATCTCTCGCACACATGGCGGTGTAACCCTCAATCGTTTCATTCCTGTTCAGCCCACTACATCGGAAAAAAACCAGCGTAATCTAAGAGAAAAACGGGCTATTGCGAAAACAGCAGCCCGTTTAATTGAACCAGGTAGCACAGTTTTACTTGACGCAGGAACAACCATGCTTGAGCTAGCGCGGGAGCTCACTCATATGCCCCTGCGTGTTATCACCTCTGACCTCCATATTGCTCTTTTTCTTTCTGAATTCAAACAAATTGAAGTCACAATTGTTGGTGGACGAATTGACGATAGTAGCCAATCTTGTATTGGTGAGCATGGGCGCGTTTTATTACGTAGTATTTATCCTGATATCGCATTCATTAGTTGTAACTCTTGGAGTTTAGAAAAAGGAATTACAACACCAACAGAAGAAAAAGCTGGGCTAAAACGTGATCTAATAACAAATGCTACACGTTCTGTTATGCTTGCTGATAGTAGTAAATACGGTAAATGGTCATTATTTCGTGTCGCTCAAATAGACGAATTCACAGATATTATTACAGACAACCAACTTCCTCTCGATATTCATCAAAAATTTATAGATTCTTGTCGTACTAATCTAATATTGGTTTCCACAAATGCCACTTAATGCTATTGAACGTGATTTCTTTATAAAATAAAGTAGCGCAACCTTCCAACCAAACCGCACCAAACATTGCATTTTATCTGACAACAAAATATGTAAGGAATCACTCATGAGTGAACTGAGATTAGCCTATTACAATTTATCACCTGAAGCTTATAAAGGGCTTATTGATTGCAAAAATGCATTGGATAAGAGCGGGTTAGATAACGAACTGATAGAACTCATCTATTTAAGAGTTTCACAAATCAATGGCTGTGCATTTTGCCTAGATATGCATGCAAATTCATTGCGTTCAAATGGCGTTAGTAACAAAAAAATTGATACTCTCGCTGGCTGGCAGGTCAGTCATCATTTTAATTCATTAGAACGCACTGCATTAGCTTGGACAGAAGCGGTTGTTAATATAGCTACCAGTGGTACATCAGATGCTCTCTTTAATGAATTAAAACACCATTTTTCTGATGCTCAAATTTCTGATCTAACCATCGCTATTGGTTTAATGAGTGCATTTAATCGTATAGCAATAGCACTGAGACAATAGTAAAAATTTGCATAAAAAAAGCTTGTTACCATAATGGCAGCAAGCTTATAAACTCTATTTTTAACGCTATTTTTCTTCATCGCGTAGTGTTAAAACTTCATAACCATCTTTAGTAACTAATACCGTATGTTCCGATTGAGCAGATAATTTTTTATCTCGCGTTACGACTGTCCAGCCATCTTTTTTTGTTTTAATTTTCATTCCACCTTGGTTGATCATTGGCTCTATCGTAAATGTCATTCCTTCTTTTAATTCTACCCCTTTCCCTCGTACGCCATAATGAAGAACTTGCGGGTCTTCATGCATTTCACGGCCAATACCATGCCCACAATATTCACGTACAACACTATAACCTTTAGATTCCGCATAATGTTGAATAGCAGAACCAATATCACCTAACGTTGCGCCTGGTTTAACTTGCTTTATGCCTTCCCACATAGCGGCATAAGTATCTTTAACTAACTTACGTGCCAGTGGTGAAGCTTCCGGCATCACATACATTTTACTTGAATCGGCAATGAAACCATTTTTCTCTAGCGTAATATCAACATTAATAATGTCTTTTGCTTTTAAAATTTCATCTGTTTTTGGAACGCCATGGCAAACGACTTCATTTAGAGACGTGTTCAAAACATATTGGTAGCCATATTGCCCTTTACTGGCAGGCCTTGCTTGTAACTCATTAACAATATAGCTTTCAACTTTATCATTAATTTCCATCGTAGAAATACCAGGTACGATAAATGAATCCAACATCTTAAAAACACTAGCCAAAAGTCGTCCAGACTCACGCATCAGTTCAATTTCTTCTGCTGTTTTAATTGTAATATTATTCATGAACCTTTCCTTTTAATTCAATTGACTCTTTCTCTAACATTTCATTGATTAACATAGTAAATGTCTTATTCGGGTTTAATTCAGCTTGCATTCCAATTTTAATCCAAAATTCTGCCTGTGAATTAATCGACCGGGACATAACTTGGCTCGCATGGCGTAGATAATCATGCAATTCATCTGAAATTTTTACGATACCCAAAATAACCTCAACAATATGATATGTATACAAACCATGTATAGATCATATAACAGGAAGGTGATGATTCAAAGTACTCACGTTTTGTATAGCACAAAGCGCATGAAAAACAGCCTATAAATATCACCATTAAGTTTCTTAAGTTAAATCCGCCATCAAAGTATTTATTTTGTTGATCCGCTATGATGGAGCCCGAGGTATGTAATTCCTATGTGTAAATTAACATTATTTTGATTGACTCGGCCATTTACTAATTTAACAGCTCTACTCTTTATAAACTAACGACCCGATTACTGCATGAACTCAATAAATAAAAGCTGGAGAAAAATATGTATAATAAGATTTTGGTTCCGATTGATATAACAGAAAAAAGCTTAGCACATTTAGTTATGGCACATATTCAATACCTTGCTGAATATGAAAAAGCACACATTCATTTTTTAGCGATTATTCCTACTATCCCTTTCTATACCACGATGGGATTTGGTTTTGCTGAAAAAGCGGATAGTGAACAAGATAATGTAACAAGACAACTCACTGAGATTATTAAAGAATTTAATCTTTCAAGTGATAAGTACAGCGCGCAAGTTTTAATGGGAACACCAAGAGATGAGATTTTACGCGTTGCTGAAGAAATTTCTGCTGATTTAATTGTAATTGGCTCAAAGCGTCCCGGTATGTCCACATATTTTTTAGGTTCGACAGCATCAATGGTTATTCAAAATTCAAAAATTTCTGTTTTAACGGTTCGATAACCACTATCAATTATAATAACCTAGGTAACCTATTATTGGGTTACCTTGTTTTTTCGTGTTAAGCTTACATATCGACATTATTCACTCTACTAGGCTATATATTACAGGTTTATTTTTCACTCAAGGAATGTAATGAAAAGATACTTTCTCTGGATCAGTATAAGCATCAACATTATTCTTGCTATCGCCTTAATTACATCTATTACCTTGTTTTTTAACATGAAAAATCAGGTAATGACTATCGTTGAGCAAGTAAAAACAGGAAAGTATATCGAGCAGGTACAACAGCAAACCAAGCAACTGATTCCAAATACGCTAAATGAATTAAAAACCTTAGAAATTGATGGTGACTCCTGTGGCCAATTTTATCAAAAAGTTCATGAAGTTATTGAATACTTAAATAATAATCCAGAGATTATTGGGGCACAAACCTACACAGATCAACTGTCTTCAGTAAAAATGGCTATTGATAAAACTCCGACTATATTAAAAGACAAGGCCTGCAAAAAGGGTGTTTCAAGTATTAATTATATCGTTAATGCACTGCAGCCTGATGAGCTATAACGGGTTTATTTATTAATACTATTAGAGCGCTCACAATCTAACCAATTGATAAACTGGATTAATTTCCCCACGAATTGCTCATCAGCAAACGGAACAGTTCCTTGATATAAAAAATAATTTATCTCAAATTGCCGTTCAGGATAACGTTGGACTAATTTCTGTGTATATTCAGATAATGTTTCTGGCCAGTCATTATCTTTTTTCCAACGTAAAATGTTGGTCGAACGAATGAGTTTTCTCGATGCCGCTCGATATAATAACTTTAGTTCAGCGTCATCATTACAATGATTAATTTGGTCAATATAATCATTGAGTACATTAACAAAATCACCATTAACTGCTTCTGCTATTTCCCGCGAAGGGATAAGTTGGCTAAAATATGTAGCTAAATCATGCCCATAAATGCAACGGCAATGATGCTTAATCCAATATCCCCAACTATATAAATTAGCCTCACTCATCACATCCGTAAGTATACCAATATCAAAATCAATTTTGCTTATCTCGGTGTGACTAATCGTTAGTTGTAGTTGTATTTCATTAAGTCTGGTTGTCTCAAATTGGGTAAGATCGTCACGTAATATGATGCACAGATCTAAATCTGATTGTTGAGGTTTTGCACAGCCCTTTGCAACACTGCCATAAACATATAGGCTATGGAGCTTTTCTTTTAGTATGTGACTCAGCCAGTAAATAGATTCTGTTATTACTAACTGAAATTCCGATTGAAAAGGCCTTTCCTCAAGAACAGGGATATACGCATAATCTTTTAATTTCATAACCCACTAACTCTCTAAGATAAGTGTTTCTGTTTGTACTAACCATTCATAATAGCCAATAACCTCACGACCATTTAACCAGCGAGACAGCATATCTAGTACTAACATTACACTGACTTCTTGCTTTTCTTTCTGCGAATGATTATTTGGTAAATAGTGAATTCTTTGCACATAACACTTATCTGGGGTTGATAATGCAACGTTTAGATACTGCTCCTGATATTCACCAATCACTAAACCAATAGATAAGGGGTGGTTAATCGTTATATTCTGAGCTCTTTGCGCTAGAGTTTCTAATGTTTGCTCCACATCAAGTGGTAAAAATTGACTGTCAGAAATAACGATTCCTGCTGAATCCAATGTCCAATTTAATAACCCAGCACTATATTGTTCACTAGCTATTACGTTTAATTTCTTTTCTTTTAATAAGTTACCAATTTTTTGTGCTAAACCTTCAGTACCTTCAAATATCAGATTATCCCCTACTCCTTGCTTCACGAGTTGCCAATCTCTCTCCATCAATTCTTTTTGTGATGCAGGCCCCGTCAGTTTTAATTCAATAATAGGCATTGAGGAGCGGTAGCCTAAAACACAATTTTCAGGTAAAGGTAAGCTATCAAATTGCTTCGCAAGACTACTTTCACTACGACCAAAACTGGTTAGACGTAAACAAATTGGTGGCTCTGGCAATGTAAACCGTTCACGTAACCTCGGCAAAATTTGCTCATTCACCATAACTTTAAACTCTGAAGGAACCCCCGGTGTAAAAAAAATTAGACAATCATTCAAAACTAATGAAAAGCCACAAGCTGTTCCGACTGGGTTATCAATTAATTCCGCATTGGCAGGAAGTAGCGCTTGCTTACGATTTGTCTCAGGCATAACTCGCCCTCTGGCAATAAAATAGCGCTCCATAACCTCAATCCACTGTGAATGCTCAACTAATGGAACTCCCGCAGCTTTAGCCGCTGCCAAAGCACTTAAGTCATCACTTGTTGGCCCAAGCCCACCATTAACAATCAGAACATCTGCAGATAAACTACGTTCAAGGAAAGTAGCGACTAAACTATCTAAATCATCACCAACAGTTGTTCGGCTACTCAAAGGGAGACCTTGTTGAAAAAAACAGTCTGCTAACCAAGCGGCATTTGTATCAATTATTTGTCCGTGTAAAACCTCATCGCCAGTACTCAACATTTCAACAACTAACATCCATAACTCCCTTATTATGCAAATTACATTAACTTGCTAAATTACCTTATTATTAAGCTGACTAACATTAATATTTATTCAGCAAAACTGCTCTTCAAAAGTCACCTATAATCTATTAGAAACAAATAGTTTAGGATAACTATCACAATATGTGAGTCATAAAAAGGCTATAGTTTTATATGCAATTGAATCCATTATTTTTTATCGTAATAATAGAGGCTACATTTTCAAGCTAAAACTAATTAAGTCTATCGCACTACTTTCTTTATTTTTATTTCCGGATGTCAACTTGGGGGCTCTACAAATTCCAATTCAAACTCAGATTCAAAATTTGGGGAATTAAATGAGTTAAAAACGATAGAGTTTCCTTCCACAGAAACACCTAAAGATCTTGCTGAAGGCGCATTTGAAACTGAGTACGATAATGGCCAGCCAAAATTCAAAACTTGGGTATCTAAAGGATGTCTGGATAAATACATCAAAACCTACTATGAGAATGGCCGTATCGATATCGAATTAACCGCGCTATAAGGCACCATTTAAAATCTACCATAACACTCCAAGTAAAAACCAAGCATTACTGGTACTTTTAAAAATGGAGAACTTGTTGGCACAGTAACTGAATTTGATGAAAATGGAGCGATTATTTCTAAAACACTGATCCGTGATGGTGAGGCCATCGTAGTAGAATAATTTAATGAACAAAATAAAGCAGAAGCATATGATTTACAAGATAGCTAAAAAAGAAACCCGCAATTAGCGGGTTTCTAAGATATTAACAATCAAGGACAAAGCGACTAAATCAGCTCTTTTACTTCAAAATTCACTTCACCGCTAAGGTCAGCATCATAATCAACACCGTTTAGACCGAAGCCAAACAAACGGAGAAACTCAGCTTTATAACCTTGGTAATCTGTTAGCTCATTGATGTTATTATCATTCAACTGCTGCCAAATTTCACGACATGTATTTTGAACATCATCACGCAATTCCCAATCATCTAAACGTAGACGATGCTTTTCATCGGTATCTGGCACTGCGTCATTGAATAATTTAGTGGCAAATAAGCGTTGAATTTGTTCAATACAACCTTCATGGATCCCTTTCTCTTTCATGATTTTAAAGACAATAGAGATATATAAAGGCATTACAGGAATTGCAGAAGAGGCTTGTGTTACGACAGATTTTAATACAGCAACATACGCTGCCCCACCCTTAGCTTGCAATTTTTGGTTAATTGCATGAGCCGCACGGTCTAAATCTTCTTTTGCTTTACCTAATGTACCATGCCAATAAATTGGCCATGTTAAATCTGTACCAATATAAGAATAAGCCACAGATTGTGCATTATCAGCTAAAACACCTGCTTCATCTAATGCATTCATCCACAGTTCCCAATCTTGGCCGCCCATGACTTTTACTGTATCTGCAATTTCTTGTTCATTTGCGGGCTCAACAACGGCTTCAATTAGCACATCTTTGTTGGTATCCAGAGCAACAGATTTGTACGGTTCGCCAATAGGTTTCAAGGCCGAACGTACGATTTCACCTGTTTCAGGCATTTTACGCACAGGTGAGGCCAGTGAATAAACTACTAAATCAATTTGGCCTAAATCTTGTTTAATTAAATCAATAACGGTTTGACGGCATTCATCAGAAAAAGCATCACCATTAATGCTTTTCGCATACAAGCCTTCTTCTTTCGCTGCTTTGTCAAAACCTGCAGAATTGTACCAGCCCGCAGAGCCTGTTTTACCTTCACTGCCTGGCTTTTCAAAAAATACACCGATGGTAGCCGCACCGCTGCCAAATGCAGCATTGATACGAGAGGCCAGGCCATAACCGGTAGATGCACCAATAACTAAAACTTTCTTAGGGCCATTTTTCAGTTCACCACGTGATTTCACGTAGGCAATTTGCTCACGCACATTGGCTTCACAGCCTGCCGGATGAGCTGTAGTGCAGATAAAACCACGAATTTTAGGTTTGATAATCATAGTCATTTTTTCTTGGTAGCTAACAATCAGGGTCTAATATACCTGATATTATCCATTTACTTAAGACAGAGTGAAAATAAATAGGGAGAACAGACCAGTTTATGGCTTATTTTCTCATTAATTATCTATTTTAAATCGTTAAGCGCTTCAATAACACGACGTAATGAATCTAATTCCCGCTCAAGGCTAGTTTCTTTTCCTCTAGAATAATGGTCATATATTCTAGTAGCGCCAGAGTGGCTATCATAACACTTATTACTAATTTTATGGATTTTCTTCCTGATTTTGGACACTTTGTTTTTATTACCATGGTATGAAGCGTGACGCAGTTGCTGCTCTAAACTCATGAGCGTTTTTCCGCAATCATAGTATTTTGAGCCTGCTTGCGAAGAAAATGGGATAAATAGCGCCAAGAGAGCGACTAATAACGTTTTTCTCATGATAATTTCCTGATATAACTCATAAAATAATTTCTACTAGTCCAACATTTATGAGTATTTTCATCTACGAGATTTATCTTAGTTAAATAATCATCGCACTTATGTATAAAATATTGAAAGATAGGTGTTCTTGAAACATACACTGTTGAGATGAAGGAATTTATAATCATGTCCCCAGATCAATTCCATGACCGCATGTGGGAAATACTGCAAGATATTAACAAAAATGAATTTCATGCTGTTGCAGCTAAACCTCCTACGGATAAAGCAATTGCCAATTTAGCTACATCCACAGGAATAGCATTACCCAAAGATTTTTTAGCCTTTTCGCAAAAAACTAATGCACTTTGCATCATGGCCCGAGAAGAATTATGGCCTGAAGCTAAATTATTCGATGTTGGCCCAGCGTGGACATTTCATCGAGGTTTAGTCATTTTAGGAATCGAAGCAGAAGATCTTCCTGAATGGGCTAATATACAAAATGCCTATGAAAGTTTAGTTGAACTTTATGAGCTAACCGATGTTTTGCCACTATTAAAAATCATGGGTGACGGTAACCATTATTGGGGCGTAAAACAGGATGGAACTTTTGTTGAAGTTTTCGATGGTGAAGCCACCACTCTCGAATGCAGCTTTATCGACACTTATGCGACAGAAATTAAAGAACTCATCCAGCGGCAAAAAGATATGTGCGAGCTGATAACTAAACGAAATAAAAAACAACATTAGCGTGTGTCAAATAACTTGATAACCGCTTATTGCGGTTTAGTTGGTATTAAATTATGGATAACCATAACTGAGTAAACAATATCTTTTTTATCGTGAATTTTGCGAAAATGGGCATTACTAACAATACCAACCATAATCTGCATGCCATTTTTTTCATAAACTCGCTTAAATGGCGTTGTTTCGTCATCAGATATTTTATCTAAGAAATAAATATCCCGTTTATAACGCTCGATTGTTTGCTTTGGCAAACCATATGCTTCAAACATTTTCTGGTTAATCGCATCATACTCGGCCAAAATGACTGATTGGTCGCGGCTATCTTTTCCTTGAGAAGAAACTAACATTAATGTATTTTTTTCCCGAGAAAACATCAATAAAAACAGTTTATTTGCTATTTGAGGAGAGTTTTCTGATGAACATAAAGCACCTCCCTCTTCAAATTCAGTGCATTGTAATCCTTTTAAATTCAATTTTTTTATATCAACGGGGGTTTGCCCCCATTTGAACCCATAGGGGGCATCCAATTTTTTCGTTGTACAACCAGAAGCAAACACCAGTATTAACGTAAACAAAATCCCTTTATTCATCACTTCTCAAATTCCAATTAAGTCATCTAATTTGATACTACCAAAAACGAATAATTAATCAAAAATTAACTTTTCTATCATTACATTAAATGACTCAATTGATTTCTGCGTAGTTAAGGCCATCTTATTCTTCTTTACTCTCCTGCTGTTTAGCCTTTGCCATAGCAATTTCTTTCAGCCAATCCGCTAATAAAGGTTTTGTTTTTACTGTGTCTAGTAGTGCTCGTTCGTGTTTCGTTAATCGTACAACAACAACTTCAGTTTTCATGTTAGACATAGCTCGATCCTCTTCAAGAATCAAAATAGTGCCACAAAACATCAACAGAACGGTCTGACTTACGGTTTTTTACACGAATTACGCGTTAGCTGACACAACAAAGCAACTTTTGCGCTCTTATAAAAATAATTCATTGAATATAAAGAAGAAATATAACTAACAAACCGATATTAGTTGAGTAGATACAACGAATTTAAAGAGGATTAGATACAAAAAAACCACCTATAGGTGGTTAATTGTTAATTTCAAATCATCACTGATTGAAATTGAGATGGTGCCCAGGGCGGGACTTGAACCCGCACAGCCTAAAGGCCGAGGGATTTTAAATCCCTTGTGTCTACCGATTTCACCACCTGGGCCAAATTGTCTTTCTCACAAACTTGGATAAATTATTAATTTACCCAACTAACCATATATTCAATAACGATGCATAGTGGTTAGCTAACTTAAAATAAAACACTTAATGGTGTTTAATTACTTTAAGATGGTGCCCAGGGCGGGACTTGAACCCGCACAGCCTAAAGGCCGAGGGATTTTAAATCCCTTGTGTCTACCGATTTCACCACCTGGGCTAAATTTTGGAGGCGCGTCCCGGAGTCGAACCGAGCTACACGGATTTGCAATCCGGTGCATAACCGCTTTGCTAACGCGCCTTATCCGAATTTCTTTCGAAATTTGGAGCGGGAAACGAGACTCGAACTCGCGACCCCGACCTTGGCAAGGTCGTGCTCTACCAACTGAGCTATTCCCGCGTAAAGCTTCACTTTTCAGCTTATGCTTTTCAAACTGGCTGATTTACTTATTTATTTTCGTAAACCATGTTGCCGTTCGATGCGTTGCATTCTACTGATTTCACCTATCGAGTCAATACAATTATTGAAATAATTGGATCGTTCGCTGTTTTTTCAATCATTTCGATCACGCTTCGCTCAAATCGCCCCATGCAGCCTTTAAATATTGGAACATTGACCAAAATGTTAAGATAGCAGCCACATACATAAGTGCAATTGAAAGGTTTTCAATTAATGGTGTTGGGCGCCACAATAAACCGACTAATGACATCATTTGAGCTGTTGTTTTAAATTTCCCGATCCAAGAAACAGCCACACTACTACGTTTACCTATCTCTGCCATCCATTCACGTAAAGATGAAATAATGATTTCACGTGCAATCATAGTTGCCGCAGGTAAAGTCACATACCAAACATCATAACTTTCTGTGACTAACACTAACGCCGTTGCAACCATGACTTTATCAGCAACTGGATCTAAAAAAGCACCAAACTTTGTGGTTTGCTTCCACAATCTGGCTAAAAAACCATCAAACCAATCAGTTACCGCTGCGATAACAAAAATAAGCGCACATGCAAACGGCCCCCAAGTAACAGGGAGATAAAAGGCTAATACAAAAAACGGTATTAGGATGACGCGAAATAATGTCAACCACGTTGGTATGTTTAATTTCATCACGCTCACTAACTTTTTGACCAAGTTGGATATTATGAATATGTTGCCCTAAGACACTCACTGTTTCAATGCATTATAAATCTTTTCTGCAAGGGCGTATGAGATCGAGGGCACTTTTGCGATTTCTTCTATACTTGCATTACGTAAAGGCTGTAACCCACCCATATATTTTAGCAACATTTGCCGACGTTTTGGCCCAACCCCTTCAATAGATTCTAATGCGCTAGTACTTTTGACCTTTGCTCGTCGTTGTCGATGCCCTGTAATCGCATGATTATGCGACTCATCTCGGATATGCTGGATCACATGCAACGCCGGAGAATCTGGTGGTAATGAAAAACCTTCACCTTCAGGTTTTAAAAATAACGTTTCAAGCCCCGCTTTACGGTCGCTTCCCTTAGCTACACCAATTAGCAATGGGTGTTTTTTATCCCAATCGACCTCAAGTGAATTAAATACATCCCTTGCCTGCCCTAGTTGGCCTTTACCACCATCAATAAAGATGATGTCAGGCACTTTGCTTTCATCAATATGTTTACCATAACGACGCGTTAAGACTTGATGCATCGCCGCATAATCATCCCCCGGAGTGATCCCTGTAATATTATAGCGCCGATACTCTGATTTAACTGGCCCTGATTTATCAAATACAACGCAAGAGGCGACGGTTTGCTCCCCCATCGTATGTGAAATATCAAAGCACTCCATGCGGTTAATATTTTCTAAATTAACGACTTTTGCTAGTGCTGCCATGCGTTGTTGTACCGTCGAGTGTTGCGCTAATTTTGTAGAAAGCGCAATTGATGCATTCGTTCTCGCTAATTTTAAGTAACGAGCCCTCACACCACGCGGCTGGCTTTGAATATTAATTTTACGTCCGGCTATCTCAGAAAGAGACTCCGCTAATAATTCTTTTTCTGTTAATGCAAAATCTAATAATATTTCACCCGGTAGCGTTCTATTTTCGCTGCCTTGTAAATAAAACTGACCTAAGAAGGTTTGCACCACTTCCTCAAGCTGAGTATCTGCTGGAATTTTAGGAAAATAGCTACGGCTGCCAAGGACTTTCCCTTGACGAATAAAAAGTACATGCACGCAAGCAAGGCCAGACTCAAAAGAAACGCCAATAACGTCTAGGTCATCGCTGTCCCCAGATACATACTGCTCTTCCGTAACAGCCCTTACCGCTTGAATTTGATCTCTAAAACGTGCGGCATCTTCAAAGCGTAGTTCTAAACTTGCCTTTTCCATACGCTCAACGAGACCCGCCAAAACTTGTTTATCTTTTCCGGTTAAAAATAAACGGACATATTCAACTTGTTGATTATAGTCTTCATCGGAAACCAAGCCTTTAACACAAGGACCTAAGCAACGGCCAATTTGATATTGCAGACAAGGCCTTGAGCGATTTCGATACATGCTATCTTCACATTGACGTATCGGAAATAACTTCTGCATTAACGCCAGTGTTTCTCTCACCGCATAAGAACTGGGAAAAGGGCCAAAGTACTCACCTTTCGCATGTTTCGCCCCTCGATGCATCGAAATTCTAGGATGTTTTTCACTGCTCAAAAATAGGTAAGGATAAGATTTATCATCACGCAGCAATACGTTATAACGTGGTTGATACAACTTAATATAGTTGTGTTCAAGTAATAGTGCTTCTGTTTCAGTATGAGTCACCGTCACATCAATAGAGGCGATTTGCTTAACCAACTGCTCTGTTTTACGACTTCCCACATTTTCACGAAAATAACTGGATAAGCGTTTTTTAAGATCCTTTGCTTTCCCTACATATATGACCGTTTCCCCAGCGTCATACATACGGTATACACCAGGTTGATTAGTGACTGTTTTTAAGAAAGCTTTCGGCTCGAACTGTTCTGACACTCGGATAAACCCTGTTTTGCTGTAATTAAACCATAACTGATGGCTATATGAGTTAATTCTACATCACTACAGATATTAAGTTTACTAAACATTCGATATCGATAGGTATTTACTGTTTTAGGGCTTAAGGAAAGCGACTCTGCCACCCGTTTGATAGGTATCCCTTGAGTAATCATTAGCATGATTTCCAATTCACGCCCTGATAATAAATCATATATATCTTGTTGATTGCTATAGATTAACCGCTGGAGAGCAAGATCTTGCGCGATATCCGGAGAGATAATTCGCCGTTTAACACTCACAATCTGGATAGCTTCAATGAGCTCTTCTTCTGTCACATTGATACTTAATAAACCAAAAATACCGATATCTAGTGCTTTTAAAAAAAATGACGGATTATTTCTGACATTGTAAATAATGATCCCAACATCCGGTTGAGTTCTGCGCAGTGTCTGGACTGTTTTTAGTGAATCATAACGGAAGCTATCACTACTGATTAAAATCATATTTGCTTTCTGGCATCTATTCCATGTAATCGCATGTTCCACAGTTGGAAAAGAAGCAACAACCTTATAGCGTATATGACGTGAAAAAACTGCCTCAAAACCACGAATTGCAATATTATTATCGTCAATTATTATAATATTAATCAATTAATTCCCCTATTGGATTTTAAAATTAATTGTGAAAATAATAAATGAATAAATAAAAAAGTCATATACACTTTTTAATTTATCTTTGTTTTATTAAAAATAATATTAAATTATAATTTAGGTGAATGACTCATGGAAATTAATAATTAAAGACCACCTTATTAAGTGGTCTTATTATTAAGAGTTAACTGATGCGTTATTTTTTTCCAACTAAACGACAAATAGTTTCTGATACTAGGTAGCTTTTCTCAAAAGAACTGATTGGTAAAAATTCAAAGCATGAGTGGAAATTAAGTGCGCCAGTAAAATAATTTGGGGTTAAGACGCCTCTTGCTGATAAAGCTGAACCATCCGTACCACCACGCATCGGGATCACTTTAGGCTCAACCTTTTGAATTTTCAATGCATCGAAAATTAAATCAATCGCTGTACGATCATCACCTAACGAGTCACTAATATTGCTATACACATCTACAATGCTGCATTCAATTTTTGCTCTTGGATGACGTGCTTTTATTAATTCAATAGCTTGTTCTATAAAACGTTTTCGAGCTGCAAAACTATGGCGGTCAAAATCACGGATCGCCATTTTAATTTTAGCATTATCAGGGTTTGCGATTAAATCTGTGACATAAAAATAGCCTTCGCGATGTTCTGTGTGCTCTGGGGTATCAAAACGGTCAAAACAGCCAATAAAATCATGCGCAACCCGAATAGGGTTCAATAATACATTCTTAGCTGACATGGGATGTGCGGTAATACCTTTAATTGAAACTTCGATAGAAGCTGCATTAAACGTTTCATACACAACCTCACCAAGCGCACAGCAGTCAATAGTATAAGCAAAATCAACATTAAAGCGGGTTAAATCCATAATTTTAGAACCGCGTAGACCAATTTCTTCATCAGGTACAAACGCAACGTAGATATCCCCACAATCAAAATCGGCATATTGCAGTTTATGCATTAATTCCATAACAACCGTTACAGCGGCTTTATTATCAGCACCCAGTACGCTGGTTCCATCACTAAAAATAATATCTTCACCAATATAAGGTGCAGCTTCAGGGTGCTCGGCAGTCTTAAACCAAATGTTTTCTTTTTCATTTAAACATAAATCCTGGCCTTCATACCTCAAAGTTTGAGGCTTAATGATGGGAGATAACCCAACATCGACAGTATCTAAATGAGTCACAAAACCTATTTTTGGCGCTGAAGGCCTATTTCCTGGACGCATTGCATATAAGATGGCATGGTCATCAATATAAACATTTTTCAGACCATAATTTTCAAGCTCTTGAGCTAATAATTTTGCTAGTTCACGTTGCCCTTCTGTACTTGGAACAACTATGCTTGCTGCGTCACTTTGGCTTTCAATAGCGAGATAGCGGTAAAAACGCTGCTCTAATTGTTTACCTAATTCGTTCATTTCATATTCCTTGCATTGACTATATTTACCCTATCTACTTACTTAATAGATAAGGTATTGGCCCTACTTACTGTGCAGGATGCCATGTGTAACCGCTGTCGAAACCAATTGGGATATCAAAAGCCCAGAACAAATATAATGTTGAAGTCAAAATAATTAATAACCCAACAGTAAACGGGATCATCATTGAGCACAATGTTCCTATTCCTGCATTTTTATAGTATTTTTGACAATACATCAGGATTAACGGATAAAACGGAAACATCGGTGTGCTCACGTTCATTGCTGAGTCACTGACACGAAATGCCGCTTGTGTTAACTCAGGTGAAATTCCCACTGCCATTAGCATCGGTACCAATACTGGCGCCATGATTGCCCATTTTGATGTCGCTGAAGTAATCATGATATTTAAAATAGCGGTTAATAGAATGACGCCAAAAACAGTCATTCCAGATGGCATATCAAGTGTACGTAATAACTCAGCTCCTGAAAGTGCTAATAATGTGCCTAAATTAGAATGTTGAAATGAATATAAAAATTGGGCAGCAAAAAAAGCAAAAACAATAAATGGGATAAGTGACTTAGTAATATTTTCCATTGCCTTAACAACATCTTTTGTTGACGTAAAAGATTTCGTCATATAACCATAAACAATGCCTGGCAAAGCAAAGAAAATAAACAGTAAAGGCACAACGATTTGCATAATAGGTGCTTTAGGGCTAGTTAAGCTGCCATCAGGCCCGCGTAATGGAGAATTCTCTGGCCATAACAATGCAAATAATCCGATACCTAACGCAATTAGCACTAAACCTGAAATACGAAAAGCACGATTCTCAGTGGCCGTAATTTTACCTAAATCTTTTTCAGAATCAGTATCCACTTCGTTTGAATTGATCGGACAATTTTTATTTAACCATGGTTCAACAATCTTTTCAGTGATAAACCAACACGTGAAAATAACCCCAAATGTACCACCCAAACTAAAAAAATAGTTACATAAAACATTTACGCTATAACCTGGCGCTAGCATTTGTGCGGCATCTTGCGTAAAACTTTGCATTATTGGGTCAATAATTGACGGCGTATAACTTGCAGTAAATCCCCCCGCTAAACCTGCAAATGCAGCAGCAATCCCAGCTAATGGATGACGACCGCTCGCATAAAACATCATCGCTGCCACTGGCATTAAAATCACATAGGCAGAGTCTGAAGCAATATGAGAAACAATCCCGACAAACACCACGGTAGGCGTTAACATTCTAGGAGAAATAAACGACAACATTTTTTTCAATGCAGTATTAATAAAACCACTGCTTTCAGCAATACCAATACCTAACGTTGCCACTATCGTTATACCGAGAGGAGGGAAATTAATGAAGTTTTTAACTGCCGCAGTAATAAATAATATTATTTCCTCATACTGAAACATATTAACTATAGCAATTTTTTCTTTTGAAATAGGATGGTAATAACTAAAATCTACGAAAGAAAGTAGATAAGATAAAAACCAACATATAATCAGGGCATAAACAAACAGCATAGTCACATCAGGCATAACATTACCAATGCGCTCAACACGGTTTAAGAACCCTTTTTTCTTGGGAAGTGTTTTAGTTGTCATATTTACAAGCTACTTATGTTATTAGAATAGAAACTTTATAACAGTAAATAACCTATATATAAAAGTAAAATACTTTTGTGATTAGTTTTAACAGGATAAACCAGTTGCAAATTAAAACATTAGAATTATTTATATTAATTTTATATTTCAAATATGCTATATCTTAAATTTTATAAACTTATAGGTTTAGATGTAGAATATATCACTTAAGTGTTTGGCTTCGTGGTTACGCATACAAAAAAAGGAATAATAATTACACCTTTTTTTGTATGCAAGTAAATTACACTAATGTATGTTATTCACGCTTTAATTTTTCAGTATTTGCAATATAAAGTGCTACAACAAGAACCAAAATCGCCCCTGCATGTAACAGAGTTGTCATTGGGTCACTATGGTCAACAATAATTAAGCGAATAATTGCGGTAATACCTATATATATAAAATACCTTAGTGGAAAGTGATAGCCCGACATAAAATACTTTATTATCAAAGCAATAAACTCAAAATACAGAAAATAAATGACAATACCTTCTAGTAACTCATAAGCCGTTGCTCCTTTTGAGCTACCAAACATTAATGAAGCCATTGTCACTGTTTCTTTAGCTAAGAAGAATACAAGTACAGCAGCGAGTGCTATCAAGCCTATATTTAATATCCATTGCAGTACCCACGCGATATTACTCGCATGACGCATTCCTTTCATACTGTTCATTTTTTATCCCTCTGAACAACTTCTAAGTCTATTTATTACCTTAATTGTAAAACAAATTTAAGTCGTTCGCATGACAAATAAGAACTTAATTTAACCAATAAAATCAAAAAATACAGTCTGAATAGCTACTGCCGAATTGCCTATTTCTTGCTATTAATACTATAACTAGAAACTTTAGTCAGATGATGGGGACATCATTTCCATAATATCCTTCTCTGTCAACATAGGTGTTTTTTCTACAAAGTTATAATACTTAGGCTTGCTATCGATGTAAATTTGCATACTCATTTGCGCATCTTGGCTCTCTTTAAATAAAGCGGCTGATGCATAATATGTTGAAGGTGAAAGTAAATGATAAAAAAGGTGTGAACCACAATTTTTACAAAATGCACGTTCTCCCCATTGAGATGACGCAAAAATTGTCACAGCTTCTTGCCCCTCAATTATTAAATCGTTACCACAATCAACACTAAAACCTGGGCCGCCATTCCATTTTTGGCACATTCCGCAATGGCATACACTGACATGACTAATATCTTTTGTAGTTGTGATTTTTACAGAACCACACAAACATTGGCCTTGATGCATAGAATCCCCTTTATTTTTATCGTAGATTTATAATCTCAATATGAACATGTCCGCAGAAAAGTTAAGTGATGATTTACCTTTCATCTATTCTGAATTGTCGCCCGCTAAAACGTTTATCGTTAACAATACTGCGCAGCTGTGAACTATCAAATTCTTTCGTTTCCCGTTCAAATTCAATATCTGCATCATTTCCATCTGTGTTTTGTAGTACATATTCATACGTCACTTTATTATGCATTGCAATTTCTGTTAATACCGTATTACTCGTAGCTTGGGCAGCTATTGAAAAACCAGTCAAAATAACAACCATAATAAATATACGAGCCAGTAATGTTTTTTTCATCATCATCTCCTATTCTGTTAGAACTGTTTTAGCGCAAATCCCCGTCAGAAAAAACAGACTACAAGTAAGAGTTATCATGATTAAGTAAAGAGATGTCAAAACTGTCAACGACGTAAATTAATACCAAATAGGGAACCATTCCCTATTTGGTTAATAAAAATCTAGTTATAGCTCTTCATTATTTGTTTTATCTGAAGAGTTAACTTCTCTTAATAAATACCAGCAAAAATACCCTAATACTAATATTCCAATAAATAACAATACCCATAAGGTAATTGTCAGCCAGTTAAAATTATCATCAACTGCGTCTGTTGCAGTTAACCTATCTACACCACCCAATTCAATGACTGTATTATCAAGAAAGAGCTGAGGGTAATTCGTCATTAGTTCATCAATGCTATCTGGTTTCCCTATCAGCTGGCTTGTGGTCAATTTATCAAAGCTTGCTTGTTTATTCCCCCAAACAAGCAAATACGGAGCGGGACCTTGTAAATTAAAAATAAGGTTATAAGCATCTCGTTTCCCCGTTAGCCTCGGTGGTTGGTCCTCCCAACTGCCTTTGAGTGCAGAAATTCTTACTTTACCTACCATTTCGCCATAAAGTGTAGTGCTCGGATTACTAACTAATTCACCATCTATTATTTGATTATATGCAACAACATTAGTGAGTAATTTCCAACTTTCACCTCTATCAGATGAATACTCAATTTTTAGTGGGATCACGCGATTTGATTGCTGCAATTGTATTTGTAATTCACTTAATGGCTGAGCTCTTGGCAATTGATATATAACATGGTCTTTTGAAACTCCATCATTGGTCATTTCAAAATGGAATAATTCCTGGCGATAAGTTGAATTAAGTATACTAGAAGTAGCATTTACTTTTAATAAGTCAGGGATAACAATATCAGGGCCACTGACAATCACAGCCATAAGATAAGGTGCATTCAATGCCTTTGAATTACCATTTAATAATTCAATATTATTACTTGCAATAGTTTCAGAATTTAACTTCAAATTCATAATTGGCTGGTTTGTTGCTATATTTAGCCAGTTTTCTTTGTCATCACTGGAAAAAACAAATACCTTTGCCTGCCATTCATTCTCACTTTTAGCCCAGTCTAATGTCAGGTTTTTAATTGGCGTATCTTTGGTTTGACTTTGATTTCTCGTTAATAAATAAGCCTGATAAGCAACATTGTCTTTTACCTGCATACTAGGCAACTCAATTCTATCTACCTTGCCTGGAATAGATTCAACTAATAGATGTTGCCTTTCTCTACGCACATCATCATGAGAATTAACGCTATCAACCTGCGTCACTAAACGTTGTGGCGTAAAAGTCACCTTCTCATTAGAAATGGACTTTTCCGTATCAGAAAATAAGACTGAAGGAATTTCATTACCCGTACCGTTAAAGACGCGAACATCTTGCAAGGTCTTGGGGTACGCTGAATTAATGTATGCATTTACAGGGAGCTCTAACCAATAAAAAGGAGTCGATGTATCGAGTACATTTATTTCTGAGCCTTGATAAAAGCTATAAGGTGTAGCCTCTTCTACTGTCTGCGCATTTAAGTAACTTGAAAACAATAATGACAAAGAGAAGACTGCAAAAAACCTTCTTAGCCCGGTATTTTTTATTAAACTCATGATTGTTTCTCCTGTTCGACTTTCCCTTTTGTTTCTTTTGGTGGTAATGGTGAAAAATACCCAACAATTAAAATTAATAATGCAACGCCAATAAATGAAATTGCGCGAGAAATACCACCCTGCCCATAAATATCAATTAAGAATAACTTGGCAATAACACAAGCAAAAATACCGGCTCCCATAAACCACCAAATACGATTTTTCTTAATAGCGGCAATAGTGATACAGGCTAGTGCAGCCAATGCCCAACTGATAGAAAGCACAGTTTGCAATAAGCGCGAATCATAAAGAGTATCATAGTTCCAATTTAGCTCAGCGAAATCTGCTATTGCACGAATTAAGATACCGTTAAACCAATAAGCAGAAAGTGCAATTATAGCCACTAATAAACTACGTAGAATCCAAAAATTAGCCACTGTCATGTTGCGTATTTTTTGAGTGAAACCTTTACGTATTAAAATTAGAGTCGCAATACTAAATAACCCAGCTTCATCTAATGGGTTGATTAACGGCACATAACTCCAAAAGGTCAATTTGCCATCTTCTAAATTCGCATAGCAAGATAATACAATTAACCCCACTGTCACAGGGAGCATTGCATACCAGTAAATTAACCCATTACGTTTCATTGGTGGCATTCTATTTTGTTGTAGCCAATAAAGAACAATCACGGTTAGCGTTATCGCCATGACATAAATAAAATACCCCACTTCGTGCATTCCCCATGGCAAAATGGAGACAAACCAATTCACCTGAGTACCAATAAATGCAAGAATTAGCCATAAATTAGCGCTATGAAGTACTCTTTGCATCCAGCGATCACGAAGTTTATACGCATGAATAACAAATAAAACAGAACTACCCAATACAACTGGCCATATAAGAGAACCTTCGCCACGCCCCATCGGGTTTTGGTCGTTTAAGAAATCTAAACCAAGATAATAATATCCCGCAATCCATAGGATGGATTGGCAAAGTAGCAATGGCACCCAATTTATATGGATAGCATATAAACGCCAGAACCAAACAGAAATAACGACCAAAACTAAAATAATAAAGCCTTCAGATTCACGGCTCCATGATAAAATATCCGTAAATAAGGGGAGCCAGCAAAACCAAGTCACCAAGCCAATAATTAAGAAACCGTAGCTAAATAAAGTAAAGTTGCTGTCTTCATGACGACGAGTATGGAAAAGCCCTCCGGCCATAAAACATGCGATTAATAGCACTGGCACCATATAAGTACTACTGCGACTCCAATATAAATAAGGATAATCACTTAATAAGGTTATTGCGCTAATAACAATCAATAAAGAGCCAATAGCCGCCATTTTTTTATGGTTTTGCTGTAAACCGAACCAAAGAATTAACAGCCCTTCTAATGACCAAATAATGGAAGTCCACTCAAATGTTAACGCTAGTGGAATAGCTAAAGTAATAAAACCAGCACCAATAATAATATTCGCTAATGCCATATTTTTGCCAGCAGATTTATAGCGCTTATGTACTTGTGATCCAGTAATCAGATATAACAAACCAACCATCAGTGAAATAAAGGCTGGCAATAGACCTTCCCCTTGTGAAATAAAGAATTGAAGGGCAATACTAATAAAAGGTGGAACAAACAGAAGTGTATTATCAACAATCAGTTGCTTGCTATGTTCAAAACGCAGTGAAAACAATTGAGTTAAGGCATTAAATACAACTAAATTAGCGATGATAAAGAGTTGGCAAGATAAATAATAGCCTGGTTGGTAATTTTCTAATCCCCATAAAATGGCAACACTATAAGTCATCACCATACCAACTAAATTTAAAGGGCGCCAAGCTTGCCACACACTAATAACCAAAATACCAATGGACAGCATCAGGTAATAAGAGAACAAGACAACATGACTTCCACCGCCAGTAGAAAGCAATACCGGTGCTAAATACCCACCTATTGATGCTAAAACGGCTAAACTAATAGTTCGCTGCAATAATGCCAAAGCAATACTTGCTGCACAAATAAGTAACATAAACGCGAATGCCATTCCATATGGCACCATCGTATATAATTTAAAGGCAGCAAAAATAGTGATATACAAGCAGCCTATCGCCCCTCCTTGTAAAATCAACCCAAATAATGCCTTTTTGTTTCGTAACCACCAGCCAACCCCTAGTAAAGCTAAGCACCCTACTGCACTGAAAATTAACCGCATTTGCGGTGAAATAATTTCATTTTGCACGCTGTAATTCAGTAAATATGCCACACCTAGGAATAACAGTAGGATACCTATTTTCGCAACCGGGTTTCCTTTAAATAGCCAACTAAAGAAATGGCTGAATATTGATTTATCGTGACTAACCGAATGCTGATTGCTTTGATTTGTATTAGGCTTATTACGATTAAATCGATTTGGGTCAATTTGCTGTACTAGCGTGTTATCAAACCTATTTGGATTGGTATTTTCATGAGTAGATTGCTCCCTCATCGGAGCTGAATTCACATTATCAGATAAACCATGTTCTTTTTCAGCTTGCTGGTAAGCAACATGGCTCATCGAGGCAAGCTCTTGAGTTGCTCCCTGTTCGTTGTCTAATTTAACGTCCGCACTAGAAGAGAATTCATTTCCCTCTTGCTCTACAGGCGCATCCTGTATTTCATTTAAAACTGGTTGAGGAGATGCCACACCATAAACGGATATACTCTGCGTATATTTTGCTTTTGAAAGCAAAGTCTCTAATGAGGAAACCTTCTGATTTAACAGCGAAATTTGGTACTGCAACCGACCTGTTCGATTGATGGCAATGATAGCAAGAATCGGAGCTAGCACTAGCAGAAAAACTAATACGAGTCCTACTAGTATCCAAGTATCCACAAATAGGTTTCCTCATAATAAAATTCACAATTGAGAATCTGGACAATAATGACCACGATTACTGCTAGTGTAAATAGCATTGATCCCCTTGCCAACTAAATGTAATAAACTGTTACAAAATAATTCGTTACATGCTGCTTTTAGGTATACCTTAGACAAAAAAGAAGCGATACTTCCCTTCTTTTATGTATGACTTATTAATACTCCCATTAGTTATTTTAGTAACTAAGAAAACCCTTAATCATCATTTAATGATAAGTTCATTCATAAAGAATAGGTAACTGATATAACTATCTATTCTTAATATTCCTTTTTAGATGCTCAAAAAATTAGTCATTAAAATTTTATTAGTACAATTTTTTTTATTATGTTATCTATATAATAGCTTTATCTGCAAACATTACTCTAATACTTATTATCCTTAAATGACTAAAGTCATTTATAATTATGTTAATTAGTTTCTTAATTAAGCACTGATAAAAACATAAATGTTTTAATTTAAATAAAGTTAACACACGGGAAAATGTTAACTGTCATTCCACAGATTTTTTATTCGACAAAGCCTATCGCATAATATCGGGAGAATTTTTAATGTTAACTCACATTATACTTGCTGCTTTAGGGCCCATTGTTCTTGGATTAGCCGTCGGTTGGCTATCGGGTAAATATGGGTTTATCAAAAGAGAGTATTCCCAAGCCTTTGCTGACTTTGTAGTTAAAATAGCATTACCATTTGCATTATTTCTAGCTGCTGCACAGGCTCCACCCTCGGTATTGCTCAATATTGACTACTTATTAGCATTAGCCGTAGGACTAATTGCAACATACGTGATTGGTTTTATTTTTGGTAAGTTTATTTTTCGTCACAATAAGAAAGATGCTGCAATGCAAGCATTGTCGGTGTCTTTTCCTGATATGGCCTACTGTGGGCCACCTGTCTTGCTCGCAACTGTCGGGTCATCAGGCTTAATCGCTATGGTATTAGGCAACCTTATTTATACTGTCATTATTATCCCATTTACTCTCTTAATGATCAGTGGCTCACAGCAAGGGCATAGTGTCTTTAAATCTGTTGGGAAAGCCATTGCCCAGCCCTTAGTTTTTCTTCCTATTCTAGGGGCATTATTGGCTATTTTTGGTGTTAAATTACCTGAAATATTACAAAACTCAGTTAATGAATTAGGTAAAACAGCAGGCGGAGTCGCTTTATTCTTCCTTGGATTGCTCCTTTCAGGAATCAAACTGACAATAAGTAAGGAAATTATATTTAACGTCTTTATAAAAAACTTTGTTCAAGCCGCTCTTATTTTAGGGACTGGGCTCGCTTTAGGATTACAAGATGATTTACTTAAAGCCGCGTTTATCATTGGTGTATTACCCACCGCGACCGCTGTTCCTGCATTAGCAATTAGTAATCAGGCCTATACGGAAACCTCTGCTGGAACCGTGTTATTAAGTACACTTGCTGCCTTAATTTCGATTATTGGCGGTATCACTATCGTCGAAATGCTTTAGCTTTCAAATTAATGGTAGCCTAAACATAGGCTGCCATTTCATTGCGGCACTAAATTCTCTGTTGCTTTTATCACCTATAATTTGCCAGACAGATCACAAAAAACGTATCATAGAGATAAGTACTTTTCTTTTATACACCTAGGATACGAACAAAAAATGAAAATTAGTGATGAGTTAGCTTCCGCTATCGCTTCCGTTACTGAAGTCGCTGCTGTAGCTGCCTTCGATTGGATAGGTAAACAAGATAAAAATGCCGCAGATAAAGCCGCTGTTGAAGCAATGAGAAATCGCCTAAATGAAATTGATTTTCATGGCAAAATTGTCATTGGTGAAGGTGAAATCGACGATGCTCCCATGCTATATATTGGCGAGCAAGTTGGCAAACAATCCGGGTCTGTTGGGTTAGATATCGCAGTAGATCCTATTGATGGAACACGTATGGTGGCTTGTAATGAAAAAAATGCCATTGCCGTACTTGCTGCCGCGCCAACGGGAACACTGCTTCAAGCACCTGATATGTATATGGAAAAACTTGTTGTTGGTGCCGCAGCGAAAGGAGCTGTTCACCTAGCAAATCCCCTAGAAAAAAATTTAGAATTTCTTTCCTCCGCACTGAATAAACCCATTTCAAATCTTTCAATCGCAGTGCTTGATAAACCTCGCCATCAACATATTATTAAAACTATCCGTAATTTTGGTGCGAATGTGATTACCATCCCTGATGGTGATGTACTCGCCTCATTACTTACCATTCTTCCGGAGCATCCCATTGATATGATGTATGGGACTGGTGGTGCTCCTGAAGGCATTATCAGTGCAGCCATCGCACGCGCTTTAGGCGGTGATATGCAAGCAAGGCTAATTTCTCGAGATAAAGCCAAAGGTGATAGCGAAGAAAACAAACAGCTCGCGGCACAAGAAATTTTGCGCTGTCAGCAAATGGGGTTAGAAATTGGTGAGGTGTTATCTTTAGACCAGATGGTGAGTACTTCTGATGTCATATTTGCCGCCACAGCTATCACACCAACAATCTTGATGGATGGTGTATCAATAGATGCTTACAGCCGTATTTCAAATACCATTTTGGTTAATGGCCGTGACCGTTCGCTAAAACTGATTAATAATCGCTATTTTAATTAATGCAACAATACAGTATGTCATATATATCAAAAGGGCTTTTCAACCCTTTTGATTACAACTATTTAAGATGAAAATTAACGCTCAAGAGTCATACGATTTAACATCGGAGCAGTTAAAACCATCAAAATTGCCATCACACCAGTCACTAAACCAATCTTCAGGAATACGTCACTGTACACAGCTAAAGATTCAACTTTACTAGTAAGTTCACCTTCTGGTGCCGCTGCCATTGAGGCAACATACCCTGCGATAAATGCTGCTGCTGAGTTAGTCAGGAACCACGCGCCCATAATAAAGCCCATTAAACGCTGTGGAACTAACTGAGCTACCATCGCAAGGCCAAGACCTGAGATCATCAGCTCACCAATACTTTGGAAGCCATAGCAGATAACTAGCCATTGAACAGAAACAATCCCAGCTTCATTTGCAAATTTCGCACCTAATGGCAAAACTAAGAATGCCGCGGAACATAGCAACATACCAATAGCAAATTTATGTGGCATCGGTAAGTTGTCGCCCATTTTATTATAAATTGCAGCTAAAATTGGGCTTCCAATCATGATCCATAATGGATTCAGAGCTTGGTATTGTGCAGGCTCAATAGAAAAACCAAAAACTTCATGCTCTACGTTATGTAATGCAAAGAAGTTTAGCGATGTAGGCATTTGGCTATAAAGAACAAAGAATACAATCGCTTCAAGCATTAGAATCAATGCAACAATCATGCGGCGACGCGCCGTACCTTTCAGTGCTAATGTTTCTTTGATAAAGATAACTAAAATACCCAAAGAAATAATCGCTAATGCTGTACGAGCAATACCGAGGTTATGCAATAGCCATGTTGAAATCGCAATGAGTGCAACAACACCAGCGACAGTTGCGACCAACCTTGAGATCACGACAGGAGCGAAGTCAGGCTTTGAGCCATGTTGAGAAACCCATTTTTTACACATATAGAAGTTAATCAATGTGATAATCAGGCCTACAACACTAAGAGAGAACGCAACATCCCAGCCATAATGTTTTGCTAACCATGGTGTTGCAATCATTGAGAAGAATGAGCCGATATTCACGGACATATAGTACATGGTGAATGCACCGTCCAAACGAGGGTCGTCTTTTTCATAGCAGGTTGATAACAGTGATGATGGGTTTGCTTTAAACAAACCATTACCAACTGCAATAGTCGCTAAGCCAACATACACCATCGACACGTCATGCCCTGAGAAAGCAACAAATGCGTACCCCGCAATCAGTGTTATCGTTCCAAGAACAATAACACGTTTTGTTCCGAGAACTTTATCCCCTAACCAACCACCTACCGCAACAAAACCATAAACTAATGCTGCAAACGCCGAGAAAAGTGTAATTGATTCTGTTTCTGACATACCCAGCACTTGGCTTAGGTATATTGGAAGGATCCCTTGAAGACCGTAGTAACCAAAACGTTCCCAGAGTTCGATAGAAAAAATAAGATAGAATGAGCGAGGTTGCTTAAACGCGTTAAGACTGACTTCCTCTTTGTTATTTGTTGTGGACACAAGTTACCTCTAGTACAACCTGTACATATGCAAAAAAACCACGGAACGCTCTATGCGCTCTCGCATTGTTATGATCTCAAGAATTCAAAGTTGAAAAGATTCACTTTTGGTAGGAGGAGTATCATTCCCTGACCTCAAAACAAACAAAACTGTGTGTAGACTTGTTTATGGATCTCAAACATAAATTCAATGAGTTAAAGCACATTTGATTATTTATTCAACATTAATTGGCAGATAACCCGCCCAGAACCCAATAATCAATTAAGCCATATACGTTATTTATGCACCAAAATTAAAGAATTAGCTAGTATTAATTACTGCTTGAATTGAATTTAATCGTGATTTACTTCAATTTTTTACAAAATCACCAAATTATTATCGATTACTAATTAGTCATTTGTTTATTAAATGTTAAGAACATTATTCTATAGTGAAACTATAACACCCTGTTTATAACTCTATGATTTATTGCTTTAAACGTTATGGGAAACTAAAAATATCCATAACAAATGAACACTTTTTTCTTTTATGATCTTTTATGATAAGAAAGGATTTAGAGAGTCGCAGCTAAAGAGACATTCAAACTGGAATTTTGGATAAAAAAAAGCCCAGTTAAAAACTGGGCATAATGCATTCTACTCAAGGATCTTTTTGCTAAATTCAAACTATCACTACGTAGGTGCATTATTACATTACTTCGTGTAAAGAAATGAATGATGAGGGTAAATATATGAATGTTTACGCAAGCAAACAGTATATAGATACTACTAAGACACAGTATCACTGAAAAAAGTTCATCTTTTTTTAAATTATTTATGTATTTTTTGCTCTATGCGCTAATAGCAACAATTAACCATCTGATTTAGTAGAATTAATATAAAATGGCCTTCATATCATTGCAGGAACTTATCTAACAAGATAACGTAGCCGTTAAGAGCTTAGTCCAAAGGATGTCATGTGAAAAAAGTATTTTTACTGTTTTTTATCTTTATTAACGTATTTTTCTCTCCTGCCTTTGCAGAAGAAGCGACGCCACTAATTAATGAAAAAACGCTGATTGCACTTGCGGAACAGGGCCAAGCCGAAGCTCAGTTTAATTTAGGTATGTTTTATCAGTCTCACCATCAGTTTGACCAAGCTTTACATTGGTATCTTCTCTCTGCTAATCAAGGCTTTACAAAAGCACAAATTAACCTTGGTTTGATGTACCAACAAGGTGCCGGGGTTAAGTTAGATGAGAAACAAATGCTGCACTGGATGAGCAGAGCAGCCGAAAATGGTGATCCTATTGGCCAAATGAATATGGCCGAATATACCTTATACGGCCTTGATAATTTATTAGAGAAAAACCCAGAAAAAGCAGAACAGTGGCTAGAAAAAGCGGCCGAACAACATTTCCAACCTGCTATGCTCACCCTCGCCTATTGGTATGAAGAGGGAAAAGCTGTTACAAAAGACCCGCAAAAAGCCCAAAAAATATATCTTGCTCTTGCTGAAAAAAACCATCCTCAAGCACTCTATTTATTGGGTTATCAGGCTGCTGTAGGCATGTATGATAAGGTGAACTACCCTCTTGCCTTTCAATATTTTACCCGTGCCGCAGAATTGGGCTTTTCCCCCGCCCAAAATAGCTTAGGTATGCTGTACCTAACCGGGCAAGGCACCCCAAAAAATACCCAATCAGCCATAAAATGGCTAACCCAAGCCGCTGAACAAGGTGAAGTTTCGGCTCAATTTAATGTTGCGCTTATCTATGCACGCGGTGATGGTATCAAGGCTAACCAAGCAAAAGCGTGTCACTGGTTTATAAAAGCCGCTCAGCAAAATAGTGTCGATGCGCAATATGCAGCAGGAGCTTGCTACCAATATGGTATGGGTGTTGAAGCCGATGATAAAAAAGCCCTACGCTGGTATCA
This sequence comes from Providencia sp. PROV004, assembly GCF_011045615.1. Taxonomy (NCBI): domain Bacteria; kingdom Pseudomonadati; phylum Pseudomonadota; class Gammaproteobacteria; order Enterobacterales; family Morganellaceae; genus Providencia; species Providencia sp. PROV004. The sequence continues at coordinate 2,904,898 of NZ_CP042859.1, forward strand.
ACTCGCAGCCGCCAAAGGCCATGAGCGGGCTGAAAAGAAAGTGTTAATTTTAGAAAACCAGCAACAATAAACTCTATTTTTCCAACTTACTGTTGTACCACTAATATAAGTAAGATAAAGAAAATCTGCATTGTTTATAGCCAATGCAGAGCTTCTATAGGCATATACTTATTAGTTCAGACACTCACAATTTAGCGCGATAAATTCGCTGCGGTCGGCCAACTTTGCCATACTCAATTTCGGCTTCAATTTTATCCTTCGCTAAACAATACTCCAAATAACGCCTTGCAGTGGTCCGACTGAGTTTGATGGCTTCAGCAATACTTTCTGCCGTATATTGCACATCAGGTTCAGTGAACAAAGCGAGTATTTTTTCAAGTGTAATAATATCAATGCCTGTTGGAAGTTCTTCCTTTGATTCCCCTCGCGCATAGGTATTGAACATATCATCAATTTTACTTTGGTTGGTTTTGCTATTGTCCTGTACAACAGATTTACGTTGAATATACCTATCCAATGTTTGGCCTAAACGCTCATAGGCAATTGGCTTCACTAAATAGTCAAAAACGCCTAAACGAATAGCTTCAGAAACCGTATCCATATCACTTGCAGCCGTAGTGAATACAATATCTGCATTATTCCTTTCTTGTATTAACTCATGGACCAGATCAATCCCTTTACCATCTGGTAAATAGTTGTCTAATAAAATCAGGTCTGGTTTCATGTATTCAATCATTTTTCTCGCTTCAGCAAGGTTACCTGCAAGCCACACTTTCTCACATGCGGGATAGGCTTTTATATACTCACTGTGCATTTCAGCAAGTAGTAACTCATCTTCCACAATGAGGATTTTTATCTTAATCATTTTATATCTTCACTTTCGGAATAAAAATTGAAAATACTGTACCATGCGGTTGATTTTCTTCAATAATAACCGCACCATTACAGCGTTTAACATAAGACGCAACAAGATATAACCCGATACCATGGCCATCTGTCACATCGGTTTTCGTTGTCACACCGCGCTCGAACCATTTATCTTGCATTTCTGATGGGAAACCACACCCCTGATCCGCGACTTCAATGACAATCTCCTTCCCTTCATCAGAAAGGTATAATTCCACTTGTTTATTACCCTGATTATTTTTCAAACTTGCTTCAAATGCATTATCAAGTAAATTTCCCAATATGGCACAAAATTCCGTACTATTTAACGAATCAGGTAATTCATGCAACTGACTACCGGCAGTAAATTTTAATTGTAGCCCTAATTCTTTGGCTCGATGGTGCTTACCAAATAGTAAACCTGCAACCTGCTTATCAAAAAACTGACCACAGAGTGTATCAATTAATTGCTGCTGAGATTCTGATTCCCCTTTAATCAAAGCCAACGCTTGGTCATATTCTTTCATTTGCAATAACCCACTTAATGTTGACATCCAATTAAGATGTTCGTGCCGTAAAGTGCGTAAATTTTCAATATATTGACGAACTTGAGTCAACTGAGAGTTTAACGATTCAATATCGTTTTGACTACGAAAGCTAATAACCGCCCCCACCAGATGCTCACCATCACGAATCGCAACCCGGTTTGCAATCACATTTAAACCATTAAACTCGCCAATCACATCATGCTTAGTTGTTTCAAGGTCGGTAATAAAAAAATCAGCTGGCGATATATGCTCTGACACAAATGTTCCTGTTAACTGGCCCAATGGCTTACTTAGGGATAACATTTTTCTCGCATTTGAGTTGATATTGATAATTTGCCCTTGTGTATTTACCGCAATCACACCTTCAAAAACGGCTTCAAATATTCCTTTTTGTACTAACACCAGTTGAGTAATTTCTTCAGGTTCCATTCCCAACATTTGTTTTTGAATTAAACGTGAAAACCCCCAAGATAAAAACAGCAAAATAATCAATATTCCTAAAAAGGTAGCACCTGTTTGCACAAACAATTCACTGCGTGACGTATCAATTTTGTTGGATAAGTAACCAATAGAAACAACGCCAATCACTTTACCTTGTTCATCAAAAATAGGGGTCTTGGCTCTAACAGCATTTCCCATCGAGCCTTCGCCATTAATGAAATAGCTTTCCCCTTTCTCTAAGGCGCCTGATTTGTTCCACTGCATTTCAAAACCAATTTTTTGGCTATTTGGGTGATATAACCGAATTGATTTTTCATCACCGATAACTACATAATCATAGTTGGAATCTTGGTTTAGTTTGTCAGCAATAACCTTCAGTCTCGGAATATCTCTATTCTTTACTGATTGCACCACACCATCAATAGAAGCAATCAGCTTTGCTTGGCTCATCGCTAACGATTGAATGTTTGCAATCAATCGATTTTCAGCCGTATCCGTGAAATATTTGCCCAACCCGAACGTTAAAAAAACAGAAACAATCAATAACAGAAAAAAAACTCGTACTGAAAATGAAACTGAATTTACTTTTTTCAATGAAGAGAATGCATATTCTTTTTTCATGTTATATCTCGTTACTGGCTGAAAAGTAAAAAATTTGTTAATTCAAAAAAGGTAGGATAACCGATAAATCGGATTCAAGCCAAAGGTATAATACACATATTAATAATTAAACACATTAAAACCAAGCAATAAAAAACATATCCAATAATTAAAAACTTTAAAACCATTAAACAAATACAATCTCATTTAAGAAACATGAAATAGGTCAAATATATTAAATACAGTATCTTTAATATAAATATCAGAGAGGATAATTAAATAAGAATTTATATTTACTTTTATAAGAATAACCAAAAATATTTATTTAATTAACTTTAACATTAGCAACATTTTAAAAACATCTCTAAATGAGATGCAGGATACTATTATGTTCGAAAACATAACGTTTAACCAAGTAAAACGTCATGAGAACAGGAAACTTGCTGAAATAACTCAGTTTTTAAAGGAAAACGATTTAGAGCTTGATTCAAGCATTGACGTTTTTATTACAATCTCACGCAATGAAAAATTAATTGCGTGCGGAGGCTTAGCAAAAAATGTTATTAAATGCGTTGCTATTAGTGATGATGCTCGAGGTGAAGGCCTTGCATTAAAATTAGCAACAGAACTGGTTAATCTTGCTTACGAAAATAATACAACGCATTTATTTATTTATACTAAATTTCAAAATGAAAGCTTATTCCAACAATGTGGCTTCCATACTATTGCCACCGTTCCTGATATTATGGTGTTGATGGAAAACAGTTGCTGTTATCTAAAACGTTATATCGAAAGTTTAAAAGCACAACGTAAGGAAGGAAAAAAAATTGGCGCAATCGTCATGAATGCCAATCCCTTCACCCTTGGCCATAGCTATTTAATAGAACAAGCCGCGAAGGCCTGTGACTGGCTACACCTATTTGTTGTCAAAGAAGATACTTCTCGTTTCCCTTATAAAATTAGATTAAATTTAATCGAAGCTGGGACTAAAGGAATAGAAAATCTCACTATCCACAAAGGCTCCGAGTATATTATTTCTCGCGCGACTTTTCCTTGTTACTTTATTAAAGACAAAACGGTTGCCAATAACTGTTATACCGAAATAGACATTAAGATATTTCGTCAATATATCGCCCCTGCTCTGGGGATAACCCATCGATTCGTAGGCTCGGAACCATTTTGCCAAGTCACCAACCAATATAACCAAGACATGTGCTTTTGGTTAAAAACCGATGCTATGAATTTTCCACCTATAGAACTCGTTGAATTTCCGCGAACAATCATCAATGGAACGGCAGTTTCTGCCTCACAAGTTAGACGATTGCTCGCTAAAAAAGATCTTGCGGCGATTAAGCCGATTGTACCTGAGGCAACCTATCAATATTTACAAGAGATGGTCGCCAATCAAGTCGCATCCGCTCAAAGCCACACCGAAAGTTCTGAATTAGCCATAGGTGAAATATGAAGATAAAACACGCAGCAGTAGCTGGCACACTTGAATCAAGTGATGTCATGGTTCGTATCGAACCGCTAGAAGACACTCAAGAGGTCTCAATACAAATTACCAGTAGTGTTGAAAAGCAGTTTGGGGATGCTATCGCAAAAATCGTACAAGAAATGATTCAGCAGCATGATATTCAAGGAGCACAAATCATTGTAGATGATAAAGGTGCACTGGAATGCGTACTTAAAGCGCGTTTAGAAGCCTTATTGGCTCGCGCCTGTGATATCGACTATCTGCCTTGGGAGGATAAATAATGACTCCAGAACAAAAATCACGTACACGCAGAAGTATGTTATTTGTGCCCGGTTCCAATGCAGCCATGTTAAGCAATTCCTTTATTTATAAAGCGGATGCTTTAATGTTCGACCTTGAGGACTCTGTAACTTTACGCGAAAAAGACACGGCTCGTCGCTTGGTTTACCATGCATTACAGCACCCGCTTTATCAAGATATTGAAACCATTGTGCGGGTCAATGCATTAGATTCCGCCTTTGGTGTTGCTGACCTTGAGGCCGTTGTTCGTGGTGGTGCAAATATTGTCCGCCTTCCTAAAACAGATACTGCGCAAGATGTTATTGATATTGAAAGTGAAATCTTACGTATAGAAAAAAGTTGTGGCCGCGAAGAAGGTAGCACGGGTTTGCTCGCCGCTATCGAATCTCCAATGGGCATCACTCAAGCAGTCAATATTGCTCATTCATCACCAAGACTTATAGGCATCGCATTAGGTGCCGAGGACTATGTCCGCAATTTGCGCACCGAGCGGTCTCCAGACGGCGTAGAACTCCTCTATGCTCGGTGCGCCATTTTACAAGCCGCTCGTTCAGCCGGTATTCAAGCGTTTGATACCGTATATTCTGATGCGAATAATGAAGAAGGTTTCCTACGCGAAGCCGCTCACATTAAACAGCTCGGCTTTGATGGCAAATCATTAATTAACCCAAGACAAATTGAGTTACTTCATAATTTATATGCACCAACTCAAAAAGAAGTCGACCATGCACAGCGTGTTGTTGAAGCCGCTGATGCCGCAGCCCTTGAAGGTAAAGGTGTGGTTTCATTGAACGGAAAAATGGTCGATGGCCCAGTTATTGACAGAGCTCGCCTCGTGTTATCACGAGCAGCATTATCAGGAATTCGGGAAGAGTGAGGCAATAAAAATGACAAATAATACTCAGCGCCAGGCTCGCGTATCAGCCTACTTACAACCAAATACTGACGATGTACTACGTGAATTTAAAGATATCGGCAAAGTACAACAACAGGTACAAAAGCCGAGAAATCGCAAATTATGTGATGACTTACAAGTCGCGATCCGTCGTTCTGGTCTTAAAGACGGTATGACTATTTCTTTCCATCACGCCTTTCGCGGTGGAGATCTTACGGTCAATATGGTGATGCAAGTCATTGCTGAAATGGGTTTTCGCAACTTAACACTTGCATCAAGCTCATTAAGTGCTTGCCATTCACCACTTGTTGAACATATTCGTCATGGTGTTATCCGCAAAATTTATACCTCTGGTATCCGAGGCCCACTCGCTGAAGCTATTTCACGTGGTGAATTAGAAGAACCTGTACAAATTCATTCGCATGGTGGAAGAGCCAATCTAATTCATAGCGGTGAGCTAGTTATTGATGTGGCGTTTATTGGGGTTCCTTCTTGTGATGAATACGGCAATGCCAATGGCTACACTGGCAGTGCGAGTTGCGGTTCTTTAGGTTATGCCAAAATTGATGCTGAGACCGCGAAAAAAGTGGTGATGCTCACTGAAGAGATATTAGATTACCCCCATAACCCATCCAGTATTAAGCAAGATGAAGTCGATTACATCGTCAAAGTTAAACGGGTGGGTGATGCCGATAAAATTGGGGCTGATGCGACACGTATGACGTCAAACCCTCGTGAACTTCTGATTGCTCGTACTGCAGCTGATGTTATCGAAAAATCGGGTTACTTTAAAGATGGTTTTTCATTACAAACCGGTACGGGCGGTGCTTCTCTTGCCGTCACTCGCTTCCTTGAAGACAAAATGAGACGCCATAATATTCAGGCTGGCTTCGCACTTGGCGGCATTACCTCAACTATCGTTGATTTACATGAAAAAGGATTAATTCGTAAATTATTGGATGTCCAAAGTTTTGATAAAGCGGCAGCAGAATCACTTGCTCGCAACCCGAATCATATTGAAATCAGTGCTAACCAATATGCGTGCTTTGATTCAAAAGGTGCTTCCGTTGATATGCTTGATGTGGTTGTGCTCAGCGCGTTAGAAATCGATACTCGCTTTAATGTCAATGTGTTAACGGGTTCTGATGGCATTATCCGTGGTGCATCTGGTGGCCATAGCGACACAGCCGTTGCATCAAAATTATCTATCATTGTTGCACCACTGGTACGTGGCCGTATTCCAACATTAGTGGATGAAGTGCTCACGTGTGTTACACCTGGTTCCAGTGTCGATATTCTTGTCACTGACCATGGAATTACAGTTAACCCTGCTCGTCCTGAATTAAAACAGCAACTTGAAAGCCAAGGTATTAAAACCGTTTCAATGAACTGGTTACGAGAACGAGCACAATTATTAACTGGTACTCCTAACCCAATTGAATTTACAGATAAAGCTGTTGCGGTTGTTCGTTATCGTGATGGCTCAGTCATTGATGTTGTTCATCAAGTGAAGGAGTAAATATGTTTTACCCACTGCCTGATACTCAAGAGCAATTTGATATTTCTTTACCTGAACTGTTGGATAGCCGAGATGCCCGTCAGGCTCGCCAACAAGCGTGGATTGGTCTCCATCAGGTAACCTTGATTTCATTTACTGTCGTTTTTCCTGGAGCTGTCAAAGACAACTCTCTTGTTAGACATGTGTTTAATCAGGGCCTAAATGCGCTTAAACAAATTGCTTCATGCGGGCAGTGGGTGTTTTTATCACAACAATCTTGGGCATTAAAAACGGGGCCGGAATGCTTGGTTGCCGTTGACGGAGATGCTATCGAGATTAAAAAAGCGTTAATTCGCATGGAAGAATCGTCTGCTGTTGGTCGGTTATGGGATTTTGATGTGTTTGATGCCAAGGGGCAGCAATATTCACGTAGTCAATTAAATCTGCCACCAAGACAATGCCTAATTTGTGAAAATGAAGCGAAAATTTGTGCTCGTCAGCGGACACATTCATTGGTTGAGATACTTAATCGTATCGAGGAGTTAGCGTATGCAACCCATTAAACAACTCAGCCATATAAATGATAAATTAACCCACTATTACAGCCAATTAGCATGGCAGGCGATGTTAGCTGAAGTAAACTTAACCCCTAAACCTGGGTTAGTGGATAAACATAATACCGGTGCCCATAAAGATATGGCACTGACAGATTTTCATTTAAGTGCCAATGCCATCGCGACACATTTTCCTCAATTTTTGCAAGCAGGCGCTCAATACAAAAATTGTCCTATAGAGCAACTATTACCCCATATTCGCCCTATCGGAATGGATTGTGAAAAGTCGATGTTCCGTGCAACAAAAGGGGTTAATACCCATAAAGGCAGTATTTTTTCCTTGGGTTTAGTCTTAACCGCAATAGGCCGTTTGATTGCACAACAACAATGTGTCTCACCTGAAAATGTCAGCTTATTGGTTGCTAGTATGTGTAAGGGAATTACCAATGAACTTAAACAAAAAACCGAAAACCCTACCGCTGGCCATCGCTTATATCAGAGACATGGGTTAACAGGTGCAAGAGGTGAAGCTGAAGGCGGTTATTCGTTAGTAATCAAACATTCACTTCCTTATTATTTGCAGCAACTTGCTAAAGGCAAACTCGCCGATATCGCTCTACTTGATACTTTAATTTTACTCATGAGCCTGAATGATGATACGAATATTGTCAATCGTGGTGGTATCAAGAGTTTAACGTGGATCAAGCAACGTGCAAAACAGCTATTAACTGCTGGTATAAATACCCATGATGACTTAGTTAAGGTTAAACATTTCGATAATGAATGTATTCAGCTAAATGTGAGTCCTGGGGGAAGTGCGGATTTACTAATTCTAACTTGGTTTTTTGCTCGATTACCCAACCAATCCTTTATTTAACATTACGTAATTTTTTAACATTAATAAAACAGGAATAATTTAAAAATAAAACAATTTAACCAAATAAAAACCAATTAATTATTTAACTAAATTATACACCTTAGAGTGAATTATTAATGAAAATTAAAATCATTATATTTCATTCAAGATACAGCCATATTAAAAATTATCATTTTAACAAATTCCTAATATTAAAGTTCATTCAATTTAATATTAAATAAATTTAATATTGATTTAATCAAGGAAATTGGCTTATGCAAAAAGAAAAAATATGGAAGCTATTCGTGTTAATAGCCATTCCAATTATTATTGCTTTAATACCTACACCAGCGGGGCTACCACATATTGCGTGGTTGTTATTCGGTCTTTATCTTGCCGCTATTGTCGGTTTGGTACTTAAACCATATTCAGAGCCTGTTATTTTATTAGCCACTATTGCTGCAAGTGCAGTAATTATTGGAGTAACAGGTACTAAAGATGTCAAAGCAAGTGAAGTTTTAAGTGGATATGCATCCGGTACGACATGGCTTGTATTTGCTGCATTTACTCTGAGCGCTGCCTTTGTTATTACTGGTTTAGGTAAACGTCTTTCTTATATCTTGATTGGTAAGTTAGGTGGTACAACGTTAGGACTCGGTTATGTAACCGCAATCCTTGATTTAATTATCGCACCAGCGACGCCTTCTAATACCGCACGTGCAGGAGGGATTGTTTTCCCAATCATCAATAGTGTCGCCGTTGCTTTAGGGTCTGATCCAGAAAAAAGTCCACGTAAAGCAGGCCATTATCTCCTCGTCAACGTTTATATGGTGACTAAAACCACCAGCTATATGTTCTTGACCGCAATGGCGCCAAATGCACTCGCCCTTGCCATGATGAGTGACATTATGGGCATCCATTTAAGTTGGGGTGGATGGGCACTTGCAGCCTCTGTACCGGGTTTAATCATGCTGATTTTGACACCGTTAATGATCTACAAACTGTATCCACCTGAGTTGAAAAAGGTGAATAACAAAGAGATCGCGGCCAAAGGCCTGGAAGACTTAGGCCCAATGACTATGCGTGAAAAATTGCTGGGAATTGTCTTCATTATCGCGCTGTGTGGCTGGATTTTCTCTGACCTTATCGGTGTCAGCGCTTCTAGCGTCGCGATTGCGGTCATGGCATTAACCCTGATCCTAGGTGTTGTAACTTGGGATGACGTACTGAAGAATAAAGGCGGCTGGAATACCCTGATTTGGTACGGTGGTATCATCAGTATGTCTGGTGTTCTCACAAAAGCAGGCTTCTTCAAGTGGCTCGCCGATACCATGAGTCAATATCTCTCCTTCGGTGACCAAGCGATGCTAGCTTTCTTTGTCATCATGTTCATCAGTGTTGCCATTCGCTACTTATTTGCCTCTGGTGGTGCGTATGTTGCAGCCATGGTTCCGGTATTTGCCACTGTCGGTATGGTTGCAGGGGCTCCTCCGATGTTACTCGCTCTAGGTTTGCTGTTCTCGAATGCTTACGGCGGAAGCGTAACTCACTATGGCGGCGCCGCAGCACCTATCGTATTCGGTGCGGGTTATAACGATATCCGTTCTTGGTGGATCATTGGCGGGTTAGTGGCCTTCATTAGCTTATTCGTTCACATGACTATCGGTTTAGGTTGGTGGGAGATCTTGATTAGCATGGGGCTGATTTAATGCGCTCTATTCTAATCTCTCATTAAATTATTCCATGGGGCGCAATGCAAATTGTGCCCTAAACCCAAATATAACGGTAATTCACGCTAATCCTCTAAATAGTTCGGGTTGTAACAAGGCGGCAAAACAAAGGCATCCCATGGAGCATACAAAAGTATGTGACTTGGGTAACTGAGCGTAGCCAACACCGCCACTGCGGGAAGCTGAACGGGTTTACCCTAAATAGTTCACGTTGTGGCAAGGCGGCAAGTGAAGGCATCCCATGGAGCATACAAAAGTATGTGACTTGGGTGACTGAGCGTAGCCAACACAGGCACAGCGTGAAATATAACGGGTAAACAGATGAAAAAAATTCCTTGTACCTTAATGCGTGGCGGCACCTCGAAAGGCGTATTCCTTTTAGCAGACTCCCTTCCTAAAGACATAAAACAACGGGATGAGCTGATCCTAGCGATTATGGGGTCTGGTCATGCTTTGCAAATTGATGGCATTGGTGGTGGCAGCCCACAAACCAGTAAAGTCGCTATTATTAGCCCTTCAACTCACAGTGATGCTGATATTGATTATTTATTTGCTCAGGTTTCTATTACTGAGCGCATTGTTGATACGGCACCAAATTGTGGCAATATTCTTTGTGCCGTAGGTTCTTTTGCTATTGAAAAAGGCTTGGTGCCCATCACAGGAGAAACAACGACTGTGAGGATCCGTAATGTCAATACAAACACCTTCGTCAACTCTACTGTACAAACGCCTGATGGCCATGTCGATTATGATGGTGACACCGAAATTGCGAGTGTACCCGGTCATGCCGCGCCTGTTGCACTGACATTTTTAAATGCTTGTGGAACTAAAACAGGAAAATTGCTCCCGACTGGCCATGCAATTGACACCATTGAAGGTATTGATGTTAGTTGTATTGATATGGCGATGCCTGTGGTGTTAATTGATGCCCCTCAGCTTAACAAAACTGGTTATGAAACCGCGGAACAGCTTGAAGCCGATGCCGAATTTATGCAAAAGCTCGAAGCTATTCGTATACAAGCAGGCGCAGTGATGGGACTTGGTGATGTTAGCAAAAAAGTTATTCCTAAACCTATATTGATTTCACCTGCCATTCACGGTGGAACAATTAATGTCCGTTATTTTATGCCACATAAATGCCATGGCGCACTTGCCGTGACTGGTGCTATCGCCATTGCGACAAGTACTATTGTTCCTAATAGTATTACTCAGCAATATATTCACTCTGTTGATATGAATAATATTTCCATTGAACATTTAAGTGGAAAATTTGACGTATCGTTAAACCAGCAAGGCAATTCACCGGAAGGGATTCAGGCATCAATTATTCGTACAGCGAGAAAACTCTTCGAGGGCGATGTGTACGTTCCTTAAAACTAATATCACGTCCTGCCTCTAGCTAAGAGGCAGGCGATTAATTTTACTTTTCTGCAAGTAACGGTTCAAAATTACCGTCAATATAATAGGAAACCTGATGGGCTTCATCTGGCGTTGGTAATTCTAACTTCCCTGCCATTTTTTCCATAACCAGCTCTGGAACCGCATATTTACGCTGTTGATTTTGTTGTCGCCACTGTTTAAATGACACTTCCAAATAAACTAAATGAACTTTGGCTTGGTAGCGTTCAAATAAACTGATCATACTGGCACGTAGCGAAGCACTTAATGAGGTCGCATTCCATATAAAATCCGTTTTCGTTCGCAAAAAAACCTTAGCCTGTTCTTTCGCTTGCTGCGCCACCCAGCCTTGGGCATTTTTATCTGCTGGGTTAATTTTATGTTCTCGGCGAATATCATCTAAACATACCACCGGAGTTCGTGGGTAAAACTGTTTGATAAAATGGTCTTTTCCCATCCCCGGCAAACCACATAGCATAACGACTTCGCTCCCAGTTTCTTCAAAAGGTTGATAATCTGTAGTACCTTTTTGGTGATGAAAATAATGGAAACGCCCAGCTTGCGAAGCAAATGATTTAGGTTGGTCCCAACAACCCTGCTCACGACAGAACAACTCAAATAGTTCGATTCTGACCAACAATTCCGCTTTATCTTCACACGTACGCCCTATCGCATCGGCTTTCGCTAGCATACACAATAAAGACATTTCAACGCGCAACGAGGCGGCAAATAACGTGCGTTCAGGATCTGGCTTTTCCATTAACCAAAGCGGTAAACCATGAAATCGAACTAAAGTTGCAATTTGTTCACGAATAGCAAAAGGAGTTTCTATTTGTCGAAATAATATATTGCGTACCGATAACTCGCCTTTTTTGGCATGTCCAGGCGAATGAATTCGCCCTTCTTCATCTTCTTTTGTTGTACTGCGTTTTTCGACGTCATGTAGCAACGCTGCCGCCCAAACGATTTGTTGTTTAAGTTCTGGAAGCTGTTGATATTCAGGTAACCCCTCCAAAGCCGCTAACACCATTTGAGTGTGAATAGCCACATTGCCTTCCGCATGGTGCAAACGGTCTTGCTGCACATATTGCATATCACGCACAAAATCGAACTCTCTTTCAAGCTGTGCCCAATCACGATATTGGGTTAATTGCCAACTCATGGTTGTTCTCCTTGTAATTCAAAGGCCAGCTTGGCTCGCTGCCAATGCCGCTTCCAGTGGATATCCGTTTTGACATGGTTTTTACGCACATATTTAAAAACATGTGCCATAAAATCATCCACATGAAACCCTTGGCTATCACGGCTCACAATCCCTTCCATGCTACAGGCTTTCCCTGTGTGAGTATCACGCGCAATAAATTGGCTATCTAATGATGCAGCAGTAATTAATGAACTTGCATATTCTTGCTTGTCCATATGTTTACTGAGTGATAAATCTAATTGGGGGACAGTTGGAAAATCAAATAAAGCCGCATAAAATTGCACCTCTTCCCAACTAAGCCAATACTCCCCTTGCCTAACAGCAAACACATAGAAATAATCTTCAATATGTTGATATTCAATGGAATGTATTGCGTAAAGGTTTTCACCGAATAGTTCAATATCCCCTAAATCGTCTTTAATCAACTGCCAACGTTGGCGAATTTGCTGGCTCCATGCCGATTGAGTTGGAGCCCCATGAGAGCGCGCAAAAACCCCATAACGGTTTAAGCAATTATTTTCACCGTCCAGTTTTTCTGTGTGAACCAGTTTGTCTATATTTTGGATGTGCGACCACCAATCGCGATTAATGCGATCATCACTAGTCGTACCAGGGGAGAACGGATAGTGATACGTTCTACCATACTTTCTTGATTGCATATTCATCATGCTTTCTCTAAAGAAATAGAAATAACCACAAATCTTTTTGCTAGATTTGCGTCTTTAATTGTTGAGAAATCAAGTGTAGGTATTACATATCTATTCCGAGTAACGGCCTCATTTTTACTTAGCTAAGGGTCAAAATTAGCGAAATTGAAGGAAAACAGTTGAATTTTAGTCTAATTGTCAAGAAAAAGGCTATCAATTTATTCCTAATCTCATTGCTAGCGATATTATTCAACCGCTATCTGGCTTTCATCTAAGGAATATTTCACTATCACCTTATTACGATACAAACAATTATCCTGCAAAGTACTAGGTTCTTGTCCTTTAGTTGTCACTTTTTGCCAAATTTCGTTATGCCGGTATATAACTCCATTTTCTCGGGTAAACTTATGGTTTTTCTCATAAATATGGTATTTATGTTCACGTGAGGTACAACTCAATAATTCCCCTTCGAGTTGATGCTCAGCGATATTAAATACCAATTGAAAAGCACTTTGTGTCGGATTATAGAAAACCAAATCGATATAATTATAAAAGATTGCCGCCCCTGAACCAAAAGGCAATACACAACCTTCATCTGGAAATGGGTCAAAACTATGATTAGCGCGCTCAACCACTTGCAATGGAGAATGCAATACCATCCAATGAATTAAATTACTTAGTTGGCAAATTCCCCCGCCAATCCCTGAACGAGCTTCACCAAATGAAAGTTCCATACCTTCAAGAAAACCTCTGCGCGAAGTCGGTTTTCCTACGAGCCGATAAAATGAAAAATATTCTCCTGGGTAAATAATAACCCCATTCATCGCTTCGGCAGCAATACGCAAGTTCGTTACTTTGTTGTATTGCAAACGTAGGTCTGATTCACCTAATTTACGGATCAGCTTAGATGTATGCTTGTTGTAGCGATACTCAAGGCGTTCACTGGATTTTGACTTCGCATAATGCTTGGCAGAACATACCCAATGCAATCTTCGAACTAAGCGCTTTTGAGTCACGCGCAGCCAATAGAGAATAGGATGATAGGAAGAAAGTGGCCTACGCATAACAAACCTTATTGATATAATTAACCAATAAATCATGTCATAGCCATTCGTATTACGACATAGTAACTATCTGATAGTTAATACGTGATAGTTGAATAGCTAAAAAATAATCAAACCCTAGTTACCTATCACTAGAATTTACTTTTGAAGCCAAAAACGCGGTGGCAAGCAAGATGAAGATGGTTTGATATAAGGATTTAAGAAGAGATAATTTGCTCTAAGGATTTCATGTCACAGCTAGGCCGCAAAAAAGTAAATCCCTAGGAGCATACACAAGTATGTGACTAGGGTTTACTTTTGAAGCCAACGAGCAAATTAATACAAGCCGAGTAGCGCCCCAACTGCTAACAAAAAGAAACTAAACAACCAAATCCAACCAAATGAATAGCGTAAGTGACGGCCCATATCAATTCCAGCCAAACCCATTGCTAACCAAGCTGCTGGTGAAAATGGGCTCACGAAGGTTCCCGCGTTGTTACCTATCGCCATGGCGTAAACAACGGAAGATGGGTCAACACCAACTGTGGCTGCAATTTGTTGAATTATTGGTAATAAAGCAAAATAGTAAGCATCTGTACTCGTAAAAATATCCATCGGTACACCTAAAATACCGACAAAAATATGGACTTTAGAAACCCATTCTGTTGGTAAAATAGCCGTTAAGTCTGTTGCAATTGACTCAAGCATCCCACCTTCAGATAAAATACCTAAGAATGCTCCCGCTGCTAATATTATGGCCACCATTCCCAACGCTTGCGGTGCATGGGCTGCCAAAATTTTCATTTGGTCCCTAGGGTTAGGGAAGTTAACCATTAAAGCAATGGAAAGTGCGATCATAAAAACATAAGGCGCTGATAATAATCCGAATGCTAAACAGATAACAGATGCGATGATTAACCCACCATTGATAAGTGGTTTTTTGGGTTTCTGAACTGTATCGCTTATATCTGCAGTGTCATCACTAACAGGTAGTAAAGAATCCATTTCATATGGCGTAGTGCCTTTCAAACTTGCCGCTGCAATACGTCTTTTCTCACGTAATCCCATCAGAATAGCAAATACCACTGCGCCAGCCATGCCAATTAATTGTACAGGGATCAAATGTTGCCATAGAGTCGAGGCGTCAATTCCAGTGACTGCCGAAGCTCGACCTAATGGGCCACCCCAAGGTACCATATTCATGACCCCCATACTGGCGCACATCAGCAATAACATTAAATAAGGGCTCATCCCTAGTTGGCGGTATAAAGGTAATAAGGCAGGAATAATAATTAAGAATGTCGCAGCGCCTGACCCATCTAAATGGACAACCCCCGCAATTAACGTTGTCATAATACAAACAATAATAATATTTCCACGCGTCATTTTAACCATAAAACGAATCAACGGATCAAAAATGTGCAGATCTTTCATTAAGCTAAAAAATAAAATCGCAAATAAAAACATCGCAGCGACTTTTGACACTTTATTAATACCACTTTCAAAGAATACTGAAATTTCAGCAACAGAGTAACCAGCAAATAAAGCACCAATAAAGGGGATACAAGACATTGCGATAATTGGGCTAACTTTCCCCATCATCAATAATGTTACTATCGATAAAATGATTAAAATACCAATAATTGTCAGCACATCTACTTCCTTCTTAGAATTATATTTTTCAGGTGAACACAAAATTTAGCTTGGCTCGCATTAGCTTAACAAGCTTGTTTCTTATATAAACCATTGAATATAACCGCAAGGAATATTTTATATTTTTGCTTCACAAACAATGCATTAATTCTTATTTAAATTATCATTTAAAATAAAAAAATAGCTTTATTCTCTATTAGAACCATTAAAACCATAAGCATAAATTAACGCCACTCTAAGTTGGTGGTAATTAATTTTATTTATAAGTTACAGAATTATAACAATCAAAAAATAATAGTTATTATTATATTTTATTTTTTATCTCATTTTTTTATATTTTTTCCCTCTTTTTTCATTATGTTGCTAGGGAAATATACTTTTTATGGTTTTGATCAAATATGCAAAATTTTACTTGATTTTCTATCAACGATCCGTCTAAAAATAAAATTTCCCCGTAAAACCACACCATCTCACAAAAAAAACTTGGCTAACCGAGTATAATATTAAAATAATTTAAGTTTGCTAATAAGGAATGTTTCAATGAGCCGCCTTTTTTCACCTGTATCAATAGGCCAAGTTTCTCTGAAAAATCGAATTATTGTTCCCCCTATGTGCCAATACTCCGCAGAAAATGGCATGCCAACAGCATGGCATAAAGCCCACTATATGAACCTTGCTTTATCTGGTGCCTCTTTAGTTATTGTAGAAGCTAGCGCTGTTGTTCCTGAAGGGCGTATTACCTACAAAGATCTTGGTTTATGGAATGATGAACAAATGACTGCAATGCAACAAATGCTCAACGATATCAGGCAGTTTTCAGATGCACGCTTAGGGGTACAAATCGCTCATGCAGGCAGGAAAGCATCAACTGATTTACCTTGGTTGGGAGGTAAAAGTATCCAGCCCACACAACCTAATGGTTGGCAAACTGTTGCACCATCTGCGCTCGCTTTTGGTGATAATGCGGTACCACATGCATTAACCATTGAAGAAATTTTACAGCTAAAACAACAGTTTATTGATGCAGCTATTCGTGCTGAAAAAGCAGGTTTTGACGTTATTGAGATCCATGCCGCTCATGGATATTTACTGCATGAGTTCTTATCACCAGTATCAAACTTACGACAAGATGAATATGGTGGATGCTTTAAGGGGCGTACTCGATTACTTATCAATATTTTCCATGAAATGAGAAAAGCGATTAACCCTAATATTGCAATTGGCGTGCGGATCTCTGCAACAGACTGGCTTGAATCGGGTTGGAATACACCTGAATCTATTGAGCTTACTGAATTACTAGAGGATTTGGGTTGCGACTACATTCACGTTTCGTCAGGTGGGCTATCACCAGAGCAACAAATACCATTGAGCCCAAATTACCAAGTCCCTTTAGCCCAAGCTATTCATGAAAATACCATGATGCCTGTCATTGCTGTAGGTCTTATCACTGAACCTTTACAAGCTGAAGCCATTATTGCAACCCACCAAGCAGATTTGGTGGCTATTGGCAGAGGGATCCTATTTGAGCCACGTTGGCCTTGGCGAGCAGCGAGCGAATTGAATGAACAGATAGATGTTGCGCCACAATACTTGCGCAGTGCTCCACATCAATTTAAACATTTATTTAAATAAAAATAATAAACTCGCAGCTATTGTTGATTGATAATAAATAGCTGCGAGTAATAAACAATTAACGCGCGTTAGTCGAACACTGTTGAACAAATTCAATCATGGTTTTTTGGAATTCAGGTTCTGCAGTACCTGATTTTTCTAATTCCGCATCCATACGTTTAAACTCAGCTAAACCATATTTTTCAATTGTTTTATCGTAGGCACAACCACAAATTGCACTGACCGCATTTGCCGTTTCACCTTGCGGGTTTCCTGATGCAACAACACAGGTATTCACAAAATTCTCTTTGTACTCCGCAATTTCTGATTTTTCATCAGAACATGCAGACAACACAACCATCGCTCCCGCCATACCTAATATTAATGCTAATTTTTTCATTTTATGCCCATTTCCTATTCAGCTTTAACTAAGGTGATAATAATAAACCGCTATTATTCCTAGTTCACGCTATTTTGGATATATCGTTTATATTTTCAATACCATTAATCTTAATACGCAAAATAAGACGCTCTTATTAAGATTAATATCCCTATCACTGACTATTCATAACAATCATAGCTGTTTTCTGGTAAAAAAGCTGTATTAACCCATTTTTTATTATGTATATTCTACCTTGGCAATGAATTAGAACAGCGCCATCGATAGTAGAATAATGATGATAAAATTAGCACACAACCCACAATTTGGATAAAAGGCATTCTTTCATGGTACCAAATCGCCGCGACAAAAACGGTCATCACGGGTTCAAGGATCATAATAATTGCCGCATTTCCTGCTGTGGTATTTTTTTGACCAATAAGCTGTAACACAAAGCGCAAACTCGTTGCTATCACCACACTAGCAATAAACCACATCATGGTAGGCGTTGTCATGCTGCTCGGCCATTCTTCTAAAAAGAATGACAAGACTAGCCCTGTCATTCCTGTACAAGCAAGTTGAATGGCCGTTAACGGTAAAAGAGGAATTGTTCGGGTATATAAACTGGTATAACAAAAATAGATAGCTTGGACAATTGCCGCGCCAAGAAACCACAGTTGACTTGCTTTAAATTCAAGCTGAGCCTTAAATAGGGTTAAGCATGCCAGCCCTAATACCGCAACAGGGAGTGCTTCCCAGAAATAACGGACAGGTTTATTTTTTAAAATGCCCCATGCAACTAACGGAACAAATAACATAGCGAGGCTCATAATAAAAGCCCCTTCGCCAATTGAGTCTGTTATTGCCACCGCGTGGATCCAGAGCGCCATATTTAATGACATCCAACCGCCTGTCATTAATATTTTTGGTAATTGCTTCAGCGTTATTCTATTTTTTTTCCCTCGGCAAAAAGGGGCTAAAATGATAGCAGCGAGTAAAAAACGGCTACCAAGAAAGGCAAATATTGGCATTCCCTGCACAGCTTCTCGGGAAAATACCCATCCCCAAGCTGCAATTATCGTGGTAAGCACCAAGAAAAATTCTGCCTTCCTTTGTGAATACATGTGTTCCTCTGAATGAATTAACTGACTCGCAGCTACATCATACTGGCTTTTGCATGTAAACCAATCACATTTATGGCCTTTATCTCCGACTTCTCTAAATAAAAAATATCTCGCCCAAAAATAATAAATGTAACCTTAAATCAAGAGCCATTTCCTCTTAATAAAGAGGATTTTTCTCTTAAGCTACCTTTTTCCTTATTAAATAGATTAAATCTCATTTCAAATAGGATAAAAGAGGAAGTTTGCATAAAATCTCATCAATTTTTCTTCTTGTATGACCTGAGATAATTAAGACAGGCGAACAGTGTCAATCTTACCGATTGAAGTTTCATCTTCAACTTAATGGAAGGTCATAGCATGGTTATTCAAAAAACATTACCGATAGATAACGATACAATCAAAAAGGTAAAGGCGGCGATCAATAAAAGAAAGTATGCACATGCCAACGAAATAAGTCTGTTATGGCAACACGCATTAAAATCATCATCAGTCTGTAGTTGGGGGAAAGTGATGTTGATTTCTATAATAGGTGGCCTTGTTGTCACAATAGCCACTTCTTTGTAGCAAGGGATATTAAAAAGAAGAAATCGAGCCGATAGCCCGATTTCTATTGGTTGTTTTTAATAACTAATTCAGCTAATTACCAATAACCTAAGAATTTCCACCAAACGCTACCAATGAAGAACCAAATGGCTAAGTTAACCACACTCATGACAAAACCAGTTTTCCACCATTCAGCAAGAGTGGCATAACCTGACCCAAAGATAATCGGGGCTGTTCCTGTACCATAATGTGTTAATGACATCATTAGTGATGATGAGAATGCTAACGTTAAGGCCAATAACATTGGTGGAGCACCAAGCGCTAAACCCGCGGAGAAAAATGCCGCATACATTGCCGTAATATGCGCCGTTGTACTCGCGAAGAAATAATGGGAATACACATAAATTAAAACAAGAATTAACATTCCCCATACCCAGCTAATGCCCATTCCATCAATGGTTGCACCAACTGTTAATGACATCCATTTAATGAGACCGAGTTTTCCTAAGAAACTCGCCATCATCACTAAAGCGGAGAACCAGACAACCGTATCCCAAGCCCCTTTGTTTTTTAGCACGTCATCCCAATTAATGACCCCTGTCGCTAATAGAATACTCAACCCAATAAAGGCAGCAGTGGTAGCATTAACACTATATGCAGGCCCAAAAATCATTGCAGGTACACCGGCCCACATCAAAAGTAATAACCCAAAAACACCAAGCGTTATTTTTTCAGGCAATGAAACTGGGCCTAATTGCTGCAAACGTTCTTTGGCGAAATTTGGTGCATCCGGTGTTGAGGTAATTTCTGGTTTATACATAAAATAGATAACCAAGGGCATTAATATTAATGACACGATGGCTGGAACAAATGCGGCAATAGCCCACATCCCCCAAGTTAATTCATTTTCTTGGCTAGTCTCGCTAATTATCAAGCTAACAATTAATGGATTGGGGGCTGTCGCCGTAATAAACATTGCGGAAGTAATCGGGTTAATATTGTAGTTAACGAGTGATAAGTAGCGCCCTATTTTACCTGCGGTTCCATCTTCGGCCTTTGACCCAAAACTATCTGAAATCGAGCGCATAATTGGGTGAATAATTCCCCCACCTCGCGCAGTATTACTTGGTGTGACAGGAGCCAAAATTGTTTCTGCTATTGCCAATGAATAAGCAATACCCAATGTTTTTTTACCAAATAAAGAAATGACATAATAACCTATCCTCGCCCCTAAACCTGTTTTATTCAAGCTCATGGAAACCATGATAGAAATACCAATTAACCAGATTAGGTCATTGGAAAAACCACTTAAGGCATCCGCAATTGCCCCTTTGGTTGATTCAGGATTAGTGACTCCTGTAGCTGCAACTAATGAAATTGCGACAATAGAAACACCCCCTATCGGTAAAGCTTTACCAATAATGGCAGCGATTGTGCCGACAAATAATGCCAAAAGGTGCCACGCATTTGGATTAACACCTTCAGGAACAGGAATTAAAAACCAAATAATTAATGTTATTGCGACTGCGATTAGAGTTGGAACAGGTTTTAAAGGTGTCAGTTTATTCATAAGGTTATCCATACACGTTTAAAGATGGAAATACAGAGTAATTTCAGTTATATATTCTAATTTTATCTTTAGATTAACAATATATAGCTCAAAAACCTTGATATTTATCAGTACGTAGATTTTTTTATGATAAAAACTCAAACTAATTTGTAACAATACGTAATATATTATTTCAGCAATTAATCTTCTGATATATCTTGCACACAAAAACAAGCTTATTCTTACATTAATAAGAGTAAGAATAAAACTGGGCTTATTATTTGCTTTTTTACTAGGCTAACAGCACATAAACTCGCATTTTTCTTCTAATCAATTTTTTTCTTAATATACTAAAATTTCAATTATTTTTATAGAGCGTCATCAATTTATGATTGCTGAATCGAATTAATAAAATAAAATCAAGAAATATTCTAAATTGTGTTGAATATATAAAAAATTATAATAATGATAACAACTGATTAAAAAACGCACACTTTACTATTGAACCCATACTCTCTGCTTAATTTATATTAGTTATTATCTAATCTGATAATGCTAAAAAACACTTATAGTGATTATCCTTTGTTCTCATACTCTTTTTATCACTAATCTAATATGAGTAACAAAGCCCATCTAAATATGACTAATAAGGAAATAAAATGTCTACTGATAACATTTACACCACAAATGCTCAACGCCCATGTATTGTGTTATGTACGACCAATAGCCATGAAAGTGCAATTAAAATAACTCAACATTTGTTAGCTAATCGTTTAGCTGCATGTATTTCTCTACTCCCAGAAATAACATCAGTTTATCTATGGCATGGTAATATCACACAAGATAAGGAGATCTTACTATTGATCAAAACGACTCAAGGAAATCAACTCAATTTATTTAATGAGATAAAAAAAATACACCCATATGAAACCCCAGAACTCATTCGCTTAGACCCAAGCCAAATTGAAGATAATTATCTACAATGGCTGATTAACTCTGTTAAATAATAGATGTTCATCTAAATTGAATAACTAAAACGCTATAAATTGTGAGCTAATGTCGTTTTTGTATAAATTAATTCAACTGGTCGGCTATGGTTTACCGTAAATTAATGTTATATAAATAGGCTCGCTTTATATTTATTTTCCCTCCTTAAATATTTGGAGGTTTTTTTTGTCTAAAATTGACTAGTGCATATTCCTTAAACCCGAAGAAAAAAGTCATAAAAAGCGCAACTAATAAACAACACCGCACACTATTTTATTTAAATTATCATAAAAATTAATCTATTAAAGCCATATAATGAATTCTATATTACCTTAGGCTAATATAAACCTAAGGTAATAATCACGAAATTAACTAAAATGTTGCTTCGACGCCAAGTCTAAACGTTCTTCCTGGGATAGGCATATAAATCACAGTTCCTGGGTCAAATGCATAGCGATTAGTGAGGTTATCAATGTTAAAATTCACATGAATATTTTTCGAAACATGATATTTGCCTAACAAATCGAATGTAGTGGTTGAATATAGCTTAGTTACTGGGGCCGCAGCGGTTCCCACTAGCCACTCATGAGGGTAGTCTTTGCCTGAGTTATAACGAACTCGCAAACCTGTTTGTAGTTTTTGATCAAACATTTTCACCCCAACAATACCGGTCACAACCTTTTTCGGTGGAATACGTGAAGGCGATAACCCCCAAGCAAACCCAACTGAATTACATGCCGTTGGAAGGCGACCTAACTCCATTTCGTCTCGTGAACATAACTCAGAATTGTTATAAAATGTCGCATCGAAGGAACCAAATGCATAATTAGAATCGTATTTCAGTTCGATTTCATAACCTGCGAGCTTGAAACTATCGTAGTTTTTCATCACGATATAAGGGTGATATACGCCCGTTGGGTTCACTCCTTGAGAGAGATAGCCCTTTATATCATTATTAAAATAAGCCACACGTAATTTAGCATTATCTTCATCAAATATAAGATTTTCTTTTTCTAAATTCATTCCAACTTCAAATGATTTAGCATGTTCTGGTTTTAATGGAACATCAGGAGAATAAGAGTAGGTTTGCCCTGATGCTGTGGTCTCGAATAAACTCGGTTCTCTATAGCTATCAGAATATTTGGTATAAATATCAAATTCGTCAGTCACATGAAAACGTAGCTCACCCATTAAATCATTTTTCGGACCGTAGCTAATACTTTTACCTAAAACATGGTCATCAACATCAAAAGCGTGAATACGCCACCCGACTAAAGTACTCACCCATTCCCCTTTGTATGCCATATTGGTAAAGGCTGATTTATTCGTTCCTTTAGCATTACGCGTTACAGGATCTAACTCCTCACCGGGTATGGTTCCTTCTGGCGTCCAAATCGGTTGATAGGTTTTAGTCAATGGCTTTGATTTTTGTTGCATATATTCCACACCATAAGTGATATCGATAGGATAATCTGCAAACTCAGACGTATTTTCTAAGTTAAAGCCCATTCGTTCATCGGTATAGCGATGCTGATATTGATTACCGTAGTGCGCGGTAACATCATCCGTTGTGCCATTACGTTGTTTAAATTTACCTTTTGTCCACCAAAGGCCTAAATTCATGTCTACCCATAATGAATCGGGTTTATAAGAATAGTTTAAAGAGGCAGTATCAATATCTGCGCTACCTAATGACCACTGCGGCATTTTCCCATCGAATTGGTACCAATACGCCGCTAAAACCTCGCCTGCTTTTTGTTCATGATGTCGGTAATTTAATTCAATACTTGAGTATGGGTTAAGATAAATATTAGTTTTTAATAATGTTGACTGACTTTCATAGCTGGTATTAACGACTTCTTGCCCAGGTTTAATAGGAGCATCTGTATTTGCGTATTTATGATAACCATTTTTACCGGCAAAGAAGTTCCCTTGTTTTCTATCACTATGAGCCAACAAAATGTCAAATTTATCATTTCGATATGCAACCCCAGTCGTGATAGAGCCATTATTAAAATGTGAATTCTTAACACCGTTTGAAACACGATACCCAGACTCGCCTTTTTCATCTGAAGCGATAGTCGGGCGTCGGTTATTATTGTAAATATTCCCCTTAAATAAGAAACCAAATTGGTCACCTTGAGGAATAATACTATTTGCTGATAATGTTTTTAATTTAACCGTACCTCCGATGGCTCCTCCTGAGAATTTACTCATCGAAGCCCCTTTTTCGATCTCAATTGTATCGATTAAATCCATATCCACATAAGTTCTATCTGTACTTCCTTGGTAACCACGCCAAGTGTTGGTTGATTGCAAACTGCCATCAATGATAATGGGAACTCGACCATTACCTTGTAAGCCTCGAATACCGATATCCAGTGCACCCGCTTCATTTCGTGCATTATTAACTTGCAATGAAGTTTCATTGGCAAATATATCTGAATTGGTCGTTCCTCTTACGGTAGAAATATCATTGGCGTCTATTTGCTTGCTATTTGACTTTATTTTGCTGGCTGTGACGAGAAGTTTATCTTTTTGAGTTGTGGTATTGGTTTGATTCGCTAATGCTGTGCTTGAAGAACATATAATAATTAAGCTAATTATGTTTTTATTTTGAAATATCATTTAAGTAATGCCTTCATTAATTAATGATGATTAGATAGACGTGAAGAAATAGCGTATAAAAGATGTGAGGATACATTTTTTATACTTTTCCATTTATGCATTTAAAGTAAATTTAAGTGCTATGCCATAGATGTAACTAGTTCGAAAAACCTTATTTATTGAATGGTTACGTACTCATTTCCCTTGTGAATATTATTAAGCCTTGGAATATACACCAATGATAATAATGATCAAGATCATAATGAATATCATTTGCATTATCATTAATATTATTGGTGTTAATTGACTTACCTTTATTCTTTAATCACATAAAAAAAGCGACTGATATGAATATCAATCGCTTTGTATTTAAAAATTGCGTGAATAAACTAATCTCGTAATGGCTGTTTTCTCACTGGCCTATCACCTGCAACATAATAATCTGCATCACTTGTGGGTAATGGAGGACGGTTTCGAATTTTATCGGCAATTTTCTCCGCGATCATGATGGTCGTTGCATTTAAATTCCCCGTAATAATCAACGGCATAATCGATGCATCGATAACCCGTAAATTTTCAATACCGTGAACTCGCCCTGCACCATCAACTACCGCCATATCATCATGACCCATTTTACAGGTTCCGCATGGGTGAAAAGCGGTTTCTGCTCTCTCGCGGACAAATGCGTCTAGCTCTTCATCCGTACTAATCTGTTTTCCAGGGCTTATTTCCTCTCCGCGATATGGGTCAAGTGCAGGTTGAGCCATAATTTCACGGGTAATACGAATAGCAGCACGGAACTCTTCCCAATCCTGTTCCGATGACATGTAATTAAACAAAATGCTCGGATGTTGCCTTGGGTCTAAAGATTTTAAGCGAACACGACCTCGACTAGGCGAGCGCATTGAGCCCACATGAGCTTGAAAACCATGCTGATTGACTGCATTACTACCATTGTAGTTAATCGCCACAGGCAAAAAGTGGAATTGAATATTTGGCCATGCAAATTTTTCACTGGTACGAATAAATCCACCGGCTTCAAATTGGTTACTTGCTCCAATTCCAGTACCTTTAAATAGCCATTCGGCACCGATTTTGGGCTGATTAATCCATTTTAATGCAGGATATAATGAAACAGGCTGTTTGCATTCATACTGCAAATACATTTCAAGGTGATCTTGCAGGTTTTGCCCAACACCGGGTAAGACATGGACAGGCGAAATATTAAATTCAGCTAAAACATCTTCAGGCCCCACGCCAGAGCGCTGCAAGATTTGCGGTGACGCAATCGCCCCCGCGCACAATAATACTTCTTTACGGGCTTTCACCACCGTAGGTGCCGTGCTCTGGCCTTGGTAATACTTCACACCAACCGCTTTTTTCCCTTCAAACTCAATGGTATCTGTTGTCGCATGTGTCACAATGGTGATATTTCTTCGCCCTTTCGCTTGGTCCAAATACCCTCTTGCGGTGCTAGCACGTCGCCCTTGTGGTGTGACTGTGCGATCCATCGGACCAAAACCTTCCTGTTGAACCCCATTTAAATCATCTGTTTTTGGATAGCCCGCTTGTACACCAGCTTCCACCATCGCATGGAATAACACATTATTGCCATTCTTCGGTGTGGTCACACTAACGGGACCATCTCCACCGTGGTAATCATTAGGGCCAATATCACGCGTTTCCGCTTTCCTAAAATAAGGTAAACAATCGAGGTAACGCCAGTCTTCTAACCCTGGTGCCTCTGCCCAACCGTCAAAGTCTAGAGCATTCCCTCGGATGTAACACATCCCATTAATCAATGATGAGCCACCAAGCCCCTTTCCACGTCCACACTCCATGCGGCGGTTATTCATATGCGGTTCAGGGTCAGTTTCATAAGCCCAATTATAACGTCGCCCTTGTAATGGGTACGCTAATGCCGCTGGCATTTGTGTGCGAAAGTCGAACCGATAATCCGGTCCACCTGCTTCAAGGAGCAGCACAGTAACATCAGGATCTTCTGTCAGGCGGGTAGCAAGAACGTTACCGGCTGAACCAGCACCGATAATAATATAGTCATAGACCATTGTTATCTCCTCTGTTTCAGTCAAATTAAAATGATGTGATTAAAATACGGATGAAAACTCCCCGAGTTCTACTTGGATAGATTTGATTTGCGTGTAATTTTGTAGCGTCATAATGCCATTTTCACGACCAACGCCGGAATGCTTATATCCGCCCACAGGCATTTGAGCAGGTGATTCACCCCATGTATTAATCCAGCAAATTCCTGCTTCTAATTGATGGATAACCCGATGTGCACGCGTTAAATCTTGTGTCACGACCCCAGCTGCAAGCCCATATACGCTATTGTTTGCACGAGCAATCACTTCATCTTCTGATTGATAACTCAAAATACTCATGACAGGACCAAAAATTTCTTCCTGCGTGATCTGCATTTCATCATGGCAATCGGTGAATACCGTTGGTGCAACATACGCACCTTGCGCAAAATCACCTTCCATTAAGCGTTCACCACCACACAATAGTTTCGCGCCTTGCTGTTTACCTAACGCAATATAACGCAATACATTTTCCATATGAGCAAAGCTGACTAATGGCCCAAAGTTAGTATTTTCGTCAACAGGTGAACCTATGTTAATCCGAGCTACACGCTCAATGATCTTGTCTTCAAACTGCGATTTAAGCGATTCAGGAACAAAAACCCTTGTTCCATTGGTACACACTTGGCCTGAACTATAAAAATTCGCCATCATGGCAATATCCGCGGCTTTATCTAAGTCTGCATCATCAAAAATAATGAGAGGTGATTTACCACCTAGTTCCATCGTCACCTCTTTTAATGAAGAGGCTGACGCATTCGCCATCACTTTTTTACCCGTTGCGATCCCCCCTGTGAATGAAACTTTGGCAATATCAGGGTGCTCTGTTAACCATTGGCCCACTTCACCGCCTTGCCCGGTCACCACGTTAAATACTCCTGCAGGCACGCCCGCTTCCGTATAGATTTCAGCTAACTTTAAGGCCGTTAACGAAGTGATTTCACTAGGTTTGAATACCATAGCATTACCAGCTGCCAGAGCAGGTGCAGATTTCCATAACGCGATTTGGATGGGGTAATTCCATGCGCCAATCCCTGCCACCACTCCTAGCGGTTCACGACGGGTATAGGCAAACGCGCTATCACGTAGAGGGATCTGCTGCCCTTCTAACATAGGGATTAACCCTGCATAATATTCAAGGACATCCGCTCCTGTAACGATATCTACATAACGAGTTTCAGAAAGTGGTTTCCCCGTATCAAGCGTTTCGAGGTAAGCCAGTTCGTCGTTACGTTCCCGTAAAATATCCACCGCACGGCGTAAAATACGTGAACGTTCTATTGCGGTCATTGCCGCCCATACTTTCTGGCCTTGTTTGGCGCTTTCTACCGCCCATTGGATATCTTCAAGCGTTGCAGACTGCAAATGCGCGATAGTTTCACCATTTGCAGGGTTGACTGCAGGAAATTGCCCGCATTCAGGTTGTGAACTGTCGACATAGCCACCATGAATATAAAGCTTATGTATCGGTGGATGTTGCATATTATCTCCTCTGAATTGGTCATTAGGTTCCGATAACCTCTGCACGTTTCAGTTGCATATCGATATACTCGTTGGTGATCTTGAGTGCATCCTTGACAGGAAATTGCTCATTACTCAAAGCACTCCGTAACCATAAGCCATCAATTAAAGCAGCTAGTCCCTTCGCAGCCATCCGCGCATCCACTTTGCTTAACACTCGCCCAAACTCATAACTTAAATTTGAATACAAACGCCGGTCATTGACCTGCTGTAAACGGTTTAAATTTGGTTGATGCATACTGCTAGCCCAGAAGGCTAACCATGTTTTCATCGCCGCCTCACTGGTTTGCGTTGGGTCGAAGTTACCTTCAACAATCGCTTGAATGCGTAATTTTGGCTCCGCCCCAGCTAACATGCGTAGGCGTATTGCTACCGCAAACCCCAATTGATATTGAATATGGCGCATAGTGGCTTCAAGTAAGCCATTTTTATCACGAAAATAATGACTAATAATTCCTGTAGAAACCCCGGCTTTACGGGCAATTAACACAAAACTGGCTTCCTGCATTCCAACTTCATTAATCACTGCCAACGTGGCTTGGATTAACTGCTGTTTACGTATCGACTGCATTCCTATCTTCGGCATGGTATTTGAACCTAAAAAATACATTGATCCCTTGTATTAAACGTTTTTTTAATTGAATGTTCAATCAATATTAACTATTGTTTACAACAATTCGTTCACAATTAGCATAAAGGAGAGGATAACGAAAATCAAATCTTAGCTGATAAATCAATTAATTAGCTTAGAAAGTAATTTTAACCTGTTAAATAAATAAAAATGTGGAACTACCAATGACAACTCAAAATAGTCCAAAAAATAAGCAGAAGGATAAATTGAATTCTGTGGTTTTTTTTACTTCCGCCGGCCTTATTCTGGCGTTTTCTTTTTTCACCATCTTGATGACCGAAACAGCAAATCAGTGGATCGTTGCTGCCCTTGGGTGGGTATCCAAAACCTTTGGTTGGTATTACTTGTTAGCAGCGACGCTGTATATTGTTTTCGTCATTTTCGTTGCCACTTCGCGCTTTGGTAATATCAAGCTCGGCCCCGAGCAATCTAAACCTGAATTTAGCGTACTAAGTTGGTCTGCGATGCTATTCGCCGCAGGAATTGGTATCGATTTAATGTTTTTCTCTGTCGCTGAGCCGGTCACTCAATACATGCTGCCGCCAACGGGTGAAGGCGAAACCTTAGAAGCAGCTCGTCAGGCGATGGTGTGGACCCTGTTCCACTATGGCCTAACGGGCTGGTCTATGTATGCCTTAATGGGGATTGCACTGGGTTATTTCAGTTATCGTTATAACTTGCCGTTAACCATTCGCTCCGCACTTTATCCTATTTTTGGCAAACGGATTGACGGCCCGATTGGCCATACCGTGGATATTGCTGCAGTACTAGGGACGATTTTCGGTATCGCAACAACTCTGGGGATCGGTGTTGTTCAGTTAAATTATGGACTCAAAGTATTATTCGATTTACCCCAAGGGCTTCCCGTGCAAAGTGGATTGATTCTGCTGTCGGTGATTATGGCAGTGATCTCCGCTACATCAGGGGTAAATAAAGGTATTCGCGTGTTATCAGAGCTCAATGTGCTTTTGGCACTTGGCTTGATTTTATTTATCTTATTTGTCGGAGATACCGAGTTCTTACTTAATGCCTTAGTACTGAATGTGGGGGACTATGTCAATCGTTTTATGGGGATGACTCTCAACAGCTTTGCCTTTGATCGCCCAACCGATTGGATGAATAGCTGGACGCTGTTTTTCTGGGCTTGGTGGGTCGCATGGTCGCCATTTGTTGGCTTATTCCTCGCGCGTATATCTCGCGGTCGAACGATTAGACAATTTGTGATTGGCACTTTAATTATTCCGTTTGTTTTCACACTATTGTGGTTATCTATTTTTGGTAATAGTGCATTGTATGAAATCATTCACGGTAATAGCGAACTTGCTAAAACCGTGCTCGACGCACCCGAAAAAGGCTTCTATTCACTACTTGAGCTTTACCCCGGCTTTGGCCTAACCGCTTCCGTCGCCACAATTACTGGGTTGTTGTTCTATGTCACCTCAGCGGACTCCGGTTCTTTGGTGTTAGGCAATTTCACCTCAAAACTCAGTGATATTAACAACGATGCGCCCAATTGGTTGCGGATTTTTTGGTCTGTCGCGATTGGTTTACTCACCTTAGGGATGTTAATGACAGATGGCGTCGCTGCGTTACAAAATACGACAGTGATCATGGGCTTACCATTCAGTTTTGTTATCTTCTTTATTATGGCTGGGCTATATAAGTCATTAAAAGTTGAGGACTTTAGACGAGTTAGTTCGTTAAATACCAATGCGCCAGCACCACTGTATGGCAATGGAACACTCAATTGGAAACAGCGTTTGGGACGAGTGATGAATTTCCCTGGAACAACGTATACCCAGCGAATGCTTGATTTAGTCTGTATTCCAGCCATGCAAGAAGTGGCAAAAGAGCTCAGTTTAAGGGGAGCAAAAGTGGAATTTAACACCTTACCACCGATTGCTGATGAGCGATTAGACCATTTAGAGTTAACGGTCGACCTTGGCGAAGAACAAAGCTTTATTTACCAAGTATGGCCTCAGCGCTATTCGGTTCCTGGTTTTACCTATCGCGCACGTTCAGGAAAATCCCATTATTACCGCTTAGAAACTTTCTTATGGGAAGGCTCGCAAGGGAATGATTTAATGGATTACACTAAAGAACAAGTGATCAGTGATATTCTCGACCAATATGAAAAACATATGAATTTCATACATTTAAGCCGTGAAGCTCCCGGTGCAACCTTAACATTCCCTGAATCTGTATAATATGAACTCTAAGGGGGCTATGCTCCCTTAGAGCCAACACATAAACCAATAATTAATAAGGACGACCTGCTTGCTCCAGCATTTTTTTCATTTGCTCGCGGTCATTCATCCAAGCCATTGAATTAGGGCACCCTGCTCCCGTCGGGTTAACATCACACACATTAAAACGCTGTGGAAACGCGTTTTCATCTGCATTTCGCTGTTCTAACAACGCTTGATAACTTTGTTCTTCTTGAGAAAGTTTCTTTTTGGGATCAAAGACAAACTTTTGTTGTGCCTGTAATTCTTTAATTCCTTGGTAGTCTTTATCAAACTCGCGATCAGCGGGTGACTTTTCTTTAAATGTAAAGTCGCTGGCAAAGCCATAAGAAGTGAAACAAAGAAAAATAATAACAATAATCTTTTTAAACATATCAATTTCCTGCTGTGTCCATAAGCGAATATTATATGTCAGCAGCAACACTGAATGTTGAATAATAATAAGTGAAATTTATAAAAACCTTAATATTCAAATAAGTAATTTACATGAGTTATTAAATCAATTGATTGATACATCGTTGTTATTGACTTATCTGAATACTAAGGGTGTTTTTTCACCAACCATCCCCCACATTAACCCATTAATTTCTGTTACTTTTCAACCTTGTTATCCTCTTCAATTTTGTCCAAGTATATAAGCTCAACTTCAAAACAAATCAGAATAATTAATTAGTTCCATTATGGGTTTATTTTAAATCTGTTGGTTGTTTTTATGGCAATGCGAAGATGAAATATTAATCTCAAAAAGGGTGTTTACACAGCATATGATGATGCAAATGGCAATCTAAGCGTCTCTGCTAATTGGGGGAATACAAATTTGAAAGAAGGCAAAGCGCCAGCTCCTAGATAAAAAGTGGAGGTAGGCGAATAAGCAAATATCAGTATATGATCCGGCTTTCTGAACGCAGTCGACAGCGAATCACTTCCATTTCCATGCTCATAACCGACCTATAACCTATTAGGTTACTAATAATTTTTGTTCTTGTTACAGAGTCAATTTTCTATAAAAGTGACCTTGTCCTATCAATTACACCGTAGAGCATAGGCTAAAATTTCCTTTTATAAATTAATAAACTAAGGGTATACAATGCATAAAACTTATTTTGGTCCTTATATGGATGTCAGTGTTGATGCAACTTGGAATGATTGGCAAAATTACCCAAATGGCAGGCCTAATGCAAAATATAGCCAAGCCGCTATTAAGTATGGGGTAGATATACTGTCTCTTGGTTTTTTAACCGCCACATTAGATAAAAAAGCAGCATGGTCAGCCCAGCCATCCATGCCAATTAGCTGGGCTAAACCTTTGTGTGATGAACTGATTGCTGGCGGTGTTAAAGTTGCTGTTTCATTTGGGGGAGCTGCTAACCAAGATGTTTCATTGGTACAAACACAAGAACAACTCATCAACACCTACCAAGAAGCCATTGATACACTCAATGCCTCACATATTGATTTAGATTTCGAGAATGGTCTGTACGATGCTGATAATGCATTTTATGCCTTAAAAGTCATTGTAGATAATAATCCACAAATCACCCTCAGCTTAACCTTGCCGACTATGCCAACAGGGCTAACCAGCACAGGCTTAGCACTCGTGAAAAAATCGGTTGATGCGGGTTTAATGATGAAGGTTAATGGGATGGCAATGGACTACTACGACCCGAATATCACGAGCCTTGGGGATGCAGCGGTAAAAGCCGCCAATAGCATCAAAAACCAACTAAAACCGCTATATCCAGGGATAGACGATAACGAACTATATAATTATGTACAAATTACACCCATGATTGGTCTCAATGATGACCTCACCATGTTTAACTTTAATGATGTCAATATTCTCGCTGAATTTGCTAAAAATAATGGCCTTAACTTGGTGTCAATGTGGAGCTTAACCCGTGACCGCCCGGGAAATAAACCTTTCCCAGAGGCCATAAGCTCTGGCAACCCAGAACAAACCTATGAATTTGAATATACCGATTTATTTACTCAACAACTTAATTCATAAATAGCCCATATCACCAATATTATGGATATTGGTGATAACCCATTTTCTGTGAAATATTACGCCCGGCTGTTTTCAGTAATTCGACATAATCGCCAATGCGTTGTTCATCAAAACGAATAGTTGGGAATGAAATCGATAACCCTGCAATCACATGGCCAAACCTGTCATACACTGGTACTGCAATGCAGCGCAGGCCTAACTCCTGCTCTTCTCGGTCCTGCGCATAATGGCACTCACGAACTGTGGCTAATTCCGCCAGCAAGTCCTCTAAGGTTAAAATC
Organism: Providencia sp. PROV004; assembly: GCF_011045615.1. Classification (NCBI taxonomy): domain Bacteria; kingdom Pseudomonadati; phylum Pseudomonadota; class Gammaproteobacteria; order Enterobacterales; family Morganellaceae; genus Providencia; species Providencia sp. PROV004. Next base: position 2,938,219 of record NZ_CP042859.1, read on the forward strand.
GTCGTTGCTGTTTTTTGGCTAAAGGTTTCATCTTTCAATGCTAGACGAATCGTTTGTTCATCTTGCCAAGCGAGTAAAATCTTACCGATTGCAGTGCAATATAATGGGTTACGACGCCCAACTCGTGAATACATACGCAAATTATAACTCGAGTCGATTTTATGAATATAAATAATGGCGTCTTCATCTAATGCACCCAAATGCACCGCTTCATTCGTCAGTTGGCCTATATGGCGCATTTCCTTATCTGCAATTTCGATTAAATCAACATACTCGAGGGATTTCGCACCTAATTCGAAGAGCTTCAAGGTCAGTGAATACTTATCTGCCCCACCTTCTTGTTCGACATACCCCAACTGCTTCATCGTTTGCAAAAAACGAAATGTAGTGGCTTTTGACATCAACAAACGTTGGGACAATTCAGATACGCCAATCTCCTTTTGCTCTCCAAGGGCACTAAGAATACTAAATACCTTTACTACCGCTGACACGGCATCCGTTTGTGTTGTCTTATCCATTACCTTTCCATCATCCTATAAATTGCAAAATTGATAGCAATATTATACCCCAAATTAACGAAACTAACTGATATCACCTAAGTTTGAGTAGCATAATTGTCTCTTCATACAAAAACAAGAACGATGATTCGATATTTTTAAAACGGCGTTTCATTTTTATTGAAATTGGCAATGAAATGCGCTTTAATAGCACTATCAAGTCAGCAATAGTTTACTAATTCGGTGGTGAAAATGAGTGCATATCCGCAAGTTGCCGTTATTGGCGAATGCATGGTTGAGTTGCAAAAATCGGGTGAGCTTTATAAACAAACGTTTGGTGGGGATACGCTAAATACCGCACTATACCTGTCTCGTTTAACCAAAGATCACAGTGTGATAACCCGTTACATCACCGGTTTAGGCAAAGACCCATTCAGCCAACAAATGCTAAACAGTTGGCAACAAGAAGGCATCAATACTGAAGAAGTGTTTATTTCAGACAAACATTTGCCCGGGATGTATTTGATCGAAACCGCTGCTGATGGCGAGCGCCGTTTTTTCTATTGGCGAGATAATGCCGCGGCAAAATTTTGGCTTGATGCAGTGTGCCTTGATCAAAACAGCAAAGCCCACACACAGCAAATTCTAAATTCACAACAATTTATCTATTTAAGTGGCATCAGCCTAGCCATTTTGCCTGACGCTTCACGTCAGTTACTATTTGAAATGTTACAACAAGCTAAGCAGAATGGCGCCAAAATTGTATTTGATAATAACTATCGCCCAGCACTTTGGCCATCGAAACAAGCCGCTCAACAAGCATACCAGCAAATTCTCACGTTAACGGAGATCGCTTTTCTGACCTTTGATGACGAACAACTGCTTTACGGTGATATTGATGAAACCGATGCAATTGCCCGTACCCAACAATATGGCGTGAATGAGATTGTGATTAAGCGCGGTGCCGATGCCTGTTTTGTGGTTATTGATAACGAACGCATTGAAGTTCCTGCCAATAAAATAAGCCATGTGGTTGATACCACTGCCGCAGGGGATTCTTTCAGTGCCGGCTACCTTGCTTGCCGTATTTTAGGTGGCAGCCCATGCGAAGCGGCAAAAACAGGTCATTTACTGGCTGGAACCGTCATCCAACACCGGGGAGCGATTATTCCATCCGAAGCTATGCCAACCACTGCTTTAGAAACATGTTAAGAGGCTTTAACCATGAATCAATTACTTGAAAGAATTAAGAAACTCAATGTTGTTCCTGTTATCACCATTAATAGTGCAGAGCATGGTGCGCCATTAGCAAAAGCCTTAGTGGATAATGGCCTGCCATGTGCAGAGGTCACCTTCCGCACCCCGGCCGCGGTACAAGCGATTAAAAATATGCGTGCTGCCTACCCTGAATTACTGATTGCTGCAGGTACCGTATTAACCACAGAGCAAGTTGACCAAGCCATTGAAGCGGGTGTGGATTTTATCGTCAGCCCGGGCTTTAACCCCAAAATTGTCGCCTATTGCCAACAAAAGAACGTGATCATTATTCCTGGTGTGAATAATCCAAGTTTAGTAGAACAAGCCCTTGAATTTAATCTCACCACGTTGAAATTCTTTCCAGCCGAAGCCTCTGGCGGGGTTGCCATGCTCAAAGCACTCAGCGCCGTTTACCCGGTTAAATTTATGCCAACTGGCGGTATTGGTGTGAAAAATATTAAAGAATACACAGCACTACCTTCTGTATTAGTGTGCGGCGGTTCATGGATGGTGCCCAATGACCTTATTGATAGTGAGAACTGGCAAGAGCTTGGTAAGTTAATTGCTGAAGCTGCAACCATTTAATTAACAATAAAAAATCTCGTTGTCGTTATTACGCCCTTACTGGATGGTAAGGGCTTTTTTGTTGTTCGTGTTCATTAAAATATTATTTAATTATTAGCTTTATCAAATTAATCAAAAAATATAATACAATTTACTAATAATTTAGATTTTAGATGTAATTATAACCACCACAAACCCAATTTTAGTTATTAAGGCTCGTGGTGGTGAACAATTAAACTATTAGCTAACTAACCAATAAAACGTTTTAGTTGTAGCCGCAGCATCTCATTTTCACGCTGAAGCCGCTCATTTTGCTCCATCAAGCTCATTGCCATTGCAATTCCCGGCCAGTCAATTTCGAGCTCATGGTAAAGTCGCACTGCCCTTCTCACGATGATCACTGCGTGATCATCAAATAACCATTCATTAGCAGTTTCAATGGGTTGAACTATCCCAAGGCCGACAATTTCCCGTAATTCCTCTTCCGCAATACCCGTGTGAATACAGAAATCAATAACGGTTAATGATGTGAACTGTTCCATTATTTGCCTCCCCAATTTTTACGTGGGTCAAAACTCTGTTGGGTCTCCGCCAATTTCTGCCACAGCGCATCCGCTTCTGCATTACTGCTATTTGGCATCACGATTTTTATAATCGCATACAAATCCCCTGCTGTACCTTTATGTTTCAGTCCTTTACCTTTAATACGTAATTTTTGTCCGGCTTGGCTATTAGCAGGAACAGTGATCACAATTGGGTCTTTTAATGTTGGAATGGTGACTTTAGTTCCGAGGGCTGCCTCCCATGGAGCAAGCGGCACGACCACTTCTAAATCATGGCCTTTGATATCAAATAATGGGTGTGGTGCAATGCGGATGGTTATCCATAAATCGCCATTTTCACCGCCATTTTCCCCCGCAGTGCCTTGCCCTTTTAAACGGATGCGTTGCCCGTCAATCACGCCTGCTGGGATAGTGACATTAAGTGTTTTGGGAACTTCATTTTCGATAAAACCAAAAGCGTTATAGACCGGTAGGTTATAACTGATGGTACGCTTATGCGACTCTTGACTTTCTTCAAGGAAAATAGCCAATTCAACTTCTAAATCCTGCCCACGATGACTGCGCGCCTGCCTTGTGCTGCCACCCCGTGCTCGTTGAGAAAACATCGATGAAAAAATATCATCAAAGCCGCCTGCATCAAACCCTTGCTGGGAATAGGTGTGGCTCTGTTGGCCTTGGTTAGCTTGGTTAAAATAAGGGTCATTCCTGTGTTCCCACATTTCATCGTATTCTGCGCGTTTTTCTTTGTCACCAAGTACCGCCCATGCCTCTGCAATTTCTTTAAAGCGCGCTTCGGCATCCGGTTCTTTACTAACGTCAGGATGATATTTTCGCGCTAAACGGCGATACGCAGTCTTAATGGTTTTTAAATCATCAGTGCGTTTAACACCCATGATGCTGTAATAATCCTTTAGTTCCATAGTCATATCTCGTTCACTTGTCTGTTGAATAGAATTCTTATGGTATTTACCCAGTTGGGCTAAACATCACAACTACCTTGAATTTAACTTAGGACATTTACGCAGTAATTGGAATAGCTAGGCTATGATAAAATTCCACAAAAAACAGGAAATTTACGTTATTTCAGGCTAAACCTATAAGAGTGTCGTTTGATTACAAAGGGAACTCTATGGATGCTATTGCCAGTCGCCTGAACTATAAAGTCAACTTTGCTATCTCTATTGAGGATTTTATTCGGTTAATTCGCCAGTCTCCATTTAAGGAAATGGTGCCAACCGATAATCTTACTCAATTAGATGCGATGCTGAATAATGCGGATTTATTGGTTAGTGCATGGGATGGCGAACAAGTCGTCGGATTTGTCCGCACAGTAACAGATTTTAGTTCTTGTTGTTATATCTGCGAACTGGCCGTTGATGCGCATTATCAAAAACACGGCATCGACCGCCAATTAATGCGCCTCGCCGCTGAAGAGCTCCCCGCCGACTGCCAGATTTTATTTTTTTCCACCGACAGTAACCTCACCGAATATTTAAAACTGGGCTTCACCCAATCCCCAAGAGCGTGGCATACCAAGGCAGGGAACTATTTGGCTAAATCTGCCAATGAAAATTAATATTGAGATATTATTTAGCAATACGATGCTTTAAACATTTACACAAAATAAATTTAAGAAAAGATCTTTTAACACCAATGCGGATGCTCTAAATAATTCGGATTGTGGGTAGAAGACCAGAGAGGATATCTCGGGGAGCATACATAAGTATGTGACCCGAGTAGCCGAGCGCAGTCGACACCCCCACAATGCGAAGTATGACGAGCATCTATCTGAGGCGGCCACGAAGGCGCTTGATAGCCTGACTATGCAGCTGACTCACCCTCGACTCCCCTACATCCAACACCGCCCCAATCTCTTTAAGATTCAGCTCTTCTTGGTAATACAGTGTCAGCACCATTTTTTCGCGTTCTGGTAACTGATTGATTGCCGCCGCGATTTGGTCACGTAGGCTAGAATCCAGCAACAAACTCAGCGGGTTGCCGCCATCGTCTTCATCCATTTGCGGCTCACAGCTTTCCCCGTGAATTTCATGCCACTCATCGTAGGAAAACAGTTGACTATTATTGGTATCTAGTAGCGCTTGGCGATACTCCGCAAGGTCGATATCCAGCGCTTTGGCGATTTCTGGCTCAGTGGCACTGCGCCCTAACGATTGCTCCAGCACACCAATGGCTTTGGTCATTTCTCGTGCTTGGCGGCGCACACTGCGCGGCACCCAGTCACGGCTACGCAATTCATCTAACATCGAACCACGAATTCGCTGCACTGCATACGTGGCAAACGATGCCCCTTGGGTAACATCGAAACGTTCCAATGCATGCAGTAAACCAATGCCCCCCGCTTGAATTAAGTCGTCGATATCAACACTGGCGGGTAGTCTGACTTGCAGTTTCAGGGCTTCATGGCGTATTAGAGGGTAATAACGCTCCCATAGGCTATTTTTATTAATCACACCTTCGGCAGTATACAAATCACTCACAACCTGAATCACCCTTCAAGCTTTATAAAAGGTATTCATTATCTGTGTTGGTTTTGAATTCAATCCGTAGAGTAAGGCACTAAATGTGGCTTTATTTGCCTTATCCTAAATAGGTCAAATTTGAATAATTACCAGGTTAATGATTGTTTTAACACAACTTTCAGGGGATTTTACTGGCAATACAAGTGGGAGTGGTTGGTTTGTTAAAACCACTTTTTGAACCATTTTTAGCTTTTGGTGTTTTGGCTTTAAAAATATGTTTCTTTAGCCTATATAGTTCGTGCTATAGCTAGACGGCAAATAAGTTTATACCGATGAGCGTACATAAGTACGTGATTCGGATGAACTTATGAAGCCAACAACGCTATGGTGCGAAATATGACGGCTAATATGACGGGCAAAGAAAAGGCCAGCATTGCTGGCCTTCAATATAATCAACCAATCACGAATTAACGTAACAGGCTTAAAACACCTTGTGGAACTTGGTTAGCTTGTGCTAACACAGCGGTACCTGCTTGTTGCAGAATTTGACCACGGCTCATGTTAGAAACTTCTGTTGCGAAGTCAGCATCTTGAATACGGCTACGTGCTGCACTCAGGTTGTTAACAGAGTTGTTCAGGTTGTTGATGGTAGATTGGAAACGGTTTTGGATCGCACCTAATTTAGAACGGCTTTCATCAACTTTATTAATTGCGTCATCTAAAGTTTTCAGAGCATCAGCTTTAACTTCTAACCCAGCTTTACCGTCAGTAGCTTTAAATTCACCCTCTTCAGCATTGATAACTGCTTTATTAGCATCTGCCCCGGTACCTACTTTTAATGTCGCAACCACTTCGGTACCATCATCTTTCGTTACAACAAATTTGTTTGCAACGTCTGCACCATCTTCTTGATATTTAGTGACCGCTGTGATACCCGCACCGAAGCCAGTTGCACCTGCAATCGCAGCATCAGCAACTGTTGCATCTATTGCGTCACCTTTAGAAGTAGCTGTGCCCGCAACTTTCGCATCAAATAATTTTTCTTTTTCAACTTCTAAAACTTTAGTATCAATTTTATCTAATTTAAAATTGATAACTTCATTATCATTAGTACCCACTTGGATACTCATATCTGTTTTTTCACCACTCAGAACTTTAACACCGTTAAACTGCGTTTCTTTAGAGATACGATCGATTTCTTTTAAACGTTCATCAACCTCATTCTGAATCGAAGTGATATCTGAATTAGAGTTAGTGCCATTTTTCGCTTGAACCGTTAACTCACGAATACGTTGTAAGTTATCATTGATTTCGTTCAATGCACCTTCAGTGGTTTGTGCGATAGAGATACCATCGTTAGCGTTACGAGCTGCCTGAGTTAAACCTTTAACGTTTGAAGTAAAACGGTTAGCAATCGCTTGGCCTGCCGCATCGTCTTTAGCGCTGTTGATACGTGAGCCAGAAGATAAACGCTCAATTGCAGAACCTAATACGCCTTGTGAACGGTTTAAGTTGTTCTGAGTTGTCAGAGACAGAATGTTAGTGTTGATAACTTGTGCCATGATGTGATCCTTATTATTCAAATTAATGCGTTAAGCCAAAATGCTTAACTTGATGAATTTCGTCAGCAACTAGGTTATCGGCTACAAAAAAGTCCCCTTTAGGCTTTTTGATGAAAATTTTTATCTATAAGGTTAGAAATGGCTTTACCGCCCGCTTTTAATGCCATTATTTTTTAACACTTTCGTTTTTAACACACTCATTTATCTTTATTAACTTTCTTATTATTTAATTTCAATAGCGATAATTAACTACTTTTCTCTTATCAGCTCCCGCCATCACTCTTTTTCAGAATAGTCTAAAATTTTGCTCCGTTTTGCCGATAAGACTCTAAATAGATTTTATTACAGGTTTTATGTCACAGACATAGCGTAGGAGAAAATATGGCAGGAATATCCACTCTCGGTATCGGGGCAAACTTAGATTTAAATGTGCAAATGGACCAAATTGAGGCAATGGAGCGTCGCCGCCTTGACCCATTAACCACACAGAAAGCCAGCTATGACGCGCAAATTAGCGCCTATGGCAAAATGCAATCATCATTAGAAAAACTGAAAAAAGCCGCTGAGGACTTAAAAAAATACGGCGATATCAGTACCACCAAAGTCACTGGTGAATATAAAGCCTTTGACGTAAAAACCGATGGTAAAGCAGTCGCCGGTGTGCACGATGTGTTAGTGACGCAACTTGCTAAAGCACAAACTATCGCCACTAAAGGCCATTCTGACAACAAGCAACTCTTAGGCAGTAATGCTAAAGAACGTACCATCACGATCACTCAGCCTTCACAAAAAGAAGAAAAAGATAAGATTGTTATTAAACTTGATGACCAAAGTACATCTTTAATCGAGCTCGCTGATGCAATTAATAAAACAGATAAAGGTGTTACCGCATCTGTTATTAAAGACCGAGATAATCAATACCACCTTGTCGTAACCTCAAAAAAAGAAGGTACTGACAACCGCATTAGCATTAATGTGGAGGGTGACGATGAACTGGCTAAAATACTAAATGTGGAATCTGATGTTGATAAAGACGGAAAAATTATCATCAAAGATGAGAAAACTAGCGGTATGGAGCAAAAGGTTGCCCCTCAAAATGCACAGTTAACTATTGATGGATTCGAACTTGAGTCGCAAACCAATGAAGCCAAAGATTTGTTCCCTGGTTTAACACTGACACTAAAAAAAGAAAGCGAAGACAATAAAGCTGACCATTTAATGGTTTCTGAAGATATCGAGCCCGCTAAAGATAAAATTAAAGCATGGGTAGATGCCTATAATGAATTCCAAACGTTAGCGAAAGAACTGACAAAATACACACCAAATGAAAGTGGAACAACTCCTAATAAAACCAACGGCCCGCTCATTGGAGATTCCACGTTACGAGTTATTCAAAGTACGATGCGTACTCAAGTCCGTGCTCCACAAAATAGTGGTGAAATCGACACGCTGAATAAAATGGGGATCAAACAGAAAACAGATGGAACCTTAGAAATTGACAATAAGGTTCTGGATAAAGCGCTTAAAGAAAACCCATCAAGCGTCAAAGTATTTTTTGCAGGTGACGGCAAAGAAACCGGTTTTGGGACTGAAAACTTTAACTTTTTAAAGGGTACTTTAGATACAAAAGATGGTTCACTACACAACGCCACCGATGGTATCCAAAAGAAAAAGAAAAGTTTAGATAAACGTATTGAGCAGACCAATAAACAAATCGAAAACACCATGGACATGTACCGTCGTCAATTCCAAAACCTCGATAAAATGATGAGCTCACTCAATAGCACTACGAATTCTTTAGGCCGATTATTAGGCTAACACTTTTAGGTTAAAAACATGTATCAACGACACGCACAGCAAGCTTACCAACAGGTTGATTTAGAGAGTGAAATCACCAACGCGACCCCATACCAACTGATCCAAATCCTGTTTAAAGGGGCCCTTAGTGCCCTGAAACGCGGTGAGATTTTTATGCAGCAAGGTAAGGTGGCAGAAAAAGGTAAAGAAATCTCAAAAGCTATCGACATCATTGACACTGGGTTAAAGCAGTCGTTAAATTATGAAGCTGGCGGCGAACTTGCAGAAAATTTAGCAAGTTTGTATGAGTACATGACAATGCAGTTACTTCGCGCCAACCTCGAAAACAACGTGGCTTATGTCCAAGAAGTTTATCAGTTACTCTCCGATATCGCCTCTGCGTGGCAACAAATCGGTGCAAATGTGGATGAAAGATAATCAGGTGGACAATAAAAATCCTATCGATTTACATGAAATATACCGTAATGTCTTAGTATTAAGTGAAAATTTAGTTGCCTTAGCGCAATCCGGGGAATGGGAGACGTTGGTCTCCCGAGAGACAGAATATGTCCTTGCGGTGGAAAACCTCACCAAGTTAACGCAAGCGTTCGAAGAACAGCAGCCAATAACTGAAGAGTTTATTCAGTTATTGCATAAAATTATTGAAAATGAACGCATTACTAAAGAATATTTACAACAGCATTTAAACTTTTTAAGCAAAGAAATTAAGCTATTAGACCAAAAACGGGTATTAAATAACAGCTATGGCCAATTTGATGAGCCGGATACCCCGTTAGTCGTTCGCCCGATGGAATAATTTGAGTGTCAGGCCGACAGACCTGACACGCCTTTTATCTTCAACTCTCAGCCTATTGCTGCTGTTTTAAACGTTGCTGCTTTTTCAGCTTTTTCAACAGCATATTGCGTTTTAGCGGCGATAAGTGATCGAGGAACACTTTACCGTGTAAATGGTCGATTTCATGTTGCATGACAATCGCTAAGAACTCGTCGCTGTCTACTTCAAACGCTTTACCGTGCCTATCGAACGCTTTCACTTTAACGCGCAGGAAGCGGTCTACATCGGCGTAGATTTCGGGTACTGACAGGCACCCTTCTTGATAACTGGTTTCCCCTTCACTTTCGACGATTTCAGGGTTAACAAATACCATCGGCTCATCACGGTTTTCTGAAATATCAATCACCATAATGGATTTAGTTTCCGCAATTTGCGTGGCAGCGAGACCAATACCGTTATCGGTGCTGTACATGGTATCTAACAAATCGTCGATCAAGGTTTGTACCGCAGCGAAATCCGTCACTGGGCTGCATTTAATACGCAGTCGTTCATCTGGAATTTCAATAATTTCTCTTACTGCCATAATTTAAACCCTATAAATTCGATTACTTTCATTCAAATATCAATCATTCAAACTATTTTAAGCAACAGTGACGCATACAATAGCCGCTAACTGCCGCCACAACTCTGCCTGTGAAGTATGAAGAACAGATAAAATATTATCGTCTTTCTATTTCACCAACAACATGCAAAAAATGGCATTGTTAATCAGAAAACAAAATTTATTTTAAACATCAATAAATTAACGCCTGCCTATTTAGACTGCCCCTTCATGGAACATAAGCCACATAAAATTTTACAGAAAAATAACACGTTATTTGGAAAAAAACATCTAAAACAGGAAAAATGGTGACCCTTTGTAGGCTCTTCACTGTTTTTGCTTTTACCCACTGATGGCATCTATTCGCTTGTGGCTATTTTTTCGCTTTTAGTTTTTATTAATATTGAGAATATATTTAGGCCACATTAAAGTTACTATCAATTTAAATTAACTTTTCAAAATAAGCACTATCAACTATAATTCCATCAAATAAAAGTATCTAGTTAATATAAAAAATATATATCACTGTATTTATTTCACTCAAACACGGATATCCCGAATAAATATCATTTTAAAAATCGATTTTACCCACCAAATAAATATCTTTATTATAAACGAATAAAGGAAAATAAATTTATCTTTCATTCTTCTTTTAGATAATAATTTTAAATAATACGGAAATTAACAAATGAAAAAGAAAATATCATCCCGTCTTTTGTCAGCTCTATTACTTAGCGGTGTGTCTTGCAATGTAATAGCCAACACTTCATTTTCAAGTCCTCCACCATCCTTAAGCAGTGTCAACGCGCAAGGTATCAGCACTAATGTTAAAAAAATTAGTGATATCAGTGGAAAAATCAACCATATCAACACTACAATTAACCAAATGGACTCACGTTTTAATAGCGACATTGACACATTAAAACAAAATAATAGTAAACTTAAATCAGAAACTATAGATATACGAAATGATTTAAAAGCATTGAATGATGAAATCGTTAGTTTTGAACAAATATATTCTCAAGATATTTTTCAGGAAATAAAAAACAACAATGATTTAATTAATAGTAAAATCACATCAATACAACAAGGCAGAGAAAAAGAGCACCATGCACTTGACTCAAAATTAAAAGATGTCGAATTACATTTGCAAGGAGCACTAACTGGTGTCAATGCGGCTGACCAAATCACCAACCAATTAAATACCAATATGCAAAATCTAGATAACAAAGTGATTGGAAATACCTCGTCAATTAAGACCCTAAAAAGTAACACGTCGAAAACGCAAAAAGCTAATGAACTCAAATTCACCAGCTTAGAAAATAAAGTTGATCATGGGCTCCATCAGCTTGATAGGAAAATAGATAAACGTGCTCAAGAAGCGAATTCCGGTATTGCGTCTGTCGCAGCAATGAGCAATATTCCTTACGCAACAAATACTCGTTTTAGCGCAGGGATTGGTGCAGGTAATTACAAAAATGGCTCAGCGATCGCTGCCGGTGCTCAATATCAACTAAAAGAAAACATCAACCTACGCAGTTCTGTATCTTGGAATAATTCAGATGCTGCGGTTATTGGAGCGGGTGTCGCCTTCGGGTGGTAATTCTTCAACCTATATTGTTCTTATCATTTTTATAAATTATTTATAAGCCTTAACCAATAGTACCAATGATATATTGGTACTATTTATATTCGCCACGCAAATTAATATCAACATTAACTGGCTTTAAATTAAGCTTAATCTTGGCTGTAAGTGATAATGGCAATTGGTGTAGGGTTAATGGTAACCCAAAGATTAGACATGCCACTACGAGTTTGAGATGACTCACTCACTTTGTGACAGCTAGTCTCTGATTGGCATTTAGTGAGAATGTCACTAGCGACTTGTGAGCTAAACCCTTGCTTTGTCAAATAGCCCATTTCATTTTCTAGCTTCTGTTGGAAGTCCAAAAAATCCGGTTTTGGCGAGGCATAATCCTCAACCCCAACAAGTGTGGTAGCCACTTGAATGAGCGTACCACCATCAAAAGTGAGTTGGTTTTCATAGCTCCAATCATTAAATGGCTTTTGCTGCCCAAAAGTACAAACTGTTTTACTACCACTTGCTTGGCATTTCCCCGCCTTAATAAAACTGATGCTATCAATGCTTTGCCCCCAGTTTAAGCCAAATGGTGCAGTCGATGTGCTATCACACCCTACCAATAACAGTGCAGTAGCACCAGCTATCATCCATTTCATACCCTTACCTCACAAGTCAATTTTCTTCATGCTACAGCGAGGAGTCGCTAAATTAAAGTAAAAAAGCCATCAACTATTCACACACTCAAAATTAATCTTTAAATTATACATTATTTATTTAACGTTAAATTTACAGATAATTATTTATTATCAATAAGATAAAATTAAAACATATAAATTATCGGATACTCATTGCCAGATTTACCTTAGCTCTATACAATGCTTTTCTTTACACGGCCCCAGAGTCACTGCAATTACAAATAACTATCCTATTATTAGTCAGTTACCCCTCTAGCCATACCTAAAACTCCCTAGATGGTGTTCGAATAAAAGATAGCTGAATCGTTAAAGCTTAACTCTAGAATAAATTGGCTTTGCAGCTAATGGGCTTAGTAACCAAGCGATAGGCCATAGCATTCATCGTCCGTATTATTAACAAACAACCATAACGTAAAGTGCATATTGTGAAATTACTATTTTGTCTTTCTTTAACAACCGCCATTCTTTCTGGTATATGGGCTTGGGTTGCTGATAGTTTAGGGCTAATCGGCTGGGCAGGCTTTTTAGGCTGTACAGCCTATTTTGCTTATCCTAAAGATGGGATAAAAGGTCTGGGTATTACCGCATTAACCGTCTGTAGTGGTGTGGTTTGGGGCTTAGTGATCCTGCACAGCGGTGACTACCTGAAGCAGTTACCTCACTTTGTAGGATACTTCGTTACTGGTATTGTTGCCTTTTTGATGTGTATACAAGCTAAAAAACAGTGGCTTTCTTATATACCCGGCACGTTTGTCGGCACCTGTACTATTTTTGCGGCAGAAGGTGTTTGGTTGGTCACTATTCAATCACTATTAATTGGTGTGCTATTTGGTTTCGCAATGAAAAAAAGTGGGCTTTGGTTATTTGAAAAGTTCTCACTGGGTAAAAACTAAAAAAAACCGCCTATATGGCGGTTTAAATAAATCAATGAAACCAAGGGAATTTCAAACAGATTCGATATTACATTAAAATTCTCTTACGACAATATATAACATTTTGATTTAACTTGTGATTAATTAAAAAATCGACTAAGTATTATTACATAAGCTCACAAATATAATAACGATGAATTTGTTAACAAAATGATAAAATTCCATCATGGAATATCCATTTAGATTAATAAAGTTTATGTAACTGGTCTAATACCAGTCGCATTCATGTTTACTAACATAAGGATATAGTGGAATTCGGATTTTTCTGTATCTTTCTTTTCTCTAAAATAGTTAAAACTATTTATCATTTATTGCTATAATTCTCTTTTTATTTATTAACTTATAGCCTTATGCTTCATTAAAATGAAAAATCAAAGCATAATAAACTGATAATTTTTATATTATCAAATCGCAACATACGTCAGCTCAAAAAACACTCATTTATCCTTCTGCTATACTTATACGTGAAATATCTTATAACCCGTAAGTGAGTTTAACCAAAGGAAGAAGATATGATTAAAAAAATTTGTTTTTTGGCCTGTTCATTAGCTGTCGTATTCTCTTTAAGCGCATGCAACACCACTCAGGGTGTTGGTGAAGACATAGAAGCCGGTGGAGAAGCCATACAAAGAGCTGCTAAATAATTGTTAACTGACATCATCGTTAAATATTAACTTTCCCACCTAAAACTCTCATATATTTCAAACGGTGATGATCTCACCGTTTGAGATATAAATTAAAATACCTATAAATTCTCAAGCCTTATAATTTAAAAATACAGAACCTTTTAATATTGGTTAGCAGGATCACAACTTAATTATGCCCCCCTTTTACAATGGAAACATCTAGCTAGGAGAGCATAATGAACAAAAAAAATAAAATTAATGTGTTAGACCTTATTTCACCTGAGATGCAATCTGTAATGCGATTTTATGCAGAAAATCCATCTCCAGCACCTCTTGACGCCACTTATAATGGTATGCGACAAGCGTATATTGAAGATAGAAAATATTGGAATTCAGAAGCGCCAACGATGCACTCCATTCACGATATTCAAGTTCCAACTAAATATGGCAATATTTTGACGCGTATATTTCAGCCGATTGAATCCCCATCAGCCACCTTGTTTTATCTCCATGGCGGTGGGTTTATTTTAGGTAATTTACAGACCCACGAACGTATTATGCACTTACTGGCACTATATTCGGGCTGTACAGTTATTGGAGTTGATTATTCGTTATCCCCTGAAGCAGGCTACCCTCAAGCAATTGAGGAAATATCCATGGTTTATCAGTACTATCAGCAAAATGCTGAACAATATAATATCAATATGCAACAAACTGGCTTTGCCGGTGACTCAGCTGGCGCGATGTTATCTCTTGCTTCTGTACTTTGGTTACGTGATAACGTGATAGAATGTACCAATATAAAAGCTGTTTTATTGTGGTATGGGCTGTATGGTTTACAGGATTCAATAAGCCGACGGCTATATGGTGGAGAATGGGATGGGTTACAAAAACAAGATTTAGAAGATTATGATAATGCCTATCTTGGTGAAGCTGGCGATAGAGAGGCGCCATATTATTGCTTATTCAATAATGATTTAACCTACGGTATTCCACCTTGTTATATTGCCAGTGCTGAGTTTGACCCACTATTAGATGATAGTTTGGCTTTATTCCGAACGCTAGATGCCAATGATATACCTTGTGAATATAAAATGTACCCAGGAACTTTGCACGCCTTCTTACATTATTCACGCATGATGCAAATATCAGACGAGGCGATTCGTGATGGTGCTAATTATTTTATCAAACAACTTTTATAATATTAACTCTGTATTTATTGAAAATAGCAGGCTATAAAACGAAAAAACCTCGCATTTAGCGAGGTTTTTGAATGCTTAGCGATTCGTTATCGTTATTTAGCGATAACGTTAGCTGCTGCTGGGCCTTTAGCACCATTTTCGATGCTGAATGAAACTTGTTGGCCTTCTGCTAATGATTTGAAGTTATCACTTTGAATTGCAGAAAAGTGAACAAATACATCTTTGCTGCCGTCTGCAGGAGTGATAAAACCAAAACCTTTATCATCGTTAAACCATTTTACTGTACCAGTCATTGTATTAGACATAGAATTTCCTTTAATTTTTTAAAATTGCCATAAGGCATGTTGCGGTTTGTTCTTGTTGTACTTATGGGAATTAATTAGAAGGAATTCGCAATGAAGTGGTATCTGAGATAGCGCTTAATGGTGAACATCTTAAAACTGACTAACATAAATAGGCCTGTACTTCCAAACCAGTGAGCATATTAAGCCACACTTAGAACCAAATGGCAAATTTTATTTTCGCGTCGATTTTATAAACAAATAGTTTGCTGTTCATCTTAATCTTAACCCAAAAGTTCTTACGTCCTCGGGTTTAGTATCTATCAAAAACGCCGTAATCCGGTCTTTCACCTCTCATCACAGCTCGCTGTTGCTCATGTACAGCCTCTCTATCAGCTCTTTTTTGTTCAGATGAACGGGCGTCTTTATGTGGCTTAGGCCAGGTTGACTTATTGGGCTCAAAAGAAGGTGTAAATGTACAACCTGTCACTAAAAAGAGGCAAAAAAGCGAAGAGATTAATTTCATAATGATCTACTTGGGTAATTATTGACAATAGAAAAACCTAGCAAAATTAAATATCGATAACAACCTTAAATATCCTATGTGAATGTTGAAAACATTAAGGATTGGCGGCTTAATCCTATTTAAATGAATAATAGGTAATAGAAACGACTATAAAAAAGTATCAATCAACTGACTGATTGATTCCATAATATAAAAAGCAGCCATTTATAGCGGCCTCGCCATACTAGATGTCTATATATTTACATTATAATCATCGAATTCTTTAATTATCTCATCAGCTATCTGCTCAAAAAAACTACTTATATTTATATTAAGGATCCTTAGTACTGATACCAACATATGGTATCAATTTTATTAACACCTCGTACATCGCGATACAATTATTGATCACTTTTACAGCCGCTCAATCTTGCAAACTCACTTGCGGTATATCCAGCATTGCGCCTTAATATTTTAATTTTCTTTCCTATTAATGTTGACACAGTGCTTTCAGTCTTCATACAAAGACTCCAGTCGAAATCGATAAACTTACTATTTTTAATCTATCTACCATTAACTAATGTAATGAAGTTTAGATTAAAAAAATGTAATCAAACTGTAAGGCTAACCATTAGCCTCCATTGATAAAGTATCCTCAATATATCAATAGAGGATATCTAAATGAAAAAAAAACTACTTTTAGTATTCATTCCTTTTATTTTAACTCCAGCAACTTCAATAGCGTCAAATAATATTTTAAGTGTTCATATTCTTAATCAGCAAACAGGGAAGCCAGCCCCTAATGTTGAGGTTACATTAGAGAAAAAACAGGGAAACAATTGGGTACTCATAAACACAGAAAAAACAAGTAATGATGGCAGAATTAAATCTATCTTACCTGACAGCCCTGAGAAGCCTTCTATAGGAGACTATAGAGTGATTTTTAAAACTGGTGAGTATTTTAAGCAACAAGGTAAACACAGTTTTTTCCCTGAAATCCCCGTTGAATTTCAAATAGATAATTTAGATGAACATTACCATATCCCCTTGCTTTTAAGCCAATATGGTTATTCAACATATAGAGGGAATTAACTCTTTTCAGCTTATAAACCAATGCAGTATTAATCAGGTATTGATACTGCATTCGCATAATATAATTACAAGTAACTATCTCGTATTATTTCCGCATTTTTTGCAATAGATGTTTTCTCCAAAAAATTAGCAATAACAAAAATATACCTACAGCTATTAGCATACTTATTGAAAAATGAGTTGGTAGTGAAAGAACTAGTTTACTAATAAAATATCCTGCAGAAACTATCAAAGCTCCCCAAATTGCGCCACCGATAATATTTAATATAAAAAATTTAAATGGACTTACATCACTAGCACCGATAATAATAGGTCCTATTGTCCTTAACCCATAAGCAAAGCGAATACCTATAACAACCCAATTCTCATTTTTTTGAATATATTCTTGCGCATATACTATTTTATCTTTTTGACTATGTAGTTTGGGTAAAATTTGTGCTCCAAAATAACGGCCTATAAAAAACAATACATTATCACTAACAATCCCACCTAAAGAGGCTGCTATAACTACTTGAGGGTAAGAAAGTAATTGATTATGTGCTGCTATGCCCGATAAAAAAGCTACTGTTTCTCCCTCAATCATGGAACCCAGAAACACAGCTAAGTATCCATATTCAATTATCCAGTGAGATAGAGCCTCCGACATATTATGATTGACCTTTATTATGACGTTTAACAATAGCTATAAATATCATGTAATTAATTCAATTGCGAGAATTAAATAAATACACTATATACTAGTATAGTAATCACTTTATCGCTCCTCCCTATATAGTAAAAACCAACCGTTTACAGTTGGTTTTTGCTATATAACTCAAGCGAAAGCAAGTTTCATCGAAATAAACTTAGTTTATATCTCCGCTACATGCAATTATAGTTTTATACTCATCCAAATTACTAAAAAAACTTTCAATATCAACATTCAATACCTTTAATATAGCTACTGTCTCCGCTATTCCTATCTTATCAATTTCATATTCATAACGATATAGTTGCTGCTCACTCTCTATTCCCGCCATTCTAGATAGCTCGAATACTGATAACCTAGCTTTTATCCTTAATTGACGAAGACTGCAAGCAATATGATTAGAAATCGAATTTTGGTTATCCATTAAATATCTCCTATTATTAATTAGTATTTACATAAAAAGCCTTGAAGGTAGTGACCTGTTTTATGGACTAATTAATAATATATGGAAACATTTAATTTATATCGTATGCTGTAAGTATTAAAAATTTCATTACTAAATTTCTGACTCTACCTTTTGCATACTCTTTAGCCTGTTTATTTAGTAAGTAATTGAATACCAAAATTGGAAAACTCACATAATTAGATAATGTTCTAAATATACCAACCACTCAAGCTGACACATGAGTTTTTTCCTTACGATGATTGATTAAATCCACTTTCACAAACTTTAAATTCATCACTCAATTTTCCCCAGTTTTCAGGTGCGCCACTACCTTCATAAGTCCATAATGAATTAGCTTGCGATGAAAAAGTGAAAGCAGCCAAAATACATAATATTATTTTATTGTAACACATATGATAATAACTCGAGTTATTAATTTGAGTTTCAAAACTACACTTTGATTCACACAAATAGCATTAGGATTCACCCCATTAATTCAGCAAAAAGCACTCCTTATCAAAAACAAACCATACAACACTCTGTTATAATCAAAATACCACCCAAAAGTTAACCTAAATCTCCAAATCCATTTCCACTTCGTCCGCTAATTGCTCTGCTTCTAGCTTAGCGAGTCTCTCAGCTTTTCCGTTCAATTTGCTCTTTAAATGCCTGAATTTTGACATTCTTACCTAAGAGCTCATGATTTTTAATCTTTATCAGGCCATTTGATTTTCATGAGAATAGTTTCTTTGGTGCTCTCATCGTAGTCACGGATTGTCGTAGAGATATCAAAACCTGATAATGTTGTCCGCCATGATTTAGGCCAACTGCTTATTGGTTTTAGCTTCCCACCATCATTGACAATATCTGATACATCCATTTGGTCAATTTCGACAAAGCGGTTAAAAACATAATCAGCATTTATTTCGACACGTTCATTCCTATTTAATTTAAGTCTTTAATTCTATTTTGAATGTTAACATTTATTAACAGTCGGCTTGATTTTACGTTTGCAGTTTTATCGCTGTATCCTGCACGAATAGCCGCCTGTGTAGTGTTTAAATCGCTGAGGTACTCGCAACAAAAAATTTCTTATTTGCTGGTAAGCGCCATATTATGCCTATAACTTTGCTTAAGAGGATATAGGTAATAATGTCAAATAAGAAACCCGCACTTGGCGGGTCATATATTTCACTTGTTAAACTTCTCATTTTTAATAAAGAATAGGTTCTACTGGAATATCAATATTCTTTGCCTATCAAAACCATGGTTACTTGCAAAACTAAGGTATTCATTTAATAACTCTGGTGGCATAGTTGGAGTACGCGATAGTACCCATAGATAATCTTTATTAGGTCCAACAACTAATGAATACTGATAGTTATCATCTAGCTTAATAATATTATAGCCGCCGTAAAAGGGCCCAAAGAATGAAACCTTTAAAGCCCCAGTATCCGAGGATTCAACAAAGTAAGCTTTCCCTATACTCTCTTTCCATTTTTTGCTTTCAGAATTCCATCCTCTATTCACTACTTTTACACCTCCGTCATCACGAAGAGAATAGTTAGCAGAGACTTTACTTAATCCTTTTTCAAATCGATTATCTATTCTCGCTACTTCATGCCATTCGCCAAGGTAACGTGATAAATCAAACTTCTCAACAGGTGATATATCTTTTGGCACTTTAACGCTACATCCGTTAAGTAGAAGCATACTTAAAAACATAAAAATTGACTTCACTCGCATGGTAACTCCGTTGAATATTTCTCGATGAGATACTATCCTACAAAAAACTTGTGGCGTTACCTAACCAATTAGGTAAGGCTATTGATGATAATAACAAAAGAAAACCAAATAATAAGTATTGAAAAACATAAAGCATACGGATAAATAGCTCTTTTAATATCATAGAGTATACCCTTTATTGCTAATGTAGATTGATCACCCAAAATAAGTACTAACACTTAAAATATAGCAGCTCATTTTCATTTGTCAGGTATCACTAACAATACTAATTCCACAAAAATATGAGGGTTTAATCCTAACCTTACTGCAGTATACAGCTAAAAATAGTCATCGACTTGTTCTGCTATAATTAAAGATGACCTTTTGTAATTTATAACTTTAAACTTGAAAGGAAGATAATATGTTAAAAAAAATCAATTTCCTCATTTGCTCATTAGTTGTTGCTTTCACATTAACTGCCTGTAATACCACTAAAGGTGTTGGTGAAGATATAGAAGCAGGAGGAGAAGCAATACAAAGAGCGGCCCAATAAACATTAATGCTCTTATTTCAAATGCTAGAGGGTATATTTATTTTGAATCCTCTAGTATTCCTTATTCATTTAACGAGACTCTAATTTGTATTTTATTTTCTGTATTGCTTACACTTTATTCATGTAAATCCTTTATAAAGAGTCTATGCTGATAGTGTACTCTAACCTATTGTATCAGTTTATTTTTCCTTGATATTTGGGGCTTTTCTTTGCTTTTCAGTTTTTCTATAAATAAAAGCCATCAGCTATTAACTGAAGGCCTAAGAAACTACAAAAAAATCAGATTTTAATAATGCCACTTTTAAAGTGGAACCATGTTTTTCTCACATTCCTGCCGAATTTGCTCAAGCGCAGTTTCCCACGCCCATGTTTTCTAACACACGTTAATATACGGCCATCACTATCAACGACTTGACCTTATTCAAATAGATAAACCAATCACACTGGCATTGACATAATTTCTTGATACGCCGCCACCAGCTTATTACGCACTTGAATACCCATTTGTAAACTTAAACTGGCTTTTTGCATATCGACCATTACATCATTCAAGGAAATATCTTGCTTTCCTAACGTGAAATTTTCAATTTGCTTGGCAGAATCATTACGTGTTTTATTAATTTGATTTACAGAAGCAACCAGATGGTCAGCAAATCCAACTGGCTCTATTGCTGGTTTTATTGGGTTAGTGGCTTGGGTTGCCACGACATTTAATTGTGAAATAACCCCTTCAATGGCTTGAACTGTCATTCGATTCTCTTCTTATTAATTATTGTGAATTTTTCACTAACCTATATTGGCCAGCTTACCCTATCACACCCTTTTTAACTTGAAGCCGATAAATAACACCAATTTTATAGGCTGATTCCGTCATTAGATTCCCGCAAGACAAGAAATAATAGCAAAGTGAAAAAGTGACGTTACGAAGAGGGAAATAACATTGTTTCACCAAAAGTATTTTCATCCGTCTAGTAGTCTGCCAAGCAGGGAATATTTATGAGTGCCGCATCTAAAGACACGGGGGAGGCCAAAAAGGGTTTTGCCTCTATAGTTGAAAGGATTAAAGCTGATCCTAAAATACCGTTAATGATTGCGGCGGCTGCGGCTGTTTCAATTATTGTCGCCCTTCTCCTCTGGTTACGCAGCCCTGACTACCGTGTACTTCTTAGCAATTTAAGTGCTAAAGATGGTGGCGATATTGTTGGCCAGCTAACTCAGATGAATGTGCCATATCAAATTGCTGATAATGGTAGCGCTATTTTAGTTCCTGCAGATAAAGTGCATGAATTACGTTTAAAGCTCGCTCAATCAGGTTTACCTAAAGGTGGCAATACGGGTTTTGAATTATTAGATAAAGAACAATTTGGTATTAGCCAATTTAGTGAACAAATCAACTACCAACGTGCGCTAGAGGGTGAACTCTCACGAACTATTGAATCATTAAGCCCAGTACAAAGTGCTCGGGTACATTTAGCGATTCCTAAACCGACCTTATTTGTGCGTGAGCAAAAGCTGCCAACAGCTTCGGTGACGGTCGGTTTATTACCAGGAAGAATGCTCGATGAGGGGCAAATTAGCGCCATTGTGCATATGGTATCCAGCAGTGTCACAGGATTAACTGCAAGCAATGTCATTATTGTTGACCAAGCGGGCCGTTTACTGACCAATAATGATAATAGCCAGCAGTCGGTTAATAGTGCGCAAATAAAAATGACCAAAGAGATGGAGTCGCATCTCAAACAGCGTATTGAAGATATTTTGTCCCCTCTCGTGGGGCGCGCCAATATCCATGCACAGGTTACCGCGCAAATGGATTTCTCTAAAGTGGAGCAAACTTCAGAGGAATATAAGCCTAACCAAACGCCAGATAGCGCTGCTATTCGTTCCCGCCAAAATAGCCAAAGTATGCAAAATAATAATGGTGGAACAGGTGGAGTACCAGGAGCGCTTTCAAATCAACCCGTTAGTGCACCAAATGCACCAATTGAAACCAATAAAGACAATAAAGATGGCACTCAAACAGCAAATAACCGTAATAGTGTCTCAAACTCACAAAGCGATGAAACTACGAATTACGAGGTAGATCGCAAAATTAGCCATACCCAACGGCAAATTGGTGTCGTTGATAGGCTCTCGGTCGCAGTTATTGTTAATTACCATTCACAAGATGGCGAAAATGGTCCAGAAATGAAGCCATTGCCGCCAGAAATGCTGCAACAAATTGAAGCATTGACACGCGAAGCCATGGGTTTTTCCACTGCACGAGGTGATTCTCTCAACATTACCAATTCATTGTTTACCAATGAGACGCCTGTTGAGGAAGAACCATCGTTACTGGAAAGCCCACAATTTATTGCTCAGCTTCTGGATTACGGAAAAATACTGCTTATTGCCATTATTGCTTGGTTTATGTGGCGTTTTGGTATCAAACCACAATGGGTTAAATACCGTAAGACACAGCAAGCTCAAGCCGATGCTGAAGTTTTCGTTGCAACACAAATGAAAACCCCTCTCGTGGTTGATGAAGTGATTGATGAAGATATGGATGAGCAAACGCGTCGTCGTCTAACTCGTCAACGTGTTAGCGCAGAAATCCAAAGCCAACGCATACGTGAAATGGCAGAAAAAGACCCACAAATCGTGGCAATGGTTATCCGTCAGTGGTTAGGAAAATCCCAATGAGTTTAAGTGGAACAGAAAAAAGTGCCGTCATGTTAATGACACTCGGTGAAGATCAGGCTGCTGAAGTGTTTAAGCACCTGAACCCTAAAGAAGTTCAGCAATTGAGTATGGCGGTGTCAAACATGCGCCAAATCTCAAATAACGAACTGGCGGAAGTGTTAACAGAATTTGAAGAGTCCGCAATTCAATTTGCGGCGCTTAATATTAACACCAACGATTACCTACGTTCTGTATTGATAAAGGCTCTGGGCGAAGAACGTGCTGCGAGCCTGCTGGAAGATATCTTTGAAAAACAAGAAACCACCTCAGGGATCGAAAGCCTCAACTATATGGAACCACAAACCGTTGCCGATATTATTCGCGATGAACATCCACAAATTATCGCCACCATTTTGGTTCATTTAAAACGCAACCTTGCAGCAGATGTACTTGAATTATTCGAAGAGCGCCAACGCAACGATATTATGCTACGTATCGCCACCTTTGGTGGCGTACAACCTGCGGCATTAGCGGAATTGACTGAGGTATTGAACAATTTACTGGATGGTCAAAACCTCAAGCGCAGCAAAATGGGTGGCGTAAGAACCGCGGCAGAAATCATCAACTTGATGAAAAGCCAGCAAGAAGAAAGCGTTATCGATGCAATGCGTGATTACGATGGTGAACTGGCTCAACGAATTATTGATGAAATGTTCCTATTCGAAAACCTTATCGAAGTGGACAATCGCAGCATTCAACGTATTTTGCAGGATGTTTCGACAGACTCGCTGGTTATTGCCCTCAAAGGCAGCAACCAAGCTCTACGCGACCACTTCCTCAACAATATGGCTGCTCGTGCAGCGGAAATCGTACGCGACGATTTGGAATCTCGCTCTCCTGTACGTATGTCTCAAGTGGAAAACGAACAAAAAGCCATTTTGCTTATCGTTCGTCGTTTAGTCGAAAAAGGCGAAATCGCTATAGGTGGTGGAGACGACGTGTATGTCTAAGTCAACAATTCCAAATGACCAATGGCAACCTTGGCAGCTTCGTGAGCTTAATCAATGGGATCTCAACTCAGGCATTCCTGCATTAAGCGATGTTCCTGAACCTGACGCCCCCAAAGTCCCATGCCTTGAGCCGAAAGAAGTGTTAGAGCAAATTAACTTGCTCGATAACATAAAAGAAGATGCGCAGCGCACCGGCTACCAACAAGGGCATGAAAAAGGCCAGCAAGAAGGTTATCAAGCTGGCTTTGAACAAGGCTTGCGTGCTGGAGAAGAGCAAGGCCGTGAGCAAGCGCTCGCTATGCAACAACCCGTAATTGAAACATGGCAAAAATTGCTGTCTGAGTTCAATTATTCACTCGATACCTTTGATACGGTGGTGACCACTAAGCTGTTGCAGATAGCGTTGACCGCCGCTAAGCAAGTCTTAGGCCAATCTACCGTCTGTGATGGTACGGCATTACTGGAAGAGATCAGTCATTTACTCCAGCAAAAACCAATTTTTGCTGGGCAACCTGAGCTGCACGTCAATCCAAATCATTTTGAATTAATCGAGCAGCATCTCGGTTCCCTACTCAACTTGAATGGCTGGCGCTTAGTGGCTGACCCTAAACTGCATATCGGTGGTTGCCGAGTCGTCGCAGAAGACGGTGAAATTGATATGACTGTGGCGACACGCTGGCAAGAATTGTGTCGTTTATATGCACCGGAGAGCTTTTCATGACGGCACGATTGGGACGCTGGATTGCCTCACTGGACGATTTAGAATCGCGGATGAAAGGGATCCCGATGGTGCGTCGTTATGGCCGCCTCACAAAAATCACTGGCTTAGTGATGGAAGCCGAAGGTATTAAAATGCCTTTAGGGGCAACCTGCTTTATTGAGCGCTCTATTAATGGCGGCTCGGACGAAGTGGTATGTGAAGTCGTCGGTTTTAACGGCCCAAGAATGCTATTAATGCCCCTTGCTGACCTTGAAGGAATTGCACCAGGTGCACGTGTTTATGCGCAATCAACTGGCGATGACGGGCAAACTAGCCGCCTATTACCCATTGGTAATGAATTATTAGGTAGAGTACTTGATGCGCAAGGTAATCCATTAGACGGAAAAGGTCCATTGGAGGTAAAAACCCGCGCTCCGTTAATCACTCCACCAATTAACCCATTGGAACGAACGCCTATTAGCAGTGTATTGGATGTTGGAGTTCGTGCAATCAATGCGTTATTAACGGTTGGTCGAGGCCAGCGCATGGGGCTATTTGCAGGCTCTGGTGTGGGGAAAAGCGTGTTACTTGGCATGATGGCTCGCTTTACACAAGCCGATATTATCGTAGTCGGGTTGATTGGTGAACGTGGCCGTGAAGTTAAAGATTTTATTGAAAATATTTTAGGGGCTGATGGCTTAAAACGTGCCGTTGTCGTTGCTGCGCCAGCCGATGTGTCCCCTTTATTGCGCATGCAAGGCGCCTCTTATGCCACTCGTATCGCTGAGTATTTTCGCGATAAAGGTTTAAGTGTGCTGTTGATTATGGATTCACTCACCCGCTACAGCATGGCACAACGGGAAATTGCTTTAGCCGTAGGTGAACCACCAGCAACGAAAGGCTATCCACCTTCTGTATTTGCCAAATTACCGGCATTAGTTGAACGTGCAGGAAATGGGAAAAATGGTGGGTCAATTACCGCTTTCTATACCGTTTTAACGGAAGGGGATGACCAACAAGACCCAATTGCTGACTCGGCTCGCGCCATTTTGGATGGCCACATTGTTCTTTCACGTTCACTGGCAGAGTCAGGGCACTACCCTGCGATTGATGTCGAGGCATCCATCAGCCGAGCAATGACGGAGCTCATTCCTAAAGAGCATTACCGAAAAATTCAACGTTTCAAGCAGTTAACGTCTAGTTATCAACGCAACCGAGATTTAATTAACGTCGGTGCGTATGCCATGGGCAGTGACCCCATGGTGGATACAGCAATTCAATATTACCCACGGATGTCGAAGTTCTTGCAGCAAGATATTGATGAGCGATGTGATTATCAAACCGCATGCGAACAGTTGACTCAAGTGGTTCCCAACGAATAACGAGGGGATAAATGGCCAAAAATAATGCCTTAACAACATTACTCACCTTAGCTGTTGAAGCCTCGGAAGAAGCGGCGAAAGTGTTAGCTCAAGTACGCCAAACGCATACACAAATGGCGCAGCAGCTGAGTATGTTGGAAAACTATCAATCCGAATATCGTCAAAAACTCAACCAAACCTTGCATACAGGCATGGAATCGGATAAGTGGCAGAATTATCAGCAATTTTTGGTCACATTGGAGCTGACCATCGAGCAGCAGCAACAGCAACTGAATTTATGGGAGCAACGCGTTAACGAAGCTAATCGTCACTGGCAAGAAAAACAACAACGTGTCAATGCGTTCGATACATTAATTCAACGCGCTGAACATACTGAATACCAACGTCAAAACCGCTTAGAACAAAAGCAAATGGATGAGTTTGCTCAACGAGCGACTTTACGGAGACCTCAATAAATGGACATCAACGCCCTGAATATGCCAGCTTCGTCATCGACAAAAAATGGCAATCTACCACAAAATGAATCGCGCGCTGATGAAAATCAAGCCCCTGCTCTTCCCTTTCAAGCCATGCTTGATAGCCAGCAACCTATTGAAAAACAAAACGTTACTAATCAACCTGTTAATGAAGAAGCTCTTAATAAAGACATTGTCGACAACAAATTGGCAATAGCGGGTAAAGAAACGATAGAGCAAACCCAAGCTGGACAAAAAACGGCTGAAAGTGCCATAGAACAGCTCAATTTTAGCCGTAACTTACGGGCAGATAGTGTACAAACTGCCCTTAATACTGACTTATTGACAGGTAAAGACGCCAACGAGCAAGCATGGTTAAATAGCTTGAAACAGTCATTAGCAGGCCAAGTACAAACAGCAGCGAATACCACAATCCGAACTGAAGCTCATCCGGCATTAGGCGCATTTAGTCAAAAAATGCAACATCTAACGGATAATACGAATGGCATCATTAATCAAGATGATGGCAAGCATCTTGAGGGTTCACAGCTACAGTTGGCAGGCGAAGAAGACAGCCCAGAGCTTGGGGTATTTATTAAGAATGAAAAAGAAGAACGTCGTGACCAATCTCTTTTTTCCCTTGATAACCCAAAAGATATACGTGGCAAAAATTTAACTACCGATTTTATGGCATTGAATAAAAAAGTGAGTGATAAAGAACCCGTATTAAACCTACAAAATGTTTCAAGCGATACCCTAAACCAAACCACAAAAGGTGCGTTTACCTTACAAACTGAAACTGGTGCTTTTACTACCACATCGTCACAACATACAACAACTGCGCCGATTAGCATGATGCCAACTACATCAACGGCCCAAGCGGCAACGATGAATGCACCAACGGCTACACCAACTCTGCATTTAGCCAGCCAATTAGGCAGCGAAGCATGGCAGCAGCAATTAAGCCAACATATGCTGTTTTTCTCTCGCCAAGGGGTTTCTCAAGCGCAAATTCGTTTGCATCCTGAAGAGTTAGGTTCACTAAATGTGCATTTACGTATCGAAGATAATCAAGCGGTGATGCATTTTGTGTCACCACATAGCCATGTACGTGCCGCCATGGAGTCGATGATGCCAGTGCTACGCAGTGCATTACAAGAAAGTGGTATTCATCTCGCTCAGGGCTCTGTTGGCCAAGATAACTTGAACCACCAATCTGATAGCTCGCAGCAAAATACCCACCAACACGATGGACAAATTCAAGCCACACATCCATCCGTGGGGGCTGTCGGTATCAGCGAAGCGAATGCCACTGTTACACCAATAACAACGGCATCACGACAAGGTGGAATTAACACTTTTGCATAATAAATAAACAAATTGCGGTAATTTCCTAGCTAAAGCGCCGAGTTACCGCCTTTTTGTTTCGTTTTTCACTCCTTTAACTCTTGGCAACCAAGCCATAATGCTAGAGATCATAACGTAAAAACCCATTTGGGTTTAGCATCCAAGAAACAGGAATTCAGCTAAATGTCGTCGAGCAAAAAATCAAAAAGTTCCAATAAAGGGTTGCTTATTCTACTTACCCTTATCGCCCTTGCTGGTGCAGGGTTTGGGGGTTATACCTGGTGGACGACACAACAAGGCACACAAACGGCGAATGAGGAAGAAAAGCGTCCGAACATGCCACAACCTATTTTTATGGAATTAGAGCCATTTACCGTCAATTTAACCGGTGCTGCCGATGCGCCGGATCGTGTGCTTTATATCCATGTGACCTTGCGACTGGCGAATGAAAAATCGCGTAAACAACTTCATGAATACCTCCCTGAAGTACGTAGCCGTATGTTACTGCTGCTTTCAGAGCAAAAAGCAAAAAATATCGAGACGCATGAAGGTAAGTTGCAGTTAATGAAAGATATCAAGCAAACCCTTACCCCTACCCTGATCCCGGGGGATACCGATCAGGATATTTCTGATGTGTTATTTACTACTTTTATTCTGCGGTAATATTCATGAGCGATAATATTTTATCTCAGGCCGAAATTGATGCGCTGCTTAATGATGATACGCCATCAAGCAGTACGCCTGTGCCAGAGACTCAAGGGAAAGATAATGTTCGCCCTTACGACCCGAACACTCAACGTCGGGTTATTCGTGAGCGAATGCAGTCTCTCGAAATCATCAATGAACGTTTTGCTCGCCAGTTCCGTATGGGTTTGTTCAATATGCTACGCCGCAGCCCAGACATTACAGTAGGCGGAATTAAAATTGAACCTTATCATGAGTTTGCGCGTAATTTACCGGTACCAACCAACCTCAACTTAATTCATATGCCTCCGTTACGCGGTACGGCATTGTTTACCTTTGAACCCGCACTAGTTTATATCGCTGTCGACAACCTATTTGGTGGAGATGGTCGCTTCCCTGTACGGCAAGAAGGTAAAGAGTTTACCAATACTGAACAACGCATTATCAATCGCATGCTCAAATTAGCTTTAGGGGCTTATCGCGATGCTTGGAAACCAATTGCTGATATTGAAGTGGAATATGTACGTTCTGAAATCCAAGTCAAATTCACCAATATCACTACCTCTCCTAATGACATTGTGGTGACCACACCGTTTTTAGTGGAGATAGGCAATACCGTTGGTGAATTCAGTATATGTATTCCAATTGCCATGATCGAGCCATTGCGTGAGCGCTTGATTAACCCACCAATGGAGCAAGGTCACCAAGAAAATGAAACTTGGGTAACCAATCTTGTTACCCAAGTAAAACGCTCTGAACTTGAATTGGTTGCCAACTTTGTTGACATTCCAATGCGAATTTCTCGCTTACTGCAACTGCAAAAAGGGGATGTGATCCCAATTGAGAAACCTGACCGCCTCATCGTTAATGTTGATGGTGTTCCCGTATTAACCAGTCAATACGGTACTCAAAATGGCCAGTATGCATTGCGTGTAGAACATTTGATTAACCCTGTATTAAACACTCTAGATGAGGAAAGTACCAATGAGTGAGGCGAAGAACTCTCCTGATGCATCAACCAATCACGACAGTGAAGACCTATGGGCTGAAGCGCTGGAACAGCAAAAAAAAGCGGAATCCGCCTCAGCTGGTGCACAGGCTTTCGACAACTTTGATGGACAAAACCCGCTAAATCAGCTGTCCGATATCGATATGATCATGGACATCCCAGTGCGTCTTTCTGTTGAATTGGGTCGCACTAAAATGACCATTAAAAAGTTACTGAGCTTATCCCAGGGTTCAGTGGTTTCTCTGGATGGCTTAGCGGGTGAGCCGCTGGATATTTTAATCAATGGCTATTTAATTGCACAAGGTGAAGTGGTCGTGGTTTCAGACAATTACGGTATTCGTATCACTGATATCATCACGCCTTCTGAACGTATGCGCCGTTTAAGCCGTTAATTAACAACGTGAGTCGCTAATAATGGCAATATCCAATCAAACTGAGCAGGCACCGACATCTGTGCCTTTTTTATCAACAACCGTTTCCTCGAGTGAACCTAATGCGCCGGCTATTGACCATAATGATAGCTTAACGCAGATATCCGGTACTTTAGGGGGGATTATTTTATTGATATTAGCAGGGGCTTGGTTGGTGAAAAAATTAGGATTTGCGCCAAAAAAAATGGGCAATGAGCAAATCATAAAAGTCAAAAGCCGCTGCTCATTAGGAAATAAAGAACGTATTGTGGTGGTTGAGGTGAATAATGAGTGCTTAGTATTAGGTGTTACCACACAAAATATCAGCCTGTTACACCAATACTCATCAGAACCTGAAAGCACAACGGGATTGCCAGTTGAACCGCTCACATTTCAGTCTTTATTAAAGAAAAAACAAGAGGCTGCAAAATTTGCAGCTTCAGTGACATCTATGCATAAGTAATCGGAAGCACTCAATGTTACCTCTAAAATCTCTTTTCACGATTACTGCGCTCTTGTTTTTACTGCCGAATTCAGCTTCTGCGGCACTACCTGCCGTTATTAGCCATTCTCTAGCAGATGGGGGACAAACTTGGTCTTTACCCGTTCAAACTCTATTATTTTTAACCTTATTAGGCTTTATTCCTGCCTTATTGTTAATGATGACCAGTTTTACTCGCATCATTATTGTTTTAGGTTTATTACGTAACGCTCTCGGAACGCCCTCCGCGCCTCCGAATCAAGTCTTACTAGGCTTGGCGCTATTTTTGACCTTTTTTGTGATGTCACCCGTTGCTGACCAAGTTTACCGCGAAGCCTACCAGCCGTTTAGCGAAGATAAAATTAGCCTCGAAACCGCTTTAGAGAAAGGCACTGCACCATTAAGAACCTTCATGCTAGGGCAAACGCGAGAATCCGACTTGGCCCTGTTTGCAAGGATAGCTAAAGTCGGTGAAATTCAAGAAGCGAAAGATGTTCCGTTACGTATTTTAGTGCCCGCTTTTATTACCAGCGAACTAAAAACCGCATTCCAAATTGGCTTTACCATTTTTATTCCATTTTTAATCATCGACTTAGTGGTTGCCAGTGTTTTAATGGCATTAGGGATGATGATGGTTCCACCTGCAACAGTTTCCTTGCCATTTAAATTAATGTTGTTTGTTTTGGTTGATGGCTGGCAATTATTACTTGGCTCATTATCGCAAAGCTTTTTTAATTAGGATTATTTTACTCGGAGTAGTTATGACACCTGAATCAGTGATGGCGATGGGAACTGAGGCGATGAAAATCGCACTGATGCTAGCGGCTCCCTTGTTATTAGCCGCTTTAGCCGCAGGTTTAATTATCAGCTTACTGCAAGCCGCCACACAAGTGAATGAAATGACGCTATCTTTTATCCCTAAAATTTTATCGGTCATTTCTGTGATTATTATTGCAGGGCCCTGGATGCTGAACTTGCTTACCGATTATATGCGGTCATTATTGAGCAATTTACCGTTTATTATTGGCTAACAATGCTAACTATCACCAGCGAAACACTCACATTGTGGCTAAGCCAAGGTTTCTACCCTTTCATACGCCTTTTGGCGCTGCTTGGTACAGCGCCCTTTTTTAATGAAAAACAGGCAATTACCAAAGTTCGCGTCGCATTGGCTTTTTTTGTCGTCTTGATTGTTTCCCCACAACTTCCTGTCGTAAATATTCCCCTATTTTCTGCCATGGGGCTATGGGTTATCGTGCAGCAAATGGTGATTGGTATTGCGATGGGACTCACAATGCAAATGGCATTTGCTGCCGTGCGCCATGCGGGAGAAGTGATTGGTTTGCAAATGGGGTTATCGTTCGCCACCTTTTTTGACCCGACCGGTGGACCTAATATGCCGATTTTAGGGCGCATATTTAACGTCATCACTATTTTATTGTTTCTCGCTTTCGATGGGCACCTGTGGCTTATTTATATTGTGGTCAATTCATTTGAACTTATCCCAATTCAAACCGCACCATTAAATCGCGATGGTTTTTGGGTGTTTGTTCAATTTGCTAACACTATATTTATTAATGGGTTAATGCTAGCACTACCGTTCATTACACTATTTCTCATTCTTAACCTTGCTCTCGGTATTCTAAACCGAATGACCCCACAGCTATCCGTGTTTGTGGTGGGTTTCCCCCTTACATTAACCATCGGTATCAGTATGTTAGGGTTGATTATTTCCATACTTCCCCGCTACACGGAACGGCTTATCCACCAAGCATTTGAGCAGCTATCATTGATGTTTAATTTGTTTGTTTGAGAATAGATAATTAATAAATTAATTAATGATTAATTGATTATCAAAGTAATTTTTCGAATTTGATAATTAAAGTAGCCCAAGAAAAACTGATTTAATTTCCTATTTGTAGTCTATATTAAAAGCAACTAGTATAGTTGTAAATATCACCTATTATTTGATACATTTCTAAACTATCTAATGACAGTCTCAGTAAATACCCAATACTAAACCTAACTAAAATTTAGGTATAAAATTAATTTATTTTCGCAAGTAAATTTATATGCCAGTGTCGCTCTGAACATGTCACAATAGCCATTCTCTCACATCATTGACTTCTCATTAATATTTTAATAAGTGTCATTATATTTTGTGTATTGTTTCATTTCTTTAATGAATGTATTTAAATATTGTAATTTATTTATATTTTCATAAAGAGGAAATCAGATGAATGATGTAATGGTAGTTACCCCACATAGTAGTTTCCGTGATAATTTGATATACGATGGAATCGCTCCCACAGCACATGGTAATATTTCGTTAAGTGATGCTGCTAATGTATATTGCATGAAACTCACCCAACCAGTTATTAATATTAGTTACAGTAGAATTTGAGAACACATTTAGCCATATTGCAGCTAAAGGAATAGCTCCTAATAAAACAATAATAGTGAAAACCCATTTAGTATTTACCTTAAAAACTCGCATAAATCTCCTATATCACAAAACACTCAAATGAGAATAATACATATTATCATTTAATTATTAAAGTTTATTGCGTAATAAAACATTAATTCAAATTTTTTACATCAAATCTATAACATATTGTCTAACATAGCATTTTTAAAGCTCAAAAAAACCGCGCTTGGATCACTCCAAAGCGCGGTGAGTAAAAATAATATTAAATAATTAACGGCTGCCGAAAAGTGACATGCTGTTTAAGTCTTTAAAAATACTTTGTGAAGCTTCAAACATCGCTTTTTCTTTATAATAATCTGTAGTGGTGCCAGTCCAGTTGGTTTCTAACAACTCACTTTTACGGGCTGCATTTTGAATAGAGCGCGTGTCAGCTAAAAAGTCTAATTTATCAATTTCCTGTAGCTGTAGACCTTGCTTAGCTTCAATGTTGGAAATTTGATCTAATGCGGACTTGATGGCACTGTTCGCTTCACCCAACTCTGCTTGCGCTTGGTCTAAATCTGCTTGTGGTGCTCCTTGCAATGGTTTTTTCAGTGATTCGATACCCGTGTTCAACGCTTTAAAAATATTGACCACACCATTACTGTCTGTATCAAACACTTGCGCACCGGTGAAATAGGTTGTCATCTCACGGTCACTCGCCACATTCTGCATAATGGCTTTATCACCACCGTGATAGAGCACCTCACCACTAGCATCAATTTCAAATGGCGGTTTATCTGATTTAAAACCCGCAAAAATATACCGACCATTTCCATCTGTCGAGTTACCTAACGCCACTAATTGCTCTTTTAAACCCGTTAGCTGTTCAGCCAAAGTATTGCGGTCTTTATCGCTTAAAGCACCTTGGTTTGATGCCTGAATAATCGTGGTATCGATTTGCGTCGTCACATCCGTCATCTGAGTCAAAATACTCATTTGCAATGTCATTCCCGTTTTCGCAAATCCACGGCTTGCTACATATTGTTGGTTACGGTTTTCTGACTGATTAATCCGCACCGCTTGCGAAGATGCTTGCGGGTCATCAGAAGGCTTGCTTACACGCTTACCAGAAGCTAATTGGCTCCCTGCATCCATCCAACGCGCTTGCGCACTATTCATGTCTTGCAAGCGTTGGTGATAAATCATATTGGTACTTAAACGCATCGCTAAATCCTTATCCTATCGCTAATATTTAGAATGCACGCATCAATGCGTTAAATAAATCATCCACCGTTTTTAGCACTTGCGCATTGGCATTGAAAAACTGTTGGATTTTCTGCATCTGAATACTTTCTTCATTCATATTCACGCCCGAGATAGCTTGTTCTTGCTCATAGAAGCTCTCGGTCATCTTGTTCTGTGTTTCTGAATCAATTTGCGCTTGTTTGGTTTTACTACCCACATCATTAACTAACGTTGCATAGAAATCGGAAAACGTAGAACTACCATCAATCAGTTTTTCGTCTTGTAATTTAACCAGTTCTTTAATGTTTTCATTGTCACCAGGGCCACTGTCTTTGCTTCCCGCTGCCGCAAAATCGGATGCATTGCTGACCAAGGTCTGCATACCGTTGATCACACCAC
Organism: Providencia sp. PROV004; assembly: GCF_011045615.1. Lineage (NCBI taxonomy): Bacteria > Pseudomonadati > Pseudomonadota > Gammaproteobacteria > Enterobacterales > Morganellaceae > Providencia > Providencia sp. PROV004. The sequence goes on from NZ_CP042859.1 coordinate 2,972,855, forward strand.
TCACTGGCTTCACCAGAAATGAGTCACCTTTTGACATACCCGTACTATTGCTGATTTTGATTTCTAAACCATCAAATTTCAGTGTCCCTGCCGTATTTGAATCCACAGGTACTTTGGTACCTTCTGGTAAACGTGTGACATTCCACTCACTGCCGTCAAAACGCATCTCGTAGTTATTGCCTGTGACTTTAGACACATCGCTATAACTGAGATCAAAGTCCGCTTTGCCACTATTATGGGTGTTGCTAACGACAGTTCCTTTACCAATTTCAAAGAAGTCTTTGCCCGTGTTGCCGTTGGCATCATAACCTTTGCTATGTACTTCATTGAATTTAGTCGCGAAAACTAATGCTAACTTATTGAGTTTTTGATAAGCCGGGTCCATGACTTCTTGGCGAGAACGCAAAATACCACTGAGTTCCCCACCACGAAATGATTCGTCAGGAATTTCGCGGACTTGGCCATTAGCTCCAACAAAGCCAATACTAAAACGGCTATCATCTTTAGAAGACGGAACCGCTTCCAGACGATTAGCTTTCTCCCCCGTGACTAGTGGTAACCCATTGGCAAAGGTCACATTATAGTTACCGTTTTGCTCAATAACCTTCACTCCAATTAATGAGTTAATTTCATTGACTAAACGGTCACGCACGTCTAATAAATCGTTTGGCTCTGAACCACTTACTGAACGGATCCGTGAAATTTGCTGGTTTAAGCCGGCAATTTTTTCAGCGTAGATATTGATGTCTTTTACTTTATTTTCTATCTGATGATTGGTATCGCGTTCCATTTCCTGCAGACGACGATCCGCTTCTTTAAACTGGCTTAGTAGTGCATTTGAATTGCCTAAAAAAACGTCAATCAACGTTTTGTCACTTGCATCACTGCTAGCTGCATCTAACGCGGTGAAAAAGCTACCAATATTGCTTGAGATATCTTCAATATCATTAGTAAGCAAATCATCAACTTTATTACAATTCTTAACGTACGCCTCATAGTCGCCACTACGTGCGCGGGATTGGCTGTACTGCGCATTGATAAATTCATCAAACTCACGGCGAACATGGCTGAAATAAGTGCCGTTACCAAAATAGCCATTAGGTGTCATCGTACCGGGATTCTCCCCGAAAACAGCACTTTGGCGGTGATAGTAACCCACACCAGCGTTGGCTAAGTTGTTAGAAATAACACTTAACCCGCCTTGTGCAGCGTTCACACCACTGAGCGCATTATTCATTACATTGTTCAGCATAAGCTTTTCCTGTTCTGGGTGCTTATCGCCACCATTGGCTGACACAATGAAAGCGATAGCAACTCAAATTATTTAGAGCATATTTGGTTATCGGAAATTCAGCGTAATTGTTTAGTCCAAACTCCCAATAATTCCGTATTTTTAGAAGATATCGTTCAAATCTATGGTATATGCCTGTACAGCCCTTGAAGCAGAATGACTACCTATTGGTTGATGACCACGTATTTGATTAATCAAAGTAATCAGTTTGTCCGAATAACTCGGGTCTGTGGCATATCCTGCTTGATGTAAACGGCGTGCAGCAATCTCTGGTGTCGGCGCTTTTTTGACGTCTTTATAACGCGGGTTTTCTGTCAATAGATTGATATAATCCGCAATCGCCTCTTCATAAGAGCCATAAACGCGGAAATCATCACGTATTTTGATGGTTTTGCCGTTAATCACTTCTGTTGTCATAATATTCGTAACAGGCCCTTGCCAGTTTTTTCCCGCTTTGATCCCAAATAAGTTATGACTGGTTTTTCCATCTGACTTCAGAATTTCTCGCTGACCCCAACCACTTTCTAATGCCGCCTGTGCTAATACCAGAAAATGTGAAATACCGCTGTCTTGGCTCGCGGCTTTTGCGGGGCCAATTAATCGGCTAATAAAATTGCTGCTGTTAAGCGATAATGCTTTGATTTTTTGGAATGGTGCCGATAGTGCATCGCCCATTGGCGCAAAGTGTCGCATCATTTGTTCCATATTAAATGGTGGTAATGATTGTGCTGTTTTTTCATCTAACGCTAGTAAGCTGTTGGATGTTGGCTCGCTTGAAGTATGTTGGTCTCGAGTGAGCTGTTGGTACATCATTTCCCCGAAACCTAAACCTTTTTGCGAAAGATCTTGGGCGATTTGCTGGTCATACATACTGGTCAGCATACGAGTTTGGTCGCTGGAAAATAAGCCATCTTGCGGGAGTGCGTCACGCATACTTTTTAGCATCAATTGAACGAATGTTGCCTCAAGTTGCTGCGTGACATGGCGCAGCCCTTGCTCCGAATTTTTATTCAGTTCACCTTTTAACTGCCCCAGTGACTGTAAATCAAATGCGGCACCTTGCAATAGCTGCATGTCACTCATTAGATGATCTCCAGTTTCGCGCGTAAACAACCTGCGCTTTCCATCGCTTGTAATATCGACATCAAATCGTTTGGTGTTGCACCGAGTGTATTCAGTGCTTGAATAACTTGGTTTAATTGCACACTTGCATTGACTTTTTGCAGCGCCCCACCTTGATCACGCACCCCAACATTGGTATTACGAGTCACTACGGTTTGCCCTCCCGCAAATGGGGTATCCGGTTGGCTAACTTGAGTTTGTCTTTCTACCGTAACCGCTAAACTGCCGTGTGCAACAGCACAGCTATCTAAAGTGACACTGCGGTTAATCACTACAGATCCCGTACGCGAATTGAGAATGACTTTCGCCTCAGCCACTGGCGCACGTACATTCAGTTCCTGTACCCGGGCTAAAAAACGCACTTGGTCACGGTTATTGGCAGGCAGCAGTAGTTGTACCGTTCTTGAATCTAACGCCGATGCAGTCCCCATACCGCCCATACGGTTAATTGCATCAGCAATATCTTGTGCCAATGTGAAGCTATCTTCGTTTAATTGCAGGTTAATCGCACCGTTTTGCCCGAAACTGCTCGGTAATTCGCGCTCAATAGTCGCTCCACCTGTAATACGGCCACCATTGAGTTGATTAACCTTAATACTACTCCCACCGCCACTGGCACCCGCACCACCCACTAAGATGTTACCCTGAGCCATTGCATAAATTTGCCCATCTACCCCTTTTAGGGGGGTCATCAGCAGCGTACCACCACGTAAGCTTTTCGCGTTACCCATTGAGGAAACAACAATATCTACGGACTGCCCAGTACGTGCAAAAGGCGGCAATTTCGCGGTGACCATGACCGCTGCCACATTCTTTAATTGCATATTGGTACCCGGCGGAACCGTAATCCCCATTTGTGACAGCATGTTATTCAAGCTTTGTGTGGTAAACGGCGTTTGCATGGTTTGGTCACCTGTCCCATCCAGACCAACGACTAAACCATAGCCAATCAACGCGTTATCTCGTACACCTTGTACGGTAGTTAAATCTTTAATACGCTCACTGTATGCTGAAAAAGCGAAGCAAAAAAATAGTGATAGCAAAATTAATACTTTGTTTTTCATTGAATTATCTCGGCTGTTTTCTCGCTAATGTTTAATTAATAAGGCGAAACATTTAAGAAAAAGCGTTGTAGCCATCCCATGTTTTGCGATTCGTTAATATAGCCGTCGCCCACATATTCAATACGTGCATCAGCGACTTGTGTCGAACTCACATGATTGTCTGAACCAATTGTGCGTGGGTTAACCACTCCCGAGAAACGAATCGACTCAGTACCTTGGTTTATCGCGATACGTTTCTCACCAACCACATGTAAGTTACCGTTCGCCAATAATTGATCTACTGTGACAGTAATGGTGCCTTTAAAGGTGTTGTTGGCATTGGCACCGCCTTTGCCGCTAAAGTCACTGTTACCTTTAATATCTAATTCTGTGTTTTTACCGCCAATCCACCCTTGCATGAAACCCGGTAAGATCGCAGCTAAGAAACCTGTTTTCCCACTACGATTCGCATTCGCAGAGGAATTTTTGCTCGCACTTACGTTTTCTTGCAAATTAATGGTTAAAATATCGCCAACATTACGAGGGCGCCTGTCTTCAAACAACGGTTGATAACCATAATAAGCGGGTTGCGCGCTTTGAAATATCGAGCCATTGGGTGCAGGTGCTGTCGGTGCTGTTGGAATTGCAGTGGTTTGTGTGTCCACTAATGGACGCGATTTGATTTGTGCACAACCGCTGGTAACTAAGACCAAAATGGCAAGTAACCCTGCCTGTTTAGGCGCTATGAAATGCGTTAGCAACGCTGTTTTTTGCTGTTGAGAAATCGTGCCGCTTTCAATCATCATGTTACTCTTTTGCTGCTGTGTACGTTTTATCATCACGAAGAGATCCCTCTCATTGATAACTCATCACTATCGCAATGAGTTATTTTTACGTATTTTTTACCAATTACAATTGCGTTAAGCGCTGTAACATTTGGTCAGAAGCGGATACCGCCTTACTGTTGATTTCATAAGCACGTTGAGTTTGGATCATGTTGACCAACTCTTCTGCCACGTTAACGTTAGAGGTTTCTAACATATGTTGATAAAGTAAACCGGCGCCGTTAGTACCTGGTGCGCTCTCATTTGGTGCACCAGAACTGGCCGTTTCCATATACAGGTTTTCACCCATACTTTCCAAACCGGCGTCATTGATGAAGGTGGTTAATGTTATTTGGCCAATTTGCTGTGGTTGGTTATCGCCATATACAGTGATAGTCACGGTACCATCGCGCGCAATTGACAAGCTATTCGCGTTATCGGGGATCATAATCGCAGGAACGATTTGATAACCACTTGAGGTCACTAACTGGCCATCTTGGTTTGGCTGTAATGCCCCATCACGAGTATAAGCATCTGTACCATCCGGCATTTGCACATGTAAAAAACCTTGCCCTCTGATAGCGATATCGTTGGTATTTCCCGTTTTATTTAATGCGCCTTGCGCATGAATACGCATTGTGGCAACAGGGCGTGAACCTGTACCCATTTGTAAACCAGATGGTAACGAAGTTTGTTCTGAACTCATGGCACCCGGCTGGCGAATATTTTGGTACATTAAATCTTCAAAAACAGCACGTTGGCGCTTAAAACCATTCGTACTAACGTTGGCTAAGTTATTGGAAATAACATCAAGGTTAGTTTGTTGAGCATCAAGCCCTGTTTTGGCAATCCATAATGAGCGGATCATAATAATTCCTTTGTGAAATTAGCTAACAGCGAGCAATTGGTTCGCCCGTTGTGCATTTTCATCAGCACTGCGGACAACTTTCATTTGCATTTCAAAGTGCCTTGCATTAGCAATCATAGAAACCATCGCTTCCGCGGCATTGACATTACTGCCTTCAATGACTCCCGCGGTGACAATTCCTCGTTCACTTTGTGGCAAAGCATTACCATTTGCCGCTTGCCCTTGTGGTGATAAATGGAACAAACCATCTTCGCCACGGATCAAGTCTTGCGGTTGCGCTTCAACCACTTTCAAACGCCCGATTTGCCCTAACATCGTTGGCGGGTCAGTGGCTAAAAGTGCGGTAACTGTCCCGTCTGCACCAATGGTTAATTCTGCATTTGGCGGAACGTTAATCGGCCCACCATCACCTTGTAAGCGGCGCTCGCCAATGACAAGTTCACCTTCGCTAGACACTTGGATGTTGCCGTTACGGGTATAAGCCTCTGTGCCATCGGCTAACTCAACAGCCAAAAAATGCTTATCGTTTAACGCAACATCGGTTTGTTTACCCGTATAATTGAGTGGCCCTTGGCTCATATCAGCACCAGGAGTCGATGCCACCACCAGCGTTCTGGTTTGCTCGCTGTCACCATTTATTGGAACGGCACGCATTGCGGACAATTGCGCTTTAAAGCCTGCAGTTGACACATTGGCAATGTTATTTGAAACAATCGCTTGGTTTTCCAGCGCATGACGCGCTCCCCCCATCGCGGTATAAATGACGTGATCCATGGCCACCCTCTTGTTTTATCGTAAGTTAACCAGCGTCTGTAACATCTGATCTTGTGTTTTTATGGTTTGCGCGTTTGATTGGTAATTACGCTGCATCACAATCATGCTGATTAACTCTTGGCTCATATCGACGTTAGAAGATTCCAATGCACCACTGGTTAATTTACCAAACTGGCCGACACCCGGAACACCGTCCATTGGGTTACCAGAGGCATTAGAAGAGGCCCAAACGTTGCCACCTTGGGATACCAGACCATTTGGGTTTGCGAACGCAGATAACGCCACTTGGCCAACCACACGTTTTTGTTGGTTAGAATAGTTAGCGGTAATCAAACCGTTATCTTCAATTTTAAAGGTGGTGTATTCACCAGCAGGATAACCATTCACATCAATCGCACTGACGGAAGATTCGCTGACTTTTTGTTGACGAGTTTTCCCTAAATCAACTTTTAAGGTGCCATCATTTGCACCATTTAGCCCTTTGTATGCAAAATCAAACGTTGTTTCTATTGGCGTTACAACAGGCTCATCACCTGGATTCGGGCCCGGTGTTACCGTTTCTGTCACCAATTTTCCGTTACCATCAAATGACATATCCCCCAGCTTAGTTGCTGCTGTGTCATTCGCATCTTTAGCGTAAGCCGTCCACTTGTTGTCCGCTGTTTTTACAAAATAAACAGAGATTTCATGCGTGTTACCTTGGCTATCATACGCCGTCATGGTTGTACTGAAATTATAAGTCGCGGAATCATCAGGGTTATCAACATCGAAAGCTTTATCTTTGATTTTGTCTTCTGAATTCAAATTAATGGTTAATTTCGCTAACTCCGATGCTTTTGCATCCATCATATCCGTTGGGATATTCAAGCCCTCAGGTACACCACCACTTTGAATGGTAACATTGCCTTTTTCGTCGACACTCGCAGGATAGCCTGTGACCACCATACCTTGGTTATTCACTAGGTTACCGCTTTTATCCCGTAAGAATTGGCCATCTCGGCTGTAATAAGTATCACCGTTTTGGTCTTGTACACGGAAAAAGCCATTTCCGGAGATAGCAACATCTGTCGCTCTATCAGTACGCGTGATTGGGCCATCTTTAAAATTTTGTGTCACCGCGGCCACATTAACACCGAGACCAACACCTGAACCTGCAAACATATCTGCAAATGAGGTTGTCGCTCCTTTAAAACCATTTGTTGCGGAGTTGGCAATATTATTACCAATTGAATCAAGCCCCGCTGAGGCTGCATTTAAGCCACTGACTGCTTGTGAAAAAGACATATTTTCTCCATGAGTATTGGGGGTAAATTAAGAAGATGGATAAACCTTGAAAATGCTGCTCAGCGGGACACTTTGCCCAATGCCAACATCAAGTAATGGTGCGTCAGCCCCTGGAGTCACACCGTTAACACGGGTATACCCCAGTTTGGTGACTTCGATTTCAGCCCCCGAACTGACGGCTTTCACATCAAAGTAATATTTTCCTGTTGTATCTGTGACTAAGTTTCCGTTGTTATCACGACCATCCCACGCCATATCATAGATATCGGGTTTAACTTCCGTATCATAGGTAATGGTTCGCACAACCATTCGGTTTTTATCACGAATAGTAATTTCAACTTTGTCTGCCAATTTCGGTAAAAAGAAACCAAACGGCGAAGAAATATATTCAGATTGCGGCTCTTCAGCGCCCTCTTCACCTTCAATGGCATCTTTGTTACTCAATCCAAACATTGAAGGGCTATTTGGGCTGATGCCTTCATCAGGAAGCGGGTTTGATGGCTTAGTCACATTGCTGTCTTCACCTGTGCTCTCTTTCTTGAGCGGCGCTAAGATGATTTCATTGCGCGGAATAAGCACACCCTTACCAACCAGCTGAGTGGCTTGTAATGACTGACCTGAACCAATTTGTTGGGAAATACCACTCACGCTATCGCTGAGTTTATTCATGCTTTCAAGCGTGGCAATTTGCGCCAATTGGCTGGTTAAGTCCGTGTTTTCCATTGGCTTGGTTGGGTCTTGGTTTTGCATTTGCGTGACAATCATTTTTAAAAAAGTGTCACGCATATCGTCACTTTGACTTTTCTTTGGCACATTACTCGCAGCTGGCTCAGGGCCAGCGGTTGTATTATCCAAAGGGTCGTACATTGTGGCTGCAATTCCCATGAAAACGCTCCCTTACTGGCCTATTGTGAGTGTCTTTTGCAGCAAGGTTTTTGCTGTATTCATCACTTCTAAATTGGCTTGATAGCTACGGGAAGCTGAAATGGTGTTGATCATTTCACCGACCATGTCGACATTTGGCATTTGCACATAGCCTTTTTCATTCGCTGACGGGTGGCCGGGCTTATATTCCATACGAGGTGGCGTAGGGTCTTCTATCAACTCGCTCACACGTACACCACCTACTTCATGGCGCCCTTGTGGTGCCATTTGAAAAACCACTTGTTTTGCACGGTATGGTTGGCCATCAGGCCCTGCTATACTTTCTGCATTGGCCATATTGCTCGCACTGACATTCAAGCGTTGAGATTGCGCGGTCAATGCTGATGCAGAGATATCAAAAATACTCAGTAAAGCCATGAAGATTACCCTTGCTGTAAGACAGCCAACATACTTTTGACGCGGCTATTGATGAATGTAAGGTCGGCCTGATATTTCAGGGTGTTATCTGCGAATTGGCTACGTTCAATGTCCATATCTACCGTATTACCATCCATTGAGGTTTGGTAAGGAACTCGATATTTCAGGTCAATATTGGGGGCTTTGCCTCCTCGCCCTTCGATATGCCCTTTCGAAGTGACAGCAAGAGTCACACCTTTTCCCCCTACCACACCTTTATCCATGGCTTGTTGAAGTTGACGATTAAAGTCAATATCACGTGCTTGGTAGCCGGGTGTATCGGCATTAGCAATGTTTGAAGCTAATACGGTCTGCCTTGCTTCGCGTATTGACAAAGCCTGTTGCTGGAAAGCAAACGTGGCGTTTAATTTATCAATCATAGTGGCCCTCAATGGAGATAACGCGATCCCTGATTTGAACGTTCGCGAGTAAAAATTAAAATTCGACCTGCATATCTTAGCGGCCTACGAAAAATTCTAATGGCGAGATAAAGGCAAAATAATTGACCTATTTGGCTCATTCGTTATTTCAGAGTTGCGTAAACTGCAATCGTGAAAAAGTTTGCTTGCTGGGGGAGATAAAAGGGATGTATTACGCTAAAAAATTGCCATTATACTTGGTAATCAGCTTATTAGGGCTTACTCCAACGCTTTCTCAAGCGTCGTTACCTCAAGACATCAACCAATACTTTCGACAAATTCATGGGAAAGGCAAGCAAGTTTCAATTGAGATTAAAACACCGATTGAGCGTTGGCCGACTTGTGAAAACCCCCAGCTCAACCCCCCAGTTGGTGGGCGCAATATGGGTAATGTTTCCCTACCGATACAATGTGGTAAGAAAAAGCAGTTTATTCAGCTTACCGTGAATGTGACAGGTCAGTATTACGTGGCAACACGTAATATAAATAGAGGGGAATCCATACAATTTGTCGATATCGGTACCAAGAAGGGCTTATTACATAAACTCCCCACAGGTGCAAGCACCGATAAAATCGCGCTACGTGGTGCGATAGCCCTGCGTAATATTCCTGCCGGGCAAACATTCACAAAATCAATGACAAGACAGCCTTGGGCAATAAAAGCGGGACAAACGGTATTTGTGTTCGCCAATGGTGATAATTTTTCAGTGAAATATGAAGGTCGTGCCATTAATAATGCCACTGCCGGCCAAAATACCCGAGTACGCTTGTTAAATGGGCAAGTGGTGAATGGGGAAGCGTTAGAAAATGGCAGTGTCCAAGTGGTATTGAGGTAAAGATAACCCCATTGATACGCTAAATAATTCGAGTTGCAGCTAGGCGACAAGTGAAGATAGACCGATGAACATACATGAGTCTATGATTCGGCTAGCTGAGTGCAGTCAACAACGCTGCAACTTGCAGTAATACGAGTATATACTCTAAATAATTCGAGTTGCAGCTAGGCGACAAGTGAAGATAGACCGATGAGCATACATGAGTATGTGATTCGGCTAGCTGAGTGCAGTCAACAACGCTGCAACTTCAAGTATGACGAGTATAGCTGGTGAATGATGCAATATTTTGTAACACTATAGACACTAAAGATTCATCAATATAAGCCGATAACTGACATATGACAAAAATCGGGAATAGGAAAATACATTATGGCTATTGAGCAAACATCTGCAATTTCTGCGCTGACTCAGGTGACAAACCGCGACCCACAAGATGCGGCTGCCCCGATGCGCGACAAAAAAGTGTCCAGCAATGAAGTCGTTCAAGAGAGTTCTTTTGCGCCAAGTGAGTTACAAAAAAAATTATTGCAACCTCAAGCTAGCGATATTAACAGTGCTAAAGTTGAGCAAATCAAACAAGCTATCAAAGATGGCACCTTAAAAATGGACGCTGAAAAAATTGCCGATGGCATTTTACGTGATGCCCATGAATGCATGTTATCAATGAAATAAAAATAGCCATCATGACTGACGAATTACTGATATTACTCGAGCAACAACTCTCTCACTTGCAATCATTACAGATAGTAATGAAAAATGAAGAGTTATTATTAGGTTATCACCGTGTACCACCTTCGCCTTTTCAAGAAACCACTGAACAAAAACGGTTTCTGGTTGCCGCAATTGGTCATGGTGAAACAAACCGCTTGGCATTAGAAGCACAAGCGGAGGTTAGTGCACCTTATGAGAACAATGACGCACTAGCTGGGGTATGGGAAGCCATTAAAACCTTAACCACCAACCTAAAAGAGCTGAATTATCGTAATCACCAGATGCTGCAATTGCATATTGAGCTAAATGCTCAGCGCCTAAACTTTGTGAAAAAGCATAATAACCAGTCTACTTATGGTGCTGATGGCTTAGAGTCAAAGCGCCCTGTATTAGGTAAGAAAATTTCAATTTAAGGTTGTTTTGTATTTTTAAACTAAAAAGGATTACCCTTTCATGTACTAGATAATAAACACCTTTTCATCAATTAGTTTGAGTAGCCTTAATGCTGCACCATTTGGTTTAATCTCCCCTCTTTCCCATTTAGAAACACTTTCCTTGGTCATATTTAATATCGAAGCGAGAGAAGATTAAGAAATATTATTTTGCTCACAAATACGTTTAATGTCTTCTCCTGTCATAGACTTAGGGTTGGTGAATTTTTTCTTAAGCTCTTGTGTTTTTATCCGCGCCTCGATACGGCAAGCCGCGGTGCCATCAGCACCACCAATTGCTTTCATTTCTTGAGCAAATTTCAGTAACTCATTTATTTTATTATTCATAATGAATCCCCACCAACAGGTTAGCTTCAACTCACTATAATTTTTACTATAGTAAAAATTATCATGGTTAAGGAAGAAAATATGCTAATTAAGCAAAGTCTTGGAATAAAAAAAGAGGAAAATTACCGTATCCTATTGGCAATTTTCCTCTTTTTAATACTGTAGCTAAATGGCAAATAATACCGATAGAATTAACTGCCGCTGATCATTGACGTCATTCTGATCTTACGGTGGTCAGTCATTTCTAAATTCGACATGACCACTAGCTGTGGCAGGCTGCGCCGCAAGAAACGCGACAAAATTAGGCGTAAGCCATGGTTAACTAATAATACCGTTGGGGCTCCCATCGCCTCTTGGTGTGCCACGGCTTGCTCCGCTTGAGTTTGAATAAACTGCGCCAAGTTTGGCTCTAATCCCCCGCCATTTTTAGCGGCTTGCAGTAAGATCTGTTCAAGACTAGCTTCTAAACCGATAACTTGAATTTCTTCTGCATTACCAAACCATTGCTGGGTGATAGCCCGACCTAACGCAATTCTCACTTGTGACGTCAGGTAATCCGTATCTTTATTCTCACCATTTTCCCCCGCCATTTCAGCTAAGGTTTCAATGATGGTACGCATATCGCGGATTACCACATCTTCCATTAATAAATTTTGTAGTACACGGTGCAAAATGGTTAACGAAATGGTATCTGGGATCAGGTCATCTGCCAATTTTGGCATCTCTTTTTTCACACGATCATACAACATTTGTGCTTCTTGGCGGCCAAATAAGGTGCTGGAGTTTTGCAACAAAATTTGATTAAAATGAGTTGCCACTGCGGTACTCGCAGATACCACGGTATACCCTTGTATTTGCGCTTGCTCACGTAAATCATCATCAATCCAGATTGCAGGTAAACCAAATGCAGGCTCTTTGGTGACGTCGCCTTGTAACGACCCGGCGGCATTACCTGGGTCAATAGCCAGGCTACGACCAGGCTGTGCTTCTCCCCGCCCAACTTCTGCACCTTTGATCAGAATTCGATATTCACAGGGGGAAAGCGCCAAGTTATCGCAAATATGTACGACAGGTGGTAAATACCCCACTTCTTGAGCAAATTTCTTACGTAAACCACGCAGTCGCCCTAATAATTCACCTTGCTGGTCATTATCAACTAAGGGAATCAACCGATACCCCACTTCCATCGCCAACAAATCTTCTAGTTGCACGTCATCCCACGTGGCTTCAACCACTTTATTTGCTTCTTGGAAATGCTGCGATTGGCTATTATCTCCCGTGGCACTTTCGGGTTGTTGCGATTTACGCACTAAATACCAACCAAGGGCGGCCAGTGCTGCAGTAAATAGCAAGAAAACAAAGTTAGGCATACCCGGAATCAAACCGATTAGGCCTAAAACGCCTGCGCTCAACCACATCACTCGCGGGTTATTAAATAGCTGGGTGACCATCTGCTCACCCACATCTTCATCGGTTGCCACTCGAGTGACAATAACCCCAGCAGCCGTTGAAATAATCAAAGCAGGAATTTGCGCCACAAGGCCATCACCGATGGTCAGCAAGGTATACGCACTTGTCGCCTCACCCAATGACATATTGTGTTGACCAACACCGATAATTAACCCGCCAACCACGTTGATCACCATAATCATGATCCCCGCAATCGCATCCCCACGCACGAACTTACTCGCACCATCCATTGAACCGTAAAAATCCGCTTCTTGAGTCACTTCCGCACGGCGTTTTTTCGCTTCATCATCCGTAATGATACCTGCGTTCAAGTCGGCATCGATGGCCATCTGTTTACCCGGCATACCATCTAACACAAAGCGAGCGCCCACTTCCGCAATACGCCCTGCTCCCTTAGTGATAACCATAAAGTTAATCAGTACAAGAATAATGAACACCACAATACCGATGGCAAAGTTACCGCCCACCAAAAAGTGACCAAAAGCTTCGACAACTCGTCCAGCTGCATCTGGCCCTGTATGGCCATCTAACAAAATAATTCGCGTTGAGGCGATATTCAAAGAAAGGCGCAATAAGGTTGCAAATAGCAAAATGGTTGGAAATGCAGCAAAGTCTAATGTGCGCTTAGTGAACATCGCCACTAATAGCACCATAATAGAAAGTGCAATATTGAAGGTAAACAGTAAATCCAATAAAAATGCCGGCAATGGCAGTACCATCATCGACAAAATCAATAAGATAAGAACCGGTCCAGCAAGTATTTGCCACTGCGTTCCCTGTAAATTTTTCGGCAATTTTAATAATGAAGCCAAATTAGCCATCGCGATTGTTATCTCCAGCAAAGTCCAGCGTCGGTGGCACTGGCAAATTTTTCGGTTTTTTTGGTCTGAGCCCACCTTCACGGCGCCAGCGGCGCAATTGGTAAACCCATGCTAAAACTTCTGCAACCGCCGCATATAAGGCAACAGGAATGCTTTGGCCTATCTCCGCATGGCGATATAGCGCACGAGCAAGCGGCGGTGCTTCTAACTGTAATATTCGGTGCTCTTCACCAATTTCCTTGATGCGCTGAGCCAATACGCCCGCACCTTTCGCTAATACTTTTGGCGCCCCCATTTTTTTGTCGTCATATTTAAGGGCAACCGCATAGTGTGTCGGGTTAGTGACGATGACATCCGCACTTGGGACATCCGCCATCATTCGGTTACGCGCAATCGCACGCTGTTGTTGGCGAATTTTGGCTTTAATCTGCGGGTCACCCTCTTGCTGCTTGAATTCATCTTTAATTTCCTGACGACTCATGCGCAATTTTTTTAAATGGGAGCGAAACTGATAGAAAACATCAAAAGCCACCATCGGGATCAGCAAAAACACAATTAAATACCCGGCAAAAATGACTTTCTGTAGTGCATTACTTAGCGCCGTAACCGGTGATTCCATCACTAAATGCAGTAATGATGGCCAACTTTGCCAAAGAAAAATAAACGCCCCTAAACCCACAAATAAGGATTTTAAAATTGCTTTAAATAACTCAGATAACGCATTCATCGAAAAAATACGCTTTAGCCCTTTGATTGGATTTAACTTTTTCAAATCAAATTTAATCAACTTGCTATTAAAAACGAGCCCACCCACTAACGATGACGCAGAAATCCCCACCAAAGCTAACCCACCAATCACGGGTAATAAGGCAAATAAAGCCTCACTGACAACACGTCCTAAATAGCTGATCATCAAGCCTGTGTTTTGTAAGTAATGACCATCAAAAATAAAACCCTGACGAGCTATTTGCCGCAGTTGTGCCGCCAAATGTCCGCCACTTAACCATAGCAAGCTCACGCCAGCTAACATCATCATTAGCGAACTCAATTCTTTTGAACGAACGATTTGCCCATCATCTTTGGCTTTTTGCTTTTTATGGGGGGTGGGCTCTTCTGTTTTTTCTACATCACTCTCGTCGGACACCGTGATTCCAAAATTTAATGAAAATACGAGTTATCGCTATAGCATGACAGAGTGTAAAAAAATCAATGGTGGAAAATAGACGTAGTTCAAGGGGGTTATTTGGCTATTGAGCAATAAGCATGCTTAATTACACATGCCTGAACACGTGTAATTAAGGAGATACCATGAGTACAATGGCTCAAAGCATGAAAAAAACGCCAGTGTCACTATCGCGCCTGAACTTTATGAGCAAGCAAGGCTTGTTAAAAAAACATTACCTGTACGCCTAAATCCACAATTATCAATCAACGGGCAGGTTTTCATTTTAATGACTCATCAAATGGCTTGCGTCCCTCATTCATTATTAGGGAAAAAAATCGTTGACTTAAGTTGCCAACGAGACACCATTAAGCACGCAATCGACTTACTTATTAATGGCTTTTAACAATAAAGGGTTATTATGAATACTTGCCACCTTGTTGCCCCAGATATTTCCTTAGAAGATGCCCCCAAACATGCCCAGCGCATGCTTGACTGGCTAAAAGAACAAGGCATTATTGACCCACATTTCCAAGGCGTTGAATATGGTGAAGTCATTTATCGCCCTACACCCGCTCACAAAGAACCCATTTTATACGTCATTAATGATGAAATCGTCCCGACCCAACTCCCGGAAGATATGCTAAAAAATTACCTGTCTATCGTAACTGAACATACGGTTTTTCACGCAGGTGGCAATGGCCTCGGTATTTACTGCCCACAATGTGCCAGTGAACAAAGCGAACAGAGCCACGCATGGAGCGATACGGTATCCGATTGGTATGAGGGAAAACCAGAAAACCTCGCTTGTTTTTGTTGCGATTTTCATGGTCCACTTAATGCGTGGCAATTTGATCCGCAATGGGCATTCGGTAATTTAGGTTTTAGTTTTCATAATTGGGATGTCCGCGATGATTTTATTGAGCTATTTGCACAAATACTTGGCAGTAAGATCATCGCAGTCTATCAACATGATTAGCGATTAAATACTCACCTGAATACATATAGATTTACTTATACACTATATAATTCAGGGCTTAGAAGGAAAACCCAAGGTAAGGCGCAAGCCAACCGCTTCCGCATATTTTAATAATGTGCCTAATTTCGGGTCGAATTGCGCTTTTTCCAAACGCGACACGTTTTGCTTTTGAGTTTGCATTTTTTCTGCAATTTGCATCTGGGTTAAGTTATTGGCTAAACGCGCTTTTTTAAGTTGATTGATTAACGCTTGCCTCATTTGTAATTCTGAAGAGCACTCATCAACATCCCCGTTATTTTCTTGAACGATATCAGCTTGTTCTTTTTGTTCTTTAATCACGAAAGTAGAAATTAAATCGTTATTTATCATTGCAATCCCTTCCTTGTAACGCAAGTACAATAAAACTACCCTAATCCTATGTAATTAGAGTAGTTTAATTAAAATCTTGTTAGCAATTAGAAACCTAACTCATCAAGTAAATCATCAACCTGAGACTGTGATGCCATGACATTAACGCCTTCTTTATTGATTTGCGGGCCATTGAGCAAACTTTCGTTTTGCGTTTTCGCACGCATTTCAGGTGGCGTATTTTCCATTAATAATGCGAGCAGTTGTTTTTCAGCTTCTTCAACCACTTCCATCATTTTTTTGATGACTTGTCCTGTTAAATCTTGGAAATCTTGCGCCATCATGATTTCCAACAACTCTGCTTTAGTAACTTCGCTGTCTTGGATCACCTGTCCTAAAAAGGCTTCTGTTGACTCACGCAATTGTGCAGGAACCGCATCTCCAGCGGTTTCTTGCCACTGCTGTTGCAGCACCTGCGCATTTTTATTCATTTCCACTTGCAGTGGTTTGATGACATCAATGCCATTTAAGGTTTTTTCTGCCGCTTGCGCCGTCATTTGTGCGATATAACGCAGCCTGTCTTTTCCGTCTGGAATACTCGCCACGGCTTGTTGAACGCTTTTTTCTAGGCCCAATTCGCGCATACTTTCACGCAGGGTTCTCATTAGCGTACCAATGCGTGTAATGACTTGTTTTAAATCATCATTACCATTGCGAATACCTTCCATACCCACTTGTTCAGTCATGAAAATCTCCTTTGGCACGCACTGTTATTGCAGACCCATTTTTTCGAATACTTTATTCAATTTTTCTTCTAAAATAGCGGCAGTGAACGGCTTAACTACGTAACCACTCGCACCCGCTTGTGCAGCCGCAATAATATTTTCTTTTTTCGCTTCAGCCGTCACCATCAAAACTGGGATGTGCTTTAATGCATCATCACCGCGAATAGTTTTGAGCAGTTCTAAACCATCCATATTTGGCATATTCCAATCGGCAACCACAAAATCGATGCTGCCTGCACGAATTTTCTCTAAGGCATCAACACCGTCTTCCGCTTCTTCTATTTTATTAAATCCGAGCTCTTTTAATAAGTTACGAACGATGCGGCGCATAGTAGAAAAATCATCAACAACCAAAAAACTGAGATCTTTAGCGGCCATAACCACTCCTTCAAAATACAATTGTGAATTCCTGCCCCGGGTTAAACCGTGACAGAAGAAAGTCTTGCTAAAACACTTGGGGCAATCTTGAGAATATCTTGCACTTCATCCGCAGCTCCCATTTCAATCGCAGCACGCGGCATACCAAATACCACACAACTACTTTCGTTTTGTGCGTAAGTGATTGCCCCCTGCTTACGTAAATTTAATAGTCCTTTCGCTCCATCCATCCCCATTCCCGTCAATAAAATACCAATGCATTTTCGCCCAACACATTGAGCTACTGAATCGAACAACACATCAACAGAAGGACGGTGCCGGTTAACAGGTTCGCTTTGCTGTAAAATGACTTGAAATCCCTTGCCTTTATCGGCAATCAACATATGCGAATCGCCTGGTGCGATATATGCATGGCCTTTTTGTAATAGCTCGTTGTGTTCAGCTTCTTTTACGGTCAATACACACAGCTTATTTAAGCGATCAGCAAAAGAACGCGTAAAACCCGCAGGCATATGCTGAGTGATCACGACAGGTGGGCATTCATGAGGTAACATTTCCAGAAATTGACGTATCGCCTCTGTTCCACCTGTCGATGCGCCAACCGCAATCACACGGCTGTTACAAACATAGGGAGAGAGCGCTTTGGCTTGAGAAACTGGCTCACTGACCTTTTTGTCCGGACGAGCAAAACGGCTGCGCTGAGTAATTTTTGACATAGCTGCTGCGCGAATTTTTTCACCAATAATATCGCGATAACTCATCATGGTTTCACGAATACCAATTTGCGGTTTCGTGACAAAATCCACAGCACCTAATTCCAGCGCCTTTAATGTCACTTCAGAACCTTTCGACGTTAATGTTGAAACCATGACCACAGGCATTGGGTGTAAGCGCATTAATTTCTCTAAGAAATCAATACCATCCATTCGTGGCATTTCCACATCTAACGTAATCACATCCGGCTCATATTGCTTGATTAAATCACGAGCAACATAAGGGTCTGGTGCGGTATCAACCACTATCATGTCATCATGGCTATTAATAATTTCGCGCATTAATTGGCGCATCAGTGCTGAGTCATCCACACATAGCACTTTAATTTTTTTCATTACCCCCTCCTCGCCGCTTGCAAGCTGTAGACGGTTTGCCCTTTAATAACGAAACTTTGTGATAACTGCGATAAATTTTCAGAATGCCCAATAAATAACAAACCATCTGGCTTAAGCAATGGAGCAAAACGCTCCAGCATTTTTATCTGCATCTCTTTATCAAAATAAATCATGACGTTACGACAAAAAATCGCATCAAATCGATGTTGCATTTGCCAATCATGGTCACTCAAATTTAAATAACGAAATTCAATCATTTGGCGTAATGCTGGCTTGACTCGCGCATAGCCATCAAACTCGCCAACGCCTTTCATAAAATAGCGTTGTCTCTGTAATACCGTTAAAGACTTCAGCTCTTCTATGCGATACACGCCTTGTTTCGCTTTTTCTAGCACTTCCGTGTCAATGTCACTGGCAATGACTTTGGCATTAATTGCGTTTGGCCCAAGCACATCACTCAATGTCATGGCTATCGAATATGGCTCTTCTCCTGTTGAAGATGCAGCGCACCAAATATTAATCGCGCTATTTTTACGTGTGCGAACAAAGTCTGCTAGCGTCACAAAGTGGTGCGGTTCACGAAAAAATGCGGTTAAATTTGTCGTCAGAGCATTCACGAAAGCTTGCCATTCTGCATGGTGAGGCTCACGCTCTAACATCCGTAAATAATCGGAAAAATTGTCGATATTACAATCACGCAACCGCTTTAACAGCCGGTTATAGACCATATTTTTTTTATTCATGGTGAGGACAATGCCTGATTTTTTATGAATAAATCGACAAACCCGACCAAACTCATCATCAGTCAGTGGTTTTACCTGTGGTACAAAAAGCATCGTACTTGTCGTCCTATTCAATAAAAACCCAGAGGCAGCCAGTTATTTGGCTGCCTTTTAGGATGGATAACCTAAGAAAAAATAACCAGTTACGATTATCCACCGAAAACTCAAAAACGAGTTTTCACAACACTTAACGCCGATTACGATTTAATTGACTTTCAGGTAATTCAAAGAATGCAACCGTATCAACTAAGTTGTTCGCTTGATCTTCTAGCGCTGCCGTCGCACTGGTCGATTGCTCAACTAACGCCGCATTTTGTTGTGTGACTAAGTCCATTTGGCTTACTGCTGTTGCGACTTGCTCAATACCACGGCTTTGCTCATTGGATGCAGAGGCAATATTACCCATTAATTCAGTAACTTGGTTAACTGCAGCAACCAATTCACTCATAGTTGCACCTGCTTCATTAACTAATTGAGAACCTTGGCTGACTCTGCCAACAGATTCATCAATCAAGGTTTTAATTTCTTTTGCCGCTTCCGCACTACGCTGAGCTAATGCTCTAACCTCACCAGCAACCACAGAGAAACCGCGCCCCTGTTCACCCGCTCGAGCAGCTTCAACAGCAGCATTCAATGCTAAAATATTGGTTTGGAAGGCGATGCCATCAATCACACTAATAATGGCACTGATTTTTTGTGAGCTATTGGAAATGGAAGTCATGGTGTCAATCACGTCTTCGGTGATCTCTCCGCCTTTCGTTGCGGTTTTCGATGCGCTAACAGCAAGTTCACTGGCTTGGCGCGCGTTATCCGCATTCTGCTTAACCGTAGCGGTTAACTCTTCCATACTGGCTGCGGTTTCTTCAAGTGATGCCGCTTGCTGTTCAGTACGTGAAGATAAATTATTATTTCCTAACGCGATTTCACGGATACCAGTGTACATTTGGTCCGTATTTGAACGTAGCGCTGTTACTGAAGTCGCTAGAGACTCCTGCATGTCTTTTAACTTACCAAACACCTCACCAATTTCATCACGGGTAGTGACTTCAATTTTCTGATTGAGTTTACCATCAGCCACTAATGCAAAGTGCTCTCCCATACTTTTCAATGGGTTAATCACTTTACGTTTCATCCAGTAGTTAACAAAAACAATAACGGCAAGGATAATAACAATCACTGAAGCGAATGAACTCCACGCAAACGTGTTATACATTCTTGCTGCTGCAAGAGACTCATCATTTTCAGCATTCAGTAATTCAAGGTATTCCTCGACAACTTGCTCCAACTGATCCTGGTTTTCTTGGGCAGGAAGTTCAATATAGGCTGCAATATCTTTATTATCTAAATGTGTTTTTAATGCTTTGAGTGTCAATACAAAGGCTTGATACCGAGCCTCAAGAGCGGCGAGATTTTCTTTCTCACTCAAAAGAGGCTGGTTTTTAAACGTGGTGTAATCTTTCTCAGCTTCTTCGAGTAATTTATCAAAAGTTACTCTCGTTTCTTCAATCAACGGTTCGTTACCACCCACTTTATGCAGCAAAGCAATTTGCGTTAAGCTGTTGCGTGCTTGCATTAGGTGTTTACTGGTTTCTTCAAGCATCGCTCGCTTATCAGACCCCAAATCAATACGCTCTAAAGATTTTAATTCACTTACAACAATCCCGACAGAAACCCCGCTAGACACAATCTGCATCCCACAAAATAAAATGAGAAGTAGATACAAACTCACCGAAATTCGGATATTTTTACCAAACATAGAAATCCCCACTTGTGCCAGCTAAGAGAACTGAACCTCTGAAACATTGCCTTGTTTTCTAATGCACAGAAACGCTGCAAAACCAAAGCCTTGCAGCGAAAGACTGAGCTTAACCGTTAGAAAGTTTCCCAATTGTCATCATCTTTATGTTCTTTCGATGACAGTTTTGTCAGATCCGGCGTTTTAACGATATTTGAAACCGTTCTTGCTGCCGGCTGAATATTGCGTATTTCGCTTTGTTTTAATGGTGGTAAACGGAAGATGGAAATCAATTGCGACAGTTTTGCCACTTGTTCTTCCAATACATTGGCTGCAACCGCAGACTGCTCAACCAGCGACGCATTTTGCTGTGTAACCTTATCCATTTCTGCAACAGCGATGCTGACCTGTGCAATTCCTTTACTTTGCTCGTCTGATGCAGTTGCAATGTGCGTCATAATGTCAGTGACACGTGTGACAGACTCAACAATCTTGGTCATTGTTTCGCCCGCATCTTCTGCTTGGCGAGCGCCTGTCCCAGTTCTTGACACTGAATCTTCAATTAACGTTTTAATCTCTTTAGCCGCATCAGCACTGCGTTGTGCTAAATTACGCACTTCATCAGCCACCACAGCAAAACCACGACCATGCTCACCTGCTCGCGCCGCTTCAACCGCTGCGTTTAGCGCTAAGATGTTGGTTTGGAAGGCGATGCTATCGATAACCGCAGTAATATCAGAGATTTTCTGTGAGCTATCGGCAATGTTCAGCATGGTACTGACCACATTCGATACCACTTTGCCACCCTCTTTTGCTATCACTGAAGCTTGGTTTGCAAATTCACTCGCTTGGTGGGCGTATTCCGTATTTTGTTTTACGGTTGCAGTCAGCTCACTCATACTGGCTGAGGTTTCTTCTAAGCAAGCAACTTGCTGCTCAGTTCGTGCAGATAAGTCATTGTTACCTGCTGCAATTTCGGTTGTACCTTGGTAAATAGTTTCGCTACCATCTAGCACACCACGAACGGTATTAATCAATTCCTGCTGCATATGTTGAACACCATTGGCCAACTCACCAATTTCATTCTTGGCAATTGTTGTCACATTCGGTGTTAAATCGCCTGAAGTAAAGACTTTAATACGCTCAATTAAGATACCGAGTGGTTCAATAATGCCTTTACGAACATAGCGATAACTAAAGAAGCCAATTAAGGCGAGTAAGATAAATAGCGTCACCAACATATATAAAGATTGGCGATAGTTATTATCTGCGTTAACGACTTCGGCTTGAAAATCTGCTGAGATATCCGCAAAATAAGCGTTAAATTGCTCTTCAAATTTTACTTGGTGCCCTGAGGTTCTGTGTGCATAAAAGCCTTCAAGGTCACCTTTTTCAGCGAATTCACCTAGCTTGATTAACGCATCACGATAGGTTTCATAGGTGCTAAATAGTTTTTCAAATTTGGCCTTATCATAATCCGAACTTTGCATCAGCTTGTTATAACGTGCATAGGCATCATCCGCTGATTTAAAGTTACGTTTAGCGGCTTTAATCAAATCTTCTGTCGTTGCATCGTCTTGAATTTTACGACCTTCAAGTAAATAGGCATTGATAGAGCGGTTTAAGTTAGCTCGAGCTTGTAACAAATTGACCCAGCTTTCCGTTAATACTTGTCTTTGGCGTTGTAATGAATTCAAATAACTGATGCTGTCGCTGTTATCGCCCAGTTTGGTAAACATCAACCCACTGGATACCAGTTGCAGCAAAATAAAGATAAAAATGACGGACAAAAGTCCCGATACGATTTTAATTCGACTGTACATGACGTTTTACTAACATAATTTTGTTGTATTTGGGATATCGGTCATCCAACCAAAAACTTTAGTTAATGACTTATTATTATTTGAACAATTGTTGGGGCTGAGAATTACTCAGCCATGCTGTCAATCAGCGCCATTTCATCGCTTGTTAATAATTTTTCGATATCGACTAAAATCAACATACGGTCGTTTAATGTTCCGAGCCCTGTCAGATATTGTGTTGATAATGTCACGGCAAAATCAGGTGGCGGTGCAATTTGTTCTTCATTCAAGACCAGTACATCCGAAACTCCATCGACGACAATACCAACGACGCGATCTTTTAAATTCACTACGATAACGACCGTGTTATCGTTATACACCACGTTTTCATGGGAGAATTTCACCCGTAAATCAATAATCGGAATGATGACCCCACGTAAGTTAGTCACTCCTTTGATAAAATCAGGGGTATTCGCGATACGAGTCACTTGTTCGTAACCACGAATTTCCTGCACTTTTAAGATCTCAATGCCATACTCTTCTTCACCCAAGGTAAAAATGAGGTAGCCTTCGCCGTTTTTTTCTTCTTCGTGTTTATTTAAATCATCATCTAACATAGACATGGTGTATGGCCTCTATTTAGTGCACGACAGGTTGAGAAACCTGCTGTTTCTTTTTAATCAAAATGCTGTTATTCATTTTTTGTAGTTCAGCCACATCTAAAATCAATGCAACAGAACCATCACCCATAATCGTTGCTGCGGAAATACCGGGGATCTTGCGATAATTACTTTCAATGTTTTTCACCACCACTTGCTGCTGCCCAACTAATTTGTCGACCAACAATGCAAAACGATGACCTGCATTCTGAATAATCAGCACAATACTGTTATCTAAATTTCGTTCGGCTTCTTCGATGGAAAATACGTGGTGTAATTCAACAAGCGGTAGATATTCACCTCGCACAAGCAGCATTTTTTCCTCTCCAGCCAAGCGATAAATATCCTCTTGTCGAGGCTGCAACGTGCTGATAATTGCACTCAATGGCACGATAAAGACATCTTCCGCTACTTTCACCGACATCCCATCCAAAATCGCTAAAGTGAGCGGTAATAAGATGCGGATAATGGTGCCTTTGCCTTCGGTAAAACCGATTTGAATACGACCGCCCATGTCTTGGATATTTCTTTTCACCACATCCATTCCAACACCGCGTCCCGAAACGTCTGTCACTACCTCTGCGGTTGAAAATCCTGGAGCCATAATCAGCATCGCAACTTCATCATTGCTCATACCATCATGCACGTTCATGCCTTGTGACTTCGCTTTTGCCAAAATACGTTCACGGTTTAGCCCTGCGCCATCATCACGAACTTCAATGCAAATATTGCCACTTTGATGTGCTGCCGCTAAGGTCAATGTGCCAGCTTCTGGCTTACCATTTGCCACGCGAACTTCTGGCTTTTCAATCCCATGGTCGAGGCTATTACGAACAAGGTGATTCAGGGGATCGACGATGCGCTCAATCAAGCTTTTATCGAGTTCAGTTGAACTTCCTTCCACTTTCAGCTCGATTTTTTTACCTAATTTCGATGCTATATCCCGTACCATGCGTGGGAAACGACTAAATACGTAATCCATTGGCATCATGCGAATTGACATAACGGATTCTTGCAAGGCGCGAGAATTACGCTCCAACTGTACGATTGAGCTTAATAAATCACTGTATTCATTTTGATCGACATGCTGACTATGTTGGGTCAGCATTGATTGAATAATGACCAACTCCCCGACTAAGTTGATCAACTGGTCAACTTTCTCTACAGCCACACGAATACTGCTCGAATCCCCTTTCGGTTTAGCGATTGCAGGTTTTTTCGATGTATTTGCAGGCGCAGCTACCGCTGGTGAAACAGTTACAGGTTTTGCTTCTTTCTCCGGCTCAGGAATCTTAATTTCGATTGTGCCATCGGAGCCATCCGTGATGACTTCTTCAGGAGATAAGGCGAGGCAATCCGCAAATGATACGACTTGGTGAGCAATCTGTGATTCATCCACCACAAAACATAATACGCCACTAATATCATCAATATCAGTGTTTGTACCAAGCCATGCTTGCAAACTATTTGCTGTTTTTTCAGTATGATACAAGTGCCCAAATAAACTGAGCTCATCTGCCAGTAAATCAACTTCATTTTCTTTGAGCTGATTTAACGAGATCATAAAGTAGTGTGAATATTCACCTTGCTCTGCGGGAGCTTCTTCAACAACCGCAACATCAACTTTAGTCTCAGGTAACGCAGCCGTTGTTTCAGTGACCTCTTCTGCTCTATTTTCAACCCGGCTAAGCACCTCACAAATGCGCTTAAAGGTCTCTTCATCCGGCAAAGAATCATTTTTATAGGCATCTAACTGTGATGCCATGACATCCTTAGTATCAAGAAAAACATCAATAATGTCAGGTGTGAGTGTTAACTCATCATGACGCGCCTTATCTAAAAGGTTTTCCAATGTATGAGTCGTATTCTGCAACTGAGTGAAACCAAAGGTTGCAGCCCCTCCTTTTATTGAATGGGCACTGCGGAAGATGGCATTTAGCTGCTCGCTATCCGGGTCAAAAGGATCAAGCTCAAGTAAATGTTGTTCCATATCCCTGAGCAACTCATCAGCTTCATCGAAAAATGTTTGATAAAACTCGGTAATATCCATGGTTTTTATCCAATTTCGCTTAAGTTTCACTTAACGCTGACTGCCGGACATTCCGGCAGGCAACTAAACATGTTATGTAATAAATTCAAATAACAGCAATTCATCACGGTATTTTCACCGCAGCGACAACACCCACGGACGTTTCTGGTGTGGGCTTTTGCGGTTTATTCAGCACATCATTGATCGGCTTCGCGCCATCATATTCACGGAGGATCTGCTTTGTTTCTTCATCATTTAAAACAATGATACTTATCCGGCGGTTGATCGGAGCAAAGCCATCATCTTTGTCTAAATGAATAGCTGATGCCATTCCAACCACGCGTAAGACTTTATTTTCATCCATTCCACCGCGAATCAATTCACGGCGTGAAGCATTCGCGCGATCAGATGAAAGCTCCCAGTTGCTGTAATTGGCTCCGTTGGCATAAGCGAGGTCATCAGTATGACCGGAGATACTAATTCGATTGGGAACATCATTAAGAAGTGGTGCTATTGCTCGCAAAATATCACGCATATACGGTTCAACCATTGCCGAACCAACTTTAAACATTGGGCGATTTTCACTATCTACAATTTGAATTCGTAGCCCATCGTTGATCATATCAATCAGTAAATGTGGCTTTAATTCATTCAAACGTGGGTCTTTTAAAATGGCCTGCTCAAGTGACTCTTTTAATTTTTCAAAACGATAGTTTGCATTTCCATCAATAATATTATTAGGTTCTGGCATCACATCCCCATCACGGAAAATAGGGTCTTTACCACCACCTGGAATAGGGTTTGTGGCATCTCCACTTTTACTTCCTGGGTTGATAGCTGTACTTAAGGGAGTACGAAAATACTCGGCAATTTGAGTTAATTCTTGAGGACTTGAAATTGAGATTAGCCACATCACTAAAAAAAATGCCATCATCGCCGTCATAAAATCGGCATAAGCAATTTTCCATGAACCGCCATGCCCGTTTTGCTGATGCGAACTGCGTTTTTTAACCCGAATAACATGCGGTGTATTGGCTGCCATCCGTTAGTTACTCCTCAGTTGTTTCTTGTGAGCGGGCACCAACTTTCACTTCTCGAACTTTATCTTCAAGTTCAACAAATGAAGGCCTATCTGCACTGAATAACACCTTGCGGCCAAATTCCACTGCAATTTGAGGGGCATAGCCTTGCAATGCTGAAAGGAAAGTCACTTTAATGCATTCCATCATTTTCAATTGCTCACTACTGCGTAGTCTTATTAGTGCAGCCAAAGGTAAAATGAAGCCATAAGCCACTAAAATACCTAGAAATGTTCCCACCATAGCATGAGCAATTAAAGCACCCAATTCACCAGCAGGACGATCCGCTGAGCCCAAGGCATTTACGACACCCAAAACGGCCGCAACGATCCCAAATGCAGGCATAGAGTCACCGACCATATTTAACCCCGAAGCCGGTACTTCATTTTCTTGGCGAAAAGTTTCTAACTCTTCGTCCATTAATGCTTCAATTTCATGGCTTTGTAAGTTACTGCTTACCATCAAACGTAAGTAGTCCACGATGAACATCATGGTGGATTCGTCTTTTAAAATACGGGGATACTGGGAAAAAATTTCACTTTCACTTGGGTTATCAATATCTTTTTCAAGTGCAAGTAACCCTTGCTGGCGTGATTTATTAAGTAATTGAAATAACAACGCCATTAAGTCCATTGACATTGTTTTATTGTAAGAGGAACGACGAAAGAGTTTTGGTAATACTTTACACAAGGCGACGATGGATTTGCCACTGTTACCAACAACAAAGGCACCTAAACCTGCACCTAAAATAATAACAAATTCAGCAGGTTGATAAAGCGCACCCAAATGGCCACCGACCATTAAGTATCCGCCTATAACCGCAACTGTAACAATGATATACCCGATGAGTATTAACACAATATTCCCTTTCACTCCGTTGGTTAACAGATGGCAGTCAAAGGGAATATTAGGAGTGACAGGCAAAAACCTTTGCCTGTTAACCAAATCAATCCAATTACATTACCGCTTTAGTAATGCCATCCTGTCGATATACCGTAATATCGGCTAGATGCTCGGAAAGTTTACGTTTTTTTATTGCACGTGATGGCGGTTGGCATAAACTACAAGTAAAGCTATTTTCAGGAATATGTGCGTAAGTAATAAAAGAACCATGGCAACAGCTACATTGTGAACTTTGTAACATGCCACTTTCCACAAAACGGACTAATGTCCAAGCGCGTGTTAAAGCTAACAAAGGCTCCTCACCAGGTTCTGGAATGCACTGTTCAAGGTATAACCTGTAGGCTTTTAATATGGCATCCACACCACGACATTGACCACTTTTAAGTAAAAATTGATAAGCATTATAGAACATGGATGAATGAATATTCTGTTCCCACGTCATAAACCAATCTGTAGAAAAAGGTAGCATGCCTTTTGGTGGTGGGCAGCCTCTTAGCTCTTTATATAAACGAACTAAACGACCACGACTAATTTGAGTTTCACTTTCTAACATTTGAAGGCGAGCGCCTAAAGAGATTAGTTCCATGGCTAATCGAATATCATTCGCTTCTTGGACTATACTTTTTTCAGCTGCGGTACTCATCTTTTTCTCGCTATTTCTGTGTCGCCCTCATTATGCGTTTGCAATAATCGGGTCGAAAGTAAGATACCTGTATGAATTTGTTGCAATTCATCAACTCTTGAATCACGGGTTAGCTTTTCAATTGTGTCACTATTATCAAATCTAAACTGGCAGATTAGCTGGTTTGTCTCTGCTAATTTGACTAATTGAGGGAGTGTAAGGTCTGCTAAAGTAGTTGCCATTGCATCAGAGATACCTAAACGAAACATCGCAGAGGCTTTCTCTTGGGAGATGAGTTTTTGGGCTAATAGCAAATATGAGAGGTTAATATCGTATATATGCTTCAGAAAATCTGTCGTCGAGCTCATTTTTTTTCCTTTCCGAAAATTATCAACATCTGTGCGATCTGTGTGCAAAAAGAACAAATATAAATTTGAAAGTATTGTGTAATCAAATTATTAAATTTAAAAAGTAATTAAATTGGGTAAATACAATTCCATTAATTTTCCCATGTCATCCATTCAAAAGTACCCAATTTGGAGTATAAACACACAAATTTCCAAACTTAAATTAAAGATATTTCCTGAATACCTACAACAATAAAGAATGACTAAAAAATTAGCGGTTCCCGTAAAAATCAGAAATGGCTGATGTCATTATTAGTCGCTAATTATTATGCACCACTAAATTAACTATTCAAGGTACTTATGTTTCTTTTTATACCAATGGGATGATTACCCCTTAATTCATTAAATAATATTCATTATCTCTTTATCTTCTATTGCTTTATCCTAAATATCCACAACATTTTTAGTCACCTTAAGCAAAATGGCAGGATTTTAATCAAAGCATTCACTCTTTACATGTGATTACCAAGCGAAAAAAACCAAGCACAACATCAAAAACAACATATTGATCCAAATCAATTTTTAGTATTAAGAAACTGAGTTACCCATGTCTGTAATAAGCCGTTATCGGCACTATTGGAATAAAACTTAATCATTAATTTTCAATAAGTTTAATCTACATTACAACCATCGTTCAAAATTATTCAATCGTAGTTATCATACAAACTCTCACTATATTGTCATACATATTAAGTATCCGCCCCCAATTCTCATTAGATTAATTAAACAATGATTATAATGTCATCATCTCGTAATATTAATAAAATTAATAAAATTTAAATAAATTACCAATAATAAAAAACTATTTAGCTTAAATACTTTTACTGGTTATTTTTGTTTTTTTAATATTTTAAGTAATCACTTTGTTATTAATTCATTAAAGTAATTTTTTTTGATTAATTAATATTTGTTTTTTTATATAAAGTAGCTGAGATTTCATTTTTTTTAATAAAAAGATCAACCTACGTTAACCAATCACTTTTGTGTTAAGGGTGAAAAATGAAGGTTTCAATTAAGAACATTCCATTTTCTATATATTTTTCATATCACTTTTAAAACATTCGATTGGTACTTAAAATAAAAACGACTAAGCGTATTATTACATGTCTTCATGCTTATCCGTTCTAGCTGTTTTCACGCAATGACAACAAATTTGATTAACCAAGGTTATAGTAACCTTTGATTACTATATACTTTTATTTTAACAAAATACCCTAATCATCATCCTAACTTAAGTAAAATTGCTTAATCCAATAATGAAGGAATAGAAAAAAATGACTTTTAGTTAAAATAATTCAGTGAGAAGCTTGCTTATAAAACAAACAAATTTATTGTGCTTTTTATGAGCAAAAATATTCTCCAATTTGCGACAGTCTTCACACTTGTTTTCTTTGTTTCTCAATAATTTCCGAATAAAACGATACTCTCATTGATATATTTATGTTAAGAAGATCACATTAATATTGCTTACAATGCTCTCTAAGTCGTATGTAGGATCAATATAGACAAAATGATGAAAAAATGACAAGGCCAGTGAAGTGATAAACTTGTTTTCCTCATGCACCAATGCAACACTGAGCACACTAAAATATAATTTTAAGGAAAAGCATGTTCAATTATCAAGCAACTGTAGACTTCATTGAGGAAGAAAACGTATATGAAATCAACTTTAGTGATTTTTCTGGGCTACAGGGCGTTAGCTATTGTAAAGAAGATGTTGAGTTAGAAGCCCAAGAAATTTTGCTCGCTTCTTTTGCTGAACTAATTGAACTCAGAAAACCTATTCCATTAGCAACACAAACAAAAAGTGAAGCAACCTTTACTGTTTATTTACCCATAATCTGCTGCTTAAAAATTGCCTTGCATAACGCGATTCTCAATTCTGCAACACAACGCATCGACCTCGCTCGCAGGCTGAACATCAATGCACAACAGATAGAACGCTTACTCGATATTCATTACGCATCTAAAATTGAACTTTTAGAGCAGGCTTTATATATATTAGGCGTTGAAGCTTCAATTACAATCACCCAAAAATTGGTTGATAACAGCATGAACTGATCATCATTGATAAGAATAGCGCCGAAATAGCCTGAAACACCTTTATTTACCTATACTGATTGTTAGGCGTTGATGAAATGGCAGAGACTTGAGTTAATTTTATTTTCCTCATGTCTCAAACCCTGTAATTGCAATCACTTCTTAGGTACATTCCATATTAAAAAATAGTCTCTTTAAATTGTTCGCAATTCAACCAAATCATACTTTTCCACCCCAATACAGATTCCTTGGGGTGTCTATCACGTTTCATGTCTTAAGCATCTGTGATTTTTATCGTACTCTTAAATGATGAATAAAGGATATTGTAGCCTTATATCCGGTTACTAAATCATGAGTTAACTCGAATTAAGAGTAACATTTAACTTAATAAGACTCATCAATATTTGACGTATTACCTTCCCTTTCATAATACCTAAAATAATTTATTTTAAATAAAAATCTCAATGAGGTACAATAAGTGAGTTTTTATATAGGGTATATGTATGAAAAATGAAAATCACTTAATCTCGAATATAAAAGATAATAACCAACCATACTGGCCTACACTAAAGCTTATATTGAGTTCATTAATTGTTTTTAATTTTTATTTAAATTTAGTTGATAAGAACAAATATGCGTTGCTTATTAATACTTTTGAATTAACATTAATCCCTATGTTTGTATTTATAGTTGCATTTATAACAAAAAATACAACATGGAAAGGGTTACAATCTCATCTTCTTCCTGCTGTTATCATTTATTTTACGTTCCAAACAATCGATATGCTCCCACTTTATTTCACCGGTGAGTTAACTTTAAGAACCTATTTACTTTCTCCTCAATACGGAGTTTGGTTTTTCTTAGCAACGCCTATCTGGCAAGCTATTTTTTTATTATTACCGAAAAGCTTTAAATTAAATAAATTCTACCTCTCTATAATTTTAACATTATCATTGATAATTTCTTATATAACAAAAACTTACCTTATGCCATTTTCTAGTTTCTTCTCAATTATTCTATATTTTCCATTTTTTGTCATCGCTTATTTTATTAATAATAAAAGTATATCTTCGTTAAGAAAAAAACCTACCATGGTAATTTTTTGTATTACAATTTCAGCTATTTTATTCCTTCATTATCGAGATACTTTCTTAAGTGAAATGCTCAGCGGTATCAACCCCTATTTATTCTTCAACGAATTTATTATTCATATTTTAAATTTTTCTATAAGTCTAGTGTTAGGTTCAAGCATTATTTACTTTGCCTTATCAACTGATAAATATGCGAAAACATCAAACAATGCTTTAGGTGTTTATTTAATCCACCCAATTATTTGTTTTATTATATTACAAACATTAGTTTTTTTAGGTATAGAGCTTAATTTATTATTAATAATAACATTTACTCTACTAACCATTTGTATAGCACTTTTATTAGCATCAATTCCAATTATTCATTGGTTTATAGATCCTATTTTTTACTCTAATAAATTGAAATAATGAGGTAAAAGCCTAACTCATAAACAATCAATGCTATTTGAATACTAATTAAAAAAGATAAAAAATCACCTCAGCAGGTTAGTTTGAAACGCTGTTTAAATTCCTTGCAATCCTAGTTAGTTCAATCCGGCGTCCCGCTGTCTGATCTTCAAGAAATGGGCGGCTAGGAAAGTATTGAGATGGTTCTGCGATATGCTCACTGAGCACCAGATCACTTAGCCAAACATGCTAAGCAAATTGATGCAATATTTAATGCTTGCGTCCCAAATACGTCCCATACAGTCAGTATAGGTTCCGCAGCATGCTCATAACTCATTGAAAATCTTGGTGGGTTGTGGGGGGCTCGAACCCCCGACCTAATGATTAAGAGTCACCTACTCTGCCAACTGAGCTAACAACCCGATACAAATTATTTAACGCCTAACAATTGCTACAGTCAATATGATTCTGCTATTTTTATTATCTAAGTTAATTTAAAGTTACGAATGTAAAATTTAAGAAAACTATCGCTTGAATAAACATCACTTCGTTTCTAACAAGATAACTTTTCCTTACTCTAATTGAGATTTGTGTCACAATATTTCACGCAAACATAACCACAAAATTATAAAAAAGACTGTGGCTAATTATCACAAACCACTACGGACATCTTTAGTATGGAAGAAAATGCGAATTCACTATCAACACAACCCAACGCTGATCGTAATCAGCTAAAACGTAGTCTTAGTAACCGCCATATACAACTTATTGCTATTGGTGGCGCAATTGGTACAGGCTTATTTATGGGTTCTGGTAAAACCATTTCACTTGCGGGCCCATCAATTATCTTTGTGTATATGATAATCGGCTTTGTGCTATTTTTTGTGATGCGCGCAATGGGTGAACTGCTACTTTCTAATCTGGACTACAAATCATTCAGTGATTTTTCTGCTGACCTTATCGGCCCATGGGCAGGTTTTTTTGTCGGTTGGACATACTGGTTTTGCTGGGTTATCACAGGTATTGCCGATATCATTGCCATAACAGCCTATGTGAGCTTTTGGGTTCCTGATTTTCCTGAATGGGTAACCTCATTTATCTGCGTAGTCACCTTATTAACACTCAACCTGGTTTCTGTCAGGCTTTTCGGTGAGCTCGAATTTTGGTTCGCTATGATAAAGATTGTTGCCATAGTGGCTCTCATTGCAGTAGGTGGCACACTAATTGCCATGAATTTTCAATCCCCTGCGGGTCATACGGCATCTTTAAGCAACATCTGGAATGATGGTGGAATGTTTCCGATGGGGATCAGCGGCTTCTTTGCTGGCTTCCAAATTGCTATTTTTGCGTTTGTTGGGATTGAATTAGTCGGAACGGCAGCCGCTGAAACACGCGATCCAGAAAAATCTTTACCGAAAGCTATCAACGCGATACCTATCCGGATCATTGCATTCTATGTGTTATCTTTAATTGTGATTATGGCAGTTACCCCATGGCGAACCATATTGGCCGATAAAAGCCCATTTGTAGAAATGTTTGTCCTGATAAGCTTACCTGCAGCAGCAAGT
Organism: Providencia sp. PROV004; assembly: GCF_011045615.1. Classification (NCBI taxonomy): domain Bacteria; kingdom Pseudomonadati; phylum Pseudomonadota; class Gammaproteobacteria; order Enterobacterales; family Morganellaceae; genus Providencia; species Providencia sp. PROV004. The sequence continues at coordinate 3,006,303 of NZ_CP042859.1, forward strand.
ATTGTTAACTTTGTCGTTTTAACTTCTGCAGCTTCTTCTGCAAATAGTGGTGTATTTTCCACCAGTCGAATGCTTTTTGGGCTTTCAAAAGAAGGGGATGCACCAAAACAGTTCAGCCAATTATCGAAAAAAGCCGTACCCGCTACTGGGTTAATTTTTACCTGTATCTGCCTCAGTTTTGGTATTGTTCTGATCTATTTTATTCCTGATATCATGCATGCATTCACACTAGTCACAACCGTGTCTGCAATTCTTTTCATGTTTATTTGGAGCATGATTTTATATAGCTATTTAAATTTCCGTAAAAAGCGACCTGAGATGCACAAAGCATCCCATTATAAAATGCCAGCGGGTATTGTGATGTCGTGGTTAAGCCTCGCCTTTTTTGCCTTTATGGTTGTTTTATTGGCATTTCAGCACGATACAAGACAAGCCTTAATAGCAACACCAGTTTGGTTTATTTTGCTCTTCATTGGTTACCAATTCGCTAAGCGCAAAAAGAACCATTAATGAAAAATAAGCAAAAAGGCCGAATAACAGTATTGTTACTCGGCCTTTTTAGTTTATAAACTCGCTCGATTAACTTGCTTTATATTCTGCCTCGGCTTCATCAAAACGAGCCTGCGCAGCTGCACTTGGTGCTTTAGTTATCAAGCTGACAACAACAATCGCGATTGTTGCTAATAAGAAACCTGGGATGATCTCGTACAAATCAAACCATTTGTATTTTATCCAAACGAGTACTGTCACTGCACCAACTAACATTCCTGCGAGTGCGCCCGTACGCGTCATTCGTTTCCACATTACAGAGATTAAAACAACAGGACCAAACGCTGCACCGAAACCAGCCCATGCATTACTCACTAATGCCAAAACTTTATTATTTGGATCACGAGCAATGTAAATGGCAATTGCAGCGACTAACAACACCATAAAACGCCCGACCCATACTAACTCTTTTTGGCTAGCACTCTTACGAATAAAAGGCTTATACAAGTCTTCCGTTAGCGCACTCGCACAAACTAATAATTGGCAACTTAACGTACTCATTACCGCGGCTAGTATGGCTGATAATAAAATACCAGCGATCCATGGGTTAAACAAAAGCCCCGTTAACTCCATGAATATACGCTCATTATTTTGCATGACCGAACCCGCTAAAGCCGGATTATTTTCAAAATAAGCGATACCAAAGAAGCCAACCGCAATCGTTCCACCTAGGCATAACACCATCCATGTCATACTTATACGTCGAGCAGAACGAATAGTACGAGCAGAGTCTGCTGCCATAAAACGTGCTAAAATGTGAGGTTGCCCAAAATAGCCTAATCCCCAACCTAATAATGACAGAATTGCGATGATATTCATGTCTTTAAACATATCAAGATATTCAGGATTCTTAGCTTTGATCACTTCAATAGAGGTATCAATTCCCCCTAAAGAAAGGATCACAACAATAGGTGTAAGAATCAATGCGAAGATCATTAATGAAGCTTGAACAGTATCGGTCCAACTCACGGCTAAAAAGCCACCTAGAAAAGTGTAAGCAATCGTCGCGAGTGCACCTAACCACATCGCCTTCTCATAGCTCATATTAAATGTGCTTTCAAATAACAAGCCACCTGCGACCACACCTGACGCACAATAAATCGTAAAGAAAACTAAAATAACAACAGCAGAAATAATACGTAAAATCTTACTGTTATCCTCAAAACGGCTAGTAAAGTAGTCCGGTAATGTTAACGCATTATTATTTTTTTCTGTTTGGACACGTAAACGCCCAGCAACAAATAACCAGTTAAGATATGCACCGAGACTCAAACCGATAGCAATCCAACTTTCAGAAATCCCGGCCAAGAAAATCGCACCTGGTAACCCCATGAGTAACCAACCGCTCATATCTGAGGCACCAGCAGACAATGCAGTTACAACACTGCCTAAACTTCTCCCACCCAGAATATAGTCGTCAAAGTTTTTCGTTGAGCGATAGGCCATATAACCAATTAATAACATGCCAGTAATGTATACGACGAACATAATGATCATCGGAGTGCTTACAGTCATCCTGTTTTCTCCATTGAGTAGCTTTAAAATTATTAGTTATCTTTATAAGTGACCGCTGATAACTTGTAACTTCATGGTGTTGCACTTTATTGCACATATTTAATTTATCTGCGCAAACACCAAATAGGTTGTGATTGTTTGTGTTGCACTAACTTAATATCTTAACTGCCACATCCTAGACAGAGTCGTATTAAATTAACAAGAAATTAACTATTTTTTATTGCATAAATAGAATCCATATCACAAATGTTAAAATTTAAACTTAAATTCACAATCAGATGTTTAATCGCCTCATCTAAAGATGATAAATATAACTACATGTAAAATATAATAAATAAATGAATACCAATTTAATTGAAATTATTAGAACTCAAAAAACTCGATATGTTTCACATTTCTTTCAGAAATCACACGTAACAATGTTGCACAAAGTTGCAACATTAAGATAATGTGGTGTAACTTTTTGATTAAAATGACTCGTGACCTAGAGGAATTAAGATGAGTAGCACTACAACTATGGGTGTGAGACTTGATGAAGCAACTCGTGAACGCATTAAAAATGCCGCTCAGCGTCTTGACCGCACATCACATTGGCTTATCAAACAAGCTATTTATAATTACCTAGAACAACTCGATAATGGCCAAGCCTTTCCAGAGCTCTCACCGGGTATCGATGTAAAAGAAAATCAAACTTCTGATGAAGACACCACCGTTGAATCTAACTATCAACCATTCTTAGATTTCGCAGAGCACATTTTACCACAATCTGTAAAACGCTCTGCAATTACTTCTGCTTACCGAATTCCTGAAACACAAGCCGTGCCAATGTTGTTACAGCAAGCACAGCTCCCTACAGAACAAGCTGAAGCCGCTCATAAATTAGCTTATTCAATAGCTGAAAAACTACGCAATCAAAAAAATGGCATCGGCCGCTCAGGTTTAGTTCAAGGTCTACTCCAAGAATTTTCACTTTCATCTCAAGAAGGTGTCGCATTAATGTGTCTCGCAGAGGCCTTACTGCGCATTCCTGATAAAGCAACTCGAGATGCGCTCATCCGCGATAAAATTAGCAATGGGAATTGGCAATCACACCTTGGCCAAAGTAGCTCAATGTTTGTCAATGCCGCGACTTGGGGTCTGCTATTTACGGGTAAGCTAGTTTCTACGCATAATGAAGCTAAACTCTCAACCTCACTTAATCGCATCATTAGTAAAAGTGGTGAACCGCTGGTACGCAAAGGCGTTGATATGGCGATGCGCCTTATGGGAGAGCAATTTGTTACTGGCGAAACTATTTCCCAAGCGCTCGCTAACGCACGAAAACTCGAAGATAAAGGCTTCCGCTATTCCTACGACATGCTGGGCGAAGCCGCATTAACGGAAAAAGATGCACAAGATTACATGGTGTCTTACCAACAAGCTATCCACGCGATTGGTAAAGCATCAAATGGCCGCGGTATTTATGAAGGCCCTGGTATTTCAATTAAGCTATCAGCATTACATCCACGTTATAGCCGTGCACAATACTCTCGCGTAATGGAAGAGCTTTATCCACGCCTGTTATCCCTAGTATTACAAGCGCATCAATACGATATAGGGATTAATATTGACGCAGAAGAAGCCGACCGCTTAGAAATCTCTTTAGATTTACTAGAAAAACTCTGTTTTGAACCACAACTCGCGGGGTGGAATGGGATTGGCTTTGTTATCCAGGCCTATCAAAAACGCTGCCCATTTGTGATTGACTCAATCATAAATTTAGCTGAACGCAGCCAACGTCGTTTAATGATCCGTCTGGTAAAAGGGGCTTATTGGGACAGTGAAATCAAGCGTGCGCAAATGGATGGGCTAGAAGGTTATCCAGTTTATACGCGCAAAGTGTATACTGACGTTTCTTATATTGCCTGTGCACGGAAACTGTTGTCGGTTCCCAATTTAATTTACCCGCAATTTGCAACACACAACGCGCATACTCTCTCTGCTATCTACCAAATTGCAGGTAAAAACTACTACCCGGGCCAATATGAATTCCAATGTCTACATGGAATGGGTGAGCCACTTTATGAACAGGTGGTTGGTAAAGTCGCTGATGGCAAACTAAACCGCCCTTGCCGTATTTATGCACCTGTCGGTACTCACGAAACACTACTTGCCTATCTGGTGCGTCGATTATTAGAGAATGGTGCAAATACTTCATTTGTAAACCGTATTGCTGATGCTACTATTCCGCTAGATGAATTAGTTGCTGACCCAGTTAAAGATGTCTTAGAACTGTCTAAAACTGAAGGTCAAATTGGCTTACCGCATCCAAAAATTCCGTTACCACGTGATTTATACGGCCAAGAACGAGTAAATTCGATGGGGCTTGACCTATCAAACGAACATCGACTGGCTTCCTTATCAAGTGCCCTACTGAGTGCAGGTATGCAGCAAAAAATAGCAGAACCGCTGTTAGGGGGCAATTTCCAAGCTTCGCAAACGTTACCTGAAGCAACACCAATTATAAACCCTGCCTGTAATAAAGATATAGTTGGCCATGTTCGTGAAACAACAGAACAAGAAGCTGAACATGCATTAAATACCGCTAACGATGCGGGTACTATCTGGTTCGCAACTCCGCCTTCTGAACGAGCAGCTATCTTATTACGAGCCGCTGACCTTATGGAGCAACAGTTACAGCCACTATTAGATATTTTAGTTCGTGAAGCGGGTAAGACCTACAACAATGCAATTGCGGAAGTTAGGGAAGCGGTAGATTTTCTTAATTACTATGCAACTCAAGTCAAGAATGATTTTGATAACAATACGCACCGTCCTTTAGGGCCTGTGGTCTGTATTAGTCCATGGAACTTCCCGTTAGCAATATTTTCAGGCCAAATTGCAGCTGCTCTCGCGGCAGGAAATACCGTACTCGCGAAGCCGGCAGAACAAACACCATTAATCGGTGCTATTGCGGTTTCCATTTTGCATCAAGCGGGTATTCCACGCGATGTACTGCAATTTTTACCGGGTAAAGGTGAAACGATTGGTGCCCAACTCGTTGGTGATAGCCGTGTTCGTGGAGTCATGTTTACGGGGTCAACTGAAGTTGCAGGATTACTTCAACGTAATATCGCTGGACGCTTAGATGCACAGGGCCGACCAACCCCGCTGATTGCAGAAACGGGCGGATTAAATGCAATGATCGTTGATTCTTCTGCATTAACAGAACAGGTTGTCATTGATGTTGTCGCATCTGCATTTGATAGCGCAGGTCAGCGTTGTTCAGCACTGCGCATTCTATGCATCCAAGAAGATGTCGCAGATAGAACGATTCGTATGTTAAAAGGCGCAATGGAAGAGTGCCGCATGGGGAATCCAGAACATTTATCAACTGATATTGGCCCGGTGATTGACCGTGAAGCAAAAGAAAATATCGATCAACATATTCAAAAAATGCGCAGCAAAGGGAAAGTCGTCTTCCAAGCCGCATTTGAAAATCATGATGATCAACAAGAACAAATGGAAGGAACCTATGTTAAGCCGACATTGATAGAACTTGATGATGTTAGTGAGCTGAAAAAAGAGATCTTTGGCCCTGTTCTGCACGTTGTACGTTTTAAACGAGATGAGCTAGAAGCACTCGTTGAACAAATTAACGCTGCGGGTTATGGGCTGACACTTGGTGTTCACACTCGTATCGATGAAACTATCAACCAAGTTGTTTCAAAAGCTAAAGTAGGTAATCTGTACGTAAACCGAAATATGGTTGGTGCCGTTGTTGGTGTGCAACCTTTTGGTGGTGAAGGTTTATCTGGAACTGGGCCTAAAGCAGGCGGGCCACTATACCTCTATCGTTTATTAAGCGAACGCCCAGATAACGCGGTTTCAAACACTTTAGAGAGACAAGATAGCCATTTACCGATGGATGCCAGTGCCCGAACCGTATTACTCGAGCCATTTGAAGCACTTACTCAATGGTCTGAAAAACAAAATTCGGTTATTTCCCCCTCCGTTATTGAGCTATTTACACGCCATAGTCAGACAGGAACCACTCGTGTGTTGCCCGGTCCAACGGGAGAAAGGAATACCTATACCTTGCGCCCACGTGGTTTGATTTTATGCCTTAGCGATAATGAACAAGATTGTTTAACTCAGTTAACAGCGGTGCTTTCTGCGGGTTGTCAGGTGTTATGGCCAGATAGCGAACTTCATCAGAAGCTATTTAAGTCACTACCTGAAAAAGTGAGAAAAACCATATCGCTAACTAAAAACTGGATAGAATCTAAAGAGCCAATCGAAGGGGTTATTTACCATGGTGACAGCGATCAGTTAAAAGAGGTTTGTACAGCGGTTGCACAACGTAAAGGGCCTATTATTTCAGTACAAGGCTTTGAACGAGGTGAAACTAATCTGCTGACTGAACGCTTACTTCATGAGCGCTCATTGAGTGTCAATACCGCGGCTGCAGGTGGTAATGCTAGCTTAATGACGATCGGGTAATAAACAAAAGGCCTGACCTCGCAGTTTATGAGGATCAGGCCATCCATCACAATGTGTTTATTTAAAAATACACTTATCTCATAAGAATAACAGTCGCGGTTCCTATCAGATAAGTGCTATCTCATATATTTACTGCTAGAAACATAAAAGGTGCCCACGAGGACACCATTGTTTAAAAACAACAATGAAAATAACGATGCTTATTTTCAGTATGTCATTCTAATTATTGCACTTTTCAGATTCCCAGAATAAATATTGTTCATATTTACGTAATGCAATATTGTAATTGCTAAATGCAGAGTCTGTCATTTTTTCACTTAACTCTTCTTGAACTTTACTTGCAGTAAATTCTTTCATAGAAAAATTAGAAGAAGATAACAGCTCATCTAAACGTCGTAAACGAACAACATATTCACGAACAGTACTATGGCTCATCTCAGTCTGTAAGAATAAATACTGTTTAAATGACATAATATCAAAATAATCAGTATTACTATTGCAATAAATTTCACTACAAAAACGACAAAGTGCAGTAAATTTATCTTGCAGCTCCCCCCAGGTACCTTCATCAACCAATTCAGTCATATCAGCGATAGCTTCTTTATTTAAGATGTCATCGTTGAAAACTAAAGAGATGCGATCAAGGGTCTTGTGACAATGTGCACAATGAGTTTGGCTGTGTTTAAAATCTTTGATGTAACGACTCAGAGGCCGTTTCTTTACAATAGAAGCAGACATAATGGTAAAGCCCTGTGTGTAAGTCTAAATATAAAATTGTAACCAAATAAATCAGGTTACATACATTGTATGCCCATAGCATTAATATATTATTTGCTATGTTGCATTGCGATATGGTGAACCCATATCATATATTCTTACTTTACCTTTAGAGAACTAATCATTCTAAAAATGTACAGTAAGAAAAGGTATCGCCCTTTGTTAAAAACATTCTAACCCGTCTCTCGCTCTTTGGCGAATTTCTACGGTGAATCAATTTTGGTATGAATTTGAGTTAGCGTCAACAAAATTAACTTAATTGTCGTTAACCCTGTACACCTATCATTAACCATAAGTTAAGCGATATTTACTTATTAGTTCGCTTAAAAACAAAGACTTTACCTGATAATTTCATCTTCGTACAAAGAAAATTTAATTTAAAAATCAAACTTATACTGATACAAAGGTTTTCTTCTTAAATTTGTGAAGTAGCTCACTTTTCACATCTATAATTGCATCTTAAATGAACAGCCATTAATTCTATAAATATTTCATAGTAAAAATTTATCATTCAACCGTAAATATTTTGTTACAAATAAACGATTTTTTAATAATTTTAATTGTGTATAAAAAAATGTTATAACAATATTTCAAAATCTTATATAGGTAAATTCACGCATAACGCATTATTCTATCTTGCGAGTTGAAACATAATTATCGTCAAAAAATATGTTTATTAAAATTAGACAACCATTTTTCCTTCTCCTAATAAACCTTTAACTTCTTATCTCAAGCTTCAATCACTTCATCCGTCTATTAATCACCCTAGATAAGCGTAAAATAGTCAAAGGCATCCCATAACAACATGATAAAAAGCAATTTAGTTATAGTTACAAAATTATGTAATGTAAACATCCTGAAATGAAATATGATAGCCTAATTAAATTGAAACTTAATTAATTAGCTAAGATATTATTTTAGGATTTGTCACGTTTGATATTAAAAACATCTCTTATATACTCAATTTGCTATATAAATAAATAATTTTAATAAGGTTGATTATGAAAAAGTTGATTTTAGCTTGTGGTATGGGTTTATTGGCACTGACAATCACTGCTTGTTCGGAAGAAGAGAAAAAAGGCGAAGTTGCTGGTGCAACTGAAACTTGTAACGCTTACTTCGCTGAAGTTGATAGCTTAATTGCTAAAGCTTCAGAAAACCCGCAAGCAAAAACTCAGTTAGATGCAATGAAAGGTCAGCTGGAAGAAGGTAAAAAACAAGTTGCTGCACTGCCTAAGGATCAGCAAGATAAAGCTTGCCAACAAGGTATTGATGCAATGAAACAGATGAAAGCTGCTTTAGGCCTGCAATAAGCCCTATTCTTCTTTATTCTGTAGATCAACAAGAGCCACACTGGTGGCTCTTTTTATTGCGCACAGAAAAGAAGAACCATCCTTGGTTTTTCTTTTTCCTGACTTAACAATATATTATAGCCATGTGCCAAAACGTTTAATATAAAACTGCTTCATCAGTTGAGCGACAACACAATAGCTCACTAATGTCAGAGCTAGCCATGGGAAATATTCTATTGGCAACGGTTGTAATCCTATCATTTCACCAAATGAAGAAAATGGAATATATAGCCCGAGAGCCATAATTAACCCTGTCGTTAACATAACAGGTAGCGCAGCTGTGCTTTGTATAAAGGGGATTTTTTGTGTTCTTAACATATGAACAACTAGCGTCTGAGAGAGTAATCCTTCCACAAACCAACCGGATTGGAACAACGCTTCATGAGCAACACTATTTGCTTGGAACACGTACCACATTAGCGCAAAAGTCGTGATATCAAAAATAGATGACGTTGGCCCAATCCAAAGCATAAAGCGGCCAATATTTTTTGCATCCCATTTACGAGGTCGTTTTAAAAACTCTTTATCCATTTTATCCCAGGGTAATGCAAGCTGGGAAATATCATACAGCAAGTTTTGAACGAGCAAATGAATGGCTAACATCGGTAGGAAGGGAATAAATGCACTGGCAATTAATACAGAAAATACGTTACCGAAGTTAGAGCTCGCTGTCATATTTAAGTATTTAATAATATTGCCGAAAGTTTCACGTCCTTTAATCACCCCCTGCTCTAATACCATTAAATCTTTTTCAAGTAAGATAATATCCGCAGATTCCTTAGCAATGTCCGTCCCTGTATCAACTGAAATTCCCACATCAGCATCACGTAATGCCGGTGCATCGTTAATCCCATCACCAAGAAAGCCAACTGTATGCCCATTTGCTTGTAACCGCTTTAAAATACGGGATTTTTGCAAAGGTGTTAATTTACAAAAAACTGAAACCTGCTCAACTTTCTGACCGAGCTCTTCGTCCGTCAAAGCCTCAATTTCCAGACCAGTCATGATTTCACTGATATTTAGACCAACATCACGACAAATTTTTTCGGTAATAATCGCATTATCACCCGTCAACACCTTCACCGTAACACCATTTTCACGTAGCGCTGCAATGGCTGAAATTGCGCTTTCTTTTGCTGGGTCAAGAAAAGTTAAAATGCCTTGTAGTTCTAACTGATGCTCAGCTTGAGTTGAAAGCGGTAAGCTGGCTTCAGCATCATTCAAACGGCGAGTTGCGAGTAGTAATACACGAAATCCTTGTCTGTTATAGTCACTCACTAGCTCAGTAATTGTTGCTCTTGCTTGGTTATCAAGTAAATGAAGCTCACCATCTTGTTGATAGCTTTGGCAAACAGCTAACATTTCCTCAGCGGCGCCTTTACAAATAAGTAGGGCTTCGCCTTCTGGTGTTCGTACTGTCACTGACAATTTACGCCGAATAAAATCAAAGGGTAATTCATCAATTTTTTGAAATCCTTTTAGCTTCTCAACTTCACTGTTCCCTCTACCACGACGAATAATTGCCTGATCCATCATGTTCTTAGCGCCACTTTGATGGAAGCTATTTAGCCAAGCCAGTTGCAAGATTTTACTATTTTTCTGCCCATTACTGTCTAAATAATGTTCTAAAATAATACGATCTTGCGTTAAAGTTCCCGTTTTATCGGTACACAGCATATCCATTGCACCAAAGTTTTGGATAGCATTTAATCTTTTGACAATCACCTTGTGTTTTGACATGGCAATTGCACCTTTGGCTAAATTGGAGCTAACAATCATCGGTAACATTTCGGGTGTTAACCCCACAGCAACCGCCAGTGAGAATAATGTTGCTTCGAACCAATCACCTTTTGTAAACCCATTGATAAGTAAGACAATTGGTACCATGACTAACATAAAACGAATCAATAACCAACTTACGCTATTCACACCACGATCAAATGATGTTTGCGCACGGCTCCCCACAATGGATTTAGCCAACGAGCCTAAATAGGTTTTTCCGCCGGTTGCCACCACAATTCCACGTGCTGTACCGCTGGTAACATTGGTTCCCATTAAACAAATATTTGAAATCTCTAATAATTCATTTTCTGTTGGCGATACGGGATCTAAACTTTTGGCTGAAACGTCACCCAATGTGTCATATTTTTCAACGGGTATAGACTCCCCTGTTAGAATCGCTTGGCTGATAAACAAATCTCTTGATTCGACTAGCTTTAAATCAGCAGGAACCATATCTCCTGCGGATAACAACACAATATCCCCAGGTACTAAGCATTTAATCGGCACCTCTTTTCGAACTGAACGTCCCGTTTTATTGTCGCGACGAAATACCGTAGCTGTCGTTCGAACTAAGGATTTCAATGCTTCCGCAGCTTTATTGGTACGATATTCTTGCCAAAAACGCAAAAATCCACTCAGTAAAACCATAGTGACAATAATAATCACCCCGGTTAAGTCTGTTTCTTCACCTTGACGTTCGGGAATAACATAATCCGTAAAAAAACTAACAACTGCTAATATAATCAGTACGAATATAAATGGATTTTTAAAGGAAGTGAGTAGTTGCTTCCATGCTGGAGGGGCTTTTTCATGAGCAACTTCATTCTCACCTTCAGTCACTAGGCGATCCATCGCCTCATTCTCAGATAAGCCTAATAGATTTGTTTGATATTCACTGAGCACTTGCTCAATATTTTTACTCGCTTGTTCGCCAACAATATATTTTTGGCGTGCAGCCGCTTTGACGCTTTTACGCGGTTCTCTTATTTCAGTCATAACGTTGTCTCGAATACAACACTCGTGATTTTAACGCTATCCAACTGAAATAAAATTAGTTTATTATCAGTTAGATAGCTCCAGCTTACGACTCCATGACGGAGGGTGGTCGTCCATTTCAGCTCCTATAGTGAGTTAATTTAAAGTCATCAGGCAGGTAGCTCTGATGCGACTTTCCAATTGATAGCACTAACACTTTGCTCAAGACTTATTCTGCATACCAATGCTTCAATTTCCTTTTGCTCGGCGGGTGTTGCAAGGAATTCAGCACACACTTCCAGCTGTTCAGGCTTTAATGTGTCGGCACTACTTAACGATTGCAATCGAATATGAAGCCCGTTAATTGCTTGTAAAATAAGTGTTCTTACTAAAATTTCATCCGTTTGATGGCACATTACACGGATCTTATAGCGCTGTTCTACATCAAGCGCTTGCTGCTGTGGTTGTTTATTAATTCGTGAAGCTGCTTCTCTTAATAAAATGTTGGCGCATAAAATTAATAACGTCGCCATCAATGCCAAAGAGTACTGCCCTAATCCACATAAAACACCGATCCCCGCAGAACACCAAAGCGTTGCCGCAGTATTTAGACCTCGAATGTTCATGCCTTCACGCATAATCACACCCGCCCCGAGGAAACCAATTCCAGACACCACTTGGGCAGCAATACGCCCAGGGCTATCAGGAGATGTTGTTACAGAACTTAAAATAAACACCGCAGCACCTGTTGCAACCAGTGCATTGGTTCTCAAGCCCGCCATTCGTTGACGCCACTGGCGCTCAGCACCGATTAATGCACCAAAACACATAGCAGACAGTAAATTTAAAATATCAGGGGAAAAAAGCATGATAATCCCTCCAAAAATAACTTGGATAATGATTTATATGCCTAATAAAAAGCATATAGCCATATATTTTGAGTAAAATAAATTACTCAAAAACCATTAGCTATTGCCTGGAGGAAATAGAGAATAAATATAGACCAACATGATACACACTCAATACAGCTATAATATGCTATCTAATTAAATACAATTATAAGGGAGTAGTATGATGAGGAAACATCAGACACCGCCCGCCATTGTGGCAAGCAGTGAAAAGAAAAGATGATTACTGGCTTGCCATTAAATTAAGTTTTTATTCCAACTCTGACTGTCCAAGTAATAATCTCCTAAGTAAAAGATGGAAGGAGTATAAGTGGGGAAAATTATTAAGTAAAGAACAAAGTGTTCATTAACTTGAAACTTATCTTTCAATTGGTGTAACAAAAATCCCTTCATCACCCTCTTTTTCATTAAAAAACCAAATACCTTCCGGGTAATCTGGTAATGCGATTAAGTACATTACCCCTTCATTGAAGGGCTCAATAAGTAAAATAGTGCCTTCACGACGCTCTTCCCCGTCTGTTTTTACATAAACACGGTCATTAATATTCATAACAGTCTTTTCCAACAAAATATATTAACCATAAATGTAGCGCATACGAAAAAGCCCGTCATTAAAAATGACGGGCTTTAGAAAATCAGTTAAGCAATTAGCTTAGATAGCAGTTACGTTAGCAGCTGCTGGGCCTTTTGCACCGTTTTCAATGGTGAATTCAACTTGCTGACCTTCAGCCAGAGTTTTGAAACCATTGCCCTGAATGGCAGAGAAGTGGACGAAAACGTCTTTGCTACCATCAGCTGGAGTGATGAAACCGAAGCCTTTAGACTCGTTGAACCACTTAACTTGACCTTTCATTTTGTCGGACATTTGACTTTTCCTATATAACATCAAAAAAACTTGCCTTTTGGCATATACGGGCCAGAGTCAACTATTTAATCAGGGAAACACCAAGATGCAGCGTCACGGTCAAAGGCTATCTGTGATAACTTTCTTCTTTAGAACACACTAACTCAGTAATCATACATCAAATAGGACTGCTAAACAGGCCGACACTCATTAACTCATGACTTAAAGATAATAGCAACTATTTTATACGGGCAAACTTCAAAAATATGTCGTTTTTTCGATTGCGTCACTTTTATCGACTATAACGTTAACAAAAATGCTGCATTTAGTTGATAGTTTAAAGAAAACTTTAATTTAAAAAGCCAACAACCCAATAAATGTCAGTAAGAATTATCTGATACGATGACAATCTGTGTAAATATTTTTTTTAACTGATATATAACAATCTCAACGGCTCGTGATACCCTCCTAGTATAGATATCTGACAGAGAGTTATACACATGGATATTATCAAACAAATACTCGTCGAAGACTTGGATGCCATCAATAAACGTGAAAACCGAGATGGGAAACCTTACTTTAATAGTCAGTTTCTCGCCAACCACCCTTATTTATGTGTTGGCATGGTTGCGGCTTATGTCCCCCTAGCCATTATTCTTTGGTATGCCCCTTATTTTGGCCCTTATTGGGCTCTGGGTATCACTATTCTCTTTATTATACTAGCAAGTGTGCTACTTTTTGACATTAAACCTGTCTATCATTTTGAAGATATTGGTGTGTTAGATTTACGCGTTTGTTATAACGGAGAATGGTTTGTCACTGAACCCGTTTCTGATAATGCGATAAGTAAAATCATTGATTCACAAGATGTTAGCTCTGCAATAAAGCAAGAAATATCGCGTTTAATTGCATTAAAAGGAATGATATCGTTTTATGATATCTATCATGTTGCTTATCCTGAAGTTTCTACGCAATTACCTGGTACACTTGCAGCTCAAAATTAATTCAATATCAATTAACTAGAGCAAAACTTCGTCAGAATGTGCAGTGAATGAGCAGTTAGATATTTTTTCTGTTTTTATGATTGACAGCCTGAGATGATGTCGTTAATATTCGCCTCGTTCTCAGGAACAAGCAATTCCTCCATAGTTCAGTCGGTAGAACGGCGGACTGTTAATCCGTATGTCGCTGGTTCAAGTCCAGCTGGAGGAGCCAAATTTAAAAAAAGCCCGCTTAATGCGGGCTTTTTGGTATCTGTTTGTTATGTTCTGCTACTCATGAATTATTCACCTCTATTATCAGTTCCCTCTGCATCTCCTATAAGCCGCATACTATAGACAACGACACCACTTATTGGGGTAGATAATCATCAAATCGATTACTTAACACTCACTTGGCTATTTTTTTCGTTTTTATGCTTTACAACGGTGAACAGGATGGGTAATATGCGCCTCGTTCTCAGGAACAAAGCAATTCCTCCATAGTTCAGTCGGTAGAACGGCGGACTGTTAATCCGTATGTCGCTGGTTCAAGTCCAGCTGGAGGAGCCAAATTTAAAAAGCCCGCTTAATGCGGGCTTTTTGCTATCTTTCTGAAAGTTACCCTTCTGAATATTCAGCTACTAACTAAGCAACCGCAAAGACCCGCACCATAGAATGAATAGCTACTCTTTCTCCAGAAAAAATTGTTTAATTGTCTGGCGTAACCATTGATGCGCAGGATCTCTATCCAACCTTGGATGCCATGCTTGCACGATAAATATAGATTCCAATTCCAAAGGGAGTTCAATTTCAATTAACGGCAAATTAACACTTTTTACCCCTTGCAGTACATGACGAGGGAGCGGCAAAATATAATCAGAGTTCATCGTTAGCATCATAGCTGAATGAAAGCTAGGCAAAGTCAACGCAACATTACGCTCTAATTGAAGGTCACGTAACGCGTCATCAATTGGTCCCAATGTACGCCCCCGCCGCGATACGCTAATATGCGGGTAATGCGTTAAACTCTCAGGTGTCACTTGTCCAATAATCGGATGCCCTGGGCGAACCAACGCCTGAAAAGTACTAGTAAATAAGCTCTGAGCCTTAATTTCAGGGTGCCAATCTCGAGAAGAACCAATAACCAAATCGACTTTACCGCTACGCAAAGAATCATCTTCAGTATCACTTTCTGCGATAAAAATTAAGCTACTTTGGGGAGCTAATTCCCTGAGTTTTTCTAACAACCCACCACCTAAGGCGCCAATAAAAATATCATTCGCCCGAATAACAAATGTTCTTTCTAATGTTTTTGGATTGAATAATTCATCAGGATTAATTAACGCTTCTGCTTGAGCAATAATATGGCTAAGTTGTTCTTTTAATTCTAATGCTCTGGGAGTTGGTACTAATTTACGCCCTGCCCTGACTAAAATGGGATCATTAAATTGCTCACGAATTCGCCCTAGAATTCGGCTCATAGCAGGAGCACTCAGGTTCATTTTTTCGGCGGCTCCTCCTACACTTCCTTCCTCCAATAATAAATTCAACGCATAAATCAAATTGAAGTCGATTTTTTGTGGCATTTTTCCTCCTCGCCCCTTTGCAGCCCTCCTCATTAGTGGATTGCGTTTCATGCAATAATTTAATTACATCATTTCATTTTAAACAATTAAATAAAGTTTAGATACTACTGCTAAAAAATGACAGAGCAAATTTTTAAATAGCAGGAGTTTGAAATGGTTGATGCGTCTATCATACAACCTAAAAAAAACAAATGGATAGCCAGTGCGAGTGAAATTAATGGCCGCTCATGGATGGGTCTATTTGGTGTTTTTTTAGCAGTAATGGCGAGTGGCGTAGGAGAAAACGCCAGTAAATTCGCCCTAGGCGATATTCAGGGGGCAATGGCATTAAATATTGATACTGGCAGTTGGTTAATCACCTGTTATGTAACTGGTTTTGTAATTGGTTCAGGATTTACTCCTTGCTTTTGGCCAACATTCTCACTACGTCGTGTTGCGCTCGTTATGTGTTCTATTTATCTGATTGGAGGATTAATTACACCATGGCTAGGAGATCATTATGCTCTTCTATTAACAATACGTAGTTTACAAGGCTTTGCGGGCGGGGCTCTCCCGCCTATGTTAATGACGGTAGTGCTGCGCTTTATGCCTCCGCTTATTAAAGTATTAGGTTTAGGAGCTTATGGCTGGGTTTCTGCATGGAGTGCTACTTTTGGTGCCACTGCGGCCGCGTTTGCCTTCCATTGGGGGTGGAGTGGGTATTTTTATTGGAACTTACCACTAATGGCGATAGCCACCATCTGCATTGGCTTTGGTTTGCCACAAGACCCTTTACGCTTAGAACGACTGAAACAGTTTAACTGGCGAGGTTTACTTCTGGGGGGAAGTGCACTTGCTATGCTCACCGTAGGTATTTCTCAAGGAGAACGCCTTGATTGGCTAAATTCATCACTAATTTATGTTTTATTGATTGGTGGACTTGGTTTATTAGCTCTGTTTTTGATAAACGAATGGTACCACCCATTACCCTTCTTCAACTTGCAGTTACTTAGCAAACGGAATCTATCGTTCTCATTAATCACCCTTGGTGGCGTGTTGTTGATTATGGTTTCTTTGGTGAATATTACCTCTGGCTATTTATCGTCTATTCAAGGGTATCGCTTAGAACAAACCTCCGACATGATGCTATGGGTGTCACTCCCACAACTCATCACGCTCCCTATCATAGCCATTATTTGTAATACCCCCAAAGTTGATTGCCGTTGGGTGCTCGCCATTAGTTTACTTTTGATGACAGCCGCTTGTTTTCTCGCATCACAACTGACCCCTGATTGGAATGGTGACAATTTTAGAATGATTTCTCTCTTACAAGCTGTTGCACAACCCATGGCCGTTATTCCGCTATTGATGATGGCAACGGGCGGATTACTGCCCACTGATGGTCCATTTGCTGCTGCTTGGTTTAATGCGGTTAAAGGATTTGCAGCAACGGCTGCCGGGGGAGCAATTGCCCTATTAAGCCGCCAGCGAGGTGATTTTCATTCGGGCGTCATTGCTGACAGCTACGGCAGTACTTATCGCGATACGGCGACAAATTCTATCGGTGAACTCACAAAACTCTCCTCAAGCCAAGGACATGTTTTAGCTAGCTCTGACCTATATCTATTGGTTTCTGGTTTAGCACTGTTATTAACTGGGCTGATTTTAGTGATGCCAACTCGTATTTACCCACCGCGGTCTGTTGCCGCAGCTTAGTTATTGATTATCAGGAAATTAGAATGAGTAAGATCAAATTAAAAATTAATAAAAATGTCGCTCTGGCTATCATCGCTATTGTTGTTTTGATGGGAGGATTATTAATTAATAAATTCGCCATTAAAAAAAATGCTCAAAACACCAATGATGCTTATATCCGAGCGGATATTTCACGTATATCACCACAGATTTCAGGTGTGGTGACCGAAGTCCTTGTGCAAGATAACCAATGGGTTAAAGAAGGTGAATTATTAGCAGTCATTGATCCCAGAGAATTTACAGTTGCACTTTCTCAGGCTGCTGCACAAGAGCAATCTGCTCGCGCACGGCAAGATGATGCAAAAGCCAATTTAACGCGTCAACAGGCCTTAATCGCTGCGGCAGAAGCCCAACTGCAATCTGCAAAAGCAGAACTCCAATTTGCGTACCAAGAAAAAACTCGCTACCACAAAATGGCAAATACTGGCGCAGGCTCACAACAAGCGGCACAACAAGCAACTACACGAGTGCAAACCATGACGGCAAGTGTTGCACAAGCCGAAGCATCATTAAAAGCAGCCAAAAATATGTTGCAAGTTTTAGAAGCCAAACAGGCTGATAGCAATGCTGAATTGACATTAGCTCAAGCCAAAAAAGCAATGGCTGAACTTAACCTCTCTTACACCCGTATTACTGCGCCCATTGGTGGCGTAATGGGTAAAAAAAGTTTGCGCGTCGGTGAGTTTGTTAAACCAGGCGATGCTTTAATGGCTATTGTCCCCCAAAATAAGCTCTACATCATCGCGAATTATCAAGAAACTCAATTGGAAAATATTACTCATGGCCAAGTCGTTGATATTAGTATCGACACCTTCCCAGGGCAAATATTAAAAGGCTATGTCGATAGTATTGCTCCCGCGTCTGGCGTAAGTTTCTCACCCGTTGCCCCGGAAAATGCGACGGGTAATTTTACTAAAATTGTACAGCGCATACCTGTAAAAATTGTTTTTGATAGCAACACAGAGCATGCCCAGATGATGAATGCGCTGCGTGTGGGTATGTCTGCAGATGTCACCATTAATACACTCGATGGGAGCCGCTGATGAACAAAACTGTGATCACACTGGTTTTGTTAAAAACTTATCAGCTACTAAGCCATTGGGCAAGATTTCACTCCACTGTAAGCAACACTCCCAGACAACTGGGTAGCCACGCAAAACACAGCGACTTTGCCCACCGAATGGTGGGTTATTTTTCATTTATCGATCAACGTATGATCCCCAAAAACCTTTCCATTTTACAAAAAGTATTGGAAAAAAGGGGAGCTAACTTTAAAGGCGCTATTTAGTTCGCCTATCAGGAACTAATCATGATTAATAATGTGTTGTTAGCCGTCGACAGCTTTGAAAATAGCAGTAATGCACTTAGTTTTATGCAGCGTATGACTGGCTGTGTCAGCAATGTGATTGTATTGACTGTTGTCGATAATACCTTTGCACTAAGCCGCACTGGGTTAAGTAAAGATAGCGATGAGTGGGATGAATACCCTGCCGCGCAAAAAGAAGAAGCTTTGGCACAAAAACAATTAAAAGAGGTCACCAGCGCCTTAAATAGCATGGGGTTTAAAGCCCAAGGACTACTCGCTGCAGGTACCCCTATCGATACCATCCCCAAAAAAATGGAAAAATATAACTGCGAATTATTAATTATTTCTCATCGCCATCTTTCTTCACTTGGACGCTGGCTTAATACCTCAGTGACTCGTAGTTTACTCGACGATATCGCCCAACCAGTTCTCGTTATTCCGCTGTAGATAATTTCTGTAAGTTACATTCATCAATTAGTGGTTAACTGCAGTTAACCACTAAATTTGAAATAATATACCGCCCATCGACTTAAGTTTGTTACCGTCTTTTTGTTTGTGTATGGTCTTGATTAATCACCATTACCTAATTTTCGATCAAACTTCCAACAGTTCGCACAGATAACAGGCAAACAAACATATTTTTCGCTATTCTCCTTTGACAATACAGTAAGAGAAAGCTAATATCCTCTGCATACCAAGGAGTTCCTCCATAGTTCAGTCGGTAGAACGGCGGACTGTTAATCCGTATGTCGCTGGTTCGAGTCCAGCTGGAGGAGCCAAAATTTAGAGAAACCTGCTTAAGGAAACTTAAGCAGGTTTTTTGCTATTGCATGCCTGAATAAGTTAGCTATTTACGTCATTTACATAATCTACCTTTGAAATAAGCTATAATCGCGATTTCTCATAGCTATTTTTTCACTTTACCTTTATCATTCTATTCCGGCTTGAGCACTCGCTCATCATTCACTCTTCCCCTATGGAGCCGGTTTAATGACAACTGTAACTACCCTAACGATCCGCCGCCCTGATGATTGGCATGTTCATTTTCGCGATGATGATATGTTAAAAACGGTCGTTCCCTATACCAGTGAATTCTTTGGCCGCGCGATTGTCATGCCGAATTTAGTGCCACCAGTCACAACGATTGAAGCCGCAAAAGCTTACCGCGAGCGTATTCTAAAAGCGGTTCCACAAGGACATCAATTTACCCCTTTAATGACCTGCTACCTTACTGATAGCACAGATCCTGCTGAAGTCGTTCGCGGCTTTAACGAGGGGGTATTTACTGCCTGTAAACTCTACCCGGCCAATGCAACAACTAACTCTAGCCATGGCGTATCCGATATTAAAAAGATTTACCCCGTATTAGCTGCAATGGAACAAGCAGGAATGCCACTGCTTATCCATGGTGAAGTCACCGCAAGTCATATCGATATTTTTGACCGAGAAGCCTTATTTATTGAGCAAGTTATGTTGCCACTACGGGCACAGTTTCCAAAACTAAAAGTCGTTTTTGAACACATCACCACCAAAGAAGCGGCTCAATATGTCCAAGAAGCGAATGAATTTACAGCTGCAACTTTAACACCTCAACATTTGATGTTTAATCGTAACCATATGTTAGTTGGTGGTATAAGACCGCATTTATTTTGCTTACCTATTTTGAAGCGTAATGTGCACCAAGAAGCATTACGTACAGCGGTTGCTTCAGGTTGTGACCGTTTCTTCCTTGGTACCGACACCGCACCACATATACAATCACGTAAAGAATCTTCCTGTGGTTGTGCTGGGGTCTTTAATGCTCCCACCGCATTAGCGGCTTACGCAAGTGTTTTTGAAGAGCTCGGTGCCTTGGCACATTTCGAAGCTTTTTGTTCCCTAAATGGCCCTAAATTCTATAACTTACCTGTGAATGAAGGGACAATTACGCTAACTAAAGAACAAAATATAATTTGTGAATCCATTGACTGCTGTAATGATAAATTAGTTCCTTTCTTAGCTGGGGAAGATGCATGCTGGACAGTATCTCAGGGCCAGTAATTTAGACACCCATGGGAAGTTCAAAATACTTCCCATTCTTTTTTTACAATGCTTGTTATTCGTTTTATGCATTTTCTGCCATATAGACAAAAAAATGTTTTATTTGCTTTCTTATTGGCGAAATCTCCTTATACTAAAAGTGGACTCATCACGAGGTCATTGCTCTTAGTCAGTTATAGATATTTATTATTTATCACGATGTTTGATTAGGAGGTTTATATGAATAAAAAAAATGATGTTATTCAAACCCACCCAGTAGTTGGCTGGGACATCAGTACAGTCGATGATTACGACGCTATGATGTTGCGTTTGCACTACCTCCCCGAGCAAGATAAACACACAGGTGACGCTATTGTGGATAAAACCATGTGGCTAACGACTGATGTGGCTAAACAACTCATTCATATTCTTCAAGCAGGTGTAGACAAGATAGAATCTGGGGAATATGTTGAGCTTGGTTTTAAAACACACTAGGGAAATAAATGGATATTAGGGTCACTAATATCCATTTAATTTATTCATTCATACAGGTAATTATATATTTTTATATAATTACCTTATTAATTAATTACTAATTCGCAATTTAAAATAAGAACACTATTTATTGTTTTTATTAATCCTTGGTTGACTTCACTATCAGTTCCAATTTATTGTAAGGCACCTTCTTGAACAAGGATGTTCCAATGCGAATATTAGTTATTGATGAATGTTATTATACACGTCTTGGCATTACAGAATATTTATCCAAAAATAAAAAACTCGAATTTATTAGTACAGGATGCATAAAAGAAGCCATTGGTTTTATAAATATAAACACACCAAGCATTATACTGGTGAATTTAACGTATTATTGTAATTACTCTAATTACTGTCCTACGCTACAGCAATTATTAAGCAATACCAATAATACACGGTTTTATATTTATATTAACGCCCCGTACCCACAGACAAACAATCCATTGTTATTAAAGGATAATTATTTCATTCTATCAAAAGATATTATTATTCAAACTCTTGATAAGGTTATTCGTGACTATGAACAAATAGAGAAAATTACTAAGCTTGCTAATAATATTGAGTCATCTATTTTCACAATTAAAGAACAAAATATTATTAACAATTGGATGAATGAAACACCTAATCATATTATTTCTCGAAAACTAGGAATTAGCAATAGCACTGTTTACTCACAAAAAAGGCATATTACCTCTAAAGTTTTCGTCAAAAACAGAATAGAGTTATTTTTTATATATAATGTGTTTAAATATTTATATTAAAAAAAAGCCCTAATTACAGGGCTTTCTTATTATAGATAACATTAATGACTAGTTGTCTTTATTTAATAACCCATCGGATAAACGGTGACGTGATTTATTAAAGATTTTATTACTGACCTCACGGCCTGCACGGCGTGCGCGTTGCTCTTGCTCGGGAAGTTTCATTTCTTCTGTGCAAGACGAACTGCAGCAGCCTTCATACTTTTCTGCACAACTAGGGCATTGGATAAACAATAAGTGGCAGCCATCGTTACGGCAATTGGTATGTGCATCACAAGGCGCGCCACATTGGTGGCATTGTGCTAATGTGTCCTCTGTAATGCGCTCACCCATGCGGTTGTCAAAAACAAAGTTTTTCCCTTTAAACCGTAAAGGTAGGCCCTGCTCCTTCGCCTTACGTGCGTATTCAATAATCCCACCTTCAACATGGTAGACATTTTTAAAACCATTATGCAGCATATAAGCACTGGCTTTTTCACAACGGATCCCACCAGTACAATACATCACAACATTTTTGTCTTTTTGCTCTTGCAGCATTTCAACCGCCATTGGCAGTTGCTCTCTAAATGTATCTGATGGTATTTCAATCGCATTATCAAAACGCCCCACTTCATACTCATAATGATTTCGCATATCAACGAAAACAGTATTTGGGTCATCAATCATCTCATTAACTTCGTGAGCTTTTAGATATTGCCCCGTATTTGCTGGGTTAAATGTTTCGTCATCAATACCATCAGCCACTACACGCTCACGGACTTTCATACGCAGCACCCAAAATGATTTACCGTCATCATCAATCGCAATATTTAAACGTAGGTTTTCTAATGCGGGATCTGTTGCATAAATGAGTTCGCGTAATGCGCTCACATTGGATTCAGGCACACTGATTTGTGCATTAATACCTTCTTTGGCAATATAAACGCGCCCAAAAACACTCAATGCTTTAAATTGTTGGTACCATTGATTACGAAATTCGTTTGGGTCTTGGATATTAAAATACTTGTAAAAAGAGATAGTGGTGCGCGGCTCGACCTCAGCCAACATGCGCTCTTTTAAGATTTTATTTGAAATTTGGTTATGTAACACTGGCATGGTGTTCTCTTTTCCTTTGTAACTAGTTAATATTTAAAGCTTAAAATCATGTGGTGTTCACGAAATGTCCACATCTGATTATTATCAAATATTATCGCTGTTATTTTGTTAATAAAAAACCCTTTATTTGAAAGGTTATTGTGATGGAAGTATTAACGACTCGTTTTAAGTTGATTTTTAAATCATTCCGAAATATTTTTCTTTTTAGTTTGCAGTTCGTTATGTTATAACATTTATTTGATAAGCCAATTTAGCTGACTGAATGATGCGATTTTTTCCTTTCTATTTTTTATTTCTGTTCATAGTTGCTCCACTAGTAGCGGCACACCCTCACAGTTTTATTGAGATGCAAATTTCCCTTGAAAATAAACAAGATAAATACACAGGGATTAGCTATGTTTGGAAAATGGACCCCATGACATCAGCGGATATCGCCTATGAATTAAAAGGCATTAAACCGGATGATCCTCGTTGGAAACAGCAAGAAGCTATTATTATGGCAAATGTGTTGGTGCAAGATTATTTCACTGATTTTTATTATCAGGGGAAGAAAGTGAGCTTTAAACGAATTCCAGATAGCTACCATTTAGAAAAAGATGGCTTTTCTTTAGTTTTCTTCTTTACCGCTTCATTTATGCAACCCCTGCCTATAGCAGGTTCCCATGTGGAAATTCAAACTTATGACCCAACTTTCTATGTCAGTATGACTTACCAAAATAAACAACAAATTAACCTACCGTTGGATATTGCTGCAAATTGCCAGATGGAATTACAAGAAGCAAATGTGACCGATTCAATGCGCGCCTACGCTTTCTCTTTAGACAAAAGTGATAATCCAGAAGAGGATTTAGCACTTGGCAAACAGTTTGCACAACGGGTTGATATACAATGTCCATAATGCCTTTACGTACGCAAAAATTAATAATTACTGCGCTGTTTGTAGGACTTATTACCTATGTCACTTGGCAGCTATACATTCACTGGGGATCATGGCTACAACTTAGCCTAGCTTGGCAAAAACAGTTAAACCAAGGGTTATCTTACTTATTGCAAGAAACCACCTCTCGCCCATGGTATGCAGGTGGGTTACTGGTGATTGCCAGCTTTGCTTATGGTTTTTTGCATGCCCTTGGACCGGGTCATGGCAAATTAATTATTACCACCTATATTGCCACCCAAGCGACTCATTTAAAGCAGAGTGTTATCATTAGCTTACTAGCATCACTCTTACAAGGGCTTGTTGCGATTACTTTAGTTTCCTTAGTATTGATCCTATTCCAACTCTCTACTAAACATCTCAACCAAGCCAGTTTATATGCAGAACAAATCAGTTATCTATTTGTTATTTTACTGGGTAGCTATTTATGTCTCAGCGCATTACGTCGTGGCTGGTTAATCCGCAAATCAAAATACTTAACCCCACTCACGATAAAAAGCATTCAGCCATTGAATTCTTCAACGAAAGCAATAATTAAAACAAAAGCCCATAGCCACTCGGACAGCTGTGGTTGTGGCCACCAACACGTTATCCAGTCTCATCAATTGCAATCCAGTTTTAAAAGTAACCTATTGATTATTCTATCAATGGGGATTCGTCCTTGTTCTGGAGCAATTCTCGTATTGCTGTTTTCTTATGTGATAGAAGTATATACATGGGGAGTTATCGCTGCCTTAGCAATGGCAATGGGTACTGCATTAACCATTTGTTTAATTGCCATTTTTGTTCATTTAATGCGTGATAATGCGGTTCGCGTATCACAATTAAAAGGAAAGTCATTTTCCCCTTATTGGGCAATCTCACTAAAAATTTTGGCAGGTATTTTATTTATTTTGATGGGTGTTTTGATGCTTCAAAGCATCGGTTTGGAACAATCGGTTTCCCCACTGTTGCGATAAACCATTAAAAAAGGGAGGGCTCCCCCTCCCAGGCATTTGCCGAAGTCACGGTGTGGTAGCACACCGTTTTATGCGCAATGTCAACTGCTTACTACATATTGCCAACAACCAGATGGTTAATAATGAAGCTATGCAGGTCCCCATCACTAACCATCCTTACTACTTCGTTTAACCAATTAACTCAATGCGAGCAGGTAATCCTTGGCGTACCGATGCCCCCGAAACCCAGTCTAACCACGTGTTGGCGACTTCACGTGTTGGGTCAGCAAACCCAAGGTCATTTAAGTTAATTCCTGAACCATTTGCCTCATTCATTGGCATTGGTTGGCCATCCAGATAATGCTGTTTCGCCCCCATTTCGGTGTGCCCATAACCATGCTCAATCGCAAGTACCCCAGGCATTACACCATCAAGAACACTCACTTGGGCTTCAGCATGGCCACCCGGTGTGGTGATCCGGATCCAATCGCCATGTTTGACACCCATTTTTGCTGCATCATCGGGATGCAAAGCAACAAGATTCGTTGGTTTCACATGGCGTAGACGTTCAATGACTGTCGTTGAACTGCTCATGACATGGGATTTAAATGACATCAGTTTCAACGGCCACTC
Organism: Providencia sp. PROV004; assembly: GCF_011045615.1. Lineage (NCBI taxonomy): Bacteria > Pseudomonadati > Pseudomonadota > Gammaproteobacteria > Enterobacterales > Morganellaceae > Providencia > Providencia sp. PROV004. Next base: position 3,032,013 of record NZ_CP042859.1, read on the forward strand.
TTGTTCTGGGAATACCGTATTCACATCATCGCCATTTGCCATACGTGGTGGATAGTAAGTTGGGCAACCACTATAACGCTCACCCGTTATGGCATGTCGATTGATTGCCACCGTTGGATTCCAAATTTGTAAGCCTTTTTTCCATTGAGGTCCTGTTGCATCGCCATCCCAGGCTTTTTCATACGGAGCAAAACGGCCTCCTCTTGTGAAAATATAGGCAACACGGCGAACTTCTTCTGGTTTTAACGTACGCGTAATCGCTGGTAAAATGCGCTCCACGCCACTGATTTGGATATCTTCTGTTGCGGCTTCAGGAACTGGTTTTTCCCCTAGCCATGCCATATTTGCAGCAACTCTTAAGTAATAGTCTTCAGCTGTATTGAGTGAATGCATGTTGCCATCCATATCTTCAATCACGTTATCACCAAAGCCCGGTAAATTAAGTTCTTTTGCTACAGCGATACAGAAACTCTCCATCGAAACTGGCTGGCCATCTGCTGTTTTAGCCGTGCGTGACTCAACAATCGGCCAACGTGCCGTACTGGCTTTGACCTGCACACCAGACCATGGTGCACTGAACCCCCAACTTTCGAAATTATGGGTATCCGGCACGATGTAATCTGCCAATGCCGTGGTTTCATTCATAAAGGCATCAATACCTATAATCAGCGGCAAGTGTTTAGGGTCTTTCAGTTTTTCTTCCATCACCTGACGAATACCTGCGATACCATATACAGGGTTAGTCATATTGGTGATCCACGCTTTCAGTGCATAAGGATACCCCATCAAGGCGGATGCTAACTGTTCTGTTAGTTGACCTTTGGCAAACGGGTACCAAGGGGCTTTTGCAGGATATGGGTTCTCACCTGCCGCCTGACGCGCTTTGAATTCATCTGATTTTTCATACACTTCATTGCTACGTGATAACACCACACCTTTAGGTTTCACTTTACCTTTATAGCTGGCAATTTTGTAACGTGGCCCATCGTTTTCTCCGTTGAATTTACCACCACCAACAGAAACACCGCCTTTCAAGTTTAAGTTACCAATCAATGCGTTAAGCATGATAACTGACCATGCAGTGTAGAAACCATTACCGCCCATCATACCGCCATGGGAAATAACTGCGGCTTTTCTATCATAAGACGTTAATGCTTTACCCAGTGATTCAATGGTTTTTACTGGGACATGACAGCGCTGGCTATATTCTTCCAAAGTCATGCGATTTGCGGCTTCTTTAAGACACTGGAAGCTGGATTTAACCGTCACTTCACTGCCATCGTGCAAAGTCACTTGGCGTGTCACAAACAATTCAGCAGTTGGAACTTCGTTTGCCAGTTTTAATTCGCCAGAGGCATCTTGTACTAAATAGGCTTTCTCATCGTCACCTTCTCCTGTGATATAAGAAGAAATTAACAATTTGCCAGCTAATGGGTGGTTATCATCCGTAATGACTAAATGTGTTGAGTTAGTCCAGCTTTTCTCCCCCATCGCTTCCATGGATTTTTCACTTGGCACACTGAGGTATTTGGCATTGTAACGCTCATTTTCAATGATCCAACGGATCATCCCCATCACTAACGCAGCGTCAGTACCCGGCTGTACTGGGACCCAGTGGCCGTGGTCATTTGCTAAAGTCGTTGTTAATGGTAATGCAGGCGAAACCACCACATAGTTAAATGAATCACGTAAACGCGCAGTCGCCAATTGACGGCCTTGGCGCTTAAATGGGTTACCTGATTGCGCAGGCGATGTGCCTAAGAACAGTGCGAAACGAACATTATCCCAATCGGGTTTGACGTGGGCGTTTTTGTCCAAATCATCCATCAATGCACCGGAACCGGCACGATAAGCCAATCCACAATACGAACCGTGAGCTCCAAAGTTTTTACTACCAAAGGCATTTTGTGCAAAGCGACGGATAAAACCATCACGGCCGTCGTCACCTGCATTGGTCACTAATAATTGGTTGGCTTTTGGTCCCAGTTTTGGTTGGGATGGGTCTAAAGGCGTTTCTAAGTCACGGATCGCCCGTAAGCCATCCACATGCCCTTCACCAAATAAATCGCCCCCTTCAACCACTTCTTTTATTAATTGTTCAAAACTGATGCGCTCCCATTTACCTTCCCCGCGTTTGCCAACACGTTTCATCGGTTCGAGAATACGCAATGGGCTTGTTAAGCCTTCCATTAACGTCGCACCTCGAGCACAGGCAGTCGAACGGTGTTCAAGGCCTGATTCCCCACTCATTTTGTTAAATGCCGTTTTCAGCGGCATGCCATACGGAAAATGCTCTTCATGAGATAGTGGATGATAAGGGTTCCCCGCAATACGCAATACTTCATTTTTCGCTGTATCAACGCGAGCACGAATACCACACTGAGTCCAACAACCAAAACATTGCGTCATCGCAACCACTTGTTCTGAGTTTTCTTGCCAACCTTTCAGTGCCTGTCCTTCAGGACGTAAAGAGTTACCATTGAGCCTATCAAGAGTGACTTTACCTGACGTACCATTAACCAGACCATCGACTGCACGTTTGGCCACATCACGGTAGCTTGCACCAAATAATGCGATACCACCGACAACCAAACCACCTTTAAGCCATTGACGTCTTGAGAATTTAGCCATGTTGCACTCTCCTCGCAAACCAGCGAACACCTTCACGAACAATAATTGTTAATGCAATCCATAAACCGAATGTGCCGACAATTGCCAGTAATCCGTCTGTTCCCAATGGGAAATGGTATGGGTTAGCGATAATGTTATATTTTGGTACCGCTTGAACTTCCATCAGGAAAATCCAACGTATCGTCCAAGCAAAAGCCATTGAAATTAAAGCGAGAACAGTGATATATGCAACCGAGCGATTCGCTTTTAAATTACTGACGGACATCGCAAAAGTGATTACCCACAATGCACAAACTCCCATCAACATCCACCACCCAGGGCTTGCTGTATCTAACTGTTGACGTACTGCAATACCTGAGGTGGTATCACCTGAGAGCCATAGCGCAAAACAAACGGCGAACAGCAATAATGTCACAACTTGGAAGCGTGCTAAGCGGTTTTGATATTGAGGTTCACGGCGTGCTCCTAAGTTAATCAATGCAGGTAATACTTGTAGCGCACTGAGGAACATCAATACTGGTATCCACCAGCTATACCAAATTGGGCGAGCATTTAATACTGAGGCTTCACGGCCGGTATATAACAATAATCCTATCGCTGAAAGTGCAGCCAACAACGCCACCCAACGTGTTGCTTTAAACTCTTTTTTCCAAATCAGTTTCACCACTAATGCGACAAAATATAAACCAATAAATGTAGTGAATAATGGCAGTAACACAGACCCCCACCACATCCAAGACCATATTGTTGGATGCGCGTAGAAATGCCATACCCTTGCGGTTTGGTGTAAATCTGCGGTTAATGCTAATGGAGCGGTAATACCCATCGTGATAGCAATAAATACTGCAATCATCTCTAAGCGACTGTTTTCAGGTTTATTTCTCCAATGAAGATAACAAGCGTACAGTACCGCGCAAGCAGCAATTCCTATGAAGAAGAAATATTGTACCGCCCAAGGAAGCCAAAAGAATTCTTGTGGCTGAGCCATGACTTCTGAAATATAAGTTACTTGGCCATTCATCAGAACACCTCCTGCCATAATGCGGGCTGCCCTTTGCCTTGTAGCGGCTGCACGAATGCGTCATCTAAACCGATATAGAAAACTTGAGGTAATGTGCCATTTTCCGGTTTGAGGACTTTGATTTCAGCTTCGTGCTCTGTCAGCATTTTACGAATAGTACTGTTCGGGTCTTTTAAATCCCCAATAATGCGTGCGCCCCCCACACAAGATTCAACACAAGCTGGCAATAACCCCACTTCTAAGCGATGAGCGCAAAATGTGCATTTATCGGCGGTTTGCGTAGAGTGGTTGATAAAGCGAGCATCGTATGGGCACGCTTGTACGCAGTAAGCACAACCAACACAGCGTTCGTTATCAACGACAACAATGCCGTCTTCACGTTGGAAAGTCGCTTGAACTGGACATACCGGTACGCAAGGAGGGTTATCACAGTGGTTACATAGGCGAGGTAATAATACGTTGGTAAAACCTTCTTCGCCCTTCACTGCAACTTGATATTGATTCACTGTCGTTCTAAATTGGCCTTGTGGGGTTTGGTTTTCAACCGAGCAGCTTACTGTGCAAGATTGGCAACCAATACAACGGCGTAAATCAATCAACATTCCATAACGTTTTTCTGGGTTGCCTTCTCGGCGTGTCGGGGAAAAACTGAGCCCAGCTTCTGCGATAGGAATTAACGAAGCTCCCGCAGTCACCGCCCCAATTTGTTGTAGAAATTTTCGTTTACTCAGATCCATAATTGGCTCCAGTACTGACATTGCTAATGCGAAAATAAAAGTTATTAATCAATATGTTATTTGTATTACATGCGTTATTGACAATGGGTACAGTCTCGTTAAGATAACCCGTGGAATTGTTATTTCTCTTTAAACCAAATGAGTTATCTTGATAAAACGTGTAGTGCCATTGTAAGAAGTGTGGAGCCGCCGCCCTATTGTGGTTTACCACATACCCGTAGCTAAATTGATCTAACGCAACGAATAACTCAAATATGTTAAAAAAATCGCCTAGGCCGTTGTATCACATACTATTAATCATGCTACTGACGTGGTCTTTGCCTGCAATTTCGGCACAATGGACTATCGGAGTATTAGCCTTGCGTGGACCGAGTTCCACCCAATCTCATTGGCAACCACTTATTGACACACTCAATGAGTCGATTCCTGGGGAACGTTTTACGTTACAACCACTCAATTTAGATGAAATGAAAGAAGCAATTTCCAACCGTAAGATTGATTTTTTACTGACGAATCCTGCCCAATTTATTCAGTTAGATAACCGCTATCATTTACGTTGGTTGCTCTCCCTTCGTTCTGATGTGGAGCCCAACAGCACGACGCGTAATGTTATTGGCAGCTTAATATTAGTTCGCAAAGACAGTGATATATCAGAAGTTAAAAACCTAATTGGCAAAAAAGTCGGCGCTATCTCGCCAGATGCTTTTGGTGGCTATTTATTAGGTTACAAAGTGTTAAGGGATATGGGCTACGATGCGGCTAAAGACTTTAAGATGCAATTTTTAGGCTTTCCTGCTGATGCATTATTATATGCACTGCGTGATGATTCATTATCTGCGGCAATTGTTCCTGTCTGTTTATTAGAAAATATGCATAGCGAAGGGCTGATTGATAAAACACAATTTCGCCCACTAATTCAACATCCAAGCTCTCTCTCTTGTTTAACTAGCACAGAACTGTATCCAAACTGGTCTTTTGCTGCCTTAAGTGAAGTGCCGGATAATTTAGTCGACAAAGTCACCAAGACATTATTATCAACCGATAAAGCCGCCATGCGTTGGGGAGCTCCGGCCTCGGTGACTCAAGTTGAAACCTTGCTCAGGGACGTTAACCAACACCCGCAACAACGTCAAATCTGGCAAGATATCGTCAGTTGGACCATTCAAAACCAAATCACTCTTAGCCTTGTCGCGTTATTTTTTGTGTTACTTGGCATTAATCATGTTTGGATTGCCTTTTTGGTTAGGCGCCGTAGCCGCCAATTAGAAGAAGCGCATAACCGCTTACGAGAACAAGAAGCCAATTTACAAAAGGCACAGCGGTTAAATATTTTGGGGGAAATGGCTTCTGGATTTGCTCATGAATTGAATCAACCCCTGTCTGCAATCCGCCACTATGCCCAAGGGTGTATTCTACGCCTGACTAAAGAGTCTGAAAGCCACCCATTAATTAACGCATTAACAAAAATCGATGACCAAGCTCAACGTGGAGCCGATATCATTCGTAATTTACGCCTCTGGGCGGGTAAACCAAGTCTTGACCCGGCAGTCACCTTGAGCCAACAATCAGTTAAACAGGCCATTAATCATATTTGGCAATTATTGCGTGCAGACCAACACTACCCCGATGCAAAGTTAATTTTACCTGAAACGCCTGACATCTCCCTGATGTTGCCTGATACGTTACTTGAGCAATTACTTTCCAATTTAATCAGCAACAGTTTACAAGCGGGGGCAACCCTACTGCGTTTCGAGTTTCATTTTTCACAGCAGCATTTTTTACTTGTCTTGCAGGACAATGCCGGAGGTATGCCTGCGGGTCAATTAGAGCAAGGTATCACACCATTTACTACGACTAAAAAAGAAGGTTTAGGGTTAGGTTTAGTGATTTGCCAGCGTTTGATCCAAAGCCAAGGTGGCGATATTCGTATCGAAAATAACCTGAGTGATGATGGATTACATGGCCTAATGGTCACTCTCATTTTCAATTATCACAATAAAATCGTGGATTGAGCATGTTTTGCCACGTAATTGATAACATTCACATTAACTATATGTGACAATGGCTTTATTACGATAATCAATGCTCATTACATAAAGCACCCTATTTTGTCACCCTCTACACGACGAGGTATATGTATGCCAGTGATCCATCTCGTGGATGATGACCCCGATGTGACGGATGCCTGCCAATTCTTACTAGAAACATTGGGCTATAGCGTTACCGTTTGGAATGACAGTGAAGCATTTATCCAAAATGCGGCATTACACCAAGAAGGTGTGGTGTTATTGGATATGCGCATGCCTAAATTAGACGGGCGACAAGTTCACCAATACCTGAGGGAACAACACAGCACATTAGCCGTGATCTTTTTGTCTGGCCATGGGGATATCCCGATGGCGGTAGAACAAGTGAAACTGGGTGCCGTTGATTTTCTACAAAAACCCATTGATAGCCAACAGCTTGCTAAGACCTTAGAGCAAGCTCGCTCACAAACCACGAAAGCCACTGAAGGGTATTTAATTAAACAGCGCTATGAAACGCTCACGCCTCGTGAAAAAGATATCTGTGGCTATGTGTTGCAAGGCTTAATTAACCGTGAAATTGCTGAGGCAGCCTGTGTTTCTGTGCGCACCGTTGAAGTTCATCGGTCTCGTGTCATGGAGAAAATGGCTGTTCGCAACTTAGCTGAGTTAATGAGCACCATGCAGGCAGTTAACGCTTTAAACGAATAATTTGATATAGTTTAATCATGCCTTTTTATTAATTTATGACTAATATATTCGGATAATAATGATACTAGCTCCAAAATTTCAAAAACGGTTCCTCCATCCTCGTTACTGGCTAACTTGGCTAGGTATTGGCGTATTATATCTTCTTGTTTTATTGCCTTATCCTGTCATTTATTGGATGGGAACTCGTTTAGGTTTGTTTTCCAAGCGCTTTTTGAAAAAGCGGGTGAAAGTCGCAGAACGAAATTTGCAATTATGCTTTCCAGAGATGAGTGAGCAGGAACGGCAGCGTTGCATAGACAAAAACTTTGAATCTGTCGGCATGGGCTTATTTGAAACGGGTATGGCTTGGTTTTGGCCTGATTGGCGCGTTCGTCGCTGGGTCAAAGTCATTGGGGAAGAAAATGCCGTTGCAGCCCGCCAAACTGGCAGAGGGATTATCGCGCTCGGCGTTCATTTTCTAACCTTGGAAATAGGTGCGCGTGCCTTTGGTATGTTAAACCCGGGTATTGGTGTGTATCGCGCCAATGATAATGACCTGCTTGATTGGTTACAAACCCGTGGGCGGTTACGTTCCAATAAATATATGTTGGATCGCAAAGATATGAAAGGCATGGTACGCGACTTAAAAAATGGGGAAATTTTATGGTATGCCCCCGACCATGATTACGGCCCACGCAATAGTACATTTGCACCTTTATTCGCTGTAGAAAATGCAGCGACAACCAATGGTTCACAAATTATTTTACGCCTGGCTTCCCCTTTAGTGGTGCCTTTTACCCCAAGGCGTTTACCTAACGGTAAAGGTTATGAATTGATCATTCAACCTGCCATTGATGATTTCCCAATTGAAGATAATGTGGCTACCGCAACCATGATGAACCAAATTATCGAAAAAGAAATCCTCAGGGCGCCAGAACAATATATGTGGCTACACCGCCGTTTTAAAACACGCCCTGAAGGGGAACCTTCGTTATACGGGGATTTAGACAAAATCCATCATTAATGATTAACGTAATCAGATAAATTATGGCGTGATTTTTCAACTATTTTTTATGATGCTTTTCTTGCTGTTTTTTATACTGTTTTCTCTAAATATGGCGTGATTTTTCAACTGCTTTTTATGATGTTTTTCTTGCTATTTTTTATGCTGTTTTCTCTAAATATGGCGTGATTTTTCAACTGTTTTTTATGATGCTTTTCTTGCTGTTTTTTATACTGTTCTCTCTATATGGCGTGATTTTTCAACTATTTTTTATGATGTTTTTCTTGTTGTTTTTCATACTGTTTTCCCTAAATAGTCGGGTCTACAGCTAGGCGGCAAAATGAAGATATCCCGAGGAGCATACATAAGTATGTGACTCGGGTAGCTGAATGAAGCTAACAACGCTGTAGAACTGAATATGACGGGAAAAGTGACTTGGGTAGCTGAATGAGGCCAACAACGCTGTAGAACTGAATATGACGGGAAAAGTGACTTGGGTAGCTGAATGAGGCCAACAACGCTGTAGAACTGAATATAACGGGAAAATTATGACGGGAAAAACAGAGTATTGGAAACGTAACCTATACGTCGTGTGGTTCGGCTGTTTTTTAACAGGTGCCGCCTTTAGCCTGATCATGCCTTTTCTCCCGTTATATATTGAAGAACTTGGTGTCAAAGACCATGCTTCGTTGAATTTATGGACTGGTGCCGTTTTTAGTATCACCTTTTTATTTTCTGCCATTGCCGCTCCATTTTGGGGGAGATTATCCGATCGCAAAGGGCGAAAATTAATGCTATTGCGATCCGCGCTGGGCATGGCGATTGTCATGGTGTTAATCGGCTTTGCGCAGAATATTTGGCAATTATTAGCCTTAAGAGCCATATTAGGTTTATTGGGTGGCTTTGTTCCTAATGCTAACGCGTTGATTGCAACTCAAATTCCCGTGAAAAAAAGCGGCTGGGCTATGGGCGTCCTTGCGACTGGTGCGGTCAGTGGCGCACTTATTGGCCCATTAATCGGCGGTTTTCTTGCTGACCAATATGGCTTACGCCCCGTCTTTTTTATTACAGCAACGGTGCTGTTTATTTGCTTTTTTGTCACGCTCTTTTATGTTAGAGAACGCTTCACGCCGGTTTCGCGCAAAGATGCATTGTCCAGCAAGCAAGTATTTGCCTCACTACGCAATAAGAATTTAGTCATTAGCTTGTTTTTCACCACGATGATCATTCAAGCTGCGATGGGGTCAATCAACCCCGTGATCACCCTCTATGTTCGGGATCTATCTGATTCTTTAGAAAACCTCGCCTTTGTCAGTGGTGTAATAGCCTCCATTCCCGGTGTTGCGGCTTTAATCAGTGCGCCCATGTTAGGTAAACTCAGTGACCGAATAGGCCCTGAAAAAGTTTTACTCGCCGTGCTGGGCGCATCTATTTTTGTATTATTCCCAATGGGGTTGGTAAGTAGTTATTGGGAGTTAGGCTTTCTCCGATTTATGCTTGGGGCACTAAATGCAGCACTATTACCTGCGGTACAAACGTTAATTATCTATAATATTTCTCACCAAGTGACTGGGCGTATTTTCAGCTATAACCAAGCATTACGCGATGTTGGAAACGTGACAGGGCCTTTAATGGGCTCCTTTGTCGCTGCCACCTATGGTTTCAGAGCCGTATTCTTTTTCACTGCGGCGTTAGTTCTCTTCAACTTAATTTATTCATGGTTAGTTATCCGGCGCCAATCCGATGGTCTACGCGCTTCCCCGTCCGGCCAATAACCCCCTTGCTATTTTTTGTACAAAAACCTGATGATTTATACGCTTTATTGTCTCACTTTGCTTAAAATTAAAATTTTACAACCTCAAGCAATTGATTTTAAACAATTTAATCGATTCAAAATTCTTTCTTTTATTGTCAACTAAAATCCTGTATCTTCCCCTAGCTTATCGTGAGAAATGAGAGTTATATCGACTTTTCACCTTAAAAGCACACCTTTTACAATAAATTCATTCTGTATATAGGTGATTCTATAATAATGTATGTTAAAAATATGTTTCACACGCTTGTGTTAACATATCAATAACAATTGACATTCAAGCGCACGGCTTGGTGTTTTATATCATGCACAACCTCTCAAGAGAGTATTTATGGGAGTTCACAGATGAACAATTCTGCGACTAAAACAAAAACTTTTTTTGGGCATCCATACCCATTGAGTTCGCTTTTCCTCACAGAAATGTGGGAACGCTTCTCTTTTTACGGAGTTAGACCGTTACTTATTCTATTTATGAGTGCGGCATTATTACAAGGTGGAATGGAATTACCTATTGAACAAGCTTCCGCTATTGTCGGTATTTTCGCTGGTGGGGTTTATATCACCTCGTTGCCGGGTGGTTGGTTAGCCGATAACTGGTTAGGCCAGCGCCGCGCGGTTTGGTACGGCTCATTAATTATTGCGTTTGGCCATTTATCCATCGCAATGTCTGCCTTTTTATCAAATACCTTCTTTTTCGTTGGTTTATTACTCATCGTATTAGGTACAGGGTTATTTAAAACCTGTATTACTGTGATGGTAGGAACGCTGTATAAGAAAGAAGATACACGTCGTGATGGCGGTTTCTCTCTGTTCTATATGGGTATTAACATGGGTTCATTTATTGCCCCGTTAATTATTGGTCCACTTCATGAAAAATATGGCTGGCATTTAGGTTTTGGCCTTGGTGGCTTAGGAATGCTAATTGCCCTGTTAATTTTCCGTTTTTACGCCATTCCTCAAATGCGCCGCTATGATAAAGAAGTTGGCCTTGATTCCACATGGAACCGCCCAACAGTTGAGCGCAAAAACGTGGGGAAATGGGTAACCTTTGCCATGGTATTATTGGCCATACTGGTTGTCTTGATTGATAATGGTACGATTCCATTTAATGCCTCAATCATCGCGAAAAGCTCTGCTTATGTTATCTCGACCTGTGTGGGCATCTATTTCTTATTTATGTTCTTCCTTGGCGGTTTAAACAGTAGCGAGCGTTCTCGCTTACTGGCTTGCTTAATTTTACTGATTGCAGCCGCATTCTTCTGGTCCGCTTTTGAGCAAAAACCGACTTCATTTAATATCTTTGCTCGCGACTATACTGACCGCCAAATGGGCAGTTTTGAAATCCCAACCATTTGGTTCCAATCAATTAATGCGTTGTTCATTATATTGTTAGCCCCAGTATTTAGCTGGTTCTGGCCTTCTCTGGCTAAACGTAATATGAACCCAAGCAGCATGACCAAGTTCGTGATTGGTATCTTATTTGCTGCAGGTGGCTTTGCTATCATGATGGTGGCAGCAAACCAAGTGCTTGCAACACAAAGTGGCGTTTCCCCTTTCTGGCTAGTTGGCAGTATCTTATTACTGACATTAGGAGAACTGTGCTTGAGCCCTATCGGCTTGGCAACAATGACTTTGCTCGCACCACAAAAAATGCGTGGTCAAGTGATGGGGTTATGGTTCTGTGCGAGTGCGTTGGGTAACCTTGCCGCAGGTATCATGGGTGGTAACATCCGTAAAGACCAATTGGATTCAATGCCTGAGCTATTCTCCCATGTCTCTATTGCGCTGGTCATCTGTGCGGTCGTATTGGCAGCGTTGATTATCCCTGTCAGGAAAATGCTCAAAAATGCAGACAAAAATGAAGCAAATGCTTAATAACGCGGATTAATTGTCTTTTATCCGGTAGCAACCCACACGCTACCGGATCTCCCCCCAGCTTCATTAGCCTATTAATAATTTGCCTATTATATTTCATAAAATAGGCGTTATACTGGCCTTTCATCATCCCATAATGACTCTTGGAAACCCTATAATGAGCCTTTCTGCTCCCATTTACTATGTTGATGCTTTTACAGATACCCTTTTTCACGGTAATCCCGCAGCGGTTGTATTACTCGATAATTGGTTATCAGATGAACAGCTAATTGCAATTGCCGCAGAAATTAATTTGTCAGAAACCGCATTTTTAGTCGGCCGCCATATTCGATGGTTCACCCCTAAAGTCGAAGTAAAATTATGTGGTCATGCAACACTTGCCGCAGCCTTTGTGTTAAACCATGTGCTCCAACAAAACATTCATCCTTTAACATTTAGCTCTTTATCAGGTGAGTTGGTTGTGACACAAAATGCCCAAGGGTTTACACTCGATTTTCCAATTATTGAATCTGTACAAAGTCATCCAGACCAATACCCACACCTCGCTGACATCCTTGGAATCAAAATCAAAGAGCTTTGGATAGCGAAAGACCGTTACCTGTGTTTTCTTGAAGGTGCAGAACTCGTTCAAAACTGCCAGCCGGATATGCTAAAGCTTTCACAGCTTTCTCTACCTGGATTAACAATTACAGCAGAAAGTGCTAATAGCGATTATGACTTTGTTTCTCGTTATTTTGCCCCTGCAAAAGGGGTTGATGAAGACCCTGTAACAGGCACTTCACATTGTGCTATTGCACCAATATGGGCAAATCGGCTAAATAAAGTGCAGTTAGTTGGCCATCAAATATCATCACGCGAAGGAGTAGTTCATTGCGAGCTAGCCTCTGGTCGAGTAAAACTAACAGGTAACGCCGTTTTGTTTCTAACAGGCCAAATCCTAATTTAAGTTTTATAAATCAATAAACTAGAATAAAAGCCATTTTTTCCTGCCTGTTTCTCCTACTTCAATTCCGCCAGCGCCATTATTTTTCTTGAAATATTGGCGCCCATTTCATATTAGAAAAAAATTTTTTTAACATTTAACTAAAAATTTTAATTCCAGCTCAATTTAGTTTACAATCATAATCATTATTAAAGATATAATTACAATTATAAATATTTCTAATTGAAGCTTTGGTCAATAGTGAAAAACTCATTCGATATAAGGAACTTTATAAGATGGCTATTACTAGAAGAAAATTTTTGATTGGTGGTGGCGTTGTTGCCGTTGCTGCAGGGGCCGGAATTTTAACTCCAATGTTAACGCGTGAAGGTCGATTTGTTCCTGGTAAACCGCGACATGGTTTTGTCGCAGGAACAGAAGGTCCTCTACCACAGCAAGCTGACGTCGTTGTTATTGGTGCTGGAATTCTAGGAATTATGACAGCAATTGAGCTGGTTGGGCGCGGTTTAGATGTTGTTATTGTTGAAAAAGGTAATATTGCAGGCGAACAATCATCCCGCTTCTATGGCCAAGTCATCACTTATAAAATGCCAGATGAAACCTTCTTACTCCACCACTTAGGCAAACAACGTTGGAGAGAGATGAACGCGAAAGTCGGTGCAGATACAAGCTATCGTACTCAAGGGCGCGTTGAAGTACCGTTCGATGAAGAAGATCTTGTTAATGTTAGAGAATGGATTGATACTCGCAGTAAAAACGTCGGTTCAGATATTCCATTCAAAACACGCATCATTGAAGGCGCAGAACTCAACCAGCGCTTAAATGGTGCACAATCTAAATGGACTATCGCAGGTTTTGAAGAAGACTCCGGTAGCTTAGATGCTGAAATTGCGACCTTCGTCATGGCAGATTACGCGAAAAAATTAGGTATCAAAATTTACACTAACTGTGCTGCTAGAGGCTTAGAAACACAAGCAGGCGTTATTTCTGATGTCGTCACCGAGAAAGGGCCTATTAAAACCTCGCGTGTTGTTGTTGCAGGTGGTGTCTGGTCAAGACTGTTTATGCAAAACTTAGGCGTTGATGTCCCAACATTACCAGCTTATCAATCTCAGCAACTGATCACCGGTTCACCAACTGCGCCAGGTGGTAACGTTGCTTTACCAGGCAATATTTTCTTCCGTGAACAAGCGGATGGTACCTACGCAACATCTCCTCGCGTGATTGTTGCTCCGGTTGTTAAAGATTCCTTCGTCTATGGCTACAAATACATTCCACTGCTGTCGATGCCAGATTTCCCTGTCCATATTTCATTAAATGAACAGTTAATTAATTCATTTACTGAACCAACAAGCTGGAAAATGGATGAAGTTTCACCATTCGAAAAACACAGAAATATGACTGCATTACCTGACTTGCCTGAGCTGAATGCATCATTTGAAAAATTAAAAACAGAATTCCCTGCATTTAAGGATTCTAAATTGATTGACCAATGGAGTGGTGCTATGGCCATCGCACCAGATGAGCACCCAATCATTTCTCAAGTCAATGAATACCCAGGTCTAGTTATCAATACTGCGACAGGCTGGGGAATGACAGAAAGTCCTGTTTCTTCCGAGCTCACCGCTGACTTGTTATTAGGCAAAGAACCCTCACTGAATGTGAAACCATTTAGTCTATACAGATTTAGTTAATACTTGTTTGTAAAATTTGCTCACAAAAAACCCTTCAATATGAAGGGTTTTTTTATTACCTATTGTGGCTCTATTGCTTAATATTCGAAACTTAAATCAAATGGAGTGATTATGAATAAATCACTATTGGCAATAGCAATTTCACTGTTAAGTGCCACAGCTTTCGCTGAAAAAAGTTACACCGTAGGGCAATTAGAGGACATGATTGCTGATAACAACAAACCACAAATTGCAGCCCCTGTTTTAGATGGTTCTATCGCAAAAGCTGTTCGTATGAGTGCAGAGTATTTAGATAATTAATTCCATGCCTCATTAGAATTTAAAAGCTCATAATTTGAACTCTGGGCCTTTAATATTCCCTCTTCTGATTTTATCTACAGCTGACATTCTCAAAAATTTCCCTGCCGGAACGATTCACTTCACATTTATTGCTGAATTAGTTTGAAATGAGTATTACACTTAGCTTTTAACATTATTGCTTTTAACAATTACTAGCATACTAAGTAACAATTGTAAGGTAGACCATGAGTTCCATCGCTGACGATGTCATCACACAAAAAATTGAGCAATCCATTTCTCGCGTATCTAAAGTGGTATTTCCAACAACAACTAACCACCACAGCACCCTATTTGGCGGTACTGCTCTCGCTTGGATGGATGAAGTTTCTTTTATTACCGCAACACGTTTTAGCCGTAAGCGCCTTGTTACGGTCTCCACTGAAAAAATTAATTTTACTCATCCAATCCCTTCAGGAACCATTGTTGAGTTGGTGGGTAAAGTCATTCGAGTTGGAAGAACCAGTTTGACGGTCAATGTATCGATTTTTTTAGAAGATATGTATTCAGAAGGTCGTGAAGAAGTGATACATGGCCAGTTTAATTTTGTTGCAATTGATGACAATGGTAAACCTACCCCACTATTTGAGTCATAAGCTTTTTTAAGCCATCAACATAAAGGTTTTGTTTATATTGCTAAAGGTGCGAATTCTGTAAACTTTAATTCACACCTTTCTAATAACACATCAGCCGCCCTTATTTAATTCACTTTTCTCACTTCTGATGTGTTTTATATCGAAAATTTATTCGTATTAAATGTTTTTATAAAATAATCACCCTAACGCCTTAAACCACACTTAAAATATCAATTAATATTCCATTCCCTTATCTTTTCATCTGCCTGGCATGACTTCTTAATCATTTCTCTTATTAATATCTTGTTACAACAAACACATAACGTAGCTAAAAGATAGGAAATCCCATACCCTAATATATTGTATATTTTTATTATATATTGATATTTTTAAATTAAAATCGTAGAGTATAGATGATGCCAATAACTCTAAAAATGCGTAAACCCCTCAGGCTTATAGCTTATTTTATATTACGTATTTTGATGTAAACTTTTCTTTATGTAATATACTTTGTTGGTAATAAATCTCATTGAGACATTTTATTAAAAATAGAAATAAACAACGCTAAAATAAGATATCAAATTATGCTTAGAATTCTTTCATTTATTATTTTATGTGCCTTTTCAATTAACCTAAGTGTCGCTGCGGTTCCCAAAGAAACTATCAAACGTATCGAGCAAGAAGCGCAAAAAGGCGATATAAAAGCGCAAGTCATGTTAGGAATTGGCTATTACCTTGGTAACGAGCTTAAACAGGACTATGGTAAAGCAAAAAAATGGTTAACGATGGCATCGAATAAGGGCAATTCTGATGCTCAGTTGTTTTTAGGGGACATGTATTTAAATGGTAATGGCGTTGAGGCCAACCTTGAAACAGCCATGGATCTATTCGAAAAATCAGCCAATAAAGGCAATGTTGAAGCCCAAAATTATATGGGCCAGTTTTACTATCAAGGTATTGGTGTAAAACAAAATTATATTACGGCTTTTGAGTGGTTCAAAAAATCTGCTGATAAAAAATTTCCACCCGCACAATACCAAGTCGGTAAAATGCTAGAAAGTGGAGAGGGAATTGAAATCAATGAAAAATCTGCAGCTGAATATCTAGCTCAAGCCTGCAAAGCTGGCTTAAAAGAAGCTTGCGTAAAAAAATAAATCTACCCCAATATTTCCTGCATTTTACCTGATGTTATTCATTATAATGGCATCAGGCTCCCCTCTTTTTTTGATGAAAAATCTTATTACGGCTACTTGCTCACACCCTTCCACCAATAAATTCATTACTATTAATAATCAATTTCACAATGTATGATATTGTTCTAAACTTATAATATAAAAGAGAAAGGGAGATATTATGTACAATACAATCTTAGTTCCGATCGATGTAACCGAAGATGCTCTCACTAACTTATTAGTTCCTCATGTTAATTCGCTACAAAAATTGAATGATGCAACAGTGCACTTTCTTGCCGTAACCGCACCAATTTCAAACTATTTACGCTATGGTGGCACCATCTTACCAGGAGACTTCCCTGACGACGAAAAACAAGCTGAAATTATCCTTACAGAATTAAAAGAAAAAATTAAACTATTTGATATCCCTGCAGATAAAATAAAGGCGAAAGCAACCGTTGGTTCTGTTAAAGACGAAATTTTGGCAACCGCAGAAGATATCAACGCCGATATTATTCTATTAGGTTCACGCCGCCCGAGTATGTCAACCTATTTGCTGGGCTCTAATGCCGCCTCAGTAGTTCGTTATGCAAAAACTAGTGTATTAGTGGTTAGATAATAAAGACTAAAGTGCTATTTGGAGCTTAAGCAAACACATTTTACAAACAAAAGGTTTAGCCTTAATGATTGTTACAAAAAACAGCAAAGACATACACTTTATAGGGCTATTTATGTGTTCATTTAGGGTAAATTAAAGGCTCATAAACATTTTCGTGATTTTCACGCCCTGCTTTTTTAGCGGGGTTTTTTTATGCTATAAAACTGATGAATGGCTTAATCTAAAGCGTTTAAAAGGAATACCATCAAAATCAACAATGCGTTCTTCAGTAAAACCATAACGTAAAATCGCGGATACTTTCTTGCGTGTTAACGGTAAATGTATTGTAACTGACTCAACCTTCAGTGATGTAAAAGCTTTATTAATAATATTCTTAACAATAGATTTTCCCTTTCCCCAAAACTTAGGATGTAACACTAAAGCTAAATCTGCATCACCCGCTTCATTTTGTAATCCTCCCCAGCCGGCAAATTGGTCATCAATCATAATGGCCCATACTCCATAGCCATGTTGCTCCCAATGCAGCTCTTTTCCTGAAACCCACTGCTGGCAGGCCTGTTCATCGAAATGGCTGCTGCCTAGAGGCATATGTTCAAGTACAGCTGGATGAGTATTTAATGCGATAAGATCTGCGGTAGCAATTTGATTTAGCTGAAAAAACTGAATAGGCATAGTGACTATTTTGTCCACATAAGATATTAATAAACCCAATATATAATTTGGCTATCTTCCCAAAAAATGATGCCCCGCTCAAGTTTGTAGGGCATCAATATACCGTGATTACTGTTCTAAGGCTGTCGCCATGACTTTTTGAAAATCTTCCCAAGAACAATAGCCGCTTTTATCAATTGGACACCCTTTTAGCTCTAATGTGACATGTTTAGGCGGTGTTTGTAATGATAAATACGTATTATCTCTAAGCTGGTCTGCAGTTTGGTAAACATATTCGACTTTCATAAAATCTTTATTCGCTTGCTTATCTGTCCAGCGTTGGAACACTAATTTACCTCCAATCGGGGTATGTTCATACTGCTCTGGTAATTGATACGGTTTAAAATCCATTGCTGACATGAGTGACGCAATATTCGAGTCATGACCGACTAAGAATATAAATTTTGCTGTTTCTCCTTTATCGACCGAAACAAAGCCTTTATCGATATAATTGAGTATTGGATGTGCGACATTTTTTGCAATGATTTTTGGCGTAAATAACGTTTCTTGGTAAGCATTTTTTAGCGTATTCAGTTTTTTCCATTTTTCAGGGGTATTCACAAGCCCCCAAGCCACTTCATTAGCAGGAAAACCTTCATAATATTGAAGGTCTATCGCATCCACCGCTGAATTCGCAATTTTTAATGGACCACTGACGCCTGGTTCTTTTTCAGCTTCAATAATAAAGCTGTTTTTTTGGTTATTTAAATTACATAATTTGTCTGTTTTACATTTCTGAGAATCTTTAATATTCAGAACACTATCTAATTCGTCATAACCCGCAGTCAGTGATAACCCTTTAAAATATTGTTCCATCTCAGCGAGTGCCTGCTGTTTAAATTCAGGGGAAGCATTGGTAATAATTGGGTTAAAAACAGGGTCCATTTTACCAATTTCAGGCTGATGATGAATACTTACCTTGCATCCTGGAAATGCGCCTGCAGCAAAGAATTGGGCAGTTGCTATCGTTCTTTGGAGACTATTTGTATAAAGGTATACATCCTCATTACTTGTTGGACACAGTTCATCTGCAAGTAATTTGTTTTGGTCTATCCACTCCCTAAAATAATGCCCCATGTAGACTTCAAGTGCGCCGCCTTTAGTAGTGAGATAACCACTTTGTGCATCCCATGCAGGCCATTTTTTATCAGTCACTTCAGTAAGAATACCGGTATTTACGATAGGTGTACGTAAATTATGGCGGCTAAGGACTAAAACTTGATCTAAAACCATATCTGTTTTGCTATCTGTACTCGCTAATACAGGCGCAATAGGTGTTAATAATGCCGTAGATAAACAGAGAGTTAGCAATTTATATTTCATTAATATACCCCTACAATTAAAGCAACAAAGAAAAATACGTTCATCGCTATATAAAGAACTTAGCGAAAAATCACACCGCAACTTATCTAATAATGACGAAGTTGACTTTTTTTTCTGCGATAAATATCTCAAAAACAATCTTAAGGTAAATTAAAAACAAACGATTGACAGAAGAAAACCAGCAGTTAAGATTTTCCAATCAATACACGGAGATAATATAATGATAGTCCAAAGCGCAACACGTGCACACGATGATGATATTATTCGTGTTTGGGAGTCTTCAGTGAGAGCAACTCACCATTTTTTAACTGAAGAAAAAATTGCTGAACTAAAAATTGCTATCAAAGATATTTATTTGCCGTATTTAGCTGTTTTTGTGACATTCAATAGCGCAGGCAATATGACCGGTTTTCTAGGGTGCGATAAACACCGCCTTGAAATGTTGTTTATTTCCCAAGAAAGTAGAGGCCAAGGTACAGGGAAAAAACTGCTTCAATATGCCATTGATACCTTAGGCATTACTGAGTTGGATGTTAACGAACAAAATCCTCAAGCTATCGGGTTCTATCAACATATGGGTTTTACACAATATGCACGTTCTGAATTAGACGGCGAAGGTAATCCATTCCCTATTCTTCATATGCGTCTTAATAAAAAGTAGCCATGAAAATCATTGAGTTAGAAACAATACGTTTACGGCTACGTGGGTGGCAAGAAGAAGATAAACAGTCATTTTACCAAATGAATAGCCATCCCGATGTCATGCATTATTTTCCTTCTGTGCTTAATGAGCAGCAAAATGCACAATTTATGCAAGCCATCATAGATAAATTTGCTCAACAAGGAGGATGGGGATTATGGGCTGTTGAATTAAAATCCAATAGACAATTCATTGGGTTTATTGGTTTAAATATTCCCGCCTCTAATTTACCTTTTTCCCCTTGTATCGAATTAAGTTGGCGTCTGTTACCGGAATATTGGCACCACGGCTATGCCACACTGAAGGAGCGAGTCGTGTCATCGAATATGCTTTTGATAAACTAAATCTGCCCGAACTGGTTGCATTTACGGCAGTGGTTAATTCACCATCAGAATCCGTAATGAAAAGACTAGGAATGATAAAACAACTAAATAACTTTTATCACCCAGCACTCCCTGATGGCCATTGGTTGCAAGAGCATGTGTTGTATCGCATCAAGGCCAGTGACTTTTTAAACAAATCTCATCAATAAGAAACCATATAAGCCCAAATACCCACAAAAAAGCCATCACAATGTGATGGCTCAGATTTGCAGCCAAACATATTATGTTTAGCTGCAAATCTAATAGGTTTTGAAAATAAATTAGGAAAATCAATTTATTGATTTTCGGCTGATAACACAAAGTGGGAAAAACCACGCTTTTATCCCGCTTTGTCAACAACCTAAGCCATCACAATGTGATGGCTTAATGTTATTTAGCACCTACTGCGTAAATTATTTTTTACTTTCAGCTTCGGCTTTGGCTTCTTTCGCTTCTACATCACGGTACCAACGAGGGTGATGTTTTCGCGCCCAACGGCGGCTAACTTTCCCTTCGATCATTCCGTTGATTGAACCTTTAACCCAGAATGCCATGTACATATGAATTAAAATGGCATGGATCAATACAATTGCAGCAACGGCATGAATCAACAACCCCCACCGCACAACCCACATTGGGAATAAATGTGCAAAATAAGGGCGCCAAATGATAATACCAGTTATCAAGAGCACAAAAATCAGGCTCATGATGCTCCAGAACATCATTTTTTGACCGGCGTTATATTTACCTACATCAGCCACTTCATGTTCATTACCCTTCAATACTTCGACAATATTTTTAATCCAAGGTAAGTCTTGCTTATCTGGAATATTGTGTTTCACAAAGCGAACAAACATAAACATCAGCACAACGAAAATCAACACACCAAAGAAGGGATGTAAAATCCGTCCCATTTGCGGTGTACCAAAGGTTTCCGTCAACCATTTCAATGTTGGGAAAAATAACGCGATCCCCGACAAAGCAACCAAGAAGAAGCTGATGACAACCGTCCAGTGACACGCGCGGTCAATAAACTTTGTCCGCACAATCATTTTGCTTTTCTTACTCATGGTCATCTTTCTCCTCTTCATCACTCACTTCTTTGTTTGGACCAATTCCCACATAGTGGAAAATCAACCCTGCAAAGGTCGCGATAAATCCAACGACAGAAAGTGGTTTCAAGATGCCCTGCCACAGATTGATTGGTGTATCAATTTGTGGGTCTTTAGGCAGGCCATGATACAGTCCAGGTTTGTCAGCATGGTGAAGCACATAAACAACATGCGTACCACCCACACCTTCAGGATCATAAATTCCCGCTTGCGCATACCCCCGATTTTGCAATTTAGTTACGCGCTCTGCACCGTATTCCAACATCTCTTTTTTCGTGCCGAAACGGATAGCCCCCGTTGGACAAGTTTTCACACATGCTGGCTCTTGACCAACACTCACCCTATCAACGCACAAGGTACACTTGTACACTCGATTGTCTTTCGGGTTTAACCGAGGAATGTTGAATGGGCAACCCGCGATACAATAACCACAACCAATACAGTGCTCTGATTGGAAATCCACAATACCATTTGCGTACTGAATGATTGCTCCAGCTGATGGGCAAGATTTCAAACATCCAGGGTCGGTACAGTGCATACAGCCATCTTTACGGATCAACCATTCTAGCTTACCCATTTCAGTGGTTTCGCTAAAACGCATCACCGTCCACGATTTTGCGCTTAAATCCGTTGGGTTATCATAAACCCCAACGCAATGACCAACTTCGTCACGGATATCATTCCACTCAGAACATGCCACTTGACAAGCTTTACAGCCGATACAAGATGACACATCAATGAGCTTACAGACTTCAAGCTTATCATCACGCGCTTGTGGCGGAGGCGTAATGCTATTGGTCGCGGAACGTTTAATAATGTCTTGAGATTGCATGGACATGTTCCCTCCCTTACGCCTTCTCAATGTTAACTAAGAATGCCTTATACTCAGGTGTCTGAGAGTTAGCATCGCCGACAGACGGCGTTAACGTATTGGTGATAAACCCTTTTTGAGTCGCGCCTTCAAAGCCCCAGTGAATAGGTAGTCCAACTGTTTCAATTGGTTTGCCATCCACCATCAGCGTTTGTAATCTAGGAGTGACAACTGCAACAGCCTTGATAAACCCACGTTTACTGCTGACTTTGACCTTATCGCCTAACGCAATTCCTTTGGCTTTTGCTAATGTTTCGCTGATCTCAACAAATTGCTCAGGCTGAGCAATTGCGTTCAAGCGAGCATGCTTAGTCCACGTATGGAAATGCTCTGTTAAACGGTATGTGGTTCCGACATAAGGGAAATCTTTGTGGTCACCAAGACGTTTCTTGTCTTCATCAAAAATCCGCGCCGCTGGGTTAGAAACCACATTCGGGTGCAACGGGTTAGTGCCAAGTGGTGTTTCAAATGGCTCATAGTGCTCAGGGAATGGCCCTTCAGCCATCTTATCGATAGCAAATAAACGACCTAAACCTTCTGGTTGCATGATGAATGGCCCAGTTCCGACTTCAGGAGCAGAAGCATTGAAGTCAGGAATATCATTACCGACCCATTTTTTACCATTCCACTCGATAAGCACGCGGTCTTTATTCCACGGTTTACCTTGGGTGTCACAAGAAGCACGGTTATAAATCACACGGCGGTTCAGAGGCCATGCCCATGCCCAACCAAGTGTATTACCGATACCGGATGGGTCGCTATTATCACGATTTGCCATCTGGTTGCCTTTCTCAGTCCAGCTACCAGTGTAAATCCAGCAAGAAGATGCCGTTGAACCATCTGCACGCAATAAAGCAAATGAGCTGAGTAGTTCGCCTTTTTTCGCTTGTAAATTGCCATCGGCATCATAAAGATCAACCAGTGCAACACCGTTGTTTTCTTTCGCCACTTCTTCTGATTCCGGATGGAATTGTTGTTTATAATTCCATTTCATTTGCATCAGAGGATCTTGGCCTTGGCCGCCTTCTTTCTCATACAGTTCACGGATTTTATACAGAATACCGGTCAATATTTGGCCATCATTACGCGCTTCACCTGGAGCATCTGCCGCTTGCCAGTGCCATTGTAACCAACGGCCTGAGTTGGCTATCGAACCATCTTCTTCCGCAAAACAAGTGGATGGTAAACGGAACACTTCGGTTTGAATCGAAGCTGTATCAACGTCATTCATCTCACCATGATTTTGCCAGAAATTAGCCGTTTCAGTGACTAACGGGTCGACAACAATCAGGTATTTCAACTTACTAAGGCAGCTAACCACTTTATTTTTATCAGGGAATGACGCTACTGGGTTAAACCCTTGACAGATATAGCCAGTCACTTGGTCTTTGCTCATCATGTCAAAATACTTCATCACATCATAAGCTTGGTCCCATTTAGGTAACCAGTCATAACCCCATTGGTTCTCAGCTTGAGCGGAATCCCCATAGAAAGACTTCATCAAACTCACAAAGAACTTAGGATAGTTGCTCCAGAAATTTACCTGATTTGGCAATGTCGCTTTTGGCGTATTCGCAGTAAGGTAGCTATCAATGTTCTGATGTTTTTCAGAAGGTAGTGTCAAGTAACCCGGTAAACTGGTTGATAGTAACCCTAAATCTGTTAAGCCTTGAATATTCGAGTGCCCACGTAACGCGTTCACGCCACCACCAGCAACCCCCATGTTACCTAGCAGTAACTGGATCATGGCCATGGTACGAATATTTTGTGCACCAACAGTATGTTGTGTCCAACCTAACGCATACAGGAAAGTCCCGGCTTTATCTGCCGCGCTTGTTGTGGCTAAAATTTCACAAACCTTCAAGAAGTCTGCTTTTGGTGTTCCACAAATTTGCTCAACAATATCAGGCGTATAGCGTGATACGTGTTTGTGAAGTAAATTCCACACGCAACGTGGGTCTTGTAAAGTGTCATCGCGTAATGCGTGACCATTTTCATCAAACTTATAGTTCCAACTGGTTTTGTCATAACTACGCTTATCAGCGTCATAGCCACTAAATAAGCCATCGTTAAAGTCAAAATCATCTCTAACAATCAATGATGCATTGGTATAGTTCTGAACATATTCAGCATTGATTTTTTGATTTTCAATCAGGTACAGTAAAACGCCCGATAAAAAGGTAATATCGGTACCTGAACGAATTGGGACATAATGGTCAGCAACTGATGCGGTACGCGTAAAACGCGGGTCTATGACAATCAGTGTGGCATCATTATTATTTTTCGCCTCAATTGCCCAACGGAACCCAACAGGGTGTGCTTCCGCAGCATTACCGCCCATAACGACGACAACATCGGCATTTTTGATATCAACCCAGTGGTTGGTCATCGCACCGCGACCAAATGTTGGAGCAAGACTTGCTACCGTTGGTCCGTGTCAGACACGCGCTTGGTTGTCAACCGCTAGCATTCCTAGCGATCTGGCGAATTTTTGTGTCAACATTCCCGTTTCGTTACTGGCAGCTGATGCGCAAAGCATTCCTGTTGATAACCAACGGTTTACTGTTGTTCCTTCAGCATTTTTTTCGATGAAATTCGCATCGCGGTCATCTTTCATTAAGCGTGCAATGCGTGTGAAGGCATCATCCCAACTAATGCGCTCCCATTTATCAGAGCCTGGTGCTCTATATTCAGGATAACGTAAACGATTTTCGCTTTGGATATAATCGAGCAGACCAGCCCCTTTAGGGCATAAAGCACCACGGTTTACCGGGTGGTCTGAGTCACCTTCGACATGGAATATCGCGGATTTAGCATTCATGGCGCCATCGCCCATGCTATATATTAGTAATCCACAACCGACAGAACAGTAGGTACAAGTATTACGCGTCTCTTTAGAGCGAAGTAATTTATATTCACGTACATTAGCTATTGCCATTCCAGGCATAAAACCTAACGCAGCTACAGTTGTACCTGCCATCCCGCCAGCGCAGATTTTAAAAAACTTTCTGCGACTAACGTTCATTGCTACCTCTTTATATTTTTTGTATAAATCGGTGAGAGAATAGCAGCCTAATATGATTAGATATTGCCTAAAATCAATGAAAGTGAAAATAAAAGTTTAATTAATATTAACTGAGTAGTTAAACATCAATTAAAATTACTACCAATAGAGTATTTATTGTTAAATTGATTTAGATCAAATGTTACATTTAAACTATTTTAGTTAAATTCCATTTCAATTAACATTTCGTAAAAGAGAATACGTCTATTTTTTAGAAAAAATAAATTTTAAATTTAATTTAAATATAGATTTAGTATTTATCTGATGAAATAAACATAAAGGAATCATTTTGTGATCGCCTTAAATGCACGTCATCTTAAAATAAACAAATATTTTTTTTCAAGGTGACGTGATAACACTATCGTCTATTTCCAACCACTAATTATAATCCCTGCTCCAAGGAGCACAACTAGAGCACCTACCCAGTCAGTCACGGTAAGAGACACACCATCAACCACTTTCAGCCAAACTAATGCGGTTGCAATATATATCCCGCCATAAGTAGCATAAATTCGGCCACTTGCTTCCGGATGCAATGTCAATAACCAGACAAATAGCATTAAACTTAACGCCGCAGGGATCAATAGCCAAGCCCCACCTTGCTTTTTCATCCAAAGATAAGGAAAGTAACAGCCTGCAATTTCAGCCAACGCAGTGATAAAGAATAAAGCAATAATTTTTATCGACATAAAAACCCATTCAAAATAGTCCCCATAAATTTCACCTTGATATTAGCAAATTTCATCAACACTGTTATGTGGTTTTCACTAATATCAGTGAAATACGTCTTGCAATCGGTAAGACAAAAAATACATTCTGCAGCGCAATCATCCAAGGAAGCATCCACTAACTCAATCAAGGAGAAAACACGTCCCTAGTAAAGGCTAAGGCTTTTATCGTGCTAATTAGCGAAACATGCAATTCACAAGGAAAATTACACTGAAGCACTAAAAATTCTTTTAAGAAAAGCGATAGGTTATGATTCAATATGATTAGCTTTTAAGCTAATAAAACCCCATTCTCTTAAACTTTTAGTTTAAATTTTAAGACCTATTGCTGTTACTATAATAGTCACCTTTTCTATCATCTTATTGGCTAATAAAATTATTATGAGAGCAACATCTGAAGAAGCCCGTGTATTTATAGAAGTGGTAGAACAAAAAAGCTTTAGTAAAGCGGCTGATAAACTTAATTTAGCAAATTCAGCAGTGAGCCGAATCGTCAAAAAATTGGAAGAAAAACTGGGGGTCAATTTACTTAACCGTACCACCAGGCAAATTGACCTAACTGCAGAGGGCGAAATTTATTTTCAACGCATGAAAATTATCTTGCAAGAAATGCA
Source organism: Providencia sp. PROV004 (assembly GCF_011045615.1). Lineage (NCBI taxonomy): Bacteria > Pseudomonadati > Pseudomonadota > Gammaproteobacteria > Enterobacterales > Morganellaceae > Providencia > Providencia sp. PROV004. Next base: position 3,058,631 of record NZ_CP042859.1, read on the forward strand.
AGCGGCAGAAGATGAATTATATGACACACAAAGCTCTCCAAAAGGCCTATTACGAATTGATGCAGCAACGCCGATTGTATTGCATATATTAATTCCTTTTGTTGCTATTTTTCGCAAACAATATCCAGACATTCACTTGTCGTTAGTTTCATCGGAAACCTTTGTTAATTTAATTGAACGGAAAGTTGATGTTGCTATTCGGGCAGGACATCTCACCGACTCCAGCTTACGTGCTCGCCCATTATTTAAGAGTTATCGCAAGATTATTGCGTCGCCAAATTATCTGGAACAACATGATGAGCCTAAATCTCCTCAAGATCTTTTGCATCATACATGCCTGACCTTTACTGAACCTGCATCATTAAATATGTGGCCAGTTAAAGGCATTGATGGGCAACTAATGGAAGTTACTGCAGGGATATCATCAAATAGCGGGGAGACACTAAGACAGCTTTGTTTAGCTGGAAATGGGATTGCATGTTTGTCTGACTTTATGGTGAATAAATATATTCAAAATGGCCAATTTGTCGAAGTATTAAAGGATGAATTGCAGCCTGTTCCTTTACCATTCCATGCCGTATATTACAGTGACCGCGTTGTCAGCCAGCGTATTCGGGTTTTTATTGATAGCTTAACTCAATATCTTGCAGAAATTCAGAGGCCATAACAAATCCTAGCCTCTGAGCATATAGAATAATCAATTAGTCCCAGTTTGGCGCTAAACCTTCTGGGCTAACTAAGCGGTCATTACAATCTAATGCTGCAATCGCCGCTTTATCGTCACTATCTAACTGTAATTGAGTTGCTTGCAAGTTACTTAATAAATTTTCACGTTTTGTTGATGATGGAATAACAGAATACCCTTCACCAATCGCCCACGCTAAAATAACCTGAGCGGATGTTGCATTGTGTTTCTGTGCAATACTCGCAATAACCTCATCCTTTAATGCTTTGCCATACGCTAATGTCATATAAGAGGTAATATGGATATTATGTTGTTTTGCCCACTCTACAACTTTTTTGTTTTGCAGATAAGGTGAAAGCTCTATTTGGTTTGTCGCAATATTTTCAACACCGACTGCCGCGATTGCTTTTTCCATTAATGGAATAGTGAAATTAGAAATACCAATTTCACGTGTTAACCCTTGTTTTTTGGCTTCCAATAATGCTTGCATGAACTCTTCAACAGAAACCGCATCATTTGGAGGTGGCCAATGCACTAGTGTTAAGTCCACATAATCCATTTGCAAATCACTTAAACTTTGTTTAAGACTTGGGATAAGTTTATCTTTACTTAAATTCTCAATCCAAATTTTTGTTGTGATATAAAGCTCGCTGCGCTCAACGCCACTTTCTGCAATAGCCTGCCCAACCGCAGCTTCATTCTCATAAATTTGTGCTGTATCAACAGCGCGGTACCCAACATCTAATGCATTTTTTACTGAAGCAATCACGACATCATCTTTTAAACGGAATGTACCCACACCAATTACAGGAATCGTCATTATGTTACCTTTCTTAAATTTTTTACATTAAGCTTCACGGGTAATTATCTGGATAGTCCATGTTCATTCGCTACGAACTAACCCATAATTACTGCGACAATTTGAATACGACAAAGAATACGATGGGATAATGCAGAGAAAAATAGCCGTAAGCTCAATAGACTTTTGCTAAAAAATCAATAATCTCTATTATTAATAGTTTTAACTATAAAAATAGTCTTTATAGTGATATTTGACTAAACTTCGCCTAATTAAATCATAAATATAGACAATAAATCCATTAAAGTAACGAATTCTGTTTTATTACTCTACTTTTTATCTTTATTTTAGTTTGTTAGCCTAAATATAACTTAGCAATTAACGAATAAGGCAATACAAATGAAAATTCTTCTTCTCAATGGCGGACAAACATTTGCTCACTCGGCAGGCCAGCTTAATCGTACATTACATGATGTAGCCAAAACCACGCTAAATGAGTTAGGGCACACTATGCAAGAAACCCATATCGAGTCGGGCTACGATATCGATAATGAAGTTAAAAAATTTCTTTGGGCCGATACGATTATTTACCAAATGCCTGGTTGGTGGATGATGATGCCTTGGATGGTAAAAAAATATATGGACGAGGTTTATACCCTCGGTCATGGTCATTTATATACAAGCGATGGTCGTACTCGCCAAGATCCAAGCAAACAATATGGTACTGGAGGCCTACTTCATGGAAGAAAATATATGCTTTCGGTGACTTGGAATGCCCCTCTTGATGCATTTGATGAGTTTGATAATTTTTTTGATGGTCGAGGTGTTGATGGTGTCTATTTTGCCTTTCATAAATCACAACAATTTCTCGGATTGAAAAAATTCCCAACCTTTATGGTAAACGACGTGATCAAAGAACCCAATATTAAAAAATATATCAACGATTACAAAACACATCTCACCGAAATTTTCGGGTAATCAAATTAAAAAGGAATACATTTGTATTCCTTTTTGTTATTTAGCCATTATTAATTAATATTATGCAATTTTGCTTATTAATTTCACATCTAATGAATCAATTTTATCTTCTATCTTCTCAATGAAATCTTTCAAATGTTGTGTTCCATTATGTTTATCTAATGATTTTTGGTCCTTCCAAATCTCAAAGAAAATAAAAATGTTTGGATTAGCATTATCTTGATGTAATTCATACTGAAGACAACCTTCATCCTTATTGCTTGGCTCAACAATTGATTTAGTTGCTGCTTTCACAAAATCAACTTCATTATCTTTTGCAATTACTGTTGCAACAATTCTTATTTCTGACATAAGCTCACCCTGTTATAAATAGATAATTTTAACTCATCTATTTATAGCATAACTCGAAGTTAGAATTTAACTTTTATTATTCTATAAATTAGAAAACACTTTTCTAACTTTAATCATGTTGTTATATTGCAAAAATAGTGTAACTTCAAAATATAATACAATCAATTTTATCGTTTCATTACATCTTATTTTCCCTGACGAGAAAAGGCTGAATTTTAGCACGTCATAAGATGGGAATTTTCAATTTATACTCATTACCATGTTGTGCAACATATTAACAATTCATTCACATTAATGGATTTACTATACAGATAATACTAACCAGCGTAGCATGATGAAATCATCATATATGAATGAGGCCACAATGAAAAATCATATTCAATTGGATATTCAAGACAATGAAGCCATTTTATCTTACCTATCGGATAAAATAATTTTACCTATTGGCATTAAGAATTTTAATGGCTTTACGTTTCAGCATTCCCCTATTACAGCTTATGAAGCTGAAATGGCAATTGAACATATCGAAAACGCAATTATTCCGATAAAAAAACAGCTCCCTACAGGAGAAATATTGCTTTTTAGTCATGATAACAAATTAAATTTACTGATAGAAAGTAGGCATATTAATGGTAACTTTATCACGACATCGCAGATTGAAGACGCTTTTAATGAATTGGTCGATGTGATTAATGGCAGCCCCATTCATTCAACACAATTGCCGACAAATAGCGAATTCAGTGCTTTTTTATTAATCATTAGAGAGATTACTCATCATTGGAGTTTGCATGGTATTACATATAATTAACCACAATAGCGAAGGAGGATAAAGACCTCCTTCTTTTTCTATCAACTCTATTAATTTAGTAGCTTTTTCATTAACAATGCTCTTTTTTCTTCTGCAATAAAACTTGCCAGTAATGCATTTACATTACACTCAGTAAAGTCAGCAATACTCCAACCAAATATATCATGCAATAATTGGTACTCTTTATTTAATGTTACATCCGCAACTGTTCGCGCATCTGTATTTATGCTTAATTTAACGCCCTGCTGTTTCAACTTATTAATAGGGTGGTTTTCGATACTATCAAAGACATTGCACACCAAATTGCAACTTGGGCAAACTTCAAGTAATACATTTAACGCTTTGAGCTTTTCAATCGTATTTGAATTTTCAATACTTCTAACCCCATGTCCTATACGAGAAACTTTTAATTTATCTAATGTTTCAATCACACTTTCATAGCCTAAAGCCTCTCCAGCATGTGCGATAACATTGCCGCCATGCTCTCTGACATAGTTAAATGCAATTTCATGATTGTCTAATGAAAAGCGAGCCTCATCGGCAGCTAAATCTAGTGCTACAACACCACGAGATTGATATTCTACAACTAATTTTGCCGTTTCAAGACTTTGAGAGGCAGTAAAATGCCTCAAAGTACACAAAATCAAGCCAGCTTCTATTTCGTACTTTACAACTGCCGAATTCATCGCATCTAATGTTATATCGACAACCTCTCGGCTTGAAAGACCATGTTGAGTATGTAATAAAGGAGCAAACCGAATTTCTGTATAAATTACATTATCCATTTTTAATTGCTCAAACAAATCATCAACTGCTAGCCCAATAGCAGATTTTGTCTGTAATATATTAAGTTGCGGTTCAATGCAACGTAGAAAATCGCCAAGATCTTCGCATCTTTCTGGTGCAATAAAGCCTTGTTTAAACTCATTAAACGTTAGTATTGGAATGGTTTGTTTAACATAAGAAAAACTTAAACATGTATCTAAATGTACGTGTAGTTCAACTTTTGGCATTATGTTAATTGCTGCTTTTATGCTTTTAGTAAATACGCTTGACGGTTTTAAAGGGACTTTCATGTTAATATCCTGCGAGTTATTTTTTAATAAGCTAGCAAGGTTATTACCATTTAAAAAAGGACATATGTCCTTTTTTAAATGAAAAAAACGAGTATGATTTAAGTATAATTTCAAGCGAAAAATGGTTATAACAATGAAAGCAATAAACTCTACAATAAAGCGTGCAGAATTTATTACTCATCATCAACTTGATAAAATCATTTCTGACGAAACTCTCAAAAATACAAAACTTATCCACATAAAGGCCAAAGAATATTTAATATTTCAAGATAGCCAAATCAGTCACCTTTACTTCCTTGTTAACGGGAAACTGCAAATTGAACGTTATGAAACTAACGGTTGCAAAGTCATTTTTTCATTTGAAAATACATTTTCTATAATTGGTGATTTAGAACTTTTTCAAAGCAATCTTGAAAATGACCGTATCTATAATACGATCCAAGCAGTTACAGATGCAGACTTACTTGCGCTACCTTTATCTATGATCCGAAAAAAAGAAATTTACTCACCATTATTTTTGCAATTTATCTGTCAGCACCTTAGTAAAAAGCTTTATAACACATCACAGTTACACTCCAGTGCATCATATTCAGTTGAATATAAATTAAGACGCTATCTTACTTTTGCTGAAAAGCAGAATGGAGAAAGTTTTCAATTAGAAAAGCGTGACTCTTTAGCCGCAATGCTAGGAGTCTCCGTTAGGCAATTAAATCGAACACTATCTAAACTTGTCAGTGATAAATTAATTGAAAAAAAAGGCAAGAAAATTAAGATATTAGATACTAGTCAGCTCTTAATTTCATGTCGGAAATAGAAAAGGCGGCCACTTCATTTACAATGGCCGCTTTTTATAAAATAAGAACACCATTACTTTTTGGTTGCTAAAATAACCGAAGAGGCTTTAACTATGGCAGTTACTTTACTGTTCACTGCTAACCCCATTTCAATTGTACTGTTATTCGTTACTACTGCTGATAATAATGTTCCTGCATCCGTTTTTACATTAACGACTGAGTTTACACTGCCTTTTTCAATAGACTCTACTTTGCCATCGAATTGGTTACGTGCTGAAAATTGGTACTCTTGTGCATCAGAAACAAGAACAACCCAAGGTGCTTTAATCACCGCAACTACTTGTTTACCTTTTTCTAACCCTAACTGTTTAGTGCTGTTTTTAGTGATGATTGCAGCAATGCTTTCTCCATTACCTAAATTTAAAATAATTTCATCATTTACTGAGCCGATAACAACCGACTCAACAACACCTGTAAGTTGATTTCTTGCAGAAATAGCCATTAAACATCTCCTATATTTAAAAAAAAATCGACTTCAGTAATACTATTTTTTAGTAATTTAATATTATTACCATTCGAATTAAGATTTAAAGTAAAGTTGCATTTATAGGCAATATTTTTAGTATTATAATCGCACTTAGAATTGACTAATAATATCGTTTGTCCCAATGCACGGATATCCATTGTATGATCAAACGGCTTACTCATATCTTTCCCATAAGTGACTATAGTCTCTGAGATGAGTGCATTATCTTTAAAATATTTTATCGTTGTTGGAAGTTTAAATTCATTATAATCATTTTTGCTATATTGTTTTTTCGTGTCAGCAAGCAATGAGCCAGCAATAATGCCATCTTTGCTATATTGGTAGATTAATTCACCATTTGAATCTTTTTTAGATATTATTTGACAGTTATCACCTATCACCATTTCGACAGGACCACTAACATCCCTACCAATCAATTTATTTTTAACTCGTTTTACAAAAAGATAGTTATGAGCACCATTTAAATACTCATCTTTCTTTTGATCAAAAGTAAAACTTTCCACACAACCATCATGGCCAATTTTTAACATTGATTCATAATTAATTGATTTATCTTCATTATAAACAACTGATTTTATTTGCTTAACAGCACCTCTAACAGGATTGAAATCATAAAGTTGAGCCAGATTAAACACGACTGGGTTATATTGCTGTTCTTGAACCGCTAATGATACAAAAGAAATAGGGAATAAACTTAAAAAAACGATTCCCAATAGGTATTTTTTACTCATTTCTATCGTCCGCCTCTAACAGCTACGGCTTGCTTTGACTTAAAAATAGCCTTTTTTATACATATTATCAGTTTTTCGATAAAAGTCAGGTTATGAACCCATAATATAAGTATAAAAATGAGTCTTAAATTAAATCCAAAGCCATTTTCGGCTAAAGACAAATATAAATATGAAAAAATAATAGAGAATAGCAATGGCTGTAACTCCTTTTTTATAAAATAATAACAAAGGAGTTACTTAAATTGATTATGGCATAATTGGAGCTGGTGTTGGCTCGCGCTCATCGTTAAAAACACGACCAAAACGTGGGTTTCCTTGGTTCCATTCCTCAACTGCGGCATGAATATCGGCTTTAGTTCGACCAATAAAATTCCACCACATTAGTACTGACTCATTTAAAGGCTCACCACCAAGTAATAAAATGTGGCTATCTGAAGCTAGCTCTATAGAAATTTCTGTTATATTTTTGCCTAAATAAACTAACTCATTACTCTTAATTTGCTGTCCTTCAATAGTAGCACTTCCACTTATGGCAAAAATACCGTATTCAAATTCAGGTCGTAAAGTTAAAACTTGTCGGGCTGTTTTCTTCGCAATAATATCAAGCCCGATCAACGGTGAAAATGTCAATGTTGGTGCTTTATAAGTGCCATATTCCCCAACTAATAAATGGAAATGGATCTCGCCTTCAGCCCAACGAGGTAATGTAGGATAATGGTCAAAGCGTGGGGAAATATCTTTAACTGCTTCGGGTAAAGCAATCCACAGTTGCACAGCATGTAACTGGCGGCTCTCTCCATAGGTATCTTCAGAATGACTGATCCCATAACCTGCTGTCATTAAATTAACCTGCCCTGGTCGAATAACCTGTTCATAGCCAAGGCTATCTCGATGCAATACTTCACCTTCAATCATCCAAGTGAATGTTTGTAAAGCAGTATGAGGATGAGGTGATACCTTCATTCCCTCTGAGTCGCCTTTAAAAACCGTCGGGCCCGCGTGGTCAAGAAAACACCAAGCTCCTATTAACCTACGCTCCCTTGTAGGCAAAACTCGTGCAACAGGAAGCCCACCAACATCCTTCGAACGTGCGGTAATCAACTGTAAATCAGGTATTTTATCATTAAATTGAATACTCATACTTACCTCATCAGTAATTAGCAAATGTTATTGGCGGATATCACTGTATTCAGGTGTTCTATCGAATATTGCTTTTGCAAAAGGGCATAATGGAATAATTTTTCGGCCTTCATTTCTCATTCGCTCAACAACCTTAGCAACTAATAACTTTGCAATGCCCTGTCCTTTTAAGCTTTCATCAACCACAGTGTGGTCAATAATCACCAGTTCATCGCCAGTATAAACAAAGGTTATCTCGGCAAGACGAGTTTGCTTGTCATCGGATAAAATAAAAAAGCTATTGTGGTCAGATTGGATATTCATCATAAATAACACCCTCTAAGTTAAATCAATTTAACTTAGAGTATGTGACGTATACTAAAAAGACAATATTATACAATTGTCGATGTGATCCAAATATTTTGAAGTTAGCAAGATAACAACACGAGAAAAGATGCCGAGACAGCGCTTAACTAGAGATTAAATTTAGTTTAACGCTGTTTTTCAATTGGTTAATTAATGCGACATACATTAATTATCAGAAAAATTGCTTATCACTGTATAGGTTAATGAATTTTCTGAGCTATCAATAACTTTTAATTTTACATTTCGATAAGAAATAATGTCGCTGTTTTTAAGATTATACTGAATCGTATCGCCAAATCCTTGGTTCTCAATATTCGAACCTATTTTCTGATAACTAATATCGACAACCTGGTCATTTATCCCATTGAAAATTAAGGCTTGTTCAAATGAATTACCATCAGAATTATTTAATTTTACCTGTTCGATTTGTGCTTTATCGCTACAAACAGCAACATTGACATCCGTTACGATACAAATTTCATTAGGACTAGCCCCTTTTTTAATTAAAAGTGAATTCCAAGGTTGCCCTAAAACCTCAACAACGACCGAACCAGAGTCAATTATTTGGTCTGGCATATAAAAATCGCCTTTATCACTTGAGCCCACTTTTTTGAATACACCCGGAATAATTTTGTATGCCAAATCTATCTGCACAGGGTTTAATACTTTAATTCCGTCTATTTCACTAATATTGCCTTCTCTTACTAAGGGTTGCCCTACTGTAATATGGTTGACCTGACCTATTTTAGGCTCACTGATTTTTTGTGAGTCAGGAACATAATTATACTCAGTCACCGCACATCCTGATAAAGAAGCAATACAAAAAATTGGAACTAATAATTTATTCATCTTGATAAAATCCATGGCATTAAGATATTAAATATTATATTTATAAAACAATTTCAACAAGTTACTATCTTTCTATCCACTGAAATTTTTTGATGAAACTAACCTTGATGATTTACTTATAACCCATGGTATTAATCATTATTTAGTTATGTGGGATGGTAACTCAAAACTGCATGCTATTTACTCTCATGTCTGATTAAGCCAAAAAATACAAATAAAAACGCCATTAGATCAACAAAAAACACCTTATATTATTAACGTTTCGTTAACATATATTCTGCCTAGCAACCATCATATAAGCATTAGTACAACTGGCTTTATTACCATGATTTTTTCATTTGGTGAGCCCTTTAGTTGATAAAGCCAATTATACATAACCGCCTCGGCTTATGCTTTGGCGGTTTTTTCGTATTTATATTTTTTGATTAAATTTATTGTTATTTGCGTAAGGCATTTTATTATCTAGTAATTTAAAGCTAAAGCTCTCTCTATCTATATATCCAACAACATTGTTTGAGTCATATAGCTGAATGAAGAAATCAGCTAGTTCCTCGCAAGAATGATATGTACCAAAAACTTTATCATAATCATAATATTCTACTCCGTTAGCAATTCGACCAAAATCTGTTTTGGTCGCTGCAGGAGCCAGTAATTTTACTTTAATCTTAGCATCCAAGTTCAATAATTCATGAGCCAATCCCTCAGTAAAAGAGCTAACAAAAAATTTCGAAGCACAATAGGTAACGGCTGTAGGTACGATAGTATATCCTCCCGCAGAACTTACATTGACCAACTGTGAATCATCAATATTCTGATTATCACGCACGAACATTAACGATAGAACTGCGAGTGTATTGATATTCAAATTTAATAAAGTTTGTGCATCTTTTATTGGCTGAGAGAATGCTTCCCCATAATATCCAACACCGGCGTTATTTACCCATACCCGAATATCAAAAGCTTTCAGTTCCTCATAAAGTGACATTGCATCATCTGTAATAGATAAATCACATGATTTTGTTACGACCTCAATGTATTGATTAATCTTACGCAATTCGATTTTCAATTGGTTCAACAAGGAATCTCGCCTTGCTACAGCAATAATATTAAATCCACGCTCAGCTAATTTTATTGAAATTGCACGACCAATACCTGAGCTCGCACCTGTAATAACCGCATAATGTTTATTTCTCATGACATACCCTCTTTGACAAAAGTTTCAAAAGGGTAAAGGATAGAGTTAACTCTAGGTCAAGAAACTTCTAGGTAATACATGAATTATTCAATCAGTCAGTTTGCACAACTAACCGGATTCACCATATACACCCTTAGATACTATGAAAAAGAAGGAATATTGAAATCATCCAGACAAGCAAACAATCATAGGTACTATTCTGAAGATGATATTGAATGGGTTAAGTTTATCACTCGTTTAAAAGAAACTGGCATGCCTTTAAAAAAGATTAAAGAATACGCGGCACTAAGAAATATAGGAACATCAACTTCATTTGAGAGAATGAATTTGCTTACTGAACACTACGCTAATCTTGAAAAGCAAATTTTATCTCTAAATGAACACTTAAGTAACTTAAAGCTTAAAATTCAGCATTATCAAGAAACAATTAAAAATGAATACCAATTAACTTACACGGCTAATTCACAAGCACCATATCTTATGGTGAATTATGGTGCTTAATAAATTCCCCTGCTATTTTTTAGCCCATTCCACCAGCTTTTGTTCTTTGGGTTGTTGGTTTGGGTCAATTCCCTCCACCAGTAATCTCTTTGCATCATCACGCTTTCTTCTGGCATCAGCTAGTATAATGATTAGCTTCATTTGGGGGCACTCAAATTATGGAGTATAAATGTACCACCTAAGGGGGGTAGTTTTTAATAGACGATAGTAGACGTTGGAATAATGGGATTTAGTTAGAATGCTTGATTTACTTGGGATTGGAAGACTTTACTAGAATTGAAGATGGCGGAGGAGGAGAGATTCGAACTCTCGGATGGTTTCCCATCGGCGGTTTTCAAGACCGCTGCCTTCAGCCGCTCGGCCACCCCTCCGCAATGACGTGCACTATAAACATCCTCTCATTGGATGTAAACCCCTAATTTGATCATTCGCTTTAAAAATATACGTCTTTCATACTGTTAGATGAAAATATCGACATTCTAACGACTTTACTTGGGTTATATCCCAATTTTTGCTAAATTTACGTTCTAATTTTATTTGAGTTGAATAAGAGAATGTTGGTTTTTAATAATCAAGAAATAGAAACAGATGCGCAAGGTTACCTGCTTGATAGCCAACAATGGAGTGAAGAATTAATCCCTTTACTCGCGCAGCAAGAAGATATTGAAATTACTAATGAACACCTAGAAATTATCCGTTTCGTCAGGAATTTCTACTTGGAATTTAATACCTCACCGGCTATCCGTATGTTGGTTAAAGCAGTTTCTCAACAATTTGGGGAAGAAAAAGGCAATAGCCGCTATTTATACCGGCTATTTCCAAAAGGCCCAGCTAAGCAAGCCACTAAACTTGCTGGCCTGCCAAAACCGGTGAAATGTATTTAATTTCTTGCTAATAGCGGACACTAAAATCCGCTATTGGCTCAGCTTTCCAATTTTCGGTGAAAAAATGGTCTATCTTTGCTCCCGGAGGACCACCCGCTTTCAGCCAGTCATCAACAAACTCAATATCTTGCTCTGAGCCATAAACAGCTAACTTAACGCTGCCGTCATCCCGGTTACACACAAAGCCTTTTATGCCATTCTGATTAGCCCAATGATAGGTTTGGTAACGAAACCCAACCCCTTGAACACGACCATAAATATAAAAATAACGACCTGATGCAGTCATGTGAGCCTCCATTGTCAGAGCATATTGTATTGATACCTTCTTTTAACAGTTGTTTTTTATTCATTGAACAGATAATCTGCTAAATGAGGCACTGCTTTTGATAGTTACGTATAAAGACAGTGTATTGCGTTATTGATAATTGTCCATATCTTAGCTTGAAAACGCGTAGCACTGCCCATATATAGTTTGAAGTATAAGCAAGGCTTTTAGGAGGTCGCTATGATGATCACCAGTAAATATGGAATCGGGCAACAAGTTAGACACAAACTTCTCGGCTACTTAGGCGTTGTTGTAGATGTAGACGCTGAGTATTCGCTCGAACAACCACATGATGATGATATTGCCGCTAACAGCACACTACGCGATCTACCTTGGTATCATGTTGTTATGGAAGATGACAATGGGGATGCTGTTCATACTTATTTGGCCGAAGCTCAAATTACCTATGAAACCGCAGAAGACCATCCAGAACAACCATCAATGGATGAACTAGCGGAATCAATAAGGTCTCAGTTGCAAGCACCTCGCCTTCGCAACTAACCTGCAAATATCGATATTGTTATTTATGAACGCAACCGTAAAGCAGCTAACTAGCTGCTTTACTTTTTAACGCTAAAATGTAGTTTATTTTTCAAGGCCTAATGCAGGGATTTCTTGTTTTGGGCATTTATCCATAACAAACTGTAAACCTGCCTGCAAAGCGATTTTTTGCGCTTCTTCGCTAATCACGCCTTTTTGTAACCACAAAACTTTAGCTTTTACTTCTACCGCTTCCCTGGCTACTCCTATTGCAGCTTCTGCATTACGAAATACATCGACCATATCAATAGGCTCTGGTATATCACTAAGCTTTTCGTATACAAGTTGCCCTAATAAAGTTTGCCCTGCCAATTTTGGGCTCACTGGAATAACGGTATAGCCTTGATGCAAAAGATATTCCATAACTTCATAACTCGGCCTATTTGCTTTATCACTCGCCCCAACTAAAGCGATAGTCCGAACACTCTTTAAAATTTCAGCAATTTCTTGATCTCTCATCAAAATATCTCCCAAAATCTATAAACTATTCATTAGCATTATGATATATGTTGTATATCTTTACTCATTCAATTTTTAAAGATGTCTATCTCGCATCTTATTTAAGGGAATATCATGGAATCAACTACCCGTAAAATTACAGCCTCAAAAAATATTGCTTTGGTTGCCCATGACCACTGTAAACCCTCATTATTATCTTGGACTAAGAAAAACAATGAACGGCTTCAAACTCACAATTTATATGCAACTGGAACAACAGGTAATTTAATCAACCAGCACACTGGATTGCCAGTCACCAGTATGTTAAGCGGCCCAATGGGGGGAGACCAACAAATTGGTTCAATGATTGCGGAACAAAAAATCGACCTATTGATTTTCTTCTGGGACCCTCTTAATGCAGTACCTCATGACCCAGATGTTAAAGCTTTGCTGCGCTTAGCCACAGTATGGAATATTCCTGTCGCAACCAACCCTGCAACTGCTGATTTTTTAATTACTTCCACCTATTTTGATAATGCGATAGACATTGTTATTCCTGATTACCAAAGCTACTTAACTAAACGAACTAACTAATCTATCAATATTAAGCGCCACAACATTCTGGCGCTTAATACAAAATAAGATTACCTTACGGTTTCTTTTGCTTTGGAACACCCAATTGCTTGAGTTCATCAACAAATTCTGACGGCTTTTCTGGATGATAAAGCAACCAAACTTGCTGCTTAGCCCGTGTTAATGCAACATATAGCAAACGTCTTTCTTCTGCATGGTCAAAATCTTCTGGCTTAGGCAGTAATGCTTGCTCAATAATTGATTCTCGCGCAGGAGCAGGGAAACCATCCTTTCCACTATTCAAACCACAAATTATCACATGGTCTGCTTGCTGCCCTTTTGAGGCATGAATAGTCATAAACTGAATATTTAATTTTGGCCAACGGGTCTTGGCTTTACCTAATATATTAGGTTTTAAATAATGATAGCGAGCGAGCACTAATATCGTTTCATCATCAAGAACATAACCACTCATTTTATCCAACAAACGTTCCAGTGCATCTTCATACAGAAGAATAACGGATTTTTTATTTCCTTTAGTTAAGCTATTCAATGGCTTATCTAACTGCATAGGGTTTTGTAAAATAAACTGATTAGCAACCTCACCTATACGCTCATTAAAACGATAAGTTGTGTCTAAAGCGCAAAGTTCTCCAATACCAAAGTTATGTTCAAACGATGTGGTTAAGTCTAATTCTGCACCACTAAACCGGTAGATAGCTTGCCAATCATCTCCAACAGCAAATAACGTCGTTTGCTTATTCTGCTTGCGTAGTACTTGCAATAACTTAGCGCGAAGAGGAGAAATATCTTGAAACTCATCAACTAAAATATGTTTCCATGGGCTAATAAAACGCCCTTTTTCTAGAATATTGATGGCCTGATGAATTAATCCTGAAAAATCAATTGCACCTTCATCTTTCAATGCGCTTTTCCACGCTTTCAATAACGGCGCCATTAAACGAATACGTTTTTGGAAAAGATCTCTTATTTCTTCCGCTGCATTCTCAATCATGTCCTTCTGGCTACCACCATGCATACGCATTAAACTTAGCCAACGGTCTAACCGAGTAGCGACTTTAGTGCTAATTTTTTCGTCTTTCCAGAATTCACCGTCTGGAATTTCCCATTGTAACTCTTCAGAAAGCCATTCTCGCCACCCTTTTGCTTGCGCTTTCTTTGCTGAACATTGTTCTCGCCATTCATTTAATAATAATGTTTGCCGTTTTTGAGTGTCTGTTTCTAACTCACTAATCACGGGCGATTTTTTGCTACCTTCACGAATAATGTGTAAAGCAAGAGCATGAAAAGTTTTTGCTTCAATATCTTGTTGTAGGCGTGAGTGAATACGTTCGTTCATTTCATCCGCAGCTTTACGACCAAAAGCCAGCAAGAGAATTTGTTCTGGTTTTGCCAAACCTCGCAAGATAAGCCAACCCGCTCTAGCGACTAGGACTGATGTTTTACCACTTCCAGCCCCCGCCAGCACTAATACATTATCCTCACCATTGATCACAGATAAGGACTGAGAATAATTGAGAGGTGATGTTTCTACTTGCTGGAAAAAATCGTGATAACGAACTAAAACAGACTCACACCAATAGTCATTAATTTGTTTTCGACATTCTTGGCTGTTATTTAGCCAATTCAGGCATTCTTGATACTGTGATGCACAATTTTCAAACAATGAAATGCGTGCTAAAGGCATAGGCAATGATGAGAACTTTTGTGATATTTTATCTTTTATTTCAGCCAATTGGTGTAATGTCAACCAATGATCTTGCTGAGTCAATTGTTCAATCGTATTAACTAACTCAGTCAATACATGAGCACTGATTTGACTCATTTCAGTGCTCCATTGCTGCCATTTTTCATTTAAATAATGGTAAAAGCGCTGAGTTTGTTTCCATTCCGTGCCATGTAAACGAACAACCTGTTCATTCACAATTTCAAATTCTAACTCCCCCCAAACAATCCCTCTCTTACAACGAAGATCAATGAGTTCATTAAATGGGATAAGATATTGGTGGTTTTCACCACTGACTTCAATACCTGCGTTGAGTAAGCGAACCCGATTGTAGGGATGCTGAGCCAGACGCTGTCCAATCTGTGTTGATTTCAGTTCCATACGTCCTGCACCTGAGAAAATCAATGACAAAAATACGGTTGGCTTGATTCCAAACGGTTTTTTATTCCTTGCAAACAAGCTATCCTATATAGATTAAGGCTTGTCTTACCTTTGAGGTACTTTGTGTTAACACTGCTTACCAGTTATCGTCGTGTGCTATATAACAGCCATATTTTATATTATATCCGAATATTTATAGCCCTGACAGGCGCAACCTTAGTGCCATGGTTGTTAGGTCAAGAGCCTAAAATCACCATCCCACTCACATTGGGTGTCGTTGCTGCAGCACTAACTGACTTAGATGATAGGCTAACTGGTAGAATAAAAAATTTAATTATTACACTTTTTTGTTTTTTTATTGCATCCGTTTCTATTGAACTCCTTTTTCCCTATCCTTTATTTTTCTTTTTTGGCCTCGCATTTTCTACGTGTGGCTTTATTCTTCTTGGTGCTTTAGGACAGCGATACGCTACCATCGCATTTGGTGCACTATTAATTGCCATTTATACCATGCTCGGCGTACCCATTTTTGATACTTGGTACCAACAACCCGCATTATTACTGACAGGGGCAATTTGGTATAATATTTTAACCTTGATTGGGCATATTTTATTTCCTGTAAGGCCATTGCAAGATGCAATAACCCAATGTTATCAGCAACTTTCAGCTTATTTAGACGCAAAAGCTAACTTATTTGATCCTGATTTAGAAGATGACTACCAACGCTCTGTTTATGATTTAGCATTAGTAAACAGCCACTTGGTTAGCACCATGAACCAAGCAAAAATTGCATTATTGAGTCGATTAAAAGGGGATCGGGGACAAAAAGGTACACGAAATTCGCTACAATATTATTTTGTTGCTCAAGACATTCACGAACGAGCAAGTTCATCCCACATACAATATCAACAGCTTAGCCGCACTTTACGTCACTGTGATATTTTATTTCGTTTCCAACGCCTATTAACCATGCAAGCGAGAGCCTGCCAACAAGTTGCTCAATCTGTTTTATGGCGTAAACAATACCAACATAATCCTCGTTTTGAACGTACCTTCGCTTACATTGAAAAATCGCTACAGCTACTAAAACAGCAATCGCCTGAGCTTCATGAAATTAAAGCCCTGTATAACCTACTTAAAAACTTAAAAGGAATTGATGTTCAACTTAAAGGCCTGAGCCTTGAGCAAAGTGCATGGCAGCAAAATAATAAACAGGTAGAGCAGTTATCTGATGAATCGTTATCAGGTATTAGTGATATTATTTCGCGGGTTAAGCACCATTTAACGCCAAAATCATCTTTATTTCGCCATGCAGTAAGAATGTCAATTCTCCTTTGTACTGGCTATATTATTATCCAACTATTTGATATGGAAAGAGGATATTGGATATTACTCACTAGCTTATTTGTATGCCAACCTAACTACAGCGCCACTAAACGCCGCTTAGCCCTTCGCATAATAGGAACTATTGTTGGTATTCTCATTGGTTTACCTTTGCTGAATTTAATCCCCTCAATGGAAGGGCAACTTACGCTAATCGTTATTTCTGGCTTACTGTTTTTTATGTTTCGCAGTAGCCAATATGCCCAAGCAACATTATTCATCACACTTCTCGTTTTGTTTTGTTTTAACCTATTGGGCGAAGGATTTGATGTTGCACTTCCACGGATCATTGACACATTAATTGGTTGTTTTATTGCATTACTTGCCGTTAGCTTTATTTGGCCAGATTGGAAATTCCGCCAACTCCCCCAAGTCATTCAAAAAACCATGGATAGCAACTGCCGTTATTTAGATGCTATTTTGCAGCAGTACTACCAAGGTAAAGACAACCGCCTTGAGTACCGAGTTGCACGTAGAGACGCACACAATAATGATGCAGAGTTTGCATCGATTGTTTCCAATATGGCTTCTGACCCTAAGTCTTATCGAATCACCCAAGAACAAGCTTTTCGCCTTCTTTGCTTAAACCATACTTTACTCAGTTATATTTCAGCATTAGGTGCACATCGTGAAAAAATGCAAAATGAAAGTAATCTTTCATTACTCAACGATGCTATTTGCTATGTTGAATCATCCTTGCAAATCACAACCATTGACCCACTAGTTATCGATGAAAAATCAGATAAACTTCGCCATAGTCTATTACACCGCATAGATTATATTTCAACCAGTGATGACGAAAAAACGTTGCTTATCATGGAGCAAACTAAGTTATTGCTTGAACTAATACCTGAGATACGGCAAATCATTCGCACTATCAGTGCAACATAAATATACCGATGAGCGGGTATTAAAATTCTAAATACCCACTCATCTTCATATAGCGTATATGTAATATTGATTATATTAATAGTAAAAGTCGTTTTCAGTGAGTTTAGGCTGACGTCAACTCAAAACTATTATACCAAGCAATTAGCTCTTGTTTGATATCCTTAGGCAAAACAGCACTATGACACCCTTCTATTGCAGCTGCTAAGCCAATCAGTAGCTTGATACTGGGGTTATTCCTACCATGTTTTTTTAGCTTCATAAAACAAGCCTTTGCGCCCATCATGCGCAAATCGTCAACATGAGATACGCCAATTTTCCCTAGAGCACGCTCAACTGACATATTCATATTGGGTAAATCTTTTATACGCATGGTCATTGATTGCTTTTGTTTTAATTCCTCGATAGCTGAACGGTAAGCCAACTCAATATATTGGAGAAACAAAACTTCGTCATGCCAAACTTGTTCCGAAAGTTGATAGTACCGCATTTCCAATGGAATACCTTTTTTACTATAAACTAACCGATTAAACCCTAACGCTTCAAAGTGGCTCCTCGCTACTAAACAACCTCGTAAATAAAAACATTCATCAAGTACCAGCCCCACAATTGCATCATCGACTAGTAAACAAAATCCACCAAAATGATTTTTACGTTTTAATGCGCCAAATTGACTTAACAAACCGGATAAATAAAAAATTTTTTCTTCTTCTAACAACATTACCAAACTCCTTTTTGGGTATGCTCAATTTTCATCCTTTAGAAAATTAATTTTATAATTTCTTTTTTTACAGATAATTACGCGTAACCAATTTTGAGAGTTTCCATAAAAAATGCCAAGAAGAATGCGGAGAAAAACAACAAAGTTGCGAAGCGCTTTGAAAAAATAGTCTTGATATTGGATGGATATACAGTTACTGTATGTTCATACAGCATTGTAACGAGGTAAATTATGAGCATCTATTCTTGGAACAACTCAACAGAACATTCTCTTAATAATTACGCACAATCAATCCCTGCTACAGGGCTTACCAATAGCTCTATACAACAAGGTATGGTGAGCGAACTTGTTTACGATGAAAAACACCCTATTATGGATTATATTTTATTACCAATGCTTCGTCAGTTTGGGGTTCAATCACGCTGGTTACTTTGGCTAACTCCAAATAAAAGGCTAAGTAAACACTGGTTAGAACAATCAGGTATACCTACTCATAAAGTTATGCAATTAAATCATATGGAAGATATCACTACGATTGATGCTATGGAAAAAGCACTAAGAAGTGGTAATTATAGTGTAGTTCTAGGGTGGCTACCGGAAATAAGCGAGCAAGATTTTGTTCGCTTACAATATGCAGCTCAAGAAGGTCGTTCTATCGGTTTAATTATGCGCCCACAAGAAACATATAATATGGTTAGCACACATGCAGGACAGCCAAACCACTTAAAAATTCACTCAAATCATTATCACTAGCTAAGATTAAGAATTTTCTTACTAAATTTAACCTTTAGAAATATTTATCTCTAAAGTTAAATTAAAAGTATTGTAGATCAATCAGATAGATAAAAAATAATCATTACGAAAAATATACATATCTCTCTGATTTATACACTAAAAAAATACTTTTTTTAACGATTATTGCTCACTCTACTTGTATCTTTTTAAGTTCGTTGTAGACTTTAGCTTGTTCGGCTTATGGCATTATTTTTTTACTTTTATTATTTTTTTGTAGATAATGTCTGCGAAACCTAGCAAGTAAATTAAACCAATGGCATATAATAAGGCTCAGCGAAGCCAAGCCAATATTGGATGATAACGAGGCGTAAAAATGAAAAAAACAGCTATCGCAGTAGCAGTGGCAGTAGCAGCTTTTGCAACCGTTGCACAAGCAGCTCCAAAAGATAACACTTGGTATACCGGTGCTAAATTAGGTTGGTCTCACTATGAAGACACTAGCCTGAACCCAGCAAAAACTGGTACAGACTATGCAGGTTGGGGCACTGTTGGTAACAGCACTGACCGTGACACAATCGGTGCAGGTGCCTACGCTGGTTACCAATATAACCAATACTTAGGCTTTGAGCTAGGCTACGATTGGTTCGGTAAAATGAAATACAAAGGCGCTGGTAACAGCGGTGACCTGAAATCTATGGGTGTTTCATTAACTACCAAATTAAGCTATCCAATCATTGATGACTTAGACGTTTACACTCGTTTAGGTGGTATGGTTTACCGCACTGAAGCTAAAGCTCACCAAAATGGCGAACGTTTCAAAGAAACTGACACTGGCGTTGCACCTGTATACGCATTGGGTCTTGAGTACGCAATCACTCCAGAGTGGGCGACTCGTTTAGACTACCAATGGGTTAGCAACTTAGGTGACAAAGACAATATCGGTACTCGTCCAGACAACGGCATGCTGAGTGTTGGTGTTGCTTACCGTTTCGGTCAAGCTGATGCTCCAGTTGTTGCTCCAGCTCCAGTTGTAGCTCCTGCTCCAGTTGTTGAAAACAAACGTTTTACTCTGCGTTCAGACGTTCTGTTTAACTTCAACAAAGCAAGCCTGAAACCAGAAGGTCAAGAAGCTCTGAATGAGCTGTACAACGAACTTAGCAGCATCGACCCAACTCAAGGTCGCGTACTGGTAGTTGGTTTCACTGACCGTATCGGTTCACAAAACTACAACCTGCCACTGTCACAAAAACGTGCTCAGTCTGTAGTTGACTACTTAGTTGCTAAAGGCGTTCCAGCTAGCGCAATCGCTGCAGAAGGCCGTGGTAAAGAAGATCCAGTAACTGGTAACAAATGTGACGATGTTAAAGGCCGTGCTGCTCTGATCGAGTGTTTAGCACCAGACCGTCGCGTTGAAATCGAAATCCAAGGTACAACTGAAGTTGTAACTCAACCAGGTGCTTAATTCTTAGCCCTAGTTTGAATTTCGAACTGAACATAAAAACCCCAATTAATATTGGGGTTTTTTTTACTATTAGAATAATAGGAACGATATAAAAATTCACTTTAAAATAAATATCTCGTAATAAAAGCATACTACTTGAATACATACAACAGTAATGAGCCGCTAACCTTTGTTAATTATCCTTTTCCTTTGACGTCCCGAGGATCGCTTGTAAATCTTGCTTTAATGAGCTCATCTGGCTTTCGTATTTATCTTTATGTTCTGCATCTTCAATCAACTGAATAATAGTTTCAGACAACGTTTTATTACGCTTCACTGCAAGATTAGACAAACGCTGCCACACCGAAAAATTTAAATCTATTGATTTCTTACGTGTATGGGGATGTTCTGCATTAAAATGACGTTTACGCCTCGCTCGAATACTCTGTTTCATTCGATTATCAAGCTCAGGATTCATATGCAAAGAGATCCACTTTAGTACATCAATCGGTCTATTTTCCATTTTTAGCAGCAAGTCTATCGCTTCTTTTTCTGCGCTTCTTTCTATATAACGGGTAATAGCTTCACCACCTCTTGCTTTATTGACGAGGTATTCCCATTTCCAGCCACATTCAAGATTTTCAAGCTGCTGATATTTCATAATTTTTCCTGAAGAAAATTGAACCTATCTTTATATTAGCAAGATTATAAACAAAATACTCAAGCAGATATTCGATTTAGTAGAATATTCACTTTTTCAGTAAAGAAGACAACCTACCCTTGTGAAAATAGTGTACAATCTGCCCCTATCTGTTAACAAATTAATAAAACTGCATGTCCACATTTGAATACATACTCGTCATCTATGGGATTGGCGGAGTATGCGCAATGCTATTTACCTTACTCGTTACAAAAGACCCTAACTGTTTTATGCGTTTATTGAGCGCCATACTTATTGGCTTAACTTGGCCAATGACACTACCTATTGTGTTTATGTTTTCGTTATTCTAGTCGATAATTCAACAATTATTGCTGCAAGATTGCCTATCAAAGGCTAATATAACAGGCTTGCCCGTTGGGTAATGAATTAGCCTGAATTTTGTTTATAAAACAAACAATATTATTTAGCAAATTTATTAAATAAACCTTGTTCAGGCATATACGCCCAGCTTATTGGCAGGCATTCTATTTATAACCCTATTAATAGCAGATAATTATAGTGATCAGTCAAGAACTAACATGGCAAGGCCTAATTCCTAACTTATCGTCATTTCAGACGAAATTTGTATCTTCAGAAACGTTGACCCCTGCAATTTTGTCAGACATTCAGCCTAGGCTGTCTGATGGCATACAACATTTTGTTGATGAATTTGCCCAAACGCGCTTTATGTTTATCAAGTCTGATGAAAGTGAGGCATATCTTAGCCTTTATGCTAATGCAATTGCCCCCCTGCTAGCAGAGATCAACGCCATTGATGGTGATTATCAGTTATCTGAAGATAACCGACTTTTTCAGTGGAAAAATGGTGTTAAAAGCCGTTTTTCTTCTCGTGAAAAAATCGCTTACCGTAATTGGATAGAACCTGAACAATTATTCGGCTATGTCACCCCGTCCTTGAATTTAGTGCCTGGCTTACTTCATCAAATCAATGGCGGCATATTAGTTATCGCAGCTAGTGCATTAATTAGCCAGCCTTTAATGTGGGCTCGCCTAAAAAATATGGTTAACCGTCAACAACTTGAATGGTTACCTTATTCTGAAAATCAACCTTTACCAATTGAAATTGAGCCACACCCCTTAGAACTTAAAGTTATTATTGTTGGTGACCGACTCGCTTTAGAAGAATTTGAATTTACAGCACCGGAGCTATTTAGCTGCGCTATTTATGGCGAATATGAGCCTATTATGTTCTTCGAGGATGAAGAGCAATTGGCCTTATGGATGCGTTACATAAAATCCATTATTGATTCGAATAAACTACCGAATATTTCGCCTGAAGGTTGGCTTCCTTTTATCCAACAAGCTGTACGTTACTGTGAAGATAAATTTAATCTTCCTCTTGATATTCTTTGGTTAGTTCGATCTCTTGTCGATGCCAGC
This sequence comes from Providencia sp. PROV004, assembly GCF_011045615.1. Classification (NCBI taxonomy): domain Bacteria; kingdom Pseudomonadati; phylum Pseudomonadota; class Gammaproteobacteria; order Enterobacterales; family Morganellaceae; genus Providencia; species Providencia sp. PROV004. The sequence continues at coordinate 3,081,587 of NZ_CP042859.1, forward strand.
CATTACCATGTTAACCATTTGCTTACTCAAGAGTCATTTAATCAAGCAAATGAAAATCGCCAATGGCGCCACAGTTTTCTTGCTGAACGTACTCAAGATGATATTTTACAAGAACAAATCTTTGTTAAAACCGAAGGCGAAGTCATCGGGCAAGTTAATGGTTTGTCTGTTTTGCAATACCCGGGGCACCCAGATGCCATTGGCGAACCTTCGCGAATCACCTGTGTTGCGCATTTAGGTGATGGTGAATTTACAGATGTAGAACGTAAAGCCGAGCTAGGTGGTAATATTCATGCTAAAGGCATGATGATCATGCAAGCCTATTTAAATTACGAGCTTAAATTAGAGCAACCTCAGCCCTTCTCCGCCTCTATCGTCTTTGAGCAATCCTATGGTGAAGTTGATGGTGATAGCGCATCGCTCGCAGAGCTGTGTGCTTTAATTAGTGCATTAGCTATACAACCTATTGATCAGCAAATTGCCATCACCGGTGCTGTTGACCAATTTGGTTATGTCCAACCTATTGGTGGGGTAAATGAGAAAATTGAAGGCTTCTTCGATATCTGTGAAAAACGAGGATTAACTGGTAGTCAAGGTGTCATCATCCCAATGGCAAATGTGCGCCATTTATGCACCAAGTCGGCTGTCGTTGAAGCGGTACAAAAAGGTCAATTCCATATTTGGCCTGTTGAACATGTTGCCCAAGCCATTACTTTACTCACTAAGCAGCCTTACTTTGAACAACAAGCTGAAGAGGAAAATGTACACCTGTTAGCTTTAATTCAAGAACGAATCAACCAAGCAAACTCACCTGATAAAGCTAGACTCCCTTGGTTCTTAAAATGGATGAGTTGAGTAAAGATTGCGTAAAAAATAGCAGATCGGAGTTGTTCAGCGTACAAGTGTACGCTATCCTGTAGCCCTACACATAATAAAGGCTATCTTAAGAACATGGTTGAGAAACGCGGATCCTACACAAAAGATGATTTAATTGCTTCTGGTAAAGGCGAGTTATTTGGAGAAAATGGTCCTCCATTGCCATCAGGAAACATGTTGATGATGGATCGTATCGTCAGTATGACTGAAGATGGCGGTACATTTAACAAAGGTTATGTGGAAGCTGAACTGGATATTAATCCAGACCTTTGGTTCTTTGGCTGCCACTTTACAAACGACCCTGTCATGCCAGGCTGTTTAGGCCTTGATGCAATGTGGCAGTTAGTTGGCTTCTACCTTGGCTGGCTCGGCGGTGAAGGTAAAGGGCGTGCATTAGGCGTTGGTGAAGTTAAATTCACTGGCCAAGTTCTCCCTACTGCGAAAAAAGTCACTTATCGCATTAGCTTTAAACGCGTGATCAATCGTAAGCTGATTATGGGTTTAGCTGACGGTGAAGTATTAGTTGATGGTAAATTAATTTATACTGCAACAGACTTAAAAGTGGGTCTTTTTAAAGACACGAGCGCATTCTAAGCTTTGAAATGCAAACCTCCGCAATGGCGGAGGTTCTTAAATTGATTGATCTCTTTAACTTGAAAACCCAAAAATACGCAAGAAAATCAGTACAGGTTATTTAACCTAAAGGATCAAAGAATATGGGGATTATACTACCGCTACGGTTCGGTCCTCCATCGCCTTTCGCCAACCACCTAGCCAATGCGACCGAGCATCTACTGCTTGATATGGGCACAGCTCTTTAGAGCGCCCTGCTAAACCTGCTTGATAACCTCTTGATAAAGCTCTTTCTAAACGGTCTCGTTTCTGTCTTTTCATGCCTTACTTCCCTCATCATTTAAATGGAAAAGAAAACAGCACCTACTATTTTTTAATAGGTACTCTATAGAAATAGCGCCCGTTGATAAAAAAATCAAGTAAAGATTTTCATATATTTGTCATAAATAGCATAAATGTGACTTGTATGTGGCAATTAATATAACTCATTGATTTAAATTTAAAATAAAAACATTCTTTTATTTATCATAATATTAGCGAATAAAAAAAGTTATTATTCACTAATATATAAATTAAAAGAATATCTATATTTGATAAAAATAATAATGCACCTGAAATATATAAAACCACATATATTCAAGGTGCATTTAATATAATTTACTTAAATAGTTGCCAATAACTAGTATTTATCTATTTCTTTCGCAATACTCTCAGCCACTTGCTGCCAACCCATCGATAACGTACGGACTAACTCTGGATAGCCATCTTCATTTTGATCTAACTGTACATCAAAATTACGGCGGATCACGTTGTTATCATGAGAGTAAGTCCAGAAACCTTGCACTAATACTTTCCCGTCATACCGCCCATTAAAGGCCGTTAAAGTGATATCAAGTGTATCCGGTGAGTTCTGTAATGGCTGCAACGATACCAATTTTTCAGGTAATGCTGCAGATAATTCACTCACCATCGACTGCCCAAGTTGTTGCTCTAATGGGCTAGCCCATAAGTGGGTACTTGCATTGGTATAACTGACATCTGTCGTTTGGTAGGTAATACCATTTGACGTCAGTACATCCGATAACATAATACGCTGCAACCATACTTGGCCTTTATCCATCACCTCTGCAGATTGTGTCTGAGGAGTTTTCATTGGCAATTGGTAGTACTTTTTCTCTGGAGTACTACTACAAGCCGCCAATAACAAAACAAATATCGATAATAAATATCTCATTATTTTTTCACTCCTTTAGGCTCAACATCCTTCGTGGGTTCAGCTTCAAAAACTAGTGCATTACTCTTATTATTCAAGGTACGTAAAAGTGGCTGAACTTCTCTCAATACTTGGTCTAAACGTTGCATGTTATCCACCATTTTATTATAAGCTGGTGAACCAGGTTGGAAACCTTGCATTGCTCGGTTCATTTCTTGCAGTGTTTTTTGCAAGTCATGAGGTAAATTCTGGAACTCTTTACTCGCCATCACTTTGTTGAGCTGAGCTAACATAGCATTAGCCTCTTTAACAACTTTTTGCCCTTCTGCCAATGTTTGTGTGGTTTGATTAAGCATCGGTTCAATTGGCATATTGTTAATTTTATCTAACACTGCAATGACTTTTTGTTGAATTTGCGCTAACCCTGCACTGGTTGTTGGGATAATTTTATAGCCAGCAACCACCATTGGGCCTTTATAAGGCTCTGCATTTTGCACAAAATCTAAGTCAACAAATAATGCGCCAGTTAGTAAATTTCCTGATTTTAATGATGCTCTCAAGCCATCTTTCAATGCTAAATTTAATTCATTTTTTAAATTAAAATTCTTGCCAACATCTTTAGAGAAACGTTCTGGCTCAATATGAATCAAAACAGGAATTCTAAAGTCATTATCCAGAGATTGGTCTAAACCTTCCGTATAAAAAGGCACTTGTGCAACAGTACCTAAACGAATACCCCGGAACTCGACCGGCGCGCCTGGTTGCAAGCCTCGCACTGAGTCGGAGAAAAATAAGACAAAATCTTGATACTGTGTATACAAAGAGTTTTGAATACTGCTTTGGTTGTCAAACAGTTGAAATTCCGTATTTTCCTTCACATTTGCACCTGGAACCCATCCCGTTGGAACATCAAAACTCACACCACCAGTAAGCAGTGTAGCAATTGAGCCCATTTCAACGTGAACACCTTGGGATGACATATCAAAAGCAATACCACTGTCTTTCCAGAAACGTACATTTGAACTAATTAATTTATCATACGGCGCATTGATAAATAATTGGTAGCGCATATCACGCTTATCCATATCAAAGTTGCTAGTTTCAACAGAACCGACTCGGTAACCACGGAATAATACAGGGTCACCTGGGTTTAATTGCCCTGCTTTATCACTCACCAGTACCACACGAATGCCCTTAGCATCTGGTGATGCAAGAGGAGGGGTATCCAACAGAGTGAACTCGAAATGCTCTTTTGCCGCTAACCCCGGTTGAAGCTCAATATAAGCACCTGAAAGTAATGTGCCCAGCCCAGTGACACCATCACGACCGATTGTCGGTTTTACAATCCAAAACGCGGAATCGGTACGTAGCAACTCTTTCATTTCATTGTTCAAGCGCGCTTTAATGATCACTCGACTAAAATTATCATCGAGTGTCACGCTTTCCACAACGCCAATATCAACGCTGCGACTTTTAATTTTCGTTTTACCCGCTTCTATTCCTTCAGCATTGTAAGTGATTAATGTCACTTCTGGGCCTTGGTTGCTAAAGTGGTAAAATAAGACCCAAGCACCAAGCAAGAGCGTCACTATTGGGATCACCCATACAGGCGACCAACTTTTTAGCTTGCTAATTTTGGCATTGGCCTGTGGTGTTTCTTTATCAGTCACCCGATGACTCCTTCTTGTTCAACAGTATTTACTTCATTTTTTCTTTCACAGCGATCCCATGTTAATCTAGGGTCAAAGGTCATCGCTGCAAACATTGTGAGAATAACAACCACACCAAAGAAAATAATCCCCATTGCAGGGACAATATTCATCAATTGCCCCATTTGAACCAAAGAGGCTAAAATAGTGATAACAAACACATCTATCATTGACCAACGGCCGACATATTCCACCAGCTCATAAATAAAGTGCATACGATGCGGGTCGCGATTACCGTACCCTTTAGAATCTAGGCAAAGCCACGCAATTCCTATCATTTTCAATGTAGGTACCATGATACTGGCCACAAAAATCACCATGGCAACAGGATATGACCCGTCTTCCCACAACAAAATCACACCATCAATAATGGTCGAATTTAATGCCGTTCCCAATGTATTAGTAGTCATCATTGGCAACACATTAGCAGGGATATACAACATAATTGATGTGACTAAAAGCGCCAAAGTCCATTGTAAACTTTGGTTTTTTCGTACACTACCATGGGAGTGACAACGTGGACATTTTGATTGTTCGGCAGGTAAAATCGCCGTACACACTAGGCATAAACGTACATCTTGCTTAATACCTGTCTGGCCCACGATTAACCGCCTATCTAGCTTCGGAGCCGCTTCAATTCGGTTCCACAGCCAATGGCGATCTAAGCATTGAAAAGCCCTTACTTGTAGCATGCAATACGCGCAATAAGGTAAAAAGCTTAACCCGATGCCAATATCACCGTAAGCTATCAATTTAACAAAACTGACTAAGACCCCCGCTAAAAAAATCTCAGCCATACACCACGCTTTCATTTGGAACAAAATGCGGGTTATCACCACTTTGATACTTTTAGGAATATGAACTTGTAACCCTAAAAGAATAATTGTGATCATGCAAAATGCAGGAATAATCAATGAAAAAAATAGAAAAAAGAGTGCCAGACCGCTATAACGTGTGGTTGCTATAATTTCAATTATTTGAAATAACGAAATTTCATTTTCAATCCCTGCGGCCCCCATCTTAACAAAGGGGAATAAGCAGGCAACAAACAGCATAATTAATGCACTGAAGGCATATGCTGCTGGCTGCTTATACGGATATCGCCACTTTGAGACCAATGTGGTCTCGCAGCGTGGACACGTTGCCTTGCTCCCTTGCTCCAATTCAGGGACTGCAACCAACATGTCACACTGAGGACAAAGCACATGTTCATGAGACTCATGGTTGCACAAAGTGTATTTGCTCCTTTAATTAAAACGTAATTAGCCGTTTTTCAGCAATTCAAGCTCTTGCCAACGGTCAAACGCTTGCTCTAACTCAGCTTCTTTTGCCGCTAACTGACTCAGCGTTTTTTCTGTTACATCATGTGGTTGGTTGAAAAAATCAGCATCACCAACTTGAGCTTGCAGCGCTTCAATTTCACTTTCAAGTTGTTCCAATTTTGCTGGTAATTGTTCCAATTCACGTAATAAATTGTAACTGAGCTTATTTGAACGTTTTACCGTTTCTTTCGATTTCGTCTGCTTATCTTGGCTAGCCACTTTACCCGTTTGTTCTGCTTTCAAACTCACGGTTTGTGCTTTTTGCTGTTGAGCATCGTAATACCCACCAGCAAAACGGTTAATAACCCCATTACCTTCGAAGATCCAACACTCTGTCACGCTGTTATCGACAAATTCTCGGTCATGGCTAACCAGTAAAACCGTTCCTTGGTAACCATCAACTAATTCTTCAAGTAACTCTAAAGTTTCGACATCAAGGTCGTTAGTCGGTTCATCGAGGATCAATAAGTTACTTGGTTTTAGGAATAAACGCGCGAGCAGTAACCGGTTACGCTCACCGCCTGAAAGTGCTCGAACAGGTGTCATCGCACGTTTTGGTGGGAACATAAAATCTTGCAAATAGCCTAGAACATGGCGTGGCTTACCATTTACCATGACTTCTTGTTTGCCTTCTGCCAAGTTATCCATCACGGTTTTATCTGGGTCTAATGCCGCACGATGCTGGTCGAAATAAGCAACTTCCAACTTAGTACCACAATGCACTCGTCCGCTGTCTGCTTGTAAATCCCCTAGCATTAAGCGCAACAATGTTGTTTTACCACAACCATTTGGCCCAACTAAAGCGATTTTATCACCACGTAATACTTGAGCTGAAAAATCTTTTACCAGTACTTTATTATCAATCTGGTAATTCACATTTTCCATTTCAAATACAATTTTGCCAGAACGAGCTGCTTCACCGACTTGCATTTTCGCTGTGCCCATCACTTCACGACGCTCTGAACGCTCTACGCGTAGCGCTTTCAGTGCACGAACACGCCCTTCATTACGAGTACGACGCGCTTTAATACCTTGGCGGATCCACGTCTCTTCTTGGGCTAATTTACGGTCGAATTCTGCATTTTGCATCTCTTCAACACGCAAAGCTTCTTCTTTGTTCACCAAGTAGTCATCATAATTACCCGGCCAAGAAGACAATTGCCCACGGTCTAAATCAATAATACGGGTTGCCATATTGCGGATAAATGAACGGTCATGGGAAATAAATACGATACTACCTTGGAAATCTTTTAAGAAATTTTCCAGCCAAAGAATTGTTTCAATATCTAAGTGGTTGGTTGGCTCATCTAAAAATAATACTCTCGGGTTACTCACTAACGCACGGCCCAAAGCCGCTTTACGTAACCAACCACCTGATAATGAAGACAGTTCTGCATCCGCAGGTAAACCGAGTTTTTTCAGGACATCACTGATACGAGAGTCTAATAACCATAAATTACGGTTATCCAACACCTCTTGCAATTCAGCTAATTTATTTAAATTTTTCTCGCTCGGGTCAGTTTCGACCTCTTTCGCAACATGGTGATAATCTTTGAGGTACTGAGCTTGTTCTGCAACGCCTTCAGCCACAAAATCAAAAATAGTGCCTTCAATATTACGCGGTGGATCTTGCTGTAAGCGAGCAACAATCAAGTCTTGCTCGTAAATTAACTGGCCATCATCCAACGGCTGCTCTTTCGTTAACACTCGCATTAATGTCGATTTACCCGCACCATTGCGACCAACTAAACACACACGTTCGTTATCTTCGATATGAATTTCGGTATTATCCAGTAATGGGGCATCACTAAACGAAAGGTATGCACCCGACAAATTAATTAAAGCCATTGATTCTATCCTTACTCTGCGTGGCTAATTAACCAGCAGTTATGTATTTGACGGTTACGAGCAAAATCTTCTGACAGTGTTTTAGCTGTGATTTCTTGTGCTTGTAATCCTAATTCTTTAATTGCTTCAAGATCCATTTTGAAACCGCGTTTGTTATTAGAAAACATCACGGTTCCACCACGGCGCAATAACCGTTTTAGATGGGTAATCAATTGGATATGATCCCGTTGTACATCAAATGTACCATCCATGCGTTTTGAATTTGAAAATGTTGGCGGATCAATAAAGATCAAATCAAATTGCTCCCGGCTATTTGCCAGCCAACTCAAGCAATCCGCTTGAATTAAACGATGCTGACGACCTGTTAGCCCATTCGCTTGTAGGTTTTTTTCAGCCCACTCAAGATAAGTACGTGACATATCGACGGAAGTGGTGCTTTTCGCGCCACCAAGCCCTGCATGCACAGTGGCAGTACCGGTATAACAGAACAAGTTTAGGAAATCCGCATCTTTACTCATTTGGCCTAACATTTTACGGGCAATACGATGGTCAAGGAATAACCCCGTATCTAGATAGTCCGTCAAATTCACCAACATTTTTGCATTGTATTCTTGTACTAAAAAGAAATCGTCTTTTTGGGCTAATTTCTCATATTGCTGCTTACCTTTTTGGCGCTGGCGTGTTTTTAACACTAGCTGATTCGATGTCAGTTCTAGCACATTCATTGTTGCAGTGATCACATCAAATAAGCGTTGACGCGCTTTGCGTTCATCAACGGTTTTTGGTGGTGCATATTCTTGAATCACCACTTTATCGCCATAAATATCAACCGCAACATTGTATTCAGGTAAATCCGCATCATAAACACGGTAACTATCAATACCTTGTTGTTTTGCCCATTTATTTAATTTCTTGATATTTTTACGTAAACGATTTGCAAAATCAGGTGAAATTTCCGCGATAGTTTCTGACGGTGTAGCCGCTAATTGATAATTCTTTTGAATGCAATCTAAAGGACCATTCTTGGCCTTAAATTCACGCTCTGAACGCAGTTGCAAACAGCTAAGTAACTCAGGAGAAGCACTAAAAATCGATAAACGCCACCCAGGGAAGCGAGCCTTCACGATACGCCCTAATTGGCTATGTAGCGCAATTAAAGCAGGCTCACTTTCTAAACGCTCACCATAAGGCGGGTTACTGATAATTGTTCCTATCGTATCGGTGTTAACTGGGTTTTCCAATGCTGCGGCATCACCTTGCTTAAAGGTGATTAAGTCTTGTAACCCTGCACGACGCGCGTTCGCACGAGCCATTTCAAGTACACGCTTATCAATATCAAAACCATAAAAACGTGATGTCGTCTCTTTCAAACCTTGGCGGAAACGAACTTGCGCTTCTGTGGTTAATTCACGCCAAAGTTCCGCGTTAAATTTCGACCATGCATAAAAGCCCCAATGAGTACGGTGTAATCCCGGGGCTTTATCTGTTGCCATCATTGCAGCTTCAATTAACAGTGTTCCTGAACCGCACATCGGATCGACCAATGGTGTTCCTTGTTGCCAACCAGAACGGTTAATAATTGCTGCTGCCAGTGTCTCTTTTAAGGGCGCTTGGCCTGCCAAATCACGGTAGCCACGTATATGTAGCGAGTCACCACTTAAATCGAGTGCCACACTGGCTCTTTCTTTATTAAGGTAGACGTTGATACGAATATCTGCTTGCTGGCGAGCGACATCAGGGCGCTGATCAAGCTTACGTACGAAGCTGTCTACGATAGCATCTTTAACTTTCAATGCACCGTATTGGCTGTTGCGAATTTCTTCGTTAGTCCCTGTAAAATGAACAACAAAGGTATCATTGACGGAGAAAATCTCACTCCAGTCGATAGCTTGCACACCAAGATACAAATCTAAGTCACTGTAGACGTCAAAATCATTCAGTGGCAATAAAATACGCGATGCCAGCCGACTCCACAGTAGGCTTTGGTACATAACACGTTCGTCGGCCTGAAAATAGACACCCCCCTGGGCCACTTTGCATTGGCTAGCGCCAAGCGATTCTAATTCCGTTTTCAGTAGTTCTTCAAGGCCGCGAGCTGTGCTGGCAAACAGAGAATTCATAGTATTTATTACCAATTTGGATGAAAAATTGTTGCGCATTATAGCTAATCTTATGCAGTTGTCATAAAGTTGCTACGCACAATTATAAGGATTAAAAAATGATAACGCTTTCGCGCCTTTATACACACCCAGTTAAATCTATGCGAGGAGTTCGTTTATCCCACGCCTTCGCTGATATTAGCGGTTTGACTTTTGATCGTAATTTTATGGTAACCACGCTGGAAGGTAAATTTATTACGGCGAGAAAATATCCACAAATGTTACTTTTTACACCGGTAATGCTCAATAATGGTCTTCACTTGCGAGCACCAAATGGCGAAAGTGCAACAGTATTGTATCAGGACTTTGATGAGAAACAGAGCCCTACTGAAGTTTGGGGCAATCATTTTCACGCACTTATTGCCCCTGAAGCGATAAATAGTTGGTTAACTAGCTTTTTTGACGAACCTGTACAACTACGCTGGCTTAGTCCTCAGCTTTCTCGCCGCGTCAAAGAATACCAAGATGTGCCAATGTCTTTTGCTGACGGCTATCCCTTTTTACTGATCAACGAAGCTTCTGTCCAAGACCTGCAACGTCGATGCCCTGCCAGTATTAAATTAGAACAGTTTCGTGGCAACTTAATTATTACTGGCGCCAAGCCGTTTGAAGAAGATACATGGAAAACTATTCAAATTGGTGATGTCGTCTTTACATTAGATAGGCCATGTAGCCGATGCATTTTAACGACTGTTAGCCCAGAAAAAGGGATTAAACACCCCCACAGTGAACCACTTGCAACACTACAAACCTTCCGTTCAGATGAAACCGGCGATGTCGATTTTGGCCAAAATGTGATTATCAAAAATACAGGTGTTATTCGTGTTGGTGATACCCTGACGGTATTAGAAACTAAACCTGCAAAACAATATTTAGTTCAAGAGCGGGAAAATGACCTAGCAGCTAATAAATTAAATACTCAAGCCAATAATGTCAGTTTAGTTTTTGAGGAAACAGAATATACAGGTGATAACCAAAATGTGATCCTTGAACAATTAGAATCCCATGGTTTAACTATCCCTTATTCGTGTCGAGCAGGTATTTGTGGTCGCTGTAAAATTAAGCTTATTTCTGGGGAAGTCACTCCATTAAAACAAAGTGCCATCAAAGAAAACGGTTACATACTCGCCTGCAGCTGTATCCCAAAAACAGCGGTTAAATTAGCGTTTAACTAAATGTTGGTTTTGCTTTTTAACACCATCAGCGGAGTAATTCTCAGATGGTGTTAAACACTCAAAACTAGATTAATTAAATTAGCAAAGAAACCTATTTATTTAACTATTTTTCACTAGATCTTTGCCGATCATTTAAATAGCATTACCATATAATTGACGTTTAACTTTAGATGAATATTCAAGCATGCGATCGTTCATGATCTTAATTGGATCGCAAAACCGTAAAGTTCGATCGGGTAATTCTAAGATTGGTTCTGCTAATAAACATAAACTCGCAGATGGGCCAGCTTCAGCAATAATAAATGTGAAGTACTGGTTTGTATTTTCTAAACACACTTGAATTATTTGCCCCTGCTTAGGTTCATTAATATAGTGAAATGAAGAAAAATACCAACTCTTTGGCATCTGTGGTTTTAAAAAACGAAAAGCAACTAAGCTATTTAAGACTAATTCAGCTCTTTCTTCTTGAGTAATATTTAATCTTTTAGCCTGCTCATCGAATAAATAATATTCACCTGCATCTTCGATACTAAATGGCATCTCATTACGAGCAAAAACCGTTAGCATCTTAGCAGGAAAACATGAACGAAATATCATGCCGTTGGCGAGATCTAACATCACCCTATTATGGTCATGATCAAAATACCAACGCCAATGATCATCAGGTTTAATATTCATAAACGACCCTTTAGCGATTTACCGGTAAATATAGCAGAAATGATCTCTATAGTGATCCTTTCTAAATTTACTCTAGGGCTTATTTTTATATGCTAAAAATTGGATCTACTAAATAAGATACGTTAGAAATACCCGGATAATATTGTTATCTAAATAGCAAATCTACTAAAAATTGAGTTCAATTTGATACAAAAATAGCCACTATTAGCAATATAGTTTAAAAGGGGGAATAAATAAACCCCCTTGATAGGTAAATTTACAATTTATTACTAGATATGATTAACAATATCTTTAATTAATTTTGGCCCATGGTAAATAAAACCAGAATAAATTTGAATTAAAGAGGCACCCGCTTCCATTTTTTCACGTGCTGCAGTAAGGGAATCAATTCCACCCACTCCAATTATTGGCAGTTTGCCATTTAATTCACGCGAAATAATCTTAATAACTTGTGTGCTTTTTAATTGTACAGGACGACCGCTTAATCCACCTGCTTCATTGCAATGATTTATCCCTTGAACCAAAGAACGATCTAACGTGGTATTCGTTGCAATAACGCCATCGATATTATGTCTGACTAGGCTATCTGAAACTTGGATAATTTCCTCTTCAGATAAATCAGGCGCAACCTTTACAGCAACAGGCACATATTTTTGGTACTGTAATTGTAATTCCAGTTGTTTTGCTTTTATGCTACTTAATAAATCATCCAGCGCTTCGCCATATTGTAATGTACGTAACCCTGGCGTATTTGGTGAGGAGATATTAATAGCAATATAACCTGCATGAGCATAGACCTTATCCATGCAAATTAAATAATCATCTTTACCTTGTTCAACAGGCGTATCTTTATTTTTACCTATATTGATTCCAATGACCCCACCGTAATTCGATTTCTTGACGTTCTCGACAAGGTTATCGACACCTTTATTATTAAAGCCCATCCGGTTAATTAAACCTTCAGCTTCTACAAGTCGAAATAACCGCGGTTTATCATTACCAGATTGGGGACGAGGAGTTACTGTACCAATTTCTATAAACCCAAAACCCATTGCGCCAAATGCATCAATACATTCACCATCTTTATCTAAACCCGCAGCAAGCCCTAGTGGGTTTTTGAAGGAAAGCCCCATACATTGAACGGGCTTAGTGGCAACTGATTGGCGAATAAGACATTGGAAAGGGGAATGATTCAAACGTTGAAGCTGGCGAAAAGTCAATTCATGCGCTTTTTCGGGGTCGAACTGGAATAGTGCCTTGCGGGCAAGGTGATATAGCATATCCAATAACCTATTTTTACTAGTACGTTTCAATAGAGTAGACATCATGTCGCACGCTAAAACCCCGCCAAATACAATTTGCCGAGCTTTCATTCATACATGCGATTTTTTCGTCGGATAAAACGCGCTACAGATTACCCTATCTTATTGCCCTTTTACCACGAAAAAATCAATAAAAATGCATTTGTCTGGGGTTTCGGGAGAAAAACAACCATTTTATGAGAGTTATCTCTCATTTAATATTCCACTTTTGTCATAAACAATAATAAGCCGCTAAATTAAATTTTAGCGGCTTATTAAAACCAATAATTGGCTAGCTATATATAAACTAGCTTTCTAACGCTTTGGTTATTTTTTCAAATAGATCACCAGAAAGGTTATCAAGCGCTTTTAACTGTTCAAGCACTTTGCGCATCTGTGCTTGGCGCTTTGCATCATAACGTTTTAAACGGATCAACGGCTCAATCAGTCTTGATGCTACCTGTGGATTACGCGTATTCAGATCGACTAAAATTTCATACAAGAATTGATAACCACTGCTATCTTCTGCATGGAAATTAACTGGATTCCCTGCAGTGAAGGCACCAACAAGTGAGCGAACACGGTTAGGATTGCTCATACTAAATGAACGGTGATTCAATAATTCACGTACATTGGTAAGGGCCTCTTTCGCTGGATTTGCGCCTTGTAATGTAAACCACTTATCCATAACTAACCCGTCATGGTGCCAACGCTCATCAAAGTCTGCCATTAACTGATCTTTACAAGCTAACTGTGATTCATTTGCTGCGGTCAATGCAGCCAGCGAATCCGTCATGTTATCGGCTGATTGGTATTGTTCCAGCACTAATTTGTTCGCCAGCTCGCTATCGTCACCCGCGGCTAAGTATTGCAGGCAAATGTTACGCAATGAGCGTTTAGCAATATCTTGGTGATCAACACGATAGCCATCAATATTAATGGAACGATAAACAGAGAGAAGTTCATCATGCATTTCTACCGCTAATTGATGATGGATAAAGTTCACCACTTCATGGATTGCGACAGGGTCGATAACCGTAAATAATTCGGCAAGCTCATTTTCGGAAGGTAATGTTAATATCAATGCGACTAACGCAGGATCAATCGAATCACTTAATAATACCCCACGGAAAGCATCAACCACCGACTCAGGCAAAACTAATGCCTCGCCGTTTTGATAATGAGCCACGTTAATTTTTACATAATTATTAATTAGTTGCTGCGCGGCATCCCAACGAGCAAATTCATTGCTTGCATGCTGCATCAAGAAAGCTAATTGCTCATCCGTGTAGTTGTAATCTAATTTTACAGGGGCTGAAAACTCACGTAATAAGGATGGAACTGGACGTCTTGTCACCTCATCAAATACAAACGTTTGAGTTTCTTGCGTAATGTTTAGCACTGAATTTACAACACTGCCATCACGTTTTAGCGTAATAATGCCACCTTGCTCATCATAGAGCTCAATATCCAATGGGATATGCAATGGTTTCTTTTCAGCTTGATCTGCTGTAGGTGGCGTCATTTGGCTAACATGTAGGGTATATTGCTGTTTTTCTGGTGAATATTCATCACGTACAGTTAAAACTGGTGTCCCTGATTGGCTATACCAACGACGAAATAGTGATAAATCAACATTTGATGCATCTTCCATCGCCTGCACAAAATCGTCACAGGTTGCCGCACTGCCATCATGGCGATGAACATAAAGTTGTATTCCCGCTTGGAACATTTCCTCACCGAGCAGTGTATGGATCATGCGAATAACTTCAGAACCTTTTTCATACACCGTTAAGGTATAGAAATTGTTCATTTCAATGACTTTGTCAGGACGGATCGGGTGCGCCATTGGGCTTGCATCCTCAGCAAACTGGGCTGAACGCATCACTTTGACATTGTTAATACGGTTAACTGAGCGGGAGCCTAAATCAGAGCTAAATTCTTGATCGCGAAAAACGGTTAACCCTTCTTTTAGGCTTAATTGAAACCAGTCACGACAAGTAATACGGTTTCCTGTCCAATTATGGAAATATTCATGTCCAATCACAGATTCGATATTCAAATAATCTTTATCCGTCGCGGTTTCGCTTTTAGCTAAAACATATTTAGAGTTAAAGACATTCAGCCCTTTATTTTCCATTGCTCCCATGTTGAAGAAATCAACGGCAACAATCATATAGATATCAAGGTCATACTCTAAACCAAAGCGTTCTTCATCCCATTTCATGGCATTTTTCAGGGACTGCATTGCCCAAGGAGCACGGTCTAAATTGCCTTTATCGACAAAAAGTTCTAACGCAACTTCACGGCCACTACGAGTCACAAAGCTGTCTTTTAAAACGTCAAAATCGCCTGCTACTAAGGCAAATAAATAACTTGGTTTCGGGAATGGGTCTTCCCACTTAACCCAATGGCGACCATCTTCTAACTCACCTTCTGCGATACGGTTACCATTTGACAGTAAATAAGGATAACGTGATTTATCTGCTGTAATTGAGGTGGTATAACGAGCCAGCACATCTGGTCGGTCTTGGTAATAGGTAATATGGCGAAAACCTTCCGCTTCACATTGTGTGCATAGCGCCTCACCTGAAACATATAGCCCTTCTAGCGCTGTATTTTTTTCAGGACTAATTTCATTCACAATCCGTAGTGTGAATGATTCAGGTAATGACTCAATAATCAATTTACCTTCAGATTCTTTATAGTCCTGCCATGCTTTGCCATCGACTTCGAGGCTGACTAACGATAAATCTTCGCCATTGAGTTCAAGCGTTGAAGATTGCGGATTAAGGCGTTTTACCTTGCTTACTGCGGTAACCACTGTCTTCACTGGGTCAAGATTAAAATCGAGGTCAATTTCTGTAATTGTGTAATCAGGTGCTTGATAATCCTGACGATATTTCGCTTGTCTTAACTGGGTCATAAGTAACCTTTTAATTCGTTATATTCAATATCGTACTGCTTTAATACTTATACAATACTATAAGCCACAATAATGTGAATGGATTTGAGAAACATTTTCATCAAAAAATGTTATCTATTTTTATGGCTATGTTAGCTTTGTATGTCTCACCCTACTTAACTTTGTTAAAAATTCGTTTGTTTGTTGGTGCTATAGCACTATTAAATATTTTATGGCGTGTTAGTATCTTTTCGTGATTAATGCTTTTGTCTGTTTCTATGGGCAGAATATACATAAAACGTATTTATTTGATTTCATAGTAATACAGAAAGGCAATACGCGAATTTAGGTTGCCGTGCTCCTTGAAAACAAGAGATAGAATAACACTTCTATCTTTTGCTAAAGTGGGTATACTTTTGCAACTTTAACGATTTAGCTAACGACTATTGCTGCTTTTATCTCATTGTGACTTTTTGGAAAACAAGAGTAAAAATGAATAGCATTAGTGGTAAAGATAAGCTCCGCGAGGATGTCTGCGTGCCATGAATTTAGACGCTACACCAATTATTACATCACTGCTTGATACCGATGCTTACAAGCTTCATATGCAGCAGGCCGTTTTCCACCGTTACCACCAGGTACCGGTTGTCGCTGAGTTCCGCTGTCGTAGCAGTGAGATCTTAGGTGCTTACGCCGATGAAATTAGGCAACAAATTCAGTTAATGGCTAAATTGTCACTTTCTGATGATGAGCTGAATTTTTTCCGCCGCTTACCTTTCTTCCAAGAAGACTATCTTATGTGGTTAAAGTCATTCCGCTTTAACCCAGAACAAGTCGTTGTCAGTACCACAAATGAAGGTCAGTTAGCGATCCGCATCAGTGGGCCTTGGCGTGAAGTGATTATGTGGGAGGTACCGCTCCTTGCATTGGTCAGTGAAATCATCCAAAAAGATAGGCACCCAAACATTCATCCTGATGATGCTGTTCAGCAACTCAAAAAGCTGCTAAATGTTTTCTATCAACAAGCCGATGAACACCAACTTGATTTGTCTAACTTTAAGCTCATGGACTTTGGCACGCGCCGCCGTTTCTCCTACGACGTACAATCCGCCATTGTTTCAATGCTTAAACAAGAGTTTCCTTATCTTGTTGGGACGAGCAATTACAAACTTGCACACGAATTAGATTTATCCCCTGTTGGCACACAAGCCCATGAGTGGTTCCAAGCCCATCAACAAATCAGCCCTGAGTTAGCAAATAGCCAACGTGAGGCATTGCAGAGCTGGCTTGATGAATACCCTAATCACCTAGGTGTGGCATTAACTGACTGTATCACCATGGATGCCTTTTTGCGTGATTTTGATGCTAACTTTGCGAACCGCTACCAAGGGTTGCGTCATGATTCGGGGGACCCGATCGAATGGGGTGAAAAAGCCATCGCTCATTACCAAAAATTGGGTATTGACCCGATGAGCAAAACGTTAGTGTTCTCTGACAGCTTAGACTTACAAAAAGCACTTGAGTTATATCGTTATTTTCATCAGCGGATTAACCTTGTTTTTGGTATCGGTACTCGTCTAACCTGCAATATTCCACATGTAACCCCGTTGAATATTGTGATTAAGCTCGTCGAGTGCAATGGTAAGCCTGTCGCTAAGCTCTCAGATAGCCCAGGCAAAACCATTTGTGAAGATGATGAGTTCGTCAACCAACTCAGAAAAGCGTTTGACCTACCTAAAATGGAAAAAGCCAGCTAATTAAGTCGCTTTTCCCTAGCTCTGAGTAAGAATTTGCACTTTTCTTGCCCAGAGCTTCAAAACCCCCTTTTTCTTTTATTCACTTACTATTACTATAGCTTTTAAGCTCAATAACCATGCTTCGCTTCAACAGAAATGTTTTATCGCGATTTTTTACTTGTTTCCTAACAAATGGCAAGTAACATAGAGCTTTGGCCCCTGAAAAATGGGTTTAATATTGAAGAAGCCTTATTAATCTGCTTCATCCGCCATTCGCATAATAACAATGTTGTTGTGCCTTTGAACTCGGTGTTGAATATTCCTATTACGAAAGTTGGAATACACCCTAAATAATTCGAGTTGTAGGAAGGCGGCTAGCAAATTGAGCCCTAGGAGCATACATAAGTATGTGACTAGGGTCAGTTTGTGAAGCCAACACACCTACAGCTCGAAGTATGACGGGTTGCAGATGCATAAGATTAACCATTATATAGAAGAGAGTGAATTATATGATAGTAGCGCCTGTAGTCGACGTACTGCAAGGCCGAGTGGCGGTAGGCACAGAAGTCACCGTTCAAGGCTGGGTACGTACAAGGAGAGATTCAAATGCTGGTTTTTCTTTCCTCGCCGTTTATGACGGTTCTTGCTTTAATCCGTTACAGGCTATCATTAATAATAATTTACCTAATTATAATGACGAAGTCCTGCATCTCACAACGGGTTGTTCGGTTGAAGTTACGGGTACCGTAAAAGAATCCCCAGGCCAAGGTCAATCATTTGAACTTGAAGCCACAAACGTTAAAGTGGTTGGTTGGGTTGAAGACCCTGACACCTACCCAATGGCAGCAAAACGCCACAGCATTGAGTTCTTACGTGAAGCAGCCCACTTGCGCCCGCGCACTAACTTAATTGGTGCCGTTGCGCGCGTGCGCCACACTTTAGCACAAGCTATCCACCGTTTCTTTGATGAACAAGGCTACTTCTGGGTTTCAACTCCAGTGATCACTGCGTCAGACACCGAAGGCGCGGGTGAAATGTTCCGTGTTTCCACGCTGGATTACAACAACCTGCCACGTAATGACAAAGGTGAAGTTGACTTTAGCGAAGATTTCTTTGGCCGCGAAGCTTTCTTGACTGTTTCAGGCCAACTGAACGGTGAAGCCTACGCAACAGCAATTAGCAAAGTCTACACTTTCGGCCCAACCTTCCGTGCTGAAAACTCAAATACTAGCCGTCACTTAGCTGAATTCTGGATGGTCGAACCTGAAGTTGCTTTTGCTTCTTTAGACGATGTCGCAGGCCTTGCAGAAAAAATGCTGAAATTCGCCTTCAAAGCCGCTCTTGAAGAACGCCGTGATGACTTAGAATTCTTTGCACAACGTGTTGATAAAGACGTTATCAACCGCTTAGAAAGCTTTGTTAACTCAGACTTTGCACAAGTTGATTACACGGATGCCATTAAAATCCTAGAAACTTGTGGTCAAAAATTCGAAAACCCAGTTTATTGGGGCGTCGATATGTCGTCTGAGCATGAGCGTTACCTTGCTGAGCAACACTTTAAAGCCCCTGTGGTTGTGAAAAACTACCCGAAAGACATCAAAGCGTTCTATATGCGCCTCAATGAAGATGGCAAAACCGTTGCTGCGATGGATGTATTAGCACCGGGTATTGGCGAAATCATTGGTGGATCACAGCGTGAAGAACGTCTTGATATGCTCGATGCCCGCCTTGAAGAAATGGGCATGAATAAAGAAGATTACTGGTGGTACCGTGATCTGCGCCGTTATGGCACCGTTCCTCACTCAGGTTTCGGCCTTGGTTTTGAGCGTTTAGTGGCTTATGTCACTGGTGTCGGTAACGTACGTGAAGTGATTCCATTCCCACGTACCCCAAGAAATGCAGCATTCTAATAACGGTTTTTCTGTATTAATACCCTAATTTACGGGCCAGCTGATGTTGGCCCGTTACTTTTCAGCCCTAATATACTTTCGCTGTACAACTATCTCATCTCGTTACATCGAATTGCAGCCACATGATAACCAGATCACAATTTTTACGTTATCACCTTATTATTCTCCGTAAACAGCCAGCAATCTGCTAGTGCTAAGAATAATCTGCTTTTTAATCTCGCTATTCTCTTTTTACTAGTGATAAATAACCGCTTTACACTCGCTAAACTGCTCAAAAAAAACTCAATTCGTCTTTTGAAAAAGTTCCCTAATTTTTGTAATATTTTTTAAACTGGTAAGATGAGTGATTATTTATTGTTCTGTTTTTTACATTTTGAAACATCTAGTTACCATTTGTTTCAGAATCTTTGATTTTGTAGCACTTTGAGGGTAGATAATTTTATTTAGCAATGGAACACTGGTCGCCGACATAGACGACACTAATCTCTCACAAATAGTTCCAATTATTTTTTGCGAATTATTTTTGGCAGTGGCAGGTGTCCGAATAACACCAATGAGGGTAATAATAATGATGAAACGCAATATTCTTGCAATGGTTATCCCAGCTCTGTTAGCTGCTGGTGCAGCAAACGCAGCTGAAGTATACAATAAAGACGGCAACAAATTAGACGTTTACGGTAAAGTTGACGTTCGTCACTACCTCGCTGACGGTAGCAGCAAAGATGCTCCAAGCCAAGACGGTGATGATTCACGCGTTCGTTTAGGTGTTAAAGGTGATACTCAAATCACTGACCAACTGACTGGTTTTGGTCGTTTCGAGTGGGAAACTAAAACTAACAAAGCTGAAAACGAAGGCGAAAACAAAAACCGTTTAGCATATGCTGGTTTACGTTTTGCTGATTTCGGTTCAATCGACTACGGCCGTAACTACGGTGTGGTTTATGACACGAACGCATGGACCGACGTATTCCCATTATGGGGTGCGGACACTATGGCTCAAGCAGACAACTTCATGACTAGCCGTAACCGTAACCTGTTAACTTACCGTAACAACAACGCGTTCGGTTATGTTGATGGCCTGAGCTTTGCTCTGCAATACCAAGGTAAAAACGGCGACAGCAACCTGTCTTCTGCTGGTATTAAGAAAGATAACGGTGACGGTTTCGGTTTCTCAACTGCTTATGACTTAGGTTGGGGCGTAACTCTGGGTGGTGGTTACTCTAACTCTTCCCGTACTCCAGAACAGCAAAAAATGGCTGACACTGGTGGTAAAAAAGCTGAAGCTTGGAACGTGGGTGGTAAATTCGACGCTAACAATGTTTACTTAGCGGCTATGTACGGTCAAACTAAAAACATGACTCGTTACGGTGCAGGCGGTGACTTTGAGTCAGGTGTTGCTAACAAAACTGAAAACGTAGAGTTAGTTGCACAGTACCTGTTCGATTTCGGTCTGAAACCATCTTTAGGTTATAACCAATCTAAAGGTAAAGACTTAGGCGCATACGGTAACAAAGATTTAGTTAAATATATCTCTGTAGGTTCTTACTACTACTTCAACAAAAACATGTCTGCAGTTGTTGATTATAAAATCAACCTGTTAGATAAAAATGAATTCACCAAAGCGTACGGTATCAGCACTGATAACGTTGTTGGTTTAGGTTTAATTTACCAATTCTAATTATCAGTTAACTGATAAGTTAGAAAACGGTAACATGTTTTTGTAAGCAGCGCTTCGGCGCTGCTTTTTTATTTCTCTTTTTTCATCTCTAGCATAAATTTCTCCTCCACAAAAATACCAGAATTAATACCAGAATTATCAATAAGACAGACTGATTCACCACCTTTATAGATATTTATGGTCAGATTACATGCAATTCCTACCTAGTTCACAAGATCTCGCCAATTTTTGGTAAAACGGTTGGCAAAAAGCCTTTATCACGTTACCCTGAGAACTCGACTCGTTCGACTAAACCCGTTTTCAGCTACACCCGCGAGTTTCGTATGGTCTGGGCAGATTACAAGCAAGGATAGCCAACCGCATTCTCACTTATGCCTTCATACCTTAGGAACTGTGTGGGTACCACTACAGAGCTTTGGAATCGACAACATGTTTGAAAAAATTACTTCTGCCCCTGCTGACCCAATCTTAGGTCTTGCTGATAGTTTCCGTGCTGATCCCCGCGATAATAAAATCAACTTAGGTATTGGCGTCTATAAAGACGAATCAGGGAAAACCCCTGTGCTTGATACCGTTAAAAAAGCAGAAAAATTCCTGCTGGATAACGAAAACACCAAAAACTATCTTGCGATTAGCGGAATGCCAGAATTTGGCCGTGTAACACAAGAACTGTTATTCGGTGCACAACATGAAATTGTCACCTCAAAACGTGCACGTACAGCGCAAGCTCCTGGTGGTACAGGCGCACTGCGTATCGCCGCTGACTTTATTGCCAAACAAACCAATGCAAAACGTGTTTGGATCAGCAACCCAACTTGGCCTAATCACAAAAACATCTTTGAGGCAGCTGGCTTAGAAGTTTTAACTTACAACTACTATGACGCAGCCAACCACGGTATGGATTTTGACGGCATGCTTAACAGCTTATCATCTGCGATAGCGGGTGATGTGATTGTTTTACACGGCTGCTGCCATAACCCAACGGGTATTGACCCAACCGCTGAGCAATGGACAAAACTCGCCGCATTATGTGCAGAAAAAGGCTTATTACCGGTTTTTGACTTTGCTTACCAAGGTTTTGCAAAAGGCTTAGATGAAGATGCCGAAGGCCTGCGCATTTTCACTAAAAACAACCCTGAAATGATTGTGGCGAGCTCATTCTCTAAAAACTTCGGTTTATACAATGAGCGTGTCGGCGCTTGTACCATCATCGCTAAAGACAGTGACAACGCAGAGCGCGCATTCAGCCAAGCGAAAGCCGTTATTCGTGCAAACTACTCAAACCCACCAGCACACGGCGCCGCAGTGGTAACAACCATCCTTTCTGATGACGTGTTAAAAGCTGAGTGGATCCAAGAGTTAACCGCAATGCGTGAACGTATTAAACGCATGCGCCAATTGTTAGTGAAAACATTGGAAGAAAAAGGCGCTAAACAAGACTTTAGCTTCATTATCAACCAAAATGGTATGTTCTCCTTCAGTGGCCTAACAAAAGAGCAGGTAGAGCGTCTACGTAGCGAATTTGGTATCTATGCGGTAAGCTCTGGCCGTATTAACGTGGCAGGCTTAACACTGGAAAACATGGTTCCTTTATGTGACGCTATCGTGAAAGTGCTGTAATTATTCGGATGTATTAAAAATTAAGCATTGAAAACGATAAAACAGCGTTTTTAATATCATGCCAGTCAGTTACGTTACTGACTGGCATTTTTTATAAAAAACTATTTAAGATGGCTAAGGAAGCGCTCCGTTATTTGTACCGCTCCCCAATTCTTCTGGTAATTATCATTCGTGATACTAAGGTCGAGATTTCGCTCATAATCAATGCGCTCTTCAACGAGTAACTGAACCAAGCGATCAATGGTTTGCTCTATATGTTGTTTCGATAATTCCATGTAATTATTGAAATGACGCACCTGCATGACACTATGCATTGACCCAACATGGTTGTTATGAGATAGCGTCACTTGCCTTCCACTCTTTGAGCGATATGTTGTTTCTGCAACCTTAGCAGACAATTGTTTATAACTAACTTCTTCAGTATTAAAATCAATTAGAACCACTTGATTGCGTCCCTCAACATCCGTGATCTTCACATCACCTTTTCCATGACCGCTGACAATATAGAGGTCATCACCTTGAGTTCCCGTTAATTGATCTTCTCCATTTAAAGAGATTAGCACGTCTTGATGCATCCCTTGTGCCAGTAGTACATCATTACCTTGCCCGCCATACAGTACATTTTCACCGCCTAGGGTAATCAGCTTATCGTTACCACTACCCCCCTTAATAATACGCCCTTGTTGAGACATATCCATGACATTATCATTGCCGGCTAAGGTATCAATAAGCCAATTATTTCTCGTGCAATCCTGTTGTAATACAATCCCATCATCTTTCAATGTTAGGTTTAAAGGTCTCGCTCCGTCATTGGCTACCACGCCATTTAATGTGCTTGTAAGCTCATCAATGGGTTTCCAAGTGGTAAACTCCCCTGACTGTTTGGCTTTATGGAGTTTTTCAGAGAGATAATTAACGAGCGGGGTCATCCCGTGGCTCGTGGAGCAGTTAAATTTTTCATCCAGCCGCTCATAGTGGTGAATATTGAATTTACCCTCACCATCATCGATAGAAACCTTAATTTTGACAAGCTTGCCAGCTGATGATTCATAAAACTGGTATTCTGTATCACTCTTTTCAGTTGGCTGATGTTTAAAATTGATTAAATGAATATGGTTATTCCCAATCTGGTCTTTAATATATACCTTACCCGGCTGGTTACCATCGATGATATAGTGGTCATCCCCTACGCCTCCCAATAGTTCATCGTTTCCCTGACTTGATAGCAGCAAATCATCCCCAGACCCACCACTAATAGAGTTATCCCCCGCACCACCATATAAAATATTATTTCCAGCACTAGCTTTAAGATTATCATCGCCATCTCCCCCCAACAGGACATAACTTTCTAATCCTTTATTAATAATAGTGTCGTCACCACTTTGCCCATCAATGACATGCTTTTCAGATAGATACCCTATCGGTAATATAATTTCATCGTCGCTCGTGCTGCTTTCTTTAACTGGGTTTACTGGTGATAAGCGGTTTGCCTGTAAATTGACTTTAAATAAGTTGCTATGCTTATCTTGGATTAAAACAGCATTAGAGATCTTATTACCTACGTTGCTAAATTTAATAGCCAATTTTTTTTGCCCAAATTTATCTACGCTGTATAGCTGCCCATCATCCTTATAGAGTGAATAACCATTCTCTGTAGGTAACAATAGGCACAGGCTGTCTTTATCTGTAAAACTGTCATTTACTTTAGAGAAATCAAACTCAACCTCACCATACTCTTCTTTGCCTTGCACAATTTGATAGGTATCTATTCCATGGCTAACTTCAATATGGCTACCTAATTTTATCAGGGGTAATACGTTGTTTTGACTATTTCCACGGTAAGTTAAATGATTAGCATGGCCTATTGGCACAAACCATCCCCATGTTGGCTTTTTATAATGACGAGATTGGTTTATCGTTATGATCCCCGCAGATTCATCTATTTTGACGGATTTTCCTTCTGTAGAGGGAAGTTGATCACTTTCTTGTACATAGCTTAAGCTGAAATACTGGTTAGGATGTTTTTCATCTATCACTGTTGTCATCACCCAACCATCAAGTGTTTGTAGCTGATATCCATGATGCGGTGCCTTCAACGCCGCATCTTGCACATTTTCGAGGACAATGGTGACTTCACTTTCCACATGTTGAAAAAAATGGCCATCAATACTACTTTTTGGTTGTTTGAGGGTTAAAACCAAGTGGTTGCCGTCAATTTGAACGTGCTTTATTTCATCTAGAAAATACTCTAAAGTGGCTCTGCTTTGTAAATAATTAGATTCTTTAATAACCACCTTTGCCTGAAACTGATGGCTACCTTCTGTATAGCTAGGGTTAAGAGACTTTCGCGTTTTAACTGCTTTCTCTTTTCTGTCGAAATAACGCTCTGTAAGGTACAAGTCATCAACATGTTCAAGCCACTCATAGCGGCGAATATGATAGTTGTCATTTCCATCACCACCAGCTGCAATTCCTTGCGTTAAAATGAGTTTATCATCCCCTTCTTTACCCTCTAAGATATCCTTACCTAGTCCACCATCCAGTATGTTTGCAGTGTCATTCCCCTGTAAATGATCATTGCTATTCCCCCTGACCATCACATTTTCCATATTTTGCAAATGCGCAACGGGAATAAAAGGATGATCCCCTCCTCTTTGGTAATGCAGCCTATTTTCGTTTAAGTCTACAGACACTCGGTAGCCATCGGGTAGGTTATCAATAATGACGATATCCTGCCCTCCTTGACCGTCAAGGTACTTAGTCGGCTTGTTATCTTCTCGCGATGTTAACGAGGCTAAACAGCTATCTCGGATAAAAAATAGATCGCTCTCATCTCCTCCCGCAAAGTATTTCTCACCTGATAACACCTGAAAGGCATTTTTTTGTACTTTTTTACCAATGACAACATCATTACCATTCGCTGTATTCCAGCTGGTTCCTTCGCTATTAGTATTTTCAATATATAACGCTGTCCGCTGGCTGTTATTCACTATATGCTCACTAAAAGCACGTTCGTTTTCTCTGAGCATATGTTGCCCTAAGACGCCAAACTCCGTTTTTTTCGAATAAAAACTAATTTGTTCCGGGTTAGAATTTATTAACTGATATTGCAGGGGTAATGATAATTCATTATCTAAAATTTGATGTCGTGCTTTAAATGCCTCAAATAACGGGCTCTTATAAGCAGAATTTAAAGAGTAACGCTCGTGAGTGGCGATACTTCCGATATTTTTAAGGTCAAATACCGCTTTCTCTTTTGATTGAAGGCGAAAATTATGGCGAATAGACCAGCCCATTTTTTCATATAAAACCTTTAAATTTTTAAACCACGCGGTGGTTCTGACAATTTTATTTTTTAAAATAAAATCAATCTCATCAGCCGTAAATGTGGGAGCCCCTTTACGTACAAACCGCACAGAAGTATCCCCCGCCCCCATATATAGATTTCCCAGCTTACCGTAGAAATAATTACCATAATTATCAACTAAATAATATTTCGGCTCATTTTCATAAGTCGGCTTTTCAATAATACTGAGGTGATGAGCAAATCCTGCCTGTAGAATATTATTTTCAAATAAAGCTAGATCCATATGCCAATCTTGCTCTTTGAACGCATTAATATAATGCTGTATATTCATCTCTTGCTGGCTACGTAAGGTTGGGTCTAAGCCTAAAGCACCGCGGATCCCTTCTTCTAATTCACGATCCCAATCAATATCAATAACTTGTTTGATGTTTTCAACCGCACGAACGCCGCTATAAATCCAGCCTCCTACCAGTAAGATCCCACCAATAACTAGCCCAGCAACTGGAATTGTAGAAGACCCCACTAAGATACCAATAACGGTGACCCCATTGATCACCGCACTCGCAATAGAGAAAGAAGCATTCACAATAAGGTCTTGGCGCTGTTTAGGGTCTGTTACACTGTCCAGTTTAGATAAGCTGTCGTAAGCTTGATAGATATCAATTCCCATCCCCACCAAATTGAAAATCACCACCGTCCCCGTGGCGATCCTCGCGCGGACTAACGAAGTCGCACCCTTACCTGATGCGATATTTAATAGCATTGGTTGCACTATCATATCGCCATAATTAAATAGAGCAGACGCAGCAAGTAAATAAAACTGTTTTTCTAGCTCTTTAATTTCTTCGTCACTAAGATCTGGGTTATCTAATTTGTCCAAAATTGCATACGCGCTGATCAGGCTTTGGATAGCACCGGTTGCGCCCATTAGTTGACCAGCACGATTGGCTATGCGCTGAAATTGAGGAAGCTTATGACCTGCTTGACGAACCTTAGCTAAAGTGGAAGGCGCTATAGTCTCCTGTTGAGCATCAACATTATTCACTAAATATTTAAACTGTCTTTTCAATACCCCCGATTCAGCAAAATTAACTTGGCGCTCGACTAGCTGATGGATATCTGCTGATTTTAATTGCTCATGGAACACTTTAATGAAAGCGAGATCTTCTTTTCCACCTTCCATCAGTGTGAAATACATCGCTAGTTTATCAGGAGAAAAACGGATTTTATTATGTAAATCAATGGATTTTAGGTCGCCTAGAGAAATCGGTTTTCCTTTAATAGTTGCACCAAGTTGTTGTAATTTGGCAAAAGCAATTTTTTCACCATTGAGCGTGACCCAGCGGTTTTTTGGTAGTGTAAATTCAGCTTGGTCAATAATTGTTTGTCGTTGGTTACGCATAGAAGACAATACGGTTTTAAAACCTGTCGAATCCAAGTCAATAAACTGGAAGTCTGCTCTAAATTCGCCATTAGAAAGTTGGAGGTT
Source organism: Providencia sp. PROV004 (assembly GCF_011045615.1). Classification (NCBI taxonomy): domain Bacteria; kingdom Pseudomonadati; phylum Pseudomonadota; class Gammaproteobacteria; order Enterobacterales; family Morganellaceae; genus Providencia; species Providencia sp. PROV004. The sequence goes on from NZ_CP042859.1 coordinate 3,109,086, forward strand.
TTCACTAAAATAATGCTTAATTTTCCGTTGGAATTGCTGCTGAGCTTGCTGAGAAGATCTGTTTTTTACACTTAACTGAATCCCTTGAGGATCAAATAAGCTGATTTCATAACCTCCATTACGTTGCACATGAGTGACGGTGTAAGTTACCGATTTCCCCTTTAAGAATATTATTACATTATTCGTATCTGTAACTGCTGAAAACAGATTTCCTATCGGTTGATCCGCTATTGATATTCCATTTTTGTGAACTTCAATATTAATATATTGGCTATACTGTTCCATCTTTTTCAACAGTGATCTTTCTGCTGATGTCGATGTATTTTTCACTATAGCTTGCTCTATTTGCGATTTACGTTCAATAAAGTCTCGTGCTAAATGACCGTCTGCTAAATAAAATTCAATCGCGTATGTCCCCCCCAACGTTTGATCCATACCTCGGTTTTGAGAGCCAGAACGAATAACCCCATGGTTCAGTAACTCAACCTTATTACCATACATTAATTGTTGGTTAAATTGTGCCAATCGCTGTGCTTGGCTTTGTTCATAAAAATAAAACGCTTCTGTAAAAGAATATTTTTTGAATGGTGCATTTTCCCCAATAAAATTAGCTGAAGATAGTTCACTAAACTCATTTAACCTATTGTTAAATGAAATCAGTTTATGATTATCAGTCACTAACTCTAAAATTTTACCTTTATCTATTCTATCCCCAGCAGGAAATAGTTTCATTAATATATTCTGCGAACGCTCACTTAAGTGATTTAATATTGATAAATCATTTTTTATCGCGATCAATAATGTCTGAATATCACTCGCTTGTTGTTGATAACTACTTGATATTGAGGGTTCTAAGAGCAACTCTAGTGATAATATATTCGTTTCAGCGTTTTGACTTAGATATTCATTTAGTTTTCGGTTAACTAACGGGTCTGATACTGCAATTTTTAATTTTTTAATATCTATATTTCCATTTCCATCTGAAAAATACGTCAATAAATAAGCGTGATCTGTCTTATTGATATCTTGAATAGAAATTTCTTTTAACGCTATTTTTTCTAGTAATACAGTTAGCTGGTGGTGTGGCTGCCACTCTAATTTGGCAAACGGTTTACCGAAATTATTTTCAATATTATCAATGTATCCACTTTGAGTTTCTTTACCTTCAATAAAATTTCGCACAGCGATAGGAATACTTTTCTTACGCTGTATCTCTCTACTTGCATTAATATAGCTATCCGATATTTTTCTTTTTGGATTAAAGTATTCAGCATATTCCCCTTCACGCCAGTTAGCATTAAGAGGAGCACGATATCCCTCATTGATTAATAACTGTTGAAAATTTGAAAGGCTTTCAACATCATTAATAATAACCGCACCCGATGAATTCATTTGGAAATATGTACCTATCGACTGACGTGTTCCTGATAATTTATTTTTTCCTTTTAATTTATCCGGTAAGAAAAAAGTAATCGGAAAGTTATCTTTCATCACACTTCCAGGATTGGCATCATCAGCCCCATGATGTACTAACTCTAATCCAATGGGGCGCTCTAATTTTTTATTTAACTCTTGATTAATCTCCTTGATTTTTGCATTCGTAATACCATTATCTTTCCCCTCTCTTTTATTATATTCAGCTTCATTGTGATAAAGCTTTTTCTGTTCATTTGTGAGTTCATCATAGTTAACACTCGCTTTCCACTCTTGCCATGAAGGCATTTCTGACACTTTAACGTAATGCTCTAGCTCAGAAACTGGATAGATAACACTAAAGAGATCATAATCTGCTGTCATAGCTTTCCCTGTTTTAGGGTCACCGACTACCAGGAAAGGAGCTGTTTTATGACCAGACTGATAAAAGACTTGCCATAACTTAGTTTCTCCTCGTGTTATATTATTCAGAATAAAACTATGTGGTACATTATCCACTTTGGCAGTTGTTCTTCTTATATGGTCCCCCCTGCCTATATCCTCCAATGAAGTCACAGCCCCATATTTAAGTAGCTCATTCATACGCTCATGAGTTACTTCAAGTATTACCGGCTTTGCATGCCCTTGCTCAATAGACTGCGTTATATAACCATTATATTTTTCTTGCTCATCCCGGCCTGATTTTTTAGCAAACTGCTGCAAAATAGGAATAAAGCCACTATGAGGCCCCCAATCTGAACTTTTACCTTTAATCATGAGCCCTTTACTGCCATATAAGCCAGAAGCGATTAAACTTGTCGATTTATAATCAATAGGTCGCATACCTATAATAACATTATAGTCATTAGCAACTTGCGTAATGGCTCGTTGATGATTTTCTGGGATCCCTGTAATAGCCTTAGGTTCATTACTGGATAACGGTTTTAAATGCAAGTTGGTACGAATATAATCCCTTGCAATGTTTTGGTTATTATGGCTTTTATTGATATTTTCAAAGGTCTTGATGTCGAAATTTTTATTTATCGAATATATTTTATATCCATCTTGAGAGATAAAAACATCTTTTTTAATTTTTGCTATAGTTTCAGGATTATTAATTATCCGTGTATAAAGGTCTTGTCCATCTAAAATATCCGTATATGCTATAAACTCTGTGCTCCCTGTGACAACCTTAATTTTTAATAAACAATTTTCCGGATTAAATTCTTTATATATTATTTTACACTTACTCCCCTTCTTCTGATAAGTGATTCCCCTCTCAGCTAAAAGTACATTTTCAGTTATTTTTAAACTGGTATTATTTATTTTTTTAAAATCAATCCAACTATTTCCATTTTTTACAAACTCACTAACAGCTATATTATAATCATTCTCAAAAATAGGTATTTTGCTTTCTTTAGCAATTTTCTTAATATGACTATCTAAATAAGAAAAAAAATCAACCTGTTTGTTAATCATCGCAACACCATAATTAGGGTCAAAGAATTTATATTCCCATGATTTATTTTTATTGTTATACTTTGCGCTAACAACAACTACGTGGTTACCTAAAATCAATTGATAATAGAGTGGTGTTTTATTTTTAGCTGTATGGCCAATAACGACGTCCTTAAACCTCTTGACTGTCGTTCCCTTTAATGTATTGAATGAATAATTCTGATGTATATTATTTCCTTGAACACCTCGTTTTTTATTTATTAATTCTAACTTTAAATAATTATCTCTATTAACACTTTCAGATATCGAATCAATAAAAAAATTTGCATCAGAGACGGAGTATTTATTTCCTAATACCTCCCCACCCCGAATAAATCTATCTTTTAATTTTAAAAATATAGGGTCAGAACTAATAATCTCTCCTTCCTTTGTATTAAAGAAATCTTCTCCTACATATAGTGCATTGATATATTCTTTAAGTTTTATTTTTTGAGATTCATAAAGATACTGATAATACACTTTATCTTTTTTATTTTCATTTACTGCTTTATTAAAATTTTTATCAATTATATCATTAAGATAATCACGAAAAACTCTATTATTAATTTCATCATAGGCTAGGCTATCAAAATAAGTTTTATTCCTTAATGTGTTATTATGAATTCCCTGAATTTTAATAAAACCATAAATATAGTCATTCAATAAAACTTGGGCGTGCATTTTCAAAGCATCATACTTTACTTTATCTATTGCAGATAAACCCTCGCTATCAAAATTAATAATATCATATAAATAATTCAATTGCTGAATGTAATCAGCACCTTTATTGTTTATTTCATAGATTAAAAACTCATTTGTCAACCCATAACAATAACCTGGTGATTGGCTATGATTGATACCATACTCAGTCATCATATTGATAAAAAATGTTTTGTTTTTAGGAGCATTAATATAATTATATAAATTATATTGCATGAAATTAATAGTTTGGTCATTTTCTTTCATCTAGTAATTATCCATAATTATTATTTAAAATAGAAAAATAGCAAAACCAATACTTTCATTCCATAAGTAATATAAAATTAGGAGTAAATTTAACTACACTCATAAAAATAAAAATGCCTCAATAATGAGGCATCAATGGATAATATGAATAGTTTTTAATTACCAAACTGGTTGTTCATCTTGCAAGAAAGGGTTTGTTTTTCGTTCAAAACCGAGATTAGACATCGGCCCGTGACCTGGTATAAATTGAAAATCATCACCAAGAGGTAATACTTTATTTTTAATAGAGGAGATTAAGTCTTGGTGGTTACCGCGAGGAAAATCACTTCGCCCGACTCCCCCTTTAAACAATACATCACCCATTGAAATTAATTTATCAGCGTGATTCACAAAAATAATATGACCAGGGGTATGACCGGGACAATGCAACACATCAAATGTGATATTGCCACAAGTTACTTTATCCCCTTCTTCTAACCAGTAATCTGGCGTAAAATCAGGGCATTCGCCAATGTAAAACATCGCATTTTGCTCTGCGAGGTTTTCAATCCAAAAAGCGTCTTCTTTTTGTGGGCCATAAATAGGCACTGAAAAGTGCTTAGAGAGGATAGCTGATGCACCGATATGATCAGAATGGCCATGAGTTAACAGAATTTTAGTTAACTTCAACCCAAGGTTTTCAATAGTAGAAATTAATTTTTCCGCTTCTCCTCCGGGATCAACAACAACTGCATCTAACGTATTTTCATCCCAAATAACTTGGCAGTTTTGCATAAACGGTGTTACTGGGATAATAGTATATTTCATCGAGCAATTACTCCGTAATCTATGTCACCTATGCACAGATTACCACGTTCTTGCTGGTCCTGTATCGATATGTATAAAATTGCTTCGAGGATAATAACCAACGCCACCCGCTTTCATTTTCAATGCGGCTTTACGGATATTGCTCAACTGTAAACCTTCAATATGGAAATCCATTGCCTGCCCGCGTGTGTGGTAGCTTTTTTTCGCCACACCAGAGCTTTTACTGCGTAATTTATTATTAGTCTCTAGAGAACGATAACCAGAAATAAGCTGCACAGGTTTATTTGTTCCCATCATCATTTGTAATAAATAGATTTGATCAAACAGTTTGGGGTCGATGGTTTTCACTTTGTCACAACGATAGTCACGGAAAAAATGATTTAAACGTGCTAGTTCAGACTTATTGTAGCGGCGCCCATCAAAAAATTCAGTTTTTAACGATTCGCCTGTATTAATATTTTGAAAACGTAAAATACGTGGTCGAGGGGTCGTCATTGCAGCAAATACATGGCTTGGTAATAAACTAAGGCCAATCGTTGCGGCCCCAATACCTAACCATTTTCTGCGGGATTGATCAATTATATCCATAGGTGATAGCTCAGACTCTAATAAATTCAGTATTAATCGATAAAATTTTGGCAACCTATTGAGTCTAGCAAATCATGCCTAGCTTTAATGTATAATAATGTAAAGATATGCATACTTCACAGAAATTTTATTGCAATTTTCGTCAAAAAGAGAGTTTTGTCACTCAAACCGCTCGAAACATGCAATTTAAAACACAAATTATGCTGCCTTTTTCAAAGGTGAATAAAATGGTAATGGCTGAATAGCCATAAAACAATAGAATAAACAGGATAAAAACGGATTTTAGTGGAATTTTGCTGAATGGAAATGTACAGCAAAGAATATTCAGACAGTTAATTTAAATATCTAAGGGGAGAAAAACTCCCCTTTTAAATAAACAATTAGTGTAAAATCTTTTTCAAAATTGGCAAATATTTATCTGCATTATTAATAGAATTATCATACTGATAAATATCGGCTCGATATTGTGGTTGCTGGTCTTTATCTACCCAAGCAGTTTGATAGTACAGAAAAACTGGGATCCTATCGGGTATATTCACATACCGTGTTGCGCCTTCTTTCAATGCACCATCAATTCGTTTTTGTTCCCAACCAGCATCACCTAACAAAATACTGGCTAATTCGCTTGCTTTATTCACTCGCACACATCCAGAGCTTATTGCACGTGCATTACGATTAAATAAACTATGGTTTGGTGTATCGTGTAAATAAATCGCATCTGAACTCGGCATATTAAACTTGTAGCGCCCTAATGAATTGGTAGGGCCAGGGGCTTGTCGAATGCGATATGGGAAATTCGCTGGGGTGATATTTTCCCAATCTATCGCATAAGGATCAATTTCGTACGAATCGGAGCCCCAACCTGAATACACTGTATACCCTTTACGGCTAAAATAACTTGGATCTTGCTTTCCTTTTGGTGCGATATCTTTACGAGCCATACTGGTTGGCACGCTCCAAGGCGGATTAATAACCACGTTATTTAGTGCACTACTCATGATCGGTGTTTTGCGATCAGCACGACCAACAATCACTTTTGAATCTAAAATCACTTCATCATTTAAATAGAAATCTAAAGAATAGCCAGGAATATTGACTAAAATTCCGGTACCACTACTTGCAGGAATAATACGCAAGCGCTGAATATTAAGTGCCATTAAACCCGCTTTCTGCTTAGGCTGCATATTTAGCCAAACACGCGTACCTTTTCCAACCACACCATCTGCTTCTAAACCATATTGTAATTGGAATTTTTTTACAGCCTCGACGAGTTCTTGGTCATAGACTTTCGACACAGCGCTCGCTGGTGTTTCTGATGATTCGACTGTTTGTTCAACCGCCTGTTCTGCGACTTGAGCCATTGTCTCAGGAGGTTCAATTTCTTCGGTTACACTTCCACCTTCAAGTAACCCTTCACGTTGTAAGATTTGACGTAACATAACCACATCATCGCTAGACTGCCCTGGCTTTAATGTTTTCGTTCCCACAATTTCCAAATTATCTTCAGGCATCGCCAATAATTTCAACATTTCCTTGCGCATTGGCACATACATTGGATGATTTGGCGCCTGCGATTTTACCCAACTACTTAGGTTATTAGACTCAACTGCATCTAGCCATGGTTTCATTTGAGCCGTCGTGGGCGCAATAATTTTATATGGCCGATTCGTGTATAACCAATACTGCCCACTCGCTTCTATCGAAGATAAATACTGTAAATAGCCAAGCATGGCATCAGACAAAATAGCGTCACGGCCCAACTCATTTAATTGGTTATTTTCCAATATCGCCAACCATTCCCCGAATTGCGGCTGAACGCCAGCAAGAGATAATTCTGCCAATTGCTGTTGAAATTGGCTAATTGCTGTTTCATCTTGCCACAATAGCTGCATTTGCCTTTCAGCATATAGTTTTGCTAATTGCGTAGAAAAAATGGGTTTCACATCCGTAGGAAGCGACTGTGTTATTTTGGCTAAACTTTCTGTTGGTGTAACTGAAGCTATCGTTTGAACTTCAGAAACACTTTGCTGCGTATTTTCTTCGTTTGAAAATGCAGGAAATTGTAACGCCATCAACCCGCATATTACTGAGACTTGCAGAGCTCGCACTCTTCTCTTCGCCATACATCCACCTTAATTTACTACATGGATAACAATATTTTTATTATAATTACAATTTTATTGTATTTGATTTTAGCAGTAATGTTATAGGAATAGACTAATTTTCCTTTTTTCAGATTATATGCAGTTACGTTAACAATTAGTGAGAAAAAGAATTATTTTCATCATAGATAAATTCAAACATTTATTGGTGCCTTAAACATAGATGAAATTTATTTTAATTAAAAGCTTTAACTAATACTTTCTTTGCCACTTAATTCCATATAAAAAAAGTGGTTTTTATCATGGGATAATATATTTTAAAAATCGGGTTTTATTCAAATTAATTAATAATCCTGTGAAACTGCTTTTATGCTATTTGTTAAATATAAAAAAACCGATATTCATTCCTAAATACCGGCTTTCATTTTATTCACAAAGACTATTATTGCAATGAGGGTGCTTGTACATTCGGGTTTTCTTGCCCGAATCCCTTTAGGCCAACAACATGCACATGCTCATGTGTGCCAATCACTTTACGAACTAATTTATACGTCGTGCCTTTCTCTGGGCTAATATTTTCTGGTGCGGCAATAATCAATTGCATTTCAAGCCTATCGCACAGCTCAAATAACGTCGCAATAGATTTAGCATCTAATCGCGCAGCTTCATCTAAGAATAATAAACGACAAGGAATAATATCTTTCGCACGTAAACGACGAGACTCTTCTTCCCAGCTCTGTACGACCATCACTAAGATCGACATCCCAGTACCAATCGCTTCACCCGTTGATAACGCACCACTTTCCGCTTTTAGCCAGCCATCTGAACCTCTGTTCACCTCGACGTCTAACTCTAAGTAATTACGGTAATCAAGTAGTTCTTCACCTATCGTTTGTGGCAACCGCTGCCCAACATCCACTTGTGGGTTAAGGCGTTGATACAATTTCGCCATCGCTTCAGAGAATGTTAACCGTTGGCTGGTGAACAAGTCTTGATGCATTTCACTTTCTTCAGAAAGCACACTAAGTAACAATGCATGGCTTTCACGAATATTCACATTGAGGCGAACCCCTTTAACCTGGCCAAACGCCACCGCTTGCAGCCCTTGGTTTAGCATACGAATACGATTCTGCTCGCGCTGAATGGTTTTGCGAATAATATTCGCCACACTTTTTGAACTGATCGCCAATTTTTGCTCACGCGCTGTTAGCTCTTCTGTTAAACGCGCCAGTTCAATCTCCATTTGCTCGATTGCATCAATCGGGTCATCTGTACGAATAATATCTTGGCGAATACGTTCACGTAGGTGTTGGTATACCGCGATAAAGAATTTTATCTTCCGATCTGGGTGTTTTGGATCTTCAGATAAACGCAATACATCGCGTAAATGTTCGTTATCCGCAACCGCTAAACGCAGCGCACCCAAGGCTTTATCCGACATCGAACGTAAGCTATCACCGTCAGTATAGGCCAGCTCACGGCGATGTAGACGACGCTCAACGCCATTGTCTTTCACCAAGCGCATGACCGCACACCAACCTGCTTTTGCCGTCACGACCTGCTCACGCAGCATATAGTAGTCTTTTTCTAACTTACGAAGACGCTTCTGTAAGTTATCCATTTCAGCTTCACATAATGTCAGCTGTTTTTCTAACTGGTTAATACGACTACGATTTTCCATGACCCGCTGGTGCAATTCATCGCGTCGAATGCGAGCACGTTCTTGAGCATCAGGATCTGCTTTTACGCCAATCTCTTGCATTTCAACTTCGAGTTCTTTCAACATCTCTTGTTTGGTATCGAAAGAACTGCGTAACGAAGCAAGGACTTGATGGAACTGTGCACTTTGTGCTTGGTGCTGACGCAATTGTTCACGAGCACGTGTACGTTCAGTTTCTGCCTGCTCTAAACGTTGGCGTAGTTTTTCATTCAAGTCCGCATTTTCATTCACCATCCCCGTTGAATCACTGTAACTAAAGTGAGCACGGCGCTGAACGACTTCGACTAATGCAAAAGCTTGTTGTTTAGCATTTTGTTGGCTGTGTTTTGCTGCCTCATAATCTTTACGTAATTGCTCATGTTGTTCAGGGTCACTGAGCAACACGGTCACAATCGGTTCTAATTTTTCTAACGCATGACCATGCTTATTCAGAAAATGCGCGGCTTCTTCCGCTTCCGTTAGCTCTTCGCTTATCTCTTCGACTCTGTCCACCAATGTTTCATCGAGTAATAACCCCATCTGAGGTAATAAGCGATTAAGAGCCGCAAGGCTTTCTTTGCCTTGTGCAAATTGTTGACGTTGTTGCTGAGTTTGCTCTTCAAACTGTACCAAAGCACGTTCAATTTCCGAACGTTTCTGATTAAGCGTACGAATTTCAGCTTCAGGATCATCTTCAAAGGCCACCGAAATATGTTGACCAATAAACCGACTGAATGCTTGGTGTGAACGCTGAATTTTCTGTACGTCAAATGACAGGTTCGCGTAACGCTCAGCCAGCTCATCACGCTCAGCAGTTAATGACTCTAAATGACTTTCACGAGCAGCACGACCAAACAAAGGCAATTCAGGATAACGAGAGTAACGCCATTGACGCTCAGACGAACGGACTAATACCGCACTTTCAAATTCTTGTGCATCAAAAACGCTGTCATCGAACGATTGAGGATCCCCTTCGATAAAATAAACATCATCAGGGCAATCTTGTAATGTTTCGAGCTGGCTACGGACCACAGATAAGTCTTGAACCACAATACCATGACGAGCAGGGCCATATAATGCAGAAAAATAAGCCGCATCTTCAATGGTAATATCATCATAAATTTCAGATAACAAAACACCATTAAAGCGCTCTGCCAACGCTAACATGCGGCCATCTTCCGCACCGCTTGGCTGGCTTAGCCGCTCAATTTGCTTTTCGAGATCTTTACGTTGCGCAGCAACTTCATCTCGTTCAACCGTTATTTCCCTTTCTTGTTCGAGGAGTTGCTGCATAAATTCAGTCACTGCAGTACTTGACTCAAACGTTTCATGAGATTGCTCATTAAGCTGTGTTAGTGCTTCTTGAGCCATAATCCATGCGGGAGCTTTAGATGAAAGTTGGCTAATACGCAGGCGAATTTGTTCCAATTCTTGGCGCATTTGCATCCGCCTTTCGCCACTCTCATTCACACCAACACTAAGTTCCTCTTGTTGTGCTTCCAGTTCAGCCATAAATGCGTCAAGCTCATCTGGCTCATAGCTTTGCCCATGACGTTTACAAAATTCCGCCAACATACGTTCTGCATTTTGCTGGCTATTCAAACGCTGTTGTAATTCAGAGAGTTGCATACGTAACGGTTGCACTCGCTCCGCTAAATGCTGTTGAGATGACCAATCACGTAATAATGTACGCGCTTGTTGGTATGCATCACTGCGGCTAACTTCCCCTATCATATTTTTAACTAATTGATAGGCTTGTTCAAATTGGCTATGAGCAGCATCCGCTACACTTATTTTTTGCTCAAGCGCTAATAACGTTTGAGTTGCTTGTTGCTCACGCGCTTCGAAGGTATCTAACCATTCATCTGCATTATCAATGGATAATTCAGGAAGTTGACACAATTCACGAGCACGCGTTAAAGCATGCAACGCTTGTTGGTACTGAATAGCGCGTGTTTGTTGTACATCCAAAGCTTGTTGGTAATCGGCGAGTTGATTTTTTAGTTCGTCAACTTCAATTTCAGCGGCTTCAGCTCGTGCTTCATATTCTTCTTGAGTTTCAGTCGCCTCAGCAACAACTTCACTTTGTTCTTCAAGACGATAAGTCAGTTCTTCGATGTCTGCTTGATAGCGATCGATTTTTTCTTGTTGACGCAGCGCGGCTTGCACTAAATTTAAATGGTCACTGGCTGCTTGGTAGTCCGCTTCTAATTCTGTAGAAGCCCCATTCTGCTCATTCAACTCACGCGCCATTTCGACACTGCGGACTTGTTCAATTCGCAATTGTTTACGGCTGGCTAATAGCTCATTGCGCGCAGCTAGTGCTGCATCAAGGTGAATGCGTCTTTCATTGGAATGGCGCATATAATCCGCAGAAACATAATCAGTCGCCTGGCTAATTAAATGTTTGAATAAGTCGCGGTCTGATTGAGTGACACGAATGGCTTCTAATGTTAAACGGTTTTCACGCAAAGCCGCTTCCATATCTTGGAATGCTTTACGTACCCCACTGTTTTCTGGCAATAAATAATCACGTAATGAGCGGGTGATTGCGCTAGAAATACCGCCATATAGTGACGCTTCAATCAGTCGATAATATTTGCTTCGATCACTCGCGGAGCGTAAACGTTTAGGTAAAACCCCTAATTCAAACAGGGTCGAATGGTAATCGGTAATTGAGCTAAACTGCTTAAATAAAACGCCTTCCTGTTCCTCAAGACGTTCTTTTAGTTCATTGAGTGGAATGACTTTGGCTTGTCGCCCATCGATAACTTCCGTCAATATTTCCGTTGGAACTGTCGCCAATGGAATGCCTTGTACCATAAATGGCTTAATATCAACTTTCTTATCGCGCCCAGCGACTTGCTGTAAACGCACACCCACCATGACACGCTGATGCTTCGAGTTTAATACATCCAAAATAGCGTAGCAGACACCTGGGCGTAATTTCCCGTGTAAGCCTTTATCCCGCGAACCAGATGTCGCACCGGCTTCCGTTGTGTTACGGAAGTGAAGTAAGGTTAAATCGGGGATCATTGCGGTAATAAACGCCGCCATTGTGGTTGATTTACCCGCACCATTACCACCCGATAACGTGGTCACTAATTCATCAAGGTCAAAGGTTCGGGCAAAAAAACCGTTCCAATTCACCAGCGTCAGTGAGCGAAATTTTCCGCGTTCAATCATTATTCTTCATCCTCATCACTTTCTGCCGGTTCTTGACTCTCTTCGCCATCCTCTTCATCACCATCTTTTAGTGATAATTCACCGTCAAGAGAGATAGCTTCACCATCACGGATCATCCTTAACTGTGCATCTTGTGGGTTATCACCACTGCGTACATCGGCACCAAAACGAAATACAGATTCGCTAATAATAAATTTACTTGAATCATTTTGCAGAAAATGCACCATTCCCAAACGGCGTAAGCGATTGAGTGATGTTCTTAATTTTTCCTGCAATTTTTGTTTATCTAGGTCAGAACCTGTCGAACGTTGATTAACAAATTTAAGTAATTTGCTTTCATCCGCTAATGATAACAATTCTTCAAATAACTCTTGTGAGGTAAAAATACCTTGGTTACTCAAGCGTTCAGGGCTGAGATAGAGATAACAAAGAATTTTTCCAACCATCATATCTAATTCAGATAACACGGAGCGAGGTATTAAGGTTGTTGAGCGCGGACGTAAATAAAAGAAACCTTCAGGGGCGCGAATTAGCTCTACGTTATACCGTGCATAAAATTGTTCTAATGCTTCCTGAAAATCCATTAAAAATGCGTGGTTATCAAGGTCATCAACACTAATATGGCGACCTGAACGCAATTGGCTATCTAGCTCTGGAAAAATCGGGTTAGCTAATGCTTGAGCCAGCTTAACTGGCATAAATTGTTCAATATTTGTCGATGACATGTGCCTGTACCTTGGCTCCGTGATCATTAATAGCTTGCCATTCTGCCGGTAATCCCGCCAAATCAGCCTCTGCGATACCTAATTTAACAGCTTGGTCGATAATAATTCGAGCAACATCAAAATGACGTTTTTGTGGGTATTGCAGTAAGTAGTCATGCAACACACGGCCCACATCGAGTGGCCGCTGCTCTGTTTTATAAATGGCTAACTCAATTTCCATTAGCTCTGCAAGCTTGTCATTTAATTCACTAAACTCTTCAAATTCAAGCTCTGGGGGTAATTCACCCATGACTTCTTCATCATGCAACGCAAGCTCTTCATCACGCATATCGAATAATCGATCCGCATTGGCGTAAGTGAGTGCCCAAGGGCTATCAAGGTAATGCTGAACAGATTGACGTAACCGCTGAGAAAAAATTCTATTTTTGTCCATATCGATGGCCGTACGGATAAACTTATGAACATGACGATCATAACCAATCCATAAATCGATAGATTGTTGACCCCAGCTAACGATACGATCTAATTTATTTTGCAGGTCAAAAACCAGCCTATCCACTAAATCCGAGAACGCTGGCGCATTCATATTGGCTTCTTGAATACGTAATAAATTCGCTTGCAGTTTATCCCCTGCAGCTTCCAATGTGTCTTGCAACTCACGCAATGTACCTGATGTTTCTGAGAGTAATTGCTCACAGTTAGCGATAGCTGCCTGCCAGTCTTGATTTAATAATGCCGCAATATCTTCTTTTACTGAATTTTGTTGTTCATCCATAATGCGTTGCGATAAATCAATACTGTCAAAAATTTCAGCAACTGAATATTTTAGTGGAGCAAACACATAACGATGCCAATAAAATTCATCGCCCCCTTCCTCAGCAGCCTCAGCGGCACGTTGTAGTTCTCCAGCAACAATAGAAAGCTGCATGGAAAGTCTTAATGTTGAGAACTCTCGCTGACGAATATAATAATCGCTGATACCAATCCCCAAAGGGGTTAGGCGGTAAATTGCATTACCTTCAACAATGTCACTAGCAAAACGGTTAAATATCTTCTGGCGAACCATATCATTGATAGCATTATTGGCTCTTACCGCCAAAGATTCAGTCGTCTGTTCAAACCCTTTGCAAACCTCACGAAAGGCATCAATCAGCTCCCCTTCACTCATTTCACCATTGACTCTTTCACTGTTTAATACCGCTACCGCGAGCAAAAATGCTAAACGTTCAGCGGGAAGTGAAATCGAAAAATCATTTTTTCGTGCCCAAGACACAAGTTCAGGGACGGTCTGGGAAAAATCACTCATAAATCGTCCTTTTGTATTTGTTTGCGTGCCATGACATGAATATAACGCCCCATGCTAATATAGGGTTCTTCACGGCAATACTGCTGTTCTAATGCCAACAATGCCGGAAAATCTTTCTGCTGTAACTGCCGACTTTGTAAATAGTCATGGAATACCCTGACACCACTTTTACCGATAATTTGCATATTACACTCACCCAACCAAGCATCAACTTGATGAGGAAAAAGCGGTTTTTGTGGTGATAACGAGCGTTTACGACGACGTTGAATATGTGGCGTTGCAAGATGAAAATTTCCCAAAATTGCGTTACGCATCACCAAGCCATTTGCATTATAGAACATGACAGAAAATACGCCTTCAGGTCTAATTATATCTACCAGTTGTTCAATTGCATATTTTTGATCGCTAATCCATTCAAGTACTGCATGAAATAAAACAAGGTCAACCGGTTCATCAATATACTGAGCTATGTCTTGCGCTGCACAATGAATAAAACGCATGTTATCGCTTATGCCTTGTTCCTTGGCGAGTTCACCGGCGCGCTCCAACATCTCTTCGGATAAATCGCAAAGTATCACTTGATGTCCCATTTCGGCTAGTTTGCGTGAAAAATGCCCTTCTCCCCCGCCTGCATCAAGTATTTTTAGGGTTTTCCCTTCAAATTGGCTGCACAATAATTGAGTTAAATCTTGCCAAACTACCGCTTCTCGTATTTTTCCTTTTGTCGTTCCGTAGATATTTTTTGCAAATTTATCGACAATATCATCAAAGTTGCGGTCTGCCATGTGCTATCCGGTTGCCTATCATCTATTATTTAAAGCGGTTTATGCGCCAATTTGTCGCGAAAAAACGTAAAATGGTTGATTACACCCTGATACTGGGAAAATTAATGCTAACCAGAAATATTCTCACATTGTATTGCACTTATCACATACAATGCGAAGCGACAGTTAAAGCAGGAATTATAACAGATAATCGCTATATTTTTGCATAGTACTTTATTGTACTCAGCAAATTTCAATTTAGTGCTATTAAACACTAATTTGTTATTTTTACGCCAATTTAGCTGCTTTATTGCGTTTTTTTTCTGTAAACACCACCACAACGATTGTTCGATAACCCTTAAGAATAGGCTTAGTTATGTTATTTCTCTTAAAAAAATATATTGGTTCGCTATTGATGCCATTACCATTATTGCTCATCGTCGGGTTTATCGGGTTACTTTTGCTTTGGTTCACGCGCTGGCAACGTTGTGGGAAAGCATTTGCTACCCTAAGTTTAGTTTTAATAACCCTATTAGGGTTACAGCCTATTTCAGATACTTTGCTTGCTCCTGCAGAAAAGCAATTTAATAAACGCTATGAACTTATCACTGAAACTCCACCTCAAGAGGTACGTTACATTGTTGTACTCGGAGGCGGTTTTACATATAACCCTGATTGGAGTCCAAGTTCTAACCTATTGAATAATAGCTTACCTAGAGTGACTGAAGGCGTCCGCCTTTATCTTAACCACCCCGGCAGTAAACTCATTTTCACTGGTGGTAAAGCAAGTAGCCCTATCAGCAGTGCCGAAGTTGCCGCACAAGTCGCTCAATCCTTGGGGGTTCCTGCACAGGATACGATCCCACTCACTGAACCCAAAGATACACAAGAAGAAGCTTATGAAGTTGAAAAAATTATTGGGAAATCGCCTTTTTTATTAGTAACTTCTGCTAACCATTTACCTCGAGCGATGACTATGTTTACTCAACGGGGAATGAACCCTTTCCCTGCACCCGCAAACCAGTTAGTTATCACGAGTGAAATTAATCCATGGGAGAAATATATCCCTTCCTCGTATTACTTCGGTCATAGTGAACGTGCTTGGTATGAATTTCTTGGTACGCTTTGGTGGCATTTAAAACCCAATAATACACAAACGTTAGAAGAGCAGCTTGCCACGCCTGATGTTATTACCGCTGAATAGTAACAAAAAAGGTGTAATCTATTGAGATTACACCTTTCATTTAGCTAAATAGCATATTGGCCATTCCCGCTATTAGGGAAATTCTGACTACGGAATAAATTGCTTTCTAACTAGTTCAAGATCTTCAGGGGTATCAACACCAGCACCTGGCGTAGTTTTCGCAACATCCACATGAATTTTCTCTCCATACCAAAGCACCCTAAGTTGCTCTAACATTTCGATTTTTTCTAATGGGCTTGCTTCCCACTTAATATAACGGCGAATAAACCCTGCACGATAAGCGTATATACCAATATGACGTAAAAAGGTATCACCTATTGTGTCTTGGCTTTTCGCAAAGTTGTCTCTATCCCAAGGGATGGTTGCCCGAGAAAAATACAATGCATAACCTTCGTGATCGGTAACAACCTTCACCGCATTTGGGTTAAACGCTTCATGGGCATCATTAATAGGCACAGCTAGAGTCCCCATTTCAGCTTTGCTCCCCTGAAGGTTATGAGCAACTTGGCTGATAATCTCAGGTGGAATTAAAGGTTCATCACCTTGCACATTCACGATGATTTCATTGTCAGAAAAAGCGTAGGTGTCGATAACTTCAGCCAATCTTTCAGTTCCAGATTGATGGTTTGGATCTGTCATACAAGCTTCACCACCTGCTTCAATCACCGCTTTAGCAACATCAGAGTGATCTGTCGCAACTATCACTCGACTAGCCCCTGATTTAATCGCTTGCTCCATCACTCGAACAACCATCGGCTTGCCGTGGATGTCAGCCAAAGGTTTACCAGGTAGACGTGTTGACGCATAACGAGCAGGAATAATAACCGTAAACATGATGATTACTGGCCTTCATCTAATGAAACAGGGCGCGCTTCATTTTCTAGCAATACAGGAATGCCATCACGAATGGGATAGGCTAGATGATCAAACTTACAGATAAGTTCAAGGTTTTCTTTGTTATAACTCAATTTGCCGTGGCATACAGGACAGGCAACGATTTCAAGTAAACGGTGATCCATGTT
This sequence comes from Providencia sp. PROV004, assembly GCF_011045615.1. Classification (NCBI taxonomy): domain Bacteria; kingdom Pseudomonadati; phylum Pseudomonadota; class Gammaproteobacteria; order Enterobacterales; family Morganellaceae; genus Providencia; species Providencia sp. PROV004. The sequence continues at coordinate 3,126,365 of NZ_CP042859.1, forward strand.
TTCTCCCGAATGGATTTTAACTCACTTGGAGTCAGGATATCACATGCAGATATCACCGTTAACTTTAATCTTCCTGAATAAGATCTCCTGCAGGAGATGAGAGGATAAGCAGGAGAAATTGTTCTGTTTATTATTTAATAAGCAATAACGTCAGCTGCCGTTACGCCATCCGAATTACGAGTAACAGAGAACTCAACGTTTTGACCTTCGAATAATGATTTGATTTTTTTATTAGCAATTGACTTTGTTGTCACAAACACATCATCACCACCATTGAATGGGGAAATAAAACCATAACCTTCTTTTGCGTCAAACCATTTAACTCGACCCATATGTAATTGAAAATTCATATTAAAACTCCTTTTGTTCTGAGAACAATATTTTTTTTATCTTTGTATCATTACTCTTTCTTGCTTCCCATTTATAAATTGCCGATCTATTAATACATCAAAGAGTAATTAAACTTTACCAATTCATGCGCACAAATCATTGTGCATATTTTATAACGCTCATATATGTAGATTTCAGACACCGCAAATCTACTGCGAAGTTAACAGTCTATTTTGACATTATGATGACAAAACGCAGTGACAACGACTTTACAGTGTAGATTGTGCGAGGATATGAAGACTAACTAAAGAACGGAGCGTGAAATTTAAGCTAGTATAAAATCCAATTATCAATGTATTGCATCTAGATACATAATAAGTGGATCTATATCACATTGGCGATATTATTATCACAGAGAAACGTTATAGACAAGTTTTTTTGTTATTTGTGATAAGTTTTTTTATTCCGCTTAAGATTTTTTCAGCATCAGTTGTCTGTAATTGTGCTTGGACTGGCAGGAACCACCAATTCGGCTGAGCAAAAGCACGGCATTTCACCGCATCCTTTTCAGTCATTAATAAGTTTTGTTCATTTTTAACTAACCGTGAAAGCTGTTTTAATTCATATGACTGGTGGTCAGCAAAAGCATGAGTGTTAATGACGTCTACCCCTTTGTTTTCTAATGAGGTAAAAAAACGAGGTGGATGACCAATGCCTGCCATTGCGATAACCGCAGGTAATTGTGTAACCGCTCGTTTTTCCCCACTAACAAGGTTACAAGCAACATCACCTTCAAGGGCCATTAAGGCTTCATTTTCTTGAGCTTCACCGCCGTTAACAACAACAGCATTAACACTTTTCAAACGCCCAGCCCTTTCGCGCATAGGCCCTGCAGGTAACCACCAACCATTACCAAACCGACGTTGACCATCAATAACGACAATTTCGTAGTCACGTTGCAAAGCATAATGTTGCAACCCATCATCAGTAATAATCACATCTAATGGAAATTTCTCTAATAAGGCTTTAACTGCATCACTACGCTTGGGGGCAACCGCTACAGGAGATTTAGTACGATGAAAAATTAATACGGGCTCATCTCCTGCAACTTCAGTTGTCGTTGTTTCATCGAGTATCAGCGGGTACTTTTCAGATTTACCACCATAACCTCGAGAAACAACCCCTACACGGTAGCCTTCTTTAGTAAGTGATTCCACTAACCAGATAACAACAGGGGTTTTACCATTTCCCCCCGCTGTCAGGTTTCCAACCACTACTACTGGAATTGGGGCTTTCCATGAACGTTTTAGCCCGATTTTATAAACCATATCTCTAATTACCGTTACTAACCCATAAAGGAAAGATAACGGCAGTAATAAGAGATACAGCCATGATTTACCAGACCAAATACGTTCTATCATTGTTTAAATTGAATACTATGTAATTGTGAATATGCACCATCTTGAGCTAATAGCGATGCATGGTTACCACGTTCAATGATTCGTCCATCTTGTACAACTAATATTTCATCCGCATTTTCTATCGTCGATAACCGGTGGGCAATGACCAAAGATGTTCTATTTTTCTGTAACTCGTCGAGGGCCGCTTGAATAGCACGTTCAGACTCTGTATCTAGTGCAGACGTCGCCTCATCAAGAATAAGAATTGGAGCGTCACGTAGAAGTGCTCGAGCAATCGCTATTCTTTGACGTTGTCCGCCAGAAAGCATCACACCATTTTCGCCAATAACAGTATCTAGACCTTTTTCAAGTTTAGCAATGAAATCCATTGCATAGGCCATTTCTGCAGCTTTCTCTATTTGCTTACGGCTGTAGCTACCATCTGTTGCATAAGCAATATTATTCGCTATCGTATCGTTAAATAGATAAACATGCTGAGAAACCAACGCGACTTGGCTACGTAATGAAGACAATGTGTATTCGCGGATGTCATGGCCATCAATTTGAATAGACCCTTCATCAATGTCATAAAAACGAGTAATCAAATTTGCAATTGTGGATTTACCTGAGCCTGATCGCCCAACTAGAGCAACTGATTTTCCTGCTGGCAAAGTAAACGAAACATCGTCTAACGCAGGATGCTCTTTGGTTGCATAGGTAAAGGTGACATGCTCAAATTTAATATCACCTTTAACTTCTTTAAGTACTTTGGTTCCGTTATCTTTCTCTTGTTCAGAATCTAAGATAGCAAATAAAGTTTGGCAAGCCGCCATACCACGTTGGAATTGAGAGTTAACATTCGTTAATGATTTTAACGGACGCATCAATGCAAACATTGATGAGAATACAACAGCAATTGTACCCGATGTTAATTCATCACGAATTTCAGGAAAACTCGCAGCATATAGAACAAATGCTAATGCAAATGATGCAATTAACTGAACAATAGGGTCTGAAATTGCTGAAGCGGTTACCATTTTCATATTTTGGCGGCGCATATTGTTACTGACTTTATTAAAACGTTCAGTCTCAACTTTCTGCCCACCAAAAATTAAAACTTCTTTATGGCCTTTTAACATTTGTTCAGCACTAGCCGTCACATGCCCCATACCCGTTTGCATATTTTTACTGATCTTACGAAAACGTTTGGAGACAATACGAATAGTGATTGATACAACGGGGGCGATCACGATTAAAATAAGGGAGAGTTGCCAGCTATAATAAAACATCATCGCAAACAACCCGATGATGTAAGCACTTTCCCGAATAATTGTAATTAATGCCCCAGAAGAAGAGGATGCAACTTGTTCTGAGTCATAGGTAATCCTAGATAACAGTGTTCCTGTCGATTGCTGGTCAAAAAAACTAACCGGCATTCCCATCATATGACCAAATAATTTACGGCGCATGTTCATCACGACTTTACCTGCAACCCACGAAACACAATAGGTTGAAACAAAGCTAGACCCACCACGAACAACCATTAATCCTAACACCGCGAGCGGAAGCCATTTTAAAACGTCATTATCTGCCTTATCAAAGCCTTCATCCAATAAAGGTTTTAATAAAGAAATCATAAACGCGTCACCTGCTGCGTTTATGATAAGTGCTATTGCTGCAACGATTAAACCCGCTTTAAAAGGCGCTATTATTGGCCACAAGCGACGAAAAGTTTGTTTTGTCGAAAGGTCTTTATCATTCATACTTTTAATTACCAGACTTAATGTAAGCGCACTATTCTACTCGGGAAATAGCGGTAAGCCAAACCACAGATGATACCAGCGGGGCTGAATTTCATAGCGATAACGCGAAATCTGAATTTTTTCCTTTTTAAACCATAAAGTTAACTGCCCATCTTCTGCTGTATTTAACCATTTAATGTTACTATTTTTATATCTAAAATAGACTTTTGGAGATGGAATTTTCCATGCACTATACCTTGCTGATGATACTACCACCATTGAAGGTTGAACATTTCTTAACAATAAATCTGTTGATGAAGTGCTGCTTCCATGATGTGGAGCGAAAAGAAGAGTCGAACGTAATCGATTTTTGTACATTTCAACAAGTGATTTCTCCCCTTGTTTTTCGATATCCCCTGTTAATAAAATTTTATGGTAGCCATCCGTTAATTGAATGACACAAGAATCATTGTTATGCGATATTGGCGCTAACTTTTCAGGCCATAATACTTCAAAAGTTAATATTCCCCACCGCCATTTTTGACCTTTAAAACATGGAAGGTGAGCCATATTTTTTATCTTATTAAGTTTATTATTTTTTTTTCCTGTATGCCGAAGTTTTTTGTGGCCCAAAACTACTTCTTACACTTAGCCATGGATATTGCTGGATTAAATAATTAGCCCCTCCAGTGTGATCTAAATGATTATGGCTTAAAATTACTCCAATTGGGGTTATATCATGATATTTAAGAAAAGGAATAATTTGACGCTGTGCATTGCTATCCCCTTTCCATGCATTACCTGTATCATAGAGTAATGCCACATTATTTTGTTCTATCACAACTGCCAAACCGTGTCCGATATCTAATACCGTCATTCTCCAGCCTTCTTTGAATTGTTTACCACTTCCCCTTTCTAAGAAAATCAAAATAACCACACAACTAACAAGCCCGAAATAACGCTTATACCACTTAAATAAAACGACAATGATACTTAGCCAACATATTAAGAATAAATAATAGGGGACATTGATGAATTCTGACCAAAAAGTACTTAAATAAGGTAATGGTTTTAGTCCTAAGGCTATAACGCTATCTATCACATATAAAAGCGACTGCTGAACTACTTCTATTGGCACTAAAAATACGACAAAAATAGCAGGAACAACACACCAGGAAACGAGCGGGACAAACCAAAGGTTAGCCACTAAACCCATTATGTTAATACCATTAAATATGATAAGTTGCATTGGAATAAGTAATACTAGTAAGCCAATTTGTAAGTGTATTAATCCTATAATTTTTCCCTGAACACCTTTAGCTAAATGATATGGTAGTGGAAATATCGATAACCAATAAAGAATGGCTAGAACAGCGAAACTAGACAACCAAAAACTATCTGACAAAATCGCCAATGGATCAAATAATAATATTCCCGCTATACTCCAAAGAGCCCATTGCCAAACAAAATACCTTGCTGGTTTATTTTTAATATATATCCATAATAGTAAGGCAAATAATGCTCGAGTCGCAGGGATAGCAAACCCCGAGATCCACGCATAAAAAACAGCTAACCCCAAACCTATTACTGTTGGTAGTATTTCATTGATATATTTTATTGGTAAAAAATATTGAATTCCTCGAGTAATAAAAATACCAAACAAGTAAGCTAAGCCAATATGCAAACCTGATATGGCCATTAAATGTGTTAAGCCCGTTTTTTGTAGTAAATAGGCTTGATCTGCGGCTAATAAACTTCTATCACCAAACATTAACCCATAAATAACTCCTTTATTAGACAATGGATTAATTAGTTCCATGTAGTTATAAATGATTTTTTGCCTTACAGAACACCTCATTTGTAATGGTTTTACTTTTTGGCTTTTCAAAACCCCTATAATTCTATTAGCTAAATAGTAGCGTTGTAGATTAAATCCACCTTCATTTAGTGAGCTGTGCAATGGCCTTACTTTACCATTGATTCGCCAAGATTGCCCTGCGCAAACAGATTCTTTTGTTTTCCATGTAGCATATAAAGGCGGAAAAACAATACGGTTGTTAATTTTTTCAATACGTACTTTGATTTTTTGCTCTTTGTTATTCAAAGGAGTACCAATAATAATCACATCAATATCATTATTTTGGTTAGATAGATAATTAACATGATTAATAATGTTAACTCCATGCCAATTACCCCACAGGAAAAACATAATAATTAATGCTAAAAATTTACCTAACTTACCAAATACAAAAAACATTATTATCAACGTAAAAAATAAAAAAACAAATAACAATTCACTCAACATTATAATTTTAGGTATAAATAAAAGTGGTAACGTACCAAAAATCAATGCAATAGAAGCCATTGTTATCGAAACAGGTAAACTTTTACTAAAGATTGAATTATATTTTTCGAGTCGATTGTTTAGCCATCTTATTATGTAGATGATATTTTCTATCAATTTTTGTATCCCTACATAGCATTTATTCGCTTTAGTTTATTTATTTCTATTATTTTTTTAAAGTTTCCTTCTTTTATTTTACGTAGCGCTTTCCAATATATTTTTCACCGACAAAAAAGTACATATTCGTTTGCGAGGAGCTTCGCAAAATATGGATATACCACTCAATATGGTTTTGAATTGGTTTTAATATTTTTTATAAATATAGAGAGGTGTTGGTGTTGGTGTTGGTGTTGGTGTTGGTGTTGGTGTTGGTGTTGGTGTTGGTGTTGGTGTTGGTGTTGGTGTTGGTGTTGGTGTTGGTGTTGGTGTTGGTGTTGGTGTTGGTGTTGGTGTTGGTGTTGGTGTTGGTGTTGGTGTTGGTGTTGGTGTTGGTGTTGGTTAGATATAAAAAACAGTGCCGTATAGAATACAAGCACTGTTTTGATGTAATAATTAAGATTTACAGCCTAATTATTGGCCGTAAATATTTACACGATCACGTAATTCTTTACCTGGTTTAAAATGAGGAACATATTTACCTTCTAGTTCCACTTTATCACCAGTTTTCGGGTTACGGCCAACGCGTGGAGCACGGTAGTGAAGAGAAAAACTGCCGAAACCACGGACTTCAATACGTTCACCGTTAGCTAACGTATCCGCCATATGCTCAAGAATTTCCTTTACAGCTTCCTCAACGGTTTTTGCTGAAAGATGAGACTGCTGGCTAGCCAGTCTTTCAATTAATTCAGACTTGGTCATAGTACCTCCCTAAACTACCGTTACAAAGGGACAACACTACTGTTGTCCCCACTTAATTATTCGCCTTTAGCTGCTTTGAAAGCTTCAGCCATAGCATTGTTGCCGAATGCTGTATCTTCTTGTTTGTTCACAGCTGCGACAGCGTCTTTCTCATCAGCTTCGTCTTTAGCGCGAACAGACAGGTTGATTACACGGTTTTTACGATCAACACCAGTGTATTTAGCTTCAACATCATCACCAACGTTCAGAACCAGAGTTGCATCTTCAACACGGTCACGTGAAGCTTCTGATGCACGCAGGTAACCTTCAACGCCCAGTGTCAGCTCAACAGTTGCACCTTTAGCATCAACTGCGATTACTTTACCAGTCACGATTGCGCCTTTCTTAGTTGCTGCTAAGTAGTTATTGAATGGATCTTCAGCTAACTGTTTAACACCTAAAGAAATACGCTCACGCTCTGCGTCGACTTGCAGAACAACAGCTGCGATTTCATCACCTTTTTTGTATTCACGAACTGCTTCTTCGCCTGCAACGTTCCAGGAGATGTCAGACAGGTGAACCAGGCCATCGATGCCGCCGTCCAGACCAATGAAGATACCGAAGTCAGTGATAGACTTGATTTTACCTTCAACGCGGTCGCCTTTGTTGTGAGTCTCAGCAAATTGCTGCCATGGGTTAGATTTGCACTGTTTCAGGCCCAGTGAGATACGACGACGTTCTTCATCGATATCCAGAACCATAACTTCAACAACATCACCAACATTAACAACTTTAGATGGGTGAATGTTTTTGTTAGTCCAATCCATTTCTGAAACGTGAACCAGACCTTCAACGCCTTCTTCGATTTCTACGAAGCAGCCATAGTCAGTCAGGTTAGTAACGCGACCAGTCAGTTTAGTACCTTCTGGGTAACGTTTAGCGATTGCGACCCAAGGATCTTCGCCCAGTTGTTTCAGACCCAGAGAAACACGAGTGCGCTCACGGTCGAATTTCAGAACTTTAACATTGATTTCATCACCAACGTTGACGATTTCGCTTGGGTGTTTAACACGTTTCCAAGCCATGTCAGTGATATGCAGCAGGCCGTCAACACCGCCCAGATCAACGAATGCACCGTAGTCAGTAAGGTTCTTAACGATACCTTTAACTTCCATGCCTTCTTGCAGATTTTCCAGCAGTTGATCGCGCTCAGCGCTGCTTTCAGATTCAATTACAGCACGACGAGAAACAACAACGTTGTTGCGTTTCTGATCCAGCTTGATTACTTTGAACTCAAGCTCTTTGCCTTCCAAGTGAGTAGTATCACGAACTGGACGTACATCAACCAGTGAACCTGGTAAGAACGCACGAATACCGTTCAGTTCAACAGTGAAACCACCTTTAACTTTACCGTTGATAACACCAGTTACAGTTTCAGCTTCTTCGTAAGCTTTTTCCAGCATCAGCCATGCTTCATGACGTTTAGCTTTCTCACGAGACAGGATAGTTTCACCGAAACCATCTTCTACTGCATCCAGAGCTACATCGATTTCATCGCCAACTTGGATTTCTAGCTCACCCTGAGCATTTTTGAACTGTTCTACTGGGATAGCAGATTCTGATTTAAGACCTGCGTCAACAAGGACTACGTCTTTATCGATGGCAACAACAGTACCACGGACGATAGAACCAGGACGAGTTTCAATATTCTGCAGGGATTCTTCAAAGAGTTGAGCAAAAGATTCAGTCATATTAATGATCTTCAAGAGTTTTAAATTAACGTCCACTTAGCTTCCCGCCAAATGGGGTTGTTTCACATACCCCACAACATTCCATGTCGCAAGGTTGATGCTATGCTAATAATATAATCACATAGCGATAACTGCGTATATTATCTAATTATAAGCTAAAATAAAGCCTATTATCACGATAATTGTAGAATTTTTTTTGCATAGGTGTGTGCTTTTTCAATAACTTCCCCAATAGACATACTTGTGGAATCCAGCACTAATGCGTCTTTCGCGGCAATAAGGGGGGCAACAGAACGGTTACGATCACGAAAATCACGTTCTTCAATTTCGCTCAAAAGACGTTCAAAATTAACATCAAAACCTTTCTCTTGCAACTGCTTCATCCGCCGATGAGCCCGTTCTTCAGCTGAGGCATCAAGAAAAATTTTTACTGGTGCATCGGGGAAAACCACCGTTCCCATATCACGGCCATCAGCAATAAGCCCAGGTAGTGTTCTAAATGCACGTTGGCGTCGAAGTAAAGCTTCACGTACGCGAGGAAAAGTTGCTGTTTGGGATGCCGTATTTCCTACTGTTTCGGTTCTAATTTGATTTGAAACATCTTCCCCTTCCAGAATGACTTTCAGTACATTGTCTTCAGGAACAAATTTCACATCTAAATTTGCAGCCAAAGGAACTAACGCATCTTCGGATTGGATATCAACATGGTGATGTAACGCAGCTAACGCTAATACACGATAAATTGCGCCTGAGTCTAAAAGTTGCCACCCAAATTCGTTTGCTAATGCTTGGCAAAGTGTACCTTTACCTGCTCCGCTTGGTCCATCAACGGTGATTACAGGGGCTATCGCCACCATAAAAAATCTCCTTTTCTGCAAATAGCCGAGCTACCCGCAATTAAAATCTGTGAAAGTATTATACCAATTCAGTAGATTTGTGAAATAAGCAGGTTCTGATGATTGCTAAAAAATAAGAAAAAATTGATATTTGAACCATAAAAATTAGGTTGATATCAAACAAAGTAATATCAACCTAATCAATAAATTAATGACTTAAACGTGCCAGCTGTTCGAAGTAATCAGGAAATGTTTTTGCCGTGCAGCCCGGATCCAAAATTGTTACTGGCGTATCTGATAACGCAACTAATGAAAAACACATCGCAATACGATGGTCGTTATAGGTTTCAATTACAGCATGCTGTAATTTTTTCGGTGGAACCACACGAATATAATCATGCCCTTCTTCCACTTCAGCACCAACTTTTCTCAGCTCTGTCGCCATCGCATATAACCTGTCGGTCTCTTTTACTCGCCAGTTATAGATATTACGTATCACTGTTTCGCCTTCAGCAAATAGAGCGACGGTGCCAATAGTCATTGCCGCATCAGGAATCGCATTCATATCCATGTCAATGCCCGTCAATGTTCCGCGTTCACATTCAACGTAGTCATCACCCCAACGAATAGTCGCGCCCATTTTTTCTAATACGTTGGCAAATTTAGTGTCCCCTTGCAAACTATTGCGCCCAATTCCTGTTACACGCACTACGCCCCCCTTAATGGCGGCCGCAGCGAGGAAATAAGACGCTGATGAAGCATCACCTTCCACTAAATATTCGCCTGGTGATTGGTATTGTTGCTGCCCTTTGATAACGAAATATTCATATTGATGATTTTCGACATTAACACCGAACGTTTTCATTAATGCTAATGTGATATCAATGTAAGGTTTGGAGACTAACTCGCCAATAATTGTAATTGTTGTGTCTTGCTCTGCACGTGGAGCCGCCATTAACAGCGCAGTTAAAAACTGGCTGGAAACAGACCCATCGACTGAAATTTGACCACCGATAAAACCACCTTTTAAACGTAGTGGCGGGTAGTTTTCTTGTTCCAAATATTCAATCTCTGCACCACCTTCCATTAATGCATCGACCAAGTGCCCAATTGGGCGCTCTTTCATGCGAGGCTCACCCGTTAAAATAATATTATTACGGCTTAGTGATAGTGCTGCAGTCAGTGGGCGCATTGCCGTTCCCGCATTGCCTAAAAATATTTCTAGCTCATCTGGATGAGATAAATTTCCGCCTAAACCTTCCACACGACAACGTGTTTTATCTTCAGACAGTTGGTAGCTAACACCTAACTGGGTTAATGCATTCAGCATATGGCGAATATCATCACTGTCCAATAAATTAGTGAGTGTGGTCGTTCCTTTAGCCATCGCTGCTAATAACAGTGCGCGGTTTGAGACACTTTTTGACCCTGGCAAATTAATTGTGCCGTTAATTGAAGGAATAGGTTGTAATGTCAGGGATTGCATAAAAAGCAGTTTCTCCAGTGAAGTTTTGCAAGTAAATAAAATTTGGCTCTATTTTCTTTTAAGTCAAATACAAAGAGCACAAATAACCGACTGAACATCCTATTTCAGTCGGCAAATCTCATTATTGAGCGTTATGACGTTCAAAATCAGCCATAAAGTCAACCAAAGCCTGAACTCCCGCTAATGGCATCGCATTATAGATTGATGCACGCATACCACCAGCCACTTTGTGGCCTTTCAGCGAAAGTAAGCCTTGTTCTTTGGCTTCGTCAATAAATTTCGCATCAAGGGCTGGATTTTGCATTTGGAACGGTACATTCATCCAAGAACGGTTTTGAACTGCAACACGGTTAATATAGAACTGGCTATCATCAATTGCATTGTAGAGTAATTGTGATTTTTCATAATTACGCTTAGCCATTTCTTGCAAACCGCCTTGCTCTTTTAACCATTTGAAGACCATACCTGCGAGATACCAAGCGAAAGTCGGTGGAGTATTAAACATTGAATCATGTTTTGCTAATACCGTGTAATCAAATACGGATGGAGTCTGAGGTGAAGCTTTACCGAGTAGGTCTTCTCGGATAATAACGATAGTTAGTCCTGCTGGCCCAATATTTTTTTGAGCCCCTGCATAAATTACACCATAACGGCTTACATCAATCGGTTTAGATAAGATAGAAGAGGAATAGTCAGCAACAATAATTTTATCTTCAGGGAAGTCAGGTTCCTCATGAATAGCTAAACCGCCTATGGTTTCATTTGGGCAATAATGGACATAAGCTGCATCATCACTTAATGGCCATTCTTTCATGGGTTTTAAACTCACTACACCGTCTTTTTCTTCAGTAATTTGAATCACATTAGGAGAGCAGTATTTTTCAGCTTCTTTTGCTGCAGACTCGGACCAATAGCCGCTTACAATATAGTCTGCTGTCGTTTTATCACCTAATAAATTCATTGGTAACGTTGCAAAATGGGCCCGTGCCCCGCCGTGACAAAATAAAACTTTATAGTTATCAGGGATGTTTAATAAATCACGTAGATTTTGCTCTGCTTCTGTTGCCACTTCGACAAAGTCTTTTCCGCGGTGACTCACTTCCATCACAGAAACGCCTAACCCCTTCCAATTACAAAATTCTTGTTCAGCACGACGCATGACTTCAACAGGTAGCATAGCTGGACCTGCACTGAAATTATAAACCTGACTCATTGACCTCACCCTATCCATCTTCAATTATGGTTAATAAAATTCACTCAGATAGTTAAAGTTGTACCACTCCAAGCCTTTAGCTGCAACGGTTATTGTCAGCAAGTCCAAAAAAGAAAGAGGGGTTATTTTTTGATAATGAGGAAAAGAATTTTGTTAATCTTGTCACACTCTCGACAAGCATCATTTTATGGAGAAATTAACAATAAATAAGCGATAATATCCCGAATTACGTCATTGCGCTGTATTTCGGGATATTCATTGAATATGTCTTTTATTGAGGATTAAAAATTAGCGAATAACTTTGCTTACGATTTCAATCGCTTCTTTTTCTATTTGACGTAAGTGCTCTTCACCACGGAAACTTTCACAATAAATTTTATAGGCTTCTTCCGTGCCTGATGGCCTTGCTGCAAACCAGCCATAATCCGTCATGATTTTTAAACCGCCGATTGGTGCATTGTTACCTGGCGCAGCGGTTAAACGCTGTGTAATTTTATCTCCCGCCAATGTATCTGCTGCAACCATTTCAGGTGATAATTTACTTAGCTTTACTTTTTCTTCGTGAGTGGCTTTCGCTTGGATACGGTTATAAATCGGCGCGCCGAATTTCTTAGCGAGATTATTATAACGTTGTTGAGGATTTTCACCTGTAACAGCCGTAATTTCAGCTGCGAGTAGGCAAAGAATGATACCGTCTTTATCCGTTGACCACGGTGTGCCATCAAATTTTAAGAACGATGCTCCAGCGCTTTCTTCGCCACCAAAACCTAATTTACCGCTAAATAAGCCATCAACAAACCATTTGAACCCTACAGGTACTTCGACTAGTTCACGACCGATGTCATTAACCACACGGTCAATCATGGCGCTCGAGACCAATGTTTTTCCGACCGCAACATCTTTACCCCATTGAGGACGATGTTGAAATAAATAATCAATAGCAACAGCAAGATAGTGATTTGGATTCATTAAACCATCTGGCGTGACGATGCCATGACGGTCGTAATCTGGGTCATTGGCAAACGCAAGATCAAATTTTTCTTTCATCCCAAGCAAACCCGCCATCGCCCAACTGGATGAGCAATCCATGCGAATAACACCATCATGGTCAAGTGGCATAAAGCGGAAAGTTTGGTCGAGTTGGTCGTTTACGATTTCAATATCGAGTTGATAATATTCTGCAATTTTTTTCCAATATTCAATACCGGAGCCGCCTAGAGGGTCAACACCAATTTTTAAACCTGACTTAGCAATTGCTTGCATATCAACAACATCACCCAATGCACAGACATAAGGCATGATTAAGTCTTGCTGGGTCACATATTCGCTTGTCATTGCTGTATCAAAACTGACTCGTTTTACACCTTCGAGGTTATTGGCTAGCAATTGGTTGGCATTTTTCTCAATCACAGAGGTTAAATCGGTATCAGCCGGCCCGCCATTTGCTGGGTTGTATTTAATACCGCCATCTTCAGGTGGGTTATGTGATGGTGTAATCACAATGCCATCTGCAATATCTTGGTGTGATTGGTTATAACTTAAGATAGCGTGAGAGATAGCTGGAGTTGGAGTAAACCCATTATTCTCCTGAACAATAACATGAACCTGATTTGCCGCTAACACTTCAACCACAGTCATAAATGCCGCTTCTGATAACGCATGGGTGTCTTTGCCCACAAAGCAAGGGCCTGTTACGCCTTGCTTTTTGCGTAAATCAGCAATTGCTTGTGCAATGGCTAGTATATGGTTTTCATTAAAGTTTTTACGCAATGAGCTACCGCGATGCCCTGATGTTCCAAACTTAACAGCCTGAGATGCATTTCCAGGTTGTGGTTGCTGCGTATAATATTGAGCGGTTAATTGAGCGACATTGATCAAGTCACTTTGAAACGGAAGCTGCCCTGCACGTTCATGTATTGTCACTTGTTTTCTCCCAAAGCACTGATGCTTTGTTATCAACACCAGTGGCCTGTCAGTTTTTAAATAGTATTACAAACTTTTTCAATCACATTGGCTGGAAATTGCATTTCCTGCATGATTGCATCAACCATACTACGCTTACGATTAGTATTCGTATTTGTGATCACCCAATAGGGTGTTCCTGGTATATGACGCGGCTTAGATTGCTTGCCAGCTGCAAGTAATGTTTGCTCATCACCAGCAAAATAAATACGAGTTCGGCCATGCATTAACTCTGTTGCACTCGCAAAACGATTTGAATCTAAACTATATAAGGTAGATAAAATCAACATAAAGCGGTCAATCGCTTTACTTTTTTCTGCATAAGCGTCAGATAACAGAAGCTCTCTAATGACTCTAACAGGATTTAATGCAACAGCGGGTGTACTCATCGCAGGTTCAGCCTTAATGACGGCATGTTCCTGACTAATTTCTTTTGCTTGTACTGGCTGCCCGGATTTGAAATTTAACATACGGCGCAAAATATCCGATGCACTTTCACCGATATGCTGTGTATGGCTCGCAATATAGCGGTAAAGCTCTTCATCAACTTCTATCGTTTTCATTTTTTCCCAGTACTTATTTAACTAAAATTTGCGGTGTGATTATAAGACAGATTTAAAAAAAACAAAACAATTAAAATTTCAATAACTTAAAGTAAACACTTTTCTAAGTTCAAAGATAATTCAGTGGGTTATCATGCCATTAATTTCAATATTTTACTTCCGTGAGCGAATTCAATTTTCTGAAATTTATTGGCTATAAACCTCCTAGTTATCGACTATTAACTTACCTCAGCCAAGATAGCCGTTTATTCGACCATTTGGATTTTACTCAGAGCCGTGACATGATAAGACCACATGTACCACTGACGAATTGATCAAATAAATATGACTGTGTTACTTAACCATACTATCCATAAACCTGAAAATCCAATCTCAAATAGCCCTATAGTACTCATACATGGGTTATTTGGTGACCTCAATAACTTAGGTGTTTTAGGTCGTAATTTACAACAATATTTCGATACGATTCAAATTGATGTTCGTAATCACGGTGACTCATTCCGTGATGAGCAAATGAGTTACCAGCAAATGGCCCAAGATGTTATTACATTAATAAAATCTTTAGGGTACGAAAATGCTATTTTAATTGGTCACTCAATGGGTGGCAAAATAGCCATGGCTGCAACTGCAATCGCCCCTAATTTTATTGATAGCATCGTTGCTATTGATATGGCGCCAGTCGCTTACCAAGTCCGTCGTCATGATAAAATATTTGCGGCTCTTGATGCCGTCACGGAAAAAAATGCGAAAACTCGCCAAGAAGCTACCGTGATTATGCGTGATTACATTAACGAAGATGGCGTTATCCAATTTCTGCTTAAATCTTTTAAACAAGGTGAATGGAAATTTAATTTGCCTGCCCTCAAAGCGAATTATGAACATATTATTGGTTGGGAAACCGTACCCGCTTGGAATAAACCCGTATTGTTAATCCCCGGAGGAAACTCCCCTTATGTGCAAGCGGAATATAAAGAGCAAATAGCGCAACAATTTCCACAAGCCAAAGCATGGGTTGTCGCCGATACGGGCCACTGGGTTCATGCAGAAAAACCAGACCATGTATTAAGAGCTATCCATCGCTTTTTATCTATTCCTGATCCTGAATAATTAATCATATTTAAATATAGATATTGGAAAGACATGTATCTTTTCAATATCTTTAAATATATTTGTAGTTAAATATAATTACTTTATTAATTACACAATAAGACTAACTTCAATACACAGCGAATTATAAACCCTGTATTATCCAAATTCTACTCTACCTTATTACTATCTAGTGCATATTTTATTAATGCAAGTTTGGATTTAAAAATTCAAATAACTTAAGGAATTTATTAATATAGAAAATGGATAGTCTAAAATCAAAATCAACATTATATTTCATTAGTGTCATTGCTAAGTTATCAGGGCAAGTAAATCCTAAAGAACTAGAACAAACACTCAATCAATCTATTGGTTATAATGAAAAAATTAACATTATTAAATCGAAACACAACATTCGCTGTAGGAATAAATATCAGAAAGATAAAAATATAGCTAAAATCGTTTGCCCAGCAATTTTATATAATACCAAAGGCGAAGCTTTTCTATTAGCTAACCGCAATCAAGAACAAGTTCTCATTCAGCAATTTGGGAATAAACCGCCAGAGATATGGAGCATTGACGAGCTAAACCAACAATGGAGTGGCCATTGGTTACAGGTAAGCCTTAAACAAGGGCAATTTGACATCACTTGGTTCCAAGCTGAATTTATGAAATACAAATCCATTATTTTGTGGGTTTTATTTTTTTCATTTATATTGCAAATCCTCGCATTAGTCTCCCCTATTGTTATGCAAGTGATTATGGATAAGGTGCTCGTTCATAATAGCTTAGTCACCTTGGACGTTTTAATCTTTGGGTTAATGGTTGCTGCACTAATAGAAGTAACGTTAAAAGGGTTACGTGAATATATTTATCATCATACAGTTAACCGTATTGATATGACACTCGGCTTAAAGCTAGTTAATCATTTATTGAAATTGCCTATTCCCTTTTTTAAAAGTAGGCAAATAGGCGCGATTGTCACTCGCGTAAAAGAGCTCGAAACTATTCGCGAATTTTTAACCAGTAGTTTTTTCACGCTATGTGTTGATGTGTTGTTTTTATTTGTATTCATTTTCGTTATGAATTTAATATCCACAACACTCACAATAATATTTTTGTGCTCTATTCCTTTTTATCTTTTATTGGCTTGGTGGCTAACGCCTAAAATCGAGTCTGCCGCACAGCAACAGTTTACTAATATCGCCATTAATACCTCTTTTTTGACCGAAAGTATTAATGGGATAGAAACCGCCAAAAGTTTATCCGTCGAACCGAATTTTACGCGTCGCTGGGATGGTCAAACCTCAGATATGAGCCAAACTAACTTTGTAGCAGGACAAATTAGCTCCCGTTCCGAGCATCTCGTAATGGCTATCGAAAAAATTACCAGTGCGATTGTATTGTGGGTTGGTGCCTCTGAAGTTCTAGCATTGCAGATGACAATTGGCCAACTTATTGCTTTTTATATGATGGTTAACCATGCTAACCAGCCTCTCATCAAACTGACCAAGCTATGGGGAGACTATATTCGCACGAGCGTCGCTATCGAAAAACTTTCCCAGATTATCAACTTACCCATCGAACAATCTCAGCAAGAAAATAAATTACCTCTTCAAGGGCATTTAAACCTAAAAAATATCTCGTTCCGCTACCAACCGAACATGCCGTTTGTTCTAAAAAACTTTAATTTAAATATTGCAGCGGGAGAAACCATTGGCATTGTTGGCACATCAGGGTCAGGCAAGAGCACTCTTGCTAAATTATTACTACGGCTTTATACCCCTGAAAGTGGAACCATATTTGTGGATGGCACTCCCATATCCGCGATTAACTTACACTCTCTTCGTCAGCAAATTGGTATTGTGTTGCAAGAGAATTTCTTATTCAGCCAATCTGTTTTTCATAATATTGCTCAAACCTCACCTAATGCCTCCATGGATGAAGTGGTTCATGCTGCCAAAATGGCGGGAGCACATGAATTTATTTTGAAATTACCCAAAGGCTACGACACTGTTCTTGCTGAGGGGGGATCATCTCTTTCTGGCGGTCAACGCCAACGCATTGCAATTGCTAGAACGCTGCTTTCAAACCCTAGAGTAATTATTTTTGATGAGGCGACTAGCGCTTTAGACGACGAATCCCAAGCAGTTATTCAAGAAAATATGCAATTCATTGCCAAAGGAAGAACCGTCATCACAATTGCTCACCGCTTATCAACCATTCGCCATCACCAGCGGATTATTGTGATGCAACATGGTGAAATCATTGAGCAAGGTAGCCATCAGCAACTTATTGAACAAGGTAATTTTTATAAACACTTGTGGACTCTACAGCAGTCTCTGAAATCAGACATGGACGTAAAATGAAACATCGATTAGACAAAAACCGTTATAACAGCTTTTTGCCTTCACACTTGGCGATATTAAAAACTCCCCCATCTTACTTGGCACTTTACGTCGCTATTTCTATTAGTGTGGGTATTTTTCTTGCTGTGACTTGGTCGTTTTTTGGTAAGTTGGATATTCAAGCCACCACGCAGGGTAAACTTATTGTTTCAGGGCGAACACAATTAATTCAAGCGTTTGAATTAAGCCGTTTAGAACATATTCATGTTACTGATGGGCAAACAGTAAAACAAGGCGATCCTTTAATTACCGTCAATGTGTTAGGTGTTGACCAAGATATTCTAAGTTTAAATTATCAACACAACTTCCATTTGGCCGAAATAGTAATTTATCAAGCATTGATTTCACAACAGCCTATTGAGCAGTTACCTCTATTTAATCAATTAACTGAACTAGAGCAAAACAACACGCGGGCTAGCTATCAAACACAAAAATTAGAATTTGATTCATTAATGAATGAACTTAATAATGAAATTCAATTGAATACCGTCAATCAACAAGCCCGAAAAGATGAATTACTTACCATCAACTCCCTTATTGTCAATATCAAAAAACGCCTCGATGCACACCATTCGTTAACTGAAAAACAGTTAATCAGTCAAAAGGAATTTTTAGAACAAGAGCGAGAGCTATTAATCGCTAAAAAAGAAAAAGTGACCAAATTATCTGAGCTTTCAATTCTGAAAAGCCAGCACCATGCCTTAAATGAAAAAATAGACCGGATAAAAGCCCAAAAAAACCAAGAGTGGGATGAGAAATACAAACAAGCTGACTTTAAACGAGCTTCTCTTGAGCAAGAACTATTAAAAAATAAAGAAAGAAATCAATTAGAAATTATACGAGCCCCCGTTGATGGCACTATTCAACAGCTTGCTACACACACTTTAGGAGCTGTATTGCAACCCGCACAGCAACTAATGGCTGTTGTTCCTAACAATAATGTTCAATTAGCTGAAATTAAAATCTTGAACAAAGACATTGGGTTCATCCATGAAGGGTTGAGAGCAGAGGTGAAAATAGATGCGTTCCCTTACACACGTTATGGCACGATTGAAGGTGAAGTGATTTCCATATCGCGCGACAGTACTCACGATGAAAAGCTTGGATTAGTGTTCTTAGGGCAAATTGGTCTTAACCAAAAAGAACTATCCGTTGATGGTGAATCTATTGAACTGACTCCCGGTTTATCCATTGTGGCAGAAATAAAAACGGATAAACGCCGTATTATTGACTACTTGCTTAGCCCTATTAATGAATACACCTCAAACGCGATGAGAGAAAAATAATCGATGGAACAGTTTAATAATCATGGCTTGGATGCCTTAGTTTGGGTGGCTAAATATTACCAAAACAATGTTTCATCAGATCAACTCAGGCACGCAATTGGTATGCAAACTTTATCTCCTACAGAGTGGGAAATTAGAGAGTGTGCACATACATTGGGGTATGAAACCGAGCTTATTACTGCACGATACACACAATTAATAACGCTACCTTTACCCGCTTTAATCTATATAGATGGTTTTTGGCAAGTTATTAGCCAAGAAAATGAATTAATTCTCATTAACCCTACTAATGAGGAACGAAAACCTATTCATAACTCTATTGGACATCAAGAAACTGAATATGATGTATTACTCATTAAGGAGCAATTAGAGCCAGAGCAAAAAAAGGCCTTTGGCTTTAGCTGGTTTATTCCCTCTGTTTTGCGACAACATGTTAAATTACGAAATATTTTTATTCTCTCTGCCATTATTCAGCTTTTCGCCTTAATTAGCCCGCTGTTGTTTCAGAATTTAATCGACAAAGTGTTAGTTGGTCGCAGTCTCTCAAATTTACATGTCATTGCATTAGCGATTTTTGCCATTGCTGTTGCAGAACCGATATATGGTTTTATTCGTAATAAAATTTTTAGTCATAGTAGTAGCCAGATCAGTGCTGAGTTGTCAGGGAAAATTTATCGCCACTTAATGGCCTTACCGTTAAATTATTTTAAGTTAAGGCCAACAGGGAAAATTATTGCCAGAATCCGTGAATTAGCCCATATAAGGCAATTTTTAACGGGCTCAACACTGATGCTGTTTATTGATTTTATCTTTGTCATCCTTTTTGTCGCAGTTTTATTTTCCTACAGTAGTTTGATGGCTTGGATTTTATTGGGCTCAATGGGGGTATTTTTTGTTTTATGGATGATACTCGGCCCCATTATTCGCCAGCAAACTGAAAAATCTTATCAAGCGGATGAAAATGGTCTCACTTTTCTCACCGAAAGTATTACTGGGATTGAAACCATCAAAACAACCGCAACAGAAAAATACTTTAATCAACGTTGGAAAAAAATATTTAGCAAACAGCTAACTCAAAGCTTTAAAGTATCAATGCGCAGTGAAGTAGCCTCTCAATTAATGACATTTGTGAGCAAAATAACGACTGCGATCCTTTTGTGGGTCGGTGTCAAAGAGGTATTAAATGGTGGAATTTCTCCTGGCGAATTAGTGGCATTTAATATGCTAAGTGCGCATGTTACGCAGCCCGTATTGCGGTTTGCCCAGGTTTGGCAAGATTTCCAACATACCATTATTTCATTACGCCGAGTGGGAGATATTCTTGATGAACCGGTAGAAAATGAACGTAAAGGGATTGCAAATACATCAAATATTCACGGAAAAATAGAGTTTCAAAATATCCGTTTTCGCTATCAACCTGATACACCTGAAGTTCTCAATAATTTATCCTTAATGGTTAATGCAGGTGAATTTATTGGTATTACTGGCCCCTCAGGTTCAGGAAAAAGTACCTTAACGAAATTATTACAGCGGCTTTATGTCCCACAACATGGGCAAGTTATTGTTGATGGCATGGATTTAGCTGTCGCAGATACCGTATCATTACGCCGAAAAATGAGCGTCGTATTACAAGAAAGTACCTTATTCGTTGGTTCTATCGCAGATAATATCCGTTTGAGTCATCCACAAGCGACTGACGAGCAGGTGATTCACGCAGCAAAATTAGCGGGAGCTTATGAATTTATCATGACATTGACTGATAATTTTAATTATCCCTTATCAGAAAAAGGCTCCAATCTTTCAGGTGGTCAACGTCAAAGGATTGCACTTGCGCGTGCATTACTCACCGAACCCGATATCTTAATTCTCGATGAGGCCACTTCTGCACTCGATTACGAGTCACCGGATGTGCAAATATTGATTAACGATTTATCGCTAGCAAAGCCGCACTACAAGCCAGCCAGCATTTTTGCGATTTGCTTATTTTTGTCTATTTTTATCCATTCATATCATTTTTGTGACACGTTTTTGTCACAATCACCTCTTTATTTGTTTTCAATATAAAACCGACTAATATTGATATCTCTCTACTAAGTGCTCACATATCATACGACCTCATAATCGGAGGTTACATGAACAACAATCAGCTACTTTTACTTGCACTAAACTGTATCAACGAAAATAGAGAGCCATCTCACACTGAACTGTCAAAGATTTACGTTTTTTATAGAACTGAAGTAGATTGCAAAGGCATTTCAATTAACGAGTTTATGCTTAATCAGAATTGGCAACTCGCTGATGAACAAAAGATTCAAAAAGTGATAAGATTTATTGAAACGTATCTTCATCTGTCATCGGAAAAGGCTAAAGATAGAAAGCATGTCGAATAAAACTATTGGTGAATTTATTAAGCAATTGCGCTTATCAAAAAATATATCAACTTCAGAAATTGCAAAGAATCTCACGATTTCCGAAGCTGAATATATAAAGTGTGAAAATGGCGAGATATCTATCTACGTAGATGATTTAAAGAGTATCGCTGGTATGTTATCAGTGAAAGAATCAACCTTGATAGAAAAATACATTGATTAGGCCAAATTGCTTGGCCTTTTGCTTCCCCTCTCATTTTTGTGTCACAGTTTCGGCACAGCTCGTCACTGTGATTTCCCCCTCCATGCTATACTCGTTTCATTATCCCCTCGCAGAATACCATCATGCACAATCTCTCAGAACTATAGAAAGAAGATAAAGACAAAGTGAATGTCGATTTAGCTGCTTCCGGTGTCGCATATAAAGAAAGACTCGGCAAGCCAGTTATCGATGTTGAAGTCGAGCGACAGCACCCCGAGCACCTGCGCGAGTATTTTCGTGAGCGTTTAGTTTATTACAGGGAATTGAGCAAGCGATTTCCGCAGGGGTATGAGTACAACAAAGAGAGTTAAGGTTTTTGTGGCCAGTCAATATCTGGTGCTAGTGAAGCATCAACACGGTTTAACAAAACACGGTATGTTTTCCACGCTATTAATTTTGCTTTGTAACCGTCATCATCAAGACCGACTTCAATGGCATCCTGTAAATACGTGATAGTGGCATTCGCTTCCTCTAATCGCTGCGCCTTTTCCTGCTCGGCTTGTGCAACCAATACCGCTTTTTGAGCTTCAATATCTGTTACCCATTTTTTACCGTTCCACTTATCAAATTCTGTTTTCGGTTCTAAGAGAGTTAGCGTATCGGGTAAATCGCCAATGAAATCAATATCAATCGGTTGGCGTGTTTCAGTACTGTAAGCGGTTTTCCCTCTGTTATCTGTCAAGATTTCCCATTTGGAGCCATCTTCTCTACGCACCACGGCAAAACCGGCTTTTGTCGGTAGTTCTGGTGCATCAATATAAGCGCCAGCGGACACGCTTACATCAAAATAAATATTCTCCATGCTAGCGTTTAAATATTCGCGCGTTTGAGGATCTGCGATGTAGACTTTAATCCAACCCGCTTTTGTGGCTAAACCATTTTCGCCAATTTCGGCTTGTTCAATATCTAAATTATAATTTTTCATTATGCTGCTCTCACAATATATAAAAATGCAATGTTACGAGGACGGTTTTCGTTTGCAGTTCGCGCTTGATTTGATGCTTCAAATTTTGCCCTTGATACTGATGTTCCCGCATCACCTGCGGATGCGATTCGATTTGTCGTTGATTGAGTTGGAGTAAAAACACCATTAGCAATAGTGAACAGCCCGTTTTCTCCCCATCCGATTTCGCCAGTGATGTTCTGCATTGCGTCACTTTGTGCAGATAAGACAGTGCGACCACTATCAACATTTCTCCCTGCATCCAGACCACGAATAAATTCACTACGCAAATCGGGTAATTTTCCCGATGGGTAAGCCACGGCTAATAGCGGGTAAGTTGTTTTATTGAATGTTTGACCATTACAAACTAGAAAACCAGTTGGTGCAGTCGCTTGAGGCCAAGGAATAGGTGAACCAACAGGAAAATCACTTAATTCATTTGAAGTACCAGCTACTTTTAAACAGCCATTTCTGTCTATTGTTGTGTTTATTGTTGTGTAAAAATCTGCCCATTCTTTTGTGGTGTTGTTTTCTATATTACGAAAACCTACTCGACCATCATTAGTAAAGGCAAGCTGAACGCCGTAATTTCTATTTACATAACCAAAAACATTTAAAAAATGATGATTGGTTTTATGGTAGGTATCTGTTTGAGAAGCGGAATAAGCATACCCTATGGAATTTAAACGATAGTCTGATAATAATGAAATACCACCAAATACGGCGCCCGTATCCGACATCCAGCCGCCATCCCCCAAATGCATTAAAGTACCACTTTTTTCCTGTAGTGTATGAGTGTAATACATTTGATTATCTGTCGATGAGACAATACCCGTTTTCCCGCCACGCGTTTCTAACTTAACGATATAGCCGTTATATTTTGAAGCGACATCACCTTCGACTGTCACATTCCCTGAAATGCTCCCACCTGTTTTATTAAATTTCTTATCAAGCCCGTTAGTTAATGCTACATTGGTTGCATAGTCACCCGCAGGGGCGTAATTTCCTTTAGGTTGATATCTGCCGTCTGATTCAATTTTTGTATAACTATCTCCCTTAATTGCGTAACTTCCTGAGGGTTGCTTACCCGCGATTTGCTGTAACATGTCATCAGTACTGATTAGTTTCCACGCAGCATTGACTTGCGTTTGTGTCGCAGTATTAAAGTTAACTTTGTTGTTATCGATTGAGCTTTGATACTCTTTCTTCTCGTCATCGGACTGTAATATCGCCCCCTTCGGATATCCACCAATGGACTCAGCGTACTCTGGAGAAAATTTAAAGCGACCACCTTGAGATTGGTAAACAATGTTCTCTGAAATCTGGTTGAGAATGCCGTTAAAGTCCTGACCTTTTGGTGGCAAACCTCCCGCAGCTACAGGCAGCATGGTAATTTGACCGAAACCCTGATCCCACGTTGCTTGGTTTGAATCCATGCTAGTTTCATAGTTTTCAGGGATAACGTTTTTCTGCCCGTTCTTAGCGAAAGGCTTTACTATTAATTTTGGATTTTTCATTTCGTACCTATTTTATGAAAGGTGCTTGATTGAAAGGTTGGAATCCAGTTTTATAAAAACCGAAATATTCACTCACTGGCAGCTCTGTGATACTCACTTCAACGCCGCAAGGTTTTGGTAATATGTTATGGTTAAAGATTAAATTCTTTTCAAACTCGGATAGACGATACTCAAATACATACCTCGCCTTCATATGCCCTGTTATCAGGTAATACGCTCTTCCTCTAGTGAATGAATCATTTAGAAAGGCGTTAATATTGGGAGCAGTAGCATAGATAATGTTTGCATAAGCTTTCATGATAATGACTTCTCTAAACGATTCATCAGACATCATATAAGCGCTTTCGCTACCATCGCCGCTATAAAATGGCGCTTGGTCAAATGGAAGGTATTTTTCCGTACCATCAAAGCCGAAGTAATCTTGATCGGGATCGGGAATGGATATGCCCCTATCAATTCCAACTATCCTCCCCCAAATATCCAGACCGAACCCCTGCGCTGTATGCACATTAAAAACAAGGGAATAGAAGTCATCTATATTATTCGATAGATCTATTGATTCGTTTGCTGATTTAAGGATAGAGGTGATAATTGGGGAGTTTGCATACTGACTCATTAGGGTTGGGTTAATGCTATCCATCACGTCATCCTTATGTCATCTGGAGATAAGACAGGAAACTCGTCTATCCCAAAATCAATATAATTCCCTAAATCGCCGCCTTTCCTTCCTATTTGAATAGATATCAATCTGTTTCTAGTTGACTGAGCAACAGAGCAGATATAATCACTAGCAATCAGCCGCTTAGCTATCCTCCCCTTGCCTATCCCTGTGTTGAATTCATTGATGATTGCGTTTTTAATTGCTTCTTTATCCTGCAGTGTCAGCAAATCTTTATTCTCAAATTTCACATTAAATTCAACGGGGATGTGGGTTGGTCGAATGAACTTAACGTCATAGGTCGGCGGCATGTATGGGAAGTTAACGGAGTCCTCATAAGTCACCGTGGTGTTACCAACAAATGCGCACCCGGTGCCAGCTTTAATTAAAATCTGTTTGGCAATCTCATTATCATCACCTCCCACAACCGATACTGCGATTGAGTTTCTAATCAGTGAATAGTTGGTTTTACCTACCGTAATGGTCTTATCGCTAGGATTATCAATCACATAACAGTCGATAACGTCGTTAATATTGGAAACAGCTCCGTATGTGGCATCGTTTGTGTTCTTTGCATTCTTCGAGACAGATAATGACCTTCTAAGCTCAAACTCTTGTCGTGTTTCCGTATTTCGACCCGCTATCGCTGCCTTGGTATTTGTTACGCTATCAATACCGACAACATTCAGAACAATACGATTAATTGTATTTGGCTGAGCGTAAATCATGCCATCAACATCACAGGTTGCTTCGACGACAGCTAGCCCATTGCTCATAATGAAAACATCCCTCGATGTTGACCATGTATTGCCATTGTCATCTTGGACTTTGAAGCCTGCTGGAACCGACACGCCAGATAGACCGTTAAAAGTTAACTCGGCTACTGATTTTGTGGCTTTCTTTCGCTGCAAAAAATAAATATAACCTATGGCGTTTTGCATTTGACCATCGGCATATCTCGGATCGAACTGATTAAACAACTCAACCAGCTGATTTCTTTCATCAGTAATGATGGCTGCAAGTGTCGTCACTAGCTGACCTTGTGGCGTGTCCATGTCTTCGTTTAGACCTTCCCCAAAGGTATCTCTCATCATCGACCATAACCCACTTATCACCTCTTGTGTCGTAGGTGTGATAATGCCGTTTGGCGTTATTTCTAGCTTGGGGATCATAATTCTATCACTCCTTCTCTGCCTTGCTTGTCAGTGAAAATCAACCTACCTCTGACTACCCTATCATTCGCGGTGCTTAATTCAGCTTTAGCCGACACCACACCATCCACTGACATTGCCGCATCTTCTAAATGTTGGCGATACAGAGATAATGAATACCTATTTTTACCCAGTATTTTCTCTAGGTAAGGGATGCCTTCATTTTGTGAGTAGTACATATCATGCATGAACACCTTGCATTTATTTGCCACTGACTGAGCGATAGCATACTGATCGGAAGCCATAGCAATATTTCCCGATACATCTAGGGTTAAGTCCCACGTATCAGGCAATAGAAACAGTGTTTTCATTGGTTATACCTGCTGATTTGGCTTATCTGTGTTTGCGTATTCACCGTTAGCTTTGTGCGTGTGACCGTTATAAGTAGCGCGCATATTCGCCATGGTTTGAGTGTTACCGCTGCCAGTGTTGTCGGTGATATCGCCATTCGATTTAATTGTTGATGTGGTTTCCACGGGAGCATCAAGGATTATCTTGGTGCCTTTCTGTCGAATAACACCCGTTGAGACAATATCAATTCCGCTTTCTAGGAAATGAATGTATTGGGATGGAGTACCATTGAGTATGCCCCCTATGTAAAGGCTATCTGCGATGTCATATTGCCGCTTAGTCGATGGTGGCGCGTCCTTCTTGGTTCGCTTTATTCGTGAGATATCTCGTGAAGCGACTAAGCAAATCCCAATATCACCAACCTTTGGATCAATAATTACTGCGTTTCCGCCGCCCTGATAGCGAAAATATGGGACGTTATAGATAGTGGCACTATCGAAGATATTCCCGCCGCCATCCACTTGAAGAACCATTGGTTTGACATCAATAAACCCAACCGGATTTACCCCGCCACCTTTAACCTTCACCACCCTGCAAACTGTTACAGTGCTAATTTTCCCAATCAGGCTATTAATAATGAACTCTTGTGTTCTGGCACCGCCCGCTAAGTCTTCAGGAGCATAAGGTAATACCGTTTCATTTTGCGACATGTACGTTTTTATCCTTCAGGTTTGAGCCGACTATTTCCATAAACCAGCGACCGGAGTCCATCTCAGTTTCTAATTGCGCTCGCATTCCATAGACTCGCCAATCCCCATTACACAATTCAATCTCACTGCCCTTCACGCGGACTAACGCGCCAAACTGAATAGATGGGTCATACAGGCATTTAAAAGTTGCGCCTATATTTGTTATTACTGGATAGCCAATAAGGCCAGTATCAGGCGATATGACCGCTATTTTTATGTTTCTTGGTACGCCTTTTGGTGCTATCGCCACGCTGTTATTACCAAGGTATAAATCAAGGTCGTTATTGACACATAGCCACCTGATTTTTTCTAAGTCAGATCCAGTTAGATAAGGGTTATCGACCATCGCATTGACGTTATTGGATTCAAACGAAAACCCGATACGTTTACATATGCCACTGATAATTTCAGAGACAGAGTGTGAACCCTCGTAGCTTTCGGCTGGTGTCGGTAATTTGCTCTCAAAAACCGCAGAGATAGCCTCAATAACAATTGAAACGTTCGGGGCTTCTGAGTATTCAGGTAAAGCCATGAATATCCCGCCGCTAAACACTTGAGCAAAATCACCCTCCGCGGCTTCAATGGTGATTAAAGTCCTCAGCGCCTTTACATTCTGCCACTTTGCAGTGATGAGTTTATTCATCGTCTCTTGAGGTAGACCGTAAACTCTTATTCGTGCATATGGAGCCGGAGAGCCATAGCCAAATGTCACATCTGCACTAATACGCAAACCGACGTCTGATAGCTTATTTTGGTTATCCGAAGTGAAAACTTCATCTTTACCGTTCAGTTTCAGCGTTAGTTTGATCCTCTTTCGATTAAATGCCATCAGCCCACACCAACTTATATCTAGCACCCAATCCAGTGTAAATCGGGTCTGTATTACCTTGTTGGTCTGCAAATATTAACCACTGACAGATGTACGTCATGTTTCGACATATCCGATTGCAAACCACGTATTCGTTATTCTTTTTCACTGTCGCGTACAGATTATTCCTGCGAGAATTTAGCTCTATCTCGTATTCATCAGTATCAAGCGTGAAGGTTAGAATTTGATTGGGAATTGGAGAGGTTGGAATTATTGTCATCATTGGAGGCTAACTCCTTGATCTACTATCATCTCAGCTTGTTGCTGTATCTGAGTTAGGTCGCCGCCAAGGTTAGAGACTGCTTTATAAAGTACCGATGCCACTTCTTTTGTTCTCAGTAATGCTGATTTGGTGGGGTCATCAATAATCTTCATTAATTCATCAAGCGTATCGCCAGAAAACATGGATGATACTTGCTGCGTTTTGTCTCCAGTGTCCTTGATTCGTGTATCATCAGGATTAGTCACTTCTTCTTCGTCGTACTGAACCGATACCTCGCGTATTTCCTCAAGATGTACGTTCACCTTAATCAAGGTCGCACCGTCTCTAGCCTCACGAGCAAAATCAAAGCCGACAATATTTGCGCTTTTATAAACATACTCAGGCGTGATGATGTAAAACTTGAGTGTGCTTTTGGCTAGTATTTCCAACTGAGCCAGAAAAGCCCCGCGCTCTAATGTGCCACCGCTACTTTTGCTTAATTGCACAGTGGCCTTATATGGGTCAGCCACTTTGTTGTAACTGGTAAAAGAACCCTTCTCTATCGGCGCATTCACTACACGGCTCTGATTTTGGTATTGCAGGGATAGAACGTTATCAGCAAGCAATAGCGGAACGCCGAACTCGTTAAATATTCCCCAGTAGTTACCGAATAGAGTATTGATTAACGCACCACCGCCTAAACTAATTCCTGCGTTAATGGCAGCGTCAGGGATACCCTTCCAGTTTGGTATATCTGGCATTCCGAACATAAGAACCTCGAATTTTAGGTAATAAAAAAGGCCGCCTGAGCGACCATTTATAAAATTTAGATAAACTGCAATCTTCGGATTTAAAACCTAAACTAACTATAGATTTTATTGATTACTCTTCTGGATATATTCCCGATGTTATAGCTTTTCTGAATACCATTAACGGCGTAACGCCATAACTTCCTGCTCTTCTTCCCATGCTATTTCTTATAGAGTCTAGCATTTCATACAGCCCGCTTTTTAGAGGGTTCATATCTTCAGGGATATTCATAAACTGGCCAGATTCCCAGTCAGGTAAAGCATCAACAATACCGATAACGTACCACTCTCCAGGTATTTGAGAGCCATATTTAAGTGCTAGATCTGAAGAGTTGATGGTCATGCCACTAGATGAAAGAGTCATCCAGGTTTGATTACCATTGTGCTCAAATAAATCAACTTGCAATGAGTCATCAACTAAGTCAAGCAGTCCAGACATCATGCCTATAGTCACCCCTGCTTCTATCTCAATATCATGGATATCTACTTTAGACCTTTTAGCTTTTTTAGCTTTTGGAGGGAGATTTGAATTATTTTGCTGGAATCCTGCAAGCGCACCCAGCACAGGAATAGCTTTTCTGAGGCTTATAACATCAAATATCCTTATTCCTCCTCGAGCTAATATCACAGAGCCAATATTCGCACCATCTGTTCCACGATGAATTATATTTAGCTCACTCAATACATCTAAAAGCTGCATTGGTGACGACCAAGAAACATCATGCATAGATTCAATTAGCTCCGATGCATCTTCGGTTGTTTTGTGAGAGCTAGCTACCGCACCGGCAGCCACACCTAGGTTACCCTTTCCTTCCATCTTTTTTTCTGTTGTTTCTGCGCTTTTTTCGCCATTAATTTTTTTTAATGACTGCTGCACGCCATCTATTGAAAGTTGGGCTAGAAGTGTGTAAATACGGGGCTTATCTAAATAAATAAAATCATACAATGAAACGGTGTTTTGTGAGTCTAGCGCCATTCTCTTTTATCCTCTTAAATCTGTCCTTTTTTTCAGCTAAGGATAATTGTGCGCGCTCCATTTTGACATCCACTAATTCCATAAACTCAGAACACTCTTCAACAGATGCGATGAGTGCGTCAGTATCTTTTTTGGATTTTAAGTTTCTAGTCTTCATGTTTCACCTCCCTAATAGGGTGGAATATATCATAATAGAATAAAAAGCACACAATCATATTTTATGCATGTCTATTATGATTATTTAATTACTAAAGTCCAATATTAGTAATGTATTATGTGTATAAATACAGTTATCAAAAAAAACATCTCTTTGGTTTGCATTAGATTATTGAAGTAAACTTTCTTTTTCTATCAAAAATGGCCTTTATTCTAGTAATTTTAATTTAACCATTTTACGGTGTTACTGATCGTTTGATCAGTTGTGATTTAACGCTCTTTCCACGATATCCAATGCCATTCTTGAATAAGGTGAGTCACTTTCATTATATGGCATTGTGTTTGTTAATACAGGCTCTTCACCTTGCATCTGCGTGTAATGCTTAACCTCGCCATTGCTGAATTCGGTTATCAAGAATTTCCCCTTAAAAACCTCGCTCATAAAGACAAGTTTAAATCTTTCGTTCCCCGACAGTAAACCATTTCGGCTTTCTTTATTCAGGTAAATATCTAGTTGGTTCATTTTCTATCCTCAATAAAAAAGCCCCGAGGGGCTTGTTGGTTACTGTTTTTTGTCGTACTTGCAATTGGCTACACCAATGCTAATCTCTTTCCCTTTGTTCTTGTTTTGGATCACTACAGTAACCCCTATTTCATTACTTACAATATAAGCAAAGAAATCTCCAGACTTATCACTACCATAAACAGTTTTCTCCGCTCCCTTTGAAATTAATTCCAGCTTTGGCGATGTTAGAACCACTCCTGTATCTAATACCACATTTACCATCGCGCTATTATCGCCAGAATAAGGCGTAACCTCTAACTTAGCCCCGCCTATACGGACATTATTATATTTATCACTATCATTCAGGTCATCTGGAACAGAATATACGCCACATTCATAACCACCTGCCAATGCTAGTATATTGTAACTATTATCCCTATATAGCCCCATATCATTATTGTTTGTCGCCGAAAACGAAAAGCCAGAAAACAAAATAGGCAGAGCACAGATATACTTAATCATCATTCACCTCATGAACGTTATTTAAACATATTGTGCCACTGCCTTAATGCAAATGGTAGCAAATCAATTCATTGTTGGTACTAACTGATAAACGCGATTAACTAGAGAATCACCAATATCTTCAGCAACACCAGATATTGTACTGGCGGTGGTGCTTATATTGATATCACCAGTGGTAATATCTGTCTTATTGTTGATAGTTTGACTTTGAGTTTGTAGTTTACTAGTTTGCCCCAAGAAATTATCAGCTAAACCGCCAATTCCAGCAGCAAAAGGTTTTGATAGCGTAGACATAAAACCTTTCGCATTATTGATAGCATTGGACTGATTTACTGAATATTCCTTACCTACATCCCACCCCTCTTTCTTGTCAATCAACTCTAGTATAGCCCTTCTCTCAGATGGGCTGTAATCCCCCATCCTCTTGTCTTTTCCGCCTACAACCGCCAACGCATCTCTTATGTATGCCGCCGTATCATTTGATCCCTCAATAGGAGAATGACTAGTAATTGCCTGAGATAGGGTTTTATCTTTATACCCAAGCCCTGCGCCATAATCACCTTTAGTACTCAATTGTTTAGCCCAGTTACTTTCAAACAACATCCACTCTCTAGCTTTATCCCCTGTTTCTTTATCTGGGAATATAGCCATGACATGACCAGCAGCGTTCTTATCATGACCGATAGCACCTAAGCTTTTCGCACCTTCACCCCATATCATATTGCTAGGGTTATTATTGCGCCACGCTCTCGATCCACCTTCTCGAACAATATCCCCGTTAGCTGTTCTGTAGATACGCTTATCTTGATTTGGAACCTCAACCCCCGAAGCGGTAAATCCAGATGATGACCCATTATTTAATAAAGCTTTTTTGAAATTATTAAATACGTTCTTAGCGCCTTCCGTCCCTAAACTTAACAATCCCGCACCAGGAGCAATTCCAAACCCATCAACAGCTTTAGCTGCTGCCATTGCCTTTTCCTCGGCTGTGGCATTTGGATCATTGAACTTATGCACAGCAACCGCAACATTGCCAAATTTTTCAATCATCTTGTCATTGAATTTTTCAAGAGAATCAAAAACTTCATCAATTTTGTTTGCCAGTATACCAAAGGCCAATACAGCTCCGCCCACCAGTAAGCCCGGCAAGCCAAACATTCTAAAAAATCCTGCGCCAATCTTGGTTAAGGTAGATAGTATTTTGAGAGCCCACTTACCAGCAAACCAAGTTGCAAATCCACCTAGAGCCAATTTCCAACCACTCAGGTTTCCGTCTTGGTCAGTAAACCATTTGCCGATAGTGGTATCTTGGAACCACTCCTTAAACGCTTTAAGTTTTTCGAGAACAAAGGTAATTGAAGCATCCCACTCCGACCAATCGAACAGGGATTTTTCACCTTTCTTCCATTTATCGTAATCGTCATAGAGAGCTGCGATTGCGCCACCAAGAAGAAGTAGTAAACCAACGCCACCGAACAACGGTGCAAACATACCCATGAATGCCGCACCAGCTTTCAGGGCTAGAGGGATAAGCGTAACGCCTATTACTGCGCCTATGAACTTGAACACAAAGACAGCCGTGTCTCTGTTTCTATTCAGGTAATTCAAGAATCCCGATATAGTCTCAGAGAATTTAAGCGCATACGGCATCAGGTAGTTTGCAAGTAAGGTTTTTAACCCTTCCCATTGACGGCTAACTAAAGCGTTCTGCTTGTTTAATTGGCGGCTTATTTCTAACTCTTGCTCAGATGAGACGACGATATCTTTTTGCAGTGCAAGATATTCTTCCACCTCACGGCGACCTTGCAACAGCATGTTAATAGTGCCGTCATCAAATCCCATATTCTTAGCGAAGTTATAGGCCTGTGGTCGTGACATTTTCGATAGACTATCTGACACATCCAGCAAGATATCATCAAGGTTTCGGAGTTCGCCATTGGATTTAATCACGCCAACATTCAGCGCATTAAAGTAAGGCAATACCGAAGTATCACCCATTGTCACCATATCCCACAGCGATTTACTCAGACCAGATAAACTCGCCGCCATGCCATCAGCACTACCGCCAGACATTTCCGCAGCACCTTGCCAGCGTTTAACCTCCGCAGCGTTCATCCCTAAGTTTTTGCTCAGGAAATTCAACTGGTCGTTTGTCTTAGCGGTTTCATCGATTAGCTTAGTTAGGCCAGTAGAAACGAAGATAGCGGTAAATAAACCGACTAGCGCCTTAGTTGCATTATTGACCGACTTGGTAAAATTATCAGTCTGCTCCTTGGCTTTCTTCTTTTCCTCTGATAACCCTTTAATTGTTATTGTCAGGTTAGCCGAGGATTTATCCACATCATCAATTGACGCTGACAACTTGTCATTTTCTGCGACTGCCTTTTTTACATCGTTAACAAAGCCATCGTTATCAAGTTTTAGCGATACGAGAAGGGTATCAATTAGAGTTGCCATCGTTTAACTCACTCATCAGTTGCTTGTTGTACGCCTCGACTTGATGAATTTCTAGCAAGTTAAGCGCGTCCTCTAGGCTGTAAATCGTTGAAAGCTCGTGCAGTGTTGCATACTTGGCTGTTATCACCTGATACACAACACTGGACACGTTCAAAGTTTCAGCCATCACGCCATCACGTAGCGGTAGACCAGCTTTTAACTTTTCGAGCTTAAGCCACCGCCTTGCACTAAAAAATCAAGGTGAATGGCCAATGCCTCCTTGCGAAGTGTGAACATCGTGGTGAGGTCTTTCACGTCGGAATCAAGTAACAGAGGTCGAGCGGTGCCACCTGACGGGATGGTTTGTACGCAATCCAGAAGCTCATCCAGTAGCGGAATGCCGACATTCGGATTAATCCCTGCCAGCGCCTTGATTGCTACGTTAGCCATGCCTAGCATACCCATATTTGGACTGACGCCTTCCAAGTCCACACCACCATTGGCAATTGCGAACAGTGCTCGCATCGCCCAGTTATCCGCTTTGGCAATTGGCATTTCGGTAACTTGATACATCATTCCAGCATCACGACCTTTTTCAATCGTGATAGTTTTTGATTTCAGCGTCATTAGATTTCCTCAGCACCTTCGAAGACCATATTGAAGTTGTAGCTTGTTCCGTCGAGCATTTTTTTACCGCTTGCGCCGCCAGTCATTGACGTTAAGCCGCCCGTTGCGCTGTAGCGTTTGCCGATTGATGGAATTTCGACAACGATATCCACAAATCGGGCTTCCATGTTCGCGTTAAAGTCCTTGCGAATGTTTTCCATGATTTGTGTAGATACACTGTTTGCTTCCAAGTAAAGCGTCCATTGCGTTTCATGTGGCGTGTAGCCGATGGACTGTTTACCATCGACACCCATGCGAGTCTCGCCGATATTTGCGTCACCAAAGTTCCACGCGTTATCAGCCTGAAAACCTTGCAACTTCACGAACTCGTCATAAACGCCCTTACAGCGGATCATCAAAACGGCATTTGCCGATGTTAATGTTCTTGGGTTATGTCCCATTGGCATAATTTTTTACCTCTTACTGGACGTTGATTGATGGGAGATTAACTTGCTGAACACTGCCGCCATCGGCGTACCACAGTTTCAGAGGCATTGATTTACGAAGACCGCGTGTTTGCGCTGGCGTGTCTTCAATCTTCATGCACCAACCCGCCGTATTGATTTGAGATGCCGCATCAAATCCAGCTTCGATGTTGATTTGTTTCTTTTGTTGCTCAGATAGCTCAACGCCAGTTTGGATGCCTCCAAAATTGAGCATTTGGAATACTGGATCAGCCACGGCAGAACGATGAATTGCCTTACCTGTTTCGTTGTAAGGTACAGATTTAAAGCTTTTCAGCATCGTCATTAACGCTAATTGGAGTTGGTTATTGAAGAACACCTGATTCACATAACTATCAACCCACTTAAACTTACCTGATACGGAACCAGGATAAACAAAGATGAAGCGGTCATTAGCCGTGCCGTATGCGCCGTAGAAGTTAAAGCCCATCGCGATTAATTCATCTGCCAGCGCTTTATCTGTTACTGAAGGCGTTAAACCTTCCTGACCACGGAATGCCAAGTTTGTGCGGCCGTTCAGCTCATCAAAGTTCAGGCTTGCTGCAAATCCACAGACAAAGGCTGCGTGTTTGTGGCTACCGTAAAATAAGCATGTGCCGCCGATATCGGACTCTTTAATTGCTGAACTGATAGTTTCTAGCTCACCTTCTCCGTTTTCTGTTTGATACAGAACGTGCATATAGCGGTCTTTTTGCAGAGCGACCCAGCGAGAAATTGCTAGCTTTTCTTCTGCGGTAAAATCAATCGCCGCGATAGAAACAAAGTTTGTCGTTTCTTTGGTGATGCGAGGCAGTAGCTCTTCGATAGTGTCAGCGTTGATGCCGTTGTTAGCTTGTGCGCCAGATGCTTCAGTTAATCCCATGAACGTTGCTAAATCACCTTCAGCAAATGAGATAGAACCAACCGCGCCTTTTGTTGCGCCTTCGATGACAAACACTTTAGCGCCTGTGTCATAGGTACACGTTGCCGCAGCACCTAAAGCCGTAGTGACTGTCGCCGCTAAAGATGAATAACTGTTAACCTCAGTTTCGAAGTTCACAGATGTAACCTGACCATCGATTGTTAAAATCAGACCTTGTGGTAATGCTGCAAATTCGCTAGCGGTTCGAGTTGGAA
This sequence comes from Providencia sp. PROV004, assembly GCF_011045615.1. Taxonomy (NCBI): domain Bacteria; kingdom Pseudomonadati; phylum Pseudomonadota; class Gammaproteobacteria; order Enterobacterales; family Morganellaceae; genus Providencia; species Providencia sp. PROV004. Next base: position 3,162,329 of record NZ_CP042859.1, read on the forward strand.
GCTTAGCGCCGACTAACTTAGCCGCTTGGGCTGTCGTAACCATTGATGCGATAAATAGCGTGTCAGGCAACACTGTGCAGTTATCAAATCCTGCAAAATACACCTGCGCAGCCTCATACTCTTTAGAGTCTTTACCGAACACTTCGCCGACCAAATCAGCAGAGCCGAAAGCTTTCACGCCTAGCATCGATGCTGGTTGCTTTTTGGTGATAAACAATGCGTTAAGAGCCAGTGGATTGCCGCCAGTGCCAACGACACCGGGCAATATCTGGACGATATCGCTTGCCGGAATAGATTTCATATTTTTACCTTAGATATTTGTGGTAGTAATTGAGATTTCGTCGACACCATCGACGTGATAGGTTGTTTCAGGGTTATATTGAAGTTTGACTTCAAGCATCATCCTGTTTTCGTACTGATTTGATTCGTTAACGAGGATATTCTTTCTTGGCTCGCCACAATAAAGTGGCTGGCATTTAGTCATTCGCGAGGTTGTATAGTCACTTCGCCAAAGATTCGCTACAACACGAGAGCGTGAGTTTGCTTCAGCACCGTAAAAATCCAGTTGAAATGCTGCCTCGACTGATGACTGAGACGCCATTTCTTCTATCGCTGGATTCCAGTAATCAGAGGTGTAATCAAGATTGCGCTCAAACAGCATGTGCATAACAATGCCGTCTTTGGGTAATGGGACATTATTCTGATACCCCACTACGACAGGGCAGTCGAATAACTCAATCAAGTATGGTCTCAGTTCAGAAAATATATCGCGCTCTGTGACGCTTATTGTTGCCGCCATAAAAGCACCTTAACCCAAGATGGGTACGATTCTATGACCTTAGTTACTAGCCATTCAGACGCTTCAGATTCGCCATAAGCAACAAAGCTAATCTTATCCGCCCCTTTCTGACTAGCTCTCCGAATGGCCTCAATCTGCCCTCTCGCATATCCGTATATAAACTCACCTTGCTGATTGATAACGCCTAAATGCTCAAGGTCTTGAGTGCTCAGGCTTTGCAATTGCATGGAGATTTCATACTCGGAATACTTAGGGGTTTGATATCCAGCATCGTCAATATCAAAACCTTCATCAGCCAAGAGGGTTGCTGGTAAGTTTTTGTTAACCACCTGAATAGCAGCGTTGGCGATAGCTCTAACTTTGATCATCATTCACCTCAAAACTAAATGACCTAGATAGCCTCATAGAATCACGAAGGGGGCTATTTGATCCTTTCTTAGCAATGGTAGAAGCAGCATTAGGTGGAGAAGTCCAAGTCATCACTGACTCATGCAACTCCTCTACTATTGCACCACCTAGATATTCCATCCCCCCCCTTACACCTCCTCGGTTTTCTATTCCTTTGGCCAGTATTGCAGACCAAGTCGTTCTGCCATTAGCAATGACTGAGCGAAAAAAAGGTCTGGGAGGTATGTTTATTGTATGAGCTGGAATATTGTGATCTGTTGCGAAATTAGAGTTTTTAGCTTTTACGAATCGTCCATTTCTGTTAAATGTGCCGTCTTTTCTGATGCTGCGGTAAATCGTACCTGTTCTTTCTGCTTGATTTATGCTTGCTCCAAATTCTTGCATATAAGCAACATGAGCAACTGGTGTGCCATCATCATAGATAGCTCCCTCTAATACCCCTGCCCTTAGCTCTAGGTTAGAACCAGACGATAGATATTTTTCCAGCGCTTCCTCAAGCTTGCTTTTAGCCATAATAACCACCTCTCCAAACAGGCATTGGCATGACACCAAGCGTGTACAGGAATGAGCGATATTGACTTGTTAAAGCCCAATACTCAGCACCGTAAGGCGTTTGTGTGTACCACTTTTCAGCATTAGTTGTTGTTCCATAGTCCAGCGATACAGAAACACTTCCCTCGGCTGCGCTAGATGCTCGGCCTACCGCGCTGTTACCATCTTCGATATTTGATTGAAGTATGGCCATGTGAGCGACAAGCAAGAAGAGAAGCATTTCACGCTCCTTCAGGTCTTTAACGCAGCTAAACCTATCATTACGCAAGAGTAGTCCAGCCTTAACGAACGCTGATTCTAGCTGTGCATCAGTGCCTTTGGTGTTGGGATAAATCTCGCGAAACTTAGCTACGTTAAACTCCACAACGCCATCGTTGATATTGCTGGCTGCTTGCTGGCTGCGATATTTCATTAGTTCGCGATTATTCATGTTATCCCTTACTCTTCGGCAGTCTGCACACCTTCAGTGTTTTGCTTTAGACGCTCAGTTTTTGACTTTGTGTCTTTCTTTTCTTTTGACTCGGCTTCAACGCTTTTCACTTTTTCGTGAGCGAAGATGAGGCCATTTTTAACAATGTCACGACCTTTATTTTCTTCCAGCCATGCATCCCAAATCGATTTATCGACGCCATGAGTTAGACCAAAGCCGTTTTCGTCTTGAATGCCATTAGCGAAACCTTTTACTGTTACTCGCTGATTGCCAACATCCAGATACAAGCCATTAGCCAATTTGCACGCCACTGTTACTTCAGACATAAAATTCACCTATAAAAATGCCACCCGAAGGTGGCAAGGATTAACAACGAGGATAATGATTAAGAAACCAGCATCGATGCAATGAACATTGGACGATAGATGATGCACCCGAAAGTACCCTGAGAACGTTTTTGCTTCCAAGATGACAGTTCGGGGATCATCGCGTGAACGCGCATTTTTTCAGTGAAGCTCAGGTCTAGTGTTTCTTGACCTTCATATTCACGAACAATCAGCTTAACAACTTCACCCGCATCAGTAGAAAACTCAGGGATGCTGCGAATTTCCAAGTTAGGGAAGTTTTTGTTTAACTGGTCATACACGTTAACGTTGTACTGGTTTGTTTTGTGCAGGTTAACTTCGTTTTTCGGTGATAATAACAGCACCATTGGGGTAGAGGCTTCTACATGGCCATTGGTTTGCTTGATGAGCTCGCCATACAGTTTGCTCTGAATTGAGTCATAAACACCTTGCCCGTCCATTGCTTCCCATGGAGTTGACGTCACATTAGGCAGTGAATCAGGGTCATTCAAGATGCCGTAGTTTTGCAGACCATCAATCCCGTAAATGTAGGATTTGTTTTGGAACTTGTTCAAGGTCAGTGCTGCTGCAATTTGCTTGCGAGAAGACCAATCAATTTTGGCCGCACCAGCCATCGCCATTTCTTTTTCACCCAAACGGATAATTGTCTGATAGTGATAAGGTTGACGCATAGGCCAGTTAACGTTTACGCCAGCTTGACCATTGTTGCTGTAGTCGCCATAGCTTGACGCTTCACCAGTAGATTCAATCACTGGGAAATGAGCTGTTTGTGTTGTCCAGTCACCTTTTTTGGTCTCACCGAAAATCTCAGCCATACGCATTGGCGTAACAAGCGTTTCGATTAATTTCGGATCAACGTAGGTAGTGAACAGTGATAAAACACCAGCGTTAGGCGTAGTCACTAGCTCACTATCCATTGCCATTTGTTTAGCAAGTGGCGTTAATGCTTGAGGATTGTAACCTGTCGCAAAGACAATGCCAGCTCGCTGCTCAAGCGCATTAAAATTTAATTGTGTCATTACTTATCCTTACAGTGAGCTAGACATTTTAGTTAAGCCAGATGTAACCGTTTTGGCCACACGGAACGGAGTTGCTTCAACTGTTGCGTCTTCAGGGTCGATAGCGTCAACTGCTTTTGCTTTACCTGTTGCTACATCAGCAACAATAAATTGACCGCGAGTACCGCCCGCTTCGAGATTGACGAAATAGTCACCGCCAGTCATGAGGGTGATTTCACGGCCTTTAGGTACTAACATTGTTGCACCTTCGCCATACGCAGAGATGATCGCCTGATTGTTACGATGAACGAAACCGATCAATGCACCTGCCGTTTTAACGTTGGTTACTAAGCCATTTTCGTCAGCCCATGCAAATAAACCAACCGTTACACCTGTTGCACCTGATCTTAACTGCCCCTCACCAGCCAGCATTGAGAAATGCGGGTTAGTCGAGGCGAAGTCACCCGCCACACCTAGTGGCAAGTCGTTATTCATTCGAGTTTGAAAACCTGTCATGATTTGTCCTTATTAAGCCTGTTTGAAGCGAGTGGTGTACGGGTCTTCAGCGAATGCCGCAGAGTCCATGCCTAGACTTGCTTTTTGAGGTTGAGCGCGATTTTGCTTAACCATGCCAACCATTGTTTTGAATGCGCTAGGATGAACGCCAGAGATATCCACTCCACATTGCTTTAATGCATATGCGTAGACATCATCAGCACTGTCCATAGCAACCTGACCGACCAGAGACTTCACTTCTTCACGCGCTTCAAATAACTTAGTTACACGAGCAACGGCTTGGTCTTCAGCTAACTTGATAGCAGAGTCCATCGCTTTATCTTTTTCACGGTCTTTGCGTTCGCGCTCTTCACGCTCTTTGATGCGCATATCTTCTGATTCGTTATCACGTTCAGCTTGTGTTTGCTCATCTTCAGCTTTTTTCTTAGCGTCATCTTCGTCAGAGGCTTTTTTATCTTCCTCTTTCTCGTCTTCAGCCTTTTTAGCCTCTTCGTCTCTAGCACCCACCAACGCTTCGGTAGATACTTCATCCATACCCAATGCAACCGCATTCACAATCGCATGAAGTTGCGCTTCTGTTAGGTCTGAATCCATCCCTAACGCTGTTTTTGTTTGTGCGGCAATGTTAGCAAGCGCACCTTTTTTCAGTTTCATTAATTTCTCCAAATCAACTGTTTGATGGTCTGAAATAATAGCGTCTCGCCCGATTCTGCCGCGCTCGACTAATGCAACGTGGTTACCGATAATGTTTCGCATAACTCCGTCGTAATACTGCCCTTCAAACTCTCCACTGGTCATATCTGCTGTATAGCCATAACCTGCGGATAGCTCTTTCATTTTTTCTGCTTCAATTAACCCGATTGCATATCCATCCCACACGCACAAGTCGGCAAACAGGCGACCGTCTTCAAATGTGATATTTGATCCGATAGTGCCAATGGTTGATTGTTTCTGCGGTTCGTCTGAATCGACGGGAATATGCTTGATGAGTAATTGTTTTTTGCTGAATGTATTTGCTGCTCGCTCTAATTCGACAGGGTCACGCAGCATGTAGTAAATCCGCTCAGGCTCTAGCGCTAGCCTTTCACTATCTGGTATCTCTCTACCGTAATAGGGGTTTACTGCGGCTTTGGATATCACGGTACGCTCAACGGTTAGGTGCCCGTTTGCGTCCTTACTCCGCATTGATGTGCCACTGTCGAAAGCGAGGCTATCTGTCATCTTCATGACCGCCCCTATTTAAAATGGAAGAATTGCCTTACTGCCACATCGACAATTTATTTTTTCACCCGGCAATATCCATTCACCATCGATATACATTCCCTTTTCAATGTCGAACTTCTTACCGTGAGCCTTAACGTGTGATTCTCGTGGTTGCTTACCTGCGTGAGAGTGGATCCAAATAGCCTCTTTAATCCCCAACTCTTTCCGCCTTGCTTGTTCAATAACTGCATGAGCCTTGTTAGCTTGGTCACGCGCGATTGTCTTCGCTCGGTTTCTGGCGATATGAAAATCATGCGCCAAGTTATCGGTTAGTGTTGCTAGGTCATAGCCACCTGTTACTGATTGCCAGACATGCATCTGAACCTTACTTAGGTACTCAGTGCCAATGGATTTAATCAGCCCAACGTTTTCACCCATCGCAGCCCGCAAGGCATCTAACGTCCGTTCGCTGTTTTGCATTCGAACAGTGAATCCCTTGCGCCTTAACATTGCCGCAAAGCGAGTATCGTAGTTGCCAACCGTTTTATCGATGAAGTCTTTTGCGACCTCTTCAGATATTGAGTTAAGTCGCCTATTCCACTTATCCAGCATGTAATCTGCGATATGGGCTATCCAGTCTGAAATTCCGTCATTGGCTAGAGCCTTTTTAGCTCTCCCGTGATATTCGTTAATGAGAGCGTCATCAAGCTCCTTTCGGATATCCTTGATGATTTCCATTAGCTCTTTGTAATACCACGCACATATAGCCTCTGACGTCTTGATTTCAGGCATTACCGCATCACTCGGTTTCTTCCTCCGCACTTCCATAATCAGGAACTCCAAAAGGTGATGGGATTATCTTGTCAGGGTCGATAAAGCTAAACTTGCTTGATTCGTCCGTTGCAAGTGTTTGCCTAACCTCTTCACCATCAACCGCGCCAATATTCACCAGCTTCTCAGCCGTTTCCGCATTGGTACGATTTATTTCAGCAATCTCTTTCTCATCCAACTGATAAAGCGGCGTGAACTCGAAATAGATACCGTCGTTAATCTTTCCGAATAGGTGAAGCTGAATAAGGTCGATGATCTTGTTTATTTGTGGCAGCAAGTGAGCATTTTGAAGCGAAGAGATGTAATCGTAATAAACCCTAATCTCACCATCACTGTTAGCGTTTAGACCATTAGGTGTGATACCTAACAGCTTAACCATGGGCGTATGGCTTGGAGCTGACATTTGCTCCTGCATTTGGCGCTGCAAAGCATCCAAGCCAGACAGTGGAGTATTGAACTGGAAGAATTCTTCTTTCTGCTTATCCGTCAGCATCAACCCGCGATTATCTCTAATCTGCGAGAACATCTGAGCACGAAGAACCATGCTTGCGTTACTGCCGCCAGAAAGAATGTCTTCCATGTCGGTAGCTAGGCCAGTTAGCGAAAACGAGTGAATTAGGTCGCTAATAGAGTCAGTTGTACGCTGCCACCGTTCGACATACGGCTTCATTAACTGAAGCATGGATAAACCGCTAAAGTTATATGCTGGCTTCAGGATATCGCTCACGGGTCGCATGATTAGTGTTAGCAATCTATCAGCGTGAGTATTCTTACCTAAAACAAACCACTGAGTAGGCACGAAGAAATCAGGGCTAGTTGGGTCGGTTGAGTTGTACATACTAGGCGTTGACCAGATAGGCTCAATCACCGCAAATCCGTTTAGCTCACCTTCCTTTACTCCCGCCTCATTGATAAGTAGTGGTAAATCACGCTTATCATCATGCCCTTTGATATCTAGATAAATCTGAGAGCGCCCGAATATCATTTCATTCTCAATGTGACGCCTGAAAATGTCACGAATGCCGAAATCTTCAAGCGCTTGGTTAATTTGAGAAACAATATCTGATTTATCGGCTGCATTCTGACCGTCATCGCGCGATTTAACCTTGCCCCACTCGCGCGTCATTTCTTTAGCTGTGGTTTCAGGAACGCTGCGATAATCACTAGACTGAGACATAATCGCCAGCGTGGGATAACCAAGGAACCCAGTGTAGAAGCCCACATCTTGGCTGGCATACTGATTGGCGTATGCATATGTACCACAGCTATCCATTGCGATAGGAGCATCTTCGCCTTCAGGCAACACCAGCGGATGAAGCTCAGGGGCTTTAATCTTAACTGGCTGCTGCCGCTTTGTTTCCTCAGTGACTAGCATCTGCATTAGCTGCGTTTGAGATGCGGCTTTCTTTGCCTCTAACTCAAGCTGCTTTGTCTTTTCTTGCTCAATAGCAAGCTCCGCCTCTCGCTTTGACAGGCGTTTTTTCCATTTGAATAATTTCATTAGATACCTGCAAGTGCTGCGGGGTTAATTCGTAGACCACCACGAACATCGGCAAACGCCATAATGAACGCGTCGGCTTTGTTGGGGCTTGGTATTCCGCGTTTCTTCATATCCTTTTTGCTCTCAACCTTTACGCGTCCGTTGTTGTCATAATCGACTTGGGGTCGTGATAACTCGGCTTTAAGGTATTCGATATCTTTCATATCACTGGATATGCTGATTAACTGGTCATCGGTGAATTTGTCGCCATGCTCGACAGCTCTCCAAGTGTTATAAAAGCGGTCAGCGACTAATTGCCATTGCTGCGCTTTCAAGTTTGAGAACATATCTTTATTTGTTTTACCGGGCTTATAGTTGCTTTCTGGCTTCTCAACGGAAGCACCTGCGTTAAATCCCACAGTAACAATGCGATTATCTTTACGGTTAAATTGAGCCTTAACGCCAGAACCTACGCCGATTGAGTCATAGATAACCGTATCTACGTTATTCTTAACCGCGTCCGCATAGACCTTGTCAGCGCTAAATATGACATCTTGACCTCGCCACTCTTCAACAGATAAGGCAACCGAGCCATGACGAAGCACTATTGCGTTAGCATCTTCGCCATCATCAGCAACGTCGAAACCGACAATTCGCTTACCTCTTGGCTCAAACCCTAGCTTGATATGCGCATCAACGGCTACCTCAATCCATGCAGGCTTGATAATTGCCAGCGCTGAATCTGCTACAGGTTCGCCCAGCCAGATATGGCGGTAAAGCTCAGGGTCGCGCTCTTTGCACTCTTCCATTTGCTTAGGGAGTGGCGTGTCGTAAAAGTGGGGATTTACATCGTAATTAGCTTTGAGGACTATCGCACCCTCTGGCGGCTTCACAACGAATCGCTGATAAGTGTCATCAAGAATGTTCTTTGGGTTGAAGCTCACCCATATCTCAGCGTTTTTATCGCCACGAATTGAGGGTAACAATACTTCCCATGAATCTTTAACTACCGCCTCAGCCTCTTCAATCCAGCAAATTCCGACACCTTGAATTGATTTAATCTTGGTGACGTTGTTTTTAATGCCAGCAAATACGAATGAAGCACCGGTGCCAAGGTGAATAATAGTGTTCTTTTGTATCTCGAACTCTTTTTCATATCCTAAGCGGTCGATAGTTTCACAAAGCAGCTTATGCACCGAATCACTAATCGAACCCTGAAACTCACGGGTGCAAAGGATGACCGTTTTGATTCTGCGTGATACTTCAATCGCTAGCTCTGCAAAGAAATAAGATTTACCACTACCTCGACCACCGTAAGCCACCTTATAAGGGGCGCTTGCTGCAAATGGTTTGAAGTAAGGGTTAGCCATCGAATATCTCCTTGATAGAACGATTCTCGACTTTCACGTCAGCGGTTAGGTCAACTTTATCCACGAAGGCACTAACGTTTTTGTGCTTGCCTAGTAGCTCAAGGTTTTTGACTTTGTCAGGCCATTTTATTTTCTTCATGATGCCAACTAAATCGCGCTCACCATCTTTAGACTCGAACATTTCAGCTAAGTCCATGCCGCTTAATGATATGCGCCAAACTTTAGGCCACTCATGAATAGGCTTTATTCCTCCATCATCATGAAGTATGTCCAATACATCCATTTGGTCTATCTCAACAAGGCGATTGAGAACATAGTCAGCCGTTATCTCTAATCGCTCACTGCGATCATTCATTAATTCCTGAATTCGTTTTTCAATGTCAGGTTTTGTCAGGTTTTCATTCCCAACACTTCGCGCAGTCTTTTCGCTGTACCCCGCACGAATAGCCGCCTGTGTAGCGTTCAAGTCAACGAGGTACTCACGACAAAACATTTCTTGCTTATCGGTGAGTGCCATTCTTTTACCCTCATAGTTAATTAAAAAGCCAACTCGAAAGCGGGCTTTGTGACTAACAATAAAAAATACCGCTGAGCGACCTATTCAGGCGATGCAACTTTTAGTACATCGGTAATTTATTGATTTACAAGCAAAGCGCATTTTTACGCCGCCAATCTATGCATCTCATCGAGCAATGGTTGCTTATGGTTTTTATTAAACAACTTAGTTAATTCTTCCTTTCGTTGTTCAAAGTTCCATCCCATTGAGATAAACACTGTGTTGGCTCTTTGTAATTCAGTTACGCAATGTATTTGCTCTGGTGTTAAGTAATCACGGATAGGCTCTTTCTTTCCTATTTCGTTATGTACACGAAACTTAGCAGATGTCATACCAAGCACAATGCGATTAATTAAGTCTGCTTCATTACTAAAATGGTGAGGTGAAATAGTCTTGCCTTGTTCCTCTCTAGCCTTTTTGACTGCATCGGTCATTGGCTTATATTCCAATCTTGACGTATTTCTATCTAACTTTTTGGCAGCTAAAGCAGATCGCATCTTGAAGAATTCAGAAACAAGTCTTTTCTTGAACGCCCTGACTACATCATTGTTACGCATGTATGTAATTAACAATGTTGCCTGCTGCTCATTAAGTAGTGCTACTTGTTTCTTTTGTCGTCCACCGTCTGTATCAAAGGATCGCATTTCAAATGCCACCCTTCCGAATTCATTTAAGTCATCAACATAATGACGAACAAGTTGAATTACTGTTTTGTGTTTCTTTTTAACTCCATCGGCGATTGCAGAAGAGCTAGTCAATAAATCAAATTTTTTAATTTCCACTAAAGACATAGTTAGTTCCTTTTAGAGATAAACCTTGCGCTCAGGAGTAACCAGCCCAAAGAGGGTTAACCAAACCACTACTGGTTATCCTCAAGGCTTATCCTGAAAGGTTCTTTGGTGTGTATGTGCCGAGCGTGGCACAGGGTGAAATGCGTACTACTGATTACAAAACTTGAATAAATGTAACTTTCTTTTAACTTTACTTTCGTAACGTAACATTAAGAGGGGTATGGTTATTACATCGCTAAGTTATTAGCTTCATATATATTCCTACACTTTTAAGCCTCAACACCAGGGGCTATTTTTTTGCCATTAAAAAGCCCCTGATTTCTCAGAGGCTCATTATTCGCTTGCATATTTTGAATACGTCAACTACATTTAATGTGATATTTATTTGTTCAACAGATGTGCTTAGCCTACCCTGTGTGGGCTTTTTTTTATTTCATCACCTGTCGTTGTTGTTCAATTTCCCGCATTGCTTTCCTGTTAAAAATATACTTAACTAATAGGTTAATTTTTCATTGCATAAGAGGGAGCATCAATATATGTATACCAATCCCATTACTCTCTTACTCATATTTCTTCCTATCCTTGCCTGTATATTATTCATTATTGCTCAAGATAAAAAACCATCAGACGTAATGACTATTTTTTTGAAGTTCTCTATCTACTTGTCAAGCGCTCTTACTTTCATAAATTTAATTTTTTTTGCAAGAGCATTTACTGATTGGTATTAACGTAAACACTCCGTTCTAATGTAATCTTGCAAGCCAAGTATCATTTGCTTGGACTCTGCGATTCGCTGCCTGAGTAACCAATAATTTCCGATAGCGGAGTCAGTAGGTCTGGCGGTTGCTTCATCATCCATGCCGGAGGTTGAATTGGTTTCGCCTTTCGGACAACTGGCTCTGATGTACACCCGCTCAGGATTACGCTCAGCAGCAATACGCAACTGGTCAATTTCAGCTTTTGCATTTGTGAGTTCCGTTGTGTGTTTGGTGTCAAGTTCGTGAAGGGAGTTGATGCGTTTTTCGTAGTCTGCTATTTCAGCAACGAGAGAACTGTTTGCTTTCTTTAGGCCTTTATTCTCTTTACCAAGCTCAATCATTTCTTTAGTTGAAAAGAACAAAGCAATACACAGCCCGCCCCACAACAGAACAGGGAGCCATGATTTTAAGCTGTTCACAGCAAGCCCCACGCTTTTTCGAATGTAGCCTCATCATACGGTTGTGAGCCGTTTTCATGACGAATGATTGCTTTGGCGAGTTTGATAGCGGTTGCCTTATCATCAAGACTGATAATATCAGCAGGCGATACACCCAACTCTTTAGTCACGCCATTAATATATGCGCCAGTATTGTTCTCATTCGTCGGAGCCCAACGATTAATCAAGCCGGATACAGTGTTTAATCCGTACTTGCGCTGGTAAGTTCGAAGTAATGCGATTAATGCACGAATACCATAGTCAGGGCTTTCGAATCGACAGAAGCGAGATTCAACACTTGGGTTATGCGGTAATTGACCTTTCCAATTATTGGCTTTGTTGTAGTCAATATTGCCGGGGTTATTATTGCGGATACCACGGGATACTTTACTCATCTGATACTCCAACTTTGTTTCCTGCCGCTCTACGCAATAAGCGACCAATAAAGTCAACGCCAAGGTATCCAATGAAAACGCTTAGCAAGTAAACTAACTCATTATTCATTTCAAAAATGTTCAACATATCCTTAGCGAACCAAGCGAATATTGAACACATCACCGCGTCCATGGAGGTTTTCTTCCATCCCCCACCGTTATAACGACCGCGGAGAATAGCCATACCTCCTGCAAGTGCTGCGCCAACTCCCTGCTCTTTGACTGACGACAGCCATTCAGATAGTTGTACCCATACTTCAGGATTTTCTTTCATACGTTTCATGGCTCACCCCCGTATCGGAGGAATTTAGTTAATAAATAGCCGCGCACAATCTCTATGTGTCAATTAAGTGTGTGTGATTAGAATTCTGTGGCGGCGTATACGAAAAAAGGCCGCACTAGGCGACCTCTTGAATGTGAACTTGTAAGGATTACTTACAGGTTGAACTAGCGATATGGGAATTCCCATAACGGAACAATATCAACAAGTTAAACTATGTCACCCTCATTGATGAGGGAAAGTAAATTAGAAAGCCCCACCGAAGTGAGGCTCTATATTCTTGCTTTGGGATAATGAAATGCAAAATTCCCATCATTAGAATCATGTTTACACAGAAAAGTGCAAAAGTCAATTTATACTTTAAAAGTATTCGATATTATTTTGTCACTTTTTTTAGTATGTAATCAGCCTTATTCTCGCCAATCTCACACTCATTGGACAATGATTCATAAAATCTACTTACTGATTTTTTCCATTGGTCAGGTGATAATCCACTAATAGCAGAAACAGCATGATATGCCTTGCTGGCTGGGATTCTTTCATAGCCCCTTCCTGAACATCGCTTGCATGCTTTTCTTACTGGCATTCCTGTCCTCTCAAGCTCCTCCCTATCTATTACGTCTCCTCTGCCCTTGCAATCATTGCAGGCGCAAGAAATAACACCCTTTCCATTGCATTTCGTGCACAGCTCATCAACCAATTCCAGCTTTTCTTTCCTAAAGACAACGCTGCCGCTTTTATCCTTTACTCCTTCATGCTTAACAACCGTCTTCCTTTTACTAACAACGCCTCGCCCTGAGCACTTCACGCACTCAGTAACACTTGCGGCAGACCTGCAATAATCCTCATATGCGAATTTTGCGAGAATTTGCATCACTTTTGCTTTAACCTTTCCTTCTAGTTTGCGTAAGGCTGCAACCTTGTCGCAATGCTTCAAAGCATACTGAGTTAATAACTGCACTGCCTTAACTTTGTCATTCTGGCTGATCTCCATCTTTCCCGAGAACGCAGAAAAGCCGAATGACTCTTTACTTTGGCAATACCCGATAGCAGCCATCACATCAGTTCCAGTAAGTGAGTCTGACGATGTAGCTCTAGGTGAGTCAGATATCGAAGTGGACTTAGCAAAATGATATTTTACCGCGCTTTCTAGGTTCATCTTACCTCCGGCAATACTGTGTGATTATGGCAGTCATAACGTGTGCTATATGCTTTGCGTAGTAGAGACTCCTTTCTCCACCCTGTTTCTTGTCTGACTTTTAGATATCCTTTACTGTTTTGAGTGACCACATGGTGATGCTTGGTTTGCCGCCTGAGCCATCTAGCCTCTTCAATTGCTGCGCCTATGTCAGTGAACATCACACATCCCCCATCTGATAAGTTATGCCGTGCTGATACCAATCAGGTAACGTGAACTCAATCCGACCTGTTACACCTTCGCTACGTAGCTCCTGAAGCCGTTTAAGCTCAACTTTCATGTGCTGGTATAAATCATCCATCTGCCATGGCTTTAACCTCACAGCCGTTCCCGCTAAACGAGCCACGCTATCAATAGTCATCTCGCTGTAAGTGATAACAGCATGAGCATTGAATTCGTGTGGGTCTTCGCCTAGTTTTCGGTGACAGCCAGCGCAGTGAGAGAAGGCGTTTAGAGGATGGTATCGAGTTGCTTTGTGTCGTCGTGATTTAAAGTGGGAGCAGTGAAGTTTTGAAGGTTCGTGTCTAAAGTGTCTTCCGCAGTAGTCGCATTCGTAATCTGTTCGTTCCCTGACTAGCTGCGAAAATACAATATCGTATTTATCGCGTTTTAGTGACATATCAACGTATTACCTCCGCAATTAAACCTGCCACTAAAGCAAAGGCAGACCAAATCAAAACAAATTTTCCGTATTTGAATAACAATTCAAAGTTAAACATGTGCTTATGAAATGTCTCTTTGTACGTTGGGTGATTATTTTTATTCATCTCCACATCCTATTAATCATTGTTCGCGGTGTTGGCTTGAGCCACTTTTGGGTGGGTAGGTTGACTGATACATCGAAATACTGAGGGTTAATATTGAGTATCTTTACTGGTGAATAACCTTGCCTTCGATAATGCTCACAAAGTCTTTCTGCTTCTTCGTAAGTGAGAAGCCTGTGTACGTGGGGCTCCTTCACTTTCTCGCCCTCCGCTTCTTAGCTACTGGCTTCTCTTTGGGTTCTTCGCTGTCAGCTTGCTTATTCTGTGGCTGCAAGCACTGAGGGATTACTTCCATCCATTTTTTCATTTGCTCTAATGCGTTAGTTCGCTTTGCCATTATTTTTTATTCCTCCGCGTCTTGGCTGCTCGGTTTATCTTTGCGTGACCTGTGATGCGCTTAGTTGATGTGGGGTAGCTGTACCAATAGCTATTACGATTGATAGCCCATAAGGCGTTCTGTGATGCTAGTGACGCCATGGCGATTGCCATTTTTGATATGATATTCATCTCTCTATCCTTAAAAGAATGTCAGTAACCGATTCTCAGTGATTTCATTGCATCCTCTGAAAATGTGTTTTATTGCTGCGTTAATCATGGCCTTGTAACAGCGTTCGAATTCGTCTGAATCCATATTGGCAAATGACAGGCTCTTAGCCTCTGTACGCACATCGCCGTTTAGCCTTACCGTTTGCTCATAAAATCCTGCAAGTATCGTCAAATCCTTTCTGAAGCGCTCAAATTGGCTATGCTCATCCATACAGTCGAGCCCTGCCTTATTTGCGCACCAGTAGTCGAAACAGAATTTAAAGAATACGAACATCTTTTTATGAAATGCTGGGTTTCTTGTGAGCTTGGCGCTGAAGGTGTACATCTCGCCATTTTTGAATTTAGTTAAACGTGGTAGGTCGTGTTCGAATGCTGGTGCAAATATGCCATTGGCGCATTTGACCATTTCTATTTCCAAGTTAGCCTCCTATTTCACAAACTCCCATTGGATTCCGTCATTAGCCATATCATCTAGCCACCAAACATGGCCTTTTTCGTTTGTGACAAAATAGTCGCCATCCTGACCTTGAACCTCTCGCTCGTAAAAGCCTAGGCCGGGCATGAGAATTCGAATTTTAATCGGTGTATCACTCACTGTTAGCTCTCCTGTTCCATGCATCTATCGCTAAATGGGCTAGGCTTCTGTCAATATTTAAATGGCATGACGTGCAACAAACCACCCAATACTGCCTCTTCTCTGAATTACGTAATGCCAATGTGATATTGCCATTGCCGCACATTGGGCAGTTTTTAATCCTTTTGCTCATCATTCACCCTCTGGCATTGGTGGGAGTGGCATCCAGTGGGTTGCTATCCATTGAGGGTTTCCACGGTAGAAACCCTTTGCCATTAACCCCTTTGAGGAATTGAAGGTTTCTAGTTTGTCAGCTGTAAATCTATCTCCAGTGAAAATATTGCAACACAAAACATCAGTCTTGATCGGCGGCTCTTGCTCACTCACCTTAACCCAATTAGTTCCCTGCATTAGATGCCTCCATCTGGTGAATTTTTTCTTGCAACGCTTTAAACTTCATCGTGTTGGATAAATTCTCGATTTGCATTAATCGCAAATATGCCTTGCCGCGTGGTCTGTGCTTATCAGCTGCTAGCTCATGCTCAAAAAATATTGCGTCCGTTCTTTGCCTGAAGTATTTAACGTTCGCATGAATGTATCTACCCGCTATAAATCTACCTTGGCGTAAGTACGCTTTATTCAGCTCTGTTAACGTTGTTCCTTTCATCACTCATCCCTCTAATTAATATTGATATTCTTAGTGCAAAACTTAAATATCCACCTAATTAGGCATGTCATCACTAATGCCTGAATAATCACTATTGGCAATGAGCCTAGGTAAACATGAAGATTAAACTCGCCTAACTTATCTATCGCGATTAAAAGCGATACCGAACCCCAAGCAATGAGTTGAAATAGAAACGTCAGGATGTTGCTACTAAATATTCTGACAAGTGCTTCCTCATACCATTTCATCACTCAACACCTCGCTTAATTGCCCGCTTAGCTTCTCTGCGTATTGCTATTCCCATGCGTTCTAGCCAGTCGGCGTATTTCAGCAAAGCCTCAGTTTCAGTTTCTAGTCTAGGGAAATCGTCCAAATTCAAACTAACTTCCCAGCCATGAAGCGCCTGTCTTTTGGTGACTTTTATTTTCTGCTCCAGGCGTGTTTTTTCGTTGTAGTGAAGAAGTTGATAGGTTTTAACTTTCTTGTCGTCATCCTTTTGGTATGCGACTAGCTCCATTTTTGTTTGCCGCGTTTTCATCTAGAAGTCCTTATGATTTGGTGTGTTAGGCTTACAAAATCGCCGCGTTCATGAGTTTAATGAGTTGCCTTTTTGATAAGGAAACTTGGAATACCTCTGGCAAACCACGCAGACAAACCGCATACGCCTTGGCTTCTTTCAGGTGATTATCGGGGTTGTTTAGGTAATCTATCGCTGATTTCGCTTGTGTAGTGGCTGGGATATCGCTTTGCTTTAGGCGTCTAACGTATGGCTTACCAATTCTGTGTTTAATCATTTTAAATTCCTTTGGTTACTTGAATCCGTGTTTGTTTTTCAGGTCAGCAATGATTGATAGCGCTTTGTCACGCTTAGTGGGCGTCACTTTGCCTTCTAGCTGCAATATCGGATCGGGTATCTTCTCGCCTGATTTAATTTTGTTGGCCATGACTTTTAACTCAGACGCGCAAAGTTTTATAACCTCTGAATCAGACAGGTTACGGCTTCTCATTTCTGAGTAAACTTTAGTGACAATCCAGTAACAGGCATTTGATGGCCAATTAAACCTACGCCAGCCGCGCTCCGAGCAATACTTTTTGAATACCTCGTATAGTTCGGTTTCAGTGGGTAATCCAAGCTGAGTGAAGTCCTCCTGTTTGCACCACTGAACAAACTGACCAGGAGAAGGTAAAAATGGGCTAGTTTGCTGCCTTGCAATTTTCATCCCGACATTGATTTGCTCAAGCGTCCTAATTCCATTTTCAATGAATGCAATAGTCCATTGGCGTTTAAACTCGTCAAGGTCACTTTGTTCTTTGAAGTTGGCTATTGCCGCTGGGAAGGTTGCTTTCAGTTGTCTGAAAAGCTCGTTAAATACTTGGGCTACTTGCTGTTTTACCGCTTGCTTCTGCTGTGGCGGCGCATGTGCTGCCATTGCTTGCAGTGCTGTTGAATCACGCTGCTGGATTGCTGTAACTAGTGATTTCATACATCGATACCCTCCATCCATTCAGTGCTTTCGTAGTCTATCGATTGCCTTGCTGGCTGCTGGCTTCCTGACACTCTTTGCGTGCGGTTTGGCTGCTGACTTTGAATAACCAGTGTTGGCCACTTCTCACGGAGTTTTGCTGGCGATAAAACATTGCTACACCAGAACGAATCTTTGTTTGCCCATTTGAACATTTTGCAAATGTCTTGATGGGTGTGCCCGTCTAACTGTCTCATCAGTCGAACATCGTTAGCCCAAGTTGACCAGTTTGGCTCTTTGGTTGTTGGGCTGACTATCAATACTTGTGAGTAAATCCATTGAGCCGCTTTCAGGTCATCAGCATCCCCCCACTTGTTACCCTTGGGTGAGCTAACAACCGCATCAGGCTTAACCATTAAAACTTTTTCAGATGGTCGGTCAGAGGATTCGTTAGAATTCTCAGACGAAGAGTTATTAATATCTTTTACTGTATTTGAAATAATGTCTTTGGTGATCCCCTTTTTCGGGGATACCACTACACGTTTTCGGGGATGGTTATCCCTGTTTTCAGGGATAGTTTTCCTTGTTTTCGTGTATACCCATTCTGAGACGTTTTTATTGATAGAAATGTATCTGTTTTGGCCTATTCGTCGAACATGAATAATCCCTCTAACTTCAAGCACTCCGACTGATTCAGATACAGGATTTCTACCTAGCTTAGTTTTCTCTTCAATCAAGATGTTTTGTATTCTGTCCTCTTTCTTTTGCCACCCCCACGTTAAGCGAATAATGGCATTTAATACCTGCCATTCCCTGCCTGCTAGTTGGAGAGCGCACAGAGCATCTTGAATTTCATTTGCTACCCGAAGGTAGCCATTATCAAGATCAGCCACCTTAACCTCTAGTTTGTCTGGTATCAGTTGTTTGTTAGCAAAGTCCACATGCTTAACAACGTTCATATCAACCTCCTTGTCAATTTAGTTCGTAATCAGTGAAATAACCTGATGCCATTTTTTTAAATCTTGACTCAGTAACGCAATGAGTCGCTGAGATTTTCCTTGCCTTTCCTTCTGGGGGTATCATGGTGCATTGATAGATAATTCTTCGCTGAAATTTCCGTGGCATTTCTACCACGGCTAAAACCTCAAGAACCCTCTTACCTTCAGCATCTGCTGTGTACCATGTTTCTTCGTAGCCATAATCATTACCGCTATCTTGGTGCTCAGTAGTTCGATGACAGCCACCGAACCACAAAACATCCAATAAATCCCTACCAAATACATCCCTATAAGGGATTTCTATACGCTTGAACGGATAAACGGTTTCAAATTTATCGCCAACCTTAAGCGATGATTCGTTTACCTTTTGTTCTATATTCATGTATAATTACTCCCGTGAATGATTTACTAATACGCCTCAACTGTTCCAGCAGCTGGGGCGTTTTCTTTTGTTCTCATCAAAGAAAGCTCGCCGATTTGTTTCCACAAAAAGCGATATTCTTCCTCAGATATTTTTCTCTCACCTTCCAGCACAAAATCTTTAATACCCGAAGCTGCCAGCGTTTCGCATAGCTCAGGAAATTTGTCAGTTCTGCGCAGAATGGTTGAGTCATGAACACCTAATGTTTTTGCTACCACTGACTGAGACTTAGCTCTCAATGCTTGTAATGCCGTAGCGATTAGATGATTTGATACGAATTGATTGAAGTTTTTGCGTGTTGTTGCGTAGTCCATTTGTTAAATTCCTTTTGACGTAGTTAGTCCGTTGCTCACGATCCTGTGAGTTAAGTTTTCTCCCGTTTGCAAGGAGAGCGGATTGATTATTAAAGAGCTTTGCTGCTATGCAGCTAATAATTTTTTTTGGCTAACACGAAGCAAATCAGATGCTTTGTATTTTCCTTTGGAAACTTTTTGTATTGCTTTTGCATAGTTTGTCTTTCCAAAAAACTCAGTCATCGGTAAAGACTCGTTCTTTAGCCATTTGTAAACAGCTCGATTACTAACTCCACAGGCTTTCGCAACCTGTGAAACGCCGATGTCCGTTATTGGCTCCCTAATGTTATTCATTAAACATCCCCTTTGTGTACTTTTGGTACGCATTATTGCCGTACTGAAAGTTTTTTGCAAGAGGTTTATTATTGTACTCATGGTACAAGTCGAAAAAGTGCGACAAGAATTTGCTAAAAGGCTAGCACTGGCCTGTGATAATGCTGGCTTAAATGAACGTGGTAGAGGCGCTGCAATCGTTAAAGCTATTGGCGTTACATCCAAAGCGGTTAGCAAGTGGTTTAATGCTGAATCTTTGCCTAGGCAAGAGAAGATGAATGCTTTGGCTAAATTCTTACGTTGCGATGTAGTCTGGTTGCAGCATGGAGAAGGTGAAGCATTTAGCGACCCACTCCCAGAAATAAAATCAAAAAAATATGAAAACCTAAGGCCAGACCAAATTGAGTTATTAGAGCTATATGAGAGGCTTCCAAAAATAGAAGCTGAGAGACTAATCAGGGAATTAAAAGCCAAGGGGGCGCACTATGACGCAATATTTGAAGAGATGCTCAAGAAGCGCGGATTAGACGCATCTTAGCAAGTGGCCTGACGACACGTTTTAAACTAATTTAAGGATTGAATGATGAGTGAAGAAAAAGAAGAAAAAAGAGATATGTATATCGACATGCATAACTCTGTAACAGCAAGCGAATTTTTCAAGTTTCTGGAAGAAAAAGGCGTTACAAGTAAATGCTCATCATGTGGCAAGAATTCAATGAGCGGAGTTCTGGCAGTTGGTGAAAATCAGGCGCTGACACTAACATCTATGAATAAAGAGATGTCAAAGGTTGTCGCCCATGAATGTGTCGGGCTTACTTGCATCCTCTGTGGTCATGTGGATATATTCTGGGTTAACATTATTAGAAATTGGAAGGAATCACAAAAGAAAAAAGCTAAGGAATAGCACATGAATAATGAGATTAGAGAGCCAGAATTGGTATATGACCCAAGCCCTATTCATTTCAGCAGACCTCCTTCATTTGAAGTTGCTAATCACGATCAAGTTATTTATATTGTACCAACAGGAATGCCTAGCAAGACACCATCTGCTAATGAAAATAACGAGGTTAGTAACATGTCTAGGAAGGAATTTTACGTCAGTGTTGCTGCTGTTTTTCTCACTATTATCATTGCGGTTGTAACTTCAGTTTCAAGTATAACAAATCAAGTTAATGACTCAGTCAATGAATCAAGAAAAGAATTGCAAGCGTCAATAAATACGAATAGACAAGAAATAACTACTGCAATGACCGCAATGGAAAGCAGAGTTAATGATAGGTTTACCCGAATTGACTCTCAGTTTGAGAAGACAGAGTTGCGCATAGATAAAGTCGAATCAAAAATTGATGATAACTTTAAAGAAACCAATAAGAACATAAACGAGATAAAAGATTTAATCACCAAGACAAAATAATTTATTATCCATAAATAGCCAATAGCCCTCAGCGCGAGGGCTTTTTTGTGCCCTATCCAATCTTCCCCATACTTCTAACCACTTGAGCGGCATCACGCAAAGCACCTTTGTGTAAGGTGTTCGTTACCTCTTTACGACATCGCTCAAGTTCATCAATAATCATTTCTTTGGTGATGGTGTCGGTATTGTCCAGTAGTCTAAATACCGCACCGCCCACTTCCATTACCACTTTTACAACTTTCTCGTCATCTAAATTCATAAATCCTCCTGAGTTTTACGACAATTTAGCATAGGTTTCGCTATATCGTGTGATTTTCCTCGCAAGATAAATAATTTTTGAAAATAAATTACCTGAAAATACAAAAGTTTAACTTAATTATGTACTTTTCCATTAAATTTGCGTACTTTTGGTACTTGATTATCGCGTACTATTGGTACACAATACATTCCATCGAAGGCAAGCAACATGAAATATACGCCTCATGCTCTTTAATAATTTAGCTTCCTCCTTGCAAACGGGAGGCCAAAGTGAAGTTAGCTTTGGGATTGGTGAATGCAGGTAGTTCCTGCTGATTCATGGTAACAGTCAATTGAGTTTGACCAACAGTGCAAAGGTAACTTTGCATCAGATTGAATCGCATGGCGATCATTGAATGTTTGATGGTTCGATTCCATCAATAGGCTGGCATGGACTCACCATGAAAACGGACTGAAACCAGCGTAACGAACTGGCACCAATCACCAAAGTTAACTAACTGAGGATTTTATTATGAACTCAAGACAGCGTTACAAATTAAGCAGGAAAGAGAAGCGCATGGAGCAGCGTAAAGAAGAATCACGGAAGGTTAATTCATTTGATGTCATGGCGCAGATAATCGTTGAGTTGAAGAAGCTCAAATCAGCACCAGACACACGCAAGCAACCACGGCTACGCAAGCCGATTATGAGTGATGGAAGTGTTACGGCGAGATAAAGCCCACGGATGGGCTTAGCGTAAATTAATATCTTCTAATTCCAGCTATGCTGTCTGGGAAATCAATATCAATTGAGGGGGTCTTATTCATCTTAAAATCATTACTGCAATTATAACAAGTGTAAAGATAATAACCGCCACTAGACATTTTGTTGGCATTCGGTTGAAGTATGGATATTACAGAATCTGTTACGCACTTTGCACATATATAGTGAGATGGCTTATCTGTATGAAGAGCGGTGTTATAAGCATAAACAAAAGAACCAGATTCAAGCTTTTGTGGCTCGTACTTTTTAAACTCACGATTAAAATTTTTAGCGCTCTTGACTTTTTCTTGCAGCTCAGAAATAAGCTGTCTGTTAGATTGTCGGTCATCCTCAAGAGCAACAACACGGTCATATAGTTCTGATGATTTATCAATCATTGCCTGAACTTCTTTTCTGACTTCTTCATCAATTTTCTTATCAAAAATCCTTTTACCCAAAGAGCCTATATCTTTGAGCATTTGATACGACGTGCCGATTGGCATAATTCAATCCTTTAATTACGTTGGGGTGATTGAATTATACACAGATTTCTTGCGTTGGGGAATGTAAGGAACCACCTCGCCTGACGTGGTTAAAAGCAGGCACAGTTAACTAATTACAGTCCATCAAGGTGGGCTGTGGTGAGATAGCTTTTTTGACAGCACGACACAAACCAAAGGCGATAAATCGGTCTCGCCTAATAAAAAGTACCGTTTGAATCGGAGGATTTATGTAACAAAAAAGCGGACAGACCGCAGTTGCATAGCGGCAAAGGTTAGGTAGTGACTACCCCCTGAGTAGCATGATTGCTAGCCTGTGTAGCGACGGGTTAAGGTTCCTATATTACAAATAGCTCTGGTAAAGCAGCGTACAAGCCAAATACGCACCAGTTATTAGCGGCGATTGAGCGGCATGAACTCAAGGGCATGAGCGCGTCCACTGCGAGAGTGTGGATTATCAATAGGTTAGTGAGTTGATTAATAGATAGGAGATAGAGATGGAACCAAGGGATTATCGATTTTATAAAATTAGCAAAGAAGCTACCAAGCAAATCAAAAAAGAAACCGCCGAAATTCAAGCTAAACGGCAGGTGCTTCTCAATGAAGCCATTGAAAGCGTTGGGGCTAAAGGAGTTAGCTTTAGTAATTCATGGGGTGAAAATGGAACGACAATTCGCGCATTTGCTTTCGCAGTAGATAAAGAATTCGATTTTGCAGTTAAAGAATCTCAGCGAACTAGTGAGTTAAAAGTTATTCGAGCTAAAGCTAACTCGAAGAAAGGTAAAGCGTTTAACGCCGCATTAGACGCAGAGAAAGATGAACTCAATAAGAAGCTCAAAGATTTACCATGCTTTAAAGACTACATCATCAATAAGTTCGACATTCAATGCTGTTCTATTAGCCAGCACGGCAGCGGTGCTGGAATGCGAATGTTGGAAACGATTGTCGGATATCCACAAAACGATAAAAGCTTTCTTATTTGCGCCATACCAAATCATGAGAGAGGCATGGATAAGCAACCAAGCATTCCAGATTGCTTTGAAGAGATAACCTACGGCGTGTTTTATGACCTATCAAACAGCAAGTAGCATCGTGTTTAGTTAATAACGGAGGGAGTATGACAGATAAACAGCATTTACCATGGCAACTAGAGGGGCTGCGTGATGAGTTCGCTAAGGCAGCTCTTCAGTCATTAATTGCACATTTTGATTATGGGCGCATAGGATTCACCGAGGAAAGAATGGACGCAATTGCCAAGGAAGCTTACGGCATGGCAGATGCAATGTTAAAGGCTAGGGGGTGATATGGGATTAAATACAACACCAAGCCCGTGGGAAGTTAGAGACGGGTTCATATATGGGGCCGATGGGGATATTGTCGCTGAAGGGTATGGTTATGTAGGAGATGACAATCTAATCTCAGCAGCACCAGAGTTATTAAGTGAGCTCATTCGACTACGAAACATAGTTGCAAGCTACAAACAGGACAGCGGCGACAATTTAGATATCACTGACTCTGTAATCGCAAAAGCCCTCGGTCAGCAGTAAGCAATCATTTAGCTACATTTACTGATAATGTAGATATATCCAATAATGCAGAATATGAAAAAATAGGGTCAATAGGCATAAAGATAACAAACGTTAACCAACCAATACTCACCATGTCATATGCAAAATTAATATACATAGGGTCTCCTTGCGTTTAATAACTGTATATCACTGTACTAAAGAAACTAAATCAATAAGAAATCACTTAATCATTCATATCGCTATTAATAGTGAGGAATACGCACATAAGGAGCATAGGAAATGGCAAATGAATTAGTCGTAATTGAGAAGTCGACGGCGCTTGAAGTATTTAAGTCATCGGATAGCGTCGAAGATATCATTCGTAAAGTAGAGCAAGAAGTTAACTCTTTTATTCCAGATGTTAGCACTGCCAAAGGTCGCAAGGAAATTGCTTCACTGGCTTACAAAGTCGCTCAATCGAAAACTTACCTTGATGGGCTCGGTAAAGACTTGGTGGCAGAGTTAAAAGAAATACCAAAGCTAATCGACGCCAATCGCCGAACTGTGCGAGAGCGTTTCGATACATTGCGCGATAAAGTTCGACAGCCACTTACCGAGTGGGAGGCTGAGCAAGATAGAATAAAAGCAGAAAAGCAAATGTTAGCCTGGCACGAAGAAGCGCTAGAAATGAATGCCGCATTTGATAAGGCACTTGCTGAACGCATCGAGTCAGACCATGAAATCGCCCTGCTCATGAATGAGAAATTCGACCGAGATTTAGCAGAAGCTAAAGCCGAAGCAGAACGCCAGCGTATTGCTCACGAAGAAGAGCTAAAGAAACAAGCGGCAGAGCAAGCAAGATTAGCTGCCGAACAAAAAGCACAGCAAGAAATCGAAGCAGCAGTACAGCGCGAACGCGATGCAAAAGAAGCACAAGAGCGTGCTGAGCTTGATAAGCAGTTAGCTATCGAAGCTGAGCGCAAGAAAGCTCTTGAAGCTGAACAAGCGCGATTAGCGGAAGAAGAGCGCAAGCGTCAGGAAGATGCAAAACGTCAAGAGGACAAAGAACATCGCCGCAAGTATAACCAAGAAACATTACAAGCATTAGTCAGAAACGGATTTGATGAAAAATTAGCGACTGAATTTATTAAACTAGTCGCAAGTAACCAAATCCCCCACATGACAATGAATTACTAACACGCAAGGGATTAATTATGAGTCAGTGGATTAAATACTCAGAACAAAAGCCAGAAAAAGAAGGTGTTTATCTCTGGCGAATGGACAGCAAAACCGTCGATGGCGAAAAGGTAATTGCAAGAAAGCGGATGCGAACTAGAGGAGCAGGCCATCAATCAGTCCTATCACCAGAGTTTGATTATTGGGATGGATATAAACTGCATGTTCCGGAAGGTCTTGAGTGGATGGAGGATGACAAAACAAAACCCGAGATAGATTTCACAGGATGTGATGACATATCTAAGTGTCCATTTTGTCAAAAAACTCCATTACTACATGCGTACAGCCCTTTTGTTTTACCTAGTCCACGGGGTTTAAATACATTCAACCTAAAGTGCTGTGCTTGGAATGGATCTCCAACCTACAACGACCCAAGAGAGTTAATCAAACGCTGGAATAACGCAGTATCTAAGTAACCCACCGCACCAACACCAGAACACTTTCAATAACAATCGCTATCAATCGATAAGTGAGGGATTTCTTATGCCAAAAATTAACGAATTAAAACGTCAGGAACTCAGCTATCGACTGAATAGCGAGAGCTTCAAAGATGAAGTTAAAAACAAAATTAAGTGGGATTGGATAGCTTTCATTATCTCCTTAATTGCTTTCATGGCGCTGATACCGAGGTGGATATGACATTACACATAAATACAAAAGGTTATTACCCATCAATAACGTTTGATAAAGACTTCAGGTTATCAATTGAAAATCATGAAGTGCAAAAAATAGAGGGAGACACGGATGCTCTCTTTACTGCAATGGATGCACCGATTGAGGAGATAGTAGATTTCCTCTTAAAGCATGAATGGACTGATGCTCTTATGGAAGAGTACATCACCAGAGGGAAAGGAAGCCTAATATTTTCGGCAGTGGCCAAGTTAAGTAAGGACGCAGCATGAGAATTTCAGAGTATGAAATCAAGCGAAGGCAGGATGCCGAGAAGCGACGCAGGGAGTGCGAGGAAGAAGATGAATACTATCGCATGGAAAGTCTAGGAATTCATCCTCAGTCAACGCCTAGCAAGTGGATGAGAGGTGAATATGGGTAAATATTTAATACCTGCATTCCCCAGTCATAAAAGCAAGGATGCCGCCCTGAAATATGCTTTACCAATGATTGATGAAGATATCGAAAGGCGAAGGATAAGGGATTCATTAGCAGAAAGCGGGGTTAATTTGGAGGTTATAGGCTTGAAGCCAGTTGAAAGGATTTCAACACTAGAATTAGCTCTCGCCGCGCTAGTTAAAAGTCAAAACTTAGAAATGTCCCAATTCTACCCTCCTCTACCTGAACACATTAAAGCGCAACGAAGACAGGCTGACTTGGAGCGATACGCAAGGCATTTATTCAAAGATAACTTTGACCCTTATCTAAATATTCCAGAGCTACCAATGGGAGGTAGAAAAGTTGGTGACTAAATACAGAA
Source organism: Providencia sp. PROV004 (assembly GCF_011045615.1). Classification (NCBI taxonomy): domain Bacteria; kingdom Pseudomonadati; phylum Pseudomonadota; class Gammaproteobacteria; order Enterobacterales; family Morganellaceae; genus Providencia; species Providencia sp. PROV004. The sequence goes on from NZ_CP042859.1 coordinate 3,188,880, forward strand.
CTATTGACACTGAGACTTGCGATTTTGATAGCGGAATAGTTGAAATAGCAAGTATCGATTTAAACGACACGGAAATTGATTATAACTCGCAGCAATCCCACTTTGTAAACCCGCAGAAACCAATATCAATAAGTGCAATGGCGATTCACCACATCACCGATGAGATGGTTGAACTATCCCCGCTTATTGAAGATGTAATTGATGCTTATAAAGGAGCTGATTATCTGATTGCACACAATGCAGAATTCGACAAACGGATGATGCCAGAAATGGATGCGCCTTTTATCTGCACTTTAAAACTAGCGAGGCGTTTATGGCCTGAGTTAGAAAGTCACAGCAATCAATATCTACGCTATGCACTGAAACTGGATGTTCATGTGCCAGAGGGATTGCACGCTCACAGAGCTCTATATGACTGCATTGTTACAGCGTCATTATTTAAGCGAATCAAGGATGATTCAGGGTGGTCAGATACGGAAATGTTAGAAATAACTAATCAGCCATCACTATTAAGCAAGTTGCGTTTCGGTAAGTACAAAGGGATGACATTTACCGAAGTAAAGAAAGAAAACGCAGGGTATTTAACTTGGCTTCTAGGCCAACCTGATTTAGACCCTGATGTTGAGTTTAGCATTAATTACTGGCTTGAGAGGTAAATATGGACTTAGACAAACTAGATGAGCCATTCAGCCCTAACGATATTGAATGGAGAGTTCAGCAGTCAGGAAAAACAAACAAAGGTGCTTGCTGGGCAATGGTTCTCGCATATGTGACAAATCGAGCTATTCAAAAGCGATTGGATGAAGTTTGCGGAAAACAAGGCTGGAAAAATGAATTCACCCCAGCACCAGATAAAGGCGTCATGTGTGGAATATCAATAAAAATTGATAACGAATGGATCACTAAATGGGATGGTGCTGAAAATACCGCAGTGGAAGCGGTAAAAGGAGGTATGTCTGGCTCAATGAAACGCGCGGCAGTTCAGTGGGGCATTGGTAGATACCTGTATCAACTAGAAGAGTCATTTACCAAATGCGTTACTGAAAAGCCCAAAGATCAAAATGGATGGGTTAGAGCCAAAACCAAGGATGGAACTATATTTTGGTGGGAAATCCCTACACTACCAGCATGGGCACTGCCTTCATCTAATGCGCCACGAAATGAACATAAACAGCAAGTGAACCAACAGCAGGAAGCTGAGACCCCACTTGATGTTTTTACAGCCTATCTATTAAAGGCGACCAATGAAGACGAAATCATGACTAAATATAGGGAAACGTGGGGCGCGCTGGAAGGCAATAAGCAACTTCAGGATGAATGCCATAGATTAACAGGCATTAGAATCAACGAACTTAAAAAGGCGGCGTAAATGGCTAGTAAAGGCGTAAACAAGGTAATTCTCATTGGTCACTTAGGCCAAGACCCTGAAATTCGGTACATGCCAGCAGGTGGCGCAGTAGCGAATCTTACACTAGCCACATCGGAATCGTGGCGTGATAAGCAATCAGGAGAAATGCGGGAGAAAACAGAGTGGCATCGAGTGTGCATCTTCGGCAAGTTAGCTGAAGCTGCAGGTGAATACCTGAAAAAAGGCTCACAAGTCTATATCGAAGGTTCTTTGCAAACGCGTAAATGGCAAGACCAAAGCGGTCAAGACCGATACACAACGGAAGTGGTGGTAAATATCGGCGGGTCTATGCAAATGCTAGGTGGTCGTGGCAGTGATGCGCCACCTCAAGGCCAAGGCGGTTGGGGTCAACCTCAGCAACCAAAAGCTGCGCAACAGTTCAGCGGTGGTGCTGCACCTGCACGTTCAGGAACTCCAGCACCACAAACCAATGAACCACCAATGGATTTCGATGACGATATCCCCTTCTGACCCTTCCCTATGTGATTTAACCAAAGGATATAACCATGGATAAATGCTGCTTATGCAAAAAAGAGCTTGATGATTATAACGGGTATGAATACCGAGGCTTTCATTCCTGCGAAGAGCATTTTGATGAAGTATGCGACCGAGTTGACAGGAAAAGGCAGGAAATTATCAGTCGTCATGATTCTATGTCTAGGCCACTGAAGGGATTAGATATAAGGCCAGACAATCCTATCGGGAAAGCTAACCGAGAATTGCTTAAGGGAAGCATTGAAGTTAGCGGGAAAGAAACTTATTTGGAAAAAGAATATCGCAAAGGAATTCTTTAATTAACCAAAGGATATATTTGCAAGGATGCAATGAATAAAAAAGCCGCCACAGAGAGGACGGCAAGGGGACGTGCAGGAATGAAACTTATAATTTATCTGTGTAAGCAATTTAAGAATAGTTAAGGCATGGAATTTAGCAAGGAAGCTAGATAAAAAAATGCCGACACAGGGAGGTCGGCGAAAATTGCACAGCTTGTTACTACTCTTTCGGGGTTAAGTGTAGAAGGTAAATAAGTGTTTGCCATGAAACGTTTTAATCCTAGCGATTAAATATATGCAATAAGAGGAATGAATATGAAGGTTGAACAATCAAAAATAAACAAACTTGTTATCTCAAATGTTCAAAATCACGACCCTATTCACGTCTATCTTGAAGATTACGGCGACAACCGCCAAGGCCGTGTGACTATCAGTGAGTTTAGTGAATCGTGGTCATGCTACTGGGGTGGCATGGGTATGTCGCTAACTGAGTTTTTATTATGGATAACAAATCAATACTGGATTGGTTATTTAGACCCAAGTTTAGACAGGGAAGTTGATTCCGATAATGAAGAAAATATTGCTTTTGTTAAAAAAGAAATAATGCGGTGTCGCAGAAAGGGAATTATAGATGAATTTGATGCGCGTAGCATGTTTGATGATGTCGAATATAGTGAAGATATAATGCACGATATGTTTTTCCCAAGGATTGGAATTACATATGAAAAGCTGTTCAATGGAGACCTTTATTCCGTTAGTTGGCCTAAACAAGAAAATCCAGATTATTGGAGAATGGAATCGCGGCTTAATGTAATTCGTGATGCGCTTAAACAATTAAAGGTGGAGTGATGGATAAATCAAGGCAGCAATTTGAAGCTTTTATAAATGATGGCGGCTTTCCTTGGTTAAAAGCGTCCATTCCGATTATGTGGATGGTATGGAAAGCATCACGCGAGAGTTTGGAGGTTGAATTGCCAGAGGGTTTTGGTGTGCATGAAGTTTGGTGTTACCCAGCGTATTTGGTTGAGAACGAGCTAATCAATATCGGAGTGAAAATAAAAAATGAATAAAGAGATATTGGAAATAGCGAAGCATTTAAAAAATAAAATAAACTCTGGTGAGGGCGTTGATGAATATAGCTGGCAAGACATAATTGATGTATGTAATGAACTAGAGCGCATTGACAACCTAGAGCCTGTAGGTTATATGGAATCAAATGGTATTAATTATATCAATCAGCATGGATTCACTCATATTAACTCCGAGCAATCAGGCTCAATAAATATCCCTCTATATAAATTAGATTAAATAACCATACAAATAATCGGATATGTATTACTCATGCTAATACAGGGTTCTGCTGTGCCTATCACGGAGCAAATATACACACAGCAAGAATGCGAGAGTCGTGCTATGCAGATAATGATGGTGCGGGATGTTGAAATTAAATGTGGTGAGGTTTTCAGATGAGCGAAATTAAATCATTAGCAGATGGTGACAAATTAAATAACGAAACATGGAATAACTTTATTGAACGACTTAAATATCACAACCAAGGCGAAGGTGTTAATTATCACTACACTGCAAGCCCAATATTCACAGTTAGAGAGAAAGTCAAAGTAACTGGCAGTGACGATGACGAAGTTGGGATTTATTGTGAAGATAATTATTACGATGATATCGACGAAGCATTTAATGACCTTGAAGAAGATATAGCCTGTAAGGTTCGTGAATATGTCGATGAATTTGAAGTGTACGAATGGGATGAATTAGACGACCACAGTAAAGCCGATGCAATTAATAATGTCATATCCGACTCATATATTTACTACTGGAAATGGGATTATAGAACTGTAAATTCACATCTAACAAAAGAAGCTGCTGAGCGATTTATTAAGCGCAAGCAGCACGACTACGGCAAGCTATCAATATATGTTGAGTCTGCTTACTGGTGCTGGGAATTGCGAACAATAATTGATGCAATGATGAATGGTAAAATTAAATACGTTGGTGATGAATAATGAAATATAAAGTCGGCGATAAGGTTAGAGTAGTTAAAGATATTCTCGGCTCTAATCTTGTTGGTTATGAATGCGAAGTAACATCGATTGATAATAGTGAAACTTTAAATATTGGAGTTAATTTTCCTGATGGTATTGAAACGTATTTCGCACAAGGTGAATTGGAGTTAATCAATGAAACAAGTTCAAGCAATGACGACGTTAGTTTTAATTGATGGCGTTACGTATCAAATAGCATTACCAAAACAATATGTATTTCTTCAGGCAAAGCAAGCGCTAATGTTCGTTCAAGAGTTCGGTGGTTTAATTATTCCATGTGAATTTACTAATATAAAACCAATGGAAGCTGACGAATTGCCTTTTAATATAAGTGATAGCAAGGATGAAGGCTGACTACGGTGGAAGCCACACACCAAAGGAATTGCGTGATAGATGGCAAACTCCACTACCTTTATTTACAGCATTGGACGCTGAATTCGGTTTCTATTTAGATGCTGCCGCCGATAGAAATAACCACCTTTGTGCTCATTACTTAACCGAAAAAGACGACTCGTTAAATTGTGATTGGGAAAGTTATGGCGCTATTTGGATTAACCCACCCTATTCCAATATTCAGCCGTGGATTAATAAAGCCGCTGAGCAATGTAAAAAACAATTACAGCCTATAGTAATGCTAATTCCGTCTGATACATCAGTAGGCTGGTTTAATTCAGCGTTAGAAACAGTTGATGAAGTTAGATTAATTACAGGAGGAAGGATTTCATTTATTAACGCTGCTACAAACAAACCAGTTAACGGGAATAACAAAGGCTCAATGCTTTTAATATGGCGTCCGTACATTAAACCTAGAAAGATAATTAGCACTGTCGATAGAGATGAGTTGATGAATATCGGCAATCAAATATTAAATGAATGGAAAATAGCATAGGTGAATTATGAAATTAATAATTCGCGGCGAAGTCACGCCCACTGAAAGGATTGCTATTAATACGGCATTGGAAGCCCACAAAAAGAATCACAACCGAACAGGAATAATCGTTAATCACAAGATAAAGATAGGGAAGAATATCTACCCTGTCGAAATTCAAAACTGTCAAAAGTCTTATATGGTAACAATGAGAAATAAAAGGCAGAGGATATGAATGAGCAGATATTAGAGAACGGACGTAGAAAAATAGCAAGGGAATGCAGAGACAAATTAAAGCAACTAAAAAAATCAGCGATAAACAAAGCACAGCAATACTCAAAGATTACCTACCCAAGTTTAAATTAACACTCACCAAAGAACACAAAAAGTTTCCACCAATCATGTGGCTAATTTGGTATGTCAATAGCATCGATAAGGAGATTAATAGTGGATGACTCTCTTTATACAATAAAAGAATACGCATCAATGATCCGACTGTCATCTTCAACGGTATACCGCAACCCTGCTAAATATTACATGTTCAGGGTCGGTAGCTCATGGAGAGCAAACAAGGAAAGCCTAAAAAAGTTTGAACAGGCGCAGTTTAACGACAATAATGTCTATCGGCTGGCTTTGGTCGGTAGTAAGAGGAAAACCAAATGCCAATATACAAAAGAGGCAGCAAGTATTGGGTCGATGTATCCACCCCAACTGGCGAGAGAATTAGACGCTCTACTGGCACCTCAGACAAAATAAAAGCACAAGAATATCACGACAAACTAAAGCATGACCTGTGGCAGCAGGATAAGCTTGAGAAGCAACCAGATCGGATATTTGAGGATGCAATCATTTTGGCTCTTAAAGATGCCAAGGGGCAAACAAGCTTTAAAACTAAGCAAGCTTACTCTAAGTATTTTATCGCTATTTTAGGTGGAAAAAAGCTCTCATCAATCACTAGTGATGACATTGCAAATGCAATACCTGATTATAGCCCTATTACTAAGCGTAAGTTAACAAGTGCAACAAAGAATAGATATCGCTCTTTTGTTTTAAGGGCTTTTTCATTGGCACACAAAATGGGGTGGTTAACCAAGTCATCCTATATACCACGGATGAAAGAGCCCACTGTTAGGGTTCGATGGTTAGAAAAGTGGGAAGCTGAACTACTACTGTCTAACATCAAAGTTAAGTGGATGAAGGATTTTGTTTCTATTGCTATTTTAACAGGCATGAGAAAAAGCGAAATATTATCACTTAAATGGAAGAGCGTAGACCTAGTTAGAAGAGTTGCTCATGTAACGGCTGATAATGCAAAGTCAGGGAGAGCTAGACCGGTTCCTCTAAATGAGGTGGCCATTGAAATTCTAAATGGAATTGAAAATGATGGTGACTATGTGTTTTCTAACGAAGGAAAGCGAAGGAGTAACTATTATCGTGAATGCTATTACCAAGCATTAACTGATTCTGGCATAACTGATTTCACTTTTCACGACCTCAGACATACATGGGCAAGTTGGCACGCACAAAGTGGAACTCCGCTCATGGTATTAAAAGAAATGGGTGGATGGGAAACGCTAGAAATGGTTCAGAAATACGCGCACTTTAGCGGTCAGCATTTAACCAAATATAGTGAGCATGTCACAATTTCGACACAGTCGAAGAATGAAGCCAGTCAAAAGCCGCATCTAACACTTTTAACTGGCTGATGTAAAACGATTAATTTCACACATCCAAAATTCAAAATCACTTCGACTTTAGATTACGAGTCAGAAGCCGCCATTATGGAGAATATGCCATTAATTACTCAAGGAAGAACCGTCATTAGCATTGCTCACCGGCTAAATACGATTATGCACGCTGATAGGATATGTGTGATTTGCCAAGGAGAAGTACACGAGATGGATACCCACGAAAACTTACTCAAATCAAATGGTTTATACGCCAATTTATGGCACCAGCAGACACAATAATACGAATAAAAAAGCATCACGCTTATAGCAAGTGGTGCTTTTTTACCAAAAGCGCTCATTTTACAATCAATTAAACCCAATCATCATTGATGAAGCTATAGCACAAGGGGATTAGCTAGGGTATCATGGCGCGCTGAATTACTGGCACACCCTTTTAGCAGTTATAGACATGGCAAAAGAACAAACGGATCGAACGACACTAGATTTGTTCGCTGAGGAACGAAGGCCTGGGCGACCTAAAACAAGCCCGCTATCACGGGATGAACAACTGAGGATCAACAAACGCAACCAACTGAAACGAGATAAAGTGAAGGGATTGCGCAGAGTTGAATTGAAACTGAACGAAGACGCTGTCGCGGTATTGAATCAGTTAGCTGAAGATAAAAATATAAGCCGTAGTGAATTGATCGAAGAAATTTTGATGTCACAACTTGAACATGTTGATACATCAATACTCAAGTAACGTTATCTTGATAAATCACACAAATTTGACAGACTTAGCAACATTTTTTCGCCAAAATAAGGCGTAATATTCTATCTATTTTCGTTCTAAACGGGCTATAGAAGGCGAATTTTCACCTCTAGCTCTCTTAGAAAAACAAGAGGTTAATCACTTTATGGCAGTCATAGGCATTTTCTTCGGAAGTGACACAGGTAACACAGAAAATATTGCCAAAATGATCCAAGAAAGATTAGGCAAAGATGTAGCAGAAGTTCACGATATCGCGAAATGCAGCAAAGAAGATATTGAAGCTTTTGACATTCTACTTCTTGGTATTCCAACTTGGTATTATGGTGAAGCCCAATGTGACTGGGATGATTTTTTCCCTACTCTCGAAGAGATTGATTTCGAAGGTAAACTTGTCGCCTTATTTGGTTGTGGAGACCAAGAAGACTACGCTGAATATTTCTGTGATGCTATGGGTACGATCCGCGATATTATCGAACCACGTGGTGCTGTTATTGTTGGTCACTGGCCAACAGAAGGTTATCACTTTGAAGTATCCAAAGGCATGGCAGATGACAACCATTTTATTGGTTTAGCTATTGATGAAGATCGTCAACCTGAGCTAACTGATGAACGTGTTGATGCATGGGTAAAACAAATCTCTGAAGAAATGTCTTTAGCTGAAATTTTAGGCTGATAGACTACATAAAGAACCCTTACCCATAGATTACACCACTGTCTTACACAAAATGACCCCCCTAAGCCAGTGGCGTAGTCTAAAATAACCGATAAGGTATCCTAATAGGATAGGTTCTCAAGAGATTATCAAAATAATGAGACAATGCATGGTTTCTATTTTTATTTTCCATGCCTATAATTGTAAATCAGTTTAGAAGACAACTGTATTGATGTTAAAAATGTCTCATTATTGTTAAATTTATGATTTAAGATACAGGACAAACCCGCATGACAGACAACAATAAAGCATTGAAAAATGCTGGACTCAAAGTCACTCTTCCAAGATTAAAAATTTTGGAAGTACTTCAAGAGCCTGAGTGCCACCACGTCAGTGCGGAAGATCTCTATAAAAAGCTGATCGATATGGGTGAAGAGATCGGGTTAGCAACTGTATACCGCGTGTTAAACCAGTTTGATGATGCCGGTATCGTAACCCGTCACAACTTCGAGGGGGGTAAATCTGTATTCGAACTAACTCAGCAACATCACCATGACCATTTAATCTGTTTAGATTGTGGAAAAGTGATTGAGTTTACTGACGAATCCATTGAAACCCGCCAAAAGAATATCGCTGCTCGCCATGGCATTAAACTATCTAACCATAGTTTATATCTATATGGTCATTGCGCAGATGGTGATTGCCGTGACAATGCTGACGCACACGAAGCAAAAGAGTAATAGTATTCAACCATCGTTGATGAAACATCATGGTTAAAAATGCCAAAACCCTGATAATACAATTTTATCGGGGTTTTTTATTTTAAGTATTAATATTCCCTTTTTTACTCGATTAGTGATAATTGTTAGTAAGTAACTTAAACACAATTATTTATCACTGTATTTTAGCAACAATGCAAGATTTTTATAAAAACTATAATAGTTGCAATTCAAATCAAAACCCTTATATTATTTCAGAGATAAATATATTCCGTTATCTAGAATAATACTTTACATATCAAAGTGGTATATAAATAACATCATAGATGATTCCAAACATTTCATACTATTTAAAATTATTTAATTACCTTGCTATAATTTCAACTCCAAATTAGAGAGTTAATGATCCAAATGTAGTCATAACGTTAAATCATCATTTAAATGCGTAATTACATTTATTGACTAAACTAATTGAGTACTTGAGTACTTGAGTACTTGAGTACTTGAGTACTTGAGTAATTTGTAAGAGATTAACTGATGAAAAAAACCTATCTTTTTCTCAATACAAGTTTTTTCTTCTGGTTTCTTACTTTAATAGGGTGGTTTTTTAGCTATTCGTCTATCACCTTATTTTCGTTTGTATTATCAATACTGTTCTTGATCGTATACTTCAATCAAAAAAAGGTAAGTAAAATGTTCACCAAAAGACAAAACAAGCCCACGCCTACAGCGACGTCCCCTTCTATAAGTAATGAGCCTGAAGTGACTACAAAAATAGAAGAACAAATAACACTGTCAACTCCGACTATTAGTGAAGAAAAATCGAATACGATTATCTCTAGGGACGTTATTTTTGAAGGAAATATTACGTCTAATGAGCAAGTGCATATCTATGGGAAAGTCATTGGAAATATAACAGGAAAAGAAAATACGGTTAAAGTTATGTTAAACGGCCAAGTTACGGGAAATATCACCTGCAAAGAACTGGTGGTTAATGGTCGTATTGAAGGTGAATGCTTATCTGATACTATTTGTATTGAAAATAATGGGGAAATCCACGGTACTATCCATTACAGTAGTTTATCAATTAAAAAAGGGGGAATTTTATCTGGCCAAGCACAAGTTAAAAACCCACCCCATCAATCAGAAAAAGTTACCGTATTAAAAGATAAATTAAAACAAGATACCCTTATACTCAATGAAAGTGTAAATAACGCATCCTTGTAATCAAAAATAAAATAAGGTGAATAAATTCACCTTATTTTTAACTCTTAATATAAGTGTTTATTCTTGTCTTAATATTCCATTCAATATTAAAAATATATGGTAAGCCTTTAGCTATCAGGGCAAATGACTGCTATAGTTTCTTTATAGCAGTCATTGCTACTAAAGGATTTTACTAATTAGAATACCGTGAATGGCATCATCACCATAAATTTAATATCTTTTTCATCTTGGAAGATATTTCCGTAACCACCGCCATAGCTCGGAATATCTGTATGGTTATCATACTTGGTAAAATGCAGTTTAAATAGCGTATCTTTTGCTCGACCTGATTGTACGGTATATAAAATATCAAAGTTCCATGCACTTTCTTTTAAGCGTACATCCTGAGCATATTGGCTATTAGTACTTGGTTTAGCATCCCATCCATAAATATATGAGGTTCCAACCTTCCATCCAGCTAAGTCCCAATTTTTTAAATCATACATAACACCGGCCATAACGGCTTTTTCATTATTAGCATTCCAATCCGAACGGCCATCCCACCAAATGTCCATGCGACCATTTGATGTTGCCCAACCGGGGGTCATACGCTGCAGGAAATAACCTTGGTTACCTTTGGCTTTTACATAGGTTCCTTCTAATTTAAAATCAAATTCATCGTAAGTGTAGCCTAGTGTCATCGCTTGCAACCAAGCTAAACCGTCATAAACATCGTTAACTCCACCGCCTGAAACCTTATCTTTTGCACCATAAAATTGATAAGACATACGTAAGTCACGGTCAACAACAGGAACTGCATAGGAAACCTTGGCAAAATATTGATCCATATAGCTTTTAGCTTGCCCATATGCCCCTTCTAAGACTAAATTGTTTTTAAAGTCATATTTAAAGCCAATTGAGTGTAAATAACTGATCCCAGTTTCACCATCCGCTTCACGAAAGTCATACATGCTACGGTACCAAGGTGCTTTATAGCGGTCAGTCCACATATAGGACATGCTAAGTTCACCATTTTGCTCAAAATCAAACACCCCGCCTACCTCTAATCCGCGATATGTACCCGGCATATAGCTCCAGTGGGATGCGAGTATAGTTTGACCAGTAGGTTGAATATAGCCACCTCTACCCCAGAAAGGGCCATATTTCAATTTTGCAGCAGCCTTATAAAAAGTCACACCACTACGATCTCCAGTCCATTTTTCATCCCAACGTGATTTCGCATCACTAAAGCCGATTTCATTGGGTGCAGCTGGCCCACTATTAGATAACTCAATAGCGGTAAAACCCGCTAAATCTAGCCCGATGATGTCCTGAAAATAACCGGATGAGAAATCAAGACTGGCATTAAATGTTGAGTGTTTAAGATTATCCGCATACTTTTTATATTTATCGCTATTTGGGTCTAAATCTTTACGTGAACGATCGCGTTGCCAGTAGTAAAAGCCACCTGTAAGTTTTGAATCTTCAATAAATTGCTCCGCATGCATGATTGGTTGATAACCAATAGGAAGCATTGCTATTGCAATTTTTAAGACGAGCAATTTCCTGCCAGTATTGACATTTTTATTAACCATTCTTGTATTCCTCTAATATTTTTTAATTTTATTTTTCGGCCGAAATACGATTTAACTTTCCATTTAAATCTAAATATTCACAATGAGTTATATCTCTTGCGATGTATTTAGCCTATTTTTTGCAACGCGAATTATCAACACAGATACAGGCTTTGTTGCCAAAATATGATCAACGGCACATTAATTTTAATTAACTGTCATTATCACCGATGATGACCTTGCTAAAAATAAAAAGTAATTGATTGATAAATATAAAAAATATGCATGGGATACGTATAAGGAAGTGTTTAAGAAAAAATCAATAAATTAACTAATTGTTCCTTAATTTCGTCTATTCTGCAGGAATTCGCTAAGTTCTATCACCACATTGACCTAATTGCCTTAAAATAGATCAGATTACTGAGTCAAATAATTAGGATAAATGTTGTTATGCTGAAAAATAACATACACAGCTATAAAATTTCTCAATAAATAATCAAATAAAATGTACAGCATTATTAAGAAAAGCACCGCATTATCATTTGCTATTATGAACTCTCCTTTTCAATATAAAGAGTTCGTAAATGAAAATAGACTTAACAGGCAAACGCGCATTAGTCAGTGCATCAACAGCTGGAATTGGTTATGCAATTGCTAAAGGCCTCGCTAATTGTGGCGCAGAAGTTTTGATTAATGGCCGTAACAATATACGTGTTAATGATGCCGTTTCTCTGCAGCGACTGCCGAAGAAGTCGCGAATATGGTAGTTTATACCTGCTCTAAACAAGCCTCAGCGACTTCCGGTGCAGCCTTACGTGTTGATGGTGGCGTTATCGATGACATTGTGTAATTCGAGCATTCAATAATATTGCCTTATTGTCACAGCAAAACTAACGGGGTACAGGCTACTGCACCCCGCTGTATGAAATAAATACTCGTTTTGATAATTAATATTTTTCGAATAATGCCTGAATTTGCTGAGGATCTTTAGTCTGAGTTAAGGCTAATTGCAGCAATACGCGCGCTTTTTGCGGATTTAACCTTTCTGAAGCAACAAAACCATATAAGTTATCATCCACTTCGGCATTTCTTGTCGTATACCCTGTTGGTACACGGCTTGAGCGAACGACAACCACGTCTTCTTTCGCTGCTTTTGCTAAAGCGTCAAAGACAGTCTTATACATATTACCGTTACCCACACCCGCGCTTACAATTCCTTCAACCCCTTCTTCTCTCAAGGCTTTCACAGGAGCTGCTGATGCATTGGCATAGTTATAAACGATACCTACCGCAGGGAGCTTTTCGAGCTTACTGACGTCGAATGCCGCTTTGTCACTACGAGGTTGCGCTGCTTGGAAATAAGTAACTTTACCATCATGAATAAAGCCTTCTGCCCCACTATTAACGGCATCAAACGCTTGTACTTCAGTGGTGCTCATTTTCATCACATTACGGCCTTGCACGACTTTATCGTTCATTGCCATCAAAACACCGCGCTCTCCAGCAGACTTATCCGTCGCTAAAACGACTGCATTATACAGGTTCAAAGGACCGTCAGCGCCTAAAGCCGTTGACGGTCGCATTGCACCAACCAAGACAATGGGCTTTTTACATTGCGTGGTTAAATCAAGGAAGAATGCCGTTTCTTCTAAAGTATCAGTCCCGTGAGTGATTACAAAACCATCTGTTTTATCACAATCTTGGTTAATTTTTTTCGCCAGTGCCAGCCAAACTTGGTCATTCATATCTTGCGAACCAATATTCACCAATTGCTCACCACTTAAATTAGCGATTTTTTGGTTTCTGGCACCGCATTAATTAAAGCATCAATCCCTACTTTACCCGCTTGGTAACTGGAGGATGTGGCTGAATCACCACCACCTGCTATCGTTCCCCCTGTCGCCAATACCGTAATATTCGGTTGAGCGATAGCGGATACGGCAAACAGTGAAACCAATGTCGCCAAAAGCGCTTTATTTCTGTTTTTCATCCTATTTTCCTTTCATTAATAAACTTCGGTTATTATGTGGAATTGTGCTGAATTTTATGTGACCTATACAATTATTTTAGGATAAATAATGAATTTTAAGATGATTTATCTATGAATGAATAAAAAGCGTGAGGCTTGCAGCAAAAATCCGTATCATAGCCCGTTTGAAACACTCTATTCACAAGTGACTGACAATGAGCCAAACTTTTATTCCCGGCAAAGATGCCGCTCTTGAAGATTCCATTGATGCATTTCAAACCAAATTAAAGAAATTAGGGTTTGATATTGAAGAAGCCTCTTGGTTAAACCCTGTACCTAACGTTTGGTCTGTACATATCCGCGATAAAGCGTGCCCACTTTGCTTTACTAATGGTAAAGGGGCGAGCAAGAAAGCTGCATTAGCCTCAGCGCTTGGTGAGTATTTTGAGCGTTTATCAACGAATTACTTCTTTGCGGATTTCTACCTAGGTAAATCTATTGCTGAAGGGGATTTTGTCCACTACCCTAATGAAAAATGGTTCCCATTAACCGAAGATGATAGCTTACCTGAAGGGTTATTAGACAATCGTTTGATTAAGTTTTATGACCCCGACAACGCCTTAGCCGCCAGCCAATTAATTGACTTGCAATCTGGTAATGAAGAACGCGGTATTTGTGCACTGCCATTTACCCGTCAATCAGACAACCAAACCGTATATATTCCAATGAATATTGTTGGCAATCTCTATGTTTCTAACGGGATGTCTGCGGGCAATACAGCCAACGAAGCTCGTGTACAAGGACTTTCCGAAGTCTTTGAACGCTTTGTAAAAAATAAAATCATTGCTGAAAGTATTAGCCTACCGGCTATCCCAGCAGACGTCATGGCACGCTACCCTGCGGTAGTTGAAGCGGTTGAAACCTTAGAAAAAGAAGGTTTTCCAATTTTCTGTTATGACGCATCACTCGGTGGCCAGTACCCTGTGATTTGTGTGGTGTTATTTAACCCACAAAATGGGACTTGTTTTGCCTCATTTGGTGCTCACCCCGACTTTGGTGTTGCCCTTGAGCGTACCGTCACGGAATTACTGCAAGGCCGTGGCTTAAAAGACCTCGATGTGTTTAATGCACCGACCTTTGATGACGAAGAAGTGGCTGAGCACACGAATCTTGAAACTCACTTTATTGATTCAAGCGGTTTAATTAGCTGGGATCTGTTTAAAGATGATGCCGATTATGCCTTTGCAGATTGGAGCTTTAAAGGCACAACTCAAGAAGAGTTTGCAACACTTATCAGTATTTTCAATACATTAGATGCTGAAGTCTATATTGCAGATTATAACCACTTGGGTGTCTACGCTTGCCGAATCTTAGTCCCAGGTATGTCTGATATTTACCCAGTTGAAGACTTACATATCGCCAATAACGCGATGGGCGCTTATTTACGCGACACCATTATCAACCTACCTGATAGCCAATGGGAAAAACAAGACTATCTTGCCCTTATCGAGCAATTAGATGACGACGGTTTAGATGATTTTACCCGTGTTCGTGAATTACTTGGTTTGGCAGTAGGTAAAGACAATGGGTGGAGTAACCTGCGTATTGGTGAACTAAAATCCATGTTGGCACTAGCGGGTGGAGACCTTGAACAAGCACTTGCTTGGGTTGAATGGACACAAGACTTCAATAGCTCAGTATTTACTGCCGAGCGCGCAAATTATTATCGTTGCTTGCAAACCCTGTTGTTGTTATCTCAAGAAGAAGAACGTGACCCTGCGCAATACTACAACGCCTTTGTGCGTATGTATGGTCAAGAGGCAGTAGATGCTGCATCAGCCGCTATCGCTGGGGAATCATGCTTCTATGGCTTGTGGTCTATTGACGAAGAACTTAAAGCACTTCCTGCGCATCAAGCTTTGCTGGCTGCTTATGAAAAGCTGCAAAAAGCAAAGCGTGATAATGCATAATGTGAATTAAATCGTTGACGGGGAACTTGCCCCGTCAACATTTTTACATTTTATTGGTTTATATTAATTATAAATCCAATGAACGTTTCCATAATAAGAAATCAAACTGTTCTAGGCGATCCGCTTGGACCTGATAGTCACCGCTTGCCGTATCAATTACCCGTTCAAATAGCCCTTTACTTATTGTCGGTAATGGAACCCCATCAATAATTGGCCCGCAATCATAATCAATTATGTCCGATAGGCGCTCTGCAATGGCACTATTCGTCGATATTTTTAAAACAGGTACAATCGGGTTCCCTGTGGGAGTGCCAAGCCCTGTTGAGAAAATAACCACATTACACCCTGCAGCAACAAGTCCTGTGACTGCATTAACATCATTACCTGGCGTACAGACTAATGATAACCCACTGTCAGGCATCGGCTCCGCATAGTCACACACCGCACTAATCGGTGAGGTTCCGCCCTTTTTAGCCGCTCCGGTCGATTTAATCGCATCGGTTATTAACCCGTCCGCAATATTGCCGGGACTTGGGTTATCGGCAATGGTAGTATTAAAGAAATTCGCTGTTTTTTCATAACGTTCCATCAAATCTAAGAATTTTTTCTTATCCTCAAAAGAGACGTACCGCTTCACCATATCCCCTTCTGCACCACATAATTCCGGAAATTCAGCTAACCCTGATGCGCCCCCCAAAGTCACTAGCCAATCAGAAACTAGCCCCATCGCAGGGTTACCCGAGATCCCAGAAAAACCGTCAGAAGCGCCACATTTCACACCGAGTTTTAAATGAGACAACGGAACGTCCACACGAGATTGCGGTATGACGGCCTTCATGCACTCATAGGTTTGCTTCAATGCTGTTTGCATCATTTCTTCTTCGCTACTCCACTCTTGCTGGCGAAAGTAAAGTGCAGGTTTAGCAAAATTAGGGTTACGAGCAACAAGTGACTCTTTAAACATTTTACGCTGTGCTTTTTCACAGCCCAAACTGAATACCGTAATACCGATGACATTAGGGTGGTCCGCATAAGCAGCAAGCACATCACACATCGTTTTACTGTCAGAGGTCGCTCCACCACAACCACTCGTGACCGTAATACATCGTACACCTTCTATATGTGGGAATAATTTAGGTTTTGCCGTTCCCCCTTGCTCACCAGCTGTTAAATCCAACGCAAAATTTTTCAAACTATTATTGGTATAACCTAATGCTTCATTTAAGGCGTCTGTAAGTTTTGTTACATTGCGGTTTTCACAAAATACCAATGGAAAAATTAACCAGTAGTTTGCGGTTCCTACTCGCCCATCCTCACGTACATAGCCTTTAAATGTGCGTCCTTGATATGCAGATACATCAGGTGCATTCCACTCGTACGGTGCATCTTGTTCTAAAGAAACTGGGGCTGCATAGTGGCGAATATTATCGACTGTGATAACTTCACCTTTTGCAATTGGCTTTGTTGCTTTTCCTACTGCTGTGCCATACATAGAAACAATGCCATCAACGGGTATCGCTTCCATGGCAAATTTATGCTTTGCTTTAACATCAGTCACGAGGATCACATCTTCACTTCCCCAGTGATAAATATCCCCTGCTTGCAAGTCCTTTAAGGCAACAATTAGGTTGTCGCTCTCATCAATTTTGAGAATTTTTTGCATGTCACACCTTCCTAAAAATTGTCATTAGTTAGATGACAATGCGTTGAGATTCTTGTTATGCGTATTTTTTTTAAGTAATGCGATTAAGACGGCACAACCTACGGTGATCACCGCTAATGTCACGATACCTGCGGTATTGCTATTCATCATTTTATCGACTTCCACGCGAATGATTGGCGCGAGGAATGAACAAAATGCCCCCATGGTGGTACAGAAACCAATTCCTGCTGCTAATGCAGGGCCGCTTAATAACTGAGGAGGAAACGTCCAAAACACTGGTTGAACGGATAAAAAACCAACAGCGCTTAAACATAATGCTGCAATAGCAAAAACAGGGCTTGCAAATGCTGACAATGCCAAACCTAATGCTGCGGCTAACATACACAGCACTGAGATTTCGATGCGACGAGTTGGATGGCGGTCAGCAAAACGAGGAATGTAATACACCCCGAATGCAGAACAAGCCCAAGGTATGGCAGCAACTAAGGATTGTTTAAAGCCTAAACTTTCCCCCATTAAGGACGCAACTTGGGAAGGCAGAAAGAACATCAAACCGTATACTGAAATTTGTATCGTGCCGTAAATCAGTGCAAGGTGCCAAACTTTGATATTTTTTAGTGCAGATAATACCGATGTGGTTTCAGTTTTTGCATTTTCTTTGGCTAATTGTTCAGTTAGCGCTTTTTTCTCTTCTTCGGTTAAAAAACGGGCTTTTTCAGGGCTATCATCCAAATAAAAGAATGCAAAAATACCAATCACAACGGCAGGAAGTCCTTCAATGACAAACATCCAGAACCAACCTGGCCGGCCTAACCAGCCATGCAATTCCAGTAACGCGCCTGATAATGGCGAACCCAGTGTCAATGCCAAAGGTACACCTAGAACAAAGATCCCAATTACAGACCCACGTACATTATTGGGGAAATAAATTGAGGCTAATAATAGAATGCCTGGATAAAAGCCAGCTTCCCCAAGTCCCAACAAGAAACGCAAAACTATAAATTGCGTTTCATTGGTGATAAAACCTGTCATTGCCGACAGAACGCCCCAGATTACCGTGGTAATACTCAGCCACTTTTGCGCACCAATTTTGTTTAAAATTAAGTTAGCGGGAATGCCAAATAGCGCATATGCCGCAAAGAAAATACCGGCACCAAAAGCAAACGCTGAATCAGATAAACCAATGTCGACTTGCATTGCATCTTTCGCAAAACCTACGTTGACTCGGTCAATAAATGCAACAAAATACAAAATAAACATCAGGGGTACTAAACGTTTCCACGATTTGGCTATCGCAGAATTTAAAACAGGATTGTTATAAGCTTTAGTTGTCGCCATGATATTTTTCCCTGTTGGTAAGATGTTCTATTGTGTTTGATTCAGGAAAGGTCAGAGCGGTGAATCAGCAAGGGTTAACAACTGCTGAAGTTGCTCAATCTGTATATTGTTCAACCCAATAAATGGTGCTGTACAATAATCTGAATTAACCACACCTTTTAGCTGCAACGCTTTCTTAAAGGTTGGGATGAATGGCGCATTGACGCCATATATAGCCATCAATTGGTCTACTCGTTGCTGGTGTTTTGCCACTAACGCTAAATCACCTTGGGTAAACGCCTGCATCCATGATGCAAAAAATTGCGGCACAATATTTGAAAGCCCACCAATGCACCCATTTCCCCCCGATAACACCACATGAGCAAAGTTATTATCGTAACCTGCGTATACCTCAAAATGAGGCAAGCGTGATTTCACCGTTTCAATCACTTGGGCGGTATGAGTCGTGTCAGGAATGGTATCTTTCAATCCGATGATATTGGGATATTTATCCGCTAAACGTAGGCAAACATCAGGGGAGACAGAATAACCTGTTCGTTCAGGAAAGTTATAAATGAAAATGTTAGCAGATGTTTTTGCTGCTATCGCACTGTAAAAACGAAAAATACCTTCATCATCTAGCGGGAAATAATATGGGCTAATAATCATCACCCCATCGATTCCTTTTTCATATGCATAGTTAGCCAATTCAATCGACTCTTCCACATCAAGGCGGCTTGCCCCTGCATAAACACGCATTTCCTCCTTGGGATAACGACCACATAGGTCGATGAGTTTTTTTGAGCTCTGCATATTGAGCGCAAAAAACTCCCCCGTGCTTCCCATAGTGACAAAACCGGAGACTTTGCCCTTCAATGAGTCATAAACACGTATATTTTGTTCTATATCCACTCGACCTTTGTCATCAAAGATGGTCACTACTGGAGTGATATAACGACTTTCCATACTGATAATCTCCTTGTTACCGATATTCATATATACAAACCACATTCATAAATAAAAACCATAAACAAGAAATCATGAATCATTGATTGAGTCAAATTCATACAACTCATATGAAAATTTTATGTAATAATCTGATTAAAAAGATATTTGAAGGGATTAAGTGGTCATAAAGCTAACTAAAGAATAATTTTTTTATTGCTAAATTTTGAGCAAAGTCACGCCTTTTGGATGACTTTACCCATTATTAAGAGTGACCAATTTGAGATTAAACGTATTCCTGAGATGATTTACATAGTGGTATTTTAAACCTAGAATAGCGACAAAATTAATCAGGGAGGTGGTTTAATGTCTACGGGGCACATGCCGACAATTCGGGTATTAGAAATACTGCAAGTTTTATCGGCTGAAAATACTGGGCTTTCTTTGACGCAACTTTCTGATAAAACACAAATATTAAAAGGGACGATTTATCCTATCTTAAAAACATTGGTTGAACATCGGTATATTAATTACGATGATAATAGCCAGCTATATTATTTAGGTATCGCCTGCTCGCTTCTTTCCCGCTCATTTTTCGAAAAATCCTATTGGCTAAAAATGGTTCATCGGGAAATGGTGCATATCGTTGATGAATGCAATGAAGTGTGCCAAATGGGGATTTTAGACGGTGCTAATGTGTTATACATTGATAAAGTTCAATCGGCGCAAAAGGTCCAATTAATCTCTAATATTGGAACTCGTTTGCCTGCGATTTACTCGGCACTGGGTAAGGCTATGATTTTTAACTACAGTGACCAGCAAATTTCCGAACTTTATCCTTCGGGTTTTACTCCGTTAACCCAATACAGCGTGCAAACTTTGGCTGAACTGCGCCTACAGCTTAACGCGGTTCGCGAAAATAGTTATGCCGTTGATAATAAAGAAATTGATGAAGAAACCATTTGTTATGCTGTCTCATTACGACAACGCAATAACATCATTGCGGCAATCAGTGTGTCTATCCCAACCTTCCGCATCGATGAACCCAAAGTGAACCAAGTCATCAAAACGCTCTTAACTAGTCGAGAACGTATTGAGCAAGAACTAAACACTCTTGACAATATTGAATTTTATACCTAGTTACAACGTTAAAAACGGATTGTTTTATTAAGATATATCACTTTAATTTATCGATTAATTTATATTAATCTTTTATTATTTGCATAATTGTTAGATAAATATTGCAAAAAAATGGTTTGGCTAAGGAATATATATCGGAATCTCCCCTAATTAACTAGGGCATTATGCAAACATAAGTTAAATTATATGCCAAAGAGATCATATTCATCTTAAATAGTTAACATTTACGCGTATATTTTTACTTATTTTGCTGGCCAAAACTGACTTTATAAAAATTTTATATAAATTTTAAAAAATATTTAAACCTTATTTATCAAATGGATAAGTTGTAATTTAACATTAAATTAACCGTTTTCACCACTCTCTCTAGAGAGTTCATGATCCATATCAAATTTATCAATTCTCCCCTTTGTTACTATTATTGCGTGCTATAATTAATCAACTTTGTAAGAGAGTGTTGGTATGAAAGCTGACAACCCTTTTAATTTATTGCCACCAGCTGTAATGGCGCAAGTCGCAGATGATGCCTCTGTTTATAAGGCAAATAAACATCCTGCAATTACTTACTTGTCAGCATTCACTGCCGGTATTTTTATCTCTATCGCATTTGTATTCTATATCACGGCAACAACCGGGGCAGCTGAAGCGCCTTATGGTTTCACTAAACTTATTGGCGGGATTTGTTTCTCCTTAGGCCTGATGTTAGTGGTTGTATGTGGTGCAGACCTTTTCACCTCCACCGTACTCACTATCGTCTCAAAAGCCACAGGTAGAATCACTTGGGGGCAAATGTTCCTCAACTGGTTTAATGTCTATATTGGTAACTTAATTGGCGCGCTGTTCTTTGTTGCACTGATTTGGTTTGCAGGACAATACACCGCAGCCAATGGCCAATGGGGATTAAATGTATTACAAACCACCAGCCATAAATTGCACCATACCTTTATTGAAGCGGTTGCATTAGGAATTTTAGCAAACTTAATGGTTTGCCTTGCCGTTTGGATGAGTTACTCCGGCCGTAGTTTAACTGATAAACTGGTCGTTCTAGTGTTACCTGTCGCGATGTTTGTGGCGAGTGGTTTTGAGCATAGTATTGCAAACATGTTCATGATCCCATTAGGTATTATGATTAAAGAGTTTGCACCTGCTGAATATTGGTCTCAAATAAATATGTCTCCTGATCAATTTTCACACCTAACAGTCGGTAACTTTATTACAGATAACTTAATTCCAGTTACTATCGGAAATATTATTGGCGGCGCGATTTTAGTCGGCCTCATTTATTGGTTTATGCATTTACGTAGTGGCCAAAAACATTAATAGCCACTGACACACACGAAAAGATTTATTAAGATCCCTAAAAGATCCATTGTTAAAAGGTAAAAGTATCATGTCCGAGTTAAATGAAAAATTCGCTTTAGCATGGCAAGGTTTTAACCAAGGTGACTGGCAGAATAACGTCAACGTACGTGATTTCATCCAGAAAAACTACACTCCATATGAAGGTGATGAATCTTTCTTAGCAGGCTCTACTCCAGCAACTGACACGTTGTGGGATAAAGTCATGGAAGGGATCAAAATCGAAAACCGCACTCATGCGCCAGTTGATTTTGACACAGATGTCGCTTCAACCATCACTTCCCATGATGCAGGTTACATTACTAAAGAATTAGAAAAAATTGTTGGTTTACAAACTGATGCACCTCTGAAACGTGGTCTTATCCCGTTCGGTGGTATCAAAATGGTTGAAGGTTCATGCAAAGCTTACGACCGTACTTTAGACCCTGAAATCAAAAAAATCTTCACTGAATACCGTAAAACTCACAACCAAGGTGTTTTCGACGTTTACACGCCAGACATCTTAAAATGCCGTAAATCAGGTATCTTAACGGGTCTACCTGATGCATATGGTCGTGGTCGTATCATCGGTGACTACCGTCGTGTTGCACTGTACGGTATTGATTTCCTGATGAAAGACAAATTTAACCAATTCACCTCTTTGCAAGAAAGATTAGAAAAAGGTGAAGACTTACAAATGACTATCCAACTGCGCGAAGAAATTGCTGAACAGCACCGTGCATTGGGTCAAATGAAAGAAATGGCTGCAAAATACGGTTACGATATTTCTGCACCAGCAACAAACGCACAAGAAGCAGTACAGTGGACTTACTTCGGTTACTTAGCCGCTGTTAAATCACAAAACGGTGCTGCAATGTCATTTGGTCGTGTTTCTACCTTCTTAGACGTGTATATCCAACGTGACTTAGAAGCAGGTAAAATCACCGAACAACAAGCGCAAGAATTAATTGACCACTTAGTCATGAAACTGCGTATGGTACGTTTCTTACGTACTCCTGAATACGATGAGTTGTTCTCTGGTGACCCAATCTGGGCAACTGAATCATTAGCAGGTATGGGCCTTGATGGTCGTACTCTGGTAACGAAAAGCACATTCCGTTTCCTGAACACACTGTATACCATGGGCCCATCTCCTGAGCCAAACATGACTATCCTGTGGTCAGAAAAACTGCCAATGAATTTCAAAAAATTCGCAGCAAAAGTGTCTATCGATACCTCATCAGTTCAGTATGAAAATGATGACCTGATGCGTCCAGACTTCAATAACGATGACTACGCAATCGCATGTTGCGTCAGCCCAATGATTGTTGGTAAACAAATGCAGTTCTTCGGTGCTCGCGCAAACTTAGCGAAAACCATGCTGTATACCATCAATGGTGGTGTTGATGAAAAACTGAAAATGCAAGTAGGTCCTAAACATACACCAATCATGGACGAAGTCTTAGATTTCGATACTGTGATGAACCAAATGGACCACTTCATGGATTGGTTAGCAACTCAGTACGTCACAGCACTGAACTGCATCCACTTCATGCATGATAAATACAGCTATGAAGCTTCACTGATGGCGCTACATGACCGTGATGTTTATCGTACCATGGCTTGTGGTATCGCAGGTCTATCTGTTGCTGCTGACTCACTGTCTGCAATCAAATATGCGAAAGTTAAACCAATTCGTGACGAAGACGGCATTGCTATCGACTTCGAAATCGAAGGTGAATATCCACAATTTGGTAACAACGACTCTCGTGTAGATGATATCGCGTGTGACTTAGTTGAACGTTTCATGAAGAAAATTCAGAAACTGCCTACTTACCGTAACGCGGTACCAACTCAGTCAATCCTGACCATCACATCTAACGTTGTGTATGGTAAGAAAACAGGTAACACACCAGATGGTCGTCGTGCAGGTGCACCATTTGGACCAGGTGCAAACCCAATGCACGGTCGTGACCAAAAAGGTGCGGTAGCTTCACTGACTTCTGTTGCTAAACTGCCATTTGCTTACGCGAAAGATGGTATTTCTTATACTTTCTCTATCGTACCAAATGCGTTAGGTAAAGATGATGACGTTCGTAAAACTAACTTAGCCGGTCTGATGGATGGTTACTTCCACCACGAAGCGTCTATCGAAGGCGGCCAGCACTTAAACGTTAACGTTATGAATCGTGAAATGCTGTTAGATGCAATGGAAAACCCAGAGAAATATCCACAGCTGACTATCCGTGTATCGGGATATGCTGTACGTTTCAATTCACTGACTAAAGAACAACAGCAAGACGTTATTACTCGTACTTTCACAAGCACAATGTAATAATTAGCTTATTAAAATAAAGTAAATTAAAGACCCCGCTTTATGGGGTCTTTTTATCTATACCAGCAACGATATTTTTTCTCTAAAGTTTGCGGTATGACAGATATTTTGGAGTGCCTGCTATGTCTATCGATGATACAAAAACCAAAACAATAGCGATAACTAATATGACAGAAACCCCAACCACACTCGGCCGCATTCATTCATTTGAATCATGCGGAACGGTCGATGGTCCAGGGATCCGTTTTATTGTCTTTTTCCAAGGCTGCTTAATGCGCTGCCTGTATTGCCATAACCGCGATACTTGGGACACCCATGGTGGCAATATCGTCACTGTTGACGAATTAATGAAAGAAGCCGTGACCTATCGCCACTTTATGAATGCGACAGGCGGCGGCGTTACCGCCTCTGGTGGTGAAGCTATCTTACAAGCCGAATTTGTTCGTGACTGGTTCCGCGCATGTAAAAAAGAAAATATTCATACTTGCCTTGATACCAATGGCTTTGTACGCCGCTACGACCCAGTGATTGATGAACTGATGGATGTCACTGACTTAGTGATGCTTGATTTAAAACAAATCGATGATGCAATTCATCAAAAATTAGTGGGTGTTTCTAATCACCGTACTTTGGAATTTGCCCGTTACCTTGCCAAACGCAACCAAAAAACCTGGGTACGCTATGTTGTCGTGCCGGGTTGGAGCGATGACGACCATTCAGTACATTTACTGGGCGAATTTACCAAAGATATGAACAATATCGAGAAAATCGAATTATTACCTTACCATGAGCTTGGTAAACACAAATGGGAAACTATGGGTGAAGAATACAAGCTAGATGGCGTTAGACCACCATCAAAAGAAGTGATGGAACGAGTCAAAAGTATTCTTGAAAGTTATGGTCACAAAGTGATGTACTAAAATTATAGGGTATACGGATTTAATGGTTGATGGGGCACCTTTACCCCACCAACCTGATACCATTATCAGATGGTTGATAGATCGACCCCGTAGTTGAGTTCCTCTGCGAAGTCCGGCAGTCCGTAACCGATGGTTTTCTTGTAGAACGGAGAGACCTTCGCGGTCGGGGCCTTCTTCTTGTGCTTCGTGGTGTAGAGCATTCGTGCCCGCATCACCTCGAAGGAGTAACCACGTCCTTCACGGTTCTTGTCCTTGGCCAGTCGGTTGATGGACTCCGTGTAAGCGTTGGTGACGGGCATGTCCGTCTCGAAGTAGGTCATGATCTCTTCGCGCCAGTTGCCTACAGCCCTGACCAGATCGCTCCAGACTTCCTTCTGGCCCTTCGGGATGGTGGCTATCCACTCGTCCAGGGCGGCTTCTGCCTGGGGCCGTGTGGTAGCGTCCCAGATGCCGTAGAAACGTTCCTTGTGCTCGTAGGCGGCCAGCAGTTGTGGGAATGCGCCGGTCCAGGTCTCCATGATGAGGCGTTCCCGGTTTGAGACTTCGTGAGCGCGTTTCAGCAGGATTTTCCGGTCACCCTTGAGGGTTCGGCTCTGGGAGGGCATCAGCTCCTTCCTGAGGCCCTTGCGCACCTTCTCCAGGGCATCGTTGGCCATGCGCACCACATGGAACTTATCGACCACGATGCGGGCCTGTGGCAGCACCGCCTTGACCGCTGCTCGGTAGGGATTCCACATGTCCATGCTGACGATCTTGACCTTCTGCCGGTCTTTCATCTTCATCAGGTAGTTGGTCACCACGTCCTGACGGCGGGTGGCCAGCAGGTCGAGCAGGGTCCTCTCCTCGATGTTGGTCAGGATGCAGCGGTAGCGCTTGTTCAGGTACAACTAGTCAATGCCGAGAATGCGGGGCGTCTCGAAGCGGTGCCAGCGCCCCAGGAATTCGGCGCGGGCGTTGAAAATGTCGCGTACCGTCTTCTCGTCCAGGCCCGTGGTATCAGCCACGTAGGCGTAGGGGTGATTGAAGGCTTCCTTCTCCACGTACTCATGCAACCGCAGCGTCATGCGGAAGCCGTCCACCATCTCCGGTAGCTGGGGCCTGAAGGTGGTCTTGCAGGCCCGGCAGGTGTACCGGCGACGAACTACCCAGAGGGTGACCCGCTTGCCGTGGATGGGCAGGTCACGATAGGGAACATCACGCTTGCCGAACCGCACGAACTCACCCTGCACGCAGCACCCCTCGCAGGCTACTGGTGTAGGTGCTTCAAGCCGAAAATGTATGTCTTCATTCTGCTCATCAGAATCCACCAACTGGTAACCAGGAAGGCTTAACGAATTAATCATCTCCCGCCTTGATCAGAAAAACAGGTAGGTGGCGTAACCGGCAATCATCGCCATAGCAAAAATGACTGCTAAAAACGCCGCTAAAAGCTTCAGCGTGAACAAAGAGCGCAACAGAATGAGCTCAGTCAGGCTGGCTCCGGCACTGCCGATGATCAACGCAAGCACCGTCCCGGCACCCACGCCTTTGGCCATCAGAGCCGCTGCCAGAGGTATGACGGCTTCAGCGCGAATATACAACGGCACGCCGATGACAGCGGCAACTGGAATGGCAAAGGGATTATCTGGGCCTGCATACTGCTCCAATAAGTCAGTGGGCATGAAACCATAGATCACGCTGCCAATCGCAATAGCGATGAGCAGGTAAGGCAACACATCGATAAAGTCCGACCAAGCTTCCCGCCACACACCATTGTACTTCCCTTCTTTCTTAACCGTGACAGTGGGTTGACTGTCACAGCATTCGCTAGACGTAGAGACTGTTGTCTTCCTATCAGCCCCGCAAGAAGCCGTCTTCGGAGTGGTGTCGCAGCTGTTGGTGCCGCAACTCGATGCGGTCGATGTAGCACTGCACGGGCTTGCTGATGAACTACATCCACTGCTCTCTTGTGTCGCCGTCCGGCGCACATAACGCTCGAAGCCAAGCGTGTGAAGCAGCCATCCGGCACCTACCGCGACCACCAAAGCGGCGAGCACATAGATAGCAGTAAGTGTCCATCCAAACGTGGCAACCAGCAGGCCGACGACGATAGGATTCAGCAACGGAGATGTGAAAAGAAACACCATCATCGGCCCAAAACCGGCCCGTGCCTGAATCAACCCTTTCAACATGGGGATAGTCGAGCAACTACAGAAGGGCGTTATAGCTCCTAAACCAGCAGCAAGAAAATAGCCTCGCTTCCCACTGGAAGTCAGTAACGCTTCCACCTTGGATGGTGGGATGTGACGTTGAAGAACTCCGACCAGCAAGCTAATGCCAATGAATAAAACCGATAGCTCGATAGCGAGAAAGGCGAACATGCCTAGAGCGTCTTGGAGTTGAGGTGACATTCAATATTACTCCTATATTTCTAGTTTTATCGAAATGATGTACGCAGTCTACTTGCGTTTATCCGACCTGTCAACTATAATTCTAGAAACATCGAATTATTGGGGCGTGCTATGGATCACGAAAAGGTTGCAGCCAGCTTAGCTGAGCTAGGGAATAGTCACCGACTGTCCGTGTTCCGCTTTCTGGTCAAAGCTGGCCATGATGGGGCTTCGGTCGGAGATATCCAGAAGGGGCTGGGTATTCCTGCTTCGACGCTATCACATCACCTTGCGCGCATGGCCAAGGTAGGGCTGATCCGGCAGGAGAAACATAGCCGCACGATTGTCTGTATACCCGAGTATGGGCACCTAGAGAATTTGATCGGTTTCTTACAAGAGGAATGTTGTGCAGGTGTCCGGATTGCGCATGAACCAGAACCGCTTTGACGCTTGCCCAGCTCTCGCTGTCCTCCCTAGTCAGCATCGCTATGAAGACTCAGGCGAAGGTGGAAACAGAAAATTGGCAGTAGAGTAGGCTGAAGAGGATCAATCAGATAATCCGCTGAGAAAGATTTTCTTCTTTACATCTTTGACATTTTATCAACCAGAAATTCCGGATACCCAAATTATAGAGGCTCTTTGCAGAGCCTCTTATTTATTTGAAAAGCGGTAAATGGCCAATTAACTGAGTAACTGCTTTTTTATTTCCCACCAAGCCTATCCCTGCCAATTGAATATCTTTATATTGCTGTTCAGATAATTTCTGCTGATATTCATCATAAGTACGGCAAGATTGAGCGAGCAAACTAAAAGGAATGATATAAATATCATCCTTCTGGTAAGCGACCACTTCAATCTCTTTCATATATTGCTCTGCGGATTTTAATATCGGTAATGGTGCATAAATCACCCCTGGGTAATTCATATTATCCAAACTATTAAGATCATTCCCTACCATATTATTGACTTTATTTCCTAAACTCACACCAATTACACTCGCTGCATTCATCGCTAAACCATTCGATAAGTTTTGGTTTACCACGATGGCACAACGGTGTTCTGTTGGATTAAAAATCATCTCTCTTTTCCCTTTTACTGTTTGTTATTGTTCTAAAACACCTCATTATTATTGCATTTAAAGAAAGAAATAGGCTTTCTAACTCAGTCATTACACGCTAAAATTTAGGCAATTTTATCCTATTTTATGCGATTTTAAGGTAAAGGCTTTCATTTATGGCAATAGATAAGACAGAAATAAAAATATTGAAATTACTACAAGATGACGCTCGAATAACGAATCAAGTTCTTGCTGAAAAAGTAGGCATGTCAGCCTCTCCCTGTTGGCGAAGAGTTAAAAAGCTAGAAGAAGAACATGTTATTGAAGGATATCGCGCTATTCTCAATCGTAAAAAAATTGGCTTAGGTGTGATGGTATTTGTTCGCGTTATTATTGATAGCGATAGCGAGGCTGAAGCTCAAAAATTTGAACAAGAAGTGACTGAGCTCGAAAATGTTGTCGCTTGCTACAGTATTGGTGGTGATACCGACTTTTTATTGCAGGTTGTATCTCATGATTTAGACTCCTACGCCGATTTCGCGATGACGGTTATTCGCCGGTTACCGGGTATCAAAGAAATGCAAAGTATGTTTGTACTAAAAGAGATTAAGCCATTGGATGCTTACCCCATATCGCTCATTTAACCGCTGGGTAAATGGCATTTTGCTTACGTATTAATAATAATGATTATTTAATTTACTATTCACTATTAAATTAGGGTTTGGTCTTACTGTATAGAATAAAAAAAACAGCCGTTTTCACTGTACTACTAAATACTCATACTCTATTCAATACATTAAGGTATAGATAATGGTCTTATTACAATAAAAAATATCTTATACAAGAAAATTTTAATCAAAAATACCTTACCAGAATAGTCTGCTTTATAATAAGTTAACTTATCTGCATACTACTGCCGATAAGTTACAAGAATGAGTATAAACTCAGAAAACTTATTAATAATAATATATTGCTAATTCACTACGACTAACAGGTTCCTTTCTTATCATGAATAATGAAAACTTCAGTGCAGATAACAACCCTGCACCTACAATTAACGCACAAACTCAAGCCGATACATTCGTTTTTCACGCAGAACCTCGCACAGTAGATGCAGGTGAAGGTGTTAACTGGATCAGCCAATCATGGTCTCTTGTTAAAGAAAAGCTGGGAATGTGGATCCTAATTAACATCGTTCTGTTTGCGGTGATCTTTATCATTTCAATGATCCCATTCTTGAACTTACTGATTACTTTTATTACGCCTATTTTTATTGGTGGTATTATTGCTATCAGTGAAAATCAACGTAAAACTGGCCAAGCAGAAATTGGGTTATTATTTGCTGGTTTCCAAAATAAATTCGGTACCCTATTTGCCGTTGGTGCCATCAACTTTGCGGCTAACTTAGTAGGCATGATCATCGCATTTATTATCGGTGGTTCTGCTATGTTTGGTTTATTGATGGAAAGCAACCAATATGGTTCACCATCTGACGCGGCTATCCTTGCATCTTCAGGTACATTCTTCTTTGCAATTATTATCATGGCCGTTGCTGCGTTAGTAGGTACTGCCTTGACATGGTTTGCTCCAGCATTGGTTATGAACCACGACTTCACTGTTGGCGCTGCAATTTCTGCAAGCTTACAAGCTGTTAAGAAAAATATCCTGCCAGGTCTCCTGTTCTTTATCGTTTT
Source organism: Providencia sp. PROV004 (assembly GCF_011045615.1). Taxonomy (NCBI): domain Bacteria; kingdom Pseudomonadati; phylum Pseudomonadota; class Gammaproteobacteria; order Enterobacterales; family Morganellaceae; genus Providencia; species Providencia sp. PROV004. The sequence goes on from NZ_CP042859.1 coordinate 3,219,299, forward strand.
ATCAATCTTAATGATAATTTCAGTAATTCCTTTAGGTTTAGGTTTATTAGTTTCTATGCCAATTATGTATGTTTGCTATTACAGCAGCTACCGCAGCCTGTTTTTCTCACAAGTAAAATAAACCAAAGTGTGATGGTTTAACGACTTTGCTAAATCATTAAATCTAAAAAAGGAAAGCAATTGCTTTCCTTTTTGCTATCCCATACAAATTCACATATATTCCTTTAAATAGTAATCTCCCTCTTTCCTTTCATAAATTGGAGCTGTTTTCCATGTATTTCGATATTACTGATTTAAAACTGTGTGTTAATGTCGCTAATGCAGGGAGCATCACCCATGGAGCGAAACTAACTTATCTTACACTGCAATCTGCAAGTGAACGGATACGTGGGTTAGAAAATGAATTAAACGTAGATATTTTTGTTCGCTCAGTGAAAGGGGTTTCATTATCAAATGCAGGTCATACATTTATTGAGCATGCGAAAACAATTTTGCAGCAAATTGAAGTAATGCAAGATGAACTGCAGCAATATAGTCGACACCTGCGTGGGCATATTAATATTCTTTGTAATACCTCTGCTCAAATGGAGTTTTTACCTGCCCGTGTTAGTGCTTATTTACGCCAGCACCCTGCGATGTCTGTGTCAGTGAAGGAAATGCCAAGTACTAATATCGTCACTGCAATCAGAAATAAAATCGCTGATATCGGTGTTATCGCAGATTCTACTGATCTCACCGGGCTGGATATCCGGCCATTCAGCTCAGATGAATTAGTTGTTTTTGTCCATAAAGATAGCCTTTGGGCAAACCGAGAAAATGTTCCATTTTCTGACATTATTGATGCTGAATTTATTGGTTTAATGGAAGATAACCCATTACAAAAACATATTGATAATAACGCCAAACAACAAGGCAGGCGGCTAAATTACCGGGTACGTATGCCAACATTAGATGCTGTAATGCAAGGAGTTAATGATGGCATTGGCATAGCCATTATTCCCAAACAAGCGGCACAGCGTAGCCAGCTCTCTGCGAGTAAAATAGTGCAATTGACTGAAATTTGGGCATGCCGAAAATTAGTTATCTGTGCACGAGATTTCAACCAATTACCTGATTACACTAATGAGTTTGTTAATTTTTTAATTAATTGGTCATCTGAAGGCTAATTTTGTCGCCATGTAAATTCCTAATCCGATCAAACCAATAAAAAAGCAACGACGGAATAATTTCTCGCTAATAATCTTGCGAAAATATTGACCAAGGTACATTCCACCAATAGCTGGTATTAAGGCAAAGGCAGATAAACTCCAATTAATATCATATTGTTGCTGGTCAATGGATAACTTGATTGCTAATGCAACTGTTGATGCGGTAAATGCTAACCCTAGAGCCTGAATAAGCTCATTTTTATTTAATTTTAAGGTTTGCAAATAAGGGACTGCTGGAATAACAAATACACCCGTAGCAGCCGTAATCACACCTGTGATATACCCCACTGTTGGTGAAAGCCATATTTCATGTTTCTTGGATGATGGCATTTTTTTTGCGATTAACCCCCATATTCCATAGATAATAAGCACGAAACCAAGTGCAGGTAGTGTCCAACCAGATGCTGAGGTTAAAGAAGGTAAAAAACTGAATATGGTGCCAAGTACCACCCCAATAATAAAACCACTGAGCCGTTTGATTAGTGCCATAAATTGTGGGCCAATCAATAATTGCCATATATTCGTGATTAACGAGGGAATAATTAACAAGCTAGCAGCGGCAGCAGGCTCCATTGACGTGCTTAATAACCCCATTGCGATTGTCGGTAACCCTAACCCAATCACCCCTTTTACAAGGCCTGCTAGTAAGAAAACACCAATAATTACACCCATTTATTTCGCTCCGATAAATTTACTTTACCGTAGAGTAATGTCCTACATTGAATAGTGCTATTTGGAAAATATTGAGGGGGGATCAGGTTTAGCCTGAGGATACGTTTTCAAAATGCTTTAAATTTGCAAAAAAAACGCGACTACTATGAGTCGCGTTTTACTTTTGAAGAAGTAACGGAAATTAACCGATGAACTCTAACCCTTTCATATATGGGCGTAATACTTCTGGAACTTCAATACGGCCATCTGCTAATTGGTAGTTTTCTAAAATCGCCACCAATGTACGACCAACCGCTAAACCAGAACCATTCAGAGTATGAACAAGTTGTGTTTTCTTATCACTCTTACCGCGGAAGCGAGCTTGCATACGACGCGCTTGGAAATCCCACATGTTTGAACAAGATGAAATTTCACGATAAGTATTTTGCGCTGGTAGCCATACTTCTAAGTCATAAGTTTTACGTGAACCAAAACCAATATCACCGGTGCATAAAATCACTTTACGATAAGGTAAGTTCAGTAATTGTAATACTTTCTCTGCATGGCCAGTCAGCTCTTCCAATGCATCCATAGATTTTTCTGGATGTACGATTTGCACTAACTCAACTTTGTCAAATTGGTGCATACGGATCAAACCACGTGTATCACGGCCATAAGATCCCGCTTCAGAACGGAAACAAGGTGTGTGTGCTGTCATTTTCAGAGGAAGTGAGTCTTCATCTAAAATTTCATCACGAACCAAGTTAGTCACAGGTACTTCAGCTGTTGGAATCAAAGCATAAGTGCTGCTGTCTGCTTCTTCTTCCAGTGGTTTAGTATGAAATAAGTCTTCACCAAACTTTGGTAATTGGCCAGTTCCGTAAAGCGTGTCATGGTTGACTAAATACGGAACATACAATTCTTGGTAGCCATGTTGTTCAGTATGTAAATCAAGCATGAATTGTGCCAATGCACGGTGCATACGAGCAATTTGCCCTTTCATGACAACAAAACGTGCACCCGTCAGTTTTACCGCAGCTGGAAAGTCTAAGCCGCCAGATAGCTCACCAAGGCTAACATGGTCTTTAACTTCGAAATCATACTGGCGAGGCTCACCCCAACGAGCCACTTCAACGTTGTCAGAATCATCTTTACCGTCAGGTACTTGGTCATCAGGGATATTCGGGATACTCAAGGCAATATCACGGATTTCTTGTTGCAGCTTTTCAAGCTCCGCTTTTGCAGAATCCAATTTTTCGCCTAATTGGTTAACTTCTAGACGTAATGGTTCGATATCTTCACCACGTGCTTTTGCCGCACCAATAGTTTTCGATCGCGAGTTACGGTCTGCTTGCAGGGTTTCAGTTTCAACTTGTAAAACTTTGCGGCGTTCTTCTAATTCACGCAGCTTTTCCACATCAAGGGTAAAACCCCTGCGAGCCAGTTTTTCAGCAACCGCGTCTAGCTCCGTACGCAGTAAATTGGGATCGAGCATGCTTATCCTGTGATTATTGTTAGTAATTAATGATACTTTTTGAGGTGCATTCCAGCACAACAAATAAAGTAAAGTATTTCGCTATATAACCTTACCGCATTGCCCAGTTTAGCGATAGCGTTTTGTGGTGCTAATTTGATCCTGTTGGGCTAACCAGTCTAGTTTTTCAGCAAACTTGCTTTCTTGACCCCGTTTCGTAGGGTAGTAATAACGTGTTGTTTGCATAGGTTCAGGAAAATAGTTTTCCCCTGCCGCATAAGCGTTAGGTTCATCATGCGCATAACGATACTCCTTCCCAGCTCCCATTTCTTTTAATAGTTTAGTTGGTGCATTTCGAAGATGTTCTGGCACATCGTAATCCGGTTGCATTTGTGCATCTTTAATCGCAGCTTTATAGGCGGTATAAACCGCGTTACTTTTTGGTGCACAAGCTAAATAAACAATGGCTTGGGCAATTGCACGCTCACCTTCGGCAGGCCCCACTCGAGTAAAGCAATCCCAAGCTGAGATGGCTACTTGCATCGCACGAGGATCCGCATTACCCACATCTTCTGATGCAATTGCAAGTAACCGACGAGCAACATACAAAGGGTCACCACCCGCAGTGATGATCCTTGCAAACCAATATAGTGCGGCATCCGGTGCTGATCCTCTGATAGACTTATGCAGCGCAGAAATTAAGTCGTAATAACGGTCGCCTTTGTTATCAAACCTTGCGGTTCGTTCACCACTGACTTCTTTTAATAAATCAGCGGTTAAAATACGCTGCCCTTGGCCATCCGCTTCGGCCATATCCGCCATCATTTCCAGCAGATTTAATGAACGCCTAGCATCCCCATTAACCAACTGAGCAACCATTTTGCGCGTGCTGTCAGGTAGAACAATATTTTGCCCACCAAGGCCACGAGATGAGTCTGCCAGCGCTTGCAGCAATACTTGTTCAATATCATTCTCTTCAAGAGATTTAAGCAAATACACCCTAGCACGTGATAACAACGCAGAGTTTAATTCAAATGATGGGTTTTCTGTTGTCGCACCAATAAATGTAATCGTGCCATCTTCTATGTGCGGTAAAAATGCATCTTGCTGGCTTTTATTAAAACGATGAACTTCATCCACAAATAAAATGGTTCTTCGCCCTGCACTACGATTTTGCCGAGCCTTTTCAATGGATTCTCGGATTTCCTTAATACCAGAGGTAACCGCTGAGATGCGTTCAATATCGGCTTGTGCATAATTGCCAATAATTTCAGCAAGGGTTGTTTTGCCTGTTCCTGGGGGCCCCCATAAAATCATGGAGTGCAGATGACCCGCTTTAATCGCACGCGGTAACGGTTTGCCCTCTGCCAATAAATGCTTTTGGCCAATATATTGTTCAAGGGTTTCAGGCCGCATTCTTGCTGCTAAAGGTTGAAATTCATTCTGCGAAAAATCAAGAGACAGGTTACCCACTATATCCTCTTTTTTACCTCTTAAAATACCTTATATATTAACCAGCAAATACTCATGTTGCTGGTTAATATTTTTTCTAATCAAGCTTATTTTGCGTTTGAGCGCTGGTCATCTAAAGTGACACCTTTTGGCACAGTAAACTTGAATTTACTTGCATCAACGCGACCATTTTTTTGCTCTTTTAATTGATAAGCACTGGTTTGGCCATCTTGTTCAACCGCTGAAAACTGCTCAATCGTCCCTTGGGGAGAAACTGTAATGGAAAAACGTTTTAAAGTTCCATTAGTTTGTTTTGGTTTTAAATCAAACGTATTTCCTTGTTGGATGATTGAGTACTGTTTCCAATCTTTCGGGTCGTTACGTGTAATTAGTAGAAATGGCGTATCCTGCGTAGCATCCGCTAAATTAGTTACGGTCACTTGTTCTACAAACGGATTATAAAACCACAAATTTTTTCCATCTGACACCAGTACACTTTCATCCGGTGATGTCATGTTCCAATTAAATAAATTTGGGCGCTCAAGCCATAAATCTCCAACACCTTCTTGAATCAAATCCCCTTCAGGACTTGTCACTTTTTGCGAGAAGCTAGCTTGGAAGCTATTGACCTTATTCAAACGTTCTTGAAGGTCTTCGCTTGCGTCTGCCAATACTTGGCCAATATGTAAACTCAGGGCTAACGCACCCAATAACATCATTTTTTTCATCGATGAAAGACCTTAAAATTATTACCTTAAGAGGCGTCCCGTCTTTATACACCCCTTAAATTAAACCAGCAATCAGCACACTAAATTATTAATGTCCCATTGACGGAGGAGCAAGAACTTCACGGTTACCATTGTGCCCTTGCTCACTGACAATGCCTTGGACCTCCATTTGCTCAACAATCCTTGCAGCACGGTTATAACCGATCCTGAATTGGCGTTGAACCCCAGAAATGGAAACTCGTTGTTTCTCAACAACAAACTCAACAGCTTGGTCAAACAGTGGATCGAGCTCTTCGCCACCACTATCATAACCACCGCCTTCGCTATCATCACTACAGGTTGTAATGCTATCAATATATTGTGGTTTACCGCGAGCTTTCCAATCATTCACAACGGCATGAACCTCTTGGTCACGGACAAAGGCGCCGTGCACCCGCACTGGAATTGAAGAGTTTGGCGGTAAATACAGCATATCCCCCATACCGAGTAAAGACTCCGCACCGCCTTGGTCAAGGATCGTGCGCGAGTCAATTTTACTGGATACCGTAAATGCAATCCGCGTTGGAATATTTGCTTTGATTAACCCTGTAATAATATCAACCGATGGTCGTTGGGTTGCCAATACCAAATGGATACCCGCTGCACGTGCCTTTTGCGCCAATCGTGCAATTAGCTCTTCCACTTTTTTACCTGCCGTCATCATTAAGTCAGCAAACTCATCAACCATGACAACAATGTAAGGTTCTTTTTTCAGCATTGGATGCTCTGTATCCATACTATCACCAGGTTTCCAATGCGGATCAGGAATTGGCCGGCCCATTTCTTCTGCCGCTTTGATGCGATCGTTATAACCCGCTAGGTTACGTACCCCTAATGCAGACATGAGTTTATAACGACGTTCCATTTCATTCACGCACCAGCGCAAGGCATTTGCCGCATCTTTCATGTCAGTAACCACTTCTGTCAATAGATGCGGGATACCTTCATAAATGGATAATTCGAGCATTTTCGGGTCAATCATGATAAAGCGAACATCTTCTGGTTTCGCTTTATACAAAATGCTGAGGATCATTGCATTGACCCCTACAGATTTACCAGAGCCGGTTGTCCCCGCAACGAGTAAATGTGGCATTTTTGCTAAATCAGCAACGACAGGATCGCCTTCAATATCTTTCCCTAAGACAATAGTGAGAGGAGATGGATTTTTGCGGAAGTCATCGCAATCTAATACCTCACTCAAGTAAACAGTTTGCCGTTTCTCATTAGGGAGCTCTAGGCCTACATAAGGTTTGCCCGGTATCACTTCTACAACACGTACGGCTACGGTTGACAACGAACGAGCAAGGTCACGTGACAATGTAGATATCCTTGCTGCTTTTACTCCCGGCGCTAGATCAAGCTCAAACCGAGTAATGACAGGGCCTGGAGAGAACCCAACTACTTCGGCTTTAACACGATAATCATTGAGCCTCGCTTCAATCAACCTCGCTGTTTGTTCTAGTTTGAACATGTCCACTGGCTCTTCTTGCGCTGGCGGGCTTGCCAGCAAATCAAGAGATGGCATTGGCGTTGTTGGTTTCGGTAATGGTTGGTCATTACGCACTAAGAACGGGTGGAATAAGCTATCTTGCTGTGGCTGCTGTGGCTGCTGTGGCTGCTGTGGCTGCTGTGGCTGCTGTGGCTGCTGTGGCTGCTGTGGCTGCTGTGGCTGCTGTGGCTGCTGTGGCTGCTGTGGCTGCTGTGGCTGCTGTGGCTGCTGTGGCTGCTGTGGCTGCTGTGGCTGCTGTGGCTGCTGTGGCTGCTGTGGCTGCTGTGGCTGCTGTGGCTGCTGTGGCTGCGCAAAAGTTTGTGTTACTGCTGGTGAGTTGCCAAGCCCTTCAGCAATATTATCAATATTATTTTGCGGAGCCGTAGGTGGAACAGAAGACGTACTAAATGACGGCATAAATAATGGGTCAGCAGGCTCGTTGTCAACCAAATCATCAACAGGGGTAAAACTATCCAGTACAGAGAACTCTTTTCTTAAATCAATTCTAGGCTCAAAGTCCTCTTGTACTTGCGAAGAATACTCTTGCGTGAACTGAGGCTGATAGCCATTATCAACGACTGGCGCAACTTCCTCAGGCTCTGGAATTGTATGCGTATTATTGGACTGTTGTGAAGCCGACGCCCAACGGTGTTCAATTTCTGGCTGTGTAAATGAGCTGATTTTATTTTCTGTCATTGGCTCATTTTGTAATGGTTCTTCATCTGAATGTACGCTATTTAATGGCGCTTCATAATCCGTTTCATCAACTTCACCATAACGTTCGCGTTGCTGCTCTAAAAACTGAGCTCGTAGTAATTCACCTTGTTGTGCTTCATCATCAGTTTCAAGTTGCTCAGACTCACTCGCAGACCACTGCTGATATATCTGCTCACGTTTAGAGGCTTCTTCTTCACGCCGCTGTAGTTCTGCATCACGTAACGATGGAATGCGAATACCATATAACTCACGACGAGTCGGTAAGCGAACAGGGTTTGGCCGCGGAAGCTCTGGTTCCATATTTTGTTTAACCTGAGCATGACGTTCCAGCGCAGCCACTGAAATACCCGCAGCTGCTAATGCCGCAGGGTTAGAGACCCTTTCAGTGACTGATGAAGGAATAACACTTTGCGTTATATTGGTAGTGTCAAATGATGGAACTGAGTGAGTTTGTGATTCAAAAGCCGCTTGCTGAACGGGCGTTTCTTGTTTATCCGAATACTCTTGGTAAGCGGTATTACCTTGTTTTTGTGGTTCTGATTGTTGATTATGCTGAACACTAAACAGCTGTTCTTCTGGTGCAACATATGGCGACGCTTGAGCTAACGGCTCATTAACGGTATCTGAAGTTGTATCAAAACCAGTACCAAGCTTAGGCTGGTAATCTTCAGGTACTTCAAAATGATATGTGCTCGGCTCATCCACTGCAGAGAAGGCCGTTACTGGAACTTGCTCAGACACGCTTTGATTCACCAATGGGATTGCGTTTTCTGTCGCTGTCATCGCTTCATTCGTCGTTTTTTCCGTTGTTGGAGCGATTTCAGTGACTAATTCAGCCACTGTGGGAGCAGAAAATAAAATATCATCCGCATCAATATTTTCTAGATCGTCATTGGCCCTGTGCTCAGCTTCTTGCGCACGCTGTAAAGCCCCTTCAGTCTCTTCAACGTCATAATCATAGTTATCTAAATCATCTCCCCTTGCTCGATTTGTCAGCAACGTAATTGGGAGAAGCACAGCCGCACCAATTTTTTCTGCGATTGTAAGCCATGACCACCCAGTAAACAGGGTAAAGCTTATTGCCCATAAAAATAGCAATGCTAACGTAGCGCCTAATGAATTGAACCACGGCATAATGGCACTGCTAAATACACTGCCAATCACTCCACCAGAGGCGAAGTTAGGTAAGTCGTCAAAATTGAGAGCCGCGAGTCCACAAGAGGATAAAATAAGTGCTAAACCACCGATTAATCTTAATGATAAAGAGAAAAAGTCAATATATCGGCGCTGACTTTCGTATTGAAAAATCGCCCAGCACCCTAGAAGTAATAAGGGGGGAATAGCAAATGCAAGAATACCAAAAGCCGAGAAAAGGATGTCAGCGCTCCATGAACCAACACTTCCCCCTAAATTCTTCACTGGGGCATTCCAAGTTGTCTGTGACCAGCTTGGATCTGAAGGGCTGAAGCTCAATAAAGCCACCATTAAGAAGAGTGCGCTCAAGCATATTGCGAGCAAAATAACCTCTAATAGCCGCCTTCCGCTACTTAGTTTTTTAAATTTGATGTGTTTATCTTCTGTATATTCTTGGCTCATTATTGTTTCTTTGCTAACTGATGTTCTTGACTAACCTAGGTTTATTCTACCATTAAACGACTGACTCTGCCTGCTTTACAACATCTAAGGTAAATCAGGGCATTATGAAAACGCTAAGGTGCAGTATTCCATCTAATGTATGACGATTCAATTTCTATTTCTCATCAAAAGTCCTAAATATTTATAGCTTTAGAATCAATAAATTGAAAATAAAATTTATCAATTGCTAAGTAATTTTTGCAAGATAACACAGAAAGACTGGGATTGCGGTCAGACAATGCCTTTTAAAGACGAGACATTACGTTTTTATCTAGCAGCAAATGAGGTGAGAAAAACGGAACAACGCTGAGTAAACTCAGCGTTGAAACTGCAGTGCGGCAACAAAGCTGAAATGCTGTGCTGAAGCGAGGTTAAAAAGCTCTGATTAGCGAGTTTTGATCACTAAGCGATTGCTTTGTTTAACTTCTTCCATAACTACATAGGTGCGAGTGTCGTTTACACCTGGTAAACGTAACAGAGTTTCACCTAATAGTTTACGATATGCGGACATATCTGGCACACGCGTTTTCAACAGGTAGTCAAAGTCACCAGAAACCAAGTGACATTCCTGAATTTCTTCCAATTTTTGAACTGCAGTATTGAATTGCTCAAACACATCAGCTGCACCGCGGTTGAGTGTAATTTCAACAAACACGAGTAAAGATGCATCTAAGTAATGTGGGTTTAATAACGCCGTATAGCCAGAGATAAATCCTTGTCTCTCAAGACGACGCACACGCTCTAAACAAGGTGTTGGGGATAAACCAACTCGTTTAGATAATTCTACGTTAGAAATTCGCCCGTCTTTTTGTAGCTCGTTTAATATATTCCTGTCGATACGGTCAAGGTCTTTGCCTGGACGCTTTTTATTGTCAATCATCTCTTTATCTCTCTTTCTCTAATTGTTATTTTCTACATCTAAAAATAAGCACCTTAGCCACCACCTTTTTTATTTAGGAATTCGTGTTCAGGAGCAAATTTTGTTCGTAATGCTGAAGTTAGTGTGAATGTAATTATCACCCACAATTTTTACTTGTATTTTAAATTTGTAAGTAGTGTAAAGTTAATTTTCCAGTGAGAACAAAAATGCGCCATTTCCATTGATCCGCTAGATAATTAACTCTTACACTGATGTTTTCGCAAATGCGCAGCCGATTGTCAAAGCAAATGAATAAAAATCAGTACAAGATTTCGCTTTTTTTTCCAGTAAAACGTTTCGCAGCCTTAATTCAAGATAATTCCTAAAAATTGTGATGCGTGACACAAGCAACTTTTTGTCACACTTTTTTACATTTTGTCGGTTTTACCTATTAATGAAATAAGCCAAATGAAACTAAGTCGCACTTAAACCACTTTTGTTAGCCTCTTATTTCTCCTACAATCTGATAAATGCTTTTTAGATTAAAGAGGAATTCATGAGCACAACAACACATCGCAAGTTAATCATTCTTGGTTCTGGCCCAGCTGGCTATACTGCGGCTGTCTATGCTGCACGTGCAAACTTAAACCCAGCATTGATTACTGGGGTGGAAAAAGGCGGTCAATTGACCACCACAACTGAAGTTGAAAACTGGCCTGGTGACCCAGAAGGATTAACCGGTCCAGGGCTTATGGAACGCATGCATGAGCACGCGTCAAAATTTGATACTGAAATCATTTCTGACCATATCCAAAAAGTGGACTTAAAACAACGTCCTTTCCGTTTAATTGGCGATGAAAATGAATATACCTGTGACGCTTTAATTATTGCGACAGGCGCTTCCGCACGTTATATCGGTCTGCCTTCAGAAGAAGCGTTCAAAGGCCGTGGCGTTTCAGCTTGTGCAACCTGTGATGGTTTCTTCTATCGTAATCAAAAAGTGGCTGTCGTTGGTGGTGGAAACACCGCGGTAGAAGAAGCGCTGTACCTTTCTAATATTGCATCAGAAGTCCATTTAATTCATCGCCGTGATAGCTTCCGTGCAGAAAAAATCCTTATTAACCGTTTAATGGATAAAGTTGAAAACGGTAATATTATCCTGCATACCGACCGTACATTAAATGAAGTCTTAGGTGATGACATGGGGGTTACAGGTGTGCGCTTAGAGTGTACTAAAACACACGCAACAGAAGATATCCCTGTTATGGGCGCATTTATTGCCATCGGCCACAGTCCAAATACGGGCATTTTTGAAGGTCAACTCGATTTAGACAACGGTTATATTAAAGTGCAATCAGGCACCCAAGGTAATGCGACCCAAACCTCTGTTGAAGGTGTGTTCGCTGCCGGTGATGTCATGGACCACATCTACCGTCAAGCCATTACCTCTGCGGGCACAGGCTGTATGGCCGCCTTAGATGCAGAGCGTTATCTTGATGGCTTAGCATCTAAATAATCAATAAATTATTGTGATTTAAATAGGCTTCAATGTTTATTCAATTGAAGCCTTTTTTGTTACTGATATTACCCATCTTAACTATTGGTTTTACATATATTTTTAAGAGCAAGTTTATATTGTACTTCTCGAATACTCCCTATACTGTTTTTACATAACATTTACGAATATAGGTGTAGGTATGGGGCAACAATTAGAACGTGATGCCATTCGCGGTTATTCTTATTTTATTATTGTCATACTTGCCGTGATGCAAGGCATCGTCATCACTGCCACCACTGATTACGCCATCCGTATAGAAAGCCAATTAAGCACGACCACTCTATATCTGCCTATTTTGCTCGCTATTTTTGTTCCTTCAGCAATAAGTTACCTAATTACCAATGCAAAATCCGGTATTTTTTATCTCAACATCGTCGTTATTATTGGGTTAATTTTCTGGCTCAATTACTGGCATGCCCAAGACTTTAAAAATCCTGCAGATACAGACCCATTCTTCGCCTTTATCACCCTAACCGTCCTGTTCTTTTTTATGCTTCCTTGGATGCAACTGTGGCAAGTAACAAGAACATGGAAAATCGATTACGGTTGCTTAATGGGGCTATATATTAAAAATACCTTTTTAGGTGTTCTAGCTGCTGCTATCGGTGGGTTGCTAACTCTAATCATAAAAATAGCCAGTTTCCTATTTGATATTGTTAACCTTAATTTTTTGAGTGAAGCTCTTGATAACGACGTTATCTACTGGGTGAGCTTTGCACTTGGCTTCAACGTGAGTTTAGTTTTTTTACGGGCAACACTAAATGTACAGCTCAGTAATTTTGCTAGCTTTATTGCTCGTTTTTTCTTACCCCTCTTAAATATTGTTGCCGTTATTTTCTTAGTTGGTTTTGTTGTTTCCTACTTTTCAGGTTTAAGCTCCACGAATTTAGGCTCCGCGGTGATGCTATGGTTTTTAATTTTAAACCTCATTTTCATCAATTTTGTGTATGGTGATGGCACTAGCCAATATCAATACCGTACAGGTCTAAATGGTTTTGTCTTAGTTAGCATTATTCTACTCAATGCATTTTCAGTGCTTTCCCTCTATGGCATTCTGGTACGAGTAAACCAGTATAGTTGGAGCGTTGAACGCCTGTATGCATTTACTATTGCCTTATTTCTATTTGTATTGGTTTTTGCTTACAGTATTGCCATTATTTATAAAAGATCAGCTTGGATGTCCTATTTAGGGTTTATCAATAAAGCGGGAATTTTGTCTCTAATTGCCATTATATTGGTCATTAACAGCCCTATTGCTGATTTTAAACGCATCACACTAAACAGTATTCTTGCTGGCGTTGAAAATGGCAAAATTAAAGTCAATAGTTCGCTTGCTTATGACTTAAAACAATTAGGTGAAAAGGGGCAACAGGCTTTTGAGCAACTCAACAACAACCCTGAATATCAAAAACTATTCCAAACTAGCCCTTATGAAGAAGAACAGCGTAAGCCGCTTAAATCAGTATTAATTCAAGCTAAAAATAGCCCTACAATACCAGACAACTGGTTCGATCTCGGAGAAAACCTTAGCAGTGCGTGGTATTGCACTTCACAATACGACCCATACCCATGTGTAGGCTTTATGGCCGATGTAAACCAAAACAACCAAAATGATGTGGTTATGTGCTATTCCTACCCAAGTAGTTCGAGTATTGATTGCAATATATGGCAACAAACGGAACAGAGCTGGGAGTTAATGGATACGCAAACTCGCACATTTAATACCATGCAAGAAAAAGCTCAGGCTTGGGATAATTTATTAAAAGGAAATTTTAAATTAAAACCCAAAGAATGGTTAATGATAGACCCCACTTCTTAATACTAATTAAAAATGCAGGTGACTTAACATTTCTTTGTTAAGCCACCTTTTCATTACGTAAAAATACAGTAACATCTCAAGATTATTACATCCCAAACTTTACTGAAATATTAAACTTACCTTTATAAAACAATTTAATAACAAAATACAACTCACCGTAAATAACCCACTTTTATTATGTAACATATCGTGGTGAAGCTGTTATGATGTACCCTAGTACCCGAATTTATGGGTAAGATCAAAAACGCAGATTTTCTTATAACCACCAATTGCGTTACCAGATCAAAAAATTATCGTTCTCATGCGGTATAAAATAGTCCAACTGTAATATAGCGCATGGTAAAAGCAACGTTAGGTTGGTATTTCCTAACTATACTCAATGACATTAAAACTACACCTGCTAACTAAATCATTATGGATAAATCAAGACAGACTGAATTGGTACGTTGGTTAAAACAATACAGTGCCCCTGCCAAGCGCTGGTTGCGGATCTCTATGTTACTAGGTATTTTGAGCGGATTACTGATTATTGCTCAAGCCTGGTTCTTAGCTGTTATCTTACAAGCATTGATTATGGATAACGTTCCTCGAGAACAGCTATTAACTCCCTTTATTCTTCTGATTTGCGTTTTCATCTTACGTGCAATTGTCACCTATATACGAGAACGTGTTGGCTTTCGTTGTGGCCAAGTGGTGCGCCAAGAAATACGCACCATGGTACTCGATAAACTTCAAGAGCTCGGCCCTGTATGGGTTAAAGGTAAGCCTGCGGGTAGCTGGGCCACGATTATTCTTGAACAAATTGAAGACATGCAAGACTACTATTCACGCTATCTTCCACAAATGTATTTAGCGGGGATCATCCCCATTATGATCCTGATTGCTATTTTCCCATTTAACTGGGCTGCTGCACTTATTTTATTCGTCACTGCCCCGCTAATTCCTATTTTTATGGCATTAGTCGGCTTAGGTGCTGCGGACGCTAACCGCCGTAATTTTATTGCATTAGGTCGTTTAAGCGGTAGTTTTCTCGATAGATTACGAGGCCTTGATACCTTACGGTTATTTTTTCGTGAAAAGGCAGAAATTAAGCAAATTCGCGAATCAACAGAGGATTTTCGTTCCAGAACGATGGAAGTACTAAGAATGGCATTTTTGTCTTCCGGTGTACTTGAGTTTTTTGCATCGATTTCTATTGCTGTTGTTGCCGTCTATTTTGGTTTTTCTTACCTAGGTGAAATGAATTTTGGTAGCTACGGTTTACCTGTCACGCTATTTGCAGGTTTTCTTGCCTTGATACTGTCTCCAGAGTTTTTCCAACCACTACGAGATCTTGGCACATACTACCACGCCAAAGCACAAGCTGTTGGTGCCGCTGAAACACTCGAAACATTGTTAAACAGTGATGGGGAACAAAACACTCAACAAGGAACCCAAACACTAAGCGATGATGCTATCTATATTCAGGCTAAACAATTAGAAATTTTATCCCATGATGGAGTGCGCCTTGCTGGGCCATTAGATTTCAATATTGAACCACAACAACGTATTGCGATTGTTGGTCAAAGTGGCGCAGGGAAAAGCTCATTACTCAATTTATTGTTAGGCTTTTTGCCTTATCGCGGCTCCATCACCGTAAATGGTGTTGAACTTCGTGAATTATGTCCTGATAAATGGCGTGAATTACTTGGCTGGGTTGGGCAAAACCCTCACCTTCCAGAGCAAACACTGGTTGAAAACATCTGTTTAGGCAAGCCAAATGCTACAGAGGCAGAAATTCAACAGGCTATTGATAATGCATATGTTTCCGAATTCTTAGCCCATTTGCCTGACGGTCTAAATACCAAATTAGGTGACTATGCCGCCCGCCTTTCGGTCGGGCAGGCTCAGCGTGTTGCCGTTGCACGAACCCTGTTGAAACCTTCTCGTATGCTACTTCTAGATGAGCCCGCTGCGAGCTTAGACTCCCACAGTGAGCAACGTGTTATGCAAACACTTAACCAGCTATCAAGTCAGCAAACAACCCTTTTAGTCACCCATTTGCTGGAAGAAACCCTTGATTATGACCAAATTTGGGTAATGGCTAATGGTCAAATCATTCAGCAAGGTAATTACACACAACTAAGTCAATCAGAAGGCGCTTTTGCCCAGTTACTTGCCCATCGCAGTGAGGAGCTTTGATAATGAAAATTTTATTACCTTTCTTAGCCCTTTACCGCCGCCATTGGTTTTTAATTACATTAGGTATCATCTTAGCGATTGTGACCTTACTGGCGAGTATTGGTTTACTTACCCTTTCCGGTTGGTTTTTAGCCGGAACCGCAATTGCTGGTTTTCCGGGTCTTTACTATTTTAATTACATGTTACCTGCTGCGGGTGTCCGTGGCGCCGCTATTTTTCGTACCGCTGGCCGTTATGGAGAACGCCTAGTTAGCCACGATGCCACCTTTAAGGTACTTGCCCATTTACGGGTTTTTGCTTTTAGTAAAGTATTACCCCTTTCACCGGGAGGTATCAGCCGTTTCCGTCAAGGGGAGTTACTCAATCGCCTCGTCGCTGACGTAGAAACCCTAGATCATCTCTATTTACGCGTTTTATCACCGATCATTACTGCATTTTTTGTTACCTTTGTCCTTATTTTTGGTTTAAGTTACCTCGACCCTCGTCTTGCGTGGACACTGGGTGGCATCATGCTGTTTTTACTGTTTACCATGCCATTTATATTTTATCGTGCTGGCAAACCCATCGGCCGTGAACTAACCGAATTACGTGGAAGTTATCGCACTATTTTAACCTCTGCACTGCAAGGGCAAGCTGAGCTAACATTGTTTGGTGCCACTGACCGTTTTCGCCAAAACTTGCTTAATATTGAAAACAAATGGCAAATACGCCAACAACAGCAAGCGGCACTTACCGGGCTATCTCAAGCCATTATTTTATTTGCCTCTGGTGTGACTGCGACACTACTTCTTTGGATGGCTGCCGACCATGTGGGAGGGGATACCAAACCAGGTGCACTCATTGCTTTGTTTGTTTTCTGTGCGCTGGCTGCTTTCGAAGCACTAGGCCCAGTTGCGGTAGCCTTCCAACATATGGGGCAAGTGATTGCGTCTGCTACTCGCGTTTCTCAATTAATGACCGCGAAACCGGAGGTAACTTTCCCAAGTGAAAGCCCTTCAATCGCAACATTGGAAAGCCTGACTGTCGACAATATTTCATTTACCTATCCAGAGCAGCCATTTGCCGTTCTTCACAATGTATCTTTAACGTTAAATAAAGGCCAACACCTTGCTTTATTAGGTAAAACTGGCTGCGGTAAATCAACGCTCCTTCAATTATTAACTCGTGCTTGGGATGTTGATAGCGGAACCATCTACTTAAATGGCACGCCTATTAACGAATTTAGCGAAAAATCGTTACGCAATATGATGTCTGTTGTGCCACAACGGGT
Organism: Providencia sp. PROV004; assembly: GCF_011045615.1. NCBI lineage: Bacteria > Pseudomonadati > Pseudomonadota > Gammaproteobacteria > Enterobacterales > Morganellaceae > Providencia > Providencia sp. PROV004. The sequence goes on from NZ_CP042859.1 coordinate 3,236,379, forward strand.
TCATGTCTTTAGTGATACATTACGCAATAATCTATTACTCGCCAATGAACAAGCGACTGATATCGAATTAAATGAAGTATTGCAACAAGTTGGCTTGGGCAATTTATTAGAAAACGAATTAAAGCTTAATGCATGGATGGGAGAAGGCGGTCGACAGCTTTCAGGTGGGGAACAGCGCCGCTTAGGCATTGCCCGTGCTTTGTTACATAATACCCCATTAATTCTAATGGATGAGCCAACGGAAGGGCTTGATGCGCATACAGAACAACAGATTTTAGCACTACTCAAAGAAAAATGTGCTGATAAAACATTAATTGTCATTACTCACCGCATGCAGGGCTTAGAGGAAATGGATAACATTTGTGTGATGGATAATGGTAAAATCATCGAACAAGGTACTCATCAAGCGCTGTTAGGCATGCAAGGCCAGTATTATCAGTTCCGCCAGCGCCACTGGGCACAGCAACCGCTCTGAGGCGTATATGTATCAATTAGATGACGACTCCTATTTATTCCCTCCCGTGTCTGAAGCCATGCGGGAGCCCAATGGTTTATTAGCGATTGGCGGAGATCTTTCATCAAAAAGGCTGCAAGCCGCTTATTATGATGGTATCTTTCCTTGGTTTAATCCTGGAGAGATGCCTTTATGGTGGTCTCCGGACCCTAGAGCAGTACTCATGGTTGGTGAGCTTCATATTAGCCGGTCAATGAAAAAAGTATTAAAAAAGCAGACTTATCGCATTACCGTTAACCATGCATTCAAGCAAGTTATTGAAGCTTGTTCTGTACGCCAAGAAGGCACATGGATTTTACCCGAAGTTCAAGCTGGGTATTTGGCATTACACCAAGCAGGAATGGCTCATTCCATTGAAGCTTGGTATGGCGATAAACTCGTTGGAGGCCTGTATGGTGTGAACATGGGGCACCTATTTTGTGGGGAATCTATGTTCAGTAGAATGAATGATGCATCCAAATTTGCTTTTATTACGTTCTATTTTCATTTTTTGCGCTATAATGGGCAACTTTTTGATTGTCAGGTACTTAACCACCATACCGCCTCAATGGGCGCAAAAGAGATATCCCGTAGGGATTTTTTACATATTCTTTATCGGTGGCGTGACAAAGCGATTGACCCCGCCTGCTGGATACCGCAATCGATTGAAATACCGCCAATTTTCGATTAATGAATTTTGGTTTTACATTAATTTTATTCCTTCACTTAAAAATAAAGATCGCGTTAAAATGCGACACTTCTTTACTTAGTGCGGGTTTTTGGGCATTATCTTGCCCGTTAAAAATCACGGTTATTAAACTTAGAGGATTAGATGGCCAAAGAAGACAATATTGAAATGCAGGGCACAGTTTTAGATACCCTGCCAAACACAATGTTCCGTGTTGAACTGGAAAACGGTCACGTGGTGACTGCTCATATTTCTGGAAAAATGCGTAAAAACTATATCCGCATCCTGACAGGCGACAAGGTAACTGTAGAGTTAACACCTTATGACCTGAGCAAAGGCCGAATCATTTTCCGTAGCCGTTGATATTCGCTTCAGGCAAGGCCTGACAACCACAGGTGCATTGATACACCTGTGGTCTATTCGTCAGAATACCGCATCCTCCGGAGAGGCCTTGTGCACGCTACTGAAGCTGTATGTCAGTGTGTTACTTTTTTCATCAAGCCCGATACTTACAGAGCCACCATTCGTTAGTGAACCAAATAGCAACTCGTTTGCTAATGGTTTTTTCAGGTTATCCTGAATGGTGCGAGCCATAGGTCGGGCACCCATCGCTTTATCATAACCTTTTTCACATAACCAACGGCGAGCCGCCGCGCTAACTTCAATTGATACGCCTTTCTCATCAAGTTGAACTTGTAATTCCACAATGAACTTATCAACAACTTGCGTAATAATTTCCGGAGTTAATGAGTTAAACCAAATGATACCATCAAGGCGGTTGCGAAACTCTGGTGAGAATGCCTTTTTGATTTCTGACATCGCATCAGTACTATTATCTTGCTCAGCAAAACCAATAGAACGACGCTGAGTTTCTTGTACCCCTGCGTTGGTTGTCATTACCACAACAACATTTCGAAAATCTGCTTTACGGCCGTTGTTATCCGTTAAAGTACCGTGGTCCATTACCTGTAAGAGGATATTAAACACATCAGGATGGGCTTTTTCGATTTCATCTAACAGCACCACTGAGTGAGGATGTTTAATAACTGCATCAGTCAGTAAACCGCCTTGATCAAAGCCGACATAGCCAGGAGGAGCCCCAATTAAACGACTAACAGTATGACGCTCCATATACTCGGACATATCAAAACGTAATAATTTAATATCCAGCGCTTTGGCTAACTGAACAGTGACCTCCGTTTTACCCACCCCCGTCGGACCTGCAAACAAGAAAGAACCCACCGGTTTATTTTCTAACCCTAAACCTGCCCGATTCATTTTAATTGCCTCAGACAACGAATCTATCGCTTTGTCTTGCCCAAACACTAACATTTTCAAACGAGAGTCGAGTGTCTTGAGTTTGTCTTTATCACTTGAAGAAACGGTTTTTTCAGGAATGCGGGCGATACGCGCCACAACAGTTTCAATTTCGGGTACACCAATGGTTTTTTTACGCTTACTTGGTGCAACCAATCGCGTTCGGGCACCAGCTTCATCGATCACATCAATGGCTTTATCAGGCAAATGTCTATCAGTGATATATTTAATAGATAAATCCACCGCGGCTTGAATTGCCTTTGCGGTATACCGAACATCATGATGCGCTTCGTATTTAGGCTTTAACCCATTGATGATGCGAATTGTTTCTTCTGGAGTTGGTTCCACAATATCAATTTTCTGGAAACGACGCGCCAATGCTCTGTCTTTCTCAAAAATACTGCCAAATTCTTGATATGTTGTAGAACCAATAACACGAATTCGGCCACTGGATAGCAACGGTTTAATTAAATTTGCCGCGTCAACTTGCCCACCAGAGGCCGCCCCTGCACCGATGATAGTGTGTATTTCATCGATAAATAAAATACTCTTCGGATCTTTTTCCAGCATTTTTAATAATGCTTTGAAGCGTTTCTCAAAGTCACCACGGTATTTAGTTCCCGCCAGTAATGAGCCAATATCTAATGAATAAATTGTGCAGCCTTTCATTACGTCAGGAACATCATCTTGCTCAATACGCCATGCTAGCCCTTCCGCAATCGCGGTTTTACCGACACCTGACTCGCCAACTAATAGTGGGTTATTTTTACGACGGCGACACAGTACTTGAATGGTACGCTCTAATTCAGCCTGACGTCCAACTAGAGGGTCGATATTCCCTTTCTTGGCCTGCTGGTTCAAGTTGGTCGTAAAGTTGTCCATATGGTCTTCTGGGACCGGCTGCTCTTCATTTTGCATGCTATTAGAGGGGATATCTTGTTCTGATGGCGACTCTTCGCCTTTTATCGTGCCATGGGATATATAATTAACCACATCTAAACGGCTAACATCATGTTTACGTAATAAGTACGCAGCTTGGGATTCTTGCTCACTAAAAATTGCGACTAATACATTTGCGCCGCTAACTTCGTTACGCCCAGATGATTGCACATGAAAAACGGCGCGCTGTAATACACGCTGAAAACTCAACGTAGGCTGGGTGTCTCTGCTATCATTTTCGGGTAACAAAGGTGTCGTTTGCGCGATGAAGTGTTCAAGTTCTTGACGTAATGCAACAAGATCAACCTTACAAGCATCTAAAGCTTCGCGAGCAGAGATATTACTCAGTAGCGCTAGCAATAGGTGCTCTACAGTCATAAACTCATGGCGGCTGTCTTTCGCTTTCGTAAAAGCTACGTTTAAACTAAGCTCCAGTTCTTGATTGAGCATAAGCACCTCCCAAAATTGATATTAAGCCAAATTAGACTTTCTCTATAGTGCAAAGCAAAGGGTACTCATGTTCACGAGCAAAAGTATTGACTTGTGACGCTTTTGTTTCAGCAACCTCTGCAGTAAAAATTCCACAAACTCCCTTTCCTTGAATATGGACATCTAACATTATCTGTGTAGCGCGTTCTTCATCAAAAGAAAAGTATTTTTGTAACACTTCGACAACAAAATCCATCGGAGTGTAATCGTCATTATTTAATAGCACCTTATACATCGAAGGTGGCTGTAAGGTTTGTTCTATTTCATCTTTAAAAATGACATCAGTTTTAAATGTGCCCAGAAAATCACTCATTACTTTCTTGCTCAGTGTTTAACTTCAATTTAAGCATAGTCTTTATTATCAACGATTTCTATCAATCATATTGATAACACCACAAAACTATACCATTTCGTAACCATGCTGTTTTTGTTTATATTGTTTCAAGTCACAGTGTACCATGGGAATCACCTTTGCTTCCATGGTTAGCAATCTGTGAGCCACATCAAATATTATAGAAAATGAGCGCTATTGATTAGCGAATTCTTAACACTTTCCACTAATTCCTGTACCTCGCCTCTTGACCTTAGAAGGCAATTTATTACAGTATATTTTACGAACAAATAACATCGTATTTATACTTATTTTGTGTGTTTTTTATACATTACTTTAAACGCAAATATTGGTAAATCTGAAGGATGAAATATGGAGACGGGTATCGTTAAGTGGTTCAATAACGCAAAAGGCTTTGGTTTTATTTGCCCGGCTGATGGCGGAGAAGATATTTTTGCTCATTATTCCTGTATTCAAATGGACGGTTACAGGACACTAAAAGCTGGCCAGAAAGTTCAATTTAGTGTGACTATTGGCCCAAAAGGTAATCATGCAGACCTCATTGTTCCTATTAACACTGAGGATGTCCCAGACAACATTACCGAATTAAATCAATAGCTCAGCAATAGAGCACAGTTAATTATTTTAGTAATACTGACAACACTAATAATTAACTGTGACTATTTATCAATTAATCACTTCTTTACTTCACCATTGCCCGCGGTTTGCAGGTGCGACATATCACCATATAGTGACGTTAATAAATCATACTGTTCAACATCATAAAACGCACATTGCTTTCCTGTGAATGCTTTAGCCACTTCTATCATAAATTTCACTGTCGCTGCAATGTCAACCTCATGGCTAGCCCCTGTAGAACAACCAGGCACCACCGTTTCTGAGCAGATAGCGACGCCAACCACAGGCGCAGATGTAGATACTGCAGGTTGTAATATACTGTTGATATGATGCAGGCCATTACCATATGGCGTGATATCTTGAATTGACAACGGGAATGTCACCGCTTTTTGGCCACTGCTCCACTCCATCAAACGGATTAAATCCTCTGATACAGGTAAAATATAGCCATTTTTTACCGTTGGAGACAGCGCATACCCTTTATGATTGAGTAAACGATTTCCCTTTGTGGTATCTACAGACAAAATAGCATCCGCTTCAGGGATAGCTTCATGTTGATTCATCGTGGCATCTTCAAGGGGGGAGTCCATGAAATCAACAGGTGTATGCGGACGTGTTGGCGCATTGGGGCAAATATGTGTCGTGATCACGACATCGCCGAGTAGCCGATCGCCCTTTTCATGCATTTGTGCCAGTTTAAGCGCTGCTGCAAGTGCGGCAATCGCACCGTCTGCATCAGAGACAACACCAATTCGAGAAGGCCTAGCACCAATTCCGCCTAACCGCCCGATGATCCCCAGCGTTGGCGCATCTTTATGGTGTGATTTACCTTGTGTTCCTGGAATAAGAATACGAACAAAATCGCTTTGCCCTTTGTTATCCTTAACCGTTTTAGACATGACTTCAATGTGTGGGAAATCTTGGAACAATGCAACAATGTCTTCACCTTTAACACTAGCGCAATCGATTAGCTCATATAGGCAAAGAGTTTGTTTTAGACTCATTGTACTTCCTTTAATTTTTTTTATGGGAGTGAAGAGCTACTTTGAGGTTAACTTGCATAAAATAGCGAGTTAACCTCATTTCGCTCTAGATGGAGCCTCACGTAATTGAGGTTCCACTTTTCCTGATGAAGGCGTATTCACGCACTTAAAATACTAACAATATAAATATTTATAATTTACTGATTACTTCTACTACCTACTTCTTACTACTGATTGCTTTTATGACACGAAATAAGTTCATGACTTATTTATGCTTTTTTGCAACCAATATGGGTCACCCACCATACAACCAAGATAAGCGGCTTTATGGCAAAGACTCTTGGATAACAGCGCCATAACCTCATCATTCATTTGCGTCGCAGGCAAACTTAAACACAAGGCATATAACGTATTTTGCGCTGGGTCGAACACCGTGCTAGATATGGAAGCGACTCCAGCAACGGATTCATCCATCGAAAATTCCCAGCCGCGCTCAGCCACTAAATCCAAACGCTCAACTAATTTACCGCGCTCTTCTTTGGGTTCACGGTCAATAATTTTTGACCGCTCATTTAGCGGTAACCTTGCTAATAATGCACGCCCCGTTGACGTTCCCAGTATAGGTAAACGTGTCCCCGGTTGAGTAATCACTTGCAACATGCTATTGCCAAAGCGTGCATGAACGACACGAACCATATCATCGTCAAGTGCTGACACATAACTGGTAAAACCGCTATCTTTCGCAAGTTCATCAAGCGCTTCAAGCATCATATCGATTAACGGATTCATTCCCCTAGCTCGATGCGCTAATTCCATAATCAGCAAACCTGGCCGATATATCGGTGCATTGTTTTTCTTTTCTAGCAACCCAAGCTCTGCCATTTGCTTTAAAAGGCGGGAAGCCGAGCTTTTAGGCATACCTAATTCATTAACCAACGTTGTCACAGTCAGCTCATTTCCAGAACGCAGGAACAGTTGGTAAACGTCAACAACGCTAGATAAAATACTCATGACCCTAAACCTTGGGTTAATACACTGTAGCTTTGTGGCTTTCTATCTCTCAGATAAGGCACTTTTAAGCGGGTATGGGCTTGGTTTAAAAAATCAACCTCACCAATTAATAGCGCCTCACCTTCACAGCTGGCTTCACAAAGTACTTGGCCGCGAGGACCTAAAACCTTACTACCACCAAATAAATGCAAATCTTCTTCATGACCCCAACGGTTCACTGCAAGTAAGTGAGTTCCATTTTCTAATGCACGACATGCACTGTTAATATCCCAAACATCTCGGTCTTGAACACACCAAGCTGAAGGAGCTAATAACAATTCGGCACCTTGTAATGTTAAAATTCGTGCGACTTCGGGAAAGCCCATGTCATAACAAATCATGATACCGATTTTACCAATCGGTGTTTCAAACACAGGGAAACTATCACCGCGTCCAAACCACTGTTTTTCTAGTCCAAAAGCATGAACTTTACGGAAAACACCACTGATACCCTCGCATCCAGGGTTCCAAACACCGACAGAGTTATATATATCGCCTAAATATTCACCGCGCTCAACAAAACCGCTCACAATAGTGATATTTAGACGAGTAGCAAGCTCGCTAAATAGCGTATAAGTTTCACTTCCGATAGAATCACTTAAATCCCACAACTTAGTGGTCAGTAAGTCGCCACGGTAACCTGTTGTCGCCAGTTCAGGAAAACAGATCAATTTTGCTCCTGAATCCGCGGCTTGTTGGCACAACTGTGCCATTCGTTGTAAGTTATTGGTTTTATTGCCTAGTTCTGAATCAAACTGAGCCAGAGCAACTTTAACTTTTGTACCTGACATTGTTTAATCCTTAATCTAAATGAGAGACTTTGCGAAAGTGTACCGTTTCAACACCTTTCGCTTTCGCCTGCCAGCGCATGCCTATCCAATAGGCTACTGCACCAGTAATCAAAGAGTTAAGCGCAGGGATACCATAGTCAGCGTGCAATGGACCTAATTCCGAAGTTCCCCATCCAACAGCTACGGCAATCACCCACACAACTAAGGTAACAGGGTTATATGCTTCACAGCTTGGTGGTAATATGCCTTGCTCTCGAGTGATATCTAATTCTTTGCGATCACGCTTCAATAAATAATAGTCAACAACCATAATCCCTGCGACAGGCGGGATGGCTATTCCTAAGTAAATTAAGAAACCAATAAAGTTATCTAAGATCCCTAACATTGAAGCAATTGTGCCGAAGATACCAATCACCCACGTTAAATAGCGGCGGTCAAAGCGCTTATTGAAGATGGCATTTAGCAGTGTTGAAAAACCTAAAGATGACGAATACAGATTGATGTCATTCATTTTTATTGTCGAGAAGATAACAATCGATGCACCTAATAGGCCAGTCAGTGCCATCATTAAATCAAATACTTGGCTTGTACGTAATGATAATGCCATTAGTACCGCTATCATATTGACCAGTAGCTCACCAAAAAATGTGCCGATGAGAGTCATCCAAAACACATCTTTAGGCCCTTTCATAAAGCGGCTGATATCGGGTGTTGTTACTGCTGCAATAATAAAACCACCAGCAACCATTGTGATGGCCGCAGGCATAGTCATTAATGGCCCGGCGGGTTCAGTGTCATTGATAAGTGTACCAATATCTTGACCTGATAATAAATTATATGTCGCCCAGCCTAACGCGAATAAAAATAGCGGCGTTGAGATATTGGCAGTAATAGATAAAAATCGATACCCATATACTGTTATAACCGTCACCGCAATACCTGTAATAAGTGACCAAGTCCCTGGTGTTAGCACATTAGTCGCTTTATACATTCCATCCGCAAAGAAACCATTTTGGACGCCAAACCAGCCCATTAAGGAGATAGCAATCGCGCCACCAATGAGAGCTGAGCCTAACTTACCAAAACCCGCCCACCGAGACAGTAGGCTGATCGACATTCCTTCACGGCACGCAGCCGCTCCAAGCCCCCAGCTGACAACCTGTAAAATTACAGAGCCAAGCATTGTTGCCCAAAACGCCTGCCAAAAAGTTAACCCATACCCAAGAGCTGCACCTAACATCACTTGTGAAACACAAGCTAGCGCACCAATTCGTAGAATTAACACTTCATAGAACGGTCTACGAGCACTTTGGGGTACTCGAGCCAAAGAATAATCTTCACCTGCTTTATTCGCCATATCGCACCTGCTGTGTGGTTGTCTTTGCTTAGTTTTTACTGGCTTTATTATAAGTTCCATTATGTGGAACTAGGTTTCATTTATTCTACAAGGCAAATGATAGCCATGATCGATACCAATTCGCAAGCAGAATTTATCTTTTCAGATAGTTTTTTATTATGAAATATTTTGAGAAACGAGGGAATATATAGATTGAAAAAAATATTATCAGGAAATGAAGGAGTTAAAAATAACGCATTTAATTAGCAGAATTTATTTGAGGAACTCGGTTCCAATAAATGAGACTATTCTTGAGCAGATATCTCTTTCACGTTAGCATTTAATGCCTTCTATATATCTTCTGCACCAAACCCTGTGATGCAGAAGATACACAGTAATTATTTAGGTTATAAATGATTAGGTTATAAATGACTAAGCTATAAACTATTCCCTCGCTAATGCGTCAATTGGGTTTAAGCGAGCCGCATTTCGCGCAGGTAAAAAGCCAAAAATAATACCAATGGCTGTTGAACAAACAAAGGCACTGATTAACGCCACAGGATCAAAAGAAAAAGTCCAGCCCGGTAGCGCCATTTGAGCCAATAAACTAATTCCATACGATAAGCCGATTCCCATCAGGCCGCCCATTAAACATACCAGTACGGCTTCGATGAGAAATTGCTGCATCACATCGCTGGTTCTAGCCCCTACCGCCATACGAATACCAATTTCTCGTGTCCTTTCTGTCACAGAAACCAGCATAATATTCATCACACCAATACCCCCGACTACTAATGAAATGACAGCCACTAGTGTGAGGAATAACTGCATAGTTTGGGTTGTTTTCTCCGCCGTTTTAATAAAGGTATCTAGGTTATAGGTAAAAATATCTTTCTTACCATGACGCAATGTCAATAAGCGGATTAGTTGCTGCTCCGCTGTTTTAGCATCATAGCCCTCTTTAACCCGCACAGTGATACTGTCGTAGTATGGCCGGTTAAGCACTTTACTATTTACCGTGGTGTCTGGTAACCAAATGGATAATGACTTATTCGAACCAAAAGCCGATTTTTTTTCTTCAAGTACACCGATGACCGTTGCTGGCATATTACCAATAAGTAAAGTTTCGCCAATAACATGCTCTTGCTTAGGAAAAAAGCGGCGCTTGGTGTTAGCATCAATGACCACCACTTGAGCTCGTCTGTCCGCCATATCTTGAGTAAACCCCATTCCTTCTGAGAACTTCCAAGCATAAACATTAAAATAATCACGCCCAACACCTGAAAGTTGAGCTGATGCATCTAAATTGCCTTTCCTTAACCGAGTTGAGCTGTTCAACTCTCCAGAGACAGCGTGGACATAAGGCTGCTTAGCAATCGCGTCAATATCCAAAGATTTTAATGATTGCCTATTTTCTGCATCGTCACTCCCGAAATCTTTCCCGGGATAGATAGAAATGGTATTGGTTCCGATCGATTTAATATCATTGAGTACCATGCCCTGCGCCGCATCGCCAATCACCATAATTGAAACCACAGAGGCAATACCAATAATAATCCCAAGCATCGTTAGCAGCGTGCGCATTTTATTGACAACCATGGCACGCCAAGCCATCAGTAATGCCTCACTAAATCGGCCATACATTTGATTTAATGTGAGTTTCCTTGCGGGGGCTTTTGGTAATGAATTTGCACGTATCGAGGCTTTACTCCCCGAATCTTTCAAAATTTCGCCATCTTTAATTTCTACGATACGTTCCGCTTGCTGAGCAATTTCGGGATCATGAGTAACAATAATCACTGTATGCCCTTGGGCACAAAGGCCTTTTAAAATACTCATGACCTCTTCCCCCGAATGGCTATCCAGCGCTCCTGTTGGCTCATCCGCAAGAATTATCTGCCCGCCATTCATTAGGGCGCGAGCAATACTCACGCGCTGTTGTTGCCCGCCAGACAACTGACTTGGACGATATTCAATTCGCTCTCCAAGCCCTAAACGCTGTAATAGTTGGGCGGCTCGTTCACGACGTTGGTTTTTACCCGCTCCTGCATATACCGCAGGTACCTCAACATTTTGCTCCGCACTTAAATGGCTTAATAAATGGTAGCGTTGAAAAATAAAACCGAAATGTTCTCGACGCAATTCTGCCAATTGGTCGTTATCTAATGTTGCAACACTTTGGCCATCAATACAGTAATTCCCTTCTGTTGGTTTATCTAAGCACCCAATAATATTCATGAGTGTGGATTTACCTGAACCAGAAGCACCTATAATCGCTACCATCTCACCTGCATTAATTTGCAGTGAGACATTTTTTAAGACCGTAACTTGGTTTTCACCTTCCCCATAGCGGCGAGTGATCCCTTGAAGATCAATTAACGCAGCCATAGTTAGTATTCCGCCTCGTTGTGCCCAATGACCACTTTGTCACCTTCATTTAGGCCTTTGGTAATTTCCACATACACATCGTTTCGACCACCAATTTCAACTTGTTTTTTCTCGACTTTATTGCCTTGCAGAATATCCACTTCATAGGTTTGTGGTGAAATTTCATTACCTAATGCAGATAGTGGTAGCAATAGCACATTCTTACGTGAATCTAATTCAATCGTAACCTGAGCGGTCATTTGTAATTTCAACAAATGTTGCGGGTTAGGCACCTCAAAACGCGCATAATAGAAAATGGCATCATTAATTTTTTCAGGAGTTGGCAAAATATCCTTTAATTGCCCAGCAAATTTTTTATCTGGAGCCCCTAGAACAGTGAAAGAAGCATCTTGACCGGGTTCCAAATAAATTACGTCGGCTTCAGAAACTTCGGCTTTCACTAGCATCGTGTCCAAATCCGCAAGCGTTAAAATTGTTGGTGCTTCTTGGGCAGCAATAACCGTCTGTCCCTGTAGTGTTTTAATAAAGGTGACAATACCATCCATTGGTGCCGTAATTTGCGTATATTTTAGATTTGTTTTTGCCGAATCTAGAGTGGCTTGGTTACGCTTAATTTGAGCTTGATAAGTGGCGACTTGCGCTTTTTTTACTTCCACATCGGTTTTAGCTTTATCAAGTTCTTGTTGAGAAACTGCTTGCTGTTTTGCTAGGCTTAAATGACGCTGATAAGTCACTTGGGCAAGACGCAGCTCGGCTTGAGCTAATGATAAATTGGCTTCGAGCTCACGTGTTGTTGCCTCAGACTCAATAACATCATTTTGAGCTTTTTTCGGGTCAATAACCGCTAATAAGTCACCTTTTTTAACATAATCACCCTCTTTGACATACAGCGTTTGCAGCTGCCCACTCACCTGAGCGCCCACATCGACTTTACGTACGGCATCAAGTTTCCCCGTTGCCAGTACTTGTTTATCTAAATTGCCTCGAGTGACATCTACGGTTTGAAAAACCTCGGCTTCCTCTCGATTAAAAAGAAACCCAGCGGTGATTAGGGCAACAATAATGATTGCCAAATAAATCGGCCACTTTTTCTTAGGCTTTGCCTTCATGTTTACTTGCTTCCTATGAACAAAAAGAGGGCTTTGCCCTCTAAGATCGCTGACAACGTGTAAAAAGGAGGTTCCAATTAGTTGTCAGCTAAAAACTAATGATCAAATTATATATCACTTAAGTTATCAATTGATTCAACATGTGATAAACCTGAAAGAACCATTTCTTAATAATCAATCAACAACAAGTAATATTTCTCGATATCACGATTAATTTGCTTTCCCCCTTGCCAACCATGCCACGCGAGAAAACATACTTTTCAATTGCAGCGGAATGCTGTCTGGCCCTAATTCTGCGGCTCTATTTACAGTAGCTAGCGCTAAATCTGGTTTCGATGTACGAGAAATCGCCTTAATAATTACACGTCTGGTTGAAACCTTCGCATTATCTGGAATATCCGCAATTTCATGATAAAGGCTTCTAAACCCTTCACGATATAGGAAATGTTCCATATCTGGTGCGGGGAGCATCGTTAACCTATCTCTATCTGAAGAGTTAATTTTGTTGGCATAATGAGTCGCTGTTGCTGCATACTTGCGCCCCGCCTCATCACCATCGGTTAAAACATGCCATTCAATACCCATTTTATTGGCAAACTTTAGCAATGGTTTCAAACCACTTTGTGCAAATGCAATAACTTTTATTCCTTCAGTTTCAAAGTAATAGTTACACTGGCGCGAAAATTCATTCATCAACCAAATTTCCGTTTCCCCTTCCACTAATAACCAGCAGCGAGCAAACAGCGCTGATGGACGATTAAAGCGAATATGGAAAGAAATTTTACGTAATTCTTCAGCACTTAAATCATTTTCACTCAATCGATAAGCTGAAACTTTATTGGTATTGCGCACCAAACGACACAAATCTTCCAGAGGTGCTAATGAAAGCAACTCCCCTGAGTTCGTCGTGGTAATCCGCTGTAGAGAAAATAGGCTAAATAACCCCCATGCGATGGAGAGCATAATCGGGTGTAAGCGCGTTTCTGGATCTTCAACGATAATCAATGGCCTTGCATGTTTATCTAACTGAATATTACCTTTTGATTGTAATAACGAAGAAAACATTCCTAAGATGATTAAACGAATATTGCGTTGGTTTGGTTTTGCGATTAAACGGCTAATATTATCAAGTGCTTTCCACCCGCGCTTGCGCGGTTCTATATTGACAATTGAGTTATCCAGTTTTATAAGATGTGCGCTCTGCCCTGAAAAATAATGACTGAGCAGCTGTTGCATTGCATCAATACCATCACCAAGGTCCTCATCACTTAAACATTCAGGATTATTAACCAATGCATGGGTTAATTCTTTAATGCGGACGTTGAACAAATCACGTAAATCTTTTTGGCCTGTAACAATAGTTTCAGTGTTAAGTGTATGCAAAAAGCGGGCATCTCGCAGGCGAATAACCGGATACAATCTAATAATTTCTTTAATGTATTTACCTACATTATCCAAAGAAAGTTTATTACCACCTGAGTTCAAAAAGTTTTTATCTACAACAATCGTGTCATCATCTCTCAGCTCTGCACTAACACGATAGAAAATATGTTTAAGGCCATCTCCGTTATCGACCCAAACAGAGTTAAGATTATGAAAACGATATGATTGATGACGTCCTTTTCGGCGTTCACAAAATTTTAGAACAATCTGTAATGAGCGGTAACGCGATTCATCGTTCCCTGCTGGGTGATGAAAGTCATGAAGGCTGAATTGGTAATCTGTATGCTCAGGGGAAAGAAGAAGGTCAAGTGCGTCCAGTAAACTTGATTTTCCCCAAGAATTCTCACCGACTAAAACCGTACTATTATTCAGTTCTAAAGAAAGCCGGTTAATTCCTCTAAATCCGTATATTTCCACACGTTCCAGGTACATATTACTCTCCTTGGAAGATTTTTAATTCACCCTCAATATTATTAGTTTTCATTACATACCGGGTGATTCCGTCAATGAAACAGACTAAAAGACACTATTTAGAGCTTACCGATTAAGCGCCTTTATTACTATAAATATGTAAGCAAAATAAAAATACTTATAACAAAACAGCGAACTGTGTTGAGCATCTAATTACAGTGTTATAAAATAGTAAAACTTTCATTTTTAGTGTTTTTGACCTATTTTTCTTTCTTTAGCCAATAAAAAAATTTTATAACAATAAGTTCTTTTAGCACAGGGCGCTAAATCAGGTTTATGCTTCGATAACCTAAATAAAAAAGATAAGCATAACCCTTTGTTTACATTAACCTAGTCGATGGGATAACCTTTAAGGAAACGGCCATGTATTCAGGACTCTTAATTATTCTTCTACCGTTAACACTCGGTTATCTTATTCCTATTAAAAATAAACGTATTCTCCATCGAGTTCATCAATCCCTGAATTCAATGGTATATGTTATTTTATTTTTAATGGGAATTACCCTCGCACTGCTTGAAAACTTAAGCGTTCACTTATTTTCTATTTTAATTTATGCAGTTACCTTTTTTGGTTGCATATTTTCATTGAATGTAATCTCACTGTTATTGCTCGATAGATTTGATCCATGGAGAATTCCGCAACATAAACAAGAAAAGCCACCTTCACGAATCAAAATGGTTCTCGAATCTTTACAGCTATGCGGTGTGCTACTGCTCGGATTTGCCGTTGGCTTGACGCATTTTGACTTTCTACACTATGCCGACAAAGGCAGCCAACTGGCGTTAATGCTATTGTTATTACTTGTCGGTATCCAGCTACGCAATAGTGGCATGAGCATCAAGCAAATTTTAATCAACCGCCGTGGTACCACCATCGCGTTTGTCATGGCAATCAGTGCGTTAGCTGGTGGCGCGTTAGCTGCATTTTTACTCGATCTTCCGGTGAAAATGGGGCTAGCGCTGGCTTCTGGCTTTGGCTGGTACTCATTAACAGGCATCGTACTTACCGATGCATATGGCCCAGTCATGGGAAGTGCGGCTTTTTTCAATGACTTAGCAAGGGAACTTGCTGCCATCATGCTCATTCCTATTATTATCAACCGTTACCGCTCAACGGCTCTTGGCATTTGCGGTTCAACATCAATGGATTTTACATTACCTGTTTTACAACGCAGCGGTGGAGTTTCAATTGTCCCTGCCGCCATAGTTCACGGCTTCGTACTTAGTCTAATTACGCCAATTCTTATGGCCTTCTTTACATAGGTAAAATTTCAGTCACAATAGCCGTTAATTTGCGTGAAACAGGAAATTAACATGACAGATAAACAACGTGTTTTAGTGTTGGGCGCTAGTGGCTATATTGGTCAGAATTTGATCCCTAAACTCATTGAGCAAGGATATGACGTAACAGCAGGTGCTCGCCGTGTTGATTGGATGCTATCTCAAGGCTGGCAAGATACCCAATGCATTTATGTGGATCTTCACGACCCCGAAACATTAAAAGGTGTCATGGAAGGCATCGATATTGTTTATTTCCTCGTTCATAGCATGGCTGACCAAGCCAATTTAGTCGAACGTGAGCGCGCAGCCGCTCGCAATGTGCAACAAGCCCTTGAAGGCTCAAGCGTTAAACATGTTATCTATCTCAGCGCATTACAACACGGGCATACCTATTCACCACACCTAATAGCACGGCGTTTAACCGGTGATATTTTACGTGAAAGCCAAGTCCCGGTTACTGAAATTCGTTCATCAATTATCGTTGGCTCTGGTTCTGCCGCATTCGAAATTATGCGCGATATGGTCTACAACTTAGCGATTTTAACGCCACCACGCTGGGTTCGCTCTAAGTCGTCACCTATCGCTCTGTCGAATATTTTGTATTATTTAACGCAACTGGCAAAAATACCAACAACCGAAAACCGAATTTTCGATGCGGGTGGCCCTGAGTTTATTAGCTACCAAGAACTATTTAAACGCTTTATTAAAGTCAGTGGTAAACGGCGTTTACTTATTCCCATTCCGATCCCCATCAGTATGATCTCTGTGCATTTCATCAGTTTGATCACCTCTGTGCCACCGTCAATTGCTAAGGAGCTAATCCAAGGCTTGCAGCACGACCTCCCGGCAGATGATAAAGCGTTACGAGAACTGATCCCACAAACCTTAATTTCTTTTGATGATGCTGTTAGAACCACTTTAGCTGAAGAAGCCGATGCCGTTGATAACGCAGATTGGGGTTATGACCCAGAAGTCAGAAAACGTTGGCGTCCTGGTTATGGCTATTACCCAAAACAAGCGGGAGCAACCCTTGGAACAACGGCCAGTTCAGAATCGCTCTGGTATACAGTGCAACAGATTGGCGGAAAAAACGGCTACTTCTATGCCAATGGTCTGTGGAAAACCCGCGCCATCATGGATGATATGATGTTGAATAAAGTGAAATATGGCCGCCCCGATCGTGAACAGCTCCAACTCGGTGATGAGATTGACGGCTGGCGCGTGATTAATCTTGAGCCTAATAAACAACTTAGCTTGTTATTTGGTATGAAAGCGCCAGGACTTGGCCGCCTAACTTTTACTATTCATGATAGCGGAAACCGCCGTTCAATCGATGTTCGGGCATGGTGGCACCCTGCTGGCTTTTGCGGTCTACTCTATTGGTTTGCCATGATGCCTGCACATTTATTTATTTTTAAAGGCATGGCAAAACGCATCAGTGAGCTAGCTTATGAGCGGGATAAACAACTCGCTAAACAACAGCAAGCAGAGCAACTGACCGTTAAATCAGAATAAATTTAGCGTAAAAACCAAATTTTTATGCAGAAATTATTGCATAAATATGCTCGTAGGATTAATATCGCAGGTAGTGAAATAAGATATTATTGGTACACATGAGCATTCAATTAAAAAACATCAACTGTTTCTATGGTTCCCATCAGGCACTCTTTGATATCAATCTAGAGTGTTCTGCTGGTGAGACTATGGTATTACTCGGGCCAAGCGGAGCAGGTAAAAGCTCGTTGTTGCGTGTCCTCAATTTATTAGAAATGCCACGTTCAGGCCACTTAAATATTGTGGGTCAGCAATTTGACTTTTCTTCTGCTCCAGATGCGAAAGCGATTCGTGAGCTGCGTCAAAATGTGGGAATGGTATTTCAACAATATAACCTATGGCCTCATTTGAGCGTTATGGACAACTTAATTGAAGCACCGTGCCGCGTGTTAAAATTGTCCAAGCAAGAAGCGCAAGCAAAAGCCTCTAAGTTATTAGAGCGCTTACGGTTGTCTCAATTTGCTGATCGCTACCCCTTACATTTATCGGGTGGGCAACAACAGCGTGTTGCGATTGCTAGAGCATTGATGATGGAACCAAAAGTTTTATTATTTGATGAACCAACCGCTGCACTTGACCCAGAAATTACCGCGCAAGTTGTTGATATTATTCGAGAACTATCTGCAACTGGAATTACGCAAGTCATCGTTACTCACGAAGTGGAAATTGCTCGCAAAACCGCTAGCCGTGTAGTGTATATGGAAAATGGCCATATAGTAGAACAAGGGGATGCAAGCCATTTCACTGCACCTCAAACAGAAGCATTTGCAAATTATCTGTCACATTAATAGATATAGGATTAAGCAATGAAAAAAATTATATTAGCTGCACTACTGGGCGCTGTAACCCTATCTGCAACTGCTGCGGAAAAAGAAACCATCCGTTTTGCAACAGAAGCGACTTACGCACCTTTTGAAATGTTCGATAAGAATAACCAAATCGTTGGCTTTGACGTTGATTTAGCCAATGCCATGTGTGAAAAAATGAATGCAACTTGCACATTTACTCACCAATCTTTCGACAGCTTAATCCCTAGCTTAAAATTCCGTCGCTTTGAAGCATTAATGGCAGGTATCGATATTACCCCTGAGCGCCAACAGCAAGTGGATTTCACTGAGACTTACTACCCTAACTCAGCAGAGTTTATTGCTGTGAAAGAAAAAATCAGCTCAGTAGACCAATTAAAAGATAAAAAAATTGGTGTTCAAAACGGAACCACTCACCAAAAATATATCATGGAACAACATAAAGGTATGACAACCGTTCCTTATGATAACTACCAATCTGCTATTTTAGACCTGCAAAATGGCCGTATCGATGCCGTCTTCGGTGATACCGCAGTTGCTGACGAGTGGTTAAAAGCTAAAGGTAACGAAAACTTAGCCGCTGTAGGTGAAAAAGTGACTGATCCACAATATTTCGGTATTGGTTTAGGCATTGCAGTGCGTAAAGGAAATAAAGAGCTGTTGGATAAAATGAATAAAGCCTTAGCTGAAGTTAAAGCAGACGGCACTTATGATGCTATCCACAAAAAATGGTTTCAACAGTAATTGATATAATTAATGAGCAACTTTCTATTTTTAACAAGTGCCGCCGGTATCACCGTCGGCCTTGCTGTTTCTGCACTGGTTTTGGGGCTGATCCTCGCCATGTTATTTACTGCGTGGGAGTCCGTCCGTTTTAAACCTATTGCCTTTTTAGGGACTTGCTGGGTTACTTTGATCCGCGGTCTGCCTGAATTATTGGTCGTGTTGTTTGTTTATTTCGGTACATTACAACTGATCAATTTGTTTGGTGATGGGTTCGATATAAACCTCGGTTTTTGGCAAACCACTATCCAAATTGACCCCAGCATTTTCTTTGCTGATAGCGGTGAATTTGATTACACCCCATTTGTCTGTGGTGTCATTGCCCTCGCCTTGTTGTATGCATCTTATGCATCACAAACATTAAGAGGGGCTTTAAAAGCAGTACCTTATGGTCAGTGGGAAGCTGGTTTTGCATTAGGTTTAAACAAACGCACTATTTTCTTTCGGTTCATTATGCCGCAAATGTGGCGCCATGCGCTTCCTGGCTTAGGTAACCAATGGCTTGTATTATTAAAAGATACTGCGTTAGTTTCACTCATCAGTGTTAATGATTTAATGCTACAAACAAAAACAATCGTCAATAGAACTCACGAACCTTTCACATGGTACGCCATTGTAGGGTTGATTTACCTTGCCATTACGTTAGTCAGCCAAGTTATTTTAAAACGTATTGAATTGCGTACGACTCGCTTTGAGCGAGGTGAATCAAAATGATGGATTTAATTTTAGATATTCTTCCCGGGCTACCAACCAGCTTATCACTGACATTTAGTGCTCTTATTGTAGCTTTTATCTTAGCGATATTATTTACTTTAATTCTTTCACTTAAAACCCCCGTGGTTTCTCAAGCAGTTAAAGTCTATATCACGCTTTTCACTGGTACGCCTTTATTGGTGCAGTTCTTCTTAATTTATAATGGTCCAAGCCAGTTTAAATCACTGCAGAATTACCCAATGCTATGGGAGTTTATCTCAACCCCTTGGGTATGCGCCATGATAGCATTGGCACTAAATAGTGCAGCGTATTCTACTTTGTTATTCCACGGTGCAGTTAAAGCTATTCCGTCAGGCCAATGGCAATCGTGCCAAGCCCTCGGGATGAGCAAAATGCAAACCATGCGTATTATTTTGCCTTATGCCTTTAAGCGTTCGTTATCGTCTTATTCCAATGAAGTTGTCCTGATTTTCAAAAGTACTTCACTTGCCAGTACGATTACAATGCTAGATGTTATGGGTTACAGCCAACTGATCTTTGGTCAAAGCTGGAATGTGATGGCGTTTGTTGCTGCGGGAATTATTTATTTAGTGGTCAATGCAATTTTGACCGTTCTAATGCGTTTAATTGAACGCAAAGCGCTGGAATTTGAGCACAGAGGCTAGTCCTTCTTTCTCGCCGACAAGTAAAAAAAGCTTGGTATTATGCCAAGCTTTTTTTATTCGCTCAATCGGATTTTTAAAGAGTACTTTATTTGTAATATGTAATAATTAAACTAATTAAATAGATATGATTAATGCGTTTATTATGAAAAAAATTCAATTTGATATTCCTTTTGAGCAAGAAAAACTACTTACATACTTTAATAAAAAAGAAAATGACTCCCTAAGAAAAAAACTCACCCAAGTCAGAAACACCTCTAACGCTAGCAATGGGATTTGCCATGGTCTATCAAACCTATACCTTCTTAATGAAAACAAAAATGAAGGGGATAAATTAATTGAATCGATGGGAGCTGCTTTAAAATCTATAAAATCCCAAAGTGATCGTTTAAGAAATAAAAAACAAAATGATGTTGAAATAAGTTTATTAAATAAACAAATAGTCAATGGCCTGAATATTCAGATTAGCTATGAACGCGCATATGATTTCAATAAAATCGCACACAAAATAGACTCATTACTCATTGATAAAAAAAAGAATAAATCATCATTCATCAATAAAAATACAGATATTAAAATTGATAGAAACTTAATATCGTTAGAAAACAAGGAAAAGGGGCGTAATATAAGAAATCTATACGATATAACCCATCTACTAAAGAAAAACATATCTCATGTCAATAAAAATGTAAGTTACTTAGATAATAAATATGAAATTATAGATTTGATTACCTTTTACTATAATTTAGTTAGAAAAAACAAAGAGGATTCAATAGAAATTTACTATTGCCATGAAATATTGAATGAGACAATAAAAAATAAAATAATATCTGACTTGCCATTAGATGATGAAGAAATTAAAATTTTTCTAGCTAATGCTTTCGGGTTTATATCTAAGCTAGAAATGTATAAAAATACTGCTAAAAATATAAATTTTGGGTTAATCAATGATATAAGCCTACCTATTTGTGACTATACAAACTTACAAATAAATAAAAACCAATCAACTATTGAAAATCTAAAAGCTGAAATAGAGAATAAATTAAAATCTAACAATGATTACTATTCATTGATTTCTTATGATGGTCATTGCATGGCAATTTCAATTAAATTCGATAAAAACAATCATATATATAAGTTTTTTGACCCTAACAGAGGTATAAAAAAATATGATAACGAAAATGATTTTTTTGAAAACTTAAAATATTTGCTCTCCTATCATAGTGATAAACCTATACCGAATCACATAGATGAATTTAAGTTTAGAGTATTATCTATGGATTCATTCCTGCTAAAAAATTAAATTAATTACCCAAATGATATAACGAATATTGTATTGTCGGTTTTGTACAGTAAAGCCCATCACATAGCTTTTACTGTGCAATACGCTTTAACAACGTCAGCACTTCAAAGTGTGCTGTATGAGGAAATAAGTCGAATAACTGGACTTTACAGACTTGATAGCCAGCCAACAGTTGTAAATCTTGCGCCATGGTTTGTGCATTACAGCTAGAATACAAAATATATTCAGGCTGCATATGCGTAAGGTAATCGCATAATTCCTTACCGATCCCTCGACGTGGCGGATTAACTAAAATAAGCTGAGGGATATCCTGATTCGCCGTGGCAAAACGCGTTGAATCAAGGGCTTTAAACTCAACATGCTTTAATCCAAGTTCATCCGCGGATTGCTGTGCGCTGGCAATCGCTGGCGCACTAATTTCTATCCCTGTTAAGCGAGTGTCTTTTTCAGCACAGTGCAACCCAAAGCCTCCCACCCCACAAAACAGATCCCACAAGCTATCGATATCTAACGCTTTAACCCATTCCCTCGCGGTTTGGTATAATTTTGCAGCCACTATAGGATTCGTTTGGAAAAAACCTTGTGGCCGAATAAATAAAGGGACTTGATTAAACTCTTCACGAAGTGTGCGCTGCTCCGTTAAGAAAATCTCATCCTCACCTTCAAGTATTGCCATATGCACGGGTTGAATATTGGCGGTGATCACCGCAAGCAGTGGCAACTGTTCTTGTAGCCATGGCAGTGCCTTTTTTAACTGCTCAATTTTTTTCTCTGAGCGCAACACAAACCGCAGCATAAATTTCCCAGTATGATGACTTTGAGTCAATAATAGGTATTTTAACTCACCACGTTTGCGTTCAATGTTATAAGGCGTCAGCCCTGCCCTTGCAATAAAAGGAATAATGGCACTAAACACATCAGAAAAGGCATCTGGATACAACGGGCAGTCCGTTAAATCTACACCTTGCCCATCTCGCCCAACAATACCTAAAATTGGCTTCTCAACACTACCACTAACGACCATTTTAGCTTTATTGCGAAAAGCCGTTTGCGGCCCTGTAACTGGAGGCTGAAATAGGGAGGTATCAATAGCAGGTAAAAGAGCCTGTAGTTGGCTCTGCTTTTCAATAATTTGCTGTTCAGGAGTTAGTGTCAACCATTGGCATGAATGGCATTGCCCAGTGGCATACTTTTCACAATGCATAACAAAGACTTAGTGGAGTATTATCGAGGGTTTGTCGTCAAGAGAATGCTCTGAGTCTTCATCAGAATTGTCATCGTCTTCACCGAAATCATCTTGATTCGCATAGAGCAAGTTATTGCTAAAGATTTCAAATACAATGGCAGAAATTTGTTCCTCTGCTTGCTGTAAAAAATGGCCGAATTGACGATACGTCATCCCTGCTGCTAATGAAAATGATTGGCTAACAATCAATTTAGGCAAGTTTTCATTATTTATTTCAAGGAAAACTTTTGCCGTTAATGAGCTGGCATTAATTTGGCTGATATTCGCCACTAACGTCACAATCGCTGTCGGTTTGAGCTCAGCTAATGCAGACAACACCAAAACATTATTTAAAATATCGAGCTTCGCATCAAAAATACCATCAATATTTTGCATATGGGGTAAATGTAATGCAGAGCAGGAATCACACTCGAAATAAGAGGTTTTGAGTTGGTCTAGCCATTCACGTAACTTAGTGATGTCAGGGTAACAAATAGAATCCATGGGCAGTAACCTTCTTCAACTCAAAATAGTCGTGCAATATCGATTTGTTAGGGTTTCGGCACATCTTCCCCCTAACGAAAAAACGAATAATTCTCACATATTGTAGGCCGAAACACCAGTAAAACCGCGTTTAATCTATTTATTCATCAGGTTTATTATCTGTAGAGTCCGACTTTTTAGAGGCTTTCTTTTCTGGTTGTTTATTATCTATCCCCAAAAAACTCAGGCCATGAATTGCCCGCCAGACAATATTGATCATTGCAGGCACCAAACAACCAATACCGACCATAATAATGCTGACGATCGCTCCTGACTGCATTAAAGGCTCCGGCAGAGTGATATAGTCATTTAATGCCAACAACACAATGATAAGCAGAATGATCCCGACACCTTCTAACACGATAATGGGCTTTGGCATATCCGCCAATGAACGCATCGTCCCTTTAGACTGAGGTTTATTACTCATTCTTCTTCTCCTCTCATTATTGTGTCTCTTCCTCAAACTGAGGATTATATGCCATACCTATAGGTATAACAGGAAAATTCGACTTTTATTTCATAATTTATGTAGGCATAGTATTGAGCATTGTAATTAGAATCTGAGTTCAAGATAAAAAGGAGATACTATGTATACTGTTATTTTTGGTCGTCCTGGCTGCCCATACTGCGTTCGTGCAAAAGAACTCGCTGAAAAACTGAAAAATGAACGTGAAGATTTTGACTACCGCTATGTTGATATTCAAGCAGAAGGTATTTCTAAAGAAGATTTATCTAAAACTGTCGGCAAACCTGTTGAAACCGTTCCACAAATTTTCATTGATGAGCAACACATTGGTGGGTACACAGATTTTGAAGCTTACGCAAAAGAAAATTTAAATCTTTACAAATAGTTAGCCATACCTGTTTTTCATCTCAACAAGCAAAGTTGTTCACTTATTTATCGGTGCTGACACTTTGCTTGTTCTTTTTGTGCTATTTAAGCCAAATTTAATAAAAATATTGCACTTTTTTTCATCTAAGTGAGAACTTTCTTTTTTAGACGGAGTCTTAATTAATGCCACTGCTTTTCTTTGATGTCCCCATATTGAGGAGCCCGATAGCCAACTTTTTGTTTTCCTGCTATCGGGTTTTTTGTTTTTAACGGCTGAGTTCACCCTGTAATGTAATGATTAACCTACGTTTTCCACCATAATTTCGGTGCTCACATAAATAAATCCCCTGCCACGTCCCCAAGTTTAAACGCCCTTTAGTAATCGGAATAGTCAAACTTGCACCCAATAAACTGCTTTTTAGGTGAGCTGGCATATCATCACTTCCTTCATAATCATGTTTATAATAAGGCTCATTTTCAGGAACGGCCTGATTAAAAAAACTTTCGAAGTCTTCTCTGACAGTGTAATCCGCATTTTCATTTATCGTTAAAGATGCCGATGTATGTTGAATAAAAATATTGGCTAAACCAACATTGATTAAGCTAAGTTCGGGAAGTTGCTTGAAAATTTCTTCTGTCACTAAATGAAATCCTCTTGCTTTTGCGCTAAGTTGTATCTCTTTTTGCCACCACATCACTTTTTCTTCCTTTTACTTTTCTATGTCTGTTACTGCACTAAATAATTATTGAGTAATAGTTAAACCGCAAGTAAATTTGTCGCACAAAGCTTTCAATAATAAGACAAAGGGACTTTACCTGCGAGGTAAGACACTTTAACCTCCTCTCTTTATGTATCTACCCTGTCTTACTCACTATTTGCCCGAGGTACTGAACTGTGCTGGAACAACTGAATCTTGATCTTTTCAATTTGATCAATGCCACACCCGAGACCGCAAGTGGAACCATTGCTGTAGCTAACGTGATTGCTAAGCGCTTAATCCTCTTATTTCCACTTTTTACGGTTGCCTGTTGGTTTTGGGGCGCCCAGCCAAATATGACTCGCCAACGTGCCTTTGCCTGTAAAGCCGCTATTGCTATCGTCATTGGTTTAACTATCTCATGGTTAATTGGTTATTTTGCTCCACATGACCGCCCATTTGTCATGGGGATTGGCACCAATTTTTCTGAGCATAAAGCCACACCTTCCTTCCCGAGTAATCATGGCACAATTGTGTTTACATTCGCTTTCGCATTTCTTTTCTGGCTAAGAACTTGGGTAGGGCTTATAATGATGATCCCTGCCATTGTTATTGCCTGGTCACGAATTTACCTCGGTGTTCATTGGCCTTTAGATATGGCTGGTGCTTTCATACTTGCAATGGTGGCATGCGGCTTAGCTCAAATTCTCTGGTCTCTTGGTGCGAATAAAATTCAATTACCTATCACGCAACTATATAGCTTTATTTTTGCTCCTCTTATTCGTAAAGGCTGGTTTCAGCCATAACAACGTATATTCAAATACTGGCATTAATTAATGCCAGTATTCTTCGCATTATAAAAATTGCGCTAAATCAAAGTTTCTGTTTATTTTCACTTTCATCATTAAAACTTTTTTGAAGTTATCAATAAAATTATTAAAACAATTAATTAACAAATATTTCGTTACCTTTTTCAATTATTTTTTTCGTTGCGAAAAAAGTGACAAAAATAGGTCTGAGAAAAACGTAAAATAATTAATGTATAGTTCTATTCTCTCCAGTTTTTAAACTAATTAATCACGCAATAAACCAATTAGCAAATAAAAAATATCCCGTTGTTTTTCATATAAATACAAAAATACACAGCCTAAAAAATCGTACTACCGTTACAGTACAGTTCAATATTCACATTGATATAGATGATATTTTAGCCAGCTATATTTCGATCATTAATATAATAATATTTTTCTAACAGAATATTATTCTGCTCATATTTCAGCAAAGCAAAACTTATTTACTCAGTATTTAATTGCTAACAAAAATAAACTTAACACAAATTTATTTAACAATTTTATAAAATATGATTATTTTGCGCAATTTTGGGGGATATTTCTCTTTTGAGATAATGATCACGGCATTTTATTCTGGTAAAATATAAATTCACACACTCAAAATCCACTGTTAAAATTAAATGATAAAAATACAAAACTGATTGAAAATCAATTTACCGTAAATTTTAGTTTTATTTCCAATCAGATTGTTACGCAAAAGAAAACAATTGTTATTGAGTAATTGTTCGTACCTAAAGATTAAAAGTTCGTAACGCAATTGCCGTTACGCTAAATGATTTTTTTGACTTATATTTTCGGAGACTATTATGGATGCAACAAAAGTTGGTTCCATCGACAAAACAGCCTCGCAAACAGTAACGAGTAATGCTTGGCGCAAAACTGACACAGTATGGATGCTGGGTTTATATGGTACAGCTATCGGTGCTGGGGTGCTGTTTTTGCCAATCAACGCAGGTATGAGTGGTTTATTACCTGTTTTACTGATGCTGGTATTAGCCTTCCCAATGACATTTTTTGCTCACCGTGGGTTAACACGCTTCGTTCTCTCTGGTTCAAAACCTGACGGTGATATTACTGAAGTCGTCGAGGAACACTTTGGTCGCACAGCAGGTAACTGGATCACCCTACTCTACTTCTTTGCTATTTACCCTATTCTTCTTGTTTATGGTGTTTCCATCACCAATAACGTCAATAAATTCTTAACCGAATTATTGGGCGTTGGGGCACCACCACGCTGGTTACTTGCCTTAATTCTTGTCGGCGGAGTCATGGCGATTGTGGCATTTGGTGAAAAATACATCGTCAAAGTCATGAGTATGTTAGTGTTTCCATTTATCGCCGTACTGGTTGCATTCTCACTGTATATGATCCCACATTGGTCTGGTGATGTACTAAATACCTTAACTTGGGAAGGTATCACTGAGGCAACAAAAAATACGGGTGGGCAAAGTATTTGGGTCACCATTTGGCTGACAATCCCTGTGATGGTATTCGCATTTAACCACTCACCAATTATTTCTGCTTTCTCTGTGGCAAAACGTGAAGAATACGGTGATGCCGCTGAACAAAAATGCTCACGGATCCTTGCCTCCGCGCACATTTTGATGGTGCTGACCGTTATGTTCTTCGTGATCAGCTGTGTATTTACCTTATCTTCAGCGGATCTCGCACAAGCTAAAGCACAAAATATTAGTATCCTTGACTACTTGTCTGGCTATTTTGACCAGCCATTCATCAAATATGCTGCTGCAATCATTGCATTTATCGCAATTATTAAATCTTTCCTCGGCCACTATTTAGGTGCTCGTGAAGGTTTCAATGGCTTAGTTGAACGTGCTTACCGTGCAAAAGGTAAAACCATTGATGTTCGCAAGTTAAACCGCGGTACTGCAATTTTCATGTTAGTCACCACTTGGCTAGTGGCAACATTAAACCCGGGTGTATTGGATATTATTGAAAGCCTCGGTGGCCCAGTTATCGCTATCTTACTGTTCTTAATGCCAATGTATGCAATTAGCAAAGTACCTGCGATGCGTAAATACTCAGGTAAAATCAGTAATGTATTTATCGTAATTATGGGTCTGGTCGCTATCTCTGCGGCAACATATAAGTTATTCTTCTAATTGAAGCCACTAGGTAGCGACCAGTAATGGAAGCTACCTAATTTCAATGACTTTCTACAAAAGGAAGCACTGAATATGATTAGTGTATTTGATATCTTCAAAATTGGTATCGGCCCTTCAAGCTCCCATACTGTCGGCCCAATGAAAGCGGGCAAACAGTTTGTTGACGACCTTATCCAGCAAGAATTACTCACTCGCACGACACGAATTTCAGTAGACGTCTATGGCTCACTCTCTTTGACGGGTAAAGGCCATGCAACGGATATGGCGATTATTATGGGCCTTGCAGGTAACTTACCAGACACCATTGATATTGACGCTATTCCTGCTTTTATGCGTAATGTAGAGCAAACTGAAAGGCTCTCCCTTGCACACGGGCAACATGAAGTTGATTTTCCTACTGAAGGTGGCATGAATTTTCATACTACCAACCTACCACTCCATGAAAATGGAATGAGTATTACGGCATTCAGTGGTGATGATGTTATTTACAGCAAAAATTACTATTCTATCGGTGGCGGTTTTATCGTCGATGAAGAGCACTTTGGCCAATCTGATGAAAATGCAGTGCAAGTCCCTTACCCATTTAAATATGCGGCCGACCTGCAAAAACATTGTAAAGACACAGGTTTATCACTTTCCGCACTCGTGATGCAGAATGAATTAGCATTACGTAGTAAAGAAGAAATCCAACAATATCTCTCGTCCGTATGGGATGTCATGAAATCCGGTATTGAACGGGGAGTGACAACCGAAGGTTTACTACCCGGACCATTACGTGTACCACGCCGAGCAGCCGCATTACGCCGTCAACTCGTGACAACGGATAACACCAATATGGACCCAATGGCCGTCATAGATTGGATCAATATGTATGCGCTTGCCGTTAACGAAGAAAATGCAGCGGGTGGTCGTGTTGTCACGGCACCAACTAATGGTGCATGTGGCATCATTCCTGCGGTATTAGCTTATTATGATAAATTTATTCGCCCTGTGAATGAAAATTCCTATACCCGTTACTTTTTAGTTTCTGGCGTGATTGGCGCATTATATAAAATGAATGCGTCAATTTCCGGTGCCGAAGTGGGTTGCCAAGGAGAAGTGGGTGTTGCTTGTTCGATGGCCGCCGCGGGACTCGCCGAATTAATGGGCGGTAGCCCTGAGCAAGTGTGTATCGCAGCAGAAATTGCCATGGAGCATAACTTAGGTCTCACCTGTGACCCTGTTGGAGGGCAAGTTCAAGTACCTTGTATTGAACGTAACGCCATCGCTTCCGTTAAAGCCGTGAATGCGGCACGCATGGCACTACGTCGCGTCAGTGACCCACGTGTTTGCCTCGATAAAGTCATTGAAACCATGTATGAAACTGGTAAAGATATTAACGCTAAGTATCGTGAAACGTCTCAAGGCGGCTTAGCGATTAAATTGGCTCACTGCGAATAGTATTGTTTATCTATCATCTCTATAAAAATGCCTGTATTAACAGGCATTTTTTTGTTCACATCATTTTCACTCAATCATTATTAACCGAAAATGGCACTCCACCAGCCACTAATGGTTTTCATGATATAATCCCAAATACGCCCAAAGAACCCCGCTTCTTCAACCGCATTTTTTGCGACTAAAGGGTGCTGTTCGACAACTTCATCATTAAGAATAAAGTTAATCGTTCCCACTGTTTGGTTCTTAGCAAGAGGCGCTTCAAGTGAATCGTTGGTGAGTTGAATATCCACTTTTAAGTTTTGCAATTGCCCTTTAGGAATAGTAATAGAAACATCATCGGCAACACCTAAATCAACTTCTGAAGTATCACCAAACCAGACACGCTGCTTTTTCAGTGTGGCATCAGCTTTAATTGGCGTGACAGTTTCAAAGAAACGGAAACCCCATGTCAGTAATTTTTCGCTTTCAGAAAAACGCACTCGGTCACTTGGTGCCCCCAACACAACTGAAATTAAACGCATATCACCTTCTGTTGCAGAGGCGACTAGATTATGACCTGCACCACTCGTGTGCCCAGTTTTTACACCATCCACCTTTAAATTTTGGTTCCATAACAAACGATTACGGTTTGGTTGACGAATTTTATTAAAGGTAAATTCCTTTTCCTTGTGCAGTGCGTATTCATCCGGTACATCACGGATCATCGCTTGGGTTAACAATGCCATATCCCGTGCCGTGCTGTATTGCCCTTCAGAATCGAGACCATGAACCGTTTTAAAGTGAGTATTTTTCAAACCAATCTTTTGCACGTATTGATTCATTAAGCTCACAAATGAGTCTTGGCTACCAGCAACATAATCAGCAAGCGCGATACTGGCATCGTTTCCTGACTGGATCACAATCCCTTTATTTAAATCTAATACAGAAACGCGGTCTTTTGGCTTCAAAAACATCAAAGAAGAGCCTTTCAAAACAGGATTACCCGTCGCCCATGCATCTTCCCCTACCGTGACCATGTCTTGTGGGGTAATTTTCCCTGCATTTACTGCCTGACCAATCACATAGCTGGTCATAATTTTGGTTAAACTTGCGGGGTCTAAGCGTTCATCTGGATTCCCAGAAGCTAAAATTTTACCGCTATTATAATCCATCAGAACAAATGCTTTTGCATCGACTTGAGGAGCAACCGGTGTCTGCGCCGCATAAGCACTGGTACTTACGACAACCAAAAGACTCAACCCAATACCTGCTCGGCGGGTTTTTAAAGACAATATTTTCTTACTCATCGGTTATTCCTTCACTTAATTCTACACATTTAAAATACGGTCATTGACTCAGCGTCACTAAACGAGAACCCATCGCCGTGACAAAATTCGATAACTGGACCTAATATAAGACTTTAATTTCACAGAGGCCACCGCTAACAAATAAACATTTGCCTAAGAGTGAATTTAATCTATCTTAACCATGGCCGATACCAAAAAATCAATTTAGGAGACTGCAATGTTAACTGTTTGGGGACGCGTCAACTCTTCCAATGTCAAAAAAGTACTTTGGTGCTTAGAAGAATTAAATATCGCTTACAATCAAAAAGATGTGGGTGGCCCATTTGGTGGACTAGATACACCTGAATATATAAAAATGAATCCAAACAGCACTATTCCAACTCTACAGGATGATGACTTTGCGCTGTGGGAATCAAATACGATTTTACGTTACCTTACGGAAAAATTTGATCATTCTCACTTATTACTCGCACAAGACTTACAAGAGAGAGCTGCCGCCGATAAATGGATGGATTGGAGTGGTGCTAATTTATTCGGCCACATTAAGCAAATGATGAACAAAATTGTTCGTGTTCCTGAAGCGGATAGAGACCCGGAACAAGCTAAAATTATATATGGCAATATTAATCGATTACTCACAATTGCTGATAATACATTAGCCAACCAAGCCTATTTCAGTGGTGATAAATTTGGTATCGCAGACATTGCTATCGCGCCACTATTTTACCCTTGGCATGAAATTGTGACTGAACGCCCTGAATTTAACAATTTGGAACGCTGGTATCAGCAGCTGACCACGCGTCCTGCGTTCCAAAAAATTGTCATGATCCCAATTAAGTAATCACAAGGTCATACTCATCAAACTTGGGTTTGGGTACTGGTATTCAAACTCAAGTTCTTGGCAAATTTTATTACCGTTAATGACTTTCCCCTCTAATGCATTCTCCTCTTCAATAAATTGTGGTGGAACTAAACCAATAGATTGAGCGGCATGAGTATAAAATTCAGCTCGTGTCGGGTGAATTGGCGCACAAAGGTTATAAATATGCCCTCCCTGTGGCTGCTGGAGCAATAATAAAATGGCGTCAATTACATCGTCTTGATGCACCATATTGACAGGCTGATTTGCCCCCTTCACTCCGGTTTTACCTGCTAAAAAACGCCCTGCATGTCGTTTTTCCCCGACTAATCCAGCTAATCGCAGAATATCTACCGATATGTTCGGTAATTGATGCAACCACTGTTCTGTCGCCACTAAAGCTTTAGCTGAATCCGTCACTCCATCCAATGGGCTATCTTCGGTCATTTCACCATTTTGCTCCCCATAAACCGCAGTAGATGACGTGAAAATAACTTTGGGTACCTGAAATGCTATTGCGCTATTCACCAGTGTTTCAATCGCTGCCATATAGTATTCGGTATTAATTTTAGAAGGGGGAAGCAAGATGACGATAGCATCGCTTTGCATCATCAATTGCGCTAAATCATCGTTATCACATTCAAGTTCAGGGGTTAATTTCAATGCATAACACTCAATTCCTACCGCTTGAGCGGCTTCAATACCATCTGGTGTTGTTTTAGTTCCAACCACATGAATGCCTTGGGACAATAAAGCTTGGGCAAGGGGCAACCCTACCCACCCTAATCCAATAATGGTGATTTTCTTCATTCGATAACTCCTCAATCGACCAACTGACTGAAATTAATCACAGAGTAGCTGAAAACCATAAAACTTCCGAACACAATTTCTGAGAGATTAATCACTATAAAAGCGCATCAACTAATTATTATTGGTTATTTTTTAAAAAAAGGTTGCATTCATAGGGGGAAATCGGATAGGTTGAATACCAATGAGTATTTAGTTAACACAATGAATGTTTAGTCATTCACTTAAATAACAGAACGGAAGACATTATGAATCGTATTTCACGCAACCATCATCATCACCATCATCCTGACTAGTCTTTCGGGCGATGTGTGCTGGAAGACGTTCAACGAATCTTCCGGTGGCTGAAATGCAAATTGAGAGAACCCTCGGAAGATAATCTTCCGAGGGTTTTTTTATTCTTGAACAAAGAGTTACTAAACAAAAAATTTTAAAGGGATAAGGGTAAAGTCATGTTGGATAAATCACGTTTACGTATTGCAATTCAAAAATCAGGTCGTCTGAGTGAAGAATCAAGAGAACTACTGGCTCGCTGCGGCATCAAAATCAACTTACAACAACAACGTTTGATTGCTTATGCAGAAAATATGCCTATTGATTTACTTCGTGTTCGTGATGACGATATTCCAGGACTGGTCATGGATGGCGTTGTTGATTTAGGGATCATTGGTGAAAACGTTCTTGAAGAAGAGTTATTAAACCGCCGCGCGCAAGGCGAAAACCCACAATACAAAACACTGCGCCGCCTCGATTTTGGTGGCTGTCGCTTGTCATTAGCGGCGCCATTGGACTTTAACTACACGGGTGCAGAATGCCTGAATGGTTCACGTGTTGCGACTTCTTATCCACACTTGTTAAAACGCTATTTCGACCAAAAAGGCATTCAGTTTAAATCATGTCTGTTAAATGGTTCGGTTGAAGTTGCCCCGCGTGCTGGGCTTGCGGATGCGATTTGTGACCTTGTTTCTACTGGCGCCACATTAGAAGCAAACGGCCTAAAAGAAGTGGAAGTCATTTACCGTTCGAAAGCATGTTTAATTCAACGTGACGGTGAAATGTCAGCTGATAAACAACAGCTTATCGACCGTATGATGACCCGTATCCAAGGTGTTATCCAAGCGCGCGAATCTAAATACATCATGTTACACGCGCCAAGTGAAACACTAGAAGAAATCATTGCCTTATTACCAGGTGCTGAACGCCCAACTATTTTACCATTAGCCGGTGACAACAACCGCGTTGCCATGCACATGGTCAGCTCAGAAACCTTGTTCTGGGAAACCATGGAAAAACTCAAGGCATTAGGGGCAAGCTCAATCCTTGTATTACCAATTGAAAAAATGATGGAGTAAGCCGCCATGAAAATGGGATTTAACCAACCTGTTCGCTGGTCGGCTTGTAATCAAGAGCAACAAAGTGCTTTACTGATGCGCCCCGCAATTGCGGCCTCTGGCAGCATTAGTACTGCGGTGAGCCAAATTATTGACCAAGTCCGTAACGAGGGCGACACCGCCCTCCAAGCACTAAGCCGTCGTTTCGATAAAACTGAAATCGACACAGTGCGAGTACCTGCAAATGCCGTTGACGCGGCAGAGGCTCGTCTTGGCGATGAAATCAAAACAGCAATGAAAACCGCCATTGGCAACATTCGTCGTTTTCACGAAGCCCAAAAACCCACTCCGATTACAGTGGAAACACAGGCAGGCGTAGTATGTCAACAGGTCACACGCCCAATAGATGCAGTCGGTTTATATATTCCGGGGGGTTCTGCTCCCTTGTTATCAACAGTCATGATGTTAGGAACTCCGGCGAATATCGCAGGCTGTCGCAAAATCATTTTGTGTTCTCCCCCACCTATTGCCGATGAAATTTTGTATGCAGCGAAACTGTGCGGCATCAGCGATATTTTCCAAGTAGGTGGCGCGCAAGCGATTGCAGCAATGGCATTTGGCACCCAAAGCATTCCTACGGTTGATAAAATATTTGGCCCCGGTAATGCCTATGTCACTGAGGCAAAACGCCAAGTGAGTCAAAGCCATGATGGAGCCGCCATTGATATGCCTGCGGGGCCTTCTGAAGTGTTAGTGATTGCGGATAGCGGAGCAAATCCAGCGTTCACCGCATCTGATTTACTATCACAAGCGGAACATGGCCCTGATTCACAAGTCATTTTATTAACTGACGATGAAAACTTTGCCCAGCGTGTGATTGAAGAAACAGAAACACAATTAGCGCAACTTTCTCGTGCCGAAATTGCCAGAGAAGCACTAAGTGCCAGCCGTGTCATTATTGCTGATTCGATCGAACAATGCGTCGAAATTAGCAATCGCTATGGACCAGAGCACTTGATTTTACAAACACGCAATGCCGATGACCTAGTCGATTCTATCACTAGCGCAGGCTCCGTGTTTGTCGGAGACTGGTCACCCGAATCTGCAGGAGACTACGCTTCAGGCACCAATCACGTATTACCGACTTACGGCTATACTGCAACCTATTCAAGCCTTGGCCTCGCTGACTTTATGAAGCGAATGACGGTGCAAAAACTGTCGCAGCAAGGCTTATTAGGCTTAGCCAACACCATCGAAACTTTAGCGCAAGCAGAGCAACTCACCGCTCACAAAAATGCCGTTACCTTACGCGTTAACGAACTAAAAAAACAAAATCAGGAGTAAGTCATGAGCCAACCATTTAATGCCGCCAGTCTTGCACGTGAAAATGTTAAAACCATGACCCCTTATATGTCGGCACGCCGCTTAGGGGGAAATGGAGATGTTTGGCTCAATGCCAACGAGTATCCTATTGCTCCTGATTATCAATTCAGTGAACGTAACCTGAACCGTTACCCTGAATGCCAACCTGTTGCCGTGATCAATAACTATGCGGCTTATGCGCAAATCACACCAGAACAAGTCCTGGTTTGCCGTGGGGCCGATGAGTCTATCGAATTATTGATCCGCGCATTTTGTGAGCCGGGTAAAGATGCGGTGATGTTCTGCCCACCAACCTATGGCATGTACAGCGTCAGTGCAGAAACCTTTGGCGTTGAACAAAAGAAAATCATGGCGTTGCCTGACTGGGCATTAAACGTTAACGCGATCCGTGAAAATTTATCTAATACCAAACTGATTTATATTTGCAGCCCAAATAACCCAACGGGCAATATCATCGATAATAAAGATTTGCGTGAAGTGCTAAATATGGCAGCAGGCCGCGCATTAGTCGTTGTCGATGAAGCTTATATTGAGTTCTGCCCGCAATACAGTGTGGCAAGCTGGCTTGCACAATACCCCAATTTGGTGATTTTAAGAACCTTATCTAAAGCCTTTGCATTAGCCGGTTTACGCTGTGGCTTTACCTTAGCTTCTCCTGAAGTGATTGAGGTGCTATTAAAGGTTATCGCCCCTTATCCTTTATCAACCCCTGTTGCGATGATTGCCGCTCAAGCCCTTGAACCACAAGGTATTGAAACAATGAAAAGCCGTGTAATAACGGTAACCGAAAACCGTATTGCACTCAGTGAAGCTCTGCGCGACTTGTCTGTGGTTGAACATGTTTATCCGAGTGAAACTAACTATATTTTGGTGCGTTTCACCGATGGCAGTAAAGTCTTTAAAGCCCTGTGGGATCAAGGCATTATTTTACGTGACCAAAGCAAACAGCCGGGTCTCATTAATTGCCTGCGTATTACTGTCGGGACAGAAATTGAAAATACCCGTGTTATTGAAGCTATTGCCGCACTTTGCTAATTAGGAATGACTCATGAGCCAGAAAATTTTATTTATCGACCGTGATGGAACATTAATTACCGAGCCGCCAACTGACTTCCAAGTTGATAGCTTAAGTAAACTCGCCTTTGAAAAAGCAGTCATTCCTAGCTTACTTGCCCTGCAAAAAGCCAATTATCGCTTAGTGATGATAACCAATCAAGACGGCTTAGGAACAGATAGCTTTCCGACCGCTGACTTTGAACCACCACACAACCTAATGATGCAAGTTTTTGAATCACAAGGCATAAAATTTGATGACGTGCTGATTTGCCCACATAAGCCTGAAGATAACTGCGCTTGCCGTAAACCTAAACTTCAGTTGGTTGAGCGCTATTTAGATAGCAACGTGCTAGACAGTGAAAATAGCTATGTGATTGGTGACCGCGAAACGGACATTCAACTCGCTAAAAATATGGGAATTAAAGGGTTACGTTATAACCCAATGGAACTAGACTGGGAAGCTATCACCACGCAGTTAACCAAACGCGACCGCCATGCGCTAGTCAAACGCGTGACAAAAGAAACTAATATCCAAGTCGAAGTGTGGCTAGACCAAGAAGGCGGCAGCAAAATTAGCACGGGTGTGGGCTTCTTTGACCACATGTTAGACCAAATCGCGACTCACGGCGGTTTCCGGTTAAACATTGAAGTCAATGGCGACTTATTTATTGATGACCACCACACTGTCGAAGACACGGGCCTTGCTTTAGGTGAAGCACTGAAAATCGCGCTTGGTGATAAACGCGGTATCGCACGTTTTGGTTTCGTTCTGCCAATGGACGAATGCCAAGCACGCTGTGCACTGGATATTTCAGGTCGCCCACACCTTGAATATAAAGCAGAATTCAAATACCAACGTGTCGGTGACTTAAGCACTGAAATGATTGAGCACTTCTTTAGCTCACTTTCCTATGCTATGGGTTGTACATTACACCTGAAAACCAAAGGGAAAAACGATCACCACAAAGCGGAAAGTTTATTTAAGGTCTTTGGCCGTACCTTGCGCCAAGCAATACGCGTTGAAGGGGATACGTTACCTAGCTCAAAAGGGGTTCTTTGATGAACGTTGTCATCCTTGATACTGGCTGTGCAAATTTAGCCTCCGTGGCTTATGCGGTGAAACGCCTAGGTTATGACCCTGTGGTGAGCCGGGATACCAATACCATTTTACAAGCCGACAAAGTCTTTTTACCGGGTGTCGGTACGGCTAGCGCGGCCATGGAAAAGCTCACTGAACGTGAATTAGTGCCGTTAATTAGAGCACTGACTCAACCCGTGTTAGGCATCTGTTTAGGTATGCAATTACTCGGTTCTTTCAGTGAAGAAGGTCAATCAACGGTGCCACTACTGGGGTTAATTGATAGCCCTGTACAAAAAATGGATGCCAATGGGCTTCCAGTTCCACATAGCGGCTGGAACCAAGTCAAAGCCCTAGCAGGGAACCCTTTGTTTAGGGATATCCCTGATAACGCCTATTTCTATTTTGTACACAGTTATTCGATGCCAATTTCCAGTAATACCATCGCACAAACTCAGTATGGCAACCCGTTTAGTAGCGCGGTGAATCGCGATAACTTCTACGGTGTCCAATTTCACCCAGAACGTTCTGGCACCGCAGGTTCACGCTTGATTCAAAACTTTTTGGAGATGTAATTACCATGATCATTCCCGCATTAGATTTAATCGATGGCACCGTAGTGCGATTGCACCAAGGGGATTACGCCAAGCAAACTGATTATGGCAATGACCCGCTCCCACGTTTGCAACAATATGAAAAAGAAGGGGCAAAGCTCCTACACTTAGTGGATTTAACGGGCGCCAAAGATCCACAAAAACGCCAGATTCCACTGCTCAAAAAATTATTGGCTGGCGTGAATGTTCCAGTACAAGTTGGTGGGGGTATTCGTACCGAAGAAGATATTAAGGCCTTACTGGAAGCCGGAGCGGCTCGTGTTGTCATTGGCTCAACTGCGGTGACCAAACCTGAATTGGTTAAAACATGGTTTGAAACCTATGGTGGGGAAGCCATTGTACTTGCGTTAGATGTACGCATTAATGACAAAGGCGTAAAAGAAATCGCCATTAGCGGCTGGCAAGAAAATTCAAATTTAACATTAGAACAAGCCATTGAAATATATCGTCCTTATGGCTTAAAACATGTCCTTTGCACCGATATTTCCAAAGATGGCACCTTAGCGGGTTCTAATGTGAATTTATACCAAGAAGTAAGCCAAAAATTCCCCGACATTGCCTTCCAAGCATCAGGGGGCATTGGCAATTTAGATGATATTGCGGCTATCCCGCCATCTGGTGCGGCT
This sequence comes from Providencia sp. PROV004, assembly GCF_011045615.1. Taxonomy (NCBI): domain Bacteria; kingdom Pseudomonadati; phylum Pseudomonadota; class Gammaproteobacteria; order Enterobacterales; family Morganellaceae; genus Providencia; species Providencia sp. PROV004. The sequence goes on from NZ_CP042859.1 coordinate 3,274,704, forward strand.
GGCGTGATTGTGGGTCGCGCATTATTAGAAGGTAAATTCACCGTTGCGGAGGCAATCAAATGTTGGCAAAACGCATAATTCCTTGCTTAGACGTCCGTGATGGGCAAGTGGTTAAAGGTGTCCAATTTCGTAATCACGAAATTATCGGTGATATTGTTCCATTAGCACAGCGTTATGCCCAAGAAGGTGCAGACGAACTGGTATTTTATGATATTACCGCCTCTTCTGATGGTCGAGTGGTAGATAAAAGCTGGGTTGCCAAAGTCGCTGAAGTGATTGATATTCCTTTTTGTGTTGCAGGTGGAATTAAAAGTGTCGATGATGCTGCACAAATTCTGTCTTTTGGCGCTGACAAAATTTCCATTAACTCCCCAGCATTATCCGACCCTACATTAATCAGCCGCTTAGCGGAGCGTTTTGGCGTACAATGCATCGTTGTGGGTATTGATACTTGGTTCGATGAAAGTACGGGTGAATATCTCGTTTACCAATTTACCGGTGATGAAAAACGTACCACACAAACTACGTGGAAAACCCTTGATTGGGTAAAAGAAGTTCAACAACGTGGCGCGGGTGAAATTGTGTTAAATATGATGAACCAAGATGGTGTTCGTCAAGGGTATGACCTACAGCAACTAAAAAAAGTTCGCGAAGTATGCCAAGTGCCATTGATTGCCTCAGGTGGTGCAGGCGAAAAAGTACATTTCCTTGATGCCTTCACTGACGCAGGCGTTGATGGTGCTTTAGCCGCTTCTGTATTTCATAAACAAATTATTAATATCGGTGACTTAAAACAATACCTAGCCGAAAATGGAGTTCAAATTAGAGTATGTTAACCACAGAACAATCTAGCCAGCTAGCATGGCAAAAAGTCGATAACCTAATGCCTGTTATCGTGCAACACGCTGTTTCAGGTGATGTGCTAATGCTTGGGTATATGAACCCAGAAGCATTACAAGTCACTTTAGATAGCCGTAAAGTCACCTTTTTCTCTCGCACAAAACAACGTTTGTGGACGAAAGGCGAAACCTCTAATAATTTTTTAAATTTAGTGGATATTTACCCAGATTGTGACAGTGATACGCTGCTAGCTCTCGCACTGCCAGATGGCCCAACTTGCCATAACGGTACACAAAGCTGCTTCGCACCAGCACAAAGCGACTGGGGCTTTTTATTTGAGTTAGAAACGTTACTAAAAGAACGCAAAACTGCCTCTCCTGAAAGCTCCTATACCGCACGTTTATACGCTAGCGGGACTAAACGCATTGCGCAAAAAGTCGGTGAAGAAGGTGTTGAAACTGCATTGGCAGCCACCGTGAATGACCGCGCAGAATTGACCAATGAAGCCGCTGATTTGATGTACCACTTATTAGTCTTACTACAAGACCAAGAGCTGGATTTAAGCACAATAATCAAACGGTTAAAAGAGCGTCATCAGTAAACAACAGGCTGCCAGTCTCACTGGCAGCTTTATCATAGATGCAAGATGTGTTCAATTTGCTCGTGACTGAATAAATACCCAAGAATATTAGTAATAACAGACACAAAATACATCTGATACTTATTTTTTAATATTTCACCTATTTTAACGCTTTAGCAGCCTTCGGCCCCAAGGTTGTATCTACTTCCAAACTTGTTATCATTCCCTGTTATTGATGTGGTTTTAAAGGGAAAAAAACAGTGTCTGAAAATTCTATTTTTATGCAACTCACACAATTACTTGATAAAAACAATGCCAAATATCGTGTGATGGAACATTCCACTGCGGGGAAATCAGAAGAAGTGGCAAAAATACGTGGCACGCAACTTGGGCAAGGGGCAAAAGGATTAGTATGCCATGTCAAAGGAAATGGTATACGCCAACACGTACTGGCAATTTTACCTGCCGATAAACAAGCTGATTTGAGTAAAATTGCCACAGCAATTGGCGGGACTCGTGCATCTTTAGCAAGCCCAAAAGAAGTCGATGAGCTCACTCAATGCGTATTTGGGGCTATTCCCCCCTTTAGCTTTCATCCCAATTTAAAATTAATTGCTGACCCGCTACTTTTTGAACGTTTTGAGGAACTCGCCTTTAATGCTGGTACATTAGAACGCTCTATTATTTTAAATACAGAAGATTATCAAAGAATAGCAGCGCCTAGTTTAGTTGAATTTATTCGCACAGAAGAAAATTAGTTATATGTAAAAAGGGAGATTCCACAGAATCCCCCTTAACCTTAATAAGAAAAGCTAGCTAATCAATCGCTGGTCATATTTCTGGCTGGCATTTTTTAATGCCACAAAATCGGAACCACAAATAAACCGCTTTAATGCGGTAAATTTTTCCTCCGGCCAATCATAGATTTTCAATGCTAATAGTTCAGTAATGACGTCGTGTGAAAAGCGATAGTTAATCGGCTTTGCAGGGTTCCCCCCAACAATAGAATAAGGCTCGACATCTTTGATCACTACACTATTAGCAGCAATTACAGCTCCTTCACCTATTTTAACTCCGGGCATGATAAAGGCACGCATGCCAACCCAAGCTCCGTCGCCAATCACTGTGTCGCCTTTTCCTACATAAGCTTCTTCAATATATTCAAGAAAAGGATATAAGCAAAACCAATCCATTCGGTGAGTATGGTTCCCTCCCATTAATATCACCGCTTCGCTACCAATACAGACATAATCACCGATATAAAGTTGATCAACATCCCATGCTAGCTGCCAATCTCGGCTTTGTTCGTCACCTTGTAAATAGCGCACAACTGACTGCTCAAACCCGTTATCCCAACAGTCGCTGTAATAACTATGCTGACCTTTAATATGGATATTGGGATTTTGTACGACCTCATGAAGTAGTTCGTATTTTGACCAATGTTTTTGATTCATGGCACTAAACCTTTTAATTCGTTTATATTTACCATAGAACGCATTCTATGGTGATGCATTCGCGTTCAAAATACACCACCTTTAGCCACTCGAGGTTGTTTTAATAATGGATTCAACATGTTATTCATCCTAACAAACCTGTTATTATTTAAATTACTTGTGCAAATAATATCATAGAAAATAATTTCCATATAATTAATTATCAAATAATAGAAAACAACCGAATAGTATTTAAGACTAACTTTAAAATAAAAAAGCACACAATTAATATATTTTATTATAAATTAAATAAAAATAATTTCAGCATACTGTTAAATAGAAGAAAGATACAAAATGATAGTAAAAAAACCAATAATTCAAAATATTATTAATCAAAACACTTATAATTCATTAACTTCCCATTATTCAACAAACTTAGTCAATAACATTTATGAAATATTTCATATATTAAATAATGAAAATAACGAATCAAACTTGGAAATGATTCTCCATGCAGATAAAACAAGTAATCCACTTATTAACTTAGATAGAAACGACGAAAAAAGCAGTAATGGAATAAAACCGGATAAGGCTATTTACTTTAATAAAAATAAGTTTATTAACCCTTTAACACATAAAGAAATTAGTGACACGAGTGGTGAATTAAAGGGAAGCGTTTATTTCGCTCAAAACTCAATCATTCCTGCTGTGAATCGAATTGAAGGAGATATACAACCTAAATTGGTATCCGGTCGAAAAACTTTAGTCATGTTTAAACCTCAATCATCAATTCAACAAAATGAAAACATTAAATTAAATATTTATGATGAAAATAATAAATTGGTAACTAGTGAAAACCTAAGCCCTCCTACCAAATTACCTAAGATTGTAGACAACAGTACCATAGAGACAAATTTATTGCCTCACCATTTCAAACCACCTAAAAGATTTGATATTTTCATTGAAAATGAAAATCATTTAAATGTTATAGTTTCCAACCAAAAAGCTTTACATTATTTAATTTTAAAAAATAAAATAATACACTTAACATTTAATCATAAATATATGAAGGAAACATTCACACTAAATAATGATATGAGATATAAAGGAAAAACTATAGTTTTAGAAAACATTCATAAAAAAGACATTAATATTAGCTATGGAAATGAAACAGTCACATTACCAAAAGGTCTCACGATTCAATTTATTTGTGACAATAATGGACGTTGGCTCACTGAAGAAAATGTCAATCTAATCGAATACTGGAAATCACCTGATATTTCAGCACGTAATTTGCCTCCATTTTTCGATTCTGAAATTGAAGGTCTGCCAGATATCGATGTTAGCGAAATTGATGCAAACTTTATGAATGATATCTTGAATGAACATTCAACAATAAAAATAACCAAGGTTGATTATGATACGACTAATAGTTTAATGTTAAAAAGTAATATTAATCATGTATATAAACAAATCCTATTTACCTCAACATCCGATGAGACGACTCTTATTCATACTAAATATAAATGTGTTGAATTAAAAAAAGGAGACTTATATTTATTCAAGTGTGATACTAATGGGGATTGGGAAAATATACCTATCACCAGAGAGATCCCACCGCTAGACTATTCACAACCAGAAAACTATGATTTAACTTTAGATAATAACAAGTCGATTAATGAATCATCTGAAAATAAAAAAAACTTATTGGAATTATTAAAAAACAATGAATCAATAAAAATTGCTACAAGTGACGGGAACTGGGCTCGTGACTTTACACTTATGGCAGATAATGACCTTCATAATAAAAAAATCCTTTTCAGCTCTAGTGCCTACTATGATAGCCATATTCATTATGGAAATAAAAGTTTAAAACTAGGAACGGGTGAAAGTGTTCTTTTTATTTATGATTTACATAAAAAATGGTTCCCTATTTATCTTAATAACGAACCTTATATCGCAAAGAATGACGATTCAACGAGTAATTTGGAATACATTGAAAATACATGGTCAACGACAATTTCTGAAGAGTATATTCACCCTGATATAAAGCTAGAGTTTGTTTTGAAAGAGCAAAAAGGAACACTATCAAATATTGATATTGGCGCCCCAAATGAATTACTGGTCAATACATTAGATATTGGCCTACTTACCCCCCCAAGGGATGTACTTCTTTTCCAAGAAAAACCCGAGCTTAATCGGCAATATTACCAAACTATTCCCGTTAAAAATTTTATTGTTTCTCGCTATGAGCCAATTCACCTTACAAAAGTAGTGATGCCTAATGGCCAAGTTTTCACCGATAAAGCAACAGGAAAAGGAGGCGCGTATAGCGGCAATATGAGGGAGTCGATAACCAAACGTTTTTATGCCGATGGCATTAATCTAGCAAATTATGGTGTAAACAGTTCAGCTTCTGATGCTGAGTCATTTAATCCTACGAGCCAAATAACTGCCTATAATTCTGTTGGGGTATATGAGAATGGGAGGGTTATTCATGGCTGGTCAGGCGGCGGTGGAAAAGCAACGTTAAATAGAACCGATAGTAATGAGCTTAGTCATGAATTTGGCCATAACTTTGGCCTAAGTGATTACTATGGGGGCACAGAAGGAGGAACACATGCAACTGCCGATAAAAAGAATTCAACATGGCTATGGGATCCTTATAATAACTATTTTATTCCAAATACCTATCAAGATGGTTCATTAAACCATGACGCAATGAGTGGTGGGGAAGCTTACAATCCCAAATACAATGCCTATACCGCATACACACCAAATTCCCTTGTTGCTATCCAAAAAAAATTAGAAAGCAATTATACTTTTAGCTCAGAATCATCGACGGGATATAAAAAATGGGATCCGAATATAAAAAAATTGGTTGACGCTAAATTAGATCTTTCCAATTTCAATATCATTAATTTTTCCCCAAAAAATGGTTCTGATATTACAACTGATCGCATAAATGAACTGTTAAAAAAAAGTAACTTAGTCTATCTTTGCCAAGGAAATGGCTATTATGCACCGAATATTAGTCTCCCAGCAGCATCCGAGCATAATAAAAATAGCATTATCAAGATAAAGTCATATGCACAATGGAATAGCAAAATACATGTCAATAATAAGGTGGAGACAATCACCAAAAATGATTTATTTTGCTATCGTTCAGATGGGGTCAGTTGGAAACGAATTTCGGAACCAGAATCTGCTATTCATAAAAAAGCCAGAAAACAGGGTGTAGAGGTTGTCACTTTAATGGGCTTCTATGATCCTGAAGGAACCATTGATAGCTATATTTATCCCCCTTCATTTGGTTCTTATGGCATGGTTTATCAAAATGATGCGCGAGTTAATACTGATTCCCCCTACCTAGAGGTGATTTTTAACGACGGGAACAAAAAACAATATCAGCTTAATAACTTCCGTGGCAATAAAGATATGATGAATAAATTCCATATTAATATTGAACACGGTTTAATCCCAATTGAGACTAAGCTGTATATTAATAATAAAATGGTTCATTCAAGACCTATTGAAATTAAAGAGAATCGGTTTCTCACTACGATTAATGGCACTATTGTTGAATAAATAATCCAATCCTGTCACTGGTTATATCCAACAACCAGTGACATCTTGATGTATCAATAAAAATAGTTTTTAACCCGCCTTAGTCAGTGAATGGCTAGCAAATGATAAACTCGTTTTTCTTGCTATTAGCCCAAACAGACAACCGACTAACATCACTATTGCTAAGGATAATTTTGGGACAATGGGCAAACCGATTGCACAAAGCCCAAGAGCTGCCCCTCCGGCCATTTGTACAAAACCAACTAACGCAGAAGCGGTTCCTGCTTCCTGACCAAAAGGTTCTAAAGCATAACTAGTTGCCGTTCCCATCATAAAGGCCAGCCCTGTACAAGCACAGGCGACAGGTAACATATAGACTAACCAATGGCTTTGTATTTCTACCGGCAATACGACAAAACCTAGCAATAATCCTAAGCAACCAAGTGCCATCATTAAACTACCCACTAATAAACAGGTTGGTCGCCCTATTTTATGAATAAAGTAATTAGCGATATAACTGGCAAACATGATCCAAAAACCATTAATACCGAATACAATAGAAAACGCTAGCGGAGATAACTGCGCATCCCCCATCAGTACAGTTGGTGCAAGTGACACATAAGTTAATGCCATACCCATCGTGCCTGCGTTCACTAAGGCAAAAATAATAAATTGATAATTTCCTAAAATTCGCCAATAGGTTTTCAGCGGAATAATCTTTGCTTTAGGTAAATTAGCTGGCCGTGTTTCCGGTAAAAAAGCAACAGTTAGCACTAATATAACCAACGCATACAAAGCAAGAAACCAGAACGGTGCCCGCCAGCCCCATGCCTCTGCCAGCAAACCTCCGAGTAGTGGAGCTAATGCTGGAACAATATTTAATGTCCCATTTAAGAAACCAAAAGCGCGAGCGGCTTCCGTACCATTCATTCGGTCACGTACACAACTAAATGCCACTACCGAAGTACAACAAACCGCAACACCTTGCAATAAACGTGATGCAATAAATACCGTAGGTGCTGTTGCTACAATAGCAACACCTGCACCAATGATGTACAACAGCATACCCGCAATCGCGACAGGTTTTCGCCCATATCTATCGACTAATGGGCCCGAAATCAATTGCCCTAACCCCAGAACAAGAATGAACAATGCTATCGTTGACTGGATCACCGACTCACTGCTACCTAACTCCTTCGCAATATCAGGTATTGTTGGTAAATATAAATCAATCCCTAATGGACCAAGTAAGACTAATAAAAGTAATAAGATAAGAAAATTACGCATAAACCATGCCTAGACTCGATAAAATGTAATTTAGAAAATACTCATAATTATAAATTCAACATTTTACGGTGCTTAAAAGTCAAAAAAGGCGCTAAACTTAGCGCCTTTCATGTCATCAACAATCAATGATGACGGATTATTCCATCCATTCAGTATGGAAAACGCCGTCTTTATCAGTACGCTTATAAGTGTGAGCACCGAAGTAGTCGCGCTGCGCTTGGATTAAGTTTGCAGGCAATACCGCTGAACGGTAGCTATCATAATAAGAAATAGCAGCTGAGAATGTTGGTGTTGGGATACCATTTTGTACACCATAGCACACCACATCACGCAGTGCTTGCTGGTATTCGTCAGCAATTTGTTTAAAGTATGGCGCTAACAACAAGTTGGCAATTTTTGCATCTTGGTTATACGCATCAGTGATTTTTTGTAGGAACTGCGCACGAATGATACAGCCTGCACGGAATATTTTTGCGATTTCACCGTAGTTTAAATCCCAATTATATTCTTCTGATGCCGCTTTCAGCTGTTGGAAGCCTTGTGCATAAGACACAATTTTACCTAAATACAGTGCGCGGCGAACTTTTTCAATAAACTCTTTTTTATCGCCTTCAACCGCTTTCAGTACTGGACCTGTTAATACTTTAGAAGCTGCAACACGCTGATCTTTTAAGAAAGAAATATAACGTGCAAATACAGATTCAGTAATTAACGTCAGAGGGATACCTAAATCCAGCGCACTCTGGCTAGTCCATTTACCGGTACCTTTATTAGCCGCTTCATCAAGAATCACGTCAACCAGATATTTACCATCTTCATCTTTTTTCTTGAAGATATCTGCTGTGATTTCAATTAAATAGCTACTCAGTTCACCTTTGTTCCACTCAGCAAAGATGCCAGCTAATTCTTCGTTGCTCAGGTTCAATGAACCTTTTAATAATGAATAGGCTTCTGCGATTAATTGCATATCACCGTATTCAATACCGTTGTGAACCATTTTAACATAGTGGCCCGCACCATCTGCACCAATATAGGTCACACAAGGTTCACCTTCTGCTTGTGCTGCAATTTCTTTTAAGATTGGTGAAACTAACTCATAAGCTTCTTTCTGACCACCAGGCATAATTGAAGGACCTTTTAATGCGCCTTCTTCACCACCTGAAACACCAGTACCGATGAAATTAAAACCTTGCTCAGATAATTCACGATTACGACGGATAGTGTCAGTAAATAAGGTATTACCACCGTCAATTAAGATATCCCCTTTGTCCAGATGAGGAGTCAGCGAGGCAATTGTTTTGTCCGTTGCTTCACCCGCTTTTACCATCAACAAGATGCGGCGAGGTTTTTCCAGAGAGTCAACAAACTCTTCAATTGTATAGTTGGGAACTAATTTTTTCCCTGGATTTTCGGCAATCACTTCATCTGTTTTATCTTTAGAACGATTAAAGATAGACACTGAGTAACCACGGCTTTCAATGTTGAGCGCAAGGTTACGCCCCATGACTGCCATTCCGACAACACCAATCTGCTGCTTTGACATGAACAACTCCTGTCTGATTAGGACCAAGTCAGCCTCGACCGTGCTGACATTCTGTTAACGGGATCACATATTAACCTAGGATTGTGTTGCATGGTAGTTATTGATGCAATCGATGACGTATACAAGGCCATTTTTGTCAAGAATTGTCCAACTAACGTTATTTTTTATTGATATTTCGTTCAACAAACCGCATTATTCACTCGTCGGTATAAGCCGTCATATCAGAAGGTAAAACAAACTGTATGGAATGGATCGCAGATCCTTCGATTTGGGCGGGCCTCGCTACCCTTATCGTTCTAGAAATCGTTCTTGGTATTGATAACCTCGTCTTCATCGCCATTCTGGCCGATAAGCTCCCGCCAAAGCTGCGTGATAGAGCCCGTGTAACTGGACTTTTATTAGCCCTGATTATGCGTGTTGTGCTTCTATTTAGCCTGTCATGGCTCATTACCCTCACGAAACCGATATTAACTCTCTTTGATCACGCCTTTAGTGCTCGAGACCTAATTATGTTGGTGGGTGGTTTATTCCTCTTGTTTAAAGCCACAATGGAGCTAAACGAGCGGTTGGAGGGGAAAGACGAACACACCAATACCCAAAGAAAGACATCTAATTTCTGGGCTGTTGTTGCACAAATTATTGTTCTTGATGCTGTATTCTCACTAGACTCCGTGATCACCGCTGTCGGTATGGTTGACCATATCGGTGTAATGATTGCAGCTGTGACCATTGCAATGGCATTAATGATTTGGGCAAGTAAACCGTTAACGAGCTTTGTTAACCAGCACCCAACCATTGTCATACTGTGTTTGAGCTTCTTACTGATGATTGGTTTCAGCTTAGTTGCCGAAGGGTTTGGCTATGCCATACCGAAAGGTTACTTATACGCTGCAATTGGCTTCTCTATCATGATTGAAGTCCTAAACCAATTTGCTCAATTTAATCGACGTAAATTCCTTAAAGGCTCACGTCCACTACGTGAACGTACAGCAGAGGCGGTATTACGCATTCTTAGCGGTAATAACGAACGTGGAGAATTAGACCCACATACTTCTGATCTTATCGCTGATAATCAATCCGTTTTTGACCCACAAGAGCGTTTAATGATTGCTCGAGTGCTCGGTATGGCACAACGTAACGTAGAAAGCATTATGACTTCACGCCATGATGTGGATTATCTCGACATTAATAAATCATCTTCAGATTTACTGCAATTAATGGAGAAAAACCCACACTCGCGTTTAGTGGTCATTGATGAAACTATCAGCGATGAACCTGTTGGGGTAGTACATGTAATGGATTTGGTTAAACAGCAATTAAAAGGCCAACCATTAAACTTACGTGCATTGATTACCCAACCATTGATATTCCCAGAAGGGTTGTCTCTGTTAAAAGCGTTAGAGCAGTTTCGTAAGGCGCATACTCACTTTGCCTTTGTTGTGGATGAGTTTGGTTCTATCGAAGGTATCGTGACATTGACTGATGTAATGGAAACGATCGCAGGTAACTTGCCGGTTGGTGATGAAGAAAATGACTCACGCCACGACATTCAAAAACTGGATGATGGTACTTGGATTGCCAACGGCTTTATGCCACTTGAAGACCTGATCATGTTTATCCCTATGGAATTAGACGATAAACGTGAGTATGAAACGATTGCGGGTCTTTTAATGGAACACTTACAACGTGTTCCTGAAGTGGGTGAACAAGTGACAATTAACGGTTGTATATTCCAACCTCTTGAGGTTAACAGCCACCGAGTCAATAAAGTGTTAATCACTCCACCAGCCCCTGAGGGGGATGGCTATGAGTTTGAAGATGACTAATTAGCACGTGCTTTTTGACTAAATACCAGCCTATATGGCTGGTATTTTTTTGCCTAAAACCTATAGATATCAACCTTTAGACGATTAAGCGCAAAATAGTGGCGTTTTTTAAAAGAAAAATACATTCAAAGCTTGAATAATTCAGCGTATTAAATACAACTAATTTAAACGAAGGTCACATTGTGAAAATAAAAACTAGCCAATCAAATAGCAGTACGATCCAAGTGCCTAGTACAAGTACAAAAAAAAAATCAGAAAATATAGCAGTTACAGCAATAAGCATTAATAATAACGTTAAATGTTGCCCTGTACTGATTAAAGAGAACAGTAATAATTTAATCACTAATCAAAGTGATAAATTACAAAAAACACCAGAAAAAACAAATAATTTCAATAAAATAAGTAAATTGAGCACCCAAATCACCAAATTAATTACAACTATACATGATATTAACACTGAGCAATTTAATCCGAATGACTCTTCATTTTTTCAAAATTTATCGGATAAAATGATTCAACTAAATAATGATCTTTCTGATTACAAAAATAAAATAAGTTCATAAAAAGAGAAAACACCCATTTAAGGGCGCTTCAGACTGCTGACAAACCTATTATGTTTGGCAGCAAATCTAATAGATTTTGAAAATAAATTAGGAAAATCAATAAATTGATTTTCGGCTGATAACACAAAGCGGGAAAAACCACGCTTTTATCCCGCTTTGTCAACAACCTCAAACGCCCATTTAAGGGCGTTTTGTTATCTTAAAGGGCATTCAATAAATCATTGAGTCCTTTATTTTCTTCTTTCTTCAAGAAGTTACCAAGCGCTTCTTTAGCTTGTGTACGTAACTCATTACGCAGTAATTTTTCGACATCTAATTGGTATTTCAAATTATGCCAATTACCATAAATTCGCAGTGGAATGGTCATGGCTTGCAATTGTTGAACTAAACGTGAATCCCCACCCCAGCCATTGGCAATATTAACCCCTAAATTGACATCAATGGTTTCATTAGGGATATTCATACGGCCTTGCCCACTGATGTTAACTAAGGATGACATCGCATTCATAGAGGAAATGTTCAACGTACCTTTATTTAATTTACCTGCCACAGTGAAAGAATCAACCTCAGTGACGTTCCCCGTATTCACGGGCGCATTAATTTTACTGGTTACTCTGGAAACCGATTGCTGAATTAATAACGGAATATTCAATCCCTGTAATTTGGCATTTCTTAACTCAAAATTAACAGGCCCTTGCCACTGGTTTTTCACTGCATTGTCATCATAACCCACACCCGATAACGCCGCATTTAACGAAATTATTCCACTTAATTTTTGTGGCATATTGAAGGCTTTTAATAATGGAGTTAAATCGATATTTTTTAAATCTGGTTTTGCTGAAACATAAGCGGGAGTTGAACTGTAATTAAATGTCACCGGTATTGAAAAATCACCACCAAATGCCTTACCTTGTAATTTTGAAACAGTTAAACGAGGTGTTTGGTTTTGTGCCTCAAAAACTACATCACTAACCGTCATTCCACGATAGATTAACTGCTTAATGGCTAAATTGATATCGGCGGAAAATGCCTGCAAGCCTGATAAATCATACTGTTGAGGATTTGCACCAGAAATAACAGGCTTAACACCAACACGGTTATTATTCGTCTCTGATTCTACACTGGTACTGGCAGGCGCTGTTCCTAATAGATTATCTAAATCTAATTTCTCGGCGACTAAATTAACCCTAATTTCTGGGGTATTCGTTAATTGGATACTGCCATTACCTGATAGGCCACTTTCGTTAGCTGTTATTAACAAATTGCTTAAACTCGCACTTTCCACTTTCCCTTTGGTATATAGGAAATCACTTGTTATTTGCCCTTCAATTCCACTTTCAGGTAAATCAACACCACTCAATTTATAGTCAAACTGAGTTAATTTGCCACTAATCCTTTGATTAATATCTGATAAATCGATATCTGCGCGTAGATTAAATACAAACTCTTGTTGGTTTTTATTTAGATTTCCACTGAATTTAACTGCGACCTGTTTTTTATCACTTTTCTTCAGTGATAAATCAATGTTGCGCAGATTAAATTCATCTTTAGCAGTTTGCCAAATAACTAAGCTATTAGAAATATTAATTTTTTCTATATCTAATAACCAGTCACTTTTCTCTTGTGCAGAGGTTGATGTTGGCACACCACCAGGCGCTACAGGGGCGTTACGGTGAGTTTGGATTTCGCTATCGGGTGTCTTGCGGATAACAGCACCATCAATAACAATTTGCTCAACAGAGAGTTTATGGGAAATGAGAGGCCATAATTCAACATCTAAGCGCATATTATCTGCACTTAGTATGGGTTTAGCCGCATTCGGCGCAGTAAGAGAAACAGGCCCAGTAATAATGCTTAAGGTTGGCCACACATGCCAACGCATATCACCGTTGAATTCAAGTTGATAACCACTTTTTTTCTCTACTTGTTCAACAATATAATGACGGAAATCATTCGGGTTCACTAACATTACGAGTGTTGTTAACCCAGCAACAATTACCACAAGTAAAATAATCAGTGTCGTCAAAAAACGTTTCATCCTTCCCTCTCTTAAATTCCGCTTGCGCTCGCCACAAAAATGAACTCACACCTATCCCTGAAAATGGGCGGAAATTACCGGTTTAATCTCCATTAAACACAACAATTTCCGCAAAGTTCACCGGTTATCAGTCTTCACTGATACGGCTACCAACAGCACCTTGTTGGTTTTTATATTTAGCATCTTGTCGGCTATTATAAGGGCGATCGGCACTGCCAGATAACGGCTCAAAGCTTAATGCACCAATCACCATGCCGGGACGCAATGCTAACGGTAATTTACCTGAATTATAAAATTCTAACACGATTTGCCCATGCCAACCGGGATCAATTCGATGTGCGGTTACGTGTACCATCAAACCTAGTCTCGCTAATGAAGAGCGCCCGTCTAACCAACCTACAAGGTTATCAGGGAGCGTAACAGACTCAAGCGTCACTGCAAGTGCTAATTCTCCTGGGTGCAGGAAAAATGGCTCATCCTCATCAAGAACAATTTCATCGCTCATGACGCGATCTAATGCGGCATTAACCTCATCTTTAGGGCCACTAAGGTCAATAAATGCAGCAGTGTGTCCTCGAAAAACGCGGAATTGATTTCCCAAACGAACATCTGCAGTTGCACCATTGATTCGTTCAACTGGTGGGCGTGGGCTAATAACTAATTTACCATCATCCATCCATTGAATAATATCGCGGTCACAAAGACGCATGGTTGTTTCCCCCTTCATTATTTTAATTTCTGCGCGGTTTAATCTTGACAGAATTCGCCAATTTTCGCTTTCAAGATATCAATCGCTACACGGTTTTTCCCACCGCGAGGAACAATGATATCGGCATATTGCTTTGATGGCTCAATAAATTGCAAAAACATTGGGCGAACCGTTTTATTATATTGGTCAATAACGGAATCAAGCGTTCTGCCCCTTTCATTTACATCACGTTTAATACGGCGCATCAAGCAAATATCAAGTGGTGTATCAACAAAAATAGAAAAATCCATTTCACCACGTAAGCGTTTATCTGTTAATAACAAAATACCTTCAATGATAATGACTTTTTTAGGTTTGAACGTGATGGTTTTTTGTTTACGTGTATGAGCGACATAGTCGTATTGCGGAATTTCTACTGCTTGGCCACTTTTCAGTGATTTGAGATGTTCATAAAGCAAGCTGTGGTCCATCGAGTTAGGATGGTCATAATTTACTTTAAGGCGTTCTTCCATTGGGACATCGGCTTGGTCTTTGTAATAACAATCTTCTGGAATAACACCGATATTATGATCACCGACCTGTTCTCTTAACTCACGGTATAACGTGCTTGCAATTAAGCTTTTGCCAGATGCAGAGGCTCCCGATATACCTACAATGGTACAGTGATGCGCTATGTCAGTCATAAAATGATAACCTGGTTAAATATTTAGAAATGAGATACACAACAGAAAAATGTTATGTTGGCGGAATTATAGGGGGTAATGGCGTGTTGTTCCAGCATACCTCAACAAAGTTCGCTAAAAAAACACCCATTAGATAGGAAATGCCGTAAATCGGAGCGTACAAAATGTCATTTATACACTAAAACTGTTTTTTTCCTTCTAATACCGCAATGCGATTTTCAATCGAGGGGTGAGTTGAAAACACAGAATCGCCCTTATTAAAAATATAAGCGGCCTTACGGTAAGCTTGCCCTGTGGTACTGTTATCATATTCATGGGTTTCATGATTACCGGAGATTTTTTTCAACGCACTAATCATGGCTTGGTTATCTGCAGTCAAATCCACTGCCGCGGCGTCAGCCATATATTCACGAGTGCGAGATAAATAAAAATAGAGTATTTGGGTTATCCACGGCAAAACAAAATTTAGAACTAATAGGATCATTTGCGCTTTATTAGCGGCATTATTGCGGCTGCGCCCTGCTGTTCGGATAAAAATCTGACTAAATAAATTCGTTACCGTTAAAATCACGTTTGCCAAAATCCCCACATACAGGGTTAATTTTGAATCACCATGAATAATGTGCCCAACTTCATGAGCGAGAACGGCTTGAACTTCTTGCCGATTAAGCATTTGCAACAAACCTCTGGTTACCCCCACAAGCGCATTACGGTTATTCCACCCTGCCGCAAAAGCATTCGGCTCATCCGTTTCTAAAATATATAAACGGGGAATATAACCTAAACTAGCACTTAAACTTAATTCTTCAATAATATTAAAAAGTTGTTTTTCTTGGGGGCTACTCGCATTTTCTTGGGTTATTTCTCTGGCATTCATCCCAGCTAACATCATTTTATGGCCTCTAAAATGAATATAAATCAACCCAAGAAAGGTTAAGCCTAAAACAATAAAAGTGGCGATAGGTAATTCATGAAGTGTCACAAACATCATCGCATTATCGACTAAGTCCAATTGCTCATTTGGGTGTGTTGCAATATCCGCCAATAAGCCAATAATTAGCATTAAAAAAATATAGCTCATCACCACTAAGCGTGTGCGAATATTATTTTTACGAATGACGTTTCTAAAATCCATAATGTGACCTGTTATCTACCACTCATATAATATCGGAACACCATAAGGCATTCCGATGATTGATAACTTCAAAGGTTAAGCGGTTTTTAATCAAAATTAATACGACGTGATTCCTCAGTCTTGATGGTTTCTTCATCAAGACGCCAATATTCCTTGGAAATTTTTAAGCTAGGAATAATGCCAACAATTAGTGCCGCAGGCATAGACGCAATATACGCATTATAAGTTTCTAATGAGCGGTTATAACCACGTTTAGCAAATGACAATTTATTTTCTGAAGAAACGATTTCTTCTTGTAAATTTGCCATAATTGCATCGGATTTTAGCTCAGGATAAGCTTCAACTGCGACATTAATCGCCCCACTGGTCACCATTTTTGATAATGCATCTTCGGCTTCGCGGGCTTTATCCCCTGTCGCATTTTGTGCTTGTGTCCGTAGTTCAGTAATTTTACTGAACACCTCGGTTTCATGGCTTAAATATTTTTTAACTGTTGCCAATAAGCTATCAAATACTTTTCCACGACGGTCTAATTGAACTGAAATTTCTGTTTCACTCGAAATAACAGCTTCTCGCAACGCAACGATACGGTTATAAAAATAAATAACGATCAGCACCACGACAACAATAAAAATTAAAAATTTCATAGTCACCTTTTCGGATTACCCGTAGAAAGAAAACTGATTAAATAACAGATGCGGCTATTCTACGCGAACATGACTCAATAAAGAAATATTCCGCGAACAATTCAGAAAAATAGAAGGCTAAAACAAATGCGTTTAGTAGAGGAAAGTGTCGACAATAAATAAGGCTATTTAGCCATAAACTAAATAGCCTTTTTGCTCTATAACCGATTAAACTGCACGGAAAGAAATTTCTGTTGGGATCTTATCCCCTTCCCAATACATCAAAGCAGAAATTCCTGAAGCAATTTCGCGGTAGATATCGGCAAATTCGCCTTCTGGATCACGCATAACAGTAGGCTGGCCACGGTCAAGGTCTTCACGTAAAGAAATATGCAGAGGAACCTGTCCCAATAATTTAGTATGGTATTTTTCTGCTAATTTCTCAGCACCACCGGTACCAAAAATCGGCTCTACATGCCCACAATTGCTGCAAATATGTGCGCTCATGTTTTCAACCACACCCAGTACTGGGACATTGACTTTCTTAAACATCACAATACCTTTCATGGCATCAACCAAGGCGATATCTTGTGGTGTTGTCACTACCACTGCCCCAGTGACAGGGATATTTTGAGAAAGTGTTAATTGGATATCTCCCGTTCCCGGTGGCATATCGATAACTAAGTAATCCAAATCCGGCCATAGCGTGTCTTGCAGCATCTGCATTAATGCTTTGCTTGCCATTGGACCACGCCAAACCATGGCGTTGTCATCCGTCACTAAGTAACCGATTGAGTTTGTTGCCAAGCCATACGCCATAATCGGGGCCATATGCTG
The DNA here is from genome assembly GCF_011045615.1 of Providencia sp. PROV004. NCBI lineage: Bacteria > Pseudomonadati > Pseudomonadota > Gammaproteobacteria > Enterobacterales > Morganellaceae > Providencia > Providencia sp. PROV004. The sequence goes on from NZ_CP042859.1 coordinate 3,292,371, forward strand.
ACCATCTGGAGAGGTTGGGCGCTCTAATGTTGTGCCTAACATATTTGGAATTGATGGGCCGTAAATGTCCGCATCAAGGATCCCCACTTTCGCCCCTTCTTGTGCCAGAGCGAGCGCTAAGTTCACAGAAGTGCTTGATTTACCAACGCCACCTTTACCCGAACTGACGGCTAAGATATTACGAACACCATTAATACCCGGCAAATCATTTGCACGTTTTAATGTCGTGATGTCATGACGCAGTTTCCATTCAACAGCATGAGCGCCTGTTTGTTGCTTCAATTCAGCGGTCTTTTCGCTAATTAAAGTTTGAAACGGCCCTTTCCAAACGAATGGCATAACTAATTCGACATGCAGCACGTTGTCCAACATTGCGCAATGATGTAACGCTTTGATAGAAATCAAATTACGTTGCAGTGTTGGGTGTGTAAATGAAGCCAAAACTTTGGAGACTTGTTCAGTCAGCAGTTCTGGTTTGTTCTGCTCGGGGGATTTATCGTTCATCCCGGCTCCTTTATTTATATTTTTGAACTAGGTACATCCTGAATAATAAGCTACATAAAATTAAACAGATATACTTTGACTGAGATTAATCATAACAGAGAACACAAAAAATAGTGATTACCCCGCATAGTAAAAACCACAAAGAGGTAAAAATTTCTTTTTCGAACAAATTGCCAATTAATATTTTATACCCCTAGCAGCGATGGTTTTGATCGGTTAACATCAAAGACCCTTTTCAAATAATGGAAGTAAGAAAGTTACTATGTCTCAAGTCGCGAATAAATTACTGGTAACCTGTGCGTTACCCTATGCTAACGGTTCAATCCATCTTGGTCATATCCTGGAACATATTCAGGCTGATATTTGGGTCCGTTATCAGCGAATGCGCGGCAAAGAGGTTCACTTTATCTGTGCCGATGACGCGCACGGAACTCCAATCATGCTTAAAGCTCAACAACTTGGCGTAACGCCAGAAGAGATGATTGCGGCAGTGAACCAAGAGCATCAGAACGATTTTGCTGGTTTCGCCATTAGTTATGACAACTATCACTCCACACACAGTGAAGAAAACAAAGTCTTATCAGAGCTAATTTACGGGAAACTGAAAAATAACGGTTTTATTAAAAACCGCACTATCTCACAGCTTTTCGACCCAGAAAAAGGCATGTTCTTACCAGATCGCTTCGTTAAAGGCACTTGTCCAAAATGTAAAGCCGAAGACCAATATGGTGATAACTGTGAAGTCTGTAGCGCAACCTATAGCCCAACAGAGCTGATTAACCCACGTTCAGTGATTTCTGGCGCTACACCTGTCATGCGTGATTCAGAACACTTTTTCTTTGATCTTCCTGCATTTAGCGACATGCTTCAAGCGTGGACTCGCTCTGGCGCATTACAAGAACAAGTCGCCAACAAAATGCAAGAATGGTTCGAATCCGGCCTACAACAATGGGATATTACCCGTGATGCGCCTTATTTCGGTTTTGAAATTCCAGATGCACCGGGTAAATATTTCTATGTCTGGTTAGATGCCCCTATCGGTTACATGGGCTCCTTTAAAAACCTGTGTAATAAACGCGGTGACCTCGACTTTGACGAGTTTTGGAATAAAGATTCAAAAACCGATCTTTACCATTTCATTGGTAAAGATATCGTCTATTTCCACAGCCTGTTCTGGCCTGCCATGTTAGAAGGTAGCCAGTATCGTAAACCAACAAACCTGTTTGTTCATGGTTATGTCACGGTTAATGGGGCAAAAATGTCGAAGTCGCGCGGTACATTTATTACTGCCCGCTCTTACTTAGATCACCTAGATGCCGACTGCTTGCGCTATTACTATGCAGCAAAACTGTCTTCGCGTATTGATGACATCGATTTTAATTTGGAAGATTTCGTCCAGCGCGTCAACAGCGACATCGTCAATAAAGTGGTTAACTTGGCATCACGTAATGCGGGCTTTATTGCTAAACGCTTTGGCGGTCAATTATCAGCAAACCTTGCTGAGCCAGAGTTATACCAACAATTTGTTGATGCCGCTAAAGTTATCGGTGAGGATTATAACAACCGTGAATATAACAAAGCGATCCGTGAAATCATGGCATTAGCCGATATCGCAAACCGCTATGTTGATGAAAAAGCCCCTTGGGTTGTGGCAAAACAAGAAGGTAAAGATCAAGAGCTGCAAGATATTTGCTCGATGGGCATCAATTTGTTCCGCGTTCTGATGACTTACCTGAAACCTGTTTTACCAGGGCTCACTAAGCGTGCTGAAGCTTTCTTAAATAGTGAATTATCATGGGATGCGATTAACACCCCATTATTGAACCACAGCGTCGCACCATTTAAGGCATTGTTTAACCGCATTGAAATGGCAAAAGTGGATGCAATGGTCGAAGCCTCAAAAGAGAGTATCAAACCCGTTCAGCAACTTACGGGGCCGCTAGCCGATGACCCAATTCAAGATACCATCACCTTTGATGACTTTGCGAAAATTGACCTGCGAATTGCATTAATCAAGCAAGCTGATTTTGTTGAAGGCTCAGACAAGCTACTGAAATTACAATTAGATATTGGCGGTGAAACTCGCCAAGTATTTTCTGGTATTCGCTCCGCTTACCCAGACCCTAAAGCTTTAGAAGGCCGTTTAACCGTGATGGTTGCCAACCTCGCACCCCGTAAAATGCGTTTTGGTATTTCTGAAGGTATGGTAATGGCTGCTGGCCCTAGCGGTAAAGATATCTTCTTACTCAGCCCAGACAGTGGTGCACAACCCGGTATGCAAGTTAAATAACCCATACTTGCTCTAGTCTGTTATTCATTAAAAGTGGGAAGCTAAATACTTCCCACTTTTTTATTGGCTTTTTATTGTGATCGGTAGCACAATAATAAAGTTAATTGTATGATGAATAGATATTACATTACAGGACCAGCCTCATGTCATTTAAACAGGTACTGATAACGGGATGGCAATATTTGCGAGCTTTCGCAATACTCTACCTTTGCCTGATTATTGGAAACCTTATCTCAACACGACTTCCATTCTCCATCCCTGGCAGCATTGTCGGCATGTTAATTTTATTCATACTGCTTGCGTTACAAATTATTCCCGCGAAGTGGGCACAACCCGGTTGCAGCATTTTGTTGAAAAATATGACCATCCTGTTTGTTCCTATTGGTGTTGGCATAATGAATTACTATGAATTACTCAGCCAACAAATGGTTCCTATCATCGTTTCCTGTGTGGTTAGTACCTTAATCGTTATGGTCGTTGTCGCCATCAGTTCCAACTATATTCATAAGGAACGCCCTGTCGTTGGGGCTCAACCTGATGACGTTCCTTTACCCCCCGAAGACCCAATTTCTTCGGTCATTAATAATGATAAAACTAAGGGGAATGAATAATGTTAGAACATATTTGGTGGTCATTGCCGCTGACCATTGTGGTGTTTTATTTGGCTCGTAAGCTGTCGACCACATTTAAGTTACCGATTTTAAACCCACTATTAATTACTATTGCGGTATTGATTGCACTACTAGTGATCACGAATACCTCTTATGAGCACTATTTTGCAGGTAGCAAAATACTCAATGATTTACTACAGCCTGCAGTCGTCGCGCTCGCTTTTCCACTTTACGAACAAATGCACCAAATTCGAGCCCAGTGGAAATCTTTATTAAGCATTTGTTTTGCAGGTAGTTTAGTGGCCATGTTTAGCGGTGCCGCCATCGCGTTATGGTTGGGGGCAACCCCTGATATCGCGGGTTCTATTTTGCCTAAATCGGTTACTACCCCTATCGCGATGGCTGTTGCTAATTCGGTTGGTGGGATCCCTGCGATTAGTGCCGCCTGCGTGTTATTTGTTGGGATCTTAGGCGCCATGTTTGGCCATAGCTTATTTGATGTGCTGCGTGTACGAACCCACGCATCAAGGGGACTCGCGATGGGAACCGCTTCCCACGCCCTAGGCACTGCCCGCTGTGCCGAAGTGAATTACATTGAAGGTGCTTACAGTTCCCTTGCATTGATGACCTGTGGGGTTATCACCTCACTTATAGCCCCGTTTATCTTTCCTGTTATTTTACATCTTTTTAGCTAAGCTTAATTCACTAAGCCAATATCCAAGCAAATGAGTAAGAGGAATTTATTAGCCTCTTACTCACTAACACACGGAGAAAACATGAGATATATCTCTCAATTAAAGAATTTGTTTCATATGTTTCATTTAAAATGGTGACTTAAGTCACATATTGTTGAGCGCATTATTGAATAGAATAAAAATAATTAATTAGGGAGGTAACACATGCATTCACGATTTAAGGCCGCTTGGGCCGAACTTCCAGAAAAGTTACAGTCGGTACTTAGACCAATCATTGATAATTCTGATTTCCGAGGTATGTTAACAGCGGAACAAGTCAAACAGATTAAAGCTGAAGCAGGTGTAAGCGACGCTGAATTAGCCTTTGCGTTGTTGCCTTTCGCTGCGGCTTATGCAATTACTCCAATCTCCCATTTTCACGTTGGTGCAATCGCTTGCGGCGCAAGTGGTAATTTATATTTCGGCGCCAATATGGAATTTAGCCATGTTTCAATGGGGCAAGTGATCCATGCAGAACAGTGTGCAGTGACACACTCTTGGATGAAAGGTGAAACGCAGATTACCTCAATTACCGTGAATTACACACCTTGTGGGCACTGCCGCCAATTTATGAATGAATTGCGTGAAGGCGGTAAAATTATGGTGAATTTACCGGGCCGCACACCCGCAGTACTACACCACTATTTACCCGACTCATTTGGGCCGTCTGACCTCAATATTACTACTTTACTACTCGACCCTGTTGACCATGGCTATAAAAACCAAAGCCGTGACCGGTTATTAAGTGCAGCAATTGAGGCTGCAAACCAATCCCATGCACCTTATAGCCGATCCCATTCAGGAATTGCGTTACAATTAAAAGATGGCTCACTGTTTACCGGACGCTACGCAGAAAATGCCGCATTCAACCCAAGTTTACCACCACTGCAAGCCGCTTTAATTATGATTAACCTTGCAGGTAAAGATATTCACGCCATCGACCAAGCTAAGTTTGTTGAAAAACAAGATGCGATTATCAAACATTGGTGTGTGACCGAAAATACATTACAGGCACTAGGTTGCCAAAATATTGAATTAGCTTATTTGGATTAATTTGATATTGATTTAAAAGTAACGGTTATTGCTGGGAGCTTGAATAAATAGCAATAACCGTATAGTTGTTATTAGAACTTTAATCTTGTTCACAAAACTATTTACCTGCAAAGTGGCCATCCATAATAGGACTCACTAGTTTTGATTAATATATGCCCTAGTAAGTAAATTCATTAAACAATTTTTCTGTTTCATTTATCGTGTCTTCTAATGTAATAACTAAAGGGATCTTTCGCATTTTTTCTAGCCAAGCTTGGCTTTGTTGCTGTTTTATCGATACAGATTGCGCGGCTTCTTCTTTCATGTCTAGCCAAATGCTAGCAAATAACGCTGATTCACCATTAAGTGATTTATTAGAAAAGCTATTTAATAGTTTCCCTATAATTTTATTCTTTTTATCTATAGATAATACTTCAAATACATCTTTAAACAACCAACCTTCATAAGGAATCCCTGAATTTAACATCGCTTCTTTTTTTATTTTAATAAATTCTTGATGTGTAATATCACCAATTGGGATGTTATCACTTTCTTTGCGATTTTTCATAATTCGTCCATATGCTAATTTGACTTCTTTTTGATACCGACTCCGTTTTTCACTGGTGAATGACTCACCCCGTGCCTTCATATGATTATTTAAAAACTCTTTTTCTAGATAAATAAAAATACTGAAATATTTATCACTTGAATCATTTACCTTTTGAGGGTTATATTTTTCATTAAAAGAGTAACCTTTATTTATGAGAATTAAACATGATAAAATTATAAAAATTAATTTAGAAATAATAAATTTAGAAACCATCATTAGAACTCCTTTTATTCTTATTAAAATTCATTGAATTATTAATCATTTCTTCAAACATAAAGTCTAATTCTTTTTCTATATTTTTAACTAAAGTAATCCGCCTCATTTTCTCCAGCCATCTTTTGCTTTTAATTTGCTTGTCTGATGGTGGTTTGGAAGCTTCTCTTACCATTGCATACCAAAGCATCATGAATAATTTAGCTTCCTTCGCAGGATCGTTGTTATTCATCACAAAAACGAACTGTTGCCATAGTGCCTCTCGGTTTCTCTCATTAATAATATCTAAAACATCTGCTAAAATCCAAGCATGATAAGACATTCCCATTTCATTTAAATTCTCACGATAAAAATCCATTGCCTGTTCATGGCTTAATTTTTTAATAAATGCTTCTTTTGGATACTTTAAAAATTCTAACATTGGGTTATTATCTTTTCCCCCCTTGAAAATAACTAATTTTTTTCTATCAAATATTAAATCCTTAGATTCAGAAAAGTATAACATCTGTAGCATAAAGAAAAGACGTGGCGTTTTAACACCTTTTTTTTCACAAAAATTAGTTGTATTTTTTTTATTATATTTTACATTATTTCCTTGAGGATTTTGGCAAGCACCGAGAAGAAAAACTGAAAGCACAACTATTAATTTATAATTCATATACATCCTTGTGATTCATAAAGTTAGAAACCAATAATCTTAAAAATAAATTATGTAAAAAACACATTGCCCACATAAAAAGAAACATCAGTAATCACCATTCGTTTACTAATAACTAAAATAATTTATTTTATTATAAGTAGACTTTTTAAATATTAATTAAAACTAAAAGATCCTCCAGAAGAATAACCACTATAACTAAATTCAGGTATACTTGGCATTGAGGGTATTGAGTATTTATCTTCAAATGAGTCCATTGAATTGTTCATTGATGACATATTGTCTCTTAACTGGCCAATCATATTTTCAAAATGATGGTTATTTCTTATGGTATCTGTAGGGAAGTCTTTAAATCCTGGCGTTCCCGGAAGAACAACACTCGGGCGTTCTAGATAATAATTTGTTGGTGTTTCATTATCCTTAAACCTATCAAGTAGGTTTGTTGTACGAGGTGCTAATTGTCTATTCGGTTCGGATTTTGGATAAGTGCTTTCCAATATCGATTTATCTACCATATTGTGTGGATACTTAATTGGAGGTGTTGACTTGTTGTTTATTGATGGCATATTTCCCCTTAAATCATCAATCATACGATCATAATGAGCAACATCTGGTTGATAATTAACTGATGGTGAATCAAATAAGCCTGTTTCTGGTAATATATAGTCAGGTCTTTCTAAATAATATTCAGACAATAGATTTTTATGTGTAAATTCCGTTTGGCCACGCCAATCTGTTTGTACTTGAAATGATTCTAAATGTTGTGAAGGATAATCCCAAAATGAAAAACGCTCTGTTCCTCTATCAATTAAAGGGTTTCCTGTATTATAAATAATTGTATTTATTCTATCCATATTATCTTCTTCTATATGAGATATAATATTTTGATAAGATTTCTTGGCTGTAACCACCACGCCATCTACTACATTATCAATATCCAGAACTCGTTTAGTCCAACTATGTATTTTAGGCTGCATATGCGCTGGAGCTTCATATAATGCTCTAAACATTATATCTTTAGTATTTATACTTAATAATATTTCACTTTCTATATCACCTACAGAATTTAAAGCTCTCTGCCAATAACTCTCTCTTTGTTCTCTAGGTAACACAAAAAATACAGGTTCTAAAGTCCATGCATCAGAAGGAAGATTATAATAAGAAAATACACTACTATGAAATAATTTAGCCTCTATGTGATTTATATCACCATAGATTACATCCTTTCCATCTTCAAATCTATTTTTTAGGGTTTGAACATAAGCTATTGCCATATCATAGCGAATACGCTCAATTATAAACTCATCTTGCACTCCAATATGCTCTAAAATAGCTTCATCTAAATAATTAAGCGCAAAAGCACCTGAAAGAGAATCACCTTTAACCACACTATTAGCTAATTTAGCATATCGGTCTCCTTTACTTTCCAAATATTCATACATCAACTTTGGTTCTTTGGTTACGTATAAAATTTTAATTGCATTAGAAACATCACTACGAGTTAACTTTAAATCACCCTTTCTAATTTCTTGAGTTCTCATATTATCTCCTAATTTTTAACATGGTCGAGTAAAAAAATGCGTATTTTTTCCCTCATTATATTGCTATTAGATAATTCTTTAGCATCAAAATAAAATTTAACCTTAGTTCCTATTTCTGGAATCAAAAAATATTGAAAACACTTATGATACTTCTCATCAATTGGTAACCATTCACACTCAATTAAAAAAATTACTTCATTATTAATTTCCTTCCAATAATATCCTTTTTTATTAAAATACATATCATCTTTATGACCAATACTTCTTCGTATTGTTACAGTCACTTCAGTAAAATAAAGATCCAACTCTTCATCATAATATAACTCCCCCTTTCTTTTGAGGTACCCCATATCTAAATACACGTGTTTTCTATAACTCAAATATTTTTCAGGGTTTCCTTTTAATGGTTCAGCATAAACTTCTATAATTTTAACATCATTACTTACCTCATTAGATGGTTTCAAATCAGACCAAGACATTCGCATTGGCAGCACTCTAAAATTAGCCTCACACTCTTTTTTATTTTCAATAAACCTTGGGTCAAAATAGCTATACCCTTCATATTCAGCAAATGGAAAAACATACTCGCTAGGAACTTCTATAATATTCTTATTAAACTGCCCACAGACAAAGCCGGGGCGGTTCTCGCCATTTACAATGCAGGAAAATAATAATAACGGTAGAATTAAACAAAAATATAATTTCATAATAATTGACACCTTAATACTTATATAACATTTAGTTTTCAAACTTATTTAAATGAAAACTATGATTTAGCAGAAGCTAATGTTTTACTCATACGTTCATACCATTTATTAATAATTATTTTCTGTTTTTTAGTGGCCTTCTTTTCCTTTTCTAACATCACTTTCATCAAGCTGTATATTACCGATAATTCATGGCCACGGTCTCCGGAAGCTGCCATAATTTTTTGCCAATAAAATTCTTTTTCTTTTTCATCTAATACAGAAAATACCACACCTAAAACCCAAGCTTCTTCGGGTATTTTATTACGTAACATGACCAGATAGTGTATTTCATCTGCTTCTTTATAAGTCATATCATGAGAGACTTTTTCACCTGTACTCTGTTTCTTCGCTTTTCGCTTCAATACTTGAAGCATTTCTAATGCATGGTCATAATTTATTTTGTCTATCAATGTGTTATTAATTGTTTTGTTTTTTTCTTTCATCACCAAATAAAAATAATCTGTTATAACTCGACCAAAAATTGATGAGCCATATTTGTTTTCATAGAAATAGCTGTCAATATTCCTTAGTGTTTCGATTGGGTTATAGTCTGCTCTTGAATGATTCATTCCTCCTAGAAATGCCATAATAAGTAATATATAAATACGCTTATTTCTTAACACCCCATTAATTAAATTCATAAAACTCCTTAGTGAAAAATGAAATATAAAATAAAATTCAACTTATATAAATTTAAAACTTGCAGCAATATATGATATTTAAAAATATAATTTAACTTTCAGTGAATCCGTTTTTTCTCTCTGTAACTGACTAAAAATAAGAAAAAACATGAAAAAATTGAACCCGCAGAAAAGCTAAACTAACGTTTGAAAACGTAAAAATAACGATGAGACATTCATTATTTGCCTAAGCGTGATCTACCTACCGTAATGCGTATGCCGTTATCGGCTTTCATTCCCTTCCGCGCATAAACTCCTTATCATATGCACAATATTTTTCAGTAAATTTTTTAACGCTTTTTTATCATTATTTACTGTACATATTTGCTGTTTAGCTTAGGATCTACCCTGACTTTGTTGATTAATCGTCCGAAGAGTGATATTTCATGGAACATGAGTACGAAACAAAACGCCCTCTCTATATACCCTACGCTGGCCCAATTTTGCTTGAATTCCCTTTGCTGAATAAAGGAAGCGCCTTCACCGAAGAAGAGCGTGCAAATTTTAACTTGCATGGTTTACTTCCTGAACAAGTAGAAACCATCGAAGAACAAGTTGAACGTGCCTACCGCCAATTAATTGATTTTAAATCAGATATTGATAAACACATTTATCTGCGAAATATTCAAGACACCAACGAAACCTTATTTTATCGCCTTATAGATGCTCACCTCACTGAAGTAATGCCTATTATCTATACCCCAACCGTGGGTGAAGCTTGTGAGCATTTCTCTGACATTTATCGTCGTGCACGTGGTTTATTTATTTCTTATCCAAATCGTGAATACATCGACGACATGCTACAAAACGCCACCAAACAAAATGTGAAAGTGATTGTTGTTACTGATGGCGAACGTATTTTAGGCCTTGGTGACCAAGGTATCGGTGGTATGGGCATCCCAATTGGGAAACTCTCTCTCTATACCGCGTGCGGGGGTATCAGCCCTGCTTATACCTTACCTATTGTTATTGACGTAGGAACCAACAACCCACAGCGTCTGAATGACCCTCTGTATATGGGATGGCGTCACCCACGTATTACTGGTGATGAATACAACGAGTTCCTTGATGAATTTGTTCAGGCAGTTAAACGCCGCTGGCCAAACGTATTATTGCAATTTGAAGATTTCGCACAGAAAAATGCGATGCCTTTATTAACCCGTTACCGTGATGAACTATGCTGTTTCAATGATGATATTCAAGGCACCGCGTCAGTTGCATTAGGTAGTTTAATTGCCGCCAGCCATGCCGCAGGCAGTAAGTTAAGTGACCAACGCGTGACTTTCTTAGGTGCAGGCTCAGCGGGTTGCGGTATCGCAGAACAAATTATCGCTCAAATGAAATCTGAAGGGTTAAGCGACGAAGAAGCGCGTTCGCGCATTTATATGGTTGATCGTTTTGGTTTATTAACCGATAAACTGCCTAATTTACTCGATTTCCAAGCCAAATTAACCCAAAGCAGTGGAAATTTAACCGACTGGGATGTTAACAGTGACTCAATTTCACTGTTAGATGTCGTACGCAATGCCAAACCAACCATATTGATTGGTGTGTCTGGCCAAGCTGGGTTATTCACAGAAGAAATCATTAAAGAGATGCATAAGCACTGTGAACGCCCTATTGTGATGCCGTTATCTAACCCAACATCACGTGTTGAAGCTCGCCCTGAAGACATTATCAATTGGACTGATGGCAAGGCCTTAGTCGCAACAGGAAGTCCATTTAACCCAGTGTCTTACAAAGACCAAGTGTTCCCAATTGCACAATGTAACAACTCCTATATCTTCCCGGGTATTGGTCTTGGTGTGATTGCCTCTGGTGCTAAACGTGTCACTGATGGCATGTTAATGGCTGCCAGCCGTGCTCTCGCCAGCTGTTCGCCACTAGCCAAAAATGGCGAAGGTGCGCTATTGCCTTTACTGTCTGATATCCAAGATGTTTCACGCATTATTGCTAAACAAGTGGCAAAAGAAGCACAAGTTCAAGGTGTGGCAACGGTCACTTCGGATAGCGCGCTTGATGAAGCTATTGAACGCAATTTCTGGAAGCCTGAGTACCGTACCTATAAACGAACTTCGTTTTAATTTGTCATAATGACGTTGAAAGGAGCTCTTAGAGCTCCTGAGGTTATTGACAAAGCGGGATAAAAGCGTGGTTTTTCCCGCTTTGTGTTATCAGCCGAAAATCAATAAATTGATTTTCCTAATTTATTTTCAAAACCTATCAGACTTGCTGCTCTTTAGAGCTCTTTTTTTGTTTTTTATGACCCCTACAAAATGATATCTGCATTCTCAGATAATGATAAATTGCGCTAAACAAATCACTTATTTAAGATAACGGCCATGACTGATTAATAGGACATTTACATGACTGGCGACCTCAATACTGCTATTCCACAGAAACCTAAGTTTTCCCTATGGGCAATAGCCCTAACGCTTTTTATTGCAGTGCTGAATATTGTTGTTTATTTTTACCAGCTCAATTATGCCGCCCCACTCGATTCCCAAGAAAATAACTTATTGTTATTTGGTGCCAATGTTTACCAACTTTCATTAACTGGGGATTGGTGGCGTTATCCAGTCAGTATGGTATTGCACTCAGGTGGTATGCACCTTGCTTTAAATACATTGGCCTTGTTTGTTATTGGGATTGAATGCGAACGCACCTATGGAAAATTTAGGATGCTCGCGATATACCTATTTTCAGGTATTGGTGCCGCATTTTTTAGTGCTTATTGGCAATATAGCGAAGCCATTAAGGAAGCAGCAAGCCGAGCATCAATGAATGCATGGAACAGTTTATATTTACCTGATAACACAGTGTATATTACTGTTGGCATTGGTGCATCTGGTGCCATTATGGGGTTAGCTGCGGCTTCTGTCATTGATTTATTAAAAAGAATTAATCACCCCAACCTTTCTCTTGAAGAACGCAACCAATTAAAACGCCCGCTATATAATATTATTGGGATGATTGCGTTAACTCTTATCAATGGTTTGCAGTCAGGTATTGACAACGCAGCTCATATTGGTGGCGCAATACTCGGTGCGGTTATCAGTGGCGCTTTTGTACTAGCTCCCCATGCAACAGCTCGAGCAAAACTGCTGTCTAGTGGCTTAATTGTACTTATAGCCGCCGCCTTACTCACTATTACACTCAGCCAGTTTTCTTCCTTACAAGACGAAGACCTAAACTATGAGCGCCAATTTATTTACCAAGAAATGACAAAAGAGCTTAATCAGCGATAAACGCACCGTTTTTAGTGAAGAGTCAGTCCTATTATTAACAACATCAATAATAGGACTCATGACCCTAGAAGGTGAATAAATTCATTGTCATCATTACTGCACTACAGGTAATTAATAACAATGTAATGTATTGAAAGGTGCGTTCAGATAAACGGATCAGTAAATATTTAGCCAGTGGCATCACAATCAATGCCCCTGCACACAATATCAGCGCCAATTTTAAATCCGTATAGCCATCTTGCGCATAAGCTAAAGCAGAGGAACCGGATAACACGGTTGTTACAAAAATCGATGTGCCAATTGCTTGCTTAATATTTAGTTGCATATAGCGCAATAACATAGGGAGAACAACCACCCCACCACCAACACCCGTTGCACCAAGTACAACACCCGCCAAGATAGCTGGCACAGCCATGGATTTTAGCTGGTCCCCTTTCGCCGTTTCTTGTTTGATGATCGAAACAAAAAACATTCGCTGAATAAATAAATAGAGCGAAAAAATAATGGCAGCAGCCACTAAGAGATTAATCCCCCACTCAACTTGTTTTTCATACCCCGGTAACCCCCCCAGCCATGTCACAAACAAACTAGAGAGAAAGGTGCTCGGTAACATAATCGCTAACACAATCATTGCCCCTTTAAAGGGAATATTGCCTAGTCGAAAATGCATATAAGAAGAAGAAACCTTCATTAACATCGAAAGAAAATTGGCAGTGGCTACTGCCGCTAATGCATTTAGCCCAAAAAAATAGGTCAGTATCGGTAATACAATCACACCACCACCGACACCCGTTGTGCTAATAATCAGCCCAATCAGTGCACCTATCGCTAACTCCGTTACAATCATTAACTCTTGCCTTGTATCAGTGCTCGTCGCCCTTTTTGTAATGCTTCATTTGCATCACTATCTGCTAACGTGAGGTATTTAAAAAATAATGTATCGAAAGTAATCATCTGTAACACTTGGGGGGTGATGATGCCTAATTGGGAGTGTTGCTCATCATAAAAATAAGGCAAGGCGAAGTCCGCTAACTTCATCGCTTCATCTTGGCCAAAACGCGTCAGTGCGACTGTCGGGCATCCGGTTTCTTTTGCAGAACGAAGCATGCTATTGATTTCTTGAGTATTTCCGCGTGCCGTTACCGCAATAGCAAGGTCTTCTGGCCCCAAATTTGCCGAGTAACTTAGCTGAACATGCAAATCATAACTAAACAGTGCATGTTTATTAATGCGAATTAATTTATGGAAAATATCACTGGCAACAATAGCTGAAGACCCGACACCAAACAGCACAATACGTTTGGCCTGGTACATTTTTTGCGCAATCGTATCCACAACTGGTGGTTCAAGCAGATCCAGTGATTTTTCAATAGCCGAAATAAACATGTGCCCCGTTTTAGCGATAATCTGAGAAGTATCATCGTGGCGACTCAGATTACCGTATAGGCTTTCGGCTTTGTGTTGTTTCTCATCCGACAAATAATCGACTTTAAATTCAGGATAGCCACGGTACCCCATTTGACGTGAAAAGCGGATAACAGATGCACTACTTACCCCAGCCGCCTGCGCCAACTCCGCTGCATTCATCGCGATAAGACTTTCGCGGTTATCCAGCAAAAAGGTGGCAATACGTTGTTCTGTGCCTTTACCGCGTGTCTGCAAGCTTTCCAGTTTTACCGTCAGTGTCGACATGGCTTTTCCTTCTAATTATTTTTCTGGATCAGTGAAGCCTATTATCATACTGGCAATGAACCCGACAATCCATGCACCCGCAACAGCAATTAAGAAATCCAATATTTGGCCATCACCCACTAATGGAATTAATGATAACCCGGCAGTACCAAATGGAATGATGATCCCGACATGGAAGAACGCCATTAATGCGCCGCCAGCTGCGCCACCAATACAACCTGCAATGAATGGTTTACCTAATGGTAATGACACACCAAATAAAAGTGGTTCACCGACACCAAAAATACCCACAGGTAACGCACCGACTAATGTTTTCTTCAAGCGTTGGTTTTTGGTTTTTAAATAAACCCAGAAACATGAACCCACTTGCCCCATTCCACCCATGGCTAAAATTGGGAACAAGTAATTCAGGCCAAACGTTTGTAAAATTTCAGCATGAATTGGGATCAAGCCTTGGTGTAAACCCGTTAATAATAAGAATAAGAAACTACCGCCTAAAATACCGCCCGTCGCCACGGCACCACCGCCACTATTTAATAAAGCGACAGAAACACCTTGCGCTAAAATTTGGTTTAAGTAATGTCCTGCAGGTTGGAACACTACAATTGCCACCATCGCTGAGACTAAAATGGTCACAAATGGCGTCACGATGAGGTCTAAGCTTTCTTTAATGATACTTCTAAACCACACTTCAAATTTAGAAGAGAAAACGACCACCATAAGCACTGCAAAAATTCCCCCACTACCCGGGACTAACTTCGAGCCAAATAAGGTGATATCCGCTAAACCTGGCATTGAAAGTAATCCAGCCATGACCGCACCAATTGAGGTAGATGCACCAAGCTCTTTCGCAGTATTCACCCCAATCATAATTGAAAGATAAACAAAGACTGCACTACCAATCAATTTTAATAACTTAAATAATTCAGGGAATTGTTCAACAACGCCTGGTGCCACTAAACGCACAATATTGATCAACCCCATAATCAAACCACAACCAATCAGTGCAGGAATGGTTGGAACAAAAATGGCGGCCAACGTATTTAGCATACGTCGTATGGAAAATGCTTTTTTCTCTGCTGGTGCTGCAATTTCCGTTGTTGCAGAGGTACTACCTTGCATGCGTTTGTTCATCACCGAAAAGACTTTCGCTGCGGTTCCCATTCCAACAATCACTTGTTGTTGCTCACCATTGAAAATAACGCCTTTTACACCCTCAATTTGTTTCAAAGCTTCAGCATCGAATTTACTGTTATCTTTTAAAACTAAACGGATACGCGTCATACAGTGAGTTAATGTTGCCACGTTCTCAAAGCCGCCCGCATATTTTTCTATTTCTCTGGCGAGTACTTCCAGATGTTCTATCTTATTAGCCATATGATTCCCCTGATGTTGACTGAGCCAGTAAACCCGCTCTTCATCACGCTATCCCATTACTTAACGGTGATTGCTAACATGCTGTCCAAGGTGGTGTTTGGATGCTGTTGAACAATATCCGTTGCTTGCTGTGCATTAATCTGTAGCTCATGCATTAAAATTGCGCGTCGTGGATGATAATCCACTTGTGCCAATAACCCTGCCGCGGTGTGTTCATCAATACCGCAGACTTCACTAACAATCCGTTCTGCGCGGCGCAGTAATTTGATATTACTAGCAACGACATCAACCATTAAATTAGTATGAATACGACCTAATCGCCCCATTACACAGGTACTTAGTATGCCTAAAATCATTTTTTGTGCAGTACCGCTTTTCATGCGAGTTGAACCCGATAACACTTCAGGGCCAACATCGGGTGCAATAGCTAATTTTGCGACATCACTGACTAATCCCCAGCCTCGCGTGGTAATAGCCACCGTTAACGCACCGATTTCATTGGCGTATTCAATACCTGCTAAAGTAAATGGTGTACGTCCACTGGCAGCAATCCCCACCACGACATCTTTTGCGCAAAGCTGGCGCTTTTTAAGCTCATCAATCGCTGATTCCGCTGAATCCTCAATATTTTCAACCGCTTTTAACATTGCATCTTGGCCACCCGCAATAATCGACTGTACCATTTCAGGCGAAGTACCAAATGTTGGTGGGCATTCTGCACTGTCCAATACAGCTAGCCTGCCACTGGTACCCGCCCCAATGTAAAACAAGCGTCCACCTTGCTTTAAGCACTCAGCAACAGCATCAACCACTTGGGCAATCGCAGGTAGAACGGCCTGAATAGCACCTGCAACCGTACTATCTGCTTGGTTAATAACGTTCACCATAGAGAGTGTATCCAAACGTGAAAACTGTTGCGTTTCCTGATTGAATTCATTGTGTAGACAGTCACTCAGAGTATTTTCGGCTAGAGACATTCAAACGCCCTCATGAAATTTAATTTCATTAAAAAATACATTAAATGAATTTTTATTTCAATTTAAATCACTGCGATTTCATCCAACTTAATTGCAGGTTATGATCTTTCTCACAATATTACGTTTGTATTGAAAAGCTACCGGTGACGAAAGCCACCGGCGATAGCGCTATTTTACGAACTTGCAGGTTCCGAAGGCTGATGGGATGTGAAAATCAGGTTTAACGGAATCAGGTTTGATCCAGCTAATCCATTTACGCACTTGCTTTGGCTCACCTGCACTAAACTCTCCGCGCAAAATGGCACACATTAGTGTCTGTTTGTCCGCATCTTGCCATAAATCGAGTTTAGTAAATTCATCTAAATCAATTTTTCCTGTTAATACATAACCATTTGGCGTTATTTCACCCACCGTTTGTAATGTTTCCCAGTTCCAACTTGGGTCAACTTCACGATAATAATTAGCTTTTGCATCGAAAGTACGCCCTTTCGGGTCCATTTCCGCCGTGTAATACGGTTTTAATTCAGGACTAGTCGCGAAAAAGAGTTCAACTCGGTCAGAATCTAACACCGCCTGGTCTTTATCTGAGTTATCACCTAGCTGAATATCTTTATCATCTGCAATAAATCGGAAATATAATGTGTCATCACTCCACAGGGCACGAAAATCTGTTTTAGGAGCCGCTTCCTTTTCCCATGGGTAAGTAAAATCGGTTAATACTTCTGCTTTTTCCCAGACTTCCGTACTTTTTGTCGCATCATTGAGTGATTTTAACTGATCGGTATGATTGATTTGGTATTCTTTCGCCGCCACACTTGCTGTAACAAGTACAGCACTTGTGGCTAATAATGTCGTTAGTTTCATACTTTCCTCACCTTCCTGATTAAAAATCTGTTATTCACAAAAAACCATTAAAGAAACAATATTTCACAATCAATTCAAAATATAGAATTAAAATTTCATAATATATAGCTTCATTCTATAAAAACTATCATGATGTGAAGCTGCTCACTCTTTGATGAGAATGTGATTTATCTTTTTCATCCAATGTCTGATTAATTTTGATTCAATTAATAGGCTTAATATTAGTTAACCCCGATTGTAATGTAGACATTGACATGATTTTACGTTACGCGACTTGCGTCACTAATTTAAGTCAAGTAGCCTAGAGATACTGGCCTATTGAGGCTAACAATTTCTAAATTATGACTCTTTATTATCAAGGCTAGGACATGAGGAAACGTCTGTTTTTTGGTCTTATTATTCTTGCAGGGATCGCATTTACGACCATATTGTTGCTTGATCGCTGGATAAGCTGGGATACCGCCCCCTATATCTATGAAGATGTAGAAAAATTGCCTGCGCGCGATGTCGGGATGGTACTTGGCACATCCAAATATTATTCCTCTGGCGTTAATAACCTCTACTATACCTATCGTATTAAAGGCGCAGCTGAGGCATACCACAGTGGAAAAGTTAAGTATTTACTTCTTAGTGGTGATAATGGCGCACATAATTACAATGAGCCAATCAACATGCGTAAAGATTTAATAAAAGAAGGGGTTCCAGCCTCTAAAATTGTGCTCGATTTTGCAGGTTTTAGGACATTAGACTCGGTGGTACGTACTAAAAAAGTGTTTGATACCGATAACTTTACCATTATTACCCAGCGTTTTCATTGTGAACGAGCGGTTTTTATCGCCAAACATAAAGGTATTGATGCGCAGTGTTTAGCGGTTCCGACACCATCTGGAATGTATAAAGTAAGAGTACGTGAAGTATTTGCACGGCTAGGTGCTCTGGCGGATTTATATATTTTAAAACGCGAACCTAAATTTTTAGGTGAGCAAGAATCCATCCCTGCTCCCATTAAAATGCCTGCAGGAATTAAAGGCTATCCGGCTGTTTCACCGGATGAAGTCAATAAATTGAATTAGACCTATAAGTAGATGAACCTTCATCTACTTATTAACTTTCCCGTCAATTTGCGCCAACACCATTCAAGAGGCCCCTGGCTAAAAAACATTAACCAATAATAAGAAAACAATAAATTTGCTCCCCAAATAACGGGAACCAAAACAAGTAATTCAACCCGTGTAAATTGCCCAAAATAGCCTAAGTGGTAAAACAGTGTGGTACAAATTAGCGTTTGCAAAATATAATTACTCAACGCCATACGACCCACATATTGCAGCCCATGGATTATTTTGTTGTTTACCACTATCCCCCAAAAGCCATACACCAGAGCTATATATCCTAAAGATTGAAATGGAATAACTAGCTCATTAATAATATAACCAATGATTGATGTTGAAAAATAGCTCCAATTGAATTGGCTTTGTATGTATAGCGAAACTATTTGAATCAATAACGATGGCAAGATAAATATGCAGGCTATTTTGCGATAATGTTGAGCGGTGAATTGCCCTCGTAACCAACCATTTTTCATTAACAACGCGCCAATAATCATCAACGCAGATAATTGCCAGCCATATTGGATAACCAGCATTTCAACCATCTTGAGCATCTCTGATGCTCGATAATACACACCATCCATTCCCCCAGAGGTATGTATAGTATATTCAAATGCTAATTGCTTATCCGAGGTTTGCCAAAAACCTGAGGGATCTACACCACTTCCCAACACGAGCAAGATGACTAGCCCAATCAAATATAGTGATAGTGCTATTTTCAATAAAAAACCATCATCATATTGATTAAGCAAATAGGTTACCAACAAGCCCGTTAATGCATAGGCCAAAAGAATATCACCGTCCCAAAAGCCAACCCCATGAATCACCCCGAACAGAGCTAAAACAAATAAACGACACTGGTTCCAACGAAGAGAACGAGGCTGCAACAACACGAGAGTTGCCCCAAAGAGGATGGAAAAAATAGCGAGAGCTTTACCTTGAAAAAGGACATTGAAAACACCCCAGAGGTAAGCCTCTGACTCGGGTGTTGTATTGGTGTAATAAGGGTTTAAATACGCCGCTTGTGGTAAAGCAAAAGCAAAGATATTCATTAAAAGAATACCTAAAATCGCTATACCACGGACGGCGTCAAGCGCGTCAATACGACTTGACGGTGTCGTTGTTGTCATAAATTATAAATGACGAACTGCACGTAAAAATTCTTGCCGTGTGTTTTGGCTTGATTTAAACAACCCGCCTAATGACGTTGTTGTTGTTGCACTTGTTGCGTCACGAATACCACGTGCTTTCACGCAATAATGCACTGCATCTATGCAAACAGCCACATTCGTAGTTCCCAGTAATGTTTGCAAAGCAACCAAAATTTGCTGTGTTAAACGCTCTTGCACTTGTGGGCGTTGTGAAAAAAATTGCACAATCCGGTTAATTTTCGATAAACCAATAACTTTATCTTTTGGAATATAGGCAACCGTTGCTTTTCCATCGATCGTAACAAAGTGGTGTTCACAGGTGCTTGTAAGCGTAATATCACGCACGGTGACCATTTCATCCACTTTCATTTTATTTTCAATCAGAGTGATTTTTGGAAAGTTCGCGTAATCTAGCCCTGAAAAAATTTCATCAACATACATTTTTGCGATGCGACGAGGGGTATCAGCTAAACTGTCATCGGTTAAATCCAAATTCAGCAGCGTCATGATCTCTGTCATGTGCCCTTCAATCAGTTTCTTGCGTTCGTCGCCTGATTTTGGCTGGATACGCAAAGGCGTTTCTAAGCCTCTTGCCTCCAGTGCGGCATGAACTAATTCGGCCTCTTTACTCAGAGATGACATGTGATCCTCCACAAATGGTATAACTATTTTTATAAAATGCAGGTGTGCGGTACTCTAAAACAGCAGGTACAGATAATCCAGTACAACATGGATAATTACCGTGAAATATTTGCATTTATTCATGCAATTCATTCACCCTGTCAATCTATTCTTTAAAAGGTTTTACACCTTATATACGGTGATTAATAGCACATTTTTTATTGATACATTAATTTTAAAAGATAAATATAAAGTGCCTAGAATATTTAACATGATTATAGCAGCAACAGTTTTGTTATTTTGTGCATAATTTTCTCTGTGCTAATACCAGCTGATTGACTAAATCTCACTAAAAGCTATCTGTAATCAATTTCTATTCATTCACCCACTAATGGATTTCTGCCATAATATGCATTACGAACACATTTTAAGCCTCAAGGCAGATAACAATAATGAGGGTCATTATTTATGGATCAGTGTCATACTAACGATTTGATTTCTCTAGATGTTGCATTGGAAAAATTACTATCTCAAACAAAAACCGTCACAGATACCGAAATCATTCCACTGACCTCCTCTGCACAGCGCATCATTGCGACAGACCTGATTTCCCCTATCAATGTCCCACCATTTGATAATTCTGCTATGGATGGCTATGGCTTACGTTTTGCCGATTGGGATGGGAAAACACCAATGCCAGTGGCAGGTAAATCATTTGCCGGCAACCCAATGGAAGGCGAATTAAAAGCAGGTTGCTGCGTGCGTATTATGACGGGCGCCCCAATCCCACAAGGTGTGGATACGGTTGTGATGCAAGAGTCTACAGAGCAAACGGACGAAGGCATTGTATTTACCCAACCTATTAAACAAGGTAGTAACGTTCGTAAAGCAGGGGAAGATATTGCCCAAGGCAGTGCAGTGTTCCCAGCAGGAACGTTACTCACAACAGCCCAACTGCCGTTAATTGCTTCACTGGGGATTGCAGATGTCACCGTATATCGTCGCCTTAAAGTTGCCGTTTTTTCAACGGGCGATGAGCTACAAGCCGTTGGCCTTCCTTTAGCAGATGGGCAAATTTATGATACTAACCGTTTCACCGTTCGCCTGATGCTTGAAAAACTTAACTGCGAAGTACTTGATCTAGGTGTGATACCGGACTCGCCAGAAAAACTCAAACAAACCTTTATCGAAGCTAACCAACACGCTGATTTGGTCATCAGTAGTGGCGGCGTTTCCGTGGGTGAAGCTGACTATACCAAACAAATTTTGGATGAATTAGGCACGATTGGTTTTTGGAAGTTAGCCATTAAACCAGGAAAACCCTTTGCATTTGGTAAGTTAAGTGACGCTTGGTTTTGTGGGCTACCGGGGAACCCTGTTTCTGCCGCACTCACCTTCTACCAATTGGTTCAACCACTGATTGCACGCCTTTCAGGACACAGCCAATGGCGTGCCCCGCTACGCTTCAAAGTTCCGGTTACCACCGCGTTGAAGAAAAGCCCTGGTCGTTTAGATTTTCAACGAGGAATTCTAAGCGCTAATGAACAAGGACAATTGCAAGTCGCCACGACGGGTCACCAAGGCTCACACGTGTTTAGTTCATTTAGTTTAGCTAACTGCTTTATTGTCCTTGAAAGAGAACGTGGCCGTGTTGAAGCGGGTGAAATGGTTGAAGTCGAAATGTTTAACTATTTATTAAAAAGTGAATAATAACAGTGCAAGAGCTTAGCGATCCGGAAATGTTGCGGTACAACCGCCAAATTATCCTCCGTGGGTTTGATTTCGATGGGCAGGAAAAACTTAAAGCTGGCAAAGTGCTGGTTATTGGCCTTGGTGGTTTAGGCTGCGCTGCAACTCAATACCTTGCCGCAGCAGGTGTTGGTCACCTGACATTGGTGGATTTCGACACCGTGTCATTATCTAACTTACAACGGCAAGTGTTGCATCGTGATGCGACCATTGATATGCCAAAAGTTGATTCTGCAAAAACACAGCTTGCAGCCATTAACCCACATATCCAAATTGATACCGTCAATGCACAGCTAGATGATGCACAACTTGATGAATTAATCACACATCATGATGTGATCTTAGATTGCACTGATAACGTCGCCATTCGTGAACAGCTCAACCGGTTGTGTTTACCGCATAAAAAACCATTGGTTTCAGGTGCAGCTATCCGCATGGAAGGACAATTATCTGTTTTCACTTATGAAGAAAGTACTCCTTGCTATCACTGTTTAAGCCGTTTATTTGGTGACAATAACTTAACTTGCGTTGAAGCTGGGGTCATGTCCCCTTTAGTCGGGACCATTGGTACGCTAGAGGCGATGGAAGCAATTAAATTATTAGCTAATTATGGGAAGGTTAATTCAGGAAAAGTATTGCTATTTGATGCAATGACAATGGATTTCCGCCAATTTAGACTTAGCAAAGACCCGCATTGTGAAGTCTGTGCTAAAGGCTAACGGCTAAATTTTCGAGCAAGTTGACTTTTTTCATCATTCAGGCGAGGCTTTTCTCGCCTTTTTCCTATTTCAATCACACTAAAATTAAGAATAATCCGAAAAAATAATTTAATTGTCCTTTCACCTTATACTATCCCTCTTTTGTGGTGCTTGATGGTTTAAATATCACCACTGTTTATTCTTTTGATAAAGTTACTGAGAGTATGAATATGCAATTCCCTCCTTGCCCGAAATGCCAGTCTGAATACACCTATACTGATAACGATATGTATATCTGCCCTGAGTGCGCGCATGAATGGAATGATGCCGAGCCTGTAGCTGATATTGATGAATTAATTGTAAAAGATGCCAATGGCAACCTGCTAGCTGATGGCGATACCATCACCGTGATTAAAGATCTCAAAGTCAAAGGCAGCTCTTCAATGCTAAAAATCGGTACCCGCGTTAAAGGTATCCGTTTGGTCGAGGGCGACCACAATATCGACTGTAAGATTGATGGTTTCGGTCAAATGAAATTGAAATCTGAGTTTGTGAAGAAAAACTAAGTTTACTTCGCCCATTAAAAAGCCCTCAATCAAAACTGAGGGCTTTTTGTTTCTAATCCAAAACGATATTTAAAGCACTACTCCTTGGCTTGTCAGGTATTCATCATAACTACCTTTGAAATCAATTACTTTATCTTCTTTGATTTCTAAAATACGGCTCGCCAACGAGCTAACAAACTCACGGTCATGGGAAACGAAAATTAACGTTCCTTTGTATAATTCGAGGGCTAAGTTTAATGACTCGATGGATTCCATATCCAAGTGGTTGGTTGGTTCATCCATAATCAAAATATTTGGCTGTTGCATCATTAACTTGCCAAATAACATACGCCCTTGTTCACCACCGGATAACACTTTAACTTTCTTTTTAATGTCATCTTGAGAAAACAGTAAACGGCCTAAAATACTGCGCACCGCTTGCTCGTCATCCCCTTCATTTTTCCACTGACTCATCCAGTCAAACACGGTTAAATCTGTTTCAAAATCTTCTGCGTGGTCTTGGGCATAGTAACCAATGTTACTGTTTTCTGACCATTTAACCATTCCGCTAGTTGCAGGCTGCTCGCCCACCAACGTTTTTAAGAATGTCGTTTTACCGATACCATTAGCACCAATAACCGCCATTTTTTCGCCAACTTCCAGTAATAAATTGATGTTTTTGAATAATGGCCCTTGATCATAACCATTGGTCACTGCTTCTAATTCAAGTGCATTTCGGAACAATTTTTTCTCTTGTTCAAAACGAATGAATGGGTTTTGACGGCTAGACGCTTTCACCTCATCCAATTGAATTTTATCAATTTGACGTGCACGAGAAGTCGCTTGTTTCGACTTAGAGGCATTCGCGCTAAAGCGGCTAACGAAAGACTGTAACTCAGCAATTTGCGCTTTTTTCTTCGCGTTATCCGATAATAGGCGCTCACGCGCTTGGGTTGCCGCAATCATATATTCATCATAGTTACCTGTGAATAAACGCAATTCACCGTAATCTAGGTCAGCCATGTGCGTACATACGGTATTCAAAAAGTGCCTATCATGGGAAATAATGATCATTGTGCAGTTACGATCGTTCAGCACTTGCTCTAACCAACGAATAGTATCGATATCCAAGTTATTCGTCGGCTCATCGAGTAATAAGATGTCTGGGTCAGAAAATAGGGCTTGTGCCAACAGCACACGCAGTTTCCAGCCTGGTGCAACTTCACTCATTGGCCCATAGTGTTGTTCAACAGGAATACCTACACCCAACAATAATTCACCGGCACGAGCTTCCGCGCTATAACCGTCCATTTCACCATAAGCGACCTCTAGATCAGCCACGCGGTAGCCGTCTTCTTCGCTCATTTCAGGTAAGGCGTAGATTCTATCGCGCTCTTGTTTGACGTCCCACAGCTCGCTATGACCCATAATCACGGTATCAAGTACGGTAAATTCTTCAAATGCGAACTGATCTTGGCGAAGTTTACCAATACGCTCATTTGGATCAGTCGTGCTCACATTTCCAGCTGTAGGGGTTAAATCTCCCCCTAAGATCTTCATAAATGTGGATTTACCCGCGCCATTTGCGCCGATCAAACCATAACGGTTGCCTGTGCCAAATTTAACTGAAATGTTTTCAAACAGTGGCTTACTGCCAAACTGCATAGTGATATTGTTCGTTGTTAACACTGCTATGCCTTAAATTAAACGGTGTAAAATAGCCTGCGATGATTAGAGGCCCATGACTACGGCGTGCAAAATAACCCAAAATAATCATTTGAGCAGTAAAATGCATTCCATGCATGGTCATTAGAGTACGGCAGGTATAAATAGCGGCGCATTATGCCATATTACGCCGCTTAGATCTTGTGCTGTTTTCAGCAAATTGATTAACACGAAAGGAAAGACCGATTATATTGCCAAACTATAGTGTGATCCCCATAGTACGACTGATTTCAGTAAGCCCTTCTCGTTCATAAAACTTAATCGCTTTATGATTTTGCGCTAATACTGACAGCTCCAAGTGGCTCAGTTGTCGACTTTTCGCCCACGCTTTCATCGCAGTTAGTAATTTTTGCCCTGCTTTTTCACCACGGAAATTAGGATCAACCACTAGGTCAAAAATATAACCAAAATTTCGAGGAACAATGCAGCTATAAGGGTCAGCGATTTGCTGTTGTGCAATACAAAACCCTTTAATCTCACCGTTGAATTCAGCAACTAACACATAAAATTTATCGTCAATAATTGCATTTTCAATAAATTCCTTAGCCTGTTCAGCGGGTTGTAAGCGCTCAGGGTCAAGTAATGCCATCTCCGAAAACAAAATTTGGTAAAGTGAAAGAATAGAGTCCACATCATTTTTGATAGCTTCCCTTATCATGCATTCCTCTCTGTTATTTCAGTATTGATGCTAGTCGTAGGTTTTAATTGATGGGGCAATATAAGATTCAAAACTTTCTAATAATTCAGCAGGTGAATCATTCACAATCGCCATATGACGATATTTTTCATGCAGGAAACCTTCATCTGCCATTTTATTTGTCATATCAATCAATGGCTGCCAATAATTATTAATATTAAACAAGGCACACGGCTTAGCATGTAAACCAATTTGGCTCCAAGTAAATACTTCTGCGTACTCTTCAAGTGTGCCATAACCGCCAGGTAAAGCGACAAAGGCATCAGCAAGTTCGATCATTTTACTTTTACGCTGATGCATCGTTTCAACTTTATATAGCTCGGTTAAATTTTTATGAGAAATTTCGCGTTCTTCTAGCAATGATGGGATAACTCCAATCGCTTTTCCCCCTAATGACAAAACGGTATCAGCAATTGTCCCCATAATTCCCACACTAGCACCGCCATAAACTAATGTAATATCACGCTTAACCATTTCTTTAGCAAATTCAATGGCTTTTTGCTGATAGACCTCATTATTTCCCATACTGGAACCACAATACACTGCAATACTTTTAATCTTTCCCATCTGTTCCTCATTTTCCATTTTTATTGTGACTTTTTAGAGAATTGAATTATACGAGCCTAATGCAGAAGCTCAAGCTTCGCCCTCTGTCATAATAAAATGAGACTAATTCATGTTTATAGCACTACAATTCACCTAAACCAACATATTGACAGCCAATAGAGCACATTTCCCCCCTTATGAGCGATAGCTAAACCACAAAGAAATATAAAGCCGTGCCGTTTTATGAGATAATCTTTAAGAAATTATTTTTCATCACTAAATACTTATTTTCTAAATATTTATTATCAATTAAGTTACGTTTTCCGAGGTTTACTTATTTATGTCTGCCGACACTAAAAAGAGCGCATTTCCGCTATTACCTATAGGGTTATTACTGCTTGCAATGACCTCTATTCAAAGCGGGGCTTCTTTAGCTAAAACTTTATTTCCCGTTATCGGCGCTCCCGGTGTTACTGGTTTACGTTTATTGCTTGCTACGATTATATTATTTGTTATTTTTAAGCCTTGGCGTTTAAAATTCAGAAGAAATTCACTGGTTCCATTGTTAACTTATGGCTTGTCCTTAGGAACCATGAATTATTTATTTTACCTTTCTCTTGAGCGTATTCCATTAGGGATAGCCGTTGCATTAGAGTTTACAGGGCCATTAGCCGTTGCGATGTTTTCTTCTCGTCGCCCTATTGATTTTCTGTGGATAGCGCTGGTTATTGTTGGGTTGTTATTTTTACTTCCTATTGGCGATGATATCGATTCCATTGACCCACTTGGCGCCATTTATGCACTTGGTGCAGGGGTTTGTTGGGGTATTTATATTATTTTCGGACAACGCGCAGGGGCTGGCTACGGTGCAGCAACCGTCGCAATCGGTTCATTTATTTCTGCCTTGATCTTCTTCCCTATTGGCTTAATGCAAACTGGAGTCGAGGTGATGTTTGACCCATCAATCTTACCTCTTGCGCTAGCCGTCGCGATTTTATCAACCGCATTCCCTTATACATTAGAAATGATCGCGCTAACTCGCTTGCCTGCTCGAACTTTTGGTACATTAATGAGCCTTGAACCTTGTATGGGCGCATTTTTGGGGATCGTTTTTCTACATGAACACTTAACGATGACTCAATGGTTGGCATTGTTATGTATTGTCTGTGCTTCTATTGGTTCAACCTCAACAGCGGTACCAAAGTCAAAAATAGAAAAAGTGTCCTAGCTACAAAATCTAATGGCAAACGAAGTCGTTAAGGTTAATAAATTCGATATGCTGATATTTATTAACCTTTTTTCATGTAAAGATTTATTCATCAATTTGAAATAATCATTTTTTATTTTTATTTTATTATTTAATTGGTGCTATAGCACTTATTGCTAAAAACTATCAGCATTCAAGATCCACAATAAATTAACAGTTAATAAAACCTATCGAATAGGCCTATTAAACTAATCGTTTATTACATTATGACAAAGTCGGTTTATTATTTTATATTTATTGACAGATGAGGTTACTAAACAAATTCATATTTAAGAGAGGATGAATCATGAGTACAGCTAAATTATTTAAAGCATCTTCAAATGAACTTTTATATACACGCAATGATATGGAAGACAGCGTAAAATTGGAAACCATTGGAATACTTAATGTTATGGTAGTCCATTTTACCGATCTCTCTCTAATGACTAAACAAGCCCACTGGAATATGCGTGGTCGCAATTTTATCGCCGTACATGAAATGTTAGATGGTTTTAGAACCACGCTAGTTGAACACTTAGATGAATTCGCTGAACGCGCAGTTCAATTGGGAGGCGTTGCTATTGGTACAACCCAAGAAGTTAGCCGCTTCACTTCGTTAGAGGCTTACCCAATTAATATTCACAGTGTACAAGATCATTTGAAAGCATTAGCAGACCGTTATGCGGTCGTCGCGAATGATATTCGAAAAGCAATTGATGAAGTGGAAGACGAAGATACCGCAGATATGTTTACCGCGGCTTCCCGCGATATGGATAAATTCCTCTGGTTTTTAGAAGCTAATATTGAGTAATGTCGTAAATAGAGTCAATTCAAATTGACCAATGGCCACTGCAAAGTGGCCATTTTATTTACTAACAATTAGCTATATAAATCAAACTATTATTGAAATTTAAATACCTTAAAAAAAATACATTAACTTAATGATAATTATTTACTGTTTTTAGATATTTCAGGCTGTTCTATCGGAAATACAGGTAATGCATTTAATAATCTTTTGCCATAATTTTTAGTTAATAACCGTTTATCATAAATAATAATTTCACCATAACATTCATGACTACGAATTAACCTACCTGCTTGCTGTATCAAATTAAATGAAGCACTCGGTAAACTTTGAACTTCAAACGGGTATCGCTTCAACGACTTCAACCAATCACCTTCAGTGATAATCACAGGGTTTGTTACTGGTGGAAATGCAATTTTATGAATATGGACCTGCGTTAAATATTCCCCTTTTAGGTCTAACCCCTCAGCAAACGATTGTAAGCCAATTAAAGCACTAGATTGCCCTTGATTAATTCTTTCACAATGTGTTTCGACTAACCGATAACGTGGTTGATCTCCTTGAACTAAAAGCTGCAAACGCAAATCTTTTACGTGCTCAAGAAAACCTTCCATTGCTCTTTGACTACTAAATAAAACCAACACGCCACGGTGAGTATTTTTAATAAATTGTTCACGAAAAAACACCGCCATTTCCGCTAAGTGTTCCGCTTCATTGTTTATCGTTGGCTCATATTCCATTTTAGGAATAATAATTTTTCCCTGCTCAACATGGTTAAAAGGAGAGGACAATGTCACAAAGCGATCATCACTTTTTTCAGACAGCCCAGTAAGTTCCATAAAACGTGAATAACTGTTCAACGACCTCAGCGTTGCTGATGTAATCACAATATGAGGAATATTTCGCCATAACAAATGTTGTAATTGCTCACTCACCCGGATCCCAGCACAATGCATAAAGAAACGAGATTGGTTTTTCTCATAACGCCGACTTAACCATTTTGACACAGGGGCACCTGAACTTTGCTCTAATGCCGCCAGCCGCCAGAGCTTCGACATATTTTCAAAGTATCCCATAGCCCTACTAGTTACAATAATCGACCGATGTAAGCGAACAATATCTTGCTTCGCAGTTTGTTCCGTCAAATCATTTAAGATAGCTTCCGCTAACCCCTGTAGGGCATCTGTCTGCTTAAATAGCACCTGACAGCTTAATTGCATTGCTTCAGGCAATACACCTAGCGGAAATAAATACTCAGTTTCTTTTGACGTTTCTGGCAATAAGGCATTTGCTAGTAATGAAAAATCACGAAATGTTTCACGCAATTTTTCTGCATGTTGCTGTAATCGTTCAGGGTTAGCTAACTTTGGTGGTTTTGCTGGGCGAAATTGCCCCATATATTGCCCAACATGCTGAATAAAGCTATCAAGCTGTGCCGTTAATTGAACTAGCGTAATTTCGCCTTCAACTTCAAGGGCATCCCTTGCAACGTCTGGAACATGGTGACCTTCATCAAGCACTAATAATAAATTTTTCGGGTCAGGTAATACCGACTCACTCTCCATAGCTGCCATTACCAACGCGTGGTTAGCAACCACTACATCTGCATCTTCGATTTCTCGCCTAGCAATAAAAAATGGGCACCGCTGATAAAATTGGCAATTACGGCCTAAACAGTTCATTTTATCTGTGCTGACTTTACGCCATAAGCTATCGCTAAATGCCCTTTTGTGATGATCCCTTAGCCCATCCCATGCAAAGCTTTGAAAATCATGCCGCAGCTGCTGACAAATTGCCCGTTCTTCACTATTCGCAATTTCCGTTTTGTCTTCCACCAATAACATTAAATCTATTTGCTCACCTTCTGCTGCACAAATAGCTTCTAAATTACGGGGGCAAACATAACGAGCACGCCCAAATGCACCTGTATATTTTAGATCAGGAATAATTTTGCTTAATAACGGTAAATCCTTACTATAAATTTGGTCTTGTAATGCCACATTCGCCGTACTAACCACTAAGGTTTTTCCTTCTTCCCTACCAACCGCTATCCCCGGTATTAAATAAGATAGAGTTTTCCCTACTCCAGTAGGCGCTTCTATGACCAAATGGCGGCCGTCATCATCCGCTAAATTTTTCGCGACTTGCGCTATCATCTGCCGCTGCGGGGCTCTTGAAACAAACCCATCAATTTGTACGGACAACCCTTTATACCACTGAGTTATTTGTTCTTTAGTTTTATTCGACAGGGACATAAATTATGCAGGTGACCAAAGTTAAAATGAAAGATAACGAAACTGACAACAATATGAAATATGAAAAAAACTCTTTTGCCAACCGCTTCGCAAAACTACTGTATTAATACCCATTATACATAAAAATTGGGAAGCTTTTTGCAAAACGCCCATTATGCGACAGAAAAAATAGCTTTTAACTTGTTTGCAACACTCATCCGGTTATACTTTGAGTTCTTACACTATTTGGATTTTTATCACTAGGCAGGCTATAGAAAATGAAAAAGGTTGTTATCGCACTTTGCGCATTATGTGCTTTTGGTTCTGTAGGCGGTATTGTGTTAGCTGGTATGAACATTTATACCCGTTCAACAACACCACTTGAACAAGGTCAACCGCAATCCCCTTCAGCACTGCCAGCACCTAATCAAATTCAGTAATTTTTAAATAATTTAGCAACCCAGGATGGAGATAGCTTATGTACAACGATTATTTCGTAACCCCACAATGGTTAAATTCACATCTATTTGATAATAACATCATTGTGCTCGATGCTTCCTCTCCACCACCAACCGCACCTTATGACTGCCGCCAACAATATTTAGAAGAACATATTCCTAACGCTCAGTTCTTTCATCAAGATGAAATTGCAGACAAAAGCTGTGATTTACCTCATATGCTGCCAAGTGCTGAAGTTTTTAGCCAAGCAGTTAGTGCCATGGGTATTGGCAATGACACCCAAGTTATTATTTATTCTCAGAATAACTTATTTTCATCCCCAAGAGCATGGTGGACTTTCACCACGATGGGCTGCAAAAACGTTAAAATTTTAGCCGGTGGCATCGATGCTTGGAAAGCTGCTGGGTTTGATGTTCAGTCAGGGGAAGTCACTCCGCCAGCTGCGAAGCAATTCCATGCCACACGTAAAGACAGTAACGCACTGAATCAAGAACAAGTACTTGAGATTGTAAATCAAGGCAAAATTCAAATTATTGATGCTCGCGCAGAGCCACGCTTTCTTGCCCAAGCGCCAGAACCGCGTCCGGGTTTACGTATGGGGCATATTCCAGGGAGCAAAAACGTCCCATGGGATCTTCTTGTGGAAAATGGTACATTCAAATCACCAGAGCAACTTAAAGCTATCTTTGCTAAGCAAGGTGTAGATATCCATGCGCCTTCTGTGACGACCTGTGGTTCAGGAATGACCGCTGCAGTGGTATTAATGGCATTAACCTTATTAGGTAACCAAAACCTGCGTTTGTATGATGGTTCATGGGCCCAATGGGGGCAAGATAACGGCCTGCCAATCGAGTCGTAACCCTCTTCTTCCATAAAAATATAAGCCACTCGATATTTAAGTGGCTTATAGAATGAGCATTTACCAAGTAGAAGAAATGGCTATTTGGCAAATATCCCGGCTAAGAACAGTACGACAATCGCACCGATGACCGCGACAACAAAACTCCCAAAGTTGAAGCCATCAACTTTTCCTTTACCAAAGAAAGTACTGATGTAACCACCCACAACAGCACCAACAATCCCCAGCACGGTGGTCATAATGAACCCCATGTGATAAGTACCTGGCATCAGCCACTTAGCTAAAACACCAGCAATTAAACCAAAAATAATCCAAGCAATTACACCCATCTTACGCCTCCCAGACTCGGTAATTTCACTATAATGTTAAAATGTTCCCATATAATAGTAGAGCTTTAAATAAATTAAATCACTCTCCTACCAATTAAGTAAAGACCCTATAAGTTAATTTCGCAACTATAAATTCTTGCTAATTAACATTATTCATAATTAATTGTTCACTATTTCAGTTATCACTTGTGCAATCTGTTGGGCATTTTTTAATGATCTAACTTGAGAAAATAGTTCATCTGCCTGATGATATTCTTTGCGTAAATAGCCTAGCCATTGTTTAATTCGGGCTGCATGGTAATGGCCTGTATCTCCTTGTTTTTCAAGTTCCGTATACTTTAATAGCAACTTGCCAACTTGCTCCCAAGGCATTTTAGACTCATTAAATTTGACCACCCGGCTAAGGTTTGGCGTATTGAGTGCTCCACGGCCAATCATTACGGCATCACATCCTGTGATTTCAAGGCAGCGCTGTGCGCTTGTATAATCCCAAATCTCACCATTAGCAATCACTGGAATCGACAATTTACGACGGATTTCGCCAATGGCAGACCAATTAATGTTCTCTGCTTTATAACCGTCTTCTTTGGTTCTACCGTGAACAGTAAGTTCTGTTGCTCCTGCTTGTTGAACTGCATCTGCAATCTCATAAGCAAATTCAGAACTATCCCACCCCAAACGAACCTTAACCGAAACAGGTAACTCTTTTGGAACTGCTTCTCGCATTGCTTTAGCGGCTCGATAGATTAAATCGGGTTGCTTTAATAAAGTCGCACCACCACCATGACCATTCACTGTTTTTGATGGGCAACCACAATTTAAGTCGACTCCCCAAGATCCTAATTCAGCCGCTCGGTTTGCATTTTCTGCCAACCACTGAGGGTGCTGCCCTAATAGCTGCACACGAACTAATGTCCCTGAAGGGGTGCGGCTTCCATACTTTAGTTCAGGGCATAAACGGTAGAATGTTTTTGCCGGTAAAAGGGTATCAACCACGCGAACAAACTCGGTTATGCACAGGTCATAGTCATTAACTTCACTTAATAAACAACGAACTAGAGGGTCTAAAACTCCTTCCATAGGAGCTAACAAAACGCGCATAAATGGCTCACAAAAAACGTAATAATACCTGCTTATCATACCGTTTATTTAATAGATGAGCAGAAAAACTTCTAAGGTGGGAGATACCAAAAACTAGCTTAACGTGACTTTGCAAGTAGCTCTTTTTAATGCTATTAACATTAAAAAGAGCCGCAAGCTTATGGAAGGTTAGCTGTCACTTCGCCCTTGTTTAACTTTTTTCTGTGCGTTTTTCCATGGGGAACCCGCCCCCTTCCCTGAACTCGGCTTTGATGATGGTGCATTGCTACGACGTGGTGCTTTACTTTGATTCCTATCACCTGAACCGCCTGAACGACGTTCATTGCGTTGTGGTGTTTTTTGAATTGGCTCAGCCTTTATGGAAGGGTCGGGCTCATAGCCTTCAATCGCCATCAATGGAATCGATTTTTTCAATAATTTTTCGATATCCTTGAGTAATTTAGCCTCATCGATACACACTAAGGAAACTGCCATCCCAGTTGCTTCTGCGCGGCCTGTACGACCGATACGGTGAACATAGTCTTCGGCAACATTAGGAAGCTCAAAATTCACCACATAAGGAAGCTGTTCAATATCGAGACCACGGGCTGCGATATCCGTTGCCACTAACACACGAATATCTCCAGATTTAAAGTCAGCTAGTGCACGAGTACGAGCCCCTTGGCTTTTGTTGCCATGGATAGCAGCAGCTTTGACACCATCTTTATTTAAATGCTCAGCCAGACGGTTTGCACCATGCTTTGTACGTGTAAAAACAAGGACTTGTTGCCAGTTTTCACGGCCAATCATAAACGAAAGTAATTCCGCTTTTCGTTTTTTATCAACCAAATGCACATATTGAGTCACTTGCTCAGAAGCTGAGTTTCGCGGAGCAACCTCAATAGTCACAGGGTTATTGAGTAATTTATTTGCCAGTTGTTTGATTTCATCTGAAAACGTTGCTGAGAATAATAAGTTTTGGCGCTTTTTGGGTAACTTATTAATCACCCTACGAATATCATGAATGAACCCCATATCTAACATACGGTCAGCTTCATCCAGTACAAAAACTTCGACTTGAGAAAGGTCTACCGCATTCTGGTGTTCTAAATCTAATAAACGCCCCGGAGTCGCAATTAAGATATCAACCCCACCACGCAACTTCATCATTTGTGGGTTAATACTCACCCCACCAAAGACCACAAAAGAACGAATACGTAAATGACGGCTATATTCTTTTACATTTTCAGCAACTTGCGCTGCAAGCTCCCTTGTTGGCGTCAAAATTAACGCACGAATAGGCTTGCGATCCTTTCCTGCACGAGGAGTTGTAATAAGCTTTTGTAAAATTGGTAATGTAAAACCTGCTGTTTTACCCGTACCAGTTTGAGCGCTAGCTAAAAGGTCGTTTCCTGCAAGCACAGCTGGGATAGCCTGTTGTTGAATAGGCGTAGGGCTTTCATAACCTAATTCATTAATGGCAAGCAAAATTTCCTCGTTTAACGCGAGGTCTGAAAAAGTAGTCAAATTAAATTACTCCGGGCTTCACCGCTTCAAATTGAATGTGGCAGTTATGGGGGAAGTGAGTCAGAAGAAAAAGCGCAAACTGCCGTGCGACACTGTGTAAAATTCTAACATTATTTGCAGATGATAAATATATTAATTTAGTTTGCTTAATAAATTAATATAAAATCTCATTCGTATAGTATATATACTTATATGGTACTATGAGATGTCGTTTTTTACTTTTTATTGACATGAAAAGCCATTAAGAGCTAATTAGGTGTTATTTAATTCTGAATTTTTAAAGGAATGGTTATGAATACAAGTTCATCGTCAACGTTGCGAGGAGAAAATGCGAAAATGCAATTGCTTCTCACTGCTGCTGATGTATATGGAGAACAAGGGCTTGATGGCGCTACTACACGCAAAATCGCACAGGCATCAGGGCAAAATATTGCCGCAATTTCTTATTATTTTGGATCAAAAGAAGGGCTTTACTTAGCTGTTGCTCAGCTTATTGCAAAAACAATCAGGGACGATTTCCATGATGTTTTTCAAGCAATTGACAACTTTCTAAATCAACCTTTGTCAGTACAGGTAACTGATGATGCGCTTGATTTACTACAAAAAACAGTCATTGCTTATAATCATTTTCAGTTGGAAAAGAAAAATTTAAGCTTTTCTCGCATATTAGCACGTGAACAACTCAACCCCACCGAAGCCTATACGATAATTCATGAACAGGCTTTAGGCCCAATACATTCGCGCCTAAACCGTTTGATAGCGATTTATATTGGTGCTGACCCCAATCATTTAACAACGTTAATTCATACACACGCAATCCTTGGCGAAACCCTTTCATTTCGTATTGCTCGAGAAACGTTATTACGCCAAACTGGTTGGAAACATATTAATGAAAATGAATTTAAAATTATTAATCAAGTTCTTATTGAACATACAAATATATTATTAGCAGGCTTACGCCATCGCAAACAATATGAAAAGTGATATGATAAAAATATTAAAGTGATTCATTCACATTGATAATAACTAGAGGCTGATGATTTTATTGCAACTTGAGCCACATTTTCCCATTAAAAACAGCGGCCTCTAACAACATAATTTGTTTTCATATCATGGATTCTTTAAGTAAGGTTAGCTATGAGCAATAAAAGCCGTTCTATTGTTGTTTTCATTATTCTCATATTAATCGGTGCTGCAATTGGCGGTTATTACTACTATCAATCACAGCAAAACAAAATATTAACACTGTACGGCAATGTAGATGTTCGGACAGTGAATCTTGGTTTCCGAGTATCAGGTAAGCTCAAATCCCTAAACGTTGATGAAGGCGCAAAAATTATTGCAGGCGAGCAACTTGGTCAACTGGATGATCGCCCCTACATTAACGCCTTAAATAAAGCCAAAGGGGTACGTGATAGCGCCAAAGCTCAACTTGCTTTGAAAGAAAGTGGTTACCGAACTCAAGAGATTGCACAGGTTGAAGCTGAAGTAGCGCAAAAACAAGCCGCTTGGCAGTATGCCGATAACTTTTATAAACGTCAGCAAGGGCTTGCTGCGTCTCGCGTTATTTCAGCTAATGACTTAGACAACGCGAAGAACAATCGAAACCAAGCATTTGCCGCCCTTCAAGCAGCACAAGATAAGCTGAATCAATACCAAAGTGGCTTTCGCCAAGAGGAGATAGCGGCTGCGCGAGGCGAATGGCTACAAGCCGAGGCAGCTGTCGCTCAAGCTGAACTTGACTTACAAGATACCGTTTTAACTGCGCCTTCCCCTGGAACTGTTTTAACCCGAGCAATAGAGCCAGGCACGATCATCGGTGCAGGTAATACCGTTTTTAGCGTCACTTTAACAAATCCAGTTTGGGTTCGAGCCTATGTGAGTGAACCGCACCTTGGTGATGCCATCCCCGGTAAAGAAGTCTTACTGTATACGGATAGCCGCCCAAACCAGCCTTACCATGGCACCATCGGTTTTGTTTCCCCTACTGCCGAATTTACCCCTAAAAGCGTACAAACACCGGATTTAAGAACCGACTTAGTCTATCGACTACGTATCGTCGTCAATGATGCTGATGATGCTTTACGTCAAGGAATGCCAGTGACTATTCAATTTGCTGATAATAAACAGTAAGAGTTTGCTATGAGTGATGATTACAGTATCCGCCTATCCAAAGTCGAGAAAACATTTGTTGGCTTGGATACTCCAGCCGTTGAAAGTTTAACAATCGAAATTCATGGGGGTTCTGTAACAGGCCTTGTCGGCCCTGATGGTGCAGGAAAGACAACCTTAATGCGTATGATTGCAGGACTATTAAAGCCAGATGCAGGGAAAATTAGCGTGATGGGGCTCGACCCTATCGACGACAGCATTGCTATGCGAGCCAGCCTAGGCTATATGCCCCAAAAATTTGGTTTATATGAAGACCTGACCGTACAAGAAAATTTAAATTTGTATGCAGATTTGCGTGGGGTACTCGGCGAAGAGCGGCAAAAAACCTACCAACAACTGCTTTCTTTCACCAGCCTAGCTCCTTTTACCGATAGGCTAGCCGGTAAGTTATCGGGAGGAATGAAGCAAAAACTCGGATTAGCCTGTACATTATTAGGAAAACCCAAAGTTCTTTTACTCGACGAACCCGGTGTTGGTGTTGATCCCATCGCTCGACGCGAATTATGGCAAATGGTTCATACTCTTGCCGATGATGGAATGCTAATTCTTTGGAGTACCTCCTATTTAGATGAAGCTCAGCAATGTAAAAATGTGCTACTGTTAAATAAAGGCAAACAGCTTTATGCAGGAAAACCCGAATTATTGACTCAAAAAATGGCGGGACGTTCGTTTTTACTTGATGTACCTGCCTCACAAAAACGCACGGTATTGCAAAATGCACTCGTATTACCTGAAACCACCGATGGTGTGATCCAAGGCCGCTATATTCGCTTAATTTTGAAACCTAATGCGTCACAAGCGAATTTATTAACTGCATTAAATATGGCAGATGGAAAACTCATTGAGGCGCAGCCGCGTTTTGAAGATGCGTTTATTGACTTATTAGGTGGGGGTCCATCTCATCGTTCAGAATTAGCCGCTATCGTACCGCAAATTCCGCCTAATCCTGAAGAAACCGTCATAGAAGCGCGTAACTTAACCAAAAAATTTGGTCAATTTGCGGCAACTGATACCGTAAATTTCCAAGTTAAACGTGGAGAAATTTTTGGTTTATTGGGGCCAAATGGCGCAGGGAAATCGACGACTTTTAAAATGATGTGTGCGTTAATGAAGCCAACAGATGGGCAAGCACTCGTTCTTGGAATGGATTTAAAAACAAGTTCAAACAAAGTCAGACAGCACCTTGGTTATATGGCACAAAAGTTCTCGCTGTACGGCAACCTAAAAGTAGGGCAAAACCTGAAATTCTTTTCAGGTGTTTATGGTTTGCATCATCAACAGCAAGCAAAAAAAATCCAAGAAATGGTTGAGGCTTTTAACTTCAAACCGATTATCAATCAGGTTACTGAATCCCTCCCTTTGGGTTATAAACAACGTTTAGCCCTCGCCTGCTCATTGATGCATGAGCCTGATATCTTATTTTTAGATGAGCCGACCTCAGGAGTTGACCCACTAACTCGTAGGGAATTTTGGTTACATATCAATGGGATGGTTGATAAAGGCGTTACCGTTATGGTTACGACCCACTTTATGGATGAGGCAGAGTATTGTGACCGTATCGGGTTGGTTTACCATGGAAAAATTATTGCAGCAGGAACCCCTGATGAACTGAAACAGCAAATCGCCAGTACTGAAAACCCTGATCCTTCCATGGAAGATGCATTTATTGAGCTTATCATGAATTATGATAAGCAACAGGAGGCTCAATGACTCACACCGCTTCCCATTTTTCATGGCGTAGGCTTAAAGCGCTATGCTGGAAAGAAAGTAAACAAATTGTGCGGGATCCTAGCAGCGCCCTT
Organism: Providencia sp. PROV004; assembly: GCF_011045615.1. Classification (NCBI taxonomy): domain Bacteria; kingdom Pseudomonadati; phylum Pseudomonadota; class Gammaproteobacteria; order Enterobacterales; family Morganellaceae; genus Providencia; species Providencia sp. PROV004. The sequence goes on from NZ_CP042859.1 coordinate 3,331,505, forward strand.
ATAGCTGTACTTATCCCATTGATGTTATTATTTATTTTTGGTTACGGTATCAATTTAGACTCAAGTAAATTACGTGTCGGTATTTTACTTGAGCAACAAAGTTCGCAAGCACGTGAATTGGTTGATACCTTCACGGGCTCACCATTTATTGATGCCACCATTAGTAATAACCGCCATTTATTAATCGATAAAATGCAAGCAGGAGAAATTCGCGGCATTATCGTCATCCCAGTGAATTTCGCAGCCGAATTGTTGAAAAAACAAGGCAATGCTGCAATTCAAGTCATTACTGATGGTAGCGAACCAAATACCGCTAACTTTGTACAAGCTTATACTCAAGGCGTGTGGCAAACGTGGCTAATTCAACAAGGGGAAAATAAAGGCTACCCAACAGAACCCTTAATTGAGCTCAATATGCGCTATTGGTTTAATGAAGCTGCAATTAGTCAGCATTTTATTATTCCAGGGGCAATTAGTATCATTATTACCGTAGTTGGTGCCATTTTGACCTCTTTAGTTATTGCAAGAGAATGGGAACGTGGCACGATGGAAGCATTACTTTCAACTCAGATTACTAAAACTGAATTATTGCTTTCAAAATTATTGCCTTACCAAGTTCTCGGTACTTTTGTGATGGTGTTATGCATGTTTGTCACCACATTTATCTTAGGGGTACCCTATCGCGGTTCTCTATTGGTCTTATTTGTCATTACCAGTCTTTATTTGGCAACCGCACTGGGGATGGGGTTATTGATTTCAACAATTACTCGTAACCAATTTAATGCAGCAATGGTCGCTCTGAATGCCGCCTTCTTACCTGCCATTATGTTATCTGGGTTTATTTTTGAAATTGATAGTATGCCAGCCATTATTCAGGCTGTAACTTATTTTATCCCTGCCCGGTATTTTGTCAGTAGCTTACAAACACTCTTTCTTGCCGGTGATATCTATATCGTTTTATTGATAGATTTCCTGCTATTAATCGCTTCTGCAATACTATTTATTGGACTAACGGCGCTAAAAACTCGCCGTCGTTTGGATTGAGGTGAGGTTATGTTTTATCGTCTATACACCTTAATTATGAAAGAACTTCAATCATTACTTCAAGAACCGCAAACACGGGTTATCCTCATTTTACCCGTAATATTTCAGATGATTTTATTTCCTCTGGCCGCCACACTTGAGGTGACTAACACAACTATTGCTATCTTTGACCAAGACAATGGTGAGCATTCTATCGAGCTGACGCAACGTCTCGCTAAAGCCAGTGCGTTTTCTCAAGTTTTATTATTGAAGAATGAACACGATATTCGTGAAACGCTTGATAACCGCAAGGCGCTGCTGGTTGTCCGTTTTGGGCAAAATTTTAGTGCTGATATTGCAAGTCACCATAATGCTAATATGCTGTTACTCCTTGATGGACGTAATTCAAATAGTGCGCAAATTGCAGCAAACTATGTTGCACAAATTGTCACTCAATACCAACATGAGCTAACTCAATCACAACCCGTACCAAACAACAGTAAATTAATCGTTCGTAATTGGTACAACCCAAATTTAGATTATAAATGGTTTATTGTACCTTCATTGGTAGCTTTAATAACGACGATTGGGGTATTGATTGTGACATCTCTTTCTATCGCGAGGGAAAGAGAACAAGGCACTCTTGACCAATTACTCGTTTCTCCCCTGACCACTTGGCAAATATTTATTGGTAAGGCGGTGCCTGCATTGATCGTTGCGACTGCACAGGCGAGCTTAGTCCTAGTTATTGGGATCTTTTGCTATCAAATTCCTTTTGCTGGCTCCCTGCTCCTGTTTTATGCCACCATGTTATTTTACGGATTGTCATTGGTGGGATTTGGTTTACTTATTTCAGCACTGTGTTCAACTCAGCAACAAGCGTTCATTGGGGTATTTGTATTTATGATGCCAGCGGTGTTGTTATCAGGTTATATTTCCCCAGTCGAGAACATGCCAGTTTGGCTGCAACAAATTACTTGGATTAACCCAATTCGCCACTTTACTGAAATCACTAAGCAGATATACCTAAAAAATGCTGATTTTTCAGTTATCTTCCATAGTTTATGGCCATTATTTATCATTGCGATAATCACCAGTTCAGTGGCTTATTATTTATTTAGAAAGAAAATAGCGTGATCATAAAGAAACAACATTACGCTTTGAAAGTACAACTAAAAATGCTGGAACTACCATTAACATCTTGAATTACAAATGAGCTAATAATATTCAAATCATATTTTACGATAGTATTTAGATCAAAAAACCCTTGTTACCAAAGTAACAAGGGTTTTCAATTTTAACGACTGCTATCCCCTCATTTCACTGAGTAATGAGGAATGCCAACCAAATTAGCGACGGTCGCCAAAGATACGCAGTAACATTAAGAACAGGTTAATGAAGTCTAAATACAGAGATAATGCACCCATGATAGAGTATTTACGCATTGTTTCTCTGTCGTTTTCATCAATTTGTGAACCCATTTCTTTCAGTTTTTGTGTGTCATACGCGGTTAAAGCAGCAAACAGTAAAACACCACCGTATGTGATCACCCAATACATCATGGTGCTTTGCAGCCAGATGTTAACCAAAGAAGCAACAACAATACCAATCAGCGCCATAAACAGGAAGTTACCCATACCTGTTAAGCTACGTTTAGTGGTATAGCCGTAGAAGCTTAATGCACCAAACATTACCGCGGTAATGACAAATGTACCCGCAACAGACTCACCTGTATACGCAGCAAGAATAACTGAAATCGTTAAGCCTGTGAGCAATGAATAGAGCATAAACATGCCCGTTGCTGCCATGCCACTAATTTTTTGCAGTAGGAATGAAATTCCCATCACTAAACCGAGCTCAGCAATAATCATTCCAAAAAAGAGAATTTTATTGGTTGCAATGGTGTAGTACAAACCGCTGCTAACTGAATACCATGCAACAAAAGCTGTCAGCAGTAGACCGACTGTCATCCAGCCGTATACTTGCGACATAAATGCCTGAACGCCAGTATTGGCACCCTGGACAAGAGAATCATTACGTTGATCAAACTGACCCATGATGGTTACCCTTTCGCTAAAAGAAAAATCGACCCAGTAAAAATACTGTAATCGGAGAAATTAACCAAAGTCTAACACATTCTTTTGACAATACCATTCAGCAAATTCGTATTTTTCAGAGGAAAAAGTGCGATTACCAGCGGTTTGCAGACGCCTCGTCGGTTTCTTTCGCTTCCACCCATCGCTCATTTTCAGGTAATGTTTCTTTTTTCCAAAATGGTGCTTTAGTTTTTAAGTAATCCATAATAAATTCAGCAGCTTGAAATGCTGCATTTCGATGGGCACTCGTCACCCCAACAAAAACAATTTCTTCGCCAGGTTGTAAGGTACCAATACGGTGGATCACACTGACTCGCTGCAATGGCCAACGTTCTTTTGCTTCTACAACTATATTTGTTAACGCTTTTTCTGTCATTCCCGGGTAGTGTTCGAGTGTTAATGCCGCAACACTGTCACCTAAATTATGGTTACGCACTTTCCCCGTAAAAGTCACGACTGCACCATCACTATCGCATTGAGCAAGCCATTGATATTGCTCGCCAACACTAAAATTTTCTGTTTGTACTGCAATATGGGTGTTTTCCATATCACCCCCCAGTGACTGGTGGGAAAAAGGCCACTTCGTCCCCTTCTGAGAGTGGGTGGTCTAGTGAAACAAATGATTGATTAACAGCGGCAAGTAATTTGCCATCTTCAAGTGCCAACGCCCAGCGATCGCCTTTTTGTGAAAGCGCTTGACGTAAATCTTCAACTTTTTGGTAAGTGTCAGTGAGTTCTAAGCGTTCTGTTCCGACTAGCTCACGTACTTGAGCAAAAAATAATACTGTGATCATTATTCCACCTTAAAATGTCCAGACTTACCGCCTGTTTTTTCTAATAAACGAACAGGGCCAATCACCATATCTTTTTGCACTGCTTTACACATGTCATAAATCGTCAAAGCAGCAACGGATGCAGCAGTTAATGCTTCCATTTCAACCCCTGTTTTCCCTGTTAATCGGCAACAAGTTTCAATACGAACTCGGTTATGCTCAGGTTCCGCTTTGAGTATCACTTCAACTTTGGTTAACAGCAGTGGGTGGCATAATGGGATAAGCTGCCAGGTATTTTTTGCCGCTTGAATACCCGCAATACGCGCCGTGGCAAACACATCGCCTTTATGATGGCTACCGTCAACAATCATCGTTAGAGTTGCTGGATTCATAGTGACATAAGCTTCTGCGCGAGCTTCACGAACAGTTTCAGCTTTGGCTGAAACATCAACCATATGCGCCTCGCCCGACGCATTGAGGTGAGTCAGTTGGGACATATCTTCTCCTGAAATAAAAAAGAGTTAACCGCCGATTACAGATAAATTAGGTGTAATTCCGCTATCACCCATATGCAGAAAATGGGTTTCTCGTTTATGGTGTAAGCCTCGCTGAATGCGGGCTTTTAACGCTTCGTTTTGGTCATCTGCACCCAATAAATCACGCAGCGGAATGCCATTTTCACCAAATAAACATAAATGTAGGTTTCCTAGTGAGGAAACACGTAAGCGGTTACAGCTTTGGCAAAAATCTTTTTCGTACGGCATGATAAGCCCGATTTCGCCTTGGTAATCTGGGTGACTAAAGACTTGAGCAGGGCCGTCGCTTCGGGAACGTGGAAGCATATACCAGCCTTCTTCAATTAAACGCTCGCGAATAGTTTCACCCGAAATATGAAAACGTTGGAAAATATCGCTGCCGTCGCCGGTTTCCATTAACTCAATAAAGCGTAATTGAATAGGACGATGTTTGATCCAGTTTAGGAATGACTTCAAAGCGATATCGTTGACATTTTTCATTAATACCGCGTTCACTTTGACTTTTTCAAAGCCAGCTTCAAAAGCAGCATCAATACCTTTCATCACCTGAAAGAATTTGTCTTGTCCCGTGATGGCCGCAAATTGACGTGGATCGAGGCTATCAACACTCACATTGATCGCGTTCAGTCCAGCATCTTTCCACTCTTTTACGTCTCTGGCCATACGATAACCATTAGTGGTCACGGCGATTTTTTTGATCGATTCATTTTCATTGATGGCAGCAATAATATCACTGAAATCTTTGCGCATGGTCGGCTCACCGCCAGTAATACGCACTTTTTCTGTGCCTAATTCTGCGAATGCCGTACTGATACGACGAATTTCATCCAGTGTTAAGAATTCATGACGACCGCTTGGCTTATAGCCATCGGGTAGGCAGTATGTGCAACGAAAGTTGCAAACATCTGTTATAGAAAGTCGGAGATAGTAAAATTTCCGGTCAAATTGATCGACAAGTTGCTGCATAATCACACCTTTCCAAGTACGGGAGATGCAGACATTTCTATCTTGCACCCTGGTGGCTCTAGGCCACGGCCAGTGCATCATATTCAGTCGTTCAAACTTAGACGCAAAGGCTAGGAGTTTTATTTGGAACCGAGTCACTGATTTTAAACTGTAAAATGCGTCACTCTGTTCACTTAATTTATGTAAGGATTCTAGCCGATAGAAATTGAAAAAGCGAATTGCAATTCGATATATATCATTATATACAACGACTTACAAAAAATATTATAGAATCACCGAAGCTATTATTATCACTGATAATTTTCCATTTTAGATGGCTTTAAAAAACATAATTTCATACTAATTGATTAACATCTCTAATTATTTAATTAAACATTTATTGATATAGATCTAAAATGGGGAGCAAGCTCCCCATCTAATTGTTTACGTTATCAATATCAACACTCAACGCTTATCAAAACCGATATTTCAAATTGAATAATTGGCATATCAATTAAAAATAAATAGTAAGGTGCAAAATTTATTAACCAATAACACGACAGCGTAAAGTATGACGTATATTTAGAAACGGTATTCTATCCCGCCCGACACCGTTCGCCCTCTACCTAACGTATTGGCCAAGCTTTCCCCATAACTAACCACGTACGCCCGATTGGTCAAGTTTTCGACATTTCCTCGAATAGTTAAATTATCGGTTAAAGCATAACTTGCATATAAATCAATCAATGTATATTTAGGCCAGTCAGCTAAGTAAGGGGAATTTGATTGTACTGAGTAGTCTTGAAAACCTGGCGTGAAGCGAACGACTACACCACCATCGAGTTTTCTATCAAACGCTCGCCCACCTAATGTAAAGGAACCACGGTCACCGGGTAAGTTCGCTGCACTGCTGAAAATGGCGCTGCTGTCACAATCCACATGGTTATTTGATGCCTCATTTGGCTCAACATACCAGTTACCTGGGCCAACGTCTTCGCCATACTTCAATACACCACCTAGCCATGCAGGATGTGAACAAAATTTATTTTTGCCAATCATATGGGTAAAGGTCAGGTCTGCATACACAAAACCTGCGTCGTAATTTAGTTGATATTCAACCCCTCTAAAACGGGTCGCAACCAAGTTGTTGCTATAAGCAGCATTTCCAATATTAGGGCTAACCATCCCTGGTTTCTTACGGTCAATCGCTAAGTTAATGTAGTTATCTACACGTGTATCAAAATAGGCAACTTTTGCCACAAATCGGTCTTCTTCGATAAACAATTGCGGATAATTGATGTTCATCCCCACTTCCCAAGCATTTGAACGCTCAGGTTTTAAATACGGATTGGGAAATTGAGTCGAACTACTGTGAGCACTTCCTGTGGTTAACGTTTCTGTAATCGCTGGCGGGCGCCATGACCGCCCATAACTGGTAAACAATTCCATCCATTCAAGATTAGGACGTACCGCTAAACGAATATGGGGTGAAAATGCCCCTTCTGAGTTATCAACATCCCAATTTTCCGTCGTCATAACAACCTTGCAATCACGTAACCTTCTTCCTGTACATGGATTGTCTCTGGTATAAGGAAGTACTGCATAACTCATACTCGTTTGGCCTTTGAGAGAATAATAGTCATAACGCATTCCCCCTTCTAATGTTAACCAATCATCATATTCATAAGTCAAATTAGTGAAAAGTGAGCTCAATGAACGTTTTCCGTCCGGTGTCACTCCACTCGCCGCTTCACGTGTCGAACTACTACTCGCTTTGTCTTGGAAAGTTTCCAAACCATAATGCGCTTTTAATACATTGTTATGGTTAAATTCAATTTCTGAATGATTTTCAAGCTGTATCCCTACCGTTTTGACTCGAGTGTCCATCTGGTAGCCATTATTATAAATTTGGCTAGTGGAATAGGTGTCTGTATTGTCTTTGGTATCAACAAAATACACTTTTCCTTTTAGCTCGGTGCTCCATGGTTTATCGCTAAATTGAGTGTAATCAAGGGAATAATTCTTGGCTGTTACATCACTGAAACCGCTACTTTTCCACCCTAGCTTATAAGGCCACGAGCTACCTAAATTCGTTAGCGTTCCTGCATTTGGCGTTGCCACTTTGGTTTCTAAGTAATTAAATTGTAAACGCTGTTCGTCACTTATATTCCAACCGGCTTTTGCCAAATAAGAGGTCATTCGGTAATTACTGTCATTAATACGAGTGTGTTTTAATTGGTGCGCAAGTTCATCATAATGCCCTGCCCCATTATTGACTCGAATATTACCGATATTACCGTGAGTTCCTGGTTTATAATCCCCAAGACGTCGTTCACTGGCCGCAAATAACAAATCCGCGTTTTCATTCCCTAATGCCAGCACACTACTGCCAATAAAATGAGTATTATTTGACCCCATACTCGCATGTAATTTTCCACCAAAAGTTTTATCTTTTGATAAAAAATCAGACGCATTGACTGTATTGAAGGTCGCCACACCACCTAAGGTTCCACCGCTTCCCATTCCACTTGTATTGCCCTTTTGTATTTCCACCCCAGAAAGCAGTTCTGAGTCGATATACATAGAACCATTGCGCTGCCCATGTCCGCTTTTTTGAAAGTTTTGCCGCATACCATCGATATTCATATTCACACGACCATAATCCTGTATCCCACGGATATTCACAGATAAAGAAGGGTCTTGTTGGCTAACACTCGAATAGACACCTGTCGTTAGCTCTAACACATCAGCTATGTGCTTTGGTGGGCGGTCATCAATTTGTTTTTTACTAATTACACTGACAGATGATGGACTGTTATATACCCAATCCCCTTGTTGGATCTGGCTTGCTGTGACGGTAATGTTATCTAGCTTAATCACCGAATCACCGGTAATAGGCGCGATACGCTCTATTGTTATTCGGTTATTTTGTAATTGATATTGCACAGGGTTTGAACCAATTAATCGACGTAATCCCTCCTGTAGCGTAAAGCTTCCTTTCAAGCCTTGACTTTGTAAGTCATTAATTTCTCGGCTCTGAATGATTATTTCTACCTTTGCTTGCCGAGCGAATTGCAGCAAAGCATTTTCAAGTGAGCCTGCAGCAACAGAAAATGTTATTTCCTGCTGTGCGGATGCTACCGCTGAGTTAGCCTGTGCTAGATTGAAAAATGAAAATGCAGGTAACGTAAATAATGCAAGGTGAACACAGATTGTTGCTTTTTTATAGTGGTGCTTTTTTTGAGTCATTTCCCATCCCTAAAATGATAATGGTAATAAAAATCATAATCACTTAGATTAAGACGCGGGAATTAGGAAAACCCGTAAATAAATTTAAAAAAAATAATTTATTATTATTCGATATCTATATTAATTATTAATAATCAATATATTAAAGTGAAAAATGGGATTTCATAAACGGATAAGCCATATGATGACACCAAATGCGTTAGCCCACTATCAAGTGTGTTAATTTGTAATACACCACTAATGTGCCCTACTCGCTCCTCAGTCAATAAAATAATTTGCTTGTCACGGTATCGATTTATTTCAGCAATAACCTCCGGAAAGGTTTGCTGCTGAAAAATAATTTGTCCTTCTCGCCATACCGTAGAATGTGAGTTGACCATTGAAGTCATAGGCGTTATATCTGATTGATATTGAGTGAAATTTCCTGCTGGAATGACCATTTCTTGCCCTGAGAATAGTGACACCTTTACACTGTGTTGATAAACACTGACTGCCACTTTGCTATTTTCATTATCAACTGAAAATTCAGTGCCAAGTGCCTGAGTTATCCCATTTTTCGCCATAACCTGAAAAGGCCTTGGTTCCGTATCCGTTTTTGGTGCAACAGTAAAATAAGCACGCCCTCGTAATAAATTAACTTGCCGATACTGCGGGCTAAACGCTAATTGCAATTGCGCACCACTGTCGAGGTCAACACGGCTACCATCAGGTAAGGTAATATGCTGTATTTCACCGGTTTTCGCATAGTAATCCACTGGCTGTGTATATTGAAAATACCAAATTGACATGGATAACACACTCACTAGCACAACCGCCGCTATTGATAAACCAATATAGCGAGGCCGCCTCTTTTTATTCATTCCCTGTTGGTTATCTACTGTTTGTTGTCGCGGTTTATTGGCTGTTAATGCCCATAATTGCCGTGCACGATAGTATGTAGACTTATGTAACTCTGACGCATTGAGCCAAGACTGGAAATCTTCATTTTCTTGCGACGTCAGCTCTCGTTGCGTGGTTTTAACAACCCACATTGCGGCTTTGTTTTCAATTTCAGATGGACTATCAGATGGCTTCATGACTAGTCTCTCCATTTATGAATTAGCATTGCCAATGCATTGGCTAAATGTTTTTCGACTGTGCTTAATGAAATATTTAAGCGCTGCGCTACTTCCGTTTGAGCTAATCCTTCTTCTCGATGCAAGCGAAATATCTCCTGAGTCCTGGGCGGCAAAGATTGAATAATTTTCTGAATTTGTGCAAGTTGTTGATCATGAATAACCGTGGCTTCAATACCTTTTACCCGCGATGGGATCTCTTGCCATTGTTGGTCACTGATCGCCATTAATTGTTGTTTTTTCTGTAGCCGGAAGTGGTCAACCATCAGGTTTTTCGCAATTCGATACAAATACGCATCAAAATCTTGAATAGTTGATGTTTTCATTAACTCTGCCATTCGAGCAAAGCTTTCCTGTGTGATATCCATACTTAAATTATGGTCTTTAAGGTACATATTCAGATAACGGCATAACGACGATGAATGGCGAGCAAACAGGCGCTGTAATTCTGAATCAGACATATTGATCCATAAAATAAATAATGAAAATGAGAATTATTTACATGATATAGATAATAATTTAAAATGAAAACTCCCTAGCGCATTTTTCCTTCTAAGACTCACATCAATACAGAATCGTCTCTTTTATTGTTTTTTGTCACAGTACTTAAGCTAAGAATGATGTTTTATGATAGATTAACGCCCAATTTATTTTAGTCGCCATAAAACGGGCTTAGCGTAAAAAACGCATTTCGTAACTCGCTGGTTTACTTGCTTTTATAAGTACTGAAAATTAACTGATATAGGAACACTATGCCGAATTGCAGTCTGGCGGATCTCAGGCATGTTGTCGCTCTAGGTGGCGGGCATGGACTTGGTCGCGTGATGTCTTCACTTTCTTCTTTAGGTTCTCGTTTAACGGGTATTGTTACCACAACCGATAATGGGGGCTCAACAGGCCGTATTCGCCGCTCTGAAGGCGGGATCGCTTGGGGAGATATGCGTAACTGTTTAAATCAGCTAATTACTGAGCCATCTATTGCTTCTGCGATGTTTGAATACCGTTTCAGCGGTAATGGTGAACTTTCAGGCCATAATTTAGGTAATTTAATGTTAAAATCATTAGACCACCTAAGTGTTCGTCCGTTAGAAGCCATAAATCTTATCCGTAATATGCTAAAAGTTGATGCGCAGTTGATCCCGATGTCGGAATCCCCTGTTGATTTAATGGCTATCGATGAAATGGGCAATGAAGTATACGGTGAGGTGAATGTTGATGCCTTACATGAAATCCCGCAAGAATTACGCTTATACCCGACAGTAAAGGCAACGAAAGAAGCCTTACAGGCTATCCACCAAGCAGACTTAATTATTATCGGCCCCGGCAGCTTTTTTACCAGTTTAATGCCATTATTGCTTTTGGATGAAATTGCAGCTGCACTGCGCGAATGTAAAGCCCCGATGATTTATATTGGTAACTTAGCGAAAGAAATTAGCTCCCCAGCAGCAAACCTGTCTTTGCCTGACAAGCTAAAAATGATGGAGCATTATATTGGTTGCCAAAAAATTGATGCGTTAATCCTTGGCCCTCGCACACAAACAAGCAATATCAGCCCTGAACGCAAAATAATTCAACGGGTACTCGAAGCTGACGATATTCCCTATCGCCATGATAGAAAGCTGTTACTGCAAGCCATCGAAGAAACCATCAACTTGTTATAACCCCCTAACCGCCATTCCGCTGCTAAATACCCGCAGCGGAAAACCTTCCCTAAAATTAGCCCTTTGTTTCCCGTATTTCCACAAAATCTATTTTCAAAATACTTTGCGTTATGGGTAGGCGGCAAGTGAAGGCAGCTCGGGGAGCATACATAAATATGTGACCCGAGTGACTAAACGTAGCCAACACCCCCACAACGTGAGGTATGAGGAAAATTACGAATTAGCGATAAACTGAGAGCGTATCTCCTGCAATTCGTCTCGGACTCGCGCAGCCGCTTCAAATTCAAGATCTTGAGCATGCTTATACATTTGCGCTTCAAGTTGCGAAATCCGTTGCTCCAACTCTTTTGTCGACATCGATTGGATATCAACCGAATTATTATTTTTACCATTGTCTTTCGTACGGTTTTTTCCTTTACCACCCACTTTGTGGCCAATTTGCAGGATATCACCGATTTTCTTATTCAAACCTTGTGGTACGATTCCATGTTCTTCGTTGAACGCCATTTGTTTAGCACGGCGACGCTCTGTTTCTGCAATCGCTTTTTGCATGGAGTTGGTGATCCTGTCTCCGTAAAGGATTGCCTTACCATTTAAGTTACGAGCCGCACGCCCTATGGTTTGAATAAGCGAACGCTCTGAGCGCAAGAAACCTTCTTTGTCCGCGTCCAAAATAGCCACCAGAGAGACCTCTGGCATATCCAAGCCTTCTCTTAATAAGTTGATCCCAACCAGTACATCAAACTCACCAAGTCGCAGGTCGCGAATAATTTCCACACGCTCTACTGTATCGATATCTGAGTGAAGATAACGCACTCGCTCACCGTGCTCTTCGAGATATTCCGTTAAATCCTCTGCCATACGTTTTGTTAAAGTAGTGACTAATACACGTTCATTTTTCTGTACACGGATACGGATTTCAGACAGTAAATCATCCACTTGGGTAGTAACTGGGCGGACTTCAATAATCGGGTCAAGTAGGCCAGTAGGCCTAACAACTTGCTCAATCACTTCATTGCCTGATTTATCAAGCTCGTAGTTACCCGGCGTTGCCGACACATAAATAGTTTGAGGAGCTAAGGCTTCAAATTCTTCAAAGCGCATTGGCCGGTTATCTAATGCAGAAGGAAGACGAAACCCATATTCAACTAAGGTTTCTTTTCTTGAGCGATCCCCTTTATACATCGCGCCTATTTGCGGGATAGTAACGTGAGATTCATCCACCACCAGCAAGCCATCTGCGGGTAAGTAATCAAATAGTGTCGGCGGTGGCTCACCAGGAGCACGACCCGATAAGTAGCGTGAATAGTTTTCAATACCTGAACAATAACCGAGCTCGTTCATCATCTCTAAGTCGAATTGCGTTCGTTGAGTAATACGTTGCTCTTCCAGTAATTTATTGTTTTCTAGTAATACTTTTCGTCTATCCGCCAATTCAACCTTAATTTGTTCCATTGCCTCAAGAATGCGTTCTCTCGGTGTGACATAGTGCGTTTTTGGATAAACGGTGAAACGAGGAACACGATGTTGTATTTGCCCTGTCAATGGGTCAAATAATGACAACCGTTCAACTTCGTCATCAAATAGCTCAACACGTAAGGCATACTCGTCTGATTCCGCAGGAAAAATGTCGATAACCTCACCACGGACGCGGAAAGTCCCCCGCGTAAAAGCTTGGTCATTCCGCGTATATTGCAAGTCCGCTAAACGCCTTAAAATTGAGCGTTGGTCGATGATCATGCCATCCGTTAGGTGCAACATCATTTTTAAGTAGCTGTCAGGGTCACCCAAACCGTAAATAGCCGACACAGAAGCCACCACAATCACATCGCGACGTTCGAGTAAGGCCTTGGTCGCAGATAACCGCATTTGCTCAATGTGTTCGTTTACAGACGCATCTTTTTCAATGAAAGTATCGGAGCTTGGGACGTAAGCTTCAGGCTGATAATAGTCATAGTAAGAAACGAAATATTCCACAGCGTTGTCTGGGAAGAAGGCTTTCATTTCGCTATAAAGCTGTGCCGCTAAGGTTTTATTATGCGCCATTAACATGGTAGGCCGGTTCTCTTGCGCAATAACGTTGGCAATAGTGAACGTCTTACCAGACCCCGTTACCCCTAATAGGGTTTGATGAGCAAGTCCATCTTGTAGCCCTTCCCTTAACTTATGGATGGCTTCGGGTTGGTCCCCTCCCGGCTGAAAATCAGAATACAGCTTAAAATCCTTACTCATATTAACGCCCCTTAACTAGTTTCTCCCATTATGATACTGGATAAAAAACCAGCTTCAAGTATTGAAGCTAAATTTTCTGTTATTCTCCGTTCTAATATGTTTATAAAAATGTTATCCCCAAAAAAGTGCTTGACCTTTTTGAAACTTTATATTTTATGCTATTGCATTTTTATGCCGTATCTCAAATGCAAATTGAAGGCTTGATTTTATTTAACCATTTGTATTTATTAAAAATTAATTTAAAGTCCAGAATCACATCAAATAAAGTCAAAGCCGCTTGTCGCCTAGCGTAGAACTTGTTTTATAACGTTAATACACAAGGTTATCCACAGAAATGGTGGATAACTCTTGAAGCCCTTTAGGCTCATGGATTCACAAGATCCCTAAGATTTGTTCAATGGAGGCTAAATGACAAAAAGATGGCAGTTTAATGAAAAAATTTTTACGTAGTAACTGCGATGAAAAACAGATTTTATCTTTTTTATTAAGATCTGAGTGGTATTTTTACTGAAATACTTGACAGTATTTCAGTTGAGAACGTTAAAAAAGATCGGATCTCTATTTAACAATTGATCAGCCCCAAGCACTTGACTTACTTGGGGTAAAATATTTATAAATTTTATATAATCAAAGAGTTAATAAAGAAAGATCTAAATAGCTGCCTAATTCACCGTTAAGAGTGTCTTGATGTGGGATCACACCTAAACAAGGTGCCTTAATCATTCGATTAAGTGTCAGCAAATATTGTGCTTGGAAACGACCAGCAGGTTCAACTTCATTGGCGACCCAGCCAGCCACAGGCAAACCTGAAGCCTCGATAGATTCCATGGTTAACAATGCATGGTTTATACAACCTAACTTAACACCAACCACTAAAATAACGGGTAACTGCTGTTCAATCACCCAATCTGCATACGTTTTTTCTACGGATAACGGGGTATACCAGCCACCAGCACCTTCCACTAATAACCAATCAGCTTGAGATTTCAAATAAGCCAACCCTTGATTGATTATTGAAAATTCAATAGGTTGATTTAATTCTTCACTGATAATATGTGGCGAAGTGGGTGCTTCAAACACAATCGGGTTAATCACCTGATAGGGTAATTTTACTCGGCTATTGGCTTGTAATAATAACGCATCGCTATTACGCAACCCGTCTACCGTGAGTTCACTTCCAGATGCAACGGGCTTAAAGCCCACCGTGTTCAAACCTTGATAACCTGCGGCTTGCAGTAAAGCACAACTTACAACGGTTTTCCCTACTTCTGTATCCGTTCCTGTTACAAAATACACTTTAGTCACGGTAAATCACTCCAAACACCGTATGGTAAGTTAAAGGTAGGCCTTGCTCTGTCATTGGATAGAGCAAAGCAAGTTGCTGCAAATGCTGACGAGTCACTAGCCCAGCTTTACGCCCAGTGGTCAAATGTGTCGCGCCAATCCCTTTCAATGAATGGAGCAACGCTATTAACTCAGGAAAATAGAGTGTATCCTTCTGAAAAATAAGTTTATGTCTCCATGACTGACAACTATTTCGTATCTGTTGAACACTGAGAAAGGAATTCACATGCGAATAGCCATCAAGTGAATGCCAAGCTGAAGATAATTCTGTGAGAGAATGCTCTGCAAGCGTAGTGAACACCACAACTCCACCCGGTTTTGTCACCCGATACAATTCGCTTAATGCTTTACTCAGATCTTGGCACCATTGGACCGATAAATTTGAAAAAACCACATCAAAGGTTTGTGAATCTAATGAAATGGATTCTATATCAGCACATAAATAGTGATCGGCCACGGCTTTCGTTTGTGCCATTTCAAGCATTCCCACAGAAAGGTCTAATGCAGTGACGCGATGCCCTTGGTTTTTCAATTTATAGCTAAAATAGCCCGTACCGCACCCTGCATCTAAAATATGCAATGGCGCCGTTGATTGTGAGTGATTTAAGGCTGAAATCAGATGATCAAGGAGTTGTGTTCCTGTTGATCGTTGATAACTTGCCACTGCATCATAACTTTTAGCTGCACGGCCAAATGCCGCTGCAATTTTATGCTTTTCACGACTGAGCGATAAAGTCATGTAAAGCCTCCAATAATTGATCGATATCTTGACGTTGGTGTGCAGCACTTAACGTGATCCGTAGCCTAGCACTCCCGGGCGGAACCGTTGGCGGCCTAATCGCTTGCACCCAAATATTTTTGTTGCGTAAAAAATTGGCTAACTGTTGGCTAGCTTGGTTTTCGCCAACAATTAATGGCTGAATAGCCGTCGTTGAATCAGTCAGTTGCATGCCATGAAAATCAGCATTATGTCTAAAATATTCAATATGTTGCTTAAGATTTTCTCGTGCCTGATCCGCAAGCTGAATTTGCTCAACGGCCGCTAGAAGAGCAACTGCCTGAGCCGGAGGCATCAAAGTGCTATAAATTAAATGGCGTGCAGATTGGATGAAAAATTCAGCCGTTGGCTCATCACACAGCACCGCTGCGCCACTTAAACCAAATGCTTTACCAAATGTTACGACTAAAATTTCAGGTTTAACCCCACTCGCAAAGCAGCTACCACGACCTTGTTCTCCGATAACGCCAATACCATGTGCATCATCAACCATCAACCAAGCATGCAGATTTCTTGCTATTTCCTGTAATTGTTGAAGGGGAGCACTATCACCATCCATACTAAAAACGCCTTCCGTCACAACAAGCGTTTTTCCCGAAATAGGCTTGTGGATTAAGTTTTCGAGTGATAATGGATTATTATGCTGAAAGCGCCTTAATTGAGCCCCCGAATGAATCGAGGCTTCCATGATCGATGCATGGCTGAGCTTATCCGCTAAGATACGATCTTTTTCCGTCATTAATGCGGTGATCACCGCATGGTTCGCAGCAAATCCAGAAATAAACAATAAGGCTTTTGGGTAGCCTAGCCAACCAGCGAGCGCTTGCTCTAATTTATCATGCGCTTTGGTGAACCCTGTGATATGTCCCGATCCCCCACTCCCCACGCCATATTCATCGGCACCACGTTGCCAAGCGGCAACCACTTGGGGATGGTGAGATAACCCCAAATAGTCATTGGATGAAAAGTTGAGATATTCTTTTCCGGAAAAATAAAGAGACCTACCATTCGCATGATCAATGCACTGACGCTGACGCCAGATAGACGCCTGCTTACGCTGCGCTATCTGGTTTTGTATAAATGATTGCCAAGTCATTATACTGCAGCGTTATAAAATTGAGCGTTATCAGCAGTTAACAACGTTTCGGCTAACTTAGCAGCTTGATGGTTATTCCCTTCGTCGGTTTCAAAACGCTCAGGGTTAATATTCAGTTTTCTGAATAGCGCCAAGTCTTTGTTTTCGTCAGGGTTTGGCGTCGTTAATAATTTACACCCATAGAATACGGAGTTTGCACCGGCCATAAAACATAATGCCTGGGTTTGCTCATTCATGTATTCACGGCCTGCAGACAGCCTAACGTATGACGTTGGCATCATGATGCGTGCAACGGCAATAGTACGAATAAAATCAAATGCATCGACATCTTCGTTATCTGCCATTGGGGTGCCTTCAACTTTCATCAACATGTTGATCGGCACACTTTCTGGCGGTTTCGGTAAATTGGCTAATTGGACTAATAAGGCCGCTCGGTCACTAACTTTTTCACCTAAGCCTAAAATCCCACCCGAGCAGACTTTGATCCCTGCATCTCGTACATTTTCGAGTGTATTTAAGCGATCTTGATAACTGCGAGTCGTAATAATATTGCCGTAGTATTCTGGAGAGGTATCAAGGTTATGGTTATAATAATCTAATCCTGCTTCTGCTAAGCGTTGAGCTTGGGAATTATCAATCATCCCTAAAGTCATACAGGTTTCCATGCCGAGTGACTTCACTTCTTTTACCATCATTTCAAGGTAAGGCATATCGCGTTCTTTCGGGTTACGCCATGCCGCGCCCATACAAAAACGGGTTGAACCTGCTTGTTTTGCTTTTTTCGCCGATTCCAGAACTTGCTGAACTTCCATTAATTTTTCAGTTTCTAGCCCTGTTTTATAGCGGGCGCTTTGCGCGCAATACTTACAATCTTCAGGGCAAGCCCCAGTTTTAATCGATAACAAAGTGCTGACTTGCACTTGCTGGGGGTCGAAATGTTGGCGATGAATTTGCTGTGCCTGAAATAATAGTTCAAAAAAAGGCATTGAAAACAGTTCATTAGCTTGTTTTATTGTCCACTGTTTTAATTGGCTCACGGAAACGCTCCAGTTGAAAAAGTTGTTGCCAGTTTAAATATTGTGATTATCATGTCAACTAAAATGAGATAAAAAAGTTGACGATGATAGCAAATGGATAACGTAGATATTCAATTTGATGCCAAACATATTTGGCACCCTTATACCTCGATGAGCCAACCAATTCCGGCTTATCCGATTGTTGAAGCCCATGGAGCTGAGCTAATCATGGCCGATGGGAAAAAATTAATTGATGGGATGTCTTCATGGTGGGCAGCCATTCATGGTTACAATCACCCTGTATTAAACCAAGCGGTCACAACGCAATTAGCCAAAATGTCCCATGTGATGTTTGGTGGAATTACGCACCCACCCGCAGTGAATCTATGCAAGCAGTTGGTTGCAATCACGCCAGAGCCACTCGAATGTGTCTTTCTTGCCGATTCCGGGTCAGTGGCGGTTGAAGTTGCTCTGAAAATGGCATTGCAATATTGGCAAGCCAAAGGGGAAAAGCGTCAACGGATCCTCACATTACGTCATGGATATCATGGTGATACCTTCGGTGCGATGGCCGTTTGTGACCCTGATAATTCAATGCATGGCCTGTATAAGGGGTATTTACCTCCGCATATTTTTGTGGAAGCCCCACAATGCGGTTTTTACGATGAATGGGATAGTGCAGATTTGCACCCTCTTGAGGTACAACTTGCCGAAAATAGCCATGAAATTGCAGCGATCATCCTTGAACCGATTGTTCAAGGCGCTGGTGGAATGCGCATCTATCACCCTGAATATTTAAAGGGAGTTCGCCATTTATGCGATCAATATGGTCTATTATTAATTGCCGATGAAATCGCTTCGGGGTTTGGTCGTACAGGCAAATTGTTTGCTTGCCATCATGCAAATATATCACCGGATATTATGTGTTTAGGAAAAGCATTAACCGGTGGTTATATGACCCTTTCGGCAACGATCACAACCCGCCACGTTGCAGAAACTATTAGCAATGGGGAAGCGGGTTGTTTTATGCATGGCCCAACCTTTATGGGCAACCCACTTGCCTGTGCCGTTGCAGATGCTAGCCTGACTTTGCTGCTCAATAGCCCTTGGCAAACAACAATTACCACTATTGAACAACAACTTAAGACTGAGCTAACACCATTAGCATCCCATCCTAGCGTAGCAGATGTGAGAGTTCTAGGTGCAATTGGCGTGATTGAAATGAAGAAACCTGTAAACACAGCGGCTTTGCAAAAAGTATTTGTGGAAAATGGTGTTTGGGTTCGCCCATTCGGCAAACTGATTTATGTAATGCCACCGTACATCATCACCCCAGAGCAACTGAGCAACGTGACGAATACGATGGCAAAAGTGTTGGGATAACTCAATAAATTCAATCTTAATCTAAGTCGATTTTTTAACTAGATTTTTAACTAGATTTTTAACTAGATTTTTAACTAGATTTTTAACTAGATTTTTAACTAGATTTTTAACTAGAGAATCTTCTAAATAATTCGAGTTATAGCAAGGCGGCAATCGAGGATATCTTGGGGAGCATACACCAGTATGTGACCCAAGTAGCCGAGTGAAGCCAACACCGCTATAGCTCGAAGTATGACGAAGATTAAAGGATAGTGACCCACATAGGTCCTTTCCCTACCCCATAGCGTGCTAATAAACGCAATTTTCCCGTAATCGGGTCAATTTCAGAAACTGAAACGTGGTCTGATTTTTGCCCGCTGGAAATTAAAAAACGACCTGTCGCATCAATATTAAAGCCCCTTGGGTGCGTCTCTGTTGGGTAACGTGCTTCTAATGTTAGCTCGCAACCGTCATCAGAAACCAGATAGTGGCTGAGGTAGCTTTCAGAACGTTCACTAACATATAAATGGCGGCCATCTGGCGTAATATGGATATCGGCAGCCCAGCGCTGGCTTTCGTTACCTAATGGGTAATTTGCCAAAGTTTGCATGTTACGATAGCGAGTGAATTTACGATATACGCCTACCGTTGAATCTAACTCATTCACACAATAAATGACCTTTTCAGTCGGATGGAAGGCCAGATGACGAGGGCCAGATTTTTCAGCCGTAGTAATTTGGTCTGCAGTTGCTTCGGTTAAATAACCATTTTCATGTAAATCGAATAAACGGATATGGTCTTCACCTAAGCAAGGCACCCAAAGCTGTTGATTATCAACATCAACATGAGACGAATGTGGATTTTGCAATCCTTCAATCACTTGAACGACTTGGTTTGGTACACCTTCATCATTGATAGTCAGAACTGATAGATTATGTTGATGATATGAAGGAACAAATAAATATTTGCCCGTGTTATCCAATGATAAGTGAACTGGCGTTCCCGGAACGGATGTTTCTGCTTTTAAACGCAGTGTCCCTTTGCCTTCAATTTCATAGGTTACGACACGAAAATTCGGGCGCACACCAATATAAAGGTATTTTTTATCATGGCTTAATACCATAGGTTGCACTTGGCCTGGTGTTTTTACTGTTTGTAAAAGAGTAAGTTCCCCAACCTCATTCATCGACCACACGTGAATTTGCTGACTCTCGGGGCTCGCAATATAAACAACCTGATTCATCCTGACTCCTTAATTCATGATAAAAATACAAAACCGCATCTATAGTCCACTACATTGGCTTCACTATACCCTATATTATGCAAATCACAGTGAGTAAATAGCGCCAAAGTTCAGCGTCATGAATTTAAAGCTACAATTAATTCATCCAATAACTCAGAGGAGGATGCTGACACCAAACTTCCCCCATTGATCACGTTTGTTTTATTACCATTAATGTTTGCATAATAAACTCCAGCTTCAGTAAGGCAAGGTAAAATAGCCGCGATATCCCATGGTTTCATTAACGTATCAATAGCACAATCGATCCTTCCTGCTGCTACCATTAAATGCTGATAACAATCATTTATAAAAACCATATCTTGAGCAGAATTAACGACATTTGATAGATTGTAAGCTTTGTTACCTTCTCTGTTATCAAAATTGGTACTGTGTATACCTGATATCGAAACAACAGCTTCGCCTAATTTTTTCGTTTTTTTTATCTGAGTGCATATCCGTTTTGGTGCAAGATCACCTTTTTTAGACCAACACCCGTTCCCTAACGATGCATAATATATAGAATCAATAGCGGAAAATGATATAACTCCGACAAGGGGAATGCCACTTTCAACATAAGCAATTAACGTACTAAATAATGGAACGCCATACAAAAATGCTCGTGTTCCATCAATAGGATCTATTATCCATCCGGTAGAAAATTCACCTTCAATATTTGTTCCGAACTCCTCCCCTAAAATAGGAATATGTGGAGTTCTCGCCTGAAGTACTTCTCTTATCACATTTTCTACTTTAAGATCTGTAGCGGTAACAATGGTGTTATCTATTTTTCTGGTAAATGTACCAGCTTCGTAAAAACCTTTTAGTAAATATTTACTAGCAGTATTCGCGGCTTCTAAAGCAATATTTAACACTGTAGAACTCCTTAACTAGCTTTTTGGTAACTCATTGCAACCCTAACGTTCTCAACATAAAACGATCAAGATTTCCCTTGAATGATTCAACAGTAGACCATGCAAAATCTGAGTGCTCAGAGCTTAAACAAACATGACCAGAGCATGAAACATTAAAGTTTAATTGGATACAACGTTGGCCCATTGCTTGGTACTCAACCGCACCGGAAAACCCAGAAATTTCAATAATTATCATTCCGGTTTCTTCTGCGATTTCACGACTAAGCGCTGTCTGCATATCTTCATCACACTCCATGCCACCAGAAGGAATTTCCCATACATTTGGCATGAACTCGCCTTCTGAACGCTTCAAAAAAAGAATTTTTGAATCATGTCCAGCTTTGATTAAACCGCCTACAACAACACGATCATAGTTTTTAAGTTTGGACATGACTGAATGAGGGATATATTTTTCTATCATCTTCGATACTTCTCTGCAACAGATGAAATGATTGATAAATAATTATCAATAAAATTGAAACGCTCTTCTCCGTACCAAATATCCAACTTAAACATACTATTGTGAAATTTTATAGCATTTCCGAAATAAGCTTTATTAATTCGAATTTTCTCACCATAGTCACGAGAGATTTTATTTGGTGAGTGAAAGAGAGAATATTCATTGATAGGGCACGTTGAGCCAGGTATATCAGCCTCAAGTGCACCAGCTTGGTTTAATATATCTACGAATTCATGCAGACCAATTGAAAATTTAGACTGATCAAACATAACTGGCATGGCATACCAAGCTGGGTTCGCTTTTTTAGGAATGCGAACTATCTTTAAACCATCGATCTGCTCAATTCCAGTTTTCAATAAATGAGCAGTTTCCCTTTTTTCTTGCATCATCTGCTCAAAGTTTAGCATCTGAGGCATAACAACCGAAGCACCAAGTGGGTGCATTCGTAAATTAAGGCCAGTCCCTGTAATAGCAAAATCTCTTAAACTATCAGTGTTCACTTCCTTTTTTGCACGCTTATTAAAATGCCCGACTAACACAGCTCGTTCGTAGAATTCACGATGCTTAGTGGCAAAGAAGCCACCTTCGCCTGAAGTTAGTATTTTCTTACCCTGAAAACTCCAAGCAGAACCATCAGAAAAACTCCCAATCATTTTGCCATCCCAAGTTGCTCCATGTGCATGAGAACTATCTTCTAATAAAAGAATTTCGTGTCGTTCGCATATATCTATCAGTTCATCCATATCACACGGTATCCCCCACATATGTGTAATAATCACCGCTTTTGTTTTATCGCTAATCAGGGCTTCTACGGATTTTGGATCTACATTGCCATTATCCCCACAGTCTGCAAATTTTAGCTCAGCGCCTAGCTGGTGGAGTGGAGAGCATGTAGCAAAGAATGTATAGCTAGGGACTATTACTTCATCCCCTCGGCCTATACCAGCACCATAAAACATGGAAAATAATGCTGTAGTACCAGAATTAACAGCAATTGCATTTTCTACATCAAAAATTTCTTTAAATGTACTTTCTAGGCGCTCGTAAATTCCACCATTATCATAAATTGAGATATCTTCAAAAAGTTGCCTATTAACACTATCTTTAATTTCATCTGTAATAATTGGATGACTAAACTTACAGTATTTTGATTTCATCATACTTCCATTCCTTTTTATTTTATCGCTTTATAACCACTTTCTTTGAAAGCAATTTCTAAAATATCGGTCACGGCAAGTGAACTGACTAAGTTACTATTGAAACTGTCTTGAGAATCACTGAAAAAAAGCTCTCGATACATACGAACAAATGGTGACTCAAGTGCATTAATAAAATTAAATTCATTTATTATTTTTTGTTTCTTTGACTTAACCTGAACTATATTTTCATTTCCATAAATAATACAATTATTACTTATTAACGTTACATCTTCATGTTTCTTATATCCTACGCATGATATATATATAAAAATAATTGTATCTCTGCATTGTAACTCTACAAAAGCAACATCATCAACATCATATTCACCAGAAGAAGTATTTATTAACCTAGAGTAATTAACATTAATTTCATCTCCATCAAATAAATAGTTTACTAAATTTACAATGTGATAGCCCATATCCAACCAAACACCACCACCAGAACTCGCATGACTGCTTCTCCAGTCACTATTTGGATTTTTACTAGGAATAGTGTATCTTATTTCTATTTGGGAGACTTTTTCTTCTGTTGAGATTAAATATTCTTTCAGTTTTTCATAAGCTAACGTATATCTCTTTTGACAAACAGTAAAAAATCTCATATCATTTTTAATTATTAAATTCTTTAATTTTTTCGCCTGCATGACATTTAAAGCAAATGGCTTCTCTTTTATTATTGTTATATTATTTTTACAGCAATAAAAAATTACATTTCCATATAACTCATGAGGAAGAGCAATAATAATTGTATCTGGCTCAATTTCATCGAACATTTTACGATAACATAAATAAGTAGGAGGACTGTAATTTAATAATAATTTTGTTTTATAAATATTACTTATCGATATATCACACAGCGCACTAATACTCACCCCCAAACTACATAATGCAGGTATGTGTTCCTTTCTTACAATATTCCCACATCCAATTATCGCCAACCTCATATAATTAAATCCCCATATTAATGGCCCAACTATTTCGCATGAAATTTATTTTCAATTTAAAACGACATGCATATTAGTTAATATTTCACAAAGAAAACAATCTAAGAAAATTACTTTTTATATTATGCTTGTTTATTTTTAATAAATAACGAAGTATATTATTTCAACTTGATTTTTTAATGTAACATCAAAGTTTTATTGGCTACCACAATAAACCCTTTATTCTTACTAGCAAGATGCTAAATACTATCTAAATAACCTTCGCCACAAATCACTTCAATGTAGTATGAGTCCATGCTAACAACTTTTTGAGCGTTCGAAATTTCAATTCTGCAATTTACTAAAAAAACGCCTCATTATCTTAAAATTTTAAAATCATAGTCGATATTGAGCTTTTCACATCAAAAGTATCTACCTAAACAATATGGAATATCTGTCTCTGACAGACAACCTCAACAACAGCTAGATTTAACAATGCCAATTAATATTATCTACAATTTATCGCAGCTATTAGTTTAATTTCGCTTTAACTGTAAAAAATGACACCAACACCACTATATATATCGTGCCAAGAACAAATAATAGTGATACTAAAACGGTTCAGTTCGTTACTATTATCCGCTATGATGATAAAACAACCTTAGCTTACTAACATGAATATGATAGTTTATAGCTGTGCTCAATATATCCTCATCTCCTATACTGATGCTGCCAATCATCGTATAGATAACTCTAAAATCACGTGGAGCCGTTTATGTCATACCGCGTTATTGCGCTCGATCTTGATGGAACACTACTTGATCACCAAAAGAAAATTCTACCGGAATCTCTAGCTGTCTTACAGGAAGCCCGTCGCCAAGGCGTTAAGGTCATCATTGTGACAGGTCGTCATCATGTCGCTATTCATCCGTTTTACCAAACCTTAGACCTTGATACACCAGCGATCTGCTGTAACGGAACTTATCTATACGATTATTTAGGCAAAAAAGTCCTAAAATCTAATCCGATGACCCTCGATTCAGTCACGCAAATGATCGATAAACTGCGTGGTACTGATATTCAACATTTAATGTATGTTGATAATGCGATGCTCTATAACGCGCAAACAGAAGGCATTAAACGTACATTAAATTGGGCTGAATCCTTACCTGTTGCACAGCGTCCAACCATTGAATTTGTTGAAGATTACGCTGATGTGATGCATAACTATGATTCTATTTGGAAATTTGCTGTTAGCTCACCAAATACAGATCAACTTCATCAAGTCGTTAGTGAAATTGAAAATGACTTTGGTTTAGATTGTGAATGGTCTTGGATGGATCAGGTGGATGTCGGCCGTAAAGGTAATAGTAAAGGCCAACGCTTAAAGGAATGGGTTGAATCCCAAGGGATGACAATGAATGATGTTGTCGCTTTTGGTGATAATTTCAATGATTTAAGTATGCTGACAACCGCAGGTTTAGGTGTCGCGATGGGTAATGCGGTTGATGAAATCAAGCAACAAGCTAAGCTCGTGACTCGAGTTAATACTGAACCGGGTATTGCTGAAGTTATCCGTAAGTACGTTCTGTAACGTCCAATTATTTTATTAATTCAAGGAAAGCTCAGCTTTCCTTTTCTTATTTTCTATTGTCACAACGCCAAGAACGACGAGTGATTATAGATGACGAGATAGCGATACAGCCTTCACTTGCGCATACACTTTTCTACCTTTACGAATAGACAGCTCATCCCTTGCCCAGCGGGTAATACGTGCCCATAAATAATGTTCTTCGCCTAAATCTAGCTTCACATCCACTTGTTCGCCATCTTCAATCCATTCAACCACTTCTGCGGCCAAAATATTTCGAATACTGCTCACTTGTGGTTTTTCAAGCACCAAAGATACATCCGATGCATCAATACGTATCCGAACGTTAGTGCCTTGTGGTGCGTTAACACGTGGGATCCACAGTTTTTGACTCCCCACAATCACCGCTGTCATTTCATAATCAGGGTGTTGACTATGTACAGTTGCACTGACCACACTGCTTAACGTTTCTTGCTGTAGCCAAGGACGCAAAGCACTGCTTGCCCAAACATCTTCCAAGGCGCCAAAGGCTTTAACTTTACCTTGTGCCATCACGATGACTTTATCTGCTAAACGCAAAATTTCATCCAAACTATGGCTGACATATAAAATCGGAATTTTAACGTCTTGAGAAAGCTTTTCTAAATACGGCAGCAATTCCCGTTTTCGGGGCAAATCCAAAGAGGCTAACGGCTCATCCATCAGGAGAATTTCAGGGGCTGTAAGCAATGCACGACCTATGGCAACTCGTTGTTTTTCACCACCAGAAAGGGTTATCGGGTAGCGATTGAGTAATTTTTCAATACCAAGCAGCCCGACAATATCGTCGAAGCGGGCTTTCATTTCAGGCGCCATGCCATAACGCAAATTGCTTTTCACCCGATAATGAGGAAACAACCGTGCATCTTGAAATACATAACCGATATGGCGTTGTTCGGGCGGTAAGCAAATCCCTTTTTCTACATCCACCAATGTACGACGATTGAGTACAACACGCCCTTTACTGGGTTTAGTTAGCCCACCTATCACATTGATAAGCGAGGTTTTTCCTGCGCCAGAAAGCCCAAAAACCGCGGTAATACTTTCCGTTGGCAATTGCGTTTTAACTTCTAACTGTAAGTCGCCTAATTTTTGTGAAAAATCGAGTTCTAACATATTAGGCCACTCCCAAACGCTTTTTACCCCAGCGGGTTAGCCACTCTGAGATCAATAATGAAATCAAGGCTAAAATAATCGCAATGACACATAAGCGCGCAGCGTCTACTTCTGCCCCCGGCGTTTCAATTAAGGTGTACATCGCTAATGGGATGGTTTGTGTTTCACCTGGTATATTCGAAACAAAAGTAATTGTGGCGCCAAATTCACCAAGCGAACGTGCAAAGGCTAACACTGTTCCGACAATAATGCCGGGAAGAGAGAGCGGAATGGTTATCGTGAAAAATACACGTAATGGTGTCGCACCTAATGTCCTCGCTGCTAGCTCCAATTTTTGGTCAACCGCTTCAAGCGCTAAACGAATTGCACGCACCATTAGTGGAAATGCAACCACGGCAGACGCAAGCGCAGCGCCCCGCCAACTAAAGGTAAAACTAAAGCCAAACCAGTTGTATAACCATTCACCGATAAAACCGCGTTTACCCATACTGATCAACAGTAAGTACCCCACTACCACTGGCGGCAATACCAGTGGTAGGTGGATAATACTATCAAGCAGTGTTTTTCCAGGAAAATTACAGCGAACCAATACCCACGCAATTAAAATACCTAATGGTAAACTGAAAATTACAGCTACACTGGATACTTTTAGACTTAGGTAAATCGCTTCCCATTCATAAGGACTTAACATCTGCAAAAAAATGCTCTCTTAACGTTTATTTAGTTCGAGGTTCAAAACCGTAACGTTTGAATACTTCTGAAGCCGCAGGGGTTTTCAAGTATTCATAGTAATCACGCGTTGCTTGGTTATCTTGATCTTTAACAATTGCCATTGGGTATTCAACAGGTTTATGTGTATCTGCTGGGAACACACCGACCACTTTGACTTTTTGGCTAGCGACAGCATCAGAACCATAAACAATCCCTAAAGGGGCTTCTTGGCGTTCAACTAATGCCATACCACTACGCACATTATTCGTACGCGCTAATAGTGGATTAACCGTTTCCCATGCGCCTAAATTGCTTAACGCTTCTTTGGCATAAATACCAACAGGGACATGGTCAGGATCACCAACGGCTAAACGGCCACCATCTAGCAATTTTTTCCAATCCGTTTGTTTATTGATTTCGACTTTATCAATTTTTGCATCTTTCGGTGCGATTAACACCAATTCATTACCTAATAATGTATAGCGTGTATCTTCGACCATCAACTTTTTATCAATAGCGTAATCCATCCACTGTTGGTCAGCAGAAATGAATAAATTAGCGGGAGCACCTTGCTCAATTTGACGAGCTAGAGTCGAAGAAGATGCATAAGAAGCAACAACTTCAACTTGGGTGTCTTTCTTATATTGTTCTGAGATTTCATTTAATGCATTAGTCAGTGATGCAGCGGCAAAAACCGTAATTTTATCAGCTGCAAAACTGTGGCTAGCCATCGTTAATGTCAATGTTGCGCCCGCGAGAAGTGATACCAAACCTTTTTTCATTTTTATCTACCCTAGTATTAATCGACACGTTATATATAACAGGACACAGCGATAACTTAAAGTCAAACTCGCGATAAAAGTGTGCTGGCGCAAGAAATGATGCAATTTTGTTGCATGTTTTCCCTAAAGGATAAATTAGCTGATGAAAAAACACACAAGTACCCAAATCGTTTTTCTATAGAAAACTTTCTATTGCCCTTATAACTTTATCGGCACAAGTTGTGCACATTTCAGTATTCCATTCCACTTTTACAAATGACATAGCAAAGGTAATTATATGGTGGCCTTTCCGACAAAGCTTAGTACGCACTTTATGGCAGAATTAACAGTCGAACAGTTTAATGGACTGTTTGATAAAGAAATAGCATCTGAAACCTTAGCTTCTTTAGCAAAATCGGCTAGTAATGGGAACTTAGAGAGTATCGATTTATTACACAATATCGCTCTACGGCAAGACAGTGAGGGAAGAAAAGCAGAAAATATTCTGTTTGATTTATTTAGCGGAAAGCTGCCTGCAAAGAAAGGTATAGATAAAGAAATACAAGAAACTAGCAAAAAATTATATCAATTACACCTTAATACAAAAACCAAAAAACACCTAAAAGACTCGAAACTAACGACCCCTTCTAAGCTCCTTTATATTGTCGGATCTGCAATAGAAAAAGTTATTGATAGACTTGGTTTAACAAAACTATTGATGAAAAATGAACCTACGGAATCCACTCTTTGGGATAATAACAGGATGACAACAAGTGATGAGATTGATGCAAGCAATAAAAATAACCCAACTTTGCCATCAAATATGACGGTCAATGACTCAATAGGCCTCACCCAAAGCGGATACAATTTATTAGCAGAAATAATTGAACAAAAAGTCTTGAATAGCAACACATTAAACCAATTCGAATTATTCCCTATCAATGTTAATGATAACCATTGGATCTTATTTGTGCTCTATCAGGCAGATCCAATACATCAATCAGCGAATAATAAAAGAAAATGCATTCTATTTAATTCATACGATAACGTGAGTACCGATATTCGAAAAGAAATAACAGTGGCAGCCAAAAAGGGCGGTGTTACTGAAGAAGATATCACTTACATAGAAGGAAACATCCAACAGAACGTACCTAATGGCTGTGGATTATTTGTTATTGCAGCAATAAAGCAATTAACTGAAAATATTCAGCAAGATCCTGATAAAACGCTCAAACAATTCCACCAAGATTTCTTAAATAAAACAATTTATGAACAAGAGCAATTTAATCTTCATGAACGTCGGCAATTATTTTCTACTTACTACGATAACGAATACCGACCATCATGAAATTCCTCTCCAATATGAAAAACCCCCTGACTGCATTTACAGTCAGGGGGTCTATAATCAGCCACATAAGAAATTTTGTTAAAAATTACTTGTTTTCAGTGTTGTGATGATGGGGTACATGTGCTTTAGACAGTAAGTTAAAGAATGCACCCAAGCCATAGATCAAACCCATGATCAAAAACATAACGACTGGAACCATCATCAGGGCAAAACCCAAACTTTTAATTAGTTCAAACATAGGAAAAAACCTCTTCAGTGATACTGTGCCCACCAGCCTACAAGATACGCCGACGAGGGAAAACTTGACTCTCAGTACATTGAGTATAAATCAAATCAGAATAATAACGCACAATTACGTTATAATGGAGACTATTTTAGACAAAATATTATACTAACGACATACTAAACGTGCTTTTTACGTCTGTCATCACCAGCCACGCCGGAAGGGAGAAATTTATGCAGGCCGAAATTTTACTCACACTGAAACTACAGGGCAGTTTATTTGCTGATCCTCGCCGTATCGCGCTACTAAAACAAATTAAAGCGACAGGGTCAATCAGCCAAGGCGCTAAACTCGCAGGGATCAGCTATAAAAGTGCTTGGGATGCCATCAATGAAATGAATCAACTCACTGATGATATCCTTGTTGATAGAGCAACAGGTGGCAAAGGCGGTGGCGGCACAACACTCACCCATTATGGTGAAAGATTACTTCAACTTTATGATTTACTGGCGCAAATTCAACAAAAAGCCTTTGATGTACTCAAAGAAGATAATCTCCCTTTAGACAGCTTATTAGCGGCTATTTCACGGTTTTCATTGCAAACCAGTGCCCGTAACCAATTTTTTGGTACTTTAATTTCCCGTGACCATATGCAAGTTCAACAACATGTACAAATTCGCTTAGCCGATAACAGCACTGTGATTAATGCCGCACTAACAGAGCAAAGTGCTAACCGTTTAGGGTTAACCGAAGGTAAAGAAGTTCTCGCATTGATTAAAGCACCTTGGGTAAAAATAACTAAACAACCTAACCCAACAGGCTTTGATAACTACCTTGCAGGGAAAATTACCACTTTGGAGAGAGGTGATGAGAACAGCGAAGTGATAGTGACACTCACAGGCGGTGAAACTTTATGTTCAACCATGCCAAACAGTGAAATTGATAGCCAATCTTTGAAAATTAATAATAGCGTTACTGCACTATTCAATGCTGACCAAGTGATTATTGCCACCCTGTGTTAATTTGTCCTGCTTACTTACTATAAAAGTAAGTAAGCATTCACCTTTTTTTCCTGCCATGCCGTTCAGTTGTTGACTTTATCTTCAATCCTGATTATTTGTGATAGATGACAAGGTAAATAATCATGATAAGGAAGCTTGATGAGCACAATAACAATACAACATGGCAACTTTAAGCTCAGCGAAATCCAGACTTTAGACATTCAACAACTTAACATCGAAAAAGGGGAAAGTTGGGCTTTTATTGGTGCTAATGGCAGCGGTAAATCTTCACTCGCTCGAGTGCTTTCCAATGAGCTCCCTCCACTTTCGGGTGTCGTAAAAAATACATTCACCTCTCCAGTTCGTTTATCATTTGAACAATTACAAAAAATCATCAATGAAGAATGGCAGCGCAACAATACGGATATGCTCAGTGATGATGAAGATGACACAGGGTATACCGCTGCTGAAATCATTCAATTTAACCATAAAGACAATGAATTTTGTCTCGAACTGGCCGCTCGCTTTGGTATCAGTGACTTACTTTCGCGTCGCTTTAAATACCTTTCCACCGGTGAAACTCGTAAGGTTTTATTATGCCAAACATTAATGGGCAACCCTGACTTGCTAATCCTTGATGAGCCATTTGATGGCTTAGATGTTTACTCAAGAAATCATCTTAGTGAACTACTCTCTAGTTTGTCTGAAAAAGGCCTCACCTTGGTGTTAGTACTAAATCGCTTTGATGAACTCCCTGAATTTATTGAAAATATGGGTGTTGTCGCAGACTGTAAGCTAACGATGGCGGGAAATAGAGAGTCAGTACTCGCTAACACGCTAATCACACAATTACAGCACAGCGAGAAAATTAAACATCTTTTCATCCCTGAAACCGAAGACCCAACCGCAGACGAAAAACTGGATGATACAACGCCTCGTATTATTTTGAGAAATGGGACCGTTAGCTACAATGACAAACCGATACTGCACGGTTTAAATTGGCAGGTAAATCCAAACGAACACTGGCAAATTATCGGCGAAAATGGAGCAGGAAAATCAACGTTACTGAGCTTGATTACAGGAGATCACCCTCAAGGGTACAGTAATGACTTAACCTTATTTGGCCTCCGTCGTGGGTCAGGAGAAACCATATGGGATATTAAGCGCCATATTGGGTATGTCAGCAATAGCATTCACCAAGAATACCGAGTCGCAACCAGTGTACTCAATGTCATTATTTCCGGTTTTCATGATTCTATTGGCTTGTACCAAGCACCTTCTGACCGTCAAATACAATTAGCGCATGAATGGTTAGCTTTGTTAGGTTTTTCAACACAAACAGCTCAGCAACCTTTCCATAGTCTTTCGTGGGGGCAGCAGCGCTTAGTTTTGATTGCCCGAGCGCTAGTTAAACAGCCTGCCATGCTGATTTTAGATGAGCCATTACAAGGCTTAGATGGTCTTAACCGATTATTAGTACTGCGGTTTATTGATGTAATGCTAAGCCAAGGTAACACACAACTCCTGTTCGTTACCCATCATCATGAAGATGCCCCTGCTTGTATTACGCATCGGCTCACTTTTGTCCCTGATAATGGAAAATACCGTTACGATATTGAAGCGCTCTAATTTTTGACTTATTTGCCAATAGATACGATGAAACTATTGGCAAATTTAATCTAATGTTTAATAGATGATAACTAAATTATCTAATTACAACCATTTGATTTTGTTTAATTTATTATTATTCAGTTATTTTCAATTAGAAAAATAACACAAAATCATTACACTTCGCCTCTTCTAATAATTTAGACATTATAATGGATATTCTTTATGGCTTGGTTAATGTTAGCCTCTTCACTTGCTACACTTGCAACACATCGTTTAATTGCTCTTTTTTTACTCATCTGCACAATCATTACTGCTGCATACACACACATTATTGATTGGCAAGCGATTCTACTCTTAGCTTGTATTACGTTAATTGCCATTATTCGTTTGCGTTTCCAACACTACCTACCCATAAAAATTATCAGTGAAATCACCTTACTAATCTGTGCGATCGGGTTATTCATTCACTTATTTCCTGGTTTTAATAACCTGAAATATCTAGATAAAGTCACAGTAGGAACACATAGCGCTCCTTTCACAATGTATTTTAATTTTGATAAGGCACTCGTCCCTTTTATTTTACTTGCCTGCTTACCAACATTATTTATTTGCCGTCCAGCCAAACATGCAACTAAAGTTCAATGGGCACTATTAGTTAGTTTTGTTCCACTTTTATTGCTAATTGCGACTGCTGCTGGTGGGTTAGCCTTTGAATGGCATTTTCCTAGTTGGTTACCTGCTTTTATGCTCTGTAATCTATTTTTTGTTTCATTAGCAGAAGAAGCGCTATTTCGTGGCTATTTACAGCAACGCCTAACCCTTTGGTTAAAATCACCTTACCTCGCATTAGTTATTACTTCACTGTTATTTGGTGCAGTGCATTTTGCTGGTGGGCCGTTGTTAATTCTCTTTGCTACGTTAGCTGGTTTGATTTATGGCTTAGCTTGGATGTGGAGTGGTAAATTATGGCTGGCGGTATCAATTCATTTCGGGTTGAATTTAGGGCATCTATTATTTTTTACTTACCCATTTAAGTTGGTTACTAGTTAATATTAGCGAATTGAAAATTCATAATCCCCCATAAACTGGATGATTTTTATCATAAAAAATCACTAACACAAGTGATGTTAGTGATTTTTCATTATTATAGCCATGTTATCTATCGTTAATCTAATTACTAGCTTGATTAACATTCATTGGTTTAATTTCACCAGACTCAATATTAAGATAAAAATCTCGACTCGGATTTCCTTGTAGATATTTATCAATTACAGTGAAAATACTGCCAAAACGTAATTTAAAAATATTTTCAAATGAACTACCCGCATTAATTTTGTCAGTCTCAGTTGGTAATGACGATAACAAGGTTCCTGTGAGGAATCGATACTGATTTAATCTTTCTACAGGTATATCTTGTAACGCAAGCTCGTCTGCATTACGTAAACGATAAAAATCCACAGCAAGATCAAAACCATTCCATTTTGCAAAGTCCTTTAACTGATACCCTGTATTTTTAGCAAGAATAGCGGCTTTATCACTGGCTTTTTTCCATGCATCAGAGTCTTTCTTCAAATAGATTTCGGTGACATTAACAGTCCCAGGGTCGTTTGCACAGATTTCATGATTTTGGCTCAATGGTGCCGTTAATACTTCATTATAAGCTTTCTTTGTATCTAATTGGCTTAAAATAAGCATCTCTTCACCATTCAAACTAAATAACATTTGACGAATTTCACATGGCCATTCCTCTGGAATAAAACGTAAACGTGTCAGTTCAGTAATATGCCAATTAGTGAAGTCATAATAATTATTTGCGCTTAAGATATCTTTATTCCAAAGATGCGACGAGTTGGTATTTTTGAGGTGATCCCATTCTTGCTGATAGTGCTCAAATAACTCATCAAACCGAGGTACATCTTCTATTATAATAGTTTGCACATCAATTTCATTGGCATTTCTAAAATTCAATATTTTATAAGCAGGGACATATGCTGCCATTGAGGGAGCTTGAATATTAAAAAGTAAGCTGCCATCCGAATACTTACGTACACCTGTATCATTAAAATGCATATGACCGCCAACATGAACACCGATGCCTGTTTTTGCCATTGCATGGCTCGTGTCTTCTTTTGGAGCCCTTTCTAACTGAAATTTACCTTTACCAAAAATGGTTTCAAGGTCATCTGCTGCGCCATTATCAAATTCAACCATCGGAAAATGGCTAAACGTGATTAATGTTTTATTTTGTTCTTTCGCGCGCTTTGCAACATCCGCCATCCACTCAACAGTCTGTTGTTTGTGTGTCAACATTTTGTTGTAACCCGCATTCCCCGACCCCGCAAAGTTTTTAGCCGCCTTAGGGTGGTTAATATCTGCTTTTTCAGAAGGAACATAGACATTGGCATCAACGGCCATTAACCACAAACCAGGAGTAGGCTCAACAAGGTAACTACTGTCTGCAACATTAAAACAAGGCCCATATCCCTCCTGCTTATATTTACCGCCTGTTCCTTGAGTACAAATTTCATACTGTCTTTGGTTAAAATCACTGGATTTTAAAGCTGCTTCATAGCTGTAACCTTGAGAATCATAGTTTGAGTATGGCGTTTCCCAATAAATATCTTCTGGTAGTGGATTAATACCAAACGATTTCATTGCATCCATCACTCGACCATAACCACTATATACCATTTCTTCGGTACAAATTGTCGGTAACTCAGCGCCCGTTTCTATAACGGCCGTTTTTCCTTTATATCCCGTACACTCATTAGCCCCTAAACTAAAGATACGTTGAGTTTTACCATCAATTCCAAGAAAATCTTCCTTTCCTGCTGGCATATCAAATGGGCGGTTCGGATCATGATTTCCTGGCGTTGCAAAGAAACGCATACCATATTTTTGCTCGTACTCTTGCAAGACTTTCACTAGCCCACGTAAATGAATAGGTTGGCCGTCATCGGTAAAATCGCCAGGTAATGCAATGAGTTTAATACCTTTCTTACCTGCATCATCAAGTGCAGCACGTAGAGCAAAATAATTTTCATTAAATAAACGCGTAGAAGTTAATTGCGCATACATAGAACGAATAACGGCATTTTGACCACTTTTACTATTTTTTAATCCTTCAAATGCATTATCAGCAAACTGCCCATAAACATCATGAAAATGGATGTCGGGCATAAACGCGACGCGATAATTATAAGATTGAGCCGTAGGGTCATTTGCCATTGCGACAGTTCCAACGGACATTAATGCAAGGGCAAAACCATATTTTAATTTATTGTTCATATTTGTTCCCTTTAGATAATTAACTATTTCTATCAGAAGTTATATGCAATGCCAACACGATAACGCCACTGCCATGCATCACGGTAAGTTTGTCCATTTTTGACGTATGAACCGTCATCATAGGAAACATAGCCTAATTCAATATAAGGAACCCATGTCTTATTACCAATCCAAGACACATTCAGATTATGTGCATAATCCTTTTCTTTACCTTTATATGCGGGATAATCAGTATCAAATTTATATTCAAAGTCATAACTTAATGAGAAATCTTGCAACTTATAACCTAAATAAAAATTACTCTGCCAATAATGTTGATTATCTTTTTTAGGCTTATTAGAGTTATCATAATGCCTTACGCCATAACGTAAACGAGTTCCAATATTAAAATCATCCGTTAAATTATAAGCAGCTTTGACACTGAATTTATAAGCTGTATCTTTATCTCCTGAATCTAGCGCAAAAGAAGGAGTTAAAACAAAATCTTTTGTGGCTTTATATTTATAACCGACTTCAACCTCATTTCCTTTTGATGATAGGTTTTCACCGAAACCGCCATCTCGGCTTCTCCATTTTCCTTCAAGGCTAAAATAAGTTCCATTTTGCATGCTATGGCCAATTTTGACACGATCTTCATGACGATGCTCATCCCCTAACCATTCATGACGATAGTCAATATATGTCGCATTCGCTGCTGTGCAAAATAATAACGTAGAGATACCTAGAGTTAAGTTTTTCATAAACTGATTCCTATAATTAATATTTATTTTTTATTTAACGATTAAAACAATGAGTTATTAGTTATCTTTTATGTATATACACTCCTTATTTTTTTGAAAAAACCATCCCATCCCTTTAAGTAACTTAAAAGAAAATTAACCTTATTAAAATTTTAAAATTATTTTATATTCTTATCTCACATCCCTAATTCCAACTTTAATAAATCAACAATATATTTTGATTTTTTCGCATTTAATATTTCATTTCTAAAAGACTCATGCATTAATTTACGTGCGAGAACAGAAAAGATTCGCATATGCTGATTTTCATCTGAATCATTAATTGTTAGCATAATTACCAATTTAACATCAACATTGTCTCCCCACGCTAGCTCATTCGGTAAACGCAATACTGAAATACTACTATGTTTAACAAAAGGTGATTTACAGTGCGGTATTGCAATTGAGAAACCTAATGCCGTACTAAAAATTTCTTCCCTCTGCCATATTGCTTGTTCAACTTGTGCCCCTGAATCAGCTCGATGATTAATCTCTAAATTATCAGTTAATCGTTTAATGACTTCCTCTTTACTTTCCATTTTTTCATCAAGAAAAATTAAAGACGGATCCAATACTGAATAATTAATTTTTGGTTTATTCGTAGAAATAGCCAAATGAGATAATTTATATTTTTCAAGCTTGAACCAATTATCTGCATATACATCAGGTTCAATAATTAATAAATCGTATTGCGTGTCTACCAATAAAACATGAGCAGATTGGATTGATTCAATCATAGAGGATGAAAGGCATATTAAAGGAAGAGAGAAAGATTGCGCTAAAATAACGGTATGTGATATTTCTGCGCCTGTAGCCATCATAATACCTTGCAAATATTCACCTCTCAATGCCAATAATTCGCTTGGAGTTAGTAATCCTTGACAAATAATAATCGAATCTTCTGTTAATTTAGGAAGTTGTATTTTAGATTGAATACCAAGATGCCTCGCTATACGCAATCCCAAATCCTTAATATCTAACTCACGTTGGCGTAAATATTCATTACTACTGCTTCGAAATGGCAAGCTGAGTTCCTCAATTGCCATTGATAACGCCGCAATCGCATTACGTGCCTCTCTTGGTTCAAGCAAGCAGGCTTCAATATCCTCATCATCCAATAATTGGCTTTGTGCCTCTAGAATATCAACCGCTGCTTTATCAGCTTGCTGAATGTCTAGACTAAATTGCTGACGAGCTCTTTGTAACGCAAGTTTTAGTATTTCACATTGCTCTGATTGTGAACTCGATGGCTCTGATAATGAAATCTTTTGTAAATCAAAAGATTCCATATAAATAGACCTACCTTTTGCAATACCTTTGCTAACACCGTCACCCTGAATAATTTGGGATAGTGTCCGGCTCAGATATATCGGGATCATTCCTTGTTCTGGTTTATCTTTTTTCGGCATTAATCCATCACAATGAATAAACTCTTGCTCAATAAATATTTTTAGTTTTTCATAAGCTAGATTTTCATCATTTCCACTGATTGTAAAATAACATTCGTCACCAACAGTGACATCTGCACCAACAAGAGCCAGCACACTTTTCGCATTGGCTTGGCGTTGTTTACTTTTATTAAAAAGTAAAATATCTGATTGAAAACAAGCTGTTTTTTGCTCAATTGCACTCGCTGGTCTTGCATGAATACCATTTGGTAACTCACAACGAAATGTAAGTACTTTCATTACTTTTCCTTATTAATTAATCAACCAAGACACAGGCGTACAAGGGGCTGCTTTATCTGTATTTATGCATGGAGACTCCGATAAAGTAACTTGGTGTATCTGTGTATTCGACTTAGGCTCTGAATAAGTTTTGGTTTCACTACTTGGGTTCCACCCTCGTAAAATAAGTGATTCTTGGTTCTGTGCTTTTTTCAAAGTGCTGAAATGCAGCTCGCTATCCCACGTCAGTAAACTATAAATATCAGGAAAAACAATATAATGAGGGTTAGTTTTAAATTGAGACCAACCAGAATCTAGGTAACCAAACGCAGGTAAACGCCAATGCTCAATATCACGCCAAAGTTGGGCACTTTGACCATTATCTATCGGCAGTACAGCAAAATGGAAATGATGGAGCCCCTGAATTTGTGACTCTGGTGATGGAAGAACCATACCCGATGCACGTCCTGGCCGCCAAGTGAGATTGGCTTGGCCTAACCAACCCACACTGCGCAGTAGGGTTACGCGAATAATATCGGTTTGGTTTGCTGGTATCTCATACTCTCTGAGCCCTTTAGTAACAACACACATACCTTTTTTATCATCATATTGCATTACCAAACTTTGCATTGGATAGAGTGTCGTTGGTGCTTCCGTCCAGTTTTCGTCTCGCCATATTTTCATGGCAGCTGGCTGATTTTCTCGTTGGATCAAACCAAAAGGTTGGTCTGCGAAATGAAACACCTGTTGAACTACCGTAGGGATCTCTACCTGGATTCGATGGTCTTCGACTGTATTATTGATCGTGATTTCGACATCTAACCATGCCTTATCATGAGGCAAAGAAAGTTTCATGGTGGCAGTTAAATGCGCATTAGCTTGCTTTTCTTGGCGGGCCATCGCATTTTGAGGAACGGGTATCAGCCAATTAAGCATAAGCGAATCCATTAAAAGCGCCCTGATACAATCAAATTGCTCTAAATGGCCATCACTACTGATTAACCAATCATTTTCAGGTGGCGAATAGTTATAATTATCCCCTGCGTCCCCACCATCAATTAACCGAAGAATGTTCGGATAATGCTGTTGACTGCGTTTATCGGTTAGCGTCAACTGCCCTTGATGTATTTCGAGCTTCAACCATTCATTTTCTAATATATTCTCAGCCTGAATATGGGTAGGAGTGTCAAAGCCCGCATTTTCACCTTCAAGTAAATAAAAAGTCCGATAACCACAGGAAGGCAAGTCTTTCGCTTCAAGTAATATTTCACACTTCCGATACCATGTCGTTGTTGTACTATTTGCTAGTTCCTGTACGATCAATGACATATCCTGTTTTTCTTCGTGAATAAGTTGCCAGCGGCAAGGTCTTCCTGCATCGTCCTTAATACAAAATTGTTTTTCCGGTGTATAAAGTGTAATGCGAACCTGCGCATCTCTTTTATGTGGCAATGAATTGAAGATAATCACTTTTTTACCTTCTTGGGTCGCCTCTATCCCACAAGCAAGCATTTTCATATTCAGATCAAACAGTTGATTCGCACTTTCTAAGCCGTCTTTTAAGCGCGCTTTTACCATGCTATTAACACGGTCAGAGTTACACCCACCAATACTGTCGTGGGCATGCGACTGCATCGCTTTGCGCCAAATATTATCAATCGCGGTTTGTGGGTAAGGCAAACCAAGCCGCCAATTAATCGCCAAAAGTGGCTCGAGTTGTTGGCTAACAAATTGCTCTAACTGCGCATTTAATAATTTGATATCCACCCGTGTGGAAAAAATACCGCGGTGGACACGCATATATTTCGAGCTCAGTAATTCACCTTCGAATTCAGGTAATCCCGAACTATTAGCTTGAAGCGCATCAAAAAATGCACTAAAGCTACTTTTGACAAAATAATAGTCATTTTGTACTTTATTTAGCTGCTCAAGCATTCTAGGAACGGCATACTCAAATGGCGACTGGTCATTACCATTAGGTAACAATATCTGGTCCGAATGAGCAAACCGAGCCTGTTTTTCTAGGATTGCAGGCAAAACAGCTGACGCTTTTTCCGGGTTATCAGGCAACCATTTCGCACAACCATACCCCCAAGGTAATACCGCCGTAGTGACTCGATGGCCTGACTGCGATTTCCAAATAAATTCACTACTGGCAACATCATGTTCACACCAGCCGCGCCATACCACCGCATGGTTAATGCCAAACTCTTGTAAAAACATTGGAAGTTGCGAACTTTGTCCAAATGAATCAGGCACATAACCTATTGGCATATAATTTTCCCATTGATCACAATCGGCTTTGCCCAATAATAAATTACGCGTAATGGATTCAGCTCCCACCACTAAAAAATCCGTTTGTGTATACCAAGGCCCAATAAGAATTCGACCTTGTTTAATTAATTTCTGTAAACAATCACGCCTTTCTGGTGCAACCTGTAAATAATCTTCCAACACTACAGTCTGTCCATCTAAGACAAATGGGCCAAGAGAAGGGTCTTCTTCTAAATGTTTTATTAAATCATTCATGAAATAATAAAGAACAATTTTTGAATCATTCTCAGTGAAATACCATTCACGATCCCAGTGCGTATGTTGAATTAAATGTACCGTTTTCATTTTATGACCTTAAAATATTTTTAGCAGAACAAACCCGTCACGTTATTCACGCTAATTAACACAGCATAAGATTATTAAGATAAAGTTCTAATTAACGTCCGACTTTAAATTTAGGAATCGCCGTTTCTATTTTTTTAGTTTCTATCGTTTTATTTCCACGAAATATTAATAAAGAACCAACAGTGATAATTCCAGATCCTACAGCAACCGATAATATATATATCGGCCATTTATCTACGGCCAACCAGCCATAAAACCCTGAAATAGGCGCATGGTTTATCGCACCTAAACCAACTGCCATCGCCGCACCTGTTGCTGCACCAACTATATTAATAATAATAATTTTTGGATTTGCCAGCGCAAATGGAATTGCACCCTCTGAAACACCAATTAACCCCATTAATGTCGACGCTTTGCCAGCCTCTCGTAATGACTCAGGAAAACGTTTTGCCCAAATTAACGTTGCTAAGCCAATGCCAATTGGGGGAATAATAATAGCCACTTGAGCCGCAGTATTTGGCTCATAAATTTCCGATGCTAATAATGCCATTGCAGTAGTTACAGCCGCTTTATTAACTGGCCCCCCAAGGTCAAATCCAACCATGGCACCAATAACGGCAGCAAGAATAATTTTGTTAGATCCCGACATTGATAAAAGCCATTGTTCCATACCATGATTAAGTGCCGCTAAAGGTGCACCAATCACAAATGCCATAATAATACAGGTGAGTAATGTACCCCCGACTGGTAAAATAAAAATAGGTCCTGCTGATGCAAGTGATTTGGGTAATTTCGTATATTTCGCTAATAAACGAACAATGTAACCCGCAATAAATCCTGCCGCTAATGCACCTAAAAACCCCGTCCCTAAATTGCTAGCCAATAGGCCGCCAACCATGCCTGGCGCTAGTCCGGGTTTATTCGCAATCGCAAAACTGATATAACCCGCAACAATGGGTAACATGAGTGATAACGCTAACCCACCAAAACCATCAAATTTATGAAGCATTTGCACCACAAAATTTGTCGCATCCTGATGGCTTGCATCCCAAATATTATCAATGCCATATAAAGATGCACCAATACGCGCTATCCCCATAATTACCGCACCAGCAATAACAAATGGCAGCATCCATGACACACCAGTCATAATGGCATTTTTAATTTCCGTACCAATACCTAATTTAGACGCACCATTAAACTGCCCCATTCTTCATTTCCTCCTCGATGGCATCAATAATTGCATCGCCATACTTAATTGGATCAGCAACGCTACATTCAAGCTTAATCATTCCATCAAATCGTTCCTTATTAATAACAGCGACATCAGCAGCCAAAATGACCGCATCTGCTCTTGCTAAGTCGTCACTGGTAATTTCATTTTCAATTCCCATACTCCCTTGGGTCTCAACTTTGATTTCGTGACCACGTTTTTTCCCTACGATATCCAATGCTTCCGCTGCCATATAAGTATGAGCAACACCAGTAGGACAAGCAGCGACACAGATAATAAACATAACAACTCCTTAAAAATTTAATTCAGGTAATAAAAAAAGCACAATGGCGAAAACGCGCATTGTGCTTTTGAAAGACAATTAAAGTTAAATTAGCCAAATTTCCAGGCGCACCACTAGAATGACGGCAAGTCATCATGTGACGTAAACTAGAAACAAGGAACAAAAATAGCAATTCGTAACGCTTACGAATATTCAGTGATATTAATGGCTTTACGTAATACTTTCTTTCTACTTTAACCACACCGCTAGCAAATAATTCGGTATAAAGCGTCTGTGCACTCAGCCATAATTGCGACCAATTAACTGAAAAATCATTTTCTAATTGGTTAGGGTATTCGGATTCGTCTTTTTCTAAAGAGGTAACGGGAACAAACCAGCAAATTTTGCTCAATAAAGCCTTCATTTTGCTATCAAGTGACAGCAAAAATAAAATGCAGGTCTTAAAAAATGAAGCAAAATGTAAAGACATCGTGTTTCCCCTTTAGAAATTGGCATCATTCTAAACGTATAAAATAGAAAATTACTGTGATTCCACACTCATTTATTAAAATAGATATAAATTAAAACCGTCAAAACCTTATTAACGACCTTCGTTAATTAATAATAAATTGATTATTAATGACTTAGATTAAATTATAAAAATATTTTTTATTTTAAAAATATATTTTAGTAAAAAAAGCAAAAGAATAAAAAACTGGAAATTCCACAATAATATAAATTATTAATCTGGCTTCTTTATATTAATTCAAAAAAAGTATTTTTATGCATTTTTATATAGAATGCGATTCAATCCACAAGCTTAATTAAAAGGAATTTAATGAAATAAAAAATTTGAAAAATAACAAATTTAAGATAGGTCAGAATAATGAAGTATTGATTAATGCTTAACTCATTAAATTTATATTGCTCAATAAGTGAGACAATGTAATTCATCAAAAGCTGATAACATTTTCAATGTTATCAGTTCATTGGACCATTACAAACTCACGACTTCAAGCACAATGTTCAAACGAGTCAGTGTACCTCAATCACCGAACAAAAAACTTATGGTGAAAAAACAAACTTGGTTTAAACAGCAATCATCAGTAATTTGTAAAAAAACAACCAACTGCCTGTTCTTTGCCTTAAAGTTATTAGGCACTTTGCTTGATATCCATCATAAGAATGTACAAACCGTCATTTTATCGCTTGCTGTATCGATTCAATTCGAGTTAAATTTAGAGTATCCACAGGATCTACAAACTTAGAAAACAAGTCATTACCCTCATGTAAAATTTGTTTTTCACATAGATAGGGAGAAAACGCAAGTTGCTACTGGCGTTCGAGTTGACTATCCCTATAATGTAGGTCAGCAACAATTCATTTCTAATTAGAATGTACTGATAGGAGTTTTAGCTATGGCTGTAACTAAACTGGTTTTAGTAAGACACGGTGAAAGTGAGTGGAACAAAGAGAACCGCTTCACAGGTTGGACTGACGTAGAACTGTCTGATAAAGGCCGCGAAGAAGCAAAAATTGCAGGCCAACTGCTAAAAGACGAAGGTTTTGTTTTTGATTTTGCTTACACTTCCGTTCTGAAACGCGCTATCCATACTTTATGGAACATCCTTGATCAAGTTGAACAATCATGGTTACCAGTCGAAAAAAGCTGGAAATTAAATGAACGTCATTACGGTGCTCTGCAAGGTTTAGACAAATCAGAAACCGCAGCAAAATACGGTGACGAACAAGTTAAATTATGGCGTCGTGGCTTTGCCATCACACCACCTGACCTGACTAAAGATGATGAACGCTTCCCTGGCCACGACCCTCGCTATGCGAAACTGTCAGAAAACGAATTACCAGTCACTGAAAGCTTAGCAACAACAATTGAACGTGTTGTCCCTTATTGGGAAGAAGTGATCAAACCACGTGTCACCAGTGGTGAGAAAGTGATCATTGCCGCTCACGGTAACTCACTGCGTGCTTTAGTTAAACACTTAGACAACTTAAGTGAAGATGAAATTCTTGAATTAAATATCCCAACTGCGGTACCAATGGTTTATGAATTCGATGAAAACATGAAACCAATCAAACGTTACTACCTAGGTAACCAAGATGAAATCGCTGCTAAACAAGCTGCAGTTGCAAACCAAGGTAAAGCGAAGTAATTACTTACTTTATCTTTAATACAGAAGGGTTAAGCCATTTGCTTAGCCCTTTTTTATTATCTGAAATATGACCTTATTCCCTCTATAACAAAAAACACTAACTGTTAGTTTTAGAAAGAGGAATAAGCGGCTATCATAGGGAAAACACATTGAAAGGTTGATAAAACAACAAAATGAACAAATTTAATATGTATGTTTGGGTTGGTCTTGTATTGAGCGCCAGTATCTTAGGCTCTCTGCTGTATATGATCCAAGGTGGCGAATTAGTCGTTGATGGTTCAAATGGTGCAGCTAATGCTGAGCTGATGAAAACCTTAATGATCATTGCCTGTGTCAGCTTTCCAGTACAAATTATTAGTAT
This sequence comes from Providencia sp. PROV004, assembly GCF_011045615.1. Classification (NCBI taxonomy): domain Bacteria; kingdom Pseudomonadati; phylum Pseudomonadota; class Gammaproteobacteria; order Enterobacterales; family Morganellaceae; genus Providencia; species Providencia sp. PROV004. The sequence continues at coordinate 3,376,288 of NZ_CP042859.1, forward strand.
GATGGTGATGGCTTATAAACCTCGGTTATCCATTGTTCTTACGATATTAAGTAGCCTAGCATTGATGCCAATCACCATTGTATTTACTATGGGAATGATTTTCTCTGCGATCCGCTGGCGCTATCATCAACTAAACCAATTTGATACATCTTTAAATGTTCAATTTGACCAACGTGTTGAGTTCAACAAACGTAATAACCGTATTTTAGTCGGCGCACTTGGTTTAATCAGTATCACTTTCATTATATTAAGCCAAAGTTTAGGGATGTTCCTGTTTGTTTTTACCATTTTTCTTGGTTACTTCGGCAAAAAAGCGGGAGATGGCGTTTATTTAGCCGTCAAAGATGCTCATTTATATATTCGCCCCAATATTTTTGCTCATTGTTACCGTATTCCCTTAAAAGATGTCACTTACGTGAAAGGTGAAAAAGGAAAAGTGCATTTCGATGTTCAGACCGACAATGAAGTATTGCAATTAACGGCAACGCCAGCTAATGCAACATCTGAAGAGAAAGCTAAGCTAATGGAGTTATTGAGTAAAATACAAAAATAGCTAGAGGATAATATTCTCTGCCAATAAATATATTGACAGAGAATTTTATTAATTAAATTTTACTATTAGTTGTATATAGCTGGGTGAATAATCTGTGTATGGCTGAGTGAATTAATTTGATGATCATTCCTCACCCCAAAACTCATATCTGCTGGAGCAAAACCTGCCATAACAGAAACAAAGTTTTGAGTTCCAGCTTCTTGTTTTCTAATCGCCTCTTTGTACGCTTTCATCGTTGATTTAGTATGAGTTATATGAGACTCGAAAATATCTCGGTTACTTATAGTATCGTTATATTTGGTTTCTATTTCTCTTGCTTCCGTTAGAGATCCCTGAAGACACTTATCAAATATTTGTTTCTGATAATTTTTTGCCATTGAATCATACAAATCAACCATTTTCTGATTACTGTTTAGTTCGCCAATATAATCCGAATAAAAAGCTTCTTTATCCGCAAGAAATTCCTTAACATTATTAACTAAAGAATGTACACTATTACTTCCATACCTAGAGTTTTTAGCTAGTTCTGAAAATTCATTGTCAATTGACTTCAATTCATGAAATAGTTTATCATTCATTCCATCAGTATCAATAACATCGAATACATACTTTAAATAAGGCTCTTCTTTAACTAATTTACTTCCATATTCACTTAATTCTTTAAGTAATGACTCTCTTTCATCAAGGCTTTCAGAATTAAAATATTTGATAATCATTTCCTTGAAATCAATTATACTACTTATCTGCTTTAGTGTTCCAATAGCATAATTATTAACTTCTAGAATATAATCTTTAATCTGCTGTAATTTTTTTTCACTAATCTCCCCCATATCTTTCTTATCAGAAAAAATTTTAATGTATTTTTCTGTACTGTTACTCATTATATGATAAATTTTCTCTCCAGAATCAATATACACACCTAAATCATGTGAATTTATTCTCATATATATATTACGATTCAATTCAATTTTGATATTTTTTTCCATTTTATTTCCTTTACTTTCCATATTTATTTAATCATAACTAAATTTAACAAAATAACTTTCACTAAATTACACTTAATAAATTGATAAAATTAACCATAGATTCTAGAAAAGCATATTTGCTAGTAAAATTAAAAAATCATTCCATTAAATAAGCCTCTAAGAGCCAAATAAAATCTAACAACTAAGATAGTGAATAAAAAATATCACACTTCAATAATTAGGTTTAAAATCAATTTAACCCAACCTAATAAAATAAACAAATTTTTATTTAATATTTAATAACACACAAACATTAAAAATGAAAATAATATATTTCATATGGATTGAAACTAGAGAGCTTAATATTTATAATTATATAAATATTAAAAAAGCCAATTCAATTATAGAATTAGCTTTTTATTTTAAAAAGAAGATATTTATTTCGTACGACGTGTAATCACTGCATCAGATAATTGACGTAAAACTTTTTCAGTATCATCCCAACCAATACATGCATCAGTGACACTTTTACCATAAACTAATGGCTCGCCCGATTCTAAGTTTTGGTTACCTTCAACAAGATTACTTTCAATCATAATCCCTGTAATAGAACGGTCACCATTACGGATTTGCTCGCTCACATCGGTCGCGACTTCCATTTGTTTTTCGAATTTTTTACAGCTATTTGCATGGCTAAAGTCAATCATGATACTCGGTACAAGCCCTGCTTTTTCCAGCCCTTCACGTACTTCTTGTACATGTTTAGCACTGTAATTTGGTTCTTTACCGCCGCGTAAAATAATATGACAATCAGGGTTTCCGCTAGTGTTCACAATGGCAGAATGCCCCCATTTAGTGACCGATAAGAAACAATGAGCTGAGCGCGCTGAATTAATTGCATCAATGGCAATTTTAATCGTGCCATCGGTACCATTTTTAAAACCGACAGGACAAGATAAACCTGACGCTAATTCACGGTGAATTTGTGATTCCGTCGTACGAGCACCGATTGCTCCCCAACTCATCAAATCTGCAACATATTGCGGGCTAATAACATCTAAGAATTCACCTGCAGTCGGTAAACCTTGGTTATTGATTGTTAACAGCAATTCACGTGCAATACGCAAACCTTCGTTAATATTAAAGCTACAATCCATTTTAGGGTCGTTGATCAACCCTTTCCAACCCACTGTGGTGCGCGGCTTTTCAAAATATACACGCATGACAATTTCTAAAGAACCTTTAAGTTCTTCACGCAATTTACCTAAACGCTCTGCGTACTCTAAAGCCGCTTTAGTATCATGGATTGAGCAAGGCCCGATGACGACAACCAAACGGTCGTCCTTGCCTGCTAAAATATTGTGGATAGCGAGGCGTGCTTCATGAACGGTAAACGCAGCTTTATCGGTTGCTGGAAATTTTTCAAGCAGAGCAATAGGTGGTAAAAGTTCTTTTATTTGTTTTATTCTGACGTCATCGTTCTGATAATTCATACCCGTATATCCAATGTTTATTATTTTTTACTGTAGTTGATTTGCATGCTAGGTTTCTCCCAAGTTACTGCGCTTGAGTAAAGCGTTGAGCGGAACGGTGAATGACTTCACTGGGCTTAAAAAAACTTACAAGATAATTAGCATCGAATTTTTAATCTAACCGTTCAACCGAAGTCTGTAAACAGGCAAACGCACGATAAAACCATGGTTTTATTAATCGCTAATTATAAAATGAGGTGAAAGGCTGATATTTAGCACAATAAACAAGCTAAAAACCCATTTAGCAGAGCAAAGAATAACTAAAACGGCTAAACAACGATGATGTCACTTTAGCCGTTTTATCGGATTTTTTCTGGCTAAACACGCGAAATTGGTGAGGAGCCATTCTCTTTAGCTGATTTTATCCAAAGTCTGGAGCCATTGACCGCGATACCTAACAAAATTAAGTATTCTAAAGACATCGCATAAACACCTTGAATAAAGAAAATAATAATACTAATCACATTAATAATGACCCACAGTAGCCAGTTTTCTACATACTTACGCGTCATCAAGATCATTGCGACGACAGAAAGTATGGTCATTGCAGAATCCCAGAATGGGAATGCATCCGGTTCTATCGTAGGCATCGCAAGGTTGGCACCAAACAGATTTAACAACTCGACTGCCCATCTTGCTAGTACGCCAAATACTGCATCAATATTAAATGTGAGATAAATAATAGCAACGACTGAAATAACCAGTGTTATAGCCGCTTTTGGTAAGCTCAACCAACGAATTTTTAACTCTGCTTGCTGCGAACTGGTGACCCTACTCCATGCATACCAGCCATAAATATTGGCGACAAAGAAAAATATCTGTAGCAATAAATTTGCATATAGCTGAATTTGAAAGAAAATAACTGCAAACAGAGAAACGTTAATTAGCCCAAACAGATAATTAATCGTTTTTTCTAAGCTGGCAAGCAAGATACAAAGTAAGCCGGCAATGGTCCCCACGGCTTCAATGTAAGATAAATCATAAACTGAACCCCATAGCGGGATCTGCACTAACGTATTGGCTGTACTAAAGAAATCCATCCCAAAATCCTTTATAAGTGATCGTTAATGTTGTATTGCTCAGTACTTCATTAAATTGAATTTATTATTTTAGACTCTCTGCAAAATCTAGCATCTTATTTAATGGTCGTAATGCTTTTTCTCGTAATATCTCACTGACATGAATTTGATGATCTTGCGTATTCCCTTCTAAAGCGTCAGCAATCGCTTTTAAGCCATTCATTGCCATCCAAGGGCAATGTGCACAAGTACGGCATGTAGCGCCCTCACCCGCTGTTGGAGCGATGTAAAGCGTCTTCTCGGGGCAAGCTTGCTGCATTTTGTAAAAAATACCTTTATCCGTCGCCACTATCATCGATGGGTTAGGTAAATTTTGTGCTGCTTTAATTAATTGACTTGTAGAACCAACCGCATCCGCTAGGTCGACAATCGCTTGGGGTGATTCAGGGTGCACCAATACCGCTGCTTCAGGGTATAGTGCTTTCATTTTTTCTAATGATTGCGTTTTAAATTCATCATGAACAATACAAGCCCCCTGCCAACACAGAATATCTGCCCCAGTTTGCTGTTGAACATAACGTCCGAGATGGCGGTCAGGAGCCCAAATAATTTTTTCACCTAAGCTGTCTAAGTGTTCAATCAATTCCACTGCTATACTTGAGGTCACAACCCAATCAGCCCGAGCTTTAACTGCTGCAGAGGTATTGGCATACACCACTACGGTTCTATCTGGGTGCTCATCACAAAAACGGATAAACTCCGCTTCAGGACAACCAATATCAAGGGAACATTGGGCTTCTAATGTCGGCATTAAGACTTGCTTTTCTGGGCTGAGAATTTTTGCAGTTTCGCCCATAAATTTCACCCCAGCAACAACCAAAGTTGATGCCGAATGCTTTGCACCAAAACGCGCCATTTCAAGAGAGTCTGCGACACAACCCCCCGTTTCTTCAGCCAATGCTTGAATTTCAGGGTCAGTATAGTAATGTGCAACGATCACCGCATTTTTTTCGAACAAAAGCGATTTGATCCGCTGCCGATAAAATGATTTTTCATCCGAGCTTAATCGTGCGGGTTTTGCTGGGAATGGATAAACTGACTGGTCAAAATCGATAAACACGCTCATTGGTTGTCTCTGTTTAGCAAAAAGCGATTTTAATAGTTAAACCAAGCTAAAAACCGCCTAAATTCACAATTTTTGTTTTATATACTAAACACGATACGCTAATTTGCTCAATAAGTCTTCACTATTTTTACTTATCTAGCATCATTTCCTCCCCATTAGCGATTCTCCTCAAAGGATATACCCTGCATGAAAGCAAAAGTTGATTCCTCTTTGATTTATCAATAGATGGTGTTTAATTAAGAGGCTAACTTGTATATGTAATAGGGATCGTACACGTTAATTTTATATCCCCCAATAATTCGGGTTGCGGGCAGGCGACAAGGAAAATAGACGGAGTGCATAGATAAACTCTGTGGCTCGACGAGCGTAGTCACTTATACCTCAACGAAATGCCCTGCAACTTGAAGAGTCACGGGTATAAATGTCATGAAATAAAAAAGTTACAACCTGCCGACTTGTACTGTAGACAGGTATGATAAATCAAAGGAAGATATGCAACTAATATATTGGTATAGGTAGAAAAATGGATTCTATAATATTATTATGACTTACTATATTAGATAGAATTTTCTCTCTACTGTAAAACCCTGCAATATTCTCGGTCAAATTTCCACTCTCAATATGTAATTCAGATTTTATTTTGTTTTCGTAACTAATAGCATCACCCTCTTTAGTACTATCTTGTATTAATTTATCACTCGACATATCCATTTTTTGCCTATACTCAGTAATAATTTCAAGTTCATCATTCTCAGCATTATTAATCTCTAATTCCTCATCCGATTGTTTATATTGCTGTAAACTTCCTATCGAATAAGATATATCACTTGCAGTGTATCTTAAATTAGCCAAGGAAGAGTGAAAAGTTAAAGTATATTCTTTAGTATCAGTGATCAACTGGCTAACCTTCGAGTCAAACGTGGATAACAATCTGTGTAATCTAGAACTAATGGATGGATAATTACGAATGCTTTCTGTCACATTGTCATAACACTCAGCGATATTTGGTGTAATGTTTTTTATCTCTTCTGGGTTTTTAATATAAAAGCGCAATTCATCTTGCAGTTGCTTATATTTATCTAGAGCATTCTTAACGGTATGAATATAAACTTTAACCCTATCAATATATATTTTAGATTGAATATATTCAACATATGTTAGTTTACTTTCCAACTTATAACTTTCGGCAAGGAATATACTCTCGTGTTCAGCTTCTATTTTTAATGTTTGTTCAGTTAATGTATCTAGTTCTACATGAAGTTCTTTTATATTTCCACTTATGGATTCATGATAATCTTTTAATTCAAAAAGATTATCATCTCGTTTTAATATACTTATTTTCATTTTATTCCCTTTAAAAAATAAATGATAATTTGATAAGAAATAAAATTCTATTTTAATATATAATAAGGGAAACAATAATTTATAAATATAGCTACAGATAATAAAAAACAGCGTAAGTTCAGGAGACTTTCCAAAAAGTAAAATTTAAATTAAGTTTACATTAGCGATATCACCACGGTACTTTTTCCGTCCCCATGTTTAACACAATGTGCTTTTCGCAATTAAGGCAATTTTGGTACTAACACAGCTTAAATTCTGTCACATCACCTATAAACGCTAACAATTTTCCCTCACTTCGAAAAAAACTTGGGCATTTAAGTAGTTTTTTGCGTCTGAAGCTTCGCTTTTCTGCCTCTTTATCGGTATCTTAGCCATCCTTACTTAATTCATTAGGTCAGTTATGGAATCACCTGCATTATTAATAAATAAAATTATTTCAGTTTCATTGCTCGATCCAAGAATTGAAGCCGTGGTATTAACTGGCTCTCGAGGGCGAGATCAACATGTTGATAGTTATTCCGATATTGATATCGAGCTGATCGGCCACGGTACATCTGAAATATTCAATCAGAAGTCTTGGATAAATCAGTTTGGTGGACCTATGGTTGCCCTTCATTTGCTAAATCTTGAAGAGGATGCCCCTGATTGGCCAACTTGCTTGGTGATCTTTGAAGAAGGCCGCAAAGTGGATTTCACTTTTGCTGAGCCTGAGCGCTTATCTAAGATGAAGCTGCAAGGTTTAGATACGACATTTTCCCGTGGTTTTACTGTATTACTCGATAAAACAGGGATCACTGAAGGCTTACCTGAAAGTGCTAACCAACAAGTATTTGCTCCTCCTCAATTAACAATATCGCAATTCGCTGACGTTGTATCTGATTTTTGGCATGAAGCACATCAAGTTACCATTGCTTTAACACGAGATGAGTTGTGGGTCGCATGGTCAAGAAGTGCGGATATGAAACAGTATTTTTTAACGCTGCTAGAACGCCTTGTTTCTTTACAAGGTGGACATGTTTGGTATAAAGGACGCAACTACCATGAGTGGATGCCTAAACCTTATATCGAGGCATTGGAGGTTATTTTTAATTGTGGAACGGCTCAAAGCGCCGCATTGTCTCTTCAGTGTTTAATGCGCTGCTTTAAAGATGTAACTATTGAGCTCGCTAGCCTTCAAGGATTTGATAATATGCAGATTATGGCTGAGAAAATGCAAGAACTACTTATTGGTATTTTACAGGATAACGCCTTACTTCCAGAAACTGGTGAAATAAGATAAATAAAGTACAGCAAAGGAATGCAGTGCTTTCATGTCGAGATATGGCTCGGCAGCTGAACATTTACTGGATTGGTATTGAGATGGTGGGTCGTGCAGGATTTAAATCCTTCGGATTTACCCTACGGGCTGAACCTGCAACCAGCTTATCGAGGTATGGCTTAACGATTGAGTATTTACTGAATTGGGAATTGAATACTAAGGCTGGACTTGAGATGGTGGGTCGTGCAGGATTTAAATCCTTCGGATTTACCCTACGGGCTGAACCTGCAACCAGCTTATCGAGGTATGGCTTAACGATTGAGTATTTACTGAATTGGGAATTGAATACTAAGGCTGGACTTGAGATGGTGGGTCGTGCAGGATTCGAACCTGCGACCAATTGATTAAAAGTCAACTGCTCTACCGACTGAGCTAACGACCCATCTTTGGGATTACTTAATTACTTGTTTGTGCAGGATTTTAAGTTCTTCGAACTTCCCCTTAAGGGCCGAACCTGCAACCATCTTGTAAAACTCAAATATTCTACCGACTGAGCTAACGACCTATCTGGATTACTTCTTTTTGCTACTATAGGTTTTAGATGGTGGGTCGTGCAGGATTCGAACCTGCGACCAATTGATTAAAAGTCAACTGCTCTACCGACTGAGCTAACGACCCATCTGGATTACTTCTTTTTGCTACTATAGGTTTTAGATGGTGGGTCGTGCAGGATTCGAACCTGCGACCAATTGATTAAAAGTCAACTGCTCTACCGACTGAGCTAACGACCCATCTAAAACAATATTTCTAACTAAATTTCTTTTTGTCTTTCGAGATTCTTGGCTAACAGTATTCTCGTATCAACGGCGGCTTATATTACTGATTTCTGACGAGGGTGCAATGATTTTTTTGCAAAAAAAGATTAAATGCACACTTATCATACTGATAACCCCGAAATATTCGGTAATATGGCTTCGGGGTTATAAATTAAAGTGTACTCAGCTTTTTTTCGGCTAATTTTGAACCAGCACTGTTTGGATATTGTTTCAGCACCTGTTGGTAAACAGCTTTTGCTTTATCTTTCTGTCCCTTATCTTGCATGATCAGCCCAACTTTATATAAGGCTTCGCTGCTTTTTTGGGATTTAGGATATTGCTTAACTACAGTTGCGAAATAAAAAGCAGCATCGTCTTTGCTACCTTTATTGTAGTTTAACTGCCCCAACCAATAATTGGCGTTAGATTGATACCCAGACTTAGGATAGGCTTTAACAAAGCCTTGTAATGCCCCTATTGCCTGATCAATTTGAGCTTTGGATTTGCTTTCCATCGCTAATTTGACTGCAGCATTGTAATCATCTTTCTCATTCCCACCTGTATTAGCAGCTGCCGTAGGTGCCGTTGAGGAAGGTGATGCGTTTGATGCACTAGTGTCAGGTGTTGTTGTATCACCTGAAGTTGCTGAGTTTCCACCGCCTGCATTGTCTAATTGCATGTATAAATCTTTCTGGCGCTCAATAACTTGATTCAATTTGTATTCACTTTCTTGAATCTGACCACGTAACATGTCGATGTCGCGTTGGTTGTCAGCGAGTTGTTGTTGGATTTGATACATGATTTGACCTTGAGAGCTAACTGCTGTCTCAAGTTGGGTAAGGCGATCTGTTGTTGAACCAGATCCGACATTGTTGATTGGCGCTTGGGCAATAGCGGCCCAAGGGGCCGCTACGCCAACCAATAACGACAGACCGACTAGTAAGTGTCTGAAGTTACTGTTCATAATAGATAATTTCGCTTATCTATTAGTATGCAATGACTGCACGACGGTTTTTCGCGTAGTCTGCTTCAGTGTGACCTAACACAGCTGGTTTTTCTTTACCGTAAGAAACCAGTGAAACTTGGTCACCAGAAACACCTTTGCTTTGCAGGTACATTTTAACTGCATTAGCACGACGCTCGCCCAGCGCGATGTTGTATTCTGGAGTACCACGCTCATCCGCATGACCTTCAACAACAACACGTACAGATGGGTTGCTACGCAGGAATGCTGCGTGTGCATCTAACATTTCAGCGTATTCTGGAGATACGTTGTATTTGTCAAAGCCAAAGTAAACAGTGTTGTTTTGTTGCAGCTGTTCCATTTGCTGACGTGCCAGCTCTTCCGCAGACAGACCAGTGTTAGTTTGGTTAGTAGAAGTATCTACGCCATCTTGGTCATTGTTTTTGTTAGAGCTACAAGCTGCGACTGCCATGATTGGTAACGCGATCATCAGCCCTTTAAGCACTTTATTCAGTTGCATCGTTTTGATCCTTAATATTTTTTGCCACACATTATTATTATGCATCACAGATACGGCGACCAGGCAGGGAATTTAACCTGTCCATCGGTAGCCGGAAGACGCGCTTTGAAACGCCCGTCGGTCGAAACTAGCTGCAATATAGTCCCCAAGCCTTGAGAGGAGCTATAAATTACCATAGTGCCGTTAGGTGCGATACTCGGCGTTTCATCTAGGAACGTTTTCGTTAAAAATTCAACGTTGTTCGTTGCCAGATCTTGTTTGGCGACATGTTGCTGACCGCCGCCGGAGCTGACCATCACTAAGAAAGTACCATCCGGGCTAACATCAGCGTCCTGATTTTGTGTTCCTTCCCAAGACACACGTTCAGGGCTGCCACCATTAATATTTATTTTATAGATCTGCGGACGTCCCGCCTGATCTGAAGTATAGACTAAAGTTTGGCTATCTGGCATCCAGCTTGGTTCCGTATTGTTACTACGTCCATCAGTCACCTGACGAATTTGCCCACTCGCTAAGTCCATAACATATAAATTCAGGCTGCCTGTTTTAGACAGTGCAAATGCCAATTTTGTGCCATCTGGAGAGAATGCAGGTGCCCCATTATGACGTGGGAATGATGCTACCTGACGAACTGCTCCTGTTGATAACGTTTGAATGACAAGTGCTGAACTACCGCTTTCAAATGTAACATAAGCCAATTTCTCACCATCTGGTGACCATGCTGGCGACATCAAAGGTTCTGGTGAACGGTGAACCGTAAACTGGTTAAAACCGTCATAATCAGAAACTCGTAATTCATATGGATACTGACCGCCTTTGTTAACAACAATATAAGCAATACGAGTACGGAATGCGCCACGAATACCTGTCAATTTTTCAAAGACTTCGTCACTTGCAGTATGCGCTGCATAACGTAACCATTCTTTGGTTACTTTATATTGGTTCTGAGATAAAACAGCACCTGGGTTAGCCGCAACATCAACTAACTGATAGCTAACGACAAAGCTACCATCTGCTGCTGGCTGTACCTGCCCCACAACAACAGCATTAATACCTAATGCTGTCCACGCTTCAGGAATCACTTCAGAAGCGGTACCAGGTTGTTGAGGCATGCGGCTTGGCTCGATAGGGTTAAATTTCCCACTATTGCGTAAATCAGCTCCGACTATTTGGCCGACTTCTTGTGGTGGTGCACCCGCACCTGACCATTTAAACGGCACAACGCCAATAGGTTGAGCTGAATTAACACCTTCAGTGATCTCAATACGTATTTCAGCCTGAGCCACTGTCGCCCATAGCATTAGGAACCCTAAAACTACTTTAAAAGCCTGCTTCATTCTTATCTCCCTTACTGCGGATTATTTACTACCGCAATAATTCGCTGAATTTTAACAAAGGTATAATAACAAAACTAGATACCACACAAACTATTTATGCTATTGCCTTAATAATATCAATACAGACTGCTCTGAGTTATTGAAAATCAAGGCTTAAACACAACTGTGCTACCCGCTTTATTAAACGTATCATAGACTTCTCTGCTCGGTGGCTTAGGCATCGTTGCAAGTTTTGCTGCACGAATTGCTGCATCACAGAGTGCAGCGTCATTAGCTGGGCTATTTTTTGGTGTAATACTCACCAATAACCCATCAGGCGCGAGCTTCAATTGAAGTTCACAAGTACGTCCACGGAAAGTATCTGAATCATAAAATTTACTTTGGATAGCCGCTTTGACTTTACCAGCATAGCTGTCCACATCCGCATTGGAAGCGCCCGATTTTTTACCACCACCTTTTCCAGCTGCGGCTTCACCACCTTGTTTGCTTGGGCCCGAGGCAGTTAAATCACCAAGCAAATCATCTACGGAAGCCGCGTTTTTAGCCGCTTCAGCTTTGGCTTTCGCCGCTTTTGCTTTAGCTTCTTTATCGGCTTTTTCTTTAGCTTCTTTATCCGCTTTAGCTTTCGCTTCTTTTTCAGCTTTTACTTTAGCTTCTTTATCGGCTTTTTCCTTGGCTTCTTTTTCCGCTTTTTCTTTAGCTTCTTTTTCAGCTTTGGCTTTAGCGGCTTCGGCTTCTTTCTGCGCTTGCGCCTCGGCCTTCGCCTTCTCAGCCGCTTGCTCTTTAATTAGCTTTTCTTTTTCAGCTTTCGCTTTTGCAGCAGCTTCTTCCGCTATTTTTTGCTCTTCCTTCGCTTTTTTAGCAGCGTCTAATGCTTTTTTCTGTTGTTCCTCAGCTTGCTTTTGTTGCTCAGCTGTATCACGTTGAATTTTAATACGCTCTTCTTCAAGCTGCTGAAGACGCTTTTGTTCCTTTTCTTGCTGTTCTCTAAGCTCAGCCTCTTGCTTTTGTTCTTGCTCTTTGCGCTCTTTTGCCGCTTGTCTGACGTTATTTTGCTGTCTTTGCATTTCTTCATACTGCTCAACAACCACGCCAGGGTCAACCATCACCGCATCGATGACAGTTCCCTCTTCCCCGCCACCACCAAGTTTGACGACGGAAACTAAAGAGCCTATAACAATCAAACCAATCAATAGGACGTGCAATACGATTGACATCACTAACGATCGATTTAAGTTATCTTTTTTCTCTTTTGTCTTTCCCACTCTGGTATCCAAAAAAAGAATTGTGACTTATTCAAACGACAATAACCCAGCCTAAATAGGCTGAGTCATCAAGCCAACCGATTTTATCCCTGCGCTGTGTAATATATTCAGCGCCTTAATCACTTCTTCGTAAGGGACTTCTTTTGCACCACCAATCAAGAAAATTGCTTTTGGATTTTTCTCTAGTTGAGATTTCGCCTCTGCAGCAATTTGCTCTGGTGGCAGCAATTCTAAAACCTCACCATCAAGGCGCATGTTATATTGGCCAACCCCCGACACTTCTAAAATAATCGGTGGGTTATCACTTGATGATACGGTTTGTGTATCTGTTGCATCCGGCAATTCAACTTCCACACTTTGAGAAATAATCGGTGCTGTTGCCATAAATATGAGCAACAGTACCAACAATACGTCCAGTAATGGAACAATGTTGATTTCGGATTTCAGCTCACGTCTGCGACTTGTGCGCGCCATTCGCTTATCTCCCCGTCTTATTTCTTATCAGCAGAGAAGGCTTGACGATGCAAGATGGCTAAAAACTCTTCCATAAAGTTATCGTAGTTTTGCTCTAATTTGCTGACACGTAAGTTCAAACGGTTAAATGCCATAACTGCTGGGATCGCTGCAAACAAACCAATTGCGGTTGCAATCAGCGCTTCAGCAATACCCGGTGCAACCATTTGTAATGTTGCTTGTTTTACCGCTCCCAATGCAATAAACGCATGCATAATCCCCCAAACAGTACCAAATAAACCAATATATGGGCTAATTGAACCAACAGTACCTAAAAATGGGATATGTGCTTCAACTGATTCGAGTTCACGATTCATTGAAATACGCATTGCACGGGAAGCTCCCGTCACTACTGCATCTGGCGCATGAATATTCGCTTGGTGTAAACGAACGAACTCTTTAAAACCAGAATGGAAAATTTGTTCGGCACCACTCAATTCATCACGGCGAGCTTGGCTTTCTTTATATAAGCGCGATAGCTCAATACCTGACCAGAACTTATCTTCAAATGCTTCAGCCTCACGCGTTGCCGCATTTAAAATTTTCGTTCTTTGAATAATGATCGCCCATGATGCGATAGAAAAACCGATCAAAACGAACATAATGAGCTGAACCAAAAGGCTCGCTTTAAGGAATAAATCCAGGATATTCATGTCAGTCACTGTTTAAACTCCGCGACAATAGACTTAGGAAGCGCAATTGGCTTCATTTTTGATGTGTCCACACAAGCAATAAGGGCATTTGCCCCACAAAGCAGGTTACCTTGCGAATCAACTAACCTTTGCTGAAAAGTTAAGGAAGCACGTTTCATTTCAATAATTTGTGTTTCAACTTCCAGCAGGTCATCCAGCTTCGCCCCTTTGACAAAATCAATTGTCATGCTTCGCACAACAAAGCCAAGGTTCTCAGCAAGCATACTTTGTTGATTGATACCTTTATTTCGCAGCATTTCGGTTCTTGCTCGCTCAAAAAAGGCTAAATAGCGTGCATGATAAACAACACCGCCCGCATCTGTATCTTCATAATACACGCGAACAGGCCAGCGAAATAACATAACAATCACTCCGTCTTAGGTTAAATTAATTAACGGTGCCACTATACGCAAGACAGTGCCAGTTTGGAATCACTTTGAAAGTAAAGATATCAAAAATAATTATGGGTCAATGGACCCATAATTAGCAATTAGAATTATCTAAAGACCTGAAAAAGTCCCCAAATAAGAATGATGGCAGCAGGCAATGGATGAAAAATTGCACGAAAGATAACTTTTTTAGGTTTAAAACCCACACCAAAAATCATCGCGGTACACGTTGCCCATATTAACAGCAGCCCTTGCCATATTTGAAATGAACTAGTTTTTGCAGCAAATAGGGTTGGATCCCACATGACTGCACCTGCAGTAACTAAAGCTAAAATAAGGATAAGGGCCCTTATCGGCCCCTTATCCAATAGCTGATAGGTTTTATCCACCAGCATTTTTATTACTCACCATCTTTAGCGGCTTTAGAGTCTTCAGAGTGCTCTAACGCTAATGCTGCGATCACTGCAAAACTACAAGCTAACAGCGTGCCGAGGATCCAGGCGAAATACCACATAGTTATGCTCCTTAATACAGTGAATGCTTGTTGCCTTCGATGAAGTTTTTGTCCAAACGACCGAACATTTTGTAGTAACACCATGCGGTGTATGCCAGTACGATTGGTACAAAGATAATAGCAACAACAGTCATTACTTGCAGTGTGAACAAGCTAGATGTTGCATCCCACATGGTCAAACTTGCGTTTGGCATGATGCTTGAAGGCATGATGAATGGGAACATTGCTACACCACAGGTTAAAATGATACAAGCGATGGTTAATGAAGAACTCACAAACGCCAAACCATTTTTGTCTGCTTTACTAAACAGCATTGTCACTAACGGCAGTGCTACACCCAGAGCAGGCAACGCCCACAGGATTGGGTAAGTATTGAAGTTAGTTAACCAAGCACCAGATTCAACGGCAACAGTTTTGTTTAGTGGGTTAGATACGCTTAATGTATCGATAGTTGAAGTAACAACATAACCATCAATACCCATCACTAACCAAACACCTGCGCCTGCGAAAGCCACTAAAGTGACTAATGCACAGATATAAGTTGCTTTACGAACACGTAAGTACAGTTCACCAGTGGTACGCATTTGCAAATAAGTTGCACCTTGCGTCACAATCATCATTAAGCCGACAACACCCGCTAACAGACCATATGGGTTTAGCAGACCAAACAGGTTACCTGTGTAAGTCAGATACTGTTGATTATCGATTTGCAGTGGAACACCTAATAACAGGTTACCAAACGCAACACCGATAACTAATGGTGGAACGAAACCACCAATAAACAGACCCCAGTCCCACATGTTACGCCATTTTGGGTTCTCCAGTTTTGAACGGTAGTCGAAACCAACCGGACGGAAGAACAATGCAGCTAATACCAAAATCATAGCAACATAGAAACCAGAGAATGCCGCAGCATAAACTTGTGGCCATGCAGCGAACATTGCACCACCCGCAGTGATTAACCAAACTTGGTTACCATCCCAGTGCGGTGCAACAGCATTAATCATGATACGGCGTTCAGTATCTGTTTTACCTAAAATAGGTAATAAGAAGCCAACGCCCATGTCAAAGCCATCTGTGACAGCAAACCCAATCAGTAATACACCGATAAGGATCCACCACACAAATCGAAGAACTTCATAATCAAACATAAGTGGACTCCTATTTACTGAACGTCGTGTGCAGAAGTGTTTTTCTGTTCAAAGTGATAACGACCGGTTTTCAGGCTACTTGGCCCTTTACGAGCGAATTTGAACATTAAGAACATTTCAGCAATTAAGAACAGTGTGTACAGACCACAGATCAATACCATAGAGAAGATCAGGTCATGAGTCGTCAAGTTAGAGTGTGCAACCGAAACAGGTAACACTTCACCAATTGCCCATGGCTGGCGACCATACTCTGCAACGAACCAACCTGACTCAATTGCAATCCATGGTAGTGGAATACCGAGCAGTGCAATACGCAGCAACAGTTTATTTTGACCAATACGGTTACGAACTACTGACAGGAATGCCCAGCCAATAATTAACAGTAACAGGAAGCCAACACCAACCATGATACGGAATGCCCAGAACAGAGGCCCAACGTTAGGAATACTATCTTTCACTGCTTTTTGGATTTGAGCTTCAGTTGCATCAACAACATTTGGTGCATATTGTTTTAACAGCAGACCATACCCAAGATCTTTTTTGCTTGCTTCAAATGCTGCGCGCAATTCAGGATCTTTGTTACCTGCAAGAAGTTCTTGTAACTGACCATATGCAATCATACCGTTACGAATGCGAACTTCGTGTTGTTTCATTAGGTCTTTCAGACCTAAAACAGGAGTGTCAACCGAGCGGGTTGCAATGATACCCATCGCCCAAGGAATCGAGATCGCAAATTTATTTTCTTGTTTCTCGGTATCTGGCCAAGCGATTAAGTTAAACGCGGCAGGAGGAGCATGAGTTTCCCACTCAGCTTCAACCGCTGCAAGTTTAGTTTTTTGCACGTCACCCATTTCGTAACCTGATTCATCACCAAGAACGATAACAGATAGAACCGCTGCAATACCAAAACTTGCTGCAATTGCAAAAGAACGCTTAGCAAAAGCAACATCACGACCTTTAAGCAGGTAGTAAGAGCTAATACCTAAGATAAACATTGCACCGGTACAATAACCCGCAGCAACTGTGTGGACGAACTTAACTTGTGCAACTGGGTTCAAGACTAGCTCAGAGAAGCTAACCATTTCCATACGCATAGTTTCAAAGTTGAAATCAGCAGCGATTGGGTTTTGCATCCAACCATTCGCAACCAAAATCCACAGAGCAGAGAAGTTAGAACCTAAAGCAACTAACCATGTTACAGCAAGGTGTTGTTTTTTGCTTAAACGATCCCAACCAAAGAAGAATAAACCGACAAAGGTAGATTCTAAGAAGAACGCCATCAAACCTTCGATTGCAAGAGGTGCACCGAAGATATCTCCAACATAGTGCGCGTAGTAAGACCAGTTAGTACCGAATTGGAACTCCATGGTCAAACCCGTTGCAACACCTAGGGCAAAGTTAATACCGAATAACTTACCCCAGAACTTAGTCATATCTTTATAAATTTGCTTGCCTGACAGTACATATACCGTTTCCATGATCGCAAGCAAAAACGCCATACCTAGCGTTAATGGTACGAACAGAAAGTGATACATCGCAGTTAAGGCAAACTGTAATCGTGACAGTTCGACAATATCAAACATCTTGACTCCTTGCTCCTAGCAGGAAGACACCGACTTGCGGCAACCCAGCTTCCAGTTTTTAATACTTAGAAAGCCTCTTAACTACCAGCAAAAAATGCCTCAAAACAACAAATAATTAACAAAATTAAAAGAACGAACATTACTATAATAATAGTACGCCTATCTTCACACACAATAAACTTCTTTTACGTGACTCAGATTTGAATTCTGAATTTACATCAATAATTATACCCTTTAATAGAAAACCGAGTATTTGATCGAGCACCAATTTAAGCAATTTAAGCAAATAAAGCCAGAGGCAATGAATTGATTTACGTCAATTTTTTTCCTATTGTTAATTGCTATACCTGCCAGTCAATTAATGGTTATTTACTTGTTAAAATGCTGTTATTGATAATGACATAAATGTTCTTAATTTTTCCAAAGATTAACAAAAAATATAATCTATGAATTAAAGCCTCGAAAAAAGAATATTTAATTTGTAATAGTATCTTATTTTAAACTTATTATGAATTTTATTAATATAGCCTTTTTTATCAAAAAACGGTTATATTGGCTTAATTGAATTATCGTCAATATTATAAAATTGACATGTCGCAATTTTGCTATTTTTTGCACAAAATGCGACTAACTCCCCCCTTCCTCGCCTGATTGGCATTTTATTACCCATTTTCCTTCATATAACCCTTTAGTCCGCATTTTTAAGTATAGACATACTTTTCATAAAACCGCATAACCATACAAAAATTGTTTGAAACATTTTTGCAAGGTATAAAAAAACCCGCGCTCTCATGAGCACGGGCTTTCGTCTCTTACTCTTGCTAGTTACCTAGCGAATTACTTATTTGTTCAACAGTGATTTTACTGCATCACCGATGTCTGCAAGGCTACGAACGGTTTTCACACCAGCCGCTTCTAATGCAGCAAATTTCTCATCAGCAGTGCCTTTACCGCCTGCGATGATTGCACCTGCGTGGCCCATACGTTTGCCTTTTGGTGCAGTTACACCTGCGATGTAACCGACAACAGGTTTAGTGACGTGCTCTTTAATATAAGCCGCTGCTTCTTCTTCTGCGTTACCACCGATTTCACCGATCATGACGATAGCTTCAGTTTGTGGATCCGCTTGGAATAATTTCAGGATATCAATAAAGTTTGAACCGGGGATTGGGTCACCACCGATACCAACACACGTTGATTGACCTAAGCCTGCATCTGTTGTTTGTTTAACAGCTTCATAAGTCAACGTACCTGAACGCGAAACGATACCGACTTTACCTGGCATATGGATATGACCAGGTTGGATACCAATCTTACATTCACCCGGAGTGATAACACCTGGGCAGTTAGGACCAATCATACGAACGCCTGCTTCGTCTAATTTCACTTTAACTGTCAGCATATCCAACGTTGGGATACCTTCAGTGATGGTGATAATCAGTTTAATGCCAGCATCGATAGCTTCTAAGATAGAATCTTTACAAAATGGTGCTGGAACATAGATAACAGAGGCTGTTGCACCCGTAGCTTCTACAGCTTCACGAACGGTGTTAAATACAGGTAAACCTAAGTGTACAGTGCCACCTTTACCTGGAGTCACACCACCCACCATTTGCGTGCCATAAGCAATCGCTTGTTCTGAGTGGAATGTACCTTGGCCACCTGTGAAACCTTGGCAAATTACTTTGGTGTTTTTATCGATTAAAATAGACATTATTTAGCCTCCGCTGCTGCTACTGCTTTCTTAGCTGCATCTGTCAGGCTGTTCGCAGCGATAATATTCAAGCCGCTGTCTGCCAGTTTTTTAGCACCTAACTCTGCATTGTTACCTTCTAAACGCACAACTACTGGTACATTTACGCCAACTTCTTCAACTGCACCAATGATGCCGTCTGCAATCAGGTCGCAGCGAACGATACCACCAAAGATGTTAACAAAAACTGCTTTCACGTTTTCATCAGAAAGAATAATTTTAAATGCTTCAGTTACACGCTCTTTTGTCGCGCCGCCGCCAACATCTAAGAAGTTAGCTGGTGCACCACCGTGCAGCTTAACGATATCCATGGTACCCATTGCAAGGCCCGCACCATTAACCATACAGCCGATATTGCCATCTAACGCAACGTAGTTCAGTTCCCACTGAGCGGCTTGTGCTTCACGTGCATCTTCTTGTGATTCATCACGCAGTTCACGAATTTCTGGTTGGCGATATAACGCGTTGCTATCGATACCTAATTTACCATCTAAACAAACTAAATCACCCGCAGTACTAATAACCAGTGGATTGATTTCAGCTAATGCTAAATCGCGTTCTAAGAATAACGTTGCCAGACCCATGAAAATTTTCGCGAATTGGCTAACTTGTTTACCGGTTAAGCCTAATTTGAATGCTAATTCACGGCCTTGGAAAGGCATTGGGCCAGTCAGTGGGTCGATAATCGCTTTATGAATTAACTCTGGAGTCTCTTCTGCTACTTTCTCGATTTCCACGCCACCTTCGGTAGATGCCATGAATACAACGCGACGAGTGCTACGGTCTACAACCGCACCTAAATAGAGTTCTTTAGCAATATCAGTTGCCGTTTCAACCAGAATTTGGTTAACAGGCTGGCCGTTTGCATCAGTTTGATAGGTAACTAAGTTTTTACCTAACCAGTGTTCTGCAAATGCTTTCACTTCATTGATATCACTAGTGACTTTTACGCCGCCAGCTTTACCACGTCCACCTGCGTGAACTTGGCATTTAATTACCCATGGGCCGTCACCAATTTTTTTAGCAGCATCGACGGTTTCAGCGACTGATGAACAGGCATAACCTGTCGGTGCAGGCATCCCATAACGTGCAAACAACTGTTTTGCCTGGTACTCGTGTAAATTCATGATGTTCTATCCATAATTGAGTCTGAAGAGGCGTTTATTCGCCTCCTGCAATTGTTACTGATTTAGCAACCCGCGAACGGGCTGCATCGGTTACTTCAGACCGGACAAGTTGTACCCTGCCCTGTTATGTTGCTATACGTCCAGCAGTAAACGAGTTGGATCTTCCAGCATATCTTTGATAGCGACTAAGAAGCCAACTGACTCACTACCATCGATTAAACGGTGGTCGTAAGACAGTGCTAAATACATCATAGGAAGAATCTCTACCTTACCATTTACAGCCATAGGGCGGTCTTTAATCGCATGCATGCCTAAAATCGCGCTCTGTGGTGGGTTAATGATAGGTGTAGACATCAGAGAACCGAATACGCCACCATTAGTGATAGTGAAGTTACCGCCACTTAAGTCTTCAACAGTTAATTTACCATCACGACCTTTGACAGCCAGTTCTTTAATTTTCTTCTCGATATCAGCCATGCTCATTGCATCGACATCACGTAGAACAGGTGTTACCAGACCACGTGGTGTTGAAACTGCAATACTAATATCGAAATAGTTATGGTAAACCACATCATCGCCATCGATAGAAGCATTCACTTCTGGGTAGCGTTTCAGTGCTTCAACAGCAGCTTTCACATAGAAAGACATAAAGCCTAAACGAACACCATGACGTTTTTCGAATACTTCGCCATATTGTTTACGTAAGTCTTTGATTGGTTGCATATTGACTTCGTTAAACGTCGTCAACATTGCAGTAGTGTTTTTCGCTTCTAACAGACGCTCTGCGATACGTTTACGTAAACGCGTCATTGGAACACGTTTTTCGCTACGATGCGCTAAAGGCGCTTGTGGCGCTTCTGGTGCTTTCGCCGCAGGTGCCGCAGATTTATTTGCTGCTAAATGTTTTTCAACATCTTCGCGAGTTAAACGTCCACCAACGCCAGTCCCTTTGATATCCGCAGGGTTTAAATCGTGCTCTGCAATTAAACGGCGAATAGCTGGGGTCAGCGCATCGTTGCTTTCTGTTTCTAGACTTGCAGTTTGACGTTGTGCAGGTGTTGATTCTTGTGCTTCTTTCACTTCAGCAGGGATACCAGTGCTGTCGCCTAAACGAATGCGCCCCAGTAATTGCTTAGATAATACCGTTGCACCTTCATCTTCAACGATAGCTTCTAATACACCCGCTTCGCTTGCAGGAACTTCTAATACGACTTTATCTGTTTCGATCTCAACCAGTACTTCATCACGCTGAACACTGTCACCTGGTTTTTTATGCCATGTGGCAACCGTAGCATCTGCAACGGACTCAGGAAGATCGGGAACAAGAATTTCTACGCTACTCATTTTCTATCCTTTAATTATTCAATGTTCAAAGCGTCATTAACCAGGGCTTTTTGTTGTTCCTGGTGTACGGACGTATAGCCAACTGCTGGAGATGAAGAAGCAGCTCGACCTGCATAACGTAAAGTTGCCCCTGCTGGGATAGCTTCACGGAAGTTATGTTGACTGCAATACCAAGCACCTTGGTTTAATGGCTCTTCTTGACACCATACAAAGTCTTTTACATCAGTAAATTGCGCCAACGCTTTTTGAATGTCTTCGTGTGGGAACGGATATAGCTGTTCGATACGCACGATAGCAACGTCAGTTTGTTCATTCTTACGACGTTGTTCTAACAGATCGTAATAGACTTTCCCTGAACACATAACGACGCGTTTCACATTTTTCGGATTGATTTCATCGATTTCACCGATAACTGGCTCAAATGTACCATTTGCCAATTCTTCCATGCTAGAGACCGCTAATGGGTGACGTAGCAGAGATTTTGGTGACATCACAATCAGAGGACGACGCATGCCACGTAAGGCTTGGCGACGTAACATGTGGTAAACCTGAGCAGGTGTTGACGGAACACACACTTGCATGTTTTGGTCAGCACACAGTTGCAAGTAACGCTCTAAACGTGCAGATGAGTGCTCTGGACCCTGACCTTCATAACCATGAGGCAGTAACATGACCAGACCACACATACGACCCCATTTTTGCTCACCAGAGCTAATGAATTGGTCGATAACCACTTGAGCACAGTTAGCGAAGTCACCAAATTGTGCTTCCCAGATAGTCAATGCACGAGGTTCTGTGGTTGCATAACCATATTCGAATGCTAATACGGCATTTTCAGTCAGAACAGAGTCCCAAACATTAAACACGCCTTGGCCATTATGAATATTTTGCAGTGGAACATAAACTGAACCATTCGTTTGGTTGTGGACCACTGCATGACGGTGGAAGAATGTACCACGGCCCGCATCTTCACCCGATAAACGAACAGGAATACCTTCATCAACCAATGTTGCGTACGCTAAAGTTTCAGCTGCACCCCAGTCGAGAAGCTTTTCACCTTTCGCCATTTCGGCACGGTCTGCATAAATTTTCTCAACACGAGATTGCGCAACCACGCCCTCTGGAATGGTACTAACTTTAGTTGCCAGTTCAGTTAAGCGTTTAATATCAACGGTTGATTTATATGATGCATCCCATTCATGGTTTAAATATGGAGCCCATGTGTATGAATTCAGACCCATTTCACGGTACTCTTCAACCACACAGTTACCTGCATCTAGCGCATCGCGATACAGATTGACCATTTCAGTGACATCATTAGCACTTAACACATTTTCTGCAATTAAACGGTCTGCATAAATTTTACGTGGTGTTGGGTGCTGCTTGATTTTTTGATACATCACTGGCTGAGTTGCACTTGGCTCATCCGCTTCGTTATGGCCATGGCGGCGATAACATACTAAATCAATCATAACATCGCGTTTGAACGTGTTACGGAAATCCAGTGCCAAACGAGTTACAAATGCCACTGCTTCAGGGTCATCTGCATTCACGTGGAAAATTGGGGCCTGCACCATCTTCACGATATCTGTGCAGTATTCTGTAGAACGGGTGTCTTTCGGGTTAGAAGTGGTAAAACCAATTTGGTTGTTAATTACGATACGCACCGTACCGCCGACTTCATAACCACGTGCTTGTGACATATTCAACGTTTCTTGCACAACACCTTGGCCAGTTACTGCGGAGTCACCGTGAATAGTAATAGGCAGAACCATGTTGCTACGGCCTTCATCTAAACGGTCACGACGAGCACGTACTGAACCAATAACCACAGGGCTAACAATTTCAAGGTGAGATGGGTTAAATGCCAATGCTAAGTGAACACGAGAGCCTGCGGTTTCAAAGTCAGAAGAGAAACCTTGGTGATATTTAACGTCACCCGCACTAGAGTGGTCTTTATGTTTACCCGCGAATTCATCAAATAATTCGCCCGGTTTTTTACCTAAGATATTAACTAAAACGTTTAAACGACCACGGTGAGCCATACCTAAAACAACTTCACGGGTATCTTGCTTGCCTGCGTGGTGGATTAAATCTTTCAGCATTGGGATCAGTGAATCACCACCTTCCAATGAGAAACGCTTGGCGCCTGGGAATTTAGCCCCAATGTAACGCTCAAGCCCTTCAGCCGCGGTTAATTCAGCTAAGAAGCGTTTTTTCTCTTCTACTGAGAAGATCTTAGAAACGTCAACAGACTCAAGACGTTGTTGGATCCAACGTTTTTCTTCTGTATTCGTGATATGCATATATTCAGCACCGATAGAACCGCAATAAATACGTTTCAGGTGCTCATATAGCTCACTAAGCTTCATGGTTTCTTTGCCAATAGCAAATGAACCCACGTTGAATGTTTCGTTGAAGTCTTCTTTCGTCAGGTTGTGGAATGCTGGGTCTAAATCTGGAACAGATTCACGTTTCCAAAGACCTAACGGGTCAAGATTCGCATTTTGGTGCCCGCGGAAGCGGAACGCATTGATTAATTGCAAAACTTTAACTTGTTTTGCGTCGATAGCTGGATCGCTAACAGAGGTGTGATAACGTGTAGAGTCTTTTGCTAAGCGACGGAAGTAATCGCGCGCTTGGGAGTGGAATTGTTCGCCGCTAGTGCCTAATGCTGCACCAGGGAGTTGCTCAAAAATTGCTTTCCACTCGGCATCGACAGAGTTAGGGTCAGTCAGATAATCTTCATAGAGCTGTTCTATATAAGTCTGGTTCGCGCCTGCCAGAAAGCTTGAATCCAGCCAGTCCTTCATTACGCCGTTCTGCATTGTGATCCCTTAAGCTATTAAAGCTTTAGTTTTCGCCGTGGTTAACTAATCGCCGCATTTAAGCGACCTCGATAAAGGTTCTCTTGGACGTGCTTTATGCATGTTCTCTCTTTGGGAGGCCCTTTATCAGTAAGGGTTTCCCTTTTAAGGAACCTTTAAAAACTGGCTGCGGTTTTTAAAGGCCCCTATGCTTGGGCTGTCGTCTTCATCTTTTGCAGTTGGCTATTTTTTCTACTTTTTACTGTTACTTTCTTTGCTTTCACTTTTTTACGCTTTTGTAATGACAACGTTTTAATAAATACTACTTTTTATGGGTGACAATGTTACTTTCTGATGCTCATTGTTGGTATTTCGTTTTCGCGCTTTTGTGAGCTTCCGCGCATTAAAATCATGTCATTGTTTTTACTTTACGCGTTTCTTTTAACTTATGTTTTTATTTTGTGCTATTTCCATTTTAACCCACAGCACCTGAGCACTGCGGGTTAAATATTCATCATTAAGCGCTATGTTTTAGTAACATAGATTTAATATGACCAATAGCTTTCGTTGGATTTAGTCCTTTAGGGCATACATTGACACAATTCATGATGCTATGACAGCGGAAGACACTAAAAGCGTCGTTCAGATCATCTAATCGTGAATCGGTTTCAGTATCACGGCTATCAATTAAGAAGCGATACGCTGCCAACAAGCCTGCAGGCCCGATAAACTTGTCCGGATTCCACCAGAAAGATGGGCAAGAAGTCGAACAACAAGCACACAAAATACACTCATATAAACCATCGAGTTTTTCACGTTGTGCAGGAGTTTGTAAATTCTCACGCGCCGGTGGATTCTTGTTATCATTAATGAGATATGGACGAATTTTTTCGTATTGGGTATAGAATTGTGTCATGTCGATAATCAGGTCACGCACAACAGGCAGACCCGGCAATGGACGAATGACAATTTTCTTCCCACCACGGATTAAAGCAGATATTGGCGTAATACATGCCAACCCGTTTTTACCGTTCATGTTCAGACCATCAGAACCGCATACCCCTTCACGACAAGAACGACGGAAGGATAATGTTGGATCTTGCTCTTTGATTTGGATTAACGCATCCAGCAACATCATGTCACGCCCTTCAGGAACTTCTAGCGTGTAATCTTGCATACGAGGTGCGTTGTCCACATCAGGATTGTAGCGATAAATCGAAAATTGTAATTTCATAGTTTATTTCTCCGCAACTGGATTAACACCACGCATTAGTAGGTACGAATTTTCGGTGGGAAGGCTTCACGCAGTTTTGGCTGCATGTTGACTTCACGACGCGTCATCGTTTCAGATTGCGGTAAATATAATGAGTGACATAACCAATTCGCATCGTCTCGCTCTGGGTAGTCAAAGCGGCTATGCGCACCACGACTTTCTGTACGGAAGTTTGCAGCTTGAGCAGTTGCATAAGCCGTTTCCATCAGGTTATCCAGTTCTAAACATTCGATACGCTGAGTATTAAATTCAGTCGAGGTATCATCAAGACGCGCATTTTGTAGACGTTCACGAATCACTTTCAGCTCTTCTAAGCCTTTCGCCATCGCATCACCTTCACGGAATACCGAGAAGTTATGCTGCATACAGGTTTGCAGTGCTTTACGGATTTCAGTTGGGTCTTCGCCAGTACGAGCACCTTCCCAACGGTTAAAGCGAGTCATCGCTGCATCGATATCAGATTCAGACGCATCACGCATTGAACCTTGTTCCATGATGGACTCTTTCAAATGCAGACCCGCTGAACGACCAAATACGACTAAGTCGAGAAGTGAGTTACCGCCTAAACGGTTAGCGCCATGTACAGATACACAGGCAATTTCACCGACAGCAAACAGACCCGGAATAACTTCATCTTCGCCATTTTCGTTATAACGAATAGCTTGACCAGTGACTTTAGTCGGAATACCGCCCATCATGTAGTGACAAGTAGGAATAACTGGAATTGGCTCTTTGATTGGGTCAACGTGAGCAAAGGTGCGAGATAACTCAAGAATACCCGGTAAACGTGATTCCAGAACTTCTTTTCCTAAGTGATCCAGTTTCAGTTTGGCATGTGGGCCCCATGGACCATCACAACCACGACCTTCACGGATTTCAATCATAATAGAACGTGCGACAACATCACGACCCGCAAGGTCTTTTGCGTTCGGCGCATAGCGCTCCATGAAGCGTTCACCGTCTTTGTTCAACAGATAACCACCTTCACCACGGCAGCCTTCAGTGACGAGAACACCTGCACCTGCGATACCTGTTGGGTGGAATTGCCACATTTCCATATCTTGTAGTGGAACACCTGCGCGAGCAGCCATCCCTACGCCATCACCCGTATTGATGTGTGCGTTAGTAGTTGATTGGTAAATACGACCAGCACCACCGGTTGCTAAAATAGTGGCTTTCGCTTTGAAATAAACCAGCTCACCTGTTTCCATACAAATTGCAGTACAACCTACGATATCGCCATCTTGGTTTTTAACTAAATCAAGGGCATACCATTCAGAAAAAATGGTTGTGTGGTTTTTTAAGTTCTGCTGATACAAAGTATGTAACAGTGCGTGGCCAGTACGGTCAGCCGCAGCCGCAGTACGTGCAGCTTGCTCACCACCGAAGTTTTTAGACTGACCACCAAATGGACGTTGATAAATACTTCCGTCATCAAGACGAGAGAATGGCAACCCCATATGCTCTAATTCGAGGATAGCCTCTGGCCCTGTTTTACACATATATTCAATCGCATCTTGGTCACCGATGTAGTCGGAACCTTTCACGGTATCGTACATGTGCCATTCCCAGTTATCAGGGTGAGTATTACCTAAAGCAACAGTAATACCGCCTTGTGCTGATACAGTATGAGAACGGGTTGGGAAGACTTTTGACAGAAGTGCGCAAGATAGGCCCATCTGTGAAATTTGTAATGCGGCACGCATACCTGCGCCACCCGCACCGATAACGATAGCGTCAAACTCTCTGATTGGCAGATTCATTTATGCACCCCACACAACAATTGTTCCGTAAATTAAATAAGCCAACAGACCTACAACGATAGCCAGCTGCAATACTAAACGAATTGCTAAAGGTTTAACGTAGTCAGTCAGCACTTGCCACATGCCAATCCACGCATGGACAAGAATCGAGAACAAGGTGAGGATTGTGAATACTTTCGTCACAGAAGAGGCGAAAAAGCCACGCCAGACTTCATAGGTAATGTCGTTAATAGCAACAAAACCAACAATGTAGAGTACGTAGAGTGCGATGACAATCGCAGAACCACGGATTAATAGCCAGTCCTGGATACCAGTACGGCCTAAAGCTGAAGCATTACTTACCATACTAAAATCCCCGCCAGAATTGCTAAAATCACGGTAATGACAAATGTAATTTTTGCAGATGAGTTACCAGCAGCAAGCGTTTCATCAACACAACCAAAATCCATTAGCATATGACGAATACCACCACAGATGTGGTAAGCCAAAGCAGTCAAGATGCCCCAAAGAATGAACTTAGCAAAAAAGCCAGTCATTATTTCAGACGCGTATTGAAAACCTTCTGGAGAGGAGAGAGATGTCCCTAACAACCAAAGCAGAATACCAACTGCGATGAGAGTAATGACGCCAGAGACACGGTGCAAGATCGAAGATATTGCAGTGATCGGGAAGTGAATCGTCTGCAAATCAAGGTTGACAGGTCTTTGTTTTTTCACAATTTTGCCCACACAGCTCTTTATTATTTTCCATCCTCCGGACCTGGGGTGGAAATCAGACAGCGACAGGGGTACAAAATGCAACTTAACACAAACTCTAATCCATCATGTTTAAATAAAGTTGCATACTGATCACGCTGGGAACTCCTACTACAGGGTAATCCGGAGACCTGCCGCTAGTATAAAGTCTTCACAATGCCATTACAATTCCCACACAAAATGTTTGGAGACATTTAGCCCGAACAGTGAGAAGGATCACGATTTAAACATTTTGTATAAATGTGCTTATCTTATTTGACAATGATTCAACATTTATCTTACATATAGGTCTGGCAGAATTATCTTAACGGTGCTGTTTACCCTTCATCGTAAAAGAAAAAACGTGAATGTTGCAATGTTAAATACTCTTCAATTTGAACTATGATGGGTATTAATAACAAAAGTTATGAAAGTTGTTCCTCTTACCACAAATAATGATATTGTAGGGAAAACAACAAAAAGAACATAACATCTACACACTCATAAACAACCTAATTACATTGTCGTCGGTCTCAGATTTCAGGTTTTATGTGATAGCGAGCTGATTTCCAAAGCATACCGGTAGAACAATGCACGAAGACACAGTATAACGCTGAGCTTCTGGGTTGTTGGGTGTCGATTATCAAGCGCTAAGGAGACCGTAATGGCTGATAACAAAGCTAAGCTAACGACTGGTAGTAAGGGTGATATTGACCTAGATATTTTAAGCCCAACGATTGGTCAAGACGTTATCGATGTCCGAACTTTAGGTTCTAAAGGGTTCTTTACCTACGACCCTGGTTTTACTTCTACTGCATCCTGTGAATCAAAAATCACCTATATCGATGGTGATCAAGGCATTCTGTTGCACCGTGGTTTCCCTATCGATCAACTCGCCACTGAAGCCTCTTATCTCGAAGTTTGTTATATCCTGCTATACGGTGAAGCACCGACTCAAGAACAATATGACGTATTTAAAAATACGGTGACTCGCCATACAATGATCCATGAGCAAATTACACGCATGCTTAATGGTTTCCGCCGTGACTCACACCCGATGGCCGTTTTATGTGGTGTTACGGGGGCATTAGCCGCGTTCTATCACGATGCGTTGGATGTTAACAACCCACGTCACCGTGAAATTACGGCTTATCGCCTGCTGTCAAAAATGCCAACAGTTGCAGCGATGTGTTACAAATATTCAATTGGCCAACCTTTTGTTTATCCACGTAATGACCTGTCATACGCGGGTAATTTCTTGCACATGATGTTCTCTACACCCTGTGAAGAATACACGGTTAATCCTGTTTTAGAGCGCGCAATGGATCGTATTTTGATTCTGCACGCTGACCACGAGCAAAACGCCTCAACATCTACAGTTCGTACTGCGGGTTCATCTGGTGCAAACCCATTTGCTTGTATCGCAGCGGGTATTGCATCACTGTGGGGGCCTGCTCATGGTGGTGCTAACGAAGCTTGCTTGCGTATGTTGGAAGAAATCCAAACCGTCGAGCACATCCCAGCATTTATCGAGCGCGCTAAAGACAAAAATGACTCTTTCCGCTTAATGGGCTTCGGCCACCGTGTTTATAAAAACCATGACCCACGTGCAACAGTAATGCGTGAAACTTGCCATGAAGTTCTAAACGAACTTGGCCTGAATGACAGTTTGCTAGAAGTCGCAATGGAGCTGGAACGTATCGCATTAAACGACCCGTACT
This sequence comes from Providencia sp. PROV004, assembly GCF_011045615.1. Lineage (NCBI taxonomy): Bacteria > Pseudomonadati > Pseudomonadota > Gammaproteobacteria > Enterobacterales > Morganellaceae > Providencia > Providencia sp. PROV004. Next base: position 3,406,350 of record NZ_CP042859.1, read on the forward strand.
TCATTGAGAAAAAACTGTACCCGAACGTTGACTTCTATTCAGGTATCATCTTGAAAGCAATGGGTATTCCTTCTTCAATGTTTACTGTTATTTTTGCCATTGCACGTACTATTGGCTGGATTGCACATTGGAATGAAATGCACGATGACGGCTTGAAAATTGCTCGCCCTCGTCAGTTGTACACGGGTTATGATAAACGTGAATTCAACTCAGAATTAGCAAAAAAATAATATTTAATTAAATCTACCCCTACACATGCTAAGGCCTCGAATTTTCGGGGCTTTTTTCATTTTTGTTTACCGAAGTTGTTTAACTTACTGTTGTTGATATTCCCTTGGTGTCATCCCACTCATTTTACGGAAAAAACTAATAAATGCGCTATCGCTTGTTAGACCAAGTTCTTGAGTAATATAGTGATAGGGTTTTTCTTGTGCGAGTAATTCAATCGCTTTAATGTAACGCCATTGTTGACGCCATGCTTGATAATTCATTCCTGTTTCTTTAAAAAAAATCCGGGTAATCGTCTTCTCACTAGCCCCAACAGTTTGTGCTAATTGGTTTAAATTTGGAGGTAATTGTTCGATATCAACCCCTTTAAAACGCCTATCTTGCGGTAATGGTAGCAGTGTTGGCTCTAAAGTTGCACTTTGTAACTCATCGATAAATACGGGCAATAAATTAGCTAAATTCCCTTGTTGCCAATCACTATCAAATGGCGCAATCGCAATACGTTCAAGTACTTCTCTCAATAAGGATGAAATGCTTAATATCATCACTTCATTCCCTATTCTGTCAGCGTATTCTTGCGCTAAATAAACCGAACGGTAACCCACTGATGCCCGCATTTGAGCCCGATGAAGAACAAATGGTGGGATCCAAGCCACTCTTCCCGGAGGAAGTAAAGACAAACGATTTTCCAGTGAAATTCGTATACATCCTTGTTGTGTAAAAAGAAGTTGTCCCATTTCATGTTTATGAAAGCCAGAGTCATGCTGCCCCATTTTTGCTGCAATTCCCAATACTGGCGAGCGGTACCAGTGAGTTTGAAATTCATCTGTTTGATTTAGCCAAGCCATAATGTCTCTTTTTTGATATTTATAGTCTTTATTATTGTAATAAGACAATAAAAATAACACTAAACTGCCTGCCATTGAATCGTTGTATCTAATTAGACCCTTTATTTTTAGTAGATTGGCAGGAAAAAAAGTATGAAACACCCTCTTTCATTATGGCTTGCTGTTGCCTTGATGATGTTTCCACAAATTGTGGAGACCATATACAGCCCCGCACTCACTGATATCGCTAGTGCTTTCTCAGTAAATGCGGAACAAGCTTCACAAACGCTGTCGCTTTATTTCTTTGCTTTTGCATTAGGCGTGGTGTTTTGGGGGCGTATGTGTGACACCTTAGGGCGCCGCCCGACGATTCTGGCGGGTTTATTGATATATGGTATTGCGTCTATTGGCGCGTTATTTGTCACACATTTTTATTTATTATTACTAATGAGAATGTTGTCAGCCTTTGGCGCTGCCGTAGGTTCAATTGGTACACAAACCGCCATGCGCGATAGCTACCAAGGCCATGAATTAGCAAAAGTTTTCTCTATTATGGGCGTTGCTTTGGCTATCAGCCCTGCTTTAGGGATGTTATCTGGTGCTGGACTCGTTAATTTTGGCGGTTACCGAACCGTTTTTATCGGCTTAGCGATTTTAGCTGTGGTGCTTTTTCTCTGGTCAATCTGTCGTTTACCCGAGACTAAGCCTAAAACCGTGACTCATATCTCATTTATTAAGACATTTTTACGCATGATCGCAGATAAAGAAATTGTTAGAAATGTGATCTTGATAGCATTTTTCAACATTAATTTATTTAGCTATTATCAGCTGGCACCATTCAGTTTTGAACAATTAATGCTCACTCAACAACAGTTTGGATTAACTGGGATTTTATTAGCACTTGGAGTCGGTTTAGGTTCGATATCAAATCGCTATTTATTGGCTAAAAAACACACATCTGAACAACTTGTTAAGCTTGCCAGCCTCATTTCATTGGTGAGTGGTTGTTTAGTTTTTGTGCTAATGGATTCAATTTGGTTTGTTTTACCCGTTATTGGCATTGTTATTGGTTATGGAATTGCGATCCCGAACATACTTGCCCATGCATTAAACCGTTATGGTGAGCAAAAAGGCACCGCCGGCGCCATTTTAGGGTTATTTTACTACATCGGGCTCGCCATTGGTTTGATGGTTGCAGGTTGGAGCCAGCACTTAGGTTTACTGTTAACTATTTCAAGTGCAGTATTGGTTTTCGCATCGTTAAAATACCGAACCCAATAGCTATTTTTATTTTTATTTTTATTTTTATTTTTATTTTTATTTTTATTTTCAATAGATTATCAATCTTCTAAGTATTTCGAATCACCGCTAGGCGGCAAAAGAGTGAAGCCCTAGGAGCATATATAAGTATGTGACTAGGGTTCGTGAATGCAGCCAACAACGCTTTGATGTAAAAGGCGGCAAAAATTTAATTCTCTAAATAGTTCGAGTTGTGGCTAGGCGGCGAATAAGGGTATCTTGGGGAGCATACAAAAGTATGTGACCCAAGTAGCCGAGTGAAGCCAACACAGCCACAGTTCGAAATATGACGAGAATTTAGGCAGGGTTATCGATATCGATAAACTCCGCATCTAACCCATGTTCATCTACAAGCCACTTAGTCAGCGCTTTAATCCCATAACGTTCCGTTGCGTGATGCCCTGCACTGTAGAAATGGATCCCCATTTCCCTTGCTATATGAATGGTTTGTTCCGAAACTTCACCTGTTACAAAGGCATCAACACCAAATTCAGCCGCTTGTAGGATGAAGCCTTGCCCTCCCCCTGTACACCATGCGATTTGACGAATTTCTTCTTTTGCATTATCACCACAATGTAGGACTTTACGACCAAGGCGAGTTTCTAAACGAGACGTTAATTCTGAAGGAGTAATCGGTTGATCAAAAAAACCAAATGGCATTAATGGGTCGATTTGGCCATTTACCTGCACCCCCATAATATAGGCAAGCTGGGTATTATTACCTAATTGATGATGTGCATCTAATGGAAGGTGATAACCATACAGGTTGATATCATTCGCTAATAATGTTTTTAAGCGATTTCTCTTCATTCCTTTGATAATGGCGGGCTCATTTTTCCAAAAATAGCCATGATGAACAATGATGGCATCGGCTTTCTTTTCAACGGCAACATCCAATAATGCTTGGCAAGCTGTCACACCGGTGATGATTTTATGTACATGTGGTTGCCCTTCAACTTGCAATCCATTCGGTGCAAAATCTTGGAACTCACTAACTTTCAATTCGTCATTAATGATTTCTTCTAATCTTAAGTTATGCATTATGTTGTCCTTTTTACTGCACAGCTAAACGGTTTATCCACCAGTTTGAACGTAATTGACTGATAATCAATAAGCATAAACGGAAACATGATTTTTTTCTGTGTTATTTGAAGTATATAGAATAAAAATAGGCGGGATTAAAAACAAAACCCCCACAATTCAATATTGCAGGGGTTATTACTCACCATTAAGCACTAAATTAACGATGGCCTTCTAGGGTTGTTTCTGAACGTTCTAGCCAAACAGGTTTATCACTGGTTTTTGCCCAAACCTTATGTAAATGACTATAAAACTTTGCTCTTTTTGGATAAAAAACCATAACCGGAAACGCAATAATGCCAGCTGTTACAGCAGCAGTGCGGCGTGCAAGTACCTGATTACGGGAATATTCGCGATATGTGGACATCGGTATCCTCCTTCAGTTGCCACTTTATTTGTCGATTCCAGCTTTGCTCTATCATTCCCCATTAACACACATTTCCCATTAACACAGTAGTAAAGAGCGACTAAAACCGGACAGATAATATGAAATATATTGACTGTAGATAGGATATCGCAAATTGTGTAATAAAACTACTCATCTGACCACTTAATCTGTAAATTTTTCTAAAAAATCTGCTCATTCCGTATTTTTATTACATTTTTTAACCAATCAATGTTTTAATTATACATTTAAATCACAATAATTTAACAAACAAGGCCGTACGCCGCTTTCTCTATTAAGCTCTCTATTTTTGCTAAATAAACAGCCATTTTTATACTTTTTTTACACCCTACCCGTGCTTTTTATCAGCTTCTTTACAGCGAACTCTTTAGCCTTATCACATGGAAATAATAAGGAGAAAATACTGTGTCATTACTTTCCATTATTGGGGCAGTTCTCGTTGTTTTACTGCTGACGTATCTGATTTATGCCCTGCTTAACGCGGAGGATTTCTGATATGACTACCACCACATTGCTATTTTTAGGTAGTTTTTTACTGTTCTTATTCATCTTAGCAAAGCCTTTAGGCAATGCTATTGCTCGGTTAATCGACAATGATATACCTCGTAGGTTAGCAAGCAGTGAGTCCTTACTTTGGCGTTTAACCGGAGTCAAACAGCCAGGAAGAGACATGGCTGAGATGAATTGGAAACAATATGCCTTAGCGATTGTATTATTTAATCTTTTAGGTTTTATTTTATTATTCGTTATCTTAATCTGCCAAGGCCGTTTGCCCCTTAACCCTCAACACTTTGAAGGGATGAGCTGGGATTTAGCCTTTAATACCGCCGTTAGTTTCATTACTAATACTAACTGGCAAGCTTATAGCGGCGAAAATACATTAAGTTATTTGAGCCAAATGGCCGGGTTGACGGTACAAAACTTCCTTTCCGCAGCGACAGGTATTGCCGTTGCTTTCGCAATTATTCGCGCTTTTTCACACCATGGTAGTAAAACTGTCGGTAATGCGTGGTTAGATATTTACCGAATTACGGTGTATTTACTCTTTCCTTTAGCGATTATTTTTGCATTATTTTTTGTCAGCCAAGGGGTTATTCAAAATTATTCCAGTTATTTACTTATTCACCCTTTAGATAACAGTGAACAACTATTGCCGATGGGGCCAGTAGCTTCCCAAGAAGCGATAAAATTGCTCGGCACCAATGGTGGCGGCTTCTTTGGCGCTAACTCATCACATCCTTTTGAAAACCCAACCGCACTGAGTAATTTTGTGCAAATGTTTGCTATTTTCCTGATCCCTACTGCACTTTGCTTTGCTTTTGGTCGTGCAGTTGGTAACAACAAACAAGGCCATACTTTACTCTGGGTTATGGGGATCATTTTTGTGGTTGCCGCCATCGTTGTGGTTAAGGCTGAATATGTGGGAAACCCATTTTTAACCGAACTACATGCCACTAGCTCTGCCAATATGGAAGGAAAAGAGAGCCGCTTTGGGATTGTTGGTTCCGCTTTGTTTGCTGTCGTTACCACTGCCGCATCTTGCGGAGCAGTTAACGCCATGCATGACTCCTTTACCGCAATGGGCGGAATGGTACCGATGTGGTTAATGCAAATTGGTGAAGTGGTCTTTGGTGGCGTTGGTTCCGGCTTATACGGTATGTTGCTGTTTGTGCTACTCGCTGTCTTCCTTGCTGGACTTATGATTGGTCGTACGCCTGAATACCTCGGTAAAAAAATCGAAGTTCGAGAAATGAAAATGGTGGCACTGGCGATTTTAGTCACCCCAACCTTAGTGCTACTTGGTACCACTCTTTCATTAATAACCGAAGCGGGCCGTGCAGGAATTTTAAACCCTGGAGCGCATGGGTTTAGTGAAGTGTTATACGCCTTTTCTTCTGCGGCTAATAATAACGGTAGCGCTTTTGCTGGGCTCAGCGCTAACACTCCGTTTTACAATGTGCTACTTGCCATTACGATGTTTATAGGCCGCTTTGGTGTCATTCTTCCTGTCTTGACTATCGCAGGTTCCATGGCCAATAAGAAACCCCAAGCCAAAAGCCATGCCACATTGCCGACAACTGGCCCATTATTTATTGGCTTACTGGTTTTCACCGTACTTCTCATTGGCGCACTGACCTTTGTACCCGCTCTTGCATTAGGCCCTATCGCTGAGCAATTACACATTGGTTTTGCCGGATAATGAGGAAAAAAAAATGAAAAACAAACAAACTAAATTATTCAATAATCAATTAATTAAACAATCCATTATTGAATCTATCAAAAAATGTACACCACAAGCACAATGGCGTAACCCAGTCATGTTTGTAGTTTTTATTGGCAGTATTATCACCACGTTACTCTGGTTAGCGATGGTAACGGGTTACACACAAGGCAGTGCTTGGTTCAGCGGAATGATCACCCTTTGGCTGTGGTTCACGGTTATTTTTGCCAACTTTGCAGAAGCGCTTGCTGAAGGGCGAAGTAAAGCACAAGCTCAAAGCTTAAAAGGCGTAAAGCAACAAAGTAGCGCAACGCGGCTAGCGTCTGCCTCATTGGAGGCGAACCAAGATATCGTGAGTTCAGATCAGTTACGTAAAGGCGATATTGTGTTGATCCGTGCCGGAGAAACCATTCCTTGCGATGGCGAAGTCATCGAAGGTGGTGCTTCCGTGGATGAAAGTGCCATCACGGGGGAATCCGCTCCCGTGATCCGCGAATCTGGTGGTGATTTCTCTTCAGTGACAGGCGGAACTCGCGTACTTTCCGATTGGCTGATAGTCGAGTGTACCGTCAATCCCGGTGAAACCTTCTTAGATAGAATGATTTCCATGGTTGAAGGCGCACAACGCCGTAAAACCCCCAATGAAATCGCGCTCACTATTTTATTAACTGCACTGACTATTATCTTTGTGTTAGTTTGTGCCACCTTGTACCCATTCACCGTTTTTGCCGCAGAGCATGCAGGCGCAGGCAGTGCCGTTTCTATTTTAGTGTTAATAGCGTTATTAGTGTGCTTAATTCCAACAACCATCGGTGGCTTACTTTCATCTATTGGTGTGGCAGGGATGAGCCGCATGCTAGGAGCAAATGTAATTGCCACCAGCGGCCGTGCTGTAGAGGCAGCAGGTGATGTCGACGTTCTATTACTTGATAAAACGGGGACCATTACACTGGGAAACCGCCAAGCCTCTGAATTTTTACCGCTAACAGGTATTACAGAGCAGCAACTGGCGGATGCCGCACAACTATCGTCTTTAGCGGATGAAACCCCAGAAGGACGCAGTATTGTGGTCTTGGCAAAACAAAAATTTAATTTACGTGAAAGAGATATTCATGCCCTGAATGCAACTTTTGTTCCTTTCTCCGCAATGACACGTATGAGTGGTGTCAATATTGGCGAGCGAATGATCCGCAAGGGCTCTGCGGATGCCATCCGCCGTTATATCGAAGCCAATCACAGTAAATTTCCTGTCGAAGCGGATCAACTGGTCGAAAAAGTGGCCCATTTAGGCGGAACGCCACTTGTGGTGGTTGATAATAAAACGGTTTTAGGTGTCGTAGCATTAAAAGATATCGTCAAAGGGGGCATGAAAGAACGCTTCGCCCAAATGCGTAGTATGGGCATCAAAACGGTGATGATCACCGGAGATAACCATTTAACAGCAGCCGCAATTGCAGCCGAAGCAGGCGTCGATGATTTTCTTGCAGAAGCGACACCAGAAGCCAAACTGGCGTTGATCCGCCAATATCAATCTGAGGGTCGCTTAGTTGCTATGACCGGTGACGGCACCAACGATGCGCCAGCACTCGCGCAAGCGGATGTCGCAGTCGCAATGAACTCAGGTACCCAAGCCGCAAAAGAAGCCGGTAACATGGTGGATTTAGACTCCAACCCAACCAAACTGATTGAAGTGGTGCATATTGGTAAACAAATGCTAATGACCCGTGGCTCATTAACCACCTTCAGTATTGCTAATGATATTGCTAAATATTTTGCCATTATCCCTGCCGCTTTTGCAGTGACTTGGCCACAGCTAAATGCGTTAAATATTATGCAATTACACTCACCTGCATCCGCTATCCTCTCTGCGGTTATCTTTAACGCATTGATTATTATCTTCTTGATTCCCCTCGCCATTAAAGGGGTCAATTATCGGCCAATGAGCTCTCAATCATTATTGCAACGTAATTTAGGCATATATGGCTTAGGCGGGTTAATTGTGCCATTTGTTGGGATCAAACTGATTGATCTGCTTATTAGTCTCTTTGGAATATAAGGAATTGATTATGAATATGATCCGTTCGTCGATGATTATGTTATTTATACTCACCATTTTTACAGGTATTGCTTACCCATTAATGGTGACTGGCCTCGCTAATATTTTTTTTCCCTGGCAGGCTCACGGTTCTTTACTCACACAAGATGAGCGCATTGTTGGTTCTGCCTTAATCGGGCAAAATGTGGGTAATATTCGCTATTTTCACGGTCGCCCCTCAGCAACTGTCGATATCCCCTACAATACCTTAGCTTCTGGTGGAAGTAATTTGGCTGTCAGTAACCCATTATTACAACAAACGATGGCAGAGCGTAGCGAACAACTGCGCGCAGAGAACCCCGATGCAGGTAATGCCATCCCAGTAGATTTACTCACGTCTTCCGCCAGTGGCTTAGACCCCAATATTTCTATTGATGCAGCGTTATACCAAGCTCCACGTATTGCAAAAAGCAGGCAAATTCCATTAGATACAGTAAAATCATTGATAGAAACGCATACTGAACAGGCATTGTTGCCCTTTTTAGGTGAACCCGTCATTAATGTGCTAAAACTGAACTTAGCACTTGATGAATATCAACAACAAATAAACAGTCAAACTCACTAGGGGCTGTGATGGACAATCAAGAACCTATTCGCCCTAACCCTGATGAACTCTTGGTCAAAGCCAATGAAATTGGGCGTGGCAAATTAAAGATTTTTTTCGGTGCCTGTGCTGGTGTTGGAAAAACGTATGCCATGCTGCAAGAAGCACAGAGACTCAGAGCTCAAGGGCTAGATGTGCTGATTGGCGTAGTAGAAACCCATGAAAGAGAAGAAACGGCCGCGCTACTTGACGGCCTTTCTCTGTTGCCACCTAGGCGCATAACTCATCACGGTCGCCGCCTAAATGGTTTCGATATTGACGCAGCAATTGCTAGGCATCCAGCCATAATTTTAATGGATGAATTAGCATTTAGTAACCCCCATGGCAGCCGCCACCCTAAACGTTGGCAAGATGTCGAAGAACTCCTTGATGCCGGAATTGACGTACTGACAACCATCAACGTTCAACACATTGAAAGCCTGAATGACATCGTGGGAAGTATTACAGGTATTCGCGTACGTGAAACAGTTCCAGATCATATTTTTGATGCAGCTGATGAGGTGGTATTAGTTGATCTTCCTCCTGACGACCTACGACAACGCCTTAAAGAAGGCAAAGTGTATATACCGGGGCAAGCCGAACGCGCTATTGAGCATTTTTTCCGCAAAGGAAACTTAATTGCACTGCGTGAGCTGGCTCTTCGGCGTACTGCTGACCGGGTTGATGACCAGATGCGTGAATTTCGTGATGGTAAAGGCCAAGCCCCCGTATGGCACACTCGCGATGGGCTCTTGCTATGCATTGGCCATAATACCGGAAATGAAAAATTAGTCCGTACTGCCGCACGACTTGCTGCAAAATTCGGTAGTGTCTGGCATGCTGTTTATGTTGAAACTCCCTCACTTCATCAGCTACCTGAAACCCAGCGTAGAGCTATCTTAAAAGCGTTGCGTCTTGCTCAAGACTTAGGTGCAGAAACAGCAACTTTATCCGACCCTTCGGAAGAAAAAGCGATATTACGTTATGCCCGAGAACATAATTTAGGGAAGATATTGATTGGTCGGCGTAATAAAGTAAACAAATGGTTTAAGCTCAATTTACGTCCCGGTTTTGCCGATCGTCTTGGTAAGCTCGGCCCTGATCTGGATTTAGTGATCGTCGCACTTGAAGAGAAAAGTGAGTGGGACAAAGAACCAGAAAGAAAGCCGTTCTCTGAAAAATGGCGATCGGATATGAATGGCTATTTAATGGCTATTGTGATGTGTGCTGCTATCACCTTATTTTCGCGCACCTTTTTATTGGCCCTCGATAAAGCCAACCTCGTGACACTCTATCTATTAGGTGTCGTGTTAATCGCATTATTTTATGGCCGACGCCCCTCTGTCTTCGCCGCTCTGGTCAACGTGATCAGTTTTGACCTGTTCTTTGTTCAACCCCATTTCTCCCTTGCTATCATGGATATGCAATATTTAGTCACGTTTACAGTGATGCTAATTGTGGGGGTTGTTGTGGGGAATTTAACTGCAGGTATGCGCTACCAAGCTCGTATCGCTCGGTATCGAGAGCAGCGAACACGTCACCTATATGAAATGACAAAAGAATTAGGACAAGCTATCACGACTGATGATATTGGGAGAACTGGGTACCATTTCCTTAATAATGCATTTCAAGCCAAAAGCTGCTTACTGCTCCCCGATGAAAACGACCAGTTATCACCATTAAAATGTGAAGGCCACAGTGAAATGCTGATTGATAAAGCCATTGCTAAATGGTGTTTTGATAAGCGGCAACCCGCCGGTGCTGGTACGGATACACTACCAAGCGTTCCCTATCAATTGCAACCTATCATCACTGCCGATCAAACCCTTGCCGTTCTTGCCATTGAACCAAGAAACATGCGCCAGTTATTGATCCCAGAACAGCAACGCATGCTGCAAACCTTTACAGGACTGATTGCGAGTGCTCTTGCACGTCTGCAGCTGACAAAACAAGCTGAATCAGCCAAATTAGATATTGAACGAGAACAACTAAGAAACTCCTTACTTGCCGCACTGTCTCATGACCTAAAAACACCGCTCACCGTTTTATTCGGCCAAACCGAAATCTTAATGTTGAATTTGTCTGCGGAAAAATCACCACTAACAGAACAAGTGAACCAAATGCGCCAGCAAGTACTTAGCACTTCGCGCTTGGTGAATAATTTACTGGATATGGCTCGCTTACAATCTGGCAGTATTCAGCCCAATTTAGCGTGGGAATCACTGCAAGAAATTACCAGTAGTGCTGTTAGAACCTTAGATTACACCTTACACAGCCATCCTTTAGAAATTGATATTCCAGCAGACTTACTACTTTATTGTGATGCTAACTTGATTGAACGGGTGCTAATCAACCTATTAGAAAATGCCGTAAAATACAGTCATGACGATACCCCGATTGGTATTCGAGCTACAGTTGAAGGGCAAAAAATTCATATTGAAATATGGGATGCCAGCAATGCGATTCCAAACGGACAAGAAAAAACCATTTTTGATAAATTTTCTCGGGCGCAAAAAGAGTCCGCAATTCCAGGAGTTGGCTTAGGGCTCGCCATTTGTCGTGCTATTATTCAGTTACATGAAGGCGAAATTTGGGCGCAAAATAATAATAAAGGTGGAGCGAGTTTCCATTTTGTCTTACCTTTAAAGCAACTACCTGATATCGAAGTAGAAACATAAAAGGATTAACAATATTGTGAGTACTAGCCATCAAATTCTGGTTGTTGAAGATGAAAAAGAAATCCGCCGCTTTGTTCGTTTAGCGCTGGAAGGTGAAGGCTGGAAGGTATTTGAGGCGGAAAATTACCAACGCGGCCTCATTGAATCCGGTACGCGACAACCTGATTTGTTAATTTTAGACCTTGGCTTACCCGATGGTGATGGGCTTGATTTAATTCGTGATCTACGTCAGTGGAGTAGTATTCCGATTATTGTTTTATCCGCTCGTGAAGAAGAATCACAAAAAGTGGCAGCATTGGATGCAGGTGCTGATGATTACCTCACAAAACCCTTCGGAATTAGTGAGTTACTGGCTCGAGTTAGAGTGGCTTTACGGCGCTTCGGCAAAGCCACTCAAGAAAACTCAAAATGCCAGTTTGGGGATATTACCATCGACTTTATTAATCGTGTCGTGACTAAACAAAATGAAGAACTTCATCTAACCCCGATTGAATTTCGTTTACTCAGTGAACTCGTGGCTAACAGCGGTAAAGTATTAACTCAGAGGCACTTATTACTGCAAGTCTGGGGGCCTAATTATGTGGAACATAATCATTACTTACGCATCTACATGGGCCATCTACGGCAAAAATTAGAAAATGACCCAGCACGCCCTATTCACTTATTAACCGAAACAGGAATTGGTTATCGGTTTATGCCTTAACAGATGACCATTTATTGAATTCTAGGAATCTTACCGATAGTTTAAATTAAAAGACTGCTTATAATTTACTCACCTTTTTTCTATGGAGAGAAATTCGTGCAATCACTCACAGCCCAACTATCAAACCGTTTTTCATCTGCTTTAGTCCTTTTTTTAAGTGTTTTTGTGACTACTCAAGCCCTTGCGTTAAGCCCTGAAGAAAAAATGCGTACTGAATCATTATTAGCTGAGCTTGGTAAACAACAAAACCTTACTTTTACACGTAATGGCACTGAATATTCTGCCGCTGACGCAGAGTCTCATTTGCGATTAAAACTGCGTAAAACAGAAAAACGTCTCAAAACTGTAGAACAATTTATTGATAACGTAGCTTCAAAATCGTCCATTACTGGCGAAGAGTATCAAGTTAAAGATGCGCAAGGTAATGTGACTTCCGCGAATGAATATCTGCATGAATTATTAAAAGAAAAAGTGGATAGCAAATCCAAATAAGTTCTTCAGATTTTGTAGGCTTTGTAGATTACTATAAAAAACGCTGACATTTATTTGTCAGCGTTTTTTGTGCTAATACTCGATCTGGCCCCTAAATAATTTGTACCACAGGTAGGCGGCAAATTAAGTTATCCCGTGAGCATACATAAGTATGTGACTCGAGTAACTTAATGAAGCCAACACCCCTGTGGTGCAAAGTATGACGGGGACATCAAATTAAGAATTTTCGAGTTTCGCCCAAGTATCACGCAACCCCACAGTCCGGTTAAAGACTAAATGTTCTGCACTACTTAACTTGTTATCCGCACAGAAATAGCCTTCGCGTTCAAACTGATACGCTTTTTCTGCCACGGCATTTTTCAGGCTCGGCTCAACAAAACCTTGACGAATAACCAGTGAATCTGGATTGATAACCGATAAGAAATCGTCTTCTGCACCTGGGTTTGGCACAGTGAATAAACGGTCATACAGACGAATTTCTGCAGGTAATGCGTGAGCGACACTTACCCAATGAATAACGCCTTTCACTTTACGGCCATCTGCTGGGTCTTTATTTAATGTGCCTGCATCATAAGTACAGTAGATGGTTGTGATGTTACCATCTGCGTCTTTTTCAACACGCTCTGCTTTAATAATGTATGCATTACGCAAACGAACTTCTTTGCCTAATACTAAACGCTTATATTGGCGGTTCGCTTCCTCACGGAAATCTGCACGGTCGATATAAATTTCATTGCTAAATGGCACTTGGCGCGTTCCCATCTCCGGTTTATTTGGATGGTTTGGCGCTGTTAAAATCTCTTCACCCGCTGGCATGTTTTCAATCACCACACGAACTGGGTCAATAACCGCCATAGCACGTGGTGCTGACTCATTCAGATCATCACGAATACAGGACTCTAAAGAGGCCATTTCAACGTTGTTGTCTTGTTTTGTCACACCAATACGTTGGCAAAATTCACGGATAGAGGCTGCAGTATAACCACGACGGCGTAAGCCTGATATGGTTAACATACGAGGGTCATCCCAACCATGCACGTGTTTTTCAGTGACTAATTGGTTTAATTTACGCTTAGACATCACCGTGTATTCCAAATTCAGACGAGAAAACTCGTACTGACGTGGATGGCAATCAATAGTGATATTGTCTAATACCCAATCATATAAACGACGGTTGTCTTGGAATTCTAAGGTACATAAAGAGTGTGTAATACCTTCTAATGCATCAGAAATACAATGCGTGAAGTCATACATTGGGTAAATGCACCATTTATTGCCAGATTGGTGATGTTCCGCAAATTTAATGCGATATAAAACCGGGTCGCGCATCACCATAAATGGGGATGCCATATCGATTTTCGCACGTAAACACGCTTTTCCTTCTTCGAAGCCACCCGCACGCATTTTTTCGAATAATGCTAAGTTATCTTCAATAAGGCGCTCACGGTATGGGCTATTTTTACCCGGCTCTTTCAATGTTCCACGATATTCGCGAATTTGATCTGGGCTGAGCTCGTCAACGTAAGCTAAGCCTTTTTTGATCAGCTCAATTGCATATTGATACAAGGTATCAAAGTAGTCAGAGGAATAGCGAACATTACCGCTCCACTCAAAACCAAGCCATTTAACGTCTTCTTGAATCGAGTTAACGTATTCGACATCTTCTTTTACAGGGTTGGTATCATCAAAACGTAAATTACATTGGCCTTGATAATCCTTGGCAATGCCAAAATTCAAGCAGATTGATTTCGCATGACCAATATGTAAATAGCCATTCGGTTCAGGTGGAAAACGCGTATGCACTGACGTGTGTTTTCCGGTCGCCAGATCTTCATCTATGATCTGACGGATAAAATTTGTTGGGCGAGCATCTGCCTCATTCATTGTCATCATTCCTCAATGCCAAAAGCGCGCTAAAAGCGTGTAGTAACTAAATATATTCTACCATAATCAATCAGGAAACAACCGTTTGATTGCGCCAAGTGCGGCAAAAGCGATGATCAGAAGGAATTTAGGACAAAAACCTCATTTTTGCCTACCGAAATACGCGATTTTAAACCAGTAACATAACAGCTAAAACCACGAGTAACAGTAGTGGATAACTTTGGGCATGACGTTTATCGCTAAGGTAAGGCATTAATAAAGAAGCAAAACGTATCCCTAGCCACGATGTCACAATTAAAATTAATGCCCCTTTGATATAGATCATCCCCAGAAAGCCCGATCCGAGGTCAATGTGTTTATCAATAGCGAAATAAAAATAGGTTAATGTACCCGTGATCGCCATTGGTAATGTCAATGGATTCGCAAAGGCAGCGGCTTGGATCATACTGGCACCACGGCGCCGCATTAATGGAACAGTCATCACACTGCCACCAACACCTAAAAATGCCGCTACCGCGCCAATCACCACACCAATCGGAGTATCTGCAAAAATACCACCACGAGAGAGTTGTATCCCCGTAGATTCTGTCTTCATAAAACCGGGACGAATAAAACAATCTAAAATAGTGATGATGAGATAGCCAATAAATATCCAACGAATTAATGCATTATCTACCGATAACGCCACAATCGCTCCAAATATCCCCCCCACTGAAATAGGGATAATAAATGGCTTTATAATTGGCCAGCTGAGATTTCCTTTTAAATAATGAGCGCGACTTGATAATGTTGATGAAAAAATCATCACGCAAGTGGATGTTGCCACCGCGATTTGCATCGCCACAGTTCCTGCATCGCTTTGTGGCCCCCATACTAAGGTAATTAGCGCATATAACAGTGGAACGGTGATAAAGCCGCCACCAAAACCAAATAGTGCGGTGGTGATCCCCGAAATAAAGCCAAATAAGCACAGAAGCAGTTCCACAGAAAATTCCTCATCAGTCATTGAGAAAATATCTTATCGATGAAAAAAGCCCCTTGCTTATGCAGATTTGACAACCTTGTTTGAGATTTCGCCAATGTTATTAATAAATGCAATTTTTTAATACGAAAAATAGAGTGTTTTTACACTCTATTTTTAACGTATTATTCATAACTACCTTTCATACTAGTCATAAAATAAAATTTTGGTAAATTAACCAATCGCATCTTTCTCTTTCTGATTTCCTCTATGTTTTTTTAAGTACGCTTCTATTTTCTTTTCTACTTTATCATTACATTCTTTTACCCAGATACGGTTATTAGAGTTTTGTTGCTTACATTTATCACCTTCATTTGATATTTTAAGTAAATCAACATATGTATCAAAATTCTTGAGGTAATATGCATCTTGCCCCTTTGGGTTATCTCTTGCGGCCATTTCTAAATAGTATTTAGCTTTATTAAAGTCCTGAGGGATCCCGCCGAGTCCATGTAAATAAATCGTCGAAAGATTTTTTCCTGCTACAATTACCTTATTACCATGAAGGTGGTAAGCTCGTTCATAATATGAAATTGCTTCTGGCATATTTACTTCCCCCCCATTACCATGCTGATAGTTTACCCCTGTAAATAACAGAGCTAACCCATTGTTAGAATTAATTTTTAATACTCTCTTCAAAAAGAAATTTGCCAGTGCACACTCTTCTTTTGCAGCTTTCACATTATGTAAATGCTTAAAATCGGTGCAACCAATTCTGAAAAAAGAAAATAAGGCATAATTATCATCTTCATTATTATTTTTTAATGCCCGATGATATAACTCAAGCACTTGCTGTTGGTTTGCAGGATAAGAAACTTTTTTAGGTAGGTCTGGGTCATAACGTAGTTCTGTTTCATTATACCCAATGGTATATAGACGATCTCTTACAGTTGGAATTAAAGGAGGATTTGTATTCCCTCCCCAAGTTGGAGTCCCGATAATGAACGCTCCTATAACGATAGACCATGAAAGCAACCTCACGAGATTTTTCCTAAATCATTGGTAAAGAGTGAAGTTGCATGAGGATAGCTTGTTATGGTGTCTGCAATTAAAAAGATACAGTCATCATTTGAGGGGAATGAAAAACCAACCATATTATCAATAAGTTGATTAAAATTTTGTTGTAAATTAATCGTATTCGCTCGCTGGTGAAATAATACATCAACGACTTCAGTTTGCTTATTATTATCCCAACTTACCTTAGCCATTAATTTATGGAAATTACCATTCTCATCATAAAAATTGAGCTCATTTGCATTCAACTCAATTGCGTTAATGCCCATATTACTTAAATTTGTTAATTCATGGAATTGACTAATACCATCCGAATTTTTATCTTGCCAGACTTTTAACTCCAACCAAAACTTATCACTTGAATTAATAATTCTATCAGTATTACTGTCCAATTCAGATAAAGCAGAAAAGCCATCTTTCAGTCGTGTATTACTAATCTGTAGGCTATTGTTACCAAACAATTCGTTACCTGAATTAATCATGCCATCTTTATTTTTATCCCACACCAGTAATCCATCATCTGGGTGTACCCAGCCTGTTCGCGACTTAATTGCATTTCCTTTAAAATCGAATTCAACGCCAAAACTATCTACTAAAGTTTGTACACCATTACCACCTAAATCAATTACTAATGGTGTTTCGTAATCATCAGCCAAATTGTCTAAATTCTCATAAGCATCATCAGGCCAAAAGGGGATATTAATACCTTGCATGCCTGCTTTTTCTAGCTCTGACTGAACAAATTTACCGCACGTTTTTTCCCCAGTTAAACTAAATGGATTATAATTCGGAGGCTGCGTTTTTCCTGTTTTATAATCATGCATAGCCGTATATAGATTATTGAAATGACTAAAAAACTGTTGATTATTTGATGTTATCGTCAATGTGGAAGCACTTTTATAACGAACATGATCATTAAAAGACAAATTATCTTTTGATGACCCCCAATCTTCTCCTGGACTAAGTCCCATGCTAATTTGTTCATAATTATGTGTCACAGGATTAATGCCTCGAATACTAATATAGGTATGTCCCCATTGTGATGTATTCCCCGTGTCTTCTCCTAACTGATTGTAAATTGGACTACCTTTAGGCGCCACATGAATGGTTATGCTGGGTGGCCCTATCTGCATCGGGTCATGACCTGCGCCTAAGTTTCTATGAATATTCATATCTTCTAGTTTATGGATCTGTAGGTGCTTTATTGACTCTGTCATAATACATATTCCTTATGTTATTACTTTGAATAAATCCCTAATATTTCTACAGATTTTTACCTTTATTTTAAATAAATAAATTATTTACCAATTATTTTATATAACCCCCATTTTTATGGGTAAATATTAACCTGCATAAAAAAAGCAAATTAAATGATTTACTAATAATTTATAAATATAAATAATTACCATTCTTCTCGATAATCGAATGAAACTTGATAATCATATTTATTAAATTTAAATTTATGTTTTATATGCTTTTGAAGATTAGAGGCCCAATCAGAAAGCACATCAAAACAACCATTATTAATAATGTTTTCTTCAGGGTTAATAGTTTTTTCTATAATGCTACCATCATCCCCTAAGTCAAGAGAATACTCTTCACCAACATATTCTTCTGTTTGTTTATCAAACCAAACCAGATGAATTTTTAATCCCATTTTTTCTCCTTATAGATACTTTGTTATATTGCTTTTAGGCGCTTTTATTTTAATTACTCTCGTATTTCAGCCTCTCCACAAAGCTAACAATTAATTATATTTTCTTTATACACTGGACTCAATTGATAGTGATTATCATTATTTGTTATGCCCTATATGATTATCTTTTTCTTATTTAAGCTGCATAAACAAAGAGGGTGGCCTAAGCCACCCTCTTACTCACTTATAATATTAAACTGAATTATTTCAGAACATTATAAATAACGGTTTCACCTGCTTTCACGTCACCTTCAACTAAAATTTCGACGCCAGAAAAATCATCGATATTGCTGATGATAACAGGGCTAATCATTGATTTAGCATTGGCTTCAAGGAACGCGAGGTCTAAGTTCAGGATTGGTGTGCCAGCGGTTACTTCAGCACCTTCTTCCACTAAACGTGCGCAACCTTCACCTTTCAGTGCAACCGTATCGATCCCCATATGAACAATGAGTTCAACACCGTTTTCTGTTTCAAGGCAGAATGCGTGGTTAGTTTCGAAAATTTTCACCACCGTACCTGACGCCGGCGCTAACACTTCGCTGCTTGTTGGTTTGATGGCAATACCATCGCCCACAATGCGGCTAGAAAACGCTTCATCTGGCACATCGTCAAGGGAGAACACTTGACCACTGACTGGCGCAACCAGAGATAAAATCACATTACCTTTTGTTTTCGCAGGCTCTGCGGCTTTTTTCTCTTCTGCTGCTGCAACTGGTGCAGAACCGGCAATAGGGCCTTTTGCAATTACTTCAGTCATTGCTTTTGCGACCAATTCAGCACGTGTACCGACAATCACTTGCACATTTTGTTTGCTTAAGCGGATAACACCTGAAGCGCCTAAACGTTTAGTCATCGCATCGTTAACAACTGCTGAATCTTTAACGCCTAAACGTAAACGTGTAATACAAGCATCAATACTGACGATGTTATCACTACCACCAACCGCTGCAACATATTGGCGAGCTTCTTTTTGAATATCGCTGTCACTGTTATCGGCAGGGCTAATGCTTTCGTCATAACCATCAATCGTTTCATCACCTGCGCTCTCTTCACGGCCTGGTGTTAACAGGTTGAATTTACGGATCATGAAACGGAAAATGACATAGTAAATGCAGAAGAAGACTAAGCCTTGAACAATCAACATATACCACTGAACGGCTAATGGGTTACGTGATTGCAATAACATATCGACTAAACCTGCGCTGAAACCGAACCCTGAAATCCATTCCATTGTTGCTGCGATATAAACCGAAATACCCGTTAACAATGCGTGGACTACGTACAGAATTGGCGCCACGAACATGAATGAGAATTCAAGTGGTTCAGTGATACCGGTGAAGAATGCCGCAAACGCACCAGCAATCATAATACCAGCCACTTTGGCTTTGTTTTCCGGGCGAGTACAGTGGTAAATCGCTAATGCCGCACCAGGTAAACCAAACATCATGATTGGGAAGAAGCCTGCTTGATAGCGACCAGTGATACCTACCGTTGCCAAGCCGGCATCAATTGACTTAGCGCCGCCTAAGAAGTTCGGAATATCATTGATCCCAGCAACGTCAAACCAGAACACAGAGTTAAGTGCGTGGTGTAGACCAACAGGAATTAATAAACGGTTGAAGAAGGCATAAATACCCGCTCCCACAGAACCTAAATCTTTAATGCTTTCACCGAAAGAAACCAAACCATTATATACCACCGG
This sequence comes from Providencia sp. PROV004, assembly GCF_011045615.1. Classification (NCBI taxonomy): domain Bacteria; kingdom Pseudomonadati; phylum Pseudomonadota; class Gammaproteobacteria; order Enterobacterales; family Morganellaceae; genus Providencia; species Providencia sp. PROV004. The sequence continues at coordinate 3,426,282 of NZ_CP042859.1, forward strand.
CCAAACATACATCAGAATGAAGGCTAAGATGATCATTAAGAATGATGTCAAAATCGGCACGAGGCGACGACCGCTAAAGAAAGACAACGCTTTTGGTAGCTCTACGCCACTGTAGCGGTTGTACAATTCAGCAGACAATACCCCAACTAAGATACCCACGAATTGGTTATTTATTTTACCGAATGCCGCAGGAACGCTTTCCAACGGAACATTCATGATCATGGAATAAGATGCCGGCGAACACAGTGTTGTCACGACTAAAAAGCCAACAAAACCGGTCAGCGCAGCCGCACCGTCCTTATCTTTTGACATTCCATAAGCAACACCAATAGCAAACAGTACGGACATATTATCAATAATAGCCGCACCCGATTTTATCAGTAACGCTGCGATTGCACTATTGGCTCCCCAACCATCTGGGTCAATCCAATAGCCAATCCCCATCAGGATTGCTGCGGCTGGTAGTACAGCAACTGGCACCATAAGTGCCCTACCAATCCGCTGTAAGTAGCTAAGAATATTCACAAACTCCCCCTTTATCGCCCTATTTTTGCCCCATTTACGGGATCTTATTGTTCACACACCTAAATCATAATTTAGGTTATTGAGAGTATCAATTTCATAGTCTAAATTAATTGTTTCGCGATGCAAAATAAATAGGTTCGATTTGTGATAAATGTCAACGAAAGAGTTACTGATATGACTAAATTACTAGCTATTATCGAAAACTTATTTTATGATTAAAAATAACTTATTTGTACTATTAACCTGTATATTCTCAGCACACTTGAATGCATGTCCTGAAACAAAAATAGCATGTCAACCAAGTGATAATGCACAATAAATTTGAAGTATAACGAGTATTCCTATATCTAATGAATAACATCAGGGATACATATATACATGAAAGATTTCACAGACTTATTAGAGGTAATTGAGACATGAGGCTAATTCCACTTAATAATGCGCATGATGTTGGCATTTGGTCCGCACAGTATATCGCTGACAAAATCAACGCATTCAACCCTACTGCTGATCGCCCTTTCGTTCTTGGGTTACCAACAGGCGGTACCCCTCTTGCCACTTATAAAGCACTGATTGCTTTATATAACGCAGGAAAAGTTAGTTTTAAGCATGTGGTAACATTTAATATGGATGAATATATTGGTATTCCAGCTAATCATCCTCAAAGCTATCACACATTTATGCATGAAAATTTCTTTAACCACATCGACATTCAAGCGCAAAATATTAATTTACTGAATGGTAATGCCCCAGATGTTGATGCGGAATGCCAACGTTATGAAGATAAAATTAAATCTTACGGCAAAATTAATTTATTTATGGGCGGCGTAGGTAACGACGGTCACATTGCTTTTAATGAACCCGGTTCTTCATTGAACTCACGCACCCGCATTAAAACATTGACACCAGAAACGCGCCAAGCTAACTCACGTTTCTTTGATAATGATATCAATCAAGTACCAAAATTTGCTTTAACTGTCGGTGTCGCCACATTAATGGATGCTGAAGAGTTAATGGTACTTGCAACGGGTGCGAATAAAGCGAACGCAGTTCATGCCGCAGTTGAAGGTTCAATTAACCATATGTGGACAGTGAGCTGCGTGCAAATGCACCCAAAAGCACTGGTCGTCTGTGATGAACCCGCAACACTCGAATTAAAAGTTAAAACGCTTAAATATTTCAAACAGCTAGAATCTGAAATTATTGAAAAGTTTAACTAAGATTATATTTATCAATCACCCGATCAGCGAAGGCTGATCGGTGACCCACTTTCCAGAGGTCAGGAGTTTTAAGCCATGTATGCATTAACAAATTGCATTATTTATACAGGTCATGAAAGACTGGATAACCATGCGGTCGTCATTGATGGTGAAATCATCAAAGATGTTTGTCCTGTCTCTGAATTACCTTCCCATATTCCACAACATGACCTACAAGGTGCGACGTTATCTGCAGGGTTTATTGACCTGCAAGTCAACGGCTGTGGTGGTGTCCAATTCAATGATAATAAAGAAAATGTCACATTAAAGAATTTGGATATCATGCAAAAAGCCAATGAGCGTACAGGATGTACCAGTTACCTGCCAACGCTGATTACCTGCTCTGACGAATTGATGAAGCATGGTATTGAGGTCATGACTGAGTACTTAAAAGACCACAAGAACCAAGCTCTCGGGCTCCATTTAGAAGGCCCATATATTAATGTTATTAAAAAAGGCACACATAACCCTGAATTTATCCGCCAACCATCCGCGCAGATGATTGATTATTTAGCTGCTCATGCAGACTCCATCACTAAAATCACTTTAGCGCCTGAAATGGTTGAACTTGATTACATTCATCAATTGAAAGATTCCGGCATTGTTATTTCTGCTGGGCATTCAAATGCAACGTATGAAGAGGCTAAACAGGGCTTTAAAGCCGGAATTCGCTTTTCAACGCATCTTTTCAACGCCATGCCATATATTTCAGGCCGTGGCCCCGGTTTAGTTGGTGCTATTTATGACACTCCTGAAGTGTATGCAGGAATTATTGCTGATGGCTTACATGTTCAGTGGGCAAATATCCGTAATAGTAAGCACTTAAAAGGTGATAAATTAATTTTAGTGACTGATGCCACAGCGCCGGCAGGAATAGATCCTCAAACTGGTGAAATGGATCATTTTATCTTCGCGGGTAAAACCATATACTACCGCGATGGATTATGTGTAGATGAAAATGGCACACTCAGCGGCTCGTCACTCACCATGATAGAAGCAGTGAGAAACAGTGTAGAGTACGTGGGTATTCCATTAGATGAAACACTGAGAATGGCAACGCTCTACCCCGCAAGAGCCATTGGAGTTGATGAGACTTTAGGGTCTATTGCTCCGGGTAAAATTGCGAATTTAACCGCGTTTAACCACGACTTCGACGTCCTTGCAACCTATGTTAACGGAGCAGAAGTCTACAAAAAATGAGTAACTAGCTAATGAATCAAAGCCACTCGCTGAAGCAAATTGGTAATATTGATCTCGTCAAACAACTAAATAGCGCTGTCGTCTATAGTTTAATTGACCAACATGGCCCGATATCAAGAATTCAAATCGCGGAGCAAAGCCAACTTGCCCCAGCCAGTGTGACTAAAATCACTCGCCAGTTACTCGAACGTGGTTTAATTAAAGAAGTTGACCAACAGGCCTCTACTGGAGGCCGTCGTGCCATATCTATTGTTTCTGAACACAAAAATTTTCACACGATTGGCGTCCGCTTAGGGCGCTATGATGCCACCATCGCCTTATACGACTTAGGTGGCAAAATGATTGTCGATGCCCATTACCCTATCACAGAGCCTTCTCAGCAAGCCGTAGAACAAAAGTTGATTGCCGCTCTTGAAGATTTTATTGAGCACAATCACAAGCGCTTAAAAGAGCTGATCGCGATTTCTATTATTCTCCCTGGACTAGTTAACCCAAATAGTGGGATTGTTTACTACATGCCACATATCAAGGTCGACAATTGGCATCTCATCGACAATTTACAAGCACACTTTAAAATTACCTGTTATGCAGGGCATGATATTCGCAGCCTAGCCCTCGCTGAGAGCTATTTTGGTGCTACTCGTGATTGCGAAGACTCTCTACTAGTTCGCATCCACAGAGGCGCAGGGGCGGGTTTAGTCATCAATAAAGAGATATTACTCAACCATCGAGGTAACCTCGGGGAAATTGGGCATATTCAAGTTGACCCTCTTGGCGAACTTTGCCATTGCGGTAATTTTGGTTGTTTAGAAACCATTGCCTCAAACCAAGCGATTGAAGCCCGCGTAAAACAGCGTTTAGAACAAGGCTATTCGAGCTCCCTTACATTGGAAACTTGTACGATTTCCCATATTTGCCAAGCCGCTAATAAGGGAGATCCTCTTGCTACGGAAGTTATCCAGCACGTTGGCCGGCAAATCGGTAAAGCGATAGCTATCTCTATAAACTTATTTAACCCTGAAAAAGTCGTTATTGCAGGCGATATCACAGAAGCAGAACAAATTCTGTTACCCGCAATTCAAAGCTGCATTGATACACAAGCCTTAAAAGGATTTAGAGAGAATCTTCCCATCGTCACATCGCAGCTAGTTCATAACTCGGCAATAGGCGCTTTCGCACTCACTAAACGCGCGATGCTCAATGGTGAATTATTACAAAAACTGTTTGAAAGCTAATTTTTGGCGTGTTTTTTTAAAGCAGGTTGAGATACCTGCTTTTTTATTGTCTATAAACTGAACGCTGCATTCCATACATCACTTTTAGCATACTCCCCATTCCTCCGTTTTGTTCCCCCACACAAATTTTTTAGCTCTTTCGCTGTTTTATTTCACACCATAACCAAATTACATTTATCTAGCGTCTAAGACAAAAAGTGATTTTTTTCAAATACGGGCTTGTTTTTTGCTGGCTTTATCGACAAAATGATTATTCAACAAACAAACAGTCACGTTTTCTAAAAAATAGTGCAAAAAGCTGTTGACTGTCGGGTCTGTAATTAGCATAATGCGCCCCGCAACGCCGACGAAGGTTATGCAAAAAAAGATGGCTATGTAGCTCAGCTGGTTAGAGCACAACACTCATAATGTTGGGGTCACAGGTTCGAATCCCGTCATAGCCACCATTATTTGCGGGAGTGGCGAAATTGGTAGACGCACCAGATTTAGGTTCTGGCGCCGCAAGGTGTGCAAGTTCAAGTCTTGTCTCCCGCACCATTTTCCTTCTCGGTAGCATTGAATTTAAGATTGGGGTATCGCCAAGCGGTAAGGCACCAGGTTTTGATCCTGGCATTCCCAGGTTCGAATCCTGGTACCCCAGCCATCTTAAAACAATCAATAGTAGAATTCCCGGATGGGGTATCGCCAAGCGGTAAGGCACCAGGTTTTGATCCTGGCATTCCCAGGTTCGAATCCTGGTACCCCAGCCATCTACTATCCTACCTAGAGTTGCACAATTCATTTCAAAGAAATTATATATGGCTATGTAGCTCAGTTGGTTAGAGCACAACACTCATAATGTTGGGGTCACAGGTTCGAATCCCGTCGTAGCTACCATTTCTTTTGTTGGGGTATCGCCAAGCGGTAAGGCACCAGGTTTTGATCCTGGCATTCCCAGGTTCGAATCCTGGTACCCCAGCCATTCTCTTTTCAATATCACTTAAATTAACGCCTATTCTCTCTTTCTCTGCCTAAACTATCTTAATTTTGCTTATCGATTTTATTGATAAATTAAATAAAAAATAAAAAAATAGCAGATAACTCCATTTTTTAATAGGTTGAGGCTTCATCTCTACTGTTTTTTATATTTCTATCTCTATTTTTAGCTTAAATGATGACTTTTTGGTAGTTTCTTTATTTATTTAATTCCAATATTATCGGATAACCAATAGCTTAATCGCTTAAAGTGATATTAAAGCAACATTTAGCTCATAAAATTTACGTTTGCATAACTTTTCTATCAAATATGTGACTTCAATCATTTCTCTATAACTGCTGAAAGTGGTAATCTGCGCTCGAATTGTAGTTAGGTATGATTATTACCAGTTAAATTATTATCAACCTCTGGTACTAATAGATTCAGCCCCTTCTTCCATTCCAACTAAATTAGTTCTCAGAAACTCTAATAAAAGTTTTAAACCTAATAATTATAAATTGCCAAACGCAACATTTTTACAGAGAAAATTTATGCGAAACATGATAAAGCAACCAATATATAAGATTTTATATGTTCAGGTAATCGTAGCCATCGTTCTGGGTATCGCACTTGGCCACTTTTTTCCAGACATTGGAGAATCATTAAAACCGCTTGGTGATGCATTCATCAAAATCGTTAAAATGATTATTGCGCCAGTTATCTTCTTAACTGTTGTTACTGGTATATCTGGCATGTCAAACATGAAGGCCGTTGGTAGCGTCGCAGGTAAAGCGATGCTCTACTTCATCACTTTCTCGACCATCGCCCTCGTCATCGGTCTTATCGTCGCGAATATCATTCGCCCAGGTTCAGGCCTTAATATTGATCCGGCAACCCTTGATAGCACTAAAGTTGCCACCTACGTTGAAAAAGCACACGAATCTTCGATAGTTGGCTTCTTGATGAATATCATCCCTGATACCGTCATTAGTCCATTAGTAAACGGCAACATCCTGCAAGTTCTATTTATTGCTGTCATTTTCGGATTAGCATTAGCTGCAACAGGTAAACACGGCGAGCCCATTGTAAAACTACTACAAAACTTCTCTGAGCCTGTGTTCAAAATGGTTGCGATGCTCATGAAACTCGCACCTATCGGGGCATTTGGCGCAATGGCATTTACTATTGGTAAATATGGAATATCCTCTATCGGCAACTTAATGATGCTGATTATGACGTTCTATATTACCTCACTGTTGTTCGTCTTACTTGTTCTGGGTGCAGTTGCTAAATACAACGGCTTCTCCATCATTGCGCTAATTAAATATATCAAAGACGAGCTATGGTTAGTTTTAGGTACCTCTTCTTCCGAAGCGGCACTGCCAAGCTTAATGCGCAAAATGGAGCATGCAGGGTGTGAAAAATCGGTTGTCGGGTTAGTTATCCCAACGGGTTATTCATTCAATCTTGATGGTACGAATATTTATATGACGATGGCTGCATTGTTTATTGCCCAAGCCACTAATATTGAGCTCACTATTTGGCAACAAATTTCGTTGCTGTTAGTTGCGATGATAAGCTCAAAAGGTGCAGCTGGTGTGACGGGTGCAGGGTTTATTACCTTAGCAGCCACACTGATGGTGGTGCCAAGCGTTCCTGTCGCAGGTATGGCGCTTATTTTAGGTATCGACCGTTTTATGTCTGAGTGCCGTGCATTAACTAACTTAGTGGGTAACGCATGTGCGTGTATCGTTGTTGCGCGTTGGGAAAAAGAACTCGACACAGAAAAACTGGCTCATGCATTTTCAGCAAAAAATGAAACATTAGATTCAGTGATTACTGAAGATGACAGCATCAATACAGACACAAGTAATATTCAGCCGGTTGATTTAGCTAATAATAAATAACCATAACTTCTTCACTTAATAATAAATAGGCCGCTAATTAGCGGCCTATTTATTATATTCAAGATAATTTCTATAAACCTAAAGCATACTTCAACGCCAGCTTTTTCGCTTCTCCAGCACGCTGTGCCGCCATCAACCCAAGGTTCCTAACTATTTTCAATCCTGGTAACTTTTCACTAAATGCCATATAAAATACGTCCATTCCAGCTTGCATAATTAAATTATCAGGCAAACGACGGCGTTGATAACGCTTCAATACATCAAGGGAATGCCAAGGTTGTATGTATTCGCGCGCGTAAATCACTTCTTTCAACAACGCATCAACATCTCGGTAGCCTAAATTCACTCCCTGCCCCGCTAATGGATTAATGGTATGAGCGGCATCACCAATCAATGCTAATCCATCTATTACATAGCGACGAGCATGATGACGAGTCAGTGGAAATGCCCCTGACGCAATTGCGGTAACAGGCCCTAAACGTGCAGGGAAAGCTTCAGAAATCGCTCCCGTCAACTGTTCCATTGACATGCCTTGTAAACGCCTAATCTTTGCAGGGCTGTCATACCAGACTAATGAAGCCCAATTATCATACAGCGGTAAAAATGCCCTAGGCCCTGATGGAAAAAACTGCTGCCATGTTTTATCTTGCTGAGACTGCTGTGTTTGAATGCTAATCAACATACATGATTGGCGATACTGCCAGCCACGGCTACCAATCCCTGCCATTTTGCGGACCTGCGAATTCGCGCCATCAGCTCCAATAACAAGCTTAGCTTGCAGAGCTCGGCCATCATCTAATGCTAATATCCACTCTTCTTGTGACTTAGGTTGGTATAAATTGATAAGTCTTGCAGGGCAGACAAGGTCTAGATTGCTGTATTTTTCACATTCTTGCCATAATGCAAGCTGTAACACACGGTTTTCTACCATAAACCCAAGTTCAGGCAACCCAAGACTCTGAGCATCAAAAACCACATTGCTCTCTGGCTCTTCCCATGTTTCTAACTGACGATATGGAGCACTTCGCATTGTCTTAACATGTTGCCAAGCCCCTAATTGCTCCAACAATTCAACAGAAGCACGGCTAATCGCAGAAATACGAACATCTGGAGCACTTTGTGGGTCAAAGGCCGCAGGTTGTGCTTTTTCAAGCAAAGCGACTCGCATGCCTTCTTGAGCAAAGCCCAATGCTGCTGCCGCGCCAGTCATACCTGCGCCAACGACGACAACATCATAAGATTCGATTAATTTATTCATACGTTCGCTACTATTTATTGTTTAATAAAGATTGTTGTTTGATAACAGTGACCACGTTGATAAAGGTATTGTACCGAAAAATGATGATCCTCACAGGAAATATAAGCATTGAAGGCTTAGAGGTTATTCGAGCCCTTCATCTTTATAACCTTACAAACAGTGTATTTTGCCGAAAACACTTTAATTTGCACAAAAAACAACCACAATTTTGCAACATCCTCTGGTCACTGATGCCGCAAATGAATACAATACGTGCTAATTTTAAAACAATAGGCAAATTGCCTGCCCTTAGATTTCGTGTGGTGATATTATTTTAAATATCTTTGCATTTATCCCATCATACAATGATGTCCTTAATCAAAATGCATGCGAGTTCCCAAATATAAAGGGTAGGACTTTGGATTTACAACGCGTTTCGGAGTCCATTACACTAGCCGCTTCGAAAACACCGGATATACGACATGTCGACGAATAAAAAGCTATACATTAAAACTTGGGGTTGCCAGATGAATGAGTATGACTCATCCAAAATGGTTTCTTTATTAGAAAATACCCATGGTTATCAACTCACTGAAATTGCTGAAGAAGCAGATTTATTACTGCTTAATACCTGTTCAATTCGTGAAAAAGCACAAGAAAAAGTCTTCCATCAACTTGGTCGTTGGAAGTTTTTTAAAGACAAAAACCCTGACATTATTATTGGTGTAGGCGGCTGTGTCGCTTCACAAGAAGGGGATTTTATTCGCCAACGTGCACCAAGCGTTGACATCGTTTTCGGCCCGCAAACTTTGCACCGTTTGCCTGAGATGATTAACCAAGTTCAAGGTACACGCAGCCCAGTTATTGATATCAGCTTCCCTGAAATTGAAAAATTTGACCGTTTACCCGAACCTCGTGCTGAAGGGCCAACGGCTTTCGTTTCGATTATGGAAGGCTGTAATAAGTATTGCACCTTCTGCGTAGTGCCTTATACCCGTGGTGAAGAAGTTAGCCGCCCTTGTGATGATATTCTATTTGAAATCGCACAGTTAGCTGCACAAGGTGTGCGTGAAGTTAACTTACTGGGTCAAAACGTGAATGCTTACCGCGGTGAGACCTTTGATGGTGAAATTTGCTCATTTGCAGAATTACTGCGTTTAGTTGCAGCTATTGATGGTATCGACCGAGTTCGCTTTACCACTAGCCACCCAATTGAATTTACTGACGATATCATCGAAGTTTACCGCGATACTCCAGAATTAGTCAGCTTCTTGCATCTACCTGTGCAAAGTGGCTCAGACCGCGTTCTAACGATGATGAAACGTGCTCATACGGCACTTGAATACAAAGCCATTATTCGCAAACTACGCGAAGCACGCCCTGGTATTCTTATCAGTTCAGACTTTATCGTGGGCTTCCCTGGTGAAACAACCGAAGACTTCGAAAAAACCATGAAACTGATTGCTGACGTGAATTTTGACATGAGCTACAGCTTTGTTTATTCCGCACGTCCTGGCACACCCGCTGCAGATTTACCTGACGACGTAACGGAAGATGAGAAAAAACAGCGTCTATACTTACTGCAACAGCGCATTAATCAGCAGGCATTAAGCTTCAGCCGCCAAATGGTGGGAACCATTCAACGTATCTTAGTTGAAGGAACATCGCGTAAAAATGTTATGGAGCTGTCTGGACGTACTGAAAATAACCGTGTTGTGAACTTTGAAGGTACACCGGATATGATTGGTAAATTTGTGGATGTCGAAATTGTGGATGTTTATACCAACTCATTACGCGGTAAAGTCATTCGTACAGAAGATCAAATGGGTCTTCGCGTTCATGAATCGCCAGAGTCTGTTATTGCACGCACCCGTAAAGAAGATGAGCTAGGTGTTGGTAGTTTTCAGCCCTAAGCCACAACCATAGGATATTCAGTGACCGAGACAAAAAATTTGCAAATCGCAACACAAGAAATCTTTCTAGAACCCGCAGATAACCAACGTTTAATGAGCCTCTGCGGGCCATTTGACGATAATATCAAGCAGCTAGAACGCCGCCTTGCTATCGAAATTAATCGCCGTGATAACCGTTTTAAGTTATCGGGTAAGCCGCTGAACGTTCAAGCGGCCAGCAAAATTTTGCGTCAACTGTATGTTGATACCGCGCCTGTGCGCGGTGTTATCCCTGATATCGACCCTGAAAATATTCACTTAGCCATTCTGGATAGCCGTGTTTTAGAGCAATCCGCCGATAGCGTTCCTGACTACGGTAAAGCGGTGAATATTAAGACTAAACGTGGTGTGATCAAACCACGCACCCCAAATCAAGCGCAATATATCGCCAATATTTTAGACCATGATATTACGTTTGGCATTGGCCCTGCGGGAACTGGGAAAACCTATTTAGCGGTAGCCGCGGCAGTTGATGCCTTAGAACGCCAAGAAGTTCGCCGCATTCTGCTTACGCGCCCTGCTGTTGAAGCAGGTGAGAAACTTGGTTTTTTACCGGGCGACCTCAGCCAAAAAGTCGACCCTTACCTGCGCCCACTTTATGATGCGCTATTCGAAATGTTAGGCTTTGAAAAAGTTGAAAAACTGATTGAGCGTAATGTTATCGAAGTCGCGCCGCTGGCCTATATGCGTGGCCGTACGTTGAATGATGCTTTTATTATTTTAGATGAGAGCCAAAACACCACCATCGAGCAGATGAAGATGTTTTTAACACGTATTGGCTTTAATTCTAAAGCGGTTGTGACGGGAGACATTACTCAGGTTGACTTGCCTCGCGGTAGTAAATCAGGATTACGTCATGCCATTGAAGTGCTCTCCGAAGTCGATGATTTAAGCTTCAATTTCTTCCACAGTGAAGATGTGGTTCGTCATCCTGTTGTTGCCAAAGTCGTCATGGCTTATGAAGCATGGGAAGAACAAGACAATAAACGTCGCCAACAGTTACGTGAAGAAAAAGAACAGCAAAAGCAATTTGAAAAGCAGGAAAATCTATAAATGAGTGACATTATTCTCGATTTACAAATTGCGTGCGAAAACCCTGAAGGCTTGCCTCCTGAAGCCGAATTTCAGCGTTGGTTAACAGCTGTTTTGCCTAAATTTCAAGCACAAAGTGAAGTCACTATTCGGGTGGTTGATGAACCCGAAAGCCATCACTTAAACTTAACCTATCGTGGCAAAGACAAACCGACCAACGTGTTGTCATTCCCCTTTGAGGCTCCGCCAGAAATTGAGCTGCCTTTGCTCGGTGATTTAATTATCTGTCGCCAAGTTGTTGAGCAAGAAGCTATCGAGCAACAAAAAACGGCAGAAGAACACTGGGCTCATATGGTCGTTCATGGTTGCCTTCATCTTTTAGGCTATGATCATATTGAAGATGATGAAGCAGAAGAAATGGAAAGTTTAGAAACCGAAATTCTGGCTGAATTAGGCTACGAAGACCCATATCTTGCAGAAAAAGAGTGACCTAACTATAATTTTTTGAGATATCTTTCTCAAAGAAAGCATTATTTTACAAAAAACTGACGGTTATTTTGCAGATAAACTGTCAATTTTGTGCTAAAAAAGAATGTAGCAAACTGTTTTTATTAACTAACCTAAGCTCCAAATACTTTGACTTGGGCTACTTTTGGTACCAAGTGCGGCCAACAACGCTGCGGTTCGAGATACGACGAGTGAATACTCTAAATAATTCGAATTGCAGCTAGGCGGCAAGCTAGGATATCTCGATGAGCATACATAAGTATGTGATTCGATTAGCCGAGTCCAGCCAACAACGCTGCAGTTCGAAGTATGACGAGTATTTTTTGAGGAAAAAAAAATTAACCGCCATGAGCGACGATAACTCTTCGAGTAGCGATAACCCTGGTCCTAAGAAAGGGTTCTTTGCACTGTTAAATCACCTATTTCATGGTGAACCTAAAAATCGTGATGATTTGGTCGAATTAATCCGCGACTCTGAACAGAACGATTTGATCGATCCTGACACCCGCGAAATGCTTGAAGGGGTAATGGATATCGCGGATCAACGCGTGCGCGACATTATGATCCCGCGTTCCCAAATTGTTACCTTAAAACGTAATCAAACGCTTGATGAGTGCCTTGATGTCATTATTGACTCTGCTCACTCACGCTTCCCTGTTATTAGTGAAGACAAAGACCATATCGAAGGGTTATTGATGGCAAAAGATTTACTGCCATTTATGCGTACCGACGCAGAGCCTTTTAGTATCGATAAGGTATTACGCCAAGCGGTTGTTGTACCTGAAAGTAAGCGAGTAGACAGACTACTCAAAGAATTCCGCTCTCAACGCTATCATATGGCTATCGTTATTGATGAGTTTGGTGGTGTTTCTGGTCTAGTAACCATTGAAGATATTTTAGAGCTCATCGTAGGCGAAATCGAAGACGAGTATGACGACCAAGACGATGTTGATGTTCGCCAGCTTAGCCGCCATTCTTATTCTGTCCGCGCCCTGACGCAGATTGAAGATTTCAATGAAGCCTTTGGGACTCATTTTAGTGACGAAGAAGTTGATACGGTCGGTGGCCTCGTTATGCAAGCCTTTGGTCATCTGCCTTCTCGTGGTGAAACCATAACCATAGACAACTATCAATTTAAAGTTGCGATGGCAGATAGTCGCCGGATCCTTCTGCTTCACGTAAAAATCCCAGACGACGCGCCAGTTCCAACTTTGGAAGAAGAAAAGACTTAATGAACTCAACGTCTATTTATCAAAGTCAGCGGTTGCGGTTACTGCTGGCTTTAATTTTCGGAGCCAGTGGAACGCTGGCTTTTTCGCCTTTTGACATCTGGCCTGCCGCACTACTTTCTATCCTTTTCCTCCAATTACTGACCTTGCAGCGCACGGTCAAGCAATCTTTTGCTATCGGCTTTGCTTGGGGATTTGGCTTATTCGGTAGTGGCGTTAACTGGGTTTACGTCAGCATTGCAGATTTTGGCGGCATGCCAGGCCCTGTTAACGTATTTATTGTTATTCTTTTAGCGGCATACCTTTCTCTTTATACTGGGCTTTTTGGCGCATTGATGGCTAAATTTGCCCCACATGCCAATATTTGGCGTTTAGTCTTTTTTGCCCCAGCACTGTGGCAGGTTACTGAGTTTTTACGTGGTTGGGTTCTCACTGGTTTTCCATGGCTGCAATTTGGTTATAGCCAAATTGATGGGCCGATGAAAGCTCTCGCTCCTATATTTGGGGTGGAAATGATTACGTTGCTATTATTTAGCATCAGTGGTCTGCTAGTACTCGCTATCCTACGCCGCAGCTTTATCGCGCTCGCTGTTGCGGCTGCCTTAATTTTTGCCCCATTAATTGCCAAAAATGTACAATGGTTTACCTCCCTTGAAGACAAGAAAATGGAAGTGGCACTGGTTCAAGGCAACATTCCCCAATCAATGAAGTGGGAAGCCAGCTTCTTACAACAAACCAAAGACACCTATATGGAGCTCTCTCGCCCTTATATCGGTAAAGCGTCTTTGATTGTTTGGCCTGAATCGGCAGTACCTTCCGTTGAGCTCGACAACCAAACGTGGCTTAAATCTCTCGACCAATTACTGGCAGAGTCGAACACTCAGTTAATTACGGGTATTGTGGATGCACGCCCGATGGATGGTGAATATACTTTTTATAATACAATCATTGTATTAGGCAATAAAAAACCGTATTTATATCCATCTAAAAACCGCTATAACAAACACCATTTAGTGCCATTTGGTGAATATGTACCTTTAGAAGATTTACTGCGCCCTATCGCACCGTTCTTTAATTTGCCGATGTCGGGTTTTAGCCGTGGCGATTATGAACAAGCGCAATTAGCAGTTGGTAATATTCATCTAACGGCTGCGATTTGCTATGAAATTATTTTAGGTACACAGGTCAGAGATAACTTTAAGCCTGATAGCGACTACTTACTTACTGTTTCAAATGATGCGTGGTTTGGAAAATCCATAGGCCCTTGGCAACACTTCCAAATGGCACGGATGCGTTCTTTGGAGTTAGGCCGCCCACTGTTGCGCTCAACCAATAATGGTATCACCGCAGTGATCAGTGCAGATGGCTCTATTCAGGATATGCTGCCACAATTTAAAACGGCAACACTGGCTACTGAAGTCACCCCAACAACAGGGCTGACTCCTTACGCACGTTGGAGTAATTATCCGATGTGGGGAGTGGTCGTGATATTTGGTATTCTCGGTTTTGCTATGAATAGACGTCAAAAGTAACGATGTTAACCCCACCTCGATGCCTATAATTGAGGTGGGGAAACTAGCTAAGCAACTAATAACCCTCGTACATCTGCAATTTTCACTGTCACAATACAACCTGCATTGAATTGTAAAAAATCATCTTCAATACCATCGGAAAAAATAACGCCGTTATCGGGCATTAATGACTCCACCGCTAACGGGTTACTCGGCTCTATCGTGCCAAATACCCATCTGGTTCCTGTCGTTTTACTTAAAAACGGCTCCCTAACACTAAACTGTAACTTACATTCCTCCCAGCCAAATCCTTGTGCTAACGGATGATTATTCCCTCCCATAATTGCCTGTGCCCCCGCTAAAATAGATTGAAACCACCCCGTTGACCCAAGTCCGGTCGATATAATAATTCCAGAGGATGATTGAAACTCTTGTTCTCCATTCCAGTTCAATAAATAACGTGCCGATGTGTGGCTTTTCGGGCCAATAAATAAATCGTTCACCGCCAGTAGTGATTGCCCGTCATTGGTTGTTGCCTGTGCAAAGGTCACTGATTTTTGTTCAACCTGACCTTTCAATGTTTTCGTTACCACCTCCTGTAATTGACTAATTTCAAATGGCAGTAGTTTTCCATCCCACCTTGCAGGATCGGGGTTAATCGCAATAACGGGCTGCCCTTTTAAATACTTTAACGTATTAGCCACTAAGCCATCCTGCCCAATCACGACGATAATGTCCTGCTTAGAAAATTGGTAACTTGGTAATAATTTTCTTTCCAATAATTGAAATCGGCCTAAAGACTTCAAAATTGATTCAGCTTGAACTAATTGCCGCTGATATAAATCATGTTCATTCAAGTAATCATCGACTTCCACATGATTATGTTCCAAATAAAATTTTGCCTGAGGCCATGTATTGAAGCGTTCAATGAGCTCCTGTAAGCGAGTTTTACGTATCACGAGAATAAATCGGGCATCATCAATCTTATTCATTATTTCGCCCCTTTTTTCATTAGCTGTCCAAATAAATCAGGGGAAATATTTAACTCGCCAATTTTTCCTGCATTTTGTGCTAATGATTCAAATGCCATTGCCATCAATTGCTCTGGTCCCATTTTCGCCAACGCAAGGGCTTTTAAGTTCTCCACTGGTAATTGGCTATAAGCTTTCATTTTAGATTCAATCGCATAGGCATCTGCATCAGATTGGATCCGTTGGTTTTCCACGCTAAGTGCCACCAACTCATTACGTTTTGCTTCCGCACTCACCTGTGCTGTTAATTCTTCTTGCTTAATCTCTGCACGTTCACGTAACAACTTACGTTCATTATCAAGGCGAGCTTCTTCAATTTGCTGCTCTTTGGCCTGCACAGATAAGTCAGTTTCTAGCTCAGCTTCTTTAATCGTCCTTTCTTGTTCGACAGAAAATTTTCGTCTGGCATAGATAGCGTCATCCGCTTCTTTCAAAATGGATTCTCTCGCTTGTGCTTCTAATGCTTTGAGGGTTTCAGGTGAAGGTGCAATTGCTGCAATGGAAACATCTAAAATAGCGATGCCTAATGACTCGATTGCAGCTTGTTCTGCAAGTTGCTTGCTAACTAATGTCACCAATGATTGGCTAATCAATAATGCATCTCGTAATGAAGTAGTTTGTATCTTAGCTTGGATAATAGTTTGAGCCGCACGCACTACCCTGTCGCTCAGTTTAAGTGGATCTTCAGATGCATAGCTTTTTCCATCTTTAGTTAAGTTAAAATTTAAAACATCCGCCGTTTTTTCGGCAGCGACTACCTGAAAAGAAATTTGTCCCTGAATACGTAAACTTTGGAAATCAGAAGATTGTAAATTAAAAATAAAGGGGGCTTCTTGTGCATTCAATGGAAGCGCCGCAATAGAGGTTTTATCCAAGTTATACCAAAAACTGAGCCCCTTACCTTGTTTACGCACTTTTCCATTCACTGATTGAATAACAAAAGTTGATGAGTCTGCTTTGAAATATTTAAAGTTAAACATAGTGTACTCCTCATTAATGTCCTTAAGACTTTAACTTATTATTGTCTTATAGACAAAAACAAGTCAAGAACTAAATGTCCTAATGACAATAACTATTTTTATCTGTATGATTTCCCCCTAAACTTCACCTTTGAATTTGAGTGGTAACAATATGAATGAAAAAGAATTTCTTGCTAGCTATGACAGAAAGGATTATTTATCACCTTTACTCACTGTCGATGCCGTTTTGTTTGCTTACCATGAAAACACGTTGAAGGTATTACTGGTTGAACGAGCTAGTTTCCCCGAAAAGGGGAAATGGGGTTTGCCGGGAGGATTTATTGATGAGCAACATGATCAAACCTTAGAAGAAGCTATTTTACGTAAACTAAAAGAAAAAACAGGCGTGATCCCCCCTTATATTGAGCAGCTTTGTACAGTTGGAAACCACCAACGTGATCCACGCGGTTGGTCTGTCACTGTTTGTTATACGGCTCTAATTGCTTACCAAGCCTGTGAAGCCCATATTGATACAGTAGATTCTGTCAGGTGGGTCTCTATTGATGAAATAGATCAGCTTTCTCTTGCGTTCGACCATTTTAAACTCTATCAACAAGCGAGAGAACGTCTAAAGCAAAAATCACTTTATTCGATAGTTCCAGGCTTTGCATTACCTGAAGTTTTTACCTTAGCTGAACTTCAACATGTCCATGAAGTTCTGATTGGTAAGCCCCTGCAAAATAAATCATTTAGGCGCCGACTTGAACAAGCGGATTTGTTGATTGATACTGGAGAGAAACGCCATGAGCGCGGTCGCCCTGCTAATTTATATCGCTTAAAACCACAATCAGCGGATTACCGTTTTATTCGTAATTTGGAATTTTAATTTTTGAACTGCCTGATAAATCAATATTATCAGGCACCGCAATGAATGCTATTGGCAAATCGCAGGGGTCACAATATAAGTAAAAATGAGTTTGTTGGACTTATGGTAATTATGCGTAATGCCTTCAGGGAACATTCCATGCAAAATATCCATACCTGCATTTTTACCGCAGTAGTTGCGGTTCAAAATTTCACGCATATTTTGCTGCCAGCTATCGCCTTCCAATACGTTATCAGGGATCCCTTTGATGGTGTATTGGTAAAATAACATGCCATTTTTCGCGGTGACTTCAGTCAATAGAGTCACATCATCAATCAGCATAGGTAATGATTCTGCCATGTCAGACAGAAAAATGCCCCGTAACATCGTTGGGTCATCATCTCCTTTAGCATTAAAGGCATTAATTTTATCTTCTGTTGAATTAGCTTTTATTTCATCATAACGCTGTTCTATTTGTGAATTTCCGATCGTTCCTGACGGTTGTTCTGGTACTGTTTTCTCTTCCACCTCAGGGGAACATCCCGCGATTAGTATCACACCTAAAAATAATCCAACCACTTTTTTAAACATAGCCATCCCATTCACCTATTTTATTATTTATATAGCCGAATGAGTTTACCATAATGATAAATTAAACTTATAGGCAGAAAAATCCCCTTTTTTAGCCCAAAGGGGATGATAGAAAACTAAAAAGATGCCAACCACATACGCATTTTTAAGCCATAAGAACTCGTCCAACCCGATGTAAAACTGACTAGCTCACCGTTATCAATCACCATAAAAGTGGGCGTCGCACTGACCCCAACCGCATTGGAAAGTTGCCCGCTTATATCGTTGATCACAGGAAAGGTTAGCTCCTTGTTTTCCATCCCCTTGATTAAGCGAGATGTTTCACCTGAACGTATCGCTACCGAAATAATTGGCATACCTGATTGGCTTAATTCTGATACCGTTGGCGAAGTCAAATTACAGACCCCACACCACGTCGCCCAGAAATAAACCAATATCGGTTTTTCTTTACTTAACTCTGCCAATGAAACCGTCTCACCGTTGGCCAGAGTGTGTTGTTCCAATAATACAGGCGCAAGGGTTTGTGGCTTGCGCCATAAATCCATCACTGTAAAGGCAATAAATAAAATAATTGCCAAAACAATAATTTCTTTAGACCATTTTTTTATTTTATTCATATAGTTGCTTACCTATTTGGTATCAAATAGTACAAATCAATGATGTAAGAAACCAAAACATCCACTTAAAATGAATGCTTTAGCATTTAATTAAATATTTGTTTTCCTATCCTCTAATTCTAGAGTTTTGGATTGTTTAATCTTTATCCTCTAATTTTAGAGTTTGGATTGTTTAATCTTTATCCTCTAATTCTAGAGTTTGGATTATTTAATCTTTATCCTCTAATTTTAGAGTTTAGATTATTTAATCTTTATCCTCTAAATAATTCGCGTTGTGGCTAGGCGGCAAACGAGACTATCGTGGGGAGCATACACAAGTATGTGACTCACGTAGTCGAGAGCAGCCAACAACGCCACAGCGCGAAATATGACGAGGATAACGAGGATTATTTGAGCTTAGCCAACTGCTCCTTCACTACCGCCTCAAACTGCTGTGCATCAATAGCACCTGGGATCAACTCATCACCTACCAATGTTGCTGGCGTACCATTCACACCCAATTTCTCTGCCAACATCATATTGGTGCGAATGCCATCACGGCTCTTATCACTGGCTTTCAGTTTATCGTTTCCTGTCGCTTTAAGCGCATCTTTGATATTGGCATCTGATAGCATGCCTTGTTTTTGCATAAATTTGTGGTGTAGAGCTTCAAATGCTTTCGGGTCTTCTTGCCACAGCGTCATGGTTAACTGAGCTGAATCCATTGAAGTCTGGCCTTTAAATGGTAAGTATTTAATTACCACAGCCACATCATCAGGGTATTTTTTCACAAGATCCATCAGTTGTGGGTCGAAACGCTTACAGAATGGGCAGTTAAAATCAGTAAAATTAACCAAAACTAACTTGGCATCTTTTTTACCGATACGCGGGCTGGTTGGGTCATTAAACAAAGCATCGTGCTCCGCTTTTAACGTTTCTTTCATTTGGGCTTGTTGTCTTTCCCCTTGTTTAGCTTGCAGGGCAACAATCGCTTCTTCCAAAATTTCTGGGTTTTCAATCAAAGTATCACGCACTAATTTACGCACTTGCGCTTCTTGGTCTGCACTTAAAGGTGCCGCTTGTGCTACTGACCCCATCATTAGCGACGAAAATAAAACGGCTAAGATTGTTTTTTTCATTTTGTGGCTCCTTTGGCCTGATTCATAACGGATATTAGCGATTCACGGTCAAGTATTGTTGACAGTACTTCGCCTTCGGCCAAGTTAGGGCCATAAATTTGATTAAATGGAACAGCGACCTGCCCACGTTTTTGTAAAAATGCCGTAATTTCAGGTGAAGGTTTGGTCCAATCACCTCGTAAAGTAACAACATCAGGTTCACTAAGTAGCTGTTGGATATCATCTCTCAGTAGTACATTGTATTTATTTGCCTTACAAGTCACACACCATTCAGCAGTAACATCAATAAAGACGCGCTTGTTATCCGCCAGCGCAGCCGTAATCGCTTGCTCAGTCAAAGGTTGCCAATTTACGGTATCTTTAACGAGAGAACGGCTGCCGGAATGCTGTTCTTGCGTCATCCAAACAAACCCACCAGCAAAAACGGCAAATAATATGAATGGCAAGATAGCTGCCCTTACACCTCGTTTTATCGCGATAAAAACAACTAATAATACTAAGAAAATGACAGCAATCGCCGTCGAAGTAGGCACACCAAAATGTGGTATTAATAAGCTAATTAACCATAAGCTAGATACCAGCATCATTAACCCTAGTATGGCGCGTAATTTCAGCATCCACATACCTGGTTTTGGTAGTAAGCGAGAGATAGCCGGAAAAGCAGCGATCAGTAACCACGGTAAACTCATACCGATACCTAATGCGGTGAAGATCAACCACAACTCTTCCATCGGCGCTGCCAGTGCAAATGCTACGGCTGTGCCCAAAAATGGTGCAGAGCAAGGTGTTGCCAATAATGTCGCGAATACCCCTTGCCAAAAATGACCGCTGCTACCATGCCCCCCAGCTGTTGCCAAGCGTGTATTGGCCTTGCTACCTAAGTTGATTTCAAATAAGCCAAATAAATTTGCAGTAAATAGCGCTGTTACCAATACCATAAAACCGATAAACCATGGGTTTTGGAACTGAATACCCCAACCAACAGCTTGTTGACCGACTCGTAATAACGTCATCAATAGCGCCAGTAACCAAAAGGAAACTAAAATACCAAGAGATGACAATAAAAACTGACGGCGAATGGTATTTTGCTCACCATGAGGCACCATCAATACAGAGCCAAGTTTCATCGCTAACACAGGCAGAACGCATGGCATCAGATTAAGGATCAAGCCCCCCAAAAGTGCAAATAGCATCACCTGCCATAACGAAGCACCACTCACTTTTGATGCTATCGTGCCAGTAAATGTACTCACTTGATGACTAATTTGCTGCGAAATTTCGCCATCTGCAACCACAAAAGAAACTGTTTTACCGGTTAAATCGGGAGACTCGCCTCCCCAATCATCACCAACATCTATTGTTGCTGTTAAATGATTGCCTGTTGTCTCTATTACAGGCACGCCTAATGCTGCACCTTCAACCACATCAGTAAAAATGTTAGGTTGTTCCCACGAATTTCCTGAACTTTTTTGTAATTCAATGATTAGCTTATCATTGGTAAAGCCAACTTTGGTTTGCTCTACTAAGCCACTAGATGGTGGAACCGCCCCTTTGGCTTGGTTAAATGCCCAAGTAAAGTCAGCAGGAGCTGGCTCTGTTAAATCGAGTTCAAACGGGTAATCGGTTAAAATACACACATTACTGCAGGTTGATAACGTGAGTGTTCCAGCAAGTTTATCGAGCTTTTCATTACTTGTGACTGTAATGGGGAAAACAATATCTCCCATATAGCCTTGAGTTGAAACACCCGCGACATCAAAGCGACCAGGTGTTGGCCATTGCCAATCTGTTGATTCAACAGGTGACGACCATACAATTTCAGGTGCGACTCCACCTTCGCCAGGCGAACGCCAATAGGTTTTCCACCCGTCATCAAGTTTTACATCGAGCAAAATGTCGATTTTGCCATTTTCCTGTGCCGAACTTAATAACCTGACCTGCGCATGCCGTGGAGTGTTGTCATTCATCCACCCCGTATTCGCAGGTTGCAACCACCCCGTATCTGCAGCGTATAAACTGCTCGAAAATAGTGCAAAAAATATAAAAAATGAATTAATTAAAAAACGCATTGTTTCCTCCAGAATAAATTACACAAACGAGTCCCTATCCGTTGTGTGCTAATTCCGAAGATTACAAAATTGTAAGTGTCGTCTGACTCTTGGAGGGGCATGCTTCTCTTCATTATTTGCTCTAGATATAAATAGATTAGTACAAAATAAAGTTAGCGCAGCCAAAGAAAGAAACATGAAGAAGAATGGTTCAAGAACAGCAGGTAACAAAGTCATTAATGACTTAGCACTCAGTTCACAGCTGGAAAGATGTGTACCGCTGCTATCACTTTGTTTTACCTGTGATTGATCGATATAAGAAACGTGAGTACCCGTGTTAATTTGTGCTTGCGCTAATACATCTGGCACAAAAAAATTGGCGAGCAAACGCTCTCCGACGGCACGTTGATTCATACAAACCAATACCATCAGACAGGCGAATATCACTAATCCTTTACCTAATTTTAAATGCCTGTTCATGCGCATCTTGGTATAACTTCCTGAAATAACACTAATTATGCGACTTTGACAACCATAACGATAAAAACCTATCTTTGACTAATACCGTTACCCCATCTATAAGTTAAATAGAGGTTACATCTTACACAGCAAAACATTCCGTACAAGTGCCATCAGCTAACTTTACAAATATCACCCTCTTTTTCAGTAAACAAAAATGCAGTTCTACCAAAACTAGGCACGCAAATTGCTTTATCTAATATATGGCATGAAACGAAGATAACTTGCACCTTAACAGTGCATGATTATCAGTTTAAGACAATTTTAGATGGTAAATCACCATGTTAGTGCGGTAATTCAAAAATTACCCAAATAATATGCGAGACAGCTCCCGAAATTGAAACAATTCGTTTTCATTAATTAACAAATTTAATTACTTTTTAACAACAATAAAACATATAGCGGATAATCGCGGAATTGTCTAAATCTGCGAAATATTTGCAAACACAACACTACGAAACCACAGTAATTCAGGCGTTATCTCGCGATAGCACCTTAAAAATTACAACGGGTTTACACCGATGTTCTAAAGGAGTTGTAACTATGCGTATAAGTAAACTTGTATTATCGATGATGATTTTAGGTGCAACCTGCGCAGTCCAAGCAGAGGAGTTAAACGGCACTCTGAAAAAAATCAAAGACAACGGTGTAATAGTTGTTGGTCATCGTGAATCTTCCGTACCTTTCTCTTACTATGATAATAGCCAGAAAGTGGTTGGTTACTCACAGGATTATTCAAATGCCATTGTTGATGCAGTGAAGAAAAAATTAAACATGCCTGATCTGCAAGTCAAACTCATTCCAATCACATCACAAAACCGTATTCCACTCCTGCAAAATGGCACATTTGATTTTGAATGTGGTTCAACAACCAATAATGTAGAAAGACAAAAACAAGCCGCTTTCTCTAACACAATCTTTGTGGTTGGGACGCGCTTACTCACTAAAGGTGACTCTGGTGTGAAAGACTTTGCTGACTTAGCCGGTAAAAATGTCGTCGTGACCTCAGGTACAACTTCTGAAATTCTGTTGAATCAGTTAAATGATGAAAAAAATATGAAAATGCGCATTATCAGTGCGAAAGACCATGGTGATTCGTTCCGTACCTTAGAATCAGGTCGTGCTGTTGCCTTTATGATGGACGATGCGTTGTTAGCAGGTGAGCGTGCAAAAGCGAAGAAACCGGATATCTGGGAAATCGTTGGCAAGCCGCAAACCGAAGAAGCTTATGGCTGTATGTTGCGTAAAGATGACCCTCAATTTAAAGCGCTTATCGATGAAACCATTGCGAATGCACAAACATCAGGTGTCGCTGAAAAATCCTTTGATCGCTGGTTCAACCAACCTATTCCTCCGAAAAATCTGAACCTGAAATTTACGTTATCCGATGAAATGAAAGCCTTATTTAAAGAACCAAATGATAAAGCATTAAACTAATAAAAAGACAAACAGGGTATTACTGAAGTAAGAATTGCAAGGCGGTCGTTCCCCGCCTTGCATCCTCTTTTACGACAGTATTCGGGAATTTCATTGCCCACAGGAAGTCAATATTATGTCTATTAATTGGAATTGGGGGATTTTCCTTCAGGAAGCCCCTTTTGGGAATACCACCTACTTAGGGTGGTTAATATCTGGCCTCGAAGTCACCGTAACACTTTCTATTTGCGCCTGGATCATCGCATTTTTAGTCGGTTCATTTTTCGGTATTTTACGTACCGTACCTAACCGCTTTTTAGCTTTTTTAGGTACCGCTTACGTAGAGTTATTCCGTAACGTACCGCTTATCGTACAATTTTTTACTTGGTATTTAGTTATTCCAGAACTTCTCCCTCGTTCAATCGGGGATTGGTTTAAAATGGAATTGGATCCTAATTATCAATTCTTTATTTCCTCAATGCTTTGCCTTGGGTTATTCACCGCAGCACGAATGACTGAGCAAGTACGTGCAGCCATTCAGTCACTGCCTAGAGGGCAAAAAAGTGCCGCACTCGCAATGGGGCTCACTTTGCCACAAACCTATCGCTACGTTCTATTACCCAATGCCTATCGGGTCATTTTGCCACCAATGACCTCAGAAATGTTGAACTTGGTTAAAAACTCAGCCATTGCGTCAACCATTGGCTTAGTCGATATGGCGGCACAAGCAGGAAAGCTATTGGACTATTCTGCTCACGCATGGGAATCCTTTACCGCAATTACATTAGCTTATGTCGGTATTAACGTCATTATCATGATTTTGATGACGTTATTAGAGCGCAAAGTTCGCTTACCAGGCACCATTGGAGGGCGATAAAATGATGTATGAATTTGATTGGAGCTCAATTGCTCCGAGTATGCCCTTTTTAATCGATGGCTTCATTGTCACTGCGAAAATTACACTGACCGCGATAGTGGTGGGAATTTTGTGGGGAACGGTTTTGGCCGTGATGCGGTTATCCACATTCAAGCCAATCAGCTGGTTTGCAGCCCTGTATGTGAATACATTCCGTTCTATTCCGTTGGTTATGGTTTTGCTGTGGTTCTACTTAATCGTTCCTAGCTTATTACAAAATGTTCTAGGCTTATCACCAAAAAATGATATTCGTTTAATTTCTGCAATGATAGCCTTCTCTCTTTTTGAAGCCGCTTATTATTCTGAAATTATTCGTGCGGGTATTCAAAGTATTTCACGAGGACAAGCTTCTGCGGCGTTAGCTTTGGGAATGACAAATATGCAAACCATGCGGCTCGTGGTATTACCGCAAGCCTTTAAAGCCATGGTGCCGCTGTTGTTAACTCAAGGAATTGTTCTGTTTCAGGACTCATCCCTCGTGTATGTACTCAGTTTGACAGACTTTTTCCGTACTGCCACCAATATTGGTGAGCGTGATGGGACACAAGTAGAGATGGTACTGTTTGCGGGTCTGGTGTACTTTATTATCAGTTTTGGCGCTTCTATGTTAGTGAATTATCTTAAGAAAAGGACTGTTTCATGATAACCCTGAAAAATGTATCCAAATGGTATGGCCAGTTTCAGGTGCTTACAGACTGCACAACTGAAGTTAAAAAAGGTGAAGTTGTGGTTGTGTGCGGGCCATCTGGTTCTGGTAAATCCACATTAATAAAAACGGTGAATGGTTTAGAACCAATTCAACAGGGTGAGATTTTTGTGAATGATATTCAAGTTAATAACAAAAAAACTGACCTTGCAAAACTTCGCTCTAAAGTTGGGATGGTATTCCAACACTTCGAGCTATTTCCTCATTTGTCGATTATTGAAAATCTGACATTGGCGCAAGTTAAAGTATTAAACCGCGATAAAAAAGAAGCTGAAGCAAAAGGTTTGAAATTATTGGAACGCGTGGGTTTATCCAGTCATGCCAATAAATTCCCAGCTCAGCTTTCAGGGGGACAACAACAACGTGTCGCTATTGCTCGAGCGCTGTGTATGGATCCTATCGCCATGTTGTTCGATGAACCAACATCGGCCCTTGACCCTGAAATGATCAATGAAGTACTCGATGTTATGGTTGAGCTCGCCAATGAAGGAATGACCATGATGGTGGTGACCCATGAAATGGGCTTCGCCAAAAAAGTGGCTAATCGCGTTATTTTTATGGATGAAGGCAAGATTGTCGAAGACAGTAAAAAAGAAGACTTTTTCGCTAACCCACAATCTGATCGTGCAAAAGATTTCCTCGCAAAAATTCTCCATTAATCTTTCTCAGGGAGCCATTAGGCTCCCTAGCCTTAACACACATTCATGCGGGGCAATATTGTTGCACTATGAGTATTGCCTAAGCGAATAAATCAACAACAACTTGCTGAATTTGAAATAGTTCACGAAACCACTACCATTTCACTGTTTTTTTAGTTAAGTTGTTTGGTTATCAGCGTAAAATATCCTGATCCGTTCCCCGAAAAACAATATCCAGCTTCCCCCTATTAGGTTCAGCTAATCAACTATTGTTGTTTTCGGTGTAGATCCGCTATGCTATGCGGATCTCAATTAAGAAAGACATTCACGCTACAGATGTAGCCTTTATTCACCATAGGATTATCGGTGCCATGCAAGAACAATATCGTCCAGAAGATATAGAGCCTAAAGTACAGCGTCACTGGGATGAAAAAGCAACTTTCAAAGTGACAGAAGACAACAGCAAAGAAAAATACTATTGCCTGTCCATGCTACCTTACCCTTCTGGTCGACTACACATGGGCCACGTACGTAACTACACCATGGGTGACGTTATCTCTCGTTACCAACGTTTGTTGGGGAAAAACGTTCTCCAACCAATTGGTTGGGATGCGTTTGGTCTGCCTGCTGAAGGTGCTGCGGTTAAAAATAATACTGCTCCTGCACCATGGACTTACGCCAATATCGATTACATGAAAAACCAGCTGAAAATGCTCGGTTTTGGTTACGATTGGGATCGCGAAGTCACCACTTGTACTCCTGAATATTACCGTTGGGAACAATGGTTCTTTACTAAACTGTATGAAAAAGGTTTAGTGTACAAAAAAACCTCTGCGGTTAACTGGTGCCCTCACGACTTAACTGTTTTGGCGAATGAACAAGTGGTTGATGGCTGCTGCTGGCGTTGTGACACCCCTGTTGAGCGCAAAGAAATCCCACAGTGGTTTATTAAAATTACCGACTACGCAGAAGAGCTGCTCAACGACCTCGACAAATTAGATGACTGGCCAGAGCAAGTCAAAACCATGCAGCGCAACTGGATCGGCCGTTCCGAAGGGACTGAGATCACATTCAATGTTGCAGACCGTGATGAAACCTTAACAGTCTATACCACTCGCCCTGATACCTTTATGGGGGCAACTTATGTGGCTGTTGCAGCGGGTCACCCTCTGGCTAAAGAAGCCGCGGCAAATAACCCTGAATTAGCCCAATTTATTGATGAATGCCGTAACACCAAAACTGCGGAAGCGGATATGGCGACCATGGATAAAAAAGGCATGGCAACCGGCTTATTCGTTATTCATCCATTAACCCAAGAAAAACTGCCAATTTGGGTCGCTAACTTTGTTTTAATGGAATACGGTACTGGCGCAGTTATGGCCGTTCCTGCTCACGACCAACGTGACTGGGAATTCGCCCACAAATACAACTTACCCATCAAAGCGGTTATTGCCGATGCTGATGGCAACGAGCCTGATTTATCCCAAGAAGCGATGACTGAGAAAAATGCACTGATTAACTCAGGTGAATTCAGTGGATTAGACCACCAAGCGGGTTTCAATGCTATTTCAGATAAACTCGTTGCTCTGGGTGCTGGTCAACGCAAGGTAAACTACCGCTTACGTGACTGGGGTGTTTCACGTCAACGCTACTGGGGTGCTCCAATCCCAATGGCAACATTGGAAGATGGCACTGTGGTTCCGGTTCCTGAAGATCAGTTACCTGTCATTTTGCCAGAAGATGTCGTAATGAACGGTATTACAAGCCCGATTAAAGCAGATCCTGAATGGGCTAAAATGACCATTAATGGTCAACCTGCATTACGTGAAACCGATACCTTCGATACCTTCATGGAATCTTCTTGGTACTATGCTCGTTATACCTGCCCGCAATATGACGACGGCATGTTAGACCCTGAGGCAGCAAACTACTGGTTACCGGTTGACCAATATATTGGTGGTATCGAACACGCCATCATGCACTTAATGTATTTCCGCTTCTTCCATAAGTTGATGCGTGATGCAGGGTTAGTCAACTCCGATGAACCAGCAAAACGCTTACTGTGCCAAGGCATGGTGCTGGCTGATGCATTCTACTACACAGGTAGCGATGGCCAACGTGTTTGGGTTTCCCCAGCCGATGCCATTGTTGAACGTGACGACAAAAACCGTATAACTAAAGCGGTAGACAATGAAGGTCATGAACTGGTGTATACCGGCATGAGCAAAATGTCTAAGTCGAAAAACAACGGTATTGACCCTCAATTAATGGTCGAAAAATACGGTGCGGATACTGTTCGTCTGTTTATGATGTTTGCTGCTCCACCAGAGTTAACCCTTGAGTGGCAAGAATCCAGCGTTGAAGGGGCTAACCGCTTCGTGCGTCGCGTTTGGCGTTTAGTGCATGAGCATTCACAAAAAGGTGCAACTTCACCTTTAGATATCAGCACATTAACACCAGAACAAAAAGACTTACGTCGTGACCTGCACAAAACAATCGCGAAAGTCTCCGATGATTTCAGTCGTCGTTATGCATTTAACACTGCGATTGCCGCTATCATGGAATTCTTGAACAAATTAGTTCGTGCACCACAGGAAACTGAGCAAGACCGTGCATTAGTACAAGAGTCTCTCGAAGCAATCACACTGATGCTATCTCCAATCATTCCACATGCTTGCTTTGAAATGTGGAAAGCGCTCGGTCACCAAACAGACATCGATTTCGCACAATGGCCAGTTGCTGATGAAACAGCCATGATTGACGATACCAAACTGGTTGTCGTTCAAGTTAATGGCAAGGTTCGTGGTCGCATTACCGTTCCGGCTGATGCAAACCAAGAATTTGTCCTAGATATGGCAAAAAATGAACCGAGCGTAGCGAAATACCTTGAAGGTGTTAGCATCCGCAAAGTAATCTATGTCCCAGGCAAATTGCTTAACCTTGTTGTAGGTTAATATTAGGTTATTGGCTGATAAGGAGGCCAGGTGCGTTATCTGATAACTTTATTTTTGAGCTTAGCGGTACTAGTCACCGCAGGTTGCGGTTTTCGTCTTCAAGGAACAACTCAAATTCCTGAGGAACTGAGAACATTGCAGCTAAGTTCAAGTGACCCATATGGCTACCTTACAAGGGCGCTTAGGGAGCAACTGCGGCTCAATAACGTGACCATTCTCGAAACGGGAAGAGCCGGTGTCCCCATTTTGAAAGTTTTGAGCTCTAATGAAAACACTGAAACTGTGTCCGTTTATCAAGATGGTAAAGCGGCAGAGAAACAATTAACACTGGTAATGAATGTGCAAGTGTTGATGCCTGATGGAGCTATCTATCCTTTACAAAGCCGTGTTGAACGCACTTTCTTCGACAACCCTTTAGAAGCGCTTGCGAAAGATGCTGAAAAAGAAATTGTAAGACAAGAAATGCAAGAACAAGCTGCACGTAATATTGTACGTAAATTATTGCTTGTTCATTCAGCAGAACTTGAGAAGGCAAAAAACCAAGCGGCTGATGCGAATACTCAACCATAATGACGCGTATCTACCCTGAACAGCTGGCCTCTTCGTTACAAGAGTCTCTAAGAGGCCGCTATTTAATATGGGGCAATGAGCCCCTTCTTCTTCAAGAAAGCCAAGATGCCATCCGCAAAGCGGCACAAGAACAAGGCTTTGAGGAACATTTTTCGTTTGCTCTTGAGCAAAATACTGACTGGGATGAAATTTTTAGTCTCTGTCAAGCTTTAAGCCTGTTTGCTAGCCGCCAAACACTCACTCTGCTGTTGCCTGAAAATGGCCCTAACGCTGCCATGGCAGAAAAGTTGAATGAACTGGCGCAGCTACTCCATTCAGACCTACTTCTTGTGTTACGCGGCCATAAACTCACGAAAGCACAAGAAAACAGTGCTTGGTTTAAAGCGATTAGCCAAGACGCCATTTATATCAGTTGCCTGACCCCTGAATATCAACGGTTACCACAATGGGTTTCTAAACGCGCCTACAGTATGCGGCTTTCTTTAGAAACCGAAGCTAACCAACTACTTTGCTATTGTTATGAAGGGAATTTACTTGGCTTAGCGCAAGCACTTGAACGGCTATCCCTTCTTTATCCTGATGGTAAACTCACCTACCCTCGTGTCGAAAGTGCCGTGAATGATTCTGCGCATTTTACGCCCTATCATTGGGTTGATGCCCTATTGGCTGGTAAATCGCGCCGTTCTTGGCATATTTTAGAGCAACTGCAACAAGAGGATGTTGAGCCCGTTATATTATTGCGCTCAATCCAACGCGATCTGATGCTGCTAATTACATTGAAACGCCAATCTGTAACAATCCCATTAAAAACATTGTTTGATCAGCACAAAGTTTGGCAAAACCGCCGAGGTGTGCTCACTGAAGCCTTACAACGCTTAACACTGCATCAATTGCAATCCGCATTAATGTTATTAACGCAAGCAGAAATCAATATAAAACAAGATTTTAGCCATTCTCCATGGCCTGACCTGCAATCACTGTCTATGCTATTATGCGGCAAAGCATTTGCAGAGAATTTTATTCATGAGTAATTCATTTTCAAAACAGCATAACTTACTAGCGTTATTCGGTGGAACATTCGACCCCATTCACTTTGGCCATTTACGCCCTGTGCAAGCCCTTGCTCAGCAAGTTGGGCTCGAAAAAGTGATCTTGCTACCAAACCACGTTCCCCCCCATCGCCCACAACCAGAAGCAACTCCATCACAACGTTTAGAAATGGTGAAGTTAGCAATACAGGATAACCCTTTATTTGCTATCGATACGCGTGAATTAGCGAAAAATAGCCCTTCTTATACGATAGAAACTCTCGCTGAACTACGTCAAGAAATTGGGCCAGAAAAGCCCCTTGCGTTTATTATTGGTCAAGATTCTTTATTGTCGATTAATAAATGGTACGGTTGGGATCGAATTTTAGATAACTGTCATCTATTAGTCTGTTCGCGTCCGGGGTATGCCACTCAATTTTCCGACCCTATAATGCAAAACTGGCTGTTAGAACATCAAACAACAGACCCGATTGCTTTAAATCAAACGGCCAATGGGTACATTTTTATTGGGGATACCCCATTGGTAAATATCTCTGCAACAGAGATCCGCGAAAAATTAAGCTCGGGCGACTCTTGTCACGAATTAATTCCAGATGCGGTTTTGCAATATATTCATCAACAGCACCTTTACCAACAATAAGGGAACTCTCTTATTGAACAACTATTAGGATATGGCTCAAAAATAACTTGCTCCATTAAATAGCTGTCTGGGTATTGAACAAGCAATTGCTTCATCATCTCTAATGGCCTGTTTAGTGGTAAATTACCCGCTAAATAGTCATTAATCAGCCATAATAAGCGTTTTTTCTCATCTTTCGTGGCTTTATGTTTGAAATAGCCTTGCATATGGCTCAACGCATTAACTTCAATGTTTTTTGCTGGCACTGCCGCCAATATTTCCATTAAACAGGCTTTATATTGATTAAAAAAACACACAAGGTCGGTACTACTTTTAATACTCGCCACTAAACGCCCTGTATACTGATAGCCAATAGGTGAATACGCCATGATGAGATATTTATGGCAACTATGAAATTGAATCATGTTGTGATGTGTTAAATCGTTATATAAACCATCTAATCTTTCTATCGTATACAATTTCGTTAAAAAGCAGTCCCACAACGCTATATCTTGTAGCTTATCATCCGTTAATATCGGAATATTCGCAGGGAATAATCCTTGTAATTTAACAAGTTGCTGTCTAGAGCAAATAATACCATTAACTTTATTTTGCATCCGCTCATGGGTGAGGTTCGTTACAAATTCAACCATAGAATTCACCTGTGGATGAATATTAGCGGATAGATGATTAATTCCTTCAAATATAAAAACTTTTGGTTTAATTATTTGCACAATACACGTCTCATTCTAAAATATTTGTCAGGAGTACAGTTTTTAGCGTTATTTTGTAAAGTTAGCACAAACTTCTTGCTCAAATGTACGGATATCCCTATAAATTTCACTCCACGATGAATAAAAAATAATTTAGCCGATTTTTCTTAAAATCTAGGGTAAAATAGCAGGGCTGTTAATATGTTTACTTTGTTATCAGCGATTATTTTATCTACAAACTACAAACAGTGTTTAACGTGATATTCTGTTTATTTGAATAAAAGGTGAACCTTTTGCAAGGAACTGAACTCCAACAATTTATTATCGATCAGCTTGATGATGCTAAAGCAGAAGATATCATTACTATCGATGTTCAAGGGAAATCAAGTATTACCGATCAGATGATCATCTGTACAGGGACATCGAGCCGCCATTTGATGTCAGTCGCTGACAGGTTAATCGAAGCTTGCCGTAAAAATGGTTTAATGCCATTAGGTGTTGAAGGGCAAGGTATTTCTGATTGGATAGTCGTCGACCTTGGCGATGCCATTGTTCATATTATGCAAGATGAGAGTCGTCGTATGTATGAATTAGAAAAGCTCTGGAGCTGAGTTTGAAATTACAGCTCATCGCCGTTGGAACAAAAATGCCGGACTGGGTCCAGACCGGCTTTATGGATTACCTCCACCGTTTTCCTAAAGATATGCCATTTGAATTAACGGAAATCCCTGCAGGAAAACGCGGGAAAAATGCAGATATAAAACGCATTCTAGAAAAAGAAGGCGAATTAATGCTCGCAGCTGTAGGTAAAGGAAATCGCATCGTCACCTTGGATATTCCAGGCGATCGTTGGGACACCCCAAAACTTGCCGTACAACTCGATAAATGGAAACAAGATGGCCGTAATGTCAGCTTATTAATCGGTGGTCCCGAAGGCCTTGCACCTGCTTGTAAAGCGGCGGCAGAGCAAAGTTGGTCACTATCACCACTAACGCTACCTCATCCACTGGTTCGTGTTCTTGTTGCCGAGAGTCTTTATCGCGCATGGAGTATTACGACTAACCACCCTTATCACAGGGAATAGTCAGGTTTAAATATGTTCAAAATGGCAATGGGATGAAAACACAACGCACCCCTTTTCGCGACCATACCGCTGAATCAGTTTTATTTATCCGCCGAGCGCTTATCGCCTTCGGTGTGATTGTCATTTTAACGTCTATTCTTGTGACCAATTTGTATCACTTACAAATTGTCCGCCACGAAGATTACCAAACACGGTCAAATGATAACCGAATCAAATTGGTGCCTATTGCACCAAGCCGTGGGATTATTTATGACCGCAGAGGGACTCAACTCGCCCTTAATAGCACGTTTTACCAGCTAGAAATCGTGCCGGAAAAAGTCAGTAATCTGCAAGAAACCTTAGATAACCTTCGTAATGTAGTAGATTTAACTGACGAAGACATTACTAATTTTGAAAAAGAGCGTAAGCGCTCACGTCGGTTTACCTCTATTGCATTGAAAACCCAGCTCAACGAAGTTCAAGTTGCTCGTTTTGCCGTTAATCAGTACCGTTTTCCCGGTTTAGAAGTCAAAAGTTACCAACGACGCTCTTACCCATATGGTTCAGCATTAACCCATGTGATTGGTTATGTGGCAAAAATCAATGACAAAGATGTTGAACGTCTTGATAAAGAAGGTTTATTACCTAATTATGCTGCTAGTCATGATATCGGTAAATTAGGTATTGAGCGTTATTATGAAGATGTCTTACACGGTAAAACCGGCTATGAAGAAGTGGAAGTGAATAGCCGCGGTCGCGTTATTCGACAATTGCATGAGCAACCACCGCAAGCAGGTCGAGATATCTACCTCACTATTGACCTTGAATTACAAATTTATATCGAAAAACTGTTAACCACCAGCCGTGCAGCCGTAGTGGTCACTGACCCACGTAATGGCGAAATTTTGGCTCTGGTATCTAATCCAAGTTATGACTCTAACTTGTTTGTAAACGGCATCTCAAATAAAGATTATCAAGCGTTATTAAATAATCCTGACAGACCGCTGATTAACCGAACAACTCAAGGGTTATATCCCCCTGCATCGACAGTAAAACCCTTTATTTCTGTTGCGGCATTAAGTGAAAAGGTCATCACACCGAATACGACCATTTTTGACCCTGGTTGGTGGCAATTGCCGGGCTCCGAAAAACGTTACCGTGACTGGAAGCGCTGGGGGCACGGCAAGCTGAATGTTTCAAAGTCAATCATTGAATCAGCGGATACTTTCTTCTATCAAGTGGCTTATGATATGGGGATTGATCGTATTTCTGAGTGGATGGGTCGTTTTGGTTTTGGTGATTATACCGGAATTGACCTTGCAGAAGAACGTTCTGGTATCATGCCAACCCGTGAATGGAAACAAAAACGCTATAAAAAGCCTTGGTATCAAGGCGATACCATTCCAGTTGGGATTGGGCAGGGCTATTGGACAGCAACACCAATTCAAATGTCAAAAGCATTAATGACATTAATCAATGATGGCCAAGTTAAAACCCCACATTTGCTTTACGGCACAAAATTGGGTAATGCCATGGTGCCTTATGAAGACAAAGAAACCAAACAAATTGGCGATATCAATTCCGGTTTTTGGGAGCTAGCGAAGCATGGAATGTACGGTGTCGCTAATGCACCGAATGGTACTGGACGCCGTAGTTTCATTGGTACCCCTTATAAAGCGGCAGCAAAATCAGGTACTGCGCAGGTCTTCAGCTATGAAACCTATAATGCCAGTAAACTTGCTGAGCACCTACGCGACCACAAATTGATGATTGCTTATGCTCCGTATGATAAACCCACGATTGCCGTTGCAATTATTCTGGAAAACGGGGGCGCGGGCCCAGCAGTCGGTGACATTGTGCGGCAAATATTTGACCACGTTCTTCTTGGTGATAACCGTACTGAAGTCGCGGTGTCAGCAACTAATGCAGGAGAAGATCGCTGATGCATAATCCTAATAATAACAATGAGCTATAAAGAATATGACAGACGATAAGAAAAAAATTTCGTTATCCACACGTCTGCATATAGATGTGCCTATGCTGCTAATTATTATCGCGTTGCTTGCATACAGCGCATTTATTATGTGGAGTGCTAGCGGCCAAGATCCTGAAATGATGGAGCGTAAATTAGGGCAGATAGCGACAGGCTTCGTCGTTATGATAGTAATGGCGCAGATCCCTCCTAGAATGTATGAAAATTGGGCGCCTCACCTGTTTATCTTCTGCGTTATTTTACTGATTTTTGTTGATGTTTTTGGGCAGATAAGTAAAGGGGCACAGCGCTGGTTAGACTTGGGTTTTATTCGGTTCCAACCCTCTGAAATTGCAAAAATTGCCGTCCCTTTAATGGTCGCTCGTTTCATGAACCGAGACCTATGCCCTCCTTCATTCAAAAATACATTAATTGCACTCGTATTGATTTTTGTACCAACATTATTAGTGGCTGCACAGCCTGACCTTGGTACCTCGATTTTAGTTGCAGCTTCAGGCCTATTCGTTTTGTTCCTTGCCGGAATGAGTTGGCGGCTTATTGCAGTTGCCGCCATTGCGCTCGCCGCCTTTATTCCACTACTGTGGTTCTTTTTAATGCATGGTTATCAAAGAGCCCGTGTCATGATGTTATTAGACCCAGAAACTGACCCACTAGGCGCTGGTTACCATATTATCCAATCAAAAATTGCGATTGGTTCTGGTGGATTAATGGGTAAAGGTTGGCTACATGGCACACAATCACAACTTGAATTTTTACCGGAAAGACATACCGACTTTATTTTTGCCGTGTTAGCAGAAGAACTTGGCTTAGTCGGTGTGCTTATTTTACTTGGTTTATACCTTTTATTGATTATTCGTGGGCTTTATATTGCTGCTAGCGCACAAAATACTTTTGGTCGGGTTATGGTTGGTGGTTTGATCTTAATCCTTTTTGTCTATGTATTTGTGAATATCGGTATGGTCAGTGGTATATTACCAGTGGTTGGTGTTCCCCTCCCTTTAGTGAGCTACGGGGGCTCCGCTTTGATTGTTTTAATGGCTGGATTCGGTATTATCATGTCGATACATACACACCGAAAATTCCTTTCCAAAAGTTTATAAAATGAGGCTTAGTATGCGTTTACAATGGATAATGCTTGGCGTCACCGCCGCGCTACTTAGTGGCTGTGTGACAGACGAAGTTAAACAACCAGCCCAAGTGCCAACCAATGTACCCACTCAAGATGTATTAGGTGCAGAGCCTCATTATGAGCCGTATCATCCAACTGCCAATAATGATTACTCACGTAATGGTCAACAGTACCAAATCGTACGCGACCCGTCACAATTTAGCCAAGTGGGTTATGCGTCTATTTATGGTGCGGAGTCTGCAGGAAATATGACTGCGATTGGTGAACGTGTTAATCCAGTGGAATTAACTGCAGCTCACCCAACGTTACCGATCCCTAGCTATGTCCGCATCACCAACATGATGAATGGCCGGATGATGGTCGTGCGTGTTAATGATCGTGGGCCTTATACGCCAGGAAAAAGTATTGCAGTATCACGTGCAACCGCTGACCGCCTGAATTTAATGCCGACGACAAAAATTAAAATTGATGCCATTCAAGTCGCTCAAGACGGCACCTTGTCAGGAACTGGAACCGTTGGCTCTAATTTTGTGAAACAAAGCTATGCATTGCCGGGGCGCCCGCAATTAGGTTCTGGCCCAATGGGTACCCCTGTGATGGAGAACTTGCCAACGCCAGAAAATACATTGCCCGTTCAGCAACCAAAAGAGCCGATGCAGCCTACGATGCCTGACATGAGCTTACAAACACCAACGCCACCACCAACAACAACGGAAGAAGTGGTTCCTGAGCGTGGTTTTCTCGTTCAAGCAGGCGCCATTAGTAGCCAAACCAATGCACAAAATATGCTGAATGAATTGAAAACACAGTTTAATGTTCCTGGGCGGTTACAACCCTATAATGGCATTTACCGAGTACAGTTAGGACCATTTAGTACAAGGCAACAAGCCGTTGAGGTTCAAGGCCGTTTACAGTCTGAAAAAAATCAATCGTCAATGGTCGTTGCGCCTTAGTACAACGTAGCTTTAGGTTGCTCCATTACATTTGATGCAACCTAAAGTTAGGCAATGTTAAACTGACAAAAAAATCATTGGTACAGTGCAAAAGTGGCTTTTTTCTTATCCCATTCTTTTGCTAAACTGCGCCTCCTTGTGTTAACCGAATTTCGGATGTAATGGTAAAACCATGAATAATGTCGCTCCATCACGCATCGTGCGTCATACTGTGCTGGGCTCCGCACTCCTTCTTATGACTGCTAATATTGCGAATGCTAATGAAACCTTCCCGAATACATCAATTCCTGCAGCACCTGCTATTGATGCAGAAGCTTATATCTTAATTGATTATAATTCAGGGAAAGTTCTCGCTGAAAGTAATGCCGACCAACGCCGCGATCCTGCGAGTTTGACAAAAATGATGACCAGTTATGTTATTGGTCAAGCAATTAAGTCAGGTAAAATTGGTGAAAATGATATCGTCACGGTCGGAAATGATGCGTGGGCTACCGGTAACCCGGTGTTTAAAGGCTCATCATTGATGTTCTTAAAACCTGGCGACCGCGTTAGCGTATCTCAATTAACTCGTGGTATTAACTTGCAATCAGGTAACGACGCTTGTGTTGCTATGGCCGACTACATTGCGGGTGACCAAGCCAACTTTGTTCAATTAATGAATGGCTATGTAAACAAATTAGGGCTAAAAAATACCCATTTCCAAACCGTTCATGGTTTAGATGCCGAAGGCCAATACAGCTCAGCCCGTGATATGGCACTTATTGGGCAAGCACTCGTACGTGATGTGCCTGATGAGTACGCAATCTATAAAGAAAAAGAATTTACCTTTAACAATATCCGCCAAACAAACCGTAATGGCCTATTGTGGGATAAGAGCCTTGCTGTTGATGGCATCAAAACAGGCCATACTAATGCCGCTGGCTATAACCTTGTCGCCTCCGCAACCGATGGTGATATGCGCCTGATCTCCGTTGTTATGGGAGGTAAAAGCAGCAAAGGCCGTGATGCCGAAAGTAAAAAGTTACTCACTTACGGTTTCCGCTTTTATGAAACCGTTAAACCATTACAAGCCAATGTGGATTTTGCCAGTGTGCCAGTCTGGTTTGGTGATGAAAATGAAGTAAAATTAGGTGTCACTGAAGATTTATACCTCACCATCCCACGAGGTCGCTTAAAAGATTTAAAAGCCAGTTATGAGCTATCTACAACTGAGCTAGAAGCCCCATTAACCAAAGGGCAGCAAGTCGGTACTATTAGCTTCCAACTTGATGGTAAAATTATCGAACAGCACCCTTTAGCAGTATTAAAAGATGTTGAAGAAGGTGGCTTTTTCAGTCGGTTAATTGACTATATTAAATTACTCTTCCACCGTTGGTTTGGTTAAGACTTGAAACTAAAATAAGTCATCCCCATATAGTAAATATCGAAATAGAGTAAGTATCGAAATGTTTGTTGGATGAATACATCTCATTGGCTGGTTTAATACCAGCCAATCTTTTTCAGCCAGCAGCCCAATTTAAAAATTAGGAGTGCCCATGAAAACGAAATTAGGTGAACTGCTTGAGTTCCCATGCCCATTAACTTACAAAGTCATGGGTTTGGCACAGCCTGAATTGGTTGATCAAGTGATTGAAGTGATACAACGTCATGCTCCGGGGGATTACTCTCCAGACGTAAAACCGAGCAGCAAGGGGAATTATCACTCCGTTTCTATAACTATCAATGCCACCCATATTGAACAAGTGGAAACTTTGTATAGCGAATTAGGTGCATTAGAATTAGTTAAAGTTGTACTTTAATTTCTGTAAAAATAAACTACATCCCAAAGGTTAACCATAACCGATTAAGGTGTAGTTTTTTATTTATTCTGCACTACAGAGCCTTATAATTATTTTTTCTTGCTGATAGTACAAATAAAATAAGTTTTTCATCAAAATGCCTAATGAGAAATAACTTTTCATATCAATTCCCAAACCTAAAAATATAAACGTCCCCAAATTTTTACCTTTTTCATATTTCACTCAAAAAAATCGCGTTAACATATTCATAACATGACAAAACTAGCACTCCCCCCCTACCAGCGTTATACTAAGTACTCAATTTTTTCAGGTGGATGTTAAAACATTGTCAGAACGAACGATAATTATCCGTCAATTAGGCCTTGCGCCGTACCAGCAAGTATCCGATGCGATGCATCAATTTACTGAAGAGCGCACTGAAAATACGTGTGATGAAGTATGGCTAGTTGAACACCCTCGCGTATTTACTCAAGGTCAAGCAGGGAAAGCAGAGCATGTACTAGCCCCCGGTGATATCCCTGTTATACAAAGTGATAGAGGTGGTCAAGTCACCTATCATGGGCCAGGACAGCAAGTGATGTACGTGATGCTCAACTTAAAGCGCAACAAAATTGGTGTTAGAGAACTCGTCACCGCACTGGAAAATACCGTCGTGAATACCCTTGCCCACTTTAATATAGCAGCGTATCCTCGCCCTGATGCTCCCGGTGTCTATGTGAATGGCGACAAAATTTGTTCTCTTGGATTACGCATAAGGCAAGGCTGCTCTTTTCATGGTCTCGCTTTGAACATTAGTATGGATCTTGAACCCTTTAATCGCATAAACCCTTGTGGTTACAGTGAATTAAAGATGACTCAGGTTAGTGATCTTGCTCCCAATGTGTCATTATCTGATGTTCAACCTGTGCTAATTCGTCAATTCTGTGACACACTGGGATTTCATATTGTTCAATAATAATGCTATAATTTTTTAACATTTTTAAAAAATATTTTAATGAATGGATAACAGCCTTCATTTGGTTTTATTTAGAATTATCACTTATCCATCAGCATAAAAGATAACTGGAATCGTCATATTATGAGTAAACCAATTCAGATAGAACGCGGAATTAAATATCGTGACGCCGACAAAATGGCGCTGATCCCTGTCAAAAACGTTGTGACTGAACGAGAAGAAATTCTACGTAAACCTGACTGGA
The DNA here is from genome assembly GCF_011045615.1 of Providencia sp. PROV004. NCBI lineage: Bacteria > Pseudomonadati > Pseudomonadota > Gammaproteobacteria > Enterobacterales > Morganellaceae > Providencia > Providencia sp. PROV004. Next base: position 3,466,296 of record NZ_CP042859.1, read on the forward strand.
TGAAAATTAGGCTTCCAGCTGACTCCACTCGTATTCAAGGCATTAAAGCAGCCATGCGCAAAAATGGGCTGCATTCTGTTTGTGAAGAAGCTTCATGCCCTAATCTCTCTGAGTGCTTTAACCATGGTACTGCGACCTTTATGATTTTAGGCGCTATCTGTACCCGCCGCTGCCCATTCTGTGATGTTGCTCATGGTCGTCCAAATGCACCGGATGCCAACGAGCCTGAAAAATTAGCGCAAACCATTAAAGATATGGCATTACGCTATGTCGTTATTACGTCAGTTGACCGAGATGATCTACGTGATGGCGGAGCACAGCACTTTGCTGATTGCATTAGCGCTATTCGTGAAAAAAGCCCATCGATTAAAATTGAAACACTAGTTCCTGATTTCCGTGGCCGTATGGATCGCGCATTAGAAATTTTAACCGCGACACCACCTGATGTGTTTAACCATAACCTTGAAAATGTACCACGTGTTTACCGTCAAGTTCGCCCTGGTGCTAATTATGAATGGTCTTTAAAATTGCTCGAAAAATTTAAAGAAGCCCATCCCGATATCCCAACTAAATCAGGGTTAATGGTTGGTCTTGGTGAAACCAATGAAGAAATTATCGAGGTTATGCGCGACTTACGTCGCCATGGCGTAACGATGCTTACACTAGGCCAATACTTACAACCAAGCCGTCATCACTTACCCGTCAAACGCTATGTCAGCCCTGCGGAGTTCGATGAGATGAAAGAAGAAGCCATGGCAATGGGCTTCACTCACGCAGCTTGCGGCCCATTCGTTCGCTCTTCTTACCATGCTGATTTACAAGCTAAAGGTGAGGAAGTTAAATAGCCTCCACTATTTTACGTATAAACAAAAAATGCCTGATTTTCATCAGGCATTTTTTATTGCAATAGATAAAAAAACTCGCCCTAGATAACTAGCGCGAGTTTTCAGCTGTTCGTTTTAATCTTAATTATAAAAATTACAGAGGAATAACGTTAGCAGCAGATGGGCCTTTAGCACCTTCAGTAATTTCAAATTCCACTTTTTGGCCTTCAGCTAAGGTTTTGAAACCATCGCCCATAATCGCAGAAAAGTGAACAAATACATCTTTGCTACCATCTTCTGGAGTGATAAAACCAAAACCTTTAGATTCGTTGAACCACTTAACGTTACCTTTAACTTTAGACATCAAATATTACCTTTAAAATAAAATAGACACACCATCTGTATCAAGCTCAGTACATCAGATTTCTCAGTTACTTGTCTACAACCTAGATCACGAAAATGGACTAAAAAGATAAAAAAATATTATTTATCGATAGAACAGGTTCTGATTTCGACAATAATTCTTATCAATAGCAATTATCACAACCAATAGTATTATCTATAGCTAATTATTTAGTTTTTACTTCTCATGTAAAAGTAGCCAGTCTTTGATATCTAAGCCCCCTGTATACCCCACTAATTTCCCATCATGTCCAAGTACACGATGACAAGGAACAATTAATGAGATTGGATTACGTGAGTTTGCCATGCCGACTGCGCGACAATAATTAGCTGAGCCTAACTTTAAAGCCAAATCTTTATAGCTCCAGCGTTCCCCATAAGGTATCCCACAAAGATGTTTCCAGACTTTTTTCTGAAATTCTGTACCTTGTGGATTTAATGCCACCGTAAAAACTGTTCTTTTGTGATTAAAATATTCCTTTAGTTCTTTCACACAAAGCTTCGAATGCTCATTCTTCGTTTCTTTTTCTGTTTTTTCATCAACAAAATAAAGGCTCGTTATTCCGTTGTCATCAGCCGTAATATGGACCCACGGTTTAGGAAATTTATCCGGTGTCGCTAAATATTGATGGTACATAGTATCTCCTCAAAAGGACTCAATTACCTGATTGTATATACAGTTATAGAGTAAATTATTTCCACTTTGCAATGATCTTTTTTCTTAGAGTGTCTATCTGAATCATCTAATACGATATTTTTTTATTTTCAATGTTAATAACCACCTAGCCAACAATTAGAATGATTATCATTCAATATTTCATATTCACTACATATTGTATGGTTGATAAATTTAAAATCCATATATAGTATTTATGTATCACATGCCTTATTTTTAATGCGAATAAACATTCAAAAGGTAAATAACATGACTGAGATTACCATTTATAGTAAACCTAACTGCGTTCAGTGTAATGCTACTTATCAAGCCTTAGATCGCAAATCTATTTCCTACCAAATTATTGACCTTACTGAAGATAACCAAGCCCTTGAACTCGTAAAAAAATTAGGTTATCAACAAGTCCCTGTTGTTATTGCAGGTGACAAACATTGGGCCGGTTTTCGACCTGACATGATTAGCCTATTAGCCGCTTAGGTGATGTCATGGAAACGGAATCACTCATCTATTTTTCAAGTCGCTCAGAAAATTGCCATCGCTTTATTGAAAAGCTCGGTATCCCTGCAACACGGTTACCTATTGGCAACCACGAAAGTAGCCTAATTGCGACAAGACCTTATGTTTTATTACTACCAACCTATGGTGGTGGCGGTACAAAAGGGGCTGTTCCAAAAGAAGTGATTCAATTTCTTAATATTGAAGCCAATCGCGCATTTATCCGTGGTGTTATTGCTGCGGGTAATACCAATTTTGGTGATGCCTATGCAATAGCTGGAAATATCATCGCGCAAAAATGCCATATTCCCTACCTATATCGGTTTGAACTTCTTGGTACTGATAAAGATGTTCAATCCGTTCAACGAGGCCTAAAAACGTTTTGGCAACGTACAAACAACTAGAGTTATTCCAAATGGATAAAATGCAAAATATATCAGATGTGGATTATCATGCGCTCAATGCGATGTTGAATTTATATGATAACGAAGGCCGTATTCAATTTGATAAAGACAAAGAAGCGGCTCATCACTATTTTCGACAGCATGTGAACCAAAACACCGTATTTTTCCATGATTTAAAAGAAAAGTTAGACTTTTTAGTACAAGAAAACTATTACGAAAACAGTGTATTAGAACAATATAACTTTGAATTTATCAAAGCACTGTTTAAACAGGCATACGCACACAAATTTCGTTTTCAAACGTTTCTCGGTGCCTTTAAATATTATACTAGCTATACGCTGAAAACCTTTGATGGTAAACGCTACCTCGAACGCTATGAAGATCGCGTCTGTATGGTTGCTTTAACCCTTGCTCAAGGGGATGAATCCCTTGCTAAGTTGTATGTCGATGAAATTATTACAGGTCGTTTTCAACCTGCAACTCCCACCTTCCTTAACTGCGGTAAAAAACAACGTGGTGAGTTAATCTCTTGTTTTCTTTTAAGAATTGAAGACAACATGGAATCCATTGGTCGCTCAGTCAATTCTGCTTTGCAGTTATCCAAACGCGGGGGCGGTGTTGCCTTTTTAATGACCAATTTACGAGAGCAAGGTGCCCCAATAAAACTAATTGAAAATCAATCTTCTGGCGTTGTTCCTGTTATGAAAATGTTAGAAGATGCTTTTTCTTATGCCAACCAATTAGGCGCAAGGCAAGGTGCCGGTGCCGTTTATTTGCACGCTCACCACCCTGATATCATGCGTTTTCTTGATACGAAGCGTGAAAATGCAGATGAAAAAATACGGATTAAAACACTGTCTTTAGGGGTAGTTATTCCTGATATCACTTTCCAGCTAGCGAAAGATAACCAGGACATGTATTTGTTTTCACCATATGATGTTGAACGCACCTATGGTGTCCCTATGTCTGAAATCAGTGTGACAGACAAATACCATGAAATGGTCAATAACAAAGCGATAAAAAAATACAAAATTAATGCTCGGGAATTTTTCCAAACTTTAGCTGAAATCCAGTTTGAATCAGGATATCCGTATATTTTATTTGAAGATACCGCGAATCGAGCCAACCCTATCGCAGGGCGCATTAATATGAGCAATCTGTGCTCAGAAATACTGCAGGTTAATCGCCCTAGTGTTTATGAAGACGATTTAAGCTATCAACAAATTGGTAAAGATATTAGCTGTAATTTAGGCTCCATGAATATTGCTAAAACGATGGATTCACCGAATTTCGCTCAATCAATAGCGGCTGCCGTTAGAGCACTGAGTGCGGTTTCAGATATGAGTAACATTCGTTCTGTCCCTTCCATTGCCGAAGGTAACCGACAATCACATGCGATTGGGTTAGGGCAAATGAATTTACATGGCTACTTGGCAAGAGAACATATCTATTATGGTTCAGAAGAAGCGCTCGATTTCACCAATATCTATTTTTATGCCGTCACCTATTACGCATTAAAAACATCCAATCAATTAGCTATTGAAAGAAAAACTGCATTTGTTGGTTTTGAACATTCAACTTATGCCTCTGGTGATTATTTTGATAAATATATCAACAATATTTGGCTGCCAAAAACACAAGCCGTTCAGGAATTATTCCGACGTTCGGGTATCGAAATTCCAACTCGTGAAGACTGGCAAGCCTTAAAACAGTCTGTTATTACCTATGGAATTTATAACCAAAACTTGCAAGCGATACCTCCGACAGGGTCTATCTCTTATATCAATAATTCAACATCAAGCATTCACCCCATTGTTTCACGAATTGAAATTCGTAAAGAAGGTAAGATTGGTCGTGTCTACTACCCTGCGCCTTTCATGACGAATGAGAACTTGGAATATTACCAAGATGCTTACCAAATCGGGCCTGAAAAAATTATTGATACTTATGCCATGGCAACTCAGCACGTTGACCAAGGTTTATCTTTGACTCTATTTTTTAAAGATGATGCCACCACGCGAGATATTAACCGAGCGCAAATATATGCTTGGCGAAAAGGAATCAAGACATTGTATTACATCCGATTACGCCAAACTGCCCTCGAAGGAACTGAAGTCGAAGGCTGCGTATCTTGCACTTTGTAATAGGAAAATATTATGACCACCAGCACATCTAGCACACCAGTAAAAGCCATTAACTGGAACCGTATTCAGGATGATAAAGACTTAGAAGTATGGAACCGATTAACAAGTAATTTTTGGCTTCCCGAAAAAGTGCCATTATCTAATGATATTCCTTCTTGGAATACTTTAACTGCTGCAGAAAAACAGCTAACAATACGTGTATTTACTGGCCTTACCCTGCTAGATACGATTCAAAATACAGTGGGTGCGCCTTGCTTAATGCCAGATGCACAAACACCTCACGAAGAAGCCGTTTTATCGAACATTAGCTTTATGGAAGCAGTACATGCGCGCTCTTATAGCTCAATATTTTCAACTCTCTGTTCAACGATTGATGTTGATGATGCATACCGCTGGAGTGAAGAAAATATTGCATTACAGAATAAAGCTAAGATCATCCTATCTTACTATTGTGATTCACACCCTTTAAAGAAAAAGATCGCAAGTGTCTTTTTAGAATCATTTTTGTTTTATTCGGGTTTCTATTTACCAATGTATTGGTCAAGTAGAGGAAAGTTAACCAATACCGCAGATCTTATACGTTTAATTATTCGAGATGAAGCCATACACGGCTATTATATTGGCTATAAATTTCAAAAGTCATTATCCCAATATGATGAGAATACTCAGAAAGAAATTAAGGATTTTGCTTTTTCATTATTATTCGATTTATATGAAAATGAAGTGAAATATACACAAGAACTTTATGACACAGTAGGTTGGTCGGAAGATGTCAAAAAATTCCTTCATTACAATGCCAATAAAGCATTAATGAATTTAGGTTATGAAGCCTTATTTCCTGATACCGTCACCGATGTAAGTGCAGCGATATTATCGGCTTTATCTCCTGATGCAAATGAAAATCATGATTTCTTTTCGGGCTCCGGTTCATCTTATATTATTGGTAAAGCAGTCAGTACCGAAGATGATGACTGGAACTTCTAATTGAACTGTTAATTTAATTTATCAATAAGAATCACTCACAACCAAATCCATACCATGATGAATTATAATAATTTTATTTGTCATGGTATTTTTTCGCTCAAAAAACAGCCGAATTAATTCGTTTTTTATATGTATATCTGTTTAATTGCTCATTTTTAATGAGTTAATCTGGCAATAATTTTTAATTCAATCAATTATCACCTTATTTTACATAAATTTATTTAATGAATTTGATATTAATTTCTATTTTTTCATCTATCAACCAAGCATTTATTCCACATAAAAATCGAATAAAATCGGCAACTCGCATATTGATTAAATTAGTGTGAATTATTTTCAATTAAATTCAATCCCACCAGTAAGTTAACTTTAATATAGAAACTATAAAAGCTATCATCATATAACTTAACATCGTTTTTATTTACATTAATCGCATCACATTTCATCTCTATTATTTTTGATTAATTATACTTAACCTAGGGTTGTCAGCTGATTTTATTATGCTAGGGTTTATTGCTTGCAAATTTTACTAATAACTCAAATGGAGAAATTTGAATTTAATCCATAATTAACTAACCCATTAAACCGAATATAGGAATCTCTGCCCTAATAATTTTCAAAGGATAATCATAGATAGGAAACATAATGTTAACTATCACTATAGAATTCATCACTTTCAATATAGGTAATTTGTCTTCCTTGTTGATTGAAAATTGGGTAAATAATATATGGCAATAAAATTACAAGTTAAAAATTTATATAAAATATTTGGGGACAATCCTGATCAAGCATTTAAGCTATTAGAGTCAGGTATGAATAAAGATGATATCTTTGAAAAAACAGGCCTTACCGTAGGTGTTCAAGATGTTAATCTGACGATTGAAGAAGGCGAAATCTTTGTTGTCATGGGACTTTCTGGCTCAGGAAAATCGACCTTGGTGCGCCTCCTCAATCGCCTGATCGAACCGACCAGCGGGCAAGTCATGATAGATGGAGAGGATATTTCCAATATTTCAGACAAAGCACTGCGCGAAGTTAGGCGAACAAAAATTAGTATGGTGTTTCAATCCTTTGCGCTGATGCCACATATGAACGTGATCGATAACACTGCTTTTGGTATGGAACTTTCTGGCATTCCAAAAGAAGAACGCCATAAGAAAGCCATGAGTGCGCTTGAGCAAGTTAATCTTGAAAAATGGGCTAATTCATACCCAGATGAGCTCTCTGGTGGGATGCGTCAACGTATCGGGTTAGCCAGAGCGCTAGCTAATGACCCTGATATTCTGTTAATGGACGAAGCGTTCTCCGCTCTCGACCCACTCATTCGTACTGAAATGCAAGATGAATTGCTATCCTTACAAGGGGATAAACAACGCACGATTGTCTTTATTTCTCATGATCTTGATGAAGCTATGAGAATTGGCGACCGTATTGCCATTATGCAAGGAGGCGTTGTCGTTCAAGTCGGCACACCTGATGAAATTCTCAATAATCCAGCAAATGACTATGTTAAGACCTTCTTCCGCGGTGTAGATATCAGCCAAGTATTCAGTGCTAAGGACATTGCACGCAGACGGCCTAATGCACTATTGCATATCGCACCGGGTTTTGGCCCTCGTTCAGCGCTAAAAGTCCTCAACGATGAAGACCGCTATCACGGTTATTTAATTTCTCGAGGACATACCTTTGCCGGTGTGGTTTCTGTTGAATCCTTAGAAAAAGCACTCCATGAAAAAGCTGGTATTGAAGCTGCAATATTAACTGATATCGAGCCAATTCAAGGTGATACATCCTTAAATGAAGTTATTTCTACCGTGGCACAAGCCCCTTGTGCTGTTCCGGTTATTAACGAAAAAAACCGCTATTTGGGCGTAATTTCAAAAGGAATGCTGTTACAGGCGCTGGATAAGGAGACACCAAATGAGTAAGCAGAATCAAGAAGCAACGAATACCCAACAAGACCCGTGGGCGGATACTGAAGCCACGAATACGCCAACACAAGGTACTGAGAATATACCGGCGGATGCCCCATGGGCAGCAACAAGCTCTAGCGAAATAAATACCGCTGGGGATGATCCTTGGGGAAATGCATCAGACACAACCACACCTGCTGACACCAGTTCAAGTGATTGGCTTGATGCCACTCCAACAGATAGCATCATCCCCGATCAGTTTAATATTATGGATCCCTTCCAGCACACACTGATCCCTCTTGATTCATGGGTTGCGCATGCTATCGATTGGGTAGTACTTAACTTTCGTCCTGTATTCCAAGGGATTCGTGCCCCCATTGATTTTATTCTAAGTGGGTTTGAACAATTTCTCACCTCACTACCGTCCCCTGTTGCCATTATCATTTTCGCATTACTCGCTTGGCAATTAGCAGGACGCGCGATGGGGGTGGCCACATTTGTTTCGATGATAGCCATCGGAGCAATTGGTGCTTGGTCAGAAGCCATGGTGACTCTGTCTCTGGTTCTCACTTCTTTGCTGTTTTGTATTGTCATAGGATTGCCTCTGGGTATTTGGCTGGCACGTAGTGATAGAGCCGCTAAAGTTATTCGTCCATTACTTGATGCGATGCAAACCACACCAGCATTCGTCTATTTAGTCCCGATTGTTATGTTATTTGGTATCGGTAATGTACCTGGTGTTGTCGTCACTATTATATTTGCTTTACCGCCCATCATTCGTTTGACCATTTTAGGGATCAAACAAGTTCCAGCTGATTTAATTGAAGCCGCTGAATCATTTGGTGCAAGCCCTCGCCAAATGTTGTTTAAAGTGCAATTACCATTAGCGATGCCAACCATTATGGCTGGGGTCAACCAAACCTTGATGTTAGCACTGTCAATGGTCGTTATCGCTTCAATGATTGCTGTTGGGGGCTTAGGCCAAATGGTCTTACGGGGTATTGGTCGACTTGATATGGGGCTCGCATCTGTCGGAGGGGTCGGTATTGTTATTCTAGCTATCATCTTAGACCGTTTTACCCAATCTTTAGGGCAAGATACTCGTGGCAAAACATCATGCCGCTGGTACCAAAAAGGGCCTATTGGGTTAGTTATGCGCCCATTTTGTAAAAAAAACCATTAATCAAAACATCCTCCATTCACCTGAGTGCCATTCATATGGCACCTAACTTGGCACTTAGCATGAAAGCCAAGCTCGCTGCGAAAAAACAGAGGGAACAATATAATGAAACATAAAATCATTCTTGCATCTGCACTAACAGCCATGTTTGCCGTTCCATTTGCCGGTGCTAACGACCTGCCGGGTAAAGGAATCAAAATTAACCCAGTGCAAAGCACGATCAGTGAAGAAACATTCCAAACACTGATTGTGGCGAAAGCCCTTGAAGAACTTGGCTATGATGTTCAGCCTATCAAAGAAGTCGACTATAACGTAGCTTACGCATCCATTGCGAACGGCGATGCGACTTACCTAGCCACCAGCTGGGTTCCTTTACATAACGCACAATATGACGCTGCTGGCGGCGATAATGTATTCTATCGTCAAGGGAATTATGTTGTTAATGCGGCTCAAGGCTACCTCATCGACAAAAAAACGGCTGAAAAATACAATATTACCAATGTTGAACAACTCAAAGATCCTAAAATTGCCAAGCTCTTTGATTCAAATGGCAATGGTAAAGCGGATTTAACGGGATGCAACCCAGGTTGGGGCTGTGAAGCGGCCATCAATAACCATTTAAAAGCCTATGACCTAGAAAAAACGGTCGACCATAACCAAGGTAACTATGCGGCGATGATGGCTGACACCATTACCCGATATAAAGAAGGTAAGCCTATTTTATATTATACGTGGACGCCTTATTGGATAAGTGATGTCCTCAAGCCGGGTCGTGATGTAGTTTGGTTAGAAGTGCCATTCTCTTCAATGCCAAATGGTGAAAAAACAGACACCACATTACCTAACGGAAAAAATTATGGTTTCCCACCAAATACCATGCATATCGTCGCCAATAAAAAATGGGCTGCGGATAACCCAGCAGCAGCAAAATTATTTGAAGTGATGAAGCTACCTATTGCCGATATCAATGCACAGAACTTAAGAATGCATAACGGTGAAGCCTCACAATCGGATATTCAACGCCACACAAATGCGTGGATCAAAGCCCATCAATCCACTTTTGATGGTTGGGTAAAGGAAGCGCAAGCAGCCGCTAAGTAAAAATAAACAAACCGATTAATAACCTCAGCCACCCTAACCGGTGGCTTTTTTGCATCAATGACAAAAAGAAATAAACCAAGGTAATAAATTTTGTTTATAGTAGTCACCTAGCTAATAATAGGTAATCCTCATGAAACAGACCCAAACTGCAGAGCTGACAACGGGCCTCACTATTTTAATGGCCATTGCCACAGGCCTTGTCGTTGCCAGTAATTACTATGCTCAACCGCTTTTAGAGACCATTGCGGGGCAGTTTAATTTAACAACCAATATGGCTGGGTTTATTGTCACCGCCGCCCAACTCGGTTATGCCGCAGGTTTACTATTTTTAGTCCCTTTGGGCGACTTATTTGAGCGTAAACGCTTAATTTTAACCATGACCTTTCTTTCTGCATTAGGGTTATTAATTACAGCGCTTTCAAATAATATTTGGCAAATCCTTTTAGGTACCGCCCTTACAGGGCTATTTTCTGTTGTTGCACAAGTTCTGATCCCTCTCGCGGCATCTATTGCTAAGCCACATAAACGAGGCAAAGCGGTAGGAATGATTATGAGTGGTTTATTGCTAGGTATTTTACTTGCGAGAACTGTATCGGGTGCTGTTGCTATGGTCGGTGGCTGGCGTGCTATCTATTGGGTGGCCTTTGCGCTATTGATGCTATTAATGATTGTTCTAGCCATTAAACTTCCACGTTATCATCAAAAAACTAACTTAAACTACTTTCAGCTGATTTGCTCTATTGGCCGGCTATTTTTCGGCACTCCAGTGCTCGCGGTACGCGCTTCTCTCGGTGCACTATCATTTGCTAATTTTGGTTTACTTTGGACCGCAATGGCTTTCTTGTTAGCCAGCCCGCCATTCAATTATTCCGAAGGGACTATTGGTTTATTTGGCTTAGTCGGTGCTGCAGGTGCACTTATGGCTTCCCAAGCAGGGCATCTTGTCGATAAAGGAAAAGGAAAGCGCATTACGACTATTGGATTGGTATTATTGCTATTGTCCTGGATACCTATCGGCTTAGCTAAATATTCCCTCGTTGCATTTATCATTGGTGTATTAGTGTTAGACCTTGCAGTGCAAGCCGTCCATGTCACTAGTCAGAGTACGTTATATCGTATATTACCAGAAGCTCGTAACCGCCTAACCGCTGGCTATATGACCAGTTATTTTATTGGAGGCGCTCTAGGGTCTCTCCTTTCAGGTTATGCCTATGAACATGCGGGTTGGGAGGGTGTTGCGGTTGCAGGTGCAATCTTGACCACCATAAGTTTAATTATTTGGTCTATAGGGATTCGCTTTGATCCCGTCATCACCACAACTGATGACTAAATATGACTCATACCGATATCAATACGTTTTTAGATAAAAATTAACGAGCCCACACATCAATATATAAAAAGTTATAATGCATTAAAAATATACGGTTCAATTTTATCCATCCAATACGTTGAATATTGAATAAATAAACAGCCCATCACAGAACTGATAGTTATCAACTGTAATAGTAAACAAAGTAAATATTAGTGAATGACACAGTTAAACAAATACAATGACTCGATAAAAAGGTAGTATTCCTGTTAATAAATTAAATTACTGTTTCATCAAATAATGTTTTAATTATACAAAAATAAGTAATTACACCTACACATTGAAAATATCTATCTAACTTGTAATTATTGGGTAACAAAAAAAATGGTATTGAGTTAATGTCATGTGATTATATATTGTTTTGTATGATTGGAATTAGCCTTTAATTTAGTATTAGGTTGGTTGTTTTATAGTCAAAATTAACGCACTCTGAGTGAAATAGTCGATAGGCTATGCTAAAACTGGCGAATTACATTCATAAAATTTATGAATCATGTATCATTATCAAAATAAAATCGGCGATATTAATTAAGTATAATTGCTAATTCTATCTTTTAATATACCATTTAGATGGTTGATGACAGTTGTAATCTTACCAACTGAAACTAATAAGGTATCCCAATAATGGAAAGTTCATTTACACCGACTGAAGAGCTACTCAATGCTCGTGTAGAACAACAAGATTCACATGAAAGTCCTATTCCGTATCAAGAAATTCTGCTAACACGCTTATGCATGCATGTTCATGGAAAATTACTTGAAACTCGGAATAATATGTTAAGGTCTCAAGGTATCAATGAAACACTGTTTATGGCACTCATGATCCTTGATACAAAAGACTCCCGCAGTATTCAGCCATCTGAACTCAGTGCTGCTCTTGGTTCCTCAAGAACCAATGCGACACGAATTGCAGATGAACTGGAAAAAAATGGTTGGATTGAACGCAAAGAAAGTCACAACGATAGACGTTGCCTTCATCTACACCTCACAGAAAAAGGGACTGAATTTTTAAATGGTCTATTGCCACCTCAACACAGCGCATTAATTGATATTTGGTCTGTTTTAGATACTGATGAAAAACAACAGCTTGACACGCTGATGCGTAAATTACTGACAAAACTAGATACTATAAAATATTGACCACAGAAATTGTAAGGTTAATGTATTTGAGCCATTCTTTAGCTCAAAGCTGAAAAAATACTTTTCAGCCAATAATATTTCATTATCCTTTCAGCCTTATGCTTTACGATATCCCATCAAACAGCAAAATCATTTGTAGTCTCAGTTTCCAGTGGTTAATACCTAACTACTGGAAACAACCGTGATCCTTATCCATAGAAGTGGAGAAATACGAGTATGAGTTCCCCTGAGGAAATGCAACAAACGCAAACTCCCCAACGAAATAAAAAAAGACAACGCAAAAGTGCGCTTATCTTTTTGACTCTATTATTTATTATTATAGGCGTTGGCTGGGTGGTCTACTGGTATCTCGTTCTTCGCCACTATGAATCAACTGACAACGCTTATGTCGCGGGTAACCAAGTACAAATACAATCCCAAGTTTCTGGGAGCGTTATGACAGTCAATGTGGATAATACCGATTTCGTGACAAGTGGAACTGTTTTGGTTGAACTAGACCCACGTGATGCAGAATTAACACTCGATAAAGCAAAAACAGAATTAGCGAACAGTGTACGCCAGACTCGCCAGCACATGGTTAATAGCCGCCAGCTACAAGCCAATATTGACGTAAAACGGTCTGAATTAAACCGCTTACAGAATGATTTAAAACGTCGCGAAGTTTTAGGCAGTAGCCATGTCATCGGTAAAGAAGAACTACAACACGCGAGAGAAGCCGTTGTCAGTGCAAAAGCAGCATTAGACATGGCAATAGAACAATATAATGCTAATCAAGCCATTGTTTTGAATACCGCAATTGAAAAACAACCCGCAGTAGAACAGGCCGCGACACAAGTTAGAAACGCTTGGCTCACCCTACAACGGACAAAAATCGTCAGCCCTGTTGATGGCTATGTTTCACGTCGCAGTGTGCAAGTGGGTTCACAAATTACCCCTTCAACACCATTAATGGCCATTGTCCCTTCCAATGGTATGTGGATTGATGCGAACTTTAAAGAAACACAACTTGCGGACATGCGTATCGGCCAACCCGCGAAAGTCACGACTGATTTTTACGGTAAAGATATCGTGTTTAACGGTACTGTCGTTGGGCTTGATATGGGAACAGGTAGCGCATTCTCTTTATTACCTGCACAAAATGCCAGTGGTAACTGGATCAAGGTAGTCCAACGCCTCCCCGTGCGTATTGCCTTAGATGAAACTCAGCTTGAAGAGCATCCACTACGTATCGGTTTATCCACCGAAGTTACGGTTGATACATTAGATAAAAACGGCAAAGTGCTTTCTAAAGGGATGCGCGCTACTCCTGCTTATCATACTGCTGCATTAGCTGTGGATATGTCTCCTGCAGACAAAATAGTTACTGAGATAATTAATAATAACCTAGAGAATCAATAGGTGGAGGTGCAATCGTGACGACAGCACCTTTAACGGGATCTAAACTCGCATGGATGACGATTGCCCTTTCATTGGCAACATTTATGCAAGTTCTTGATTCTACAATTGCTAACGTAGCTATCCCGACCATTGCTGGAAATTTAGGGGCTTCCAATTCACAAGGAACATGGGTAATAACCTCTTTCGGTGTTGCTAATGCAATTTCCATCCCTGTTACTGGTTGGTTAGCGCGTAGAATCGGTGAAGTCAGGCTATTTTTATGGTCCACTGGCTTGTTCGCTTTAACTTCATGGCTGTGCGGTATTTCTGGCAGCCTAGAGATGTTGATCTTATTTCGTGTTTTACAAGGTTTAGTCGCAGGGCCTCTCATTCCTTTGTCTCAAAGCCTACTGCTTAATAATTATCCTCCTGCCAAGCGCAACATGGCCCTCGCCCTTTGGTCAATGACTATCGTTATTGCACCTATTTGCGGACCGATTCTTGGTGGTTATATTAGTGATAATTACCATTGGGGCTGGATATTTTTTATCAATGTGCCATTTAGTATTGCAATCATCTTTGCCATCATGCGTACCTTAAAAGGCCGTGAAACTAAAATATCTATTCAGCGTATTGATACTATTGGTTTGGTACTATTGGTTGTCGGTATTGGTGCTTTACAAATCATGCTTGACCAAGGCAAAGAGCTGGATTGGTTTAACTCGACTGAAATTATCGTCCTAACCGTTATTGCCGTTGTCGCTATCGCCTTCTTAATTGTCTGGGAACTCACCGATGACCATCCCGTCATCGACTTATCCCTGTTTAAAGAACGCAATTTTACGATTGGCTGTTTATCCCTAAGTTTGGCTTACATGCTCTATTTCGGGACGATTGTACTACTGCCGCAATTGCTACAAGAGGTTTATGGCTATACTGCGACCTGGGCAGGGCTAGCCTCTGCTCCTGTAGGGTTATTACCGCTACTGATTACGCCAATTATAGGGCGTTTTGGTAACCGAATTGATATGCGTTATTTAGTGACATTCAGCTTTATTATCTATGCAGTTTGTTACTATTGGCGTGCTTATACATTCGAACCTGGAATGAGTTTTGCCGAGGCCGCTTGGCCGCAATTTGTGCAAGGTTTAGCTATCGCTTGTTTCTTTATGCCTTTGACAACCATTACATTATCTGGCCTACCACCAGAAAAAATGGCCTCTGCATCCAGTTTATCTAACTTCACTCGTACCTTAGCTGGAGCCATCGGGACATCAATCACAACGACCATGTGGACCCAAAGAGAGTCAATGCATCATGAAAACCTCACTGAATTTGTTAACCCATACAACCCAAATGCCCAACAGATGTACAGCGAGCTGGCAAAAATTGGTATGAATGAGCAGCAAAGTTCGGCATACCTCGCTAAAACGATCACTGACCAAGGACTGATTATGTCAGCAAATGAGATATTTTGGCTCTCAGCTGGAATTTTCATCCTACTAATGGTCATTGTCTGGTTCGCTAAGCCACCATTTGGGGCAGGTTCGAAAGACGGCGGTGGTGCTCATTAATCAGCCCAACCCCATATAATTTTATGGGAGGCTATTGGCAAAATACTCTTACTGATTCAGTAAGTTGTCTTCATGACAGAAATAAAAAAGCCATACAACTGGGATATGCATCCTTTATGTATGGCTTTATTTTTCTTATAAAACGTAAGGATTATTTAACTTGGTTTTGTTGCCACCACTGGGCCAACATAATTCCCGTTGCAACAGAGACATTCAAGCTTTCCACTTTACCTGTTCCACCGATATACAAACTCATATCGCCTTGATCCCACGTACTATCACTTAAACCATCACTCTCTTGGCCTAAAACTAGTACCATTTTGGCGGGTAACTTCGCTTTTGCGAGATCTTGACTGCCTTTATGGCTGGAAGTCGTCACAATGGTGTAGCCTGCTTTACGGAATTTATCCAAAGTGTCAGTCAGCCCATCAGCATCAATCGCCTTAATATGCTCAGCCCCACCTTCTGCGGTACGAATTGCTGCACCTGACTCCAACATGCCAGCATCTTGTAAAATAACGCCTTTTACGCCAAAGTGGGCACAACTACGCATCATTCCACCTAGATTATGTGGATTCCCCACATCTTCAAGTGCCAATACGCAATCTTTTTCTGCGGCTTGTTGTAAATACGCATCCGCACTCATTCCACCACGTTTTTTGATGATAAAACAGACACCACCATGATGTTCGGTTCCTGATGCTTTCGATAACTCTTCGTCATCTACCACGTGGTAAGCCTTGCGATTTGCCGCCATCCATTTTAACGCGTCTCGAAAACGCGGCGTAACGGATTGTAAGAACCATGCACGAACAATCGCATCAGGGCGGTTTTTAAACATAGCTTGGCAGGCATTCTCACCATAGATACGAGTTTCTTCCTGGCGCTGCTTACGTAGTTGTTCAGGATCTATTTGACTCTTGCCAACAATTCCGCCGTGGTCATTCGCTAATTCTTCGCTATCTGGCTTTGAAACAGTGCGCCATGGCGAACGTTCACGAGATACCTCATTTCGGTTATCGGAGCGACGCCCTTCACGACTTCCTTCAGGGCGATTTGAGCGGCCACCACGATCTTGACGGGCCCCCTCTCGTCTATCGCCACCACGCTTGTCATTACCACGCCTATCGTCACGGCCACCGCCTCGGCGTTTGTCATTACCTTTATTATTGTCCTGCTCTTCACTGCGGACATACATCACTTTTACTTTGCCGTTTTTACCACTAAAATCATTCGAGTCGTTCATCACTATCCCCTACTAAGCTATGGCGCGAAGATTACATGATGTTGCATGGCTACGCTACCGATTCACACTATTATCTCATCTAAAAGTTATTGAATATACTTCTATCGCATAGAAATCGTTTTGCGTACAATATGTGCCTTCATTTTAGACCTAAAAAATATCACTCAACATGACTTCGAATGCCGTTTATCACTTGCGTCAACAGCGCCTCGCATTATCAACTAAACCATTTAAAGCGCGAGGCTGCCGAGTAAAACGTTGCCAATATTGCTTGTTACCTATCCCACAATGCCTGTGCCAAGATACCGTATCGTCACAAGCAAAAAGTCAATTCTGCTTGATTATGTTTGATGGTGAAGTATTTAAGCCAAGTAATACGGGAAAATTGATTGCGGATGTTTTGCCCAACACTTTGGCCTTTCAGTGGTCAAGGACAGAGCCTGATGCGCAGCTACTGGCAGCATTACAAGACACCACAAGGCAACCTTACCTCATTTTCCCAGAAAGCTACGCTCAAAATGAACGCGTCGTAGTCAACGAGCCTACTTTGTCGGATAAACCCGCTTTATTTATTTTACTCGATGGGACCTGGCCAGAAGCACGTAAAATGTTTCGGAAAAGCCCTTATCTTAATGATATTCCAATGCTTTCAATTAATACCAAAGCAAGGAGTGATTACTTACTACGTACACCATCAAGGGAAGAGCAACATTGTACCGCTGAAGTTGCAGCTACCGTTTTAGAATTAGCGGGAGATTTAAACGCTTCACAACAACTCTTTAGCCATTTCAATTTGTTCCGTCAAAAATACCTTGAAGGAAAGCCGCATCACCCTATCGCACAGATGCTACTCACTGAATCTCATCTCTAACTATTTATTGGTACTATTTTTCTCTTTCTTTTCGAGCCTAGTACCATTAAATGATAACTTTTAGATAATCGAGCTGATAAAACGTGAACGTGCTTGTATAAATTAATTAAACTCACCAGATAAACTAGCGCAATCGCAAAGATAAGGCATAGTATTCATAAGTATCACTCAGCCACTTTTTACCTATTGAACGCTTATCTCGTTCAGCAAAGCAAAGGGTTATCAACTATGGGTTTAGTCAGTCAGTTAGAATCTTTATTCAGGCCAAAGTCTATCGTTGTCGTTGGAGCATCTGAAAATCCTGGCCGTGCAGGTTCGGTGATGATGAAAAACCTACTTACCAGCGGCTTTAAAGGCCCTATTTTACCTGTTAACCCAAACCGAAACTCTGTCCTTGGCGTACTTGCTTATCCTTCCATAGATAAATTGCCACTCAAACCCGACCTTGCCGTTATCTGCACGCATTACTCACGTAATATCGCCTGTTTACAGCAATTAGGGGAAGCCGGCTGTAAAGTGGTTATTATTTTATCATCCCCTTCCATTCAGTTTAATGAATTAAAAAAAGTCGCCCAGCAATATCAAATTCGCCTATTAGGCCCGAATAGCCTCGGTTTTCTCGCCCCATGGCAAGGATTGAATGCCAGTTTCTCCCCGATTCCAATCTTAAAAGGGAAACTCGCGTTTATCTCACAATCTGCTGCTGTATCAAATACCGTTCTGGATTGGGCAAGGCACCGAGACATCGGTTTTTCTTATTTTATTGCCCTTGGTGATAGCATCGATATTGATATTGACGATTTACTCGATTATTTAGCCCGTGATAGCAAAACCAGTGCCATTTTGCTGTATCTCGAAAGTATTAGTGATGCGCGACGTTTCTTATCCTCATCTCGCAGTGCTTCACGTAATAAACCTATATTAGTAATAAAAAGCGGTCGAACCCGCAAAGCACAAGAACTTCTAGGCGATAAACCGAGCCTAGATGCCGCTTATGACGCCGCTATCCAACGTGCTGGGCTACTTCGCGTGCAAGATACTCACGAAATGTTTTCTGCGGTTGAAACATTAAGCTATATGACACCATTACGCGGTGAACGCCTCTCTATTATGAGCAACGGTTCTGCACCCGCAGCGATGGCATTAGACGAACTTCTCTTGCGTAGTGGCAAACTTGCAACGTTAAGTGTTGAAACAGAAAATGAATTAAGCTCCCTGTTACCCCTTGATTTATCGACGAAAAACCCGATTGACTTGGGGGATGATTCCACTGTTGAGCGCTACATCAATGTACTGAACAAAATGCTCGACAGCCACGACCATGACGCTTTATTGCTTATCCACACTCCCAGTGCGATAACGGAAAGTAAAGCCATGGCAGAAAAAATTATTAAAACGATTAAGCAGCACCCACGAGGGAAATGGCTAACCATCTTAACCAACTGGTGTGGAGAATATTCATCTCAAGAATCTCGCAGGCTATTTAGTGAAGCAGGGATCCCAACCTACCGTACTCCAGAAGGGGCAATCACAGCATACATGCATATGGTGGAATATCGCCGTAACCAAAAACAACTCAAAGAAACTCCGGCTTTACCTATTGGTATTACAGCGAATACTCAACAAGCTCATGAATATATTCAACAAGCACTGGAAAATAATAAGCTACACTTGGATACACATGAAGTTCAACCTATTTTAAAAGCCTACGGGTTAAATAGCTTACCCACATGGATAGCACACTCTAGTAATGAAGCCATTGAAATTGCAGAAAAAATTGGCTATCCCGTCGCCTTGAAATTACGCTCTCCTGATATTGTTCATAAGTCAGAAGTACAAGGGGTCATGCTCTATTTACGCAATGCTAAAGAGGTAGAAGATGCAGCTAAAGCGATTATGGAACGTGTTTCAACAAATTTCCCTAATGCACGAATTGAAGGCCTGTTGGTACAAAGTATGGCCAATCGAGCTGGCGCTCAAGAACTCAGAATCGCTGTTGAGCTAGACCCTGTTTTTGGCCCTCTCATCATGTTAGGAGAAGGTGGTATTGAGTGGCAACAAGAGAGCCAAGCTGCTGTCGCTCTTCCCCCGCTAAATATGGCTTTAGCTCGCTACCAAGTTATCAATGCCATCAAAAGTTACAAAATCAAATCTCGAAGTGCTTTAGAACCTTTAAATATCATAGGGTTGTCAGCTTTATTAGTGCGCGTTTCAAATTTAATTATTGATTGCCCAAATATTACAAGGTTAGACATTCACCCATTACTTGCCTCAGGGGATGAATTCACTTTACTTGATGTCTCCATGACTCTAAGCCCAACAGATGATGCAACAACATCTAGGCTGGCAATTCGCCCTTACCCTAGTGAACTCGAAGAAACGATTCATTTAAAAGAAGACCTTACCTGTTTACTACGTCCGATCCTCCCTGAAGATGAGCCTTTGCTAAAATCCTTTATAGAACAAGTTACTAAAGAGGATCTTTATTATCGTTACTTTAGCGAAATTAGTGAGTTTACCCATGATGATCTCGCCAATATGACTCAGATTGATTATGATCGGGAAATGGCTTTTGTTGCGGTAAGAAACCCCAATACAGCTCCTGAAATTATAGGTGTAACACGGGCTATGGCGGATCCTGATAACCAAGAAGCTGAATTTGCAGTACTGGTTCGTTCCGACATGAAGGGGCAAACGCTCGGTTATCAACTGATGCAAAAGTTACTTAACTATACTCGGAGCCACGGCATTAAAAAACTGACGGCAATAACCATGCCTGAAAACCGTAATATGATTAGCCTAGCGAAAAAACTCGGCTTTGAAATTGACGTTCAGTTTGAAGATGGAGTAGTTAATCTGACACTGCACTTATAGAAATATCCAAGAATACGGCTCAACTTGTATAGTAATTAAACAAGTCGTCAATTTATACTAAATGGTTTGGCTAAATATGCTATCATCCATAGATCATTCGCTTAAAAATGTGCGCAAAGCGAGTTGCTATTAGACTAATAAGAGAAAATTCACACTGTGATGTTGTCAAAATTAAAACAAGCAAAACATCAACAATATTTGGTCAGTTTGCCAAAACTATCTCAAGAAATTGCTGATGTAAAAACGCTATATAAGACAGAAGATTTTCGTGATGAACTGCTTAAACAAATCTCTCAGGCTCAAAATACTATCTACATAACGGCTTTGTATTTAGAGAAAGACGATGCAGGTAAAGACGTACTTCATGCTCTATATGCTGCAAAACAAGCTAATACATCATTGGATATCAAAATTCTCGTAGACTGGCACCGTGCTCAACGAGGCCGGATAGGGGCTGCTGCAAATGCCACAAACGCCGATTGGTATTACGATGTTGCAAAACATTACCCTGAAATTGAAATTCCTATCTACGGTATTCCTGTAAATACACGGGAAGCACTAGGTGTTCTGCACCTAAAAGGCTTTTTATTTGATGATACTCTGCTCTATAGCGGTGCAAGTATTAATGACGTCTATTTACAGCGTCATAATAAATACCGTTATGACCGTTATCACCTTATCAAAAACAGCCAACTTACCGCATCAATGAAAAAATTTATTGATGACGCATTACTACAGTCTGATGCCATTCATCTATTAAATACACCGAATCGGCCAAAAACAGCTGAGTTTAAGCACCTAATTAAGCAATTTCGTTTGGGCTTACGGGGAGCGTCCTATCAATTTTCAGGAAACGCATCAAATGATGAGTTGTCTGTCACTCCCTTTGTTGGCCTCGGCAAGAAAAACGATTTAAACCGTGTTATCACTCATTTAATGGGTGCAACAAATAATAAACTAACAATCTGCACGCCTTATTTTAATTTACCTGCGGTGTTAGTCAGAGTTATTATTCGGTTACTCCGTGATGGCAAACAAGTAGAAATTATCATTGGCGACAAAACTGCCAATGACTTCTACATCCCACCTGAAGAACCCTTTAAAATAATTGGTGCGTTACCATACCTTTATGAGATCAATCTGCGCCGCTTTGTTAGTCGCTTGCAACGCTTTATTGATAGCCAGCAGTTAACAGTTAGGCTCTGGAAAGACGCAGACAATACCTATCATCTAAAGGGAATGTGGGTTGATAATCACTGGCAATTGATCACGGGTAACAACTTAAACCCACGCGCTTGGGGGTTAGATCTTGAAAACGCAGTATTAATTCACGACCCAAAACAACAGTTGCAAGAGCAACGCAATCACGAGCTAGAGTGTATTCGAACTCATACTAAGGTTGTTAGCCATTTTCGTGAATTAGACAGTATTCAAACCTATCCTGTTAAAGTGAAAAAATTAATCCGACGTCTACGTCGAATACGAGTGGATCGGTTAATTAGTCGGATTTTATAATACATCTCAATTTAGCGTCACTTAAGTGACGCTTTTTACATTCATCATCTGGATAATGATACCTAATATGTTTAAGCCATTAATTTTTAGCTTACTTATATTTTCCATCACAGGATGCAGTGGTTTTCATTGGTCCAATGACAATTGGCAAGGCAAAGATAAAGCACAACATTTTGCATTTTCAGCCGCTATGGCTGCATCGGGTAACGCTTATGCAGACAAACAAAATATACAACACCGCGATGCTGCCATATTCGGTATTCTATTCTCAGTTTCTCTTGGCGCAGCAAAAGAGCTTTATGACAGCAGGCCTGCTGGTACGGGGTGGAGTTGGCATGATTTTGCCTATGATGTTGCAGGGTCAATAGCGGGTTATAGTTTATATCAGTCCTTAAAGTAACCCTCTCCTTACTTCCCATTCTTTTAAATTCCCCTGCTATTTTCAATATTTCGCTCACCATCGAAGTATCTCTTAATTAACCCTTTATAGTTGAGCTCTCAATATTAAGGAGAGACTCATGATCGCAGTGATTTTCGAAGCCATCCCAGTACCAGAACAAAAAAATCGTTATTTTGAACTAGCCGGTCAACTAAAATCTGAACTTATGCGCATAGAAGGGTTTATTTCGGTTGAACGTTTTCAAAGTATAACCACTGAAGGAAAAATTCTCTCACTTTCGTGGTGGGAAACAGAAGAAGCCGTAAAAAATTGGAAAAAACATTTCATGCATATTGAAGCACAAGTTGAAGGACAACAAACCATTTTTTCTCATTATAGAATTCGAATTGCTAATACCCTAAAGGATTACTCATTCAATAAAGAGGATAATTTTAATGTATGATATTCATGTGATTATTGAAAACCAAGTGGGTGCTTTAGCACTATTGGCGACAACATTAGGGAAACATGGTATTGGCCTTGAAGGTGGTGGTGTTTTTTCTATCGAAGGAAAAAGCCATGCTCACTTTCTCGTCACCCAGCCAGAAAAAGCAAGCAATGCTCTGGCTACAGTAGGGCTGAAGATTGAAAGTATTTCAAAACCTGTGATCCGCAAATTAAAACAAGAACGCCCAGGCGAACTTGGAGAAATTGTTTCTCTGCTTGCACGCCACCAAATTAATATCTTAGTCCAATATAGCGACCATAATAACAGGCTAATATTAATAACAGACAATAATATATTAACTACTGAAGTTACAAAGAAGTGGGAAAACCTACCATATGATACCAAGCAAAAATAGTATTCTCATTGAAGAAAAAGAACCATTAGAGAAATCTATCGCAAAAATTGCATTTGCGATTGCTGACCCTTCAAGAGTCAGCATTTTGTGTGCATTAATGGATGGTAGGGCATGGACAGCAACAGAATTAAGTGCAGTTGCAGATATAGCACCATCAACAACGAGCGCACACCTCACTAAGCTATTAAATAGCCACTTAATTAGCTGTCTATCTCAAGGAAGGCACCGGTATTACCGACTTGCAGGCTCAGATATTGCCGAATTATTAGAAACATTAATGGGGGTATCCATTAAATTAGAGTATACCCCAACAATAGCAACACCTATTCATCTGCGAAAAGCACGTACTTGCTATGATCACTTAGCAGGGGAAGTTGCTGTTCAGATCTACGAATTTATGGATAAAAATGGTTGGTTTACCGCTAAAGAAAACAAGTTATCAGATATTGGTATGGCGCAATTTAAAAAATTTGGGATAGATATTATTCCTCATACAAAACGAAAAATAGCATGCGCTTGCTTGGATTGGAGTGAAAGGCGTATGCACCTAGGAGGACTTGCAGGAGCCTTGCTACTACAATTCTTTGAAAAAAATAGATGGATAGATAAAGCAAAAGGCTATAGAGAAATTACTTTTACTTCCAATGGTAAAAAAGCTTTAAAACGTATTTTTGATATTAATATCGGTTAACCTAAAATAGGCATTATCGATAAAATTCAGTATGTTATCAATACAAAAAAGCCTCGCGATTTTCATCACGAGGCTTCGATAAGTGGCGGAACGGACGGGACTCGAACCCGCGACCCCCTGCGTGACAGGCAGGTATTCTAACCAACTGAACTACCGCTCCACTTATTCTTTTGCCTTTCGGCTGTTTACCGCTAATTGAGCAATAAACCTTTAATTAATGTCTGGCAGTTCCCTACTCTCACATGGGGAGACCCCACACTACCATCGGCGCTACGGCGTTTCACTGCTGAGTTCGGCATGGGGTCAGGTGGGACCACCGCGCTATTGCCGCCAGACAAATTCTGTGTGTTCCCGTTTAATCTCACTTTCGTGCACTAAACCAGAACATTAATCTCGAACAAGCTGCTGTGTCCTTCACCTCTCGGCTTCTCACGCTTATTGAATCAACATAATCTCTCTAAAACACCTTCGGTGTTGTCAGGTTAAGCCTCACGGTTCATTAGTATTGGTTAGCTCAACGTATCGCTACGCTTACACACCCAACCTATCAACGTCTTAGTCTTAAACGTTCCTTTAGGACCCTTTAAGGGTCAGGGAAGACTCATCTCAAGGCAAGTTTCCCGCTTAGATGCTTTCAGCGGTTATCTCTTCCGCACTTAGCTACCGGGCAATGCCATTGGCATGACAACCCGAACACCAGTGGTGCGTCCACTCCGGTCCTCTCGTACTAGGAGCAGCCCCTTTCAATCTTCCAACGCCCACGGCAGATAGGGACCGAACTGTCTCACGACGTTCTAAACCCAGCTCGCGTACCACTTTAAACGGCGAACAGCCGTACCCTTGGGACCTACTTCAGCCCCAGGATGTGATGAGCCGACATCGAGGTGCCAAACACCGCCGTCGATATGAACTCTTGGGCGGTATCAGCCTGTTATCCCCGGAGTACCTTTTATCCGTTGAGCGATGGCCCTTCCATTCAGAACCACCGGATCACTAAGACCTACTTTCGTACCTGCTCGAGCCGTCACTCTCGCAGTCAAGCTGGCTTATGCCTTTGCACTAACCGCATGATGTCCGACCATGCTTAGCCAACCTTCGTGCTCCTCCGTTACTCTTTGGGAGGAGACCGCCCCAGTCAAACTACCCACCAGACACTGTCCGCACCCCGGATAACGGGGCTACGTTAGAACATCAAACATTAAAGGGTGGTATTTCAAGGTTGGCTCCATGCAGACTGGCGTCCACACTTCAAAGCCTCCCACCTATCCTACACATCAAGGCTCAATGTTCAGTGTCAAGCTATAGTAAAGGTTCACGGGGTCTTTCCGTCTTGCCGCGGGTACACTGCATCTTCACAGCGAGTTCAATTTCACTGAGTCTCGGGTGGAGACAGCCTGGCCATCATTACGCCATTCGTGCAGGTCGGAACTTACCCGACAAGGAATTTCGCTACCTTAGGACCGTTATAGTTACGGCCGCCGTTTACTGGGGCTTCGATCAAGAGCTTCTCCTTACGGATAACCCCATCAATTAACCTTCCAGCACCGGGCAGGCGTCACACCGTATACGTCCACTTTCGTGTTTGCACAGTGCTGTGTTTTTAATAAACAGTTGCAGCCAGCTGGTATCTGCGACTGGCTTCAGCTCCATCCGCGAGGGACTTCACCTAGCGCCAGCGTGCCTTCTCCCGAAGTTACGGCACCATTTTGCCTAGTTCCTTCACCCGAGTTCTCTCAAGCGCCTGAGTATTCTCTACCTGACCACCTGTGTCGGTTTGGGGTACGATTAATGATAATCTAGAGCTTAGAGGCTTTTCCTGGAAGCGGGGCATGAGCTACTTCATCACCGTAGTGACTCGTCGTCGGACCTCAGCATATAGTGAACCGGATTTGCCTAATTCACCTGCCTACATCCTTAAACCGGGACAACCGTCGCCCGGATAGCCTAGCCTTCTCCGTCCCCCCATCGCAATTATCACCAGTACGGGAATATTAACCCGTTTCCCATCGACTACGCATTTCTGCCTCGCCTTAGGGGTCGACTCACCCTGCCCCGATTAACGTTGGACAGGAACCCTTGGTCTTCCGGCGTGCGGGTTTTTCACCCGCATTATCGTTACTTATGTCAGCATTCGCACTTCTGATACCTCCAGCATACCTCACAGTACACCTTCACAGGCTTACAGAACGCTCCCCTACCCAACAATATTTACATATCGCTGCCGCAGCTTCGGTGCATAGTTTAGCCCCGTTACATCTTCCGCGCAGGCCGACTCGACCAGTGAGCTATTACGCTTTCTTTAAATGATGGCTGCTTCTAAGCCAACATCCTGGCTGTCTGAGCCTTCCCACTTCGTTTCCCACTTAACTATGACTTTGGGACCTTAGCTGGCGGTCTGGGTTGTTTCCCTCTTCACGACGAACGTTAGCACCCGCCGTGTGTCTCCCGTGATAACATTCTTCGGTATTCGTAGTTTGCATCGAGTTGGTAAGTCGGGATGACCCCCTAGTCGAAACAGTGCTCTACCCCCGAAGATGAGTTCACGAGGCGCTACCTAAATAGCTTTCGGGGAGAACCAGCTATCTCCCGGTTTGATTGGCCTTTCACCCCCAGCCACAAGTCATCCGCTAATTTTTCAACATTAGTCGGTTCGGTCCTCCAGTTAGTGTTACCCAACCTTCAACCTGCCCATGGCTAGATCACCGGGTTTCGGGTCTATACCCTGCAACTTATTCGCCCAGTTAAGACTCGGTTTCCCTACGGCTCCCCTATACGGTTAACCTTGCTACAGAATATAAGTCGCTGACCCATTATACAAAAGGTACGCAGTCACCCCACCCCAAAGCACATTCACTGCTTGTTTTGTGTGTTGGGCGTCGCAAAAAACGCTCCGCCAACGCGTGTTGAATGTCACTTCAAAGTTGTCCTCAACACCAGAAAATGCTTTGGTGGTGGGGCTCCCACTGCTTGTACGTACACGGTTTCAGGTTCTATTTCACTCCCCTCGCCGGGGTTCTTTTCGCCTTTCCCTCACGGTACTGGTTCACTATCGGTCAATCAGGAGTATTTAGCCTTGGAGGATGGTCCCCCCATATTCAGACAGGATAACACGTGTCCCGCCCTACTCGTCGAGTTCACAACACTAACACCTTCGGATACGGGGCTATCACCCTTTACTGCCGGCCTTTCCAGACCGTTCTCCTGATGCTAATGTTGATTAAGACTCTGGGCTGCTCCCCGTTCGCTCGCCGCTACTAGGGGAATCTCGGTTGATTTCTTTTCCTCGGGGTACTGAGATGTTTCAGTTCCCCCGGTTCGCTTCGTTTGACTATGTATTCATCAAACGATAGTGCAACGAATTGCACTGGGTTTCCCCATTCGGAAATCGTCGGTTATCACGGTTCATATCACCTTACCGACGCTTATCGCAGATTAGCACGTCCTTCATCGCCTCTGATTGCCTAGGCATCCACCGTGTACGCTTAGTCGCTTAACCTCACAACCCGAAGGTGTCTTCTTACAACGAGTGACTGTGCTTCATGATTTCGGCGTTAGTCCGTGCGCGCAATGCTCACGTACGTTAAGTACGCTGCGCTTGCTGTGCGCGGGCTGCCTTGAACTCATGTCGCTCGTCGACTCGATAGTTCAAAGTACACTATTCAAGTTGAGATTTTTGAGAGACTCTCACATTGTTTAAGCGATAAACAATGTGCGTTGTTTTCAATTTTCAGCTTGTTCCAGATTGTTAAAGAGCATAATTATTCGCAATAGACTATTTCACTAATCTATTCTGAATAATCAGAAAAATTTATGGTGGAGCTAAGCGGGATCGAACCGCTGACCTCCTGCGTGCAAGGCAGGCGCTCTCCCAGCTGAGCTATAGCCCCATAAAGGTATTTTTCGGTATCGTTTCTTTTTATGAAAGAAATTAGTTATAAATCGAATTTAGGCAAGGCATAACATGGCGACGTTTACGCTAGGTAAACGAGCTAGGTTATAACGACGCATCAATTCGATTTTGGTAGGCCTGAGTGGACTTGAACCACCGACCTCACCCTTATCAGGGGTGCGCTCTAACCACCTGAGCTACAAGCCTATCGATACCGCTACTCTATTTCATCAGACAATCTGTGTGAGCACTTCACAAAAACACTTCAATGGTAAGGAGGTGATCCAACCGCAGGTTCCCCTACGGTTACCTTGTTACGACTTCACCCCAGTCATGAATCACAAAGTGGTAAGCGCCCTCCCGAAGGTTAAGCTACCTACTTCTTTTGCAACCCACTCCCATGGTGTGACGGGCGGTGTGTACAAGGCCCGGGAACGTATTCACCGTAGCATTCTGATCTACGATTACTAGCGATTCCGACTTCATGGAGTCGAGTTGCAGACTCCAATCCGGACTACGACGCACTTTATGAGTTCCGCTTGCTCTCGCGAGGTCGCTTCTCTTTGTATACGCCATTGTAGCACGTGTGTAGCCCTACTCGTAAGGGCCATGATGACTTGACGTCATCCCCACCTTCCTCCGGTTTATCACCGGCAGTCTCCTTTGAGTTCCCGACCGAATCGCTGGCAACAAAGGATAAGGGTTGCGCTCGTTGCGGGACTTAACCCAACATTTCACAACACGAGCTGACGACAGCCATGCAGCACCTGTCTCAGAGTTCCCGAAGGCACCAAAGCATCTCTGCTAAGTTCTCTGGATGTCAAGAGTAGGTAAGGTTCTTCGCGTTGCATCGAATTAAACCACATGCTCCACCGCTTGTGCGGGCCCCCGTCAATTCATTTGAGTTTTAACCTTGCGGCCGTACTCCCCAGGCGATCGATTTAACGCGTTAGCTCCGAAAGCCACTCCTCAAGGGAACAACCTTCAAATCGACATCGTTTACAGCGTGGACTACCAGGGTATCTAATCCTGTTTGCTCCCCACGCTTTCGCACCTGAGCGTCAGTCTTTGTCCAGGGGGCCGCCTTCGCCACCGGTATTCCTCCACATCTCTACGCATTTCACCGCTACACATGGAATTCTACCCCCCTCTACAAGACTCTAGCTGACCAGTCTTAGATGCCATTCCCAGGTTAAGCCCGGGGATTTCACATCTAACTTAATCAACCGCCTGCGTGCGCTTTACGCCCAGTAATTCCGATTAACGCTTGCACCCTCCGTATTACCGCGGCTGCTGGCACGGAGTTAGCCGGTGCTTCTTCTGTCGGTAACGTCAATCGTTGATGATATTAGCATCAACGCCTTCCTCCCGACTGAAAGTACTTTACAACCCTAGGGCCTTCTTCATACACGCGGCATGGCTGCATCAGGCTTGCGCCCATTGTGCAATATTCCCCACTGCTGCCTCCCGTAGGAGTCTGGGCCGTGTCTCAGTCCCAGTGTGGCTGATCATCCTCTCAGACCAGCTAGGGATCGTCGCCTAGGTGAGCCATTACCTCACCTACTAGCTAATCCCATATGGGTTCATCCGATAGCGCAAGGACCGAAGTTCCCCTGCTTTGCTCCTGAGAGATTATGCGGTATTAGCTACCGTTTCCAGTAGTTATCCCCCTCTATCGGGCAGATCCCCATACATTACTCACCCGTCCGCCGCTCGTCAGCGAGAAGCAAGCTTCCCCTGTTACCGCTCG
The DNA here is from genome assembly GCF_011045615.1 of Providencia sp. PROV004. Lineage (NCBI taxonomy): Bacteria > Pseudomonadati > Pseudomonadota > Gammaproteobacteria > Enterobacterales > Morganellaceae > Providencia > Providencia sp. PROV004. The sequence goes on from NZ_CP042859.1 coordinate 3,495,957, forward strand.
ACTTGCATGTGTTAGGCCTGCCGCCAGCGTTCAATCTGAGCCATGATCAAACTCTTCAATTAAAAAGCTTGATGCTCAAAGAATGTTTACTGTCGTTTGATTTCCGAAGAAACCAAATTACCTATTAGTTCATATATATGAATTAACGTGTTAGTCACTCTTCAAGACTTAAAATCAAATATTTTTTGATAGTGTCCTGTGAGTGCCCACACAGATTGTCTGATAAATTGTTAAAGAGCGTTGCGACTAAATCTTTTGATTTTCGACTTCGAGGTCGTTGTCGCGAGGAGGCGTATAATACGTTTTCCTCTGTGAGAGTCAAGCAATTTTTTGCTTTTTCTTTTCAGAATCTCTCGCTGCCGTTTCAGTGTTCATCGCGCTTTGCGTTGTCTTGTTCCCGGTCAGTGGTGGCGCATTATAGGGAGTCAGAAAAATCTGGCAAGTGTTTTTTTACATTTTTTTTCTAACTGCCTATTTACCACACAAAACGACTACTTTTTGATTCTTTTTAGTGCTTCTGGCAGTTCGGCAATACTATTAATAACAAGATCTGCATTATTAATTGCCTCATCTGTGACTGGCTCGCCACTTTTTACTAATACGGTCGTACCGACGTTAGCACCTTTACCTGCTAACATATCAGCCAGTTTGTCACCGACCATAATGGATGAAGCCATATCTATCTTTAAAAAGTCTTGTGCATCTAATAGCATTCCAGGTTTTGGTTTACGACAATTACAGTCTTGGCGATATTCTTCTACTGTAGCTTCCGTATGATGGGGGCAAAAATAAATACCGTCTAAGTCAATACCGCGATCTGCTAATGACCAATCCATCCATTCTGTTAGTTGCATAAACTGGTCTTCTGTATAAATTCCCCGACCAATACCTGACTGGTTGGTTACGATAACTAATGCATAGCCCATCTTTTTTAATTCAAGCATTGCTTCAATTGACCCTTCGATAAATTCGAAGTCATCAATTTTATGCACATAGCCATGATCGATATTAATTGTTCCATCTCTATCTAAAAAGACTGCTGGGATCCCGTTACTCACCTGTTTGCTCCTAAAATTTAGTATTTTTTTAGTATCTCATGAAAAGAAATAAAAGGAGAATAGAATAAATAGAACAATCTTTATTGACTTAGACGTCTAGACGCCTTAACATCCAACCTTATTAGATACACTATCTAAAAACAATTCAGATAAAGTTAGAAACTATAAATGATAAAGCTCTCAAATATTAATAAAGTTTTCCAGCAAGGAAGCCGTAACATTCAAGCACTTACTGATATTAGCTTGCATGTGCCTGCTGGTCAGATCTATGGCGTTATTGGTGCTTCAGGTGCAGGTAAAAGTACGCTTATTCGTTGCGTAAATATGCTTGAGCGCCCAACTTCAGGCCAAGTTATTGTTGATGGGCAAGATTTAACGTCGATGACTGAAAAAACCTTGACGAGAGCACGTCGCGGCATTGGCATGATTTTTCAACATTTTAACTTGTTATCTTCACGCACTGTTTTTGATAACGTTGCTCTACCTTTAGAGCTTGATAATACGCCTAAAGAAAAAATTAAAGAGCGTGTGAATGAATTACTAGATTTAGTTGGTTTAAGTGAAAAGAAAGATGCTTATCCTGCGAATTTATCCGGCGGACAAAAACAACGTGTAGCTATAGCTCGCGCATTAGCTAATTCCCCTAAAGTATTGCTATGTGACGAAGCTACAAGTGCATTAGACCCGGCGACAACTCGTTCAATTTTAGAATTGTTGAAAGATATTAACCGCCGATTAGGACTAACTATCTTATTAATTACTCACGAAATGGATGTTGTAAAACGTATTTGTGACCAAGTTGCAGTAATAAGTGGTGGTCAATTAATCGAGCAAGATAAAGTGAGCGAAGTATTCTCTCACCCAAAAACACCTGTCGCTCAAGCATTTATACAGTCAACATTAGTCATTGATATTCCAGATGATTATAAAGAACGATTGAAAACAGAACCAGGTCAAGACCTATCTCCATTACTTAAGCTCGAATTTACAGGGCAGTCTGTTGATGCACCTTTAATTTCAATGGCAGTACGTAAGTTTGATATTGATATTAATATTTTAAGTTCACAAATTGACTACGCTGGCGGCGTGAAATTTGGTGTGATGCTAGCAGAGCTACATGGCATCAATGGTGGCGTTGAGTCCACAATTGCATTTTTGAAAGAGCACCACGTGAAAGTAGAGGTTTTGGGTTATGTCTGAGAGAATGATTTATCTGCTGATTAACGGCACAATTGACACTATCACAATGACCTTTGTTTCCGGCTTTTTAGGTTTTGTTTTAGGTTTACCTTTAGGCGTGTTGCTCTATATTACGCGCAAAGATCAAGTTATGGAAAATGTTGGCTTATATCGTGCTCTTGCGGTTGTTGTTAATATTTTCCGTTCAGTACCGTTTATTATTTTGCTAGTTTGGATTATTCCATTAACGTCGTTTCTTGTTGGTACCACCATTGGTTTAAAAGCAGCTATCGTGCCTTTAACTATTGGGGCCGCACCATTTATTGCTCGTATGGTTGAAAATGCGTTATTAGAAATTCCAAGTGGTTTAATTGAATCAGCTCGTGCAATGGGGGCAACTCCACTTCAGATTATTCGTAAGATTTTAATCCCTGAAGCATTGCCAAGTTTAATTAATGCAGCCACTATCACGTTAATTATGTTAGTCGGATATTCTGCAATGGGTGGTGCAGTTGGTGCCGGTGGTTTAGGCCAAATCGCACTACAATATGGTTATCAAACCTATAACCCTGTTGTGATGAATACCGTTATTGTTCTACTTGTCATTTTAGTAAATCTAATTCAGTTTGGTGGCGAGTATTTAATGAAAAAAGTTTCACATCGATAGTTAGTAAAATAGCGGCGCCGTTGAGGTGCTTATAAAGTCCGTTTTAAAGGGGTAAACCAATGTCTATTAAATTAAAATCTATCGCAGTTGTCGGCGCGCTATTAGGCACACTCGTTCTCACTGGTTGTGGTGAAAAAGAGAAAGATGCTAACAGCATTAAAGTTGGTGTGATCATGGGCAAAGAATTAGAAGTTGCTGAAGTCGCGCAAAAAGTAGCTAAAGAAAAATACGGTTTAAATGTTGAGCTTGTTTCATTTAATGACTTCGTCTTACCAAACGAAGCATTAAGTAAAGGCGATATCGATGCGAACGCATTCCAGCACAAGCCTTATCTTGATCAGCAAATTAAAGACCGTAACTATAAATTAGTCCCTGTTGGAAATACTTTTATTTATCCAATTGCGGCTTACTCTAAAAAGATTAAGTCAGTTGATGAACTTGCAGATGGTTCACAAATTGCGTTACCAAATGACCCAACTAACTTAGGCCGTTCATTACTGTTATTACAACAACAAGGTTTAATTAAATTAAAAGATGGTACAGGTTTAATGCCAACGGTTTTAGATGTGGTTGAAAACCCGAAAGACCTGAAATTTGTTGAGTTAGAAGCACCTCAATTACCTCGTGCTTTAGATGACCAAAAAATTGCCTTAGCGATCATCAATACTACTTGGGCGAGTAGTGCTACACCTAAATTAACCCCAGCAAAAGATGGTTTATTTGTTGAAGATAAAGATTCTCCTTACGTAAATATTATTGTTGCTCGTGAAGATAATAAAGATAGCGAAAATGTGAAGAAATTTATTCAAGCATATCAATCAGATGAAGTGGCAAATAAAGCTAACGAAGTCTTCGATGGTGGTGCAGTTAAAGGCTGGTAATCTTTTTTATTATTTAAAAAACGATTAAAATACTAGACGGCTTAACGCCGTCTAGTATTTTTTGTAATTTATAGACTATAAAACAACGGCATTATTTTGAATAATATAAGAAAGGTATAATTATGAGACTGTTATTGCTCACTTTGGTGACATTTTTGTTAGCCGGGTGTGGAATTAACCAATACACGAGTCCAGGGCAAAATAAAGGTTTCACTAGTATGAAATTGTCTAAACCTGTACCGAGTGAGACAAAACCAAACACTGCAAACGTTAAATTAATGAATAGTCCAGAAGAATTATTAGGGATGCCTTTCAAAGATTTAGGTGTTGTTTCTGGGGAATCTTGTCGAGAAAGTGTTCAAAGCCCTCCGGCAAATTTGAATACCGCAAAAAACAGTATGTTATCACAGGCTGCCTATATTGCGGCTGATGCAGTACTTTTACACCAGTGCCAAACTATGACCTCCCCAGGTTGTTACCAGGCAACTATTTGCGAAGGCAGTGCATTAAAAATTGTTGAATAAGTATCTTATGCAATCTTTTCAGTTTAATGTTATTGGGCACATTGAATCACCTTATAAAGAAAAGTTTGCGATCCCTCGCCAACCTGGACTTGTTCAGGGAGGTGCGGGACGCTTACATCTAAATTCTCCATTTAACGAGCCAAATGCAGTCCGAGGTCTCAATCAATTTAGCCACGTTTGGGTTTTATTCATTTTTCATCAAACGATGGAAAATGGCTGGAAGCCACTAGTGCGTCCTCCAAGGCTAGGAGGCAATGATAAAATGGGTGTTTTCGCAACCCGTTCAACATTTAGACCAAACCCAATAGGTATGTCACTTGTTGAATTACATGAAATAACAATAAAAAATAACCAAGTGATCCTTGAGCTTGGTAGTCTTGATTTGGTTGATGGCACCCCAGTTATCGATATAAAACCTTATTTACCTTTCGCTGAGGCAATACCTACTGCAACTGCAGGGTATGCGCAAGAAACACCTTCAGATAATATGCCGGTTATATTTACCCCACATACAGAAACTGTATTAAATACTTATCAAAGTCAGTACCCGGGTATTAAACAATTTATTTCACAAGTTTTAATGCAAGACCCTCGCCCTGCATATAAAAAACAATCTACTGAAATACGTGACTATGCAGTCCATTTATTAGATTTTAATATTCGTTGGCGAGTAATTGATGGTGTGACTGAAGTATTCGCTATTGAACCATACGAAAAATCACCTTAACCCCTTTTGACAAGTCTTCGTCACTGGTAGACTAGCTCACTATATACCTTGGCAAATAAGTCGTTTGCCATAACTTGTTGTTCTAATGGAACCTATACAATGCGTACTAGCAAATATCTGCTCTCAACTCTAAAAGAGACCCCTGCGGATGCAGAAGTTATCAGCCATCAGCTGATGCTGCGTGCAGGAATGATCCGTAAACTTGCCTCTGGTCTGTATGACTGGTTACCCACTGGTGTGCGTGTTCTGCGAAAAGTAGAAACCATCGTTCGTGAAGAAATGGAAAATGCAGGCGCTATAGAGGTATCTTTACCCGTCGTCCAACCTGCAGATTTATGGCAAGAAAGTGGACGTTGGGAACAGTATGGCCCTGAATTGCTGCGTTTTGTTGACCGTGGTGAGCGCCCGTTTGTTCTCGGCCCAACCCATGAAGAAGTGATCACCGATTTAGTGCGTAACGAAATTACGTCTTACAAACAACTACCATTGAATTTATTCCAAATTCAAACCAAATTCCGTGATGAAGTTCGCCCACGTTTTGGTGTGATGCGTTCACGTGAATTTATCATGAAAGATGCATACTCTTTCCACACTAGCCAAGAATCATTGCAAGAAACCTACGATACAATGTACGAAGCCTACAGCAAAATTTTCACGCGGATTGGTTTTGATTTTCGTGCTGTTCAAGCTGATACAGGCTCTATCGGTGGTAGCGCATCCCACGAATTCCAAGTATTAGCAAAAAATGGTGAAGATGACGTTATTTTCTCTACCGAATCTGATTATGCTGCTAACATTGAATTCGCAGAAGCATTAGCACCAACAACACCTCGTGGCGCTCCAACAGAAGAAATGCGGCTTGTTGATACGCCAAATGCAAAAACAATTGCAGAGCTTGTCGAACAATTCAATTTACCTGTTGAGAAAACTGTTAAGACATTGATTGTCCACGCGAAAAAAGATTCAGGGCACACTTTAGTCGCTTTATTAATTCGTGGCGACCATGAATTAAATGAAATCAAAGCAGAAAAACACCCTTTAGTGGCTAGCCCATTAGAATTTGCCACTGAAGCTGAAATCAGAAATGCGGTGAATGCAGGCCCAGGTTCTTTAGGCCCTGTCAATATGCCTCTACCGATTGTTATCGACCGTAGCGTTGCAGTAATGAGCGACTTTGGTGCTGGCGCAAATATTGATGGCAAACACTATTTTGGCATCAACTGGGAACGTGATTTAGCGTTACCAGAAGCTTTTGATTTACGTAACGTTGTTGAAGGCGACCCAAGCCCTGATGGTAAAGGCGTACTACAAATTAAACGCGGTATCGAAGTTGGCCACATTTTCCAATTAGGCACTAAATACTCAGAAGCAATGAAAGCATCAGTCCAAAATGAAGATGGCCATAACCAAATCGTCACCATGGGTTGTTATGGTATTGGTGTAACGCGTATTGTTGCCGCTGCCATTGAACAAAGCCATGATGACCGAGGAATTATTTGGCCGGATGCAATTGCTCCGTTCCAAGTGGCTATTTTACCAATGAATATGCACAAATCTTATCGTGTTAAAGAGGTTGCAGAAAAACTTTACACTGACTTAAAAGCAAACGGTATTGATGTGATTTTCGATGACCGTAAAGAGCGCCCTGGTGTGATGTTTGCCGATATGGAGCTGATTGGTGTTCCATATACTATCGTTATTGGTGACCGTAACTTAGACAACAACCAAATTGAATATAAATCACGCCGAAGTGATGATAAAGAACTTGTTGGTTTAGAAAATATTGTTAGCTTCCTAAAAGGTAAGCTCGGTAAATAAAACAGGTTAAAAGCTAGAAAATAAAGCCCAAATTTAGGTTACTTTGAATTTGGGCTTTTTCTTTAGATGTCTCGGTACGAACCAATCTTAAAGCCATGTGCCAAAATTTGTGATTTTAAGTTTTCAGATGTTAAAACTTCCAATTCATTTAAACGTGGATATGCATAGTTACTTTTTAATAGTGCATTATCAATAAAAGCAGGATGGCTCATAACTTCAATAGATCTATTACCTTGTACCTTAGCTTCATTAATAATCTTCAAAAACAGTGTTTCTGAAATTTCATCACCATAGAATTCGCTACTAAAACAGTCCGTACTCACCACTTGATATGATAATGGTGGCCAATTCTTCTCTAATTGACGATCAACGCGTAATGCAACTCCCTTCTCTTGGGCGAAAGCAACTACAATTGGAAAAATACCTTCAATCATATGGACATGATGATGGCTATCAATATGGCTAGGTTTTTGACCAAAAATTTCGATAAACTTTTGATATTGCAAGTTTAGCTCTTGTTCAATCTCAATCAATGGTAAATCATTAATATCAATATCCCAAAGCCATTTCCCCAACATTCCATCACGGCTGAGTGTAGGCATTGATGAGAAGGGCTTTCCTGCAGTTAAAACAAAATGCATGCCCACCGCTAAGTTCGGATTTTCTTGGCTTAATTTAGCTGCATGGGATATTGTTGGCATATTCATCATCGCACTAGTTGAATGAACTATCCCATTACGATGAGATTCAATAATACCATAATTGACAGCTTCACAGAGCCCAAAATCATCAGCATTTACAATAAGTAGTACAGCCATATGCTCTCCCTTAATTCTATAAGCTATCTGGCTAATTAACCTTCTTGCTCAAGCTGTTGTATTGCTTTAGCAAAGTTGGGTAGATATTTTTTATGGGCGATAAGTAATTCCTTAGAAATTAAACGCGCATCGTTATCAGAATGAATTAATGGGTTTAAATTCATCGCCAATAAAACATCATTAAACTGACCATTTACTGCAGCTTGGCTAGTCGCAATCTCAAAGTTTTTTAAGGTATAAATTAAACCAAGTACTTTATCATCAAAATGTTTTACCCGTGGGTGCGGTTTCGCACCATCACGACCTAATATACATGTCATTTCGACAGTCCAGTCTTCAGGAATATTATCGATATGTCCATGATGTGGAATATTAACATAGTGCTCCGTTTGCTTATCATTGTATATCGCATTGATGACTTCACAAGCTGCATCTGAATAATAAGCCCCACCTCTTAATTCAAGCTCTTTAGGCTTTACATCTAATGTCGGGTTTTTATATAGTTCAAATAGTTGATGTTCAACTTTTTGCACGACTTGTGCCCTAGCACCGCCTTTATAATACTCACCCAGCTCAATCGCTAGCATTTCCTTAGGTTTAAAATAGTACAATAAATAGGAACATGGGATCAGATTTAACCCGCGAATTAGACCTTCGTCAAAAGCAAGGTCAGTAATGTTTTTAACTGAATTGGCACTTAACGTTCCAGAGGCAATACCCTCTAATAATTCATTAAACCTCGATGAGCCATTTACAATAACATCTTTGATAAAAACCATATGGTTTAAACCAAATAAATCGATAGATAATTCATCACTATCAGATAGTTTTAAAACGTCGGTAATAAACATTTTCATACCGATAGGGATATTACAAACACCAATAAAGCGTGTGAAATTAGTATGCCGATAAACAGCCTCAGTCACCATACCAGCAGGGTTAGTAAAATTAATTATCCAAGCATTCGGGCAAATTTCTTCAACATCTTTGATAATGTCAAAAATCACAGGTATTGTTCGTAACCCTTTGAATAAACCACCAGCACCATTAGTTTCTTGTCCCAAATAACCATGTTTTAAAGGGATCGATTCATCTAATTCACGCGCTTTTAATTGCCCAACTCTTAATTGAGTCGTGACGAAATCAGCATCTTTTAATGCTTCTCGCCTATCCAGTGTTTTAAATATCTTTAGAGGTATATTGGCATGCTTAACCATGCGTTCGCATAAATTATAGATAATATCTAATTTTTCTTTACCTTCTTCGACATCCACTAACCATAATTCAGTAATAGGTAATTCATGGTAACGTTTAATAAAACCTTCCAGTAATTCAGGAGTGTAGCTACTCCCCCCTCCAATAGTAACAACTTTTAATTTCTGAGTCATATTAACCTCATGGACCTTTATAATAGACATAGAAAAGCACACCATCCTTATATATAAAGATGGGTATGCTAGAGATTTTAGTAATGGAAAGCTTATTTAGATAATAATTTAACCTACCATTTTTTGTTCAACGCTAAATAGATTTTTTCTGTAATCACTCGGTGTTAATGAAGTTAGCTCTTTAAATTTTTTTACAAATAAACTTGGGCTGCTATAACCTGATTCAAAAGCAATATCTGTAATTGAATAATTAGTTATTTCAAGTTGCTTTTTAGCAAAGTTAATTCTGATATCATTAATAATCTGCATTGGCGTTTTGCCATAATATCTTTTTGTTGCCCGGGTTAAGTATTCTTGTGATTTTCCCGTTATAGAAATCATATTTTGTAGAGCTCTCTCACTAAACATAGCGATATCATGCATTTCTTCCAATGTGCTTTTTAACCACTGCGGTGCATCATCTCGCATACTTTTTTCACGATAATGGCGTAATCGATTTACTACATTAAATGTAACTAACTCAATAAATTCATTAAATTCGCTATCACGAAAATTTAATGATGCGATTACGGATTCTATATAAGCCATAAACTCATTTTTCAATTGATAACCCTGTGATGCAACAAAACAACTTGGTAATAGTGGTAAGTAATGTTTATCAAAAAATGATTTACTGATACCCACATTCAATATTCGTGTTGGCCCAAAATCATAAGCACTTTCGTGATAAGACCCTATTGGAAGAAAAATGAAATCTCCTCGTTCTAATAAAACTTTTTTTCCATTAATTATTTGATAACAACGCCCCGTTAAAACGATCATATATTCATAATAATCATGTTGATGCAGTCCACTTGCACTCTCAACTTTATTATAAATAAAGACATGAAAGGTTTTATTATTAAAAAGTTCACTTTCTTGAACTAGTTTAATTTCAGCATTAGTGTCGGTTCTATTCATCAGTGTCTGCATCATGACCCTCTCTCTAATGGTTTAGTTTTTCATGTAATTCAATTAACTCTGTAATTAATTCACGGGCTAACATTGCGTTCATTAAATGATCCTGCGCATGAACTAGGACTAGGCTTACTTTGATTCGCCCTTCCCCCATATCACTTTCAATTAACTGAGTTTGCACTTTATGAGCTTCATTCAACGAGGAATGAGATTGCGCCATTAAACTTTTTGCGGTCACAAAATCACCTTCTTTCGCTTTTTTTAATGCGGTGTAAGCTAAGCTTCTTGCTTGCCCTGCATTAATAATCAGTCCCATGACAACTTCTTCAAGTTCATCCGTAGTGGCATTTTCTTGGATATCATTAAGCTCAAACATATTTTTATCTCTATTTTAATGAGAGGAGCAAGCTCCTCCCTATTTTAAAATTTAAGTGCGTTAGCAATATCTTCTTCACTTTCTTCTTCATCAATTGTGTTTTGTGCTTTATTAGAAATCACAACAAATGGAAGATAAACGAGTACGGCCACACCAAGGTTAAATAATGCAAGTAATAAAGCGGCAATACTACCATTTGTATTGAAGAATGCAGCTAGCCCAGTAGGCATCGTCCATGGTGCAATATTCGTCACTGGCGGGATAATCCCTAGATAATAAGCCGCGACCATTATTCCCGCCAATAAAGGCTGAATAAGAATAAATGGAATAAACATTACTGGGTTCATAATAATGGGTAGACCAAAAATAATCGGCTCATTAATTTGGAAAATACCCGCTGGTAATGCTAATTTCGCAACCTGACGATGATCGGCACGGCGTGATGCAATAAAGATAGCAATAATTAATCCTAATGTAGCACCGGTTCCACCTAAGAACACATAGGAATCAAGCATCGGTTTTGCCCACATATGGAAAGACTTACCCGCAGCAATCGCAGCGTCAACTGAGCCATATTCAGCATACAAAGACACGTTTTCCAATGCCCATGGGGTCATTATGCCACTATCTAATGCGGTTAATGCGAGAGAACCGTGAATACCAAAGAACCATAGTAGAGACGTAAATACAACATATGCCCAACCAACAACATTCCCCATAGAAGCAAGTGGTGTTGATACTGTATCCATTATAATTTGATGGAAGTTACTACTAATACCGCTTAATGCCCACGACACAATTCCCATAATGGATAAGATAATAAAACCAGGAATAAGTGCAGAAAATGAACGAGATACAGATGGAGGTACGCTATCGGGTAATCTGATCACCCAATTACGGCGAACAATAAAAGTGAACATTTCAGCAACGACTAGCCCTAGAATGATCCCTGAAATGATATTTGCCCCACCGAGCCAGTTAGCACCAACAGCATAAGCACCATTGACGTCATAAGGTGTTACTGTCATGAAAGATGCAACGGCTAACAAACCAGCCGCTAGAGGATCCACCTTACGTTCTTCCGCCAGTGCCATTGCAATAAAAAAAGGTGCCATTAAGGACATTATCCCCAATGTCCCGTTATAAACATTTCCACCGATGGCTTTAAAGCCATTTAGTGTTTCTATCGTTGAGGGTTCTAGTCTAACGCCCAAAGAATAGAAAAAAGACCCTGTATCAAAACTCAGAAAAACATTATTAATTAGCACAAACATTGCCCCAACTAATGTCAGAGGCATAATTCGAATAAAACCATTCTTTATTGCATTAACATGAGGTTGCTTTCCCAATCTAACTGCGAATGGAAGGAGAACCTTTTCAAGCGAAGTGATAAAAAGACTCATAAAATTACCCTCAATTTTTTTGAGTGTGCTCCATTCTTAACTAATTACGTTGTATTAATAGCGTTCATGTCGATGGAGTTATTATGTTGTAGAGGTAGTAAATAGCTTTTTGATACTAGCTTGCCGATTGTTGTTTTATGATTGCAACAGCGACTTTTAGTACACCAAGCCCATCCACTTTTCCGTATAAAAGTGAATCAATAACTTCAACTGGCTTATTAGGTAATAATTTCTGAATATCCGATAACATCCACGCGATTTGCGGGCCCAGCAATATTACATCCGCATCTACACCCTTCTCTGAAGCTAAGCTTTCAGGGAAGGCTTCAATATTGACAGGTACATCATATTTTTCTGCTTGCTGTCTCATTTTGTTAACTAGCAGTGAGGTAGACATACCTGCAGAACAAAATAGATAAATATTTTTCTTATTCATTCCTTATCCTTTAATTCGTTCTATTTTTTATTACCGCTGTGACTTATAAGTTTTCTTATAGACTTATCATATAACTCAGCCCTACACGCTAAAGAATATAATTATCTCTAGTTGAATTGAGTATACTGCCTTCCCAGCCTTTTCGATAATTCAAACTGAGCAACAATTGTCTCCTATTGACCAGCAGCTATGACGACCTTCACATTTATATAAATATTTTGCGTCAATAAAAAAGTTATACTGATGTCAAATAATGATAAGAAATGAATTAAAGATAGAGAATACGAGGCGTTAGTCGATAATTTAGGAGTCCGAAAGAAAAAGACCCACTTCAACTGAAGTGGGTCTTTTAAGAAAGGAAAAAATACGAATTAGTTACAAGAAGCCGATTTGTCGAATTTAATTGTACCTGTTGGTACTAATGCTGAGTCGAACTGACCATCTTCCATTGAAGGACGAATGGTATAATAACCTTCAATTTCAGCGTAAACTGGCGTACCACCATCTACACCCGTTTCTCCATACGCTTTTTCTAATTCGATACCAGAAGCTGCATATTGACGACCACTAGCGCACTCTGTGAATACCGCTGCATCTGCCATATAGCGGTATTGCCCCACTTTTTTACTTGGCTTAACTTGGTCTAATGTATAATTCATCTGTGTTTCAATCGGGTTACCGTCTAAATCCAGTAAGGTCATTGATTGGCCATCTGCTGATTGGGCAAAATAAGTGCTCTCACCTTTAGGATTAGTTGCACGTAATTTATTATTTTCTATATTCCATTTACCAGTATCATGGAAAGCAGTGTCACCATCTTTCGTTCCTAAGTAGACAAGCTGCTCAACATAACTACCGTCTTGGTTAACTAACAATGTCGCCTCAATACCAGAGCAATCTGCACAAGGTAAAACGCCTGTATATACTTTATCGACTGGTGCTGCATCAATATTTTTTGTCGCACTCTGACAGCCAGCTAACGTAATGCTTCCAACCGCCATTAAGACTAACATTAGTGATTTTTTCATTATAATTCCCTTAAAACCATGTGTTTTAACTTATTAACCAATATAAACATCATAGCATTTCATCTAATAAAAATATGGCAAACATAAGAAAATTCGGACATTACTGATAAAATACGTTATGCATTGATTTGGTGAATAAGAATTGTCTTTTTCCCAGTGCTGTGATTATAGTTATTAAAGTTACTGTGCTATTATCGTACTAAGCACATTTTTGCTTGGTACAACATGTTCAAGGCGGCAATAACCGCCACTAACACAGTGGTGAGGGAATATGTCTACAGATACTGAATATCAACCTATCAATTGTGATGATTACGAATATCTAGAAATCGCATGCCAACGTCAGCTAAAATTGCAAATAGCACTTAATGACGGCGTGAATATTGAGGGGCAGGCCAATGATTTACTCCTACGAAAAAAAGTTGAGTACCTGATTGTTGAGACACATGAAGGAACCAAGGAGTTAAGATTGGATTGCATAATTTCCTTCAGTCATCCAGAAATCGGCACGATTGTTGTCGACCACTCTCACTAATACTCGCTATTTTGAGTCCTTCTATGGTCCCTTATGGTAATCACAGTCATAAGGGGCTTCTCATTAACTCAACACCTTAAATTCACTCTCTTTTTGCCAATCAATAGCAATACCAAGAGTCGCTTCATCAGCCATTCCTTCAGGAGTAATAAAACACCCCACCGCAGTAATGAGCTGGTCGTTATAATAAATTAGAGGCACTCTTTCTCTCATCCATGGAGCTACTCCTAATTCTTGCCAGATCTTCTTACTGCTTCTGGAACGATGCCGTCCTACAATATTGAGCGTGCCTTGCAGCCCAAAACGAACCGTCACATTTTCATGTGAAAATGGTGGACGTATTTGCCCCTCACCTTCCATAATTTGTAAAATTCCTAAGGATTCAGGTAACTCAAAAGCCTCAGGATAAATCCATTCAAATTGTTGATTAGCTAAGCTATTAATGCGCTTAACAACCCACAACGCACCTTGATAACGGCGAATTTCGAATTGCCCTAAACGGCAAATAGGATCCGCATCCTGCCGAGCTAACGCCACTTCTTGCCAAATACGTTCCAATTGGTTAAATGGTGGCATTGGTAGCTGATGCAGACCAATCCAGTGGCGAATAAGTGCATTGCGTTTTGCTGATGAACAGGCTTTCAAGTCATCAATAAATAGCCCCCCTCGATAATCCATCATTTCATCAAGGGAATCCTTTAATAACTCATCAAGTAATGTTTCTTGCTCTGCACATAACGCTGCACTGCGGGCAACTGCACTCGAAAAATGCGGCCAACGCTCAGTCAAAACAGGCATGATATTCAGGCGTAAAAAATTTCTATCGTAACGATCATCTTGGTTACTATCGTCTTCAACCCACGATAATTGCTGCTCTTGCATATAAGCTTCTAGCGCTATACGGGGTGTTGAGAGTAATGGTCGTAGCAGCGATGTTGAACCGCAACATGCTGAAAACGCTAATTGTTCAGGCATTGAAGACAACCCTGCTGGCCCACTACCACGCTTTAACGCTAACATGAAAGTTTCTGCTTGATCATCAAGGTGTTGAGCCGTAACTAGCACCTCACCTTCTTGTAATTCTTCTCGGTAAGCCTGATAACGGGCATCTCGTGCCGCTGCTTCAATACCTTTTTGGCTTGAATCAACCACTACGTGTCGGCAAATGAAAGGAATGTCCCACTGTAAACACAATTGAGCACAATGCTGCTCCCATTCATTTGCTTTTCTATTCAACCCATGATGAATATGAATAGCGCGAACCTCTAATAGAGGAAGCTGTTTCTTTCGAATAAGATAAAGTGCATGTAATAAAACTGTTGAGTCAATACCACCACTGAATCCCACTAGAATTTTTTCGATACCGCTTATTTTATTAAGAACCCTATCAACAATGACTTGCGAATGCTGTGACATTTATTCGCCCTTCTCACAACTTCTGACTTTGGCTCTTTGCGCCAACACACAGAACACCAGAAATAATTACCAGTAATACCCCTATTGCATACGCAATTTCAAAAGCATCATTTAAGATTAACACTAACCAGAGCACCGATAATACGGGAGACAAAAATACCACAGAAGCTATTTTCGCCGAGTGCCCTGTATTCATCGCCTTGAACCATAAAATGTAAGACACCCCGTTGATTAAAATACCATTAATCAACGTTGGCCAAAAAGCCGCTTTTGAAGGTAATCGCATTTCACTAAACAGCATCAATAAGACAAAAGAAGTCAGCGTTGAAAAAATAAATAACCATACAGTACTAATATAGGGGTCAATCGAATATTGACGGGAGAAAACTGACATTAGGGCAAAGCAAAACGCACCACTAAAAACCAGTAATAACGCTGTTGGGTTTTCAACATGTAATTGCGTAATTTGCCCTTTGGTAAAAGTAATAATCACCGCAATAAAACCGATTATGATACCAATTATTTGTCTTCCAGCTAATTTGTCTTTTAGCAATACTACTGATAACAAGATAATAACTAATGGCCAACTATATTGAATGACCAATACCGCTATACCATTCTCAATGGAATATCCGTAGTACAGCAACAAATAGAATAAACAGTCAAGAAAGCCAAGAACAAAGACTTTGACTAATATATCTCTTGGCAAAATAAACAGTTTTGTCAGTCGATAGCCTGAAGCAAGAGCAACAATAATCACAGATATCGCAGATATTACGTTCGACCAGAACAGGAATTGAAAGCTGTCCATGCCTTCTTGCCCAAAACGAGAGACAATAGGAATAAAGCTCCATATCAACACGCAAGTAAAAGCATATAGCAAATAATTATATTGTCGCACCCTAGTCCCTATCTATAGTTATTTTCAGTAGATGAATAATTTAAATCAAAACACTCGGTTATCATTAAAAATGACTAGCTTAAAAATAAAAACGGGAGCTGGCAAAAGCAAACTCCCGTATTTATTAATGATTAGCTGTTAATGATTAACAATAACCATAGTCCATCAGGCGCTGATAGCGACGGTTTTTCAATGCTTCAGCATCTAATAATTCTAATTCGTCTAAGTCCTCGGTTAGGCGTGCTTTTAGCTGTTCTGCAATTTCATCATAATTACGATGTGCACCGCCTAATGGCTCAGGAATAACATTATCAATTAATTTCAGTTCTTTAAGACGTGGGGCGGTAATCCCCATTGCTTCTGCTGCTAATGGTGCTTTATCTGCACTTTTCCATAGAATAGATGCACAGCCTTCTGGTGAAATAACAGAATAAGTGCTGTATTGCAGCATATTGACTTTATCACCCACACCGATAGCAAGTGCACCACCAGAGCCACCTTCACCAATAACGGTACAAATGACTGGGACAGATAAACGTGACATTTCACGTAAATTACGTGCGATAGCCTCTGACTGACCACGCTCTTCAGCACCAACTCCCGGATAAGCACCTGGAGTATCAATAAAGGTGATAATAGGTAAGTTAAAACGCTCAGCCAGTTCCATCAAACGCAGTGCCTTACGGTAACCTTCTGGGGCTGGCATACCAAAATTACGACGGATTTTTTCTTTTGTCTCACGCCCTTTCTGATGCCCAATAATCATGACTGGACGACCATCCAAACGCGCCATTCCACCGACAATGGCTTTATCATCTGCATAAGCGCGATCCCCTGCTAATTCTTGGAAATCAGTAAAAATGCGAGAAATATAATCCAATGTATATGGACGACGTGGGTGACGAGCGAGTTTAGCTATTTGCCAAGCCCCTAGATCAGAGAAAATTTTACGTGTCAGTTCAACACTTTTTTCACGTAAACGAGCAACCTCTTCATCTAGGTTAACTTCTAAGTTGTTATCTTGACGGCTAACCGCTGTTAGAGAATCAATTTTCGCCTCTAATTCCGCGATTGGCTGTTCAAAATCAAGAAAATCCAGACTCATAATATTCCTATTTTAGTCAAATTCTAATTCTACCTGCTCACTACCCAGCAGAGTTCGAAGATCGTTCAAAAGGGGATCCACTGGCGTCACACGCCAAACAACACCAAATTTAAGCTTGGCTCTGGCATCATCCTTCTGGTAATACAGATGAACCGGGATCGTTCCTGAACGATGAGGTTCAAGAGTACTGCGAAGCCGGTTCAGCAATTGATCGTTAATTTGTTTATCTGACAGTGAAATTGCAAGTCCTCGTGCATATTTTTCCCTTGCTTCACTAATATCCATTAACTCACGCACTGTCATTTTATTACCACCATTGAAATCATCAAAGCTGACCTGACCGGTGGCTATCAGGATATTGTCTTTTTCCAACATATGTTGGTACTTATCGAGTGCATCTGAAAATAACATAATATCCAGACGACCGGAACGATCATCAAGCGTACAAATCCCTATTCTATTTCCACGCTTGGTTGTAATCACTTTAGCTGAAAGTACTAAACCTACCACAGTTGTTACTTGACCACGAGGGGTGGGGTTCACATCTTTTAATCTAAGCCCATTAGTATAGCGCTCTATTTCGCTCAAGTATCGCGTTATTGGATGCCCTGTTAAATATAAACCAAGCGTCTCTCGTTCACCATCCAATACTACTTGCTCTGGCCATTTAGGTACACTTGCATATGAACTTTCAACTTGTTCAGGTGCTTCAGCTAGTACACCAAACATATCTGCTTGGCCTATTGCCTCTGCTTTAGCATGTTGGTCAGCTGCTTTTAACGCATCCTCAAGGGAAGACATCAACGCTGCACGATGAGGGCCTAATCGGTCAAATGCCCCTGCCATGATAAGCTTTTCCATCACACGACGGTTAATTTTTTTAATATCAACTCGCGCACAAAGGTCAAAAATCTCTTTAAAGATGCCGCCTTGTTGACGAGCTTCAACAATCGCTTCGATCGGGCCTTCGCCGACCCCTTTGATTGCACCGATACCGTAAACTATCTCACCTTCATCATTCACATGGAAGTGATAAAGCCCACTATTGATATCTGGCGGCAATACTTTTAAGCCCATTCGCCAACATTCATCAACTAAACCAACCACTTTTTCCGTGTTATCCATATCCGCGGTCATAACTGCAGCCATAAATTCAGCGGGATAGTGCGCTTTTAACCATAATGTTTGATAAGAAACTAAAGCATAGGCAGCTGAATGCGATTTATTAAACCCATAACCGGCAAATTTCTCTACCAAGTCAAAGATTTTCATTGATAGCTCGCCGTCTACTCCGTTTTTAATTGCACCTTCTTCAAAAACAGAACGCTGCTTCGCCATTTCCTCAGGTTTCTTTTTACCCATCGCACGACGCAGCATATCCGCACCGCCAAGCGTATAGCCAGCTAAAACCTGAGCAATCTGCATAACCTGTTCTTGGTATAAAATAATCCCATATGTGGGCTCTAGAACAGGTTTTAATGATTCATGTTGCCATTGTACATCTGGGTACGATATTTCTTCACGACCATGTTTACGGTCAATAAAGTTATCTACCATGCCTGATTGCAGTGGCCCGGGACGGAACAATGCCACCAGTGCGATCATATCCTCGAAGCAGTCGGGGCGTAATCGCTTAATTAAGTCCTTCATTCCACGGGATTCTAACTGGAATACCGCTGTGGTTTCTGAGCGCTGCAGCATATCAAAGCTTTTTTGATCGTGTAGCGGAATAGCTGCAATATCAATCGGTTCTAAATTTTTCTTGGCTCGACGCGCGTTGATCATTTCCAACGCCCAGTTAATGATCGTCAATGTCCGTAAACCAAGGAAGTCAAACTTCACTAACCCCGCATATTCGACATCGTTTTTATCGAATTGTGTGACAGGGTTATTACCTTCCGCATCACAATAAAGCGGCGCAAAGTCAGTAATTTTAGTTGGAGCGATAACCACCCCACCCGCATGTTTACCAGCATTTCGTGTGACACCTTCGAGCTTACGCGCCATATCGATAAGCGCTTTAACCTCTTCATCAGCCTCATAAATTTCAGGTAGCTGTGGTTCTGCTTCGAACGCTTTTTCCAGTGTCATACCGGGGTCTGGCGGCACTAATTTTGAAATTCTATCAACAAAACCATATGGGTGCCCAAGTACGCGCCCCACGTCACGGATAACCGCTTTGGCGGCCATCGTACCGAAAGTAATGATCTGTGAAACAGCGTCACGCCCATACATTTGGGCTACGTGATCAATCACTTGGTCGCGTTTTTCCATACAGAAATCGACATCAAAGTCAGGCATCGAAACACGTTCCGGATTCAAGAAACGCTCAAAAAGCAAGTCAAACTCAAGCGGATCAAGATCCGTAATTTTAAGGGCATAAGCAACTAAAGAGCCCGCACCGGAACCTCGCCCCGGCCCCACAGGTACGCCATTATCTTTTGACCATTGGATAAATTCCATCACGATCAAGAAGTAACCGGGGAACCCCATCTGATTAATCACGTTAAGTTCAATTTCCAGACGCTCATCGTATTCAGGGCGTTTTTCCGCTCGTACTTTTTCGTCTGGGAATAAAAACTCGAGGCGCTCTTCTAACCCTTCTTTTGACCGCATAACCAAAAAGTCTTCGGTTTTCATATCCCCTGTTGGGAATTGCGGTAAGAAGTATTCACCAAGGCGAATCGTGACGTTACAACGCTTAGCAATCTCTACACTGTTTTCTAACGCTTCAGGGATGTCAGCAAATAGCTCACACATCTCTTCTTCGGAACGTAAATATTGCTGAGGGCTATAATTTTTAGGCCTTTTCGGATCAGCTAATGTAAAACCATCATGGATAGCAACACGTATTTCATGGGCGTCGAAATCACTACTTTCAATGAAGCAAACATCATTCGTTGCAACAACAGGCAAGCCTTTTTTAGTTGCTAACTCGACAGCCGCATGCAGATAACTTTCTTCATCTGGCCGCCCTGTTCTGACTAATTCTAAGTAGTAGCAATCTGGAAAATGCGTTTCATAGAATGCAAGGCACTCATCCACTAAAGTTTGATTACCTCTTAATAGACATTGCCCGACATCCCCTTTACGGCCACCAGAGAGTAGAATCAAACCATCTTTGTGCTTAGCCAGCCATTCACGTTTAATTGTTGGTCCAACCGCACCATAGCCTTTTTGGTACGCTTCAGAAATGAGTAGGGTAAGGTTTTGATAACCTTCATTATTACGTGCTAAAACAGTTAAGTGAGATATTTCATCACCCAATAGTTCACTTTCCACATAAAAATCAGCACCAATAATGGGTTTGATCCCTGCACCATGTGCTGCACCATAAAACCGGACTAGCCCACAAAGGTTAGTAAAATCGGTGATCGCAAACGCAGGCATGCCCATTGAAGCCACTTTTTTAACCAGTGGCCCCGTTTTGGCTAGCCCATCAATCATGGAATAGTCACTGTGAACACGTAAATGAATAAAACGAGGTGATGCCATCGACCTAATACCTACTTATTGCTGTCTAAAGCTCTTCTCACTGGAGCAAAGCTTTTACGATGGAATTCGGTTGCACCATACTGCGCCAATTTTTCTAAATGATACGCGGTTGGGTAGCCTTTATGCTTCGCAAAGCCATATTCAGGAAAGGTTTTGTCCAATTCGACCATTTCCCTATCCCTAATCACTTTAGCTAAAATGGATGCTGCACTAATTTCTTGTACTAGGCTGTCGCCTTTAATGACTGCTTGTGAAGGCATTGGCAATTTAGGACAGCGGTTGCCATCAATTAAAACATACTCAGGAACAATAGATAAACCCGCAACTGCGCGCTGCATCGCTAACATAGTTGCATGTAATATATTTATGTTATCAATTTCTTCTGGTTCTGCGCGACCAATGCACCAACACAGCGCTTTTTGTTGGATTTCATCAAATAATTTCTCACGTTTTTTTTCGGTGAGTTTTTTTGAGTCTGCCAGCCCTGTAATTGGGTTATTGGGATCAAGAATCACTGCCGCGGTCACTACAGCTCCAACTAGCGGGCCTCGACCCACTTCATCAACACCAGCGATTAAATTTGCTTTTGGATAGATAAATTCCATTAATTTTTGACCATATCTAATACCGCTTCAGCAGCTTGTTTATCTGCATCACAACGAATAAGCTGATGTAATTGTAAAAAAGTTTGTTTCAGGTTTTCAACCTGTTCTCCACCATCTAGGAGAGGAAGCAACTGCTGTGCGAGTTTATCAGGCTGGCATTCCTCTTGTAGTAACTCCTTCACAATTTCTTTTTCTGCTAACAAATTAGGCAAAGAAACATACGGCGTTTTCACTAACCGTTTAGCTAACCAGAAAGTGAAAGGTTTCATACGATACCCCACCACCATTGGGCATTTTGTTAGCATACACTCAAGTGCTGCTGTTCCTGATGCTAACAAAGTCGCATCTGCTGCAATCATTGCATCACGAGCCTGACCATCTAAAATATGGACTTGCAATTCAGGTGCGGTATTTTCTTTTATCTCATCAAACTGCTGGCGGCGTTTTTCATTCACCAACGGCACCACAATATGTAAATCAGGGATATTGCGTTGTAATATTTTCGCTGTATTGAGAAAATCTGCGCTTAGCATTTCGACTTCTGAATGACGACTTCCTGGCAGTAAAGCCAAACATTTAACATGCTCAGGAATATTCAGCCGATGTCGAGCGGCTTGTTTATCAGGATGTAATGGAATGGCATCCGCCATTGTATGCCCGATAAAACGGCAAGGAACATTAAAACGGTCGTAAAATGCTTTTTCAAAAGGTAAAAAAGCTAATACTAAATTTGTTGAACGACCAATTTTAAATACCCGCTTCTGGCGCCATGCCCAAACTGATGGGCTAACGTAATGAATGGTTTTGATACCTTTCGATTTTAAGCGCCCCTCTAGGGTAATATTAAAATCAGGGGCATCAATCCCAACAAAAACATCCGGCTGTAGTTCAGTAAAACGCTGGGTTAAATCCTTACGAATGGATAATAGCCGAGGTAGACGGCCAAGGACTTCAACAATGCCCATGACAGCAAGCTCTTCCATTTCATACCAAGCTTCACAACCTTCCGCTTGCATTAATGGACCAGCAACACCAACAAAGCGAGCATCTGGTATTTGCTCTTTAAGTGCACGGATAAGCCCAGCACCGAGAATATCACCAGATGTTTCTCCGGCAACAAGGCCAATAGTAAGTGGGCGGCTATTATTCACCGAAATTCGCTCCTTATTAAAGGCCCAGATTCATTAATACTAGATTAACGAATAATACCACGTTTAGACTGTGCTGAATCCTCTAAGAAATCACTAAACACTTTAACGTGTTCATTGGCTTTTGCCGCTTCCGCGATTTCTTCACGTGCTTCTTCTAATGATTTACCTGAACGATATAACACCTTGTATGCATTACGAATAGCATGTAGTGATTCTTTTTCAAAACCACGGCGTTTTAAACCTTCAAGATTTAAACCAAATGGTGTTGCGTGGTTACCCTGTGCAATAACATAAGGTGGCACGTCTTGTGCAACACCAGAGCAACCGCCGACCATAACATGAGCACCAATTTTACAAAATTGATGAACTGCGGTCATACCACCAATGATGGCATAATCACCAAGTGTTACATGGCCACCTAAAGTACCGTTATTTGCAATAATACAACGGTTGCCAATGATACAATCATGGGCAATATGCACATTCACCATCAGTAAATTATCGTTGCCCACTTTTGTCAGGCCAACATCTTGAACTGTACCACGGTGAATAGTTACGCTTTCACGAATACGGTTTCTATCCCCGATTTCAACTCGTGTTGGTTCACCTTGATATTTAAGATCTTGGTTAATCTCACCAATGGAAGCGAACTGGAAAATCACATTGTCACGGCCTATTTTTGTATGGCCATTAACGACAACATGAGATTTCAACTCAGTACCTTCGCCAATTTCGACATTCGCGCCAATATAACAAAAAGGGCCAATACGAACATTGGCACCGATGATAGCTCCATCTTCTACGATAGAGGATGGATGAATATAGGCTGTATTATCAATCATATCAGACCTCACGGCGACGGGCGCACATCATTTCTGCTTCGCAGGCCACTTCTCCATCAACTTTAGCAACACCTTTAAAACGTGCAACTCCGCGACGTTCTTTAATAAATTCTACTTCTAAGACCATTTGGTCTCCTGGTAGAACAGGACGTTTAAAACGCGCATTGTCTATCGCTGCAAAATAGTACAACTCACCAGGCTCTAATTTTCCAACGCTTTTAAACGCAAGGATCCCAGTCGCTTGTGCCATGGCTTCTAAAATTAATACGCCAGGAAAAATGGGTTTGCTTGGAAAGTGCCCTTGGAAAAATGGCTCATTAAATGACACATTTTTCACTGCACGCAATGATTTGCCTTTTTCAAAATCTAATACACGGTCAACCAAAAGGAATGGGTAACGGTGTGGAAGCAGTTCTAAGATTTCTTCTATATTCAGAGTATGATTATCACTCATCGAAATACTCTTCCTGTCTATTAATACGGTTTAATTAATGAATCGGCCTGCTTTAACCCATAAATTAGGTTAACTGGCAGGCCGGAAAACGTAACTCAGATAACTATTTTAGCCTGAATTACAAAATGATTACTGATTTTTTTGATTTTGGCTATCTAATTCACGCTCAACGTGTTTCAGTCTCTTATTCATCTCATTGATACTTAAGACTAAAGCAGCTGTTTTACGCCAAGCTTTATTAGGCTGTAAAGGAATTCCTGAAGAATATACTCCCGGTTCAGTGATAGGCCTCATGACCATACCCATTCCTGTTACTGTGACCTTATCGCAAATTTCCATATGACCGTTGATGACGCTAGCCCCACCAATCATGCAGTAACGACCGATTTTTAAACTACCAGCCATGATAACTCCGCCAGCAACTGCGGTATTATCACCAATTATGACATTGTGTGCAATTTGGCATTGGTTATCGATAATAACCCCATTACCAATCACAGTGTTATCTAACGCACCGCGATCAATCGTTGTGCTTGCACCGATCTCAACACGATCGCCGATGATCACTGTGCCTAACTGAGGAATTTTGATCCAATTACCACGATCATTTGCATAACCGAAGCCATCTGAACCAATCACAGTGCCAGATTGAATTAAACAATGTGTACCAATTTCGATATTGTGGTACACGCTGACATTTGCCCATAAACGGGTCCCTGTACCTATGCGTGTATTTTTACCCACAAAACAACCTGCGCCAATCACCACATTATCGCCAAGTTCAACACCACTTTCGATAACAGCATTTGCGCCAATTGCGACATTCTTACCGAGTTTTGCATCATCAGCAATTACCGCTGATGCGTGGATATCTTCAGCCGGACTTGGCGTTGTATCCATAATTTGAGCCATGCGTGCATAAGCAAGGTATGGGTTATCCACTACCAGTGCAGCTACTTTACATGCTTCGAGATCTTTTGCTGTGAGAACCACCGCTGCAGCTTGGCAATCGGCCAATTTGTCACTATAACGGCTGTCAGATAAAAAAGTAATCTGTTGATTATTCGCTGAATGCATTGGAGCAATACCGGTGATGGTAATATCACCATCACCGTGTAATTGCGCATTCAACTGCTGAGCAAGGTCAGCCAATCGAATTGAAGACATCTATTATTTAACCTGTTTTTGAACCTGACTTGTAATGTCAACGCTATCTTTTGCATAGGCAACTGCATTTGCATCGATAACGACATCATAGCCTTCTTTAGCGGCAACAGACTTAATAGAGTTCTGAATACGAGTTAAAATTTTAGTACGCTCTTCACCTTGACGACGACGGTTGTCTTCTTCAAATTTTTGAGCTTTTTCAGCGAATTGATCACGTTTAGTCATGAGTTCAGATTCAAGCTTTTCGCGCTCACTTTGCTTCATCGTTGCACCATCACGGCGCAATTTTTCAACACGAGTTTGCAAATCTTTTTCTAGATTTTGTAACTCAGTCGCACGGCTTTTGAATTCACTTTCAAGCTGTTTAGCAACGGCTTCACGCGCAGGCATATTTTGGAAAATTTCACCAACATTGACGATAGCGATTTTCTCAGCATAAGCACCCGCAGACATTGCTAAAGCAATACTCACACCCGCTGCACACAACAATTTTTTCACACTAAACTCCTTAACCCATACGTATGGCTGGAAATTTTGGTTGCTCCCATAAAATTATGGGAGCCATCATAAGTAGAAACTGGAATAGCTTACCACGTTCTACCAATATTAAATTGGAACTGTTCTGATTTATCCCCTTCGTAGTCCTTAATCGGCTGCGCATAAGAGAAGACCAGTGGTCCAAGAGGGGACATCCATTGTAAAGCAACACCAGCAGAAGCACGGACGTTAGTTGCCTTACCGTAGTCAGGCATACCTTTACGCCAATCAGCATTGATACTGTTCCAATTAGTATCCCATACCGTACCCGCATCAACGAACAGAGACGTACGAACTGAGTTCGAATATTTCTCGTCAATAAATGGAGTCGGAGTGATTAATTCAAATGATGCTGCGTACATCGCATTACCACCGACCGCATCACTTGATGGGCTTCCTGGCTCAGGGCCATCCACACCATTAATTCTCTTCAAGTAAACCGCTTTTGGACCGATATTATTCGAACGGAAACCACGAATGGTGCTTGAACCACCCGCATAGAAGTTTTCATAGAATGGCATTTGCTTACTGCCAATACCATCACCATAACCTGCTTGTGCACGCCCCAGAACTACCCAAGTTTGGTCTTCATCCAGTGGGTAATACTGTGCGGTATCAAAGCGCAGTTTATAGTATTCGTTATCAGAGCCAGGTATTGTTACTTTACCCGATACGTTCGTTTTATTACCCGATGTTGGGAAGAAACCACGGTTTAACGAGTTATAAGTCCAACCTAAGTTAAGCGTAAAGTCATCCGCATCAAAACTTTCTTTATTACGCCCATTTTCTGTAACTGGTGGATTTTTCCCCATAGAGTCGAGGTAATCCCACATCGCAGCTTGAGCTCGCATGTCTGAAAGTCGGTTATGAACGTAACCCGCACCAACACGGAAAGAGTTATTTTCATTGAACGGGAAGCTTAAGAAACTGTCTAGACCATACGTTTTGTTGTTATAGCCAGATAGATCCGCATCTTTCGCACTAAAGTCGTTATAGAAAATACGACCGCCTAAGCTCACACCATTCACGGTGAAATACGGGTCAGTAAATGAGAATTCAACGTTAGTTGAGTAGTCGTTTTTACTTGCGTTAATACCAACCGCATTACCTGTACCTAACCAGTTATCTTGTGTAACCCCAACTTGGAAACTCACACCACTTTCAGTACCAAAACCGATACCAAAGTTCATTGAACCTGTATTACGCTCTTTAACCTTGTAGATAACATCTACTTGGTCAGGACTGCCCGGTACACGTTGAGTCTCAACATCAACAGTTTCGAAATAACCTGTACGATTCAGACGTTCTTTACCGAGTTCAACAAGGTCATTTCCAAGCCATGCCCCTTCCATTTGGCGCATTTCACGACGCAAAACGGTGTCTTTACTGGTGTCATTGCCTTGGAAACGAATTTCACGCACATAGAAACGGTTACCTGCATCAATATTTAAATGCAATTTCACGGTTTTATCTGCATCGTTGATTTCAGGCTGTGTCATTACTCGAGGATATGCATAACCATAGCGGCCAAACATATCTTTGATTTTGTTTTCCATGCTTGTCACTTGAGCACCGTTATATAACTCTCCCGGTGTGATAGTGATAAGTTCTTGGATTTCAGTTAAGTGATCTGCAGTATTACCATTAACTTCGACACCCGATATTTTGTATTGGTCGCCTTCAGTAATGTTAATCGTAATATAAATGCCTTTTTTGTCTGGGGTCAGACTGACTTGCGTGGAGTCAATGTTAAAACGTGCATAACCGCGGTCAAGATAAAAACTGCGCAGAGTTTCTAAGTCACCCGCCAGTTTTTGCTTCTGGTATTTTTGGTCAGCAGCAAGGTTCCACCAAGGTACATCATCACGCAATTGCAGCTTATTAACTAATTCTGCTGTAGTGTAATTTTTATTACCTACAATATTAATTTGCTGAATTTGAGCTGAAACACCTTCAGAGAAAACAAATTTTAAATCCACACGGTTACGTGGTAAAGGTGTCACAACAGCTTTTACTGTTGCATTATATTTACCAACGCTATAGTAAAAGTCTTCTAAACCTTTTTCGATATTCGCAATTGTCGTGCGGTCAAGTGCCTCACCAACGCGGATATTTGAAGCTTCCAAGTTCTGCTTGAGCATATCATCTTTAACAGACTTATTACCTGTAAAGGTGATACTGGCAATCGTTGGCCGCTCTTTAACTTGAACGATCAGCGTGTTTCCATCACGCAGGACCCTAACATCTTCGAAGTTACCGGTTGAAAATAGGGAACGGATCGAACGGCTGATATCATCGTTATCAACTGAATCGCCAACCCTAACTGGCATGTTCAATAATGCTGCACCAACGGCGACGCGTTGTAGACCTTCGAAACGAATGTCTTTAACTACGAATCCGTCTGAACCGTATGCAGTGGCGCTGCCGAAAAGCAGCGACGCTATGAGCAACTTTTTCATCGCCATCGTTGTTATGCGTATTCCTTACTGGTCCCCAGCTTATAAAAATTAGAAGCGAGAGAAATCATTAAAAAGTGCAAGTCCCATTAACAGAATCAATGCCATTGCACCTATCCGAAAACTAAAGTCTTGTACTCGCTCAGACACTGGACTTCCTTTAATTTTTTCAATTAATAAGAAGAGCAAGTGCCCCCCATCTAAAACAGGCAATGGAAACAGATTGATGATACCTAAATTGACGCTAATAAGCGCAATAAACATCAAATAATATACCAAGCCTGACTCGGCGGATACCCCCGCACCTTTAGCGATAGATATCGGACCGCTCAAGTTATTGAGTTTGACATCCCCAACAACCAGTTTACCCATCATATTGACCGTCAACTTCATTAACTGCCACGTCTTATCACTGGCTTGGTAAAACGCAGAGAATGGCCCATATTGCTGCACCATTTTATATTCATCTGCTAACGGTAACACTGAAAGTTCTACGCCTGCAAATCCAATTTTCTCTCCACGTTGTCCATCTTGGCTATCAGGAGTCAACGTGAGTGAAACCAATTGTTGCGACCGTTGTACTTCTAGTTTTAACGGTACACCTGGGTTATTACGAATAATTCGTGTTACTGGGTTCCAAAGGCCTAATACCTCCCCGTTAACACTGACTATTCTGTCACCTTTCTGTAAACCTGCTCGTTCGCCAGCTAACCCCTCAGTGACTTTTTGAATAACAGGGTCAATTTTTGCAGAAACAGGCATTATCCCTAACGACAAAATTGGATCTTGTTTCTCAGGATCAAACTGCCAAGTCGTTAAATCAACCGTTTTTGTCATCGGTTCATTATAACCACTCGGTAATACTTGTGCAGTCAGTTCGTGGTCACCTATTTTGCCGACCAATGCTAAGCGAACTGAATTCCAATCAGGAGTTTCGATGCCATCAATGGATTTTAGTTCCATTTTTGGTTCAAAATTTGCAATTGCCGCAATAGAACCTGGTTTTACATCTTCAATGACAGGCTTCACAGAAGGAACGCCAATCATAAAGACAATCCAATAGACAACAATTGCCAATAAAAAGTTCGCAATAGGCCCCGCACTAATAAT
The DNA here is from genome assembly GCF_011045615.1 of Providencia sp. PROV004. Lineage (NCBI taxonomy): Bacteria > Pseudomonadati > Pseudomonadota > Gammaproteobacteria > Enterobacterales > Morganellaceae > Providencia > Providencia sp. PROV004. The sequence goes on from NZ_CP042859.1 coordinate 3,524,991, forward strand.
GGCAGCTCGTTGACCTACTGTTTTATTATTAAACGCTTGATGACGACGCTCAGGAGCAACCTCTCCAACACGTTCATCAAGCATTTTGACATAACCCCCTAACGGGATAATGGCTAAAACGAACTCAGTGCCATGTTTATCGACTTTACGCCATAACGTTTTGCCAAAGCCAATAGAGAAGCGCTCAACATAAACACCACAGCGACGAGCAACCCAGTAGTGACCGAACTCGTGTACTGTAATTAACACGCCTATCGCGATAATAAATGCAGCTAAACTCCAAATAAATCCCATGTATCTTCCTAAAGACCAAAACCGTTAAAAATTAACAAATTTAGCCCAGCAAAAACAGGGATTGCTGCCGTCAGGCTATCAATACGATCCAAAATACCGCCATGCCCTGGAATTAAGTGGCTACTATCTTTAATACCTGATTGACGCTTAAACATACTTTCGGTCAAATCACCAAATACTGATACTACAACAACAATAATTGAAGTCACTAGTAAATAATCAGGCATCACAGGGATTGGCGCAAAGGCGCTAAATAACCATGAGATAATCCCTGCTGTTATCAGCCCACCGACTAAGCCTTCCCACGTTTTACCAGGAGATACCTTAGGTGCCATTTTGTTGCGTCCGATAGTACGACCAAATGCATAGGCACCTGAATCTGCCCCCCAAACTAGCAACATGACATACAGTAACCACCAAGCACCGAAGAATGTATCACTTTGATAACCCACAGTTCTTAAAACCATCATTCCACAATAAAATGGGATAATCGTTAACACGCCAAATAACAACCGGATAATTGCTGATTTACCCCAAGAAGCCGATGCTGGGTAGGTAACAACTAAAATAATCGCTATTACCCACCAAATAAGACCTGCCCACAGGCCATACAAAACCATAGGCTCAGAGGAGAACTGGTTTATATTGGAGATAGAAAATTGCATTGCAAGTAATATTGCTGCAAAAACAACCGCCAACCCGACACGTTTAGCTTGTGAATGCCAGCCGACAAATTGTGCCCATTCCCAAGCTCCTAAAGCACAAACCGCAATTACGACAAGCCCAAAATTTGCTGGGGAAAGTAAAAACAGAGCTGCTATAACAATCGGTATTAAGACTATCGCAGTAAGTAAACGATATTTCAGCACATCTATCCCCTATTCCTTGCCCAGTTCATCATCTGATTCAGCTCCACCATAACGGCGCTCACGCTTACTAAAAGCATCAACTGCACTCTGAAACACCATTTCATCAAAATCTGGCCACAAAACGTTGGTGAAATAAAATTCCGCATAAGCGACTTGCCATAATAGGAAGTTGCTAATGCGATGCTCCCCACCGGTTCTAATGACTAAATCGACATTTTCTTGATCATGCATACAAATATGGTCATTAATATTTTCTTCATTGATGTCATCAATAGAAAGTTCACCACTTTGTACCTTTGCAAATACTTGTTTTACACTGTTACTGATGTCCCAGCGACCACCATAGTTCGCGGCTATATTCAGTTTTAGCCCAGTGTTGTTTTGCGTTAATGCTTCTGCCTTATCAATTCTTTTTCTGAGGCGTTCACTAAAACGACTAATATCACCAATGACTTTTAGTTTGACATTGTTTTTATGCAGGTTTTTAACTTCATTATCAAGAGCAAAAACAAATAGTTCCATTAGAGAACTCACTTCTTTCTCTGGTCGTCTCCAGTTTTCACTGCTAAATGCATACAATGTGAGCGAACTAATTTTATTTTTCACCGCAAAACGCACCGAATTACGGACAGATTCAACACCTGCCTTATGACCTGTAATTCTGAGTTTCCCTCTTTGCTTAGCCCATCGACCATTACCATCCATAATGATAGCAACATGCTTAGGCATCATTGAATCAGAGAGATTTTCACCACTAGAGTTCATTAAATATTAATCCTTGTGAGTACCACTTTGAGTATACAGACCAATAATAACTACTATTATTGAATTTGCTGATAAGACACATCCTTAATTCTCAAAGTAGTGCTATGTTATTTTTCTTTTTTTAAACACGTCACATATTAAAGAGTTATTATGGCTATCAGCAACTAAATAAAACACATACCAGCGTTAAATTGTCTGAGCGATTATTTTTTCTGCATTTTTACGTGCTCGCTCGTCGATTTCTAAGACCTCTTCAATTGAAACAGGTTCAGAAAAAACTTGGCTATCTAATACACTGTGGTTAATTTTTGCTATATCCGTAAAGCGTATTTTGCCTTCAAGAAAGGCCGCAACAGTCACTTCATTTGCACCATTAAGCGCGGTTGTAGCGGCTTGCCCTTGGTGGCAGGCATCGATTGCGAGCTTCAAGCAAGGATAGCGTTGGTAGTCAGGCTGAACAAACGTTAATGATGAAAGCGTTGCAAAATCAAGAGGTTTTGCACCAGATATGATACGTTGAGGATAAGCCATGCTATATGAAATCGGAGTGCGCATATCAGGCGTACCCAGTTGTGCTATCACGCTGCCATCTTTATACCGAACCATAGAATGAATAACCGATTGAGGATGGATAATTACTTCCATCTGCTCAGCATTCGCATTAAAAAAGTAGCAAGCCTCAATATATTCTAGACCTTTATTCATCATTGTCGCTGAATCAACTGATATTTTTCGTCCCATTGACCAATTTGGATGGTTACATGCTTCATCAGGTGTCACGTTATCAAAATGCGATAATGGTGTATCCCTAAAAGGCCCGCCAGAACCGGTCAAAACAATACTTGAAATACCCGAGGCTGATAAATCAGCAAAGCCTAAATTGCGTTGAATAATTTCCGGTAAACTTTGGAAAATAGCATTATGCTCGCTATCAATAGGAAATACGGTTGCATTGTGCTTACGAATCTCATTAAAGAATAAACGGCCACTGGTAATTAAAGACTCTTTATTCGCTAATAATATTCTTTTACCTTTACGTATTGCAGCCAAGGTAGGAAGTAAACCGGCAACTCCGGTAATTGCTGACATAACTTGGTCGGCATCATCAAGGCCCGCAAGGTCAATAGCCGCTTGTTTTCCTGACAAAACCTCAGTCTTGCAGTTATTCTCAATCAAAATAGTTTTTAAGGCTTTTGCTGATAATTCATCCGCCATTGAGACATATTTCGGATTAAACTCAAGGCACTGTTTCGCCATTTCAGTGACATTTTTTCCTGCCACTAAAGCAACAATTTGAAATTTTTCGGGATTTTGGCGAACAACAGAAAGTGTATTTGTACCAATTGAGCCTGTAGAACCTAGGATTGTCAGACGTTTCATAGTGATTGAGTACTCTGTATTAATTCAATACTGAGATTATATCAGCTTAGAGGTTAGAAAGGATTTTTTAATAAACTTGAAAAATAATAAAGCCACGCTAACGCACACTTTTACCGTCTGCATTGGTGGCTTTATTATTATGATGGATTAAAATTCCATCAACTCTGCTTCTTTTTGCGCTAATGCTTCATCAACTTTCTTGATGTAGCTATCAGTCAGTTTTTGGATATCATCTTGTGAACGACGTTCGTCATCTTCACTGATTTCTTTATCTTTCAGTAACGCTTTGACTTTGTCGTTAGCGTCACGGCGAACGTTACGAACTGCGATACGACCTTGCTCTGCCTCACCACGGACCACTTTAATTAAGTCTTTACGACGTTCTTCCGTTAATGGAGGAAGTGGAACACGGATAACAGTACCCGCTGATGACGGGTTCAGGCCCAAATCTGATGCCATGATTGCTTTTTCAATCGCTGGTGACATGCTACGGTCAAAAACCGAAATAGCTAATGTCCGTGAATCTTCAACAGTGACGTTAGCTAATTGGCGCAAAGGTGTCGCTGAACCGTAGTACTCAACAGTAATGCCATCTAATAGGCTTGGAGATGCACGGCCTGTGCGAACTTTACTAATTTGGTTTTTGAATGCTTCAAGGCTCTTTTCCATACGGTCTTGAGCATCTTTTTGGATTTCGTTAATCACGTTTTCAACCCTTAAGAACTGGTTATTAAAGGCCGCATGCGACCTCGCTTAAATTGTCTGAATTTATATTAGATAATACATTTAAACTCAGGTCATGTCTCTGAGTATTAATTGTGAGAAATCAGAGTTCCTTCATTTTCGCCCATAACAACGCGTCGTAAAGCGCCCGGTTTATTCATATTGAATACACGAATCGGTAAGTTATGGTCACGTGCTAATGTGAATGCTGCTAAGTCCATCACTTTAAGTTCACGTTCCAACACTTCTTGGTAGCTCAGATTTTCATAAAGAACTGCGTCAGGGTCTTTAGCAGGGTCTGCTGAATAAACACCATCAACTTTTGTTGCTTTTAACACAACATCCGCTTCAATTTCAATACCACGTAGGCACGCAGCGGAGTCTGTTGTAAAGAATGGGTTTCCTGTTCCTGCCGAAAAAATAACAACGCGGCCGTGACGTAACAAGCTAATGGCCTCTGCCCAGCTATAGTTATCACAGACACCGTTAAGTGGGATCGCAGACATCAGTCTTGCATTCACATAGGCGCGATGTAATGCATCACGCATCGCGAGTCCGTTCATCACCGTTGCTAGCATTCCCATGTGGTCTCCGACAACACGGTTCATGCCAGCTTGTGCCAAACCAGCACCACGAAACAGGTTACCACCGCCAATAACCACACCGACCTGTATACCCAGTTCTATGAGTTCTTTAATTTCCTGAGCCATACGATCTAAAACGCTAGCATCGATACCAAAACCTTCTGCGCCTTGTAAGGCTTCGCCACTTAATTTAAGCAGAATACGCTGATAAACGGGTTTTGCATTGGTTGCCATGGTGTTCTGTCCTAACAGATATTTATTGGGGTAACACACGTAGAATCACACGGTTCTACGTACCTAAAATTTTTAATTAATTTAAATATAATTTTTTTATACACACAAATTCTAGCGTATGCCGATGACGCTAACATCCGGGGAATATACGTATATAAAACAGAGCCGCCAATTGGCGGCCCTTAGTTGATTACTTGCTCATTGCAGCAACTTCTGCTGCAAAGTCAGTTTCAACTTTCTCGATACCTTCACCTACTTCGAAACGAAGGAAACCAGAAACAGTAGCACCTTTCTCTTTCAGTAAGTCACCAACAGATTTGCTTGGGTCCATTACGAAAGGCTGGCCAGTCAGAGAGATTTCGCCTGTGAATTTGTTCATGCGACCGATAACCATTTTTTCAGCGATTTCGCGTGGTTTACCAGATTGCATTGCGATGTCTAACTGAATTTGATGCTCGTGAGCAACAACATCAGCAGGAACATCATCTGGAGTTACATATTCAGGTTTGCTTGCAGCGATATGCATAGCGATGTGTTTCAGTAACTCTTCGTCAGCGCCTTCAGCCGCAACTAAAACACCAATACGAGCACCGTGCAGGTAGCTACCTACTTGTGCGCCTTCCAGAATAGCAACGCGACGAATATTGATGTTCTCACCAATTTTCGCAACTAATGTTGTACGAGCTTCTTCGAATTTTGCTTTCAGTGCATCGATGTCAGCATTTTTGTCAGCGACAACAGAAGCTAAAACTTCTTTACCGAATGCTAAGAAACCTGCATCTTTAGCAACGAAGTCAGTTTCACAGTTCAGCTCAACCAGAGCACCTGTTTTACCACCGTTGAAAACTTCCGTCAGGATAACACCTTCAGCTGCAACGCGACCTGCTTTTTTAGCCGCTTTTGCTTGACCTGATTTACGCATGTTATCAATCGCTAATTCGATGTCGCCATTAGCTTCAACAAGTGCTTTTTTACATTCCATCATACCTGCGCCAGTACGTTCGCGCAGTTCTTTTACCAATGCAGCGGTAATTCCAGACATGTGATTTATTCCTCGATATTCCCCGTGGGAGTCTTCCCCACGTGGATAGTTCTGATTCATATATAAAAGGGGCCTAAATCAGGCCCCTTCTAACATATAGCAGTACCTGTATAGCAATACCTAAATAAGGGTTTGAGCCTTATTATTCAGCTTCTACTAAGCTTTCTTCTGCTTGAACAGCCAGATCTTGTGAACGACCTTCACGAACGGTGCTTGCTACAGCGCCCAGATACAGTTTGATTGCACGGATTGCATCATCGTTACCAGGGATAACGAAGTCGATACCGTCTGGATCAGAGTTAGTATCAACGATAGCAAATACTGGGATACCCAGGTTGTTTGCTTCTTTGATAGCAATGTGTTCGTGGTCTGCATCGATAACGAACAGAGCGTCAGGTAAACCGCCCATATCTTTGATACCGCCTAAGCTGTTTTCTAACTTACCAAGTTCACGAGTACGCATCAGCGCTTCTTTCTTAGTCAGTTTGTCAAAAGTACCGTCTTGTGATTGAATTTCTAAATCTTTCAGACGTTTGATTGACTGACGAACGGTTTTCCAGTTAGTCAACATTCCGCCTAACCAACGGTGGTTAACGAAATACTGATCACAGCTGTTAGCAGCTTCTTGAACGGCTTCGCTTGCAGCACGTTTAGTACCGACAAACAGAATTTTGCCTTTACGAGAAGCAATTTTAGTCAACTCAGCCAGAGCTTCGTTGAACATTGGAACAGTTTTTTCCAGGTTGATGATATGAACTTTGTTACGCGCACCGAAAATGAAAGGTTTCATTTTTGGGTTCCAGTAACGAGTCTGGTGACCAAAGTGTACGCCTGCTTGTAACATATCGCGCATGGAAACAGTTGCCATTTAATACCTCTGTATTTAAGTAATTGGGGTTATGCCTCCACAAATCCCATGCTACCGACTCCAAAGCTGCGTTAAAAAACGCATAAGAGCACCCCGGTGCACGTGTCGATTTGTGTGTGTTATTACACAATTGAGTTTTAAGTTTCGCACATCCAATATTTTATCAGCGGCTTCATCTTGACGCCATAAAATGACATTTCGATGATGGTGATAAGAAATAATATGGATTGCCGGCGCGCTTTATACCATAAAACCAACTTAGAAGCCAACTTTTGTTGTTTTTTTCGCTCACAAAAGTGCCTAAAAGTGGATTTGATTTAAAGCTATTGAGTTGAGCAATATTTAACCATTGCTCAGCTCAATTATAGACACTATTTGGCAAGATAAAAAAGCCTTATTTTTGCAATGCCTTCTAGATGACCTTCATTATTACTTTGCATTTTGTGCTGTTAAAAGCTCAAAATGAACAAGCTCTGCTCCTTTCCTTATCTACTATAAAGTAACTTCGACTTTCGAATCCGTTCGATAGCTAGTTGGCAGAAAATGCGGTGGCTGTTACCATATGTCTCATCGATGTAAAATGGGCTCCCTATTTTTACCCCTCTTTTTTAACATGCCTTTAATCAATGTTGGCATGAATGGACTACACTCATGGCTATTATTATCAAAACTGAAGAAGATATTCAGAAAATGCGCGTTGCTGGCCGCTTAGCCGCAGAAGTATTAGAAATGATTGCTCCGCACGTTGTGCCGGGAGTTAGTACAGGTGAATTAGATCGCCTATGTCATCAACATATTGTTGACGTACAGCAAGCTATCCCTGCGTGCCTGAATTATCACGGTTTTCCTAAATCAGTTTGTATATCCGTCAATGATGTCATCTGCCACGGCATTCCTAGTGATGATAAAATTTTGAAAGATGGCGATATTGTCAATATTGATGTTACCGTCATTAAAGATGGCTTCCATGGCGATACCTCCAAAATGTTTATCGTTGGTAAACCGACGATTCAAGGTGAGCGCCTTTGCCAAGTCACACTAGACAGCTTGTATTTGGCAATTCGTATGGTTAAACCGGGTATTCGCTTACGAACTTTGGGTAAAGCCATTCAAGAATTTGTCGAAAAACAAGATTTCTCTGTTGTGCGTGAATATTGCGGCCACGGCATTGGCCAAGGTTTTCATGAAGAACCACAAGTTCTACACTACGACGCTGACGACAGTGGCGTAGTCCTGCAAAAAGGGATGACTTTTACCATTGAGCCTATGGTCAATACAGGCGATCACCGTATTCGTACCATGAAAGATGGTTGGACAGTAAAAACCAAAGACCGCGGCTGGTCTGCCCAATATGAACATACGTTAGTTGTGACGGATAACGGCTGTGAAATCCTCACACTGCGTAAAGAAGAAGAACCATTTATCTCTGCGGTATTAGTTAACGAATAATCTTCTCTGTAGAGCCTTCCTAACCGAAGGCTCTTCCTCTGTTCATTTTTATCAAAAAACCGTAAGCTGGTAGCTACCCCCTATTGCTATCAATACGGAAAGATAAAGATGACTGTAAATTCAGCTTCCTACCTACCCCCTAATCAATTTAGTACTCATGACCTTGAGCTGAATTCATTAAGGCAACATGTCGATAATTTTGATCAGTGGCTCGAAGAGGCTTTCAAGCAAGGTAAAGATGTTGTCGATCTCATTCACTTACGTAGTGACTATCTTGATGCCTTACTAACGCGATTATGGCAATCCTTTCAATTTGATAAGCAACCAGATATGTCACTAATCGCTGTTGGGGGTTATGGACGCCATGAATTGCACCCACTTTCTGACATTGATATTTTAGTGTTAAGCAAAACCCCTCTTCCAGAGCACATTGCTAGCGAAATTGGGCAATTTATTACTCTATTGTGGGATCTACGGTTTGATATCGGCCACAGTGTTCGTTCGCTGGCTGAATGCATTGAAGCCGGAAATGCAGACCTAACCACTGCAACTAATCTCATTGAATCACGGCTAATTTGTGGTGATGTCACCCTGTTTTTACAATTACAAAAAACCATTTTTAGCGATGATTTTTGGCCTTCCGCGGTCTTTTTTGCTGCAAAAATTGAAGAACAACAAGAACGTCATCAACGCTACCATAGCACCAGCTATAATTTAGAACCTGATATTAAAAGTAGCCCAGGGGGATTGCGAGATATCCATACATTACTGTGGGTCGGCAGGCGCCATTTTGGCGCAACCACCGTCGATGAAATGGTGGGCTTTGGCTTTCTCACCGAAGAAGAGCGCCAAGAACTCAAAGAGTGCTTAATGTTTTTATGGAAAATTCGCTTTGCGCTCCATTTAGTGGTGAAACGTCATGATAATCGTCTACTATTTGACCGCCAGTTTAGTGTAGCTCGGTTACTGGGTTATGAGGGCGAAAAAAACCAACCCGTTGAACGAATGATGAAAGATTTCTATCGTGTCACTCGCCGGGTGAGAGAACTCAATCAAATGCTATTACAATTATTTGATGAGGCCATTTTAACGCTTAACCCTAACGAAAAACCACGCCCTATTGATTCGCTATTCCAATTACGCGGGTCATTGATTGATGTTATTGATGAAGAATTATTTATTAAGCAACCAGCTGCTATTTTAAAAATGTTTTATCAAATGGCTCGCTATCCAAATATTACAGGGATCTATTCCACCACATTACGTCAGCTTCGTTATGCACGCCGTAACCTTTCAGTGCCATTATGTGAAATTCCTGAAGCCCGAAAACTGTTTATCAAAATTCTACGCCACCCCAGAGCAATCAAAGGTGCCTTTGTTCCCATGCACCTTCATAGTGTATTAAGCGCTTACACACCGCTATGGAGCAATATTGTCGGGCAAATGCAATTCGACCTATTCCATGCATATACCGTTGATGAACATACTATTCGTGTGCTGCAAAAAATTGATAGCTTTACCTTAGAAGAAAACCGACGAGATCACCCTCTTTGCGTTAGTGTTTATCCCAAATTATTGCAACCTGAGCTTTTACGATTAGCAGCGATTTTCCACGATATTGCTAAAGGCCGCTCAGGAGATCACTCCGATCTCGGCTCTGAGTTTGTTTATGATTTTGCCTTACTACATGATTTTTCTACCAAAGAAGCTGAATTGGCGTCATGGTTGGTGAAAAATCACTTATTGATGTCAGTAACCGCTCAACGACGCGACATCCAAGATCCTGATGTCATTAAACAATTTGCAGGGGAAGTAAAAACCGTTTCACGGCTTAACTACCTGATGTGTCTAACTGTCGCTGACATTTGTGCGACAAATAGCACGCTGTGGAATAGTTGGAAACAAAGTTTAATTCGTGAACTATTTTTATCAACAGAACACCAGTTAAATCAAGGCATGCAAAGCACCCCTGACTTACGTGAACGCATTCGTCACCATCGTTATCAGGCTTTATCATTACTGCGCCAATCATCCATTGATGAAGAAAAACTACAAGGGTTATGGTCTCGTTGCCATGCAGATTATTTTTTACGTCACACTCCATCCCAATTAGCATGGCATGCTAAGCACCTACTAGCCCATGATTTGAGCCAGCCTTTAGTGTTAATCAGCACGCAACCTAAACATGGCGGAACAGAAATTTTCATTTGGTGCCATGATAAACCCCATTTATTTGCCGCTGTCGCCAGCGAATTAGATCGACGAAATTTAAGCATTCACAGTGCTCAAATTTTTACTAACAAAGACAATATGGCCATGGATACCTTCGTCGTACTTGAGCCTAACGGTAGCCCCCTATCCAAAGACAGATACGATCATATTCGAAAAATGTTGTTATTAGCCGTTCAGCAACCCGAAATTTCACTGCCTAAGCCACGTACTTTACCGTCAAAGTTACGTCACTTTACCGTGCCAACAAAAGTTAATTTTCTACATTCCACTAACGAACGTCGCACTTATATGGAGTTGTTCGCTTTGGACCAACCTGGTTTATTAGCTCGCATCGGTCATATTTTTGCTCAAATGGAAATTTCTCTGTATGGCGCGCGCATCACCACAATTGGCGAAAAAGTGGAAGATTTCTTTGTGTTAGCAGATAAAGATCACAAAGCGTTGACTAAAAATATGCAACAAGAGTTATCAGAAAGGTTGACAGAAACCCTAAAATCGAAGGATAAAATATAGCGTCCATCACATTTTCATGGTGAACGTTCACTTTTATGTCATTCAAGAGGAAAATACAATCAATGCAGCATTTACAAGCGATCATTGAACAAGCGTTCGAAGAGCGAGCCAGTATCACACCAAATACTGTATCAAGTTCGGTAAAACAAGCCGTGCTAGATACCATTGCATTACTCGATAGCGGCAAATTGCGTGTAGCTGAAAAAATTGCCGGTGTTTGGGTTACCCATCAATGGCTGAAAAAAGCGGTTTTGTTATCCTTTCGCATTCAAGATAACCAAGTGATTGACGGTGCAGAAAGCCGTTATTTCGATAAAGTGCCGATGAAATTTGCAGATTATGACCAAGCTCGCTTCGAGAAAGAAGGCTTCCGAGTTGTTCCTCCAGCGGCTGTACGTAAAGGCGCTTATATCGCTAAAAATAGCGTATTAATGCCATCTTATGTCAATATTGGTGCCTACGTTGATGAAGGCACCATGGTGGATACATGGGCAACCGTGGGCTCATGTGCGCAGATTGGTAAAAACGTGCATTTATCTGGTGGCGTGGGTATTGGCGGTGTCTTAGAGCCACTACAAGCCAACCCAACGATTATTGAAGACAACTGCTTTATTGGTGCTCGTTCCGAAGTGGTCGAAGGGGTGATTGTTGAAGAAGGCTCCGTTATTTCAATGGGGGTTTATCTGGGACAAAGCACCAAAATCTATGACCGTGAAACAGGTGAAATTCATTACGGCCGAGTCCCTGCTGGTTCCGTGGTTGTATCGGGAAATTTACCATCAAAAGATGGTCGCTATAGCCTATATTGCGCAGTCATTGTTAAAAAAGTCGATGAGAAAACTCGCGGCAAAGTCGGTATTAATGAATTATTAAGAACGATTGATGAGTAATTAATCACCTAGAATCTCATACCAAACCTGTTACTGGTTTTTATAATAAGTTTTTGTCATGAGCCATTGTAATTAGGTTAAAAATCGAAGCTATCCCGAATCGCATACACTCGTATGCAACTCGGGTGGCCATATCAGCGTTACCTTTTAATATTAGCGCATTAATTGCAAAGAGAAGTTTGTCAATTTCTAGAAATCGCGCATAATATGTCCGTAGCTTTTGCCGTTTACCTCTAATAAAACTGTATTATTTTATTTTTCATTATAATGATGCTGTTTGCGTAATAACATCATTCAATCTATCACCCAGATGGGTAGAATAGATAACTTCTTAACGAGAAATAGACCGATATTGTTACGGCCTGCTCACACTATCACTTTGTTCACCGACTCTGTCTCTACAGTAAAGCGAGCTAACATGTACGATAATTTGAAAAGTTTAGGCATCAGTAACCCTCAAGACATCGACCGCTACACCTTACGCCAAGAAGCGAATAATGACATTTTAAAAATTTATTTTCGCAAAGATAAAGGGGAGTTTTTCGCTAAAAGCGTAAAATTCAAATATCCACGCCAGCGTAAAACCATTGCGGATGGTAATAATAATTTCAAAGAAATTAATGAAATTAACACTAACCTGCGTTATGCCATCGAAGAACTAGACCAAATTTGCCAAACAGATCAAACTGATATTGATTTAAAACACAAAATTCTTGATGATTTGCGTCATCTTGAACATGTGGTTTCAAACAAGATCGCGGAAATTGAAGCGGATCTAGAAAAATTGACCCGTAAATAATTTACAGGCGAAACGATTGATTTACTGCGCCGTAGTACTGCCGATATTTATCATTAATACTGGTAATACTACGGCGCAGACATTTAAAGTAACTCAGCCCATGCTTCAACCCAAGGCTTAGCAAACTCCTCGGGAACATCGACTTCAATCGCATCAATAAATAAAATATCACCAATACGGGTTGCTGATTGCTCAGCTAACAACTCATCAAAACGAATACCAGCGCCACAAAAACTTTCATAACTGCTATCGCCTAAAGCAATTAGGCCATAACGCAAATCCGGTTGATAACCGACAACATCTTTGATTTCGCTATATAACGGGGCGATTGTATCAGGCAAATCCCCTTGCCCTGTCGACGAAGTAACAATAAGTGCAATTTCATTGCCTGAATTATAAAGTTGCCAATCATTCAAGGTGGGCTCATCAAAAACAACCACTTCATGCCCTTGCTGCTCTAAAATTTCTTGTGCCGTTTCCGCAACAGCTAAAGAGTTCCCATAGACAGTTCCAACAAAAATGCCTATTTTTGACATAACATTCCCTCTATTTCATAGTTAACTTGATGAGTTAATGACGTTTATCCCTAATTTTGCAACTTTATCTGACCATCCAAATTGCTCAATTAATGACAACCATTGTGTATCCCACGTGGCAACTAACGATATATTTTCTTTTGTTATTGGGTGATTTAAATTTAATAAGCTGGCATGTAACATCAAGCGAGACACTGAAAAATGTGTATTCACTCCTCTATTCTGCCGTAAGTCTCCATGCTTGCTATCACCAATAATAGGGTGACGAAGGTGAGACATATGCCTTCTCAATTGATGTTTACGACCAGTTTCAGGTTTTAACTCAACTAAACTAAATCTTGATGTTTCATATCGCCCAATCGCAATCGCGCACTCAACTGTTGCTATCGGTTTACAGTGGGTAACGCATTCCTGTAGAACAGGTTCACGTGACGCATGTTTATCTGCAATTTTATCTAATTCTTCTAATAGCGGATAATCGATGGTTTGCTCTTCGGTTAAATAACCACGAACAACAGCGTGATACACTTTTTCTAACTGATGGTTTTCAAATTGAGCCGATAACAGCCTTGCAACCTCGCTCGATAATGCAAAAAGTAATATACCTGAGGTAGGCCTATCGAGGCGATGAATGGGATAAACATACTGGCCAATTTGGTCACGTAATGTTTGCATAACAAATACGGTTTCTTTACTGTCCAACCAGCTGCGGTGCACTAACATACCCGCAGGCTTATTCACCGCCACCAGATATTCGTCGTGATAAATAATTTCCAACATCAATAAATTACCCGTTGGTCTTCGTTGAGAAAAAACCATCTAATTCACGCAAATAATTAATAATTAGCGTGTATTGTTCTTCTTCATCATGCTTATAAGCTTCTTCAAAATAAGGCGCGACGGCAAAATTAGTTGGCAGTACTGCCCCTTGTTCAATTAACATTTGAAGACGAGGTATCAAAATCCATTGCAGCCACTCTATAGCCTCCATCGTATCAATACAAAAAGGCTCTATGCTGTTAAAAGCTTCAGGTGAAGGTGGCTGTTCATTCCAAAGGGATTTTAATTTCATTTCCTCTTCTAAGTGACGAAGTTTCTCAATAATACGTTGTTCAATATTCATACTTAAACTCATTTAGTGATGGCTGCAGCAAATATACGGTATTTTCTATCATAATTCTGTCGGATACATGGGGTTAAGCCTTAACAAATACAAGTTTATTTATTTTGCATATCGATAATAATTATTATCGTAGCTATTAATCGAACAACTCATTTAATAAGATTCGTTTATATTTTGTTGCAGATAGCACATGTAAGATTAAATGTTTTATCAATTTAGTACTTACAGAATAATTAACAACAAAATGGTTTATCTATGGGACGACTAAAACAGTGGCGTAAAGAAAATAAAGTCTGGAAAGCTTTAAATTCTAACTATATTGAATTAAAAAGAAAAATACGTATTTCAAAGCTACCTTCGTCACAATATCAGCATTATCAAGTTATGTGCCAAAACTACCGTAGTGCGCAATTTTCTTCAGTTATTGAAAGCGTTCCTCATTTTATCGAACGCCCTATAAATAAGTATCTACATAAAAGCTGGAGCGGAAAGCAAAAGCTATTAACCGCCAGCTACACTCTTAACTTAATTGAAAAGACATTTAAACCTGAAGCTATTGAAGCGATGTTTTCTGCTAAGCGAAAAGGGCTTATCGTGGCAAACATTGAATTAAAATCAGGCGAGTTCGCTCAATTAACTTTGATTTATTCTCAATACCCTCGGGAAGGCGATCTCACTTTACACTTGAAAAATGAAACGGGCGACGATATTTATTTAATGAGCTTTTCCTTTGGCCCTGAAGGTCAACTATACGTATGCTCTTTGCAAGGCCCTTCCACTGAACAAAGTGTCGACCAAGTTAGATTGATTACTAAACAGATGCACGGTATGAGACCAAAAAACTTATTAATGTCAGCCATTTATGCCGTAGCAAGCTTCTTTCAGGTAAAATCAATATTAGGAATTTCAAACCAGTGCCATATTAAGAGCCAACATTTGAAATCAAGCTACGATACGTTTTGGCAAGAATGTAGTGCAACGAAAACACCTGATGGTTGGTTCCAATTACCCACTCAAGAGCCTGTACGAGATATTGAGTCAGTGAAAAGCCAGCGTCGTGCTGAATTTCGCCGCCGGGAAGCACTACGCGATGCCATGACTCAAGAGATTATTACCTCGTTAACCAAGAATTCAATTAGCTTAGAGTATTAATTTTAATAAATTATCTTTAGCACTTTAACACCACTTAGCTACGAGTGATTCATAACTAAAAAAGCCAGTCAACCTAAGCTGACTGGCCCATACTTTAAAATTTACGCATCCTGCAAAATGACTTCCCGTCATTCAACATCCTGTTGATTAAAACAAATTCATAGATTCGTCATCTAATCGCGTTCCATCGCCTTGTTTTAAACAATTTTTATACCTCACAAGAAGGTATAAAAAGCTAAACGAGTTTACCCTGTCCAGCGAGATAAGAATGCATTAAATCTATTAATGAAACAACCTAGCAAAATAAATAATAACACAGTAAAACACGCAAAAATCGCATACCAGATAGTAACGCCATGAAATTAAAAGTTAAATAATTATCATTACAATATAAAGATCATTTTTTAAGAAATTACTTAGTTCAATTGTAGGCATTTACTTACACAAACCCACTTAAAAATACTTACCCCTGAGGTTCAACGACAACCCCTAGTTCATCCAGAAAACTTGTTAAATTCGAAGAAAGTACACGCCGGTCCTGACTACCAAATTTTTCTAATATAATTTCCCCCGTGAGATTACACATTGATATCATTTCAATCTCAGACTCTAAAGTCGCAATGAACAGCGTGGGGGATAGTTTTAAACGCTTTTGAGTGACTAAATGACCAATTAAATTCTCTTGCAAACGGATGAAGTCATCTTCATTCCAAACCTGCACTAAACTCAGCGTAATATCACGAAATGTGGCTTTCATATCGCCAGCAAGCTGTGTCGTATAAAAAGTATGGATATCACTTTGTAAATTAATCTCCAATGCTGTCGCGACTTTATCCAAGTTTGCATCCTTTATTGGAAATGCTTGAGGCTCCCAGTAAACCCAATTTTCACCTGTACGGACAATACAGGGAGATGGAATGCCATATAAATCTGTTGAGGCAGGAGGTAACCCCGTTTGTTGATGCCATTGTGAAACATATTTTTGAGTAAAATTATGTAGTGCGGCAGAATGTGATGTATTCATAATTATCTATTTTTTGTAGTCAATTTAAAGAGAAAGGCGTCAATGTTGCCGATAAATGGTATTATGACAGAAGTTCACAGACGAAGAAAATATCCCAATTTTTACCTGTTAGCCTCATTTTTAGTTTATGAAGTATAAGGACTCCTATGTCACACTATCAGAATAATCCCGCACTTAATAATTTAACTCTTGGGAAAAAAACGGCTTATCATGACCAGTATGATGCCACATTATTACAAGCTGTCCCTCGTAGCTTAAATCGTGATCCTTTAGCCATTCACGCTAAGTCGCTTCCATTTCACGGTGCTGACATTTGGACAATGTACGAGCTTTCATGGCTAAATCAGCGTGGTGTTCCCCAAGTAGCGATAGGCTCGATTAGTGTTGATGCAAATAGCGAAAATTTAATTGAGTCTAAAAGTTTTAAGCTTTATCTAAACAGTTTTAACCAAACGCGTTTTGAAACTTGGGAAAATGTGCGAAGCGCTTTGCAAAATGATTTAAGCCGCTGTGCTAATGGGCAAGTAAGCGTTACACTCCATAAATTAGAGCACTTTTCTCATCAACCTATCCAGCCATTACTTGGCACATGTATTGATGAGCAAGAAATTGACATTGATAATTATGAGTTTAATCGTGACTATTTGGCGAATTGTACCCAACAACAAGTTGTTGACGAAACGTTAGTGAGCCATTTATTAAAATCAAATTGTTTAATTACCAATCAACCTGACTGGGGCTCTGTGCAGATCCACTATCGTGGACCAAAAATTAATCGCGAAGCCTTATTACGTTACTTGGTCTCATTTCGCCATCATAATGAGTTTCACGAACAATGCGTTGAACGCATTTTCACTGATATTATGCAATTATGTAAACCTGAAAAATTAAGTGTTTACGCACGCTATACTCGCCGTGGAGGGCTTGACATAAACCCATGGCGTAGTAATGAAGAATTTACGCCTGAATTAGGTCGCTTATCACGGCAATAAATATATATGCTTGAAAAGTAAATGTAATTAATACATTTGCAGTACAATTCACATATCAAGAACCCATGGGGTAAAGGAGTACTACTTGATTACTCATATCAGTCCATTAGGATCTATGGATCTACTCTCTCAACTTGAAGTTGATATGCTAAAACGCACGGCCAGTAGCGATTTGTACCAATTATTTAGGAATTGCTCTTTAGCCGTTTTGCATTCAGGCAGCTTAACTGATAGCAGCAAAGAGCTATTAGAAAAAAGTAAAAATTTTGATATCAATGTATTACGTCGTGAACGTGGCGTTAAGCTTGAACTTATCGAGCCCCCAGAAAAAGCCTTTGTTGATGGTAAAATCATCCGCACCTTACAAGCAAACCTGTTTGCCGTCTTACGTGACATTTTATTTGTTCATGCGCAGATTACGCATGCCAAAGAACAATTTAATCTAGACCTCGAAAACGGCACGCATATCACCAATATGATTTTCTCTATATTACGTAATGCTCGCGCACTACATATTGATGAAGACCCAAGTATGATTGTTTGCTGGGGGGGCCACTCAATTAATGAAATTGAATACCAATATGGCCGTAAGGTCGGTAACGAGCTTGGCTTGCGTGAACTCAATATCTGTACTGGTTGTGGCCCGGGAGCGATGGAAGCACCAATGAAAGGTGCCGCTGTTGGCCATGCCCAACAACAATACAAAAATAGCCGTTTTATCGGTTTAACTGAACCTTCAATTATCGCTGCTGAGCCACCAAACCCATTAGTGAACGAGCTCATCATTATGCCTGATATCGAAAAACGTTTAGAGGCATTCGTTCGATTAGGTCATGGGATTATTATCTTCCCTGGTGGTGTTGGTACCGCTGAAGAGTTGCTTTATTTACTTGGTATCTTGATGGACCCAGCCAACAGTGAACAAGTTCTACCATTGATTTTAACGGGTCCAAAAGAAAGTGCAGAATACTTTGAAGTGTTAGACGATTTTATTCGTCACACTTTAGGTGATGAAGCCAGTAAGCATTACCAAATTATTATTGACGATGCACCAGAAGTTGCTCGTGTAATGAAACGTAGCATGCCACAAGTTAAAGAAAATCGCCGTAGCACCGGCGATGCCTATAGCTTTAACTGGTCCATTAAAATTGCTCACGATTTACAGCATCCATTCGAACCAACGCATGAAAATATGGCATCACTGAACCTCCATCCAGGGCAAGCCCCTGAAAAATTGGCTTCAGATTTACGCCGTGCTTTCTCCGGTATTGTGGCTGGTAACGTGAAAGAATTTGGTATGAAAGCCATAGAAAAGCATGGACCATTCAAAATTCACGGCGATAGTGAGCTAATGAAGCGTATGGATGTGCTATTACAAGGCTTCGTTGAGCAACATCGTATGAAATTACCGGGTGGTACGGCATATGAACCTTGCTATGAAATCGTGAAATAAGTAAATAATGGCGTATTTATGATCCACTTATTAATTATTGATGCATTAAACTTAATACGCCGTATCCACGCGGTGCAAGGAAGCCCGTGTGGAGAAACTTGTTTATCTGCAATATCGCAGTTGATAGCCCACACTAATGCCACACACGTTGTTGCGGTGTTCGATGAAGAAGGGCGTCATCAAAGCTGGCGTCATGAAAAACTGCCCGATTACAAAGCAGGTCGGCAACCTATGCCTGAAGATTTGCATACTGAGCTCCCCGTATTAATAGCCTTATTTAAAGAAAAAGGGATTCACTGTTGGCAGTCTGAAGGAGATGAAGCCGATGATTTAGCCGCTACCTTAGCAACACGTATTGCAGGTTCGGGGCACACTGTCACCATCGTATCCACAGATAAAGGTTACTGCCAGCTACTTGCCCCTAACTTAAGAATTCGCGATTATTTTCAAAAGCGCTGGCTTGATATCCCTTTTATTGAAAAGGAATTTGGCGTTTCTCCTGAGCAGCTCCCTGATTATTGGGGACTTGCTGGGATCAGTAGTAGTAAAGTTCCTGGTGTCGCGGGCATTGGCCCCAAAAGTGCGACAATACTCTTGCAGCAATACCACTCAATTGAAAATATATTTGCCAATTTAGATAAAATTGAAGAGAAATGGCAGAAAAAGCTAATCAATCAGCAGGAGATTGCATTGATTTGCCGAGATATTGCGACGTTAAGAACCGATATTGTGCTCCAAGGAAATTTAAATCAGCTGCGTTATACAACCAACTAGTAGAAATAAAAAGGCCACTTCATTAGTGGCCTTTTTATTGACTGAATTTATGAATTAATAATACTCACGTGCCATCGGATTCGCCGACCATACCCTCATCACATGTACAGTCACTTCTTCTCGGTCATGATAAAGCTGCTTCGCTTGAATCAACACATTAACGCCTTGTTCTTTAAGCTGTATTTTCAACTTTTCTAAGATATGTGAGACTTCTTCATAGCGCTTTTTCATCGGCAATTTTAAGTTAAAAATGGCCTCTCGGCACCAACCTTGAGCAAGCCAATCCGTCATTAATGCAGCAACTTTAGCTGGTTTTTCGACCATATCACAGACTAACCAAGTGATGTTATGGGAAGTAGGCTTAAATTTAAAACCATCTTCACGGTGATGCTTAACTTGCCCTGTATCCATAAGGCTTTCCGCCATAGGACCATTATCTACAGCATCGACCATCATACTGCGTTTCACCAATTGATAAGTCCATCCCCCTGGACATGCTCCAAGATCTACAGCTTTCATTCCACTTGCTAGACGCTCCTCCCATTCTTCATAAGGAATAAAGACATGGAAAGCTTCCTCAAGTTTTAAGGTTGAACGGCTCGGGGCATCTGATGGGAATTTTAACCTTGGGATCCCCATATAGAAATTCGAACTATTATTAGTATATGAATACCCGGTATAGCAGCAACCTGGAGCAATAAAGAATACATGAATAACTGGTCGCTTAAAATTTTCAAGTGGTAATAAGATTTTTTCTTTACGTAATGCATTACGCAAAGGTACCGTAAACTTGCGGCAAAACTTTAGCAATTCTTTCGATTCGTTGGTATCAGCAACTTCAACACGGAGATCTCCTGCCCGCACAACTTGCTGACTCAATGCATTTACAATCGGGGTAATACGGTCTTCAGGCGGTAAATCCTTAAGTAAGTCCCCTATTACAATCATTTGACGAGCAAAAATTAATTCTCGAAAAGGTAACGTTCGTGCGAGTGTATCCGCATCTTCTGCTTGGTAGCACTCAAAAATAACATAACCACTATTTTCTTTTACGCGGGCAAAACCATAAATTTCTTTTTGCCCAGCTTTATCTGTAATCTCTGCTGCACATTCTTTTTCAAAGCCTGGACGGCAATATAGTGCAATTTTATTACTCATTGCGTGACGCCGATTTCCTTAGACGCATAGCGCCAATAACCACTAACAGCCAACCAATTAGGAAACATACACCACCTATTGGCGTAAAATAAGAAAAGTATTTTACCTGCAATAGTGCCATACAATAAAGGCTACCGCTAAAAAGAAGTATCCCAACAGAGAAAAACACACCTGACCAGTAGAACCACAGAATAATTTTACGTAATAGAATTGCCCCGAGCACCATCAATGCAACAGTATGCAACATTTGATAACGTAGCCCGATTTCAATCCAGTCCATTTGGTGGACACTCATAATTGACGATAACGCGTGTGAACCAATAGCCCCAAAAGCAACAGTAAAGAAACCACTAATTCCAGCGAAAATTAACATCAAACGACTATTCACAGTAACACCTTTTATTTAAATACTTGATTACTGAATAAGCGCCACATCTTGGTCACCCGTAATAAAGCCTAATTTCTCTTGTTCACTTGCAGCCTGCCCAAGAATCCATTGGCGAAATGCAGCTATTTTGCCTAAATCAGCCTGATTTTCTTGGCAAACTAAGTAGAATGCATTTTTACTAACTAATACCTCACTAAAGGGACAAACTAAGCGCCCTGCATCAATTTCATTTTTAGCCATCACATTATTCGTTAGTGCAATTCCTTGGCCATGAACCGCGGCTTGAATAACCATAGCGCTATGACTAAAAATAGGACCTTGCTGTACATTAACTACATTTTGTAACTCTAGTTGCTTAACATATGCTTGCCAGTCCCTTCGTGAAGAATCGTGAAGTAACGTATGTTTTGCTAAATCCTCAGGATTTTTTAGTTGGCGATCCCCTGTTAATAAAGATGGTGAACATACTGGCATTAAATATTCAGCATAAAGCCTGTCTGTTCTTAGCCCAGGCCAATTACCTTTACCGTAGAAAATAGCGACATCAACGTCATCTGCCAATTTATCTTCTTCTCTATCTACAGCTTGGATCCGCACATCAATTCCGGGATAGGCTTGATTAAAACCAGAAAGCCTTGGTACCAGCCACTGAATCGCAAAACTTGGGGATAAACTCACCGTTAATGCCCCTTTTGCACTTCTAGCTTGTAATTTACGTGTCGCCTCGTTCAAAGAAGAGAAAATCTCTTTAATATCAAGATAATAGCTTTGACCTTCTTCTGTCAATAGCAATGAACGATTGCGTCGGCGAAACAATTTCAACCCAAGGAAATCCTCCAAACTTTTCATTTGGTGGCTAACGGCCGCTTGAGTTACAAATAATTCTTCTGCTGCCTTAGTAAAACTTAAATGACGAGCTGCAGCATCAAAGACTCTCAGAGCATTTAGGGGCGGTAATCTTTTAGACATAATCACTTCTACTTGGCATCTTGTTATGCATTAGTTTTTTTCATCCGAAGCATTATAATTTGTCCCTTGAGGATACGCTAGTAAATACCTATAGTATGCACACTTCCTAAGCCGGAACGAAAAGTTACAGAGTTTAGTTACTTTGAAACTTTTGGCTTTGTGGTTGTGATGTTGTGTTTGCAAGTTGTCTGGTTGAACCAGACCTTTGTAGCTTTAGCTACTGTTTTTTCACTTCCTGTACATTTACCCTGTCTGTCCATAGTGATTTTATATAGTGCACCGCCAACGCGCGGTGCTTTTTTTTACTCTTTTTTTAATATTTTAATGGTATTTACTTAAACAATTTAACTTAACAAATACAGATATCTATAGATAATTACTAGTGTACCGAAAAAACTATCAGTAAGATATTTAAGATAAATCTTGAAAATTATTTACTAAGTGCTGAAAAAAATAACTTTATAAGTTAAAGGCATTGTATTGTAATGCAAAACACTGAATCATCTTGAAACCACATAGAGAATAATGCTAACAATTAATACCAAACGTAACAAAATATTTCAATGATTAGATTAAAAAATGATGCGTTTAAATTAATCAGAAATAACCATAAATGTACTAATAAATGTACAATCCATTAATACAGCACTCAGTAATATCAAATCACATTGAAATTTTGACTAAAAAGAAAACACTCATGGATCATTTCAGCGCCGCCACATTTCGTCTCGCTTTTCCAGCGATAGACTCACCAACACTATTTTTTGATAGTGCAGCCACAGCATTAAAGCCCATTGCCATGATCAATGCATCAAATGACTATTATCGCTTGTCAGGCAGTTCGGTATATCGCGGGCAATCACCTGAATCATTAAAATTAACCCGTGACTATGAACTAGGTCGAATTCGTGCGGCGAAATATATTCATGCTTCAAGTGAAAAAAATATTATTTGGACTCGCGGGACAACAGAATCAATTAATTTAATTACACAAGGTTATTTTCGCTCAAGATTACAGCCTAACGATGAAATTATTGTCAGCGAAATAGAACATCATTCAAATTTATTACCTTGGATTATGCTTTCACAGCAAACTGGCGCCAAAATTATAAAATGGCCGGTTGAAAAAAACCTGACGTTGAACCTTGATGTTCTCAAATCTAAATTATCGGAAAAAACGAAAGTCATCGCTATCACACAAATGTCTAATGTAACTGGCTATCAGCCAGATATACAGATGGTGACTCAACTTGCTCACCAAGTAGGGGCGCTAGTCGTTGTTGATGGAGCACAAGGTGTCGTTCATAGCCCTATAAATGTCAGTGAGCTAAATATCGATTTCTATGTATTTTCAGCACATAAGTTATATGGGCCGACTGGGCTTGGGGTTTGCTACGCCAAAACAGAACTTTTAGAGCAAATGACTCCTTGGCATGGTGGAGGAAAAATGTTGACTCACGTCACATTTGATAATTTCACTCTTGCCCCTATTCCCCAACGATTCGAAGCAGGAACACCGAATATTGCAGGGGTAATTGCCTTTTCGGCTACTCTAGAGTGGCTGGAAAAAATAAATTTAACACTAGCAGAAACATATACTTGCTCATTAATCGAATATGCAGCTAAAAAACTGTCGGCGCTACCCGGCTTTATTAGCTATAGTGTACCTCATTCTCCTTTGCTATCATTTAACTTCAAAGATGTTCACCATAGTGATCTGGGAGCCCTCTTGACCGAGCAAAATATTGCATTACGCTATGGTCAACATTGCACCCAACCATTAATGGATGCATTAAATATAAGTGGCTGCTTGCGCATCTCAATGATGCCTTACAATAACCAGCAAGATGTCGATAAATTTATCGATGCAGTTACTGTTTCACTTTCTATACTCAATGAATAAATCAATAAAGGAAGCCTAATGACTTCGACTAACCATGAACTTGCTCCGCACCCATTCGGTACAGAGATTAAAATTCAAGAAATAGTTGAACAGTTTTCCACACATAAAGCATGGGAAGATAAATATCGTTTATTAATTCAATTGGCGAGAAAGTTGCCAGCATTGTCTGATGATGAAAAGCTGCAAACTCAAGAAGTTAAAGGCTGTGAAAACCGTGTTTGGATTGGCGCACTACTGAATGATGATGAAACATTTCATTTTTATGGGGATAGTGAAGGCCGAGTAGTGAAAGGATTATTTGCCATTTTGTTAGCTGCAGTTGAGCAAAAAACAGCGAAAGAGATTATGGAAATTGATTTTAATCACTTACTAACTCAAACCGGCTTACCTGGGCAGCTCAGTGAATCGCGCCAAAATGGTATTCAGTCACTCATTACTGCAATTCAAAATATTGCTAATGAAATGACGCCTGCATAATTCATTGGATGAGGCTATCTATCGCAATAGCCTCATTCACTTTACTGTTTTTCCATTTCCCGTTGTGATTTTGCTATCATCTTTTTAAGTGCATGTGAAACAGCAATAAACCCAAAACTAGCCGTAACCATAGTAACCGCACCAAAGCCTGAAGCGCAGTCCATTCGCTTTGAACCATCCGCAGTGCTTTTTGCCGCACACACAGTACCGTCGCTTTGTGGATAAACAAGCTGTTCGGTAGAAAAAACACAATCAATCCCAAGCTTTCCTTTTCCATTTTTAACGACGTTAAAATCGGATTTTAAGCGTTCTCGCAACTTAGCCGCTAACGGGTCTTGAACTGTTTTAGCCAAGTCCACTACTTGAATTTTTGTTGGGTCGATTTGCCCACCAGCACCGCCTGTGGTGATAACGGGTATTTTAAAGCGCCTACAATACGCTAACAGCGCAGCTTTAGGCCTTACACTATCAATCGCATCAATAACATAATCAAACCCCGCATCAAGGTAATGAGCGACATTATCAACCGTAATAAAATCATCAATAACATTCACTACACATTCGGGGTTAATTTCTAAAATACGATTTTTCATCACATCAACTTTTGGCTGCCCAACGGTCGATTTGATGGCATGTAATTGCCGATTAGTATTAGTCACACAGATATCATCCATATCAATCAATGTGATATGCCCAATACCTGAACGAGCAAGTGCCTCAGCGGCCCACACACCTACCCCACCAATACCAATGACACAAATGTGGGAACGTGCAAAAAGATGAAGAGCATGTTGCCCATATAAACGCCCGATCCCAGCAAAACGCTGCATCCAAGCATCAGAAAGCTTAGCTTGCATAATAACGAACAACCTCAGTTAAACCTGTAACTACAGTGAACCAAATAGCGGCTGGCTTTTTTTCAGCACCCAAACTCGCCCGTAATGGTTATAAAAACCGGCCATTTTTCCAGCTTCATGGCCTATACCGTGGTAAATATCAAAATGATGCCCTTTAATCGCCCCACCGACATCCAAGGCTATCATCATACGCATTTCATACTGCCCCGTAAATTTCCCGTTATTATCTAATACAGGGATTTCTGCGAGCAAGGCTGTACCCGGTGGAATAAGGGTTTTATCTGATGCAACGGATGCTTTAGCGATTAAAGGAACAGCACTTGCCCCTCTAACAGGAACAAATGATTGTGGTTTAAAAAATACAAATGACGGGTTTTCTTCTAAAAGCTGGCGAACTTCTTGCTCGCTATGCTGATTAGTCCAATCATGAATAGCTTGTAATGACATTTGGCTCAGAGGAACCTCGCCACGATCCACCAGTACTTTTCCAATACTTTTGTATGCGTGACCATTTTTACCTGCATAACCAAAGAAATTCAGTGGGCTACCATCCCCAAAATCAACATAGCCACTTCCTTGAACTTCCATCATAAAATTTTCAACCGGTGAATTGCTATAAGCTAAAATTAAATTATCACTCAGGGCACCGTTATAAATAGCTGCTCGACTAGGTAAACGAGTTTTTCCTTTTGGTGGCATGCCGTACAACGGATAACGAAACTCCCCTTGAGCCATACGGCGGGCCTCAATAACAGGCGTGTAATACCCTGTGAATTGTACGTTTCCATAATTATCGGCGCCTTCCATTTGGAAAGCGGTTAAATTGAAATTAGCCAATTGAGCCGGATTTCCTCCCGCCATCAACCAATTCTCTATAGCATGGTAGGTGTCGTTATTATTTTTAAACAACCGCGGTGATGCATTTTTAATTTCATTAACCTGTTGATTAAAATCTGGCGCATTTATAGGTCGCCCATTTACATTCACCTGATTTACTTTCTGTAAATCCTGAACTAAGCGACCATCTTTATATTGTTGGCCTTTATCCGTTGGATGGGTTTGGCATCCAGCCAATAAAGAAAGAAATACGCTGGTTACTAACCATTTTTTTACTGTATGTTTATTGACGATTTTTGTTAGCCCTATATTCATGCTCTACCACCCAGATAAATCCAACAATCCAATATGAAGCGCACAATAGCAAACCCAATTAGGGAATGAAACGTGTAAATATATTTAGAGAGGTTATTTTCCTTTCCCTACTCATCAAAGTGTAAAAAACAGCCAGACAGAACATATTTTGTTCTGTAAATGCTAAATTTTGTAAAAAAAACACGAAAAAACTTGCATCAGATCTCATCCCGAGTATAGTGCCCGCATCGGACGCGGGGTGGAGCAGCATGGTAGCTCGTCGGGCTCATAACCCGAAGGTCGTTGGTTCAAATCCAGCCCCCGCAACCAATTACTGATTAAATCAGTAAAGTAACAAAAAATCTGCAGTATAAAGTCGTAAAAATTCAGTCGCGGGATGGAGCAGCTTGGTAGCTCGTCGGGCTCATAACCCGAAGGTCGTTGGTTCAAATCCAGCTCCCGCAACCAATTTTTTACCTCTTCAGTCGCGGGGTGGAGCAGCATGGTAGCTCGTCGGGCTCATAACCCGAAGGTCGTTGGTTCAAATCCAGCCCCCGCAACCAATTTTTTCGAATATCATTTCTGATTCAATTCCTTTTATAACTTCACAATAAGATCTTCTATTTTTAATCATCAATAAAAAAGGCGATTCACACACTCGCTTATCACCTTTCTTTATCTTAATCTGATTTTAATCAATTAGTTGCGAATTGCTAATGCACCGCCATTACGGAAGTAAGCTTTTACTCCTTCAAAAATGGATTCCGCCATTTGCTGTTGGAATTTAGCTGTTTTTAATTTCCGTTCTTCTTCTAAATTACTAATAAAAGCCGTTTCGACTAGAATCGATGGGATCTCTGGTGCTTTCAGTACCGCGAATCCAGCTTGGTCAACTCTATTCTTATGCAATTTATTAACCTTCCCCATCCGCTTTAACACTTCATCACCAAATTTCAAACTGTCATTAATCGTCGCGGTTTGCACGAGATCAAACATCGTATGGTCAAGATACACATCACCGCTTTTACTCACACCACCTACTAAGTCCGCTTCGTTTTGTGTTTGTGCAAGGTAGCGAGCCGTGTTACTAGTAGCCCCTTTCGTTGATAGTGCAAAAACAGAAGAACCACGGGCTGAACGATTAGTAAATGCATCTGCATGAATTGAAACGAATAAATCTGCCTGCATTTTACGTGCTTTCGCTACTCGGACTTTTAACGGAATAAAGACATCTTCATTGCGTGTCATATAGGAGCGCATTTTAGGGTCTTTATCTATCAACGCTTTTAAGCGACGGGCAATCTGTAAAACCACATCTTTTTCACGCGTTTTATATTTACCTATCGCACCAGGGTCTTCGCCACCATGTCCTGGGTCGATCATAATAATAATTGGACGATCCGTTCCCGCCTTTCCAGGCTTCTTCGCTTGAGCAGGCATACTTTCTTCAAGATCACCTTTATTGTAATCCTCAAGCAATGCCAATAGTGGGTCATCATTGGTATCAACACCTTTGCCTGGATAAAAATCCAGAACCAAGCGGTGTTTAAATTCCGCGACAGGTGCCATCGAAAAGAATTGAGGACTGACTTTATTTTTAACCTCAAACACCAAGCGAACCGTTTTTGGATCAAATTGCCCAACTCTAACTAGTTTTAGATAGGGATCACGTGTTTGAATTTGAGTTCCCATATCTTTCAACACATTATTTAACTGCACCCCTTCAAGGTCGACCACAATACGTTCAGGGTTATTAAGCACAAACTGACGGTACTTCAATGGAGTGCTAGATTCCAATGTAACTCGAGTATAGCTCGATGCTGGCCAAATACGCACAGCCACCACACTGCTACTCGCAGAAAAACCGAATGGGCTAATGCTCAGTAACATAACTGCAGCTGCGCCTTGAATAAAACGACGCTTAGATGGGTTGTGATCTTGGTGACTCATCAATAATTCCGAACCTAGAACTGAGAAATAAAGTGATTTTAGGATAATTGCTAATAATTAGACTTGAAACACGCACTCTAACTAATCATTTGCACTCTGTCATTAAGAATATATCAAAGCATCTATAGAGTTACAGTAATGAGTATAACTTAATCATACTAAGAGAAAATATTTGTGAGTGACTTTCTGTGTCAATTTTATGCAATTTAGATTTCGTAGAGTATATCCAGTTAAGTTTAGAGATATGTAAATGTAAAAAATAAAAATGTTACTTTTTTTATCCTATCTTTTACTTGATATTTCCCAACAAAAAGAATAAAAATACATTATTAACGAATAAAAATTCAATTAAGAGGGTTGTTATGAAAGAGCGCAGCACCGAGTTGGTTGATGAGTTTCGCCATTCGGTCCCTTATATAAACGCCCACCGCGGCAAAACATTTATTATTATGCTTGGTGGTGAAGCGATTGCGCATGAAAATTTTCCCAGTATTGTCAATGATATAGGGTTATTGCATAGTTTAGGCATCCGAATTATTGTCGTTTATGGCGCAAGACCTCAAATCGAGGATATCTTAGCTGAGCACCAATATGAGGCGGTTTATCATAAACATACTCGCGTAACCGATGCGAATACACTTGAATATGTAAAACAAGCTTCTGGAGCTTTACAATTAGATATTACAGCTCGGTTATCTATGAGCTTAGGAAATACCCCACTTCAAGGGGCGCATATTAATGTGGTTAGTGGCAATTTCGTTATTGCCCAGCCTCTCGGGGTCGATGATGGCATTGATTATTGCCACAGCGGAAGGATCCGTCGTATTAATGAAGAAGCTATTAATAATCAGTTAGATAATGGTTCTATCGTTCTAATTGGGCCGGTTGCTGTCTCAGTCACAGGGGAAAGTTTTAATTTGACCTCTGAAGAAATTGCCACCCAATTGGCAGTTAAAATGAAAGCAGAAAAGCTGATTGGCTTTTGCTCCTCTCAAGGTGTTGCAGATAAAAACGGCAATATTTTATCTGAATTATTTCCGAATGAAGCAGAAAACCGCATTCAAGAGCTGGAATCTGAAGGTGATTTCTATTCAGGAACCGTGCGTTTCCTGCGTGGAGCAGCAAAAGCTTGCCGCCGAGGCGTCCGCCGTAGCCATCTATTGAGCTATCAAGAAAATGGGTCTTTAATTCAAGAATTGTTCTCACGTGATGGTATTGGTACACAAATCGTCATGGAAAGTGCGGAACAAATTCGCCGTGCTAACATTAATGATATTGGTGGAATATTAGAGCTTATTCGCCCATTAGAGCAGCAAGGGATTTTAGTTAGACGTTCACGTGAACAGTTAGAAATGGAAATTGATAAATTTACCATTATTGAACGTGATAACTTAGTCATCGCTTGTGCAGCGCTTTACCCTTATCCAGAAGAAAAATTAGGTGAAATGGCATGTGTCGCTGTTCATCCTGATTACCGCAGTTCGTCTAGAGGAGAAGAACTTCTGCACCGTATTGCCGTACAGGCGAAACAATTTGGCCTAGATAAACTATTTGTTCTGACAACTCGTAGCATCCATTGGTTTCAAGAGCGTGGTTTTACCCCCGCGGAAATTGAGATGTTACCAATGAAAAAACAGGCTTTATATAACTACCAGCGCCGTTCTAAGATATTGATTTTAGATTTAAAAAGCCAACCGGATAAATAAACATTAGAATCGTCAAATAATGACTGTTTAGTCGCCTGCTTTAACTCCAAACTATACAAGGATGTATAGTTTGGGTTGTGACTTTAAAACCACGGAATAGCCACTAAGCTATCTGAATAACTCTGGCTTTCTCGCACAAAAGAATGGAGTCTATATGTGGCTGTATTGCAGCTTTCATCTCAGCGAAAGAAGTACCATAAAAATAAAATGCGGTTTCTGTCGGGCCATCCCAAACTCCGTGAATACTCCCGATGTCTTCCACTGCTTCATCTAGGATATCGAACACCTCATTGATATCCCCATTTTCATAAACCTCATCTGCGAGCTCTGTCCCGTTGAAATAAATAGCCATACCTTCATCTGAGCCAAAATCAATTCGCACATCTTCGCCATGAATAAATAAACGAGAACCTTTTGGAGCTAACATTGAAGAAAAAAGTTGAATAATTAAACTGATATTTTCGTCACTGGCCTCTTCAAGTGCTATTTCTATATCGCATTCCTGCGCTTCACCATTATCAGCTAATAGTGTTCCACCACCTGTGACATGGATATTTTTACCCATGCTTTTCATGACTTCATTAAATGCGTCTTCTAAATCGCCACGTCTAATCGGTTCAAGCCTTGCATTTAATGTTACTGTAATTGCCGTCATTGCTTGCTGGTTATCCATCTCATTACCTTTACTTTAGGGTTAAATATTCACGTAACTTACATATAAACTAGTCACATTAATTGGGTCGCTAAACCGCTTCGCCGCTTGGTTGGCGTTTCAACTGCTCGACGTAATACCTTTGGACTGCCATAAAGAGATAGCTCTTTTTTAGCTCGAGTTATCGCCGTATACACTAGCTCACGGGTCATTACGGGAGAATATACATTTGGTAAAACCAATGCGGTATGAGCAAACTCCGAACCTTGTGATTTATGAACTGTCATCGCATAAGCTGTTTCATGTTGTGGGAGTCGGTTAGGTTGCACTCCACGTATAGTCCCATCAGGAAATTGAAAATAAGCTCTAAGTGCATTTTCTTCATCAGGTAAAATGATACCGATATCCCCATTAAAGAGTCCTAGAGGGCTATCATTACGACTAATCATAATTGGCCGGCCTGCATAGTGTTTATTCGATAAATTATATGGGCGGTTTATTATCCCTTGTCTATGAAACAATTTTTCCAATTTATCGTTTAGGCCAATAACGCCAAAAGGTCCTTCTCGCAGAGCCGTTAGTAACCGATATTGGTTAAATTTTTTCAAAACCTGCTCAGGGTCTTCTTTATCTTTTACCGCAAGCAGATATTCCTTATAATTTTCAGCGGCATCTAATAAAATTTTCGCGTAATCATCCGCAGTTTCTTGGATATAACTATGTACATCCGGCCGCTGTTGGTTTAGTAATTGTTGAACTTGAGAAACATTACCTTCGTTTACAGCAAAAGCGAGTTGGCCAATCCCTGAGTCTGCAGAAAAACGGTAGCTTTTACGTAGTAGACATAGGCTATCACGAATAGCAGGGCCGCTTGGTGATGCATAAGATTCGATAGAATGCCCTGTTAGTTCCGAAAGCTGAGACGCTCTTTCTACACTATAACCATTATCAGCAAACTGACAAATATCCCCTAATACTGCCCCTGCCTCGACCGAGGCTAATTGGTCTTTATCACCTAAAAATATTAACTTTGCATTTTCAGGTAATGACTCAAGTAATTTACTCATCATAGGTAAATCTACCATTGAGGCTTCATCAACAATGAGTACATCAAGAGATAAACGATTATCACGGTTATAGCGAAACTGCTGGCTCTCAGGTTGAGCCCCTAATAAACGGTGCAATGTTTTTGCATGATTAGGTAAAACAGCGCGTTCTTCATCAGTTAAAGGAATTTTTTTCATCGCCTCACCGAGGGACTCTGTCAACCTAGCAGCAGCCTTACCTGTTGGAGCGGCCAGCTCAATTCTAATTTTATGGTGATGCCTGGCTTCAAGTTTAATTAATGCCGCAAGGATACGCGCAACTGTTGTCGTTTTTCCTGTCCCCGGCCCCCCTGATATAATTGATACCTTACTGGTTACAGCAACTGCTGCGGCAATTTTTTGCCAATCTATTTCATCAGTAATGGGAAATAGGCTATTCAATACACTCTTAATTTGAGCATTATTTTGTTTGTCTACTGATGTACTAGCGAAAAAGTTTGCGACATACTGCTCATATTGCCACATTCGTTGAAAATATAAGTATCCCCCCGAAAGCACCAAAGGAGAGATTTTGTTTTCTGTTGATAGTGACACTGCATTTGCTTGTTTTAGCGTTTGATAAAGTTCTTGTTCGCTCGGCTCTCCCATTTTTTGCCAAAATTCAGCGGCTAACTCTGGGTGCCTTCCTGCAAATAATTTTTCAGGTATAACATCTGCCAGCGCTAAACAAACATGTCCAGCCATGGTTTCTGCACTAAGAAGTGCGGCAATAGTAAGCACTATAGGGTGCTTATTGTCAGAAATACTGTAAGCAAATTGCACATCTAGAGGTGTAAAGATATATTCCTCAATAGCCTGATTAAATAGGGATTTCATTAAGCTGACTCCCCTTGTTGAGCATTTTTAAATAAGCTATCTAACGCTTCAATAAAAGCGCCTATTGGGCGACAAAAGAAAATTCCATTACTTGAATTGACATTATCTATTCCTCTTAAAAATAAATAATAAACGCCTCCAAAATGGGCTTCATAGTCATAATTAGGCATTCTTTGCTTTAGGTAACGATGTAACGCCAACGAATATAGTTGATATTGTAAATCATAGCGGTGGTCTATCATCGCTTCAGCCATGGCCTCTTGGGTATAAAAGCTAGCATCCTTCCCTAGATAATTTGACTTATAATCAAGAAGATAAAATTTACCTTTCCAGTAAAAGGTGAGGTCAATAAAGCCCTTTAAAATCCCCTGAACTTTCTCAAAATTGAGCGGGGGGCAACGTTGTGATAATGGGTCATATTGATGCGTTATCTTATCTAAGTGGCTTGCACTCAATATTGACTCAATAGGAAGATAAAACTGCATCTCATCTAATTGGTCTTGAACCTGTAATGCAGACAAACATAGCCCGTCTTCTGATAATGGTGCCTGTACAATTGCGTGTAGCCATTCTTGCAGCATTGATGCCCAATGTAAGTCAAACCCTGAGGATTCAAGTTTCTCAGACAACCACTCTTGAGAAACTGGCTCACTAAAGTCAATTTCCTCCATCAAGCTATGTAAAAATGTTCCCGGAGATGCACCTTTAGGAAATTGATGAGGGGTTAGAGTAAAAGACTCACCTTCCTGCTGCTCCACATCAATACTGGCCTCAATATCCATATTAGGGGCTAATGAATTCGCAAATTGCAATGCTGAAACTGATTGTTCTGCCTCTGTATGGCTTGAGCCATAACTTAGCCCCGAATAACTAGTAACACGCCAATGATCATTAAAATGACGAGTCACCGTTCTTGCAGACAAGTTTACGCTGTCATTTTGTTCTAATAATAAACGTTCCGACTTAGGTTGATTAATCACGATAACATCAATAACGTCATTGCTAATCTCAGCCAACATGTCGTTTAATAGCAAGCTATCTCCAGCTTGTCCTTTTTGGATAACATAGCCCAGCGCAGATAAGTGTAAGTCTGTTTCACCACTTTTTCTCCTATTACCTTTAATTAATGGTGCAATACCAACACTACAGTGATAGATGGCTCTTGTAAGTGCCACGTACAATAAACGCAGGTCTTCTGCTAGACGTTCTTCATCAGCTAAAGCGACATTTTCTTCACTATCATTTAAATCTAGACGTACCCCATAATCTGTTCTGTCGTGATACAAGCCTTTAGATTGAGGTAAAAAATTGCTCGCAAAAGGTAACCAAACAATCTTGTATTCAAGGCCTTTAGATTTATGAATGGTACTGATTTGCACCAAGTGTTTATCACTTTCAAGACGCATTTGCTGTACGTCAGATTGATGGTCAGGATGGGCAATTTGTTGTGCTAGCCAACGTGTTAGTGTGTGCTCACCTTCAAGCTGTAATGACATTTCTTGTAATAGCTCACCAATATGCATCACATCCATCAAGCGGCGTTCTCCATCAGTGCCTGATAATAACGTTTCTGCAATCTGCCTCTGCGCCATGACCATTCTAAGCATGGGAAGCACGCCACGCTTTTGCCAAACCATGGCATAACGAGCAAATTCATCTACAATTTTTTCCCACGATTTTTCATCATGGTTTAAGTCATCAATTTGTTTAGCGGTTAAACCCAATATCCCTGTCGCCAATGCACTACGCAAAACACGTTCTTTTTCGGGTGTTAAAACTGCCTGTAGCAACCGCAGTAAATCTCTCGCTTCTGGTGTTGAAAATACACTTTCCCGATTAGATTGAAATACAGAAGGGATATTTAACCGATTTAAAGCATCACGAATTAATACGGCTTCTCGTCGGCTGCGCACCAACACTGTAATGTCAGAAGCTTCAACAGGTGTATGCGCCCCTTGATTGTCAAAATAGCTACTACCTTGCAACCCGCCTTGTAAGTATTGTGCTATTTGCACCGCACATTGTGAAGCTGTTGCTTGTTCATATTCAGCAACGGAGATACCTTCCGCTTCAAGTTGCCAAAATGTAAGTGATTTGACTTTTTCACCATCATGAATAAGTTTTTTATCACTATTTTGTTTAGCAAAATTAACGGGTTGAAAAGGAATTTGCTCAAAAATAAATGGGGACTGACAACGAGAAAATAGATGATTAATAGCTTCAACCATATTTTGCGATGAACGATAGTTAGTCTCTAATGTATAGTGAGCACTAACTTCATTTTTTGCTTCGATATAGGTGAAAATATCAGCGCCTCGAAAAGCATATATAGCTTGTTTAGGGTCGCCGATAAAAAGTAATGCACTGTCATTAACTTCCCGATAAATGCGTTGAAAAATACGGTATTGCTGTGCATCTGTATCTTGAAACTCATCTATCATTGCAACGGGAAAACGTTGGCTAATAGCTTGAGCTAAAAATTTTCCGCTTTCTTGAGCAAGAGCACTGTCTAAACGGGTCAACAAATCATCAAACCCCATCTCACCTCGGTTATGTTTTTCAAAAGTGATAGCCTCCCTCACCTCTGCAATAGCCAGTGGAATAATCAGATCTATTAGGGTTAATGATTGAGAAAGTAGCTCATCTATTCTTTGGAAAACAACATGCTCTGGCCCCGAACCACTTTTTGATTTTTTATGTAGTACCGTTTGTGAAAAGCGTTCAAGATCTTTAGGTAGCTGATAATCTTCTGTTTCTTCTTGAGCCCATTCACCGATTTTTATCAACCATGTAGGTAGAAAACGAGTACTATAACTTCGTTTATCAACATCGGAATCAGCGATAAGCTTCTCAAAATCTGCTGAATTTTCTAACCATGCCGCTTTTACAGACTCAATTAACAAGATTAGTCGCTGATGCCGTTCTTCTAGAGATTCAATTTGCTTTGGTTGGTTAATAATTAAAGGAATATCACCTTGTAAGAAAGGTTTAATCTCCGAGAGCAATGCTTCAGGACCACTCCACAGTGACTGAATGACTTTCGTCATGGAGTAATTTAAAGGGTAAAAATGGCGGCGCCAAAAATCTGCACAGGCTTGTTTCTGAATCGGAAATTCATCTTGAATCATGGTCTGTTCAAATAGCACTCCTGACTCAAATGCATTATGAACTAGCATTCTTTGGCAAAAACCATGGATAGTGTATATTGCTGCTTCATCCATTTGCCTTTCCGCAGCCTGCAACCATCGCGCAGCGAATTCTCTTTGAGACTCCCCCGAAAGCTCGGCTAATAATTCAAGATACTCAGGCTGCGACTCGAAACCAACACCATTTCTTAAGCAAGCTAAGCGCATATCATGAATACGTTGACGAATACGCCCACGTAACTCATTCGTTGCAGCTTCTGTAAATGTTACAACTAAGATTTCTTCAACACTTAACGGCCGAGGAAACGCATTAACGCCTCCCAGACCTAATAAAAGCCGCAGATAAAGTATACCAATTGTGTACGTTTTACCCGTTCCTGCTGATGCTTCAATTAACCGCTGTCCACGCAGTGGCAAGGAAAAAACATTCAGTAATTGGGACTCTACCTGCACTTTATTCACTCAGCATCTTCCTTTATTGGTAAAATCTTTTGCAACTGAGAAGCTGTTGGGTAAAGCACCCAATCTTTCAGATGCGCATATCCTACTTTAGTGTCAACTCCTCGGCCTATAACTTGGGAGCTAACGGCTAACCCTTTGTGCTTTATAACTGCATTTTCATAATACTCAATGACTTGTTCTTTCGTTGCACTACCTAAAGTTGCAATAACTTTTTCACGAGTATCAAAACTGAAAATATTTCTAGAAAAATCAGATGAATAACGACCAACTTCCTCATAGAATGTTTGAGGTGGTTGGCTCATTTCCGTGATAATAGATTGTTTATATTGATTAAATTCATCTATCGGTAGTTTTTTCAGTTTCTCTAATGCTTGAAGATAAAATTGTTGGTAACGTGTATTCAAATAACTCGGTGTTTTGGCATTACTTTGAATCAAAAAGCCCATACCCCACTGATCACCCAGCCCAGTTTTAAAAGCAAATACTGCATAA
Organism: Providencia sp. PROV004; assembly: GCF_011045615.1. NCBI lineage: Bacteria > Pseudomonadati > Pseudomonadota > Gammaproteobacteria > Enterobacterales > Morganellaceae > Providencia > Providencia sp. PROV004. The sequence continues at coordinate 3,561,900 of NZ_CP042859.1, forward strand.
CCCAGTTGCTCATTAGTTCTTAGTTGATCATAAAACCAAGGCTGAATCACTTTAGAAAGAATACCTGATAATACTGCACCATCAATGCGGCTATAACCGTCTGGAATAAAGATTTCAGCAAGCGCATTATCTGAGCTATTTCCCTGCTTTTGGAAATCGGCTAGATAATTTTTGTCAATAACGACAATATCACCACGCCACCAATTGGTACCTTCGCTCTTTAATAATTGCTGTGCATCTTTAATAGTTTTAATGCTTTGTGACTCAGTCATATTACCAAAGACCAACGCTTGTAATGCTGCGCTTTTAACTATCATTTCACGGTAGCTAGTGATGTCTTGCAGTGAAATTTTATCTAGCTCCGCTAAACGCTGTTCTTGCTCAAAGTAAGGCACACTATTAATACGTTGAAGCGGTTGCATAGCCAACTCATAAGCTTTCGCATTATTAGCAACTTCAATTTGCTCTTTATACCAAGATTTTGCTTGGGCTAGCTCTTGTTCCGTTGGCTCAAAATTCAGGTATAGCTGAGTCATGGATAAAAAGAGTTCAGGTAAATGTTGGGTGTAACCACTGGCATTTAATTGCAGACCAACTCCTTGAGAAACAGAGACTGACATACCCGCTACCGATGCTTGATATTGCAGCTCATCCATTTTCAATGAAGCGATATATTGTAATAAAGAGCCCGTTACTTGTTCCTTGGCATCTTTATCCCCTTGATTAGAACGTAATGATAAAGTGATACTTGCTTTTGGCTCATCAGCAAAATATTGACTTGGCATATATAACACACGCGTATTGCCATCTTGATAGATGAATTCAGGGTGTTTATAAGCCTTACTAGTTTTAATTAATGATAAATTATCAGCAATATACGGGTTTAAAGCGGGTAATTTAAAATTCATTTTAGATTCTAAACTTGCCCACGATTTAAATTGTTTTGCTGTAATTTTGTTAACTTGATACGGCGCATCAACAAAATACGCCTTTTTGTTATTCGGTTCATTTGGGCTAATAAACCAAATCCTTGCCTCTTGCGCGCTGAGCTCTGATAAACGCTGTTTAATCGCCTCAGGATCATACTTATCAGCAATATAATCTGAATCCAGAACATGATTAACAGGAACATCAATCATTTGGTCTGATAACCATTCAATGTAGTTCATATCCCTAACAATTGAACCATAACGGAATGATAAATTAAGAACTTTTGCTATTTCATCAAAGTAACTTTTATTGATTCCATCGTTCTTAATTAACTCAAGATAAGAAAAAATAGCTGCAATAATTTCGTCCCTTTCTTGTAAGCCTTTATCTGTCAACGTGACATAAATAGAGAAAGAGCCATAGTTTCTATCTAAATTTGGGGATGCAGAAGCGCTGATACCTTCAGCAAGTCCTTGTGATATTAACCAATCAGCTAGTGTCCCTGGACTTCTATTGCCAATTAAGTAACTAATATAGTTATCACTTTTACTGCGAAAATCTGCCATATTATTTTTAATACTAAATTCAATTTGTATGGCTTTTTGCGGTTGAGCCGGCACATAATGGATGATAATACCTTTTTCATTCTCCGTTACTGCGGGGATATTAACAGCAGGAACACTTGCATTAAAATTAGGTATACGCCCAAATGTTTCCTGTGCGATATTCGCTAATGACTCAATAGACTGGTCGCCGTAAAGTACTGCATTCATTAGGTTTGCAGAATAATACTGCTTATAAAAACCCACTAGCTCATCTTGTAGTTTGCTATTAGGTTTATCTTTTAGAGTCTCTAAATTCCCTCCCGAAAAACGCGAATTCGGGTGTAATGGGTTCAATGTTTCAGAACGTACTTGCCATATACGCATCCCATCACGAGAACGTGCCATTGTAAGTTCTGCATTAACTGCATTACGTTCTCTATCTGCATTAATCGGGTCTAAAAGTGGCTCAGCCAATGCATCTGCAAGCCTGTCCGTTGCTTCTTTTAATGCGCCATTTTCAACTTCAAAATAATAAGCAGTGCGGTGAGATGCCGTGCTTGCATTATGGCTACCACCATGTTTTTGTAAAAACTCAGAGAAACTGCTTGGCTCGGGGTACTTTTTAGAACCCATTAAAACCATATGCTCTAAATAATGGGCCAGCCCTAATTGGCTATTTGGGTTTTCAATACTACCAACAGGTATCGATACAGCAGCCAATGATTTTGTCGCTTTGGCATCTGATACTAATAAAACCGTCATATCATTACTGAGTTTGATGGCTTTATATTCCCTAGGGTCACTTTCGCTTTTATTTACTGTTTCAGGCAAAATTTGCCAAAGTGGTTGTGCTGCAATCGCTTGGCCACCGAAAAAAATTACCAGTAATAAAAATAGATGAGCGATATTTTTGGATAAATATTGCATCCTTTGGTGCTCTCCTGTCATTTCAAGTATTTTGTCATCGGTAATAAAAACCGCTGAGTATTTGATAATAAAGTTTTAATCATCACATCATCAATGCTTCTGCAAATTCTTGACACATAATCATCTTCCATCTCGCCTCTTTGTATCTGACTTCCTTGTAAGTTTTGGAGCAAAGCAGATAATGCTTTTTGCTGAGTTTCTTCACTCAAAAAATCGTACTGTTTCGTCTTTTTATCAAAACAAGCCTTAACCCAACTCCAACCACTTTGAGAAAGAAGAATTAACGGAGAATTAAACCCCTCACAGTAGCCTACGACTAAATCTTGTAGATAAACCAATGCATCTTCTTTGTTAATAGCGGAAAACTGCCAAATACTATTATCTCTTCCTAGTGCAAGGCTTTCCCCTTCACCAATTTGTGAGTTAAATAGCAAATGCTCCACCCATAGCTGCACCCCATCATTAGCGGTTAAGTAAGCAGGACGATAGCGTACCATTCCTGTTTCATGAATATTTTTCAGTAACCCTGTGATTTTTATCCCATTTAACTGAAAATCAAACGGATAATCAAATAGCTGCATATCATATTCTTTAACTTTTTCGGCTAATGGCGATATTTCGTTCAACTGCTGTTCCCAAAAAAGTTGACCAAATTGCCTAGCAGGCAGCTGGCCCGATGCTTTTAAAGCAGAATAAAAAGGCTCAATATTCTTATCTTTGACAAGTAAATCTAAAATTTGATCATTAATTTTATATCGTTGTAATCTACCTAAGTTAAATGGCTCTTCTTCTGGTAGTTCAGTTTCTTCAATAGAAAAATGTACTTTCAAACGTTGTTGAAAAAATGCCCTAATCGGGTGACGATAAAAACGTAATAATTGTTCTAAAGAAATTTCCGTAATGGGTTCACGAGTTTCAAGTACTGAACAAAATGGTTCATCAACTTTATTTGTTGTTTTTGCGGCAGGTAACCACTCGCTCGCGAAGCTCTGAAAAGGTGTTTCTGGTAAAAAATTTTCTTTTGCAAATGGGACTCTATTATGTTGAATGACCAGATGCTCGCTTAACCGCTTAGCACTTTCATCAATGGTCAACGTTTCATCGCCAACTAAACAAAAGCTTTGGCATATATAATCAATTAATTCAGTTACTAATACTGATGGATTACAAGGTTGATTATCGCGAATAGAAAGCCCGATATAGCTAACATAAAGTTGTTTAGATGCTGAATTCAATGCTTCTAAAAACAGATATCTATCATCGTCCCTGCGTTTTCGGTCTCCACGCACAGGCTTTTCAGCCATCAAATCAAACCCTAAAGGCGGTATATTCCGAGGGTAAGCACCATCATTCATCCCCAGTAAACACACAACCTTAAATGGCACCGAGCGCATTGGCATCAAAGTACAAAAATTAACGGCTCCAGCCAAGAAACGTTGACTAATCTTTTCATCATCAAAACGAACTGAAAGTTCATCACGAATTAATCGTAATGGAATTTGCTCTTCATATCCTGAAGTTATCGCGTTATCAATTATTTGATGCCACTGTTCCGTCAATAGTGCGAGAACCAGTTCAGTTTCACCATCAACCATAAAACAGCTATCAAGTAATTGCTGGCAAAGTTCTTTCCATTCTGCAAGTGGACGTTCCTGTGCTAGTACAGCGCGCCACTCTCTTAGTGTATTGATTAATAATGCTAATTTCCCGGCAAGCTGAGCCGCTAAGCCACTACACTCATCGTAAGGTAAAATACCATTCCACGGGCCATTTCTACTGTCCATTGCATAGCCAAGCAACATTCTACTTAAGCCAAATTCCCATGTATTTTGCCCTATCACCGGCAAAGCGAAGGAGCGTACATTATCATCATCAAGCCCCCAGCGAATCCCTGATTCATTAACCCAGCGGCGTAATAAACTTAATTCACTTTCATCAATACCAAAACGTTGAGAAAAAGCAGAAACCTCAAGTAGACTGAGAACTTGCTCCGTTGAAAAGCGGCTCTGAGGTAAATCGAGTAGCATAATAAATGCTTGTAAAATAGGGTGAGCCTGTAGCGCTTTCCTATCGGATATTGAAAAAGGGATATAACGAACTGATGCTGTATTACCAAAAACAGCCTGAATATAGGGAGCATAGCTGTCGATATCGGCAACCATGACTATCACATCACGCGGGGTTAACGATGGGTCTTGCTCAAAGAGAGAAAGTAGATGATCTTGTAATACTTCGACTTCCCGCTGTGCACTATGGCATAAATGGAATGTTATCGAATCATCTAGCTCATTGATTGGCCGCTTACCCACACTCGTTTCATAATTTTCTAATGTTGTTCCTAATTGAGCATGGTTTTCGAGATCTAAAATATCCTGCTGGATATTCTCTAATAAATTGGCTCGTTCAGTATCAACATAAGCTGAAATTTCATTAGCACTATCGATTTGAGAAATAAAGTATAGGTTGTCTCGGCCTAGCCTTCCCCACGATGCAAGCAGTGGATTTACGATATCCTGCTCGCCATTTTCATTAAATAAATTAGGAGTATGATCCTCAAGTTTAAAACGAGAAATTTCATGTTTGTCAAGATAATGCCGAAGTTTCCTTTGCTGCAACCTAGCTAAAAATGATGCACTTTGAATGTCTCCCCAATAATAACGACATGGGTTAGTGAACATTAAATGAACATCTGTATGTTCTGCTATTGCATTGATAGCTTGTAAATAAACAGGTGGAAGAGATGAGATACCGCAAATAAAAATACGCTTTGGCAGCATTTTTCCTAAATCAGGATTCGATGATAATGTATCAATAAAATGTTGATATAAATTAGCTCTGTGCCAAGGCGGCTGTTTTAATTCATTTGAATAATCAACAAGGCATTGCCACAAACGTTTTTGCCACAATTGATTTTCACTTAGCCCCTCTATTAATTCATTTTTTTGCCATATTTCAACCCATTGTGGGCGATATACCAAATATTGGTCAAATAAATCAGCAATCCTACCTGCAAGTTGATGCAGCTTACGTTTATCGGTATCCTCTTGAAGATAATGCCTTAAAGGTTCAAATTCTTCTTCGTTAATGACGGTTGGCAATATTGTCATTAATTTCCATGTCATTGCTTGTTTGGTATAAGCGCTTTCTTTTGGAATCTTCGGTAAGACCCGCCTAAACATATCCCAAATAAATGTTGCAGGTAAGGGATAATTAATATTTGCAGCGATACCAAACTGCTTAGCAAGTTCGATTTGTAGCCACTGTGACATTCCAGGACTTTGTACTAAAATTATTTCTTGCTCAAAAGGATGAGAAAGTGGTTCATTTTTCATTAAATGAGTCATTAGATCTTTTAATAAATCTAATTGATTAGAATGATACACTTGAAACATGATGCTCTCCTGTTGAGCAATACCAACGACTCAATGAAAATGGCTGTTTTTTTACCGTTAACGATACCATTAACTCAGTACAGTTATCGACCCGTGGTATGCGAACTGTTTGCATTTTCCATTCAGGGTAACGCAAATTTGGCCCTATGGAAGAATTTTTCTCCCCTGATATTGGTTTCCCTGACATTACGCTTTTTTCTAATGTGCTATGCAGCACTCTAATTGCCGAAGAATTCATATACAATTGATTAAAATTCAATATGATATATTGAGAATAGTTTACCAAAGCTACCAGTGAAATAGCAAAAATAACCACGCCAATCATCGCTTCAACTAATGCAAACCCTTGCTGCTTTATTCTCACTCGCAAAACCCTTTTTTAATCACTGGACAATAATCTAACCACCCTTTTTCACGAGGAAAAAACTGTCGTTTATTTACATCCAATACCATCCACCGGTAAACTTTAATTTCATTTTCAGAGCGGTAATGACTTTGTCCCGAAAGTACGAAAGTCGCCCCTTTGTAATGTTTTAAGCAACTTTTCCATTGTTGAGTTTCCTCTTTCTGGCAAACCCAATGCCTTAGTTCTCTATGTTTACTATCCCAATGCAATGTTCCTCCCCATGCAAGGGCTGATTCTGCTTTATTAAAAGCATCGAAATACTTAATTTCATTACGCTGCTCATCTCTAGCTCGTTCTTGGAAGAAATGCACAGATTTAATCAATAATGTGCCTATTGTGATAAAAATAATAACCATCAATAGAGAAACATTTCCCTGTTGTTGCTCTATACGCTTCATAAATTTCTAACCAAGGCCGCTATTCGGTAATTAAATGTTTGATTAGGTAATAACTCTGTTCTAAGGCTAATTTCCATTTCAAGTAATTGCACATTTTCCCGCCAATTAAATACTAATTTTTTAACCTTGATTAGCTTCTCATCAAATAGCGATTGCCAACGTATTCCATTGCAATCCCTGACATTCCTATTGGTTTCTAATTTTTCATTATTTAAGCGATAACCGAAATAATCAGAATCTATCGATTTAGATTTAATATTTTCCCAGTTACCTGATAAATCTTGGTCATAAGCAAAAATAATGCATGAATTGTTCCCTTGGCTTAAAGCCTTAGATGCAATTTTTAAAGGCTCCTTTCCACAATTCAGGCTACTGCAATAACCAATCCTTCTAAAATCTTTTTCCATGTTTATCAATGTTTGTCTTATATCCCTGTCTATTTGATATTGAATGTAAGACCGATAAGTTTGTTTAAATAATGTGGGAATGGCGCTCATCGCTGATACACACACAATGCTACTGATAGCCATTGCCATCAACATTTCAATTAGCGTAAATCCTTGCTGCTTTTTTAATTTATCGTTAGTTAAGAGGGTCAACATTTCGGTACTCCGGCCATTTTTTTATGGCTACAACTTCTTATACGACCTAATGAAGAAATATAAATTGTGATTTGCTCATGTTGATTTTTTAGCTCTATGCTAAAAGCACGAATAGTTCCCTGTTTTCCATAAAGCTGGATTGAAGTACGGCTTGCTTTGCTAAGAGTTATTCCTTGGTGCCTTTCTGCTGTTAGCTTGCCAACTTGCTGCTTGTTATTTGCATCCTTAACAATAAGCTGCCAATCACCTTTCCCAACCTTAACCGATAATATTTGGTACCTATTTAAATAGACCCCTTCTATCATTTGGCTATAAATAAACTCAGATACTTGCCTAGCAGCATCGATTAACCGTTGTCTTTCTACCTGCTGTTGCCATTGATATAAACCGGACAACATAATGAAAGAGCAAATAAATAAAACAATAAGAATTTCAATTAAGGTGAAACCACGCTGTATTGTATTTGAATCAACTCTCATCTTGTTGTGACTCCACTTTTTCATACACAAGCCTGAGATTGCCCAAAAAAAACGGTATAGCGAGTTTTGTGATTACAAACTGCATAACGTTTCGCAAAAAAATAGATAGATTCAGAGCAATACAACTCAATTTGCGAAGAGCCTCGCAAAGAAATAGTTCAGTCAAAATAAATACACGAAAGTAAATGGCTTATGAGCCAAGATAAATTTCGTCAAGGATGATGAGATTGATAAAGAAGGAAAATTAATAAGATATTAAAAAACAATACTAAGATGGTTTTTGATAAAACCATCTTAGTTAAAAATTTATTCACTAATCAAACAGTAAATGGATATTTGATAGCCTCATGGCACTGGTACCCTTCAAGGATAAAATCATCTGAAGTTACCCATGTTTCGAGATCTTCTAATGACTGAATTTTGGGGTTAATAATCAATGACGGAGAAGCAAAAGGCTCACGTTTTAGTTGGACATCACGCATTAAAGGTAATTGGTTTTCATAGATATGTGCATTCACAATTTTATGATAAGCCTTACCTGCTTTATGTCCTGTAATACGAGCCATTAGAGCGAGTAAAACAAAACATTGTACTTGGTTGAAATTTAAACCAAGAGGTACATCACAGCTACGCTGGTAAGATGTTAAATGTAGCGTATCACCTAATAGTGAAAAAGTATGAGTATGCATGCAAGGACGCAAGCAGCCCATTTCAAATTCACCAGGGTTATAGAAAGTGATAATTTCCGCACGGTCATCAATACCATTCTTTAAGTTATTGACGACTTTTTTCAGCTGATCTAAATGTGTTCCATCTGGGCGTTGCCATGAGCGCCCTTGAACACCATATACGCGCCCCATATCGTCTTCACCTTTGCGATGGGGATTATTCAGCCATGCTTGGTTTTCGTTTGCATTTGCATTCCAAGTATTACAACCAATTTCACGAAATTGAGCTGCATTGTCATAGCCACGGAGATAACCGAGAAGTTCAGCTATCGCCGCTTTATAGAAACTTTTACGAGTCGTAATCAAGGGGAATTGATTATTACCAACATCATATTCAAGGTCAGCGTTAATAACGGTTAAACAACGAACACCTGTACGTTTGTTTTCAACCCATTGACCCTCATCAATAATACGCTGGCATAAATCAAGATACGGCTTCATAGTGACTCTCTTTTTCAAAAATAACTTAAGTGGCTAACCTTCGCCTTATTGTATTTCATTGTTTTATTTACAAAATAGTTATACTCAACAGACTAAGTTAGCCCCAATAAATGGACTAATTAACTCTTTTTAGGCTCTTTTAGTGGCTTATGAGCCGGCACATTCTTACCATATTTATAAGCCCAGACAATCATTAGAATGCCAATAATAATCATTGGGATTGATAGAATTTGCCCCATACTAATACCACCAAATAAACCAAGCTGTGCGTCCGGTTGCCTAAAGAATTCAACGATAATCCTAAATGCACCATAACCAATCAAGAATAGCCCAGAAACACTCCCCATAGGGCGGGGCTTACGCACAAATAAGTTCAAGATGAGAAACAGAACAATTCCCTCTAAGAACATTTCATAAAGTTGTGATGGATGTCTTGGTAGCACACCATACTGCTCTAATATGGGTAGTAACGAAGGGTCTTGGGCGGCAAGCTGAATATCTTCACTGCGTGAATGTGGAAATAAAAATGCCCATGGCGTATCAAGTGTAACTCGTCCCCATAGCTCCCCATTAATAAAGTTCCCAATACGCCCCATGCCTAAACCAAATGGAATTAATGGTGCAACAAAGTCAGAAACTTGCAGGAAACGACGGCGAGTACGATGAGCAAACCACATCATGGCACATATCACACCGATTAAGCCCCCATGGAAGGACATACCGCCATCCCAAACCTTAAAGAGGTATAGAGGATCATCAAGAAAAACAGGAAGATTATAGAAGAAAACGTAACCTAGCCGACCACCAACAAATACGCCAACAAAGCCAACATATAACAAGTTTTCGACTTCATTTTTTGTCCAGCCACTATTTGGTTTTGCGGCACGACGCCCTGCAAGCCAAAGGGCAAAAACAAAACCAACAAGGTACATAAAACCATACCAATGTAACGACACTGGCCCAATCGAAAACATAACAGGATCTATTTCCGGAAATGCTAAGTAGTTGTTACTCATTGTTCCCCACTTTTTAATCATTAAGCCAACTACTCGTCGACTATTACGTATTCAACAGGCTTCAATTTGTGAAGCACCCTGAAGCATACAACAAAAAGTATCATCATTTATACTTGATATTTTTAGGCCTTAACCAAATTAGATGCTTACATCTTGTTGTAAATTAAATTCCACCACGCACAAAACCACCTAAACGGTGCTGTTCCATAAACTCACTCGCTTCTTGCCTAACGCTATCACAAGTTTCTGCAGCCAATAACTTCGGTACTAACTGTGACATCAAAGCAGGGTCAAGCTGGCGGATTAAATATTTCATGCGAGGAACACTACGCCCACTCATACTTAAAGAGCGATACCCAAGTGCAATTAATACCATTGCGCTAAGTGGTTGACCTGCCATTTCCCCACAAACGCTTACAGGGAGTTCCAGGCGTTGGCACTCTTCACTTACCTTTGCTAAAAAGCGCACAACTGAGGGATGAAGATTATCATATAGCGCTGCTACATGGGTGTTATTACGGTCAACAGCAAGTAAATATTGTGTAAAGTCATTAGTCCCGATAGAGATAAAATCAACACGTTTTTTAATTTCAGGTAGTAAAAACAGTAAAGAAGGAACTTCAAGCATAATACCAATTTGAGGCATCTCAACTGGCATTTTTAATAAAACACTCACTTCTTCTCTTGCTCTTTTAACCAGCAAAATTGCTTCGTCTATCTCATTAACACTTGTCACCATCGGTAATAAAATACGTAAATTACCCGAAAGCGTATTCGCCCGTAACATAGCCCTTAGCTGAATCAAAAAGATCTCGGGCTGGTCCAACATAATACGAATACCACGCCAACCTAAGCTTGGGTTTTCTTCGCTAATTGGCATATAAGGCAGCTGTTTATCTGCCCCTATATCAAGAGTTCTTAGCACAACCAGTTTGGTAGGAAAAAGTTGCAAAACTTCCTTATAGAGCTGTTTCTGCTCATCTTCCGAGGGAAAACCATTGTGCAGCATAAAAGGCAGCTCAGTACGATACAAACCAACACCATCAACCCCAGTGTTAATTTGTTGCTCGTAACGCGGACTTAAACCTGCATTAAGGTAAATGTGAACTTTTTCGCCATCTTTAAGTATTGCATCTTGCTCAAGAGTCCCTTCAGCTAAGCGGCTAATGGCATTTTCTTCTTCAATAATTTGCTGATATTCCTGAACAATTAAATTTTCAGGTTCAATAAAGACCTCACCACGGTACCCATCCAATATTAAATGGCGGTTATGTAATAACGAAGGCTCAATATCAGCCCCCATAATTGCAGGGATCCCCATGGCTCTGATTAAAATCGCAGAATGAGAATGTGTTGCTCCGTCACGCACGACCACACCGGCAAGTTGTTCAATAGGCAACTCAGCCAACACGCTAGCACTTAGCTCATCAGCAACTAAAATAAAGCTTTCTGGCCATTGTTCATTTGCGGTAAGTGAATCATCAAGATGAAACAATAAGCGTTGACCTAATGCTTTTAAGTCTGCCCCTCTTTCCCTTAGATAAAGGTCACGCAGGCGAGAAAACTGCTCCACATAATTTTCAATAACCGTTTTAACCGCCCATTCAGCGGTTGCATTGTCATTAATAGCGGCAAACAGGTGTTTTTTTAGTTGAGGGTCACTAAGTAGATGATTATAGAGATCAAAAATCGCAGCACTTTCTTTTGCTGAGCTAGCCATAAAACGCTTACTAATACGACGACATTCTGCTGTGGCACTTTCAAGAGCGGCGACAAGGCGTTGTTTTTCTTTATCGATATCAATAGCACTCGCTTGGAAAATACTATCTAAAGAAGGTTGGGAGCTATCTTGCCACCCATAAGCCATTGCAATTCCCTGTGATACCGGAATCGCTTTAATTCTATTTTGCCGATATTGCCCAAAAATACCTTTCGCTTGCGCTTGTGACAAAATCACAGCCAGTTGCATTGACAATGTGACCATGAAAGATTCTTCGGTTTCATTAAACAACCGCTTTTCCCGCTGCTGTACCACCAGCACGCCTAATAATTGGCGACGATAGACCACGGGAACACCTAAGAAAGCTCTCAAGCGTTCTTCTTTAAGCTGAGGCAGGAATTTATACTGAGGGTGTTCACGAATATCGGCTAGATTGAGCATCTCAGACTGGCGCCCTACCGCCCCTACGACACCTTCATCAAAACCTAGACGAATAGCAATCCCGCTAGGTTTTTTTAACCCGCGGGTTGCCATTAAGTAATAGCATTGGCGAAGGTGATCGGCTAAATAAATGGAACAAACATCTGTTCTCATTGCTTTGCAAGTCTCATTCACCAACACTTCTAGCGCATCAGTCAAACTTGTCGCCATTGCAACTTTTTCGACAATTTCACGTAAACGCATCAACATAGGCTACTTTGCTCCACGCCTACGGTTATTAAAAGTGGGTCGTTGTGGTAATTTTTGTTCCTGTAAAGGCATTACTACGGGGGCGAATTCTTTCATGACACGCCGATAAACTTCACGTTTAAAAGAAACGACCTGCCTAACAGGATACCAATAACTGACCCATCGCCAGCCATCAAATTCTGGCGATTTACTGCGCTGCACGTTTATATCGGCATCATTGCATTGAAGTTGGAGTAAAAACCAACGCTGTTTCTGCCCAATACAAACAGGTTTTGTATCCCAACGCACCAAACGCTTGGGTAATTTGTAACGTAACCAATTACGGGTAGATGCCAATAACCTGACATCTTTACGCTGTAGCCCGACTTCTTCGTATAGCTCACGATACATCGCCTGTTCCGGCGATTCCCCAGGATTGATGCCTCCTTGAGGAAATTGCCATGAGTGCTGACCATAGCGGCGGGCCCATAAAACTTGCCCTTGCCGATTACAAATTACAATTCCTACATTCGGGCGGTAGCCATCATCATCAATCACAGACTACCTCAATAACCAAATTTGAAAGATGCCTAATTGTTTCACACATACCTAAACTGGTAAACCTATATCAATACAGTTTGCAGATATGCCTGAAGTCACTACAATAGTGAACATCTCAACGGGGTGCCGAATTTATTTAGGCTGAGAAATAACCCGTAGAACCTGATCCGGTTAATACCGGCGTAGGGATTTGAGCCACCGCCTGCATATCTGCACCGGTTCCTCCTCAAATCCTGTGTCACTATCTTTTAGCGCAGGAAAAAGCATGTTTAAAAACAAAATTATAGCATCTATTCTTACCTTTAGTGCACTCAGTTTAAGTCAATTGGCATGGGCTGATAAACCAACGCTTACTGTTTATACCTACGATTCCTTTGCAGCAGAATGGGGACCGGGCCCACAAATTAAAAAGAATTTCGAAGCGCAGTGCGATTGTGAATTAAAAATAGTCGCACTGGGGGATGGCGTAGCTCTGCTAAACAGGCTCAGAATGGAAGGAAAAAAAAGCAAAGCGGATGTGATTTTAGGGTTAGATAATAATTTATTAGATTCTGCTGAAAAAACAGGCCTGTTTGCCCCTGCTGACATTAATACCAGCGCATTAAAACTCCCTATTTCATGGGATAGCTCAACTTTCATTCCTTATGACTATGGTTACTTCGCATTTATATATGACACTAATAAAATTAAACAACCACCAGCCAGCATGGATGCATTATTAAATAGTGAAAATAATTGGAAAATTATTTACCAAGACCCTCGAACCAGTACCCCTGGACTTGGCTTGATGCTGTGGATTGAAAAGCTGTATGGCGACAAATCTGCTGATGCATGGCAAAAAATGGCAGGCAAAACGCTTACCGTAACAAAAGGTTGGAGTGAAGCTTATGGCCTGTTCTTAAAAGGAGAAGGTGATTTTGTACTCAGTTATACCTCGTCGCCGGGCTATCAAATGCTCAATGACCAAAAAGATAACTATGCTGCCGCCTTATTTAATGAAGGGCACTATATGCAAGTTGAAGTGGCTGCAAGGTTAAAAAACAGTCCAGAGCCTGAATTGGCAAAACAATTTTTACAGTTTGTCTTAACCCCTGAATTCCAAAATACTTTACCAACAACCAACTGGATGTATCCGGTCATTGATATTCCATTGCCAGAGGTCTATAACCAGTTACCTCTACCTGAAAAAGCCTTACAATTTAGTTCTCAAGAAGTGGCCAAAGAACGCCAAAATTGGACTCGTTTATGGCAAACCGCCGTCAGTCGCTAATTAATTTATCTCTACTACCGGGGGCGTTGGCCTCCGGATTACTGATTACCGTTGCACTCATTAGTTTTGGTGCTCTGTGGTTTTTTGCGCCTGAAATTTCAATGGCTGATATTATCAGCGATAGCTATTTGTGGCATGTGATTGGTTTTACCTTTTGGCAGGCTTTTTTATCCGCTATTTTTTCTGTAGTCCCTGCTATTTTTCTCGCCAGAGCATTGCATCGCCGTCGTTTTTTTGGGCGAACTCTATTTTTACGCTTATGTGCAATGACGTTGGTTCTTCCTGTGTTAGTTGCCGTATTTGGTATTTTATCGGTTTACGGGCAAACGGGTTGGCTGGCTAAACTGTGCCAATTATTGGGGCTTAATTACAGTTTTTCGCCTTATGGCCTAAAGGGGATTTTGCTAGCACATGTCTTCTTTAATATGCCGCTAGCAACGCGTATGCTATTACAATCTTTAGAAAATATCGCTATTGAGCAACGGCAAATTGCAGCACAGCTGAGGTTTAATGAGTGGCAGCAATTTACCATTTTAGAATGGCCTTATTTACGGAGACAAATATTACCCACTGCTGCGTTAATTTTTATGCTGTGCTTTGCCAGCTTTGCGACTGTTCTCGCGTTGGGGGGTGGCCCAGCAGCTACGACCATCGAATTAGCTATTTACCAAGCACTTAATTATGATTTTGATTTAGGGCGAGCCACTATTTTAGCATTAATTCAACTCTTCTTCTGTGTCGGTTTGATGTTTATCTGCCACAGAGTAAATAGTGTATTTTCTGTTGGTTTTAGTCATCAGTCCCAATGGGTTGATCCTGCTGATAACACGTTTCGCCGCATTCGTGATTTTTTGCTCATCGCCGCTGCCATACTATTACTACTCCCCCAGCTGTTCGCGGTTATTTTCGATGGATTAAATGGGCAACTTTGGGCGGTATTGCAGCAACCCGCCTTATGGCAAGCCACGGCAACCTCAGTGTTTATTGCACTGTGTGCTGGCGCTGTCTGTGTGGTACTAACCTTAATGTTGTTATGGAGCAGCCGCGAATTGCGCTTACGCCAAGCAGCTCGTTTAGGGCAAGCCATAGAGCTTAGCGGGTTAATTATTTTAGCCATGCCGGGTATCGTCCTCGCGACAGGTTTTTTTATCTTTTTTAATGAAACGATAGGCTTACCTGAATCCCCTTACCCATTAGTTATCATGACTAACGCTTTGTTGGCCATTCCTTATGCGTTAAAAGTATTAGAAAACCCTATGCGAGACAGTGCTGAACGCTATAACCCGTTATGCCAATCACTCGATATTTCGGGTTTTAATCGTTTGCGAATTATTGAACTGAAAGCACTACGCAAACCAATCGCTCAAGCTCTTGCGTTTGCCTGTGTTATCTCAATTGGTGATTTTGGTGTCGTCGCGTTATTTGGCAATGATAACTTCCGCACGCTCCCTTATTATCTTTATCAGCAAATAGGGGCTTACCGATCAAACGATGGTGCAGTGACAGCCATGCTATTGTTATTGCTTTGTTTTTGCTTATTTAGCTTGATTGAACGTATTTCAGGAAAACATCATGATTAAATTGACTCAGCTAGATTACCAATACGACAACCTGACAATGTCGTTTGATTTTTCTGTTCAATCTGGTGAATCTGTTGCTGTTATGGGGCCTAGTGGTGCAGGGAAAAGTACGCTATTAAGTTTGATTAGCGGCTTTCAATTCCCCAATAATGGTACGATTGAGCTTAATGGCGAAGACCATACCTTTAGCCCACCCGCTAAGCGCCCTGTTTCTATGCTATTTCAAGAAAATAATTTATTTTCACACCTGACGATCCGGCAAAATATTGGCCTTGGGTTACAACCCAATTTGCGCCTCAATAAAACGCAAATTCAGCAAGTTGAGCAAATGGCGAGTCGTGTCAGCCTGAGTGAATGTTTAGATAGGTTACCGGCGCAACTGTCGGGGGGGCAACGACAACGTGCGGCATTAGCACGCTGCATGATCCGTAATCAACCGATTTTACTGCTCGATGAACCCTTTTCTGCTCTCGACCCTGCATTACGCCGAGAAATGCTACTATTACTCAAGGAAATTTGTGCGGAAAAATCAATCACACTGTTAATGGTTTCTCATAATGTTGATGATGCCCTACAAATTGCCCCGAGAACACTGGTTATTGCAGAGGGCAAAATTGCTTACGATGGCGATACCCAAAGCCTATTACAAGGGCAAAGTGCAGCATCTGCTTTATTGAGTATTACAGCCGTTTCTAATAATTAGCACTGTATAAATTCACACTATTCGCGTATATTTATCCTAACTATTTTTATGCGAGTAGCCTAATGACCCAACTCATCGCCCCAGCGGAAAGAGGCTTTATTCTTAGCCGGCACTGGAGAGACACCCGTCACGGTGTCGAGGTCTCTTATTGGCTACTCACTGATAACCAACCACAAAAGGTCACTGTTCCATATCAAAAAGCGATTGGTTTTTTAGCTGAATCTCAATTTCCTCGAGTAAAACACCTATTAGATGAACAACCCAATATTACCTATCGGCTTCTTGAATTAATTGATTTTAAACGTGAAAAGGTCTATGCGATTTATTGCCACCAATATCGACAATTACAGAACCTTGAAAAAAACTGCAACGAATTGGGTGTTGAATTATTAGAAACCGATATTCGCCCAAGTGAACGGTATCTAATGGAACGCTTTATCGCGGCCTCTGTCTGGTTTTCTCGAAATCAGCAAGGGGAGTTTCAACTAAAACCTTGCGAAGGCTACCGCCCCTTAGTCAAGGCCGTTTCCCTTGATATCGAAACCAGCCAACATGGTGAACTCTATTCTATAGGGCTGTCTGGCTGTGGTGACAACGTGGTATTTATGTTGGGGCCAGAACAAGGGCCTGCATTGAGCGCTGAACATCGCTTAATCTATGTGAATAGCCGCCCGCAATTACTTCATAAACTCAATGAATGGCTTCACCAATACGACCCTGATGCCATCATTGGTTGGAACCTAATCCAATTCGACCTACAAGTATTACAAAAACATGCAGAGCGTTATGGCATCCCCTTATTGTTTGGCCGGCAAAGCAAAAAGCTGGAATGGCGAGAGCATGGATTTAAACAAGGCGTCTTTTTTGCCGCTGCTGAAGGCCGGTTAATTATTGATGGTATCGATGCATTAAAAGCAGCGACCTGGAGTTTTCCATCATTTAGTTTAGAGTCTGTCGCCCAAGCGCTACTTGGTGAAGGTAAAGCGATTGATACCCCTTATGACCGAATGGATGAGATCAACCGTCGTTTCGCTCACGATAAACCTGCTTTAGCTCACTACAATATTCAGGACTGTATTTTAGTCCATCGAATCTTTGAAAAAACCGATTTAATGGCTTTCTTGCAGGAACGTTCAACGGTAACAGGTCTTGCTGTTGATAAAATGGGGGGCTCTGTAGCTGCATTCTCACACCTTTATATTCCCCGCTTACACCGACTTGGTTTCGTTGCGCCCAACCTCACAGAACAAAAAATGCAACTGAACCCCGGGGGCTTTGTCATGGACTCCCAACCCGGGTTATATGACTCCGTATTAGTTTTGGACTACAAAAGCCTATATCCTTCAATTATTAGAACTTTTCTCATCGACCCTGCAGGTATGATTGACGGGTTAGCACACCCTAACCTTGCACATTCGGTTCCCGGTTTTCGCCAAGCTTGGTTTTCTCGCACAACCCACTGTTTACCCGATATTGTCAGCCATATCTGGCAAGAGCGGGATAAAGCCAAAAAAGAGCATAATGCACCACTATCCCAAGCGCTAAAAATTATTATGAACGCATTTGCTGGAGTATTAGGAGCTGAAGGATGCCGTTTTTTTGACCCAAGACTGACCGCATCAATCACCATGCGTGGCCATGAAATTATGCGTACAACCAAACGCTTGATTGAGTCACAGGGTTACCAAGTTATTTATGGAGATACCGACTCCACGTTTGTATGGTTACGTGATGCCCACAATGAAGAACAAGCACAAAAAATTGGCTTTGCTTTACGTGATTACGTAAATAGTTGGTGGAAAAAACATTTAGCAGAAGAATGGCAATTAGAAGGTGTTTTAGAGCTCGAGTATGAAACCCATTACCGCCGATTTTTGATGCCCACCGTACGTGGTGCCGAAATGGGGAGCAAAAAGCGCTATGCAGGATTGAGTAAAGACACCATGGTATTTAGAGGGCTGGAAACCATTCGTTCAGACTGGACACCATTAGCTCAAATATTCCAAAAAGAGCTCTATACTCGTATTTTTTATCACCAACCTTACCGTGAATATATTCGTGAGTATGTCCAAAATATTCGTTCGGGCCAATATGATGACCGTTTAGTTTATCGTAAGCGTCTGCGCCGAAAATTGACTGATTACCAAAAAAATGTTCCTCCGCATGTTCGAGCCGCTCGTACTGCTGATGACTATAATTTAAGATTACAGCGCCCTTTGCAGTACCAAAATGGCGGTTGGATAAACTATATTATTACTCAGGCGGGGCCTGAACCATTGGAAATCATCACGGCAAAACCGGATTACGAACATTATATATCCAAACAAATCAAACCGATAGCAGATGCTATCTTGCCTTTCTTACAGGATGACTTTGATACCCTGCTAACTGGGCAAATTACCCTTTTGTTTTAAAATTTATTCTACCTTTGATGTTTTTTTAACAGGTGACGATAGCCTTCGGTTGAATTAATATATCGCCCCTTTGGTGTCTCGCACGTCTGGCTACACAAATTATGCGTGATAATCAACAATACTCATTATAATTCAAATAGACTGACTCATTGTCTCGGCCACAAGCCCAGCAAACGCCTTAGTGCTCACTTTGCTGCAATTTGAATGATTAAATGTGTATAATTAATCATCAGGTAACGACTATTTTTAAAATAATTCGAACTCTTCCTTGTGTAACTATTAATGAGTTACACCAACACTGGGCGAAGACACTGATAAAAATTGTCTTAAAAAATCTAAAAAATAAACTCTCAATTTTATGGAATTAAGTTAAATCTATGCCATTTACTCTTGGTCAACGCTGGATCAGCGATACAGAAAGCGAACTTGGATTAGGTGCCGTCGTGGCAATTGATGCCCGTATGGTAACGTTGCTTTTCCCTGCCAGTGGCGAAAACCGCCTATACTCTAGCAGCGATGCCCCTATTACCCGAGTGATGTTTAATGAAGGTGATACCATTACCAGCCACGAAGGCTGGCAACTTCAAGTTGAAAGCATTGAAGAAGATAAAGGATTATTGACTTACATCGGCACACGTTTAGATACGCAAGAAACCGGTGTCAGCCTTAGAGAGGTGTTCCTCGACAGCAAGCTCACATTCAATAAGCCGCAAGATCGTCTATTTGCTGGGCAAATTGACCGTATGGATCGCTTTGCTTTACGCTTTCGTGCGCGCAAATTTCAAAGTGAGCAAGTCAAACACCAAGCGACAGGCCTACGCGGTATTCGTGCAAGCCTGATCCCACACCAATTACATATTGCCAATGAAGTGGGAAAACGCCACCATCCGCGCGTATTACTCGCTGACGAAGTGGGCTTAGGTAAAACCATTGAAGCGGGGATGATTATCCACCAGCAATTAATGGCAGGCCGTGCAGAGCGCGTCTTAGTTATCGTTCCTGATAGCTTACAACACCAATGGCTGGTTGAGATGCTGCGCCGCTTTAATCTGCGTTTTTCTTTGTTTGATGATAGCCGTTACAGTGAAGCACAACATGATAGCGATAACCCATTTGAAACAGAACAACTCGTTCTGTGTTCACTGGATTTTGTCCGCCGTAATAAGCAGCGTTTTGACCAATTAGTTGAAGCGGGCTGGGATATGATGGTTGTCGATGAAGCTCACCACTTACAGTGGAGCGAAACTGCCCCGAGCCGCGAATATCAAGTTATTGAAACATTAGCTGAAAATATTCCGTCTATTTTGCTATTAACGGCAACACCGGAACAGCTAGGCCAAGAAAGTCACTTCGCTCGCCTGCGTTTACTTGACCCTAGCCGCTTCCATGATTACCAGGAGTTTATTGCTGAGCAAGAAAACTACCGCCCTGTTGCTGATGCGGTTTCGCTGTTGCTGTCAGGTGATAAACTAACTAATGACCAGCAAAATTTGCTTAATGAGCTAATCAAAGAACAAGATATCGAACCACTATTAAAGGCTGCAAACCTTGAAAGTGAAGACGGCAATGCCGCACGCCAAGAACTGATCAACATGTTAATGGATCGCCATGGTACCAGCCGACTGTTGTTCAGAAATACCCGTAATGGTGTCAAAGGTTTCCCTCGCCGTGAGTTGCATTCACTAAAAATGCCATTGCCCACCCAATACCAAACTGCAATTAAAGTGGCAGGTATTATGGGCAGTAAAAAAGACGTTGAAACACGTGCAAAAGAAATGCTCTACCCTGAGCAAATTTACCAAGAGTTTGAAGGTGAAAATGCCACTTGGTGGAACTTTGACCCACGTGTTGAATGGTTAATGGGCTTTTTGACCGCAAACCGCCATGAAAAAGTGTTAGTGATCTGCGCGAAAGCCGCAACCGCACTACAATTGGAGCAAGTGTTACGCGAACGCGAAGCGATTCGTGCTGCCGTGTTTCATGAGGGGTTATCACTATTAGAGCGTGACCGAGCAGCTGCCTATTTCGCTTCTCAAGAAGAAGGGGCACAGGTGCTATTGTGTTCTGAAATCGGCTCTGAAGGGCGTAACTTCCAATTTGCTAACCAGTTGGTGATGTTCGATCTGCCGTTTAATCCAGACTTACTTGAGCAGCGCATCGGCCGTTTAGACCGTATTGGCCAAAGCCGTGATATCAGCATTCATGTGCCTTATTTAGAAAATACCGCTCAATCTGTATTGATCCGTTGGTATCACGAAGGCTTAGATGCCTTTGAACATACCTGCCCAACAGGCCGAGCTATCTACGATAAATACTACCAACCATTGCTGCAATTTATGGCTGAACCGACAGTCACTGAAGGTTTTGATGATTTTATTAAAACCTGCCGCGCAGAGCATGACAGCTTAAAATTGCAATTAGAACAAGGCCGTGACCGCTTACTTGAAATGCATTCAAACGGTGGCGAGTCAGGTAATCAGTTAGCTGAAGAAATTAGCGAAGGCGATAACGATACTGAATTGGTTAACTTTGCGCTCAATCTTTTTGATATCGTTGGCATTAATCAAGAAGACAAAAGTGATAACTTAATTATCCTAACGCCATCTGACCATATGTTAGTACCTGATTTCCCAGGACTTCCTCAAGATGGCTGCACCATCACGTTTGATAGAGAGCAAGCGCTTTCCCGTGAAGATACGCAATTTATCAGCTGGGAACACCCTATTATTCGTAATGGTTTAGATTTAGTGTTATCTGGCGATACAGGCAGTTGTGCGGTTTCTTTACTGAAAAACAAAGCGCTGCCTGTTGGCACCTTATTGACTGAACTCATTTACGTTGTGGAAGCTCAAGCGCCTAAGAACCTGCAAATCAGCCGGTTCTTACCAGCAACCCCGGTACGCTTATTAATTGATTTAAAAGGTAATAACTTATCATCTCAAGTTGAGTTTGAAAGTTTTAACCGCCAATTAAATGCCATTAACCGCCATATGGCGAGCAAACTGGTAAATGCAGTACAAAATGAGGTTCATTCGGTATTACGCTTATCTGAGCCGATGATCGAAAAAGAAGCCAACGCATTGATAGAAAATGCAAAAGAAGCGGCTGATAAAGCGCTGACGTTGGAGCTTTCTCGTTTAGAAGCACTCAAAGCGGTCAACCCAAACATCCGTGATGAAGAGCTTGATATTATTGAAGAAGAGCGCCAGCAACTGATGACCAATATCGACCAAGCCACATGGCGCCTAGATGCCATTCGCTTAGTTGTGGTGACTCATCAGTAAACTATGATAATCAAACCATATTGTTCTATATGGTTTGATAATTAATTTAAAATCTACAACTCGAACTAATTATTTTATTTCGTACTTTTGCGTAATAAAAATAGGGTTACCCTAAGTAATTCGAGTTGTAGGTAGGCAGCAAACGAAGATATCTTGGGGAGCATACATAAGTACGTGACCCGAGTAGCTGAGTGAAGCTAACACCCCTACAACTTGAAGTATGACGGGTAATTGAATGATACCGTACAATCCACCGCTAGAACCTTGGCTCCACATCCTCTATCAAGACGACCATATCATTGTCGTCAACAAGCCAAGCGAACTACTTTCTGTTCCCGGAAAAGCCCCTGAGCACCACGATAGCATTATGAGCCGTATTCAACGTGATTTTCCTGCTGCTGAATCCGTACATCGCTTAGATATGGCAACCAGTGGCGTCATGGTTGTGGCACTGCACAAAAAGGCTGAGCGTGAGCTCAAACGCCAATTTAGGGAGCGTGAGCCCAAAAAATTCTATATTGCTCGTGTCTGGGGACATTTAGAAAAAGAAAAAGGCTTGATTGATTTGCCGCTAATTTGCGATTGGCCAAACCGCCCTAAGCAAAAGGTGTGTTTCGAAACAGGGAAATCGGCACAAACTGAATACCAAGTATTACAATACGAAGAACAAGCGACACGCGTGAAGCTTTCACCTATTACGGGTCGTTCTCACCAACTGAGAGTCCATATGTTAGCTTTAGGCCACCCAATATTAGGCGACCGTTTCTATGCTCACGATGAAGCCAAAGCGCTCGCCCCTCGCTTACAATTACATGCACAGGAATTATACATCACTCATCCTGAATATGGCACGCCAATGCATTTTACCTGCCCACCGGATTTTTAACGGTCTCTAATCGATTGATTAGATTTCAATATTACCAGTGCAAAAATTAACTCACTCTGTTTTTGCGCTGATTATTTTCCCGTTTGTTTTACCCTAAGAACATACATAACTATGTAACTAGGGTGCGCGAGCGCAGCCAACAAAAAACGGAAGCGAAATAATCCATTTTAATTATTCCCCTGATTTCCCCTAAATAGTTCGTGTTGCAGCTAGGTGGCAAAAGAGCGAATCCTTAGGAGCGTAGATTACTACGTGACTAGGGTTCATGAATGAAGACAACAAAGCGAGATTTTTTGGTTTTTCTTCGTTAGCCTGATTTCCCCTAAATAGTTCGTGTTGCAGCTAGGCGGCAAGAGAGCGAATCCTTAGGAGCGTAGATTACTACGTGACTAGGGTTCATGAATGAAGACAACAAAGCGAGATTTTTTGGTTTTTCTTCGTTAGCCTGATTTCCCCTAAATAGTTCGTGTTGCAGCTAGGCGGCAAGAGAGCAAATCCCTAGGAGCGTAGATAACTACGTGACTAGGGTTCATGAATGAAGACAACAAAGCGAGATTTTTTGGTTTTTCTTCGTTAGCCTGATTTCCCCTAAATAGTTCGTGTTGCAGCTAGGCGGCAAGAGAGCGAATCCTTAGGAGCGTAGATAACTACGTGACTAGGGTTCATGAATGAAGACAACAAAGCGAGATTTTTTGGTTTTTCTTCGTTAGCCTGATTTCCCCTAAATAGTTCGTGTTGCAGCTAGGCGGCAAGAGAGCAAATCCCTAGGAGCATACAGTAGTATGTGACTAGGGTGCGCGAGCGCAGCCAACAACGCTGCGGCGCGAAATATGACGGGGAAATTTATTTGAAGCCGAGCTCCTTCTTAACTAAGTCATAAGCTGCTTGGATAGACTGCGCCTTTTGCTTCGCAATCTCCATCATCTCTGGCGGCAAACCTTTCGCAACTAGTTTATCGGGGTGATGTTCGCTCATCAGTTTACGATAGGCTCGCTTAATTTTTGTTGGGTCATCACTAGGAGACACGCCAAGCACTTTACAAGCATCTTCAAGGGTTGGGCCATTTGATTGCTGATAATACCCTCCTGATTGCTGCTGAGAGTATCCTTGGCCAAATTGGCGACCACTTTGGATCATATCCAAGAACTGTTCAAACTGAACCTTAGAAATACCGAGCTCTTCGGCAATAATAAACAACACTTTTCGTTCGTTCGGGTGTAATTGTCCATCAGCAAAAGCAGCTTGTAATTGAATTTCCAGAAACATCTGAATCAAGTCAAAACGGCCATAACAGGCCATACGTAATTGTTTTAATACATCACGCAATGGAAAGTTAGGGGATTTGCCTTCTCTAAATGCTTGTTGAGCCGCTTTTCGTGTTTCTCCATGTAATTGCATTCTGTCCATTAAATTGGTCGCAAGCTGAATATCTGTCTCGGTTACACGGCCTTTGGACTTCGTTAAATGCCCCAAAATTTGGAAGGTACTCGCAAAGAAAATGATTTGGCGATCTCGCTTATTCATTCTCCCTGCAAATTTACGTTGAATCGATGCTTTATCAAAACCATGCCCAATAATTAACCCAACTAGCGCTCCCCAAAAGCCCAATCCAGAGACGATTGCGAGTATAACGCCAATAATTTTGCCCCAATAGTGCATATATCCCTCAATTCTTCAATGCTCAAAATGCAATTTTGCATTATCATACTATTCATTCAGCTCTATGCATAACTACCCGCGCGTAAAGTTTCTTACATTATACTGGCGCAAAGTGGTTGGCTAAGTTAGTCTTTGAGCGTTTGCTGGCGATGCCAATGATGACGGAACCCCATATTTAATGATGAAAAAAAGCTATCCAACACTACTCGCCACCATGGTATGGGCGGCAATTTATAGTCAGCAAGCGCATGCTGACCTTGCACAGCAGTGTATGCTGGGTGTCCCTGTTTACACCAAACCGATTGTAAAAGGTGACCCTAATAACCTGCCGATTCACATTACCGCTGAAGATGTCCGTGGTGAATACCCTAATTTTGTTGAATATGAAGGTAATGTCGATATTCAACAAGGGAACCAAACATTAACCGCTGATAACGTTAAACTCACCCAAACAGAAACAGCGGGTGAACTCCCTGTGCGTGAAGTAACAGCCACTGGTAATGTGCACTACGATGACCCACAAATTATCTTAAAAGGCCCTTCTGCGTGGTCTAACTTAGATAATAAAAACACTGATGTGAATGACGGTAACTACATGATGGTAGGCCGTCAGGGGCGTGGTGATGCGACGAAAATGAAAATGCGTGGTGAAAACCGTTACTCTATTATGGAAAACGGTACATTCACAACCTGTTTACCCGGTAATAATAGCTGGAGCGTCGCGGGCTCTGAAGTCATTATCGACCGCGAAGAAGAAGTCGCTGAAATTTGGCATGCGCGCTTTAAAGTGGGTGACGTGCCTATTTTCTATAGCCCATATATGCAATTACCGATTGGCAATAAGCGCCGTTCAGGTTTTTTAATTCCGACGGGAAGTTATTCAAGTAACGATGGGCTAGAGTTCTCATTACCCTATTATTGGAATATTGCACCAAACTACGATGCCACAATTACACCGCAATTTATGACCCACCGTGGTGTAAAATTAAATAATGAATTCCGCTACCTTATTGCTCCAGGTACAGGCACCGTGGCCTTTGATTTTCTAAATCATGACCGTGCTTATATCAAAGACAAAGAACGTGGTAAGCGTGAAGATCGTGATAGCGATGACCGTTGGTTATTCTACTGGCGCCATTCTGGGACTTACGCGGGGCATTGGAACTTCAGCTCTGACTATACCAAAGTGAGCGACCCTAGCTATTTTACTGACTTTAGTTCCCAGTACGGTAGCACCACTGATGGCTACGCTACGCAAAAATTCAGTGCAGGTTATTCAGATACAAACTGGAATGCGAAAGTCACTCACAAGCAATTCCAAATTTTTGCGGATAACCCCAACAAGCGCGCTTATAAAGCAGAGCCA
Organism: Providencia sp. PROV004; assembly: GCF_011045615.1. Taxonomy (NCBI): domain Bacteria; kingdom Pseudomonadati; phylum Pseudomonadota; class Gammaproteobacteria; order Enterobacterales; family Morganellaceae; genus Providencia; species Providencia sp. PROV004. The sequence goes on from NZ_CP042859.1 coordinate 3,587,876, forward strand.
CAAGTGGACTTCAATTATTATAAAAATAATTTAGGTGCCTTTGACGTGCATACTTACGCACAAGCTGCTCGTTTTACGAGTGTGGGTAAAAATAACCCAGACGCAACTCGCTTACACATTGAGCCAGAAGTAAACCTGCCATTGTCTAATGGTTGGGCAAATATGAATAACAGCATCAAATTGTATGCGACTCATTACGACCAAGATATTCCTCGCTCGAATACGGATACTAGCTTAGAAAAAAATGTTACGCGTGTTCTACCCATGTTTAAAAGCGATGCAAAAGTTGTCTTCGAACGAGACCTTTTCCAAGGCAGCGATTTCGTTCAAACATTAGAACCACGTGTCCAATATTTGTATATTCCGTATAAAGATCAAGATAATATCAATAACTTTGACTCTTCATTGCTGCAGTCAGACTATAGCGGTTTATTCCGTGACCGGATTTACAGTGGCCTTGACCGTATCGCCTCTGCAAACCAGTTCACCACAGGTGTCACAACACGTGTTTATGACGATACTTTAGCTGAGCGCTTTAACTTCTCTGTGGGGCAAATTTATTACTTTGAACGCCCACGTGCTGGTGATTCAAATCGCCCAATAGATGATAAAAGCAACACAGGTTCATTATTGTGGGCCACTGACTCTATGTGGCGAATTGATGATAACTGGGGCTTGCGTGGTGGGTTACAATATGACCGCCGTCTCGGTAATGTCACAATGGGGAATGCGGTTGCAGAATACCGTTTAGATGCCGATCGTTTAGTTCAGTTGAACTACCGTTTCGTTGACCGCGATTATATTCAAGCAACCTTCCGTCGTGAAGATACTGCGAATGGTGGCTATACCTATACACTGCCTGAATACCAACGCGGTATTTCACAAGTGGGTGCTGTCATGAGTTGGCCATTAAGCGAGCGTTGGGGCTTTGTAGGTTCATATTATTATGATACCAAACAACAGCAACCTGCGAGCCAACTGGTTGGTTTGCAATACAATACTTGTTGCTGGGCAGTCAATCTTGGCTATGAACGTAAGATAGTTGGTTGGCAAAAAGAGAAGTTTAGCAGTGAATATGACAATAAATGGTCAATCAATGTGGAACTTAGAGGCCTAAATAACAATCATAGTTTAGGTAGTCAGAAAATGTTAGAAAGTGGCATTATGCCTTATCAACGTGCTTTCTGATAAAAATAACATAAATTTACTCTAAATAATTCGAGTTGCAGTTAGGCGACAAGCAAGTGAGTCGCTAGGAGCATACATAAGTATGTGACTAGTGCGAACGAACGCAGTCAACAATACTGCAACTTAAGGTATAACGAGTATTTACTCTAAATAATTCGAGTTGCAGTTAGGCGACAAGCAAGTGAGTCGCTAGGAGCATACATGAGTATGTGACTAGTGCGAATGAACGCAGTCAACAATACTGCAACTTGAAGTATGACGAGTAAAAAAGAGATTAGCCCGCTTTTGCGGAATCAAAGTCAATATTTATAGGACCATTATGAAGAATTGGAGAACGCTTATTCTGGGACTGATGTTCGCAAGCTCCACTGCTTTGGCTGCGCCTCAGCAAATGGATAAAGTCGCTGCGGTCGTCAATAACGGTGTTGTGCTGGAAAGTGACGTCCAGAATATGATCAACACAGTAAAACTGAATGCTCAGAACGCACGTCAACAAGTGCCTGATGATCAAACTCTGCGTCATCAGATCCTCGAGCGTCTCGTTATGGATAACATCATTTTGCAAATGGCTAGCCAAATGCAAATCAATATTCCAGATGAAGCCGTGGATGCAACTATTACTGATATCGCTCGTCAAAACGGTTTAACACTGCAGCAAATGCAACAACGCTTAACCGCAGATGGCATCAATATGAATCAATATCGTAGCGAAATTCGTAAAGAGATGCTGATCGCTGAAGTGCGTAACAATGAAGTTCGCCGCCGCGTTACCATTTTACCTCAAGAGGTTGATTCTCTAGCAGAGCAAATGAGCTCACAAGCCAATTATGAAATGGGCGTTAATCTAAGCCATATCTTGATCCCGTTGGCAGAAAACCCAACGCAAGAACAACTAAAAAACGCTGAAGCATTAGTGAATAAAATTTTAGCTGAACTGAAAAAAGGCGGAGATTTTGGTAAGTTAGCTATCGCTTATTCAGCAGACCCTCAAGCGCTGAAAGGCGGTAATATGGGTTGGTCACGCCTACAAGAATTGCCTGTTGTCTTTGCTGAACAGCTGAAAAATGCGAAAAAAGGCGATATTGCTGGCCCAATTCGTTCCGGTGTCGGCTACCATATTTTACGCGTAAATGATGTAAGTGGTGGCAGCCAACCGATTTCTGTCACAGAAGTGAAAGCACGTCACATCTTAATTAAGTCATCACCAATTATGGATGATGCACAGGCAAGACAAAAATTAACCAAAATTGCTCAGGAAATTCGTTCAGGCAAAGTTTCATTTGAAGATGCAGCAAAAGAGAATTCTGAGGATCCAGGTAGCGCATTAAAAGGTGGTGAATTAGGTTGGAATATGCCTGATGTCTACGACCCGGCTTTCCGTGATGCATTAATGAGACTGAATAAAGGCGAATTAAGCCAACCTGTTCAATCAAATTTTGGTTGGCACTTAATCCAATTAGAAGACACTCGTAACGTTGATAAAACAGATGCGGCACAAAAAGACCAAGCGTACCGTCTGCTATTCAACCGTAAATTTAATGAAGAAGCACAGAGCTGGATGCAAGAACAACGTGCTTCCGCTTATGTGAAAATGGTTGATGGCCGTGACAGCCAGTCTACAGATGAAAAATCAAATTAAGCCTATTGTCATCACTCCCGGCGAACCTGCCGGGATTGGTCCTGACCTACTGATTCAGCTTGCTCAACAGCAATGGCCTGTTGAGCTGGTTGCCTGTGTTGATCCTGAATTGTTACGCCAGCGTGCCAAAGCGCTGAATTTGCCACTGACATTAACCGAATATATCCCCAATACCGTCACTAAAGTACAACCTGCGGGTAGTTTATCCGTTCTACCTGTTCATTTAGCAACGGCTGCAAAGGCAGGTGTACTTAACGTTGATAATGGCCAATATGTCGTAGAAAGCTTAGCAAAAGCCTGTGACGGCTGTTTAAAGGATGAATTCTCAGCCATAGTCACAGGGCCTGTACATAAAGGCATCATTAATGATGCTGGCGTACCATTTAGCGGCCACACTGAATTCTTTGCAGAAAGAAGTGGCTGTGAACGCGTTGTTATGATGCTAGCTACCGAAGAACTGCGTGTTGCATTAGCCACAACGCATTTGCCACTCAAGGACGTGTCAGCTGCCATCACTCAACAGAGCCTGAATGAAGTCATCACGATTTTACACCATGATTTACAAACAAAATTTGGTATTGAAAAACCAGCCATCTATGTTTGTGGTTTAAATCCACATGCAGGAGAAGGCGGGCACATGGGTACCGAAGAAATTGATACGATAGAGCCCGCGCTCGAAAACCTGCGCACAAAAGGGATTAATTTGATTGGGCCATTGCCTGCAGATACCCTATTTCAAGCTAAGTATTTAGACCATGCAGACGCAGTGTTAGCAATGTATCACGATCAGGGCCTTCCTGTGTTAAAATACCAAGGTTTTGGCAGAGCAGTAAATATTACTCTCGGCCTGCCTTTTATCCGTACCTCTGTCGACCATGGCACAGCCCTTGAACTCGCTGGTACGGGTCATGCTGATGTGGGAAGTTTTATCACCGCATTAAAGTTAGCTATCCAAATGACATCTAAGAATACATGAATAATCGAGTCCATCAGGGGCACTTTGCCCGCAAACGCTTCGGGCAGAACTTTTTAACTGACCAATTTATTATCGACAGCATCGTGGATGCCATGAACCCGCTGCCGGGTCAGTCCATTGTAGAAATTGGTCCCGGCTTAGGTGCCTTAACCGAACCTGTCGGTAACCGAATCGATAAAATGACTGTAGTTGAACTTGACCGTGACCTTGCAGCACGCTTACACGTTCACCCTCAGCTAAAAGATAAATTAACTATCATTCAGCAAGATGCAATGACAGTAGATTTTGGTGAATTAGCCAAACAAGCAGGTCAACCCCTGCGCGTTTTTGGTAACTTGCCTTACAATATCTCTACACCATTAATGTTCCATCTATTCACATTCACCAACTCCATTGCTGACATGAACTTCATGTTACAAAAAGAAGTGGTGAATCGTCTGGTCGCAGGCCCTGGCAGCAAAGCCTTTGGCCGCTTGAGTGTCATGGCACAATATTACTGTAACGTGGTGCCTGTATTGGAAGTACCGCCGACTGCATTTACACCCGCACCAAAAGTAGATTCTGCCATTGTTAGGTTGATTCCTCATCGTGAAAACCCATATCCGGTAAAAGACATTAAATTTTTAAGTCGCATTACCACACAAGCTTTCAATCAACGCCGTAAAACTGTTCGTAACAGTCTTGGGGATTTATTCAGCGTTGAAGAGTTAACAGAACTGGGTATTGATTTAAGCACTCGAGCAGAAAATATTTCTGTTGAACAATATTGTAAAATGGCAAACTATCTCTCTAACCGTTCAGAATAGTCTGTTGAAGGAGGCACTATGCTTAATGAGCCGAATGTTAGCATCCAAGTTCAGAGTGTCTATATAGAAAGCCAATCTCAACCCGATATTGCGAGATATGTGTTTGCTTACACAATCTGCATTCGTAATTTAGGGCGGGAACCTATCCAATTAATGAGCCGTTATTGGCTCATTACTAACAGTGATGGCCATAAAACCGAAGTTCAAGGTGAAGGAGTAGTGGGTGAACAACCCCTTATTCAGCCAGGAAAAGAATATCGTTATACCAGTGGCGCAATCCTTGAAACACCAATGGGTACGATGGAAGGTTATTATGTGATGATAAGTACGCAAGGGGACAGTTTCCACGTTGATATCCCTGCTTTTCGTCTTGCCATCCCAACACTGATTAATTAATTATGTCGACATATTTAGTAGGTGATATTCACGGTTGCTATCGTGAACTCCGTGACTTGATGGAAAGTGTTCATTTTGATCCAACCAAAGACACATTATGGTTAACAGGCGATCTCGTTGCTCGCGGAGCTGAATCACTGCAAGTTTTACGCTATGTAAAAAGCCTTGGCTCAGCCGTACGTCTAGTGCTTGGTAACCATGATCTCCATCTGTTGGGAATTTACTGTAAGATCAGTCGCAATAAACCCAAAGATCACCTCGATGAGTTATTACATGCCCCTGATCTTGACGAACTGATCAATTGGTTACGTCGCCAACCTTTATTACAAATTGATGAAGAAAAAAAGATCTTGATGACCCATGCCGGTATGACACCGCAATGGGATATCAAAACAGCACGCATGTGTGCAAGAGAAGTTGAAGCAGTGCTTTCCAGTGATGCATATCCACTATTTATCGACTCCATGTATGGTGATATGCCAAATAACTGGTCTGAAAGCCTAATGGGGCTAGCACGCTTGCGTTTTAGTACCAATGCCTTAACACGTCTGCGCTACTGTTTTCCGAACGGGCAATTAGATATGATTTGCAAGGAAAACCCCAAAAAGGCACCTGCCCCACTAAAACCGTGGTTCGATCTACCAAGCCAAATTCCTGATGATTACTCGGTATTTTTTGGTCACTGGGCATCGCTCGAAGGAAAATGTACCCCCGATAACGTCTATGCTTTAGATACTGGGTGCTGCTGGGGAGGAGACTTGACGCTATTCCATTGGGAAACCAAGCAGTATCACCGCCAAAAGTCATATCAAAAACGCCGCAAAGAATAACTTTTTATATGATCAACTGTAAGTTATAGCAAAATGGCGCAATTAAGCGCCATTTTGTGATCAAACCAAAAATTAAGCTCTTTTGGTTAGGATCTCAAAACAATAACCATGGGTATTGTTTTCATCAGCTTCATGGTATTCCGTAAAAATAGAATCCCATTCATCAGGCTCATAAGTTGGAAAATGGGTATCACCAATAACTTCGGCATCAACATGAGTCAAATAGAGTTTATTCGCTAATGGTAAAAATTGTTGATAAACTTTACCACCGCCAATCACCATCACTTCATCAACATTTTCAATTGCTTGTGCCGCGGCTAACGCTTCTTCAATTGACGTTACCCAAATCACATCAGAATCAGTGCCAGGAACACTGCTTAATACAATATTTACACGTTGTGGTAATGGGCGCCCAATAGATTCATAGGTCACACGCCCCATGATAACCGGTTTATTTAACGTATTTCGTTTGAACCACGCTAGATCCCCCGGCAAATTCCAAGGCATCGCTTTTTCCATGCCGATAACCTGATCGATCGCCATTGCTGCGATTAAGCTAATATTCATCTATTCACCTTAGAAACAAGATATAAAAATTGAGCACACTATACGGAAAGAGAATTGTTTCGTCGACTAAATTTAAGCTTCCTTAAACAGGTTTGAATCACTTATACTCAAATTGATAAACTTACGACTAAAAATAACATGAAAAAACAAAATGAACCCTCTGATATTAGCCTAAATACGAGTATTTAGTCGGTCATTTTTATTTACCAACATTGAACGGGAAAAGAGATCAAAAATGTACGAAACGAGTATTATGGTTGCGACCATCGCGGCACTCGGTATGCTTTCTCCAGGGCCTGACTTCTTTTTAATTGTCAAAAACTCAGCTCGCTATCAACGCTCTGCGGCATTAATGTCTGCATGTGGTGTGATAGTCGCTATCGCGTTGCATATGTCCTACTGCGTTGCGGGCCTAGCTGTTTTAATTACCACCACACCTTGGCTGTTTAATATCTTAAAATACGCAGGTGCGGCCTATTTAATTTGGATCGGTGTCAAAAGCTTACTTCCGCAATCCGGCCATAGCGTTGATCTTACGACCAGTAAACACGAAATTGTTTCATTCAAGAAAGCCTTTATGCAAGGTTTCCTCTGCAATGTATTAAACCCAAAAGCCACGCTATTCTTTTTAGCCGTCTTCACTCAAGTATTAGATGTTAATTCTACCGTCGGTGAAAAATTATGGTTTGCCTTTATTATTTGGGGCTTAGCTGTCATTTACTGGCCAATATTAGTCTTTTTGATCCAAAGTGCCCCTGTCAGAAAAGGCCTAGCAAAAGTACAAACCTATGTTGATAAGGTTCTCGGAGTGGTATTAATCGCCTTTGGTGTTCGAGTGGCGCTAAGCTAGCCTTATTAGCTCCCATCAAAAAAGCAGGCTAAATGCCTGCTTTTTAAATATTCAATATTGTTGTAATACGAATTATTGCATTGTGTCTTGCGGTGCAACAACCAACTGCCCCACTGAACCTAAATCCGCTTTTTCCAAGTTTTGACTATAGAATAAAAAAGGAAAGTGGTTATAGGATGGCTGCATCATTTCCACTAATAATTCAACGCGACCATCAACCCATACCGTATCTTTCCAGCCATAGTCTTCTGGTGGAGTTGGTTTACCATTACGGTTTAAAACCTTAAAACGCACACCTTCAATATGAAACGCTTGCGGTTCATTCGTCGTCACAACCCAACGCTCCCAATTACCTTGGAGACTTGAGAAATCGACCCTATTTGTATCAATGGTCGCATTGTTAATACCAAAACCATCATTAAGGTGAATATTGCGTTGTGTAATACTGGATGTGACTTGCGTTTTATCTTCAACTAATTGTGTCGGTAAGCCGTCTGTTACTAATGACATTAACCCTGTCGCTTTGATAGTTAGCACATTAGTTGAAATTAAATTATTCGATGGCTCGAATAACCCCTTTAAGCGGTCCATAAAGGTCGCCGACTCACCTGCCGTGATAGTTAACTCTTGCGTTTTAGCCATATCAATCAAGACTTCGCGTCGTTCACCCGGCGCTAACGGTAGTTCTTGAACACTCACAGGGACAGTTAGTAAACCTTGGTCAGATGCAATCAACGAAAATGGGCGGCCATCACTAATTTTCATTACATAATTACGGGAGTTCGACGCATTTAATAACCGTAAGCGCACCCATCCTCGAGAAACTTCAATGTATGGATTTTGCACGCCGTTAACCAGTAATGTATCGCCTAAAAAACCATTTTCATCCGCTTTGTATTCTGGAACGCCAAAATTATCTAAGCGCTTATCTTGAATAATGACCGGAAAATCATCAACACCATAGTGTTTCGGTAAACGCAGGTTTTTCGTCACATCATCTTCAATGATCCACATCCCTAATAAACCATTGTAGACTTGTTCGCCCATTTTCCCTTGAGTATTCGCATGATACCAGAGCGTAGCTGCATTTTGGCGTATCGGGATCACCGGAGACCAGTCCGCATTAGGTGAAATTAACCGTGCGGCTCCACCTATTTGTGTTCCTGGTATTTGCAAGCCACTGATAGTCATCGAAACGGCTTCAGGTAAGCGATTACTATAAATAAGCTTAATATCATCGCCATTTTTTACTTTGACAGTCGGGCCAGGAGAAGAACCATTAACTCCCCAAATATCGGCTGAATATTTTCCATCAAAAGACCAATGAATTTTTTGTAATGTTAAAAATAATGGCTGTCCAGACCGTGATTCTAATAACGGTGGTACAGGTAAAGCTGTTGCCCCTTCTGCATTTGCATAAATAGGCGCATAGGACAAACATAGAGCCATCCCTGCCGCTATTAGGGTTTGGCATCGATTGAATGACATAAATTCTCCGCTAAACAAAATTCCAGCGCATTTTATTATTTGATATTATAAATATTCAGCCAATGATATGGCTAATTTTAGGTTGGCGCTAGCAATATAACTACTTAGATACAACAATTTAAGACCGCAATAATTTGTGAGCCATGATATCGCGAAAAAAGGCTAAATTCTAAAAATATCTATCCAATACATTAAAATTTAATTAATAAGATTATAAATAGTAAGGGTAAGTAATTAGAAAAGGAAAGTCAGGCAGTCGATAACAATAAAGACAGTTTATGCTATGTTCAATCTAAAATAATAGGCAATATTCACATATTGCCTATTATTAAAATAAATTCAATCGGTTAGGCTATTTACCCTGTTTTGCCATCTCTTCAACCTCAAGATCGAGTTCTTTAATTTTTGCTTCCATTAAAGCATGGCAATGTTCCGATAATTCCCTCACTTGCTCACGGGTATAAAGTGATGTATCAATAGGGTCTAACATTTCAATAATTACGCTACCGTTATTCCAACGGTTTAGCTTAATTTTACCTTGTGTGCTCGAAACGCAAACAGGCACAATAGGTACCCCTGCTGCAATAGCCGCATGAAATGCCCCTGTTTTAAATGGCAATAAACCACGACCGCGACTACGCGTTCCTTCAGGGAACATCCATACGGATATTTTACGTTTTTTGATCTGGTCTGCGACTTGCGTGATCGTATTATGCGCCTTAGAACGATTCGCACGGTCAATCAAAATATTACCGGTGATCCAATACAGAAAACCAAAAAATGGAATGTAAACCAAGCTTTTTTTACCGACTGTAACTGTTCTCGGTAATACCCCATTTGACATAGTCACCATGTCGTAATTGTTTTGGTGATTCCCTATATAAATACTTGGGCCATAACTTTTGGCTTTCTCAGGTACACGATTAATAACCTTAATCCCAAACACGACGGATAACCGCCCAAACATATGGCCAAATGTCATTACGTGTTTTGGGTTGCGTGGGCTAAACAAGCAGTAAATACCGCCGCCTATGCACACAAAAATAGTGTAGATAATGACAATGATCGCTCTAATCAGCGCTAACATACTAACCCCAAATTGTAAGGGGCTTCGCAGCCCCATGATGAATATTGTCTGCTTATAAACCTTTTGAACTTCATACTCAACAAGATTTATAAGGTTTGTTTTTGTTAATTATTCAGTATCTACTGGCTCAATATCAATACGCTCAATATTGTGCATTCCACGCGGTAATGACGTCCCTTTACGGCCACGTTCTGAACGGTATTTTTGCAAATCTTCTGCTTTAAATTTCAGTTTCCGCTTACCAAAATGCAAGGTCATTGATGCCCCCACAGGCAAGATCATCAACCAAGTCAATAAATCATCACCCGTTGCCGCTTGCGCGCCAGCAATATTGATAATTTTATTACCTTTACCTTTTGAAAGTTGAGGTAAATCCGCTACAGGGAATATCAACATACGCCCTGCCTTGGTAATTGCCAATAGCAAATCTTCCTGCTCATTATGCAGTTCAATTGGTGCTAATACTTTGGCATTTTCAGGTAAGGAGATTAAGGCCTTACCTGTTTTATTTTTAGTGACTAAATCATTAAAGGTACAAATAAAACCGTAACCTGCATCAGAAGCCATTAAATATTTCTGTTCGTCAGGCGCCATTAATACATGCTCAATGGTCGCACCTGGAGGCAGAGTTAATTTACCCGTTAGAGGCTCACCTTGACTACGCGCTGAAGGTAATTCCAGTGGGTCCACAGAATAGCTGCGCCCTGTCGTATCAAGGAACACCGCCGCTTGGTTTGACTTACCTCGTGCTGCTCTTTTAAAACCATCTCCTGCTTTATAATTTAGGTTAGTCGGTTCGATATCATGCCCTTTAGCACTACGCACCCATCCCATATCAGAAAGCACAACGGTAATCGGTTCTGACGGTAAAATTTCATGCTCGCTCATTGCTTTCGCTTCTTCCCGCTCATGCAACGGGGAGCGACGGTCATCACCGTAATCTTTGGCGTCAGATTGAATCTCTTTTTTAATCAACGTATTTAAACGTCTTTCAGACCCGAGAATCGCTTGTAAATCATCGCGTTCTTTAGCCAACTCATCTTGCTCGCCACGAATCTTCATTTCTTCAAGCTTGGCTAAATGGCGTAATTTTAGCTCTAAAATAGCTTCAGCTTGGGTATCACTGATATTAAAACGTGACATTAAAACCGCTTTCGGTTCATCTTCTGTACGAATAATTTCAATGACTTCATCAATATTCAGATAGGCAATTAATAAACCATCTAAAATATGTAAACGTCTTAATACTTTTTCTAACCGATGATTTAAGCGATTACGTACGGTTTGACGACGGTAAGCAATCCACTCATTTAAGATCTCAACAAGCCCTTTTACCGCTGGTCGGTTATCTAAACCAATCATATTTAGGTTAACACGGTAACTACGCTCTAAATCTGTTGTCGCAAATAAGTGTGTCATGACTTGTTCAAGATCAACACGATTACTGCGCGGAACAATCACTAAACGAGTTGGGTTTTCGTGGTTTGATTCATCACGTAAATCTTCAACCATCGGCAATTTTTTCGCACGCATTTGGCTGGCAATTTGTTCTAAGACTTTCGCCCCAGAAACTTGATGAGGTAGAGCCGTGATAACCGCATTACCATCTTCTTTTTCCCACACAGCACGCATGCGTACAGAACCGCGCCCATTTTGATAAATTTTACGGATATCATCACGGGAAGAAATAATTTCTGCTTCAGTTGGATAATCAGGCCCCGGTACAAATGCCATGATGTCATCAAGATTTAGTGTCGGTTTATCCAGTAAAGCAACCAACGCTTGAGCCACTTCTCGGGCGTTATGGGGTGGAATATCTGTCGCCATCCCAACCGCAATTCCCGTTGTACCGTTTAGCAGAATATTCGGTAAACGTGCCGGCAACATTTTTGGCTCGTTTAGCGTACCATCAAAGTTTGGTACCCAATCAACTGTGCCATGGCCAAGTTCGCTGAGTAAAATTTCAGCATATTTTGATAAACGTGATTCTGTATAACGCATTGCTGCGAATGATTTAGGGTCATCGGGTGCCCCCCAGTTCCCTTGGCCATCCACCAGCGGGTAGCGGTAAGAAAATGGCTGCGCCATCAACACCATCGCTTCATAACAAGCGCTATCACCATGTGGGTGATATTTACCGAGAACATCGCCCACCGTTCTGGCGGACTTTTTGTATTTCGCAGTGTTGCTTAAGCCAAGTTCTGACATCGCATACACAATACGGCGCTGAACAGGTTTAAGCCCATCGCCAATAAATGGTAATGCCCTATCCATGATGACGTACATCGAATAGTTCAGATAGGCATTTTCAGTGAAGGCATGCAGCGGTAAACGCTCTACACCATCATGAGTAATTTCACTCATTCAATTCGTTCCTTTCTCATCGCAATTCGAATATTAGACATCAATTTCAGCCATATCGCCTTTTTCTTGCAGCCAATTACGGCGATCTTCAGAGCGTTTTTTAGCAAGAAGCATATCCATGACAGCAAGTGTTTCTTGGTAGTTTTCATCATCGATAATTAGCTGTACAAGACGACGAGTATTTGGATCTAATGTCGTTTCACGTAATTGCAGTGGGTTCATTTCACCCAACCCTTTAAAACGTTGAACATTGGGTTTACCGCGCTTGCGGCTAAGACGTTCAAGCACAGCATTTTTTTCGCTTTCATCAAGGGCGTAAAACGTTTCTTTACCTAAATCGATACGATATAACGGTGGCATTGCCATATAGACATGCCCTGCTTTTACTAATGTTGGGAAATGACGGACAAATAATGCACATAGCAGTGTAGCAATGTGTAAGCCATCGGAGTCCGCATCCGCAAGGATACAAATTTTCCCATAGCGCAATTGGCTAAGGTCTTCGCTATCGGGGTCTATCCCAATAGCAACAGAGATGTCATGTACCTCTTGGGAAGCTAAAACTTCATCAGAAGACACTTCCCATGTATTGAGGATTTTACCGCGCAACGGCATGATAGCTTGATATTCGCGGTCACGAGCTTGTTTTGCAGACCCTCCCGCGGAGTCCCCTTCTACAAGGAACAATTCCGTCATACTCAGGTCTTGGGAGCTACAATCGGCTAATTTACCCGGTAATGCAGGGCCACTGGTGAGTTTTTTACGCACCACTTTTTTCGCTGCACGCATTCGACGTTGCGCGCTAGAAATTGCCATTTCTGCGAGTTGTTCAGCCACTTGCACGTTCTGGTTAAGCCATAAACTGAAAGCATCTTTTACCACACCCGAAACAAACGCAGCACATTGACGCGAAGACAGACGTTCTTTCGTTTGCCCTGCAAATTGTGGGTCTTGCATTTTAACGGAAAGCACATAAGTGCAGCGCTCCCAAATGTCATCAGCGGAGAGCTTAACACCACGAGGCAATATATTACGGAATTCACAAAACTCACGCATTGCATCAAGCAACCCTTGGCGTAAACCATTAACATGGGTCCCACCTAGCGCTGTTGGGATAAGGTTGACATAACTTTCTGTTAGTAATTCCCCGCCTTCAGGCAACCAGAGCAACGCCCATTGTGCGGCTTCAGTTTCCCCGGAAAATTCGCCTGTAAACGGTTTTGGCGGTAACGCTTCAAGGCCGTCAATTGACTCCATTAGGTAATCGGTCAACCCGTCACTGTAGCACCAGCTTTGCTCTGTATTGTTGAGCTTATCCTTAAACGTGATTTTCACGCCAGGGCATAAAACGGCTTTAGCTTTTAAGTTATGAGTTAAACGAGTTACTGAAAACTTTGGACTATCAAAATAGCTGCCATCTGGCCAAAAATGCACGCTAGTACCTGTGTTACGTTTGCCACAAGTCCCTATTACATGCAAATCTTCAACCTTGTCGCCGTTCTCAAAAGCAATTTGATACACTTGGCTATCACGACGAACAGTAACTTCAATACGTTTTGATAACGCATTGACGACAGAAATCCCGACACCATGCAAACCACCTGAGAATTGGTAGTTTTTATTGGAGAATTTTCCCCCTGCATGTAATTGCCCTAGAATCAGCTCAACAGCTGACACTTTCATTTCAGGGTGGATATCGACAGGCATACCGCGCCCATCGTCGATTACTTCAAGGGATTGATCGGCATGTAAAATAACTTCGATGTGGCTCGCGTGCCCCGCAAGCGCTTCATCGACGCTATTATCAATTACTTCTTGAGCCAGATGGTTCGGTCGACTGGTGTCGGTATACATCCCCGGACGACGGCGAACAGGCTCTAAACCACTGAGGACTTCAATGGCCTCTGCGTTATAACTAGATTGAGTCATGTTGTCATTCTGCGGTAATAGGTGATTAATTGAACTATTCAATCAGTGAGTTACTGTTGATAATAACAGTGTTCATACGTTTTGACACTATTTCTCTGCCAATTGAAGGAAATCAACAATTTGAGAAAAGTAAGCTTCAAAACCAATAAAGGCATGATTACCGTCAGGTTCCACAGTTTGTTTGCACTTTGAAAGATAGGCAACTGCCTCTCGATAATCAAGTACTTCATCGCCCATTTGCTGTAATAGCCAGATAAGATGAGGAGATGCGAGTCTTTCAATGTATAAGGATTTTAGCTCATGGATATGCTTTTCTTCCAACACATATTGTTCATGAGTATATGGGTTTGTATTGTCGCCTAAGTAATCTTGCAGTAAATCAAAAGGACGCACTGCAGGGTTTACAACGACAGCTGGGAGCTGATAACGCTCTGAAAACCAAATCGAAAAATAACCGCCTAGTGAAGACCCAACTAGCCCCATTTTTTCATACTGATGCTGTTGGATAATATCATCCAACATCGCTTGAGCTTGCTGAGGGTAGTTCGGCAATTGCGGTACAAGCATATTAATATGTGGATAATTCTCGTCAATCCATTGCTTTAAGTTATTAGCTTTAGCGGATTGAGGTGAGCTATTAAAACCATGAATATAAAGTAGAGTAGACATAAGCGAATTAATAACCGTCAGAGTCAAGGTCAGGGCTAAACTCTCTTGTGTCTAAACGGTGAACGTGGGTTGTAATATGCCTTTGACTTTGCTCATTAATGCTTAATTCTAAATATCGCCAACCCGGCGCGACAGTATCAAGGGCAAAATTAGTACAGTGAGGTTTAAATTGTACGCAAGTAGAAGGCGTAGCTAATAACCGAATCCCGTGCCAGTTTTCATCCATTTCTTGGTGAATATGGCCACATAGCATCGCTTTAACATTTGGGTAGTTTTTTAAGTAGTCAGCTAAAATATGTGAATTTCTCAAACTGTGCTGATCAAGCCAAGTACAACCCGAAGCTAGAGGATGGTGATGCAGCATAATCAATGTGGTACGTTCAGGTTCAGCATCTAAGCTGGCTTTCATCCATTCCAATTGTTGTTCAGAAAGCTCACCATGAGGTACATCTTGAAGTTGGCTATCAAGCATCAGAATTTGCCATTCATCGCCAATTAAAATTTGTTTAGCACTTGAAATCCCAGCAACTCGCAGTGTTTCTACCATAGCAGGTGGGTAATCATGATTACCAGGAAGCCATACACAAGGGGCAGGAATACGCGCAATACCATCCGCAAAATGCTGATAAGCTTGTGGTGATTGGTCTTGAACCAGATCCCCTGTCGCAACAATTAAATCAATTGGAAGATTTTGCTCTGTGATAGCATCAAGTACCGCCTGATAGCTACGGTAAGTATTTACCCCTAAAAGCGTATTTTCTGTATTAGCAAAAAGATGCGTATCAGTAACCTGTAAAATTCTCACAATTTTAGAGTTCTTCGCAGTCACTTCAAGCTGGCTGTCCAAAAGTATTCCTTTCCTTAAATATTATTTAGTACCTAATCTATTCATTAAAACTATATAAAAGCTAAACACACTTATAACTATATAAAAGCTAAACACACTTATAACTATATAAAAGCTAAACACACTTATAACTATCTTAAAACTTTACTTTCTAACTTTCTGATAATCAGCACACACTTCACCAGATTAATCGTTATTTAAAACTGTTTCATCCACTTTTCATAAAGTTTTTGCTGGTTGAGCTGTAACCACTGAATAGCAATAACGGTTGCTGCATTATCAATTGTGCCATCTTCAACCCATTGATAAGCTTGTTCTCGGCTAACCACATGCACACAAATATCTTCATTTTCTGACGCTAGCCCATGCACCCCTTTCGCTTGGCTGCTATCGACTTCACCGATAAATACATGCATACGTTCAGTCGTACCACCCGGGCTAGAAAGATAACTTACTGCTTTTTCAGTACGACCAATAATAAGCCCAGCTTCCTCAACGGCTTCACGACGAATAACCTCTTCGGGCGATTCGTTTGGCTCAATCATTCCAGCAACTGCTTCAAGCAGCCAAGGTGTTTCGCTAGTTTCGATCGCAGGTAACCGAATTTGTTCAATTAAAACAACACTATTCGTTTTCGGGTCATAGGGTAAAACCACACCTGCGTGACCACGTTCAAAAACTTCACGGCGAATTTCTTTACTCCATCCGCCCGCGAAAAGACGATGTCGAAATTGATATTCAACCATTTGAAAAAAACCGTTAAATAATTTACGCTTGGATATAATTTCAACATCATTCTTGCCATATTTAATTGGCTGCTTTATTTGTTTTGTCATTGCATTCTCCAAACCCAATTATTCCATCTTAAGGAAATAATTGTGGATTAAAACAGTTTTTAAGGTTTTTTAACCTCAGATGAGGTAATGTTTAATAAATTGAGACAAAATGGCACAAAAGGCTACCGTTAATAGAAGTGATACTCTGTTACAATAAGCGCCATTATTCAAATCTAAGAGCAACGTAGTGTCTGTTTTTAATAACTGTCTCTAAAACGGATAATTTAATATCTATCGCCTAGTTAGGCATGGTACGTTTTAGGCAACAGACTCAACTTAATTTGCTGTTTAATCAAGGAATCAAAATGAAGAAACTGCTTCCCCTTTTAATTTCGATGAGTTTTGTGGGTCTCAGTACCAATAGCTACGCAGAAGATTTACTACAGGTTTACCAAAAATCCAAAGAAAGTAACCCTGAGTTAAGAAAATCATTAGCAGAACGTAATCAAGCTTTTGAAAAAATTAATGAATCTCGTAGCCCATTATTGCCACAATTAGGTTTAGGTGCAGGAGCTAGCTACGGAAGCGGTTACCGTGATGCAAGAAACACTGAAAGCACAGGTTTAAATGCTTCACTGAAACTAACCCAAGTTGTGTTTGATATGTCTAAATGGCGTCAATTAACTATCCAAGAAAAAACAGCGGGTATTTCTGATGTCACTTACCAAACAAGTCAGCAGCAATTAATTTTAGATACTGCAATTGCGTATTTTAACGTATTAAAAGCGATTGACGCGTTATCTTATATTGAAGCGAATAAAGAAGCTGTTTATCGCCAATTAGACCAAGTGACACAACGCTTTAACGTTGGTCTTGTTGCTATTACTGACGTGCAAAACGCCCGTGCAAACTATGATAGCGTTATAGCACAAGAAGTTGCAGGCCGTAACGAGTTAGAAAATGCGATTGAAAAATTGCGTCAAGTCAGCGGCGTGTACTATAACCAACTTGCCTCTTTAAATATCGACCGTTTTAAAACCAATGAACTGGGCGATATCAACGCTATCTTAAAAGAAGCGGAAGAGCGTAACCTCAGCCTGTTAAGCGCACGTTTAGCACAAGACGTTTCTCGTGAAAACATCCGTTTAGCGGAAACAGGTCACATGCCAACGGTTAGCCTTGATGCCTCAACATCAGTCACAAATAGTTACCAACACGGCAGTGGTTATAATACTCCATATGGCGGTAGTGCGAGCAATAGCTACAACGGCCAAAATAGCATTGGCTTAAATTTAAGCATTCCACTGTATAGTGGTGGTGCAGTAAGTTCTCAGGTCGAACAAGCACAATATGGTTTCCAAGGTGCTAGTGAGCAACTAGAAAGCGTTTATCGCAATGTGGTTCAGTTAGTTCGCTCATCATTTAATAACGTAGCATCGTCAATCAGTAGTATTAATGCTTACAAACAAGTTGTTGTTTCCGCACAAAGCTCATTAGATGCGATGGAAGCAGGCTACCAAGTAGGAACACGTACCATTGTTGACGTATTGACAGCAACAACAGCGCTATACCAAGCGAAGCAGAATCTGTCTAATGCGCGTTATGACTACATGATTAACCAACTGAATATCGAATTTGCTCGCGGCACATTGAACGAAGACGATATTGCACGCCTGAATGCGAATTTAGGTAAAGAGATTTCAACCTCTGCAAGTAGTATTATCCGTAATACCAATGCGCCAAAAATGAACTAAAATATTTAGCTCATGTGAAAATGACATAATGACCCGCTTACATAGCGGGTTATTTTTTGAGGGTAATCCTGCAAACTACTTAGAATTGCTAATTTGTACTAATTAAACCGTTTATAACGCCTTTTCATTAGCCACGGGCACAAATTCAGTGAATTCTCACTCTTATTACTACGCATTAGAGCAAAAAACAACCTACATCTAATATATTGATATAAAATAAAAATATTATTTTCTCTTCAAGAAACGCCATGCTAATTAGGGAAAAATAGCAGAAAGTTATCAAAATGATAAATTCAGCTCATTTCTCCTATATTTCTGCTTTAATTTTCAGCGTTTATCCCCTATCCTAGAGCTAACATCTAAAAACATCTTACTTAATTTAATTCAGGGTAATTACCATGACCATGAAGCGTACCAAAAATATTAACCAGAGCGCCTTCCGTAAGTCTTGGCGTTCATACCGTTTAGCACCTGTGGCTGTTGCGGTCAGTGCTGTATTTATGCTTTCCGCTTGTGAAGAAAGCGATGAAACCGTATCACTGTACACCAATGCGCAAGATTGTAGCCAAGCGAACCCATCGCAAGCAGAACAGTGCACCATCGCCTACAATAATGCTCTACAAGAAGCGGCTAAAACTGCACCTAAATATGAAACTCAAGCTGACTGCATTGCTGAGTTTGGTGAATCAATGTGTACTCAAGCTCCAGCTCAAGCAGGTCTTGCAGGCACTAGTTCAACCAATGGTGAACAAACGGCCCAAGCACAAAGCAGCGGTGGTAGCATGTGGATGCCATTAATGATGGGTTATATGATGGGCCGTATGATGGGCGGTAGCGCTGCATCACAACCATTATTCAGCTCAAAAAACCCAGCTAGCCCAGCCAACGGTAAGTTTGTGGATGCATCAGGTAAAAGCTATGGCCCTGCAGTTGCAGGTGGTCGTTCAATGAGCGTACCGAAAACAGCCATGGCACCTAAACCACCAACAACTTCAACCGTTACCCGTGGTGGTTTTGGTGACACCGTAAATAAACAAGCGATGGCACAACGTTCATCTTCTTCTGCAAAATCAACCTCTTCTTCCCGTTCGATGGGTGGTTGATAAGTAATGAAACGAGTTCCTATAGTAGAGCGCCCAAACTGGCGCGAAAAAGCCTCTGAATTTGGCTTTGAATTTCATACTATGTATGGTGAGCCTTACTGGTCAGAAGATGCGTATTACCAATTCACTATGGCACAGATTGAAGAAATCGAAGATGCAACCGAGCAGTTGCATCAAATGTGTCTAAAAGTGGTTGAACGTGTTGTTGAAAGCGATGAGCTAATGGCACGTTTTCAGATCCCTAAGCATTGCTGGGAATTTGTTCGCAGTTCATGGAAAAGCGAACAACCTTCTTTATATTCCAGGCTTGACCTCGCTTACGATGGTATTAACCCACCTAAGCTATTGGAAAACAATGCGGATACTCCAACCTCATTATATGAGTCTGCATTTTTCCAATGGATCTGGCTAGAAGATCAAATTGAAGCAGGAAAACTCCCTGAAAACGCCGATCAATTTAATAGCATTCAAGAGCAATTGATCGAGCGCTTTACGCAATTAAAAGATCAGTATGGTTTCCGTTTGTTGCATATGTCTTGTTGCCGTGACACAGAAGAAGATCGCGGTACCGTTCAATATTTACAAGACTGTGCAAATGAAGCCGGTATTGCCACTGAATTCTTATATATCGATGAAATTGGTCTAGGTGAAAAAGGTGAATTTTCGGATACACAAGATCAGGTGATTAGTAACCTGTTCAAGCTATATCCGTGGGAATTTATGCTAAGAGAAATTTTCTCGACTAAATTGCAAGATGCTGGTGTACGCTGGTTAGAACCTGCATGGAAGAGCATCATTTCTAATAAAGCTTTATTGCCAATGTTATGGGAAATGTTCCCAGATCACCCAAATTTACTGCCTGCTTATTTTGCAGATGGCAAAACCCAACCAGAACTCGAAAAATACGTTATTAAGCCCCTATTCTCTCGCGAAGGTGCTAATATCCGTATTATCGAAAACGGTAAAGAAATTGCAGCCGCGGATGGCCCATACGGCGAAGAAGGCATGATTATTCAACAGTTCCACCCACTTCCACAATTTGAAGGTAATTACACCTTAGTCGGAAGCTGGTTGGTGAATGATCAACCTGCGGGGATCTGTATTCGTGAAGATAAAGAATTGATCACTCAAGATTTATCACGTTTTTACCCACATACGATCATCGGCTAATCATACTTAAAGCTAAAAATGAAGCCCAAACATAGCAATATGATTTGGGCTTTTTTATGAAACAAAGCTATCGCAGAAAAATTTATCCTACCTGAATAGACAACATACTTAACGATGCTGACACAATTCCTTCAATCGGTGTACTAATCTCTTCTTGACCATCCCAAGTGCCTAAAATAGGTAAAATAGGCAAGTAATGTTCTGGTGATGGGTTCGACAATTTGCCATCCTCCCGTTCCAATCCGCTAGCTAGTGGATGTGGCGTTTCATGGCTTTTCAGGTTGTCATACACAAATTTCTCAAAAGATATTGCCCACGGGTATGGCTCAGCATGGGAATTTTGCCAATTCATCGCTCGTAAATTGTGTACAACATTGCCACTCCCCATAATCAATACACCTTCATCCCTTAGAACGGATAGTTTTTTTCCAAGGTCATAGTGCCAAATAGCAGGCTTGCTACCATCGATACTCAATTGGATTACGGGGATATCGGCTTCTGGATACATACGTACCAAAATTTCCCACGTGCCATGGTCTAATCCCCACTCTTGTTCATCAAGGTAAATTGGCTCAGGGGCTAATAATGAGGCAACTTGCTGAGCTAATTCAGGAGAACCAGGGGCAGGATATTCGATTTGGTACAAGGCTTCAGGGAACCCACCAAAATCATGAATCGTTTTCGGTTTTAACATCGAAGTAACTGCGGTTCCACGCGTATACCAGTGGGCTGAAATCACTAAAATTGCACTTGGCCGAGGTAAAGCTTTACCGAGTTTCTCCCACGTTTGAGTATAAGGATTATCCTCAATCGCGTTCATGGGGCTACCATGACCAATAAAAATGGCAGGGATCTTATTTTTTACCACTGAAGTATTTAGCGACATGATGATTTCAACTCCAACTCAATTAGTTTCTTCCTACAGCATACGCTTTCCTGTCAAAAACACAGTGGGCTAATTATGAGTATGATCATCAAAAAAATTGAAAAGGCCACGAGGTGTGCAACTCTGTGGCCTTAATAACATTCTATATGCTTAACGTACTATCAATAATTTAAATAAATTAGCTTATTTTAGCCTATTAATATTTAAACTTATCAAAATCTCTATCTAGAGCTCTTCCTCAAAATATTATGAGGATCAGCTCGCTTTCTTCTCGACCTGAAGACGGTACTGCACTAAATCTTCAATTGTCACAACCGTCAAACCATGCTGCTTACCAAATGCTGCCACTTCTGGGGTGCGAGCCATAGAGCCATCATCATTAGTCAACTCACACAACACACCAGCAGGTTTGAAACCCGCTAGAGTAGCAAGGTCGATAGATGCTTCAGTGTGTCCACGACGCGCTAATACCCCACCATCACGTCCACGCAATGGGAAAACATGGCCAGGGTGATTTAGGTCAGCAGGAACTGCATTATCAGCAATAGCAGCACGAATAGTGGTGATACGATCCGCCGCAGAAACCCCCGTAGTCACGCCTTTTGCCGCTTCGATGGTTACCGTAAAGCCAGTTTGGTTTTGGCTGGTGTTATTTTCCACCATCATTGGTAATTCGAGCTGCTTGCGACGTTCTTCAGTGATACAAAGACATACGATCCCACTGCTATAACGAATGGTAAATGCCATTTGTTCCGCAGTCATGGTTTCTGCAGCAAAAATTAAATCGCCTTCGTTCTCACGATCTTCATCATCAAGAACAAGAACACCCTTACCTTGGCGTAAAGCCTCGATAGCATTTTCAACACGCTCGATAGGATTACCGAATACAGAAAGTAGCGAATGATCCATGGTAAAAAACCTCTTAAATAGTTATTAACTAGTTACCAGAATCAAGGCAGTCTTAGGAATACGAGAAATGGTGAATATATAAATAGCCAACAACAGGCATTTACCTATTCAGGTATGCAGAACACTATTGTGCGTAACAGCACAAACATGCAGATACTGTTAATTCTCTCCCATCCGGACTATAACCGTCGGCCCCAGATTCACACTGGGTCTGCTGACCTTTACCACAAAATAGTAAAGCGCTCGCGGGCTTCATGCGTGATGCATGTTTACCGCCGGTGGGGACTTTCACCCCGCCCTGAGATATACGCAATTAATATAACGCCAATAATTCAAGTTCGCAACGATGATAATCAAAATTGGCGAATGACTCACACTTTTAGTCAAAAAACATGAATAAAAACTTAGAGTTATCACGGTTAATTTTACTACCTTAGACGAATAGCAAGCTGCTCTCGTCACAGATAATACAACGAGGCCTTTTTGCTAACTAATTCGAGCTAGCACAAGGCGAAAAGAGGTATTACACTACGCTTAATAATATCTTGATTAACTGAAGGACCCGCGAATGCTCGATCCGAAAAAAATTGAACAAGTTGCCCGCCAAATTCAAGGCGCTTTACCGCAAGGCGTACGTGATTTAGGTGAAGATTTTGATAAAAAACTGCGTTCACTGTTACAATCACAGCTCGGTAAATTAGACTTAGTCAGCCGTGAAGAATTTGATATTCAAACTCAAGTTTTATTACGTACCCGCGAAAAATTAGCGAAAATGGAACAACGCGTTAGCGCACTTGAAGCCCATTTAAATGTAGAAGAAAAGACAGCTGAGTAATTAAATTGAAAAAGTGACACCTCTTTAATTTTAGATAAATAAAAACCTCACGGCGTTTTTACATACCCACGTGAGGTTTTTAACTAACTAATTAATAATGATAAATTAACTCGTTTTCATAATATTTTTAATGATATTCGTTGTGGAAATACCATCTTCAAAGTTAAGGACTTTGACCTCGCCTCCCGCGGCCCACACTTCCGCACTGCCCGCTATCTCTTCAGGGCGGTAATCCCCCCCTTTAACTAAGATGTCTGGCAGCACTTCTGCGATTAAGCGTTGCGGAGTGTCTTCTTCAAAAGCCACAACCCAATCCACTGCCCCCAAAGCACCTAAAACGGTCATGCGTTGTTCTAATGGGTTGACTGGGCGTGTTTCACCTTTTAAGCGGCGTGTCGATGCATCGCTATTTACAGCTACAATCAGACGGTCTCCCAATTTACGTGCATTGGCTAAATACGACACATGCCCTGCATGAAGAATATCAAAACAACCATTCGTCATCACCACACGCTCACCGCGCTGTCTTGCATTCGCAACGGCTTGTTTCAATTCACTTTCGCTCATCACACCAAACCCGGTGTCAGCACGGCCACGAATGGCATTTTCCAATTCAATTGGCGAAACCGTGGAGGTTCCTAATTTACCCACGACCACGCCTGCTGCGGCATTAGCCAATGCGCAAGATTCATGTAATGGGCGACCAGATGCAATAGACGCTGCAAGTACGCCGATTACGGTGTCCCCGGCTCCTGTTACGTCAAACACTTCTTGCGCCTGAGTCGGTAAATGCAATGGTGCTTCATCGCGACGAATTAAGCTCATACCTTGTTCTGAGCGCGTAATTAACAGTGCTTTAAGCTCCAATGACTGAAGCAGCTTCATGCCTTTTTCTTCAACGTCTTGATTGTTTTTACAAGGCCCAACAATCGCTTCAAACTCAGACATGTTTGGCGTTAGTAATGTTGCCCCGCGGTAACGTTCGAAATTGTTGCCTTTCGGGTCAATCAAGACGGGAACATTGGCCTTGTTGGCAAGCGCTATCATCTTCTCGACATGAGTTAACGCCCCTTTCGCGTAATCAGATAACACCAGAGCACCAATATGAGGTAACGCCTGTTCAATGCGTTCCAACACAGGTGCGACATCAACATTGTCAAAACCTTCTTCAAAATCAAGACGGATAAGTTGCTGATTACGTGAAAGTACACGTAATTTAGTAATCGTTGGATGGGTTGGAATAGCGACAAAATCACAACGCACCTGCACCGCATTTAAGTTTTCAGTCAGTGCTTTTGCCGCGTCATCAATCCCAGTTAACCCGACAAGACGTGAATTTGCCCCTAACGAGGCAATGTTCATCGCGACGTTAGCCGCACCACCGGGACGCTCTTCTACCATCGTGACTTTAACGACCGGAACAGGGGCCTCTGGCGAAATACGGTTTGCAGGACCATGCCAATAACGGTCTAACATAACATCACCAACCACCAGCACACCGGCTTGTTTATAATCCGGAAGAGTTACTTTCATCCTGCACTCCAGTTTTAAAAAGGAAATCTGATAATAATTAGCAACAATACTAGCATATTGCGCTATTTAGCTAAATAAAATGCGTTTATTCCTTATTCCTCAAGCCATTTTTGCCAACTCGCTAAAACTTGTTCACGTTGTTGAGTAAATTGGGTCATTTCAACACGGCTTGGCAATGATTGTAATGCTAAGTGATGAAGTTCATTACGCATCGTAACATACGCTTGAGTTAAGGCATTTGCTTCATCTTCTGGCATAAAGCCATATTGCGCCATCAGCTCGAAAATACGCACATTATCGGACCAACGCGTTAACACATTATTTTCTGTGGCAAAACGCAAAACTAAGTATTGTGCGATAAATTCAATATCAGTGATCCCACCGGGATCGGCTTTTAAATCGAACTCATTGGCTTGATGGCTTCCTAAGTGCTGATGCATTTTCAAGCGCATATCACGCACTTGCTGCTGCAAGGTGTGAGGGTCTCTTGGCATACACAGAGTTTCGTGGCGAGTCTGTATAAATTGCCGTTGTAAATCCTCATCACCAAATACCATTCGGGCTCGTATGAGCGCTTGATGCTCCCATGTCCAAGCATCATTTTTTTGGTAATCATCAAATGATTGTATCGTACTGACTAACATTCCTGACTCACCGGAAGGCCTGAGCCGCGCATCAACTTCATACAACACGCCTGAAGGTGTTCGAGTACTAAACAAATGGATAATACGCTGAGCAACACGTAAGTAAAATTGGCGTGCATCAATGGAGCGTTCGCCATTGGTAACCACATCTAAAGGGCAATCGAAAAGAAAAACGAGATCTAAGTCAGAGCCATAACCCAATTCCCAGCCGCCTAGCTTTCCATAACCTAATACCGCAAACCCATATTGTTTTTTGTCACTTTGCGCTAGATGTGCTGGCTCACCATAACGTTTTACCATTTTTTGCCATGCTTGGTGTACCACCGCATCAATAATCGCCTCTGCAAGGTAAGTCAGATGATCACTAACTTTCATTACGGGTAAAACACCTGAAATATCTTCAGCAGCGATACGCAATAACTGGGCTTGTTTGAATTGACGTAATGCTTCCAGTTGTTGTTCTTCGTCATCTTCAGGAACGCGCATTAAATATTGGCGCAATTCATCACGGTAAGCGGTTAGTGGTAGAGGTTGGTATAACGATTGAGGGTCGAGCAACTCATCAAGTAACAATGGGTGACGGGCTAACTGCTCTGCTATCATTGGTGAAGCCGCACATAGGCGAATAACGTGCGTCAAAACCTCGTCAAATTCAAGCATTAACTCGAGGTAAGTTGTGCGGCTAACAATGCTCAATAACAGTGGTGTGATACGTTCAATGACTTGCCCTGCATCATCGCGCTCACCGACTTTTGCCAATAATTTAGGCATTAATTCATCAAGTACATCCCGTCCACGAGGGCCAATTGTGCGTTTATTGAGGTCATGACGGAACATCACTATGCCGTGGATAATACGTTGTGCAATCTCTTCATTTTTAGACGGCAAATAGGTGGCTAATTCTTCTTTTGACAATTCACTTTGCCATAATGTGATGTAGATTTCATCAAATGCATCAGTGTTCTCGGTGTCATCTTCCTGGCCTATTTGCTCAGTAAATATTTGATGCACTGCCGACATTTTCTGATTCAAAACCTGATAAAATGCAGGCCAATCAGCAAAACCCATTCCCCACGCTAAACGCGCTTGGTTTAAAGCCTCTTCAGGGAGCGTTTGTGTCTGTTGGTCATCAATACTTTGCAGTAAATTTTCGGCTCTACGCAAGAAAAGGTAGCTATTTTGCAGAATATTAACTTGATCTTCGGTTAATAATGCGAGTTCTCGGATACCTTGTAGCGTTGAAAATAAGGATTGTGACTGTAAAACAGGTTCCCGTCCCCCTCTAATTAACTGGAAAACCTGTGAAACAAATTCAACTTCACGAATACCTCCAGCCCCTAATTTGATGTTATTGACCAAACCACGGCGCCGAACCTCCCGCTCAATCATATTTTTCATATTGCGTAAGGATTGGATCACGCTAAAGTCAATATAGCGGCGATAAACGAAAGGACGCAAAAGTTTTCGTAAACACTCCTCATAATGGAGGCTATCAGCGCCCATAATACGAGCTTTAACCATCGCATAGCGTTCCCAATCACGCCCTTGTTCTTGGTAATAATCCTCAAGCGCGGAAAAGCTAAAAACCAGCGGCCCGCTATCACCAAATGGCCGCAAACGCATATCGACCCGATAGACAAAACCATACTCAGTCACTTGGTCGAGTACGCGAATTAATTTTTGCCCTAAACGGGTAAAAAATTGCGCGTTATCTAACTCTTTTCTGCCACCTTGAGTAACTCCATTTTCTGGGTATGCAAAAATCAGATCAATATCTGAAGAAAAATTGAGCTCTCTGCCCCCTAATTTCCCCATTCCTAAAATCAATAGCGGCTGAGGCTTGCCTTCTGCATTACAAGGCGTTCCCCATGACTGACGATATTCTTGATACAACCAGTCTCGCGCCGCAACAACCAAGGTTTCTGCCAATACACTGAGCTGATAAATCGTTTCTTTTTGCGTGCTTATTTCCAGTACTTGCATCCAGGCGCAGCGCACTAACATATGATGACGAAATGAGCGTAACACTTGCATCAAGTGATCTTCGTTGCTAACAGATAACAAGTCTTGAGCTAACCATGACGCATAACTTTTCCATTCATCGGCTTTGGGTGGTTGAGCGCGAATTTCAAGTAAAAACCGTGAATGTGCCAATACCTGCTTTAACACAAAATCACTAAAGGTAAGCACTTGAATTTCTTGTTCATTTAACGGTAATAATTCATTCGCTTGTTCTGCTAATTGTCTTAAAACGCGTTCACCTTGGCTTTGCAATAATTCAGGAAAAGCATGCATGTTATCAGTACCTTAATGGGCTTCTTGATAGGTTAAAGCACTTAACCATTGGATAAAGGCTAATTTACATTTTAACCACTGGCTGCTATAGCAAAAATCCTCAGCACTAACCGCTTCATTGGCAATATCCGAACGTAATTGCTCTAGCGGAGTGTCATGAATAAAGTGAGGCGCTGAATTTTGGTAATGGACTAAAAATGCCTGAACAAAGCGTAAAAATTCACTAAAGCCTTGGCGTGCATTGCTGCCATTGGCTAACCAATAAGCTTCATGCTGCTGGCAAAGTAATTGCATATGAGTTAATGACTTTTCGAGAGGTTGCTCTTCATAGTCAAACAACGAATCTGGGCGAGTTAATGGTTCTTTTAGCGGCGATAACAATGAATATCCGCGCGCAGCTTTGCTAAGTGATGACAAATGCAGACCATCGATATCTGCAAATTTCTTTGCTAAATTAAGTACATCAGCAATAAAGCCTTTTTTAAGCTCTAATTCAAACTCTTGAATAGGCAAATCCTTTGCGCCTGAGGAAATTTCGCCTTGGTCAAAAACTACTTCTATTTCGCTATCTTCAAAAGTCACTAACCATTTTTCACGGGTAAAATTGGTGCTAAAGAGGATATTTAATTCAGACTGAAGCTGAGAAATATCAGTTCCTTCGGGCCAAATTTCAGCGGGTAATGCCGCTAAATCAAGTTCTGGCGAATCAATGTCAACATTATATTCAGGCCGTTGGTGTAAACCACCAATCGCCTGCCCAGCTGTTTTCATGGTCATTTCATAACGCCCATCACAACCTCGGATGCGTAAGCCCATATCCCACTGACGTAACTGCTTGTTTGCCGTATCAAAGTAGATATTAGTTAACTTTGTCGGCTCACTGTATTGGTGAGACAATGTCGATAAACACTGTCGTACAGCCTCTATTGCGGAACTCTTAGCAGCAAGTTTGAGTTCAACCTCTACGTGGCTCATACATATCCTTATTTAATTATTTCACTTCACTCATATTACCCCAATCGAGCTAAGCTGAGAAAAGAAACTGTATGGTAATCAAAAATTCTACCTGTCATATTTCTTTCAGTGAGTTATATTGAAAATAGAGTAAAAATAAGGGTAATTTAGACAGTTAGGATAGTTCTCATTCTCCTTTAGAGTGTAGAGACATCTGCGTTTAGGGTTTGCACCCACACACTTTACTCATTAATATTCAAATAATATAAAACTCACTCACCATCAAAAGACTGTAAATACCATGCGAAAAATTCCATTATTATTAATTTCAATCATGGGGCTAGGCCTTTCCTTAAATTCACACGCAGCAGAAAAACGTTATGTGTCAGATGATTTATCCACATACGTTCATAGTGGACCTGGCACAAAATATCGTATTGTAGGTACGCTCAATGCAGGGGAAGCGGTTGAATTGCTCTCCACAGATAACAAGTTCGCACAAGTCCGTGATGAAAAAGGCAGAACGGTCTGGTTACCTGTTGACCAACTCAGCAATACGCCAAGTATGAAAACCCGAATTCCAGAACTTGAAGCTGAGAACCAAAAATTACGCCAACAGCTCGACAATATTGACAGCACGTGGAATACACGAACGGCTGATATGCAGCAAAAAGTCGCTGATAATGACAATATCGTCAGCCAACTGAAGGCTGAAAATGAAAAATTAAAAAACGAGTTGATCAAGTCAGGTAAGAAACTCGAAATTGCAGAAGTTAACTTAGACGATCGCCGTCGCGAATTGATCTTACAATGGTTTATGTATGGTGGTGGTGTTGCTGGTGTTGGCTTAATTTTAGGCCTAATTTTACCGCACATTATTCCACGTCGTAAAAAACGTAATGACGGCTGGATGTAATTGAGGCCATTCGAATGAAAGTATATCTCGTGGGTGGAGCAGTACGTGACCAACTGCTTGGGCTGCCTATTTCAGACAGAGACTACGTGGTGGTTGGCGCAACCCCCGAGGCAATGCTATCGCAAGGTTTTCAACAAGTCGGAAAAGATTTTCCTGTTTTCTTGCACCCAAAAACCCATGAAGAATACGCTTTAGCCCGAACAGAACGTAAAATTGGTGCAGGCTATACCGGTTTTAGCTGCTATAGCGCACCGGATGTCACTATCGAAGATGACTTACTGCGTCGTGATTTGACGATTAATGCGATAGCTCAAGATGAGTCAGGTGAAATTATTGACCCATTCCACGGTGTCATTGATCTCGATAAGCGTATTTTACGCCATGTTTCCGATGCATTTTCTGAAGACCCTTTACGGGTTTTACGGGTTGCTCGTTTTGCCGCTCGCTACTTTGAGCATGGTTTTACTATCGCACCAGAAACACTCGCCTTGATGCAAACGATGGCCGCTACAGGGGAATTATCTCATCTCACCGCCGAGCGAGTTTGGACCGAAACAGAAAAAGCGCTGAAATCAAATTCCCCACAGGTGTATTTTGATGTCTTACGCCAATGCGGTGCTTTAGCTGTACTTTTTCCTGAAATTGATGCGCTATTTGGCGTTCCTGCCCCTGAAAAATGGCACCCTGAAATTGATACAGGTATCCACACTCTAATGGTAATGAAAGTGATTTCCCGCTTATCTAAGGATGTGGATATTCGCTTTGCCGCATTGTGCCATGATTTAGGCAAGGCTCTAACACCACCCGATATTTGGCCAAGCCATCCAAACCATGGTGAAGCAGGTATTCCATTAATAGAAACACTCTGTGTAAGATTAAAAGTACCAACCACGGCTCGTGACTTAGCTCGTCTAGCGGCACGATATCATGATAAAATCCATGTTATCAATAAATTACATGCTAATGATCTAATTGCGATTTTTGATGGACTTGATAGTTGGCGTAAACCAGAACGTGTTGAACAACTAAGTTTAATCAGTGAAGCGGATGCCAGAGGTCGGTTAGGTCTTGAACAACAGCCGTACCCACAAGGGGTATATTTCAGGCAAGCTTTTGCTATTGCGCAAGCTGTTGAAGTCAAACCTATTGTTGAGCAAGGGTTTAAAGGCCCTGAAATTCGTCAAGAACTCACTCGACAACGTATAGAAGCGGTCGGCAATTGGCAACAGCGACAAAAAATCATAGTTGTCGTTGCCTAATAGATACAAAACTGGCGGTTAAACACCGCCAGACAACATTTAAGCGGTTTTCGTGCCTCTTTCGATAACAACCCCAACTTGTTTAGCGCGTGCTACTGCCCCCGGTTTAGCCACTTTAATGCGAACCCATGGACTATCAAACTGTGTTAGCAATAATTGTGCAACTTCTTCGGCAACACGTTCAACTAAACCAAATTTATTATTCCCAACATGAGCAAGGATAGCTTGGCTAACTTTGGCATAATCTAAGCAATGTTCAACATTATCGCTCATAGACGCGCGTTTGTTATCCCATCCCATTTCGATATCGAGCACCAATTTCTGTTCAATATCTTGTTCCCAGTCATATACACCAATCGTGGTGATGACTGATAATTGCTCAATAAATACGATATCCATCACGTCATTTTCTCATTTATGTACTGAATTGATACCACTTCAGCAAAAATATGCGTATTATCCAAGACTGAAGTGAATTTATGGCCTTAACCGTTTTTGGAGCTAGCTATGAGTGCAACCGCGCTTGGCATGATAATCTTCGCCTATCTTTGCGGCTCAGTTTCGAGTGCGATACTGATCTGCCGTTTGGCGAGACTACCCGACCCCCGTCAACACGGCTCTGGTAACCCTGGTGCAACTAACGTATTACGTGTAGGCGGTAAAGCAGCCGCTGCCGGAGTACTCATTTGTGACGTATTAAAAGGGATGATCCCAGTTTGGCTTGCTTATTATTTAAATGTGCAACCATTCTATCTTGGCTTTGTTGCAATTGCAGCTTGTCTTGGGCACATATATCCCATTTTCTTTCGTTTCAAAGGCGGAAAAGGGGTAGCAACCGCATTTGGTTCAATTGCCGCTATTGGTTGGGATCTTTCTGGTTTAGTCGCAGGAACATGGTTACTGACGGTGTTACTTAGTGGTTATTCGTCACTAGGAGCGATTGTCAGCGCCTTACTTGCTCCCTTTTATGTTTGGTGGTTTAAACCTGAATTCACCTTTCCGGTCGCTATGCTATCTTGTTTAGTGTTAGTTCGCCATCACGGTAATATACAACGCCTTTGGCGTGGTCAAGAAAGTCGTATTTGGCAAAAGCTGAAAAATAAAAAACGAAAAACCAATAAAGAAATAGCCCAAGAAGCTAAAGAACAAGAACTCGATGACTAATGGTGACATTTGATTTTCTCTAAGAAGAGCTGATTTCAGCTCTTTTTTTATGTTACTTGCCTTGTTTAAAATTTCCCAAAAATCCTCATTGATAACAACAGCGTGATATCCCTCCTTAAAACTGTACTAGTAGTAATTTGTGCTACGTTACATTTTTGCCATAACTAGCGCACACTTTTAAAAAAAAGTTAAATTATTGCAAATTTATTACTAAGGAATATTTAAAAGCTGTCGACTATATAAAAGGAAAATTAAACTATAATAATGGTATTTATAATGAGCAGAACCCCTTATATCACTCAAAATGAATATGTGTTAGATGAAAACATCACATTAATGACAACCAGCGATCTACAAGGAAACATTGTTCACGCTAATGATTTCTTTGTGCAGGTTAGTGGTTATGAATTAGATGAATTATTAACACGTCCACACAATATTATCCGCCATCCAGATATGCCCAAAGAAGCTTTTGCCGACATGTGGACAACACTTAAAAAAGGAGAACCCTGGACTGGCATTGTGAAAAATCGTCGGAAAAATGGTGACCACTACTGGGTTCGAGCTAATATTGTCCCAGTGGAACGCAAAGGCGTTATTACAGGCTATATGTCCATTCGTACTCGAGCAACACGCCAAGAAATTGCAACGGTAGAACCACTCTATGCAGCAATGAATGAAAATAAAAGCCAACAAAAAATTTTCAAGGGGATTGTGCTTTCTAAAAAATTACCATTTCACTTCTCAACATATTCAACACGTTCACGTATCCGACTCATCATGAGTCTGTTATTTATCCTTTGGCTTATTACGGCTAGCTTTATTTTGCAGCCAAGCGTGCCTCTACTGCTGATGAGTGCCTGTACATTTATCATACTATTGGTCGGTGATGTGATACTTGAAAAAATGCTAGCAACTCCACTGGAAAACATGACCAAACAGGCACTTGGTATTGCACGAGGAAATCGACATAGCGTTAACCATATGCAGCGCACAGATGAAATTGGCTTAATATTACGTTCTATCGGGCAACTTGGGCTAATCTGCCGTTGGTTAATAAAAGATGTCTCCGAACAAGTTGATAACGTTCGCAAAGGCAGTGAATCTTTAGTCTCCGATTGTCATGAATTAGACACTCACACTCAACAAACCGTCGGCTATATGCAACAAACCGTTGCAACAATGAACCAAATGGCCGTTTCCGTAAAAATGAATGCTGATAACACGATTCAAGTTGACCAACTTTCGAATACAACGAGCAAAACAGCAGTGAATGGGGGCGCCATGATGGAAGCTGTTGTGGATACCATGGATGAAATTGTCAGTAGCACCAGCAAAATTAACTCCATCACTGACGTGATTAAAGACATCGCATTTCAAACCAATATACTCGCGTTAAATGCCGCGGTAGAAGCCGCACGTGCAGGTGAACAAGGCAAAGGCTTTGCCGTTGTCGCAAATGAGGTTCGTAGCCTAGCAAGCCGTAGTGCAAGTGCAGTAAATGATATTCGTGAATTAATTAATGATTGTGAAAAGAAAGTCAATTCAGGGAAAAATCAAGTCCATACGGCAGGGGATACCATGAAGGAGATTGTTGACCAAATACAAAACGTCACGCAATTGATCACCCATATTAGCCAAGCAACCTCTGAACAAGCGGCAGGGATAGCCGATATTACCCAAGCAGTCAGTGAGCTCGAAACCATCACACAACAAAGCACATTACTGGTAGAACAAAGCACAGAGACATCGAAAATGGTAAAAGAACGGTCAAGCCGGCTGGAAGATGCGGTCGTTATTTTACATTAGTACTTAACTGAATAACAAAAGGGCTGTCATCCCAGCCCTTTTACAAAAATAGAGATACACCAACAACACTATTTTTCTAGCGGGGGCAATTCTGCCAAAGGCCAACGTGGGCGAACCGTCACCCCAAGCCCTGTAGTGGTTCCACCTTTAAGGCGAATAAGCCCCGCCAGCGCGATCATTGCGCCGTTATCCGTACAAAATTCAGGGCGAGCATAAAAAACTTCACCGCCACGCTGCTTGAGAACATCTTCCATTTTAGCTCTAAGTGCGCGATTAGCACTAACACCCCCCGCCATCACCAAACGTTTAAAACCTGTTTGTTCTAAAGCGCGTTTGCATTTAATTGCCAGAGTATCGACCACGGCATCCTCAAAGGCTCTCGCAATATCCGCACGAGTTTGGTCGTCATCCGCATTTTCACGGATGGTATTGGCTGCAAAGGTTTTTAGCCCAGAGAAGCTGAAATCCAGCCCTGGTCTGTCGGTCATTGGGCGAGGAAACACAAAACGACCCGCAGTACCCTGCTCCGCCATGCGAGATAACACTGGGCCACCTGGGTAGTCTAAACCTAATAGTTTTGCTGTTTTATCAAACGCTTCGCCTGCTGCGTCATCGATGGATTCGCCTAGCAGCTCATACTCACCAATTCCGGTCACACTGATAAGCTGAGTATGCCCACCAGAAACCAGTAACGCGACAAAAGGAAATTCAGGGCTTTTCTCTTCTAACATCGGTGCCAATAAATGGCCTTCCATATGGTGAACGGCCACGGCGGGAACGTTCCAGGCAAAAGCTAATGAACGCCCTACTGTTGCACCAACCATTAAAGCCCCAACCAAACCTGGCCCCGCAGTATAGGCTACAGCGTCGATGTCTTGACTTGTTAAATTGGCTTCTTTCAACGCTGCTTGAATTAACGGCACTGTTTTACGAATATGATCGCGTGAAGCCAATTCAGGCACGACACCACCGTAGTCTGCATGAACTTTAATTTGGCTGTATAATTGATTGGCTAATAAGCCATGCTCATCATCATAGATTGCGATACCAGTTTCATCGCAAGAGGTTTCGATACCTAAAACACGCATTGCACTACCCTTGTTTATTGCATAACCGCAAGTCTATCACTATTTTCGTTCAATCGCGTAATTAATGTTGTCAAAAGGCTGACTTTCCTGACTGTATAGTCTATAATCAGTCCCCTGTAATAAAAATTTCGTGTGGCTAATTCTCATTATTATCTGGTTTTGTTTGCTTTTTCATCAAATGAACTGCAAATCAGGTAATCTTGTGTGATTCAATTTTATACGGCACTTTACAAACCCGTACTCATTGAAGTAAAATTCCGCACCATTTTAAATGAAGGCTGGTGAATCAGTACCAGCAACAAACCGATTTCTATTGAGGTGAGAGGCACATGCCGGTAATTAAAGTACGTGAAAACGAGCCATTCGACGTTGCACTGCGTCGTTTCAAACGTTCCTGTGAGAAAGCAGGTGTTTTAGCTGAAGTTCGTCGTCGTGAATTCTATGAAAAACCAACGACTGAACGTAAACGCGCTAAAGCATCAGCTGTAAAGCGTCACGCTAAGAAACTGGCTCGCGAAAACGCACGCCGTACTCGTCTGTATTAATTGTTTGCGGTGAAAGCCGCATTCATTGTAGACGATAGCTAATACAAAACTTTAGTTTCTCTTGTAGTCACTCCAGTTTTTGTAGTAGTACATAGCTAAGCAGTTAAAGGCCGTGCTTTCCTAAAGGAAGCGCGGCTTATTATCGTTCATCAACAGGCGAAAAAGAGGCTTATGGCTGGACGAATTCCGCGTTCATTTATCAATGACTTGTTAGCAAGAACCGACATCATTGATTTAGTCGATGCAAAAGTCCCGTTAAAAAAACAGGGTAAAAACCATCACGCTTGTTGTCCGTTCCATAATGAAAAAACACCTTCTTTTACCGTAAATGGTGAAAGACAATTTTATTACTGTTTTGGTTGTGGTGCTCATGGCAACGCTATCGATTTTTTAATGAACTATGACAAACTCGATTTTGTTGAAGCCATTGAAGAATTATCTGCACTACATGGCCTTGATGTTCCTTACGAAAAA
The DNA here is from genome assembly GCF_011045615.1 of Providencia sp. PROV004. Classification (NCBI taxonomy): domain Bacteria; kingdom Pseudomonadati; phylum Pseudomonadota; class Gammaproteobacteria; order Enterobacterales; family Morganellaceae; genus Providencia; species Providencia sp. PROV004. Next base: position 3,623,626 of record NZ_CP042859.1, read on the forward strand.
GGAACGGGTTCAAGCCAAATAGAACTTCATCAACGACAAAATTTATATCAGTTGATGGAAAAAATTAATCAATTTTACTGTGCTGCCTTAAGTCATTCTTCAGCTAATAAAGCGAAAGATTATTTAAGCCAACGTGGTTTAAGTGCCGAAATTATTGAGCATTTTTCAATTGGTTTCGCCCCTGCGGGCTGGGACAATTTGCTCAAAAAATTCGCTGTAAACCCAGAAAGTCGCAAACAGCTTGATGATGCAGGCATGTTAGTGACAAATGATAATGGCCGAGTCTATGACCGCTTTAGAGAGCGTGTCATGTTCCCAATTCGGGATAGGCGCGGTCGTGTGATTGCCTTCGGTGGGCGCGTATTAGGAGATGCTCTCCCTAAATACTTAAACTCCCCCGAAACAGATATTTTCCATAAAGGCCGTCAGTTATTTGGCCTCTATGAAGCAACACAAAACAGTAATGAATTATCAAAATTACTGGTAGTTGAAGGCTATATGGACGTTGTTGCACTTGCTCAGTACGATATCCGCTATGCGGTTGCTTCACTTGGCACATCAACAACCTCAGAACATATTCAGTTACTTTATCGTTCAACAGATACGGTTATTTGCTGTTATGATGGAGACCGCGCTGGCCGAGAAGCGGCATGGCGAGCACTTGAAACAGCACTGCCTTATCTGACTGACGGCCGTCAATTGCGTTTTATGTTTTTACCCGACGGTGAAGACCCAGATTCATTAGTACGAAAAGAAGGCAAAGACGCTTTTGAGCAACGTATGAAAGATGCTCAAACCCTTTCTGCTTTTTTATTTGATTCACTTGTGCCACAGGTAGATTTAAAAACACAAGAAGGGAAAGCAAAATTTAGTAAACTGGCTATCCCTTTGATTAAACAAATACCTGGTGAAACACTGCGCCTTTATATGGCACAAGAGCTAGGAAATTTTATTGGTATACCGGATATTTCTCAAGTTCTTGCTATGATTGATAGAGAGAGCACAGAACAAGTTAACTATCAGGCGCCCAAATTAAAACCAACCACAATGCGAATACTTATCGCGCTGTTGGTACAGAATCCGAACTTTTCGGAACTTGTTCCCTCGTTAGAGGGAATTGCCCATATTCAAATGCCGGGGCTTTCTCTATTTCAGGAATTGGTCGATGTCTGCCGTTCCACCCCCGGAATGTCAACTGGGCAGTTGCTAGAGCGTTATCGTGATAATAAATTTGCGAAACAGCTTGAAAAACTCGCAACGTGGAACGATATAGAAATAGAGGAGATAGCGGAAAATACTTTTATAGATGCCTTAAACCATCTATTTAACAGCGCACTCGACGAACGTTTTGACTACTTAATAGCAAAAGAACGAACTGAAGGGCTGACCCCAGAAGAGCGCGAAGAAGTCCGCTTAATCACTCTTTCTAGAGTGAAAACATAGTATCAACCCAAAACAGAATTAGTATTTTAAACGGCTTAAGTGCCGATAAACACAAGGCAGATGCCTGTAAAATGCTACGAAAAATAAAGGGCGTAGCAAATAATAAATGTTCCCTTTGTATGTTCTTGTTGGCCGAATGTTTCGCCGACCGACACCAATCTAAATACTCAGAAGTGTGGATACCGTCTTATGGAGCAAAACCCGCAGTCGCAGCTTAAGCTACTCGTAACCAAGGGTAAAGAGCAAGGTTACTTAACCTATGCTGAGGTCAACGACCATCTGCCGGAAGATATCGTCGATTCAGATCAAATCGAAGATATCATTCAGATGATTAATGACATGGGCATCCAGGTCATGGAAGAAGCACCTGATGCCGATGATTTAATTTTGGCTGAAAATACTTCCGATACTGATGAAGATGCAGCTGAAGCCGCTGCACAAGTGCTGTCCAGTGTTGAAAGTGAAATCGGCCGTACAACCGACCCTGTCCGCATGTATATGCGCGAAATGGGAACCGTCGAGCTTCTCACTCGAGAAGGCGAAATCGACATTGCAAAACGTATCGAGGATGGGATCAATCAGGTTCAGTGCTCTGTTGCTGAATACCCTGAGGCTATCACTTATCTTCTTGAGCAATATGACCGTGTTGAAGCAGGAGAAAGCCGTTTATCTGATTTAATCACCGGCTTTGTTGACCCTAACGCGGAAGAAGATCTCGCACCAACAGCGACTCACGTTGGCTCTGAATTACCACAAGAAGAGCTTGATAAAGACGATGACGAAGACGAAGAAGATGAAGACGGCGATGACAGCGATAGCGATGACGATAACAGCATCGATCCTGAATTAGCGCGTCAAAAATTCTCTGATCTTCGTGAGCAATATGAAAAAACGCGTCAACATATTAAACAATATGGTCGTAGTGACGCGAAAACGGCTGCCGCTATCGAGCAGCTTTCCGAAGTATTTAAAGAGTTCCGTTTAGTTCCTAAGCAATTTGACTATTTGGTCAATAACATGCGTGAAATGATGGACCGAGTTCGCTTACAAGAGCGTACCATCATGAAACTGTGTGTTGAACAATGTAAAATGCCGAAGAAAAACTTCATTACTTTATTTAGTGGTAATGAGACCAGTGAAACTTGGTTAACTGCTGCAAAAGCAATGAACAAGCCTTGGTCAGAAAAATTACTTGAAGTTGAAGAAGAAATTCTGCGTTGCCTACAAAGACTGCGCCAAATTGAAGAAGAAACGGGTCTGACAATCGAACAAGTTAAAGATATCAACCGTCGTATGTCTATCGGTGAAGCGAAAGCACGCCGTGCGAAAAAAGAGATGGTTGAAGCAAACTTACGTCTGGTAATTTCTATTGCTAAGAAATATACCAACCGTGGCTTGCAGTTCCTTGACCTGATTCAAGAAGGTAACATCGGTCTGATGAAAGCCGTTGATAAGTTTGAATATCGCCGTGGCTATAAGTTCTCAACTTATGCGACTTGGTGGATCCGTCAGGCTATCACGCGTTCAATCGCTGACCAAGCACGTACTATTCGTATCCCGGTTCACATGATTGAAACTATCAACAAGCTGAACCGTATCTCTCGTCAAATGCTGCAAGAAATGGGCCGTGAGCCATCGCCAGAAGAACTGGCAGAACGCATGCTAATGCCGGAAGATAAAATTCGTAAAGTACTGAAGATTGCTAAAGAACCGATTTCAATGGAAACCCCTATTGGTGATGATGAAGATTCACATTTAGGTGATTTTATTGAAGATACCACTTTAGAACTGCCTTTAGACTCTGCAACATCAGAAAGCTTACGCTCTGCAACTCACGAAGTGTTAGCAGGCTTAACCGCTCGTGAAGCAAAAGTACTGCGTATGCGTTTTGGTATCGACATGAATACTGACCACACCCTTGAGGAAGTTGGTAAACAGTTTGATGTTACCCGTGAACGTATCCGTCAGATTGAAGCGAAAGCGTTACGTAAATTACGTCACCCAAGCCGCTCAGAAGTGCTACGCAGCTTCCTTGACGAATAATTGATTCATTTATATCTAAAAACACCTGCTCCGGCAGGTGTTTTTTTATGCTTACTACCCAATATTCGCTAATTCTCTGATTTATTCCTTGCCATCAGACATAACGTTATCAATATCGCTATCGCGCCACCTAACATCGCCAGATTAAAACCGGAAACAAAAGCAGAACGCGTTGCCTGCTCAATAAATGTTGATGGCATCACCGAGGAAGTTTGAATCAAACGTTCGATTTCCTGTGCCGACAACATCATGGCCAGCTTGTTATCCTGTAATAGCTGCTCTACAGCGCGATGTGTCATCAATGTCCCTAAAAAAGCAATGCCAAGGGTCATACCTGTTTGCCTTAATGCGTTCATGACCGCAGAAGCAATACCAGAATAGGCCTTATCAACACTCGCCATAACCAGTGCCCCAATTGCTGGGGTAGACATCCCCATTCCAGCCCCCAAAATAAATAAGGTTATCGCAATAGGAATATAAGGTGTTTCAGTATTCACACGAGTTAATAATAATGAAGCCAATGCAATTAAAATAAAACCCAAAATCATGAGGTTTCGCACGCTTAAACGGCGAGACAGTTTACCAAAAGAAAATGAAAAAATAGCCATGGCAATAAACTCAGGAGCCATGCGGATCCCGGCTTCAAATGCCCCCCACCCTTGGCCTTTTTGCAAAAATAGTGCGATGAAGAATACATTACTGTAAGTTGCAAAACCCAAAGCAAAAGACGCCATATTATATTGAAAGAAAAAAGGATTTTTTTTGAATAAAAAAAGCGGTAATAATGGCCGAGTTACGTGAAGTTCAACCCAAATAAACCCTAAGCATGCAAAAATCGCAATGATTAACCCACTCAATGTGAGGTAACTGCCCCAACCGTGTTCTCCAGCTTCGATTAAAGCAAAAGTTAACCCACCTAACGCAATGATACTTAAAACTTGTCCCATTGGATCTAATGCGGCTTTATCTGGATCTGCACTTTCTTGTATACCTAACCAGCCTAACAGTAATGTCAGTAGTCCAATCGGGATATTAATTAAAAATATCGTTGTCCAATCGAAGCTATCGACTAAAAAGCCCCCTAAAATAGGACCAATAATTAACGAAAGTGCACTCACTGCTGACCAAATACCAATAATTCTGATGCGCTCGATATCATTCGAGAAAGCTTGCGTAATAATAGAAAGTGCCCCTGGAATTAAAGCAGCAGCAGCGACTCCTTGGATAACCCGCCCCGCTATCAACATGTGTGGCGACGCAGAAAATGCACAAATTGCAGATCCTAGAGTAAAGATAACAATCCCTGTTAACCAAATTTTTTTACGCCCATAACGGTCGCTTATCGGGCCAACAGATAGGATCAACGCTGACAGACATAACGCATAGGCGTCAATAATCCATTGTAGCATTGACATATGAGCCTTGAGGTCACGCCCAATAGCAGGTAGTGCAACATTTACAATACTGATATCTAACGTTGCCATAAAGGTACCCAAGCAAACTGCTAGGATCAAAAAAAGCCGTCTCATTTTTTATACCTCATCATCGATCATAGCAATATGATAATATTCGACCGACCGACGGTCAATAAAAATGAGAATAGATATCATTTATCACTTATATTTTTTTACTCTTTGAAAAAACGGCCTTTAGCCGTTTTATTCTTATTTTAATCCGTTTGAGTTGAAAGTACCGGAGTTTCATGTAGATAAACCCAATAACATTTCTCCGCTTCCACTCTAATGCAAACAACGGAAGTTCGTAATGTTTCTATATCACTAATTTGCTGTTTCTCTTGATATTGAATCCAGCAATAGCCATTATCCTCTCTTAATGGAACCAGATTAGTACATCTTGTCGTAAATGATGCTCGAGTCCCAATATTTTGGCTAAATAACGTGGTGACGTCATTTAAACCAATGCAATAGCCTTGTATTGTGACCATTTTGAAGTTGTCATCAAAACTGCTTAATAAAAGAGATAAGCTTTTATCGCTATTTCGTCCCTTAAATACATCTTCAATTAAAACATGTAAATCCACTACGCTTTGCAGCGCTCTTTTCATTGTTTCACTCATTTATTTTTCCTTGATCACTGAAATTAATGAAAGTAACCCGAGTATTGATGCGATAAAAAACGTATATTGATAACGTATTAAATCATTCGAGAAAGTCGTTAAGCTAAATATAGAAATAAATACGACTGCACCAACACTAAATGCGACTTGTCGATTAATATTCCACAATACGCTACCTTGAAGTAAATCTTTGTCTTTAAAATCCATTAACGAGCTAATTTGTGCAGTATTGGCGCTCAATCCCCCCCCCATCCCCATCAATAAATAAGCGATTATTAATAAACTGAGCTGGTTTGAAGATGAAACCCAATAAAGCAGAAAAATACCAAAGCTATGCAGTGTAATACCAATAATAAATAATCGCTTTTTTCCTATCTGCAAATAAAGGCGTCCACCGGTTAGCATTGATATTACTGCCCCCAATGCATATAGCACCATAAATAGCCCGGTTTGTGCAGCACTGAACCCCATATTTTCTTGTAGATTAAAAATATTGAGTAAATTAACTCCCGTAAAAATACCGGGAACAGCATAGTAAATAATAAAAGCGTTGCGTAGGTTGGAATTCTTTAATAACTGAAAATTTAAAATAGGTTCTCGGCATTTTTTAGCGTATTTAAGGTAAACAATAAATACGAGGGCTGAAGTAAAAAAACTCACCAAAGCCAATAATAAATTGTGATAATCATTATAAAAAGAGAATGATAATAATAGGCTTAACAAACTTAAACTCACCATTATTAATCCCAAAATATCTGGTTTTTCTCTTATTTTTACTCCTTCATTTTTTATCCAACTCCAGGCTAGTACTGCTGTTAGTAATGAGAAAGGCAAATTAGAATAAAACACCCAATGCCAAGACAGAGAATCAATAATTAGGCCGCCAATTGCAGGCGAAAATGCGGGAGCAATTAACGCTACAGTCATAATCAATGTTGATATACGCTGGCGATCATTATTGGGAAATAATGCGAAAACTAACGCCTGACCTACCGGAATTAATAACCCTCCTGCTGCACCTTGGATAAAGCGCCAAAAAATTAAGCTATAAATTGAACCACTGCTTCCACTAAACCAAGCAGCAACAGAAAAAAGTAACATGGAATAACACAGTAATTTTTGATTGCCTAACCTACCTGCTAGCCATAAGCTGATTGGCATCACTAAAACTAGACCTAAAATATAGGCATTGGCAACCCATGCAACTTGAGATTGGCTTACTGAAAAGGACGATGCAATATCAGGTAATGCTATCGCTGACATAAAAATGTTAATACAATCAATAAAGAAACCAAGTAAAAATACTGTGGCAATTTTGTATCGATAAGTCATGGACTTCCTCCGGTGGCAAAGAATAAGTTTTAGTCCTTTCTTTGTCGATACAAGGGAGGTAACATGATTGTTTAATAAATAAGAACAATCATTGTTATTATGCAAAAAAATCTCAAAAAGATTATCAGTTTTCTACAAGTTGTTGATTCGGGCTCATTCACTAAAGCCGCAGATATTTTAGGGCTAAGCCGTTCTATGGTGAGTGTCGATATCAAACAATTAGAAGCTCAGCTTAATGTAAGCTTGCTAACACGAAATACGCGAAATATTGCATTAACAGAGGTGGGAAAACATTTTTATGACGACTTTAAACGTATTCAAAGTCAAATAGATGAAGCTTTCGAAAAAAGCCAAAATTTAGGAACTAATATTGTAGGTTTGCTGCGCTTTTCATCAACAAGTGAATTTGGCCAACGTTTTATTTTGCCACTACTACCTGAATTTTGCCGCCTTTATCCTAAGCTAAGGTTACAGTATTCATTTAACTCATCCTTAGATGACCTTATCACAGAGAAACTCGATTTATCTATTCGGTTAGGTAATTTAAAAAATTCATCCCATAAAATGAAAAAACTGGGTGAATATGAAATTTACTTAGTTGCCACCCCTGAATTTCTAAAAAAACACCCAATCAAACAACTCACTGATTTAGCAAATGTTCCATGGATTAACCATGCGCTATTAAACTGGCAAGATCCTCAATATTTTTTACAGAATTCAAAAAATGAAAAATATTACTTACCTTTAATTAAAAACCAATATGAGTCTAATTCTGCCGCCGTTATTCACCATATGGTGTTAGCCTCATTAGGTATTGCAATATGCCCAGCTTGGATGGTTGATGATGACTTGCGGTATGAACGCTTAGTTCATGTATTACCTGAATACCGTTTGCCGAAACAAAATATTCAATTACTTTACCCAAATACTTTTGTTTTACCGGCTAAGACACGTGCATTTATCGATTTCTTAACCGATAAATTAGCGGCAAAGAAATAAAGATAGATCGGTTCAATGTTTCTAAAATAGAGATTTCTAATCTACCACAGTATAATAGCTATTTTCCTAATCGGAAATGGCTATTATGCCCTCCATGGCATAATAGTTTGCTTTATTTCTTAGATGCTAAATAATCTTGTAGAGTGCCTTCCGGCTTTTTCTTACAAAACTCAACAATCTGAGGGACTTCGGCAACACTTTGCTCTGTTAGCGCAACATAATCTCCACCTTTAAATTGCGTTTCTTGATTTGTTACCCATAACGCAATAGGTGCCCAGCTCTGAGGGTCTAAATTAATAAATTGCTGGCAAGTCATATTTTCAGGTGTAACCGTATTTTTGTCTGCCGCCATTGAGTTAAATGAAATTGTAGATACAGCAAGTAATACGCTAGATATAATAACCTTTCTCATTTTGAACTCCTTTGAAAATTAAAAACACAGAATCATGTGCCGGAATATTATTAGCATATTATTTATGGAACTTACATATTCTAATTTTGATGATTAAATTTATACCGAGTCAAAAATTCGAATAATAAATAATAAAAACAAATAACTATGAACAATTACTTAATTAGACCATCAATATACGATATATTTTTTTATAAAAAAGCCACTTATACAAAGTGGCTATGATTATTTAATTAGACTGTTTTTACTTCCATCTCAGCAGGATCTTTAATTGGTTCATTAACAAAGAAGAAATAAACCAATGATGCTAGGAATGCGACAGTTGCACAAACCACAAGGGCTAAGGTAAATGAATGTGTTTGGTCAATAATAATACCGGTAATAATCGGAGCAAACGACCCTCCAATAAAACCACCGAAATTTTGAATGCCACTCACAGAAGTGATTAAGCGAGAAGGCACTGAAACTAAAATCAATCCCCAAGCAGAAGTCCCCGCAAAGTGAATAGAAAATAGTGCCATACTAATACACGCAACGGCTGAAAAGGTACTGTCAGTATAAGCGGCAGGCAATGTAAACATCGCAGCGAATAACAAGCCTAAGCAAATCATCCACTTACGGCTTTTCATTTTGTCAGCACCGCGTTTCACCACATAGTCTGCAACAACACCATTTACCAGCATTCCCAGCGCACCAAATAAAAAGGGTATTGCTGCAACCCAGCCGGTTTTTTCTAGACTTAAACCTCTGGAGTTTTCAAGATAAGCAGGCAACCATGTGAGGTATAACCAAACCATATAACCCACACCATTAAACCCAATGATCATTCCCCATAAAGAACGTTGTTTAAATAATGACGCCCATTCCTTGAAAGAAACTTTATTCGTTGAAGATGGTGGAGCACCGTCATTTAAATAGTTTAATTCATCATCTGTTAATTCTAATTGTTCACGATTACGATAGAAAATAAACCAAAGTATAGACAGAATAATCCCACTAATACCGATAATAATAAACATTGTACGCCAGCCAAAAGCTAACATTAATGCAATGAGCAAAGGTGGCGCTAATGCTTGAGCTAGAGTAGAGGACATATTTACAATCCCCATTGGCAGACCACGCTCACGGATATTATACCAATCATTAACGACTTTAACGCCTGTCGGTAAATGCGGTGCTTCACCAATACCTAAAATAACCCGTGCAATAATTAAATGGGTAAATGAAGATAATAGACCTGTCACGGTTTGTGCTAATGACCATAAGAACAAACCGAAGCCATAGATCTTTTTAACCCCAAAGCGTTCCATTACCATACCTATAGGTAGTTGGCATAACGCATAGCCAAATGAAAATACCGATAACAATAATCCCATTTGGGTTGCACTAAATCCTAATTCTTTACTGATTGTAGAGTTAGCAATAGAGAGTGATGCTCTATCTAAAAAATTAATGATACCTGCTATCAACAAAAATGTAAGCGCAATAAGCTGCCAGCGCTTTAGCCTTTTACTCGCATGTAGTGACATAATTAAGTACCTTTAAGACGTAACAGGACCCTGCGGAATAATATTTACTCCGCAGATTTATTTTATTAATAATCTTTATTTTTTATCTATTATTTACGACTTTAACTTTAATATTAATTCTATTTCCACTGGCGTATCAAAAGGTAATGTATTCGTACCGATTGCTGAACGTGCATGCTTACCTTTATCACCGAGTATTTCAATTAAAAAATCTGAAGCTCCATTCATGACTTGTGGTTGGTTTTTAAAATCATTAGCACTTTGTACAAAACCTAATAATTTTATACATTCATCAATTCTATCTAAATCTCCTAAATATGCTTTCAACGAGGAAAATATATTAACAATGCACTGTTTTGCTGCTTCTTGACCTTGCTCGACTGTTAATTCTTTACCTAATGTACCACTATAAATTAAAACGCCATCTTTTTGGCAATCATGGCCTGATGTATATAATAAATCCCCATACTGCTTAATGGATACATATGAAAATTTTGGCGTCCCTGGTGTGGCAAGTTTAATCCCTTTATCTTCTAATTTTTTTTCAATATTCATTCAATTTTCCTATTTATTGAGCAAGATATTAGCCATGTCATAATAAATTTCCGCAGCAAGGTATAATTCTTTTATTTCAACAAACTCATCTTTAACATGAGCTTGAGCTAATCCCCCTGGCCCCATAATAAGTGTAGGGATCTCACTGGTAACTGAGAAAAAAGGCGCCTCACATGTCGCTTCAAATATTTCTGGTTGCGCTGTTTTTTCTGTAAAACGGCTCACTGTATCTAATGCAACTTTAGTTAATTCGTGATCTGCTGGGATATCTGAAGCGGGAATAAATAAGTAATTATCTAAGTGATAATCTATCTCTTCACCTTTATTATATTGCGCAATAGCTTGATGCAATCTCGCCTCTATTTTTTGCTTTTCTTCCCCTGGAACGAGTCTTCTATCTATTTCAATATCACAATGCTGCGGAACGATATTCGGAGCTGTACCACCATTTATGGTGGTAATAATCATTGAAGCATTTCCTAATAGTGGGTGACTAATTTCCTCAACAGAAGTGCGATGTTGCTCTATCGCAGGTAGTATTTTGGCCATCTTAGAAATGGCACTATCAGGATAACGAGTTTTTGCTGCATGACCCCCGGTGCCTTTAGTACTTAAGTTATAACGGCTAACGCCTTTATGTGCGATACAAACACCAAGAGACGTTGGTTCACCAATAATGGCATAATCTGCAGAAATTCCATCTTTAATGTAATGCAGCATGCCAAGATTGATTCTCTCCTCATCCACATTAAATACTAATGTTAAATTACCTGAAAATGCATCTTGATTACGCTTTAATAATGTTGCCGCATACATCATTGCAGCAACACCAGACTTCATATCTGCGGCTCCTCGCCCAAAAACTTTGCCATCTTTAATCACTGGGTCGAATGGCTCGGTGCTCCAACCACAACCACAAGGCACAACATCTATATGACCGTTGAATAATAAATGTTTACCTTTTCCTGAACCTTTTAAATGTGCAATAACATTTGGACGTCCAGGAGCAACCTCTTGCATTTCAACATCAATATTTTCTTGTTTAAAGTAGTGATATATAAATTCAGCAACTTGTTGTTCTTCCCCTGGTGGGTTTTCAGATTTATGCCGAATTAACGCACAAAGAAGCTCTAGCAACTCATGTTGTTGCTGTTCATTTAATTTATACATTTTATTCTCCGATATTTAATATCGTGCGTCTGGTATAATAATATGGTCTATTTCATTATTATTTAATGCATATATTTTGTTTGTTAAGTTAGGAATAACACAACTGTGATTCGGTATAATATTTAATACATCACCAATATTTAATTTAATTTGTTTTGGGTCATAGCGAAGATAGCCATGCTCTTCATTTAATTTAACTAGTTTTATATTTGGGTCTTCCACTATATAACCAAACCCTGGTTCTGCGGATTGATCAGAAGTTAATGTTTTTGTCCCTGCATCTACTGTTGCATACCCCTCAATAGGAATACTCACAACCGTTGTTCTTATTGTTAAAGCGCAATCTTCAGGCGTATAAATACCACCATAGATAGCATTCATATCGCCAAAAATAAAGTTCCCAGCCCGTGACTCTGTAATCCCTTTTAATTCATCAGCATAGAATGAAGATAATGTTGAGCCGCCAGATGTCCGAGGCGCTTCGATACCCAATTTCTCTAACCGTTTTTGGCAAGATAATAAAAGCTCTGCTTCTGCTTTTGCCGCTTTACGTATTTCAGGCTCTGTACGGTATTGATATATTGTTCCTGCATAAGTAAATACACCAATAATTTTCAAATTAGGTAATTTTTGTATTGCCAGTGCAAATGGCTCTAAGTCATCTAATTGAATTCCTTCTCGGTGAGCACCATAATCAACAGCAATATAGACCTCAATAATTTGGTTTTCTTGCTTTGCTGCTGCTGATAATTGTTCAGCACCTTGTAGGCTATCAATAATTGTTCTTAATCTGATTTTTTTAGCTAACTCAATAAATTGCTTGCACTTTTGTTCACCGATCATTGGGTAAGCAAGTAGAATATGATCAATTCCGCCTTCCGCCATAACTGTCGCTTCTTGCAATGTGGCACACGTAATTCCTTTTGCACCACAGGCAATCTCAAATTTTGCTAATTCTACTGATTTATGCGTTTTTATATGTGGCCAGTGTTCAATATCTTGCTGTGTTAGCTTGCCTGTCATGCCTCTGACATTTTTTTCAAGTTGCTGTAAATCTAAAGCAACATAAGGCGTTATTGGCATAAAAACCTCTCTTATTCTTCATTATTGTCTTCCCCTTTTAATTCCGCTAAATAGGTATAAAGGGTATATTTGGAAATATTTAAAAATTCACAGATTTTCTCACCTGCTTTTTTGATTAAGAACGCACCTCTATCATCAAAGAATTTAATTGCATCCATTTTTTCTTTTTTTCCCATATTGATGACGGGGACTTTAATAACCTGCATACATTCTTGAATAAGGTGATCTAATATTTCATTAACGTCCGTGACAAAAACTTCCTTAACCGTATCCTGCTCAATGCTATTGCGCTGTGTAATGCCTTGAATAGCTTTTTCTGCAGCAATAAATTCTGAAATATCTTGATTAATACAAAGTGCCCCAGAAACTTTGCCAGTTTCATCACGTAAATAGATTGAAGTTGAACGCAACATTTTCCCATCTTTGGTTTGGGTAAAATAATTGTATTTGTCGCCATCAACATCAGTGCCGCGCAATACCTCAAGCCCTAAATTACTACTTGGGTCTCCCACCTTTCGCCTCGTTACATGACCATTAATAATTGCAACAATACTGCTTTCTAGCCCTTTACTATGGTCATGTAATACCACTTCACAAGTGTCGCCAAATTGGCCCGCAATCCCTTTCATAACTGCCAATAACATTTCAAAGTTGTCTTGGATAATTTTCATTTTCTACCAAACTTATTTTAAGCCTAACTAAATATTAGTTAGATCATAATGGAGACTCAATCAAGATTTGAGCAATTTGTGATCTATATCTTGATTCTAGCTAACAAATTTTTAGTTGCCATGACTAACATAGCAATAATCCCAGTTTATAAAAAAACTGGGAGATAAGATAGAACAAGGGATTTCAGAGAGTTTGTTAATGAATGGAAAGCTATATAGAGATAAACTAGCCGCCTAACTTTTTGTTAGTTTCTATTCCCGACAAAAAGTTAGCGATCCTATTTTTATAGATTCACCCAGAACACCCCCGTTTCTCGGATCTCTGTAAACTGCTTTTGAAAGTCAATTAAGTTTTGTTCTGGATTTAATGCGCTAAATCGCTCTGGATGCATAAATTTAGCCATAGCTTCAATGGCAAATATGTTCATCGGATTGTTGTAAAAATTATGGTAAATCGCCATAACGCGCTTTTCTTTAACTGCCGTTAATGATGAAATCCCTTGCCTATCCATTAATACCGATAACTGCTTCTGCACGTTAGCTTTATCTGCATTATATCCTAAGCTTACTGCGAGCGAGCGACGATTAAAATTGTGCCAATCAGCGCCAGTCAGTAAATAGAATTCTGGGTTTAATGTAATAATATTCTCAATGGAGCTTTCAGCCCCTTTTGCAGGAAAGCTATCTGCAACAAGATTATTTCCACCTGCCAAGGATGCTAAAACACCATAACCTGAACGCCCATAAAGCTGACAGCAACTATCCGCAAATAGCCCGGCATTTGCTTCAATCAAAACAGTTGGAAATGGCTGAGATAGTTGGCTTTCAATGGCCTCTAATTTCTCTTGATACAGCGTTGCAAACTGCCCCGCTCTTTCTTGTGTTCCTAATAATTCTCCTAATAATAAAATGCTTTTCGGCGTATTTTTCGCAATATCCATTCGAAAATCAATAAAAATGACTTGGATACCTGCAGCTTCGAGTTGCGGTAAAATTTGACTATCACGCATCGCACCATAATTAGCCTTATGCATAACTACCACATCAGGCATTAACTCGATCAATTTTTCAACTTGGAGACCGGCTTCACGTGTTTTCTTTAACGTGGGTATTTTGCCTAATTCAGGCAACACACTGAAATAAGCTTGTTTTAAATCTGGTGCGTATTGCGTAAGCGAATCACTCCAACCCGCAATGCGTGATATCCCTTCTTTACCAGCAGCAATATCCACTGGCAAAATATCACGGCTATCCACCAAAAATAATTTTTCGACGGGAAGATTAACAGTAACTTCACGACCTTGTAAGTCAGTGATCACCGTTGATGTTTTTGCCTGCGACCAAAAACTGAGCAAGCAAAATAACCCTATAAGAAATGATTTCATGGAATATCTCATTACTTTTTATTGCTAATAATCTGCTAGAAATAAGCCACTAATACATAGTGACTTATTTTCAATTAATTAAAATGTCACACTGTAATTAAGGGCAAAGGTTCGGCCACGGCCTTTATAATCGTACAGGTTTGCAGCTCCGTATTTCGGGCTATATAAACTTTGTGCCCGCTGCCCCCAAATTGTGGAGTAATTTTTATCTAGTAGGTTTTCCACTGCAAAGCTGACTTTACCCACTGGCAGCATATAACTTCCTAATAAATCAACGGTATTATAACCATCAAGTTTCTTACCTGCCGCATCCGTTAAATTGAATGTTTGTTGGCTTTGTAAGCGTAGTGCCCAATCATTCGGTTCCCAACCAATATAAGCATTCACTTTTGACGGGCTCGCGAAGTCAACACTCCATTTTTCCCAGCTACCATCCACTTTAGTTTCTGATTTTTGTAGATTGAAATTACTTCCTACACTCCAATCTGAATCAGCAAAGAAGTAATCCACCGCGCCTTCAACCCCATAAATACGGCGTTTATCGGTTTTCATATAGATGGTCATATCATCTTTATTAATACCATAACTTCTATCAGACAACGAATAATAGGTGGCAACTTGTGTGCGCAGGTTTTCCCCTGTGTAACGCCATCCTAACTCAAACGAGTTAACCTTAATTCCTTTTACCTTGGTATCATTAATGTTAACACTTTTATTGAGATGGTAGTGGCCATTGGCATCTGGGGTCTTCGCATAGTCACCTGTTCCGTAATACTTAGCAATATCAGGAATTTCAAAGCCTTGAGAGAAATTAAACCATGTTTGTTGCTCTTCAGTTAGGTTAACCAGCAGCCCTGCATTAAACAGTAAGTTGTTGTAATCCGTTTTCCCACCCGGTACTGCATCCGCTGATTTACCTTTACCATTAGCAATCGCTTCTTGCTGCGCATAACCAATAAAATCATCCACTTTATTTTCAGTATATTGGTAACGCACACCACCGCTTAACGTGAACATCGGCGTAATGTCATAACTGCTTTGTAAAAATGTCGCCATATTGGTGGTGGTATAACTTGGATAGCGGCCGATTTGGAAAGCTTTAGTTAAATCCATTCCTCCTGATTCTTTCGCTTTATCTAAATCAAAAAACATTTGATTCGCACGAAATTGCTCATGCTCTGCATCCACACCATAAGTTAACGTTAATTCATCGATAGGTTGGCTATTGAATGTCAGCTTGGTTCCATAAAAATTGGTTTTTTGATCCGATGAGCTGATACTTGTAACATCCTTGCCAGTCAAGGTTGGGAAGGGATAAAACTTTTGTGATTCATCACGATAATAAACTTGAGCAACAAAATCTTGCCCAAACACATCTGCATTTGAATACTGTAAATTGAGCAAATTGCGCTCAGTTCCTGGCAAACGATCAGAGCTTAATTTACTGCTGTTATAAGCTTCACCTTGTCCTTTAACCGCGGAAAAGTCTTTTCCTAAATAGAGGCCGTGTTTACCATCAGACTCACTTTTATAATGCTGATAAACGGCTTGAAGCTGTTGTTTTTCATCGATTTTGATAGTACCTGATGCCATCACGTCAAGACGATCAGAAAATTGCAGCCCTGTTTGGGTATTATCAATATTAATCGCATTACCTTTGCCATCATACCAACCGCCATAGCGTTGATAAGCAACAGAAATTCGTCCGTGAGCGTTCTCATTACCACCACTTACTGCTGCGGCAACATTTTCATCGTGATCTTTACCATTGTTAAAGCCTGTTTTTCCACCTAATTGCAGAGAAACCTGTTTTTCTTCTTGGCCTTTTTTCGTCACGATATTAATCAAGCCACCACTACTGCCACCGCCGTACATCGCCGTTGCACCTGAAATAACCTCGATATGATTGATATTAAAAGGATCGATGGAATCTAATTGGCGACTATCACTACGAGAAGAGTTAAGGCGTACCCCGTCCACCATCACAATCATTGAACGGCCACGCATATTCATGCCATAGTTTGTCCGCCCTTGGCCACTGACACTCATTCCTGGAATAAGCTGCGCTAAAATATCTTTTAACTCTTTTCCACCTTCAGCTTGCTGTTCAATTTCAGCATTATCAATCACCCATGTGGTTTGCGCCATTTCTGAAACGGTTTTATAACCACGTGTAGCGGATACGGTTATGGATTCTTCTTTTTTATCAGCGGCAAATACGGAGGGGGAAATAAAAGGGAAAAAGCAAGGAGAGATAATAAAAAAATGCTTTATTTTCATTAAATTAAACCTTTACATTATTAGAATTGCTGTTATTGAATCTAAAAAATAAATCACAATGCATGATTAAATTACTATTTATTATTTTATCAAATAATTATTATCAACAGTAACTAAGAATCAAGATAAATATAAGAATTATTATTATTAGCAATATAAAATATAAGGTTATTCAACATAAAAATACAAATCACGCATCCCTGCGTAAGATCTTCCTATAGGTTACTTCACGCTAACGACTGCAATATAATTCAATTTTCCACGATTTTGCCGAAAATGACGGAACATACGCAAAAATTGAGGACGGTTTTCTTTCTTCAATGCATTGCGGATAATCTTTAGCGCACCGAATACACCTTCATCGTAAATTAACCCTTTTGGCGATAATAGCGTCATTGGGCCAGTATGGGATACCACTTGCTGAAAGCCCACTTGTTGGAATAATTCCACCCACTGTGTTTCCGGTAATGGTTGCGCTTTGACATTAATCGCTTGTTGCATTTGAGAAACGACATTTTGGACAGCTTGGGCATCCTTAAATGCAATATCATGGGTTAATAAACATCCGCCTGGCTTTAGTACTCGATAGTACTCCTGCAATAGCTTTGCTTTCGCTTTATCAGCGTACATGGTTAGCATGGCTTCATTAATGACCACATCAAAACTGTTATCCTCAAACGGTAATTTCGATGCATCTGCCATTTGAATTGTCACTAATTCTGTTAACCCTTTATTCGCAACGTTTTTTTGTGCTTGTGCAAGCGCCTGTTTGTCCATATCAATACCTGTAATATGGCAATGAAATTGAGAGGCAATTTCAATAGCTGTGGTTCCCATATTACACGCAACTTCAAGAACTTGGCTGTTCTTATGTAATCCTGATTGGCTAAGTAACCACTCGGTTGCTTCTTTCCCTCCTGGGCGTAGGCGTTTTTTCCCCAAACGAGCTAGAAATTTGTGCCCTGCTTCATGGGCAGTAAATGATTGGTCCATTTGCACCTCCAAGTTAGTGTGTACAAGCCATTTCAGGCTCACGTAACATAACTAACAGCATTTTTGCGGGTTCAAGTGCATCTACCGCATGAGGGATATTAGCCGGCATTCTGACAATTTCCCCAGGTTTAGCCGTCACTGGCTTACCTTCGATGGTGAGTTGTAAACTCCCTTCAACAACCATCACAATGGCGTCAAAAGGGGCGCTGTGTTCAGAGAGCGCTTGGCCTTTATCAAAAGCAAATAAGGTGATATTCCCCCCACCATTTTTCGCTAATACACGGCTTGCAATACCTTGTTCGGTATAATTAATTAACTGATTGATAATCAGCGCTTCTGCGGGTGTTATTGTGTTATTGCTCATCGTTTATATTCCTTAATTTAATCATTTTCATTCAGTTATCTAAATAGCGGAATGACCCCTTGGGTCTGCCGGCCTTGATAGTCTATTGGCGTAATTGCAACAGGTAATTGGTACAGTTGTGTCAGGTTTTCTTCCGTTAAAATTTGTTCAGTTTCACCAAATAAACAGCCGCTACTGTTAAACAGCAATAATGAATAGTCAGCGATATGCAGCGCATGCTGTGGATAATGACTCGTAAATAAGATGGTCATTCCGCGATGTATGGCTAAATCACGTAAAACGCTGAGCACACTGTCTTGGTTGGCAAGATCCAACGCGGATGTCGGTTCATCCAGAATCAAAATTTTTGGTTCACTGGCTAATGCTCTCGCAATCATAACCATTTGTTTTTCCCCTCCACTGAGACAGTTAAAGGGTTGGCCCGCAAAATTACTTATGCCTAAGTACGCTAAACACCGCTCTACAATTTGGTTATCTTTTTCATTGGGTGAGGCATACCACGGCAAGTGACGAATACGCCCGAGACTCACCATGGTGCGAACAGAATAATGAAATAGTGAACCACTAAGCTGTGGAACATAAGCGACGGGGGCATTTAGTGAAATATTGCCAGTGGCTCCTTTTTGTAAACCGAGCAAGAGTTTTAATAAGGTGGTTTTTCCACGGCCATTCGGCCCTAAAATCGCGCCAATGCTGCCTTTGGGCTGCTGAAAAGTTAAATTCGTAAATAACTGGCGCTGTGCAATTTTGAAATTAAGGTGTTCAACTTGGATCATAAATCGGCCACCTTTTTATTTAATGTATGGATCAGTAGTGCAAAAATGGGGGCACCGATTAGTGCGGTGATCACACTTAATGGAATTTCCGCATTCGTCATACTGCGGGCAAAGGTGTCGACAGCTACCATATAAATCCCACCAATAACTGCACTAGCGGGCAGTAATATCCGGTGATCATGTCCTACCACTAGCCGTGCAATATGCGGAACAATCAGCCCTACCCAGCCGATGGTGCCGGATACCGCCACTGTCGCACTAGTGATCAAAGTCACGCTGAGTAACACGGCCCAACGGGTTCTATTAATTTTCATCCCTAAGGCTTGTGCATTTTCTTCCCCTAAGGAGAGCACATTGATACGAAAACGCAGTGCAAAAATGACTAAAACACAGACCATAACAACAGGAAAAACAATATTAAGTTTAAGATAAGACGCACTGGCAAAGCTGCCCATAAGCCAAAAAACAATGGTTTGCAAAGTATTATTAGGGTCTGCAAAATAGGTAATTAACGAAATTAATGCAGCAAAAAAAGCATTAATAATCACCCCCGCAAGGATTAACATTAATAGCTGGCTGCCTTGGCGATTCAAGCCGAGTAAAAAAACTAGCACGATAGCTAACAACCCACCGACAAAAGCCAATGAAATGGTGATCAACAAAGAAGAAAATAACAAAATAGCTAGCGCGCCACCCAATGCGGCTCCAGATGAGACGCCAATAATTTGCGGCCCAACTAATGGGTTACGGAAAATGCCTTGCAAAGCCGCCCCCGCAACCGCCAACCCAGCCCCTGCTGTACCTGCTATCAGAACTCGTGGTAAGCGCACATTTAACACGACATTTTGTTCCGTACGACTATAGTTCCCCATCATCTCGTTACCCAAAATGGTGTCATAGAGAATATGCCAAACCGCAGAAAACGAAACCGGGTAGCGGCCACAACTTAGTGCCAAAACAAACGTCAACAATAGGCAAATGGCGAAAACGAGCCAAAGATATTGGGGCTTACGCATGCGGTTTCCCCATTAAAGAGATGTAGTGCTGGCTATTTTTGTTCATCTCCATTTGCAAAATGCCGTCAATTTGCTCATCAGACACGTCATAGCCATAAAGTTGCTGATATCTCAGGCGAATTTCCTCACGCAATGGCATTTTCATCGTTTCTGGATGAAAAATCATTGATAACCATTGCCAATACAGCGGTGTTTCTTGGTTTGGTGCATCCCAGATAAAACCACCAATAGGAAGCTTATATACGCGCTGGTTTTTCACTGCAGTGACTTCGCTTAACATGGGATTGCGATAAACGTCAGCTGGCGATAACCCCTCTTCGAAATTACCCAATAGAATAATGTCAGGGTCCCAAACAAGAATTTGCTCAATATTGAGCGTTCTTGGCCCAGTGAGGTCGCGGTTTAAACTCACTCCACCCGCCAATGCAAAATCCGCGTTGTTGTGTGATGTTGAGCCAAATGTTTGAATACTCTGGTTAAAATGGGAGAGATACAGAACACGAGGCTGCTGCGCTTCTGGTATTTCAGCGGTAGTTGCTGAGAGTGTATCGACAACTTCTTGGCGCCACTGGATCATCTTCTGTGCTTTATCATTGTGGCCAAGTGTTTGTCCCATTAGGCGAACCCACTCTTGCGTATAGCGTTCTTGCCCATAATCTAACGTAGCAACAGTCAGCCCTGCATCACGCATAGGGGAAATAATATCATCCCCTCGATGACCCCATTGCCATACCAGATCGGGCTCCACATTAAGCAATGCTTCAATATTTGGTGTAAAGTTGTTACCTACGACATTTGAATTCACCTGTAAAACAGAAGAAAACATTTGGCTTAACATGCCATCTCGCGCAGCAACCTTTGCAAAAGGATGCATTCCAACTAATTTTTCACTGCTTTCATCCATACCAACTAACATCGAAGCGGCAGGGATTGGGATCACGACAATACGTTTTGCAGGGGCTGACAAATGAATTTTATCCCCTGACATATCTGTGAAATCAACGGCTTGTGATGCATATACGTTGCCCATCCCCCACAAGGTCAGAAAAACGTCGATGAGTCTAAAAGCATTATTTATCATAGGGTTATTCAGCTCTCTGCTAAGATCTCAATTGATAATGTGTATGATTATCATTTATACTTATGCCATTCTAAGACGGCGTAAGAGGATGACCTATGACATTTGTCAAAAACGTTTTCCCCCATACACAATCACTCAATGCCATAAAATCGTGCTTACTGTTTAATGGGATAGAAGATGAAAAACTGGCATTACTGCTGGAAAATTGTGGCCATATTCGCTTTAAAAGTGGTGAAATCCTGAACCATGAAGGAGAACCATTTAAGCATTGCCCTTTGATGATAAGCGGGCAAATCGAGGTGTATCGCCACACTTATTTGGGCGAGGAAAAAATTTTTGGTTTATTTTGCACAGGGGAAATTGTTGCCATCGCAGCCGTTTTTATGCCACATAACCGCTATCCTATGAGTTTACGGGCAAAAACCGACGGTGAAGCCTTGCTACTCGATAAACGTGATATTTTACGGCTTTGCCATGCCTGCCCACAAATTATGGAAAAGCTACTCATGCGTTTTAGTAGCAAACTGTATGAAAACATTAACCATATTGATTGGCTAACTTCAAGTTCTGCTGAACAACGCTTGGCTGCTTATATTCTTGATTTAAAACATAAACAACTAACTTCAGATATTGTTTTACCTTTATCTCGGGGCCAGCTCGCCGCTAAATTAGGCATACGCTACGAAACACTCAGCCGGTTGGTTTCAGGGTGGCGGCAAAAAGGGTTTATTGATATCGAGAAAGACACTGTGCATATCCATAATGAAAACTACTTAACGCAATTATCTATTTCTGCACAGCGCCCATTTTAACAACCACGCATTAACCAATATTAATGCGTTTATTTATTATTAAAAATTATAGGTTACGCCACCATTCACATTAAACCCCATACCGGGGAATAAAGTGCTGTCTTTTGCTGTGACGGTTTGGTTGGCAACCGATGTTGTTGCATAGCGCTCATCGGTTAAATTATCCATCGATAAATACACAGACCACTGCTCTGTAGGCTTATAACTACCTTTCAGCCCCAGTACGGCATAATGTTTACGTTTTTGAATATCAAGGTTGTTTTGGTGGTCAACTGCCATATCCGTAGGTGCCCAATGAATATTAGGCCCAACACTCCAATCCCCAATTTCATATAACACCTCGGCAGCAACAATATTACGTGGAATACCCGCGATATAGTTGCCATTATATTCACCGCCCATGAAACGGAAATCATTATAAGTCCAAGAAACTCGGTAATTGATATCCCCCGGACCTGCGCCAACACGTCCTGTAAGCCCAGCTTCTAAGCCTTGATGGCGAGTTTTCGCGGCATAATTAAACACACCAACGACAGTTCCTGCACTGTCATAAGTGGTAATATACTCATCTTTAATTTGGCTACGGTACAGCGCAAGGCTCCATTTCAACCCATCGGTGACATCGCCTTCTCCCCCAATTTCATAAGTAATGGCTTTTTGTGGTGAGAGTTTCGTCAATTTTCCATTGCTGGAGTTAATAATTTCCCAAAATGTTGCAGGTTCTTCACTCGCACTGATATTAGCAAAGTAACGCTGGCTTTCCGTTGGTCGCCAAATCACTCCCGCTTTTGGTGTCCAAAATGTCCAACTTTGGTCTAACGACAAATGACTCTGTCGTTTTTCTACATCACGGCGCGCATGTGTGCCTTTCACATCTAAATTAACGGTCACTGTTGGCGTAATATGTAAGTCTACCCCAACACTGCCGTAGAGGTTTTCAGCTCGGCCATCATATTTACCTATTTTTGTTTTGTCTGCGGGTGTCCCTTTACGATTTTGCATTAATTCAGTCTGCAAGGTCATTTGGTCCCATGCAAGAGCTGTACGATATGTCACGGGCTCAGTTTCAATATTATAGGTAAATTGCATCCCTTCACTGTGGCTGCGGCTAAACCGGTAGTAAGCGGGAGTAGTAAAATTATCATGAGTACGAATGTGCCAAACTCCTGCACCAATTGCTTGGTTATCCACTTGCCAGTCAGAGCGGTTAGCCACTCGGAATTGCTCAACATTACGGTGAGGATCACGCAACCAAACCATTGGGTACACCTCTGTTGGGTTATTATTTAATACCTCTTCAGAAACTGGCCCCGCAACGTCAAAGCGCAAATCTGTCCAACTCAGCCAAGTTCGGTTTTCAAAGTTATCAGTCACATAACCAAAGTTGCTGCGTAACGTTTTACGTTGGGAAGCA
The DNA here is from genome assembly GCF_011045615.1 of Providencia sp. PROV004. Lineage (NCBI taxonomy): Bacteria > Pseudomonadati > Pseudomonadota > Gammaproteobacteria > Enterobacterales > Morganellaceae > Providencia > Providencia sp. PROV004. Next base: position 3,647,061 of record NZ_CP042859.1, read on the forward strand.
GAGTGTTTGCGATAACCATCAAAATGGTCATAAGTGAAATTAATACGCCCATCAAATAACCCATCATCAGAAACACCACCGAAGGCAGTTTGTAGCCCTTCGCGCCCATGGGAGCCGTACTCATAACGTAGGCGCCCTTGCTCACTTCGGCCAGTGTAAGAGAGCACATCCAATTCACCGCCCAAGCTGTTACTTTGTGGGTTAAGGCTATTTGCGCCGCGGCGTACGCTCACCATCCGCGCATCACGCATTTCTAAGGTACTGATGTGAAAACTGCCGTCTGCATCCGTTGCGGGTAAGCCATCTTGCAGCAGCAATACACCACGAGCAAGCGGTGCACTTTGCACGCCAGAGCCGCGAATATTTAAACGCGGCTGGTCAATCCCCCCAAAGAAATTTTGGATAACCAACCCAGGCTGGTAATCCAAGGCGTCTTGTAAGGTAGCAAGGCGAGTTTCTTTTTCGATAACAACTAAATTGGTTCCACCAGCTACTTTTTCAAGTTTATCTTTTTCTTGCTGTTCACTCGGTGACAAACGGCTTTGGCCTGTTGAAGACGTGACGACCAGTTTGTCTGGTGTGCCTGCTGGTGCGGCGAACCCAATTGGTGTCGTCAAAGTTCCTATGCCTAAAGTGAGTGCAATACAATGCGCCAATTGGTGCCGTTTTAAACGATAAGGCATATATTCACCCCAATAATAGTAATGGTTATCATTTTCATTTGAGGCATTTAAAATAGAGGATGGGTATAGATATCCCTATGACATTTGTCAAAAATGCCTAGAGTGAACTTCATTTTCAGGCTAATCACACATGTAATTAACCAAAAGAGCAGTTTGAATTACTGAGGCTATCAAAGTATTAATAGCCCATTTTATTTCATAGTAGTGAATTCGCAGTCCAAATACGACTACACACTTTCTCTAATAACGCTTTATTATGGCTAAAAATAATCATCGCCAATGGCCGCTCTTCCGATAATCTCACTAACAACTGCCAAATCTCTTTTTGCAAATTGGCGTCTAACTGTGCGGTGATTTCATCAGCAATCAAAATTTTCGTTCGCGGGTCAAGTGCTCGCAATAAGGCGATACGAGCAAGCTCACCACCGGATAACTCACTGGGAAGCCTTTCTAGCCATGCAGGTTTAATCGAAAAATACGCTAACCAGTGAGAGTCTGGCTGCCAAGCATCAAATACACTCGCACCGACCTTACGGTATGGGTTAAAACTTTTCTCTGGATGCTGAGGGACTAATTGAACCGGACAATAACCATATCGAGGCAATGGTTGGCCTTCAAATAGAATGGTTCCTTGGGATGCCTTTTGCCACTGAGCTAACACTCGGCCTAACGTAGTTTTACCAAAACCACTGGGCGCAGATATTCCAAGGCGTTCACCGCTAGCCAGTGACAAACTAAAGTCATCCCACAGCCGTTGCCCACCTTGATCAATACATAAATTATTTACTTGTAAAATAGGTTCAGTAATACTCATTTACTTGCCATAAATTGATGTTCAGGTAACGCATTCCACAACGATTGTAGCCATTTTCCACCACCGCCTTGTTGCAGTTGTTGGCTGCTTAGCACTTCTTCCAACTCTCCGTTACGTAATAAGGCGATGCGGTCAGCAAAACGCACAGCCATGGATAAATCATGGGTGACCCATAAAACACCTCGGCCAACGTGACACAGTGATTTTATATTTTCGAGCAGTTGCATCGCATGGTCGTCATCCAACCATGATGAGATTTCATCCGCTAAAATATATTGTGCGCGGGAAAGTGTCGCACTGCTGGCGAGTACCCGTTTTGCCATTCCACCGGATAACTGGTTTGGGTAGCTATACACTAGTGAGCTTTGCAAATTATATTGCTGTAAGTGCCGTGCAACATCGTGCATTTTAATATGCTGCCCACTTAACACTGCGGCACGTTCTAATTGTGGGCCGATACGAATTAGCGGATTAAGCGCGCTAACCCCTTGAGGAATATAGCATAATGCATTACCACGGTGCTGAGCTTTGTTTTGTTCCGTCAGCCTTTTACCATTAAGGTGAATACCGCCACGACAGCGCATATTATGGGGAAGTAACCCCAAAACACTCTGTAATAACAAGCTCTTACCTTCCCCGCTCCCACCTACGAGTGCAACCATCTCACCGGGCTGAATATCTAAGGAAATTCCTTGTAGTAACGGAGCCCAACGTTTACGCCCTAACCAACGAAACTGCGCGACATCTACGGTGAGATTATCAAAACTCAACATACGCCCCCCTTCAACCATAGCTGCTGCAAGGCTTTAGCAAATTGGTCAAATAATAACACTAATCCGACTAATGCAACGCCTGGGAAAACCACCAGCCACCAAGCACCTGTGCTGAGGTAGCGCAATGCATCAGATAATAAAATACCCAGTGAGGGTTCATGGGGCGACAAACCAAAACCTAAGAAACTTAATGCCGCACTGTGTAAAACCGCATGGGGAAACATTAACAACGTTCCTACCATCCATTGCGGCAAAATCATGGGTAAATAATGATAACGCCAACGATAAAACGCACTGTTACCAATACGTTGAGATAACATAATGTAATCTGACTGACTAACTCGTTGTAACTCCGAACGTAAAATTAAGGCTAATTTTGGCCAATGTGTCAGTGCAACGGCCCAAATCACCCCCATTTTTCCACCACCCAGCGTAAAACAAATCAATACCAGTAATAAAAGATGCGGCAATGCCAACATAGCATCAATAATGCCACGCACCACGTAGTCCATAACTTTGCTTATTGAAGATAACCCCGCCATGACAAGAGCAATGGAACCACTGGTAATGGCAGCCATAAGGCCAATTTGCAAACTTGTTGCCACACCTTGAAAGGTTCTGGCAAATAAATCACGCCCTAAATTATCTGTACCAAATAGATGCGTCCACGAAGGTGGCAAGCGCCTATCGAGTAAATTCATTTCAATATCATTAAGGGAGAGGCCAAACGCATAAATACTAACGATGACCAATAAAAGTAATGAGAAAGCTAACTTAAATAAGGCGCGATTAGGGTTATAGGTCATGATCCTCTCATCACTCCCTTATTCACTTTTTTTAGCAGGCTGTCTGCTACCGTATTGCTTAAAAATATTAGCGTAGCGCATAACATGACGATCCCCATCAACAAGGGAATATCTCCACGTAGCCCCGCATCTATCGTTGCCTGACCTAAGCCTGGATAGGCAAATACTTTTTCAGCTAGCAATGCCCCACTCAATAATTCACCTACAGAAGCAAACTGCAAACAAATTGCGGGGGTGATGGCATGTTTCAACACGTGGAAACCCATCATTGACCAGCCATTATCCCCTTGAGCCCGTGCGTAATGAATAAATTCACTGCTCATCACCTCAACAACTTTGGCTCGTGTATGCAATGCGATATTACCCACGCCTAGCATACCCAACGCAATTACAGGCAAAATTAGGTGATGAAGTTTCTGTGAAAAAGTTGCCGTTTGCTCATCCAAGCCTATCGGCCAAGCGCAGCATATTGGAGCCCATTGTAATGTCACCGCGAACAAAGACAGCAACAGCAAACCGACCCAAAAAACAGGAATTGAAGCAAGTAAATAGCATAATGTTGAGATAAGTTTGTCTGGCCAGCGGTTTAAATAACGCCCAGCGACTAACCCTAGCGCAAAACCCACAATACCAGAAAACAACCAAGCACAAATAAGCAATGCTAAAGAAGGCACAAGGCGGTCTGCAATCACTTGAATTACAGGGGTATTATAGAGCATGGAATAGCCCAAATCCCCCTGTAATACTTGTGAAAACCAACGCCAGAACTGTACCCATAAAGGCTGATCAAGCCCCCATCGCGCAGCAATTAGCGCATATTGCTCAGGAGGCACGTGCAGTAAGTCATTGCCAATATAGGCTTTTATTGGGTCGATAGGCGAGTAACTCAGCAGGATAAAAATCCCCGCTGCCGTTACGGTTAATAAACCAAAAAATCGCAATAAAAGCCCAAGTGCGGTTCGCATTACTGACAGGTCCACGCCCATTCATCGACATTATTTAACACCGACCAAGATCCGTGAATTTCAGGAGCACTGGTACCTAAATCAACACAATTATTCAGTAAATAAATATGTTGTAGGTTCATCAACCAAGCCCACGGAGCATCACCTTTAATACCAACTCCCGTGCTACCGTTCCAATCTACTTGTTGCCATAACGGAATCGCTGCGTCTTGGTCAGCTTGCGCTAACGCTTTTTCGATTAACTCATCAACGACTGCATTTTTATAATAACCAGGGTTATAAAAGCCAACACCTGCTGCTTTGCTGCTGTAATTATGGACAATTTCCATCGGGTCTAAGCTTCCCCAACCAAAAAGTGTTGGGTTAGCATGCATGTGTAGCTCAACGGTTTCCCAGCTCCCCGATTTTAAATCCATCTCGATACCAATCGGTTTTAAGCTTGAACGGATTGCCTGCGCAAGGTCACGACGTGTGGTATCACCACTGGCATACCATAATGTCAGTTTTGCCACTTTGCCATTTTTCTCACGTAAGCCCTCTTTATTCAGCTTCCATCCCGCATCTTCTAAAATGGATTTCGCTTTTTCAAGATCACCATCTTTAAAAGCGGAGTCTGGGCTATTCCATGGCAGCCCTGCAACGCCGGTATAAGCCGGTACGGCAAAGCCTTCCAACACGGATTCCGCTAATAGTTTACGGTCAAGAGCATAGTTAATGGCTTTACGGACAGCAACATCTGAAGTGATGTCGTTACCGATAGGGTTACCTTGAGCATCTTTCTCACCGGCAGGTGGAATTGGGAAAGAAATGCCGCGGTTTTCCACGCTATAGCGCTCAACCAATTTCATGTTTTTCACATTATTAGCATTCGCCGCTACCGCAGCAGGGATACGAACAATTTCCAGTTGATTGCTTTGTGCCGCCGCAAAGGCCGCATCTTCATCAAGGAAAACAAAGACCATTTTACCAAAGTCATTTTTTGGCCCTGCATAATACGGATTTTGCTCGACAATCAGTTGCTGCCCCGGCTGGAATGCAACTAAACGATAAGGGCCTGCGCCAATTGGGTTATGTGCATAGGTTTTCGCATCATATTTATCGGCACAAACAATCCCTAACGAACCAAGTACATTAATAAAGGTACTTTGTGGGGAAGATAAGGTGATTTTTACGGTGAGTGGGTCAATTTCCTCTGCTTTGGCAAAATTCCCCATGTCCACCTTACCGCCACTTGCCGCAGCATTGTTATAGGTAAATACAACATCTTTTGCCGTTAACGGTGAGCCATCGGAAAATTTTAAGCCTTTTTTCAGCTTGAGTGTCCACTGTTTACCATCTGCATTATGTTGATAACTTTCAAGCATATAGCTATGCCATGAAAGGTCAGCCTTTTGTTTCAGTAATGGGCTATGCAACAGTAGGTAGCTGCCGTGGCTCCACCCGAGCATGGGGTCAAAACCCTCTGTTGGCTCTGAGCCAATCGCTAAACGTAAAGTTTGTGATTGAGCCGGTTCTGCCGCCTGTGCTTGCAGTGTGAGCCCCATAAAGCACATTGCGGCAACGATATTTTTAATCATACATCCCTCTATAGACAGATTTTATTTTTTATTTCATATAATTAATGACGTTATTTTCATTAATGTCGCTATTGGTGAGATATTCACTATGTGTAGAGTAACCAATATGAGTTATATTAAATTTAACGCCCTGATTGCTAGGCGCTACATCAATAGAACAGCGAATTTATTCGAGAAACCGTCAAAATTAAGCCGTTATTTGACTTACCTTAACAACTACTCATCAATTTCTTTGTCAAATTCAATTGGGTTAGAGTGCAAGGACAAATTGGTAATAAAATTCGGGTCGTTCGACTGCCTTGATTGCAACCGAAATTGAGAAGGCGTCATATTGTATTTTCGCTTAAATACATCGCAAAAATAGGCATTACTGCCAAAACCGCAACGATGACTAATTTGAAAAACAGAATAATTCGAAAATGTTAAATAATTCAACGCCATTCCCATTCGAACATCTAGCAGTAATTGACGAAATGACACCCCTTCACGGTTCAAATGGCGACGCAAAGTTGAAGGTGTCGTAAATAACGCTTTCGCGACATCGTCTAAATGCCATTTTTTTTGCGGTTCTTGGGTTATCAAATGGGTAATTGCTTGGTTTTTCGGTTCATCATAATTAAAACGAAACAGGTTAAGAATATCGATACCTTCTTGATATACCGCCATTAAAATAAAATATAGGCTCTGTTTCATTAACAATGCTTCTTGGGATTCACTCTGTTTTTTAATGGTAAGCATTGTTTTAATAAACTAAAGTTATCTCTCACCGTTTCCGGGGGAGAAACATGGTAAATGGGTTGGTGGCTAGTCAGTGGCGCACCCGACTTCATCAATGTTTTTAGTAATAAAAATACCGATTGTAATTCTTCTTCTGACATCGACAAGGTGTGTAATTCAAGCGGCTGATTCACGGTGTTACACACAATATTGCAAGAAACTTGGCTATATTTAGGAATAATTAAGGTGACATCGGTTTCAATTTCAATGGATTGACCGTTGATCACGACATTTCCTTTCGCGCCAGTTAACATGGCTATCATCGCGTTTTCAATATAAAACGCTTTTAACACCATTTGGCTTTCCGAAAGAAAGAATTTATATTCCATAATCTCTATAAACTGCAGTTAATGTCAGAATGACTTCCCAAGAAAAGGGATTGTTGAATAGATATAAAGCCACGTAGCAAAAGCATATCAACCCCATATCAGTGCGGATGAGAATATAGTCCCGTTACGCTGAAATCGCAATATAGATATACGCTCATTTTTTACTGTTATTTTGATGGTTGTTATATTTTCTAAATAAAATGCTGTTTAATTGAAAGGCAATTTTCGATATAAGGTGTAGAATCGCGCGGCAGACACATGCAGCCAACAACACTGCATAATAATAATGATTTTGGTATTCACTCACACCCTACCCTACTTGCATTAGCTTTTACATCATAAATACCCAATTTTTGCTGGGGTATAGCTAAACATGTTCGCGTATTTTTAGTTGACTGAGTTGCAGGAGAAAGTATGTCTGATTTTTCAGGATCAGGCTGGTTAGCTGAAATTTTTTTACGATATGAACTAAAACGTGGCGTCACCCGCTTAACGGACAAACAACATATCGGCCCTTTAATGGTTCAGCGGCCATTCTACCCCGAGCAAGGAATTGCACACACGTATTTACTTCATCCACCCGGTGGCGTTGTCGGGGGGGATAAACTCCTTATCAATATTGATGTTCAACCACATGCCCATGCGTTATTGACCACGCCTGGTGCAACAAAATTTTATCGTAGTGCGGGCGGCGTTGCACGACAACTACAAAGCTTAACCGTCGCGCCCAATGGGTTCTTAGAATGGTTACCTCAAGAAAATATTTTTTTCCCTGAGGCTCAAGTTCGCTTAGAAACTCATGTTCGAATCGCAAGTTCATCAAAATTTATCGGCTGGGAAATCCAATGTTTAGGCCGACCCGTATTAAACGAGCAATTCGACAACGGTGATATTCGGGGCCGCTTGCAGTTTTATATTGATGACAAACTCACCTTGGCAGAATCCATATTTATCGAGGGTTCACAAAAACAGTCAGCCGTCATGCGTGAATTTCCTATGGTAGGTTCCTTGTATATCTACCCCGCCAGCGATGAATTAAAAGCTGAACTTCACGAGAGTTTGGCCGTGTTTTTCTCTACGGAAGTGAGGCCGCTTGAGTATGGACTGACTGATGTAGACGGTATTTTAGTATTGCGGTTATTAGGTTCTCAAACCGAGCCCATGATGGCTTGCTTCGCCCATATTTGGCAGGCAACAAGACAATACTGGTTAGGTTATTACCCTGATCCGCCGCGTATTTGGGCAACTTAAACGTTTTTTAGGAGCAAAAAATGGAATTAACCCCCAGAGAAAAAGATAAATTATTGCTTTTTACGGCAGGCCTCGTTGCTGAAAGGCGTTTAGCCCGTGGATTAAAGCTCAATTACCCTGAGGCGGTCGCATTGATCAGTTGTGCGATTATGGAAGGCGCCCGTGATGGCAAGACGGTTGCCCAATTAATGAGCGAAGGCCGAACCGTGTTAACCGCAGAGCAGGTAATGGAAGGCGTGCCAGAAATGATCAAAGACATTCAAGTGGAATGTACATTTCCTGATGGCACAAAACTGGTTTCTATTCACGACCCGATTGTATAGGTAACAACATGATCCCCGGTGAAATTAAAGTCAACCACGCTTTAGGCGATATCGAACTCAATGCAGGTCGAGAAACCCAAACAATACAAGTTGCCAACCATGGTGACCGCCCGATTCAAATTGGCTCTCACTATCATTTTTATGAAGTCAACGACGCCCTAAAATTTGAGCGCGTAGGCACACTGGGTTTTCGTTTGAATATCCCAGCGGGTATGGCGGTGCGTTTTGAACCTGGACAAAGTCGTACTGTTGAGCTCGTCGCTTTTAGTGGCAAACGAGAAATTTATGGTTTCCATGGCAAAGTCATGGGCAAGTTAGAGAGTGAGAATTAATAATGAAAACAATCTCTCGTCAAGCGTATGCGGATATGTTTGGTCCCACAACCGGTGACCGCTTGCGCTTAGCTGATACAGAATTATTTCTAGAGATCGAAAAAGATTTCACCACCTATGGTGAAGAGGTCAAATTTGGTGGCGGTAAAGTTATTCGTGACGGCATGGGTCAAAGCCAAGTCACCAGTGACCAGTGTGTCGATGTGTTAATCACTAATGCCATTATTTTAGACCACTGGGGCATTGTTAAAGCGGATATCGGAATTAAAAACGGCCGTATTGCGGGGATTGGTAAAGCAGGCAACCCCGATGTTCAACCCAATGTTGATATCGTTATCGGCCCCGGCACAGAAGTGGTTGCTGGTGAAGGTAAAATTATCACCGCGGGTGGCGTTGATACTCACATTCATTTTATTTGCCCACAACAGGCAGAAGAAGGTCTGGTTTCCGGTGTTACCACCTTTATAGGCGGTGGAACTGGCCCTGTGGCGGGTACTAATGCCACGACCGTCACCCCCGGTATTTGGAATATGTACCGCATGTTAGAAGCCGTTGATGAACTGCCGATCAACGTCGGGCTATTTGGTAAAGGCTGTGTCAGTCAGCCCGAAGCGATTCGCGAACAGATCGAAGCGGGCGCAATAGGCTTAAAAATTCACGAAGACTGGGGCGCTACCCCAATGGCTATTCACAACTGCTTGAATGTGGCCGATGAAATGGATGTGCAAGTGGCTATCCATTCAGATACGCTAAATGAAGGTGGTTTTTATGAAGAAACCGTGAAAGCTATTGCAGGGCGAGTGATCCACGTATTCCATACTGAAGGTGCTGGCGGTGGCCATGCCCCTGACGTCATCAAATCCGTTGGGGAACCGAATATTCTGCCAGCGTCGACCAATCCAACGATGCCATACACCATCAATACCGTTGATGAGCATTTGGATATGTTAATGGTATGCCACCACTTAGACCCATCGATTCCAGAAGATGTGGCTTTTGCTGAGTCTCGAATTCGCCGTGAAACCATTGCTGCGGAGGATATTTTACACGATATGGGTGCAATTTCTGTGATGTCTTCAGACTCACAAGCCATGGGACGCGTTGGCGAAGTGATTACTCGTACTTGGCAATGCGCTCATAAAATGAAATTACAGCGTGGGACGTTAGAAGGCGACACTCTCGATAGCGACAATAACCGTATCAAACGCTATGTGGCGAAATATACCATTAACCCCGCTATCGCCCACGGTATCGCCCATGAAGTCGGTTCGGTAGAAATCGGCAAATTAGCTGATATCGTGTTATGGGACCCTGCATTTTTTGGTATCAAACCCGCCCTTATCATGAAAGGGGGAATGGTCGCCTATGCGCCAATGGGCGATATTAACGCGGCAATCCCGACGCCACAGCCAGTACATTACCGCCCGATGTTTGGGGCGTTAGGTAAAGCAAAATACCATACCTCGATGATTTTTATGTCAAAAGCCGGTATTGAAGCAGGTGTTCCTGAAAAATTAGGCCTACAGAGCAAAATTGGCCGGGTTGAAGGCTGTCGAAACATTAGCAAAACCTCAATGGTTCACAACAGTTATGTGCCGCACATCGAACTTGACCCACAAACTTATATTGTCAAAGCCGATGGCATCCCACTAGTGTGTGAACCAGCGACTGAGTTACCGATGGCACAACGTTACTTTTTATTCTGACCCCTAATTAAAAGAGCCTGAGAATGAAAAAATTTATTAAAGTGGTTGCTCCACAACCGCATTCACCAACCGCGTTAACCCTGTGCTTAACCATGGATGAGCGCACCAAAAGCCGTTTAAAAGTCACTTTAAGCGATGGGCAAGAAGCGGGGCTATTTTTGCCGCGCGGAACCATCCTGAAGGAAGGCGATGTTTTATCCACTGAAGACGGCGAGTTAGTCACCATCGAAGCCGCGAAAGAGCAAGTTTCTACGGTTTACAGTGATGACGCTCTGTTGCTTGCTCGCGTTTGCTATCACTTAGGTAACCGCCATGTTCCATTGCAAATTGAAGCGGGCTGGTGCCGTTATTTTCATGACCATGTGCTAGATGATATGGCCCGTGGATTAGGTGCTACCGTCAGTGTCGGTTTAGAAAAGTACCAACCAGAACCAGGGGCCTATGGCGGCTCATCAGGTGGTCATCACCACCATCACGGCCACGATGATCACCACCACTAATCGGGTTCAGGGAGTTTGCCTATGTTAGCAGATCTACGCTTATACCAGTTAGTTAGCCCTTCTTTACCTGTTGGGTCATTTACCTATTCACAAGGCCTAGAATGGGCGATTGAAAAAGGCTGGGTAACGACACCTGATACCCTTGCTGGCTGGCTAACCGCACAAATGACCCATGCGATTGCGACATTGGAACTCCCTGTTTTACGGCAAATTCATACTTCCCTTTCCCTTGGTGATATTGAAGCGGTGAAATATTGGTGTGAATTTATGATTGCCAGCCGTGAAACCAAAGAATTGCGTCAAGAAGAGCGGCAACGAGGAATTGCTTTTGCCCGACTACTTCCTCAGCTAGGTATTGAACTGGATGCTAACCTGCAAACCTGTGTGAAACAAACCCAGCTAATGGCTTTCGCTCTCGCCGCAGTAAATTGGCAGATTGACGTTGAAAAATTGTGCACCGCGTATGCATGGGGTTGGCTAGAAAACACGGTGATGTCCGGTGTTAAGCTTATCCCTTTAGGGCAAAGCGCAGGGCAAAATATTTTATTTACCCTTGCTGAGCGCATACCCGAAGTGGTTACGCAATCGGCAATCTGGCCAATAGACGATATTGGCAGTTTTACACCTGCACAAATTATTGCCAGTAGTCGGCATGAAACCCAATACACACGACTTTTTCGTTCATGAGAAAAATGCTATGCAAGAATATAATCAACCCTTAAGAATTGGTGTCGGTGGGCCAGTCGGCTCAGGAAAAACCGCATTATTAGAAGTGTTATGTAAAGCCATGCGCGACACTTACCAAATTGCCGTTGTCACTAATGATATTTACACCCAAGAAGATGCCAAAATTTTAACCCGTGCCGAAGCATTAGATGCAGATCGCATTATTGGTGTTGAAACTGGTGGCTGCCCTCATACCGCTATTCGTGAAGATGCATCAATGAATTTAGCGGCAGTTGAAGAGTTAGCCATGCGCCATAAAAACCTTGATATCGTGTTTGTGGAAAGCGGCGGCGATAACCTCAGCGCGACGTTTAGTCCAGAGCTGGCAGACTTAACTATTTATGTTATCGATGTTGCTGAAGGCGAAAAAATCCCACGTAAAGGCGGCCCGGGGATCACTCATTCCGATTTATTGGTGATTAACAAAATTGACCTTGCACCCTATGTCGGCGCCTCATTAGAAGTGATGGAAGCCGATACCGCAAGAATGCGCCCAGTAAAGCCCTATGTGTTTACTAACTTAAAGAAAAAAGTCGGCTTAGAAACCATTATCGAGTTTATTATCGATAAAGGTATGTTAAGACGTTAATAGATTTGAACGCCCTATAGGTTTTATCTATAGGGCATTTTCAATTAACAAATACGGGGTAAAGGCTCACTGTGGGGTAAATCTAATAACCTTGATGTACCGAAGATCCCAACCAATTTGACTTGTTTTTGCTCAGTCACACAACCAATCGTGGCTGCATCTTTCCCTAATGGGTGTTGGTGTAGTGCAGCAATCACCGCACTTTCCGCTTCAGGTTTCACCACAATCACTAATTTGCCTTCATTCGCAAAGTTTAACGGCTCTAAGCCCAATAGCTCACACACCCCCCTAACCGCAGAAGAGACAGGTAAATCGCCTTCATTAACAGCAATTCCACAGCCGCTAGCTTGGGCAAATTCATGTAGGATTGCCGTTACACCACCACGAGTTGCGTCTCGTAATGCCCGAACGCCGTCAATTTCACGTAGCGGTGCTATCAATGGCGTTAATACTGCACAATCACTGCAAAGCTCCGCTTCTAACCCAAGTTGTTCGCGTAGGTTTAAGATAGTGGCACCATGGTCACCCAACGTACCACTAACAATCACTTTATCCCCCGCTTGAATATGCTGAGCTCCCCACTGGATATTGCTCGGGATCACACCAATACCGGCCGTATTGATAAAAATTTTGTCTGCCGCCCCGCGCTGCACGACTTTGGTATCGCCGGTCACAATATCCACACCCGCAGCCGCTGCCGTTGCCGCCATGGATTCCACAATTGAGGTAAGTTCAGAAAGTGGAAAGCCTTCTTCCAAAATAAAACCGCAAGAAAGGTATTTGGGAATAGCACCACTGACTGCGACGTCATTCACTGTGCCGCAAACGGCTAATTTACCAATATTACCTCCGGGGAAAAAAATCGGGTCGATGACATAGCTATCGGTACTGAATGCCAAACGATCGCCTAATACGGTCATTTCCGACAATGCTAGCCGAGCTTGGTCTTCCCGCTCATTCAATGCTTGGTTTGCAAACGCCTGCAAAAATAACTGTTCAATTAATTGCTGCATCGCCTGCCCACCACTTCCATGAGCCATCGTCACTACATTGTTAGCATTACGACTCATTTATGCCTCCCGACGATATTGATAATAAGCTGCGCAAGCACCTTCAGAAGAAACCATCAATGCGCCAAAAGCAGTTTGTGGCGTACAACGACGCCCAAATAACGTACATTCGCTGGGCTTACAGCGCCCTGTTAAAACCTCACCACAGCGCGCTTGCGGGTCATCCGCCACTTTATGGAGCTGTACCTGAAAACGCCTCTCGGCATCAAAAAATTGATAAGCTTGGGTTAATTGAACCCCTGAACCTGCAATTTCCCCCAATCCGCGCCACTCACTGGTTTGTTTGAGTTCAAAAACTTCCTCTAGCGCCTTAAGTGCTAACAGGTTGCCTTCATTAGCCACAATGCGTTTATATTGGTTTTCTACCTCACAACGGCCATCGGCGATTTGGTCAATTAACATGGCTAATGACTGCAAAATATCTAGGGGTTCAAACCCTGTGACAACCAAAGGCTTATGGAAGTCTTCGGTAATAAACTGGTAGGGATGCGCGCCAATCACCATGCTCACGTGCCCTGGCGCTAAAAAACCGTCAATACGCACATCCGGTTGTTCAAGTAAGCTACGCAAGGTGGGAATAATCGTAATATGCTGGCAGAACACACTAAAATTGGCTAGTTGGCGGCGTTTTGCTTGCTGCAAGGTGATTGCGGTGCTCGGCATGGTGGTTTCAAAGCCTAAGCCAAAGAAAACCACTTGGCGATGGGGATGCTGCTCTGCTAATGCCAAAGCATCTAGCGGTGAATAAACGATGCGGACATCCGCCCCATTACGCTTGGCGTCAAGTAAAGAGCCCTTTTCGCCCGGCACTCGCATTGCATCACCATAAGTACAAAAGATAACCTCTGGGTGCTGTGCAATTTCAATACAGCCATCAATTCGTCCCATTGGTAAAACGCACACAGGGCAACCTGGCCCATGAACAAATTCAATTTCAGCGGGTAATAACTGGTCAATACCAAACTTAAAAATCGCGTGGGTATGGCCTCCACAGACTTCCATGAGCTGCAATGGACGTCGTTTCGCTTGAGGTATTTCATTCACCCGTTGATGAATATGCGCCAATAGCGCTTTTGCAAGAACAGGGTCGCGAAATTCATCGACGTACTGCATCTGTTGCTCCTGCATTTAAACCGCTAAAATCACCAACTTCATGGTCTAATTGACTCATCGCGGTTAAGGCATCCAAGGTAGATTGTGCTTCTTCTTCATTGATGATACTCATGGCAAACCCGACGTGCACCAATACCCATTGGCCTAATAAATCAGTGGTTTCGCCTTCACAAATTAGGCCAATATTAACATCGCGTTTTACACCACAAACATCCACTTGAGCGAGTTGGTGAATATCTTCACCAACTGCAACTATCTTGCCCGGAATACCTAAGCACATAGCTGTGTCTCCAACCATGCCAGCCATGCATCCATCCCTTCGCCACGTGTCGCAGACACTTGAATAACTTGGATATTGGGGTTCACCTGTTTGGCATTGGCAATACACGCATCGACATCAAAATTCAGGTATGGCAATAAATCAATTTTATTCAATAACATAATATCTGCTGCCGCAAACATATGTGGATATTTGAGAGGTTTATCTTCCCCTTCCGTGACCGACAGCACCGCCACTTTATGGCGCTCCCCTAAGTCAAAACTGGCAGGGCACACGAGGTTCCCAACATTTTCGATAAATAACAGGCTGTTATCTGATAAATCTAAACGTGCCGTTGCATCGTGTACCATTTGTGCATCTAAGTGACAGCCTTTTCCTGTATTCACTTGAATCGCAGGCACACCCGTTTCGCGGATCCGTTGTGCATCATTAGTGGTTTGTTGGTCACCTTCAATCACTGCACAATTGATTTTGTCACGTAGCCTTAATAAGGTTTCTGTGAGTAAGGTCGTTTTTCCAGAACCTGGGCTAGAAACGAGGTTCAATACCAAAATATTTTTCTGGTTAAAATCCTCGCGGTTATGTTCTGCCAGATGGTTATTTTTATCTAATACATCCATCTCAATTTGTAGCATGCGCTTTTGGCTGATCCCCGGTGCATGGGTACCCGCTTCACCGTGACCATAATCAAGGTCATGGTGTTCCCCAGCTGGTTTAAAACTCGCCTCTGCCGTTTGATAAATATGTTTATGCTTATGTTTGTGTTTATGCTTTTTAGATTTATTTTCAGCAGGTGCGGGTTCATATTGGTGATAATGGTTATGCACATCACCTTGATGATAGTAATGGTGATGAATAATCACTGTTTGCCCGTGAGATTCATGATCATGGTGGTGGTCATGATGGTCGTGATCGTGGTGGTGGTCGTGACCATGATGATGGTCATCCCCCTCAATTTTTCGCTCTCCCGATGCACATCCACAAGTACTACACATAAGTTTCACTCCCAACCGCTAAATTGTTAAATTAGATTAATACATAATCTATTGAGCCTGGTTGATACACCTCAAAGTCAGTTCCAAAAGCTATTCCACTTCCAACTCTTTGATGCGCAAACTCTCTCCACTCTCAACTTTCAGGTTCAGCCCCTGACAGCGTGGACAAACCGATTGGTGGCTGTCTACCTCCACCGTTTCACTGCAATCCCAACACCATGCTTGTGCGGGCGAGTAAATGATGTGGAGCTGGCAGCCTTCTGCAACCGTACCACGGCAAACGACATCAAAGCTGAAGCGAAATGCACTCTCTTCAACACAAGAGAGCGCACCAATTTCAAGCCAAACACCAGTGACTCGGCTAACTGCATTTTTTTTCGCCTGCTGTTCAATAATTTCTATCGTACTTTGGCATAACGAAATCTCATGCATCCTGCCCCCTTAAGTGACGGGTAAACAATGCCCTGCGTTCAGGTGCTTGAGGAATATTTGGGTCACTCACTGGGAGCGATAGCAATATTCGCTGGCAATCATCCACTAGGTGAATACCTTGTTCCGGTGTCATTTTCTTTTCTAATGGTGACATTAATGAGCAAGCAACATATTGAGTTAAACCGTCTAATTCACCCACGGTATACGTCATTTCACCATAGGGAAGAATTAACCCAACCTTGTCACCGACCACGCGGTGAGGCCAATATTGTTCAGGCCCCGGTAGAATAATCGCACTGAGCATCCATGGCGTGATCACCACGCCCACCCATTGCCCGTCAAACAGTGAGAATTCACTGGCATGCACTGGCATCGTTGGATGCAAAAATGACAAATCATGCATTGATTGTTCAGCAACGCGCGTAAATGCGGCCTCCACCAGAGGCCGAGGGTTAGTGTCATAACCTAAGATTTCATCCGACATGCAAACTCTCTTCTTTTGCTATGATTTCCAAGCCTTCGCTTCGCAAAACCTCAATGACCTTTTGTAAAGCAGGCTCTAAAGCGGCCTGCCCAGTTGCTGTCAAACCAATATGCGGTTCGAGGGATTCAGGCACAACACCCACTAATGTTAGCTTCTGTGGGAATTCATCGGTTAAATGCAAAGCCGATAGCACATCTGATAAACCGAGTTGATGCGGGGAGATTTTACGCGTAAATAACGCAGGAACTTCGTCATCGCGCAAGACTAAAATCGAGCCAGCCTGCTGGCTCGATAACACGACGTCAGCAATAATTAAATGGTCTCTATCCGCCATTGGGCCAATTAGCTCCATTCCTGCCGTTCCGCCATCAAGTACTTCTACGCATTCAGGTAGATGATAGCGCTGTTCTAAAGCCTCAACGATGCGTACCCCAATACCTTCATCGCTGAGCAGTATATTGCCAACACCTAAGACTAAAATACGCATTACAGCACCTTAACCTTAGTGACTTCGCCACCTTCAGGGTCAACAATGTGCACCGCACAAGACATACAAGGGTCAAATGAGTGAATGGTTCGCACCACCTCAAGGGGTTTAGATGGGTCAGCAACGGGAGTTCCTACCAATGCTTGCTCATAAGGGCCCGGCTCATCATTGAAATTACGAGGGCCGGAGTTCCAAGTAGAAGGTACTACCGCTTGGTAATTTTCAATTTTACCGTCTTTGATAACCACCCAGTGGGATAACAAACCTCGAGGTACTTCACCAAAACCAACACCTTTAATAGTGATATTTTCTGGGAAAATTGGTTTTACAAAGGTGGTGTGATCCCCTTTTGCGATGTTGTCCACCAGCGCTTGCCATTGAATTGACAAGGTTTCATTCAATACACAGCAACGAACACTACGTCCGATAATCCGCCCCAATGTTGAATGCAGTTGATCCACACTAATACTGTTACCTGTCAATGTTTGATACAGGTTTACCACATCATTAAAGTGTTTTTCTGTCGGTTCATGTTTTGCCGCTAGTTTGCACAGTAAGTCTGCTAATGGCCCCACTTCGACGGTTTTATCATAGAAAGTCGGTGCTTTTACCCATGAATATTTACCGTCATCATCCCAACCGGTGTAATCTGGGTTCGTGGTACCTTCCCACGGTGCTTGAGGTTCATTTTCTTTGTACCATGCATGTTTGCTACTTTCTTTGATACCGTTGATCAAATACTCGTCTGTATGGCTAGTAATGGGGCGATAAGTACTAAAATCGCTGTTTTCAAGATAACCGCCCGGTAATAGGAAGCTCCCGTTTTTACCATCCATTGGCATTTCAGGCATGCACATGTAATGTTTCGCGCCTTGACCGACTTCGAGCCATTCAGGGTAGCCCGCTGCAATCACTGCTGCGTCAATCTTATACACTTGCTCAATAAAATCCCCTAAACGGTCAATAAAGGATTTCACATACATCAAACGTTCAAGGTTCAGAACCCCGACACCATCAAGGTTAATAGGGTTTGCCACACCACCAACTGCAAGGTTTTGAATATGCGGTGTTTTCCCGCCTAATAATGCCACAATACGGTTAGCATCTCGCTGACATTCAAGGGCTTGTAAATAGTGGGCCACGGCAATTAAGTTTACCTCAGGCGACAGCTTCATCGCTGGGTGCCCCCAATACCCATTAGCAAAAATACCCAATTGCCCACTGGCAACCAGTTTTTTAATTTTGTCTTGAACTCGTGTGAACTCTTCTGGGCTATTCAGTGGCCACGTCGAAACGCCTCTTAGGATTTCGGCCGCTTTATTGGGGTCTGCATTCAGCGCAGAGGTGATATCCACCCAATCTAACGCAGATAATTGATAGAAATGAACAATATGGTCTTGAATGGTATGCGCGGCTAGAATCATATTACGGATATACTGCGCATTAACAGGGACATCAATATTTAAGGCACTTTCAATGGTGCGTACCGATACAATACCGTGCACTGTAGTACAAACCCCACAGATACGCTGCATAATCATCCAAGCATCACGGGGGTCTTTCCCTTTGACTATCTCTTCCATACCGCGCCACATCGTGCCTGAAGCCCAAGCCTTGGTGACTTTTCCATCTTCAATTTCACAATCAATGCGTAAGTGACCTTCGATACGAGTGACTGGGTCTATTGTTATACGTTGGCTCATGCTTTACCTCGGGCCTCTGAATGGCTCATCGTTGTTTTTTTCAATGCTGGAATAACAGGTAATAAGCGGATCAATAAGATATAAGCGCATACCTCTATTGCCACGAAACCTATTGAAATTAAAAGTTCTTCTGTTGTTGGGAAGTAGTCGTATCCGCCTCCGGGGTTGAATGCAACGAGGGAATAGCTCATCCGCCACATGGCAGCGCCAATCAACATGCTTAAACCGCTTGCATATAACCACCGTGAATCATTTCTTAGTGATGGCATGCGGAAAATAATCAATGGGAAAACCATTAATGCGGTTTCTATCCAGAACATCATGGCGTAGAAATCGGTATTGAAGATATGGTGCAATTTATCTCGATAAATCAGCTCCCCAAAACGACAGACCAAAAACAGTACTAACAGTACCTGCAAGATACGAGTGATACGAACAAACAGTGGTCGTTCATCTGCGCCCTGCCCACGTAATGCGGCTTGGAGTAATGACCCTTCAAAAATGACAATCGAAAAGCCCATAATGAATGCGGTTAGTAATGAGAGTAATGGCAGCATTTCATAACTTTGCCAAATAGGATGAACTTTATACCCTGCCGAAATCATCAATGAACCCATTGATGATTGGTGCATCATCGGCAATAACGCTCCTAGCGCAATAATGAAAAACATCACTTTATTTAAGCGTTTTAACGAAACTTTCCAACCAAAACGTTCACACAGTGCGGGGGCAAATTCCAATGCCATCACACCAATATAAATCGTCATACAAACCGCAGTTTCAAACAGCACCGAATTGGTGTTAAAGAAACCAGGAATGTAAAAGTAAGGCAAGTTCCAGTAGCGACCTACGTCAATGGTGATGGACAACCCACCGAGAGAGTAACCAAACAAACTGGCTAATAGTGCGGGACGCACTAACGGATGATATTCACCGCGGTTAAATACATATACTGCCCAAGCCAGCGCCCAACCACCACAAGCAAAACCGGTTCCAATCAGTAAGTCAAAAGCAATCCAAATTCCCCAAGGATAGCCACCATTTAGGTCAGAAACTGAACCTAGGCCGAAGACTAAACGTTTAACTATCAAGATGACACAAATCAGCACTAAGGGCCCAAATACCATGATTGGCCAACTGACTAAACGCCCGCCTAGCGGCTGTTCTTTATGATGCGTCGTCATTTGAGTCATCTCCTTCGTGTTTGTCATTCTTGGTATTGCGATACACCAAGAAACTCAACCCAGCCAACGCGGCCAATGGCAGTACCATGCCTTTATAAAGCGTGTGCTGCACATACTCAGAACGGGCTCCTGTGGACAACTGTTCTAACTCAGGCAGCCCAAGGTTTTGATAGGGTACACCTGAAAGAACAATAACTTGCGTGCCACCGCCTTCGAGCTCGCCATAAACATGAGCCTCATATTTCGGTACTTTAATGACATTCGGGTCATTGCTATGTAAGGTTTGTCGTGGGTAACCGTACTCATCACCCACTTTGAGTGTTAAGCGTTTTTTGGCTTCCGCGAGCAATTCTTCTCGCGTTCCGAAAATCACCGCGCCCGTTGGACAAACTTCAACACAACCGGGTAAGCCGCCTTTATCTAAACGTTCGACACCTTTTTGGTTACATAACTCGCATTTATGAATTGCGCCAAATTTGTCATCGTAGGCATATTTCGGAATATTAAAAGGACACGCCACCATGCAATAACGGCAGCCGGTACATACGCTGGCATCGTAATGAACAATGCCAGTTTTTGGGTCTTTCTTCAGGGCTTGAACAGGGCAAACCGACACACAGTTAGGGTCAACACAATGCATACATTGTTTTTTAATGTAGGCGTAACCGTCTTTTTCTTGGTCTTTATTAACGCCTGTTCCGCTACTCCAAACCTGAATAATATTGTTGGTATAAGGGGTTAGTTTGTCATTATTTGACCAAGTTTGTTCCCCGACCGGGTTACGTTCCGGATGGTTAATATCTTGGCATTTTGTCACGCATGCCTGACACCCAATACACAGGGTCGAGTCATATAGCATTCCCAAAGAATTGGGAATCGGCGGACGGTTTTCAGGCCCCGCCAAACTGGGTGAACTTCCCGCAAGTAATGCTCCCCCCGCGGAGAGTTTCAGAAAATTTCGTCTATTCACGGTTATTCTCCCCGTGAGTCAGTATCTTGTTGGCGTTTTTGACGGCCTAATTCACGTACCGCCATCACGCTGACGCCAGCCACTAACCCGACAACACCACCGATTAATCCCACAGCAGTAGATGAAATTTGGCCACCTTCACGATTATTGACATCCGGTTTATCCACCCGTGGTGTTGGGTTTTCCACGCTCGCCAACTGATGGATCGCTTTGTGAAAGCCTACATTTTCCTCATTACAGCCATAACAAGGGTGACCAATTGCCACAGGCCAGACACCGCCAACATCACAGAATTGTAATGTGGAACAGTTCCCGTAAGTTTCAGGCCCCTTACAGCCTAAATGGTATAAACACCAACCTTCACGATGACCATCATCACCGAACTCTTTTGCGAAGCGGCCCGCATCAAAATGAGGGCGACGCTCACAGTGTTCATGAATTAAACGACCGTACGCGAACATTGGACGATTTTTACTATCCAATTTTGGTGGGCGATTAAACGTAATTAAGTGCGCGACTGTCGCAAGGAAATTATGTGGATTAGGCGGGCAACCTGGAATATTGATAACTGTTTTATCTTTAATCACTTGGTTTAAACCCACAGCTCCTGTTGGGTTATCGCCTGCTGCAGCAACACCGCCCCACGAAGCGCAAGAACCAATCGCAATCACAGCTGCGGCGTGTTCAGCCACTTCACGAATATGCTCAACAATCGGCTTACCCGCTACCATGCAATAAATACCGTTATCTTTTAGTGGGATAGAACCATCGACAACTAAAACATATTTTCCTTTGTACTTTTCAATTGCGTTATGTTTGTTTTGCTCAACTTGCTCACCAAAGGCAGCAGACAACACCTCGTGGTATTCCAATGAAATGGTATCGAGAATTAAATTTTCTAACGTAGGATGAGTGGAACACAACAAAGATTCTGTACATCCCGTACACTCTTGGGCACCAATCCAAATGACCGGTGGCCGTGCTGGGTCACTAATAGATTCCGCTATTTGGGCTGCAGCCTTCCCGCTTAATCCCATTGTCGCGGCCAGTGCTGTACATAACTTCATAAAATCACGGCGGTTAATGCCATGCGAAGAAATAATAGAGTTATCTCCTATCATTCTTTTTTCCTATTATTATGGGTGGCTTAGAACCTATTCATTAGGCAATTTTTGTTTATTATCTTAAGGTTATAGATACCACAAAGCCCTGTGTACAAATGAGGCACACACCTTTGGCTTGTATTTTTCTATTTAAAAAGTTAACAAAACTAAGTCTAATGAAATAAATTCTTATTTAAGTAACCTGATGCATAAATATAAAATAAGATCCTATTCCTACCGCGTCCAAATCATTTGATCTTCATCAAGAGGCAATAAGAAATTTTAATTTTTTTATATATTTGCTAGAAAAATCGATTCAGTAAACCGTATTGAAAAAAGAAAAGAAATATAAATAAATGGATTTAATTTTCAATAATGCGTTATATATCACATCATTTAAAATATAAAATTCTTTTATTTTCATTGCGATATTGAAATTCATTATTGCAACTTAATTAATTAAGCGGAATGTGTGTATTAATAATAAACAATCCATTAATATAAACATGAACATGCCAAATAAGAATCAATATCAAAAAAAACAATATAATCCATTAAATATAATGGACTGCAAAGTTATAAGTGGATATACAATCTTATAAATATAATACTATTCATCAATAATAGATTCATGTTTCAATACTGCAGAAGCGATAGCTACCTGCCCAAGTGATAGCCCCCCATCGCCCATGGGAAATTGTTTTGCATATAACACATCGAACTCAGATAGATTATTCACTAATAGCTCTCGCAATAGTTGGTTATGAATCACACCACCTGACAAAACAATTTGCTTAGTACCATATTGGTTCGCTGATTTCCTTGCAAGCTCGGCAAAACCTTGCGCTAATGCCACATGAAATGCATGCGCCCGTTGTGGTTTAGGCGCACAGTACGTCATCCATTGTTGCCAAAATGTGTGTAAATCCAATTGTTGACCAACTAACGGCATAGTGACCGGATGCGTAGTCACAGGTGACTTCATTGCAATCGCCTCAAGTTGGCAAGCGGCTTCCCCTTCCCAACTGGTTTGCGCCGTACAAATACCTAACGCTGCAGCAACCGCATCAAAAAGCCGCCCAGTGGATGAAGCCATTGGGCTATTAATTCCTTTTTCAATTGCTTTTTGTAAGCCTTGCCAAGGAAATGACATTAAATAAGCGGCACTTTCTTGCTTTTGCCACTGGGGAACAAACTGTAAACAATGAGCAAGGAAATTACGCCATGGCTGGCGAGAAGCTAATTCCCCTCCCGGTAGTGCAACTGGAGGTAACCCCCCTAGATATTGACTGGACTTATAATCCACCAGTAAGCATTCACCTCCCCATAAGCGGTCGTCATCGCCATACCCCAACCCATCGAGAGCTAACCCAATAACTTTATTACTATTTAACGGTAAGCCATGCTCGGCCATTACCGCAGCAATATGCGCATGATGATGCTGCACTTTTAGTAATGGAATTTGTAATTGCTGTGATAATGCCTCCCCATAGCGCGTACTCACATAACTAGGATGCCTATCACTGACTATCGCTGCTGGCGTGAAACGATAAATAGATTCAAATAATGCAATCGCAGACTGATATTGTTCGAAAATATCCATGTCATCAAGATCGCCAAAATGTTGGCTCATTACCGCACTTTTGTCTCGCAATAAACAAAAGGTATTTTTAAGATCCGCCCCTAAGGCCAGTATTGATGGCGAATTTTCAAACCCTTCAGGTAAGTCAACGGCATCAGGAACATAGCCCCGCGCACGGCGGAGCATTTCCGCTTTCCCATCATGATAACGCACCAATGAGTCATCTGCACGTTGGACGATATCGCGATTATGAGTGAGGTAAAAGTCAGCGATATTGGCTAAATCTGCCAGCGCAGCTTGCTCACTCAACACAGGGGGCTTTCCAGATACATTTCCTGACGTCATCACTAATGGGCGATTAACTTGTGCCATTAATAGGTGTTGCAACGGATTAGACGGCAACATGACACCGACTTCCGCTAGGTTTGGCGCAATATATTGGCTTAATACATGATTTTTCCAATTTTTGATCAATACAATCGGGGCTGCTGGGCTTTTTAATAATGCACATAGCCCATCACTAGGCGGCATATTGTGCAACTCTAACCAATTCAGTGATGGGATCATTACCGCCAGTGGCTTAGTTGGGCGGCATTTACGAACGCGCAAAGCCTCTACCGTCTCATCATGACTCGCATCACAAGCAAGGTGAAAGCCCCCAATCCCTTTAATAGCAACAATTTTCCCTGCCAATAGCTGTTGAGCAGCCAAGAGTAATGCGTTCTCTTTATTTGCAATCGTTTTTCCTGATGAGTCGCATAATTTAATTTCAGGGCCACACACCGTGCACGCATTGGGTTGTGCATGAAATCGCCTATCTGCTGGGGATTGATATTCCTCTAAACAATTAGGGCACAAGGGAAAATCAGCCATTGCGGTATTGGGCCTGTCATAAGGTATATGACGAATTATCGTGAAACGCGGGCCGCAATGCGTGCAATTTATGAATGGGTAATGAAAGCGCCTATTTGATGGAGTGAAAAGCTCTTGTTGGCATGCATCGCAAGTGGCGGCATCAGGGATCACTTGGGTATCCATTTTGCCTTCACCACTACGGCGAATAGTAAATGCGTTGGGTAATTTATCCCATTGAAAAGATTGCGGTTCAATACTTTCTATATGGGCTAACGGTGGGCAGTTTTGGTACAATAACTGGGTAAATTCAGTGATATCCGAATCAATACATAAGCGCACTAGCACCCCTTCGCCATCATTACAGACATCACCTAATAGTTTGCATTGGTGGGCTAATTGCCAAACATAAGGGCGAAACCCGACCCCCTGAACTTTCCCTTTAATGCGTAACTGTATACCACTTTTCACTGAGATATCCTCTTACCACTGTAAGGATATTTTCGCGCTAAAACATAAAAAAAGCTTCACTTGAGATCAAGAAAAGTCGTGGAAGTACAATTGACCGATTCATTTTTCAAAAACCGATTCATTAATTAGCAATACAATAATGATTGCATTAAAAAATAGAGCCTATCATTTATTCATTAAGAATTCTAAACAGTCTTAAATATAAACTTAAAATCCAATTTAACTTGAATGCGTAAACAATATAACTTTCTCTATTAAATAATATTAGAATTATAGCTAATTTGATTAATTATTTTCAGAATTATTCTCTATAAATCAACATAAATAACCTTTCTAAATCATTCACCTAGTCCATAAGAACGATAGTATCCCGTCATACATAAACGTAGACTCATTCACATATTAACAATATAGCAACATCTTGGGATAAATGAATATTATT
Source organism: Providencia sp. PROV004 (assembly GCF_011045615.1). Classification (NCBI taxonomy): domain Bacteria; kingdom Pseudomonadati; phylum Pseudomonadota; class Gammaproteobacteria; order Enterobacterales; family Morganellaceae; genus Providencia; species Providencia sp. PROV004. The sequence continues at coordinate 3,672,380 of NZ_CP042859.1, forward strand.
CATAAAAAAACTCAATCTATTAATAATATAAAGAGGTGATACTTTGAAATTAAAACAACTTTTCGTTTCTCTTTCTATCGGTGCTGCGCTATTTGGTGCTAGCCATCTAGCTAGTGCAGATGAAATTATTACGCTTGGAACAAAAGGCGGTCCTTCCTTATTAAATGAAAAACGTTTGCCGCAATCTACAGCATTTATCAAGAACGATAAAATATACCTATTTGATGCGGGATACGGAGCAAGTTTGCGATTAGTTCAATCAAAAGCCCCATTAAAAAACCTTGATTCTATCTTTATTACCCACCTTCACAGTGACCATGTTGCCGATTACCCAGCCCTACTGTTAAATGCCTGGAACAGTGGTTTAAACCATAATATCGCTGTTTATGGCCCTGTTGGAACGGAAAGTATGACAAAAGGTGTTTGGGATACATTTAGTCGCGATATTGATTTACGCGTTAAAGATGAAGGTAAACCTGATTTGCGCCAAATGGTTACAGCAAAAGATATTCAAGAAGGGTCTGTACTCAAGAATGATGATGTCGAAATTAGTGCCTTATTTGTTCCACACCCACCTTTTAACTCAGACGAAGCCCTCGCTTATAAAATACAATCTGGCGGAAAAACTATCGTTATTACTGGTGATATGATTGATAATAGCCAAATCATTGAATTTGCTAAAGATGCTGACTATTTAATCAGTGAAGTCGTCTTAGTTTCTGGGGTGGAAAATTTAGCAAATCGTATCGGCAACGGTTCAACGCTGGCAAAAGCGATTATTTCCCACCATACGACCGCAGAAGATGTCGGCAAAATAGCCCAACAAGCCAATGTAAAACACCTTGTACTTACCCACTTAGTTCCTGCAGATGACCCATCCATTACCGACGATGTGTGGATTAATGAAGTGAGAAAACAATACTCAGGTCCAGTAACGGTCAGTAAGGACTTACAACGTTTTGAGGTGAAATAGTTTATTTGAATATATCATCAATAGGATATTGCATGTAATCTCTTAATATCCTATTGATATTAACTTATATACTGAGCCTATTATCCTATAGCTTATTTTTCACTTTTCTCCATAACTCATCCCCCCAAACACCGTAAATGAGTAGTCCTATTTGAATAAATCTTTCACAAGTTTCTCATATGAAACCAAACTCCATCATAACCTCGACACGCCCCACATTTTGAAACGAATATTTTACATATAGCCAACATTTGATTGACTAATAATCATCCATACAATTAATCTGGTTTTAAATAAAAAACAATGTTTCACCTATGAAACAAAATGTTACAGCACATTCAAAAGGAGAAAACCATGAGCTGGGTTGCAGTCTGCGATATCTCACAAGTTCAAGAAGAATTTCCTTTTTCCGCCAAAGTTGATAATGCCGAAATTGGGATCTTCTTAGTTGAAGACCAATATTATGCCTTAGAAGATGTTTGCCCACATGCCTACGCTCTGTTAAGCCAAGGTTTTGTTGAAGATGGCAAAGTGGAATGCCCATTACATGAAGCCGTTTTTGATATTAAAACAGGTAAATGTTTACGCGAACCCGGTGGGCGAGATCTCAAAACCTACCAAACACGCGTTCACGACAACCAAATCGAAATCAGTTTGATTGAGGAGTAGAAATGGAACCCATTCAAAATTTTAACCCGTATTTGCCGGCGAATAACCAAATCATCCCAGCGCGAGAAGGCGGTAAAGGCAGTATTCAGGCACCAGGAAGTGCACCGAATATCGTTTGGCAAACACGTTCACGTCTCCCAGATGAATATGAAAATAAACTTATTTTTGCACTGGAAACGCTATTCGCCGCAGGCACTGAATCACTTGAAGAATTAGTTAGCGCATTAAATCAACAACAATTATATGACCGACAAGGGCACCCTTGGTCTACCAGCAGTTTCCGCGAATTTCTTCTTGTCAATGGTTACTAATACATTGTCATAAAAAGAAAATAGAACAAAAACACTTTTGATAAACGGAAGCAAATGATGACAACGAATACACAACTTCAAAACTATCAAGATTACCTCGATGTCGGATTACGAGGGCAATGGTACCCCGTATTATCCAGTTGGGAAGTGAGCAGCGACCCCATCGGTATTACCCGTTTAGAAGAACAAATTGTCCTTTGGCGTGATGATAAAGGCCAAATTCACGCACTAGAAGACAGATGCCCACACCGCGGAGCCCGTTTATCAATGGGTTGGAACCTAGGTGAACGTATTGCCTGTTGGTACCACGGCGTCGAAGTCGGTGGTGATGGCGTCGTTAAAGATGTTCCAGCGGTCAGTCAATGCCCTCTTGAAGGTCAAAAATGTTTAAAAACCTATCCCGTTCAAGAAATTCATGGCGCTATCTTCCTCTATTTTGCGGTAGTTGACGGTGAAACACCTCCAGCCCTTGAGTTTCCTGAAGAGTTAGCTGATGACGAAAACCATAGCAATTTCCTCTGCACTGCATCGTGGAAATGCAATTACCAATATGCATTAGAAAACGTGATGGACCCAATGCATGGCACCTATCTCCATTCATCATCACACTCAATGGCAGAAGGTGATAAACAATCAGAAATGATCCTAGAAGCAACAAAAAATGGGTTTATTTTCCGTAAAAATGACCAAATTGGTGTCAACTTCGACTGGGTGGAATTTGCGAGTACAGGAGCAAATTGGCTACGTTTATCTATCCCATATCAAAAACGCTTCGGCCCTGGCGGGCACTTTTGGATTATCGGCATGGTCGTACCTGAAGACCGTCATCACACTCGAGTTTTCTTTTGGCGTATTCGCAAAGTGAAAGACTGGCAACGTGATTTATGGCGCTTTATGTACCGCAACCGCCTAGAAGGGCTACATTGGGATGTCCTAGAACAAGATCGCATTATTTTGGAAAACCTCACACCAAATGCACGGGATAAAGAGTTTCTTTATCAACACGATGTGGGGTTATCTCGCCTACGCCGCATTATGCAACGTGAAGCGAAGAAACAGTTTGACTTAATAAACAATAAGGAAACTGAAAATGCATGATGTCTTGTCAGGAAAACGCATCGTAATCACAGGCGCTGCAAGAGGGCTTGGCTTTAGCTTTGCACAAGCCGCTGCAGAGCAAGGCGCTCAAGTTATCTTGTGTGACATCCTCGAACAGCGATTACAAGAAAGTGTCGAGTCCTTACAACAACAAGGTTTTGAAGCCCAAGGTGTTTCTCTCGACTTAGCGGATCCTGACTCAATCACTCATGCATTCGACAGTATTGGCCAACAAGGTGCAATTGATGGGCTGATTAATAATGCGGCTCTGGCAACAGGAGTGGGTGGAAAACTGCTCGATGAATATGACTTGGCGCTATGGGATAAGGTTATGACCGTCAATGTCAGAGGAACGTGGCTAGTCACCAAAGCTGCTCTTCCTTTTTTAAAGCAGAGCTCCCGCGGGAAAATTATCAATATTGCTTCTGACACCGCACTTTGGGGAGCTCCCAAGCTGATGGCCTATGTCGCCAGTAAAGGGGCTATCATCAGTATGACACGCTCAATGGCACGTGAACTCGGAGTTCACCGTATTTGCGTCAACGCGATTGCTCCGGGACTCACAAAAGTCGAAGCGACCCAATACGTCCCAGCCGAGCGCCACCAGCTATATGAAAATGGCAGAGCATTACAAGGGGAGCAGATGCCCGAAGACGTTACAGGAACCGCTTTGTACTTGCTTTCGCCTATGGCTGATTTTGTTACAGGACAGCTAATCCCAGTTAATGGTGGCTTTATTTTTAACTAATTTCGCCATTTTGTCGGTAAAGAGGTGAGGACCATGAATTCAACATGTAAATATCTGGTACCCGGTTTGGAAAAAGGGCTACAGCTTCTTTTGCTACTTGCAGAACAGCACCGTGAGCTCACATTTGCCGAGATCCTTCGCTTAGTCGATATGCCCAAAGCAACGGCTTACCGTGCGATCCAAACCTTAGTGCACTTGGATTTCCTCGTCCAACACCCGCGTACTGGGGCATTTTCATTAGGCCGCAAAGTACTCAGCCTTGGTCTTGGCTATATTGCATCGCTCGATTTAACCCAGTTAGGCCAGCCCATTATCGAGCAACTCAGAGACCGAAGCCAATGTAACAGCCATTTAGTCATTCGAGATGGCCGAGACATTATTTACATCGCCAGAGTCAGTGGCGCAGAATCAAAAATTAACCATGTTAGCGTAGGCACGCGTTTATTAGCCCATCGAACCTCACTCGGTCGTATGCTACTCAGTGGGTTAACTCGCGCTGAATTCGATGCACTTTACCCAGACGATGAGCTACCCGACAACGCAGGCAGCAAGCAGGAATTTTGGCAAATGATCCAAGCTGACAAACTGCGAGGCTATGTGATTGGTGAATCATTTTATCGTCGAGGAATTTCATCCATTGTTTACCCTGTTTATAACCAAGCGAATGGCGTAGAAGCGGTGATTAGCATCATGGTGCCAATGAATAGCATCCCTGCACAAGAGTGCCGGCGATTACAAAATGAAGTGAGCTATGCAGCCCAAAAACTCACTGAATTTATAGGTGGCATGAGCCAAGCAAAAGCCGTTTAGCGTTAACCGAATATCATCCACACATTTTTAGGTTTATTGCCATAAGCCTCAGGTTCTTTTTGCCCAAAAAAACCTTTGGCAATAACACCAATCGATAGAGGACTTTACAATGTCAGTGATTGGAATAGAAAAATTAGAATTTGGTGTTGAAGATATCCCTAGCTGCCAGAAATTTTTACATGATTTTGGCCTTCAAGCAGCCTCTGATAACGCCTCGTTATTTACCACGTTATCGGGTGCTGAAATACAGTTATTTTCCTACCAAGATCCAAATTTACCCGTACCTTTTGAAGCAGGTTCAACACTGCGTCGCATTACGTGGGGAGTTGAAAGCCCAGATAAACTCAAGGAGATCATTGAGAAAATTAGGCCTTGTGATGGTTTTCAACTGACGTCAAATGGCGCACAGTGCCGTGACCCAAATGGCATGACGGTCGCTTTCACTATTAGTAAACAAAAAACGGTTGAATTAGAGGTCACCGCTATCAACCAATGGGGGGATATTCGCCGCATTGATAAACCCAGCCCAGTTTACGAAAAAGCCACGCCAATTAACGTCGGTCACGTAGTATTTTTTGTTGATGACTTACCTTCTACAGAAGCGTTCTATTGCCAAAAACTGGGTTTTCAAGTTTCAGACCGTTATATCGACCGTGCCGTCTTTTTACGGACACAAATAAACGGTTGCCACCATAACCTGTTTTTGCTGAAGCTTCCTCATCGTGGCAGCGGCCTCAACCATGTCGCTTTTACGGTTCGTGATATCCATGAAGTGATTGGCGGCGGTCTGGCAATGAACCGCCATCAATGGAGCACCTTTATTGGTCCAGGCCGGCACCCTATCTCATCCGCTTACTTTTGGTATGTCAACAGCCCAACAGGTGGGGCTTTCGAATATTACACCAATGACGATTACCTAACCGATAAATGGCAGCCACGCGAACTGGAACATTCCTTAGTTTCATTTACGGAATGGGCTGTGGAAGGTGGTCTCGATTATGAAACTCGCCGCCAAGTTAAGGAGTAACGCCATGAGCTCATTAATCCAAGGCGGTATTGTCATTATCGGTGGGGGTCAGGCAGGTGGTTGGGCAGCAAAAACCCTACGCGATGAAGGTTATCAAGGTATTATTTCGGTGATCAGCGATGAAAACCATGATTTTTATGAGCGCCCACCGCTGTCTAAAGCCGCATTGACACAGGAGAGTTTTTCATTATCGCGCTTATTCAGCGAACAAGAAACTAATGCCTTAAATTTACAGTGGTTTCGCCCACTACGTGCCACCAAAATTGATAGCCAAACCCAATGTATTTATTTAAGTGATGGTCGTGCCATTACGTTTGACAAATTACTGCTCGCGACAGGCGGTCGGCCTCGCTACCTGTCGAATCGTTGGCAGCAACATCCACAAGTATTTGCCTTACGTTCATGGGATGACGCGCAGAAATTACGTAGTGCGCTGCTCTCTGCACAAAAAATTGCCATTATTGGTGGTGGTTGGATTGGCTTAGAAGTTGCCGCTTCCGCTCGAAAAATGGGGATTGATGTCACGATTTTTGAGCGGCAAAGCCGCTTATGCGAACGAAGTGTACCGCAGAATGTTTCAGAGGCTCTTGCATTACGCCACACACAAGCAGGTGTTCATGTCATAACCGATTGTGGAGATATCGAACTTGGCGAACCGACAACAAGTGGATTACAAATTAGTTGCCAAAAACAGCCTTCGCAAAATTTCGATCTCGCTGTTATGGGGATTGGTGTTGAATTAAATCTCGAACTTGCCAAAGAAGCGGGTCTTGATGTTACCCACGGTATTGTGATTAATCACCATGGGCAGACTTCTCACCCAAATATTTACGCTGCGGGCGACGTCGCTTGCCATCCAACACTGTCCTTATGTTTACAGTCATGGGCTTATGCGCAAAACCAAGCCATCACCACAGCAAAAGCCATGCTAAACCCGCAGTCTGAAGGGTTCAATGAACTCGCTTGGTTATGGTCAGATCAATACCAAGACAACATCCAAATTTTAGGTGTCCCAACCTCACAAAAATTAAAACATATTCAACGGTATACCCCTAATTCAGAGGTTCATTTTGCTTTAAATGAAAGCAATGAATTGGTGCAAATGATTGCATTTAATGATGCACGAGCCATCAAGCTAGGTAAACGTTGGATACAAGGCCACCGCAAATTGGACCCTTCACAACTTGCTGATCCCACATTTTCATTAATGTCACTGAAATAGTGCCCAGCAGGAGAAATCTCATGGCTAATCAGACTATAACCTTACAAAATTCAGAGCATGATCAAGTCGAGCAAGATGTTCCTGAAAAGATCAATTGGTTGATCCCTATCGGGCTGTTTTCCTGTGTACTACTGGCTTTCTTCGATAAAATCAGTATTGCAGCTCTATTTTCTGACGAAAAATTTCAGCAAGCTCTGGGAATTGATTTTGACCCAACCCGTTTGGGGTTACTGATGAGCGCATTTTTATTCGCTTATGGTGTTTCTTCCATGCTACTAAGCGGTATTGGCGATAAATTTCATCCCACCAAAATGCTGCTATTTATGATCAGTAGCTGGTGTTTTCTCATGATTTTTATGGGATTCACACACCACTATGGCACGATGGTTTTTCTGCGTGTATTGCTAGGAATTGCCGAAGGGCCTTTGCTGGCAATCGCTTACGCCATTGTACGCCGTACCTTTCCGCCAAAAATGCAAGCTCGTGCCACCATGATGTGGTTATTAGGTACACCGTTAGGCGCAGCATTAGGCTTTCCTATCTCATTGTATTTACTAAATAACTATGGTTGGCAAAGTACATTTTTTGTCATGGCCGCCTTTACTGTTCCTGTTTGGTGGCTTGTGGTGATTGGTATTCGCCATCCCAACTTAGTCAATCGTCAAGCTCAGACTAAAAACACAGCAGGTGAAACACTTCCAGCGGAGCAATTGGCTGTGATGCGAGCCCATAAAAAACGCTTATTCCAAAATAGCCATTTTTGGATTATCTGCATGTTTAATATCGCTTTTCTTGTCTACCTTTGGGGAATGAATGGTTGGTTACCCAGCTATTTAATTAAAGGTAAATCCATTCACTTAGAACATGCGGGAATTCTGTCATCCCTTCCCTTTATCGCCATGTTATTTGGTGAAGCCATCGGAGCGTGGTTATCAGATCGCTACGATCGCCGCGCACTCGTTTGTTTTATTTCACTACTTGGTGCCGTGTTAGGCCTTGCTGGTGTGTTATTTCTCACTGGCACCTACAGCATCATTCTTATGATGGCATTTAGCATGTTCATGTGGGGAACGGGCGCACCAAATATCTTTGCTCTACTCGCAAAAGCCACACAAAAGCAAGTCAGTGCATTAGCAGGCGGTATTTTCAATGGGTTAGGAAACCTTGCTGGCGCCGCTGCACCGCTGGCAATGGGAGTTCTTATTACCGTCACTCACACTATGGATAGCGGGCTGTTATTTATCGTCGTCATAGGTTTATTCGGCAGCTTGTTACTAGTGCCTTTACTGAAAAAATATTAATTCATTTTTTATTGGAGATAACACCATGTCACAACCGCAAATCAAACCACAAGATATTCCAATGGCACAATGGATTGAGTCGCGCATTGCTCGCCTTGAAGGGCGTAAATATGACTGGAATGCCCTGAAATTCCAAGCGGATTACGACCCTAAATATCGCCGCGCACAAATGCGCTATATCGGCACGGGTGCGACTGGCGTTGCTAATGATGTCAACACCGTTCCCGCAGAGAACTTTACCTTCTCCACCATGGTTCTCCCTGCCAAGTGTGAAGGGCCATTACACCTCCACCCCGATGTTGAAGAAGTGTTCTTTATGTTGAAAGGCACCATCACGTTGTTTGTAAAAGATGGCGATGAAGAGTATGAAACCGTACTGAAAGAGCGTGACCTAATTTCAGTCCCTGCGGGCATTTATCGTGGTTTATTTAACCATGGGGAAGAAGAAGCCTTAATGTGCGTCATGATCGGGACACCAAAACCTGCGATCCCAACATATCCCGAAGATCACCCTTTATCAAAAGTTAAACGTAACTAACAGGAGTCGTCAGTGATGAATTTGCTCAATAAAAAACTCCCGGAACCACTGATAGCAGACTTTGGCCAATATCGTCTCAATTGGCGAGAAGCAGGCCAAGGGCACCCAGTGGTATTGTTGCATGGTATCAGCTCTGGATCTGCTTCATGGGTAAGCCAACTGACCAGTCCATCACTGACAAAACACTATCATCTCTATAGCTGGGATGCGCCCGGCTATTTAGAAAGCCGTGAGCTAGAGACGACAACGCCTACCGCTATTGATTACGCAAATGCATTGAATGCTTTTATTGACAAATTAGCCTTATCAAACATCGTGTTAGTGGGACACTCTCTTGGCGCCATAATGGCAAGTGCTTTTGCCTCGCAATATCCCAATAAAGTTAAAGGCTTAATCTTAGCGAACCCCGCGCAAGGTTATGCAACAAAAAGCCCTGACCAACAAAAACAAGTTTACCAACAGCGGCAAGATATTGTTTTGAGTTCTGGTATTGAGGTATATGCGCAAAATCGTGCTGCTGCTTTGTTATCCGCCAACGCAACCACTGAGAAAGTCAATTGGGTTCAACAGAACATGAAGAAGCTCAACCCTAAAGGCTTCTTAGCCGCGGCGTGGATGCTAGCCCATGACGATATCAGCCAATATTTAAATCGCTATGATGGCCCATTGGAAATACTGGTTGGCACAGAAGATACCATTACGCCACCAGCACAAGTAGAGCAACTCGCACGCCAAAAAAACTGCCCCTATTTCCTGATAAACCAAGCGGGGCACGCCAGTTATTTAGATGCGCCAGATGCCTTTAACAACCATTTACAACAATTTTTAGAGACGCTCTATTGCCAAGCAGAATAAAGGAAGACTCATGAATTTACAGTTAAATAACCGTGTTGCTGTCGTGACAGGAGGAAGCTCCGGCATCGGCTTTGCAACCGTCAAACTCTTACTGGATGAAGGCTGTAAAGTGGCATTCTGCGGTCGTGATCAAGACAAACTCCAGCAAGCGCTTACAACATTACGAGAACATTACCCTCAAGGGCATTTTATCGCACAACCTTGTGATGTTCTTGATAAAACACAAACCGAAGCTTTCGCAAAACAGGTTCATCAACAATATGGGCACGTCGATATATTGATAAACAACGCAGGGCAAGGCTATGTCGCAAGCTATAGCGATACCCCCGAAGAAGCATGGTTACACGAAGCCCAGTTAAAACTATTTGGTGTAATTAACCCGGTGAATGCTTTCTTGCCACTCTTAGAGCAATCAAATATTGCTTCTATCACCTGTGTCAATTCACTGCTGGCCTTACAGCCTGAACCACATATGGTCGCCACCTCGGCGGCTCGGGCAGCATTATTAAACATGACGCTAAACTTGTCGAAAACACTGTTACCCAAAGGGATCCGTGTGAACTCTATTTTACTTGGCATGGTGGAGTCCGACCAATGGCGACGTCGCTTCGACAATCGCAGTGATAAAAATCTCGATTGGGAACAATGGATTGGTGATATCGCTAAAAAACGCGGTATTCCAATGCAACGTTTAGGAAAACCCGAAGAGCCCGCACGTGCCTTAGTCTTTCTAGCCTCCCCCATGGCGTCGTTTACCTCGGGTGCCGCTTTAGATGTTTCTGGTGGCTTTAGCCACCATATTTAAAGGATTTAACGATGAAAACACTCATGTTGATTGGTTATGGTGCAATGGCTCAAGAAGTGATTACTCGCTTACCTAATGAGATAGCCCTGCGTTACATTGTTGCCCGGCCCCATCACCATCAAGCCATTTTGGAACGCTTTAAAGGGGTAGTCACCCCCATCGATAACCTTGACAATAATATCATTCCACCGGATTTAGTGTTGGAATGTGCGGGTCACCAAGCCGTTAAACAATATGCACCAACGGTACTAGAAAGAGGCTGGACACTGGCCATTATCTCAACGGGAGCCCTTGCTGACACGGACTTTGAACAACACTTGGTCGCCTTAACCCAACGCCACCACAGCCAGTTAATTCCACTGACTGGCGCTGTTGCTGGTCTTGATGGCCTACGTGCCGCAAAAGAGGCGAATATCACCCATGTGACCTACCTGTCACGTAAAAGCCCTGCAAGCTGGCGCAATGGCGCGGCTGAGCGTTATGTCGATTTATCACAAGTGACACAGCCCACGGTGTTCTTTAGTGGCAGTGCCCGTGAAGCGGCACTGAATTTTCCAGCGAATGCCAATGTGGCTGCCACTGTTGCACTGTATGGCATAGGGATGGATGCCACCCAAGTACAATTGGTTGTTGACCCGACTACCACACAAAACTCACACCGCATTGATGTTACGGGCGATTTTGGCCATTTCTGCATTGAACTCAATGGAAATCCACTACCTTCAAATCCGAAAACATCGATGTTAGCTGCTTTAAGTGCTGTTGAAATTTGTCGTCGAGTCGCTGAACACCGAGCTATTTAATAGGAGCCCTATTATGAACAAAATGGATATTTTTGTTGGCGGTAAATGGCAGCTAGGTCGCGGGCCTGAAATGCAATCGCGTTTTCCGGGGGATAACCAGGTGATTGCAATCCTTAACAGTGCAAGTTTGGAAGATGTCGAAGATGCCGTAATTACGGCAGATAAGGCATGGAGATCGCCTTCTTGGCGTAATCTTCCCGCTCACCAGCGGGCAACTATCTTGTACAACGTGAGTCGCTTAATTGATGAAAACTGCGAAACATTAACTCAATTACAAACTTTGGATAACGGCAAGCCTTGGGCAGAAGCACGTGGCTTAGTGATGAGCGCAGCAGCAACCGCTCGCTACTTTGCGGCGGTTTGTGAAGTTTCAGGTGGTGAACTTCCTCCTCGTCGCCAGCCAGAGCTGATGACCATAAGTACCTACCAACCTATTGGCGTGATCGCTGCAATCACGCCATGGAACTCCCCGATTGCCAGTGATATGCAAAAAATTGCCCCAGCGATTGCGGCCGGTAACGCGGTCATCTTAAAACCCGCGGAAGCCACACCTCTAATTTCATTAAAATTGGCTGAGTTATTTGAGCAAGCAGGTTTACCCAGCGGCCTGTTGAGTGTGCTACCGGGTAAAGGTTCGATTGTCGGTGATGCACTGGTTCGCCACCCTCTGGTGAAAAAAATCTCCTTTACAGGTGGCACCAATACCGGACGACAACTGGCTCATATTGCAGCGGATAAACTTATCACCACGTCACTTGAACTTGGGGGAAAATCCCCAACTATCGTGTTGTCAGACGCTGACCTTGATATCGCTGCACATGGTGTTTGTTACGGTATCTTTAGTTCGATGGGGCAAGCATGCATCGCCGGTTCGCGCCTATTTGTGGCTAAAGATATCTACTCATCCTTTATGGAAAAGCTAACACAATTGACCCGCAACCTGATTATTGGTGACCCAAGGCAAGAGCGTGTTCATCTAGGGCCATTAATTTCCCCTTCGCACCGAGATAGCGTCAGAAACTATGTCGAACAAGCCGTTCAGCAAGGGGGGAAGATCCGTATTGGTGGAACTGCACCCGCTGACCCGGCACTCAAAGATGGCAACTACTTTTTACCGACGATTATCGAAGGCTTAAATAACCAATCTACGGTTTGCCTAGAGGAAATTTTCGGCCCCGTGCTCGTCGTAATGCCATTTGATGATGAAGAAGACCTCATTCAGCAAGCTAATGATTCTGTTTATGGGCTTGCCGCAGGTATTTGGACAAAAGATTACACTCGAGCATTTAAGCTCGCCGATGCGCTTGATGTCGGCACTGTTTGGGTCAATACCTACAAAGTTTTTTCTATTTCAACGCCATTTGGCGGCTTTAAAGAAAGTGGCATTGGCCGTGAAAAAGGCCTTGAAAGCCTCAAAGCCTATATGCAACAAAAAAGCCTATTTCTGGCACTTAACCCACAACCAAACCGTTGGTGTGAATAGCAAATCCGTCACCGGATTATGGCAGCATTGAGGAGAATAAAATGTCTGAAATGATTACAGTTGGCGAAGCTATCGCCAGAACACTTGAACAATACCAAGTCACAACGGTTTATGGGGTTATTTCAATTCATAACTTACCCATAGCAGATGCTATCGGGCGCCGGGACGTGATTGATTTTACGCCAAGTCGTGGGGAGGCAGGGGCCGTCACCATGGCGGATGCCCATAGCCGTTTTAGTGGCTTAGGGGTAGCGCTAACCAGTACAGGTGCAGGTGCTGGAAATGCTGTAGGATCAATGATTGAAGCTATGAATGCATGCTCCCCCATGATCCACATTACAGGCCAAGTTGAAAAAGCTTATCTGGATATGGACGCAGGGTTTATTCATGAAACACATGACCAACTCGGCTTTTTACGTTCGAGTTCAAAGCACGCTTTTCGTGTTCATACCCCCGAACAAGCCGTCGCCACGCTGCATAAAGCCATTCAAGTTGCTCAAACTATACCTTGTGGCCCTGTCTCTATCGAGATCCCAATTGATATTCAAAGTGCGCAAGTGCCATTATCTGTACTGAGTGCACCACTTCCCCCTTATAGGTTGCCTGACAGTTGTACATCGTTAGTCAATGCAATTTGGGACAAACTTCAACACGCTGCACAGCCGTTATTGTGGGTTGGCGCAGGAGCCCTACAAGCAAAAGATGCTGTCAAACGCCTTGCTGATGCAGGTATTGCCGTCATCAGCAGTACCCATGGACGAGGTATTTTATCGGATGACCATCCATTCAGCTTACGCGCTTTTCATAATGCAGATTCCGTTGATGCATTAATGCGTTCATGCGATTTAACTATCGTCGCAGGCTCACGTTTACGCAGTAATGAAACCAAAACATGGTCATTACCTTTGCCACACCCCATCATTCAAATCGATATAAACCCACTCGCCGCCAATCGCAACTATTTAGCTGACTTGACGGTAACTGGGGATTGTAAAAGTTTACTTGAAGCACTTGCCGATAAAATCGAACAAGCCAAGCGCCTTATCTCTACTCAGTGGAAAAAACAAGTGCAAGAGGCCGTACAGCAGGCTGAAGAACAACTAAGGCAACAATGTGGCCCTTATAGCCAACTCAGTGATGCCGTAGAGCAAGTCTTACCAAGCGATGGTATTTTTGTCCGCGACATTACGGTATCAGGGAGTTTATGGGGAAGCCGTTTACTCAAAGCGACCCAGCCAATGCACAACATTCACTCCTTAGCAGGCGCAATCGGGCTAGGACTCGCCATGGCAATTGGCAGTGCCAAAGCAAACCCTAATGTACCTGTTATTGGCTTAGTTGGTGATGGCGGGTTAATGTTAGGCGTAGGCGAATTGGCCACTATGGCACAAGAGCAGCTCCCAATTGTATTGATTATTATGAATGACCAAGGTTATGGCGTAATGCGAGGTATTCAGGAAAAATATTTCTCAGACCGCCAATACTATAATGAGTTACTCACCCCTTCATTTAGTCAATTAGCTCAATCGATGGGGATTCAAGCATTTACGATAGATAAAGCCACCGATTTTCAATCAACGCTCCGCCAAGCTGTCGACTTGAAGCAACCTGTTGTCGTTGAAGTGTTAATGAATCATATTGGTACAATGAATTTTTCAGGCCCCCCACAGAAAAAGTTATTTTAACTTTCACCATGGTTAGGGTGGCAATAAGCTACCCTATTTCATTGATAGATAATGATGCAAACGATTAAAGCCATCTGCTTTTTAAATTATTATAGTGGGGAACTATAGCACCCGACTAAGATTATAAATTTGGCTTAAAATATTGCGTATAAATAGAAACCGCTTGCTCTTTTAAGATGCCTTTAACCACTTCAGGTTTAAAGGGGCTTTTGTCAAAGATTTCATCACTCCCCAACATAATATTAAAACCGGCAATCTCGGCTAGTTCATCATGAGAAAGACTATAAACCATCCGACCTAATTGGCTCCATACCATTGCACCGGAACACATACAACACGGCTCACAACTGGTGTACAGCGTATAATCGGATAAATCCATGACTTTATGTTCAGAACAATACTGGCGTATGAGACCCAACTCCGCATGATAGGTTGGGTCACTTTCAGTATGAATATGATTTTCACCTGTCATAACGACTTGGTTATTTTTAACTAATACTGCACCAAAGGGTTCATTGCCATTTTTCGCAGCATCCGTTGCCAAAGCCAAAGCTTGCGTCATAAACTGAATATCTAGCGCATTTTGCTGCTCATTGTTGTTAAGCTTATTTTCCATATACACACCTTTTATGCATAAATTAATTTAATTTTAAAATAACCTAAATAGGTTATATCAAGTCTAGTTATGAATTAATACAAAATAACCTGCGTGTGCACAATTTCCTTGCACATTTGGGAGATGCAAAACATTTGCCCATGTTTTGTTAGTACAAGGGTGCTACTGAAACTATCAAGCTTAAATATATGAAAAGGATTTCAATAGATTCAATCTTTAGGTCACCAAAAGAATTGCAATATCAATCACATAATTTCAAAAAACCAGTAAATATACGAATTAACAAGAAATGAAAAGCTGAAATGAATTACAAAAGTATTTAGGGGTAATTAGCGTGATATGCTTTAGAAAAACAAAAAAGCCACTTACGATGAAGTGGCTTAATGCGCTGATTTAACAGCTAAAATTTGGTGGCCCCTGCTGGACTTGAACCAGCGACCAATCGATTATGAGAAACTTGATAGGGTTATATAAAACAACAAGTTACCTTACATATCATGTCATTAGAAGAAAATAGAGGAAAATAGATGAAATGCTTACTAAGCTAGTGAGACACTTTTGAGACACTTTCAATCTTGCTCAAATTTACTTCTTATATCTCTTGGTGGTACCATTAAAAAATCAAACCTATCATCATTTATGATAGCAAGAGACCAAAATAATATATGCTCATCAATTCCAGAGGATAGAATACTCTTTAATATACTTGTCTGATTTTTTTCGCTATCTATTATTTTCAAGCATAGCTGTTGAACTAAAGGGTAAATGTTATTCAAACAGGCATAACCATCCGCATGGTTATAAGCATATTCTTTCGCATATTTATTAATATTAGATTTTAGATTGTTATCCGCAATTATTTGATTTGATAGCTCCATATCCCCTGCTGACACACCACCAGAAGAGATGCCCATATTACACCACATAAGGAGTTTAATAAAAGATAAACTAAGTCGATCAAAATATTGCGTCTCAATACCATTCGCAAACCCTGTTAACGTTTTATTTTCTTTTATATTCTTATGTATAAGATTGATTATAAAGTTAAAGTTATTAAGTTCAGACTCATGTTGCGCTATTTTTATTTGCTGCTGACTAAAATGTATTGTTTTTCTAAAAGTACTTACCAAAATGACAACCGAAGCAAGTGTAAATAAAGCTGTAAAAAAGGAAAAAACCCCGCTTAAAAAAGAGCCAAAGCTTCCCCAGTTTGCATTAACTTTAGAAATCCCCAAATCATAAAAGTAATATCCGTAGATTAGAAAGGGAGCTACAAATAATACAATTGCTAAAAGTACCAACGTAGTGATTATTGCTGCATTAATTTTCATAAATCATACTCAGCGGATTAAATTTCACTGCATCTTCCAAATGGTCAGGGGAAAAATGAGAATATCGCATAGTCATTTTTATATCCGTATGGCCTAAAATGCGTTGTAATACCAGAATGTTACCACCGTTCATCATAAAGTAAGATGCGAACGTATGACGTAAAACGTGTGATGATTGCCTATCTGGCAATTCAATACCAGTTCGTTTCATTGCTGACCTGAAAGCAGAATAGCAAGGCGTAAAAAGTTGCCCTTTTCTTTTAGGAATTTCGTTATAAAGAGATTCGCTAATAGGAACGGTACGATTACGTTTCCCTTTCGTTTTTGTAAAGGTAATTTTAAACGGTGTAATTTGTGACCTTGTTAAACTTTCTGCTTCCGACCACCTTGCCCCTGTGGATAAAGCAATTTTGATAATAATTTCTAAATCTTTAGCTGTGCTTTTTCTGCTTTCTTCAAGTAGTGACTCAATTTGTTTATGGGAAAGAAAAGCCATTTCTGATTCATCTGTGCGAAATGCTCTGATTTTCTTTATTGGATTATCACCTGTCCACTCACCAAGCCTGTCTAGCTCATTAAACACAGACCTGAAATAAGCAAGTTCAAGATTAACGGTTCTAGGTGCTACTTTATCAATTCTAGTTGTTCTTGATAACTTACCTGATAAGCGTTGTTCGCGATATTTAGAAAATAACTGGGCAGTAAATTCTAAGGCTAAAGGGTCTCCCATTTGTTCACATGCCCAAAGCATTACAGATAAGCGCTTCTTTCCATCGCTTAATGTAACTCCGTGTGAGTTATACCATGAGTTAACTAGTTCGCTCATTTTTCGTGTATCTGTTTTAGTATCTTCAATCCACGGTTTACCCTCGGCCTTATCCAACTCATAGCGTTCATACGCTATAGCTTCACCTTTGGTGGCAAATTTTTTACGAATGCGTCTACCTTTCTTGCCGTCGGTTCTGTTTTCAGCATAAAAGTCAGCGATCCATTCGCCTGTTGATAATTTTCTTACACCCATAAATAAAGTTCTTATGTCAGTAATCTTTGATTTCTTTTATTACTCGCCCAAGTATTGTTAAATCTTTTAAATCACAATCAAAAGCCATTCCGATACCAGATACACGAACACGTTGAACTGGAATGCGAGTTAATTCTCGGATGCTAATTTTCCCTTCAATATCAACAAGCCATTTACCATCAAAAATGTCACCAAATGATTTATCAATTAAGTAGTAATCCCTATCGATTTGTACGCAAATTGGTTCTGTTGGCATTGGCTTATTAGATGGAAGCATAACTTTATCGAACATTACAGTGCTAGCCCTTTGCAGCTCTCCGTTTAGTTCTTTGAAATTAGTTAACTTCAATATATCAACTCGTTCGTTGTCAAATGGATTACCTGTTCCCCAGACTAGCCATTCAAGATTAGCGCTGGTTTCATGCATGCACCTAACAACCATATCAGCAGGAAAGATATTGCGTTTATATCTTCCAGAAAGAGCACTAGCCCCCATATTGAAGTGTTCAGCTAACATCATTTTTGAAGAAAAACCATAGGCTTCAATAATTCTATCTAAAACAGCACCACTGTTTTCACATGATACAAAATCAAATGAATCATTCATTTTCATTCCCGTAAACTTTACGTTATGCAAAATAAAAGCATCACAACGTTGACACTTTGCGTTAAGTGAAGTAAATTACGCCTAAAGCAAAGTGAAAATAGATGCAAATAGATGTAAATAGATACCAATAGGAGATTTTGCCTTATGCGCCCAAATATTACAATAACCATTCCAGACCCTTATGTAACTGTCAGTGAGTATAGTAAACGCACCGGACTAACAGAAAGATCAGTAAGAAACATGATTGCAGATGGTCGTTTGCCAGTTCGTGAAAAGAGCAAAGACTTAAAGCAAGGAACTGTGTTTATCAATCTTGCTGCAATCACAGTTGAAGCCCTTTCTAAATCAAAAGTTTCGCTTCAAGCGTAGTTATTATTCGCTTTAGGAGAAAAAATACCATGTTTGATTATCAGGCTTCCAAACAATCACACTTTGACAATGCATGTCGTGCTTTTGCAATTACTCACAAAGGTGACCTTGTTCAGATAGCGGAAGCAATCGGCATGAATGCGCAAATGTTGCGTAACAAGTTAAACCCAGAACAGCCGCACCAATTAACATCAAGTGATTTAGTTAAAATTACGGATGCGACAGAAGATGCCACGTTGTTAGATGGTTTATTAGAGCAGCTTCAATGCCAGCCGTCTGTACCTTTGAATAATGCATGTGAAGGAAATTTTCCTGCACATATTTTAAATGCAACGGCAGAGGTCGGAAAGTTAGCTAGCCAAGCGGTTTTAGGTGGTCATATTAATAATGCCCGTTCCGCTGAAATTAAACAGAGCGTAAATAATGCGATCCGTTGTTTAGCATTAGTTGGTGTGACAATTTCAGCCCGTTTACATTCATCCCCTGCGTTTGTATCAGCGATTGATACCGTTGTGGGGTTCAGTCAAGCAATGGTGTGATTATGACTCAAGCACATAAACAGCAGTACAAATATAAAGTCACTGGCGACTCATTTAAACGTTTGGAAGAAATCAGCGTAAACAAAAAAGATGGTTCATTAAAATATATTGTTCCCGTTATTTTGTTTGCAACTATTTATTTAATTTCTAGAATATAGGTGATTATTATGCAACATAACCCATCATTTATAGAAAATCGTATTAATGAAATCCCACTGGATATGCGTGTTAGTGGACTAAATAAAACATCCGAAATTAAATCAAAAGTTTTTGGTTTAAGTAATGATGCACTTAAATTCTTTATGTTAGAAATGCGTGACCGCTTTAGCCAACATCATGAAGAAAACAAGAAGTTCTTAGGTGTTATTCTCTATATGGCAGGCATCGAAAAAGAACGCCATGATTGCAAATTTGAAGATTTAACCACAACAGAGATATTTAATATCGTCAAAGCTATTAATCATATTAAGGCTGTCACTTCTTTATTACCAAAGAATTTAGCATTACCACTTAATTAAATAATACCCAATTAAATAAATGACGTTAGCGCGTCAGGGATTTTTACACTCTAAATTTAGGAATTAAATAAATGAATATACCAGAACCAACATTCACACCCGTATTAGATGCCACTTCAAATGATGCAATTTTAATTGATGGTTGCATCAACTGGAATCGTAATGATGAACGCAAAGTTTGCAATGACCGTTACGCTTCTCGCCTGCGTAAGCTTCAAATGTATGTGCTGCAAGAAAAAACCAGATTATGCAGCAATCAGTCAGTTACTAGAAAGTGAAATTAATCACATTGAAAATATGGTGGTATCGCAATGAAATTTAACTTTTCTTTTTTAACAAAAGTTTTTCAAAAAAAAAGAGGTGATTTATATCCCTTACCTTATGGCTCAAAGGCCTACCCGTGATTTCTATCAAATAGAAGTTACTGCAATTAATAAAGCATTAAAAAGGATAAAGAAAGAATTAGAGCAACAAGGTTTTAAAGTTATACATCGCGGCAGTAACACAAGGGAAAGTTATTTTGATAACTAAAGTAGAACACAATAGCGACGTATATATTTCAATACGTCGCCAACAAGAAGAAAATAAGCCAGAGTTGCCGAAATCAGCGACTCTGGCTGAGCGCATTATGTGGGATGCCAATAAAGATGATGCCGAGTGGCGTCATGAAATATTCGCGCATGTTCCCGATTTCCTCGCTATTTACTTTGCTACCAAATACGCACGCCTTTTTAATCAAAAGGGTCGTCGTCGTGCCAATGAATTTTTACGCAAAACCGCTAAAAATGTATTGCCACGATTCGAACGTGTCATGAAACATTATGAGTTTAAGCATCGTGTTTCAGGTGATAGACCATTCCCCTTTATTGAGCAACTAGAAAATATTGCGCAGTTAGATAGAACGGTTATCAAAACTTTAGCAAATGATATTGCCAGTTTTATGAGTGATAACTATGAAGCTGCAACAAAGCAATACGCCAACAGCGACCCAAAAGATGAGTATGACGCCCGTCAGCGTCTTGATAAAACTTATGCTTTCATTGCTAAGTTAACATTACAGTCAGGTACCCAACCGCCATATTGGCAGCAATTCATTAAAGGCAGAATTAAACCGAGTGAGGATAAACTTTGCGCGGCATTACTTCGCATGTTTGATGCTGCTTGGTGGTATCGTCGCTTAAAGCGTTTATGTGACCTGAAACGTGAGCACCTTGCTATCGCGATTGGTCAAGTTCAAAAATCGGCATCCCCTTATGTTTCAAAAACAACCTTGCATCGCTGGGTAGAGCAAAAGCGGTCAAATTGGCAATTTCTTAAAGACTTTGAATTAGAAGACGAAGACGGCAACCGAACCGAACTTACAAAAATGGTTTTAGGTAGTATTGCAAACCCAGCCGTTCGTCGTTGCGAGCTAATGGCGCGTATGCGCGGGTTTGAAGACCTCGCCAAGGAAATGGGCTGTGATGGTGAATTTTACACAATGACAGCTCCATCAAAATACCATTCAGCCTATCAAGCAGGCGGATTTGTTGATAATTGGAACGGATGTGATCCAAGAGCAACTCAAAAGTATCTATGTAAAACGTGGGCGAAAATACGCGCAGCTTATAGCCGTGCAGGTATCCGTGTTTTTGGTTTTCGTGTTACTGAGCCGCACCACGACGGTACACCGCACTGGCATATGTTGCTGTTTGTTATGCCTGAACATAAAAAACAATTACGTTCTATTTTTAGTCACTATGCACGTTTAGAAGATAGAGACGAACTTACCACACCTAAAGCATTAAGAGCCCGTTTTCATGTGGAGCCTATCGACGAACGTAAAGGAAGTGCAACAGGCTATATCGCTAAGTACATTTCAAAAAATATCGACGGTTACGCAATGGACGATGAAGTCGATAAGGAATCAGGCCAGAAGTGCAAAGACATGGCGCGTGCGGTTTCCGCTTGGGCTTCACATTGGAAAATTCGCCAGTTTCAACAAATAGGCGGTGCGCCTGTGTCGGTATGGCGTGAACTGCGCCGCATGGGAGATGATACCGAAGCATCAACAGGTTTAGATGTTGAATTTGCCGAAGTTCACAAAGCAGCCGATACCAGCAACTGGAGCGAATACACCAAGTTGCAAGGTGGTGCATTTGTGCGTCGTGCCGACCTTATCGCCCGTCTATGGTATGAGCGTGAAGAAAAGACCAACGTATATGGTGAGCCCGTCGATTGCATCAAGGGGGTTTACTGTACTTTAGTGGGTAACGACTCCCCAATTATCACACGTATTAAGAACTGGCAGATTGTGCCGAAGTTAGCCGAAGCGACAGCGGAGGCTGGTTTTGATGGCGCGATTAGCGCCCCTTGGAGTTCTGTCAATAACTGTACGCAGGCACGGAGGACGATTAAAGACAAAGAAACGGTTATTCCCGATATTGTCAGAAAAGCCAAAGAAATTGGCATCACTTTAGACCCCGAAAAAGACCCTTTCATGATCCATTCAATAGCAAGAGGGGCAATTTATACAGAAAACGGTCAAAGCGTGAAGTTTCACGCGAATGGCCATATTCAAAAAATCGTATTTAAGTCAGATAAAGTCAAAAAATCACTGGCTCGGTGTGAGTCGGCTATATCTCGAATTCATCAGAGGATAAAAGAAAATGGCAAAAACAGCAGCGGAGCGCAAAGCGGAACAGCGTAAGCGACAAAAAGACAGTGGCGAAACGAAATTTGAGCTGATGGTTGATAGTCAAGAATTGGAAATGTTGAAAAATAATTGTGCTATTCGTCGACCAGGGCGGGAGCCTTACGAAATGAATGAGTACATTCAACTATTAATTCGCCAAGATACTGCTCGACTAAGTGACAAAATTCACGAGTTATCAAAATCAACCTGTAAAAGATGTGGTGAGCAATTGCCTGTTAGTCAGTGTTGCTTATCAGGTGCGTCTGATTGTTGGAATACAAACGGCTGGCATGATTTGAAGTTGGATAATATTGCCGTGACATGTCACAAAGCGGATAGTTTATAAATGAATCACATAACCCTGTAATTCAAAAGAAATTTTAATTATTTCTGATTTACAGGGTTTCCCAATGACTTTATTTATGTATACTGTACAAATATCCAGTATACAAATGGGAATTTGAATATGAGCGATTTATTACAGGAATCGGTAGCGTTTGAGCGCATTAGTGTTATTGCAAAGCTAGGGAGTTTAGAGGGTTGCAACCATTATGAGCGTCAAGTTGTACTCACACTGATTACTGAACTTGCAGACGGTGCAAGGGAAGAAATAGCAAAAAAGAGCAATCAAAAAATTAGGCTGCTAAATAGCAGCCCTGATGTAAATCAGCAATCATGCACCCTTTGAGGTTAATAACCCTAGCGCCAGTTGGCGCTGTTCAGGGTTAAATTTTTCAATCATGGATTGAATCAAATCATCTGAGTGGGCACTAGGGCTGATTGTGTGACTAAACGTTAGATTTAAAACATAGGTGTGACCGCATTCAACATCATTACAGGCGCAATAAAGGTCTGAAATTTCACGATGTTTACGATTCGATTTGCGAATTGTCGCGCGTTGGCCGCAAATGGGGCAGAATATTTTTAATACTCGCACGTTCCAGACCTCCGATTGTTGATAACGTCTTAATTTTACCCTATTTTTAGACATTATTCATTTTCCTTAATGGTATTTTGACGGAAATTTAATTTCAAAGGCTCATTTCTACCGATTTTACTATTAACCGCATTCATAAATAAATTTTGTACAGGGATAACTTCATCTTGTCGATAGGCTTCTCTTGCTTTTAAGGGGTCACCTAAGCCGCCAGAGCCTAAGCCGGGAATGATGCCAGCAAGGCCTGCGGGGAAGCGGTGAGCATTTAAGATATCTTGCGCACTAATACTTTTCACATTGCTAAACTCATCGTTTGCAGAGATATCCCCAACGGGAATAAATTTGATGCCATCAGGGTCACCATTCGGCACACTCACAAACATAGTTTCAAAATTACCAATCCCTTTGCTTTGGCTGAGTTTTTGGATAATTTGTTCTTCTACTTCGTCGGTCATATTCGGGTCATTACAGTAAATCATCCCGCCCGTGTGTGCCCCGTTATGGTAATAACGACGACGAAATATAGTGGCTTCACTGTTTAGTAAAGCTGCGTGGATACCGCCAATATAGTCCGGTAAACCGTAGACTTGCTGTTGTGGGTCATACATCTTGATATAAATGATTTCATCAGGGGTATAAACTAGATGTTCACCTTCTTGTAAAATGACAAAATCACCGTCTTTACGCCTGCGCAAGTAAAGTGAGGGCAAAACCTCCAGTCCGATGGTTTCGCCCCAACCGTTACGCACTTTTAAAATGGCCACATCACCAAACAAAAAATAATTAAAAACGGCTGCTTTTAGTTGCTCATGGGTTAGGCCACCGCCTATATAGTCACTGGTAACCATATTATGACGAGCATAAAGAACGCCCCCATGTTGGCCATTTAAATTCACTAACTGCGCAAGTGCTTCACGGTCTATTGGGGGTGTCCAATGATCAAAATCATTGTCATACCAAATATTTTGATAATCAGTATGAGTCGTTAAAATCGGCTCTGGTTTGCCAAGAACGATGCTAAATGCTTTTTTTGGCGCAGTCGTAGTCTGTGTCATTTGTTTACGAGAATTCCGTTTCTTTTTCATTATGCAGCCTTTGGTAATATATATTTAGATTTGCGCTTTTTATCCGTGTTAAGCGGCTCTTTAATTACTGCGTGAGACGTTGCCCAGAAAACATCCGCGTGGCCTGTTTCTTGTGTTCTATCTGCGACGAATGTCATTGCGCCACCTTTACCTGTAGTTGTGTGACGGATGCATAAAAATGACGCGGGGATTTCTTTCTGATCCATATCCCATTCAATGCGTTCTTCGTCGACAATATCTATCATTTTCATCACAAGTTGCGTTTTCATTTGCAGACTATAAAGAATGGGCTGTGTGATACGTGGCGCAAAATCTTGCACCATTTCATATACGGATTGACCTATCCCTGTGGTATCAATGCCAATATGTGTGAAACGATATTTCTTGGTTAAGTCTTCAATCAATTTTGCTTGATGTCGCCAGCTAAACCCTTGCCAATAAAATGTTGCCAATACCCGAAATACTTCGGGTGCCATCATGGGTGGTGCAACGATAACAAATGTTGACGTGTCGCCAGAGCGTGCAGGGTCATACCCGCCCCACACTTCGCGATTGCCAAATGGGCGCGGGTCGTCGGGTTTATGGTCTTCCCATAAATTCACATCAACACCGCATTTCATTAAGGTGTCATATTTAAAGACAGACTTACCACTATCAATAAATACGCACATATACAACATGTTGAATGTGTCAGGGTTATATCGTTGTCGTAATTTATCGATAGACGCTAAGTTAAAGCCGCCTTTTATCGCATCTTCAAGGGTAATGATATAGCGCCATTGCCCATCGGGGCACTCACGCCCCCCATCACGCATTTCTTTCTCACTTGGAAACTCGACGTTCTTACGTTTAGGGTCATTGCCGCGCCATTCATCCCCCATCCAAAATGGATAAGCTGGATGTGTTTTAGAGCTAGGCGTGGAAAAATAGGTGATACGCCAGCGGTCATGTGTTGCCATTGCAGATGCAACATCATTTAAGCGTTTAAAATCAGGAACCCAAAAATATTCGTCACAATATAAATGACCACTATAAGATTGAGCCGTGTTTTTATTGGTGGATAAGAAGCGCAGCTCTGCGCCATTACTTAAACGGATGGGATTACCCGTTAGCGATACACCAAAGAATTGCTCCGCAATATTCACAATATATGACCGGAATACTTCCGCTTGGGGTTTTGACGCAGATAAAAATATCTGCGGGTCACCCGTCAAGCAGGCATTCTCAAAGGCTTCAAAGGAGAAGTACCACGTTGCCCCGATTTGACGGCTTTTTAATATATTGCGCACTGCCTGCGTGATATTAATGCGCAAATGCTTTTGATAACCAAACAGCATTTCATCAGCAAAGCGTTGGAAATCTTCTGGCATCAGGCTAGAAATGTCATTTTTACGATAACGTTTCTTTTTCTTCGGTTCGCCATCTTCATTCATTGTATAATCAGCACCGCCTTGCATATCCGCTGATTGCGATTTTAACGCTGCCATTTTTTCAGCGTGTTTATTCGCTTGCGCCATTAATTTAACGTGGCTAGCAATCAAGCGGTCTAACTCATCTAATTCAAGCTCCGTTTTTTTAGTTCGCTCGCTCAATAAAACAATGCGACGGTTAATTGCTTCAATCACACTCTCATGACTGAGCATATCTGCCCAATTCCATTTTTCTGCCCAATAGTAAACAATCCGACGATTAGGCAGGCTCAATTCCTCCGCGATTTCCGCTGGAGTATAGCGTCGCAAATATAACGATTTTGCGACCTGTATTTTTGCATCCGTGTATTTAACCATAGTAGATGCATTGTGCCCCGACCTTTAAACGCTGGCATTAAGCGGCTTTCGGCAAAGCATTTATAACCGAATCGAACTTGTCGCCAGTGAAAAAAATGTGGGCAATACTGAGCACCTAACGAAATGGAAGTAATAAACCCAAGGATGGGAGCAACATGTAAATGTCGCAATTGAGAACAACATGGTTATGTATCGCGACTGAGGGTGACACTGTTGATGGTCGTATTATCGAACGCCAACATTTAATTGAAGCCGCTGAACTTTATGATTACACGCTATGGGCAGCGTTGATTTGGCCTGAGCATAACCACGAAGTTGATCCAGTGGGTGAAGTACTTGAAGTCATGCTTGATGAAGATAATAACGGAAACTTGCAACTTTTAGCGATTATCCGCCCATTTGTCAGTTTGCTATTAGCAAATACAGAAGATAAGTGGCTATTTACCTCGATTGAATTAACGCCAGATGGAAATTTTCGCGGTACGGGAAAACACTATTTAGAAGGTCTGGCTGTTACTAATAGCCCGGCAAGCGTAGGAACAACACGGCTACACTTTAGCCGCAACAAATCTAAGGATGGAACCATGTCAGACAAAAAAAACTGGCGCAAAAAATATAATATCGCAGACCCTGCACCAACACCGGAACCAACACCGGAGCCAACACCTAACCCCGACCTTCAAGAGTTAGCCGAAGCGCTGGCAGCTGCCGAAGATAAAATTGTAGAGCTGGAAGCGAAG
The DNA here is from genome assembly GCF_011045615.1 of Providencia sp. PROV004. Taxonomy (NCBI): domain Bacteria; kingdom Pseudomonadati; phylum Pseudomonadota; class Gammaproteobacteria; order Enterobacterales; family Morganellaceae; genus Providencia; species Providencia sp. PROV004. The sequence continues at coordinate 3,698,932 of NZ_CP042859.1, forward strand.
CTAAATGAAACGTCGCAGGAAGTGACTGAAGTTCAAGAAGATATCGAAGTAGTAAAAGAAGTCGTCGATACAAATGAATTTAAACAGTTGCGTGATAGTTTGCCGGATTTAGTTAAAAATTTCAGCAAACTAGATAAGGTTGTGACTAAAAAACCAAATCCAAATCCTAACGGGGATAAAAACGCTCGTTTTAATTTTCTGTAAGGATAAAAAGGAAAGGAATCCATGCAATTAAATACTCGTGCAAGGCAGTTTCTAAAAGAATATGAAGCTGGTCTGCGTAAAAGTTATGGGGTTGACGATACGTCAAAATACTTTGCCATAACTGATCCAAAAGAAACATCATTGCGCAATGCGTTGATGGAGCAATCTGCATTCTTAAACATGATTACATGTGCTGATGTAGACCAACTCCAAGGGCAAGTCGTATCAGTAGGAAACCCCGGTATTTTTACAGGTCGTAAGCAAGGTGGGCGTTTTATTCGTCAAACTGCGAACGATGGTAATGAATATAAACTGGTTGAAACTGATTCCGGTGCAGCACTTGATTGGGCGCTTTTATCTGTATGGGCGAACTCGGGATCTGAAAATGAGTTTTTCCAACGCATGCAAGCCTTTACTAATGAAACGTTTGCATTAGATATGATCCGAATCGGTTGGAATGGTACGCATGTAGCAAAATCAACAGATTTTGAAGCCTATCCGAACGGAGAAGACGTCAATATTGGTTGGCATCAAATCGCAAAAGATTGGGACGGTGGTAAACAGGTAATTACTGACCCAGTCAAATTAGATGATAAAGGGGATTATCGGTCATTAGATGCAATGGCATCCGACCTGATTAATACCTGTATTCCGGTGCAATACCGCAGTGACCCACGCTTAGTTGTATTAGTTGGGCCTGATTTAGTCGCGGCTGAACAATACCGACTTTATCAAGCGGCTGACAAACCAACAGAAAAAATCGCAGCTCAAATGTTGGGAACCACAATTGCGGGTCGCCCTGCGATTATCCCGCCATTTATGCCGGGCAAACGCATGGTTGTGACATATCTGTCAAACCTGCATATCTACACCCAACGCAATACGCGTCAGCGTAAAGCGGAGTTTGTAGAAGACCGTAAGCAGTATGAAAACAAATATCTGCGTAATGAAGGATATGCGCTGGAATATCCAGAGTTATATGCCGCTTATGATGAAAGCGCGGTCACAATTGGTGAAATTACTGAACCTGCTGAAAAGGTCGGTGAATAAACCATGTTATCACCTGCTCAACGTCATCGGGCTAGCGTTGAACTACGCCAAAAGCTAGAACAGCAACAGGCCGTCACTATCGCAGATGGTGCTAGTATGCACTTACAGGCGAGAGCGATTGAGCAGGATGTCAAAAGATTGCGTGAGCAACCGACAACGGCTGACCGCGTGGAAATGAAAAAGCGGGAGTTACTCCCCGCTTATCTTCCCACCGCTGAACGCTATTTGTCCGAGGGGGAGGTCTACCGAAACCCGATTTTTGCTTACTGCACCGTTTGGCTATTTGATGTTGGGGATTTCGACAAGGGATTGGATTGGGCAGATATTGCCATTGAGCAAGGACAGCTCACCCCAGACAATTTCCGCAGTAATTTTCCGGCCTTTGTCGCTGACACTATCTTAGCGTGGGCAACATTGGAAAATGAAGCGGGAAACAGTATTGAGCCTTATTTTTCAAGAACCTTTAAAAATGTCACTGAAAAATGGCGAGTTCACGAAAAAATCAGGGCGAAATACTACAAATTTGCTGCATTGAATTTGCTAAGAAGCAATATCAATCAGGATGCGAAAGCCAGTGCCATTGACTGTGTCGATACATTGGAACAGGCCGCATCCTATATGGAAAAAGCACGACAGCTTAATCCTAAGGTGGGTGTTGATACGCACTTAAAACGGATCGCAATGCGCATTCGAGCGTTAACAGCCGAATAAAAACGACTACCGCAAGCCAATCGGGCGTGGTGGAGATGATGCAATTTATTGCTTTCAATCTTGGAAGCCAGTCAGCCCGATTTTTTAAAGGATAAAAAATGAAAGCATGGATGATAGGTGTATTTTTTGCGCTGGTATTTTCAATGAGTTTAATTGTCGGTAATAAATTTGATATTGAAATATTAACGGATATTGGTGTTTCAATGGCGTGGGTATCTATTGTTTTTTATTACATTATTTCCGCGTCGATTTCATTAGCTCTATTTTGTTTTTCATTTGGTGATGCAAAGCAAAAGGGAATTTGTAGAGAATTTATTTTAATATTTAATGAAACTAATTCAAAGCCAAGAGCACTTTTCTATTTAATTAATAACGTTTTCGCAATTGCGTTTCTATTTTTATCGGGATTTATTATCACAGGTGTAAGTCTTGCTGTAATGGCTCTTGTATCGCGATATCTAATTAAAATTGCGGTAAGGAAAATATTATGCTCAATGGCAATGAATTAAATTATCAGTCCGTTGAAATAACGAATGATGTTTTTTGGCCTGATATTAATTTAGCTGATTTTCAAAAACAGCGGAAAATACCACCGGATTTAAATCATGAGTTATTAACGGATGCGTTATTAGCCAGTGTTGCTGAAATTAATTTATCGCTGGAATCACTGAAAAGACAATTAATGTCTAAAGGTTATAACACTGCCAGTGATGCACCGGGTGCTAAAGCTAACGGACAAAACGCATTATGTGCGCAATATAAAAAAGCACTCTACGCACGAGCTAAAGCGGATTTGATAGGTGAAATAACCTCAATTGTCAGTCGTGCGGCGAATCCGAAGCAAGAAAACCCTGAAACAAAGAATAATTTACTCGCAGAAGCCGCATTTGTTATCCGAAATATGAAAGGCTTAAAACGTGTCACGGTGGCGATGATATGAATAAATTAAAAAGTCTAACTGATTTTTTAAAAACCAATTTACCGCTACGCGTCTGCGACGTTGAATTTAAAAGCGAAATGGACGAAATACAGTTTATTCGTGCCCATCGGGATTTAGGTTTAGACCAGTATCAAATGATGATACGACAAAGTGAAGCTGTCATTTCATGGGGGCGTTTTCCTTATCGACTGATTCATCCTGATTATATCCCTTTGCTAATTGATGCGTGGGCATGTGAACAAGATAACGAGTTAGGCAATAGCAATATCGAACAAGAACCGCCATCTATGATTGTTGAAGTTGATGACGAAACAGCTGTTGTCATTGTGTCAATTTCACTCGCTGAGCCCGTTGTGATGAAAGAAGACATAAACGGGATTGTTCCTTTTGATGGTAAACGTTGGTCACTGGCAGATACCGAATTTGGATACGCAGAACATGCTGAAATTTATAGCGACGTAAAAAATGATAATTAAAGGCCAATTGAGCAAAGAGCAATTTGCAGAAATGCAAAAAGCGTTAAAAAACCTTGAATTACCAGAAAAGAAAAAACAGCGTTTTTTATGGCGCATGGCGAAACATGGCGTAATTGCATCAGCAAAACGAAATGTTAAAAATCAACAATCGCCTGATGGTGAAGCTTGGAAAAAAAGGCAAAGTAATTATAAGAAAAAAATGCTTCGTAATATGCCTAAATTATTGCATATCAGGGAGATGCCTGAAACAGATTCGGTAAGAATTTATTTACAAGGTGGAAATTATCATAGTGGCGGTAAAAAATTAAGTGCGGGTGTTGTTGGTTTCACTCAACAACATGGAATGAAAGCAACAATAAGAAAACGTGATGTTCAATCAAAAAAAACAACTGAGCGTGAAGCCACAAAGAAACAAGCAAAAAAATTACGTGATTTAGGATATCAGGTTAAATCTGGGAAACGTTGGAAAAAACCAACTGTAAAGCATATTTGTGAAAATATGGATATGGGGCAAGCAGGTTTATTAATTAGAAAGTTAAGTGAAAAGCCACCTAAAAATACATGGTCGATAGATGTTCCATCCCGTGTTTTTTTAGGCATGAGCGACAGCGATTTTAAAAAGGCACTCGCAAGGCAGTTACAAGGGATTGGATTTGGCGCTGATGTTAAAGCGCAGGATATTAAATAAAAGGACTTAACTATGTGGCCTAACATTCAGGTTAATCAAGTCAATCAGTTACAAGGCGAAACTAAAGAAATTGAGCGTGTTTTGCTGTTTGTGGGCAAAGGGAAAAGCCATATTGGTGAAACCTTACCTATTAATACTCAAACTGATTTAGATACATTATTGGGGGTAGAAAATAGCCCTTTAAAGTCGAATATCAAGGCAGCAATGGCGAATGCTGGGCAGAACTGGTTTGGTTATGTTCACGTCTTGCCGGAGAGCGCAGCCGAAACCGATTTTGTTGATGCGGTCATGAAAGCGCAATCTGTTGCCAGTGTTGAGGGCTATGTCTATATCGGTGATACCACCAAAGCCACCATTAAGGCCGCGCAAACACTCCGCGCCAATTTAATGGCGAAGTTTGGGCGCTGGACATGGGCAATTCTTTCTGTCGCAGGGTTACAAGCAAAAGAAACGTGGCAACTAGCATTAACGCGCCTTGGTGAACTTCAAAAAGGCGAAGCGGTTGAATCTATTCAATTAGTGCCCACATTTTGGGGAAATGAAGCGGGCGTATTGGCGGGTCGTTTATGTAACCGTGCGGTTACCATTGCTGATAGCCCGGCTAGGGTGAAAACAGGCACTTTGCTTGATTTAGGTAGCGTTGATAAACCTAAAGACGATAGCGGTGTAGAAATTGATTTAGCCACCTTGCAAGCGTTGGAAAAACTCCGTTATAGCGTGCCAATGTGGTACCCCGACTATGACGGCATGTATTGGTCGGATGGTCGCACTTTAGATATTGAGGGCGGTGATTTTCAAGCGATTGAAAACCTGCGTATTGTTGATAAAGTCGCGCGTCGCGTTCGTTTACAAGCTATTGCAAAAATTGCAGACCGTAGCTTAAACAGTACACCAAACAGCATCGAAACCCACAAATCCTATTTTGCTCGCACCATGCGTGAAATGTCACGCAGTGCAGAAATTAACGGTGTTACGTTCCCCGGTGAGTGCAAGCCACCGCAAGACAATGACGTCGTGATTGTGTGGAAAACCAAAAATACTGTTGAAATTTATATCACAGTAAGAACGTATGAATGTCCGAAAGGAATTACGGTCAGTATCTTACTGGATGCTAGCTTGGAGAGCGCATAATGAGCCAACGTTTATCTGGTCAATCCTTTGACTTTAATATTGATGGTGACTTAATTCACGTCGAAAAAGTGAGCCTATCCATTACTGATAATACCGCAGCCGCGCAAACCAAAGGTATACCCGACGGTTTTGTCGCGGGTGATGTGAGCGCAGAGGGTGAAATCGAAATTAGTACAAAATATTTTGAGATTATCGTCGCAAAAGCGCGGGCGGCAGGTTCATGGCGTGGGATTAAGCCAATGGATTTCTTATGGTATGCCAAGGCAGGCAATGAAGAAATGAAAGTCGAATCATTCGGTAATAAATTGATTTTGACTGATATTTTAGATACTGACCCCAAAGGTGGCGCACTCAATACTCACAAAATTAAATATCTGGTCACCAGTCCTGATTTTGTGCGTATTAAAGGTATTCCTTATTTGGAATCTGAGTTAACTCAAACCCTTATCGGATAATAGGGATAATTTGTTCATGGAAGAACACGAAAAAACATTTATTACAATGGTTATTATCGGGGCGCTAATTAGCATTGGTCAAATGCTAACAGGGGCTGAACCTATCACCATCAAGTTATTTGTGAGTCGGGTGATTTTAGGGGCGGCAACCTCTGTCGCTGCCGCTGCACTTTTAATTTGGATCCCCGACCTTTCTCCGCTTGCCCTTGTTGGGTGTGCGTCCGCATTAGGGATTGCCGGATACCAAGCGGTTGAAATGTGGATTAGAAAACGTGGAAGCGCACTGTTAAAAGGGAAATTTAAGCAATGAGCAAATTACCACCAAGAGGAATTCGTAACAATAACCCCGGTAATATCCGCCACGGTGATAAATGGCGAGGTTTACACCCTGAGCAAACAGATAAATCATTTTGCCGATTTATCGCACCGGAATGGGGGTATCGGGCACTGTTTATTTTAATGCGTAACTATGAGCGCAAACACAAAATTTGCTCTATTCGTGAAATTATTAACCGTTATGCACCGCCAGTGGAAAATAACACGGAGGGCTATATTCAGCGTGTCGCAAAAGAGTTAGGGGTTAGTCCTGATGATTGCTTATCTGTTATGCAAAAAGACGTTTTGTTTGCTTTAGCGGATGCCATTACTCGTGTCGAAAATGCGGGGCAGCAACCTTGGGGCATTGCCGAATTCGAAAAAGGATATGCATTAATATGACAAAACAACTCGCGCTGATAATTGCTTTATTGGCCTGTGCCTTTGGCGCGGGTTGGAAAGTCAACAGCTTATATCACGATAGCATTGAGCTAACCGCAAGTAGGACAGCAGCAAAAATCAAAGGGGATATTGAAAAAATATCGAGTGAGTCCGGTCAAAAGCTGGAAGAACAATTGGAGGGGATTGCCAATGCTGCCCCCAGAGAAATACGCACTGAAATTATTAAGCCTGTGTTTACTAACGTTTGTGTTAGTGATGAGTTTGTCAGCATGTACAACCAAACCGCCGACAATATCGAGCGTGAACTATCAGGAAAACCTGTTAAAAAAATGCTCGACGGACATTCCGAGACTCGCGGGAACAACAGGCCGTGATATATCAGAGCCATTAGAAAAAATGGCTATTTTATACGGTCAATGTGCCGCACGGCACAACCAATTAACGGACGAAATCAGAAAGAGAAAGGAACTATCTCATGACTAAAAAAATTATTACGTTAACTATCAATGAAAAAGACGTTAGCTTTGAGCCAAATATCACGGCTTATAATGGCATGATTAACGATATGTCGATGGACAATAAAGTTGCCCCGCTCACCACTTATTTAAAACGTATTGTCACCGCTGAAAGCAAAGAATATTTAGACGAATTACTCAGCTTTCCCGGGGCTGCCGCACAACTTGCCGAAGCAGTAAACAAAGAATACGCGCCAAAGCTGGAAATTAGCGTAAAAAACTAAAAAACCGTGTTCGTGCAATTGAGCGCAATGAGTTAGAGCAATTCATTGCGCTCAGAAAACACTATTTACCTCATGAGCCGGACACGGAAGAAAATATCGCTACTGCAATCTGGTTAGATAACCGTCACTGGGAAAACACGCAAATTGCAGTCGCAAACGGAATTGTATTAGCGTTTAAAGGTGACTCATGAGCGAGTTAGATTTTACTCTCAGCCTTATCGACAATATCACAAAGCCTATTCGACAAGTGCAATCGGCTGTCTCTAATTTTGCTAGAGATAGCCAAGTCGCCTTTGGTAAAATTGCTGTAGGCGGTGCAGGTCTTGCCGGGGCGTTCTGGTCTATTAAAAGCATCCTTGACCCTGCCATTGAAATGAATGATGCCATGATGAGTGCATCATTACAGGGTATTGATGATGGCATCATGTCTAAAGTGTCTAAAGACGCCCTGAAATTCGCATCCCAATACGGAAAATCATCCATTGATTTTGTCAATTCCACTACGGCAATCAGCAAAGCCATTAACAATGTCACGCAGCAAGATTTGCCGCAATTAACCCGTATCACAAACACAACCGCAGCGGCATTAAAAACTACATCAACCGAAGCCACCGAATATATGGGGCAAATGTTTAACCAGTTTGAAAGCCAAGCAAATACCGTTGGGCATGTTAAATTTGCCGAAGATTTAGCAGGTAAGGCCGTGTATATGTCAAAAGCCTTTGGCGTATCGATGGCTGAAATAACAGGTTTGATGGAGGGCGCAAAAAATGCAGGTACGCAATTTGGCGTCGGGATTGATGAGCAGCTTGCGGTATTGGGTGAACTGCAAAGAACGCTAGGCGGTGAGTCGTCGGGAGCGTATGAAGCATTCCTCAAAACAGCTACCGATAGCGGTAAAAAACTCGGCCTGTCATTCGTCAATGCGTCAGGTCAGATGTTATCCATGCCTGAAATGCTGGATAAATTGCAGGGCAAATATGGCAAGAGTATTGAGGGCAATTTAAAAGCCCAAAAAGAAATTGAAGCGGCCTTTGGTGATTCTGCCGTCGTGGTCAAACAGCTTTATGGCAATGTTGATATTTTGCGTAAAAATATTGGTTTCTTAGGTGCCAGTGATGGAATGAAGCGCACCACGGAGCAAGCCGCAAAATTAGCCAATCCGTGGGAACGGCTTATGTCTATTTGGCAATCTATCCGTATCGCCATTGGTATGACGTTATTACCTGTCATTACCCCATTAATCGATAAACTCGCGGAAGGCGGTCAAACCCTTGTACGATGGTTTACGTTATTCCCCAACATTGCGCGCTGGGTCGGTTATATCACAATGGGCACACTCGGATTTGCTGCCGCAGGTGCTGCCGCCAATATCGTGATGGGCATTTCCAAATTTATCATGGCAGGGTTAAGTATCACCATGGGGGTATTTAGTGGTGTGCTAAAAATGGGCACTGCTGCTATTTGGTTATATCGCACAGCAATATTGGCATGGAATACCGCCCTTAAATTTATTCGCGGCACATTGTTAGCGGTGCGTATTGCTGCAATGGCGGCAGGTGTTAGCTTTTCATTTATGAGTTGGCCTGTCTTATTAGTTATTGGCGCTATCGCGCTTTTAGCTTATGGCATTTATAAACTCATTAAACATTGGGATGATGTTAAAGCTGCAGTAATGAACACAACAGCATTTAAAGTGGTTGCGATTGCAGTGCATGCCGTCGGGCTTGTTGCTATGCAGGCGTGGGAATGGATGTCACAAAAGTGGCTAGAATTTACGGCCTATTTTGCTGATACATGGGCATTCAAGGCGATCATGATAGTGATTGACACTTTGAAGACTGCATTTATTCAAACGTGGCAGGCCATTACGGATGGGTGGAATACGGTTTGCAATTTCTTTAGTGATTCACCTATTGATAAAACATTTGAAGCAATGGGAAATAGTATTAAAGCTATTTTTTCAAAGGTTTGGCAATCAATTACGGATTCTTTTCGTAGTGTATATAACACCATTGTAGAAACACTAAATTACTTGCCGGGCGTCAATATTGAAACCAAAGCCACCGGAACCGTTGACGGTTCACCCGCCCCAGCAGGCGCGGCAGGTTTATTAGTCGGTGGGCAACTTAGCGGTGTAGAGAAAGGCGGCATTAGTCGGCAAATCAGCAATAACCGAACCCAATCGATTGATAACAGCAAGCGATACGATACAGTAAATATCAATGTGACAAACGGAATGTCACCAACGGATTTAGCGGAATGGACTGCGCTTGATAATGGATAACTTACTCTACATTGATTTATTAATTACAAACCGAGATTTGACATTAAACTCCGGCAATGAACCGGAGTTATGCAATAACCGTCAATCAATCACCCAAGATGTGGCACACCGTATTATTGAAAGCGGACTCGCCACCCAATTAGTGGCAGAACGTAGCCCAACATTACGCGCGGACATTCGCACGCAAATGGAAATTTTGGTTGAAAGTGATGAACGGTTAGTTCCGGGTGCCGTTGTGATTGATGAAGAAAATACTAAGCGACTTTGGGTAACCGCGGATACGTATGATTTTGGCCGTATCAATTTAGGGGTAAATTATGAACAGTAAAAAAATCCCTGAAATTGATTATGAACAGGTTTTACGTGATAGCGGGATGCCTGTCTCAGAGGAAGAAATTAGCGATAAATTTGCGGAAATTGTCCACGATGAGGGCTTTGTTACTAACACCTCGGACATGTCACCGTTTTGGCGCTTGATTAATACCATTGTAACAAAGCCTGTTCGCTGGCTCACGGAAGCATTAATTAATGTCACCTTGAAAAATATGTATTTAGCTACCGCATCAGGGCAATGGCTAGATATGTTTGCATGGGGCGTCAATTTAACGCGCAAACCTGCCACCGAAGCAAAAGGCGTCATCCGTTTTTATCGTGCCGCAGGTGCGGGAACAGTCACCATTCCTGACGGAACCATAGTGCAAACAGAGCGTATCAACGGAATTATTTACAGTATGAAAACCGTTGAAACTAAAGCGATAAATACCGATAGCGCATTAGTGCCGGTTATCGCTGAAAATGCCGGAGGGGCTTACAATCTTGCTCCTGGTTATTTTCGTATTTTACCCGTCGCGATTACAGGTATTGAGCGCGTTCAAAGTGAAGAAAATTGGTTATTAGTTCCGGGTGCGAATGCAGAAAGCGACAATGATTTGCGTGACCGCTGTCGCAATCAATATAACTTAGTCGGTCAATATCACACTGACGCAGTGTATCGCGGCATGATAGCGAATGTTGTCGGCTTGAGTATTGACCGTATTTTCTTTTTGCATGATGCACCGCGCGGCGCGGGAACGGCTAACGCCTATTTGTTATTAGACAGTGGTGTCACTAGTCAGCCATTTATCGACAAAGTGAATGATTATATTAATGCACAAGGCCACCACGGACACGGTGATGATATGCAGTGTTTTCCCATGCCAGAAACACAGCACGTATTAAAAGTGACTTTATTTGTGCAAAGCGTGGAAAACTTTACCGCAGAGGAATTGCAAAAACTTAAACAAGATACGGGTGATTTAGTACGCTGCGCCTTTCGTGAAAACACCAATTATGACGTTAAAAAAACATGGCCATATTCACGTTTTTCATTCTCAAATTTAGGCCGTGAGTTACATAAACAATTTTCCGTCTTGGATTCTATTGTGTTTAGCATACCCGACATTGTCAGTGATTTAAGCGTCCCACGCCTAAAATCGCTCACGATAGAGGTGCAAAATGCCCGAGTTTAAAGAACGATTAAAGCGATTGCAGTTGCCGTCATGGATGAACCTTGGTGAGCTTGCCACATTATTGCGAGCCGCAAAGCGGTTTTGGGAAATAATTTATAGCTGGTTAACGTGGCCTTTGGCGCAATTAGACCCCGATACATGCACCGAGCCATTATTAAACTTGTTGGCCTATCAGCGCGATATCCACCGCTTTAATAATGAACCGTTGGATTTATACCGTAAGCGCGTGAAATATGCATTTATCAACGCTAAAGACTCCGGCAGTGTTGCAGGATTTATTGAGATATTTAAACGCCTTGGTGTGGGCTATGTCGAAATTAACGAGCGACAACCGGATATTGACTGGGACGTCATTATTTTACGGGTCAGTGATGGTCAAATTGCCAATAACCCGGATTTGTTATTACAAATCATTAGGCAGTACGGGCGAACATGCAGACGCTATCGCTTTGAGGTCATGGCGGTGCATGAGTTAGGAATGCGAGTGGGCTTTGTTGAGGCCGAGTATATTTGCTATTACGCCACGCTCCCAAATCAGCCATTATTTATTCGAATTGGACAAATTACCGCGTCAAGTGAAACCTTTGGCGCATCATTAATGTAAAGGACTACATTCATGGCATCAGTTATTACTTTAGCTTTCGAAAATTGGAAAGCCCAAGAAGCGGCAAGCGGTAAGGCCGTATTGTTGGATGAATTCGTGTTCGCTAACGTGCCGAATTTAGACCCGGCACAGCCGATTGACCGCAATGAAAAATTACCCCCTGCAAATCAAATTGTTCACCGTCAAACGGTCAATAAAGCAGGTTTAGCCAGCGAAAATGCCGTGGCCTATAGCGTCACGATGGGTGCTGACATTGGTAACTTTGATTTCAACTGGATAGGCTTATTAAATAAAACGTCTGGCACAGTGGCTATGATTACGCACGCGCCAACCCAAAAGAAACTCAAAACCCAAAGCGGGCAGCAAGGAAATGTATTAACCCGTTCATTTATCTTGGAATTTCAGGGCGCAGCCGAAGAAACCCAAATCAAAACCAGTGCGGAAACGTGGCAGATTGATTTTACTGCTCGCTTGTCGGGCATTGATGAAATTCAGCGCCTGATTAACGTTGATAGTTACGGAGCAGCGGCTTTTTTTAATGATGGCTTTGAAGTCACTCGCAGTGGTGAACAATATACCGTTAAAAAAGGCTTGGGTTATGTGGGCGGTTTACGCGGTGAACTGGCACAAAACCAGATTTTAAATGGCCTGCGCAATACTAAGATTTACGCTGATTTTTCTTATCAGGGCAACATTGTTAGTCAGTGGAACACAGTCATTAAAATTACTGCTGCCGCAACATTGAATAATTATGTTGATGCTGCTGGATTTACGCATCAAGTATTCGCCATTGCCAGTATTGACGCATCCGGTAATGTGAAAGATTTACGCCAGATGGGGGCATTAAGTAGTCAAGAAATTAGCGCGTTAGAAGCTCGTTTAAAATTAGATTTAAGTAAAAAAATTGATAAAGCCAGTATTACCCATCAAATGGGGAATAGTACAGAGTTGGTGGTTAGTCAACAGCTTCTGGCTACCGAATTAGGCAAGAAACAACCAGCCGGAGATTATGCCCCTGCCGGAGACTATGCAACGAATGCAGCATTAAACAGCGGGTTAAATGGGAAGTTTGATAAAACGGGTGGGAACATTTCAGGAAATGTGACAGCCGAAGGTGATGTCGCTTCAAAATATAATAGCTATATCGTTAAGTTAGAAACGCGTGGCGGAAAAACGGGCATTGTCTCATCGACTGATAACCAAAAATATCATACCCATGTATTACAGGGAAAAAGCGGCACCTTAATGCATTTGGGGGATGGTGGCTGGATGTCGGATACGGGTGCCGTATTTGGTGGTATTTCATTATTATCAGACTATCGTTTTAATTCCATAGGGTATGCTTATTCTGCCTCTCAAACTGATACCTACCAGAAAACCAATCATCATTTTTTAAATGTTTTTGGTTATGTAAATAGAAATTACGGTGTTCAGCTTGCCTTTACTAACAATGGTCGAGTAGGTTTTCGTAATATAGAAAATAATACCACAAAAGAATGGGAAGATTTTTACACAACTGCCAATACTACAACGGATAGAAATGGCTACTTGCGTGACCTATCAGGGAGCGAAGACCTCCAAAGTGTTCCGATTGGCGGCTCTATTTTGTGGAACGGAGAGTGGGATGTAAATCACCCTAGAGCGGAATTCTTTTGGCCTAATGAAGGGCGTTCATTTTCGGCTGTTACGCACCCTGAACTTGCCAAGATTTTCCCATCACTAAGATTGCCTGATGACCGCGGGTATGCAATCCGTATCGCAGATAATGGAAAAGGCATTGATGCGGGGCGTAAAGTTGGCACATATCAAGAAGATGCAATGCAGAATATCACAGGCGAAATTGGATGGACAGCGAATGGCTTATTCACAATTGCAAATGGTGCATTCACACCGACAGAATCCACATCAAATAGAATTGCATCAGCAGGTGACGCAGGTCTAACAATAGCTAAAGCAAAATTTGATGCATCAAACCAAGTGCGAACCGCGAATGAATTTCGCATGAAAAACGTGGCTAAAATTTTAATAACGAGAGTGAAATAATGAAATACACAACTGAAATTCGACAAGCACAATTTGACAAAGATGGACTTGCAACTGTCTCAGGGTGGGCAACAGTTTACATTTGTGACCCGTACACACGAGAATATGTCAGAGCATCGTTGGATAATGTTCCGTTAGGTGGGTCAGTAGTCGCTGATGCTTACTTAGATAAACCCGAATTACCAACTAAAGAAAACATTGCCATTGTGCGAAGTGCTGATGAGAAGTCATGGCTTCATGTCACAGACTATCGCGGCAAAACAGCGTACAGCACAGAAAATCGACAGGCAATTGATATTGATTTTATTGGTGATTTGCCCATCACATTAACGCTTTTAGAGCCCAAAACTGAGTTTGACGTGTGGAATGGCAAAAAGTGGGTAACAGATACAGAAGCACAAAAAGCGATGCTAGTCGAACAAGCTGAAAGCGAAAAATCGCAGCGGTTAGAAGATGCAGAGCAAAATATCTTAATGCTTGAGCGCAAAGTGCGCTTAGGAATGGCAACCGATGAAGAAATTGAGCTTCTTAGGCAATGGGAAATTTACAGTGTCAAAGTATCTGAGATTGATACCTCAACCGTACCGGATATCGAATGGCCAGTGAAACCATAGTTCATCCAAGATGGCGTAAATCATTGATGAAAATGTCCCCGACTATGTCGGGGTTAACATGTTCGATGGTGCCTGCTCACCCATTTGTTTACGGGCTTGGGCAAAAAACCGATACAGGCTGCTATTTAAGCCCAACCAACGCCATTAATCACATTGCAAAGAAATTAGCGGGTGCGGGTGAAACTGACATTGTTGTCATGATGGTGTGCGCTAAATCACAAGTCGAATTTATGTCATTGTTGCAAGTGTTTTCGTCTGTATTTCCATTGCCTGTTTTCTCACAGGTGGAACGTATGGCAAAAACAGCGGCTAATCTGCAAGTTACCAAAATGCAATTGCCGAGCAAACAGTTTGGCGGCTTACCCAAGCCACAGGCACTATCAACATCAACAAGTCGGGCAACAATTAATGCCCAACTGATTGAACAGACCAAAAACAGTGCGGGCAGTGCAAGCAGTATCGATACCATGAAATCAGCGATGTCAGGATTTAAATCAGCGAGAGAGACCGCGCTTAAAGAGATTGGCAATAAACTCACGGATTTACTTGGAAAATCCGTGGTTATTTGGAGTTTTACGGGCAAAGGTACAGGTGATTATTTAGCGGAACAGCTACAAAAAGATATCCCTGAGCCAGATGCCATTTTTACATTGGCTACACTGTTCGCAGGAAGCGAACTTGCACCACTAAAGGGAATGCTTCATGATCCAACAAAATCAATCAACAGCACAGAACCCGACAATTACGCTCGCCCTTGATGGTGAAGCTATTCCGCTGAAAAACATCAAAGTTAATTCGTCAATTCAATTTCAAGATAAAGACCAGTCCGGTCAAACGTCAAGCACATCCGTTGCAGAGCAAGGCATTAAGCCACAAGAGTTGCGCATAACGGGCGTGATTAATTTTATTGATGAAAAAATACTCACACGCCTATTTACCTTAGCGAGAGCCACCGAAAACGGAAAGCTAAAACGTTATCGGGTGGCAAACCACACAGCTAAAGCGATTAATTTTCGCATTGGTACTTTTACCAACAATATTGATGCCAGTGAAATTGACGGGCAGATGGCGTGGCAAGTCACATTCACATTAAGAGAGCATTTATCTGTTTCTGAGAAAAAAGACGCCAGAGCCGCAGCCCAAGTCAAAGCGAAAAAGCAGACGGGCAACCCGAAAGCACCGACGGCAGAGTCACAAGAAGAAAAAGACGAATTAACATGGTTTGAAAGTACGGTTTTGAAACCGATTAATGATTATGGGAATAAATAATAATGAAACCGATTAGCCGTTGTTATTTATCTAATGATGAAGTCCATATTGTGGATGCTAAAATCATGCTTGAACTATCAGCCTGTGGTCGTGGTTTTTTGACGGTTGAGACAGAAAATGATTACATAGGTAAATTAGTTCGCTTTGATACGGGGTACACGGATTCATTGTATCGGTATTTCACTGGATATGTTGAGCGGTCACAACCTGCCGATAATGGCTTTCAAAAATTATTTGTTCGTGAGCTCGTTGGCTTGTTTGATAAAATGTGGCCATGTTCATTCCAGCACCCTACATTAAAAACCATCACCGACTATCTACACGAAAATAGCGGCCTAACCTTTATTTTACCCGATGCGAAATATATCAATACACCTATTCCTCATTTCACCCACAATGGTACCGGATATCAACTACTCACTAATTTAGGGGCAGTTTTTAGTATCACTGATTATGTGTGGTACCAAATGCCCGATGGTAAAGTTTTTGTCGGCAGTTGGGTTGATTCGATGTTCACAGCCGATAACCACGAAATACCTACAGAGTTTTCGAAAAATCAATCTGCTGGTAACAGCGCCACTTATCCATTAATCCCCGCTTTACGTGCTGGAACCGTGGTAAATAATCAGCGGGTTAATAAAATTCAGCTTGAAAATGACGATATTACGCTCTATTGGACAGCCGCAAATCCACTGACAGGGAAAGCCGAAAATAAGAGTCCAATTCAAAAGCAAATTGATAAAGCTTATCCCGAATTATCAGCGGGTTTGCATTTACCAAAATTCGCGCGAATTGAATCACCGAGCGAGTCAGTTAGTGCCGGTGATATTTCTGACCCATTCAGACCGAAATATGCCGTTGACGTACAATTGCTAGATAGTGACGGTAACGAATCAGCCGCACCAACTTACAAAGCCGTACCTTTACCACTACCAATGGCAGGCGGTGAAAGCGGTATGTTTCAATTTCCACCGGAGGGAACATTAGTCGAAATTGCTTTTGAGGGCGGCAGGCCAGATAAACCGTTTATCCGGCAAACGCTCAGTCAAAATAATACCCTACCGGACATACAACCAGGGGAGCAATTGCAGCAACAGCGCAAAGAAGTTTTTCAGCGTGTAACCCAAGATGGGAGCTGGAACCGTGAAACTGACCAAAGCATTAATGAAGCGTCAATGTTACGTATTATCAAAGCGGACAAAGAACAGCGCGAACTGGTCGCGAGGGAAACCACAGTACAGGCCAGCGACACATTAACCATTCTAGGTACACGAAAATTACTAGCGGGCGCTATACAGCAATTATCAGAGGGTGACTACTCAATCGCCACATCATCAAATTATGTCGCCAGTATTGAAAAAGACATGACACTTGATGTTGGACAAAACTCAACTATCACCGTGGGACAAAAGCTGATAGAGAAAGTTGGACAAATAAAACAAAGTATCGCAGGCGCACAGCAACAAATTATTGCCCCTGTTGTTTGGATAGGTAACCAGCAAATCAACGTCGCACAGCTAATGATAGACACACTTGATGTAGTGAAAGAATTAGCAGAATTGACAGCAGCACACACTCACAGCAATACAGGCGCACCATTAAACGCGCAAGATATCAAAGGCACAGGCACCAAGTCAGACACCTTGAATAAAAAGTATTCTCCCGTCATTGGTAAGTAAAGTTATCGTCCACCATTTGCCCACCGAGTGTGGGCTTTTTTATGCATCCAATATAGCAGCCTGAGCGCAACTCAGAGCGCGCCAATTACCCAACCACATCACGCAATAAATAAAATGGATCGCACTTACTGTATTGCGCTGGCGAGTCACAGCGCCCACGAAATAAAAGATTTCACCACGTAAAACGCACTACACCGCACCCGCCTGCACAATTTGGATCTAAAAATTATTTCAGTTTTAAAATTCTACAAAACATATCGCCAAGCCGCGCCAATACTAGAGAGTTGCCAAAAATCTCAAACTGAAATGTGTGAAAAGAATTTCAATAGATTTCAGTTTTTAGATCACGAAATAGATCGCGCTAAAAACACAACACAATGAAATATATGAATATTTCATATTTTACGTGGGTTTCATTGGATCGCGATATTAGCCGCATAATTTCAAAAAGCCAGTAACCATGCGGCTTAAGAGGAATTGAAAAACTGAAATGAGTTACAAAAATATTTGGAGAAATTAGCGTGACATACTTTTTAAAAAATAAATCACGCTGTGACATGTCACGAAAAAATAAATCATTCAGATATTTGAAGTGGAGCCAGAAGCCTGTCTTTTTGTTGTGTAAACTCTTTCTTAGTAAGAACACCATCATTAGTTAAATCGCTAAGTTTATCTATATCATCACAGAGCTTTAAAATATTAATTTCTAATTTATTATTTGAGGTTGTTGATAAAGAGAATTCTTTTATTATTGAAAACTCCTTGTTAGTAATAACATCAAAGTGTTTAAGTTCTTCAAGCCTTTCCAGTATTTCAATGAGTAAATCAGTATCAGACTTCACTGGGCTAGGATTTGTGGTATTTGGTGGCGGTGTGATAGTACTACTTTCTGCTGCTTGTAATGAATTGATAGCATTAGAAAACATTAAGGCAGATTCTTTATCAACTCCACCAAAAATTAATTGGGAATTTTTTAGGCTAATAGTTAATGTACAACTCAATAAGTGATTCTTGGAATCAATATTAACTATATCTTTAGATAATACCTTTTCAAAACTTAGACCTTTAAAAAGCCCTGAACTAACTAAATACAAATTAGTATCTGTTAACAGTACAACGCGATGTTTTCTTCCATCAAGATCACCTCTAAAAACACTTAGAGGAGTTTCTTGAGACCCCATCTGCCTTATGATGTAAATAAATTCGCTTTTTTTGCGTGCTGCAATTGTATTTTTACCACCACTTAATCTTGCTAGTTCAGAGACAAGAACCTCATTAGATGCAGAAGAATAATCCATACTCATCAACCCTCTTAAAAAAGTGATACTGAAAATCACTGAGACACTTTTGAGACACTGGCTTTCAGATACAAAAAAGCCACTTGCTAAGAAGTGGCTTAATACGCTGATTTAACAGCTAAAATTTGGTGGCCCCTACTGGACTTGAACCAGTGACCAATCGATTATGAGTCGACTGCTCTAACCAACTGAGCTAAGGGGCCAAAGTGGAGAGGATTATACGTGTAGTTTTAGCTTAGGTCTAGTGTTTCGAAACCGTATGCTGAAATTGTGTTCAACTCAATCCCTCCTCTTATAATTCAATGCGATAGCATAAGCAATTGCTATCATTTGAAAGTCGTTTCCTGCAATTTTAATGAGCTCTACTCTTTTTTATTTAAATCAGTTTCTCACACCTTATCTATATTTAACTTTTACCAATATCAAATTAATAATAAAAACAACATCATAATGGCAACTAAACTTATTAAAAGCTCTTAATTCAAATAATTGATATAAAACAATATTTTTACATTCAGACCTCACAATATAGTTTATAGATAATTCGCATATAGGACAGAAATGATGAAAAAAGTACGTGTAGTTCAATATGGTTGCGGAAAAATGGGTAAATTTTTGATCCGTTACTTGTAAGAACATGGTGCTGACGTTGTGGCGACTTTTGAAATCAATAAAGCGGTTATTGGCAAAAATATAGGCGAAATCACAGGAGCGAGGCCAACAGAGGTTAAAGTACAAGCGCTACATAAAGCAGCGAAATGTTAAAGCTTGATGTTGGCATCATCGCCCACCTTTCGGTGGGCGATTACTGGCACCTAATCTTAGCGCGGTTTCACCATCTGCCATTCTAAGTGATGTTTTATCGACGGCCATTCTGATTCGATAATGCTATATACACAGCTATCACGTAGCTCACCTGTTTTAGTTTTCATATGGTTGCGCAAAATACCATCGAGCTTGGCCCCTAAACGTTCAATAGCTCGACGACTTTGACTATTTAAAAAGTGCGTACGAAACTCCACTGCAACGCAATTTAATTCCTCAAAAGCATGCTTTAACAGCAAATATTTAGCCTCTGTATTTAATGCAGTACGTTGTACTTCGACCCCATACCAAGTGGCACCGATTTCAACCCGTCTTACCGCATGGTCCACACGGTTATAAGAAGTAATACCAACAGGCTTACCAGTGCGTTTATCAATCACCACAAAAGGTAAACATTCCTTTTTCTGGAAATTTTCCAGACGCTTTTCCACATCTTGAGAAAAATGCTCAGGCTCAGGAACTAAGGCATACCACAAATTATTTAACCCATCTCGTCGAATGATATCTGCCAGTTCGACATCATATTGGTGAGATAGAGGTTCAAGGCGAACGTATTCACCTTCTAAAGTAATAGCTTGGCAAATCTCTTTCATCATTGTTTCCCCTATATCGTTCTTTATGCTGTGTGTCTCTTTTTTTAATCTCTGTTTATGACATAAAAATAAAAAAACACCTATTTTTTATGACACTCAGCTATTTAACCGAAAACATATGATAAAAATCACAAAATTTTAACATCTTTACCAAATTGCAGCTTCATTACGCTACAGTTGACTCATCTGACCTGTTAATGAAATCCCGAATGGGAGTATAATAATGAGCAATTTTCCACACCTTTTTACCCCGCTTGATTTAGGCCACACTATCCTAAAAAATCGCATTTTGATGGGCTCGATGCATACTGGGCTTGAAGAGCACCCGCAAGGCAGTGAACGACTGGCACATTTCTATCGCTTACGCGCCGAAAATGGTGTCAGCCTCATCATTACCGGTGGCATCGCCCCCAATCCTGAAGGGGCGCTTACCGCACATGGCGCGGTACTAAATGATGAAAAACAGCTGTCATTTCATCAACAAATCACGGATGCCGTCCACCAAGCTGACGGTAAAATCGCCTTACAAATTTTGCATGCAGGGCGCTATGGGCTACACCCCAAATTAGTTGCCCCAAGCCCTATTCAAGCTGAAATTATTCCATTCGCCCCCAGAGAGCTCTCAACTGATGACGTTGAAAAAACGATTGATGACTTTGTGACAACAGCCAAACTCGCTCAACAAGCAGGCTATGATGGTGTCGAAATTATGGGCTCCGAAGGCTATTTAATTAACCAATTCATCACCAAACGTACCAACCATAGAACCGATAAATGGGGTGGAAGTTACACAAACCGAATTCGTTTTCCTATTGAAATCGTACGGCGAATACGGGAAGCTGTTGGCGCTAACTTTATTATTATTTATCGACTTTCCATGTTGGATTTAGTTGAAGAAGGTTCAATATGGGAAGAAATCGAATTACTCGCCAAACAAATTGAAAATGCAGGCGCCAGTATGATTAACACGGGTATTGGTTGGCACGAAGCTCGAATACCGACGATAGCAACGCAAGTTCCCCGTAGTGCATTTAGTTGGGTTACCCAGAAATTAATGGGAAAAGTGAATATTCCGCTGATAACCACTAACCGCATCAATGACCCTTTTGTTGCAGAACATATTATTGCCAATCATCAAGCCGATATGGTTTCAATGGCTCGGCCGTTTCTGGCTGATGAAGCGTTTGTTCGTAAAGCGGCAGAAAATAGAGCAGACGAAATCAACACCTGCATTGGCTGCAACCAAGCCTGTCTCGACCTCATTTTTAGTGGCAAACTGGCCAGTTGTTTAGTTAACCCACAAGCCGTTAGAGAAATGGATTACCCCAACGAAAAAGCCCCACAGAGTAAATCTGTTGCAGTTGTTGGCGCAGGGCCTGCTGGGTTGTCTTGTGCAATTTACGCGGCAAAACGGGGGCATCGCGTCACTTTGTTTGAAAAATCTAACCACATAGGTGGGCAATTTAACCTCGCAAAGCAAATACCCGGTAAAGAAGAGTTTCATGAAACTATCCGTTACTTCTGCCGACAACTAGAACTATTACATATTGATGTACGCCTTGAACACCAAGCCGATGTTGACTGTTTATCGGGATTTGATGAGGTCATTATTGCAACGGGCGTCACCCCACGGAAAATCCAGCTCGAAGGCATTGAACACCATAAAGTCATTTCTTATATCGATGTCATCACCAAACAGCGTTCTGTTGGTAAAAGCGCCGCTATTATTGGTGCTGGAGGGATTGGCTTTGATGTTGCTGAATTGCTAACCCAGGAAGGGAAAAGTAGCAGTTTAGATACTTCACTATTTAATAAAGAGTGGAATATTGATACCTCAATTCATTCTAAAGGTGGCGTATTCCCCCCACAAAAAGTCCCTATGGCATCAGCCCGTCAATTGTACTTATTACAGCGTAAAAATAGTAAAGTTGGGGCAGGCCTTGGTAAAACGACGGGTTGGGTTCACCGTTTATCACTGATGAAACGTGGTGTTCATATGCTAAATGGTGTTGAATACATGCGAGTTGATGACGAAGGGCTCCATATTCGCTATCAAGATAAAACGCAGTGCCTTCCCGTTGACAATGTGATTTTATGTGCAGGACAAGAGCCTTACCGTCCATTAAAAATACAATTAGCAGAACGTGGCATTAATGCCCATGTTATTGGCGGTGCTGATGTAGCAGCCGAGCTTGACGCTCGCCGCGCAATTGAACAAGGAATGAAAATCGCGTATCAGCTTTGATTGCTCGTTCTGTTGGTGAGGTTTGTCACTGACAATTAACCGTATTTTCAAAAATAAAGGCAGAGATTGTTTTCACGATCCCTGCCTTTTTATTTAGTTCACTTGCTCATTAATCACGGTGAGATAACCGCGCTTCCGCGTTCGCCAGTTTCTCATCTTCCGCTAAACACACCGCCGCAGTAAATAACACGTCAGTTGAAGAATTAAGCGCCGTTTCTGCTGAATCCTGTAACACGCCAATCATCACACCAACTGCGACCACTTGCATCGCAATCTCATTTGAAATACCAAACATGTTACAAGCTAATGGGATCAGCAATAGTGAGCCCCCCGCAACCCCAGAGGCGCCACATGCACAAACTGCTGCCACAACACTTAATAATAATGCCGTTGGGATATCAACAGGGATCCCTAACGTATGTACCGCAGCTAACGTCAGAACAGTAATCGTTACCGCTGCACCTGCCATATTGATTGTTGCACCTAATGGGATAGAAACAGAGTAGGTATCTTCATGCAGATTCATACGACGACACATCCCCATATTCACAGGAATATTCGCTGCAGAACTACGTGTAAAGAATGCCGTTACCCCACTTTCACGTAAACAAGCGAAAACTAATGGATATGGGTTGCGTTTCATTTTCCAATACACAATTAGTGGATTAACAATGAAAGCAACAATTAACATACAGCCAATTAATACTGCGAGAACATGTATATAGCCTTTTAAGGTTGCAAAGCCTGTCGTTGCGATAGTTGAAGCAACTAAGCCAAAAATCCCTAAAGGCGCTAAGCGGATCACAACACGTACCAGTTGTGTTACTGCATTAGAAAAGTCATGAACTAAATTTTTTGTGGTTTCATTTGCATGGCGCAGCGCAATACCCAGCCCGATCGCCCACGCTAATATACCAATATAATTACCCTTAATCAGTGCGTCGACAGGATTCGCAAATATATTGATTAGCAAACCTTTTAACACTTCGGCAATATTACCCGGTGGATTTAACTGTGTATCCCCCACGGCTAAAACTAAACTTGACGGGAACAGGAAAGAACCAATAACGGCAACAACCGCGGCAAAAAATGTTCCCAAAATATACAACACCAGGATCGGTTTGATATTGGTTTTTTGCCCTTGACGATGGTTAGCAATGGATGACATCACTAACACCCATACCAATACCGGAGCAACCGCCTTTAACGCACTAACGAATAAATCCCCTAACAACCCGACATTTTTTGCAGCAGATGGCCATAACCATGCAAGCAAAATACCCGCGACCAAGCCAACCAGTATCTGTTTGACTAGACTACCTTGGCTAATAACTCGCCATAACCCTGTTTTATTTGTATCCATAATAGACCTATATTATTTATCTTTATTAGGAATTAAATGTGTTTGCACAGCAAGTATAAGGAATAATAGTCGCCTGAAAAGGCAATTATTCAAAATATACACAATGATTGACTTTGTTTAACAAACATTTTACATAACTGTGATCTCAATAGAGTTTTGTTTCTTATAGTAGAATGAGAGGAGTAAAATGGTTGAGTATTTTCATAGGGTTAAAAAAAATCCCCTACTTTTACAGTAGAGGATTTAAAAATAAAAAAGTTAAATTAACTTTTTGCTTCGTTACGTTTATTAACAATGGCATTAATGATTAACGTTACGACTAAGATTGAGGCAATTACCCCCAACGAAATCGGCGTTGGAATATGGAAAATATCAATCAATAGCATTTTTATACCGATAAAGCTTAAAATTACTGCTAAGCCGTATTTTAGCATTGAGAACTTTTCAGCAACTCCAGACAACAAGAAATACATCGCACGTAGGCCTAAAATGGCAAATAAGTTCGATGTTAAAACAATGAATGGGTCAGTCGTTACCGCAAAAATAGCAGGTATGCTGTCCACCGCAAATATCACGTCACTAATTTCAACTAAAATCAGCACTAAAATAAGTGGGGTCGCAAATAGGACACCATTACGTTTAATAAAGAATTTTTCACCATGCAATTCATCCGTCATACGTAAATGAGAACGAACCCATTTTACTAACGGTTTATCCGTGATTGGCGAGTCATCTTCTTTAGCAAAAGCCATTTTCAAACCAGTAAATAGCAAAAACAAGCCAAATACATATAAAATCCAGCTAAATTGTGTGACTAACCAACTACCTGCAAAAATCATAATCGTACGAAGTACGATAGCGCCTAATACTCCATAAACCAGCACACGACGCTGTAAATTTGCAGGGATTGCAAAATAACTAAAGAGCATTAACCAAACGAATACGTTATCAACAGCTAATGCTTTTTCTAATAAATAACCCGTTAAGAACGCCATTGTTTGGCTATCGGCAAACTCACGTCCCACGTTTTCATTAAGATACCACCAAAAGCCCGCCGCAAAGAGAAGCGAAAGCGTTACCCACACGATACTCCAAGCCGCAGCTTGTTTCATCGACATTGCTTGGCCTTTGTGTTTCCCTTGCCAGAACAAATCAATGAGTAACATAAGTAAAATAATAACGGCAAAACTACCCCATAAAATTGGGTTACCAACTGAGTGCATTTTCCTTTCCCTTAAAAACAAAAAACGGCTGATATCCAGAAGACATCAGCCGCTTAAAATTCATTAACCACAAGTTATGTCTTTTGGTTGTAAATTATGAGCAAACCTCGCCTTCTGGCAAGGTCTCACTTACAACACAAATAACCCGAAAACAGGGAACTGTGGTGCTCGGCTACCGGGTGTAATGAGTACACCGTAATGACGATAAACCGACAAGAAGAAGTTACTCCCCTTTGCTATGGCGATAAGATACGGTAAATAGTCTTAAAATGCAATAATTAGCCATTATTGTTTTATCGTTATTTTTTTACATTAAAAGATAAATTAACCAGTATATTTCGCATACTCTAAGCAAAAAACAGGCTAAAAGCCGTTTTTAAGCACTTTACATCATTACATGGCACACAGTAATTTGTAAAAATCGGCCGAAACTTAAATGAATTCTAAAAATAAGCTTAAAATTTGCTGTTTAGTTATTTTCTGTTTTGTTAAAGTGAGCGTGCTTTACACTAACAGCCTGAGGAAACACTACTTTCACTTTGGCATTCACTTAATCCATTTCTCCCTGCCCAACAACAAGTTTGTTGCTGTTATTGCCGTTTAGGAAACATTAATGGAATTAGTTAAAGAACTTTTTTTCGCCCTTTGGCACCAAGATTATGTCACCCTATCTAACCCTGCGTTAGTGTGGTCGATTTATTTCATGCTGTTCGCTATCTTGTTTCTTGAAAACGGGGTATTACCTGCAGCGTTTTTACCTGGCGATAGCTTGTTGATTTTAGTTGGTGTACTCATCGCTAAAGGCACATTAAGTTATCCACTCACCATCGTAATTTTAACCGCTGGCGCCAGTTTAGGTTGCTGGGTAGGTTATATACAAGGGCGATGGCTAGGGAACACACGTATTGTTAAAGGCTGGCTAGCACACTTACCCGAACACTACCACCAACGCGCTCATGGCTTATTCCATCGTCATGGCCTCGCTGCCTTATTAATTGGCCGTTTTTTAGCTTTTGTTAGAACACTGCTTCCAACAATTGCAGGCCTCGCAGGTTTGCAGAATGGCCGTTTCCAAGTATTTAATTGGTTAAGTGGTCTGTTGTGGGTGTTAATTTTAACGGCTATCGGTTATGGCTTTGGTAAAAGCCCAATCTTCCTACAATATGAGCATCACATTATGAATGTATTGATGCTAATTCCTGTAGGCTTATTAATCCTTGGGTTAATCGGTAGTATTGCTGTTGTCGTAAAGAAAAAACTGTCTAGCAAAAAAGCAAATTAATCCGCCTATGCGAGAACTTCGAGTTCTCGCATTTTTATTTTTACCTAATTTTACGTCTTAATATTTCTATCCCTTACAACTAAGTTAACCTACTAATATTAAAAATATTTTCCTAAATACTATTTTTTACATTTTTTCTGATCCCATAATTTATTATCGAATAATTCATTGCACTTAATGCAAAAACAGTTATTGTTAATACAGTGAAGTTTCTTTTCTATTGATAGGAGGTTCTATATGTCATTAAATCATTCATCAGAAGACCTACGTGCGGAACTAAAAGCGTTAGCAGATTCTCTTGAAGCCGTATTGAATGATACAGGCGAGAAGTCGAAAGAAGAGATTGAAAGCTTAAAATCCAAAGCGAAAGATGTACTTTACTCATCTCGTGCTAAGCTCGGCCAAACCACCGAAAGGATCACTGAACAAACTAAAGAAATTGCGGGTCGCGCAGACAACTATGTCAAAGAAAATCCATGGACTGGTATCGGTATTGGTGCTGCCGTTGGTGTAGTTCTTGGCGTACTTCTCGCGAAACGTTAATTGCTTATGGAACAAAATCAACAACGTCAGGGCCCCGGTAAAGGGGTCCTTGAAATACTGCAACGCATCGCCAGTATTACCGTTAATATTGTTGAAACTCGCCTTCAGCTCATTGCCGTTGAGCTCGAAGAAGAGAAAGTTAATTTTATCCAGTTGCTATTATTAGTTGGGCTAGCGCTTCTTTTTACTGCTTTTGGCCTGATGTGTCTAATTGGGCTCATTTTTTGGTCTGTAGACCCTGTTTACCGTTATCAAGCACTGGCTATCACTACAGGGAGTTTGGTTCTACTCGCCATTATCTTTGCTAGTTGGGCGCTCAAAAAAGCGAAACAGTCCACTTTATTGAGCTCCACACGGGAGCAACTAAGCCAAGATGCAAATGCATTAGCAGGTAAGGATAATGACCAGAAATAAACGCCAATTACTTGCCGAAAAAAAACAACGGTTACTCAACAGAATTGAGCAGCAACGGAATGACCTTGCTGCCAGTTCTGAGGATTGGCTACATGTGACAGCCCCTTATGACCGTACATGGAAAGCCTTCGTTACCTTCCGTCCTTTGTTTATTGCAGCAACAGGCCTGCTTTCGATTTATTCACTAAAAAAACCACAACGTATACTTCAATTAGGGAAAAAAGCCTTCACAATGTGGGGCATAGTAAGAACAATTCAAAGTACAATTAATGCAGGAAAAAAATAATTCAACTTAAAATCAATAGGTTAGTCTAACCACTACACTTCAACTCATTTCCCCCTCACCACAGTTCAAATTTTTTGACCATCTTTGTGAATAAGCTTTGCTTTTTATTGAATAAGCAAATGACTATTATAAGCCCATCGAATGTTTTCTTACCTATTTGTGCTGAAAACAACACTACAAAGCGACATATATCGCAACTAATTTATATTTAATGACTTATTAGTCTGGAGAATCTCAATGAAAAATTTAGAGAGTGGTGCGGTATTATTAGCTCGCATTATGATGCCAATTCTGTTCATTGTCGCAGGGTATGGAAAACTGGGAGATGCATACGCTGGAACACAACAATACATGCAAGCAATGGGTGTTCCAGGCTTTTTATTACCTTTAACCATTTTATTAGAACTTGGCGGTGGTTTAGCGGTTTTATTCGGTTTCTTAACTCGGACTGTCGCTTTATTTACCGCAGGCTTTACGGTATTAACCGCACTCCTGTTCCATATCGACTTTAGCGTTGCACCAAATAGCTTAATGTTTATGAAAAACTTTACTATTGCCGGCGGTTTCTTACTGTTAGCTGTGACCGGCCCAGGAAAATTTAGTATTGACCATTTATTAAATAAAAAATGGTAATTCCGATTTCATTATCACCCTTATTAATTTAGCTTCATTTTTTGTCCAACTTATACCTCCTTCGGGAGGTATTTTTTTATTCAAAATAATTGTTTTGAAGTTAATAGAAACTAAATCATCGTTATCAGTAAATGAAAATTAAGCTGGGCAGCTTTATTTATTCTTGTTGAATCCCCACTAATATCACGCGACTCGTAAGCTCTAAATAGTTTGAGTTGTAGGTAGGTGGCAAATTGATGTTGATGGGTTTATTTTTCAACCTCAAGTTAACTTCTAAATAATTCGTACTGTAGCAAGGCTGCAAGCTCACTAATCCCTAGGAGCATACATAAGTATGTGACTAGGGTTAGTGAGTGAAGCTAACACCGCTACAGTGCGAAGTATGACGAAGTTATAATCGGAAAAGTTTGGGGATTTCTCGGAGACACCACGACTTAGCCTCCCCCATACTATCTCGCCGCCACGCCATAATAATATTCGTCTCATGGCTATACTCTGCGCCAACTACTTTTAAACGCCCTTCACGAATATCTTGTTCAACCATTGGATACGGCATTGTTGCAACACCAAGACCAGCCAATAAAGCATTGCGTTTATCTTCAATTGTCGACACGGTTAATCGTTGTTGTTTATCCAACAACTGCACCGTTATCACAGGTCGCTCACGTGCGGTATCAGCTACTGCAATTCCACGGTACTTCACTCGAGTCGCATCAGATAATGGTTCAGGTTCTTGATGAATGGGGTGATCCGGGCTCGCAACATAAATATGATTAATGGTGTATAACGATTTAGAGTTAATTTCTGAAGATGATCGAAAATGCATATCAGGGGCAATGACAATATCCGCTTTACCGCTTTCAAGGCGTTCCCATGCTCCCGCCAATACTTCAGTAATCAAAGATAACTGTGTTTCTGATTTTTCCGCCAGTCGTTCCACCAGTGGAAAAAGTGAATTAGCAGGAACTAAAGCTTCACACACGATAGTTAAATGCGTTTCCCATCCTTTTGCAAGGGCTTCCGCGTCAGATGTTAGCTTATCAGCGGCTTCAAGTAGGATCCTTCCTCTATCAAGTAACATCCTACCGACATTCGTAAATTTAGTTCTATGCCCTGAACGGTCAAATAAAATGACATCGAGCTCTTCTTCTAATTTTTGCATGGTATAGCTTAGTGCAGACGGGACTCGCCCCAACTCTTCAGCAGCTGCAGCAAAACTACCACGGCGGTCGATTGCATCCATAACCCTTAATGATTCAAGCGTTAATGCTCTCTCTTTACTCATGAAGTTTCTCTTTCAGGAAATTTGAACAAGGGAAACAGATTAACTGGCTAACAATTCAACGTCCAGCTATTTATTATAACAATAGATTATTAACTTATTTATTTTCGATGGGGGTTAACCATTATGATGACACTGAGACCCGCTAACCATTGCGGAAAAGCTGATTATGGTTGGCTGCAAGCGCGTTATTCCTTTTCATTTGGCCATTATTTTGACCCAGATTTTATGGGTTTTAAAACACTCAGAGTGCTGAATCAAGAGGTTATTGCGCCACAAAATGCGCTACAGCCAAGAACCTACCCTCATGTTGATATTTTAAATATCATCCTAAAAGGGCACGCAGAATATCGAGACAGTTTAGGTAATACCATCCAAGCGGATGAAGGTGAATGTGTGCGTTTCTCACCACGCCCAGATCTTAGCTACAGTGAACAAAATGTGTGCCCCAAAACACCACTAACGCGTTTACAGCTCTGGTTAAATGCTTGCCCACAGCAAGAATCTTTGCCCTTGCAAAAAATAGCCATTAGTGAAAATGAGAGTAAGCTTATCGCCTCTCCTGATGGGGAAGATCAAAGCATTCAATTACGTCAACAAATTTGGATCACTCAAATTCACTTGGCAGCCGATGAATCAACAGCGATCACGCTAAAAGGAAAAAATTCATTCCTTCAGTCTATACATGGTGGAGCAACATTACGAACACCAAAAGGCGAACAACTCGGGATGAATTGCAATGATGGGGCATTTATCCAAGATGATAATCAAATCATCATTAGTGCAGATAAACCGTTTAGAGGCCTGTTAATCGACCTTGGGGAACAAAACTAGCCACTTTCCTGCTATAACAGCATGAATTTTGCGAACGGATTCGCAAATTTCATCATTTACATATCCTACATATTGACACGCTTGTGTTAGAGTCCTGCCATTAGCGAGCAAAAAAGACGTAATTTTATTGCTCAAATGCTTTTTCGTTTTGATTTTAAAGGTGTTTCCGTGGCTCTATTCACTCAACAGCGACATAATCAAATTTTTGCTCAAATTCTGAATGAGGTTGTTCCTCAAGACGAATTAGCAAAAAACTTTTCCGTTTCTACTCGAACTATTCGTTCTGATATCAATGAAATCAATGAATTGATACAGCCATATAGTGCACATATTGTGTATGAACGAGGTCGTGGTTACCGGTTGAACATTGAAGACGAAGCCCTATTTGCGACCTTTACTCAACAAAATGATGAAGACGATCATATCCCTCGAACGAGCAAAGAGCGCATTGATGCACTGCTATTAAAGCTCTTAATGCTATCACTTCCCGTAAAGCTTGATGATATCGCTGAGGAATGGTTTATCAGCCGAGGCACTTTACAACAAGATATGGGGGCGGTGAGAGAACAGCTGCAAAAATACCAAATTGCATTAGAAAGTATTCCTCACCAAGGTATTCGTTTGAATGGTAGCGAGTGGGCAGTTCGAGCTTGTATGACTGAAACTTTATGGCGTCGTTATTGCGCACAGATATCGCCTGATTTAACCACTTTCCGCCCCGATTGTCTGGATAATTTAGACCTGTCATATATCGATAAAGTATTACATAACAGTTTGAATCGTTTTGATATTCGGATTAGCAATGAAGGCCATTTATACCTAGTTTTTAATTGTGCGGTCACTATTTTGCGTATCACTCGCGGCCATGAGCTCACCACTGCGGTCAAAAACGATGACAGTGAAGAAGTGATCCGTAAAGCGTGCGATGAAATCTCCAAAGGTTTGATCTACTTTCTTGGCAATGACCTTTCTGGGGCGGAACTCAGCTATTTGCATGACCAAATTGTTGCCCAACGTATTAGTAACCAAGACTCTAGCACGCAAAAAAGTGGTACTCATAATGAGCTATGTGAATATATTTTAAATTATATTAATGAATTATATAATTATGACTTACGAAATGATGAAAAGCTCAAAAAAGATCTCAATACGCATCTTGCGGCCTTAATCACTCGCCTGCAGTATCATATTTCTACACCAAATCCGCTATTATCTGATATTAAACAATACTATCCGTTTGCCTATGACGTCACACTCAGCGCATTAACCAGCGCAAGTAAACAATTACTCCCCCACTCAATCAGTGAAGATGAACTGGGTTATCTTGCAGTTCATATCGGTGTTAGCCTCGAACGTAACTATGGCGCAGGGTCAATTCGCCAAACAGAAGTACTGGTAGTCACCGATGCAGGAAACTCCACGTTTCGCGTGGTTGAATCTAAAATCATGCGTGAGTTTCCACAACTCAAATTTAGTCGAGGGTTAACATTACAAGAGTATGAATCCTTGGATGAAGTCACTGAAGATTTCGTGATAACCACAGTACGAATTTCAGAGAAAAACAAGCCTGTTATTAAAATCGCGCCTTTCCCAACGCCCTATCAGCTAGAGCAAGTTGGCCGCCTAGCTATGGTTGATCAAACTCGCCCTTATATTATTGAGCGTTTTTTTGATGAACGGTTCTTCATGGTAATTAATGAAAAAATTAGCCAAGAAGAGCTCTTTCAAATGGTTTGCCATAAATTACAGCAAGAAGGCTATGTAACCCCCGATTTTTATCCATCACTACAAGAACGTGAATCAATTGTTTCCACATTGCTCGGGGAAGGCATCGCATTACCCCACTCTTTAGGCTTACTTGCCAATAAAACGGTGGTTGCAACCGTTGTGGCCCCAAAAGGCATTGAATGGAATAAAGAAACCAAAGAGAACGCTTATGTCATTTTCTTGTTGGCTATTAGTAAAACAGACTATGAAGAAGCGATGGCTATTTATGATTTATTCGTTACCTTTGTAAAGGAAAAAACGACTCGTCGCTTAGTAAGTGTCAAAAATTTCAATGAATTCCAAGTGATAGCTAAAGACAGCTTAGCACGTATCCTCTAATCTGATAGCAACTTCCACTTCGTAGTGGAAAAGTGGAAGTTGCTGACTTTTACGTGATCCTAACCACAACTCTCGCAAATATTTTCCTATCCTAAACGGCCTGTTTTACGCACAGAGTAACTAAGTGGAAGCTATTGCAATCAACACAACATAATTTCCATTTATTGTTTCCACTTTTCTTTCCAGTTCCTTTTTTCAATTCCATTTTTTATGTAAAAAAATAATCAATTGATAAACAACATATTTTATTCGAAGTATTGTTATTTTTATCCTTTTTAGATAATTGATTGATGTCAATTTTTCCACTTAACTTCCACATAGAACAAAAAACATACCAACCCAACTAATATTTATTTCCAAATAATTTCCACTTTGAAGTGGAAATTCACTACCTGCAAAAAATACCAATAAACGTCTAATGTATAAGGCATGAAGGAACAGAGTAGTCTAACTTGCAATATTACTTTGGATTTTAAATAGTTATGAGTGAATCAGTTGTCGTTTTTAAAATGTTAGAACATAACCTTGATATTGATGAGGTGACACAAAAACTGCTAGCAGTGATTACTGACTGGCTCAAGCAGGAGGATTGCTACACCACGGATGTACAACAACAGATGTTGGAGTCTCATTTACGTGCCATGGTCGGTAGAGCAAAAACGGGTGAAGCCTTACCAGAAGTTGATATCAGCCTATTTGATGAAATCTCTGAACATTCGATTACGCTCGCGCAACGGGTTGTTGACACACTTCCCGGTTTAGCACCTGAAGAGACCTATTTACTCTCTGTTCACTTTGAAGTTGCACGTTCAAATGATTAATTACTAATTTGGTAGGATTTGGAGAATATTTTATGAAACAGATAGTTGTTGTTATCGGTGACCGTTTAGGTAAAGGCCAAAAAGTAGCGGCGGGTGTTGAAGCTGCTGGCGGTAAAGCGATTGTTGTTCCAGGTGTCGCCGCTGACATGAAACTTGGCGATGTGATGAACGCAGAACAAGCCGATTTAGGTATCTCATTTTGTGGAAGTGGTGGCGCTGGTGCAATCACAGCTCAAACTAAGTATGGCTATAAAGCTCGCTATGGGATGCGCTCCATTGAAGAGGGAGAAACCGCAATTGCAGACGGTTGCAATGTATTAGGTTTCGGTTTTATGGACAAGGAAGAGTTAGGCGAGCGCTTAGTAAAAGCATTCAATAAAAAATACGGCAACGCTTAATGAAAAAATCTATCGAAACGGTTGTACGGGTTACAGGGCAAGGCGACACTAAGCAAAAAGCGATAGCTGACGCCTTAAATTCAATTCAAAAAACCGTACTGAAAAACAGCACAGACATCATCCTACGAATTGAACCAAAGGATGTTGAAGTGATTAGTGCTCACTCTCATTCGCGGACAGAAAAATTTCTTTTTCTCTTTTTGCCACGCAAACGTGAACATTTTCGTGTTGTACTCGACGTTTCGCTGGATGTCACTTTACTTTCTGTCAACGAAATACCATTTACAGAACAATAATAGCAATCAGGTCTGGAGTTAATTCCATGAGTGAAACTGCATCTTTTCTAGAAATATTGGGCATGTCCCTGATCATCGGTGGGCTCTGCGGCTTTGGCTTAGGCGCAGGGGCTGCGCGTATGTTCCACGCACCAACCGTACAAGGTATGGGGGCATTCCGTACATTGGGTGAGCTGAACGCGTGTGAAGGCGACCCAGCATCTCACTTTTCTTTTGGCTTAGGATTTTTCTTTAATGCATGGGCATCATCAGTTGCTGCAGGGGCATTTACACAAGACGTTGACCACCGCATCATCCCAAACTGGGGTGCGGCAGCGCTGTTAACCAAAAACCGTAGTGTCGCTGACACACTGCATAACCCGAAAAAAATGGCGATTGCTTGTGCCATCATCGGGGCATTAGTTGTCGCCTTCTTAAACACAACTGCTTCCGCAGTTCCGGCTGCACTGCAAACAACAGCCATTAACGTACTAGTGCCTGCCGCTAACTTGTTAGTTAACACGGTGATGCCAGTTATCTTCTGGTTAGCCGCTATGGATGCCGGGCGTCGTTCAGGTTTCTGGGCAACATTATTTGGTGGTTGTGCTCAGTTAATCATGGGGAATGCTATCCCTGGTTTAGTTTTAGGTATCTTGATTGGTAAAGGCGTTGATGACAACGGCTGGAACCGTATCACTCGCACAATGATGATAACCGTGGTTCTCTTGTTCGTTCTCAGCGGCTTCTTCCGTGAGTTCGACCTGAAGATGATCACCTCTTTCAACCTAGATAAACCATTGTGGCTTGAATACGTCCACGGTCTGCTGAGCGGGAAATAATCATGACAACTGAAATTAACAAACAAGATTTTTGGTACGCAGAATGGTCCTTTCCGATTTTTGTTGGGCTGCTATCCGCAGGGATCTTCGCAGGTACCCACATGTATGTCGTCTACGGCTTTGGTGCATTTAACGAAGTAGCGTTCGTCGCCATGTTACGTGCAGGCTTAGATACAGGGGTTTACGGTGCAGTCGCCGCATTCGGTGCAAGTTTCTTATTTGCTCGAATCATCGAAGGGTCACTGGTTGGTATTTTAGATATTGGTGGGGCGCTGCAAACTGGTATTGGGCTGGGTGTTCCTGCTCTATTCCTCGCTGCGGGTTGGGATATTCTAGTCACTAACTTCTGGCTTTCATTAGTGACAGGTTTATTCCTTGGGGTATTAATCGGTTTACTGATTGTCTTTGCACGTAAATTCACCATTGCCCAAGCCAACTCAACCTTTGGTGCAGACGTCATGATGGGTGCGGGTAATACTTCAGGTCGATTCTTAGGCCCATTGATTATCTTAGCCGCCATGGCAGCTTCTATTCCAATCGGAATTGGTTCATTAATCGGCGCATTGATTTTCTATGTATGGCAAAAACCAGTTGCCGGTGGCGCCATTTTAGGTGCGATGTTATTTGGTTATTTCTTCCCAATCGTCGCCTAACTAGTATCCTCCCGGAGCATCTGCTCCGGGTTACTGAATAACATCATTAAAAACAGGCTCGAAATAGTTCAAAGAGTAGCGTAAGAGTAACCAACAACGCTGCGGTTGGCATTATTTAGAACAAGTATTCAAGTATTTAAGCATGCTCTAGATAATTCAAATTGCAGCTAGGCGGCAAACGACGATATCCCTAGGAGCATACAAAAGTATATGACTAGGGTAGCGGAAGTGATGCCAACAACGCTGTGGTTGGCATTATTTAGAACAAGTATTCAAGTATTTAAGCATGCTCTAGATAATTCAAATTGCAGCTAGGCGGCAAACGACGATATCCCTAGGAGCATACAAAAGTATGTGACTAGGGTAGCGGAAGTACTGCCAACAACGCTGCAGTTTGAAGTATGACGAGCATCGAGTATGAGTATAAAGAGGGCAACTATGTACACTCTAATCATCAAACAAGGTAAGCGTATCGATGGCTCGATTATCGATATTCTTATCAAAGATGGAAAAATCGAAGCAGCAGGCCCTGAGTTAGCCTGTAACCAGCAAGCTGACAAAATTATTGATCTCCAAGGTAAAACTTATGTCAGCGCCGGATGGATTGATTCTCACGCACACTGTTTTGTTGAGTCACCTATTTACTTCGATGACCCTGATTTAGCAGGAGCCGCTGGCGGAGTTACCTCACTGGTTGATGCAGGCAGTGTCGGTGCTGATGATATTGATAAATTTTATCAACTGACACAAAAATCGAAAACCAATGTCTTTTCTCTGTTAAATATTTCACGCATTGGCATCATTGCACAAAATGAATTGTCCGATATGAACAACATCAATGATGCCTGCTTTCAAGACGCTATCGAGCGCCACTCAGGCTTTGTTGTTGGTATGAAAGCGCGTATGAGTAAAAGTGTGGTTGGTGAAAATGGTATTGCACCACTGATTAAAGCTAAAGAAATGCAGAAAAAACACCATCTTCCACTCATGGTGCATATCGGCAACAACCCACCGGATATCGATGAAGTCGCTGATTTACTGACACGTGGCGATATCATCACTCACTGCTTTAATGGCAAACCCAATAAAATTTTAGGCGAAGATGGCTACCTAAAGCCCTCAATTGCTCGCGCACTCGCACGCGGAGTCATATTAGATGTTGGCCATGGCGGTGAGAGTTTTAGCTTTAAAGTTGCCGAACAAGCCATGCGCATCGGCACTTACCCTGACATTATCAGTTCCGATATTTACCACCGCAACCGCGTTAATGGCCCTGTTTATAGCCTCGCTTTTGTGATGACCAAATTCCTGTGTATGGGCTTTAGTGCGGAACAAGTGCTTCGCTGCGTTACCGAAAAAGCCGCCAATTTCTTATCATTACCCGCGAAAGGCTATTTAAGGCCGGGCTTTGACGCCGACATAACCCTTTTTGACCTTAAAGAAGAGCAAACCGAGCTCACGGATGCAGAAGGCGAACACCGTATAGGCACTCACCGCTTCGTACCATTGGCTGCTATCGTCGGTGGAAAACACATTATTCATGCACAAGGTGAATCAGAACATGCAATCGATTTATGATAAATATCAGTTAAAACACGTTATTAATGCCTCTGGCCGC
The DNA here is from genome assembly GCF_011045615.1 of Providencia sp. PROV004. Lineage (NCBI taxonomy): Bacteria > Pseudomonadati > Pseudomonadota > Gammaproteobacteria > Enterobacterales > Morganellaceae > Providencia > Providencia sp. PROV004. The sequence goes on from NZ_CP042859.1 coordinate 3,735,578, forward strand.
ATGACAATTCTGGGTGTTTCAACGCCAACTCCGGAAGTTGTTGAACGTGTTGCTTACGGATTAAATAATTATTTTGAAATTAAAGACTTAGTTAATAAAACTGGCGAATACATTGCTAATCTATTAGATGTTGAAGCCGCAGTTGTTGTTTCCTGCGCATCTGCCGGTATCGCACAAGCTGTTGCAGCGGTGATTGTACAAGATGATGATGATTTACTGCTTAATTTGCATTCATCCGACAAAGTTGTGCCTCGTGAAATTATTTTACCTAAAGGCCATAACGTTAATTTCGGTGCTCCTGTCGATACAATGGTGAGCTTAGGTGGTGGTAAAGTGGTCGAAGCGGGCTTTGCTAACGAGTGCAACGCCGCCCAGTTAGCTGCAAAAATCACCCCCAATACCGCCGCTATTCTGTATATCAAATCCCATCATACCGTACAAAAAAGCATGTTAACCGTGGAACAAGCCGCCAAAGTGGCTCATGACCACCAGCTACCACTGATCGTTGATGCTGCCGCTGAAGAAGAGCTCACAGCTTACTACCAAGCAGGCGGCGATATTGTGATTTACAGTGGCGCAAAAGCGATTGAAGGCCCAACAAGTGGCCTAGTTATTGGTAAAAAACAATATGTTGAGTGGGTAAAACGCCAAAGCCAAGGTATTGGCCGTGCGATGAAAGTGGGTAAAGAAGGTATTTTAGGCCTCACTCTTGCTATCGAACAGTACCTGACAGCGACAAAAGAAACTGGCCCAGAAATGGTCAATCGAATGAGTAAATTCATCAGCGATTTGAATGCAATTAAAGGTATCTCTGCTCAAGTGGTCTGGGATGGCGCTGGACGTGATATTGCTCGTACTGAAATTAGCTTTGATGAAAAAACAATAGGCAAAACTACCTACCAAATCATGGCTGAGTTAAAACAAGGTGATACCGCGATTTACTTCCGTGAGTACAAAGCCAACGAAGGAAAAGTGGAAGCTGACATTCGTAGTGTTAGTACTGAACAACTTGATGTTATTTCTCAGAATATTCGTTTGTTAGTAGAAGGAATTTAAAATGAAATTGTCACCGAATTTTTATCGTGACCGCGTGTGTTTAAACGTCTTGGCAGGCAGCCATCAAAATGCAAAAGATATCTATGCTGCAGCAGAAACCTTTGTTGTTGTTGGTGTTTTATCTAAAAATTACCCTGACTTAGAAAGCGCGATTGCAGATATGCGTATTTATGCCCAAAAAACCGATAATGCATTATCAGTTGGCCTGGGTGCTGGCGACCCAAATCAATCAACCATGGTATCGTTGATTTCAAAAGAAGTGCAACCGCAGCACGTTAACCAAGTATTCACTGGTGCCCCAATTAGCCGTGCACTATTAGGCCAAAACGAAACCTTCGTGAATGCGCTCATATCACCGACAGGCACGGTGGGTATGGTAAAAATTTCCACAGGCCCATTAAGTTCTCAAGCGCCAGATGGCATTGTTCCGATTGAAACTGCCATTATGATGCTTAAAGACATGGGTGCTGACTCTGTTAAATTCTTTAATATGAAAGGGTTAACATATATTGAAGAATATAAAGCCATTGCCAAAGCTTGCGCTGACTTTGATTTTTCTTTAGAGCCTACAGGCGGCATTGATTTAGATAACTTTGCTGAAATTTTGCAAATTGCTCTTGATGCAGGCGTGAAAAAAATCATTCCTCATATCTATAGCTCAATTATTGATAAAGATACTGGCAATACGCGCCCTGAAGATGTACGTCAGTTATTGCAGATGGTTAAGCAAGCGGTTAACTGATGGGGTAGTAAGTAGTATGTAAGAAAATAAATATAAGCGAGAAATAAGTATAAATAAGCAGTACAAAATCTGTCATCACGACAAAACAACAAGTTGCCCCGCTTATTATCATATGTAGCGGGGTTTTTTATTGTGCATCAATGGCCTATCATTCTTGCATTTGGAATAATATGAAACCAATAATTATCGGGTACTGGGCTATCCCAAACGCCAAAATACATAGCAACCCCAATAGTGATAAATAAAATTGCCAAGGTTAAAATAGCCATCATCCTACCCGATAACCGAAATTGATGTTTTTTTGCTGGCAATTGCAATGAAAAATCCAGTGTTGATGCAACAGGGCAAGATTCCACGCAAGTCATACACCCCGTACATTCGAGCGTTCTTACCTGAATTAATTTATCAACAGGGATGCGGGATGGGCAGTTTTTCGCACATTTTCCACAATCAATGCAACTTTCCACATTTCGCCGAATTTTAAATGGTGAAAATAACGAAAACAGCCCTAGCAATGCACCATAAGGACACAAATAACGGCACCAAGCATTACGAATAAACAAGCTTGCCACCACTAAAACCGCAACACTGACCAGCGCAAACAAGCTAATATAGCGAAAGAAATCCAACATTTTGACGTCAATGATGATCCCATAAGGTGACATCATAAAGTATTGGATCATCTGCGCAGACATGGAAAATGCAATATAGAGAAAGAAGCTTAATAGTAAATATTTTAAACCTCGTAGGGGGATATCTAGCCATTTAGGTAAACTGATTTGTTTTTGATAACCAAACAGTTTTTGGCCTATTTTTCCCGTATATTCCGATATAGTGCCTATCGGGCACATCCATGAACAAAATGCTTTTTTGAGCAGTAAGCTAATCAAAATAAAAGAAACAAGCAGAAACATTGAAGCCGCATGAATTGGCGGGAAACTCCCCGTTTCCAACGTATATTTTAAATTCATTAACCCCGCAATCGGCAGCCAACCTTCAATTCCACCAGGGCGAGGAAGGTGAACTGTCGCTCCTCCGGTTTCGTAGTAACGCACCCAAAAATAGAAGGTGATGCCAATATAAATATTGATCGCCAATAGCGTTAATTGTACAAATTTACGCCATGTTGATGCATTACGCCAATCATTCCAAGGGAGCTTACCCCCTGTAGTACCAGGGCGACGTTGGTACCTTACACGTGGTTTTTCTTTCATGTCCGCACATCTCTTTAACATGCATTATAAATACCACTATTGTATTTACATATTCACAGGGTGCATTGATTTGCATCAGAGGGTTGTGATGTTGATGAGTTGATGAGTTGATGTATCAAATGGTGAAGACAAGCCAGAAAAGAAAGAAGAGAAGTATTTTTATATTAAATCAAAAGATTATGATTTTTTCTAAATAGTTCGTGTTATACCGAGGCGGCAAAATGAAGACAGCGCGGGGAGCATACAAAAGTATGTGACCCGTGTGGCTGAATGCAGCCAACACAGGTACAGCTCGAAGCATTATAAACTGAAATTTTTTCTAAATAATTCGAGGTGTGCCAAGGCGGCAAAATGAGGAAATCCCTAGGAGCATACAAAAGTATGTGACTAGGGCTGACGAGTGACGCCAACACAGGCACAGCTTGAAGTATGACGAAAAAATGGGAGTTGGCCGATAAGCCGGGTTCTGTCTTGGACAACCATTCATCTAGGCCAGCACTTACGCACTGGCTCCAGCAACCTACCCGAGTTCAATGCGGGCCGCACCATATGAACCCCTATTTGGTCTTGCTCCGGGTGGAGTTTACCGTGCCACGAACTGTTGCCAGTCGCGCGGTGCGCTCTTACCGCACCCTTTCACCCTTACCTGATCCTGTAAACAGGCCATCGGCGGTTTGCTCTCTGTTGCACTAGTCGTAGGCTCGCGCCTCCCAGACGTTATCTGGCACCCTGCCCTATGGAGCCCGGACTTTCCTCCCCTCTACCCGTCTCCCGAAGGGACTACGATAAAGCAGCGGTTGTCTGGCCAACTCCGCGGCGAATTATAGGCACTTTGCTGAGTCTTGTACAGACTCTAACGACTTTCATTTACCACTTATATAAATGAACTCGTCTATTTGCTCAAGAATCATTCACCATCTTGATTATCAAGCATCAATTTATACAGCATATTTTTCTTGAGGCCATAAATTTCAGCCGTGATCGCCGCTGCTTTTTTAGGAGGTAATTCTTTTTGTAATAAATTTAATGTTCTCACCACTTCAGGGGAAACTGCGGAGTCATCGACTGGTTTTTTATACCCTTCGACAATCAACACCATTTCGCCACGGTGACGATTTTCATCTTCTTTTACCCAAGCGAGTAACTCTCCCACAGGGCGACCTTCAATAGACTCCCATGTTTTAGTGATTTCACGCGCTAAAACAACATGACGCTCCGGCCCCCAGACTTCCACCATATCTGCTAAACTGTCTAACAAACGGTGGGTTGATTCATAGAAAATCAGCGTGCGGGTTTCTTGTTCGAGTGATTGCAATACATCTTTACGGCCTTTCGTTTTAGCCGGTAAAAAACCTTCATAACAAAAACGGTCTGAAGGTAAACCCGCGGCGGATAACGCAGTAATAGCAGCACAAGGCCCCGGTAAAGGTACAACACGAATACCCGCTTCGCGACAACGATTGACGAGATGATAACCCGGATCATTAATTAAAGGTGTACCCGCATCGGAGACTAATGCGATACTATCACCTTGTTGAAGTCGACTAATTAATTGATCTGCCTTTTGCTGTTCATTATGATCATGCAGAGCAAACAACCGTGCATTTATCGCAAAATTCTGTAATAGAATGCCTGAATGCCGAGTGTCCTCTGCAGCAATAAGGTCAACATGTTTAAGAACATCCAACGCACGTTGCGTGATATCCCTCATATTACCAATTGGGGTAGGAACGATATACAGCGTGGATGCCATAACCACAGCTTGATTAGGTTGGTTCATTGTTTCATCCGAATAGCCGGTTTAAAATTAAGCAATTGAAAAATACACCATTGGATACAGTATGCGTCCTTCAATTTTTTTGCATTTGAAAAAAGGGTTAATCTGCACAGCAATGCTGTCCACATTTGCTCTGTCTGGGTGCCAAATTGTCTCGGAATATTTTCCGTCAACCCAAAAAACACCTGAGCAAAGCGCATCTGATGATGCTAGCCGTTACCAAGCAATCATTGATGCAGCACAAGGTAAGCCTTCAATGGAGGCGATACGTGCCTACATTAGCCAAGAACCTTTATTAAAAACAACCACTGAACGCCAAGCTAACATTGATGGGTTATGGCAGATGTTAACACAGTTAACGCCAGAACAAATTCATGGAATTAGTGCCGATGAAAATATTCTCCAAGGCTGGGTCGATCTTTTAGATATTTATCAAAATAACCGAGATGACACAGATGCCTTACTTGCTGGCTACAACGATTGGAAAATGCGTTACTCAAATAACCCTGGAGTGACGACAACACCAACCCTTTTACTGCAAGCGATGATACCTCAAGTGGGTAAAAATCCTAAGATTGCGTTGTTTTTACCCATGAGTGGGCAAGGACAAGTATTCGGCCAGGCGATTATGCAAGGCTTTATGGATGCGCAAAAAGGTCTGCCTCAAGGGTCTCCCTCTCAAGACGCTATAGATCCCCCAAGTAGTGGAAATGATGTCCTCGACCAAATTTATGAACAAGTTGCTGCAACAACAGGTAATACCCCTACTGCTAGCGATAGCGATGTAGTGGCATCCACTTTACGTATCGATGCAGCCCCTGTGAATACCCAAAGCGTCAAGGTGTTTGATACCACTAATAAACAAATGCCTGCGCTTATTGAGCAAGCAAAAAATGAAGGCTTTAACCTGATTGTTGGGCCATTATTAAAAAGTGACGTTCAAGTTATTACCCAAATGGGAGCTCCAGTTAGCGTGCTTGCGCTCAATGAGCTTGATGCGAACCAATTACAGCCTCGACCAAATCTTTGCTATTTTTCATTATCACCAGAAGATGAAGCACAGAATGCGGCCGCTTATATGAAAGCTGAAGGTAAGCAAATGCCATTGGTATTAGTTCCCGCTAATGCTTTCGGCGATAGGATAGCCAAAGCCTTTGCTCAAGGGTGGCAAGAAAAAGGGGGGGGAACCGTTTTAATGCAAACCTTTGGGTCCATCCCTTCACTAAAAGAGTCAATTAATCGTGGTGCAGGTATCCGTATGACAGGAACGCCAGTGAATACCGGAGCACAATCGATAGATTCACAATATGTCGATTCAACCGGTGCGATTGACGGTGTTTATATTGTTGCCACTCGTGATGAGCTCACCTTAATCAAACCAATGATTGAAATGGCGATTAGTTCCCGTTCCCGCCCTGCACTTTATGCAAGCTCTCGCAGTAACCAAGCCGGATCTGGCGCAGACTACCGCTTTGAAATGGATGGCGTTAAATTTAGCGAAATTCCTTTACTCGCAGGTGCAAACAATAACTTACGTAAACAAGCCCAACAAAAGCTGAACAATGATTACTCGTTATTCCGCTTATATGCCATGGGTATTGACGCATGGTCTTTAGCCAACAATTACGACAAGCTTCAACAATCGGGGCAATTTCGTATTAATGGCGCATCTGGAACCTTAAGCACCACACCAAACTGTGTGGTGTTCCGAGAATTACCTTGGTTACAATTTAAACAAGGTAAAGTGGTTTCCGCGCAATAATATTGTTCAATACTTCATCTTTTTTCAGACAAGGACGTCATGAAAATTATGCCAAAAGCCATACAATGGTTAACAGGCCGGTACTATGAAAATCAAGTGCTCGCTTTCCTGAAACAGCAGGGACTAACATTTGTCGAACGTAACGCAAGAAACCGAGGCGGAGAAATCGACCTCATTATGCGAGATAATACAGGTTGGGTATTTGTTGAAGTTCGTTTTCGCAAAAATTGTGATTACGGAGATGCACTTTTATCAGTAAACTGGCGCAAACGTCGAAAGCTATTAGCTGCCGCCAAATTTTGGCTCTCACAAAGGCAAGAAAGTTTTGAAACCAGCGCATGCCGTTTTGATATCTGCGCCATCACTGGAAACCAATTTGATTGGATACAAAATGCATTTAACGAAAATGATGTTTATTAACAAATGTGATAATCAGCTTTATATACTGATCATGCAGTCAACAAAGCTATAATTCAAATATAATAGCGACACAAAAATGATTTGAATTATATCGAGGCGACAAAGGAAAAACTCGTGCTAGACCGAATAAAAGTTTGTTTCACTGAAAGCATCCAAACTCAAATAGCAGCGGCTGAAGCGCTGCCTGATGCCATATCAAGAGCCGCAATGATGATGGTTCAATCTTTACTCAATGGCAACAAAATTCTATGTTGTGGTAACGGTGCTTCCGCCGCTACCGCACAACGTTTTGCTGCGAGTATGATCCATCGCTTTGAAACTGAGCGCCCTAGCTTACCCGCCTTAGCGCTTAATACCGATAATGCCGTGCTAACTGCGATTTCAGGTAGTAAGCAACCTTCTGAAATTTATGCGAAACAAGTTAGAGCATTAGGGCAACATGGTGATGTTTTGATGGCGATTTCAACCCATGGTAATAGTAGTGATATTATTAAGGCCGTTGAAGCTGCGGTGACTAGAGACATGACAATTGTCGCCTTAACAGGTTATGACGGAGGGGAACTCGCTGGCTTACTGGGTCCTCAAGATGTTGAAATCCGCATACCATCCCAACGAAGTGTTCGAATTCAAGAAGTTCATCTTCTTACTGTAAATTGTCTGTGTGACCTTATAGACAATACTCTTTTCCCACATCAGGACGATTAAGGAGACAAAATGCGATTAATACCGATTTTTGCCATAGTCATCAGTACTGTTTTATTACAAGGCTGTATTGGGGCTGCAGTCGTAGGTTCTGCTGCTGTTGCAACGAAAAGTGCCACAGATCCTCGCAGCGTTGGCCAGCAAGTTGACGATGGAACTTTAGAAGCTCGAGTTAGTGGGCAGCTGAATAAAGATAAGGAAATCACAGGTAAGGCTCGTATCATTGCGACCGCTTATAAAGGTAATGTCCTGTTAACTGGCCAAAGTCCTGATATGGCTTGGGCTGAACGAGCAAAACAAATCGCCTCTAACGTTGATGGCACCATCGCAGTCTATAATGAAGTTCGTAGCGGTGAGCCCGTTGATTTGGGTACGGCTTCAAAGGACACTTGGTTAACAACCAAAGTGAAATCGAAAATTCTTGCTAGTGATAGCGTTAAATCTGGTAGTGTAAAAGTCATTACTGAAAACGGTGAGGTTTTCTTGCTAGGTGTTTTAACAAGGCAAGAAGGTGATGCAGCGGCAAAAATTGCTAGTGAAACAGACGGTGTTCGTCGAGTTACGACCGCTTTCACTTATCTTAATTAATCATAAACAATAATATATTGTTATAAAAACAAAAGCCGTGGGTTAAAAACCATGGCTTTTTTCTTATTCATCCACTAATTGGTTTATTTTCAGATAATTCTTACCTCCTAATAAGTGCATTTGATTCAAGATCCAAGCCTGCCTTTTGAGAACATAAGAAGATGGGTTTTTCACGCTATACCTATGAGGATTAGGTAAAACTGCTGCTAATAGTGCTGCTTCATTCATTGAAAGCTTGCTAGCCGGCTTATTAAAGAATTTATTTGCAGCTTCTTCTACACCAAAAACACCATCACCAAACTCAACTATATTAAGGTAAACTGTCAATACTCTTTGCTTTGACCATAAGAGCTCCATAATAGGAGTCATTACTGTCTCCAGCCCCTTTCTTAACCAGCTTCTTCCATCCCATAACCACAAGTTTTTCACTGTTTGCTGCGAGATCGTTGAAGCCCCTCTAATTGTTTGTTTATTACTCAAGTTGTGTTTGTAAGCACGCTCTATTGCATCAAGGTCAAAACCCCAGTGATGAGGAAAATTTTGATCTTCCGCAGCAATTACTGCTAAATAAATATACGGAGAAATGTGATTTTCATCTACCCATTCAGAATGAGATACATAAGAAAAATTTAAGTTTATCCATGCGGTGATTTGTCGTTCAATCATCACTGCAGAAAAAGGCACTGGTATGTATTTAAATAAAACGACTGAACAAATCCACACCACAAGTAATGAAAATGTGATCTTCTTTAACCAGTGCCATAATTTAGAAACAATAGTTCGCATTCAAATAATCACGCCATTTCCAATACTTTCTTAACAAGCTTATTAATACCCGTATTTGCTTCAGAAATTGATTGAGCCAGCATATAAGCAGGTGTTGTAACAACTCGGTTAACTTCATCAATTACAATATCATCAACAGCACATTTAATATGTTTCCCACCCATAAGTTCTATTTGAGCAATCGTTTCACTATCATCACCAATAGTTAGTACTACTGATGTATTTAACATTTTAGGAAGCATCACAGGAGCAATACACATCAGTCCTAGCGGCTTTTTTTGTTGGTGCATTTGGCGTACTAAACTTAATAGTTCTTTATTAATTTCACACTCACTTCCTTTAACGGCGAAATCACATAAATTTTTTGCCACACCAAAACCACCAGGAATTATGAGGGCATCCAGCTTTGAAGCATCAGCTAAGGATAAAGGCGATATTTTTCCACGTGTAATGCGTGTAGACTCTTCCATTTGGTTACGTTTTTCTGATTTTAACTCACCATTAATATGATTAATAACAGTAGATTGAGAATCATCAGGCGCAAAAAAATGAACTTCAGCATTATTTTGGCTCAAAGCTAGCATAGTTAATACTGACTCATGGATCTCACTTCCATCAAAAACACCACAGCCACTTAAAATAACCGCAATTGATTTCATATCTTCCTCCATTTGTAGTAAATTATCTCTCAGGCGCTAAGGTGCACAAACATCAATCTTCATCACAGATTTTAATGAATCTTGTAACAGATTCGCAAAATTTTGGTATCTTGATGTTGCCCTTTACAGTGATATACCTAATTTAATGATTTGCAAAATACAAAAAAAATATGCAAATCAATGATTTCCCTGGTGTTGGCGCAGTATTCGCGCACCCCAACTTCGGTTGGGGTTATTTTTTTGTACGCTGATCAACCCAGTTTCTCAAAGTTTCTATATCTGCTTTCCAATCCTGTTTTAATTCATCCACCCATTCCTGCACATTGTCCCACCATGCTGGTAAATCAGGAGATTGAATCTGTTGTGCAATTTTCTGTAAGTTCTTTAAGCCAACAGAACCTGCCGCTCCTTTGATTTTATGGGCTTCCTCCACAATGCCTTTTTGGTCTTTAGCCACCATGTTCGAATCAAGAATAGCTAAGTAGCCTGGAAGCATTTTTTCAAAGACATCTAGCCCGTCATAAATAAGCTTAGGGCCAACTAATTCAATATACTGCTCTAGCATATCGCAATCTAATTTGGATTCATCAACACTTGAAGCCTCATGCTTACTCGGTGCTTCTTCAGGTCGCAAGGATTGATCCCCCCAAAATTGTTCAATAACCTGGGTCAGTGCTGGAACTGATAATGGCTTACTCAATACACCATCCATACCTGCATCAAAGTATTCTTTTTTGTCTTTCAGAACATTTGCAGTTAATGCAATTAATGGTGGTAAATCTTGCTTATCGTACTGCTGTTTGAGTTTCCTAGAAATATCAAGGCCTGTCATATCAGGTAATTGGATATCCAATAACACTAAATCATATTCACCAGGAGCAAACATCTCGAGGGCATCTTTACCATTCATTGCCACATCAACGGTATTACCTAAATTTTCTAATACAGAACAGGCAACAACGACATTCAGTTCGATATCTTCTACGAGTAAAATATGTAATGCAGGCAATGGGTAATCGTCTTCACTCTCTTGCTGTTCAACAACATCACTTTCAACCACAGGCGCTGTAATGGATAAAGTAAAAGTAGAGCCTTGCCCTATTTCACTTTCAACTTGAATATCGCCGCCCATATTTTGTGCTAAACGACGAGATACAGAAAGCCCAATCCCCGTTCCAGTAGCCGGTTTACCGCCAGCAGAATCTGTCACTTGATAATACATTGCAAAGATTTTATCTAGCTCATCCCTAGGGATACCTATGCCACTATCCTGAACCCTGAAAAACAATTTATTTTCAGCTTCTTGCCAAATACTAAGCTTCACTTCACCTTTTTGCGTGAACTTAACTGCGTTACCAATTAAATTCCACAATATCTGCCGCAAACGGGTCCCATCAGTTAACACCGTTTTTGGTAATGCAGGAGCGACATCCATGACAAATTTAAGCCCTTTCGGCTGCACTAATAACCCACTTAAATTCTCTAAATCATTCACAAATTCAGATAATGTGATTGGTTGGTTATCTAACTGAACCTTGCGACGCTCAATTTTGTCCATCTCTATAATATCATTGAATATATTACCCAATGTAACCGCACTTACATGGATCGTTTTTAAATAGCTAGATTGTTCCGAAGTTAAATCTGTGTCTAATAAAATCCGGCTCAAGCCAACAATGCCGTTAAGGGGTGTACGAAGCTCGTGGCTGATTGTAGAAATAAAGGTGGTTTTCTCCCTACTCGCGTTCTCTAACGCCTCCTGGTAGCGTTTACGTTCCGTTATATCGCGCCCAAAGCCCATCAGACCATGTCGTTTGCCAACTCGATCATAAAAAGGCACTTTACGGAGTTCAAAACAGGCTTTACGGCCGTCTGGATATACCAACCATTGCTCATAGGTAAGAGAAACATTATGACGAAAAACTTTTTCATCGGTTTCCATAACCTTAGAGGCAATTTCAACATCATAAATATCTAACGGAGTTAACCCAACTAAGTGTTTTTCACTTTTTCCAGTCAACAGTTCCATTGCCCGGTTACAACCTGAAAACTCATTATTTTCGTTGCGGTAATAAACCAAGTCAGGTGAGGCATCAAGAAATGAACGAAGTAAAACAGATTGCTGCTCAAGTTCAATTTGTGTTTGCTCACGATATTTCATTTCTTGCTTTAATTGTTCAAGGAGCTCTAAATGAGCACGCTCAGCCTTTTCTCGCTCTTGAATTTCAAGGTTAAGCTGTTCAATATTTCCCTGTAATTGAGTGTTTAAATCAGCATCACGCTTTCTCATAACTTCAAGTTTATCAACCATTCGCGATAAACGCTGCCGAGATTCCTCAAGTTGCTCAACCACCACGGACAAAAAATAAACGGCTAACGGAGTGATGATTAACCCAAAGAAAATTGACCCGACCATATCGAGGCTATCAACATGCCCTCTTAAAAAAATTGTCACTGCCATTTGCATTATCATGGCGAGAACAACCAGTGCCGATGCGAGTAATAGGGAAAAACGCACTAACCCGAGCTTCATCATTAAATCGACATAGTATTGCGCAAGGCCGCGAAGTACTTTCATAACCACCCCTTAGTTAAATTCTCTTTGAATCATATATCAAACAAGGCAGTTTCGGATGATTATTCACTCGAAATGTCGATCCCGCTCATTCAATAGCCATTTTTTACTATTAATGATAAAAAACAATCAGGTATTTTCTTTGTGTTAGATAAAGTAAAAATTTACCTTGGATAGTTTTTAATCATAATTACATAAAAATCAAAACAATAACGCTATTGTTCCTTGGGCAAGACCGCTAAAATCAAAGAAAAAGCCCCTGCTATCTCAAGTAAAATCAGACAAAATTCAGTAAGGAATGCCATGAATTCAAATATTTTCGGTTCCCAACGTCGCGAGCCGCCCAAAAAAGCGCTGGCAATCCGCAAAATAGCGTTTACTGAAATCTATGCGCCCGATAATGCCGTCGATGCACAACAGCAAGCGAGCCGCTGTCTATCTTGTGGTAGCCCATTTTGTGAATGGAGGTGCCCACTACATAATCCAATATCAAAGTGGCTCAGGCTTGCTGCTGAAGGAAAAATTATCGAAGCTGCTGAATTATCTCATCATACCAATAGTTTACCTGAAATTTGTGGGCGTGTTTGCCCACAAGAAAAACTGTGCGAATTAGCATGTGTACTTAATGATACAACTGGTTCTATCACTATCGGTCATATTGAGCGGTATATTAATGATACTGCTTTTGCGATGGGGTGGCGCCCAAACCTTTCCCATATTAGCCCCGTTAACAAACGTGTCGCCATTGTTGGCGCAGGCCCGGCGGGTCTTTCTTGCGCCGATGTGCTTATTCGTAATGGTGTAAATGTCGTCGTTTTTGATAAGCACCCTGAAATAGGTGGGCTACTAACCTTTGGTATTCCGTCATTTAAGCTAGAAAAGGAACTGATGATCCAACGACGGGAAATATTTACAGAAATGGGCATTCAATTTCAATTAAATACCGAGGTAGGTATAGATGTCTCTCTAGATGAGCTTCTTTGCAGTTATGACGCCATTTTTATTGGTACAGGTACTTACCAAGCAATTCGAGGCAACTTACCTAAAAAATCGATTCAGGGCGTTTTTGAAGCACTTCCCTATCTAATCGCAAATACACGCCATTTAATGCAACTTCCCATCTCTAAAAACGAACCCTATGTTAATTTACACTCAAAAAGAGTTATCGTATTAGGAGGTGGAGATACCGCGATGGATTGTGTACGTACCGCTATTCGTCAAGGCGCAAAGCAGGTTAGCTGTCTCTATCGTAGAGATGAACAAAGTATGCCAGCCTCACAAAAAGAAGTCGCCAATGCGTTAGAAGAAGGCACTCAGTTCCATTTTAATATACAAGTCACTGAATTTGTCGTTAATGAGCAGCAACAACTTATAGGCGTTTATGCCACTCGTACACAAAATGGCGAATTAGAAAATGGTCGTTATCAAGTAGAACCACTTGAAGATTCAACCTTTTTTATCGAAACCGACACCATAATTGTCGCTTATGGATTTGCCCCTCATAACCAAACTTGGTTAGAAAAACCGTTAATTAAGCGTGATAAGTATGGTCATATTTTAGCAAACCGTAATAGCCGATTTCCGTTTCAAACTTCTCATGAAAAAGTATTTGCCGGAGGGGATATAATCAGAGGCTCAGATCTTGTTGTGACTGCTGTTGCTGATGGGCGTAATGCTGCCGAAGGTATTTTATTATTTCTAGAAGTTTAATTTCTCATTGATATAAAAAAACAGAGGGTTTTGCCCTCTGTTGATTAATATACTGTTAACCTGACCAATGGATTATTTGACAATCCTTAATGAAGGCCGACCTTTTGGTGGCCGCGGTGGCTCATCATCTGATGGCTCATGTGAATTTTCATCCACAGATTCAGCTTCATGAACTAAAGCAATGTTGTCTTCAAGCTCTTCAACTTGTTCAAAACCTGCTGATAACTCTGCATCATACGCAGCTTCAGGCTCAAACATCATTCCAGCCCCATTTTCACGTGCATATACCGCCATAATTGCGGCCATTGGGACATAAACTTGGCGAGGTATTCCACCAAAGCGAGCATTAAAACGCACTTCTTCATTGGTTATTTCAAAATTACCAACAGCTCTTGGCGCAACATTCAATACAATTTGCCCATCACGAGCAAATTCCATAGGAACGTTAACAGCAGGAACGGTGACATCAACCACCAAATGCGGAGTCATATCGTTATCGAGCAACCACTCATAGTGAGCGCGTAACAAATAAGGGCGACGTGGTGACATTGCTGTCATTTCCATCATTCTTTTAGCCTCTTGTAGACAAACGCATTTCGCGCTCAGATTCAGTCAACGATGCTAAAAATGCGTCACGTGCAAATACACGTTGCATATACAACTGCAAGTATTTGCTACTAGATGGGTTCAATTCAATACCAAGTACAGGTAAACGCCATAGTAACGGCGCTAAATAGCAATCTACGAGACTAAATTCTTCGCTCATGAAGAATTCCATTTCAGCAAAAACAGGTGAAACCGCGATCAGCTCTTCAGATAGTTGACGGCGGGCATTTGCTGCCTCTTGCGCACTACCGTTCTCTATTTTGCTCATTAATGAATACCAATCGCTTTGAATACGGTGCATCAATTGACGACTCGTCCCACGTGCAACTGGGTAAACAGGCATTAATGGTGGATGAGGAAAACGCTCATCAAGATATTCCATGATAATGTGTGGGTCATAGAGAGTCAGGTCACGATCGACTAATGTTGGAACACTCTGGTATGGGTTGAGATCGATCAGATCTTGAGGCAGATGACCGGGTTCAACATGTTCAATTTCAACACTTACCCCTTTTTCAGCCAGAACAATCCGTACCTGATGGCTAAAAATGTCAGTAGGGCCAGAGAACAATGTCATTACCGAGCGTTTATTAGGAGCGACAGCCATTAAAACCTCCAAAATACAAAATGGACGAAATGTAATTAATTTTTAATTACCCATTACCCATTTTAAAATCCCCTGTGTTTAACTTTCATTTATCCATATTGGAAGTCAACACAACCCTCCCGCACAGTAAAGGCGAGAAATGCGAAATAAAAAAACAGGGGCGTATTCTAACAGATTTTGTACAACTTAGGGGGGCTACATCGAAAAAATCATAGATTTATTTCATTTTAAGGATAAAATAGTAAAAAATTTAGAGTTATGACAATATAAAAACAAAAAATACAGAATAAAAACCTTAAAGTTAACTCTATAGTTTGGACTATGTTTAATTAAAGTATCTCAGTATCGCTCACTAGTGATTATTTTAGACTAAATTATGATGTTTAACTTTAGATTATATTCGTTCTTTTATAAAGAGTCATAATTAGACACTGTTACCTGTCATAAATAATAAAAATGTAAGTAAAACAATAGGCAATAAAAAACCCGCCATAAGACGGGTTTTTTCATCAATTTTATACCCAAAGGGTAATAAATTAACGTTTGGAGAACTGTGGACGACGACGTGCTTTGCGCAGACCCACTTTTTTACGTTCAACAGAACGCGCATCACGGGTAACGAAACCAGCTTTACGCAGATCAGAACGAAGAGTCTCATCATAAGCCATCAGTGCACGTGTAATACCGTGACGGATTGCGCCTGCCTGACCTGAAATACCACCACCTTTAACAGTGATGTACAGATCCAGTTTTTCCAACATTTCAACCAATTCTAACGGCTGACGAACTACCATGCGCGCAGTTTCGCGACCAAAGTATTGTTCCAGTGTACGTTGATTGATTGTGATGTTACCGCTACCCGGCTTAATAAAGACACGAGCAGATGAGCTTTTGCGGCGACCAGTGCCGTAGTATTGATTTTCAGCCATTGCTATAATCCCGATTAAATGTCAAGAACTTGCGGTTGTTGAGCCGCGTGGTTGTGCTCATTACCTGCGTAAACTTTCAGTTTACGGTACATTGCACGACCCAGAGGTCCTTTTGGCAACATGCCTTTAACCGCGATTTCAAGCACACGCTCAGGACTGCGAGCAATCATTTCTTCGAAAGTTGCTTGCTTGATTCCACCTACATGGCCAGTATGGCGATAGTAGATTTTGTCTTCGCGTTTATTGCCGGTAACAGCAATTTTTTCTGCATTCAGAACGATGATGTAATCACCAGTATCCACGTGCGGAGTATATTCCGCTTTATGCTTACCGCGCAGACGGCTAGCAATTTCAGTTGCAAGACGGCCTAAAGTTTTGCCATCTGCATCAACAACGTACCAGTCGCGTTTTACGGTCTCTGGTTTAGCTGTAAAAGTTTTCATTAAAACTTACCCAATATTGAAGTTACACGTTGGTGAACACTCATGTTCATAAGCTTTCTGAGGTTCACACGACTCTTTGTCCAGTAAACCTACCCCTTCGAGCAGCCTAACTGGCATTAATGCGTTATTTTTTGGGAAATAAAAAACAACGCTGTAACGTGGGGTCGCAAGATTATAGAGAAGTCAGAAACAAAAATCGACCCCAAATGCATTTTTTTTACGTTTGCTCAAATAAACATCGCATCTTGTATTTAAATTATGCGATTTAGATGATTTGTTCGCTAACAACTCGGTTTTATCGTTAACCTTAAGTTAAATGCGGTATTTTCAGGTACTCTTCACTTTGCATTTCTTGCAATCGAGATAAGCAACGTTGGTATTCGAATGCTAACAATTGCCCCTGATACAGCGATTCCATTGGCACTTCAGCGTTAATCACTAATTTAACTTTTCGTTCGTAAAACTCATCAATTAACGCTAAAAACCGCCGAGCCGGGTTTTCATCGTTGGTTCCCATCACAGGTACATCGTACAGTAAGACGGTGTGATAACAGTTGGACAGGTAAATATAGTCATTTTGACTACGAGGCTCCTCACACAATACTTTGAAGCCTATCGCAAGAACACCTTCTGCAGCACGGATAACGGGCATTTTTCGGTGGTTAACCTCTAAAACAGGGTTCACCTCACCTTCTTTTCCTGCCAATTTCACAAACACCTCATCAAGATGTTGTCGGTTTTCATGGTTAATTGGCGATAAAAATAAATGTGCTTGCGTTAAAGTTCTTAAACGGTAATCAATACCTGCATCGACATTCATCACATCACAGTATTTTTTAATTTGCTCAATCGCAGGTAAAAAACGTGCCCGCTGCAAGCCATTTCGATAAAGATTATCAGGGATGATATTTGAAGTGGCGACAAGAGTGATGCCCCGAGCAAAGAGCCCTTCTAGTAAAGTGCCTAGGATCATAGCGTCTGTAATATCTGACACAAAAAATTCATCAAAACACAAGACATCTGTTTGTTTTTTAAACTCATCCGCAATGATATCTAGTGGGTTCTCTTGCCCTTGCAGTGCCATCAAATCTTCTTGTACTTTTTTCATAAAGCGATGAAAATGTAAGCGAAGTTTACGCGTACCCGGTAAACTTTCATAAAACATATCCATTAGCCACGTCTTTCCACGCCCCACCCCGCCCCACATATATAGCCCTTGTATGGGGACAACCGGTACTGTTGACGTTTTACCTAGAAGGCGGTTAAAGCGCTGCTTTAAACCTGAAGGCTTATCTTGTAAAGTGGAAGAGGTTGCATCAACAAGCTGCTGATATATTTTATCTAGGCGTTCTACAGCGAGCTTTTGTACGTCATCTGGCTGATAGTTTCCATCAGCTAGCGCTTGTTGATAACGCATTATAGGGGTCATCGGCGACATTAACTGAATAATCCTTAAAAATTTTTCGGTTTTTTTACCGTTATTTGATATACACTGCCTTTATTATAACCAGATTCAGTTATCATTTAACTTTCGGTTAACGAGCCGCTATAGAGTAAGGAAATTCGATTTAAGATTCCACTCTTAATATCTTAATAAGTTGTTGACTAATTTAGCCTGTCTAATTCAAAGCTTGTCGATTTTGTCATCACTTAACTAGTCAAATTACAATATGTTAAGACGCTTTACTTGACGCTTACATGCAACTTGAATTATTTAAGGTATAGTAACGGTAACAACACTACGTTTCTGCGAACATTGAATCTGTGAACATTGAAGTAATGAAGGAGTCAGCATGACCTGGGAGTATGCATTAATCGGATTGATTGTGGGTTTTATCATCGGTGCATTAGTTGTGCGCTATGGCAACCCAAAGCTTCGCCAGCAAAAAACAGCGCAGGCTGAGCTAGACAAAAAAAGTACTGAACTTGAAGAGTACCGTAAAGAGCTTGTGAGCCATTTTGCTCGTAGCGCAGAATTATTGGATAAAATGGCGCGTGATTACCGTCAGCTTTATCAACACATGGCACAAAGTTCGTCTGAATTAATGCCTGATATGCCAGCGCAAGACAACCCATTTAACTATCGTTTAACCGAATCTGAAGCAGATAACGATCAAGCGCCAGTTAAAATGCCACCAAGAGATTACTCAGATGGTGCATCGGGTCTTTTCAGGCCTATCGAAGAGAAAGAGAAGTAAGTTTTTATCTTTTATCACCAGTAAGCACCACTTACTGGTGATTTTCTACCAAATACACTAAATTTAGTCGCTTTCCGTGTATCTTTCATGATTAAATTTTTATTTAATAATTCTGAGCAAGATTTCCATCCAAATATAAATTAATAATTTATTTACCTACTGTATAGAAGTTATGGTTTCACTTAAGTTGCATGTAAATAGATGTAAAAGAGTGGATATTCGCTACCCGTAAGGGGAACTTTTGCGCATAATCGGTAGTCATAGTCATCAGTAAAATTGAATCTGATACCAACCAATATTATCTCAACGCATTGTGTTTATTCTAAAATTGTATCTACAATGAGTTGATAATTTATTCTTGAGAGAATCGACTAAATTATGAAAAGAAAAAACTTTTTTCTTACCGCGGTAGCAATGAGTTTAGGTTTATCTTTAGCGGCTATCCCTGCCGTAAGTAGCGCAGCATTACCTGCAACTTTACCTGCAACAGCACAAAGCCAGAACATGCCTAGCTTAGCTCCAATGCTTGAAAAAGTATTGCCTGCTGTAGTTAATATTCACGTGTCGGGTACGCGCGTACAAAACCAGCAAATTCCAGAAGAACTTAAATTCTTTTTTGGCCCAAATGTACCACAACAGCAACAAAGCGTACGTCCATTTGAAGGCTTAGGTTCGGGGGTCATTATTGATGCTCAGCAAGGTTATATTTTAACCAATAACCATGTTATTGATGGCGCTGACAAAATTCAAATTCAATTAAATGATGGCCGTGAAATTGCCGTTAACTTAATTGGTAAAGACCCGCAAACAGATATCGCGTTATTGAAAATCAGTAATGCAAAAGATATCAAAAACTTAACAGCTGTTAGTATTGCAGACTCCGACAAATTACGTGTGGGTGATTTTGCGGTTGCCGTCGGTAACCCATTTGGTTTAGGGCAAACAGCGACATCAGGCATTATCTCCGCATTAGGCCGTAGCGGTTTGAACCTTGAAGGTCTAGAAAACTTTATCCAGACCGATGCTTCCATTAACCGTGGTAACTCTGGTGGCGCACTCGTTAACCTAAACGGTGAATTAATCGGTATCAATACCGCAATCTTAGCACCTGGCGGCGGTAATATCGGTATCGGCTTCGCGATCCCAAGTAATATGGCTAAAAACCTTAGCGAGCAGTTAATTAAGCATGGTGAAGTAAAACGCGGGATCTTAGGTATCAAAGGTACTGAAATGAACTCCGATATCGCTAAAGCATTCAATATTGATGCACAGCGTGGCGCTTTCGTGAGCGAAGTTTTACCTAAATCATCCGCAGCTAAAGCAGGCATTAAATCCGGTGACGTTTTAGTCTCTGTTGATGGTAAACGTATTAATAGCTTTGCAGAGTTAAGAGCTAAAATCGGTACTAGCCAAATTGGTAAAGAAATTACTATTGGCTTGATTCGCTCAGGTAAACCAATGGAAGTCAAAGTGGTTCTCGAGAACGACGAAGGCTCTGCAACTAAAGCCGAAAAATTGAGTGAATCTTTATTAGGTGCAACGATTTCGAATGCAACGGTAAGCAACACCAAAGGTGTTCAAGTTGATAGCGTCGCGCCTAAATCACCGGCGGCTGCCATTGGCCTAGTAAAAGGCGATTTAATCTTTGGTGTCAATGACGCTCGTGTTGAGACGATTGAACAATTCCGTAAGATTATCGATGCTAAACCTCCGGTATTAGCCATGAAAGTATTGCGTGATGGTGAAACCTTATATTTACTGATGAGAAATTAATTCATCAAAAACCATCTGAAAACCAATAAAACAGGTACAGTATCACTCTGCTGTACCTGTTTTTTTATGTTATGCTCTGAACATGTTTAAGCAATAACTAAATATTCTATATCCTATGGTGAAGAAGCTAACTTTATCTGTCATGCTTGGCCTGTTGACTGCATTGATTATTATCGTTGCGGTTCCTTCTTTGCGCCCTCAAGGTTTAGCCGACTTATTATATGGTAAAACAAATAGTGAGCCCGTCAGTTATAATAAAGCGGTACGTCGTGCTGCACCTGCAGTGGTCTATGTTTATAGCAGTTCAAAAGGCAGTTTTTCTCAATCAGGACGTGAATTAAAATCCCTCGGTTCAGGTGTGATCATGAGCCAAAATGGCTACATCATCACGAATAAACATGTGGTTGATAACCCAGACCAAATTTTAGTAGCTTTACAAGATGGTGCTATTTTTGATGCCCTCCTAGTTGGCTCAGACCCATTGACTGACCTCGCCGTATTGAAAATTGATGCCGATAACTTACCTGTTATTCCAATTAATACGCAACGAGTCACTCATGTTGGTGATGTCGTACTGGCAATTGGAAATCCTTATAACATAGGTCAAACCGTTACTCAGGGGATTATCAGTGCGACAGGTCGTGTTGGGTTAAGCTCTACTCGCCGACAAAACTTTCTTCAAACCGACGCCTCAATCAACTCAGGTAACTCTGGCGGAGCATTAATTAATACCGAAGGTGAGTTAGTAGGCATCAACACGCTTTCTTTCACTGCAGGTCAAGGCATTAGTTCTGAAGGGCTAAGCTTTGCTATTCCTACCGCACTAGCCACCAAAATCATGGATAAGCTAATTCGTGATGGCCGAGTGATCCGCGGTTATATTGGTATTACCGCACGCGAATTGCCTCAAATTAGGTCAAATAACAATAATATCAATCAAATACAAGGCTTACGGGTTTTCCAAGTTGCCCCAAATGGGCCAGCGGCTAAGGCTGGTATACTGCAAGGGGATATTATTTTATCGGTTGATGGTAAACCGGCTATTTCAGCCGCGGAAACTATGGATTTAGTTGCAGAAATCCGTCCCGGAAGTAAAACGGCAGTACAAATTTTACGAGATGGCGAAATTAAAAATATTGATGTGATTATCGAAGAAATTCCTGAAGAACAGGCTGGGTAATCATTAGAAATACATTTGCATAAAAAAGGTTGTTCGATATCGAACAACCTTTTTTGATTCATCGAATGGGTAAATAAAGCCACCAGCCTATTTACCTTATCAAGGTATTAATCATCTGAGTGCACGCGCTGAATATCAGCACCTAAACCACGTAGTTTATCTTCGATATGCTCATAGCCACGGTCAATATGATAAATACGGTCAACTGTCGTTGTCCCTTCCGCAATACAACCCGCTATAACTAAACTCGCAGAAGCTCGTAAATCCGTTGCCATCACCTGTGCACTGGTTAATTTTTCAACACCATGACATAACACAGTATTACTTTCAATTTCAGCATGAGCACCCATACGGATTAGCTCAGGGATATGCATAAAACGATTCTCAAAAATCGTTTCAGTGATCATGCCAGCACCATCAGCAACAAGATTAAGTAAGCTAAACTGTGCTTGCATATCCGTTGGGAACCCTGGGTGTGGCGCCGTACGTAATGTCACTGCTTTCGGGCGTTTGCCTTCCATATCTAGGCTAATCCAGTCATCACCAATTTCAATTTTAGCTCCTGCTTCACGCAATTTAGCTAACACCGCATCTAAAGTGTCTGGACGAGCATTACGACAGATAACCTTGCCGCGCGAAACCGCGGCTGCAATTAAAAATGTTCCCGTTTCAATACGGTCAGGTAGTACTTTATAAACACCCCCACCTAAACGTTCAACACCTTCAATAACAATACGGTCAGTCCCTGCACCCGTAATTTTTGCACCAAGGGTATTTAAGAAATTAGCAGTATCTTCAATTTCAGGTTCACGTGCCGCATTTTCAATTGTTGTGGTTCCTTCAGCTAAAGTCGCAGCCGTCATAATAGAGACTGTCGCACCCACACTGACTTTATCCATCACAATGCAAGCACCTTTTAAGCGGCCATCGACCGTTGCTTTTACATAACCATCTTCTAAAGCAATCTTTGCGCCTAATTGCTCTAAACCTGAAATATGTAAATCAACTGGACGAGCACCGATAGCACAGCCACCTGGTAAAGAAACTTCACCATGACCAAAACGAGCGACCAATGGTGCCAAAGCCCAAATGGATGCACGCATGGTTTTAACAAGGTCATAAGGTGCACAGTATGTCGTTACAGTGCTTGCATCGACGTACACTGAGCCATTGCGTTGTACTTTAGTACCAAGTTGATTCAGTAATTTAATCGTTGTGTCGATATCCCTCAAATGGGGGACATTCTGTATTTCTACTGGCTCTTCAGCCAACAGAGCAGCGAACAGAATTGGTAATGCCGCATTTTTTGCGCCAGATATAGTGACCTCACCCTGTAAGCGGGTTGGTCCTTTAACTAAAAACTTATCCATTCAAGTATTCTCGTATGTCGAATTTTACAGTCTGTTCGCTTAGGCTTTGTAATCAAAGGCCACTAAGTTTACGATCGCGCTCCCATTGCGCAGGGGTGTACGCTTTAATAGACAAAGCATGAATGCGGTTATCCGCAATATACTCCATTAAAGGCGCATAAATTGCTTGCTGTTGCTTAACACGGCTCATACCGTCAAACATGTCACCGACCGCGATAACCTGAAAGTGGCTACCATCACCAGTAACAATAGCCTCATTCAGAGACAATTTTTCCATCAATACTTGCTTAATTTCGTTGGTATCCATAATGACTCAATTTATTAATTATTTGTGATTTATAATTTTACTCTAAATAGTGCAAATTGCATGCATAGCATACAGAGGCATCGCAATAAGAACAGTCAGAGCTCAATCCTCTATCCTAAAGGATTAGGCTTAACACTTAAACCAAAGAAAACGCCTCTCGTGCCGAAAAGCACATAGAGGCGCTTATTTTTACATAACTTGACCCAATTTAGGATATTTAACCTAATTGAGGATAACCCCTTGAACCCCGTATAGCTCAATCAATGTGTTCAAGTTATCACTGACACCGGTTATATTCAGTGAACGGTTTTTAGCTTGGAATTCACCTTTTAAGCGAACTAGCATCGCCAACCCTGTTGAGTCAACATGTTTGAGACCAGAAACATCTATATTTTCAATGCGTTCCAGCGATGAGTCTTTTTTATCCCAAAACGACATTAGCGAATCACGGTCTAACGTCCCGGTGAGATAAAGTGTTGTTTCATTGAGTTCCCATGCTAACAACTGACTCATATTACTTTTTCTCTTCTAAAGTAATTGGCGCTTTTGCACTGATTTCTAACTGTTTTGTTAAGCCATCGACACCTTGCTTACGTAAAATATCACCCCACTCATTTTGCTTAGTCGTGATCATACTCACGCCTTCTGCAATCATGTCGTAAGCTTGCCAGTAACCTGTTTTACTATTTTTACGCCATTGGAAATCTAAACGGACGGGAGGACGGCCGTTGGTATCAACAATAGTCACGCGAATGGCGACAATGTTTTTATCTCCCAACGGTTGCTCTGGGGCTATTTGATACGTTTGGCCATGGTACATTGCCAATGCTTGACCATAGACTTGTTCGAGGTAATCTTCAAATGCGTTGAAATAAGCCTCACGCTGTGCTGGAGTTGCCCCTTTATAATAGGTTCCTAACACCAAAGCCCCTGCATATTTAACTTGTACATAAGGTAATAATTCCTCACGAACAATTGTTCTAAGATACTCGGGGTCTTGCTTAATTTTCGGTTGCTCTGATTTCAAGCGGTTAAACGTTTTCGCCGCCGCTTCATCCATTAATTTATAAGGGTTGGTTTGGTCTACTGCCATGGCAAATGGCGCGATTGCCAACATAGCAACCATCATTAAACGTTTAAACATAATTCATTCCTTTATTCTTCAAAGGGAACACCAAATTACTGTGCAGTTGACTCTGGCTCTGCACCTTGGCTATCACCACTTTTATATAAAAACTGGCCAATTAAGTCTTCTAATACCATAGCCGGCTTAGTATCTTCAAGACGCCCGCCATTTTTTAAGATTGCGATACCTAATTCTTCGTCATCTGGACCAATATTCATCGCAATATATTGTTCTCCCAACAACCCTGACGTCCGAATTGATAGTGAGCTCGAATCAGGAATATTGTCGTATTCACTCAATAAATCAATTTTAACTTCAGGAACATAGTTCTTTTTATCTAGCGTGATACTGGCAACTCGACCAATCACCACACCACCCACTTTGATTGGCGAGCCTTCTTTTAAGCCACCAATATTTTCAAAAGATGCTGAAATTTGATAGGTGGATTGGCTTCCTATCGATTTTAAATCAGCGACTTTTAAACACAAAAAGATAATTGCGGCAATCGCCAGCAACATAAAACAACCAACCCATATTTCACTTTTTTTACTTTGCATGACTTAGTTCCCAAACATCAGTGCGGTAAGTACGAAATCCAGTCCTAAAACAGACAATGACGCATGCACAACTGTTCTTGTTGTAGCTTGGCTTATCCCCTCCGAAGTTGGGATGGCATCATAGCCATTAAATAATGCGATCCAAGTAACTGTGATAGCAAAGACTAAGCTTTTAATCACACAGTTGACTAAATCTAGCCGCCAATCAACGGAAGATTGCATTGAAGCCCAGAAAAAGCCTTCATCAATCCCCTTCCAGTCAACCCCAACTAGTGCGCCACCTAAAATACCGACAGCAACAAAAATTAGAGATAACAACGGCATACTAATAAAACCAGCCCAAAAACGTGGCGCGATGACGCGCCTTAGAGGGTCAACCGCCATCATTTCAAGGCTAGAAATCTGTTCTGTCGCTTTCATTAAGCCAATTTCAGCAGTTAATGCAGAGCCCGCTCGTCCAGCAAACAACAATGCGGTTACAACAGGGCCTAACTCACGCAATAGTGAAAGCGCCACCATCATACCTAAGCTAGCTTCAGCACTAAACGTCGTGAGAACCAAATAGCCTTGTAACCCCAAAACCATCCCAATAAATAACCCAGAGACAGCAATGATCAGCAATGATTGCACACCAATGGCGTACAATTGCTTCATCAGTAATGGCCATTGTTTACGAAACTCTGGTTTACCGAGTAAGGCGCGAAACAGCATGTAACCTGCTCGACCAAACGCGGAAAATATATCAATCCATCGGCGTCCGAAGCCTGCTATCGCCTTTAATATCATTTTATTTTACCCTAATAAATCAGCCAGATAATCATTGGCGGGAAAACGGAATGGAACAGGCCCATCAGCAATGCCATCAAGGAATTGTCGTACACGAGGGTCTTGGTTTTCTCGCAATTCTTCACCCGTTCCCTGAGCAATGACATGCTGCTGCGCAACAATATAAGCATTATCTGCGATACTCAATACCTCTGGAACATCATGGGAAACCACGACACAGGTGACACCCAGCGCTTGATTAAGCTCATCAATCAATTTAACCAAAACACCCATAGTAATCGGATCTTGGCCGACAAAAGGTTCATCAAACATGATTAAATCTGGGTCAAGCGCGATAGCACGTGCTAACGCAGCACGCCGTGCCATACCTCCTGACAACTCAGATGGCATTAATTGAGCAGCGCCACGTAAACCAACCGCCTCTAGTTTCATCATCACCGTCGTATGAATCAGCGATTCTGGCAAGTTAGTGTGCTCACGTAGAGGGAAAGCCACGTTATTAAATACGTTCATATCCGTGAATAACGCCCCGGATTGAAACAGCATGCTCATCTTTTTACGAGATTGATACAGCTTTGAGCGTGACAGCGCTGGAATATTGTCGCCATCAAACCAAATTTCACCTTCATTTGGCCGTAATTGCCCACCAATCAAGCGCAGTAATGTGGTTTTACCAATCCCTGATGGCCCCATAATTGCCGTAATTTTTCCACGAGGAACCGCCAGATTAATATTTTCAAATATTTTCCGGCTTCCACGAGTAAAGGACATGTTCCGTACTTCAATTAAGTTGTCTGTCTGTGCTTGCATTGTTAAATAACTCGTTATACACCACGCGTAAATATTTTTATCCGTTCAGATGTTACCGAAAGATAAACTGAAAATCGTCAAATATCACAACAAAATAGAATTTATAGTATTATAGCGTTGAAAATATGACTTTTAGTGTTACAACCCTGTTTTTACCTTCAGATAACAGAGAAAAAACAATATAATTTACCTATAGTCAGCAAAAGCTTTCACTATTAACAGCAGATAGCTCTTAGAATGTTGTGATTTACCTAGCTTGAGGATACTCGAATTTGCCTATCCATTTTTGGTTCAAGATGCTAATGAAATCGTCTTGTACGTATTAAATTCTACATCGAAGTCCCGAAAAATACTCATTAAGTATAAAACTAACATTAAAAATAGCTTAACTGACAAAATACTTACTGATACCAAGTATTCGTTATACAATTTAATTTCGCTAATCCGATTAACTTAAAAGCTACGCATGGAACTAGAAATGTCAAACTTCGATTTTCAGAAAGTAGGTAAAGAAGTTCTCCATATCGAACACGAAGGTTTAAAAAACCTAGAACAATATATCAATACTGACTTTGACCGCGCTTGCCAGCTCATTTTTAACTGTGAAGGTAAAGTCGTCGTAATGGGAATGGGGAAATCGGGGCATATTGGCCGTAAAATTGCCGCCACACTAGCGAGTACAGGAACACCATCATTTTTTGTTCATCCGGGAGAGGCCAGTCACGGTGACCTTGGGATGATTACTCATAACGATGTTGTGTTAGCCATTTCAAATTCTGGTGAGTCAGGAGAAATTTTAGCCTTACTTCCTGTTTTAAAAAGAATTAAAGTGCCTTTAATCTGTATGACTAACAACCCTGAAAGTAATATGGGAAAATATGCAGATGTTCATTTATGTATCAAAGTCCCTCAAGAAGCCTGTCCATTGGGGCTTGCTCCTACCACGAGTACAACAGCTACACTCGTGATGGGAGATGCATTAGCGATAGCCTTATTAACCGCCCGCGGCTTCACTGCGAATGATTTCGCACTTTCGCATCCAGGTGGCGCACTTGGACGCAAACTTTTACTCCTCGTTCGTGATTTAATGAATACGGGTGATGAAATCCCCCATATTCCTAAAAGTGCGTCTTTACGCGAGGCTTTAGTGGAAATTACCCGCAAAAAACTGGGTATGACCGTTATTTGTGATGATGATATGAATATTGAAGGTATTTTCACTGATGGGGATTTACGCCGTATCTTTGATATGGGAATCGACCTGAATAACGCTAAAATTGCTGATTTAATGACCCCCGGTGGAATTCGAGTATCACCAACCATGTTAGCGGTTGAAGCGCTTAATTTAATGCAATCTCGGCATGTGACTTCGTTATTAGTTGCAAATGATAACAAATTAGTTGGTGTGCTACATATGCATGATCTGCTTCAAGCAGGTGTTGTATAACATAAGGAAATACCATGACGCCTACCTTGTTGGAAACCTGCTATGGCCCTGTTGCCAATACTGTTTTAACCAAAGCAGAAAAAATCAAATTATTGATCTGCGATGTTGATGGTGTCATGTCTGATGGCTTGGTCTATATGGGAAATAATGGCGAAGAACTCAAAGCCTTTAATGTCCGTGACGGCTATGGGATACGTTGCTTATTAACTTCCGGTATTGAGGTCGCCATCATTACAGGAAGAAAAGCGAAGCTTCTTGAAGATAGGGCCCAAACATTAGGCATTACATATCTTTACCAAGGTCAAAGCGATAAGCTTTTGGCGTATCACGAACTGTTAGATACACTACAATTATCAGCTGAAGAAATAGCTTATATTGGGGACGATCTGATTGACTGGCCTGTTATGGCTAAAGTAGGCTTATCCGTCGCCGTCGCGGATGCCCATCCTTTGTTATTACCGCGAGCGGATTATGTGACTCGCATTGGCGGAGGAAAAGGCGCAGTCCGCGAACTTTGTGACCTTATTTTGCTTTCTCAAGGCAAACTGGAAGAAGCAAAAGGTTTATCAATATAACGAATAGATTGAATTCATGAGCAATGCGAAGAAGTGGTTAATTATTATTTTATCCTTGGTTGTATTAGGGCTTATCGGCTGGAATTTAGCAGGTAGTGATTCTGACAACCAAGAGGATAAAGTAATTAATGATGGTCAACCTAATTATCAAACTGATGATTCAGTGACTTTTGTCTATAATCCAACGGGTAATTTAGCGTATAAACTCGTTTCAGATAAAATAGATAACTACACTGAAGGAAAAATCACGTGGTTTTCAAAACCGGTTCTAACCACTTATAACGAAGCGGGCGAGCCAACTTGGACGGTTAAGGCTTTCAAGGCTAGGTTAACGAACGATAGAATTCTCTATTTATATAGCGATGTTCAGGTTGATAGCTTAACCAAAGACTCGCAGATCCAACGAATTACAACTGAGAGTGCAGTTGTCAATTTGACAACACAAGACGTTTCATCTGATGATAAAGTGACCATTATTGGACAAGGTCTCAATTCTACCGGTATGAAAATGAAGGGAAACCTTCGTACAAGAACGGCTGAATTAATCGAAGATGTTAAAACTCATTATGTGTTACAACCAGAAGAGCATTAAAATGAATCAAGTAACTAAGAAACGTTTTATTCAAGGAGCTGTTGCCAGTGCAATCTTGGCTCTTAGCCTACCTGCAATGGCATTAAAAAGTGATACGCAGCAGCCAATGACGATTAATTCGGTCAAACAATCTCTTGATTTAGAAAAAAACGTCACCACCTTTACTGATGATGTTGTTATTAAACAAGGTTCTATTGATATCAGAGCCAATAAAGTGGTTGTAACACGTCCAAGTAGTGACTCGGATAAAATTGTGATTGAGGCCTTTGGTACCCCGGTTACCTTTTACCAATTACAGGATGATGGCAAACCAATTAAAGGCCATGCCAGCAAAGCCCGTTATGAGGTCGATAAACAGCTCGTCACCTTAACAGGCAATGCTTATCTTGAGCAGTTAGACAGCAATATCCAAGGTGACAAAATTACCTATTTGGTTCCTACGCAGCAAATGGAAGCATTTAGTGATAAAGGTAAACGCGTCACCACTGTAATACTGCCAGCCCAATTGCAAGAAAAAGGCCCAGCAG
The DNA here is from genome assembly GCF_011045615.1 of Providencia sp. PROV004. Taxonomy (NCBI): domain Bacteria; kingdom Pseudomonadati; phylum Pseudomonadota; class Gammaproteobacteria; order Enterobacterales; family Morganellaceae; genus Providencia; species Providencia sp. PROV004. Next base: position 3,765,402 of record NZ_CP042859.1, read on the forward strand.
CGAATAAAAATTCATCAGCAAGTAAGAGTAAATAACTGTTATGGCTACACTAACCGCTGAAAATCTAGCTAAAGCCTATAAAAAACGTAAGGTCGTTGAAGATGTCAGCCTGGAAGTTAAATCAGGAGAAATCGTTGGCTTGTTGGGACCAAACGGTGCCGGTAAAACCACAACCTTTTATATGGTTGTGGGTATTGTTCAGCGGGACGCTGGCAAAATTATGATTGATGGTGAAGATATCAGCCTTCTACCACTGCATGAACGTGCTCGTCGTGGAATTGGCTATCTTCCTCAAGAAGCCTCAATTTTTCGCCGCCTCAGCGTTTATGATAACTTAATGGCTGTGTTAGAAATTCGCGAAGATTTGAGCTCCCAGCAACGTAAAGAACGTGCTGAGGAATTGATGGAAGAATTTAGTATCACCCATCTTCGGGACAGTATGGGGCAGTCGCTATCCGGTGGGGAACGCCGCCGTGTGGAAATTGCGCGTGCACTTGCTGCTAACCCAAAATTTATTTTATTAGACGAACCTTTTGCGGGTGTAGACCCTATTTCCGTCTTAGATATCAAAAAAATCATTCAGCACTTAAGAGATTACGGCCTCGGCGTTTTAATTACCGACCATAATGTGCGGGAAACCTTAGATGTGTGTGAAAGAGCCTATATTGTCAGCCAAGGGCACTTAATTGCGCATGGGTCACCAACCATGATCTTAGAGAACGAACAAGTGAAACGTGTATACTTAGGTGAAGGTTTCCGGTTATAAATTATCGTGTTGTCATTTTTTAGGGAGAATAAAACAGATTCATGAAGCAAAGTTTGCAGCTTAGAGTCAGTCAACAACTTGCAATGACCCCTCAATTGCAGCAAGCTATCCGCTTGTTGCAGCTGTCTACACTTGAGCTTCAGCAAGAAATTCAACTTGCCTTGGAAACCAACCCACTTCTTGAACAAGAAGAGTTGAATTCCGAGCCCGAATCTATTGACTCCCTAAATGAAAATACCGATACCAGTGAACTCGATACCAAAGACGCTCTTGAAAATCATGATATGCCAGATGAGCTCCCTTTAGATGCTGATTGGGATGAAATATATACTGCAGGAACACCGTCAGGGACCAGTAACGATTATAGTTTTGATGAACTGCCTGTTTATCAAGGTGAAACGACACAAACGCTGCAAGATTACTTGACATGGCAAGCTGAGCTGACCCCTTTTACTGACACAGACAGGGCAATCGCTACTGCCATTATTGATTCAATAGACGATTCCGGTTATCTGACAACAGCAATTTCTGATATACATGAAGGGATTGATAACCCTGAAATTAGCATAGAAGAAGTCATCGCTGTCCTAAAGCGTATTCAGCATTTCGACCCGCTGGGTGTTGCAGCACAAGATTTAAAAGAGTGTTTATTAATCCAATTGTCGCTGTATCCTCAGCAAACTGATGGGCTACAAGATGCAAAGCGCATTATTAGTAACCATATTGATTTGCTGGCTAACCGTGATTTTCGCCAGCTGAGTAAATTAACTCGCTTAAAAGAAGATGCACTAAAAACCGCGATAGACCTGATTTTAACGCTGAATCCAAAACCCGGCCAATCCATCAATACTGGGGAATCAGAATACGTCATTCCTGATGTCTTAGTGAAAAAAATTGCTGGGCACTGGCAAGTTGAGTTAAATACAGATAGCATCCCTAAACTAAGTATTAATAACCATTATGCTTCGATGCTAAATAATTCAGCAAATGAAGATGACTCGCAATATATTCGTAGTCATCTGCAAGATGCAAAATGGTTGATTAAAAGCCTTGAAAGCCGCCACGAGACACTCTTAAAAGTCGCGACTTGTATTGTAGAACAGCAACAAGAATTCTTTGAGCTGGGTGAGGAATATATGAAACCGATGATACTGGCCGATATCGCCTATCAAGTGGACATGCATGAATCAACCATCTCACGAGTAACAACTCAAAAGTTTCTCCATAGTCCACGAGGCATTTTTGAGTTGAAGTATTTTTTCTCCAGCCATGTTAATACGGACACAGGTGGCGAAGCCTCCTCAACCGCAATTCGAGCATTGGTGAAAAAACTGGTTGCTGCTGAAAACCCAGCAAAACCATTGAGTGACAGTAAATTGACGAGTATGCTGGCAGAACAAGGCATTCAAGTCGCTCGCAGAACTGTTGCTAAGTATCGAGAATCGTTATCCATTCCGCCCTCTAACCAGCGTAAGCAGCTGGTTTAATTGATAAAATAAGGAAGATTGTATGGAATTTCAGATTACTGGACACAATATTGAAGTTACTCCTGCATTGCGCGAGACTGTTGAGAAAAAACTCAAAAAATTGGAGCAATTGTTTGATCGTATTAATGGTATCCAAGTTGTCTTGAAAGTTGAAAAAGTTCAGCAAATTGCTGAAGCAACCGTGCAAGTTAATGGAGCGGATCTCCACGCATCAGCGGAAGAAAACGATATGTACGCTGCTATAGATATACTCGTAGACAAACTGTCGCGCCAATTAACCAAACATAAAGAAAAACTGAGACAACATTAATACATTGACGCGGCTTATTAATTAGCCGAATAATGTTTCAAACCAGATGGTGGGATACATCATCTGGTTTTGTAGTCCTAAGTGAACAATAAAATGAATAGTGATATAGAAATCCAGTTAAACGTTGTTTTATCATCAGCCTGTACACGTAATAATATTGTGTGCACCAGTAAAAAAAGAGCTTTAGAAATTATTAGTGAGCTGGCTGCCGTTGAATTGGAATTACCTGAAAATACGGTATTTGAAGCGTTATTAACCAGAGAAAAAGTTGGCACAACAGGTATTGGCGGCGGTATTGCCATTCCTCATGGAAAGCTGAACGAAGGTGAAAGTAGCCGTGCTGTCGGTGTCTTTTTACATTTAGAAGAGCCGATTGCTTTTGATGCAATTGATAACCAGCCTGTTGACTTGCTTTTCGCTTTACTCGTGCCATCAGACCAATGTAAAACGCACCTGCATACGTTGTCGCTTATCGCCAAAAAATTAGCCGATAAAACGCTCTGTAAACGCCTGCGCAGTGCACAAAGTGATGAAGAGCTATACAGCATAATTACAGAGTAAGCGATAAATTATGTATCTTGCCATATGCAAATGATATTGTTATGGTTTCTAAGTAATATTAATTGGCAAGTACTGCTTTTCAAGAAACACATTATTAAGAAACAAAAGGGAGCAAGCTCATGGTGCTGATGATAGTCAGCGGCCGTTCCGGTTCGGGGAAATCCGTTGCCTTACGTGCGCTGGAAGATATGGGTTTCTATTGCGTAGATAACCTACCGGTTGTATTACTGCCGGAGTTAGCGAATTCACTGGCTGATCGTAATATTTCAGCAGCGGTAAGCATCGACGTGCGTAATATGCCCGACAATCCAGAGATTTTCGAAGAAGCGATTGATAAATTACCATCAACCTTCTCTCCTCAATTATTGTTTCTAGATGCCGACCGTAACACGCTTATACGTCGTTATAGTGACACTCGTCGGTTGCACCCACTTTCAAGTAAAAATCTTTCGCTTGAAAGCGCAATAGATGAGGAAAATGAGCTACTTGAACCTTTACGCTCTCGTGCTGATTTAGTTATTGATACCTCAGAAATGTCCGTTCATGAATTAGCTGAAATGCTAAGAACACGTTTGATGGGCAAACGTGAGCGTGAACTGACAATGGTGTTTGAATCCTTTGGTTTCAAACATGGTATTCCTATTGATGCCGATTATGTATTCGATGTGCGTTTTTTACCAAACCCGCACTGGGATCCGAAATTACGCCCAATGACAGGTCTTGACCGGCCCGTTGCTGCATTCTTAGATAGGCATACTGAAGTCCATAACTTCATCTACCAAACTCGTAGTTATTTAGAATTATGGCTACCGATGTTAGAAACCAATAACCGTAGCTATTTAACTGTTGCGATTGGCTGTACAGGAGGGAAACACCGTTCAGTATACGTCGCAGAACAACTTGCCGATTATTTCCGTTCCCGTGGTAAAAATGTGCAGTCACGCCACAGAACATTGGAAAAGCGTAAATAACAGCAATGACCGTAAAAGCCACAATAACGCTCAAAAATCGGCTTGGGATGCATGCACGGCCTGCCATGTTACTCTATGATTTAGTTAAACAATTTAACTCTAGAGTTATTTTGCGTAATAATAATCAAATTGAGGCGGAGGCCGATAGCGTTATTGCGATGTTGATGTTAGACTCAGAACAAGGCAGTAAGATTGATATCGAGGTTAGCGGTCCGGATGAAAATCAGGCCTTGTCTGCAATTATCAACCTATTCGAAAACAGGTTTGACGAAGAATAGTTGATGAAATGATGAAAAATAGCAGAGTTTCAAGCTAGCTATAGCATGTCAATCAGTAGATTTTTATCTAGGCAGGCTTAGAGATCGTGATCATGATCTCTTCCCTTTAAAGCGTATAGCGCCTAATATTTTAAACAAACTTATTTCTAGCGACACCCCCTACCTTATGGGTGGGGGGTGTTTGCTTTGTATGTCTCTATTGGAGTGTGGTATGACAAAGCCAACAATTATTATCAATGATTTAGATGCTGAACGTTTAGATGCACTGATGGAACAGCCGGCTTATGCGGGCACACCGGTTGCCGAAGCGCTCAATGATGAACTTGACCGTGCAGATATTCTTAGCCCACAAGAAATCCCTGCGGATGTGGTCACGATGAACAGTACCGTTCGCTTTTTGGATTTAATCAGCAACGAAGAACGCACACGCACCTTAGTTTACCCTGCGTCACTGAAAGATAGCGCGGAGCAACTGTCTGTGATGGCTCCGATTGGTGCAGCCTTGTTGGGCTTGCATGTAAACGATGAAATCAGCTGGGAATTGCCAAACGGTGTTCAAACACGTGTTCGTGTACTTGAAATCGTTTATCAACCAGAAGCAGCTGGTGAGTTCCACCGTTAATCACGACAACGGCTGAATTAAAGAAGGCTTAGCGAAAAAAGTTTTATTTAAAAAACTCAGGCAAGTCCTCTAACCTATTCAGGCACTCAATTGAGTGCCTTTTTTGTTTTAATAGGTAGTAAGGATATAAGCTAGTGCTTTTTAGTCATATTTATCAATCTATTATTTTCCCATTGGTGAAAGAGCTTATCCAATAAAAACAGTTTGATTACCTTTATCGCTAACAGCCCGCCCCAAATAGCACTAACCCAAATAGGCCAATGGCTCTCTGGTGTATAAATATAATTAGCGGTATACAGTATTACGCATACAATAATCGCTGTTATTATATTTTTAAGTAACTTTGTTTCATTTCTTACCCGCTTTTTAGCCTCTTCTATCCGATTATCTAGCTCAATACTTTCGGGTAAAGGTGTAGATGTCAGTTCAGACACACTCACATTAAATACTGATGCTAATGCACTGAGTGTTTCTAAGCTAGGTACTTCACCGTTTTCAATTCGTTGGATAGTTCTTGTGCTCAGTGATGATAGTAGAGCGAGCTGTTCTTGAGACCAAGCTCGCGCTAATCTCAATTGTTTAATTTTATTTTCCATCATAACCTACCTTAAAAATCGAATGATCTTAGGAGATGGCTATACTGTCAGCATAATGCAATCATGACCACGACAGCATGACGACAGAGCGACGACACCGCAGTGACAGTGGTAAATACTATTTTATAGAATAAAAAACGCCCAATAACAAATGTATTAGGCGCCTTGTTTCACACAAAACAGAGGAAGAACAAAAGGAGTTACTCTCCTGCAATGCTCATTTCTGGGATCAATACCGAACCACACTGAATATTACTGCGAGTTTCAATATCATCAGCGATAGTCACCATATTCGCCCACATATCTTTTAGGTTTCCAGCAATAGTAATTTCACTCACTGGGTACTGAATCTCACCATTTTCGACCCAAAAACCTGAAGCGCCACGAGAATAATCTCCTGTAATCCCACTCACCCCTTGACCCATTAACTCAGTAACGATTAGCCCTGTTCCCATTTGTTTCAGTAATGCATCAAATGAAAGCCCTTGGCCTGCAATACGCCAGTTATGGATGCCGCCCGCGTGGCCAGTGCTTTGTAAACCTAGCTTTCTTGCTGAATAGCTGGTCATCAACCACGTTTGTAGAACACCATTTTCGACGATATTGCGTTCACAAGTGCGAACACCTTCGCTATCAAAAGGTGATGATGCTAATCCCCCCATTAAATGCGGTTGCTCATTGATAGTTAGCCAGCTTGGTAGAATTTGTTTTCCTAGGCTATCTAATAAGAAAGAAGATTTACGGTAAATACTGCTGCCACTAATAGCACCAACTAAGTGGCCAAATAGACCTGTTGCCACTTCGGCCGCAAAAATAACAGGCGCTTTCATCGTAGGTAATTTACGAGGTGACAAACGAGATAAGGTGCGACGAGCGCACTCCTGCCCTACCCACTCAGGGGACTGTAATGCGTCTAAGCTACGACCGATCGTATAAGCGTAATCACGTTCCATCTCACCATTTTGCTCTGCAATCACACAACTCGACATCGAATAGCGGCTTGAGCAGTAGCTTTGCAGCATACCATGGGAGTTGCCAAACACACGTACACCATAGTGCCCATTAAAACTGCCGCCTTCGGTATTCACAATGCGGGGGTCTGCATTTAATGCTGACATTTCTGCAACTGATGCTAAGCGGATAGCTTCTTCGGGAGAAAGTTCGCTCGCTTGAAACAAATTGAGGTCAGGAGCTTCAAAAGCCAACAAAGATTTGTCTGCCGGCCCTGCACACGGGTCTTCTGAGGTGTAATTAGCGATATCAATTGCCGCCTGAACGGTGCGTTCAATCGCTTCAGGGCTTAAATCTGTAGAAGAGGCACTACCTTTACGTTGTTGATGATAAACGGTGATCCCTAATGCCCCATCACTGTTAAACTCAACATTTTCGACTTCCCCTTGGCGGGTACTCACACTAATTCCTGTGCTTTTGTTTACTGCGACTTCCGCAGCATCACAACGTGTTTTTGCAAATTCTAATGCGTGTGCGACGGCTTCTTCGAGTTTTTTACGTTGTTCAGTGACTTGTTCAGTTACACTCATGCTTTAGTCCAATCAATAATATGGGGGAAACGTGATTTTCTGCCCTAACACGTAAATGCTAGGTAGTCATAGAGGGGTTTTCCCAGTTACAATATATAATAGATGAATGTTAACACTCACAACACAGTAAATCATATTAATTACGCGTAATTAAACCACTGTGTTCGGTAAAAAGGAAAATCGATATGGCCAAACAGCCTGATGACTGGCTGGATGATATCCCAGCGCCGCAAGACGAAGAAGACGAGGAAATCATTTGGGTCAGTAAAAGCGAAATTAAGCGCGATGCTGAGATCCTCAAAAAATTAGGGGCTGAGCTCGTTGATTTAAGTAAAAGTGAATTAGAACGTATTCCGTTAGATACTCAATTACTTGAAGCTATTGAACTTGCTCAAAAAATCAAACGTGAAGGCCGTCGTCGCCAATTACAATTGATTGGTAAGTTATTACGTTCACGTGAGGTTGAGCCGATTACAGAGGCTCTGGATAAGCTTAAAAACCGTCACAACCAACAAGTAGTCATTTTACATAAACTGGAAGACTTACGAACCCGTTTATTAGATGGCGGTGATGAAGTCATTGAAGACGTAGTTGCCCTGTTCCCACAAACAGACAGGCAACAATTGCGTGCATTAGTCCGTAATGCGAAAAAAGAGCGTGAAGGCAATAAACCGCCAAAAGCCTATCGCCAAATCTTTCAATATTTGAAAGATCTGTCTGAAATGGCTTAATAAATTATCCCCTATGCTACGGCTAGGGGATTTTTCTTGGTAAATGTACCTAGTATTCTTACCAGCCATAACTAGCTAAAATGCGCTTTGATTGTATCAAGTAGTGTTTTGAACTCAGTATAGCCTTCTCTATCAAGGAAATGCCCGGCAGATTCTTCAATAATAACCTGTGTTTTTAAAGCCTCTGCCAATGCTTTCGAAGACCTTGGTGACACAATTTCATCATTGGTTGATATAATCGATATTCGATTATTTGCTATCTGTATGAGTTCATCATAATTCAATGGCTCAAGGGTGTGATGCTGTAATTCTGGCAATGTTTCTTGCGTTTCATCAAACCCTGATACCAATACATAACCCGCTACCGATTGCCTCGTATTTTGCAAAAATCGTAATGCGGTAATGCAACCTAAGCTATGACCAATCAAAACCGTATTTTCATCAATATCAAAAGGTAAGTGTTGTAAGCGCTGCTGCCACCTTTTAGGGTCGGGAGTTAAAGAATCAGGCATGGTGGGGACGTTAACAAAAGCGCCTAAGGCTTCAAGCTCTGATTTCAACCATGGAAACCAATTTTTATCAGGGGATGCCGTATAGCCGTGAACAATAAGGAATTTTTTTTCTTTTAGCGGAAATGCAGTGCAGGTAACGTTATTCATCCTAAAGACCCCTATCAGCTCAGTTATCTTATTTAGACTTTACCATGAGTGATAGGAATATTAGTTAGAGCTTTTTGTTATATCTAAAGCAAAAACGAACTCTTCTTCCCACATATCTTGTGCGTCATTCATCACATCAATAACATCTGCGAATTTTATACGTTGTTCGGCTGTCATATGTGAAAACGTGATGGTTACAGGCAACTCAATGCCAGCGGAAACCATGTCCCACAGGGCATCAAGATTATAGCCAAACCAATCAGGAAGGGAAAATTGTTGAGCAAATTGGTCATAAAAATCATTCAATGAATTTATTTGCCTGAAATCAAAGCTCACCTGTTTGCTCATTATGATTTTCCTTTAGTGGACTTGAGTAAAGCTCTTATAGTGGTCATGAGTCACAAAAATCATCCCATCCGATGAGTACAGCAAACGGTCTGCCCCGCGATGACCACAGCGATAATTGATATCTGCTTCAAACCACTGACGCCCTTGTGCAATTGGCAAACTTTTTTCACGGTTAGAAAAACGGTCTCCGCCAATTGCTCTTCCAGGTAACACATCGCAAAGGTTACCTTTTTTCGCATCCCATCCGGCTTCACGGGCTTGTTTCTTCGTCATATAGAAAGCTGGAAGTTTTTGATATTTTTCCATAAAACTAACCACGTTGTCTTGCGCAGTTAGCTTATCAATCGGTTGTGGTGTTTCTTTTGGTGTTATCGCTTCACGAGAAGGTGGATTGCTTTGATTAATGGATGGTTCAGATGGTGTTTTATCTCCACCATTGAAATAAAGGCTAATCACAATCAAAATAGCCATCAATACGACAGGTAAAAAACGTTTATTCATAACACCTCAGTTGTTTTGTGCTTTGCAGGCACACAATCGCCCTAGTCACAACACCGACAAGAAGTTGTCACCAGGGCGAGCAGAGCCTAGTTTATATCGCCATAAACGATTATGCGGTACCGCCAACGGTCAGTTTGTCCAGTTTTAATGTAGGTTGGCCTACACCAACAGGAACACTTTGGCCTTCTTTGCCACAAACACCAACACCTTTATCTAGCGCTAAGTCATTACCAACCATTGAAATCTGCTGCATAGCTTCAACACCTGAGCCTATTAACGTAGCCCCCTTCACAGGAGAAGTAATCTTACCTTTTTCAATCAGGTAAGCTTCTGATGTTGAAAATACAAATTTACCTGAGGTGATATCTACCTGACCACCACCAAAGTTTGGTGCATAAATGCCTTTATCCACACTAGCAATAATTTCTTCTGGCGTTGATGTCCCTGCTAACATGTAGGTATTGGTCATACGCGGCATAGGTAAGTGCGCATAAGATTCACGACGTGCATTACCTGTTGGAGTAACTCCCATCAGGCGTGCATTCAGTTTATCTTGAATATAATTACGTAAAATACCATTTTCTATTAGGACGTTATACTGCCCAGGCACCCCTTCGTCATCAATAGCGAGAGAGCCACGACGGCCCGCTATCGTGCCATCATCCACGACGGTACACAGTGGTGATGCGACTTGTTCACCAATTTGGCCTGAAAATACAGATGTGCCGCGACGGTTAAAGTCACCCTCTAAACCATGCCCCACCGCTTCATGCAATAGAACCCCAGGCCAACCGGCACCTAGCACAACAGGCATCATTCCCGCAGGAGCCGCAACTGCAGACAAGTTCACCAGTGCCATACGCACCGCTTCGCGTGCATATTGTTCAGCAACTACTTGCCCTTGGTGAATTTCCAAGAAATATTCATAACCATAACGACCACCACCGCCACTTGCACCACGTTCGCGCTTGCCGTCATGTTCCACCAGCACGCTGACTGACAAACGCACTAACGGGCGAATATCTGCCGCCAAAGTACCATCTGTTGCGGCGACTAACACTTGCTCATAAACACCGGTTAAACTAGCATTGACCTCAATGACACGCGGGTCTTCTGCGCGTGCAACTTGGTCAACACGATGCAGCAAATCAATTTTTTGTTCCCGCGATAAGCTTTGCAGTGGATCTGCCACTGAATACAATTTTTTATATTCAACGTTAGTTAAAATTTGTGATTTACCAGAGCCTTGCTCATTCACAATGCTGCGTGCAGCGGTAGCACTTTGTGTCAGCGCGTGTAGCGAAATTTGGTCTGCATAAGCAAAACCCGTTTTTTCACCACTAACAGCTCTCACACCAACACCTTGGTCGATATTGTAAGAGCCATCTTTGATGATCCTATCTTCAAGCACCCATGACTCATGGAAGCTCGATTGAAAGAACAGATCCGCATAATCTAGATGGCGCTCAGATAACAAACCTAAAATGTCATACAGATTTTCTTGCCCAAGGCGGTTGGCGGCCAGCAAATGTTCGCTGACAGAAACTAAACTCATATTCGTTACTCTTTGGTTTCTTTTTTAATCAATGATGTCAATTGCGGTCTAAAACGGTTGTGTTTCACCACTTTTATTTGCTCGCGCATGACACTCAAGCTGTCTGTTTTAATATTCAGTACCGTAGAAGCGACTGCATCCACGTTCTTTTTCATCACCTTACCCCACCCATCAACCGCAAGGCTATGCCCCCACGTGCGACGTGTGCCGTGCACACCGACTTGAGCAGGTGCTAAAATATAGCATTGGTTTTCTATCGCACGAGCTCGTAATAACGGCTCCCAATGTGCTTGACCGGTGTAACGGGTAAATGCCGCTGGTACAGAGATAATTTCTGCACCTTGCTCACGTAATGCTTGGAATAAACCAGGAAAGCGTAAATCATAACAAATCGTCATACCAAGGCGACCCACCGGCGTATCAACAACGGTAATATGTTCACCACGCTGATAAATCACGGATTCGTTATAAGTGCCTTGTTCATCTTCGATATTGACATCAAACATATGAATTTTATCGTAGCGCGCTTTAATGTTTCCTTCAGCATCAAATAATAAGCTACTACTTGTAATACGTTCGGGATCTTCACGGCTAATCATTGGCATTGAGCCAATTAAAATCCAAACATGATAACGTTTGGCCATTGCGCTGATCGCTTTTTGCAAAGGGCCTTTTCCTTGCTCTTCCGCTTGTTTACGATAGGTCGCTGCATCTGCAAATAACAATGCGTTTTCAGGTGTCAGTACTAACTCAACAGTTTCTGGTAACTGTTTGATCTGTTGTTCGATTTGCGCCAAATTGTGTTTAGTATTATTTCCACTACATAACTGCAAAAGTGCAACGTTGCCATTTTTCATTACTCTTGAGTCTCCTTCAGTTGACGTAATACTTCATCAATTTTCGGCTCGTCCAAGCTACCTGTTACTCGGTAACGAATAACGGAAACTTTACTCCATAGTGGACCGAGCACTTTCGTTGCCGCAAATACGGCAGCGCCTGCAAATGGGTTTACCACAAACGCGGTCGCTACTCCTACTGTAGCAGATATTTCCGGTGTAATGACGGCTTCAACATTAATTTGGCGTTTAACGAGGTCAATTTGACCATTAAAAGCAATATCGGCAACTAAACCATCAACATAGGTATTTTTCGAAACCAGTACACCATTTTTAATGGTCGCATCACCTTTAATGGAATCAAAATCAAAGTCATCACTAAATGTATCGCTAAAATCAAATCGTAGTTTACGCAACAGCGCATCAAAGCTGACTAGACGCAATATTTGCCCTGCACGACCGCCCCCCATTTGTGCAATCGCTCCTTTACCCAATTTTGCAGACATTTTACCATTTAAAGAGGCAATATCTGGTGACCAAGGCAAATTAGCCCAATCTAAATCAAATTCAATAGTATAAGGTGATTGGATAATGGGAACCAATATACCAAAATACGCTGCTGTTTCGTCAAAAGCTTCGCCGGTCAATGAACCTGCAATTTGCGTTTTATTGCCGTTTTCGCTATTCCAAATAGCATCTAGCGTTAATTTCGTAACACTGTTATCTAGCGTGCCATCGGTCAGTTGCAATAACGTCCCTTTAGGTTGGATATTCGCACTAATTTCACCCAATTTCTGCCCAGCAACCCAACATTCTTTACAATGAAACTGCAATTGTGGCCATTGGCTAAAATCAAATTGTGTTGTGGCAAGGTCATTGATTTGAGCACTAGAGGAAGTGCTAGGGTTGTAATACAAATAATCAATAGCGACCTGCCAAGGCTGTGAAGCAAAGATTTGTAACGAGCCTTTTAGGTTTTCACTGTTGATACTGACCAACTGCTCAGGCCGTTGTAAATCATAAGAAAAGTTTACTGCGTTCCATTGCTGCCCAGCGAGGTAGATTGATGGAATATTGACCTGGAGCATATCCGGCAAGCCAATATTCATACCACCTTCGCGGCTATGGGATGACACTAGTAACCCGGCTAATTTCTCCCAGTTCATATCAGTAATCGCTGGCAAATCGACAATAAAAGCTGAGTTTTTAGGGAGCTCAGGAATACCGTCACGCCATTGGGCAATATGGGCTTTTAATAAACTCAGAGGTTTGTCACTCAATCCCCATTGAGTATTAAAACCAATGCGCTTACCGATATCACCACCAACCACCAACTGTTCTGTGGTTCCTTTTGCTTGAACATTAATTTGCCCAAGCTCTGCTAACAAAGCGTTATCAATAGCAGGTAGTTGGCTTTTCAGTTGTTTTAGCCCTGCGGTGACGTCTATTTGTAAGCCAACGGGTTCTTTTGCCGTATTCGGAATGGTGATAGCGACTTGGCTTTTCCAGTCAGTGGTTCCTGATAATTTTTGTTTAATCTCAGCAGGTAACATTGCCAACTTATTCACCGCCCAGTTTCCGCTAATATTCACATCCACTAAATAATTTTTTGCTTGGTCAGTGGTAGTGAAATCGACAGTAATTGGCTGTTCAAACCAGTGTCCACGCAGGTTTTCACCGCGTAAATCTCCATTGTTAAACTCAAAGCTGCCCGTCAAAGCAGAAATAGTGCTATCAATTGGCTGAATATATAAATCGTTTTTATTGAGATTGACCTTTCCTTTGGCGACAACATCCTTACCCGCCACCAGTGGAATAGATAACCCTAACTGGCCATTAACAGTTCCCCCAATTTGTAACTCTTCAAGCGTATCGCCAATTGAGTGGTTCATCGGGGTATGCACAAAATATTGCTGGATTTGTTTTCCAGTTCCATTGATATCTGCATTGATATACAGCATTTCTTTAGTGTAATCAGGGATATTGGCATCAAGATTGGTTGCTGTGGCATCCGCCAGTTTTACCGTTGGTGCATGCATAAATAGCCCTGCACACCTAAAGTCTAAATCCATATCTAAGTTCAATAATGCAGGCCATTCACTGTCATATTCGAATGTCGCATTACGCAGAGGGACATAAACTTGGAATTGCCCATCATTGTTATCGTATGGGAAATGAGCTGGGTCACCTTTATAGACCAACGTCGCATTATCTACACTACCTGCGATAATGGCTTTCGTCAGGTAATCCGCCACATCTTGCCCCATTAATTTTTGTGGGAAATAACGCCACGCATCCCCTGCATCATCTAAACGAATTCCGGCAAGAATGGCGAGATCGGCATAATTTCCTTTTTTCGCTTTTGCGTAACGAAACTCACCATTTGCCCAAAGAGACTGAGCTTGTACCTCTAATGATGGGCTCCACAGTTTAAATTCACTGTCATTATTTACCCAATGGAACTGACCTGTTGCCGTCTTTATTAAAAAAGGAGCTTTAAATTCATCGCGATAGTCCACTTCACTATCTTGCAAGCTAACTGTGGCACTACCACTTTGCATGCCACCAATTAAAACACCCGAAAAATGATTAACTGAAGGCAACTCTTTCCATTTTTTCCAGCTGACATTTTGCCAATCCATGTTGATTTGTACGTTTTCAGGCATGTTTTGTGTGATATCAAGGGCAAATTCACTCACTACACCAGTTGGTTGGCGATGTTGCCAATCTTGTACCATTTCAGGTGTTAAAAAAGAAAATGTGGGCAAAACTTCGCTTAAACGTTCGAGTTCAATATCTTTAGCACGGATGCGCCAATGGTCATTATCTTGATATTTTTTGCTGGCAGGCAAATACAATACAGAGACGCTCCCTTGCGGCCAGATAAACTCATTGGTTTTCAAGGTATCAAGCTCAGGAATGTTAAATAACCACCCATTCCCCTGCCTTTTCATTCGCAAAAGCAAATCATTAACTTGTAGGTTTTGGGCTAATTCGCCCGTTCCCCAGTTAGCTTCGCCTTGTCGTAGTTGAATAAGGCCGCTGTCAATTCGATGATTTCTCAGGGTTACCCAAGAAGACAGGCTAAAATTGGCATCCCGCAATGAAGTATTGTCACGCAGCCAGCGGCTAAGCCATGGCTGCATATCAATATTATCCGCTTGTAGATAAAAAATACCGTCACTTAACACGCCGTTTTTATCTGACACATCAAGCTTTACTTGCAGATAGCCATGCTGCTTATTAATGGTTTCAAGACTCACAAAACCTTGAGCACGATGCCGTTCATTGTCATTCAGCCATGAAAGCTCGGGTAAAATCAGCGTTGTTTTTTGTTCAGAAGGTGTGAGGAAGGTTAATTGGCTTTCTTTTAATATAAAGTGGTCGAATTGCCGTAAAAATAGCTCTTCAATGCTATCTAAAGACTCGCCTTTCGCGGAGTCTCCAAGGCTTAAAGGAACTTTATAATCAACATTTAACTGATAGAAGGTTAAATCACGAAAGCGCCAGCGTAGAGAAAATAATGAGCTCCAGATATCTAATTCAACAGTAATGGTATTCGCGGTAACATCCGTAGTTTTACTCTGTAAAGCGACATAGGATAACGTCAGTACAGGGCCAAAAGATTGCCAAGCCCCTTCGATTTTACCAATTTGTACAGATACATCGGTCTTTTTTTCAACATAATCGACCAGATCTTGTCGATAGTTGTCAATATTTGGCAGAAGAAAACGCAGCCCTGACAGCACTAATGCACACAGCAATAATATAACCGCGGTCGTCACCAGTGCTACACGTGGCAGTCGTCTCACTCAAATCTCCTTATTACATCATTACGACGTCAAAACGTTCCTGACTGTAAAGAGGTTCAGTCTGAACTTTAACTTGCTTCCCAACAAAGATTTCAACTTCTGCAAGGGCATGTGATTCATCCCCTTTAAGGACATCAACCACCGCTTGGGATGCATAAACTAAGAACCTATCTGCATCGATAGTCCGGTGAACGCGAACTATTTCACGTAAAATTTCATAACAAACTGTTTCTACTGACTTAACGGTTCCACGCCCTTGGCAAGTTGGGCAGTCGTCGCATAACACATGTTCTAGGCTTTCTCTTGTGCGCTTACGCGTCATTTCAACTAAACCCAGTTGCGAAAAACCATTAATGGTGGTTTTGACTTTATCTTTGCTCAATGCCTGTTCTAATGATGCTAGCACACGGCGACGATGTTCAGGGTCAACCATGTCGATGAAGTCAATAATAATAATACCGCCTAAGTTACGTAAACGCAGTTGCCTTGCTATCGCTTGAGTCGCCTCGATATTAGTATTGAAGATGGTTTCTTCAAGATTACGATGGCCAACAAATGCCCCAGTATTGATATCAATCGTCGTCATGGCTTCAGTTTGGTCGATAATCAAATAACCACCTGATTTTAGCTCCACTTTTCGATCCATGGCTCGCTGAATTTCGTTTTCAACGTCAAACAAGTCAAATATTGGCTGATTACCTTGATAAAGTTCGAGCTTAGCCGTCATTTCTGGTACATACTCTTCGATAAACTCTTGCAATTGAGTATAGGTCAAACGGGAGTCAACACGAATACGATCAAGATGAGCACCTGCAAAATCACGGATAATGCGGTAAGCAAGCGCTAATTCACCATAGATTTTTGTGCGAGTCACATTACGTTTTTTTCGTTCAATCACTTTCGCCCACAGGCGCTTTAAGAAGGCCGCATCCTGTTTAACTTCCTCTTCCCCGACCCCTTCTGCTGCCGTACGGATGATAAAACCACCATTTTCATCACAATACTGTGAAACACACTCTTTTAGGCGTTCTCTTTCAACTTCACTTTCAATGCGTTGAGAAACGCCTACATGGGAAGCTCCTGGCATAAAGACCAAATAGCGAGAAGGGAGAGTTATATCTGTAGTAAGGCGAGCGCCTTTGGTGCCAAGGGGGTCCTTGACGACTTGAACGATTAAATCTTGTCCTTGCTTAACGAGCTCAGCAATATCCCTGACATGAAAGTTTTTTTGTTCGTCACCCGCAATGCATTCCGTATGGGGCATAATATCCGAAGCATGCAAAAAGGCCGCTTTATCTAGACCAATATCAACAAAGGCCGCCTGCATCCCCGGTAAGACACGGCTCACGCGGCCTTTGTAAATATTCCCTACTAATCCTCTTTTTGCTTCTCGCTCAACATGAATTTCTTGTAATATCCCACCATCAATATAAGCAACGCGCGTTTCAGATGGTGTAATGTTCACTAATAGTTCCGCAGTCATGACTTCCCCTTACCATCACTTAACGCTAAAAATCGCTGAATTAGCTCGTCTGTTTCAACCAGTGGTAAACCAACAACCCCATGGTAGCTGCCATTGATTTTACGTATAAAACGCCCACCAATGCCTTGAATTCCATAAGCGCCAGCCTTATCCATTGGCTCTCCTGACTGTATATAATCCCGTATTTCGAGTAAAGATAACTCGCGGAATGTCACATCTGTCACAATTAGTGACTGTATCGTCTGTTGACGGTTGGATAAGGCAATCGCCGTCATCACTTGATGAGTTTTTCCCGATAACGCACTTAGCATCTCTTCTGCATGCTGGCAATCGCGCGGTTTTTCCAAAATTTTGCCTGCAAGAACAACAATAGTATCAGCGCCCAAAACAGGTTGATTATCGGGTGCTATCGCAACACCAGCTAAAGATTTATCTCGTGCAAGACGTTGAACATAGTCTTGAGGCGTCTCCCCTTCCTGCCACAGCTCTTCTACCTCTGGACGTAAGATTTCAAAAGTATAATTAAGTTGCTGAACAAGTTCACGTCGACGGGGTGAGCCAGACGCAAGATAAATTAAACACATAAACTGTATTCCCAGTCAGAGTGACAACTAACATGCTAACATACTGAAAATTGCCGACGAGTTTTACGTAAAAGCAAAAATAGCCATGGCCATAGAATACCATTCACTAAGCTATTCCAAAATACTTGCGGATGGAATAATACTTGTGATGATAAAAATTCAGCCCAAAAAACAGCAAGATCCTGAATGATAGTCAGCAACATAATCACCAACGCTTGCTGCCACAGCGCCATATTACGCAACAACTGGTGCTTATAAGAGACGAGATAGCAAATAATGCTAAAAGAGAGGGCATGTACCCCCAGTGCTGAACCCTGAATGGAATCAACGATAATCCCTAAGATAAAGCTCGTGCCAACACTCACACGGTGTGGTAGCGCCATCACCCAATAAGTGAGAATCAACAGAAGCCATGATGGCCGGTAAAAGCTGAGTTGCTCCGGCCAAGGCATGACTTGCAAAATCAAGGCAATAAAAAACGATAACCAAATGATGGCGCGGCCATTTCCACGATACTCATCCATGCTAATTTACTCTCTTGCCCATAACCATACTGTGTTTCCTCTACTTATGGTTGTGACGTCGGAGCCATTGAGGGTGGCAATGGAGGCCCCTGAATTTCATTCGGGTTAGGTAATACTTGCGGCAATACTTTCATTAAGCGTTCATTTGCTGCCCGATAGACTTCCGAAGGCTGTAGTGGCGTTTTAGGGTCGTTATCATTTCCCCATAATAACAGAAGGTAACGTAAACGCTGCAATTCGGCGCTCGGCTTCGCGCTAATGATGGTATACGCTCGTTGTGTGTCGTGTTTTACGGCAGAGACCACCCCTACTGGATAACCTTCAGGGAAACGCCCCCCTAGCCCTGACGTGACAAGGACGTCACCAACACGAATATCGGTATTTTCAGGTAACGGTTCTAATTGGATATCATCAGCACATCCAGAACCGGCTGCAATCACACGAACATCATTACGTAATACTTGCACAGGCAATGCATGGGTAGTGTCACAAATTAGCAGGACACGGCTATTAAAATTACTTACCCCAACCACTTGGCCAACAACACCTTTATCACTAATAACAGGCTGCCCTTCATAAACGCCTTCATTACTGCCTTTATCTATAACCACTTGGTCACGATATGGCGTATTCGCGCCTGAAATAACTTGCGTTACCATCATGTGTTCATCTTGGCGAAGTGGTGAGCCAAGTAACTCCCTTAAGCGTGCATTTTCCTGCTTAAGTTGCTCTAAAAGCAAGTTGTCCGCTTTTTTCAGTAATAGCTCTTGTCGTAAGGCTTTGTTTTCGAATTGCAGTTGTTCTCTTGAAGAGAAACTTTCCGAAATATTATCTAGAAATTGGCGTGGGCCATTCGCTAAAAAATAGAATGGGCTAACCGCCGTGTCTAAGTAGTTACGGACTTTATTGAAAGGCTCAAAACGATGGTCAATCACCACCAGTACAAGTGCAATGATTACCGCAAAAAATATGCGTAACTGTAGGGATGGACCTCGCCTAAAAATTGGCTTCATGTGTGGCTAAGTTTCGCTAATGTCAGAGGAACAAAAAATAGTCAAAACAGTTGGAGAACCTCCCCAACCGTTTCTAAAAGGCCATTTAGTCTTCGCTAAACAGGTCGCCACCGTGCATATCAATCATTTCTAACGCTTTACCGCCGCCACGCGCGACACAAGTTAGTGGATCTTCTGCAACAATAACCGGGATACCCGTTTCTTCCATCAATAAGCGATCTAAATTACGAAGAAGCGCGCCACCACCCGTTAAGACCATACCGCGTTCTGAGATATCTGAGGCTAGTTCAGGAGGACACTGTTCAAGTGCTAGCATTACCGCACTGACAATTCCTGTCAGGGGTTCTTGCAATGCTTCTAAAATTTCATTGGAATTCATTTTAAATCCGCGAGGCACACCTTCAGCAAGGTTACGACCGCGAACTTCAATCTCGTAAACTTCATCGGTTGGGAAAGCAGAACCAATTCCATGTTTGATGCGTTCTGCTGTCGCTTCACCTATCAGCGAGCCGTAATTACGACGTACATAGTTAATGATAGACTCATCGAAACGGTCACCACCAATACGTACCGAAGAAGAGTAAACAACGCCATTTAAAGAAATAACAGCGACTTCTGTCGTACCACCACCAATATCAACAACCATTGAGCCTGTAGCTTCTGATACAGGTAACCCAGCACCAATAGCTGCAGCCATCGGCTCTTCAATTAAGAAGACTTCACGCGCACCCGCACTTAGCGCGGACTCACGAATGGCTTTACGCTCAACTTGTGTTGCACCAACAGGCACACAAACAAGGACTCGCGGACTAGGGCGTAAAAAACTGTTACTATGAACTTGTTTGATGAAGTGCTGTAACATTTTTTCAGTCAAGAAAAAGTCAGCGATAACACCGTCTTTCATTGGCCTGATTGCCGAAATATTGCCTGGTGTACGTCCCAGCATCTGCTTCGCTTCACCACCGACTGCAGCAACGCTTTTTGGCGATCCAGAGCGGTCTTGACGAATAGCAACTACAGAGGGTTCATTTAATTTTACGCCTTGTCCTTTGACATAAATAAGGGTATTGGCCGTACCCAAGTCAATAGACAGGTCATTAGAAAACATGCCACGAAATTTTTTAAACATAACGAAAGAGTTATCCTGCAAGCTGGGGACGAATTTAAACCCGTCTACTCTACCAACCACTTGAAGCTGCCTCAAGGCGTTAATGAGCTGCTTCTATAAATATGGTTAATTCATCTATTTTTCACGTACCGTACTGTACATGCTTCTTATGTAAACGAAGCAGATAAAAACCCCAAAAATAGATATTAATTGTATTCTTTACCTACAGGATAAAATTATACAGAAAAACATCTACTCTTTGGTTGTTATATACTCCATCTTTTTCTTCCCAGTGTGACAAGTTATTGGGGCAACAAGTTCAAATATTATTTAGTTCTTTTTATTATTGCTACACACTGGCTATTTCCAATACAAATTGGGTGAATTCGCTGGGTGTTCGCTCTATTATCTACCAAAAACGCGGCAAATTTATGTCAATACGCAAAATGAATCCGTCGAGATGCGATATTTTGCATGATAAAAGCCTATTTATGCCAGAAAAAAATTATTTTTTACAAATTAATTACAATATTAATAGCTTAAACACTGTCACTACGTCAATGAATTACCCGCAAATTTTAGGCACTTTTAAAGTACATATTTAATCATTTTATTAGGAGTGAAAGATGAAAGCTCTCATCCTGCAACAATCGGAAGATAAAATTATCTCTGGCATTCAACCTCTAACGACAGAAATGCTCCCGGCCGGTGATATTATAGTCGATATTCATTGGTCCACACTCAATTATAAAGATGGGTTAGCCATTTGTGGAAAGGCGGGAGTTGTTCGCCAATATCCGATGGTACCTGGTATCGATTTTTCAGGCGTGATCCACCACAGTGAAGACCCACGCTTCCAAGTTGGCCAACATGTGCTACTGACTGGATGGGGGGTTGGTGAAACGCATTGGGGGGGTTTAGCGTCTCAAGCAAGGGTTCCGGCTAAATATTTAACGCCTCTTCCAGAGAATTTATCTTTAAAGCAAGCGATGGTTATTGGCACTGCTGGCTTTACCGCTATGCTTTGCGTAAACGCTTTAGAAGAAGCGGGTGTGACGCCAGATAAAGGCGAAGTCATCGTGAGTGGCGCTAGCGGTGGTGTTGGTAGTACTGCCGTGCAATTACTGTCTCTACTGGGTTATGAGGTTGTCGCGATTTCAGGTCGAGAAGAAAACAGCAGTTACCTGCAAAGTTTAGGTGCCAAGAGAGTATTACCTCGCAGTGATTTCACTCACCCTGCTAAGCCATTAGACAAACAGCTATGGGCAGGGGCGATTGATACTGTAGGCGGTGAATTACTCGCCAATCTTCTTGCACAAACGCACTATAATGGTACTGTTGCTGCCTGCGGTTTAGCCGGTGGCTTCGACTTACCAACTAGCGTCATGCCATTCATTTTACGTAATGTTCGCCTTCAAGGTGTGGATTCTGTTTACTACCCTGCTGCAAGTCGCGCTAAAGTATGGCAGCGCCTTGCAGATACTCTCCCCGCGGCTTTCTATGAGCAAGTCAGCAATGAGATTAAATTAGAAGATTGTGTCGAATATGCAAAAAAACTCTTAAAAAATGAAGTCACTGGGCGTACGCTAGTTAACCTACTAGCGGAGTAACGCATTTATTGCGGTACTCCCGCCTAAATAGGGATTACCGCACATTTTCAAAAATAAATTCGGGTAATTTCTCTGATAAGACCAGTATTTTGCTGCTATATGTCACGAAATAATTATAATGACGGACTTTGTCAGTAGAAAATCCATTTATTTTTATGATAAAAGATGACAAACGCTTAGCATCGCGTTATGTTGTCGGGCTATTGATAATATCGTCGGAGTTAGCAGCATAATGGCAGAAGATATTCACATTTTACTCTTGAATGGGCCAAACCTGAACCTGCTAGGTACACGGGAACCTGATAAATACGGCAACCAAACTCTTGCTGATATCGTATCCAAGCTCGAGGCAGAGGCAAACCCGCTAGGAGTAAAACTGAGTCATTTTCAGTCAAACGCAGAATTTGAACTCATCGATAAAATTCATGCTGCACGTCATGATGTTGATTTTATCCTCATCAATCCGGCTGCATTCACACATACCAGTGTTGCACTACGTGATGCATTACTCGCGGTGAGTATCCCGTTTATCGAGATCCACCTGTCTAATGTGCATGCTAGGGAATCATTTCGCCAACATTCTTATTTCTCCGATAAAGCTATCGGTGTAATTTGTGGTCTAGGTGCTGATGGTTATAGTTTTGCTTTACAGGCAGCGGTTAACCGTCTGCGCCTAATTAATTCAATCCAAATATAAGAGTACGGAATCATATCCATGGATATTCGTAAAATTAAAAAGCTGATCGAGCTGGTCGAAGAGTCTGGCATTTCTGAACTGGAAATTTCTGAAGGGGAAGAGTCAGTACGTATCAGCCGCGTTTCACCTGCTGCTCAGGTTATGGCTGCACCTCAACAGTATTACTCAGCACCGGTTGCACAACAACCTGCTCTGGCTAATGCAGTTGCACCATCTGAAGCAATGGTAGCGCCAGCTGCACCAGCCGCAGTTGCAGGTCACCAAGTTCGCTCACCAATGGTCGGTACTTTCTACCGCGCACCAAGCCCAGAAGCGAAGCCATTTGTCGAAGTTGGTCAAACGGTCAGCGTTGGTGATCCACTTTGCATCGTTGAAGCGATGAAAATGATGAACCAAATCGAAGCAGATAAAGCAGGCGTTGTTAAAGCCATTCTGTTGCAAAACGGTGATGCAGTAGAATTTGACGAGCCATTAGTTGTCATCGAATAACGAGGCGTTTCCATGCTGGAAAAAATTGTTATTGCTAACCGTGGAGAAATCGCATTACGTATTTTGCGTGCCTGTAAAGAACTTGGCATCAAAACAGTAGCGGTTCACTCTACGGCAGATAGCGATCTAAAACACGTGTTACTGGCTGATGAAACAATTTGTATCGGCCCAGCAGCATCAGCGAAAAGTTACTTAAATATCCCTGCGATTATCTCAGCAGCGGAAATTTCAGGTGCGCAAGCAATTCACCCAGGATATGGTTTCTTGGCTGAAAATGCAGATTTCGCAGAACAAGTTGAAAACTCAGGTTTTGTTTTTATCGGTCCAAAAGCTGAAACCATCCGCCTAATGGGTGATAAAGTTTCTGCCATTAACGCGATGAAAAAAGCCGGTGTACCTTGCGTTCCGGGTTCTGATGGCCCATTAGGGAACGACACTGAAAAAAATAAAGCCATCGCGAAACGTATCGGCTACCCTGTCATCATCAAAGCATCTGGTGGTGGTGGTGGTCGTGGTATGCGTGTGGTACGTAATGAGAAAGATTTAGAATCTTCTATCAACCTAACACGTGCTGAAGCGAAATCCGCTTTTAATAATGATATGGTTTACATGGAAAAATTCCTTGAAAACCCACGTCATATTGAAATTCAAGTCATGGCTGATGGCCAAGGCCATGCGGTTTACTTGGCTGAGCGTGACTGTTCAATGCAGCGTCGCCACCAAAAAGTGGTTGAAGAAGCACCAGCTCCAGGTATTACACCTGAAATTCGCCGCAATATCGGTGAGCGCTGTGCCAATGCGTGTATTGAAATCGGTTATCGCGGTGCAGGTACTTTCGAATTCTTATTTGAAAACGGTGAGTTCTACTTCATCGAAATGAATACCCGTATTCAAGTTGAGCACCCAGTCACTGAAATGATCACTGGTGTAGACTTGATTAAAGAGCAGCTGCGTGTTGCATCTGGGTTACCATTATCAGTTAAGCAGGAAGATATTGTGGTTCACGGCCATGCTGTGGAATGCCGTATCAACGCAGAAGACCCGAATACCTTCATCCCAAGTCCGGGAAAAATCACCCGTTTCCACTCTCCTGGTGGTTTTGGCGTACGTTGGGAATCTCATATTTACGCAGGCTACACTGTACCTCCGTATTATGACTCAATGATTGGTAAATTAATTACTTATGGTGAAACTCGTGAAATCGCTATTTCTCGTATGAAAAATGCGTTAAACGAACTTATCGTCGATGGTATTAAAACCAATATTGAACTGCACCAAATGATTATGAGCGATGAAAATTTCCAAAAAGGTGGAACTAACATCCACTATTTAGAGAAAAAACTGGGTATTGCTGAATAAGTCAGCGATAACCTGTTTAACTCATCGTTAATCGATACCGTAACGCGCTGCGTTACGGTATTTTTTTATGCTAAATACGCTTTATTGCACTTTTCTTCTGCTATTTTTCACACTCAGCCCACGGATTATCGTACAATTGCTGATTATTTTTTTATGGGAATGAAGGGGAATAACGGGTGGATAAACGTTTTCTTCAATCAAATAAAGAAGCACGCTGGTCATTTTATTTGACTATCGCCTATCTAGTCGGCTGGGTTATTAGTGCCTACCTGCCGGACAATACACTTGGAGTTACAGGGCTACCACTGTGGTTTGAATGGTCTTGTCTCATCTTACCCATCATTTTTATTTTGCTCTGCATTATGATGGTTAAACTGATTTTTAAAGACATCTCTCTGGAGGAGAATGATGCAGATTGAAGTTCTCCTGCCTCTCGTCGGCTACCTAGCTCTCGTCTTTTTGCTATCCATTTATGCATATAAAAAACGAACAAAAGGCGAGTTTTTAAATGAATACTTTTTAGGTAATCGTTCAATGGGCGGCTTTGTCCTTGCGATGACCATTACCGCTACCTATATTAGTGCGAGTTCTTTTATTGGTGGGCCGGGAGCTGCCTATAAATATGGCCTAGGTTGGGTGCTATTGGCGATGATCCAACTACCTGCTATTTGGCTTTCTCTCGGCGTACTTGGTAAAAAATTTGCTATTTTGGCGCGTCGCTATAATGCCGTTACGCTCAACGATATGCTGTATGCACGCTACCAAAGCCGATTTTTAGTGTGGTTTGCCAGTGTTAGCCTGCTCATTGCCTTTTTTGGTGCCATGACAGTGCAATTTATTGGTGGTGCGCGCTTATTAGAAACAGCAGCAGGTATTCCATATACTTACGGGTTAATAATTTTTGGGGTTTCCATCGCACTCTACACCGCAATTGGTGGGTTTAGAGCTAGCGTATTAAATGACGCACTGCAAGGGCTAGTGATGCTATTAGGCACGGTGATCCTACTAGTGGCGATTATTTACCATGCCGGTGGTCTACCCTCTGCAATAGAAAAAATGCATAGCATAGACCCGAAATTGGTATCGCCTGAAGGTGCAGATGACATTTTAAGCGGGCCATTTTTAGCGTCATTTTGGGTTTTGGTCTGTTTTGGGGTGATAGGCTTACCTCACACCGCAGTACGTTGTATTTCATATAAAGACAGTAAAGCGGTTCACCGCGGCATTATTTTGGGAACTATCGTCATGGCAGTGCTGATGTTTGGTATGCACTTTGCAGGCGCTCTCGGTCGCGCAATTTTACCTGACCTCACGATCCCAGACCAAGTGATCCCGACCTTGATGGTACAAGTTCTGCCACCTTTCGCAGCAGGGATCTTCCTAGCGGCACCAATGGCTGCGATTATGTCGACGATCAACGCACAACTGCTGCAATCCTCAGCGACCATCGTAAAAGATATCTATCTGAACACTGTGCCAAAGCAAATCAAAAATGAAAAGCGTCTTGCGCGGATCTCTAGCCTTTCCACTTTGGTCTTAGGTGCGTTGCTTTTAGTTGCAGCATGGAACCCGCCTCAAATGATTATCTGGCTGAACTTACTGGCTTTTGGTGGTTTAGAAGCCGTTTTCTTGTGGCCATTAGTCCTCGGGCTCTATTGGGAAAAAGCCAATGGAACAGGTGCAATCAGTGGTATGGTCGTCGGTGGCGTCAGCTATGCCATATTGGCAAGTTTTAAAATTGAAATCATGGGCTTTCACGCTATCGTCCCATCACTGATTTTTAGTCTTATTGCCTTTTTTGTCGGTAATCTTTTTGGCAAAAATCCAGTACAATCACCAGCAAACGAACAGGTAACTAGCACTCACTGATTCCTATCTACTGATAGGTGAATTTGGCGTTACCTAATGTAAATGAACAAATGCAATGCTCTAGATAATTCGCGTCATAGATAGGCGGCAAACGAGCTAATCCCTAGGAGCATACACCAGTATGTGACTAGAGTTAGTGAGCGCAGCCAACAACGCTATGGCGTGAAGAATGACGAGCATTTTAGAAGAGAAAAAACAATGCCTTGGATACAAATAAGACTAAACTCAACTGCAAAAGATGCTGAAAACCTTGGCGATGAGTTAATCGAAACAGGGGCGGTATCCGTCACTTTTCAAGATAGCCATGACACACCCGTGTTTGAGCCACTTCCAGGGGAAACACGTCTTTGGGGTGATACCGATGTTATCGGGCTCTACGATGCAGAAACCGACATGAAACTTGTCGTCGCTCAACTAGAAAATAGTCCTCTACTGGGCACGGGTTTTATCCATAAAATCGAACAATTAGAAGACAAAGATTGGGAAAGAGAGTGGATGGATAATTTTCATCCAATGCGCTTTGGAGAACGTTTATGGATCTGCCCAAGCTGGCGTGATGTACCCGATCCAACAGCGGTTAATGTGATGTTAGATCCTGGTCTCGCCTTTGGTACTGGAACACATCCAACCACCTCATTATGTCTTCAATGGTTAGACGGCCTTGATCTCGAAGGTAAAACCGTGATCGACTTTGGTTGTGGATCCGGAATTTTAGCGATCGCTGCATTAAAATTAGGTGCCGCTCATGCGATTGGGATCGACATCGACCCCCAAGCTATCACCGCAAGCCGCGATAATGCGCAACGTAACGGTGTTTCAGAGCGTTTATCCCTATACTTACCGAAAGACCAACCTAATGACTTACAAGCCGATGTCGTGGTTGCTAACATCCTTGCTGGCCCATTACGTGAACTTGCCCCTATGATTAGTGTACTACCACGTCCGGGTGGGTTATTAGGTCTTTCTGGTGTACTCGCCAGTCAAGCTGAAAGTGTTGCGGATGCATACCGTTCAACTTTTGACATTGACCCTGTCGCTGAAAAAGAAGAATGGTGCCGGATTACGGGTGTCAAGCATTTTTAGTGATTTTTTTTATTAAAATCAGAGAATAATTTCTTTGAAAACAACGCCAGAATAGATTATCTTATAGCTCAAATATTGCTCAATAGCTGGCGATAATCTGTTCTGCACGAGATTTGAACAGCACAACAGTTATTTTAATAAATCGTTATGGAACCAACTTAACTATTTGTTAAATATAACTAATTTTATAATTGCAAACCTGCAAGATAAAAAAATTAGTGATAAATAACCGTTTGCTCAAAGTTTGTCCTTTCATATCTCGTAAAAAATGCGTAATATACGCGCCCTTGCAGTCACAGTATGGCCCCCATTTAGTTATGCGAATCGGACAATATCAGTTGAGAAACTGTCTTATTGCTGCCCCCATGGCAGGCATTACAGATAAACCGTTTAGGTCACTCTGTTATGACATGGGGGCTGGGATGACAGTATCAGAGATGCTTTCTTCTAATCCTCAAGTTTGGAAGACCGACAAATCTAGACTCAGAATGGTTCATCGCGATGAACTTGGGGTTCGTTCAGTGCAAATAGCTGGCAATGATCCCGATGAAATGGCTGCCGCGGCTCAAATCAACGTTGAGAGTGGCGCTCAAATCATCGATATCAACATGGGCTGTCCAGCTAAAAAAGTGAATCGTAAGCTTGCAGGCTCGGCACTGCTACGCTACCCAGAAATCGTGAAATCGATTCTTGAAGGTGTCGTCAAAGCAGTGGATGTGCCAGTTACCCTTAAGATCCGCACAGGCTGGTCACCTGAAGAGCGAAACTGCATAGAGATTGCCAAATTGGCCGAAGATTGCGGCATTCAAGCTCTCACTATTCATGGCAGAACTAGAGCCTGTCTGTTTAATGGGGAAGCTGAATATGACAATATTCGGGCAGTTAAGCAGACTGTTACCATTCCGGTTATTGCCAATGGCGACATTACTGACCCGCTAAAAGCCAGAGCTGTTTTAGACTACACAGGGGCGGATGCCTTGATGGTAGGCAGAGCGGCTCAGGGAAGACCCTGGATCTTCCGGGAAATCCAGCATTATCTGGACACAGGTGAAATATTGCCACCGATGCCTATGGCAGAGGTACAACGTATTATGCTAGCGCATGTACAGGAATTGCACGACTTCTATGGTCAAGGCAAAGGAGCCCGTATTGCGCGCAAACATGTTTCTTGGTACTTGAAAGAACATGCACCTGATGACCAGTTTCGGCGCTCATTCAACACCATTGAGGATGCCAGCGAACAGCTGGAGGTGTTGGAGGCATTTTTTGAAAATTTTTGCGTAAATAAAGATAAGAGCTGACAGAACTATGTTCGAACAACGCGTAAATTCTGACGTACTAACCGTTGCTACTGTAAATTCACAAGATCAAGTAACTCAAAAACCGTTACGTGACTCAGTCAAGCAAGCACTGAAGAACTATTTTGCTCAATTAAATAATCAAGATGTTAATGATTTATATGAGCTGGTATTGGCTGAAGTAGAACAGCCTTTGTTGGACATGGTTATGCAATATACCCGTGGAAACCAGACCCGTGCAGCCCTGATGATGGGTATCAACCGCGGCACTCTGCGTAAGAAACTGAAAAAATACGGCATGAACTAATCCTAGTCGGTTAATGCAGTATTTTTGTGAGCCCTCACTGTAATCCAGTGAGGGCTTTTTATTATCAAGCCGCAGATAGATTAAACTTCTGAACCGCTTGTTGTAGGTCTTGAGTTTGCTGTGCTAATGAGTTGGCTGCTGTAGCCACTTGCTCAACTAAAGAGGCATTTTGCTGTGTAACACCGTCCATCTGTGTAATAGCGACCCCAACTTGGGCGATCCCTTTGCTCTGCTCTTCTGAAGCTACGGTGATTTGCTCCATAATTGCTGTCACCTCATTAATTCCTTGTAAAATATGCTCCATCGTTTTGCCCATCTCGTTCACTAAACCAGTTCCTTTTTGTACACAAGTTCCTGAGTCTGCAATTAACCGTTCAATTTCCATCGCTGCTTCTGCACTGTGGCTCGCTAACTTACGCACCTCTGCAGCGACCACCATGAAACCGCGCCCATGCACACCTGCACGAGCCGCTTCGATAGAAGCATTGAGCGCTAAGATATTAGTTTGGAAACTGATATCGTTAATCATGTTGATGATATCTGCGATTTTTTGTGAACTTTGGGATATTTCACTCATAGTAACGACAACTGAATCAACAATGCTATTCCCTTTATTCGCGACCACGAACGCTTCACCGACTAGCTGATTAGCTTGAAGTGTGTTTTCCATATTCAGTTGAACTGCTGCTGTAATTTCCTCCATACTCGCTGCCGTCTCTTCTAACGCAGCGGCCTGCTCTTCGGTTCGAGATGAAAGGTCGCTATTACCGTTTGAAATTTCACTTGCCCCCAAATAAATATTGTCACTTCCTTGTCGGATTGTATTGACCGATTCACTTAAATCTTTTCTCATCCCTTCAAGTATTGGAAATAATTTTCCTACACAGCTATTTCCGAATGACTGTACAGGATGGCTTAAATCACCTTTTGCGATATCAATAAAATGCTGTCTCAGTAAACCTAGTGGTTTTTGCATCATTTCTGCCATATAGCGATCCGTAAAAATGAGCATGAAGATCCCTAATATTGCAGTGATGATCATAACCATTCGCGTAATATCCATCACGTTATCAACATGATTTCGAGCTTGGCTAATCAACTCTTCTGCTGTCTGGTTGAATTTTTGAATTGAAGAACCAAACGCTCGGCTCAATGCGGGAGTGATATTATGGGCGTGGGACAAATATTTATTGGTATCACTTTCCATACTAAGGGCTAATTGAGGCTTTACCCCATCATCAAGTAGTGCTTGCCAACTGCTAATTACCTGCTCTGCAATTTCAGGAGTCATTGGCCCTGGGGAAATCAATTTCATCTGCTCTAAATATTTTTCCATATTGGACATTGCCTCTCTGACGGGGCCATAGTCCACTGTTTTTCCTTCACCTTTACTTTCCATTACCCGGGTTAACCGTGTAACAAAACGGAAGTATTGGTCATTTCCCTGACTGATCACCGTCATTTGTTGTACTAATTGCCTATCAATATCGTTTCCATCAGCAATGCGTGATAGTGACCAACCACTATATACATTCGTTCCCCCCAAGATCAGACACAAAATACTTAACAATACGAAGACCACAGTGCGAATTGAGTAATTTCGAAGTTTCTGCATAGAATTTCTCTTTTGGTGGGATAATCTGACAATATTTAACTTTATCGGCGTTATAGGAAAATATTTTAACCGCTAGATTTGGTTGTTCTTTATCCTAAATAGGTAAAAATACTTATATTTCAAGGGGTTACTATTTGATTTTGGGAATCAGAGAAAATTAAAAATTTGAGATTAATGTGAGTAATTTGAAGTAGATCGCTAAATACAAGAATCCAACCTGAGTAAATGAACCATCTCGAATACTATTTTCATGTCTATCCTGACGTAAAAGCTACCATCCCCTCAGTAACATATACCCCCTAAGTCAACAATTTATTTCCACTTAAATCAAATAATTAGACATAGAATAAATTGGTTTAAATTAATTGATCTTGAAATTAATAATAATATAATAAGATTGATTATCATTTGCATTATCATTACAAAAAGGCAAACCGACTCCAATGAAAAACATTTCCTCCGTTGGAAACAATATGGTTAAATTTAAGCCAGATTTTATTTGTTTCATTATTTTATCAACACTTTCTTTTACAACTCATGCAGCCAATAAAGAGCTTAAATCATCGCAGCTTCAAGATGCTACCGATGCAATTGAGCTACAAGATAGTTATGCAAGGCCTGACTACGTTGAAATAGAACGTTTACGAGATACCAAGCAAATTATTGTTATTTCAAAAGAAGATATTCAAGGTAAAGGAAATCGCACAATCTCTGATGTGCTTAAATCCGTTCCTGGTATTAGTGTCGATACCTCTGGGCAAGGTAATATAGACTTGCGAGGACAAGGGGCTGAAACCTCACAACGTAACCTACAAGTATTACTTGATGGGGCTCCAATTACCACATTAGCAAATCACCCTTACACCACTAACTACGATATTATTCCCGTTGAACAACTTGAGCGTATTGAAATCATTCCCGGTGGTGGAAGCGTTA
Organism: Providencia sp. PROV004; assembly: GCF_011045615.1. Lineage (NCBI taxonomy): Bacteria > Pseudomonadati > Pseudomonadota > Gammaproteobacteria > Enterobacterales > Morganellaceae > Providencia > Providencia sp. PROV004. The sequence continues at coordinate 3,796,951 of NZ_CP042859.1, forward strand.
TTTACGGCTCAGGGACTGCAGGTGGAGTCATTAATATCACGTCTAACCTGAGAAGTATGGCTAATCCCAAAACAAGTGTTTTATCTGAATGGAACTCAGAAGGATACCGTTTAAATGCTAATTTGGGAGCGCGGGTTAATGATAAATTTTCAATTTTAGGCACAGCCAGTAAACTAAATCGTGACCTTTACTATAAAGATACCTACCGTAATTCAGAATATTATTCATTAGGTGGAAGATGGGATCTCACTTCAGATCAAAGCCTGATGTTGCGAGGAAGCCATCTCACTGAAAGTTCCCAATACGTAAAAACGCTCACATCACGTAATATCAAAAAGTATGGTAAAGACTACGTTCCACCAGACAAAACCGTCACTGTCGGTATTGATGAAAATGGTAAGTTAATTAAAAAAACAATCAGCGGTTATTTGACTGGTGACCGCGAGGTCGATAGCTATAATTTAAGTTACCAAAATGCATTTACGGATAAACTCAATTTTGCTACTGATGTTTTCTACACTGATGGTTTTTATACTAATAATGCCAACTGGGAACAAAAAGTTAATCAAAAAAGCCACGGAACAAAAATCAAATTAGATATCGGCTATCTTGATGATAGTAACCTACTTTTGGGCATAGATTATTCCAAACAAAAGGCTTCTATTCATTATATTGGAAGCTATAAAAAGGACAGTAAAGGCCGATATTATGGGGTTCCTCATAATTTCGATTATGATAAAACCACAAAGGCAATTTATGTCCTTAACAGCCTGAAATCAGATCAATTTGTTTTTACTCAAGGGCTAAGACGTGAATTGGCTGAATGGTCATTTGATAAAAGCGGTACGGTAAATGGATCTGGTACTTCAGACCGTTGGAATACCGCTGCAGAACTTTCTCTTGCTTACCTTTATCGCGATACAGGTCGAGTTTATGGGCGATATGAACGAGGCTACACCCTTCCCGATGGCTTGCAAATCAGTGACCAATCGGTCGTTAATGGTGAAAAAATTTACACGCCGACTAAGGCAGAAGATGAGAAATATGACTTATTTGAGGTCGGCTTAAGAGACAAATTAGCGTTTAGTACTGTCAATGTCACGTTCTGGACATCCAATACAAATAATCAGTTAAATCGCATTTATCTCACTAGCGTCAATGATGCGAAGACAATGAATTTGTTAAAAACTCGCCGCTGGGGAGCCGATGTTGACTTCCAGCAAACGCTCGGTGATTTCACCTTCCAAGAATCATATTCATGGCTCAGAGGACGTTCTGATTATAACAACCATGGCCGCCAATTCTTGGAAGAAAACGGCAAAAACACCATTGATTACACGAAAAGTGGTTTAACTAAAGTGCCAGAGCACTCCGTTAAACTAAAAGTAAAATACGACTTTACTGAGGATTTATCAGGAGATATTCAGTACACCTATTATGGTTCGTACAATAACTTCCTTTCTGATGCCAATAAAGAAGAAGATGGCGTTGTTAAATCACGTGAGCTCATTGACCTGAGTGTTCGTTACACACCGATTGAACACATTGAATTATATGGTGGGGTCACTAACTTAATGAATAAAACTTACTACGACTATGTTACTGCAGGCTACGGCTCATTGATTCCTGGAAATGAGCGCTCATTCTTTGCAGGTATCAAAGCCACCTATTGATTTAAACAGGAAATGTTTCAGTGACTATAAACCCGTTTTTTCGTTATAAACTTGCTTTAGCACTGTCACTCGTTATCCATATCATTGCCATTATGTTTATCGCCCTACAAGCAGGTAGGGCGGTACCTATGGTCGAAGGTGAGGAAACGATAACGCTATCTCTAGGGGGACCAATGGGCTCCGCTGGGGGCTCAGGAGAGCAGAGTAGTAAGAGACAAGCGCAATTACAAGAAGTTATATCAGAATCCTCCTCGAAGGCTGAAGCTGCTTCGCAATTGAAGCAGCTTAGCAAGTCTCAACCTAATGAAAGTAAAATACCCTCAAAAACCCAACTTAAAAATTCATTAACTCCTGTTAATGTCCCCGTTGATAATACAATTGAATCACCTTTGCTCACACAGAAAACCAAAGTAAATATAAAACCGGAGATCAGTCAGCCCGTACAAGGAAAAAAACAAGAAAAACAAAGTAAATTACTGAACAATGACACTCGAAATAACACAGAAAATCAGCTTATTGCCAATAAAATAAGCCATGAAACACAGCAAGACTCACTAGAAACAGCTAAAGAAACACCATCCAATTCAGCGGCTAAAAATCATTCTTCCACCACCTCATCAACTTCAGAAAGTAGTCAAGGTGGTAAAGGGAATAATATATTATCGGGTAATAACCAATTCGCTGCTAATGGTGATGGAAGTTATACCGCACTCGGTTCGAGTGGTATTTCCTATACAATTTTACAGGATGCGACCCCTAAGTATCCAAAAGAGGCTCGCTCCTTAGGCTATACAAAAGTGGTTAAAATACAAATTCGGTTATTAGTTGGATTAGATGGCCAAGTTGAATCCGTTGAAATATTAAACAACAAGATCCCTGATTTAGGTTTTAAAGAAGAAGCGGTGAAAGCGATTAAAAAAATGACCTTTAAACCCATTATTTATCAAGGACAAAATATTAAAATGTACTTTAAAAAAACGGTCATATTTCAATACTAGCTTACAGTCAGCCATATTGTTGGACAGAAAAAAGGTACAGCGAACCCTCACTGTACCTTTGCAGTTATTTTACAGCTTGTATTTTGAAAAATTAACGGTATATCGGTAACAAATTAAACTGCGCTAACAATTGGCAAATAATACCAAAGACACCAAAAGCGATTACGGCATAGATTAACCCCTTTCCGCCCCACACTTTAAATTTAGATTCAGGAAAACGCTCTCTTACCTTTAATGCCATAACTGCAGGGCAAATAATCGCCCATATACATGCCGCCATACCTGCATAAGCTATTGCGATCAAAAAACCATTTGGGAATAACATGCAAAGAATAAGAGGAGGCAAGAAACATAATAATGCAGATTTCATTCTACCTGATGGGTTATCTTTAAAATTTAGCGAAGCAAGAATGTAATCAAATAACCCAATTGCGACACCTAAGAATGAACAGAATACAGCACTAATAGAAAACCACAGTAAGAATGTCGCAATATTTTTGCTATTCAGCACTGCATATAATGATTCAATAAATGCGTCTAAATTACCGCCTTTATTAATAATTGTTAAAAACTCTGCCCGTGGTAGATTTCCCATTGTCCCCATGATCCAAAGAAAATAGAGAACCAGTGCTAATACACAACCGATAACACAACTCTTAACAACCTTTCTTTCATTCTCATGATAAAGCTTATATAGACTACAAACATTCCCATGATAACCAAAAGAAGTAATTGCATAGGGGATAATAATAAAGACAAAAGGTAGCAATGCTGTTTGTCCGCCCTCAACCGGTGAAGTTAATAACAAATCTGTTTTTACAATAAAAAATAACCCAGAGAAAGCCAAAATAAATAAAACTATTTTAATAAATAAAAATAATGATGTTAAACGGCTTGCTCCAACACCACTCCACCAAATACTCGCACCTAATATTAATGTAAAGATAATAAATATTAACCTTAAGTTGATGTTGTATCCATAAATGGCGGCGGCTTCTTTAATCACTGAACCTGCGGCTGATATATAGGCATATATTAATATGTAGAGTACAAATATTAATGCCATATTAGCTATATAGCATGCCCATTTTGGTAATAATTCTTTAGATATGAAAAAGTAATTCGTTCCTGATCCATATTTCGATATACATTCTAAAATATAAATCCCTGAATGAAACATAAAAAAGCAAACAACTAACAAGATAACTACAGAGTTAATAAACCAAGCTCCAGCCATAATAGTGGGCAAACTAAACATACCCGCCCCTATCATGGCACCGCCTAGCACAAAACCCCCTACCATTATGGAGGGTTCTTTTTTGGCTGCCGAATTATTCATGGTGTTTACCTTAAGAATAAGGATGAGGTTCCCGCATTGCACGGGAACCATAAGAACGACCTATTATTTAATTGGTTTTAATCTTGCAGTAAAGTGCCTTAATACTGGTGGTTCATATTCGAAATCAAGACCTTTCAGAGTTGCGAATTTATCTTTTAACCCAATGAGAGCATCTGCAATGTAATCCATATGGTCATTGGTATATACGCGTCTCGCAATAGTTAATCGCATAAATTCCATGTCTGCATGTTTTTGTTTGCCCGTTTCAGGATCACGGCCTAATAAGAATGAACCAATTTCAACCGCACGAACACCAGACTCCAAATAAAGTGCGTTTATAACAGCTTGCGCAGGGAATTGGTCACCTGGAATATGTGGAACCAGTTTTTTACAGTCGACGAATACTGCGTGCCCGCCTGTAGGATATTGAATTGAAATACCACCTTCGCGTAAGCGGTCGCCTAAGTATTTAACTTGCCCTATACGATAATGCAGATATTCTTCACCAGCCCCTTCTTCAAGACCCTGTACCATTGCGGCCATATCACGACCCGCTAAGCCACCATAGGTCACGAAACCCTCCATTGGAACACAGCGTTGTCTTGCCAGTGTGAAGATTTTTTCGTCATTTTTAATACAAACCAACCCGCCGATATTTAATAGTGGGTCTTTTTTCGCTGACATCGTTAATGCATCAGCATACTTGTACATATCAAGAATAATTTCTTTAATTGTCGAATTTTTATATTTAGGATCACGCTCTTTAATAAAATACGCATTTTCACAAAAACGAGCCGAGTCCATGACAACAAAGATATTATGTTGTTTAGCAATCTCATAAACTTCTTTCAAATTCGCCATTGATACTGGCTGACCGCCCGCACTATTACAAGTTACAGTAGATACAATTGCAACAACGTTTTCTGCACCATGCTCAGCAATATTATCTTTTAATTTTTGGATATCAAAATTGCCTTTCCAATCATCATAAGTATCCGAGTCATAGGCTTTTTCGGTAACAATATTAATTGCCTTACAACCGTTTAATTCAACGTGTGCTGCTGTTGTATCAAAGTGGAAATTAGAAATAAATACCGGTTTTTTAGCACCGCCTTGTTCCTGTTTTACTTTCAATAAAACAGGGAATAACATATTTTCAGCACCGCGACCTTGGTGAGCAGGAATGACATAATCATAGTCAAACATCTCTTTCACTTTATCTTTTAAATCATAATAGTTACGAGATCCTGCGTACGCTTCATCACCAGTAATCATTGCTGCCCACTGGTGGTCACTCATCGCATTAGTACCTGAGTCAGTTAATAAATCAATATAAACCGCACTGCTTGGTAGTAAAAATGGGTTATATCCTGCTTCTTTTAACGCCGCTTCGCGTTCTTCTCTTGATGGAATACGGATATTTTCTACCATTTTAATACGGAATGGTTCTACGATTCTTTTAGCCATGATAATACCTTTAATTTTTCATTAAATAATAGAGATTTAACCCATAGTGAAATAAGTTAAAAAAACTTTAAGAAAGGAAAATAGAAAGGTTATTTATTTGGGAAAAAGAAGGCTAAAGAGATATCAATATTGAACCATTTCTTCATATAGAAGAAATACCTTGAAATAAGAGATTCGTTTAACAAGAACATACTATGACTCCTATCAACGAGGAATTAGTACAACCGACAACTATTATATATATAACAGTTGTATTACTAAAGTAATCGCTATTGTCATAATATTGTACCTCTATCACATTATTAGTAAGAGAGGCTGGAACAACTTGACTCAAGTCACAGTCTTAATTTATTTATTAAATAAGAGTTTAATTTTATTAAGTTTAGTTTAACTACATTAGTAAAAAATACATATACTTAATATAACAACATAATTAAATACATTAATTTAACTTAAATAAAAGATAACTTAAATAAAATGGGTAAAATAGTTTTATCCTATTTTACCCATTATTCAAATAATTAATAATTACTGAGCATCTTTACCGTATTTAGGTGATCTAGGCCCATATAAGATACCATTAGGCTTACCAGCAGATAATAACCTAACACTTGTTATACCTGCAATTGCATAGCTTTTATCTGTCATTGTATCTACGATTTGGTTAACAACAGCAGACACTAACGCCCCAATAATACCATTTGACGAGGAATTATTTTCAGCACTCGATGCAGTTGCGGAGCCACTCCATAGTAACGCCCCTGTTCTAGCATCAACCAATTTTGCATCCGCTGTAACGCGAGTATCACTGGAAATAACCTGATAACTTGTTCCGTATTCAGTGATATTCAAATAAAGTACCGCATCATTACCAAAAATTTCACGTAATTTTGCTGGAGGAACAGCCTGAATATCACCCGCATTTGTCATCCCGTTTTGCTTAAAAGTTTCCTCAACAACAGCAACAGGGAACACATAATAACCCGCCTCAGCTAAAGGAAAGGTCGCTTGTGATAATAAACCATGACTTGCCTGTATCTCTGGTGAACTATTTTGTGGTAATAGCACCAGAATACTTTTTGGTTTACTTTGATTAAATGCCGTGTAATCAACTTTAGTTGGCTGAGCACATCCCGTTAATAACCATGTCATCACCAATCCGCAGACTATAAGTAAATGTTTCATTTTACTTTTCCTTTATTTTTCATGAGAAAATCCATGTAAGCCGCAGATTCTGGATACAATGCTTTTTCTGCAGTGAATTCTTGCATTGCAAGATCAACCGCTCCGGTTGTTGAATACAATAACCCTAAATGTGCATGTAACCCTGGCGGAGTTGCCAAACCTTTTGCTTTGCTCATTTCCAAATTCTTTTTCAAAGCTTGAATTTGTTCTTGGGGGCTAGTTTCTGTTTGTTGATAATATTGGTAAACCGTTGTTTGATAACCATCCCAGTTATATAATGGTTTTGGTTCATTGGCACAGCCATTTAATAAAATCGCACCGGCCATAACAGCCAATAATTTAATTTTCATCGTATTTCCTTATTTAGCTGGCTACCATGCACCGCTTTCAATACCCGAAACTAAGTTATTTACAGCTTCCCTAATGGCTAAATCTAATACTTTTCCATTCAATGTTGAGTCATAACTAGCGGTACCACCAAAACCAATCACTTCCCTATTTGATAATTCATATTCACCAGCACCTTGTGAAGAAAATACCACTTCAGATGTTTGAACATTAACAACGTTTAAATTGACTTTGGCATATGCTACTTGTGATTTACCACGACCTAAAATACCGAATAACTGGCGATCCCCAACTTCTTTTCGCCCAAATTCAGTAACATCACCAGTAATCACATAAGTTGCACCTTTTAACTGTTGAGACTGACCATTAATGCCAGCTTCTTCTTTAAGCTCTTGCATATTTGCACGGTCTAATACATTAAAACGACCTGTTTGCTGTAAATGTGTCATCAAAATGGTTTTAGATTGATTACCTAAACGATCTACACCATCAGAGAAAATACCATTCATATAACTAGAACGATTATCGAATTTCCCTATTGATATTGGGCTTTTTGGACCTGAATATTGAGTATTATATGTCGCAACTTTTTCTACAGCTAAAGAGCGAGAAGATTCTTTAGCGCAACCACTTAATAATGCACTTGCAATAAAAATAGATGCAATACTGATTTTGGATATATTCATTTAGCTATCTCAATTAAAATAAAATTAGAATTAGAATTAGAATTAATTTTTGCACTGTTATTTTGCATTAAATGAAGAATAGGATCTAGTCAATACTACCTATTTTTTACCTTATGTTTAGCTTAATTTTCAATTACGATAATATTCATAAAGTCACTAAGGTTTACTAAAATAAAATCAACCGTTTGATTAAACATGGATAAATTTAAAAAAATAATTTAATTAGTAATCTTTAGTGATGATATCGAATATCACCCTCTATAGATAATAATATATATTATTATCTATATTTCTTTTATTTTATTTGTTTTTTTCTGATTAAAGGTAATATTTCCATATAATTAATTAGAATTGATTAATTTTTATCTATTTTTCAATCTACCATTGAAAGGCCCTCTTACTCATCTTAACTCGAAAATTTTTACCGCAAGCTATCCCCATCTCCGCATTAAATCAACCTTTTAAGTAACCAATATAAAAAAGGATAGAGTTTCCCCTATCCTTCTTGAATGAGAACACGCTAAATCACAATCGCATATCAATGCAAAGATTGATAAGTAATAGGCGTTCCCTTAGCCAGGTTACTTTCATTAGAATAACTACTTTCTATTTCAATCAAGGATTGGTCCGTCATATTATATATTTTGTTATACAAAGGATATTCAGGGCGATAACGGATCTCTTTCGTTGCAATATCCATCATTAAGTATTGTTGTGAACCTCTAACTGAATTCGAAACAATTACCCCCTGATTACCAACTTTTAAGCTGTTCAAATGGTTATAACCGCTTTCTGCAATAACGTCAAAATCACCATTAGTCTGGAATTGCATCAAAGAAAATAAACGGCGTGAAGGCTCCTGAGCAACCACAAAAATATCGCCATGACGATTTTGTGCTGATTCATTAATTCTGACAGGTAGCCATTTACTACTAATAACCTGTTTAGTGGGGATATCCATAATAACTTCTAGCGATCCCATTTGATTACCATAGCTGTACCACATTACGATTTTATCTCGATAAGTCGCGTAGGAGAAATTTGAATTACCCGCAATTTCCTCAGGGAATAATGATTTAGCTAAATCACGAACATTCATAAAATGTTCCCATGTCATTCCTTTATCTGTGCTAATAAAGATATTTTCATTATCCGCAACCACATAAAAAGGAGAACCTTTAGATTGATAAATTTTACCCATAATTAATGTCGAAAATAGAGTACTGGGCTTATCTCCCCAAGGAATTAATTCACTTACCGAAAAGTTGGTTAAATTAATAGTACGGTAGCCATCCCTTAGCATGATTAAGCACTCATTTCTTTCACAAACAGCATTATAGAAGCTTTGGTCACCATACGTAATAAAATGGACACCTTGATTATCTGCAAACAATATCTGGTAATCATATTCACTCAACGTTTCATAAGGACTATAAGAATAATAATAGCTAGAACGGCTGCTTTTTTGAGCTATTATTAGCATCCCCTTTTCAGATGGAAATGTCGTTGCGAAATCATAGCTACCTATTGCTACACTATTTTCATTATGGTTTTGCCATTGCCAATCTTCCGTGCCACCACGAATAAAAATAAAAAGAGTTAACAATAAACTGAATGAGAAAATAAACATTAAAATAAGGAATCGTTTACTGAGAAATGGGTTCATGAACGCACCTCCGTCACATAATCTGTTTTACCGTGCTGCCGACGAAGTTGTTTTAAAAAATATTGAGATTGATAATAGGCATTACCGCGTTTTGACACTTTAAAATAAATCGCCACACATAAAGCAATAAGGAAGCTTATTCCGAGTAAAATAGTTCCTGAGAAACTGATAAACATGACACCAGTATCAATAATATTCATCCAGTCCCAATAATCCCAATAGCCGCCTTTTTCAAAGGTTTCACTAATAGATGCCCAACCAGCAACTAGAATGAAAAGCGCTAGAATACAAAAAATAAAACCCCATAAACCAATATAGAACCCTCTTTCTTGTGGAGCACCTTTACCAATCAGACTATATGCTAGTCCGTCTTGATGATTGAGAATGCCAAAAACCACTTGTTCCTTTGAATTTTCCTGAATGTTTTTATGTAAAACCTCAAGTTCATCCCCCTGCGCAATAAATAGTTTATGATTATTAAAAAGAGGCTCATTTGCTGAGACTAAAACTCCCATGTGTTTTTTATTAATCTGTAAATTAACTTTATTGAGTGTTTGGAGAGTATCTCCTGCAGCGATCGTAAGGTTGTAATTTGCAGTGATATTTACCTTGCCTTTTGTAACTGATAGTGATGTTTTATCAACATTAATTTCAGCGGCTTTATGTAACTTTACAGGCTTAGATTTAGGATTTTTGATACCGTCGATTTCAATATATGAAGTTTCTTCAAACAGTTTATATTTCCCAGCAATAAGTGAATCTAGCGCTTTCAAAATTAACTTTCGTTTTGGACTTAAAATATGCTTTGTTTGTGCGAGTGCTAAGCCAAAAAGAACGATCCCAGAGAAAGCAGCACAACCCAAAATGGCCACTAATATGATCATCAAGAAACTGTCGTCTGCCTCAGTAAAACAGTAATACACCGCAGGTATCAGGGCCATTAAGGCTAACGAAATTAAGTATTGTTTTCCTAATGAACGATTGAAGCTAACGGTTCTATCAGGTTCAAGCCGGCCATGCTCTGCATGGTAAACCCATTCAACCCAATAGCTTCCATCATTCATCTCTTCTGCACAAATAACCAAAGAGTCACCTTGCTGTATGCGCTCTAAAAAAATTTGGCTATTTGAAAAATCATCCTGATTAAAGAAAAATACTTTTTCAGAGGCAATCAATCTTACCATCCCCATTGGACTGACATTTTGATAATCACATTGAGTAAGACTGACATGGAAATATTGAACTCGCATGAGTAAATGCCTATTTCGCTAAGTAAATTTAACATTATGATAATAAATAAAGGTATATAGCCCTAGTAAAACTTACCTTATAATAAAATAATTCAGACAATGACGAGCACCCTAAACTGTTATTTAACTCAGGTTAATCATTAGAAATAGGTGTCTCCTACTAGCAAAGCCGGCAATTACTGATAAACTTGCATTCAATACAAAGTTTGTGAGTGAAATGTGGCAATAAAGCAATTTTACCACTCCTTCCTTTAACAATAATTTTGAATAATAGCGATGACATCACAACCTGCATATAAGCAAATTCAGTCTTACATTTTACGCAGTATTGATTTAGGTATTTTTAAGCCTGAAACTCAAATACCGACAGAATTAGAGCTATGCGCTCAATTTAATGTAAGCCGTATGACGGTGAATAAAGCCATTTCAGAGTTAAGCCAAAAAGGGATCCTAAATCGTATTGCAGGGAAAGGCACATTTGTTGCCACCCAAAAACATGAGCTTCCGGTTACAAAAGCATTTGATATTTTTGATGAGATCTCAACGAGCGGTAACAAATATAGCGGTCACCAATTACAACTTAAAACTATTTCCGCATCAGCAGAAATCGCGCTACAGCTCGGAATTAGCGAAGGAAGTGATGTGGGCTACTGTAAAGTTCTTCATTTTGAAAACGATATTCCTTTAATGTTAGAAGAACGTTATGTTAACCACGCCATTGTGCCTGACTTTGTGAAGCAAAAATATGGCGATACAGAAACACCTAGCGGTTATTTGCAACGCCATTTTCCTGTCAGTGAAATGGAACATACCATTGAAGCCGCATTAGCCACAAAGTCCATCGCTCAATCATTATCAATTAAAGAAAGCTCACCTTGCTTACAACTTAGTCGACGCACTTGGACGGGTAGTACCCTAATTAGCTATGTTAAAATGATCACCGCTGGTTCGCGCTACAAATTAAAATTACATTCGCGAATTGAGAATTAATGCAGAAATAAAAAAATGGGGCAAAATTGCCCCAAAGCGACTGATAAAACAAAAAATATCAAGCACATCTACATCACAATAAATTCGTTTTACATTCCTTGATAAATAGGCCCTTCCCCTCCTTGGGGAGCAGTCCAGGTGATATTTTGTAACGGATCTTTTATGTCACAAGCCTTACAATGCAGGCAGTTCTGTGCATTAATTTGCAGTTTTTCTTCACTTTTATCCCCTATAATTTCATAGACTCCAGCGGGGCAATAACGCGTCTCAGGTGCGGCATATTTCATTAAATTAATTTGGATAGGGACATTAGTATCAGCCAGTTTTAAATGACAGGGTTGTTCCTCTTCATGGTTGGTATTCGATAAAAACACGGAAGAAGGCTTATCAAAAATTAATTTACCATCGGGTTTTGGGTAGTTTATCGGTGTAAAACCTTTCGCTTCTTTTATTCCTTCGTGGTCCGATTGTTTTAATTTCAACGTCCACGGGCTACGCCCTTTTAATAACAGTTGTTCTGCACCAAATAGCATTGAACCAACTACTAACCCTTTTTTCATATAAGGCTTAAAATTCCGTGTTTGGTAAAGCTCTTGATATAACCAGCTCTCTTCAAATAGTTGGCGGAACTGCTTTTTAAACTGTAAATAATCAACCATTCCATTCTGGGTAGCACTAAAGCACGCTTCTGCCGCTAGTGCGCCACTTTTAACGGCACAATGGGTGCCTTTAATACGAGCCGCATTTAAAAAACCAGCATCATCGCCAATTAGCACCCCACCAGGAAAGCTTAATTCAGGTAACGCGGCTAATCCCCCCGCCACCATCGTTCTAGCACCATAACTGATCCGTTCTCCACCCGATAAAAAATCACTAAAAGCAGGATGAGTTTTTAAGCGTTGAAACTCATCAAATGGCGATAAATAAGGGTTTTCATAATTTAGCCCGACGACCAAACCCACTGCGACTAAGTTATCTCCATAGTGATAAGCAAAACCACCGCCATAGGTGTGGTTATCTAGTGGCCAACCAACAGAATGGACAACTAACCCTGCTTGGTGTTGCTCTTTTGGAATTTGCCAGATTTCCTTAATTCCCAAACCATAGGTTTGTTTGCCACTCTCTGCGGCTAAATTAAAATGGTTGATTAATTGTTTACCGAGTTGACCTCGGCACCCTTCCGCAAAAAAGGTCATTTTCGCAAGTAAATTCATACCCGGTTGATACATCGCCGTTGGGTTACCTGATTTATCAAGCCCCATATCTCCGGTGGTGATGCCAATTACTTGGTTTGTCTCATCAAATAGCACTTCAGTTGCAGCAAAACCAGCAAAAACATCAACCCCTAATCTTTCAGCTTCAACAGCAAGAGCCGCACTTACCTGCCCTAAGCTGCCAATGAAATTACCATCATTTTTCAAACAGTTTGGTAATAAAGATAGGGGTAAATGACTTGCTTTTTTTTCTTTCAACCATAAAAAACGGTCATGGTTTACAGGTGTTAAGGGGCCTGAAACTTTTTGCTGCCAGCCTGGCAGCAATTCATCGAGAGCCCGTGGATCAATCACTGCACCAGATAAAACATGAGCACCTATCTGTGCGCCTTTATCAATTAAACAAACCGAGATATCTGTTCCTTTCTCTGCGGCTAGCTGTTTTAATCGTATTGCTGCAGATAACCCTGCGGGTCCACCACCGACAATCAGGACATCGAACTCCATCGATTCCCGCTCGGGAGCCTCGTTTATCTTATCAATCTTGTCGATAGCCATTCGTCCACCTCTTACGCTAATGCTTTGTCAAATTCCGGTAAGATCTCAAACAGATCGCCAACAATGCCGTAATCCGCAACTTGGAAAATCGGCGCCTCAGGATCACTATTAATCGCAACGATTACTTTACTTTCTTTCATGCCTGCAACATGCTGAATAGCACCCGAAATTCCTACTGCAATATATAATTCTGGCGCGACAATTTTTCCTGTTTGTCCGACTTGATAGTCATTCGGAACAAAACCTGCATCGACCGCAGCACGTGAGGCACCAACCGCAGCGCCCAATTTGTCAGCTATTGTTTCCAATAGTGCAAAATTTTCACCAGAGCTCAAACCTCTCCCTCCTGAAATAACCACTTTTGCAGAGCTCAATTCCGCACGACTAACTTGGGTTAGAGATTGGCTTTTTAACTGACTGCGCAAGGGAATATCGGCAAGGGAAATGGTTTCAATTTCAGCATTATTTTGTGTTTCATATCCCCCTGAAAATGCCGAACTACGCACCGTAATCACGACTTGTTGGCCATTATTTTGTACTGTTGCTAACGCATTTCCTGCATAAATAGGTCTAATGAAGGTTTGAGAATCAATAACTTGAGTAATGTCTGAAATTTGTGCTACCCCTAACGTTGCAGCAACCCGTGGGGCTATATTTTTCCCAAATGTCGTCGCAGGAAACAGTAAATGGGTATATTCCTTTGCAATATTAACCACGGCGTGAGCCATCGGTTCTGCGAGTTGGTTTTTCAAGTTATCTGATTGTATTTCTAGAACTTTACTCACACCTTGTATACTCGCAGCTAGCTGAGCGACCAATTCCGTCTCATCTCCTGCAATTAATAAGTGCAAATGATCACCCGCGGTAAGAAGCTGTTTTGCAGCGTTAATACTATGATAAGTAGAATTTTTTATTGTTTGATTATCATGCTCGACAACCACTAATACAGATATTTGGCTCATGGATATTTTCCTCGATTAAATCACTTCTTTCGCTTGCAATGCACTGACTAGCTCTGTCGCACTGCCTAACAATGTACATTGCCCTGCCCGTTTTTTAGGCTCTGAGACACTAAGCGTTTTAATTTGCCCTAATAGAGCAAAATTCATATCAGCAATATCGATAATATCTAACGTTTTTTTCTTAGCTTTCATGATATTAGGCAAAGTTGCATAACGAGGTTCATTGAGCCTTAAGTCCGTTGTGATAACCGCGGGTAATGGCATCTCTAACGTTTCTAACCCGCCATCAATTTCCCTTGTAACCTGCAGTAGTTGGCCCTCAAGCTTAATTTGTGAGGCAAATGTCGCCTGCGGATAATCCAATAATGCGCTAAGCATTTGGCCTATTTGATTACAATCATCATCAATAGCTTGTTTGCCTAATAAAATAAGATCCGGCTGTTCCTTTTCCACGATTCGTTGAAGTAAGCGCGCAATATCCAGTGGTTCTAAAATTAATTCTCCAGGCCTCTGGACTAAAATGCCACGGTCAGCCCCAATCGCCATCGCACTGCGTAATGTTTCTTGATAGCCAATATCACCAACGGAAACAGCAATAACTTCTGTCGCTTTTCCCGCCTCTTTTAAACGTACAGCCTCTTCGACAGCGATTTCATCGAAGGGGTTGATGGCCATTTTGACATTCGCCAATTCAACGCCTGAGCCATCGGCTTTTACTCTTATTTTGACGTTATGGTCTATTACTCGCTTCACTGCGACTAAAATTTTCATAGCAACTCCTATCCCAATTCTTCAACGATTATTGGGTATGATGATGTTCTAAAATCGTTTTTTAGGTTGAGAGAAACCGTAACAGTGATATTCACACTGCTACTGGCTATCTCAATTTTTACTATTTTTAATGCTAGTTTTTGATGAAATGGTTATTTACTTGTGGGTAATATCAATCGGTCTGCCACTGACATAGGCCATTTTTTAATCGCAACATAGTAAATAACACTGGTTGCCACCAAGCCCACAATCCATGAGATATCAACACCACCGAGTTTTTCGACTAAAGGCCCGGTATAAAACCCTGTTGAAATAAAGGGTAACTGTATTAACACACCCGCAATGTAAGTAAATATCCCAACTTTATTCCAACGCCCATAGCGGCCATTTGGGTTTGCAAGTTCAGGGACGTCGTAGCGGCCTTTAGTGACCCAATAGTAGTCAACCAAGTTGATTGCGCTCCAAGGGGTAAAGAATGCAAGCAAAAACAATAAGAAAGCAGAAAAGAGTTTTAAAAATGAATGCTGGCCCGCTAGTCCAAGTAAGGTTGAGAAACTGACCATTAAAATAATAAAGAACAACCTTTGCCCACGAGAAATTTGGCTTTTCCCACGGAAGCCACACCAAATTGCCGCCATAGACATAAAACTGCCATAAGCATTCAGTGCAGTTATCGTCACTTTTCCGTAGAAAATACTGATATATAACAGAGCCGCTATCAAACCAGTACTACCTAAGCCCACAATATACGAGACTTCGTTACCCGCAAACTTATTGCCGGCAAGCGCTGCGGCAAAAACCCCTAAAATCATTGATGCTTGCGTACCAATGACTGTACCTGAACCTACGGCCAAAAAGGCTTTGATTGTCGGAGTTTTAGTCGGTAAATAACGTGAATAGTCCGCAACATAAGGCCCAAATGCAATTTGCCAAGAAGCAGACAATGACATCGCTAATAAAAAGTTAGTCCAGCTAAAATGACGGTTTTCCAGTAAAACCGAAACATCATTCATATAAAATAGACGGAAAAATAGATAGAAGAACGTAATTATGCCGATAACACTCGCTACTTTCCCTAAAATATGGATGATGCGATAACCACAAATTGTGATGCCGATAATCACCACACCAAAAATAATAATTCCAACCCAATCCGTCACATGTAATAACTGACCGACCGCTTGCCCTGCCAGCACGGTACCACTGGCAGAAAACCCGACATACATCATGCAAACTAATAAAATAGGGATGACCGCACCGTATACGCCAAACTGTACACGACTCGAAATCATTTGTGGTAACCCCAATTTTGGCCCTTGCACCGCATGCAAGGCCATCACGGCACCACCTAACAGTTGGCCAATAAATAAGCCAATTAATGACCAGAATACATCCCCACCCAGTACGACTGCCAAGGCTCCGGTTACAATTGCAGTTATTTGTAAATTAGAGCCAAACCAAAGTGTGAATTGGCTTGATAAAGTGCCGTGGCGCTCGGACTCTGGAATGTAATCGATGGAACGCGCTTCGATTAAAGGTACATTCTCCTGCCGGTTTTTTTGCCCTGTAGCGATGTCGTTTGAAACTGTCATGGTAACTCCTCTTTAAGCAAGGCTGGCTTAAAGAATGAACCAATTAATCGTAATGGAACCGCAATAACTACAGTTGTAAGGTACAGTTATTAAGCATTACGCTGGGTGATGTTTTATCTGTTATTCACCCTAAATAACTAATTGAAATACATTCTTAAACCTGATTGTTGTTGTGTTTTTAATTCCATGATCCTGTTGTCAGGTAGTGCTTCCTATGGTGCTCCATAAACCAGTAAACGCCTGTCCCGCTTACTCGGCTCAATACTTAAAATAACTTAGTGGGCATCTAAAACGGCACGTGAAATAATAATTTTTTGTATTTCTGATGTGCCCTCAAAAATCCGTAAAATCCGTGCATCACGCACATAACGTTCAAGGGGAAGGTCACGAATATAGCCGTAGCCGCCATGAAGCTGTAATGCTGCATCCGTAACAAAACCCGCGCACTCAGCGGCAAACAATTTCGCCGTCGCAGATTGCAAACTAAAACGCTCCCCTGAATCACGCAATTCTGCAGCTTGCCAAGTCAACATGCGAGCAGCCTCCAATTGCGTGTGCATATCCGCAATACGCCATTGAGTTCCTTGGTATGCGGCTAAGGGCTTTTTACCAATTTGGCGTTCTTTTACCCAACCTAAAGCACTTTCCATCGCAGCCCGAGCTATACCGAGTGACGTTGCGGCCACTTCAACACGCCCTTTATCTAAAACTTCCATCGCGGTATGGAACCCTTTATTTTCCTCTCCCAATAATGCCGATTCCGGTAGCCAACAATTCAGCGCTAATTCATAAATCGTGCTACCCCGTAATCCCATGGTTTTTTCAGGTTGAGAAAATGCCACGCCTTCCGTGCCTTTAGGGATCATAAATGCGCTGATCCCGCGGGCTCCCGCTTCTACATCCGTTTTCGCATACAACACGATAAAGTCAGCCTCTTTGGCGTTAGTAATATAGTGTTTATTACCCCGAATACGCCAGCCACTATTTTCACGAGTTGCCACGGTTCGCATATCTGCAGGATTAGAACCTGCAGCCGGCTCAGTTAAGCCAAATGCACCTAATAATTCCCCTGCAGCGGCTTTTGGTAACCAATAATTTTTTTGCTCTTCAGTACCACCAATTAAAATCGAATCTGTCGCCAAAAAATGTGCCGTTAGAGCCGATGAAGTCGAAGCACAAGCGGCAGCAACAGCTTCGACTACCTGACTCATCGCCACACTGCCAATACCAAAACCGCCATACTGCTCAGGTAAATTAATTCCCCAGCAGCCCATTTCCCCCAACGCTTGTAAACTTTCCGCACAAAAGGTTTCTGTCTCATCGTATCTTTGTGCATTCGGCTGTAAAATGTCATGACAAACTTTTTCTATCGCATTCACAACCGCTTGTTCTGTTTCATTAATATCAAAACTCATTGCATCGTCTCCGCATTTTTAATGGTTGTTCTCGCTGGCTTATACACTAAGTTTGCCTCACCTAATTTTGGTGCACGGCGGGTTGAATGAGGTTTATTTCCATTGAAAAAAACCGGTTGAGAAACCAAAGGCGTTCCCCCATCATTCAGGTGCGTCAGAACTTGCCTCACTTGGGCATGCTCACTTTGTGTTGCTTGGTGTAAATTATGAATTGGTGAAGCAGGAACGCCCGCGTTTAATAAAATGTCACATACCTCTTCAACGGTTTTTTGGCGTGTCCAACTTTCAATCTCTTTTCTAAGTTCAGCTTGGTGCTGTGTTCGACTCGGGTCATTAAGGTAGCGTGAGTCATGGCATAACTCTGGTTTTTCCATGCATTCGCAAAAGCGTTGGAATAGCTTTTCACTCGCAATCGCGATAACCACTAAGCCATCTTTTGCCTGATAAGTATCGAATGGCGTAGATACTGGATGGCGGTTACCCACTAGGCTCGGAGCCTTATCATGAGCAAATAGGTTTGAAAGCCCAGTTAACTGCATGCTCAGTAAGACATCCACCATCGCTACATCAATATACTGTGCCGCTTCGTCATGACGCTCTCTCGCAAATAACGCACTACTTATCGCCCATGAGGCAAACATCCCTGCACACACATCGCCAATTGACTCACCACTGCGTGTAGGCCCTGTTTCTGGGAAACCAGTGACACTCATTAGGCCTGACATCGCTTGTGCCACGATGTCATAAGCGGGATAACTGGCGAGTGGGCTGTTTTGCCCAAATCCAGAGATACTGGCGTAGATTAATTTAGGGTTGTGCTGCTTTAGGCTCTCAAAATCGATACCGAGTCGTTGAGTCACACCAGGACGAAAGTTTTCAACCACCACATCACTTTCTTTGACTAGCTGGAATAAAATCGCTCGGTCTTCATCCGCTTTAAGATCCAATTCAATACTGCGTTTACCTCGGTTAATTAAACCGTAATAAACACTTTCCCCATCAATGAATGGCCCTAAATGGCGGCTGTCATCACCGTGGTTAGGCACTTCAATTTTGATCACTTCAGCACCAAGATCGGCCATCATACCTGTGCAATAAGGGCCAGCTAACACTCGGCTTAAATCGATCACTTTGATCCCCGCCAGTGGCCCTTGTCTTTTCTGAGTCAACGCAGCATTCATACTGAATTCCTTTTATTCCAGAAAGATGCCAGCTCAACTTCAGCTGGCAAAGGACATTACTTCACCATCGGCAAGTTCAAGCCTTGCTCTTTCGCACAGTTAATGGCGATGTCATAACCTGCATCTGCATGACGCATTACGCCCGTTGCAGGGTCATTATGTAAAACACGAGCTAAACGCCTATCAGCGGCGTCCGTTCCATCACACACAATGACGACGCCTGAATGTTGTGAGAAACCCATACCAACACCACCACCGTGATGTAAACTGACCCATGTTGCTCCACCTGCGGTATTTAATAGTGCGTTCAATAAAGGCCAGTCTGATACCGCATCAGAGCCATCTTTCATAGATTCCGTTTCACGGTGAGGGCTAGCCACAGAGCCTGAATCTAAGTGATCACGGCCGATCACGATTGGGCCCTTTAACTCACCACTTTTCACCATTTCGTTGAAAGCACGGCCTAATCTTTCTCTGTCTTTTAAACCAACCCAACAAATACGTGCAGGAAGCCCTTGGAATGCGATACGCTCACGTGCCATATCGAGCCAATTATGTAAGTGCTTGTCATCTGGTAATAATTCTTTTACTTTTTGGTCTGTTTTATAGATATCTTCTGGGTCACCTGACAACGCAACCCAACGGAATGGGCCAATACCTTCACAAAACAGAGGGCGAATATAAGCAGGAACAAAGCCTGGAAAATCAAAGGCATTACTAATGCCTTCATCTTTTGCCATTTGGCGAATATTATTGCCGTAGTCAAAAGCCGCTGAGCCACGCTTTTGCATCGTTAACATCGCATCCACTTGGACTGCCATGCTTTTTTTCGCTGCTTTGGTCACTTCAGCAGGTGCGGTTTGTTGTTTTTCACGCCATTGGTCGAGTGTCCAACCCTGTGGTAAGTAGCCGTGTACAGGGTCATGGGCGCTAGTTTGGTCAGTGACGGAATCAGGAGTGATATTGCGTTTCACCAATTCACTGTAAACATCAGCCGCATTACCTAATAGCCCAACAGAAACTGGCTGGCCATTTGCTTTGGCTTCCTCGATATATTGCAGTGCTTCATCTAATGTCGTCGCTTTTTTGTCCACATAACGAGTTCTTAAACGAAAATCGATACGGCTTTCATCACATTCCACCGCTATCATGCTAAAGCCCGCCATGGTTGCTGCTAATGGCTGTGCTCCGCCCATTCCACCTAAACCGCCCGTTAAGATCCAACGCCCTGCTGCGTTACCATTAAAGTGTTGTTTGGCCAGTGAAACGAACGTTTCATAGGTGCCTTGGACGATCCCTTGAGAACCAATGTAGATCCAAGAACCAGCCGTCATTTGGCCATACATCATTAGGCCTTTACGATCTAACTCATTAAAGTGATCCCAATTCGCCCAGTGAGGAACAATATTTGAGTTTGCGATCAATACGCGGGGCGCATCTGGATGGGTAGGGAACACTCCGACGGGTTTACCTGACTGCACGAGTAATGTTTGGTCATCTTCCAGTGTGGTCAGCACATCTAAAATTTTGTCATAGCATTCCCAATCACGTGCCGCTCGACCGATACCGCCATAGACCACTAAGCTTTGAGGGTGCTCAGCAACATCAGGGTCTAAATTATTTTGGATCATGCGATATACCGCTTCTGTCAGCCAGCTCTTACAGGTTTTCTCACTGCCACGTGGTGCGCGGATCACTCGAGTTGAGTCAGTACGATTTAACATGGTTGTATCCCCTATCATCCATTTTTAATTAACTTTAAATTAACAATTTTATTTATAATAATCTGCGAGATACCCAGTTAGTGACGATGCACCTGTGTTTTAAAATTAATTATTTGATTAAAAATCAATAGATTAATTTAATATCAACTTACTCGAGACTATCTATTCATTGAGGGTATTTATCTATGGCTCAAATATATATACATTTACGTCACAAAGTATATACATTTAAATTTGAAATTTTGTAGGAAGTGTGAAGGTTGGAACACAAGAGAAGTTATACAACAACAAGTAGCTGTATGTTTCTAGAGAAAAAGTTGTATATACATTTGTTTTTATGCATAGAAACAAGTAAATAGCGAAATTGCGAGTCACTTCACAGAACGTTGCAACTATGTATAGCAAGAAAACCCATGCGTACCGCTCAAAATGGTGTACACCAGAAACAATAACGGGTTACCTGCATCAACAGATAACCCGAGCAATCAGAAAAAGTGAATGATGATTTAATTTTCTAAATCATTCGCGTTGTGGCTAGGCGGCAAAATGAGGATAGCTTGGGGAGCATACATAAGTATGTGACCCAAGTAGCCGAGTGAAGCCAACAACGCCACAGCGTGAAGGATGACGAAAATTAGGAGCATACATTAAGTATGTGACCCAAACAGCCGAGTGAAGCCAACAACGCCACAGCGTGAAGGATGACGAAAATTAGGAGCATACATTAAGTATGTGACCCAAACAGCCGAGTGAAGCCAACAACGCCACAGCGTGAAGGATGACGAAAATTAGGAGCATACATTAAGTATGTGACCCAAACAGCCGAATGAAGCCAACAACGCCACAGCGTGAAGGATGACTAAAATTTTAGCCGCCTAGATAGGCGCTTCGTACTGCCTCATTCGCTAGCAACGCTTTGCCACTATCTTCCAACACAATATGCCCATTTTCCAACACATAACCACGGTCTGCGAGTTTCAACGCTTGGTTGGCGTTTTGTTCGACAAGGAAAATTGTCATTCCTTCTTCGCGTAGCTGCTGAATCGTATCAAAAATTTGCATAATGATAATGGGAGCAAGGCCTAAGGATGGCTCATCAAGTAAGAGTAACTCTGGCTGGCTCATTAAAGCACGGCCTATCGCTAGCATTTGTTGCTCACCGCCAGACATCGTTCCTGAACGCTGGCTTCGACGCTCATACAACCTTGGAAATAGCTTATAAACTCGCTCAATACGTTCTTGGTACTGTTGGCGATCGGCAAAAAAGCCCCCCATTGCGAGGTTTTCTTCCACTGTCATACGAGAAAATACACGTCGCCCTTCAGGTACTAATGCAATATCTTCACGCATAATTTTCGAGGTGGGCAATTGGGTGATATCCACACCTCGGTAGATGACCTGGCCTTCCGATGCACGTGGATCGCCACAAAGCGTACTGAGCAAGGTGGTTTTCCCTGCACCATTTGCTCCAATTAAGGTCACAATTTCACCTTTTTGGATATTCAAACTAATTTCATGTAGTGCTTGAATTTTTCCATAATGGGTAGAAACTTTTTTAAACTCTAGCATCAGTAAGCTTCCCCCAAATAGGCTTTTATCACATCAGGATGTTGACGGATCTCACTCGGTGTCCCATTCGCTAATGGCGTTCCTTGATTCACGACATAAATGCGATCTGAAATTCCCATGACTAATTTCATATCATGTTCAATTAAGAGAATTGAAACATTATGATGAGCTCGTAACTCAGCAATCAAGTCATCCAAGTCATTGGTTTCTTTAGGGTTAAGACCTGCTGCTGGTTCATCTAACATTAATATTTCAGGGCGAGTGACCATACAGCGAGCAATTTCTAACCGACGCTGCTGCCCATAGGCTAAATTACCCGCTTGTCGATTGGCAAAGGGGAGTAAATCAACACGCTCAAGCCATTTTACCGCATTATCAAGCGCTTCAGCCTCTGCCCGACGAAACGCAGGGGTTTTCAATAGCCCAGAAAAAATACCACTTTTTAAATGTTGATGTTGCGCCACAAGTAAATTTTCAATCACCGTCATTTCTTTAAATAACCGCACATGCTGAAATGTTCGGATGACGCCAAGGCGAGCAATAGACTGCCCTGTCAGCCCTTCAAGGTGTTTTTCACGATATAAAATCGTGCCGCTGGTCGGCTTATAAAACCCCGTTAAACAGTTAAAAATGGTGGTTTTACCCGCCCCATTCGGGCCAATCAGTGAAACTATTTCCCCTTGATTAATGGTTAACTCAACATTGTTGACGGCAAGTAACCCACCAAAACGCATTGTTAAGCCATTAACTTGTAGCAAAGGCGTTGTTATATGGCTCATACGCCCTCCCCTTCAGGGACTTTTTTCACCTGCATTTGACGACGTTTCATCGGTAATAGGCCTTGTGGTCGCCAGATCATCATCAGCACCATCAATGCCCCTAATAACAGCATGCTGTATTGGTTAAGGTCACGCATCATTTCCCGTGATACGACTAAGATAATTGCGGCTAAAATCACGGAAGTTTGTGAGCCCATTCCCCCTAAAACGACGATGGCTAACACAAATGCCGACTCCACAAAGGTAAAAGATTCTGGGCTGATAAAGCCTTGTCGTGCGGCAAATAACGTCCCTGCAAATCCCGCAAAGGCCGCACTAATAGTAAATGCGGTTAATTTTATTCGAGTTGGGCTTAGCCCTAATGAGCGACAGGCAATTTCATCTTCGCGTAATGCTTCCCATGCACGACCTAATGGCATACGCAGTAAGCGATTGATAACAAATAAAGTTAAGACTACTAATAACAAGGCGACAAAATACAGGAAAATAATACGGTCACCAGGGCTGTAATCTAAGCCAAAAAAGTTATGGAAGGTATCCCAGCCATCTTTAGCGGTACGGCTAAATTCCAAACCAAAGAAAGTCGGTTTCGGTAATTGACTGATCCCATTTGGCCCGCCAGTGATTTCGGTATTATTCAGTAATAAAATACGAACAATTTCCCCAAAGCCGAGCGTCACTATTGCAAGATAGTCCCCCCGCAACCTTAGAACAGGGAATCCCAATAAAAAACCGGCTAACGCAGCGGTTAACCCTGCAATCGGTAAACTTTCCCAGAAACCAAAACCATAGTAATGATTTAATAAACCAAAAGTATAAGCACCAATGGCATAAAAGCCGGCATACCCAAGAACCAGTAACCCAGATAACCCAACAACCACATTTAACCCTAAGCCTAACATCACATAAATTAATGTCAGGGTGGCAATATCCACGCTTCCGCGAGAAACAATAAACGGCCAAATAATTGCGGCAATAATAATTACAGCTGCAAGAATCTTTTGCTTGGCTGTCGAACCATCAAAATCAGGGATCGCCCACGCCTTTTTAGGAACTCCTTGCCATACTTTATTTAATGTCGGACGAACCAACTGGTAAACAAAGATGACAATAATACCCGCAATGATCCAGTTCCAACGTACAGAATCCCCAACCGTAACAACCAGTTTTGTGCCATCAAGAGCGAGCTGCAACCCCATCATGAACAGAGCCAATACGAAAAAAGTCACTGAAGCCACAATGGCATTAATCCAATTTTCTTTTCTCATACTTTTTCGACCTCCGGGCGTCCCAGAATGCCGGTTGGCATGATTAACAACACACCAATCAATAAACCAAATGACACAACATCTTTATATTCTGTACTTAAATATGCAGAGGTCATCGCTTCTGCAACACCTAAGATTAAACCACCTAACATGGCGCCGGGAATACTTCCAATTCCCCCTAATACCGCCGCAGTAAATGCTTTCATTCCTGCCATAAAACCAATATAGGGGTTAATCACACCATAAAATTGCCCCAATAGCACACCCGCTACAGCCGCCATTGCGGCACCAATAACGAAAGTTAATGAAATGACGCGATCGGTATTAATGCCTAATAAACTGGCCATTTTAAGATCTTCTGCACAAGCTCGGCAGGCTCTTCCCATTTTTGAATAGCGAATAAATAGCGTCAAAGCTAACATCGCAAGCACGGTAACCACCCAGATGGTCAATTGCATCTTAGTCACCGTGGCTTCAAAACCATCGCTTTCACCGAGAACCCATTGCCCTGTAATCAAACTGGGTAGGGCTAAATCACGCGAACCTTGTGACAAACTGACATAGTTTTGCAGGAAAATAGACATTCCGATCGCAGAGATCAATGCAATCAATCGCTTAGAATGACGGACCGGCCGATAAGCAACCCGTTCAATACTCCAACCATAGGCACTAGAGACCACAATTGCCGCAATGAAGGCCGCAGCAACAAGGAGCCAACCGATATCAATCCCAAGCATCATTAAGCCTGCGATCACAATAAAAGAGACATAGCTACCAATCATGTACACTTCGCCGTGGGCGAAGTTAATCATCCCAATGATGCCATACACCATCGTATAGCCGATAGCTATCAGTGCATAAGTGCTACCGAGGGTTAAACCATTCAGAAGTTGCTGAATAAAATACAGAATTTGATCTGACATAAGACTATCCTTTCGAACTACTTGTCCTCTATAGAGAACAGAAGCCGGAAGCAAGTGACTTACTTCCGGTTCTTATTCACTATGCTGGAACACTGCTGAGTACTATTTTACAGAGGTGGAAGTCCCATCTTTGTGCCACTCAAATACACCAAACTCAAACCCTTTCAGGTCACCGTTTGGCTGCCAGCTTAATGTTCCCATGACAGTTTCGACCGGATTTGCTTTCAGGTCTTTCACTAAATCTTCAGGCTCAATACTGCCAGTACGCTCCATTGCCGTCGTTAAACCTTGGATAGCAGCATAAGTTGTCCAAACAAATGGCCCTGTTGGGTCTTCTTTCTTCGCTTTGATGGCATCAACAATTGGTTGGTTAGTCGCAACTTGGTCGTAACGTTTTGGTAAAGTTACCAACATGCCCTCAGAGGCATCACCTGCAATATTTGATAATGAAGAGTTACCGACGCCTTCAGGCCCCATAAAGCGAATATTCAAGCCAGCTTGCTTCGCTTGGCGTAAAATTTGCCCCATCTCTGGGTAATATCCCCCAAAGTAAACAAAATCAACATTCTCTTTCTTCAATTTTGCCACTAAAGCGGAAAAGTCTTTGTCACCCGCCGTTACCCCTTCAAACATCACTTCTTTAACGCCAGCTTTATTGAGGCTTTCACGTACAGAACGGGCTAAACCTTCCCCATATTGTTGTTTGTCATGCACAACAGCAATACGAGTTGGTTTGATATCTTCCATAATAAACTTAGCTGCAGTGGGTCCTTGGTCCGAATCCAAACCGGTTGTACGCAGAACCATTTGATAACCACGTGTGGTTAAATCCGCATTAGTTGCAGCTGGGGTGATCATAATGACACCTTCATCCTCATAAATATCGGATGCCGGCTGTGTTGAAGAGGAACATAAATGCCCAATAACATGGCGGATACCATCGTTAATCACTTTATTTGCCACCGCAACCGCTTGTTTCGGGTCACAGGCATCGTCATATTCTACTGCCACTAATGTGTTTCCATTAATGCCACCTTTAGCATTAATATCTGCGATCGCTTGGCGTGCCCCTGTAAATTCCATATCACCATATTGAGCTACAGGCCCTGACATCGCGCCAACAACCGCTATTTTAATTTCCTTTGCCCATCCTGCTGAACTGAATGCCATCGCAATACAGCCCGCTAATAATGCTTTATTCATATTCTTCATTTTATCGTCCCCGTCTTCGTGGTTCTGAGTGTTTGTGTTTGATTTGTAGTAGATTATTATAGTTGACAGGTACAATGCCTGAGATTTCAAAATACAGCGAATAAGGCTATATATTTCATAACATTAAACAAGATAATTATGCTAAATAGCAAATGTATATGGCAGGTTTTTACATTAGAAGCAGAATAAAAAACTGATGTGTTAAAGTAGGTTTTTTGTAAATACTAGTGTTATATTCGGGTTAAATTTAAATTAATCCGAGTGAAATTCGGAAAATTCAGTATCACCAAATTTTTCTCTCTAAAATCAAAAAATCGGTTGTAGATCACTCTGGCAGGATGAGTGACTGCAACTCTTACAGGGAAACAAACAAAATATCATGAGACTTACTATTATCCCGCTGGTCAATCCTACTGAGCAACAATATCTGGACTTACATAAAATCTGGCCTGACCAGAGTCCTTTTGAACTAGCCAAAATGTGCAAAGCAGGTGACCTATTCTATGCCGCCCGTTTTAATGAACGCCTTCTTGGAGCTGCAAAAATTACGGTGGATCATAACACTGCCACTTTGCAGGATTTTTGCGTACGAGAGGTCACTCGCCGACGCGGTGTTGGCTCATATTTATTAGAAGAAATTTGCCAAGCTATTCCTGACATTACACTATGGAAATTTGATATTAGCGGGGTAGCCCTACAAGAAAAAGAAGCGGTGCGGCTATTCTTGGCTGCTAATGGCTTCAATACCACCGCACAACCTGATATATGGGGAAAAACAGCATGAAGTTAAATAAAATTCATCATGTTGCTATTATTGCATCCAATTTTGAGGTCAGTAAGGATTTTTATTGCCGTATTTTGGGGTTAAATCTACTTGAAGAACATTTCCGCCCAGAAAATAATTCATGGAAAGCGGATTTAGCCTTTGGTGAACATTACCAAATTGAATTATTCAGTTTTGTTAATCCGCCCGCAAGGTTGAGTTATCCTGAAGCCACGGGGCTGCGCCATTTAGCCTTCAGTGTTGATGATTTAGATAAATGGGTAGCTTATTTAACTGAGCAAGGTGTGGCTTGTGAGGCCATACGCATCGACCCCTATACCCAAAAGCGTTTTACATTTTTCACAGATCCCGATGGCTTACCGCTAGAGTTATACGGTGATTAATTGAACAATAAAAATGTAAAAGTAGAAATGATTATCTGCATTTATCCACCTCTTAACGGGTAATAAATGCAGATAATTTTAGTGAACAACGAATTGGCCAGTCATAAATTACATTTCGCTATCTTCGTCTTCTTCCATCGCCAAACGTAACTTCTTCATTGCGTTCTTTTCAAGCTGACGAACACGCTCTGCAGAAACACCGTATTTATCAGCGAGTTCTTGCAACGTCGTTTTGTTGTCATCGTCTAACCAACGAGCTCGGATGATATCCTGACTGCGCTCGTCCAAAGAATCCAACGCATCTGCTAAGCGGTCAGTTGCATGGCTTTCCCAGTTATCATCTTCAATTGAACCGGCAAAGTCTGATGCTTTGTCTTGTAAGTATAAGACTGGGGCTACAGGGCCACCAAAATCACTGCTGTCATCGTCATCTGACATATCAAATGCCATGTCTTGTGCAGCCATACGTGATTCCATTTCACGCACATCTTTAGTACTTACCCCTAACTCTTGGGCAACCATATCAACTTCGTCCTGGTTAAACCAACCAAGACGCTTTTTATTCTTTCTTAAGTTAAAAAATAGCTTACGTTGCGATTTTGTTGTCGCGACTTTGACAATACGCCAGTTACGTAAAACATATTCATGAATTTCAGCTTTGATCCAGTGAACCGCAAAGGAAACAAGACGAACGCCAACCTCAGGATTGAAACGACGCACCGCTTTCATCAGGCCGATATTACCTTCCTGAATTAAGTCAGCTTGTGGTAAACCATACCCTGCATAACTACGAGCAACATGAATAACAAAGCGCAAGTGCGATAAGATCAGTTGCTTTGCAGCATCCAGATCACCATGGTAATGCAGCCGTTCAGCAAGTTCCTTTTCTTCCTCAGCGGTGAGCATCGGGTAAGCATTAGCAGCCCGAACATAGGCTTCAATACTTCCTTGTGGAACAAGAGCTAATGATTGCATGTCTTTGGTCATTCAGATCCTCAATAAAATAATAGGAAACAGATTAGTTTGTATTGATAACCGCATTGGTTAGCCATGAGGTAAACATTTTTAGTCTACCAGTTTAACCGCGTTAAATAAATTATATACAAAATTTGTTAACAGTAGGTCAATGTAGGACAAAACAATTCAGACTAAGTTCATTTTTAACGAAAATTTGCAATAGAATCAAAGAGTCATGATATAATCAAATCATGACTCTTGAATAAAAATGATGAAAAAACAACATATTACTCAGGTGTAAAGTGTCGTAAATGTTGAAGTGTTGCCAACCATGCCGCTATCCAACCAACCATAGCGGATAACAGTAGAATCAATAAAGACTCTTCCCATAACAATCCTTCAATCTGAAATTGCGTACCAAATACACTGGCTACTTTTGCCACACCGTCCGCTAACTGCCAAACAAGTAGAAAGGTCATAATTAGGGAAATAATGGCACCTAATGCACCCAATACAAGGCCACCATTTAAAAATGGCCTCATGATAAACCCATCAGTAGCACCAATTAACTTCATCACATTAATCGTATCGCGGCGAGCAAAAATATTGAGCCGTACGCTATTACCTATCACAAGGAATAGTGACACAATCATTAAAACCCCAATGACAGAAGCGACTTTCCCAACCAAACCCGTTAGTGCAGCTAACCGCGCAAACCAGCTATCATCCATGCGAACTTCTTCAATGCCATCGACTTGGCTGACTCTATCACGCAGTGTTGTTAATACATTAGAACCTTCAAAATCAATTTTAGGCGTAATTATTGCGACTGCAGGCAGTGGGTTTTCCTCTAGCATATCGAGTGCAGTACTAAAACCGGACCAACTGCGAAACTCACTCATGGCTTGGTCACGTGAAAGGTAATTCACATGGTCAACCCCATCAAGAGCCTGCAGTTGTGTTACTACATTTTGCCCACCTTGTTCATCAAGAGATTTATCAAGATAAACAGTGAGTTGTGGTGTTGGATACCATTGCTCCGCGGCTTGCGAAACGTTTTTCCACACAATATAACAAAGGCTCGGTAATGTGAGTGAAATCGCAATAACCATGATAGTCAAAAAGGTGGCCAAAGGCTGTCTTAGCATGTCAGCGAGCGCATTCAACCACGAGTAACGCCACTGCTCTTTCCAACCGCCTTTTAATGCTTTACTTTTCGATTGCTTGGCTCGTTCCGGCTTGCTTTTACGGACATTCTTAGCCATGTTGACCTCCAAGCATACGACCTTCACTCAATGTAAGAACACGGCAGTTACGACGCTCAATCAATGCAATATCATGGGTCGCCATTAAAACGGTCACCCCTACACGATTGAATTCTTCGAATAAACGCATGATTCCTTCAGACAATTCACCATCAAGGTTACCTGTTGGTTCATCCGCTAATAACATCGTTGGCTTATTCACCACCGCTCGGGCAATACCGACACGTTGTTGCTCCCCACCAGATAACTGAATTGGGAAGTTTTTCGCTTTGTCCAATAACCCAACTTTATCCAATGCAGCGGAAACTCGCCGACGAATATCCTCGGTACTAGCACCAGAAATGATTAGCGGCATTGAGACATTGTCATATACCGTTCGATCAAATAACAGGTGGTGATCTTGAAAAATCATCCCGATCTGCCGGCGCAGAAACGGGATCTCTCGATTTTTCAAGCGGCTGATATCATGACCATTGAATAAAATATGACCCGCACTTGGGCGTTCAATTCCACAAATCAGTTTAAGTAATGTACTTTTACCTGCGCCTGAGTGGCCTGTTAGAAATGCCATTTCTCCAGGTTGAAGATGAAAATCAACCCCTTGGAGTGCTTGGCGGCCACCGCGATAAGCTTTACTAACGTGTTCAAAGCGAATCATCGAAAATTATTCCTCTCGGGCAAATAGAGCCTCGATAAAGTCATCTGCTTTAAATGGACGTAAATCTTCAATACCCTCACCAATACCAATATAACGAATTGGAATACCAAATTGGTCGGCAATAGAGAAAATTACGCCACCTTTTGCTGTGCCATCGAGCTTAGTCAATGTTATACCTGTTAAACCGACCGCATCATCAAAAAGTTTTGCCTGACTTACCGCATTTTGTCCAGTACTTGCATCTAGCGTTAACATAATTTCATGGGGAGCATTTTCATCGAGTTTTTTCATCACCCGGACAATTTTTTTCAACTCTTCCATCAAGTGCGATTTATTTTGTAAGCGCCCAGCGGTATCTGCAATTAAAACATCAACCCCTTTCGCCTGCGCTGATTGAATCGCATCAAAAATAACCGATGCAGGATCTGCGCCAGTATGTTGAGCGACCACAGGGATCTTATTGCGCTCTCCCCATACTTGAAGTTGCTCAACGGCTGCTGCACGGAAAGTATCCCCCGCGGCTAACATGACGCTTTTCCCTTCCGACTGATATTGACGTGCTAATTTACCAATTGTTGTCGTTTTCCCGACCCCGTTAACACCAACCATAAGAATAACATAGGGTTTTTTGTCTTCAATCACGAGTGGTTTATCCACTTTCGCTAAAATATCAGACATTTCCTCACGCAATTTGCCATATAACACTTCTGCATCCTTGAGCTCTTTACGGCTCGCATGTGCCGTTAAGTTATCAATGATTTTGCGAGTGGTATCAACCCCGACATCAGCAATCAATAGCTGCTCTTCAAGCTCTTCAAATAAGTCATCATCAATTTTTTTACCTGAAAACAGCCCAAAAAAACCTGAACCTAAATTCTGGCGAGTTTTTAATAACCCTTTCTTTAGCCTAGCAAAGAAACCTTCTTTTTTAGGTTTTTCTTGCTCTGTTGGTAAATTATTTTTTTCTTCTTCTAAACGTAAGCGCTCAGCTTCAGCTTCTTCCTCTGCAATTCTCGCATCTTCGGCGGCTTGTTCTTCCGCTAAGCGGGCTGCTTCGGCTGCTTGGCGTTCGCGTTCAGCTTGTTCTTCCGCTAAACGGGCTGCTTCTGCTGCTTGGCGTTCGGCTTGCTCTTCCGCTAAACGCGCCGCTTCTGCTGCTTGGCGTTCGCGTTCGGCTTGTTCTTCCGCTAAACGCGCCGCTTCTGCTGCTTGGCGTTCGCGTTCGGCTTGTTCTTCCGCTAAACGCGCCGCTTCTGCTGCTTGGCGTTCGCGTTCGGCTTGTTCTTCCGCTAAACGCGCCGCTTCTGCTGCTTGGCGTTCGCGTTCGGCTTGTTCTTCCGCTAAACGTGCCGCTTCTGCTGCTTGGCGTTCGCGTTCGGCTTGTTCTTCCGCTAAACGCGCCGCTTCTGCTGTTTGACGTTCGCGTTCGGCTTGTTCTTCGGCAGCTTGAATTGCAGCTAACTCTGCTTGGCGACGCTGCTCTTCCGCTTCCTCTGCCGCTTGAATCGCAGTTAACTCAACTTGACGCTGACGTGCCATTTCTTCTTCAGCAAGACGCATTGCTTCCGCTTCTTGGCGTTCACGCTCGGCTTTTTCTTCCGCCAGTTTTTTCTCTTCGGCTTCTTGGCGTGCTTGTTCCGCTTGCTCTTCGGCAGCTTGAAGCTCTGCTAGTTTAGCTTCCCGCTCACGTTCTGCTTGCTCGGTTGCCGCATCAATCGCAGCTTGTTGTGCTTCATACTGACGCTGAGCTTCATCTTCTGCCGCTTTAATAGCAGCTTGCTCAGCTTGATGTTGACGTTCCGCTTCGGCTGTTGCGGCATCAACCGCAGCTTCATGGGTTGATTGGTTTTCGACGTCATTAACCACATCATTTTGTTGAGTTTGTTGTTGCTCTTGTTGCTGGGTTTCTTCTTCATTTTTACGCCCAAACCCCAACCATGAAAAAAAACCTTTTTTCTTGTCTTTAGCCATTTGCCACTACACTCCTCGCGGTAAAAATATGGCACTCGATAATCAAATCGCAATAAAATTATATGCAGTCTACCATTTCATCGCTCAGCAACACATATCTGAAAGAAAAATCCTGCCAATTTAATCTGAATTTTCGTGTTAAAACTGTGAAAATGAAGCACTATAATTGAAATACGGCCAATCAGAGATAACAACACTGCAACTTATCGCCTGACAGGTATACAATAGTAACAATCAAATTTAAGTACATAAACCCGTTAAGCAGCAATAAACATTATGGCAAAAAAACCACAATCCCCCTCTTTAGGGCAAATTCGTATTATCGGTGGAAAATGGCGCGGAAGAAAGCTGCCAGTTCGTGATAGTGAGGGCTTACGCCCAACTACAGACAGAATTAAAGAAACGTTATTTAACTGGTTGATGCCAATCATTCGAGATGCGCGTTGCTTAGATTGCTTCGCAGGCAGTGGCTCACTGGGCTTTGAAGCACTTTCTCGTTTTGCAGAAACAGTCACCTTTATTGAGCTCGATAAACACAACGCCCAATTATTGACTGAAAATAAAACTCGCTTACAAGCTGATAACGCAACCGTAGTGAATCACAACAGCCTAAATTTTTTAAGCCAAGCAGGTACACCTTTTGATGTCGTTTTCATTGACCCACCATTTCGCAAAGGACTGCTCAATGAAACCATTCAATTGTTAGAAAAAAATCAATGGTTAGCTGAAGAAAGCTGGATATACGTTGAGTCAGAAGCGGAGTCACCACTTACTGACATTCCAGCTAACTGGCAACTTCATCGCGAAAAAATAGCTGGGCAAGTCGCATATCGCCTTTTTATTCGAACTTCACTTTAGGGACAAAAACATGTTTATCAATATTGGACGCCTGCTCATGATTTGCGTTTGGGGTTTTATGGTCTTTAACCTCGTCCATCCATTCCCTAAGCCATTGAAATATTTCATGGATATTGCAATGGTGTTCATGGTATTTATGCATGCACTGCAAACTATTTTCCTAAAAGCAACGCTTCCTAAAGGGGAAAAAATCTCTGGTTTAGTTCAACTACGCATTTTCTTTTTTGGCGTATTCGAAATGTTAGCCATGCAGAAAAAAACCAAAGCCGCTTTAGAAGAAGCAAAGAAAAGGCAATCAGACCAGTAAAAACTTTATGATGCAGGCTCGAAACGAATAAACCGAGTTCCTTGCATCGTGAGTTTTCCTTCACTGCCTAACGCTACGCTTTGGTATTGTTCTTCTGTCACAATCGTTTTGATAATTTCGCCGCTTGAGCGCGTTTTGAAATAAATTTCATAGCGGAAGGTTTCAGGGGAAACAACATCTCGTTCACGAGAACGCATATTAGGATAAGGGTAATCCTTTTTGTTATCCACCTTGACCAAATAGCTCACCAGCAAAGAGTTATCATTAATTTCATTTTGCTTGCGTTGGTCAAAAAAACGCTTAGTAGCAAGAACCGCAATAACCGCTAAAACAATGATCAATAGTATGGGCTTGTTCATAATGTATGCTTTTCACTTAAAAAATCCGTCATGATAGTTTATCTTATTTAACTAAACAGGACACGTTTCTAAGTTGCCAGACCACTGCCGTGTCATTCATTGAACATATAAGGATGTGTATATGATTAGTTGGCCATTCCTCGCAGTACTCTTTTCTGGTTGGTTATATGTCGATGCCGCCTACCGAGGACCTGGGTGGCAACGTTGGTTATTTCGCCCGATCACACTGCTGCTTTTATTACTTTGGGGGTGGAGTTCCGATGATCTTAACCTGCAAAACTACCTCATTCTTGCTGGATTGCTAGTTTCTCTTGTTGCAGATCTTTCTCGTATGCTTTCAAGTGAGCACTTACTAGCTTCTGTCGCATTGATGTTCTTAAGTTATTTGATTTACACCATCAGCTTTGGAATGCAGCTAAATTTCGGGCTCTATCTACCTTGGCTAGCCGCCCCTCTGATTGTCGCTGCCATTACTTTAGTGTTTATTTGGGGCAAACTTGAAAATCTTCAAGCCATTGTTTTTGCATCACTAATAATGTGTATGATTATGGCATGGGTTGCTGGTGACCAATATTTTGGTCTCGGCCGTGAATATAATTTTTCAATCATGGTTGGTGCATCTCTGCTATTTCTTTCTAACTGTGTTTGGCTAATTGCTCGATTCCGTCTTCCATTTAAAGCTTCAAAAGCTGTTGTTGCAGCGCTCTATTTCCTTGGGCAGTTCTTTATTGTGCGGGCAATTTACTTGTAATTACTACCCGCAAAGACTAAGCCAATTGACTAAAAGTGCTATTTGAGAATTTTATCAATTGGCTCCCCCTTTTTGGTTTGACTCTGGAGTAGACTCCAGAGTGTAGACTTATCAACAATGAATGATAAAACGAATCATTGTTTGATAAGGGGGCGCTTATGCACTCACACTCTCATAAAGAAAATCATGTACATAGCAGTTCTTGTTGCTCTAGTAACAGTACTTGCTCATCTGCTATCGCTGAAAATGACAAAAAAGTGAGTAACGACTCACATACTTCCGAGCACAGTGCAGTGAAGAAAAACCCTGATGACGATGAAGAAGCTCATCATCATATCGGGGACCATTCTGCACATGAGCATGCAGTAAATGACAATCATCACAAGGGACATAACCACCAGCATGGTAATAGCTGTGGTTTAACTCCGGATGTCGCGAATGAAGTTGAGCCTACCCAAGCGGCTAGCCAGCGCTTTAGCTGGATAATCCGTGGTATGGATTGCCCAAGTTGCGCAAATAAAATTGAAACTGCAGTTAAGCAAATCAGTGAAGTAAAACAAGCCAAAGTATTATTTGCCACAGAAAAACTTGTGGTTGATGCCAACACAGATATTAGTGTGGCAGTTCGCTCTACCGTTGAAACTGCGGGTTATGAATTACTTGAAGTCGGTAGCAATAGTGCGGCAGCAGCTCCACCAAGCTTAATTAGTGAAGCTAAGCCCGTCATTATTTTAGCGATTTTAATGGCTATTAGTTGGGGGATTGAATTTATCAATCCACAGTTGGGTAATATTGCCTTCATTTTAACCACCCTGTTTGGGTTATACCCAATTGCCCGTAAATCATTACGCTTAATGCGAACGGGTTCACCTTTTGCCATCGAAACATTGATGACGGTTGCCGCAATAGGCGCAATCTTTATTCAAGCAACAGAAGAAGCCGCAATGGTTATCTTACTGTTTATGTTAGGCGAAATGTTGGAATCTTATTCTGCCGGAAGGGCCAGACGAGGTGTTAGCGCCTTAATGGCACTGGTTCCAGAAGATGCCGTTTTAAT
Organism: Providencia sp. PROV004; assembly: GCF_011045615.1. Taxonomy (NCBI): domain Bacteria; kingdom Pseudomonadati; phylum Pseudomonadota; class Gammaproteobacteria; order Enterobacterales; family Morganellaceae; genus Providencia; species Providencia sp. PROV004. The sequence continues at coordinate 3,833,071 of NZ_CP042859.1, forward strand.
CAAAAATGGGCAAAAAACAACTATTCCTGTTGCGCAGTTACGTCCCGGGGACATTATCGAAATCGCACCAGGTGGGCGTTTACCTACCGATGCCGTGTTAGTATCTGGTTTTGCCAGCTTTGATGAAAGTGCGTTAACGGGTGAATCTGTACCTGTCGAACGTAATGTTGGAGATAAAGTGGCTGCAGGTTGCTTATCTGTTGATAGAGCCGTTCAAATGCAGGTGGTATCAGAGCAGGGTCAAAATGCGATTGACCGCATTTTACAGCTGATTGAAGAAGCAGAAGAACGTCGCGCACCAATAGAACGTTTTATTGATCGCTTTAGCCGTGTATACACACCAATCATCATGCTGATTTCCGCATTAGTGATTGTTATTCCACCTATTTTCTTCAGCGCACCATGGGAAACATGGATTTATCGCGGGTTAACACTGTTATTGATTGGTTGCCCTTGTGCATTAGTGATTTCAACCCCTGCAGCAATTACCTCCGCATTAGCAACTGCTACACGGCGCGGTGCTTTAATTAAAGGGGGAGCCGCATTGGAGCAACTGGGAACTATCACGACCATTGCTTTAGACAAAACGGGCACACTGACAGAAGGTAAACCCCATGTCACTAACTTAGTCCCTGTTGAAGGCTTGTCAGAAAGTGAATTAGTACAAATCACCGCATCTGTTGAAGTTGGCTCTCACCACCCACTTGCTAAAGCAGTAGTTAATAAAGCGGAAGAACTTTCTTTGACTGTCACTGAAGCGCAAGAGCGTAAGGCACTGGCAGGAAAAGGAATTGAAGGATACCTTAATAACAAACATATCCTTGTTAGCGCACCAAGCCGCCTTGATACGCCATTAAACAGTGAGTGGCAAAGTAAAGTAGAAACCTTAGAAGCAGAAGGGAAAACCGTTGTTGTCACACTCGAAAATAACCGCATGATTGGTTTAACCGCACTGCAAGATACATTGCGCAAAGATGCTGCGGATACGATGAGCATGCTAAAAGCGCTCAACGTGAATGCCGTGATGCTGACAGGTGATAACCCTCGAGCAGCAAGTGCTATTGCAGGCCAATTAGGCATGGAATACCGCGCAGGGTTATTACCGGAAGATAAAGTCACTGCGGTTATGGAGCTTAACCGAAACCACAGCACGATGATGGTCGGTGATGGCATTAATGATGCTCCAGCAATGAAAGCGTCTAGTATCGGTGTTGCCATGGGCAGTGGTACGGATGTGGCATTAGAGACTGCCGATGCCGCGTTAACTCATAACCGTTTAACTGGGCTCGCAGAGATTATTGCGCTATCTCGCGCAACACGAAAAATCATTCGTGAAAATATTGCGATTGCCTTAGGGTTAAAAGCCGTATTCCTCGTCACCAGTTTGTTGGGAATTACCGGGCTTTGGGTCGCCGTTCTTGCTGACTCCGGTGCAACAGCACTCGTAACAGCAAACGCAGTGCGCCTATTACGCGTTAAATTACCTCAAGTGAAAAAGTAATTTATATCAACTGATTTAAACGCCACAATAAGTGGCGTTTTTTCTTTTACAACCTTTCCAATAAATACTGTTATTACAATACGTTAAATACAATTTTAACTTAAGAATTAGGACTAACTTTTTCTCCATCAACCCCAGATTCCGCTAAAATGCATTTTGAAAATCACTCTTTTGGCAAGGTATTAGCGGGTATTGGGTATGGTAAAAAATCACAGTTCAACGCCACATGACGCTGCATTTAAAGGGTTTATGTCTAAACTTGATAATGCACGTGACTTTTTTGATATTCACTTACCCAGCCATATTAAGCAATTATGTGATTTCAAAACATTAGCGATAACAAATTCTTCTTTCATTGATAACCAGCTACGAACTCGTCTTTCGGATATGCTCTACACTGTCGAGACACAGCAAGGTGAAGGCTATATTTATATGTTAGTTGAACACCAATCAACACCCGATAAGCTAATGGGTTGGCGGATGATGCATTATTCGTTCCTTGCCATGAATCAACATTTACAACAAGGCCATCATGATTTGCCCCTGGTTGTGCCAGTTTTATTTTATCATGGAAAGGTAACGCCTTATCCATATGCTAAGCCGTGGACACACTGTTTTCCGTGGCCAGAAATTGCATCAAACTTATATAGTCAACCATTTCCGCTCGTCGATATTACTGTCATTGATGATAATGAACTCGTAAACCATCGCAAAGTTGCGGTTATGGAACTCGCGATGAAGCATAGGGACTTAAGAGATAACATAGAAAAAGTCACGCAGTTGCTAGCTGAAGCGATGAATCAAAATTATCATCATAGCGATGACATCATCACTATTTTCAATTACTTATTTATTACTATGGATTCACCTCACTTTGAAATAGTGGTTAACCAACTTATTGATCAAATTGAAAATAACCAAGAGGCGATTATGAACATTGCGCAACGATTAAAAAATCAAGGAATACAAGAAGGCATAGATATTGGTGTAAATAGAGGCATAGATATTGGAGCAAACAAAAAACAACATGAAGTTGCTCTGAAAGGTTCACAACTCGGTACAAGTATTGAGCTTATCTGTCAGCTCACTGGGTTAACTCATCAGGAAGTATTAAATCTACAATAATCCCCCTGCCTTTTGGCAGGGATTGATACAATGCAATTAGCTAATGGCGGTTAACTCGATTTTTTACGTAACAAATAACGATACGGAGCATTCTCAGCCTCTACCGCTAATAAATCATGCTCCATAAAGCGGCAGAAACCTGGGATATCGCGTGTGGTTGCTGGGTCATCAGCAATAATTAACAACGTTTCCCCATCAGCCATATTACGAACTGTTTTGCGCACTAACATCACAGGCTCTGGGCATCGTAACCCTAGTGTATCAAGGGTTTTCGTTGGATTAGCAAATAAATCAGACATTAAAAAACACTTCTAAAAGGAATCAATAGACTGATTATATAATAAAACGCTCATTGATAAATGAACAGTTTTGCTTTTGTTGCGCAACGAGCGTATGATGCGCTGTTCCCAAATGTTGGGATGTATTTCATGGGTTCCCTCACCCCATTGTGACTAAAAAGGTACAATATGTTTAATTTTACTGCGCAGCAAAAAGCCACTGCGTTAATTTGGCTTTCGTTATTTCATATTTTAATCATTACCTCTAGTAACTACCTCGTGCAGTTGCCAATTAATATTTTTGGCTTCCATACCACTTGGGGTGCTTTTACTTTTCCATTTATTTTCCTTGCTACTGACTTAACCGTACGTATCTATGGTGCACCGCTGGCTCGCCGAATTATAACTGCGGTCATGTTGCCTGCATTACTGATTTCCTACGTTATTTCAGCGTTGTTTTTCCAAGGTGAATGGCAAGGTTTTACCGCTTTATCTGAGTTCAACCTATTCGTTGCTCGTATCGCCGCGGCAAGCTTTATGGCTTACGTACTTGGGCAAATATTAGATGTCAGCGTATTCAATAAGTTGCGCCAAAATGCACGTTGGTATGTGGCACCTGCCTGCGCTATGTTCTTTGGTAACTTAATTGATACTATCGCATTCTTCTTTATTGCATTTTTCCGCAGTAGCGACCCCTTTATGGCCGCAAACTGGGTCGAAATCGCGTTAGTTGACTATGTTTTCAAGTTACTTATTTGCATGCTATTTTTCTTACCTGCTTATGGTGTGCTTTTGAATTTTATCTTGAAATATTTCTTTGCAAACTCAGATAAAAAACAGTTAGTCAATCAGCACTAAACAAAAAAGGAGATAGCTAAATGCTATCTCCAAATAAGTTTAACTGAGCTAAAACAAAGAATAACAACCCTACAATTCAATTAATTACATGCTATAACGCTCTTGCTAGGAGTGAAATCGGGTGCTCACACTTCTTACTTGTCGACATCTCAATTTGCCACTTACAGGTTTCACAGTCAGTAATCACCATATCAGCGCCACTTTCTTCGATTTGGCGGAATAATCCTGCGCCAATCCCTTGAGAAACTTCATAGTTTTCTTTTTTGAAACCATATGTTCCAGCAATACCACAACATTGTGAATCCAGCACAATCAGCTCAACACCTGGTACACGTTTAATTAACTCTAACGTGTAGGAAGTCCAACCCATTTTTTCCATGTGGCATGGTGTGTGATAGGCCACTTTTAACGGTGTGTGTTTGAGCTTCAATTCACGCCCTTCTTCAAGTAGGCGATAGATATAACGTGTTGCCAGCTCAATGTTGTCACGCATCGCTGAAGTGTCGACGTCTAAAACATGGGTATATTCATCACGGATAGTAAAGGTACAGGTTGATGATGTCGCCACCACAGGTACATGTTTCTCAAGAATCGTTTCTTGTAATGATTCAAGATTAACATTCGCTTGGCGTTTCGCTTGTTTCATGAACCCATTGGCAATTAACGCAACACCGCAACATTTTTCGCGTTTAAGTAATTGAACGCCAATATTCATCCCATTGAAGACTTTGATCAGGTCTTTCCCAAGTTGAGGATGGTTATAGTTCACATAGCAACCATGGAAGAATGCAACTTGTTCTTCATATTTGGCTTGTTCAGCAGCTTGTTTTGCATACCAACGACGGAAAGTCCCAAACGAATATTTAGGTAATTCACGGCGATGGTCGATTTTCAATGCTTTATCAAGAATTTGACGAACCGGTTTTAACCCTGTAATGGTATTCACCACGGGTGCAAATGGTGTCGATAACGAGCCCATTAAATCCGTGTGGCTTAATATTGCATCACGAATTTTAGGTTTTTGCTGGCTATAAGTATTACGTGCGCGTGCGATAATATCACCGATTTTTACATCAGATGGGCAAGCCACTTCACAACGCTTACAGTTAGTACAATATTTAAGTGCCTCGTCATATAACATTGGGTCTTTTAAACGTAAACGCTCACCGTCAGGCCCCGCTTGTTTAGGACCAGGGTACAGAGGGTTAACCTTTGCAACAGGGCAATAAGTGGTACACACAGTGCATTTAATACAGCTTTCAAAGCTTGCATCTTGAATACTCATTGCGCCACCTCCACCTGCATCGCTTTATTTTTACTCATTTCATTGATTATTTGATTCGCTACATATAATGCGCTAATCATTGATACGCCCGCACCACAACCTTGAGTAAGAGGATCAAAACCGCCTAATACGGCACCTGCTACATAAAGATTAGAAATGGCTTTTCCCTCTTTTTGTGCGCGTAGTTTTTCATCGGTTTTCACGCCAAAAGCCATATAAGGCTGGGAAGCGAAAAACTCTTTATTGGTCCATTTTGCACGTTCTGAAATTTCACACAGATCCAATTGCATCAAAGGCTCATAGACACGGTCAAATTCGGCTACCAATCCATTATTGAAAAAACTCCCTGTCGCTAGAACGAAATGCTTAGCTTTTAAAGAGATATCACCATGATTGCGAGTTTGTACCGAATCAATTACCCCATCGATACAATTCACTGAAGTGACTTTATCACCAGGCATCACAATACCGCCTTGGCGACGAAATTGACGCAATAGCAACTCATGTAAACGAATACCTAATAATGATGGCGGTAAAGTCGGCAGTAAGAATAAGGGTTTACCTAACCGTTTTTGTAACTCAATTAATGGCTCATCACTATCAAGTCCTACACAAGCAGGCATGAATATGGTGTCGGCATCAGCCACTAACGGGAGAATTTCTTCAACCATTTGCGCCATATTCTCCGGCCTATCCAACCAACGAGCGACATTAATTGCCCTAAATTCACTCGGATTTTCTCTCAAACGGTCAAGTAAAGGTAAATGAACATAATGAGAACTGGCTTCTATCCCATCACGCTGTAGTTCATCCGCCACCATTTGTGGTTGGAAATCTAAAAACCCTTCGATACCAACAACTGCAATTTTCCCCATTGCCATTTTTTGGTGTAAACCCACCGTTGGGACAGACTCAGGGCTAAGCCACGTCATGCGTTTATGGCCTAAAGGTGTAATGCGATAATGATTTTCTTTACTGCTGCCTTTTAAACGAACGCCACTTTGTTGTAATAAGGATTGAGCCAGATTCGCCAATTCGCTAACCTGATCCTGACCAATAATACTATAAGGGTGAGTCGGAGCCTGCGCTTGTAAAGCATTTAACATTTCTAATGGCTTTTCAACAACTTGCCCATCCGGTAAGTGTGTAAGTAAATCTAATGAACCTGAAGAAAAATGCAGCGCATTTTGCCCAGCGCTAACAATTGCACAAGACAGGCCTGATTGTATTAAACGAATACCACAAAGTAACCCGGCTAGGCCGCCGCCCATTACCACAGCATCATATTTCATTATCAGCCTCCTTCTGTGCACCCTTACCTAGTGTCGCTTCGTTCATGCCACATAATCCATGATATACCCAACTGGTAAATTCACTTTCACGCAGTGCATCCCCCCAAGCAATTGGACGTACACCTTTCCATCGCTCATTCAGGAAGTGGCCCAGTTGTTGCTCTGTTTCATGAGGTGTTGTGACATTAAAACGATTGAGTAAGCCTGCAGCCCGGCAAGCACATAATTCACCTTGGCAAGTTCCCATCCCCACTCGGGTACGACGCCTTAAATCAAGCAAGTTATTGACCGTCAATGAATTAACAGCATAACGTACTTCACCAGCAGTAATGGCTTCACACTCACAAACTAAACTTTTATCGAGCCTATCCGTACTGAGAATGGCAGAAGCTCTATCGCCATGACGGTAAACCGCTGAGCCACGAATAGGAGCAGGAATAGAAACAACGTTACGTAAGGCTTCTTCTGCGCTGTGCTGCGAGCCCGGTAACGGCGCTTCTGCGGTTGTACATTTGGCGCTATGACCCAGTTTTTCGCAAACTTTATCTGTAGCCCATTCCGCCATCAGGCGATAAGTCATCAACTTGCCACCCGTAATGGTGATGAAACCTTCTAAGCCATCACGTTTAGCGTGGTCTAACAACACAATACCACGGCTCACATTACGCCCTGATGGGTCATCATCACTGGCAACTAATGGTCGAACGCCTGCATACGCACGTAAAATGCGCGTTGTCGCAAGTGCAGGAGACAGCATTGAACCTTCGCGAATAAGAATATCCACCTCTTCAGGGGTGACATACATATTATCAATTTGATCATATTCAATATGAGTCGATGTGGTGCCAATCAGGGAAATCGTATCGCCGGGAACCAAAATATCGGCATCTGCAGGTTTACGGCAGCGGTTTATCACCATGTTATTCAAGCGGTGGCCTAAAATTAATAATGCCCCTTTTGCAGGGAACATTTTAATTTTTAATTCGCCATACTCTGCGATTTTTTGTCCCCAAATCCCGCCTGCATTAACGACAATTTCTGCATAAATATCATACTGTTTTTTGGCATGGTGATCATAAACCGTCACGCCACGTACAGTATCACCATCACGAATCAAACCAATGACTTCGTGATAAGTTAACACTTTCGCGCCATGCTCTCTGGCATCTAACATATTTGCTGCAGTCAAACGAAATGGGTCAACCGTGCCATCAGGAACACGAACCGCACCGATTAGATGTGGGTTAACGGAAGGTTCAAGACGAATCGCCTCTTTAGGGTCAATCGCCTTCGCATCAATGCCTGCAGTTTGGCAAGCCGTAATGAATTGTTGCTGATACTCTAAGCTGTCTTCAGGGAGGGTAATAAACAAACCATCTGTTCGCTCAATACAGTGATGCGCGATACGCTTTAAAATCTTGTTCTCTTCTATACATTCTCTGGCAGACTCACCATCAGTGACTGCATAGCGCGCGCCACTATGAAGTAATCCATGGTTACGCCCGGTCGCACCAGTCGCAATATCATGCCTTTCGAGTAAAACGGTTCTTAGACCTCGGCGAGCGCAGTCACGAGCGACCCCTGCACCTGTTGCGCCACCACCAATAATGATGACATCCGTTTCAGTCACAGATGAGCCATTCATGTCGCATTCCTCACATTAATAAACGTTTCTATAATAGATAAGTATAGGTTCTATTTTTATAATCTATTATTAAATATAGTCCAGAAACGCGATCAATGTTTGATAAGGAACAAAAACGAAAGCAATAGATCCATTTTCAGTGTTTTAAAGAGCAAAATCGTGATGAAAATCACAAAATAATTAACATTTCTAGTTCCATTCCATTCACAAATGTCATTTACTATGCAACCTCATAAACAAAATCAATAATTGTGCGTTGGATTACAGATAAATTGTTTTTTAACGACTACAATTTAGAGCAATTAAGAAAATAAAGACTCTTAAATTACTCGATTATTTTCGTTTTTGTTACTTCACCAATAATAAACACTCAATATTTCTCTGAAGTAGAGAATGGAAGTGTAAATAAAAATTAGCATGCCATCGGAGGCGTATATGTTAAGCATTTTTAAACCAGCACCTCATATACAGAGGCTGCCAGCTGATAAGGTAGATCCTGTCTATCGTAAGCTTCGCTAGCAGATCTTCATGGGTATTTTCTTTGGTTACGCAGCGTATTATCTAGTCCGAAAGAACTTTGCGTTAGCGATGCCATATCTTGTTGAACAAGGTTTCTCTAAAGGTGACCTTGGTTTTGCATTATCAGGGATCTCAATTGCTTACGGATTTTCTAAATTTATTATGGGGTCGTTTTCCGACCGTGCAAACCCGCGTTATTTCTTACCAGCAGGTTTGATTCTCGCCTCCGCGGTGATGTTAGTCATGGGCTTCGTGCCATGGGCAACATCGAGCATCATGGTAATGTTCGTATTACTGTTCCTTTGTGGTTGGTTCCAAGGTATGGGTTGGCCTCCTTGTGGACGTACCATGGTTCACTGGTGGTCACAAAAAGAACGTGGCGGTATCGTTTCGGTTTGGAACTGTGCGCACAACGTCGGTGGTGGTATCCCTCCATTACTGTTCATGTTAGGTATGGCATGGTTTAACGACTGGAAAGCTGCGCTGTATATGCCTGCATTGGCTGCTATCCTTGTTGCAATCATTGCATTTGCGTTAATGCGCGACACCCCGCAGTCTTGTGGTCTTCCTCCAATTGAAGAGTACAAAAACGACTATCCAACTGACTATAAAGCATCAGATGAGCAAGAGTTAACTGCAAAAGAAATCTTCATGAAGTATGTTTTCCCAAACAAACTGTTATGGATGATTGCGATTGCTAACGTGTTCGTTTACTTACTGCGTTATGGTGTTTTGGACTGGTCTCCAACTTACCTGCGTGAAGTTAAACACTTCGCAATGGACAAATCTTCATGGGCTTACTTCTTATATGAATACGCAGGTATCCCAGGTACGTTACTGTGTGGTTGGATGTCGGATAAAGTCTTCCGTGGTAACCGTGGAGCCACTGGTGTGTTCTTCATGGTTCTGGTAACCATTGCAACTATCGTGTTCTGGATGAACCCAGCTGGTAACCCAAATGTTGATATGGCATGTATGTTGATCATCGGTTTCCTAATCTATGGTCCTGTTATGTTGATTGGTTTGCACGCCCTTGAACTTGCACCGAAAAAAGCAGCAGGTACAGCCGCAGGATTCACAGGCTTGTTCGGCTACCTCGGTGGTTCTGTAGCAGCAAGTGCTATCGTTGGTTATACCGTAGACTACTTCGGTTGGGACGGTGGCTTCGCAGTCATGATCGGTGGTTCAGCACTGGCCGTTGTTCTACTGTTTATCGTGATGTTGAGCGAAAGCAAACATAAACGTGAATTAGCAAACTCACAATAAACATTCATCAAATGTTCATTGTTAATCGCTAGACTCGTGGGCTATATCAAAAAATGATGTAGCCCATTTTTTTACCCAAATAAAGTGCCAAGGAGATATAATCATGAGCTTTCCATTAAAAACATTGGTGGCTAGTATGGTTTTAGTGATGTCAGTGTCTGCTGTAGCTCAAGCTTCAAGTAAAGTTGTCATTGCACATCGTGGTGCAAGTGGTTACTTACCGGAACATACCCTACCTGCAAAAGCAATGGCTTACGCACAAGGTGCTGATTTTCTTGAGCAAGATTTAGTTATGACGAAAGATAACGAGCTCGTGGTCTTACATGACCATTATCTCGATCGCGTGACAGATGTTGCTGAACGTTTCCCTGATCGCGCCCGTAAAGATGGCCGTTACTATGCGATTGACTTTACCCTTGATGAAATCAAATCACTCAATTTTACAGAAGGATTTGATATTGTTGATGGTAAAAAAGTGCAAAGCTATCCGAACCGCTTCCCAATGGGCAAATCAGACTTCCGCGTTCATACCTTCCAAGAAGAGATTGAATTTGTTCAAGGACTAAACAAATCAACGGGTAAAAATATTGGTATCTACCCAGAAATTAAAGCCCCTTGGTTCCACTTACAAGAAGGCAAAGATATCACCAAAAAAACACTCGAAGTCCTTAAAGAGTATGGCTATACCACCAAGGATTCCAACGTTTATCTACAGTCATTTGACCCTAATGACCTAAAACGTATCAAAAATACTTTGATGCCAGAAATGGGGATAGATCTTAAATTAATTCAATTGATTGCTTACACCGATTGGAACGAAACTCAAGAGCAAAAACCTGACGGAACTTGGGTTAATTATAATTATGATTGGATGATGAAACCGGGTGCAATGAAAGAAATTGCAACCTATGCAGATGGCATTGGCCCTGATTATCATATGCTAATTAGTGAAGAATCCACGCCAACTAATATCAAAGTGAATGGCATGGTTAAAGAAGCTCATGATAACAAAATGGCAGTGCATCCGTTCACTATCCGTGTTGATAAGCTGCCAAAATACGCCAAAGATGGGCAACAGCTTTATGACATTATTTATAACCAAGCCGATGTCGATGGCGCCTTCACAGACTTCCCTGACTTAGGGGTTAAGTTCTTAGAACAGCAGAAACAAAAATAGTTTTCTGGGACAAAATAAGAATGCAGCCATTTGGCTGCATTCAGACTGCTGACAAACATATTATGTTTGGCAGCAAGTCTAATCGGTTTTGAAAATAAATTACGCGATAGTGACAGGGAATGCGATCACATCACTAATTTTATCTGCATTTAAAGCAATCATAATCAGCCTATCAACCCCAACAGCGACACCAGAACAATCAGGTAAACCATGCTCTAAAGCCGCGAGCAAGTGCTCATCAATAGGTGCAGTAGGTAGCCCCATTGCCGCTCGCTTACGGTTGTCTTGTTCAAATCGCTGGCGTTGTTCGCTTGCATCAGTGAGTTCATGGAAACCATTTGCTAGTTCCATTCCCTTATAATACACCTCAAAACGCTCAGCAACACGATGATCTTCCGTGCTAATTACGGCAAGAGACGCTTGGGTTGCAGGGAAATGATACACGACTGCAGGCTTTTCTTTACCAATATGAGGCTCAACGCCCATGGTAAATAGCAGTTGAAGTAAGGTATCTTTATCTTCTTCCTGATCCGCGATATTGCTCAAATCTAAACGGGCTGCAACCTCACGTAATTCACTTTTTTCAGCAGATAACGGGTCAATATCCAAATAGCGTAAAAACGCTTGTTGGTATGAAAGTAGCTCTGCACTCTCACATTCTAAAACTTGTTGCAGTAGGTCATCCACTTCATTGATCAAGCGATACATATCAAAATGCGGGCGGTACCACTCTAACATGGTAAATTCAGGGTTATGATGTCGCCCTGCTTCTTCATTTCTAAAGCTACGACCTAACTGATAGATAGGACCACTACCGGCCGCTAATAAACGTTTCATGTGGTATTCAGGGCTGGTCATTAAATATAAATTAATACCTTGCGCTGCACCAGGGCCCACAAAACGCGTTTCAAATGGAACAAGATGAATGTCAGTGACTGTTGCCTGACTCATTGCGGGGGTTTCGACTTCAAGTACACAACGATCAGTAAAAAAACGTCTGATTTCCGCAATTATTTTTGCGCGCTGTAACAGGTTAGCGATGGGGGCGGTTGGCTGCCAATTCGCTATATCACTCATTAAGATGACTCCAAAATAAACTTAGTCGTGCAGTGTACCCACCTCACAGGCAACACACAATGCATTTACACTGATAATGCATATTTATCTGAACGTAAATACTTGCAACTGTCGGCATGATGATGAGTAAGTAGAGATAGCCTGATTATCTCTTGCTTTATACGATTAGGCAAAGCCTTTACTTTTAGCTTTATCCTACAGAGGTGGGAAGAGTAATGAAAGTAGCCAGAAACATGATTAATTCTTATATTATGTGACATATCTGTTACTAAAAAAGCGAAACGATTCGCTTTCTCAATCTATTTTAAAATTTTCTGTTCAAAATTAAATTTATTCTAAATAATAAATAGTGAGACTCCTCGCAAATTAGCATTCAATATGAATTAAACTCTTCAGCTATAATAATAGTATTAATCACTTATTATTGATAAAACCTGAGTAATTCACTTGGTTTTATACACTAAAAGTCTATGTAAATTTAATGATAATCATTTGAAATTCCTTTTTATTCGGTGTTAACAGCCTAGAAAATCCAGTAATGTAAAAACAATTTATAAAAAGAAGATCTATCTCACACTTTATCGCTAAATTTGGCCAAAACACCCCTCTATATCAAATTTATCTTGAGGACTATTCGCTATAATTCACAGCATGATAAGTCATTATTAGCTATTATATTATTTACTATTAAAAAACAGATATTTCGTAGTTTAGCTTTAAGTTGAACTGAAAATGACGTAGCTAATTATCAAAAGTATTTAAAAGAATTTATCAATTTTACACTTGAACAATGGAGAAGCGCAGTGCAAACCTTCAATGCCGATTTAGCGATTATCGGGGCCGGGGGCGCAGGCTTACGTGCAGCAATTGCTGCCGCTGAAGCAAATCCCAATATCAAGATTGCTCTGGTCTCAAAAGTATACCCAATGCGTAGTCACACTGTGGCAGCAGAGGGGGGATCAGCAGCAGTTACTCAGGCTCATGACTCCTATGACTATCATTTTAATGATACTGTAGCTGGTGGGGACTGGCTGTGTGAGCAAGATGTTGTCGACTATTTTGTCGAACACTGCCCAACAGAAATGACCCAACTAGAGCTATGGGGCTGCCCGTGGAGCCGTAAACCAGATGGTTCAGTTAACGTTCGCCGTTTTGGTGGAATGAAAATTGAGCGTACGTGGTTTGCTGCTGATAAAACTGGCTTCCACATGCTCCATACCCTGTTCCAAACTTCATTAAAATATCCACAAATTCAACGTTTTGACGAACATTTTGTTCTCGATATCATTGTTGATGAAGGCCAAGTCCGTGGTCTTGTCGCGTTAAATATGATGGAAGGAACAAAAGTCCAGATCCGTGCTAATGCCATCGTGATGGCAACTGGCGGTGCTGGACGCGTTTATCGCTACAATACCAATGGCGGTATTGTAACCGGTGATGGTATGGGTATCGCATTCCGCCATGGCGTGCCGCTGCGTGATATGGAATTTGTTCAATATCACCCAACTGGGTTACCGGGTTCAGGTATCTTAATGACCGAAGGTTGTCGTGGTGAGGGCGGGATCCTTGTCAATAAAGACGGCTATCGCTACCTGCAAGACTACGGAATGGGGCCTGAAACTCCACTGGGTAAACCTGAAAATAAATATATGGAACTGGGTCCACGTGACAAAGTTTCCCAAGCGTTCTGGCACGAATGGCGTGCAGGCCGTACGATCAGCACTCACCGTGGTGATGTCGTCTATCTGGATCTACGTCACCTTGGCGCAGAAAAACTGCATGAGCGTTTACCATTTATTTGTGAATTGGCGAAAGCCTACGTAGGTGTTGACCCAGTAACAGACCCAATTCCTGTTCGCCCAACCGCTCACTACACCATGGGTGGTATCGAAACGGATCAACGCACAGAAACACGCATCAAAGGCCTATTTGCTGTCGGTGAGTGTTCTTCTGTTGGCTTGCACGGTGCAAACCGTTTAGGTTCTAACTCATTAGCTGAATTAGTTGTATTTGGTCGTCTGGCAGGTGAAGAAGCCGCTCGCCATGCTGCTGAAGCAACACCAGCCAATGCAAATGCTATCGAAGCCCGTACTCGTGATATCGAAGCTGACCTCAGCAAACTCATGAACCAAAAAGGGAAAGAGAGCTGGTCGAAGATCCGCGACGAAATGGGTATTTCAATGGAAGAAGGCTGCGGTATCTACCGTACCCCCGAATTAATGCAAAAAACCGTTGATAAAATTGCTGAGCTGAAAGAACGCTTCAAACACGTCGAAATTACCGACCATAGCAGCGTATTTAATACTGACCTACTGTACACCATTGAATTAGGCTTTGGCCTTGATGTGGCGGAATGTATGGCTCACTCTGCAATCAACCGTAAAGAATCACGTGGTGCACACCAACGTCTCGATGAAGGCTGTACTGAGCGTGATGATGTTAATTTCCTTAAACATACTTTGGCATTCTATAACCCAGAGGGCTCCCCTCGTTTAGAGTACAGTGACGTGAAAATCACGAAATCTCAGCCAGCTAAACGTGTTTACGGTGCCGAAGCTGAAGCTCAAGATAAGGCGAAGAAGGAGCAAGCTAATGGATGATATGAAACACCTAAAAATGGAGATCATGCGTTACAATCCGGAAACGGATAGTGAGCCCCATTTGGTGACGTATGATGTCCCTTACGACGAGCAAACTTCTTTGTTAGATGCGTTAGGCTATATCAAAGATAACCTCGCTCCAGACCTGTCTTACCGTTGGTCTTGTCGTATGGCGATTTGTGGTTCTTGCGGCATGATGGTGGATAAAGTACCTAAACTGGCGTGTAAAACATTCCTGCGTGAATACCCGCAAGGTATGAAAGTTGAGCCATTAGGTAACTTCCCAATCGAGCGCGACCTTGTTGTTGATATGACTCACTTTATTGAGCGTTTAGAAGCGATCAAACCGTATATTATCGGTAATGACCGTAAACCTTCTGAAGGCCCAAATAAGCAAACGCCTGCACAGATGGCCAAATACCATCAATTTTCAGGCTGTATCAACTGTGGTCTGTGCTATGCAGCTTGCCCACAATTTGGACTGAACCCAGAGTTCATCGGCCCAGCCGCGATCACATTGGCAGAGCGCTACAATTTAGATAACCGAGACCATGGTGCGAAAGAACGCATGACCTTATTAAACGGTGACAATGGTGTCTGGAGCTGTACGTTTGTAGGCTACTGTTCTGAAGTCTGTCCTAAGCATGTTGACCCTGCGGGTGCGATCCAACAAGGGAAAGTTGCCAGCGCGCAAGACTTTGTTATCGCCATGCTGAAGCCACGATAAGGAGAATTGAAGTCATGACTACGAAACGTAAACCCTATGTCAGAGAAATGAAGGGTGATTGGTGGCAAAAGCTGGGTTTTTACCGCTTTTACATCATGCGTGAAAGTACCTCCGTCCTTCAGGTCTGGTTCAGTATTTTAGTCCTGTATGGGGTATTTGCGCTGAAAAGCGGTCCAGAATCATGGGCTGGCTTTGTTGGGTTCTTAAGCAACCCAATCATTCTTATCATTAACATTATTACTTTGGCGGCAACATTATTGCACACCACAACGTGGTTCAAACTTGCACCAAAAGCCGTCAGTATTATTGTAAAAGATAAGAAAATGTCTGAGGAGCCTATCGTTAAAGGCTTCTGGGCTCTTACGATTGTTGTTACGGCAGCAATCTTAGCAATCGCATTGTTATTTTAATCTAAGGAGAATCTGATGAATCTAACGCCTAAACGTTCCGATGAGCCGATTTTCTGGGGGTTATTTGGTGCAGGTGGTATGTGGAGTGCTGTAATTGGCCCTGCAATCATCATTCTGTTAGGAATTTTAATTCCTCTCGGTGTGGCACCAGAAATGCTGAGCTATGAGCGCATTATGGCATTTAGCCAAAGCTTTATCGGCCGCGTTTTCTTATTACTGATGATTATTTTGCCAGTTTGGTGTGGTATGCACCGTATCCACCATACGCTGCACGACTTTAAAATCCATGTCCCTGCGACAAAATGGGTTTTCTACGGTGGCTCAGCAATCATTAGTGTAATTGCAATTATTGGTGTATTTACTCTGTAAATAATGCAATCACACATTATTTTAATAAAAGGTATGACAGCACATTGTCATACCTTTTCTTTTTTAGGGCTTAAAGCCTCGAATAAGTGATTCTAAACCAAACAAAAATGCTTCTGTTCCATCATCATTATCCATGATTTGAATAGCTTCTTTTAATAACAATGGCATCGCTCCGTCTTGTTCAACATCTCTCTCACCCATTGCTGCCAAATGTTCTTGCTGCTCAAGTACTGAACCTAATGTAAAGTGCCCCACTGCACTCACTGCGTAAAGGCCACTTTTTAATGAAAAACCGCTATCAATCATAAACTGCAATTGTTTTTCCACCGTGGCGTATTGCTCTGCACTAGGCCGCGTGCCTAAATGTACCTTTGCCCCATCACGGTAACTAAGTAAGGCTCGACGGAAACTTAGTGCATTATGGCGCAAGAACTCCTGCCACGTTTCACCTTCAACAGGTAATGGATGGTCATGATGTCGTTTTAACATTTCAACCGATAATGCATCCAACAATGTGCGCTTGTTCTTTACATGCCAATACAGTGTGGGTTGCTCAACCCCGAGCTTTTGAGCCAATTTTCGCGTTGTCAGTCCTTCCATTCCCACTTCATTCAGCAAATCTAGTGCAGCCGTAATAATGGTTTCTTTATCCAATCTTGCCATCGCTTTCCCCTTAATTTTCTATTGACACTCTATCACTGATAGGGATACATTCCAAATCTATCAATGATAGAGAAATGAATAATGAATAAATTTGCGATCACTGCATTAACGATCACCGCCCTTGATGCTATGGGGATCGGTTTGATCATGCCTGTTTTACCTGCCTTACTCCGCGAGTATGTGACGCTAGAAAACTTGGCAAATCATTACGGTATCTTGCTGGCTTTGTACTCCATCATGCAGGTATTTTTTGCCCCAATACTGGGCAGATGGTCTGATAAATTCGGTCGCAAGCCTATTTTGTTGATCTCCCTTGCAGGAGCCGTACTGGACTACAGTTTATTGGCTTTATCGAGCTCACTTTGGATGCTGTATTTAGGCCGTTTAATTTCAGGGATCACTGGCGCAACAGGCGCCGTAGCGGCTTCTGTTATTGCCGACAACACTGCCCCACAAGAACGCACTAAGTGGTTTGGGCGATTAGGCGCAGCATTTGGCGTGGGGTTAATCGCCGGCCCTGCGATTGGGGGCTTTGCAGGGCAATTTTCCCCACATTTACCTTTTGTTATTGCGGCTATTTTGAATGCGTGCTCTTTTGTCGTGATCTGGCTTATTTTTAAAAATAAAAATGCCATACAGAATGATCAAAATGAAACTGTAGAGCTGTCAGTTCCCTTCATACAGCTGATAAAACCCATTATTTTGCTACTTTTTGTCTTTTTTATGGCACAGTTAATTGGTCAGATCCCTGCAACAACCTGGGTGCTATTTACCGAAAATCGCTTCCAATGGAATAGTGTGCAAGTTGGGTTATCTTTGGCGGGCTTAGGCGTTATGCATGCCCTATTCCAAGCTTTTATTGCTGGAGCCATTGCCAAAAAATTCAATGAAAAGGTAACAATCATTGTCGGCTTTGTCGCAGACGGAAGCGCATTTATTATTTTGTCATTACTCACCGAAGGTTGGATGATTTACCCTACATTAATCTTACTCGCCGGTGGTAGTATTGCATTACCAGCACTACAAGGGTTGATGTCAGCTCACGTCAATCACGCTAATCAAGGTAAATTACAAGGAGTATTAGTGAGTTTAACCAATGCCACAGGGGTAATTGGCCCATTACTATTTAGCGTTATTTTTGGCCAAACATTGCTGATATGGGACGGTTGGGTGTGGATGATTGGGGCTATGCTTTATGCGTTACTTATCGTCATTTATTTACTTTTTTGTGCTAAAAAAGCTTTAGAAACAAAAGAAATAAAACTATCGGCAGGCTAAATGTTAGGGTAACTCATTTAAATGCTATGATGCCTGAATAACCTTTGTTGTGAAAAGAACATTAAGAGAAAAACTCAATGACAACACCACCTAAAAAGCCAAGAACGAAACCTGCGGAAGAAAGGTTAGATGACCTGATGAATGCAGCGGAAAAACTCTTTCTTTCTAAAGGGTTTGTCAATACAACTGTCAGTGAAATTGTCATCGCTGCCGATGTCGCAAAAGGTACTTTTTATCACTACTTCCAATCCAAAAATGACATTATGGAAGCCTTACGCACACGCTACATGGACTGGTATTTAGGCTACATTCAATCTGCTTTAGATTCACAAAAAAGTGCCACTGCCAAGCTGAAATCGTGGTGTGAAAATAGCGTCAAATACTATGTTGAAAAACAAAATATTCACGACATGCTATTTCATGACGAATACCACGGCCGCAGTAATGATCATGAAACCCGTGCAGTTGAACAGATTAAAGCTATTTTAGCTTTTGGTGAGCAAAACAAAGCATGGCCAGAATTGCCACATGAATTGATGGCGACAATGATTTATCACTCCATGCATGCTGCTGTTGATAATTTAGCCAATAGTACTGAGTATGATCAACATACTCTGGGCGAGATCCTATACCAACGTTTCAGCCAACTCATCAAATAACACATTTAATACTGGGTTTTATTTTTCATCCGCAAAATTTTTGTATACCCAATAGGGTGGCAATCTTATTTTCTATTACTATAGCTCTATAATTTATGATGATTTCCCCCCTAACGGGGGGATTAAATCATGGTTAACACTAAGCAGGGTTTGGTTTTGGCAAACAAGCAGATACAAAGTAAAAAAGCCCACAAACCGCAATAAATAGCCCAACATAACCTAGGTTAAAGTGACCTAAATAACTGACAATCAGAGGGGTGATCCCACCGATAGAGGCAGCTGCGCTATTATAACCAACACCTAATATTGTTGCCTGCCCATTAGATTTGCCCATCAGTACCGCTGATAAATTACACAATATCATCGCTGAGTATGCGGACATAACAACTTGAGTAAAAAAGACTAGAAGCAAACTATCTATTTGTAATAAAAAATAAAGTGGCGCTGAAAACAACACCATCCCTTTAACGCCCATATCAAAAACAGATTTAGCCGAACTATACTTGTCTGTTAGCCAACCGCATATCATCATAAAAACTAGCAATAAACCGGATGAAAATATTTCATAATAATTTTTTATCTCATCTATCTTTAATTGTTGAATAATTAGTGAGGTTGACAAACTTTGAGAGTAAAAAGTGACAGTACCTGGAATGGTAAATAAGAACACCCAAAATACATGATACCAACTAAATATCGCTTTTTTATCTAACTCATTTTTATAATTAGGTAATTTAGCTCTAAACCAAAAGCTAATAAAAATATTAACCAAACCAATTAACAATGGAATTCTCCATCCAATTGACTGCATAGTATCTTCAGATAACGTATTCTTTAGTATGAAAACGATAGCTAATGATGCAATGACTCCACACAAAGAACTACCAACAATAATTGACGAAACTCTAGATCGAATATTTCCATCTAAATCCTTAAATAAATATGTAATTAGAGAAGGAAATTCACCTGCGAAGCTAAAAGAAAGAGCCAATTGTAAAATTAATATCACTAATGGCGTATAGTTCCCTAATAATTCAATGGGTAACAGTGCCATCATTAATGTTGCCGTACCGGTTATCAAGCTTGTTAATACTAGGGCTGACTTTTTTCCTACCGTATCAGCATAGCGACCGATAACATATCCGCCTAAAGGGCGGATTAAAAAACGTAATGCAAAGATACCCCATACTATTTCTGTCGCTTGAAAATAACCTAATTTAGTTAATTCAATACTTAAATAAGTAGATATAGCTGCAAAAACTGCAATATCATAGTATTCCAAAGCATTACCAGCAACTGCACCAAATCTAAATTTCCATTTCATTTTTGTCCCTTTTCTATTAATGACTTTCCTTGTAGCAAAATATTCTGGCCTTCAGGGATAACTAGCCAAAGACTCCAAACAAGCAAGGGTAATGCCATTTTCTTTTAATGCCTGAAATAAGCCGCTAGGTGAAGTATAAGAGCAACCTAATTTTTCCTTAATACGTTGAATACGTTTGTTTTCTGTCGCTTCTGAACAACCTTGGATATAACTGATTTCTTTTACACAACAATGTGATAATAACAATCGAATACTAATTATTTCTTTACGAGTAAAACGAATATTACCAAAACGCATATAAGGATGAATATCTAAAGGTTCAAGCTCTTGTTCACTAAGCTTATAAACTCTATTCTGTGGAAACTTAATTTCCTCGCGCAAGGGTAAAATAGCATAATTATCTTTGCCTTTTTTCCATGATTCATACGCAAAATCTATAATCGTTGGCCTACACTTATAAAGTGATATCATATCGTTGAGTGAAATTATCCTCCTAGAATTAATGGAGACAATGTCATACATGTTTCCATACTTCGCACAAAAATCAATTTTCAATTTTCTTTTTTTAGTTTTTGCTAATGTGTTTATAAAGCTTTCTGAGTAATTACTCCAGTATTGAATCCCTGGAGATAACCGTTCACTTAAACGTAAATCTAAATCAGCATTCCAATATATGAGCAGCCATTCGTAATTATTTGACATAATACTCACTTGCTTATTACTAAGATCAACTCTGGTTATGGACAAATCTATATCATTCCAATCAAAATACTTTGAAAAAAGGCTTTTTAAATTAGAACAGGATTTTTCTAATAAATTATTTTCTATATCCATACACTATCCTTAATTTGATTATTTTTTAAATTATTAGATTAAAATTAATACTTTTAAAAAACAGTATACTTATTAGCATCTGGAAGTTAATGAATTAAAGGCTCCACATCCCTACTCTCAATTGGGTTAATAATTCAATACGTTAAAATAGATATTTTAAATTAAGGGTAACTTACCAGAGACTCCAGACAAGCAAGGGTAATGCCATTTTCTTTTAATGCCTGAAATAAACCGCTAGGTGAAGTATAAGAGCAACCTAATTTTTCCTTAATACGTTGAATACGTTTATTTTCAGTCGCTTCCGAACAACCTTGGATATAACTAATTTCCTTTACCCGGCAATGTGATAATAGTAATCGGATAGTCATCATTTCTTTACGGGTAAAACGAATATTACCAAAACGCATGTAGTGGTGAGCATCTAAAATATCTCGGTTATTATCTTCAATTTTTTGAGATAAGCTTATGTCAGCCCTAAGTGGTAAAATAATATTTTCATTATCTTTCCAGGCATGTTGGGAGTAATCAGAAATAACTGCTCTTAATTTATAGAGTTCTAATAATTCATTACTTGTAAATTTTTTCCTTGAATTTATTGAGGTAATTTCATATATACCACCATATTGGGTACAAAAATCCACCTTCATTTCTTTCTTATCTGTTTTAGATAATGTTTTTTGGAATGCGGCAGAGTAATTATTCCAATATTGAATACCGGGGGTTAATCGTTCCTTTACTTTTTTATCTAGGTCATCATCCCAAAACATTAAAACCCACTCATAGTGATTTGAAATAACTTTTACCACGTTATTTGTTACATCCACTCTACTGTAAGTCACATCCATATCATTCCAATCGAAATATTTTAAAAACTTATCACCAAAACCAGAACAAGACAGTTCTAAGTGTTTATTTTCAATATTCATACATCCCCCTTAAATTTAAGCAGTTAATAACCTTTGTTTTTTATTCAATAAAAATGACGCAAATAGCGTTAACGAGCTCAATGAAACAAAAACACCCACCAAGGAAACATCAATGAGGACTAAGTAATTGATAATTAATGGCGTTAACCCACCTATAATCGTCGATGCAAGGTTATACCCCATACTTAACGTCGTAACTTGCCCATTGGCTGGTTTTGCCATCGCATAATTCCAATTGCATAACACCATCGCTGAAATAATAATAATTGACGATTGGGAGATAAGTACTAATGATAAAACCTTAGTAGACATTAGGTAATAAATAGGAATTGATAATATCGCAGCGAGCTTTACCCCTAAGTTAAACACCCGCTCAGAGTAGCTGTATTTATCTGTTAGCCAACCAACTATTGCCATTAAAACCAATAATAACGTTGATGATATCATTGAATATATGCTTTTAAATTCTTCTAGTTCTAGCTCCTTAAGTAAAAACGAAGATGAAAAATTTAAGGTATAAAAAATAACCGAACCAGGAATAACAACCAGTAAGATATTAAATGCCTTAAGCCAATCTATTTTCTGGCGCCCATCATATTCAATGGGTTGGTCTGGTAAGCGATAGCGAAACCAGAAACAGATCAGTATATTACCTAAACCTAATAGCAGTGGTATTCTCCATCCCACTCTTTGCATGGTTTCAGGGGGTAATATATTTTCAAGAATTAACACAATTCCTAACGAGCCAATAACGCCAACAACCGCACTTCCAGTTAACAACGCTGAAACTCGACCTCGTTCTTGGGGTTTAGAATCTTTATATAAATAGGTAGACAGTGATGGGCTTTCACCCGCAAAACTAAAAGATAGCAACATTTGAAGAAATAGGATGGCTAAAGGTGTATATATCCCTAATAATTCAATAGGCAGAAATGCCATACACAATGTGGCACTACCGGTAAGAATGCTGACCAAAATCATTGCCGGTTTTTTACCGACTTTATCCGCATAACGGCCAATTACATACCCCCCTAATGGCCGAATAAGAAAACGTAAAGCAAAAATCCCCCACACCAGCTCCGTTGCTTGCTGATAACCTAGGCGGGTTAATTCTGCACTTAAATATGATGAAATTGCAGCAAAAATTGCAACATCATAAAATTCTAAGGTATGCCCTGCGACAGCACCAAAACGTAATTTCCATTTCATAAAATGATCCCATGTCCCTATAGAAAACCAATAGTTAAATTAATTAATAGGCATTAATTTTTCTAAACTTGTTAATGTAATGCCGTGACCTTCCATTACCGAAAAGCATTCCTTTTGAGAGACCATTTCACAGTTTAATTTTTTCTTGATGTTTTTAACTCTTATATATTCCACCTCTTCCGAACAGCCTTGAATACGGCTAATTTCCTTGATATTTCGGTGGGAAAGCAACAAGCGGATGGTTAATGCTTCTTTGTTTGAAAATGATAACTGACCAAAACGTATAAAATTAGGGGTTTCCTTACTTCTACAAATAATAGGTACAGGTTCATCTAATTCAATTTTTTGGCGTAACGGTAATGCCACCGTTTTATTTTCAGACCATTTTTCATATGCATAATCAGAAACTATTGAACGCCATTGATATAATGAAAGTAAGTACTCATATGAGACTTTATGGTTTCCATTGAGTGAAAATATCTCAAATAAATTATTGTACCTATTACAAATATCAATTTTTTTATTTCCTTTATCGAGTTTGGTTAATATTTTCTGGTATGCATCTGAATAATTACTCCAATATTGTACCCCAGAGAATAACCGTTCTTTTAATGATAAATCCATATCATGATGCCAATAAATTAACTGCCACTCATAATTACTAGATAATGTGTATATCTTTTCCTCATCAACATTAATAATCGTATAATGGATATCAATATCATTCCAATTAAAATAATTGCAAAGATCTAACTTTACTCTAGTGCTTATTTTTTCCATCTTATTGTTTTCTATATCCATAAAAATCACCTTATAGTTATTTAAATAAAAATAAAGATAATAAAAGCGTTTAACCCATATCTTTAGCACATAAAAATAAATATTCAAAGACCGAAATTTAAAGGGATTTAAAATTAAGAATTATTTTTTTATCTTGATATCTAAATTTAGTTCCAGCTAACTTAAATAATTTCAATTATATTTATATATTCACTATTGGAGATCGTATGAAACAAGATTGGCACTCGGCTGATATTATTGCAGCGATAAAGAAAAAAGGTTCTTCTCTTTCACAAATATCACGTTCAGCAGGGTTAAACTCATCAACATTAAATAACGCCTTGTCAAGACGTTGGCCTAAAGGAGAGCGTATTATTGCCGAGTTTTTGGGTGTTGCACCATCTGAAATTTGGCCATCGCGTTATAACGAAAAATAACATAAGAATAGTTTTCTTTATGCCAATAAAATATCAAGAAGATAAAGCGGGTAACTTTCTCTGTCTCCCGCTTATTATTCATTTTTAATTAAATAATAATTAATTTGAAAATTAACTTGATACTTTTAAACCAATTAACCCGGTAATAATCAAAGCAAGGCTTAACAAGCGGAACATATTTGCTGACTCACCAAGGAAAATAATCCCAACAATTGCTGTGCCCACAGCCCCAATCCCCGTCCAAATGGCATAAGCCGTGCCGACCGGTAAATCACGCATGGCGTAGGCTAACAACCCCATACTGGTAATAATAGCGACAATAGTAATAATACTCGGTGTTAAACGGGTAAAACCATGAGTATATTTTAAACCTACAGCCCATACCACTTCGCATAAACCTGCAAAAAAAAGAACGATCCAAGCCATGATTGCTTGCTCCCGTTAATTACTCGGGGTCGTCCCCATATTTAAATGACGTTGATTCAGGCCGTCCTGAATACGTATGATGTATAAATACATTATAAATATTCACAGACCCAGACTCAAGCAACGAAAAATAACAAATAAGCGCAAATCAACCATAAAATTTAACCTTTTTATACCGTTTTTTATTATTAAGCATCATAACCATCGCACTCAAAATTATACACATGTAAAGTAGATGTCTAATCTGGCAAGTTCATCGAGAAAATAGCATGAGTCTCAGAGACATCTTACTCGCCCTTTGTGTAGTCGTAATTTGGGGGGTTAACTTCGTTATCATTAAACTCGGCGTTACCGCACTTCCGCCGTTATTATTAGGCGCATTACGTTTCATGTTTGTAGCCTTTCCTGCTATTTTTATTTTTAAGCGCCCCAAAATTCCGTTCAAATTATTGCTTCTCTATGGGCTCACCATCAGCTTTGGTCAATTTGCCTTCTTATTTTGCGCGATTAGAGTGGGGATGCCAGCGGGGATTACCTCTGTTATCTTGCAATCTCAGGCCTTTTTTACCTTATTGCTCGGCGCAATGATTTTAAAAGAATCATTACAGCCGACTCACTTTCTTGGTATGTTTATCGCAATTGCAGGGCTGACCGTGTTAGCCAATGGCGCCACCGTCGGTGGGCTAGATGATATTCCATTACTCGGGTTAGTATTTACTTTAATTGCTGGTTTATCATGGGCTTGCGGCAACATTACCAATAGAATCATAATGAAACAGGAAGGTGCTGAGAAATGCAGTGCCCTATCATTGGTCAGTTGGAGCGCGCTGATCCCAATCATTCCCTTTTTGATTAGTTCATGGGTTTTAGAAGGTGAAGAAGCCATTGTTGAAGGGCTATCAGGCTTTAATTGGTCAGTCTTTGGTGTCATTATCTATTTAGCTTATTTATCAACATTTGTCGGCTATGGGCTTTGGGGAGTCCTGCTCGGCCGTTATGAAGCTTGGCGTGTTGCTCCTTTTTCATTGTTGGTTCCAGTCTTTGGTTTAAGCAGCAGTGCTTTATTCCTTGGAGAGCATATAAATGGCGTACAAGTTGCTGGCCTCGTTTTGATCATGTTTGGCCTAATTACCACGCTTTTTGGTAAAAAAATAATCCAACAATTAAGACGAGCCTAGTTAACTAATTAATAGTCGGGAGTTTTTTAGCTTCCGATTATTTTCTTTTCTTTAACCATTCTCGTATCAACAAAAACATCGCAACAGACATTATCACTAAAAAACATCAAAAACCCAGATAAAAAACCAACTCATCAAATAATCGCTAGCTCAAAACCAGATAAAATCCAATAAATAATCCTAAATTAGTGATACTGACAACAATTATTAAATTTATCTCAAATTTCAATTAGGTGTCTCGTTTTAGCTACTTTTTCTTTAACTTAACTATGGCTATATCTTCCTCAGTTTCACTTAAATAAATAACAAATATCATTCATTGAACAGATGGGGATGGCTATGGGTAAACAATTTATTTGGATTGTGCTCGCTCTGCTCGGTGCTTTTTCACTTGGCTACATCGCTTTATATCGTGGCGAACAAATCAATGCCTTGTGGATCGTTGTCGCTGCCGTATGTATTTATCTGATTGCATACCGCTATTACGGGCTTTTTATTGCTAAAAAAGTACTCCAAGTCGATGCAACTCGAATGACGCCTGCAATTCGTCATAATGATGGCTTAGATTACGTACCAACAGATAAAAAAGTATTATTTGGTCACCATTTTGCCGCTATCGCAGGCGCCGGCCCACTGGTTGGCCCTGTTCTTGCCGCGCAAATGGGCTATTTACCCGGTATGCTGTGGCTACTCGCTGGGGTTGTGCTAGCTGGTGCCGTACAAGATTTTATGGTGCTGTTTGTCTCAACACGTCGAGATGGCCGCTCACTGGGTGAATTAGTCAAAGAAGAAATGGGCAATACCGCAGGGGTGCTGGCTTTAATCGCTTGTTTTATGATTATGGTAATCATCTTAGCCGTACTTGCCATGATTGTCGTAAAAGCCCTCACTCATAGCCCATGGGGAACTTATACGGTTGCCTTTACTATTCCTTTAGCGATTTTTATGGGTATTTATACCCGTTATATCCGCCCAGGACGCATTGGTGAAGTTTCTATTATTGGGCTAGTTTTTCTTGTATTTGCAATTATCTCAGGGGGTTGGGTTGCTGAAAGCGAAACTTGGGCACCTTACTTTGACTATACAGGTGTTCAACTCACTTGGATGTTAGTCGGTTATGGCTTTGTTGCTGCCGTTTTGCCAGTTTGGCTATTACTCGCTCCCCGCGACTATCTATCAACCTTTTTAAAAATCGGGACTATCATTGGATTGGCAATTGGTATTTTAATTCTCAATCCAAACTTACAGATGCCATCGTTAACGAAATATATTGATGGTACAGGCCCAGTTTGGGCAGGTGATTTGTTTCCATTCTTATTTATTACGATTGCTTGTGGCGCCGTTTCTGGCTTCCATGCACTGATTTCATCAGGCACCACACCAAAAATGTTGGCTAATGAAAACCAAGCTTGCTTTATTGGCTATGGTGGCATGTTAATGGAATCTTTCGTAGCAATTATGGCATTGGTTGCCGCTTGTGTGATTGACCCGGGTGTTTATTTTGCCATGAATAGTCCCATGGCGATGTTAGCTCCCGCAGGTACGCAAGATGTGGTCGCCTCTGCGGCCCAAGTTGTCAGTAGTTGGGGCTTCCAAATCACTCCTGAGCAGCTCAACAGCATTGCGAATGACGTGGGTGAAACCAGTATTATTTCACGGGCAGGCGGTGCGCCAACACTGGCAGTTGGGATGGCGTATATTCTTCACGGTGCGCTTGGCGGCTTGATGAATGTGGCATTCTGGTACCACTTTGCCATATTATTTGAAGCATTATTTATTTTAACCGCGGTGGATGCAGGAACCCGAGCAGCACGTTTTATGCTACAAGATTTACTGGGAGTGGTGTCTCCATCTTTGAAACGTACGGATTCGCTACCCGCCAACTTGATAGCAACTGCACTGTGTGTGCTAGCTTGGGGTTATTTCCTCCACCAAGGCGTTGTCGACCCACTTGGTGGTATTAACACCTTGTGGCCATTGTTTGGTATCGCGAACCAAATGTTAGCAGGTATGGCATTAATGCTGTGTGCTGTGGTACTGTTCAAAATGAAGCGCCAAAGATATGCATGGGTCGCTTTAGTACCAACAGCATGGCTGTTAATCTGCACGATGACTGCAGGCTGGGAAAAAACCTTCAGTGAAGATGCCCGCGTCGGTTTCTTAGCTGTAGCAAATAAATTCCAAGCGATGATTGATAGCGGCAATATTCCTGTTCAATATACAGAGTCTCAATTAACTCAGTTAATTTTCAATAACCGCTTAGATGCAGGGTTAACTATTTTCTTTATGATTGTCGTGGTATTACTGGCTCTATTCTCCATCCGCACCGCGTTGAAGGCATTAAAATCTGACCAACCAACTGCGAATGAAGTACCATATGAACCCATGCCAGCCAACTATGAAGAAATCGTGGCAAATACGCGCCATCATTGATTTTCGCGGAAAAGCTTGTCACTGTTTAGGACATATACTCTTTCTCCAAAATAATTCACGTTGGAGCAAGGCGGCAAAGAAGATAATCCCTAGGAGCATACTCCAGTATGTGACTAGGGTTAGCGAATGAAGCCAACGCAGCAACAGCGTGAAATATGAAGGAGAAACTAGGAGCATACATAACAGTATGTGACTAGGGTTAACAAGTGAAGCCAACACCGCTACAACACAAAATATGACGAGGATTTATGTTTGGAGAACTGGGAAAAGCGGCCCGCTACCTAGGCCAAGCGGCAAAAATGATGGTTGGCGTTCCCGATTACGACAACTATGTCGCTCATATGCAAAGAACACACCCTGACCAAACGCCTATGACCTATGAAGAATTTTTCAAAGAGCGTCAAGACGCACGTTACGGTGGCAAAGGTGGGTTTAAGTGCTGTTAATCACTTAAAATAGACAAAAAAAGCCGTGGTCGAGTACCACGGCTTTTTATTTTTAACGATTCAGTATAGGATCAACCGTTATTTTACGCGTGAAACATACTCACCTGAACGAGTATCAACACGGATAACTTCACCGATCTGAACAAACAGAGGAACCTTAACCACTGCGCCAGTGCTCAGTGTTGCAGGTTTACCACCTGTACCTGCGGTATCCCCTTTCAGGCCTGGGTCAGTATCGGTAATTTCTAACTCAACAAAGTTAGGTGGAGTTACCGCGATAGGACGGCCGTCCCACAGTGTTAAAATACATTCTGCTTGGTCAACTAACCATTTCGCGTTATCGCCAACGGTTTTTTCGTCCGCTGCTAACTGTTCAAAAGTTTCGTTGTTCATGAAATGCCAGAACTCACCGTCGTTGTATAGGTAAGTTAAGTTCATATCCATGACATCTGCACCTTCAACAGAGTCAGTAGACTTAAATGTTTTTTCCAACAGTTTGTTAGAAATCAGTTTACGGATACGCACACGTGCGAATGCTTGACCTTTACCCGGTTTGACGAATTCACTTTCTAAAACGACACAAGGCTCGCCATCTAACATGATTTTAAGACCTGAGCGGAATTCATTGGTACTATAAGTAGCCATGGTGATCCTCTAATTTATAAACTAAAAATGGCATAGCCAAAAAATGGTCGATATTGTAACTCAAAATACCTCATCCAGAGAAGTCTGGATACAACAACTTGCTGAAGCAATCACTAATCCAGATGAATTGCTGCAAATACTTAACCTAGAAAATCATCTTTTATCGAAAGAAGGCAGTGAGGCACGTAAATTATTTCCTTTACGCGTTCCAGTGCCCTTTATTTCCCGCATGAAAAAAGGTGATCCACTAGACCCTCTGCTATTGCAGGTATTAACTGCAAAAGCAGAGTTTGATATACATCCAGGTTTTTCTACTGACCCACTAGAAGAGCAGGATAATGAAATTCCAAGTTTACTGCATAAATACCACAACCGCGCATTACTGCTGGTAAAAGGTGGCTGCGCAGTCAACTGTCGCTACTGTTTTCGCCGGCATTTTCCTTACGAAGACAACAAAGGAAATAAAAATAACTGGTTGATGGCTGTGGATTATATAAAAAACCACACCGAACTCAATGAAATCATCTTCTCAGGTGGTGATCCGTTGATGGCAAAAGACCATGAACTTGATTGGCTCATCAGCCAATTAGAGGCGATTCCTCATATAAAACGCCTTAGAATTCATACTCGTTTGCCTGTGGTGATACCAGAACGCATTACAGATACGCTCTGTAAACGTCTTGCTAGCTCTAGGTTACAGGTCATTATGGTTACACACGTTAATCATGCTAACGAAATTGACGAGCCATTCACCAAGGCAATACAAAAACTAAAACTATCAGGTGTGACATTATTAAACCAAAGCGTATTACTGCGCCAAGTTAATGACAACGTGACGGCTCTGATGAATTTAAGTAATGCCTTATTTGATGCAGGTATTTTACCTTATTACTTACATGTATTAGATAAAGTTCAAGGCGCTGCGCACTTTTTAGTGAGTGATACCGAAGCTAGACAATTGATACAGCAATTACTGAGTAAGGTCTCTGGGTACCTTGTACCTAAGCTCGCTCGGGAAATAGGGGGAGAGCCAAGTAAAACACTGCTTGACCTTAACTTAAGACAGAACTAGAAAGCAAAACGCCCAAACAATTATTTGGGCGCTATGAATTCATTTTAGGGGCACTTATAAACTTGGCCAACCATTTTGCTATCTAATGGAATGAAGCTAGATAACACGGTTTCACTTGGACTTGATGCACCAAAAATCACGTTACCGCCCATCGCCGCTGCTTTATTACGTAAATCATTTGCTGCGCTGCGCATTGAGCTAGATTCATTGTTGACACCACTCAACCAGTTGCTTTGAGTCCCTGCAACCTGACCGAGAAGTTGGCAATCACTTCCAGGTTGATTCTCAACAAAACGAACTTGTGAGCCTGCCGCAGTCAAATTAGTTGTTGTTGAACAACCTGCTAAAAGCAATAATGCAGCAGCACCAAGCAAGACTTTAATTCGCATGTTTTCCCTCATTTTTCATTGTGTTTTTGCAGCTGGTTTGAAAATCTCTTTAGTTCCAATAGCCTACTAATTGAAATATCTAGGAGGTGATTAACATACAGCGTCATAATTGCCGCACATCACCAGCCGAATAGAGTCTACCACAAATTAATCAAGAACCTGCTCTATTCTTTGCTAATTCAAACCACTTACCTTACGTTAAATATAACCTGCGAAGCAACATTGACGCAAAAATAAATCATATAACGCATTAATTGTATCTTGTTTTGATATATTACCTTCATCAATAATTAATGGTTATTTATTAATTAAAAATCAATAAAAAAACCGGCACCGCTAGAAATATAACGATGCCGGTCTTATGGTGGGTAGCCCTAACCTAGTTAGTAACTACTTGAGCTTGATGTCGCCAACTGGCTTACATCATACCGCCCATTCCACCCATGCCGCCCATACCAGCAGCACCTAAGTCAGGTGCATCTGATTTTGGCAGATCAGTGATCATCGCTTCAGTTGTGATCATCAGACCTGCGATAGACGCTGCGAATTGCAGAGCAGAACGCGTTACTTTAGTTGGGTCTAAGATACCCATGTCGATCATATCGCCATAAGTGTCAGTCGCCGCGTTGTAACCTTCGTTACCTTTTGCTGCTTTCACGTTGTTAACAACAACAGAGGCTTCTTCACCTGCGTTAGTAACGATTTGACGCATTGGCGCTTCCATCGCACGCAGAGCAACACGAATACCTACGTTTTGTTCTTCGTTTTCACCAGTCAGTGCTTCCAGTTTCGCTGCAACGCGAACCAGTGCAGTACCACCACCAGCAACAACACCTTCTTCGACAGCGGCACGAGTTGCATGCAGAGCATCGTCAACACGAGCACGTTTTTCTTTCATTTCAACTTCAGTTGCTGCGCCCACTTTAATTACTGCGACACCGCCTGCTAATTTAGCAACGCGCTCTTGCAGTTTTTCACGGTCGTAATCTGAAGAAGATTCTTCGATTTGTTGACGAATTTGAGTAACACGGTTTGCAATCGCAGACTCTTCACCCACACCATCAATGATAGTGGTTGTGTCTTTGTTGATAACGATACGCTTTGCTTGACCTAAATCTTCTAATGTCGCTTTTTCTAACTCCATACCGATCTCTTCAGAGATAACAGTACCATTGGTCAGAATTGCGATATCTTGTAGCATTGCTTTACGACGGTCACCGAAGCCGGGTGCTTTAACCGCTGCAACTTTAACAATACCACGCATGGTGTTAACAACCAGAGTTGCCAGTGCTTCACCTTCAACATCTTCAGCGATGATTAACAGTGGTTTGCTTGCCTTAGCAACGCCTTCTAATACTGGCAGTAATTCACGGATGTTAGAAACTTTTTTGTCAACTAACAGGATGAATGGGTTTTCTAACTCAACAGCACCTGTTTCTGGTTTGTTGATGAAGTAAGGAGACAAGTAACCGCGGTCAAATTGCATACCTTCAACCACATCCAGCTCGTCTTCCAGACCAGTACCTTCTTCAACCGTGATAACGCCTTCTTTACCGACTTTATCCATCGCTTCCGCAATTAATTTACCCACGGTTTCGTCGGAGTTTGCAGAAATCGTACCAACCTGTGCGATTGATTTAGTGTCTGAACAAGGAACAGACAGTGCTTTCAGTTCTTCAACAGCAGCAAGAACTGCTTTGTCGATACCGCGTTTCAGGTCCATTGGGTTCATACCCGCAGCAACCGCTTTTAAGCCTTCAGTAATGATAGCTTGAGCAAGTACAGTTGCCGTTGTGGTACCGTCACCTGCAGCGTCGTTAGCTTTAGAAGCAACTTCTTTCACCATTTGTGCGCCCATGTTTTCGAATTTGTCTTCTAATTCGATTTCACGTGCAACTGAAACACCATCTTTGGTGATAACTGGTGAGCCAAAAGATTTATCTAAAACTACGTTACGGCCTTTAGGACCTAAAGTCACTTTTACTGCGTCTGCCAGAACATTCACACCACGAAGCATTTTCGTACGTGCATCACTACCAAATTTAACGTCTTTAGCTGCCATTATCTCTTTCCTTCAAATTCTTTTCGTTCGTTGAGAAGTTTTAAGTGAAAATTACGCTTCAACAATTGCCAGAATGTCACTTTCGGACATAATCAGGACTTCTTCATTGTCGATTTTTTCAGCTTTCACGCCATAACCATCGTTAAAGATTACGATATCGCCAACTTTCACATCCAGTGCTTTGATTTCACCATTTTCGAGGATGCGGCCGTTGCCAACTGCAAGAACTTCACCACGAGTTGATTTGCTTGCAGCAGTACCCGTCAGAACGATCCCGCCTGCAGATTTTGATTCAACTTCTTTACGTTTAACGATAACACGGTCATGCAATGGACGAATTTTCATTAATAGTTCTCCTATAAATAAAGTCCATACTAGGTAAAAGGACGATACCAGCATGTCTTAAATAAACTAGTACCATGTTTGAGCAGATTGGGGCGAAGAAGAGGGACTTCAAGGGGGGAGATAAAAAATTTTTCATTTTTATCTCCCCATAAATAGGATGGTTTTATGGTTTAGGGCGATCGTCTTTATCTGACGAATCTGTTTTATCTGAATTATCGATTGTAAAAGAAGGATCGTCTTGCTTACGTTGGAATTCCCCCTCAAAAGTATCGCCACGTTGAAAGCCGCCATTTCCCGTTTGGTTAAAACCAGCACCTGGTTGGTAGAAACGAATATGAGGAATTAAGCGCATTACAATAAGCTTTTGAATTGGCGGTAGTAATAACAGTAAACCAATAAAATCCGTAAAGAACCCAGGCACAATCAACAAGAAACCCGCTAAGACCAATGCAACGCTCTTGATCATTTCAGCTGCAGGGCTTTCACCTGATGCTAACTTTTGTTGGATTTGCAGTACATTTTTCATACCTTGATTTTTCACAAGTGACACACCTAAGCAGGATGTCAAAACGACTAAAATTAACGTCATTAAAACACCAACTTCAGATGCAACCCGCACAAAAATGACGGATTCAATGTAAACGAGAATACATATCAGAATGAGTGGTAACCAGCGCACAAGTTCTCCTTTATTTCAATAAGCTATCGATTATTTTACGCCCCTAGGGAAACCTTTGTGAACTGCATCTAAGAGACAACTATCAATATTCGCTTTTTTCTTTAGTATAGCCATAATAATTGGGGCAGATATAACGCTTTTCAACTCACGGATTTTTTTCATTAATGGTACTTATCTGTGATGAATATCACACAACGTGAAATCTGTTGCATAAATCAAACTATATAGTGATCTAGGTTCAAGGCAATAGATGATTAAAAGCATATCATCTACCCATAAATCAGTAGATCATAATGCTGACAACGTAGTAGACGGTGTTAATTGCTTGTAAAGTTTTACTTTGCAATATTAATCACCTGTGAATTTTGTTTTACGAAGTATCGATTTTTAAAGCGCATAAACGGACAGTAACTGTAATCTAATTAAGAAGGTTCTCATGTCAAACAATACTCGTATCGAAGAAGACCTGTTAGGTAAAAAAGAAGTTCCAGCTGATGCCTATTATGGTGTTCATACTCTGCGTGCGATTGAAAACTTTTATATCAGCGACCGCACCATTAACGATGTCCCAGAATTTATTCGCGGCATGGTTATGGTTAAAAAAGCGGCGGCTTTAGCCAACAAAGAACAGCACACTATTCCACGTAATATCGCGGATACCATCATCAAAGCGTGTGACGTTGTTCTAAATGAAGGCAAATGCATGGACCAATTCCCGGTTGACGTATTCCAAGGTGGTGCGGGCACATCACTGAACATGAATACCAACGAGGTTCTAGCAAACATCGGTCTTGAACTGATGGGTCATAAAAAAGGTGAGTATGAATTCTTAAATCCAAATGACCACCTGAACAAAAGTCAATCCACTAACGATGCATACCCTACAGGGTTCCGTATCGCAGTGTATAATTCTATATTGAAGTTAATTGAGTCTGTTGAATACCTGAAAAAAGGCTTTGAAGCTAAAGCTGAAGAATACAAAGACATTCTGAAAATGGGTCGTACCCAGCTGCAGGATGCCGTTCCAATGACTGTCGGCCAAGAATTCCATGCTTTCGCTACTCTCTTAAAAGAAGAAGAGAAAAACTTAAAACGCAGCATTGAATTACTGCTCGAAGTTAACTTGGGCGCAACTGCTATTGGTACAGGCCTGAATACTGCTCCTGGTTACTCAGAACTTGCAGTTAAAAAATTAGCAGAAGTAACTGGTTTACCATGCGTTCCAGCAGAAGACTTAATCGAAGCAACCTCTGACTGTGGTGCTTACATCACTGTTCATGCAGGCTTAAAACGTCTAGCGATGAAACTGTCTAAAATTTGTAACGACTTACGTCTGCTATCTTCAGGTCCTCGTGCTGGCCTTAAAGAAATCAACTTACCTGAGTTACAAGCTGGTTCGTCTATCATGCCAGCAAAAGTTAACCCTGTTATTCCTGAAGTCGTCAACCAAGCATGTTTCAAAGTTATTGGTAATGATATCTGTGTAACGATGGCTGCTGAAGCAGGTCAATTACAATTAAATGTAATGGAACCAGCGATTGGCCAAGCGATGTTCGAGTCTATCTCTCTGATGAGCAACGCATGTCGTAACCTGCAAGAAAAATGCATTAGCGGCATTACTGTGAACAAAGAAATCTGTGAAGCATTTGTATTTAACTCCATCGGTATCGTCACTTATCTGAACCCATTCATTGGTCACCATAATGGTGATATCGTGGGTAAAATCTGTGCTGAAACCGGTAAGAGCGTACGCGAAGTTGTTTTAGAACGCGGTTTACTGACTGAAGCAGAACTGGATGATATTTTCTCTGTTGAGAACTTAAAACACCCAGCTTATAAAGCAAAACGCTTTGATGACTAAAAATTTATGTTTATCATAAATAATACTTAAAAATAAAGGCACGCCTCTCAACAGAAAGCGTGCCTTTTTTGATTAATACACACACAAATAATTAACATAACAGTTTCATAATTTTAATTTTCATTTTGTCGAGGAGTAAACACTATGTTAGCCGTAGAATTTATTATTGTTCTGCTGGCCATCTTTTTGGGGGCCCGTTTAGGTGGGATAGGTATCGGCTTTGCCGGTGGCCTTGGTGTACTGGTACTCGCAGCTATTGGCGTAAAACCAGGAACCATTCCATTTGACGTTATCTCAATTATCATGGCTGTTATTGCCGCTATCTCTGCAATGCAAATTGCTGGAGGTCTGGACTATTTAGTTGCCCAAACCGAAAAATTACTGCGTCGTAATCCTAAGTACATCACCATCCTTGCACCTATTGTTACCTACTTTCTGACACTTTTCGCAGGGACAGGTAATATCTCGTTAGCAACACTGCCTGTTATTGCAGAAGTCGCTAAAGAACAGGGAGTGAAACCTTGTCGTCCATTATCGACTGCGGTCGTTGCAGCACAGATAGGTATTACAGCATCACCAATTTCTGCGGCAGTGGTTTACATGGCATCCGTCATGGAAAACCCAGCAATGGTGGGTGCAGGTAACACAGTCAGCTATATTTCGCTTCTAAGTGTTCTATTACCTGCGACATTCCTTGCTATCATTTTGATGTCATTCATCATCTCTTGGACGTTTAACTCTAAATTATCTGATGACCCTATCTACCAAAAACGTTTAGCTGAAGGTTTAGTTGAACTGCGTGGTAGCCAAGTTAAAGAAATCAAAGCGGGAGCTAAGTCTTCTGTACTGCTGTTCTTGCTTGGGGTTGTTGGCGTTGTCTGCTATGCCATCATTAACAGCCCAAGCTTAGGGATTGTTGAAACACCATTAATGAACACCACAAATGCAATTTTGATTATCATGCTGACTGTGGCGACATTAATCACTATTTTCTGCCGTGTAAATACTGATGCTATCTTGAACTCAAGTACCTTTAAAGCAGGTATGAGCGCATGTATTTGTATTTTAGGTGTGGCTTGGTTAGGTGATACTTTCGTACAGCACAACATTGACTGGATCAAAGAAACTGCGGGGGATTTAATTCATGAACATTCTTGGATGTTAGCAGTTATATTCTTCTTCTGCTCCGCTTTACTATACTCACAAGCCGCAACAGCGAAAGCTCTGATGCCAATGGCATTAGCGCTGAATGTTAGCCCATTAACTGCTATCGCATCATTCTCTGCGGTTTCTGGCCTATTTATTCTGCCTACCTACCCAACACTGGTTGCAGCAGTACAGATGGATGACACAGGGACAACGCGTATTGGCCGATTCGTCTTTAACCACCCATTCTTTATTCCAGGCACTATCGCTGTCGCATTAGCTGTTTCATTCGGCTTCTTATTTGGCGGTATGATCCTATAGTTTATATTAATTAAAATTAATCTTATACAGGCCCGTGCAAATAGCACGGGTTCTTTATACCTACCTATAACATATTATTTTTGTTATCCCATATAAAGTCACGTAGGCAATTATAAAAATACAATAACCATTTAGATAAAAAACTCAAACTATTTTTTAATAATATGCATTTAAATATATTACTTTAGATTATAAACAAATCAAAATAAGAATTTTTCTAATAATATATATTAAGGCTATAAATATAATTGTAACAAATAATGACTACAATTACGCAATAATAAGTTATCTCGTTTTTTTCCTTACAATTACTAGGTGGAATATAAATTCAATAACAAAATAAAAATAAATAAAAATTAGAATAAAGTTCTGATATTTATTCTTGAGCAGGTGGTAATGCTAAGCCATCTTTCTTGACACATGAATTGAAGGCACCAAAGATAGAAATAATCTATCAAAAATTTAAAATCAATCCGCCATAAATATTGGTAATCATTAACTCATCCTTGTTTAATAACACCCGAAAAATCTGATAATGATAATTTAATTACTCGGAGTAATACGAATTAAATATCAAGAACTTTTCAATAGCAAAAATAATTTATTTTAACAAGATTTATATATTTGGAGGAGGTATGCTAAATACTCAACGAAATAAAAACACAAATGTAACCGTTTATATTGGAACCTTTTTAAAGCACCGCAGAAAAGTGGTTGGTTTAACTGGTGCACAATTAGCTTCTCGCCTAAGAATCAGCCAGCAGCAAGTTTCCCGTTATGAAAGAGGTAAAAATGCCATTACTATCCAAGGTCTTTTGGACATTTTACAAGCTCTCGAATTGCGAAAACATGACATCGATGACTTTATGAAAAAAGTCTTTCAGTATTACTATATCGATGCAGCGTTAGAAGCTAAATTGATCAATTAAAGCCCGATATAAACCCATGAAGTTCGTTCCAGGGGGGTTCTTCCCCCTCCTGTGTGCTTAAAACTCCCCACTTTAAAATACCCATTCAATTTCTTATTTGATTTTATTTCACCTCAGAAACGGCGCCTCATGATAGCACTGCAAACCGCTATAATTCACAATTGAACATTGTTATGATGGAGAAAAATCAGACATTATTGTGATGGAGTTAACAATGCCTATCCAACGTGAAATTATTTTAAGTCATGCGTTAAATCAATTGGAAATCCAAGGGTTATCCGCATCTACAGAAAATTTACTCAGCGAAATTGAATCTGATTTCTCTACTATTCGGCAGTTTTGGCCAGACGATGAAGCTCTTGTTTATGATTGCTTGCGCTATCATAGCCAGCAAATTGAAGTATGGCAGCGCCAAACCTTGCTAGATGAATCCCTAAACCCGCAACAAAAATTAATGGCTCGTTACCAACAATTGTCTGAAAAAGTCAGTGAAGGGCGTTTTCCGGGCTGTTTATTCATTTCTGCATGTAATTATTATCCAGATGCAGAACACCCTATCCACCAATTAAGCCGCCTACAAAAAGATAATTCGTTTCATTTCACAAAAAGCCTATTAGATGAGCTAGATATTGAAGACTCGGAATTAGTTGCTAACCAAATGGAATTAGTGCTCGAAGGCTGTTTAAACCGCTTATTAGTACAAAGGGACATTCAAGATGTCGAGATTGCACAACACCTTTCTGAGGATATCCTGACAATCGCACTGTGCCGTAAAAAAGGAGCGTTAAGCTAAAAAACCAATTAACGCATACTAAACACACACCTTTTGTTGAAAAAGAAAACACTCAGTAAAAAAAAGTGTTTTTTTATTAAAAATGCATTGACGCAAACGGCTGAATACGGTTTAATGCGCCCCGTTGCCCGGATAGCTCAGTCGGTAGAGCAGGGGATTGAAAATCCCCGTGTCCTTGGTTCGATTCCGAGTCCGGGCACCACTATTTAAAGAACCCGCCCAAAAGGCGGCTTTTTGCTTTTGTATTTTCAAACACTCATACTTAGCTAACTAGGCTAAAGACACGGAATGGCCTTTACTCTCCTCTAAACACCTATTTCTCTATACTCTCTGTTTGCAAGCTATGAGTAATAAGCCTATAAACAGAATATAGATATAAAAATAACCACAAGCCAAAGTTAATTAACTTAACTTATGCCAAATAATTAGGGAGGAACAGGAAAAAACCAAACGCTAGGGCTTATAACTAGATTATTATTCTCACCCTTTTCTCATTTCATCCATTAAACGGCCATTAATCACTCTTATTACGTGTATTTGCTGGCCTATTGTCTCATTTAGGAACCTAAAAATAAGTTTTTATATTAATAGTTATTCAAATAAACCATTAAAAAACCATAATATCATTTTTTATTCCCATCTATTGAGCTAAAAAAATAATCAAATACAATATTAAACAATAAATAATAATAATTTGTAATGAGAATGTAACCAAGCCTTAATGCAATAAAGTCAACTAAACCTTACCGAGCA
The DNA here is from genome assembly GCF_011045615.1 of Providencia sp. PROV004. NCBI lineage: Bacteria > Pseudomonadati > Pseudomonadota > Gammaproteobacteria > Enterobacterales > Morganellaceae > Providencia > Providencia sp. PROV004. Next base: position 3,872,788 of record NZ_CP042859.1, read on the forward strand.
ATTCACAGCCAATGCTTAACATACTGTTAAATAATAAAAATAGCTCTCAAAAATAAAAAGAAAAAACTATATGTTTAAAATAAGACTCTGCATATGAATCTGAAATAAGTGACTTAATATTATTTTTAATTAAGGAATACCTTATATTCTAAAATTTTTTTTTTGCCATAATTTACTCTTAAAGATAAACATAGTTTTATGAATCAATGATACTAGGGTCAAGTTTCCACATGAAAAAGAAAAAAAATACAACTTATTATATCAGCCAGCTAGTTGGTAAATGCCTACAAGAATACCGACAAGAGTTAGGTGTTAGCTGTGAGAGCATTGCAAAAGAGCTAGGTATTAGCCAACAGCAATTATCCCGTTATGAACGAGGTGAAAATGCATTAACCGTAGATGTATTGTTTAAATTTATTCTTATACTCGGTATTAACTTCCCAGATTTTTACCATAGGCTATTCTATATCGTTAGCCATCATCCTAAACTTTCACACCATATCACTAATTTAAATGGTTTTGGTTGGGAATTAGATGATTTGAAAGACTATTATAATTCAGCAATTGTCTAACCTTTGGCATAAAGAAATATTGTTTAATTTGTTTATTTTATATTATTATGAAAATTATGGAGTTTGCCTATAATCGATGAGAACAGCACTATGCCTACCCCTTCTCCGACTGCATTTTCAAGGATAACTCGCACATCAGGACGCACAAACAGCATACTCACTGTCGCCTTCCCTCTGTTGTTTATCCTAATAGCAACATTATTTTGGAGCGCAGAACGCATTGTCCAACAAGAAACTAAGCGGTTAGAAGTCGATTTTAGGTCACTAATAGGCTATATCAATGAGCAAGAGAAATTTTTAAGATCGTTAAATAAGCAAAACCAAGACCTATCAGAGCTAGTTGAAAGCCGAACTTATGCAATACAAGAGCAATCACTACCAACCAAACTATCATTACACCTACTCGAAGGTAAAGAATCTTTAGTCGCAATGCCATTCACGCTAGCTTGTGATAAAAGTTTAGAATGCACCAAAGTGCCCAGCATATTATTTTCTCTGGGGGCTTATTTAGCTGATTATTATTCCACGTTTTGGGGGGGATCCTATTTCCCAGCAGCCGCTGTATTTTTTGTCAATGAGCACGACCAAATTAGTATTAGTGTGCCTTCTGTTGGCACTGTGTTAGGAAATGAATCGATATCTCCAAATTTATATTATTCCGTTATTGATAACGTCAGGAAAAATTTACCTGCTATCCATGCCCAGTTTTCAGAATCGCAACCAACTGACTTAAAACAAATTATTTGGCTACGCCCAGTGCCTTTTGATAATATTCTCATCGGGATTATTCCAGCCGGTTTTGATGAACATTTATGGCAAAATGCTCATATTTCCCCTAAAAATATTTATGCGGTCAGTATGTTAAGCCAAGCTAGGTTAAGTGTGCTGGAACGAATGTTAAACCCCACACTCACACATCAATTTTGGCTAATTCATACAAAATATGGTCAGTTACTTGGCACAACCCAAGCGCCTGAGGAAGAAGCATTAGAAGGTATTTTTTATACCAAAGATGGCCTAGTTCTTAAGCTTTCATCTAAAACTGACGAATGGACTGGATATTATAGAATTAGTTATGCTGCTTTTTTTGAAGACAACCTGTGGTTTCCTATCAGCTTAGTTATTGCACTTTTCTTTAGTTTATTTTGTGGATGGGGATACCACCGCTGGTACCAGCGAAAAATCTTACAACCTGCAATAGACTCCCAACAAGCCATTTTAGAAAATGAAGCATTCAACCAAGCGCTTATCGCAACAACACCTATCGGCTTATGTGTAATAGATAAAGAAACCCAGCAGTTACGCTTCGCGAATGAGTTAGCTCGTTACTGGCTAAAAATAACCAATACAGCACCCCCCCACGACTCAAATGAATATAATGAATTACTCATCAAGGTTCTTTCTGACACAGAACACGTTAAAACAACTTTAAAATCAGGGGAGCATGTCCTCTATGTTGTGAGTACAGCAACTTATTACCAACAGCGTCCTGTTATTTTATGTGCATTTACTGATATTACCATCCAAGCAGAAACTGAAAAACAACTTGATGATGCTAAGCGGCTTGCAGAAGAAGCCAACCGAGCTAAATCAACATTTTTAGCAACAATGAGCCATGAAATACGAACCCCACTTTATGGCCTAATCGGCACGTTAGAATTACTCGCAAATACTTCTCTTTCATCTCAACAAGCTCATTTTATTGAGAGAATATCAACAACGTCCCAATTACTTATGCAATTAATTGGCGATATTTTAGATATTAGTAAAATAGAAGCTAATCAAATTCAAATCCATAATCAGCCATTTGATTTATTAGAGTTAGTACAACAAACTGTTCAATTATATCAAGGTATTGCTCAGCAAAAAGGGTTACTCCTATTTGCTACTATTGACCCAAGTGTACAAGCAAATAGAATTGGTGACTCTGCTAGACTGCAACAAATCTTAGGTAATTTACTCAGTAATGCAATTAAATTTACCCACAAGGGTACGGTTACTATTGAACTTAAAAGAAGTAATAATAATATATTAATACGTGTCAGTGATACCGGTGTAGGAATTAGCCCTGAACAACAAATAAAATTATTTGAGCCATTTTATCAAGCTCATTCAGAAATTCATGCCTATGGCGGTACTGGCTTAGGCCTATTTATTTGCTCTAAACTTATCAAATTGATGGATGGGCAAATAAGCTTACAAAGTGAAACTGGGGTTGGTAGCTCGTTTCTCGTAACACTACCTTTAGCTCTCGATATACAGCAACCACATTGGCTGCCGCTAAAAAACACCAATATATGGTTACAAACCCCAAACCCATTATTGACTGAAAATATAACGCAATGGCTAAAACGGTGGGGAGCTAATGTTTATTTCACAGAAAATAGCCTCCCCATAGATACCTCATCCGTTATTGCTGTCGGCATATTAATTCCATCGTTTCCTCTGCCGACTCATTGGGATGGACAACAATGGGTAAGCCCTGAGATGAATTTTCGACTATCCGAATTAAATCAGCAGTTATTCTTACTACAAAATAATAAAGAACAGTTACCCCTTATTTGTCCAACATCTCGTATACAAACTCATATGCATAAATATCCGCTTCGCGTTTTAATTGCTGAAGATAACCCCATTAACCAAGTTGTTCTACAAGAGCAGCTTGAATTACTCGGTTGTAAGGTATTTATTGCCAATGATGGTGAAGAAGCATTGGTAATTTGGGATAACGAAATTGTCGATATCATCCTTACAGACGTTAATATGCCTTATCGTAATGGTTATGAGCTTGCACAACAGCTACGCAGTGAAGGCGAAACATGTCCAATTATTGGTGTTACTGCGAATGGATTAAAAGAAGAAGAAGAGCGATGTCTAGAATCTGGAATGGATTCATGGCTTGTAAAACCTATAGAGCTAGAAACCTTAATTCAATTATTCAACCGTTTATTCCCGATTTACTCCTCCTCAACTTTAGAAACGGCAACCCTAAAAATGATTAACCCACTAAATGGAGAGGATAGAGAAAAAATTATTCATCATTTTATTACCGATATTGCTCAATTTTGCCGAGCTGTCGAAGATAATAATACTGATGAAATAAAGCAGTTATCCCACCGTATCCGTGGCGCATTAATTAGTGTTGAACAACGTGAATTAGCTAATGAGCTTCGTGAGTTTGAGGCAACATTAGATTCACAGGCATCAACACACATTGATACTCAGGTTAACCAGAATATTTGCAATCAATTAGCTAATTGGATAAAAAAAATCAGTCAAATAAATGGTGTGTAAGGCAATAACTGATTAACGCTTGATTATTATCAACACCCAATTTACGCATTGCGGCATTTTTCTGTAAGCTGATAGTTTTATCACTGCGGTTTAATTGCTTAGCAATATCAACAATAGGCTTACCTTGAACAAAAAGTCGCAATACCTCAAGTTCACGAGGTGATAATGTCTTTACCCTATCATTTAATGTTATCGCATTACGGCTTTTTAATGTCGTTGTCATATCTGCAACAGGAATACGATATTGGCGGCCTTGCCCCGCTAATGTGATAGCCTTCATCAGGTCGCTTAATGGTGCCTCTTTTGACACCACCGCGCTCACCCCTGAATCATATAACATTTGTATAATCATTGGGTTAGAAACCATCGTTAATACAATCACAGCAATATTTGGGTATTGACGACGTAAAAATTGAATATAATTCTGGCCATCGCTAGATTGGGTATTATTAGGCATCATATAATCAGTTACGATCACATCAACCTCATTTTTTTTCAAAAAAGAAAATAGTTCAGCATCCTGAGTGTAGGCACCTAAAATTTCTAAATTCATTGATTGAGAAAGTGTATCTTTCAAACCTGAAAGCACAATGGGATGATCATCAACTAATACTAATTTGAGTTTTTTCATTTAATAATACTCAGCATCAGAATATGTATATTCAATATAACACCATAGAAAAAATGTCAATTAACACTCTTAATATGAAACAACAACTCGAACTGTTTTAGAAAACGGACCTGAAGCGATGGTGCTACCTGCTATCTTGCTTAATGTCGCAGTAAAAGGGACACTAATCGGTGATTGTGGCATGATTTCGCCAATACTGTAACTTTCATTATAGTTAATATCAGTTGAATTACGGGTTAATAGTGTTTGTAATCCATTACCCATATCGAGATATTTTCCGCCTAGCACCGTATTATTATTTGGTTCAAAACGAACTGATATATTCAGCCCTGTCTCGCAGTCCTGTGGCACTGACATACCTAAATTAAAAGTTCGGCTAACCACATCTCCCGCATTCATTTGTTTAGGTGAAATCGTGTCAAAGTTTACACTCCCCCCATTAGAAGCCGTAATATTCACCGCCGGCGCAGGGCAGAGTAAGGTTAAGTTACCTTTAATTCGCACATAAGTTGGTCCACCTAAATCCTTGCCTAAATAATCCACATGAGTTCCTAATAAAAATAACCCAGTATCAAAAGGTTTAAGAGCATTAGCCCCCTTATAAACATAGAAGTTATACATGAAAGCAATATTACGTGTAATTCCTGTCTCTGGTTGACTCCAATACCCTAAATAAATATTTGGAACAGTTGGATTAGTTATCGTTACTGGATTAGGCGATGAAATTGCATTTTGTTGTGTCACACTGACACCACTATTAATCAACAATGTTTTAATTGCATTCGGCATTGTATTTTTAAAGTAAACAGCATTAGTTGTACTTGATGAACCAGTAAACTCACATCTCATTGATATATATGAGCTCATTGCTGATGTCAATAAGGTACCATTTGGAATTGAAGCACTACTATTTGCAATATCAAAGGTTAATTCTTGTTCTATAGATGTAGCTCCTGAACTCGGCACACAATTATTAACAGCAGCTACTGATTGAAAACTGAGCAAAAATAAAGATAATATAGCGAATGCATTTATTTTTTTCAAAATTAACATAACTTACCTCTTATCCTTTTCATTTGACAAGGAACAAGTTGTATTACATGTATATTTCAATAAGTTTGGTGTCCCATAATCATCAATATAAGTCACAATCATTTTTGGTGATTTCACTTGTTTATCTGATAGTAAATATGTTGCATTGCTATTTGGCTTCACAACAATTTCTTTAAAATCAGGAACTTTAGATTCATTATCATTAACATTAATCACAACAATGTGATAGGGAGTCGGGTTAGTTAATTTTAATGATTTTCCCACTTTCTCCGCTTTCAACTCTTTTTGCCAATCATTATTAGGGTATTTTTTCAATTCACTCGGGCGATAAAATAATTTAAAACGTGATTGAATAACAATTTCAACTGCATTTTCTAGCTTAGTTTTCGGTGGAATACCCAAGACATTAAAATAAAATAATGACTCTTGGTTGTTCGGTATTTTCACATCATTTTTTGATAAACTAATTCTAACCTGCTTCTTTTGATTTGCTTCAACACGTTGTAATAAAGGCAAAGCAATCAGTGGTTCTGAAATTTTTTCGCCATTTTCATTTTCGATCCATGACTGGACTAAATAAGGATCTTTTTTATCAATATTTTCAATCACAACGCTAACACCTTTACTTGCTTCATCATAAATAACGCGAGTACGGTCAACAGAAATTGATGCATGTGTGTATGTGCTAATTAAAATTAAAGCACTCATTATTAATTTAAGTTTTTTCATAATTTTCTATTCTTTATTACAGGTTATATTTTTACTGGTTAAATGACTTTGTTTACCTAGCATAATTCGACATGACTGGTCACCACTCCATTTAACTATTAATTGTTGGTCTGGCTGGAAGCCCGTTAAATAAACTTGCCCTTCCTCTGCAATCATTCCCAATACATTTTTATTATCAGAGCCGTAAACTAAAGCACCAAATGGAGGCGTATTGCCGTCAGGGAATTTAATTGTGACTAACGCTTTTTCACCCACTAATGTATTGAGTTTTGAATAACCAACCGCACCATCAGTTAAATTTGATTCAATCACGCTGTCATCAATGCTGACATTGTCTGGTACATTATTAAGATCCACATACTGGGTCGACCTATAATAGGTTGGAACATTACTAATTGCGGCTAAACCAAACCCATTCGTGACTGATTCATTTTTATTAATTGATACCCCTTTAGCCTTATCTGTATCAATAACCATACGAGCTTGGTTATCATAAACTCGTCGGTGTAAGACTGGGCCTTGACTGGTAATGGTCAAAGAGCCGTCTAGAGAACCACTTAATGTATGGTAGTCTTCGCCATAGGAACCCGTTAGTTGTGCAGTACCATATTGCGTGTCACGATAAACGGATGCATTCATTGTTGCATTTTCAAAAAAGTCTTTACTTGATAAACCTAAACTAACGTTATTATCATTAATTTTAGAATTGTAATTAATATTACTATTATATTTCTTATCAATATCATTATAAGAACTAAAGTATTGAATCCGAGAATTTCTTTCACCACCAAATGGGACGCTTAACGAAAGGTATGCTTGCTTAGAGCGCTTACCTTTTACGTAACTACTTTCACCGACCGATAATGATAAAATCGCATTATTTATAAAACTTGTGTTAATTGTTTTATTAAACGATAAATTAAGAGTATTGTTATTTTTTGATTCTTTCCAATAACTTTCCCGCGAGTAACTTAAACTTATATCAGCCTGTATATCAGGGAGTTGTTGTGTAAAAGAAGTCGTAAATACATTTTTCTGCCGATAATGTGGTGTTAACGGAGTTTCTTTTAAACTAATATAGTCATTCACTGACATAAAGCCTTCGTTAGAAAACTGATACCCTGTTAAATCCAGTCGACTCGAATTTGAAAAACGTTTTGCATAATTAATACGGTAACTTTCACCAGTATGTAAAAAGATATCCTGTAGTTGGTTTCTCGACTGTGTAATATCAAAAGATATTGCACCAAAGCGTTCCATATTTACCCCAACACCCGCATTATAGGCATGGTATTCATCATTAGAGGTTGCGAAAACACCACCAAAAATAGACAAATTGTTGAGGATCCCCCAAGAGGCTTCAGTTGATATAAAATCATCATTAATGTTTTTATATCCCATTGGGTCTAACCGACCTGCATTTAGTTTATATTGCACCATGCCTGGGCGTGTTAAAAATGGAATATTAGTCGAGGAAACTTGGTACTCACGTATAGAGCCGTCTTCCTCTGTAATTTTAACATCAAGAGCCCCCGATAAAGAGGAACTTAAATTATCAATTGAAAAAGGCCCTGGTGCCACTTTCATTTGATTCAAGATACGTCCATTTTGCGAGATAGTAACCGTCGCATTACTTGTCGCGGTTCCTGTGACACTCGGTGCATACCCTCTTAGAGAAGCCGGTAACATGTTCTCATCAGTAAAGACACTAACACCGTTAAAACGTACAGAATCAAATACATTGCTTACTGTATAATATTTACCCGCAAAAAATTTTGCAGATAAGCTAGGTAAATCTGTAAATAAATAAGTTTGTACCCATTTAAAATTATCATTTTTATTATCATTAAAATCTTTTTGGTATTGATAATTACTGCGGACACGCCAACGCCCTACATTCGCACCAACAGAACCGAATGAGCTAAAATTATTAATATCTCGAGTATTCTTATATTTAATATAGTTTTCAACAAGGTTGTAATCCAAGACGAGCGCATTAACCCCAACTTCCCGCTGCATAGGCGGAACCCAATTGTCATCAGAATACTGAAAGTAAGCTTGAGGTATTGAAAGCATTAACTCTTGCTTTTCATCATCGAATCTAGCCTGAATGTTTTGATCCTGTGATGTAAGATCATAACACTGACCATTTCCCCATGTAGGCACTTCTTTAATAAAATCTTCTTTTAACCCAATAACTTCTACTAAGCTTCTAGAAATACAAGGTTGTATCTTTTCATCTTTTTTTAAAAAATTTATTTGATCAAAATAATTAATTCTTCGACCATTTACCGATACATTAGAAAAATAAGAACCTTCACTAATTTTATTTTTCTCAAATGCACTTAGATCTATATTAGTATTACCCAAAATAGATAATGCGTCTTCATTAAATTGAACAGAATCCGCATTAACATAGTAAGTGTAAAACAATAAACTAGATACTAAACTAGTCACTATGTTTTTATTAAAATTGTTCTTTTTCATTAGCCGCAATATTCTATAATGGATTTATTGAATGAACTCATATAACTGAAAATGCTGTGAAGCAATTGCTATACACAGCATAATCAGCAAATATAAGATTTATTGTTTTTTTAATATTTTTATATTAATACTTATTGGTAATCTAAAACGTAAGCGACTGTAGATTTAACAGAACCGGCTGTAGCTGCACCTAATGCCTGCATACGAGCAGATAAATTAATAACATTTGTCCCTGCATTTAAGCTTTGCTCAACAGTATCATTTGTTTTTAAATTTGTTCCACTTGCATTTTGGAATAACACACCAACATTGGTAGCAGTACCAGTATTTGCCCATAAGGTGCCTGCAGCATCCATTTGGCCCGTGAATTTAACTGTTACCTTAGAATAATCAGTACCACTTGCAGTAGGGTCCAAAATACAATCTGTTAATTCTAATGTAAAATCAACATTTGGACCTTGTGAACCAGCTGTTTGTAATGATGCCGCTGGAACAGAACCTAATTGAACTTCTTTATTAACAGAAGAAGGTGCAATAGTACAAGCACCAGTATTCACTGTACCATTAAATTCAATAGTACCACTTCCTACATCCGCAGCGAATGAAGTTGATGCAGCAGTGAATGTTAATGCGATAATTGAAGATGCTAATAGCGTCTTTTTCATTTTAAACCCTTATTTCATGATATTATTAATATATACTAAGGAAATACCTTAGTTGGTACACAGCCATACCAATAGTATTATTGATATAACTAGAATTCAGTTAACTTTATTCATATCATTATTTTAATGACTTGAGATGTCCGATAACATGTGAAGTAATATAACTACTAACATGAACCGTAAATATAAGGAGATCCTTAAAACAAGCACTAACCTTCGTTTTTTTTATTTTTTGAATAAAAACCATGACTCAATAATGAATTATATTCAGAGGTCCAGCTATTTGATTGTTCTATATCTTCAAGGAAATAATGAACACTGACTTTAAGGAAGTCTGCAATCATAACTAATGAATCGATATCTATTCTGTTAATACCTCGTTCATAGCGAGAAAACTGTTGTTGACTAACATTCAAAGCCATTGCCACTTCAGTTCCCGTTAGCCCATACTCCCTTCTAAGCTTCTTTATTCTGCTCCCTACTATTTTGGCAATAGGATATCTAGCTGCCATTTTTATTTCCTTTCTGAAAAATACAAAGTAGATACTGAATAACATAAGAATAACTAACTGCGAGCAATACTAATTAAATAAAATAAAAATAACAAACTCACATACGAGTAATAAATAAAACCAAACATTAATTTTATTTATTAAAATCTCTGATTTTTGACTATTAATATATGATTTACCCTTAATATAAGTAAGGTTTATGAAACATTATCTAGCGAACTCGTCATTTTTCGGGTAAACACCATCACTAAATATAGTTACTTATCTCATATATTTTAAAAATACAGTTTTTTTATCTAAAAAATCTTCAATGTAAAATGTTATTAATTAACCTGACGTTAACATTTTCTTTTTAATGGAATTTTATATCCCCAAGATAGAGTGAAACATACATCTATAAAATAATAAGACTTAAAGCTATAAATGACTAAATTGATTGAAAGCATGAAAACAAAAAAGCCCATCATATTCAATATGATGAGCTTTCATGAAATAAAATGAGGTAACGTTAACGGTATGAAAATAATACATTTACAGTATTACTAAATTGTCCTGATTTAATTGGATCATTACTTTTATTCGATAATTCAGCAGTATATTGGTAGTTTCCAGGTCGTTGCTGAGAAATTTGACCTTTATAGTAATACTGGTCAAAGTTGATTTCCTGTCCTAAATTTTTATCCGTAATTGCAATTTGTAACCCATTGTCAAACATCAAATATTTTTTATTCACAACACCACTGTTACTTTGAAAAGCCACGCTAACTTCAAGTGCCGCTTCACAAGTAGAAATAGGCGTTAACGTGATATTAAAATTCTCTTTAACCGTTTTACCATTATTGAATTGCTCAGTAGTAAGCTCTTTAAAATCAACGACTTTATCGCTCATTGTTACTATCGGAGTGGGACAATAATTAACCAACTTCCCAACTAGACGGATAGTATATAAGTCTCCTATACGTTTCCCTACTCCATCTGTATGATAACCAATAACAAAATTTCCTGTATCAAAAGATTTTAGCTCACCATATCCTCTTTTTAGCGTAAACACATGCCATAACCCAATATTTTGCGTACCTACCCCCCAATAACCTACTTCTAAACGCGGTGTGTTCGGTGCCGTGATCTCAACAACCTTGCTAAGGCTATAAGAATGTTGATAAACCTGAATACCACTAGATAAGAGATATGCCTTAGTCTGGGCTGGCGTTTGGTTATAAAACCAAATCGTTCTATCAGCTACAGACCCCGAAAAATTACATTCCCATGCCATCATCGAGCGTCCACTGCCTAACTCAGTGCCTGTAGGAATAGGACCAGGAGTTGTATTCATATCAATCGATATCAAAGGTAGAGGAAACCAGGCATTCCCGCTGCCAGGTTTACAATTTACCCCCGCATAAGACGACGCTCCTGAGAGTAATAATAAAGACCCTAATATGCCTTTAATCAGTCTTTTCTTGTGATCTTTTTTTGTATGATTAAAGCTTTTCATTTATTTTTTCGCCTGTGGCAATAACTGGCAAGATTGTGATGAATCACATTGGTATTTATTAAATTTTAATCCGCCAAAGTCATCAATATAAGCAACCTCAAAACTGTTTAAAGATGCGTTTTTTAATGTGACAACTGCATCACTGAAAGGCGCAACAACAGTTTCTGGAAATTGGTTATCCTTGCTTCTATCCACATTAATATTCGTAACAATAATATTAAATGGTGTTGGATTAGTTAATTTTAAGCTTCCCCCTTGCTTAGCGACTTTAAGATCCTGTTGAAAATCTTTATCGGCAGATAATGGGTAATTAATTCCTTTTGGGCGATAGAACAGTTTCAACCGTGATTGGATGGTAAACTGCACCACATTCGCTTCTTTGCCTTGTGGTGGGATTCCAAGAACATTGAAATATAATAAACTTTCTCTATCTTGCGGTAAGGTGTTCAGCCCTTCCATATGCGTAATTTTAATTTGTTTTTTCTGTAGCGGCCCTATTTTCTGTAAAAAGGGTAGTGCCACTAAAGAGTTTGTTAATTTATCGCCTTTGGCGGTTTCTATCCATGTCTGCGCTAAAAATGATGATGTTTTATCTTGGTTATCAACAACTACACTCGTACCGCCATCCGCTTGATTCAAAATAATACGAGTCCGGTCAAGCCCTAATACTGCGTGGGCTTGCGTCATTACGCCAGATAATAAAACAACCGAAATTACCTTTTTAAAGAATGTCATTTTTCACCCATTTTTTCGTTATTTTACTGATTGCACATGATGGCATCACTGCTTTTTACCAGAATACTGTCGGCAGAGAAGCTGCATGACTTTCCTTCTCCCCAGTTGATACTTAACTGGTCGCCCATATTTAACCCTGTTAAGTAAACAATACCGGATTCTGCAATGATCCCAGAAACTTTATTATTCGAGGTATTTGTCACCACTGCGCCTAGTGGTGGGTATTGGCCATTCGCCAATTTAATCCGTGAAATTAATGATTTGCCGATGTCAGCATCCATTTTGATATAACCAATAGCGCCATCCGTCAGTGCCGTTTCTAAAACGTTATCTTCAACGTTAACAGTATCCGGCAAGTTGTTAACATCCACTTTATATTCCATATTGTAATAAGTCGGTACATTACTGATGGTCGCTAACCCAAGGTCATTGGTGATGGCATGGCTATTTTCAATGATGACACCTTTCGCTTTAGGGACATCAACCACTAAGCGAGATTGGTCACGATATGTTAATCGATGCGCGGAAATACCATGTTGAGTCGCTGTGATTGAACCACTCACCATAATACTCGCTGAATTCATTGAGTCGGATAATGCCCCACTCATTTGCAACTGCCCTGTATCACCACTGTGTGAAATAAACGCATTCACACTTCCTTGAGATAAACCGTCTTGAGTTGATGCTGTCAGGTTATAGTTTGTATCTTTATTCACATAATTACTGTAGTTGACATTATTAGTATAGCGCTTATCTTGATCACTATAAGAAGCAAAGTAAGAGATTGAGGCATTTTGGCTTTCAGTCTGTAATGGCCGACTTACCGATAAATAAATTTGATTATCTGTTTTATCACGGGAGTTACGCGATTGATTTAAAGATAAAGAAACGCTCCCTCCTTTCATAATTCCTTCATCAAAGAATTTATTTAATCCAATGCTAAAATAGTTATTTTGTTTGCCGTTCCAATAGGTTTTGCGTGATGCTGTAATATTCGCACTCGCATTCATAAAATGTAATTGCTGTGCATATGACAGTGAAAATACATGTTTATCTTTATCCAATTCACCTTGCGAGTTATCACTAAAGTTCTTTTCAACAAAATTAGATAATGAATTAAATGTACGGTCAGCAAAGCGGTAACCAGTTAAAGTTAATTGCCCATCAATACTCGGTAAATTTTTAGCGTAATTAATACGATAGCTCTTTCCTGTTTCTCTTGTACCCACATCGGCATATGATTGAGTTACATCAATAGAAAGAGCACCTAAGAAACCTAAGTTTTGACCAACACCAAGGTTGATTGCTCGATATTGATTGTTTGATGTAGCAACCAAGCCACCAAACACTGAAGTGTTGTTGAGAACCCCGATAGAACTTTCAACTGTTATAAAATTCTTATCGATATTTTCATTATTTTCTAGCGAAAGTTGCCCTAAATTCATGGTATAGCGCACTTGGCCTTTACGGGTCAAAAATGGAATATTCGTGGTAGTGTATTGGAACCTGGTTTCTTTACCATTATCTTCAATCACAGTAACATCAATTGTACCCATCACAGACTGGCTCAAATCTTTAATAACAAAAGGCCCTGCGGGTACTTTAATTTGGCTAATAATTCGCCCATTTTGAGATAAAGTCACGGTCGCATTCGATGCTGCAACACCAGTTATTTGCGGTGCATACCCTCGGAGGTTAGGTGGCATCATACTTTCGTCAGTAAAGACACTGATCCCTTTAAAGCGTACACTATCAAACAAATCAGATTTAATATAAATCTCGCCGACAAATAATTTTGCCGATAAACTCGCCATATCTCTGAATGCATAAATTTGCTCCCATTCAAAGCGGCTTTTTTTATCATTACTGCTGTCAACTAGCTTATTTTCATATTGATAATTCGCACGTAAACGCCACTCAGCAAGGTTAGCACCCACATTACCAAATGCGCTGAGGTTATTACGATTACCAGAATCTTTTCGGTAAAAATTATTATCACTAACCGTATAATCTAAAATTAAACCAGCAATACCGTAGTCACGTAGCTCAGGACTAATCCAAGATGAATACACCGCTACAAGGTATTTTTGTGGAATAGAGATTGTCAGAACTTGATCGCTGTCATTAAAATCGACAGTGACATTTTTATCCAACGCACTAATATTGATACAATGGTCTTCTTCCGAAGATAGTAATATTTCTTTTGCATCTTCAGTTAATGGAAAGCGTTTAATAACACTCGCTGTAATACAAGGTTCAATTATTCCATCATGGCTAATAAATTTAATTTTTTCGCCACGTAAAATTCTCTTTCCATTTAAAACAATATCTGTTTCATACAAACCTTCACTAAAGTTATTTTTTTCAAAATAGCTTAAGTCAATATTATCATCAACAGATAAATTCAGTGCATTTATATTAAATGTTTCTGCATTAGAGTATCCACCACATACAAGAAGTGAAATGATATAACAAATATTTTTTTTCTTAAAATACATGATTTCACTCTTTTAATTAAAAAATGCAGAGAAAATGCTTTACGCCAAAACGGCGTAAAGCAATTAGCAAGTAAATAAAGATGATATTACTCGTAGCTTAATACATAGTTCGCAACAGAATTAATACTACCGGCTGTCGCTGCACCTGTTGATTCTACTTGGGCAGATAAAATAATTGTTGTTTCTGCTTCTTTTAATTTTTGCTCTAAAACATCACCAGGTTTGATTGCTTTTCCATCATTATTAAAGAATGCTACGGCAATATTATCTGCACTACCTGTATTTGCCCATAAAGTTGATTTAGTTGCATCTGGTTGTCCATTAAATGCAATTTTAACTTTAGAATAAGGCGTTCCTGGTGTACCTGAATCTAACTGGCAATCTTGTAATTTTAATTCAAAAGCATTTAGTGGACCTGTTTTACCTGCAGCTCCTAAGTTTGCAGCTGAAATACTACCTAATTGAACTTCTTTATTTATATCTGAAGGTGCGATAGTACATGCACCACTATTAACTGTACCTTTAAATGTAATTTTACCTGAACCAGCATCCGCAGCCATTGTAGAAATAGAAGTTGTTGTTAGTGCCAAGAAAACTGCGATTAATGTTTTATTCATCTTGCATACCTTATTAGTTAATAATTAATTTCTAGGGATTTATTTAATTTCTGAACGAGATGAATAATACTCAGCATTCGAGTTAAACGATACAACTGAAATGTGTATTTAACTTGTAGAGTGTAACCAAACATAACCACCATAACTAATTGAAATTTAATAAATAATGAATTTACCCCCTTCCAATTTAAAGTTAAAATCCTGATGGTCACATAAAAAAACACGAATAACACAGAATTAAAAACTGAGAGATTAAAAATAAAAGGAATTAAATGTTGATATAAATAAAAACAAAAGAATTTAAATAAAAAAAAGAAAAAACACAAACTAAAACATCATAAATACTCTTAAAATGCACTTATAGAGACATTTATTTACATCCATTCAAGGTTCTGTTACCAATTCAATAAAAAATAAAGTATCAATCCATCCACATATAAATAAATCATTTATAAAACAATAAGCTAAATTATTATTAAATATTTCAATACACCCTCTTTTATAATTTACTTTAAGCTATTTTCGCAAAAAAACTCGTTCATCCTCTTTTTTATGTGAAAATAAAAGTAAAAAATCAATTAATAGAATGAGATACTGACATTTTATCTTAATCATAAAAAAAGCTGCCTTAATAAGCAGCTTTTTTAGTTTTATATAAAGAAAATAAACTGTACTTAACTTCCCGGCGTGAAATAAATTGGTGAGCCAGGGCCGACAGGGATGCCCAACACAAATACCCAGACAATAAAGAATAATGACCAGCCGATCAGGAAAATAATTGAATATGGCAACATCATTGAAACTAATGTTCCTATTCCTGCATCCTTCTTATATTTCACAACAATCGCCATAATTAAGCCAAAGTAACTCATCATCGGCGTAATAATGTTCGTGACCGAGTCACCGATACGATACGCGGCTTGAATAGTTTCTGGCGCGTAGCCCGCCAACATCAACATAGGTACGAAGATAGGTGCTGTGACAGCCCATTGTGCGGATGCAGAGCCAATCATTAAGTTAATAAATGCGCAGATAAGAATAAAGCCAATAAACAGTACACCACCATGAAGGTCAATACTATTTAAGAAGTTGGCACCTTTAACCGCAATAACTTGCCCGATGTTTGTCCAACCAAAGAAAGCCACAAATTGCGCAGCAAAGAAAATAATAACCAAATATA
This sequence comes from Providencia sp. PROV004, assembly GCF_011045615.1. Classification (NCBI taxonomy): domain Bacteria; kingdom Pseudomonadati; phylum Pseudomonadota; class Gammaproteobacteria; order Enterobacterales; family Morganellaceae; genus Providencia; species Providencia sp. PROV004. The sequence continues at coordinate 3,889,256 of NZ_CP042859.1, forward strand.
AGCCAAGCGTGCTCATTGCGCCAGCCATTGCATCCACGATATCCTTATCAGAGCGCATGGTTTTAGCAATATAGCCATACACAATACCGGGGACAGCAAAGAAGACAAAAATAAAGACCACTATCCCTTTTAAGAACGGCGAGTTACTCACTAACCCAGTGTCTTGGTTACGTAATATTCCATTTTCTGGTACTACCATTAACGCCAAAAGTGCTGCCAATCCCCAAAAAGTCACAGATGCCCAAAATAAGGCTTTTTTCTCTAACGGAGTGACATTTGCCGAGGCATAGAGGCTATTTTCATCATCATCTACTGCACCGCCGGTGTATGGGCCAAGTTGTGGCTCAACAATTTTTTCAGTGATCAAATAACCTAAAATAGTGATTAAAAACGTACTGGCAAACATAAAGTACCAGTTTGCTTCTGCACCCACGATATAAGTTGGATCAATGATTTGTGCGGCTTGTTGAGTGATACCCGACAATAACGGGTCAACCGTGCCTAATAATAAGTTTGCTGAATAACCTCCGGAAACACCAGCAAATGCCGCAGCAAGGCCGGCTAAAGGGTGACGACCTAATGAATGAAAAATGATAGCTGCGAGCGGAATAAGTACCACATAACCTAACTCTGCCGCGGTATTTGACATGATCCCAGCAAACACGATCGCCATTGTGGTTAATTTTCGAGGGGCTTTGGTGACAACCAAACGCATGGCAGCGGAAAGTAAACCTGCTCGTTCAGCAATCCCCACCCCTAATAATGCGACGAGTACCGTTCCTAACGGTGCAAAGCCTGTAAAATTAGTGACGACATTCGCAATAATTTTTCGGATCCCTTCGGCATCCAATAAACTCACAATATGAATAATACCATCTTCTGCGCGCCCTTTTGCACCTTCGGGACGAGGGTCTGGCACGCTGACACCGAAGTACTGACCAATTGCCGAGGAAACTAATAAAATCGCAATTAAAATAATAAATAAAATAACAGGATGTGGTAGAGCATTGCCTAGCCACTCAACCGTTCTTAAAAAACGGCTTCCCTCTTGCTTTTTTTGTTCCATATTTTCTCCTTATAAACAAGAAAAACGGACATTACACAATGTTTTTGCTTTTTGCTATTTACAAATAGATAATTCTAAATTAACAAAATACACACAAATCAGACATAAAATTCAACATAATTCGGACTAACTCCATTTTATCAGCTATTAATATCATTAATTTAGCTAAAGAAGATAATTACAACCAAAATAGTTTTAGTAAATTAATTTCGATAAGTGTGGTCAACATAACAATTTTCATATTATCTATGGCTTTTTTTCGTCATTTATCACTAATTAAATATCATTTTTTAGCGGTTTTATTTTATATAAATCGGAAAACCCTTATTTATCAATACTCGATAAAACCTTACTTATAACTCGGAATAACAAACCTAATAAAGCATAATATGCCAACTTTATTTACACTGTCATGGAAGGTTATAATGTCAGAAAATTAACTCATGGAGCCTCTATAATGTCAGTTATCGACCTTTGGGCTGAACGCCACATACAAGAAGCACTAAGCAGAGGAGAACTTACAAATTTAGCAGGGGAAGGTAAAGCTTTGCAGCTTGAAGATGATAGCCTGGTTCCGCCTGAACTCAGGGCTGGATATCGGATATTGAAAAATTCAGGTTATTTACCCGCAGAATTACAGCAAAGAAAAGATGCACTGACACTTAGCCACATGTTACAAAGCCTATCAGTGGATGACCCAAATTATACATCAATGAGTAAACAGCTGGCTTTGCTTGAATTAAAGCTCAAGCAAGCCAATGTCAATACCGATTTTTTACATGGTAATTATGCAGATTCAATTTCTGAACAAATAAATAATAAACCAAATAGCAAATAGCAAATAGCAAATAAACTTATGTCAAATAGTAACCGAGTAAATATACGAGTAATTTGCCATTTTCTATAGTTTCTTAACACTTTTTTAAGAAAGCTCCGCAATAATCATATTAAGACTATTTCCCCCTATATTTATGTGAACATCTCAGTATTATCAACCTCGACTTTATTATTAATAGACAAGGGATAAAGATGGAACAGAAACAATATTCTAGTAAATGGCAAAAACGTTTTGATTTCTTTGATAAGTATGGTGCACCTAATACACCTGAATTCAAAGCAGCGTTAAAAGCCGCCTCTTTCGGTGAGCGTATTCTCATTAACATGAACATTTTTGCTTTCTTCTTCGGTATTATTTATTTCCTGATTTTAGGACTTTGGAAAAAAGGGTTAGTGATGCTTGGTATCACTATTGGGGTTGGTCTGGTTTTGAATATTATTGATTTTATGATTGGTGGAACTATCCCAAATGCAGTTTATACCGGGGTATCTGTCGGTATGTCCGCAATGTGGGCAATGATTGCTAACTATGCTTATTATATTAAAGAAACCAAAGGATTGGATAATTGGAATCCGTTTGAAGGGATCCGAATGCTTTAAGTGACGATCAAATCAAAGTTGGCTGCTGGCAAGGCAGCTAATTTTTACCGTAAAATAAAATTTAGAATAAATAGCTACTCTAAATTAACACTCTGCAAACGATATTCATTCGGCGTTTTGCCATAAAATTGGCGAAATGCGTGACTAAATGAGGAATGTGAGTCATAACCCACTGCTAATGCAATTTGTTCTATTGATGTGTTGGTTAATAACAAGCTCCCTGCCGCTTCCATACGTTTTTGTAATAAAAATTGCATCGCAGTTAATTGTGCTTCTGCCTTTATTTTTCGTTGAAGCGTACTCACTGACATACAAAAAGCGGTCGCCATATCTTCACAACTAATAGGATGATGTAAACGCAGCTCCACCCATTGAGAAACTTCATCAATCCATTTTTTTTCAGGTTTTAACTGGGCCAATAACAAACGGGCAACAGTAAAATTATGTTCGGGAGCTTGTGGAAAACTTTGCAGCCAATTCAAAAGACCGACTGCGGCAGGTGTCAGAGTAAATTCCGTCATTTTTTCACTTAATGCCCATTGTGCTGTGGCTGGCATTTCTAATACATAATTTTGATTGCCTACCTGTCCACTAAAAGCGTGATTAACACTTGGCGGGATCACCATCCCCTTGCCTGCATTGAGTAAAAAATGCTGGCGATACATATTGATTTCCATTTGCCCAGATAACGACAGAATAACTTGCCACTGCCCATCATGTTGATGAGAAATGACTTCGTTCGAATATTGGCGAAAATGAAGCTCAGGCAATCTCAAAGGGTTATACTCCCACAGTCAATGAATAGTAAGAGTATAGGGCTATTGGCAGCAATATAGCTATAGAAGAAGTGACCAGCCTATTTAGCAAATTCATCAAAATAGAAGTGTTTCAGCGGTTCCATTTGCTGGTGAAGAACACGTATAACAAAGATATCGTTGGTTCTATGTCGATAAAAAATGACATGCTTAGAATGATTATAACGTCTAATTTCCACTGAAATTTCCGCACACTCCAGTCCTATCAAAGGATTGGAGCTAAGCATTTCTAATACGCAATGTAAACTTTTTGTATACTCATCCGCTTTCCTGACACCAAAATTGATTAAAGTATATTCAAATATTCCTTCAAAATCTTTAGCGGCTAAGTTAGAAAGTTTATACATTATGTGCATTCTTCACTTTCTTGGCGATATCGTGGAGTGTTAATGATGATTCACCGCTTTTTTCACCGGCATCAATTAGCATCTTTAATGCTGCCGTTTGTTTTTCTTGAGCTTCAAGTAAACGCAGTGCGGAGCGAACGACTTCACTTGTTGAGCCATACCTTCCAGACGAAATCAGTTGATTTACAAATTCATCTAATTGCGCTCCGATTGTCACACTTGTGGTACGAGCCATAGGATCACCTTTGTGTTAATTATTAACACAAATATTTTAGTGGGTTATCGCTATAAAATCAATCCATGTAGTCATTAGGCTAGAAGCGCACCATTCGGCAAAGGTAAGTTAAACTCTGCAAGAACAATAGCCCCCGTTTCATCGGGCGCCCCAGTAATTAATACTTCGGATTTGATCCCGGCTATCCGCTTGACCTCAAAGTTACACACGCATAGCACTCGCTTACCAATCAAATCTTCTGGCGTATAATTGACGGTGATCTGTGCGCTTGAGCGCTTGATACCCAATTCTCCTAGGTCGACTTCCATCACATAAGCTGGTTTTTTGGCTTTACTGTTAATTTGTGCACTAACAATGGTACCCACACGCATTTCAACACGAGTAAAATCATCCCATTCAATAATTTGCATAAATTTATTCCTGAATTAAATTGCTTATGTGTAATAAATTAACATATAACAGATTTGGCTTTTTATCGCCAAAACGTCATTTTATGTAGCCAGACCATCATGAGTTAAGAAGATAAGCAAAAAATAGCCCTCATTAGAAATTGAGGGCAAAAGATACAAGACAGGAAATAGGTTGAAATAAAAATTTCTTGTTAATTACATTGTTGAAAATGTATTCATAATGATCCCACCAGAGATAATTAATCCCATCGCAAATACCGCTGGAAAATCCGGTTTTTGTTTATATAAAATCATAGAAACTAAAGTTACACCGACAATACCAAACCCACACCACAGTGAATACGCCACACCGACGGGGATATAACCCATTGCACGAGTTAAGGCAAAATAGCATAAACAATAAGCAATAATAACTAATACCGATGGACCTAATTTGCTAAAGCTATTAGTCTTTTTAATCATTGAGGTGCCCGTTATTTCAGAGCCAATAGAAAGCGCTAACCATAAAAATCCAGTAAACATAATATTCCCCTTAGCGTTGATTTAATGAGCAGTGTTATTTTTTGCGGATATTAATGAAGACTCAGTTTCATCTTTCGATGATTCTGTTTCTTCTGGGTCATCTGAGCCCATCTTGGAGAATAGATTCATGATCACAATACCACTTGCAATCACCACCATTCCAATTATGGCCGCAGTATCTGGATGTTGACCATAAAACAACATGCCCAGCGTAGAAACCATTAAAATTCCTGTACCTGACCATGTAGCATAAGCTAAACCAACAGGGATATATTTTACTGCGCGAGAGAGTGAGTAATAACAAATAACATACAGTACAACGATTAATGCTAATAATAATGATTTGGTCATACCTTCACTGTTATCAAACATTTTTAAGGTCGATGTGGCTGAGGTTTCAGAAATAATAACCGCCAGCATCCAAAGCCATGATTTTGCTTTAGGGGACATAGATAATACTCCTACGATAAATAGAAAGATTAAAATTAATTTTTAATTTGATTAAATAGCTTTATTTTTTAAGAGACTTTAAATAATCGATTGCTGAATCCGTTAATTTATTTTCATTCGCACAGTACCCCCTAGGGTTATTCATTACTTCTTTTAAAGTAATATAGCGACTTGGGTGTTCATTATTTATTTCAGGTTTTAAACATTCAGAAAGTTCATTCGTTGATATTTTCTTTTCTATTTCATTTAATGAATCGAAATGAATACCTAACTTGATAGCCTTACTAATATTTTCTTTAATCAGACGATTATAATTTTCATTTTTATTTAAACCTAAAACCTGACTTAATTCACTTTCAGGGCAGCAATGGTATTTCAATGCCAATATAGGCATGTTTTGTGATAAGGCACACAAGACTAATTCACTTTCTTCACTGGCAAACAAACCATTGGCTATCTCACCAACTACTTTTGCATCAATAAAAGGTAAAAACAGGCTGTCATAATGACTTAACCCATTTATTGATAAGGTGTTTTTATTTATAACACTTCCCAGTTCAGCCCATTTTTCAACTTGGGAAGACTGAAGCATGGATGCGGTGGCATAAAAGGAAAAAGCCACAGACTCTAGCTGTGCCAGCCTTTGGTAAATGGCTTGCTGGTACCCCTCAACTGGCGATAGCACAACCAAAACTTGTCGCTTTAACTGACGTAAAACTTGCTGCACAATTTGTTCAATCAGTTTTTCGTTCATTTTGCCACCATCCCTTAACCCGCGATGAATACGCTATCGTTATTACGTAATCCCGCAGCATTCGCCTCATCAGTATCGATATGAAACTCAAGGGAAAATCGCTCATCAACCCTCACGACAACCTCATCGAACACCAAGCGACGCTCACCTTCTGTACGGATATTCACTTTTTGCCCATTCACCACATTTAAGGCTCTCGCATCCATCACACTCATATGAATATGGCGCTGAGCACAAATGACTTGTGATTCAAGATTGACATGCCCTGCGGGGCCAATCAGTAAAGCATTGCCTGAACCTGCCATGTCACCAGACTCTCTTACCGGCGCTTTTATACCAAGGGCAAAGCAGTCGGCCTTAGACACTTCGAGCTGCGTTTTTGGGCGAACGGGTCCCAATACTCTGACTTTGCTAATCGACCCTTTTGGCCCCACCACCATGACGCATTCTTTCGCAGCAAATTGCCCCGGCTGTTTTAAATCTTTGAATGGCGTTAGCTGATAACCTTGGCCAAACAAGGCTTCAACGTCCTGCTGTGAAAGATGAACATGGCGGTTAGATATTCCGACAGGGATAGCAATGTTAGCGACACCTGCTTGTGCTGGTGTGTAAGCTGAAAGCCGAGCCAGTATTTTCCCCATCAATTGCTCATTCATCATGATTTTTTCCCTTTACGCGGGTCATTTTTGACGTCTTTCGCATTGATGTCGGTTTTGACTTCAGCCACTGGTGCTTCCGTTTTAGTTTCAACGACCACTTTTTCCACTAGTTTTTCGGCTTTCACTTCCGGCTGAATACTTTTCTCTAATTCGCCTTTTTTGCTTTTCACGGTAAGCAGTTTGCTGATAACACTTTCTTCTGGGCGAGCAATGACTAATGAGCCGACTAATAGTTGGCTATTCGCGATGACCTCAATGCCGTGGTCAACCGCAGTACGAACCGCACTGATTTCCCCTTGAAAACAAACGGATACCAGTCCAGAACCTATTTTTCGATAACCTACAATTTCTACGCTGGCTGCTTTGCATGCCGCATCTGCAGCCTGTATAGCGGATGTCAGTCCCCGAGTTTCAATTACGCCTAAACTTTTCATCTGTCTCTCCTACTTAGTGACGAACCAGTCGAATATCGAAATCAAATTGTTTGAAGAATGCTTCAAGTTGGTCTAATTCTTCTGCACTATAGGTTGGGTCTTGCTTAACGGGATAAATCATATCCAGCTTGTCGTATTTACCACGCCCCAACTGGTGATAAGGCAGAATATCGATGCGTTTTACATTGCCGCGTTTGGACAATTCCATCGCATAGTGAATCGCCCCCGTGATGGCATCAAAGGAGTCGTTATAACCACGAACGAGTGGCATTCTGACGACGACGTTCGCACCGAGATCAACCAGTCTTTCGAGGTTGCGGCGAACATTTTCATTACCAATGCCGAATAGGTTTTTATGCTGAACAGTATCAATGTGCTTAATGTCATAGAGGAACAGGTCGACAACTTCAGATAACTTTTCATAATTTTCTAATGATGTCGTCCCTTGGGTTTCTATCGCCGTATTGATCATCATTTTTTTACACTCCCGCAGCAGCGCGACGGCAAAATCGGTTTGTAGGCTCATTTCGCCACCACCGATTGTTACGCCACCACCAGAAGAAATATAAAAATCATAATCTTGCATAATGATGTCCATCATTTCAGCTACCGTGACATCTTTCCCCATGATGTCTAACGCGCCACCAATACACACCTCTTCGCATTTACGACAACCAATGCAGTCAATACTGCGATTCACACGGTGAATTTGTTCACCTTGGTCATTAATGGTTTTGTAGTGGATCCCTGTAGGGCAGACATCAACACATTTCCCACAATTGACGCATTTATCGTGGGAAAACATCACTTGGAACTGGCTGCTTAACCCTTCAGGGTTAGCACACCACGGGCAACGAATATTGCACCCTTTTAAGAAAATCAGCGTCCGAATACCGTCGCCATCATAAATCGAGTATTTTTGGATATTAAATATCCGACCTTTAATTTCTGCCGCGCTCATCATTGCACCTCTAAAATCAGTTCAAAATTTATTATTGTTGTTATTAAATAGCCGGTATGACATGGCAGGTATGAAGCCATACCTGCCAGCGTTGATTTAGAACTTCTCAATCACAGTACGGCTAATAATTTCATCTTGAACTTCTTTACAAAGTTCGACGAAGTAGGCACTGTAACCTGCAACACGAACGATTAAATCACGATATTTTTCAGGCTCTTGCTGGGCTTTTTTCAGCATTTCGTTATCGACATAGCTGAACTGCATTTGGCCATTGCCTAAGATAGACGCGGTTCTCAACAAGGTGATTAAACCGTGACGACCTTCTGGTGTGTCCAATAAGCCTTTTAAGAACTTAAAGTTATGCACCATGCCAATGTTCATCGTTTCAACATTCATTTTACTGATTGATTTAATGATGGCAGTTGGGCCTTGTTTATCCGCACCTTGTGTCGGGCTGATACCATCTGATAACGGCATCCAAGCCAAGCGACCGTTGGCACTCGCGGCGGTTAACTCACCAATCGGCGTGTTGTTAGAGATGGATAAGGTTCCGTGGCTCAGTGTTGAATACAACATGTCGTACTTCCGGCACTCACGCTCTGTCCACTCCGTAATATCCAGCGCATATTGGTCAACGTAGTCATCATCGTTACCAAATTTAGGTGCATTTAAGCAGTCACGGCGTAGTTCGTCGTAGCCTTCAAAGTTTGCTAATAAGCCATCACGAATTTGCTCAAGTGTGTAGCGGCCATCTTCGTAAACCAATTTGCGAATAGCGACAATCGAGTCAACATAGGTCGCCAGACCAGAGAAAATCAGCCCTGGGCCGTGGTTGATCATCGCCCCACCTGCCGCAACGTCCTTGCCTTTTTCCATACAGCCTTCCACCAGCAAGGACATTAATGGTTTTGGTGCCACATCACGGTGAACACGTTGGCTGATGACGGTACCGATAGCTGATAAGCGAACAATATGAGCTATCTGCGCTTTCACAGCATTATCAAAGTCTTCGAATGTTTTTAGCTCACGTAAGTCACCGGTATCTAAACCTTGATAGCTATCGAATAACACCATGCGGCCACGGTTTAATACGAATTCAATCGCAATTGGCCATTGGGTGTAACCCGTTGAAGTCCATTGATAAATACGGCCAGATTTCTGTGGCTCTACACAGCCCATCAAGCAGTAATCACGCGCATCTTCAAAGTCAAAACCTTTACGCAGCATCATTTTGATGTGGGAATCATCGAAGTGACAGGCAGGGAAGCCCATACCGGCTTTCACCACATCAACGATTTTTTCCATGTATTTCTGTGGTGATTGGTTATGAATACGGCAAGCCAGAGATGGCTGATACACTTTAACAAAGCGAACCGCATCCATAATTAAGTAGGTTAAGTCGTTACATGCATCGCCACCTGAACGTTTTTGTCCACCCACTGTTAAGTTGATAAATGGCTGATAACCTGCGAAATATTTCGCGCCTAATTCGCTCGACATCCACATTAATTCCGCACATTTGATAATAAATGCCTGCATCATTTCTAATGCTTGGTCTTGGGTTAAGCGGCCTGTTTTGATGTCGTTTTCGTACATTGGTAAGCAATATTGGTCAAGACGTCCCAAAGAAAGGCCAGTTTGGTTTTCTTCGATTTCAAACAGTGACTCAACTGTCCAAATGCTTTGTAATGCTTCTTGTAACGTCACCGGCGGATTCGCTGGCACGTTTTCGTTGACTTGTGCGATAGTCAGCAATTCTTCACGGCGTTTTTGGTCTGACTCCAGCACCGCTAATTCGCGAGCATGGGCAGCAATGCGGTGTGAATACGCAATCACCCCTTCACAGGTTTCAATTGACGCTTTATAGAAATAAATGCGATCAATATCATCAGGGTTTTCCATGCTTAATTCAGCCAGTTTCGCCTGAGCATCTGCTTTGATGCCATTCATTCCTTTGGTGAATAACAACACGTCATAACCGGGGCAAGTATCCCCACCGCCATTGATTTGGTGATAAGACAAGTCACTGACGAAAGTTTCACCACTGAATTCCCAGACTCCCGCTTCACGGTATTGAGCTTCACAAATTTCATCCAGTGAACGGCCTTCCCAGAATGGAGCGATTTCCTCGCGGATCACTTTTTTATCTTCTTCAGAGATAACAAACGGATCTTGTGGACGTGTGCTCATTGTATCGAGTTCTTCGACTACCCAGCGCCATGCGATATCCGGTGAGAATGCACCTGCGCGGGCTTTACCACATGGATGCCCCACAATCAGCTCTTCAGGTTGAATTAAGATTGGTGCAGTTTCACAAGCACGGCGGAATGCTTTCGCACGCAATAAAATTGGCGGTAAACCTGGGTTATTTTTGACAACTTCAGTAAAAGCGAGTGCGCGGTAGATAGACACGCTTGGACGCGCTTCTAAGTAACGGTTACGCAAGCGCTGTAAGCGAGGCGTTAAACCTTCCATGACTTTGAATTCAGTTTCAGCTTGAGCTGCCGGCGCAACATAGCTGGCATTTGGTGCTGCATATTGCGGCTGAACGCTATTTTTTCCACAATATAAACGGACTTTCAATCCATTATTGATAGCGCTGATGTTTTCATGTGCGGATAACATCATGGCTGATAATTCGTTAAGGCATACGCGTGGGTCATTCAGATAAATGCCGTCTTTCAATGCATCAAACATTGGGTAGCCATCAACTTGCTTGGTTGAGCGAACTTCAGAGAGTTCAGCCAGTTTCAACCATAAGCTTTCTACAATTTCATAAGCTTGTGCTTGGGTCAAACGGCCTTGTTCAATATCACGTTGGTAGAATGGATAGACCGCTTTATCGAATCCCATTGGGTTAACGGCATAGCTACCATTTTCTAAATGCAGGATTAATTGAAGTAAGTAGAAAGCTTGGCACGCTTCTTTAAAAGTTTGCGCCGGTTTTGCCGGTACATTGCGTAAAATCGCTGCACTTTCTTGTAATTCTGCACGACGGTATTGATTAGATTCTGCCGCTGCCATGCTCTCTGCTTTAGAAGCTAAAGCTTGTGCAAAATGAATGGCCGCATCACATGCGTAAATTGCCGAACGGCAGTTATTTGCCTCATCAATACTATTGCGACTGACCGCACTACCAATGTTTCTAACTTTGTTCTCTAACTGTGCTTTGATAGCTAAAAAGCCGATGTTTAATACCGCTAAGTAATCTGGCGCATCGATGGTGCTATCGCCAGCTAAAAAGGTATAAATACTGTGGCTATTGATTTCATTTTCAGTATGAAAAATCGCTCCGCGAGGGGTCGATGATTGGCTACCAATAATCAGCTCATCTTGAGCAATAAATGCCGGAAAATGACGGATAAATTCATAAAAACGTTGGGCAGGTTTAATCGCCTGCGGTGCGCCAGACAGTTGGTTGCCAAGCGCTTCTAAAATATTGGCACGTTCAGTAATAATTGAGCTGTTGCGGGCACTTAAGCGTTCAGCCAGCATTTTTACGCGTGGGGTCAAAGCATATTTATTCATGTTAGCCTATCCTGATGTTCTTTCTAGTTTGTTGTTCATCACATAAAAGCGTTAACTGTTAAAAAGACTGTCTATACAGCACTTCCAGTTGCACCTTGCTCACATCCCGTGGATTGGTCGGAGTGCAACTATCGCGCAGTGCTTGCCCAACCATTTCCCCTAAACGGGCGTTAAAATCGAATTCATTAGTGCCGGTTGCTTGAATGCCTTTTGGCATATTCATTTCATCTTTCAATACGTTGATTGCCACAATTAGGCTTTCAACACCTTCACGTATTGTTGAGGCAGGTAAACTTAAATTTTTTGCGAGATGGGCATAACGTTTTGCAGCTTCGTTATCGCATCGCCCTTCTAAATCCGCATTGAAAGCCACGACTTGCGCCATCAACAACGCATTGGCACGGCCATGAGGAATATGGAATACGCCGCCTAATGCATGGGCTAAGCTATGCGTTATTCCCAATGAGGCATTGGTAAAAGCCATTCCCGCAATACATGACGCGTTATGCATTTTTTCGCGAGCCACTAAGTTGCTACCATCGCGATAGCAGTCAATTAAATGGCCGAACACTAATTGCACCGCTTTTTCAGCTAAGGCATCAGAAAAGTCAGATGCAGTGCGAGAAACATAGGCTTCTAGCGCGTGGCATAGCACGTCCATACCTGTGTCTGCCGTAATAGAAGCGGGTACTGACTTCACCAGTGCAGGGTCTAAGATAGCCACATCTGGCAGCATGAATTCATCAACCAAAACCAGTTTTTCAGACTGGGATTTGATCACTGAAAACGACGTCACTTCTGAGCCCGTCCCACTGGTAGTTGGGATGGCAATAAACTGTGGTTTAACGCGGCTGACGTCTTTTTTTGTGTGCCAGAGGGAGTAAATAACAGCTTTCGCAGCATCAATAACCGACCCACCACCGAGTGCAATCACCACATCTGGATATTGCATATCCATGATTTTCATACCGTTAACAATGGCTGAAATATCAGGATCTGGCTTAACATCATCGTAAATTGAAAATGTGATGCCACTTTGGGTTAACCTGCGAGTGACTTCATCGGCTAAGCCAAACTTCACCATCGCTTTGTCAGTGACGATAAAGGCATGGTGAGCACTCATGTGTGAGATAAAGTCCAATGCATTCGCACCGAATTGAACTTTAGGTTTAATCAAAAACTGGTTCATGCTGTTTTTACTCCTTGGTATAAACCTTCTCAACAATGGCAACCACTGACATGGCTTTGTAATTGTCTTTATTCAAAGCGAAGTAAGCTTCAGCTAAAACAATGTCGTTAATACCTGCGCCAACACTGTCGACTGCCACATACGTTTTGTTTTTCAACGGTTCAAGGTCATCCCCTAGCTTGGTTACCATCAATAAGTTACTACCGCTAAGTTCTTGGCATTTCTGCGTTGCAACAACATGTCCAACTACCTTTGCGAGGATCATGGTTTATACCGCCTTATTCCAATAAGTTACTTATTTAGGCGTCCGAGAACGGCCTTGATGATTTGCTCAACATTTTCTTCAGTAATATCACCTTGAGAAACCACTGCCTCAGCAATCGCAGCCGTCGTTGCCGTACTGCCAAATCGGTCGTCGCCTGTTGGGTTAGCAGTCACCGCTGACGTTGTCGCTGCAACAGGGTTACGGAAGCGGTTATCATCAAAAATGCTGACTTGCGGTTGATTGCCAGCTGCTGATACCGCTGGCTGGGTAGAAGTACAAGACTGGGCGGGCTGTCTTAAATCATCAATGGAACGTACGCCATAACCGACTTTACGGATGTTCAGCAAGTTCATCGGGCCGACGTTATCGGAGCTAGAGCCACCACCTACTGCGCCACAACCCAGTGTTAACGCTGGCGTGATATTGGTCGTTGCGCCGATCCCACCCAATGCAGCCGGTGTATTAATCAAAATGCGATTAACGGGTTTTTCCAGAGAAAATTGACGAATAACATCTTCGTTTTGTGTGTGAATAACCAAAGTATGGCCGAGACCTTCATTGGTCAGTAAGTCAACTACACGGTGACAAGCTGACTGCCAGTCTTCCTCGATATACATCCCTAAAATTGGGCATAATTTTTCCCGGGAGTATGGGTTTTTCGGTGATACCGTGTCTTGCAGAGCAATCAACACACGCGTATTAGCTGGAACAGTGAAACCTGCACGCTGGCTTAATGTGATGGCATCTTTACCCACCACTTCTGGGTTGATAGTGCCATTCGCTCTTAGCAGCATGGATGCCATGCGTTTCGCTTCGTCTTCATTCATGAAGTAAGCGCCTTGAGCGAGTAGTTCACGATGAACTTCGTTGTAAATGCAACGTTCTACAATGATGGATTGTTCTGAAGCGCAAATGACACCGTTATCAAAAGTTTTACTGGTGATGATGTCACTCACCGCTTGTTTGATATTGGCGCTACGTTCAATAAATGCAGGGCCATTACCTGGACCGCCACTAATGGTTGGTGTACCGGATGCGTAAGCTGCGCGTACCATGCCTTCACCTCCCGTTGCCAAAATTAAAGAAACGTCTTTGCTGTGCATCAGTTCTTTCGTTGCTTCAAGAGTCAACATCGTGACGCCATCCACAATACCCGCTGGTGCCCCTGCTTCTAATGCGGCTTTTTTAACAATTTCTAATGTACGAAAACTACAGGCTTTCGCATTTGGGTGAGGGGAAAAGACAATGGCATTACCTGCCTTCAAGGCAATCAACGTTTTGTAGATGATGGTAGATGTTGGGTTAGTAGAAGGTACTAACGCCGTAATCACACCAAGAGGGACACCCACATCCATAACTTTGTTGATTTTGTCATCATTAATGATGCCAACGGTTTTGAGATCTTTAATGTGCTCATAAACACGTATTGAAGCAAAAGTGTTCTTCAGGACTTTATCTTGCCACTTACCGAACCCTGTTTCTTCATTGGCCATTTTTGCCAGCTCTTCTGCATGAAGTGCCGACTCAATCGCGATGTGCTTAACAATACTGTCGATTTTTTCCTGCGAAAATGTCGCAAATTCTTTCTGTGCTTGTTTCGCGTTTCTAACCAGCTCTCTTGCTAGTTGTCTGGATTGCAGATCTTTATCTAATGCAACCATGTCTTCCCCCGTATCGGAGTCAAAAATTAACTCATTAACTTGTGGTTTTATTTACTAATCAGCCAACAACTTAGGCTTTGTGTTGCTGTGCAATTTTGCCAATATCGTTGTGTGGTCTTGCAATAACACGTGAAGTCACCACAGTTCCGATACGTTTTGCCGCCTCAACACCAGACTCAACAGCAGCGTTAACGGCACCGACATCACCTTTAACCATTGCTGTTACTAGCCCTGAACCCACATTTTCATAACCAATTAGCTCAACATTCGCGGCTTTACACATGGCATCAGCAGCTTCAATACACGCCACTAAACCTTTGGTTTCAATTAGACCAAGTGCTTCTTTCATAAGTAATTTCCTGTTTTATTCCGTGACTTTATACTGGGAGACGATTTTTTGGATATCGTTATGAGGACGTGCGATAACCAAAGATGTCACGACGGTGCCAACGCGAGAGGCAGATTCAACACCTGAATCTACGGCAGCTTTCACTGCGCCCACATCGCCCTTGACCATGGCGGTAACTAAACCTGACCCAACATTTTCATAACCAATCAGCACAACGTTTGCGGCTTTGCACATCGAGTCCGCAGCTTCAATACAAGCCACTAACCCTTGAGTTTCAATAAGACCTAATGCGTCACCCATGTTTTTTCCTCCGGAAAAAGTTATGCCTTATGTTTAATAACGATTTTGTTGATATCGTTGTGTGGACGCGCAATGACCAGTGAAGTCACGACTTCGCCAACACGTTGAGCTGACTCAACGCCTGAATCGACAGCCGCTTTGACTGCACCCACATCGCCTTTGACCATCGCAGTCACGAGGCCTGAACCGACATTTTCATAGCCAATTAGCTCAACATTCGCCGCTTTGCACATGGCATCCGCCGCTTCAATACAAGCCACCAGACCTTTAGTTTCAATAAGACCTAATGCATCACCCATTGTTGTTTCCTCCGAAAAGCCTTCTTTGTTTTTCTTTACCGCTGATGCTTCAAGTTGATGTGTCCGAGTACATGTCCCTTGAAGAATCTGGGTAATCATTTACGCCAATGGTGTCTGCGCGGTGATTTATTGAACGCAGCCTTTGGCTTCAAACTCACTATAGAGCTGAAAAATAAAAACAAAATATAAATCCACGCATTCATTATAATTAGTTTTTTACTCTGAAAATTAGAGTAATTTAGTAGTCGATTCATATAACCATGCTAAAAAAAATAAAAATTCACGTATCTATCTGGATAGTGAAAATGGATAAAAAACAGAATTGATGTTAATCAATGGAATTGTTAACAAGATATTATCGAGCTGATAAGTGGGGGTAATTTAGAGAGTAATAACTGTGGGGCGGCTCACCTGCTTATAAGCTTTGCTAAGCCGTTGTTGATAGAATAGTTGATTCTCTGTTGCAGGATATCAGAATAAAGCACATAAATGCGGTTGGGCTAATGACGGTAAAAAATGTAACACACATCTAGGTGACAAGAGTAAATTAGCGCCGTCAGTCGTAGTACAATTTGATGTATCGTGCAAATATACAAGGCGGCTAAAGCTGTATCGTGTCACAATAATTTAAGTTCATGGAGGAAGGTAAATAGCCTAGATAACTCAGGAAGGGATCAATAAAATACCTCGGTCTCGCCTTTTAATCATCCTGCGATTAATCAAACTTACTGCCCGGCTTGAGTGTACAAATATAAAGAGGGGAATTGATTGAGCTTAGTAATAAGGCTTTGTCATTGAGCTTTTGCGCATTAAGAAACAAACCGTCATGGCTATCTGACATTTCTCGCATAAAGTAATCAAATATTACATCGGGAGATTCATCAATAGAAGAAGCACTCGCTTCCCATTGGCTAATATTATAGTGTCGTTCAGTAGGCGAAATGCGCTTTGTCGTATAGTTAAATTTCACATAGCGTTGTAAATACAACCATCCCGCTTTGGAGTCGGTATAACCTTCTACTACAATTGATCCTTTTCCATTCGCGCCAAAATTGAAGTGAATATTGCCATTAACGTTTTCATCTTTCATGTTTTCAAAACGCATGATGCCTTTCGTGGAACACACCATTAAACCATCTTGTTTATTTGAAAATAAAACCGATTGAGTGTAAATCACTACAATAATAAATAGTAAAAAGCTCAGTAAGCATAATACTTTTCCTGATATCTTCATGATGGTTTCCAAGAATAGTAAAAGTAATTATCGCAATAGCTAAAGGGATTGTCTTCATTGACTGCGCAATGCGCTAGGAACACTCGCCCCAGTCCATTTGTTTGCAGTTTATCGCCATAGAAAAAAACAAATCGTTCTTTCTCAACACATTCTAGATTTAAGTTATCTCTTACTTTATCAAAGTTTTGTACATAGTTTAGTGCTACGGTGTTATTGATCATTTTTTCATTCGATAACACATCACAATTAGTATGCTCAAGTACCGTCATGTTAATCGGCACTGACGGTTGGTTTGATAAATAAGCCATCGTCGCGAGTAAAACAGAACACAATAAAAAAGCACCACTAGCGAGATACCAACAAATTTCTTTTTTTTCTGGCGTCAATGTTGATTCTATTCTTTGGGGATCTTTAGGGACAGAAATGGGTTTGGGAATTGGAGATAAAACAACCGCTGCTGCTTCTATTTCACTTAAGCTAGTTATTAATTCAGTTTGAGGAATTTTAATATCATCAATTAATTCAAGGGAAACATCGGAATTAAATTCTAATCGCCCACGAGCAACTGTCACAATAATATTTTCAATACCATATGGGCGAAATGCTTTTCTTAATATACTTAGGTATTGGTTTAAATTACTGTTCGATGAAACTAATCCATTATCATCCCATACCGCTTTTAATACCTCATCTCGAGAAACAACGCCTCTGTGTTGAATAAAATAAAATAATAATGCATTGGCAGTTATCGACAGCTGTGTATCCACCTCATCTTCTTTTAAAGATAAAGTGCCATCAACTGCATCATATAGAATGAAAGCATTGATTTTATATTTCACTGTCGCCTCATGTGCTTATTTTATGAATAAAATTGCACTACCGTTATTATTACTATTTTTACTTATGTACTGTTTTTACTTATGGAGTTTTTTCAAATGATATTGCCGTTAGCCGACTAACAATCGCATCACGTTCTTGCTGTGATAATGTTTCTCCCTCAGTCAATGACGAAAGCCATAACCCATCAGCCGCATAACGTACTAACGCCCCTAAATAACTGTTATCAAACTCATCGCCCTTCGCTAAATGGTTGGCTACCCAATCTCGCCAACACTGGCGTAATACAGGCTCAGTTGGCATCGCTAAGGACAGTAAGGCAAGTTGAAAACTTTCATCTGACTCTTTTAACTCACCGATGTAATGCAAATACGCACGAGAAAAGCGTCCATAAGTGTTTTGGTCATTCTCCATAATGATATTTATCCGCTCATCCATAATTTCCAGCAATTGAAGGAAAAGGGCATGAATAAGCTCTTGCTTCGAGGGAAAATGGTGCATCAATCCACCTTTACTGACACCCGCTTCTCTTGCTACTGCATTGAGAGATAACGAAGAAATCCCTTCTCTACCCGCAATAATACGAGCAGCTTTCAGTAGCTCCACTTGAAGCTTGATTGGGTCTTTTTTTCTATGCTGCGCGGATTTGTTCATGCGATGAATGATACCGACCAGTCGGTATGTTTCATTTTGACTAAAATCAAGTAACCCTGATTTGTTCATGGGTAAATCTAAATAGTGGAAGAGGACTCACAATATCGAATTATGAGCTGTTGTATCCCCATAGTTAATTTTAAAATATCAATTTTTTTTGATGCTCATTGACTTAATTAATTTAACTTAGTTTTGCACACATTCAGATTATGATGTTTAATGATAACAACGAAATAAAATTCTGAAGAAGTAATATCGGTTTGCAATATTCCTAATTAACTATCCGTGAAAGAGGTTTTATCATGTCAAATCAATACAATATTGGCGTTATTGTTGGTAGCTTACGTGCTGATTCTTACAATTTAGTTGTAGCTAAAGCCATAACTAAATTATTCCCCGCGAATTTCACGTTTAACTTTATCAATATTGGTGAACTACCTCTCTACAACCAAGATGCAGACCAAAATGTGCCCTCAG
Organism: Providencia sp. PROV004; assembly: GCF_011045615.1. Classification (NCBI taxonomy): domain Bacteria; kingdom Pseudomonadati; phylum Pseudomonadota; class Gammaproteobacteria; order Enterobacterales; family Morganellaceae; genus Providencia; species Providencia sp. PROV004. The sequence continues at coordinate 3,908,139 of NZ_CP042859.1, forward strand.
TTGTGGCCAATTTTAAATCTCAAATTAAAGCTTGTGATGGCATTATTTTTGCCACCCCTGAATATAACCGTTCAATGCCTGGCGTATTGAAAAATGCAATAGACCAAGGTTCTCGTCCATGGGGAGATAACTCGTGGGATGGTATTCCAGCAGGCGTTTTAGGTGTTTCTATTGGTAATATCAGCACAGCAATTGCCCAACAGCACTTACGCAACAGCCTGGCATTTTTAAATATGCCGACCATGAACCAGCCTGAGTGTTTCCTAAAATGGTATGACGGTATGGTCGATGAACAAGGTAACATCTCACCAAAAAGTAAAGATTTCCTACAACCGTGGGTAGATACCTTTGTGAAATTTGTTGGCCATAATGCCAAACATTAGCCATTAAAAAAGCATCACGATTGTGATGCTTTCAGACTGCTGACAAACCTATTATGTTTGGCAGCAAGTCTAATAGGTTTTGAAAATAAATTAGGAAAATCAATTTATTGATTTTCAGCTGATAACACAAAGCGGGAAAAACCACGCTTTTATCGCGCTTTGTCAACAACCTCAAGGCATCACGATTGTGATGCCTTTGTTTTATCTTCAAACACTATTTGGCTTACTACTAAAACAGCAATTAACGCCCTGCTTTGAGCTTTTGGAAATACTCTTCATACAGGATATTGGTATTCCCCACATCGCTTTGCCATTCGCCTTTTTGCAGAACTTCTTCACTTGGATAAAGTGATGGGTCATTGGCAATCTCAGCAGGTAATAATTTTTTAGCGGCTAAATTTGGTGTTGGGTAACCAATAGATTCAGCCACTTGAGCCGCAATTTCTGGACGCAATAAGAAATTAATTAGCTTATGAGCCCCTTCCACATTTTTTGCATTGGCGGGAATCGCTAAGCTATCCATCCAAAAAATTCCGCCTTCTTTTGGCCATACCACTTCAATTGGTAAGCCTGCTTGCCGTGCAACGAACGCAGAGCCATTCCATAACATACCGACATCCACTTCACCTTCAATAAATGGCGTCGCTGGGTTGTCAGAGTTAAAGGCTAGAATATTTGGACGTAATTTTTGTAGCTCTTTATACGCCTCTTCAATTTGTTTCGGGTCAGTGGTATTACCTGAATAACCTAACTTGGTGAGCGCAACTTGGAAAACTTCCCGTGCATCATCCATCATCAGCAGGCTATTTTTATATTCAGGTTTCCAAAAATCTGCCCATGAGGTGATAGATTGTGGGTCAACCGCTTCACCGTTAATACCAATCCCTGTAGCTCCCCAAATATAAGGTACAGAATAATCATTATTCGGGTCGAATTCTTTATGAATTAAGTTTGGATCAAGATTTTTAAAATTGGTCAGTTTGCTTTGATCAATTTTTTGTAGCATCCCTTCTTTACTCATTTTGGCAATAAAATAAGTCGAAGGTACCACCAAGTCATAAGCCCCTTCTTTATAGGTCTTTAACTTGGTATACATACTTTCGTTTGATTCATAGGTGGAGTAAATCACCTTGATGCCAGTTTCTTTGGTGAATTGCTCTAATAAACCGGGAGGAACATATTCTGTCCAGTTATAGAAATACAGTACATCTTTGTTATCGTCAGCGGCAGTTGCCGTGCCAATACTTGCAGCCATTAACCCTGCTGCCAGTAGGTAGGACCATTTTTTCATTACTGAGTTTCCCTCAACAAAGTGTTTTTTATCCCTATATACATCAAGTAACCACTTGAGTTATTTAGGGCATATATCTTATAGGCTAAATGAAGCCCACCCTCTCGCCGCATGGCATCAAAAAGGCGCTGTTATAGAAAAACCAGCGCTACCAATCGTTTATGATCTCGCTTTTTTCGAGTATTTATCCCGCATCACCCATTGACTTAAACAAACAAGTAGCAAGGACATAATCAACAACACTGTCGCCAAAGCATTTACTTCTGGGGAAACCCCAACTTTTACCATTGAATATATTTTCAGTGGCAAAATTTCATAGCTTGGCCCCGTGACAAATGACGAAACCACCACATCGTCCATCGACAATGTAAAGCTCAGTAACCATCCTGCCACAACCGCGGGTAGCGCTAATGGCAAAATGATTTTTCTTAAAATAGTAAACTCACCCGCACCAAGGTCACGTGCCGCTTCTAGCATTTTTACATCAAAATCCTTTAACCTTGCATACACCGTCACCACCACAAAGGGTAAACAGAATGTAATATGGGAAAAAAGCAATGACCAAAAACCTAACGAGACCCCAAGGATCATAAATAGAACCAATAATGAAATCGCCATAACGATATCAGGGGACATCATTACCACAAATAACATACCACCGACGAAAGGTTTTCCTCTAAAACGATAGCGAAATAATGCGACAGCCGTTAGTGTACCAATAGCTGTTGCGAAGGTCGCAGACAAAACAGCCATGGTTAATGAATGCCCTGCGGCTTCTAATAAGCTATCGTTATTACTTAGTAGCTCATACCATTTGGTTGAAAACCCTTGCCACTGAATACCAAAACGCGATTCATTAAAGGAATTAACAATCAAAATGATGATTGGAATATAAAGATAAGCGTAGATGATGGCCATAAAGCCACCACGCAGAGTACGTCCGATCATTCTTCATATGCCTTTTTATTCAGAAGCTTAGCTGCTCGGTAATACACATACAGCAATAATCCCATCATCGCCGTGAGGAAAATGCTTGTTGCTGCCCCGAATGGCCAATCACGAATATTTAAGAACTGGCTCTTAATCACGTTACCAATCAGTAGATTTTTCGCACCACCCATTAAATCCGCCACATAGAACAGCCCCATTGCAGGTAATAAAACCAGCAAGCAACCTGCAATAATTCCTGGCATCGTTAAAGGAATGATGATTTTCACGAACCGTTGAAATTTATTCGCTCCGAGATCCTTTGCAGCTTCTATATATGACTTATCCAACTTTTCAATACTTGAATACAGTGGCATCACCATAAACGGCAACAATATATAGATAAGGCCTAATATTACGGCCTCAGGTGTATACATAATTTTCAATGGTTTATCGATAACACCAACCCACAGTAAAAAGTCATTTAAGTACCCTTTGGTACTAAGAAAAACTTTTAACCCGTAAATACGAATCAATGAATTGGTCCAAAATGGCACAATTAACAAAAATAGCATCAACGGTTGTATCCGTTTCGGTAACCTTGCCAATATAAAGGCAAATGGATAGCCGATAACCAAACAGAAAAAGGTTGCTATCACCGCCATATTGAGCGAGTGCAACATGACCTCTGCATACATCGGGTCAGACAAGCGAATGTAGTTATCCCATGTAAAAACTAAGTCAACTAAGTTGGTGTCACTGCGCGTCAAAAAGCTAGTGCCAATAATCATAATATTAGGCAAAAAGACGAACAGCAGCAGCCAGGCGACCACCCCGGTGATAATAACGTTCTGCAAAATTTTATGCTTACGAATGATCATCCAGAACTACCTCCCAACTTTCAACCCAAGTTACAGCAACTTTTTGGTTAAGGGAGTGGTCGACATCGGGGTCATCTTCATTGAAGAATTCGCTTACCATGACAATTTTGCCATCTTCCATTTCAACCACTGAATCTAACGTCATGCCTTTATAGTTACGCTCACGAACGTAGCCAATCAGCCCCGGATAGTTATCTGCATCATTCACCTCTTCAACACGTAAGTCTTCAGGACGTAATAACACACTAACGTGCTGCCCTTCTTTGACAGAGAGCTCGGTAAAAATATCGCATTCGTGGCCTTCAACATTGGCACGAATACGTTTATCATCAATGCGATACAATACTTTCGCATCAAAAATATTAATTTCACCAATAAATTGAGCAACAAACAGGTTTTTTGGTTCCTCATAGATTTCACGAGGTGTTCCGTCTTGCTCAATTTTCCCTTCACGCATCACAATGATTCGATCAGACATGGCTAAGGCTTCTTCTTGATCGTGAGTCACAAAAATAAACGTGATCCCCAGTTTTCGTTGAAGCGCTTTTAGCTCATTTTGCATTTGTTTGCGCAGTTTGTAATCAAGCGCAGACAATGATTCATCCAGTAATAGGACTTTCGGGCGATTCACTACCGCACGGGCTATCGCCACACGCTGTTGTTGACCACCAGACAGTTGGTTGGGTCTACGCTCAGCAAAATCTTCTAGCTGCACCATACGTAAGGCTTGATCGACACGTTTTTGGATTTCAGCCGCAGGCGTTTTTTGCATGCGTAGGCCAAATGCCACGTTGTCGAAGACTGTCATATGAGGAAATAAAGCGTAGCTTTGGAATACGGTATTTACAAAGCGGTTTTCCGCTGGAATATCCGTAATATCTTGACCATCAAGAATAATTTGACCATCATCGACATCTTCCAGCCCAGCAATAAGACGTAAAACCGTCGTTTTACCGCAACCAGAAGGCCCCAGAATGGTCAAAAACTCACCGTTCTGAATGGTTAAGTCAAGCTCAGAAATAATTTGTTTGCCATCAAAACCTTTACTTAAAGATTTTAATTCAATGAGTGGTGTCAGAGAGGTTGTCTCAGTCATTTATTATACACTCTATCCCTAGGAATAATGCAGATAGAACCGCCACCGTTAAAGACTGTATAAGCTTGTCGGAGGTTTACTCTGTCGACTTAAGTAACATGAGTAACTAATTTTCCCCAGCAAAGCCCAAAACCAGTAGCGCCATTTAAACTTCATAAGGCATGCATGATAAACACTGTTTTTGCAAATTGAAAGCCATTTTCACAACTTCGTTTGCCTTTCATTATGAATTATCAATAAATAAAACAGATTTTTTAGAAAAATAAGCGACATAGCGATCTATAGAATCAGTCTGTCTATATCTATAGATTTACATGAAAAATCGGAAGGCAAAACTTAAGTCAAATTCAATGAAATTCATAGAGTTAAAGTGATTCATAATAAAAATAATAATAATTATGGAATTAATAGTTTTTATTAATTTTAAATTTTTAATTCATATATTGAATGATATAAGCTTTAATTCAAGTTTTTATGATGATTATATCTGCTAGATATATATCGTGATTACACATGAAAAAAGCTAATAACTGGCAACATCTATAACAAATAATTAAAGTCGCAGTTAATAATATTATTATGTGATTTAAATCTAATTTTTATTAATCCTTGTTTTTTATCTCAATAAATTTAACCAACATCATATTATCCTTTGCATCTCTTTGAATATAATAATCAAATTTATATAATTTCAAGCTAAACTGTAACTTTTAGTGACTTATTTTGTAATTTTTGTTTCATTATTACACCTATAAATTTTACTTTGTATCTTTCGAGTTAAACCAATTAAAGAATAAGCATAAACCTACGGGTGATTATTTTTGGAAATTCCACTGAAATTAATATGTGAGTGAGCAAAATGGCCAATAAAGCGTTTTTTTACCAAGAACCTTATCCATTATCTGAGGATAAAACCGAGTATTTCCAAGTCTCTGATAAATATGTTTCTGTAGAACAATTTGCAGGCAAGCAAATTTTAAAGATTGAACCTGAAGCATTAACCCTCCTTGCGGAACATGCAATTTATGAATCCCAGTTTTTTTTTAAGGGCTGCGCACCAAAAACAAGTCGCTGCTATCTTACAAGACCCAGAAGCCAGCGAAAACGACAAATATGTGGCATTGCAATTACTTCGCAATGCTGAAATTTCTGCAAAAGGTATTTTGCCAAACTGCCAAGATACCGGCACCGTTGCGGTTGTTGGGAAAAAAGGCCAACAAGTTTGGACAGACTGTGATGACGAAGAGTACCTGTCACGAGGGATTTACAACGTCTTCCAACACGAAAACCTGCGTTTTTCGCAAAATGCACCGCTAGATATGTTTAATGAAGTCAATACAGGTACAAACCTGCCAGCACAGTTTGACATTTTTGCGACCACAGGTGATGAGTATCACTTCCTGTTTGTCAATAAAGGCGGCGGTTCTGCAAATAAATCAGCACTTTATCAAGAAACAAAAGCAACCTTAACACCAGCTAAGTTAAAAAATTTCTTAATTGAAAAAATGAGAAATTTAGGAACAACAGCTTGTCCACCTTATCATATTGCTTTCGTTATCGGTGGCACCTCTGCGGAAACAACACTGAAAACAGCCAAACTCGCCTCAGCGAAATACTACGACAATCTGCCAACCACAGGTAATGAATATGGCCGAGCTTTCCGTGATATTGAGCTAGAAAATGAGTTATTAGAAGCGTCACGTCATCTTGGCTTTGGCGCCCAATTTGGTGGTAAATATTTTGCTCACGATGTGCGTGTTATTCGTTTACCTCGTCATGGCGCCTCTTGCCCAATCGGTTTAGCCATTTCTTGCTCGGCTGACCGAAATATTAAAGCTAAAATCACCAAAAGCGGTTTATGGCTTGAAAAAATGGAGCATAACCCAGCCCAATACATTCCTGAATCTATGCGTCACCAAGCTGAAGGAAAAGTGGTGCATATCGACCTCAACCGTCCAATGAAAGATATTTTGGCTGAGCTAAGTAAACACCCTGTATCGACCCGTGTTTCCCTCAGTGGCCCACTGATCATCGCTCGAGATATTGCGCATACCAAGCTTAAAGAACGTTTAGATAACGGCGAAGAATTACCACAATACTTTAAAGACCACATGGTCTATTACGCAGGGCCAGCCAAAAAACCGGAAGATATGGTTTCTGGTTCTTTAGGCCCAACAACGGGTAACCGAATGGACCCCTACGTTGACCTGTTCCAATCCCACGGTGGTAGCATGATAATGTTGGCGAAAGGCAACCGAACTCAAGCGGTAACCGATGCATGTAAGAAACACGGCGGTTTCTACTTAGGTAGTATTGGTGGTTCAGCAGCAATACTGGCGCAAGAATATGTGAAAAGCTTAAATTGCCTTGAGTACCCAGAATTAGGCATGGAAGCAATTTGGAAAATGGAAGTTGAAGGGCTGCCAGCATTCATTCTCGTTGATGACAAGGGCAATAACTTCTTTGAACAAGTCCAAAATGAGACTTGCAGTAAATGCGTTAAGTAATATTTGCCACTCTAGCGCAATGGAATGCGCTAACTTTCGTTAGCCTGTATGATTATGTTACATAGTCATACAGTTACATAGTAAAAGAGCAGGCCAAAAACCCGCTCTTTTATTATCACTCACATCAATGCATAACTAACATCAATAATAGTTAATTCGAACAATGGTTGAGGCGTTAAATCCTCCCGTTTTCACCGTTCCCGCCTTTTTAATGGTTGCACTATAATCACGCGTTACTGATGTGCTTCCTTGCGGTAAACTGCCGAAAAATTGGAAGTAATTGAATTTTATCTGATTACTTTTATCATCCATAATTGTCAAATTGGTTCCATTTTTCAAATCAATCGCATATTCGCCATTTAATGGATCGGTTGTTTCAAAATTGATATTCATCGAGAAGTTATCAAGACAACCTCTTTTCACTGCTTGAACTTGAAAATCTTTTTTAAATTCTTTCCCTTGATTCAATTCTGTGATCATTAACTGGCCAAAATCAATTTGCTGTGATTCTGGGAAAACTTTAATATCCGCACCACATTTTAAGAAACGAATCCCTCGTAACCCAGATATCGAATAGCGTAAGTTTTTCGCTCCCGGTGTCGTATTGATCCCCCCGCTCCCATCAAATTGGAAAACCGTAAATTGGTTATCACCTTCATAATTCCCAGACGGCGGGACCGTACCTGTTACCTTAATATATAAATTAAATGTGACAGTCACAGTAACGCTTTGCTTGCCACTAATTGGCGGTGTTCCCAAGCTGACTTTTTGTTTATCACGCTCAAGTTGTTCACCTTGGTAGTTAGCTCCAAGTAGTAATCCTGTCCCTAATTTTTGTGATGTCGGGTTAAAATACATATGAACAACGTCAACCATATTACCGAGTACGTTATCGCAATAAACAGTGACTGTTAATGGGTCAGATTGCCAAATAACCGTTCCCGCAGGTGTATCTGAAGGAATCGCTAATTGCCCAACCGGTACCGCAGGTTTAATGACGACTCCAGTCCCAGCTTCAACACAATCTAAAGCAAATGTTTTTGGGCTAATAAAAACAAACAGAAATAAAATATAAAAACCATATTTTTGAATAAACGTGTGTATCATGATTTATACACCTTATATGTAAGTAATATTTAAGGTAATTTGCGTTTTAATATTACCCACTGTTAATTCATTTCTTGGCAGATAACTCTCTAGCATGGAATAAATCGTTATTTGCTGGTTATCATCAAAATAGATGGGATAACTGCGGTATTCTCCATTAGGAACAATATTGCCATCTTTATCCATCAAACGAATGCCATAGCCATTTAGAATGGTTTTACCACCAAATAAATTGCGGTCTGTACTTTCAGTTGGCTCTGAAATAAACATGATCCGGACAACCGGATCTCTATCATCGCGATCACGTTTTGGAAAAATGCAGTCATCAAATTTCAATTTGATTTCATGCTTAGGGCTTCTGTCCCCAATTTCATTAAAGTAATTCAGAGATATTGGCCCTAATTCAATATTTTGATCTATCGAGTAAAATGAAATCTTACAAGGCAATGCCACCACATTTCCCGTAAAATTAAGATCACCTCTCATCATGCTACTATCTGCATAAGCTTGGCTGGTGCATAGCGATAGCATAAAAAGACATATTGAAAAGTAGCAATTTCTCATATCTAAAATCCTATTGGCTCTCTTTTGACAACTGGCAGGTTGATGCAGCGCATTGGTAAGTCAACATTTTCATACCACCGTAATCATCCATATACCCGGTATATAACTGATTAAAACTGCTTGATGGCACGGGGACACTTTCTTTAGAAAACGGGGCTATCATGACACTTTCAAAACCAGGAAAGTTTTTCTGGTTGGTATTACTCAGGTAACCAAGAGTCACGTAATATTTAGTTGGATTTTCAATTAATAATTGCCCACCTGTATGTGTATATTTCAGCTCTTTAGCCCATACTTTGTCGCTATTATTTTCGATTTGAGGTGGACGATAAAACATTTTTAGACGACTTTGAATCGCAATCTGGACAACATTTTCCTTATCTGCAACAGGGGGAATTTCGCGCACATTTAAATAGAACAGCGATTCTCTATCTTGTGGAAGAGCGTCAATTCCCTCCGTTTTAATAATTTTTATCTGGTTTTTAGCATTCGGTTCGACACGTTGCATTGGAGGTAAAACGGTAAAAGGTTCAGAAATCTTATTCCCTTTTTCGTCTTCCATCCAAGATTGAGCTAAGTAGGGCATTGTTTTACTTTGGTTGTTAATAACCAAACTCATTGATTTATCTTTGCCTGGAAAAATAATCCGTGTACGGTCGATATTAATCGCAGCAGACGCAACTTGCATGCCGACAAAAACTAATGAAAATCCTAAAGCTACTACATACTTTTTACTCATACATCATTCCTTTATTGGCAAGGGATCAGGACTTTACCCTGATTTTTTTCGGCAATATTAGGTAAATTCAAACTACATTGGTTTGCGCCAGCGGCCCATTTCACTATGTAGCTTTCTTCTGGAACCACACCCGTTAAATAAGCAACGCCACTATCTGCAATAATTCCGACTTCTCTTCCTGTGCCTACTTCAATCACACTGGTACCAAGCGGTGGATAATTTCCATTATTCAAACGGATAATTGCTAGAATACGTTTTCCTTGGTTCGCTTTTATTCTCTGATAACCAATTGAGCCCTCAGTCAATGTTTTACCAATAATGTTGTCATTGACATCCACATCATCAGGTAATGTATTCATATCAATGTAAACATCTGAATTAGAAAAACTATTTAAACTTGTCGCAACACCAATACCAAATCGGTTCGTGACAGATTCTCCATTATCAATAGAAATTCCTGCGACATTATCACTATCAATCATTACCCGAGGTTCGTTGTTAGTCCCGTTACGGTGCATGGCCGCACCGTATTTTGTTGCAGTCATGGAGCCATACCAACTACCGCCGACAGCGCGATATGAATTCACATTTTCTGTCGCATTAACATTTAACACGCCATAAGGCGATGAATATTGATAACTACCACTGATATTTGGCTCTGCACGCCCAAGTTTGTGCTGGTCACCGCCCACACGCATACTCCAGTAGTTGTTATTCTCATTTGCACTGTAATAACCCACTGACTGGCCAAAGCTATGGTCACTATCTGCATATTGGGCGTCATAACTCACTGAAGCCCCGTTTTCGAGTGGCACGGAGAAAGACAGATAAATTTGGTTATCATCCGTCTCTTCATATTTAATTTTATTAAGAGATAATGTGCCGGAAATATTTTTAATTTGCCCAATACTGAATAACTTACTAAAGCTCATCCCAAAGTTTGTTGTCGATTCGCTATTCCAAAATTGACGATGAGAGGCATTAAAATAAACCGTTAAATCCAATGGGCTAATGTATTGATTAAAAGACGCGGTATAGACGTTTTTGTCACGCCTAAAATCAAGCACACCATTAGCTGCATCAATGTATTGAGGCATTGTTAAGAATTCTTTTTCAGAAAACTTATAGCCTGCAAATGTCACCTGCGAATTGGTAGATTCAAAACGTTTAGAATAATTTAAACGGTAGCTGTTACCTGAATAAGAGCCAAAATTATCTAAATTTGCATGGGTACGAGTAATATCAAGGGAAATAGCACCAAACATATTCATGTTTTGCCCTATTCCCAAGTTCATCGCTTGATAATTGTTATTATCGACCGTGGCAATTAACCCGCCGAAAATTGATGTGTTACCAAATAAACCATAGGAGACTTCCCCGACAATAAATTTAGGGTCAATTTTCTGTGAGCGGCCAAATGGGTCAGATTGCCCCATGGTAAATTTATAAAGCAGCTGCCCCTGACGGGTTAAAAACGGCAACGATGCTGCTGTTACTTGATAAGTGGTTTTTGAACCGTCTTCTTCCTCAATAGTTACATCTAAAGTACCTTGTACTGCTTCAGTAATATCTTGAACATTAAATGGCCCGGGAGCGACTTTAACTTGCTTAATCACACGCCCATTCTGTGAAATAATCACCATCGCATTTGTTTTAGCGATACCCGTAACCTGAGGCGCATAACCACGTAGTGAAGGCGGAAGCATCCGATTATCACTAAAAATAGACGCCCCTATAAAGCGAAAACTATCAAATAAATCAGTCTTCAAATAAGACTCACCAAGTAAAACCTTTGCCCCCATTTGAGGTAAGGCACGAAAGGCATATAACTGAGTCCAATCAAACCGTTCATTCGTTTTACCTTGAGAACGATTATATTGATATTGATAGTCCGCACGGAAACGCCAAGCACCTAAGTTAACGCCAGCGGTACCGTTACTACTACCACTGAATGTTTCACTGTTATTTTTAGGCGCAGAATAATTAGCAAACAGGTTATAGTCGAGAAATGCTCCCATAATCCCATTTTCCCATTGGGAAGGTGGAACCCAATACGGATCATCGTATTCAAGCCAAGCTTGAGGAATAGAAAATAAGATATTTTGATTCGCTTTATCAAAGCGATAACTAATATCTAAATTTTTAGATAGTTCAACACACTGGCCATTATTATTTTGCAGAAGCTCTTCCTTTATCTTCTTTTTTATGCAAAAATATTTACCATCTCTGGTGTAACACAGAGTGTTGAAGTATCTTTACTCTCTTCAATGAACTTAATTAAATACTGCCCTGATAGTTTTCTACCATTTAATGTGATATCCGTTAGATATTCGCCGGCAGGAATAAAGTCAGGGTTTGAAAATTGACTCAAATCAATATTATCTCTGTCCTTAGCATCAATAATATTCATATTAAATTCCACTGCATTTGATATTCCCGAAACGGAAAATGCCAACGCAATCGAAAATAATATTTTATTTATTTTAAACTGAGGCAATAGAGACATGATGTTCCCTGTCAAAAAATAAAAGCTAAGAAAGGAAAATAACAGGCAAATATATGCCTGTTATTTTAAATAAAAAATTACAGGTAGTTTAAAGCATAAGTTGCTTGAGAAATGATGCTACCAGTTTCAACTTTACTACCATTTGCTTCAACACGTGCACTGAATACTAATTTATTTGGACCATCCGCTAATGGCAGCTCAACACTGGTGTCACCAACTTTCATTGTTGCACCATCAGCGTTGATTAAACGAACACCAACACCTTTAGAAGTACCAGTGTTTGCCAGTAATTCTTTAGCTGTAGTATCTGGAGTACCCGTGAAAGTTACTTTAACTTTGCTAACTGCAGGGAAGACAACTACATCGCTAGAATCTTTAACTTCACCTAAATCACAGTTTTCTAACTGGATATTGTATTGAACGCTTTGGCTATATTTGTTACCAGTTTCTAATACTTTATTTGCAACTTGGCCAAGGTCAACGTTAATTGTACCGTCACCTGGGATTGAGCAAGGTGCATTAATAACTTTACCAGTAAAATTGATGATACCACTTCCTTGATCTACAGGTGCTGCGTTTGCAATACCGAATGAAGAAGCGATAATTGTAGCTAATGCAATTTTAGTTAATTTCATTTATATTTTCCTATAAAAAGACGACATACGTACCAATCACCTAATAATCAATAAATTATTAAGTTGATATCTATTTGCTGAGAATTTAATGATAAAAAACATAAAGATTAGGTTTTTATTAAGAAAAATAAAAACGCTATATCTTTATTAGATTAGATGTTTTATTAATTTTAAAACATATTATTTATAATTATCTTATTAATTTCGATTTATAATTAGATTATTCTTAATATTTTAAATTAATTATTTTCTTTATTGATAAAAACATCATCGATAAAAAAACAAATCATTTCAGTTTCTAACGCATTAGCAAGCACGTGCAAATTTTCAATATTGATATTGCACTCACCTCTTTCATAGCGTGATATTTGTTGCTGACTTACACCAACAAGATTCGCTAATTCAATACCAGAAAGCCCTAAGTGCTTTCTTCTTTTTCTAATCTCTCTACCTACTATCCGATTTACATTTATCATCAACAATAGCCCAAAATAACCTAAAATATTAAATGGCTAAATTATATTACAGATCAAAACCTTTAACATAATGAACAGCACTGCTTATATAACCAAATCAAAGTAGAACAAACCAATTAAAACACGAAATTTGAGTTAATTATAGTTTTCAATATATAAAAGTAAAACTGTTTATAACGATCAATCGAATAAATTAAAGCCATTGAAACCTATCAATATTTCATTATTTTAGTTTTAATTATCTTATAGGATAAAAAACACATTATTCTTATTAGTTACTATTTTAATGAAAATGATTAAATATAACATAACAAATTGATTTTAAAGAAAAATAATTTATTACCATTAACAGTGGTAATAAACAAAAATATGGCGAGGATTTAATTTATAATATAACTAAGACATTTATCATAAATTTATTATGGTATTCATTGATTACTAAGTATTTTTATATACTTATTTTTTATATATTAATTTATTTTTTACATTTTTAATGTTTGCTTCAAAAAAACAACTGCCAATGGTTTTTTTATTTTTATTATTTATTTTAATTAAATTAACAGAGGTTTTTGCTTACTCGCAATAAGAGTTTAGAATATAAAAAATGGTGATTTTTTTTTAATGGGCACGATCTACTCATAAGTAAAACAAATTATCCGTAATAAGAGTAATATCAATATTGATAACCTTCAATAACCCACATATTGAGTAAAAACCAACAGTCTACAACAAAAATAACTCTTAAATAACAATGTGTTACATTTATTTCCAATTGTAACAAATCACAAAAGTATATTGCAAGCTTATAGGATAAAAATGAAATATAACAAAAATAAAACATAATAATTATAGCTTCAGGCATAATAAAACGAGTAAAACAAGTGTTTTACCTCGCCTTTTCCCAAGAAAATAGTCAAAACGACAAGAAGGAGGCATATGAATATTGTATTTTGCTCATATAGCTTAGGTTAAATTTATGCTTTTAATTCGGAGAATAAGGACTACTTGCATACCTAATTCACTAAATAAGAGTATTTATTGAGGAATAATTAACCAATCACTCTTTAAATAAAGTAGATAATATAAGAATATCACGCTTAATGTGAGGTTTTATTTCGTATAATATAATGCAAATCTATCTTTTTACGTTAATTTACGTATAAAAAAACTATTTTTAAGTGTTCTTAAAGCTTTATTCAATAACTAACCGTTATTGAATAAGAAAATAACTCATTATTTTTTGTTTGAACAACATGATTTGATCTCCTTAAACCAAGGAGATCAAAATGATGCCAACACAATCACAGCTTCGTGTTGCAACTGTACAGTTCCAACACCGCCCTAGCGACAAACCCTATAATTTAGAACGTATCCATGACTTTATTACTCAAGCTGCACAACAAAAAGTGAAAATACTGGTGTTACCTGAAATGTGTATCACTGGTTATTGGCACGTGCCGAAGCTACCAGATGACGCCGTTTATGCATTGAGTGAAACCTTGCACGATAGCCCATCATTAGCATTGATCCGCCAGCGTGCGATTGAATTAGACATGATTATTGGTGTTGGATTGATTGAAAAAGGGTTAGATGGCAAATGCTACAATACTTGGGTCGCTTGCATGCCAAATGGACAATACCATGCTCACCGTAAATTGCATGCGTTTGAGCACCCAACCATTCATAGTGGAGATAGTTACACGGTATTCGATACACCATGGGGGGTAAAAGTTGGTATTTTAATTTGTTGGGATAATAACTTAATTGAAAACCCACGCATAAACGCACTACTTGGCGCAGATATTATTCTTGCTCCCCACCAAACCGGTGGAACTCATTCGAGTAGCCCTTATGGAATGAAACCACTCAACCTTAGTCTCTGGGAAAATAGAAAACAGAACCCCCAAGCACTATTGGAGGCATGCCAAGGTGAAAATGGGCGAGGATGGCTAATGCGCTGGTTACCTTCAAGAGCTCACGATAATGGCGTTTTTTATCTGTTTAGTAATGGCGTTGGCCTAGATGATGATGAAATTCGCACAGGTAATGCAATGGTGATAGACCCCTATGGCCGAATTGTCAAAGAGAGTTTATTGGTTGAGGATGATGTGGTCATTGCAGATCTTGACCTTAGTTTGCTTCCAACCTCGAATGGGCGGCGTTGGCTTACAGGTAGAAGACCTGAATTATACCGCATTATGACTGAAACTCTGGGCTATGAAACCGATATTCGTAGTGTTCGCTTTGCGGAGCAGAACTCCCCTTATCATAAAGAAAAGCCATAATAGCTAAAGTCAATGACACGCCATAGCATTCATAATACAAATACTATGGCGTCTTCTACTATTAGGAACTGGCTAACCATCATGGATACTCGACTACTCCGCGCATTTATCATTCTTGCAGAAACAAAAAATTATCGCGAAGCTTCATCACGTTTATATATTAGCCAGCCAGCCTTAACGAAACAAATTCAATTACTTGAAAAACAATTAGAGATGACTCTGTTTGAGCGTGGACGTCATGGCGCTGTATTGACTCCACACGGTAAAATACTATTTCCCTATGCACAGCAAGTGCTTGCTCACACTACTGAGCTTTTACGTCAATCCGCAATACTTCGAGAACAACCTCCTGTAAAACTAACTGTCGGATTTGGCATATCAACATTTCACGAAGCGTCCTTATTTGTTGCACGGCTGCGTGAAAAACTCCCTGATATTCCAATTCAGCTGGATGACATGCCTTCTCACGAAATGGAGAAACAGCTACAAACTCATGAATTGCATATTGCTTTTACTCGCCAATTTGCATTTAAAAACACAGATAGCTTAGTGAGCAAAGCATTAAAATTTGAAGTACTTGCTTTAGCCGTCGCACAAAAATCGGCGTCTCGATTATCAGTTAAGGAATATCTAACTCATTTTCCTTTATTATTGTTACGCGCAGAACGTGGCTCAAAGCTTCATCAACAAATTCAGCGCTACCTAAAATATGAAAGCTTATTAATTACGCCTTCTCAGGAAGCAAATGATATTCAAACATTAATTGCACTCGTCGCCGCTGAGGTTGGTGTGAGCCTCTTACCCTATAGTGCAAAAAATATCAGCTCAAAAGACATACGTTTTATTCCGATTCAACATTGTGAACATGCCCAATGGCGGATTGATGTGGTATGGCAGGCTTCATTACCTAAATTATGGCAAAACACCATCCATGAATTAATTGATGAAGTTTATGGAGCATTCTCAAGAGAGAGTGAATCAGAATAACTCCGTAATTCCTATATATTAAACATTTGAACTCTGATATTTATTATCATTATCATCGTAAGATAGGCACATATTGATATGTCTGGTAACCAGTCAATAACTCCCCTTAAAATTATCGCTTCTGGTGTGGCACTTCCTGAGCATAAAATTCTCTCGTCCATGTTGGATGAAAAGTTAAATAAATCAAAAGGGTTTGTCGAAAAGCATTCAGGTATCGAATATCGCTTCCATGCAAGTCATACCGATTCACAAGCCCTTTTAGCCGCCCAGGCGATTCAAAATGCATTGCAGGCGAACCATATCCCACCAAACAGTATTGATATGTTGATTAATGCCTCTGCTATCCCAGTGCAAGCGCTACCGTGTTCAGCAGCGCATATCCTTGAGCAATCGAATTTAAACCAAGGAATTGCCTGCTTTGATGTCAATTCAAGTTGTATCAGCTTTATCACTGCGTTACAGATTGCAGCGGGGCTATTAGCCACCAGCGCTTATCAACGCATTGTGATTGTTTCTGCGGATATCGCCTCGCGCGGTATTGACTGGCGGGATAAAGAGTCATCACTGATTTTTGGGGACGGTGCTGCTTGTGTTGTCGTGGAAAAAGGAGATGGAAATAGCGGAATTATTTCTTATACCCACACCACACATACTGCAGGCATTGATTTTTGTGAAATTCGCGCAGGTGGTACAAGATGCAATCCGCGCTCGGGTATGACCGATGATGACTTCCTGTTCCACATGCAAGGGAAAAAATTGTTTCGCCTCGCGTCTTCTTTGATTGAAGATTTTATGCAACAGGTTTTCAGTGAATCGGGTTTACAGCTTAAGCAAATTGGTACCGTGATCCCACACCAAGCGAGTCACCTTTCTTTAGAGCATATGCGCCAACGTGTCGGGGTAACAACGGAGCAATTAGTCGATATCTATAAACATCGAGGGAATCAGGTTGCGGCCTCCATCCCTTCTGCATTACATGAAGCCATTATTACAGAACGTTTCTATGAAAAACCCAGTGCCATGTTAATCGGTACTGCTGCTGGGTTAGCGCTGTGCGCCATGGTATTAGTGCCATGAAAATATTGGTAACAGGCGCAACAAGTGGCCTGGGACGCAATGCTAGTGAGTACTTACTTGAAAGAGGCATTGATGTGGTCGCTTGTGGGCGAAACCAACAAGCAGGAGAACAACTAAGTCAATTAGGTGCAACATTTATTGCTGTTGAATTAGCTGAACTCACCGTTGAAGAAGCGAAAATGCTCATGGCGGGTTGTGATGCTATTTGGCATTGCGCCGCCCTTTCTTCGCCTTGGGGAAAACGCCAAGATTTTGAAAAAACAAATGTTCACGCCACTCAAATATTGGCTATCGCAGCAGGGGAAGCAAAAATCTCACGCTTTATCCATATTTCCACCCCTGCCATTTATTTTAATTTCACCCACCAGCAAAATATTCATGAGTCCACGGTTAATAAACATTTCGCTAACCAATATGCCAGAACAAAGTATTTAGCCGAAACCATGATCGAGCAATGCGTTAGTCAATTTCCGGCAACTCGTTATACTATTTTGCGCCCTCGTGGCTTATTTGGTCCTCATGATCGTGTTTTGCTACCGCGTTTGCTCACCCAAATAAAATCACGCAAGGGAAAACTGGTGTTACCTAATGGGGGAAATAACCATTTTGACCTCACCTATGTGGGAAATGTGGTTCACAGCATGCAGCTGGCGACGTTCAAAGAAACACTCCCTAACGGAGCCATTTACAATATTACCAACCAACAGCCACAAGCACTAAAAAAGACATTAAATCAATTGTTTAATGAACTTAATTTAGAGTGCGAAATTCGTTCAGCCCCTTACCCTTTGCTGTATGCTATTGCCAGTCTATTAGAAGTCATTGGCCGTTTAACGGGAAAAGAGCCATTACTCACACGCTATAGCCTCGGTGCAGCCTATTTCACCATGACATTAGATAACCAAAAGGCACAGCAAGAGCTGGGCTACTATCCTTTATATAGTATGCAACAAGGTGTTCATTTGACCGCAAAATGGCTGAAAAAACAGGAGAACCCATGCTAACTATTCATCAATATGAAGTGGGTTATTGCACACATCCGGGCTGTGTCGCGTTAAAAGGCGCCAGTTTTAAATCTTGTAAATTTCCAGCAAGGGCATGGCTGATAGAGGATGAACACCAGCGTTGGCTGTTTGATACCGGGTATGCCACTCATTTTTATGATCATACGCGCCATGGCATTATGCGGCTATATCGAGCAGTCACTCCAGTGTATTTCGAAAGCAAAGATGCCCTTGTCAATCAATTGGCTAATGATGGCCTAAAACCTAATGATATCAATGGTGTGATTTTATCTCATTTCCATGGTGACCATATCGCGGGGCTACGTGACTTCCCTAATATCCCCATTATTTGTTCAGGAGATGGCTGGGCTAAAACACGCCCTTTGACTGGGTTTGCTGCATTGAAAAATGCCTTTGTCAGTGGACTATTACCAGATGACTTCGAACAACGCACTGTATTTTATGAAGGTTTCCCCAAGGTGGCGCTACCAAATGAATTGCAAATTTTAGGCGAAGGCTATGCAGTTAATCAGCAGAAGACGTTATTGATTGTGCCGCTCCCTGGGCATGCCGCAGGGCATATTGGTTTGTGTGTACTAACTGACTCAGGCTGGATATTGCTCGCAGGTGATGCTGCTTGGTCACCCACTAATTACCGCGAATTGCGTGGCCCCATGGCAATTGCCAATATTATTATGGATGATAAGCAGGCTTATTATGAAACACTGAATAAATTACATGAAATTGATAAGCGCAATGTGGTTATCCAACTGTGCCACGAAGGGGATTTATTGTGATCCTCTCGATGCTTTGGCATTACTGGCGAGCTCGTCATTTGACGTTTCGTAACCGTGGTGAACTGGAAGCTTATCAACAAAAACGTTTAGCGCATTTTAAACGCAAAGTATTAGCGAAAAGCCCCTATTTTCAGCGGTATATCAATCAGCCATTATCTAATTTCCCCATAATGAATAAACAAATCATGATGGATAATTTTGATGAGATGAATACCGCCGGGCTGTTAAGCCAAACACTTCTAGAATGTGCGCAAAAAAGTGAACAATCTCGGGATTTTGCCCCTAAAGTGGGGCGCTACAGTGTCGGGCTATCCTCTGGAACTTCGGGCCGTCGAGGCCTTTTCGTTGTCAGCCCAGAAGAACAAAATGTCTGGTCTGGCAGTATGTTAGCTAAAATGTTACCCCAAGGCCTGTTTAATGGTGAGCGTGTTGCTCTGTTTTTACGCGCCAATAATAACCTGTATGAAAGTGTCAATAACCGTTGGATTTCACTGCGGTTTTATGACCTTTTCGCGGATTTTGATCTGCAACTTAGCGCTCTTGAACAATATCAGCCTTCGATTATCGTTGCGCCAGCCCAAGTGTTATGTACGATTGCTGACGCCATCAACCAGCAGAAAATTCAATTAAATGTACAAAAAGTAATTTCCGTCGCTGAAGTACTAGAACCCCATGACAAACAAAAATTACAGGGTTGTTTTTCCCATGTAGGGGAAGTCTACCAAGCAACGGAAGGGTTTTTAGGCTGCACTTGTTCTCATGGTACTATGCATTTAAATGAAGCTTTTGTGCATATTGAGCCTAATTGGCTTGATAATGACCGTTTTTCACCCATTATCACGGACTTTACGCGCAAAACACAGCCTATCATACGTTATCAACTCGATGATGTTTTAGTGGTGAAAAATACACCTTGCCCTTGTGGCTCTCCTGAAATGGCGATTGAACGTATTGAGGGTCGCTGTGATGATTTGCTTCAACTTCCGGGCTATAACGGCAAAATGGTGACTATTTTTGCAGATCCCTGTGCGCGGGTGATTGTGAATCACTTGCCTGTTACTGCTGACTTTCGCTTAACCCAGCAAGGCAACGCATTATATTTACAGGCTGAATGTTCTCCTACAGAGCTATCTCTCTGCCAGCAACAGCTAACACGCTATTTTACAAACCAACATGTTGATATTTCTCAATTAGATTGGCAATTATCCACTGCCACTATTACACAAACACTCTCCGTTAAAAAGCGACGTATAACCCGTAAGGAAGCGAAATGAATAGCAGAGAATTATTCACTCGCTTTATCTATTGCCTACTCGGTTGGGGAACCGTTGGCATTGTTTATCAATATACCGGGCAAGTGACTGGGCAAGCTCATGTTTTATCACCCAGTGAGCTGGATAATGCCGTCCCATTTTCACCCGATGCCATCTGGCTTTATCTCTCCTTTTTTCTGTTTATCCCACTTGGGTATTTTCTCAGCCCTCTAAAAAAAGCTTACTCACTCATGTATGCCATGCAGCTCTGTGCGCTGGTTTCTGGGGCGGTCTATTTGTGGTACCCCACGACTATGCTGTACCACGACTACGATTTATTGGCCTTATCTGGGCAGGCTTTGTCTGCTTTGATTAATATTGATAGCCCACAAAATTTATTACCTTCTCTACATGTCTCATTGACTCTCATCGTGCTCAATGCATTATGGTCAATACAACAAAAATTTCGCACGGTTTTAGCCGTTATTTGGGCGATTGCTATTTGTACCTCGGTATTGGTGCTAAAGCGCCATTTAGTTATTGATGTGGTTACTGGTGCACTCACCGCTTGTGGTGCATTACTGATTGTTCACACAGCGAAATTTGTCTTAAAGAGAAACACTGATGAATGAATTAACCTTTCCGATTGTTTTCATGTTAGCGGTCGTGGTCGCAGAAGGTTTAGTGATCGCCAAAACGCAAAAAGGAACCGTTAGCTGGCAAGAATTGGTGTTCAACCTGAACTCTGGCCATATTATGTTGTGGTTATTTAGAGGGTTAGAAATTTTTTGTTACGGCTTTGTCGTGACCCACTACTCATTCAACCTCGTTGAAAACTGGCCAACCGCACTGGTGTGGGTGTTTGCGATTTTTGCTTGGGACTTTGGTTTTTACTGGCTACACCGCTTGCACCATACCTACCGTGTTCTATGGGCCGTTCATGTGGTTCATCACCAAGGGGAGCACTATAACCTATCATTAGGAGTGCGTAATTCGTGGTATTCATCACTGACATCAATCCCATTCTTTATGCTACTGGCACTAATGGGGATTCCCTTAGAGGTGTTTATCACCGTTTCAATATTGCACTATACTATTCAATTCTTTAACCACAGTGCGCTGATCCCGCGTTTGGGTTGGTTGGAGAAATTTATGGTAACGCCACAGCACCATAGAGTTCACCATGTGAAAGAAGGGCATTATTCCAATCGTAATTTCGGGGGCAGTTTTATTTTTTGGGACAAACTGTTTGGCACATTTTCCAAGTTACCTGAAACTGAACACCATTTTGGTATCAAAGGCGCTCCCGCTTCTGAAAACCCGTTTATTGACAGCAACTTACCTTTTTGGCGTATCATTAAACGCCGTAGCCAACCCAAAGCAAAACCCGCACCATTATTTCGCGTAAACCAAATCGCATTAGTAATGGGAACACTTCTCCTATTTAGCTTGGTTATTGGTTACGTCTATATTTATGGTTATGGTTATCAAGGTACAACCCAACAGCAAGTGGTTTTATTTATCTTATTAGCCTTAGGTACCGTAGCTCTATCGGGTATTTCAGATGGACGTAAAATTGGCCTGATGAGCTGGTTTTTCATCGCTTGCTTGCTACTAATTTGTATTTTATTTATTTGGCAATGGACAACCCCGTTTTGGGTTATTTTTACCAGTGCACTATGGCTGCATAGTTTGTTAATGTTACTTGGTATAGGCCGAAAACCCATACAGGTGCGAGATGTTCCCTGAGCCGCTAAGGCCACTAGGCTACCAACACCGCCGTGACCAAGCGTTCCAAAAAGCATTGAACATGGCCGCTAAACACTATTTACAACAGCGTGCTGATCATCGGTTCGCTGACTTACGTTTTTATTTAAAAAGTCTAGTTTTAATTTTGTGCTGCCTAGGCAGTTACGGCATAGCATTATGCGCTAACACGTCTTGGGCATTTTTTATTTTTTACCCTCTGTTTATTTGTTTCGCATTATTATTAGCCATTAATCTCGTTCACGATGCTTCCCATAATGCAATTTTCAAGCAGGCCAAAGCCAACTATTGGCTCAATTTTTGGGTCACTATTCCGTTGGGCTTAGATCCTGAATGCTGGCGCGTCAGGCATATTATTTTTCACCACGCTCACACCAATATTCGCCATTATGATTTAGATATCGAAGAAAATTTTGTCTTACGGCAAACGCCTTATCAGCGCTGGTACCCGTTTATGCGAGCTCAGCATCTGTATTGGCCATTAATTGCCGCAATGACTTTCCCTGCACTCATTTGGTTCTTTGATTGGATGGATAGATTTCATTTGACGCGCGTCGCCCCTCATATGCGCCATCAAGGCCGTCGTGGTATTGGAGCATTTTTATTGGCTAAGTTACTGCATTTGATTGTGGCGATAGTCATACCCGCTTTTGTTATCACTGATATCAGTTTAGCGATCTTGCTACTCACTTACTTATTTAGCCAAATGTTAGCCTCTCTTATATTTGTTGTATTGATACTTGGCACCCATTGGGCGAAAGCGACTTTTTATACGCCCCCCAAAGAAGGCAATATGCCGCATGGTTTTTATACTCACACTTTTTCAACCACTTATGATTGGCAAACTACACCTCGTTGGTTAACTTATTGGTTAGGTGGATTAAACTTACATCTTACACACCATTTATTTCCCAATTGGAACCACCGCCATTACCCTGCCCTTGCTAAAATCATTGAGCAAACTGCCAAGCAGTTTTCGATGGATTATCATTGTATTAGCGCGAAAGAATTGTTTATTTACCAACAGAAGTTTTTAAAAGAAATGGGAAAGGGTAAGCAAGCGGATGAGCACTGAGCCAAACACCCCAGTGCTTACTTCGCTATATTGATTATCTATCGATAATAATATTTTGATTTATGACGCTTTTTTCACTATTTCCAACCATCTGAGCAAATTTCTCTAATGGGTCAGTCCGAAAAGCATACAAACGTTTGAGGGCAAATGGGTTATCCCCTAATTTGACTTTTCCTTGAATGGTTGTCAGTGCTAAATGTAAGCCAGCTTTTCCCCCCGCGTCCATCGCTGCGGAGTTATATCCACCAAAAGGATAGGCTAAATAGCGTTGTTCCGGTTCGAAGCGACTCAAAATTTTCATCGACCGTTTAAAGTCCAACATAATGGTATGTTCTTTCCGGCTAAATAAAATTGGTGAGTTATGGTTATCTAAACGATGCAAAAAGTGAGTATGAGATTGGATGTTAAAAACGTCTCGGCTATCTTTAATTTCTTGCTTACTCATAAATTGTAAGCCATCCGCTGACCATTTTTGTGGCTGCGTTTTAATCCGGGAAGAAATAATAAACAGCGTTGCTTGCTGGCGGTTATGCCTTAAAATCGGTAATGCATAGCGATAAACTGACTTTAAACCGTCGTCAAATGTCAACACAACAGCCTTACCCGGTAGATTTGCAGATTTATTTAAATAATCTTCCACATCAGCAAGCGAAAGGGTTTGGTAGCCCGCTTGTTTTAAATAATTCATTTGTTCGCGAAATGCTTCCACCGATGTCGTGGTGGATGTTTCACGAAAATGCTTATTTTCATTGTCTTTGAGAATATGGTGATAAGTTAAAATCGGAATGCCTTTATCCAACGAAACATCATCTAAACGCACATAGCCTAGCCTATCCCCAATACGAATGGTTAACCATGCCGTTTTTTCACCTGTTTTATCCGTTTTAATCATTCGCGCTAACACAGGATAACGCAGGTTTTCCCATAAAGAGGCTATTTGCTTACGATTACTTTGAGTTGAGTTGTATACCGCTGTTTTTTGGTGTGTGACTAAATAATCATAAATGGGATTTTGTAAGTCATTTAGCCTATCTACTTCAGGTACATAGCGCGGCTTTTTGTTAGAAAATGATATCGTTTTCACAAATGCGTAGTCATTGCCAAACTGCATCGCACAATAATCCCCTGAGGGAGAATAAGCGTAAAACCCGTGTTCTGCGTTCAGTTCTGCGACAGCGCGCATTTCTCCAGCAATCATCGCAAAAATAATTTCAGGCTGTTTTGTTTGAATTAGCTTGGGGGGGATGTCTGCCAACTGCCAATCATCTGTATCATTGACGATTTCAGAAGCCATAGATTGAGAGAAATAATTCGTAAATAAAATACACAGTAATAAAAGTAATCGTTTAGACATTTTTCATCCGCTATAACGCTGGGTTTCCGCAATTATTCTAAACCTACTCTAGATTGAACCCCATACCCCAATAAAAATTTTTATTGTCCCACTCTCATTATTATCACGAAAAATAATACTTAAAATGTATGGTTGTTATCTTAACCCCTTAAGTTGTTATACCAATTTAGATATTCCATCGTGATCTATCATACAAAATAAAGAGATCTAGCTCATATTTATCAGTAAAAGGCGCCATCAAGGCACAATCTGTAAATCATTTGACAGTTTAATCCATTTCCCACTGCTAGATTGGCATTCAACCACCTTACAACACCTGGGAACAACAATGAAAATAAAAGAAATTAGTACTTTTATCATGCACGTACCTGTCACTAATGACCTAATTGGTGACTCAACTCACAGTATTACCCATTGGGGAATGCCGGGTGTCATGATCAAAACAGAATGTGGGTTAGTCGGCTATGGCCACACCGGAACACACGCCGATATCACTACCGACCGGTTAATCACCACCATTATTGAAGATGTTTTCGGTCCAATGTTACTCGGTGAAGACCCAACAGAAGTACGTTATTTGCATCGAAAACTCACTCGCAGCTCAACCAATATTTGGGTTGGTCGCGGTGGTTTAATGCAAATGGCAATTTCTGCCATCGACATCGCCCTTTGGGATCTCAAAGCTAAAGCCGCAGATCAGCCGTTATGGCAACTGTTTGGCGGTTCAAAACACAATAAAGTTAACGCCTATAACACCGACTGCGGTTGGTTAGTGCGTAGCCAAGAAGACTTAGTCGATGATTGTAAAAAAATGATCTTCGAAGAAGGCTTCAAAGCAATAAAAATGAAGATTGGCAAACCAGACCCACGCGAAGATCTACAACGTATTGAAGCGGTTCGCCACGCAATTGGCGATGATATCGACTTAATGGTAGATGCGAATGGTAAGTGGGATATCAGTATAGCCAAGCAATATGGCCACCGTTTAAATGATTTTAATATTAAGTGGTTTGAAGAGCCGTTGTGGCATGATGATGTCTCCAGCCATAAACAACTTGCCGCTTATATGGACACACCTATCGCATTAGGTGAATTACTTTATCACAATGATTCGTTTAAGGAATTTGTCTTGGCAGGTGCCGTTGATTACTTACAACCTGACGCCACACGCTGTGGTGGTTTAACAGCAGTATGGGAAATTGCTGATTTAGGTATGGCCTTTAATTTACCGGTGACACCACACCATGGCGATATGATGCAGGCACAATTGCATCTGGTCATGGCGCATCCAGCCTGCTCTTTACTAGAATTCATTCCTTGGACACTGGACTGCTTTGTTGACCCGGTCGAAGTTATTGATGGTGTTTATACCACACCAACCGCGCCTGGGGCAGGTACAACGTTAAAACCTGAAGCATTAGCTAAATTTAACGTGAAATAATGATCATTCCCTTTTTCAATATTTCATTTCTAACAACATGAAAAAGGGAAATTAATAACAAGAATTATTCATTTTAAATTACTTATTTACACTCTAAATAATTCATGATGCGGTCAACAACACTGCAACTTGAAGTATGGCGAGTATTTTAGCTCTATACTCTACTCTGCTGGTTATTCAGCGGCGGGCTAAACACATAATAAAAATGAATAGATAACATTACTATCTTACAAAAAACTGGGGTGAACCATGTCCACCAATACGGATCATTTATCATCGGCTACCAGCAAAGCAATACGAAAAATAATACCAATGGTGGTATTAATGTTCATATTGGCTTATTTAGACCGTTCTAATATTGGTTTCGCAAAACAAGAGTTTCAGTTAACGACTGGGTTAAGTGACGCTGCATACGCATTTGGCGCAGGGATCTTTTTTATCGGCTACGCACTGTTTGAAGTGCCAAGTAATATTCTACTGTACCGCATTGGTGCTCGAGTATGGCTATCGCGCATTATGGTCACATGGGGGCTAGTCTCTGCCGCCATGATGTTTGCCCATGATGAAACCACCTTTATTGTGCTGCGCTTCTTGCTTGGTGTCAGTGAAGCTGGCTTCTTTCCGGGGGTTATTTTGTATTTAACCTTCTGGTTCCCACAAAATATCCGGGCACGGGTGACAGGCTACTTCTTATTTGGTGCACCACTGGCATTTATCATTGGGGGCCCATTATCAGGCTCACTCCTGTCACTAGAAGGAACTTCATTTGCCTTCGGTTTATACGGCTGGCAGTTAATGTTTGTCGTAGAAGGCTTATTGGCATCTATTGTCGGGATTTGGGTATTCTTTTACCTTGATGACCGCCCAGAAAAAGCCAAATGGCTGACGGCTGAGGAAAAAAATGCACTTTCCGCTAAATTAGCTTTGGAAGAAGACGCCAAAGCAGGTCATAGCCCGAAAGGTGCCCTGAGAGCATTATTAGATATGCGTGTTCTCTACCTGTGTCTGATTTGGTTTACCGTTCAAGTCTGTGGTTACGGTATTTATTTCTTCTTACCAACCCAAATTGGTACATTATTAGGCAGTAAAGTCGGCATACTAGTAGGCTTTGTCACCGCCATACCACCACTGTGTGCAGCCATTGCAGTTTACTACGTTCCTCGTATTTCAGAACGTCTAAAAGAACGCCGTAAAGTTGCTGCCATTACCTTTATGTTAGGGGCTGCTGGGATCGCTGTTTCTGGTTTATTCGATAGCATTCCAGTTATTGCCATTATTGCGTTATGTGTCGCAGCAGCAGGCCACTTAGCCATGCAACCTCTGTATTGGAGCTTCCCATCTGCATACTTAGGCGGTACCGCTGCGGCATCAGGAATCGCCCTGATTAACTCTGTGGGTAACTTAGGTGGCTTTGTGGCACCAAACTTAAGAGTGTGGGCAGAAACCACCTTTGAGTCTGCCCGTGCAGGGCTCTATTTTATCGCTTTAGTCGCCTTTATCGGTGGTCTGTTGATTCTGACATTAAGAAGATTAGGTATTGAAAAACGATTTGAAGATTAATTAATGATCTTTTGAATCCCTCCCGAGCCGCAATAAATGGCTCGGGTTTTCTATTACTCTATTTCTTATTTGTGAGGTTTATTCGAATATTACGGCGGTTCATGATTGAACATAACCCTACCAAATGTCATGATAAAGTCAGCTAATCATGCAGGGAGCATTCAGATGAACATTGCGGTACAAAACAGTCAATTAGTTCTAACGCATGAAAGTATTCTTGAAATATTAAAAACAAATAGTTGGTTTAGTAACTTACCCGATTATTTAATTTCCATCTTAATGACATGCGCCACATTACGCTTCTATCCTGATGGTGAAATGGTTCACTATCAAGGTGACCCTGCACGTGGTTTATATGCGGTGATTCAAGGCTCAGTAAAAGTGAGTTCGATATCCTCAGATGGCCGTGAATGTGTATTTCGCTATCTTTCACCTGGCAATTGGTTTGGCGAAATTGCCATGCTAGATAAGTCAGCGCGCACCCATGATGCTAAAGCAATCAGCCCAACCATTTTACTGACGATATCACCGAAAGATTTAGCCATGATCTTGGAAAAGCACCCCGTTTTTTACCAATTTCTGAATATTTTGCTCTGCAAAGTGATTCGTAACGCCTTTACTATTATCAATGACAGCGCCTTATTGTCTGTTTCCGCCCGGCTGGCCAAGCGCTTATTGAGCTTAGCGGAAGGTTATGGTGAACCTCATGAAAAGGGGATTCAATTGAGCCTATACCTGACACAAGATGACTTGGCGACCATCATTAATACCACACGGCAAACTATCAATAAGCGTTTAGTTGCATGGGAAAAACTCGGTTGGATTGATGCAAAATACGGGAAAATTATTTTAGTTAATCTCCCCGCGCTGAAGCAGATCTCTGAGGATGATGAAGAATAACTAGCTGTTATCATCCATCGTTGGGCTATCTGCGAAGAAGTAGCGATCCATAGTGAATTCAAAGTCATCACTGGTCGCATTGAACAACATTTTTTTGGTATTTTCCAAATGTTGCCACATGGCTTGCCGCGCCCCTTTCGGGTCTCGACGCGCCAACGCCTGTAAAATTTGGTCGTGCTCATCACACCAGCTCTCAATCGAACGGTTATCAATGTGCTCATGAAGCTTGAGCCAGTAAGGATTACGTAAGCGTTGGCTCCACATTTGCTCAACAATTACCACCATCGCACTGTTATGGGTCGACGCGGCAATTTGCATGTGAAAGGCAAGATCCCATGTTGAGTCGCGAAAACGATCCTCTTTACGAGCATGCTTTTGAATATCAACCAATTTTAAAATATCTTCTTTCGTGGCTTGGCTTGCGGCAAATTCGGCGATGTGGCTTTCAATCAGTTGCCTTGCTTGTAATAGCTCAAATGGCCCACAACGACTAAATTCTAATCCGGTTTCTGTATTGACTGAGTTATTAGACCGATTACTGATGACGTGTATGCCAGATCCTTTGCGTACATCCACATATCCTTCCACTTCTAACATAATGATAGCTTCGCGGATCACCGTACGGCTCACCTTCATTTCATCAGCAAGTAACCGTTCTGCAGGCAATTTAGTGCCAATTGGGTATTCATCATTTTCGATGCGTTCTTTGACCAAAGCCGCAACTTGTTGGTATAGGCGCGGTTCACTCTCTTGTGAGCTCATTATTTTCTCCTTTCATATAACAACCCGACTCATTGGCCACTAATGCCTCACAGTATAACGAAATTTTATGGTGATGGGTGAAATAGAAGTGCTCCCATAAATAAATCACAATAAATTGGTATAACACCTTTAAAAGTTATAAACCGGATCGTATAATGTTTGAAATTTAGACAACCCAAAAATCGACACTAAGTGGCCGATCGCACTGAATCCGATTTTCAACCCAGAGAATGCAATATGATAAAAGATATAATAAAAATACATCCGAATGACAATGTCGCCATTACCTTAATCGATAGACTCTCGGGTGATACTGTCAGCGTTGATGGCCAATCCGTGACATTAAAGCAGGACATCGGTCGCGGCCATAAAATTGCCCTAGATACGATTGAAGCGGGTGAAAATGTCATGAAGTATGGTGCACCTATCGGCCACGCAACAACGAAAATAACCGTTGGCGAGCATATTCATACACATAATACAGCGACTAATTTAAGTGCCTTAAATGAATATGAATACCACCCTGAACACAACATAATTACCGCTACACGGCCGGATCCAGATGTGCAAATCTATCGTCGAGCAAACGGTGATGTCGCGATCCGCAATGAAATTTGGGTGATCCCAACCGTTGGCTGCGTGAATGCACTCGCTAGAAAAATGATCGAGCGCTTTAATAAACAACATCATGGTGCTTCTGATATTGATGGCGTTTATCTGTATAACCATACTTTAGGATGTTCCCAGCTCGGTGATGACCATTTAACAACGCGTACTATTTTACAAGATATGGTTAAGCACCCTAACGCAGGTGGTGTTCTAGTCATTGGTTTAGGCTGTGAAAACAATCAAGTAGCCGCCTTTAAAGAAACATTAGGTGACTATGATGATGAACGTGTAAAATTCATGGTATGCCAACAATTAGATGATGAAATTGAAGCCGGTGTCGAGCACCTTAATACGCTTTATCAATTCGTACAGCAGGACAAACGTGAAGCAGGCAAACTGAGTGAAGTGAAATTTGGCCTTGAATGTGGTGGATCTGATGGGCTTTCAGGCATCACCGCTAACCCACTGTTGGGCTGTTTTTCTGATTTTTTAGTCAGCCATAACGGAACCACGGTGTTAACGGAAGTCCCTGAAATGTTTGGCGCGGAACAAATTCTAATGAACCACTGCCATGATGAACCGACGTTTGAGAAAACGGTCAATATGATCAATGACTTCAAACAATATTTTATTGCCCATGACCAGCCAATTTATGAAAACCCATCTCCAGGGAATAAAGCAGGCGGTATTTCGACACTCGAAGAAAAATCCCTCGGCTGCACACAAAAAGCAGGCACTAGCCAAGTAATGGATGTTTTAAAATACGGAGAGCGCCTGACAACCCCAGGGTTCAACTTGTTAAGTGCACCGGGTAATGATGCCATTGCGACCAGTGCCTTAGGTGCAGCAGGCTGTCATATGGTGTTATTTACAACCGGTCGCGGTACACCATACGGTGGCTTTGTTCCCACCATGAAAATTGCGACTAATAATGAGTTAGCCGCCAAAAAACCCCATTGGATTGACTTCAATGCGGGCGCCCTATTAACAGGAAAATCTATGGATCATTTATTAGATGACTTCATTCAGCTTGTTGTGAAAACCGTTAATGGTGAGCACACCAAAAATGAAATCAATGACTTTCGTGAATTAGCAATTTTCAAAATGGGCGTCACACTTTAAAAACAAACTATTCCCTATTGCTTAGGCCATCGTTAAGCAATAGGGATATAACTAACTACTTATATTTATTAATTTTCCCTACAGACCTGACTTTCTATCCTGAGCCATAAATTCATTTATCGTGACATGAACCCAATAAAGAAAAGTCACCATTTCCCTATTTTTAGGATATGGTAGGATCCGTTTCTTGATGGCAAATTTTAATTTATTAGCAGGATAAATAATGATAGACCTAAAACTTAGAGAGGCCAGAGACAGCCTTTCCACCAAAGAAAAACAAGTCGCTGAGTACATTATTGCTAATAAGAAAAACATGCAAAGTATTAGCATTCAATCCCTTGCCCAAGAAAATAAGGTCAGTACCACCACTATTTTGCGCCTGTGTCATAAGTTAGGCTACCAAGGTTTTAGTGACCTAAAAATTGATTTAATTTCATCGATTAATCACAAATCTTACGGCACCCTATTACAAGAAGATATTGATATTAATGACTCGATGGAAACCGTTAATCACAAAGTAGGACTGATTGAAAAATCATCCATAGAAGAAACTTGTGCTTTGGTTAATTTAAATGCCTTTAAGCAAGCAAATGAGTTAATTAGCAAGAGTAAAAAAATTGTAATTTATGGTGCTGGTAGTAGTGGATTAGTTGCAAAAGAATTTGAATATCAATTAATTAAAATAAAAAAAGATGTTAATTGTCACCTTGATTACAGCATTCAATTTAGTATCGTGAATACGTTAGATCAGAACGATCTTGTCATTGTCATATCTCATTCCGGTGAAAACCACGAATGTATCAAGCTACTCACTCTTGCCAGAGAATTGAAAGTTCCGACCATTGCTATCACAAAAATGGGACAAAGTTCAGTATCAACCTTAGCTGAGACTATCTTGCATACAATATCGACTGAAAATATTTCAAGGATCATCCCCATTCGCTCAAAAATATCCCAACTCACTGTAATTAATATGTTGATTACTAACTTATTTATCAAACAGTATGATGAAAGAATTCAAAAACAAATTAACACTCGTGCGGAACGCTTTACTCGTCTAAATAGCAATAACTGATCAGCTTTCTCCTTCTTAATATCGCCTATGTGGCTCTGAGTAGCCACTTCGATCTTGCTCACAAAAATGACCCTTTCTAGGGAGCTCCCTCTTTTCATTCCTATTTTTTGTGATATTGTTACTTTAAAATAAATATATAAAAGTAATTTTATTACTAAAATAAAAAAGATAAATACAAGGGGAAAAAATGAGCTCTCAAATACCTATCATACTGGCTAGCCATGGGCCTTTTGCACAAGGATTACTGGAATGTGCTGAAATGCTGATCGGCTCGCAAGAAAATATCAGCGTGATTTCGATTCAAAGAGAAAGCAATATTAATGAGGTAAAAAAACATTTATTTGAAACATATCAGCATGTTAATAAAGGCAATGGCGTTTTAATTTTGGTCGATTTATTAGGCGGTTCTCCTTGCAATTTAGCCAGTGAGCTCGTTATTACTCAAAATGATGTCGTGCTGTACTGCGGAATCAACGTTCCGACTTTTCTCGAAATACTCAGCAACCGAGACCTACCTTTACATGAACTTCATCAAGTCATTAATGATGTATTCCCTGACAGTTGCATTAATGTCGGTGAACAACTTAAGCCATTAGCACAAAACGATAGCGAACTTTAGGAGAATCCCATGCCAATTAACGTTGCTCGAATTGATGACAGACTTATCCACGGCCAAGTTATTACTACTTGGGTTAAAAATTTTGATATTGAGCAGGTGATTATCGTCAACGACAAAGTTGCCAATGATACTGTTCAACAATCCGTTCTTACTATGGCGGCGCCACCAGATCTAAAAGTCGTCGTTTTTGGTGTCGATAAATTCATTGAAGTCTTAAAAAAAGCAGAAATTAAACGCCGCACTATGTTGCTGTTTACTAACAGTATTGATGTGAATAGGCTCGTCGAAAGTGGCTTAAAATTGGAAAAACTGAATGTCGGCGGAATGCGCATGCAAGAAGGCCGTCGTAATTTATCTCGTGCGGTTGCTGTGACACCGGATGAAGAACAAGCCTTTAGGTCGCTCATCAACAATAACGTTACTGTTGAAATTCAAATGGTTCCTAAAGATCCCATTGTTGAATTAAAAACATTACTCAATTAATTCATCTAATCATACTTATTTTCACTCAATAAGTGAGGAGCCTATTATGTTGGTAGAGGCCATTTTAATTGCGATTTGGGCAGGTATTTGCTCATTGGATGATGTCGGTCCGCAAATGCTAAGACGCCCATTACTCACCGGTACTGTGGCCGGTATTATCATGGGCGATATGGTGCAAGGGTTAGCCATTAGCGCCACATTAGAATTAATGTGGATGGGAATTGGTAATGTTGGTGCTTATTCTGCACCCGATATTATCGCCGGTTCAATTATTGGAGTTGCGCTCGGTATTGCTTCCAATGGCGGAATTGCAGCGGGTATCGCCCTTGCCGTACCAGTCTCTATTCTATGTCAGCAATTACTGATTATCTGGCGTTCTTTTGCTAGTTTTTTAAATGTCTGGGCCAGTAAATCCATTCTTGATGGCAACTACAGTGGCCTAACAAAAGTGCATTATTTCTCGACGCCACTGTGGTTTTTTATTCGTGCCATTCCCTGCTTTATTGCGGTTTATTTTGGTAGTGACTTAGTCAATAGCATATTAAATGCCGTACCTGAAAGTATTCTTACCGGTATGGGTGTCGCATCTAAACTAATCCCTGCTGTCGGTATCTGTATTCTGTTACTCATGTTACTTAAAGGCAGAATGTGGTTTTTCTTTCTGCTCGGTTTTATGCTCACAACCTATTTAAAACTACCAATTATCCCAATTACTTTTATCGCTCTGGCATTTGCTGTGCTTTATGACATGGCATTTGCCAACAGCTTGCGCCAAACACCAGAAGAAAAAACAGCACCAACTTCCCATAAAAATGAAGAAGAGGAGTATGACCTATGAGTGAAATAACCACCTCTGAAAATAAAAAACTCACGAAAAAAGAGCTTAATGGTATGTTTTGGCGAATTCAAACCATGTCATTCTCATACAACTACGAAAAACTGCAAACAATTGGTTTTGCTCATTGCATGGTACCCGTTCTCGATAAACTTTATGAAAAAGCAGATCAAGAAACACGTATTAAAGCCATGCAACGCCACTTCGAGTTTTTTAATACACAAATTAACGCAGGTGCATTAATTCTCGGTGTCACCGCAGCATTAGAAGAAAAAACAACAGAAGAAGAAAAAGAGGCAGTCATTTCTGTAAAAGCTGGTTTGATGGGGCCATTTGCAGGTCTTGGTGATAGCTTATTAAAATTTACATGGCTGCCCATTTGCGGCAGCATCGGAGCCGCATTTGCGCTGCAAGGTAATATTATCGGCCCTATATTAATGTTTATTCTGTTTAATATCGTCAATATCGGTACCAAATATTTCTTTATTCATTATGGCTATAACAAAGGCGTTGATTTAATCGAGCAATCGAAAAAATCAAATATTATTCAGCGAATTACTAATATAGCGAACGTTGTCGGGGTCATGGTCCTAGGTTCCTTGATAGCGACGACCGTCAAGCTTTCCACTCCGCTAACCATCGCCGTCGGTGAACAATCTATCAAAGTACAAGAGATGTTTGACAAGGTAATACCTAACTTACTCACCCTTCTCTTTGCACTCGGTATTTTCTTCCTTGTTCGTAAATTTCAAGGAAAACATACCGTTGCACTCATTGTTGCCATTATGGTTTTAGGTGTTGTTTGTTCCGTGTTCGGAATTTTAGGATGATAAAGGGAAATATATGGAAATCGAAGTCAACAGAGTGAATGAATCAACACTCGAAATAAAGTTTAGTGAAATTCCATCCTCTCCTCTGGCATTATATTGGACGGATAAACCTGATACTCAGGTTTATCCTGAGAATTTCATTACAGATAAATTAGAGAATACCATTACAGTTCAAGACCCATTAAATGCTAAACAACGCATCTATTTTATTTTACAAAATGCCAATGGACGTAAATTATTCGCTGAAAGAACATTACCTATTGAGGGATTAAATAACTTCCGTGATTTTGGGGGTTATACCACAACAGACGGAAAACAGGTGAAATGGGGAATGTTATACCGTTCCAACCATCTATTTAATTTGAATGAACAAGCGGTAAATTATATTTCCCATCTAGGGATTAACAGCATTATCGATTATCGTACTCAAAATGAAATTAATAAATCGCCCAATTGCCATGTTGGTGAAAAGAAAACCTACCATCTTGATGCAACGGCTCAAACTGCTGAATTAGCAGCACAATTTGCCGCATCACCAGATAATGAAGATAAAGCGTTAATCGAAAGTGTTATCCAGCATATTCCGAAAGAGATGATTAACGGCGATGGGTTACAAATATTAGAACAATATCGCCAATTTGTAGTGAGTGATAAGTCAAAATCCGCCTTTAAGCAAATGATAGAAGTCTTATTAGATAGTCATAATGCCCCAAATATTCAGCATTGCCGCGGCGGAAAAGATCGAACCGGTTATGGCGCATTACTGGTACTTTCCATGTTAGGTGTTCCGAAAGAAACCATTGTGCAGGACTATATGCTCACCCATTTTAACCGGCTTGAACGTAACGAAATTAAAATGGCAGGATATCGGAAAATAACTCAAGACAAAAATGTACTGGATTATTTACTTTCACTGATTGATACTCAAGAATCATTTATTATAGAGGTATTTAATACGATGGAAGAAATATCCGGCTCTGTAGAAAACTATATTAAAAATGAACTTAAATTCACAAATAATGATATTAAGCAACTTAGAGAAATATACTTAGTTTAAATAAATTCACTTGTTATATAAACAACCACAGGCTTAATAAAATAAACCTGAGTGATGGCTGTATTTAATAAATAGTAAAATAGCCACATAGCCTATTTATTGTGGCTATTTTATTGACGAAAAAATCCGTTATTGGTTATAAAATCAATAATTACTTTTATTCGCCAGTTTTATTCAATAAATTTTTAACTGCTTTATTTTTGCCCGTAATACGCATTTTTACCGTGTTTACGTAAATAATGTTTATCTAATAATACTTGTTGCATTGAACCTATTTGTGAACTTAATTGACGGGTAAATAAATTCATATAGGCAATTTCTTCTAATACCACGGCATTATGCACTGCATTATCGGGGCTTGTTCCCCAAGCAAATGGGCCATGGCTATTCACTAATACCGCTGGAATATCTTTTGCTGACAGCCCTTTTTCCTTGAAGGTTTCGATGATCACATGGCCTGTTTCTCTTTCATATTCCCCTTCAATTTCACTTTCTGTCATTTTACGGGTACAAGGAATTTCACCATAGAAATAATCAGCGTGGGTTGTCCCTAAGGCACTCAATGGCTGCCCTGCTTGAGCCCAAATAGTGGCATGACGGGAGTGAGTATGAACAATACCGCCAATTTCAGGGAATGCTTGGTACAGCGCCAAATGCGTGTCAGTATCTGAAGAAGGGCGATATTTCCCTTCTACCACCTCTCCACTTTCCAACGAGACCACCACCATGTCCTCTGCTTTCATGGTTTCATAGTCAACGCCAGAAGGTTTTATCACCATTAACCCAGCTTCACGGTCAATACCACTCACATTACCCCAAGTAAAAGTTACTAGGTTATGTTTGGGTAAGGCGAGATTCGCTTCAAAAACCTGTTGTTTCAATTGTTCTAACATAACAACTCCCTAGCTTGCTAAAATATGCTTTAATATCAACAACAAAAATTTATTATGGTGATGTTTTTTGTGTGTTGATAACCTATATCTACCTATTAAGGTAAACAGATTTAGGCCATTTAAAAAGCACCTCACTTTACAAATTCGCAACAAAACAGCCCAATTCGGGCATAATCGGTCACGATCAGTCAAATAAAGTCACCACCAAGATGTGGTTAATTGACCGAGTTAGCCCAATATTTTTTGTTTATTGTGAGAAAAACAAAAAGACACCGCCAATATAGTGATATGAGTCTAATTATTATGTAATAAAATTATATTAAATTCATAAAATGAAGATCAAAGTCACTTTAATCGGCTTTGTTTTTTTCAAAAAGAGATTACTTGAATCCAATCACGACAAAAAAAAAGCAACACGGGCAGAATGAATACCATGGAAATAATAGGAGCTAAATATGTTACAAGCCGAACGCCATAAATTAATATGTTCTCATGTTTCGCAGAATGGTTCGGCGTTGGTACGTGATTTAGCCCAATTATGTCTCGTGTCTCAAGAAACTATTCGTCGCGATTTAACGACTCTTGAGCGAGAAAATAGGATCATCCGTAGCTTTGGAGGCGCGGTGGCCATCGACCAAGAAGAAATGTCGATGGTGAATGTTATGCCATCTTCGGTCAAACTCAGTCAAATGGTTGATGGCGCAGAGTCTTTTCGTAAAAGAACTGAAGAGCATCCTGATGCCAAAATGAAAATTTCGAAGGCTGCACTAAAATTAATCCAGCCTTGTGACTGTATTATGCTAGATAACAGCAGTACTTGCTGGTTTCTAGCGCGGCAAATACCCGATATCGACATCACCGTGGTGACAAACTCGGTCAAAATTATCCAAGCGTTGGCCTGCCGTGACCGAGTTCGTGTTATTGGTATTGGTGGGGAATATTCAGAACGTCATGATGATTTTCATGGCCCAATTGCAGAAAGTATTATTCGTAGCTTTCAGATAAAAACCTTATTTCTTTCATGCCAAGGATTCAATATCGAAAATGGTATTCGCGATGGCAGTGAAATAAACTCAAAATTAAAAAATATTATGTTACAGGTTTCTGAAAATAAAGTTTTGCTCGCGGATAATAGTAAATTAGGAAAGTATGCATTTAGTCAGGTTTGTACATTTGATGATATTGACGTATTAATTACAAACAAACTAAATGATAATAATTTTCAAAAACAATTCTCTAATCTTAAAATTATCGAGTGTGACAAATAATTTATAAAAATAAAAATTATATAGCTGTAATGTAAGTAAAAATAATAAGTTCCATTTTATTTTCTGTATTAAATAAGTGCAGGGATATTATTTACTCATAATTCCTAGCACTTAATTATAGGCATATCTAAATATGAGAAATTCATTATTTCTAAAAATGAAAATTCTTGATTTAGTATCCATCTACACTAAGGAATACAACTATGAACATGAAGAAGCTAGTTTTACCTTGTTTAATGAGCGTTGCACTATTTTCAAATGTCGCGATGGCTGAATCACAAAAAGCACAAAAGCCCTTTACCATGGGTGTCGTCGTGAAAGTCGGTGGTATTCCTTGGTTTAATGTTATGGAACAAGGTATTACTGAAGAAGGCAAAAAACTGGGAGTAAACGCCTTCCAAGTTGGCCCAACAACCGCTGACCCTGCAGAACAAGTTCGTGCTATCGAAGATTTAATCGCCAAAAAAGTAGATGTCATTGGCGTTGTCCCTAACGACGCTAAAGTTCTTGAACCTGTATTAAAGCGAGCTCAAGACGCTGGAATTAAAGTCATTACCCACGAATCACCAAACCAAAAAAATGCAGATTGGGACTTTGAATTACTTGATACCCAAAGTATGGGGGCTAACCATATGAGAGATATGGCGGCATGCATGGGCGAAGAAGGCAAATATGCCATGTTTGTGGGAAGCCTGACAGTACCATTAGTGAACGAATGGGCCGACGCGGCAATTGCTTACCAAAAAGCAAATTACCCGAAAATGCAAATGGTCGATGACCGCTTTGGTGTTGCCGAATCCGTTGATGACTCAATGCGCACAGCCAATGATTTATTATCTAAACACAAAGACTTAAAAGGCATCATGTCATTTGGTTCACAAGGCCCTATCGGTGCAGGCCGTGCCATTGATAAACGCCGCAAAAATGATGAAACCTGTGTATTCGGGACATTTACGCCAGGCCAAGGCATCAAATTACTGGAAAAAGGTGCAATTGATGGCGGCTATATTTCCAATCCAAAAGTCGCAGGACAAGTATTTGTACAGGTTGCGACTGCCATGATGAATGGTGAAGAAATTAAAGATGGCGTGTCTATTGGTGATATGGGTGAAATCAAAGTCAGTGGTAACACCATTTTGAGTGATAACCCCGTTAATTTGAATATTGAAAATACTAAAAAATTAGTCGAAGTCGGTCTGTAATTTCACCCTGTTAAAATAACATTCACAACAAAAATACAATATTTATCAATATATTAAATTTTATGTTCTTTGAGTTCGAGTTGCCTGTACTAACACAGCAGCTCGAACTCATCACGAACAAGCCAACACCAATTTATTTGCAGTAGGAATTGTACTTATGACAAGCACCTCAAAAGCTGACAAATCCGATCCACTCATTACCTTGCGAGACCTTTCCAAAAGCTTCGGTGGTCACCGTGCATTACGCAATATCGATTTGACGCTCAACAAAGGTGAAGTGCACTGTTTAGCAGGCACCAATGGGTGTGGGAAAAGCACATTAATTAAAACCATCAGTGGTGTCTATGCCCCTGATGACGGTAGCAAAATTGAAATTGATGGAAAAAGCTATCATCGGCTGACGCCAGATAAAGCCCGTGAATTAGGTGTACAAGTTATCTACCAAGATTTGTCGTTATTTCCAAATTTAACCGTTGCCGAAAATATCGCTTTTGAGCTGAATCTCAAAGGCTATTTTGGCTGGTTTCGCAAAAAACAACTGCGCGAAAAAGCGTTAGAAATCCTCAATGAGTTGGCTTTCACCATTGACCCTGACACACCGGTACAATTCTTACCCATTGCTCAACGCCAACAAGTTGCTATCTGCCGAGCTTTAGTCGCCGATGCACGTCTGGTGATTATGGATGAACCAACAGCTTCATTGACCCGTACAGAAGTCAACCAACTACTCTCAACAGTTAATTACCTAAAAGATAAGGGAATTACCGTTGTTTTTGTGAGTCATCGACTAGAAGAAGTCAAAGAGATCTCTGACCGCATCACAGTGATCCGTGATGGTCAAAAAATTGGGACATGGCCTGCTGAAGGCTTAACTACACGCAAAATTACTGAATTAATGACTGGCTTAGACATTGTCCATGAACGTAAGCCACCAAATAACGCGGAAGACCGACGCACTGTACTCGAGATAAAAAACCTCAGTCGAGCTGGGCAATATCGTGATATCAACTTAAATTTAAAACGCGGCGAAGTATTAGGTTTATGTGGTTTGCTTGGTTCAGGCCGCACCGAATTAGCGCTATCGTTGTTTGGCATTACCCATCCAGACAGCGGCGAATTATTCATCGAAGGCAAGCCTGTTAAGTTAAAAAATAACACCGACGCTATTAAGCGTGGTATTGGTTATGTATCTGAAGACCGCCTGACTTTAGGCGCTATCTTACAGCAATCCATCGCAGACAATATGGTGATTTCGATTCTTGATCGACTCAAAACACCATGGCATTTAATCGATGAAAAACAGTGTCAAGACATCGTACAAGAGTGGATAGCCGACTTAGATATTAAAGTCACCGACCCAAATAACGCCCTTTCAACACTTTCAGGCGGTAACCAGCAAAAAGTGGTACTTGCCAAATGGATTTTAACACGCCCTAAAGTACTGATTTTAGATTCGCCAACCGTTGGCGTCGATATCGGTGCAAAAGACAGTATTTACAAACTCATTCACCGTTTGTCAGGTGTCGGTATCTCTATTTTATTAATTACCGATGAAGCCTCCGAAGCTTATTACAATTGCGACAGAATTTTACATATGAAACAAGGCTCTATCGTCAAAGAAATTGTGACAGATTCCATCAATGAGCAACAATTGGAGGAAATCATCAATGGCTAATTGGCAAAAATTACGACCACAATCTGTCGAAGGCTGGCTGACTTGGG
This sequence comes from Providencia sp. PROV004, assembly GCF_011045615.1. Taxonomy (NCBI): domain Bacteria; kingdom Pseudomonadati; phylum Pseudomonadota; class Gammaproteobacteria; order Enterobacterales; family Morganellaceae; genus Providencia; species Providencia sp. PROV004. Next base: position 3,949,228 of record NZ_CP042859.1, read on the forward strand.
TCATTCTTATCATGGTGGTGTTCTTCACATTGATGAGCCCGCAATTTCTGACTATTCAAAATTTACTCGACCTCAGTGAAAGCTATGCGGTGACGGGTATTTTCGCCTTGGGCTTATTTGTGGTTCTTGTCACTGGGGGCATTGATATTTCGTTTGCTGCTGTGGCTTCCGTAGTGCAATACGTGATTGCGACTTGGTTATTACAAGGTTTTATTGCAAGCCCTGCGGTCAGTATCACATTAGCGATTATCATCGGTATCGCCTTTGGATTAATCAATGCCATTTTAATTTATTCGCTGAATGTTGTGTCGATCATTATCACCATTAGTATGCAATCACTGCTGTTTGGAATGCTGATGTGGTTAACCAATGGGCACAGTATTTATGACTTGCCTGATTGGTGGGTTGACCCTGTGACTATCTTGCCTTTTGAAGTGGATGGCGAATATTACCAAGTTGGCTTGCCGTTAATTGTGATGCTTGGCATTGCCTTCTTAACGTGGATTTTGATGAATAAAACCCACATCGGCCGTCAGTTATACGCTGTAGGCGGAAGTCAAGAATCTGCATCTCGTATTGGTATCCGTGTTTCAGTGATTTACTTGTTTGCCTATGGCTACCTTGGTGCAATGGCGGCGATTGGCGGCATGTTGCAAACCTACCGAATGAGCGAAGTGGTACCGAGTGCCCTTGTGGGCGGAGAGCTGGATGTGCTTGCTGCAGCTGTATTAGGTGGCGCCAGTTTATCCGGTGGACGAGGCTCTGTGATAGGTACACTAATGGGCGTTTTCCTGATTGGTATCTTGAAAAACGGCCTAAACCTGATTGGTGTTTCAAACTACTTCGTCAATATCGTCATTGGGCTGGTTATTCTCATTGCGATTTGTATTACTCACTACAAAAAACGTAAAGAGACGGACGTAGGTTTTGTTTAACAGGAATATCACCATGAAAAAAAATGCTTTTTTTAAAATTGATGGCTCTGTTATCGGACTGCTTTCAATCTTTGTTCTGGCTATCGCCGCATTTAGTATTGCCATGCCAGGTCACTTTTTTACCCAAAACACGTTTTTAAGTATCACTTTTCAGTTACCTGAATTGGGCTTACTTACCTTTGCCATGTTTGTACCTATGTTAAGTGGCGGCTTAAACCTTGCAATTATTAGTACCGCTAACTTAACCGGCCTGTTTATGGCTTGGGTGTTTATCAATTACCTTCCGGTGGATGCAGGAACGGGTACACAGCTGATGTGGTTAGTCTTCGCATTAATTGGCGCAACCGTAATTGCGGTCATTATTGGTAGCTTAACGGGACTGATGATCTCCCACATCGGGGCACACCCTATTCTAGTCACTCTCGGCACCATGACGATTATCAGCGGTATTGGTGTTTACCTCACCAAAGGAGCGGCACTGAGTGGCATGCCGCCCATTGTTCGTGCCATTGGTTCCGATACCGTGCTTGGGGTGCCAATCGCGATGATTATTTTCATCGTTACCGCAATTCTCTTAGCGCTTTTTCTAGGCTGTACTCGGCTAGGTAAAAATATCTATATGAGTGGCAGTAATATCAATGCAACGTGGTTCAGCGGTATTCGTACCGACCGTGTCATGATTGCGATATACACCATTTCTAGTCTGTTATGTGTGTTAGCTGGGCTAATCATGATGGCTCGCTTTAACTCTGCACGTATGGGCTACGGAGATTCCTATTTACTGCTCACCATTCTTGCCATCGTATTAGGTGGAACTAACCCATTTGGGGGGGTTGGTAAGGTTAGCCGAGTGTTCTGTGCCTTATTGGTTTTACAGGTCATTGCGACAGGTTTAAGCCTGCTAGGCGTGAGCCTGCACTTTAACCTCGCTGTTTGGGGGATCACGCTCATCTTGGCATTAGCATTCAAGTTCTTCAAAGAAAAATGGAGTGCTAAACGTGCGATGAACCGCAACCAACGCCTTAATAAAGCATCGACACAAAGTTAATTTTTCAAGGGGAAAACCATGCGCAAGCATCCAATTGGTATTTATGAAAAAGCATTACCGAAAAACAGCAGTTGGTTAGAAAAATTAGTTATCGCAAAATCTGCGGGTTACGATTTTGTGGAAATGTCAGTAGATGAAACTGACGAGCGTTTAGCTCGGTTAGACTGGAGCACCGCAGAACGCCTGGAAGTTGTTAGCGCCATTCAAGAAACAGGCATTCGCATTCCAAGTATGTGTTTATCCGGCCATCGCCGCTTTCCTTTCGGTAGCCATGATGAAGCCACCCGTATGATGGCCTATACCTTAATGGAAAAAGCCATTAAGCTCGCTCAAGACTTAGGTATTCGTACTATACAGCTTGCGGGTTATGACGTTTACTATGAAGAGCAAGATGCCGAAACGATTGCTAATTTCGAAAAAGGCATGCAATGGGTCAGTGAAATTGCAGCCGCTTCTCAAGTGATGTGTGCAGTGGAAATCATGGATACGCCTTTTATGAATTCCATTAGCAAATGGCAAACGCTTTCCGATAAGATTCGCTCACCTTGGTTCAGTGTGTATCCTGATGTCGGTAACTTAACCGCGTGGGGTAATGATGTCGAAAAAGAATTCACCCAAGGAATTGAACACGTCGCAGCGATTCACTTAAAAGATACGTATGCAGTGACCGAAACCTGCAAAGGCCAATTTCGTGATGTGCCTTTCGGCGAAGGCTGCGTAGATTTTGTTAATTTATTCAAATTATTAAAACGTTTAAATTACCGCGGTTCCTTCCTGATTGAAATGTGGACAGAAAAAGCCGATGAGCCGCTGATTGAAATTATCAAAGCCCGTCATTGGATGGAAGACAAAATGCAACAAGCAGGCTGGTACAACGCCTAAAGGAGCCGATAATGAATGCATTTTTTATGGGTGTTGACCTTGGTGGTACCGTCATTAAAGCGGGTATCTACACCGCAGAAGGCCAAGAAATTACCGTTGCTGAACATTCTTTTCCCACTGAGAGTCCACAAGCAGGTTTTAGTGAACGTAATATGGAGATGCTGTGGGAAGCGGCTTGCAGCGTGATCCGCCAAGCGATTCAAAATAGCCAACTCAGTCCCGCCCAAATTTCCGGTGTCAGCTTTTCTTCTCACGGCAAAGGGCTGTATTTACTCAATAGCCAAGGAAAACCGGTTAGAAATGGGATTGTGTCATCTGATTCACGCGCTCAATCTATTGTTGATGAATGGCACCAAGACGGCACTGCGGATAAAGCTTATCCATTGAGTTTACAGCAATTATGGGCTTCTCATCCTGTGGCCCTACTACGCTGGTTAAAACAATACGAGCCTGATAATTATCGTGATACTCAGCATGTTTTGATGGTCCACGATTACATCCGCTACCGTCTAACCGACCAAATTGCCTGCGAAGAAACCAATATTTCTGGTAGCCAATTATTTAACCAAACCCTGTCGAACTATGATCCTAAATTATGCCAACTATTTGGTATTGATGAAGCAAATGACAAGCTGGCCCCAGTAATTAACTCAGCGCAATTAGCAGGAACGGTAACCCACAAAGCTGCTGTAGAATCTGGGCTTGTGGAAGGAACCCCTGTATTTGGTGGCTTCTTTGATGTCGTGGGTGCAGCGTTGGCGTCAGGGGTGAGTCAAAAAGATAAACTCAGCGCCGTAGCCGGAACTTGGACCATTTCAACACGTGTCTTCGATGAAATCGTGCCTTCAGATTACCCATACGTATGGAGTAAATACTGTATTCCAGGTACCTATTTTGTCCACGAAGGCAGCCCGACTTCCGCCAGTAACCTCGCGTGGTTCACTCGTCACTTCTTCAATCAACGTTTGCAAGATTATGATGTACTAAATCACTGTGTGGCTGAAGGGGCAACGCGGCCAAACGATATTCTATTTTTCCCTTGGCTGTACGGTTCTAACTACCACAGTAATTTGCACGGTGGTCTACTCGGATTAAGTTCACACCATACGGATGCCGATATTGTTTATGCTATCTATCAAGGGATTGTATTTTCACATTTATTGCACCAAGACCGTATCGTTGGACTTGATAATACAACTGAATCTATTCGCTTCACGGGTGGCCCAACACAGTCACCATTGTGGATGCAAATGTTCTGTGATGCCAGTAACTTGCCGTTAGATGTCGTCAACGTACAGCAATCAGGTTGCCAAGCTGCAGCACTTTGTGCCGCTGTCGGAACAGGTTACTACTCAGGTTTTGATGTCGCCATTGCAGCAAGTACCCCTAAAATCACCACTTACCAACCAAACGCCGTTGGGTATCAACATTTACGTGATAAATTTGCCCGCTTTAAAGCAGTTGCCGATGCATTGAGTCAATAACCTATTGAATAAAGATAATAAAGGCAGAATTGATGACCCAATTCTGCCTTATTTTTTGACAAATTAATTGTCAGCGACGACTTGGGTATTAACTGTGGCTGGTGATAATACGGTATCCTGCGGCAGGCTATCGTACTTCACAAACTCATCCCGTGGGAAAACAAAGACATCAATATCTTTTTCAGGTGTGATAGTCTCCGCTACGATACTTTTCGCTGGGGATGTTAGGTTAGTTTCTACGCCTAACCACGACGCGAAATAATCAAATAAATTCCACTCACTTAACGTTTCATCGCGAAATTCACGTTTAGTATCATCCGAATTGATGACCACTAATGGAACTTGATATGCCCCTTTCACGAGTTGACCATGACGTAAGTATAGATTTCCTTCTTTGATATACCCTTTATACTCTGCTTCCAGTGCTTTTACGTGCTGTTTATTAGCTTTGACTAGCCCTTGCCCATGGTCAGAAAAATATAAAATGGAGAATGGGTTATCCCCATTTTTATTATTTTCTTGCAAGATACTATAAATATCACCAATAAAATCATCACTCAGTTTAATCGCTGAAACATAACAGTTCGCTATACTTCCCCAGCCCGTATCAAATTGCTCAGGGTTAATGTTGTAATTATTTTTAACGAGTTCACAAGCTCCTTTCGGCCAACCATCATGGTGAGGCCCCCACATATGAACAAAAATGACTTTTTCTTTATCGGATGGGTTATTTAACGCGGCTTTAAAGGCAGGTAACATTTTAAAATCATTGGTGAGTTTATTCACATTGTCATCAACGACAACCTTTTCTTGCACGAAAAGGTTGTCAAAACCAGGCTTGCTGTCTCTAACCGGTAAAAAATAATTCGCCTTTAGAAAATAATTTGTAAAGCCAATTTCATCATCACCAAAGCTGCCATTATTACCGATGTAATAGGTCTCATAACCCGCTTTATTGGCTAAATCAACAACCGAATTATTATTGTAATACGGCTTTTCATGGTGCTGTGTGATTGTATTTAAATCATTTTTCGCTAATGCACGCGTTAAGGTCGGTACCGTATTGGATGCTGCACTAATAAAATTATTGAAAAAACGTCCATTTACCGATGAAAGAAATGGTGTATTTTCTAATGGATAACCATAAGTATTCATATAATTTTTATTGGTACTTTCACCAATAATGACGACTTTTATCTTATATTTATCATCATTTTTTTTAGTAATTTGAATATCACTAGCCGTATTCACCCCATAGCAAAGATCTGCATTGCTTTTTGCTGCTTGGATTAACTCTGGTGTACAGGCTTTTTTATAGACTCCCGCACTTTCATTAGTATTTGCTTGAGCCCATGTAACGCTAGCTAACAGAAGCGCACTACAAAGTGCGGTTAATTTCATTACTTTCATATTCAGAACCTCATCTTCGTAACTTATTATTTTTTATGAGTTGCTGTGGTGTAGCCAGGGTAGAGTTTGTGAAATTAATGCAGTCATTGCACTAAAATTTCACACATTAATTAATATATTGAAATATTGTTTCATTGAAAGACAAAGAAGACGAAATTGAGATACCGATAACAATAATTAATTATGAAGAATCACGCATTTATTAGGTACATTTTCATATTGCCTGTATATAAAAAAATAATAATCAATTAGTTATGGAATATAAATGTATTGATCAGAAAGAATAATAGGCGTTACACCCATTACATCTAGAGTTGTGATAAAGATCGGCAATTAAACATTTGTCGCTATTGGGTTAGTGATATAGCTCTGATTTTGCTCTTTTGTCACTAGAAAGCACAATGGAACCGGTTCCATAATGAGTTATTCGCAATGACAAATAGGCTAATGCCCTATTCAGAGAGAGGAAAGTCATGAGCAAACACATTATTGTTGTCACCGCCGCTTATGGGGCACAAACCGTAAAACAATTAGGTGGCCAACAGGCTGTATTAGATATTATTCAAAACAGCCATGCGGATGGCGCAGAGATTCGCCAAGAACTCTTACTACCAAGCGATAATCTTTCGGATATTGCCAAAGGGTTACAATCAAGGCAGCTCACCGCCGTTTATTCCGTGCCTGACACACTATTTCAGCAACGTAGACCTATCGCTATCACTAAACTACAAGGCTATTTTGAAGATGCCAAACAACTTAATGCTCGCTTTTTAAAACTATCACTCGGTGAATTACCAGAAAATTATGATTTATCGGAAGTCATTAATCTTCTCAATCAATACAACACGCAGTTAGTGATCGAGAATGACCAAACCGAAGTCGGTGGCCATATTGCGCCTCTTGAACGTTTTTTTGCTGATGTAAAACACCAAAATATGCCTATAAAAATGGCGTTTGATATGGCGAACTGGTACTGGCATCGGGAAGATCCGTTAAAAGCTGCACATATTTTTGCTTCCCAAGTCGCTTACATTCACGTTAAAGCCTGCCAATTGCGTAGCAATAAACGCGTTGCTGTAGCACTTGATGACAGCGACGGCACATGGAAAGAAGTACTCAACCTTCTACCAAATGACGCTCCTTGTGGTATCGAGTTTCCGCTCGAAGGGCATGATTTACGCGCAGTCACTGAATACTATGTTTCTCTATTAAAGAACTTCTCTGTTAAAAGCTCTCTCAGTGAAAGGGGAAATTAATTTAATGAAAAATCAATTAGATGTAGTTACTCTTGGCGAAGCCATGATGATGTTCGTCGCCACGCAAACAGGGAAATTGCATGAGGTCGAAAACTTTGTTCGCCGTGCTGCAGGAGCAGAGCTCAACGTTGCTGTTGGCCTTTCACGCCTTGGGTTAAGAACAGGATGGATAAGCCGCTTAGGTAATGACTCTTTCGGGCGTTTTATCCAAGCCACATTAGATAATGAACATGTGGATACTCAATGTGTTACGGTAGACTCTCATTACCCAACAGGCTTTCAACTTAAATCTAAAGCTGAAAATGGAACCGATCCCATCGTGGAGTATTTCCGTCAAGGATCTGCGGCAAGCCATTTAGATTTAACCGATTTTAATGAAAATTATTTCTTATCCGCACGCCATTTGCATTTAAGTGGTGTGGCAGCCGCGCTTTCACCCACCAGCTACCAACTGTCACTGTATGCCGCGAAATGGATGCGAAATGCAGGTAAAACACTATCATTTGACCCAAACTTGCGCCCTTCTCTATGGAAGAGTGAAACAGAAATGGTGAAACAGCTCAACCAACTCGCGTTTCAAGCTAATTGGGTTTTACCTGGCTTAAAAGAAGGCAAAATTCTGACAGGCTTCGACCAACCCGAGTCTATTGCTGATTTTTATCTCGCTCACGGTGTTGAAGCCGTTGTGATTAAAACCGGAGAACACGGCGCATATTATAAAACAGCGGATAACCAGCAGGGCATATCTCCTGCCGTTCATGTTAAACACGTCATTGATACCGTTGGAGCTGGCGATGGCTTTGCCGTTGGCGTCATTAGCGCCTTACTTGAAGGCTTAACATTACCGCAAGCTGTTGCAAGAGGTAATTTTGTTGGAGCAAGAGCCATTCAAGTTATAGGTGATAGTGAAGGTTTACCAACCCAAGCGCAACTGCAGCATGAAATGGCATTACTCTACGCAGCCACCACTAAAGCGGTATGTTAAAAGGAAATCGATTATGACAATGAATACTCCAGCAATGTCACGTTGGTGGCGCATCATGCCAATCGTGTTTATCACCTATAGCCTTGCCTATTTGGATAGAGCAAACTACAGCTTTGCCGCCGCCGCAGGTATCAATGCCGACTTAGGTATTACCAAAGGGATGTCGTCGCTACTCGGCTCATTATTTTTCCTTGGCTATTTCTTTTTCCAAATACCTGGCGCTATTTACGCGGAAAAGCGCAGTGTCCGCAAACTGATTTTTGCCTGTATTTTTCTCTGGGGAATTTTTGCTAGCCTAACAGGGATGGTCAGCAATATTCCGATGTTGGTAATTATTCGCTTTAGCCTTGGAGTCGTTGAGGCCGCAGTCATGCCTGCGATGCTTATCTATATCAGTAACTGGTTTACTCAGTCAGAACGGTCACGCGCCAACACCTTTTTAATTTTAGGCAACCCAGTTACAGTGCTGTGGATGTCTGTGCTATCCGGTTACCTCATTCAGGCATTCGGTTGGCGGGAAATGTTTATCATTGAAGGGGTTCCTGCGATTTTGTGGGCTTTTTTCTGGTGGAGAACTGCACGTGATAAACCCAGCCAAGTGAGCTGGCTCAGCCAGACTGAAAAAGAGACATTAGATAAAATTCTTAGTGACGAACAAAAAAATATCAAGCCTGTTCGCAATTACCGCGAAGCTTTTAAGTCTCGTAATGTGATTTTACTATGCGCTCAATATTTTTGTTGGAGCATTGGGGTGTATGGTTTTGTACTGTGGTTGCCATCTATTATTCGTGGGGCATCCAACCTTGGAATGGTAGAAACAGGCTGGCTTTCTGCCGTGCCTTACCTTGCTGCAACCTTAGCCATGATCCTCGTGTCATGGGCATCTGACCGTATGCATAACCGTAAACTATTCGTTTGGCCAATACTTTTGCTTGGGGCGGTTTGTTTCCTCGGCTCATATCTGCTCGGTAGCACGAATTTCTGGTTCTCTTATACCTTATTGGTGATTGCAGGCGCTGCAATGTACGCTCCGTACGGGCCCTTCTTCGCTATCATTCCTGAAATGTTGCCAAAGAACGTTGCAGGTGGTGCAATGGCATTAATCAATAGTATGGGCGCATTAGGTTCATTCTTTGGTTCATGGTTTGTTGGCTATTTAAATGGGGCGACCGGTAGCCCAAGTGCTTCGTATATGTTTATGGGGCTCGCACTATTAGCCTCGGTCTTCTTTACCTTAATTGTCAAACCAAGCCAAGAACAAAATAGTGATGCGGTCATCACGAAACATGCTTAAAAGGGATACTATGAAACAGAACATTATTTTATATAAATCCATTCCCGCGGATCAACTTGAGCGGCTACAACAGCACTTTAATGTCACTGCATTTGACAGCATTACACCTGAGAATCTCGCTAACTTTAAACAAGCGTTATCCAGCGCTGACGGCATTATCGGGGCCAGTTATCCTATTACCGCGGGTGACATTGCCAATGCCCCAAATTTGAAAGCGGCATCGACCATTTCCGTTGGTATCGACCAATTTGATATTGATGCAATGAATACCAGAAAGATCGCCTTGATGCATACGCCTAATGTATTAACCGAAACAACTGCGGATACCATTTTTACGTTAGTGCTTTGCAGTGCACGCCGCATTATCGAAATGGCTGAAATGGTAAAAAATGGCCAATGGACAAAAAGCATTGGTGAAGATGCATACGGCAGTAATGTGAATGGTAAAACTATCGGCATTTTAGGTATGGGACGCATTGGCTATGCCGTTGCCAAACGCGCTCATTTAGGCTTCGGAATGCCGGTTCTCTATTACAATAACCATACCCATCCTGATGCAGAAAACCAACTTAACGCACGCCGTTGTGACCTCGATACGTTGCTGGCAGAATCTGATTTTGTCTGTGTCGTGCTGCCATTATCAGCATCAACCGAAAAGTTGATCGGTAAAAATGAGTTGGCAAAAATGAAACCCAGTGCATTTTTGATCAACGGTTCAAGAGGCCGGATCGTTGATGAAGCCGCGCTGATCGACGCATTAGAAAGAGGCACAATTCAAGGAGCAGGTTTAGATGTGTTTGAAGTTGAACCCCTTCCCTGCAACTCTAAACTACTCACGCTACCTAATGTGGTCGCACTGCCGCATATCGGTTCTGCGACCCATGAGACCCGCTATGCGATGGTAGAATGTGCCGTCGATAACTTGATTGCAGCCTTAAATGGCGATCTGAGCAAGAACTGTGTAAATCCTGAAATTAGGAAATAGCAGAAATACTATCGAGCCCTAATCATATAAATTAGGGCTTTTAAATAAAGAGTTAGTGGCTATGGGCACTGCCCTGACGAGCAAAATTTGTTCGCTCACACTCTGTCAGAAACTGGATAGAATTAAGTTTACTGGTTGACGGCGCTAAATAATATAATCCGATGGTTTTTTGGCTGGGTGAGTAAATCTCCAACATGCCATTGACATCAGAATAAAAATCACCTTTGTTGATCACAACATTAAAATCTTTTATTTTCTCAACACGTTGCTGCTCTGTGCTTTTCACTAGCGGATAACTCATATACTCATAGCCAACAAAATCAACAACATTAATTTGATTATTATTGAAAAAGATTTGAACTTTACTGGCACCGGTGGGGAAGAAAAACTTACCATTACGCTCTATCGTGATGTGATTATAGCTTTGGTCAACTTGGCAGGTATATTCTTTAACCTGACTTCTGGTGCTACACCCCGCTAAAACAAGGCTAGCTAGCAATAATATCCCTATCTTTTTCATATGTTCCCTACACTCTCAAAATGGTTATAACGTAATCTACATGCCAATATACCTGCAATACACCTTAAGCTAAATTGAAAAATGGTAACCAAATCTTAAGAGCCGAACAATTTAGCGTTCAAAAGCTACAATGTCGTCGATTTACGGATCAGCAATTCCCCATTAAATAAGTATTGCATTGGAGGTTTATCCGGGTTTTCCAGTTTTTCTAATAAGCACTCCACCGCCTTGTGCCCCATTTCCGCTGTCGGTTGAGACACCGAGGTCACCCCTTGCCCAGCTAATGCAGCCCATTCGAGGTTATCGAAACTTAAAAAGCCAATATCTGTCCCCCAGCGTAACCCTTGTTTATTCATGACATACGCCAGCTGCAAGGTCAGTACGCCATTGGCGGCGACAATCACTTTACGCATACCACGATGTGCAGTACAAAAATCAGCAACGATGGCTTCTAATTTTGCCGGATCAGGCAAGGTGACTTCATGAAATTCGCTTTGAATATGTTGATGATTCTGCGATAACGCTTGGAATGTCTGTAAGCGCTCTTGGCGTGCACTGTTATACACAATAGGCTCAGTAACGAAGCAAATCGCTTCGAACCCTTGTTCAACCAGATGATTAAAGGCCATTTGTGCGGATGCGGGGTTATCTAATCCAACCATATCGCTGGGAAAATTGTCGATTTTTCTATCTAATAAGACAAAAGGCAGGGTGGTTTCTTTCAGTACGTCAATAAATTGTTCGTTAACACCCGCTGAATTTATGATAAGCCCATCCACGCGGTAACCTTTTAACAGTTGAATAAATTGGCATTCACGTTCAATGCTGTTATCCGCATTGCAAACGACGGTCATAAAACCTTGTTTGATTGACTCGGCTTCCACCCCTTTTAGCACTTCAACAGAGAATGGATTACCGATATCGGCAATAATCAAACCGATCAAGCCTGTCCGCCCATGTTTCAAGCTACGCGCCATTTGGTTTGGCCGATAGTTTAATTCACGAATAGCGCTTTCAATACGTTGACGCAAATTATCTGAAAGCAAATGAAATTCACCATTCAAATAACGTGAGATACTGGTTTTCCCTGCCTGAGCTTTGACAGCGACATCTTTGATCGTGGCAACTTTTTGCGTTTTCGGGGCCATAGCTTTCGGTTTTTCCATTCTCTAAAAACATCACCAAGTGGTTATCTTACTCGAATAAGTGTCATTTTACTTGCGGTATTGCGTTAACTTGCTGTTTTAGCCATTGAATAAATATATCTGCCTTTGGGTTTCGTTTTTCATTCAACATGGCAAAATAATAGCGTTGTTGGCACTTCAGCGAAATATCGCCAAATGGCATCACCAGTTCTTGTCGCTTCAGCCGTTTTTCAACCAATTGTTTACGCCCCATTGCCACACCGGCATGGTTCATTGCGGCAACAATCGCTAAATCGGAACGATCAAAGCACAGGTTGCGACGATGTGGAAACAGTGCCAACTGGTAATGCTCACTCCACGCTTTCCATTCATCATAATCGGAGTTGCTACTCCATGCCTGACGGTCATGTAATAAAGTGCAATTTTTTAGTTGATGAATATTATTAAGTAAATCATATTGCTGCGCGTATTGCGGGCTACAAACAGGCACAATAGATTCAGTCATCAAATCCTCACAATACAGATTAGATCTTGTCATATCATCATAATAAATAGCAATATCAATACCATACCCACGAAAATTAACATCATCGTTTCCCGTTAAGAGATTCAACTGAATTGAGGGGTATTGATTAGCAAAATCTGCAATTTTGGGGATTAACCAGCACTGAGCGATAGATGGCCGTGAATACACCGTCAGTTCACCCGAGATTTCTTGGTTTTTGATATCAATGATTTCTTGGTTAATATCATCCAAATTTTTACGTAGAGCCCAGTAAATTCGTTCCCCGTCAGAGGTTAGCTCAATACGCCGATGAAAACGCTCAAATAATTTAAACCCCAATTCCCCTTCTAACATGTTAATTCGGTGACTAACTGCACTTGGTGTTAACGAAAGTTCCTGCGCCGCTAAGGCAAAAGAAAGATGCCGTGCTGCTGCTTCAAAGGTATGCAAGCGCGATAGTTGATAACTTGATAGCCGTTTATTCCATTGAATAAATCCAGATTGCTCAAATTGATTGAAATTTGCCGACACAATGCCCCCAATAAAAATCATGATGCCTAATAATCCCTACAATACCCATTTTAAGATGAATTTAGGTGTCCCAAAGACTCTAAAATCCAATTTACATGACTAATATCACAGCCTTGGGTTAATTTAGTTCATCTAAACTGCATGTTTCATCGTTTGTCACCTCTGAATATTTATTATCCAATAGAAGAACAACAACAAGATGATCAGAGGTAGGATATGGACTCTACAATGTGGATGATTGGTACTTTAGTTATCAGTATTTTACTAATCATCGTTTCAATTATTAAGTTTAAGTTTCACCCTTTTTTAGCACTTTTACTCGCCAGCTTCTTTGTCGGTATCTCCATGCAAATGAACCCATTAGAGATGGTCAGCGCCATCGAAAATGGCATTGGGGGTACACTTGGGTTTTTAGCCGCTATTATCGGTTTGGGGACTATACTCGGTAAAATGATGGAAATCTCCGGTGCAGCAGAGCGCATTGGGGTGACATTACAAAAGAGCCGTTGGTTAACGCCTGACGTTACCATGGTGCTGATTGGCTTAATCTGCGGTATTACGCTGTTTGTTGAGGTGGGCGTTGTCCTGCTAATCTCATTAGCTTTTTCTATTGCGAAAAAAACCAATACCTCGTTATTAAAACTGTCTATCCCATTATGTACCGCACTGATGGCGGTACACTGTATTGTACCACCACACCCTGCGGCTCTCTTTGTCACAAATGAATTAGGTGCTGACATTGGTACAGTGATTGTGGCAGGGCTCGCAGTAGGCTTAGTCGCGTCATTAGTGGGTGGGCCGCTGTTCCTTAAGTTCTTAGGTGACCGCTTACCATTTAAAACGGTGCCAGAAGCCTTCTCTGACCTCGAAGTACGAGAAGAGAAAGATTTACCGTCTCTCGGTGCCACACTGTTTACCGTTTTACTGCCAATTATCCTCATGTTGATCAAAACAGCCGCTGATTTAAACATGAGCAAAGATAACCAGTTATTTACCTTTTTACAGTTTATTGGTAACCCAATAACCGCTATGTTTATTGCCGCTTTTGTCGCTTATTACATGTTAGGGATCCGACGTAATATGGGAATGAGCGTATTACTCAGCAAAACCGAAGAGAGTTTTAGCTCAATCGCTAATATTTTATTGATTATCGGTGCGGGAGGGGCATTTAACGGTATCTTAAAAGGCAGTGGGCTGAGTGACTCCTTAGCGATGGTGCTATCGGGTATTGATATGCACCCAATCTTACTGGCCTGGCTAGTGGCAATCATCCTGCATGCCGCAGTCGGTTCTGCCACTGTTGCGATGATGGGCGCAACTGCGATTGTGGCTCCGCTAATGCCAATGTACCCGCATATTAGCCCAGAAATCATGACATTAGCCATTGGTTCAGGCGCAATTGGTTGCACTATCGTCACTGACTCGCTGTTCTGGTTAGTCAAACAGTACTGTAATGCCACTTTAGCCGAAACATTCCGTTTTTACAGTGTCGCCACGTTGATTGCATCTTTCGTCGCGCTGGCAGGGACTTTTGCACTTTCATTTGTGATTTAAAAGAGAGTAATTATGACTCAGATAAATGTTGATAAGTTAATTGCTGACTACCCTTTAGTTCAGGACTTAATCGATTTAAAGCAAATTGCGTGGTTCAACCCAAATGTCACGACGACACAAGCGGGTTTGCCTTATGTCGGGCTAACCATTGAAGATGTGCAAGATGCAGAAGCGCGCTTAAATCGCTTTGCGCCTTATTTGACGAAAGCGTTTCCAGAAACTCAAGCAACACAAGGAATTATCGAATCTGAAGTTATCGATATTCCAAACATGCAAGCCGCGCTGGAAAAACGTTATCAAACGCCAATCGCGGGAAAAATGTTACTGAAAAAAGATAGTCACCTGCCAATTTCGGGGTCAATTAAAGCCCGAGGGGGGATCTATGAAGTACTCACTCATGCGGAAAAACTTGCCTTAGCCGCCGGTATTTTATCGACAGATGATAATTACGAAATTTTATTCTCTGAACAATTTCGCCAATTCTTTAGCCAATACCGTATTGCAGTCGGTTCAACCGGTAACCTTGGTATGTCCATCGGCATTATGAGCGCTAAACTCGGCTTTAGCGTCAGCGTGCATATGTCCGCTGATGCCAGACAGTGGAAAAAAGACAAATTGTGTTCACATGGTGTGAATGTGGTGGAATATGAGCAAGATTACAGCATCGCAGTTGAGCAAGGCCGTAAAGAAGCCGAAAAAGATCCTAACTGCTTTTTTATTGATGATGAAAACTCAACCACCCTGTTTCTCGGCTATGCTGTCGCAGGCCTTCGTCTAAAAAGACAATTTTTAGAGCAAGGGATTACTGTGGATAACGACCACCCGCTATTTGTCTATTTACCTTGTGGTGTCGGCGGTGGCCCCGGTGGTGTCGCTTTCGGGTTAAAACTGGCCTTTGGTGATGCCGTCCATTGCTTATTTGCCGAACCAACGCACTCGCCTTGTATGCTGCTAGGAGTGCATACTGGCCTACATGATGGTGTGTCAGTCCAAGAAATTGGTATTGATAATATCACCGCCGCAGACGGGCTGGCAGTTGGCCGTGCATCCGGTTTTGTGGGGCGTGCAATGGAGCGGCTTATTGATGGTTATTACACCATTGACGATAGCGAAATGTATAACCTGTTAGGTTTACTCAACCAAACTGAGTCGATTAAATTAGAACCGTCAGCCTTGGCAGGTATGACTGGCTGCGTACATGTCACGCAAAACACGGGTTATTTGCAATCCAAATCCCTCACGCCGACGAAACTGGCCAACGCAACACATCTTGTATGGGCAACGGGGGGCGGTATGGTGCCTGTGAATGAGATGCAAAAATATTTATCACAAGCCAACCTAAGTTAACAATTAATGTATTCAACGCCCTCTTCGCGTTCAATGAGAAGAGGGCTTTTTAGTATCAACCACACCTTATTAGCTTTGTAATAATTGCCCCGGTAATGGCACTAAATCACTTTCAATATAACGTCTCACTAAGGTCGCGAGCGCCACTAACGAGTCCAAATGAGTCCTTTCCCAGCCGTGGGAGCTGTCTAGTGCGAAACACGCTAAAGCCGCACGAATATCCCATCCGGCATCAATGGCCGCAGCACTATCAGAACGATAATGTTTAAACGTATCGCGGACGTGAGGAATATCATACTGCTGGCATAATTGCAGCAAATGTCGTGTAATTGCCAAATCAAACGGGCCGGTTCTGTCACGAAAGGCTAAAGTCAATGCGTCATCTCGTGTGGTTTGATCTGGGGCAGAAACTGAGTTATCAATCGCTAGCAATTCTTGAACTTGCGGACCAAAACCGTGTGTTCCGCCAATTCCGACCTCTTCTGAAATTGTGAATATCATTTGGCAAGGTACCGCGGGCACAACGCCATCATCCACCAGTGATTTTAATGCGGCTAACATCACCGCACATCCAGCCTTATCATCCAAATGACGCGATACAATAAAGCCGTTATCAATAAATTCGGGTTGTGCATCAACCGCAACAATATCACCGACATTTAAGCCATGGGATTGTAAATCAGCGAAATTATAACAAGGGGCATCAAGGCGAATTTCTAAATTATCCCAATCCGCAATTTGAGTATCAACTTCAGTATTAAAGCGATGCCCAGACGCTTTTAATGGCAAAATAGTGCCGCGATATTGGTGATTGTCACTAAATACCGTCACCCTTGCACCTTCCGCAAAGCGTGCTGCCCATGTGCCTGTATTACGCAGTGCCAAGCGCCCATTTGGTTTGAGTTGTGTCACCATCGCCCCAAGCGTATCAAGGTGTGCGGCTAATGCACGTTTAGGTTCTTCAGAGCCAAGCGTAATATATAGCACTCCACGGCGTGTATATTTCGGCGTGAATCCCAACTCAGTCAACCATTGATGTGTCCGCGCAACGGCTTGTTCAGTCATCCCAACCGGGCTAGGCGTACATAACAATGTTTTTAATACAGAGGTCAGATATGCTTTATCTATCATTACGTTACCTATCTTCACTTAAAAAACGTTCTTGCAATGTGGCTTGTAGCGCTAACATAGCTTTTTCTGCGTAGGCCATGTGTGCTTCCATCACCGATTGAACCTTCTCGGCGTCTTTACGGCGTAAAGCCTCGATTAATTGATATTGGTATTCAATACCTTGGCGCCTGTCGACGGGCTCAGGTTTTAAATAAATGTTCTTACAAACCGCTAAATCTTTGAGTAAACGCTGTAAAAAGTGGCAAATAAACACTAATAAAACGTTATCGGAATAGCTGGCAACCACCGCATGAAAATCCAGTTCTGCCATCCGTTGCTGCCAGCGTTCGTTTTCATCTGCGGGTTCATGGTCATAAATGGCGATGGTATCGTATAGCTTCTGGATACCGTCATTATCGATGTTGTCAATCGCACTAACCGCAACCACCGGTTCTAGTAATTTACGTAACGTATAAATATCTTTGATTGATATATCCCGCGTAAACAAATAGTTCGATAACAAACTCATTGCTCGCGATTCAGTCATGGAATCAATAAACGCACCACCACCCGGCCCGGTTTTCGTTTTAATTAACCCTTGAACTTCCAGTGATTTCAGTGCTTCTCGCACAGTACTTTTGCTGGCGTTGTAATGTTCAATAAGTTCTTTTTCTTGTGGCAAACGGTCACCGGGTATGAGGTTATCGGCCATGATAGTTTCTTTTATTGCATTGACGATTTCATCAGTCCGCTTAATACGTACTGGTTCTATCGTTGTCGGCTTATTGGTGCTCATATTAGGTTCTCAACTGGTTTAAATAAGTTTCTAAGCGACTGAATCAACACGAATACGAGGGGCACTAGCCAATAAATTTCGCGTATATTCATGCTCCGGTGCGGCAAATAAGCTGCGGGTATCTCGACATTCTAGCAAATCCCCTAAATAGAGTACGGCGACTCGATCTGCTATTGATTCCACTACCGCTAAATCGTGACTAATAAATAAATAGGATAACGAAAACTGTTGTTTAAGTTGTTCTAGTAACAACAAAACTTGCGCTTGTACCGAAACATCCAACGCACTAACCGGCTCATCTAGTACTAATATTCGTGCATCTGCGGCTAAAGCTCTCGCAATGGCTAACCGCTGTGCTTGCCCTCCTGAAAACTCATGGGGATAACAAGCTAAAGCATCGATTGGCATATTGACGGCCTCAAGTAATTCCGCCAGCCGAGCCGCTCTTTGTGATGAGTTCATGTGTTTTAAATATTTCAACGGAACAGACAAAGTTTCTCCAATGGTTTTTCGCGGGTTCAAAGATGCGACAGGGTCTTGAAAAACATACTGAATGGCTTGCCCAAAAGCTCGCGCACCTTGCTGCTGCCACTCTGCACGAGTTTGTCCTAAGACAGTAATATCTCCTGAGGTCTCGCGGTCCAAGCCAACTAAAATACGTGCTAAAGTACTTTTTCCTGAGCCACTCTCCCCAACCACCGACAGAGTTTCACCTTCATAAAGTGATAAAGAAATATTTTTTAATGCATGAACTTGGCGCCCTCGAGGGTGAAATAGGCTTCTTGGCTGCCCGAAGGTTTTCACTAACTGATTAACCTCAATCACTTTTTTCATTAAACCTCCTGTGCCGATGTCAAATCATTACTATCGGGCTGATGACCATAGAGTTGTTGGACTTGTTTTAAAAACCTACGTCCTTCCCCTAACTTAGGTACACTGGCGATCAGACGTTGTGTATAAGGATGCTGAGGCTGCCGTAATACCGTTTGCGTATCACCGGTTTCGACTATCTCACCTTGCTGCATCACCGCAACACGGTCGCAAATTTGGTTAATGACCGCAAAATCATGGGTAATAAATAAGAGCGCAACACCGCGATCACGGCGTAGCTGGTCAAGTAATTCTAGAATTCGCGCTTGTACTGTGACATCTAATGCGGTGGTCGGCTCATCAGCAATAATCAACACGGGGTCATTAGCCAGAGCCATTGCGATCCCTACCCGCTGGCGCTGTCCGCCCGAAAGCTCATGGGGATAGGCATCGAAACGTTCTCGCGCATCTGGGATCCCGACGCTGTCCAACAATTCAATGGCTTTGTTTTTCGCCTCATAGAGTGACAAAGATTGGTGAGCGGTGATGGCCTCACGTAATTGCACACCGATGGTAAACTGGGGATGGAGCGTCGTCAGTGGGTCTTGGAAAATATATGAAACCTTCGCACCGCGACGGCGCTGCATAACAGATAGCGGCAATGACAGCATTTCTTCGTGTTCCACATAAATTCCCCCCGCCGTAATCAATGCCGGAGGTGATGCGAGCAGCCCCATCACAGATAAAGCGGTGACACTCTTACCCGAGCCGCTTTCCCCAATTAACCCTAGACACTCCCCCGCCCCAACAGTAAAACTGATCCCTTTTACAGTTGAACGTAATTGATTTCCTTGGCGAAAAGCAACCGACAAATCTTTGACTTCTAATACCGCTTGTTCACCTCCCGTTTTCGCAGGAATATTAACTCTATCGGTTTGTGTCATTGGTTGTGATCGCTGTAAGGCTCCCGATTTTAACCGGGGATCAAGAATGTCACGCACGCCATCCCCTAGCAGGTTAAAACTAATCACAATAAGAAAGATCATAATACCTGGTACCAATGCCACATGAGGAGCGACAAACATCTGTGCGCGCCCTTGTCCTAGCATTGAACCTAAGTCTGCATTAGGTGGCTGAGTACCTAGCCCTAAAAATGACAAACCTGCCGTCTCTAAAATCATCCAACCGATGGTCGTTGACATAGTAACCACAATGATTGGCAAGACATTCGGTAACACTTCTGTTAATAGGACTTGTAAATGGTTTTTACCTGACAACCTAGCTGCTTGAATAAAATCCCTATCGCGTAAACCCACTGTTAATCCACGAATATTCCTAGCAAAAAAGGGAATGTTCACTAATGCGATCGCATATAACGCATTGAGTAACCCTGGCCCAAGTACCGCGACAATGGCTAATGCCAATAGAATGTATGGAAATGCCATTAGCATATCAATACAACGCATCAATAATGTATCGGTGCGATGGCCGACATACCCAGCCACTAAACCAATCAGGGTGCCGAATATTGCAGCGATTAGTGTTGCTGAAATACCGACTAATAGAGACACTCGCGTTCCCCACAGCAATCGAGATAAAATATCTCGCCCTAAATGGTCAGTACCTAATAAATGACCAGACGAAAAAGCGGGAAGTAGCCGATTAACTAAATCAGTTTCATCAGGATTAGCAAGGGGGAGCCAAGGCGCTAAGAATGCCAAGAGCATAATGATAGATAAAGTAAATAGCCCCAAAGTTGCTAGGCGGTTCGCTAGCAGTAACGAGCCGACCGATTGGCGATGACGATGCTGAATAACAGGGGTCACAGATTGGCTCATGATTTCAACCTCGGGTCTAATATGGCTTGCGCAACATCCGCAAGTAAATTGATAAAGACATAGGACGCCGCGGCAATCAATACGCCCCCTTGGACTAAAAACAAATCACGAGTTGCCACAGCCTTCACCAACATGGCGCCTAGCCCCGGCCATTGAAAAACGGTTTCAATATATACCGCCCCACCAAAAACAAAGCCCGCTTGGATACCAATGACGGGAATGACGGAAACTAATGCCATACGAAATGCATGGCGGAAAATCACTTTGCGCTCACTTAAGCCTTTTGCCCTTGCGGTGCGAATAAAATCAAGTCGCAGTACTTCTAACATTGCTGTGCGCGTCAAACGTGCTATCACCCCTGTCGCAACCAATGAAAGCGTCACAGCAGGTAAAACAAGGTGATGCAATAAATCGCTCAGGCCACCGCCTTGCCAAATATCGTACATTCCAGATGCCGGAAACCATTGTAATTGAACAGAAAAAAGCATAATCATCAATAAACCAATCCAAAAAGATGGCATTGAGATACCCAATAAAACGGCGAGTGTAATAAATCGGTCACTCCAACTAAATTGACGAATGGCAGAAAGAACCCCGGCCAATAGCCCTAAAATTGAGCTGAGTAACAGCGCACTTCCGCCCAAAATTAATGTGGCAGAAAATCGCTCTAAAACCTCATCAACAACAGGTCGGTTAAGGACAAATGAGCGGCCAAAATCTCCCGAAATCAAATTATTCATCCAAATAAAATATTGCTGATATAACGGCTTATCCAACCCAAGCTCTGTTTTTACTCTAGCCACATTTTCAGGAGTCGCCCAAGGGCCAAGCAGTGCTTGAGCTGGCTCTCCAGGGATCATTGCCATGATAAAAAAGACAATTAACGTCAAACCAATCAGTATGGGTATGGTCGCTAAAATGCGTTTCAAACAGTATAACCACATAGTTTTTCCCCATAAAATCAAATAATTAATTGAATAGCTAACTCACATTAATTAATCAATCTTTACGAACGTCTTTAAGTAATAAGTTAAAATTAGGCTGCAATTTGAAATGCTTAACATGCTCATTAGCGACCGCATTTTGCTTCCAGTTCGCCACAAACAACCAAGGTGCATCTTGATGAACAATTTTTTGAACTTGTCGATATAACTGAGCGCGCTCCTCAAGGTTATTTGTGACCCGCGCTTTATCTAACAATTCATCCAGTTGCTTGTTACTGTAATAACCGGAGTTAAATCCGCCTTTATCCGGCCAAGAAGCGCTATGCAAGGTTAAAAAAGGTAAGGTATCTGGGTCATTCGTCATCCACGCCATTTCGGCCATATGCGCTTGTTTGAGGCCTGCATTGACCTTGGATAAGTAGGTATTCCACTCAAAGGTTTGAATTTCGACAGCTAAACCAACCGCTTTTAGGTCAGCTTGAATAGCAGTAGCCATAGGAATCGGGTCTAACATTCCTGAGCCCCCTTCGGTGACATAAAAAATAATTTTTTGCCCTTGTGCCCCCGCTTCTGCTATCAATTGGCGAGCTTTTTCAGGGTCATAAGGGTAAGCGTTGGTTTCTTCATCAAATGCCCAATCGAAAGCTGATGGAATCGGACCTTGTGCGACGCCTGCGGAGTCCTGAAGAATATATTTCACAATATTTTCTTTATTTACCGCGTAGTTAACTGCTTGCCTTACACGCACATCATCAAACGGTGGCTGAGACGCATTAAGCATGGCATACCAAACATGAGGTCCTACAGCTTCATAAACATGGAAGCGGTTGTCATTAACAAATAACGGGACATTATCAGCAGGGACTTCAACCATGGCATAAATCCCCCCTGATAACATTTCGGCTACCCGGGTATTGGCGTCAGTAATAGGCCGAAAAACAACATGTTGTAAGCTGGGTTTACCATCCCAATAGTCTTCATTAGCGGATATGACAACCCTTTGGTTTGCCGTCCATTCATCAAATTTAAAGGGGCCTGTTCCGCTGGGATGGCGACTAAAGTCTTTGTCATATTGCTTTACTGCTGCGGGTGAAACAATCAGCCCTGCGGGTGTGGCTAAGTTTGATAAAAACGGGGCAAACGGTTCTTTTAAGGTAAAAACCACAGTCTTGTCATTCGGGGTTGTAATCTTGTCTATCGCAGAGAAAAAAAACGATAATGGGAATGGCCCAGTATGGTAATACGGGTGCTGGTTATCCAACATTCGTTCAAACGTGAATTTGACTGCATCCGCGTTGAAGGGGCTGCCATCATGGAACTTTATATTCTCACGCAAGTGGAAAGTGTATGTGAGGCCATCATCACTAATAGACCATGATTGGGCTAAAGCAGGTTCAAGCGTTAATGTGCCATCAGCATTACGAACTAACCCTTCGTACAAGTTAACCAAAATTCGGGAATCATTCGCAGCGGTTGCAACTTGCGGGTCTAATGACTGCGGCTCTGCAACTTGCCCTAATAACAAAACATTCGGGTGGTTCACCGCCAATGTCGGTAGCGAAATAAAGCATAAAAGCCAAAAACTGGCTATCCACCTACATAAACGCATATTCATTCGCTCCTCCCCGAGTACTGACATTGCCATATGATTGTGAAGTGTGATTTGTGTCAATTTTGTTAATAATTTTATCTTTTTCTTTATTTATGATGATAAATTATATTTCAAGCAAGAATTTATAATGATAAATTTGATCAAGATCTAATTTATGAGGTGCAAAATGACATTTTCAATTGTGGCGCGCTGCCCATTGACAGGAAAAATAGGTGCAGCGACGGCAACAGGTGGTCCTGCGGTTGGAGCATTAGTCTTACATGGTAAAAGCCAAACGGGAGCCATCGCCACTCAAGCAATGACAAACCCAATTGCAGGCTTAACCGGTATTGAATATTTGCAGCAAGGCCATAATGCAAATAACAGCTTAGACTATCTTGTAACGCAAGATATTGAGCGGAAGCAACGGCAGCTGATTATTCTTGATAATCATGGAGGTACAGCTGATTGGACCGGCCAAAATTGCTTACCTTGGTGCGGAAGTTTATCGGAGCCTAACTTAGCCATTGCTGGAAATATGTTAGTTGGAGAGCAAGTCCTGAATGCCATTTATCAGAGCTACCATAACAACTCACATCAAGCTCTGGCTGATCGATTACTCATCGCCATGCAAGCAGGTGCAGATAAAGGTGGTGACTACAGAGGGATCCGTTCCGCTGCATTAAAAGTATGGAATAACCGACAATATCCAGATATCGATATTCGCAGTGACTGGTCAGAAGCACCGCTATCAGCGCTTTCCATCATTCTTCAACAGGTTCGTTCCGAAGATTATGCTGATTTTTTTGCACAAATTCCTACAGGAAATGAATATATCACTCGTAATTGATGCTATTTAGGTGTGTATCGACTAATAATGTAAAATAATTTAATGATATACACCCTGAAACAAAATGGTTAATAAATCATTTTATTATTAACTCAATGAATAATTATGTATTTTTTTATTATTCTTAATTCCTTCATTCATCCAAAAAAACTATTTTATAATATATTCTTAATAATTGATTTCTATCTTGCAGCATCTTAATCATTTGCTGCACAGTAGTAGAAACCAAAGTTTCTAATTATTTAGCTATAATACTCAAAGTAATCAAAGTGACTGGTTTTTCGTAATCTACAAATGCACTTTGTTAATTTATCAAGATTATTAACCTTAATAACAATTAGGTTATTACCCTCACTCAGTTACTACGCTAAAAAATAGATGAAAACAAAATAATCATAATTATCAATAAATTAAAAAACACCACCTAGATGTATAAAATACATACAAATAAGTGAGTATTTTTAAATCAATATGAATTATATTGCTCTGACTCTACGTATAATTAATAATCAAACGAACAAAAAATAACTCATTTATTTCATTTAAAACATATTTTTTATATTCACTCCCCCCTTTAGCATTTAAGGGATATTCAGCACTTTCTTCTGTGATGAAATATTCATCCCTTATTTTGGTTTCACTCTTAATAACACTATTTAAGCGAAATATTTATATTTACACCTGTACACTTTTCATGACAGTTAGTTATAAAAAATAATAAATCATAAATTAGAAAAACAGCATAATCTCCGACAAACCCTTTACAACACTGACAATATCAATTTACTTTCGCGAATCATTCACCCAACTTTATTAACAAATGCTACCCATACTTAATAATTATGAAATATATGATAAGATCATAATCTCAATTTGAAATTATTTACTATATAAAAAACAAGATTGTTATTGAGGTTATAGATGAAAATCTCGAGAAGAAAGCTGTTATTAGGGGTTGGTGCTGCTGGTGTTTTAGCAGGGGGTGCTGCGGTTGTTCCTATGATCAATCGTGAAGGTCGTTTTGAATCGACTAAATCACGTGTACCAGCTGTTGCTGGCACAGAAGGCAAATTACCAGAGTCTGCAGATGCAGTCATCATCGGTGCCGGCCTTCAAGGGATCATGACTGCAATTAACCTTGCTGAAAAAGGTCTTAATGTTGTTATCTGTGAAAAAGGTGTTGTCGGTGGTGAGCAATCAGGCCGTGCATATAGCCAAATTATCAGTTATAAGACTTCCCCAGCTATTTTCCCTTTACACCATTACGGAAAAATTCAATGGCTTGGCATGAACGAAAAAATCGGTGCTGATACCAGCTACCGTGTTCAAGGCCGTGTTGAAGTACCTTCAAGCGAAGAAGATTTAGAAATTTCAAGAGCCTGGATTAAATCTGCATCTGAAAACCCAGGTTTCGATACACCTTTACGTACCCGTATGATTGAAGGAACTGAACTGGCGAATCGTCTGGTTGATGCACAAACTCCATGGAAAATCGGTGGATTTGAAGAAGACTCAGGTAGCCTTGACCCTGAAGTTGTCACACCAACCATGGCAAACTACGCAAAATCAATCGGTATTCGCATCTACACCAATTGCGCAGTACGTGGTATTGAAACGGCGGGCGGCAAAATTTCTGATGTTGTCACAGAAAAAGGTGCAATCAAAACTTCTCGTGTTGTTCTGACGGGCGGTATTTGGTCGCGTCTGTTCATGGGTAACTTAGGCATTGATGTTCCAACACTGAACGTTTACCTATCACAACAGCGTATTACTGGCGTACCAGGCGCACCAAAAGGTAACGTCCACTTACCTAACGGTATTCACTTCCGTGAACAAGCTGATGGTACCTACGCCGTTGCGCCACGTATCTTTACTAGCTCTATCGTAAAAGACAGCTTCCTGTTAGGACCAAGATTCCTACACGTATTAGGCGGCGGGGAATTACCATTAGAGTTCTCTCTTGGTAAAGATTTATTCAACTCCTTCATGATGGCAACGTCTTGGAACTTAGACGAGAAAACACCTTTTGAAGAGTTCCGTACCGCAACTAATACACCAAACAACGAACACTTAGATGGCGTTCTGGAAAGACTGAGAAAAGAATTCCCAGTATTTAAAGAGTCTAAAGTGGTTGAACGTTGGGGTGGTACCGTTGCACCAACAGATGATGAAATTCCAATTATTTCAACAATCGAGCAGTATCCAGGACTAGTCATCAACACCGCCACAGGCTGGGGTATGACGGAAAGCCCTGCATCTGGTCGATTAACGGCAGAATTGTTAATGGGCGAAACACCATTTATCGATCCTACGCCGTATAAACTTTCCCGTTTTAGCTAAAAAACAGGAAAAAAAGCGATTTTTACTGTGGATCTATTAGCGAATAGTTTAAAGTTACATGAAAGTTTAATTTTTGATAAAACTAATAGATCCTATTTACTTTGATAATGTTAAGGAGTTTACATGCGCTATAAAACTTTATTGCTTTCTCTGCCTTTGATTTTAGGTGTAGCAAGTGCGAATGCAGCCGATGATGTTAAACGCGTTCCAGTGAAAGGATTCCCTATCTCTGAATCAGTAGAAATCAACGCGGGCAACCTCATTTTCCTAAGCGGAAAAGTTCCTTCTAAAATCTCTGCTGACGCAAAAGAAGGCGTTTTAGAGTCTTATGGTAATACCGAAGCACAAACAATCAACGTATTAAAACAAATCCAAGCTAACCTCGAAGGTATGGGCTTGACGATGAATGACGTTGTTAAAATGCAAGTATTCTTAGTTGGTGGTGAAGAAACTCAAGGTACTATGGACTTCGCTGGCTTTATGGCTGGTTACAACAAGTTCTATGAGTCTGAGAAAATTACTAATCTGCCAGCTCGTTCTACCTTCCAAGTCGCTAAACTGGCTAACCCAGCTTGGAGAGTAGAAATCGAAGTGACAGCGGTACGCCCTGCTGCAAAAAAATAAGTTCTTCTAACGAAGAATAATCAATAATGGGGCATAATCATTATGCCCCATTATATTTCCCCCTAATAACCCTATTCCATTCTTTTTTTGATACATTACTTCACGCTACCGCTATTATTTATCCCCCTATCCTCTGTGCGGTCACAAATTATCACTCCTTTTCTGTGCAACCGTTTCACACCTACTTATAATTTCAAAGAACGGATCAGGGCTGAAAAATATGACATCGCGGGTAAACAAAAATGACTCACAATACTGTCAGTCGAATGAATTTAGACCATCTTAAAACTTTTCATTACGTGGCTAAAAGTGGTAGCTTTACTCAAGCAGCACATATTTTATTTTTGAGCCAACCAGCTGTTAGCCAACAAATCCAAGGTTTAGAAAATTCTCTACGGGTTGCTTTATTTGATCGTTCCCGAAAAAAAATCACCTTAACCAGTGAAGGAAAAGTACTCTATAGCTATACCAAAAGGTTATTTTCATTATTTGATGAGATAGAGCATGTCTTTCAAGATTTAAATTTATTACAAACTGGAACGCTAACAATTGCAGCAACTGCTGTTATGGGCAGTTATTATTTGCCAGATATCCTAAAACAATTTAATACTCGCTATCCGCTGATTCATATAAAAATAAAAATTGGCAATTCACAGCAAGTGATGGATTGGGTAGCAGAACAAGAGGCAGAAATTGGTTTAGCAGGCCGAGTCCCTATTGTACCGAATGTAAACCAAGTATTCTTACACCGGGAGCCCTATATCGCCGTTGTCGGTCCCAATTCTCCACTTCTACAACTTCAGCGTCCATTAACAATAGAAGAGTTCACAAACGCTTCTCTCGTGATGAGGGAAAAGGGAACACGCACTCGTGCTAAAATTGAAGATTGGCTAAAAGCACATATTGCACTCCATGATTCCCCTCCCCCTATTATTACTGTCACTAATTTAGAGGCGACAAAAAGATTAGTCGCAAGTGGTTTTGGGATTACCGCGTTGCCTTATTTAAGTGTTATCGATGATATTAGTGTTGGAAAATTGATCCAGCTACAAATTAATGCCTTTGATGTTGATGCAGATTATTATTTAACTTATCAAACTAATCGTTCGCTTTCCGCAGCTGCTTTTCAATTTATTATGCTATTACGCGAAATATCTGACGAAATATCATTAAATAGTGATATAGCGCAACTTATTCATACCGAAAATATCTAAATCGCATCAATTATACAACAGATAAGCAACTATAATATTTACTTATATTACGCATACAACTTGCTGATTTTTGGTTCCTCTATGAATGTGCAAAGATGGTTTTAAATAAAATGCATGGTTAATAATAAAAATTAACCACTTTGTTCTTCTCAGGAGTAATCATAATGGCTAAAGAAATTGAACGTAAATTTTTAGTATCGGGTGATTCATGGAGAGAGTTAGCCAATGGTGTTCGTTACACCCAAGGTTATTTAAATAGCCAGAAAGAACGTACCGTTAGAATAAGAACTATCGATGATAAAGCCTTCTTAACAATTAAAGGAATTACCGTCGGTATTACTCGAACTGAATATGAATATGAAATTCCCCATGCTGATTGTGTTGCTATGCTGACGCAATTAGCAGAACAACCCATTATCGACAAGAAACGTTATAAAATCCCCTTCGATGGCTTAATTTGGGAGGTAGATGAATTTTTTGGTGTTAACGAAGGGTTAATTGTTGCTGAAGTCGAACTTAGCGATGAAAACCAATCCTTTAAAAAACCCGAATGGGTAGGCGACGAAATATCTTCAGACCCCAAATATTTTAATTCTAATCTTGTTGCTAATCCTTATACCACATGGAAAAAATAAGGGGAATTTTATGAATACATTAACTAAAAATATTGCGATATCAGAAGAAGATGCAAGTAAAATAGTACCTAGAGCAGAATTTAGAATATTTGGACATGACCTTATTAACGAAATAGAAACTAAAATTTGGGATGTCAAAGCAACCTTATACGCTGCGCGAAAAATGCCAATAGAAACCTATTTTTTATCTGAAAAAACGAATGATGCCAATGTAAAAGTACGTGATGGATTATTAGATATTAAAGTTAAAGTTGGTGAAACAAAAGAGGGCTATGAAATATTCCAACCGAGAGGCAAATTCCAATTTCCAGTAAAAAAAGAAGAATTAAATATTATTTTATCTCACCTTGAAGTTGATATTCCTCTCGATAAAGACAGCTATGAAATTGAGGAATTCAAAGCTATTGTGCGCCAACACCCTTGTCTCAATGCAGTCACCGTTGAAAAAATGCGCTATGGCTTTATGGTCGATGGCATTATTTGTGAGTTTGCACGCGTTTGGTTCAATGGGGCACTAATGGAAACCGCTTGTTGTGAAAGTGAAGATTACGAAAAAATGCAAGCCGTCGTTAATGCCTTAGGTATCAACAAATTACCTAATACAAATTATTTGAAAGCCGCCAAGCGTGTTGTTGGCATGTAACTCTTTTATGTAATGCATATCGTTGTTCATCTATATGGGTCGAGTCAAATAACACCGACCCTTGAATGATAATAATAAAAGGAGATATGTATGTCAGCAAATAGTAAGCCAAGCTTTGACCCACTTGATATGCGTAATTATTCATTAGAAAAATTCCGTGATATCAAAGCTGGCGCACTAATGCAAAATCTCAAACTCATTGGTGTACCTTTAGCTATTCTCTCATTTCTATTTTTCGAATTACAATGGTGTGGGACAATCGATGTATTTGAAGCACAAACAAAAGTTCCGGCAGCTCATTGCTATAGTGCAATGGGGATTTTTGTTGCTTCACTGATTTTATGGCTCACTGAAGCTATTCCAAATTATCTCACGTCATTAATTGTCGTTGTTGTCGTTATCATTACTGGTGTGATGAAAATGCGCCCTGCCTTCGCGATGCTAGGTGAACCCGTCATGATTCTAAATATTGCCAGCTTTATCCTAGCGAGCGCATTAGTTACGACAGGTTTGGCAAAACGTATTTCACTCATGCTAGTACTCAAAACTAAAAATCATTTAACCATGTTATTCCTATGCTTTGTGGCATTAAACTTGATTTTTGGTGCATTTATTAGTGCAACCTCGGCAAAAACGGCACTACTACTGCCATTATTTATGGTGATTTCGGCTATCTACGGTGCCACTGGTGGTGCTCAGCGTAACAATGTTGGCCGTAATATGGTGCTCCTTAACTTACTGGCGAATAATGTCTCCGCTAGCGCATTCTTAACAGGTTCTGCGGCCAATTTATTAGCGGCAGCAATGCTAGAAAAAGCAGGTGCATTAGTCACTTATCAAGATTGGTTTATTGCACTATTCCCATTGGCTGTCATTCAATGTTTAGTCGCATGGTGGACTGGGACTCGGTTTATTTTTAGGATTACAGATGAAGAAAAAACACCGAAACTCGAAGGTGGCATGGACCGCTTACGCTCGGAATATAATGCATTAGGTAAAGTCAAAATCAGTGAAATTAAAGCAGGGGTCGTATTTATTCTTGTTTTACTATTATGGTCCACGGGTAAATGGACAGGCTTACGAGCTGAAGTTGTCGCATTAGCAGGTGCTTGTATTGTCCTGATGCCCTCTTTTTCACGGCTGCCAGCAATGGGTGTCATGAAATGGAATGATGCTGATATTCCATGGCACATGTTAATGTTTAGTTTTGGTGCTTACGTATTAGGCGGTATGATGGACCAGACGGATATTGTCGGCCTTTATGTCCACAAAGCCTTTGACCATTGGAACATAGACCCTCAAGGTGCTGGAAAACTGCTTGTTTTCGCTGTATTAAGCGCAGTATTTGCACTCACCACATTGATTAGTGAAAGTAAAACAGCACGTACAATTATTTTATTCCCTATTATTATTGCCATTGCTCAACGATATAACTGGGATTTAGTTGGCTTCTGTTTACCAATGGCGTTTATGATTAATCAGGTTTATGTTCTCTATTTTAACTCTAAGCCTGCTAATATCAGTTATTTGACTGACCAATATTCAACCGGTGACTCATTTAAATATGGTATGATTCAACTCATTCTTATCTGGATACTACTAATACTATGGACACATTACATTATGCCACTCATGGGATTTAATAGTTATCTTTGGTAAAGATAGAATATTGGCCAAAAGAACAGTGTGAAGGAAAATATGATTAAAGAATCTCTCAAGATCCATGGAAAAAAACAGTTTGAAATCAAACAAAAAGTGTTGTTTCCACGTAAGTCTAAAGAGATCCGTTACCAAGTAGAGACCTTTTTCTTTTTGCCTTCATCATTACAGATTAACCCAGACCTCTACACAGCATCAAACCTCCAGCGCAGCCTCAAAAACTATATTCGGCTGCGCCCACCGACCGTAAAATTATCATCACTGACTGATGAAAACGGGGCATTAGATGAACTAAAACAGTGGTTACAACAATGTACGCCACAAAACTTACCTTCATTAGACGAGTATGAAAATAGGCTAAAGCGCTATGCTTTAACCTTCAAAAGAACCGTTCGTTTGAATGTTAAAATGGTAAGCCAAAATCCCCAACGGCAAACGCCTGAATACTTAGCTGAGTTCATGGCAAACATCGCAAAATGTCTCTGTACTTATCGGGAATTAGCAACACAGTCAACCAAAATTGAAGAAGCAATCCATTCCAATGCATTTTCTTATTGTGACGAATTCATGACGTATTACACCATGAATTATTTACGTGATTTATTAGCCGATAAGCAAATGCCATTGCGCGAAGAAATACGTCATTTCTGGTATCAAGAAATGCGTTACCTAA
Source organism: Providencia sp. PROV004 (assembly GCF_011045615.1). NCBI lineage: Bacteria > Pseudomonadati > Pseudomonadota > Gammaproteobacteria > Enterobacterales > Morganellaceae > Providencia > Providencia sp. PROV004. Next base: position 3,980,836 of record NZ_CP042859.1, read on the forward strand.
AGAAACAATACCCTGATTGTTTTCCTAGTGATGAGACGGATGCTGAATTAGTCACATATCGCCGTAATTTATTGAAAAAATATATCAATCGCTATCTCTATTTAGAAATTCGCCACAAGCGAGGACTTCCCCTGTTATTACACTCTATTTATGGTATTGCTGCTGCAATTTCAATGCTTTTCGCAACTGTTATCGCCTTTTTCTGGCAAGGAAAATATGGGGCTTTAAGTGCCAACTTATTTTTGGCTATGGTCATCGGCTATATCTTCAAAGATAGGCTGAAAGAAGTAGGTCGAGAGCAGCTGTATCGCTTATTTCAAAAATGGATCCCTGACCGGCAATTACGTATTTACCGCGAAGGAGTGAAAGCACCAGTCGGTATTTGTAAAGAGTCTTTTCGTTTTATTAATGAAAATATGCTTTCCCCAGATATCCGTGAAATGCGGCAAAAATCGCATTGGGTCAATTTAGTTAACGTCCAGCGAATGGAAGATATTCTGTATTACCGCAAAGATGTATTGCTACATAACCGCCAATCCGTGTTTGAAAAAAACCAATCATCAATCGCAGATATTACGCGTTTTAATATTTCGGATTTCCTAAAATATATTGATATTAGCTATGAAGAACTCACTGTGAATGATGATGAGCCTGCGATTATTGGTGAAAAGGTGTATCACATTTACCTTTGCCGTCGCGTCACAATTAACAAAAAAACCTATAATGAGCTGGCTCGTTTAGTGGTGAATGCCGATGGAATTAAACGCTTAGAAGTGTTGCAGTCACTAGATTTACTGACAACCGATGAAGATATTGAAATTTCACCATAAATATTTTGTTTTTTTATTTTCTTCTCAAGAAAAATATTCTAATTCACGATAATTTTCTAAATCATTCGAACTGTAGCAAGGCGGCAAGAGAAGATATCTCGGGGAGCATACAAAGGTATGTGACCCGAGTAGCTGAACGTAGCCAACACCGCTACAGCTCGAAGGATGACGAAAATTTAATTTTCTAAACCATTCGAACGGCAGCAAGGCGGCAAGAGAAGATATCTCGGGGAGCATACAAAGGTATGTGACCCGAGTAGCTGAACGTAGCCAACACCGCTACAGCTCGAAGGATGACGAAAATTTAATTTTCTAAACCATTCGAACGGCAGCAAGGCGGCAAGAGAAGATATCTCGGGGAGCATACAAAGGTATGTGACCCGAGTAGCTGAACGTAGCCAACACCGCTACAGCTCGAAGGATGACGAAAATTTAATTTTCTAAACCATTCGAACGGCAGCAAGGCGGCAAGAAAAGATACCTCGGGGAGCATACAAAGGTATGTGACCCGAGTAGCTGAACGTAGCCAACACCGCTACAGCTCGAAGGATGACGAAAATTGGGAACATACAAAAGTATGTGACCCGGAGTAGCTAAACGTAGCCAACACCGCTACAGCTCGAAGGATGACGAAAATTTAGTAGTAGAGAGCAATATACTGATCATCCACCCGCTTAATATCCACTGGCGTATCAAAAATATCCTCAATAATTTCAGATTTCATGATCTCTTCTGGTTTGCCATGATAAGACAGACGCCCGTTTCTCAGTGCAACAATGTAATCTGAATAAACAGAAGCGAAGTTTATATCGTGGATCACTAGGATAATGGTTTTCCCTAGTTCATCAGCCGCTTTACGTAATAACTTCATCATAATCACCGCATGCTTCATATCGAGATTATTGAGTGGTTCATCCAGTAAAACATATTCTGTATCTTGGCATAAAACCATTGCAACATAAGCTCGTTGGCGCTGGCCACCCGATAACTCATCTAAATAGCGGTGGCGCAAATCTGACAAATTGAGAAAAGAGAGTGACTCATCAATTTTCTTTTTATCATCAATAGTTAAACGGCCTTTCGTGTACGGATAACGCCCAAAACCAACCAGCTCCTCGACGGTTAATCGACTCGCAAATTGGTTCTCTTGGCGCAAAACCGATAAGCATTTTGCTAATTTATCACTGGGTGTTGTTGAAACATCAAGCTCATTCACTTTGACATAACCGCCATCATCGGGCTGTAACAAACGCCCAATAATCGACAGCAGTGTTGATTTACCTGCACCATTAGGCCCGATGATTGAGGTAATACCGCTATTTTTAATTGTTGTTGTCACGTTATCTAAGACTTTAGTATCCTGATAACTTTTCGATATCTGACTAATTTCAATCATACTAAAACCTTCTTAACACCATATAAATAAAGAAAATTCCGCCGACAAATTCGATAACGACTGATAATGTTCCCGCCATATTTAAACCGTACTCAAGAATCAACTGGCCGCCAATCAGCGCAATGACACCAAGTAGAAAGGAAACGGGGAGCAAATAGCGGTGTTGGCTACTGCCAGCCACTAAATAAGCTAAGTTCGCGACCATCAAGCCTAAGAATGTTAAAGGGCCAACCAGTGCTGTAGAAACAGCAACCAAGATTGAAATAAGTAACAAAATAACCGTGACTTGCTGGCGATAATTAATCCCTAAGTTCACCGCATTGGCTTGCCCTAACGCGATAACATCAAAACAATAGCGCATGCGCCACAACAAAACCCCTACCACCGCTGTAATCAGCAGTGTGAATACAATCAGCTCAGGCGTCCCCTTCGTAAAGGTGGCAAACATCCGGCTTTGTAAAATGGAAAATTCATTGGGGTCCATTAAACGCTGTAGTAATGTCGCTACACTGCGAAATAATGTGCCAAGAATGATACCTACCATCAATACTAGGTTGATATTCATTTTAACTGACACAAATAACCAGCGATAAAGCAGAACAGAGAACAACACAAGTAATGTGGACTCTAATAAAAATTTACCAATATTCAATAACCAAGAGGATGGAAAGCTATCGGTATAGAAGACAAAAATGGTTTGTAATAATATAAATAATGCTTCTAACCCCATGATAGATGGTGTCAGTATCTTATTATTAGCAATAGTTTGAAAGAGAACTGTTGAAACCCCAGCAGCGAAAGCCACCACGATCATCGTGAGAACAATATAGCCTCGATGCGGCAAAATATAGGCAAGGTTACTGCCCAAATTGACCGTCATATAAAGAATAATGGATAACAATGACAAAGCCAGTAGTATCCATATTCTTTGCAACGGCGTTACCCTTTTCTTCGGTAACGCTATTGATGTATTAACTTTTTGCATAACGTTGTTGCTTCAACAATAAATATAAAAAAATCACCGCGCCAACAACACCTAAAATCACACTTGCAGGGATTTCAAATGGATAGCGAATTAAACGCCCAATAATGTCACACAGTAAAACTAAACCACCACCAGCAATACAAATCCAAGGGATGGTTTTACGTATGTTATCCCCCATCACTAAGCTCACGAGATTTGGAATAATTAAGCCTAGGAAAGGTAACGCGCCGACCACCACGACCACTACGCCGCTAATTAAAGCGATAATCGATAAACCGATGGTCATTACTTTGCGATAATTTAGGCCAACATTAATTGAAAATTCACGCCCCATACCGGCAACCGTAAAGCTATCGGCAATCCAGCAAGCAATTAACGTTAATATTCCTACTAACCACAATAGTTCATATCGGCCTTGAATGATGCTAGAAAAGTCACCGCTCATCCATGCACCAAGTGATTGTAATAAGTCGAAATAATAAGCAGTAAAAATGGTCAATGCGCTAATCACTGCACCCAACATAATCCCTACCAATGGGACTATCAGGGCGGATTTTAAAATGACACGACGCAATAGCACCATAAACAACATGGTGCCAAGAAGCGCAAAACCGCTAGCGACCACCATCTTAGTCATAATACTTGCTGCAGGGAAAAGCACCATAACGACCAATAAACCTAAACTGGCTGACTGGGTTGTCCCTGCAAGAGAAGGTTCAACAAAGCGGTTTTGTGTTAATAATTGCATGATTAGCCCAGCAACGCTCATGGCGCTACCTGCTAAAATCAAAGAGACGGTTCGGGGAATTCGGCTAATAAAAAAGATGTCTTGCATCTCTGGGTCGGTGAAAAGCGAAACGGGTGACACGTCACCCGCTCCAATAAACAAGCTTAATACCGCTAAAACCAATAACGCGATAATTCCACAAAAAAGATAAAGCGTTTTCATCGGTTATTTTGCTTGGCTCTTCTCTAATGCTGTATTGATATCGTCCATTAACTTAGAGTAAGTTTGAATACCACCTGCAATATATACGGCAGTTGGGTCAAGGTATGTAATTTGGCCTTTTTCCCACGCTGCGGTTTTTCTCACTAATGCGTTATCTAATACTTCTGCTGCTGGCTGTGCATCTGTTTTACCAATCGCGCTATCACGGTCGATAACAAATAACCAATCTGGGTTTAATTTCACCAGTAACTCTGCATTAACGATGTTACCGTGGCGACCCGTGTTTTCTTCAAATACATAAGCAGGTTCAAAACCTAATACATCAAAGATAAAGCCGAAACGAGAACCCGGACCGTATGCGGAAATTTTACCGCCACTGACTAAGATCACCATCGCTTTACCCGCGGTAGGTGCTTTAGTTTTGATACCTTCAATTTTAGTATTGAAGTCAGCAATCAATTTTTTGGCTTGTTCTTCTTTACCAAACAATGCACCAAGTTCATTAGTACGCTCAGTTAAGCTACCAATAAAGTTTTTGTTATCAATGTCTAATGAGATAGTTGGAGCAACGCCACTGAGTTTGTCATAAGCATCACGGGCACGGCTTCCACCTAAAATCAGGTCAGGTTTAGCATTACTTAATGTTTCATAAGCGGGTTCAAATAATGTTCCGCCATTGACGTATTCAGAACCACTATATTTCGTTAAGAATTCAGGGAAGCGAACGTTGGTTTGTGGAACACCCGCAACTGGGGCGCCAAGTGCATCCATGATGTCCAATGTTTCCATGTTCATCACAATGACTTTTTGAGGATGACGAGGAATTTCAGTTTTGCCTTGGGCATGTTCTATCGTGATAGTTTGTTTTTCTGCAACTTGTGTTGTTTCTGTCGTGTCTTTCGCGTTATCACAACCGGCTAATACTAACGCAGATAACAAAGCAATACCCGAAACTAATGATTTTGCAAACATCTAATTTCCTCCGTCCATCGATAAAAGTACTGATGATTAAATTTTGTGATTCACAATTTGGCGTATATTACACGCAAACAAGCGCAAATGATATTAGTTTGCATTTGCATTCACTAAAAAGTTGTCTTAACGCACAAAAACATCAATTCAATGAATTGACCACGTAGGTTTTAATGTTTAAACAAAGAGGATAGATATAGAAAATCAGGAAAATAGAGTAAAACGTGATTTGACTGCACTTCATTGGGTAAAATAAATAGGTTGAGCCTGCGACTGTATTTGTTTGCTTAACTATTTTTATGACAGCAGACGATATAAATCCGTAATCTCAACCTATATACCATTAATTCCCATTTAAATGCGCATGATTACATGTCATCTAATTGCCCATTTTCATTGAGCTGAGAACTAATATCTTCAAGAAACCAATCAATTGGCGTTTTCATCAAAAATGCAAGTTTAAATAAATGAAACAAATCAATCTTGATTTTACCTCTTTCATAGCGTGAGATTTGCTGTTGACTAACACCTAACAATTGAGCTAACTGAAACCCTGTATATCCCAGTTCTCTACGTTTTTCTAAGATCCTCTGACCTACCATATAATGGATTTTTTCGCTGCCATTTTCTGAATACATATTATCACCATTTATTAAGGCACAGTTAAAATAAGGGCTGCGGCACCTTCAAACTGACCAGCTTGAACTCGGCCATTGGTACCTAATACGGCTTTTAGGGATACCGAGTTTGTTCCACCTGCAGGCACATGGATTTTGTAACCATTTTCCCCTGGAGTATCATTCCCACCTAAATACAAATTCGCATATAAGCTATTATCTGCTCGTAAATTTACACGTCCATTTGTCACGTTCACACCAGTGGCAATCACCAAAACATCCATCGCTAAGTTACATGTCACACTAACGTTCACTTGTTTTGATTGGCCAGCGAGATCAGCTTCGCTAATTGGGCCAAAGTTAATATCCGGGATGTTATTGTTGATCTTACAAGCTCCTATTGGTGGCGGAGCTATACCACATTGAGAACCAGGAAGTAGACCTCCTCTGCTTGTAACACCAGTGCGATCTTGGTAAAACAGCCCCACACACTCTTGATTATTCTGTAACCTAACTCCGGTATGAACAGCCCACTGTGTTGCTGGAGCTGTCGCTCTTGCCAAAACCCCGGGGATATTCTGAACATCTATCATATATCGATACTTAGAAATTTCGGCCAAATTGACTGTTGCAGCCCCCGGTGTTCCATCAGCGGTATGCTTATGACTTATGGTGAGATAGCATGTCGACCACCCATAACAAGGATTAGGCGTACTCGGCGATTCAGGATCCCAACGAGCAATCACATATTTATAATCTGCATCTCCGTTATTTGGATTATTACCGGGTCTTGATTCAGTGATATAGGAAAAAATATAAGCTGATGCAGAAGGCGAAAACATGACTGCACCAATTAATAGCGATAAAAATACTTTCATATTAGTTCACAGCCTTATTATTCATAATCTAATTTAAATGTTGCTACAGCACTGTAAGGCCCTACTTTTATTGTCTTATCAGCAATAGCATCCGGTTCACCTTTTAAATAGGCATAGAACCGCAATTGGTTAGCGCCATCTTGTAGCGTTAGCTTCGAGCCTTTCTGTTCAATAGCCAGTGGTGTTTTATCTGAATTTTGCAGCCCCACCGCGAAACCCGATGCAACACTACTTGTTGATAATGCTAAAAAACCAGGAAGTGCAAGATTAGGTGTCCCTGAAAAAGTCACTTCCACAAATTTGCCTATTGTCGTGTCACAGTCAGACAACTTAATCACAAACTCTTTAGGCGGAGTTTCACCATAGGCATAAAAGTTTTTCTCCGGTGTATCAAAAAAATCCATCGGAATGTTTTCATCACCCGGTAAAATAGTGCAAGGCTCCTCCACTAAATTACCGATAACTCTTAAATTATCAGGCACAGCAAAAGCAGCATTAAAGTTAATAAGTAAGGCGCCTGCTACTGCACATTGGATTACTTTGTTCATTATTGGTACTCCGCTAGCAATGTGCCTGTTGCAGTAAAGCCCCCTTCAGGCAACGTCACTCCCAATCGCTTGACAGGAACAACCTCTAAAACAGGCGGTTGCCCATAAGTAATTTTCAATGGTTTATTGATTTCAAAACCTAAACCATTTTGGGTAATACGCATGCCAAGATCTCGAATATTGGTTTCCAGTGCCGACTTATCAAAATCTGTTGCTGTCCCTTTGATAGTTAGCATTAAGTCCCAACCTTTTAAATTGTCTTCACACTTCAAAGCGTAATTAATAGGTTTCGTAAATCTGATACCATCAATCTTATGTAAACCAATATCTTTGTATTCAATAACGTGGACTTTATCTTCAAAAACAGTGCAAGGCGGTGGAATTAGCAAGGTTCCAGTAAACTCCACATCATTTGCCATCACGGCACTGCTAGGTATAACTAACAAACTCATTATCAGAGGAAGTCTTTTCATTATTCTTTGCATTATTTTTCCCTCACTGATAATCAAGTTTGATAGTGACGCCTGCATGAAAAACCCCACCCTTTGTCAGAGTTGTGGATAAATCACGAACAGGTATGGCTTCAAATTGAGGCGCATTTGGGTACACAAACTTGACCTCTTGGTTCAATCGAAGCTTGCTTCCGTTATAACGAAAAGCAATCCCTAAACCCGGAAGATCTGTTTCAATTGCCCCACTATCAAAAGATGCAGGAATACCAATCAACGTCATTTTCATTTGTGATGTTGGCCTTTTTTCACAATTAATATTGTAATTTATGGGCTTCGAATAGGCATTACCGTCAATTCGGGTACTCATGATCTCATCAAAATTAACTTTGATTATATTTCCACCATTAATTTTGCAAGGCGGTGGAGCCAAAACAACCCCTTTAATCGGTACAGTTATCATACCGGGTGTAACTGTTGCCCGTGTATTTCCCGATGGGCTAATACGCGAATCAGGTAATCCTGCATAAGAAACCGATGTAAAAAATAGTCCAGCGAGACAAGATGCCAGCAGGTACCGCTGCTTGTTTAAATCACTCATAATCCACCTTAAAGTCCATTACGGCGCTGAAACTTCCTTCAGTCAATTTTTCAGGGGTTCTCACTGGCGTTACAAAGTATTGAAGAGTACCCTGCGGTGCATCGAGAAATTGAGGACGACCTCGGCTTCCTAGTCTGATATCTTCTCGTTGTGCATCTGTCACTTCTAACGCCAAGCCAGAGACGCCTTTTACACTTAACATTTCTGGAAAATGTTGATCCGATACGGCAACAAAAGAGACAGTTATCACCGGTTGCATTGCATCCCAAAGCGATCTTCCCGTTCTTGTGTCTTTCATTCGGCTTTCCGTGCGAATGCAATGTCTAAATTCTAATTCGAATGAAACTGGCTCAGCTCTATCACCAGGTTTACGCAGTGAATAAGAAGGAATCTCCCCTAGAGACACTTCTTGGCGCATTGAATTAGTCACATCCATCGTACAAGGTGCTTCGGTCATCATGCCATTGACTGTCAATGTTCCATGTAATCCATCAATATCCCAACTGTCTGCTCCAAAGGTGAACACTGGAACTAAACCGAATAAGATAGTGCTGAACAGGAGAGTCCTTTTCATACGTTATTCCCCGTTATCTATCCGTCGAAGATTCAACTTTGCAAGTTGTACCAGCGCAACCAAACGTCAGTTTAGGCCTTCCACCATAATCGTTGATATAAGTTAGAACGGGTTTTGCCCCCATCGCACTTGCACTACCTTTAAGCATTCCATTACTTTTTGGTGAGATCATGACAGGCTCAAACTGTTTCACCGTGTCTCCGCCCACTTTTGTACTTGCGTCTACAATGGTGACAAAATAAGGGGTTGGATTCGTGACTTCGTAGGCATCACCTTTACGTGTTAGCGTAATTTTCTCTTGCCATGGATTCTCTAAATCCGTGCGTGTGGCATATAACGCTTTTGGTCGATAAAACAATTTAATTCGCGTCTGTAATGCAATTTGTAATACGTTCGCTTCTTTACTACGTGGTGGAATTTCACGTAAATTAAAGTAATAAACACTCTCTCTGTCCTGAGGCAATGTCGCGATATCAGGAAGAGCTTGAATTTTAACTTGGCTACCTTCACCCGCTTCTACACGTTGAACCGGGGGTAAAACTGTGAGTGGGCTTTCAATTTTGTTACCATTTGCATCTTCAATCCACCCCTGTGCAAGGTATGGTAACTCAGTGTTTTCATTCTTAATATTCAAGCTAATGGTCTTTTCAGCCCCATTATAAATGACGCGTGTTCTATCGAGGGCAATCGCGGCCAAAGCCTGCCCACATAGCACCGCGGATAACGTGATTGTTGTAGTAAAAAATGCAATTTTCTTAATGTTCATATGTACCAACTAGTTATAAAATCAAGCAATTTGGGTTACTCGGTATAATCTACGCTGTAAGCAATATCCGGTGGTTTCAATAACCAACGCTGACTGGGTGCTACGCCCTGTTTAATCGGTGCAGGCTTGTAAACTGGTGCTGGCTGCCCAACAGGAACGGCTTTTGCTGGCATATACCCAGGTTCAACACTGGGGCTGCTTGTACACGGTAATAACAGTGAGTTAAATTCAGCCGTTGTAATATTTTCTGGAACCTGAATTTTGCACTGCGTGCTTCCATCCCAATGCACATCTAAAACTTCATTTGGATTGACACCGGAGATATACACAGAGCCATTATCAGTCACGATACCGAGCTCTCTATTTTTTTCATTTCTCACTGTGGCGCCAAATGGCGGATAACTTCCATCAGCCAATGCCAATCTCACCATAGTTTTAATACCCGATAACACTTCAAACTCACGATAAGCAACCGCCCCTTCGGTCAGCGTAATTGGCTGAGATGTCCGAATAGCTTCCACATTGTCAGGCAATTGAGTCACATCAATATGTGTATTAGTACGGTAATAATCACTGATATCAGCAACTACCGCTTTACCAAAAATATTGGTTTCCGTGGTCGGCCCGAAACCTTGAATAGGCACATTTTTCACACCTTCAGTACCCACCATCACACGGCTACCACCTGGGGTATTAATACGGTGCAGTGCAGCACCATGCCCTGTGACTGTTGCACCACCTTGTAGAGAAAAGGCGGCTGAAGAAGTATCACCATTGATATAGCTGGTACTTGCAGTTACTGTTGCTAAATCTGCGTAACGCGTATAGAAACCATCAATAGTTCCACGACCTCGGCTACTCACCCCAGTACCAACACGATAGTTGGTCTTATCATCAACGGAGTCGAAATAGCTGACAGTGTGTGAGTTACCATCTCTCGTTATCATATTGTTGTAGCTAATTGATGCTCTATCTGCCCATGGCAAAGAGAGGTTCATGTATAGCCCATCGTCATTATTTCTATTATCAAATTTGTTGCGGAATGCCGTTAAACTTAAATTGATATTTTTAAAACGACCGATATTGAAATATTTCGCAATAGAAACGTTATAGCGTTTTGCCGCTGGCTTATTCCAATAGGTTTCGTGGTTATAGTTCAGATACGCGGTTAGGTCTGCATTCGTGAAATACTTATTAAATGTAATCGTATATAGCTCTTTACTATTATCGAACTCCACACCTCTATAACGACGATCGAGGTATTGGTTCATACTCATAAAGTCACGTTCAGAGAATCGGTATCCAGCAAAGGTTACTTGGCTATCATATTCTTCAAAACGTTTTGAATAACTTAAGCGATACGATGCACCCGTATAGATTTTGTTATCTGTTTTCAGTTTTGCTCGTGACTCGGTGATATCGAATGAAATTGCACCGAAGGCAAGTAAATCTCGACCAACACCCAGTGATAACGCGTTATAATCACCCGCTGCTATACCACCACCAAATAATGACCAACCGTTAGAAACTCCCCAACTAAACTCCCCCGTAACAAACCCTTGCCCTTCGGTTTCATGTTCCATATTATTCGGTCGACCACCCGCTATCTTAAATAGCACTGAGCCTGGACGTGTTAAATAAGGAATAGAGGCGGTATTCATTTGAAACTCTTGTACAGAGCCATCTTGCTCTTCTACTCGTACATCTAACTTACCGCTAACCGCATCACTTAAATCTTGAATACGGAAAGGTCCCGGAGCGACTTGCGTTTCATAAATAACGCGCCCTTGCTGAGTTACAATCACTTTTGCGTTGGTTCTTGCAACACCTGTTACCTCAGGTGCATAACCACGTAGATTTGGTGGTAGCATTCTCTCATCTGAGATCAGGCTCACCCCCATATAACGGAATGAGTCAAACAAACCTGAGCGTAAAAATTGCTCACCCATCGTTAGCTTTGCATTTAACTCTTTGATTGCTCGATAAGCATAATACTGGCTCCAATCCCATTTACGATCGGTTGACTGCCCATTAGTCCGATTATAACTAGCTTGCCAATCAGCCCTAAAACGCCACGCGCCGAGGTTAAAACCTGTTGTACCATTACCAGTAACCGACTGGGTATTGGCTGAATCCGCAGGCCTTGTCACGTTAGCATTCAAGTTATAGTCAAAAATTAGAGCGGGCACCCCTTCATCCCAACGAGATGGTGGATCCCAGTTATCAGAAGTAAACTCAATATAAGCCTGAGGTACCGTAATTGTGATAGTTTCTTTAGCTAAAGAGCCATTTATTGTCATTCCAGGAATCGTTTCTGGAATTAAACATTGGCCATTGTTAGAAAACTCAACCTTCTGTTTCCATTCATCGCGCAAAGCGATATGGTCGACAACATCTGGCGTTAAACAAGGCTCTGTCATACTTGGATCATTAGGATCCGCGATATATTCAATATCAAAAGTGTCAGCTAAGTCGCGACTATTTAAATTAATTTTAAATGGATACTTCCCTGGCATGACATAGCCTGCTCGAGAGAACTCATTTAAGGAAATATTGCTTTTATCCTGAAGGTCTAAAACATCCGTATTAAACTCAATATTATCATTATTCGCATTAGCTAAATTTATATGAGCAATAGCTATAAACACCATGGTAGCAACAGGCGTTAAAAAATAACTTACTGAGTTATTAAATACTTTATTTTTACTTTTTAATCGCAGAGCCATAATAGTCCCTTAGTAATAACTCAGTAATAATCCATTTTAAAACGGATAGTTGTCTGATAATTTCCTGGTTTTAAGCGTTTATTATTAGGTACTACCTGCACCTTATAGTGCAGAGTTGTCTCCCCTGCTCTGATGGGTAAATCCGGCATTGCCTTACCAGGTATTGCAACATTTCCAGCTGTGTCAGAAATTTTTACTGACAATCCGTTTGCATGCCCGAAAACATCGAAGCTGCGGCCATCTGTCGGGCCATCAAATGTAATATTGAAAGTTTGCCAATTAGGAGTTCCAGGAGTTACCGGTGTTAGAACACAATTGATAAGGCGTATAGAGAAATTACTTGCAGGGCTTTCTCTATCGTTAATTATCTGGCTAACCGGTACAGTTGTTATGTTAACTGATTGATCTCGGCTATCTGCATCAATTGCACAAGGGCTCTCAATAATTGAACCACCCATAGTGACAGTTCCTTTGAACTGACTTTGTGCCCGAGAATTTTGATTTTGCGCACTCGCTATCGGGGCAAATATCATTCCTGAAAGCACCATGACAATGATGCCAAAGTGATTCATAGCGACTCCATTTCAACTTAATAACCAATTTCAACGCATTAAAATTAGTGCCCATACATCCTTGTACGGGCGGTACCAATTACTGGTAGCTCAGAGCAAATGTTGCGATTGCGTCAAATTCACCTGGTACAGCTGGTTTATTTGTTGCATCAGCATCACCTTGCAAATACGCTTGGAAGCGCAGTGTGTTTGCACCAGTGAATAAAGCTTGAGATGGAGATTTAGCACCTAAAGCAATTTTAGTACCGTTGAAATCAGTGATCACGATACCTGCGTTTTTTGCAGTACCAGCGATAGCTAAACCATCAGTTACAGAAGCACTTGGCGTACCAGTAAATGTAGTTTGAACAGTTTTCAGAGTCGTGATATCACACTGCTCTAATTGGATGTTGAAATCGCGAGCAATACTTTTACCGCCACCGTTTAATGCAGATGTTGCGATAGCACCCATTGGTACTTCAAATGCTTGAGAACCTGGTGGAATTGAGCAAGGAGCATCAATGATTGAACCTTTAAAAGTGACTTGGCCGCCACCTTGGTTTGCAGAAGCAGAACCAGCAACCACTGCCAGACCTAAACCTAATACTAAAGCAAGTTTATTTAATTTCATTTTATACATTTCCATTAGATAAAAAGACAATACAAATTAAAATAACAAGTTATTATTAATCTGATTATTTTAATTTTTTTCTTAAAATATATTCGGTTAGTAAACATTAAGGATTGACACTAATAACCATTCCTATTTATCAAACTCCATTAATAAATAAGACAATTAAACAATGCATCAATGCGTTGCCATTATTATATCTCATTTTAATTATGTCAAATCCACCAATTAATTAACAACCTTCACTGTAAGTTAGTGATATATATATAATATCCACAATATACTCTATTTTGAATACACCATTACAGGATAAACAAGTGATGCATACCTAATTAAATTGATTTTTTCTTAATAAAAAACCACAAAATAAACCCATTCAATATTAATAAAGTTTTTTATACTCATAAAACGGGTTCTTATTAGTGAAAAAAAATGGTTCAGAAAATAACGCTAACATTAAAACAAGCCTAAATTATTAAAACGAAATTTTTATCGGTGGATAATTAATCAGAAATATCCCAAAAAAAAGAATTAAATAATTTCATAATATTTCTTAATTCATTAATTGTTACATTTATCTTGAAAATTAAAAAATAAAAATAATGGTAGCAATATCAAATATATATCCAACAATTAACATACATAAAAATATAGAAATCAGCGAAAAAAGAACAATATCATAAAACATTTTTTTAAATTAAAATAAAAATAGAAACAATTAAGTGAAAATTTAAAAAAAGGCATGATCGAGAAAAACCTTGGCATTACAAAATATTTCAAAAGGTAATTAAAGGTAATTTTTAATTAATTTATAAATACAAAAACCTTATCTTAAGACCTGAAAATTTCAAAAAAAATATTTTCAATAACAATTGAATTATTTCATAATGAAATTAACCCATTTAATTAAGATAAGTTAGATAAAATAATTTATTAGAAAACTCACAATGAGTAAGTATGATATCTTAAATTGTTATCGATAATTACATCACTGACATAATAGTGAAATTAAATATAGAGACCCTACATTTAAGTAAAAACACTAATCAAGTAAAACATAATTCATCTTTATTTTTAACATTATCGACATACTTATTTTCGCATTTGTAGGTAGCTAAAAACTTAATGTACTACTCAAGAACAAAGGAACTAAAATATGATGAAAGTAGATATTATTGAGTCAAATATAAAATAGATTGATCTCAATCAGATTAAGAACAATCTATGCTAGCTTAGTTTGATGTCAATACGTCTTTATTTTCTTGATAGGGTATTCATTGAGATGGTACATGTGAGTAGGCAAGAAGCCATATCATGCTCTAAGCATCGGTGGGTCGGCAGATAGTCTCTAACTAGTCAAAATATAAGATAAGAAGTAGAAATTTTACTGCCACTTCGTGGCGTCAGAGTTTGAGGCGATTGCCAACAAGGCTAACATATTCTTCTCTTACTCCATGAGAGATGATCATCAATAGTGTTATTGGATTAATTTTTCAGCTGTAGAGCAACATACAATAGAACCTTACTTTCAATCGTTAGTAGATCTAATTTTGTTATCTCAGATATTCTTTTTAAACGATAATCTAATGTATTTCTATGAATAAATAATTCTTTAGCTGTTTCACGAGATAATAAATTATTTTTAAACCAGACTGTTAATGTTTTAATCAATACACCATTAGAATCTTCATGTAATAATGTATTCAATGGTTTTAATAGTTCTTCTGAAGACCATTTAAAATTTAACCCGTATAATAATACCGGTAGCATGATATCTTGGTAACAATAAAGTTTTAACTGGGGTTTTTTAGCTTTCCCTACTTGCATGGTAATTTTAGCTGTCTCATATGATTTTTTAATTGATTCCTCTGCAGGATCTAAAAAGAAATTACCTAATGATATTTTCACTTGTAATTTAAATAATTTAAGAATATCCGATTCTAATTTTAAAATTTTCTTTTTTGCAGTGTCAATATCCCAGCGATTGAACTTATTTAATGCAGGAGTTAAGCAGACAATTTCCGTCAAAAATTGAATAGCGACTAAGTTATCAGGATTATTATACTCTATTAATTTTTTAATTTCTTGTAATTCACTAAATGCACTATTTACACCTAATTGTCCGCTATCTACTTCAATAATAATAGCGACTCGTGGAATAGAAAAATTAATATTAAGCTTTTTAGACCATTCAGTTATGTTATCAGGAATGGTTCCATTTTCAATATACGCTAGAATAATTTCTTCTTTAAAACGATCGTTTAAATTCAAATGGTTATAAATCTCTGCCTGCTCTAACATCATTACTGCCGTCATGGAAACCAGCTCCCCAAATTGTTTAATTTGGGTTGGCTCTCCGGTTAATCCTATTACACCAATAATTTTACTATTCAAATAAAGAGGTAAATTAACACCTGGTTTAACCCCATGTAAATGATTCGCAGTGGCGTCATCAATAACAACTGTTCGCTTTTGCTTTATTGCGAGTAATGCACCTTCATGGAATTCACCCAATCTATTACTATCTCCACTTCCTATAATACATCCAGTTTCATCCATAACATTAATATTACAATCAATAATTTTCATGGTTCTATCAACAATTTCTTGCGCTAATTTGGAGGTAAGACAATAATCATACATATTTCAACCTCTTTTACTGGTGCTGTAAAATAGAAATAAACTTTCCAATCATAAATTTCAATAATGTTTATTTTTAATTTAATTAACTCCAGTATTCAATATTCCTTGAAAAAATCAAGAAAAATAAATTTCATTTAAAATACAACAAACAAAGCTAAATTTTAAAACTATTATTTCAATTTTTATTATCTATTTTAATATTCAGCGTATTCGCAATATTTTTAGTACAATTAAATAAATTACTTTCAGCATTATTTAAAGCTTCTTTTAGTGAACTAATTTTATGCAAAATACTAAACGCTGAATCAATACCATATTGTTGTAAATGACTGAGATCATCACCAAGGCTTCCAACAATGGCAATAACGGGTATTTTATGTTTTCTCGCTAACTGAGCGACGCCAAAAGGCACTTTGCCATTTAAACTTTGGCTATCTAACCGCCCTTCACCTGTAATAACTAAATTTGCTCCTACCATGTGTGATTCAAGGTTCAAGGTTTGTGCAATAATATCGAAGCCAGGCTTGAGTTCCGCTTTGAGAAAAGCAAGTAAGGCTGCTCCCATTCCTCCTGCAGCACCGGCTCCTGCAATATAATGAACTTCAACATGCAAATCTCGCTTAATGATATCTGCAAAATGTTCTAAATTTTTGTCTAACATTTCAACATGTTCATTTGTCGCCCCCTTTTGAGGGCCAAATATCACAGATGCGCCATTTCTCCCTATTAATGGGTTCGAAACATCACAAGCAATACTAAATTGGCACGCTTTTATCCTCGGGTCCATTGTGCTGACATCAATACTCGCTAAATCGGCAAGTGCTTGCCCTCCTAATTTGATTTGTTGCCCATGAGAATCTAATAATTTGGCCCCAAGTGCTTGCAACATTCCTGCTCCGCCATCATTGGTTGCACTTCCACCTATACCAATAATAATCTGCTTTACCCCAGTATCTAGGCAGGCCTTTATCAACTCTCCTGTGCCATATGATGTCGTTAGTAATGGATTTCTTAATTCAATAGGGACTAGCTCTAGCCCACTTGCCGCAGCCATTTCAATAAATGCTTGCTGTTTATTTTGAGATAAACCATAGAATGCCTGAACACTCGTACCTAAAGGACCAATAACATCAAGATGATAGATTTCCCCATTGGTAGCCTCAACCATCGTGACAACTGTACCTTCACCACCATCCGCAATAGGGCACTTAACATAAGTTGCATGCGGAAAAACCTCTTTGAACCCGTTTTCAATAACCGTTGCGACTTTCAATGCAGATAAACTCTCTTTAAATGAGTCAGGTGCAATGACTATTTTCATAAAAATAATCCTTTAGAAATTTTTATTATCAATAAGTTAAAAATTCAGGTGGGTACTCGCCCACCTGATACGACTTTTTATTATTTCGGTTCATCGAGTAAGAGGATCATAATTAAGCCAATCACCGCACAGATACCAAAGTAAGAGAAAACAGCATCAAACTTACCGGTCATATCTAACAATAACCCTGCCATCATAGGTGAAACGAAGCCACCTAAGTTTCCTCCACTATTTACAACAGATATCGCAATTGGATAGTTATTATTATCAGCGACTCCCATTGGATAAGCAGTAAATGCAGGCCAGCCAATATTCAAGAACAAACCAACCGAGAAAAGGGCAAGTGCAACTGCGCTCGTGCTTTCGGGTACATTTAACATCACTAACATCATCGCAATCGTCGCTACTGCGGTAAAAAGCATGGTGGGTTTGCGACGACGACCAAAAACTTTATCAGAGATCCAGCCACCAAAAATCGAGCCGATAAACCCACCAACAAATGGCATTGATGCAACAAAGCCCATTTTCATAAATGAAAAGCCTTTTTCATTTACCAGATAAGAAGGTATCCAGGTTAATATTCCATATAAAATACTGACCATCATGAAATAAGAAATAGTATTACACCAAATATTTTTAGATTTAAATATTTGGGAAGCTGAACTTAATGGAGTGACTGATTTAACACGAATAAATTTATCTAGCGTATTAAATTTAGGACTCAGAACAATATTGCCTTCTATTTTCTTTTCTGCAATTTCTGAATTATCGGCACGAATATAATCTAATTCACTTTGCGAAACAAAACGACTTTCCTCTGGTTTTGTTCTAACAAATAAATACCAAATAATTGCAAGAAAAATACCGGGAATAGCGAACAGAATAAAGACCCAACGCCATCCATAAGTTAATGCAATCCAAACAACTAATGGTGGAACAATAATCGGAGCAAACATCGTTGAAGCAATATAAACGCCAGTGGCGGTTGCTTTTTCTTTTGCTGGAAACCAGTTATTAATTGTCGACGTTAGCCCGACAGGAGTTGGTGCTTCGGCCATACCTAGGCCAAGACGCAACCACTTAATTGCAAAGGCAGATTGGGCTAAGCCAATAAACCAAGTCATGGCAGAAAAACCGAGAATGGATAATGACACCATACCTCTTATCCCACGTTTCGCCATCCAAAAGCCTGCGGGTATTTGACATAAAGCATAACCGAGGAAAAACATACTCGCGAGAGAGCCCGCTTCTAAATTAGTTAATTTAAACTCATCAGTAATAAAAGGTAGAACCGCACCAATATTACTTCTGTCTGCATAATTTACAGCATAGACGATAAAAATCAGGGCTAATACCACCCAACGATAATTCGTCTTTGGCCTAATCGGATTTGAATTTATCATTATTTTCGCTCCAGAGCAGTTTATTATTTAATACACGTTTTATTACCTGCTTTTTTAAGAATGAAACGATCCCTGCTAATTCATTAAAATTAACATTTAGGAACGTTATTTAATTTAAACTTACTTCAACTAATTTTATTTACTCGACAAGCTATGCATTGTTTCTTTTAATAAAGGATACAGCCCATTGTAAATATTAAACTGCTTGTTATAAGTATCTTGTGTTTTTTTATCTTGATTTGGTGTGAATGTGATATCTTCTGTTTTTATAATCGGTAAATCAGGGTCATTAATGCCACAGAAAAAACCGGCTCCTGTCGCACCAACCATTGCCGCGCCAAAAGCCGCTGCATCTGCTGTTTGGGCAATATTATATTCAACCTGAAGAATATCCGCTTTAATTTGAGTCCATAACGTATTACGTGATCCTCCCCCTACGCTGAGTAATTCATCTAATATCACTCCCCATTTTTCATTAGCAATATTCAAAATCTGTTTTAAACCATATGCTGTACCTTCAAATGCCGCCCTGACCATATCATCGCGAGTATGATTTAGCCGTAAGCCTATCCATGCCCCCGATGCATTAACATCCCAAATAGGACTACGTTCTCCAGCTAAATAAGGCAGATAAATTAAGCCATTAGCACCAGGTACTGATGATTTTGAAAATATCTCCAACTGTTCATGGTCATTAACTTCCGGCCAAACCGCCTGGTTTAGCCAACTGAATGTCCCCCCAGTTGTCGACATCGCTCCATGGGCCAACCATTGATTGGGAACGATGTGATATCGGTTCATAAAACGAGGATCAAAGTTCGGCTCTTCTAAGCAAAACGTAATGACTCCTGATGTTCCTGTTGATTCAAAAGCTGTTTCAGGGTCAAGTAACCCAACGGCAAATGCAGCAGCAGCAGTATCTGCCGACCCTAAAATAATTGGCGTATTTTCTTTTAACCCCGTTTCTTGAGCGGCTTCTTTACTCACCTTACCAACCACAGAAGTGCACTGGTAAATTGGCGGTAAAATATCGTGATTAAACTTCCAATACCTTAATAGTTCTTTTGACCACTTAGGTGCTTTAGACAAAACGACTGCGCCAGAATACGCGGCTTGGGTCGGGTCAATGGCGGCTTTTTGACTTCCTAACTTTAAAGATAAAAAGCTATTAAGTAGAACGACCTTATGAACTTTTTGCATTAATTCCGGCTGTTGTTCTTGTAGCCATCCTAACGTTCCCACCCAACATGCAGACGGACTTGGACTATTACAAGAAAGTGCCCGAACATGCGTTATATTTTCCCCGAGTGTTTGCTGTATGAAACCTTCGGAACGCCCATCAAGATAAGTAATCCCATTTGCAACAGGCTTATGATGTTTATCCAATAAAACCAGCGTTGGGCAAGCAACAGAAAAACTCACAGATACGATATTCTTTACTTGAGAAGTCACTTCTTTAACTGCATCTGCGGTCTTTTTCCAAAAGTCATTTAAGTCAATTTCATGATTTTTGGGAGATTTGGAAATAATATTGGTATCACGTGAAGCCTTTGCCAATAATTCTCCATGGAAATTAAATGCACAAACTTTCACGCTACTGCTACCTGCATCAATTCCCAAATAGACACTGTCCATCATGCTGCCTCCAACGCCTGCTTTTAATTGTTATGTATAATAATTTTAATCGCGTCACCTTTTTGAGCGGTTGCCATGGCCTCGTTGATCTCATCTAAAGCAAATCGGTGAGTCACTAATTTCTCGATATCAATTAAGCCCGAAGAAATCAGTGTCAAGGCTTGCTGGTAGCCTTCTCGACTTAACGCACTGGCTCCTGTAAGAATAAGCTCGTTGTAGTGAATAATATTGACATCAATTTGCGCCATATCATCCTTTGAAAAGCCGGCAAACAAGTTAACTCGTCCTCCTTTTCTAGCGAGTTCCAATGCGGGATTAACTAATCCAGGAATGCCAATAGCAATAATCACCACATCTGCGCCCACCCCTTCCGTCAAGCCTTTTACTACATCCAGTAAGTTTTCTTGCTGGCTATTGACGACACGTGTGGCACCGCAATTTAACGCAGCCTGTTGGCGTTGTTCATTGAGTTCACTAACAACAATATTTGTCGCACCTGAGAAACGCGCAAGTTGCACATGCATTAACCCGATAGGCCCCGCACCAATAATGACCACCGTATCACCAAGCTCAATACCCACATTTTTTTGTCCATTGATACAGCAAGCTAACGGCTCAGCTAATGCTGCGGCTTCAAAAGACATCCCTTTCGGTATCTTAAAGACATTACCCGATGACAAAGCAACCTCTGGTATTCGAACATATTCCGCAAAAGCGCCATCAAATTCATAACCGATTGCTTGGCGGTTTAAACAGACATTTTCTTTACCGATACGACAATAAACACAAGAACGGCATGGCACGACAGGGTCAACAGCGATTGCGTCCCCGACGTTTAGGTCAGTCACATTTTCACCGACTTCGACAATTTCCCCTGAAAATTCATGCCCTATTACAGAAGGGTAACGCACGCCTTTGGTTTTTTTACCGGAAATAATCCGTCCGTCAGTTCCACAAATCGCGGCTGCCTTGACTTTAATAACCACATCGCCTTTACCAACTTGTGGATATTTAACGTCTGCCACTCTAAGTTCATTAGGCGCATACAATACCGCTGCTTTCATTTTTTCCTCCCCATGCATGACAGCTATGAACGTTGGTTATTTGCCACCCGCTTGCTTATATTCCGCGATAGCTTGGTCAACCGAACAATCATCATTGATTAATGCATTCAGAGCCTTAATGACTGCTGTTGGGTTTTCGTGCTGCCATACAAAGCGCCCGTATGTCACACCACCAACACCAATATCTAATGCTTTACGTGTATTTGTTAGGAAGCTAACAAGATCGCTCCCCATATCACCACCAGCTAAAGCAACCATAGCTGGGCAACTATCAACGACAGATTTAAATGTCTCAGGGGAACCAGACCAGAGTGTTTTGATGATATCGACACCTAGCTCAGCGCCTGCGCGAACACAGTAAGCGAGATTTTTCGCATCAAAACTGTCTTCAATCATTGGGCCTTTTGGATAAATATGTGCGACTAAAGGCAGTCCTGCGGAAGCAGCGGCTTTCGATACTTGGCCTAAAAATGTCAATTGCTGTGCCTGTTCTGGCCCGCCCATAATACAGCCGACTGAAATTGCGTCTGCTCCTAAACGAATGGCTTCTTCAACGTCAGCAACGGGTGTGTCATAAGCTTCATGGTAAGGTATGGAGTAACTTGTCGCTTTCATGATGATAGAAACATCGGAAGCAACATATGGAGGATAAACTTTTTCAATAATACCTTTATGCATCGTAATAGCATCAGGTGCACCCGCAACAACCTGTTTCATGACGGATTTAATATCACCAATTCCCGGTAATACACCACGTGTAATCGGATGATCCATGGTAATTGCAAGAAGACGGCCAGATTTTTTATTTAATAATCTTTTTAAACGGATTTCTTTTCCTAAAAACATATTGATGACCTCTTTAAATCAATGAGTGAATTAATTAACTAAATTTTGAGGATGGCCAGATAAAAAGGCTTCGATATTGTCCATCATCATGTCTGATAAGGTTTGTATGGCTTCAAAACTAGCCCATGAGATATGAGGAGTAAGAATAAAATTTGATAACTGAGTTAATTTCATCATATAACTTTCTTTTTCAGGTGGTTCTGAAATACAAACATCAAACCCAGCACCTAATATTTTATTATTTATTAGAGCGCCATATAATGCTTCTTCATTAACGATCCCACCTCGTGCAGTATTAATTAAAATACAAGACGGTTTCATCTGTTCGAATTCTGGAAAGCTAATTAAATCCTTGGTGGATTTGAGTAATGGACAATGAATAGAAATAATATCGCTTTTCGCAATAACATCTTCAAAAGGTGTATATAGTGGGCCCATATTATTCGTGCCCTTGTATGTGGAAAATAACACCTTCATACCAAAAACTTTTGCGATATCAGCAACTGCCTTACCTAAGACACCATCACCAATAATACCAAGCGTCGATCCAGCTAAGTTATTAATTTTATAATCAAAATAACAAAATTGACCTGATTCTTGCCAGCGACCATTTCGTACTGATTGTGCATAGGCTAATAAGCTACGACGTAAGGCTAAAATCAAGGTAAACGTATGCTCAGGAACTGTATTTATTGCATAATTCCTGATATTAGAAACTAATATATTACGCTCATTGCAAGCACCAATATCAATCACATCCGTTCCTGTTGCAGCGACAGAAATAAATTTAAGTCTCTTTGCAGCTTCAATAACTTTTTTAGTTATTCTTACTTTATTGGTAATAATAATGTCTGCATTTTTTACTCGCTCAATAATTTCATCTTCCGATGTTTTCCCATACCGTTCTAAACTATATTCTTTATTTATTTTCTTAATATTTATTCCTTCGGGGAAAGTTTCATGATCGAGAAACACGATTTTAACTGTCATTTTTATTACCACCCAATTAACCAACAAAATGAATATCAATTAGACTTTTTGATTTAATAAAATTATATAATTCACTTATCAGGAAGGCATTGTAAGAATGACTAGTTTTCAATGTAAAAAATTGAATATAATTGTGCATATGCACAATTTGTTATGAATTCGATCACAAGAATGTGATGAATAAAAAATCGGCCACTTAAAACAAGTGACCGATTTAAAATAAAGTGAGTTAATAACTCAACATTAGAAAAAGGTTGGCATTTCCTCTATAACATCATATTTATCATCAACAAGATAAATCACTTTCCATTTATCAAATGTAATACAGGGATGAGATGTCCCAAATACCAGTATATCACCAACTTGGAAATCACAATTTTCATCAAAAGATAAAATGGCATGTTGGTCCATTAAACCAACTGTTTTCGCACTATTAGTTTGAAAATAGACTGGCTTCCCCTCTCGGTATTGCATTAGAGGCTGAGGCAAACCTGCATCAAAGGCGACATCTCTTTTGCCAAAATTAACAATCGCTCGTCCCCTCTCAGGTACTGACTGAATTAATGCCACAATTTCCATCGCTGGCATCAAATCGCCATCTAACTGGCAGGCCATACTATCTCTAACTTTCAATGCGTTCTGAGCTTCATCATAAATACCGTGGTCATGTGTAATATAACATCCAGGGCGGATCACAAACCGAATAGGTTTAGAAAGATGAAACTCTGCCATTTTTTTACTGACCAGATCATACCAAACTGAACCTGCCCCAGTTATTAATAGCTCCCCTGAATAACGTGCAAATACACCTAAGTTATCCAGTTTTTGACTGGTGGTTAACACTCGCTGTAAAAATTGCTGTATCTCTTCAATATCTTTTTGAGCATCATCACTATGAATAACGCCTTCATAGAATTCAATGCCAGCAATCATTAAAGAAGGGAGTTTGGTTAACTCATTTGCCAATATGATGGCTTCTTCTTCACTTCGACATCCACAGCGT
Organism: Providencia sp. PROV004; assembly: GCF_011045615.1. NCBI lineage: Bacteria > Pseudomonadati > Pseudomonadota > Gammaproteobacteria > Enterobacterales > Morganellaceae > Providencia > Providencia sp. PROV004. Next base: position 4,005,214 of record NZ_CP042859.1, read on the forward strand.
CCACCATTAACCCCTAACTCAATCAGCACATTTATGGTTAAATCTAACGATGAAAAAATAGCCGCCAGCTGTTTTGCATGAATCACGCTATCAACACAACAATAAATATTGGCTTGATTTAATAGCACTAACTCTGCAAGTAATCGAATATTGGTTTTACCCACGACTTGATTCGCAATAATGATATTCTGAACACCTGACTCCACTGCCACCTTGGCTTGATAAGCTGTTCCTACACTTAGCCCCCATGCACCTTGAGCAATTTGTCGTTTAAAAATGGCAGGCGTCATGGTGGTTTTACCATGTGGAGACAACGAAACATTCGCCACATTCGAATAATGCTGCATCCATGCAATATTATTTTCCAGTTCATTACGCTTCACTACCACCGCAGGCAAACACACATCCTCATGTAGAATGTTTACCGAAATACCTTCCTGATTTAATGTGGCTGATTTATGCCCTACACCTGCTAACACATTCAGTTTCGTCATTTTCTTCCCTCAACTTGCTGGTTACTGGCTTTTGGCTGTGTTTTCTCTCTCGTGAGTAATATTTTCTAGTACTTCTTCACGACTGAGTTTATTTTTTGGTGTTATCAATGTCACAACAACCGCGCAGACCAAACTGATGGCTAATGCAGGGATTACTGGGTTGCCTAATTTTGCAGACCACTCTGGCGTCAAGATAATCGTTAATGATGTTGAACTCCCCGCAACCAATGCAGCAATACAGCCTTGCCAGTTAAAACGATGCCAGAATTTACCCAATAACACGGTTACACACAGGCCTGACATAATCATTGATATCATTTTGGTAATGTAGCCGATAATGTCATTCGAAGTTAATGCAAAGACAAGTGCTAACAAGATGACGCCAAGTAAGAAGATACGAGATAAATTGATCGCTTTCTCAGGTGGAGGCATCCTACCTGTTACCATCGTATAGATATCACGTAGGATAATAGAAACACCCGCGATAGCATCTGAGCTGCCTGATGACATATTGGCAGACATACCTGCAATCAATACCACCATCGCTAACACGTGCGGTAAAGCATTAGTTGCATATAAGAAAGCAAAGCTGCTGTTTTCTAAATTCGGCTCCATCACATGCGTTGCCATCCCGATAATCGCAGGTAGGAACGAAAACCCCATATACAGTAACCCTGTAATAATAAAGGACTGGCGGATAGCTTTAGTTGATGCTGCTGAATAAATACGTTGGCGATATGACGGTGTCGCTAATACACCAATGCCAATGACCACAGCCAATGATATCGCAGGTAAAACGCCTAATTTACCAATACCGAATAAAGTAAAGGCGTCAGGGTCTGTACTCTTAACAACAACATCCCAACCACCAACATAGCTTACCGAAGCAACCGCTAGAATGATAAACCCGAGGAATAAAACAATTGATTGCAGTGTATCAATCCATGAAACCGCTTTATAGCCACCAATCCCCACGTAAAAAACAAAGCCAACTGCGATAATGATCTTCGCAACAGTAATATCAATATCTGCCGCCCATGCTAGGTATAAACCGCCGCCAAGAATATGAGCGCCCAGCCAGCCTATCGATGCTAAAAATATTAATAACGCAACCAAGTTTTTCACTAAACGGCTGCCGCCTGTGTAATAGCAGATCTCTTCACTCATGGTCATAAAGCGATAATTTCTTACTGGCGCAAATAACCAAGCCGTTAGTAAGATCCCCGTCGCTCCACCAATCCCATACAACATTCCCGCCCAACCATTGGAATAACCAAAACTGACTGCACCAATACTTGAGCCCGTTCCCACCATCGTACCGACAGTTGAACCGAGAGTGAGTAGCATAGGGAGCTTTCTGCCCCCAAGAATGAAGTCTTCACCGGTTTTTTGATGCCTTGTGATGTACCAACCCACAAACATCATCACAAATGCATATAACAAAAACCACATTAAGAAATTATTATGTTCCATAGTAGCCTCTCATCGCCTTAGCAATTAAGATTTGAATTTGCTGTTGAAGCAGGTGATATCCACTTCAACCATACAATCGACGACAAGGTCAGCGACAAAGCACACCCGCGCAGGTGGGTTATCTGCAAAGAATTGCTGAAATACTTTATTAAAAGATTGGAAATAGCGCGCATCACTTAATACCACTTTCATATGCACAATATCTTGCGTAGCAAATCCCGCATCTTTCATAATATTTAAACAATTCTCGATAGCCAATTTAGATTGCGCGATAATTCCGCCATCAATCACTTCCCCGTCAATCATGGGTGTTTGCCCTGAAACATACAGCCATCCGTCAGCTAACACCGCTTTAGCAAAAGGCAATGATTGCCCGCCAGTACCTTTTGAGCCTTCAATTCCGAATCTTTTAATCATTTTTATCTCTCTTTTATTTATTTCTTTCTAAGAATTTACCTGCTCTATTCCCTGTCATTTCTTTTTTGGTATAGGTCAGAACACCATTAACAAACACATATTCAATGCCATCTGCTTTTTGTTTTGGGTCTTGGAATGTGGCTGTTTCATTAATTTTTTCAGGGTCAAATACAACGATATCTGCGAAATAATTTTCTTGAATAAGGCCCCTATCCTTTAAAGAAAAACGTTGTGCTGACATGCCTGTCATTTTGTAAATCGCGGTGGTCATTGGGAAAAGCTGCTCATCACGGCTATAGTGGCTAATAACTCGAGGGAAAGTTCCCCAAAGACGAGGATGTGGATTAGGGTCACGTGGTAAGCCATCAGAACCCACCATACTGCTTGGGTGCTGTAACACACGACGCACATCGTCTTCGTGCATTTGGAAATAAATAGCTCCCGCAGGAACAATTTTTTCTGCAACTTGGAAAATATCGCTACTCCACATTGCGGCTATTTCTTTTAATGTCTTACCCGCGACTTCAGGAAATGGTGTCGACCAAGTTACTAGAATGTCATAGTCTTCAGTAACTTGTGTGATATCTAAGTTTGATGAACCCGCACGATATGGATAACAATCGCAATTGATATCCTGCATGGCTTGGTATTTTTCAATGAGAGCTAGCGTTTCTTTTGTGCGTCCCCAGTTTTTTGCCCCAGCACACTTATGGTGGGAAATTTGCACAGGAACTTTTGCATGACGACCAATATGGAAGGCTTCATGCATCGCATCAATGATACCGTCATATTCAGTTCGCATATGAGTGGTATAAATTCCCTGATGCTCTGCTAATAATTCAGCCAACTCACAAATTTCTTCGGTCGAAGAATTAATCGCGTTACCGTAAGATAAACCAGTGCTTAGCCCTAAAGCCCCTTCATCTAACGCACAGGCCAATACTTGCTTCATATGAGCGATATTGTCTGGCGTCGCGGGCTTTAATAAGTCTGTTACACAATTATTTCTTAAGGTTGTATGCCCTATTAATGTCGCGACATTAACAGTTGGCTTCACATTATTAATTTTTTGTTTATAACTGGCTAAATCAGCAAATTGAAATTCGCTTAATTCACCTAATAAATTAATTGGGTCAGGAACTTCGTCCTTTAATGTTGCACACGCTGCACTGATACCACAATTACCGACAATAATTGTCGTTACACCTTGTGATGTTTTTTCGATATATTCAGGCTTATCAATCACAATTAAATCGTCATGAGTATGCACATCAATAAATCCAGGTGATAAAATTAAACCTGAGCAATCAATTATTTTTTCAGCATCTTCACTTATATTTTTTGATATTTTAATAATCCGTTCATCTTTAACGGCAATATCACTGACAAACTCACTTTTACCACTACCATCTATTACAGTGGCATTTTTAAAAACATAATCGTATTTCATTTGAATATCTCTTTAAGATTAATTAGTTTGATTTTTAAATGCGATATATGCAGATATAAATGCTTTCGCTTTTTCTCTGGTTTTCTCTGGTGTTTGGCCTATTCGATAAAGATCATTTCCCAACCCTGCACCATGGCAGCCAATACTTAGGTATTCATGCAAGTTATTCGGCGTGATACCTCCTACCGCATAAATGGCAATATTTTTTGGGATCACTGACATCAGCGATTTCACATAATTAACCCCAAAAGGCGCAGTAGGAAAGATTTTTAAATTAACAGCACCAGCGTCAATCGCGGTAAAAGCTTCTGTTGCTGTTGCACAACCTGGAAATATTTCCATCTTATTTTCAAGAGCAGTCGTGATCACAGAAACGTTAATGTTAGGTGTGACAATAATTTTAGCGTTCATTATTGCCAACTTTTCAACATTGCTTTTATTGAGCACAGTACCGGCACCGATTTTTAATTTATCGCCGTAGTTTTCAATCGCTAATGGAATACTTTTTTCCCACTCGGGAGAGTTAAGAGGAATTTCTATATAATTAAAACCTTCATCTGCAAGGATAGCGATATGTTCTAAAACTTCGTCAGGTTTTATTCCCCGTAATATTGCAATAAGCGGTATTTCATTTTTAGAATTCATAACAATCACCTAATAAAAAACCATTAATAATATTTATTTGCATTGCGTTTCTTTTAATATTGAAATTGCACCCAATCCAGAAAAAGGCTGTTCCTTTTTATCGTCTAATAGGTGTATTTCCCCAGTGAAGTAACTATCATTTTTAATTAACTCTTTAAGTGCATCCGCTAAAATAGGTTTTCCACTAATAACAATTTTTATATCGCTAGTAATATTAAGAGCTTGGCTATGTTTTATTGCGAGTAAATCTGACGCCAAAATAGCTCCCAATAAAAAACTTGAGCGTTGGTCAAGTGTCGCTTCCGTGAAAAGGTCTAGTAGCCTCACCGAAAAACAACTTCTCGCAATCCCTACTTGCAGACTAAGCTCAGCACCTTTGCGTAAATATTCTTTATCTAAACATTGAACAAATTGGTGTTCTAAAGAACTGGCTAAGATAGTCTGGTGCGTTAATGTATCGAAGATTTCCCCTGCCATCGTTGTTGCCAATGCAACCACATTATTATTTTCATCAAGACGTACAAACTTAGAATGCGAGCCGGGCAAAATGACTAAGGCAGGGCCAAGATCCGGTTGCTGTGTTAGAATGCCAAAAACTTCAACTTCTTCACCACGCATTACATCTATACTTTCAATTGAATCAAACGTCATATTTGCCACGTTATTTTTAACGCCTGGTATAAAAATAATCGGTTTTTCACTGATCTCCTTGATAACACAAGGCATTGTGGCTTTAGCAAGTTGCTGCATTGAAACCGGGGTCACTTGGTGAGGTAAGTGACACAGCCCAATTTCGGATGTAATCATGCCAGATGCAACGAGCTGATAATTTTCTCTTTCTTCAGCACTCACTCCTAACAACAGCTTATCTAGTACTATTTTTATTGATTGAATTAACAGCGTTTTATCGCCATTTTTTGCACAATCCCTAATACCAACTTCAACACTTTGTTCACGAACAACCGCGTTATTTTTCCATGCTCTAACTCGGGTATTCGTTGTCCCTGTATCAATGGTCACTATCAACATGTTTATCCCTTTAAAATAACGGAACGTCGTTCCTTTTTTAATAACATACATTAAAATATAGGAATGTCGTTCCGTTTTTATAAGAATAACGACAGCGATCACAATCAAAAAATCAAATTCAATGAAGATCAATACATTACGTACTGCATGTTTTTTCAGAGAAAAAAATTGCATCGAGGTAAAAATGGAACGACGTTTAAATAATGAGTACAATGAAAGAGCTTAGCGTGAGTGAGGAGCCTACGATGACGAAAGAAAGTCAAGCAAACTCGTCGAGTATCGACAGAGTACTGACCATACTTGAAGAGATTAGTAACCATTCTGACGGAATTTCTTTGGCCGAATTGGTCAAGAATACGGAAATTCCAAAAACCACGGCTTTTCGCGTATTAGAAACACTAAAAGAACGCCAATATGTCAGCTTAGACCATCTTACAGAACGCTATAACCTTGACTTAAAAAGCCTCGAATTAGGCATTAAAGGCTTAATGAATGTTAATTTAGTCGAAGTTTCAATCCCTTATTTAAAAACGTTGTCGAGTTCAACGTTTGAAACTTGCTTTTTAGGGGTTTATAACAGTGGCCATGTGGTCTATCTCTATAAAAGTGAAGGAACGCTATCCATTCAAACTTCCGCAAAACTGGGTGCTCGACTACCCGCTTATTGTACTGGTATAGGGAAAGCTTTATTAGCCTTCCAACCGTTAGAAGAAATTGATGCAGTACTGGATAAACCGTTAACCAAATACACTGAAAAAACAGTTATCGACCGCATGAAACTGTATGAAGTTTTGGCCGATATTCGTATAAAAGGTTTTTCTTTAGATAATGAAGAAAATGAAGAAGGGCTCACCTGTGTTGCTAGGCCGATATTTAATTATACCGGTAATGTGATCGGCGCGATTAGTGTCGCTGGGCCGACTCACAGAATGGTTTCCAAAATAGACCGTGTTAATGAAGAACTTGCCCACGTTTGCTTACTGATTTCCCGCCGCCTTGGCTATATCGAGCCAACCAGCACTAAATAAAACAAAAAACCCCATCTCATATGAGATGGGGTGCCAAAATAGCAATATTTGTTGTTTACACAAGAACAAGTTGTACAAAAGCAATGTACTGGCCCACCTCCTTGTGGAACCCAACCTAATGGCGATTTCTCACCAATTGATACCGACGAGTCAGGTATTCGATAGGTGCACTCCAAATGTGCACTAAACGGCAGAATGGGAAGAGTAAAAATATCGTCATCCCCAACACAATATGCAGTTTAAAAACGATGCCAACACCTTCAAGGTAATTGGATGCCCCCCAATGGAATGTCACAATAGACTGCGCCCATCCCACTAATTTCAGCATTTCGCTGCCATCCATATGTTGTGCTGAGAATGGAATGGTAAGTAATCCTAAGCAAACTTGCACCACCAGCAAGGTTAAAATCATGATGTCACCGAAGGATGAAGTTGCCCTCACTCGTGGGTTTGTTAGGCGGCGCTTCAATAGCATCGCACCACCAATTAACATCATCACACCTGCTGCGCCCCCACCAATCATTGCCATTAACTGCTTAATATGCATTGGCAAGAAAGATTCATACATCCAGTGAGGCGTTAGCATGCCTAAAAAGTGGCCGACAAAAATCCCAATAATCCCCAAATGAAATAAGTTTGATGCCAAACGCATATTCTTTTTATCCAACATTTGGCTGGAACCCGCTCGCCACGTGTATTGCCCATAATCGTAACGTAACCAACTACCGACAATAAATACCGTCCCAGCGATATAGGGGTAAATATCGAAGAAAAATTGATTGATAAAATTCATTTTTGAACTCCTACATGGCTGCTGCCCACACTGAGATCCAAATACTGTGGTACCACCGCATTGGCGAAGCGATGTTGATGTGCCGCCACTTCGCTACCACATGTTTTTTCATCGGCAAAAAATTTCACTTGCTCCTCTTCCCAAACCGCATCTAATGCCTCTGGGGTGTCATCCCGTACTTCGGTTGCCACTTGTTTGCTTAATTGCTCCGCCGCAATATCGCTATGAGAAAGCTCAAGTAAAAAATCAAATAAAACAGAGAAACGGCTTTCTCGCTGTTTCAGCCTTTCCCCTAACAACGCTAAAATTGGCGCAATATCCTGCAACCCCTCGATAGTTTCATTGGTCGGTAATACCGTTAGATATTCCAAATAAATGGGCAAATGGTCAGGTAATTCACGGCAATCAATTTGCAAACCGTGTTGCTGATATTGAGCCATTAAATCCACCATCGCTTGTCCTCGGTCTCGGGACTCACCGTGCACATGCTCAAATAGCAATAATGATGTTGCGCGGCCTCTATCAAACAGCTCACAATATTGCGCCTGCATATCAAGTAAGTCTTCGTTAAGATACTCGCGCACAAACACCATCAATTGAACAGCCCGTGTGACAGGCAGCTCATCAGCCTGTTCTAGTGCTTCAATGAGCTCATCGCGATGTAACCAAAGCGCTTCCGAAGGGTATTCCAATAACCGAGAAATCACTTTTAGTGTCATCATAGTGCTTTCTCCTGATTATTTTTTGGTGTGATATCAATGGCATCAATGCGCCTGCTATTAAATAAATTCGCTTTGCTATCGCTGCCATGGCAACCATCACCAAAACTAAAGCCACAAGCTTTGGCTTCAGGGAACGCTTCGCGTGCCAATTCTCGATGGCTGGATGGAATGACAAAACGGTCTTCATAGTTAGCAATGGCTAAATAGCGGTACATTTCTTGTGCCTGAGCTTGTGTTAAGCCAACTTGTTCTAACGCGCTGGTATCACATTGGTTTTCCACGGTTTCTGCCCGTTTGAAATGGCGCATCGCTAACATACGTTTTAACGCCAATAACACCGGCTCGGTATCCCCCGCCGTTAACAAATTCGCAAGGTATTGCACTGGAATACGTAAGCTTTCTACATCCGGCAATACACCGTTATTGGCTAAGAGCCCTGAATCTGCCACTGACTGGATCGGTGACAAAGGTGGCACATACCACACCATTGGTAACGTGCGATATTCAGGATGCAGTGGCAGAGCTAAGCGCCATTCCATCGCCATTTTGTACACTGGGGATTTCTGTGCCGCATCGATCACACTTAATGGGATCCCTTGTTTTTGCGCTTCTTCAATCACTTTTGGATCATGAGGATCAAGGAAAACATCAAGTTGGCTCTGGTAAAGGTCAGTTTCCTTTTCTACACTGGCCGCTGACTCAATTTTGTCCGCGTCATACAGCAATACCCCTAAATAACGGATACGACCAACACAGGTTTCAGAGCAGACCGTTGGCATGCCTGACTCAATACGTGGATAACAGAAAATGCATTTTTCTGATTTACCACTTTTCCAATTGAAATAGATTTTTTTATACGGGCAACCGGTTAAGCACATACGCCAGCCGCGGCATTTATCTTGGTCAATCAACACAATACCGTCTTCTGAGCGCTTATAAATTGCCCCACTTGGGCAGGTCGCGACACACGCTGGGTTTAAACAATGTTCACAAAGGCGTGGTAAATACATCATGAATGTATTTTCAAACTGCCCATACATCTCTTTTTGAATATGTTCAAAGTTTTTATCTTGGGCTCGCTTGGCGAATTCACCACCTAAATCATCTTCCCAGTTTGGTCCCATTTTGACGTTACTCATTCGCTCACCCGTAATTAATGAACGAGGACGTGCTGTCGGTACGTGCTTACCTTCTTTGGCATTTTTTAAATGGCCGTAGTCATAATTAAATGGCTCATAATAATCATCCAAGGCAGGTACATCTGGGTTAGCGAAGATTTTCGATAAAACACCCACTTTGTTTCCCATCCGTGGAACCAATTTTCCCTTAATAGTGCGGATCCAGCCGCCTTTCCATTTCTCTTGGTCTTCCCAATTTTGGGGATAACCAATACCCGGTTTGGTTTCGACGTTATTAAACCATGCGTATTCTACCCCTTCGCGGCTAGTCCACACATTTTTACAGGTCACTGAGCAAGTGTGACAACCAATACATTTATCAAGGTTTAGCACCATGCCGACTTGAGAACGAATTTTCATTATGCTTTCTCCTTTCCGCTCAAGGTCTGCTGGTAGGCATCACCTTCACCATCCAGCCAGTCAACCTGTTTCATTTTGCGAACAACCACAAATTCATCACGATTAGAACCTACTGTTCCGTAATAATTGAAGCTATAGGCAAGGTGCGCATAGCCACCGATCATATGGGTCGGTTTCGGGCAAACACGCGTGACCGAGTTATGAATTCCACCACGTTGAGCCGTAATTTCAGAGCCGGGTAAGTTGATCAGCCGTTCTTGGGCGTGGTACATCATGATCATGCCATCAGGAATACGTTGGCTAACGATCGCTTTGGCGGTTAATGCCCCATTACTGTTAAAAGCTTCAACCCAATCGTTATCTTCAACACCCAGTTCACGAGCATCTTCTTCGCTAAGCCAAACAACTGGACCACCGCGGCCTAACGTCAACATTAATAAGTTGTCGCTGTAAGTAGAGTGGATCCCCCATTTTTGGTGCGGTGTTAAAAAGTTCAGTGCTTTTTCAGGAAATCCATTCGATTTTTTCCCCATAAGAGGCTGAGCCGCTCGAGTGTCAATCGGTGGGCGATACACCACAAGGCTTTCCCCAAAGGCGCGCATCCATTCGTGATCTTGATACAATTGCTGACGACCACTGAGCGTCCGCCATGGGATCATTTCATGTACGTTGGTATAACAGGCGTTGTAGGAAACATGTTCATCTTCCAGCCCTGACCATGTAGGGCTCGATATAATTTTACGCGGCTGCGCAACAATATCGCGAAAACGGATTTTTTCGTCTTCTTTATAACGAGCAAGATGAGTATGGTCGCGGCCCGTTACTTTGCTTAACGCATCCCATGCTTTTACTGCCACTTGCCCATTAGTTTCAGGCGCGAGTGTTAAAATGACTTCTGCGGCATCAATCGCTGTTTCAATTTTTGGTCGCCCTGCATTAGCCCCCTCAGGCTGAGTTTTATTGAGCTTTTTCAGGAAATCAATTTCATCTTGCGTATTCCAACTGATGCCCTTACCACCATTACCCAGTTTATCCATGAGTGGGCCAAGAGAGGTAAAACGTGCATAAGTGTTTGGGTAGTCACGCTCAACACAGATAATATGTGGCGCTGTTTTCCCTGGAATAAGCTCACACTGCCCTTTTTTCCAATCTCTAACATCAAACGGTTGTGCCATCTCGGCTGCACTATCATGTTGAATCGGCAACGTCACCACATCCGTTTCTTTGCCTAAGTGCCCAACGCTGACCTCAGAAAATGCTTTGGCAATCCCCTTATAAATTTCCCAGTCGCTTTTGGATTCCCAAGCTGGGTCGACCGCAGCTGACAATGGGTGAATAAATGGATGCATATCCGAGGTATTCATATCGTCTTTTTCATACCAAGTAGCGGTCGGTAAGATAACGTCCGAGAACAGGCAGGTGCTCGACATTCTGAAGTCGAGAGTCACCACTAAGTCAACTTTCCCTTCTGCCGCTTTATCTTGCCATTCCACTTCTTCAGGTTTGACGCCGCCTTGTTGGCCTAAGTCTTTGCCTTGAATACCATTTTCAGTACCCAATAAATATTTCAATAAATATTCATGACCTTTCCCTGCAGACCCCAATAAATTTGAACGCCAAATAAACAGGTTACGTGGGAAATTTTGAGGATCATCAGGTTGCTCTGCTGCAAAGCGAATATTCCCTTCTTTCAATTGCTTAACAGTATAGTCTGTGGGTGACATACCTGCATTTTGTGCATTCTTCGCAATATTTAATGGGTTTACATTTAATTGTGGCGCTGACGGCAGCCACCCCATGCGTTCTGCACGTACATTCATATCAACTAAACTGCCGCTAAAGGCGTGTTTATCGGCTAGAGGCGACAGCAACTCTTCTGTTCCCACCGTTTCGTAACGCCATTGGCTTGAATGGTTATAGAAAAAAGAGGTGCTATTCATATGACGAGGTGGGCGCTGCCAGTCCAAACCGAATGCTAAAGGTAACCAACCCGTTTGTGGACGTAATTTTTCCTGCCCAACATAGTGAGACCAGCCGCCGCCACTTTGCCCAACACAACCACAGAAAATCAACATATTAATAATCGCACGGTAGGTCATGTCCATGTGGTACCAGTGGTTAATCCCTGCCCCGACAATCACCATCGCACGACCGTGAGTTTTCTCTGCGGTATCCGCAAATTCACGGGCGATACGAATGATATTTTGGCGGCTAACCCCAGTGACTTTTTCTGCCCACGCCGGTGAATACGCTTTCATATCATCGTAATCAACCGCACAGTTTTCATCACCAAAACCACGGTCAATACCGTAGTTAGCAAGCATCAAATCATACACACTAGTAACCAGTGACTCGCTGCCATCGGCAAGCTGAATACGTTTCGCAGGTAATTTATGCAGTAAGACGTCTTTCAGTTCAACGCTTTGAAAATGCTCACTTTCTAAACCACCAAAGTATGGGAAGCCAACCTCAACAAATTCATCATGGCTATCTGCCAAGCTGAGTTTCATTTTTATGTCATGTGCATCTTGTCCCGCACGCGGCTCTAAATTCCATTTTTGACCGCCATCCCAACGGAACCCCATTGAACCTTGTGGAGCACATAATTCGCCCGTCTCTTCATCAATCGCGATGGTTTTCCATTCGGCATTTTTCTCTTCGCCTAAAGAATCAACGAGATCCGAAGCACGCAGCATACGCCCAGCAACATAGGCACCATTTTCGTGCTTATCGAGCATCACCAACATAGGCATATCGGTGTAAGTTCGCACATATTCACGGAAGTATTCTGCTTCACGTTTTACATGGAACTCATTGAGGATCACATGCCCCATCGCCATTGCCATGGCGCTATCTGTTCCTTGTTTCGGGTTCAACCAATGGTCACATAATTTGGCAATTTCCGCGTAATCCGGCGTCACCGCGACTGTTTTAGTCCCTTTGTAGCGGACTTCTGCAAAGAAGTGAGCATCTGGCGTACGGGTTTGCGGAACGTTAGAACCCCAAGCAATAATGTAGGATGAGTTGTACCAGTCCGCAGATTCAGGTACATCAGTCTGTTCGCCCCACGTCATTGGGGATGCAGGTGGCAAGTCACAATACCAGTCATAAAAGCTCAAGCATGAGCCACCAATTAATGATAAATAGCGCGCGCCCGAGGCATAGGAAACCATCGACATCGCAGGAATTGGTGAAAAGCCAACAATGCGGTCAGGACCAAATTCTTTAATCGTCGCGACGTTTGCCGCTGCAATCAGTTCATTCACTTCCTGCCAACTTGAACGAACAAAACCACCGCGACCACGAGCTTGTTTATAGCTTTGTGCCTTTTGTGGATCATTAATAATAGATAGCCACGCTGCAACAGGGTCTTGATGCTCTGCTTTTGCTTCACGCCACAATTTAAGTAAGCGCTTACGCATCATTGGGTATTTAACACGGTTTGCGCTATATAAATACCAAGAGTAGCTCGCCCCACGAGGGCATCCTCTTGGTTCATGATCAGGTAGGTCTGGGCGAGTGCGTGGGTAATCCGTCTGTTGGGTCTCCCAAGTGACTAACCCATTTTTGACATAAATTTTCCAACTACAAGAGCCAGTACAATTAACACCATGGGTGGAACGCACGACTTTGTCATGCTGCCAACGGCTACGATAACCATCTTCCCAATCACGGTTTACATTTAATTCTTGCCCGTGATCACCTGAAAAGGTCTCGCCTAACTGCTTAAAATACCGAAATCTGTCTAAAAACTTGCTCATCGGATTGCCTCCAAAGAGACGGCGACCGGCGCCGTACATTGCTAAAATTGATTTTTATGACTTGTTATTATTTGTGTTTACGGCCATATACCAGCCATGTGATAAACACACAGGAAAGATAAAATACAAAAAACACTTTCATCGCATCTGCCGGTGACCCCGTCAGTGTTAGTGATGTACCGAACGCTTTTGGAATAAAGAAGCCACCTATTGCCCCAATTGCAGAAATAAACCCTAGAGCCGCAGCACTTTCTGTTACCGCCTCTTTTTGGGCTTCTTGCTCTGAAGCTCCTCTTAAGATGGCTTTGTCCATAGTTAATTTACGGAAAACGACAGCAATCATTTGGAAGGTTGAGCCACTACCTAGCCCTGCCGTTAAAAACAACACCATAAATACGCCATAAAATGCTCCAAAAGAGCCTCCTTGGCCGTTTTCTGGTAACGTAAAAAATAGCAAGCCGGAGAAAACCGCCATGACCACAAAGTTCAGTAATGTGACTTTCACACCACCAAAACGGTCAGACAACATGCCGCCGACTGGACGAGCTAGAGCTCCGAGGAAAGGGCCAAAAAAGGCAAACTTCAAAATAATGACGTCTGGGAACTGCGTTTTCGATAACATAGCAAAACCGGCAGAAAAACCGATAAATGAGCCGAATGTTGCCAGATATAACAGGCTTAATACCCATAGATGACCCCGTTTCAAAACAGGTAACTGCGCTTTAAGAGATGCCTTATTCGCCGCTAAATCATTCATGCCAAACCAAGCCATCACAGTAAAAAGCAGCAGAAATGGCACCCAAATCCAAGCGGCATTTTCTAACCACAACGTTGAGCCATCCGGCTGAGCCGCTCCAGCTCCACCCACAAAAGTAAATACGCCAACACCTACAATGAAAGGAGCCACCAATTGCATGACACTGACCCCTAAATTGCCTAACCCACCATTTAGACCAAGTGCCCCGCCTTGGCGAGCTTTAGGAAAGAAGAAGCTGATGTTGGCCATACTGGACGCAAAGTTAGCGCCAGCAAAACCACAAAGTAGGGAAATAATGACAAAGACTTGATAAGGCGTGGCAGGGTTTTGAATCGCATAACCTAGCCAAATACATGGGATCACTAAAAATAGTGTACTAATCGCCGTCCAGCGACGCCCACCAAAAATAGGAATAACAAATGAATAAGGGACTCTTAATAAAGCGCCTGAAACGGAAGGTAATGCGGTTAATAAAAATAATTGGTCTGTCGTAAAATTAAAACCCACTTTATTTAAGTTAACTGCAACTGCACTAAATAACATCCATACGCAAAATGCGAGCAATAAACATGGAATAGAAATCCATAAATTACGATTTGCAATACGCTGCCCTGTTTGCTGCCAAAACCGAGTATCTTCAGGACGCCAATCCTGTATAACTCCGTTATTTGACGGTGCAACTACGTTATTAACATTATCTCGTTGAGACATAAATCACCCCGATAAATACAATTTCTGTTCGCAGTGTGTGGCGAATAGACCACCGTGAAGCTGATCTAAATCAAGAGAGACTTAAATGAAATATTCGCGTTTTTTTTCGTTAACCACTAGAGGGGTATTAGGAGTACAAGCCAATAACAAATTGAATTAAAACAAAAAAATTTATTACTCGGTAATTTTATGTATTGGAATTTAAAGCGAATATTTCAATGGGATATTAAGGAGTAATACCGAAGTGGCATATTCAATTTTATATAATAGAGAAACAATATCTACGTTATCAAAAATAATGAATAAACATGTACCGTAGAAAGGATTATTTATGTCTATTGCTTATCACCGATTTTCAATCATTAACCAAGTTATTGGTTTAATGTTATTGATTGCCGTACTCGGTATTATTGGCATGACAATCTCAAATAGTATGATCATTAGTGTGCAAGGAAATGCACATGCAATTAATAAATCAGGCTCATTGCGGATGCAAAGCTATCATTTACTTTCATTAGTACCACTCAACCAATATTCTGACGTATATGTAAGTGAACTTGAGAAAAATTTATTAAGCGATGAACTGACACAAGTCGTCGAAATAGAAGATTTAAAACCGCAATTTTCTGAGATTTATCAATATTGGGTTACAGAATTAAAACCTGCACTTAACCATGCAGTTTCGCCTAATGATGCACGGCTTGCGGTCGTTGCTTTTGTTAATAAGCTTGATGCATTAGTTCGCAATATTGATGAAAAAACAGAACGAAAGATAACCTATGTAGCAATCACTCAAATGGTATTTATTAGCCTCGTTTCGTTGCTACTTATTTTTGCTATCTGCCATTTTAGAAAGAAAATTTATACACCTTGGCTTAAGTTACTTCATATGGTGAATGCGATTAGTCACCAAGATTTTAGTCAGCGCTTTCCTGCAGGCAAAAAACAAGATGAGCTAAATTCACTGGGCCAAACGTTAAATCAAATGTCGGATGAGCTTGCACAAAGTTACCATCAATTAGAATCCCGAGTTATCGAAAAAACGGCTGACCTGCAAAATAAAAATAAAGTATTACTCTATTTATACCAATCTAATCGCACCTTACATGCCATTGGGCCATTATCAGTCAGGTTAGAAAAAGTATTATCTGAGCTTAAAAGCTTAATACCGCTACAGAATATCAGCTTGAGACTATACGAAGAAAATAATGATACCTACTTTCATGAAATTCATTGCCCAGAAAACGAAGAGCACTCTCTCAAGTCACCCAAGGTAACTGAACAACTTAAAGTAATATCATGGGAGATTTCCGATAACTTACAGCGTTATGGCATGATTTTGGCTGAAATAGATATAAATCAGCCATTATCTGAAGAGCAAAATAATTTAGTGCTGATGCTAGTTAAACAAATTGCGGGAATGTTAGCGATGGAGCACCAATTAGAACAACAACAGCAGTTACTGATTATGGATGAACGCTCGGCGATTGCGAGAGAATTGCATGATTCAATCGCACAATCATTATCTTGTCTCAAAATGCAAATTAGTTATCTGCAAATGCAACCTAAAACATTGCCAACTAAGCACCAAGAACTATTAAACGAAATGCGTAATGAAATAAATTCCGCTTATAGCCAATTACGTGAACTTTTAACAACCTTCAGGCTAAAATTAACTGAACCCGGCTTATTCCCGGCTTTAGAAAGCACAATCCAAGAATTCAGTCAGCGCCTTGGTTTTCAAATTGGATTAAATTACCAAATTCCAGCAAAAAGCCTCTCCCCACATCAATCTATCCATATTATCCAGATAATCCGAGAAGCTTTAAGCAATATTCTCAAACATGCTAATGCAAACTGGTCACAAGTCTCATTAATTGAAAATAACGGATTAATCACCATGACGATAGAAGATAATGGGGAAGGGATTCAGCCTCAGCCAACAAAAAATAACCATTACGGATTGATTATTATGAGGGAGAGAGCTCTGAGCCTAAATGGGAAATATCAAATTTCGCCAAGAGTTCAAGGAGGCACTACTGTTAATGTCGAATTTCCACTGACTGTGGCTTAATTGAATTGGAGTAACTCATTAATGAAAAATGAAAATAAACTAACTGGGCAATCCACCATTTTACTGATTGATGACCACCCGATGCTACGTAACGGAGTTAAACAATTAATTAGTTTAGAACCCACATTAAAAGTAATTGGTGAAGCAGACGATGGAATAACGGGTATTAAAATTGCTGAAGAGCAAGACCCCGATTTAATCCTATTAGATCTCAATATGCCGGGTATGAATGGCTTTGAAGTACTCGATAGTTTACGTAGCCGCGAACTTTCAGGCCGTATTATCTTATTTACAGTATCCAATTACGGTGAAGACTTAATTAATGCATTAAAACGAGGTGCTGATGGCTATTTACTGAAAGACATGGAACCCGAAAAATTAATTATTGCATTAAAAGAAGCAGCAAGTGGTAAAATGGTCGTTAGCCCAACGCTCGCCTCTATTTTAGCTGAATCCTTAAGAGATAACCGAGCCTCTACAGAGCATAATTTATCGGCATTAACCCCAAGAGAAACCCATATCTTAGATTTAATCTCTCAGGGGCTATCAAATAAGATGATTGCTAATAAATTACAAATCACAGAGAGCACCGTCAAAGTCCATGTCAAACACCTACTAAAGAAACTCAATTTAAAATCACGCGTTGAAGCGGCTATTTGGGTTTTACAACAAAAGTAATGACACTGCACCTTAACTTAATGCATCAAGCCATGGCTGTTGTTTTGGGTAACGTCGACGATAGCCATGCATAGCAACAGATAATTGAATCAGATCCGTAAACCTTGTCGGGTCCAAACTGGTTTGCTTTTTAATTTGCTGTAACCGATAACTTAATGTATTTCTGTGAATGCCTAATTGCTGTGCGGTACTGCCTATTTCCCCATTTTGCGATAGGAATAACTCAAGGGTTTCAATTAAAATATCCCCCGAATCATGCAACAATATTTTATGGCAAATATCCAAAAAGAAATTAAATAGATAGCTATTTTCCAATTCATTAAAGAGGCATAAAGATGCCATTTCTTTAAATAGAAAAACTTGTTTATCGGGCACAGTTAGCCGGCCAACTTCAATGACTGAACGTGCGAAATGAACGGCATCCCTCACATGTTCCTGCGTATCTGCCTGGACACCAACACCAATATAATATTGGCTAAGCTGGCTATCTAGAATGAAATGAAGATTAGGAATAAATGATTCATTTTGATAATGAGTTGATGGAAATAGCATCAAAATTTCGCGGCTATTAAGCAATAACACATCACTTTTTTCCATGGCTGATAATTCAGTAATGATCGTATCGAGTATTTCAGGACGATACTGAATAGCTTCAATATTAATAATCACAGGAATAGTCGGTAAAGTGAATGCAAAACCAGAGTTATGCAGTTTGAGTAACGCACTGCGCCCCTGTGCTTGCGTTGTACTTTCTATAAACTGGACAAATAACATATCTCGCAAACGGTGCTGCCAGTTAATACTACGCCGCTCAATTTCTTGTTGAATTAGCAGCTCAGCCGTCAGTATGGCAAGCTCAGCATAACGCTGGATCACAACAGGGTCACCACTCACCCCAATGACTAATTCCACTTTATCTGCCACAACAATCGGATGGTTTATCCCCGGAGCTACATTCGAATAAGCTCGTGCTTCATTTTCATTGTAAATAGTGATCCGTTTGCCGCAGCGAATCACTTCCACTGCGGCTTCATGAATTTCACCAATACGCTTTTTTTCCCCTGAGGCGATAATCACGCCCTGACTATTAATCACATTGACGTTGTGATGGATAATCCCCATTGCACGCGTGACAATATCATTGGCTAATTTTTCAGTCAGTAGCATCTTACCGCCTCACTTTAGGGTTTTATTTGCTTATTCGGATTCGCTAGTACGGTTCGCAGCAAATTTTCTGCTGTATCTGCCAAGTAACGCTCACCATTTGTCATGGCTTGCTCAAGGGAAATCGGCCCAGGGCACAATGACCACATTGCGCTAATACCATGTTGATATAGGATACGGCTATCTTCACTGTATCCTCCGCAAAGCGCAATAACAGGCACACCATAATGACTGGCCATACGAGCCACTCCCACAGGAGCCTTACCGTTCGCACTTTGGCTATCAAGCCGCCCTTCTCCTACAATGACTAAGTCCGCTTGTTGAATATAGGATTTCGCACCAAGGAGCCCCAAAACGAGATCGATTCCTTTTTCGAGCTTTGCCGAAACAAACCAACGAAGCCCCGCACCTAATCCACCCGCAGCGCCACTGCCCGCCTCCAGCGAAACATCTTTTCCCGTTATTGCTGACATTAATTTCGCATAGTGAGCCATTCCCATTTCAAGCTGATCAAGTGTGGCTTTGTCCGCTCCCTTTTGAGGACCATAAATATAAGTCGCGCCGTTATTGCCTAATAAAGGGTTTTCAACATCGCAAGAAACATTAAATTCAACCTTAGCGGCTCGCGAGTCAAATTTATCAAAATTAATCTTTGCAATATTAATGAGGTCTTTACCGCAAATTGGCGCCTCAATAAGCTGAGAATTTTTATCATAAAACAAAGCACCTAATGCTTGAGCAAACCCTGCACCACCATCATTAGTTGCACTTCCTCCTATCCCTATGACAATACGAGAGCAACCCATATCGAGTGCATGCTTGACCATTTCCCCCAAACCATAAGTCGAGGCATTTTCAACGCGACGGTGCTCGCGTTGAACTAATTCCAGCCCACAGCATTGTGCCATTTCAATAAAAGCAGTTTTTTCCTCCAGCACTAATAATCCTGCATCAACCTTACTACCATAAGGTCCAGTACAGCTAAAAATATAAGGTGTTACACCAGAAAGCGCCGGGCTATGTTCCAGTGACTCCAACAAACCTTCTCCGCCATCAGATATGGGTAATAACGTCATATCTAACGTCATATCTAATTCAGAGGATACACGCTTGAAACCCTCAGCAACGGCTTGACATGCTAACCTTGCAGAACAACTTCCCTTAAAGGAATCAAGTGCGATAACAATTTTCATGCAGACTTTCCTATTGTAAATGGCGATGTTGAATTATTTGCTTTCCTCTGAAGCCGATACTTGTAATGGTTGAGGTTCGCTCATACCGTTAGTATTCACTCGTGAAGCAATAATCGTTCCGATAACTAACAAACCGACACCAAACCATAATCCAGAAGTCGCTGTTCCAGTGTAATCCTCAAAAAAACCAAGAATAAACGGGCCGAGGAAACCACCAAATAATCCTAAGCAGTTCAATAATGCTAAACTTCCCGCCAGCATACTGCCACTCATATAAGTGGGTGGAAGAGAGAAAATAATCGATTGAACCACAAAAAACATAAATGCAGTCAAGCAAAAGCCTATTAAGCCGACAACTGGGCCTCCCAGTGCACCTATCACTAATCCAACCGCCATCACGGCATAACCTGAAATTAAAATACGTGATGAACGACGCGGTGTATTGGCTTTTCTCGCCACAAAAATGCCACCAATTGCAGCTGAAATCCAAGGGATCGCCGTTAATAAGCCAATTTGAATCGGTGTCAGTTTGCCATACTCACCTATAATAGTAGGCAAAAAGTAACTTAAACCATAGACGGAGAACTGGTGAGTAAAATAGATAGCAACAATCATCATAAAGGCTTTATTTTTAAATGCCGCCTTAAGTGAGAATTTACTATTACTCACACTAATGCTGTTTTTATCTTGGTCGTGTTTATATTTAATATAATTCCGATCATCCTCATCTAACCATTTCGCATCTTCCGGTTTATTCGGCAACACAAACCACACAACAAATGCGAGGATCACCGCGGGTAAACCTTCAATAACAAACATCCATTGCCAACCATGGAAACCTAATAAGCCATCCATACTCAGCAATAAGCCACTTAGCGGTGCTCCAATAATATTCGCAAGACAGACCCCAAGTAAAAATAACCCCGTTGCTTTAGCTCGTTCCTCTTGGCTAAACCAATATGTCATATATAAAATAACCCCGGGATATAAACCCGCTTCAGCTGCTCCCAGTAATAACCGTAAGATATAAAAAGAAGTCGGCCCTGTCACAAATGCCATCGCCGCAGATAATAACCCCCACGTGATCATGATCCGCGTGATCCAAAAACGCGCGCCTACTTTTTCCATGATCAAATTACTTGGGATCTCAAGAATTGAGTAGGTTAGGAAAAAAAGCCCTGCTCCGATACCAAATGCGGTTGCAGATAATCCTAAATCAATCGACATCGCATTTTTTGCCATGCCAATATTCGTTCGGTCAATAAAGCTAATAATGTACGCTAAAATCAACAACGGCATCAGGTTACGGTATATCTTTGCGTTGGTTTTTTTCCCCTGAGCCGCATAATCTAACTTTGCATTTGTAGAAAACATAGATAAGATCCTCATGTTGTAGTGAAACAGGTACGGCTCTTGGTTCTAAGTGACCCATACCTGTAGCTTTTACTTCAGCAACAGCCCGACGCCCCACGTCGGGCTTTCTGCTTGCAGTTTTTCTTATTCTCTTTCGAACAACATTGAAATCCCTTGGCCACCACCAATACACATCGTGACTAACCCGGTGGCAACCTGACGGCGTTCCATTTCATACATTAACTTCACGGGCAAAATAGCCCCACTGGCACCCACTGGGTGACCCAAAGCAATTGCGCCACCATTCACATTCACCTTAGTGCTATCAAGAGATAAATCATTCATAACTGCGATAGCTTGTGCCGCAAATGCTTCATTTAGCTCAATTAAGTCAATGTCTTTTACATTCATCTTGAGCTTTTCCATGAGTCGGCGCGTCGCTGGTGCAGGCCCAAAGCCCATAATGGCAGCTTCACAACCCGCAACTGCCCAATCGACCACTTTCATTTTTGGTTTCAGACCACGTTTTTCTGCTTCTTCACGTCGCATCATCACTAATGCCGCAGCGCCATCATTAATCCCTGACGAGTTTGCCGCCGTGATCACACCGTCGGCTTTAAATGCAGGGCGCAACTTAGCCAATTTGTCACGTGGTGTATCACGTGGATGTTCATCGGTATCAAAAATACGTGTGCCTTTACGGCCTTCCGGTATTTCTACTGGCAATATCTGGTCAGCAAAATAACCCGCTTGAATCGCTTTTAACGCTTTTTGCTGGCTGTCCCATGCAAAATCGTCCATCTCTTCGCGGGTAATATTGAACTGTTCTGCAACGTTTTCTGCAGTCATTCCGTTGTGATAAGGGCCCTCTGGCCAAGTTAGGATGGACGTTAATCCATCCTCGAGCACATCATTCCCCATGCGGTAGCCATAACGCGCTTTGCGTAAGTAGTACGGCAGCATCGTCATATTTTCTGTACCGCATGCCACCACAACATCGGATTGACCAGTCTGCAGTAACATCATGCCATCGGCTAAAGCTTGTAACCCGGAACCACATTGGCGGTTAACCGAATATGCTGTAGTTTCTTTTGGTAGCCCAGCTCGCAGCTGGCAAATACGGGCGATAAAACCACTTTCTGCAATTTGCCCAACATTACCCACAATGACTTCATCGACATCTTCGGGAGCAATTCCAGCTCTTTTCACGGCTTCACGAATAACCGCGGCCCCAAGGTCGTGTTGATGCGTATTTGCAAAGCTTCCTCCCATCGTGCCAATTGCTGTTCTCACACCACTGACAATGACAATATCATTCGCTTGTTTCATTATTTCCCCCTATAACACCATTCCGCCGCCAACATTGATCACTTCCCCATTGATATAACGCGCTTTATCAGAGGCTAAGAATGCAACACATTGGCCGACATCACGTGGATCGCCAGCAAAACCCGCAGGGATCTTGCTAATCATGATGTCCCAAACTTTTTCAGGTACACCACGAGTCATATCTGTATCAATAAATCCTGGGCAAATCGCATTTACTGTGACACCTTTACGGGCTAGTTCACGGCAAGCCGTTTTAGTCAGACCAATAACCCCGGCTTTGGACGCGGCATAGTTGGCTTGCCCAACATTCCCAAGCCAACTCGCCGAGGAAATATTGACAATTCGGCCGCTTCCTTGCTCACGCATTAATTTTGCCGCTTCTTGCATGCAGTTAAATGTCCCTTTCAGATTGATATCAATCACTTTGTCCCAATCATCTTCCGTTAATTTATGCAGCATGCCATCTCGGTTTATCCCCGCATTATTCACCAGTACATCAATCGCCCCAAAATGTGCTAATGCGTTAGAAAATAAGGCATTCACCTCTTCACGTTTAGCAATGTCGCAAGGAATGAAAATGGCTTGATGGCCTTGTTCTTGTAGCTGTTTTGCACTTTCTTCACCTGATGACATGGCTAAATCAGAAATAACAACTTTTGCCCCTTCTTCTGCAAGTACCTGAGCAATCGCAAAACCAATACCTCTTGCAGAACCCGTCACAATGGCAACTTTATCTTTTACTAACATGGATAAATTCCTCTTTAATATTGAAACTACAAATACGAAATCAGACCAAAAGGCGCCTCTTCAAATAATGAAGAGTCCATCACTTTCAGATCAGGCGAAATTTCAGGTACGAAGTCCATATGGGCAAGAATGTCACGCTCTAGGTCAATACCGGGGGCAATTTCAACCAGTACTGGTGTTTTCCCCCCTAAAGTGAACACCGCACGCTCCGTGACAAAATGCATGGTTTGGTTGATATTTCGCGCAACATCCGCATTCCATGAAATTTGCCGTACTTGGTTAACTAACTTTCTAATATCCCCTTCCCGCACAATAGTTAATTGCCCATTTTCACAACGAATATCTAACCCTTTTGCCGTGAACGTCGAGCAAAACACTACGTGCCGAGCATTTTGGGTAATATCAATAAACCCACCTGCACCAGGGCAAATATTGCCTAACAATGTCGCATTGACATGACCACTGGCATCCATTTCCCCTGCGCCCATATAGGTGATATCAACGCCTGCCCCGTTGTAGTACAACATTTGGTCTTGGTGACTAATCATCGCTGACAGGTTACGGCCTATGCCAAAATCAATACCGCCGGCTTGAACGCCCCCCCAGATCCCTGACTCCACGGTAATATCAACCCGCTTGGTTGCATTTTCTTCCTGAATAATTGAACCAATAACATCGTTTGGAATTCCCGTTCCTAAATTAATCACACAGTTTTCATATAGATAACGGCATGCAATTCGCCCAATCAATTTGCGAATATCTAAAGGTAATGGCGTAGTTTGTTGGATAGGCGTACGAATATCACCGCATAGCGTTGGGTCAAAAAACCAGCTTGAGGATTGGCGATGGTCTTCTTCAGGGTTATCACACACGACAATGTGGTCAATAAAGCTGGCGGGAACCGTGACACGCTTAGGATGTAAAGTCCCTTCTTCAACACAATACTTCACTTGTGCAATTACTTTGGCACCAAAGCGTTTAGCAGCCAGTACCGCATGTAAAACTTCTAACGCCATGGCTTCTTCATCGGTGGTGAGGTTACCTTTACTATCCGCATGGGTTCCTCTGATCACCACCACATCTAAAGGAATTTCTGGGTACCATAACCATTCTTCCCCTTTGAAATTCACTTTTTCAACTAAAGGAGGAAGCGCCAACGTTTTAACGTTCATCCTCCCGCCTTCAAGATCAGGGTCGATAAATGTCCCTAACCCCACTTTGGATAAGCGTCCTGGTAAGCCTGCGGCCATTGCGCCATATAAATGCACCATTTGCCCTTGCGGAAGACAATACGCTTCGACTTGATTGTCATTAATCATCTGCATCCATCTAGGCGCTAACCCCCAATGAGAACCAATAATCCGTTTCACCATTCCTTCATGGGCAAAGTGTTGATTCCCGCGAATACGGTTACATTGCCCAGCCGCATGAACGAGAGTTAATTGATTTGGTACGCCCTCGGATAAAAAACGTTGTTCAATTGCCGATAAAATAGATTCAGCAGCACTGGTTAATGTCATTCCCACAGTACAAATTGTATCGCCATTATTAATTAATTTAGCGGCATCTTGTTTAGAAATAAATTTATTATTCATGATAAAACCTACCTGAAGGCTAATATTTCATAGCCCCTTTTTGATTAATTAAAAACTAATTTAGATTTTAGTTATTTAAAGAGTAATAGCGTAATTTCAAATCTTTCTTACTTATTTTCCCATTCCAAGTTCTAGGGAAATTACGTGTAAACATAATTCTTACTGGAACTTTATACGTTGGCACTCTATCTTTTAACCATTCAATAATTTCTTTACTGGTTAAACATACTTGGTTCTCAGGAATAATAAATGCAATGGGTTCTTCGCCATATATTGTACTTTCAATTGGAATGACCGCGACCTCATTAACGCCTGGGTAATTAGAAATCAAATCTTCGATTTCAATAGAATATATTTTTTCTCCACCACGGTTAATCATGTCTTTAATTCGATCTTGAATATAAAGGAAACCATCATCATCCCTATAACCAATATCGCCGGTAAAAAACCAACCATCATTAAACGACGTGCTATTCGCAGGGCTATCAGGCCAATAACGTTGGATAACAACATCCCCCTTAACCCAGATATTGCCAGTACTGTTAGCAGGTTTATCTTCACCTTTATCATCTCTTATGGCCACCTGTAACCCAGGAACCGGAGTGCCTGAGCTCGCCTTTTTATCACTGTACCGAATATCTTCACGAAATACGGTGGCTGGGGATGATGTCTCTGTCAAACCATAAATAGAATGAATGGATGTTTTAGCGAATAGATAAGAAAGCTCTTTAATCGTGCCTTCATTCAAATGACCTGCACCACAAGCAATCATTTTTAATGAATTAAATCTTTCCAGATTAATACTTTTATTTTCTTTTATTTTTTGAATTAATAATATAAACACAGTTGGAGAACCATGTAAGAATGTGATTTTTTCTTTTGCAATTGTTGAAATAATATCTTTTGCATTAAATTTCTTTTGAAGATAAACCGTCCCACCAATATGAATAAATAACGCTAAAATAGCAGAAAGCCCAGTAATATGATAAATCGGTACTGCTAAAATTGTTTTATCGTGTTCAGATAACTTTAATGTTTCCTGATAGGCATATACTGCAGACAATATATTCTTGTGTGTGATCACCGCACCTTTTGGTGCACCTGTTGTACCCGAAGTAAATATCACAACCGCGGGGTCTTCCTCATTAACTTGGTTGGTAAAGTTAATTTCTTCAGTAAGTATTAGATTACGCCACTGAGAAAGACTCATCCCTTTTGTACTGAACTGAGCTAACCATGGTTGATATGTGTCATCCCAAAAAATAGCATCCGCATTAATACAAGATAAATGCTCTTTGCCTTCAAACTCTTTCATTTTAGTACTTAAAGGAATGACCTGAATGCCCAGCCCTACAGCAGCATAAAATAATTGGCAAAATTCAATCGTATTTCCCCAGCCGAGTACTATCCGATCACTTTTTTTCAACTGTGCGGCTGTAGTTAGCCACAACATTGTTTGGTTTACTTTCTCAAGTAATTGGTGATAACTCCAACTTTGCTCTTCAAATACAATCGCAACAGCGTCTGGCTGCACTTTTGCTCTTTGTAATAAGCTTTGGTAGATGTTTGAATTTGGCGCAAGCATGGACACACTCCGATACACCTGAATATGACTGATATGCTATCAATGTATAAAATACACTCCAGCAAATTAGTGCCAATCTTCACAAATTATTCACACCCTTTTTTTATTTGAATTAGTGATCTGCACAACGAATTTGTTAACAATTTTGTTACTTACGTCTTATTTTAAGCGCTGATTTTTATTGAACATGAAGATATTTACCTTTTGTTATTATCTAACCATTCAAAATACATATTAATTTCGATGAATAACTCAACTATGATTGTGCGTATAAACAATAACCCCCAGACTAAAAAGTCGCTCAGCAGTAATACTTAACTCATCTGCTTATCCTCTATATGTTCTTGCACTCTGTGCTATTTAGCCCTCCCACCAAACCAAATACGATAAAAACAGTGGAGAATTCACTAGAGATTGCTACAGTGTAAGACCTTCATAATGAAAAAATTGATGAGAAAAAAATCGCCACCTTTGCAAACGGTTAAGGAGATAACTCATGGCAAACACCCCCTATATTCCCCCAAAAGTCTGGCAATGGGAGCAAGGTAACGGCGGAAAATTCGCCAATATTAATCGTCCAGTTTCCGGTGCAACTCACGAAAAATCTTTACCTATAGGTAAGCACCCACTACAGCTATATTCCTTAGGAACGCCGAACGGGCAAAAAGTCACTATCATGTTAGAGGAGTTATTAGCCCTTGGCATTAAAGAGGCAGAATATGACGCTTGGCTAATTAACATTGGTGAAGGCGACCAATTTAGTTCTGGTTTTGTTGAAATTAACCCTAACTCAAAAATTCCCGCTTTAGTCGACAGAAGCGGCAAGGAGCCTATCCGAGTATTTGAGTCAGGCTCGATTCTGACCTATTTAGCCGAAAAATTTTCTGCTTTTTTACCCACAACTCAGCCGGAACGAGCTGAAACCTTATCCTGGTTATTTTGGCAAATGGGCTCAGCACCTTTTGCTGGTGGCGGTTTTGGGCATTTTTATGCCTACGCACCTGAAAAGTTTGAATACCCAATTAACCGCTTTGCCATGGAAACTAAACGTCAATTAGATGTGTTAGACAAGCGTTTAGCAGAACATAAATATGTTGCAGGGGAAAACTACAGCATCGCTGATATCGCCATCTGGCCATGGTACGGTGCATTAGTGAAAGGTTGGCTTTATGATGCCGCAGAATTTCTATCTGTCCATGAATATAAAAATGTTATTCGTTGGGCTGATGAAATCTATGCACGCCCAGCAGTACAGCGAGGTCGCCGGGTTAATCGCCTACAAGGTGACCCTGCACAACAAGTACGCGAACGCCACGATGCGAGTGATATAAGCTAGTTATTAAGTTTATTACCATTACCAATACTGAGATTTATCGATTTTAAGTCTCAGTATTCCCCAACTAGCACAGTATTATTCCCCTAAAACCAAATACCCTTGGTTAAAGTCACAACTGTTTAAATAACATATCCCCATTAAAATATCTAAATATGAAGGTAATAAATCACATTCAGATAGTCTTATTTATACAATTAATACTAATTCTATTAGTATCCCTCCAAAAATAATGTTCCAAAATGAACAGAAATATCTTAATAAATGCAAAATTCACAACCATTTTAGTAAGAATAATCTTATATTGATATTTTGTTTCAAAAAAAATCATATTAACAATATGTTATAAAAATAACCATTCAATTGATAATGTTTTTTATTTTTATTTAAGATTCAAGCTATTAAACAAGTCATTATTAGAGCATCACTTATTTAGCTTGTAATTAGATACATGTATTGTAATTAATCGATTTTATTGATTTAGCATACTGATTATTTATATTTAGAAAATACCTTTATCAAGAGTAATCTATATTCACAAATTAAACAGCAATCCAAAAATTGAAATTTAAATTGGTATCCTAATAAAATGAAGGACTCTATTTTTACTTGCTTAACTGTTTTAGAAAACAAAAAAAACATTACGCATATAGTTGCCAAGAATATTGGTAAAAAAATTAAATTGCTAAGATCAGAATATCAGTTAAGTGGATCTGATTTAGCCAGAATTATAGGTATATCTCAACAACAATTATCACGTTACGAAAATGGCCTTAGTGATATATCAACATCTAAAATCATGTTGATATCCGTGTATTTTAAGGTAGATGTCTGTTACTTCTTTAAAAAAGATTAACTCATCATATTTTCAATCCTCACATTTAGGTAAAGCAAATGAATGATGAAGAAAATGTAAATATAAAATTAGGATATTTAATAAAAAGATTGAGAAAGAAAAAAGGAATTAGTGGAGCTGAATTAGCAAAAAAACTAAATGTAAGTCAACAACAAGTATCAAGATATGAGCGAGGAGCAACAAAACTAAGTTTTGAAAAATTAATCGAGTTAACAATCCATATTGACCTAGATTTATCTAAATTAAAGTCAGAAATTGAAAAAGAAATCTTATATATCAATGATTCAAGAGCATTATTGTAATATTCAATGACAAACGAAATTATTATTAATTAATAGCAATTAACTCTGATTGTTATTAATTAATCTCACTATGAAATTAACATAATGAGATTAACAATAATCATATTTATATATTTAACAGTAAAGGAAAAGATTGATGAAAATCAAAAGTATTGCAATGGCAACCTTATTAGTTTTAGGCGGCGCTTCTGCAGCAAATGCGGCTGACCAAGGCCACGGTAAAGTTACTTTTAAAGGTGCGATTATTGAAGCACCATGTTCAATTGCACCAGAAAGTATTGACCAAACAATTGAATTAGGCCAAATCTCTAATATGGCTTTAGCCGATGGCGGAAAATCATCACCTAAGGCATTTGAGATCGCACTACAAAACTGTAACGTTAGCAGCTTAACTAAAGGTGTTCAATTAACCTTTACTGGTGCATCTGCTGCATTCGATGAAGATAATAAAACGTTAGGTATTGTAGGTACAGGTAGTGGTGCAGGCGTTCAAATCACTAGCGGTAACGGTGAAGTTGTTACGATTAATACAGCAACGCCATTCCAACAAATTCAGGATGGTAGTAACACATTACAATTCTCTGCATACCTGAAAGGTAATGGTGGTGATGTTTCAACTATTACTGCTGGTGAATTCAGTTCCGTAGCAGACTTCACTTTATCTTACGAATAAAATTAGCCACCTTCTAATTTTAACCTAAAAACACATGGATAGGTTTTTAGGTTCATTGGGCATAATGATAGAGCGAAAATATGCTATATAAATTTTCATGGTTGACATTCATTCTATTATTAGGAACTAGTTTGTCATCATATTGTTCGGCTGAATCATTAATTACAATGAATGGAAGTATTATTGAGACCGCCTGTTCTATTGATATAAGTAGCAGAGATCAAACCATTGAAATGGGAAGCTTATCTATATCGCAAATGATTCGTGATGGCCAAAGTAACAAAAAAAAATTTTCAATAAAATTAATTAATTGTGTACTCGAAAGAACTGAAACAAAAAAACCAAACTGGCAATATTTTACAGTAACATTTGATGGAGTTCATGATGGTAATTTGTTTACTGTCAATGGACAAGCAGAAGGGTTTGGCATTGAAATTAGTAGTGCTGATGGTGAAGTCGTTTATCCAGGAAAGGTAATGTCATCGCAAGAATTAACTGATGGCAATCGTGATTTAAATTACAACCTACGATTAATAAGAAATAATAAAGTTTTAGAACCAGGTAATTACTTTAGTCTAATAAAGTATAAATTAGATTATGAGTAATATCGAAAATAACGCTGTCCACATGAACATTTTTCCAAATAGGAGACACCTTCTCTTATTATAAATGAGTTTGAATAAGGTCAAGTATAATGGCGCATCATAAAATCCATATTAAATTATCATCAGCTAATCGATTATATATATTAGCTGGCATGATAACTATCATCTGTAATACTGGATTCGCCTCTACTAATATAGAATTTAATACAGATATTTTAGATATAAATGATCGTGCTAATATTGATCTAAGCCGTTTCTCTAAAACTGGTTATTTTATGCCAGGAGAATACACTTTTAGTGTTCATGTAAACAAGAATATATTATCTGAGCAAAGTATTTTTTATTATAACTCAGATGAAGATATTGATGACAGTAAAGTATGTTTAGATCCCAGCTTAGTTGATAAGTTTGGACTAAAGCCCAAAATATTATCATCGTTGACCTGGTGGCATAATGACTCCTGCCTAGATTTAAACAGCTTATCTGGTGCAACTACAAAGGCCGATTTATCGACATCAACGCTATATATTAATATTCCTCAAGCCTATTTAGAATATACAGCAGATAATTGGGATCCACCCACTCGTTGGGAAGATGGTATATCGGGAGCTTTATTTGATTACAATCTAAACGCGCAAGCGAATCAACAGATACGTAGTCACCAAAGTACAAGCTATACCACTAATGGTAACGGAGTGGCAGGAATAAATTTAGGTCCATGGAGATTCAGAGCTGATTGGCAAACGCGGTTTGAGAAGCGTCCATCTTCTGAGTCAACACATTCTTTTGATTGGAATCGTTTTTATATTTTTCGGGATATCAAATCATTAGGAGCAAAGCTAACATTTGGTGAATCTTATTTAAATTCCGATATTTTCGACAGTTTTAGATTCACAGGGCTCAGTTTAGTTACTGATATTAATATGTTGCCCCCCAATTTAAGGGGATATGCTCCTGAAGTTACAGGAGTGGCCAATAGTAATGCAACCGTTATTATTAGCCAACAAGGCCGCACTATTTACCAAACTCAAGTTGCTGCTGGCCCCTTTCGCATTCAAGATCTCAATGATGCTTTATCGGGTGAATTAGATGTAAGAGTAGAGGAACAAAATGGTAAAACGCAAACTTTTACAGTAAATACCTCGAGTATTCCCTACCTTACTCGACCAGGGCAAGTTCGTTATAAAATTGCTGCAGGGCGACCTAGTGATTCCAATCATCGAATTAATGGTGATAATTTCGCTAGCGGCGAGTATTCGTGGGGAATTAATAATGGTTGGTCTTTATATGGTGGCACGATTGCTTCACAAAAATATATCTCAGCAACGTTGGGAATTGGTCGCGATCTCATGCAATTTGGAGCTCTTTCATTTGATGCGACAAGAACACATGCAAAAATTAAAGAAATCACTTCAAATAACGAAACGAGTTATAACGGAAACTCTTATAGATTGAGTTATTCAAAGCGTTTTGAATATTTTAACAGCCAAGTTACCTTTGCGGGTTATCGTTTTTCAGAAAAAGACTTTATGAGTATGTCTGAATACCTCAATGCAAAAATGAGTGGCGTTCGACAATATAATAGCAAAGAGATGTATACCATTTCTTATAATCAACAGTTTAGCGACAGTGGATTGAGCACATACTTAAATTTTTACCACCAGACATATTGGAATCAACCCGATAATAACCGCTATAGTTTATCATTAGCTAAATATTTTGATCTCGGAAAATTTAAAAATTTAAGCGTTAACTTGACAGCATTCCGTACTAGCTACCAAAACACAAATGATGATGGCGTTTATATTGCGTTATCTGTGCCTTGGGGTGAAACCTCTACAGTCAGTTTTAACAGTAGCTGGGATAAAAGTAATACAACGCAGAATATAAATTATTATGACCGCATTAATGAGCGTAGTAACTACCAAATTAATACTGGGGTCGCACGGTCAGGAGCAATTATTGGCGGGTACTATACATATCAAGGTGATATGGCTCAGGTTAATGCAAATGCGACATACCAACAGAATCGTTACCGTTCCGCCGGGCTATCAATACAAGGTGGATTAACGGCAACACAACATGGGGTAGCACTCCATAGAAGTAACCAATTGGGTGCTTCGCGTGTTTTTGTTGACACCAGTGGTGTCCCGAACATCCCTTTGCGTGGTAATGGAATTGTGACACGGTCAAATTATTTTGGCAAAGCTGTCATTGCTGATGTTAATAGCTATTACCGTAGCAATATTAATGTGGATTTGAATCTTTTACCTAATAAGGCAGAAATTACCCATTCTGTAAAACAAGGGACATTGACAGAAGGCGCTATTGGCTATCGCCAGTTTGATGTTATAACAGGTAACAGCGCAATGGCGACTATTCGTTTATCGGATAATAGTGCTCCTCCATTTGGCGCTATTGTATTAAATGCACGTAAACAGCAAGTTGGAATAATTAGTGATGAAGGTAGCGTTTATTTATCAGGTTTAAATCCTAAAGAAAAATTGAATATTTCTTGGGATAATGAAATACAGTGCAATATAACATTACCGGATAGTGTTTCATCAGAAATAAATTTAGCAAATACATTACTATTACCATGTATAAAATAACATTTCACACATGTCATTATAAAACCATTAATGCTAGTTATTTAAACCAATAAAGTAAGCAATAATATATTTTATCAAATTAAACTTAAAGAGATTATATCGTTTATGAAAAAATTAAATATAAATAAAAAGGATACCCATCCTAACCAAAAATTAGTTAATAGTTATAAAGTTATATTGGCAGCTATTTTTTTGATGAGTATATCGACAGCAAATGCGGCTATCTCCTTAGATCGCACTCGTGCAATTATTAATGGTAATGAGAAATCGATTAGCCTGAATATTAGTAATGAAAATAAAACATTACCTTATCTTGCTCAAGGTTGGATTGAAAATGCACAGGGTGAAAAAATTAATGATCCATTTACTGTTTTACCTCCAGTACAACGTGTTGAGCCTGGAGATAAAAGTCAAATAAGAATTCAACCCTTAGCTAGCATAGAAAAATTACCGCAAGATATTGAGTCAGTATATTATTTTAATTTACGTGAGATTCCACCGAGAAGTGATAAAGCAAATACGTTGCAACTTGCATTACAAACACGAATAAAACTTTTTTATAGGCCAACACCTATCATTCAAACTAAGAATGATATCGATAACCCATGGCAAGAAAAATTGGTTTTAAAACAGCAAGGCGGCAAATATATTGCATTTAATCCGACGCCTTATTATATAACCATTATTGATGCAGCAAAGAAAATTAAAGGTGATACCGTAAAAGGCTTCGAGCCAATTATGATCGCTCCCAAAAATAGCCAGCCGTTAGGTGTCGATGTTGCAACATTAGGTAATACCCCAGTACTAACATATATCAATGACTATGGTGGCCGTCCTAATCTTAGTTTTAACTGCCAAGCAAATGAATGCAAGGTATCTCCAAGTAATAAATAATCTATCTATCAAATAGTAATAGAGGAAGGTATGAGTAAAATAGTGAGTTATAGCGCTCCTTTAATAGGGATTATTTTCAGTACACTTGCCTTTCAGACATTAGCTACTGATATTGGTAAAGTTGATAATTGGGATGTTGATGGTGCCAATGGTGTTTTACAGGTTAGAGGTGTGCTTACCGAAAGTGCATGTAGATTAGCCACGCAATCTGCATTTCAAACAGTAGATTTGGGCACAAATAGTTCTTCAGCATTTAAATTTCTAGGGCATAAAGGCACACCTGTTCCTTTTAATATTCAATTAGAAGATTGTTTAAGGAGTGAAAGTCGTAATCATGATCAACAAGGTAATATAACTTGGAGCTCTGACATACCAGCCGTAAGAATTCGTTTTCTTGCTGTATCAGATAATACAGATAGCAAATTAATAAAAGTAAATGGTGCTGAAGGCATTGCTCTTGAGTTAAATGATGAAAATTTTAAAAAAATTAAACCAGGTGTTTTTACTAGGCCAAAACTATTATCAATGGGCAATAATAAATTAACCTATTACATTACTCCGGTGAGAATTAATAGTCATTTTAATGCTGGTAACTATCAAGCAAATATAAGATTCCAATTAGTCTATGACTAGGATAAAAATATGAAACCATCATATCAATACCTATTATTTAAATCGCAGGTTTTTATTAGCATTATTTCTATATTAATATGTTTTAATACAGCCAGCGCTTCAATGGCTTCTATTGGTTTAACAATTACAGTCATAGAACCCCCTAATTGTAGTTTTGTAGGAGGAAATACATTAAATGTTGACTTTGGCGATGTCCAGCAAGATTTAATCGATGGGGCATCATATAAAAAAACGAATGTTAACTACAATTTACAATGCACAAATTTATCTACTAATCTATTAAAAATGAAATTGAGTTGGACTAACTTTAGAGTTAATGGTGTTGATGCAATAAAAACGAATAGAGATAACCTTGGTATCGCCATTTATCAAGATAATAATATAGTATCCAACAATTCAAATATTCATTTTATTTATGGTGCTATGCCCTCTATTTATGCTGTTCCCATAAAACCAAGTGGTTCAATGCTAAGTGACGCTGGGGATTTTAATGCAGAAATGATTATGACAATTGAATATCAATAAATTAAGAGCCAATATGAAAATTAAATTTTTATATATATTAATAGTTTTTAGTGCTTTTTCTTATTCATCTTCACTCACTGTGGAGTTTAATGGAAATCTAATTATCACGCCTCCTGAATGCATTTTAAATAACAGTCAAAAATCAATGATTCATTTTGGAGATATCTTATTAAGCAGGATTGATGGAGTAAATTATAAGCATAAATTACCTTTTGAATTAACTTGCACTAATTTAGCCATGAATAACCTAACGTTAAGTATTCAAGGTGACCCTAGTAATTTTAATAATGGCATTCTCAAGACCAGTAACCCAAAGCTAGGATTAAGCTTCTATATTAATGGTATAAAACAAGATATTAATAAAAAAATAAATTTTAATTATTTAGAATTACCATCATTAGAGGTTAGTCCTGTACAAAATGTTGCAACAAGTTTTGATGGTTCCGATGGCGGAGATTTCACTGCACTAGCAACTCTTAATGTGGACTATCAATAATGAAAAACAACTCAATAAATAATAAAATTCAGTATCAGATATGTTGTTTTCTTTTAATATTCTTAGCAAATATAACCTATGCTAATTGGGGATTTGATGGTTCGTTAATTATACCGCCAAAATGTCGATTAAGTCATAGCGATCCTATCAAAGTTTCATTTGGTAAAGTCGGTGTTAATAAGGTTGATGGAATACACTATAAGGAAAAAATTCCTTATGAACTTATTTGCGATGGCGATCTAACACAACCTTGGAATATCTCTTTAACATTATCTGGTATAGCAGCAGGTGCAGGTTTTGATGATGCAACACTGCAAGTTAAATCTGATCAAAATGGAAATAATGTAGGTATCCAAATTCAAAAGGATGGACAACCTATCACTTTAAATAAAGCATTTGTAATTGATCAAAAGACATTACCCGCTTTATCCGCTGTTATTGTCAAAAAAGCAGGAACTAAACTTATTGGAGACACATTCAATGCTACAGCGACATTAACCATTACATTTCAATAGGAATTATGATGTTCTCGACAATAAAATATTATAATTTATTATTTTTAACAGTATTTATATGCTACTCCTTACCATCTATGGCCGAAACAATTAATTTTGATGGTATATTTGTTGAAGATACTTGTGACCTATATCCCGGAGATGAACTAATTACATTAGATTTCGGAACAATCGCAGATAAATATCTTTATTTAAATAGCCGCACGCTAAGTGAATCATTTAGTATTCGATTAATTAACTGTGACTTATCTTTAGGTCGTGAAATTAATGCTTCATTTAATGGCAATGAAAACTCTTTTTTACCTGGATATCTTGCACTAGACCCAGCAAGCCAAGCTAATGGTATTGCTATTGGTTTAGAAACAGATACTGGAGAAAAAATCGATATAAACAAAAAAGATCACACACAAAAATTGTCAGCAGGTAATAACGAAATAAAACTTAAAGCCTTTATCCAAGGAGAGCATTCTGCATTAGCAAATAAAACAATTTCATATGGAACATTTATATCAACGTTAACATTCTTTTTAGAATACAACTAAAAGTATAAAAGCTACATTTAAATCATAGGTATTCAAAAATGAAAATCTCAGCAATAATTCGCGATTATAAAGCTACAGTAATAAAAATAATTTTTATTACTGTATCAATCTTTATTTATAATATAAATGCTTATTCTGTAAGTTGGGGCGCATTTACTCAAAGAAATGGTAATGATGTTACTATTCAATGGGGATGGCCTAATGAAGATAGCAATAGTGTAATTTGCTTTAATCCATCAGGTTGTGTTGTAACCGTTGGCCCATATGATTACCGGGGATCTAGCGCTGATCCTAAAACATTTGGAGGTATAAATTTACCCTATGGCATGCAACAAAAAGTCATCATCCGCAATAATGGGACGGCACTGGATGCTTTTAATGCTTGGAAACTACAATACGGCACCGCCAATACACAAACAGTTACTGGCATGTGGGGTAATTATCCAAATACAGACTTCTCATCGGTTTGTTACGGGTTCCAAGTTTTTCAAATCTCAACTTGGGGAACTTCTTATGGCACTTTATTGCCTAGTGCTGCCTGTGGGGTAGTACCGCCATCAAACACTTCTTGTAATTTTAGCTTCCCTACGAGTATTGATCTG
This sequence comes from Providencia sp. PROV004, assembly GCF_011045615.1. Taxonomy (NCBI): domain Bacteria; kingdom Pseudomonadati; phylum Pseudomonadota; class Gammaproteobacteria; order Enterobacterales; family Morganellaceae; genus Providencia; species Providencia sp. PROV004. Next base: position 4,042,338 of record NZ_CP042859.1, read on the forward strand.
GGTTCCGCAGTTAGTGGCCAAAATGGCTCTTGGTCTGGAGAAGCTACAGGGGCTTTTAGCTGCACCAATATTGTTGATATAAGGGCTAGCTTATTAGCTACTCCCTATTTAAGTAATCTTCCTGTTGATATTTCAGTCAATCAAGTTTCACTGGATATCAATAATAAGAGCGTTGCTAGAGGGCAAATAGCACCACTTAATTTTAAGGCAACCACAACAGGTAAGTTCACATCTGCAGGTAAGTTTAACGCTAATGCAGTTATTTTGTTTTCTTTCAATTAGCAAACACATTACTAATATGAATGTTAAATAAATAAAGCACAGCAAGAACTGCCAATAATAACTTTATTAACTGATAGTTACCTATAAAAGCAAAGCCGTTCCTGTACCTTAATGGCCCAATAGTGAAAGAGGGTTAGTCCTCCTCTTCCACTTGCCCTTTAAACTCTTCTTGTGAAACCAAATGTACCCCTATATATCGCTGATAACGTGCGGGTTTTAATTTGGTTAAGTCCACCAGTACCAAGCCATCGATACAATCATTGAATGCGGGGTCTGTACCGAAATCCATAAACTGTACGCCACCCGGCTCGCATAATTCAGTATATTGCTTATAAAGCGTCGGAATTGAACAGCCAATGTTATTGAGTAAGCTTTTCAATTTAACTAAATCTTCGTGGTAATTGCCCCCTGAAAATTGGGCTAATACCTGTGGCAAAGAAGCTGGATACGGCTGATGTGACTGTGCAATGCTGTGTTGCGCCGAAAAATAGAGCCGATAAAAAGTAATCAGTAAGTCACGCGCCGCAATCGGCATTGAGCCAGACATAGATACAGGACCAAAAAGATAGCGATATTGTGGGTATTTCGCCAAATACGCGCCAATACCTAACCATAAATAATCTAAACCCCGTTTTCCCCAATATTTAGGCTGAATAAAGCTCCGACCAAGCTCAATACCTTGCGCTAATATTGGCATCATGGCTTGGTCATAATGAAATAAGCTAGAGCTGTAAATACCCTGCAAACCTTTGGTCTCAATTTGCTTTTTAGTGGGTATAAACCGATAAGCCCCTACAATATCAAGTTCACTTTCATCCCATAATACCAGATGATAATAATCGTTATCATAGCTGTCTAAATCACGGCGCTTACCTGAGCCTTCCCCTACAGCACGAAATGCAATTTCGCGTAATCGCCCTATTTCTCGCAAAATCGGCGACCTTACTTCTTGGTTTCGGTGATAAAGGTAAATCGCTTTCCCATCAGGGGATGTTCCTAGCCGCTCACATGCCACCAACGCTTTTTTTAATTCAATTCTGTCTTCTGGTAAAGCAATTGGTGATTCGCTGGTAAATAGCCCTTCCTTACCTTTTCCCAACAAATAGACATGGCGACGAAAGCGCCCTGCTAGCTCATGAGCCGCTGTATGGCCATCATGCCAATGAATAAATGGGATGCTGCCACCAATACGAATTTTTAATCTTTTTCCTCGCTGCTTAAACATTTCCCTGACTAACATTAAAGTCGATAACGGCTTGTAAACCAACGAGGTTAAATAGAATAAATGGCTATTTCGCCCTTGAATATGAATGGGGACAATAGGTGCTCTGGCCTTTGCGGCTAAACGCAAAAAACCTGTACGCCAGTGGCCATCACGAACCCCTTTACGGCCAAACCGAGAGACTTCACCCGCAGGAAACACAATTAATGCCCCTTGTTTGTCCAAATGCCGTTGCATTGCTTCAACCTGCTGCCGACTGGTTCGGTTATTCATGTTGTCCACTGAAATAAATAAGCTTTTTAGTGGCTCTATATAATTGAGGAACTGATTTGCCACGATTTTGACATCAGGACGAACGGCAGCAACTGCACGTAATAGTGCAAGACCATCGAGTGAGCCTATCGGGTGGTTAGCAACTAAGACAACAGGACCTTGAGTTGGAATATTTTCTAAGTCTCCCTCAACCATTTCGCAAGAAATATCAAAGAACTCCATGATTTGTTCAATAAGATCCAAGCCCTTTAAGTGCGGATAATCTTGGGCAAATTGGTGAAATTCTTGTTCAAACAGCAGCTTTTTTAATAAACGACGTTTCCATTTGCCTGGTGTTTGATGAGGAAAAATATCGTGCAGCAGGGTATCGACACTAAACATAATGCTATCTCCTAACTGAGTTACGACGAACTTAAGTCAGACTCATAACAACAATATGTTTATTTTATGACAAAATGGTGAAAGCACAAAAATGATGATGTAGATCATTATTTTTCATTTACTAATATTATAGTTATCTAAAATCAATAATTTTTCCGAATATTGCTTTCTTGAATAATTTATATTTTACTCATTTTATAATATGCATTTATTCCACAACAATTAAAAAAGTATAAAACTAAATTTTTTGATTAGTTTTACTTAATTTATTTGAATAATTCAGAATTTATTATTTATAAATACCCACCAATTAAATTGAACTAAAAATTTATTACAATAAGATCAGAAACAAACAATACCCTTTAAATTCAATTAAATAAAAATTAATTATAAGTTTAATTTTTAACTTTTTTCTTATTGATAGGCAAATCTTATTTCAGCAATTGCTTAAACCGATGGCCATCATTGATAAAAATCAAGAACCTCTCGACCTTATTTATACATGATAGTCCGGCTGTAGAATTATATTAATTAAAAAATATTTAAATATATTTGACCGCAATCTTTCAAGGATAGTGTAATGAAAAAACTTACTCGCATTACGGTCGCTGTCATATTTTTGCTTTTACTCGGTTATTTTGGGTTATCTGGATATGTGTGGTATCACGATAATCAACGAAGAGAAAATAATGACATTCAGACATCTAAAATTGCAGAAAATAATCAAGTTCTCAAATTCTTCGCTGAAAAGGGATGCGATTACTGTCACACGCCGTCAACTGATTTACCTGCCTACGCATCGTTCCCCATTGCTAAGCAACTGATGGAATACGATATTCAGCTAGGTTATAAATCATTCAACCTTGAGGCTGCTCGCGCTGCACTCATCGCAGGAGAACCTGTACCACAAAGTGAATTAAATAAAATTGAGTGGGTTATGCAGAACCACACCATGCCGCCAACTCGTTATGTTGCACTTCATTGGGCAAGTAGCGTCAGTGATGAAGAGCGTAATAGCCTTTTGAATTGGATAGCTAAACAGCGAGAAGAGCACTATGCCAGCCAAGATACCGCTGCTGAGCACCGTAACGAACCAATTCAACCAATTCCAAAATCACTAGATGTTGATGATGCAAAAGTCGCATTAGGTTTCCGCTTGTATCATGATGCGCGCCTGTCAGGGGATAGCACGATTTCTTGTGCTCACTGCCACGCACTCAATGCAGGTGGTGTTGATGGCCGTAAAACATCAATTGGTGTTGGTGGCGCAGTAGGCCCAATCAATGCGCCAACGGTGTTTAACTCTGTATTTAATGTCGAGCAATTTTGGGATGGTAGAGCGCCTGATTTACAAGCGCAAGCCGGTGGCCCACCATTAAATCCTATCGAAATGGCATCAAAATCATGGGATGAAATCATTGAAAAATTGGATAAAGACCCTGTCTTAAAACAAGATTTTAATGGGGTTCTACGCCGGAACCGCCGAAATTTCCGACATTGAGTCAAAGAAAGTATAAGTAATTGACTGGTATGTTCTTTCTATTTGCTTATGCACTCTAATATCATTGATAACGAGTGACCTTAATATAGAAGGTCACGAATCATCTTTGTTTTCTAACTCTGATTTTGGGGGAAGCTGCTGCCAAACTTTTTTTCTTTTGCTTTAAGGCACGTCTCAAACCAATTGACATCGGTATCTTCAAGCTCTTGTTCTATTACTAAGGTCTCGAGCCTTTTTGCCTTAATTTTTGGCTAATACGGGAGAGCCCATGGTATTTATTTAATAATTCGCGAGTGATGCTGCCAACTTACTGATTTAGTGTATGATGGTGTTTTTGAGGTGCTCCAGTGGCTTCTGTTTCTATCAGCTGTCCCTCCTGTTCAGCTACTGACGGGGTGGTGCGTAACGGCAAAAGCACCGCCGGACATCAGCGCTATCTCTGCTCTCACTGCCGTAAAACATGGCAACTGCAGTTCACTTACACCGCTTCTCAACCCGGTACGCACCAGAAAATCATTGATATGGCCATGAATGGCGTTGGATGCCGGGCAACTGCCCGCATTATGGGCGTTGGCCTCAACACGATTTTACGTCACTTAAAAAACTCAGGCCGCAGTCGGTAACCTCGCGCATATAGCCGGGCAGTGACGTCATCGTCTGCGCGGAAATGGACGAACAGTGGGGCTATGTCGGGGCTAAATCGCGCCAGCGCTGGCTGTTTTACGCGTATGACAGGCTCCGGAAGACGGTTGTTGCGCACGTATTCGGTGAACGCACGATGGCGACGCTGGGGCGTCTTATGAGCCTGCTGTCACCCTTTGACGTGGTGATATGGATGACGGATGGCTGGCCGCTGTATGAATCCCGCCTGAAGGGAAAGCTGCACGTAATCAGCAAGCGATATACGCAGCGAATTGAGCGGCATAACCTGAATCTGAGGCAGCACCTGGCACGGCTGGGACGGAAGTCGCTGTCGTTCTCAAAATCGGTGGAGCTGCATGACAAAGTCATCGGGCATTATCTGAACATAAAACACTATCAATAAGTTGGAGTCATTACATAATTCGCGATAGAATGAAACATTAATGGAACGGTTGATAAATGTACTACTTATGAGATATTGATCACTAATTGTTTTTGTTTTTGAGGTTTTTATCACTAAAAAAAGCGATTTTATGATTTATTTTAATATGTAAATTTACTATCAAAAATAACAAGGTGTAAAAATGAAATTAACAAGCATTGCTGCGGTTATAGGGTTTATAGTTCTTTCCTCTTCAACTTTAGCTTCTGATCGCCTCATGGATGGTCCAGCAGATACCGATAGTATTCGTGTTGGGTCATATAACATAATGGCCTCTAGAATGGGGAGTACTGATGCCATTGTAGAAGCAATTCGTAAAATGAATGTTGATATTATTGGACTGCAAGAAGTTGATAACATGACTGGGCGTTCTGGTAAGAACTTTAGTAAAGAGGGTTCTAACCCAGTCAATCAAGCAGAGTATATAGCTAATAAGTTGGGAATGAATTATTACTTCTGCAAGGCTATAGATCATGATGGTGGGGAATATGGTACAGCAGTACTGTCTAAGTATGATTTGAAATTGAGTAAAAGGATGGAACTACCTAACATCAAAGGTGCGGAGCAAAGAGCGGCCTGTGCTGTAGAAGTTGATGTCCCTAATTATCCTGCGCCTGTTATGTTAGTAACTACTCATTTGGACTTCACTACGCAGCCATTACGAGCAGAGCAAGTAAGAACTCTTCAAACAAAATTCTCTTCTTGGCAGTTTAAAAATGCACTTCCAATTATAGTGGGTGATCTTAATTTACCACCTCAATCAACAGAGTACTTGGATTTAACAGCATGGTTCAATGACACTGATAAGGAATTGAAGTACACGGCACCATCATGGAATCCAGACAGGAAAATTGATTATATACTTACATCAAATGCTCAAAAATGGGACATTAAAGATGTATATATTCCTAAACCGTCAGATAGAGCGACCCCTGAAAGTAAGCCATATGCATCTGTCTCAGATCATTTACCTTTACTTGTCGAAATGAAGTTAACTGAACAATAATTCGGATAAGGGGTTCTGGGTTCTACGCCGGAACCGCCTAAATTTCCGATCTGATATTTTAATGATCTTTAGGAACTTTAATTACACCATCAACAATACCCTACGCCAACCGTTCTATCCATTTAGCAAAGCGGAAGTAATCTGGGTATTGAATGCAGATGTAATCCATTTGAACCTTTGATGGACTGTCCATGACCCTTTTGAGGGCAGGCATAATCATGGACAATTTTTACTAGATGTTGCTGTGTAGTTAAATCGGTCATTTTTGTCCTCGTGAAAGTGTTCGATAAACCGTTGCACGCGAGACGGTAAATAGTTCCGCTAGATCGCTGATAGAGTACTGGCCAGTATCACGCATACGGCATAGTTCTTTTTGTTGTTTTTCAGATAATTTAGGCTGTTTTCCTTTCAATTTTCCCTTTGAACGGGCAACAGCCATCCCCTCTTTAGTTCGTAGTCGAATAAGGTCTCCTTCAAACTCTGCAAAAGTAGCAAGAATATTGAAGAACATTTTCCCCATCGGGTCTGTTGGATCATAGATACTGTCCCCTAGAGCGAGTTTCGCTCCTCGAGCTTGTAGGATATCAGCAATACCTCTTGCATCAGGTACTGAACGGGCTAAACGATCTAGTTTTGGAACAACTAGCGTATCTCCCTCTCGAACCGCTGCAAGCGCCTGTTCTAGGCCCGGCCTCTGTCGGTTTGAACCAGTCAGTCCTTTGTCTGTATAGATCCTGTCAGTGGAAACGCCTAGATTTATCAGCGCATCTATCTGGGCAGTTAGGTCTTGTTGGTCTGTGGAGCAACGAGCATAGCCAATCTTGATTCCAGTCATATTAATGTACGTTTAAGGGGGGATAAAAGAGATTGATATCGTACCAGTTATATGAGACAACGTCAGCCTAATAAATAGGCGGATTATAAAAGTGGTTATTACTGTCCGCTTAACGATCCTCTTACGGACATTAATTTCGGGGGGCAAGATGGTAAGTGGTGGTAAAGCCGCTGGTAAAAGTGAACGACTAGCGGTATTAAGTAATGCTGAACAAGAAGCTCTCTATGGGGCACTGTTGCAAATAGTCGGTGGTGATAAACTTATCATCCCCTTTTGCTGATGGAGCTGCACATGAACCCATTCAAAGGCCGGCATTTTCAGCGTGACATCATTCTGTGGGCCGTACGCTGGTACTGCAAATACGGCATCAGTTACCGTGAGCTGCAGGAGATGCTGGCTGAACGCGGAGTGAATGTCGATCACTCCACGATTTACCGCTGGGTTCAGCGTTATGCGCCTGAAATGGAAAAACGGCTGCGCTGGTACTGGCGTAACCCTTCCGATCTTTGCCCGTGGCACATGGATGAAACCTACGTGAAGGTCAATGGCCGCTGGGCGTATCTGTACCGGGCCGTCGACAGCCGGGGCCGCACTGTCGATTTTTATCTCTCCTCCCGTCGTAACAGCAAAGCTGCATACCGGTTTCTGGGTAAAATCCTCAACAACGTGAAGAAGTGGCAGATCCCGCGATTCATCAACACGGATAAAGCGCCCGCCTATGGTCGCGCGCTTGCTCTGCTCAAACGCGAAGGCCGGTGCCCGTCTGACGTTGAACACCGACAGATTAAGTACCGGAACAACGTGATTGAATGCGATCATGGCAAACTGAAACGGATAATCGGCGCCACGCTGGGATTTAAATCCATGAAGACGGCTTACGCCACCATCAAAGGTATTGAGGTGATGCGTGCACTACGCAAAGGCCAGGCCTCAGCATTTTATTATGGTGATCCCCTGGGCGAAATGCGCCTGGTAAGCAGAGTTTTTGAAATGTAAGGCCTTTGAATAAGACAAAAGGCTGCCTCATCGCTAACTTTGCAACAGTGCCTTCTACGGCACGTTTGAAGGCGCGCTGAAAGGTCTGGTCATACATGTGATGGCGACGCACGACACCGCTCCGTGGATCGGTCGAATGCGTGTGCTGCGCAAAAACCCAGAACCACGGCCAGGAATGCCCGGCGCGCGGATACTTCCGCTCAAGGGCGTCGGGAAGCGCAACGCCGCTGCGGCCCTCGGCCTGGTCCTTCAGCCACCATGCCCGTGCACGCGACAGCTGCTCGCGCAGGCTGGGTGCCAAGCTCTCGGGTAACATCAAGGCCCGATCCTTGGAGCCCTTGCCCTCCCGCACGATGATCGTGCCGTGATCGAAATCCAGATCCTTGACCCGCAGTTGCAAACCCTCACTGATCCGCATGCCCGTTCCATACAGAAGCTGGGCGAACAAACGATGCTCGCCTTCCAGAAAACCGAGGATGCGAACCACTTCATCCGGGGTCAGCACCACCGGCAAGCGCCGCGACGGCCGAGGTCTTCCGATCTCCTGAAGCCAGGGCAGATCCGTGCACAGCACCTTGCCGTAGAAGAACAGCAAGGCCGCCAATGCCTGACGATGCGTGGAGACCGAAACCTTGCGCTCGTTCGCCAGCCAGGACAGAAATGCCTCGACTTCGCTGCTGCCCAAGGTTGCCGGGTGACGCACACCGTGGAAACGGATGAAGGCACGAACCCAGTGGACATAAGCCTGTTCGGTTGGTAAGCTGTAATGCAAGTAGCGTATGCGCTCACGCAACTGGTCCAGAACCTTGACCGAACGCAGCGGTGGTAACGGCGCAGTGGCGGTTTTCATGGCTTGTTATGACTGTTTTTTTGTACAGTCTATGCCTCGGGCATCCAAGCAGCAAGCGCGTTACGCCGTGGGTCGATGTTTGATGTTATGGAGCAGCAACGATGTTACGCAGCAGGGCAGTCGCCCTAAAACAAAGTTAGATGCACTAAGCACATAATTGCTCACAGCCAAACTATCAGGTCAAGTCTGCTTTTATTATTTTTAAGCGTGCATAATAAGCCCTACACAAATTGGGAGTTAGACATCATGAGCAACGCAAAAACAAAGTTAGGCATCACAAAGTACAGCATCGTGACCAACAGCAACGATTCCGTCACACTGCGCCTCATGACTGAGCATGACCTTGCGATGCTCTATGAGTGGCTAAATCGATCTCATATCGTCGAGTGGTGGGGCGGAGAAGAAGCACGCCCGACACTTGCTGACGTACAGGAACAGTACTTGCCAAGCGTTTTAGCGCAAGAGTCCGTCACTCCATACATTGCAATGCTGAATGGAGAGCCGATTGGGTATGCCCAGTCGTACGTTGCTCTTGGAAGCGGGGACGGACGGTGGGAAGAAGAAACCGATCCAGGAGTACGCGGAATAGACCAGTTACTGGCGAATGCATCACAACTGGGCAAAGGCTTGGGAACCAAGCTGGTTCGAGCTCTGGTTGAGTTGCTGTTCAATGATCCCGAGGTCACCAAGATCCAAACGGACCCGTCGCCGAGCAACTTGCGAGCGATCCGATGCTACGAGAAAGCGGGGTTTGAGAGGCAAGGTACCGTAACCACCCCATATGGTCCAGCCGTGTACATGGTTCAAACACGCCAGGCATTCGAGCGAACACGCAGTGATGCCTAACCCTTCCATCGAGGGGGACGTCCAAGGGCTGGCGCCCTTGGCCGCCCCTCATGTCAAACGTTGGGCGAACCCGGAGCCTCATTAATTGTTAGCCGTTAAAATTAAGCCCTTTACCAAACCAATACTTATTATGAAAAACACAATACATATCAACTTCGCTATTTTTTTAATAATTGCAAATATTATCTACAGCAGCGCCAGTGCATCAACAGATATCTCTACTGTTGCATCTCCATTATTTGAAGGAACTGAAGGTTGTTTTTTACTTTACGATGCATCCACAAACGCTGAAATTGCTCAATTCAATAAAGCAAAGTGTGCAACGCAAATGGCACCAGATTCAACTTTCAAGATCGCATTATCACTTATGGCATTTGATGCGGAAATAATAGATCAGAAAACCATATTCAAATGGGATAAAACCCCCAAAGGAATGGAGATCTGGAACAGCAATCATACACCAAAGACGTGGATGCAATTTTCTGTTGTTTGGGTTTCGCAAGAAATAACCCAAAAAATTGGATTAAATAAAATCAAGAATTATCTCAAAGATTTTGATTATGGAAATCAAGACTTCTCTGGAGATAAAGAAAGAAACAACGGATTAACAGAAGCATGGCTCGAAAGTAGCTTAAAAATTTCACCAGAAGAACAAATTCAATTCCTGCGTAAAATTATTAATCACAATCTCCCAGTTAAAAACTCAGCCATAGAAAACACCATAGAGAACATGTATCTACAAGATCTGGATAATAGTACAAAACTGTATGGGAAAACTGGTGCAGGATTCACAGCAAATAGAACCTTACAAAACGGATGGTTTGAAGGGTTTATTATAAGCAAATCAGGACATAAATATGTTTTTGTGTCCGCACTTACAGGAAACTTGGGGTCGAATTTAACATCAAGCATAAAAGCCAAGAAAAATGCGATCACCATTCTAAACACACTAAATTTATAAAAAATCTAATGGCAAAATCGCCCAACCCTTCAATCAAGTCGGGACGGCCAAAAGCAAGCTTTTGGCTCCCCTCGCTGGCGCTCGGCGCCCCTTATTTCAAACGTTAGACGGCAAAGTCACAGACCGCGGGATCTCTTATGACCAACTACTTTGATAGCCCCTTCAAAGGCAAGCTGCTTTCTGAGCAAGTGAAGAACCCCAATATCAAAGTTGGGCGGTACAGCTATTACTCTGGCTACTATCATGGGCACTCATTCGATGACTGCGCACGGTATCTGTTTCCGGACCGTGATGACGTTGATAAGTTGATCATCGGTAGTTTCTGCTCTATCGGGAGTGGGGCTTCCTTTATCATGGCTGGCAATCAGGGGCATCGGTACGACTGGGCATCATCTTTCCCGTTCTTTTATATGCAGGAAGAACCTGCATTCTCAAGCGCACTCGATGCCTTCCAAAAAGCAGGTAATACTGTCATTGGCAATGACGTTTGGATCGGCTCTGAGGCAATGGTCATGCCCGGAATCAAGATCGGGCACGGTGCGGTGATAGGCAGCCGCTCGTTGGTGACAAAAGATGTGGAGCCTTACGCTATCGTTGGCGGCAATCCCGCTAAGAAGATTAAGAAACGCTTCACCGATGAGGAAATTTCATTGCTTCTGGAGATGGAGTGGTGGAATTGGTCACTGGAGAAGATCAAAGCGGCAATGCCCATGCTGTGCTCGTCTAATATTGTTGGCCTGCACAAGTATTGGCTCGAGTTTGCCGTCTAACAATTCAATCAAGCCGATGCCGCTTCGCGGCACGGCTTATTTCAGGCGTTATGCAGCCAAATCCCAACAATTAAGGGTCTTAAAATGGTAAAAGATTGGATTCCCATCTCTCATGATAATTACAAGCAGGTGCAAGGACCGTTCTATCATGGAACCAAAGCCAATTTGGCGATTGGTGACTTGCTAACCACAGGGTTCATCTCTCATTTCGAGGACGGTCGTATTCTTAAGCACATCTACTTTTCAGCCTTGATGGAGCCAGCAGTTTGGGGAGCTGAACTTGCTATGTCACTGTCTGGCCTCGAGGGTCGCGGCTACATATACATAGTTGAGCCAACAGGACCGTTCGAAGACGATCCGAATCTTACGAACAAAAGATTTCCCGGTAATCCAACACAGTCCTATAGAACCTGCGAATCCTTGAGAATTGTTGGCGTTGTTGAAGACTGGGAGGGGCATCCTGTTGAATTAATAAGGGGAATGTTGGATTCGTTGGAGGACTTAAAGCGCCGTGGTTTACACGTCATTGAAGACTAGTCCTTTGCATAACAAAGCCATCAAACCGGACGCCAGAGATTCCGCGCCTGTTGCGCATGGCTTCGCCATTTTATGCGCAATAGGCGCGCCACCCTGTCGCCGTTTATGGCGGCGTTAGATGCACTAAGCACATAATTGCTCACAGCCAAACTATCAGGTCAAGTCTGCTTTTATTATTTTTAAGCGTGCATAATAAGCCCTACACAAATTGGGAGATATATCATGAAAGGCTGGCTTTTTCTTGTTATCGCAATAGTTGGCGAAGTAATCGCAACATCCGCATTAAAATCTAGCGAGGGCTTTACTAAGCTTGCCCCTTCCGCCGTTGTCATAATCGGTTATGGCATCGCATTTTATTTTCTTTCTCTGGTTCTGAAATCCATCCCTGTCGGTGTTGCTTATGCAGTCTGGTCGGGACTCGGCGTCGTCATAATTACAGCCATTGCCTGGTTGCTTCATGGGCAAAAGCTTGATGCGTGGGGCTTTGTAGGTATGGGGCTCATAATTGCTGCCTTTTTGCTCGCCCGATCCCCATCGTGGAAGTCGCTGCGGAGGCCGACGCCATGGTGACGGTGTTCGGCATTCTGAATCTCACCGAGGACTCCTTCTTCGATGAGAGCCGGCGGCTAGACCCCGCCGGCGCTGTCACCGCGGCGATCGAAATGCTGCGAGTCGGATCAGACGTCGTGGATGTCGGACCGGCCGCCAGCCATCCGGACGCGAGGCCTGTATCGCCGGCCGATGAGATCAGACGTATTGCGCCGCTCTTAGACGCCCTGTCCGATCAGATGCACCGTGTTTCAATCGACAGCTTCCAACCGGAAACCCAGCGCTATGCGCTCAAGCGCGGCGTGGGCTACCTGAACGATATCCAAGGATTTCCTGACCCTGCGCTCTATCCCGATATTGCTGAGGCGGACTGCAGGCTGGTGGTTATGCACTCAGCGCAGCGGGATGGCATCGCCACCCGCACCGGTCACCTTCGACCCGAAGACGCGCTCGACGAGATTGTGCGGTTCTTCGAGGCGCGGGTTTCCGCCTTGCGACGGAGCGGGGTCGCTGCCGACCGGCTCATCCTCGATCCGGGGATGGGATTTTTCTTGAGCCCCGCACCGGAAACATCGCTGCACGTGCTGTCGAACCTTCAAAAGCTGAAGTCGGCGTTGGGGCTTCCGCTATTGGTCTCGGTGTCGCGGAAATCCTTCTTGGGCGCCACCGTTGGCCTTCCTGTAAAGGATCTGGGTCCAGCGAGCCTTGCGGCGGAACTTCACGCGATCGGCAATGGCGCTGACTACGTCCGCACCCACGCGCCTGGAGATCTGCGAAGCGCAATCACCTTCTCGGAAACCCTCGCGAAATTTCGCAGTCGCGACGCCAGAGACCGAGGGTTAGATCATGCCTAGCATTCACCTTCCGGCCGCCCGCTAGCGGACCCTGGTCAGGTTCCGCGAAGGTGGGCGCAGACATGCTGGGCTCGTCAGGATCAAACTGCACTATGAGGCGGCGGTTCATACCGCGCCAGGGGAGCGAATGGACAGCGAGGAGCCTCCGAACGTTCGGGTCGCCTGCTCGGGTGATATCGACGAGGTTGTGCGGCTGATGCACGACGCTGCGGCGTGGATGTCCGCCAAGGGAACGCCCGCCTGGGACGTCGCGCGGATCGACCGGACATTCGCGGAGACCTTCGTCCTGAGATCCGAGCTCCTAGTCGCGAGTTGCAGCGACGGCATCGTCGGCTGTTGCACCTTGTCGGCCGAGGATCCCGAGTTCTGGCCCGACGCCCTCAAGGGGGAGGCCGCATATCTGCACAAGCTCGCGGTGCGACGGACACATGCGGGCCGGGGTGTCAGCTCCGCGCTGATCGAGGCTTGCCGCCATGCCGCGCGAACGCAGGGGTGCGCCAAGCTGCGGCTCGACTGCCACCCGAACCTGCGTGGCCTATACGAGCGGCTCGGATTCACCCACGTCGACACTTTCAATCCCGGCTGGGATCCAACCTTCATCGCAGAACGCCTAGAACTCGAAATCTAACGTCCGTTCGGGCATCGAGGTCCATGTCGGGGTGGGACGGGCCCGTGGCTTCAAGATCACTTGCAGTCCGACCGCGATGTCTTGGTTGCGCGAGAGGTTGTCGATATCTGTTGATTTGCACCCAAATTTGACCCGGGATTTGCATTGAATTTTGACCCACCCCTTGTTGTCAGAATTATGTCTCGATTTTCAGTTTGCGGGTCTGTTTTTCCTCCTGCTTATTCTGAGTTGAACTGTGTTTGAAGCGGTAACTTTCATTGCCGGTTTCCAGGATGTGGCAGTGGTGGGTTAGTCGGTCCAACAACGCTGTTGTCATCTTTTCATCGCCAAACACTCGGCTCCATTCCGAGAAGCTCAAGTTGGTGGTCAGTATCACGCTGGTTTTTTCGTACAGCTTTGAGAGCAGGTGAAACAGCAGTGCCCCACCGGTTTGGCTAAAAGGCAAATATCCCAGCTCATCCAGAATCACCAAATCGGCATACAACAGACGGTTTGCGATTTGTCCCTGACGCCCAGATGATTTCTCTTGCTCCAGTGCATTGACCAAATCCACGGTGGAGAAGAAACGCACCCGTCGGTTCAAGTGCATCACTGCTTGTGTACCAATGGCTGTGGCCAGGTGAGTCTTGCCTGTGCCTGGCCCACCAATCAGCACCACGTTCTGGGCTTGTTCCATGAAGTCGCACCGGTGCAATTGTTTGACCGTGGCCTCATTAACCAGGCTTTGACTGAAGTCAAAGCCCACCAAGTCCCGATACACGGGGAACTTGGCCACCCGCAATTGATAGTTCACCGAACGTACTTCACGCTCTGCCACTTCAGCTTTAATCAAGCTGTCCAGCATGGGCAAGGCTTGATTAAATGCTGGTGAATTCTGATTGCCCAACTCCTCAATGGCGTGTGCCATGCCAAAGAGTTTCAAGGATTTGAGGATTCTCACATGGCCTTCATGCTGCATCATGGGCTCTCCTTAAACTGTCATAGCGGTTCACGTTGGCCTGTGGTTCCAATGTCAGCCTTAACCCCTTGGGAATTGGAATCGGTTTGGGTGGAGGTTCTTCGGTCAAACGTCCCAACAGATTAAGCACATGCTCCTTCGATGGCTTGCCACACTCCAATGCCAATTCCACAGCACTGAGTACCGCACCTTCATCGTGGTGCAATACAAGGGCCAGAATTTCCACCATGTCACGGTCACCGCCGGGGCGTTGCAGCAAGATGGATTGAAGCTTCTTGAACGCGGGTGGCAATTCAGCAAATGGCGCACCATTGCGCAACGCCCCAGGTTTCTTCTGAAGCACAGACAAGTAATGGTGCCAGTCGTATTGTGTGTGGCCACGCCGAGCGTGGCCACTGCCAAACAATCTTGGATGCTCGGCAATGTGTTGGCCTTCGGCAGCCATCACCAGCTTGTCTGCATAAATCCGAAGGCTGATGGCCCTGTTGGCGTAACTGGCAGGAACGCTGTAGCGATTGCCCTCGTGGTGAACAAGGCAGGTTGAAGTGACTCGCTTGGTTTGCTCCACGAATGCATCAAAGGCATTGGGTAGCGCCATCAACTCGCCTTGTTCATCGGCAAAGGCCTCTTGCACGGTTTGGTCCAATTCGGGGTGGCGCAGCTCAGACCACAGCGCTTTGCAGCGATGCTCAAGCCACACATTCAAATCAGCAAGGCTTTGAAAGTCTGGTGCCCCTTGCCACAGGCGTTGGCGGGAATCCTGCACGTTCTTCTCAATCTGGCCTTTCTCCCAACCCGATGCTGGATTACAGAACTGCGCATCAAACAGGTAGTGGCTGACCATGGCAGTGAACCGCTGATTGACCCTGCGCTCTTTGCCACGCCCCACCGAATCCACAGCGGTCTTCATGTTGTCGTAGATGCCGCGCTTGGGAATGCCACCGAAGATTTGAAAGGCATGCCAGTGGGCATCAAACAGCATTTCATGTTTTTGCTGGTAGTAAGCCCGAAGCACAAAGGCCCGGCTGTGGGCCAACTTAAACTGGGCAATCTGAAGTTTGACCTGTTTGCCCGCTATGCGGGCAAAGTCCTCACTCCAATCGAATTGGAAGGCTTCGCCACAAGCAAAGCGCAAGGGGATGAAACAACCCTTGCCCGAGGTTTGCGCCTTGAACTGTTCGGAATCTTTCCACTGTCGGGCAAAGGCACACACTCGGTCATAAGACCCGGTAAAGCCCAAAGCGACCAAATCCCGGTACATGCTGCGCAGGTTTCTGCGCAGCTTCTTTGTCTTTTTGTGCTCGGTGGAGAGCCACTGCCTTAACTTGGGCTCAAAAGGACTTAACTTGCCAACGCTGTCTCGCGCTGGGTACTGCGGTTCAACCACCTTGCTTTGCAAATACTTGCGAACGGTGTTCCTGGACAGGCCGCTTCGTCGGGCTATTTCCCGAATCGACGCACCATCGCGAAAATGCCAGCGTCGAATTGCGCTCAATATCGCCACGTTTATCACTCCTTGATTTCTCCCGCCATATCCAGACGGGAAACAGTGTCATACGTGGGTCAAATTTCGACGCAAATCTTTACCCTAAGTTGGGGTGCGGACAAAATCTTGGACTACTTTAGGAGTAGTTCATGTATTCGTATGAAGATCGCCTTCGAGCCGTGAGGTTGTACCTGAAGCTTGGGCGCCGGATGAGCGCCACACTACGGCAGCTGGGATACCCCACCAAGAACTCGCTGAAGGCCTGGTTGGCAGAATTCGAACGGAATCAGGATCTTCGCCGAGGCTATCAACGGATAAAACGGCAGTACACCGATGAGCAAAAGCAACGGGCAGTAGATCACTATATCGAACAAGGCTACTGCCTGAGTCACACAATCCGAAGCCTGGGCTACCCAAGCCGCGAGGCCTTGCGTGCCTGGATCCGTGATTTACGCCCTGAATTCGCTAGGACGGTCGTCGGCAGCAGCGCTCCCACAGTCGCCCGCTCTCGCCTCGAGAAGCAGCAAGCCGTCATTGCACTGAACCTGCGCGTAGGTTCGGCAAAGGATGTGGCCGACACTGTCGGTGTATCGCGACCAACGTTGTATAACTGGCAGCATCGATTACTTGGCAAAGTGCCCCTAAAACCCATGACAAAGAAGAAAGGTGACACCTCGCTCGAGCAGCGGCATGAGGCACTACTCAGGGAACTGGCCGAACTGGAGAGCCAGAACCAGCGGCTTCGCATGGAGAATGCAATTCTGGAGAAGGCGAGTGAATTGATAAAAAAAGACATGGGCATCAACCCCCTCGAACTGACAAGCCGAGAAAAAACGAAGGTGGTTGATGCCCTCAGAGTCACGTTTCCATTAGCCAATCTGTTGTGCGGCCTGAAGCTGGCGCGCAGCACATACTTCTATCAACGCCTGCGGCAGACGCGGCCCGACAAGTACACGCAGGTGCGTGAGGTCATTCGGACTATCTTCGAGGACAACTACCGCTGCTATGGCTATCGACGCATTGATAGTGCCTTGCGCCTTGGTGGCATGCGTGTGTCCGAGAAGGTCGTGCGTCGCTTGATGGCGCAAGAGCGTCTGGTCGTGAGAACACCGCGCCGCCGGCGCTTCTCGGCGTATGCTGGCGACCCGACACCAGCGGTCCCGAATCTGCTGAATCGCGACTTTCACGCGTCGGCGCCGAATACGAAATGGTTGACCGATCTGACGGAAATACACATTCCGGCAGGGAAGGTCTACGTCTCGCCGATCGTCGATTGCTTCGATGGGCTGGTGGTGGCCTGGAATATCGGCACCAGCCCGGATGCGAACCTGGTCAATACCATGCTGGATCACGCGGTACGGACACTGCGACCCGGTGAGCATCCGGTTATCCATTCGGACAGGGGCTCGCATTATCGCTGGCCTGCGTGGATCCGCCGCACTGAAAATGCCCAATTAACGCGGTCGATGTCCAAAAAGGGCTGCTCGCCAGACAATGCTGCATGCGAGGGCTTTTTCGGACGATTGAAGACCGAACTAATCTACCCGAGGAATTGGCAGCACGTGACGCTGAAAGACCTCATGACGCGAATCGATGCCTATATCCACTGGTACAACGAGCGCCGCATCAAAGTGTCGCTTGGCGGGCGTAGTCCCATCGAGTATCGTCATGCGGTCGGATTGATGTCCGTATAAACCGTCCAAGAAATCGTCCGCACCCCCAGTGGGTCAATTTTAGATGCAACTCAACAGGCCATGCTGAGTGTGCGATGGTTGATCGCTTCCTCGCCGCTCTCCACGGCGACGATGGCCGCCGCCATCAGCAAGTGCGCCAGTTCCCCTATGGTGCCCTCGCTGCGTGTGAGCAGGTAGCGAGCCATGTCCAGCGTGGCAATTGGGGAAGGCCGGCGCAGCGGGAGCGAAGCGGCGAAGCTGGCCAGCAGTGAGCAGCAATCGTCGTTGGCCTCCCATACCGGCAGCATCATCGGCTCGAAGCGATTTTCCAACTGGTCATCGGAGCGGATGGCTAGGTAGGCGTCGCGCGTGCCTACCCCAACCAACGGGATGCGCAGTTCGTTGCCGAGGAAGCGCAGCAGGTTGAGGAATTCCCGGCGGTTGACGCTGTTGCCGGCCAGCACGTTGTGCAGCTCGTCGATCACCAGCATGCGCACGCCGACCTTGCGCAGCAGTGCCAGAGCCAGTTGCTCCATTTCCGGCAACCGTGGGCGTGGGCGCAGCGGCGCGCCCATCGCGGCGAGCAGCGCGACGTAGAAGCGGATCACGGACGGCTCGGACGGCATCTGCACGACCAACACCGGGATGTGCTCCTGGTCGGCGTCGGAGCTGGCCGGGTGGGTGCGGCGGAACTTCTCGACGATCATCGACTTGCCATTGTTGGTCGGGCCAACCAGCAGCAGGTTGGGCATGCGTTGCTTGTTTGGCCACGCATAAAGGGCTTCCAGCCGGTTCAGCGCCTCGACTGCGCGCGGATAGCCGATCCAGCGGTCGGCGCGAAGGCGCTGGATGCGCTCGTCCGCCGGAAGACGGGCCAAGCCCTGGGCCGCCGGCAGCAGGTGGGACAGGTCGATGATGGGATATTCGTCCACGGCTACCACTCCTCAATCTGGTCGAACAGTTTGGCGGGTGGCAAGTTGTCTGCCTGCGGGTCGGCAATATCCGTATCCGGCGGAACGGGCTTGTCCGGCCGAGCTGATGTCTTGAGGTGCTGGCGGCGATCCGCGTCACGCCGCGCCTTGCGTGTGGCCTTCTGCGCGCTGGTCACAATCTCACGCATCTGGCCGATCATGCGGAACAGCGCCGACTCATCCACCTGTTCGCGCCCTTGCTGCCGCAGTTTCGCCAGCGCCTGCCGTTGTTCCCAGAGGGTGACAGCCGGATGCGACAAGGTACGGTAGGGAATTTCCAGGTAATGCTGTCCCTCCGGTTCCAGGACCCAGATACGGCTGATGTCGCGCGGATCGCGCCGGATCAGAAAGGACGGCCAGCGTTCACGCCGCGCAATCCACGGCTTGAGCGCATCGGCGGGCACTGTTGCAAAGTTAGCGATGAGGCAGCCTTTTGTCTTATTCAAAGGCCTTACATTTCAAAAACTCTGCTTACCAGGCGCATTTCGCCCAGGGGATCACCATAATAAAATGCTGAGGCCTGGCCTTTGCGTAGTGCACGCATCACCTCAATACCTTTGATGGTGGCGTAAGCCGTCTTCATGGATTTAAATCCCAGCGTGGCGCCGATTATCCGTTTCAGTTTGCCATGATCGCATTCAATCACGTTGTTCCGGTACTTAATCTGTCGGTGTTCAACGTCAGACGGGCACCGGCCTTCGCGTTTGAGCAGAGCAAGCGCGCGACCATAGGCGGGCGCTTTATCCGTGTTGATGAATCGCGGGATCTGCCACTTCTTCACGTTGTTGAGGATTTTACCCAGAAACCGGTATGCAGCTTTGCTGTTACGACGGGAGGAGAGATAAAAATCGACAGTGCGGCCCCGGCTGTCGACGGCCCGGTACAGATACGCCCAGCGGCCATTGACCTTCACGTAGGTTTCATCCATGTGCCACGGGCAAAGATCGGAAGGGTTACGCCAGTACCAGCGCAGCCGTTTTTCCATTTCAGGCGCATAACGCTGAACCCAGCGGTAAATCGTGGAGTGATCGACATTCACTCCGCGTTCAGCCAGCATCTCCTGCAGCTCACGGTAACTGATGCCGTATTTGCAGTACCAGCGTACGGCCCACAGAATGATGTCACGCTGAAAATGCCGGCCTTTGAATGGGTTCATGTGCAGCTCCATCAGCAAAAGGGGATGATAAGTTTATCACCACCGACTATTTGCAACAGTGCCTTCAAACCAGTGACAGCATTACTCATTCAATCTTGGAACTCATCAACAATATGTTGATTGATCTTCTGGCAACAATGGCCCGCCTAGACAATGAGAAACGTATAGAACGTATTAAGCAGGGCCTGGCACGTTCGGGTTACAAACCAACAGGCAAGAAGGCAAATGAGGCTAAACATAAACGAATAAAAGAATTGCTAGTAGTTGGCAATATGACTAAGGAAGAAATTGCCAAAGCAGTGAATTGTGGAGTTGCAACTGTCTATCGAGTTGCTAAAGTTATCTAAAAGAGGCTTATCTCAACGCGCCCCCAATGGGGCACCGCTGCATTCAGGTTACTTCACATAAGAAATTTTATGTTAAATGATTGTTAGAAATGCCCCTTGATCGAGGCATTTTCTATAAAGAATACTAAAAACTAATTAAAGCCAACCAAGTTTCAAAACAAGGCAGTTCTCAGCAATCATATTTTTAAATTATATAACTCCCAACTGAGCTTTTGCTCCAACGATAAGGCTTTCATTTTGAGTTTCTAAGGCAAATAAACCATACATCAAAGGAGAGGCCGCTGCTCTTTCTAAAGTCTGTTCATATAGTTTATTCCAAACTTTACCCCCTAGTTTTTCATACTCGATGATTAGAGTTTTGAGGCTTTCTTCTCCAAACAAAGTTACATGCCCAGCAAAATCAATCGCTGGGTCATCTATATGGGCTGTTGACCAATCAATAACGCCTGAAACAGCTCCATCCTTTGAAGCTAGTACATGCCCAGCATATAAATCGCCATGTATAAATTGGGTGAAATCTGCCCATAGAACATCATTATCCAACCATTTTCTGTAGCGGGTTTCCAATTGCTCACTTATACCAATTTCAGATTTTACTAACTGCAAATTGTTTGCTATTTCAGGTCTTAAATCTGAAGGTTTCATAATTTTCAAATCATTTTCCCGAACTTCTTTTTCAGGAATACTATGGATTTCAAATAAGGTTTTTGCCAAAGATGTTATGTATTTCGGGCTATCTTTGTCCATATTCCAAATTATTTCATAGGTTTCAGCATCCAAATTTAAAACAGGATTATCTTTAAGTATGGGATAAGCCACTAATTCTGTAGATGAAATTCTCCAATCAGGAACCTCTACAGAAAGATGTTTTTTTACCAATTCTAAAATGCGTTTTTCTTTCTTGATTTGTTCCCTCATGCCATCACGACGAGGAATACGCAGCAACCATTGTTGCCCCTTTGTATCAAGAGCAAAAACGACCTTAAAATCAATGCCCATTTCATTGAAATTCATTTTGTCCGTAAGCAACAAGCCGTGTGCTTCAGCAAGTGATTGAATATCTTGAATTGTCATTTTTAATTTCCTTTAAAGAGTTCAATAATTAATGTTCGGATTAGATTGGCTATCATTAACAATCTCTCTCAAAAGTCTTGATGATTTTGTGGTCTTTGATCTCGTAGATAATGTCAGCAATATTATCGACCAATTGCTTGTCATGAGATACGAAGATAATAGTTCCTGCATAGGACTTCATCATTGTTTCTAATGCGGCAATACTTTTTAGGTCAAGATAGTTTCCTGGTTCATCCATAAGCAAAATATTATATTTTCCTAAAAGCATTTTGGATAAAAGCAGTTTGATGATTTCACCTCCCGATAAGTCGGATAAGTTTTTTTGAATATCATTCGCTCCGATCCCCATTGAAGCCAATACTGCACGAATTTCCGCAACTGTGTACTCGCACTCTTCCTGCATAAAGGAGAGCACAGATTTATGCGTGTTAAATTTATATCCTGTTTGTGTAAAGTAGCCAATTTCAGCTTTTGGAGATATGGTTAATCCATCAGCACGTTCTGATATCATTTTTAACAAGGACGTTTTCCCTGTTCCATTCGATCCAGTTATAGCGACTTTAGCGCCAAGCGGTATTATAAAGTTAGCGTCATCAAAGATAGTACGGCTACCAAATTTTAAGCTCAGACCATCTGCCGTAATCGGGAACTTATTGTGCAGTTCTAGGGCTGAACTTTGACGAAAACGAATAGAACGCAAATGCTCTGGTGCTTGAATATCTTCTAATGCAGCCAAACGCTTTTCCATACTCTTAGCTGCCTGATACAGTTTTCTTTGCTTGGTGCCAGTCATTTTTGCATGCCCAAGTCGTCCAGCACTTTCGGTAGAGTTTTTGGATTTTTCTCCTTTTTTCTTATTGTCTAATCGATTAGCTTGCTGGCGTTTTTCTTGCACAGCAGATTCTAATCGCTCCCGTTCCTTCATCATCAGCTCATATTCTACGGCTTGGTGTTGTCGCTCTTCTTCTTTTTGACGCAAGTAATCCGAGTAACCACCCCAATATTCCGTAATTTTACCGTCTTTTAACTCCCATATCTTGTCTACAACCATATCAAGAAAATATCGGTCATGACTGATAACAAGTAATGCTCCATCAAATGCTTTAAGTTGACCAATAAGTAGATCTATTCCATTGAGATCAAGGTGGCTGGTTGGTTCATCCGCTAGAATGCCATGTACTTGTTGGGAAAATGCGGCAGCAATTTTTGCACGAGTTTCCTCTCCGCCACTCATTGTGTCGTTTTGTACATTGGAAACACCAAGGCGAGATAACATTGCCCGGTCTTCGACCGTTTCTATTTCGATTCCGCCCAGTTGGCTGATATGTGCAAAATCACCAAAACGCTGTAATGTCGCTTCGGCTAAAACAATTTCGCCATTAAGTACTTTGAGTAAACTACTCTTTCCTGCTCCGTTATCACCCACAAGACCAATACGGTCATAAGAGTGAATTTCCAATTCATCAATATCCAAAACATCACGCCCAGCATAATCCAAGCGTATGTTTCTCGCTTTAATAATTAAACTCATTTTTATTTACTCCTGTTTAGCTCTTGAAATTTTTTATGCAGCAAACAGGATTTAGGTGAAAACAAAAGCTAGCATCACAGTGTCCTCCCAAAAAAAAAGCTATTCATCCACAGGGTGGACAAATAGCTAGTCAATTAAGTTATAACTGGAAACTATGCACTAAAAGCATACTTATAAATTAAGCATACTTTTACTTTATATATCCGCATATATTCTTAAAGACACAACAAAAGCCCACCATTATAAAATAGTGTCACTATGCAAATAGTTGTGTCTTAACGAATGCGGATAGAATGCATAAACTTACCTAAAAAATAAAATTCAGTTTTATGATAACTTTACTGTTAAAAGAAGTCTAGACAACCTTGTTTTATGCTTGGATATAAGGCTTATTTTAGGCACTGTTGCAAAGTTAGCGATGAGGCAGCCTTTTGTCTTATTCAAAGGCCTTACATTTCAAAAACTCTGCTTACCAGGCGCATTTCGCCCAGGGGATCACCATAATAAAATGCTGAGGCCTGGCCTTTGCGTAGTGCACGCATCACCTCAATACCTTTGATGGTGGCGTAAGCCGTCTTCATGGATTTAAATCCCAGCGTGGCGCCGATTATCCGTTTCAGTTTGCCATGATCGCATTCAATCACGTTGTTCCGGTACTTAATCTGTCGGTGTTCAACGTCAGACGGGCACCGGCCTTCGCGTTTGAGCAGAGCAAGCGCGCGACCATAGGCGGGCGCTTTATCCGTGTTGATGAATCGCGGGATCTGCCACTTCTTCACGTTGTTGAGGATTTTACCCAGAAACCGGTATGCAGCTTTGCTGTTACGACGGGAGGAGAGATAAAAATCGACAGTGCGGCCCCGGCTGTCGACGGCCCGGTACAGATACGCCCAGCGGCCATTGACCTTCACGTAGGTTTCATCCATGTGCCACGGGCAAAGATCGGAAGGGTTACGCCAGTACCAGCGCAGCCGTTTTTCCATTTCAGGCGCATAACGCTGAACCCAGCGGTAAATCGTGGAGTGATCGACATTCACTCCGCGTTCAGCCAGCATCTCCTGCAGCTCACGGTAACTGATGCCGTATTTGCAGTACCAGCGTACGGCCCACAGAATGATGTCACGCTGAAAATGCCGGCCTTTGAATGGGTTCATGTGCAGCTCCATCAGCAAAAGGGGATGATAAGTTTATCACCACCGACTATTTGCAACAGTGCCGTGTACATCGAAATACGGCTTATCAGGCGTTAAAAGATGCTTGCGATGACTTGTTTGCAAGACAATTCAGTTATCAGAGTCTTAGTGAAAAAGGTAACACTATTAATCACAAATCAAGATGGGTGAGCGAGGTGGCTTATATTGATAATGAAGCTGTCGTTAGACTTATTTTTGCCCCTGCTATTGTGCCTTTAATTACTAGGTTAGAAGAACAATTTACAAAGTATGAAATACAACAAATAAGTAATTTAACAAGTGCTTATGCTGTTCGTTTATATGAAATATTGATTGCATGGCGTAGTACTGGAAAAACGCCTCTCATAACTATGTATGATTTTAGACAAAAAATAGGTGTACTCGAGACTGAATACAAACGAATGGTGCTGAATTTGATGTTCATCAAAACCAAATTATTGACTGGAAAAATCAATTGATCTCAGCTTCCTCGCAAGCTTTCGATCAATCAAAAGCTCCATCAGAACCCCCCATTGATCTTAAAAAGTTACATGCAAAAATCGGTGAGCAGGCATTAGAAATTGATTTTTTAGAAGGTGTGTTGAAGAAACTGGGCCGCTTCAACCACAAAAGTTAATCGACGACTCACTTCAGATTTCAGTATCTAAGCAAGCTAAGCTGCTGAAAGTCTCCCGTGGTTGTTATTATTATCGCCCAAAACCTGTTAGCTCATCAGATCTGAAGCTGATGCGATGTATTGATGAATTACATATGCAATATCCTTTTGCAGGCAGTCGTATGATGCGTGATTTGTTGAATCGTCAAGGGCATCATATAGGACGACGTCATACACGTACTTTAATGAAGAAAATGGGTATTCAGGCGTTATATTGCAAACCAAATTTAAGCCAGGCTAATCAAGCTCACCGTAAATATCCATATCTGCTCAAAGGGTTGGCTATTCAGCGCAGTAATCAAGTGTGGTCTACGGATATAACGTATATCCCTATGGCAAAAGGCTTTGT
This sequence comes from Providencia sp. PROV004, assembly GCF_011045615.1. Taxonomy (NCBI): domain Bacteria; kingdom Pseudomonadati; phylum Pseudomonadota; class Gammaproteobacteria; order Enterobacterales; family Morganellaceae; genus Providencia; species Providencia sp. PROV004. The sequence goes on from NZ_CP042859.1 coordinate 4,067,306, forward strand.
TTATTTATGTGCTGTGATTGATTGGCATAGCCGCAAGGTACTTGCGCATAGGGTATCGATTAGTATGGAGGTGGATTTTTGTATTTCGGTTTTAAATGAAGCGATTGAAAAATATGGATCACCTGAAATATTGAATACAGACCAAGGCAGTCAGTTCACCAGTGATGCATTTATTGATGTATTGAAATCAAATGGCATTCAAATCAGTATGGATGGTAAAGGTCGATGGGTAGATAATGTGATGGTTGAACGATTATGGCGGAGCGTTAAATATGAAGAGGTGTATCTCAAAGCTTATAGCAGTGTCACAGATGCGAAAAAGCAATTAAGTGCATATTTTGAGTTTTATAATTTGAAACGACCTCATTCGAGTCTAGACAAAATGACACCAAATGATTTTTACTATGATCAGCTACCCCAACAAAACAAGGTGGCTTAACTAGAGCGGAATATCACTTATAAATACGCTTTTAGTTGTTCAAACAAGTGGGACCACCTCTATTCGTCATTTCCCATAAGAATTTAATAAAATACTATATGGTTGACGGATAGATAAAAGACTAGGAAAAGAAAAGCAGACAAAAAAATACCATCGATAATAAAATTGGTTAAAAATGTTGCACGATGAAATTTAAATAAACTTGTAAAGCTAATAAATTAACAATTTTATATTCAAAAAAACTTAAATCACAAGTTAAGCTAATAAACAGCTTTAGCTATTTTAAATAAGTTCATTTTAAAAACCAAAATTTAGATTTATTGGCTATATAAAACTTTAAATCAGTAGTTCCACTAACTTTTTTCACTTATTTATTTAAAAATTAGCAACTTAAAAATACAGCTAAGTATTTTTAGATATTGCTTGGAGTTAATTCAATTCATCAAGTTTTAAAAAATAATTCCTTTTGTCAGGCATATCGTTTTTTAAATGCTTTAAAAATATTTTAGCAGTTTCCTCAGATACATCCTCTCTTAGGCAACGTTCAACAAAAGATATATCTACAAATTCATCTGCTAATCCAGCACGACCAAGATCTAAAAAGTAAATTTCACCAGATTTATCTATAAAAATATTACTATCCGTGATATCGCCATGAGAAAAAACCAATCTTTCTTCAACACGAGTCTCATTTAACTCATTCCAAAGACTTAGGTAAGTTTTATGGTCTCCCCATAATTCAGCCTCAAAATCATCTTGATCTATCTCGTCAAGGAGTTGGTTATCAATAAAAAATTTTGACTCTTTTAACCGATGATCAATGCTTGAAATAAATGGGCAATCAAAAATAGCAACTGCATTTAACTGATTGAGTGTTTCCTTATAGATAGAAAGCAATTCTTGCTCTGTTAAAAAAAGCGCTGAAATTGGTTTTGCATTGATCGCTTTAGTGATCATGAATTCAAACTGCTCATCCTGAAAAGTCATGATGAGTTCAGGCACCTTTAATTTATCAGAGAGCCAACTCATCATTTTCGCTTCACGAGAGACACTGTATGTGGTCTCTGTATATAAAGTGCTAGATCGCTTAAGAAAAAAAGTTTCATTATTTCGATTAAAAGAATAAACATCCGATGGCGACTGACCAATTTTATTTGGCTCTAAAACGCTGTTTCCAATAAATTGTTGAATAATATTAGGCAATTCCATCAAGTTTTCCTTTTATTCAGCATTAAAAACCTCGCAAATGCGAGGCCTAGTAAATAGATGATCTTAATTAGGTTCACTGTAGCAAAAATATGGCTTATTGTCTATAGAGGGTCAATGCATCAAACTTTTGTCATTACCTCTCAATTGCATAAATAGCGCTAGGCTTAAGGAAAATGGGTTGCTGTATTTCTCTGTCTCAAATCTCAAGAATAAGCTAGAGCAGAATATTAGACAGCAGCAAGACCTCAGGATGCAGACAAATCGCGGAGTAGTTGCTCCAAATCCTGTTCGCCCACTTTTGTTTGAGCACCTGCCTGCAAGCCGCCACGAATGAGTTTTTCAGCAGCCGGACGCGCAAACAGACCAGCCCATGCCTTGTGCTCTCGAAGGAAGTCTTCACTTAAATCCGTTGGTGGGATTGCTTTCTTTGCAGCGGCGATGACCCCTTCAGGTAAAGCTGCAATATTTGTGGCGATGCGATGAACAAAAGCGTCTAACTCATTTGCCGGAAGCGCACGATTTACCCAACCATATCGTTCGGCTAGCAAAGCGTCAATAAGGTCAGCACCAAGAATTACCTCGGGTATAGGAAGTATAAACCACCTTTTTGCTCCTCATCCGAAGTATCTTACCTGAAATTCCCTCACTCGTTTACCGCTCAAGCCCCAATTTTAACTGCCGGTCCAGCCTAAACCGCTCTAATAAGGTTCGATTTGGCGGTAAAATCTCTAGCCTGATAGCTCGAGAGATACAAACTGCCCCACCGCCCCGTTTAAAAGTTGGCAGTGTTGAGCAGTGTTGGATTTGGGGTCGTCAGTCAAAGAGACGACTCTGTGATGGATCGAACAGGCTGGGAGTCAGTGGCGGCGCTCGTTCTGGTGGCAGCTCACGCTGCTTGGCGGCATTCGCCTTGGCTGTTTTCTGTTTCAGATGCTTGAGAATCTGCTCAATGACCTTCGGATCTTCGATGCTGGCAATCACTTTGACGTGACCGCCGCAGTGTTCGCAGACTTCAATATCAATATTGAAGACTCGCTTGAGGCGTTGCATCCAGGTCATGGCGCGGTGGCGCTCTGCAGGACTCTTGTCACGCCAGTTAGTATCGAGACCTTCCGATTTGTCGGGCTTCTTGCCCCGCTTGGCGGGTGTTACTTGAACTCGGTGTTTGCTGTTCGGTGCAAAGACGCCGTGGAAGCGTGTGAGGTTGACTCGCGGCTTAGGTACCAACGCAGCGAGTTTGGCGATGAAGTCCAGCGGCTCGAAGATCACATGGGTGGTGCCATTGCGGTACGGAGTTTTGAGCTCGTAACGCACCTGCCCATTGGCGGTTAATGCCAGACGTTTTTCTGAAACCGCTGGCCGACTAATGTAGCGACACAAGCGCTCAAGCTTATCCCGCTGATGCGCTTCGGCCATCACACCGGCGTGTAGCGAGAAACCAGCATGGTTGGCTACTCGACTGCTTGAGTCGGCTTTATCCTCACGCCCTGGCAAGGTTTGCAGGGTGAAGACTTTGCGCCCTTGCTGGGGGCCGACGGCAATGCGATACGTAACCGAAGCACCATGTAATTGAGTCAGCGTATCGTCTTCGCCCTCTTCCAGTGTCAACCACGTATTCTCGGCATCACGCTCCAAAATCCCACGCTTTTCCATGCAGCGAGCGATGCGATGGCTGAGGGTGTGAGCGAGCGTATTCAGCTCATCGTAAGTGGGTGCCTTGACACGATGGAAGCGTTGCTTGCCATAGTCATCTTCGGCATAGACACCATCGAGAAACAGCATGTGGTAGTGGACATTGAGATTTAGCGCGGAGCCAAAGCGTTGGATAAGAGTCACTGAGCCAGTTTGTGCAGAGGCTTTGGTGTAACCGGCTTTTTTGATCAGATGAGTTGAGAGTGTACGATAGACGATACTCAAGACCTGGCCCATCAGCTGGGGATGGCGAGCCAGCAAAAAGCGTAGCTGGAAAGGAAAGCTGAGCACCCACTGGCGAATGGGCTCCTTGGGGAAGACTTCGTCTATCAGCAGCGCCGCACTCTCGGCCATCCGGCGGGCACCGCAGCTAGGGCAAAAGCCGCGTCGTTTACAGCTGAAGGCGACCAGACGCTCGTGATGACAATCCTCGCAGCGAACCCGCATGAAACCATACTCCAGACGGCCACATTGGAGGAGGTCGTTGAATTCTTGTTGGATGTAGCGAGGCAGGTGTTGACCTTGGGCTTCGAGTGAGGCTTTGAAGGCTGGGTAGTGCTGCTCAACCAGCTGGTAGAGCAGCGTCTGGTCGGGTTGGTGGCGTTCGTAACCGTTTGTTTGAGTGGGCGATTGACTCGCCGTGGCGTTCCTTGCCAGCGACATGGGTATCCTCCGCTGATACTGTGGTTATGTACAGTATCAGCGGCTTGCGTTCAGACGTCCAGTCTGGCCCTAGACATCGCTAAATGCTTAACCCGCAATAGCCCTCACGAGTTGTTATCAGCCACTACCGGTTGAGCGAGAAGGTTTTGGGTTCAGGGTGCTATTGCTCCACCAATCACAATACTGAAGCCCCAACTGTTATCAGTTGGGGCTTTTTCTTGTCTGTTTGCGGCGGTTGCGTTTTATCGGTAGTCGTCGAGCTCTGCACCATCCCACATAAGAGCTTAACGGTGCGATCTTCAACGCCATCACACAAAACTTTCTTTTTCACGCACAGTCAACTTATTGGATGTTTTATTAACAACCCAAAAGGAGATATTTAGCGGGCGGCCGGAAGGTGAATGCTAGGCATGATCTAACCCTCGGTCTCTGGCGTCGCGACTGCGAAATTTCGCGAGGGTTTCCGAGAAGGTGATTGCGCTTCGCAGATCTCCAGGCGCGTGGGTGCGGACGTAGTCAGCGCCATTGCCGATCGCGTGAAGTTCCGCCGCAAGGCTCGCTGGACCCAGATCCTTTACAGGAAGGCCAACGGTGGCGCCCAAGAAGGATTTCCGCGACACCGAGACCAATAGCGGAAGCCCCAACGCCGACTTCAGCTTTTGAAGGTTCGACAGCACGTGCAGCGATGTTTCCGGTGCGGGGCTCAAGAAAAATCCCATCCCCGGATCGAGGATGAGCCGGTCGGCAGCGACCCCGCTCCGTCGCAAGGCGGAAACCCGCGCCTCGAAGAACCGCACAATCTCGTCGAGCGCGTCTTCGGGTCGAAGGTGACCGGTGCGGGTGGCGATGCCATCCCGCTGCGCTGAGTGCATAACCACCAGCCTGCAGTCCGCCTCAGCAATATCGGGATAGAGCGCAGGGTCAGGAAATCCTTGGATATCGTTCAGGTAGCCCACGCCGCGCTTGAGCGCATAGCGCTGGGTTTCCGGTTGGAAGCTGTCGATTGAAACACGGTGCATCTGATCGGACAGGGCGTCTAAGAGCGGCGCAATACGTCTGATCTCATCGGCCGGCGATACAGGCCTCGCGTCCGGATGGCTGGCGGCCGGTCCGACATCCACGACGTCTGATCCGACTCGCAGCATTTCGATCGCCGCGGTGACAGCGCCGGCGGGGTCTAGCCGCCGGCTCTCATCGAAGAAGGAGTCCTCGGTGAGATTCAGAATGCCGAACACCGTCACCATGGCGTCGGCCTCCGCAGCGACTTCCACGATGGGGATCGGGCGAGCAAAAAGGCAGCAATTATGAGCCCCATACCTACAAAGCCCCACGCATCAAGCTTTTGCCCATGAAGCAACCAGGCAATGGCTGTAATTATGACGACGCCGAGTCCCGACCAGACTGCATAAGCAACACCGACAGGGATGGATTTCAGAACCAGAGAAAGAAAATAAAATGCGATGCCATAACCGATTATGACAACGGCGGAAGGGGCAAGCTTAGTAAAGCCCTCGCTAGATTTTAATGCGGATGTTGCGATTACTTCGCCAACTATTGCGATAACAAGAAAAAGCCAGCCTTTCATGATATATCTCCCAATTTGTGTAGGGCTTATTATGCACGCTTAAAAATAATAAAAGCAGACTTGACCTGATAGTTTGGCTGTGAGCAATTATGTGCTTAGTGCATCTAACGCCGCCATAAACGGCGACAGGGTGGCGCGCCTATTGCGCATAAAATGGCGAAGCCATGCGCAACAGGCGCGGAATCTCTGGCGTCCGGTTTGATGGCTTTGTTATGCAAAGGACTAGTCTTCAATGACGTGTAAACCACGGCGCTTTAAGTCCTCCAACGAATCCAACATTCCCCTTATTAATTCAACAGGATGCCCCTCCCAGTCTTCAACAACGCCAACAATTCTCAAGGGTTCGCAGGTTCTATAGGACTGTGTTGGATTACCGGGAAATCTTTTGTTCGTAAGATTCGGATCGTCTTCGAACGGTCCTGTTGGCTCAACTATGTATATGTAGCCGCGACCCTCGAGGCCAGACAGTGACATAGCAAGTTCAGCTCCCCAAACTGCTGGCTCCATCAAGGCTGAAAAGTAGATGTGCTTAAGAATACGACCGTCCTCGAAATGAGAGATGAACCCTGTGGTTAGCAAGTCACCAATCGCCAAATTGGCTTTGGTTCCATGATAGAACGGTCCTTGCACCTGCTTGTAATTATCATGAGAGATGGGAATCCAATCTTTTACCATTTTAAGACCCTTAATTGTTGGGATTTGGCTGCATAACGCCTGAAATAAGCCGTGCCGCGAAGCGGCATCGGCTTGATTGAATTGTTAGACGGCAAACTCGAGCCAATACTTGTGCAGGCCAACAATATTAGACGAGCACAGCATGGGCATTGCCGCTTTGATCTTCTCCAGTGACCAATTCCACCACTCCATCTCCAGAAGCAATGAAATTTCCTCATCGGTGAAGCGTTTCTTAATCTTCTTAGCGGGATTGCCGCCAACGATAGCGTAAGGCTCCACATCTTTTGTCACCAACGAGCGGCTGCCTATCACCGCACCGTGCCCGATCTTGATTCCGGGCATGACCATTGCCTCAGAGCCGATCCAAACGTCATTGCCAATGACAGTATTACCTGCTTTTTGGAAGGCATCGAGTGCGCTTGAGAATGCAGGTTCTTCCTGCATATAAAAGAACGGGAAAGATGATGCCCAGTCGTACCGATGCCCCTGATTGCCAGCAGATCAGCATTATTTAAATCAAGTTGCCATGTCACTGAATACTCGTCCTAGAAAGGCGTTAGATTGGCTTACACCATTAGAGAAATTTGCTCAGCTTGTTGATTATCATATGGCTTTTGAAACTGTCGCACCTCATGTTTGAATTCGCCCCATATTTTTGCTACAGTGAACCAAATTAAGATCATCTATTTACTAGGCCTCGCATTTGCGGGGTTTTTAATGCTGAATAAAAGGAAAACTTGATGGAATTGCCCAATATTATGCACCCGGTCGCGAAGCTGAGCACCGCATTAGCCGCTGCATTGATGCTGAGCGGGTGCATGCCCGGTGAAATCCGCCCGACGATTGGCCAGCAAATGGAAACTGGCGACCAACGGTTTGGCGATCTGGTTTTCCGCCAGCTCGCACCGAATGTCTGGCAGCACACTTCCTATCTCGACATGCCGGGTTTCGGGGCAGTCGCTTCCAACGGTTTGATCGTCAGGGATGGCGGCCGCGTGCTGGTGGTCGATACCGCCTGGACCGATGACCAGACCGCCCAGATCCTCAACTGGATCAAGCAGGAGATCAACCTGCCGGTCGCGCTGGCGGTGGTGACTCACGCGCATCAGGACAAGATGGGCGGTATGGACGCGCTGCATGCGGCGGGGATTGCGACTTATGCCAATGCGTTGTCGAACCAGCTTGCCCCGCAAGAGGGGATGGTTGCGGCGCAACACAGCCTGACTTTCGCCGCCAATGGCTGGGTCGAACCAGCAACCGCGCCCAACTTTGGCCCGCTCAAGGTATTTTACCCCGGCCCCGGCCACACCAGTGACAATATCACCGTTGGGATCGACGGCACCGACATCGCTTTTGGTGGCTGCCTGATCAAGGACAGCAAGGCCAAGTCGCTCGGCAATCTCGGTGATGCCGACACTGAGCACTACGCCGCGTCAGCGCGCGCGTTTGGTGCGGCGTTCCCCAAGGCCAGCATGATCGTGATGAGCCATTCCGCCCCCGATAGCCGCGCCGCAATCACTCATACGGCCCGCATGGCCGACAAGCTGCGCTGAGCCATGGCTGACCACGTCACCCCCAATCTGCCATCGCGCGATTTCGATGTGACAGAGGCGTTTTATGCGAAGCTGGGCTTTGCGACGAGTTGGAAGGATCGCGGCTGGATGATCCTGCAGCGCGGCGGTTTGCAGCTCGAATTCTTCCCCTATCCTGACCTCGACCCAGCTACGAGCTCGTTCGGCTGTTGCCTGCGGTTGGATGATCTCGATGCCATGGTGGCATTGGTGAACGCGGCGGGAGCCGAGGAAAAAAGCACCGGCTGGCCGCGCTTCAAAGCTCCGCAACTGGAGGCGAGCGGCCTGAGGATCGGCTACCTGATCGATCCCGACTGCACGCTGGTGCGGCTGATCCAGAACCCCGACTGACCGCATGCCCGCGAAAATCAAGATTTGCGGGATCAGCACACCCGAGGCGCTCGATGCGACCATCGCGGCGCGGGCGGACTATGCCGGGTTGGTGTTCTATCCAGCGTCGCCCCGTGCGGTTACGTCGAATGTCGCGGGCGCTTTGACATCGCGCGCAGCTGGCCAGATCGCCATGGTCGGTTTGTTCGTCGATGCGGATGATGCTGTCATCGCCGACGCACTGGTGGCAGCCAAGCTGAACGCGCTGCAGCTGCACGGTTCGGAATCGCCCGAACGCGTGGCCCAGTTGCGCGCGCGGTTTGGCAAGCCGGTGTGGAAGGCGCTGCCCGTCGCCAGCGCCAGCGATGTCGCACGCGCCGCAGCCTATGCCGGGGCGGCGGACTTGATCTTGTTCGACGCCAAGACCCCCAAAGGCGCGCTGCCCGGCGGCATGGGGTTGGCGTTGGGTATAGGAAGTATAAACCACCTTTTTGCTCCTCATCCGAAGTATCTTACCTGAAATTCCCTCACTCGTTTACCGCTCAAGCCCCAATTTTAACTGCCGGTCCAGCCTAAACCGCTCTAATAAGGTTCGATTTGGCGGTAAAATCTCTAGCCTGATAGCTCGAGAGATACAAACTGCCCCACCGCCCCGTTTAAAAGTTGGCAGTGTTGAGCAGTGTTGGATTTGGGGTCGTCAGTCAAAGAGACGACTCTGTGATGGATCGAACAGGCTGGGAGTCAGTGGCGGCGCTCGTTCTGGTGGCAGCTCACGCTGCTTGGCGGCATTCGCCTTGGCTGTTTTCTGTTTCAGATGCTTGAGAATCTGCTCAATGACCTTCGGATCTTCGATGCTGGCAATCACTTTGACGTGACCGCCGCAGTGTTCGCAGACTTCAATATCAATATTGAAGACTCGCTTGAGGCGTTGCATCCAGGTCATGGCGCGGTGGCGCTCTGCAGGACTCTTGTCACGCCAGTTAGTATCGAGACCTTCCGATTTGTCGGGCTTCTTGCCCCGCTTGGCGGGTGTTACTTGAACTCGGTGTTTGCTGTTCGGTGCAAAGACGCCGTGGAAGCGTGTGAGGTTGACTCGCGGCTTAGGTACCAACGCAGCGAGTTTGGCGATGAAGTCCAGCGGCTCGAAGATCACATGGGTGGTGCCATTGCGGTACGGAGTTTTGAGCTCGTAACGCACCTGCCCATTGGCGGTTAATGCCAGACGTTTTTCTGAAACCGCTGGCCGACTAATGTAGCGACACAAGCGCTCAAGCTTATCCCGCTGATGCGCTTCGGCCATCACACCGGCGTGTAGCGAGAAACCAGCATGGTTGGCTACTCGACTGCTTGAGTCGGCTTTATCCTCACGCCCTGGCAAGGTTTGCAGGGTGAAGACTTTGCGCCCTTGCTGGGGGCCGACGGCAATGCGATACGTAACCGAAGCACCATGTAATTGAGTCAGCGTATCGTCTTCGCCCTCTTCCAGTGTCAACCACGTATTCTCGGCATCACGCTCCAAAATCCCACGCTTTTCCATGCAGCGAGCGATGCGATGGCTGAGGGTGTGAGCGAGCGTATTCAGCTCATCGTAAGTGGGTGCCTTGACACGATGGAAGCGTTGCTTGCCATAGTCATCTTCGGCATAGACACCATCGAGAAACAGCATGTGGTAGTGGACATTGAGATTTAGCGCGGAGCCAAAGCGTTGGATAAGAGTCACTGAGCCAGTTTGTGCAGAGGCTTTGGTGTAACCGGCTTTTTTGATCAGATGAGTTGAGAGTGTACGATAGACGATACTCAAGACCTGGCCCATCAGCTGGGGATGGCGAGCCAGCAAAAAGCGTAGCTGGAAAGGAAAGCTGAGCACCCACTGGCGAATGGGCTCCTTGGGGAAGACTTCGTCTATCAGCAGCGCCGCACTCTCGGCCATCCGGCGGGCACCGCAGCTAGGGCAAAAGCCGCGTCGTTTACAGCTGAAGGCGACCAGACGCTCGTGATGACAATCCTCGCAGCGAACCCGCATGAAACCATACTCCAGACGGCCACATTGGAGGAGGTCGTTGAATTCTTGTTGGATGTAGCGAGGCAGGTGTTGACCTTGGGCTTCGAGTGAGGCTTTGAAGGCTGGGTAGTGCTGCTCAACCAGCTGGTAGAGCAGCGTCTGGTCGGGTTGGTGGCGTTCGTAACCGTTTGTTTGAGTGGGCGATTGACTCGCCGTGGCGTTCCTTGCCAGCGACATGGGTATCCTCCGCTGATACTGTGGTTATGTACAGTATCAGCGGCTTGCGTTCAGACGTCCAGTCTGGCCCTAGACATCGCTAAATGCTTAACCCGCAATAGCCCTCACGAGTTGTTATCAGCCACTACCGGTTGAGCGAGAAGGTTTTGGGTTCAGGGTGCTATTGCTCCACCAATCACAATACTGAAGCCCCAACTGTTATCAGTTGGGGCTTTTTCTTGTCTGTTTGCGGCGGTTGCGTTTTATCGGTAGTCGTCGAGCTCTGCACCATCCCACATAAGAGCTTAACGGTGCGATCTTCAACGCCATCACACAAAACTTTCTTTTTCACGCACAGTCAACTTATTGGATGTTTTATTAACAACCCAAAAGGAGATATTTAGCGGGCGGCCGGAAGGTGAATGCTAGGCATGATCTAACCCTCGGTCTCTGGCGTCGCGACTGCGAAATTTCGCGAGGGTTTCCGAGAAGGTGATTGCGCTTCGCAGATCTCCAGGCGCGTGGGTGCGGACGTAGTCAGCGCCATTGCCGATCGCGTGAAGTTCCGCCGCAAGGCTCGCTGGACCCAGATCCTTTACAGGAAGGCCAACGGTGGCGCCCAAGAAGGATTTCCGCGACACCGAGACCAATAGCGGAAGCCCCAACGCCGACTTCAGCTTTTGAAGGTTCGACAGCACGTGCAGCGATGTTTCCGGTGCGGGGCTCAAGAAAAATCCCATCCCCGGATCGAGGATGAGCCGGTCGGCAGCGACCCCGCTCCGTCGCAAGGCGGAAACCCGCGCCTCGAAGAACCGCACAATCTCGTCGAGCGCGTCTTCGGGTCGAAGGTGACCGGTGCGGGTGGCGATGCCATCCCGCTGCGCTGAGTGCATAACCACCAGCCTGCAGTCCGCCTCAGCAATATCGGGATAGAGCGCAGGGTCAGGAAATCCTTGGATATCGTTCAGGTAGCCCACGCCGCGCTTGAGCGCATAGCGCTGGGTTTCCGGTTGGAAGCTGTCGATTGAAACACGGTGCATCTGATCGGACAGGGCGTCTAAGAGCGGCGCAATACGTCTGATCTCATCGGCCGGCGATACAGGCCTCGCGTCCGGATGGCTGGCGGCCGGTCCGACATCCACGACGTCTGATCCGACTCGCAGCATTTCGATCGCCGCGGTGACAGCGCCGGCGGGGTCTAGCCGCCGGCTCTCATCGAAGAAGGAGTCCTCGGTGAGATTCAGAATGCCGAACACCGTCACCATGGCGTCGGCCTCCGCAGCGACTTCCACGATGGGGATCGGGCGAGCAAAAAGGCAGCAATTATGAGCCCCATACCTACAAAGCCCCACGCATCAAGCTTTTGCCCATGAAGCAACCAGGCAATGGCTGTAATTATGACGACGCCGAGTCCCGACCAGACTGCATAAGCAACACCGACAGGGATGGATTTCAGAACCAGAGAAAGAAAATAAAATGCGATGCCATAACCGATTATGACAACGGCGGAAGGGGCAAGCTTAGTAAAGCCCTCGCTAGATTTTAATGCGGATGTTGCGATTACTTCGCCAACTATTGCGATAACAAGAAAAAGCCAGCCTTTCATGATATATCTCCCAATTTGTGTAGGGCTTATTATGCACGCTTAAAAATAATAAAAGCAGACTTGACCTGATAGTTTGGCTGTGAGCAATTATGTGCTTAGTGCATCTAACCGTCAAAATCAGCGGCGCGTTTTTATGCGTCCGCTGGATTTACTTGTTGTGCGGCGTCGCAGACTCATTGAGCAACCTTTTTGCCTGCGCAATTACAGTTCTCGGAAGCTCGATATTCAGAGGTTCTGTCACGCTCTTGAACAATTCGAGACTCCACGTCCACGTTTGATGATAGGCTGCACATAGTGCTCTTGGTTCTGCACTGCTTGTGCATGCCAGATAGCGATTATACGAGTCCTCCGAGATATCCTTTTCGAGCGCGCGTGAAGGTGTCGGCCAGTGGTCTGTTGCCCCTTCGTGGAGTCGAACCAGCTTGAGTAGGTTTTCATGTGCTTTGCTGAGCAAAGCCCAGGCGCGAGCGTACTCTCCCCGATTTAAAAGATTGGCCCCAAAGAGCATCAGGCTGATGAGGTTCAACACAAGCCCTTCCACCAGCGGCGCGCCTTCACGTATCGGGGGACCGCCCACGAGAGCGCTTGCGTACCTTGACAACTCTCCTGATCGGTCCAACAAAACAGCCGCCTCAAGCGAGGGAAACCACCCATAGCCTTGCCAAGTGGAAATGACCGGTATGTCCGATTTTCGCATGAAATGGAATTCACCGCGAATGCCGTTTTCAAAAAGTGCGGTGTGGTGGCCGAAGTCGTCCGGAAAGTAAGCAGCAACCGGACTTACGGCATTAAGCCACGAGCGCTGATCGAAATTTTCAAAATGGTCATCCTGGATGAACACTGCGAATTCGATATCAGAGAACTCGTCACCCTCTCCGATAGCAAATGAGCCGAACATCAATGCCGCGATTATTCGTGCATCCTCATGACAACCTTCCTTGAAGAGTTCGATCATTTTCAGTTGAAGCATAGAAATATCCTTTTATTGAAGCCACAGATTATGAGGAAAGGTATACGCAGATTTTTGTTTTTTTTCGTCAGCACAACGCCGGAGTTAAGCCGCCGCGCGTAGCGCGGTCGGCTTGAACGAATTGTTAGACATCATTTACCAACTGACTTGATGATCTCGCCTTTCACAAAGCGAATAAATTCTTCCAAGTGATCTGCGCGTGAGGCCAAGTGATCTTCTTTTTGTCCCAGATAAGCTTGCTTAGCTTCAAGTAAGACGGGCTGATACTGGGCAGGTAGGCGTTTTATTGCCCAGTCGGCAGCGACATCCTTCGGCGCGATTTTGCCGGTTATTGCGCTGTACCAAATGCGGGACAACGTAAGCACTACATTTCGCTCATCGCCGGCCCAGTCGGGCTGCGAGTTCCATAGCTTCAAGGTTTCCCTCAGCGCCTCGAATAGATCCTGTTCAGGAACCGGGTCAAAGAATTCCTCCGCTGCCGGACCTACCAAGGCAACGCTATGTTCTCTTGCTTTTGTAAGCAGGATAGCTAGATCAATGTCGATCATGGCTGGCTCGAAGATACCCGCAAGAATGTCATTGCGCTGCCATTCTCCAAATTGCAGCTCGCGCTTAGCCGGATAACGCCACGGGATGATGTCGTCATGCACGACAAGGGTGACTTCTATAGCGCGGAGCGTCTCGCTCTCGCCAGGGAAAGCCGAAGCCTCCATAAGATCATTGAGCAATGCTCGCCGCGTCGTTTCATCAAGCTTTACGGCCACAGTAACCAACAAATCAATATCGCTGTATGGCTTCAGGCCGCCATCCACTGCGGAGCCGTACAAATGCACGGCCAGCAACGTCGGTTCGAGATGGCGCTCAATGACGCTTAGCACCTCTGATAGTTGGTTCGAAATTTCGATGGTCACCGCTACCCTCATGATGTCTAACTTTGTTTTAGGGCGACTGCCCTGCTGCGTAACATCGTTGCTGCTCCATAACATCAAACATCGACCCACGGCGTAACGCGCTTGCTGCTTGGATGCCCGAGGCATAGACTGTACAAAAAAACAGTCATAACAAGCCATGAAAACCGCCACTGCGCCGTTACCACCGCTGCGTTCGGTCAAGGTTCTGGACCAGTTGCGTGAGCGCATACGCTACTTGCATTACAGTTTACGAACCGAACAGGCTTATGTCAACTGGGTTCGTGCCTTCATCCGTTTCCACGGTGTGCGTCACCCGGCAACCTTGGGCAGCAGCGAAGTCGAGGCATTTCTGTCCTGGCTGGCGAACGAGCGCAAGGTTTCGGTCTCCACGCATCGTCAGGCATTGGCGGCCTTGCTGTTCTTCTACGGCAAGGTGCTGTGCACGGATCTGCCCTGGCTTCAGGAGATCGGAAGACCTCGGCCGTCGCGGCGCTTGCCGGTGGTGCTGACCCCGGATGAAGTGGTTCGCATCCTCGGTTTTCTGGAAGGCGAGCATCGTTTGTTCGCCCAGCTTCTGTATGGAACGGGCATGCGGATCAGTGAGGGTTTGCAACTGCGGGTCAAGGATCTGGATTTCGATCACGGCACGATCATCGTGCGGGAGGGCAAGGGCTCCAAGGATCGGGCCTTGATGTTACCCGAGAGCTTGGCACCCAGCCTGCGCGAGCAGCTGTCGCGTGCACGGGCATGGTGGCTGAAGGACCAGGCCGAGGGCCGCAGCGGCGTTGCGCTTCCCGACGCCCTTGAGCGGAAGTATCCGCGCGCCGGGCATTCCTGGCCGTGGTTCTGGGTTTTTGCGCAGCACACGCATTCGACCGATCCACGGAGCGGTGTCGTGCGTCGCCATCACATGTATGACCAGACCTTTCAGCGCGCCTTCAAACGTGCCGTAGAACAAGCAGGCATCACGAAGCCCGCCACACCGCACACCCTCCGCCACTCGTTCGCGACGGCCTTGCTCCGCAGCGGTTACGACATTCGAACCGTGCAGGATCTGCTCGGCCATTCCGACGTCTCTACGACGATGATTTACACGCATGTGCTGAAAGTTGGCGGTGCCGGAGTGCGCTCACCGCTTGATGCGCTGCCGCCCCTCACTAGTGAGAGGTAGGGCAGCGCAAGTCAATCCTGGCGGATTCACTACCCCTGCGCGAAGGCCATCGGTGCCGCATCGAACGGCCGGTTGCGGAAAGTCCTCCCTGCGTCCGCTGATGGCCGGCAGCAGCCCGTCGTTGCCTGATGGATCCAACCCCTCCGCTGCTATAGTGCAGTCGGCTTCTGACGTTCAGTGCAGCCGTCTTCTGAAAACGACAATGGAGGTGGTAGCCGAGGGTGTGGAAACACCCGACTGCCTTGCGTGGTTGCGGCAGGCGGGTTGCGACACGGTGCAGGGTTTCCTGTTCGCCAGGCCGATGCCGGCGGCGGCCTTCGTCGGCTTCGTCAACCAATGGAGGAACACCACCATGAACGCCAATGAACCGAGCACCAGTTGCTGCGTGTGCTGCAAGGAAATCCCGCTCGATGCCGCCTTCACGCCGGAAGGGGCCGAGTACGTGGAGCATTTCTGCGGGCTGGAGTGCTATCAGCGCTTCCAGGCGCGGGCCAGCACTGCGACCGAAACCAGCGTCAAACCGGACGCTTGTGATTCGCCGCCGTCAGGTTGAGGCATACCCTAACCTGATGTCAGATGCCATGTGTAAATTGCGTCAGGATAGGATTGAATTTTGAATTTATTGACATATCTCGTTGAAGGTCATAGAGTCTTCCCTGACATTTTGCAGGGAATTCCATGACTGGACAGCGCATTGGGTATATCAGGGTCAGCACCTTCGACCAGAACCCGGAACGGCAACTGGAAGGCGTCAAGGTTGATCGCGCTTTTAGCGACAAGGCATCCGGCAAGGATGTCAAGCGTCCGCAACTGGAAGCGCTGATAAGCTTCGCCCGCACCGGCGACACCGTGGTGGTGCATAGCATGGATCGCCTGGCGCGCAATCTCGATGATTTGCGCCGGATCGTGCAAACGCTGACACAACGCGGCGTGCATATCGAATTCGTCAAGGAACACCTCAGTTTTACTGGCGAAGACTCTCCGATGGCGAACCTGATGCTCTCGGTGATGGGCGCGTTCGCCGAGTTCGAGCGCGCCCTGATCCGCGAGCGTCAGCGCGAGGGTATTGCGCTCGCCAAGCAACGCGGGGCTTACCGTGGCAGGAAGAAATCCCTGTCGTCTGAGCGTATTGCCGAACTGCGCCAACGTGTCGAGGCTGGCGAGCAAAAGACCAAGCTTGCTCGTGAATTCGGAATCAGTCGCGAAACCCTGTATCAATACTTGAGAACGGATCAGTAAATATGCCACGTCGTTCCATCCTGTCCGCCGCCGAGCGGGAAAGCCTGCTGGCGTTGCCGGACTCCAAGGACGACCTGATCCGACATTACACATTCAACGATACCGACCTCTCGATCATCCGACAGCGGCGCGGGCCAGCCAATCGGCTGGGCTTCGCGGTGCAGCTCTGTTACCTGCGCTTTCCCGGCGTCATCCTGGGCGTCGATGAACTACCGTTCCCGCCCTTGTTGAAGCTGGTCGCCGACCAGCTCAAGGTCGGCGTCGAAAGCTGGAACGAGTACGGCCAGCGGGAGCAGACCCGGCGCGAGCACCTGAGCGAGCTGCAAACCGTGTTCGGTTTCCGGCCCTTCACCATGAGCCATTACCGGCAGGCCGTCCAGATGCTGACCGAGCTGGCGATGCAAACCGACAAAGGCATCGTGCTGGCCAGCGCCTTGATCGGGCACCTGCGGCGGCAGTCGGTCATTCTGCCCGCCCTCAACGCCGTCGAGCGGGCGAGTGCCGAGGCGATCACCCGTGCTAACCGGCGCATCTACGACGCCTTGGCCGAACCACTGGCGGACGCGCATCGCCGCCGCCTCGACGATCTGCTCAAGCGCCGGGACAACGGCAAGACGACCTGGTTGGCTTGGTTGCGCCAGTCTCCGGCCAAGCCAAATTCGCGGCATATGCTGGAACACATCGAACGCCTCAAGGCATGGCAGGCACTCGATCTGCCTACCGGCATCGAGCGGCTGGTTCACCAGAACCGCCTGCTCAAGATTGCCCGCGAGGGCGGCCAGATGACACCCGCCGACCTGGCCAAATTCGAGCCGCAACGGCGCTACGCCACTCTCGTGGCGCTGGCCACCGTCACCGACGAAATCATCGACCTGCACGACCGCATCCTGGGTAAGCTGTTTAACGCTGCCAAGAATAAGCATCAGCAGCAGTTCCAGGCGTCAGGCAAGGCCATCAACGCCAAGGTACGTCTGTACGGGCGCATCGGTCAGGCGCTGATCGACGCCAAGCAATCAGGCCGCGATGCGTTTGCCGCCATCGAGGCCGTCATGTCCTGGGATTCCTTTGCCGAGAGCGTCACCGAGGCGCAGAAGCTCGCGCAACCCGATGACTTCGATTTCCTGCATCGCATCGGCGAGAGCTACGCCACCCTGCGCCGCTATGCACCGGAATTCCTTGCCGTGCTCAAGCTGCGGGCCGCGCCCGCCGCCAAAAACGTGCTTGATGCCATTGAGGTGCTGCGCGGCATGAACACCGACAACGCCCGCAAGCTGCCAGCCGATGCACCGACCGGCTTCATCAAGCCGCGCTGGCAGAAACTGGTGATGACCGACGCCGGCATCGACCGGCGCTACTACGAACTGTGCGCGCTGTCCGAGTTGAAGAACTCCCTGCGCTCGGGCGACATCTGGGTGCAGGGTTCACGCCAGTTCAAGGACTTCGAGGACTACCTGGTACCGCCCGAGAAGTTCACCAGCCTCAAGCAGTCCAGCGAATTGCCGCTGGCCGTGGCCACCGACTGCGAACAATATCTGCATGAGCGGCTGACGCTGCTGGAAGCACAACTTGCCACCGTCAACCGCATGGCGGCAGCCAACGACCTGCCGGATGCCATCATCACCGAGTCGGGCTTGAAGATCACGCCGCTGGATGCGGCGGTGCCCGACACCGCGCAGGCGCTGATAGACCAGACAGCCATGGTCCTGCCGCACGTCAAGATCACCGAACTGCTGCTCGAAGTCGATGAGTGGACGGGCTTCACCCGGCACTTCACGCACTTGAAATCGGGCGATCTGGCCAAGGACAAGAACCTGTTGTTGACCACGATCCTGGCCGACGCGATCAACCTGGGCCTGACCAAGATGGCCGAGTCCTGCCCCGGCACGACCTACGCGAAGCTCGCTTGGCTGCAAGCCTGGCATACCCGCGACGAAACGTACTCGACAGCGTTGGCTGAACTGGTCAACGCTCAGTTTCGGCATCCCTTTGCCGGGCACTGGGGCGATGGCACCACATCATCATCGGACGGACAGAATTTCCGAACCGCTAGCAAGGCAAAGAGCACGGGGCACATCAACCCAAAATATGGCAGCAGCCCAGGACGGACTTTCTACACCCACATCTCCGACCAATACGCGCCATTCCACACCAAGGTGGTCAATGTCGGCCTGCGCGACTCAACCTACGTGCTCGACGGCCTGCTGTACCACGAATCCGACCTGCGGATCGAGGAGCACTACACCGACACGGCGGGCTTCACCGATCACGTCTTCGCCCTGATGCACCTCTTGGGCTTCCGCTTCGCGCCGCGCATCCGCGACCTGGGCGACACCAAGCTCTACATCCCGAAGGGCGATGCCGCCTATGACGCGCTCAAGCCGATGATCGGCGGCACGCTCAACATCAAGCACGTCCGCGCCCATTGGGACGAAATCCTGCGGCTGGCCACCTCGATCAAGCAGGGCACGGTGACGGCCTCGCTGATGCTCAGGAAACTCGGCAGCTACCCGCGCCAGAACGGCTTGGCCGTCGCGCTGCGCGAGTTGGGCCGCATCGAGCGCACGCTGTTCATCCTCGACTGGCTGCAAAGCGTCGAGCTACGCCGCCGCGTGCATGCCGGGCTGAACAAGGGCGAGGCGCGCAATGCGCTGGCCCGTGCCGTGTTCTTCAACCGCCTTGGTGAAATCCGTGACCGCAGTTTCGAGCAGCAGCGCTACCGGGCCAGCGGCCTCAACCTGGTGACGGCGGCCATCGTGCTGTGGAACACGGTCTACCTGGAGCGTGCGGCGCATGCGTTGCGCGGCAATGGTCATGCCGTCGATGACTCGCTATTGCAGTACCTGTCGCCACTCGGCTGGGAGCACATCAACCTGACCGGTGATTACCTATGGCGCAGCAGCGCCAAGATCGGCGCGGGGAAGTTCAGGCCGCTACGGCCTCTGCAACCGGCTTAGCGTGCTTTATTTTCCGTTTTCTGAGACGACCCCTAGTTGTTTGCGGTCTTGCGTGGCAGGGAGCAGGCATCTTTAACTTGCCTTTCACAGTGATGCTATGGACTATCATTAGATTAATTATCGTGGTATCGCTTGTATTTATTACTGGAAAATTCGGTCTATCAAGAGAGTTTACTTTCCCCGCAGCAGCAGTAGGTTTAGCTTTTAGTTTATTCCCTGTCCTTGATCATATTGCGTTAGGTTATTCTGCTAAAAATTTCTATGAAACCACTAATTTTATGGGGCAAACGGTTCGGGAATTTGGTGCCAGTAAAATTACGGTCTGGTGGGGTTCGATTTATGCCAAAATAGCCTATGCTAGCCTTGCAGGTTTAATTGGATATGGTGTTAAGGTCGCCACTGATGATTAAAAAAGAAAAACCAACTTGAAGTTGGTTTTTTTGGCACTGTTGCAAATAGAGATTTGAGTCGATGATGTTCCCTTTAAAAAGTACTTAGAGACCGAAAACCCTGTTGATTAGACACACTTCACCCTGAGGCTGACCATAATAAAATGACGATGCTTGTCCTTTACGTAGTGCACGCATGACTTCAATACCTTTAATTGTGGCATAAGCCGTCTTCATAGATTTGAATCCTAATGTGGCCCTGATGATCCGCTTTAGCTTGCCATGATCACATTCAATCACGTTATTTTTATACTTAATCTGCCTGTGCTCAAGGTCTGGTGGACATTTACCTTCCCGTTTTAACCGTGATAAAGCACGTCCATATGTGGGTGCTTTATCCGTGTTGATCACTTGTGGAATTTGCCACTTCTTCACATTATTTAAAATTTTTCCAAGAAAACAATATGCTGATTTGGTATTACGTCTAGAAGAAAGATAAAAATCAATGGTATCGCCACGTTGATCGACTGCACGATACAGATAAGACCATCGTCCATTCACTTTTACATAGGTTTCATCAATATGCCACGAGCTCAGATCTGTAGGATTACGCCAATACCAGCGTAAACGTTTTTCTATTTCAGGAGCATAACGTTGAACCCAACGGTAAATAGTCGTGTGATCAACATTCACACCCCGTTCGGCCAGCATTTCCTGCAGTTCACGATAGCTAATGCCATATTTACAATACCAGCGCACAGCCCAAAGAATGATTTCGCCCTGAAAATGCCGACCATGGAAAGGATTCATATGCTGCACCTTTAGCTAAAACAGTCTTCAGCTTACCATTCGTGGTTATTTGCAACAGTGCCGCTGACGCACACCATCGCCCACCGGGTGGGTCGCTATCTGGAACGGCAAGGCCTGCTGGAACGGGATGTCGAAAACAGCTATCTGGCCTCGGATGCGGTGGATGACGACCCGATGACACCCCTGCTGGGGCACTCGATCACTTACCGTATCGCTGTCGGTTCACAGGCGGGGCGAAAGGTGTTCACTTTGCAAACTCTGCCGACCAGTGGTGATCCGTTCGGTGACGGGATTGGCAAGGTAGCCGGGTCCAGCCTGCACGCCGGCGTGGCGGCCAGGGCCGATGAACGCAAGAAGCTCGAACGGCTGTGCCGGTACATCAGCCGCCCGGCGGTATCCGAGAAGCGGCTGTCGTTAACACGAGGCGGCAACGTGCGCTACCAGCTCAAGACGCCGTACCGGGACGGCACCACGCACGTCATTTTCGAACCATTGGATTTCATTGCAAGGCTGGCCGCCCTGGTACCGAAGCCCAGAGTCAACCTAACCCGCTTCCACGGGGGGTTCGCACCCAACAGTCGGCACCGGGCGTTGGTCACGCCGGCAAAACGGGGCAGGGGCAACAAGGTCAGGGTGGCTGATGAACCGGCAACACCAGCACAACGGCGAGCGTCGATGACATGGGCGCAACGGCTCAAGCGTGTTTTCAATATCGACATCGAGACCTGCAGCGGCTGCGGCGGCGCCATGAAAGTCATCGCCTGCATTGAAGACCCTATAGTGATCAAGCAGATCCTTGATCACCTGAAGCACAAAGCCGAAACCAGCGGGACCAGGGCGTTACCCGAAAGCCGGGCGCCACCGGCTGAGCTGCTCCTGGGTCTGTTTGACTGACGAGCCTGAAGGCCAACGATACCAATCAAAATGCTGCGTTCACAGCGCCGCGGCAGGGATCCGCCGTGCTGGTTGTCGGAAAAGGAGCCGCTAGTGGGAAAGAGGAGGGTAAATTTTCAGCGTTGCTGGCTCCCCGTCAGCCGGATTGGGTTGCATCGCAGGGGTGTCGAAAGAGTCAACTGCGGTCCAAAGCTGTTGGACTTGGGTGAAAAGGGCGTTTATTCTTCCTATACGTGCCGCGTTCCAGGCGGCGACTATGAGGGCTATGTCGATGCCCATGTGCGCCGGCTGGAGGCGCTACGCCGGGCCGGTATCGTCGAGCGGATCGACGCCGACCAATGGCGCATCCCCGATGATCTGGTCAGCCGTGCCGCCGCCCATGACGCCGGCCGAGACAGTCAGGCCAGCGTTCGCGTCCTTTCCCCGGTCGATCTGAACAAACAGATCGGATCGGACGGCGCGACCTGGCTGGACCGGCGGCTGATCCACGGCGAGACGGCCGACCTTGCGCCAACCGGCTTCGGGCAACAAGTCCGCGAAGCCATGGACCAGCGCCGCGAGCACCATATCGAACAGGGCGACGCCACCCGCAGCCGGGACAGCCGCGTCTTCTACCGGCGCAACCTTCTCGCCATCCTGCGGGAGCGCGAGGTAGCCGGCGTCGGATCGGATATGGCTTTGAGTAAGGGCCTGCCGTTCCGCGCCGCCACGGACGGCGAGAGCGTCAGCGGCAAGTTTACCGGAACCGTGCATCTATCGAGCGGCAAGTTCGCCGTGGTCGAGAAATCCCATGAGTTCACCCTTGTCCCGTGGCGGCCGATCATCGACCGCCAACTCGGCCGCGAGGTTATGGGCATCGTGCAGGGCGGGTCGGTGTCGTGGCAGTTAGGGCGGCAGAGGGGGCTGGAACGCTGAGTGCGCCCATGCCGCATTGCGAAGCAAAAGATAATCTGATAAAATGTAGCAATTCATATTCGTAAGCGTGGAGTAATCAGATGGGAAATTCCAAGTCAGCAGACAAGTAAGCCGCAACAACCAGTATTGTTGTTGCGGCGCTCTGTAAGGCTAGTCTCATCTGATTGCTGACGAGCAGACGTCGCCCGGTATTCCTTAATCTTAATCGAGGGTTGATTCGTCATGACCACCACACGCCCCGCGTGGGCCTATACGCTGCCGGCAGCACTGCTGCTGATGGCTCCTTTCGACATCCTCGCTTCACTGGCGATGGATATTTATCTCCCTGTCGTTCCAGCGATGCCCGGCATCCTGAACACGACGCCCGCTATGATCCAACTCACGTTGAGCCTCTATATGGTGATGCTCGGCGTGGGCCAGGTGATTTTTGGTCCGCTCTCAGACAGAATCGGGCGACGGCCAATTCTACTTGCGGGCGCAACGGCTTTCGTCATTGCGTCTCTGGGAGCAGCTTGGTCTTCAACTGCACCGGCCTTTGTCGCTTTCCGTCTACTTCAAGCAGTGGGCGCGTCGGCCATGCTGGTGGCGACGTTCGCGACGGTTCGCGACGTTTATGCCAACCGTCCTGAGGGTGTCGTCATCTACGGCCTTTTCAGTTCGATGCTGGCGTTCGTGCCTGCGCTCGGCCCTATCGCCGGAGTATTGATCGGCGAGTTCTTGGGATGGCAGGCGATATTCATTACTTTGGCTATACTGGCGATGCTCGCACTCCTAAATGCGGGTTTCAGGTGGCACGAAACCCGCCCTCTGGATCAAGTCAAGACGCGCCGATCTGTCTTGCCGATCTTCGCGAGTCCGGCTTTTTGGGTTTACACTGTCGGCTTTAGCGCCGGTATGGGCACCTACTTCGTCTTCTTCTCGACGGCTCCCCGTGTGCTCATAGGCCAAGCGGAATATTCCGAGATCGGATTCAGCTTTGCCTTCGCCACTGTCGCGCTTGTAATGATCGTGACAACCCGTTTCGCGAAGTCCTTTGTCGCCAGATGGGGCATCGCAGGATGCGTGGCGCGTGGGATGGCGTTGCTTGTTTGCGGAGCGGTCCTGTTGGGGATCGGCGAACTTTACGGCTCGCCGTCATTCCTCACCTTCATCCTACCGATGTGGGTTGTCGCGGTCGGTATTGTCTTCACGGTGTCCGTTACCGCGAACGGCGCTTTGGCAGAGTTCGACGACATCGCGGGATCAGCGGTCGCGTTCTACTTCTGCGTTCAAAGCCTGATAGTCAGCATTGTCGGGACATTGGCGGTGGCACTTTTAAACGGTGACACAGCGTGGCCCGTGATCTGTTACGCCACGGCGATGGCGGTACTGGTTTCGTTGGGGCTGGTGCTCCTTCGGCTCCGTGGGGCTGCCACCGAGAAGTCGCCAGTCGTCTAACCGACGACTGGTAGCAGGCCCGCTCCGATGCGGCGCACTAACCATCGAAACCTCGTGAATGTCGGTATCCTGTCTGGCAGGATACCGCTCATTTCCCTTGTTCAGTTCATCGCCGTCGCCGAGCATCTGAATTTTCGGCATGCGGCCAAGGCACTTGGTATCAGCCAGTCGAGCGTCAGCGCGCGTGTGAAAGCGCTGGAGGATAACCTTGGTGTCCTGCTATTTGAGCGCCATGCGCGGGGCGTTCGGCTAACAGACGCAGGCAGGCACTTCATGGAGCGTGTCACGGCGGGTGTCGATCAACTCGATCACGCAGTGAAGACCGCGGAGTGACGGGCACTGGCTGGCAATGTCTAGCAACGGCAGGCATTTCGGCTGAGGGTAAAAGAACTTTCCGCTAAGCGATAGACTGTATGTAAACACAGTATTGCAAGGACGCGGAACATGCCTCATGTGGCGGCCAGGACGGCCAGCCGGGATCGGGATACTGGTCGTTACCAGAGCCACCGACCCGAGCAAACCCTTCTCTATCAGATCGTTGACGAGTATTACCCGGCATTCGCTGCGCTTATGGCAGAGCAGGGAAAGGAATTGCCGGGCTATGTGCAACGGGAATTTGAAGAATTTCTCCAATGCGGGCGGCTGGAGCATGGCTTTCTACGGGTTCGCTGCGAGTCTTGCCACGCCGAGCACCTGGTCGCTTTCAGCTGTAAGCGTCGCGGTTTCTGCCCGAGCTGTGGGGCGCGGCGGATGGCCGAAAGTGCCGCCTTGCTGGTTGATGAAGTACTGCCTGAACAACCCATGCGTCAGTGGGTGTTGAGCTTCCCGTTTCAGCTGCGTTTCCTGTTTGCCAGCCGGCCCGAGATCATGGGGTGGGTGCTGGGCATCGTTTACCGCGTCATTGCCACGCACCTGGTCAAGAAAGCGGGCCATACCCACCAAGTGGCCAAGACGGGCGCGGTCACCCTGATCCAGCGTTTTGGATCGGCGCTCAATCTGAATGTTCACTTCCACATGCTGTTTCTCGACGGTGTGTATGTCGAGCAATCCCACGGCTCAGCGCGTTTCCGCTGGGTCAAGGCGCCGACCAGCCCAGAGCTCACCCAGCTGACGCACACCATCGCCCACCGGGTGGGTCGCTATCTGGAACGGCAAGGCCTGCTGGAACGGGATGTCGAAAACAGCTATCTGGCCTCGGATGCGGTGGATGACGACCCGATGACACCCCTGCTGGGGCACTCGATCACTTACCGTATCGCTGTCGGTTCACAGGCGGGGCGAAAGGTGTTCACTTTGCAAACTCTGCCGACCAGTGGTGATCCGTTCGGTGACGGGATTGGCAAGGTAGCCGGGTTCAGCCTGCACGCCGGCGTGGCGGCCAGGGCCGATGAACGCAAGAAGCTCGAACGGCTGTGCCGGTACATCAGCCGCCCGGCGGTATCCGAGAAGCGGCTGTCGTTAACACGAGGCGGCAACGTGCGCTACCAGCTCAAGACGCCGTACCGGGACGGCACCACGCACGTCATTTTCGAACCATTGGATTTCATTGCAAGGCTGGCCGCCCTGGTACCGAAGCCCAGAGTCAACCTAACCCGCTTCCACGGGGTGTTCGCACCCAACAGTCGGCACCGGGCGTTGGTCACGCCGGCAAAACGGGGCAGGGGCAACAAGGTCAGGGTGGCTGATGAACCGGCAACACCAGCACAACGGCGAGCGTCGATGACATGGGCGCAACGGCTCAAGCGTGTTTTCAATATCGACATCGAGACCTGCAGCGGCTGCGGCGGCGCCATGAAAGTCATCGCCTGCATTGAAGACCCTATAGTGATCAAGCAGATCCTTGATCACCTGAAGCACAAAGCCGAAACCAGCGGGACCAGGGCGTTACCCGAAAGCCGGGCGCCACCGGCTGAGCTGCTCCTGGGTCTGTTTGACTGACGAGCCTGAAGGCCAACGATACCAATCAAAATGCTGCGTTCACAGCGCCGCGGCAGGGATCCGCCGTGCTGGTTGTCGGAAAAGGAGCCGCTAGTGGGAAAGAGGAGGGTAAATTTTCAGCGTTGCTGGCTCCCCGTCAGCCGGATTGGGTTGCATCGCAGGGGTGTCGAAAGAGTCAACTGCGGTCCAAAGCTGTTGGACTTGGGTGAAAAGGGCGTTTATTCTTCCTATACGTTGTCGGCAGCGGGCCAAAAAGGAATACGTCCATGCCCATCGAGGTGAAACCGGCTGTGAGCGCGGGTTCAAGCATATAGCCCGACAGGCGCGTATCCTTGCCGATCACGACACGATGGCGGTGGTCACCGCGACGAAAGACACGGCCAGCCGCCATGCCGACGCGCAAGGCGGTTTCCGCCGTCATCGCGCCTTCGTTGGCTTTGCCACGAATACCGTCTGTGCCGAAATATTTGCGCACCATAAGGTCGATTATCCTGTCGTCGGGTCGCCCTCAAAGGGGACATGCCTGCTGAACCGCGAATATAGAGAAATATCCCGAATGTGCAGTTAACGAATTCTTGCGGTTTCTTTCAGCGCCGCCAATACCGCCAGCCCGTCGCGCAAGGGGCGCGGCTCGTGTGTGCGGATGAAGTCAGCTCCACCTGCGGCGGCGGCAAGCTCTGCAGCGAGTGTCGCGGCCCCGACATCCCCCGGACCACGGCCTGTGAGCGCGCGCAGAAAGGATTTGCGCGAAACAGACAGAAGCACCGGCAAATCGAAGCGCAGCCGCAATTCATCGAACCGCGCCAGCACCGAGAGCGAGGTTTCGGGAGCAGCCCCCAGAAAAAACCCCATGCCGGGATCAAGGACAAGGCGGTTGCGTTTGATACCGGCACCCGTCAGCGCCGCGATGCGCGCGTCAAAGAACGCCGCAATGTGATCCATGATGTCGCCAGCGGGTGCCTCGCGCCGATCTGCCTGCCCGTCTTGCACCGAATGCATAACGACGAGTTTGGCAGATGATTTCGCCAATTGCGGATAGAACGCAGCGTCTGGAAAACCGCGAATATCATTGAGATAGGCCACACCACGCGACAAGGCATAGGCTTGCGTCGCGGGTTGATAACTGTCGAGCGAGACGGGAATGCCATCTGCCTTGAGCACGTCCAGCACCGGCGCGATACGCGCGATTTCTGTGTCGGACGAAACAGGCGCGGCGTCGGGATTGCTGGATGCCGGACCGAGGTCGATCACATCTGCCCCCTCGGCCATCAGCTTACGCGCCTGCGCAATGGCTGCGTCTGGCGCCAGATACCGGCCTCCATCGGAGAAACTGTCCGAGGTTATGTTGACGATGCCGAAAATGATGAGCGATTTATTCATGGGGGCTTCTATAATAATCTCTGTACACGACAAAAATAGATAACTCATTGAAATAATGTCACAATAATTGTTTTCTAACGACGAATACTATGACACATCTCAATGAGTTATATCTTATCTTAAACAAATCTCTAAAATGGAACAAGTCACATTTAAAGTGCTTTGCGCTCATCATGCTTGTGATTATTTTAAAGCAAACATGTAATCTTTCTTCTGCATCTAAAGCCTTGCCCATCAAGTGTTTACCACAATCATTTTATCGACGTATGCAGCGCTTCTTTGCAGGTCAGTATTTTGATTATCGTCAAATTTCTCAGTTGATTTTCAATATGTTTTCATTCGACCAAGTGCAACTGACTTTAGATAGAACCAATTGGAAATGGGGAAAACGAAATATTAATATCCTGATGCTCGCAATCGTTTATCGTGGAATAGCGATACCTATCCTTTGGACATTGCTTAATAAACGTGGAAATTCAGATACGAAAGAGCGTATTGCTTTGATTCAACGCTTTATAGCCATTTTTGGTAAAGACCGTATTGTGAATGTGTTCGCAGACAGAGAGTTTATCGGTGAGCAGTGGTTTACATGGTTAATTGAACAAGACATCAACTTCTGCATTCGTGTTAAAAAAACTTCATTGTCACCAATCATTTAGGAAAGAATCATAAAATTAGTGATTTATTTCGCCATCTTAAAGTTGGTCAAATTGAATGTCGTAAACGACGGATTTTGGTTGGTCGGGTGAAACTATATATAAGTGCACTACAGTTAGAAAATGGAGAGCTTTTACTCGTCGTTTCTCCTCAGTTTAATGCCAATGCTATTCAGGATTATGCATTACGCTGGGAAATTGAAACCTTATTCAGTTGTCTCAAAGGACGCGGGTTTAATCTTGAAAATACGCGCTTGACAGACCCTAGACGAGTGAAAAAATTGATTGCGGTGTTAGCTATAAGCTTCTGTTGGTGTTACTTAACGGGTGAATGGCAACATAATCAAAAAAAAGCGATAAAAATAAAGAAGCATGGACGACTCTCAATGAGTTTATTTCGCTATGGTTTAGACTATGTTCAAATGGCGATTCAGCGTTTAATTGGTTTTGGGAAAAAAGAAGAGTTTAAGGAAATTTTGGCAATTTTAAGAAAGCAGAATCCTGATAGGATAAGGGTTCTGTGAAATTTGTCGTGTACAGAGTATAATAATAATAATCGAGCATGAGTCTCATACGGATGCTCGGGTCGAAAGGGAATCCCCAGGCGAGTAACCTGTTTGCGGTGATCCATTAGCTGCAGGAGCAGAAGAGCATACATCTGGAAGCAAAGCCAGGAAAGCGGCCTATGGAGCTGTGCGGCAGCGCTCAGTAGGCAATTTTTCAAAATATTGTTAAGCCTTTTCTGAGCATGGTATTTTTCATGGTATTACCAATTAGCAGGAAAATAAGCCATTGAATATAAAAGATAAAAATGTCTTGTTTACAATAAAGTGGGAGTAGTAATTTCGTTACTTTGTTTAGAATTTCTTCAGAAATATTTCTTAATAAATCGTGTTTTTCAACAAGCGTAAAATTACTTTCTAAAATCTCTTGTTGTTTAGCTCGAGTTTGGGTATAAGCCCCATAATAAAATTGACGAGGATCTTTAAGCACGTACCAATCTTTCATTTGGATTACAGTACGGCCCTTATCGTAAAGATCAAATTCAGGCTGCCATAAAGGTTTGTAATGAAAATTAATTTCTTCCTGAATATCGTAGGTCGCTTCTTGATAACGTGAAGCTGGTTTATCACCAAATCTTTTTTCAATATAAGCATAAGTATTTCTTAAAGGCTTAACTGAAGATGTTTTAATATCAATTTGCATATAAATCTTCCTGATTTTTTAATAAAGACTAGAGTTTTTATTCTCTAATACCGGCCTGTCCAAATCGCCACTTCATGCGGTCATATTCAATCTTTGCAAAATCATCCGTACTTAGGTGCTGTACTTGATGGTGTGCGCAGAATTCTTCAAAAGCCTTGACTGGCATAATCATTTCTACAGCTAACTCTGGATGGGGTCGTTTGCGGGAGGGGGCGGAATCCTACGCTAAGGCTTTGGCCAGCGATATTCTCCGGTGAGATTGATGTGTTCCCATCCGAGCGGCGAAACATGGGCCAAGAGATCGGGCGATAGCAGCTTTCCATCGCGTTTCTGGTTTGCAACGACCTCGCCGAGCTTCATGGTGTTCCAGAAGATGATGATGGCGGCGAGCAGATTCATGCCGGCGATGCGGTAATGCTGGCCTTCGGCGGAACGGTCGCGGATTTCACCGCGGCGGTGGAAGCTGATTGCCCGCTTCAGCGCATGATGAGCTTCGCCTTTGTTGAGCCCGATCTGGGCACGCCGTTGGAGTTCGGCATCCAGAATCCAGTCGATCATGAACAGGGTGCGCTCGACGCGACCGACTTCCCGCAGGGCTGTCGCGAGCTCGTTCTGCCGCGGATAGGAGGCGAGTTTCCGCAGAATCTGGCTTGGCGCGACGGTCCCGGCAGCAATGGTGGCGGCGATGCGCAGGATGTCGGGCCAATTGCGCTCGATCATGGCTTGGTTGACCTTTCCGCCGATCAACGCTCGCAGGTGCGCCGGGGCGGCCGACGGATTGAACGCGTAGAGCCGTTTGGATGGCAGGTCGCGGATGCGCGGAGCGAACCGGTAGCCGAGAATGGCACATGCGGCAAAGACGTGATCGGTGAAGCCGCCCGTGTCGGTGAACTGCTCGCGGATATGGCGTCCAGCATCGTTCATCAGCAGGCCATCGAGGATGTAAGGCGCTTCGCTTGCCGTTGCAGGAATCACCTGGGTTGCGAACGGCGCATATTGGTCGGAGACGTGGCTATAGGCTTTCAGGCCCGGGGTATTGCCATATTTCGCGTTGACCAGGTTCATGGCCTCACCTTGCTCTGTAGCGACGAAGAACTGTCCGTCGCTCGAAGCCGACGTGCCCATGCCCCAGAACCGGGCCATGGGTAACGCTGCCTGTGCCTCGACCACCATGGCCAGCGCCCGGTCATAGGCTTCGCCCTCGACATGCCACCGTCCAATGCGGATCAATTCCCAGAAGGTGTGGGTGTTTGTCGCATCCGCCATTTTGCGCAAGCCGAGGTTGATCCCTTCCGCCAAGATAACGTTCATTAGCCCGATCCGGTCAGCGCAGGGTGCTCCTGTGCGCAGATGGGTGAACGCTTCGGTGAAGCCGGTCGCCGCATCCACCTCCAGCAGGAGATCGGTGATGCGCGTGGGCGGGATCTGCTTGTAGAGATCGAGCACCAGATCTTCGGCGCCTGTCGGCGCGGCGGCTTCGAGTTTCTCGATATGCAGAACGCCGTTTTCAATCGACCCGCCCGGGATCGTGCCTGCGCGAGCGGCACGGCCAAGCTCGCGCAACCGCATGTCGAGGCGAGCTTGCCGGTCTGCCAGCCATTCCTCCGGCCGCAATGGCACAGCGAGACGACCGCCTTCCGCGATGGATTGTGCCGGAACGAGTGCGTGTTTCAGATCGCCATAGCGCCGGGACCTAGTAAGCCAGACATCTCCGGAGCGGAACGCATGGCCTTGTCGCAAATTCTTCAGGTTAACTCGATGTTGACCATGGGGAGAGAAGTTGCCGCTCCTGATATTGCGGAGCGAGCCGATGATTTTGAATACCATTGCCGAAAAGCTGAAGCGCCAGTCGAAGGATGATTTCAAGGGCAGGCATTTCGAGGCCTGGCTGATTGTACAGGCGGTTGCCTGGTACTTGCGCTACCCGCTCAGCTATCGTGACTTGGAAGAGATGTTTCGCGAGCGGGGCTTCGAGGTCGATCATAGCACGATCAACCGCTGGGTATTGGCTTATGCACCTGTCATCGAGAAACGGCTGCGGCAGTTTCGTCGACCCCATTGCGGCTCGGTCCGGATTGATGAGACCTATGTCAAGATCCGCGGCAAATGGCGCTATCTGTACCGAGCCATCGATAAGCATGGCAATCCGGTGGATTTCCTGCTGACCGCTAAGCGCGATCTCGACGCTGCCAAGCGGTTCTTCCGAAAGATGCTTAAAGATGAACCCTTGTTGTCGCCGAACAGGATTGGGACGGACGGGGCCAACACCTTCCCGTCAACGATCAAAACGTCGGTTGATGATGGGCTTCTCCATCCCGATCCCGTGCATTATGTGACCAAACATCTCCAGCAGGGGATTGAGAGCGACCATTTCCGGGTGAAGAAGAACATGCCGAAGATCGGCGGTTTCCAATCCTTTAACACGGCGCGGCGAACCATCGCGGGTTTCGAGGCGATGCTGTGGCTGCGGAAGGGCTTTGGCTTTTCAGGCGGCTGGACCGTCAATGACCAGAATGATTTGCTTGCGCGCCTCTTCGGACTGCAAAAGGTTAACAAAGCATGAAAATACCGGCCTTGGCTGGGTGATAGCTGCCTCCAAAAGTGTTTGCGACACGCCCGGAACAATTCAGCCACTGCACCCATGTTCCGAGTTGGTGTGGTTTGCGGATCGTATGCCGGCATCTCGTTGCGCAAGATCTGCACCCAATCGGCAGGCACGGGCGGCGATCTCCAATCTGCGGGATCAGTCAGATCACCCGAGTGCGTGGGCATGACAATCGTGCCCTGGGGACCAACACAATCCAGAAGGGCCTGAATCACTGCGACCGGCCCTCCCGCGACCCAGCCGAGCGAGCTTAGCGAACTGTGGACGAGAACTGTGCCACCAAGCGTAAGGCCGTTCTCTCGCATTTGCCTTGCTAGGCTCGCGCGAGTTGCTGGCTGAGGCGTTCTCGAAATCAGCTCTTGTTCGGTCGGCATCTACTCTATTCCTTTGCCCTCGGACGAGTGCTGGGGCGTCGGTTTCCACTATCGGCGAGTACTTCTACACAGCCATCGGTCCAGACGGCCGCGCTTCTGCGGGCGATTTGTGTACGCCCGACAGTCCCGGCTCCGGATCGGACGATTGCGTCGCATCGACCCTGCGCCCAAGCTGCATCATCGAAATTGCCGTCAACCAAGCTCTGATAGAGTTGGTCAAGACCAATGCGGAGCATATACGCCCGGAGCCGCGGCGATCCTGCAAGCTCCGGATGCCTCCGCTCGAAGTAGCGCGTCTGCTGCTCCATACAAGCCAACCACGGCCTCCAGAAGAAGATGTTGGCGACCTCGTATTGGGAATCCCCGAACATCGCCTCGCTCCAGTCAATGACCGCTGTTATGCGGCCATTGTCCGTCAGGACATTGTTGGAGCCGAAATCCGCGTGCACGAGGTGCCGGACTTCGGGGCAGTCCTCGGCCCAAAGCATCAGCTCATCGAGAGCCTGCGCGACGGACGCACTGACGGTGTCGTCCATCACAGTTTGCCAGTGATACACATGGGGATCAGCAATCGCGCATATGAAATCACGCCATGTAGTGTATTGACCGATTCCTTGCGGTCCGAATGGGCCGAACCCGCTCGTCTGGCTAAGATCGGCCGCAGCGATCGCATCCATGGCCTCCGCGACCGGCTGCAGAACAGCGGGCAGTTCGGTTTCAGGCAGGTCTTGCAACGTGACACCCTGTGCACGGCGGGAGATGCAATAGGTCAGGCTCTCGCTGAATTCCCCAATGTCAAGCACTTCCGGAATCGGGAGCGCGGCCGATGCAAAGTGCCGATAAACATAACGATCTTTGTAGAAACCATCGGCGCAGCTATTTACCCGCAGGACATATCCACGCCCTCCTACATCGAAGCTGAAAGCACGAGATTCTTCGCCCTCCGAGAGCTGCATCAGGTCGGAGACGCTGTCGAACTTTTCGATCAGAAACTTCTCGACAGACGTCGCGGTGAGTTCAGGCTTTTTCATATCTCATTGCCCCCGGACGAGCGTCTGCTCCGCCATTCGCCGTCCGCCGTGCCAATCGGATCAGCCGTCCAAATGCGGGATTTTCGTTAGTCGGAGGCCAAACGGCATTGAGCGTCAGCATATCATCAGCGAGCTGAAGAAAGACAATCCCCGATCCGCTCCACGTGTTGCCCCAGCAATCAGCGCGACCTTGCCCCTCCAACGTCATCTCGTTCTCCGCTCATGAGCTCAGCCAATCGACTGGCGAGCGGCATCGCATTCTTCGCATCCCGCCTCTGGCGGATGCAGGAAGATCAACGGATCTCGGCCCAGTTGACCCAGGGCTGTCGCCACAATGTCGCGGGAGCGAATCAACCGAGCAAAGGCATGACCGACTGGACCTTCCTTCTGAAGGCTCTTCTCCTTGAGCCACCTGTCCGCCAAGGCAAAGCGCTCACAGCAGTGGTCATTCTCGAGATAATCGACGCGTACCAACTTGCCATCCTGAAGAATGGTGCAGTGTCTCGGCACCCCATAGGGAACCTTTGCCATCAACTCGGCAAGATGCAGCGTCGTGTTGGCATCGTGTCCCACGCCGAGGAGAAGTACCTGCCCATCGAGTTCATGGACACGGGCGACCGGGCTTGCAGGCGAGTGAGGTGGCAGGGGCAATGGATCAGAGATGATCTGCTCTGCCTGTGGCCCCGCTGCCGCAAAGGCAAATGGATGGGCGCTGCGCTTTACATTTGGCAGGCGCCAGAATGTGTCAGAGACAACTCCAAGGTCCGGTGTAACGGGCGACGTGGCAGGATCGAACGGCTCGTCGTCCAGACCTGACCACGAGGGCATGACGAGCGTCCCTCCCGGACCCAGCGCAGCACGCAGGGCCTCGATCAGTCCAAGTGGCCCATCTTCGAGGGGCCGGACGCTACGGAAGGAGCTGTGGACCAGCAGCACACCGCCGGGGGTAACCCCAAGGTTGAGAAGCTGACCGATGAGCTCGGCTTTTCGCCATTCGTATTGCACGACATTGCACTCCACCGCTGATGACATCAGTCGATCATAGCACGATCAACGGCACTGTTGCAAATAGTCGGTGGTGATAAACTTATCATCCCCTTTTGCTGATGGAGCTGCACATGAACCCATTCAAAGGCCGGCATTTTCAGCGTGACATCATTCTGTGGGCCGTACGCTGGTACTGCAAATACGGCATCAGTTACCGTGAGCTGCAGGAGATGCTGGCTGAACGCGGAGTGAATGTCGATCACTCCACGATTTACCGCTGGGTTCAGCGTTATGCGCCTGAAATGGAAAAACGGCTGCGCTGGTACTGGCGTAACCCTTCCGATCTTTGCCCGTGGCACATGGATGAAACCTACGTGAAGGTCAATGGCCGCTGGGCGTATCTGTACCGGGCCGTCGACAGCCGGGGCCGCACTGTCGATTTTTATCTCTCCTCCCGTCGTAACAGCAAAGCTGCATACCGGTTTCTGGGTAAAATCCTCAACAACGTGAAGAAGTGGCAGATCCCGCGATTCATCAACACGGATAAAGCGCCCGCCTATGGTCGCGCGCTTGCTCTGCTCAAACGCGAAGGCCGGTGCCCGTCTGACGTTGAACACCGACAGATTAAGTACCGGAACAACGTGATTGAATGCGATCATGGCAAACTGAAACGGATAATCGGCGCCACGCTGGGATTTAAATCCATGAAGACGGCTTACGCCACCATCAAAGGTATTGAGGTGATGCGTGCACTACGCAAAGGCCAGGCCTCAGCATTTTATTATGGTGATCCCCTGGGCGAAATGCGCCTGGTAAGCAGAGTTTTTGAAATGTAAGGCCTTTGAATAAGACAAAAGGCTGCCTCATCGCTAACTTTGCAACAGTGCCAATTTATGAGTAAAGGATTATGTCCACGATAAGCACCTGGGTCGATTCCTGGGAGGCGGCCATGAGGGTAGGGAAGCGCCGTCCCGTCAAGTCAGCGTAATGCTCTGCCAGTGTTACAACCAATTAACCAATTCTGATTAGAAAAACTCATCGAGCATCAAATGAAACTGCAATTTATTCATATCAGGATTATCAATACCATATTTTTGAAAAAGCCGTTTCTGTAATGAAGGAGAAAACTCACCGAGGCAGTTCCATAGGATGGCAAGATCCTGGTATCGGTCTGCGATTCCGACTCGTCCAACATCAATACAACCTATTAATTTCCCCTCGTCAAAAATAAGGTTATCAAGTGAGAAATCACCATGAGTGACGACTGAATCCGGTGAGAATGGCAAAAGCTTATGCATTTCTTTCCAGACTTGTTCAACAGGCCAGCCATTACGCTCGTCATCAAAATCACTCGCATCAACCAAACCGTTATTCATTCGTGATTGCGCCTGAGCGAGACGAAATACGCGATCGCTGTTAAAAGGACAATTACAAACAGGAATCGAATGCAACCGGCGCAGGAACACTGCCAGCGCATCAACAATATTTTCACCTGAATCAGGATATTCTTCTAATACCTGGAATGCTGTTTTCCCGGGGATCGCAGTGGTGAGTAACCATGCATCATCAGGAGTACGGATAAAATGCTTGATGGTCGGAAGAGGCATAAATTCCGTCAGCCAGTTTAGTCTGACCATCTCATCTGTAACATCATTGGCAACGCTACCTTTGCCATGTTTCAGAAACAACTCTGGCGCATCGGGCTTCCCATACAATCGATAGATTGTCGCACCTGATTGCCCGACATTATCGCGAGCCCATTTATACCCATATAAATCAGCATCCATGTTGGAATTTAATCGCGGCCTCGAGCAAGACGTTTCCCGTTGAATATGGCTCATAACACCCCTTGTATTACTGTTTATGTAAGCAGACAGTTTTATTGTTCATGATGATATATTTTTATCTTGTGCAATGTAACATCAGAGGGCACTGTTGCAAATAGTCGGTGGTGATAAACTTATCATCCCCTTTTGCTGATGGAGCTGCACATGAACCCATTCAAAGGCCGGCATTTTCAGCGTGACATCATTCTGTGGGCCGTACGCTGGTACTGCAAATACGGCATCAGTTACCGTGAGCTGCAGGAGATGCTGGCTGAACGCGGAGTGAATGTCGATCACTCCACGATTTACCGCTGGGTTCAGCGTTATGCGCCTGAAATGGAAAAACGGCTGCGCTGGTACTGGCGTAACCCTTCCGATCTTTGCCCGTGGCACATGGATGAAACCTACGTGAAGGTCAATGGCCGCTGGGCGTATCTGTACCGGGCCGTCGACAGCCGGGGCCGCACTGTCGATTTTTATCTCTCCTCCCGTCGTAACAGCAAAGCTGCATACCGGTTTCTGGGTAAAATCCTCAACAACGTGAAGAAGTGGCAGATCCCACGATTCATCAACACGGATAAAGCGCCCGCCTATGGTCGCGCGCTTGCTCTGCTCAAACGCGAAGGCCGGTGCCCGTCTGACGTTGAACACCGACAGATTAAGTACCGGAACAACGTGATTGAATGCGATCATGGCAAACTGAAACGGATAATCAACGCCACGCTGGGATTTAAATCCATGAAGACGGCTTACGCCACCATCAAAGGTATTGAGGTGATGCGTGCACTACGCAAAGGCCAGGCCTCAGCATTTTATTATGGTGATCCCCTGGGCGAAATGCGCCTGGTAAGCAGAGTTTTTGAAATGTAAGGCCTTTGAATAAGACAAAAGGCTGCCTCATCGCTAACTTTGCAACAGTGCCTTAAAAAGAGTATAGGTTTTTATTGCGATAAACTAGGTTTCACTTTGGTTCACCATGAAGATGGATTCGCAGTTCTAATGTGTAATGAGGTTCGGATTCATCTATGGGAGGCAAGTGATGAAGGCTGGCGCTCTCGTAGTAATGATTCACCGGTTTGTACAGGTGCGGAGTCGTTTATTGCTGGTACTGCTAGTTGCCGCATTGAAGTAGAGGGAATTGATGAATTATATCAACATATTAAGCCTTTGGGCATTTTGCACCCCAATACATCATTAAAAGATCAGTGGTGGGATGAACGAGACTTTGCAGTAATTGATCCCGACAACAATTTGATTAGCTTTTTTCAACAAATAAAAAGCTAAAATCTATTATTAATCTGTTCAGCAATCGGGCGCGATTGCTGAATAAAAGATACGAGAGACCTCTCTTGTATCTTTTTTATTTTGAGTGGTTTTGTCCGTTACACTAGAAAACCGAAAGACAATAAAAATTTTATTCTTGCTGAGTCTGGCTTTCGGTAAGCTAGACAAAACGGACAAAATAAAAATCTAAATATGCTTGAACAACTTGTAACTTAAATTCATAACTGTATTTTGCCATAAAAAATGACCTCCCATAAGTTAGATTTTTGGTCTAACTTATGGGGGTCAGTTCATTCTACACTTGGGCTGCATGTTTTGATTAATTATCTAATATCTCCGGATCTCCTGTAAAGGAATATAAAACTGCCTGCATGTTTTTCAAATAAAATACGGTGAATTTCCCATCATCAGCGCTATACCAAACTCTCAAAGGCGGATTTGCTTCAAGCATTGCTTCCCTTGCTTCCACGGTATCATCAATTACGGCTTCGCCGGTGAGCCGAATCCATTTTCCTTTTGCCATACCTGAGACTTCCACCTTTGAATTTGCCAATAACTGCTGATAAACTTTTTTCTGATTGGTTGTACCAAGATAGACCTTGCCATTCCTCTCCATGGCTGCATTAAACGGTCTGACCCTTGGCTGGTCTCCTTCAACGGTTGCAAAATAAAAAGTTTTTGCTTCATTTAAAAAATCAACAACTTGACTCATCCTTTTTTACCTCCATAAATAAATTTTTCTTTACTTTTCTTTGACCTAAATTCCACGTGCATTTTTTATTAGCTTAAAAGAACATAAGCACGCCTTTGGCGTGAGCATCGCGGCAAAGCCGCTCTATTTCTAGGCAACTCTCTTCTCGTCTTTTATACTCTGCTTCATGTATATTCCCAGACCCACTAAACTGCTATTTCAATATGACGACGGATGGAACCGCTTCATTGATAACAACCCTGTCGATGAATGGCAACTCCTCTGTGTTGAAAAGATGCTCGCCTGTAGCACCTGCGCGATGGGCGTTCGACGTTATTGCTGTTCTTCTCCTGAATGCACGCATTCGCGCTTCTTTTGTCAAACCTGTAAATCCAAAGCTTGCAGTGCGTGTGGGCTCAAAGGCACCGAACAGTGGATCGCCCAACAACGGCATATTTTGCCAGATTGCGAATGGCAACATATCACTCTCACGATGCCGCACTTGCTTTGGCCTTTTTTCAATAACAACTGGGCCTTGCTCAACCAACTCTTTCGCTGTGCCACCCGTGCTATGCTCAAATACGCTAGACGCCTTGGACTCGACATTGGCATTTTTTGTGCACTGCACACCTATGGTCGCCAACTCAATCAACATCCCCACATTCATTTATCCGTCACCCGAGGCGGTCTCACCAAATACGACACCTGGAAGCCGATTTTCTTTAAAAAGAAAGACGTCGAAAAAGTCTGGCGCAGTGCCGTTATTCGGCTCCTTCGAGACAACTATGTTCAGTTACAACCGAATAAATTGCCTGGTTTCGGGCATATTCGCGATTACCCAACGTGGTGTCGTTACCTCAATGCCCAGTTTCAACGTTATTGGAAACTCCATTTTGCTAAGAAAACCCGAGGCGCGTGGCACAACGTCAAATATCTAGGGCGTTACTTAAAACGTCCGCCTATCTCGGCCTCTCAATTGAAACACTACAGCGGCGGCACCGTGCTCCATCATTATTATGATCACCACAGCCAGCAACATCGGCGACAAATTTTATCCCAAGAAGAAATGATAAGACGTTATGTCAGTCATATCCCAGCTCGCCATTTTAAAATGATCCGCTATTACGGTTTTTTAGCCAATCGCAAACGTGGGCACTTATTACCTAAAGTGTATGACGCGTTGGACATGATTCATCCTAACGTGCCTGAAAAACCGGGGTTTGCAGCCCTGACCAAAGGATTTTTAAACACGGATCCGTACCAATGTATTTTATGCGGAAACCGACTGCGGTTTATGAGTGCCGAAAAAGGCCTACACGCGGTCACTTTACTGTCAGAAAGGCGGGATAAAATGGCTAAAAAGCGATGGTTACAAACCGCAGCCTAGGATCAGTGTGCCTATCATTTCAGTTTTTGGTTAAAAATAGTGCGGTTACGCGTTAGCAAGGTTAAGTTTAAATACGATAGAGACCTTTTAGTAGACTCTGATGACGAAACATATCGTTATTAACTCATTAAACTGTTAATCGAATTTCCTAACCATGAACACTATTTCACGAAGAATTTAAACTGATACTCCCACATTGTAACATTATTTACCACCACCTTTCAATCTTTTTCAATAAATTATTGATTGCAACTTTTGAGTAAAGATACTTATTAAACCCTGCAAGTTATCCACAGAGCAACACTCGATTTTCAAGATGATATCTTTATTATACCAGACATTTTTCATACACTTCCTTGTACGGATAGTTTTCTGACAAATTCATAATTACAGTTCTTGCGGTTTTACCCAATTTGTGTAGGGCTTATTATGCACGCTTAAAAATAATAAAAGCAGACTTGACCTGATAGTTTGGCTGTGAGCAATTATGTGCTTAGTGCATCTAACGCCGGAGTTAAGCCGCCGCGCGTAGCGCGGTCGGCTTGAACGAATTGTTA
The DNA here is from genome assembly GCF_011045615.1 of Providencia sp. PROV004. Taxonomy (NCBI): domain Bacteria; kingdom Pseudomonadati; phylum Pseudomonadota; class Gammaproteobacteria; order Enterobacterales; family Morganellaceae; genus Providencia; species Providencia sp. PROV004. The sequence goes on from NZ_CP042859.1 coordinate 4,106,906, forward strand.
GACATCATTTACCAACTGACTTGATGATCTCGCCTTTCACAAAGCGAATAAATTCTTCCAAGTGATCTGCGCGTGAGGCCAAGTGATCTTCTTTTTGTCCCAGATAAGCTTGCTTAGCTTCAAGTAAGACGGGCTGATACTGGGCAGGTAGGCGTTTTATTGCCCAGTCGGCAGCGACATCCTTCGGCGCGATTTTGCCGGTTATTGCGCTGTACCAAATGCGGGACAACGTAAGCACTACATTTCGCTCATCGCCGGCCCAGTCGGGCTGCGAGTTCCATAGCTTCAAGGTTTCCCTCAGCGCCTCGAATAGATCCTGTTCAGGAACCGGGTCAAAGAATTCCTCCGCTGCCGGACCTACCAAGGCAACGCTATGTTCTCTTGCTTTTGTAAGCAGGATAGCTAGATCAATGTCGATCATGGCTGGCTCGAAGATACCCGCAAGAATGTCATTGCGCTGCCATTCTCCAAATTGCAGCTCGCGCTTAGCCGGATAACGCCACGGGATGATGTCGTCATGCACGACAAGGGTGACTTCTATAGCGCGGAGCGTCTCGCTCTCGCCAGGGAAAGCCGAAGCCTCCATAAGATCATTGAGCAATGCTCGCCGCGTCGTTTCATCAAGCTTTACGGCCACAGTAACCAACAAATCAATATCGCTGTATGGCTTCAGGCCGCCATCCACTGCGGAGCCGTACAAATGCACGGCCAGCAACGTTGATTCCAGATGGCGCTCAATGACGCTTAGCACCTCTGATAGTTGGTTCGAAATTTCGATGGTCACCGCTTCCCTCATGATGTCTAACGGGCGAGGTAAGCCGACCGCAGAATGCGGGTCGGCTTGACCGAAATGTTAGAACCAGAAGCCAAAACGGATAACTTGAATTTGGCGACGGGCGCTAACCGTGAAAAAACGCTGCGCCACCGAGGCGGCACAGCACTGCAAAAACGATAGCTGCTTGCGCTTGCTACGCAAGGGCTAGAGGCCAAAAAGACTGAAAACCTGCGCAGCCCATGCAGGCGAAGCCCGGAAAAAAGGCAAAACAGGCACTGAATAACGCCTGAAAAGCTAAATGCCGTTTGAATAAACATGAGCTAAATAAAGCTGGGTTTCAGTGGTGCTAACGTTGGACGTAACGAGAGCCGGAGCGCAGCGGAGGGAACCAAAATGCGCAGCATTTTGGCGTCCCGTTGACGGAATGGTTAGCCGTTTCGACGCGCATAAACGGAGTGGGTGTACGGAATTACAGCTTGAATGGTTTCGGTTGAGACAAGCTCGAATTCTGTTTCGTTGAGCATTGGGAAGAAGGCGTCACCCTCGAAGGTTTGATGTACCTCAGATAGAAACACGCCGTGGGCGTGAGGTAGTGCCAGAGTGTATATCTCAGCTCCGCCCGCGACGTAGAGTTCATTGCCGAGTTCGGATGCCAAAGCGATAGCGTGCGACAGCGTTGAAACAACTACGCAGCCAGTGGCGCGGTAGTTAGCTTGGCGTGAGATTACCAATGTGTGACGGTTCGGTAGAGGCTTGCCGATAGACTCAAAGGTCTTTCGCCCCATGACAACGACTTTTCCCTCAGTGAGTCTGCGAAAAATCTTCTGCTCACCCGGAATTTTCCAGGGGATATTAGGACCATTGCCAATAACCCGATTGGCTCCCATCGCAGCAACGAGATAAATGCGTACTGATTCCGAGTTCATATGGCTAACTTTGTTTTAGGGCGACTGCCCTGCTGCGTAACATCGTTGCTGCTCCATAACATCAAACATCGACCCACGGCGTAACGCGCTTGCTGCTTGGATGCCCGAGGCATAGACTGTACAAAAAAACAGTCATAACAAGCCATGAAAACCGCCACTGCGCCGTTACCACCGCTGCGTTCGGTCAAGGTTCTGGACCAGTTGCGTGAGCGCATACGCTACTTGCATTACAGTTTACGAACCGAACAGGCTTATGTCAACTGGGTTCGTGCCTTCATCCGTTTCCACGGTGTGCGTCACCCGGCAACCTTGGGCAGCAGCGAAGTCGAGGCATTTCTGTCCTGGCTGGCGAACGAGCGCAAGGTTTCGGTCTCCACGCATCGTCAGGCATTGGCGGCCTTGCTGTTCTTCTACGGCAAGGTGCTGTGCACGGATCTGCCCTGGCTTCAGGAGATCGGAAGACCTCGGCCGTCGCGGCGCTTGCCGGTGGTGCTGACCCCGGATGAAGTGGTTCGCATCCTCGGTTTTCTGGAAGGCGAGCATCGTTTGTTCGCCCAGCTTCTGTATGGAACGGGCATGCGGATCAGTGAGGGTTTGCAACTGCGGGTCAAGGATCTGGATTTCGATCACGGCACGATCATCGTGCGGGAGGGCAAGGGCTCCAAGGATCGGGCCTTGATGTTACCCGAGAGCTTGGCACCCAGCCTGCGCGAGCAGCTGTCGCGTGCACGGGCATGGTGGCTGAAGGACCAGGCCGAGGGCCGCAGCGGCGTTGCGCTTCCCGACGCCCTTGAGCGGAAGTATCCGCGCGCCGGGCATTCCTGGCCGTGGTTCTGGGTTTTTGCGCAGCACACGCATTCGACCGATCCACGGAGCGGTGTCGTGCGTCGCCATCACATGTATGACCAGACCTTTCAGCGCGCCTTCAAACGTGCCGTAGAACAAGCAGGCATCACGAAGCCCGCCACACCGCACACCCTCCGCCACTCGTTCGCGACGGCCTTGCTCCGCAGCGGTTACGACATTCGAACCGTGCAGGATCTGCTCGGCCATTCCGACGTCTCTACGACGATGATTTACACGCATGTGCTGAAAGTTGGCGGTGCCGGAGTGCGCTCACCGCTTGATGCGCTGCCGCCCCTCACTAGTGAGAGGTAGGGCAGCGCAAGTCAATCCTGGCGGATTCACTACCCCTGCGCGAAGGCCATCGGTGCCGCATCGAACGGCCGGTTGCGGAAAGTCCTCCCTGCGTCCGCTGATGGCCGGCAGCAGCCCGTCGTTGCCTGATGGATCCAACCCCTCCGCTGCTATAGTGCAGTCGGCTTCTGACGTTCAGTGCAGCCGTCTTCTGAAAACGACACCATGTGCAAACGATGTCAGAATAGAGTTAAATTTCCTATTGATTGACATATTCCGTCAAAGGTAATAGATTTCATCCTGACACTTTTGCCTTTGGAGGCATCTTGCAAGGTCAACGCATCGGCTATGTCCGCGTCAGCAGCTTCGACCAGAACCCGGAACGGCAATTGGAGGGTGTTCAGGTGGCGCGGGTGTTCACCGACAAGGCTTCTGGCAAGGACACCCAGCGTCCCGAGCTGGAAAGGCTGCTGGCCTTCGTCCGCGAGGGCGACACCGTGGTGGTGCATAGCATGGACAGGCTGGCACGCAACCTTGATGACCTGCGCCGCATCGTCCAAGGGCTGACACAACGGGGCGTGCGCATGGAGTTCGTCAAAGAAGGGCTGAAGTTCACCGGCGAGGACTCACCGATGGCCAATCTGATGCTGTCGGTCATGGGAGCCTTCGCTGAGTTCGAGCGCGCCCTGATCCGCGAACGTCAGCGCGAGGGAATCGTGCTGGCCAAGCAGCGCGGTGCCTACCGGGGACGAAAGAAATCGCTGAACAGCGAACAAATTGCCGAGTTGAAACGGCGAGTTGCGGCAGGCGACCAAAAAACCTTGGTGGCCCGTGACTTCGGCATCAGCCGCGAAACCTTGTACCAGTACCTGCGGGAAGACTGACCATGCCACGCCGCTCAATCCTGTCCGCCACCGAGCGCGAAAGCCTGCTGGCACTGCCAGATGCCAAAGACGAACTGATACGGCACTACACGTTCAACGAAACCGACCTGTCGGTGATCCGTCAGCGTCGCGGCGCCGCGAATCGATTGGGCTTCGCTGTGCAGCTTTGCTACTTGCGATTCCCTGGCACCTTTTTGGGCGTCGATGAGCCTCCGTTTCCGCCCCTGTTGCGCATGGTGGCCGCGCAACTCAAGATGCCAGTGGAAAGTTGGAGCGAGTACGGCCAGCGCGAACAGACACGGCGGGAGCACTTGGTCGAGCTGCAAACGGTTTTTGGGTTCAAGCCCTTCACCATGAGCCACTATCGGCAAGCCGTGCATACATTGACCGAGCTGGCCTTGCAGACCGACAAAGGCATCGTGCTGGCGAGCGCACTTGTCGAGAATCTGCGGCGGCAGAGCATTATCCTGCCCGCCATGAATGCCATCGAGCGCGCAAGCGCCGAGGCCATCACCCGTGCCAACCGACGCATTTACGCGGCGCTGACCGATTCTTTGTTATCACCCCACCGTCAGCGCCTGGACGAACTTCTCAAGCGCAAGGACGGCAGTAAAGTGACGTGGCTGGCATGGCTGCGCCAGTCGCCTGCCAAACCGAACTCTCGCCACATGCTCGAACATATTGAGCGCCTGAAATCCTGGCAAGCACTTGATCTGCCCGCAGGCATCGAGCGGCAGGTTCACCAGAACCGCCTGCTCAAAATCGCTCGTGAAGGTGGCCAGATGACGCCTGCTGATCTGGCAAAGTTCGAGGTGCAACGACGCTATGCCACGCTGGTAGCGCTGGCCATCGAAGGCATGGCCACCGTCACCGATGAAATCATCGACCTTCACGATCGCATCATCGGCAAGCTGTTCAACGCGGCCAAGAACAAGCATCAGCAGCAGTTCCAGGCTTCCGGCAAGGCGATCAACGACAAGGTGCGGATGTATGGGCGCATCGGTCAAGCGTTGATTGAGGCCAAGCAAAGCGGCAGCGATCCGTTCGCCGCCATCGAGGCCGTTATGCCCTGGGACACCTTCGCCGCCAGCGTCACCGAAGCGCAAACATTGGCGCGGCCTGCCGACTTTGATTTCCTGCACCACATCGGTGAAAGCTATGCCACGCTACGCCGCTACGCGCCGCAGTTCCTGGGCGTGCTCAAATTGCGGGCTGCGCCCGCCGCCAAGGGTGTGCTCGATGCCATCGACATGCTGCGCGGCATGAACAGCGACAGCGCGCGCAAGGTGCCCGCCGATGCGCCAACCGCATTCATCAAGCCGCGCTGGGCAAAGCTGGTTCTGACCGACGACGGCATCGACCGGCGTTACTACGAGTTATGCGCCCTGTCGGAGCTGAAGAACGCGCTGCGCTCCGGTGATGTCTGGGTGCAGGGTTCTCGCCAGTTCAAGGACTTCGACGAATACCTGGTGCCGGTCGAGAAGTTCGCCACTTTGAAGCTGGCCAGCGAATTGCCGCTGGCAGTGGCCACCGACTGCGACCAATACCTGCATGACCGGTTGGAATTGTTGGAGGCGCAACTCGCCACAGTCAACCGCATGGCTGCGGCCAACGACTTACCGGATGCCATCATCACCACCGCGTCAGGCCTGAAGATCACGCCGCTGGACGCGGCAGTACCAGACGCCGCGCAAGCCATGATCGACCAGACAGCTATGCTGCTGCCGCACCTCAAAATCACCGAGTTGCTGATGGAGGTCGATGAATGGACGGGCTTCACCCGCCACTTCACACACCTGAAGACCAGCGACACGGCCAAGGACAAAACCTTGCTGTTGACGACGATCCTGGCCGACGCGATCAACCTGGGTCTGACCAAAATGGCCGAGTCCTGCCCTGGCACCACCTACGCCAAGCTGTCTTGGCTGCAAGCCTGGCACATCCGCGATGAAACCTATTCGACGGCGCTGGCCGAGCTGGTGAATGCGCAGTTTCGGCAACCCTTCGCCGGCAACTGGGGTGACGGCACCACGTCATCGTCGGACGGCCAGAACTTCAGAACCGGCAGCAAAGCAGAAAGCACTGGTCATATCAACCCGAAGTATGGAAGCAGTCCAGGACGGACTTTCTACACCCATATCTCCGACCAGTACGCGCCCTTCAGTGCCAAGGTGGTCAACGTGGGCATTCGTGATTCAACTTACGTGCTTGATGGCCTGCTGTACCACGAGTCGGACTTGCGCATCGAGGAACACTACACCGACACGGCAGGCTTCACCGATCACGTGTTTGGCTTGATGCATTTGCTGGGATTTCGCTTCGCGCCGCGTATCCGTGACTTGGGCGAAACCAAGCTATTCATCCCCAAGGGCGATGCCGCCTATGACGCGCTCAAGCCGATGATTAGCAGCGACAGGCTGAACATCAAGCAAATACGCGCCCATTGGGATGAAATTCTGCGGCTGGCCACCTCCATCAAGCAAGGCACGGTAACGGCTTCGCTGATGCTGCGCAAACTCGGCAGCTACCCGCGCCAGAACGGCTTGGCCGTGGCGTTGCGCGAGCTGGGGCGCATCGAGCGCACGCTGTTCATTTTGGATTGGCTGCAAAGCGTGGAGCTGCGCCGCCGCGTCCATGCGGGGCTGAATAAGGGCGAGGCGCGCAACGCGCTGGCCAGGGCGGTCTTCTTCTACCGATTGGGTGAAATCCGCGACCGCAGTTTTGAGCAGCAGCGCTACCGGGCCAGCGGCCTCAATCTGGTGACGGCGGCCATCGTGTTGTGGAACACGGTATATCTGGAGCGTGCCACCAGTGCTTTGCGTGGCAACGGCACGGCGCTGGACGACACATTGTTGCAATATCTGTCGCCGCTGGGGTGGGAGCACATCAACCTGACCGGCGATTACCTATGGCGCAGCAGCGCCAAGGTCGGTGCGGGGAAGTTTAGGCCATTGCGACCGCTGCCACCGGCTTAGCGTGCTTTATTTTCCGTTTTCTGAGACGACCCCTAATAAATCCCCCGATTTCTGTTGAAGAAAAAAATCATTGGTTAGGTAAATTAGCCTTTTCCGCTTTAGTCGCGCTCAAGCTGGCGCAGTGGGATGGAAAAGCTGCCCGAAACGCCCAGTCCGAAAATCTTTTTCTGCTTCGCTGGCTACAAACGGCCCTGAAACAAAAACGGTTTCATCGTTGTGTCGTTCATGATTTTGAATGGCTCATTCACCTTGGCCAACAATGGCTAATGACCTCAAAATTAAAATCACGGTTAGAATATCTGTGGCGTTCGTGTTGTTGTGATATTACCAGGCAAAGTGATTTGTTTCGTTTAACCTACGCGACCGAGCTGCTTAAAGATTTGGGCTGGGACAGTGTGGTACTCAGTGAAGACCGCTGGCAAAAACTGATTGCGAAAAAGCCGATAGTCACTGCAATTCCCACCTTCTATGTTACTGCCTCTGCTTTAACCACTGGATTCAGTGATGAAGGAAAACAGATAGACTCGGTGGCGTTTTGGGTGCTGGGTGATAAAAAACAATTTAGCGAAGTCTTCAAACAACACCATCTTTGCGGTCAGTTCGATGAAAATTTGCCACACTATACGTTGTTGTTCTTACTGTAGGGTATGGATTTGCAGAGTTTTTCTCAAAAATACACTTAACGCACAGTTTGTGTATAGTTAGGCTTTAGTCCCTATGAGACTCAGTTGTTCGAAATTTAAGCTAAAAAAGGATATACTCCATGAGAAAAATCAACATAAGCTTAAACGACTGTTTTGGTGAAAAAATCAAAATGATTAGAGAGCGAGAAAAAAATTTTTCTCCAGATATTAATTGGTTTTCTAAAATGGATATTGAACGTTTAGATACATATATGACAAAATTTCAATTCAATTCATTTGAAGAAATTCCTCAAGATATGTCTAATTTTTCATACCCACCTTTTGAGGAAATTAATTTCGAATTACCATCGCTACTCAAGCCTGAACATATAGCTAAACTTCCTCTTCAACATCAGAAAAAACCAATAATAATAGAAGTAGACGGGCTTCTTTTTTTAAAAAACCTTGGGAAAGGTGCTTTTTGTATAGACCCTCGCCGTTGGCACAGAATTAAAACTTACATAGCCCAAGGGAATGTAACTTATCCTGAAGGGTTAAATGATGAGTTTGGTGTTTTTGATGGCCGTCACAGAACTCTTCTATTGATGCAATTATATAAGCGCAGATTTGTGCCTGTTGTCGTAGATGAAAAACAGTCTAAAGAATTTATAGCGGCTGCAAAACGATTGAAAGCGCTAAAATTCTAAATTTTGATAGATATGATGTTAGGATTTCCGAGTTTTTAGTTCCACTAATTGGGGCCCGCTTGGAAAACAGAAAATATCCTACGTTAAGGTTATGTTATATACAAATTGATATCAACTCTAGTTCCAACAAGTTTAAAAACTACAGTGGTAAAGAAAAATGCGTTCCCATTTTTAAGAGGCTAAAAGATGTCAGTAATAAGAGCAATAACAATACAGAATTTTAGAAGCATAAAAGAGTTTAAGTGGCATCCAAAACCTGGGCTTAACTGTATAATTGGCCCAGGTGACACGGGAAAATCCACAATTCTAGATGCTATAGACTTAGCGCTCGGAGCGAGACGAAGTTATAATTTTACTGATGCTGATTTTCATGGTCTAAATACTCAAGAGCCTATCGTGATAACAGTCACTATCGGTTGCCTAGATGGTGAGCTCATGAATATTGATAAATACGGCTTTTTTCTTCGTGGTTTTAACCACACATCACTTGAAATACACGATGAACCACAACCGGGTGATGAAACAGTTCTTACCATTAAACTAATAGTTGATCAGGATTTATACCCAGACTGGCGCTTGTACTCAGAAAGAGCAGAAAGTGAAGGTTTAGAGAAGCGTCTGCAATGGAAGCATAAAGAGTTACTAAGCCCAGCTAGACTTGGAACTACTACATATCAACACCTCGCTTGGGGTAACAGCTCTATCCTCAATAAACTCTCAGAAGATACCCTCGATGTTTCAGCAACACTTGCAGAATTAGGAAGACAAACTAGACAACACTTCGCAGATCAGCAAGTTGATGGTGTTAATGATGTTCTATTAAAAGTACAAAAAATCGCAAATGGATTGGGAGTACCAGTCGGTAAACTTAAAGCGCTATTAGATGTCAATGGAGTATCCCTTTCAAACGGCGCTATAAGCCTTCACAATGATGACAATACCCCTTTACGTCAACTAGGCACTGGCTCATCTAGATTGCTTATTAGTGGGTTACAAAAGGCTGCAAGCAAATCAAACATTATTTTAGTTGATGAAGCAGAATATGGGCTAGAACCATATAGAATAACTCGTTTGCTAAATGAGTTAGGTTCCAAAGATACACAGCCAACTCAGCAGGTGTTCATTACTACACATTCACCATATGTTCTCCGAGAGCTACAGGCTCAACAATTAAATGTATTAAGAAAAGTATCTTTAGCTACTCAAGTTTTTGGTAATACCCAAGAATCTCATAAACTTCATAGCCTTGAAGGAAACGATGAGCAACAATCGACTTTGCGTGCTTGCGCTGAATCATTCTTCAGTAAAGCTGTAATCGTTTGTGAAGGTAAAACAGAAATTGGATATGTTCGAGGAATTGATCTTCACAATCAAAGCACGAATTACCGTAGTATTAACGCATGTGGTGTCCATTGTGCCGATGGCGGTGGAGATAGCATGTTCGTAAGAGCGGAAATTTTTGCTCAATTAGGTTATCCCACCGCCATATTTAAAGACTCAGACAAAGCTCAGGAACATGTAGGACCTTCTCAACTGGCTGCGAGTAAAGGCATCGCTATCTATGAGTGGGGTAATAATTCTGCAACTGAAGATGTGCTTTTTATGGCTTGTCCGGCTCAGGTGATTCCTCAATTACTGGCTATTGCAATTCAGCGAAAAGGCCAAGCAGCAATCGAAGACCATATTATTGCTCACTCACAAAACCAAATAACGCTTGATGTTTGTCTAAATCACTTTCAAGAGAGTTATCGAGCGATTTTAGCCAAAGCTGCAAAAAAAAAGTCATGGTTCAAAGATATCGAACCAGCAGAAACGTTTGCACGGAATGTGATTGCTCCCAATTATGCTCAATTTTCAGAAGCTCTCACAACTACGACTAACCAACTGTTTCGATGGGCTCTAGAGCAAGGTGATTGATAATGAGCATAGAAGCAATTTTCGATAATGATGTTGGCTCTATAGTGGCTCCGGCAGGGTGCGGTAAAACCCAGTTGATCACTGATACTCTGGTGATAAAACCAAACAAGCCATATCTTGTCTTAACTCATACGACGGCAGGTGTAGCCGCTCTAAAACTAAGGTTGAAAAAATTATCTGTCCCAACAAAGAACTTCTTTGTTACAACAATAGATGGTTGGGCTTTGAAATTAGCAAAAAACTTTCCTGTTTCATGTCCTATACAAACCTCTCCTGAAAATCCAAAGGCATTCTATCCAGAGTTAAGAAGAAGTGTTCTTGCGTTACTCCAAAATGGGAACGTAAACGACATTCTAAGAGCATCATATTCACGACTACTTGTTGATGAGTACCAAGACTGTAACTTGGTGCAACATCAGGTAGTAACAGAGCTATCGTCATTAATTCCGACGACAGTTTTCGGCGATCCGATGCAGTGTATATTTAACTTCGCAGGAAGGATGCCTGACTGGAACACAGAGGTTCAAGCAAGGTTTCCTCAAATACATGAATTAACAGTACCATGGAGGTGGAATAATGCTGGTTCCCATGGTCTTGGACAGTGGGTACTCGATTGCCGAAATATATTGATCCAAGGTAATAAAATAGATCTTTCGACATGCCCTGGTTATGTTCACCACAAGCCATTGTCCGGTGTTGCAAGCACTGACTTACAAGCTCAACAAGCTGCTCAATATGATATTTTTAATAGAGCTCAAAATGAATCTTTGCTCGTAATCGGTGATTCAATAAATGCAAGATCTAGGCATAAATATGCTCAAAGTAGTAGGAATATTGATGTCGTTGAGCCAGTGCAACTCGACGATGTAGCTAATGCTGCTCGCTCTTTTGATAGTGCGCAAGGCATAGATTTGGTTGATGCCATTCTTACCTACTCGGGTGAGATGATGACCAATGTGCAAAGGCCACAGACCCTACAAAGATTACGCACTATTCAAGCAGGGAGAAGTCGAATACCTATCACTTCACTGGAGACTGCTCTCCTCAATGTTCTCCAGAATAGCTCTCGCAATAATATTCTGACGGCTTTGCTGCAATTAGAGTCTAAACAAGGAGCTAAAGTTTATCGCAAGGCTGCATTTTCAGCGCTGAAAGACACTATTTCACTTTCAAGCTCTATGCCTGACCAGACCATATTGGACGCCGCTTCATCAATTCGTGAGCAACTCAGGCTACATGGCGATCGACGAATATCTCGCCGCGCAATTGGATCGACACTGCTACTGAAAGGGCTAGAGTGTGATCATTCACTAATTCTTAACGCTGATAACATGAATGCACAACATCTATACGTTGCTTTATCAAGAGGGGCAAAATCAACAACTGTTTTTTCTCAAAGCAACCTGATTGGCCCATAACCATTTAATGGGGTGTTTTGACTTAAAGAACGGTTTGTCTGATTGATTCTTAAAACGCTTTTAAAAACATAGCGTTATAATGGTTTGTTAAAATTAAAAACTTAATATTCAACATACTAATCAACTGAATATTAAGCTTATTTTTAATTTCTTTATTTCATAAATTCAATGCTATTAATTTCATCCTCTGTTAAAGGTAGAAATTCTTCCATGCTGTCGGCTACACTGTGTGCATAAGCACTAATATCCTCTTCATCGACTTCACCTAAGCTATTCCTCATGCTCTCTGCAAACTCTTCGATATTATTGATAATATTAGCATGCAAGCTCGGATCTGCTTTAATAGCGGGGTTCAGTGATGAGGGGAAACAGGTTAACTCAGTAGAGTTTTGGGTGCTTGGGGAGAGAAAACAATTTAGTGAAGTAATCAAACAGCACCATCTTTGTGGTCAGTTCGATGAAAATTTGCCACACTATACGTTGTTGCTATCACGTTAGGATGTATCATATCTACAGCGTCATACACTTTAGGTAATAAACGCTCACGTTTGCGATTGGCTAAAAAATCGTAATAGCGGATCATCTTAAAATGCCGTGGTGGGTATAGAATGGGATTCCTGCGTAGAACCCATTCTGATTTATTTATAGCATAGAATAATGTAGAATTTATTGTGTTGTATTCGAAGGTTTTTTACATCCTAGTTCTATAAGTGCATCAGTAATAAATGGAAATGCTGGTTGTTGCCATGGATTAATATAATTTGGTTTTAGGCTTGTTACTTCAAATTTTGTTTTATTTTTATTGTCATAAACCCATCTCTTTGTCGTATTTATTTCTTCATACTTATCAATCTGATATTTGATGTTATCAAGAATATCTTTTAATGAGATGGATGGACAGTTCCCTGTTCCTTTTGTTACGTACTGCTGCGCCGCTTCCAAAAATCCCAAACAGTGAGAGTATTCGTTGCTTGAACCTTTTTGGGCTCCATTATTACAAATTTTGACCAAATCTTGAATTGATGGTGCTGCATAATAGGTGGCTTTTGGTGTATCTATGTACTTGCTGATGTCACCGAATAGTTGAGAGTCAATAATTGATGTGTTTTTACTTAATACTATTGAAGGAAAAAAAAACATCGAAAATAAAATATAACTAATTGATATGTTAGGTTTAAGCATAATTTTATTTATCCCAATAAGTGAGATGGTGTTAGAAAAACTCTTTCTTAACTGAAGGTATACAATGTTAATCTAAAAATGCACAGTATAACATGGAGTTGGATTTTTACCGTACATGGCTAGGAATCTATGGTCACTCCTTTTTTGCAACACAGATTTTGAAGATATTGTTGGCTTGCATGAATCTATACGGCGTCTGAATCCGCACCTAATGAACCTTGTAAAATTGAGCTGCATTGGCTCCTGAGGGCCAATGGAACGAAAACGTACGCTAATTAGTGTACGTTTTCCGAATGGTTGGCAGTTATCGCAGCTACCCTGTCACTGCCCCCTGAATTGTTTGTCACTTAGACATTAATGAGTGTCAATTTTGTTTAATCCCATGCCCGTTTGGTGAATAGGGTTAACATTTTTCGTGATTTGACTGACATGATGACCTGGACGAAAAGGAATGTGATTTTTTATTTATAGTCAATGTGTCCACTAATTCATTGAAATCGTGCGATTAAATACATCTAGATAGAGTGTGAAAATGCAAATTAGACTTCACTCGAACATTGAGAGTCGAAAAACGGACAGAAAATCGATTCTGCGTTATGAGGGGTTTGAAGCCTAACCGTACGAGATCGTACGCTAAGTTTATTTTTTTAGCGGGTTTGGCGAGTAAAGAAAACGAGGGTTTTGTTTACTCTTTTCATTGATGGCAGTATCCATCAGTTTCAGACACTTCCGACGTTAATAAACTCGGTAATCAAAGTAAATCTATTCGACAACATAACGGCTTTATAGACTTAAAATCATATAGTTACTTCCTTAACGTACGTTTCCGCACGGTTAGGCTTCAAACCCCGATTAAGGTCCCATCAATGAGAAATATGCATAAAAAAAACATCAAATTAATGGTGTCGGATTTTTCGGCGGTTCCGGCGTGGAACCCCTTAATGCAGTTTACCCAGAAGGGTTTACGGGTGACACCATCACAGATGCGATTGCTGAGTTCGAAAAAACCTTAATCACCCCAGACTCTCCGTTTGATAATTGGTTAAGAGGCGACAAAACTGCGTTAACCGCACAACAGCTCCATGGTTACCAGTTATTTAAAGAGAACAAATGTGCAACCTGCCATGGTGGCGTGATCTTAGGTGGTCGTTCCTTCGAACCTCTGGGCCTGAAAAAAGACTATGAGTTCGGTGAAATTACCGCACAAGATATTGGTCGCATGAATGTCACCTCTGATGAGCGCGATAAGTTACGCCAAAAAGTCCCAACACTACGTAATGTCGAGCTAACCGCGCCATACTTCCACCGTGGAGATGTGGCTACCTTAGATGAAGCAGTGAAACTGATGCTACGTTATCAAGTCGGTAAAGAACTGCCACAAAAAGATGTCGATGATATTGTTGCCTTTCTTGAAAGCTTAACGGGTGTGTATACACCATATGTACAACAAGGTGAATCACAACAGTAAATATCAATAGCTAATTGATATGAAAAACCAATAGCACCGCTCAAATAATAGCGGTGCTATTTTTTTATTTAAAACTGCCGTATAGGCTACCTACAACCCCGACTTAACCTATATTCAAAGCAATTCACGTTATCGCGTATCTATTTCCCACTGTGTTATTACTTAAACGATCCCAGTTTCCCAATTTATACGAAACAATGTTAACTATCTCAAAGTTTTCATTGAATGGTATTTAAAAGGTATTATTAAGTGGTATTGTCATTGCTGTACCCTACAATACCTATAATTAGCCGTATAAAGGAATGAAAGATGAAAAAAACAACAGCAAAACTCTCATTCATGATGTTCATTGAATGGTTTATATGGGGGGCTTGGTTTGTTCCCTTATGGCTATTTTTGAATAAAAGTGGCTTCACCCCTTCTCAAATAGCATGGTCTTACGCCTGTACAGCCATTGCTGCAATTATCTCTCCCATCCTTGTAGGCTCAATTACTGACCGATTTTTTGCCGCGCAAAAAGTCCTGGCGGTACTGATGTTTGCAGGGGCAGTCTTTATGTTTTTCGCAGCTCAGCAAACTGAATTTTCTAGCTTTTTCCCTCTACTCTTGGCGTATGCATTGACTTATATGCCAACCATTGCGCTCACCAATAGTATCGCTTTTTCCAATGTGGAAGATGTGGAACGTGACTATCCTCGTATTCGTGTAATGGGGACTATCGGCTGGATTGCATCAGGCATTGCATGTGGATTTTTACCTTCCATGATGGGCTTTGGTGATATTTCTGCGACTAATATCCCGCTCTTAGTGACAGCCGCTAGCTCCGCTTTACTGGGCTTTTTTACCTATTTCTTGCCAGACACCCCACCAAAAGGAACTGGCAAAATGAGTATTAAAGTCATGCTCGGATTGGATGCCATTGTGCTGTTAAGAGACCGTAATTTCTTAGTATTTTTCGTGTGTTCATTCCTCTTCGCCATGCCTTTAGCTTTTTACTATATTTTTGCTAACGGCTACCTTACTGAAGTTGGGATGAAAAATGCCACCGGATGGATGACCTTGGGGCAATTCTCTGAAATCTTCTTCATGCTTGCTTTGCCCTTCTTTACTAAACGTTTTGGTATCAAAAAGGTATTACTTCTTGGTTTAATCACTGCAGCTATCCGTTATGCTTTCTTTATCTATGGCGATGCAGACCACCTATTCACCTACGGATTACTCTTCCTCGGTATTTTATTACACGGTGTTAGCTACGATTTTTACTATGTCACCGCATATATTTATGTCGACAAAAAGACGCCTGTGCATATGCGAACAGCGGCTCAAGGCTTAATTACTCTCTGTTGCCAAGGCTTTGGTAGCTTACTGGGTTATAGCCTAGGTGGGCAAATGATGGAAAAACTTTTTTCTTACGGTGAACCTGTCAACGGCCAGACCTTTAACTGGGCCGGTATGTGGGGCTTCGGCGCTGCTATGATCGTCGTAATCACGGTTGTTTTCATGTTGATGTTTAAAGAGTCGAGCCGTGATATTCAAGAAATTGATATTAATAAAAGTGGCATAAAACCCACATCCAATTAGTTAAGCAATCATTAATTAAACGCCTTTATTGACCGACTGCCAACACATAAGGGCGCTGTTTTTAGCCAAAATTGAAGGAATTATAATGAACAAAGAGAACCGTATTTTAGGCACGTTTTATGGCCAAGCCTTAGGTGATGCAATGGGAATGCCTTCTGAATTATGGCCTCGCTCTCGTGTTAAAGCACATTTTGGTTGGATAGACCGCTTCTTACCTGGGCCAAAAGAAAATAATGCAGCTTGCTACTTCAATACGGCAGAATTTACAGATGATACCTCAATGGCGCTCGCACTTGCGGACGCGATTATAGAATGTGATGGCAAAGTGAGTCCTGAACTTATTGGCCGTAATATTTTAAAATGGGCAGAGCAATTTGATGCCTTTAATAAAAATGTCTTAGGGCCGACCTCTAAAATTGCATTAAAGGCAATAAAACAAGGGACTCCGATTTCTCAGTTAGAAAACAATGGCATGACAAATGGTGCCGCAATGCGAGTTTCCCCACTCGGTTGTTTGCTGCCAACTCATTCTATTGATGAATTTATTGATGAAATTACACTCGCCTCATCGCCAACGCATAAATCGGATGTGGCAATTGCGGGGGCGGTCGCTATTGCTTGGGCAATTTCTAAAGCGATAGATGGCGAAAATTGGCCGCAAATTCGCGACCAATTACCTGCTATTGCGAAGCTAGCACAAGAAAAGCATGTCACAACCTTTAGCCCATCAATAGCTGCACGTATTGAACTTGCTTTACACACGGTGAAAAACACGATTGGCACCGAGCAAGCAATGGAACAGCTTTATCAACTCGTTGGCGCTGGTACGAGCACCATTGAGTCAGTTCCTGCCGCCATTGCTATGGTTGAATTAGCGGAAACTGATCCCAACCGCTGTGCCATTCTGTGTGCTAATTTAGGGGGAGATACCGATACCATAGGGGCAATGGCCACCGCCATTTGTGGCGCCCTCCATGGCGTTGATGCCATCGATAAACAGCTCAAAAAACAATTAGATGATGTGAATCAACTTGATTTTACACAGTATAGCCAAGCCTTTATGGCATTGAGAACTGCAAGAGAAAAAGCTTATGAAAACTGCTGAACTTATTGCCCATCTTCCATTGCAAGCAGAGCATCGTCCTGTCTGCCTGATTGGCGCTGCCGTTATTGATGTGATTGCAGATGCATATTCACTGCCTTATCGCGGAAGTGATATCGAATTGCACCAGCAGAGTGTCAATATCGGTGGATGTGCTCTGAATATTGCGGTGGCCTTGCAGCGTCTTGGTATCCAGTCTCTCAATGCATTACCTATTGGGCAAGGTGTATGGGCAGATATCATCCGCAACCAACTCAATAAAAAAGGTGTGAGTTCCGTTATAGAAACGAATAAAGGTGATAATGGCTGGTGTTTAGCCTTGGTTGAACCCGATGGAGAAAGGACATTTCTTTCAATTAGCGGTGTAGAAAACCAATGGGAACGCCAAACCCTAGATGAATTGCCAATTACATCTAACACTATCATCTATCTTTCTGGCTACCAACTAGCCGCAAAATGTGGCGAAACTCTGCTTTCATGGCTGGAGTCGCTCTCCGATAACGTCACTTTATTTATCGATTTTGGCCCTCGGATCGCCGACCTTTCGAAAACACAATTATTACGATTAATGGCTTTAAAACCAATCATTTCGTTGAACCGCCAAGAAGTCGAACATATCGTCACATTATTCCCTGATATCGCGCATCAAGGAATGGATACAGAAGCATTAGCCAATATTTGGCATTCTCAATTTTTAGTTCCCGTGATTGTTAGAGTCGACAAAGAAGGCGCGTTCTTTCAAGAAAGTGGTCGTTCATCAGGCTGGGTGGCACCATTTGAAACCACCGTTGTCGATACCATTGGAGCAGGAGATAGCCATGCAGGAGGCGTGATTGCGGCATTGGCGTCCGGCTGGGCACTAGAAGACGCCGTGTTACTCGGAAATGCTGTCGCATCCTATGTAGTTAGCCATCGCGGAGGGGATTGTGCGCCTTCGTCTGAGCAACTCACCGCATATTTACAGCAATATTAATCATCAGAGAAAAAAGAGGCCTAGCCTCTTTTTTACTCTTCAGAGACAAATACATACATATCACTGCGACACTGATTAAAACTGTATTCAATGGGCACATTTTTATGGTCGAAAGCCACCTGCTTAATCACTAAAATAGGTACGGTCTTTTCCAATTTAATGTGCGTTTGGAAGTCTTCATCTGGCATTCGAGCACTCACCTTGCTCTTTGTTCGTGTAGGATAAATATTTTGGCTGCGAAAATAATCGTACAAAGATAAGCCAATATCATCGACATCACCAATCAGCCCAATAGGAACATATGACTCCTCAATAGAGACCGGCTGTTCATCCACATAGCGAATACGTTTTAACATAAATACATTACTATTGATGGGGAGCGCGAGTGACTCTGCCACCTCCTGTGAACAAGGCACGATACTTTTATTGACCCAAAGTGTGTTTGGTTTTTTTCCAAGTAAAACAACTTGCTGTGAAAAACCTTTAGCTTCTTTGAGTGAATACTCAAACTTATCACTAATTTGGGTGCCATAACCTTGTGACCGAATGATAACGCCTTCTTGTTCAAGTAGCTCTAACGCTTTTCGAACGGTAATACGTGACACCCCTGTCTGCTGACCTAATTCCCTTTCACTGGGTAGCATATCACCTTGATGCAAAACCCCTGTTCGCACAGCAAATTTCACCGTTTCAGCAAATTTTACATACAAAGGTGTATTGTCTATTTCAGCAAGACGGGTACAAAGTTGTTGGATCAGAGATAAATGCGCATCATTCATATTGAGTTAGTCACCTAAAAATCGCAGCAATAATCAATAGTACCACTATCCATAGATTTATTGCAGGCAATTGAATTAGATAAATTTATTACCAATGAAAAACAGAATGCTACAGGGTACTATTTCTGGTGAGGTACACGTTTTTCTCTGATATAGGTAAAGTCAATTGCTGTTGATACCCATCCAGTGTTTCTTTCGATAATATCGCCAATGCGCGGTAAAAATCGCTGTTAGCCGAATCTATCAATACTTCGAGAAAATGTGCCGACCAAGGTAATAAGTGCCAAGCGAGCAACTCTTCTAAATCCGCTCTGCGATTTTGCTCAGCCAGCCAAGCCGCTAACATCAAAATCAACCCAAAGTGGTCTTCAGGCTCTTTTTGTGTCGTTACGGGTTCAACACCTTTAATACGCATCCACTGACGCAATTCAACGGTTGAGTCGCCAAAAACAATCTTTTCTTTATCTAGCCAAACCGAACCCCAAGGGGGAGCAGGTAAAGCATAAGGCCCAATAAACAAGCGCTGCCACGCTTCACTCAGTGGTTCATTCCCCTGAGCACTGGATTGCAAAAGCTGGCTAATTTTTACTAAGGAAGGTAAAGCAAATGGCCATTCGTTATGCCAAGTCAGCTCCTGTAAAATCGCGATAATTTCTGCATTGTTTTCATTCTCTGGGGAGAAATAAAATAAAGATCCCAAAACCCGCCCTGTCACTGCGACGTGTTCAAGAAAGTGCGCTTGTTGCATATTGATTGTCTCTGAAATTATCAGCGCAGGGAAATCACACCCTGCGCTGAAAGTTTACTAATTAAGCTACAGCCATGCCGACTGTCATATGTAAACCATAGAATAGCCCACGACCGATAAATTCACCAACCAGTACCAGCACGGTACCAAGAAGTAAGCTCAAAACCGAAGGCTGATTTTGTCGCACAACAGGCAAAATCCATAACAACAGCCCAATACTTGTCACCACGATGCGTACCACTTGTAAAACACCAAAGTCAGGGACTAAATCCACAGCTTTCTGTACTGAGGTGGTGATAAGCGCAATCTCACCACTTTGCAGTAGTACTGATGCAATAGTCACGATATAAGCAACGACACTAATTGCCGCTAATTTACCACTATTAAATGGAAATTTAGCAACTCGTAATAGTAAAGTACCTAAAATTGGCCCCACAACAAACAGAGTCATAAAGAAGCCGATAGTGGTATGTGGCGTGTTCCATGTCGGTACTGTGCTTATCATATAAACTCGTGTCATTGCCCAAACAAATAGCAATCCCATCAACATGGTGATGATTAACCACACCTTATCGAGTCCTGTTGGCATCTTTTTGATTGCGGATAACAACCACCATAAGCCACCCAAAGCAAAGAAAATAGAGCCGAATAACACTTCGTTACTCAGTGACGAGGCAAATACACGGTTCATCGAGTTAAATGCACGCATCGGTGAGCCCATATGCATCATAGAAGCGAGAAAACCTAAGCCCATCAATACCCATAATGCCAACATCGCATTCACAATACGCTGTTTTTGGGGTTTATCGTCTGTCGATAACCATGCAAGCCCCGTTACAATCACACCACCTGCAATACTTTGGCCTAATACCGTAAATAAAATTAGCGGCCATTCATGTAATCCATTGCCCATGTTATACCTCCCGAGGATTGGCTAAATGGCCTGTCGTATCATTGACAGGGCGACTATTGGCATTTGGTTTAATGACAAGATTGGGCTTGGTATAGTGCGCTTCAGGTAGTGGCGCAATCTCGGCCAAATTGCCATGTTTTTCACGTAATTCATCAATGGGGCCAAAGTCTAATGCACGCAATGGGCAAGACTCGGCACAAATCGGTTTTTTACCAACTGCAACACGCTCATAGCAACCATCGCACTTGGTCATATGTCCTTTTTCGCTATCAAATTGCGGTGCACCATATGGGCAAGCCATATGACAATAGCGGCAGCCAATACACACGCTTTCATCTACAACGACAAAGCCATCTTCACGTTTGTGCATCGCGCCGCTTGGGCACACTTTGACACAAGCAGGGTCTTCGCAGTGGTTGCATGAAATCGACAAATAATAACTAAATACGTTTTGATGCCACACACCGTTATCTTCTTGCCAATCTCCCCCTGCATATTCATAAATGCGCCTAAAATTCACCGCAGGAGATAAATTTTTGTAGTCCTTACACGCTAACTCACATGTTTTGCATCCCGTACACCGTGCGGAATCAATATAAAAACCATATTGTGTTGTCATGATTTATCCCCCTATACCCTTGCCACTTCAACCAAATTACTGTGTTGCGGATTACCTTTCGCTAACGGTGACGGGCGTTGAGTGGTCAGGACGTTTAGGCTACCACCATGGTCTACCTTGTTTTCATCAGGTGCGTACCAAGCCCCTTCCCCCATTGCGACAACGCCTGGGATGATGCGTGGAGTCACTTTGGCAGTGATCTGTACTTCCCCTCTATCGTTGTAAATTCGCACCATGTCGCCATCTTTAATATTGCGACGTTTTGCATCAATAGGGTTGATCCACATCTCTTGTAAACAAGCCGCCTTGATCACATCAACGTTACCGTAGGTGGAGTGAACTCGTGATTTATAGTGAAAACCACTCAATTGCAGTGGGTATTTTTCGGTGAGCTTATCATCATGGCTTTCAAAGCCTGGGGAATACATTGGAAGTGCTGATATCAAATCACCTTCCGCTAGAGTCCATGTTTTCGCAATATCCGCTAAGCGAGATGAATAGATCTCAATCTTTCCTGACGGGGTATTTAATGGATTACCAATAGGGTCTTCACGGAAGGCTTTGTGTGCTACAAAATGCCCTTGCGGGTCCATTTTTTTATAAATTCCTTGCTGCTGGAATGTCTCAAAATCAGGTAGCTCAGGTAACTTTTGTCGTGAGATTTCATACAAATGGCGTAGCCACTCTTCTTGGGTTCGCCCTTCGGTGAATTTCTCTTCAACGCCCATGCGACGCGCAATTTGTGTACACATTTCATACACTGTTTTACTCTCAAAACGCGGTTCGATAGCTTGGCTGGCGAAAATGACATACCCCATATTACTGGCGGCACCATCCAAACAAAAATCCATTTGTTCAGAGGCGGTGCAATCTGGTAGGACTAAATCCGCATATTTCGCTGAGGCGGTCATATGGTTATCAATCACTACTATCATTTCGCATTTTTTATCATCCTGAAGAATGTCATGCGTTTTATTAATATCAGAGTGTTGATTAATTAAGCTGTTGCTGGCGTAGTTCCAAATAAACTTAATCGGAACATCCAGTTTATCTTTGCCGCGTACGCCATCATGAGTTGCGGTCATTTCTGGGCCGCGCTCTATTGCATCAGTCCATAAAAATACGGAAATGCTTGCTTTGACTGGGTTTTCTAACGTTGGCATCCGCTCAAATGGAATATCATAATTCCCTTCACGAGCCCCTGTATTACCACCATTGATGCCAACATTACCGGTTAAAATCGGTAACATCGCAATCGCACGTGCGGTTTGTTCACCATTCGAATGACGTTGCGGCCCCCAACCTTGGCTAATATACGCAGGTTTTGCAGAACCGATTTCACGCGCGAGTTTAATGATTTTATCAGCCGGAATACCGGTAATCTGCGCAGCCCATTGTGGTGTTTTTTCTACGCCATCATCCCCTTGGCCTAAAATATACGCTTTATAGTGGCTGTTTTTCGGGGCATCTGCTGGCAGGGTTTTCTCATCATAACCTACACAATATTGGTCTAAGAAGGGTTGATCAACCATATCTTCAGTGATCAACACATGGGCGATCCCTGCCACTAATGCGGCGTCTGTTCCTGGGCGGATTGGGATCCACTCATCTTCACGCCCTGCTGCTGTATCAGTATAACGCGGGTCGATCACTATCATTCTTGCATTAGAACGCTCACGAGCTTGTTCTAATTGATAAGTAATCCCACCACCGCTCATACGGGTTTCTGCAGGGTTGTTACCGAAGAGAACCACCAGCTTTGAGTTTTCGATATCGGAAACGCTATTACCCGCTCCGCTACCATAGGTATACGGCATTGCACAGCTGATTTGTGCCGTACTGTAGGTTCCGTAATGGTTTAAATAGCCGCCCATACAGTTCATCAAACGGGCGATGGGTGAATTCGCTGGCGGCCATGAACGTGCGACTGTGCCACCTAATGTGCCAGTACCATAGTTCAAATACACTGCTTCATTACCATAATCGGCAATAATTCGTTTTAGGTTACCACTGATTAGATCGTAGGCTTCATCCCAACTGATTTGTTTGAATTTACCTTCACCACGCGCCCCAACGCGCAACATTGGGTATTTCAAGCGGTCAGGGTTATAGACACGACGGCGCATTGAGCGACCACGTAAACAGGCTTTAACTTGGTGATTATTGCCGTAAACATCATCTCCGGTATTATCGGTTTCGACATATTTGATTTCACCATCAACCACATGCATACGCAGTGGGCAGCGACTCCCACAGTTAACAGTACATGCGCTCCAAACTATTTTCTCTTCAGGTATGGTTGTTTTGGATGCGGTTTCACTGGTATTAGCAACACTATTAAAAGGTAAACTTAGCGCTCCACTTGCAAGTGCGAGTCCCCCGACGGTACTGGTTTGCATTAGCTTCCTGCGGCTGATCTCCGATTGGAGTACTCCCTCAGATAATGCTTTACTCATATCTGCCTCACTTTACATTGCTTCAGCGTTTTAAAATGGTTTTCTGAAATTTATTTTTATCTTTAATTTATTTATCTACTCTCAAAGACCATTCTATCGCTGAGGCTTGGTAGGGCATTGTGCACGATCAACAATCCAATACAAATTGTGTGGTTTTGATACGTTATATCGAGTCATTCAAGCCAGACTAAAATTAAAATAATTATTTTTAATATTTAATTATGAATTAAATTGAAATAAATATAATTCCATTCTTCTTTAACTTGAGTTTACTGTTTTTCATTTATTTCCGAGTCTCTATCCATAAAAAATCCCCTTAAACGAAAATTGACTAAAGCGTTTAAGGGGAAACATAGAAACTAACCTTATCTAGTGACTTTTTTCTTTTAACAGCACTCAAAACTGACAATTACGCCGTTAACCCACCATCTAAGACCAATGTTTGCCCGGTTAGGTACTGGCTGTTATTACCAATCAAAAATTCAACTAGCTCTGCCACTTCTTGAGGTTGCCCTAAGCGACGTAAAGGGATGTTTTGGCACATAGCTTTTAATTTAGCTTCAGGCATTGCACGGGTCATATCACTATCAATAAGCCCCGGAGCAATACAATTCACACGTAATCCAAAACGCCCAACTTCATGAGCCAATGAACGCGTCAACCCCATCATCGCCGATTTACTCGCCGCATAAGCTGTTTGACCAATATTGCCTTTTAACCCAGTAATTGATGACATCAATACGATTGAGCCACTCCCCGCCATCAACATGGCAGGTAATAATTTACGGTGCCAATTCATCACGGAAATGACGTTGTTCTCTAGCACGTCTCGCCAGATTTCAGCATCTTGATGAATATGTAAGGCATCCCTAGTGATACCTGCATTATGAATAATCGCCGTAGGCGCTCCAAATTGTTCCAATAACGAGCTAGAAAGCGCATCAACTTGGGCTTCATTTTTACCATCACACGGGGATCCTTTCACCCATGTATCTAAATCGGGGTTTTCAAGATTCGCTTGAGTTTCATTAACACCATCAACGCTACGCCCAGTAAAAACCACATTCCAATGGCGTCGCAATTCGCTAACCAGTGCAAGTCCAATTCCTCGGCTTCCTCCCGTCACGAGTATCCATTGATTATTTGCCATTTTAAGATTTCGACTCCTTATCAATATGTTCACACAACGCTTTCACCGAAATTTCTGGATGTTCTAGGAAAAATTCCGCATCTAAAGCAACATTAAAGTCACGTTTAACCAGCACCATAAGTTCAACATAATCTAAGCTATCGAACTCTAACTGGACTAAAGTCATCTCCGCATTCAGCTCTTCTGCTTCTAAATCTTTTGCGTCACAGATCATGTCACTAATTTTGGTATAAATTTCTTGATATTGGCTCATTTGTTTTATCCTTGCATTCTTATTGAGTTATTGAATTAACTTTCAATGTTATTGAATTATTTATTATTTTTTCTCTGTAACGAGCAGCGATACTAATACTCACTAATCGACCACTCTCACTATCGGCGATCACTAAGGCCGGCAAAATACGTAGGTAAATAGGCTCAGGAGAGGTGATAGGAACCCATTTAGTCAGAAGTTCACGGTCAAACACCACCTCTTGATGGGTTTGTACGATAGGATAACGGCAAAAAATATCTTTCAATGTTGAGCCGACCGGCAGCCATTGTGCGATCTCTTGTTGTTCAAATAACGAGCTATCATGAATTAAGTACCAGAACAAAACTGCGTCAATAAACTGCCATTCATACATTTCGTTGGAAAACTGAGAAAATATTGACTGCAATTTCACCATCTCTGCGGCCGAAATCGTTATCTCATTGGCGATTTCATGTAATACAGGTGGAGGACTGTTCGACAATTGGCAAGTTAAGCAATTTTGTTGTGTATCAGAAGAAAGTAAAGCTACAGACCCCGCTTTATTTCGTGCAACTAATTGATAATCTTTATCGTTCCACAGGGGATTACGCAGTCGCACAACACATTTGATAAACTCAGGGGCGGTAACCTCTTTTGAAGCCAATAATGGATGATTTAATGATTCACTCGCGAATTGTTTCACATCGAGTAATGCACGCATGCCATGCACACTCAGTTGATCTCCACCCTTTGCTTTGACCCATTCAAGGTCGAAATGAATCGGGTTATCATCACCAGAAAATGAGGCCCACTGTTTTGCATCCTCAAGGGTATAGCGTAAAGTCCTCATGACGCTTTCTCTAAAATCAGTGCCGCATTTGCCCCACCAAAACCAAAACTTAGGTTTAATGCACGCTTAACTTCACCAATGCGGTGTTCATTAGGGATATAATCGAGGTCACATTGCGGGTCCGAGTGGTGCAAGTTCGCAGTTGCAGGCATCACACCATGCGCCATCGCTTGCAAGCAAATAATGGTTTCAAAGCTGCCAGCAGCGGCAATTAAATGTCCCGTATAGGATTTCGTACTGGATATTGGGACTTGGTAAGCTGCCGCACCTAATGCCTTTTTCAATGATTCTGTTTCATTTAAGTCATTAAGAGCCGTTGAGGTTCCATGGGCATTGATATAATCGAGAGATTCAGGAGCAGCTCCCGCTTGTTGTAAAGCCATTTCAATGGTTTTCACTCGGGCAACACAATCTTCTGCTGGTGATGTAAAATCAAAGGCATCAGAAAAATTCGCATACCCTGTAATCTCGCCCAAAATGGTGGCGCCACGAGAAATAGCGCTCTCACGCTCTTCTAAACACAACACGGCCGCACCTTCAGAAAGGACAAAACCACTGCGATCTGCGCTAAATGGGCAACTGGCACGAGTCGGGTCTTCCGCTTCACGTGTTAAAGCACCAAGAACATCGATATTCCATACAGCACAATCTGTCCGCAAGGACTCCCCTGCACCAGCGAGCATCATATCGGCTCGTCCATGACGAATCGCTTCAAAAGCATCACCAATCGCAATAGTGCCTGTCGCACAAGCCGCGATGGTGGTATTTTGATATCCACGCAAATTCCAAAACTGGCTGCAAGCCGCCGTTGTCACATTTGGCATTGCATAAAAACAGTTGAAAGGCGAGGTCATCCCTGTCGCTTCAAATTCACTTACTGACATATAACTTTCATCAAGCCCTGCCCATCCTGTTCCCATAATGACACCGCACATCAGTGGGTCATAAAAATCAGTTAATGGCGTGCCTGCGAAGGCCATATCCATGGCTTCCCGCGCTGCCCCCAAGGCTAAACGCGTATGGCGTGGTAAACGACGACGAATAGCCGCGGGAACCCCTTTTAAGCTAGGTTCATTATCAATAAGCCCTAAAAAATGACTGTGGATATTTTGCGCGGTTTTATCAACGTAACGATAACCGAGCTTTTTATCCATAATTGCTTGCCAACATGCCGAAGCCGTATCACCCAGAGGAGTGACAGCCCCATAGCCTGTGACAACAACGCGTTTAAAGTGAGATTTTTGGTTCATAATGGGTTGTCCTCCTGTCGAGCGCTACCGCCACCTTGTGCTAGCCAAAGTTGTAGCGTTGCATAAAGATAATCGTATTGATTTTGCGCTAATGAGTTCTCAATAGTTAAAAGGTCATCTTGCGCATTAAGCAGTGTTTGATAATCCACAGCACCGGCTCTGTAACGGCTGTTGGTTAGTTTTAGTCGCTGCTGGCTAAGTGATAATGACTGCTGCAATTGCTGACGAATTTCATCCGCGGCAAAACGGGCCTCCATCGCATTATCGACTTCTGACAAGGCGGTATAAGCCGCACTACGAAATGCCACCGCAGCTTGTTGCACTTGTAAGTCGGATTGTTCAATGGTCAATTTCACTGTGTTCCACTGAATAAATGGCAAAGAAATCGAACCCCCAACAACCCGTGTCGGGTCACTAAACCATTGAGAAAACAGCTGGCTACCCGCATTAAGCGCACCTTGCAAAGACAGTGTCGGGTAGAAGCTCAATTTAGCAGCGTCAGAATCAGCAAGCGCGGAACGTAAACGTGACTCGGCGGCTTGAATATCCGGCCGCTGTGCTAATACGGCCAACGGTGTCGCGTTAAGAATTTCAATCCGTTGATTTCGATTAAGTGCGCTAAGCTCACGCACATGTTGCTCTGCAGGGCGGTTTAACAATAGTGCTAATGCATTACGGGAACTATCACGCTCTTTAATGAGTCGTCGCAATTCATTTTTTCGACTAATCACCGTTTGCTGTGATTGTAAAAAATCCAGCTGGCTAACTTTTCCTGCCAAATACCATGACTTAATTTGCTGCTGACTTTTTTCTGCAATCTTTTGGCTTGCTATCAGGTTATCAATCTGTTGATTTAACAGCGCATTATTCCAATATAATTGTGCTGTCGTATTAATAACCACTAATGCTGTTGCATGGTAATCCTGTTCGGTTGCTATAGCTTCCCACTCATTCTTTTCACGAATACGTGCCAGTTTTCCCCATAAATCGATTTCATAATTTAAGGTTAGGTTTGAGCTATAGCTTTCTTGAGGGGAAGTGCCATGGCGAATGGATTTCGTATTACTTGCTGAGCCGCCAAGGGAGAAATCCGGGGTTATATTGGTATTTGCTAACCCAGCAGTACTTCGCGCAAGCTTTAATTTAATTGCCGCGGTAGCTAAGTCATTATTATTTTCTAGTACCTGATTGATCAGTTGGGATAGTTGAGGATCTTTAAACTTATCCCACCAATTTCCAGCAACATTCCCCCCCTGCACTGACGTAATCACGTCATTCGCACCAGATTGGCGTATTTTATCATCCCACTTCTGAGGCAATGTGAGTTCAGGGCGTTGGTATTCGGTACGCGTAAAACTGCCGCAGCCATTAAGCAAAAATAAAGCAGAAATAATATAAAGTGATTTGATATTCATTCGCGTGCCAATGCCTCCGTTGGGTTGAGTTTGGCAGCTCGACGGGCAGGAAAATAACCAAAAACCAAACCAATTAAAGCAGAGAAACCGCACGCTAATAAAACAGGGAACAGAGTAAACACCATCGTAAATTCAGTGGTGAAATAAGAGAAAATCCACCCCGTTAACCATGAACCGACAATACCAATTAAGCCGCCAAGCGAGCAAATCATCACAGCTTCTATCAGAAATTGGTTCATAATATCTTGAGGACGCGCACCGACGGAAAGGCGGATCCCGATTTCATGAGTTCGTTCCGTTACAGAAACCAACATGATATTCATCACCCCAACGCCGCCAACCAATAAGGAAATAGCGGCAATCGAAGTGATCAGTAATGACATAGAATCGGATGTTTTTTGTAATGCATTGGCGAGTTGGTCATCCGACTGAATAAAAAAGTCCTTTTTACCATGTTCGCGTAATAACAAACGCTCAACCTGTAATTCAGCTTGCTGAGAGGTTAAGCTTTCAGGGAAGCGCAGTGAAATAAACTCAATAGGTTTGTCCCCGACCACACGTTGCTGTAACGATGAGTAAGGTACCCATCCCATAACAAAGCCACTCGACATTTTGGGCCCCGGTTTACGGGCAATACCAATAATTCGCCATGGTGAATGGCCAATCTGCACAATTTGCCCTAACGGTTCTTCTTCTGGCTGAAAAAGTATTTCTCGGCTTCCTTCATCCAATACAATAACGGGCTCACTGTCAGCCATATCGAGCGTACTGAATAAACTGCCATGTAAAAGCTGAAACCCTTGTGCCGCAAAATACTCTTCTGAAACACCATTAAGCATGATGGAGTTATCCAAGCCTTTATTAACGACCATCGTCATGCTACTCGCGACGGGAGAAACAGACTCAATCCATGGCAGTTGCTTTAGGCTTTTAACATCATTTAACGATAACGCACGCTCCATATCAGGCCGCTTTGCCCCCCACCCAGTACCGGGGCGAATTTCCAGTGTCGTGCTACCAAGCTTCCCGATTTCATCCATGATGGAGCGTCTTGCACCTTCCCCCACGGCCATTGATGACACCACAGAAGAAATACCAATGATAATTCCCAACATCGACAAAAATGCACGCATACGATGACCGAGTAAGGCCCGCCATGCCATACGAATGGACTCAATAATATTGCGCCACACCGATGCACGGCCATTATCTTCAACAGCAGGAAGCTGGTGCCGTTGTTTTGTGTCTGTCTGTGCTTGGTTCTGCTTATCAGAAACAATTTTTCCATCACTAATTTCAATAATTCGCTGAGTTTGCTGAGCGATATTTTGGTCGTGGGTCACAATCACAACAGTGTGCCCATCGAGATGAAGCTGATGTAAAATATCCATCAATGCATGGCCACTGGCGCTATCTAATGCCCCTGTAGGTTCATCTGCAAGAATTATTTGTGCACCATTGACCAAGGCGCGACAAACACTAACACGCTGCTGTTGCCCACCAGATAGCTGATAAGGTTTGTGATCCAAGCGTGTTTGTAACCCTAACTTTTCTGCTAATAAAGCAACTCGTGCGCTCCGCTCATCTTCTGGCATTGCCGTATACAAAGCAGGGATAGCAATATTTTCCTCTGCAGTCAGGTAGGGCATCAGGTGATAACGTTGAAAAATAAATCCAAGATATTGGCTACGTAATTCCGCCAGTTGGTCACTGTTCACCTCATGAACCGCAATCCCATTGATAAACACTTCTCCTTGAGAAGGCTTATCTAAACAACCAATGATATTCATCAGAGTCGATTTACCTGAACCTGATGCGCCAATGATAGCGACCATTTCTCCTTGGTTAATTGATAGCGAAATATCATTCAAAACAGGAATAGTTTGCGTACCTGCTGAAAACTCACGGTAAACATGATGAAGTTCAATCAGGGGGCGGGTAAAAGATACATTTCGTGTCGTCGCCATCATTAACTCGCCACATTATCTGATTGAATAACAACGTGTTCACCCTCGCTAATCCCCTCAAGTACTTCGACGAAATGGCGATCATTAATCCCCACTTTGATAGTGCGAATTTCCGGTTTTTCATTGTTGATCACGGTCACTTCATATTGGTTTGCACCTACCGCTCGCCCCAGTGCGCTAACGGGGAGTCGTAACGCATCTTTCGCTTGTGCAACACGAATAAATACTTGAGCTGTCATTGATGTCTTTAATGCACGATCGGCGTTATCGACCTCAAATGTTCCATTGTAATAAATTGCACTGTTCTGTTGCCCCCCAGAATTATTGTTATTTTCATCAAGCGCTTCGGGAGGAATGGGTTGAACATACCCCATGGTACTTTCGTAGTGCGTTTCAGGGTCCGCAATCACATAGAATGTGAGGGGTTGACCTGGGCGAATTTTTTGAATATCCGCTTCCGAAATTCGTGTCTGAACCTGCATTTTATCTAGGTTCGCCAGCACTAAAATGGTCGGTGCTGTCTGTGAAGAAACGATGGTTTGCCCTTCGTTCGCCACAATACCCAGTACTTCGCCACTAATCGGCGCGATGATCCGTGTAAAATTGAGGTTAGCTTGTGCAGTTTGCACGTCCATTTCTGATTGCGTGATTAACGCCTCATTGACATTAACCTGCTGTAATTGCGCCTCATATTGGGCTTGTGCTTGTTCATATTCACTGCGAATACCAGAGCCATCTCTCTGCATCACCACTTGGCGCCGATAGGCTTTGATATACTGTATTAATGTCGCTTCTGCAGCCCGTTTTTGCGCCTGAGCACTGGATAACCGAGCGGTTGCATTTTTGAGCTCAGACTGCTGGATAGTTGGGTCGATTTCTGCCAACAATTCCCCTTTAACTACTTTGTCGCCTTGTTTTACATACAGTTTTTTGATTTGCCCGTTAACCTGAGCCCCTACGTTAACTTGCATTGAGGGCTTTAATGTCCCCGTGACCATGACAACTTTTTCAATATCGCCACGTTCCACCGATAAAATTACGTTTTCATGCAACGCTGGCGCGGGTGATTGCCAAACAAAACGGCCGATCACCACGATCAGCACAAGTAGTGCTACCAACCCACCTAAAATGCGTAATCGTTGAGTCGTTAAACCCAATTTTGGTGCTACGTGGCGAGAGGTCATGAGGGAGTTCCTTCCATTGCCGCTAACAAAGAAGGTTCAGGTTGAGGCGTACCTGTTGTCACACAAGGGGCTTTATTAGGGCTGTTCTCAAGACTTAATTTCCCATCAACTATTCGGTAAAGTGCATCGAAATTAGCCGCCAGCTCTTCACTGTGAGTGACAACAATCAATGTCTTACCTGTTTTCTGGCAATGTGACTGAATGGTCGCCATGACTATTTTCGCCGTTTCTTCATCCAAATTGGCGGTGGGCTCATCCAATAACAAAATAGGACGGGCACTGTATAACGAACGAGCCAATAACAAACGTTGACGTTGCCCAAGTGACAGCGCCGCATGGCTTTCTCTTATTAACGCATTAACCCCACCAGGTAATTGATTAATCACTGCACCGAGAGCCAGTTTATCAAGCAACACTTCGACTCTTTTTTTATCTTTTTCGCGGAAGTTAGGGTCAAATAGCGTGATGTTATCTAAGACGGTCGCATTAAATAAAATATCTTCTTGGCTTTGCAAGCAAACCAATTGCGTAAGCTGCTGCACACTGACAACCTCACCGTTGGACTCGCATACTCCTTGCTGTGGACTGAATAAACCCGCGATTGTCCGTAATAATGTGCTTTTTCCTGCTCCTGACTCCCCAACAATGGCAACCTGCGTACCTGAAGGTAAGTCTAATGACACATTATTTAAAATCGGTTTCGCAGGGTCATAACTAAAATGAATCCCATTGAAAGATAAGTGAGGGGCTTTTCCTAGCACTGCGGCTTGTTTTTCGTGGAATGGCGCGGTGTCCTGCTCACTTTTCTTAGGGAATAAAGAATGGGCACGTGTATCAATAATATGCAGTTGCGACTTATGGATAATCGCATAAAAAATACGCGTCACATAATTGGTGAAAATTTGACGCAAGAAACTATAAGCAAAGAAATCCCCCAAAGAAATTAACTCATTGGCCACCATGGGTAAAACCACTAACATAAAAATGACCATCTCCAAACTACCGGTTAATTGATAGATGCCATCTTTAATTTGTTGATACACATTTCTGCGTTGCATACAGGTAAACAATTCACGGCTTAACCATGCAAATTGCGCCTTACGCTGATTTTCTATCCCTGCTGTTTTTATGGTCAGAATGCCCTGCAGCGTCTCCATAAAAAAGTCATTTAATTCTGCTGATTTTAACTGTAACTGTTGGGTATACCACCGATCACGAATTATCGCCCATACACTAATTAAGCCCATCACGGTAACACCCGCAGCTGAAATAGCCGCTAATACGGGCGCAATCCAAAACATGGTACCTAATGCTATCGCACAAATAACCCAATCCGTTCGTAGCCCGTTATCCAGCTCGATTTTTTCGGTTAATGCCCCCTGCCAAGCAACAAAACGGCTAAACACATCCCCGGGGGCGCGTTTTTCAAAAAAGCGCAATGGATTACTCAATAAACGTGAAAAACCCACCCCGCTTTTAATCAACACAAAGTGTTTTACGAAACGCTCGCTTAGTATTCTCACGCCGAGTGCTAACAGTGTTGCAACCACAAAGGCAACAATGAACCAGCCGTAAGGGAAAATGGCATTTTTAGCGTCGGAAAAAGCTTGGTTGATCGCATTGCTCACCATTGCTGGCATTAAAAATAGCGTTAAAGAAACCAAAAAAGCGAATATCATCAACCAATAAACACCACGAATTTCTGAGGTTTCTTTCAGACTCATTGCATGAGGGGCTTTTTTCCCTGTAGTCCCATCATTTCTGTCTTCTGGTGCGAGTGATTCAATTTTTTCCAGCGCAGTATCTGGTTCTAAAATTAATGCGTAACCGCTGATTTCCGCTTTTAATGCAGAGAAAGGTAACCACTGCTGCCCAATTGCAGGGTTCATCACGCACACGTTATTTCCTTTGCGATAAGCAAGCAGTACAAAATGGCTTGCTCCGTAATGTAAAATAGCGGGAAGTGGTAAGCTATTGAGCTCTTGGTGCTCAAATAGCACTGGTGTCGTCGCAACACCGTAATTAGCTAAAATGGACGAAAGGTCAATCAAAGAAGTTCCATGATCCGATGCTGGATACACCTCTCGCAGCGTTTCAAGAGAAACATTGAGACCTTGAGTTTGTGCTAACATCGCAATACATGCTAAGCCACATTCATTGGTTTCTTCTTGAGAAACAAAATTTGGAATAATATTTTTCATTATTATTTAATGGCTAATAAAATAAAGTGAATGGCTATGCCATAAAAGCCAATCATTGGGATAATGACGAACCGCATTTTCAATGATGGCGGGCATTTGAGTTGCAACATCTTTTGCTGCAACAGGCGGATAAACCTTGATTTTTAAACCGTTTTGGTAGTACAGATGATAAAAAACCACCTGTGCCGAAATCGCACTGGATAAACGCACTACACCATTGTGCAGCTTTGCTGCACGGTTAAATAAATGGCACGATAATTTGCTCGACGCCCCTTCTTCTGTTTGAACCGTGTAATCAGGGGTGATATCAGGAAAAACAATTATATTCTTTTGCCCTGTCGCCGCTTCTGTCATCGCAGTCATTAACTGGCTAGCT
This sequence comes from Providencia sp. PROV004, assembly GCF_011045615.1. Classification (NCBI taxonomy): domain Bacteria; kingdom Pseudomonadati; phylum Pseudomonadota; class Gammaproteobacteria; order Enterobacterales; family Morganellaceae; genus Providencia; species Providencia sp. PROV004. The sequence continues at coordinate 4,140,714 of NZ_CP042859.1, forward strand.
AATACTTTATTCCCTTGATGAATAGAACAATACGATAAATTCACCTGCCCTAACTCACGTGCCGAGGCGTTATACTTCTGCTGTTCTGCACTCGACGAAACCACCACCGTCGCATTGCCTGGAGTCACCCCCGCGCCAACCATGGTAGCTAAAACATCAGAAACCATATGCAATGGAGCAAGTACAACGGGGTTATTTTGTTGGTGCAAAGGCGCAACGACGCTATCAAGTTCAAGGGTACAAACTCGAACTTGCGCCATGATTTTTTGGTTTTGTCCCCATGTGGCTGCCTCTTCCAAAATGAAGCGTCGAACAGCTATCCAGCTCATATCAATATGCCCTTTCGTTTCCATTAAACTACGAAAGTTTTCCGTGGCGACTTTATTCCGATTACGATATTGACGACCTAATAAGCCGACGCGACATAATAAATTGGAGACAAATAATACCGATGTGATATAGCCTCGGCGCAATAACAACCGTAAAAAGGCAAGTCCACTATGATTAAGTTTTTGATATCCTTTTTTAAACGGCATCAAACAGTTTTTCACTGTAAATACCGTCCAGACAATGCAAAACCGGATCACCGTAACTCCTTATTGCTTTTGTCTAATAACTCAAGCATATAAGCAGTAAAGTCTGCAAAATCACGGTCTTGATAGACGACATAGCGTTTATTGATAATAAATGCAGGTGTTCCAGTAATTTGATAAAACTTGCTAATTTCAAGCATGTTTTTCAGGCGTTCTTGAACCGCTTGGCTCTCACTGGTTTTTAGGTATTGGGTTGAATCAACATTGTGCTGTTTTAACCATTGGTTTAAGACATCTTTATTAGCTAAATCAAGCTTATCATTGATAACTGCGGTATAAAGATCCTGACGGTATTGAGATTCCACCCCCATCTCTTCCAATGTCGCAAAAATAGGCGCATAGGCAGCAAGCCCCATATTATTATCCATGGCTAAATGCACGACTTTAAAGTTGACGTTCTCAGGGAGTGTTTTTTCGAATTGACTGACATTATCATGATTTACGGCACAATAATGGCAACCATAAGAAAGGACTTCTATGATACTGTTATTTTCTTTTATTGGACTCAATAAAACTTGTTCACTATTAAATTCAATAAAAGAAGAGCTTTGTGCATCATCATTTGAAAAAGTATTAAAAACAAAAATATGATAGAACAAAACCGTCATGAGTGAAGAAGCGATAATAACAAATAGAGTATAAAGTGTAATAGTTATTGGTTTAAAACGAGTATTCATAACAGTTAATTCCATTCCGGTACGAAAAATACATGGGGATAGCTCCCCATGTATCAATTAATAAAAATCAAATTTAATACTATGGAGCTGTTACATCACAGTTTGATGCACCAACAGCTTTTGCTTTGTATGTTTTATTACCGTGCTTATCAGTACAAGTGGTCACTAATTGGCAAGATTTAACACCACCAACAGTGATGCTCTCGTAAGAATTAGTACAAACTTGTTTTGTTCCACCAACTACAGCAGCAGCTTCGATAGCATTTAACTTTTTCATGTTATTTCCTTTAATATAGATTTTAATTAATAAAACGCCCTATTTATTGATAATTAACACCAATAAATCCTTTAGATTTTTAATTAACACACGAATTACCGCATGAATAATTAAAAATTCAATCCTTCTAATTTCTCATTATTATCAAATAAAAAAATCGCTTTTTCTTTGACGCTTTTTGTTTTCTCTTTCTCACCTAATTCATTTAAAACAAGGATCCAAGAAAAATAAACATTAAGATCTGGGCAAGAACGCGAATAGTTTTCTGCCCAAGATGAAAATAAATTCAAATAATAAGGGTCTTGTGTCTCGTTATAGCGTAATAAATACCCCATATTGAGATCCAATTTGTAACGGTCATCGATTAAATAGTATTTCCATTCACTATAATCAGGCTCATTCATTGAAAGAAGATACTGCTGTCCTGTTTTTTCTATATATGTTAAATATTGCTGTGTTTGCAAAGTAAAATACAATAACCCCATGGATAACAAACCACCTAACGCAATAATTGTTTTCGAAAAATACCCTACAAACTTATTCAATGAATATTTTTTAGTTGGAACATCGGCACAACGTATTAACAATATCAATACCACACCATGAGGTATGGATAGCCACAATGGAAACTCTGTCATCATATGAAAAACAATTGGTAACGCAATAACTAAAAAAACATAATTGTTATTTTTATTTTTTAATGAAGAATAAAGTAGATGCACACCACCAATAATAACTAACAATATTGCCGCAATACCAACTAACCCACCTTCAACCATCCAACGCAATATCTCATTGTGTGGATGTGAAATAACCTTTTCACTGGTTCCTAGCAAACCACCACCAAAACGCTCTAAAAATACAGATTCAAAACTACCAACCCCAGAGCCAAATAAAATATTTTCGCTAAATAAATATAAACTATGTTGCCATAGCACCCATCTAATATGTGATGTTTGTAATTTACTTTCAGAAAAGTCAGAAATATTAAAACTAACTTTTATTCCATAGCCAATAATAAGACCGATAACAATCGCTATTAAAGAGTAAACAATATATTGACGATGATACTTTGCGAAAAAATAAAAAACAATAACAATTAATAATAAATTTAAATATCCAGTTAATGATTGGGACAATGGCAATACCATGCTCATTAAAATGAGACTCACAATGATAATGGCAAACGCATACCGTGTGACAGTTCTCATTAAAATAAACATGCCTATTGCACTGGCAATACCAACACAAATAAAACTAGAAAGAACATTAACTTGTTGGAATACACCATATGGCCTATCCCCTGATATCGGAAAAAAATTAAAAACCTGTGCTATTGAATATAGACTCTCAATAATAGCAGCAAATAATACACTGCAAACAATTATTTTCAATACAGTTTCTGAAATATTTATTTGCAATAAAGCTTGATAAAAAAACAACGCCCCCAATAACCAATACGCAGTCAAGTACGCATTAAGCTGGTAATTTTCTGGCGCAAAAAAACACAAGCCTAATAATAAGACTAACCCAATCGTAATATAATTACTCGACTTAGAATAGTATAAGGTTAAATTTTTAATTTGTGTAATACTAATCATCACAATAAAAAAAGCAATAAAAAAACCACTAATTATATTGAATGGCAATGACAAACCTGTTCCGCCCATATTCGGCAGATAAATATGCAATATAATGCCAAAAAATATAACGACAAAAACTAAAAGTACCCATGGATAACTTTCTTTTTTATTATCTTTAATTTTGATTGCAAACATCATGTTTCATTCGTTATTGATAATTTAATGTATAGTATGCAGTACTATAAAAATTCCCATAGGTAATCGTTTCGTTAATTCTCGCTTCTGGCTCAGCTTCGACATAAGCCTTGAATTGAATTTCCGTATCATTTTTTGCCAAATTTTGCGCTAATGATGGCGTATTCAATTCTATGGGTGTTTCATTTAAGTTTAATAACCCAATACCGATTCCGCTTGCCTCACTTTGGTCACTAATCGCAAGATGGTCAGGAAGATTTTTATTTTCAATTCCATTAAAAGTCACTGTCACCGATTTAAATATGGTCGTATTACAATTCGTTAAATGGATTGAGAAAATTAAAGGTTTCGACTTACCTTCTTTATAAAGGTCTTTAACCGAAATTTGTTGAAAATCAACAGGGACCTTCTCACTTCCCGGCGCTATCTGACATGGCGTAGCAACAACCATGCCTCTGAATGAATAGCTTCCCATATTACTCGGGATCACACTTGCACTCACCGACCCTGAGATTAGTAAATATAAGCCAATCGACAATAAATATTTATTACGCTTTATCTGATTATTATTTCGCATGATCGGCCTCATTGGAATTCAGCAAGAATTGTCCCGGTACTTGTAAATTCACCTTCTTCCACGCTGCTACCAGGCGCAGCTATTGGCGCAGCCGTTAAGTTCCAAGTGCCTTGGTTATTGATAAAATTAGGCACTTGATAAGCTTGGTTTGGTCTTACCAAGGTTCCGGTCAAATTATCAGTCACCACAATGCCAAGATTTGTGCGTTTCACACCGTTCTTTAACGTACCGAAATAATCAGGGTTAAAATCCGCGCTGCCTGACGCTCCTGGCAACAATGACAGCTTAATATTTAAATCACCTGTCGTAAAACTGCCACCGGTACATTTAACTGGGATCTTAAAGGGCTGAGCATAATTAGTGCCATTTAACTGTTCACTCGTGTTTGCCACATCAAGAAAATTAATATCTATTGGGTTGCCTTCATTAATCGTACACTCATCAGCAACCGTGATAATTCCTGCCCCTAAAACGACTCGAGTTGATGGAATTGGCGCATAAGCTGTACTGCCATTCGCTGGACTGCCTTTTTTAGCAAAAACCTGCACCAGTTCCGCTTGGTTGATGGTAATGCCATTAATAATCGGTTTTTTCAGTCTAAACGTGATTGTTCCACTCGACCCTGTCCGTAGCTCGACACCATAATCACGGCTATTAACACTCGGTGGTCTACACTCTATTGGGTCAGAACCCCCATTCCACATATCCTTCACTGGAACAGTGACTTTCTGACCAACCCTTCCCCCTATTTGAATTTCAACTTTTACATCAAAATATTCATTAAGGTTCAGGTACCCCGGGTTTTGCATTGATGTAGGAATAGTTGACATTAAATCAAATGTCATTCCTGAATCAGGACCGGTATTCCCAACCCCTCCTGGATTCATGTAGCTTTGGCAGTAAATATCAAAGTAAGGCCAGTTACCCACATCAAAATTGAATACCGTTTCTGCATCCTTCTCATTAACGAGTAATTGATTATTCATTCTCGCTTCGAATGTATAAGTTCCCCCGTCCGGTATAGCGGAACCGTGAGGATAACCTAAAGCAGATAACGGCAAGACCCCTATTGTGAGTAAACCAGCCACAATAGTCATATCTTTTAGTTTTTTGTTGTTGGATACAAACATGGTTATAAATACTCCAGTTTTAGCCTAACTAATCCGCTAAAGGTTCCCGCCGAAACAGACCGTGCTGTAGATTCCAATGATGCATTAAGTGTGATGTTATTATCGCCAGGTTTGATCACCCATGAACTTGTTGGCTGGTTGACCATTAGGTTTTGATGTTCTTTACTAGAAATACGCAACCCGGCACCTCGAATATCACCTGTCACTCGCACCAGATCAGGGTTAAAAAAATCCGTATCTCCCGCAATGCTCAATGAAACAGCGCTTTCTCCCGTCAAGTAATAACGCTGCGCATTTTGAGTTGCTTCTCCGGCAGAATTCACAAATGACTTGGATGCTCCGCGTTGGCAATCTTTGAGGCGAATATTAAATGCAACAGGAGTACTTCTATCGCCAATACGATGAAACTCTCTAGCATTGATTTCACCTAAATCGACATACTGCTCTTGTGTTTCTAATTCAAGAACACAAGGCGATGCATAGACGCTCCCTGTAAAATGCACAGTACTATGTACGTCTAGCAATGTTTGGCGGGACAGCTTTTCATCCGCAATTTCTGCAACTGCGGAGAAACTTCCTAGCCCCAATAACACTATCCCTAAGCACCTAATGTTCATATCAATACTCCTAGCGAATCTGTTGCTCTGGTGGTAACGCTTTACACGTATTTCCGCTACAACTGTATTTAAGTTCTGGATGACCACCATAATCATTCACATACATCATGGTGAAACTCTCGCCTGAACTATTGACCTTAATATCGAGATGCGATTTAGGTGCAATCATCACCCCTGGAAAATCAGTTAGTTTTTTTCCACCTTCTGCCACCGGTTTATTATTAAGGCTAATAATGGTCACAAAATAAGGGGTTGGGTTTTCAGCACGCCAATTATTTCCCTGTTTATAAAATATGACTTGGTCTTGCCAAACTGCACTTTTAGACTCAGGAATAATGGCTGTCGGCCGATAAAATAATTTAATGCGCGATTGCATCGCTAACTGTAAAACATTCGGTTTATCGGGTTTTGGCGGAACTTCGCGCACATTTAAATAAAACAGGCTTTCTCGGTCTTGGGGTAACTTATCTATCTCGGCTGTTTTTGAAACACGGGCAACCCCTTTTTGCCCACCATTAATGCGCTGTAATGGTGGCAATACAACTAATGGCGATGTGATTTTTTTCCCATTGGCATCTTCAACCCATGACTGAGCAAGAAAAGGAATACTTGAGCTGGTGTTTGATAAATTAGCACTCGCAGAATTTTCATCGCCTGTAATAATCAGTCGTGTTCTATCCAGTGAAATACCCGCATATGATTGCCCTACGCCAACCATCATAACTAGCAAACCACCTACCCATTTATTTATACGAATCGCCATTTTCTCTACCTTATAGAATACTTTTTCAAACTGTCATTACATTATTGGCAAGGCAGCAAAACTGACATACCCGAATTAATTTTTTCAGGCAGTTGAATTTTACATTGCGCTTTTCCGCCCCAAGATACCGTTAATGTTTCTTTAGGATTTACTGCCATCAAATACGCCAATCCATTTTCCATCAGCATGGCAATGTTAATGCCATCAGCGTTTGTCACATCAGCACCAAATGGAGGTACCGTATCGTTATAACGAATAGTTGCTATGAGCTTTTCACCTTCTGCAACATCAAAGCGCTGATAACCTATTGCGCCTTCTGTTAATGTCGATGTTGCTATCGCCTTATTGGTATCAACGTTATTTTTTAACTTATCGACATCAATACGCGTGTCGAAGCTGTAATAGCTGACAATATCAGGCACAACAGAAATACCGGCCCAGTTAGTTCGTGTTTTTTCATGGTTAAACGGCACGCCACCAACACCGTTGGTATCGACCATAATTCTTGCTGTATCCGTTGTACCGGTACTGTTATGTAATGCAGCTCCATGCTTGGTAGCAGTGAAACCACCGCGCAATGTCCCGTTGATCGATGCCGTTTGTCTTTCTTGATAGCTGACATTAGTATTAACTTCAGCAAGTTGCGTCCGTTTTTGATAATATCCATCAAACCGTACGCGATCATCACTGCTTCGACCGGCTCTAACTCGCCATAAGTTATTCATATCCCTATTGTCACTGTAAGACAGCATGTGGCTGGTCTTACTACCACTATTTTGCAAGTCATATCCCGCCCAACGGCTATCACCAACAGGCACTGAAACCGAAAGTGAAATGCTATCGTCACGTCGACCCCGATAGTCAGAACGGTAGGCCGCAATATTGGTTGAAACACCATTGATGCCCATTAAACGAAATGTTCGACCCACAGATAAGCCATATCTATCTTGAGATGTCTGGTCCCAAAAGGTCTGATGGGTATACGTTAAGAATACTGTTGTTCTCCAATCAGGATCATCAGCCCAAAAAGTTTTATTCCCTGTTACGGTATACATCTCTTTTTGACGGCCAATACCCAGATATTTGTTTTCACGCTCATCTAAATATTGCGACAGTGTTCTAAACTTATCCTGCGAGAAGCGGTAACCCGCAAAAGTAATCGTGCTGTTAAGTTCATCAAATGACTTTGAATAACTCAGGCGATAAGAAGAACCCGTTTGCGTGTTATCACCTGGCATTCGGCTAATGGATTGTGTGACATCCGCAGAAAGTGCCCCAAATACAGATAAATCACGGCCTAATCCAGCAGATATAGCGGTATAATCCCTACCCGCAAAAAGTAGACCACCAATGAGTGACCAGTTATTGCTCAGCCCCCAAGAGAAATCTCCCGTGGCAAACATTGGCCCCTCAGGCTTATGATTAAATCGTGATGGTTTACCGACCGAAGCGTTATAACGCACATAGCCCGGACGCGTTAAATAAGGGATATTTGCCGTATCAACTTGAAAAGTCGATACCTCACCGTCATCACCTTCAACTTTGACATCTAGGGTTCCACGAATTGAACTTTGCAAATCCTGAATACTGAATGGCCCCGCAGGTACCGTCGTTTCATAAACGACACGCCCAGCTTGGGTTACAACAATTTTTGAATTGCTTTTCGCAATACCATTAATCTGTGGTGCGTATCCTCGCAGATTTGGCGGTAACATACGCTCATCACTGGCAAGGTTAAAGCCAGTGAAACGAATCGTGTCAAAAACTTGAGAATTTAAATAAATTTCACCCAGTGTCAGCTTAGCCGCCATGTGGATCAGAGGGCGATATGCATAAAACTGGTTCCAATCGAATTTTCTATCGCCACGCTCGTTATAATTAGCTTGATAATCAGCTCTAAAGCGCCACGCTCCTAAGTTAAACCCGGTTTGGCCATATGCTGACAATGAATGCTTATTCGTATGTGTCGTCAAAGAACGTGAAATTGACCCTGTCAGGTTATAATCAAATATAAGGCCTGAAACCCCTGAATCCCAACGCTCAGGCGGCACCCAACTAGGATCGGAATATTTCATCCATGCTTGTGGAATAGTGATATCCAGTTTGCCTTCATGATTATTAATTTTAACACCTGAAATAGGTAAAATATTTGAACATTCAGGAGATATGGCTTGGATTTTTTTTAACGCATCTTCTTTGAGCGCTAACATTTCAATTTGCTTAGGGGTAAAACAGACTAATGATTTTTCACTATCTTGAGGATCGGTAATATAAGTGACCTTCTGCTGCGACAATGATTGTCCATTAATATAGACATCCAATAAATAAGTTCCTGGAAATACGAAGTTATCTTTAGAGAATCGAGTTAAATCAATATTGTTACGATCACCAACATCTAATACGTCAACATTAAACTCAACAAGATCATTTGCAGACATATTTGGTGAATAGCAAAGTACTGCAATATATATTGCAAATAGTTTTTTTATATTATTTATATTTCCATTTAAAATAATCATTTTAGTTACTCAGTATTCACTCATTAGGCTAGAGATTTAGCTCAATTCTCTTTTATATGTAATTATTATTAGTTTTAGAAATAATCCATTCTAAATCGTAGAACTCCTGCGAAATCACCTGCCTTAATATGCTTTTGATAAGCAACTAAAATTGCAGTAAAATCTAATCTATTACGCCCTTCTAATAATGTGTAATCCGGCATTTTTCTATTAAGTTTAAGTATTTCACCGTGAGAGTCCCTAAATTGAATTCCAAACCCTTCTGAATCACCACTCACTTGTAAAAGTTGATCATCATTAACAGAGGTTCCCATCATGGTTATTTGCGCGCGCGATGCACTACCTTTGTCATTAGAAGGCAACGTACATCCAACAAGTTTTATAGCAAAATTCTTACTCACCAACATATTGACTTCAGGCGTGATTTCTCGGGCACTGATTTCCCCAAAATTAACCCAAAGCTCTCGGCTTTCAGGATCAATCGTGCATGAAGCTTCTATTAATTCACCTTGCATTACAATATCACCAGGGGTGTTATTGCCGGTCATTCCCCAACTTAATAGAGGCCATAACAAACTAGAGCCTAGTGCTATTTTTGCAACCCGAATTATCATGGACAATACCATTTAGTTATTGGTAGATTTTATTAATGCGGAGTATTAAATACTCCGCATATTGATATAAAACCAATTACAAATTATTGGTAATCAATTTTGAAATTGATAGTTGAATCAAAGCTACCTGGAGTCACTGCATTAGATGCATTATCAGATTTTAAATAAGCAACGAATGGAATAGCAGTTTTACCTTCAGTTAGATTAACTGCAGTAGAAGCTTGTCCCCAAACAACATCTTTATTTCCATTGTCTCTTAAACCAATACCAGCACCACTTGCAGTACCTGAAGTGAACGCCGCTAATGTCTTATCATTAGGGTTAATAGTTGATGGTGTGTAAGTTACAGTTGCAGTTTGTGCAACTGTAGTATCACAACCTTGCAGAACGATATCTTTCTTAATATTACCTGCACGCTCACCATTTTTTAAATTAGAAACAGGGATCTGATAAAAGTTTACTTTTACAGGACTTGATTCTTCACTTAAACCACAAGCAGAATTCACTAATTCACCTGAAAATTCGATAGTACCGTTAGTAGGTGTACCCGTATAAGCTGCCATTGCTGCGAACGAAGCAAAGCCTGATGCAAATACAGCACCCATTACAAATTTATTCAATTTCATGATTATTTAATCCTGTATAATACTTGTATAATGTATGTTTCGCCATAAGAGTTGTTAATAACAACTTTAGATAAAAGTAATCATTATTTTAATTAAATTAATGATTACTTTTAATAAAGTTATCATATGAATAGGCTAAATTTATTATATTTACTAATTACACTTCACCAAAAAGATTTGATTTTTTATTGGCCGAATTAACGCCACATTTTTTTAGTGTCTTTATCTAAGATAGCAAAATAATTATTTTCATTTTTTATGGTATACTGTAATCTTTCATTATCGTATCTATCTATTACATGATTAAAAAGGTCTCTCCATGACTTATTGAATATCACTAAAATTGTATCCATCATTTCAAATGTCAGCTTTGTTTTTCCCGTTTCATATCGGGATATCTGCTGTTGGCTAATATTCAACTTTTTTGCCAAATCTTCCCCTGTTAAGTTTTGCTCTTTTCTAATTCCTCTCAAATACTGCCCTATTTCTTTATTTATCTCATTAGAAAAATAAGTCATTTAATTTAACCTTTATATTAAAAATTAATTATAGGCACCATCTGAACCATAGATACCGTCCTAAAATTTTTGATGATTATATGTCTGATTATTTATTTTGTATAATCGATAGGGCAAATTGATTACCATTAAAATCATTTATCGCTCTATTAACATAGGATAAATGTAACAGAAAATAACCACACTGAAATTTATAATATAAATAACAGCATGTTATAGACATAAAACTTCAGCCAATCACCTTTCAAATTACATTTTGATACATTTGAAAATATTAAAACATATCTTTTACTAATCAGATGTATTTTATGGTTAAATTTCAACCATAAAATACAACTTAAAAAAGTAGTATTACTCGAATTTTGAGTTTGTAAATTATTAAATATTTTTTTTAAGATTTATCTTAACTTCATTATTTACAAACACCAACAAATTAATTATAAATAATTGTAAAGTTTATCAACGAAATTATATCTCACAAAAATCATCACCCACATATAATAAATCCCGATATTACCCAAAAATAAGGATATTAATTACTCAAATAACGAGTATTTAAAAATTATATATCAATGTATAACTTTAAGCTTTAAAGAAATTCTAATGAAAACTTCTTTTAAATATTTTTATCTATAGAAAGGTGAGAGCCTTGCTAGCCACACTAAGTTTAAGATCAATTCAAAGAGTGACGATTTAACGGTTATCGTAAGAAGGGGTTGAGTAAGGTGGTAAAGTATTATCATAAAACGAAGCATAGATTTGCTTTACACTATATTGTAATGCACACCAAATGCCTAATCCTAGCAAACCGCAGTATTAGGCATTTTATAATACCAAGTAAGAATACAATTTAAGCACGCCAACCTTTATGAAGGTTTTATTCGTTGTGATTGCTGGTTCCACATGCGATACGCAAATGCACTCCCAACGGCGGCTAAATAGATAAATGGTTCAGGTGTTAAGGTTTTTAATGACAGCATATAGTGGCAAAATGCGAGTAAAATCGTTGGGTAAAGCAGCATATGAATTCTTTTCCACCATACGCCCAAATAAAGGCGTATACGGTTGAATGAACTGACCGCCATCAACAATAAACACAACCAAGCTACCGCGCCAATCACTAAATAGAGTCGCGAAAAAATCTCTTCGAAAAATAGCGCTAAATTATTTACACCAATTTCCAGTAATAGATAGCTACTTAAATGCAGCACAGCCCAGAAAAAACACCATAACCCCAGTAATTTTCGCGTTTGAAACAATGCCGTAAATCGCAATAGTTTTGCAGCCAGAGGGATCAATACAATAACGAGGAGCAAACGTAAAGCCGCTATTCCTGTAAAATGTTGGATATCTTTGGCGGGGTCAGCTCCAAGCTGTTGGGTATCGACTAAAAAAATCAGCCATACCAAAGGGAGCAAAGCAAGAAGATGAAAGCTCCCTTTGGTTAATCCAACAATAAACTTATTGTCTTGGGGCATCAATAATCTCTCCGCAAGTCCATTCCTTGATACAAGCTTGCCACTTGTTCACCATATCCATTAAACAACAATGTTGGTTGGCGAGTCACTTGGCCTAAGCCTCCTGCACCAATAAAACGTTCGGTGGCTTGTGACCAACGAGGATGGCTTACATCTGGATTCACATTGGCAAAAAAGCCATATTCGCTCGGTGCTGATAGGTTCCATGTAGTCTCAGGCATGTGCTCAGTAAGGCGAATTTTGACGATAGATTTAATTCCTTTAAAGCCATATTTCCATGGTACGACCAACCGGATCGGTGCTCCGTTTTGGTTGGGTAATGTTTTGCCATAAACGCCAGTCGCCAGCAAAGTCAGTGGGTTCATGGCTTCATCTAAGCGTAGCCCTTCAACATAGGGGTACGATAAGCCACCACCAATATAACGACTTTTTTGTCCTGGCATTTGTTCTGGAGCGTAGCGTGTTTCAAAAGCCACATATTTGGCTTTGCTAGTGGGTTCAACTAAAGCCAATAATTTCGCTAAAGGAAAGCCAACCCATGGAATGACCATCGACCAAGCCTCAACACAGCGCATACGATAAATACGCTCCTCTAAGGGAAACTTAGTGTTTATATCATCTAAATTAAGGGTCAGGGGACGATTTACTTCTCCATCAATCGTTACCGTCCACTCATCCGTCACTAAAGTATGGGCATTCTCGGCAGGATCGGATTTACCCAACCCAAATTCATAAAAATTATTATAACCAATCACTTTATCTTCAGGTGTGAGGGTTAATGATGGCTGAAACTCTTCAGGTTGAATAAATGTCAGCGGTTTTCTTGGCGTCATCGGAGGTGCTGGTGTATCGTCACTGAACCAAGAAAACAGCCCCGCATTGGCCGTCGCCGCAACGGTTAAACCAGCGGCTCCAATGCCTAATGCCTTAAGTAACTGACGGCGTTTCATAAAAAAGAGGGATTCATCCGTGATTTGAGATGCGGGAATTTTAGGTAACTTTTTCATCATGCGCTCCATAGCAAAAGGGAAATGAGATCAGTTATACCGAAAGCGCAGTAAAAATGGCTGACAGTAAGATGACAAATTTGTCATCTTACTTAATTGTAGGAAATTTCAGTGTAATAGTACTGGTTCCTGTATGATGTTCAAAACTCACTGACCCGCCATGTAATTCCACTATCGCTTTCACAATCGCCAACCCTAGCCCAGTTCCTTCTGTGGTTCGAGCATTATCCCCACGCCAAAAACGGGTGAAAATTTCATCACTGTTTTGTAGAAGTTCTCCTTGATTAGTGATTTTAATTTCCCGTTGTTGCGAAAGCGTATTAATTTGGGTAACGACACGGGTGCCCGGGTAAGAATATTTAATCGCATTGGAGACAATATTCACTAAAACTCGGCTGAGTAATACAGGGTCAGCATCAAGCGTCAGGGATGAGGGCTCGCTATACAGTTCAATCTGTTTTTCTTCTGCATAGGCAGAAAAGAGTTCATAGACATCGTTAACTAACGTATATAAAGAAAGGTTTTCTCGATTTAAGGTAATATTTTTATTTTCAGCACGGGCAATAAACAAAGTACTTTGGATCATTTGTGACAGTTTATCGAGCTCTTCAATATTACTGACTATCATCCCTTCATATTCGCTAACACTACGCGAGCGCTGGAGTGTAATTTCATTTTGTACCCGAATCGCATTAATTGGGGTTCTCAGTTCATGCGCCAAGTCATCGGCAAATTGAGTAAGTTTGACAAAATCATGCTTTAAGCGCTGGCGCATCGTGTTCATCGATTCGCCCAGCTCTTTCAATTCCTGTGGTAGCTGGTCAATATCGATTGGGTCATTTAACGCATGAACGTCTGTTTTGACCGTTATCTGGCTCAATGCTTGAATGTCGGATAACCCTTTTTTCAACAGCCATAAGCTGAGCAGCCCCATCAACAAAATTGAGAGGACAGAAATCACTACGCTTTGGGTGAGATATTGAGTCAACACGCCACTACGGTCGACAGATACTTTACCAAGTACCACATGGAGCGGCCCTTTTGGGGAATTCATCGAGAAATAAACCGCAGAAATAGGGATACCTTGAGCGGTTTGCCAATGGTTGATGGCATTAATATTTAGCTGTTCAAGTTTGACTAACTGAAGAGGTTGAGAACCCAGTAATTCGCGATTGGTGGTGACCAATATGTGCCCTGCCGCATCAGAAATTTGGATTAAGTCTTGTCGCATATCCATCATGCTTTGAAAATACATGGGGAGTGTTTTGATATCAATGCCACCAGCAATGAGTTTAGCAAGTTGCTCCGCGCGGTTAACCAGTAAGTTATTATCTTGTTCAGATAATTCATTTTTGAGTGAATGATACAAAACCCATGTCACCACTCCGGCATTAGCAATCATAAGAATGATAAACAAAGAAATAAGTTTAAAACGAAGTGACTTCTTTTTCATTCTATCGGCCTATTTAAGCGGTATCCCATCCCACGAATAGTTTCAATGAGTTTAACGTCAAATTCATCATCGATTTTTTTTCTCAATCGACGGATTGCCACATCAATAATATTCGTGTCACTTTCAAAATCGATCCCCCAAACTTCGCTAGCAATTAAGGTTCTAGGTAAAATTTCATCACAATGTAGAACAAAGAACAGTAATAAGGAAAACTCTTGCCGAGTTAAGATGATTTTCTTTCCAGCCCGCTCAACATCATGGCGAGTTAAGTCGATTTTTAAATCCGCAATAGCCATGGTGGTTGAGACTGGCTGGTTAACTTTTAATTGGTTTTTAACCCGAGCTAATAATTCAGAAAATGAAAACGGCTTAACGAGATAATCATTAGCACCCAGCTCTAAGCCTTTAATTCTGTCATCAACGGCATCCCGTGCAGTGAGGCAGATAACAGGAATATTTTTTGCTGTGCGTAAGATTTTTAAAATCTCCCAGCCATTCATACCGGGCAGCATGATGTCGAGGATCACCAACTGATAACTGTTTTCTAAAGCAAAATAGAGACCGTCGCGACCATCATCAGCCACATCCACAAGAAAACCTGCTTCTTCTAACCCATTTTTGACCCACCCTTGGGTTTTTAGGTGATCTTCAATTAATAGTATTCTCATGAGAACCTAACAGTGACTTTATTTGACTTAATTTCATTTCATCTTAAAGAAATTTTCAATTTAAAGATATGGGTAGGAATTTAACCATAAAATACTCAGAGAAAACATGACACTAGCTCCTTAAAAATAACTCGTAGAATGATTAATAGCTCGGTACGAAAAATGGAAATTAGCTGCTTTCATCGACGAGTAAGTATTGTTTTACAAGTAAATAATCTCTTTTCTCTCACATTTATAAAGCAGAATAAAAACTGCTTAATAAAATATAAAATTTTAGTTAATTAATCTTTGATTACTGACCTGACGGATAATAAATAATTTTTTATTTCACCTATAGAATAAAAGCATTATATTTATCTAAAAAAATTAATATGTTAGGCCGATTAATTTAGATATGATTGACCTTTTTTGACTAAATGGGGAAACGTTCATGTCCACTCGTAAGTATTTAACTCAACAGGAAATATCTCGACTTTTAGCTGCTTGTCATTTGTCGCGACATCCCGAACGTAATTCTTGCTTAATTTATATGTGCTTTATACATGGTCTAAGGGCAAGCGAGGCCCTATCACTAAAATTATCTGATCTTAACTTAGAAAGTAATGAGCTTTATGTACATCGTTTAAAGAATGGTTTTTCAGTTAATCACCCACTGATTGATGAAGAGATCCCACTCATTAAAGCTTGGCTAAAAACTAGAAATACATGGAAAGGGAAAGAAAGTCAGTGGTTATTTTTATCTGAAAGAGGGACTGCCATGACTCGTCAGCGCTTTTATCAACTTTTTTCACGACTTGGTGAGCTAGCTGAGCTAACCCTAGGTATTCATCCCCACATGTTACGACATGCATGTGGTTATGCATTGGCGGATAGAGGCGCCGATACACGTCTAATTCAGGATTATTTGGGACACACGAATATACAACATACCGTACGATACACAGCAAGTAACCCAGCAAGATTTCGGGGAGTATGGTGAGATAAAGGCGTTAAAAGAGTTGTCAAAATGCACCAAATTGACAAACGTAATGAATTAGGTGCATCTTAAGTTAAATGAAAATACACGTCAAATACGTAGCGTGTAAATAACGCTATGTATATATTACTAAAAATAAGCACATTCCATTATTAAAAGATCATTGAATTTATTAATTTTTTCACACGTTAAAACTCTCCGTAACATCTCAAACTTACACATTGTAATATTCTGAAATGTTTTATTTGGAATAATCTTCCGATAATTTTAAATATAAAATATAAAATATAAGTTAATAAGTAATTAACGAAATATTTAACTAACAATATACAACTATTGTCAATTTGGTGCATTTTGACAACAGTTAAATTAATAAATCATTCAGTTTCATGAGGAGGATTTTATGCAATCTAACTTATCTCCTAAAGAAATTGTTGGGAGCAATATACATAAAGCTCGCCGAGCTAAAGGGCTAAGTGGTTCTGAGCTAGCTGACTTACTTTTATGCTCACAGCAGCATGTTTCACGTATTGAGCGCGGCGTTATTCGACTACACCTAGAGCAAATTAAGCAAATTGCGAACTCACTTGATATTGATATTAATTGTTTATTAGATGGCGTTGGATTTCAAAATAACTCAGTAAATTATATCCATAATATGGAATGTTATTTTAAAGCTGAAGGATGGTTTTCAGGATCTAGTCAATTTATGAAATAGGCTTAACCTTATGTCAGAAAATATAATAAAACCAACATTTAATATTATTGTAGGAAAGAAAATAAAAAGATATAGAAAAGAAATGAAATTAACTGCTGAGGAGTTAGGGAGATATATCGGCGTAAGTCAACAGCAAATTTCCCGTTATGAATCAGGAATTAATCATATTAATATTGATTTTCTTTCTCAATTATCTGAGTTATTTAAAGTACCAATTCAATTTTTTTTAATAGAAGACTAAATATATTTTTTAATTATTAAAATTTAATTTTTAGTATTTGATTTTTTTAAATCAAATACTAGTGCTTTGTTTTTTCCAGTTCATTGCAAATAGAGTGTCTGCAATGAGCAATGAAAATTGACACTCATTCTTTATTTAACAAAAAACATAGGACTTTATATTCATGAAAATGAAATCTATTGCAATGGCAACTTTTATGGCTCTGGGTTTAGCTTCTGCAGCAAATGCTGCTGATCAAGGCCACGGTAAAGTAACGTTCAAAGGCGCTATTATCGATGCTCCATGCTCAATCTCTCCTAGCTCAATCGACCAAACAGTTGAATTAGGCCAAATTTCTAACATGGCATTAGTTGATGGCGGTAAATCAACTCCACGTCCATTCGAAATCACTTTAGAGAACTGTGATATCACTAAACTGACTAAAGGTGTTCAATTAACCTTTAGTGGTGCTGCTGCATCTTTCGACAATACCAATAAAACACTGGGTATTGTTGGTACTGGTGCTGGCGCTGGTGTTCAGATCACTAATGGTAGCGGCAATGTGGTGACTTTAGGAACAGCTGCACCATTCCAACAAGTTCAAAATGGTAACAACACACTGAATTTCGCTGCTTACTTAAAAGGTAATGGTGGCGATATCGACACTATCACTGCCGGTGACTTTAGCTCAGTAGCGGATTTCACTCTGTCTTACGAGTAATTCATCTTGAGCCAACAAATTAATTTGTTGGCTCATTCCGACTGAATTGGGTGTAAGAGAGGGAGCAATGAATAATTCGATAACCAGTGGAGTGTTTTCATTGATCTTAAGTATAGGCACGTTGGCTGCGGTATCAACTGCACATGCTCAAGGCTCAGTGAGTATGAATGGAAGCATTATTGAAACAGCATGTGCAATTGATGTCGGCAGCCGTGATCAAACTATTGATATGGGAAGTATTGCGCTGACTCAAATTCGCCGTGATGGGCAAGGACCTGCTCGCCCTTTTGTTATCCGATTAGTGAATTGTGTTCTTGAACGCCAAAATCCTGACAAACCGAATTGGCAATATTTTCGCGTAACATTCGATGGCTCCCATGATAGGGGGTTATTTGGTGTAAACGGACAAGCTCAAGGTGTTGGATTACAAATTCAACGTGAGGGAGATGGTGAAATTGCCATACCAGGCCAAGGAATGTCAATGAGCGCACTAACAGCTGGAACAAAAGATCTCACCTATCGGCTACGGTTGGTGGCGAATAACCGCCCATTGGCATCAGGTCAATACTACAGTCAATTACGTTTCAAACTGGATTATGAATAGTCGGTTCCTCTAAGAAATGAAGATCTCCTTTGTAGGACGAGCTTCGTGAGCGAAATGACATTACGGATAAAAGAACGCAAAAGAAGGTCGAGATGATGACCCTGAATTTCATTCACACGCCTGTGTTACGGATAACTCGGCCTTGCAGATTAGGGCTTTTAGTCGCGTTGGCTATTAGCTTTGGTGGTCACGCATCCGATATTACATTTAATATGGATATGCTAGACGTCAATGATCGTAACAACATTGATTTAAGCCAATTTGCGCGTCCAGGCTATCTCATGCCTGGTGAATACAGTTTTACGGTTTTCTTAAACAAGCAAAGCATGCCGGAAGAAACTGTCTTTTACTATGCGCCTGAAGGTGAGTCGGATGAAAGCCTCCCTTGCCTGAACCCTGCTTTAGTTGAAAAATTCGGTATCAAGCCTGAATTGATGTCGACATTGAAGTGGTGGCACGAAGGACAGTGTCTATCACTTGAAAGTTTACCCGGAACTGAGGTTAAAGCCGACCTTGCGACTTCGGCTATGTATATTAGTTTGCCGCAAGCCTACCTCGAATATACCGCTGAGAATTGGGATCCTCCCGCACGCTGGGAAGAAGGGTTACCCGGCGCATTGTTTGATTACAACCTAAATGCACAAGTGGGCCAGCAAACCCGCTCTGGACAACAAACCAACTACAGTACCAGCGGTAATGGGGTTGCTGGTGTTAACTTGGGTGCTTGGCGTGTTCGCGCTGACTGGCAAATGCGTATTGATAAGCAGCAAGGACAAAGCACGACCACATCACTAGATTGGACTCGTTATTATGTCTACCGAGCAATCAAATCATTAGGTACAAAACTCACTTTAGGTGAGGATTATTTAACCTCTGATATTTTTGATAGTTTCAGATTTACAGGGCTTAGCCTGGTTACCGATACCAATATGCTTCCACCCAATCTACGTGGATACGCACCAGAAATTACTGGGGTCGCAAAAAGTAATGCGACAGTTATTGTGAGCCAGCAAGGACGAATTATTTATCAAACTCAAGTCGCTGCGGGTCCATTTCGTATCCAAGACTTGAATGATGCATTAGCTGGGCAAATCGATGTTGAAGTTAAAGAACAAGACGGCTCAACACAGAATTTCACTGTCAATACAGCAAGTGTTCCGTATTTAACACGTCCGGGACAACTGCGTTACAAATTAGCCGCTGGGCGCCCAACAAATTGGCGCCATCATGTTAGTGGCGATACCTTCGCAAGTGGCGAGTTCTCTTGGGGAGTTAACAACGGCTGGTCACTGTATGGGGGTGGAATTGGTGCGGAAAACTATGCATCCGCGGCTATAGGGATTGGTCGTGACTTAATGGTATTCGGTGCATTGTCATTCGATATCACTCATGCTCGGGCGCATCTAACCAACTTAAGTGATATTGGCAACAAAACGTATCGTGGGAGCTCATATCGTTTAAGTTACTCTAAACGTTTTGATACCTATAACAGCCAAGTGACATTTGCAGGATATCGATTCTCTGAGCAAGGTTTTATGAGTATGTCTGAGTATTTGGATGCGCAGGAAACAGGTGCTCGCCAATACAACAGCAAAGAAATGTATACCATCTCTTATAACCAACAATTTTCAGAGTTAGGACTAAGTGCGTTCATTAACTATTACCATCAAACCTATTGGGATCAACCCGATAACGACCGCTATAGTATTTCGTTAGCGCGCTACTTTGATATTGGTAAATGGAAGAATCTTAGCCTCAACTTGACGGCCTATCGAAATCGTTATCGTGAAAGTAATGATGATGGCGTATATGCGTCACTCACCGTGCCTTGGGGTGAAAAAAGCTCCGTTAGTTATAACAGTAGTTGGGATAAAAATGATAACTCACAACGTGTGAGTTACTACAGCACCATCGATGAGAGAAATAACTATCAGCTAAGTACCGGATGGGCGCGTTCAGGTGCGCTCGTGAGTGGCTATTACACTCATCAGGGGGACTTAGCACAGCTCAACGCAAACGCAACGTACCAACAAGACCGTTATCGGTCTGCGGGGTTCTCTTTGCAAGGTGGTTTCACCGCAACAGAGAAAGGTGCCGTACTGCATCGTGGTAGTCAAATTGGCGGTACTCGCATATTTGTTGATACCGATGGTGTACCTAATATTCCACTACGTGGTTACGGCTCTATTGTGCGTACCAACCGCTTTGGACAAGCCGTTATTAGTGACGTGAATAGCTATTACCGTAACCAAATTAGCGTTGATTTGAATGCATTACCAGATGAAGCGCAAGTGTCTCAATCTATAAAGCAAGGCACTTTAACAGAAGGGGCAATTGGCTACCGTCAATTTGATGTTGTCGCAGGAAACAGTGCGATGGCGTTGTTAAGGCTATCGGACAATAGCACACCACCTTTCGGAGCAATAGTCTTAAACGGTCGTGGTCAGCAAGTCGGTATGGTGGGTGATGATGGAAATACCTATCTTACTGGTTTAAATGCAAAAGATACCTTGCAAGTTCGTTGGGATGACCAAGTGCAGTGTGAAATCACACTCCCTAATACCTTGCCAGAAGATGAATATTTACAGGCAAGCTGGTTACTACCATGCCACAAACCGGGAGCAAAAGCCGCATCGCCAGCGACCATAAAGACACAATCAGCGAGTCGTGCATTAGAAGCAATGCCGAAAGCAGCAGAACTTGTTGTGCCTGTAGTTGAAAGAACGGCGCCAAAGGAACCAAGTCGCTGGTTACAAAAATAATAAAAATGGTGGTACGCAAAGAGCGATGAGTGCTCCTTAACCATAGAAGATAACAATATGATGAATAACATGATGAAAAACAAATTGATGAACAAAAAAAATGCCCATAGAGCAGTATTCGCATTGGCTGGCGTTGTGTTGACTTCAACAACGCTATCTTCTGCTCAAGCGGCAGTTGCATTAGATAGAACTCGAGCGATTATTACGGGAGACGAAAAATCGATCAGTTTAAATATCAGCAATGAAAACAAACAATTACCTTATCTCGCTCAAGGTTGGGTGGAAAATGAGAAAGGTGAAAAAATAAGCGATCCATTTACGGTATTGCCACCGGTGCAACGTGTTGAGCCAGGGGCAAAAAGCCAAATCAAAATCCAAGCACTGCCAAGTGCAGCGGCACTGCCGCAAGACAGAGAATCCGTGTATTACTTTAATTTGCGTGAGATCCCACCAAAAAGTGATAAGCCCAATACACTGCAACTGGCGTTACAGACACGTATCAAATTGTTTTATCGACCGAAAGCAATCATTCCGACACGTGAGCAAATGGATAACCCATGGCAGGAAAAAGTGACTCTTACTCGCCAAGGTAACCAGTATACGATTAATAACCCAACTGCCTATTACGTTTCTTTTGTCGATGCTGTTCCCAACAAAAATGGACAAACGGTCGCAGGGTTTGAGCCAGTGATGGTGGCACCAAAAAGCAGCAAAGCACTGAACGTCAGTGCAGACGCATTAGGTAATAAACCTGTGCTGACCTATATCAATGATTACGGTGGTCGTCCAACACTGTCGTTTACATGTCAGGGAAATAGCTGCCATGTGGTACCTGAAAAAAAATAGACTGATTTGAAATGTGCGATGAGATAGCAGGAGAATATCATGGCAAACACAAGCAGGATGCTCCGTTATGTGGGCTTAGGAAGTTTAGCGCTGAATTTATTCAGTAACATGGCGATGGGAACAGCTCTAAATAAAGTTGATAACTGGGATGTAGATGGTTCACATGGCACGCTATATGTCCATGGGGCCTTGACGGAAAGTGCTTGTCGTTTAGCAATGTCATCAGCATATCAAACTATTAATTTAGGTACTGTGGGAACCGGACAGCTTCAGCATGTCGGGCAAACAGGTAATCCTGTTGCGATTGAGCTACGTTTAGAAGATTGTCTAAGTGGTGAAAGCCGCAGCCGCACTGCACAGGGGAATCTTTTGTGGAGCCAACAAATGCCTTCAATGAAGATCCGCTTTTTGGCTCCTATAGATACTCAAGACCCGCGCTTGGCAGCTGTTATCGGTGTTCAGGGGATTGGCCTGCAATTAAGTGATGCAGCGCGTTCACCAATTAACTTAGGTGAGTACAGTACACCACAGTTGGTTTCACCTGGACAAAACCAATTAACTTACTATGTAACGCCGGTACGTACCTCCGCTCAACTAAATGCTGGAGCTTATCAGGCGTTAATTAGATTTCAGGTAAGTTATGAATAGGAGCATGGAGATGAGAGGAACTTATTTTCTTACGATATGCTTTAAAGCGCTTGTCCTCGCTGGGGTAATTCTCTTTGGTGCTCTGATTTCACTCAGTTTTTCTTACAATGCTATCGCTGCAAACCTAAGCACTAATATCCAAATCCGCGTGACGGTATACGGTGAGCCGGAATGTACCCTTGGCGGTGCAACAACGACTTCGGTAGATTTTGGCGATATACATCAGGCAAAGATTGATGGTGCTTATGGGCGCTCACCTATTAATTACAACTTGATATGTAATGGCTTATATAAGAATACATTAAAGATGACGCTGAAATGGACTGATAGGCAAATTAATGGTGAGTCATCCGTGACAACCAATCTCCCGAATTTAGGTATTGCCATTTACCGTGATGGAACCCGCCTTAGTAATGGTGCGACATTCAATTTTAATTATGGAAGTTCGCCTGCTTTGTATGCCGTCCCCGTTAAGCCTACAGGAGTAAACTTAACATCAGGTGGGGATTTTACGGGCAATCTTACGATGGTATTGGATTACCAATAGGATGATATCAATGAAATTATTCCGTTATCTTCTCTCGGTCTGCATGATGCTTAGCCTGTTTAGCCAAAGCCAAGCAGCAACACTTGGTATCCAGCTAAAAGGTCGATTATTGGTGACACCGCCCGAGTGCATTTTGAATAACAACCAACAAGAAACTATACATTTTGGCGATATATTGCTTCCGCGTATTGATGGAGTTCAATACAAGCGTACTGTACCGATGAGACTCAGCTGCACAAATCTAGCGAAAAACGCTATAAAACTCACGCTTGTCGGCGATGGAACATCATTTAATAGCAATGGCGCATTAAAAACGAGTAACCCAAAACTCGGGCTTTCCTTTTATGTGAACAATGCTAAGCAAGTTATTAACCAGCCTTTCAATGTGTTATATACAGCGCTGCCAACCTTGGAGGTTGCTCCAGTAAAAAACAGTAATGCCAATTTTACCAATACCGATGGCGGATTTTTTACAGCGCTGGCAACACTGAAAATTGAGTATCAGTGAGAATGATTATGTGGAATAACAATCAAATTAAGCATTGGATGGCAGGATTTATAATGGTGATGTCCATATCTTCAGCGCAAGCAAATTGGGCATTTGATGGTACGTTAATTATTCCTCCTGTTTGCCAATTAAGCCATGACGACCCGATAAAGGTTTCATTCGGTAAAGTCGGTGTACGAAAAATCAATGGTACCGCCTTCAAGCAATCTATTCCTTTTCAATTAGATTGTGTTGGCGATATGACACAACCGTGGGATATCAGCTTGATATTCGGAGGAACACCTGCGGGAAGTGGATTTGATAATGCGACATTAAGAACGGTGACACCGTTGAATAATGGCAAATTAGGCATTCAAATTCAGAAAAATGGCCAACCTCAACCATTGAATGAACCCTTTTTGATTAATGCGGCTTCACTACCATCCCTTTCAGCGGTTCCTGTCATGCGCTCAGGAAGCGAACTCGTAGGGGATAATTTTACTGCATCAGGCACGTTAACCATTATTTTTGAATAGGAGGCGGCAGTCATAACTATGAATATTAAACGTAATATGAGCTTTGCCTTTGGCTTATGGTTTTTGGGTGCCACTGCCGCTTTTTCTGCAAATGTGGAATTTGATGGCACGCTAATTGAAGATGCTTGTGACGTTTATCCTGGCGACGAATCGATTGAATTAGATTTCGGAACGATCGTGGATAAATACCTGTATCTGAATACTCAAACAAATAGCCAACCTTTTACCATTCGCTTAATCAATTGCGATTTAGCGTTAGGCCATGAAGTGAAAGTCACATTTATGGGCGCAGAAAGTTTGGCTTTACCTGGTTTATTAGCGTTAGATGCTGGAAGCCAAGCAACAGGTGTGGCGGTTGGTATTGAAAGTATTTCCGGTACAGCAATCAAAATTAATAGTGGCAGTTATACCCAAGGGTTGTATACCGGAAATAATAATGACCTACGATTTCAAGCGTATGTGAGAGCTGAGCCAGTTGCATTGCAAAATAAATCAATTGTGCTCGGTTCATGGGCTGCGAGTGCCACGTTCAAATTAGATTATGAGTAAATCATTATGTATGCGAAAAAAGCAAAAATATACGGAATGTTAAATACAAGCCGTTTGAGTATTTTATTATTAATCATCGCATTAGCGTCTCTATTTCCTTCTCGCCCTGCCAATGCGATTGCGTATGTAATGCCTGTGAGTATGACCTCTGGAGCTTGGCCTCGTGTTGAGATGGACATTCTTTCTTGGAGTGAAGCAAGTGGTGTTACTAACCCTTGTTATGGATCAACCGAGTGCTGGGTAGGCCCTGATGTTCTGTATGCATCTGGTGCGCCATCGTTGAGTGGATCTTGCTTAGATTATGGTAACTGCATTCGAATTAACCAGTATCGAACAGCGGAAGAAGTCGCAGCGGCTTTTCGTAGTGCAAAAGGAATTCCTTATCGTGCATCGTTTGTCATTGATAGCCCAAATGCGACTTGTATTGGATTATTCTATGTTAACCATAAACCAACCCCGGGAGTTAGGAATGCAATCCAGTGGCCAGGTAGCGTCTGTGGTAAAATTCCACCTACAAATCAAACATGTAGTATTTCTTTGCCTGCTTTTGTTAATCACGGGGCGCTCAGTAACACGAGTTTAAATGGTAAAACAAACTCAGTTTCTGGCAATATCACTTGTACACAGGCGACAAATATCAATTTATTTGCTCGTTCAACCACGGGTGAGCGTTATGTATATTTAAATTCGACTTCTAACTTTTATTCAAATCCATTAATTAATAATCAAAATGGCTGGAATGGCGCGAACATGAACATTTCTGGGAATAATGCGGCGAATTCATTTACATTCACTTCTGAATTACATGCATCAGGAACGGTAACACCTGGGTATTACACTGGAAATGCAGTCGTCATTATTGCATTTAATTAGTTAATCAAAACCTTCTAACCCAATTCACTGACTTGATAGTTGAGTAGCGTATTTTTTAATAAAATACGCTACTTTTATGAATATTAATTAGTTTTGCTTTTCATATCTAGGCACTGATATTTCTTTCAGTGCCTGATTTATCAACCTTATTACTAATAATCCAATCAACGGTTACTGCGACAAAAATATTCACATACCCATACTATCATTGATGATAGTTTTTGATAAAAGGATGAATAATAGCCCTCCAATCAATAAAAAAATCCCTTAAACCGAAGAGTAACGAAAAGTTTAAGGGATAAATGCGCGAGTCTAATTAGAAGTATAAGAAGTAGAAAGTTACAACAAGGTTAACTATTGCGGCAACTGCCATTGGGATTGCCGTCCGTTTTACTATTTGAAACGGTGAAACCCCTGCAATCCCTGCAATTGCAACAATTGCTGCAGTGATAGGTGAAACTGTACGTCCAAAGCTTGTCATGATCTGCATTGGTAAAATGAGCGTCACCACATCCACTTTGAGAAAAGCAGCAATTTTCGGTGTCAATGCAGCAAAAGAGAAGAATGCTGCATTCCCTGAGCCCATTAGGAACGCCGCAAGTGCAAGGATGGCGCTCATAACAATAATCATCGCCCCGATACCAAAGCCAGCATCTTGAGCAGCACTAATTAACGTATCCACCGCTCCACTTTTGAGTAATCCATTTGCGAAAAACTCCCCTGAAACAATCAAAGAAACCACTAAAACAAACTGTTTCCCCATGCCTTCAAAGAACAACATAAAGCTGTCCATGACGGCTTTCGCATCACGTAAACGGACGTATTCAAAAATCAGTGCAATGACAGTGCTGATGATCATCGCAGTGGTGACTTCCAACTTAATGTATGGATGTAATAATGGGCTAAATCCGATAATTAAGATCAATGGAATAACTGGTAACAACGCATAAGACAATGGAACTTTATTACCGCTATCTTCTTTAATAGAATCAATTTTGCTCAAGTCAAAAACAAACCCCTCACGCTTATCCCACCAACGCTGGATAAAGAAATGGGTGATTGCCACTGCGATAATAATAGGGATAGTTACGGGTAATTGATACTGAACAAAGTAAACGGCGGGTTCAATATCTGCTGTTTTCGCTGCCATAATGACATTACCGGAACCGGGTCCATGGTCAATAAATTGGCAACAACCGATAACTGCTAAAGCAGAAAGCGGGCTGATACCTGAACGAATTAATATTGGGTACATAGTCACCATTAGTAGCATCCCCAACCCGGCATGGCTTGGAATGAAAATAACGAGAATTTGCGTTACTAAAAATGAAATCACTAATAACAAATAAGGTGATTTAATAGTCTTTAGTGGCTTTTCAAAAATGGCAAATAATGCGCGACTTGCCCCCACATGCTCCATATAACGGGAGAATCCAGCAATCGCCATTAATGTTAACCCTAGACCTGCTAATCTAGAACTCATGATATCAGTAAAAATTTGGAAGATATCAAAGTACTTAAAATGCGTAGTTTTGTTTTCTGGTAACAATGAATTAAGATCTAAAGATGCGGTTAGGAGCAGCAAAAGCAAGCCCCCTAGCAACAAGACTGGCTGAGGCTTATAACCTCGAGCCAGCAGGTAAACAACCAGCGCTGTAACTAGCGCGGCAATGATTAAACCTGTCATAGAAGAATTCCCCAGTATTGGTGCAGCTTTATTGTTATTAGTTTAATGTTGAAAATGCTTGTGTAATATCGGATATCAAATCATCCACAGACTCCAAGCCAATATGTAAACGAACAAAAGGCCCGTGGCCTTCACGCCAATCTGATGCTGTTCTTGCACCGACTACGTTAGCGGGTAGTGCGAGGCTTTCGAACCCACCCCACGATGCACCGATACCAAACAGGGCTAAAGCATCAATAAAGTTTTCTGTTTGCTTCGCGGTATATTGTTTTTTGAATTCAATGGTTAATAAACCGTTACTACCTTTGCAGTCACGCTTCCATAGATCATGTCGCGGATGAGATGGTAATTCAGGGAACCAGACTTTTTCCACTTCAGGACGCGTTTCCAGCCATTGTGAAATCGCTAACGCGGCTTTGCCATGCGCAGCTAATCGCTGCCCTAAAGTCCGCATTCCTCGTAAAACTAAAGCTGCATCATCGGGGCTACTGGCTTGACCTAAAGCTTCTGGCAAGGCACCAATTTGTTTCCAAGCTTTTTCTGTCGCGACCATAATTCCCATCATCACATCAGAATGCCCGCAGAGGTATTTTGTTGCTGCAATTACAGAAACATCCGCGCCTAATTCTAGTGGGTTATAAAGCCATGCTGAGCCCCAAGTATTATCAACGCCGACAGGGATATCTCGTTCATGTGCGATGCGGCATATTTCGGGTAAATCCAACATTTCATAAAGTAATGAACCTGGGGACTCAACAAAAATAAGCTGTGTATTACTCTGAATTTTTTGTTCAAAATCTGAGCCATCTGTTTTAAAGAAGCTATAGGCAATATTGTTTGGTTTTAAAAAAGCATCGGCAATTTTGCGCACAGGCTCATAAACCGAATCCACAAACAATACATGCCCACCACTATGTACATAGCCCATAATAGTGACGGCAATCGCGGCTAGACCTGTAGGAAATAACTGTGCTCTATAACCTCCTTCTAATTCAGTCACCAAGCTTTCAAGTGCAAATGCTGTTTCTGTACCTCGCGCACCGTAACTTAAAACACGTTCCGTTGCGCGGCGATCGCGAACATCACGCCAGCTTTTAATTGAATCAAAAACAATAGTGCTCGCTCGCATTACTGGTGGATTGATTGGTCCTGATGTTGTAATAGTTTGTCGTCCACTATGTATCAATTTTGTATATTTATTTAATGTCATTATTTATTTCTCCAAATATAGGAATAGATCCCCTGATAATTAAAAGGAAGATTATTTATTTTTAATAATTTTTAATTCATATTATGTATATCAAATTACTTTTCTTTTAAAACATGTCTTATTTAAAAAGATGATCTTCATCATACAAATGAGCATTAATTAAATTAATGAAAACTTAAGAGAAAATTAAGAATTAAAATCGATAGATAATAAACAATAAATAAAAATACAACACATTGATTTTAATGAAATTATAAACACATAAGAAAGCCTTTAATTAACATTAATCTTATTAAGGTGTTTATTTTTATTATTTGTTGCATAAATAAAGAAACTCTCTAACAAATAATTGCTTTTTAATTTTCAATATTATTCTTACACAGGGGAATATTATGGGTACTAGTGTTTTTGATTCGGTATTATTAAAGAACTTATGGTCTACAGAAGAAATGCGAGCTATTTTTTCTGATAAAGTCAGAATGCAAAATTGGCTTGATTACGAAGCAGCATTAGCAATTGAACAAGCTGAATTAGGCTTGATTCCAAAGCAAGCTGCGAAGATCATTGCTGATACAGCAAAACTGGAAAAATTAGATATGGATTTCATCTTAGAGCAAGTGCGTTTAACTCGTCACCCACTTGTTCCAACCATCCGTGGTTTAGAACATGCTTGTCCTGAACATTTTGGTGAATACGTCCACTTTGGCCCCACGACACAAGATGTTATGGACACAGGCTTAGTGCTTCAACTTAAAGAGGCTCATAACGTTTTTTTACGTGATATCAAAATATTAGGGCGTTCTTTATTATCGTTAAGCGAAAAGCATCGCAATACACCAATGGCAGGACGAACCTTAGCCTTACAAGCCTTACCGATTACCTTTGGACACAAAACTGCAATTTGGTTAACGGAATTAGCACGCCATTATCAACGATTAAAAGAAATCGAACCTCGCTTATTCGTTGGTAGCGTTGTTGGCGCTGTTGGAACTAAGGCCTCATTGAGCGACAAAGCAGATGAGCTTGAAGTTCGTGTATTAAATCGGCTCGGTTTAGGCACCCCTGAAATCTCTTGGCAACCCGCTCGCGACCGATTTAGTGAATATGGCATGCTGATTGGTTTAATTAGCGGCACGTTAGGAAAAATTGCCAATGAAATTTTATTATTAGCTCACAATGAAATTGATGAACTTTCAGAGCCTTTTAGTAAAGGTCAAGTTGGCTCCTCAACGATGCCACACAAGCGTAATCCTGCCATTGTCGAAAATGCGGCATGTGTCAGTAATACATTGAAAGCTAATCTTTCAGTGCTTACCGACATGATGAAACACCAACACGAAAGAGATGGTGCGATTTGGAAGATGGAATGGAAAGTGATGCCAGAAATGTGCCTGATGCTTTCGGTGATCTTCGATAACATGAAAACGGTATTAGGGGGATTAAACGTGCATGTCGATAAGATGCGCCAAAATTTAGATATTTTAGGTGGATTTATGCTCGCTGAGCGCGTCATGTTTGCTTTATCAGACAAAGCGGGTAAACAAACTGCCCATGAAATTGTTTATGAAGCTTCTATGTCTGGCCAAGAAGAAGGCATCACTTTTATTGAGGCCATTAACCGTGACACGCGCATTCGTGACCATATAACGCAAGAAGAACTTGATGCCCTATTAGATCCAACGACCTATGTGGGAAATGCTCCTGAACAAGTCACTCGAGTAATAGAACAAACCAAAGCATCCGGTTGGCTTAATGACTAATTCATTTTAGCAAAGTTTAAATCTTTACTTTCTTAAAGCCAGTCAAGTGCTGGCTTTTTCATTCACCGGAGGTATCTATGACATTAAGCCAACAGCTAAGCCAATTTATCACATCCCTATCATTTTCTGATATTCCACCGCAGGTTGTTGAACGCGCCAAGTATCATTTACTCGATACATTAGGCGTTGCACTTGCCGGAAGTCTCCAACAAAGTGCAACACAATGCCGTAAGGGAGTCGCTTATTTACCTGATCATCAAGGAAAAATTCCAATTTGGGGAAGTAACCAAACCGTTTCAACTACCACCGCCGCTTTAGTAAATGGTATTTCTGCACATGCATTAGATTTTGATGATACACACACCGACTCAATCACTCACGGTAGTGCCGTACTTACCCCTATCGCCTTTGCACTCGGCGAACATTTACAAGCAACAACGCAAGAGCTCATTACTGCATGGATTATTGGCTGGGAAGTTGCTGCCAGAGTGGGATTAGCAAGCCACAGCGGGTTCCATCAACGCGGCTTCCATTCTACAGCCATAGCTGGTATTTTTGGCTCGACAGCTTGTGCATCTTCATTACTTAAATTAACTCGGGAACAAACGGTTCATGCTCTTGGACTAACAGGAAGCCAAGCCAGTGGTGTTGCTGAATACCTAACCAATAGCTCGTCTGCAAAATGTTTTCATGCGGGCTGGGCTGCGCAATCAGGCATTATTGCAGCTTGTTTAGCTAAAGGCGGAATGACAGGGCCAGAAACTATTTTTGAAGGGCGCTATAGCCTGTACCAAACACATGGTCTTCGTGAAAATGCGCATCCCGAGCAAGTCACCCAAGACTTAGGTAATATTTGGCAGTTCATGAATGTTTCCATTAAACCCTACCCTGCTTGCCATTTTGCTCATGCCACTGTCGATTGTGGGAGACGATTATTACAACAAGGAATAACCCTCGAGCAAATTGCTAAAGTAGAATGCGTTGTCGATCCCGTTGCAGCTGCCTTAATTTGTGAGCCACCAGAACAAAAATGGGCTCCTCAGAGTGCCTATGCAGCGAAATTTAGCCTCCCGTGGTTGTTTGCCGCAGGCTTTATCGAAGACAAATTAACATTAAGTTTGCTCTCAGCCCAAAATTTACAGCGAACAGATATCCAAAACCTCGCGAAAAAAGTCAGTTATCGTTATCCCACTGAAAATGAAATTCCTTTTCCAACCTATTTTCCCGGCTTAATTTTTGTCACATTAACTAATGGTGAGACAATAACGGAACGACTAGATATCCAATACGGTAACCCACAAAATCCAATGTCGTTGGAGGATATTGTGAGCAAATTTTATGACAATGCAGAGTTGGTAATGAAAAATGAACAAGCTGCGCAGCTTGCTAAAAGTGTATTGTCCTTCGAAACGAAAACTATACAGGCTATCACACAGTTATTGCGTGTCGGTATTTAATAATACCGACTAACGAATAGAAGCCCACACTAAATGGGCTTCTATTTTTCTTTCCCCTTATTATTATTCATTTAACTGAGCAATAATTTGCTGTAAATGAGCAATAGCAACATCATTGAGAGGTTCTTGTGGAAGGATCGGGTCACCAACATTAAATCCTTGAATGTTTAAAGATGCTTTAATACATGATGCTAATGCATATTGCGTAAAAGCTTCGTTGATTTGCCACATTTCTTTCTGTTTTGCTAACGCTGTATCCCAATCCCCTCTAGTGGCCAACTCATATAGTTCAACACATTGTTTTGGCAATACACAGGCAGGACCCGCCATCCAGCCCACGCCACCTAATTTAATGACTAATAAAGGAATATGAGCTGAAGCACTAAAAATTTTAACTCGCTCACCGAAGGTGTTGAGCATTGTTAATAACCTTCCAGTATTACTCGATGCATCTTTAACATATTCGATATTAGGGATATAACTTAATTCATTCAAAAGAGAAATTGACAGCACATCCCCTAATAAACCAGGATTGGTATAGACCGTCATCGATTTTTCAGGAAAAGACTCTGCTATTGTCTGGAAATAACTCAATTGAGCTTTGTCACTCAGAGGGTACATTTTTTGGGATATCAGTACCATACCATCCACACCTAACTTGGCATATTGCTCTGCTTGTGAACACGCATCTGATGTTGAGAAACCGGCGACCCCCGCTAATACGGGTACCCGCCCCGCGGCTTGATCAACCGTAATGCGAACGACTTCATTTCGCAATTCTTGTGACAAATATGCGTATTCACCTGTACTCCCTAACGGACTCAACCCGTGAACTCCGCTCGAAATAAGATGTTCAATTAGATGACGAAGGGATGATTCAAGAATAACCCCTTTAGCTTGGTCAACTGGTGAAACAAGATAAGGAAAAATACCGTGAAAATGGGTCATAATCACTCCTAATTTTAGTTGTTATGGGAGATAACGTCTGTTTGTTCATTTTTTAATGAGTTAAAAAGAATTTGGGCGGCTTTAGTTGGGCTTTTTGAGTTGAGGTACAAGTTATATCGAATTGCCGGAAGTGCTGGTAACCCTTCATCTTCACCGAGTATGCGTAAATCCTCCCCTGAAAGTTCAATTGAACGCGCCATAATGCCCAATCCTGCCCTAACCGCAGCACGTGCACCAGATAATGTTGTTGCCATGTACGCAATTCGCCAAGGTATTTGCTGTTGATCGAGGTGATTGATCATCATCTCACGGTAAGTGCTCGGTTCATCTAGCACAACTAATGGCAGTGGCTGCTCTAAATTAAAGGTAAAATGCTTCCCGCAATACCATAGCGAAGGGGAAACACGTAAGACAATTTTAGGGTAACCAACATGTTCCTCGGTTGAAATGGCCAAATCGAGTTCATTATCCTCTAACATTGACATAAGAAATGGGCTACGTTTGACAATAATATCCATGATCAAATTTGGATAAGCCCCTGAAAATCTGGCTAGTAAATCAGGTAATATGGTATTCGCTGTGTCATCTGGCGAACCAATTTTTAATACCCCGTCAATTTCTTCATAAACTAGCGATAAACATGCCTCATCATTAAGCCGCAGAATACGACGGGCATAGCTCAATAGCTGTGTACCAGAATCTGTCAATGCTTTGTTTCTGCCTTGCCGCACAAATAACTCCTTGCCAATGAGTGACTCCAACCTTTGCATTTGTTGACTCACCGCTGATTGCGTTCGGCAAACAGATTCTGCAGCGGCGGCAAAAGTTGCACCATCAACAACCGCAATAAAAGTACGAAGTAAATCAAGCTCCAAATTAAAAATAGGGCGTTTAGCAGCTGGCATTTTAGTTATCTCTTTTCTTAAGGTATAAGATATCATTAAACAAGAGTGTTTAATTTACATACTAAGAAAAAAGCCTTAAAGAATCTATGTTAGAGCTCAATTGTTTGGCTCTAAATTGTAGCTACTTAATAATAAATTTGGCCACTTGAATATCCGCCATAACACGTTAATCTTGCAGAATTAAGAAAACAAAAAACCGTCGAAGAACAGCGTAGCAGTAAAGGCTTTTTAAGCGCCAGCAGTGAGCACACTATCCAACACGATGAGACCACTCGTGAAAAAGGCTGCTTGCTCAGTGGCAAAAAAGTCACCATTACCGCAGGGAACGACCTGAACGTTAAAGGCTCCTCGGTGGTCGCAGAAAACGATGTCAGCTTAACCGCTGGCAACAAACTGCATGTGGGCGGAACTGATTGCTCAAAAAGACTTGAACCTCACGGGCGATAGCGTCCAAATCGACCCGGGCTATGATGCCAAACAACAAGAGGTCAGCGTCGAGGCAGCTACAAGGCCTGGCAGTTGATAATTTAGCAGGTGCATTGGCAAATGCCTCGTCGCCGTACTAAGCGACATTGATAAAACAGCAAGTAGATGAAGATAATAAAACCGCGAATGCCATGGCATATGCTGCGTTATGCGCTGTTATTGCTGAGCTAAATAATCAATCCGCTGCTGCGGGTAGATTGTGCCATATTCTTTATCCTCTCACCTCTGAGCAAGCATATACTCTAAATAATTCGGATTACGTGTAGGCAGCTAGTGAAGATAGCCGAGGAGCATAGATAACTATGTGACTCGGATAGCTGAACGAAGCCAACAACCATGTAATTCGAAGTATGACGAATATACATTCATTATCGAAGCGACGTATATACTCACTCGGAGGTTAATGTGGGTTGAGTTAAGTTGACATGCATTGACTGAAAATGCGGGGAAAGCCTTGCAAGCACTGGATTTCAGATACAAAAAAAGACGTCGGTTGACGTCTCTTGATGTTCTTATGGTGCGAAGGCCGGACTCATGGTTTAAGGAAAACCAGCTGATATTTATAGATTTTTTGATTGTCGCGGTTCAGCGATATACGGTAAAAGTCCGTGATGGGCGATAATGCCTGGGTCTATCTCACTCACCGTGATGCCGGTATAGGCTGTCCAGCCATGCAGGCGTTTCACATACTGCATCACCTCCGCCGGGACCTTAGGGGAGAAATTGAGCACGATCTCTTCTTCCTCACCATGCCAAAGCGGCAGCGTGGTCACTTCTACACCCGCGTGAATGCGCTGCCAGTCAGTCATTCTTAAACCGCAGATTTGCAGCAGGCTCAGTATATCGCCATTTTCATCATCGAAAGGCAAGATCTCAGGTATCACATTCACTTCAATAGAATGTGGCTTAATCTCAGGAAGCTGCTTTTTCACTAACTGCTGTACACCAACCTGTAACTTACCGGAAGTAAAGATAGGCTTAAACCAGTGCAAAATTTCACGCTGAAAATTATCCAGCGCAAAATCGTAATATTCCACAACAATTTCCAAACCGATATAATCACCCGCAAGATACTCCTGACTTGCTTCTTTTTCATTAAGAGATGATTGAAAATTAACGTCAGTTCTCTTATGTACCATAGTAATTCTCCGGAAATAAAAAGGCGTGAGATACGAATAAATAAACTAAGCGTTCACTTTGTTAAATATAGCTCAAAAAATATTATTAGTTAAATAAAATATGACATAATTATGCCCCCGACAAAGAGTTCGATAATTACACCTAAGGAACGACAATCAATAATAAAAACAAATCCCTTCGTTATAGATAAAGTTCGACATTACCATTACCCACAGCTAAAATAGCATTATGGATGCTTTTAATTTAACATCATTATAAAAAAGGTGATGCATGCAACTATTTAAATATATAAAGCTCGTTTATCCTGAGTTTGATCATACAAAATCAAAAATACACCTCGCAAGATACAATGGTACTGAAAACCCTCTAAACGTCTATAGATTTGGTCAGTTCGATAATTGGCAAAAATATCAAAACAAGAAAAACTTTGAGAAAAAGTTTGTCGTTTCACTGATACAATCAGGAAGACGATGGTTATTCGCAGGTCTTTATATTAAAAATGGACGTTCTAACCATAATCATAACAGCAGTATAAACTATGTTTATGATCTTCTGCCGGTGAAAGAAACAGAGGAGTATAGTGGCCGATTATATGTATCAAGTTCTTATAGAGGTAGAACTTCTTACTTGCTTGGAGAAACACTTTCTGATGATTTAAATATCGTTGAAATTAAACCAATAAAATTAGGATTCAAAGAATTTAAAAGTTACAAAGAAACAAGCTTGACAAGATATGAATTAGAAAGAATTATTGAACTTAATATCAACTCATGGGAAACGGCCTTAAAATCGGTTAAAGGTATTTATATTCTCACCGATACTAAAACAGGGAAATTATATATAGGAAAGGCTGATGGCATTAATGGTATATGGCAACGGTGGGTCGAATATTATCAATCTGGTCATGGTGGTAATCTTGGCTTAGTTGATTTATTTAAAGAAAAGACCAGAATGCATGATATCACATTCACAATACTGGAAGTATTGGATATTAATTCAAGTGCAGATGATGTCTATGCCAGAGAATCCTATTGGAAAAATGTTTTAGGATCACGCATTGATGGCTACAATCTTAACTAACTGACTGCTATAAAAATGACAGATAGTTTTTATAGCCATTTCATCAAGAGAATGATTTTATTATAGCCCACTAACGTGGGCTGATTTTAGTGAGAAGACTTTTTAGCGCGTTTTTTTATCGTGCCAGCCGCCAGTTTTTCAGCGGTAATTTTTTCCAGCAATGCTTCCGCACTATTAATCCCGCTAATCAGCTCGGGGTTTTCCTCACGCCACTGGGTGGTTAATTCACCACGGAAAGCTTTGCCGAGGATGGATTGGGTAAGATTATTTATTTTCGATAATGTATTATCAAATATTTTTTCGATAGAGCCTACATATGAAAATAATTTTTCAATAGCATTAACAATGCTTACCTGCTCTGTTACTGTGTAAATAGGAACTTTTATTGATGATATTTTAGATATACTTAAAGTATATAAACCAGCACCGGAAGTTGCTTTAGAAACAATTTCCGTTTTCCCTTGTGGTGACATAAAATAATAAAGTAAAAACTTACTATTAATATCATCATTAACTCGAACTTTTATCAGATGGTTTTGGTGAACACAATTTTCTATTTCACCATTCCATATTGCAGCTCTACCAATTTGATCTAAGCTTCCATTGCCCTCAACAATAAGGATATCCCCATCATGAAGAAGAACTCGATCTAACTCTTTATCTTGTACTCCAATAACAGACATGTCATCAAGTCTAAGTTCATTCTCATAAACGTTTGCAACTCTTAAATATGGAAATTGCTGAGAAATTTGGTTTCGTTTCCCATTTTTTGTTAAGCCGCCAATGACTTTAGCCACGGAACTGACTTCTTTATAATCACTTGCATTAACTTCAGTCAACTTCCCACTCACCGCAGCACTCAACACCGACTGCCTAAATTTTTTCAAAATTTCAGGGATATTTTCCAGCCGGGTTTTAATACTCTCCACGCGAGCCAAAAGGTCATCGAGTTTATCGGCGATAATTTTTTGCTCGGCGGTAGGAGGTAGGCATACAGTATGTTCTTTTATAACAGCCTGAGAAATATTGGGTTGTGCCCCACCTTTTCCTTTTTTTATAAAAGCCTTTTTCTCATTAAGTAAAAGATAATATAAAAACTCACTAGAAGTAACTCCTGCAGTAGGAGTACCGACAGCGCAGGCTTGATTAGTAGTTGCATCAATACCTAAAATTGACGTTTTCCCAATAGTCGCCCCATACATTGCTAAGACGACCGAACCCTTAGTGAAAAATTTAGCACTCGAGTTTTTAACACCAGCTTCGGTTATAAATTCGCTGGCTTGAGTGATAATTCTAGGGCCTAAATCGCCGGTTTTAATCCATGGAATTTCACCATTATAATACTCACTCTGGCTCCGAGATGGAGTTCCGCCAGAGCCCCAACTAGCAATACTTTGTAAAGTTACTTGAGTCCATCCATCAGGGAATTTATCAATACTCATGCCTCTTGTTCCCCAAATATTTCATTCATTAATATTTTCTGCGCGTCAGCCTCTTCCCCTGCCCCTAACTCCCGCATCAATGCATCAAGCTCACCTAGGGCCTGTACCAGTTCACTCATGGCTTCTCCAGCTAGTACGGCGGGCTCTGGCAGGCTGGCAGCATCGACGCTGCTGTTATCCCGTAGCCAGGAGATATCCAGCGAATCGCCTTTGGTGTCGCGGATCCACTCCCGGGTAAAGACCCGCCAGCGGCTGGTTGTGAGGCGCTCGGCCACATTGTCATTTTCAGCCGTATCAGGGGCCTCAATTTCTTCAGCGTTAAAGCTCCACTCCCCTTCCTGACGCTGGCTGTTGCCGTTGGGCGAGTCACCGAAAACGCCTTCAAAAGGTTTTAAATGGTTTTCATTGAAGGGGGTACGCTTGCCAAAGCTTGGCATATTGGTACGCAGGTCATAGACCCAGATATTTTGCGTGCAGTTCTCTTCCTGGTATTTATCCGCCTCGGTACCTTTGGTGAAAAACAGTACGTTAGTTTTCACGCCTTGGGCGTAAAAAATCCCGGTGGGTAAGCGCAGGATAGTATGCAGATTACATTTATTCATCAGGTCTCGACGCACATCGGTGCCGACTCCGGCCTCAAACAATACGTTATCTGGCAAAACCACGGCCGCACGGCCACCCGGTTTCAGATTGCGGTAGATATGCTGTAAAAAGGCCAGCTGCTTATTACTGGTGGGATAGGTGAGGTCGTCCCGGGTAATACTGGCTTCGCCCCCTTTCGCGGTACCAAAGGGCGGGTTAGCCAGAATAATATCGGCTTTCGCCAGCGCCTGACCGGCCATACCCAAGGCATTGCCTTGATGCACCACCCCTTGATCGTCCCCTTCCATGCCGTGCAGCAAGCAGTTCATCAGCGCCAGACGGCGGGTAGAAGGCACCAGTTCAATACCGACAAAGGCTTTGTTTTTCTGAAACTGCTGCTCTTTGGCCGTCAAATCATAGAGGTCATCGGTGTGAGACTTAATATACTGGTCCGCAGCGATTAAGAAACCGGCGGTGCCTGCCGCAGGGTCTTGCACCACTTCTCCCGGCTGGGGTTTGATACAATTAACCATGCTATTAATCAGTACCCGCGGGGTAAAATACTGCCCGGCTCCGGACTTGGTTTCACCGGCGTTCTTTTCCAGTAAACCTTCATATAAGTCACCCAGACCATCTTTCTGGACACTAAACCAGTCGATTTGATCCAGAGATCGGATCAACTGCTCCAGATGGCGTGGCTCACGCAGACGGGTCTGTGCATCGGCATAGATCGCGGTAATCAGCGGGTCTGCATGCACCAGCTTGCCTTCAGCATCTTTACCGGTAGAGAGTTTCAGCAGGATTTGTTTGTAATCATTCAGCAGGTTAATACCGGATTTCGCATTTAAATCTGTCCAGCGGCAGCCTTCTGGCAGAGTGTGTTTATCCAGTGTCTCAGCTTCAGTGTTCTCATGCACCATCTTGATAAACAGCAGTAATACCAGCTCAGTGACATAGTCGCTGTAGTTAATGCCATCATCACGCAGTACATCACACAGGTTCCAGAGTTTCTGGACGATTTCGTTATTATTGCTCATAGGTATTCCGAAGAAGGCTGGTAACCCAGCCTGTTTGCTGAAAAATTACGGGAAAGGATAGCACGATCAGGCGGTTTTTGGAGCCCACAAGGTGTCGTTCATTTGCTCAAGGATACTGTCTAACTGATCATCCAGTAACACATTGATTCTCTTCGCGCCTCCGGCATCAGAAAAACACTGATTTACGAAGTGTTTATCCATTACCACTTCATGTACCAGCTGTTTAGCCAGACGATCCAGCCACTTTTTCTGCACGATGGTCCAGCGATGCTGAGCATAGATGCCATCCAGTGCTTGTTTAACGCGCTCTTCAAACGGCACCAAAGATTCACCCAGAGCCGCCTGGCGGATATGGCCGATAATGGTGGCAGCAATATCCTGATTGCTTTCCGTGCGAATAGCAGAGCGCAGACTAGCCTCACTGTAGCCCGCCTCATCCAGTAATAAGCGGATCTCTTTAAGCTGCTCCCGCGTCAGATCGCGCGGGCGATTTACCACCACCGATAAGGCTGCGGACTGGTTGAGGTTATTTTTGATAAACTCGGTAAAACTCTGCAGATAGTCCGCCGGTTTCTGATAGCGACCGTAATTTTGCTCTCTACTGATCAGCTCATCTTTATGGTCAGAGATCACCGGGCGATATTCACTGCCCAGCAATGCCCCTACATCTTCCAGCTGCGTAATCAGATTACGGTGCTGTTTTAGAAACACGGAGGCTTGCTGCGGGCCGATTTTATGCAGATGCTTATGCAGATTTTTGGGTTCAACTCCCCATAAGGCTTCCAGCTCATTTAATTTTTCACGCACCTCCGGCTGTCTGTCGGCTGTGCTTTCGGCTTTACGCAGCACCCGCATCACTTTTTGGCTCAGCTGATTAAGCAGGCTATCCGCTTGCGTTTCCGTGGCGCTGTTCCCCGGCGTGTTGAGGGCGGTGGCCAGCACATCATCATTGGCGAGCTCTTCAACCAGCTGTTCAATACTGACCCCGGCATTTTTTACCAGCGGTTTCATAGTGTTGACATCTTGCAGCGTGGCATAGAGATCTACCGGATCGTGGATCCAGAATACGGTTTTACCGATCTCATCGCAGCGCCGTGTTGCCCGGCCAATCATCTGCTCATAGAGGATGCGGGACTTCACGCGCCGCAAAAACACCAAATGCGTGATAGGTGGGACATCAATCCCGGTGGTCAGGAGGTCAACCGTAATGGCAATACTCGGATAACGTTCATTTTTAAAGCATTTAATCAGCTTACTCACCTGATCGCTTTTACCGGTGATTTTTTGTATCGCGGCCTGGTTAAAATCAGGATGGATATCGCCCATCGCAGTATCCAATAAGCGTTTAACCATATCCGCATGGGCATCGGTGGCGCAGAAAATCAGCGTCTTTTCATTCCCGGCAGGATCGATCTCTTTCGCCAGCTCTTCACAAATCACCCGGTTAAACTCTTCGGTAATCACCCGGCGGTTAAAGGCCTCGATATCAAAATCGAGCTCATCTTCCAGTTCACTGGTATCCACTTCACCGGTTTCGGTATCAATCGCACTGACCTCATCCCCTTTATCAAAGTGAATGCCATGTTTACTGAGCAATGTGGTATAGCGAATCGGCGGCTCATGATCGATGAGCCAGTCTTCCGCCACCGCTTCGCGGTAAGAATAGGTATAGACAGGATGACCAAAAATCTCGCTGGTATGCTTGGCTGGAGTAGCCGTTAAGCCAATTTTTATCGCATCAAAGTAATCCAGCACCCGACGATAGCTGGAGAGATACTGAGCATTATCACGGATAGCCAGTTCACCCTCGGTCATCTCCTGATCGAGGGTATATCCCCGGTGCGCCTCATCGATAATAATACAGTCAAAGGTATCCACCGCGGGCGGATTACCTGAACGATAGATACGACTGACCATCGCCTGCACCGTAGCCACCTGAACGCGGGTCTCCGCTTTAGCCGCCATATCCCCCAGCTCAGCAACATTGTAGATCTGCGATAAGGTCTGGTTTTGCTCTAATGAAGCCTCTTTAAAGGCATCCTGAGCCTGTTCCCCGAGGGCTGAACGGTCAACCAAAAACAGAACTCGTTTAAAGCGCTCAGCTTTTAAAAAGCGGTAGATCAGGCCAATAATGGTGCGGGTTTTACCGGTGCCGGTGGCCATCGCCAGCAGCGCTTCACGAGCCCCGTCCTCCAAGGCCGATTCCACCGCTTTAACCGCTTTTTCCTGATAATCACGTAAGCCAAGGTAGCCAAAAGGTTCATTATGCAGTTTGGCTTCGGCATCAGCCCGGCTGCGATGGAGGCGGTCTATCAGCCCCTCAGGTGTAATAAAATTCTCTAACGGGTAGCGGGTATTATCTGGAGAGCGAACATCCCGGAACCAAGTCCCGGAAACCTCTGCCAGCTGTTTAATGTAAGGGCGTCCATTGCAGGAGAATACAAAGGGGATTTGGAACACCTCTCCGGTACCGTCATCCCAGCCTACAGTTAACCCCTCTTCCTTCCAGGCTGGCGTTAAGGAGGCATCAAACTGAAAGCCTTTGCTGTAACGCTCAGCTTGGGGAATTTTTCCGGCGACGTTTTCATTTTTCTTTTTTGCTTCAACCGTCGCGATAGGGATTAGCCCACAGAATAAAACGTAATCGGCTCTGCCACGCTCACCCTTCAATGAGGTGGGCCATTCAGCAATGGCTTTATTAACCCCTTTTTCTGGGCGAGCGCCTTTTTGGTAGGTCAGTTCCTGAGTATCTGCTAGCCAGCCCCACTCATTAAGCTGCTGGTCAATCAGAATACGTGTCAGCTCTTCGGTCATCACCTGCTTACGGGCTGAACTGGACTTACGATTAAACTCTTTACGCTGAGCGGTAACTACCTGTTGCGCCTGTTGGGCAAGCTGTTCCTGAAGCGCCTTTAACTTAGCGTCATACTCCTTTTGCAAGCACAGCAAATCTTGCTGATTGATTTTCAGCAGGGTTTGCTGTTCCTGCGCCTCCTGATCCATCGCTTCGGCCAGTTGGGCATACTCTTCTTTTTGCTGTTTGAGTAACGCCTGTAGCTGTTCGCTGCTTTCTAGCTTTTGGTTGGTGGCCAGCAACGTCTGTTTCAGCTTTTCAATGGCGAGCTGGGACTGGGTTAACTGAGTACTGGGATCGTGAGGCGCGGTAAAGGGGCCGAGATTAAACCCACTTCCGGCGTTGCCAAAGGTTTGATGAAACCAAATGGCTAAGGCTCGGGCGATGCGCAAGGCATCCATGGCTTCCCGGTGTTTGGTCTGGAACTGATGGGTCGCTTTATTCCCTTCGATACGTAAGGTATGAAACAGCTGGCGAATGGCGGGGTCGATCTGTAGTTCTCTGTCCAGTCGATAAAGCAGTTCTTGCTGGCTGGGATTATCTTCCAGACTGATATTTAACCGAACAGCAATATTCTGGGCAAGGACTTCACCAAATTGCCGCAGTTTCATTAGCGTGGTGTTCGGGTCACTGGCAAACACCTGCTCAGCCGTTGCGGTTATCTGCACAAAAAGCGGGTCATACTCTCCCAGAAAAGCAAAGTTCGCTGATAAAGGGGGAATCGAGGTGGTCAACGTCAGGCTCCTCTCGCAATCACCCGTCACTTATTGCTGCCAAGCACCGGCTGAAAAGTTCGATTTTGGGAAATATCTCTCAAAATCATAGCACTGTACTGTTTTTAATCAAGAGATTAACCTTGCTTAAACATCAATATCGTAGGAAATAATACCAAAGATGATCATTGCCCAACATTTTCCCGACAGAATCCCCTTTTCTTATCGATAAACACGACAAGATACAGCCCATAGACCGGAAGTTAAAATCTTTAATTAACAATGGATTAAATTTATTCCCCAGATTGCGTGCCTATAGGGAAAGAAAATGGGGAATCACATGGCGACGAGGTTCATTCCCCGTATAGAGCTTGATTCACTGTACGGGGAGAAAGGAACGACAGGAGCGTATCGCCTTAATGAGCTATCGGTTAAGGGAAAAATGATTCAGATATGAAACGCGATGCGCGTCCCAGTGGGTAATTCAACATCCAGACTGAGCTTACCGCCCATCGCTTCAATGTGGCAAGTTTCAGATCATTACCCCACTGCTCCAGCTGGATGATGGCTGGCTAACTCCCATCATTTCCGCCACATACTTCTGTGAAAGCTGCAGCTCTTCACGCATCATCTGCAAGCTGACCTCAAGGATCATTTCATCAAACATCTCTTTGATTCTGGCCTGGCTTTCAGGAGAGCGTGCAGCAATCACATTATCGAGTGTTCTCATTTGTTTATCTCCAGATTTTTCAGGTGCGCGGCAAGCTCATTTTCAGCAATACGGATCAGTTTCTCATAAAATCGTTTGTCATTGCTCTTATCCCCGGCGCAAAGCACAATCGCCCGGCGAATAGGATCAAAAGCATAAAATGCGCGTATCGGCTGCCCGGAAAACTGAATATGCAGCTCCTTCATATTCTTTTATCGCGAACCTTTGAGCGTATCCGCATAGGACCTGGGTAATTCAGGGCCATACATCTGTAACTTGCCCAAATCCGCCAGCACTTTTTCCTGAATCGCGTCATCCTGTTCGCTCAGCCAGTCATCAAATCGTTGGCTAAAAAATACTGTCAACATACCATCCACTTATAAGCTATGACTTATAGAACAATAATATAAGCTAAAGATTATATTATTAAGAGAAAGTGCGTGGGATTACCATATGCGCCGCTTCACACTACGCCACACCGATACGCTGATGTGAGTTATGCCCAAGTTTGGAAACCGCACCTCCTTTAGCCCTTAATTTAATGTTTTCCTCATAAAAAAACCCGCGTTCTACGGGTGTTTATGCTCAAATTTAATTCTTATTTAACGAAATAGAATGGCTTGCCATCCTTGTAAACAACCGGCTGACCTAGTGGGCTACCCGGTACAAAAATAGCCCATTGCTCGCCCAATGACTCACTGAAATCAATAACGTTTTGCTCATTATCTTTGCGCTGAGACAATACATTGAAACAACTACTAACAACTAATGGCTGAACTATTGCCGGTGCATTGTAGGGTGGCTTAGGTAGTGTGGCTAAATCTATAACGCTTAATGTGCCGTTGGCATTAATGTTTTTTGTTGTAGTTGTTACATACCCTATATCTGAATCCGTACAAACCGATGTGTCTGAAAAACCATTAAATAATGGTAATTTTTGTTCTAAAAGTTCACTCACTTTTTTGGTGTTCTCAGCACGATCCCCGCCTCCCCATGTTGCAATTCTTGCTAGTCCGTCT
The DNA here is from genome assembly GCF_011045615.1 of Providencia sp. PROV004. NCBI lineage: Bacteria > Pseudomonadati > Pseudomonadota > Gammaproteobacteria > Enterobacterales > Morganellaceae > Providencia > Providencia sp. PROV004. Next base: position 4,185,525 of record NZ_CP042859.1, read on the forward strand.
GAATAAGGAACCGGGGTACGAGCAGTCAAAACACTAAGCGCAGGGATGAAGGCGGTGTGAGTTATAAAGCCCGCCAGCACATCAGCAGATCCGTTACCCGATTGTTTCATCTCACCTTTTTGACCAACAACAACCGGCTCTTTAAGTGGCCGGAATGATTTTCCCGTATTCTCATTGAAAATGACGTACTGACCTTTTTCATAGTCAGTGATCAAACGTAGGTTCATCGCACGAGCATACTGCAATGCGATAGAAGGATTGCTATCTATTGGCATCGGAGTGATCTCGTTTTTGTTCCCCCCGATACAACCACTCAAGATTACAGCCGTTGCTAGAACCATCAGTTTTTTCATCGTCATCGTTACCTTTTTGTTTTCTATACGGTCTGCTCAGTTATCGCAGAACGGACATTTGTGTTTAGGTTTTTCATCATAGGGTGATATGAAGTGATGATTACAGTGAGTACACGTCACCATCTTTATTTCCTCAGTCCTATAGTCACGGGCCAGTATCCATGCCGCATTTACATCTATAATCATATCAGAGGAATTTCTAGGTCGAAATTTTTGGCATAGGTTTTGGTAGATTTCATATGCGGTGATTATGCCTCTGATATCAGAAGCTTTTTCCGGATATTTTGCGATCCTCAGATAGATAGTCATGCAGTTCGTCGATTCAACCGTATCCATCTTCAAATCACATAAAACCAGAACCTCACTCAGAAGTCCTGTCAACAGGAGATGGCGTTAGCTACACAAAGCCAATAAGCAAAACGCCTCACGGCAGGGCAATTTATTGTCCGGTCGTGAGGCGTTGGCCAACGAATGTAATGAGGCGGCAGGAAAAAAGCTCTATCACACAAAAAGCTGATAAATCTTATATCTCAATTCCCGATAAAAAATCATTTATATCATGTAGATATGTAAACACTTGCTATCTTACGAGTAGTAGTTCTTCATCATTTTCTAGCAACATCCCATCATCAATAAATTTTTTCACCCATCGATGAAAGTGCTTAACCTCAATACCCCGTTGCTTCAAATCATCACGAAGCATTTTTTTAGTACATATACCACCATTTGAAGAGTTTTTATGAATTATCTCCCAAACTACTTTATGGTTATCGCTCAGATTTGAAACATGTGATAATTCGGGGTATAGGTTTATTGGTTCTCGAGCATAATCAATGACCGCCAGAGAAGAAATCCTTTCACCATCATTATCTATAAATAACTCTGATTCATACAATTTATAAGCATGGCTCTTTGGTTCTTCCGCGTCTTTCATTTTGGTACAGGACAAAATTAGCGATTGGTTTTCTTTATCTTTTTTCACATTAAATTCAACATCCAGTGCCGCTTTTAATGAACTTGAGCCTCTGGCACCTTTCGTTTCATCTTTACCCGAGTGATGTACAAGAAGGACGCTGGCTGATGTTCCATTTTTTATCGCATCACATCCAACAATCAGACTCCCCATATCTTTCGAGTTATTTTCATCCAGATTGCCATAACAACGTGCTAGCGTATCAAAAATAATCAATCTGACGGGTAATCGGCATTTCCCTTCAATGTATTTTATCCCATTCAGTAAATCACGCCGTTCTGAGGGATCGGCAGGAAACACCGGCCGATTGACTAATATAAGGTTACTGACTTTTTTTCATATATATTTTCCCATGCTTTTACTCTTCGACTGACACCTATCCCCCCCTCACCTACAATATAAATCACAACACCCGGATTAACTCTATTACCAGACCACTCAATACCGGTTGCGATATGACACGCCCAAGATATAGCAAGAAAACTTTTATATGATCCACTCGGCCCGTAAATACTACATAAAGAATTTTCCGTTATATAATTTTTCATTACATAGCTATTTTGTTTATCATAGCCAGCCGATCCTACACTGATGGGTAGTTTATTGATGACGTGTTCATGTCTGTTTCTGTTATTTTTTACATGACTCATTTCTGATATCCATATTAAAATTAATTATATTCTGGCAATAGTTACCCACTGCCAAAAAAGACAGTTATTTTTTGGAAGTTAGATTATCGTAAAGAAGTGGCTATCTTATTCTGAATCCAGTCATTCACTTCACTTTCTATAAAAGCGACTTTACTTGCCCCTATTTTTATTTTCCTTGGAAATAAACCCAACTTTATCAACTCATAAATACGTGGTCGCGAATAACCTGTGATATCCATAACCTGATTAAATGATAATAACTTATCCATGATATACCTCTCTATATAAGTAAATTATTTGTTAGTATTAAAAGAGTAAGGCTGCTTAAATTCATGATGAATTTGTTGTAGATAATCAGACCACCACTGCATCATTTTTCTTCTTTCCGGAATAAGCTCAGCTTTATGGATATAAGCCGCACGTACATTGTTTCTTTCCTGATGACTCATCTGTCGTTCAATGGCATCCCGACTCCATTTTCCTGACTCAATAAGTGCACTACATGCCATAGTACGGAATCCATGAGAACAAACTTCTTTTTTGGTGTTATACCCCATCGTTTGTAATGCATGATTAATGGTATTTTCACTCATTGGTTTTTTTGGATAGTGATCACTGGTAAAGACAAATATTCTATTTCCGGTGAACTCCTTAATGCTTTTAATTAACTTCAGTGCCTGATCACTCAATGGCACAATATGAGGTGTTTTCATTTTCGAACCACGATATGAAAATTTCACATCGGGTATTTCTTCCCTGATAGAGGGAATGGTCCATACTGCATTCTCTAGATCAAATTCCTTCCAGCGGGCAAAACGCATTTCGCTCGATCTGACAAAAGTATGCAACAGGAATTTAATTGTCAGCTGCGTTAATTCTCGGCCCTTATACTCATCAACTCGATTCAGTAACTCAGGTATTTTTTCTAACTCCAGAGCCGGGCGATGGACTGTGTTCTTCTTTATTAATGCACCAGATTTATGGGCAATGGGATTAAACTCCAATAATCCATTGTCAACCGCCAGTGTCATAATAGAATTAATGCGTTGATAAATACGCGATGCTAATTCTAAACGCCCTGATGCCTGAATGACTTTTACAGGCTGTAATAGCTTCTGCGCATTAAGGGATTTAATACTGCTTTCACCTAACTGAGGAAAAACTTCATCCATCAGGGATTTTAAAATACGCCGACTATGCTCTGGTGACCACTGCCTATTACTATCGTGCCATTGCATGGCCACTTCTCGGAAAGTTAATACATTTTCCTGCTCTTTTATTCCGCGGGGATCAATTCCTCTTGCAATATTGGCTTTATACTCTTCGCGTTTTTCACGAGCTAGAGATAAAGGAATGTACTTATACTCACCAAATGAAGTCAAACGGTCTTCACCCTGAAATCGATAACGTAATCGCCAATAAGCACTGCCACTGGATTTGAGCAGTAGATATAACCCCCCACCATCGGACAAGCGCAATTCCTTTTCGATACTCTCTCCAGCTAATTTTTTAGCGTTTAACTCCCTTAGCTGTTTTTTTATAAATGCATCTGTCAGCAACATCATCAATTCTCCGATTGTATTTTTAGATACGAACAAATCTGTTAATAACTGGCCACATATCCAAGCTACTACGAGTGTTACCAGGGTCGAATAGCACTTTTAAAAAATAAATCGTAAAATATTGATTAGCCAAACAAACAAGGTATTTAATAAAAATAAACTAACAATAAATAGCAAATAACACCACAAAAATAGCAATAAACACAAAACAAAAGATTTAAATTCTTTTCACCTAAGGTAAGTTTTGGTGATTTCTGCTCTAAAATGGCCCATTTCCTGACTCACCACCTCGAGTGACTCGTCATAGGAACATCCATAATCTTGTAGCTCGGCCATGCGCGCTTGGGCATAACTGTGTCGCGTTCCATGGCTCCCCGCTGACCATCCTAATGCTCTGGTGCTGGCATTGCTGAATGACCGACTCCAAGCCTGGCCCGCAGAGATCGCATAAAATTGCTGATAATGAATACCTCGGTCCGTGACTGTTACCGGTTCTGCTAATCGCCTGCTCTCCAGCATTTTTGCTAATTCTGCTGCTAATTTGATCTCGCGAACCAATCCGCCTTTACCATGCACTGTGTATGATACGCCGCCCCGCCCCATAAATTTTTTATCTGACGCAGGCCGGACACTGGGTTCGCGATACCGCCATTCACGCAGAGAAAACAACTCGTGACTGCGTAATCCTGCTTGATAGGCAATACGAGTGGCTAACCGGTTTTTGTCTGACTGGTGGGATGCAATAATTTCAATTTGTTCTGATGTATAGGATCTGGATGACAACGACTGTTTATGCAGAGAACGTACTACTCTCAATGTGTGGCCATCGGGCAAAACTCGAGTCAGGTGTACCATCATCGCCTGTAGGGCCTGACGCTCCATATCCAGGCTTTTTTGGCCAACAGAAGCAGCCCTACTGTCGAAGTATTGGTTTGCCATTTCAGGTGTAATATCCTGCAGATTCACGCCATTATGCGTTCTAAAATGTAGCCCAATACGTGTTAGTGCTGTCTGATAATTTCTGACTGTACCGACAGACTGGAAAATATGTCCCTGCAAGGATTTCATGACATTAGCAGCCTGACGTTTTGCAATTTCACGGTCCGATTTTTTGGCTGAAAATCTAGCCATAATTTTTCTCCAGCCAGCGTGTAACTGTCGTTAAAACGACACAGACTCTTTTCTGTCTTAACCAACGCTGAATTTCAGCGGCAGAAGCACCGTGATGTTTCAATGCAAGAATTTCTACCCGATATCTGTCCAAACGCGATTGGTTACGCCGGTAAGGTTTCTTTCTGCGTAGCCGTGTCTCTTCCTGCAATTGCCTGACTGCCCTCTCTGCATCAAACATAATTCCTCCTCATTGTAAGAACATCTGGCCTATGACCAGCGACCACTATGAATGCCATGATGCATAGCGCCTGTTCGCCCCAGTTAGCCTTCTTTTAGGCAGGCTCGGACTGATCTCGCCCTGGAATGTATAATGGTGAAGTTTTATCGCAGGAATAGGTCCCCATCAGATTTGGGGTCTGCGTTAGATTTAATAGAGTTAAGAAAATGCTGATAAAACATCATTGTATTGAAAAATTGATACAATGGGGGTGCATCGTCATAGATTTGATAGAGTTAAGGCATGTATTTGTAACTTACTAAAAAGTTAGAAATGCCATAAATTTGATACCTGTTTTGGCCAGGTTTTGCCGTTACAGCGAAGTTATGTGCTTGTTATCGGCCAAGCATTGCCATCGAGAAGTTCATGTTGTCAGTATTAGCCCTGACAGCTCTCGTGAGCGGCTCGTATACTTTATAAGTTAGTAAAAAATAATAACTAAATCAACGTTGCATCAATTAAGTTGCGCATTTTCCCTTTCAGCCCTTGCTCCTCAAGGCCTTCAGACCTTTTCTTTATATAACGCATAGCGTCATTGGGGGTAAAAGCCTTGATCGAGTGAGTCTTCAGGCGATGCATTTTTTGTAAGCCTTCAGGCGTATGAAATTTTTTGCATCGGCGACCTATAACACCATGATTTTTAATGACCGCGATTTGAGGCTCATTTGCATATCAAATGACTGTCATTTGGGAGTCATTTGATATGCAAATGAGCCTTTGTTAAAGAAGTGAGGGGCAGCTTTGAGCGGGAGCGGACGTTGGCATGACTATCGAAATCGTGGCGATTCATCCCGTCTTCATCAGGGTTCAGTTCAACACGAGAGCGGAACTGCAGATATTTGATTTGCAGATTATGTGAATACACAAGCTGAAAGTGTATCTTCTATCATTGCCTTACAACTAGAGAAAACAACAAGTCAAAAAGGATTCATTATGCTCAGTAACGAGTTTTTGCGTTTTTTCCAAAATTTAGACACAGCAGATGTACCCGGCGATGTCAGAAAAATGGCGAACCTAGTGTGGGATAATATGGATAGTATTATCCCGTTAGGTACCGCGCAAGGCCAGCGGATTAGGCGTATCGTAGAGCTGGCGCAGCCTGCCTGGGATACCCTCAGCCTGGAAGTCCAGCCACTGCCTGAGCAGAACTCCGAACGCGTCTCCACGTTTAGTCGGCTAAGAAGGCTGTCCGTTGGACCGTTCAGAGGATTTGCCAGACAGGAGGAATTTGATCTGGATTCGCGTCTGGTGCTGATTTATGGGCCCAATGGTACCGGGAAGTCCAGTTTCTGCGAAGCACTTGAATATACATTATTAGGCAGCGTTGCTGAGGCTGAAAGTAAACGCTTTCGTAATCAAACCGACTATTTTAGAAATGCATACGTTAATCAATTTTCTGCACCAGTGATTACTGGTGTTGGAGCTCAAGGGCAGGACGTGGCGATTGAGGATAACGAAGCACAGCTCCGCTTTTGCTTTGTTGAAAAAAACCGTATCGACAGCTTTTCAAGAATTGCGGCGCTGGCCCCGGCAAAGCAGACTGAACTAATATCAACGTTATTCGGGCTGGATGCATTCAATGATTTTGTCCGAGGTTTTACTGCGGAGATTGATGCCAGATACATCGATCTGACAGGCGTAAAAGCCGTTCAACTGGCAGAAAAACGCCGTACACTCGAGGGGGCCATCCAGCAACTGGAAGCTGGTAAGACGGATCTTGAAGGATTGGCTTCTGAGGAACAGACGCTGGCTTCTGCCTACCGCGAGGGCCTCTCTTTTCAGCAGATGATGATTGAATTAAAAGGGGATGAGCAAAATATCGGGGCCATCCGACAGCTTGAGACAGAGTTACTGACCCCTCTTCCGCGCAAGAGTCACATGACCTGTGTGATGTTGAAGGACTTAAGTGGCTATGTTGAAACTGTATTGGCGGATCTGGATGGCAAACAGAAGCAATTGGCACAGGCGAGTCTGCAGGTTTCGTTTAAAAGTTTATTCGAAGCAGTCGTCCAGTTACAGAGCACCAGTCCAGAACAGTGCCCTGCTTGCAATACTCCACTCCAGCAAGTTACAAAAAACCCCTACAGTCATGCCAGTGAGGAATTGCTGAAGCTTGAGTTTTTGTCAGCCTTACAGGGTGAAATAGCTCAGCTGGAACAATCATTCAACCAGCAGATGTACCGCGTCTCGCAAGTTGTCGGCACCTGTTGCCAGTTTTTTCCTCATGAAAATGTTCTCGAAAGATTCCGGGAAGACAATGGCATCACTTTGTGGCGTGAACTGCATCAACCATCAGGCGATGGTATAACTCCCTGGTCTCTTCTAGAGAAACAGGTGCTACAGTTGGAAGAAGAAGATAAAAAAACAGAAGCAGCTGCTGAATTGCGGGAATCACGGCAGCGTTATCTTGTGGGTCTGCGTGAGTCAGAACGCCAGATAACAATATTGCAGACAAGAAGAAGTGCGACAGAAAGGGCCATAGCTGCGGCTCAGTTGTTGATTGGCAACTTTGATACGGAAAACAGGCAGCTTATTGAAGAGGTTGCACTTGAGGAATCCACTGTAAGAAAAAACAAAGAAATTTCATTAGCGTATACCCGTTTCGTATTGCAGTTGAATGCCCATAAAGAGGGCTTGCCTCAGCAGTTGGTTGCAAACCTCGGAGACAGCATTGTTACTCTGTACAATGCATTCAATCGTAATGACCCTCTAGGAGAAAAGCTCGCTGGTATCAAACTCCCCCTGATGCAGAATCAGCGACTGGAGGTGGCATTTCAGAACAACCCCACGCAATTTTTTGATGCTCTGCATGTGCTCAGTGAGGGGCATGTACGCTGCATAGGGTTAGCTATTTTGTTGGCAAAAAACATCAGTGAGCAATGTCCACTTTTGATATTTGATGATCCGGTGAATGCTATTGATGACGATCACAGAGAGTCTATTAGAAGAACGCTGTTTGAAGATGACTTCTTTGCAGATAAGCAAATCATCCTAGCCTGCCACGGAGAAGAGTTCTTCAAAGACATACAGAATTTATTGCCAGCCCCAATAGCTGCACAATCGAAAACTTTCAGCTTTTTACCACGTCTGGACGAATTACATATCCGCGTGGATTTTAACTGTGCTCCCAGAAACTATATTCTTTCAGCGCGAAGTCATTATGGACGTAATGAAATTAGGGAGGCGCTGACGAAATGCAGGCAGTCACTTGAATCGTTGATGAAGGGGAAGGTATGGCGTTATGTAAACAAGCACGGTGACGGTAACCTCAGTCTTAAACTAAGGTCAGCAAATGCACCGATTGAGCTACGTAATCTCTCAGATCAATTGAAAAAACAAATTGGTCGTGCCGATTTTAATGACCCAAATAAAAATGCCGTATTTTCTCCCATCGCTGTTTTGACTGGTTTTAGCGGAGAATCTCGTGAATGGCGATATCTCAATAAAGGTACGCATGATGAAAACGACAGGGCAGAATTTGACAGAGCAACTGTAGAAGCCATGATAGGTGCAATCGAGGCACTCGATCAGGCCGTGGGTTAAGGTTAGTACTAAATCCCTCGTGTTATGTGGTTCTGCATAGGTAGAGCCATATGATGTGGTCAATAAAGTTGGCCACTTCATGAGTTTTTTTTTTAAACCACGATAGGTCCGCTGCGAATGAGGAACGGAAGTTCGCAGTTGTTCTCAAAGCCGATGGAGGAATTGCTAACCTTACAGCTTATTAATCAACGGGAGCATATCAGTTTTTTAAATGGTAAGTCTGAACTCAATAGAGCATTATTATAAATAACTAATTTTATTCATTTCTAAACAGGATATTTCGAATGAAAAGAAAATTCATACACGAATTTGCTTTTGGATACTTAAATAGTTTTACAGCAATGGTTACTGCTCAGCAACTGACGTCTGATGCAAAAATTAATTTAGCTCAAGAAGAACAACTTTCAAAATGTCATATATATTTTATATGCGCTCGCCCAAGCTTTTATTTTATTGATAATACAATTAAGCATGAGAAAAACACCCTCACAGGAGAGATAGGATACAAAATAGATGGTAAAGAAAGCAAGTTCCATTTTGAATACAGCTGGATATTAGAAGACGATGCAATTGATATAATATGTAACTATCCTTTCAGAGAGGTTATTAGTATAAATAATGAAGGGAAAGAGGTAACGTATATCTCTGCATCTATCATTGCCACGTTCTATTCAAGTAAATTAGATTGCTATTCAGATCTGTCCTCCTATGAGGTTCTTTATATCGGACAAGCCGTAGGTAAAAATGGCAGCAGGAATGCAGTTGAACGTTTAAGGAACCATTCAAAATTACAAAAGATATTGGCGCAAACGCTTTATAACAAGCCAGATCAAGAGATCATGCTTTTTATGTATGCCTTTGAGCATGAACAAATATTCTCATCTTTAGATGGGAGGTCTGGATTAACTGATGATACGGATAGCGATGACAAGAGATTTAAGTCGGCATTAAAAAACCGCCCAAACCAAAATCAATCTATTAATATGATCGAAGCTGCTTTGATAAGATATTTTCAGCCAGAATATAATGAAAAGTTTAAAGAGAGTAAAATCTCACCAAAATTGAAAGCATTAGCGAAATGCTATGACTTAGATATGTCTGGAATCATTGTGGAAATTAACACAGAAAATCTTTTTTACTCATTATATTCTAAAAACATTGAAAAAAACTATCATCACATGGTGAAGATAGATTTAGTTTCTCATCAGCAAAGATTATCCTTTTTTCGACCAACTGGATTTAATGCTTTACCAGGCATTATTGAATGAAGTTGAAACTATTATTAATACGTCATGGTTAAAAAATGCACCTCCCATAATCAAGTTAAGTTAGAAAATTAAACCATGAATATAAGCTTGAAATAATCAGGCTTATATTTTATTTATCAAGTCAATGACATATAACATAGCCTCCCTGTCAATGTCAGTTTCTTGCACCAATATTTTGTTAAGGGAACGTGGTCTGCTTAGAGAAAACAGTGGACACCACCTCCATAATAGAAAGTTGAATTACTCCACATTGATTAATACAGGCAAATATAAGCAACGTCTGTTTCTGGCACGTAGCGGACAAGCTAACCGGGCTGGAGGTCCGCTGTGAGCGAGGAGCAGAAGTTCGCAGTTGATCTCGTAGCCAAACAGTCACGTTAACAACATTGCGGCGTGTTGTTCAACGGGGAGCAGATCAACCATTTCAGGTCTCTCGCAGCGCCAACAGCAATATCCCTAAAGAAATATTGATTCAGATACTTAAGAATGCTGAGACGGCAGTTTTATTTGAAAGTAGTCCTTTTGCGGACATGGCATCGAAGTAACTTTTTAATGCCTCACGCTTAAGAGCATCATCAGTTTTCCACACAGGCCCCAAGTACTTCACCCAGAGTTCAACCTCCTCGACTGTGTGTAATGTTGACGACACTAAGGGTTTAGCGGCTTCTATGATGCTTATAGCTGTATCTCTATCGATTACATTGTCTGGTATCGACCAATGTGCCTTACCAAGACAATCCGTATAAAATGATATTTGCTTTAATTGATCCAATACAAAGGGATGTTCTGATTCATCGCTGAAAATTGGTGAAAAATCGTTGAGATTCCTGGCGCCTTTTTTAACTGCATCAAGAAACACCCACATCATATTTTTTTCAGTATGTGAGCGATACCTGTGCCAAATCTGTTTGATATCTTTGCCATCTTTCAACAGCGACATCTCTCGAAGTATTGACACCTTTCCTGCTTCTTCTATAGCCAAGATTGCTAGAGAGGTAGCAGAGGGATAGCGTTCTAAATCAAATAAAGCAGATGCATCGTTCAGAAGCCTTCGCGCATTAGATGATGCAGCATTCATGCCCTCTACAATTTTCTCAACGGCAAGTCTATTTTTCCATTGCTCTAGCTTTTTTGCCATAACGTTTGCTCGAGTTAAAAATTTCATCAATCTTAGGACATTTCATTCCTGCTGAAAAGCTAGATACTCTACCCCTCAATTACATTACTGATATATGTCATCTGATATAGGTTTATTTTCAGTCTCACTGCGTACGGATGTATGATAGTGGGGTAAGCTTACCGATACACTTTTATAAAATGGATCAAATGATGAAATCGAGAGATTTAAAAACAATTCACAACCTGATTGTTACGAACTACCAGAAACATGATTTAGGTAATGGTCGTTATCTACACACATTCCAGCCAGCAACAACAGATACAACCTATCAATTCGAAGCTAACTTTGAAAACGAGCTAGTCCCTGGAGAAAGATACAACATAGGATTTACCGAAGCAGGTGGAGTTAAAATGGTAGATATATCTTGTGTATCGAAGTCCTCTGTAGTTAATCAATATATTAGCTACGAATGTGCAAAATTAGTTTCAAGAGAAAAGCATGATGAAAACAAAGGCAAGAATGATTCAAGAGTAAATTACGCTGTGCAAAATGATTACTATTGGGGGAAAAAATATGCATGGCGCGAGTTTGGATTAGTCATCCCTAAAGATGTATTTTACAAATACTTATTAGATTGTGTTAATCACCCTAATATACCGTGTACAGTTACAACGCCCGGCTATCCAATAGGTGATGACTCGATAGCATTTGCGGATAAAGGGCTCGAAAAAGCAATCGGGGATCTAATAAGTACAGCAACAAGAATTAAAGATGGTCCTTATTTCAAATCCCCTCTATATTTCAATGGTGATAAGAGGTTCACAATAAGGGGGATCAGCGCAATAACAGACAAAAAATAATTCAATGGCATGGGTTTAATGTAAAGAGATGACCTGCCCCCATTAAACTAACATACCATGTGCCAGCAATGTCCGCTGTTGGCACAGAGTTGACGGATACGGGGAAGGGCTGCTATGAGCGAAGAACGGACATTTGGATTAGCTCCGTAATGGGATGATCTTGCCCTGTATTTGGATATTTAAAAGTGAGAAATATTGTTACTGCTTTTCATTTCTCATTTTTGGAGCATGGTTTTTGGTTAGCCGGGAAATTGTTTCACTATGATCAGTTGGTTTACTGAAAATTCGAAGAAGAAAATCATCGAGCATCAAGCATGCTCCTTCAATATCTTAATCTGATACCTCTTTGAGGTTATGGCTGCCTGTATTGCCGAGCCATTTCATTGCCCTGAATCCGGATTTAACATACTTATAAGGCGCTGAAATCAGTGAGATGCGCTTATCCAGACTTAGATAGTGATTTTCCGCTTCGTGGGTACTTTAAAATAGTCGAGAACGATTTCTAATGTAGTTCGTAGTGCGTTAATCGCGGCCTGACGATGGCCTGGCAATTGTGCTGAAATTTCTTTTAGCTGGGATTTAATCTGTTCAGGGTAACTCTCACAACGCGTGGAAAGAGCCAGTGGTGGGTAAAAATACTTCGAGCTGTAAATCGCAATATAGTTATATTCACGACTATAAGAGTTCTCATACTCTCGTTCGTAATATCCGACTCCTGAAACTGAAACGGGCTAAAGGCAATTTCTTTGACTGCACCTCAAGAGGCAACTGAATACCTCCTCATCGTCTTCAGGACAGAATCCCGAGTCGACCTCAGACTGATGCCGGGCACTAGAGGTGGTTTACCGAACAGAGGTCATACATGCTCTTGAGCTATCGGTAAAATCAATTCTCACTACTAATGTTCACTTCCATCCATCACCTTTGCAATACAAAGCACAAAAGGCCATTTTTCAAACAAAACTGTATATCGCCCTAAATCGAACTTGGGATATACATATTTATATCCCGCTTTATGCGATATACCCGCAGATACCATCAGATACGAAGAGAATGAAAAATGAGCAGAAAAGAAGTAATTCACTGATTTTAGTCACAAAAAAAGCCACCCTTAGGTGACTTAATTTTGCGTATGGTGCCGAAGGCCGGACTCGAACCGGCACACCCGAAGGCGGTTGATTTTGAATCAACTGCGTCTACCAATTCCGCCACTCCGGCACGAAGTGATGTGTTTCTTGGAAAACGCTGCCATTATACTTGCCTTGTGCCTACTGGCAACACTTATTCGTGAAGATACGGTTTGTTCGATTAAAAAAAAAGCATACTCCTTAGATCTTATAAAATCACAAGGAAAGCTTCTTTTGTTTATATATCTATTAATGAGTATGTTAACTTCTCCCAAATTATTTTTCTTATCACGAGGCTCTGTGACTGGCGGCAGGTCATTATTTTTGTTAGTTTATCTGCAATCTAATGTCAATATTTAAGGTTTAATCATGGGTTTTGTTGGGTGGATAGCAACAGGTATCTTTATTGGCATCTTAATTGGTGTGGTAATGAAGATTTTCGCGAAGAAAAAATAATATGGCTGAAAGGCCATTTGCAAACAATCATATCGGCTGGCTTCCAACATGAAGAAATCATTTCTAAAAGTTCTGTCTGTATCTGCATTATCCTTAGTGTTAATGGCATGTTCAAGTAAGACAGAAAAAGCACCAAAGTTTTTGCAAAGTAATGATATTGAATCCTCTGACTGGCAAGTTTTTGAGGGAGATAGAAGGACTTACGAGCGCGTCGCTAAGATTGTCGATTTATACGCTAATCGCATTTTTAATGAAAGCAATGCACGGGGCATGGCTATCATTGTTATCGATAATAATCAGGCGTTATCGCGTTATTATGGTGAAACCGCACCGGGTAATGGTAAAAAACCTGGTCCAAACTCATTAATTCGCATTGCATCAATTACAAAATTAATGACAAGCGAAATATTAATTAAGCTTGAACAAGATAAGAAACTACTAATTACGGACCCATTACAACAATACGCTTACCATGGCGTTACTGTTCCTGATAATGCCAGCGGGCAACCTATTCGCTTATATCACTTAGCAAGCCATACCAGTGGCTTACCTCGCGAACAACCCGGTGGGAAATGGGGACGTCCTGTTTTTATTTGGCCAACTCAAGATAACCGCTGGACCTGGCTAAAAACAGGTAAGTTAGATGCAACACCGGGAACAGAAGCTTCTTATTCCAACTTAGCGTATGACTTATTGGCAGATGCGATGGTTAAAGCTTCAGGAGTCTCTTACCCTCAGCTATTTAACCACTATGTTACTTCTCCCGCCAAAATGACGAATACCACTTACACCCCCAATAATGCACAATGCGCGCGGTTAATGGAAGGAACGAAACCCAGCCCTTGCCATAACACTCTTGCAGCAGCAGGAAGTGGTGGTGTGTATTCCACCCCTGCAGATATGCAAAAATGGATGCAGCAATTTTTATCGACAGACAGTAACCTAAGAAAAGTCACCGCAGCCCGTGAACAAGGCATCTATTTTCCCCGTGAAAAACTTTTAGAAATTAAAGGGATGGATGTTGCAGGCCATGCTGATGGATTAGGCCTTGGGTGGGTGTATATGAAACCGAAAAATGGCATTCCTGGTATTTACCAAAAAACAGGTGGCGGTGGCGGGTTTAACACCTATATGGCGATGATCCCACAGCAAAATATTGGGGTATTTGTGGTAATGACCCGCAAAGATAACAGTAAATTCAGTAAATTAACGATTGGTGTTAATGAACTAGTCGCCTCATTATCTACTAACCATGCGTATGGGAAACATTGAAGGAGTACCGCCGAAGTGTTACAAACAATGGCGAGTTACACCCCGACCCTAAAACGTGGATTTACCCGCGTTATCTCATTAATTGCGACAACAGCCTGATAAATTCAGGCTGTTTTTGATAATTTTACTATCCATTTTTAAAATCAATTCATTCAGATTACCGATAATCTTTTAGCCTTCCATTAACACATGCGGAGCTAAAATGAGAACAAAAAACCACGCGATAACATCAAGTTGTCAGGCTACACAATACCCCAAAATTAGCCAATTTGAATTGATAGAAGTTTTAAATAGTATTAAAGGCCATTGTACTAAAAAACCAGAGTATGTAGAAAATAGGTCTATTGCTATTCAATATCCCTACAAGTATTTCGAAGGCTCAGAATTACAAGCTATCAAAGCTTGCCGACAAGAAGAAAGACGAATATATCGGGAAAAGTGCCAGATGGCTTTTAAATTTAAACGACAAAATAGTATGAAAGGTGGAATTTTTTCACTTGCTCAGCAATTAGCAAACCGGAGTCGCCAAAATATTTTAGCTATTGATGACCAAAGTAATATCCCAGGTGCCAGAAAAAAGTTATTTCAACCGCAAACAAGGATAGTAGCCTTTATCAGTGCATTAGGTTATGCGTTATTTGGATAATAAAAAACGGTAGTTTTTTCAATATACTACCGTTTTTTATCTCTCATTCCTCTATCACTATTTTCGTTTGACTAATAATACGATACTAACAATCAAAAACAGTAAACTTGGCAAAATTGCTGCAACAATGGGTGGTACCGAATAAACTAGGCTCCAGTTACCAAACCCTTGGTTGAGTACGTAAAACAAGAACCCACCCACAATACCTGAAATAACACGAACACCCATCGGAACGGTACGCAGCGGCCCAAAAATAAATGAAACTGCCATTAACATCATGACGGCTGCGGATAATGGCGCCAGTATTTTTTTCCACATACTGAGCTCATAAACCGCGGCAACTTGGCCACTTTCTTTTAAGTACGAGACATATTGATATAGGCCACGGATGGAAAGCGAGTCAGCATTCAGTGAAACTATTCCTAGTTTTTCTGGGGTGAGATTGGTTTTCCAATCAACCGTTAATCGCTGTGAACCTGTAATTTTTTTCTCACTACTTAGAATTGACTCGTCCACTTGAGATAATACCCAAAGCTGATTTGTCGAGTCATACTCGCCATTCGCAGCAAACATCACTGACTTCAATTTACGTTGGTCATCAAAACGATACACCGACACATCTTGAATCGATGTCGCATTATTAATCCGCTGAATATGGATAAAATCGTTGGCATCTTTTGCCCACATACCTTCATCTGTCACAACTAATGAATTACCCACGATTTTTTCTGCGCGATAATTTCTTGCCCACTGCTCTCCCGCTGGTGCGATCCACTCACCGATAAACATGGCGACAATGACCAATGGAACCGCCGTTTTCATCACCGATAATGCGATTTGCAAGCGAGTAAAACCAGAAGCTTGCATAACGACTAGCTCACTACGTGAGGCCAGTGCCCCTAACCCCATGAGCGCACCTAACAACGCCGCCATTGGAAAGAAAATATCAATATCTTTTGGAACAGTTAATAAGGTGAATACACCTGCACTCAATGCCGTATAGTCGCCATCGCCCACTTTGCGAAGCTGCTCGACAAATTTAATGATCCCAGCTAGGGAAACGAGCAAAAATAACGTCACTAAAATCGAATTTAAGATGGTTCGACCGATATACCTATCTAAAACACCAAACATCAGGCAACCCCTTTACTCAATTTAAGACGCATACGGCGCATTGGGACGGTATTCCACGCATTTAGGACTATCGCTAATACCAAATACCCCACATTCACCGCCCACATGGTATACCTTGGGTCAAGGTCGCCCTTATCAGCACTGTTACGCAATGTACTTTGTAATAAAAAGAAAATGAGGTACAGCAACATTGCTGGAAGCATACTGAGTACCCTCCCCTGACGTGGATTAACCTCGCTTAACGGCACAACCATCAAAGCCATGACGACAACGGAGAAAACAATGGTTAAACGCCAATGAAACTCAGCGTTCACCTCAGGTGTATTTTCAGACCACAGTTGCAGCATATTTTTTTGCTCGACTCGGTCACTACGCGTTTCTGCAGTTTGGTGATCAACAATGGCTTGGTAATTAACAAAGTCAGTTATGCGAAAATCGCGTAGTAACGCGGTTCCTTCATAACGAGTACCTTCATTTAAAACAACGACTTGTCGACCATCAGGGTCTTCTTTCATATAGCCGCTGTCCGCAACCACAACAGAAGGTCGTTGTTCATTAGCGGCGCGTAGCTGTGCAAGAAACACATTCTTGAAGTTGTTACCTTTTACATCACCGATGTACAGCACATAGTTGCCATCTTTAGTGGTTTTAAACTGCCCTTCCACCATTGCAGCTAACCCGGGATTGGCTTTCGCATCAGCCAATACCTGCTCTTGATATTGAGATGACCACGGCAACATCCACGTAATATTAGCAATCGCGACCATAGCGGTAATGACTGCAAGGACTAACGCAGCTTTCACTAAAACACTTTTACCTAAACCGCAGGCATGCATTACCGTGATTTCACTTTCAGTATAAAGTTTACTGTAGGTCATCAAAAGCCCAAGAAATAGGCTCAAAGGTAAGATAAGCTGAGCCATTTCAGGCACACCTAACCCCAGCAAAGGAAGTACTAAGTTTGAAGGAATATTGCCCTGAACCGCAGCGCCAAGAATATCTATCGACTTCTGACTAAAAAAGATTAGCATCAATACAAAAAGTATGGCTAACTGACTTTTCAGGGTTTCCCGTACCAAATATCTAATAATGATCACGCTTATTACGCCTGTGAAAACTTGTCTTTTGGGAAGAAAATGGCTAAGTTCGTTCGATGTCTGCCATTTACTAACATATACTCTAGTTTATTGTATGGCTAGAATGATATAAAAGCATTATCTATACTGATTGAAATATCAGAACATGCTTAATATTCGAGAAACCAGATATACCCGCCATACTTCATGGTGTATCGCGATTAACAGCATACAATGTGAGCTATTTCGCGTATAGATGGTTAGTTTAACATAAAGAGTTCATTCTCTATGAGGTAGATCATGCGAAACGCTAATTTTAGCGGGAGCATCGGCCTTTGTCTTTAAGATTCAGGAGAACGCATGGAGTTTAGTGTAAAAAGTGGTAGCCCGGAAAAACAGCGCAGCGCATGCATTGTTGTCGGAGTCTTTGAACCACGCCGTCTGTCCCCAATTGCTGAACAGCTGGACAAAATAAGTGACGGATATATCAGCGCCCTGCTGCGCCGCGGCGAACTTGAGGGTAAAGTAGGGCAATCCCTGCTACTCCATCATGTACCCAACGTTCTGTCTGAACGCATTCTGCTTATCGGTTGTGGTAAAGAACGCGAATTAGATGAGCGCCAATTTAAACAAATTATTCAGAAAACAATCAGCACACTGAATGAAACTGGCTCAATGGAAGCCGTCTGTTTCTTAACTGAATTACACGTCAAAGGTCGCAATAATTACTGGAAAGTGCGCCAAGCCGTCGAAACAGCCAAAGAGTCGCTGTATGTATTTGATCAACTGAAAAGTAATAAGACAGAGCATCGCCGTCCGCTACGCAAACTGGTTTTCAACGTGCCAACTCGCCGTGAATTAACTAGTGGTGAACGTGCTATTTCCCACGGCTTAGCGATTGCTTCAGGTGTTAAAGCGGCGAAAGATTTAAGCAATATGCCGCCAAACATCTGTAATGCAGGTTATTTAGCATCTCAAGCTCGTCAATTAGCTGATATTTCAGACAGTAAACTCACCACTCGAGTGATTGGTGAGGAGCAAATGAAAGAACTTGGAATGAATGCCTATCTAGCGGTCGGTCAAGGTTCACAAAATGAATCGCTAATGTCCATCATGGAATATAAAGGCAGTCCAGACCCAGAAAGCAAACCTATCGTTTTACTTGGTAAAGGCCTAACCTTTGACTCCGGCGGTATTTCAATTAAACCATCCGAAGGCATGGATGAAATGAAATACGATATGTGCGGTGCTGCAAGTGTATATGGCGTCATGCGCTTTATCACTGAATTGCAATTGCCAATTAATGTGATTGGGGTTCTTGCTGGCTGTGAAAACATGCCTGGTGGCCGTGCTTATCGCCCAGGTGATATCCTTACTACCATGTCTGGGCAAACCGTTGAAGTCCTCAATACCGATGCCGAAGGCCGTTTAGTTCTGTGTGATGCACTCACCTATGTTGAGCGTTTTGAGCCAGAGCTGGTTATCGATATAGCCACCTTAACAGGGGCTTGTGTGATTGCATTAGGTAGCCATTACACTGGGTTGATGTCAAACCATAATCCACTGGCTCACGAGCTATTAAATGCTTCTGAGCAAGCAGGCGACCGTGCATGGCGTTTACCATTAGCAGATGAATATTTTGACCAAATCACACCAAATTTTGCTGATTTAGCCAATACCGGTGGACGTCCAGCGGGTGCTATCACCGCAGGTTGTTTCTTGTCTCGCTTTGCGACGAAATATAACTGGGCACACCTTGATATCGCAGGAACTGCTTGGCGTTCAGGTGCAGCGAAAGGGGCCACTGGCCGCCCTGTTTCCATGCTAGCGCAGTTCTTGTTGAACCGTGCAGGCCTTAATGGTGATGAATAACCCGATTTAGCATTTTAGCTGTACATCACTCGTAAAAATATCCCGATGAGCACTTATGCGATTCGGGATATTATTTTTGGCTTTTCGATACACATAGAAGCCATTTTGAGGCAGCAATAAAAAAGGTTATAATTCAACATAGAAATAATTTTGAGCTATGCCACCAAAAAACTTAACCAACACCCCTACAAATTGAAGTATGGCAATTTACGCTATACCCTAAATAATTCAGTTTGTAGGTAGGCGGCAAGCAATTGAGGCCTTGGGAGCATACAAGAGTATGTGACTAAGGCGAAAGCGCGTAGCCAACACCCCTACAAATTGAAGGATGGCAATTTACGCCATACCCTAAATAATTCAGTTTGTAGGTAGGCGGCAAGCAATTGAGGCCTTGGGAGCATACAAAAGTATGTGACTAAGGCGAAAGCGCGTAGCCAACACCCCTACAAATTGAAGTATGACGGGTATATGAAAAAAGGTACATTTTACCAACTAGAACAGACATCACCACATTCTGAACTTGAAGCCCATGAATGGCTAGCTTGTGAGCTTGCCGCTCAGATGTGGCGCAGTGGAAAGCGTGTTTTGGTTGCTTGCGAAACACAGCTACAAGCAGAAAAGATTGATGAGGCCCTTTGGCAGCGTGATCCACACCAGTTTGTCCCGCATAATTTGGCAGGGGAAGGCCCGCGTTATGGTGCACCGATTGAAATTTGCTGGCCGGCCAAAAGAGGCACAACACCTCGCGATATACTGATTAATTTACAAAATCAGTTCGCAGATTTTGCCACGGCTTTCCATGAAGTGATAGACTTCGTACCTATTGATGAAACTTTAAAACAGTTGGCGCGTGAACGGTATAAAACGTACCGTAGCGTCGGCTTCAATTTGACTATGGCGACGCCGCCAACTTACTGAATACAAAAAGATAATGGAAAAGAAACCAGATAGCCCAATGAATGAGCCCTCGCTCGATAAAACATATAACCCCGCAGAGATTGAGCAGTCACTGTATGCTCACTGGGAGAAAAGCGGTTATTTTAAACCTAATGGGGATACCACCCAAGACAGCTTCTGTGTCGTCATTCCGCCACCGAACGTCACTGGTAGCCTGCACATGGGGCATGCCTTCCAGCAAACTATCATGGATACCATGATCCGCTACCAGCGTATGCAAGGTAAAAATACCTTATGGCAAACGGGAACAGACCATGCGGGTATTGCAACTCAGATGGTCGTTGAGCGAAAAATTGCAGCCGAAGAAGGTAAAAACCGTCACGACTACGGCCGCGATGCGTTCATTGACAAAATCTGGGAATGGAAAGCGGAATCTGGCGGTACAATTTCACAACAAATGCGCCGTTTAGGCGACTCTGTTGATTGGGATCGCGAGCGTTTTACCATGGATGAAGGCTTATCTAAAGCTGTTAAAGAAGCATTCGTTCGTCTCTATAAAGAAAACTTAATTTATCGTGGCAAACGCTTAGTCAACTGGGACCCGAAACTGCACACGGCAATTTCTGACTTAGAAGTTGAAAACCGTGAAGTTAAAGGTTCTATGTGGCACCTGCGCTACCCACTGGCTGACGGTGCAAAAACCGCTGAAGGCAAAGACTACTTAGTGGTCGCGACCACTCGTCCTGAAACCATGCTAGGGGACACTGGTGTTGCAGTTAACCCTGAAGATCCACGCTATAAAGATTTAATTGGCAAAGAAATTATTCTGCCAATCGTTAACCGCCGTATCCCAATTGTGGGTGATGAACACGCCGACATGGAAAAAGGCACTGGTTGCGTGAAAATCACGCCAGCTCATGACTTTAATGACTATGAAGTCGGTAAACGCCATCAGTTAACGATGATTAACATGATGGACTTAGACGGTAACGTTCGTAACGAAGCAGAGGTTTTCGATACCAACGGTAACCCATCTACGGCTTATAGTTGCGAAATGCCAGAAGCGTATCGTGGGATGGAACGTTTCGCGGCTCGTAAAGCTATCGTGGCAGAGTTCGAACAACTTGGCCTGCTGGTTGAAGTAAAACCGCATGACTTAACAGTGCCTTACGGTGACCGTGGTGGCGTGGTTATTGAACCTATGCTAACCGACCAATGGTACGTACGTACCGAGCCTTTAGCTCGTGATGCCATTAAAGCCGTTGAAGATGGCCGTATTCAGTTCGTTCCTCGTCAGTACGAAAACATGTATTTCTCTTGGATGCGTGATATTCAAGACTGGTGTATTTCTCGCCAACTTTGGTGGGGTCACCGCATTCCTGCATGGTATGACGAAAAAGGCAATGTCTATGTGGGTCGTGATGAAGACGAAGTCCGTCGTGAAAACAACTTAGGTGCAGATATCGCTCTGCGTCAAGATGATGACGTACTGGATACGTGGTTCTCTTCCGGTCTGTGGACATTCTCGACTCTCGGCTGGCCAGAAAATACCGATGCACTGAAAACCTTCCATCCAACAGATGTATTGGTCAGTGGCTTCGATATTATTTTCTTCTGGATCGCCCGTATGATCATGATGACCATGCATTTCATCAAAGATGAAAACGGTGAACCACAAGTACCATTTAAAACCGTTTACATGACAGGCTTGATCCGTGATGAAGAAGGCCAAAAAATGTCGAAATCCAAAGGGAACGTTATTGACCCACTGGATATGATTGACGGTATTTCTTTAGAAGACTTACTTGAAAAACGCACTGGCAACATGATGCAGCCGCAATTGGCTGAAAAAATTGCTAAACGTACTCGTAAAGAATATCCAGAAGGCATTGAAGCCCACGGTACTGACGCCCTACGCTTTACTTTAGCCGCATTAGCTTCAACAGGTCGTGATATCAACTGGGATATGAAACGCCTATCCGGTTACCGTAACTTCTGTAATAAATTATGGAATGCGAGCCGCTTCGTTCTGATGAATACCGAAGGCCAAGATTGCGGCCAAAACGGCGGTGAAATGAGCTTCTCATTGGCTGACCGCTGGATCATGGCGCAATTTAATCAGACTGTAAAAGCTTACCGTGAAGCGTTAGATACTCACCGTTACGATATCGCAGCGGGTATTTTGTATGATTTCACATGGAATGAATTCTGTGACTGGTACTTAGAGCTGTCTAAACCTGCAGTTCATAAAGGTAATGAAGCGCAAGTTCGTGCAGCGCGTTTCACCCTGATCGAAGTGCTGGAAGGCTTATTGCGCCTTGCTCACCCAATCATTCCATTTATCACTGAGACTATCTGGCAACGAGTGAAAGTCGTTAAAGGTATTGACGCTGATACCATTATGTTGCAAGCGTTCCCTGAGTTCGATGCCGCTAAAGTCGATGAACTTGCGCTGAGTGACCTTGAGTGGATCAAAGAAGCGATTATTGCCGTTCGTAACATTCGTGCAGAAATGAATATTTCACCAGGTAAACCGCTCGATGTGATGCTGCGTGGTGCTTCTGCTGATGCAAAACGCCGTATCGAAGAAAACCAAAGCTTTATCAAATCAATGGCGCGTTTAGAAAGCATCCGCGTGCTATCTGAAGGCGAAGAAGCACCGGTTTCTGTCACCAAACTAGTTGGCGGTGCTGAGTTACTGATCCCAATGGCGGGTCTGGTTGATAAAGACGCGGAACTGGCTCGTTTAGATAAAGAGCTGGAAAAAGTGGTGAAAGAAATCGAAACCATTGAAAACAAACTGGCAAACGAAGGTTTTGTGAGCCGTGCGCCTGCTGCCGTTGTTGAAAAAGAGCGTGAACGCTTAACTGCCAATATTGAAGCAAAAGCTAAAATTGAAGCACAAAAAGTGACGATTGCCTCTTTGTAATCATTAAGCTTTAAGTATCTGTCCCTGACTCGTCGTTGATGAGTCAGGGCTTTTTTGTATTAGGGCATTGAAAATATTAAAAATGTGCCAATATCATACATATTGCGACTACCAATGCCGCAATGAAAAATATAATTAATACAAATAAAAGAGATGTTCCCATGACAACAGACACAAACCAAACCGTTAAAGTTCGTTTAATTCAACCTCAAGACAACCCTGGGATCGCCGCCGTTATTCGCGAAGTTTCCGCTGAACATGGCTTAACTGCGGACAAAGGCTTTGCCGTTGCTGACCCTATTTTAGATACCTTATTTGAGGTGTATAGCAAACCGCGCAGTGCTTACTGGGTAGTTGAAATGGATGGCAAAATTGTTGGCGGTGGCGGTGTTTCACAAGTTGCTGGTGGTGATAGCGAAACAGCAGAATTACAGAAAATGTATTTATCTTCAGTACTACGCGGCAAAGGCTTAGCGAAGCAAATCGTACTGATGTCTCTGGAGTTTGCTAAACAGCAAGGTTACACCCGTTGCTACCTAGAAACAACCAAAGAGCTCCAAGCGGCTATTAAGTTATATGAAAAATTAGGGTTTGAATTTATTGATGAACCGTTAGGAAATACGGGTCATAGTGACTGTGAAATTCGCATGTTAAAGGCATTATAATTCTACGCTAAACGAAAAAGGATAGTTTTTAGCTATCCTTTTATGCAGTTGCATGATGCGACTAATAATTAATGAACGCGATCTTCAGGGTCGATATCGTCACCGTCTTCGTCGTCATATTCTGCGTCTGGGTCTTCAAAATACGTGCCCCAACCATCATAGTTGATGCCCATTTTCTCAGCCAGCTTCATTAATTGTTCAACTTGTGCGTCAATCAGCTCTGCATTTAAAGCACTTTCACTGATCACATCGCAGCACATCAGGGTTTCACCCGTTTCAATTTCGAGTTCTTCCGCATCCGTGACTTCATAGCCTAGTTTAAAAGCTTCAACAGCCGCTTTTTCTAACAGTGCAAAGTTGTCAGCAGAGAAATGATGCTCAATCGCATACAATGCATCAGGATCGCTGCCATCTTCCAATAATTCTTCGATAATTAAGCGAGTTTCTTCGTACTGCGCATCCAATTCAGCTTTATCTACCATATCCACACCCCTTTTATTTCTTTGTCGCTCGTCTTTCTTTGCGCCATTCTCCCATACGGTTGACAGTGAAACCATATATTTAAAGATAATTTCTTTTGCGTTGGGGGTTGATTTTGAATTTTTATGAATATAAATTGAATATTAATTCAAAACAAAAAGGCTGCCAATTATGAACCCCCTATATAATAAACCTTTTCTAAGGTTACTAGATTTTACTTCTAGCGAAATTCATTCACTTTTAAAACTCTCTTCTTGGCTAAAATCAGAAAAAAAAGCCGGTACAGAACAGCCCCTCCTTTCAGGTAAAAACTTTGCGCTTATTTTTGAAAAAGATTCAACGCGGACACGCTGTGCATTTGAAGTTGGTGCATTTGACCAAGGCGCTAGAGTCACTTATTTAGGGCCTTCTGGTAGCCAAATCGGCCACAAAGAAACCATGAAAGATACTGCTCGAGTATTGGGCAGGATGTATGACGGTATTCAATACCGCGGATTCGCTCAAAACACAGTAGAACTCTTAGCCGCGCACTCGGGAGTGCCTGTATGGAATGGACTAACTAACGAATTCCATCCCACACAGTTATTAGCCGACCTGCTAACCATTCAAGAGCACCGACCAAATACACCATTATCTGAAATTAAATTTGCCTATTTAGGTGATGCACGCAATAACATGGGGAATTCGATGCTAGAAGCTGCTGCGCTTACAGGTTTAGATTTACGCCTTGTTGCGCCGAAAAGCTGCTGGCCAGAAGAAGAATTAGTGAATACTTGCCAAGCACTGGCTCAAAAAACGGGTGCGAAAATCACACTCACGGAAGATGTCGCCGAAGGTGTTAAAGATGCCGATTTTATCTATACCGACGTGTGGGTATCGATGGGAGAAGCCAAAGAAGTATGGGCACAGCGCATTAATTTATTAAAACCATACCAAGTGAATATGGATGTGATTAAGCTCACTGGCAACCCGAATGTTAAGTTCTTACACTGCTTACCTGCATTCCATAATGAAGACACCACATTGGGAGCGCAACTTGCTAAAGAATTCAATATGTTTGGTGGGTTAGAAGTCACGGAAGAAGTCTTTGAATCTCCTTACAGTATTGTCTTTGATCAAGCAGAAAACCGTTTACATACCATCAAAGCGGTAATGGTGGCGACATTAGCGCCAGAACTTCCTATTAATGTTTTTTAAATTCCTACCCTCAACTCAACAAAATGAGTTGAGGGTAACCTATCATTATGGACGTTCACCTTTCGCCAAACGCTGATTGATACAATCAATAACCGATGGCAAATCCGCTAACGTATCAATCACATAATGAGCACCAGCAGCATACAATTTCTCGGCGGCTTGTTGTTTTAACGAGTTAACCGTATCTACAGTCATCTCTTGATACTCTTCCCATGTTTTACCAAACTCATTACCCGAGATAGACAAACCAACACTCCACATCCCGGCATTACGTCCTTCTTCAATACCAGGAACAGCATCATCCACTTTAATACAAGCTGATACGGAGCCGATACCTAACTTAATCACGTTCTGAAGTGCCATCCAAGGCCCCGGTCGCCCACCCGCGGGAATATCATCGCTCGCGACCCAGTAGTCAGGTTGATAGCCCAACACCTTTGCTGCTGGAACTAACTTCTCCATCACGGCACGAGGGTAACCTGAACAAGAACCAATTTTAATGTTTTGGCTGCGTAATGTAGCAATTGTGTCGACAACTCCAGCGATTGGCGCAGCAAAGTCAACCACTTTAGCAATTTGCAATGGCATAAAGGCCGCATAGATTTTATCGATATCCTCACTACTCATTGAGCGGCCAAACTTCGCGTTCCATAAAGCGTCTACCTCAGGCAATTTACCCAGTGCTTCAATATGCTGCCATTTTCCTAGCCCCATAGGAATGCGCGCTTGAGCCAGTGTGATATCCATATCGAACACAGATTTAAATGCTTCAATGAAAATCTGAGTAGGCGCAAAAGAACCAAAATCAACAGTGGTACCCGCCCAATCAAGAATAACAGCTTCAATACGGTTCATTTCTTTCCCTTATTTTTCCCAGTAAATGGCTTTTTCTATTGCTACCAACAAGGCATCAATGTCTTTTTCATAAACTTCACCAATGTTTCCAATGCGGAAACAATCACTTTGCGAGACTTTGCCCGGATAAATGACAAAGCCTTGTGATTTTAAATTTTGATAAAATTGCTTGAATTGGTAATCAGGCGAATTTGGTGAGTAAAATGCGGTGATAATCGGCGAATGGAGACCATCTTCTAACAATGTGGTAAAACCCAATTGACGCATACCAACCACCAGCTTATGTTGATTTTGTCGATAACGTTGAAAACGCGCGGCTACGCCACCTTCTTGAGCTAACTCTTTAAGTGCTTGGGCAAATGCTAATACCGTATGGGTTGGAGAAGTAAAACGCCATTTACCATGGAAATCTTCCATACAGCGCCACTGCGCATACAAATCTAGCGATAATGAACGGGAACGTCCTTTACAGACCTCAAGTGCATCAGCACGAGCAATGACAAAAGCAAACCCCGGAACTCCCTGAATACACTTATTTGCCGAACTAATGAAAAAATCAATGTTAAGCTCAGCAATATCCATGGGAATTCCGCCAAAACTGCTCATTGCATCCACGATATAACATTTTTGATACTGTTTCGCTAACTTCGCGATTTTCTCTATCGGGTTTAAAATCCCAGTCGTGGTTTCACAATGTACCATCGCAATATGAGTGATTTGGTTATCTTGTTGTAATAACTGCTCGACCCGTTGCAGATCAGGCAAAGCCACTTCACCACAATCATAAACACAATGGGCAACACCTAAGCCTTGGGCCATTTGTGCCATTCGAGCACCATAGGCGCCATTACTGATAATCAAAACTTTCTCTTTATCGCCGATAGCACTACCTAAAACAGCTTCAACCGCATAGCTTCCACTTCCTTGAAGTAGTACCGATGAATACCCTGCGTTGGCCGTTGCCAGTGCCACTAATTGTTGGCGAATATGTTGTACAACGCCTAAATTGTAATCATCATCCCATGTGCAGCTATCAAACAACATGGCTTCCTTCACCGTTTTAGATGTCGTGAGCGGTCCCGGTGTTAATAGCAAATAATTATTGTTTGTCATTCAATTCACCTTTGGTCTATACCAGATTGCTATTATAATGGTCGTAGGCGACTCAAAAGGTCAAAGGAAAAGTGTGCGTGAAACAAAAAATTCATATAACTATGTATAATATGATTGAAACAATGATAGGAAATAACCATGAAATTATCAGCGGATGAAACCCCACAATACTTGCTTATCAAAGCCCAATTACAGGAAAGGATTCAAAATGGTTCGTTAAAATGTGGGGATAAACTCCCCTCTGAACGCGAACTTTGCGCCATTTTCAATACTACTCGCGTCACTATTCGCGAAAGTTTGGCGCAGTTAGAATCCAGTGGAGTCATTTACCGCTCTGAACGCCGCGGTTGGTTTGTCACACCTGAGCGCCTCTGGTTAGATCCAACCCAAAATACCAATTTCCATAAACTTTGCCTTGAACAAGGTCGCCAACCGAAGACAGTCTTACTGGATGGAAAAGTCATTCCCGTTCCTCTCGAAGCGATGACTCCCTTAAAACTTCAATCGTTTGAACAAATTTATTTACTCACCCGCCTACGTTTTGCTGATGACAGACCTGTTTGTTACTGTGAAAACCATTGCTTACCTGCTCGCGTTCCTGAGCTGCTACGTTACGATCTCAATGGCAGCCTAACGGAGGTATACGAAGCCCATTTCAATTTAATTTATACCAGCATGCATTTGTCTTTTTACCCAACAGCAATGCCGGCGCAAGCAGCACAAGCACTGGGGGTTACCGTTGGTCGCCCAGCCCTATTGTTGCAGCGCTTAAACTATGACCAACATGGCCGAATTTTAGATTATGATGTTGAGTACTGGCGTCATGATAGCTTGCGCATCGAAGTCGATACTTTGTGATTATTTCTGCCTATAGAAAATAATTTTAGCTATTTATCTGCATTTCATCTTTCTGTCATATAAACCCGTTAGCGTAAAAAACATCTGGTATATACCAGAATACATTTTACCTTAACAGGAGAAAACCATGAAACGCACCTACTTAGCTGGCCTATTAATGGCAACCCTTTGCTCTACCTCTGTTTTTGCTGCTGATGTTGTGACTGTTTACTCCGCTGATGGGCTTCACGATGGCAACAACAGTTGGTATAAAAATCAGTTCGAAGCATTTACCAAACAAACCGGTATCAAAGTACAGTATGTCGAAAGTGGTTCAGGGGCGATAGTTGAAAGGCTCGCTAAAGAGCGTACCAATCCACAAGCCGATGTGCTGATTACTGTTCCTCCCTTTATTCAACGTGCCGCAAAAAACCAGTTATTAGCTGAATTTACGCCAGAAAATGCAGCAAATATTCCTAATTCCAATCACTATTACACACCGTTAGTCAATAATTACCTGACCTTTATCTATAACGCTAAACTGCTTAAGTCTCCTCCTGAAAATTGGGACTCCCTACTCGATTCTCGCTTTAATAATAAACTGCAATATTCAACACCGGGACAAGCAGGGGACGGCACCGCAGTGATGTTACAAGTTTTCCACAGTTTTAATGGCAAAGATGCAGGGTTTGATTACCTCGGTAAATTGCAGGCTAATAACGTTGGCCCATCGGCCTCCACAGGTAAACTCACCGCACTTGTCAATAAAGGGGAACTGTATGTCGCTAATGGCGACTTACAAATGAATTTATCTCAAATGGCACGTAACCCGAATGTCCAAATTTTCTGGCCAAAAGATGCCAATGGGGAACGTAGTGCACTGGTTTTACCTTATGTTATCGGCTTAGTTAACAACGCCCCTGAAACAGAAAACGGCAAAAAGCTGATTAATTTCCTTTTAGATAAACCCTCACAAAGCCGAGTCAGTGAGCTTTCATGGGGAATGCCTGTTCGTTCAGATATCACACCATCTGATAAGCAATACCACACTGCTGTCCAAATGTTAGACGGTGTGAAAACCTGGCAGCCTAATTGGAATGAAGTTGAAGTTTCCCTATCCGATGATATTTCACGTTGGCAAAAAGTCACTGATGGTGAGTAACTTGTGATGTTGATGAAACGAAAAGCCACTACTGCAATGCAGCAAAACGAGCACTCAGGGATCAAACTCGAGTCTTTGCGGGTGTCCTACCACAACAATGTGGTATTGAAACCCTTGGATCTCACTATCGACCCCGGTGAAATACTCGTCTTAATCGGCCCTTCAGGATCGGGGAAAACCACTGTATTACGTGCTATTGCCGGGTTTGCTCAACCTGATAGCGGGCGCATCTTATTAGGTGATATGGATATCACCCACCTTCCCCCCTACCAACGTGGACTTGGTATGGTTGTACAAAACTACGCATTATTTCCCCACATGAAAGTGGAAGAAAATGTGGCATTTGGCTTACGAGCTCAAAAACAACCTAAAGCACTCATTAATGAGCGAGTCGTTGAAGCCCTTAAAATCGTCGGAATGACGGATTACGCAACCCGCTACCCTCACCAACTTTCAGGAGGTCAGCAACAGCGAGTGGCGATTGCTAGAGCGATTGCCGTAAGGCCTCGTGTTCTGTTACTCGACGAACCACTTTCCGCGCTAGATGCGCAAATTCGCCATAATATGGTTGAAGAAATCGCCCGGTTACACCGTGAACTACCTGATTTAACCATTCTTTATGTGACCCATGACCAAACGGAAGCTCTCGCGCTTGGTGATAAAATTGGCATTATGAAAGATGGCTATTTAGTCGCACATGGTGAGAAAAATGCCTTATATCACTGCCCCCCCAACCGTTTTGCAGCTGAGTTTTTAGGCCGAGCCAATATTCTAGCCGCGACAGCACTTGGCTTTTCAACAACTCCCGGAAAAGTAAATGTCAGTTGTGGTGGAACATTGCTGGAAGCTCATACATTAGGTATGCGAGCTGGCACCCACAAATGGGTGTGTATCCGCCCACAACACATTACGCTAGTACAAAACGCCAATACCACCAATCAATTACAAGTCACATTAACGTCTATTCGTTGGCAGGGGGATTTAACGCATTTAATTTGTGATGTTGCGGGTGAAACCGTGAGTGTTGCCATCACCCATTTGGCCTCACCGCCTAAAATCGGCGATAAACTCACCTTATGGTTTTCACCAGTAGATACCGTTTTAATTGAGGAATAACATGTCACATATTAGCGTGCCAAAAGGTTCATCAATAACAATAAAGCCCATTTATTGGATATTACCGCCATTACTGGTGTTAGCTACGCTGTTTTTTTATCCCTTATTGTTGATAGCGCAACAAGCACTACAAAATGAGGCGGGAAAATGGGGGTTAGACGCATTTTGGCAACTTATTGAGTCAAAGCGCTTTATTAATGGGTTATGGAACACACTCTACATCGCCATTTTGGCCACTTTAGGTTGCCTTGTGATAGGTAGTATCTTATCACTGATCTTAGTGTTTATTCCTTTCCCGGGAAGTCGTTTTATCACGCAAGTGATTGATACTTTTATTGCTCTACCGACCTTTTTGATTACACTCGCTTTTACCTTCATTTATGGTTCTGCAGGGCTACTCAATGGCACCTTGATGGCATTGTTTGATTTCGAATTGCCGCCCGTTGAGTTCCTTTATTCAATTCATGGCGTGATCTTAGCAGAAATTACTGTTTTTACCCCTTTGGTGATGCGTCCCCTTATGGCGGCACTGCGCCAAATCGACAAGAGCCAATTAGAAGCCGCCAGTATTTTAGGCGCACATCCTGCACGGGTTATCGCGCAAGTTATTTTCCCAGCAGCACTTCCCGCTCTATTAGCAGGGGGTAGCCTGTGCCTGCTGTTAACCACCAATGAATTTGGCATCGTACTGTTTATCGGGGCGAAAGGCGTCAATACCTTACCGATGATGGTCTATAGCAAGGCAATATTAGAGTCAGATTATGCCGTAGCATGCATGATTGCCTTAATTAACATCTTGCTTTCACTCGGGTTATTTTTTCTCTACAGAATGGCAACCACTCGTCTTGGTGTAAGGAATTAATTATGTTGATTTGGTCTAAAAAAGGACGAGTTACTGCTACTATCATTGCCATCAGCTTATTTAGTTTATTGTTTTTACTGCCTTTAGTGATGATTTTAATGTCGAGTTTCAGCCGCCAATGGAATGGCATTTTGCCTTCAGGCTTTACTTTTGAACATTTTGTTAACGCATTTAGTGGGCCAGCTTGGGACGCCATGTTATCCAGCCTAGTGGTTGGTTTTAGTGCCAGTCTATTTGCGCTGTTTTGTGGGCTTTGGGCTGCGTTAGCATTAAGAAGACACAGTGGGAAAATACAAAAGTGGCTGAGTATTGCATTTTACCTCCCCAGCGCCATTCCTTCTGTTTCTATCGGGCTTGGGATCCTTGTGGCATTCAGCCAAGGCTATTTACAGATGAACGGCACCTTTTGGATTGTATTTAGTGCCCATTTTGTGTTGATTTCGGCTTTTACTTTTAGCAATGTTTCCACTGGCTTAGCACGTATTTCTCCCGATATAGAAAACGTAGCTTTTAGCTTAGGCGCTTCCCCTTGGTATCGTTTATGCCATGTGACCTTACCACTCTTGATGCCATGGATGATTTCAGCACTGGCATTAAGCCTCTCACTGTCTTTAGGGGAACTTGGCGCCACGATGATGTTATATCCCCCCGGCTGGGCGACATTACCTGTTTCAATTTTCAGTTTAACCGATAGAGGCAATATTGCAGATGGTTCGGCACTAACGATTGTATTAGTTTCGATTACATTATTACTAATGATGAAATTAGAGAAAGTAGCGAAAAGACTTGGGCAAAAATAAACGTTGTCATGCTAAATAGCCAAGTAAACTGCGCCTACTGGGCTATTTAGCTGCTTGTATGCTATTCCCACATATACTTATCTTTTTTTGTCCAGCCTTTAGACACCATGCATTCCAAGTAATAATTATTACGGGTGTCTTCATTGACATCAATCACATAGCTTTCCATAACTGGTGTTTGTTCTTTATAAGTTTTGTCTTTGCCACAATCATCATCTTTTTTGCATTTTTTTTCGACATAAGACATAACAGAGCGCTGCGCAACTTCATTTTTGATTGGGTACAAATGAAGGGCTTCAGGTTTACAAACTGCATTCGCCTCAGCTTGAGTGAATTTTGAACCGCCGGAAACAGGTACCCAAACAGATGAACAGCCAGAGAGAAGGAATGCCAATAGAATAAAAAGTCGTGATTTCATAATGATCATATTTAATTAAAAAGAAAAATTATCTTACTCGCACATAAAATAAGTGTAAATAAATGTACTGTATATTCAATCATGTGATTTAATTTTGGTTTAAAAAACACCAATACTCAGCGCATTCCCTATTGAGAGATACTATTTCTCCCATTTTTCAGTTAGTTCAAATATTCACCAAAACGCAAAAATAAAAAAAATGTATTTTTCTTTATGCAAACGCTTGCGTCATGGAATCAGATGCGTATAATGCGCCACAATTTGCCGGGAGAAACCATGAACGTTGCTGCTCTATTTTTTACAGAGAACACCTCCACTGCACTGCCTTCTGGCGGTCTGGACAGCCTGTTTTTCCCCTTCTTATTTATAAAAAAGCCCCTCAATGAGGGGCTTTTTTTTGGCCTATAGACCTAATATGTCTTGCTGACACAGGAGAACAACAATGCCGAACCCTTTATACCACCGCGATATCATCTCGATTAATGATTTAGACCGTTCAGATCTTGAATTAGTACTTAACGTCGCTGCTTCATTAAAAAAGCAGCCACAACCCGAGTTCCTAAAACATAAAGTTATCGCAAGCTGTTTCTTTGAGGCCTCGACACGCACGCGCTTGTCATTTGAAACAGCTATCCACCGTTTAGGCGCTTCTGTTGTTGGCTTTTCTGACAGCACCAACACCTCCCTCGGTAAAAAAGGGGAAACATTGGCCGATACTATCTCTGTTATCAGCCAATATGTGGATGCTATCGTCATGCGCCATCCGCAAGAAGGTGCCGCTCGCCTCGCTAGCCAGTTTGCAGGCCATATTCCTGTCATTAATGCAGGCGATGGCTCGAACCAGCATCCGACGCAAACATTACTCGACTTGTTTACTATCCAAGAAACGCAAGGCCGTTTAGAGAACCTACAAATTGCCATGGTTGGTGACTTAAAATATGGTAGAACCGTGCATTCTCTTACACAAGCACTGTCTAAATTTGAAGGTAATCACTTCTACTTTATTGCTCCCGAAGCGCTTTCAATGCCAAACCATATTCTGCACATCTTAGAAGAAAAAGGCGCAACCTACAGCCTGCACAATAACATTGATGAAGTGATGCCAGAACTCGACATTCTGTATATGACTCGCGTACAAAAAGAGCGTCTCGACCCTTCTGAATACGCGAATGTGAAAGCCCAATTTATTTTAAGTGCCGCTGACCTGCATTGTGCAAAACCGAATTTAAAAGTCTTACATCCATTACCTCGAGTTGATGAAATCGCGGTTGATGTAGATAGCACCCCATATGCTTATTATTTTCAACAAGCAGGCAATGGGATTTATGCAAGGCAAGCATTGCTATCACTGGTTTTAAATAAAGAATTGGCTATCTGAGGAGGAAATCATCATGACACACGACCATAAATTACAAGTTGAAGCAATCAGCCACGGTACAGTGATTGACCACATTCCTGCTCAAATTGGCTTCAAATTACTCAAACTGTTCAAACTGACCAAAACGGATGAGCGCATCACCATTGGTTTAAATTTACCTTCAAGCAACTTAGGCAAGAAAGATATTATCAAAATTGAAAATACCTTTTTAACTCCTGAGCAAGCTAACCAATTAGCTATGTATGCCCCTGAAGCCACTGTGAATCGCATTGAAGATTACCAAGTGGTCGAAAAGCTTGAACTCACACTGCCTCAGTATATCGACAATGTGTTAATTTGCCCAAATAGCAACTGTATTAGCCATAATGAGCCCGTATCAAGCAGTTTCCGAGTGAAAAAAATCGGCAAAGAAGTCGCACTGACGTGTAAATTCTGCGAAAAAGAGTTCGATAGAGACGCTGTGATCAATAACCAGTAGGTTGTTTTTGCGTAGACTGCGGTGTTGTCTAGGTGCAATCCATGTTTATAATAGCGCCTAATACCCCATAAAGTTATACTCAAAGTCACACCAAGCCACAAACACTGCTGTGGCTTGCCACATGATGAGTATTTTCTCTTTACGTGATGAAACGGAGTAGTTATGTCATACGAAATCAATACAGAAAACGCACCAGCAGCGATCGGTCCTTACGTTCAAGGCGTAGATTTGGGTAGTATGGTTATCACATCAGGTCAAATCCCTGTTGACCCTAAAACCGGTGAAGTGCCTGAAGATATCGCAGCACAAACTCGCCAATCACTGGCTAACGTAAAAGCAATTTTAGAAAAAGCTGGCTTAAGTGCGGCTAATATCGTGAAAACAACGGTATTTGTAAAAGATTTAAATGACTTCGCGACAGTGAATGCCACCTATGAAGAGTTTTTCAAGCAACATAATGCACCATTCCCAGCTCGCTCTTGTGTTGAAGTTGCTCGTCTGCCAAAAGACGTAAAAATTGAAATCGAAGCAATCGCAGTACGTAAATAACGATTAGTTCGAGCCAAACACCCCATGCTTTGAGTGGGGTGTCTTTATTTTTTCCGCTGATTTTGTCACCCCAAACGTATTACCGTCCTCATAAAACTTCCCGATTGTACACTATAACTCTACTTTTCCCGTTTTCCGCTGATGGAAATTCGATTACACACACTTTATTTGCATGATTAAAATGAATCCTAGTAACTGAAAAGATTTATTTCCTCTGCGCTTTTGATCTTCATACAAATTATTTTTTTCTTTGTTTTAAATCAAATGTTAGCGATCTAAATAAAAGCAATATCCCACATATTGTGCTTTAATTACACCAATTGACACAACATATAGTATTTATTCACATTTTATCCACAGATTAGTACCCGTGATAAACATGGCGAATAGCTGAAGTCGTATTGTGGATAACTTAACAAGGAGAATGCCCGTGGGAACGGTTGTTATTAAAAGAGATGGTTGTCAGGTCGGTTTTGACCTTCCACGAATTCAGGAAGCCGTTAAACGCGCAGCGGCTGCTGTGAATGTTAAGGATGACGATTATTGTCTTCAGGTTGCTTCTGTCGTCACAGAACAACTTTGCAGCCGTGACCGAGTGGATATCGCTGACATTCAAGATGCGGTTGAAGACCAACTAATGGCCGGGCCTTATAAAGACTTAGCTCGTGCTTATATTGAATATCGCCACGATAGAGACAGCGAACGTGAAAAACGCAGCCAATTGACTCATGACATTCGTGGGCTAATCGAACAAAGTAACGTCTCTTTACTCAATGAAAATGCCAATAAAGACAGTAAAGTGATCCCGACACAACGCGATTTACTCGCGGGTATTGTCGCTAAACACTATGCAAAACAGCATATTTTACCAAGAGATGTCGTTATCGCACACGAACGCGGTGAAATTCACTATCATGACCTCGACTATGCTCCCTTCTTTCCAATGTTTAACTGTATGTTAATTGACCTTGAAGGCATGTTAACTAACGGGTTTAAAATGGGAAATGCCGAAATAGAGCCGCCAAAGTCTATTTCAACCGCAACAGCCGTTACTGCACAAATTATTGCCCAAGTTGCAAGCCATATTTATGGGGGCACAACCATTAACCGTATTGACGAAATTTTAGCGCCATATGTGGCAATTAGCTTCGAAAAACACCTAAACGTCGCCAAAGAATGGGGAATTGCAGACGCAGAGGGTTATGCACACAGCCGCACCGATAAAGAGTGTTACGACGCCTTTCAATCTTTAGAGTATGAAGTTAATACACTTCACACTGCGAATGGCCAAACCCCATTTGTCACCTTTGGTTTTGGCCTTGGAACCTCTAAAGAAGCACGATTAATTCAGCAATCTATTCTGAAAAACCGCATTGCGGGCCTTGGCAAAAATCGTAAAACGGCGGTTTTCCCTAAGCTCGTATTCGCAATTAAAGATGGCCTAAACCATAAATTGGGTGACCCTAATTACGACATAAAACAACTCGCTTTAGAGTGTGCCAGTAAGCGCATGTACCCCGATATTCTTAACTACGACCGTGTCGTTGATGTTACTGGATCATTTAAAACGCCGATGGGCTGCCGCAGTTTCCTGGGGATCTATGAAGAAAATGGGCAACAAATTCACGATGGGCGCAACAATTTAGGCGTTATTAGCCTCAATTTGCCTCGTATTGCTATCGAAGCACAGGGCAGCGAAGATGCGTTTTGGGCATTACTGGATGAACGTTTAGCCATTGCCAAAAAAGCCTTAATGACTCGCATTGCCCGTTTAGAAACCGTAAAAGCGCGTGTTGCCCCAATTTTGTATATGGAAGGCGCCTGCGGAGTTCGCTTAAAAGCGGATGACAACGTTGCTGAGATCTTCAAAAATGGTCGCGCGTCCATTTCGTTAGGTTACATTGGGTTGCATGAAACCATCAATGCACTTTTTGGCACACAAACCCATGTCTATGATGACGAAAAATTACGTGAAAAAGCTGTCGAAATTGTCAACCACTTACGCCAAGCCACTGATGAATGGAAAGCCCAAACAGGCTATGGTTTCAGTTTATACAGCACACCAAGTGAAAACCTATGTGACCGCTTCTGCCGTCTCGATACCGCTGAATTTGGTGTGATACCAGGTGTTACCGACAAAGGTTACTATACAAACAGCTTCCATCTAGATGTTGAAAAACAGGTGAATCCTTACGATAAAATTGATTTTGAAGCGCCTTACCCTGCACTCGCGAATGGCGGTTTTATCTGTTATGGCGAATATCCAAACTTACAACATAATGTTAGAGCCTTAGAAGACGTGTGGGACTACAGCTATCAACATGTGCCTTATTATGGTACTAACACACCCATTGATGAGTGTTATGAATGCGGTTTTTCCGGTGAGTTTTCCTGCACCAGCAAAGGCTTTACCTGCCCTGCTTGTGGTAACCATGATACTAACCGAGTTTCGGTTATCCGCCGTGTGTGTGGCTATTTAGGCAGCCCAGATGCAAGACCATTTAATGCAGGTAAACAAGAAGAAGTAAAACGCCGTATTAAGCATTTAGGTAACGGTCAAATAGGTTAATACTATGAATTATCACCAATATTATCCTGTTGATGTCGTCAATGGCCCCGGAACTCGCTGTACACTGTTTGTGGCAGGGTGTGTTCATCAATGCCGTGGTTGTTACAATCAAAGTACATGGCGAGTTGATTCAGGTGTGCCATTCACCCAAGAAATGGAAGATCAAATTATCCAAGATTTGCAAGACACGCGTATTCGTCGACAGGGTTTGTCCCTGTCGGGCGGAGACCCGCTACACCCAGCCAACTTGCCTGCGGTGCTCAAGTTGGTTAAACGCGTAAAAGCCGTTTGCCCAGATAAGGATATTTGGTTATGGACAGGATACATATTGAGTGATTTGACGCTTGAACAACAAAAAGTGGTGAGTTTAGTTAATACCGTAATTGACGGTAAATTTGAACAGGATTTACATGACCCACGCTTAATTTGGCGCGGTAGCTCCAATCAAGTGATCCACAAATTGCGTTAAATTTGGCATTCCCAATGTAGTTTGGTACCAAAACCTAATTTGTTATCGACCATTTTGACATTCCGCAAGTGAAGCTGCCAAACAGGCAGTTTCGCTACTAATGCCACAGGGAAACGACGACAGTAAAAACCGCGGGCAAGCCGTTCTTCCTCACCTTCTAATATTTTAATTTCACCTGTAAATTGAATACCTTGTATTGCATTAACGGCTTTGGTTTGCGCTGATATTGTGCCAGCCACTTGCGGGTTAGCCACCATCAATTGCCCATGCCTTGAATTCGCGTCTGTCATTAAAACCAGGCACATCGTTTTCGCATCAAATGCATAGTAACAACTGGCAGGCCAGATATCATTGTTATGGTGAGTAAAAAGAGAGAAAACGTGTTGGCGGGCAATATAGCGCTGGATGTGCTTTAAAGTTTGTTCAGGCGTCATAGCGGTTTCCATGTAAACCCGTTCAGAACAAGCTTTTGGGGGATTCCCCTTAAGCTTGCTTAAACCGTTCTGAACGTAGGCATAAAATTCGCTATTACTATACTCTAACTAGCTGAAATATTAACCTAAATATTTTTAGGCCTATACGCCAACTAAATTCGAGTCATTACTCTAAATAATTGGAGTTGTAGCTAGGCGGCAAGTGAACGAGGCGCTAGGAGCATACATAAGTATGCGACTAGTGCGAATGAACGCGGCCAACAACGCTACGGCTCGAAGTATGACGAGTAAATATGACGAATAAATTTATTTATAGATAGCCGCGGTACCATTCATTGAGTTTTCACCACCAGCAGAAATCACACGGAATGAAGTTGCACCAGCTTCATCAGCTTTTTTGGCTAATTGTGCGGTCAGGTCATTGACACTCACTGCACCTGTTACTGAGACATAACCCGCAGCTGGCTGACTAGTATGTTGAACTTCTTCAGCAGCCATTGAACCGAATGATGCAGCACCTAAAGCTAAAGCAGCAGCAAATAATGTTGATTTTTTCATTGTATATTCCTTCTTGTAAACTTGATTTTTAGTTGGGATTTTTACTGTCCCTCTGTGATATGGATCATATTATGCGCTTTAGTTTGAAAAGAAAATTAGCTAATTTTGCTATAGTTATTCAAATAATTTGAATCATAACTTAGATTGAGGTTACAAATTTGTGACAGTTTCATATCATTTTTTATTTAAATTTTAATATGTTATAAATATCTTACTTAACGAATATATTCGTTGTTCACCCAATATTTTTCCCTTATAAATCAGCACAGAATGATAAAAACAACACTAAATAATAGCCAATTAGAACAAAATGACTGGTATCTTTACTTGGTGAGAGAGAAAAATAACGCCTTGTATTGTGGTATCACCACCAATGTGCAACGTCGTTTTGAGCAACATAAAGCAGGAACAGGGGCAAAAGCATTGAAAGGGAAAATGCCACTGACATTAGCATTCTCGTGTTTTATTGGTTCTCGTTCAGCAGCGTCGAAAATAGAATATCAAGTTAAGCAACTGAATAAAAAAACAAAAGAAAGGCTGGTCATAGACCAGCCCGATGACTTAGTTAACTACTTAGCTAACTATAAATTATTGAAGTGTGAAGAGTAAGTCACCAAACCTTGGTGTTCTCCAATTTCACCATTCTCTAAGCCACAAACCAAAAAATGAGCTTGTTGTTCAGGCCATTGGCAGCTTATACCGTGACTTGCAGCGGGTTCAAAACCGAAGCGCGAATAGTAGCGTTCATCCCCCAGTACAACGACTGCACCATAACCAAACTCATTGAGGCTATCTAACCCTTCATAGACCAGTTTTTCTGCAATCCCTTGGCCTTGATGCGCTTTATTTACCGCTAATGGTGCAAGGCCAACCCATTGCACGTCTTCATCGTTAACGTCGACAGGCGTGAAGCCTACATAGCCAATCACTTCACCATCATCATTTGTTGCCACAACCCCGAGAGTTAGCAAACCATCCTCACGTAAATGTTGAACAAGATTAGCTTCTGCTTCAGTTGGAAACGTTTCACGCAATAATTTATCAATACCCATTGCGTCGACAGGGATTTCAACTCGAATTAGCATGAAGTTAACGCAGGCGACTTATGCTCTACGTCCTCACTTTCATGCACGGTTTTAATTACATCAGCCAATTGTAATAAAGCAAAACGCAACGGAGCTGGCATATTTTCGAGTTCAAAAGCATCCATTAAGTTTTTCACATAGAGGCCAAGCTCTGTATCCCCTTCAATCACCAACCTACGTTGGAAAAAGAGCGTATCAGGGTCTTCTTTACGCGCGGCGATCAGTACTAGATCATTCGCATTACCACTCACACTAACATCAGCCTCTGCATGCTGTTTGACGGACAGTTGGCCACCTTGCAAACTGATAAACCAGACTAACGCTAAGTCACGAACTTCAACCTTTAGCCATTTGTCTTCGAGAAAATCAAGTTCCCCTTCTTTCACTGATTCACGAAATTGCCAGCTTAGTAATTGCTCAAGAACTTGGCGCTGCAATGCGAATGGGGTTACTTTTAAAGGCAGTTTCAAAAATGAAGGGCCTTTCGTGATGAGTTGAGAACGAATTTTACCTAACACAGTACTGACTCCCGTAGTAATTGTCTGCCCGTTTTCGTGTAACTACTTAACAGCAGTAGCAGCTCGAATTATTTAGGGTAACATATTGCATATTTAGACGATTAAATTTTCGACGCTAATAACCCCATTTATTGAAGCCATTAACCTAACATTTGACTCACGATAAGTTATCTTGCCAAAAAATGTTATTATTGGCTTGATCCTATATCAATTTTTGCCCATCCCGCCAATATTTATTTCTCACTTCCCATGGATAAAAAATCATCCCTAATTACCTATCCGTTCCAATAAACGATCAAAAACTAGTCATAAATAATTCATATCCCCTATTTATAAAACTTATCCTCTTTCATTTGGTAAAGTTGCTTTATTACCCACCAGCCCCCTTATTTCCCTAACGACCTTAATTAACGAATACTGATATCCATTAACAATTTCTCTGCTCTAAATCAAAATCTATAACAGTTCTGTTGACTAGAATGTCAGCTGTTAAATTTTACACAGGGATAGGACAATGGAATTACTCTGCCCCGCAGGGAATTTGCCCGCTTTAAAAGCGGCGGTCGATAACGGCGCTGATGCCGTTTATATTGGACTAAAAAATGATACCAATGCACGGCATTTCGCAGGACTTAATTTTACTGAAAAAAAACTGCATGAAGCTGAGCGTTATATCCATAACCGTAAACGAAAATTACATATTGCGATTAATACGTTTGCACATCCTAATGGTTACGAACGTTGGCAAAACTCCGTCGATCTTGCCGCAGATCTTGGTGCTGATGCCTTGATCTTAGCCGATATTGCCATGTTAGAGTACGCTGCAAATAAATACCCACATATTGAAAGGCACGTTTCTGTCCAAGCCTCAGCGACCAATACTGAAGCCATCCGCTTCTATGAACGTAATTTCCAAGTCCACCGCGTTGTCCTTCCACGTGTGCTATCTATTCACCAAGTAAAACAATTAGCCAAAAATAGCCCTGTGCCACTGGAAGTGTTTGCTTTTGGTAGTTTATGTATCATGGCTGAAGGGCGCTGCTATCTGTCTTCTTATCTCACAGGTGAGTCACCAAATACGGTAGGCGCATGCTCTCCAGCCCGTTTTGTTCGTTGGCAACAAACGGAAGAAGGAATGGAATCACGCCTCAATAATGTGTTGATAGACCGTTACCAAAAAGATGAAAATGCAGGCTACCCAACGCTATGTAAAGGACGTTATCTTGTCGATGAACAGAAATATCATGTCCTTGAAGAGCCTACCAGCCTCAACACCATTGAATTATTACCTGAACTGATGGCAGCAAATATTGCCTCTGTCAAAATTGAAGGCCGCCAGCGCAGTCCTGCTTATGTGACTGAAGTGACGCGTATTTGGCGCCAAGCCATCGACCGCTTCAAATCCAACCCTAACAATTTTGTCACTGACCCGAAATGGCTAAAAGCGTTAGGTGGGCTGTCTGAAGGAAGCCAAACCACATTGGGTGCCTATCATCGTAAATGGCAGTAATTTAAAAGGTAAATATCATGCAGTACTCGTTAGGATCTATTCTTTATTACTGGCCAAAACAAACGCTGGAAGATTTTTATCAACACGCCATGCAAAGCGACGCTGATATTATTTATCTCGGTGAGACGGTGTGTAGTAAACGCCGAGAAATGAAGCCCAATGACTGGATAGAACTCGCACAACAACTCGCCAAGAGTGGCAAACAAATTGTTCTGAGTACCCTTGCTCTTCTTCAAGCTCCTTCCGAACTTAAAGAAATCAGCAAATTAGTTGATAATGGCGAGTTTCTCGTTGAAGCCCATGATTTTGGTGTGATCAACATGTTAGTCGAAAGAAACCTTCCTTTTGTCGCTGGTCACGGTTTGAATTGCTATAACGCACAAACCTTAAATATTCTGTTACGCCAAGGTATGGTGCGCTGGTGTATGCCTGTAGAGTTATCGCGTGACTGGCTGGTTAATTTGCTAAATCAGTGCGATGACATCGGTATTCGTGGCAAATTTGATGTTGAAGTAATGAGCTACGGTCACTTACCACTTGCCTATTCCGCACGCTGCTTTACTGCGCGCTCTGAAAATAAGCAAAAAGACGAATGCGAAACTTGTTGTATAAACTACCCACAAGGGCGCAAGGTGCTTTCTCAGGAACATCAGCAGGTGTTTACGTTGAATGGTATTCAAACGCTCAGTGGTGCTTGCTATAACCTTGGCAATGACCTGTATTCAATGCATGACCTTGTGGATATTGTACGCATATCCCCTGAAGGTATTGAGTCACTTGAGATATTCAAGCAATTTAAAGCGAATGAAAATGGGGATATTCCATTGAATATTTCAGATAAAAATTGCAATGGTTATTGGCGACAAATTGCAGGATTGTCGATGGTGCCTTAAATCAATTACCCACCTTATAACCACCTATCCTCAGGTACAATGCATTTGCATTACACTGAGGATAGACTGGAAAGTTTTGAGGTAAATAAAATGATTGATATAGACCCAAGCACCGTGTCTTTACGTGCAAAATCCCACCTTACCGAATGCAGCCAAACAACTATCCCTGCGGCTATACATGATGCCTATCAAGTATTTGCCTCAATGCTAAGTACAGGTAGCCCTCCTGATGACTGGGAAACCTTAAGCCAAGAAGCAAAAATGGCAACAAAAGCCGTTGATCCCAACTCAGCAATAGGTTTCCTACTCAAAAATAACGGTTAATGCCGATGCCTGCGCCAACGGTTAAACATATGGCTAATATGGCGTAATTCTCCATCTCGGAGCATACCAATGAATACCCCAATAACCGTGTAAATAACGCCTAAAATCAACATCATCACGATATCCATAAGTACATCACTAAACGGTAATCCCATTTGGTTAAGGCCTGCCATGGCGTTTGTAGCCCATGTAGATGGTAATGCAGAGGCAATCATACGTACCCAATCAGGCATCGCCTGTAGTGGCCAAATCGTGCCTGACATATAAAACACCGGGGTGGTAATAAATGCCAAAGTTAAGTAAATCATTTCAACACTGCGCAAACATTCCGTCACTAACTTGCCAAGCCCTAAAACAGCTAATAGGAATGGGAACGTGAACATCCAAATTACATACAATGGCGCTTCTTGTCGGTAGCCCAATACCCATGGCCAAAGCGCGAAAAATACAGTGGATAAAAATAACCAGATCGGAATTAAAGCAGATAACGCCCCTAAATAAACGGCTAATGGCGG
Organism: Providencia sp. PROV004; assembly: GCF_011045615.1. Lineage (NCBI taxonomy): Bacteria > Pseudomonadati > Pseudomonadota > Gammaproteobacteria > Enterobacterales > Morganellaceae > Providencia > Providencia sp. PROV004. The sequence continues at coordinate 4,229,438 of NZ_CP042859.1, forward strand.
CTTTCCTTTAGGCGTAGAACGCACCGCGATACTGACTCGTACACAGGCAATCAGTAAGGAGTGCTGCAATAACATCACCAATAAGCCAGGAAAAACGATCGCTGCAAAGCTGATCCCTGGGTTATACAATGGCTCAGTTTCACTGCGGATAGGGGTAATAATCACTTTAGCCTGCTCTTGGCTATAACCTGCTTTAGTGAGTAATTGGGTGTTATAAGCATTGAGCAGGGTTTGGTAGGCTTTTGATAACTCTTGCTGAATTTGCCCACTCGCTAGCCGGTTGGTTCCATCGCCATACACTGGCACCGTGATATTTTTACCGCTCAGTAAATGTTGTTGGAAATCCGTTGGAATGATAATTATCGCGAATAGTTTTCTCGCGATCATATCTTGACGCGCTTGAGCAAGGTTATCATAACTTTGCAATTCCACTTTCGGTGTCGCATCGAGGTCACGGATTAACTCGCGGCTTGCTGTGCTGTGATCCATATCAATCACAGCAACAGGTAAATCCCAAAGAACGGGCTTTGCATAAACTAAGCTCATGACGCACAGAGAAACCAACAATAACAGCCACATCGGTTTTTCCAGCATTCCCAGTAGCACTTTACGAAAGGTTGCAAAATAAATAGCCATCAGACAACCCCTCCTTGGTTTTCTAACCGTTTGACTAAACGCTTACGAATTAAAAAGCCAATGACAAATGGGTAAATCAATAAGAATAGACACACTTGAACAATGCGAGCAAAGGAAATCTCCCGCAAGAAAATATCAAACATGGCATTTAACGTATGTGTAAGTGGTTCAATATTCGAAATAATTTGTGCAGGCAATATCATTGACAGTTCCGGTACCGCCATACCCGAAAAGGCCAAAGCGATACTCACCAGCATCCCTATCAAGCTATACGCCATAATGGCACTTGAGGTAAAACTAAACAGCAATAAACCAATACTCTGCGCTGCTATGACATAGAAAAACCCTAATATAATCATATACAACGGGTTTCCTACCACTTTAGCATCAAAAATAGTAACTAATGCCGCAATCTCTACAGCAAGTAATATACTGAAAAATAAGGTATAAGGGGCTAACTTCCCAAGTAACGCCATCACAAACGGTTTAACACTTTGTAAGGTAGAACCTCGTGACATCGTATAGATTGTTGCGGTAACAACAAACAGCTGGAGCATATGAATGGTTGCAGCAAACTGCTGATAATAAATATAACTACCGCTCGGGTTAAATAAACTGTCATAAGAAAGTGTCACTTGGGCTAACGGAGGCAACGCCTTTCCCATTGACTTGGCCATTTCTTGGCGATACTTCGCATTCAGCTCTGCCACTAACCCACTAAAATCTTGAATCGCATAACTGCCTGATGCATAGAAGAGCGCATTATAATACATACGTAGCTCAGGTTGACGCCCCCGTAAGACATCTTCTTCGAAGTTATGAGGAATGTACAATAACGCGTAATCTTTTGAACTACCGAGTCTTTTTAATGATGTACTGAGATTGTCATCAATGGTTTTCACATCCGCATGTGGACCCGCATCGAGGTCACGAATAATTTGCCGAGACACTGGGCTATGGTTATTGTCCACCACAGAAACGGGTAAATCCATCAATGTCCCCTCTGAAAAGTTAGCACTAACTAACGTAAACAGCATTAATGGAAACAGCCAGCTTAACCAATGAAAAACAGGGCTACGAATAGCCATTTGGGTTTCACGGCTAAAGGCGTGCTCAAAACCGTGCCAAGCGAACTTAAATTTCATGGCAACACCTTTTACTTATCCCAGTGCCATAATACACTCATACCAGGCCTTAGCCCTTCAATCGGCTCTACAGGGTATAAACGAATTTCAAATGTTTTTAAATCGAAGTCACCGGTTGCACGTGTCGCTCGTTTTGTCGCATAGTCACCTTTCGGTGCGATATAGCGAACCTCAGCCTCAATTAACTTATTCCCCAAGGCAGGCACATCAAGTTGCACTTTGTCGCCTTTTTTCACATCAACTAAAATATCTTCACGCAAGTTATAGACAAAATAAGCTTGAGGAAGTCGAATTAATGAAATTAAAGGACTACCGGCATTGAAAAGTTCACCTATTTCAGCAGGAATAGGGCCAACTTCGCCATCTACAGGGGCTTTTACTTGCAAGTCATCAATTTGTACTTGGATTTCAGCAAGTTTATGTTCTGCTTGTTGTAATGCCGCTTCATATTGTTGGCGTTGCTCTATACGGTCACCATGTAAGCCCTCATCTAAGCGCGCTTTTGCACTTTGCACTTGCGAAAAAGCCACATCTTTGGCTTTACGTGCATTATCAAGCTCATTCGCGGAAACATACCCTTTACCTTTCAAATTACTCAAACGAGCATATTCACGAGACGCATTTTGATATTGAGAATTGGCTTGTGATAATGAGGCTTGTAAATCGCGGATGGTTTCAACACGAGTCCCATTCATGGATTGTTCTAGTTGCGCTTTTGCTTGGTCTCTCGCGGATTTCGATGCCTCATATTGCGCTTGCAGTTCTGGGCTCTCTAGAGTTATCAGTAATTGCCCTTGTTTGACATCATCGCCACGCTCTACGTGGCGTTCTATCACTCGTCCTTTTGCCTTCGAGGTGACGATTACCTCGGGTGCATCCACCTCTCCCTGTAACAATAAATATTGGTTATGGGAATGAAAAAGTGCCGCTGCTGCGATTAAGATAAGCATCAGCAAAATCAGTGCTATTGTTCTTTTTTTCATTATTTATGTGAACCTTAAATAATAACGGGGGAAACTATCATCCCTAGAGTATGACAAGAAAGTTAAATACAGCGTTAATAAATTCGTGCGCAAGATCACGAAAAGGTAGGACATTGACTAATATTGAAGCGATTTCTACCTTATGTCAAATAATGATGAGTGCACTTTTCTCAAATGCCGATTACTTAGCCAATGACTTACGGTATAATGACTAGCCAAATAAATACTAAAAATAGATAACAATAGTAAATAACTCAACCCCAAATAAGAATCCCACAACGTGAACACGACGAGCCATGCTCTAAATAATTCGCGATGTGGGTAGGCGGCAAGCGAGACTATCTTGGGAAGCATACATCAGCATGTGACCCGAGTAGGCGAGAGCAGCCAACACCCCCACAACGTGAAACATAACGAGCCATGCTCTAAATAATTCGCGATGTGGGTAGGCGACGAGGAAGCGAGACCCTAGGAGCATACATCAGTATGTGACTAGGGCGAGATGACGAAGTCAACACCCCCACATCACGAATTATGACGAGCATGTACGAATTTGATTTAATATTACTCCTACTCCAGCAAATGTGTGTCTACCTCGTTATTGCTTGGGCGCTTAGCCGCACACCATTAGTTATCCCTCTTCTGAAGGTGACCATCCGCTTACCGCATAAAGTCATGTGCTACCTGATTTTCTCGGTATTTTGCATTATCGGTACTTATTTTGGTTTGCATATCAATGATTCTATTGCCAATACTCGCGCTATTGGAGCCGTACTTGGCGGCCTATTAGGCGGCCCTGTGGTCGGCTTTGCTGTCGGTTTCACTGGTGGGCTGCATCGTTATTCATTAGGAGGGATGAGCGCCTTTGCTTGTATGGTCTCGACCATTGTTGAAGGATTGATTGGCGGGTTAGTTCATCGTTACTTTATGAAACGTGGCGAAATTAATAAAATTTTTAATCCTATGATTGCCAGTTGTGTCACTTTTATCGCTGAAATCATACAGATGCTAATTATTTTATTGCTGGCGAAACCTTTCGATGAAGCGCTAGAACTCGTTAAAAATATCGCTGCACCGATGGTGATCGCGAATACTATTGGTGCGGCAATGTTTATTCGAATTTTACTCGACCGCCGTGCGATTGTTGAGAAATACACTACCGCGTTCTCTGCTCAGGCACTAAAAATTGCTTTAACGACTGAAGGGATTCTGCGTAAAGGCTTTAATGCTGACAACAGCATGAAGGTCGCTAAGATTATTTATCAAGAGTTAGAAATTGGTGCTGTCGCCATTACAGATCGTGAAAAAATACTCGCGTTTATTGGCATTGGCGCTGACCACCATCGACCCGGGACACCGATTTCGTCAAGCCAATCAAGGCAAGCTATTGAGAATAATGAAGTCGTCTATGCTGACGGCAATGAGACTCCGTATAAATGCTCATTAAGCCCCACCTGTAAACTCGGCTCTGCGTTAGTGATCCCATTACGCGGAGAAAACGAAAAAGTGATTGGTACCATTAAACTGTATGAAGCGAAAAATAGCCTGTTTAGTTCCATAAACCGTACTCTCGGTGAAGGAATTGCCAGCTTGTTTTCTGCACAAATTTTAGCGGGCCAATATGAACGCAACAAACAATCATTGTTGCAATCCGAAGTTAAGCTGCTTCACGCTCAAGTAAATCCTCACTTTTTGTTCAATGTGCTCAACACTCTGCAAGCCGTGATCCGCAAAGATAGCCAACAAGCAGGCCAGCTTGTGCAGTATATTTCGACGTTTTTCCGTAATAACCTAAAACGGCCCGAGCAAAGTGCCACACTCGGCGAAGAAATTGAACATATCAATGCCTATTTACAGATAGAAAAAGCCCGTTTTCAAGAAAGCTTACAAATTCATATTGAGATCCCTGATGAAGTCAAACAGGTTGAACTGCCTGCATTTACCCTACAACCATTGGTTGAAAATGCAATTAAACATGGCACCTCACAGTTATTAGAAACGGGTTATATTACAATACGTAGTTATATCGGCAGTGAACATGTGTATATCGAAATAGAAGATAACGCAGGGCTGTATAAGCCTGCAAAACAGTCTGATGGCTTAGGGATGGGCTTAGTCGATAGGCGCTTACGTTTAAAATATGGTGAGCAATATGGCATCAGCGTAGAACACGAGCCAGAAAAATTCACCCGAATGAAAATTCGCCTGCCTTATTTGGCTACAACATAATAATGATTAAATTACCTCTATGAATGTATTGATTGTTGATGACGAACCTCTTGCACGGGAAAATGTGCGTTGCCTGCTCGAAGAACACGATGATATTGAAATTATTGGCGAATGTGCCAACGCAATAGAAGCGATTGGCATCATCCATAAAAAAAAGCCTGATGTGGTCTTTTTGGATATTCAAATGCCACGCCTAACGGGTTTAGAAATGGTACGCATGCTAGATCCAGAAGACCGCCCTTATATTGTCTTTCTTACCGCTTTTAATGAATTTGCCATTCAGGCTTTTGAAGAACATGCTTTTGATTACTTGTTAAAACCCCTTGAAACAGAACGATTAGAAAAGACCTTAAACCGCCTACGCCAAGGCAAGCAAAAACAAAATCTAGAGCTGTTAAGTAACAATGAGCCACTAAAATTTATCCCTTGCACTGGCCATAGCCGTATTTATTTAATGAAACTTGATGAAGTGCTATATGCCACCTCGCGAATGAGTGGCGTGTATGTAATGAGTACGCAAGGATTGGAAGGTTTTACAGAGCTCACTTTACGAACCTTAGAAACTCGAACACCTTTAGTGCGCTGCCATCGCCAATATTTAGTCAATATGACCCAATTAAACGAAATTTTATTTGGTGACAGTGGGCAAGCGGAGTTAGTACTGAGCTCAGGTGAGCGCATTCCTGTTAGCCGTCGTTATCTAAAACCACTAAAAGAGGCATTGGGGTTAGCTTAAAATCATAATATGAAAAATTGTTCTCTAATATGTATAACAATTTGAAAACACAACAATCAGATGCTTTATTAAAACTGATTATGGCCGCTAAAAATAACGTGGATAATAATCGTATAATGACAGTTAGTGAAGCTAGAAGAAGGTTGATTGAAAGAAGGGCTAAACAAACTTAAATAAAAAAACCCGCACTTCAATGAAATGCGGGTTTTGTGTTTTAGTAGGGAATTAATCCCTATAAAACCAAGTCATTATGCGTTATGGCTGCTGCTACGACGACGAGGTGCCGCATTAGTGCCATCTTGGCGTGGAGCAGAGTTACCACGGTCACGGTTACCACCGCCACGACGCTCACCGCCGCCACGACGTTCACCACCGCGCTCACCGCCACGGTCATTACGACGACCTGCACCGAAGCCACCTTCGCTACCGCCATCACGACGACCACCACCACGACGCTCACCACCGCCACGACGTTCGAACGGTTGTGCATCACCGATCAGCTGCATTTGAGTTGGTTTATTCAAAATGCGTGCGCGACTTAAATGAGTTAACACGTCCGTTGGCATACCTTTTGGCAATTCAATTGTCGAGTGCGTTCCGTACAATTTGATATTACCGATATAACGGCTGCTGATATCCGCTTCGTTAGCAATCGCACCAACAATGTGACGAACTTCCACACCATCATCACGGCCAACTTCGATACGGTACATCTCCATATCACCCACATCACGACGCTCACGACGACCGCCACGCTCACCGCGTTCTGCACGGTCAAAACCATTACCATTGCTATTACGGTCACGACGATCACCACGACGATCATCACGGTCGTTGAATTCACGACGTGGGCGACGCGGTGCATCTGGTGGCAAGATCAGCGCACGTTCACCTTGTGCCATTTTCAGCAAGGCTGCCGCTAAGGTTTCCATATCAACATCTTCTGATGGGGACATTTTCGCTAACAGTGAGCGGTATTGGTCTAAATCGCTGCTTTCTAATTGCTGTTGAATTTTCTCAGCAAATTTCGCCTGACGACGTTGGCTAAGCAGATCTGCATCTGGTAACTCAACTTCAGGAATAGTCAGTTTCATCGTACGTTCAACGTTACGTAGCAGACGACGTTCACGGTTCTCAACAAACAGTAACGCACGGCCCGCACGGCCCGCACGACCTGTACGACCAATACGGTGAACGTAAGACTCCGCATCCATTGGGATGTCGTAGTTAACAACTAAGCTAATACGCTCAACATCCAGACCACGCGCTGCAACGTCAGTAGCGATCAAGATATCTAGACGACCATCTTTTAAGCGCTCTAACGTTTGCTCACGCAGTGCTTGGTTCATGTCACCATTCAATGCGGCGCTGTTGTAGCCATTGCGTTCTAATGCTTCAGCCACTTCTAATGTTGCATTTTTGGTGCGTACGAAAATAATCGCAGCATCAAAGTCTTCTGCTTCTAAGAAACGTACTAACGCTTCATTTTTACGCATGCCGTACACAGTCCAATAGCTTTGAGCAATATCTGGACGAGTGGTAATGCTAGCCTGAATGCGAATTTCTTTCGGGTCTTTCATAAAACGACGTGTAATACGACGAATTGGTTCAGGCATTGTTGCAGAGAACAGCGCAGTTTGGTGCTCAGCTGGAATTTGGCTCATGATGTTTTCAACATCTTCAATGAAGCCCATACGCAGCATTTCATCAGCTTCGTCTAAAACTAAGCCTTTTAATTTAGAGAGGTCTAACGTGCCACGTTTTAAGTGATCCAGAAGGCGGCCTGGTGTACCCACAACAATTTGCGGTCCTTGGCGCAGCGCACGTAATTGTACGTCATAACGTTGACCACCATACAGGGCAACAACGTTAACGCGATTCATATGTTTAGAGAAATCGCTCATTGCTTCCGCTACCTGAACAGCCAACTCACGAGTTGGTGCAAGGACTAAAATTTGCGGAGCTTTTAAATCTGGGTCGATGTTATGCAGTAATGGCAAACTAAATGCAGCAGTTTTACCGCTACCTGTTTGTGCCATACCTAATACATCATTACCATCCATTAACAATGGAATACATTGTTGTTGGATTGGTGATGGTTTTTCATATCCCAGGTCGTTTAGTGCTGTCAAAATAGATGCTGATAAACCTAACTCAGCAAAAGAAATATCGGTCTCAGTAGTCATGTAAAGGTGCCTCATACATAATGGCAGCCAGTTTACATAACCATGCGAAAATCATTTCGGTCATTTTCATTTAAAATGTGAACTGGCTCAAATTGTGTTTATTAAACGAACAAATAGGCCGTCATCCCGAGGGATGATGACTTAAAAAAATATCGTGAAATGTTCGTCAGCTATTGCTGGCCCGATTCTAAAAGGTCGTCTTGTTCTTGGCCTAACAGCGCCAATTCCAACAATGCATAGCGGTGTTCAACAAAGCTGTGAGCGTTGTTAGCTACCGTCAGTTTGAATAACGCAACTGCGCTATCCTTATCCCCCAGACTTAGGTAATGCTTACCTAAATAGAAGTTAGTTTCACTGAGATGCTCAGCGAGCGAAGTGTTATCCGTAGACGTTTCTTTCAAACGCGCCATCAATGTATTTTCATCGATATTGCCAAGATAGAATTCTACGATATTCCAGCCCCATTGCCCTTTCTCCGCTTGGTTGTAGCGGGCGGCAAGATTATCTTGCGCCATACGCGGGTCTATATCTTTCTCTACGAGATAAAGCCACAGAGTACGAAAAGGATCATTTGGATCTATCTGATAATACGCCAGCAGATCATCCTGCGCTAGTTTGTATCGTTCACCGTAATATAATGCGATGCCACGATTCATTCGCGCGAAATTGTAAGTTGGATCAAGCTCTAAAACAGAATCAAACGCTTCATAGGCAGCATCATAATTGCCTGCCTGCGTAAAATATATTCCTAAAAAATTAAAAACTTCAGGAATATCAGGACGAATGGCTAACGCAGTTGAAAAATCATTACGCGCCAGTGCCCTTAAACCGAGACTATCATACAACACACCGCGCTCATATAAAAGCTGTGCGTATTCATCATCGGTTAAAGACCGGCTCGCAAGAATTTGTTCCATACGAGCCAGTATCACTTCTTGTTGCAATGAAGGTTGAAGTGGAACGGCAAATACCTCGTTCTTTCGCCAATCTTTGCTACTACATCCAATAATAACAAAAAAGATAAGCGCCAAGAGCACACGCGGTAACGTGCGATAATCTCTCACCCGAAGACAGATACTGTTCGACATACTCCGCCCTTACATTACCACGCTTTACAAATTATGGTTTCAGCAAATTTAGGCTGATAGCGCCCTAACTTAATAGAGCGCTGTTAGGTCAGCTTACTCTGCTGAGTCCTGCGGCTGTGCAGTTGATTCTTCAGTTGCTACCGCTTCTTTCATGCTAAGACGGATACGACCTTGACGGTCAATTTCCAATACCTTAACAGGAACTTCTTGACCCATTTGCAGGTAATCTGTCACTTTCTCAACACGCTTGTCCGCGATTTGAGAAATATGAACCAGACCTTCTTTACCCCCACCAATCGCAACGAATGCACCAAAGTCGACGATACGGGTTACTTTACCTGGGTAAATGCGGCCCACTTCAACTTCTGCAGTAATGTCTTCGATACGACGAATGGCTTCTTTCGCTTTCAGGCCATCAGTTGCGGCAATCTTAACAGTACCATCATCTTCGATTTCAATCGTTGTGCCAGTTTCTTCCGTTAATGCACGGATCACTGAACCACCTTTACCGATGACATCTTTGATTTTGTCTGAGTTAATTTTGATCGTGTAAATGCGTGGTGCAAATTCAGAGATCTCTTCACGTGGACCATTAATTGCTTGTTCCATTGTACCAAGAATGTGCAGACGTGCACCTTTTGCTTGGTTCAGAGCAACTTGCATGATTTCACGTGTGATACCTTCGATTTTGATGTCCATTTGCAGTGCACTGATACCTTCACGGCTACCAGCTACTTTAAAGTCCATGTCACCTAAGTGGTCTTCGTCACCTAAGATGTCAGACAGAACAACGAAATCGTTACCTTCTTTCACCAGACCCATTGCAATACCTGCAACAGCGGCTTTAATTGGCACACCAGCATCCATCAGTGCTAATGATGCACCACAAACAGATGCCATTGATGATGAACCATTAGATTCAGTGATTTCAGATACAACACGGATAGTGTATGGGAAATCAGCGTGGTCTGGCATTACTGCTAACACACCACGTTTCGCTAAACGGCCATGGCCGATTTCACGACGTTTTGGTGAACCCACCATACCAGTTTCACCAACAGAGTATGGAGGGAAATTGTAATGGAATAAGAAACGGTCAGTATATTCGCCCATTAATTGGTCGATAACCTGCGCATCACGTTCTGTACCTAACGTTGCCGTTACCAGTGCTTGAGTTTCACCACGAGTAAACAGTGCAGAACCGTGAGTACGTGGCAGAACTCCTGTACGAACGTCCAGAGCGCGAACCATATCTTTTTCGCGGCCATCGATGCGTGGCTCACCACGGATAACACGGCTACGAACAACTTGTTTTTCTAAGCTTGCTAAAATGTCAGCAACTTCAGAAACATCAACGTTTTCGTCTTCAGCAACTAATACTGCAGTGACTTCTTCTTTGATTAAGTCAACCTGCGCGTAGCGCTCTTGTTTCTCAGTGATGCGGTAAGCGTCGCCCATACGGCTTTCAGCTAATTGTGCAACACGGTCATGCAGAGCTTGGTTAACTGGCTCTGGCTGCCAATCCCATTTCTCTTTACCCGCTTCTTTCACTAATTCATTGATATTCTGAATAACAACTTGTTGTTGGTCGTGGCCAAATACCACCGCACCTAACATTTGCTCTTCGCTTAATAAATCAGCTTCAGATTCAACCATTAATACCGCGTTATCAGTACCTGCAACCACTAAGTCCAAACGGCTGTTTTTCAGCTCGTCTGCTGTAGGGTTCAGAACATATTGGTCATTGATAAAACCAACACGTGCCGCACCGATTGGGCCATTAAATGGAACACCTGACAGTGCTAATACTGCAGACGCACCGATCATCGCAACAATATCTGGATTAACTTGTGGGTTAACAGACACAACAGTCGCAATGATTTGAATTTCGTTATAAAAACCTTCTGGGAACAGAGGGCGTAGAGGACGGTCAATCAGACGAGCGATTAACGTTTCACCTTCACCAGGACGACCTTCACGACGGAAGAAGCTTCCTGGGATACGGCCCGCTGCATATGTACGTTCTTGATAGTTAACAGTTAAAGGGAAGAAGTCTTGACCTTCTTTCACTTTTTTCTGTGCAACTGCAGTCACAAATACTGCAGTGTCATCCATGTTAACCATAACAGCAGCAGATGCTTGGCGTGCAATCATACCTGTTTCAATCGAGACAGTATGTTGACCGTATTGGAATTTACGAACAATAGGATTTAACACTATATTACCCTTTTTGTAAGGCTACCTGAGATTCTCAGGGAGCATTGGCTTACTCTTCCTACTACAGCCTCGCGACTAATGAGAATACTGATATTCCAGTGATCAGCTCTCTCATTAGCCGCGCGAATCGGATGCAGCGAAGAGGCATTAATAAAACAGCTTACTACGACTTATAGCTTAGCATTTAAGTTAAGTATAATTCGAGTATTACTTCAACTTTCAAAATAACTTTTAGAAGAAAAGGGGCCTCTGGCCCCTTTTCTCTGAAACTGACTCTACTCGTCATACTTCAAGTTGCAACGTTGCTGACCACATTCACTTGTACTAGCCACATACTGATGTATATACCTAGCAACTCACTCATTTGTCGCCTAGCTGCAACTCAAATTATCTAGAGTAAGATTAGCGACGCAGACCTAAACGCTCGATAAGAGCAGTGTAACGCGCGATATCTTTACCTTTCAAGTAAGCTTGTAAGCGACGGCGCTGAGCAACCATACGCAGCAGACCACGACGGCTGTGGTGATCTTTTTTGTGCTCTGCAAAGTGGCTTTGCAGGTGGTTGATTTGTGCAGTCAGCAGAGCGATTTGAACTTCGCTTGAACCAGTGTCATTTTCACCGCGGCCGAACTCAGCAACGATTTTAGCTTTCGCTTCATTACTTAGAGACATAATAAACTCCAAAATGATTAATGTAAGTGATGAGAGCCAATCTCTAATTTAGCATCTCAAGATTAAGCGCCGCTATTCTACGCTGCTTAAGGCAGCAAAGCAATAAGCGCTACTACGCGGGCTGTTCATTTTCCACAACCAAACGCTTCGGTGCGATACGTCCATCCTCACTCACCAGAGCAATGCCGATAAACCGCTGCGCTGTACCACAAGTGACTCGAACCATACCGTCTTCTTCAAGGCCTTCAACCGCAGCTCTTACAGGTTGCCCCTGTTTAAAGTAAGCCGCTGTTTCCTCTGTAATATTTACAGCTGGGAAATGAACGACTGCGGTATCCATTGGCAATAATAAAGTATCAAGCAAGGACTCAAAAGACCCTTCACCTGCATCTACTTTTGCTCGTAAAGCGGCTAATTGCTCTAATGTTACCATTCGCTCATAAGGATAATTAGCCACTTGCACTCGACGCAAGTAAATCACATGCGCACCACAGCCTAACATCTCACCTAGGTCATCAATAATGGTACGAATATAGGTTCCTTTAGAACAGTGTATCTCCAGCTCTAATTCATTGTTTTCTAAACGAATAAACTGCAATTCATACACTGTAATTGGACGAGCTTCACGCTCAACCGTAATTCCTTTACGCGCATATTCATACAATGGACGACCTTGATGTTTCAGCGCAGAATACATTGAAGGAACTTGTAATGTATCACCGCGGAAAAACGCTAAAGCGTCATCCAATTGCTGCTGTGTAAACTCTACGTTACGCTCACTGATAATTTCGCCGTGTGAATCTGACGTGTCAGTACGTTGTCCAAGACGAGCAATGACGCGATAACGTTTATCTGAATCGAGTAGAAACTGGGAAAATTTCGTCGCTTCGCCGAGGCAAACAGGCAACATACCTGTTGCGAGAGGGTCAAGTGCCCCCGTATGCCCAGCTTTATTGGCATTAAAAAAGCGCCGCACTTTTTGCAGCGCATCATTTGAAGAAATATCCGTGGGTTTATCCAGCAGCACTACACCGTCAATATTACGGCCGCTACGACGACGCCCCATTATTTTTCCTCTTTATCACTAACATCCGCACGACGTTTTTCATCATCGCGGATCACATTTGACACTAAATTAGACATCCGCATACCATCAACAAGAGAGTTGTCATACTCAAATGTTAACTCAGGAATAATACGCAAACGCATTGCTTTTCCAATTAATGAACGTATAAAGCCTGATGCTTCATTTAATGCTTTAATGCCGTCTGCAACCATTTCTTCTTCACTTTTATCATTAGCGATATTGAAGAAGGTCACAAAGACTTTACCGTATGCAAGATCGCGAGATAACTCGACACCTGAAACAGTAGCCATACCAATACGTGGGTCTTTGATCTCACGTTGTAAGATGATCGCAATTTCTTTTTGCATCTCTTGCGCAACGCGCTGAGCACGACTGAATTCTTTTGCCATCGTTATATCTCCTGACAATAAAGGGGGCTATCGCCCCCTTATAACACTATTTTGTAATCACGATACTTCGTGGGCTCCCACAAAATTAACCGTCGATAGAACGCTTAACTTCAATGATTTCGAAGACTTCGATCATATCGCCAACGCGAACGTCGTTGTAGTTCTTAACGCCGATACCACATTCCATACCGTTACGAACTTCATTGACGTCATCTTTAAAGCGACGCAGTGATTCTAATTCACCTTCATAGATAACGACGTTATCACGTAATACACGGATTGGGTTATTACGTTTGATGGTGCCTTCAGTGACCATACAACCAGCAACAGCACCGAATTTCGGTGATTTAAACACATCACGAACTTCTGCCAGACCAATGATTTGCTGTTTGTATTCAGGCGCTAACATACCGCTCATCGCTTGTTTGATTTCATCAATTAAGCTATAGATAACAGAGTAGTAGCGTAAGTCAACACTTTCACTTTCAATCACACGACGAGCAGAAGCATCTGCACGTACGTTGAAGCCTAAGATAATAGCATTCGATGCCGCAGCTAATGTTGCGTCAGTTTCAGTGATACCACCGACACCAGAACCGATGATCTTAATTTTAACTTCATCAGTCGACAGCTTCATTAGAGAGTCAGTAATCGCTTCACAAGTACCTTGAACGTCGGTTTTCAGAACGATGTTCAGCTCAGATACTTTACCTTCTTCCATGTTAGCAAACATGTTTTCCAGTTTAGATTTCTGCTGGCGAGCTAATTTAACATCACGGAATTTACCTTGACGGTACAGGGCAACTTCACGTGCTTTTTTCTCGTCACGTACAACGGTGGCTTCATCACCCGCCGAAGGCACGTTAGATAAACCTAAAATCTCAACAGGCATAGAAGGACCTGCAGATTGAACTTCTTTACCTAATTCGTTACGCATTGCACGAATACGGCCATATTCGAAACCACACAGGACGATATCGCCTTTGTTCAATGTACCTTCTTGAACCAGGATTGTTGCAACTGGGCCACGACCTTTGTCTAAGTACGATTCAACAACGACACCGCTTGCCATACCTGCATATACCGCTTTCAGTTCTAAGACTTCAGCTTGCAGCAAGATAGCATCGAGCAGCTCATCAATACCGGTACCTTTCTTCGCAGAAACGCTGATGAACTGAGTATCACCACCCCAATCTTCAGAAATAACACCGTACTGAGACAGCTCATTTCTAACGCGATCTGGGTCTGCTTCTGGTTTATCAATTTTATTTACCGCGACAACAATTGGCACACCTGCCGCTTTCGCATGCTGAATAGCTTCAATTGTTTGTGGCATAACACCATCGTCTGCGGCAACAACCAGAACAACGATATCCGTTGCCTGAGCACCACGAGCACGCATTGAAGTAAACGCGGCATGACCTGGGGTATCTAAGAAGGTGATCATACCCTTGTCAGTTTGTACGTGGTAAGCACCAATGTGCTGAGTAATACCACCCGCTTCACCTGATGCTACTTTCGTTGAACGAATGTAGTCAAGTAGAGAGGTTTTACCATGGTCAACGTGACCCATAATGGTCACAACTGGCGCACGTGGCTCTTGAAGTGCAGAACCCGTGTCACGGTCATTCATTACCGCTTCTTCTAATTCGTTTTCACGACGCAGAATAACTTTGTGGCCCATTTCCTCTGCGACTAACTGTGCAGTTTCTTGGTCAATCACTTGGTTGATAGTCGCCATGGCGCCCATCTTCATCATAGTTTTGATGACTTGAGAACCTTTTACTGCCATTTTATTAGCAAGTTCACCAACGGTGATCGTTTCACCAATTACCACATCACGGTTAACCGCAACGGCTGGCTTAGTAAAGCTTTGTTGTAAAGAACTACCTTTACGTTGCTTACCTTTGCTGCGACCTGAACGGCCAGCGGCACGTTCTTCTTCGCGATCTGCTTTTTCAGAAAGTTTATTACCTTTCTTTTGGCGAGGTGCTTTTGCAGTACGATTACGTGAACGACGGCCTTCTTCTTTCTCATCACTTTCATCTTCGGCTGCACGAGCGTGCGTCGAAGTTGTTGTGTGATAATCGCTATCTTCTTCAGTTTTCGTGTCTGCAGTCCACTTTTCACCGTTTTCTTCAGCCATTTTGCGTGCTTCTTCAGCCACGCGACGTGCTTCTGCTTCAACTTTGCGCTGAGTTTCTTCTTCAGCTTTACGTTTTAGCTCCGCAGCTTCAGCTTCACGGCGTTGTTTGTCGGCATTACTTTCTACAGCTTTGCCTGCTTTTTGTTGATTTTCGCTTGGTTTCACTTTTTCTCTTTCCGCTGCTTCGCGCGTAGCTTTATCTGCTGCTTCACGTTTTGCTTTCTCTTGGGCTTCACGTTTTGCCTTTTCTTCCGCTTCACGTTTAGCTGTTTCTTCTGCTAATCGTTTTGCTTCTGCTTGACGTTGTGCCAGTTCTTCAGCTTCGCGCTGTGCCTGCTCTTCCGCTTCACGCTGCGCCTGCTCTTCCGCTTTTGCTTCTTCAGCATCACGGTTCACATAAGTGCGTTTTTTGCGGACTTCGACATTTACCGATTTGCTTTTGCCACCGGTGACGGGGACACTCAGCGTACTACGAGTTTTGCGCTGTAGTGTCAATTTGCTTGGCTGACCCGCTACTCCGCCTTGTTCACGGTTTAAATGGCTCAGTAAAGCTTCTTTTTCTGACTGGCTAACAGAGTCATTCTCACCTTTTTTGATCCCTGCTTCAGCAAATTGCTGTACCAGGCGATCAACTGTGGTTTGAATTTCCGTTGCCAATGTTTTTACAGTTTCTGTCATGCCGTTCCTTCCTGCTACAGTGTTTACGCATCGTTACCGAACCAGCAAATATTACGTGCGGCCATGATGAGCGTACCTGCTTTCTCATCATCCAGACCTTCAATATCAATCAGGTCGTCGATGCCCTGCTCAGCAAGATCTTCCAGTGTACAGATTCCACGAGTAGCCAAATTATAGGCAAGAGTACGATCCATACCTTCAAGATTCAACAAATCTTCTGCTGGCTGATTATCACCTAGGCTCTCTTTTTGAGCCAATTCTATTGTGGTGAGGGCCGCTTTCGCTCTTTCACGTAGAACTTCAACAGTCTCTTCATCAAGACCATCAATTTCCAGAAGTTCATTAATAGGCACGTAAGCCAGTTCTTCTAACGTCGAGAAGCCTTCTTCAACAAGTGCAGTGGCAAACTCTTCATCAATATCAAGATGCTTGGTGAATGTATCAATAGAAGCATGTGCTTCTGCCTGATGTTTTGCATTAAGCTCTTCTGCGGTCATGACGTTTAATTCCCACTTGTCATCACCACGGTGTTTTTTCAGTAATTGCGCTGCCAGACGCACGTTTTGACCGTTACGTCCGATGGCTTGCGCCAGATTACTGCTTTCTACGGCAACATCCATCGTACATTTGTCTTCATCGACCACGATAGATGCAACATCAGCCGGAGCCATTGCATTAATAACGAATTGAGCTGGGTTATCGTCCCATAACACAATATCAATTCTTTCGCCGCCTAATTCACTAGAAACGGCTTGAACTCGCGCTCCACGCATACCAACACAAGCACCAACAGGGTCGATACGCTTGTCATTAGTTTTAACCGCAATTTTTGCACGAGAACCTGGGTCACGGGCAGCGGCTTTGATTTCAATAATTTCTTCACCGATTTCTGGCACTTCAATGCGGAATAACTCAATCAGCATTTCAGGGCGAGAACGCGTAACAAAAAGTTGTGCGCCGCGCGCTTCAGGACGAACATCATACAGGACTCCGCGGATACGGTCACCTGGACGGAAGTTTTCACGTGGCAACATATCTTCACGCAGAATCACAGCCTCAGCGTTATTGCCTAAGTCTAACGTGATATTTTCACGATTAACTTTTTTCACCTGAGCAGTGATAATTTCACCTTGTTGCTCACGGAATTGGTCAACAACCATCGCACGCTCTGCTTCGCGTACTTTCTGTACGATAACTTGCTTAGCTGTTTGAGTGGTAATACGGTCAAATACAACAGACTCGATTTGGTCTTCGACGTACTCTCCAAGCTGCAGTGCAGGATCTTCGTATTGAGCCGCTTCTAACGTAATTTCACGCGTTGGCATTGTGACTTCTTCGACAATTAACCAACGACGGAAGGTGTCGAAATCACCTGATTTACGGTCAATTTCTACACGGACATCAATTTCTTGCTCGTATTTCTTTTTAGTCGCCGTCGCTAATGCAGTTTCCAGAGCCTCGAAGATTTTTTCACGAGGGAGGGATTTTTCGTTAGAAACCGCTTCTACAACAGCCAGAATTTCTTTATTCATCCTAGTTGCCTCATTGAACTTTATTAAAAGTGGGGTACCAAGTTAGCTTTCTGGATGTTGCCGAGGGCGAACACCTCATCCTTACCATCTACAGTAACCGTAATCATTTCACCGTCTATGGCCTTAATAACGCCTTGCCACCTACGGCGGTTCTGCATTGCTATACGCAAAGTCAATGCCACCTCTTCACCCATAAAACGCTCGTAATGCGCAATAGTGAATAATGGACGCTCAAGCCCTGGTGACGATATTTCCAGGTTATAAATGACAGAAATTGGATCTTCAACGTCCAATACTGCACTGACCTGATGGCTGACATCAGCACAATCATCAACAGTGATGCCTTCTTCACTATCGATGAAGACACGCAGTGTCGATGTGCGACCACGGATAAACTCTAAGCCAACAAATTCAAAGCCTAGCGCCTCCACCGGTGCTGAAATCATCTCTGTTAATTTCTGTTCTAATGTGGACAAGCCCACCCCCAGACATAAAAAAAGGGCTATAAAAGCCCAGTTAATTCGATTGTCAAATAACAAAAAACCCCGAAATTCGGGGCTTTATGCAACTGGACCCTGTAGTGCACGGGTTCACCATATTCTTATTATACCTGTAAAATCTAGAGAAATCGATGAGAAATTTTGAGAGCTGTTAGTTAACTGCACTTGATTGCTACACCGGATAACTACTATAGACTAAGATACTGACAAGGTATGTTGAATAAGAAATGGTTGCGGGAGCCGGATTTGAACCGACGACCTTCGGGTTATGAGCCCGACGAGCTACCAAGCTGCTCCATCCCGCGTTCGAAAACGTGTCATATTCTACACAGATAACCTGCAAATCACAAGCCATCTAAAATAATGGTGCCGAGGACGGGACTTGAACCCGTACGCCCGTTTTGTAGGCACTACCACCTCAAGGTAGCGTGTATACCAATTTCACCACCTCGGCACTGAGGCGAGGTTATCAATAGTTAATCAATAACCTCAAATTTTAACTTCTCACTCATCGCTGAGCTTACTACTTAATGATGGCATTAGTTGCCTTCATTCGGAATCTTTCACACTTAACGAGGGATATCGCTCGTTGGTGTAGCTGGTGCTGCCGGAACGTCTGTTGGTTGCTCGACTTTTGTAGGTTCACTAATGTTTTCCCACTTACTACCACTACCAGTTCCGTACTTGTTAGCAGTCATATTGCCAAGTATCAAACTGATGATGAAAAACACAGCAGCCAAGATTCCAGTCATACGGGTCATGAAGTTACCTGAGCCCGATGAACCAAACAGTGTTGCAGAAGCGCCCGCACCGAATGAAGCTCCCATGTCAGCACCTTTACCTTGCTGTAACATAATCAGACCAATAAGCCCGATAGCCGCTAGCAAGAAAATAATTAAAAGAGCTACATACATTTGAGTTACCTATTCAGTTGCGGTGCATAGCCTAATGCTATGACCTTTATCACTGCACACCTACTCATTTCGACCGTGAAAGAATACTCTTACGGGATTGAGCAGGTGCGAATACTAACCAAAGCTGAGCCGACAAGCAAGTCTATTTTGATTCCATTTGATTATTTGCAGAAAAAAACAACAAATCATCAAAATATCGCTCAGCTTCACCCATAATAACTTAGCCCGCTGCTTTTACAGCATCCGCAATATAGTTTGCCATTGCAGTCACATCAGCTTCATTTTCACCTTCAACCATGACACGGATTAACGGCTCTGTTCCTGATTTTCTCAGTAATACACGGCCTTTTCCTGCCAATTGTTTTTCAACTTCTTCGTTCGCTGCAACCACCGCATCACTTTGTAGTGGATCGTGTTGGCCTTTGAAACGGACATTGACTAACACTTGAGGTAATAATTTCATACCACTGCATAAGTCATGTAAGCTCATATGGTTACGTACCATAGCACTTAATACCTGCAAGCCTGCAACAATCCCGTCACCAGTAGTCGTTTTATCCAATAAAATCACGTGGCCTGAGTTTTCAGCCCCCATGCGCCAACCTTTTTCCTGTAATTTTTCGAGGACATAGCGGTCGCCCACTTTTGCACGCTCAAAAGGAATTCCTAGCTGTTTCAGAGCGATTTCTAATCCCATATTACTCATTAGTGTTCCGACTACGCCGCCTTTTAGCTGGCCTTGACGTAGTGCTTCACGAGCAATAATAAAGAGGATTTGGTCACCATCGACTTTTTCACCGAGGTGGTCAACCATGATAATGCGGTCGCCATCACCATCAAATGCCAAGCCAACGTGCGCTTTTTCTTCCAGTACTTTTTGTTGCAATTGACGCACATCCGTTGCACCACATTCTTCATTGATGTTGATCCCATTAGGATCACAACCGATAGTGATAACCTCAGCCCCTAATTCACGAAACACATTTGGTGCGATGTGATAAGTCGCCCCGTTAGCACAGTCAATCACTATTTTTAAACTTGCTAGGCTTTGTTCGTTCGGGAACGTACCTTTACAAAATTCAATATAACGGCCCGCAGCATCGACAATACGGTTTGCACGACCTAATTCTGCTGATTCAACGCATGTGATCGGCTTTTCCATTTCAGCTTCAATAGCTTCTTCGACTTCATCAGGCAATTTGGTTCCATCAATTGAGAAGAATTTAATCCCATTGTCATAATATGGGTTATGAGATGCTGAAATGACAATCCCCGCTTCTGCGCGGAAAGTACGTGTTAAATAAGCGACCGCAGGGGTTGGCATTGGGCCAGTGAAAGATGCAGATAAACCTGCAGCAGCTAAGCCAGCTTCTAGCGAGGATTCCAACATATAACCAGAAATACGCGTATCTTTACCAATAATAATTTTACGAGAACCATGACGTGCGAGAACTTTTCCTGCCGCCCAACCTAATTTTAAAACAAAATCAGGGGTAATTGGGCTATCGCCCACTTTGCCACGAATACCATCAGTACCAAAATATTTACGGTCGCTCATACGCTTATTTTTCCTTTTCTGACAGAGTCATCTGTACCACTTGCATCGCTTGCACGGTTTCTTTGACATCATGAACTCGAATGATGTGTGCTCCTTGCATCGCAGCAATCACTGCGCAAGTTAGGCTGCCTGCGAGACGTTCTTGTGGTGGAACATTTAATAATTGTCCAATCATAGATTTACGTGACATCCCTGCCAATAGCGGTAGTCCGAAATTATGAAATTGCTCTAAGTTTGCCAATAACTGGTAATTATGCGACAAGTTCTTACCAAAACCAAAGCCTGGATCAAGGATAATTTGCTGTCTCTCTATCCCTGCAGTCACGCATCGAGTGATTTCAGCGTCAAGATAGTCTTTTACTTCACGCACCACGTTTTCATAATTTGGTGCTTCTTGCATCGTTCTTGGCTGGCCTTGCATATGCATAATGCAAACGGGTAAACCTGTTTTCGCAGCAACTTCTAATGCACCTGGCTCATGGAGCGAACGAATGTCATTGATAATATGCATGCCTGCGTTTGCAGCTTCGGCCATGACTTTCGCTTTCGAAGTATCAACTGAAATCCACACATCAAAACGCTGTGCTATCGCTTCAACAATGGGAATAACTCGGTCAAGTTCCTCATTCACAGAGACTTCAGCGGCGCCAGGACGGGTCGATTCGCCACCAATATCAATGATAGCCGCGCCATGTTGAACCATTTTTGCCACATGCTCAAGCGCATCATGATAACGATTATGAGTGCCACCATCTGAAAATGAATCAGGAGTGACATTCAAAATCCCCATCACCTTTGGTGTGGATAAGTCAAGAACACTGCCTCTCGCTTTGATTTGCATTGTTATTTTTCCTTAACGAAAAAAACCCCAGCGAACTGGGGTCTTAGTATTTTATTTCACGACCGCTTATTGTGGTTTGCTGTCGTTATTATCTGATGGTTTTGATTCATCAGTATTATTACTATTATCGGTATTACTTGGTTCTTCAGCACTGTTATTAGGTTCTTCAGATTGAGGTTTTTCGGCTGTTTTTGCTACATTTGCCGCACCTTTACCAAATGTTCCCGTCACATTACTGACTTTTTTATCTTCATCCCAACCCGCTGGTTCACGAACTGGACGACGATTCATTAAATCATCAATCATTGGCATATCGATAGTTTCATATTTCAGTAATGCATCTTTCGTTGCATGTAGAATATCGATATTGTCTTCCAGTGTTTTGTAAGCCAGTTGGTAACAGTGGTCTAAAATTTTCTTAATTTCTTCATCAACAATACGTGCTGTTTCATCAGAAATTCCAGAACCATTACCTGAAGAACGACCTAAGAACGCTGGACCTTCTTCTTTCGAGTATTGCATTGGGCCTAAACGGTCTGAGAAGCCCCATTGCGTTACCATGTTACGTGCCGTATTAGTTGCAAACTGAATATCTGAAGATGCTCCCGTCGTTACTTTATCGCGACCGTAAATCAGTTCTTCAGCAATACGCCCCGCATAGGCTGTCGCAATCATACCTTCGAGTTTCAAGCGACTACGGCTAACTTCATCACCTTCCGGTAAGAAGAAGGCCACACCCAGTGCTTGACCACGTGGAACAATTGTGACTTTGTGAACAGGGTCATGCTCTGGCATTAAATGACCGATAATCATATGACCACCTTCATGGTAAGCCGTTGATTCTTTTTGCTCTTCGGTCATCATCAGAGAACGACGCTCTGCACCCATCCAAATTTTGTCACGCGCTTTTTCGAATTCAACCATGGAAACGACACGCATGTTTGCACGTGCGGCAAACAACGCGGCTTCGTTAACCAAGTTTGCCAATTCAGCACCCGAGAAGCCAGGTGTTGCACGAGCAAGAATGAAAGTATCTACGCTTGGGTCGATAGGAACACGACGCATATGTACTTTCAGAATTTGTTCACGGCCACGAACGTCTGGTAAGCCAACAACTACCTGACGGTCAAAACGACCTGGACGTAATAAAGCAGGGTCAAGTACGTCAGCACGGTTAGTTGCTGCGATAACAATAATACCCTCATTACCTTCAAAACCGTCCATTTCAACTAGCATTTGGTTCAGTGTTTGCTCACGCTCATCGTGACCACCACCAAGACCGGCACCACGTTGACGACCTACTGCGTCAATCTCATCGATAAAGATGATACAAGGCGCTGCTTTTTTCGCTTGTTCGAACATATCACGAACACGAGAAGCCCCCACACCCACAAACATTTCCACGAAGTCTGAACCGGAAATAGTGAAGAATGGGACTTTTGCCTCACCAGCGATAGCTTTTGCCAGTAATGTTTTACCTGTTCCTGGAGGCCCTACCATCAGGACGCCTTTTGGAATTTTACCGCCAAGTTTTTGGAAACGAGCAGGTTCACGCAGAAACTCTACGATTTCGCCTACTTCTTCTTTGGCTTCATCACACCCAGCAACGTCTGCAAATGTTGTTTTGATCTGATCTTCTGTCAGCATGCGGGCTTTACTTTTGCCAAATGACATCGCCCCCTTGCCGCCACCGCCTTGCATCTGGCGCATGAAGAAAATCCAGACACCAATCAACAGAAGCATTGGGAACCAGGAAATAAAAATAGATGTCAGTAAGCTAGGTTCTTCTGGTGGTTCACCAACAACCGTCACATGCTTATTCAGCAAAGTGTCTAACAGCTTCTCATCCTGCATAGGAAGATAAGTTGTATAGCGGCTATTATCAGCCTTTCTGACGTTCAGTTCACGACCGGTGATACGAACTTCACGCACCTGATCCTGGGCTAACTCATTGATAAACGTAGAATAATCGACTCTGCGACTATTCGAATCGCTTGGGCCAAAACTCTGGAACAAGGACATCAGAACAACTGCGATGACTAACCAGAGAATCAGGTTTTTCGCCATGTCACTCAAGGGATTAACCTCATATTACAACTGTGTTAACAAATAACGCTCAGGGTACTATAGTTTTAGCCCTGTCGCTACAATGTATACTTCACGTGACCGTGCCCGCGAAGATTCGGGTTTACGAACTTTTACTTTCGTAAACAGGGAGCGGATATCCCTAAGGTAATCGTCAAAGCCTTCTCCCTGAAACACTTTAACAATGAAACTCCCCCCAGGCGCCAATACAGCACGGCACATATCCAATGCTAATTCAACTAGATACATAGAGCGAGGAATATCAACCGCTGGTGTCCCACTCATATTTGGCGCCATGTCAGACATGACCACCTGTACTTTTTTGTCGCCAACGCGTTCTAACAAAGCGGCGAGAACGGCTTCATCGCGAAAATCCCCTTGCAGGAAATCAACGCCAACGATTGGGTCCATCGGCAATAAGTCACAAGCAATAACCCGCCCATTATGACCTATTTGGCTAACAACGTATTGCGACCAACCACCAGGGGCTGCTCCTAAATCAACAACGGTCATACCTGGTTTAAAAATTTTATCACCTTGCTGGATTTCTTCCAGCTTAAACCATGCACGTGAGCGTAGCCCTTTTTTTTGTGCTTGCTGAACATATTTATCACTAAAATGCTCTTGCAACCAGCGACTTGAGCTTGCCGAACGTTTTTTATTGGCCATTGTGCTTTCCAACTATACTAAAAGAACTTCACCTAACTTGCTGCTTCTTTACCATCAAAAAGATATAATTGATGGTGATAGATATCAGATGGCGGTAGAATAAGCCATTTTCAATACTAACCAAGCAAAAAATCAATGAATCTTAATAAAAAACAAATTCAGCACCTAAAAAGTCTCGCTCACCATTTAAACCCTGTTGTTATGATCGGCAACAATGGTTTAACCGAAGGTGTTTTGGCTGAGATTGAACTCTCATTAGCGCATCATGAGCTTATCAAAGTCAAGATCGCAGGCGAAGACCGTGATACTAAAAATTTGATCGCTGATGCGATTGTTCGCGAAACTGGTGCAGTAAATGTACAAATCATCGGTAAAATTCTTGTTATCTACCGTCCTTCGGCAGACCGCAAAATCATTTTACCTAAATAATTTCCCATCATTTATATAAAAATGCCATTGAAAGCATGTTTTATATGATGAAAAAGGCCGCCTGCGGCCTTTTTCTTTAAATCAGGGAAATAATATAACCAATTCAGGGAAATAGGAATCAGATATACTCAACTTTAAGAATTTCGAACTCAACATCGCCACCTGGGGTTTTAATTGAGACCACGTCATCAACTTCTTTACCCACTAAACCACGTGCTATCGGGGAGTTAACAGAAATCAGATTGATCTTAATATCTGCTTCGTCATCACCAACGATACGATACGTTAGCTCTTCATCGGTATCAACATTCAGTACTGTCACAGTTGCGCCAAAGATAACGCGACCATTATTGACCATTTTAGTTACATCGATCACTTGAGCGTGAGAAAGCTTACCTTCGATTTCTTGAATACGGCCCTCACAGAAACCTTGTTGCTCACGTGCTGCATGATATTCTGCATTTTCTTTTAAGTCACCGTGCTCACGCGCTTCTGCAATAGATGCAATAATTTCTGGGCGACGGACAGATTTAAGGAATTCAAGCTCTTCTCTTAGCTTATCCGCACCAAGTACCGTCATCGGGATCTGTTTCATTAATAAATACCTCGGTTCAATCCTATCTAAAAACAAGTATCTTCCTGATTTTGTAACAACAGTACACCGAACACCTACGTAAAACCGGGGGTGTTCTAGTAAAAAAACGCAATCAGACTTATGTACTCATTTATCTTATCATAATGTACGCTATTTTAACTGAGACTTAATAACGGGTCACCGTTTACTTTCTTGGGCATTACACTTTAGTATGTATTATATGTCCACCCTAATGCGTGAAATATATGTCATTATTAACTTTAACCAGAAAATGGATCATCTCTTTAGGAATTACCTTAGCCAGTACGCAAGTTTTTGCGATTCCTATTGATGAGTACAAACAATATTTACCTGATGGCACTAACCTTGCTCTGGTCGCGCAAAAAGTGGGAAGTAGCACCCCATTAATTGATTATAATGCACAGCAAATGGCATTACCTGCAAGTACACAAAAGGTTGTGACCGCTCTTGCTGCCCTATTACAACTGGGGCCTGATTACCGTTTTGTCACCAATTTTGAAACTGATGCAAAACTTAGCAACAACACATTGACTGGCGATTTAGTGATCCGCTTCAGTGGTGACCCAACACTAACCCGTCAACAAATTCGCAATATGGCTAATGCGTTAAAGCAGCTTGGGATCCATAAGGTTGATGGCGATCTCGTCGTTGATATTTCTGCTTTTACTAGCCATGACAAAGCGCCTGGTTGGGTTTGGAATGATATGACCCAATGTTTTAGTGCGCCACCTGCAGCTGCTATCATTGACCGCAACTGTTTTTCAGTTTCTCTTTATCCCGCAGAAAAAGCAGGTGACTATGCCTTCATTAAGGCGGCTAGTTTTTACCCTGTCAATATGTTCAGCGAAGTCAAAACATTAGCTAAAGGCTCCCCTGAAGCACGCTATTGCGAACTTGACGTCGTTCCTGGTGAACTAAACCGCTATACCCTGACAGGTTGTTTAACCCAACGCAGCGAGCCCTTACCACTTGCCTTTGCGGTGCAAAACGGAGCGAGTTACTCAGGGGCGATTGTCAAAAATGAGTTAACCACTGCGGGTATTGAGCTCAACGGCCATGTGAAAAAGCGCACATTCCCAGCGCCTCAATCACAAGTGTTAGTCAAAACTGAATCTAAACCACTGCATGACTTGTTAAAAGTGATGCTAAAAAAATCCGATAATATGATAGCAGACACTGTTTTTCGTACTATCGGTCGAGAATATTATGGCGTCCCAGGTACTTGGCGCTCAGGATCCGATGCGGTAAGACAAGTACTGAAGCAAAAAGCGGGGATCGATCTTGGCAATACTGTGATGGTTGATGGTTCAGGACTGTCTCGCCACAATTTGATCACGCCTGCAACAATGATGGAGATCTTGCAATTTATCGCAAAAAACGATCAACAGCTCGATTTTATCTCCATGCTTCCACTTGCAGGTCATGATGGTACATTGCGTTATCGTGGCGGCTTTGATGAAGCTGGTGTAAATGGTAAAGTTTCCGCCAAAACGGGGGCATTGCAAGGGGTCTATAATCTCGCAGGTTTTATCACAACTGCCAGTGGCCAGCGTGTTGCTTTTGTGCAGTTTATCTCTGCTTATGCAGTACCGCAAAACCAGCAACGTACTCGTCGAGTACCATTAGTACGGTTTGAAAGCCGTTTGTATAAAGATCTGTATCAGAAAAACTGATCATACGTGATTTAGATATTAAAAAGGCGCTTTCGCGCCTTTTTATATTTCTAAGATAAACTATTTTTGATAAATGATTTCGACACCTTCGTCGTCATCTTCATCCCAATCGTCATCCCAGTCATCATCAAAATCTTCAGTACCAGAAAGTTGTTCCTTATGATAATCATCCCACATGAATTCAACTTTTTCAGGTTGCTGTGCATCTTCAGTTGTTGCCATATCACGTGGTTGAGTATTCATAAATTCCATGATATCCCAACAAAGTGCTTTCACACCTTCGTGGTTAACCGCTGAAATCATGTAGAATTTATCTTCCCAGCCCATCGCTTTAGCAATTTCTGCCGCACGCTGTGCTGATTCCTCTTCACCTAAGATATCAATTTTATTGAAGACTAACCAACGTGGTTTTGCCGCTAGTTTTTCACTGTATTTTTCTAACTCACTAATGATGATCTTCGCATTTTCGACAGGATCAGACTCATCAATAGGGCAAATGTCAATCAAGTGAAGTAAGACACGACAACGCTCTAAGTGTTTCAGGAATTGGATCCCAAGGCCTGCACCTTCTGCTGCGCCTTCGATCAATCCTGGAATATCGGCAACCACAAAGCTTTGCTCGTTATCCATACGCACGACACCCAAGCTTGGGACTAAAGTGGTAAATGGATAATCAGCGACTTTTGGTTTTGCTGCTGATACAGAACGGATAAATGTTGATTTACCTGCATTTGGCATACCAAGCATGCCCACATCTGCTAACAGCATCAATTCTAACAGTATTTCGCGGGTTTCACCTTTAGTCCCCATAGTACGTTGACGTGGAGCGCGATTTACTGAAGATTTAAAACGGGTATTCCCAAGCCCATGGAAACCGCCTTTAGCGACCATATGACGTTGATCATGACGTGTCATATCACAAAGTACTTCGTTGGTCCCTAAATCGCGTACACGCGTTCCTACAGGTACTTTTACAGTGATGTCTTGACCACGTTTACCTGTACATTCACGGCTTTGGCCATTTTGGCCACGTTCTGCACGAAATGATTTTTCAAAACGATAGTCGATTAGCGTGTTGAGGTTTTCGTCTGCTTGTAAGTAAACGTCCCCACCATCGCCACCGTCACCACCGTCCGGTCCCCCTTTAGGGATGTATTTTTCACGGCGGAAGCTGACACAACCATTGCCACCATCTCCTGCCACGACCAATATTTTGGCTTCATCTACAAATTTCATAATTCTTTCTCCGCTTCTGAGCCGCATAACGCTGGATGGCTGTTCTACTCAGAGATGGTGTATCTTTAATACGTGTGTAGTTCATTAAAGATCAAATATCTGAATATAAAAAGCCCCGCAAAAGGTTTTTGCAGGGCTTTAATTCTGAATTAAAGGTCAGAAAACTTATTCAGCTTCGATGCTGATAAATTTACGATTGTTTGGACCTTTAACTTCAAATTTAACTTTACCGTCCGCTAATGCGAAC
Organism: Providencia sp. PROV004; assembly: GCF_011045615.1. NCBI lineage: Bacteria > Pseudomonadati > Pseudomonadota > Gammaproteobacteria > Enterobacterales > Morganellaceae > Providencia > Providencia sp. PROV004. Next base: position 4,257,930 of record NZ_CP042859.1, read on the forward strand.
AGAGTGTGGTCACGGCCACAACCTACGTTGTTACCTGCGTGGAACTTAGTACCACGTTGACGAACGATGATGCTACCTGCTAATACAGCTTCACCACCAAAACGTTTAACACCTAAACGTTTTGCTTCTGAGTCACGACCGTTACGAGTCGAACCACCAGCCTTTTTGTGTGCCATTAATCTGCTCTCCTAAATCTTAAGCGATGACAGTGATCTTAACATCAGTGAACCACTGACGATGACCCTGTTGTTTACGGCTATGTTTACGACGACGGAATTTGACGATTTTAACTTTTTCGCCACGACCGTGTGCAACCACTTCCGCTTTCACTTTAACGCCTTCAACGACAGGAGCGCCGATTTGGATCTCATCGCCATTAGCAACCATCAGAACTTGATCAAATTCAACAGTTTCACCTGTTGCGATGTCCAGCTTTTCTAGGCGGACAGTTTGACCTTCGCTAACTCGGTGTTGTTTACCACCACTTTGGAAAACCGCGTACATATTAACTCCGCTTTCCGCGTACCCGCTAAATATTTCAATTCCAGAGTACGCTATAAAATATTCACAATAGGGCGCGAATTCTACGCAAAAAAGCAGCAGAACACAAGCCAATAATGCGGTTAGATGACAAAAAATACGACTTTTTTCTCAATAACCGTTTTTGAGCATTGATTTCGTCCCTATTCACTCAATTGTTACTTATTTAAACATTTTTTGCATCACACCTGATAATCTTATAATTAATAATGTTATGCTAGAAAGATAACTGTTCTATCGGTCTCCCATTTTTTTATTTCGGGAATGAACCAAAAACTAATAATATGAATAAATTACGATGAATTTAGAATCTATTATTGAACTGACAACTGAGGATATGTCAGCGGTAAACGAAGCCATCCTCAGTCAATTGAATTCAGATGTTACACTAATTAACCAGCTTGGTTATTACATAGTCAGTGGTGGCGGTAAAAGGATCCGGCCAATGATCGCAATACTTGCAGGTCGATCCTTAGGCTATTCGGGTCATAAACATACCCAAGTTGCTGCATTGATCGAGTTCATTCATACAGCAACATTGCTGCATGATGACGTCGTTGATGAATCTGATATGCGTCGTGGAAAGCAAACTGCAAATGCTGTTTTTGGTAATGCCGCGAGTGTCTTAGTAGGTGATTTTATTTACACTCGATCATTCCAGATGATGACGGATCTTGATTCAATGCGAGTGCTAAAACTAATGTCTGAAGCGACGAATGTGATCGCTGAAGGCGAAGTTTTACAGTTGATGAACTGCAACGATCCTAACATTACTGAAGAAAACTACATGCAAGTGATCTACAGTAAAACCGCACGTCTGTTTGAAGCAGCGGCTCATGCATCTGCGATTTTAGCCAATGCAACACCAGTGCAAGAAAAAGCACTACAAGATTATGGTCGTTATATTGGTACCGCTTTCCAGTTAATTGATGATCTCCTCGATTATGATGCAGACAACGCTCAACTGGGAAAAAACACGGGTGATGACTTAGATGAAGGTAAGCCTACACTTCCCCTACTTCACGCGATGCAAAATGGTAACGAAGAAGAATCAGCATTGATCCGCCAAGCCATTGAACAAGGTAATGGACGCCATCTGTTAGATACTGTTCTTGCAACCATGAAACGTTGTGGTTCTCTTGAATATACTTATGAAAGAGCCCAAGAAGAAGCACAAAAAGCGATTGATGCCTTACATGTCATTGAAGATTCAATTTATAAAGATGCATTGATCGGCTTAGCTTATATCGCAATCCAACGCCATTCTTAGTCACTAAAAAAGATAAAGCGGGTCAAGAAAAGGGGAAACGCTATTTTTCCCCTTTGTCTTCTTCATCAATTTGAGCAAGCAGTGATGACAGACCATAACGCAGGATGTATTTCACTATTTTATTGCGCTCAGGCTCAGTCAGTTGGTAATACGCTTCCGACCAGATTTGCAATGCATCGGTTCTTTGGCTTTGATAAGTTACCGAAGGCTCATGCAGGCTAAGCTGCCCTTGGATTTCCCCCGGTAAGCTTTCAAAGTAATACTCAACAGCCTTACCCTGTACCCCTCTTTTACGGCGGTTTTTCCAGCCTTCTCGTCTTGCCATTAGGTTAATTCCCTGGGGTGATGTAGGGAGCCCTTCTAACCCTGCTAATTCTTTGGCAGTGAACCACAATTTTTTCATTTTCACTTCACGCTTATATTATGAAACCCGCTGTTGCAGCTTTGCTAAAATGTCATCAGTTAAAAAAATTTTTAAATTCAATATAATATTATTTTTATATATTAATTATTTACACCTTAAGTAATTGTAAATTATTTATTATTAATTAAATTAATTAGCGCTAATGCCCCTTCACGCATAATAAATGTCAGGATAATGTCTCTCTCCTCATTGGAAAGCTGGTTATAAGCTTCCTGCCAAATAAAGGCATTATCATTTCTTTTTACTTGATAAGGTGGTGAAGTTTCGTTAGCAAACTGACCTTCAAAAATATCAATAGGTAAAGAACTAATATGGTATTCCAATGCTTTGCCTTGAATACCCCGCCTTTTGCGGTTTAACCAGTTTTCACGCCTTGCCATTGCATTAATACCTTGAGTTGTCATGGGAAGCCCTTGTAACCCAACCAACTCTTTTGCCGTTAGCCATTCCTTGTACATGCTGACCCTCCTAGTCATGATGACAATTTAATTTACAGTTGTTGAAAACTATCTATATTTTCTCAAAACCTTATTGACTCATTCGTTTTATTTATACCTATAAATAATAATATACAAATTATATTTGTTATTAGCATTCTAATTTCTTTTAATAACAGATAATTAAATAATTTACTTGCTAATAATTTAACTAATTTTATTAACTAATCTAGATATATTACTCGTACAAGTAAAAAGTAGCATTAAATACGCTATTCTTGTCCCTAACTAGAAAGAGTTAGTTTTAACATCAAAGTTTTATCCTAATTCACAGTTATTCATTCTGACTTTCTATTTAATTTCATAAAAACCACGATAGTTTCATAAAATGAATTTTTAAGAAAAAATCAGAAATTATTTTGGGAAATTTCTGTTATTTTATTTCCAATAACTAAACGGATGTACTGAATGTATCATAATTTTCGGTTACTCGTACCACTAACTCTACATGATTCTAAGTGAAAAAAGGACTAAAAAATGATTTTACGGAAGTCGGACTGGCACCCTGCAGACATCATTGCAGCTTTACGTAAACGTGGAACTACACTTGCCGCAATTTCACGCGAGGCAGGGTTAAGCTCTTCAACGTTAGCAAATGCACTATCACGTCCTTGGCCTAAAGGGGAATGGATCATTGCAAATTTCTTAGCGATCCACCCTGCTGAAATTTGGCCAAGTCGTTATTACGATCCAATTACAGGGGATTTATTAGAAAGAAAAGTCAGAGTAAAAACACCAGTGGAAGATTAAAAACTGAATGAAATAAATTATAAGGCCGTGAATAATAAATTAATTTATTCACGGCGTTATCTTTTGATGGCAAATCAATAAAAACAGCTTTGTTTACTTCATTCGCGCGAAACCATCAGCAAGGTCTTGTTTTAAATCATCTAAATTTTCTAAGCCAATCTGCAAGCGCAATGTTGGCCCTCCAGGATTCCAATTAGTCACAGTTCGATATTCAGCACAGTTAAATGGAATAATTAAGCTTTCAAATCCCCCCCATGAATACCCCATACCAAAAATTGATAAACCATCCAGCATTCTTGCAATATCTGTTTGGGTATATTTAGGATCAAGTACAATGGAAAATAGCCCCGATGAACCCGTGAAATCCCGCTTCCAAATTTCATGGCCTGGGCAATCCACAAATGCAGGGTGCAAAATACGAATCACTTCGGTGCGTTCTTGCAGCCAATGTGCAATATTTAAAGCTCTTTCTTGGGCTTCTTTTAAACGAATAGGTAAGGTTCGCAAACCACGTAACGCAAGAAAACAGTCCTCTGCTCCCGGCAGCATGGCCATGTAATCATAAGTTTCACGTAATTTCGGCCACCACGCTTGGTTTGCTGAGACAACTCCCATTAGCAAATCAGAATGGCCACCTAAATATTTAGTACCCGCCTCCAGCGAGATATCACAACCCAGTTCATGAGCTTTAAAAAATAGAGGTGTCGCCCATGTATTATCAATAATCGTCGCAATATTATGGCGCTTTGCAACCTCAACAATTGCAGGAACATCCTGAATTTCGAAACTTTGAGAGCCAGGGGATTCTAAAAAAATTGTGCTGGTATTTGGCGTTACTAGTTTTTCAATATCAGCACCAATCATCGGATCATAATAGGTCGTGATGATCCCCATTTTATCCAACAAACCATGGCAAAATTTACGTGTTGGCCGATAAACACTATCAGGCATTAATAAATGGTCACCTGTTTTCAAGGTTGTCAGCAATGCCAATACAATCGCGCCTAAACCAGATGGTGAAAGCACCGTACCTTCAGCTCCAGCAAGAGCAGACCAAGCTTGCTCCAATTGCTTAATTGTTGGCGTGCCCGCTGTGCCATAATTAAATTCCGCCCTATCATTAATTAAAGCATCAACCGTTGGAAATACGACCGTTGAGCCACGATAAATGGGGGCATTTACAAACCCAGCTTGCTTAGCGGGGTCTCTCCCTAACTGGGTAACTTGTGTATCAACATGAAATTCAGATACCGCTTTTTTCTTCATGAGATCCTCTCAACAACATTATTATTTATTCGAAAAATTTAAAGAATGGAGATAGGCATAACAACACACCAAAGAAAATGATGAACCACACTGTTGGGCCTTTAAATTTGTGTAATGCAGGGACTTTGTAAACCAGATAGCAAGGAATTAAACAAGAAACGATACCAAATAATGGGCCACCAAGTTGCATAAAAAATAGAATTGAGAACCGTGTTGAAACCCAAAACCACAGTGCAATGATAACGCCTAAGCATACCCCATAATGTAGCACTGTTTGGTTGATACGTTCTTCAGGAATAAATCGACTCAGTAAATTGACTACGATGCCTTTTATCGCTTCTTGGAAGCCTAAATAAATGCCTAAGAATGCCGTCAAGATAGCAAAAATATTGAGTAATGCGGTCATTACTTTTACAACGGCACCGGGTATCACTTGCGCAGCAATCGCTAATGCTGAAATATTTTGTTCAAAAGCCGATACCGCTTGCTCATGGCTAATTGAAAAAGTAAAAGAAAAAGCAAAAAACAAGACTGCAACAGCGAGAATAATATATGCAACACGGTTAGCGCGTATTGCACGGTATGTCGCAATGCGTTTATCACTTTCTATTTTACGATACGCAATATTCATAGGACTCAATATTTGCACAAATAATATAGAAAATAGGGTAAATGGGAGTGTTAAAAAAACATCCCGCATAAATGGGAGAAAATCAGGAAAAGCCGTGATATTCGCAAAATTCCAATATGGCACCATCACTATACCAAGCAGTACGATAATGCCAAATTTTACAATAACCATTGGACCAGAGACTTTAAACAGTAACCGCTCCCCTTGTGCAGCAATGGCGACTAATACCGAAATAATAATCAGCCCATACCAAACAGAATCAGATAATAGCCCTTCCGTTAATCCAAACGTTTTAATGTAGGAAGCGCTATCGAAGGTGACCGCCAGCGAGTAAGAAAACATCCCGTGCAATAACATCAAGAAATAGGCAATTCCTAATGCTATCCCCCAGTTTTTCCCCAAATATTGTGTAATAACACTCGCGTAATCATTACATTCTTCAGATTCTGATAATGTTCTTAGATATAAATTTTGTAGCCAATAAATTGCTGGATAAGAAAGCATTGTCGCTGCAATAAAGACCCAAATACCTTTGATACCAATTTGCACAGGCATAAAAACAATTCCTGAACCAATTGCCATGCCAATGCACAAAATAACCCAACCAACATCATATTTTGTAAAGGGGATCTTTTTCGTATTAATCGGATTATCTGCACTTGCCTGAATACTATTAGACATAGTCTATTCCTCAACGTTATAGATTTAATTATTAAAAAAGTTAGGAACAACATTATTGTGTAGGAACTAGGTTTCTTTTTAAAACTGGTGTGGCATGAGTAAACTGCGATAAATTCACAATTATAGTATGCTGGAATAAACGGGTTTAATAGGGCATGACAATGCTAATAAATAAAAACACTTTTGCGTTTAAAGCAAAAATTGACAGCTACGCGATTTTTCGGCATTTAGAGTTATTCATTAAAATCGTCGAGTGCAATAGCTTCAGCCTTGCCGCCAAGAAGCTGAATGTAACACCATCGTCAGTTAGTCGAGGTCTTCAACAACTCGAAGATCAGTTGGGGGTTGTACTCCTAAAGCGCACAACGCGAAATTTTATTTTAACGGATGCAGGGCGCTATTTATTGCAACGATCGCAAAACTTATTGGCCGATCTCGATGACTCATTGGTCAATACCGCCAGCTTCTATCAACATGCTCAAGGGCAATTAAAAATTACCTGTTCTATTGCATTTGGAGTCTGTCATTTAATGCAAATATACAGTGAATACCGAGAAACCAATCCGAAAGTGAGTTTGTCTGTTGACCTTAATGATGAGCTCATTAATTTAAATGAAGTCGATTTTGATATTGCGTTACGAATTACCAGCCATCCCCCCGAAAACTTTGCGTTACGAAAAATTTGTAATATTAATTGGGTATACTGTGGGAGCCGTACTTATTTCGAACGATATGGTATTCCTCAATCTCCTGCCGATATTGCATCACACAATTGTTTAATTAACCCAAATATTCCTGACACTTGGCGCATGACAGATAAAGACGGTAGCGCATATCCTCTAGAAATTAATAATATGATTGAGGTAAATAGTAGCTTAGGGTTATTAGAGGCGGCTCGCTGCCATCAAGGTATCGTTTGTTTACCAACTTATATGCTAGGCAATTATATTGAAAATGGGGAATTGCTCCCTGTTTTATTGGATTATGACCCTAAATCCACTCCATTTGCCCTATATGCCTTATACCACCCAGCCCACACTCACTCACCTAAAATCAGGACATTTATTGATTTTTTAGTAGAGAAAATACCATCAGATCCGCATTGGGACCATTGGATGCGGCAGCATGCTTCATGATGACTTACCAATAAAAAAGGTTGAGTTCAAAACGAAACTCAACCTTTTACTATTAGGAAAAATTAATTGGCATTAGCCATTAATGAATTTTTCACCTAATTCGATATCTGCTTTTAATACATCTAGCATATCTTTCAGTGCTTTTTCTTCAAATGCACTTAATTTACCGATTGGTAAATGCTTTTCGATACCGTTTTTGCCTAAAACAACAGGTTGTGCGAAGAAGCGAGCATGTTCACCATCACCTTCGGTGTAAACACATTCAACCACATTGCTTTCGCCTTGGAGACCACGAATTAAAGATAAACCTAAACGTGCAGCTGCTTGGCCCATAGATAAAGTTGCAGACCCGCCACCCGCTTTCGCTTCAACGACTTCTGTACCTGCATTTTGAATACGTTTAGTTAACGCAGCAACTTCCTCGTCAGTGAAGCTAACACCTTCAATTTGAGATAACAGAGGCAGAATGGTCACACCAGAGTGGCCGCCGATCACAGGCACTTCAAGATCATTAACATTTTTGCCTTTTAATTCAGCAACAAACGTATTAGAACGAATGATATCTAATGTCGTCACACCGAATAAACGGTTTTTATCATAGACGCCTGCTTTTTTCAGGACTTCTGCAGCGATAGCAACGGTGGTATTCACTGGGTTAGTGATAATACCAATCAATGCTTTAGGGCAAGTTTCAGCAATTTGTTGGATCAGGTTACGGACAATACCCGCATTGATGTTAAATAAGTCAGAACGGTCCATACCTGGTTTACGAGCAACACCCGCAGAAATAAGGACAATGTCAGCACCTTTCAATGCAGGTTTTGCATCTTCGCCAGCAAAACCTGTCACTTTAACATCAGTAGGGATATGGCTTAAGTCAGCAGCAACACCTGGAGTGACTGGTGCGATGTCGTAGAGGGAGAGTTCTGAACCTGCTGGGAGCTGGTTTTTGAGAAGAAGGGCGAGAGCCTGACCGATACCACCTGCTGCACCTAGGACTGCAACTTTCATTCTGAAACTCCTTAATTTGTACTTTAAAAAGATATCACTTTATTTGTTATACACTTAACACATTACGTATAAAAAACAATTTGTTAACAGATAGAGAGAGAGTTTAACGCAAGAGAACTTGTTTAATAATTGCCAGTATTCTAAACAAATTCCTTATCTGTTAATGAGATAACGGGCACTTTTTTAACAAATAGTTTTTCTAGCTATTGCATTTCGCACAATAAGTTGTTTTTAGTGTATATTATTCAATCAAAAACATTTTTATTAACAATAAATTTACAACGAATATCTGAAAAATTCATTGCTCTATCATGCTAATTTTTCATTTCCATAATTTACGATAAATAAATACTTCTGACTATCAACTCAAAACACGCTTACCTAACTTCAAGTGATTACTGGTTATAAAATCATCATAACGCAATTTTGTTGCATAAAAATGCACTTTTACGGATAATACAACTTAGTTCAATGCAAAAGAATGGGTTAATTATGCGCACTCCGTCTAAACAAGAAGACTTGGTTAAGGCTTTTAAAGCCCTACTTAAAGAAGAAAAATTTAGCTCGCAAGCTGAGATCGTCACGGCTTTGCAAGAAGAAGGCTTCGAAAATATTAACCAATCAAAAATTTCCAGGATGCTAACTAAATTTGGTGCTGTTCGCACCCGTAATGCAAAAATGGAAATGGTATATTGCCTACCTACAGAGCCCGGTGTTCCTACCGCCACCAGCCCACTCAAAAATTTGGTTTTGGATATAGACTATAACCCTTCTGTTGTCGTGATCAGAACGAGCCCAGGGGCTGCACAGCTTATTGCACGCTTGTTAGATTCATTAGGTAAAGCGGAAGGAATTTTAGGTAGTATTGCTGGTGATGATACTATCTTCTCAACGCCAGCAAACAATTTTACCACAAAAGAGCTATATGAAGCGATTTTAGCGTTGTTTGAACAAGAGCTCTAATCCATACTAATTTAAGCATCAAAAGAGGGAAATTGAATTTCCCTCTTTTTGTTTTTATCTATTTCTATTCGATTTTGGGACATCATTTTGCTATTTGATATTTTTCGTAACTTCATACACTACGGCTTTCATTTTCTGATGCCAATTGCCTTTGGTTACCTGTTTTGGCGAAAAAATTGGAAACTAGCCGCCCTGATTATGATTGCCACAATGGCTATCGACTTAGATCATCTGCTGGCTGATCCGATTTTCGACCCAGAGCGCTGTGGCATCGGATTCCACCCGCTTCATTCTTTTTGGGCTGCTGTTATCTATGTGGTGTTATTATTCATGCCATCATGGAAACTTAAAGCCATTGCCGTTGGTTATTTATTCCACCTTTTTACTGACTCACTAGATTGTTATATGGGAAGCTTAAAAAAAGAAATGAATAGCCCAATAACATTAAGTCTCGTCATAGAACAGCTCCCATTAGGTATGCCAAACATAAAAAAACCCAGCAATCATAAGAATCACTGGGGTTATCAAATAGCTAGCTAATAGAATTAATCATCTTGCTCTGTTTCTGATTTGGCTTTCAAACCTGCGAGTAATTTGCCATGAATACCGCTGAAGCCACCGTTGCTCATCACCAAAATATGATCGCCCGGCTGTGCGGTTTCAATAATCATATTGGTGAATGCCTCAATATCTGCACTCCAACGCGCGGGTTGAACACATTTTTCAGCGATGTCTGTGACCATCCAAGGGATATTGGCAGGTTGGAACAGAAATACTTCATCTGCACGGCCTAGCGCAGGCGCAATATCATTTTTATTGATACCCATTTTCATCGTATTCGAGCGAGGTTCGAGCACCGCAAGAATACGTGAAGTTCCGCCAACTTTGCTGCGAAGTGCTTCTAATGTTGCCAAAATAGCAGTTGGGTGATGTGCAAAATCATCGTAAACACTGACACCATTTTCAACACCACGTAGCTCAAGGCGACGGCGTGCATTGATAAAACGATTCAAAGCGAGGCAAGCTTCTTTTACTGGAACGCCCACATGGTGAGCCGCTGCAATCGCCATCAGTGCATTTTGGATATTGTGATTACCCACTTGTGACCAAGTGACTTCTCCAACTTTTTCTTGTTGGTAGTACACAGCAAAGTGGCTGCCATCGTGGCTGAGCTTCTCAGCTTGCCATCCGCCATGCTCTCCACCCACCAGCTCTTGTTCACTCCAGCAGCCCATTCCAATCACTTGTTTTAAATGATTGTCGTTGTCAGGTGTGAAAATTTTGCCGCTGGCTGGCACAATACGTACAAGATGATGGAACTGTTTTTGAATCGCTTCGAGGTTTTCAAAGATATCCGCATGGTCGAATTCAAGGTTGTTCAATACCAAGGTTTTCGGGCTGTAATGCACAAATTTAGAACGCTTATCAAAGAATGCACAGTCATACTCATCCGCTTCGATAACAAAAAACGGGCTTTCACCTATCTTAGCGGAGACATCAAAATTCCCTGGAACACCGCCAATTAGAAAACCAGGCTTGTAACCACAGTCTTCTAAAATCCATGCAAGCATTCCCGCGGTGGTTGTTTTACCATGAGTTCCCGCCACAGCCAGTACCCAACGTTCAGGTAAGACATGGTCATGAAGCCACTGTGGGCCAGATGTATACGGCAAACCTCTTTCTAACACGGCTTCGACACAAGGGTTACCACGCGTCATTGCATTACCAATCACTACCATATCCGGTATTGGGTCAAGCTGAGCCGGATCATACCCTTGAATGAGTTCAATTCCTTGATTTTCAAGTAATGTGCTCATCGGTGGATATACATTGGCATCCGAACCCGTCACTTTATGTCCTAAAGAACGAGCCAATATTGCTAAGCTTCCCATAAAGGTACCGCATATACCTAAAATATGTATGTGCATTCTTTTTCATCCAATTAGCATGAGGTTGGTCACTATTCTACCCATCAAAAACAGGTTTATAAATGCATTAACCTATTAATCTTTTTTTTATTTAGTTAAACTCTTCCCGCGCGAGGGTAAATGCCCCGCAAAACCTCTGTCAATTTTATTCAGGACCTTCGTCATGAAAACATTAGGCGAATTCATCGTCGAAAAGCAACAAGATTTTCCTCATGCAACAGGTGAGCTGACTTCTTTATTATCAGCTATCAAACTGGGCGCTAAAATTATCCATCGTGATATTAATAAAGCTGGACTTGTCGATATTCTTGGCACTAACGGTGTTTCGAATATTCAAGGTGAAGTTCAGATGAAGCTTGACCTGTATGCAAACGAAAAACTGAAAGCGGCTTTAAAAGCACGCGGAGAAGTCGCCGGTATCGCCTCTGAAGAAGAAGACGAAATTGTCATTTTCGAAGGAGACCGTGCAGAAAACGCAAAATATGTTGTTTTAATGGACCCGCTTGATGGTTCTTCGAACATCGATGTAAACGTTTCCGTTGGAACAATTTTCTCCATTTACCATCGTATTACACCGATTGGTCAACCGGTTACAGAAGCCGATTTCCTGCAACCAGGTAATCGCCAAGTGGCTGCGGGCTACGTGGTTTATGGTTCATCAACAATGTTGGTTTACACCACTGGTGTTGGTGTTCATGCGTTTACTTACGACCCATCATTGGGCGTTTTCTGCTTATCTCATGAAAAAGTGATGTTCCCCTCCGAAGGGAAAATGTACTCCATCAACGAAGGAAACTATATCAAGTTCCCGATGGGTGTTAAAAAGTACATTAAATATTGCCAAGAAGAAGATAAAGCAACAAATCGCCCGTATACCACTCGTTATATCGGTTCTTTGGTTGCAGACTTCCATCGTAACTTGCTCAAAGGGGGAATTTATATTTACCCAAGTACCGCAAGCCATCCAAATGGAAAACTGCGCCTTCTGTACGAATGCAACCCAATTGCATTTTTAGCAGAGCAAGCCGGTGGTAAAGCCAGTGACGGAGCAAACCGCATTTTAGATATCATGCCTAGCGAATTACACCAACGCGCACCGTTCTTTGTCGGAACTGAGTCGATGGTAGAGAAAGCAGAATCATTTATGCGTGAATTCCCTGACACGGAATAATCTAATTCATTAATTATAAGGCGGGGCTTCCCGCCTTTTTTGTTCCTTTTTTTCACCAACTAGTGAGTTTTACCCCTCTTTACGGCTATAATGTTCCCCACGCTATCTACCCGAGTATTTAATTTGTCTGAAGGCCGCCATAAATGTGATGCCCTCCAACAAGTTAGCAAGGGTAAATTCATTATTCACACAAAGGATACATTTAAATGGGCCTGAACAATGTACCGGCAGGTAAAGATCTGCCAGAAGATATCTATGTTATCATCGAAATTCCAGCGAACGCAGATCCTATCAAATATGAAGTTGATAAAGAGTCTGGTGCGCTGTTTGTAGACCGTTTCATGTCAACAGCGATGTTCTATCCATGCAACTATGGTTACATCAACAACACCCTGTCTCTAGATGGTGACCCAGTTGATGTATTAGTTCCAACACCATATCCATTACAACCAGGCTCAGTCATTCGTTGCCGCCCTGTTGGCGTACTGAAAATGACTGACGAATCTGGTGAAGATGCAAAATTAGTTGCTGTTCCGCACACTAAATTAAGCAAAGAGTACGATCACATTAAAGATGTGAACGACCTGCCAGAATTACTGCGTGCTCAAATTACTCACTTCTTTGAACATTACAAAGACTTAGAAAAAGGTAAGTGGGTTAAAGTTGATGGTTGGGAAGATGCTGCGTCTGCAAAAGCAGAGATCATCGAATCTTTCGAACGCGCTGCAAAAAAATAATCTCCCTCTCGGAACATTATGAAAGCTCTGGTTAATACCAGAGCTTTTTTATGGGCCCTAACAAGCCAATTCGTTGATAAAAAACGCCAGCAATAATGCTGGCGTTTTATATTTTTACGACTCGATAGTGGTTATTGAGCCGTTATACTTCTTCATCACGTTTCAGCCAATCGCCACTTTTTATTTGGCGTAGACCATCAACAGAATGTTTATACAGATAAATCCAAGCGTTGCCATACGGCGTTGGGATGAGCTCCCTCACATAGTCTTGAGAGTTTTTCTTTAACTCATCTAACTCTGTCAAAATGGACGGGTTGATTCGATAAACCTCGCACTCTATTGCCCCATCTCCTTTGACAACCGCAGGATAATATCCAAGATCATACAGTTCATAGCCTTCTAGCTTATGCTCACCGAGTAGCTGAGCATAAGTCATCCAGTGATGATTTCCTTGCTTTTGTCTTAAGCTGCCATAAACAATTACACGCATAATCTAAAACTCAAATTGGTAGAGGAGATCCAATGCCTGATTAACACCAGACACAGCTTCTAAATACAGTTTTGGCATCAACCGATAACGTAAAGTTAACGTCGCCAATGAGTCAAAGATACCAACTCCATACTTCACTTGTAAATCATTAGTGATCTTACCACTTACAACGACTTGAGAACCATCCCCCACACCTTGGGTATCGACGGCTAAATCAGAGACTCCAAATGTCTCACCTATTTTACCCACGAGTTGCCCACTTTGTGCTACACCTAAGCCTATTAACATAGATGTCATTTGTGAACCATTTGCGTCTCCACTATCTAAGCCCTCTCCTCTTAATAAATAAGACAGCGCTTCTTGTTGTGTTTTCGCCGGTTCAGAGAATATTTCTACTTTCGGTTTATCCGCAAGCCCTGTGACCTTCACCCCAGCAATCACGCCATCTGCCGTGTTGTCTGGGTTACGAATGGCTTCTAAGTTTAAGAATGGTTGGTCCGCAGGGCCTGAGAATTGAATTTGGCCTTTACGGACAATCAAATCTTGCCCATAAGCACGGAAACGACCGGCTGGAATATCCACTTGGCCATTGATGTGCAAGCCATGGATATTCTGAACCACTTTCAATAAACCCGTCAGGCGCGCTTTTAAGCCAAACGCATCCAATCGAACATCATTACCAATTTTAATATCTAAATTGGTCTGAATAGGAATGGATGGCGCTTTTTGTTCAATTGGCTGCAGGTTGCTATCTAACATCACCACATCCGATGATGGGCTTACCGCTGACTCAGGGAGTTCTTGAACAGTAATTCGTGCCCACGGAATATTGACGGTACCGTTTAGCGTGAGTACCGAAGGTGATGCATCAAATACAATGTCCGGTTGAACATCAATTTGGATCATCGGTGGTAAAGAAACTCGAAGGTTATTACCTCGTGCCATGACTTTTGCACGCCATGCATTAACATTGCGCCAATCTGCATCACCATCAATGTTCAGATAGCCTTCTGGCGTGTTTATCTGACCATTCATTACTGAGCTTGTGCCGTTGAAATTAATACCTAAATGACCACTTTTGATATCAAACGGGATCATTGCCGATCTCACTTCTAAGCTCGAAAGCGCTAAATTACCATTTAATAATGGGTTATTCGCTGACCCACCTAAACGTAAGTTCGCACTCAAGCGCCCATTCGCCACTTCCTTCTGGCCCAGCAACGGCTTGATTAAATCTAATGTCACTGAATTGATTTCAACATTACCCGATAGTAAGCGGCGCTTTTCAATATCAGAAATTTGAATATTGCCGCGCATTTGGCCATTATTCGTTAGCCCAAACAACCAGTTAAGGTCTGCCTTGCCATTTTTCAAGCCCGCGCTTAACGTTAAGGTATCAAAAGCAACAGGTAAACGAGTGCCATCCACAAACTGAACCGCTTTGACATCATTTCCTCGCAAGTCCAACTTCACTTGCGGCATACTGCCATCTGCTTTCCAAATCGCATTGGCTTTACCCGTAAATACGCCGCTGACTCGAGTATCTTGTGGCATAAACGGTTTGATCATCGCGAGGTCAAAACGTTCTAGCACGATATCTGCGCTACCACTTTTACCTGCTTTAATCGGTTTTGGTACACACAAACGGGCATTCGGGTTGACCCAACAATGGCTGCCGATAGTCACTTCTTGCGTTTGGTTAGCATAATTGAGTGACATCGCTTGGTTTAAGCGCCATTCACCCACCACCGTATCAAATAAGGTATTGGTTAAATTCCCTTTCCACACTTCAGTCTGCCGGTCAAAACTACCTGCTAATGCTAATTGCCCAGAAACCGGTTCGCCCTTCATGTTCAACTTAAGCGTGTGCTGTTTTTCACTTCCTTTCGCGTCTAAAGTTAGGTTATTGACGACAAGATCACCTTGCTTCAACTGACGAAGAACAACGGATAAATCCCCTTTAATTTGCTCGCCTGTTGCTACATTTCCTTTGATAACAACATTCTCGATAGCAAGGTCATCCTGCCACTTCACGCCGCGTGCCGTAAGGTCAACAAGGGCTTCTGGTGTCTGTAAATTACCACGCAATTTCACATCACCGGCAATCACTCCCCCTAAGCCGGGTAGCAAGCCATTGAGAGCAGGGGCATTAATTTTGGCATCAAGGTTCCATTTATCGGCAAGAGAGCCTTTTACATCGACATGGTTTTTACCCAGTGCCAAATTAAAGTTTGGAATATCCCATTGACCAGCTGCGTTACCTTTGGCTTTACCGCGCGCTTTTAAGAGGTTATTTTTAACATTGCCGTCTAAAACAATTTCAGGAATATCCAACTGCCAACTACCGCCGTATAAACTTCCGCGCGTGGCAATTTTACCTTCCACTTTAGCAGGCCATTCAGGGTACTGTTTGGCAGTATTAATACCTGAAAGGGTCAATACTGCATTCCAACTAATTGCCTTGCTCCAGTCCGCAACGCCAGTAATATCAGCATGACCTTGTAAAGCGACTAAACGTAAGCGAGTTAAATTAATTTGCTCTTCATTACCTTTCGCATCTAATAGCAAGGTCGAAGGTGGTAAATCCTGCCCAGTGATAGCTGAACGTACAGACATATCATAAGCGGATGGGCGGCCGTTCAAGCGTATGCGTGTGCCATCTAATTGATACTGCGCTTCTCCGACTAAAGGCCACGTTAACTTATCGCTTTCTAGTGTGAGTAGAATCGGCAAGTCTGCTTGTGACAAATCCGTTTCTGCATCTAATTTTGCATTAATTGGCCCATGTAAGTTCAAGGCCAATTTTAGTTCATCAATCAAACCGCCTTTTAAGGAGAGGTCTATTTTTTGCCCATTTAAATCTTCTAAACGGCTTTCACCCACGACTGATAATGAGACTGGCCATTTATCTTGCAAAGTTGCCGAGCCAGATAACGCAATATTCCCTTGCGGTGCATCGACTTTTAGCTGTTTAACGAGGACTTGTTGCCCTTCATTCGAAAGACTAAGGTGCAATTGGTTAATTTTTAGCTCAGCCGCCCCCGTTAACTGAAAATTCGAAGCATTAATTCCATCAACATTTAAATCAACAGGTAAAATAACTTCTGGTAATTCAGCGAGTAACGGTTTAGAAAATAGCGTTTTTAATTCGTCTGCCAATGATTTTTGTTCGTTAATCGGCATTGGGTCTGGCTGTTTCTCTTCAACGACGGCATCTGATTTGGTTTCAGGTAAATTAATCGCCAAATCAATGATGTCGGTTGGAATGATCGTGATCGCTTTTCCTTCCCACGTTACCCCTGTAGTAAATTTCGCTAAATCGATATCCATGCCATCTACATTGACGTGTGTTGAAACCAAAGCCAATTGATTCAAACGAATGGTCAAAGGTGCCTTGAGTTCAGTCAGTGGTTCAGATGGTGGCGTTTCTTCTGAAGGGGGGAATTGAGTGGTATCGACAGTAACAGTGACATTTTCCGTGCCTAAGTTGTCGACACATAGCTCACGGCTTGTTAAACAACCTAGACGTACCGCTAAATTTAATTTCCCCGCATTAACATCGATGCCTGGCATTTGATATTTAACGCCACTTAACGTTAAGTCACTAATATCACCGTCAATTTTATCAATGGTTAATTCAGGAACAAAACGTGTCGCTGTATTTAATGCAAAGTGAAGACCTGATTGCGTTCCAATCACCCAACTGAGTGCGGCAACAACCAGAACAAGAATTAATAAAATGGAAAGACTGGTCCATTTTAGCCACTTCAACCACCTCATAGCTCAGTCCCCAAGCCGATATAAAACTGTATTTTGTTGTTATCTGGATCGCCAATAGGTTTGGCTAAATCTAATTTTATTGGCCCAACCGGTGAGACCCAACGGATACCGACTCCCGCACCTGTTTTAAAATCATTGTCCTTAAAGTTATCAACAGCTTCACCGCTATCAATAAAGGTTGCTCCCCACCAATTTCCGGTAAAGTTATATTGGTATTCCACAGAGCCTACGGCCAATTTTGATGCCCCTGTCAACTTACCTTTGCTATCTTCTGGAGAGATTTTTTGATACCCATACCCACGCACACTGCCATCACCACCCGCAAAGAAGCGTAAGTCCGGTGGAACTTTATCGAAATCATTGGTTTCAATCCAACCGATATTTCCACGAACAATAAAGCGATGACCTTCCCATGGCGTTCTGATCCACACATTTTTGGCTTGTAGTACCGCAAAGTCGATATCTGAACCCCAAATTTTATTCGAATAATCAATAGAGTAACGTTGGCTATCCCCCCACGTTGGCATCACACCGCCGCGTTGGCGAATTCGGCTCACATAGGCCCCGGGATACAGCAACATCGTCGTATTCGTCACGTTGGCTTGGGTAAAGTTACTCAGCATCCAACGCATATTCACACCATATTGCCAACCGGATGAATAATCCCAGTTACGAGACACATTCAAGGTTGTTGTATTCGCTTGCGTATCATTTAAATCTGTCCGTTTAAAGCCCCCTTGAACCGCATAATATTGCTCAAGTGGGTTCGCTTTTAATGGAATTTTATAGCTTGTATCTATTAATTGTTCTGGTTGGGATAAACTAATATTTGACGTTAAACTCTGCCCACGAGAGTTAATCCAAGGCTTATTCCATGTCGTTTTAACGCGAGGGCCTACATCTGTTGCATAACCCCCACCGAGCTCAATAAAATTTTTGGCTCTAGGCGTCATCACCGCTTCCATCGGTAATTCATAGGAGTTATCTTTTCGGGCACTCACGATACGCGGAGTCACAATCGCAGAAGAGAACCACCCTGTTTCAGCTAATCGGCGGTTAAATTCAGCAAGTTGCTCTGATGTGTAGTATTCCCCTTTTTTGAAAGGCGCAAGGTTGTTCAGATAATCTTCACGGATTTGTGAGCCTGAATAAGAAATGGCGCCAAACCGATAACGTTCACCACTGTTAAAATCAAAATCCCAATAAGCCGCATGGTGGTCAAGAGAAATACCCAGTTGGCTTTTCTCCATCATCGCATCAAAATAACCTTTGCGAACGGCTAAACTGCTAAAGCGCCCTTTAAATTCTTCGTATTCACCATCATTTTGAACTGTATCGAGCTTTGGCGTATATTGTTTGAGCATCTTTTCATAGTCAGGGTCCGTTTTAGCGCCACCTTGCAATTCAACATTCACCCCTTTTAATAAAATAGGTTCCCCAGGAGTGACTTTGGCGGTTAAAACAGAACGAGCAGGGGGTGTTTTTTCTTCGTAGCTAAATTCAACCGTGGGTTGGTAATAGCCTAAAGGCTTTAAACCTTCTTTAATTGCTTTCTCAACACGGGCTCGAAAACGACCGTTTGGCACAACTTCATCTTGCGATATATTAGACAGTTGTACACGAACGTTTTGATTAAGTTGTCCTTCAAGGCCTTCAATATTAAGACGAAGATTAGCTGCGTGTACCACTGGCACTGCCGCAGTTAGGCAGAGAAAACAAATTAGAGGGTATTTCGACACGCCTACTCCTAAGGTGATTGTTCGATTGACTAAATACTTCATATCAATTTATTTTGAGTAAAATTCGCCATAGACACAAGTTTTTATCCCTATTTTTAGATTATTTGTGTGGTCACTATATATAGGAATCATTATGCCTTTTAATAAATTTCACTCTGCAAGTATTGCACAACCTCTGCCCGGCAGAGCAACTGCTATGACCTACTCACCATATCATGCGCTTAACCATCATTCGATTGAGATTATTCCTAAGAATATGGAAATTGCGTATTTTGCCATGGGCTGTTTTTGGGGAGTTGAACGATTATTTTGGCAGCAAGCTGGGGTTTATTCAACTTCTGCGGGGTATTGTGGTGGTGTGACCCCTAACCCAACCTACGAAGAAGTTTGCTCAGGACGAACTGGCCACGCGGAAGCAGTACGGGTTGTTTTTGATCCACAAGTTATCAGTTACTCCCAATTATTGACGTTATTTTGGGAAAACCATGACCCAGCACAAGGCATGCGCCAAGGGAACGATATGGGCAGCCAATATCGCTCTGCCATTTATACTGTGTCAGACGAACAAGATAAGCAAGCGATGGACACACTGCAAGCTTACCAAAATGCAATGAAAGCGCAGCATGACACTCGTGTAATCACGACCGAAATAGCGCCATTAGACACTTTCTATTTTGCCGAAGATTACCACCAGCAGTACTTACACAAAAACCCGAATGGATATTGCGGATTAGGAGGAATTGGTATCTGTTTACCACCCTCGTTAAACAATTAAATCAATAACTTATTACAGTGAGTTCATCTTCCCAACCATTCAAGCTGCTTTTCAATATGACTTAAAGCAGCTTGAATGATGATGAATATCTAGGCAGATAAATCACCTCAGTGCTATACTAATGCAACATATCAACAATTTGCGCATATCGCGCAACATATATTTGCATACTCAATATATTTAAATACACGAGACTATGCCTTCAGAGATTTTTGAATTTTATGGATTCTTCCTTTGATTGGCTGGATAACTTATGCTCAACAGTTTATTAATTGTTCTATTATTATGTGCAATCAGCGCATTCTTTTCTTTGTCAGAAATTTCTCTGGCGGCTTCCCGCCGCATTAAACTTAAACTTATGGCCGATGAAGGCAACATTAATGCGGCTCGCGTGCTTAAATTACAAGAAATGCCGGGAATGTTTTTTACCGTCGTTCAAATTGGTTTAAATGCCGTTGCTATCCTTGCCGGTATTGTGGGAGAGTCTGCTTTTTCTCCAGCTTTGTACGATATCTTTATTCAATTTTTATCGCCAAGCTGGGCTCAGCAAGTTTCATCAGTACTGTCGTTCACCATTGTGACGAGCTTGTTTATTTTAGTGGCAGATTTAACACCTAAACGTATCGGTATGGTAAAACCTGAAGCCATTGCGATTCGCATTGTGAATCCAATGCGCTTCTGTTTAGTGGTACTGGGCCCATTCGTCTGGTTTTTTAATGGCCTTGCGAACCTCTTTTTTAAGTTATTCAAATTACCGACGTCACGTAATGAAGATATCACTTCTGATGATATTTTTGCGGTCGTTGAAGCGGGTGCTGTAGCGGGTGTATTACGTAAGCAAGAACACGAATTAATTGAGAATGTGTTTGAGCTGGAATCACGTACTGTGCCATCAGCCATGACCCCACGTGAGAGCATTATTTATTTTGACAAAGATGAGTCAGAAGACAGTATCAAACATAAAATTTCAACCCAACCCCATTCTAAGTTCCTAGTGTGTGCAGGGGATATCGATCATGTTATCGGTTATGTTGATTCAAAAGAATTACTTAATCGCGTGCTCAATGGGCAGAGCTTAAGTTTAAAAGATGGTGCTCACATTAGAAATACGCTAATGATCCCTGACACTCTCTCATTATCAGATACCTTAGAAGCATTTAAAACAAACGCCGTCGATTTTGCTGTTATTCTTAACGAATATGCATTAGTCATGGGTATCATTACCATCAATGATGTAATGATCACTTTAATGGGAGACTTAATTGGTCCAGGACAAGAAGAGCAAATCGTGGTACGTGATGAGAATTCTTGGTTAGTTGAAGGTGGAACACCGATCGAAGATGTGATGCGCATTTTGGATATTGATGATTTCCCTGACTTTAGCAACTATGAAACCATCGCAGGGTTTATGATGTACCGGTTAAGAAGAATGCCAAAGCGGACAGATTATGTGAAATATGCGGGATACAAATTTGAAGTTGTCGATATTGATAATTACAAAATTGACCAATTACTCGTAACTCGTCTTACTACGGTGCCATCACCTGTCGTTGTACAGCCCGGAAAAAATACTATTGAAACGGCTGACGCAAAACAACAAACAAAAGATACTGAACATTAGTGCTTGATGGCGAAGCCGTTTCTTTCAATGCGCCACCCATGTGGCGCGTTGTTAACCAAAACCTTCTTGATTAACCTACCCCATTTCTGCCTGCAATAATGAAACCTGTTTGTTGACCTCACTCATCACATTGTAATGGCGCTTATCACTAATTTTAGGTGGTAGAATTTTCCCATAGTTAAACTCAAATGCCCCAAAATCCTTAATATAGAGCCGGCCACGGAATAGCGTTTTGACGTAAAGAGCAATCTTTGATGGGTTATAACGGTTAAAAATTTTCATTAGAACTTTGCCTCCCCTTTGTTCTTACGATATTCAATAACTCATACCGTACAATAATCATAGACCAGAAATTTTCACTTTGGTTCTAAAATTGCAGTTTTATTCAATTTACTGACATAACATGACACTGTAAACTAACTGTTAAAACCCTATAAACATTGTTTTTATTCTGAATTTTAAAAAAATGTTAAATTACCTCTTGTAACTCATCCGATGAGCTATGCTATAAATAGCAGTAATCAGACAAACCGTTAGGCTCACATGACAAAATAATCAATCAAGAGGCTGTTATGATAAGAAATTATTTACTTTTAATATGCTTGCTAGGGGCATCAGCGATAGCTTCTGCTGCAAATATTCAATTAAGCCAATCTGTTCCTACCATTTCTGTCATCGACAAAGGTGAGCTTGTCATAAATAATGAAGGGAAGTTGGATTATCAACCGTGGAAAAGCCAACAGCTCGTTGGAAAAGTACGGACAATTCAACATATTGCTGGCCGTTCTTCCGCAAAAGAGCTCAATGCCCCTTTAGTTGAAGCCATCAAACAAGCCAAATTCCCGCATGATACCTATCAAACAACAACAATCATTAATACTGATGATGCAATGTTCGGTACGGGTGTATTTGTTAAAAATAGTGTTGAAGATAGCAAAAAAGAGTTCCCTTATTCACAATTTATTGTTGATAGCGAGGGTACGGTGAAGAGTGCATGGGGTTTGAAACCAGAAAGTTCAGCAATTATCGTATTGGATAATCACGGAAAGGTGTTGTTTTTCAAAGATGGTGAATTAAATCCCCAAGAAATTCAAAAAGTCATTAGTTTGTTAAGCTCATCACTAAACCAATAAGGTCAAACTTTTACTATTATGTAGTGTGCGTAATTTCGCACACTACACTTACAATTCAGTCTATCTCTATTACGTCAAAAATAGTGAGTTATGCTAAAATACCCTTACATTAAACATGCATAATTATGATTGTTTTTTTCATAAATAATCATGACTAATGTGCGCATTATCACGCTTTAGTTTCATTCCAATACACTTTGGCGCAAAACCCGCCATTAGTGCCATGAGTAAAAATAACCTGCAAATGATGCAATTGCGCAATCCGCTTAACAATAGAGAGTCCTAAACCACTCCCTGTCTTTTCTTGTCCTGGTGGACGATAAAAACGCTCACCTAGACGCTGTAAAACTTCAGGTGTCACACCATTACCATCATCTTGAATTTCAAGGTGGTCAGCATACAAAATGATCTCCACTCGCCCAGCTATTTTTCCATAACGTATTGCATTATTGAGTAAATTTCTCAGCAACGCATTGAGTAGTAATGGCTGACCTTGAAAATCAGGGGGACGACTTATTAAGGTGTTTATTATCGTTGTTTGCTGCTCTTGAGCTTCGGGTTCAACATCCTTTATTGCTGTTTCAATTAATATGGGCCAAGATACCGCCGTAATATCATCAAGTTGCGAGGATGACTCTAACCGAGACAACATGAGTAGTTGGTCAACAAGCCTTGTTGCCCTATCAATACCTTCCGATAAATTAGCCACTGCATGATTACGGATATCTGTATTATTCCCCGCAATTTGTACCACTTCCGCCTGTACTCTTAACGCTGCGAGTGGGCTACGTAATTCATGAGCGGCATCCGATGTAAATTGTCGCTCGCGAGCAAACATGTCATTAATACGGCCAAATAGCACATTCATGGAGTCAATAATGGGTCTTACTTCACTGGGGATGCGCGTTACTTGTACTGGGGTTAATTCATCTGGCTTTCGGTGATATAACTGCTTTGCTACATCCCTCAATGGACGTAAAGCACGTGTGAGCAGCCATAAAAATAGCAATAACATAATTGGCAAAGCCATCAACCAAGGCATAAATTGTGCAACCATAATATCGGTCGCCATTTCTTGCCGGTACTCCCACTCTTGCCCTACTGCAATAACATATTGACCATCTTGAGATTTTAACCACACCAAACGCCAAGGGTCGTCACTTCCTTGGAGCATCCCATCGGTAAACCCTTCTCGCTTAAATTGGTAGACAATATCTCTACCGTTATCACCGTCGTTTAATACCATTTCGCCATTCTGTGAAAAGATAGCAAATGCCAATGCATCGTCATCCTGATGGCCACGGTTCTTGCGCAATAATTTTTTGGTTTTAGTCAGGGAAGGCCGGCTCAATTCAAAGTCTGATGGTAAAACAGATAGCCGTTTAGCAAACGCCATTTGCTGGGTATCAAATAGCTCATTAATCGTTTTATAGCTTTGGTACCACGCTAACGAACTGGCGATCCCCCATGTCAGCAAAGCTAACAGGAGCAGCATTAAAGTGAGTTTCAGCCTAAGACTAAATGTCTTCATCATTTATCATCACCTAATCGATAGCCAACACCATGAATGGTTCGAATAAACTTATTACCTAATTTACGCCTTAAATGGTGGATATGTACCTCAACAGAATTGCTAGAGACCTCTTCATCCCAGTTATACAATTTTTCTTCTATTAAAGGACGAGAGAAAACTTTATTTGGGTTATGCATAAATAAAGATAGTAAGGCAAACTCTTTACCCTTTAGCTGTACAGGTTCGCCTTGCTGTGTCACTGTCATTGCAATCGGGTCCATTTCAACATCACCATGTGTAAGCTTAGACGACAATTGCCCACTTCGACGACGGATCAACGCTTGTAAACGTGCCATAACCTCCATTAAAGCGAAAGGTTTACAAAGATAATCATCAGCCCCTTGTTGTAACCCTTGAACACGTTGATCCAGTGCATCTCGTGCCGTCAAAATCAAGACAGGTTCATCACGCCCCTCCTTGCGCCAATATTTTAAAATATCCATGCCATCAATATTTGGTAATGAAAGATCGAGTACAACAGCATCATAGGGTGCATCAAATAAAGCGATTTGCCCTTGTTTACCATCCATAAACCAATCAACCGTAAACCCTAGCTGTGTTAATCCCACTTTTAGACCATCACCAATTAGCCTGTCATCTTCAATTAATAGAATACGCATAATATCCTCCACCTCAGCATATTATTATATTTATCCCATCAGTCTTGAGATGACTAGCTATAATTAATAAAATTAAAAATATAATTCGTTAATTATGTTTCTTAAGATCCTGTTAAGATTTACTTGGTTTAATACCCTCCATACAAACAACAAGTTCATGTCCATTTGGAGATACTGATGATGAAAAAATTACCTGTAATCGCTTTAGTTGCTGCACTCGCAAGTGCCCCTGTTTTCGCTGCAAATGGTGGATTTGATGGCCCAGGTGCAGCCATAAATACAACGACTCAAACGACTCAAACGGGTGGTTTCATCGGCCCAAATAGTGGGGAAATGACGGTCGCAAAAGCACTTGATATGTCAGATGATAGCTGGGTTATTTTACGTGGTAATATCGTTAAACAACTCGATAATAAACATTATGAGTTCACTGATGGTACTGGCACCATTAATTTAGAAATCAGTGAAAAGCGTTGGAACGGTATCAACGTAACGCCAAAAGACA
The DNA here is from genome assembly GCF_011045615.1 of Providencia sp. PROV004. NCBI lineage: Bacteria > Pseudomonadati > Pseudomonadota > Gammaproteobacteria > Enterobacterales > Morganellaceae > Providencia > Providencia sp. PROV004. Next base: position 4,283,171 of record NZ_CP042859.1, read on the forward strand.
AAGTTGAAATTCGCGGTAAAATTGATAAAGACTGGAATTCAAGAGAAGTCGAAGTTAAACAAATCCAAATCATTAAATAATTCACAGCTTTACAATGGGATCTGCTTTAAAGTAGGTCCCATCTAAATCCTATTTCATACAGAAATTAACAGTGTTAAATTAACAAAATCATTTTTGCTTACTAAGGCTGCTTAATGACTGTAAAACTCCCCAACATACGTAATATTCGAGAGAAACTGCTTTCAGACAATTGGTATATTTTAAAAAAATATACTTATGAGTTACAACGACGAGACGGTAGTTGGCAACAACAAGAACGCGAAGTCTATGATAGAGGCAATGGTGCCGTTATTTTGTTATATAACAAAATAAAGAATAGCATTATATTAATTCGCCAATTTCGTATGCCAGTCTATATAAATGGCTATTCTGATTTTCTAATTGAAGCTGCCGCAGGTTTACTCGAAAACGCCTCACCAGAAACACGAATTATTGCTGAAGCCGAAGAAGAAACGGGTTTTAAAGTCGATAAAATTCAAAAAGTTTTTGAAGCCTTTATGAGCCCAGGCTCTGTCACCGAAAAACTCCACTTTTACATCGCTGAATACAGTGATAATAATCGTCAAAACGCGGGTGGTGGACTTAAGGAAGAAGGCGAAGATATTGAAGTTTTAGAGTGGCCTTTCTCTAAAGCCATTGATGCGATTAAAACGGGAGAAATTGTTGATGGTAAAACCATCATGTTGATCCAATACCTCGCCCTAAACGCTATTCTCAAATAGCTAATCCAGCTCTGATAGCTCATAATGATAAAATAAAGTCATAGTGAGCTTTCCTATTTTTTATCAATCATTAAACGAACGATAAAAATAAAAACAATCGTAAAAAGATAATCAACTTTTATTATTTTATTCTTTTATTAAAAAATAAAACCATAATTCCAAGATAAAACATATTTCACTTTGACCTATCCGCTAAAAAACCTTAAATTTAAATAATATTTAATTTTATTTATCATCATTTTAAGAGTCTTATTTTTGTATCCAATTAATATCAAATAATTGTTATACACTACAATCGGTGATTAAGGAGCTAAATAAAATGATACGCTGCGTTCGTATGTGGACAGGAGAAGATGGAAATTCTCTATTTGAAGAAGGCACTCTTGAGCTCAATAATGTCACAGGAGGAGATAGCCAAACCTCCGCCATTGCAGCCAGTGAACTGACCTTCCGTGAAACAGTTTCCGGCGGTTCTTTTGATTGGCATCAAGACCCTGTTCCTCGTTATGTCATTACCCTTTCCGGCACTTTAGAATTCGAAACTAAAGATGGTTCTAAATTTATCATCAATCCTGGTGATATCTTACTTGCGCAAGATAATACAGGAACCGGCCATAAATGGCGGCTTATTGGTGATGAGCCATGGCGTCGTGCTTATGTTGTCTATCAAGAAGGTACCAATCTTAGCTTTACTCCAACAAAAAAATAGAGGCCATCATGAATAAACCGATTGCTGAAAATGTCGATATTGCTCTCATCGGCGCAGGGATCATGAGTGCAACGCTTGGTACATTTCTCAAAGAACTAGAGCCTTCGCTAACGATTGCTGTTTTTGAAAGGCTAAACGACTGTGCCCAAGAAAGCTCCCATCCGTGGAACAATGCGGGAACAGGTCATGCCGCTAACTGTGAGATGAACTATACTCCACCAAACCCAGATGGTACGGTGGATATCAGTAAAGCGCTTGAAGTCAATACGGAGTTCGATCTCTCTCGCCAGCTTTGGTCTTATCTAGTCACCAAAGGTAAAATTAAAGATCCACGTGACTTTATTCACCCATGCCCACATATGAGCTTTGTTTGGGGTGAAGACAATGTAAAATTCTTAAAACAACGCTACCAACAGATGTCTGCTCACCACTGTTACCACAATATGGAATACAGTGATGATCCAAAACAGATCAACGAATGGGCTCCCTTGATCATGGAGGGTCGTGACCCTAAAGAAGCGATTGCGGTTACCCGTGTTAATACTGGTGCTGATGTCGATTACGGTGCACTAACGCATTTATTAATTGCACAATTAAGCGAACAATCCGGTTTTTCAATTCACTATAAACATGAAGTCATCGATGTTAAAAAGACCCCCGATGGCAGATGGAATATTGAAGTTAAAAATCTACTCACGCATGAAAAAACGATCACTTCCGCGAAGTTTGTGTTCGTTGGTGCAGGCGGGCGGGCAATCGAATTACTGCAGAAATCTGGGATCCCTGAAGGAAAAGGGTATGGTGGATTCCCTGTTAGTGGTATCTGGTTGCGTTGTGATAACGAAGAAATTGCTTCTCGCCACCATGCAAAAGTTTATGGTAAAGCAGATAAAGGCTCACCACCAATGTCTGTTCCACACTTGGACACTCGCATTATTGGAGGTAAACGTTCTCTATTATTTGGGCCTTATGCCGGTTTTTCGAGTAAATTCCTTAAGCACGGCTCTTATTTAGACCTGTTTGAATCGGTTAAATTGAATAACATTGAACCAATGCTTGCGGTTGCGAAAGATAACTGGTCACTCGCAGAATACTTAGTAGGCCAAGTTCTGCAAACTTCTGCTCACCAATTTGCCATGTTGCAACAATTCTACCCAGAAGCACAGCATGAGGATTGGAAAGAGGTGGTTGCAGGGCAACGAGTACAAATTATTAAGCCTGACCATGATAAGAAAGGGGTTTTAGAATTTGGTACAGAACTGATTACCAGTGCGGATAAATCATTTACTGTATTGATGGGCGCATCTCCGGGGGCCTCCACTGCGGCATTTATTGCACTAAATGTATTAAAAACCTGTTTTGATGACCAACTCAAAGCCGATGGATGGGAAACACGTTTAAAAGATATCATTCCAACCTATGGGATTGATTTAAAAACGGATGCAAAAGCCTGTTTAGATATTCGTACAACTACTGCCAAAGTGCTGAAACTAGATAATTAGTTATTAATTAGGTTGGGAAATCACTTCCCAACCTTTACCAATATTTAGAATAAAATGACCCGAAAACCTGGGTTCAAAAAGGATTCTCGCGGTGTGTAGTCTAACGTTTTTCCGTGCCAATCAACGACTTTCGCACCTGCACCAATGGCAACCGCATGACCCGCAGCAGTGTCCCAAATATTCGTAGGCCCAAAACGTGGATAAAGCTGTGCTTTTCCTTCCGCAACCAAACAAAATTTGAGTGAAGAACCAATTTCTACTGTCGTGTGTTCACCCATTTGTTTTAAATAATCCATTAATTCATTGTCTTGATGAGAACGGCTAATAACAATCACCGGAGGCTTAGCATCATTCACATGAATAAGTTGCTTGTGGCCACCTTCTTCCTTCCAGGCTTGATTTCCTTCCGCATAATATAGCAACCCTTTCGCGGGGGCATATACCACCCCCATCGTTGGTACGCCATTCTCAATCAGTGCAATGTTAACCGTAAAATCCCCATTACGATTAATAAATTCTTTCGTTCCATCCAATGGGTCAATCAACCAATAACGTTGCCAATTCTGCCTGGTTGACCACTGTGGAGGGTCTTCTTCAGACAGTTGAGGGATATCAGGGGCAATGCGAGCAAGGCCTGCTGTAATCACATTGTGGGCGGCAATATCAGCCTCGGTCACAGGCGAATTATCACTTTTATGTTCAACCTGTAAAGGTTCTTGCGCATTATAAGTTTCCATAATCGCATAACCCGCTTCTTGAGCTAATTCGCAAATTTGCTGTAGCATATTATTCACCTCTCTGATGACCCTTTATAGCAAGAGTAGCAATTGTGTGAAATTAACGCCATAAAAAAAGCCCCAAAGTCCAAAGACAATGAGGCTTTTTAGCTGTGAACTAAATTAACAGAAATTATAAAATTTCAAGTAATTCAACTTCAAATACTAATGTGCTGAATGGCGGGATTGATGCGCCTGCACCACGCTCACCATAAGCTAATTGATGAGGAATATACAATTCCCATTTAGAACCAACTGGCATCAGAGTCAATGCTTCAATCCAACCAGGAATAACACCACTTACAGGAAATTCTGCTGGCTGACCACGTTGTACTGAGCTATCAAACACAGAGCCATCAATTAAACGCCCTGTGTAATGAACACGTACACGGTCTGAGCGGGATGGGATAGCACCATCACCTTGGTTAATCACTGAAAATTGTAAGCCTGACTCAGTCGTTGAAACACCATCACGTTTTTGGTTTTCATCTAGGAATTTTTGGCCTTCTTCCGCTAATGCTGCCTGACGAGAGACACGGACAGCGTCGGCACGCTCATGCACTTCACGCAATGCTTTGTGCAGAGTTTCAACAGGTACCGATGGCATATTGCCTTCTAAAGCATCAACGAGACCTGCTAGGATTGCATTTGGCACTAAACCTTCTAGCCCTGACTCTAATAATTGCTGCCCAACTTGTAGACCTATGCCATAACTCGCTTGAGCTTCTACCGAATCGAAATTTTGGTTTGCCATGAAAATACCCATATGATTTTGAGAAAAACCAAGAATAGCAGCCTCACCCTTATGGGTAAACCCAAACAATGAATCTAAAGAATAAAACTGATTGATTCCCGACAAATTTATTCAGTGTTCTCTGAAAAATTCAGCTAAACGCTAAAAATGTCTAAAAAGGGTGCTAGTATGCGTATTAATACGGTCTAATTTACTCATTGCCTCATCAAGGAGGAGTGATGTTTAAACTTTCAAAATTTCATCGCTATGGTATTGCACTGCTCGCTCTAATTGTCGTGGTCACTTTTTTTTGGCCTACAAGTGATAAATCCCCCAGCGATATTGTTCAAAACCAACCGATTGTCATTCCCCCACCCACTACCCCTGAGGTCATGCCTGAATCTACTATTACACCACCAGTACCAGAGCCAGTGCCGACACCTGAAGGTAATTCCCCACTTTTACCTACTGAGCCTGAGATTATTCCAGAACCTATTGAGCCCACACCCAATGAGCCTCCAATAGTGACTTCACCAGAAAAAGCGCCTGAGCCCAAAACCACTCGCCCTTCAACTAGCGAATGGCAAAACTACCGAGTTCAAAAAGGGAAGACTCTCGCACAACTGTTTCGTGATAATAACTTACAAGCCAATGACGCTTTTATTATGGCTCGCGTAGAAGGTGCAGAAAAACCACTGAGTAATTTACGTCAAGGGCAAAAAATTCGATTAAAAGCCAATTCAAAAGGTGAAGTTCAATTATTAGAAACTACCGGTTCTGATGGAAAAACCTATAGCTTTGCGCGATTAAGCGATGGGAGTTATTACAGAACGCCTTAGTATTAGTGCAAAAACGCTTATGAAATAAAAAAAACAGATATCTAAAAAGCAAAAAACACCGGACTTAGCCGGTGTTTTTTATTTGCACCATGGATAACCCAATGATGCATATCATCATTATTGATTACTCAGCAACGATGATAACGTTCAGCTCTGCGAAAACATCGCTGTGTAACTGGAAGTGAACTTCGTGGTCACCAGTAGTACGCAGAACGCCGTTTGGCAGGCGAACTTCGCTTTTCGCGATTTGAACGCCAGCCGCAGTGATTGCGTCAGCGATATCACGAGTACCGATTGAACCGAACAGTTTACCTTCGTCACCAGCTTTAGAAGCTAAAGTTACAGAACCCAGTGCAGTAACAGCTGCTGCACGAGCCTGTGCTGCTGCCAGAACGTCAGCTAATTTAGCTTCCAGTTCAGCGCGGCGAGCTTCGAAAAATTCAACGTTTTTCTTAGTTGCAGGAACAGCTTTGCCCTGTGGTACTAAGAAGTTACGAGCATAGCCCGATTTAACGTTAACTTGGTCACCCAGGCTACCTAGGTTAGCTACTTTATCAAGCAGAATAACTTGCATTACCTTATCCTCTATTAGTCGTTAATGGACTGTACCAATTACTGATGACGATCAGTGTATGGTAACAGAGACAGGTAGCGAGCGCGCTTGATAGCACGAGCGAGCTGGCGTTGATATTTTGCACGAGTACCGGTGATACGGCTTGGTACAATTTTACCACTTTCAGTGATATAGTTTTTCAGCGTTGCGATATCTTTATAGTCGATCTCTTGAACGCCTTCCGCTGTGAAACGGCAGAACTTGCGACGACGGAAATAACGTGCCATATGGCTAGTCTCCAGAATCTATCAAATCAATCTGCTCGGCATGGAGGACAATCTTGCTGATCCCATTGCGACCCTGATGGGTACTAATGAAACCGCTTACTGTAATCCAACTGCCGACCGTTATACTGTGAGTATGAGCTTGTAAGGTTTGTCCGCTGGCGATAATGGGCATTCTGCACCATGCTTGCCTTGACAACCCCGCTTCCTGTTGCTCCGAACGATGTTCTAAAACAAACTGGCAGTGAGGAATGCCTGACGGACTCACTTTTCGAATCAATGCTTTACAGACTGTGCCTGTGAGCACCAAACGATTAGTGGTCACTTGCGCAATTACTCTTCAGAATCCCCAGTTTCTTCTACTTCTTCATCCTGATATTCATCAGACATGTCACGGCCACGACGTTCGTCTTTAGCTTTGACCATTGGAGAAGCTTCTGTTACTGCGTGTTTTAAGCGCATAACCATGCTGCGGATAACGGCATCGTTGAAGCGGAAGTTAGTTTCCAGCTCATCAATCGCTTCCTGCGGCGCTTCTACGTTCAGAAGAACATAGTGTGCTTTGTGCAGTTTGTTGATTGGGTAAGCCAGTTGACGGCGGCCCCAGTCTTCCAGACGGTGAATCTGACCTTGTGCGTTAGTGATAACAGCACTGTAACGCTCGATCATGCCCGGAACCTGTTCGCTTTGGTCAGGATGGACCATAAAAACGATTTCGTAATGACGCATTAGTAGTTGCTCCTTACGGATTATTAGCCTCCTGTCTGGGTTAACCGCGGCCCGCGGAGGCAAGGAACTTGTTGAGTGCGGCTAAAAAATTGACGCGTAACTATACCCATCCCTGATATAAAACTCAAGAGATGGATGCAATTTTACGCTAAATATTATTTTTCTACAGAAACGGATAAGCGCTGACGCACGGCTTCAAACAAGCAAACCCCTGTTGCTACAGAGACGTTCAATGATGACACAGAACCTGCCATTGGAATGCTAATTAACTCGTCACAATGCTCACGAGTTAAACGACGCATACCTTCACCTTCAGCTCCCATCACCAGAGCTATCGGGCCCGTTAACTTGCTTTGATATAAATTGTGGTCAGCTTCACCTGCCGTTCCCACAATCCATACATTGTATTCTTGTAGCAAGCGCAATGTCCTTGCTAGATTCGTCACACGAATAAGAGGAATATTTTCTGCCGCACCACAGGCCACTTTTTTCGCAGTTGCATTAAGCTGAGCGGATTTATCTTTAGGAACAATCACAGCATGAACACCTGCCGCATCAGCGCTACGTAAACATGCACCTAAGTTATGTGGGTCTGTCACGCCATCCAATACCAATAAAAATGGCGATGGTGTGCTCTCCAATAAATCAGGCAGGTCACCTTCTTGATATTGTTTACCTGGTAGTACTTTCGCAATGATGCCTTGGTGAACCGCACCTTCAGTTTGGCTATCCATCCATTGACGATTCGCCACTTGAACGACGACACCTAATGCTTCAATTTCATGCACCAACGGCATTAATCGGCGATCTTCACGACCTTTCAGAATATAGACTTCTTTGATGCGTTGCGGTGAACGCTCCAGTAAGGCTTTCACTGCGTGAATGCCATAAATCATTTCGCTCATAAATTTCTTATTTATATAAATAGTAAAGTGGCGCTAATACGCCACTTTGGTTAATAACGATGGTTAATAACTACAGCAATACCATTATCCCTCTTGTTTTTGGGATTTTTTTGCAACTCGTTTAGCTTTTAATTTTGCTGTAATTTTTCTGGTTTTATCAGACGGTTTTTTGCCTTTTCCTTTCCCTTTCGCCTCGGGCTTAGCTTCAGCTTTTTTCCCTTTTTTCTCTGAGCGGCGAAATGCAGAATCAGGCTCGAAGTTTTTATCTTTGCTCGCATCCGCTTTTCGACGAGCTGGACGCGTCGCGTTTTTCACTTCTTGCTTCATTTTGTCCCGCGCTGTTTTACCCGGGTTTTTCGCTTTACGAGTAGTTGAAATTAAAGCGAAATCAATGGTGCGCTCATCCATATGCACAGCTTCGACACGAATTTCCACTTCATCACCAAGACGGTAAGTGGTACCTGATGACTCACCAATTAAACGCTGACCGACCGCATCATAACGGTAGTAGTCATTATCCAACGTTGAAATATGCACTAAACCATCAATAAATAAATCATTAAGACGCACAAAGAAACCAAAACCAGTGACGCTTGTGATTAAACCTGTAAAGGTTTGGCCAACTTGGTCTTGCATGAAATCACATTTAAGCCAGTCAGCCACATCACGCGTCGCTTCATCCGCACGGCGCTCAGTCATTGAACAGTGCTCACCAAGCTGTAACATGCTATCCATATCTGAATGCCAGCCACCTGTTTCCGTCCAGCGCTTATCTGAATGACCATGTTCTTTCGCCAGTAAATATTTTATCCCACGATGTAACGTCAGGTCAGGATAACGACGAATTGGTGATGTAAAGTGAGCATACGATTTCAAACCTAAGCCAAAGTGCCCGCGGTTTTCAGGATCATAAATCGCTTGTTTCATCGAACGTAAAATCATGGTTTGCAGTAATTCATGGTCAGGGCGCTCAGCCACTTCATTCATTACCTGCGCATAATCTTTCGGCTCTGGCTTCATTCCACCCGGTAGGGTCAACCCTAATTCACTGAATACTGAGCGTAAATTCATCACGCTTTCTTCTTTAGGACGGTCATGCACACGGTATAAAGCAGGCTCTTCGTTTTTCTCAACAAACCGAGCCGCCGCAATATTAGCCAAAATCATGCACTCTTCAATCAATTTATGTGCATCATTTCGCTCAACCGGTTCGATACTTTCAATACGGCGTTCTGCGTTAAAAATAAATTTCGCTTCTTCGGATTCGAAGGAAATTGCACCACGCTCAATACGTGCAGCATCCAGTGCTTTATATAATTGGTGCAGATGCTCAATATGCGGCACTAAGGCTTTATAATGCTCACGCAGCTCTTCGTCTCCTTCCAAGATTTTCCACACTTTCGTGTAAGTTAACCTTGCATGAGAGCTCATAACCGCTTCATAGAACTTGTATGACGAAAGCTTACCGGATGCCGATACTGTCATTTCACACACCATACACAGGCGGTCAACACCAGGATTCAGTGAGCACAGGCCGTTCGATAAGACTTCCGGGAGCATAGGAACAACTTGAGATGGAAAATATACCGAGTTACCGCGACTACGAGCTTCTGTATCTAGAGCTGTTTGCGGACGGACATAATAGCTGACATCCGCAATCGCCACCCATAAGCGCCAACCACCGCCTTTTTTCGGTGCACAATAAACCGCATCATCAAAGTCGCGGGCATCTTCGCCATCAATGGTCACTAAAGGGAGATCACGTAAATCAACGCGCCCTTTTTTTGCAGACTCAGGGACATGCTCACTCAGGTCCGCAACTTGTTTTTCAACTTGTGGTGGCCATGAATGTGGAATTTCATGGGTACGTAAAGCGATCTCTACCGCCATACCTGTTCCCATTGTTTCGCCTAATACTTCAATGATATTCCCCACCGCTTGCGAGCGACGTTGTGGGCGGGTGACTAATTCAACCACCACCACATTTCCCATACGAGCGCCAAGGACGCGATCTTTCGGAATCAAAATATCAAAGCTTAAACGGCTATCATCCGGTACGACAAACCCCATACCCGATTCAATAAAATACCGGCCAACAATTTGGTTATTACGCGGTTCTAACACACGAACAACACGAACCTCTGTCCGCCCCTTACGGTCTTGCCCATAAGGTTGCGCTAGAATAACGTCACCATGTAGGGCGCGTTTCATTTCGTCTTGAGATAAATAGTAATCTTCTTTTTTACCCTCAACACGCAGGAAGCCGTAGCCATCACGATGGCCAATCACTTTCCCTTTTAATAAGTCTAAACGCTCCGGTAATGCATAACACTGACGGCGAGTGAAGACTAATTGCCCATCCCGTTCCATGGCTCTTAACCGACGACGCAGTGCCTCTAATTCATCTTCTGTCGATAAATTCAATAATTGTGCGATTTCTTCGCGATTAGCGGGTGCAGTACGCTTCGAGATAAGGTCAAGAATGTATTCTCGACTTGGAATTGGGGACTCGTATTTTTCTGCTTCTCTTTCCTGAAAAGGATCTTGTGACATCGTTACCTCCGTTGTCATCAGAATTCATAACTACCGCAAATGCTAGTCAAGCAGTAGTTGATAGAGCGGGCTGTTATCTTTCACCATGTCCGCCAGCGTGTATTGATCAAGTTCTTGTAAAAACTGCTGTATTGCTTGGTGTAGCACACCTTTTAAACGACACGCAGGTGTAATGTGGCAAAATTCGCCACTACAATTAACAAGAGTCAGGGGCTCTAATGCTCTGACAACGTCCCCTATACGAATTGATTCCGCTGGTTGTCCTAGTGTAATCCCGCCATTTTTGCCACGAGTGGCTTTAATATAACCTAGGTGACTGAGCTGATTAATAATTTTTACCATATGGTTACGCGATACACCGTAAACCTCGGTGACCTCTGTAATACTGGTCATTTTCCCTTCACCTAGGGATGCCAGGTAAATAAGAGCTCGTAACCCATAATCTGTAAAACTAGTCAGTTGCACAATCACCTCAAAATTTTAGCTATAACGCTGTTGGCCGCAAATCATTGGCCTAAAAAATGCGACTCATTTTAAAATTCACGCTTGCTATTTCTAACCCAACACTTTCAGTTTTCTGAACAAAATATAGCATGCTAATAAATTATATGTCGTTAAATAAAGTTTAACGTATAACACAAGTCAAATATGCACTTAATTGCACATAATTTGCACACAAAAGTGACTTGATTCAATCATTATGGGGAATTTTGACTGTTTTATCAAAGAAGCTGCATAGTGGAAGGAGGTAAAGCAGTAAAAAACTGCGCCTGTATTAGGCGCAGTCAGTGTTATTACTCAACGTCAAATGGATCACGCAGGATCATGGTTTCTGAACGATCTGGACCGGTTGAAATAATATCAACTGGAATACCCGTTAATTCTTCAACGCGTTTGATGTAATTCAGAGCTGCTTGTGGCAGTAATTCTCTTTGTTTCACACCAAAAGTTGTTTCTTTCCAACCTGGCATTGATTCATAAACTGGCTCTAAGCCATCCCACTCATCAGCAGCTAAAGGCGTTGTTTCAAGCACTTTGCCATCTGGACGACGGTAGCCTACGCAGATTTTGACTTCTTCTAAACCGTCTAAAACATCCAGTTTAGTCATACAGAAGCCTGACAGTGAGTTAATTTGTACCGCACGATTAATCGCAACGATATCTAACCAACCAGTACGGCGTTTACGACCCGTAGTTGCACCAAATTCTTGGCCTTTTTCACGCAGGAACTCACCCACTTCGTCAAACAGCTCAGTTGGGAATGGACCTGCACCAACACGCGTTGAGTAAGCCTTGATGATACCTAATACGTAGTTGACATAGCGAGGGCCTAAACCAGAACCTGTCGCTACACCACCAGCGGTCGTATTTGAAGAGGTTACATAAGGATAAGTTCCGTGGTCGATATCTAATAATGTCCCTTGTGCACCTTCAAACATCACTAATTCATTCTTCTGATTTGCTTTATATAGCAGATCAGAAACATCAATTACCATGCCAGTCAGGATATCCGCTACAGCCATAATATCATCTAACGTTTTTTGGTAATCTACAGCAGGTTCTTTATAATAATGAACAAGTTGGAAGTTATGGTATTCAACGATTTCTTTTAATTTTTCTGCAAACGTGGCTTTATCAAACAAATCACCAACGCGTAGACCACGACGTGCAACTTTATCTTCATAAGCAGGACCAATACCACGACCTGTTGTTCCAATCGCTTTGGAACCACGTGCTTTTTCACGCGCATTATCTAATGCGATATGATAAGGCAGGATCAGTGGGCATGCTTCAGAAAGACGTAAACGTTCCCGAACAGGAACACCGCGGTCTTCCAATTCTTTCATCTCTTTCATTAATGCGTCTGGCGCTAAAACAACACCATTAGCAATAATACTGATGACATTTTCACGAAGAATACCGGATGGAATTAAGTGGAGAACGGTTTTTTCACCGTTTACAACAAGAGTATGGCCAGCATTATGGCCGCCCTGATAGCGAACTACGTATTTAGCACGCTCTGTCAGCAAGTCAACGATCTTGCCCTTCCCTTCGTCACCCCATTGGGTGCCCAGTACGACAACGTTCTTACCCATTTTGAAATACACTCGGTTGCTTAAAAATGAATTCTACCATCAAAAATGAACTGTTCCAGTGATATTTTGGCAATACAAAAATTTTTTTCTGGAAAGCAAGTAAAATGGTATTTTTTATTTCTGCCGTAAACTCAAAATGAATGCCATCAGTTGAGCAGCTCAAATTTTCCCTGAAAAATCTTATACTTAAAACGACAGGCGAAAAAAAGCCCACCGAAGCGGGCTTTTCTTTAATAGATTAACAGTTATTTTGCTAGGTTGCACGCAACTTAGCTTGTTATTAATCTGTCGCGCGAAGCTTAGTTGGTGCCTTCATAAAGCGGAAGAAGTCAGTGTCTGGACTCATGACCATCACGTCATCACCACTCTTAAAGCTTTGTTCATAAGCACGTAAGCTACGAATAAACGCATAGAACTCTGGGTCTTGGTTGAATGCATCAGCAAACAATTTTGTTGCCATCGCATCACCTTCACCTCGGTAAGTCAGTGCGGTACGCTCCGCTTCAGCCAACGTTTCTGTTACTGTTTTATCTGCAACAGCGCGGATCTTAGTCGCTTCTTCTTGACCTTGTGAACGGTGTTGACGTGCAACTGCTTCACGTTCTGCACGCATACGCGCATAAATAGCTTCAGAAACTTCGTTTGGTAGCTCGATACGTTTAATACGTACGTCGACAACTTCAATACCTAACGCCGCCATACTGTTTGCATTCACAACCAGTGGCTTCAGGTTTGTTTCTTCTTCAACACGTTTTGCTGCATCCGCAATCGCTGCATCCGCTTCTTTGGTTGCATCGTCAGTTGCTGTACCTTTGTTCAAAGCATCACGGACATCAATGGTCAAACGGCCACGTGAGTCAGTAATGATATCTTTTACGCTTAAGCGACCAAACTCAGAACGTAAACGGTCACTAAATTTACGTTTTAACAGGGTTTCCGCTTGGAATGGATTACCACCGCCAGTCGCTACATAGTAACGACTGAAATCAGTAACGCGCCATTTCAGGTAGGAATCCACCATTAAGTCTTTGTTTTCACTTGTCAGATAGCGGTCAGCCTGAATTTCCAGTGTCTGAATACGTGCATCCAACATTTTTACCGTTTCAATAAATGGTACTTTGAAATGCAGACCCGGCTCATAAATGATCGGTTTGTTTTCAGAATCACGCAGAACCTTACCAAAACGCAAGACAATGCCGCGATCAGTTTGAGGAACAATAAAGATAGATGCGTATGCGACTGCCAAAATGGCCAGAACGATAACAATTAGCGATTTACGCATGATTATTGTCTCCCTACTCTAACTGCATCACCACGAACAGCACTGTTTGGCTGAGCTGATGTTGCGCCATTAGATGACGCGTTATTATTTGGCGTCGCCATTCTGGCTGATGGACTGACTTTCGGTGCTGATGTAGCGTTCGTATTAGCACCACGCATGATTTGATCAAGCGGCAGCACTAACATGCTGTTGCTCTTATCATTTGCTATCACTTTACGTGTATTACCTAATACACGTTCCATCGTTTCGATATATAGACGTTCACGGGTAATCTCAGGTGCAGCACGATATTCAGGCAACATTTTTGCAAAACTTGCCACCTCACCCTCTGCTTTGAAGACCACACTGGCTTTATAAGCTTCAGCTTCTTCAATTAAGCGTTGTGCGTTACCTTTTGCCAGAGGAAGAACTTCGTTTCGATAAGCATGTGCTTCACGAATGGTTTTTTGTTCTTCTTCCCTTGCTGCAATTACATCATCAAATGCGGCTTTAACGTCTTCAGGCGGACGCGCTGCCTGGAAGTTGACGTCAAGCAGTGTGATACCCATTTTGTATGGCGCAATTGTTGCTTCGAGCTCTTTCTGTGTAACATCACGGATAAAAGCACGATTCGTAGTCAGTACTTGCTCCATCGCAGACTGACCAATTACACCACGCACAGCACTATCTAGCGCCTGACGCAGACTATTGTCTGGGTTTGTGACACTAAATAAATATTGCGCAGGGTCGGTAACACGATATTGAACGTTCATTTCAACGCGGATCACGTTTTCATCTGACGTTAACATCATGCCATTTGTCGCTTGTTCACGTACGGTTTCTACGTTGACAGGAATAACTCTATCAATGAAGGTTGGTTTCCAGTTCAAACCAGGCCCAACAACACCACTATATTCACCAAAACGTAATACTACGCCACGGTCACTTTCTTTGATGGTGTAGAAGCCTGAACCTGCCCATACAACAACGATAGCAGCAAGAACTAACATACCTAAACGGCCGCTGATTTGTGATGGTTGTTTATTATCGCCATCACCACCGCTGCCTTTATTTCCACCAAGCTTGCTGCCTAGTTTACGAAAGAGATCGTCGAGATCATAAGCCCCACGTTTTCGACCACCTTTGTTCCCGCCAGAGTTGCCGCCTTTATTGCCGCTTCCCCACGGATCGCGGTCTTGTCCGTCATTACCGGGCTGATTCCACGCCATGTTTTAGCTCCATTCTTTATGATTGATTTTCAGGGCTAAGAGCGATAGGGCTCTTAATATCAATTCCATTGCCTAACTACATCATTAATCACCAAAACAATTAAATAACGTAGTCAGGTAATTGCTGCTCTTGTTTGCACAGACGCCGCCAATCCACCATTGGCATACGCACCTCAAGGCCAATTGAGCCGTCTTCTTCCTGCCATTCACGTTCGATTGACTGAAGTTGATAGAAACGGCTACGTAAACGGCCTTCATTCGGTGGTAAACGCAATTCAACATGTGCGATTTCACCTGAAAGACGTTCCGTCAATGCCTGTAGCAGCAATGAGATACCATCGCCCGTTTGCGCTGAAACCCAGACACGAACCGGCTTGTTATCCTCATCTCTGTCAATACGCGGGACAAAATCCTCCAGCATATCAACTTTGTTCATCACTAAAAGTGTTGGTATTTCATCCGCTTCGATTTCTTCTAACACACTTTCAACTGCATGAATATTTTCATCCAAGCGATTATCAGCTGCATCGATAACGTGCAGCAGTAACGTTGCTTCACGTGTTTCTTGCAGGGTTGCTTTAAAAGCTGCAACCAAATCATGGGGTAAATGACGGATAAAACCCACAGTATCTGCAAGAACGACAACACCAACATCTTCTACATCAATACGACGAAGTGTTGGGTCAAGTGTTGCAAATAACTGGTCAGCAGCATAAACATCAGCGGCCGTCATGCGGTTAAACAAACTAGACTTACCAGCGTTGGTATAACCGACAAGCGAAATGGTCGGGATATCAGCCTTACTTCTCGCTTGACGCCCTTGTTCACGCTGTTTTTCCACCCGACTAAGACGAGATAAGATTTGTTTAATTTTATCTCTTAATAGCCGGCGGTCAGTCTCAAGTTGAGTTTCACCGGGACCTCGTAAGCCAATCCCGCCTTTTTGTCGCTCTAAGTGCGTCCATCCCCTCACTAAGCGAGTCGATAAATGCCTTAACTGAGCCAATTCAACTTGAAGCTTACCTTCGTGTGTACGTGCGCGTTGAGCAAAAATATCTAAAATTACCCCTGTACGGTCAACCACCTTACATTGGCAAATCCTTTCGAGATTACGTTCTTGAGCAGGGCTTAGAGTATGATTAAACAACACCACATCTGCACCACTTTCCTCAACAGCTTGGGCGATTTCTTCTGCTTTACCTTCCCCAACAAAAAACTTTGGATGAGGGGCTTTACGACTGCCCGTGACTATTTGTACTGGTTTTACGCCAGCAGATGTCACAAGTGACTCAAATTCTGCCAGATTATCAACATCTTTTTCTTGAGAAAAAAAGACATGGACTAATACAGCTAGTTCACCGCCTTCATACCTATCAAACAAGGTGTAACCTCTTAGGCTAAACAATAATTGCAAAGGAAAAACACAGGTACAGTCTCCCTACCCATGCTTTCCTTGTCTTTTAGCGTACAAACTTACTCAGTTACTTCGCCATCTTGCGCTGCAGGGTTACCTGAATGGTAATTACCATTGCCAGTGCTACCCGCAGTACCGCTATGATGAGAAACAGGGCGAGCAGGGACAACAGTCGAGATAGCGTGCTTATAAACCATCTGGCTAACTGTGTTTTTTAATAAAATGACAAATTGGTCAAAAGACTCAATTTGCCCCTGCAATTTGATGCCATTAACGAGATAAATAGAGACCGGAACCCTTTCACGACGTAATGCGTTCAGGAACGGATCTTGCAAAGATTGCCCCTTAGCCATTCTATGTTTTCCTTATTTTGTTGTTTTTAAAAGAGAATCTTTTAGATTCCAAAAAGTAACTACTCAAAAATTGCGCTTAACGTTCTAATTGTACACAAACATCAGTCCTATGCACGCATAACCTGCATAACGGTGCTAAGCGCTTGCTGAGGTTGTTCACTATCTAACCAATGAACATTCTCCCAGCCTCTTAACCAGGTAATTTGACGTTTTGCCAATTGGCGAGTTGCACAAATTCCCCGATAAATCATTTCATCATGGCTAATTTCACCATCTAAATATGACCACATTTGCCGATATCCCACACAACGGATTGAAGGGAGGTCAACATGTAAATCATTTCGTTGATGCAATTTGCGAACTTCTTCTTCAAAACCCGCATCTATCATCAGATGAAAACGTTGTTCTATGCGCTCATGTAAAATTTTACGATCTTGTGGCGCAATAGCAAACTGAAACACATTATAAGGTAATTCTTCCCCAGCTGTTTGTGTCATTTCAGTCAAAGTTTGTCCCGAAATGAGATATACCTCTAAAGCACGGGATAATCTTTGTGGATCGTTAGGGTGGATCCTTGCCGCGGCAACTGGGTCAGCTTCAGTAAGACGACGATGAATTTCTCCCCATCCTTGTTCTTTCGCAATGTGTTCAATTTCAGCACGAACTGTTGGGTCAGCTGAAGGAAGTGGTGAAAGTCCTTCTAATAAGGCTTTAAAATACAACATAGTGCCGCCAACTAATAACGGAATTTTACCTTGTGAGGTAATTTCAGCCATGGCATTTAATGCGTCACGGCGAAAATCGGCAGCGCTGTATGGTAGAGACGGATCGAGGATATCAATCAGACGATGGGGAGCTTGGCTGAGTTCTTCCGCTGTTGGTTTTGCTGTGCCAATATCCATTCCTCGGTAAATTAATGCCGAATCGACACTAATAATTTCCACAGGCAAATGCTTGCGAAGTTCGATCGCCAAAGCGGTTTTACCTGAGGCCGTTGGACCCATTAGGAATATTGCGTCAGGTTTTTTCTGAGTTGCTAAATCACTCATTTGTTAGTGTAGCTACCACGGATTGTAAATTAATTAATTGTAATAATGTTGGTGGGGGATTTTTTACCCACTGAGGGCATACCCGCTCAACATCAGCCAGCAACTGAACAGCCTGTGCTAAACTCCAACTTTCTTCTGTTTTAACCTGTGAAACTGCTTTAGCGAGCCATTGTGTAATCTCTTCGTCAGTGACACTTTCTTTTCTCGATAAAAAATCGAGTAGTTCAGAAAAAAGCTGTGATAAATTTTGTGTTCTTAATGGTAACGATACCGTATGAATTGTTACTTTTCCATGTAATATCGTGGCTTCGATACCAAATATTGTCAATTGTTCCTTGTACCGCTGTAAAACCTCTATTTCATCATTTTTAAGTGACACTTTTAGAGGTATTAACAATGGCTGAGGCTTTAAGGCTCCGCCACCCGGTGACAATTGTGACAATTTCAATAAATAATTAGCTTCCGTTAAGGATAACAGGATTAGCCCCAACGAAGACTCAATTAATGCAAAGTTTTTTGCGTAAATTGTCAATACCTTGCCAAAAAGGTAGTTATCCGCATTTTTTGCTACAGGTTGTGACGATATTGGTGGCGAGTTTATCGGTTTACGCTCAGGAAAAAGCGGTTTTTTATCTTCAGAGGCAACGGGAATTGACATTAAGCTCTGATACAGCTCACCCGCTTTTTTGTCATACGTTGAACCAAACGTTTTTGCTGGCGCATTTTCTGAAAAACCTGACGTTGTCTTCGGTGAAGAAAAAGCGTGATTTGCGGCACTATCCTTTAAGTGGCTGGGCTGGTCATAAGGTATTTTAGACTCTCGAACGGTATTTTCAATGAGCGTATGATTTTCTGTCTTATGTTGCTGCTTGGGAGTCACGTTTGGTGAAGAAAAATAGTTTTCCCCCGCAGAAGGTCGATTTTCTAACTCTATATTTGCTGGTTCAATACCCGGAAGCTCATCAATAGATGCAGCTTCTAATAATACCGTTCGTACCGCTTGATAAATAAAATCATGTACCAAGCGAGCTTGGTGAAAACGAACCTCATGTTTTGCTGGGTGTACGTTAACATCAACTTGTTTTGGATCAATCGTCAAATACAAGACATAAGCAGGCTGTTGGTTTTCGTCTAAATGCCCTTCATAGGCTTGGCGAATAGCATGGTTAATCAGGCGGTCACGCATCATACGGCCATTAACATAGCAATATTGCGTTTCGCTACCTGATGTCATTGATGGAGAAACAACCCACCCTTTGATAGCAAGGTCGCTATGTTCCCAAGATAACGCCAAAGCGCCTTGCAGAAAACCCGTACCGCAAATCGTCCCGAGACGCCGCTCTTGCTGCGCTTCATCATGAGCGGCTCGATATTGCTTTACTAATTTCCCGTTGTGAGTCAGGTTAATAGCCACATCAGGACGAGAAAGTGCAATTCGGCGAACAAGTTCATCAATATGGCCGAACTCGGTTTTTTCTGTGCGCATAAATTTACGGCGAGCTGGCGTATTATAGAATAAATCTAATACTTCAACCGTTGTGCCATTGGGATGCGCTGCAGGTTTAACCATCACCTCCATATCCCGGCCTTCGGCATATGATTGCCATGCTTCTGTTTGGTCTGCGGGCTTGGATGTCAATGTTAAACGTGAAACGGAACTGATACTCGCTAGCGCTTCACCGCGAAACCCCATACTCATAATAGCTTCAAGGTCATCCAAAGTGGCAATTTTACTGGTCGCATGGCGAGCTAATGCGAGAATCAGTTCATCTTTACCGATACCACAGCCATTATCACGAATACGGATCAGTTTTTCTCCACCACGCTCAATGTCGATATCAATACGCGTTGCCCCGGCATCAAGACTGTTCTCAACGAGCTCTTTAACCACTGACGCAGGCCTTTCGACCACTTCTCCTGCCGCAATTTGGTTGGCTAGCTGTGGGGAGAGAATATGTATTGCCATGTCTTCCCCCCTTATTGTGGTGCCGCTTGTATTGGATTCGCCAAGAAATATTGACGTAATCCTAAATGGATAGCTTCTGCGACTTTGTCTTGGAATTCATTAGATTTTAGCAACTGTTCTTCTGCCGTATTACTAATAAAACCAGTTTCGACTAAAATCGATGGGATATCTGGGGAGCGCAATACACCTAAACTTGCATGCTCAGGTGTTCTTTTATGAATATTACCCACTTTTCGCAGCTGTTCGATCACTTTAACCGCAACATCGTACCCCACACGCTGAGAATGGCCGAATTGTAGATCTAAAACAGCTTGGCTTAAATAAGGGTCCGCACCACTAAGCGCATCACCCGCCCCACCTAATAATTCAGATTGTTTTTCACGTTGTTCGAGCCAACTACCCAGCTCACTGTTTGCACGTCGATTAGACAATACCCACACTGATGCTCCTCGTGCACTGCTATTCGGAGCCGAATCTGCGTGAATTGACACCAACATATTAGCCCCTTTCTTACGTGCCACATCAGAACGGCCACTAACGGAAATAAAATAGTCTCCATCACGTGTCATCGCAGGTTTAAACATTGGGTCGGCTTCAAGACGTTGGTATAACTTACGTGCAACACTAAGAGTCACATCCTTTTCTTTATAACCATTCTTACCAATCGCACCAGGGTCTTTTCCACCGTGCCCTGCATCAATCGCAATAACTACCTGCTTGCTGCCCTTCGGCATATTTTTATATTTAGTCGGTGTTGGCGTGGCAACAGGTGCAGGATTATTCATCTTCAATGGTTTATCTTGAGCGCTATTTGCCGCTGCTTTAATCGTATTATTGGTTTGATTAAAGGAAGTAGAACCGGATGAATTTCCCGTCGATATCGTTAATACCAACTGATATTCACCTGAAACTTGTTTAAGTACTGCTTTCGTTTTAGCTGCACGAGATAGCTCTAAAACTAAGCGTTTGTGTTGATTATCAGAAGGTTGGCTTGCCCGTACTAGTTTTACAAGATCCCCTGCGGGAACTTTAAGCGGTAGGCCAATAATCTCGCCTCGCTGTTTGATATCAACAACAAGGCGCTCAGGTGAATGCAATGGGAAATAGGAGTAATCAGGCTTACCATCAACAAAGCTTAGTACCACTTCTGCTTGTGATGGACTATTGTTAACTTGAATATTCGATAATGTTGCCGCTTGTGTTTTTGCAGCAAACAGCCACATAACGGATACCATAAACAAGACGAAAACAGTAAAAAAACCCTTTTTTGTTATTCTGTGCATTGATGCATTCAACATGAGCAATAGCTTCCTTAGAGTAGGGGTAATGCTTCTAACAACGACTCCCCATTGGCAGAAAAAGCAACAAAGTGAGCCTGACGCCCTTCGCCTTGATAGGTCAGATGGAGCTCAAGATCCGCTTCAGGTAAAAAACCTTTACCTTGTTGCGGCCATTCGACCAAACAGATCGAATTTCCAGAAAAATAGTCACGAATTCCCATAAATTCAAGTTCTTCAGGATCGGCTAACCGATAGAGATCAAAGTGGAAAACTTGACGATCTGCTAATTCATAGGGTTCAACCAATGTGTAAGTTGGACTTTTTACATGGCCTTGATGACCTAGCGCTTGTAAGAAACCTCGGCTAAAGGTGGTTTTCCCTGCACCAAGATCACCGTATAAGTGAATCACAGTGCTTTGATGGCAAGCCTTAGCGATAGCATTACCTAACGCAACAGTTTGCGCTTCATTGGCAAGTTGTATTGTACATTCTTTCATATTGTTCTTTTATTATGTCATTAATAGGCGGTGTCGCCTGTTTATCCTTTAAATGCATAGTTTATATTGCTGATCAAAATGCATAAAGAGATATCAACAAACATCAATATTACCGCTTATATTAACCTAAGATGGGGCTTTTTTCTTAATTAACATTGCTTGAATGATGAGTTCAGAAATATCCTATAATTGTTCTCAATATTGACGGTATTTTTCATGCATTTTGATGAACAACGCAGGTCATGATAGAGTGCCTGCCGTTTTAATCTTTATCAAGATAGGATCTGATGGCAAGATACCTCGATCTCGATCTTCTCGCTCAGAATATTAAACAATGGGGCATTGAAGCAGGTTTCCAACAAGTAGGGATCTGCGATACTGACCTTTCTGCGGAAGAGCCCAAATTACAAGCATGGCTAGACAAACAATTTCATGGCGAGATGGAATGGATGAGCCGCCATGGAATGATGCGAGCCAGACCACACGAACTGCACCCAGGCACGTTACGTGTCATTAGTGTGCGTATGAATTACTTGCCCGCCAAAGCCGCATTTGCCAGTACATTAAATAACCCCGAATTAGGTTATATCAGCCGTTATGCCCTAGGACGAGACTACCACAAGCTATTAAAAAAACGCCTAAAACAACTTTCAGATCGTATTTTAGACTATTGTCGTGAATTTAACGGAGTGATACTGCCCGATGGCACCAGTAGCGATGATCTTAATTTTCGACCTTTTGTCGATTCCGCTCCAATCTTAGAACGCCCTCTTGCAGTTAAAGCAGGTTTAGGATGGACAGGGAAACATTCATTAGTCTTAAATCGTGAAGCAGGATCTTGGTTTTTTCTCGGTGAGTTATTGATTAACTTACCCGTTCCTGTTGATAAACCTGTCGAAGAAGATTGTGGTCGCTGTGTTGCTTGTATGACAACCTGCCCAACAGGTGCGATTGTTGAACCTTACACCGTCGATGCAAGACGCTGTATTTCTTATCTCACAATCGAGCTAGATAGTGCTATCCCAGAAGAATTTCGTCCACTCATGGGAAATCGGATCTATGGTTGCGATGACTGCCAGCTCATTTGCCCGTGGAACCGTTTTTCCCAGCTTACTGATGAAGATGATTTTAGTCCAAGAAAGGACTTACATACACCAGAGCTACTTGACTTGTTCTCATGGGATGAAAAAACCTTTTTAAAGGTGACCGAAGGCTCTGCAATCCGCCGCATTGGTTATATTAAGTGGCTGCGAAATATCAGTGTGGCACTAGGTAATGCACCTTATCAAGACCGTATTGTACTGGCTTTACAAAATAGATTGGGGATCAACGAAATGCTAGATGAGCACTTCCAATGGTCTATACAACAACAGCTTAACCGACGCGATGCAAACCAAGTCACAATTCAAACTTCACAGCAAAAACGCCTTGTACGCGCTATTAACAAAGGTTTACCGAGAGACGCCTAGAAAAAAGCCTGCTATATATCCGGAATGAAGAATTGTCAAATTGATGTGAATAAAATAAAAAATGCTTACCTGACAATAGGTAAAGAATTTGCAAGCTGTGCTAGCCTCATTTTGACAAAATAATTCACAGACCAATAAAATCAACAAGTTATAATAATACAACTTAAACGCTAGAATTAAATAGCACAGCAGGAATTTGTTAATTAGCCTGTGGATAACTCTGTGTAATAAGTTATTTCAAATCGCAATAAAAACTCAGATTGATTGAGTTAGCTGTGGATAACTTTCTAATGTCGCGTTGAAAAGAAAAACACTGATTTTACGTTAACTAGCAATACAAAAGTGACCAAAAAGTAAGATTAAAATGAAAAAACACTCGAAGTAAATAAAAAAGCATATTTTTGTTTATTATTTAAACTTCATGTTTTCATCTTAGAGATGGAAGTAAAACACCCTATTGCTAAGGGGTGGCTATTCTATGGCGCCCTGAAAATGAATGCAAGCACAAATCTGGATATGATCCAAAAAAGATCGCGAAACCCTTTTAGATCCCAGTGTTCAAGGGATAAAAACAGTGAACAAACGCAGTTCATATGCACTAAGTGATTTTACTTAAATAAAATTAAGTTAAATGAATATTATGTGAGATTTAATTAAGAAGAAAAGTTAAGAGATAAAGAAAATATTGGAGCGGGAAACGAGACTCGAACTCGCGACCCCGACCTTGGCAAGGTCGTGCTCTACCAACTGAGCTATTCCCGCATTTGGTGGGTACTATCTAACTAAAACACTAAGAAAGTTTGGAGCGGGAAACGAGACTCGAACTCGCGACCCCGACCTTGGCAAGGTCGTGCTCTACCAACTGAGCTATTCCCGCATCACGAAAATAGTGTTCTAGCTAAAACATCAAGAAAATTTGGAGCGGGAAACGAGACTCGAACTCGCGACCCCGACCTTGGCAAGGTCGTGCTCTACCAACTGAGCTATTCCCGCATCACATTTCTGGATGTTTCACGTGCCGACTCAATAACAAAAACTTCATCGGTACGGGGAGCGCATTATACGAAAAATTCAGATACTAGCAAGCCCTTGCGCTCAAAATTTTTATTTTTTTATTCGTTTGCTGACAATTCAATCACAATGGTGATTTTATCAACACCCGTTGTAATAAACTGATTTCAATACGTTAACATTGTTAACTTATTGAGAAAAAACCGCGAATGAAAGTCGCCAATGGCGACTTTCATAACGAATCATTTATTCTTTAATAAATGTTTCCCGATAATAAGCCAGTTCAGCGACCGATTCACGAATATCATCAAGAGCTTGGTGGGTATTTTTCTTCGAAAACCCTGCTAAAATTTCAGGTTTCCAGCGACGTGCAAGTTCTTTAAGTGTACTAACATCAAGATAACGATAATGAAAATAGCGTTCTAATTCAGGCATGTAGTTAAATAGAAAACGCCTGTCTTGCCCAACACTATTCCCACAAATCGGTGATGCCCCTTGGGGAACCCATTTTTCTAAAAACTCAATGGTGGCTAGCTCAGCTTCACGCTCACTCACGGTACTTTTGCGCACACGTTCAACTAAACCACTATTGGTGTGAGTGCTTACATTCCACTCATCCATTAAAGCAAGTTGTTCATTCGTTTGATGAACTGCAATTACAGGGCCTTCTGCTAAAATATTAAGATGGCTATCTGTTACAATAGTCGCTATTTCAATAATACGATCACGAACAGGATCGAGCCCCGTCATTTCTAAATCGATCCAAATTAAATTATTCTCATTCTTTTGCATGATATACCCTAACTGCATTCTATGAAGTTAAGGTATGATAGCACTCTTCATGCCTTCAGTGACAGGCGTGAGTAACCCCTAAAATACAGCCCATAGTAAAGAGAGGACAGGTGGCTAAACAGAAACTTTCGAAAGGCCAACAGCGCCGAGTTCAAGAAAATCATCAAAAAAGACTTAAAAAGCAAAAAACAGTTGAAATTGATGATAGCCAATTAGGTGAAGCACAAGAAGGCTTAGTCATTAGCCGTTTTGGGCAACATGCTGACATTCAAGCAAGTGACGGGACTATCCAGCGCTGTAACTTGCGTAGAACTATTTCATCCCTCGTAACAGGGGATAACGTGGTGTGGCGGCCAGCCTTGAACACACAGAGCGATATCAAAGTAAATGGCATCGTCGAAGCTGTTCATGAACGCCGTTCTGTTCTAACTCGTCCCGATTATTATGATGGCTTAAAACCGATTGCTGCTAATATTGACCAAATTGTCGTAGTTTCCGCTATTTTACCTGAGCTTTCGCTGAATATTATTGACCGCTATTTAGTTGCCTGCGAAACCACTGGAATTAAGCCAGTTATTGTTCTCAATAAAGTTGACCTACTTGACGATGAAAACCGTGAGTGGGTAAGCGATTTAATGACGATTTATAGCAATATTGGCTATCAAGTTCTCGAAGTTTCAAGCCATACCAACGAAGGAATGGAAGCACTTACTAACGCGCTAGCAGGTAAAGTTTCAGTATTTGTTGGGCAGTCTGGTGTGGGCAAATCAAGTTTATTAAATGCATTACTCCCTCACAATGAAGAAATGATTTTAGTCAATGAGGTTTCAGACAACTCAGGGCTAGGGCAACATACAACAACAACAGCTCGTTTATACCACTTCCCGTTGGGCGGCGATGTGATTGACTCCCCTGGTGTGCGCGAATTTGGTTTATGGCATTTAACAACGGAACAAGTGACCAAAGGATTTGTCGAATTTAAAGATTACCTTGGTGGCTGTAAATTCCGTGACTGTAAACATTTAGATGATCCAGGTTGTCTGTTACGTGAAGCCGTAGAAGCAAATAAAATTGCTGAATCACGTTTTGAAAACTACCATCGCATTTTAGAAAGCATGGAACAAATCAAACCTCGTGGCAATTTTACGGCAAAAGATAAATAATGTTAGTGAGTGCTTACAATTAGCTCCCTAACGCTAAGACAGCTCTAAATAATTTAATTACGGTTAGCCTGTTACGCGACCGTTTGAAATATGATGAGTAAACTGTGTACAATAGCCGCCCTTTTGCTAACATACCTTTAAAAATCAGAGGTTAACGTGCTAGATAAAATTAAAATTCGCTTGCAATATATGCTTCCAAAACAATGTCTTACTGAATTTGCAGGCTGGTTTGCAAGCCGCAATGCGGGTTTCATGACACAATGGGCAATTAAACTGTTCGCAAAAGCCTATAAAGTCAACATGAATGAAGCGCAAAAAAGCGAACTTACTGCTTATGCCACTTTTAATGATTTCTTTATCCGTCTGCTAAAAGAAGGCGCACGCCCGATTGTCGAAAAAGAGCACCAACTTGCTCAACCTGCTGACGGTGCAGTTAGCCAATTAGGCCCGATTAATGATGACCTTATCTTCCAAGCTAAAGGCCATAATTACACAGTGGAAGCGTTACTTGCAGGCCAATACCAATTAGCGGAACATTTTCGTGGTGGTGACTTTATTACCACTTACCTCTCCCCGAGTGACTATCACCGTGTACACATGCCGTGTGACGGTTTGCTCAAAGAGATGATTTATGTTCCTGGCGATTTATTCTCTGTAAATCCGTTGACGGCACAAAATGTTCCCAATCTATTTGCACGTAATGAACGCTTGATTTGTGTCTTTGACACCCCTGTCGGCCTAATGGTACAGGTCCTCGTCGGTGCAACCATCGTTGGTAGTATTGAAACCGTATGGAGCGGTTGCGTTAACTCCTCTCGTGAAGGCGTCATTAAGCGTTGGGTTTACCCTGAGTTAGACTCTGAAGGGGCTGTTTTCTTGAAAAAAGGTGAGGAAATGGGACTGTTTAAATTGGGTTCAACAGTGATTAATTTATTTGAACCTAACAAAGTGACATTTAATTCATCACTAATCCCCGGTTATGCAACTCGCATGGGCGAATTACTCGCTGAAACTGTTGCAAATACAGTGACAGAAGAATCCATCGACGTTTAGTTAAATTATTATCTCTTGAAGGAGCTCCTCACTGTGCGTGTGATTATCAGTTTTTTTCTTAGTCTGTTAATCGTTTTCTCTTCCGTTGCAGCACCAACTGCAGCGCAGGATGAAGCACAGATTAAGCAGGAGCTCAAACAACTTGAGTCAAGCACCAACCCCAAAGATGCAGAGATAGCACAAGCATTACAGGGTGCTTTGAATTGGATGAGTGAAACACGAGAGTCCGATGCAAAAGCCAAATCTTATCAAGAAGCCATTGATAACTTTCCTAGAATTATCAAAGAAATAAGACAAAAAATTCTTAATGAAAGTGATGAGCCGGCCCCAATACCAGTGGGTATCAGCTTAGGTGAACTTGAACAACGTATTATTCAGCTTAGCAGCCAATTACTCGATCAAAGCCGCTTAACTCAGCAAGAGCAAGATAAAGGCCGCGAAATCAGTGAATCATTAAATATTCTGCCACAACAGCTTTCTGAAGCCAGACGTTTACTCACTGAAGCCACTTCGCGCTTTCAGTCTCTGAGTACACCGTCAACGCCATTAGCCGATGCCCAGTATACATTGGCTCAAGCCGAAGTAAGTGCTCGCAAGTCAACGGTTAATGAACTGGAAATGGCACAGCTTTCTGCCAATAACCGCCAAGAAATCTCACGCCTTACGTTGGAATTATACAAAAAACGCTATCAACGTATGGAACTTGAGTTACAAAACCTACGTGATTTCCAAAATACCCAACGCCAACAAAAAGCAATTTTAGCGTTAGAACACACGGAAATGTTGGCCGCACAAGGGGAACTAACGCCATTTTTAACTGAGCAGCTTGATATTAACCGCAAAATGTCTCAGGAATTAACCGCTCAGGCACAGCGCATGAGCGCTATCACCAATAGCCAAGCAGAAATTTCAACCAGTATCCGTGATGCTCGCCAAGCACTCACAACTATTCGCGAGCAAGCTCAGTGGATCAGCAGTTCAAGTACATTAGGGGAAGCTCTCAGAACACAGCTTTCTCGTTTGCCTGATATCCCCAAAAGCCAACAACTTGATCGTGAAATGGCTGATTTACGCGTACAACGCTTAAATTATGAAGATAGCCTCGATAGATTAGGTAAAGTAGATACAACCGAGCAAGAAACCGAGCATGAGCTTAATGCAGCTCAAGTGCAAGTTTATCAGTCATTAATTAAAACCCGCCGAGAGCTACTGACCTCTTTAATTTCAGGCCTCGATGCTGAAATGTTAGAGCTAACGAAGCTTAATGTCGCTACTGGGCAATTAACCGATGCATTAAAAGAAGTCAAAGATGCTTCCAACCGTTATCTTTTCTGGGTCGCAGATGTTCCACCAATAAGCATCAGCTATCCTGTCATGTTAGTAACTGATATTACTCAATTACTTTCACTGGATACCTTGTCCCAACTTGCTGGTGCACTGAACGTTATGCTGACAACTCAAGATACCTTTTTGTATCTTCTTGGTTCGATAGCATTAGTCATTTTCAGTATTAGCACGCGTAAGCACTACCAAGCATTTCTTGACCGTTCCAGTTTACGTATTGGTAAGGTGACACAAGACCGGTTCTACTTAACCATTCGAACTATTTTCTGGTCAATTATTGTTGCTCTTCCTCTACCTATGATGTGGTCAGCCATCGGCTATGGCTTACAAAGTGCATGGCAATACCCCATGGCCGCGGCGATAGGTTATGGTGTCAGTGCGACGACACCTTTATTGTGGCTGTTTATGATCAGCGAAACCTTTTCTCGTCCAACCGGGCTATTTATTTCTCACTTCGGTTGGGACAAAGATTCCGTTAAACGTGCGATGCGTTATTACCGAATGGCGATTTTTGTCATCGTTCCATTAGTGATGGCAATTATTACCTTTGAACATTATAGCGATAGGGAATTTGCAGCCAGTATTGGTCGTTTCTGTTTTATCTTTTTATGTGTCGCACTTAGCTTAATTACCAACAACTTGCGTCGTTCACAAATCCCTCTCTATTTAGATAGACATGGGTCCGGTGAGAATATCGTTAATAAGGCCTTGTGGTGGATGATATTACTCGCACCTATTGTTGCTGGGTTCTTCTCCATTTTAGGTTATTTCTCAACCTCACAGGCCCTGCTTGCACGTTTAGAAACTTCTGTCGCCATTTGGTTTGTCATCCTTATCGTTTATCATACTATTCGCCGTTGGATGTCGATGCAGCGCCGTAAATTAGCCTTCGAGCGTGCGAAACAACGCCGTGCTGAGATATTGGCGCAACGTGCTAAAGGTGAAGACGATAGCCAGCAAGCAAACGCCAGTAGCGAAGGAAATATTGATATCGAAGAACAGGTTATCGACTTGGATACCATTAGCACCCAATCTGTGGGGTTAGTTCGTTCGATTTTAACCATGATTGCCTTGGTTTCATTAATTTGGCTATGGTCTGAGCTACATACTGCATTCTCTTTCCTTGAAAATATTCGCTTATGGGATGTGACCTCAACGGTTAATGGCGTTGATACGGTGCAACCTATCACCATGGGCTCTATTTTCATTGCTATTTTGACTATTATCGTTACTGCCCAATTAGTTCGTAACTTACCCGCTTTACTTGAGTTGGCAGTACTCCAACATTTGGATTTAACACCAGGTACCGGTTACGCTATCAGCACACTAACCAAGTATACGATTACTATTATCGGGACCATTGTTGGCTTCTCTATGTTAGGGATTGAGTGGTCAAAACTACAATGGCTTGTAGCGGCGATGGGGGTCGGGCTTGGTTTTGGTTTACAAGAAATCTTCGCTAATATTATCTCAGGGTTGATGATCTTATTTGAAAAACCGATCCGGATTGGAGATACAGTAACTATCCGTAACTTGACCGGCAGTATTACCAAGATCAATACCCGTGCAACCACGCTAACAGATTGGGACAGAAAAGAAATTATTGTGCCAAATAAGGCATTTATTACTGAACAATTTATTAACTGGTCACTTTCTGACACGATCACACGTATTGTCATGACGATTCCTGCACCTTCTGATGCCAATAGTGAATTAGTGACAGATACTATTTTACGTGCAGCTCAACGCTCTACGATGATTTTAGACAACCCGGCACCTGAAGTATATCTTGTTGATTTACAACAAGGTATTCAGATTTTTGAATTACGTGTCTATGCCGCAGAAATGGGCCACCGGTTACCTGCGCGCCATGAAATACATCAAAACATCCTAGTATCCTTTGCTGAACAAGGGATTACCTTGCCATTCCCACCATTCCAAGCAAGGGTGGATGTCCGTGATAACTCTCTGCAAAGTGCGACAAACAATCTTTCAGGACGTAATCCAAGCCGTAAATCTGGGGAACTGTAAGCCGTATTATGCCATTACAATTAGATGAAAAAGACGAATTAGTGATATTGAGGATCGCCCAACTTGAACGTGTTGGGTCGATTTTATTCTTTTTGATTCCATTAATTATCTTATTAATTGTTGGGAAAGCTTTTGCATTTAATACGCTATATCTTTGGCAAGTGTATTGTGCGGTTTATATCGTCGGGTTTCGTGTACTTTGTGGCAAGCTATCATCGAAACAGCAGCAGCTTGCCATTCGTCGAGGCTGGGGAAATAACCGTTTTTATCGGCTTTCTTGGTGCTATCTTGTATTATCGGTTGTCATACTGGTGGGATACAAAATCGTACCCCACACATCTGCTTAATCGTTAGCTGGCTTTAAAACCATACGATTTAATATAACCTTCCGCTAATTTTTGTGCCTGCTGTAATTCTTCAGGACTTAACTGCTCCGCAATCTTATTCTGTAGACGATGACTTTCTGCGTTACCACTGTAAACCGCAGTTGCAAGCCATGCGTAGGCTTGCTGCAAGTTTTTCTTCACGCCACGTCCTTCAGAGTACATGACACCTAAGCGGTCTTGAGACTTAGCATCTTTTTGTTTCGCGGCTTTTCTAAACCAGAAGACCGCCTTCTCATCATCTAAATCAACACCACTACCAATCGAGTACATTTGGCCTATCTGGAATTGAGCCAGTATATTCCCGCCCTGCGCAGCTTTTCTAAACCAAAATGCCGCTTTTTCTAGGTTTTGAGTAACACCTAAGCCTTGCGCGTACATCATCGCCATGTTTGTTTCAGCTCGGGTATCACCTTGAGCAGCGGCTTGTTCGTACCACAGCATCGCTTTGTCATAATCACGACGCACACCAAAACCATTTACGAACATCGTGCCAAGGCGGAATTGCGCATCTGAATTCCCTTGGTTTCCTGCCTTGATGAACCACTCAGCCGCAGCTTTAGAATCTTGAGAAACACCTAACCCTTTAAAATAACGCTCACCTAGCTGGAATTGGGCTTTAGGGTCACCTTTTTGCGCTAACTGCGTAATTTGTTCAATCGAGGGCTCTTGTGCTACTGTTGCCGATGCTGGCGCAGTGGTAGGTTTAGCAGTTAAAACGGAACTAAAACAAATCGAGCCTAACAACAGTACTAACGCAATTCTTTTCATCCTAAGGAACCCTCAACAGTGCAATATGCAACCTGTGAAAACAGTGCTATCCATTAATATCGACCTAAACACTCATCCCCCTAGTTTAAATTTACTTTTTGTCAGAAAAAATAGGAAAAGTGACCTAAATTTCACAAAAAGCACGTTTCGCTGTATTTTCACTGTGGGAACTTACGTTTCTAGTCTAATTGCGATAATAAAAAACCAGATAAACATATTGCCTATCTGGTTTCTCTATTTCAAATAACAAAATGAATTATGCGTTATTAAGGTATTTATTTCTCAGATAACGAGCAACAGCATCATCACTATTCGAGCCAATGACTTCCATGTGTGGTAACGCATCTTTTAGCAACTGATGTGCATTTTGCATGATGCAGCCTTTTCCGGCCATCGTCAGCATTTCTTTGTCATTCATACCATCACCAAACGCAATGCTATCACTCGGTGTATAGCCATGTAGAGCAGCTACTTGCTTCAAAGCTTCCCCTTTAGAAACAGTACCAGCCATAACTTCTAAACAGCTACGCAGTGAAAACGTTACATTCACTCTATCTTGCCAGCGAGCTTGAATACGGCGTTGTAAATCCACCAGCAAATCATGATCTTCACTGGTGTAGTAAACTTTACAGACCTCAGAGGTGACAAAATTGTGGCGGTCAAACAACTGGTAGTTAAATACCGATTCTTTAAAAAATTCTTTTTGTTCAGGGCTTTCACGGTTGATAAACCAATCATCACCATGGTAGTAATTAGTGACAAGCTCAGGGTTATCAAATTCCATTAAACACAGCTCATGAGCAATTTGAGGGGCAACATTGTGCTCAAAAATTAAGTCACCACGGGTATTATGGATCCGCGCACCATTAGACGTGATCATATACGCATCGATACCTAAACCATCACGGATTTGAGCAACATCCACATGGTGACGGCCTGTTGCAAACACAAAATGCACATCTTGCGAAGTTACTAGCTGTTTCAAAGTGTCTTTTGTATAAGACGTTAAGTCATGATTGGGAGATAACAGTGTCCCATCCAAATCGGAAGCAACTACAGGATATTTCATATTCAAACCCTAACTAATACTGCTCAAAAAAATCACAGATAGCATTGAGCGCCATCGCTCTTAATGCATCCACTTCAAATAGGATTTCATGGTGTGCCCCTTCAATAATGAGAGGTAATTTTTCTTCTCGTCCTATTTGCGCTTTTTGTCGGCTTTGACAAAAAGCTTGTAGCTCTTTATTGCTGACCACTTTTTCTTCACTGGCTTCCAACACCATCAGTGGCACATCAATTTCTCCCGCTTTCGCAATTAGCTCATCGCCAATCACAAAACTTTCACGTAGCCAATGATAAGTTGGCCCACCCAAGCGTAATTCAGGATAATCGGCATAATAACGTAAGTAGCGCCGATAACGCTCCGAGCTGTGTGTTAATACATTGATTAAATAAGGTAATGGCTGCCATTTCCCAGTAGAGGCCGCGTAATCATTACGAACGCTTTCGCGCGATTCCGCTCTATCAACAATAAAGCTCGCCATCCAACGAGGCATGGGTAAATTAATACCAATCATCGGTGCACATAAGGTTGCGGCATCAAATGTGACGTTATCTCGCAACAAATACCCTGCTAAAATAGCACTTCCCATTGAATGTGCTAATGCATAACATTTTGGGTAATGCCGATATTTAACCTCAAGCTCAATGAACTTTTCAAAATCGTCAATGTAATCAGTGAATTTTTCAACATGGCCTTTTTGAGGATCAGCTAACATGCGCCCTGATCGCCCTTGACCACGATGATCAATAATAAAAACATCATAGCCTAAATGATAAAAATCATAAGCCACTTCAGGGTACTTCACATAGCTTTCACTACGCCCCGGTGAAATGACTATCGCTTTATGGTGCTTTGGATGAATAAAACGGACATAGTGAATGGGAATATCATCAACTCCCATAAATTGAGATTCTTCTCGATGTTGCCAGAAATCTAAAAGCGGGCCATTTGTAAAAGCAGAAAATTGAGTTTCTCGATTCAGCCAACTCTCTTTTAGGTTTTCAGGCGTCATCCTGCAGTTTCCTTATTTATTCATTCATAACCTTCAAGATGGTCTTGGATAAGTGCCATAAATGCCACTCCAAAACGTTCGAGTTTACGCTCGCCAACACCATTAATTAACAATAATTCGGCTGGTGAAGTTGGAGTGTGCTCAGCCATTTCAATTAATGTTGCATCATTAAACACGACAAATGGTGGAATATTTTCTTCATCTGCAATGGACTTACGTAATTTACGCAGTTTCGCAAATAATTTTTTATCATAATTGCCATGATAAATTTTGTTTTGTTGATTACGGCTTTTTACCACTAAAACACGCGGAACTGCTAGTTTTAGTGCCGCTTCACCCCGTAATATAGGCCGTGCAGCCTCAGTTAATTGAAGCGCTGAAAAATGCGTAATATTCTGAGTGATCATACCTAAATGGATCAATTGGCGAATCACACTAACCCAATGTTCATTACTTTGTTCTTTACCGATACCGTAAACAGGCAGTTTGTCATGGCCTAAATCACGGATACGTTGATTATTAGCACCACGCAATACCTCTACAATATAGCCGATACCAAACCGCTGACCAACACGATAAATACAGGATAGCGCTTTTTGCGCATCCACTAACCCATCGTACTGTTTTGGCGGGTCTAAGCAAATATCACAGTTACCACAAGGCTGCTGACGATTTTCGCCAAAATAATTGAGTAACACCAAACGACGGCAGGTTTGTGCTTCAGCAAAAGCCGCGATGGCATTCAGCTTATGCCGTTCGATATCTTGCTGCATACCTGCAGGTTTTTCCTCAAGGCAACGACGTAACCATGCCATATCGGCCGGGTCATAAAATAAAATGGCTTCGGCCTCAACACCGTCACGCCCTGCTCGCCCTGTTTCTTGATAATACGCTTCGATATTACGTGGAATATCGAAATGAGCAACAAACCGAACGTTTGATTTATTAATTCCCATCCCAAAAGCCACTGTCGCCACGACAACTTGCAGATTATCTTTTAGAAATGCGTCTTGTACCCACTCCCGTTGAGCAGCCTCTAACCCTGCATGGTATGCTGCAACGCTTAGGCCTCGTTTTTGCAAGCGCTCTGTCGTTTCTTCAACCTTACTGCGACTGTTACAATAAACAATACCCGCTTTTCCTTTTTGGCCTTTAATAAAAAACCAAAGTTGATCTAACGGTTTATATTTTTCGACTAAGGTATAACGAATATTTGGCCTATCAAAGCTACTCACATGAACTAATGGCTCATGTAGCTCCAATAAGCGAATAATGTCTGCACGTGTGGTTTCATCTGCAGTTGCGGTTAACGCCATCACGGGTACATTAGGTAATGATTGCCGTAATTGGCCTAGTGCACGATATTCAGGGCGAAAATCGTGTCCCCATTGAGAAATACAGTGGGCTTCATCCACGGCTAGCAAAGTGATATTCCACCCTGCTAATTGGCTTAGGAAATAATCAGTTAATAGCCGTTCAGGGGCAACATAAAGTAATTTTATTTCCCCCTGACTGCACAGCTCCATGATTTGACGCTGTTCTTGTGACGTTTGTGATGAATTTAAACATGCCGCATTAACCCCATGTAACCTTAATTGGTCAACTTGGTCTTTCATTAATGATATTAATGGCGAAACGACCAGTGTGACCCCCTCTTTAACTAAAGCAGGGACCTGGTAGCAAAGGGATTTACCGCCCCCTGTTGGCATTAACACTAAGCAATCACGGTTATCTAAAATGGCCCCAATGACAGCATCTTGCCCGGGGCGAAATGACTGATAACCAAATGTACTATTAAGCACATGTTCAGCCAATGAAAGTTGGTTAATGACGCAAGCTGTGGACACAAACTTCCTCAATCGATAAAACAAGCCGCTGCCCAATTGAGCAGCGAAGTTGTTGATTTATGACTTGGTATTTCACTCAGAACTGAATAGAGCACTGAGTTTTTCTTCCATTACAACATATCGTTTAGCATAACACCGATACCAAAACGGGTTTGGCGATAATTGTAGTCTATCATCGACTCACCATATCCGCTAAACAACTGGGTATAAAAACGCACATGTTTACTAATTGGATAACTCCACCCCAACTCTGCACCACCGTAACCGGTATTCCAGTTATAGCGTCCAGTCGTAGTAAATACGCTATCTCCCAATGCATATCCTACCTTTAAGCGATAGTAGCCCATGTATTTGGTAATATCAGAATTATCATCACGCCCTTCACTTTCATGAATGCGGTACCAAGGTTTAAGGTCAACTTGCCAATTACCATTTTGCGCCATTGCCCTCGCATATACACGGTTCCAGCTGCGAGAGGTCGGTTCTGAGCGCCCATTTGACTCGTGGTTAAAGCCCGTTTCAATCTCACGTAACGTCCAACCCGCAAATTGGTAATCAGTTAGCCAGCCAACAAACACCTGAGGCTCATAGTTGGTTTCTCTAAATGGTGAAGATTCTTTTTTATTGCTTAACTGCCACCAAGAACGTTGAGTATAAGAAACGGCTAAAATGGAATCATCACCAGCAATACCGGCCCATAATGGAAAAGCTAAACTTAGTTGAAATTTAACTTCATCCTTTAACGCATCATCGCCCCAATTATAGCTAGAAATCGCTTTTTTATTCATCGAGGAGGTATAGGTATAAATGATGTAATTCGATTCATACGGATACAATACAAATGGATTATCATGGTGTTGTAGTAATCCTGAAATGATGCTTCCACGTATTGGTAGGGTATTTTTGACATCTTGTTCAGGCTGAATACTTGTATTTTCAGTCGCAAACAGTGAAGCAGACCAAAAGCTGAGCACTGCACTTAACAAAATCGGTAAAGCGCGCATTAGTCATTCCTATTTCAACATCGTCCAAAAAAAGTTTGTCCTATTTTACACACAAAACTGAATAACTGTTGAAAGATTATTCATTCGTTTGTTAGAGACATAATTTACACGTAATGTTAACTTATTATTTACATATTTTTAAAGGATGAAAACGATGAATGACCGTACTTATACTTTAGAAGAAGCCAGTGAGTTAATGAGCCATGCATTTATTTATAAAATGCCATTTAACCAATTACTTGGGATTAAGTTAATGAGTCTAAATGATGATTTTGTTCAGCTTACCGTTGAAAATCGTCAGCAATTAATTGGTAATTTCACTCAGAACATTTTACATGGCGGTGTGATCGCTTCGGTTTTAGATGTTGCAGGAGGCATGGTGTGTATTAACCGTATTTTGCAGCGCATTAATCCATTAACTCATACTGAGATTGTCGACAAAATGTCTCGCATGGGAACAATCGACCTACGAGTTGATTATTTACGCCCTGGTCGAGGCCAACTTTTTACCGCCAGTGCCAGCTTATTAAGAGATGGTAATAAAATAGCCGTTACACGCTGCGAACTTCATAATGAAAACAATCAGCATATTGCGACAGCAACGGCAACTTACCTGGTGGGATAAAATAGATACAAATAATTAGTCACCTACTAAACTAATAACTTGTAAAAAAACCTGAGCAATGTCACATTAGTGGTATCAAAAATCGAGCTGCTTAAATCGGCTCGGTCTCTCTGTATAAGTATCTTTTTAGTCTTTAATTCAATTTCAGAGCCAACAATGAGCCAGCAAAATACTACCAAAGGCGTGTTATGTGCCTTAGGCGCCTATTTTATTTGGGGTGTCGCACCTATTTATTTTAAAAGTATCCAAGAAGTGCCCGCAGAAGAAATCCTGACTCATCGTATTATTTGGTCATTTTTCTTTATGATTTTATTATTAACCGTTTCACGCCATTGGAGTTATGTCCGCCAAGTACTGAAGCAACCAAAGAAAATATTAGTTCTTGGGGTGACGGCAACGACAATTGCATGTAACTGGTTAATTTATATTTGGGCAGTTAATAATGGTTATATGCTACAAGCTAGCTTAGGTTACTTTATTAACCCACTAGTTAACGTACTGTTTGGAATGCTATTTTTACAAGAACGTTTTCGCCGTATGCAGTGGATTGCTGTTGGTCTTGCACTAACGGGTGTATTGATCCAGCTTTGGCAATTCGGCTCAGTGCCTGTGATTGGTCTAAGTTTGGCCGTTACATTTGCTACCTACGGTTTATTACGTAAAAAATTAGGTGTCGATGCACAAACAGGGATGACATTCGAAACACTTTGGCTACTTCCTGTCGGTATTATCTTCTTATTATTTTTTGCAGATAGTCCAACTAGCGATATGGCAATGAATGATTGGCATTTAAATGCACTGCTGGTTGCCGCAGGTGTAATTACAACTGTGCCACTGTTACTATTTACAGAGGCAGCTAACCACTTAAGGCTGTCAACTCTAGGCTTTTTCCAATATATGGGGCCAAGTATTATGTTCTTACTCGCCGTGTTTATGTACGGTGAAGTGATGACACCTGAATTGTTAGTCACCTTTGGCTTTATCTGGGTTGCATTAATTTTATTTACATTAGATGCTTTATATACCCAGCAAAAACTGAGAAGAAAATAACGGATAACGGTTTTCAGAAACTCAGATGACCGATAAATAGCGTTAATATTAAATGCCGACTCTCGTTTTATATTTTAAACGAAGTCGGTGTTTCATTATATGGAACTTGAATAGTAAGTTTAATTAATGCAAATAGGCTATTTAATTTTATAGCCAATTCTTTGCCTGCCTCATAATAAATTAAGCTTAAATCAAATCTCGTTGTTCTTATCTATAATACCCATTGAGAAAAATAAATTTAACCATATAAAATCAATAAGTTAAACGAAAAAAATTCACCTTGATTTTCTATCCATAATGGCTATTATTTAATTTATCTTAAATCCACTTCAATTAATAAACATATCCATCAAACAACTCTTTGAAATAAAAGTAGTTGTTTATTTTTTTCAATTAATGATTGCTTAATAGGGACTTGGTAATTATATTGTACGCCGCTTGTATTCACCCCAGCGGATGGTGATGGTCCGATTCATCACTGACGTTTCATTAAAGTGCGCACGATGACATTTCATTTTAAAAATGTCCTGGTGCGAGGTTTTCTGAAATTGAATACAGCCGGTTCTAAAATTTAATTTAATACAATCATGTAGCGTTAAGACTCTAAATAATTCGAAAATACAACTAGGCGGCAAGCAAAAGAGTAGCTAGGAGCATACAAAAGTATGTGACTAGTGCGAGCGAGCAAAGCCAACGACGTTGTGATTCGAAGTATGACGAGTACGACTCTAAATAATTCGAAAATACAACTAGGCGGCAAGCAAGGGAGTCGCTAGGAGCATACAAAAGTATGTGACTAGTGCGAGCGAGCAAAGCCAACGACGTTGTGATTCGAAGTATGACGAGTACGGCTGCATTTTAGGTTCACTCGGCCTGTGCATTCAGACAGAGTTAACGTTGTTTAAGGGCTTTTGGGAAGGGCTTAAAAATGCAACAGAATACCGTTCAAATGAAACGCGTACTGACCACACCTGCGTTAGTTTTTTTCGGGCTGGCTTATATGGTGCCACTCGGAATTTTCACCACCTATGGGCAAGTAACTGTATTAAGTGAAGGCCATCTGCCTGTCGCTTATTTAATTACATTAGCTGCCGTCTTTTTCACTGCCATGAGCTATTGCCGCATGACAAGCGCACTTCCGCTTTCAGGATCTGCTTATTCATACGTGCAAAAAACCTTTGGCGGCACACTCGGGTTTTTAGTGGGTTGGGCACAACTGCTCGATTACCTCTTTCTACCTATTATTAACTACATTGCGATTGGGATCTTTGTTCACGAAGCGTTCCCCGATATCCCAATGTACGTCATTATTTGCAGCACAATTACAATTGTTAGCATCATGAATATTTTGGGAATTAAATTAGTTTCCTCAATGAATATGCTAATCATTTTAATGCAATTTGTATTTATTGCCGTGTTCCTATACTTGAGTTTTAAAACTTCATTTGTATTGGATACGGACGCTTTATTGGCGCCGATTACGGTCATGTCAGAACAAGTATCAGGGTTATTTGCAGGCGCAGCGGTACTTTGCTTAGCCTTCCTTGGCTTTGATGCGATCTCCACCATGGCAGAAGAAACCAAAGATGCACGTAGTGCGCTACCAAAAGCGATTTTATACACCGTGTTTATCGCAGGTACGCTGTTTGTCATCATTTCCTATGGTGCGCATCTGGTTT
The DNA here is from genome assembly GCF_011045615.1 of Providencia sp. PROV004. NCBI lineage: Bacteria > Pseudomonadati > Pseudomonadota > Gammaproteobacteria > Enterobacterales > Morganellaceae > Providencia > Providencia sp. PROV004. The sequence goes on from NZ_CP042859.1 coordinate 4,322,981, forward strand.
ATCCGATGTGGCAAGATTTTATTCCTAATACCGATATTGCTAGCCTTGCGGTAATGAAACAAGTTGGTGGAGCGATGATGGCATCTAGCTTTATCACCGCTTATGTTATTGGTGTATTTGCCTCAGCAATGACCTCACAAGCCAGTATTGTACGCATTTTCTATGCGATGGGTCGTGAAGGTGTATTACCTCGTTCGCTGTTTGCTTATCTACATCCAAGGCTCAATACACCGATTTACTCGATTATTTTTGTTGCGCTAGCATCACTGCTTTCATTAGTGCTTTCGCTCAGCATGGTCGCTTCAATGATCAGTTTTGGTGCCTTAATTGCGTTCACTTTTGTGAATTTATCGGTCATTAAACATTTTTATATTGACCGTAAAGCACCACTGGATAATACAAAAATTATCACTTGCCTGATTATGCCTTCTATTGGTGTTATCCTAACATTATGGTTATGGACAAGTCTTGATAGCGAAGCCTTTAAAGTGGGTTTATGGTGGTTAGCTGCAGGTGCAATTTACTTAGCACTTCTGACCCATGGTTTTACTCGTCGTCCACCTGCAATCTCTGACGATGAAACTGAAATGATTATTAACTAAGCATTTCAAGTCTTATAAATGATTACGGGGGAGCACTTGCCTTCCCCGTTGTTTTTTTAGCGTTGGTGCCACCAAAGCACCACTGATACAGACGGTTTACAATGAATAATCAATTAGCTGACTTTATTTACTTTAACGGTTATATATATACCGCAGATGATAAAAATCGCGTTGTCGATGCGGTTGCTGTTCGTGATGGCTATATTCTTGCCACAGGCACCTCTGATGAACTTCATCAATATGTTGGTCCTGAGACAGAGAGTATCGATCTCGAAGGCAAAATGATGATGCCTGGCATCATTGATGGTCATATGCACCCTTTTTGGGGCGGTATTCAACTCTTCGGTTGCCATTTAAATTATGAATCGTTAACTATCGACCAAATTTTAGCACGCGTACAAGATCACCTCGATAAAGACCCGCGTACCGGGGAAAATGATTGGCTCAAAGTCACTGCATGGCTGCGCCAAGGTATGATCCCTGCAGGTGTTGATATGTACCGTGAAGATATGGACAAACTCAATACGAAACGCCCTGTCGTCTTGTTTTCAAATGACTGCCATACATTGCTAGCAAATAGCCGAGCCCTCGAATTATTCGGTATCACCAAAGATACGCCTGAACCAACTGATGGTAAGATTGGTAAATACGAGAATGGTGAATTAAACGGTATTTTAGAAGATGCTCCCGCTATGCGTGCTGCCGATAGCATTCCTTCAATTCGTGACGACCAAGCTATTGAAGTTGCTGAATTAGTACAGAAAGTACTTAATCAGCAAGGTGTGACAATGGTGATGGATGCACGCGTTTCAGAACAACAGCTTGAAGCCTTTTCTCAATTACAACAACGTGGCGACCTTACGATCCGTTTCCAAGCTGCCCGTGAAATCACCCCTGATGAAACACCGGATGTTGCCTCAGTAGCGGCAGCTGTTGATAAAGCCGTTGCATTTGCCAAAAAATGGCACCAAGCCGATTGGACGCCAGCCCCTGGCATTGGCTTAAATAATATTAAAATGTTTGTTGATGGTGTGATGCAATTTCCAACAATGACAGCATCGTTATTGCAGCCATACCGTATCAATCAAGGCACGGATGACGCTCCGAATTGGGTAGAAACCGATAACTACGGTGATCTCTATTTCACGGCTGAAATTCTAGATGAATTAATGGAAAAAATTGCCGCAGCGGGCTATGACCCACACTTGCATACCGTTGGTGAAGGTGCCGTTTCTATCGTTTTAGATGCGATTGAAAAAATGCGTGCTGCTCACCCAGAAAAAGATATTCGCCCAGGGCTTGCTCATAATGAATTAGTCCATGCTGATGACTATGCCCGCTTTGCGCGCTTAAAAACCATCGCTTGCTTATCTTTCCAGTGGGCCGCCCCAACGCCAGAACTCGCCGCTTTTGAGAAAAAAATGCTCGGTGATGAACGTTTTGAGCAACTTGAACCAATCGCTAAATTTGTCGACGCTGGCGCGGTTGTTGCATTTGGTAGTGACTGGCCAATTGATGATTTCGACGAGTGGTATGATTTAAAAGTGGCTGCAACACGCCGAGGTCGTGACATAAATGGGCAAAAAGCGCCAAGACTTGATAATGACCGAGACTTAACGGTCATTGAGGTTTTACGCTCTGCGACGATAGACTCAGCTTATGCACAGCACCGTGAAGATGTACTTGGTTCATTAGAAGCAGGAAAATTTGCAGATATGATTGTGCTAGATCGCAATGTCTTTGAGATCCCTGCAGATGATATTGAGAATGTAAAAGTATTACGTACTATTATTGGCGGAAAAACTGTACATATTGCTTAATAATTTAATTATTTAGATAGCTAATTAAATAAACACCCCAAAGATTAAATAATATCTTGGGGTGTTTTTAATTGGGCATTTAATTCCAAACCTGAATACGCACAATTAAATCGGGAAATTACGAGGGAATAACTTCCCTCGTAAAGCAACATTACTCTTCGTAAGAAAACGTTGTTTGAACAACTGTATTTCCATGACTAATCACGATTAGACAAAGCCTATCTCGCATTAATACTGAAATACCAAACACGGTAATACACGCAAAAACAAACGCCACCACTGCGAACTTGCTCATTTCCCTTGACCTCTTAATGGTTAAGAGGCACAATCTCAACTGTTCAGGTTTAGATCGGGCCTCGTTGGTTAATAATAACTAACGGGGCTTTTTCCTTTCTAATCCAAACATTTCTTCCAACTTAATATGCTTAAACCAGAAAGGCTCAAGCACCCGCCAAAATAATAACAAAGTTTTATATCTCACTCACGTTTAATTCCATATAAATAAATAAAAATATAAATTTAATTATCTAATAGTTTATTTAAATAATTATTAGGTAAATAATCATTAATAGGTTTAAATTATTTACTTATATTTTTATCTCAGAAAATGACTAAAAATCCGTAATGCTAAAAATAGCGCTTGCAAAAGAAAAAAGTTACCGTTAGTATCCGCAGCGTTTTATATTCATCTACTAACTGCAAGGAGGTTTACCATGACAACAATTAATCAAACTCTTTGCGGGCACACTCAGAAATAGTCACTCTCGTTAGTTAATCTATTTTCTTAAATTTGCCTGCTAATCACCTTATTTTTCAATTAAAAAATGAGTTAATAGCTTATGGGCAATACCTTACATACTGTGGATCAGCAAGTTAGCTACATCGCCACAGAATCAACATGGATTGAAAGCAAAGCAATCCAACAATTACAAACAACCGCAAACTTACCTGATATGGTATCCGTTGTCGGCATGCCTGACCTTCATCCAGGCCGCGGCTATCCAATTGGTGCTGCATTTTTCTCTACCAAGCGTTTTTACCCTGCGCTGGTTGGTAATGACATCGGTTGTGGAATGGCGCTGTTTCAAACGGATATTAAAAAATCGAAAGTTAACCTCGATAAACTCGAAAAACAACTTTTTGAAATGTCAGATCATGCGCCTCTATCTTGGCTTGAAGAACATGTCCCAGATAACATGCAATCACATGACTTTATGCCATCATTAAGTTCTATTGGTGGCGGGAATCATTTTGCTGAGTTTCAAGCCGTTGACGAAATATTAAACCCAGAATTATTCGGTATGAGTGGTTTGAATAAACAACAATTACTGTTATTAGTTCACAGTGGCTCTCGTGGTTTAGGCCAATCAATCCTTCGTCAACATGTAGAAAATCATAGTCATGATGGGCTTATAGATAGCTCTCAAGATGCTAAAAATTACTTAGAAGCGCATCAAAATGCCTTAGATTTTGCCCAACTAAATCGCCAAATGATCGGTTTACGTATGCTGCAACAAGTAAAGTCAAAAGGTAAATGCGTTCTCGACCTTAATCATAACCTAGTTGAATCTTGTAAAATCAATGGCATTGATGGGTGGATACATCGAAAAGGCGCCACGCCATCAGATCGCGGGCTAGTTATTATCCCTGGTTCTCGAGGTGATTACAGCTATCTGGTATCCCCACAGCCAAGTGAAGTTTGTCTGAATTCTCTTGCTCACGGAGCTGGCCGCAAGTGGATGCGAACTGAGTGTAAAGGGCGCTTATCTCATAAATATACACCGATTCAATTATCAAGAACGGCATTAGGCAGTCGTGTTATCTGTGCAAACAAACAATTGATTTACGAAGAAGCCCCACAATCTTATAAATCCATTGATACTGTAATTGAAAGCATGGTGAATATTGGCATCATCCAAGTTATTGCACGACTTAAGCCGGTTATCACCTATAAAACCAGTGGAGATTGCTCATGATATTGCTACAATTTTCCGCTGCTCAGGGGCCTGAAGAATGTTGTATTGCTGTTGAAAAGGCCCTTGCCCGCTTTCTACAAGAGGCTAAAAAATATCATATCGCTTATGACGTACTGGAGTCATTTCCCTCTAAAAAAGGGCTAAAATCTGCCTTAGTTTGCCTAGAAGGTGAAGATGCAGAAATATTGGCCCAGTCTTGGTGCGGTACAGTCCAATGGCAATGCCAAAGCCCTATTAGGCCGCGACATAAACGTAAAAATTGGTTTTTGAGTGTCACCCGTTTCTCTCCCATTAAACCAATTGAAGAGAGTGGAATTGAATTTGAGTTCACCAAAGCGCAAGGGGCTGGAGGGCAGCATGTTAATAAAACGTCCTCAGCGGTTAGAGCTAAGCATGCTGCTACGGGAATTACAGTTAAAGTTCAATCTGAACGTAGCCAACATGCAAATAAAAAACTCGCAAAACAATTAATACAATGGAAGCTTGATGAGTATCAATCGAAACAATCAAATGCATTAGATAAACAGCGCCATCAATCTCACTATCAAATTGAGCGAGGAAATGCGACTATGACTTTTGTAGGAAATGAATTTAAACGATTAATGTAAAATTAGTGCCACTTCGAATTAGAGGTGGCACATAATTTAATGTAATATTAAACAATATCCAATGATTCGATTTCTAAAGTAGATTATTTAAAATCATAAAGAATCGAATTATTCAATTTAGAGGAGTAGCAACCCATCTCAATAACCGAGCAATGGTCTTTTGGTACTGGGAAATAATTTACACTTTGTATTAATGATGACATATCATTATTAGAATTAATCATCACGGTATCACCAATATTTTTTTCGCTTAATTCCTTCAAAGCTTTTTCTAATTGGCGATTATACTCCGTTATACTAACACCTTGTTGAAATTGTTTAGAACCATAACCGAACTTATCAGTGCTGTTCATTTATAAACTCCTTTTATATAATTTAGTCACACAGCAGAAAATATAATTTAATATAAAAAAACCAAAGTTCAAATAAAGTTAACATCAAGAAAAACAGAAAATCAAATAAATATATTAAAATAACTATTATAAAATTTGTTATGTGTATAAATAATGAGAATACTTCTATCAGCCACCTCTATAAGAGGTGGTAATAGCCTGAACGGGTTAAAGTATTTTTTCAGTTAAAAACCACCCCGCGATACTTTCGCGAGTTTGTTCTGTCGGGAGCACTTCATGAGGAAATTCTTCTGACATGAAAAAGATCATACGACCTGCAATGGGTTCTAACTTAAACAATTGATTATCTTCTTGGTCATAGACAACCAATTCACCACCATCGCTAGGGTGCCATTGTTCATTCATATATAGAACTGTCGTAATTTTTCGTCGACCGACACCTCTTGGGTTATCCACGTGTTTCTTATAAAAACCACCATTTGGATAACGGCAAAAATGTGTTTCAAAATCACGTAGACCAAGATAAAGCTGACAGTTAAGTTCTTGCCTGACCTGCTCCATTTTATTGAGATAATGAACTATAGAACTCCCCATTTCGGGCTCCAACCAAACCGTTTGGTCGCCGCGAATCGCTTTATTACCTTGTAATGAATCTCGATGCCCAATACGCGCATCTTGTAATGTATTGGGTATGCATTGTTTTATCCTTTGGATATCTGACAAGGTCAGAAAATCGTCCCACACATACCAGCCTTGTGAGGAAAGCGAATCAATAAGTTTATTAATTGACATGATGAATGTTAGGAAGGTTACTCGGTAAAACTTTATACGGCAAAAAGATGTAAAAATAAAATTAAAAACTTGAATCCTGATAATGAAAACAATCAATCAATACCAATCACTAAAAATATAATGTTAATTATCATAAAGTAAGTAAAAATCACAATACTCACACTTGTCATCCAACCTTACATTAAAATTAAAAAAGGCATTCAACTCTTTGTTGAATACCTTGAATTCAATAAACAAAACGATTGATTAGCTTAAATGCCTCTATAAGTACTGCCCTGTTCTATCTAAGCCACCATAGTTATGGTGAGTAATACTCTTCATTTTTATTGATAATTCTATTACAGCACTCATTTTATCAGGCATAGAAAAAGAAGCCATTTGCTCGCTAATGGCTTGCTGATTACTAGCTTGGACTAATGGCTTCAATCTAGCTTCTTTATATTCGCTATTTATTTGATTTGTTAGTTCCATAACTCTAGTTAACGCTTTTTGTATTTTAATACTCTGATTATTGAAACTAATAATGTTACCCTTTGCTGAATCAGATAGTTTATTTTTTGTTTTATGTGACACTATTGAAGTTAAATTAACCATACTTATTCTTTCATTCATCGTAGAATCAGCTTCAGGATTTAGTTCTGAACCACCAATAATATTATCCGTTCTAATTTTAATTGTTTTATTCACTAGTTTGAGTGTTCTTTGGTATTTTACCTTACTAATTAAAATCTCTTTTAATTTACCTTTCATTTCTCTTACTAATGGTTCTGACGATACTCCATCATCTGTATACTTTCTTTCTTTCAACTCTGCAATTTCTTGTCTTAATGAGTCCTCTACGCTTTTTATTTTTTTTATTCGATTTTCTATTGATAGAAGTAATGACTCAATTTCTTTATGCTTTTCATTATTTTTAATATCAAAATTAGCACCCATATTTTTATATCCCTTAGTGTATTAATACTATAAAACTGATATGTACCGCAAAAAAATGATACATGAGCAGGTAATAAATAACTAATTTAGTATTTATATAATACAACAGACACTGGCCTAACTTTATTATTAAAATAATAATAAATAATTAGTGAGCTAATTATTTATTACATAGATTATGATAAATATCACCGAAATAACTATCAGTGATATTTATTATTGATGGCATGAATTTTATAGGCTCTCTAACCGCGCATAAGACGCTACCAGCCACTTAATCCCTTGACCTTGAAAGGCAATTTGCAAGCGGCAGTGTTCCCCACTACCTTCAAGGTTAATAATCGTGCCTTCACCAAATTTAGGGTGCATGACACGCTGACCTAGAGCATAACCCGAATCATTTTGGCTAATCGGTGTACCAAGGCGCTGATGGCTAACGGGTCTTGAAACCTGCGCTCTCAAGCGAACCTCCTCAACACACTCTGTCGGTAACTCACCAATAAAACGAGAAGGCCTGTGATAAACCTCTTTGCCATATAAACGACGGCTTTCTGCATAAGTAATCGTGAGTTTTTCCATTGCACGGGTAATACCGACATAAGCAAGACGACGCTCTTCTTCAAGACGACCACTTTCATCCATCGACATTTGACTTGGGAACATGCCTTCTTCCATGCCCACAATGAATACAACTGGAAACTCTAGGCCTTTAGCTGAATGCAAAGTCATTAATTGAACAGCATCTTGGCTGACATCCGCCTGCCCATCTCCTGCTTCCAATGCCGCATGAGAAAGAAAAGCCTGCAATGGCATTAAGTCTTGGTCTTCGTCTTGATAGCTGAAATCACGGGTTGCATTGACTAACTCTTCCAAGTTTTCAATACGAGCCTGTGCCTTTTCACCTTTTTCTTGCTCATACATCGCACGCAAGCCTGAGTCATTGATCACTCTATCTGCCTGAACATGTAATGGCATATCTTGAGTTTCTTTGGCTAACGCATCGATTAATTCTAAGAAACGCTCAATTGCGGCCGCTGCACGACCTCCCAACACCTGCTCGCGAAGTAAGTACTCACAACTTTCCCATAGTGTTAGCTGTTGATCCCGTGCAGTTTGGCGAACAGTATCTAATGTTCTATCTCCGATGCCACGGGTTGGTGTATTTACCACTCGTTCAAAGGAGGCATCATCATTACGATTTGCTATTAATCTTAAATAAGAAAGTGCATCTTTAATCTCTTGGCGCTCAAAGAAACGTTGCCCACCATAAATACGATATGGCATTGCACCTTGAATGAGCGCCTCTTCCAATACACGAGACTGGGCATTACTACGGTACAACATGGCACAATCTTGTAAGGCTCCACCATTTTCATGCCATTGTTTGATGCGGCCAACCACATAACGCGCCTCATCTAACTCATTAAACGCACAGTAGAGGGATATTGGCTCGCCATCTCCGCCTTCCGTCCATAGATTTTTCCCTAAGCGGTCACTGTTATTCGCGATCAATGCGTTCGCCGCTTTTAAGATATTATTCGTTGAACGGTAGTTTTGCTCTAGACGGATAGTTTCTGCGCCAGGAAAATCATTGAGAAAGCGCTGGATATTTTCGACTTGCGCACCACGCCAGCCATAGATTGACTGGTCGTCATCACCAACAATCATGACTTTGCCTGTATCCCCAGCGAGTACACGGATCCATGCGTACTGGATATTGTTGGTATCTTGAAATTCATCGACAAGAATATTGGTAAAGCGCTCACGATAATGCTGCAAGACATGGGGTTTATTCAGCCACAGTTCATGGGCGCGTAACAATAATTCCGCAAAATCCACCAGCCCGGCTCTATCACAAGCTTCTTGGTAAGCTTGGTATACCTTTAACCATGTGGCTTCAACTGGGTTACCATAGGCTTCAATGTGCTGAGGCCGCAGACCTTCATCTTTTTTGCCGTTGATGTACCACATCCCCTGACGAGGTGGCCATTGTTTTTCATCTAAATTCATCGCCTTAAGTAAACGACGAATTAAACGGTATTGGTCATCACTATCTAGAATTTGGAAGTCTTGTGGTAAATTAGCGTCCATATAATGTTGGCGCAATAAACGATGCGCTAAGCCGTGGAATGTTCCTATCCACATACCGCCTTCACTAGTACCAATCAATTGATTGATTCTATGGCGCATTTCTGCCGCTGCTTTGTTCGTGAATGTCACTGCCATAATTGAAAATGGAGAAGCATTTTCCACAGACATCAGCCATGCGATTCGATGCACTAGCACCCGAGTTTTACCACTACCAGCCCCCGCAAGGACAAGTAAATTGGTACGCGGTGCGGCAACCGCTTCGCGCTGTTTGTCGTTAAGACCTTCAAGCAGATAAGAGACGTCCATAGTTACCATCAAAGCAAAACAGTGGCTAACACCACTGTGAGGTTGTTGACAATGGCGAATGCCACTGTTTTTTTATACAGTAAATGATTATACCAATGATAAGAGAGAATCCAACCGCGAAATTTCCACATGCGGTAATAAACGCACCTCTTTCTCTTCCATCAGTGTTTTTTGGTTTGTGTTGATCCAGCAAGCTTGCATGCCACTGTTAATTGCACCTTCAACATCCGTTAGCAAGTTGTCACCAACATGAAGAATAAATTGTGGCTCAATCTCAAGCCGCTTCGCGGCTAAACGATACATATCGCAAAATGGCTTAGAGCGCCCGTCAGGCCCTGCTTTCAAGACAAATTGGAAATATTGACCTAACCCGCACGCTTCCGGTTCTGCATTTCCATTAGTGATCGCCACCAGCGGAATTTTTTCTGCCAGTTGGCACAGTGTTTCATGAGTAGACTTTGGGACATCAATTCTATTTCGCCAATAAGTGAAATGCGCCATGATGTCATCTGCCCCTTTTTGTGCGGCTTCTTTTGAGTAGCCATAATGGCAAAACATCATTTTGGAAGAAAGCCAACGCCAGCGTGAAATATCATGATAGATATCAGGTTCTTGCTCTTCGACAAGACGACGAAAAGCATAAAGATCTTCATTACTAAAATGATTAAAACGCGGGTCATATTCACGGACAAAACGTAAAACTTCTTCTTCCGTTTTATCAATAACTGGATGGTTATCGTAAAGCGTGTCATCCAAATCAAACGTGATCGCCAGAATGGGTGATAACGGACGGTAAAAATGCATTAAGGTTTCTCCCTCTTTGCTCTTGGATGAGCCACATCATAAACATTTGCTAAGTGCTGAAAATCAAGGTGCGTATAGATTTGTGTTGTCGATAAATTTGCATGCCCAAGAAGTTCTTGCACTCCACGTAAATTCCCACTTGATTCAAGGATATGTGTCGCAAAAGAGTGGCGTAATTTATGCGGGTTAATGTGGCTATTAACCCCTTGCTTTATACCCCATTGCTCAAAACGTTTCTGTACGTTCCGATTCGAAATACGTTTACCACTTTGGGTTGAAATAAAAACAGCGTCATCTTCTGGCTCATAGAGCTCTCGCATCTCAAGCCAACGCTGTAGCCAACTCACGGCAGTTTTTCCCATTGGCACCCTGCGTTCTTTACTCCCTTTCCCCATAACCCACACTTCACCCGTATTTAAATCAAGATGGCGAACATCTAGCCCAACTAGCTCAGATAAACGTAACCCTGCGCCGTACATCACTTCAAGCATCGTTCGGTCACGTACGACGAGCGGGTCACCACTCTCCATATTCAAAAGTTGGGAGACTTCATCCACATCCATATTTTTAGGAAGACGCTTTTTGGATTTAGGGGCATGAACGGCTTTTGCGGGATTTGCGGGTAATTCCCCTTGGTGCACCATCCAATCAAAAAAACTGCGCAGTGATGATAACCGCAACGCCATACTTGCGGCTTGTAAGCCCGATTTACGACTTTTAGCGGCAACGTTGCGCACAATCGTTGCATCAACTTTTTGCCATTCGTGGATATTTAGTGAGACTAACATTTCCACAATAACACTCAATTGGCGACGATAATTAGTTATCGTGACAGGGCTTAGCCGACGTTCAACACGCAGATAATACAGAAAGGCCTCAATTTGGGTCATCAGCCCTTCAGGCTGATTTTTTATAGGCGTTCTATCCATTGGCATAATAACCTCGGTAGAATCTGAGCGACTTTCTCCAACATGACCGTTCCCATACCATGTTGATAATGTTCACGATCCCGACTAGTAAAGATGACCATACCGGATTCACCATGCTGACCAAACAGTGAAATAGCGACTGAACCGACATTTAATGCATCAGGTAAAAGTAATTGAATTTCAGGGCCATTCAACCGACCGAGGTAGTTACGTTTATCGCCAAATCGTTGAATTCTCACGGGTTCAAATACACGACGCGAAATAACTAATTGATGCGCATCCAAAGGAGCGGATAAATGCCAGCTGTCACTAAACAAACGCACTTGAGCACCGGATAAACCCAGTTTTTTTGCCCAACGATTTAGCGCTAGCAGCATTTGCTGTAAACTTTCTGCTGATGACATTTCAATCACCAACACTAACAATTCATCAAAAAGCTCCACATTTTCGTGAGCTTGCTCAACCATAAAACGAATATCTTGTTCGAGCTCTTTGATTTTCAACCGTTGACGACTCATCACTAACTCAGGTAATGAGATAGCTTTCCGCACAACATGGGGTACTTTTAGCTGTTCCAACAGTTGCGCATTACGAAGAAAAAAATAGGGGTTTTCCGTTAAGTAGCGCACGACATCGACCTCATCAATTTGATGAGCCAATTCCTGTGCTTTTTTGGTTTTATCCATTTTTCCCTCTTCAGCTATTCAAAATTATAGTTGAATGACTCCGTCATAAACATGCGTTGCAGGGCCTGTCATATAAAGTGGCGCCCCAGGGCCTTCCCAGGAAATATCTAATGAGCCCCCTGGTAAATCAACTTTGACCCGCTTCGCCAGTAATCCTTGACTAATTCCAACCGCGACAGCGGCGCATGCCCCGCTACCACAAGCTTGAGTTTCCCCAGCCCCACGTTCATAAACGCGCAAGCGGATGTGGTCAGCACTGATAATTTCCATAAAGCCAATATTGGCACGTTCTGGAAAGCGCTCATGATTTTCTAAAGCGGGACCTAAAACTTCGACTTCTGCCGTATGAATACTTTCAACTTGAATGACACAATGCGGGTTACCCATTGAGACCACCCCACACAGAACTGTACGTTCTTGTGCTCGAATAATATAGGTTTTTTCTTCTTTAACTGCGCGAAATGGTACTCTCTGTGGTTCAAAATCAGGCACGCCCATATTAACGCAGACATCATCATTCTCATTTATGGTTAATGTCATACGGCCGGACTGAGTACTGACTTTGATTTTTTGCTTATTCGTTAAACCTTTAAGCCTGACAAAACGAGCAAAACAACGCGCACCATTGCCACATTGTGCAACTTCACTACCATCTGCATTAAAAATACGATAATGGAAGTCAAGGTCAGGGTCATAAGGTGCTTCAACCAATAGTAGTTGATCGAACCCAACTCCTGTGTGTCTATCCGCTAACCGACAAATCAATTCAGGCGAAAAATATACATTTTGTGTAACGCCATCGACAACCATGAAGTCATTGCCTAAGCCATGCATTTTAGAAAATTGCATTTCACGCTCCATAGAGGTGGCTTACTGATTATTTGTTGTTTGAGCAGGCTCTTTGGCAGTGCTGTCTTGTGCGGTAGGTTGCACATCAGATGCCTTAGCCGGTGCTGCAGTTTCTTCCGGCGGAAAATACAACGGGCCTTTTAAGCCACAGCCAGAAAGGGTAAATAAAACAACTAGTGCACTAAGCCCAATTAAACTTTTTTTCATTCTTTTTCGCCCGTATTGCTCACTTTTGACATCTGATAATTTACACAATAACAGGAGTGGCCTTGCAAATCACGCCTGTTTATCTAGCATGCGGATATTATATACTTTAGGCTAAATTTAGTCTGAAGTTTTTAGTGGGCATGCTTAGATTGACCCTGATGCAGATTCCCTCCTATAATTTCAGCTAACAATAATAATTTCAATTAACCCATTGTGAGCAAACAGGAAATTAATCGTGAATGACAGCGAATTTCATCAGCTAGCAGAAACGCTACTGAGCACCATCGAAGAGCATTTAGATAATTATGAGGGTGATGCCGATATTGATTGTGAAATCAATGGGGGTGTGATGACTCTTAGCTTTGAAGATGGCAGTAAAATTATTATCAACAAGCAAGAAGCATTCCACCAAATATGGCTAGCGACTAAACAGGGTGGGTACCATTATGATTATCAACAAGGTAATTGGGTTTGTGACCGCTCTGGGCATGAATTTAAAGCTAAATTAGCCGAGGCAATTGCCTTTCAAAGCCAAGAGCCCTTTTCATTTTAAGCATTACAAGTTTCGAAGGTGGGCAGCACGCTATACTGCCTGCCATTAATATCAATAATAGTGCGCTTGTGGGTGCGGTGATTGGTTCGAATGCACTTCATACCCAACGTCATCATCTTCTTCCGCTGTGAATGGCCATGTTGCCCCGGAAAATGCAACAACTTGATTTTTACCATCTTGATTAATGATTTGGTAAAATTGCGGTAAATTGAAATTGATAAAGTTTGCGCCATAGGTAAACCGGTCATGGGAAGAAGAATAGAATTTACTCACGTCACGAACAAGATCTTCTTTCGACCCCTCACAGTGAGAATAAATTTCAACCCGATTCGCCTCATCTAAAACATAAATATTAAAACCGGTATTATCTGCCGTATTTTCAAAGAAAAACTGTACAATCCCTTCACTCGCATAGCCATCAACAACTGCAGGTAAATGGTTATCACTCTTCGCCTGAAGTTTAACGGGCCAGCCATGTAGTTTGTTATGGGAGATAGCCCCGTAGAACTCAACCGCATTCTCAAGTTTTTGTACCGATACGTTCAGACGCTCAAAGAATAACCCCCACGTCTGCCCCGCGATACGCAATGCTTTAAAACGCCCAGGGTCATTTCGGTTGCTTGACAAACGCAATTCAACACACTCAGATACCAACTGTTGTACACGAGTACGGATCAACCCACGTAAGTGCTCACTATAACAAAACACCTCAACCGCTTCAGGAGGCGATGCATCTTGATGCATTTTCCCTAAAATGGTTTTAAGTGCTTCTAACATGCACTGTTCTCCGCTGAAATGTAGCGTTCTTACCTCATTCCACGAATTACGATACAACAAGTCAATGCTACCAATCAGGCACTGTTGTGATTCCCCAAAACTGAAAATATCCAGTTTTCTAAAATCAACATGGACGACTTGCTCAGAATATACCTGTGTTGGATCTTTTTCTAAGTTAACAATGATTGCAAGATGGCGAATTTCACATGGACTATAAAGCGCTTTTGGCGTTGGGGCTGGTAACCTGATAGGGAAATGGCTTGAAACATCGTGCATCAGTTCAAGCAATTTTCGTTCATCACACTGGGATTTCCCATTATGCATGTAAACCTGGGTGGTTTCAGTCAGCAAACCATTAAAATAAGCCCATGCCACTAATTTATTTAAATAGCGGTTATATTCAAGAGGTTGATGGCCAATAATGGCATCAATATTTGGCGCTTGGTTATACAAATACCAGCCGCTACGGTTAGCTCGCCCCTCTGGCACATAAATAAAGGTTAAATGCGCTTCGCTCAAATCAGGTGAGATTTGTGGATTAACTAACGTCACCTTCCCCGGGAGAGCTTCGAAAGCCGCATATAATTTACGGGTTAATACTCCAATATCTTGTGGGCTTGCACTAACACTTAAATTATTTCTACGGGCAAAGCGAATGAGGTTACGATAGCTTTGCATCATCGTATCAAGTAACTCGTTATGTGCTTCACGGACACGCTCAATTTTCCATTGATTGCGTGTATCGAGTATCGACAAACGCTCTGATCCCCACCCCCATGATTCAACCAATTGAGACAACACATCACGGCGCCAACCTGCGCAAGTATTCCCCTCTTCTTCAGATAGTTTTTCGCATACTTTCAGGTAGAAACAACGGCGGATAAGGTCAAGACGGGTTAAATCATTAATTTCAGTCAGGTAACGTGTCACACGCTCTAACATTAAGCAGTATGAGTCCAAGCCATAACACACAATTTCGCCTGCATGTAAATGACGCTTAAACTCCATGGCTAATAATTTACCGTTAGGGTAATCCCATGAATAGGATTCCAGCAAAATACTCTTCAATACCGCTTTATAAGGGGAATCAACACTTTTATACAACTGCCATAGGCTTGCACCGAAATATTCCGCGGCAGAAAGCTCACTTAACCCGCCTAAATCAAGCCATTCGTTCGGTGTTAGCACTCCTTGTGCATATAACCCCATAACATATTCATCGTAATGCTGCTCTTCTTCAACCGGCACCATGGTCCACAGCAAACGTTTACCCGCCATACGTACAGCGGTTCGATAAAATTCATCTAACAATAGGATGTGTTGCGTTGAACCACAGTTTTCCCCACCAATATGCCCACTGGCATGATGGCGAAAACGATTTTCATCGATTAAAAACACAGTGACATCAATCCCTAAAGATGCTGCCCACTGTTCAATTAAGGTGCATTTTTTTTGCAAAAAACGTTTTTCTTCGTGGTCCAACCAAGACGGATGACAAACCCAAACGTCGATATCTGAACACTGGCTTTGCCCAACAGATGAAGTGCTACCCATCGAATAAATGCCTGTAATCGGTAATTCACCGTTCGCTTCAGTTTCAATCGCGGGTAAAAAACGTTCAAAAGGTGCCAACCATTTTTTTTGCTCTGCATCAGGAGAGAAAAAGCAGACACCATGAGGGACATTACCTTCAATAAAACCAGGCATCATGGGATGATGATAATGAAACAAGACAGGCAGCAAGCTATAAACCTTCGAGAAGGTTTCACTCATAGAAGCTGTTGCACGTTCTAACCGTAATTGGTTTATTGCATCCAGTCTTTGTTTTAAGGTTTCAATATAGAGATACAAAGGTTACGCCTGATTGAATGAAAGTAATACAAACCTGAGAATTTCCCAGCACCCAACAGATAGAGATAGATTTAAAATAATTTTCAAATGGATTGTCGGAAACGTGATCAATTTAACACCTTGCATCAAAAGGGTAAAGTAGATCACATAATTTTACGCGCTTATTTTTGATACAAAATGCTTTTCAACATATTGTATAAAAAGGCTTTTTATTTTTTAATCTGTAAAATATCCCTTGTTTTTCAATGGAATAATTTCTTTTTACTCTGTTGTTTAGTAAAACAGCAAAACCAAACGATATTAAGTACAATACGCACAGCGTCTGTGCTTACACGCTTCAACACGAATTAATAGAAAACACAGATTGTTCCACACAAAAAATAGCACGATAAGCTAAAGAAATTGCTTAATAGCTATTCTAGGTCATCTCATTTTGAATCACTTTCTTGCATCATGGTAGAAAAAGTAAATCGGCTATAAACAATTCAGAGCGCGGTTTTGCACCCAGCTGGAAAAAATATCCTTAACATGTTAAAACTAATGCCAATTGTATGGTTAATCTGCGGCATTCTTAGCCAGAGAAAACAGTAAAATGACATCAACAAATATCGTGCGTATTGCGACGCGCAAAAGCCCTTTAGCCCTATGGCAAGCGCACTTTGTCAAAGATAAATTAGAGCAGCTTCACCCGGGCTTACAGGTTGAATTAGTGCCTATGGTGACAAAAGGCGACATCATTCTTGATACCCCTCTTGCTAAGGTCGGCGGGAAAGGTTTATTCGTCAAAGAATTAGAACTTGCCTTGCTGGAAGGACGCGCAGACATTGCCGTTCACTCGATGAAAGATGTCCCTGTTGAATTCCCTGAAGGCTTAGGATTAGTCACGATTTGTGAACGTGAAGACCCTCGAGATGCCTTTGTCTCAAACCACTACGATAATCTTGATGCATTGCCAAAAGGCAGTATCGTCGGAACATCGAGTTTACGTCGTCAATGCCAATTAAGGGAACTCCGCCCTGATTTAGTCATTCGCGACTTACGTGGTAACGTAGGTACACGCCTATCAAAATTAGATAACGGTGAATATGATGCCATTATTTTAGCCGTTGCTGGGTTAAAACGCTTGGAGTTAGACACTCGAATTAAAACGGCTCTTGCACCTGAGCAATGCTTACCTGCAGTTGGCCAAGGTGCTGTCGGTATCGAATGCCGTTTAAATGATAGTAAAACCCGCGAATTACTCGCGAAACTCAATAATGACTCAACATCAACCTGTGTTCTGGCTGAACGAGCAATGAATATGCGCCTTGAAGGCGGTTGCCAAGTTCCGATTGGCAGTTACGCTATTTGGCAAGATGACAAAATATGGCTACGGGCCTTGGTAGGAGCGCCAGACGGTAGTGTGATTATTCGAGGGGAACGACTCGTTTCTCCGAGTGAAGCTAATCAAGCGGGTGTATCATTGGCTGAAGAATTACTTGAGCGTGGTGCAAGGGAAATTCTGGCGGATGTTTACCAAGGAAACCCGCCTGCATGAAGGTGCTTGTCACTCGCCCTGAACCAGCAGGTTCGGAGCTGATCACAGCAATCACCGCCAAAGGGGGGGAAGCCTTCTCCTCTCCTTTAATTCGCATTGGGCCTGGCTCTGAGTTAAATACCCTTATACCTCAACTTGATAGCCTTACTGCGAATGATTTAGTCTTTCTTTTATCTAAAAATGCAGTCGAATATGCAAATTTAACACTTGAACAAATGGCGCGTAGCTGGTCAGATAAGTTATCTTACTATGGAATTGGCCGCTCTACAGGGCAGTATTTTCAACAAGTAACAGGAAAAAACATAAGTTGGGCTGAACAAGGTGAAACCAGTGAAGTACTACTGACACACCCTGAACTTCAATTTCTCGAAGGGAAAAACGCTCTATTATTACGAGGAAATGGCGGACGAGAGCTTCTCGCATCAACATTAAGGGCTAGGGGCGCAAAAGTCAGCTATTGTGAATGTTATACAAGGCATCCTGTTTACTATGATAGAGCCCTGTTCAATCAGCAATGGTTTCAAACGGGTATTACAGATGTTGTGATCACGAGTGGTCAAATGTTAGCCTTGTTAGACGAATTAATCACTGAAGAATACCAAACTTGGTGGTTTTCCCGCCGCCTACTTGTCGTCAGTGAACGGATTGCAGACCAAGCCCGCAGAGGCGGATGGCAAAAGGTCTGTGTAGCTAATAGCGCAGATAATAATGCTTTATTAGAAGCATTAATTTCAATCGATATGGGATGCTAATTTATGACGGAACACGATAAAACAACCGAGACGGTTACCCCAGAAGCTGGTGCAGAACAACAGCGCCCAAAAACTAAACCTTCTTCGGAGCAAAAACGTTCTGGTCTAATAGGCGGTGTAATTGCTATTGCTATTATCATCGCTATTGGTGGCGGATTATACTATTTCACCCAACAAAGCACTGCCACTTTAGTAAATGAAAACAATGAATTAAAACAAAAATTAAGTGATTTAATCGAACAGCAAAATTCAGACAGGCAACGGTTAAACGCTTTAGTTGCGGCTAATACTGAAATAAAAAGCCATTCTCGTGAATATGAAGAGAATCTCAACCGTCGCATGCAAGAGCTACAAGCGCACGTCACGGCATTATCCAGCGCTGATGTTAAAAGTTGGCTTCTCGCACAAGCTGACTTTATGGTTAAAATGGCGGGAAGAAAGCTGTGGAATGATCGCGACCCTGTGACCGCAGCGGTTCTATTAAAAAGTGCTGACTCAAGTTTAGCCGAAATGAATGACCCGAGCCTACTCGACATTCGTAAATCAATTAACAGTGATATGGCTAAATTAGCCGCAATCAATCAAATTGACTATGACGGTATTATCTTACGTTTAAACCAGCTCAGTAATGAAGTGGACAACTTACGTTTAGCGGATTTAAACAGCGGCGATGCGAAAAATGAAGATAACGCGGATGTCAGCGAGGATATTTCGGATTGGAAACAAAATTTGGCTCGTAGCTGGAAAAGTTTCGCAAATGACTTCGTCACCGTACGCGCTCGTGATGGCTCAGAAGCCCCGCTTTTAGCTCCAAATCAGGATATTTATCTACGAGAAAACATTCGCTCTCAACTATTAATCGCAGCACAAGCCGTGCCACGTTATCAAGAAGCCACTTACAAACAGTCATTAGAGCAGGCTTCGACTTGGGTAAGAGCCTATTTTGATACTGAGGCGCCTGAAACTAAAGCTTTTCTATCAACCATTGATGACCTAATCAATCAGCCGATTGATATTGATATGCCTGATACTTTAGAAAGCCAAGAAAAGCTAGAAAAAATCATGCAAACACGGGTTCGTAGCTTACTTTCTCAGTCGTCTGACAATGCAAAAGTTAGCGATGGTGCCGTTGATGCCGCAGCGGATGCAACTGAAGCGCCAACAGAAGCCGCAGCAGATGCCGCAGTTCCCGCCACGGATACGCAAAAAGCGGAGTCAGCTGACAATGCACACCCTTTTGAATCAGCAGACCCTGCTGGTAATAGGGGGTAATTATGATAAAAGTCTTGATCCTATTTATAGTACTTATTGCAGGGATAATCTTAGGCCCATTATTAGCGGGTCACCAAGGTTATGTTTTTATCCGTACAGATAATTATGACATTACGACCAGTGTAACCAGCCTCGTTTTGGGCTTTATCTTGCTCCAGTTTGTGCTGTTATTCCTTGGTTGGTGCTACCGCCGCTTTATCAGCACGACATCACGTACCCGAGGTTGGGTAAGTGGTCGTAAATACCACAAAGCACATACCCAAACACAAAAAGCGCTGCTGAAATTAGCAGAAGGTGATTTCGAGCAAGTTGAAAAATTAATGAGCAAACATGCTGATTTTTCTCAACAGCCGGTTATTAACTACCTCATGGCAGCCGAAGCTGCTCAACAGCGTGGTGATGAATATCGCACTCACCAATACTTGGATAGAGCTGCCGAAGCCGCAGGAAGTGACCAGCTCCCCGTTGATATCAGCCGTGTCCGTATCCAATTAGCGGAAGGAGAAGTCCATGCTGCCCGTAATGGCATTGATAAACTTCTCGACAAAGCTCCAAGGCACCCTGAGGTGCTGCGCCTAGCAGAACAAGCTTACTTACGCTCAGGCGCCTATCAGTCGCTGATTGAATTACTTCCTGTCATGGCTAAAGTACAGTTACACAATGAAGATGAGCTCGATGCATTGAAATTAAAGGCTTACAAAGGGTTGATGAACCAATATATGGCTGAAGGAGGTAGTGATGGGCTAAAAGCTTGGTGGAAAGCACAACCTCGCCGAGTTCGTCATGAAACCGCATTGCAAGCTTTCTTAGCAGAGCATTTGATTGAATGTGGCGATACTGCAAGTGCAGAAAAAATGATTATTGACGGTTTAAAACAGCAATATGATGAACGCTTGATCCTGTTGGTGCCAAAACTGAATAGCGAACGCCCTGAAGTTATAGAAAAAACCCTTTTACATCTGCAGAAGCAGAATGGTGCCACCCCGTTACTTAACAGTACATTAGGCGTTTTATCGCTACAGCATGCCCAATGGGACAAAGCTGAAAATTACTTTAAAGCCGCTTTAGCTCAACGTTTTGATGTACAAGATGCATCATGGTTAGCTGATGCTTTTGACCGGCAGCATAAGCCTAGCGATGCCGCAAAAATTCGCCAAGATGCATTAAACCATTCATTAAAACAAGAACGGAAATAATATTCTTGTTTGGCCTCATCTAAAAACTCCACTCATTTTGGTGGAGTTTTTTTATTCATAAGCTTAACGGCGACTAATCTGACCTTCCCCAATAAAAACGTAAAAACAATTTAAATACATCGCGTTAATCGTATTAAATCATCATAAAAGGAAAATATGAGGTTTATAATTGGCAACATTGCAGGTAAATAATTCAATGTTTAATCAATAATCATTATTTAAGGATAAGGAAAACACACTTCGCTATGTTATAAAATAAACACATAGTGTATAAAGCTTTATATACATCTTTGCTTTGCATGAATTAGGGATATCGATATGAATGTAATTAAAACTATTTGGCGCTGGATTATTGCAACCCCAAACCGTTTACAAATATTCTTTGATCTTCTGCTGTTAGTATTATCACCTTTTGTTTTTATTATGATTATTGGTTTTAATACCGAAGATCTTAGTAAAGACATTTTCATTATTACATTCATTATCCTCTGCTATACCTATATTACTCGCTGGTTCAGTAAATGGTTTAGTAAAGGTAGAAGCTAATAGCTATCTTATTTTCAGCCTCTTAGTCATTTTCTAGGGGGCTAAGTGTTTTGTACAGACAAAAAAAACACCTGCACAAGGCAGGTGTAAAATACAATCAGGTCTACAGACGGATGGTGCCTCACTCAACGTTTCGCCCGTTCGTTGATGGTAAGAGGATGAGCTCTTGATCATCTAAAGTGGACAATAGGCACCGATAATCGGCTTTGCGTCATCTCTGGGTTTATGAAGCTTCGCTGTCATAAGAAGTGAGATGAGCATCTACATATACAATAATGCACAATACGTGCCAACTTTTTTAAAACGGTATTTTTTTAGCTCACTCTTTTGGTTTCTTTCCTATCCCTCGGTTTTACACAACTATTTTTCTTCTTGGTAGTAAACCGCTCTATCTTTAAAAAATTCACTAATATGTTGCCCGAAACTTACCACTCTATTTTGTCGCAGTTTAGAGACATCATAAAACAGTTATTTATATTTCCTTATAAATCAACTAGTAAAGTGTCACCTTTTGACGACATTGATATGATGGGTTGTATCTATTTTACGACACAAGTAAGATAAGCTGCTAAATTACAAATAAAAACAAGCAATTAACCATACCCCTGTCATTCGTTGAAGAAACGCCCCCGAGTATACTCTAAGCAATTCAAGTTATGGCTAAGTGGCAAGTAAAGATATTCCGATGAGTACGAATAAGTATGTGATTTGGGTAGATGAACGAAGCCAATAACGCTACGGTTTGAAGTGTGAAGAGTGAAGAGTATAAAACGCAAAAAACCCGTCGATTAAGACGGGTTTCTTTAAATTGGTCGGCGAGAGAGGATTCGAACCTCCGACCCACTGGTCCCAAACCAGTTGCGCTACCAAGCTGCGCTACTCGCCGAAATTTTTGTAGTACTTATTAATAGTGAATAGTACTATTACATTTCTTCGTGGTGCGAAAGGGGGGACTTGAACCCCCACGTCCATAGGACACTAACACCTGAAGCTAGCGCGTCTACCAATTCCGCCACCCTCGCAATGTCACAAAAAAATGGGGTGGCTAATGGGACTCGAACCCACGACAACTGGAATCACAATCCAGGGCTCTACCAACTGAGCTATAGCCACCATAACTTCACTTTTTTCAAAGCGTTGCTATATTACTACATACAACGTCATTTTGCCAACCGTAGCGAAGCGCTAAAACTGGTGCGCCCGACAGGATTCGAACCTGAGACCTCTGCCTCCGGAGGGCAGCGCTCTATCCAGCTGAGCTACGGGCGCTTAACGCCGTTGCGGGAGAGGATAGTACGGATTTATCCTCCCGCTGTCTAGTCCTTTTTGAAATAAAAATATCGATTGCTTGCCTTTTATCCATTTCGTTGAGAAAGAGAGCATATTTACCCTCTTTTTCGCTATGCACCTAATAAAAATCTATCAAAACCCCGCCGTTAAACTTTTCCGTTACGGTTATTGAACAGGCGAATGATGAAATAAAGGAGAGAAACACCCCCTAAGAAGATGGCTCCAACGATTAAAGATAAGCGAGTATCTGGGTTAATCGCCATTCCAATCAATACGCAGGCTAAAAAGAGCAAGGTCGCATAGTTAACCCATGGAAAAAGAATCGATTTGAAAGGATGCCCTACAAGTTTTTCTTTGTTTTGTTGACGAAAACGGATTTGGCTAGTCAATAACACCAGCCAAGGCACCATTCCTGGTAACACACTCGCACTATAGACATAAACAAAGACTTTCTCTGGATTCGGTATAATGTAATTCAAGCTTGATCCCGCGACTAAGCATAGGATAGTAAAGCCCACGCAACGTGCCGGTACGCCATTTTTTGTTAATTTCAATAATGAGCGAGGCAATTGTTTATTTTGTGCTAAAGCGTACAGCATGCGCCCGCCACTATACATGCCACTATTGCAACCAGATAACGCCGCAGTTAACACCACAAAGTTAATTACCGCCGCTGCGGACACAATTCCCACTTTCGCAAAGGTAAGGACAAACGGGCTACCTTGTGAACCCACTTCCGTCCACGGAAATAGCGTCACTACAATAAAAATGGCGCCTACATAAAAAATTAATATGCGCCATAAAATATTATTGATCGCTTTTTTTAACGTGACTTGCGGATTTTTCGCTTCACCCGCGGTGATCCCAACCAGCTCAACCCCTTGATAAGAGGCCACAACGATACACAAAGCAAATAAAAAGCCTTTCCAGCCCCCGGCAAAGAAACCGCCATGTTCAGTGAGATTCGCAAGCCCAATCGGCTCAAAGTTATTACCCAGACCAAAAAAAATCAGCCCTAAACCAATTAAAATCATCACCACAATCGTAGTGACTTTGATCATGGCAAACCAAAACTCAAGCTCGCCATACAGCCGTACAGCGGCTAAGTTCGCTAATGCCACTAATACCACCGCGATAATGGCAAAAATCCATTGAGGCACATCAGGGAACCAATATTCGGCATATACACCAATCGCAGTGATCTCTGAAATACCAACAGCCACCCACATAAACCAGTAGCCCCAAGCAGTCAGGCACCCCCAAAACGGACTTAAGTATTTATAACCAAATGAAGCAAAAGAACCCGTTACAGGCTCAAGAAATAGCATTTCCCCCATTGAACGCATAATGAAGAAAACAAAAATCCCGGCGATGATATATGCCAGTAAAACCGAAGGCCCCGCCCATTTCAGCGTACTGGCCGACCCCATAAATAAACCAACGCCAATGGTTCCCCCGAGCGCGATAAGCTCGATATGGCGCGCTTCTAACCCACGTTGAAGCCCCTGCTGTGGATTTCCCATACATACCCCTGTCAAAATTAGATAATTAAAATGCAGTTTTAATTGAAACTCAGTTAGTAATAATCACTGCAATTATTCGAAAAGTATCAATTAGGCGATTAAAAAAATGCCATAGCCGCAAGATTGAGCACAAACTGATGCGAACATACTTATTTTTGAGGGATTATAGAAATATTTGAAGGAAGAGACCAGCTATTCGGAACCGTGCGAACTGTAAGTAAGCCTGTTAAGCCTACTTACAGTGAGTTAAATTCATTGAAAATAACAATATAAATCAAACTACTACAAAAACTACAGCTTACCACCGTAATAGTAGCCTAAAAATTTCAGTAATTTAAACTGTCGAGTAATACGGGAAGGTTGAGATAATAAGCGATATAACCATTCTAGACCTAAGTTTTGCCACACTTTCGGGGCGCGTTTAACATGCCCTGTAAACACATCATAAGTCCCACCAACACCCATATATAACGCATCTGGATACACACTTCGGCAATCCCGCATAAAAATTTCTTGTTTCGGCGACCCCATCGCAACGGTGACAATTTTAGCGCCACTTGCGCGAATACGTTCGAATAATGCGCTTCGGTCTTCAGCGGTAAAATAGCCGTTTTGCGAGCCAACAATGTTCACATTCCACTGCGAGCGTAGTTTGCTTTCTGTTTGCTCTAGAATCTCGGGTTTACCACCCACTAAGAAAACTGGCGTGCCTTCTTTACCGGCCCTTTCCATTAGCCCTTCCCATAAGTCAGCACCAGCGACACGAGAAACTTCAGCTTGTGGGTATTTACGACGGATAGCACGGACAATACTAATTCCGTCAGCATATAAATATTCAGCTTGGCCTAGTAATGTATTTAAAGCCGTATCTTGTTCAGCGATCATCACTTTTTCTGCATTAATCGCAACAAGTGTTCCCGTTTTTGTTTCTCCACCAGCAAATAAATAGTCTAAAAAATGGGCCATATTTTTAAAACCCCAAATATTATGACCACGAATACTATATTGTGGAATAGATGACTGTGTAACGGATGAAGACTGAGTTGATGACGATTCCATGATACTCCTTTAGCGGCTTTCACGCTGTTGGCTTCTTAAAAAAGAAGCTGTTTTTGTGCGAATAAGCCCTGCACTTTCAAATAACCAATACAGTAATTTTGCTAACACCAGACACAGTCCGAATATTAAGCAGAAGAAAACCACCCGTGAGACGAAAGAATCCACGCCTTCACGAGCCAAAACAATAATGTTGAAAATGGCGCCAAAACAAAATGCCTGCATAATGGCTGCCTTATAGCGATTTGGTTCTTTCAGGCTCATGCCATAGATCCAATCAAACCATTTGATGATAAGCCCCACAACTATAGCTCCGAGGGGTATAAAAATCACTCCGCCCATCACCACCAATGAACCAATCAGTGTTGGAGAAATTGCCAGCCCAGAATGGTTGTTCAGCACTTCCCACGTAAAATAATTGGCAGAGTTCAATACCGTGTCTGGGCGTTCAGGCCAAACCCAAGAAGGAATGAAAACATAAAAGTCACGGATAATCGGAGCTAGACCTTGAAAATCCATCTCATCATAATGGCTTAGTAGTAATGCTAAGTTTTCCCACGGGGAGAATGTATCCCGCGTTAAATACAAGAAAGTGTAATATGCTTCAGCACCACTGACATCTAAGCCATAGCGTTTTAAGGCTAACCAGAACATTCCTACAATACTGGCGACCCCAGCCGCGGCTAGCATCCACAGCGTAATCCAACCTCTGACAATCCCAATAAATAAGAAGAGTGCGAAAGCAATGATGATGTTCGCTCTCGTTCCTCCGACAATAACATAGGTCAAGAAACCAAATGCGACGGTACTAACGAGGAAGAAAATCCAGCGTTTCTGTGTTGGTCGCAAGAAATAAACAATCAACATTGCCGGTATGAAGAAATAGAAAAAGCGTTTTAATGCCACGCCAGAAACCTGGCTGGAGAAAATTTGGCTATAGGATTTTAGCTTAAATAGCAAAAAACCGTTCTGCATGAAAAAGATACCTACTGTCACGACTGCAACCAGTATCAATAACAGACAG
The DNA here is from genome assembly GCF_011045615.1 of Providencia sp. PROV004. Lineage (NCBI taxonomy): Bacteria > Pseudomonadati > Pseudomonadota > Gammaproteobacteria > Enterobacterales > Morganellaceae > Providencia > Providencia sp. PROV004. The sequence continues at coordinate 4,349,317 of NZ_CP042859.1, forward strand.
GTTAGATTCGTTTCCACTTTGTTCATGCTAAACAACGCACGCCGTGGTGCGTCTGGTTGCCTAGAAAGTCGAGTTTTATAGGCAACATAATAAATCGCATAAAAACTAGTTGCTGCTAGTTGAGCGTAAAGTAAATAATCAGCCTTCACAACGGCAACATCAAATTGAAAAACTAACGCGCAGGTTAATGGGAAACCAAAGTAAAACGTCAATAAATACAGCATGGAAAAGAAAATATTGAAGTTAAACCGAGCCCGTAAAAACTCTTTGTATAACAAAGTACCAATAAAAATAATTGATATCAGGTAGACCAGTGCTAAGCCGCCCAATTCCGTCAGCGTCATGCTCGCTCCTCCACGGCACTGAGAACGGCTTTCCAGCCCTCAATAAAGTTGGGAGCAAAAAATTCAATATGGTGTTTATCTAATAGGCTCATTTGGCGCTGAGCTTCATCCACTAGCGGTGTCGTCAGGTTGTCACCATAGAAAAAGACTGGGACATTTTGAGCAGTTAAATCCTGCCAAAAGGTATTTTGACGGCTAATTACAAATGGAATGCCAAATTGGATTAGCAAACAAACGGTGCCAACACCTTGCTGGCGATTAAAAATAAAATAGCCAAGGTCACAGGTTTTGAGCAAATTAAGGTACTCGCTAAATTCCATGCGCTCTTTCAGGATTTCCACTTGCCCTGAGGTAAACTCACTACTCGCAGCCTGTTCAACTTGTTGGATATAACTTTGGTTATTGGCAGGATAGCCCATAGGGACAATAACCTTAACCTCATCACCAAATTGCTGTTTAATCGCACTCAGAGCCTCTACATGGCGATTAGAACGGTCACCTGAGTTACCCAGTAAAATAGTCAATTGAGAGCCTTCACGTACCTTAGGCTCGCTTATTGTCAATGCAGGGTCCATTCGGGTTGGGAAATACAACACTGACGCAGGCACTTTAGGGTTCGACTGGTGGAAATAGCACAAATCCCCACGTGTTGCACACACATGCCCTACTTTTTTCTGCGCTAAACGACGCAAAATATAGAATAACTTAAATTTTAGAGCGCTAGACTCTTCATAGAGGTCAGCTCCCCATATATGCCACCAAAACTGGTGGGATTTAATTTGCCCAAATAATAGTGCTAGCCAAATAGGGGCGTTAAATTGCCCATGAAAGAAAAAGCGAGTACGGCGGTCTGCCTTGGCACGCTGTATAACACTATTAGCAATGGCCTGTTTATTCGCAAAAACATCTATTTTTAGCTGAGGATAAGCGTCAGCAAGCTGCGCATCATCGCTTACCACCATAAAATGCGGCTTTGATGACGGAGCCATTTCTTGGCAAATGACGTCATTAAAAAACGTCAGTACCGTCTGGTTGTGGTGTGGGAGATTCGATCCCAGTACATGTATTAAGGTTGTCATGCTCGCCTACGGTAAATCAAAAATACGCAACAACATAAAGTAAAATAGACAATATAAGTGGCCATATAAGCCTGAGTTGCGCCTACTGCACCATGTTCAGGGATAAGCCAATGCGCAAAGCCCGTTAATAATATAAACTGACTAACTTCAGTGAGGACATAAAAACGCAATGCGGCTTTGGCAATGACCAAATAGCCAAATACGTACGCCCCCACTTTCAATACATCACCGACTAGCTGCCATGCAAACAGGTCTCTCATTCCGGTAAATTCTTTTGAGAACAGCAACCAAATCGCAAAATCACGTAGTAACCAAACCGTAAAACTCACAACGGCAACGGCAGGTAAAACAAATTTCAATGCCTTAACAATCTCTGCGGAAATTTCATTTTTATGCTGCAAACGCGATAGCGTCGGCAATAAATACACTGAAAATGTCGCGGTAATAAACTGCAAATAGGCATCTGAAATGGTGGTCACACCGGTCCATAACCCCACTTCATCCCAACTATAGGTTTGGGCGAGCAGATTTCGCATCATGATATAAGCGACTGGCAGTGTGACTGCGGTTAGCATCGCCATGACCGTAAATTTGCCTAAATTAGTCGCAATCGCTTTGTCCCATGCTGGCTTCAATGACGATAACGCAAATTGCTTGCGTTTAATTATCATCCCAGCCGCAGGCAGTACCACTAGCGCAGGGACTAATGCTAACCCTGCTAATGCACCTTCATACCCGCCAACTAGATAGCATAAATAATAAGCAATTACACCAATTACACTACCAAAAATAATGGCTAATGCGTTTGCTGATGCGTCTCGGTAACCCTTCAAAATAGCCAAAAAATAGTTCGCATACGCGATACCCATTTGAATTAAGGCAACAATTTGAATAACCGAACTGTATTTTTCGCTATCAAATAACGCCATGCTGATTGGCGCACTGCAAAGCAAAAAGATAAGCGCAAGTAGCGCTGAAAACCCAAGAATAATCGTCGATGAAGTTCCCAGTACTGCACGTAATTTTTGTGAGTCTTGGTGGTGCTCTGCTACATATTTTGTGACGCCATTGAAAATTCCTGCACCTGATAATACCCCTAGTACAGTAATCAATTGGCGGAAGTTACCCGCCAGCCCCACACCGCTGGGGCCAAATGAGACTGCAAATAATTTAACAATTAACAGGCCCACCCCGATTTTAATCAGGGTAGACCCAGCAGTCCAAACCGATGCTTTAGCGAGAGACATTAGGCAAAGAACGCTTTGATTCGCTCAATGACTGTCTGCTGCTCGTCATCAGTCATGTTGTAGAACATCGGTAAACGCACTAAGCGGTCACTTTCTGATGTCGTGTATTTATCTTCACCATGGAAACGGCCAAACTCAATACCTGCAGGGCTCGTGTGCAATGCAACGTAGTGGAATACCGTCAAAATACCATGAGATTTCATGTAATCGTTGAATTCAGTACGCTCTTCGATATCTTTGAGTTTGATATAGAACATATGAGCATTATGTTTTAAGCCTTCCGGCACAGTTGCTAGGACTAAACGCCCTGCATCAACCAGTGGCTGCAACGCTTCATCATAACGTTTCCATAGTAGTAAACGGCGGTCATTAATTTTGTCTGCTTCTTCTAACTGCGCCCATAAGTAAGCCGCTTGCAAATCAGACAACAAGTAGCTTGAGCCGATATCACGCCACGTGTATTTATCGACTTGACCACGGAAAAATTGGCTACGATTTGTCCCTTTTTCACGGATCACTTCGGCACGGCTAATCAGGTCTTTATCATTGATAAGCGTAGCTCCACCTTCACCGCCTGAAGAGTAGTTTTTAGTTTCATGGAAGCTATAGCAGCCAATATGGCCGATAGTCCCCAGTGCTTTGCCTTTATACGTCGACATCACACCTTGCGCCGCATCTTCAATCACGAATAAATTGTGTTTTTTTGCGATAGCCATGATGGTGTCCATTTCGCAAGCAACACCTGCATAGTGGACAGGAACGATGGCACGTGTACGCTCAGTGATTGCAGCTTCAATTTTAGTTTCATCGATATTCATGGTATCCGGACGGATATCAACAAACACGATTTTAGCGCCACGTAATACGAATGCGTTAGAGGTCGATACAAAAGTAAAGCTTGGCATGATAATTTCATCACCTGGCTTAGTATCAATCAGGATCGCTGCCATTTCTAATGAGGCCGTACAAGATGGCGTTAACTGCACTTTTGGGCAATTAAATCGTTTTTCCATCCATTCTTCACAACGTTTCGTGAAGCCACCGTCACCACACAGTTTGCCACTTTCCATGGCTTGTCTCATATACTCTAATTCAGTACCTACAACGGGTGGTTTATTAAATGGAATCATGTTGTCCCCTGTATAACCAATAGGCGGTACTGGCAATTGCTGCACCGCTACGTGAATAAAGATTTAATGCCGCAACATTACTGATTTGCGTGGCCACATTTAACTGTCTTTTTTGGTGTTCCACACACCAATTAAATGCTGCTGACATCAACTTACGCCCCACACCTTGCCCTTTCGCTTCTGGCATTTTCGCTAGTAGGCCAACCCGTGCCGTTTCTGCATCAAGGTGCCGCAAACTCACGAAGCCCAATACCGCACCAGACGCATCTTTAACCAGTAAACAAGTGTGGTCAAACGTACCCAGAACTGATTTTTCTATCCACAACGCATAAAACTGCCCGCTATCACCATCACGGTACCAAGGTGCTCTAAAGCGGCTTTTGCTAAAGACAGACTCAGCGGCTTGCCGCAACGTAGGGATATCATCCACTTGTGCAACAATAACGTGGTCTTCCGCTGTTAAACCAGCCTTTAAATAAGCATTTTCTGTGCCAATAGTAAGAGCGAAATCGATTTCACCTTCAACAAATGAAAACCCCATACCAGCTAAATCATCAATCAGCTGCGTTTCAGACGCTGCGACTTTTGCTTGCACGATATCGTATTCATCCATTTGATAAGCAAGGAGAGTTTCGAGGTTATCCCCTGTAAAATTCAACTTTGCTGTTGAGCGATGAAAAAATTCGCTCTCCCATGGCAAGCTCTCAATACTGGCGTGGACGGACACGTAATAAATCCTCTAAATATTGCCCATAACCTGTTTTTTTCAGCTGTTGCGCTGAAAAAGCGACTTGTTCGTCTGTCAACCAGCCATTACGCCATGCTATTTCTTCTAAACAAGCCACTTTGAAGCCTTGGCGTTTTTCAACGGTTTGTACAAAAGTACCCGCCTCAATGAGGCTATCGTGAGTGCCTGTATCCAACCAAGCAAAGCCACGACCGAGCAATTCAACGTTTAATTCACCACGTTCTAAATACATTTGGTTAATTGACGTAATTTCTAATTCACCGCGTTCAGAAGGTTTAACTTGTTTTGCAAATTCAACCACTTGTGAATCATAGAAATACAACCCTGTCACCGCCCAATTGGATTTAGGTTTAAGCGGTTTTTCTTCAATAGACAGTACTTTAAAATTATCGTCAAATTCCACAACACCAAAGCGCTCAGGGTCCATCACTTGATAACCAAAAACGGTTGCGCCATTTACTCGTTTAGCAACAGATTTTAATTTTGGGCTAAATGAATGGCCGAAAAAGATATTGTCGCCCAATACTAAGCAGCATGAATCACCATTAATGAACTCTTCACCAATGATAAACGCTTGCGCAAGGCCGTCTGGTGATGGCTGTTCCGCATAGCTCAGTTCAATCCCAAACTCATGGCCATCCCCTAATAAACGTTTAAACATCGGCAAGTCGTCAGGGGTAGAGATAATTAAAATCTCACGAACTCCCGCTAACATCAAAACTGAAAGCGGGTAGTAAATCATCGGCTTATCGTAGATAGGCAATAACTGTTTAGAAATACCGCGAGTAATAGGATGCAAACGCGTTCCCGACCCTCCAGCTAATATAATACCTTTCATACTGTCACCTAATTTCCTAGACCTAAACGTTCGCCCGCATAGGAACCGTCTTGTACGCGACGCCACCACGTTTCATTGTTCAAATACCACTGCACCGTTTTGCGAATACCTGATTCGAAGGTTTCTTGTGGCGTCCACCCCAATTCGCGCTCAATTTTCGCAGCATCAATCGCATAACGCATATCGTGGCCCGGCCGGTCTTTCACATACGTGATTAAGTCACGGTAGTGCGCCACACCTTCAGGCTTTTGCGGACGTAGCTCTTCAAGCAGTTCACAAATCGTTTCTACAACGTCAATATTACGGCGCTCATTATGGCCACCGATATTATAGGTGGTGCCAGGTTGCGCGGTTGTAGCAACTAAATGTAGTGCTCGTGCATGGTCTTCAACAAACAACCAGTCACGAATTTGCTCACCTTTACCATAAACAGGCAGAGGCTTACCCGCTAAGGCGTTCAAAATAATTAATGGGATCAATTTCTCTGGAAAATGATACGGCCCGTAGTTATTTGAACAATTAGTGATCATCGTTGGCAGGCCATAAGTTCTTTGCCAAGCACGAACTAAATGATCACTCGATGCTTTCGATGCTGAATATGGGCTACTTGGTGCATAAGGCGTTGTTTCTGTGAAGAAACCATCAGGTCCTTCTAAGTCACCATATACTTCATCTGTTGAGATATGATGAAAACGGAAAGCTGCTTTTTTCTCATCATTCAATGCGGACCAGTAATGGCGTGCCGCCTCTAACAGTGTGTAAGTGCCCACAATGTTCGTTTCGATAAATGCCGCTGGACCATCGATAGAGCGGTCAACATGGCTTTCTGCCGCTAAATGCATCACTGCATCGGGTTGATATTTTTCAAAAACCGCATCTAATGCAGCTCTATCACAAATATTCACCTGCTCAAAAGCATAGCGCGGGTTGCTCGCAACCGTTGCGAGGGACTCTAAGTTACCTGCATAGGTTAAACAATCCAGAACCACTGCGCTGTCGTCAGTATTTTCAATAATATGACGAACAACAGCAGAGCCGATAAACCCGGCGCCTCCAGTGATTAAAATGCGTTTCAACGCCATACTCCTTTTGTATCCACAACCCATTTTTGTGGGATTGCAGAACCTTGGATGCCTTTGAACATATTGTGGTCAACTAACATTAAGATCACATCCGCTTCATTAACGGCTTTTTCAATCGAAACTAGCTCAGAAATACCTTTTAAAGAGGTTGGTAATTCGTGAATGTGTGGCTCAACTGCATACGTTTTACCTGGGTTCCAGTTCGCCACCATTTTGGTGATGTGCATCGCTGGGCTTTCACGTAAATCATCAATATTGGGTTTAAATGACAGGCCAAAACAGGCGATTGTCACTTCACTGGCTTTTTTACCCGTTTCCACTAAGCAATCGGCTACAGCCGCTTTTACTTGATCAACAACCCAAATTGGTTTGCCATCATTGACTAAACGAGCGGTATGAATAAGGCGTGATTGTTTTGGATTTTGTGCGACGATAAACCATGGGTCAACCGCGATGCAGTGCCCACCAACACCCGGACCTGGCTGCAAAATGTTAACACGTGGATGGCGGTTCGCGAGGCTGATTAATTCCCACACATTGATGTCTTGCTCAGCACAAATTAATGATAATTCATTCGCAAAAGCAATATTCACATCACGGAAGCTATTTTCCGTTAACTTACACATTTCCGCGGTTCTTGAGTTAGTAATTACACACTCACCTTCAAGGAAAATATTGTATAGCTCACTTGCGCGCAAAGAGGATTTTGGCGTCATACCACCAACAACACGGTCATTTTTAATTAATTCGACCATCACTTGGCCCGGTAACACACGCTCAGGGCAGTATGCCACATCGATATCTGCATCTTCGCCAGCTTGATGAGGGAAAGTTAAATCAGGACGAGCTGCGGCCATCCATTCGGCCATTTGCTCTGTTGTACCTACTGGCGATGTCGACTCAAGAATGACTAAATCGCCTTTCTTCAGCACGGGAGCAACGGATTCTGCGGCTGCACGCACATAGGCGAGATCAGGTTCGTGCTCGCCTTTAAATGGCGTAGGCACAGCAATCAGATAAGCATCCGCAGGTTGTGGCTTAGTAAAGGCTTTCAGGTGGCCTTCTTCAACCGCTTTTTTGACCACGATATCCAGTTCTGGCTCCACAATGTGGATTTTTCCCTGATTAATAGTATCAACGGCATGTTGGTTCACATCGACACCAACCACTTGTTTTTTACGTGATGCAAAGGCGGCTGCTGTTGGTAAACCGATATAACCAAGGCCAATAACAGAAATAGTTTCAAAACTCATAATTTCACCTGATTACTTTTCAATGCTGCAAGAATACGCTGACAAGCATGACCATCCCCATATGGGTTATGTGCGCGGCTCATTTCGTGATATTCCGCGTCATCTGTCAGTAACCGATTAACTTCTTTCACAATTTTTTGTGTATCTGTTCCCACAAGACGAACAGTACCTGCATCAACAGCTTCAGGTCGTTCTGTGGTATCTCTCATCACCAAAACAGGTTTACCGAGAGAAGGCGCTTCCTCTTGAATACCACCTGAGTCTGTTAGAATCAAATAAGCATGGTTCATCAAATAAACAAACGGTAGGTAGTCTTGAGGGCTAATTAAAATAATATTATCAATATCATGCAATATACGCTTAACAGGTTCACTCACATTTGGATTTAAGTGAACAGGGTAGACAACTTGCACGTCTGGATGCGCTTGTGCAATTTCTGCCAAAGCATGACAAATACGTTCAAAGCCACCACCGAAACTTTCACGACGGTGACCTGTGACTAAAATCATTTTTTTATTTGGGTCGATAAACGGATAATTTGCGGCCAGTTTTTCCATCATATACTGGTCGCTCATGACTTTATCACGTACCCACAATAACGCATCAATCACACTATTACCGGTGACAAAAATATGGCTGTCAGGGATTGATTCTTTTAACAAATTTTGGCGTGAATTTTCGGTTGGGGCAAAGTGGTACATCGCTAAATGCCCTGCAATTTTACGATTTGCTTCCTCAGGCCATGGAGAATACAGGTCTCCGGTACGTAACCCAGCTTCAACGTGCCCAACGGGTATACGATGGTAAAATGCCGCAAGGCTAGTTGCCATCGTTGTCGCTGTATCGCCATGAACGAGAACAACATCCGGTTGAAAATCAGCAAAAACGCTTTTCAACCCTTCTAGAATACGACAAGTGATATCCGTTAAATCTTGCCCTGGTTTCATAATATTGAGATCGTAATCTGGCGTGATCTCAAACAGTTTCAGTACTTGATCTAGCATTTCACGATGCTGCGCTGTAACACAGACTTTGGCTTCAAAGTCTGCATCCCCAGCCAATGCATGAACCAGTGGTGCCATTTTAATGGCTTCAGGTCGTGTGCCGAATACAGTCAATACTTTCACAGTGACTCTCTTATATTTATCTTTCGCAGTGAGCTGCTTTTGTAATCTTAATAACTTTATATGCCACTGATGAATTCACCAGTGGCTTATCCCAAAATCAAGATGGGCGGCGGCGAGCAAGTACCACTCCGGCACCTACTAACATCCCTATGGCTCCCCACAGAACCATCATAAAGGCTCGACGAGGACTATCGCGTTTAACAGGCTCTTCTGGAGTTCGTAAATAGCGATATGCTTGAAAATTATCTTGGAGGGTGGGCCCTACGCTCAATGTTGATAACATGGCAATATTTTGGTCGTAATCACTGTCGTGATCGGGCCCGGTTGCTTTCAATGTTTCAATCTGTGCTTGTAATAAAGGGGCACCTAACATAAACATTTTAGAATCTGGAATTTCATCCACAGGTGTTGCGCTTTGATTACGTACAATACCTTGTTTTTCAGCAACTTTTAGTGCTTGCTCCAGCGCGTTTAAACGTCGTTCGTAAGCGGCCTTTGCCACCATATCTTCGCGTTTAACCAATGCTTTCATGGATTGCATCTTCGTTGCCCAAGTACCTTTAATTTCATCGTTAAGATTAGTTGTGGCACGTTGGTTAGCAAACTGAGTGTATTGACGTAATAGCTGGTTCGCATCTGCGGATGTTTCCGCCACTAATTTAATGCTATCGGTTAAATTTTTGACTTCATCTGCTGGCGTAAACTCAATATCGTTAATGAGCTCATCCAATAATGCGGCATCTGCTTTAGGGTCATTCTCTAAGCGCTGCTTATAGTAATCCGTAGTTAGCCAAAACTGACGACGTGTATCATAAGAGCCGAGCTGCTTTGTGAATTCTTGATAAGCTTCTTTTGCAATTGTCGGTAATTGCCCTTCTTGTCCCGTATTATTAATACGGGAATCGAGGTTGCGCAGAAACTGCTGCTGAGAATAATAACTTCCCAGATTATTGACGGTTGGTAAATCCGTAATTGCTGTCGCACTCCACTTAGGCTGCATAAAATAGGACGCTCCCAAGGCAATTGCAGCAAAAATAACGGCAAATGCAACGATCCAAATTTTACCTTGCCACAATGAGCGACATAAACCACGGATATCCAATTCCGGCTCTATTGGCGATTGATGCTGACTCGGTTGTGTTTCTGAGTTATTCACTGCACAGAACCTCTATTTTCGTTTTGTCGTTACCGTACTGCTCCTCTACGTGCTCTACGTCTCACTCGCTTAATAAAACGGGCGACTTTCCAAGCTCGTTTGATGCAGTAACCATACATCATAAATACAAGCAAAAATAATGCCAACATTACCCATTCAGGTACAAATGTTAAGTGCTCACCAATAATACCAACACACGCTAAAGCAGCCGCTGATAATGTAATCAGCACAAATGCCCCTTTTGGTGTAAAACCAGAACGCATAATTAAATGATGAATGTGCTGGCGATCAGGTGAAAATGGGCTCATACCTTTACGAATACGGCGATACATAATGGCAACCATGTCCATTAGAGGGATCGCAATAATCCATAAAGCCGTAACTGGGTTAATCGGATGGACTTCCTCTTGCGTCGAAGCCACAAGGATCCAAATAATCGTGAACCCAATCAGTGTACTTCCCGCATCCCCCATGAAGACTTTAAAACGGCGACCTAACACGCCTAAATTTAAAAGAATATAAGGAAGAATAGCTGCAATAAAGGCAAAACACCAAAATGCTAACGCATAGTTACCGTTTTGATATAGCAAAAAGCCGAGAGCACCAAAAGAAACAGAAGATAAACCACCGAGTAACCCGTCAATACCATCAACCATGTTAAAAGCATTGATTGCTGCCCATACTGCAAATAAGGTAACGATATAACCGAATGGGCCAAGTACGAGTTCCCATGGTCCAAAGGCATGACCGAGTGACTCAAGTTTCAATCCTGCCGCTGTCATCATAACAACGGCAACGACTGCTTGAATACCAGCCCTTAATTTCACACTGATATCAAACCTATCATCTAATGCGCCAATAAAGACCAATAACCCCGCACAAGCGATATATAGCCACTTATGAGGAATGTATTCACCTGTAATATAAAATGCAAAACAGATCCCAAAGAAAACGGAAATTCCCCCAACAAGGGGAACTAATCCTACATGTTTCTTTCTGAAATTAGGCTTATCAACCAACCCGATTTTTATTGCAACAACTCGAGCCAGAAAAATAAAAACTAATGAAAACAAGAAAACGTAGAAGAGATTGGTTACAAAGTGTATGGTGTCCACTGTTCGACTCTCTTAATCTTTATATTTAACTTTCAAAACTAAATTTTTTTTGGCAAATGCCGATAAACAAGCAGGAGCCAATGCATTATCATCTTGGTACTGAAATCTGCTATAAGACGAATCTTTATTCATAAAGAAATTCCTGCAACATTATTAGTTCTTACACTTTATTAGGGTGTTTGATTTAATAACGAAACATCCCGTAATTTTATACTGAATAGCTGCAATATGCATGCCATAAAAACAACACTCTAGAATCGAGTTAATCGACTGGTGCTTAAATAAGCACTCGATGATTAAATAATAAAGTGATGAAAATAAATTTAACACTAGTCACAAAACAAATATAAACATAACATTTTTCTTTTGATTCATAATGTTAACATCATATTACTGATATTTTTATAGTGCATTATTAATTTTTAATAAAAACTTCGCCTATTTATTTAACGTTATTTATAAACAAAGTAATAAAACATCATCTTAATCTATTGAAACTAAATCGGCAAAATATTAGGCCTGATTTAATATGATATGTTTTAATTTTTATGAACTAACGCGGTGTATAAAAACAAAAAAATAGGTGCCATAACTGGCACCTATTTATAAAACACAGCGAACCTTAACGGCTAGGCTCTTTTCATAAAGTCAAAGAACTCTTCGTTGGTTTTCGTCATCGCTAACTTACTAATGAGGAACTCCATCGCATCGATTTCGCCCATTGGATGAATAATCTTACGTAAGATCCACATTTTTTGTAATTCATCTTGCGATGTAAGTAACTCTTCTTTACGCGTACCTGAACGATTGTAGTCTATTGCAGGAAACACACGTTTTTCTGCAATTTTACGAGAAAGGTGCAGTTCCATGTTACCTGTACCTTTAAATTCCTCGTAAATAACTTCATCCATTTTCGAACCGGTATCAACCAGTGCCGTTGCAATGATTGTCAGGCTTCCACCTTCTTCAACATTACGAGCAGCACCGAAGAAACGTTTTGGACGGTGTAATGCATTCGCATCCACACCACCGGTTAATACTTTACCAGACGAAGGTACTACGGTGTTATATGCACGGGCTAGACGCGTAATAGAGTCGAGTAAAATGATAACGTCTTTTTTATGTTCAACTAGACGTTTTGCTTTTTCAATTACCATTTCAGCAACTTGAACGTGACGTGCAGCAGGCTCATCAAATGTTGAAGCAATAACTTCACCTTTGACCAAACGTTGCATTTCTGTCACTTCCTCTGGGCGCTCATCAATTAGCAGAACCATCAGAACGCAATCAGGGTAATTGTGTGCAATATTTGCTGCAATATTTTGCAGTAACATTGTTTTACCCGCTTTCGGTGGAGCAACAATCAAACCACGTTGACCACGACCGATTGGAGCCGCAAGGTCCAATACACGTGCAGTTAAATCCTCAGTTGAACCATTACCACGTTCCATACGCAGACGACGGTTTGCATGTAATGGGGTTAGGTTTTCGAATAGAATTTTACTGCGGGCATTTTCAGGTTTGTCGTAGTTAACTTCATTGACTTTCAGGAGAGCAAAGTAACGTTCACCTTCTTTAGGTGGACGAATTTTCCCTGAGATTGTGTCACCTGTGCGTAGGTTAAAACGGCGGATTTGGCTAGGAGAAACGTAGATATCATCAGGACCTGCGAGGTAAGAACTGTCTGCTGAACGGAGGAAACCAAATCCATCCTGCAATATTTCCAGTACGCCATCGCCGAAAATATCTTCGCCACTTTTCGCATGCTGCTTCAAGATAGAGAAAATAATATCCTGCTTTCTCATACGGGCTAAGTTCTCTAGCCCCATGTTTTCGCCTAACGTAATCAATTCTGATACTGGCGTATTTTTTAATTCGGTAAGATTCATAATGGTGGGTTCTTTAACTCGGGGTAATTCTCGAACTATGAACGTAAATTGACGGCAGCTTATTATTAAGTGCCAGTTTAACTTTATACTGCCCTGTTGCTCACTAATTTTTACCAAAAGCAAACAACAATGCAAAAAAATCTTGTGCTAGCCATTACTAAGATTGCTCTAACATCTGACTGCATCTCATCTTGATGATGTGTGACATATTATTAGAAACACACGCAATATTAGCAATAGTTTTTTGTACATTTAGGACAACATCCATCCCAATATCGCAAATTTAATGGCAGATTAGCATTAAAAAACACATAACTGCTAAGTGCCAACCTTCTCCCACTTCATTTTTACATCCCTATGATATAAAAATATTGAATTTCATTATGTTCGTTTACGCACTATCTTTAATTCATATGAGAGATACATTGAAATCAAAGATATTGAATACGACTATAACTCAATGTCTAAACTTTCAATTTTCATATTTAAAATCATTACGCCATCAGTTTTTGATCAATAACAATCATTACGAAACAATCATCACAATACTAAACTAACAAGCTATATATGTAAGATAAGAGCAATGGAATACAAGGTAATTCATATGGGTGCTATACGAGGAATGAGGATAACTTATCATGCTTAAGTGAAGACGTCTAGCGGCTCTCTAGATAAAATAGATATACCGCTAAACGTTTTAGCTTACATATAACGATAACTTACAGATTTTCGTCTAAAAATTCTTTCAGTTGCGTTTTTGATAATGCACCGACTTTCGTTGCTGCGACTTCACCATTTTTGAATAAAAGCAAGGTCGGGATACCACGAATTCCATATTTTGGAGCGGTACCTGGGTTTTCATCAATATTCAGTTTTGCGATAGTCAGTTTGCCTGTATATTCTTCAGCAACTTCATCAAGAATAGGCGCGATCATTTTACAAGGACCACACCATGCTGCCCAAAAATCGACGAGAACAGGTGAACTTGCGTTCAGAACTTCAGTTGCAAAACTTGCATCAGTTATATGTATAATTTTATCGCTCATGTTGTACTCCAAAGGATCATCTTTTGCAGACTTAGTGTAACATTATTGGCAGCAGTATGCTTTATTTCAAAAGATACACTTTCGTAAACCAACCGTTAACTGATATTCTAACATACTATGAGTAAAGCACACTTGACAGAAAAGAAGTTTTCCGACTTCGCATTGCACCCTAAAGTCATTGAAGCTCTGAATAAAAAAGGCTTCAATTTTTGCACGCCTATACAGGCGTCCACCTTGCCTTTTACTGTCGAAGGCAAAGACGTGGCGGGTCAAGCGCAAACAGGTACAGGTAAAACGTTAGCTTTTTTAACGTCTACATTTCATTATTTATTAACTCACCCAGCTATTGAGGGTAAAAAAGCGAACCAGCCTCGTGCACTAATCATGGCGCCGACACGCGAACTCGCAGTACAAATTTATTCGGATGCTAAAGAGCTAGCTGAGTACACTGGCCTGAAAATGGGGCTAGCATACGGTGGTGACGGCTATGATGAGCAACTTAAGGTTTTACAAAACGGTGTTGATATCCTCATTGGTACAACTGGCCGTTTAATCGACTACGCAAAACAAGGCCATGTCGACCTAAGTGCGATTCAGGTTGTGGTACTTGATGAAGCCGACCGCATGTATGACCTTGGATTTATTAAAGATATCCGCTGGATTTTCCGTCGTATGCCAGGTGCCGCAGAAAGGCTTAATTTGCTGTTTTCTGCAACTTTATCTTACCGAGTCAGAGAATTAGCCTTCGAACAAATGAACAACCCTGAATATGTTGAGGTCGAACCTTTGCAAAAAACAGGTCACCGTATCAAAGAAGAGCTATTTTACCCTTCTAATGAAGAAAAAATGCGCCTGCTCCAAACGCTTCTTGAAGAAGAGTGGCCAGAGCGTTGTATTATTTTCGCCAATACAAAACACCGTTGTGATGATATTTGGGCGCATTTAGCTGCCGATGGCCATCGTGTAGGTTTATTAACTGGCGATGTCGCACAGAAAAAACGACTGCGTATATTAGAGCAATTCACACAAGGCCATTTAGATATTTTAGTGGCAACTGATGTTGCAGCTCGTGGTTTACATATTCCATCAGTAACTCATGTATTTAACTACGACTTACCTGATGACTGCGAAGATTACGTACACCGTATTGGCCGTACGGGTCGTGCGGGTGAAAGTGGAAACTCAATTAGCTTAGCGTGTGAAGAATATTCACTTAACCTGCCTGCTATTGAAGAGTATATCCAACACTCAATCCCTGTTAGTAAATATAACAGTGATGCATTATTGAGTGATTTACCTGCGCCAAAACGCCGCCATCGCCCACGCCCTGGAGGCCCACGTCGTAATTCGAATTCGCAGCGTCGCCACAATGGCCCACGTAACAACCATAAACGTCCAGGCTGAGTAAAAACGATATGCTGAAATCTTCTTCTCTTTATGCCGCCATCGATTTAGGCTCAAACAGTTTTCATATGCTAGTCGTACGTGAAACTGCTGGTAGCATTCAGGTAATCTCTAGGGTTAAGCGCAAAGTTCGTCTTGCCGCAGGTTTAGACAACAACAACCTGCTTTCTGAGCAAGCAATGGAGCGAGGCTGGCAATGTTTACGCCTGTTTTCGGAACACTTACAAGATATTCCGAATACACAAATTCGTGTTGTCGCAACTGCGACTTTGCGTTTAGCTAAAAATGCCGATATTTTCATCGAAAAAGCCAGCCAAATTTTAGGAAACCCTGTAAAAGTTATTCAAGGAGAAGAAGAAGCTCGCTTAATTTATCAAGGTGTTGCACATACAACTGGCGGGCCAGACCAACGCTTAGTAGTTGATATTGGCGGAGGAAGTACTGAGCTCGTTACAGGTACAGGCGCAAAAGCGGAGCAACTCTATAGTCTTGAAATGGGTTGTGTAACTTGGCTTGAGCGCTACTTTGGCGATAGAAGTTTAACAGAAGAAAACTTCTCAGCAGCTCAAGCCGCTGCCCATAATGTCATCGCCCCTATTGCAGATGCACTTAAGACACATGGGTGGAAGATTTGTGTTGGTGCATCCGGCACCGTACAAGCGATTCAGGAAATCATGATTGCCCAAGGCATGGATGAACTGATCACACTTTCTAAATTACAACAGCTTAAGCGTAAAGCCATTCAATGCCAAAAACTTGAAGAGCTTGAAATTGATGGCCTAACCTTCGAACGTGCTCTTGTTTTTCCAAGCGGATTATCTATTTTGATCGCTATCTTTGAAGCATTAGAAATTGATAACATGACACTCGCTGGCGGAGCACTTCGTGAAGGGCTTGTCTATGGCATGCTACAGCTTCCTATTGAGCAGGATATTCGCGCTCGTACCGTTCGCAATATTCAGCGGCGCTTCCAAGTCGATATCGAACAAGCAAGCCGAGTTCGTCAACTTGCAGAATATTTTTATTTACAAGTCGCGAAAGATTGGGGCTTAGATACACGTTGTCGTGATTTACTATCCAGTGCATGCGCGTTACATGAAATTGGCTTGAGTGTTGATTTCCGTAAAGGCCCCGAGCACGCTAGCTACCTCATAACACACCTTGATTTACCTGGTTTTACCCCAGCTCAAAAGCGGTTACTTGCTGCATTATTGATAAACCAGCAAGGCCCTGTTGATTTAACGCCATTAAGCCAACAAAATGCGCTCCCTATGCAGCATGCATATAATTTATGTCGTTTACTTCGCCTTGCCATTATTTTTGCGAGCCGTAGACGTGATGACACCTTGCCAGCACTAAGGCTTAATGTGAATGCACAAAGGTTAACCATCACGCTGCCTTATCGTTGGTTATCCGATCACCCTCTACGAGCGGAAAATTTACAGCAAGAAGTTCAATGGCAGGGCTATGTAAATTGGGCTTTAGAGTTGGAAGAACGTAATAGTTCAAATTGATAATATTTTCCACACTAGACCTACTCTAGTGTGGAAATTCAATTAGTTGCGGTTACTCACTTTTTTTATTTAACCCTAAACGCGCTTTAATATCGGCTAAAGCTGATTGCCCCTTCTGCATACGTTCCTGCGCACTAACCACTTTACGCTGCTGCTCCCATTGTAAATCATCTTGAGGCAATTCAAGGAGAAAACGGCTTAATTCAGGACGGATCAATTCACCATATTGGCGACGCTCACGACAATGAGAAAAGAATAGCTCTCTTTGCGCCCGCGTAATTCCTACATAAGCTAAACGGCGTTCTTCATCAATATTGTTTTCATCAATACTACTTTGATGTGGTAGCAGCCCTTCCTCCATGCCAACCAAAAAAACATAAGGAAACTCAAGGCCTTTAGAGGCATGTAACGTCATGAGCTGAACTTGGTCTGATTCTTCATCATCCTCACCACGCTCCATCATATCGCGCAGCGTAAAACGTGTAACCACTTGGCTCAATGTCATTGGGTCATTGAGCTCATCGCCTTCAACCATTTCACTCATCCATGTGAATAGTTGGTTGACGTTTTTCATTCGCATTTCGGCAGCTTTAGTACTGGTCGACGTTTCATATAGCCAGCTTTCATAATCCATTTCACGCAGTAAGTCACGCACCGCAATTAAAGGCTCACGCTCCGACGTTCGTACAATACTGTCCATCCAATGAGTGAAACGCTGTAATGCTTCTAATCCTTTGCCTTTTAAGATTTGTTCAAGCCCTAAATCAAAGCTGGCTTGATATAAACTTTTACCCCGCTGGTTTGCCCACTCCCCAAGTTTTTGGATAGTTTTAGGGCCAATTTCTCGACGCGGAGTATTAACAATACGCAAGAATGCACTATCATCTTCGGGGTTAGTAAGCACTCGCAAATAAGCTAACAAGTCTTTGATTTCAGGGCGAGAGAAAAATGAAGTCCCCCCTGAAATCCGATACGGAATACGGTTTTGCATCAACATTTTTTCAAAAATACGTGATTGATGGTTGCCACGATACAAAATGGCGTAATCTTTATATTCCGTCTTATTAATAAAGTGATGTGCGATAAGCTCCCCAATCACTCTTTCAGCTTCATGATCTTCATTATTCGCGGTCAGGACTTTAAGTGGCGCTCCATACCCTAATTCAGAAAATAATTTTTTTTCAAATACATGAGGATTATTGGCAATTAAAATATTCGCCGCTTTTAAAATTCGTTCTGATGAGCGGTAATTCTGCTCAAGCTTAATGACATTTAATTTAGGGAAATCTTGATTCAATAAAACCAAGTTTTGTGGCCTTGCTCCACGCCATGAATAGATTGACTGATCGTCATCGCCCACAACCGTAAACCTTGCTCGCTGCCCCACAAGCAATTTAACCAACTGATATTGACTCGTATTGGTATCTTGGTACTCGTCCACCAGCAAGTAACGAATTTTTTGCTGCCAACGCTCGCGAACTTCTTCATTTTGGTATAACAACAAGGTAGGCTTGCTGATTAAATCGTCAAAATCCAGCACATTGCAACTTTTCAGATGAAGTTCATAGCGGCGATAACACTCAGCAAAGTGATGCTCTTTCTCACTCCGTGCTTGGCCTATCACTTGTTGTGGCGAGATAAGATCATTTTTCCAATTTGAGATCGCTGAGATCAATTGTTTGAGTAAGTCTTTATCCTCTTCCAATAAATCAAAGGTAAGTTCTTTCAATAATGCCATCTGATCTTGGTCGTCAAATAGCGAAAAATTGGCTTTAATACCCAGCGCTTTATATTCACGCTTAATGATTTCCAACCCTAATGTATGGAAGGTGGATATGATCAAACCGCGTGCTTCTTTTTTCCCCAAGGTTTGAGCCACGCGCTCTTTCATTTCCCGCGCCGCTTTATTGGTGAAAGTCACCGCTGCAATTTGTCGAGGCTGATAACCGCATTGGCGAATTAAATGCGCAATTTTATTCGTGATAACACGCGTTTTACCTGACCCAGCCCCGGCTAACACAAGGCATGGACCCTCTACATATTCAACTGCCTGCTGCTGGCTTGGGTTTAATCGCATGGTTTTCTACATCACTTAGTTATTCAAAAAGGAATTCGCTACAGATTGTAGCAGAAACCGACCCAACTCTTGAGCAACGATCTTCTCTATTTATAAAAAACAAAAAACCACATCATTCATCAGAAAGATGTGGTTTTGTTCTTTTTCTTTTATACCACCAATACATTTTTCTAAACTATTCGCGTTAGAGGAAGGCGGCAAAGGAGGCTATCCCAAGGAGCATACACGAGTATGTGACTTGGGTAACCGAGTGTAGCCAACGCACCTATCACGCGAAGAGCGACGAAAAATTAGGTTATCCCAAAGAGAATACACAAGTATGTGACTTGGGTAACCGAGTGCAGCCAACGCGCCTATCACGCGAAGAGTGACGAAAAATGAGTTAGCCGACCGCAATCTTCTTCATATCCGTCATATAACCTCGTAACGTCTTACCGATTTTCTCAATCGGATGGTTACGGATAGCTTCGTTGATATCACGTAACTGTGCGTTATCAGTGCCATTATCTGCAACTGGCTTCGCTAAATCGCCCGCTTGTAATTTCGTCATGAATTCTTTCAGCATTGGCACAGCTGCAAATGAGAACAGATAGTTACCGTATTCTGCTGTGTCTGAAATAACCACGTTCATTTCATATAAACGCTTACGAGCAATGGTATTTGCAATCAGTGGTAACTCATGCAGGGACTCATAGTAAGCTGATTCTTCTAAGATACCCGCTTCTAACATCGTATCGAACGCTAATTCAACGCCCGCTTTAACCATAGCAACTAACAAAACACCGTGGTCAAAGTATTCTTGTTCGGCAATTTTCCCTTCATATTCAGGGTAATTTTCGAATGCCGTTTTGCCTGTCTCTTCACGCCATGTCAGCAAGTTTTTATCATCATTTGCCCAGTCTGCCATCATGGTTGCAGAAAATTCGCCTGAAATGATGTCATCCATATGTTTTTGGAACAATGGCGCCATGATAGTTTTCAGTTGTTCAGATAATGCATAAGCACGAACTTTTGCAGGGTTAGATAAACGGTCCATCATCAGCGTGATACCACCTTGTTTCAGCGCTTCGGTGATAGTTTCCCAACCAAACTGAATTAATTTACCTGCATAGCCTGGCTCAACACCGTCAGCAACCATTTTGTCATAGCTCAGTAATGCGCCTGCTTGTAACATACCACACAGAATAGTTTGCTCACCCATCAGGTCAGACTTAACTTCTGCAACAAACGAAGACTCCAGAACACCGGCACGGTGGCCACCAGTCGCTGCCGCCCATGCTTTAGCAATCGCCATCCCCTCACCTTTCGGGTCATTTTCTGGGTGTACTGCAATCAGAGTTGGAACACCAAAACCACGCTTGTATTCTTCGCGCACTTCGGTACCCGGGCATTTTGGCGCTACCATCACAACAGTAATGTCTTTACGAATTTCTTCGCCAACTTCAACAATGTTGAAGCCATGTGAATAACCCAGTGCTGCACCTTGTTTCATCATAGGCTGAACAGCGCGAACAACGGTTGAATGTTGTTTGTCTGGCGTTAAGTTAATAACCAAATCAGCAGTAGGGATCAATTCTTCATAAGTGCCAACTTTGAACCCATTTTCTGTCGCTTTACGCCATGAAGCACGTTTCTCTGCAATTGCTTCATCACGTAATGCATAAGCAATATCTAAACCTGAGTCACGCATATTCAGGCCTTGGTTCAAACCTTGTGCCCCACAACCGACGATGACGATTTTTTTACCTTTCAGGAAACCCGCTTCATCCGCAAATTCTTCGCGCTGCATAAAACGGCACTTACCTAATTGAGCTAACTGCTCACGTAAATTCAATGTGTTAAAATAATTCGCCATTGTCATACTCCATTGTTCTGTTGTGTTCGTTATGTCAGACAGTCTGCCTGTCGCTCATTTTTGAGCGTTTATGGATTTACTATATGCGATGTTTCGCATTGCTTAAATTGATATATTAACAATACAATGTTGCAATATCTGCAACATCATTAATTATGTTATTAGAGGGCAAAATGGACATTCGTGATCTCAAGCTTTTTTTGCATTTAGCACAAAGTTGCCACTTCGGGCGCACATCTAAAGCGATGCATGTCAGCCCTTCCACATTGTCTCGCCAAATACAACGCCTCGAAGAACAGCTTGGTCATCCGCTATTTGTGCGCGATAACCGCTCAGTTAAATTGACCCAAGCAGGAGAGCACCTTAAGCAATTTGCCCAACAAACATTATTGCAATATCAACAACTACAACATGCTCTCAATCAGCAAAGCCCATCACTTAGTGGAGAACTGCATCTTTTTTGCTCAGTTACGGCAGCTTATAGTCATTTACCCGAAGTTTTAGACAAATTCCGTGCGCTACATCCACTAGTTGAAATTAAACTCACGACAGGTGACGCAGCTGATGCCGTTGAAAAAGTGGAAACTCATGAGGCTGATCTTGGTATTGCAGGGAAACCCGAGCGCTTACCCGATAATGTCCGTTTTGCAAAAATCGGCGAAATCCCTCTCGTTTTGATTGCCCCATCACTACCCTGTGCAGTACGAAGCATGGTAACAGAGGCTGAACCTGATTGGTCTACCGTCCCTTTTATCCTGCCTGAGCACGGCCCATCCCGTAAACGTATCGAGCTCTGGTTCCGTCGCCATAATATCAATAACCCTGTCATTTATGCGACGGTCTCAGGCCATGAAGCTATTGTATCAATGGTCGCTTTGGGGTGCGGTATCGCCTTAATTCCCAGTGTGGTTGTTGATAACAGCCCAGAACCCGTACGCAGCCGTATTTCACAGCTCGATAATATTTCAATGGTAGAACCTTTTGAGCTCGGCGTTTGCCTATTAAGCAAACGCCTGAGTGAACCATTAATTAAAGCGTTTTGGGAATTACTCCCAGACAATTCAATCTAAAGTTCTTTGGTTATCTTGTGGCGCTAAGAAAAAACGGAAAGAGGGGTTTCCTGTTTCATCATGATATTCATAACCTAGCGCATCAAGATGCCTATCAAAACGCACTTCTGGCCCAGCCAGTTCAAATGCCGCCAGCACACGTCCATAATCTGTACCATGGCTACGGTAATGAAATAACGTTATATTCCAATGAGTCCCTAGGGTTTCTAGGAATCTCAACAATGCACCTGGAGACTCTGGAAATTCAAAGCTATATAACCTTTCGTCTAATGGCTTTGATGGACGCCCACCAATCATATAACGCACATGAAGTTTTGCCATTTCATCATCTGATAAATCATCGACTTCATAGCCGTTACTTCTAAGCTCTTGGATAATCTCCGAGCGCTCGCCATCACGACCACTTAAACGCACCCCAACAAAAATACATGCGCGTTCAGGGTCCGCATCCGTATAGCGATAATTAAACTCCGTAATGGCTCGATGGCCTAATAACTGGCAAAAACGTAAGAAACTGCCTTTTTGCTCAGGAATGGTTACTGCGAGTAAAGCTTCTCGTTGTTCACCAATTTCACAGCGTTCAGAAACATAACGCAGCCCATGGAAATTCATATTCGCACCGGACAAAATATGCGCTAAACGTTCACCTTTAATGTTATGCTGCTGTACGTATTTTTTTAATCCGGCCAATGCTAAAGCGCCCGAAGGCTCTGCTATCGCGCGAACATCTTCAAAAATATCTTTCAATGCAGCACAAATGGAATCACTATCAACAGTGATAACATCGTCAACATACTGCTGGCACAACCTGAAGGTTTCATCTCCAATACGCTTTACTGCCACCCCTTCTGCGAATAGGCCAACACGTGGTAAATCAACAGGATGCCCAGCCTCTAACGCGGCTTTTAAACAAGCGGCATCTTCAGACTCCACACCAATGATTTTAATTTCAGGCATTAACTGCTTAATAATCACAGCAACGCCCGCAATTAACCCACCGCCTCCTACAGGAATAAAAATTCGATCTAAATGCACATCCTGTTGCAATAGCTCGAGAGCTATCGTAGCTTGCCCCGCAATCACTGAAGGGTGGTCAAAAGGTGGAACGAAGGTATAGCCATCCTCTGCGGCCATTGCAATGGCTTTCGCTTTCGCTTCATCAAAATTAGCGCCATGTAAAATAGCTTCACCACCAAAGCTTCGTACTGCATCCACTTTGATATCCGCTGTCGCAACTGGCATGACTATTTTTGCTTTCACACCAACACGATTTGCTGATAACGCAACGCCTTGAGCGTGGTTCCCCGCAGAAGCTGTCACCACACCTTTGCTTTTTTGCTCTTCGGTTAAACTCGCAATCATGGCGTAAGCCCCACGAAGCTTAAAGCTATGTACTGGCTGCCTATCTTCACGCTTGACTAAAATGGTATTCCCCAAGCGTGAAGATATTTTATCCATCTGTTGAAGAGGCGTTACTTGCGCAGCTTCATAAACCGGCGCACTCAGCGCCGCTTTTAAGTAATCTGCTCCGGTTGGGGCAACCGGTAATGGTTTTGCTGCTGCCACAATCAGCCCCCTAATTTCGACTTGTCACGAACAGCACCTTTGTCTGCACTCGTCGCCAATGAAGCATAAGCGCGCAGAGCAAAAGAAACCTCACGCTGACGATTACGCGGAGTATAAGCTTTATCGCCTCGAGCTAATTCCGCTTCACGGCGCTGACTCAATTCGCTTTCACTCACATCCAGCACCATCGTTCTTTTTGGAATATCGATATCAATAATATCGCCATCTTGAACTAATGCGAGTAAGCCACCACTCGCTGCTTCTGGTGAAATATGACCAATAGAAAGCCCTGAGCTACCGCCAGAGAAGCGACCATCTGTTATCAATGCACAGCTTTTGCCTAATCCCATTGATTTCAGGTATGAGGTTGGGTACAGCATTTCTTGCATGCCCGGCCCCCCCTTAGGCCCTTCATAGCGAATAACAACCACATCGCCTTCAACGACTTTGCCACCCAGAATAGCTTCTACTGCGTCATCTTGGCTTTCAAAGACTTTGGCAGGGCCACGGAATGTTAAACTGCCTTCATCAACTCCAGCGGTTTTAACAATACAGCCATCTTCTGCAATATTTCCAGACAGGACTGCCAGCCCCCCATCCAAACTATATGCATGCTCAATACTACGGATACACCCATTCTCACGGTCAGTATCCAATGACGGCCAGCGGCAATTTTGTGAAAAGGCTTTTGTCGTGCGGATACCGGCAGGGCCCGCGGAAAACATTGATTTAACGGCCTCATCCTTTGTTAACATCACATCATATTGCGCTAATGTTTCTTGGAAGCTCAGACCTAAAATATTCGTCACGTTTTCTTGCAATAAACCTGCACGGCTCAGTTCACCTAAAATACCGATGACACCACCAGCACGGTGAACATCTTCCATATGGTATTTTTGTGTACTCGGTGCAACCTTACACAAATGTGGGACTTTACGTGATAAACGGTCGATATCATCCATGGTGAAATCGATCTCTGCTTCTTGAGCTGCTGCAAGTAAATGCAGGACTGTGTTAGTTGAACCACCCATGGCAATATCCAACGTCATCGCATTTTCAAATGCAGATTTATTAGCGATATTGCGTGGTAACGCACTTTCATCATCTTGTTCGTAATAGCGTTTAGTTAATTCAACAATGCGCTTACCTGCATTGATAAATAAAGTTTCGCGGTCTGCGTGAGTCGCTAACAATGAGCCATTTCCTGGCTGAGATAACCCAAGCGCCTCAGTTAAGCAGTTCATTGAGTTTGCAGTAAACATTCCTGAGCAAGAGCCACACGTTGGGCATGCTGAACGTTCTATTTGCTCACTATCTGCATCACTCACATTAGGGTTAGCCCCTTGAATCATAGCATCAACTAAATCGAGCTTGATGATTTGATCTGAAAGCTTGGTTTTACCTGCTTCCATTGGACCGCCCGAAACAAAAATAACCGGAATATTCAGACGTAATGACGCCATCAACATGCCTGGGGTGATTTTATCGCAGTTTGAAATACACACCATGGCATCCGCACAGTGTGCGTTCACCATATATTCAACAGAATCCGCAATTAATTCACGGGAAGGTAAGGAATACAACATTCCGCCATGTCCCATGGCAATCCCATCATCAACAGCGATTGTATTAAACTCTTTCGCAACACCACCTGCATTTTCAATTTGCTCTGCAACTAATTTGCCTAAATCACGTAAATGTACGTGGCCTGGAACAAACTGTGTGAATGAGTTAACAACAGCAATAATGGGCTTTCCAAAATCAGCATCGGTCATGCCTGTTGCACGCCATAATGCACGAGCCCCAGCCATATTACGACCATGAGTTGTTGTTGCTGAACGGTACTTAGGCATATCTTTAACTCCCGTGTTTAAAACAGGCGGGGAACGTCCGCCTGTAACATCTATTTAAATTTAATTATTAAGGGTTTACTGGATCTAACCAGCCCCATTTATCTTCTGTTGTACCATCAAATAAGCCAAAGAATGCCTGCTGAATTTGCTTGGTTACTGGGCCACAACGGCCAATGCCAACTTGGATACCATCAACACTACGAACCGGAGTGATCTCTGCAGCGGTTCCTGTCATGAAGACTTCATCAGCAAGATAGAGAGATTCACGTGATAGTGTTTGCTCACGTACTTCGATACCCAAATCTTTTGCTAAAGTTAAAATTGCATCACGCGTAATACCTGGTAATGCAGATGATGTGAACGGAGGTGTATACAGGATGCCATCTTTCACCTCAAAAATATTTTCCCCAGCACCTTCGGAGAGATATCCGTGAACATCTAATGCAATACCTTCTTGGTAACCATGGCGACGAGCTTCGCTACCAACTAGTAGAGAAGATAAATAGTTGCCACCTGCTTTTGCCCCTGTAGGAATGGTGTTTGGTGCAACACGATTCCAAGAAGAGACCATCGCATCAATACCTTGGTCTAACGCTTCTTCACCTAAATACGCTCCCCATGGAAAAGCGGCTAAAATCACATCGGTGTTATAACCGTCTGGAGGGTTAACACCCATACCAACATCACCAATAAACACTAATGGACGAATATACGCACTGACTAAGTTATTTTTACGCAGAGTTGCACGACATGCTTCCATTAACTCTTCCACGCTGTAGCTGACAGGCATACGGTAAATTTTTGCTGAATCATGCAAACGTTGCATATGCTCACGGTGGCGGAAGACCACAGGACCTTTGTGCGAGTCATAACAACGGACACCTTCAAACACTGATGTACCATAGTGCAGAGCATGAGACATAACATGAACCTTTGCATCAGCCCATGGCGTCATTTCACCGTTAAACCAAATAAAGTCAGCTTTCTTAGTCATTTGTATATTCCTTACATTGCACTTTGTGTGCGTAATAGTCGTGATTCTTGTTGTAGTACTTCAACTTCTGTAATGTCCGAAAGCTTGGTTAACTGTGCACAAAGCTGGGTTAATGGCCTTTGACTACTTACAGTAAGTTCAATATTAACATTGTCGCCGTCTGTCGATTGTCCCATATTCATGGCATTAATACGAAATCCACGATGGCGAGTGACCCTTAATATACGCTCTAAAACCTCAGGACGGAAACGGGCCAATATCGAGATTTGGTGTTGCATCATAATGGTTTCTCCATCATTTTTTCATTACTAGCCCCAGGCGGAACCAACGGCCAGACGTTTTCTAGTTCATTAATTGATACCTGTAATAAATAGGCACCTTCGCTATTAAGTAATTCATCTAATGCCGCATTAACTTCCGACTTATCTGTGATCCGTTGGCCTTTAATACCAAACGCGCTGGCTAATGCCACAAAATCAGGGTTGTCTGTTAAAATAGTTTCGCTATAACGCTGTTCGAAAAACAGTTCTTGCCACTGGCGAACCATGCCTAAGCGCTGGTTATCGATTAAAAGAATTTTTACAGGAAGTTGCTTACGTTTGATGGTTCCCAGCTCTTGGACATTCATCATGAATGAGCCATCTCCTGATACACAAACAACCGTATCTTCAGGCCTAGCAACCTGTGCTCCAATTGCCGCAGGGATACCAAACCCCATGGTTCCAAGCCCACTTGAGGTTAAGAAATTTTCAGGGCCATCAACGGTGATATGTTGTGCTGACCACATTTGGTGTTGCCCTACATCGGTAGTAACAACCGTATTTGGCTGCATTTTATCCGACAGTTGTTTCAGTAACAGTGGTGCATAAATAGGCTCACCAGGATGGTCATAACGCCAACCGAATTCTTTTTTAAGTTGCTGAACTTCCTGCTGCCAAGGTGCTATTGATTTTTTAAGCATTAATTCAGGTAGTAATACTTTTGCATCACCATGCAACGCAACATGCGTTTGACGTAATTTGTCCAATTCTACGTGGTCTATATCGATATGAATCACTTTGGCGTTCGGTGCAAAAGTATTTAACTTACCTGTTACCCTATCATCAAAACGAGCACCAACAGCGATGAGTAAGTCACAGCGCTGCACAGAAATATTGGCCGCTTTAGTACCGTGCATACCTAACATGCCTAAATAGTTTTCATCTAAAGGGCTCACAGCACCAAGCCCTTTTAATGTTGCAACTGAAGGAATACCTGTAAACTCAATAAATTCGCGTAATTCTTTTACGGCACCTGACATTCCAACACCGCCACCAACGTACAACATAGGCTTTTCTGATTGTTCTAATAGCATTCTTGCCTGTTGGATTTCTGATAAAGGTGACGTGACTTCTTGCTCTACCGGCATTAAAAACGCAGACAACTCAGCGTGTTGTAGCTGAATATCTTTCGGAATATCAATCAGTACAGGGCCTGGTCGCCCACTATTTGCGATTGCGAAAGCCTCAGCAAGAATGCGAGGTAAATCCTCGATGTCTTCAACCAAAAAACTGTGCTTAGTACAAGCTAAAGATAACCCTAAGACATCGATTTCTTGAAAGGCATCGGTTCCGATAAATTCAGAAGCGACTTGACCGGTAATGGCGACAACAGGAACAGAGTCTAATAATGCATCCGCTAGCCCCGTGATAACATTTGTTGCGCCAGGCCCAGATGTTGCAATACACACCCCTGTCTTTCCTGTTGATCGTGCATAACCAATTGCCGCGATTACAGCTCCTTGCTCATGTCGACACAACAAATGCTCAACTCCACCATCATACAATGCGTCATAAACTGGCATAATTGCGCCACCAGGATACCCAAATA
Source organism: Providencia sp. PROV004 (assembly GCF_011045615.1). Taxonomy (NCBI): domain Bacteria; kingdom Pseudomonadati; phylum Pseudomonadota; class Gammaproteobacteria; order Enterobacterales; family Morganellaceae; genus Providencia; species Providencia sp. PROV004. The sequence continues at coordinate 4,377,573 of NZ_CP042859.1, forward strand.
CGGTATCAACTCCCTGTGTTCGCAATGCTTGAACTAACCATTGTGCTCCGTTCATGCTTTATCTCCTGTCTGTCTACTTTATCTATTTGTATTTGTTATGTTTTATTTAGTGTGCTTGCATCAATCAACATTTATGTCAAAAAAAACCCCGCGCCTTTCGGTGCGGGGTTCTCGTGAGATCTGGCTGTTATTTTAGCCTTCGTCGTCCAAGTGCAGCCCCGCACGGTGGGATAATAATCACCACCACGCTAATAATAATTAGGCTAACTGCTTGGATAAATGCGTTCATGTGTTTTACTTTTTCAATATTCTTAATCATCTATTATTTAGAGTTATCATTTTAAAGGCGTTTTGACAACTTTTATTTAATTTATTTATTTTCAAAACATTAAATTACTTTAAAATCATATAATAACAATGAAATTAGCATTATAAACTACTTAAATAGTCATTCCTCAGTAAAATTCAATAGAATACATAGCATAATCAGCTACATCATCCATATTAGTCATTTGGCACCATTAAAACTCACCCCACATAATTAATTACTTTTTCTTATGCATAACCAAGCTCGGCACAGTATCCTCGCTTCATAAAACTAACACAATCCCAGTTATAACCTAGCTTCGAAGCCACTCGTAGTAAATTGAAACAACTCAGTAACTAAGTAATTAAATTATCGATCGGCTTCGCAAACATGTTATCTATTCAAGATAAATCAAATTATTTTTAGCAGAATATTACTCTGTAAATAATATTGGAGGGCTCATGACATTAGCGATTGTTTACACTAGAGCATCAATTGGGTTAGAAGCACCTCTTGTTACTGTTGAAGCACATATTAGTAATGGGCTCCCAGGTTTAACACTCGTTGGGCTACCAGAAACGGCCGTAAAAGAAGCAAGAGATAGAGTTCGAAGCGCTCTACTAAATAGCGGATTTGAATATCCAGCTAAAAAAATGACGGTTAATTTAGCTCCAGCTGACTTACCAAAAGAAAGTGGTCGGTATGATCTTGCAATCGCGATTGCCATACTCGCATCATCAGGACAGCTCCCCCACGAGCCATTAAAACAGTATGAATTTTTAGGTGAACTTGCTTTATCTGGCGATGTTCGCTATGTCAGCAGTGCTATTCCTGCCGCCCAATCAGCATTAAAACAACAACGCTCCTTAATACTATCTATGGAGAATCAACATCAATTAGGCCTACTCCCAGATAATAGCGTTTATTTCGCAACATCCTTATTGGAGCTTTGTCATTTTTTACATAACAAAAAAACATTGCTTTGTAATCAACAAATTCACCAAGCACCTCTCTCAATCAAGCAAGAAGGTGATATTAACGATATCATTGGCCAAGAACATGGTAAACGAGCATTAGAAATCTGTGCCGCTGGTGGGCATAATTTACTCTTATTGGGTCCGCCAGGAACAGGAAAAACGATGTTAGCCAGTCGGCTAATGACTTTACTTCCCCCATTAACCTCTCAGGAAGCGTTAGAAGTTGCTTCATTACATAGCTTGAGTGAAAATACAAAAGAAGACATGAATTGGCCGATAAGGCCTTTTAGAGCGCCCCATCATAGCGCATCAATTGCAGCTTTAATTGGCGGTGGCTCTCTTCCCAAGCCTGGCGAGATCTCACTTGCACATCACGGTATTTTATTTTTAGATGAATTACCAGAATTTAGCCGCTCAGTACTCGATTCTTTACGAGAACCACTAGAATCCCGAAAAATTAGTATTTCTCGAGCAAAAGCAAAAGTTTGCTATCCCGCTAGTTTTCAGTTAGTTGCAGCTCTAAACCCTAGCCCAACAGGTCATTACCAAGGAGAAATGAGTCGTTCAACTCCTTCCCGTATCCTACGTTATCTTTCACGCATATCAGGGCCTTTTATTGACCGGTTTGATCTCTCTATAGAAATTCCATTGTTACCTCTCGGTTCATTGAGTAGCCAAACTAATCAAGGTGAAACAAGTGAACACGTCAGACAAAGAGTTATCGAAGCCAGAAATAGGCAACTTAGGCGAGCCGGAAAAATTAATAGTTTACTAACGCCAAGAGAAACCACACAATTTTGCCTACTTACCGCAAAAGATGCATTATTCTTAGAACATGCATTAAATAAGTTAGGTCTTTCCATCCGAGCTTGGCACAGAATATTAAGAGTTGCCAGAACAATAGCCGACCTTAATGCCGCAGAAACTATTGAGCGTTCTGATTTATTAGAAGCTCTAGGGTATCGAGCGATGGATAAGTTATTGCTTCATTTGCAAAAACAAGTAAGCTGAGAAGAATGGACAGATAACTACTTTATTATCTCGTAAAAATAAAGGGACCGTAGTCCCTCTTATCATACGATGATGATATTAATCATCTGTATCAGTGTAGTCTTCCGATGGATCTATCTGCGGTTTACCGCCAGATAAAGTATGGAAGCGTTTTGGACGGTTAATACGGCTAGAATATTTTGCCCAAACTTTTTCTTCTGGGGTAGCAGGTTCACGCTCACCACGGCATACAGCGACGAAAAGTTTTTCTTCTTCTGTTTGAGGTTCGCGTTTACCTATATCAAGCTCATTAAAAGCTTGGCCGAGACGTTCTAGCAACTGAGCTTCTTTGATGGTGAAATCACCATGACGAGAAAAGCCACGTGGGTAATGTTTATTATCAAAAAAACGATTAGTCGTGATGAAGCTATCTGCCATCTGACACACTCCTAACTTATTACAGTCAAACTCTATATGGCGCGGAGTATTAGACAGCATTGACAATCTGTAAAACAAAACATTTAAATCATCACGACAAAAATAATTGGAGATGCATGTGGACAGCGAGTTATTGAGAACTTTTTTAGAGGTCAGTAAGACTAGGCACTTCGGTAGAGCCGCAGAATCACTCTATTTAACACAATCAGCAGTTAGCTTTCGTATTAGACAATTAGAAACACAGCTAGGTACAAGCTTATTTACAAGGCATAGAAACAATATCCGGTTAACAGCCGCGGGAGAAAGGCTTGTTCCATATGCCGAATCGTTAATGAATACCTGGTTGCAAGCTAAAAAAGAAATATCTCATGCTTCACAACACACTGAGCTTTCTATTGGTGCAACAGCTTCACTTTGGGAAGGTTATCTAACTGACTGGGTAGAAGAACTTTATAATCAACATGATGAACTGCGACTCGAAGCTAGGGTTTCAACGCGCCAGTCTCTTGTTAAGCAACTACATTCTAGAGAATTAGACTTATTAATCGCAACTGAACCCCCAAAAATGGATGAGTTTGAAAGCACTATCATCGGTACGATTGATTTACAGCTTATGGCTTCCCAAAAAAATATTGCATTAACAAAATATAATTTTATAAAGCTAGAGTGGGGGGTTGATTTTCATCCCAAAAATGAACCATCACTAGCCCAAGATGATACACCCGTAATGATCACGACCTCTGCCCATATTACCCGCCAATTACTTCCTGTATCGCTTTCAGCGGCATTTTTACCTGCTCATTGGGTATATCAATATCCAGGCCTAAAAACGCTCTCAGAAACCTCAATAAACAAACCTTTGTATGCAGTCTGGCTCCAAAAAAACGATCAGCAAGCTCTTATCAATCAACTGATTAAAACGCCAATAAAAAATGCACAGTTAAGTGAACAATAAAAGAAGAAGGTGAGTAACAGAATTCACTCACCTTCCTACTACTTTATAAACAAACTATGTTCCACTGCACAATGTTCTTAATTGATGCTTCTTTTTATCTTTTAATAAGATATACCAATCACGAATAACTCATCGGCATTTATTTATACAATATAAACAAAATGATTTTTTGAGATTAATAAAGCTAAACCAGCAATTCTCGGTATACGACATTTATCTAAATTAAAGATTGAGCACATTAAAATACCTTTCAACCCACAAATACTATTGAAAAACATAAAGTAGCAAGTAACAACTTACTCATTAGGTGAAAATGCATATAAGCTGATAAAAATAAAAGAGAAGGTAGTTTGGAGGGAAATTAGGTAATATCATCAATACATTTGAGTGGTAAATGTAATTAAAAGGTATAAACAGTAAGTAATAACTCGCCTATTTTTAGTATTAATAAAGAACATCAAAAGATTGGATGAGAGAAAAATAAATCAGGGAGCTTATTTCTTGCATTTAAAGTGATGAATACAATTGAAGTATATAAAACAGTGGGATAGTAGATTAGCTAAGATCAAATGAAAATTAGCAAATAGGGGAAAAGTAACTCTATATTTGCTATTAGATAAATAAAGAAAAACCCGATTAAGCTAATCGGGTTATCAATAGATACTTCTTTTATTATTACTTAATTGGTAACTGGCAGGGGCGGAGAGACTCGAACTCCCAACACCCGGTTTTGGAGACCGGTGCTCTACCAATTGAACTACGCCCCTAAATTAAGTGGCGGAACGGACGGGACTCGAACCCGCGACCCCCTGCGTGACAGGCAGGTATTCTAACCAACTGAACTACCGCTCCACTTATTCTTTTGCCTTTCGGCTGTTTACCGCTAATTGAGCAATAAACCTTTAATTAATGTCTGGCAGTTCCCTACTCTCACATGGGGAGACCCCACACTACCATCGGCGCTACGGCGTTTCACTGCTGAGTTCGGCATGGGGTCAGGTGGGACCACCGCGCTATTGCCGCCAGACAAATTCTGTGTGTTCCCGTTTAATCTCACTTTCGTGCACTAAACCAGAACATTAATCTCGAACAAGCTGCTGTGTCCTTCACCTCTCGGCTTCTCACGCTTATTGAATCAACATAATCTCTCTAAAACACCTTCGGTGTTGTCAGGTTAAGCCTCACGGTTCATTAGTATTGGTTAGCTCAACGTATCGCTACGCTTACACACCCAACCTATCAACGTCTTAGTCTTAAACGTTCCTTTAGGACCCTTAAAGAGTCAGGGAAGACTCATCTCAAGGCAAGTTTCCCGCTTAGATGCTTTCAGCGGTTATCTCTTCCGCACTTAGCTACCGGGCAATGCCATTGGCATGACAACCCGAACACCAGTGGTGCGTCCACTCCGGTCCTCTCGTACTAGGAGCAGCCCCTTTCAATCTTCCAACGCCCACGGCAGATAGGGACCGAACTGTCTCACGACGTTCTAAACCCAGCTCGCGTACCACTTTAAACGGCGAACAGCCGTACCCTTGGGACCTACTTCAGCCCCAGGATGTGATGAGCCGACATCGAGGTGCCAAACACCGCCGTCGATATGAACTCTTGGGCGGTATCAGCCTGTTATCCCCGGAGTACCTTTTATCCGTTGAGCGATGGCCCTTCCATTCAGAACCACCGGATCACTAAGACCTACTTTCGTACCTGCTCGAGCCGTCACTCTCGCAGTCAAGCTGGCTTATGCCTTTGCACTAACCGCATGATGTCCGACCATGCTTAGCCAACCTTCGTGCTCCTCCGTTACTCTTTGGGAGGAGACCGCCCCAGTCAAACTACCCACCAGACACTGTCCGCACCCCGGATAACGGGGCTACGTTAGAACATCAAACATTAAAGGGTGGTATTTCAAGGTTGGCTCCATGCAGACTGGCGTCCACACTTCAAAGCCTCCCACCTATCCTACACATCAAGGCTCAATGTTCAGTGTCAAGCTATAGTAAAGGTTCACGGGGTCTTTCCGTCTTGCCGCGGGTACACTGCATCTTCACAGCGAGTTCAATTTCACTGAGTCTCGGGTGGAGACAGCCTGGCCATCATTACGCCATTCGTGCAGGTCGGAACTTACCCGACAAGGAATTTCGCTACCTTAGGACCGTTATAGTTACGGCCGCCGTTTACTGGGGCTTCGATCAAGAGCTTCTCCTTACGGATAACCCCATCAATTAACCTTCCAGCACCGGGCAGGCGTCACACCGTATACGTCCACTTTCGTGTTTGCACAGTGCTGTGTTTTTAATAAACAGTTGCAGCCAGCTGGTATCTGCGACTGGCTTCAGCTCCATCCGCGAGGGACTTCACCTAGCGCCAGCGTGCCTTCTCCCGAAGTTACGGCACCATTTTGCCTAGTTCCTTCACCCGAGTTCTCTCAAGCGCCTGAGTATTCTCTACCTGACCACCTGTGTCGGTTTGGGGTACGATTAATGATAATCTAGAGCTTAGAGGCTTTTCCTGGAAGCGGGGCATGAGCTACTTCATCACCGTAGTGACTCGTCGTCGGACCTCAGCATATAGTGAACCGGATTTGCCTAATTCACCTGCCTACATCCTTAAACCGGGACAACCGTCGCCCGGATAGCCTAGCCTTCTCCGTCCCCCCATCGCAATTATCACCAGTACGGGAATATTAACCCGTTTCCCATCGACTACGCATTTCTGCCTCGCCTTAGGGGTCGACTCACCCTGCCCCGATTAACGTTGGACAGGAACCCTTGGTCTTCCGGCGTGCGGGTTTTTCACCCGCATTATCGTTACTTATGTCAGCATTCGCACTTCTGATACCTCCAGCATACCTCGCAGTACACCTTCACAGGCTTACAGAACGCTCCCCTACCCAACAATATTTACATATCGCTGCCGCAGCTTCGGTGCATAGTTTAGCCCCGTTACATCTTCCGCGCAGGCCGACTCGACCAGTGAGCTATTACGCTTTCTTTAAATGATGGCTGCTTCTAAGCCAACATCCTGGCTGTCTGAGCCTTCCCACTTCGTTTCCCACTTAACTATGACTTTGGGACCTTAGCTGGCGGTCTGGGTTGTTTCCCTCTTCACGACGAACGTTAGCACCCGCCGTGTGTCTCCCGTGATAACATTCTTCGGTATTCGTAGTTTGCATCGAGTTGGTAAGTCGGGATGACCCCCTAGTCGAAACAGTGCTCTACCCCCGAAGATGAGTTCACGAGGCGCTACCTAAATAGCTTTCGGGGAGAACCAGCTATCTCCCGGTTTGATTGGCCTTTCACCCCCAGCCACAAGTCATCCGCTAATTTTTCAACATTAGTCGGTTCGGTCCTCCAGTTAGTGTTACCCAACCTTCAACCTGCCCATGGCTAGATCACCGGGTTTCGGGTCTATACCCTGCAACTCATTCGCCCAGTTAAGACTCGGTTTCCCTACGGCTCCCCTATACGGTTAACCTTGCTACAGAATATAAGTCGCTGACCCATTATACAAAAGGTACGCAGTCACCCCACCCCAAAGCACATTCACTGCTTGTTTTGTGTGTTGGGCGTCGCAAAAAACGCTCCGCCAACGCGTGTTGAATGTCACTTTAAAGTTGTCCTCAACACCAGAAAATGCTTTGGTGGTGGGGCTCCCACTGCTTGTACGTACACGGTTTCAGGTTCTATTTCACTCCCCTCGCCGGGGTTCTTTTCGCCTTTCCCTCACGGTACTGGTTCACTATCGGTCAATCAGGAGTATTTAGCCTTGGAGGATGGTCCCCCCATATTCAGACAGGATAACACGTGTCCCGCCCTACTCGTCGAGTTCACAACACTAACACCTTCGGATACGGGGCTATCACCCTTTACTGCCGGCCTTTCCAGACCGTTCTCCTGATGCTAATGCTGATTAAGACTCTGGGCTGCTCCCCGTTCGCTCGCCGCTACTAGGGGAATCTCGGTTGATTTCTTTTCCTCGGGGTACTGAGATGTTTCAGTTCCCCCGGTTCGCTTCGTTTGACTATGTATTCATCAAACGATAGTGCAACGAATTGCACTGGGTTTCCCCATTCGGAAATCGTCGGTTATCACGGTTCATATCACCTTACCGACGCTTATCGCAGATTAGCACGTCCTTCATCGCCTCTGATTGCCTAGGCATCCACCGTGTACGCTTAGTCGCTTAACCTCACAACCCGAAGGTGTCTTTTATGTCAGTCGATACAAAACCCGACGGCTTCGTGTCTGTTGACAACATCTTCAAGTTGAGATTTTTGAGAGACTCTCACATTGTTTAAGCGATAAACAATGTGCGTTGTTTTCAATTTTCAGCTTGTTCCAGATTGTTAAAGAGCATAATTGTTAAACCAACTATTTACATAATTGGCTTAATCATTATTGGGGACATCGTCTTTCACTCGACATCGGCGCAATTGGCGTCCCCTAGGGGATTCGAACCCCTGTTACCGCCGTGAAAGGGCGGTGTCCTAGGCCTCTAGACGAAGGGGACACGAAAATTCAATTGCAAAACACCGTTTTGCTATTTTCATGTAAGTCTTATCCTCTCGAATAAGTCTCCCACGTAAAGCCATTGCTCTACTTTCTATCAGACAATCTGTGTGAGCACTTCACAAAAACACTTCAATGGTAAGGAGGTGATCCAACCGCAGGTTCCCCTACGGTTACCTTGTTACGACTTCACCCCAGTCATGAATCACAAAGTGGTAAGCGCCCTCCCGAAGGTTAAGCTACCTACTTCTTTTGCAACCCACTCCCATGGTGTGACGGGCGGTGTGTACAAGGCCCGGGAACGTATTCACCGTAGCATTCTGATCTACGATTACTAGCGATTCCGACTTCATGGAGTCGAGTTGCAGACTCCAATCCGGACTACGACGCACTTTATGAGTTCCGCTTGCTCTCGCGAGGTCGCTTCTCTTTGTATACGCCATTGTAGCACGTGTGTAGCCCTACTCGTAAGGGCCATGATGACTTGACGTCATCCCCACCTTCCTCCGGTTTATCACCGGCAGTCTCCTTTGAGTTCCCGACCGAATCGCTGGCAACAAAGGATAAGGGTTGCGCTCGTTGCGGGACTTAACCCAACATTTCACAACACGAGCTGACGACAGCCATGCAGCACCTGTCTCAGAGTTCCCGAAGGCACCAAAGCATCTCTGCTAAGTTCTCTGGATGTCAAGAGTAGGTAAGGTTCTTCGCGTTGCATCGAATTAAACCACATGCTCCACCGCTTGTGCGGGCCCCCGTCAATTCATTTGAGTTTTAACCTTGCGGCCGTACTCCCCAGGCGGTCGATTTAACGCGTTAGCTCCGAAAGCCACTCCTCAAGGGAACAACCTTCAAATCGACATCGTTTACAGCGTGGACTACCAGGGTATCTAATCCTGTTTGCTCCCCACGCTTTCGCACCTGAGCGTCAGTCTTTGTCCAGGGGGCCGCCTTCGCCACCGGTATTCCTCCACATCTCTACGCATTTCACCGCTACACATGGAATTCTACCCCCCTCTACAAGACTCTAGCTGACCAGTCTTAGATGCCATTCCCAGGTTAAGCCCGGGGATTTCACATCTAACTTAATCAACCGCCTGCGTGCGCTTTACGCCCAGTAATTCCGATTAACGCTTGCACCCTCCGTATTACCGCGGCTGCTGGCACGGAGTTAGCCGGTGCTTCTTCTGTCGGTAACGTCAATCGTTGATGATATTAGCATCAACGCCTTCCTCCCGACTGAAAGTACTTTACAACCCTAGGGCCTTCTTCATACACGCGGCATGGCTGCATCAGGCTTGCGCCCATTGTGCAATATTCCCCACTGCTGCCTCCCGTAGGAGTCTGGGCCGTGTCTCAGTCCCAGTGTGGCTGATCATCCTCTCAGACCAGCTAGGGATCGTCGCCTAGGTGAGCCATTACCTCACCTACTAGCTAATCCCATATGGGTTCATCCGATAGCGCAAGGACCGAAGTTCCCCTGCTTTGCTCCTGAGAGATTATGCGGTATTAGCTACCGTTTCCAGTAGTTATCCCCCTCTATCGGGCAGATCCCCATACATTACTCACCCGTCCGCCGCTCGTCAGCGAGAAGCAAGCTTCCCCTGTTACCGCTCGACTTGCATGTGTTAGGCCTGCCGCCAGCGTTCAATCTGAGCCATGATCAAACTCTTCAATTAAAAAGCTTGATGCTCAAAGAATGTTTACTGTCGTTTGATTTCCGAAGAAACCAAATTACCTATTAGTTCATATATATGAATTAACGTGTTAGTCACTCTTCAAGACTTAAAATCAAATATTTTTTTGATAGTGTCCTGTGAGTGCCCACACAGATTGTCTGATAAATTGTTAAAGAGCGTTGCGACTAAATCTTTTGATTTTCGACTTCGAGGTCGTTGTCGCGAGGTGTCGTATATTACGTTTTTTATTTAGAAAGTCAAGAGTTTATTTTCAACTTTTTTCTTTCTCACCTCTGTTATCACTGGGTTACGAAGTTTTCTTCGAACCGGTTTGTCGTGACAACGGATGCGCATTATAGGGAGCCTTCAAAATTACACAACCTTTTTTTTAAAAAAAAACTCCGTTTGCAGATAAAATAGCCATCTTGTGCTTTTTCACTGCATAACGATTATAAAAGAAGCGACTTCATGCCTATAATTCTAACTTTAGCAGCCTACTTGGCTCATAAATTCATAATGAATTAGCGAGTTATTTAACTGCCATCCTTTATTTCTTTTTATGGTTATAACTATGAACACACTTTTACGCCCTTATTTAGGTATCTATCCTTCTATTAATGCACGCGTTTTCATTGACCCATCTTCTGTTGTAATTGGAGATGTTCGCATAGCTGATGATGTCAGTATTTGGCCTCTCAGTGTTTTGCGTGGTGATGTTAACTATATCTCTATTGGCGCACGCACCAATATCCAAGATGGCTCAGTACTACATGTCACGCATAAATCTGCCAGTAACCCTGAGGGAAACCCGTTAATTATCGGGGAAGATGTCACCATTGGCCATAAAGTCATGTTACATGGTTGCACTATAGGGAATAGAGTACTGGTTGGAATGGGCTCAATTGTCATTGATGGGGCTATAGTCGAAGATGACGTTATTATCGGAGCTAACAGTTTAGTGACTCAAGGAAAAAGGCTCGAGTCTGGTTACTTATATACAGGGAGCCCAGCAAAAGCCATCCGAAAATTGACTGATGCTGAGTTAGGTCATCTACGTTATTCAGCAAATAACTATGTTGAATGGAAAAATAACTATTTAGCCTCTGATAATACGTAAAGCCCATCTTCGCCATCGAGGCCTTGTTCAATCAAGGCTTCAAACTCTTCTTCGATATCCCATCGATACTGCTGAAATAACCTCAGAGGTGTTTCTTCTTGACCATAGCGTTGAAATAGCAATGACTGAGGGATTGCACATTCGGCAAGCATTCCGCTAATCAACACAGGAAAGCGTACTTGCTTGGATAGCTCATCCCACTCTTCTCTATCCGGAAATTGAATTTGCTGATTCACCCTTTCAATTCCTTATATAAAGCAGATAAAACAGGTGTAATTTCAGGAAGAACGCCATGCCATAGCTTAAAAGAAAATGCAGCTTGTCCTACAAGCATACCTAAGCCATCCGCTATCTTAGTCACTTGGTGTTGAGCCGCAAATTCAAGGAAAGGAGTTAATGACGATTGATAAAACATGTCATAACATGCAACTTGATGATTAAATACATTTGGATCAATTGCAGGAACTTCTCCATTCACACCAGATGAAGTCGCATTGATGATCAGATCAAAATCAGCAGATACGATCTGCGAGATCTCCTTCCCACATATTTTCCCTAGCGCTGAAAATTCGTTAATTAATAACACAGCCTTAGAAAAGGTTCTATTTGTTAAAGTGATATCACAGCCATATTCTAAAAGTGGCAATAATGCTCCACGTGTTGCACCACCAGCACCAACTATTAATATTCGGCTACTTGGATGTACAAAATTCAAACGCTGTAAATCTAACAAAAGCCCCATTCCATCTGTGTTGTCTCCCAGCAATCGATGATCATCAAGCTTCATGACCGTATTAACTGCACCACAAGTTTGAGCTCTCGCTGTTAATTCAGAAACAGCATGAAAGGCGCGCTCCTTAAATGGCAATGTAATGTTTGCGCCCTTTCCACCTTGTGAAAAAAACTCTATTAAGCTTTGTTCGAAACCCTCTACTGGTGCTAGGATTTTTTCATATTTCAGTGAAATACCTGTTTGCTCTGCAAACATTTTATGTATAACGGGTGATTTACTGTGTTGAATTGGATTGCCAAAAACCGCAAACATTTCCATCAATATTATCCTTTACGATATAGTTGCCCTGTTTTTGCGTCTCTTATTTCAGAAGGATTTTGGCGGCCACCCACTGTTCCATCAAGGACAGGAACACTTCCTTTAAACTGAGCAATTACTTCTTCTGTTGTTCTACAAGGCTCTAAACCACTTAAATTTGCACTTGTAGACACTAAAGGTTTGCCATAATGACGGCATAAGCTTTTTACTAATTCATGGTCTGTGACTCTCACTGCGATGGTGTCAAACCGGCCAGTCAACCATTTTGGCGTCGTTGTTTTTGCGGGGATAACCCATGTTACTGGCCCTGGCCATGTTGCAAACATCGCTTGTTTCTGATCTTCCGTTAACTGCTCATCATCTATATAGTCTTTTAATTGTTCATAGCTATCAGCAATAAGGATTAATCCTTTTTCCCAAGGGCGTTGCTTCAATTCTAATAACTTATGTACTGCCTTTTCACTATCTGGGTCACAGCCTAAACCAAATACGGCTTCTGTTGGGTAGGCAATAACCTCCTCGTGTTGTAATGAATTTATGATACTTTCAATTGCAGGTGTAGATATATTTGACATAGTTTTAACTCATTATTCTTCTTGTTGCTTACCGCAGCGTTTGCTGGCACAAAATAATCTTACTCCCTGTCCCCCCCTTTTTTCCATAAGTAATGGATATTCACAATACTTACATTTACCAGTAATAGGCTTATTATTTAATATAAACTGACAGTTAGGATAATTATCACAAGCATAAAAAGTCTTACCGAAACGCGATTTTCTCTGTAATAAATTCCCTGTTTGGCATTGCGGGCAAGAAATTTTAGTTTCATCCGGCTTATCAATTAGCTCAATATGTTCACATTCAGGATAATTACTACAACCAATAAACATGCCAAATCGGCCTTGCTTCAGCACTAAGTCATGGCTACATTTAGGACAATGTTGACCACTTAATACTTTAATAATATGACTTTCTACTGTAGGCCTTAGCGGCCTCATATAATGACATTGTGGATAACTTGAACAACCCAAAAAAGGCCCATGTGAACTATTGCGGATAACAAGCAAGGAATCGCATTCTGGACAATGTTCATTTTTCTCTGTATCGAAGGGCAGTTGTTTAGACATGTTTTTCTCTACTGTTGCTTTTAACTAAGTGACTCTGATATACCCACCAGCCCCCGAGCTAACTACTCCATTGATTTCCATCTCAGTTAATATGGTAATTATTTGAGTAACAGGAATTTGGGTCTGTTCTGCAATGACATCTACTGGTGTCGCTTGGTACCCCACCATACCTAAAATTTTATTTTCTACCACACTAAACTCAAGTGATACCTTTTCTATAGGCAATTCTGTTTGTATCCAATTTAACCCATCACCAATATGTTGCAATACATCTTCAGGTTCAGCTAATAGATAAGCTCCTTGCTGCAATAGCCAATGGTTACCATGGAATGCAGAATTACCCAATGGAGCAGGCAATGTAAATAAGTCACGGTTTTGCTCTAATGCATATCTAGCAGTTATTAATGATCCACTTTTCATTCCAGCTTCAATGACAACAACTGCTTTACTTAACCCACTAATAATACGGTTTCTCTTGGGAAATTGCTTAGGTAATGGTGGTACATCCGGCCAATATTCTGAAATCAACGCACCATAATTTTTAATCTTTTCAGCTAATTCAGCATGTTGACGCGGGTAAATATTTGCTAATCCGCTACCTAAAACCGCAATTGTTTCACCTCTATTATCTAGAGCTGCTTTATGGCTTATACCGTCGATACCTAATGCAAGCCCACTAGTGATGGTTATACCATGGTGAACAAAGCTCTTTACAAACAGGTTAGTCCATATTCTGCCATATTCACTTGCTCTACGACTGCCAACTATAGCAATTTGTGGCGCTACCAATAATTCACTTTTTCCCTCAACAAATAATAAAAGAGGAGGACTGTAGATTTGCTTTAATAAAAAAGGGTAATGGGAATCACAGTAAGTAATCATTTGATGATGTTTATCTGAAAGCCATGCTTGTACTTTTTCTAGCCGGTGCATAGAGACATTCATAAATTGTAATTGCTGTATTTCATTCAAACCATGATGGTGTAAAGCCTGATAGCTAATTTTATTTAGTTGTTTTAGCTCATTAATTATTCTTACTGCATTCAGGGGCAATAGCCTTTTAACTTGAGACATCCTTAACCAAATTTCTTGGGTATCCATTATTGTCATCCTGACTCATTAACAAATAGGTTCTTCAGTGAACAAATCATAACCAATACTGTCAATATGAAAGAGAAATGTCTAGAATAGTCATTAATTCCCATTCACATTTTGGAAACCGCTCGAAAAATTTATGTCAGTCTTAAACGTATTACATTATCCAGACGAACGCTTACGCACAATTGCTAAGCCAGTAGACAAAGTTGATGCTTCTATACAGCATATTGTTGATGATATGTTCGATACCATGTATGAAGAAGAAGGTATTGGCCTTGCAGCAACTCAAGTCGATATCCACCAGCGAATCATCGTCATTGATGTGTCCGAAACTCGTGATGAGCGCTTAGTTCTTATTAACCCTGAATTGTTAGATAAATCTGGGGAAACAGGTATCGAAGAAGGTTGCTTGTCTATTCCGGAACAACATGGCTTCGTCCCTCGTGCTGAGCAGGTAAAAGTTCGTGCACTAAATTATAACGGCGAGTCTTTTGAACTAGAGGCTGATGGTTTATTAGCTATCTGTATCCAACATGAAATGGACCACCTTGTTGGTAAGCTATTTGTTGACTATTTATCGCCTTTAAAACGTCAGCGCATCCGCCAGAAAGTTGAAAAACTAGACAGACTAAGAGCAAAAGAAGCCAAGAATAGCTAGTTCGCTAAATATAAATAGGGAAATTAACGTGTCAGAGCCATTGAAAATTATTTTTGCAGGTACACCAGATTTTGCGGCCAAACACTTAGCTGCTCTCTTAGGTACCAGGCACCAAATCGTAGGCGTTCTCACTCGCCATGATAAACCTGCGGGGAGAGGTAAAAAGTTAACACCAAGCCCTGTCAAGGTTCTCGCTGAAGAAAACCAACTCCCTGTTTTTCAACCAATATCTCTTAGAGATAGCGAAAACCAGCAGTGGATAAAAGACCAAAATGCGGACTTAATGATAGTTGTTGCTTATGGATTGATTTTACCGCAAGCCGTTCTTGATATTCCTCGCTTAGGTTGCTTGAATGTTCACGGCTCTTTGTTACCTCGCTGGAGAGGAGCAGCACCAATTCAACGTTCTATTTGGGCTGGTGATACTGAAACGGGTGTGACTATTATGCAAATGGACGCAGGTTTAGATACTGGAGACATGCTTTACAAAGCAATTTGTCCAATTAGCGCTAGTGATACGAGCGCCTCGTTATATGATAAATTAGCAATAACAGGCCCTGAAGCATTAATTCATACTGTTGAGATGTTATCCGCAGGTCAATGCGTTGGTGAGAAACAAGACGATTCATTAGCAAATTATGCTGAAAAATTATCGAAAGAGGAAGCTCGCATTAATTGGCAAGATGATGCTGTACATATTGAGCGTTGTATTCGTGCTTTCAATCCTTGGCCAATGAGTTATTTCATGGTTGAAGAGCAACTCATTAAAGTTTGGCAAGCTGAAGTATTCACCGACGAACATGACAAGCAACCAGGAACAATTATTAGCGCTGATAAAAAAGGTATATGTATCGCCACAGGAAATGGCATACTAAATATTACTCAGCTACAACCGCCTGGCAAAAAAGCAATGAGTGCACAAGATATCCTAAACTCTCGTCGCGAATGGTTTACTCCAGAGCAAATTCTAGCATAACGAACTTGTAAACCGCCTGATACCTTCAGGCAGTTTTATTTCAGTCACTAATATATTCATCTTCACCATATGAAAAACACATATAATTTGCGTAGTATCGCGGCAACGGCAATTAATCAAGTCCTTGATAACGGACAATCACTAAGCACTGTATTGCCTGACTTACAACGCAATATCAATGATAAAGATAAAGCTTTATTACAAGAAATTTGCTTTGGCGTTTTACGTTATTTACCTAAGCTTGAATGGTTTATTAGTCAGCTAATGGAAAAACCATTAACTGGTAAACAAAGAACCCTGCATTACTTAATTATGGTAGGTATCTATCAGCTACTTTATACTCGCATTCCGCCTCATGCTGCATTAGCAGAAACAGTAAATGGAGCAGTAGCACTGAAAAAACCCCAATTAAAAGGGCTTATTAATGGCGTGTTGCGTTCATTTCAACGCCAACAAGTACAATTAGAAGAAAGAATTACTAACAACACTAGCCAATATTTACATCCAAGCTGGTTATTAAAACGCCTACAAACAGCCTATCCAGATGATTGGCAATCTATTATTGAAGCAAATAACCAACGCCCACCTATGTGGTTAAGAGTAAATTCTCAGCATCACACAGCTACACAATATCTTAATTTATTAGAGCAATCTGAGATAACCGCACATTTGCACTCTTCACATCCAAATGCTATCCGCTTAGATGAACCTACAGCTGTTTCTCGTCTTCCGGGCTTTGAAGATGGTTGGTCAACAGTACAAGATGTTTCAGCTCAAGGCTGTGCTGAATTACTAGAACCTCAAAATGGGGAAAATATTTTAGATTTATGTGCAGCACCAGGTGGAAAAACAACCCATATTTTAGAGTTAGCCCCTAAGGCTAATGTTATTGCTGTAGACATAGATGAATCACGCCTTAAAAGAGTGAAAGAAAATTTAATTCGTCTAAAGCAACATGCTGTTGTTATACAAGGAGACGGAACACAGCCTGAAACATGGGCTCAAGGTCAGCAATTTGATCGTATTTTGCTTGATGCTCCTTGTTCCGCAACAGGCGTTATTCGACGTCATCCTGATATTAAATGGCTACGTCGTGATTCAGACATAAATGAATTAGCGCAACTACAATCTCAAATTCTCGAAGCTATCTGGCCTTATTTAAAACCAGGCGGCACACTGGTCTATGCGACTTGTTCAATTATGCCCGAAGAAAACGGAAAACAAATACACAATTTCCTATCTAAACATAATGATGCCTGTCTAAATGACGGAACTGATGCTGGATTACAAATATTACCCAGTACTAATGGCGGTGATGGTTTCTTTTATGCACGCTTAGTCAAAAAAGTGTAGGAAATGGTAGCCAGCTCTCTGATATAGGAATATGTAATGAAGATCATTATTCTAGGTGCTGGGCAAGTTGGCGGCACGCTTGCTGAAAATTTAGTTGATGAGAACAATGATATTACCGTCGTCGATACCGATGCTGATCGCTTACGTCAATTACAGGATCAATTCGATCTGCGAGTGGTAAATGGCCATGGTTCTCATCCCCGGGTACTTCGAGATGCAGGTGCAGAAGATGCAGATATGTTAGTAGCAGTGACCAATTCCGATGAAACTAACATGATTGCTTGCCAGATTGCCTATAGCCTATTTAATACCCCAAATAAAATAGCGCGTATCAGGGCAACTGAATATATCCGTGAAGCCGACAAATTGTTCCTGCCTGAACAAATCCCGATTGACTACTTAATATCGCCAGAACAATTAGTTATCGATTATATCTATAAATTAATTCAATACCCTGGTGCTCTTCAAGTTGTAAACTTTGCAGAAGGCAAAGTCAGTATTGTTGCTGTAAAAGCCTATTACGGCGGTTCCCTCGTGGGTAATGCATTATCGAGTTTACGCGAACATATGCCACATATTGATACTCGCGTTGTCGCTATTTTCCGCCAAGATAGGCCTATCCGGCCTCAAGGCTCAACAATCATTGAAGCGGGAGACGAAGTTTTTTTTGTTGCTTCTACACAACATATCCGAGCTGTAATGAGTGAGCTGCAAAGGTTAGAAAAGCCATACAAACGTTTGATGATAGTTGGTGGTGGCAACGTTGGAGCTGGTCTAGCAAGACGACTAGAAAAAGATTACAGCGTGAAACTTATTGAACGCAACCAGAAGCGTGCAACAGAACTTGCTGAGCTACTGCATGATACAATTGTGTTTTATGGAGATGCATCTGACCAAGAGTTACTCACTGAAGAGCACATTGAGCAAATGGATGTTTTTATTGCCCTAACAAATGATGATGAAGCTAATATTATGTCTGCTATGTTAGCTAAAAAAATGGGGGCTAAAAAAGCAATGGTACTTATACAACGCTCTGCATACGTTGAACTTGTTCAAGGTGGGGTCATTGACATTGCAATTTCACCTCAACAAGCAACTATTTCAGCTTTACTAAGCCATGTCAGAAAAGCAGATATCGTCAATGTATCATCTTTAAGAAGAGGTGTTGCGGAAGCTATTGAGGCAATTGCACACGGTGATGAAAATACGTCAAAAGTTGTTGGTAAAAAAATATCTGAAATTAAACTTCCTCCAGGAACTATTATTGGTGCGATTGTCCGAGAAGAAGAAGTCATTATAGCTAGTGATTACCATATTATTGAACAAGGTGACCATGTCATTATGTTTATTACAGATAAAAAGTATGTACCTGAAGTTGAAAAATTATTTCAACCGAGTCCATTCTTCTTATAAAAATAAAAATAGTAAATATTTGCAGCTTAATAATTCTAGCGACTATAATTTGTTAACCTAATACATGTTTTGTTTCAATTGAGTTATTTATTAAGGGGTCGTCTAATGAGCTTTTTAAAAGATTTCCGCGAATTTGCCATGAAAGGTAATGTAGTGGATATGGCAGTCGGTATTATTATTGGTGCCGCATTTGGTAAAATTGTATCTTCATTAGTTGCTGATGTCATCATGCCTCCGCTAGGGTTACTAATCGGTGGTGTTGATTTCAAATCATTTAGCATCGTACTGAAAGAAGCACAAGGTGATTTACCCGCAGTTGTACTAAATTATGGAATGTTTATACAAACTGTTTTTGACTTTGTTATTGTTGCCTTTGCTATCTTTATGGCAATTAAAGTTATGAATAAAGTTCGCCGCGAAAAAGAAGCCGCACCAGCAGAGCCTGCACCACCGTCTAAAGAAGAAGTTCTATTATCAGAAATTCGTGATCTTTTGAAAGAACAAAATAAAAAATAACTAAAAGGCCAGTGGTAATACGTCAATAAACCTATTACCACTGGCCTCCCAGTTAACTGAATTCTTATTTTTTCCTTTTCTTGTGTAACTACCTTTCCCTTTTTTATTTTTTTCAACTCTTTGACGAAATAGTGGATCATGGAGTAATGCTTCAATCGCATTATCTTTAATCTCACCACGTTTATGTTGATATTTACTCATGATATACCTTCATATAGTTAGCTGATTATATAATTAATAAACTTTAGATGCGCCTTTTTCTAATATTTCCATAATAGAGCAATACGTTGTCGCATGTTCTTCACCACAACATGCTGAACTTAACATCTTCAACGAATCGCGCATAATAATAAGCTCTTGTATCTTTTTTTCAACTTCAAGTAATCTAAGATCTACAATCTGTTTAGATTCCTGACAAGTATGATGTTCAGGATCAACTCGTATTGAAAGTAACTCAGTAATAGCTTCTAAAGTAAAGCCTAACTGTTTTGCATAACGAATAAAACGCAAACGCTGCAAGTCATGCTCAGTAAATAACCTATACCCACCTTCAGTTCTTTCTTTGTGTTCCATCAAACCTTGTTTTTCATAAAAACGAATTGTATCAGGCGTCACATCTGCAAGCCTAGCAATTTCACCTATCTTATACATGCTCATAACACTTACCTGTAAATATGGGTTAATCACAAAAAATTCAAGGGAACAAACCTATTAGGAAGACAAGAATAGCAGGTACAAAAAAACCGGGCAAATATACCCGGTTTTCTTGAAAGCGACGACAGATTACTCTGCAGCTGCTTCTTGAGACTCAACAGCACGGTCAACAAGCTCGATGTAAGCCATCGGAGCGTTATCACCTGTACGGTAGCCACACTTAAGAATACGAGTGTAACCACCTGCACGAGCTGCGAAACGAGGTCCCAGTTCATTAAATAATTTTGCAACGATCTCGTTATCACGAGTACGTGCGAATGCCAGACGACGATTAGCTACGCTGTCGGTCTTGGCAAGAGTAATCAGCGGCTCAACGACGCGACGCAGTTCTTTCGCTTTAGGCAGAGTCGTCTTGATGATTTCATGACGAACTAAAGAACCTGCCATGTTACGGAACATAGCTTGGCGGTGGCTGCTGTTGCGGTTCAATTGACGACCACTCTTACGATGGCGCATGACCTTATCCTTCTCAGTAAAACCTTAACCTGTGATCTTAATCATCAGCAATACTTGCTGGTGGCCAATTTTCTAAGCGCATGCCCAGAGAAAGACCACGAGATGCCAAGACGTCCTTAATTTCAGTAAGAGATTTCTTACCAAGATTCGGAGTTTTAAGCAACTCAACTTCTGTACGCTGTACCAGATCACCGATGTAGTGGATAGCTTCTGCTTTGAGGCAGTTAGCAGAGCGGACAGTCAATTCCAGATCGTCAACTGGGCGCAATAAGATAGGATCGAATTCTGGTTTCTCTTCTTTAACTTCAGGCTGACGTACATCACGTAAGTCAACAAAAGCTTCAAGTTGTTCAGCCAGAATGGTTGCCGCACGGCGAATCGCCTCTTCAGGATCGATTGTACCGTTAGTTTCCATTTCAATAACTAACTTATCCAAGTCTGTACGTTGCTCAACACGAGCTGCTTCAACATTGTAGGCTATACGCTCTACTGGGCTGTAGCAAGCATCGACTAACAAACGACCGATTGGGCGCTCATCTTCTTCCGAATGAACTCGGGCAGAAGCCGGCACATAACCACGACCACGCTGTACTTTAATTCGCATATTAATAGATGCGCTTTCGTCAGTCAGGTGGCAGATGACGTGCTGTGGCTTGACGATTTCGACATCACCATCATGGATGATGTCGGCTGCAGTCACAGGGCCAATGCCAGATTTATTCAAGGTTAAAATAACTTCATCTTTCCCCTGAACTTTTACCGCCAGCCCTTTCAGGTTGAGGAGAATCTCCAGGATATCTTCCTGTACACCTTCTTTGGTGCTGTACTCATGCAGTACACCATCAATTTCAACCTCTGTCACCGCACAACCCGGCATAGACGAAAGCAGAATACGGCGCAGTGCGTTACCAAGAGTATGGCCAAAGCCACGCTCTAAAGGCTCAAGGGTCACCTTAGCGTGCGTCGAACTCACTTGCTCGATATCTACCAGGCGCGGTTTTAGAAACTCTGTCACAGAACCCTGCATTGTGTCCTCTCTTTGGTGCTAAGCTTTACTTGGAGTAAAGCTCGACGATCAGGTGTTCGTTAATGTCCGCAGACAAGTCAGTACGTTCAGGAATACGTTTGAACACACCTTCCATTTTAGCAGCATCAACTTCCAGCCAAGTTGGCTTCTCACGCTGTTCAGCCAGCTCTAAAGCAGCCTTAATACGAGACTGTTTTTTAGCTTTCTCACGAACGCTGATAACGTCATTCGGGGAAACCTGATAAGAAGCGATATTAACTACGCGACCATTTACCATGATAGCTTTGTGGCTAACCATTTGACGTGCTTCTGCGCGAGTTGCGCCAAAGCCCATACGGTAAACGACGTTATCAAGACGACCTTCAAGCAAAGTCAGCAGGTTTTCACCTGTGTTGCCTTTCAGACGTGTTGCTTCTTTGTAATAGTTACGGAATTGACGTTCCAGAACACCGAACATACGACGAACTTTTTGTTTTTCACGTAACTGGACACCATAGTCAGACAGACGCGGTTTACGCGCACCGTGCTGGCCTGGAGCCTGTTCTAATTTACACTTGGTGTCAATCGCGCGAACACCAGACTTCAGAAAGAGGTCTGTTCCTTCGCGACGGCTCAGCTTGAGCTTAGGACCCAAATATCTAGCCATTTTCTTTCTCCAACAGTCCTAAAAAAAACGAAACGTATTTAAACGCGACGTTTTTTCGGTGGGCGACAACCGTTATGAGGGATAGGAGTCACATCAGTAATATTAGTGATGCGGAAACCAGCGGCGTTCAGAGCACGAATTGTTGATTCGCGACCCGGACCCGGTCCCTTAACCATAACTTCCAGGTTTTTGATTCCGTATTCTTTCACAGCTTCTGCGCAACGCTCTGCTGCAACCTGAGCTGCGAACGGAGTAGATTTGCGAGAACCACGGAAACCGGAACCACCGGCAGTTGCCCAACCTAATGCGTTACCTTGACGGTCAGTAATAGTAACGATTGTGTTGTTGAAAGAAGCATGGATATGAGCCACACCGTCTGAGACTTGTTTTCTTACACGCTTACGTGCACGAATTGGTGCTTTTGCCATTATTCAATACCCCGACTTATTTCTTGATCGGCTTACGCGGACCCTTACGGGTACGAGCGTTAGTCTTAGTACGCTGTCCGCGCACAGGAAGACCACGACGATGACGTAAACCACGGTAACATCCAAGGTCCATCAGACGCTTGATGCTCAGGGTAATTTCACGACGTAAGTCACCTTCTACAACGTATTTAGCAACTTCGTCACGCAGCTTGTCGATTTGTTCTTCAGACAGCTCACTGATCTTAACATTTTCAGCAATACCTGTTGCTTCACAGATAGCCTGTGAGCGGGTCTTACCGATACCGAAAATCGATGTTAAAGCGATTACAGTATGTTTATGATCAGGAATGTTAATGCCTGCTATACGGGCCACTATGCACTCCTAAGTTAAAATATACATTACTGTGCTGAAAAGCCCGTTTTCAGGATACTCAAACAATAATGTATCTTAGATAAAAAAGATTGGCTGGCTAATTTAGCCAGCTCAACCCAACTTTGCAAGAAAAAAATGCTTTTTCTTAACCTTGACGTTGTTTATGTCTTGGTTCAACACTACAAATTACACGAACGCTACCATTGCGACGGATAATTTTGCAGTTACGGCATAATTTCTTGACGGAAGCACGAACTTTCATTTTTACTCTCCGTAACTTCTAAGCAAACCATAATCACACTAAGTGATTACTTACCTTTCAGGTTTGCTTTCTTCAATGCAGACTCATACTGACTTGACATCATTAGAGTTTGCACTTGAGCCATAAAGTCC
Source organism: Providencia sp. PROV004 (assembly GCF_011045615.1). Lineage (NCBI taxonomy): Bacteria > Pseudomonadati > Pseudomonadota > Gammaproteobacteria > Enterobacterales > Morganellaceae > Providencia > Providencia sp. PROV004. The sequence continues at coordinate 4,400,773 of NZ_CP042859.1, forward strand.
ATGATAACGACAACCACGATTAAGAGGGAAGTACCACCAAAGTAAAAAGGTACTTTCATTGCGTCACGCATGAACTCCGGGATTAGGCAGATGAAGGTAATATATAATGCACCAACTAATGTTAAGCGAGTCATTACCTTATCAATGTACTTGGCCGTTTGCTCTCCCGGACGAATTCCTGGTACAAATGCACCGGACTTCTTCAGGTTATCTGCTGTTTCTCTTGGGTTGAAAACCAACGCCGTATAGAAGAAACAGAAGAAGATGATCGCAGATGCATAAAGTAACACATATAACGGTTGACCAGGCTGCAAATACATAGAAATTGTAGTCAGCCAGTCCCAGCCAGTTCCATCACCAAACCAAGAAGCTATTGTACCCGGGAATAGTATGATACTGGAAGCAAAAATTGCAGGAATTACACCCGCCATATTCACTTTTAACGGTAAATGCGTACTTTGTGCTGCATAAACACGGCGCCCTTGCTGACGTTTAGCGTAATTAACGACAATACGACGTTGACCACGTTCCATAAACACAACAAAGAAAGTAACCGCGAATACTAACACCGCAACCAACAGCAACAGGAGGAAGTGCAGATCGCCTTGCCGAGCTTGCTCGATGGTATGGCCAATAGCCGGCGGTAACCCCGCAACAATACCAGCGAAGATAATGATAGAAATACCGTTACCGATACCTCTTTCAGTTATCTGCTCACCTAACCACATTAGGAACATAGTCCCTGTGACTAAGCTAACAACTGCCGTAAAGTAGAACGGGAGGCCTGGATCAATGACTAACCCTTGCATCCCTGGCATATTCGGTAGACCCATTGCAATACCAATAGATTGGAATATTGCTAATACCAGAGTACCCCAGCGAGTATATTGGCTTATCTTCCGACGACCTGCTTCTCCTTCCTTCTTGATCTCTGCTAATCGTGGGTTAACCACTGATAATAATTGGATAATGATCGATGCCGAAATATACGGCATGATACCCAAAGCAAAGATAGAAGCACGGCTAAGAGCACCACCAGAGAACATGTTAAACATTTCAATGATGGTGCCTTGTTGCTGTTCGAGCAATTTGGCAAGCACAGTGGCATCAATACCAGGGATTGGAATAAAAGAACCAATTCGGAAAACAATTAGCGCACCAATTACAAACAAAAGTCTGCGTTTAAGTTCGCCAGCTCCACCCTTGGCACTTTGAAAATCTAATCCTGGTTGTTTAGCCATCTGTCACTTATTCCTCAATTTTACCGCCGGCAGCTTCGATTGCAGCGCGAGCACCTTTAGTAACACGAAGGCCACGTACAGTAACTGCACGGTTCACTTCGCCAGACAGAATAACCTTAGCATATTCAATCTGGATGCCAACAACGTTCGCGGCTTTCAGTGCGTTCAGATCAATAACATCGCCTTCAACAGCAGCAAAATCAGACAGACGAATCTCTGCAGTGATCATTGCTTTACGTGAAGTGAAGCCGAATTTCGGCAAACGACGGTATAAAGGCATCTGGCCACCTTCGAAACCACGACGTACGCCACCGCCAGAACGAGATTTCTGACCTTTGTGACCACGGCCGCCGGTTTTACCCAGACCAGAACCGATACCACGACCTACGCGTTTAGGCGCGTGCTTGGCACCTTCAGCCGGAGACAGAGTATTTAAACGCATCTCTTACTCCTCAACTTTAACCATGTAGGAAACCAAGTTGACCATACCACGTACAGCAGGAGTATCCTCGCGCTCTACTGTATGACCAATGCGACGCAGACCTAAACCGACCAGTGTTGCCTTATGCTTAGGCAGACGACCGATTGAACTGCGAACTTGTGTAATTTTAATAGTCTTAGCCATAGCCGATTACCCCAGAATTTCTTCGACGGATTTTCCACGCTTAGCTGCGACCATTTCTGGAGACTTCATGCTGTCTAAAGCATCCAGTGTTGCACGAACCACGTTGATTGGGTTTGTGGAACCATAGGTTTTAGCCAGTACGTTGCGAACTCCAGCTACTTCTAAAACAGCACGCATTGCACCGCCGGCAATGATACCGGTACCTTCGTGAGCAGGTTGCATAAACACACGAGAACCAGTGTGTGTACCTTTCACAGGGTGGAACAATGTGCCGTTGTTTAGAGCAACGGTTTTCATACTGCGACGGGCTTTTTCCATCGCTTTCTGGATTGCTGCCGGAACTTCGCGCGCTTTGCCGTAGCCAAAACCAACGCGACCGTTACCATCACCAACTACAGTCAGTGCGGTAAAGCTGAAAATACGGCCACCTTTAACGGTTTTTGCTACGCGGTTTACCGCGATCAGCTTTTCCTGCAGTTCGCCAGCTTGTTTCTCGATGTGAGCCATCTTACACCTCTACCTTAGAACTGAAGGCCAGCTTCACGGGCAGCATCTGCCAGTGCCTGGACTCTACCATGATATTGGAAACCAGAACGGTCAAAAGCAACAACAGTGATGCCTTTTTCCAGTGCGCGTTCAGCAACTAATTTACCAACAATTGCTGCTGCGTCTTTGTTTCCAGTAAACTTAACTTGTTCATTGATAGCTTTTTCTGTAGTAGAAGCTGCAACCAATGTTTCAGAACCGTTTGGTGCGATAACCTGCGCATAAATATGGCGTGGAGTACGATGTACCACCAGGCGAGTCGCACCCAATTCTTGGATCTTACGGCGTGCGCGGGTCGCACGACGGATACGAGCTGCTTTCTTATCCATAGTGTTACCTTACTTCTTCTTAGCCTCTTTGGTACGCACGATTTCATCGGCGTAACGAACACCTTTACCTTTGTAAGGTTCAGGACGACGGTAAGCACGCAGTTCTGCTGCAACTTGACCAATCACTTGCTTATCCGCACCTTTCAGTACGATTTCAGTTTGTGTTGGGCATTCAGCAGTAATGCCTGCTGGCAGTGCGTGTTCAACCGGATGCGAGAAACCTAAAGACAAGCTTACAGCATTGCCTTTGATTGCTGCACGGTAACCAACACCGACCAGTTGAAGCTTTTTAGTGAAGCCTTCGGTAACACCAACAACCATTGCATTACACAGTGAACGAGTAGTACCCGCTTGTGCCCATGCATCATCAAAACCTTCGCGTGGTGCGAAAGTCAGTTGATTGTCTTCGCTTTTAACTTCAACTGCATTATGGATAGTACGAGTAAGCTCGCCGTTTTTACCCTTAATCGAAATAACCTGACCGTTGAGTTTTACCTCTACGCCGGCAGGAATGACGACGGGTGCTTTTGCCACACGAGACATTCTTTCCTCCCGAATTAAGCTACGTAGCAGAGAATCTCGCCACCAAGACCAGCTTGGCGAGCTGCACGATCAGTCATGACACCTTTAGAGGTAGAAACAACAGCGATACCTAAACCAGCCATAACTTGTGGCAGCTCATCTTTTTTCTTATAGATGCGCAGACTTGGGCGGCTTACACGCTGAATGCTTTCTACAACAGCCTTACCTTGGAAATAACGTAAAGTCAGTTCCAGTTCTGGCTTGATGTCGCCTTCAATTTTAAAATCTTCAATATAACCTTCTTCCTTCAGCACTTTGGCAATTGCCACTTTCAGCTTGGAGGAAGGCATGGTGACCGCAACTTTGTTCGCGGCCTGACCGTTACGGATACGGGTCAGCATATCCGCGATGGGATCTTGCATGCTCATCTGTCTTTACTCCCGTGATTCAAATGGAATTACCAACTTGCCTTTTTAAGGCCCGGGATTTCACCGCGCATAGCGGCTTCACGGACTTTAATACGGCTCAGACCAAACTTCCGCAGGAAACCGTGCGGACGCCCTGTTTGACGGCAGCGATTACGCTGACGAGAAGGACTTGAATCACGTGGCAGTGTTTGCAGCTTGAGAACAGCGTCCCAGCGATCTTCATCAGATGCTTTAACATCAGAGATGATAGCTTTCAGTTCTACGCGTTTTGCGAAGAATTTCTCAGCTAATTTAGCACGTTTAACATCACGCGCTTTCATAGATTTCTTAGCCATGAGTACCCTGCCTTACTTGCGGAACGGGAAGTTGAACGCTGCTAACAGTGCGCGACCTTCGTCATCTGATTTCGCAGTAGTGGTGATAGTAATATCTAAACCACGTACGCGATCCACTTTATCGTAATCGATTTCAGGGAAGATGATTTGTTCACGAACACCCATGCTGTAGTTACCGCGACCATCGAAAGACTTAGCGGACAAGCCACGGAAGTCACGAATACGTGGTACAGCAATAGAAATCAGACGCTCAAGGAACTCCCACATGCGTTCGCCACGCAGGGTTACTTTACAGCCGATTGGATAGCCCTGACGGATTTTGAAGCCTGCAACAGATTTGCGTGCTTTGGTGATCAAAGGTTTTTGACCTGAGATCGCTGTTAAATCAGCTGCTGCGTTATCCAGCAGTTTTTTATCAGCAATCGCTTCACCAACACCCATATTCAGGGTGATCTTCTCGACCCGAGGGACTTGCATGACAGAAGTGTAGCTAAACTCAGTCATGAGTTTATTAACTACTTCGTCTTTATAGTAATCATGCAGTTTCGCCATCGTATACTCCAAAAATTACTTGATAGTTTCACTGTTAGATTTGAAGAAACGGACTTTTTTGCCGTCTTCGAATCTAAAGCCTACACGGTCAGCCTTACCAGTTGCCGCGTTAAAGATTGCAACGTTAGAAACTTGAATAGCCGCTTCTTTTTCAACGATGCCACCTGGTTGGTTCAGAGCCGGTACAGGCTTCTGATGTTTTTTAACCAGATTGATACCTTCAACGATAACTTTACTAGAAGAAATAACCTGCTTTACTTTACCGCGCTTACCTTTGTCTTTCCCAGTTAGCACGATAACTTCGTCATCACGACGGATTTTCGCTGCCATAGTTTCGCTCCTTAGAGTACTTCAGGTGCCAGAGAGATAATTTTCATAAACTTCTCATTACGAAGTTCACGAGTTACCGGCCCAAAAATACGCGTACCGATTACTTGCTCGCTGTTATTATTTAATAACACACAAGCATTACCATCGAAGCGAATGACAGAACCGTCAGGGCGACGTACACCCTTCTTGGTGCGCACCACTACCGCTTTCAGGACATCACCCTTTTTAACTTTACCGCGTGGAATTGCTTCTTTAACAGTAATTTTAATGATGTCGCCTACATGTGCATAGCGACGGTGCGAGCCACCTAGAACCTTGATACACATTACGCGACGTGCACCGGAGTTGTCGGCCACGTTCAGCATAGTCTGTTCTTGGATCATTTTAGTGCTCCGCTAAATGTCAACTACTACTGAGCCACCTCATTATGAAGAGGCCGTTCAAATATACCCATACTACGAGGGCGCGGCATTATAACACCACATCATCGTGTTGGACAGAAAAAAATAAACGGCTCAATCAAAAAGAGCCGTTTATTCATCAAGAAAAGTTATTCTATTACAGAACAGCTTTTTCTACAACGCGAACTAAGGCCCAAGACTTAGTCTTAGACAGTGGACGAGTTTGGCGGATTTCTACCACGTCACCGATTCCACATTCATTGTTCTCGTCATGTACGTGCAATTTAGTCGTACGACGGATGAATTTACCATACAGAGGGTGTTTCACCATACGCTCGATAGCAACAACAATAGATTTCTCCATTTTATCGCTAACTACACGACCTTGCAGAGTACGGATTTTATCGCTCATTACGCACCTGCCTTCTCAGTCAGTAAAGTCTTCACACGTGCGATATCGCGACGCACTTGTTTCAACAGATGAGACTGTTGCAGCTGACCACTTGCAGCCTGCATACGTAAATTAAATTGTTCACGTAACAGGTTCAAAAGTTCAGCATTCAGCTCTTCAACGCTTTTTTCGCGCAGCTCTTGTGCTTTCATTACATCACCGTCTTAGTTACAAAGGTGGTTTTGATAGGCAGTTTCGCTGCTGCCAGAGAGAATGCCTCACGAGCCAGCTCTTCAGGCACACCGTCCATTTCGTACAGTACTTTACCAGGCTGGATTAAGGCAACCCAATATTCTACGTTACCTTTACCTTTACCCATACGAACTTCGAGTGGTTTCTCAGTGATTGGTTTGTCTGGGAACACACGGATCCAGATTTTACCTTGACGCTTAATAGCACGGGTCATAGCACGACGTGCCGCTTCGATCTGACGTGCAGTCAGACGACCACGGCCAACAGCTTTAAGACCGAAAGTGCCGAAGCTAACATCCGTACCTTGCGCTAGACCACGGTTGCGGCCTTTGTGCACCTTACGGAATTTTGTACGCTTTGGTTGTAACATCAGCGACTCTCCTTACTTGCGGCCTTTACGCTGCTGCTTTTTAGGTTGAGCAGCTGGTTTCTCAGCTTGTTCAACAGCAGCCATACCACCCAGAATCTCACCTTTGAAGATCCATACCTTAACGCCGAGAACACCGTAAGTGGTGTGCGCTTCTGAAGTGTTGTAATCGATATCAGCACGTAATGTGTGCAGTGGCACACGGCCTTCACGATACCACTCGGTACGAGCGATTTCAGCACCGCCTAAACGGCCACTGACTTCAACTTTAATACCTTTAGCGCCCAGACGCATTGCGTTCTGTACTGCACGCTTCATAGCACGACGGAACATAACACGACGTTCCAGCTGTGAAGAAATGCTGTCAGCAACTAATTTAGCGTCTAGTTCTGGTTTACGAACTTCGGCGATATTGATTTGCGCAGGAACACCAGCGATATCCGCTACTGTTTTACGCAGTTTTTCAACGTCTTCACCTTTCTTACCGATAACGATACCTGGGCGAGCAGTGTGAATAGTCACACGGATGCTTTTCGCAGGACGTTCGATAACGATGCGAGAGATTGACGCTTTTGCCAATTCTTTATTCAAGTACTGGCGTACTTTAAAATCGCTGTCTAGGTTGTCAGCGAATTCATTGGTGTTCGCATACCAAGTAGAGTTCCAAGGTTTGACAATACCCAGGCGAATACCATTAGGATGTACTTTCTGACCCATTGCTAGTCTCCAGAGTCTCAGCGATCGGACACAACCACAGTAATGTGGCTGGTGCGCTTAAGAATACGATCTGCACGGCCTTTCGCACGCGGCATGATGCGTTTCATGGTTGGACCTTCGTCTACGAAAATTTTCGCAACTTTCAGGTCATCAATGTCAGCGCCATCGTTTTGCTCTGCGTTAGCAATTGCAGATTCAAGTACTTTCTTCACTAAACCAGCAGCTTTCTTGTTGGTGTAGGTCAGAATTTCCAGAGCTTGCGACACTTTCTTACCGCGAATCAGGTCGGCAACTAAGCGAACCTTCTGGGCAGAAGAACGAGCGTGGCGATGCATAGCTAAAGTTTCCATCTCTTCCTCCTATCCTTAACGTTTCTTAGCTTTCTTATCTGCCGCGTGGCCGCGATAAGTGCGAGTCGGTGCGAATTCACCCAGTTTGTGACCAACCATTTCGTCGGTTACGAAAACTGGAACATGCTGACGACCATTATGGACAGCGATGGTCAATCCGATCATATTAGGAAAGATCGTTGAACGACGGGACCAAGTCTTAAGAGGCTTCTTGTCTCCGCTTTCCACCGCTTTCTCTACCTTCTTCAGCAAGTGCAGGTCAATAAAAGGACCTTTCTTGAGAGAACGTGGCATGGTTTATCCTCTAATTATTTTTTAGAACGATGACGTACGATGAATTGATCAGTACGCTTGTTGCTACGAGTTTTCTTACCTTTGGTTTGAACGCCCCATGGTGTTACTGGGTGTTTACCAAAGTTACGGCCTTCACCACCACCATGTGGATGGTCAACTGGGTTCATCGCAGTACCGCGAACGGTAGGACGAATACCACGCCAGCGGCTAGCACCAGCTTTACCGAGAACACGTAACATATGTTCAGCGTTACCAACTTCACCAAGAGTTGCACGGCAATCAGCTAAAACTTTACGCATTTCACCAGAACGTAAACGTAATGAGACATAAGCGCCATCACGAGCAACGATTTGAGCGTAAGTACCTGCTGAACGCGCTAACTGTCCACCTTTACCTGGTTTCAGTTCGATATTATGAACTGTAGAACCAACAGGGATATTGCGCATCGGCAGTGCATTACCAGCTTTGATTGCTGAATCAACACCAGATTGAATCTGGTCACCAGCTTTCAAGCCTTTTGGTGCAAGAATATAACGACGTTCACCGTCTTTATATAGAACCAGTGCAATGTTCGCAGAACGATTTGGATCATATTCCAAACGCTCAACAACTGCAGGAATACCATCTTTGTTGCGTTTAAAGTCAACTAAACGATAATGCTGCTTATGGCCACCACCGATGTGACGGGTAGTGATACGGCCATTGTTGTTACGACCACCGGATTTGCTGTTTTTTTCTAACAGCGGAGCATAAGGCTTACCCTTATGCAGCTCAGGGTTAACCACTTTAACTACGTGGCGACGGCCCGGAGACGTAGGTTTACATTTAACAACTGCCATTGTTCTTTACTCCTCCGACTTACTCAGCACCGCTAATGAAGTCCAAATTTTGGCCTTCTTTCAGCGTGACGTAAGCTTTTTTCCAGTCGCTACGACGACCGAAACGCTGACCGTGGCGTTTAGTTTTGCCTTTAACCAGCAAAGTGTTAACACCTTCAACTTCGACTTCAAACAGTTTCTGTACAGCAGCTTTGATTTCTGCTTTAGTCGCGTCTTTCGCAACTTTGAGAACGATGGTATTGCTTTTTTCCATCGCTGTAGAAGCTTTTTCAGATACATGCGGCGCGCGCAGTACTTTCAGCAGACGTTCTTCACGGATCATGCCAGCATCTCCTCAACTTGCTTCACAGCATCAGCAGTCATAACCACTTTGTCGAAGGCGATCAGGCTAACTGGGTCAATACCTGCTGCATCACGAACGTCAACCTTATACAGGTTACGTGCTGCTAAAAACAGATTTTCATCTAATTCAGCAGTGATGATCAGAACATCTTCCAGAGCCATATCTTTCAGTTTCTGTGCCAGCAACTTAGTTTTAGGTGCTTCAACAGAGAACTTCTCGACAACGATCAGACGATCTTGACGTACCAACTCAGAGAGGATGCTTTTTAAAGCACCACGGTACATCTTCTTATTAACTTTTTGACTGTGGTCCTGTGGTTTAGCTGCGAAGCTAACACCACCAGAGCGCCAAATTGGGCTCTTTACTGAACCAGAACGTGCACGGCCAGTACCTTTTTGACGCCATGGTTTTTTACCTGAACCAGAAACTTCAGCACGAGTTTTCTGAGCACGAGTACCTTGACGAGCACCAGCTGCATACGCAACAACTACTTGGTGAACAAGCGCTTCATTGAAATCACGCCCGAAGGTAGTTTCGGAAACAGTCAGCGCGCTTTGCGCGTCTTTCATTACCAATTCCATTCCTATCTCCTCGACGTTAAGCCTTGACAGCCGGTTTTACGATCAGGTTGCTACCAGTTGCTCCTGGAACAGCACCTTTGACCAGCAGCAGGTTGCGCTCAGCGTCAACACGTACTACATCTAAGCTTTGAACAGTTACACGTTCATTACCCAGTTGGCCTGCCATTTTCTTGCCTTTAAACACTTTGCCCGGAGTCTGGTTTTGACCGATAGAACCCGGAACACGGTGAGACAAGGAGTTACCGTGAGTAGCATCTTGAGTACGGAAATTCCAGCGCTTAACTGTGCCGGCAAAACCTTTACCTTTAGATGTACCAGTAACGTCGACTTTTTTAACGTCAGCGAAAATTTCAACGCTAATGCTTTGACCTACTGTGTATTCTGCACTGTCTTCAATACGGAATTCACGTAGGATACGGCCAGCTTCGACGCCAGCTTTAGCGAAATGACCTGCTTCAGGCTTAGTTACACGGTTAGCTTTTTTGCTCCCGGTAGTAACCTGAATTGCATTATAACCGTCAGTTTCTGCAGTTTTAACCTGAGTAACACGGTTATTTTCAATTTCGATAACAGTTACAGGTATAGAAACGCCATCTTCAGTGAAGATACGAGTCATACCGACTTTCTTACCGACTAAACCTTTCATTGTTTCAACCTCTCAATCGTTCGACGACCTGATTAACCCAGGCTGATCTGCACGTCAACGCCGGCAGCCAGGTCCAGACGCATCAGAGCATCAACGGTCTTTTCGGTTGGCTCAACGATGTCAACCAGACGCTTGTGAGTGCGAATTTCGTACTGATCACGCGCATCTTTGTTAACGTGCGGAGAAATCAGAACGGTAAAACGCTCTTTACGTGTCGGCAGCGGGATAGGACCACGAACTTGCGCACCAGTGCGCTTAGCAGTCTCTACGATTTCCGCAGTTGATTGATCGATTAAACGATGATCAAAAGCTTTCAGGCGGATACGGATTCTTTGGTTCTGCATGAGACCAGAGCTCCAACTATTTTATAAACGTAAATGATTACTCCTCGTACCCATTTCGATTGATGGGAGAGTGTAATCGTTCTTGATGTAACTTCCAAATCGGAAGTATTGTCTAAATGAGCAACAAATCGTTGACTCAATACTGAGATTTCAGTCCTAAAATATAGGGCTTACTCATCAGTAAGCCCGCGCATTATACGTAAATTATAGGGAAACACAAGTAATCGAGGAAAATATGTGCATTTTTTTTGAAGAGACTCATCAAAAAGCCTCTCAGACTTAGGAAGTGAAGTGACTGAGAGGCTTTTAATACAAGTTTACTTAGCAAATAGCTATGTAAATACTAAATTACTCTTCTCTAACTTGCGCTTGAAGATAGTTTTGAATTCCTAAGCGAGTAATTAGTTCTAATTGCGTTTCTATCCAATCAATATGGTTTTCTTCATCTGCTAAGATTTCAATCATCAGGTCTCGACTAACGTAGTCATGAACCGAATCTGCGTATTTAATAGCTTCTTTTAGGTTTTTCGCCCCATCGATTTCAAGCTGCAAATCTGACTTCAGCATTTCTTCAACATCTTCGCCAATATTTAACTTACCAAGATCTTGTAGGTTAGGAATACCTTCGAGAAAAAGAATTCGCTCTATATATTTGTCCGCGTGCTTCATTTCATCAATTGATTCGTGATATTCCATCTCATTGAGGCGTGTAAGTCCCCAATTTTTAAACATACGAGCATGCAAAAAATATTGGTTGATTGCAACTAACTCATTGCCCAGTAGTTTATTTAGGTGGGCTATCATTTTTTTATCACCTTTCATTGCTACCCTCCATCGCTTCCAGTCTTTTAAGTGTAGTACTGAAATTGATGTTAGTGTAATTTTTACGCAATGTATTTAAACCAAAAGTGATAAATTTGGTGGGAATAATTTGAATGGTATAAGATACTATGCAACCTCAGGGGCACACGCATCCTCAAAAATCATTTGCTCTTCATATAAAATCGCCTTTGTCTGCCTAATGCATTTCCCGCATTCTAAGCCTACAGGCAAAATTTGTCGTAGCCCTTTCAGTGAGGTTACTTGATACTTTCTTGCAGCATTTCTGATTTGTTTATCAGTAATCGCTTCACAAAGACAAATGTACATGGTGCTTACCTGTATAAATCACATACAGATAGTTTAAATAAAAATGATTTGCATTTCAATTATCATTCAAAATGATTTACAAAGATCATTTATTACAAATAAGTTTGTTACATGAACAATTTAAATCAAAAGAATAGATTACGGACAAGATAAGTAATTTTGTTTATGACAACAAAAAAGGGCACCTAATAAGGTGCCCCTCTTTAAAACTAAATGAAGCTATGTATTATGCAATGATTTTTGCAACAACACCCGCACCTACAGTACGGCCACCTTCACGGATTGCGAAACGTAAACCGTCGTCCATCGCGATTGGGTGGATCAGGGTAACGATCATGTTGATGTTATCACCTGGCATTACCATCTCTACGCCTTCTGGCAGTTCGATAGTACCGGTTACGTCAGTTGTACGGAAGTAGAACTGTGGACGGTAACCTTTGAAGAATGGAGTGTGACGACCACCTTCATCTTTGCTCAGAATATAAACTTCTGATTCGAATTTAGTGTGTGGCTTGATTGAACCTGGTTTTGCCAGTACTTGACCACGTTGAATTTCTTCACGTTTAGTACCACGCAGCAGAACACCTACGTTCTCACCCGCACGACCTTCGTCCAGCAGTTTACGGAACATTTCAACGCCAGTACAAGTTGTTTTAACCGTGTCTTGAATACCAACGATTTCAACTTCTTCACCAACTTTGATAATACCACGCTCAACACGGCCTGTTACTACTGTACCACGACCTGAGATTGAGAATACGTCTTCGATTGGCAGCAGGAATGGCTTGTCAATTGCACGCTCTGGCTCTGGAATGTAAGTATCCAGGTGGCCTGCTAATTCAACAATTTTCGCTTCCCACTCTGGGTTGCCTTCCAGCGCTTTCAGAGCTGAACCACGAACAACTGGAGTGTCGTCGCCTGGGAAATCGTATTGAGACAGAAGTTCACGAACTTCCATTTCAACTAATTCTAACAGCTCTTCGTCGTCTACCATGTCACATTTGTTCAGGAACACGATGATGTAAGGAACACCTACTTGGCGACCTAACAGGATGTGCTCACGAGTTTGTGGCATTGGGCCATCAGTCGCAGCAACAACCAGGATTGCACCGTCCATCTGTGCAGCACCAGTGATCATGTTTTTAACATAGTCGGCGTGTCCTGGGCAGTCTACGTGTGCGTAGTGGCGAGTTGGAGTATCGTATTCTACGTGTGAAGTAGAGATAGTGATACCACGCGCTTTTTCTTCTGGTGCGTTATCGATTTGGTCGAATGCACGAGCAGAACCGCCGTAAGTTTTAGCCAGAACAGTAGTGATAGCTGCTGTCAGAGTAGTTTTACCGTGGTCAACGTGGCCGATAGTACCAACGTTAACGTGCGGTTTTGAACGTTCAAATTTTTCTTTAGACATTAGATTGTCCCTCTAAGACACGGAATCGGTGGTTAAACCACATCAACCAAGCAAGAATTTATTTCGCTTGTTTTTTTCAGGAGACAAATCAGGGAGATTAGTGAGAACATAAGGGAAGTGGTGCTGATAGGCAGATTCGAACTGCCGACCTCACCCTTACCAAGGGTGTGCTCTACCAACTGAGCCATATCAGCACATCTTGGAGCGGGCAGCGGGAATCGAACCCGCATCATCAGCTTGGAAGGCTGAGGTAATAGCCATTATACGATGCCCGCAATGAACTCGGCTACCTGAGTTATCAGCTGTTAAACTGTTCCTCAAAATTTTCTCTTAAGAAAATTTCTTGGAGATGGTGGTGGGAGAAGGATTCGAACCTTCGAAGTCTGTGACGGCAGATTTACAGTCTGCTCCCTTTGGCCGCTTGGGTATCCCACCTATCCAAATTGTTAATGGTGCCGGCACCAAGAGTCGAACTCGGGACCTACTGATTACAAGTCAGTTGCTCTACCAACTGAGCTATGCCGGCATCAAGTGCTGCGCATTCTAGGTAGAGTCGGCGCAGGTTGCAACAAAAAAATTAATTTTTTTGTTTGTTCGCTCACATTTTGTTCGCTTTTGGGCTTTTTGTTGATTTTTTAACTATTTTAAGCTTAAAACATCAACAGCAGCTGTTAACTATAGTCCATTATCATTTGGTCAGTAAAGGGAGAAAGAGGCTTAAAATTTTTAAAATTATTATTTTTTATTCGATATCACAATTTTAGCCTCTCATTTTTAGGTGTTTTTTTCATCACTCAGTATCATTTTTTCTGCCTACATCAAAAAAAACTCATAAAAAATAGAAAAAAACCTACGCCTCCCCACTTTCACTCGCTATGATGCTAGCAAATTTTATGGATACGGGTGTTTAGGCAACCTGTCCAACCTGCATAAAATAGGCAGATGTTGGTTTATGAAAAAGAAAGAAAATTTTATTACTACGCCATACTTAGAGTTTGATAGAGAACACTGGGCAACGTTACGTGATTCAGTTCCACTTACATTAACATCGAGTGAACTTCTAGAGTTAAAAGGGATTAACGAAGAACTCTCTATGGAAGATGTTATAGAGATTTATCTACCTTTATCGCGTTTATTGAATTTTTATATCAGCTCAAACTTGCGTCGTCAGGCTGTCCTAGAGCAATTCCTTGGAACTAATGGCGCAAAAGTGCCTTATATTATTGGTATAGCAGGTAGTGTAGCTGTTGGTAAGAGTACAACTGCACGTTTACTACAAGCACTACTCACTCGTTGGCCAGAACACCGTAAAGTTGACTTGATTACAACTGATGGTTTCTTACATCCTAATCAAGTATTAAAAGATAGGAATATCATGAAGAAAAAAGGGTTTCCGCAATCTTATGATATGCGAAAACTCGTTAACTTCGTGTCGCAAATAAAGTCAGGTGCACGTAACGTTAAGGCTCCTGTTTATTCACATTTAACGTATGATATCGTTCCTGACCAAGAACAAATCATTGATCAACCTGATATTTTAATACTTGAAGGGCTGAATGTCTTACAAAGTGATATGGATTACCCGCAAGATCCTCATCATGTCTTTGTATCTGATTTTGTTGATTTTTCCATTTATGTCGATGCTGCACCTGAATTATTAAAACAATGGTATATCGGTCGGTTTCTTAAATTTAGGCAAGGTGCATTCTCAGATCCTGATTCTTATTTCCATAGCTACTCTAAATTAAGTGAAGATGAAGCTATTAATATTGCAGGGTCTATTTGGGATGAAATTAATGGATTAAATCTTGAAGAAAATATATTACCAACGAAGGAAAGAGCCAGTTTAATTATGACTAAAGGTGAGAACCATACTATTCAGAGTGTTAGATTAAGAAAATAATTATTTATATTGGCCGGCTTATCTCCGGCCAATAATATATCACTCGTTTAGCCTTAAGGATATTTCCCCTCCAATATAGGGAATTATTTCTCCATTATCCTTTTGTAGTAATAATGCACCTTGATCATTAACGCCACGCTCAATACCTGATATTACATCATTACCTATCAATAACTTAACATACCTGTTCAGAAAATTATCTAGTTTAAACCATCGCTCTAAAAATGGTTTTAGTCCTTCGTGTTCAAATATAACTAAAGATTCTCTTAATGACTTAATAATATTAGCAGATAATTCATTACGCTCTATATTTTCAACCTCATCTCTTAGTGATGACCATTCTTGTGTTATTGATTTTGAACTTTCAATATTGTTATTATTCATTCCAATGTTAATACCAACACCAATAATAATATGAGCTGCATCTCCTGTTTTACCAGTTAATTCAACAAGAATTCCTGCAAGTTTTTTATCATTCATATACAGGTCATTAGGCCACTTTACTTTCACTTTTTCTTGACTAATTCTATTTAAAACTTCAGCAATTACGATGCCCACAACCAGACTTAGTCCCACTGCTGCTGCTGGGCCTTGTTCTAATCTCCAATACATTGAAAGATATAGATTACAACCAAATGGAGATATCCACTGACGCCCTCTTCTACCACGTCCAGCACTTTGATATTCGGCTAAGCAAGTATCTCCTGATTTAAGCTCAGCAATACGCTCTAACATATATTGGTTTGTTGAATCGATCACTGGCTCAACAATAATATTCACATCATCAATTTGCTTTTTAATGGCTTCTTCACTTAATAAATTGATTTGATATGGAAGCTTATAGCCTTTGCCAGCTATTGTTTCTATATTTAATCCCCAAGAGCGCAATGTTTTGATATGTTTATTAATTGCAGATCTTGTCATTCCTAATTGTTCACCGAGTTGCTCCCCCGAATGGACCTGAGCATCAGCTAAGATATCAATTAGCTGTAAAGGAATATTAGTTTCTTTCATCGAATATAATCCATTGCATTAACTTCTCCCACTCGACCGATAAACCTTACTTCTGGCTCTAAAATAATATCAAAGCGCTTTGCTACCGTTTGGCTCACATATTTCGCCAAGTTAGCAATATCTTGCCCTGTTGCGTGCTGTTTATTAATTAATACCAACGCCTGTTGGGTGTGAACAGCTGCGCCACCTATTTGATGACCTTTTAAACCGCACTGGTCAATTAACCAACCTGCGGCTAATTTAACACTACCATCTGCTTGTTCATATTGAGGGCAATTAGGATAAGCTATTTTTATGGCCTGTGCCTTTTCTGCTGAAATAACAGGATTTTTAAAGAAACTACCCGCATTGCCCGTTACTGTTGGGTCAGGTAATTTGCTTCTACGTGTTTGGCATACCGAATTAAATACTTGCTCTGGTGTTACTGTATTGGGATCAAGTTGAGCAAGATCTCCATACATAAGCTTAGGAACCCATTCTTTAGCTAATTTTAACCCAACACTGATGATGACATAGCCATATTGATACTCATGCTTAAAAATACTATCACGATAGCCAAATTGGCACTCTGAAGCTGTTAGTCGTATTACTCTGCCTGTTTCAAGGGAAAGCACATCAACATACTCACATATATCTTTCAGCTCTATACCATAAGCACCTATATTTTGAATGGGTGCAGAACCCACACAACCCGGGATTAATGCTAAATTTTCTGCACCACAAATACCTTTACTCAATAATGTTTCAAGTAATTGATGCCAATTTTCACCTGCTTGAGTATGAACATACCAATAACTGTTATCTTCTGTTATTTCTATTCCCTTAAGCTGATTAATAATTACAACACCTTCAAAGTCTGCAACAAATAGAACATTACTTCCCCCCCCTAATAATAATACTGGGAGTTGCTGATTTTTAGCCTCGACCCATTGTTGGAGTAAAGATTCTTGGTTATCCACAAAAACAATTGATAATGCTTTTGCTTGAATGCCAAAGCTATTAAATGATTTAAGTTCAGACGTTAGGTTCATTACAGCCTTCAGTACAAATAAAACTAGGATAGGATAAGTCTATCAGGCTGGATTAAGAGTGAATAGCAAGATTAGGAAAATAAGATAATTAGTGAGAATTGCGCTATTAATAGAATGCAAAAAGCCACCCAATGGGTGGCTTCTTTATATTTAAAACCTAGCAGTTCCCTACTCTCACATGGGGAGACCCCACACTACCATCGGCGCTACGGCGTTTCACTACTGAGTTCGGCATGGGGTCAGGTGGGACCACCGCGCTATTGCCGCTAGGTAAATTCTTTTTAAATGCCGATTATATGGTGCTGATACCCAGATTCGAACTGGGGACCTCACCCTTACCAAGGGTGTGCTCTACCAACTGAGCCATATCAGCAATATGGTGCGGTCAGTCAGTACTGACACAACCTTAAAATTGAATGTCTGGCAGTTCCCTACTCTCACATGGGGAGACCCCACACTACCATCGGCGCTACGGCGTTTCACTGCTGAGTTCGGCATGGGGTCAGGTGGGACCACCGCGCTATTGCCGCCAGACAAATTCTGTGTGTTCCCGTTTAATCTCACTTTCGTGCACTAAACCAGAACATCAATCTCGAACAAGCTGCTGTGTCCTTCACCTCTCGGCTTCTCACGCTTATTGAATCAACATAATCTCTCTAAAACACCTTCGGTGTTGTCAGGTTAAGCCTCACGGTTCATTAGTATTGGTTAGCTCAACGTATCGCTACGCTTACACACCCAACCTATCAACGTCTTAGTCTTAAACGTTCCTTTAGGACCCTTAAAGAGTCAGGGAAGACTCATCTCAAGGCAAGTTTCCCGCTTAGATGCTTTCAGCGGTTATCTCTTCCGCACTTAGCTACCGGGCAATGCCATTGGCATGACAACCCGAACACCAGTGGTGCGTCCACTCCGGTCCTCTCGTACTAGGAGCAGCCCCTTTCAATCTTCCAACGCCCACGGCAGATAGGGACCGAACTGTCTCACGACGTTCTAAACCCAGCTCGCGTACCACTTTAAACGGCGAACA
This sequence comes from Providencia sp. PROV004, assembly GCF_011045615.1. Taxonomy (NCBI): domain Bacteria; kingdom Pseudomonadati; phylum Pseudomonadota; class Gammaproteobacteria; order Enterobacterales; family Morganellaceae; genus Providencia; species Providencia sp. PROV004. The sequence goes on from NZ_CP042859.1 coordinate 4,418,744, forward strand.
GCCGTACCCTTGGGACCTACTTCAGCCCCAGGATGTGATGAGCCGACATCGAGGTGCCAAACACCGCCGTCGATATGAACTCTTGGGCGGTATCAGCCTGTTATCCCCGGAGTACCTTTTATCCGTTGAGCGATGGCCCTTCCATTCAGAACCACCGGATCACTAAGACCTACTTTCGTACCTGCTCGAGCCGTCACTCTCGCAGTCAAGCTGGCTTATGCCTTTGCACTAACCGCATGATGTCCGACCATGCTTAGCCAACCTTCGTGCTCCTCCGTTACTCTTTGGGAGGAGACCGCCCCAGTCAAACTACCCACCAGACACTGTCCGCACCCCGGATAACGGGGCTACGTTAGAACATCAAACATTAAAGGGTGGTATTTCAAGGTTGGCTCCATGCAGACTGGCGTCCACACTTCAAAGCCTCCCACCTATCCTACACATCAAGGCTCAATGTTCAGTGTCAAGCTATAGTAAAGGTTCACGGGGTCTTTCCGTCTTGCCGCGGGTACACTGCATCTTCACAGCGAGTTCAATTTCACTGAGTCTCGGGTGGAGACAGCCTGGCCATCATTACGCCATTCGTGCAGGTCGGAACTTACCCGACAAGGAATTTCGCTACCTTAGGACCGTTATAGTTACGGCCGCCGTTTACTGGGGCTTCGATCAAGAGCTTCTCCTTACGGATAACCCCATCAATTAACCTTCCAGCACCGGGCAGGCGTCACACCGTATACGTCCACTTTCGTGTTTGCACAGTGCTGTGTTTTTAATAAACAGTTGCAGCCAGCTGGTATCTGCGACTGGCTTCAGCTCCATCCGCGAGGGACTTCACCTAGCGCCAGCGTGCCTTCTCCCGAAGTTACGGCACCATTTTGCCTAGTTCCTTCACCCGAGTTCTCTCAAGCGCCTGAGTATTCTCTACCTGACCACCTGTGTCGGTTTGGGGTACGATTAATGATAATCTAGAGCTTAGAGGCTTTTCCTGGAAGCGGGGCATGAGCTACTTCATCACCGTAGTGACTCGTCATCGGACCTCAGCATGTAGTGAACCGGATTTGCCTAATTCACCTGCCTACATCCTTAAACCGGGACAACCGTCGCCCGGATAGCCTAGCCTTCTCCGTCCCCCCATCGCAATTATCACCAGTACGGGAATATTAACCCGTTTCCCATCGACTACGCATTTCTGCCTCGCCTTAGGGGTCGACTCACCCTGCCCCGATTAACGTTGGACAGGAACCCTTGGTCTTCCGGCGTGCGGGTTTTTCACCCGCATTATCGTTACTTATGTCAGCATTCGCACTTCTGATACCTCCAGCATACCTCGCAGTACACCTTCACAGGCTTACAGAACGCTCCCCTACCCAACAATATTTACATATCGCTGCCGCAGCTTCGGTGCATAGTTTAGCCCCGTTACATCTTCCGCGCAGGCCGACTCGACCAGTGAGCTATTACGCTTTCTTTAAATGATGGCTGCTTCTAAGCCAACATCCTGGCTGTCTGAGCCTTCCCACTTCGTTTCCCACTTAACTATGACTTTGGGACCTTAGCTGGCGGTCTGGGTTGTTTCCCTCTTCACGACGAACGTTAGCACCCGCCGTGTGTCTCCCGTGATAACATTCTTCGGTATTCGTAGTTTGCATCGAGTTGGTAAGTCGGGATGACCCCCTAGTCGAAACAGTGCTCTACCCCCGAAGATGAGTTCACGAGGCGCTACCTAAATAGCTTTCGGGGAGAACCAGCTATCTCCCGGTTTGATTGGCCTTTCACCCCCAGCCACAAGTCATCCGCTAATTTTTCAACATTAGTCGGTTCGGTCCTCCAGTTAGTGTTACCCAACCTTCAACCTGCCCATGGCTAGATCACCGGGTTTCGGGTCTATACCCTGCAACTCATTCGCCCAGTTAAGACTCGGTTTCCCTACGGCTCCCCTATACGGTTAACCTTGCTACAGAATATAAGTCGCTGACCCATTATACAAAAGGTACGCAGTCACCCCACCCCAAAGCACATTCACTGCTTGTTTTGTGTGTTGGGCGTCGCAAAAAACGCTCCGCCAACGCGTGTTGAATGTCACTTTAAAGTTGTCCTCAACACCAGAAAATGCTTTGGTGGTGGGGCTCCCACTGCTTGTACGTACACGGTTTCAGGTTCTATTTCACTCCCCTCGCCGGGGTTCTTTTCGCCTTTCCCTCACGGTACTGGTTCACTATCGGTCAATCAGGAGTATTTAGCCTTGGAGGATGGTCCCCCCATATTCAGACAGGATAACACGTGTCCCGCCCTACTCGTCGAGTTCACAACACTAACACCTTCGGATACGGGGCTATCACCCTTTACTGCCGGCCTTTCCAGACCGTTCTCCTGATGCTAATGCTGATTAAGACTCTGGGCTGCTCCCCGTTCGCTCGCCGCTACTAGGGGAATCTCGGTTGATTTCTTTTCCTCGGGGTACTGAGATGTTTCAGTTCCCCCGGTTCGCTTCGTTTGACTATGTATTCATCAAACGATAGTGCAACGAATTGCACTGGGTTTCCCCATTCGGAAATCGTCGGTTATCACGGTTCATATCACCTTACCGACGCTTATCGCAGATTAGCACGTCCTTCATCGCCTCTGATTGCCTAGGCATCCACCGTGTACGCTTAGTCGCTTAACCTCACAACCCGAAGGTGTCTTTTATGTCAGTCGATACAAAACCCGACGGCTTCGTGTCTGTTGACAACATCTTCAAGTTGAGATTTTTGAGAGACTCTCACATTGTTTAAGCGATAAACAATGTGCGTTGTTTTCAATTTTCAGCTTGTTCCAGATTGTTAAAGAGCATAATTGTTAAACCAACTATTTACATAATTGGCTTAATCATTATTGGGGACATCGTCTTTCACTCGACATCGGCGCAATTGGCGTCCCCTAGGGGATTCGAACCCCTGTTACCGCCGTGAAAGGGCGGTGTCCTAGGCCTCTAGACGAAGGGGACACGAAAATTCAATTGCAAAACACCGTTTTGCTATTTTCATGTAAGTCTTATCCTCTCGAATAAGTCTCCCACGTAAAGCCATTGCTCTACTTTCTATCAGACAATCTGTGTGAGCACTTCACAAAAACACTTCAATGGTAAGGAGGTGATCCAACCGCAGGTTCCCCTACGGTTACCTTGTTACGACTTCACCCCAGTCATGAATCACAAAGTGGTAAGCGCCCTCCCGAAGGTTAAGCTACCTACTTCTTTTGCAACCCACTCCCATGGTGTGACGGGCGGTGTGTACAAGGCCCGGGAACGTATTCACCGTAGCATTCTGATCTACGATTACTAGCGATTCCGACTTCATGGAGTCGAGTTGCAGACTCCAATCCGGACTACGACGCACTTTATGAGTTCCGCTTGCTCTCGCGAGGTCGCTTCTCTTTGTATACGCCATTGTAGCACGTGTGTAGCCCTACTCGTAAGGGCCATGATGACTTGACGTCATCCCCACCTTCCTCCGGTTTATCACCGGCAGTCTCCTTTGAGTTCCCGACCGAATCGCTGGCAACAAAGGATAAGGGTTGCGCTCGTTGCGGGACTTAACCCAACATTTCACAACACGAGCTGACGACAGCCATGCAGCACCTGTCTCAGAGTTCCCGAAGGCACCAAAGCATCTCTGCTAAGTTCTCTGGATGTCAAGAGTAGGTAAGGTTCTTCGCGTTGCATCGAATTAAACCACATGCTCCACCGCTTGTGCGGGCCCCCGTCAATTCATTTGAGTTTTAACCTTGCGGCCGTACTCCCCAGGCGGTCGATTTAACGCGTTAGCTCCGAAAGCCACTCCTCAAGGGAACAACCTTCAAATCGACATCGTTTACAGCGTGGACTACCAGGGTATCTAATCCTGTTTGCTCCCCACGCTTTCGCACCTGAGCGTCAGTCTTTGTCCAGGGGGCCGCCTTCGCCACCGGTATTCCTCCACATCTCTACGCATTTCACCGCTACACATGGAATTCTACCCCCCTCTACAAGACTCTAGCTGACCAGTCTTAGATGCCATTCCCAGGTTAAGCCCGGGGATTTCACATCTAACTTAATCAACCGCCTGCGTGCGCTTTACGCCCAGTAATTCCGATTAACGCTTGCACCCTCCGTATTACCGCGGCTGCTGGCACGGAGTTAGCCGGTGCTTCTTCTGTCGGTAACGTCAATCGTTGATGATATTAGCATCAACGCCTTCCTCCCGACTGAAAGTACTTTACAACCCTAGGGCCTTCTTCATACACGCGGCATGGCTGCATCAGGCTTGCGCCCATTGTGCAATATTCCCCACTGCTGCCTCCCGTAGGAGTCTGGGCCGTGTCTCAGTCCCAGTGTGGCTGATCATCCTCTCAGACCAGCTAGGGATCGTCGCCTAGGTGAGCCATTACCTCACCTACTAGCTAATCCCATATGGGTTCATCCGATAGCGCAAGGACCGAAGTTCCCCTGCTTTGCTCCTGAGAGATTATGCGGTATTAGCTACCGTTTCCAGTAGTTATCCCCCTCTATCGGGCAGATCCCCATACATTACTCACCCGTCCGCCGCTCGTCAGCGAGAAGCAAGCTTCCCCTGTTACCGCTCGACTTGCATGTGTTAGGCCTGCCGCCAGCGTTCAATCTGAGCCATGATCAAACTCTTCAATTAAAAAGCTTGATGCTCAAAGAATGTTTACTGTCGTTTGATTTCCGAAGAAACCAAATTACCTATTAGTTCATATATATGAATTAACGTGTTAGTCACTCTTCAAGACTTAAAATCAAATATTTTTTTGATAGTGTCCTGTGAGTGCCCACACAGATTGTCTGATAAATTGTTAAAGAGCGTTGCGACTAAATCTTTTGATTTTCGACTTCGAGGTCGTTGTCGCGAGGAGGCGTATAATACGTTTTCCTCCGTGAGAGTCAAGCAATTTTTTGCTTTTTCTTTTCAGAATCTCTCGCTGCCGTTTCAGTGTTCACCGCGCTTTGCGTTGTCTTGTTCCCGGTCAGTGGTGGCGCATTATAGGGAGTCAGAAAAATCTGGCAACCCTTTTTTTCATATTTTTTTTCGTTCGCTCAGCTTTCCATCAAATTTAACTTAAATAGCTAGTTTTTGCAGCGTTTTGAACCCTTCGGCTTCGAGAACTGGTTGTAATCCTTTTACGTTGTCATCCATTAATAAGCAATATGCGAAGTTTTCCTCATCTGAATTGATGATTTCAGCTTGATTATTAATGAGCCAAATAGTTCTTCTGGCGATTGCAGAACCTGAATCAATGAATCGAGTTCCATCTGGTAGCACTTTTTCGAGTTCTTCTATTAATAAAGGAAAATGCGTGCAACCCAAAATAACGGTATCAGGCGGCTCTGGCATTCGAATCCATGGCCTAACAGTTTGAGCGACTTCATCGAGTGGTAAGGTTTCCCCATGTAACTTTCTTTCTGCGAGTTGAACTAATTCCGCAGAACCGAGGGAAATCACTTTACAGTCTGTAGCAAACCGTTCGATCAGCTCTTTGGTGTATTCACGGTTTACAGTGCCTTTCGTCGCCAATAAACCCACCACGCCATTACGCGTTAACTTAGTTGCGGGTTTAATGGCTGGAACAACCCCAACAACTGGGAACGTAAAATGTGCTCTCAAATTAGGGAGGCTGACCGTACTTGCGGTATTACACGCAATAATCACAATAGTTAAAGGATGCTTTGCAGCAATTACATTTACGATTTGATAGACCCTATCAATAATAAACTCTTCACTTTTTTCACCATAAGGGAAGGCTTCATTGTCGAATGCATAGATATAGTGGGCATTCGGGATCATTTTTTTGACTTCACGATAGACAGATAACCCGCCCACTCCAGAGTCAAACACTAGAATGGTCGGGCGAACAGATAGGGTGTTATCAGAAGTTGTAGCTTCCAGTGAGGAAATATTCTCTTCCAGCGGTGCGATAACCATACGCGGTCTCATAGTCTTTATCGAACATATTAGCTATTTTACCACGAATTGTGAGATGTGAAGTGATTGGATACGCAGCTGTGAGATCCCAAAGGCTAACGCCGCCGAGTTTTAGGCTTTCTGACTTACCATTCTCATAATAAGCAGTATCATGTCGTGAGCCGATATATTGATAGGTCAAGCCCATATCTAGTTTTTCTACATTCCAATCTAACTGATACTTAACTTGTTGCTGAGCACGGCGTGCCAATACTTGATTGGTATCTTTATTACGTGGATCGATATATTGATAGGTAAATTGATGGTGGAACATCCACGTTTCAAACTCCCCAACCCATTCCACACCTTTAATTTCAGCCTTACCAATGTTTTCATAAGTATTGAACTGCGCGCCTGATTTATAGGCGATTAAATTATCAATATCATTATGGTATGCATTGATTTGCCAGAATAAAGGACCTGTTGTGCCTTCTAAACCAATTTCCCATTGCTGGCTTTCTTCAGGTTTTAAGTTTGGGTTTCCTTTCATTTTCCATGAAGGGTTATCTACATATAACTGATTTAAATTAGGCGCTTTGTAGGCAGTAGCATAAGAACCAACCAGTTTATAGCCATCATAAAATTCCCAACTTAGCCCAGACTGCCACGTTGTATGCCAGTCAAATTCTGAGTGGTGGTCGGAACGTATAGCAGCTTCTGCAATCACTGAGTCTATTAGTGCGTATTGCCCTGTAAGATAGATACCAGTGTTGTTAACAGTTTCTGTTTTGCTCGTCTTTGTATAACCACCAGGCTCGACACTTTGACGTTGATAATCAACACCAATGCTGAGGTTACCTTTACCAAATTGGTAATTGTTGCCCCATTGTAGATTATACTGTTTCGACTCATCCAAATTAGAATATTGCCCGTATTGGCCGTATCTTGGATCATAATTATAATCTTTGGAGTGACTATAACTTCCTAGAAGTGAGGTTGAATAATTACCTTGATGATATTTCAGACCTGTTTCATAAGTTCGACTTGAGAACTTACGCGTATCAACAAGGTAATGCTCCATATTTGTATAATCAGTGTCATAGCTACCATCATAATCCGTGCGGTTATCATAGCCATAGCCACGGGCATAAGCCGAAATATTCGGGGAAAATTGATGTTCAATTCCCAACCATAGGGTTTTATTCAAGAAACCATCTTTATCTGGTTGGCGATATCCATCTGGGTAATTCCCCGTGCTTCCCCTTGCCTCTACATCAAAGCCTGTCGTATGCGTATAAGCCGCAGCGGCAGTTACCGTTGTATTTTCACCAATTTTTTGCTGAGTCGAACCGTTATAGTTTTGGTAACTGTGTGAGCCAATACCTGCATTTAAAGTTATGCCATCGTTATCACGGCGAGTGATAATATTCACCACACCACCTACCGCATCTGAACCATAAACCGCAGAGCGGGCGCCGCGAATATATTCAATGCGTTGTACCAGTGAGATAGGAATTTGGCTCATATCAGAAGAGCCAGAAATACCCGCTTGATTCAAACGAACACCATCAATCAGCACTAAAACATGGCGTGACTCTGTACCACGTATAAATAAGGAGCTTTGTTGACCCATACCACCATTTTGTGCGATATCCACTCCCGGTAGGCGTCTTAATACATCTATCACAGTGTTGGATTGCCAATGATCGATATCTTCACGAGTGACCACTGTCACTGGCGCTAATATAGAAGAGATAGGTTGTTCAAAGCGGTTCGCGGACACAACCACTTGATCAGTTTTATTATTTGCACTTGCCAAAGAAGAAGTAGCGCACAATACAGCCAGCGCAGCGGCCGATAACGGCAGCGACTTTTTATTATTCATTATGATTACACTCGGAAAATCAATTCAATTAACGTTCCGCGAGGTTGAATATAGATTCGCGCAGATATTCAACGAAGCGATTGGAAGCGTGGCAGGTATCGGACTTATAAAGTAACAAGTTGGATTTCTATATATGAAATAAAAACGATATATAAAATGAAAATTCGACCTGTTATATCCCCTAAATAATTCAAGTGACATGTAGGCGGCAAGCGACGATATCCCTAGGAGCATACTGAAGTATGTGACTAGGGTAGCTGAGCGATGCCAACACCCATGTAGCTTGAAGAATGACGGGGATACCTTAATTACCGTTGCGCGTCAGTCTTGGACTTACACCAAGTTCCCTAAACCACAGCCATTATCGTAAGTTGAATAGTTATGAGTGTCTACGGATGGATAATGAAAACTGGACATCTTCGCCGCATTCCCTACAATTTCGCTCCTGATACGAATTTATTACTGTTTTATGGAGCCAAACATGCCAAACACCTTGCACACTGACGACTACGAACAACAGCTCGTAGAAAAAACGGATCGCTTAAAGGCGATGATGGCTCCTTTTAACGCACCTGAACCTGAAATTTTTTCATCACCAAAGTCGCATTACCGGATGCGCGCTGAATTTCGCGTCTGGCACGATAATGACGATTTATTTCATATTATGTTTGATAAGGAAACTAAAGAAAGGATCCGTGTTGACCAGTTTCCTGTCGCAAGTCAGTTAATTAATGACATGATGGCAGCGTTATTGCCGTTAATTAAGCAAAATGAATTACTTCGTCATAAATTATTTCAAATTGATTATTTATCAACGCTAAGTAATAAGCTGATTGTTTCGCTGCTTTACCATAAAAAACTCAGTGAAGAGTGGGTTGCTGAGGCAAAAGCCTTAAAAGCCGTTTTAGTTGAACAAGGCTTTGATGTGCAGTTGATTGGCCGAGCGTCAAAAACAAAAATCATGTTAGATAATGATTATGTTGATGAAGTATTACCGGTAATGGGTAAAAATATGGTGTATCGCCAAGTCGAAAATAGCTTTACGCAACCTAATGCACAGGTCAATATCAAAATGTTGGAATGGGCAATTGGGGCAACACAGAATTCGACGGGGGATTTATTAGAACTTTACTGCGGAAATGGAAACTTTTCATTGGCATTAGCGCAAAACTTCGAGCGCGTATTAGCCACTGAAATTGCAAAACCTTCCGTGGCTGCGGCTCAATATAATATCGAAGCCAATAATATTGAAAATGTACAAATTATTCGTATGTCTGCAGAGGATTTTACCCAAGCCATGCAAGGTGCTCGTGAATTTAGGCGCCTAGAGGGTATTTCTTTAGCAGACTACCAGTGCAATACCATTTTCGTTGACCCGCCTCGCAGTGGTTTAGATGCAGAAACAGTGAAGCTAGTTCAGGGTTATGACCATATCCTATATATTTCGTGTAACCCAGAAACGCTATGCGATAACTTAGTTGAGCTGACTAAAACGCATAAAATAGAGAAATTAGCCTTATTCGACCAATTTCCGTATACCCATCATATGGAAAGTGGGGTATTACTGAGCCGCTATTAGTTGGCTGAAAACTCGGTTATTAAAAGCAAAAACGCCGCATTTTACTGCGGCGCCTTATTAATAGAAAAGTCGTCTAAACTTAGTTTTCGACTTCTTGCTCAAGTGCCAGCTCCGCTTTTTCTTTCTTACGTGCTTTCCAGCTTGAGTACATCCACAATGCGATAATGACAATAAAGGTTGCTGGGATAAAGTTAGAGCCTATTTCAGGGTTTTGAACGCGTAAAATCGCGGCATAACCAAATAGGCCAATAAAAAAACTACCAGCAACAAATTTTGGCAACCCCATCGGCATGGCTTGATGTAAATAGCGCTGGTGTAAACAATACGCAGCCAATATTAGGGTTAAAATTGGAAAAAATGAAAAGTCGACCAACGAGTTAAACAGCGTTGAAAACGTCCCATGGGTTGCAAGGCCAATCACAAAGGCTAGCAATAATGTGCTTCTTTCATAACTTTTTTGATCCGTCATTGATTCTCCTTATTATTTAGTAAGGTCTGGGTCAGTTTGATTTTGTTTTTCCTGTTCCCGGCGGTACCAGTAATAGGCGCCTTTCGCGATCATTCTTAACTGTAATACCAGCCGTTCTTCGAGATTCCTGCGTTTTTCTTCATCAATGTCTAGCGCTTCCGCTCCTGCGCTAAAGACAATCGTTACCATGGCCTCGGCTTGCATTTCAGTAAAATGGCGAGGCATACGGCTTTCAAGTTCAAGGTAATCGGCCAATTCCGCAATAAAATGTTGAATTTCCCGAGCGACCGCTGCACGAAACTCCGCAGATGTTCCCGAACGCTCCCGCAATAATAACCTAAAGGCATTAGGGTTATTACCAATAAACTCCATAAAAGTTGAGACTGATGTACGGATCACACTCCCGCCTTTTGCAATACGCTGTCTTGCTTGGCGCATTAGCTGGCGTAACATCAAGCCACTTTCGTCAACCATCGTCAGCCCAAGTTCATCAACGTCCTTGAAATGACGGTAAAATGAAGTCGGTGCAATCCCAGCTTCACGTGCAACTTCCCGTAAACTGAGGCTAGTAAAGCTCCGTTCAGCGCTTAATTGGCTAAATGCGGCTTCGACGAGTGAACGCCGAGTTTTTTCTTTTTGTTTTGCTCTAATGCCAATTGTGTTGCTCACGGTGATCCTAATTTCTTATCATGGAAGGTCAATGTAATAAGTATTACTCTTCGCCTAGCATACCTGAAAATAATTAAACTGTTTTGGAGAAAAAACGACTATCGCTGCAATTTACTCATTTTCAGAATTTAACTTAGCCTTTTTTCAATTAGTTTTTTAACGCTGATATACTACCAACCTTTCACTAAACAATACTTCAGCAAACCCCTACTTTATGAACCCATGAATTATATTTAGGTATTTTTCTGAGGCTCTTGAACTAAAATATTTTCTCCTAAGAATTTCAAATTGAGATAAGGCGACAAAACAAGCGAACTCCTGAAAGTATATATAAGTATGTGACTAGAGTAAGCGAATGTCGCCAACGTTGTATCGATTTGAAAGACAGCGAGGAAATTAGGTGAAATAACCAACTAATGATAACATCTTGTTGTCATTTTGTTTTAGAGCAGGTCTTACCTCATGCAACTTACCCATTTTGATGCAATAGTCATTGGTTCCGGTCCTGGTGGTGAAGGCGCCGCCATGGGGCTAGTGAAACAAGGAAAAAACGTTGCTGTTATAGAACGTTATAATAATGTCGGCGGAGGCTGTACCCACTGGGGAACCATTCCCTCAAAAGCCCTCCGTCATGCTGTTAGTCGTATTATCGAATTCAACCAAAACCCGCTTTATAGTGATAACTCCCGTAGCTTAAGCTCCTCTTTCTCCGAAATTCTACGACATGCTGAAACGGTAATTAGCCAACAAACACGCATGCGCCAAGGATTTTACGAACGTAATGGTTGCCAAATGTTTTCGGGTGAAGCCACCTTTATCGATGAACAACATATCAGTGTCCGCTACGCGGATGGAAGTTGTGATGTTTTAAGTGCAGATAAAATCGTCATTGCCACTGGCTCTCGTCCATACTGCCCTTCTGACGTTGATTTCAACCATTCTCGAATCTACAACAGTGATACTATTCTCAACCTAACCCATGAACCTCGCCATGTGATTATTTATGGTGCAGGTGTTATCGGCTGTGAATATGCATCTATTTTTCGTGGGTTAGGGGTTAAAGTTGACTTAATCAACACCCGTGATCATCTCTTGGCCTTTCTTGACCAAGAAATGTCAGATGCCTTGTCGTATCATTTTTGGAATAGTGGTGTTGTTATTCGCCATAATGAAGAATATGAAAAAATCGAAGGGGTTGAAGACGGCGTTATTGTTCACCTGAAGTCAGGTAAAAAAGTCAAGGCAGACTGTTTACTGTATGCGAACGGAAGAACCGGTAACACTGATAGCTTAGGCCTGGCTAATGTCGGGATCGAAGCAGATGGCCGCGGTTTAGTTAAAGTCAATAAAGCGTATCGCACCACTAATGAACATATTTATGCTGTTGGTGATGTCATTGGCTACCCAAGTTTGGCCTCTGCAGCTTATGACCAAGGCCGAATTGCAGCCCGAGCCATTGGGGGTAGTTTAGGTAATGCGCATTTAGTGGAAGATATTCCAACAGGGATTTATACCATTCCTGAAATTAGTTCAGTTGGTAAAACAGAACAAGAACTGACCGCAATGAAAGTGCCTTATGAAGTTGGCCGGGCACAGTTTAAACATTTAGCACGTGCACAAATCGCAGGTATGAATGTCGGTAGTTTGAAAATATTATTCCATAGAGAAACATTACAGATATTAGGCATTCACTGTTTCGGTGAGAGAGCGGCTGAAATTATCCATATCGGCCAAGCTATCATGGAACAAAAAGGTGAAGGTAATACTATCGAATATTTCGTCAATACGACGTTCAATTACCCGACGATGGCGGAAGCTTTCCGTGTTGCAGCTTTAAATGGTTTAAATCGACTCTTTTAATTATTGAGTGATTAATGGTTGCCAATAATCTGGCAACCATCATCAACTAAAAAAATAATATTGGTAGCTTAACCCTAAACTCTATTTTTATAATAGTTATCCATTGAGTTATAGATGGTCTCCGCTAATTGTTCATAGCGCCCACGTAACGGTGAACCCGGGCGATAAACTAATACGATAGTTCGTTTCGGTTCAGGTTCAATGCAATTTAAATAACATACCCCATCACGACAAACTTCATTTGGCACCGATAAATCAGGTAAAAGTGTAATTCCACTTCCTGCTGCCACCATATTTCTTAACGTTTCTAAGCTCGTTGCCCTGAAGTGTGTATCTTCTTTAGCACCCGCTTGGAAGCAAAAGCCCATTGCTTGGTCACGTAAACAGTGGCCATCTTCTAACATTAATAGTTTTTCACCTGACAATTCACTCATTTCAATCGTATCACGATCATGCCATGGGTGACTCTCATAGATAGCCAATTTCATGGGTTCTTCAAATAACGGTACAACAATGAAAGGGTCTGTTTCTTTTACTTCCGCAAGAATGGCACAATCTAATTTACCACTGTCTAACTGAGCTAATAATTGCTGAGTTTGCGCTTCATGCAAATAGATTTCTAATTTAGGGTGAGCTTGGTGCAATTGCGGAATAATATGAGGTAATAGATACGGCGCAACCGTTGGAATTAAACCAATATGTAATGGCCCTGACATGCTTTCCCCTTGGAGGGCTGCCATTTCTTGTAATACTTTAATTTCACGCAAAATAGTACGGGCTTGCTCAACCAATAACAAACCTTGTTGAGTAAAAAGAACTTTACGGCTAGTTCTTTCTAGCAACATCACGCCAAGTTCTTCTTCTAATTTACGAATTTGGCCACTAAGAGTAGGTTGGCTAACATGACAAGAATCCGCGGCACGTCTAAAGTGTTTATGTTCGGCGAGTGCGACGAGGTACTCTAAATCTCGAATATTCATATTTCTTTTCCTTTCGTGAATTCTCTGTCAAACCAAAGATAGATAATACCAATCACTATATCGATATTGTTTTGTTTTATCTATTGATAAATTGAAAAATAGGGGGAAAACCTCATTTTTTGAAGGATACACGCAATATAATGAAACAAAGTGTAATATTTAGAAATAAAATGTATCTCATTCCTGACTCTTCAACAGAGAGAATAGTTAATTAATGATTAAATTCATTTACCATTAGCATTTCAATATAACATTCCTAATAAAAGCATTAACCGTGTTTTTTTAGAATAAAATTTCAATAAATTACATCCTAACGTTGCCAAGTAAAATCCCAACATTCTCCTCAAAAAATATAGACTATTTGTGTCATTAATTCACATAATAGATAAAATCAACTTTATTTTAACATTTAGTGAATATCACTAAAATAACTAAATTATTAGAATTTAATATGTATTTAGTCACACTTCATCAGTTTTGAATTAATTAAAACATACAAATATTTATTATATTCATCTCAAACAAAAGAAACATTTTGTTATCTTTCCTTTCACTCTCTATTAAAGTTTGTAAGTTTTTATATAAAAGTAAATGTAAATTGCAGCCTAATTTTGTTAAATTTTATTTTAATCACTATTACAGATTGATAACAACAGAAAATCACTAGAGAATCCAACTATAAAAAACTAACAGAAAACACAAATAATAAAACAAAACACTGCAAATTTCTTAATGCACAGTCTTATTAACCACCAAAATACAAATGGATAACTTTAAATTACAATGAGAGTAATTTTGTTTTCTTTATATTTTTAAACATTTCCTTTTTTAATTTTACACCTAAATAGTGTTTTTAAATTTATAATTCCCACATCAAAAACACCAAGGAATATCAGTTCATTATTATTATTCTTATTTAATCGCACACAAATCTAATTTAAACATACAGCAAGTTGATTAATCAAAAATCAATGACGGGATACTATTATGAAAAATTTATTAACAAAAACTCAAAAATTTGGCCTTCGTTCACTCTGTGTATTGTTACTCGCTACAACCGCATCTATTCATGCTTATGCAAGTAATGACCAACAAAATGGGGTTATTCATTTCTCTGGGGCAGTCGTATTTCCGTCTTGCTTTAATGAAGTGACCGACAATCATGTCACACTGAATTGCTTAAATAACCAATCTGATATGGTTGCCAGCAAAATAAACTTGAATGATGTTGCAAATACTCAAGGTTGGAAGGTAATCAATGAAGGTAGAGGAGAGTATTCATATAACTGGGTGAATGAAGAAAAACAACTCGGAATGCTAACCATTAAATATATTTAAAAACAAACGCGTTATGGGAATCGGGGTAGTCATACTACCCCCCATTTTTTCTTCTACAACTAATCACAGTTCTAATCGTTTTTTTGCTTCCACAATAGCACTTGCCACTTGCTTCTGAGATACCCCACCTTTTGCTAACCGCTTATCTAAACAAGATTGTAGCGATAAAATTTCATAGACATCCAACTGAATAGTGTCACTGAATTTTTGCAAATCACTGAGAGCCATTTCTTCTAAAGCTTTACCTTGCCCAATTGCTGCAACAACCGCTTCACCCACGATATGATGCGCTTCGCGGAATGGAACACCTTTAGCAACGAGGTAATCAGCAAGCTCAGTTGCATTGGCATAACCTTGCTTCGCCGCATCTTCACAACGACTACGGCGAATTTGAATACCATCAAGCACCAACGCAGCCATATGCATGCAATCTAACCAAGTATCTAATGCGTCGAATAACCCTTCTTTGTCTTCTTGCATATCTTTGTTATACGCAAGAGGCAATCCTTTAAGGGTCATCATCATACCTGTTAGCGCCCCTTGGACACGCCCACATTTTCCGCGGATTAATTCCAATGCATCTGGGTTTTTCTTTTGTGGCATTAATGATGAACCTGATGTCACTTTGTCTGATAACTCGACAAAACCAGCTTCACCACTATTAAAGAAAATTAAATCTTCAGCAAAGCGGGATAAATGAACCATACCAATACTTGCGTTGGATAATAGTTCAAGCACGTGGTCTCTATCTGAAACGGTATCCAAGCTATTACGCGTTGCCGAAGCAAAACCTAACCATGATGCCAACTGCTCACGGTCGATATCATAAGCCGTGCCTGCTAATGCCCCGCATCCTAATGGGCTGACATCTAAGCGTTTTAGTGTATCTTTTAAACGGCTTTCATCACGAGCTAACATTTCACTGTAAGCTAAGCACCAATGTGCAAAAGTGACAGGCTGGGCACGTTGTAAATGCGTATAACCTGGCATCACGGCATCTTGATTATTTTCCGCAGTCAGCACCAATGCTTTTTGTAGCTCTGTTACCGCTTCAAGTAGCAATGCAACTTGGTCTTTACACCACAGTTTTAAATCTGTTGCGACTTGGTCGTTACGGCTACGGCCTGTATGCAATTTTTTACCTAAATCACCGACTTTATCAATCAGTTGACCCTCAACCCAGCTATGAATATCTTCTGCGTCACTTTGCAGGATAATTTCAGGGTTATCTTGTACTTCTTTAAGTAAGGCATTTAGTGCTTGTTCTAAAGTTTGTTGTTCGCTATCAGACAATACACCAACTGTTACCAGTGATTTTGACCATGCGACTGAGCCGATAATATCTTGTTGCGCCAAGCGATAATCGAAACGCAGTGAATCATTAAACTGTTTAAACCGTTGATCTGCTTGCTGACTAAAACGTCCACCCCAAAGTGCCATAACTAATCCCTACCTGATTGATAAAATAAGTTTTTAACCCCGACAGCGGTCTTGGCTGCCGGGGGACTACTATTTGATTTATTTCGCTTTGTTTTGTTCTTTCAGCGCACGGATACGTGAAGATAGCGAGTAAAGACGAATAAACCCACCTGCATGACTGTGGTCATAAACTTCATCTTCACCGAATGTGGCAAACTCTTCTGAATACAAGCTCTTATCTGCTTTTTTCTGAATCGCAGTCACTTGCCCTTTATATAATTTCAGAACAACTTCACCTGTCACATCTTGTGCTAATGACTCCGCAGCAGCTTGTAATGAATGACGTAATGGTGCAAACCAGCGCCCGTCATAAACCACATATGACATTTCTAAACCGAGTTGCTCACGCCATTTGTAGCTGTCACGGTCAAGAACCAGTTGTTCAATACCACGTAGAGCAGCCATCATAATGGTGCCTCCCGGGGTTTCATAACAACCACGAGATTTCATACCGACTAAACGGTTTTCAACGATGTCGATACGACCCACTCCGTGTTTTGCACCTAAAGTATTTAATGTTTCTAAACAACCAAGTGGGGACAATGCTTGCCCATTCACCGAAACGACTTCGCCATGTTTAACACCAACGGTAACCAGTTCAGCTTCATCAGGTGCATCTTGCGGGTCGACAGTCCATACCCAACAATCTTGGTTTGCCGCATTCCATGTGCTTTCTAATACGCCACCTTCAGTAGAAATGTGCCATGCGTTTTCATCACGACTATAGATTTTTTCTAAGCTGGCTGTTGTTGGAATATTACGTTCTTTCAGGTAATCGAGCAGTGCTTCACGGGAACGTAAGTCCCACTCACGCCATGGTGCAACGACTTGTAACTGTGGTGCTAATGCCGTATAGGTGCTTTCGAAACGCACTTGGTCATTACCTTTACCTGTTGCGCCATGGGCAACAGCATCTGCCCCTACTTTTAAGGCAATTTCGACTTGCGCTTTAGCTATAATTGGGCGAGCCATTGACGTACCTAATAAATAGCTACCTTCATATAATGCACCTGTTTTTAATACAGGGTAAATATACTCTTTGATGAACTCTTCGCGTAAATCCACTACGTAGCATTCAGATGCACCTGATTGCAGGGCTTTTTTCTCAACGCCCACTAAATCTTCACGGTCTTGCCCCACATCCGCAACGAAGGCCACGACTTCGCAATCATCATAGTTTTCTTTTAGCCATGGAATAATTGCTGATGTATCCAGACCACCTGAATATGCTAATACAATCTTTTTAATGCCCTTTTTCATAACATACCTATCCGCTCAATTAATATTGTTATTCCATGGCTCATTTATGATGCCAAGATCCGTGTTCCGATTGCTGTTCCATTAAACAGTTCGGGAAGTTGTTCTGCATGACGCCAGCTTGCGATATCCACAGAACGTTGCAAGGCTGCCGCAGCGTCTAATGCTGCATTGACCTTCACAATCATTCCGTCAGTAATAATTCCCTGTTCAATTAACTTTTGCGCTTTTTGCGTCGTCATTTCATCAATTTTTTGGCCTTTACCATCCAAAATACCGCTCACATCGGACAATAAGACCAGATCTGCGTTTAATGCTTGGGCGATAGCGGTTGCGGCTTGGTCCGCATTCACGTTCATCAACTCACCTTTTGGTGTGATACCAATAGAGCTGATAATGGGTAAATAACCCGCCCCCAACAATAATTTCAATAATTTTACATCACCAGGTTTAGCATTACCGACATGGCCTAATTCTTCGTTTAGTTGCGTCACCGTGGCACTTTGGCCATCACCGAGAGAAAGACCTACTGCCGAAAGTTGATACTTCGTTGCCCATGCCAATAATGTTTTATTCGCAGTGCCTGCTAATGCCCCCGTAATAATATCGATTTGGTCTGCTGGCGTGACTCGCAACCCTTGCTTTTTAACCACGGGTAATTGCAGTTTTTGCATCAATTCATCAACTAAACAACCACCACCATGCACAATCACCAATTCGCGTTGATGAGCTTGCCGATAGGTTTGGATAGCTGTAAATAATTTTTCAAGCGCTTCGATGCTATCAAGTAACACTCCGCCCAATTTAATCACTAAGGGTTGCATGGGGTTAATCCTTCTTAAAGTAAAGACTGAGTTTCAGCAAAACCAAAACGAATATTCATGCACTGAACGGCTTGTGCTGCTGCACCTTTAAGTAGGTTATCTTCTGTACCCACTAAAATCAGGTGTTCACCTTTCAATACATAGCCAATATCACAAAACGGCGTACCGACTACCGATTTCAATGCAGGAACACCTTTTTCATATAACCGCACTAATGGTTTATTTTGATAGGCATCTTTAAACGTTTGTGTGATTTTTTCTGCCGTCACACCCGTTTTTACTTTGCAAGTAATCGTTGCCAGAATGCCTCGAGAGAAATTACCCAAATGCGGTGTAAAAATAACCTCTCTCCCTAAATGAGTCGCGATTTCTGGCTGGTGACGATGCGTAAAGAGGCCATAAGGTTGCAAACTCACCTCACAAAAGCTGTTGGTCATTGAGGCTTTACGGCCTGCACCGGAAACACCGCTAGTGGCATTAATGACTGGCCACATAGCTTCATCCAGTAAATCTGCTTCAATCAATGGCTTAAGTGCTAATTGGGAAACCGTTGGGTAACACCCTGGTACTGCAATCAATTGTGCTTGATGAATTTTATCAGCCTGCCATTCTGCTAAACCGTAAACTGCTTGCATTAGCCATTCAGTATTTGTATGTTCAAAGCCATAGTATTGCGTATAAAACGCAGGATCTTGAACACGATAAGCACCGGATAAGTCGAACACTACGCAGCCCGCTTCAAGAAACTGAGGTGCAATGTCATGGCTCACTTCATGTGCCGTGGCAAGGAAAACAACATCAATACCTTTCGCTGCTTCCGCGACATCGGTTAATGGCAGAACGGGAAGGTCGATGATGCCTTTATACTGAGGGTGTAAATCAGAAAAACGTTTATTTGCATCCGCACTTTGCTTCGATACCATCAATCCTTGAAGATTAACTTCCGGATGGCGTTGCAAATAAGCGGCTAATTCTGCTCCAGTATAGCCACTGGCCCCGATAATGAGTGTGTTCAACATATGCTTTCTACCTTGTACTCATGACCCAAACAGTTTAATGTGTATTTTTATTCAAATAAAGTGCATGAATATTGATACTATTATGGATAAAGGCTGTCAACAGTGAATATTAAATTACCTGCATTTATTGAGATTTATCGTCAATTAATTGCCATTCCGTCGATTAGTGCGACTGATTCTCATTTGGATCAGAGCAATAAAGCTCTGGTGGAACTTCTCGGTGGATGGCTGGAGACGTTAGGTTTTTCGGTCAACATTCAACCTGTACCGGAAACGCGTGATAAATATAATTTGCTTGCATCCATTGGCGAAGGAAATGGTGGGTTGATGCTATGCGGTCATACCGATACCGTGCCCTTTGATGATGGGCGTTGGAGCAAAAACCCATTCGAACTAACTGAACATAATGGCAAACTCTACGGGCTTGGTACCGCTGATATGAAAGGCTTCTTTGCTTTTATTATTGATGCGTTACGCGATATGGATTTAAAGCAACTCAAACGCCCACTGCATATATTAGCCACAGCAGATGAAGAAACATCGATGGCTGGTGCGCGTTATTTTGCAGCCAGTACAACATTAAGACCAGATTTTGCAATTATTGGCGAGCCAACATCGTTACAACCGATTCGCGCGCACAAAGGGCATTTATCAAATGCTATCCGCATTACTGGGCAATCGGGGCACTCTAGTGACCCAGAACGTGGCGTCAATGCAATTGAATTGATGCATGAGTCTATTTCCCACCTAATGGACTTACGAAATACGTTAAAAGAACGATTTAACAACCCTGCATTTGTCATTCCCTACCCGACGATGAACTTTGGTCATATTCATGGTGGTGACGCAGCCAACCGAATTTGTGGTTGTTGTGAATTACATATGGATATTCGTCCGCTACCTGGGTTAACTTTGCAAGATTTAGATGAACTACTTAATGAAGCTCTTGAGCCGGTTAGTGCCCGTTGGCCAGGTCGCTTGACGGTTGAATCCATGCATCCGCCGATCCCTGGCTATGAATGCCCAACGGACCACAAAATGGTCGCAGTGATTGAGCAATTGTTAGGGCAAAAAGCAGATACCGTGAATTACTGTACTGAAGCACCGTTTATCCAAGAGCTCTGCCCAACGTTGGTTCTTGGCCCTGGTTCTATTGAACAAGCACATCAACCTGATGAGTTTATTGATATGCGCTTTATTGAGCCTACTCGCCAATTAATTAGCCAAATGATTGAGCACTTCTGTTTCACTGAGTAAATCTGACTAGTCATAGATTCAAGCGCGACACTGAAAAGAGTCGCGTTTTTTTATCATGAATTATTTTCCTGTTGCCTTTGAAAAAACCTCAGCGTCATAATTTAATTTAAGTATTGACTATTGATACCGATCTGGTAATTTCTTTTAGACGTCTAAACGTATAGACGCACAAATGGATATAATAACGTACAAAAAATAGTTGTCTGCAAATTGCGAGGTTACGGGGTATGAGCTTTTTTCACGCAAATCAGCGCGAAGCGCTAAATCAAAATTTAGCTGAGTTAGATGGCCAAATTAATGTTTCATTTGAATTTTTCCCACCTCGCAGTGAAGAGATGGAGCAGACACTATGGAAATCTATTGATAGGCTCAAAAACCTGAAACCTCAATTTGTCTCCGTGACTTATGGTGCGAATTCCGGTGAACGTGATAGAACGCACAGCATCATCAAAGATATTAAAGATAAAACCGGTTTAATTGCCGCCCCTCACCTAACTTGTATTGATGCAAGCCCTGATGAACTGAAAGCCATTGCTCGTGACTATTGGAATAATGGTATTCGTCATATTGTTGCTCTGCGTGGTGATTTACCTGACAACAGCCGTAAACCAGATATGTATGCCGTTGATTTGGTTGAGTTGCTAAAAGGTGAGGCGGATTTTGATATTTCTGTCGCTGCCTACCCTGAAGTCCACCCAGAAGCCAAAAGTGCTCAAGCCGATTTAATTAGTTTAAAAAAGAAAATTGATGCGGGTGCTAACCGTGCAATTACTCAATTTTTCTTTGATGTTGAAAGCTATTTACGTTTTCGTGACCGCTGTGTCGCAACTGGCATTGATGTGGAAATTGTACCGGGGATCTTACCGGTCTCTAACTTTCGCCAACTTGAGCGCTTTGCTAAACTGACTAACGTACGCATTCCTGCGTGGATGAGCAAAATGTATGAAGGATTAGACGATGACCCAGAAAGCCGTAATCTTGTCGGTGCATCCATTGCCATGGACATGGTTAAAATTCTTAGCCGTGAAGGCGTAAAAGATTTCCACTTTTACACATTGAACCGTTCTGAGCTCACCTATGCTATCTGCCATACTTTAGGCGTTAGGCCTTAGCCCCTCAATGTCGTGATATATTTTTAAAAGTACATCACGACATTGCTTTATGAAAGTTTCCTAATTCCACTTAGTTAAACTCATTGAAACCGAAAAATTCCAACAATGAGTATTAAATATGAAAGTTGAGTCCAATATCTCTTCGGTGAATACTTCACCATCCACCTCGATTAAAACAGCCGCATTCCCTACTGGATCATTTGAACAACGGGATGTCGTGATTATTAATCCCTATATGAATGGAGGTGGGGATAAAGCACTGGGTAATAAAGTCGCAAACATTGCATTAAATGATGGCTGCAGAGTATCCATAATTTCAATGAATGCTGACGATATTGCAAAAATGGACTGTCGTAATTTGTCGTTAAATGACCCCACTTTTAATTCAATTGACCAATTGAGAAATCCATTACTTATTATTACTCCAATTAGCACACTGGAATCTCAACAAATTGAGTTTTGCATCACGCGGCTATGTCAATATCTTGATTTTAACAAACAAAAAGTAATGATCCTTGATGAAATGGATGTCCTTCCTCAAGACAGTAAACTACGAGAATGTATAAAGCACCTATATCATAATGGGTTTAAAAATATCCACGCTTATAACTTAGGGTTAAATAATGGGATAGGTTATTTAGCAACAGAACAGAAACAGATAGATAATATTAAACACCGTTTCAGATATGAGTTATCCAACTTAATGGATAGTTATAATTTATCGTTAGCAAAAGATACCCACCACTATTTAGCCTATCTCAGTGCTGAACCTGTGTACCGGCAAGCCAAGCTCCCCATGCACAGTGCACAATTGTTCATAACTAATAAACTTATAGAGACACAGCATGATAATAAAGATACAAATTTTATTATTGTGATACGCCAGCTAGCCAATTGCTATCGTGATAATTTCAATATAGAAGAATTTGTTAGGCATACAAAACACTACTTTGACGGTAAAGAAACTGTTTCCTCAGCCATACAAGAAATACTGACAAAAAAAGAAGCAGGGAAATTTGGTTCGCCAATGTTATTTTCAAAAGCACAATTATATCTTGCAGATACAGAACAAGGGAAATTAGAAAAACTTTTTGAGCTTAAAGGTACTGGAAACCGACAAATTAATATTGTTGTAACTGAATCCCTCCCCAAAAATATTTTTGAGGATTTCATGTGCTTGGCTGATTCCGGCATGATGAGCGGTGATCAGTCACTTAGTGAGTATTTATCCTTAAAAAACGCCGTGCCTTACTACGACATGCAACCATGGAAAGAGGGAGTTGCTGATGGCTTAATCAAGTATGCAGAACAACATGGAACCAAAGATACTATGGTTTCTAAAATCAGTGGTTACAAACTTAATGGCGGCACTAGGGCTTTCTATTTAAATGCAACCCAGTATATTCCACCGACTCCAGAACAATTAGCTCAAGAAGAGGCAACTAATAAGAAAATTGCTAGCTTAAAAGCCAATGGTAAAATTCGTGAGTTCATCACGCCAAAAAAAGAATGGAAAAGATGGGATCAGTAGAAAGCAAGTCACTAATCGAGCAGAAGGCGGGATCACTCCGCCATCCTTTCACACCAATGTATGTACGGCTCCGTATATGGCGGTTCCTATCTATATTGAAATAAATCCAATACATGAATCTGTTTCGTTCATTGTGCCTACAAGCCGCTCAGAAAGCATATGTGATTTGTCGCTCGTGATATGCTATTGGTTAGCTAGCACTACTTTAGTTAGCTTAAAAATAAAGATCATCAATTATCCGGAACTGGCTATTTATATTTATTGTTTACAAAAGAGCTTCTATTTTTTACAAAAATACATTGACGTGATATCGAAACTGATTAGTTTTCCGACCCACATATCCATAATAAAACCAGTGTTATTATCTTCTATATTCAAGTTTATCTTACCGCAATAAATATATTTAACGGTTAATGGTATAAATTAATTTTTAATATAATGAAAATTATAGCTTAAATATTAACCACAAAATTTAACATTACTGAAATATTAAATCCCCACAAATAATCATGTATTTCTCCTACAATTATCGCCCCATGCAAAATCAAATAAAAATAGCTAAAAAGCTAAATTCATAGAAATAAAAACCATAAAAATGTAATAATTCAGTTAAATTATGCAGTTTTTAGTATCATCTTATAAACACAAATCACCCTTTGATAAAATTATCTATCAAAAAAACAATCGCAAACCATCATTCACTCCACTATTACTTTCTAATTATGACATTTTTCATTAAATTATCTTTTTTATTTGAATGCTTTTGAATTTTTCAAAAGTCAGCG
Source organism: Providencia sp. PROV004 (assembly GCF_011045615.1). Classification (NCBI taxonomy): domain Bacteria; kingdom Pseudomonadati; phylum Pseudomonadota; class Gammaproteobacteria; order Enterobacterales; family Morganellaceae; genus Providencia; species Providencia sp. PROV004. Next base: position 4,442,727 of record NZ_CP042859.1, read on the forward strand.
TATATTTAATATTGAGCTCAAAATTAATACTATTTAATTACCACATGGTTATTGAGGAATTAAGAAATGAGTAATAATGCATTAAATTCAAAACACAATGGAATGGATGATGTCTACGCATCATTAGAATTATCCAAATCATTACCAAAAACCAAATTTCCATTGAAAGAACAAGCACCACGTAATGTATTTAGTGCAGTACGCGATGAATTAATGTTAGATGGGAATTCACGCCAAAACTTAGCGACATTCTGCCAGACATGGGTAGATGATGAAATTCGTGATTTGATGGATTTGTCTATCGACAAAAACATGATAGACAAAGATGAATATCCACAAACGGCGGAAATTGAAAACCGCTGTGTACATATGTTAGCAGATTTATGGAATTCACCAGATGCAGAAAATACCCTTGGTTGTTCAACCATCGGGTCCTCAGAAGCTGCAATGCTTGGTGGGCTCGCGTTAAAATGGCAATGGCGCAAAAAACAAGCCGCTAAAGGGAAACCGACTGATAAACCCAACTTAATTTGTGGCCCAGTTCAAATCTGTTGGCACAAATTTGCCCGTTATTTCGATGTTGAACTCAGAGAGATTCCACTTGAAGGCGACCGCCTTATCATGACACCGGAAGAGGTGCTCAAACGCGTCGATGAAAATACCATTGGTGTGGTCCCAACGCTTGGGGTGACATTTACCTGCCAATATGAGCCCGTCAAAGCCGTACATGATGCGCTCGATAAACTGCAAAAAGAGACTGGATTGGATATCCCTATCCATGTGGATGGTGCGAGTGGCGGGTTCTTAGCCCCATTCTGTGCGCCAGACTTAGAATGGGATTTCCGCTTACCACGCGTAAAATCCATTAATGCATCCGGCCATAAATTTGGTTTAGCCCCATTAGGCGCTGGCTGGGTAATTTGGCGTGAAGCCAAAGATCTCCCAGAAGAATTGATTTTTAATGTGAATTATTTAGGTGGCAACATGCCAACATTCGCACTCAATTTCTCTCGTCCTGGTGGCCAAATCATTGCTCAATATTATAATTTCTTGAGACTAGGTCGCGAAGGCTATGCAAAAATCCACAACGCTTGCTACGCAACCGCACAATATCTCAGCCGTGAAATTGAAAAATTAGGGCCATTTGAAATGATTTTTGATGGTGATAGCCAAACTGGTATCCCGGCATTAGCCTGGAAACTAAAAGAAGGCACAACCACCAGCAAATATTCCCTCTATGACATCGCAGACAAACTGCGTAGTCGCGGCTGGCAAGTTCCCGCCTATTCCATGCCAGCAAACCGTGAAGACCTTGTTATTCAACGTATTCTAGTACGTCATGGTGTTAGTTTAGATTTAGCGGCATTACTGATTGATGACTTCAAACGTACTTTAGAATATTTCGATAAGCACCCCGTCAATCAACCGCTAACGGAAGAAGAAGGCGGCGGCTTTAATCATAGTTAATTCTTTTATTCATGATTGTGTTGTTAACGAGCCAAAGAGCTTTAGGTTCTTTGGCTCCTACTGAGATCCGCCCAGCAAAGGCTGATTGTTTATCGATTTGAGGAGAACTCGTATGGCAACAACGACAGCTCCAGCCGCAAAACAGCTCACATTACTCGGCTTTTTTGCCATTACCGCATCGATGGTGATGGCCGTTTATGAATATCCAACATTTGCGACATCTGGCTTTAGCCTCGTATTTTTCCTGCTATTGGGAGGATTATTGTGGTTTATTCCTGTCGCCTTGTGTGCCGCAGAAATGGCAACCGTGGAAGGTTGGGAGGAAGGTGGTGTATTTGCATGGGTTTCTAACACATTAGGCGAACGCTGGGGATTTGCCGCCATTTCATTTGGTTATTTACAAATAGCAATTGGCTTTATTCCTATGCTGTATTTCGTCTTAGGGGCACTGTCTTATATTTTAAATTGGCCAGAACTTAATACAGACCCAATCACTAAAACGATAGGGGCGCTTGTTATTCTCTGGGTATTGGCTTTCACTCAATTTGGTGGAACCAAATACACGGCAACCATTGCAAAAATCGGTTTCTTCGCAGGTATTTTGCTCCCAGCTCTAATTTTAGTCTTTTTAGCGATCAGCTATTTAGTTAGCGGCTCACCATTAGCAATTGAAATTAGTACTGAAACTTTTATTCCTGATTTCACCAAAATTGGCACACTAGTGGTATTTGTTGCCTTTATTTTGAGTTATATGGGTGTTGAGGCATCCGCAACCCACGTCAATGAGATGAAAAACCCCGGCCGAGATTACCCCGCAGCGATGTTTTTACTGATGATAGCGGCAATTTGTTTAAGCTCAATTGGTGGGTTATCGGTGGCAGCTGTGATCCCAAACAGTGAAATTAATTTATCTGCTGGCGTAGTACAGACATTCAATGTGCTTGTCACACACTTTAATTCCTCCCTTGAATGGGCCGTAAGAATTATTGCTGCATTATTATTACTTGGTGTGCTGGCTGAGATTGCTTCTTGGATTGTGGGGCCATCCCGCGGTATGTATGTCGCGGCACAGAAAGGCATTCTGCCGCAAAGCTTTGCCAAGGTGAATAAAAATGGCGTGCCGGTAACACTGGTGATTTCTCAATTACTGATCACAACAGTGGCAATTATTGTCCTCACCAATACTGGGGGCGGTGGCAATATGTCATTCCTTATTGCGCTCGCCTTAACCGTAGTTATCTATTTATGTAGCTATTTCATGCTATTTCTCGGTTACATGCATTTAGTGTGCAAGCAACCAGAGAAAAAACGTGCATTTAATATTCCCGGAGGAAAAGGCGTTAAAGTTCTCGTCGCATTAGTTGGCTTCATTATTTCTATCTTAGCCTTTATTGTTTCATTCTTCCCACCGAGCTCTTTACCTGAGGGGGCGAGTGATAATACCTATGTGACATTACTTACGGTTAGCTTTGTGATTATTTTCTTACTTCCCTTTGTGATTTATGCTTTCCATAACAAACAAGGTAAAAAAACGAATGTCGCGATGGTGCATATCAAAACGCACAATGCGCCAGCTAACCATTTCTTTATTCACCCTCGAGCTCGCTCTACATATCACTTGATTCATCATGATAAACCAGATGATGGCTCATCCAATTCGTAATACCCTGTAAAAATAATGAGGGCTACCATTTGGTAGCCCTCATATTATTCAAGTATTTTAAAAATCAACAAACTAACCCGTATTACGCATACCTGCAGCAACCCCTGCAATCGTTACCATCAAGGCTTGCTCGACACGTGGGTCTGGGTGCTCTTGTTGGCGAGAACGATGTAAAAGCTCTGCTTGTAAGACGTTTAATGGGTCGGTATAGACATTACGTAACGCGATAGATTCTGCTATCCAAGGTAAATCCGCCATTAGCGCTTCGTCTTTCGAAACCGCCAATACGCTTTTAATATCCTCAGACAACTGGTCACGTAGTTTTTGCCCTAATGGCCATAAGCGCTCTTCCACTAAGCGGTGGTCATAATATTCTGCCAGCCATAAGTCTGCTTTTGCATAAACCATTTCTAACATCGCAATACGTGTATTAAAGAATGGCCACTGCTGCCACATTTCATCAAGAACAGCTTGTTTGCCTTCTTTCTCAATGACATGTTTCAGTGCTGCACCAGCGCCTAGCCATGCGGGAAGCATTAAACGGTTCTGCGTCCATGCAAAGATCCATGGAATAGCACGCAACGTTTCCACGCCACCCGTTGGTCTACGTTTTGCAGGACGTGACCCAAGCGGTAATTTACCTAACTCTAGTTCAGGCGTCGCAGCGCGGAAATAAGGGACAAAATCCGGTTGTTCACGCACATAATCACGGTACATCGCGCAAGACACATCAGATAGTGAATCCATCACGGACTTCCACTCATCTTTTGGCTCTGGTGGTGGTAAAAGATTCGCTTCTAATATTGCACTCGCGTATAAGGCAAGGCTGCTAATCGTGACTTGTGGCAAGCCGAATTTAAAACGGATCATTTCGCCTTGTTCTGTTACCCGCAGCCCACCTTTTAAACTACCTGGTGGTTGAGAAAGTAATGCTGAATGTGCAGGTGCACCGCCGCGGCCAATTGTACCGCCACGCCCATGGAATAATGTCAGTGTGACACCTTCTTTCTCACACAACTTAATGAGTGCATCTTGTGCACGATATTGCGCCCATGACGCCGCCATTACCCCTGCATCTTTAGCCGAATCGGAGTAACCAATCATCACCATTTGGCGGTCATCAATAAGGTCGCGATACCACTCAATGCTTAAAAGCTTGGTCATCACGCTTTCAGCGTTGTTTAAATCTTCCAGTGTTTCAAATAGTGGCGCTACTGGCAAACGGACTGATGCTCCATTCTCTTTCAGCAACAATTTTACCGCCAACACGTCTGACGGAACTTTCGCCATTGAAATAACATAAGCTGCGATAGAATCATTTTTGGCTTTCGCAATCACACGGCAAGTTTCAAATACTTCCTGTGTTTCTGCGCTCGGTTGCCAGTCTTGAGGGATCAATGGGCGTAACGATTGTAGCTCTGCCAGCAAGAATTGTTGTTTTTCCTCTTCTGACCACTGTGAGTAATCACCCAACCCTAAATACTGAGTTAGCTCTGCAATGGCTTCGGTGTGACGAGTGCTTTCTTGGCGGACATCAATACGTACCAGTTGCAAACCAAAGCTACGAATACGGCGCAGAGTATCCAACAACTGACCATTCGCAATGATTTTCATATTGCAGGCAATTAATGATTGATAACATGCATATAACGGGTCCCATAACTGGGCGTTGTCTACCAATAAGTCTGCTGGTGGTAAAACTTGCTCGCCTTTAACACGGCGCTCTAAATACTCTAATGTCGAGAATAATTGACTACGTAAATTTTTCGCAATTTGGCGATAAGGCTCATCAACGTCATCTCCCCCTGCTAGCGCACGCAGCTCTGGGGTTGCTTCTGTCATTGAAAGCTCTGAAACCAACACTTGAATATCTTTGAGGAATAAGTCCGCCGCTTTCCAGCGGCTCAGTAATAGCACCTGACGAGTCACATCCGCAGTCACGTTCGGGTTGCCATCACGGTCGCCTCCCATCCATGAGGTAAAGCGGATTGGATTCGCTTCAACGGGTAATACCGCGCCGATTGAATCTTCCAACTGTTCATTAAATTCACGTAAGAAAGCGGGCACCCCTTCCCACAATGAATTTTCAACAACGGCAAATCCCCATTTCGCTTCATCAATGGGCGTTGGGCGAATTTTACGAATTTCATCGGTATGCCATGATTGCGCCACTAATTGGCGTAAGCGGCGCATGATATTATTACGTTCATAATCTGCAATATCATCATGGTCGAGTTGTGATAAGCAGTTGTTTACCTCAACCAGTTTATGGATCAACGTACGGCGGGCAATTTCCGTTGGGTGAGCCGTTAAAACTAGCTCAATTGAAAGCTGTTCAACCGCTTTTTGAATATCGCCATCCGTGAAGTTTTTGCCTTTTAATCGGCTAAACAGATTTTTCAATGCCACTGGATTACTTGCCGCTTCACCGTGAGGCGAAATGCTGTGATATTGCTCAGCAACGTTTGTCAGGTTTAAGAATTGGTTAAATGCCCTTGCAACGGGTAGCAATTCATCATTAGAAAGATTTTGTAATGTCATCAGCAGTTTTTGGCGCTGAACTTCATTACCTGCACGGGAAGATTTGGAAAGCTTACGAATGGACTCAACTTTGTCGAGTATGTCCTCACCTAAGGCTTCCTTGATGGTATCGCCGAGTAGCTTACCCAGCATACTGACATTACTGCGCATTGCGGAATATTGCTGATTCATGAGACTCCTGACCTTGTGCTTCTGGCAGAATGCATTCCCGCACGGTTCACGGTTAACAGACTGCACCCAGTTTCCTGTAACAAAATTTCAGTCGGCTGCGTTAGAGTTGTCGTTTTGTGATGCAGGCCGCTAAATTTACCCTTCAGTGTATATTCATATCAGAAAAAAATGACTTTGGGGGATTTTTCTGAAATTTAATTACAGCCTTATTTTTATTAATTTTTCTTATTTAAGTATTGTTTCAGCGCAATATATCGTCGATTCAGCACTTTTAAGACATGAATAATGTTTAAGAATTAAATCATCAGAATAAAAAACAGAAAATGAAGGGGTAAATTAAAAGTATTCATAATGCATCGGTGCCCTCAATACCACCAAGAACACCAATACACCTGAAAAATGATTATAAAAGTTGAGAGAGCCGGTTGAGATCCGACTGAATAGCGCCAGCGGTCACATCGCGCCCGGCTCCTGGCCCACGGATCACCAATGGGTTGTCTCGATACCAACGGCTCTCGATAGCAAACACATTGTCACCCGGTAATAATGAGGCCAGCGGATGTTCCGGTTTCACGGCTTCCACACCGACTTTCGCTTTGCCTTTTACTGCATCAAACCGTGCCACATAGCGTAGCACTAACTCTAGTTCTTGCGCCGCTTCTAAACGTTGCTGCATCTGCTCATTAATAATGGCGCTATTTTCAAAGAACTCATCGAGTGAACCCGTCTGAGCCTGTTTCGGTACTAAAGATTCCACTCTCACATCATCGGGTTCGATGTCATAACCTGCTTCACGGGCTAAAATAATTAATTTTCGCATGACATCTTGCCCTGATAAATCAATGCGTGGATCTGGTTCAGTTAACCCTTGCTGCCAAGCTTGCTCTACTAGCTCGCTAAATGGGATAGAACCGTCAAACTGTAAAAATAGCCATGATAGCGTTCCAGAAAAAATACCACTGATAGCCAGGATCGAATCACCACTTTCTTTTAAGTCCCGTACCGTATAGTTAATCGGTAACCCTGCACCTACTGTTGCGTTGTATAGCCAGTGACGACCTGTTTTCGAAAACGCATCGCGTATTTGACGATATTGTGCCGTTTGCGCTGCCCCTGCAATTTTATTTGCACTGATCACATGAAAACCATAACTCGCAAAATCCACATAGTTATCTGCCAGTGTCTCACTTGCGGTGACATCTAATACCACTAAATCATCATAAGGATGGGAACGCATCCATAAAAATAGGCTATCGTCCTCATGCTCTACAGCTTCGTCATCAAAGAAAGCCAGCGCACGGCTGGGGTCAATCCCTTGGTAATTCAGCAAACTACGGCGGCTGTCTACTACACCTGCTAAGACAAAATCAAAGTCGCTACGTGCCGAAATCTTGTATTGCTCCGCAGCAAAAAGTTCTAACCAACGCGCGCCAATATTCCCTTTACCAAATAACACTAAACCAATGCGTTTTTCTGCACGGAATAAGCTCTGGTGCATCCCTTGAATTAAGTGCTCTGTTTGGTTAGAACGCAAAACAGCGACTAAGCTGATGGCATCCTCTGAATGCCAAATAAATTCAACAGGCTGCCCTTTTAATTCCTCATAAAAACGGTGGCTATGTAATGGCTTTTTACACACACCAGCACCGACTAGCGCAACCAAAGAAAAACCTTCACGTAATGATAATGACCCCGGCAACCCGGCTTCTTCAAGGGTATTTAAGGCACTTTCGACAATTTCAGAGGTATAACATAATTGCAGCAAAGAGCGGTCATGATGAATACCACGCGCCAAAGGACGCAATTGAGCACGCTTAAGTAATAAATCCACATCTTTGCAGATTTGTTTAAAATCACGGCCAGCAGCGATGCGCAATTCAATTAAGCACACATCATCATGGCTAGTCACGATTTTTGCCCCTGCTCCTGACGCAAGTACCCGTTCAATTTTTGTTGAACCCTGCTCCGGTTGATAGCTACACCTTAATTGCAAATCAATATTGCTCACGGAAACGGGTTGTAAAGTGCGTGTATGTAAAACAGGAGCCGCTAAGCGCGCCAATTCACTGGCTTCATCTAGGCGCAATAAGGGCAATAAACAGGCATCTTTCACTTTACGAGGGTCAGCGCTATATACTCCAGCGACATCACTCCAAATCGTTACTTTTCCCACATCTGCCAGTGCACCGACTTGTGTTGCGGAATAGTCACTCCCATTACGCCCAAGCAGTACCGTCTCACCTTGCTGATTACGCGAAATAAAACCTGTCACGACAATACGTCGGTTCGGTAACTGAGTTAACTGTTGTTGCAATAAATAACGCGATTGTGTTTCATCGACCTGCGGTTGTGCCGCACGCTCAGCGCGTAAAAATAAACGCGCATCTAACCAAGCACTCGTCATGCCGGCCTGTGCAAGCACCTCAGCCATAAGGCGCGCAGACCAAATTTCACCGTGCCCTACCACTTCTGCATAAGTCGCATCATTAGTCGGTTTATCCAACAACGCACTTAAACGCTCTAAATCGTGAATAAATAATTGGCTTAATTCTACGGCTTTTTGTTCCGGTAAAAGAGATTCAATTAAATCAAGTTGATAGCGGCGTAACGACTGTTGAGCTTGATGAGCCGAAATACGATCACTTTGGCTTAATTTTAACCAATTGATCAACTGATTAGTTGTACTACCCGCGGCAGAAACCACCATTAAATCACCAGGTTGACTATAGTTCGCCATAATTGCTGCAACGCGTTGATAGCACTTCGCATCGGCTAAACTACTGCCCCCAAACTTATGTAACTGACGGTGACAAGGAGCCACCTCAACCGCTGTTAGTACACTCATCAAAAACTCCGCTAACGTTGTCCCGCAACCTGAAATGCGTGATCTAAGTCTGTGATTAAATCCTGAGGATCTTCAATCCCCACTGAAATTCTTAGCAAGCTATCTGTAATCCCCGCTTGCGCACGAGCTTCTGCTGACATACCTGCATGCGTCATTGTCGCAGTATGGGAAATCAATGTTTCCACCCCACCCAATGACTCCGCCAATGTAAACAGGCTAAGTGAGCGAAGAAAATGGCGAAGTTGTGACTCATCACCTGCAAATTCAAAACTCAACATGGCGCCAAAACCTTTTTGTTGTTTCAGCGCTATTTCGTGCCCAGGATGATCTTCCAATGCAGGATAATACAATTTTTTCACTAAAGGCTGCGATTTAAGATATTTTACGATCTCTTGTGCGTTTTGCTGTTGCTGTAACACACGAGGGGATAGAGTTCGGATGCCTCTTAATAATAAGTAGCTATCAAAAGCGCCCCCAGTGACACCAATATTATTCGCCCACCACGCTAATTCTATTGCCCATTTTTCCTCTTTGGCAATCACTACACCAGCCACAATATCTGAATGACCATTAAGGTATTTTGTACATGAATGCACAACAAAGTCAGCCCCTAATGACAGTGGTTGCTGGAGGATAGGGCTTAAAAATGTATTGTCGACAACCACTAACGCGCCAACATCATGCGCTAATTGCGCAATATGCTGTATATCAAAAATTCTTAATAATGGGTTACTGGGTGTTTCAATTAAGACTAATTTAGGTTTTTTAGCGAGCGCAGCTCGTAATGCAGATTCATCACTTTGATCGACAAATTGCACTTGGTAAGCCCCACGCTGACTTTGGCTATTAAATAACCGATAACTTCCACCATAACAATCATGAGGTGCAACTAATAGATCACCGGGCTGTAAAAAAACAGTACAGAGTAAATGAAGCGCTGACATCCCACTGTTGGTCATTACTGCGCCGCTCCCCCCCTCAAGCTGTGCCAATGTTTTTTGCACAATATCGCGACCTGGATTTCCACGGCGTGAGTAGTCATGTGCGCGAGGCTCATTAAAATCAGTGAAGTTATAGGTGCTAGACAAATAAATGGGAGGCACAACACAACCAAATTGTTGGTCATCATTTAATCCATTATGAATTGCGATGGTTGACGGCTTGTAAGTCATAAACGCTTCTCCTGAACAGTGATAGGCCAAATCATACCCATCGGATGTTTAGACGTCAACATATCTAGACGTCTAAACCTCTTTACGTTTATATCAAGTAATGGAATAATCAGCCTTAATAATTATGTGTAAATTGATAGTCAATCGCATAAGTGGATTTAACTTGTTAATTTTAAACATTATTTTGTATTAAAATAAGTGAATCCTCATCGAACATATATGCAGATATTCTCGATTTAGAGCTTAGAATAAGTTCCTATTAAAAAGAATATGTATATTATTTTTAATTATTACTGAAAATATCCAAGGTAACCCATGGCTGAATGGAATGGTGAGTATGTCAGTCCGTATGCTGAACATGGCAAAAAGAGTGAGCAAGTAAAGAAAATTACAGTATCTATTCCTTTGAAGGTACTAAAAATTTTAACTGATGAGCGTACTCGCCGTCAGATCAACAACTTACGTCATGCCACTAACAGTGAATTACTGTGTGAAGCATTTTTGCATGCATTCACAGGCCAACCACTGCCAAATGATGAAGACTTGCGTAAAGAACGTAATGACGAGATCCCTGAAGCTGCAAAAGAAATCATGCGCGAATTAGGTATCGACCCTGAAACGTGGGAATATTAATCCTAATTAGTCGCCATTACGTGCCTCAAAGTTTTAACTACGTCGCAAACCTTGCGACGTAGTGCCTTTCCTTATGTTTTATTCAAGATAGCTATAACTATAATGGCGATACGCTCAAGTCTAAAGTCAAAGTACGCAGTAATGACATCATGCTCGGTGTCGTTTATCACTTCTAATTTCTTCATTTAGACATAAAAACGCTTATTTTGGGCATTAAAAAAGGGAAACTCAGTTTCCCTTTTTTTCGCATTTCACAAGTTCGATTATTTTTTAGAACCTGGGATGCTGAAACGTTGGTTGAAGCGATCAACACGACCACCAGTCGCAACATCACGCTGTTTACCAGTATAGAACGGGTGGCAGTTACCACAAACGTCCAGGTTCAGCGAGTGACCAGCAGTTGAATTAATTTTCATTACATTACCGCAAGAACAAGTTGCAGTAACTTCTTCGTATTTAGGGTGAATACCTTTTTTCATGGGAGAACCTCTATTAAGGCCGTGTCGCCATTCCAGCCCTAACGCCGGACACCACACGTCGTGTTGATTGAATTTAATATATTGGTAAAAATAAATACCAAAGGCGGCGGATCATACAGAAATTCTGTTTATCACGCAATGAAAACTGAGTAAATTTTGTGGTACTCTAGTCAACAATCGCTCGCATTATCGCATAAAAAATAGACGGAAACCCAGATATGATCGTCGTTCAGGTGGCTTTACCTGTCCCATTAAACCGCACATTTGATTATCGCCTTCCTGACAACATGCCACTGCCAGTGATTGGCAGCCGTGTTATGGTGCCGTTTGGCAAGCGTCAAGCCTTAGGTATTGTGGTAAAACACAGCGATAAAAGCGAGTTTGCTGAAGATAAATTAAAAGCTATCGAACTGGTTCTCGACCATCAAACGCTCTTCCCTGATGATATTTGGCAACTATTATTGTGGTCTTCCCAATACTATCACTACCCAATTGGCGAAGTACTATTCCACGCATTACCCACTCTATTGCGCCAAGGTAAACCTGCAGAATTTACCCCTATTTGGCAATGGCAAGTGACAGATGAAGGCTTAGCCGTTGACCTTAATGAGCTAAAACGCTCCCCAAAACAACAGCAGGCCCTCGCACTTTTACGTCGTAGACCCGTTTATCGCCATCAAGTGAATGAGCTTGAAATCAGTGAAAGTGCTCTACAAGCACTGAAAAAGAAAGCTTATATTGAGTTACATCCCGTTCAACCGACGAGCGAAAAATGGCAACCAAACTTTACAGTTTGCGGTGAACGGTTGCGGCTTAATAGTGAGCAAGCCACCGCTGTCGGTGCTATACGCGCTGAAGATAACCAATTTTCGCCATGGCTGCTCGCAGGGATAACGGGGTCCGGTAAAACAGAAGTGTATCTGAGCGTATTGGAAAATGTTCTTGCTCAAGGTAAACAAGCTTTAGTTTTGGTGCCTGAAATTGGCTTGACCCCACAAACTATCAGCCGCTTTCGTGAGCGCTTCAATGCGCCTGTTGATGTTTTACACTCAGGGCTGAACGATAGCGAACGTTTAGCAGTTTGGCTACGCACCAAGCAAGGTCAAAATGCCATTATTATTGGTACACGTTCGGCACTGTTCACGCCTTTCGCCCACCTTGGCATTATTATTATTGATGAAGAGCATGACAGCTCATACAAACAACAGGATGGTTGGCGTTATCATGCACGTGATTTAGCCGTTTTTCGCGCTAAAAAGAACAATATTCCTATTGTGATGGGCACTGCGACGCCATCGTTAGAAACCTTACTAAATGTACAGCAACATAAATATCGGCAATTAAATCTCACTATTCGTGCCGGTAATGCACGCCCTGCGGCTCAACATCTTATTGACTTAAAAGGCCAGCCACTAAAATTTGGCCTTTCTCACTTATTAATTCAACATATTAAAGAACACCTTGCACAAAATAATCAGGTGATTTTATTTTTAAATCGCCGTGGTTATTCCCCAGCATTAATTTGCCATGAATGCGGATGGATTGCTGAGTGCCAGCGCTGTGACCACTATTACACCTTGCATCAAAATTTCCATCAATTACGCTGCCACCATTGTGACAGCCAGCGCCCAGTTCCTCATCAATGCCCACAATGTGGTTCAACGCATTTAGTGCCTGTTGGAATGGGAACTGAGCAACTTGAGGAAGGTATTTGTGAACTGTTCCCTGACACTCCCGTTACGCGTATTGACCGTGATACCACGAGCCGTAAAGGCGAACTGGAACAACATTTAAATCAAGTACATGAAGGAGGAGCTCGCATTCTTATTGGCACACAGATGTTAGCCAAGGGCCACCATTTCCCTGATGTCACCTTAGTCGCCTTATTAGATGTTGACGGAGCTTTGTTCTCGAGTGATTTTCGTGCAGCCGAACGGTTTGCTCAATTATACGTACAAGTTTCTGGCCGAGCAGGGCGAGCCGGTAAACAAGGTGAAGTGTTCTTACAGACCCACCATCCCGAACACCCACTGTTGCTCACACTGCTTGAAGAGGGTTACAACGCATTTACCCAAGAAGCGATGGAAGAGCGCCGAATCGCCATGCTACCGCCTTACACCAACCATATACTGATCCGCTCAGAAGATCACAATAACCAAGATTCGCGTCAATTTCTGCAAAATGTGCGGCAATATATAACTCAACACCCACAAAGTGATGCAAAAATGTGGATTTTAGGCCCCTCGCCGTCGATTCAAGCTAAACGTGGCGGCCGATTCCGCTGGCAATTGCTATTGCAACACCCTTCGCGACTTTATTTACAACAGTTTATGGCGAAACTGTTACCAGAAATTCTTCAACACCCAGAAAGTCGCAAAGTAAAATGGAATATTGATGTGGACCCAACTGATTGTTAACCCATGAACAATGTTAAAGGATTCATTTTATCTAGCCATTTAACTTTATAGGCTATAACCAATATTGTCTTTGCAGCATATTGATAACTTTGAATTATTTACCCTATAATGCTAAACAACTAAATTGAGCGCTTTTTACACACATTGAGTTTCATTTATCTTTTTACCCTTAGAATTATTTTCAAAATTTGCGAAGCAGCTCTAAAAAATGACGCAAGTCACACTTTTTATGCAAACTAGGTAACAGATATTATTGAGAAACCAATTAGAATAGCTACTAATAATGACGTACTTGCGCCATTCAAAAAAAGCAAACGATTAAATCAATCTAAGGAAGGCGTTGTGGAAAGTAAAAAACACAATAACACGGCAACGATGAAAGATGTTGCTAGTGCCGCGGGCGTTTCGACAGCGACGGTGTCAAGAACACTCATGAACCCGGAAAAAGTTTCTTTGCAAACACGCCAAAAAGTGGAACAAGCGGTGATGGATGTTGGTTATTATCCTCATAACCTTGCTAGAAGCTATAAGCGCAATGAATCAAAAACTATTCTTGTGCTTGTTCCCAATATCCGCGATCCGTTCTTTAGTGATGTCGTCTGCGGGATTGAAGAAATCGCTGCTCAAGAAGGCTATTTTGTTTTGATTGGAGACTGTAAACACCAAGAAAAACAAGAAAATGCTTTTATTAATCTCATTATTACTAAACAAATTGATGGTATGGTTTTACTGGGTTCCAATATTCCGTTCGATATCTCAACGGAAGAGCAGAAAAACCTTCCTCCGATAGTGATGGCAAATGAATTTGCGCCTGAGCTAAAACTGCCTACTGTGCATATCGATAACCTCACGGCTGCATTTAATGCGACACATTACCTGCAAAAACAAGGCCATAAACTGATTGCTTGTATTGCAGGCCCTGATCATATGCCTTTAAGTCAATACCGTTTAGAAGGTTATAAAAAAGCCATGTTGCGCACAGGCGAAAAATTGCGTGAAAATTATATTATTCGTGGCGATTTTACCCATGAAGGTGGCGCTGAAGCCGTGAAAACATTAATGTCACTTCCCGAACCACCTACTGCTATCTTTTGTCACAGTGATATCATGGCGATTGGTGCGATGTGGCAAGCGAAAAAAATGGGCTTGAAGCTCCCTGATGACCTTTCTTTTGTTGGTTTCGATAACTTAGAGCAATCAAAATACACCTTGCCAGCCCTAACAACTATTAATCAACCTCGTGCTGAAATTGGTCATCATGCGATGCAATTACTGCTTGAGCAAATCCATGGACACAATGTAAACCCGGGTTCACGTCTCCTAGATTCTGATTTAATCATCAGAGAGAGCACAAAAGCGCCTAAAAGCTAGTCAAAGTTGCTCGGGTTAAGTAACATGTTAAACCAAATGATGACGAACAATTGATAACTAGTGAATTAATAGCGTGGCACAAAAAGATTATGTAGCTCGGGGGCGCTCATCCGCCCGTAAAAAAAGCAAAGGTAAATCAAAGAAAGCACAAGGACTACCAATGACAACATTGGTTGTTGCTGTGGCAATTGTCGTGCTATTTGTTGGCGGCCTGTTTTATATCACTCAAAATAAAAAGGACACACCGCCCCCCCAAGTTGTCACACCAACAACACCGGGAAGTACGCTTCCACCAAAGCCTGAAGAACGTTGGCGCTATATTAAAGAGCTCGAACGTCGTGGTGTGGATATGCCAAATATTCAACAACCGAGTACTGGCAATAATATTGTGCGCCCATCAGATTTAACACCTGAACAGCGCCAGCTATTAGAACAAATTGATTCTGACAGACGCCAGCCTGTCACTAACTTGCAAGAAATCCCTGCAAACGGTAAACCAGTACCGCGCTCCCAAGTGCTCATCAATGAGCCAGCTCAACCTATCGAGCCAGTACAACGTAAACCGGTGGTCAATATCCCTCCAAAACTTGAGGCTCAACCAACCGCGCCCGCAGCTCAGCCACAAACGGCACCAAGCACTAAACCGACAAACAGCTTGCAAAATATGGTTGTTCAATGTGGTTCATTCCGTACAGCAGAACAAGCCGAGTCTGTGCAAGCTACTTTGGCATTCTCAGGTATTGAAAGCCGTGTAAGCGCAGGTGGAGGTTGGCACCGTATCGTTTTAGGGCCTTATTCCAAGTCCACTGCCGAAAAAATGCGTGACCGAGCAGCAGGTGCAGGTGTTTCCGGTTGTATTCTTCGTGCTTCTGGGGGTTGAAAAATTCCTCCTTCCCCCCCATGTACTGTTTTAATGTACTCATGAGCGGTACTTTGTGGCTTCAACCTAGTTCAAGTGATAGTTAATTAGACAACTATCACTTGAATTTATTCTTTTGAAAATCACATACAACCGCATTTTTTTGTAATAAACCAGGGGCTAACTCATGACAACAATCGTAAGTGTTCGCCGTAATGGCCAGGTCGTAATTGGTGGTGATGGACAGGCGACGATGGGTAATACCGTCATGAAAGGCAATGTCCGCAAAGTTCGCCGTTTATACAACGACAAAGTCATTGCCGGATTTGCCGGTGGCACCGCAGACGCATTCACATTATTTGAACTGTTTGAGCGCAAACTCGAACTTCATCAAGGCCATTTAACGAAAGCGGCCGTTGAACTTGCTAAAGATTGGCGCACTGACCGCATGCTTCGCAAGTTAGAAGCCTTGTTAGCTGTTGCCGATGAACACACTTCACTGATCATTACGGGTAATGGTGATGTGGTTCAACCGGAAAATGACTTAATTGCTATTGGCTCCGGTGGCCCATATGCGCAATCAGCCGCACGTGCTTTGTTAGAAAATACAGACTTAAGCGCCAAAGAGATCGCTGAAAAAGCACTCGCTATTGCAGGTGATATCTGTATTTACACCAACCATAATGTCAACTTTGAAGAAATTTCTTCAAAATCATAAGGATTGCTAGTATGTCCGAAATGACTCCACGCGAAATTGTCAGCGAACTCGACAATCATATTATTGGCCAGAATAAAGCCAAACGTTCTGTTGCGATTGCTCTGCGTAACCGCTGGCGCCGTATGCAGTTAAATGAAGTGTTACGTCACGAAGTCACCCCAAAAAATATTTTGATGATTGGGCCAACAGGGGTGGGTAAAACTGAAATTGCTCGCCGCCTTGCGAAATTAGCCAATGCGCCATTTATTAAAGTCGAAGCGACTAAATTTACTGAAGTCGGCTATGTCGGTAAAGAAGTTGACTCGATTATTCGCGATTTAACTGACTCCGCCGTTAAAATGGTGCGTTTACAGTCTATTGAAAAGAATCGCTATCGTGCCGAAGAAATGGCTGAAGAGCGTATTTTGGACGTTCTTATTCCACCAGCAAAAAATAACTGGGGGCAGTCTGAACCAACGGATGAGCATTCCCCTGCTCGCCAAGCATTCCGTAAAAAATTACGTGAAGGCCAATTAGACGATAAAGAAATTGAAATTGAAGTCGCTGCATCCCCTATGGGTGTTGAAATTATGGCGCCTCCTGGCATGGAAGAGATGACGAACCAGTTACAATCCATGTTCCAAAACTTAGCAGGCCAAAAGCAGAAGCCACGTAAGATGAAAATCAAAGAGGCATTCAAACTGCTAGTTGAAGAAGAAGCGGCTAAATTAGTCAACCCTGAAGAGCTAAAAGAACAAGCGATTGAAGCAGTTGAACAAAATGGTATTGTCTTCATCGATGAGTTCGACAAAATTTGTAAACGTGGTGGCCAAAGCTCGGGGCCAGATGTCTCTCGAGAAGGGGTTCAACGCGATTTACTGCCATTAATCGAAGGCTGCACCATTTCGACTAAGCACGGCATGGTCAAAACTGACCACATTCTGTTTATCGCTTCAGGTGCGTTCCAAGTTTCGAGCCCATCAGACTTGATCCCTGAACTCCAAGGTCGCTTGCCAATTCGTGTTGAATTACAAGCGCTGACAACTGAAGATTTTGTGCGTATTTTGACGGAACCAAATGCCTCATTAACTGAACAGTATAAAGCGCTGATGGCAACAGAAGGCGTGAATATTGAATTCACGACTGACGGTATTCGTAAAATTGCGGAGTCCGCATGGCAAGTCAATGAGTCAACCGAAAACATTGGTGCTCGTCGCTTGCACACCGTGCTTGAGCGTTTAATGGAAGATATTTCTTTCGATGCCAGTGACCGTAACGGGCAAACTATCCAAATCGATGCAGACTATGTCAGACAGCACTTAGATGAGCTGGTGGCGGATGAAGACCTGAGTAGATTTATTTTATAATCTTATTAATTATCTGGTTTTCATGTATCCTTAATATACATCGACTAAAGTGCAGCTTTTATCGCTGCACTTTTTTCTATTAAATATTCTGCCCATTACATTGAAAATACTCAGGTATCTCTCTATATGATGGGCTATTAAATTATTAAGAACACATCTCTAAAGAGTTTGAATTATAGGTAACTGCATGCAGTCGACATCCACAACAATAAGTCGTAAACAAGCTTGGATTGAAAGTCTCCGCCCTAAAACCCTACCTTTAGGGGTGATTGCGATTGTGACAGGCTCTGCACTCGCTTATTTAACTAATAATTTTAAATGGCCCGTCGCTTTATTAGCACTCATCACGGCGGGTTTATTACAGATTTTATCTAACCTTGCGAATGACTATGGTGACGCAGTCAAAGGCTCTGATACAGCAGAACGTATTGGTCCATTACGTGGTATGCAAAAAGGTGTTATCACGCAAGCGGACATGAAAAAGGCGCTCAAGCTAAATATTACAGCGGCCTGCCTTTCTGGCTTACTATTAATTATTGTCGCATGTGAAAAGCCAGAGGATGCCATTGGTTTCGTCGCATTAGGCCTTATTGCTATCGTTGCTGCAATTACCTATACCGTTGGCAAAAAACCCTATGGGTACCTAGGGTTAGGGGATATTTCTGTCTTAATTTTCTTTGGCTGGCTAAGTGTTATTGGGACTTATTATTTACAAGCTAATAGTTTTAATATCATCACTGTCCTGCCCGCAACTGCCTGTGGGTTGCTCTCTGTCGCAGTACTGAATATCAATAATATGCGTGATATCGAAAATGATATTAAAGCAGGTAAAAACACCTTAGCGGTACGTTTAGGTCCCCAAGGGGCTCGGATTTATCACACCATTATTATTGTTGCGGCAATTTTATGTTTGGCATTTTTTAACCTAATTTACTTGCACGGGTGGAGTGGTTGGTTATTTTTATTAGCCGTACCGATGCTAATGAACCATTTACGCCGCGTTCTGAGTGACCCTACCCCAGAAGGCATGCGTCCTTTACTCGAAAATATGGTGAAAGCTGCACTCGTGACCAACGTTTTATTCTCCATTGGCGTTGTAATGAGCAAATAACAGTCACTATTTGTCGTTTTTTTGACTTTTTCCGCCTATTTTTAGGCGGCTAACTTTGCCAAGTACTGTTGAAAAGGGATATACTGGCTACCTCTTGCAGCAAAAAAGACCTAACTCCTATGAAATATGATACTTCCGAACTCTGCGATATTTACCAAGAAAGCGTTAATGTGGTAGAACCCCTTTTCTCCAACTTTGGTGGACGTACTTCATTTGGCGGTCAAATCATTACAGTTAAGTGCTTTGAAGATAATGGCCTACTGTATGATTTGCTGGAAGAAGACGGCACTGGGCGCATTCTACTGGTTGACGGTGGCGGGTCTGTCCGTAAGGCACTCATTGATGCTGAAATTGCAAGACTCGCCGTTGATAACCACTGGGAAGGCATTGTGGTTTATGGTGCCGTCCGTCAGGTGGATGCACTAATGGAGCTTGACCTCGGTATTCAAGCTATTGCGGCGATGCCTGCAGGTTGCCCAGATGAAGGCATCGGTGAAAGTGATATCCGCGTTAATTTCGGCGGCGTCACTTTCTTCTCAGGTGATTACCTTTATGCCGATAACACTGGCATTATTCTTTCTGAAGAGCCATTAATCCCGTCTGAGACCGACGATTTTATCGAAGATGACAATATCGACGCGTAATCCGTTAAAAATTCTATAAATAAGGGCTGCAAATTATTGCAGCCCTTATTTTTATACTCTAGAACATGGGGTGTGATGAAGATTTCTCTAAATAATTCGTGTTGTAGGTAGGCGGCAAAGTCGATAAAGACCCTAGGAACATACACAAGTATGTGACTAGGGCGAAGAGACGAAGCCAACACCCCTGCAATGTGAGGCATAACAAAGATTTCTCTAAATAATTCGTGTTGTAGGTAGGCGGCAAAGTCGATAAGACCCTAGGAGCATACACAAGTATGTGACTTGGGCGAAGAGACGAAGCCAACACCCCTACAACGCGAAGTATGACGAGAAATTACACTTCTTCCATCTTACCTAGCAGAGTCCGTAAACGCTCTTGCCAAGCTTGCTGCTCTTGTTTTAATTGTTCATTTTCACGCACCAGTGAATCCGTACCTGACTTTGCTGTTTCCAACTCTTGGCTTAGTGCACCATTTTTATCTTTTAATTCATCGATTTCCATTTGTAACAGTGTGATTGTATCAATCGCTTGTTGGACTTTGGATTCGAGTTTCTCAAATACTTCAAATGACATAATTCTGGTCTCCCTTATCAGCTTTTACACGATTGTAAGTAGCATGATCCTCTGTGTCCAGTTCCTTCCTTCTGAATCGTAATAACCTTCATAAAAAAACACTGGTCAGATCACATCACAAAGGTCGAATTCATCACTATTTTTGATTGTTTTGTTTCGCTTTAGTGATGCAACACACATTTTTCAATTTCGATATTTCTCGTTTATGTTCTTTAACGATAAATTCACAGTTAATGATTTTCGATTAGAAAATCTTAACTTAAAAAAACATTACAATATTTTTCATTTTCGTAGGATAGAAACATATGAGCCAAATGACGACTACATCACTCACAGGTCAGTGCATCTCAGAGTTTTTAGGGACTGCGCTACTGGTATTTTTTGGTCTAGGCTGTGTTGCTGCCGTTAGAATAGCTGGCGCACAACTAGGTTTATGGGAAATTAGTATTATCTGGGGCTTCGGCGTTGCTTTAGCCGTTTACCTAACAGCGGGTACTTCCGGTGCTCACTTAAACCCAGCCGTTACTCTCGCATTATGGCTATTTGCGTGTTTTGATAAACGCAAAGTCGTCCCTTATATCATCGCACAGATGCTAGGAGGCTTCTTTGCTGCCGCCTTAGTTTACTCAATGTATTCCCCTGTATTTTTCGATTACGACCAAGTCCACCATATCATTAGAGGCTCACAAGAAAGCTTATTCACTGCTGGTGTTTTCTCAACCTACCCTGCACCACAAATTAGTGTTCCTCATGCATTCTTTATTGAGGTCATTATTGCTGCCATTCTTGTTTGCTTAATACTCGCCCTAACCGATGATGGCAATGGTGTCCCTCGTGGCCCACTTGCTCCATTATTAATTGGTATTTTGATTGCCGTCATCGGCGGGTCATTTGGCGCACTCACAGGATTTGCACTCAACCCAGCTCGTGACTTCGGTCCAAAGGTTGTCGCTTATCTCGCTGGTTGGGGTGATATCGCTCTCACCGGTGGCCGCGATATTCCCTATTTTCTCGTCCCATTGACAGCACCTATTGTTGGTGGTCTGCTAGGCGCATTCGCCTATCGCAAACTAATTGGTCGCCACTTACCTTGCATGGTATGTGAAGAAGAGACCAAAACAGAAAAATTATCCGTTAAAAACACCAAATCCTCGGAACAGGCTTAAATTATGACAACTGAAACCACTATTGCGAAAAAGTATATTGTTGCACTCGACCAAGGCACAACCAGCTCACGTGCTGTTGTACTCGACCATGATGCAAATATTGTCAGTATTTCACAACGTGAATTCACCCAAATTTATCCTAAACCAGGCTGGGTAGAACACGACCCAATGGAAATATGGGCATCACAAAGCTCAACACTTGTGGAAGTTCTCGCTAAAGCAGATATTCGTACCGATGAAGTCGCTGGGATTGGGATCACTAACCAACGTGAAACTACCATCGTATGGGAAAAAGCCACTGGTAAGCCCGTTTATAATGCGATTGTGTGGCAATGTCGCCGCACTGCTGATTTTTGTACGCATTTAAAACAAAATGACCGTGATCTAGAGGAATACATTCGCCAAAATACCGGCCTGGTTGTTGACCCCTATTTCTCCGGTACCAAAGTAAAATGGATTTTAGATCATGTTGAAGGTGCACGTGAACGTGCCGAGAAAGGAGAATTACTATTTGGGACTGTCGATACTTGGCTCGTTTGGAAAATGACACAAGGGCGTGTTCATATCACCGACTACACCAATGCTTCCCGAACCATGTTGTTCAATATCCGCAACCTTGAGTGGGATGACAAAATCCTCAAAGCGCTGAATATTCCACGTGCAATGCTCCCAGAAGTGCGCCCTTCTTCGGAAGTCTACGGGCAAACCAACATTGGGGGGAAAGGCGGAACACGTATTCCAATTTCAGGGATGGCAGGAGACCAACAAGCCGCACTTTATGGTCAACTGTGTGTTAAATCAGGGATGGCAAAAAATACCTATGGCACTGGCTGTTTCCTACTGCTGAACACCGGCGAAACCGCTGTACGCTCAAATCACGGCCTACTGACGACCATCGCATGCGGCCCAAAAGGCGAAGTCAATTATGCCCTTGAAGGTGCAGTATTCGTCGGCGGTGCGTCTATTCAGTGGCTACGTGATGAATTGAAACTTATCGATGAAGCGACGGACTCTGAATATTTCGCCACTAAAGTAAAAGACAGTAATGGTGTGTATGTTGTTCCTGCCTTTACAGGTTTAGGTGCTCCTTATTGGGACCCGTATGCGCGCGGAGCAATCTTTGGCTTAACCCGTGGCGCAAACCGCAACCATATTATCCGCGCAACATTAGAATCTATCGCTTATCAAACCCGAGATGTGCTTGATGCCATGCAAGCAGACTCAGGCGAACGCTTAAAAGCACTGCGCGTTGATGGGGGCGCTGTCGCTAATAATTTCTTAATGCAATTCCAGTCCGATATTTTAGGCACCCCTGTTGAGCGCCCTGAAGTGCGAGAAAGTACTGCGTTGGGTGCAGCCTACCTTGCAGGTTTAGCGGTTGGTTTTTGGAGTAACCTTGATGAGTTACAAAGTAAAGCCACCATTGAGCGCGTATTCAAACCGGGTATTGAAACAACAGAACGTAATTTCAAATACGAAGGGTGGAAAAAAGCGGTTGCCCGTGCTCAAGAATGGGAAGATCGCGGTTAATTTTTAATTCAAAACAAATCGCTCAAAGGCAGCACTGAAGTGCTGCCTTTCTTTTTCATAAAACTAATTAACTAATAAATATAAAATCAATAATCAGATTAATAATAAATTAGAAGAACAATAAATATTTATTTAAAGTTATCTAGTAAGAGGAAAATTACCTATTGATATTTTAAGAAATAAATAAAGGATACGGTTATGGAAAACCGATACGAAGAACAAAATAAACCCATTTCATCCATTAAAAACCAATATGATAGCAATATTAAACAACAACCATTAAAAATTGGCTTATACGCAAATAAAGGTAGGGTCGTAGTTATTGATAATAACTCACCATTATTAAAAAACTTAAGCCTTGACCCTACGTTTTCAAAAGAGGGCAAAGCCGCTCATGAGCTATTTAGCTGGCTTATAAATAAGCCACGAATTATAGGAGAAACTAAAAAAAGCTACATTGCTAGCACGTTACCAGAGTCTCAATTTTCTGGTTTCAAGTTCCATTCCAAGCAAGGCATATTTGTAGAAAGCTTTAATTCACCCCATGAATGGATCGACGGAGAAGTTAGAGCACAGGCCCAGCTCGCTGATTTATTGCTGCCAAGTGGGGAATGGCATCGCCATTATAGTATCGTAGTCTTGCCCGAAAGTGCCAATGATAAACAAATCGAACTCATTCGCCATTGGTTGGAGCTCACTGGAGGTAGTTTATTGATAGTAAAAGATAAACAAAAAAAAATATCAGCTTCTACTCAACAATTAATTAATGAACTTCGCCCAGTAGAGCACATTGAGCTAGCCAGCAATACCTTAGAAAATCACAACTTCCAACAAGTTATTACCCTACCACCCCACACAATAAGCTCATTGAAGCTAACAGATGAATTACGAAAAAACAGTCAATATTTTTCAGTATCCATAAAAAACACCAATAATAACAATATATTATCCTTACATGACATCCCAATTACAGAAACATCATCTTGGCAAAAGATTGCCCATTCAATCGAAACCGATGTTAATAGAATGATGGTAGAACACCAGCTTCCTGCGGTTAAAATCAGCTATGAAAAGAATACCTTAAAACTTGTTGGGGAGAATATCATTTTTCGCCAATTTCAATTGAAACAAACAAAACAAGTAACCTCCCGATATAATGAGCAAAAGCAGATTCCTCAAATCCTACCTATTTTAGTAACAGAAAACCCGGATGAGCTGCCAAATCAGCTGGTCGTAGGCGCTATAACAGGAAAACTACCCAATATCCCTCATATTAAGGGTTACAAAATCCTTGAGCAGCC
Organism: Providencia sp. PROV004; assembly: GCF_011045615.1. Classification (NCBI taxonomy): domain Bacteria; kingdom Pseudomonadati; phylum Pseudomonadota; class Gammaproteobacteria; order Enterobacterales; family Morganellaceae; genus Providencia; species Providencia sp. PROV004. The sequence continues at coordinate 4,466,735 of NZ_CP042859.1, forward strand.
CAAATTTGGTCGATTAACGTTAAATAATATTACCAATGAGTGGCAATATATTGCCAATAACGCAAAATTTAAAACCCAGTCAGATCAGTTTGATTTTATCGCCATACTGCCTAATGGGCAGGAATCTCAGCCTATTTCAATTCAGCTACAGACCGAAAATGCACCACAACATCGTATTCCAGGGAAACGTACATTTTCCGTTCAAAATCCAATTTATCATGAACCTCAACGGCGTTATCACCCCACACCAAGCGATATGCAAATCCATAATATTCAACTAGCACAAACTCACCTGCAGAATATGACAGATAAGCATATGAGCTTAACGGCTAATCGCTGGGCATTATTGAATTTAGAAATAACAAGTATAAACGCAGCGAAATCCCCCGATATTGAGGCGATTATCAGTAATAAAGAAAGAAAAATATTAGGCCGAATAAGACTTACAGGGCCAGACCATTTACCTAAAATATTGACAGCACTTCCCCGCCAGCCCAATGTCTCCGCACAAGATTGGCATCAGCAACGCTTTACCGCCCCGCTAAAAGGTGAGTGGATACAACCGGATATCAACATCATTATCACTGTTAATGGCAAACCTATTATCACAGAGGAAACTAACCAGTATGGTGTATTTTCACCCAATGTCACCCTTGATAACCACTTAATTGTTCATGTTGATAGCCACAGTTTATACCAACAAGGGCATGGTGTTTATTCATCATCACCACTAAGTTGGGGAAAAGAAGCTGCAACAATCTTACCGATCGGGCAGTTCACACTGTATAGCTCTCCTGCCACAGTAAGTCACCCTAGCTTAACGCCATATATGACTGGCACCAATAATAACGCCATTCCGTTTATTCATCCTCATTATGATAACCCTAAAGAAATTGGCTATCATCCTAATGCTCAGGTCCATTGGGCTTACAATAATAGTCTGCTATATCAAAGAGCTAACAATGCTGATTCTGACTATCAATATACTGCGATTGAAATTTTTCCCTCAAGCTTCGATAACTTGTACTTGATATTAGGGCAATCCTTCCACAACCATGGAGGAGGAATTCATGAACCTAGCGTGATGTTCCATGAAGTTTTTGGTCATGGCCTTGACTTGCCGCATACCAATGCGCAAGATCATAATAATCAGCCAACATACCCTTACCACCCCGATGACCACGGTAAAAACCCAGCTTATAACCAATCTAGACAATATTACGTTACTTATCACTCTCCCCATACCTTTCCAAAACAAGCTACCCCGACGATGTTCCCTTATTTTGATTCTTTTAGGAGCGATGCCTATGATGCGTTTTTACCGCACGCAGATGCCTACAACCAAAAAATTCACCAATTTTTAAATGACAGAGTACGCTGGCAGACTAATAAAACGAAAGGGCTGGATATTGAAGATGGAGGATTTGCTGGGGATGGTTTTTATCAGCGCTGGGATCAAATCAGAAAACAATGGGTCATACTAACTCAACAGAATTACTCAAAATATTATCACCGGATACAAATTGAGCAATTTCCTCATCAACGCGATGTACCAATTTATTGGATACAACCCCAGTCGGCTAAAATGGCGGATAATACCCTTCACCCTTATAGTACGATCACCGTTAACCGTACGGTGGGGAGCTTACCTGCGAATTACCACAATCTAAAAACCGGGACTGGCCGCCAATTTTACATTTATCATAATTATGCTTTAACAGTAACTTATGCCACGCCAAATGGTTTATTAACCGAAGTCTTACAAATTCCACACGAAACGAGTTTTAATATTGCAGATAAAGGTGAATTGGTACAATTCACCATACATGAATTGAACCACAAAAAAGAGCTTGGACAGCTGACTTCCCGCTATAGTAACCCGAATTCTTTAGCTAATCGCCTATTAGCAAAAAGGGATGGATACACATTACCACCCCATCTACTTCTCGATAATTATTGGCAAGGTGCCCCTATCTTCTGGGCTGCAACAGAGGAAGGTGTCGTTGATTTCTCTACGGGTAAAATTAATATCGACAAAATTACATCAAAAAGCGCACTCTGCGCCAAATGGGTAGAAAATGGTCGCCTACACCAACAATACTTTTCATTATCAGATCCCTTTGGGCAAGACAGGCAAGTTGATACATCAATGAACTTTATTGCTCTTAATCACCTTAATACCTACAAAACTGGCTATTTATTGGAAAATACGATCCACCACCAAATGATAGAAACACCATTAATCGCAGATATAAATATTGAGCAGCAGATTGATATTAGTGATTTAAACTTATCTAATGGCCAACACTCTTTTTGGGTGACACTGGTGACAAGTAATGAGCAAAAACAAATCCAAGAAAAAGTACCTGTAGAGAGTTGGTATTTTTCAGTACAACAAAATCAATTAACCATAAAAGGAACGATAGACAGCACTCCTGGGTTAAAACTGGATGGAATACTTATTCATATTGACCAGCACTTGCAAGACCATGTTGCACCGAAGTTGATTTGGCTTCAACAAAACAATCAAAACCCAACCGGACAATTAGCAGAAAATATTGAGTTTCTAGATTACAACCGACCAGTAGTATTTAATTCAGGAAGTGTTTTGCCAGAACTCATATCATCAATACCAGAAGAAGAACCTAGTTCCTTTTATTCACCGACAATGTCAATTCCACAGCACAAGCAAGCTGATATACTGCTAAGTGCGTAATCTGAAAGTCAGGCTGTGTTTTACAGCCTGACTTTCTCACAATTAAACCATACGCTCTGAATGATTCATACGTTTTGCTAAAGGCAACCAACACAATAATATGAGCGTTGACATTAAAAACATCAGTAACCCAAGGCTAAACTGCCCGTTCTGCGGTAATAATGCCGAAACCCAAGTGGCAACACCTGAACCTATATTTTGCAAGCCACCCACTAATGCTCCTGCCGCCCCTGCTAAATAAGGGAAGGGCTCCATCGCACCTGTCGTTGCTAAGGGAAATAACATCCCCGCACCAAAGAAAAATACCGCTGCAGGTACTAACAGTGTCCAGGTATTCATAATCCCAAACCAACCTGGAATCCACATCATAAAGCCTGCCAATAGACAAATAAGAACGGAGTGCCACATCAAATTATAAAAGGTTTTTCCTTCTCGCCCCGCATACCAAGCACCAAAGAAAGCAGCAGGAATAGGCAATATAAATAAAATACTCACAGTAATACTATTGAGCCCTAAAACACCGCCCATTAATACACCACTACTGGCTTCAAATACGGCTATCCCAGCTAACGCGCCGACTAACATGGATAAATAAGATAGAAATGAACCGCTTGATAATAATTCCCGATATGACGCAATCATTTTATGTTTTTCAGGTGAAACAGGACGCGTTTCGGGTAACCAACGATACATGCTTAATAATACAGAAGCACCTAGGATAAACAGGAAAATATAACAAGCATGCCACCCCCAGAAATGCGCCAATATTCCACCGAACATTGGGGCTAATAATGGGCTCACTAATATACCCATATTTAATAAACTATTTGCATAACGTAAGGCAGTGCCTTTATACAGATCACGAGGCATGGTTCTTGCCATCACACCTGCAACACCCGTTCCGAGGCCCTGCAACCCACTCGCTATAGTGAGTATATTTAATGTTGGCGCAAAAATCGCCACAATCGTTGAAAATAAGAAAATCGTTAAACCCGTTAAAATAACAGGTCTGCGACCAATTCGGTCAGATAACGGCCCATAAACTAACTGTGAAAAACCATAAGAAAATAAATAAGCCGCCATTACTTGTTGAACGGCACCTGAAGGCTCATTAAAATAAGTGGCAATTTCAGCAATGACAGGAACATAAATAGTTTGTGTCATTTGACCGACCGCTGCCAATGCAATTAGCATTAATAGCAAATTAAAGTGTTCCAGCTTTCTCATTTTTCTCTCAGATACATCCAATAATTCAAATACACCCTATTTTCAGACACAAAATAACGCTGCATTATCTCAATGTAATAACGCAAAATTATTTAGGTGCTTAATTATCAATATAAAATACCGCTCCACGCTTTGATGTCATTTTAAATAAGCTTTTGTGTCATTTAAAATAAATGGCAAATAGTGCGTTTCGCTTGAGTGTGACTAAGATAACAAAAGCCGTCATCTTTTCGTAGTAGTGCGACATTTTATGTTTTTCATTAATGGCAGTAATATTCGCCAGTATTGTCAACATAACTGTACATTAAAATTCAAAAAACACTCATTTCAAGAATAAATCACTGGAACACGTTATCGATAAGCATAAATAGTGAACTGTTTTAGTATTAAATCCTAGTGAACCGTGCTTTGAGTTATTCGAATTATATATTTGTCATTTTTAGCCGGTGGATATTTGAATTATAAAGAGGTGGAATGTATGGCTAATTGGGTAACAGGAACAGTGACTGAAGCCAAATTTTGGACCGACTCATTATTCAGCCTTGTTATCAAGGCCCCGATTAAACCCTTTACAGCAGGGCAATACGCAAAACTTGGACTAGAAATCGAGGGAGAACGTGTTCAACGAGCTTACTCTTATGTGAATGCGCCAAGCGATGACCGGCTCGAATTCTATTTTGTCATTGTACCAGGGGGCAAACTTAGCCCAAAACTCGCTAAACTAAAACCTAATGATACGTTACAAATTACGGATGAAGCGACGGGGTTCTTTGTTTTAGATGAAATCCCACCATGTAAAAACCTGTGGATGCTTTCAACAGGGACTGCTATTGGGCCTTTTTTGTCTATCCTACAGGAAGGTAAAGATCTGGAGCGCTTCGAGAAAATCGTTTTACTCCACGCTGTCCGTTATGAGAAAGATTTAAGCTATTTACCCTTAATGAAAACATTAGAACAACAATACCAAGGGAAATTGAAAATAGTTACCGTTGTCAGCCGTGAACATTGTGCAAATTCACTACATGGCCGTGTTCCTGCGTTAATTGAATGCCACACTCTCGAAGATGCGGTTGGCCTAACGCTTTCACCTGAGACCTGCCATGTTATGTTATGCGGAAACCCCGAAATGGTGAGGGACACTCGCGATACATTAAAAAATAGTCATCAAATGGTTAAACATTTGCGCCGTAAACCCGGCCATATATCTAGTGAGCAATATTGGTAATGCAATGCACTACCCTGAAGCATTTTCAGGGTAGTATTCACTCTATGTGGTATTCGCGCATATGGTATCGACGCTATAGATAATCTACCGTTTCTGTTTCTTCACCATAGCGGTTAACACCCTCCATTCCCAGAAAAGCGCCGCAATCTATCACCATAATCATCGTAATAAATAAGGGTAAGAAACGCCCTATACCCCATTGCCACACAGGTTCAAATTGACTGACATCGATTGAAAAGAGAGCAAATGCCAATAAAATTAGCGCAAACCACCCTCCCGATTTACCACGATCATGTAAACGCTTCACAAAGATAGCGGCCAAAGGGTAAAGTAGTAAAATAAATAACGATATAGCAAGCGTTTCAGAGAATAGCAGTACATTTTGTAACAGGGCAACTGCCGTCATTAAAATAAAAATGACCGCAATACCTACCCAAAATGGCCGGCGACCGATACGGCCTTTGAAGGAAAAAGCCCATTGTTGTAATGTCATTACCTATTATCCTGATACAATGTGGAAAACTAAAAATGAGTGGTTCAAAAATGACCCAAATTTTATTTCGTTCTGTATACGCCATCATAACCATTTTTGTACTTAGTGCGCCACAACTGGCTATCGCTCAAAAAGTACCCACTTTGCCTGATACCGATTTCAAAGTCGCCTACTTAGCCCCAGATGCCCCTTCTTTTGAACTCACCATTCCAAAATTACGCAATCAATTCAATCAGGCTAATAAAGATTTATATCTCCATGAATATAAAGTTATTGCTAGCCAAGATATCTCCGCGCCCTATATTCGCGCAGCGTCTCGTATTAACCAACAGATATACTCCTCAGCAGTGTTAGAGCGCGGTAGTGAAAAAATTAAAAGTTTACAAATTACATTACTGCCATCAGATGACCCACAAGAAACCCAAAAAAATCGGCAGTTAATGGAAAACTATACTATTGCAATGATCCATATATTTGCCCCGGAAGTTTCATTGGACAACGCCCCTGCACTTACAGAAGCTTTAAATAAATTTATTGCCAATAATAATGCGACTCACGCTGAAGAAGCGCGATTAGGGGCTTTAAGATATATTTTAGTAAAAAGTGACAATAATGTGCTTACTTTTGCTGTTGAACCGATTAAGCTAGAACAACAAACACCCTAAACTGACTATGATCACGCTCTAAGAACAAGCATGATGAAAAGCAAAGCTATTATTATCTATTGTTCTTATAATGCGGAAGGTGAATGGCGACAACATTGTCACGTTGCGCGTGTAACATAAGCGTGTGATGAATAACTTATTGATTAATCATTAAAACTCTCTGGTTGGAGGAAATAACATGCGACATCCATTGGTAATGGGTAACTGGAAACTGAACGGCAGCACACAGATGGTCAATGACCTCGTCGCTGGCTTGCGTAATGAACTAAGCAGCGTTGATGGCTGTGATGTAGCTATTGCACCACCTGCAATTTACTTAACTCAAGCTAAACACGCGTTAGCAGGTAGCCGTATTGCGTTAGGTGCACAAAACGTTGACGTTAACCTATCAGGTGCATTTACAGGTGAAACCTCTGCTGAAATGTTAAAAGATGTTGGCGCCAAATACATCATTATCGGCCATTCAGAGCGTCGTACTTATCACAACGAAAGTGATGAATTTGTCGCTAAGAAATTTGCTGTATTAAAAGAGCAAGGCCTGATCCCAGTACTGTGTATTGGTGAAACTGAAGCTGAAAACGAAGCAGGCAAAACCGAAGAAGTATGCGCTCGTCAAATTGATGCCGTATTGAATTCTTTAGGTGCAGAAGCTTTCCAAGGTGCCGTTATCGCCTATGAGCCAATCTGGGCAATCGGTACTGGTAAGTCTGCAACACCAGCGCAAGCACAAGCAATCCATAAATTTATTCGTACTCATATTGCGAAGAAAGACGCTGCTATTGCCGAACAAGTTATCATCCAGTACGGCGGTTCTGTTAATGCTAGCAACGCGGCTGAGCTATTCACCCAACCAGATATCGATGGTGCCTTAGTGGGTGGGGCTTCTCTGAAAGCTGACGCTTTTGCTGTTATTGTTAAAGCAGCCGCTGAAGCGAAAAAAAACAAGTAAGGTTATTTTAATACCTTGAGATTAACCGCCAAATATTGGCGGTTTTTTGTTTTATTTTTTTAATTAATGCCTCTATTAGTAATAATAGTCAATGTCTAAAATTTTATCCTCCCATGATTCCAGACCATATAAATAATTATAATTTAATTTTTAATAAAACAATAAGCAATTAATTAAATTTAAAATCAATTAACAAACAAATGATTAAAAATCTCAAAGAAAAGTATTAATAAAAATATAAGTTTATTCCCAAATAAATAAAAACAACCATAATAACAGTAGGATATAGATTATTAGCACTTTGCTTTATATATACTATCCATCATTTATTAAATAATAACGGTAGACAACCTATAAAAGTTAATACACATTTATCTCGCTAATCGCTCAACTAGATAATTAACATTAATAACTTTTACCCTGAAGGATAAATATGAAATATATAGTTAGTTTAATCTATAGCATCATAATTATATTCCCTACAATTTGTTTCTCTGAATTAAATAATGACTCTTGGCGAGTTAATACCAATATCTATTTGGAAATAGAAGAATACCAAGGTCAACGTGATTCATTTAAAAATAAAGTCTACGATAAAATCAGCACAGTTGGGCAATTAAAGTTATACAACCCTAAATCTGACTGGCGCTTCACCCTAGATCATCGTGAATCCTTAAGGAATCATGGCCGTAATTTCACAACTTCACGGGATTCTTACATTCGAAACCGTACACAAATTGATGCTATCAAAAAAATTCTCAACACTCCAAAATCAAACTTAGAACTTGGTTTTCGTTACAGAAAAGAGTCAAACGATGTCGAACCCAACGCCAAAGCGCGCTCATCGAATCGCTTATATGGCTTAACCCCAGCCGGTGAGTACCGCTTCAACGATGATTGGTCTTTTAATTTTTGGCTTTCTTATTTTTATTACAGTAATTATTTCAATGACAGTAGCCATGAAGCAGAAACCGAATATGGCGTGACCTATAAATACTCAGATGCACTAAAAGCAAAACTCACTGTTTATATTGATAACCAATGGGATAAAAATTTCAGTACCCGCTTTTTACAATCACAAGTTCGCGCTTACTTACCCATTACCATTAAGCCTAACTGGAAAATTACACCATATGTACGTTATTTCTTACAAGAAAATACCTATGACAAAAATAATTATTTAACACAGGAAATTAAAAATGGCTTCCGCATTGGCTCCCGCGTGGAATACAAAGCTACACCATCCCTGACTTTATGGAGTGAACTCGCCTACGAGCCTTCAACATGGAGATCACCAAAAAAGAATGGGATCACGTCAGGGTATGATAATAAACAAACGCTATACCTCGGTAAAATTGGCGTAAAATACCAATGGTAACCTTTAATTTGCCATCAACTTATTTCTCATAAAAAAACAAGCCATATGAAATATCATATGGCTTATATATTTTAAATTACAAAATCATTTAAATATAAGAATAAAATATTTCGAAAAGTAAATAATTAGTGAAAACATTAACTTTTTACGCTCCACTGTCGATTTAAATATCATTTAATTATAATTTATACTTACGTCACATAACAAAATAATATCAAACTGAAATTATTCTAGATTAGAATCAATTATTCTCAAAAATTTACTATTTAATATCAATTAGATAAATAAAAACCATCTCAACATTTATTTGCACTCTATTCCTCTTACTCTAAAAGAGAGAATACTACCAACTGTGAGCACTCTCACATCATAAATATATTCAGCCACTTATTATTTTTCGAAAAATAACCTAGAGAAAATAAAAATGAAGAAATTCACTTTACTTAGTGCTTGTATTTTCAGTGCATTTTCAATGGCTAACCCAATAACACAAGCCCAATTGAATGAATTATGGCAAGACAAACAAAAGTCTGCTCAAGAAATAGTGGATAATATGTCCGAGGCTGAGAAAATTGGTCAGCTCTTCATGTTAGATTTCAGATATTGGAATAAAGACAGCCATGGAGAACCCGCCCCTTTTCTCGTTATGAATGATGAAGTTTCTAAGGTTATCAATCAGTACCATCTCGGTTCAGTGATCCTATTTAGAGAAAATCTGATTGATACACCACAAACTGTGGAGTTAATTAATAAACTTCAATCTTCCCGCAGTAACCTTCCATTATTTATTGGCACCGACCAAGAAGGGGGCTATGTCACCCGCTTACGCGTAGGTACCGAAATGCCTGGTAATATGGCACTAGGCGCAACACGTAACCCAGCCCTTGCAGAGCTAACAGGGATGATCCACGGATATGAGCTATCCAGTCTTGGTTTTAATATCAATTTTGGCCCAGTTGTTGATGTTAATAACAATCAAAATAACCCAGTGATAGGGGTACGTTCATACTCAGATGATAAAAATTTAGTTGGAACTCTGGCCACCAGCTATATTCAAGGTATTCATAAATATAATTTATTGACGTCACTTAAGCATTTCCCCGGTCACGGAAATGTTTCTGCTGACTCTCATGTTGATTTACCCGTTGTTAATTCTGACGCAAAAACATGGCGAGATACTGAACTCGTCCCATTCAAATACGCGTTATCTCATGGTGCTGATGCCGTCATGACCGCACATATTATTGTACCAGCACTGGATGACCATAAAATCACCACACTTGCAGGTAAACAAGTTGGCACCCCAGCGACGCTTTCCAAACCTATTTTGCATGATATTTTACGTGATGAGCTCAACTATGACGGCTTGATAGTGACAGATGCCATGGATATGGGGGCTATTGCAGACAATTTCGATATTAATTGGGCGGTAGAAACCTCGTTACTTGCTGGCTCAGATATTATTCTTATGCCAATCAAAATGTGGGACTCCCAAGCGGTTTCTCGTTTAGATAACATGTACCGCTATTTAGAAACACAAGCAGAAAAAAATCCAGAACTGAAGAAACGTATTGATGAATCCGCAAAACGTGTGGTGCTGAAAAAGCTTCAGCAAGAAATTACGGCACAACCTGTAGACTTAGTGAAAGCGGAACAAGTCGTCGCATCAAAAGGTCATAAAGATATTGAAAATATGGTTTCTGAACAGGCTATCACATTAATTAAGAATGAGAATGTACTGCCTTATCAATTAAAACCACTCAATCGAATTTTCACTATTTCTGATGAAAAGCCACGTAATTCTTTAATTCAAAAACAGTTAAATGATATCGCACAAGAAACGGGAGTTGCGATTATTACGGGCGAAAGTGTCGTTAAATTAAATGAAAACACACTAACTCAAGATGAAGCAAAAAAACTGGTGCAAAACCAAGATTTGGTATTACTGACGACCTATAATTTAAAGGATACGCCAACGAATGCTCAGCGTATCATTGATGCTGCAAACCAGCTTAAAACCCCGATTGTTGTCATCTCTTCACGTAACCCCTATGACATTGCATACCTAAACAATGTAAGCGCAAATATTGCCATCTATGGTATCACTGGATTTGATATCACCAATAATAACCGCAATTCGTTAGAAACCAATATTCGTAGCGGGTTACGGACATTATTTGCCAACACTCATGGCCAGCCGCTAAACCCACCTCAAGGGGTGCTACCCGTTAATATCAAAAAACCACAAGGTAACAAAGTCCTGTTCCCTTATGGTCATGGCGAAACCTATTCAACAATCAATTAATTACACAGCCTATTAATTATTACCACTGATTCCGCCTTTATACCTCCACGGTATAAAGGCCAGATACTAACGCCTTGAATAAAGGTATAAAAAAATAAAATACACATAAAAATTAAAGGGTTAAAATGAAAACTTCACTGAATGGTTTACTTTTTGTTACGCTCACAGGATTGGCAACATCCGTTTTCGCAGCCGATCAAGTCAATAATGATTACTGGCGCGTTTCTTCCAACGTCTATATGGAACTCGAAAAATTTGAAGGGCATCATAATACCAGCGGTCGTAAGGTCTACGACAAAACCACGATGGTTGGGCAGCTATTTTTAGTGAATCCTGAATCAAAATGGAGCTTTTTTCTGGAACATAAGGAATCATTAAGAAGCTACAACCATAATTTTTCAACATCCAAAGACTCTTTTATTCGTAATCGTACACAAATTGGTGCTACTCGGAAAATGTATGCCAGCGAGATTGGCCAGTTCAATTTAAATGTCACCTACCGCAAAGAATCCAATGACTCCGCACCAGGTACACAAGCGCGCCCATCGAATACGATGTTTTGGTTAATGCCTAGCGGGACATACAATTTCAATGATAAGTGGGCGTTTAACTTTTGGGATGCAGTTTATCACTACGACAATTTCCACGCCCCCAACAGTTATGAGTGGGAATCCGAGCACGGGCTTGTTTACAAGGTCAATGATTCCGCAACCGCCAAAGTCTATCTATACACCGATTGGACATGGGATAAAGACTTTAATAAGACATGGGAACAAAACCAAATTCGCGGTTATTTTCCTATCACGTTAAACCAGGATTGGAGCGTAATGCCTTATTTTCGCTATTATTTAAATGAACATAACTACGATAGCAACAAACGTACAACTCAGAAAGTTAAAGACGGCTACCGTGTCGGGACACAGGTTTTTTATAACTTAACACCAAAACTAACGCTATGGGGCGGCTTCGCAGTTGAACCTAGTACTTGGGAAAACCCAAAAAATGCAGGTATCACCTCTGGTGGCAATAACCGTCAAACATTTTATCTTGGCCAGTTAGGTGTCAAATACCAGTGGCAATAAATTAACCTCATTCCTAGTCTGCCCCTCACAGGCTAGGAATAATACCCCATTTTAATCCTGTTTTTATTATCCCCGCCCTTAACTATCATTACTCAAAATATTTATTACACCTAAGATAATACTCTAAATAGTTCAAATTGTAGGTAGGCGGCAAACAAACGAGACCCTAGGAGCATACACCAGTATGTGACTAGGGCGAGTGCGTGCAGCCAACACCCCTACAAATTGAAATATGACGAGTATTAGCGTTGAATGATTTCGTCGAACACCCCTCCATTCGCAAAATGGGTTGCTTGCGCGGCTTGCCAGCCGCCAAAGCTGTCATCAACCGTCAGCAGTTTTAGTTCAGGAAACTGTTGTTGATATTTTTTGGCCACTTCGCTATTTCGTGGGCGATAGTAGTTTTTAGCTGCAATTTCCTGCCCTTGCGCAGAATAGAGGTGCTCTAGATAAGCTTCTGCAACCGCCCTGCGGTCACGTTTATCGACGGTTTTATCGACAACAGCGACGGTTGGCTCAGCGAGAATCGAAATACTTGGCGTCACAATTTCAAACTGCCCGCTTTCCCCTAACTCATTGATGGCTAATAACGCTTCATTTTCCCAAGCAATTAATACATCGCCAATACCACGTTCAACAAAGCTATTGGTTGCGCCACGAGCCCCTGAATCGAGGACTTCCACATTTTGATACAGCTGTTTAACAAACTGCTTCGCTTTTTCAGAGTCTTGCTGGTTTTTATCTAATGCATATCCCCATGCTGCTAGATAATTCCAACGAGCTCCACCAGAGGTTTTCGGGTTGGGAGTCACCACAGAGACATCTTTGCGGACTAAATCATCCCAATCTTTGATGTTTTTCGGGTTATCTTTACGAACTAGAAAGACGATAGTCGATGTATAAGGAGCTGAGTTATCGGGAAGTTTTTCTATCCAGTTTTTATCTATACGACCACTTTGTGCAATAGCATCAACATCATAGGCTAAAGCTAACGTCACAACATCAGCTTCTAACCCATTCACCACTGATATAGCTTGCTTACCTGAGCCACCATGAGACTGGCGAACAGTGACGGTATCCCCCGTTTTCTTTTGCCAATAATCACTAAATTCCTGATTATATTGCTGATAAAACTCACGAGTCGGATCATAAGACACATTCAACAATTGAATGTTTTTCGCCCATGTCCCTGTCGCTAACAGCAATAGCAATGCTGTCGTGAATTGTGATTTTTTTACCTGCCATGAACGTATCATTTGCCTTCCCTCATTAAATTTGCGATAAGGAGAGGCTGACAGATAGCATCAATTACGGGAAATAATTAAAAAGAAAAACTTATAAGAATGAGGAATATATGAACAGAGTATTATCTGGAATACAGGATCAAACCTGCATAGCGGGAAATCACTATGCAGGAGAGATTTGCAATTATAGAGGGATTAGTACAGCTTCTTCGCCGTATCAAACCAATCCTTCTTAAAGACGCGCTTCATATTCATAACCGCATCAATAATGTCATGATGGACTAATTTTTCATTTTGAATACCCACACAGCGCCCGCCGTAGCCTTCCAACAGAAGTTGAATAGAATAAGCCCCCATGCGTGATGCTAAAATACGGTCATAAGCAACCGGAGAACCACCACGTTGGATATGGCCTAGAACCGTTGCACGGGTTTCGTGGTGTGTTTCCTGCTCAATATATTTCGCTAATTCACCCACATCACAAACGTGTTCGGTAATAGCAACAATCGCATGGCGTTTGCCTTTTTCAATACCACGTTTGATTTCTGATAATAGTTCTTCGCGGTCAAAAGCCATTTCCTGCTCAGGTAACACTAAGAACTCACAGCCCCCAGCAATCGCAGCAGATAGCGTTAAATCACCACAGTAACGTCCCATCACTTCAACAATAGAAATACGTTTATGGGACGTAGAGGTATCACGAAGGCGGTCAATAGCCTCAACAACCGTTTCAAGTGCAGTGAAATAACCGATGGTATAGTCTGTGCCAGCAACGTCATTATCAATCGTTCCCGGTAATCCAATACATGGGAAACCAGCTTCCGTCAGTGCTTTAGCCCCCAAATAAGAACCGTCACCACCAATAACAACTAATGCGTCAATATGATTTTTCTTCAGATTATCGAATGCGACAGCACGCACTTTTTCATCACGGAATTGTGGAAAACGAGCTGAGCCTAAGAAGGTACCACCACGGTTAATCATATCTGACACGCTATACCGGTCTAATTGCTTCATGCGGTTTTCATATAGGCCAAGGTACCCGTCAAAAATACCCATGACTTCTAAACCTTCACCTAATGCCGCGCGAACCACACCGCGGATCGCTGCATTCATGCCTGGCGCGTCACCACCACTCGTTAAAACCCCAATTCTTTTAATCTGCTTGACCATGATGACCTCTGATTAATGAACATAAAATTGCAAATCGATAAAACCGTTACGCTGCTAATCTTTTTAACGCTAATTACGCTGGCTTACTAGTGCTGAATTGATTCACCTAGCATCATAATACGGCAAAGAGTGAATTATGCATCTGCTTTCCATCAAGCTTTTATGTTTTATTGTGATCCAGTTTACATAATTCTAGCCGATCACCCCAATAGGTAAATCTTTCAATGCAAAAAAAGCCCTAGAGTACCAACTAAAGCGAATTACCCTAGTTGAATCTTAGTTTGAAATAAAAATTAAGTATTGATGATAACACTTAAATTCCTTCGATGCTGTACCTATAAAACAAAAGAAAAGCACCATTTGGTGCTCTTTTAATTAACGAACAAAAACGAAAATAAAATTGGCCTATGTATAGTAATAACGCGTTAAATGGAAAAAAATAGGCGCGGCAAAACACAATGAGTCAATGCGATCCAGCATGCCCCCATGTCCTTCAATAATCGCCCCAAAATCTTTAATACCACTATCACGCTTAATGGCTGACATACATAACCCTCCCACAAACCCCATAATGGTAATCGCTAATGACATCAGTCCCGCAACCCACCAGCTAAATGGAGTTACCCAGTAAAGGCAAATACCAATAAGCACTGAAGATAATACGCCGCCAATAAAGCCTTCAATGGTCTTGTTTGGGCTCAACTTAGGCACAATAGGCCGTTTACCCATTAACTTACCAAAAACATACTGCAACACGTCTGAAATTTGCGTCACAATAATCAAGAAAAGTAATAATTTTACGTTTTCGCCTTCATAACCTTGAATATTCAGCATCAACAACGCGGGTACATGGCTCAAACAGAAAACCGCCACCAACATTCCCCACTGAATTTTTGCTGTTCGCTCAAGAAAATGAAAGGTATCTCCCGCTAAAGCAATGCGGGTCGGCAAGAAAAGGAAGACAAAAACAGGTACAAAAATTGAAAATAACCCATACCATTCAATGCCAACCAAGACATATTGCAATGGAATAAAAACAAAAAAGCACCAAAATAATGCTTCATGGTCACTGCGCCGTGTTGGCGTTAAGGTAATAAACTCTCTGAGTGCAAAGAACGATATCAGCGCAAATAAGATCACCACACCTATATTGCCAAGCACAACAGCCAGTACACAAATAATACACATGACCCACCATGCACGAATACGCGCATTCAAATTATCAATAGTTGGGTTGCTTTTTTCACCTGAATAACGGTATGCAAGAATACCACCAATAACACTAGCAAATACCAGTATCCCAAAAACACCTGACAACAATAATACTAATTCCCTGTCCCCAATATTCATGGCATTAGCTCCTCAAGCGCTACTTTTGCTCGCTGCAAAAAGGCGATTTTATTTTCATTTTCCATAAGAGGCTCCAGAGGCTTACCAACGATAGCTGAACAAATCACCGGCACAACAAGCTTTGACCCCTTCGGTAACACACGATTTAAATTTTCCAAATAAACGGGAACAACTTCAACATCAGGGTATTTTTTCGCGAGATGGTAAAGCCCACTTTTAAATTGGCTTAAAGTTTCCCCATCACCACGTGTGCCTTCAGGAAAAAATATTAATGAATGCTTTGACTCTAATACTGACTCTAAAGGAGCTAATGTATTATTTTGAGCTGGCTTATCACCTTTTCTATCGACCAATACCGCCCGAAAAACCTTATTAACTAAATAACGTCGAAACGGTGTTTTGACCCAATAATCTTTAGCGGCAACCGGGTGAACAAAATGACGCATTAACGGTGGTAACCCAGACCAAATAACCAAACCATCAAGATGGCTTGAATGATTGGCATAATAAATACGTGTGGTCATTGAAGGTTGGCACCCTACCCAACGAGTGCGAACACCCGTTAATAAACGGCAGGTTCCCGATAACAGCATGCCCATTCCCTTAGCTAAAAGAGAAATTCTCTGCACTTTTTCCATCTTTTTTCCTTGCTAACGTTTTATCAAACGAAAATTTGCAAAATTACGAAAAGACCTGAATATCGTTTAATTAACAAGATAGAGAGTCGGTTACAGGAGCACAACGGGATAAGTTCTGATTTGCAATATAAGAAAAGTAATATTGAGATAAATAGCAGGAAATACGTGATTGGTGTAGCAATATATCATCATATTACTACACCAAAATAACACTCAACTAACGTCAATAATTAAATATTATTTTTTGTCAGCGGCAATACGGTCACGGATGTTTTGTGCACGTTCGCTTGATGGTGGGTGAGAGTCAAACATGCTTGTCTCGCCGCTACCCATTTTCGCTAATTTTTCAAAACCAGTGACTAAACCGTCAGTTTTAACACCACGTTTTTTTAGTAAGTCATAAGAGAAGTTATCTGCTTCGCTTTCTTGGTGTTGAGAAAACTGTGAGTTAATCAGTTTTTCACCCAGAGCTGCAACTTGTGATGCACTCAGTTGTTCTACAACGCCACCCGCTGATGCTGCAGCAGTACGTGCAGCAACTGTCGCATAAGCAACTTGCATTGCTTTACGTGTATGACCTAATGCAACGTGGCCCATTTCATGACCCAGAACGCCTTCAACTTCGTTATCGTTCATCACATCCATCAGGCCGCTATATACACGCACACAACCATTTGCCATTGCCCATGCGTTGACATCGCTAGTCAGATAAACTTTATAGTTTACTGGAGTACCATCAACTTCGTTACCCAGTGCTTTTGCAATTTTGTCTAAGCGTTTCGCATACTTGCTAGACGCTGGAGCAATTTTGTTTTGCGCATCCATTTCTTTACAAGATTGGTCACTTAATTGTTTAACATCAGAGTCAGTCAGTGTCGCAGCTTGGAATAATTGCATGCCTGAGTTAGTCAACATCCCTTGGTCTAAATTTTTACAACCCGTTAAAATGACAGCAGAAACAGCAACTGCCACAAGCGCTTTCATCTTCATAGAACATTTTTCCTTTAGTATATATAGGTATTATTTTTTAATGACGCTAAAGACTATAAATTCTGCGAAAAATAACAATAGGAATAAAGCCATAATTATCCAATATATGAATTTGATAACGTTTTTATTAAAATTGCAAAATAGACAGAATATTATTCCAATAATAGGTACACATACAGATTGCATGCAAATGGCCATTAGGGCAATGGCCAAAAAATCACTCTAACTACTTAATAAATAACTCAATAATACAAAAATCATTTTCTGTATTCTTTTCAACAATAAATTGCAGAGCTTCTCGATTTTCTTTAATTAATAGAGTGTCAAATGGCTTTAAATAAAAGGAATCTGAATTAATTTTCATACTCAAACGAGGTGTAATATTAAAAATTAAGATCTCACTAGCCCCACTCACCCAAGAATTAATGAACGCAGTATTCACCCATTGTAAACGAGCCTGATATTTTTCAGGGTTATAGATGACATTAAAATCACGAATTGCACCTTGAACGAGTTCCGCATAAACCTCGCTTTCCCCATTAAAAGCAAAAAATTCTTTTTGCTGTAAGGTCACCGCCGGTTTCTTATCTACATGCAAAATAAGTCCTTCTCCTTCCAATACACCAATAATACGTTGCCGATTTTGGAAAAAGGAAAACGAGCCCGCCGTTTTAACATCTGCTATTGACACTCGCCAATCAAAATCATCTAAACCTTCACCATGGCTGCGCGCCAATTCAAGTGTCGACCCCTGGCCATTTTTCCAAGGCATATTGCGATAATCTTGCGTCGTTAATATCTGAGTCATAAGGTGAGCCTTACTTTGGTGGATGCATTATTTTTATAGTGAGAATGAGAAATGAAAATAGCAGACTTTCAACAAAAAAACGCCTTTTTAAAAATCAATTTCAAATTGTAGCCCATGCGTGCCACAATTCAAACATTCACCATAAGAAGAGGATAACGGTAATGGCCAGTACTCAACATAAAACAGATATTGTCAGAGCCAGAATTGAGCCTAAAGTCAGGGAAAATGCTGAAGCAGTGTTATCTGAATTAGGGATTAGCATGTCTGATGCTATTCGTATTTTCGTCAAGCAAATATCATTGCGACAAGCTTTTCCTATTGAGTTAAAAACACCAAACTCAATTACATTAGAAGCTATTAATGCACCAACTACAGACGAAACATTTGACTCTGCTGAAGATTTATTTAGCCAAGTGAGCAAGTCCGATGCTGAAAATTCGCGTTAAATCCCAATTCAAAAAAGACTTAAAAAAGTCGTTATCTGACAAAAAAAGAAATACTCAGCTATTAAAAGAGTTAATCGATAACCACCTATGCATTACTGGCTCTGTTCCAGCAGAATATTTGCCTCATCCCTTAAAAGGAAACTGGAGACCTTGCTATGAATATCACATACAACCCGATTTTTTATTAATTTGGGATATAAACTACCAAACCAATGAAATCATATTAGTTCGCTGTGGTTCTCATTCTGAATTATTTGGCTAATTCATCACATTTCCCAACCTAAAACAATTAAATCGACGTAGGCGACCGTCCACTTACCGTCCACCTCGGCGAACTTTGATGAACTTTCATAGCCTTTTAAATATTGATAAGTTACTGTTTTTAAAGAATTGAAGATATAATTTATAAAAAAAAAGCCCCTAAAAGGGGCTATAAAAGACAGGGATGGTGTCTATGGCAAGGAAAAACTTCACTTATTGCTACTTCACTACTTACTATGGAACTCAGGATATAAAATTAACTAACTTGCATTACTACAGGTACTAACAACTAAACTTACTGAAACTGCATCGCTTGAAATTCTGCCATTTTATGCTGATTCATTTCTTGTTGGTGAATGTGTTCAAGCTCTGTTTTCTGTTCTGGCGTTAACAACTGGTACAATTCATGATGAATTCGAGCCATTTCAACACGTTGTTCCAGTTCTTTTTGCATTCGTTTTTCAAGTTCTTCACGAACCGCTTTGTCATCAAAGTTATCCGCTATAATTAATTTGTGCAGTGCTTCACGTTCTTTAACTAAAGCAGAGTTATCAACATGATAATGGCGCTGTGTTGCCATTAAATCACGTAATTGCTGACGCTGTTTTTCATTTAACGTGATACCATTAAACATAAAGGTACTGGCACGTTCTTCACTGCTAAATAACTCATGATGTTGAAAGGGCACAACCGCATTGCCTGTTGGCTTAGTTGTTGGCTCGGACTGCATCTGTAACATCAAAGGTGTTGAACTTTCATTTGCAGCACTTTGTGGCTCTTCTGCAAAAGCAACCGCTGGTCCGAACACAAACGCAGAAGCTAAAACTAACATTGCGGTTTTATGTACTGTATTATGTACTTTGCTATGTGTTGTTCTCAGCATTTGACACCTTGTCTCCGAACTGTGCTCGTGATTCAATGTGAACAAATATACACCTGTGGCTGCAAACTAGCGTCAGAGCATGTAAAAGAACGTAAAGTCATGGAATCGTACAGATTGTTATCGTATTTTGGCAGTTGGAGGACTTAAAAAATGCATAAAATCCTATTAGTTGATGACGACCGTGAACTCACGTCGCTGTTAAAAGAACTGCTGGAAATGGAAGGTTTCAATGTTGTCATCGCCTATGATGGTGAACAGGCATTACAGCAAATTGACTCATCCATTGACCTGTTACTACTTGATGTCATGATGCCGAAAAAAAATGGTATTGAGACATTAAAAGAACTGCGCCAAATCCATCAGACCCCCGTTATCATGTTAACGGCTCGCGGTAGTGAGTTAGATAAGGTTCTGGGCCTAGAACTCGGTGCAGACGACTATCTACCTAAACCGTTCAATGACCGTGAACTGGTAGCACGTATTCGTGCTTTATTACGCCGTTCTAACTGGAGCGAGCAAACTCAAGGCGACAATAGCAATACCCCTGTTTTACAAGTTGATAAACTGCAACTTAACCCAGGTCGCCAAGAAGCCAGCTTTGATGAGGAAATTTTGGACTTAACAGGGACAGAATTTACGTTGTTATATCTACTCGCACAGCACCTAGGCCAAGTGGTTTCTCGTGAACACCTTAGCCAAGAAGTACTTGGGAAGCGCTTAACACCGTTTGACCGTGCTATTGATATGCATATTTCAAACTTACGCCGCAAACTTCCAGAACGCACTGATGGCCAGCCGTGGTTTAAAACTCTACGTGGCCGCGGATACTTAATGGTTTCTGCCACATGATCAACAGCTTAACCGCAAGGATCTTTGCGATCTTCTGGTTTACCCTCGCACTAGTATTAATGCTAGTGCTGATGGTGCCCAAGCTCGACTCTCGGCAAATCACCGTCCTGATGGAAAGTGAACAACGCCAAGGGGAGATGCTTGAGCAGCATATTGAAGCCGAACTCGCACAAGCTCCGATGAATGACCTACTTTGGTGGCGGCGTATTTCTAACGCCATCAAAAAATGGGCACCTCCCGGCCAACGGTTGATTATCGTCACCAGTGAAGGCCGTGTGATTGGTGCAATGCCAAGTGAAATGCAGGTAATACGTAACTTTATTGGGCAGTCCGATAACGCGGATCACCCGAAAAAGAAAAAATATGGACGAGCCGAAATCCTCGGCCCTTTCTCCATTCGTGATGGGGAAGACCACTACCAACTGTATTTAGTTCGCCCAGCAAGCAGCCCACAATCTGACTTTATTAATTTATTGTTTGATAGGCCTTTCTTATTACTGATTGCCACCATGCTGATCAGTGCTCCACTATTATTATGGTTATCTTGGAGTCTCGCCCGCCCTGCTCGTAAATTAAAAATGGCCGCGGACGATGTGGCGAAAGGAAATTTACGCCCACACCCAGAACTAGAAGCCGGTCCGCAAGAGTTCTTGTCTGCGGGAAATAGCTTTAACCAGATGATCAGTGCCCTTGATGGTATGGTTAGCGCGCAGCAACGCTTAATCTCTGATATTTCTCATGAATTACGCACTCCACTGACTCGTTTGCAACTGGCAACCGCCTTATTGCGCCGTCGCCATGGGGAAAGTAAAGAGCTAGAACGCATCGAAACCGAGACCCATCGCCTAGATAGCATGATTAACGATTTACTGGTGTTATCCCGCAGCCAGCATAAAAACGAAATTTTGCGTGAGAATATCAAAGCCGATGAACTTTGGGGTGATATCCTAGATGATGCTAGCTTTGAAGCTGAGCAAATGAACAAAACGCTCGAAGTCACTTCTCACCCAGGACCTTGGCCGTTATATTGCAACCCTTCTGCCGTCGGTAGTGCATTTGAAAATATTGTGCGTAACGCATTACGTTATTCGCATACACACATTGCCGTTGATTTCAAAGAAGAAAACAACGGTATTCTCATCACAGTCGATGATGATGGCCCCGGTGTTAGCCCTGCTGACCGCGAGCATATTTTCCGCCCATTCTACCGCACTGATGAAGCTCGAGACCGAGAAACAGGCGGTACTGGTTTAGGTCTTGCAATTGTTGAAACCGCCATAACACAACATAAAGGTTGGGTGAAAGCGGATGACAGCCCATTAGGTGGTTTAAGGTTACAAATCTGGCTACCTGAACACGGCCGATAAATTAGCTTTATTCATTACCAATAACCCCTTTCTTTTTATTAAAGAAGGGGGTTATTTTTTTAATCAACATCTACCATTATTAATAGAGAATAGTCCTATATTGCCTCTAAAAACAACAATTCCTAAATACCCGACCAATATAAAACTCTATTTTTATACTATTTAACCCATAAAAAAAGAATAATAGAGAAGAATACTTAAAATTAACCATGTGGTAATCCAACAAAAAGTATATCGTTTTATATCTTAATATGTTACTAACTTCTACACCGACTATATTAATCTGATATTCTGTTTTACTTAGTTAAAGTGTGATAATTGATATTAATAGAAAGCACAGAAGCCCAACTCAATGCAAATTAAGATACTTATAATGTGGGCTGATAATAATCATATTTTAACTTTATTTAATTTACAGGTTTTCCCTTATTAACCTGTTCAATATTAGGCGAACTCAACTTCAAATGGATTTATCAATGAAAAAATTCAAGCTCACTAAGCTAGCCATACTTGCTGTGTTCGGCGCCATAAGTGCACAAAGCGTTGCGGGGGGATTAGTTCTACCCGATAACAACTTACGCAGCGACCTTGCTTGGCTTTCTGAACGTAACGTCATCCAAATTAGCTTATCAACTTGGCCACTATCCCAAGAAGAAATCACACGTTCTTTAAATAATGCAAATATTACTAATAGCGAACAAGAAGCCATTATTCAGCGCATTAAAAAGAACCTTGACCGTAAGAAAAACAGTGTTCAACTAGAAACTCACCTTGCATCTAGCCACAACTCTATGCCACAGGGCTTTGCCCAGAGTGAATATAGTGATATTCGCTATACCGTTTCAGGTAACTACAGCACTGACGACGTAGACTTAAACCTCACTGCAAATGGCGAACGTGCTTTACGCGTTGAAAATGGTTCTGACTACAACCTCAATGGCTCATATGGTGGTGTCAAAATTTGGAACCAGTGGGTATCCTTTGGTGAAATTCCACAATGGTGGGGACCGGGCCACGATGGTAGCTTAATTCGTACCGATGCGGCTCGCCCTGTTACTGGCTTCTTAATTCAACGTGCTGACCAAAGCCCATTTGAAACTCCATGGCTTTCTTGGATTGGTTCGTGGCAATACCAGCTCACCGCAGGGCAAATCAAACAATATTCTTCCCAACCCAACACTAAACTGATTGGTTTACGCATGACCATGAACCCAACTGACTTCTTCGAGCTCGGTGGTTCTCGTGTAGTCATGTGGGGAGGCGATGGCCGCCCTAATAACTGGAACTCTTTCTGGAACGCGATGGGCGGTAGGGATAATACTGGTGACTATAACGATGACCCAGGCAACCAACTGGCAGGTTTAGACTTTAAACTGAAACTTTACCCGTTAATCGACCTACCTGTCAGCCTATATGGCCAAATGGTCGGTGAAGATGAAGCCAACCTTTTCCCATCGAAAAACGCCTTTATGGGTGGTATCGAAGGTTATCACACACTATGGGGCCAACCATTAAATTGGTATATTGAAGGCGCGAACACCCATACTGAGTGGGACAAAGACGGCGTAATGTATCGCCACTTTATCTACAAAAATGGTTATTACCAACAAGGTGCATCACTAGGCCACGCGATGGGCGGCGACGGGCGCATGCTCACCACCAAAGTGGAATACACTCTCGATGATGACAACCGCGTCAGTTCTCGCTTGATGTACGCGAAAGTGAATAAATCTAACTTTGAAGGCAACAAGTTGTTCCCTAAATCAGAAACCATCAAAGGCGTTGATTTAGGTTGGTGGCATAACTTTGACAATGACGTCAGCACTGATGCGAAAGTTTGGGTATCTAAAACTGATTACGAAACACGCAATGATTTAGGAGCTGCCGTTACGGTAAACGTGCCGTTTAAGTGGTAGTTGCTGCAAATAAATAATGCATCAAATTCAGAGACTAGAGCGTTATTATATCTAGTCTCTGCGCTCTCTCCCATACAAAAGAACATTTCTCACAAACTCCCTTATTATTCAAAAATAATTATTTGATAAAAATCAAATAATTAAAGAAAATCAAACCCATAACTCATCATAGTCAGAGTTACCTATTAGTGCTAATATTATTTTATTGAGAATAAGCAGTTTAGAGTATTGAGAGATATGGCCCCAAAATATGCCATTAGGCGCTTCAATAGAGCGTCATTGCGGTAGCTATATCTAAAATTTTTATCAGAATTAAATATCAAGCATCTAGCTTTGGTTGGCTAATAATATCAGTTTGATTTACTCAAAACCTTGAGAAAACCAAAAATAGCTGCAAATATTTTAACAAATAAATGAGAGTCAATTTATGAATCAAATACTTCCATTAATTGGAAGAGACAAAGCATTATTACTTCAAGATGTAAATAATAATAGCGCTGAACTTTCTCACATTGTGTCTCAGTCCCGGTTTCTGGTTTTAGGTGGTGCTGGCTCAATTGGCCAAGCAGTGACAAAAGAAATTTTCAAACGTAACCCTAAAAAACTTCATGTTGTTGATATTAGTGAAAACAACATGGTTGAATTAGTGAGAGATATTCGCAGCTCCTTTGGTTATATCAATGGCGATTTCCAAACCTTTGCTTTAGATATTGGCTCCATCGAATATGATGCGTTTATTAAAGCTGATGGGCAGTACGATTATGTTTTAAATTTATCAGCACTAAAACATGTTCGTAGTGAGAAAGATCCATTTACCCTAATGCGCATGATTGACGTCAATATTTTTAATACTGATAAAACAATTCAACAATCAATTAATTCCGGTGTTAAAAAATATTTTTGTGTATCTACTGATAAGGCCGCTAACCCAGTCAATATGATGGGAGCATCAAAGCGTATTATGGAAATGTTCTTAATGCGTCGCAGCAAAGAAATAGAAATATCAACAGCCCGCTTTGCGAATGTCGCCTTTTCTGACGGCTCTCTCCTCCATGGGTTTGACCAAAGACTGAAAAAACAACAACCTATCGTTGCACCTAATGATATCAAACGCTACTTCGTGACACCTCAAGAATCGGGAGAGTTATGTTTAATGTCATGTATTTTTGGTGAAAATAGGGATATTTTCTTCCCTAAACTGAGTGAAACCCTTCACCTTATTACCTTTGCTGATATTGCAATTAAATACCTCAAACAACGTGGCTATGAACCGCATTTATGTAAAAATGAGGACGAAGCTAGAGAACTCGCTAAAACACTACCAGCCCAAGGGAAGTGGCCTTGCCTCTTTACATCAAGCGATACAACTGGGGAAAAAGATTTCGAAGAATTTTTCACAGATAAAGAAACACTGGACATAGCGCGTTTTGAAAATCTCGGCATCATTAAAAATAAAGCGAATTACCAGCCAGAACTATTATCGTTATTTGAAACTGAAGTCGCACAAATGAAAGCGCAAAAAGCGTGGGATAAAGAACAAATTGTTGCGCTATTTTTTAAAATGATCCCCGATTTCGGCCACCAAGAAACCGGCAAATATCTCGATAGTAAAATGTAAGGCCAGCCAATGAAACCACAAGCACTGATAGAATTTATTCGAGACACATACAAAACGAATGATTTCATTCCGCTACATGCCCCAACATTTACGGGTAATGAAAAAAATTATGTTGTAGAAACCATTGATAGTACTTTCGTCTCTAGTGTTGGAAAATTTGTCGACGAATTTGAACGAAAAATGGAAGAGTTTACGGGTAGCACTCGCGCTGTTGCCACTGTTAATGGGACTGCAGCATTGCATACCGCGCTTTATATGGCGGGCGTTCGAGCTAATGATTTAGTTATTACACAAGCATTAACCTTTGTTGCTACTTGTAATGCTCTCTATCATATGGGAGCTCAGCCTATTTTTGTTGATGTTTCCCCTATCAGTTTAAGTTTATGCCCTAAAGCCGTAGAACAATACCTCGAAGAACATGCAGAACTCACTGAGAGCGGCTGCTTTCATAAACAAACAAAGCAAGCAATTAAAGCCGTCGTCCCAATGCATACATTCGGCCACCCTGCAGAATTAGACGAATTACTTTCCGTATGTCAAAAATGGCAGCTTGCTTTAGTTGAAGACGCAGCAGAAAGCTTAGGGTCTTTTTATAAAGGCAAACACACTGGCACTATCGGTGAATTCTCTGCATTAAGCTTTAATGGTAATAAAATCATTACCACTGGCGGTGGTGGAATGGTTCTCTGCGCCACAGAAGAAACAGGTAAACACACAAAACATGTCACAACAACGGCAAAAATTCCTCACCCATATGAATTTTTCCACGATGAACCGGGCTTTAATTACCGTTTACCCAATTTAAATGCCGCGTTAGGCTGCGCCCAAATGGAACATTTACCCTTATTTTTAGAGCAAAAACGCAGACTCGCAAATCAATACCAAGATTTCTTCGCTGGTAGCGATTATCAATTTGTTGTTGAGCCATCTTATGCGAAATCTAATTATTGGCTAAATGCCGTCATCTGTTCCGATGCAAAATCACGAAATGAGCTGTTAAAACAGACGAATGAAGCAGGT
The DNA here is from genome assembly GCF_011045615.1 of Providencia sp. PROV004. Classification (NCBI taxonomy): domain Bacteria; kingdom Pseudomonadati; phylum Pseudomonadota; class Gammaproteobacteria; order Enterobacterales; family Morganellaceae; genus Providencia; species Providencia sp. PROV004. Next base: position 4,493,338 of record NZ_CP042859.1, read on the forward strand.
GTAATGACTCGCCCTATTTGGAAACTGATGCACCGTTTACCAATGTTCAAAGACGCTTTATGTGGTGAACTTAATCAATCCGAGTTTATTGAAGCACACCTCATTAATCTACCTAGCACACCATTATGATTAGTTTTAATACAAATGACTTACTTTCAGATAGTTACTATCAGCGGGAATACAGTACGCTATATGAGAATGACTGTGAGTATTTTGAATTTCGCTATACTGAGCATCAACATTTTGTCTTATTTAGTGCGTTGAAAAGAAAAATTGAAGCTGTTGGCCAAACTAACATTGATGAAGAATTGTATGATTTAGAAACCGCATATGGTTATGGCGGGCCACTGAGTAACTCAGATGAACCTGAATTTCTCAAACGAGCTTTTTCTGCGTATCGAGAGTATTGTGTCAAACACAAAATTGTCTGTGAATTCATTCGTTTTCATCCATTTAATCCATTAAGTTCACAAAGCACATTGTTCGATATGCATTTTCAAGAGAGGCAAGTTGTTATTGTTGATCTTGAAAAGACGAGTGATGAGCGAAGAAGCAAGTATTCAAAAACTACACGAAATATCATCAAAAAAGCGCAAAACAAATTAACCTCTGATTTCAGTAATGTCGACTTATCATCATTTATCGAGCTTTACTACGAAACAATGCAGAAGAATTCAGCTAGTGATTTTTTTTACTTTCCAGCAGAATACTTCAAAGAATTGATGCAAATGAAAAATGTACATTTAATTGGTATTAAATCAAATGACCAATACGCATCAATAGGTTTCTTTATGATAGGAAATAAATTAGCGCACTACCATTTATCTGCAAATAACCAAGGTTTAAGTAAAGAGAATGGTAATTACCTTCTACTCGATTCTGCGTTCGAATTCGCAAAAGAAAAGGGTTGCCGTTATATGATGTTAGGTGGTGGAAGAACAGCTTCACCAGACGACAGCTTGTTTAAATTCAAACAAAAATTTTCGCCTATCACACTCCCTTTCTATATTGCAGGTATTGATTTCTTGCCTGAAAAAAGAAAATGGCTAAATTGTTTATGGCGTAAACAACAAGAAAACCCGCAAACTCCTTCATTATTTCAGTTATATCGAGCGAGCCTAAAATAAGATGAATGACAACGTATTTATTATTGCCGAAGCTGGCGTTAATCATAATGGTAATTTTGAACTTGCTAAAAAATTGATTGATGCAGCTGTTGATGCAGGTGTTGATGCCGTAAAGTTTCAAACTTGGAAAACTGAGCTTTTAGTAACAGAAGATGCTCAAATGGCTGAGTATCAGATAGAAAATACCAAGGTAAAAGAAACACAATTTGAAATGCTCAAGCGTTTAGAACTCAGTTACGAAGATTTTACTGAATTAAAAGAATACTGCGTAGAAAAAAACATCATATTTATGTCAACGCCTGATGAAGAGCAAAGTGCTAATTTTTTAAATAATTTACAAGATATTTTCAAAATTGGTTCTGGTGAATTAACCAATACCCCTTTCTTACGTCATATTGCTAATTTTGGTAAACCTGTCATTTTATCTACTGGGATGGGATATTTATCTGAAGTTGAACATGCTATTTTTACGCTACTAGATGCCGGTTTATTAATTCAACAAATCACAGTTCTTCACGCTACAACAGATTACCCAACCTCACCTGAAGATGTGAACTTACTAGCAATGACAACAATTAAAAATGCATTTCCAGGCATTACTGTTGGCTATTCAGACCATACTTTAGGCATTGAAATTCCTATTGCAGCGGTTGCATTGGGTGCTAAGGTCATTGAGAAACATTTTACGCTAGATAAAAATATGGATGGCCCAGACCATAAAGCCAGTTTAGAACCGACAGAGCTCTCAAATATGGTTAAAGCGATTCGCAATATTGAACAAGCTCTTGGGACGGGTTGGAAAGTACCCACAAAAACTGAAAAACTAAATCGTGATGTTGTCAGAAAAAGTATTATCGCGAAAAAAGCCATTCCTCTTGGAACTCCTATAACGGAAGATATGCTTGAAATAAAGCGGCCGGGCAATGGTATTCCTCCGACTCGATGGGATGAAGTGGTTGGTTCTATAGCTAAAAAAGATTATCAAACAGGAGAGTTAATTTAGTGCGTAAAATTTGTGTAGTAACTGCAACTCGAGCTGAATACGGGCTATTGCGATGCCTACTAGAAGATATACAGCATGATCCTCAGCTAGAACTGCAACTTATATCGACAGGCACGCATTTATCTCCTGAATTTGATTATACGCACCAACAAATTTTAGATGATGGGTTTACTGTTAATAAAAAAATTGAAATTTTACTATCATCAGACTCAGCTGTGGGCGTCAGTAAAAGTATGGGGCTAGCTCAGATTAGCTTTGCGGAAGCTTTTGATGAGCTAAAACCTGATATTGTTGTGGTACTCGGCGATAGATATGAATTAATCCCCATCGTTTCTGCTGCAAATATGGCAAAAATACCCATCGCTCACCTCAGCGGTGGTGAAATAACAGAAGGTGCCATTGATGAACTAGTCCGCCACGCAATAACTAAGTTATCACAATTGCATTTCACTGCGATGGAAGAATATACCAACCGTGTTATACAGATGGGAGAACCACCTGAACGAGTATTTACAGTGGGTGAAATAGGTTTAGATAACTTACTGCGCATGAAGTTAATGTCACGAGAAGAATTTGAATCTGCAATAAACTGCCAACTACAAGAAAAAAATATTCTTTTCACTTATCACCCAGAGACGACTCAGGATATAGAAGAAATAAAAGGGGACTTTACAGAGATCCTAAAAGGGTTAAGTCAATTAAATAATACGCTGATTATTTTTACAAAGGCAAATGCGGATGTAGGAGGACGGCTAATAAATAAAATGATTGATGAATTTGTTGTTGAAAACTCCAATAAGGCAATTGCATTCACTTCATTAGGGCAATTAAGATATTTATCAGCACTACAATATGTTGATGCCGTTATCGGTAACTCTTCAAGTGGCATAGTTGAAGCCCCTTCATTTAAATTAGCAACAATAAATATAGGTAATCGACAGAGAGGAAGAGTCAGGGCAAACAGTGTTATTGATATAAGTGCAGATACAGAACAGCTTCTCTTAGCAATAAATAAAGTGTATTCACCGGAATTCAAATCAATTTTGAATAGTACTCTTAATCCTTATGGACAGGGGAATAGCTCTAAACAAGTCGTTGAAATACTTAAACAGGCCAACTTAGAGTCATTAAAGACGAAACCATTCTATGACATCCCATTCTGCAAAAAATAAACCAATTGGTGGTGAACAAGAAATTTTTCATGATGGCTATTTTTATGGCACCACCAATAGTGGCCGCTCATCATTACGGTGGATAATCCAATCCATGCAACTGCAAGAAAAACGGATTCTTGTTCCTGATTTCATCTGCCAAGTAGTGATTGATGTCCTACATGAGTACAACATAGAAATCGCCTTCTACAAAATAAATGATAATTTTGAATTCATACTACCCTCAATATCAACACAAGTTGACGCCTTTTATCTTATTAGATATTTTGGGCACACCTCGGATTCCTTTAAATCAGCACTCGCGAGTTTGACTGTTCCCATCATTATTGATGATGTATTTGGTACCGAATTACCGCAATTCAAAAATTCAGTTAAATGGAGTTATTTTAATAGTTTACGAAAAATATCTTCTATTTCAGACTTTAGCCAGGTAATTTCAAATACTCCTTTAATTGAGATAAAAAAAGAACCGCTTCCCATATTTTCAAATTTAAAATATCAAGCCAAAGAAGCAAAAGCAAAATTCATTGAATCATCTGAAGGTGAAGAAAGTCATTACCTAACACTATTTTCAAAAGCAGAAAAATTATTAGATAATTCAAATGGAATATTTTCCGCTGACGATAAGAGCATTAACTTAACTAACCAGTTTTATCGTAAGTTAGATCAGACTAAAGCCATACATAAAAAAAATCTAATCACTGCGAAGCAACACTTAAATAGTCATCAATTTATTGATATCTCACCTGAATACCCCAGCTTTTTACCTTTAACGTTAAAAAATCGTGATAACGTTCGACTGACACTCATGGAACACTCCATTTTTTTAGCTGTTCATTGGCCTGAAATACAAGAAGCTTCAAATGAATTATCTCCAAAAATACTATCTTTGCCGTTAGATTCTCGTTACACCACTGAAGATATTCAACATATGTGTGAGTTAATTAAAAAACTTGACCGATAGCCAGAAAGAAACACCTAACTAATCAAATAGTTAAATATAAAAATTAGGGTAAAAAGAATGAGTTCTAAATGGAAAAATGTATTACTTCCTTCTTCTGCAACAATATTAGATGCATTAGATGTCATTAATAGAGAAGGCTTACGCATTGCATTAGTCACTGATAAAAATGATTATTTAATCGGGGTAGTCGCAGATGGCGATATCCGCAGAGGACTATTAAACAACCTTTCACTCTCTGATCCCATAACAATGGTGATGAATACCAATCCTACGACAGCGGAAATTGACACTCCGAAAGAAGAATTGGTCGAATTAATGAGAGTAAAAGAAATTCTTTCCATTCCTTTACTTCAGAATGGAAAAATTGCTGGTTTGGAAATATTACAAAACGTATTAAGCAAACCCAAATATCAAAATCCAGTTTTCATCATGGCGGGCGGCTTTGGTACTCGGTTAAAGCCATTAACCGACTCTTGCCCTAAACCTATGTTAAAAATTGGCAATAAGCCAATGCTAGAAACCATTATTCGCCATTTTATCAAAGCTGGCTTTTCAAATTTTTATATTTCAACGCATTACATGCCCGAAGTTATTCAGAATTACTTTGGTAATGGTGAAAAATTAGGTGTGAACATTCAATATGTTTATGAAGATAAACCATTAGGAACTGGCGGAGCACTGGGGCTATTACCTGCAGATCTTTCCCAAGAACATCCACTCATTATGATTAATGGCGATATTTTAACCACTATAGATTATCATAAACTACTAAAATTTCATAATGATAATCGGGCCGATGCCACTATGTGTGTAAGAGAATACTCATATCAAATACCTTATGGCGTGGTTAATAGCGAAGGACAAAAAATTACCTCAATGGTAGAAAAACCAAGTTATCAATATCATGTCAATGCAGGTATCTATGTTGTATCTCCACAAATGATTAATTCTGTAGTAAAAAATAGTTATATCGACATGCCTACATTATTAAGCCATCACATTGAAAATAATAAAAATATTCTTATGTATCCCATTTATGAGTATTGGCTCGATATAGGCCGTTTAGATGATTTCAATAAGGCACAAATTGATATCTATAATTTAGGTATAGAATCATGATAGATAATAAAAAAGTTATGGCGTTTATTCCTGCAAGAGGGGGAAGCAAACGCCTACCGCATAAAAACATATTGCCTTTAGCAGGGCAGCCTTTAATTTCATGGTCAATAGAAGCGGCACAAAATAGCCAATATATTGATGATATATTTGTTAGTACAGATGATGCAGATATTGCAGAAGTTAGTACTAGCTATGGTGTAAAAGTACCTGAATTAAGGCCTTCACATTTAGCCACTGACGAAGCATCAACAGAAAGTGTACTTACATATACTTTAGATAAATTCGGTAAAGATGTTGATATTATCGTCTTATTACAACCAACCTCTCCGCTTAGAAATGCACAACACATTGATAATGCCTTAGAAATGTACATAGAAAAAAATGCATTTTCTATTGTTTCAGTAACACCTTGCGAACACTCACCATTGTGGGCAAATACACTGCCAAAAAACCATTCAATGGGTGATTTTATTCGCCCAGAATCATTAAAGCGCTCACAAGATTTAAGCACTTTTTACCGCATCAACGGTGCCATCTACATTTTCGATGCCAAAAAACTAATGGAATATGGTGAAATACGTTATACCCCTGAGTCATATGCCTTTATTATGGACCCAATCCACTCAGTCGATATCGATCAATCAATTGATTTTAGTTTTGCTGAGCTATTGATGCATCAAGTTAAGAATTTAACTGAATAATACCGCGCAACAAGTTCGCTTCGAGCCCCTTCATCATGGACTGTTAAGTTTGACAGCATATTTTATCAAAAACGGGTTATGTTTTTAGCATAATCCGTTTTTTTATCCCTCAAACATTATTATTCTAGTCAAAAATACACCATTCATATAATCCCTTATGACAACCAAGTTAATTAATATAATCAATTAAGCATTTTATTAATCTATTCCTACACGGAATTCGGATAAATATAGAAATATTAGGATCTGGCTTTTATTGAACCCACACTAAAAGCAATGATATACAAGGAATAACTTAACTTAAATATTTAATCGCGTACAAAGCGTAAGAATAGGATTATAACCTAATAATTTAAAATAACTTATTCTATTGGTGATTGTGTTAGGACTATTCTCTAACGCTATCGCAGTGATAGTCAGTAACTAGCTTTAATGGTATTATTAATCGCTTTTTACTTGACCAAATAAATGCTGAGGCATACCCTTTGGCGGTAAAAAAACAATAAGCTTTGCTTATCAATTGAGCAAATTAGCAAAAAATGCAATGTTTTCAATTGATAAGTATGCATTTACAAATTCAATGGTGCTCTGGGACCCGACAACCCAGTGCGGTAGCTATGGTTGCTTTCAATTTTCAAGGCTATCTTCTTTAATTTTAGCTCTACGATACATTAATAGTATAGAACCTAAATAATTTATAAACTGGCATGAATTAATTATAAAATTTTAACTTAATATTAATAAAATATTTTAAATATAGATATTGTATTTACATATGGAAACTTTTCTTAAAAATGACATATAATACAAAATTATCTTTCTGTAATTATGGTAAATTTAAATATGAAAAAAATACTAACGTATGGCACTTTTGATTTATTTCATGTCGGTCATGTTAGACTGTTGAAAAGGTTAAGTGAAATGGGAGAGCAATTGATTGTAGGGATATCTACTGATGAATTTAATAAAATAAAAGGCAAAGAATCAATTTTTTCATATGAAGAACGCAGTGAAATAGTTAGTGCTTGTAAATATGTAGATCTAGTAATACCTGAGCATAATTGGGAACAGAAGGTAAATGATATACAAAAATATGATATCACAACATTTGCTATTGGAAATGATTGGGAAGGAAAATTTGATTTTTTATCCGATTATTGTAATGTAAAATATTTAGAAAGAACAGAAAACATTTCAACAACCGACATAAAAAAATCAATTACTAAAATTAGAAATGAAGGTTTAGTCAAATTAGAAGAAACCGTATCAGAAATTAAAAACATACTTGATGCTTTAAAGTACTAATAGAGAATATTTTGGTAAAGAAAAACACTCTTATAAACAATATAATTTTATTGTTTATATTACAATTTTTTAATTATTTAGCACCATTTCTAGTTCTTCCTTACCTCACTAGAATTTTATCTAGCGATAGTTTTGGTGAATATATATATTTTATTACTATCGGGCAATTACTTGTAATATTTTTAGGCCTAGGCTTTGATTTATCTGCTCCAAGAAAAATATCTCGGCGAACAGATAACAAATACAAAAATTACTTTACAAGCGTTTGTTTATTAAAGCTAATTTTTTTATCCCTTTCAATCATAGGACTTTTTTTCGCTTCGCTAGCTATACCAAATATAACTTTTTTTTCTATATTTTGTTTATTTTTTACTGGACTAGGCTTGATATTCACACCACAATGGTTTTTTGTAAGTATACAAAAAATGAAAATGGTTACTTTTTCAGGCATTATAACAAAAGTTATTTTCATTGTTTTCATCTTGGTTTTTATTAAAAATGATAATGATTTAAATTATATATATTTTCTCTATGCCATATCTTATGCTATTCCTGCGATTATCTGCATGTATGTCTTAAACAAGAGTTACAGTTTATTCACTGTTCCTTCAAAAAAATACACTTGGCTTGTATTTCTCGATACACTACCGTTTTTCATATCAAGAGTGGCAGTTTCAACATATACAGTAAGCTGTGGGCTAGTAGTTGGAACTGTATTAGGAGCAGTTGCTTTATCCACCTATGCTATATCTGAAAAACTGTATGTTGCAGCTCAATCTTTAATCTACCCTATAACAAATGCCTTGTACCCATACATGGCAAAAGAAAGAAATCTATCGATTGCTAAAAAAATATTGTTAATTTCTTTTATAATATCAATTATAGGTGTAATTATCGGTTATAATATATCAGAAGCATTAATCATTCTTATATTTGGTGATTTTTATAGTACAAGCTATACTGTATTAAATATATTTATAATAACACTTGGATTTGTATTTCCATCAATTATCATTGGTTATCCAATACTTTCATCTTTTGGAAAATCTAATATCACAAACCGCAGCGTATTTTGTGGAGTTATAGTTTTTACAGTATTAACACCTATTATTATTATTACTGGTAACTTAACACCAAAATCAATGGCTATTATTGTATTGCTATCAGAAATATCTGTTTTTCTAATTCGTTTTATATTTTTTATAAAGTATTTTATACTAGGTAAACATGAAAAATCTTATTAAAATATTAATCCTCTGGCCATTATATTATATAAGTGGTTTTTTTTCTCGTGATAATAAAATATGGCTATTCGGTAGTTACAGAAATAAATTTAATGATAATGCAAAGTACTCTTATCTGAAATGTCATCATACATATAAAAACATTAAATGTTATTGGATAAGCGATGATGAAAACATAATAGCTGAACTTAAAAACAAAGGATATCATGCAGTAAAAAGAAGAAGTATAAAAGGCATGATAATTATGCTTAAAGCAGGCGTATACTTCGTATCTTCCTATACGACAGATATTTGTTTTTGGACATCCAGAAATGTGTTTTATGTAAACTTATGGCATGGGCTACCGTTAAAAAAAATAGAATATGATATACGGACTGGCCCTTTATTTAAAAAATATAATAGTGAAAACTTATTTGACAAAATAAAATATAGAACTTTAGAACCTGAGTGTTTCAAAAAACCAAATCTAATGTTTGCTCCTAGTGATTTTTGGTGCTCAATACTTAGTAGTGCTTTCAAAGTTCATAAAGAAAATTTTATTATTTGTAGCTTTCCACGAACTGATATTTTCTTTGATAAAATCGGTCTTCAAAAGATATATTTAGAGTTTGAGAAAGAAGCACAAAAAATTATATTTAAACCAACTAAAAGAAAAAAAATACTATTAATGCCCACATTTAGAGATAATGGTACAGACTACTTTAAAGCATCCGGAATTCAGTTAGATGACTTATCTAGATTTGCAGAGAGTAACAACCTATTATTTTATATAAAGTTACACCCTAGTGACCACTTTAGTTCAACAAAGTCTGATCTCAAAGGTGTAAAAATTATAACTAACGTTGTTTCTGATATCTATCCTTACTTAAATACTTTTGATTTATTAGTTACAGACTATTCATCTATTTACTTAGATTACGTACTCTTAAATAAGCCTCTACTATTTTATCCATTCGATATCATTGAATACAAGCAAGAATCCAGAGAAATGTATTTTGATTATGATGAGTTTACCCCCGGAGATAAAGCTTATACATACTCGGAACTAAAAAACATGATTATAAAAAACTTAGTTCACAGTGATAAAACACAAGTGCAACATAATTTTCTAAAGAAATATTATTCTAATGCAACTCTTAAAAACTCTGATGATATTTACAAGAGGATTATGGAAAGATTAAATATAGGTGATGATAATGTTATCTAGGTATTTTTTATTTTCATCTTCATTACTTTCATTTTCATATGCTTTTATCTCAGATTTGACTAGCCAATATGATTATAATTTAATTACTTTTTTTTTCCTACTTTCATTCTCTATTTTTTTAATCACTAATTTAAAAAAAGGGTTTAGCTGCCTATCAACCTTCTCATTTTGGTTCTTGTTCTTTAATTTTATGTATATGTTTATCGGTCCGATCTATATATATTATTTTTCTTATGACTTTTTCCCTAAAAACCATGATTATGATAGCGACATTTTTGTCTTTAATTCGGCACTAATATCATATTCATTATTAACACTCTTATTTTCTCTATTTATACATGAGCCTAAAAATAAACAATTTAATTTTTACTTCATAAGAAACGAATTACTATCTAATAATAAAATTATAAAATTATATATAATATCATCGGCTTTATTTTTATTTACTTTATTGTTGTTTTTCTCTAGTGGATTGTATCAACTCTCATTTAGTGGAGAAGATAGAGTAACTATAAAAGATTATATTGACGTTGATATTTGGTATCTATTAGGGAGTATTGTATCTGTATTTACATGTTTTATTTTCACTAATTATATCAATATAAAGAACAATAGATTTAATTTATTTATCATATTTTTATTATCATCTACATATTACTTTATTGACCTATCTATTGGAGGAAGGAAGTTTTTAATATACTTTTCGATAGTAGCACTCTTTACTCTAAGCAAAACAAATAAATTAAATGTAAAAAAAATGCTCATGATTATAATCCCTATTATATTGGCGATGCTATCAAGGGGCTTAATGGATAAGGTAAACTGGGGTGAACGTGATATCATTGATATTATTGTAGGATATGTTGGGGAATTTATTTTTACAAACCTTACATCCACTATTACAGTATATTCTAATTACGCTTCATGTGATATTTACCCTTCGCCAATTAATCCTTATCTATCTTGGATATTTTATTACATTCCACGAGCTTTTTTTGAACTAAAACCTTACTCTGTTGCTTATAATTTTTCAGCTTACATGGATGTAGGAATGGGTTTTGCTTTGACACCATTGACAGAGTCGTTATGCGCATTTAGAGGATTAGGTCCATATATATTCCCTTTGATATTTACAATTATAATTTATATTATATATAAATTATCAAAAAAATATCCATACATTTACATATTATTAATTAGTATGGTTATGGATATCAACCGTGGTGAAATATCATATTTCATTAATAATATCATATTTATGTTTTTTATCTGGTATTGTCTGGAAAGGGTTAATAAATCGAAATGAATTCTATAGTTAAAAATATTTTTATACTTACTAGTGATGGTACTAGAACAACTGATATGAATAAGTTAATATCTTCAATTGATAATATCAAAAATAAATTTATTGTTTTTGTGAATCAATCGCCTATTCCATCAAATTATTCAGGTTTATTTGAACAATATACTATCGACTATCATATAATTGATATTTGTCATATCGCTCCTTTAGCCGCAGTCCGTAATTTAGCTCTTGATTATATTGAAAATTATCTATCTCCCAGTGATATTGATCGTATAATATACTCAGATGACGATTGCTACTATAGTCAGGACTACTGTAATTTTTTAAATCATGAAAATAGTAATGATGTTATAAATGTTTTTCCTGTTGTCGATGAAAATAATAATTTTTTCACATCTAAAGGTGTACCCAAGATTAAGTCTATAAAAAAGATAAAAAAACAAGATATAATGTTTTATACCTGTTCGATCTCTTTTGTTTTGCCATATAAAATATCAAAAGGATATAGATTCAATGAAAAAATAGGATTAGGAAATGTAATTAATCAGGGTGAGGAAACTGACTATTTAGAAAGGTTAATATCTGGAAAAAAAATAAATTTTATATTTCAACCGAATATTAAAATTTTTCATCCAAGAAAAACTAATTACCCTAATAAAGTTTTTTATTCTTTAGCGTATTTTTTATCGTATAAGTGTGTATACTCATCAAACAAATCTCTGTATTTTAAGTACTCTATTCTCTTTTTCTCCAAATATATTTTATTCTCACTTTTTCTTGTTTGGAAAAAAAAATATAGAGGGCTACTTTTCCATACTCTACATGGAGTAAAGGATGGAATTAGAGATAAACATTTATGTTTTAACTAAGGAAAATAATGAAAGTTTTATTATTGACACCTAGATACCCTTATAAGGTTGATGGAGGAGGGTTACTGAAAACAAAGAAAATTATTGATTTTTTGTCTCGGTATGTTGATTTGAAGATTGTATCATTAAATACTGATTTAAATAATTTGGCCTGTTCCGATGCTCATGTAGAATATCCATTAAAAGAGCAAGTTTATAACCCCAACGCTTTAAATCTAATAAAAAGCTATTTTAAAAACACTCCATTATCAATAGCTAGGAATAATAGCCCTCCGTTATATAATGATATTAACTCATTAATAAATGATGCTGATGTTATATTTGTTGACCATTTTATCATGTATCAATACATTCCAAAGAGTACAAATAAGAAAATAATTCTTCATCAACATAATGCGGAATATAAAATATGGTCTCGAAGAGCTAATAATGAAGATAATATAATAAAAAGAATAATTTTGTCTTTTGAAGCATTACGAGTTAAAAAATTTGAAAAAAAAATATGTGGTAATGCTAATTTGATTTATTCCTCCCCTAATGATAAGGATGCATTAATTAATATAGGCATTCCTCCTGAAAAAATAAAAATAACTTACCATTTAGGTGATGATTCATTATTGCAATACCCTATATCAAAATTTGATGAATTAAATAATGACATTGTTTTCTTAGGTAATTTGTTTTGGGAACCTAATTTGGATGGCCTAACTTGGTTTTTAGCTCACATATGGCCCCTTATTTTAGATAAAACTGGAAATAGCAAAATTTATATTATTGGAAACATTTCAGATAATATAAAAAACCTATTATTAGAGTCAAAGAATGTCGTCGTATGTGGCTTTGTTGATGATTTAAATACCATACTTAGTAAATGTAAGGTGTTTATATCCCCACTGCGTTTTGGTAGTGGAATGAAAGTTAAAAATATAACTGCATTATATAAAGGCATGCCCATAGTTACGACAAGTATTGGTGCTGAGGGTATAGATCTAGTAAATGGAGTTAATGCATTTATTCATGATGATCCAGATAGCTTCTCAAAAGCTATTATCAAATTATTGGATGACCCAAAGTTATGCCAATCAATGGCAACTAACGCAAGAAATTTAGCGGAAAAAAAATATTCTTGGGATAAAAATTTAACTAAGCTACTTGAGGGCATTCAAAAATGACAGTTGAAGTTTTCGGGTTAAAATTTAAGGGAACAGACCTTAAAAAATTACTTTCTCCTTCAGATACTCTCAAATTTGTAGTAACTGTAAATTCTGAATTCATTATTGATGCCCATAAAGACTCTTCATTTATGGAAATAATAAATTCAAATTATTCAACTTTTGATGGACAAATACCTTATTTTTTCGCTAAAAGACTTGTTAAAGAAAAAATTGATAAAATAAGTGGCTCTGACTTAATTTATGATATTTTAAAAATCTCAAGTAACAATAAAGAAAAAGTATTTTTACTCGGCGATAATCTTACTGTTAACGAACAAGCAGTAAAAATAGCAAGAGAATGTTTTGGTTCAGATTGTTATGGTTATTCCCCCCCTTTTGAACCTTACCCTTTTTCAGAAAAATCAAATATTGAAATACTTGAAAAAATTAAAGATATAAAACCTTATTATTTATTCGTTGCTTTTGGAGCAAAAAAACAAGAGTTTTGGATTGAGGAAAATAAAGTTTTACTAGAAAAATATGGGGTTAGATTCGTTGTAGGTTGTGGTGGTTCAATATCATTTTTAGCACAAAAAATAAATCGAGCACCAAAGTTTATACAAAGTCTCGGGCTCGAAAGTGTATACCGCCTAATGCAAGAACCAAAGTTATTCAGATTAAAGCGTTTAATTAAAAGTTTTTTATTTTTTAGATATATAGGTAAATAATTATGATAGTTCCTGTAATTTTAGCCGGGGGCTCAGGTTCTCGTTTATGGCCTCTTTCTCGAACTCAATATCCTAAGCAATTTATCCCATTAGTTAATAAAGATTCTATGCTTCAAAATACATTACATAGAATCAATGAGCTATCAAATAGTTCGCCTATTGTTATCTGTAATAATGACCATCGCTTTATGGTTGCTGAGCAATTGCGTGATATTAACATTACGTCTGCATCTATAATTTTAGAGCCAGTCAGTCGAAATACTGCACCAGCTATCGCTTTAGCAGCGTTAAAAGCCATGGAAGAGGGGAATGACCCTTTGTTGCTAGTTTTGGCTGCTGATCATGTAATTACGAATATTGAAGCTTTTAACAAAATAGTATTAAGTGCCCAAAATGCTGCTGAAGAAAACATGCTTATAACGTTTGGAGTAATTCCAACACATGCAGAAACGGGATATGGGTACATAAAGCAAGGTAAAAAATTATCTTCTAATTTATTTGAAGTCGATGAGTTTGTTGAAAAACCGGATATTGAAACAGCAAATTCATATTTAACATCCGGCTCTTTTAGCTGGAATAGCGGTATCTTTTTATTTAAAGCATCTACTTATTTGAATGAGTTAAAAAAGTATAGTCCCAAAATTTTTCATTGCTGTTGTAATGCGATTAATTCTGCATATGATGATCTTGACTTTATTAGAATCTCTAAAGATATATTTTCCGATTGCCCTAATGACTCTATTGATTATGCCGTTATGGAAAAAACGCGAAAAGCGGCAGTCATACCAATGAGTGTAGGTTGGAGCGATGTAGGCTCTTGGTCAGCCTTATGGGATGTACAAAATAAAGATTCTAATGGGAATGTTATTAGAGGCGATACTCTAATAGAAAATAGTACTAATAGTTATATTTATGCAAAAAACAAGCTTGTTGCAGCTATAGGAGTTAATGATTTAATTATTGTTGAAACAAAGGATGCCGTACTCGTCGTCAACAAGAACCATGTTCAAGATGTTAAAAACATAGTTAATATACTTAAACAGCAAAATCGTACTGAATATTTAAGACACCTAGAGATCTTTCGACCTTGGGGAAAGCATGAACACATAGCTGATGGAGAGCGCTATCACGTTAAAAAAGTTATTGTTCGGCCAGGTGAAAAAACAGCCACTCAAATTCATTATCATCGAGCAGAGCATTGGGTTGTCGTATCGGGTACTGCAAAAGTTAAAAATGGAAGTTCTGAATATTTTATAACTGAGAATGAATCAACTTATATTCCTATTGGTTCACCTCATTCTTTTGAAAACCCAGGAAAAATAGATTTAGAGATAATAGAAGTTCGTACCGGTCAATATCTTTCAGAAGATGATATTAAGCGCATAGGAACTGAAGGCGAAGGTTACTAATAATGAGTATATTAAAATGTAATAAAATAATCAAAGAATCAGGGATACAATTTGGTACTAGTGGCGCTCGAGGATTAGTCACTCAATTTACCAATGAATCCTGCTCTGCATTTACCCATGCATTTATTAATAGCTTAAAAAATGAATTCGATTTCAAGCAAATAGCAATCGCCATAGATAACCGCCCAAGCAGTGAATTTATTGCTACCGCCTGTGTAACAGCGATAAAGCAACAAGGTATAGAACCTCTATATTACGGTGTGATTCCAACACCTGCGCTTGCATATACCGCAATGAAAAATAATATTCCTTGTATCATGGTGACGGGGAGTCATATTCCATTCGATAGAAATGGTCTAAAATTTTATCGACCAGATGGTGAAATCACTAAAATTGATGAAGTCGCTATTTTAAATAATAACTCGCAATTTGAGATACCAGATGTTACTCCACAAATATTATCAATAAATACACTAGCTACAGAAGAGTATCTCAATCGGTATTTGTCTATTTTTAATGAAGATTTATTAGCTGGTAAGCGTATTGGTATTTATGAGCATTCTAGTGCTGGGCGTGATATATACCCAGTTTTATTCAAAAAGCTTGGCGCTGAAGTTATTTCTCTAGACCGTAGCGACATGTTTGTTCCAATTGATACTGAAGCTGTGTCTGAAGAGGACAAGATAAAAGCAAGGAATTGGTCAAAATTACACAAACTTGATGCTATTTTTTCTACTGATGGGGATGGCGATCGTTCGCTTGTTGCAGATGAAAACGGCGAATGGCTACGCGGGGATATATTAGGTTTGTTATGTGCATTAGAGATGAATATTGAAGCGCTAGCAATCCCTGTTAGTTGCAATACTATCATTTCATCACATAAAGATTTTAAGTGTGTAAAACAAACTAAAATTGGTTCTCCTTATGTTATTGAAGCATTTTCTGATTTAGCTAAAAATTATATGAAAATAGCGGGTTTTGAAGCTAATGGTGGTTTTCTTTTAGGTTCTAATATTGAAATTAATGGTAAGAAATTATCTGCACTACCAACCAGAGATGCGGTGTTACCCTTTTTGATGTTGCTATCTGCCGCAAAAGAAAAAGGAATTGCTGAATTAGTTGATTCATTGCCACAGCGCATTACCTTTAGTGATAGAATACAAAATTTCGCAACAGAGAAAAGTAAATCTATCATTAAAAAAGCTCAAGAAAACCCAAAACACTTATTGCAACATTTAGGCTTTAGTGATGAGCAACTACTAGATTTGAATGCAATTGATGGGCTAAGAATAACATTATCAAATGGTAATATTATTCATCTAAGGCCATCAGGTAATGCACCGGAATTAAGGTGCTATGCCGAAGCGAATGATCACCAAACCGCACAGTCCATTGTGCAGCAATCACTAAAAAATATTCAAACTTTCTCTGAAAGTTAACTTTTTGGCTTTGTCATACTGATCACTTTAGTAATTATTATTTCGATAAACAGCATAATAATTATCACAACTTTGGTAAATTACGAGCATCAATATAAATTACTTCCGTTGTCACATTATGTATAAGTGGGAATGATGATATCCATCGTCACTTATACCTTATCTAATCATTTTTTATCATAGGATGGTACCGTGTTTAGGAAGCCTTTCCCACTTACACTACTAACAATCAGTATTTTATTAACAGGCTGCACCGTCACCCCCGGTGCCTATATATCAACCTCAGGCAAAAATGTGGTTGATACTGGTGACCGTGACATTACTAAATTGGTTGATATCTACCCAATTTCGCCAAAATTATTGGATGATATGTACACTGCCCCCACCATTGCTAAACCGAATGCGCAGTTAGAAAAGCAACTGACTCACTATGAATACCGTGTAGGTGCAGGTGATGTATTAACTATCACGGTTTGGGATCACCCTGAACTGACTATCCCTGCGGGTTCATACCGTAGTGCGCAAGACTCCGGTAACTGGGTACATTCCGATGGGACTATCTACTACCCGTATATTGGTAAAGTCAAAGTGATCGGTAAAACCGTCACTGAAATCCGTACTCTGATCAGCAACCGTTTAGCCACCTATATCGAATCCCCACAAGTGGATGTGAGTATTGCCGCCTTCCGCTCACAAAAAATGTATGTTTCGGGTGAAGTGGCGAAACCAGGTACCTTGCCAATTACCAACGTGCCACTGACTATCTTAGAAGCCTTTAATAATGCCGGTGGTTTAACCGAAAAAGCCGATTGGGATAATGTGGTGCTCACCCGTAATGGCAAAGAAATCAAAGTGTCATTACAAGATTTAGTTCAGTACGGCGATTTAACCCAAAACTACCTGATGCTACCGGGTGATGTGCTATATGTGCCACGTAATGATAGCCAAAAAGTGTTTGTAATGGGTGAAGTGGGTCAACCAACGACCTTAACCATTGACCGTGCGGGTATGAGTATTACTGAAGCCTTAAGCAAAGCGAGTGGGATAGACCAAACAACAGCTAATGCAACAGGGGTATTTGTTATTCGCCCAATTAAAAACCAACCAGCAGAAGACAAAGAACTCGAAGCTCTATTACCGAAAAAAATGGCCGCTGTTTATCAGTTAGACCTATCAGATGCGACATCGCTTGTAATGGGTACTGAATTTAAACTGCAGCCTTATGACTTAGTGTATGTTACCGCTGCGCCTGTGGTGCGTTGGAACCGTTTGATTACCCAACTGTTACCAACTATCGCTTCATATAATCAGTTAACCGAAGGTACCAAGCGTATTCACGACTGGTAATCGATATGTTTAATAATATTCTCGTTGTTTGTATGGGAAATATCTGCCGCTCTCCTACGGGGGAGCGTTTATTACAACAGTATTTTCCCGAAAAAACTGTTCATTCGGCAGGTATTATCGCTAAAAATGATATGCCTGCTTATGACAGTGCCATCCGGATTGCCGAGCAACATAGCCTTTCCCTTGAAAACCATCAATCACGTCGATTAACCAGCGAAATATGCCATAAAGCAGACTTAATCCTAGTGATGGAAAACGATCATATTGCTAAAATCCACCAGCAGTTTCCTGAAACTCGCGGTAAGGTGATGTTATTTGGGCAATGGATCAATAAAACCGAAATTCCTGACCCGCACAAACGCAGCGATGAAATGTTTGAACATGTTTACCAGTTGATGGAAAAAGCCGCGATTGCTTGGCAAGGCAAAATTTAATTTTATTTATTGGATGACTTAACATTTAACCTATTATGAACACAACAAAAAATAGCTCCCCTGCCTCAGATGAAATCGATCTGCTCGCTCTGTTTAAAGTTTTGAAATCCAACACCATTAAAATTGGGTTTTTTACTGTTATTTTTGCGGCTATCGCCATTGCATACAGTTTATTAGCAACCCCCATATACCAAGCGAATGCTACCTTACAGTATGACAAATTAGGTCAGGTCTCATTACTCGACCAAATGAGTGATGTCATGCCATTTGGTAACAGCAATAACCAAGTCGACTCTGAAATTGAAGTCATCAAGTCCCGCATGGTGTTAGGTAAAACCGTTGCAGACTTGAACTTAGACACTCAAGCAGCCCCTGAAGGCTTTGTCAGTAAGTTACTTGGTGAAGTGGCTCCCGTCCATATTGCCCTATTTCAATTACCTGAAAACTTAATTGGCCAGCCATTGACCCTGACGTATTTGGGGGATAATAATTATTCCCTCAATGTGGATGGCCAAGTCTTGCAAGGTAAAGTGGGTGAAGTGCTCAAACAAGGGGAAATTAACTTATTAATTTCCAGTTTCGCGGCTGAAACTGGCGAAGAGTTTTCATTAATCAAAAATGCCCGTTACTCCACCATTGAAGACTTACGCAATACCCTAACCATCGCGGAAGTGGGCAAAGGTACCGGTATTATCAGTTTAGCCATTAAAGGTGCGGATCAAGTTGAGAATGTTAACATTCTCAACAGTGTTATCCAAAACTATGTAGACCAAAATACCGAACGTAAAAAAGAAGTCACCAACAATACACTCGTGTTCTTAGATGGCTATTTACCGACTATTAAAAAGAAATTAGATAACTACGAAAACCAGCTCAATGCCTTTCGCAAAAAGAATGAATCGATTGACCTTTCTTTAGAAGCCAAAGCCGCTTTAGATACTGCTTTGCAGGTCGAAGAAAAGCTCAATGAATTGACCTTCAAAGAAGTGGAGATTCAACAGTTATATACTCGTAACCACCCAGCTTATCAGTCCCTATTAGACAAGCGCCAACAGTTGTTACGCGAAAAAGAAAAAATCAGCAAAAACATTCAAAAATTACCGAATACCCAACAAGAAATCGTCCGTTTAACCCGTGATGTTGAAGCAGAACAAGCGATTTACGCTCAGTTAGTTGCGAAACAACAAGAGCTCAGTGTACTGAACTCCGGTATTACCGCGGATGTGCGTATTATTGATTCTGCGGAGTCCCAACCAAAGCCTGTGGCACCAAAAAAATCACTGATTGTTGCTCTTGCCACTATCCTTGGCTTTATTGTCGGCTGTGCGTATGTGATTGCTCGCGAGTTCTTTAATAATAAAATTAAGAGCACGGAAGATATCGATGCATTGGGTGTCAACGTCTACGCCACCATTCCTTTCTCAGCCCATGAGAAAAAACTGATTGAGGCTGGCAATAAGAGCCCATTAGCGATAGAAAACCCAGCAGATACCGCGGTTGAAGCTATCCGTTCATTACGTACCAGCGTGTACTTCTCGGTTATGAACCAAGGTAACAACCTCGTTATGGTGACTAGTGCGTCACCTGGAGTCGGGAAAAGTTTTGTTACCTCCAATATGGCGGTGGTACTGGCTAACGCAGGTAAGAAAGTGTTATTAATCGATACCGACTTACGTAAAGGTCGTTTGCACAAAGCCTTTGGGTTAAACAATAAAGCGGGCTTATCTGAATATCTGTCACAGCAAAACATAGAATCACCCACTATTCATGCCAACGTGATTGAAAATCTTGATGTGATTTGCCGTGGTAAAAATGTCACTCACTCGTCTGAATTATTAATGGGTGAGCGCTTTAAGCAGTTGCTGGATAAAGTCAAAAACCAATACGACATTGTGGTGATCGATACCGCACCAATCTTAGCAATTACTGACTCAGCAATTATTGGTAAATATGTCGGTACTTCATTACTGATTGCTTTCTACGGGGTGAATACCGTGAAAGATGTCGATTTATCACTGAAACGCTTTAAGCAAAATGATATCGAAATTACGGGTGTGATCTTGAATGGTATTGATGCAAGATCTGACGATTATAACTACCATTACGAATATTAAGACTCAGGAATATTGAGATGAATAATCAACACGTTCTCGTTACTGGTGGTCTTGGCTACATTGGTAGCCATACCTGTGTACAGATGATCCAGCAAGGGATGCAGCCGGTTATTTTAGATAACTTGCATAATGCTAACCTTGAAGTGCTTAACCGTATTGAAGCTATCACAGGTGTTAAGCCGGTCTTTTACCAAGGTGATGTGCGTGATCGCCAAATTTTAGCGTCCATTTTTGCTAATCATCAAATTCATTCCGTCATTCACTTTGCTGGGTTAAAAGCCGTTGGTGAGTCAGTGCAGAAACCGATTGAATACTATGATGTTAACGTCAATGGCACACTGGTATTAGTGGAAAGCATGAAAAAAGCCGGTGTTAAAAGCCTGATTTTTAGTTCATCGGCAACCGTTTATGGCGACCCTGAAGAAGTACCATTAACAGAAAATTCCAAAGTCGGTGGGACCACCAACCCATATGGAACCAGTAAGTATATGGTTGAGCGTATCCTTTCGGATTTATATACTGCGGAAGATGATTGGTCACTAACATTGCTGCGTTACTTTAACCCTGTTGGCGCACACCCATCCGGAACCATGGGGGAAGACCCGCAAGGTATTCCAAATAATTTGGCACCGTTTGTTTCACAAGTCGCTGTAGGCCGCCGCCCACAAGTCATGGTATTTGGTAATGATTACCCAACACCGGATGGCACTGGCGTTCGTGATTATATTCACGTGATGGATTTGGCCGATGGCCATATTGCCGCACTGAATAAAGTTAGCCAACAAGCAGGATTACATGTTTACAATCTTGGTACAGGAACTGGCACAAGTGTGCTGGAAATTATTACTGCTTTTGAAAAAGCAGCAGGCAAGCCAATTAAATATGAGATTGTAGCAAGACGCCCCGGTGATATTGCGGAATGCTGGTCTAGCCCAGAAAAAGCGTTGAAAGATTTAAACTGGAAGGCGCAGTATTCTATTCAAGATATGGTGAATGATAGCTGGCGTTGGCAGTCCATGAACCCTAATGGTTATAATAGCTAACCTCAACGAGTTATTTCAGAGACGAGCCTTTATGGCTCGTTTTTTGTTTTCAGGGTTCAAATAATTTTTACAGTACAAATAAAAGTTCCACATGAAAACAAACCCATTTGCGCGTAAACTCTTCCCATCATTTCTTATCAAAAATATCAGCTTAACGTTATGCCACACATTGTTTTATTCGAACCAGAAATACCGCCAAATACTGGCAATATCATTCGTCTTTGTGCCAATACTGGCTTTGATTTGCATCTTATTCACCCTCTTGGGTTTACATGGGATGATAAACGCTTACGCCGTGCAGGGTTGGACTATAGCGAATTTGCCGATATCAAGCACCACCATGATTATTTTACTTTTTTAAAAAGTGAAGGGCTAAACCCGGATAATAACCAATCTGAAAGTGGGGCTCGCGTGTTTGCCTTAACCACTAAAGGTAAACCAAGCCACAGCAATGTCAGCTACCAACAAAATGACTATTTGATGTTTGGCCCTGAAACTCGCGGCTTACCGCCTTATGTGCTAGATAACATGCCAATGGAGCAGAAAATTCGTATTCCTATGTTGGCAGACAGCCGCAGTATGAATTTATCCAACTCTGTGGCAGTGGTTGTGTTTGAAGCATGGAGGCAATTGGGGTATTCAGGGGCGCTGCTAAAGGACTAGACTATAAAAGGAGCTCAGTTTGAGTTCCTTTAGTTTGAATCAATAAAAAAATGCTCTCCACCAATTAATGGGATCAACCTTGCGAGCACACTATCAAGAACCCCCTCATCAGCAACTACCCCAAACTTCATACTTCTATCTTTCCAAGATAGTGTTTGAATAAGGTTTGCCGCAGCAACACACGGAGTATCAAGATTATTTATCCCTACTTCTGTTATGTGCCCTCTAATGCTTGTGCTAATAGGACAACAAATTACCAAGCCTGATTTTTTATTATATTCCACACTGGATAAAACGAGTGCAGGCCGATATTTTCCTATTTCTTTTCCTTTCGTTGGGTCAAAATCTAACCAAATAATATCATTTCGCCTTGGTATGTAACTTTTACTCATTCACCAATTTCCATATCATTAATTTGAGCAAGTTCATCTGAATGACTATTATATTCATTCATATTGTCAAGCAAATAAGCTTCAGAAAACATCCTTATCTTCTTTTTGGGAGAAAGAACCAAATTACCGTTATTAACAGAAATATCAAGACGTTGACCAACCTCAATACCTAATTGTTTTAAGATAGCTGATGGGATAACAATGCCTTGGCTATTTCCCCATTTTTTTATAGCAACGCTCATTTCTCTTACCCCATACTTATTTTTGAGTATATTAGTTTCTCAATGTATAAACATTGTATAACTTCATTGAGGTTAAAGCAAATTTTTGGTCGATTTATATACAAATGAAGGAAATCAAAAATGAAAACGATCGAACTAGAACCCTCACAACTCAAATCCCATCCCCATCTTCAAAACCCCAAATACTGCCATTAAAGTTTTGATCCATTTCTAAGGACGGTTTATCACTGGTGGGTTTGCCGACAATACGTGCGGGAACCCCTGCCACTGTGGTGTGCGGTGGAACGGGATGAAGCACAACTGAACCTGCACCAATTTTTGCGCCGCGGCCAATTTCAATATTGCCTAGAATTTTTGCCCCTGCACCAATCATCACCCCTTCCCTCACTTTCGGGTGGCGGTCACCACAGGTTTTCCCGGTACCACCGAGTGTGACGGATTGTAGGATTGATACATCATTTTCGACAATGGCAGTTTCCCCAATCACGATGCCAGTTGCGTGATCAAGCATGATGCCACAACCAATACGGGCGGCTGGGTGGATGTCGACCCCAAATGAAACGGAAATTTGATTTTGCAGGTAAACCGCCAGCGCTTGGCGGCCTTCTTTCCACAGCCAATTACCGATGCGATAGGCTTGCAAGGCATGGAAACCTTTCAAATACAATAATGGAGTGGAATATTTATCAACGGCAGGGTCACGTAGGCGAACCGCGGCTAAGTCCATTGCTGCAGAGAAAATCATGCCTTCGTCATTGCGATAAGCTTCTTCAACAATTTCACGCACTTCAAGCGCTGGCATAATCGGCGAGCTCAGTTTATTGGCTAGCATATAGCTGAGCGCACTGCCTAAATTGTCGTGCTTTAACAATGTCGCGTTAAAAAAGCTGGCGAGGAGTGGTTCGCAGTCCGCAAGAGACTTCGCTTCATCTTTAATGAAACCCCAAATTCTATCCAGTTCTTCACGCGACATAATCACTCACCTATCTATTTTTATTAATCATGCAGCTTTGGCATATCGGCAATTTCATCTTTCGTCGCACGCCCTAGTAGTGCTTGCGCCGCCTCTAACACATTTTTATGGCGGTAAAGGATTTGATAAATTTGCTCAGTAATTGGCATTTCAACACCTGCCCGCTCAGCTAGTGCGCGAACTTCCTTGGTATTACGATAGCCTTCAACGACTTGGCCAATCTCTTTTTCTGCATCTTCAACGCTAACGCCATCACCTAGCATCATGCCAAAACGGCGGTTACGGGATTGGTTATCTGTACACGTTAACACAAGGTCACCTAAGCCTGCCATACCCATAAAAGTTGCAGGGTCTGCTCCCAAAGCTGCACCTAAACGGCTCATTTCAGCTAAACCGCGGGTAATCAATGCAGTACGTGCATTCGCACCAAAGCCCATGCCATCAGAAATACCTGCACCAATAGCAATCACGTTTTTTACTGCACCGCCCAGTTGCACCCCAACCATATCCGGGTTCTTATAGACGCGAAAGCTCTTGCCGCAATGGAATAACTTTTGTAAGTCATCACCAAATTGGCTATCGCTTGCGGCAACAGAAATTGCTGTTGGTAAACCTGCGGCGAGCTCTTTTGCAAACGTTGGACCGGACAACACAGCCAGAGGAATTTCATTACCTAATACCTCACGTGCCACTTCTTGCAACAAACGGCCAGTATCCCTTTCTAAGCCTTTAGTCGCCCAAATAATACGGGAGTCTGCGCGTAAGTATGGCTGGATTTGCTTTAGTACATCACCAAAAACATGGCTCGGTACCACAATCAAGATATTAGGGCTCGCCTCAACGGCGCATTTTAAGTCCGTTTCGAGAGATAAACTATCAGGAAAAGAAACGCCAGGCAAAAACGCCTGATTGCTGCGATCTTGTTCTAATTGA
Source organism: Providencia sp. PROV004 (assembly GCF_011045615.1). NCBI lineage: Bacteria > Pseudomonadati > Pseudomonadota > Gammaproteobacteria > Enterobacterales > Morganellaceae > Providencia > Providencia sp. PROV004. The sequence continues at coordinate 4,518,226 of NZ_CP042859.1, forward strand.
TGAATGTGTTTTGGGTCATGGCCCCATAACACAACCTGATGTGCATTACGTGCAAGCGTAATGGCTAAAGCGGTGCCGTACGAGCCGGCACCGATCACTGTCATTGAAGCAGTATTCATTAAGCGTCCTGTTGAGCTTCTGAGTTCTGCGCTTGTTCACCTTGTTGCTGCTGTAAATAGTTCATGAACAGTGCATCAAAGTTAACTGGCGCTAAGTTCAATTGTGGGAATGTACCACGGCCCACTAAGCTAGTGATTGCTTCACGTGCATATGGGAACAGGATGTTCGGGCAATATGCACCTAAGCAATGTGCCATTTGAGTACCTTCAATACCTTCGATAGAGAAAACACCCGCTTGCTGGACTTCACACAGGAAAGCGGTTTCTTCACCTAAAGTTGCAGTCGTTGTGACGCGTAAAACAACTTCATAAACACCTTCAGACAGCTGAGTTGAAGAAGTATCTAAATCTAATTTAATTTCTGGCTGCCACTCGTGTTGAAAGATGTGTGGTGCATTAGGTGCTTCAAATGAAACGTCTTTTGCATAAATGCGTTGAATTTGAAAAACCATTTCTGAGTTGTTTTGTTCTGACATAGTTTATGTACCTTTAACTTCCATATGAATTTTCCCTGTCATTCTTTGAGCTACAGGGGTGTTCGCTGCATTGCGCTACCCAAGTCACATAATGCGAATATAACTTGGGAGCAAATACATGCTGGATAACTACTTCTTACCACGAGCTAGCGGAAGGTTTTCACCTGCCCAGCCAGAGATCCCTTCTTTCAGGACAAAGACTTTTTCAAAACCGTGTTGTGCCAGCTGTTCAGCAGGTTTACCTGATTCCATACCACTCGCAGAAACGATAATCACTGGTTTCTGTTTGTGTTTTTCTAATTCACCTAAATTATTCTCTTTAATTTCAGACGGTGTTAAGTTAATAGAATCAATAATGTGCCCTTTACGGAAATCATCGCGAGAACGTAAATCGACAACAACCGCCTCTTCTTTATTAATCAGTGTAATCGCTTGTGAACGAGCAATCACTTTCGTTTTAGAGAAAAGGCCTTTAAAGGTCATAACAACCACAGCAACTAATAGCGCTATCCAAACCAGACTCAATAACATGTTCCGGCTTACAAATTGCATGATTTCTTGGATCATGGGGGGCAATCACTCCCGTTAGTTAAAAACGAATATCAAAGGGTTCTGAGTATACCTTTGTGTTGAGCTAATTACAGCCAATTCCCGCAAACTAGCTTATTTTTTTTGCGCTAAGGCACGCAAAATTAACACCGTTCAGTGAAAAATCGCTTTTCTGTTTCGAAGCGGTACGCAAATATTTTATCATAAACGTGCGAAACAGGTCTAAATCGTGCTTCAAATAGGCAGTGAATAAGAAAAAAGTATTGAATACTGGCTATACAAAATAAATCAGTGATAATAAAACTGTGTTATTTGACTTAATATAGTTCTGATTCAGGGCAAAAGTCCGAATTTATAAATGTTTTCAATACTATTTGTTAGACAGTGCTGGAAACCATCACTTGCAGATGAAATAATCAGTTATTGCATTTAATTGAGGTGATTTATCACGATGGCCAATACACATCATCGAATGAAAATTTCATTTATTCGTCAGGCTATTAGCGCTCTCTTTGGGTTAGGGTTGCTTGCGCTCGCCCCAACACAAACTGTGTTTGCCAACCAGATCACTGAAAATAAAGGGCAATTACATGATTTACTCAAAAGTATTGCTGAAAAAGAAAAAAGCGTAAAAGAACAACAAGCCAAGCGCTCAGCACTGCTTGAACAACTTAAACAACAAGAGCAAAGCATTTCCGCCGCAGGGCGTAGCCTGCATGAAACTCAAAATCAGCTAAAACAATTAGATAAAGAAATTGTTTCCTTAAATAGCAATATCAAGCAGCTACAAACCAAAAAACAACAACAAGAAAAATTATTAGCTGACCAACTAGACGCTGCCTTCCGGTTAGGTAAACACCAAGGGTTAACCCTCATGTTCAAAGGTGAAGAAGGCCAGCGAGAAGAACGTATTTTGGCCTATTACAGCTATTTAAATCAAGCGCGTGAAAAAAACATTGCCGCATTAGAAGAAACCACTAAAGAGCTACAAGAACAAAAACAACTCGAACAAAAAAAACAAGCCGAACAAAAAACAACGCTGGCTCGCCAGCAACAAGAAAAACGAAAGTTGGATAATGCACGTGCTTCACGGCAAAAAACCTTAAATGCCCTTGAAAGTACATTAAAAGAAGACCAAAAAAATCTTGCTGTTCTAAAACAAAACGAAGCGAGATTACGCGACAAAATTGCTCGCGCCGAACGTGAAGCTAAGGCCAGAGCAGAGCGAGAGGCCAAAGAAGCCGCACGTATTCGCGCACAAGTCGCTGAAAAAGAGCGCCAAGCCAAACAAAAAGGCTCAACCTATAAACCGTCAGAGAGTGAACGTTCTCTGATGTCCCGTACTGGCGGTTTAGGGCGCCCTGCTGGGCAAGCTATTTGGCCAGTTCGCGGCTCATTGCTTCATAACTACGGTGATGTCATTTCCAGCGAACTGCGTTGGAAAGGCATGGTTATCGCCGCTAATGAAGGAACGCAAGTCAAAGCCATCGCTGATGGGCGTGTGTTACTGGCTGACTGGTTGCAAGGCTATGGGCTCGTTGTCGTCGTTGAACACGGTAAAGGGGATATGAGCCTGTATGGTTATAACCAAAGTGCCTTAGTGAATGTTGGCCAAGAGGTTAGAGCGGGCCAACCTATCGCCTTAGTGGGTAGCAGTGGCGGCCAAGAACGTCCTGCCCTCTATTTTGAAATTCGCAGACAAGGTAAAACCGTGAACCCTCGTCCATGGTTAGGACGATAAATTTTAAATTCAATTAATTAGGATAACATTATGTTGAAGCACTTTCCCTTTCGGCCACTCATTCTCTTCTCATTATTGATGATGTGTCTACCGGTGAGTGCTGCAAAATTAGCGATTGTGATTGACGATTTCGGATATCGCGTCAAGGAAGATAACCAAATTTTAGCCTTATCCCCAGCGGTGACTATTGCCATTTTGCCAAGCTCACCTCATGGCCGTGAAGTCGCAGAAAAAGCGCATCAGCAAGGACGTGATATTCTCATTCACATGCCAATGAAACCATTGAGCAAGCAACCATTAGAGAAAGACACATTGGCCCCATCGATGAGTGCAGAGGAAATTGACCGTATTATTAAAAATGCGATAAGCCGGGTTCCCTATGCAAAAGGTATGAATAACCATATGGGAAGTGAGATGACGTCTAACTTGGCAGGAATGCGCCATGTGATGCACAGCCTGTCAAAGTCAAACTTGTTTTTCCTCGATAGCGTGACTATTGGCAATACTCAAGCAGGTAATGCTGCCAAAGAGTACAGCGTTCCCACGTTACGTCGCCATATTTTTATTGATAACCACCAATCGGAAGAAGAAACCCGCACTCAGTTGAATAAAGCCGTTGCTTACGCGCGTAAACACGGCAGTGCAGTTGCCATTGGCCATCCGCACCCATCTACCGTTCGAGCCTTGCAAAAATACCTTGCCCAACTTCCTGCTGATGTTGAATTAGTTGCCGTTAGTACTCTGCTGAGCCCTCAATCTAAAACTAAACAACCAACATCATTAAGAATGTTATCTGAAGAAGCGAAGAAGGCACAGCCTCAGTCCGAACAACCAATGCAAAATGAAATAAAAACAGCGCCAACCGAAGAAGCTGTCATCGGGCAACCTGAGACCGTTAGCCAACCAGAAAATGTGATTATTCCGCAAGAGCTCGGTATATGTGAGTTTACATTACCAACCTCTAAGCGACAGGGAATTGATTTTATTATGTTTGTTGTTGAGAGTATTTATAACGATAAGGCTTTACAACCCCTGCTGGTTTCGGGCGATAAAGCGCAAAAACGCCCGCTTTTCAAGCAACAGCAGTAAGCCATTTGTATTCCCCCTTCTTAGTGCAAAAGCCAAGAAGGGGACTGGATATGATAAAAATTTAATCCCAGTTTAAAATCACTTTACCAGATTGGCCTGAACGCATGATATCAAAGCCTTTTTGGAACTCATCAATGGGGAATTGATGAGTGATAATTGGTGATAAATCTAAACCAGATTGAATGAGTGTCGCCATTTTGTACCATGTTTCGAACATTTCTCGGCCGTAGATCCCTTTAATAAATAACCCTTTAAAGATCACTTGGCTCCAATCCGTTGCCATTGAGGCAGGAGGAATCCCTAATAGGGCGATTCTGCCACCGTGGTTCATGGTGTCTAACATGGTCTGAAAAGCGGCTGGAGCACCAGAAACTTCTAATGCAACATCAAAACCTTCTTTCATTCCCAATTCGTTCATCACGTCTTTTAAATTTTCACGACTGACGTTCACGGCACGGGAAACCCCCATTTTTTTCGCGAGTTCAAGTCGATAATCATTCACATCCGTGATAACAACATGTCGTGCTCCCACATGTCGGCACACTGCGGCTGCCATGATGCCAATAGGCCCAGCGCCGGAAACCAGCACATCTTCCCCCACTAAATCAAAGGAAAGTGCCGTATGAACTGCGTTACCAAATGGGTCAAAAATCGCCGCTATTTCATCAGGAATGTTATCGGGAATTTTAAAAGCATTAAATGCGGGGATCACCAAATATTCAGCAAAACACCCTTCTCGGTTAACCCCAACTCCAATTGTATTGCGGCAAAGATGGGTACGCCCGCCGCGACAATTTCGACAATGGCCACAAGTAATATGCCCTTCCCCTGACACTCGGTCACCAATTTTAAAGCCTTTGACTTCCTGCCCAATTGCAACAATTTCCCCTATATACTCATGACCGACAACCATTGGAACAGGAATAGTTTTTTGTGACCATTCATCCCAGTTATAGATATGTACATCCGTACCACAAATCGCAGTTTTACGAATTTTGATCATCACATCATTGTGCCCGAGTTCCGGTTTCGGAACATCCGTCATCCATATACCTGGTTCAGCTTTCAGTTTGGACAGTGCTTTCATAAAAGACCTTTTATTTGATTATTTTTAATTTTCTACCAATGCGGGTGAATGCATCAACAGCGTGTAAAATATCCTCCTCACTATGCGCTGCAGACATCTGAGTGCGAATACGTGCCAGACCTTGCGGTACAACAGGATAGAAAAAGCCCGTGACATAAATACCTTCATCAAGTAACTCTTCTGCAAAAATTTGGGCAAGTTTAGCTTCACCTAACATGACTGGGATGATGGCATGGTCTGCTCCAGCCAAGGTGAAACCCGCTGCTGTCATTTTTTCCCTAAATAACACAGCATTACGCCATAACTTCTCACGTAATGAATGACCTTCTTTCATCATATCGATCACTTTGATAGATGCGGCTACAATTGCAGGAGCGAGTGAGTTCGAAAATAAATAAGGGCGAGAACGCTGACGCAGCCATTCAACGACCTCTTTTTTCGCTGCCGTATAACCACCGGATGCACCGCCGAGGGCTTTACCTAATGTCCCCGTGATAATATCGATACGCCCCATTACATCGCAATACTCATGGCTACCACGGCCATTTTCCCCAACAAAACCAACAGCATGTGAATCATCCACCATCACCAATGCTTGGTATTCGTCGGCAAGGTCACAAATGGATTTTAAATCCGCGATAACACCATCCATCGAGAACACACCATCTGTGGCAATCAAAATATGGCGAGCCCCTGCTGTTTTGGCTTCCTCTAAACGTGCTTTTAATTCCACCATATTGTTATTGCTGTAACGGTAGCGTTTAGCCTTACTTAACCTAACCCCATCAATAATTGATGCATGATTTAATGCATCTGAAATAATGGCATCTTCCGGCCCTAATAAGGTTTCAAACAGCCCACCATTTGCATCAAAACAGGATGAGTAAAGGATCGCATCTTCCATACCCAGAAAATCCGCCAATTTGCGCTCTAAAATTTTGTGGCTGTCTTGCGTTCCACAAATAAAGCGCACAGACGCCATCCCAAAACCATGGCTATCCATTCCTTGTTTAGCGGCCTCGATGAGTTCGGGGTGGTTTGCAAGACCAAGATAATTGTTAGCACAGAAATTAATAACTCGCTGGCCACCTGCAATTTCAATGTCAGCATCTTGTGAAGTCGTAATAATGCGTTCGTTTTTAAATAACCCGTCGGCTTCAATTTGTACCAATTGCTCTTGAATCTGCTGATAAAATCTTTCTGACATGATTTCTTCCTGTAAAGTGACTATTAATTGAGTTTAATAATAGTCTCTACACGTAGCGATATTCACAGCATAAATAAGTTAAGTTTGTAGCCAAGATCACGATATTTCCCTTGTTCTCATTTAAGTGTTAGCTCAATTCTCTTCTATCAATGCTACCGTCAGCGCCAAGAGATGTTATTATAGTCACCAATTACGATCCTATTTTCTTAACCCATTTGAGGTATACCCAATGATCATAGTCACTGGCGGAGCTGGTTTTATTGGCAGCAATATTATTAAAGCCCTAAATGCAATCGGCCGTACAGATATCCTAGTCGTTGATAATCTGAAAGACGGGACTAAATTCGCTAACCTTGTTGACCTTGATATTGCGGATTATGCAGATAAAGAAGATTTTATTGGCAGTATCATTGCGGGTGATGATTTCGGCGATGTCGATGCGGTATTCCATGAAGGTGCTTGCTCGTCAACCACGGAGTGGGATGGCAAGTATATGATGGACAATAACTATCAGTATTCGAAAGAGTTACTGCACTATTGTTTGGATCGCGAAATCCCATTCTTGTACGCTTCTTCCGCAGCAACCTATGGTGGTCGTAGCGATAATTTTATTGAAGAACGCCAATTTGAAAAACCATTAAATGTCTATGGTTATTCGAAATTCCAATTTGACCAATATGTGCGTGAAATCCTGCCTGAAGCTAACTCACAAATCTGTGGTTTCCGCTATTTCAATGTCTATGGGCCGAATGAAGACCATAAAGGCAGCATGGCAAGCGTTGCTTATCACTTAAATAAACAAATCAATGAAGGGCAAAGTCCAAAACTGTTCGAGGGGAGCGATACTTTCCGCCGTGACTTTATTTATGTGGGTGATGTGGCTGCGGTAAACTTATGGTTCTGGGAAAATAATGTTTCAGGTATTTTTAACTGCGGAACAGGACGTGCGGAATCTTTCCAAGCTGTTGCTGATGCAGTCACTGAATTCCACAAAGATAAAAATGTGGCTATCGAATACATTGAATTCCCTGAAAAATTAAAAGGTCGCTACCAAAGCTTCACACAAGCTGACCTCACTAAGCTACGTGCCGCCGGTTATACCGCACCATTTAAAACGGTTGCAGAAGGTGTCACCGAATATATGCATTTGCTCAATAAAGACGCGTAACGCTTATTTCTGAAAAATTATTTATGAAAATATTGGTGATCGGCCCTTCATGGGTAGGGGATATGATGATGTCACAAAGCCTTTATCGTACGATCAAGGCGTTGCATCCCCATGCACAGATTGATGTGATGGCACCACAATGGTGTCGTCCTTTACTCGCCAAAATGCCCGAGGTTAACGAAGCCATTCCTATGCCTCTCGGACATGGTGCTTTGGAAATTGGGGAACGTCGTCGATTAGGTAAGAGTTTGCGGGTAAATGGCTATGATCAAGCTATTGTGTTACCAAATTCCTTAAAGTCTGCATTTGTGCCTTTCTTTGCAAACATCCCCAAAAGAACAGGGTGGCGTGGAGAAATGCGCTATGGCCTACTCAATGATATTCGTCCACTAAATAAAGAAGCTTTTCCTTTAATGGTGCAAAGATATGTTGCTCTTGCTTATGATAAGCAAACTATTAAATCAGCTTCCGATATTCCGACACCCATTTTACCGCCTAAACTAGTGACGGTGCCGCAAGAAGTTACTGAAACCCTGCAAACCTTTGGGGTTGATGGTTCTCGCCCTATTATTGGTTTTTGCCCTGGCGCAGAGTTCGGCCCCGCCAAACGTTGGCCCCATTATCACTACGCCTCTCTTGCTCAAACACTGATTAGCCAAAAAGGCTATCAAGTACTGCTATTTGGTTCACAAAAAGACCACGAGGCAGGTGAAGCCATTCGTCTAGAGCTGGCCGATGATGCGAAATTACATTGCCATAATTTTTCAGGTAAAACATCTTTAGAACAAGCCGTTAATCTAATCGATGCCTGTAATGCAGTTGTCAGTAATGACTCTGGTTTGATGCATGTCGCGGCAGCGCTAGGTAAACCTCTTGTCGCCTTGTATGGCCCAAGTAGCCCTGATTTTACCCCACCATTATCAGATAAAGCAGAAGTGATCCGCCTAATTACGGGGTATCACAAAGTGCGTAAAGGTGACGGTGAAAGTGGTTATCACCAAAGTTTGATTGATATCCAACCTCAATTAGTTATCGATGCGTTAGCTCGGTTAAATATAGGTATTGAATGATGCGAGTATTATTAGTCAAGACATCTTCAATGGGGGATGTTTTACACTCATTACCTGCACTGACCGATGCACAGCAAGCCATATCGGGTATTCAATTCGATTGGGTCGTTGAGGAAGGCTTCGCGCAAATTCCAACATGGCACAGTGCCGTTAACCAAGTGATCCCTGTGGCCATTCGCCGCTGGCGAAAAAGTTGGTTTTCTGCGCCGATCAGAGCCGAACGTGCCGAATTTCGCAAGAAATTACAAGCAACTCATTATGACGCAATCATTGATGCGCAAGGGTTATTGAAGAGTGCCTTTCTTGTCACCCGCTTAGCGCATGGTGATAAACATGGCTATGACCGCCATAGTATTCGCGAACCATTAGCCAGCTTCTTTTATGACCATCGTTACGCAATCAGCAAGCAACAACACGCCGTTGAACGTATTCGCCAGTTATTTGCCAAAAGTCTTGGTTACACCTGCCCAACACAACAAGGCGATTACGCGATTGCTCGACACTTTTTGCAGTCTGCAGAAGAGCATCAAAGCCCTTATGTCATTTTTTTGCATTCAACTACCCGTGATGACAAACATTGGCCTGAAGAAAATTGGCGAGAACTTATTGGACTGATGGCTGAAAGTGGTATCAAAATCAAATTGCCCTGGGGAGCACCTCATGAGCAGCAACGTGCAGAACGATTAGCAAAAGGCTTTGATTTTGTTGAGGTCTTACCTAAACTCACGTTAGCTGAAGTTGCACAGCAAATTGCAAACGCTAAAGCGGTGGTTTCTGTCGATACTGGGCTTAGCCATTTAACAGCGGCACTTGATAAACCTAATTTTACCCTGTTTGGCCCCACCGACCCCGGCTTGATTGGGGGATATGGGCAAAGGCAGCATGAATTAATATCAGCAAATAAAATAATGGCCGATATCAATCCAAAAGAAGTTTATTCACAACTAGTCAGTTTATTTTGAGATATCTACTGTTATAAAATTCACGGCATGTTGAGCAAGCGCCGACTCAAGCCGCTGATAACCGTTATCCATACTAGCGAAGCGTAAAGTATAGTTTTTTACCGCATCACTTGAACTTAAAATAAATTGAGTAGTACTAAAAAAACCATAAATTTCAACGAAATACCCACGTTCAATCAGATCTATTATGATATCTTCCGCTGATTGACGTGAATTTATATATTCAATATCTGAAAAGTAATTAGTTAAATCTCTGGGATGAGGGATATAATATTGTATCTCTCTATTTATTATGAAGTTATCTAACTGAGACAATAGTGCCGGGACATCATTGCTAATCTCACCATAAACTGTACCTAAAAGAATAGATACCTTATTGCGTTGTTCTACCTTTTGAGGGCAATTAATAAAGGGAATATACTCCGTATTATCTCTTTGCTGTTTAAAAATTGTATAGTGTAACTCAGCATTTTTAATTAAATCATATTCATGAAGATGCCTACCCTGAAAATAATGCGTCAATTTTTTATATAATGAAGGTTTTGCCACTCGTCTTTCGTTAAGCAAGTTAAAGGCACCATCATCAAATGTACGAATTCTTTGGTAGGCTATTTTAGAAAGGATATGATGTACTAGCGTAACATCAACATTTGCTAGGTAGACACAATCATAATTTTTAGTCGGAAGAATTTTTACAACATCTTTAGCGTGCAAGTCTCTTTTAAATGTTTTAAAAGGCTTTTGTGGATTAAATTCATTCAAATCGTATAAACAAACAACACACTTATTGTTGATGTACTTCTCTAAAAAAAACTGATTTTTTGTATTATTCAAATCACCTAAAAATAAGACAACTGAATCTTTATTTTCTTTTTTTTCTAATAGCTTGCCTACTATTCTTAGCTGTAAAATAGTCATACAAATGAATAACTGCATCATTTTCCCCTACCTATTATTTTGTGACATTTTAACATAGAACCTTTGATGCAAGTAGAGAGGTCTATACATTCTAATGCTGTTCAGCTAGTACTATAGAAAATAAAACAAAATTAAAGCATTTAAAATAAAAGTAGGTACATACAAAATATATACCTACTTATTCAATTACTGAGGCGCAATAAACCCAAAGCACATGGTTTCAGGGGCGGCATCCGGTTCAGAACGATAAATCACATCTTCTTTTTCTATCGTAAATTGTGGCCAGAACTTACGTACCTTGGCAAAGTTTTCATGGGCACAATCATCATATTTCTTGCCCAGCAATAATGCACCATGTTGACGAATTTCGGCTTCAGTAATATCACGGTTGTACACATTTGGCGGCATATGTTTTTCCATTGACCAGGGTTGGATCACATGCGGTCTATCCTTGCCATAAATAATAAACCATTGATATTGGTTATCTTCTCCACCAACATATTTAACTGGCGTGCCATATCGCTGATACCAACGCTGTTCCCCGTCTGCTATCAAGGTTTTTACGCCAATAAATTTTTGCCCTGCTCCACGGATATTCGCTGCCTGAACCGTGATATAACCAACCACGACTAAAACACCAAAAATGGCAAAACCAACCAATGACTTCTTAAACGGTTTTCTTGGCATCACGGTTATTGAGCCAACAAATAAAGGCGCACTAATAGCCATAAATGGCTGCAACCATTCAGTTATTCGACCACCATCGTGGAAAGAGAACCAGCCGTATATCACAACCAGTGGAAAAAGAAGGATAAAGTTAGCCATGCGGTTAGGCAACGCTTTAGGCCACCCTAACTTTCCGCCACTGCAATAAACAATAATCGCAGCAATCACTAACGGATAAAACACGCTAAGTGCGGCTTGTGTGGTATGAAGATTAAACCCAGGGTCGATTTGTGAATCTACCCATTTGAACGCCGAAAAGTCCGTTGCCATCAACCAAAAGAAATTTGGCAATACCAAAGCAAACCATAAAGCAATCGCAAGGTAAAAAACAGGATGACGATAACTTTGACGAACTTGTTTTACGAATAGGGTCAATAAGAAAACAGACCCAACTAGCGCCAAGGTTGAGTATTTACCCATAGTTGCAAGACCCGCAAATAAGGCAAACGGTAACCACCATGCAGGGTTATCATCAACAGCACGTAAAAAGAAATAGATAACCCAAGGCCATAATGTCACTAAAATATAGTTATCATTATAAGGAATGATATCGAAATTAATGACACCAGATAAATTCAACATTAGCATTGCAAACCAAGCGAAATCACGACGCCCAGTCAAACGAAAGGTTAGCTTCCACACCCCAAGTAAACCAAATGCAATACCGACAAAATGGCTAAAATACCAATAAAAGCTGTAGGAGATATCAAGGTAAATTGCAGGCCACATCATGACGCCAACAAACCATGGGTTTTTAGGTGATCCCCACTCCCCATTCATTCCCCAGTTCACTGCTTCTACTGTGTCATAAGGTACGGTTGGGTCGAAATAAAAACTCGCTAAGATCCAAACTATGGCATAGCTTATGACCCATAAATAAACATATTTATTTGAAATTGATTGATTAGTGGCTGGCATATAGTCTTAAAAAGATAAGCAAAAGTTCCAACATTCCATTTGGATACTACCCTAATAGTAATAAACCAAATCGAATGACTCTATAATAAACGAGGCAGTCTACTATAGTTTAAATGCAATACTAGGATGTGCCATAAAATATTCGCAATTCATTGCTGTAATGTTCAAGTTAATACTCAAAAAAAGACATTACTTAGCTTTATTGCTCTCTCGGGGGTAAATAGGGTTGTAACAGTTTTAATAATCGTTGAAGAGCGCCTTGGTTCTCATGAAGAACCTCAGCGGCATGGCGCCCATAATATAACCGGTAATCTTCATCAGAAAGTAAACTTGTCACGGCTTGAGCCATTGATTCACTGTCTGTCACCGTAATTAAGCCATCTGCTTGAGTTAGTTTTCCACAAATATCTTTGAAATTAAATGTGTGAGGCCCCATTAACACAGGTAGCGCATGAGCTGCCGCTTCGAGCGGGTTATGCCCTCCAGTTTCTACCAAGCTTCCCCCGACAAAAGCAATGTCTGCAATTCCATATAACAGCATCAGTTCACCCATGGTATCACCAATCACCACTTGAACCTCTGCGGAAGGAATCGTATTCGCACTGCGACGAATAAAGGTTAAACCGGCTTTTTGAGTTAGTTCTTCTGCTTTGGCAAAGCGTTCTGGGTGACGAGGGACTAAAATTAACAATAAATCAGGAAAACGAGATAATAATTTTTGATGTGTTTCTAAGACAATCGCTTCTTCACCCTCGTGAGTGCTGGTCGCTATCCAGACTGGGCGATGCGCCGCCCATTGTCGGCGTAAAGTTATTGCCCTGACAGCTAATTCAGGCGTCACAGAGATATCAAACTTCAGGCTCCCCGTGACACTCAATTGCATTCGCCGCAACCCTAATTGAACGAAACGTTCACCATCTTCCTGATGCTGTGCTGCGACCATGGTGACATTACGAAGCATTCGTTTCACAAAGCTGCCTAGCTTTTGATACCCTGCAGCAGAGCGCTCAGAAAGTCTTGCATTTGCAATAACCAATGGAATTTTACGTTTATGCAACTGGTTAATCATATTTGGCCATAGCTCAGTTTCCATAATGATCACAAGTTTTGGGTCGACTTGTTTCAGGAAGCGGTGCATAGAGCCAGGAAGGTCATAAGGTAAATAAACGTGGTCGACATCATCACCAAATGCAGAAAGAACACGCTCTGAGCCCGTTGGTGTCATCGTGGTTACTGTAATTGGCAAAGACGGATAATGATGGCGAAGTGCGCGGACTAGTGGAACGGCTGCGAGGGTTTCCCCGACAGAAACTGAATGTAATAAAATACCTTGAGGTTTTACTTTTCCCGCACAAAAGCCATATCGTTCACCCCAGCGTTTACGATAGGCAGGCGCTTTACGGCTGCGCAGCAATAGGCGAACCCATATAAATGGTTGGATAAGATAAAGAAGTACCTGATATAGACGCAGCAATAACATTCGATCTGATTCACTTACCAAAATTGGCGCTATCTTACCATAAAGCTCAAATAAAAGTGTGTAGAATATGCACCTAAAAATAGCAGTAAAATCTCATCTACAGTTGCAACCCTACTAGATAGCCGATAATGTTAACGCTTATTCATGCTATTTTTTCGAATAGATAATACAAACAACGAGATACTATCATCATGATACACAAGGCTATTTACCCTGGTACGTTCGACCCAGTAACATCAGGACATGTTGATATTGTTACCCGAGCAGCAGCAATGTTTGACCATGTCCTGTTGGCTATTGCTAATAGCCAACGAAAAAACCCGATGTTTTCCCTTGATGAGCGCGTAGCCCTTGCTAAAGAAGTAACTTCTCACCTTGATAATGTTGAAGTTGTTGGGTTTTCTGAGCTTATGGCTAATTTTGCGCAAAAAAATGGCGCAAATATTCTTATTCGGGGCGTTCGTTCTGTGGCTGATTTCGAATATGAGTGGCAATTAGCGAATATGAACCGCCATTTTGTTCCTGACTTGGAAACCGTATTTTTATTACCATCGCAGAGTTTATCCTTTGTTTCCTCTTCTTTAATCAAGGATGTTGCACTTCACGATGGTGATATTTCGTCTTTCCTACCCCCAGTGGTTGCTGAGGCAATGCTAAAGAAACTCAATAAAAAATAGCAAGGTTTCGCTATTTTTGACATTGCGGACAAAAGAAGGTGCTACGTTGCCCCTGTTTAATGCTTTCGATTGGCGTACCACACATTGAGCAGGGTTCACCTTTTTTTCCATAGACAAACAATTCTTGGGCAAAGTAACCCGGTTTACCATCCGACTGTAAAAAATCTTTCAGTGTCGTACCGCCTTGTTCAATAGAGCGCTGTAACACCTTTTTGATCTGCAACACTAGTTCAGTAATTTCAGCTAACGTTAAGGTATTTGTGATTTTTTCAGGTGATATTTTTGTTGCAAATAATGCTTCGTTAGCATAAATATTGCCTACACCAACAACGACTTTGTTATCCATTAACCATGGCTTAATTGCCACTTTTTTCTTTTGCGCTAATTCATAAAGATATTGCGGGTTAAAGGCGTCTGATAATGGCTCAGGCCCTAAGTGTGCAAGTACCGAACTGTTTTCTAAATCATCACACCAGAGCCAAGCGCCAAACCGGCGAGGATCCGTATAGCGTAATACCTTGCCATCTCGCATGACTAAATCCACGTGGTCATGTTTTTCTTCAGGCAATTCTTCGGTCAGAATACGCACACTACCAGACATTCCCAAGTGAACAATAATCCAGCCTTTTTGTAGCTCAATCAGCAAATACTTAGCGCGACGTTGAACACTCAAAACCGCTTCATCTGATAAACTTTTAATTTGTTCACTAACTGGCCAACGTAAACGACCGTTACGTACAATGGCGTAAGAGATTGTATTACCGACTAAATGTGGCTCTATTCCACGACGACTGGTCTCAACTTCTGGTAGTTCTGGCATTTTTTGTATCCATATTTCTCCAATACGACACACAGTATGATATATCTACTCCAACAAGCAACTGGTTATGGTATAAAATGAACCTATTAGATGAATGAACGAATGGATTTCTTTTATAAACAAAAGTTATTCTGGAGTGTTTACATTTAAACGGCTTTCCCGCATGATAAATGGATCATGCTTTATGTATGCTTATTTATAATGTGTAGACATAAATAATGTAATAAATAAAAAGGCCAATTTGTGAGTATAAACAATAAAATAACCCAACAACTTCCTTTTATATTATTGTTTTTTGTAACTTTAGGGATGTTCACCAATGATACCCAGGGTGTATTAAACATTTCTGTTGTTTTACTTTTTTTATATACTATTTACTACATCTTTAAATATAAAATAAATATTAAAGATGACCTTTTTACGTTAATTAAAAAAAGAAAAATACTTTTTTTATTTGGTGGTTGGGGCTTATTCTGCGCCGTATTTTTTACCTATTCTAGCTTCACTCTAGAAGCCATAAAAGCATTCTTTGATGACTGGCGTTATATTATAATTATCTCCCTATTTTTAATCGTTTTCAAAAGTGAAATACCAAAATCAAGAAAAACCATTATTTATGCTTTGATAAGCACCCTTGCTTTTACTATATTTATCATTCCAATATTAAAACAATTTAAAAACAGTGAGTTACCTCTTTATCTGCAACTGAGATATGGGTTTGCTCACTACATGGCATTACTATTTCCATTTACCTTTAGTGCTGTTTTTTTCTTTAAACAAAATACGCTTAAATTACTAATGCTATTCCTCTGCGCCTGTGCATTTTTATTCTTACTCTATACTGGAAGCCGTGGTGCTGTACTCGCGGTTTTCGTTGAATCTACCATTATTTTGTTTTTATTTTCAAATAATTACAAAAAATTCCTGATTAACATTGTTAGCTTTGGTGCATTAGCCGCTGCTATTATGTTTACTTCTTATCATTATATTCCACAAGTTAAAAATAAAATAAACCAGTCATTATATTCTCAAAATTTAACATCTCACCGTGATAAGATTATTGAGACGCGTTTCCCCATTTTTACCCAAAGCGTTTCTTATCAGCTAACTGGCGTTGGCTACGGCTCTGTCGCATATAACCAATTTTTGCTTGATAATAAAGCACCTACAAACCAAGGCGGCATGGGCTATTCAAAGAAAAAAAAGGAATCCTTCTACAATAATGATGAACCATTTTTCTTAAATATTACTTATAACATCGGTTTTATAGGCTTAGCCTTATTTCTAATAGCATTTTTCGTTAATATGAGAGATCTATTAAGAGATATCAAAAAGGAAAAAAATATCCTCAATATTGGGATTTTCGTATCATCAATTGGGTATTTTTTAGTTTATTGCTTATTTGAATTTATCTTTATAGATATATTTATTTTATACAATATATTAACAGCTATTTTAATAAAAAAAGTACTATCTAAATAGCTTATTTAGGTAGAAGCTTTTTTATTAAATATCTAATACTGGTTAGTAAAAACCCCAGATAATCTCCATTTTTTCTCAAGTGTGCTTTTTTCCTAGACAGTTGTTTATAGCCCGCAGGTTTTAGTAATGGGACGTTTTTCCATGGAGAATTCCCCCTAGCACGCTCAAAATAAACACATTCTTTATAAAATTTTGCCCACTCATGAAATGGCTTAGTTAAGCCAACAAAATGAACAAATACAACCTCATCCTGAATTTTCGGGATTTGTGTTTTATTTGCGATATGCCAATCTAAAGAGAACATAAAGTTAAAATTTTCACTAATATTAACAACTTTATCATTTAATAATATATTTAATGCATCTTGGTCAGGATGTGTAAAATCATTTTCACCTACTAATTCAATAACTTGGTTGGGAATATCACATGTAACTAAATGCTTAATAGACATATATAAAAAACCAGAATTAAAATACTTTGACATATCCATTGGTAATGAATTTTTATGACTTCTAAATTTATCGTTAACTGCATACAGGTAGGTACTTTCATTAAATTCTAATGAGTCTAAATAAGATAAATTACCTTTACAAATAATATCCGCATCTAAATACAATAATTTATCAATTCCCTTAGTGGATAAGTAAGAAATAATAATTAATCTGAAATAAATGGCTGAACTCCACCCTTTTGATGGAAGTGGTAAGGAATTAAATTTTTTATTATCAATAAGATATATGGTTAGCCTATGTTGTGTACACTCAATAAGCTCATAAAACAGTTTTTCATCCTTCAAATTATCGACAAAAAGATGAAAATGGAAATAGCCTTCATGATTATTCACTATAACAGAGGAAATCGATGTACCTACACCGTATAGAAAATTTTCATCGACCCCATATGAAATATGAAAAAACTGTTCATCAGCAATGTTAGTATTTGAGTTTATTTCTATTTTTGATTTTACCATCTCATTACTTAACATTTTATGGTTCCTATCCCTAACGTTTTAATTGTTACAGACTCACTAATCTTTATTAATATTTTAGCATTATATCAATAGTATAAACTATTCTTTGTTTGATTTAAGATAATTCACTCACTTTTACACTTTAACTTTCAGTCACAAGAAATTTATTCATTAACAATGAGTTGTGAATTTTAGTAACGGATATTTTTTGCAATTGAGTCATTCAGGTGCCTCTGTTAGAGGTAAATGTCGTACATTTTCACTAAAAAAGAATAACCTTATGATTTATCAATGTTTTTAGTAAAAAAATATTTCTAACGATGAATTCTACTGAGATAATTATTTAATTTTATTAAGCAAACTTGCATCTTCTCTTATGTTTTCATTATACTCCCTGATAGATTTATAGATAAAAAACAAAAAATTGCACTAATCAGAATCAATACAAATAATTTCAATTTTTCACTACACGACACTTTAATGAAAACAAAATTTGAATCAAAAAAAGTACTGCTAATAGCCATTACATTGGTTATTTTAGCTACATTATCCAAGATTATGTTACTTGGTTCCGGCAATAGTCACCCAACAGTTAGGGAGATCACATTAGTTTGCTTTTTAATTATCATGTTAAGCTCATCAAATAAAGCTTATTGGTATATTGGTTTCCCTATTATTATTATTAATGCATGTTATACACCGTTTGGGCTCAACTTTGGCGAACCAAGTTACCAATACCTTTCATCTGTCATCGCAACTGATGCCTTAGAATCAAAAGAATTTTTCACTCAAATACCTATTAAAAATTATTTTTTTGCCATATTAATTATTATTGGTTTTGTTTATTACAGAAAAATAACCATAAAATATAATATTCAATTTTATAAAAATAAAACTTTACTTGTATGCCTAGCTATTCTTGCCCTAATTAACCAATCTCCTTTTAAGCTTTTTGATAATTTTTACCACTCTATAGCGAATGTGAAAAATGAAGTTGAACGCTTAAGTGAATTTAATAAAAAAAGTGAATGGGGAAATTCAGAATTAAAGCAAGATAGCCAACAATATAATGACTATGTTTTAATCATTGGTGAAAGTGTGAGGCGTGATTATATGAGTGCCTACGGTTATCCCATCAAGAATACACCTTTTGCCAGCCAAACGAATGGAATTATTGTTGAAGGCCTGGCTTCCGGTGGCACAAATACCATATCTTCATTAAGAATGATGCTAACCCAATCTGATAAAAATAATTGGGAACCTAATTATGGTTTAAACTTTGTCGATTTAGCCAAATCAGCAGGATACAAAGTTTATTGGATATCAAATCAAGGATTTATTGGTGAATTTGACACCCCAATTACCTTTATTGCCAAGCGAAGTGATGTCAAAAAATTTAATAAAATGGGAGCCTTTAACTCGCAAGACACAAGTGACTTCAGTTTAGTTGATATTTTCAAACAAGAATTAGATGAAAAAACCAGTCCGAAACAAAAAAGACTTTTTGTCATCCATTTATATGGCTCACACCCTGATGCCTGTGCTCGCATTGAAGATTTTAAAAATAAATACATACCAAAAAATAAAAACTTAAACAATGTTTCCTGTTACATAGCGAGTATCGAAAAAACAGATAAAATACTTAACTCAATTTATGATTTATTAACTGAGCAACAAAAGAAAACTGACCGTAGTTTTTCCATGCTCTGTTTTTCTGATCACGGAGTATCCCACTCATCTACTGATGATGAAATTAAATTAAATTTAAGTAATGTATCAACTAAAGTATTAAATATACCACTAATGGTGTTCAACTCAGACAGTCATACAAAAGAATATATCAAAGTTTATAAATCAGGAAAATTTTTTACTACAGGTTTAGCAAATTGGTTAAATATCAAAAATAATAAAATAGATTCTAATTACAACCTATTTTCTGAAAAAGAAGATGAGCTCATATTGAAAGACCATTTCAGGGAATTAAGAAATGGTGAAGAAGATGATATGCCTATAGATATACAGAACAAATAAAATATAAGGTTAGCAAATATCTATTTGCTAACCTTAATTCTTATTTAAAAAGCCTATATGAAACTAAACTTTTTAACCCTTTTAAAATTTTACCTTGATGGAATTCATTTTTATATCTTTCTTGATATTCAGGTTTCTTTCTTGCCAACACTAATGATTGACCTTTCCATGGTGAGCTATCAAAAGCCGTTTTAAATGTTTGGCTTGCCGGATAATCAACAGCCCAATAATGCCACGGTTTAGTTGCACTAGTATAGTGAATTAACTTAGTTGAATCCGCAATATAGTCTCTATAATTTACTTTTTCTAGTTCATTTCTTAATGTATAAATACAGTTATAATCCCTAGAAAGATAAATATTATTACATTTAAACAAAATATTTAATGCGTCTTGATCTAAATATTTTAATGGTTTTCTGTAATTAATTGGAATGCGTTTTTTGTGAACTGTTCGCTATCCCACTTTTTCAAGTTTAAGAAAATTACGCCAGCATTAAAATATTTGTTTTTTAGCCCTGTAATTTTTAACCTTGACTCACAAGATTCCTGCATACTAGAAACATCCGGAATTACTGCTGCATGTTCATCTTGAAAAACAAGATGTGTATATTCAGATAGGCTTCCCTTACAAAACACATCCTCATCTAAATAAAGAATAGATGGAATTGTATTACATAAGTGATCAAAAATAAAAAACCGGAAATAAGTAGCATACGACCACACATGGGATGTTGGTAGTTTTTTAAGTTCATCCGAGTTTAAAATATATACATCAATACTCACATTATCATTTGATGCAAGCTCTTTAAGCTTAATTAAAAAGTCATCATCAATAAAGTCAGTAAACAAATAAAACTTCAGTTTAATATCCCTATTATTTATGATAATAGAATTCATTGAAATACCAGAACCAAATAGAAATCCTTTATCTACACCATACGCTATATTTAAATCAGCTTCAGATTCTCTATTTCCTAACTCAATAATTTCTTTTATCAATTTCACTTGAATACCTACTATCACATTACTTTTCGAACAAAGTATTGAATATAATTAGCAATTCCCTGGGAATATTTCCTCTGCTGAATTAAATGCTTAGCACAATAGCGCAAATGATTACTGCTGTTAGCCTTCAGTAACGGAATGTCTTTCCAAGGTGATGCATTTTTTGCATTAATAAAGGGCTGAGCTGTTGGGTAATTAGCCCACTCATGCCAAGGCTTAGTTGGGCCAATATAATGAATCAATACAGTTTCAGACGTTATTGGGTTCTCTTTTTTACCTTTTTGCAGCTCATAATTAATACTATATTGAGTGTTGTATTTGCCATCAAGGTAAATGACTTTCCCTGTTAATAGCATATTTAAGATATCTTGATCTAAATAAGATAATTTTGCTTTAACAACATCTTGAGAAAGTAAGTCCATTGCTTTCGTTGAGATATCAAATTTTGACCAATTCACTAAATTTAAGACTAAAAAACCTGCATTAAAATACCCCGAAGCGATGCTCGGGATCCCTAACGCATCAGCTCTTTTTTGCCACCAAATACTATCCCTTTCAGGCACAACTGCAGCTATTTCATCATCTTTAAACGGAATATTTAACAGTGGCTGCAGCGTTCCTTGACACATAATATCTGCATCCATATAGATCATTCTATCTAGCTGATTTGAAAAGTAATCCGCAATAATAAACCTGAAATAAGTTGCATATGACCAATTTTTGGTACTTGGTAGCAATTTAAGCTGTTCACAGTCAACTAAATAAACTTTAATACTCGTCTTATATTGCTCTGCGAGCTGTTTAAATAATTTACTTTGCTCATCATCAAAGTAGTCAGTAAACACATGAAATGAAAAAGAGATATCAGGATTTGTTTTTAATAGAGAAGCAATCGAGATCCCACAACCATATAGAAAATTACGGTCAATCCCATAGGAAATATGTAAGCTATCATTATTAACAATAGCGTCTGGTGACGATAAATCAATTTGCTGTGTAACCGCATTTTCTTTATTGAAGAACATTTATATCTCTCTTCTCTCTTTGACTCACAATGACTTTCTAATTGTGCGTTCTTTAATTTGTGCAGCTTTGCTTTCCGCTTTAGCTATCAATGATGCTTCTTGTTGCAAAATAACTCGCAGCGATAAGCCAAAATAGATTTTCATAAAACGAAGAATATCACGCTGAGTTAGCCCAATATTTAATGATGAGTAATATAAACCAATTAAATCTTTATTGCGCCAACGGGTTGGAACAGAATTTCTGAGTTGTGCCCGATGTAAATCAATTACTGATATTTTTAACTGTTCTTCATTTTCCGTAAATGGCAAGTGCAGTAAAAAATGGCAAATATAACAATCACGATGGTTAATACCGGTCGCGTGCATTTTACGCACCATCTTCGCAACACGACGAATAATCATTTGTTTGGTACTAAAAGTTGGCGGGTTATCTAGCCAATTTGCACAATAATCTTCCAAACTCACCGTCGGGGTCAAATCTTCAGTAATAATAAAGGAGTGACGACGAAGAGGGTTAATCCCTTTTTGCCCAAAAGCTCGACCATTCATCGTGTCAACTCCCACTTGAGTCAGTTGATGAATAGCATTCCACTCTCGATCAGCGCCTAATACCGGCAACCGAAAAGAAAATAGATTTTTAAGAACTTCCTTTAGTGTAGTCCCATAATGAATTTTTATAAAATAGCTGCGTCCCTCAAGTTCAAAACGCAGAGTTTTACGCGATTCTAACGCACGAAAAACTTCACCTTGTAGCTTATCCGCCTCGATAAATGGATCTTTATTCTTCCACAATTCACTAAAAGGGGGTTTTAACTCAATCATTCGCTTCCCCTAAAATAATATCTGCGGCTTTTTCTGGTAAACTATATAAATCTTCTGTATCGGCAAAATATCGCGCATTACTTGCCCATTGTGCTAATTGAACCGGATTTTTTAAACTATCTTCTAGAGCCAAGTTCAGAACCGTTTGCTCAAAGGGCTCATTTACCACAATACCGCATTTGGCTTGGCTAATAAATGAAGCATATCCACACACTTCTGTGACAATAATCGGTAAACCCGCGGTAATTGCCTCTAATAACACAATACCAGCAGCTTCTTGGTAAGCCGGATGCATTAATATATCGGCTGCAGCCATTAATTCTGCAATATCATTACGTCCACTAAAGAAAGAGACTTGCGAACCAATGCCTAACGTTTTTGCTAACTGCTGGTATTTCGCCGGCTTATCTTGGCCAACTACCATCAATAACGTGTTTTTCTTAATCTCTTCGGGTAATGCCGCAATGGCTTTTATGGTGCGATCGACGCCTTTACGTTTGAAGTCAGAACCCACCTGCAATACTAAAAATGCAGATTCAGGTATTTGATTTTTTTCACGATAAACTTTTTTAGCTTCCGCAACTTGCTTATCATACTTTCTATCTTGGGCAATACCGGGTGGCAGCATATGGAAACGCTCATTTTCTGTCCCATAATGCTTTTTAAAATGACTAATTTGATGCGGTGTTAACATGAGTAATTGCGTCGGTTTCCCCACTGCAAAAACAGCTTTTTCAAATACAGCATAGTGTTTATAGCGAGGCGTCAGCTTATAAAAAAAACCTTTTTCTTCAGCGACTTTTTGTGCATAACAAACATCTGCTGCATAATAAATATCTAGTCCTGGCATTTTATTGAAACCAACTACCCGCTCAGCAGGATGCTGCTTTAAATGCGCCAACACCCAGTCACAATATTGTGCGTTTCGTCCATGATTCGTTTTTGATGTCACCGGCACGATAATAATTTCAAAGCCGCTAGGCTTATCACCATCCCATGATTGGGTATAGACACGTACGTGATGCCCACGTGATTGGCATTCCGTTGCAATACGTAGAAAATCCCGCTGTAACCCACCAAACGGAAAGTATTTATATAAGCAAAATGCCAGATTCATGTTAATACCTTGTCATCATAGAGCGAATATTCATCGGCAATATTTTCTCTGTGGCTTTAATTACATCGGATGCAGGGACAATAGATAAATACTTTTTACTGCGGTCAAGTTCATCTCGCGGAGGCATAGGTTCATAGTCTCCGGCCCAGAATTGCACACTATTATCGCTCCAAGGCCGCCAAAAAATATGATTTGTCGCACCGAAAAGACACACAATTGGTGTTTTGACTGCAGCAGCAATGTGCATCGGTGCAGAATCAACACCGATGAATAGAGCGGCATGAGCAATCAGTGCGCCTAACTCTGGAAATGAAGTCTTTCCTGCAAGCTCAGTAACAGGCGTTGTTTGGCAACCATTTGCAATATCACTGATACATTCTAAATCTTCTTTACTCGGTCCCGATGTTAAAACCACTTGATAACCACGAGACTGCAATGCATCAATGACGGCTGAAAACTTTTCATTATCCCAACACTTAAAAGCTTGGCGCGCTGTTGGTTGAATAACGACATAGCTGCTATGGACACCTAAGCTTAGTAACCTTTCATCAATATTTTTCCAATCCTGCTCTGAATAAGACATCGTTAGATGCGTTTTTAATTCTTTTATTTCTAACGGCTTGAGCACTGATAGGTTATTCAGAACAACGTGTTCGCCTTCAGGTTCTATCAAATGCGTAAAACTATTACGCCAGTATTTAGAATCTCGATGGGTAAATTGATGGGAAATTTTTGTGTCAGCAGGAATAGCCCGAACTAATACACTCACCATCCACTGATCTGCAAGGTTAACAACTAAATCGTATTTATTTTTACGCAGCTTTAGCAGTAGCTTAATAAAATTACATGCTTTACTCAGCCCACTACTTTTTTTCCCCGCCATGCCGTACAAAGCGTTAATTTCAGCATTTTCAGAGAGAATGGGGATAGTATCCTGATAAAGCAAAACGTCAATTTCAGCATCAGGATATCGGTGTTTTAATGAGCTGATAACGGGTGTTGTCAGCAACATGTCCCCATGAAACCTCATCTTGATCACAAGAATTTTTTTAAACTGTTTTTTCACCAGGCACTCTTAATCAAGTCTATATGTAAAAGACAATAGTCATTCGACAACAAATATCATTATTAATTCAATGAATACTCACTATGTTACTACTTTCATAATAATGGTCATAGCTTCGAATGCACATATCCGCGACAACCCAAATTTTAGGTAAAAAAAAACTCAGCCGAAGCTGAGTTTTTAACGCAGAAAGCAAAATTATTTGATTTTTGCTTCTTTGTAGATCACATGCTTACGAACAACTGGATCGAATTTTTTCAGTTCCAGTTTTTCTGGCATTGTGCGCTTGTTCTTCGTAGTGGTATAGAAATGACCTGTACCTTCAGAAGAGACTAGCTTGATTTTCTCGCGAATACCTTTAGCCATTTTTTAGCTCCTTAGTACTTCTCACCACGGGTACGCAGTTCAGCAAGAACAGCATCAATACCCTTTTTATCGATAACACGCATACCTTTAGCAGATACACGCAGTGTTACGAAACGTTTCTCAGACTCAACCCAGAAACGGTGAGAGTGCAGGTTTGGCAAAAAACGACGTTTGGTCGCGTTTAATGCGTGTGAACGGTTGTTACCGCTCATTGGACGCTTGCCAGTAACTTGGCAGACTCGTGACATGTCTATTCTCCAAAAATCTAATCAGCTCGAGCTTTTTTGTTCTGGGTATGGCCGCCTCGTCAGGCTTAGGAGCCCATCTCAGCAAACTTTCATTGACTGAAAAAACCGTTGATACCTAAATAAAGATTTACTTTACTAAAACGTAAAAATTTACTGAGATAGGCCCTTCTCGCCAAACCCAAGATCCTTAAAGGTGGCGTAGTATACGCTTTCCATCGTTTTCACTCAAGCCCAACACAAAGAAAGTTGTCATTTTTTAGGCAAAAAAATAATTTTATAACCATCCTCGCTCCACAAATGACACACATTGCTTATGCCCAACGACAAAATGGTCAAGCAATTTAATCCCCATAATAGTACAAGCACGTTGGATACGCTCTGTCACTTGCCTGTCTGCTACGCTTGGTTCCGGATTACCTGATGGATGGTTATGGGCGAGTATAATCCCGTTTGCATTCATTTTTATGGCAAAGCGAATGATTTCTCTGGGGTGAACTTCAACTTTGTTTAAAGTACCTTTAAACAACTCTTCATGACAAATAATTTGATTTTTATTATTTAAAAATATCACGACAAAAACTTCACGCTCTTGCCCTGCGAACAAATCCAACAACTTTGCTTTCAACTGTTCAGGCCCAGTCATCACATCTTCATGTAAAAATTGTTCAGAGAAAAAACGGCGAGCTAATTCACTCACAGCCTGTAATTGGGTAAATTTACAACTCCCCATTCCTTTACATTGCTTGAGTTTTTCGTAGTCTGCTTGTAGAAGCAAATATACTGAACCAAACTCCTGTATTAAACGCTTCGCAAGCTGTAAAACGGGTTCGCCTTGGCTCCCTGTACGTAGAAAAATAGCGAGTAGTTCAGCATCAGATAACGCAGCTGCCCCGTATGCGAGTAGCTTTTCCCTTGGTGGTAGGTCTAGATGTTCACTCATCATATTTTTTGTCCCTAAATCCCTTGCTTCCTTTTTATCTAGTCTAAAAAACATTCACAATCACTCTCATAAGGGTTTGCGTAGCGCTTCGCAAAAATAGTACTGTGATGAAAAATCGAGCGCGCCACCTCGCGCTTCTCTGTGGTAATATGCCTCCCATGTTGACCGAATTGGATAAAAATAATGAATCAACTGTCACTATTAGGTAAGCAGATAGTTATTGGTATTAGTGGGGGCATTGCTGCGTACAAAATCCCTGAACTCACCCGCCGTTTGCGCGATAAAGGTGCGATAGTACGCGTTGTGATGACTCAAGGTGCTAAAGCCTTTATTACACCTTTAACCTTGCAAGCCGTTTCAGGGCATCCCGTTTCTGATGACCTGCTAGACCCTGCTGCTGAGGCTGCTATGGGCCATATTGAACTGGCTAAATGGGCAGATCTCATTATTCTAGCACCGGCTACTGCGGATTTAATTGCTCGCCTCAATGCAGGAATGGCAAATGACTTACTCACAACAGTTTGCCTTGCTTCCGCAGCACCGATTGCACTTGTGCCAGCAATGAACCAACAAATGTACCGAGCAAAAGCAACCCAAGAAAATTTAATCAAATTGCAACAACGTCAATGTATGATTTGGGGGCCAGATGCAGGTAGCCAAGCCTGTGGTGATATTGGCCCTGGTCGCATGATTGACCCACTAGAAGTTGTTCGTCTAGCCAATGAGTTTTTTACCCCTAAACTCGACTTACAAGGCATCAAATTAATGATCACTGCGGGCCCAACACGGGAAGCGCTAGACCCAGTTCGCTTTATTAGTAACCATAGTTCGGGGAAAATGGGTTTTGCCATTGCTAAAGCAGCCAGTCAACGTGGTGCCGATGTCACTTTAATTGCGGGCCCTGTAAATATTGAAACACCAGAAGGCGTTAACCGAATTGATGTCATGAGTGGCTTAGAGATGTATGAACAAGTGCATCAAACCATTGCTGAACAAAATATTTTTATTGGTTGCGCTGCAGTTGCAGATTATCGCGCAAAAAACATTGCTGAAAATAAAATAAAAAAACAAGGTGATGAAGTTTCGATTACACTTATCAAAAATCCAGATATCGTGGCTAGTGTCGGAAACCTAAAACACAATAGGCCATATGTTGTTGGATTTGCAGCTGAAACCCAAAATGTGGAAGAATATGCACGCCAAAAACGACAACAAAAGCAACTCGACCTCATTTGTGCCAATGACGTCTCACTAGCAGACAACGGGTTTAATAGCGATAACAACGCGTTACATCTTTTTGATGCAAACGGTGATACCCGTTTGCCTCACTGTAATAAAAACGAATTAAGCCACTATTTACTTGACGAGATACTTCAACGTTATGAAAAAAATTGACCTAAAAATCATCGATAGCCGTATCGGTAATGAATTTCCTCTACCAGCCTATGCCACCACAGGTTCTGCTGGTTTAGACCTACGTGCATGCCTTGATGCACCAATCGATTTGGCACCAGGTCAAACAGAACTTATTCCAACAGGTTTAGCCATTCACATTGCAGATGAAAGTCTTGCTGCAGTCATCTTACCTCGTTCCGGTTTAGGTCATAAACATGGCGTTGTACTGGGCAACCTCGTTGGCCTCATTGATTCTGATTATCAAGGCCAGCTCATGGTGTCTGTCTGGAACCGCAGTGACAAAGCTTTTACCATTGAACCTGGTGAACGTATGGCACAAATGGCGTTTGTCCCGGTTGTTCAGGCGGAATTTAATATTGTTGATGATTTTGACACAACCGAGCGTGGAACTGGCGGTTTCGGTCATTCTGGCCGTCAATAAATAGAACATCCTGATAACTAATATGCTAGATAGAACCTAAATTAGGTTCTATCTTTATGAATAAAAACAATCAGCCGCATATTTTCTTTCAGGAAGCTTGCTCAACATTACTTATATTTTAAACATTTTTTAAATCCATTTTGCTTCGAAACTCTCTTTACTAAGAGCAAAATTTTGGATAGTTTGTTTTGCTGTTTTAGCAGGGGTCTTATTAGACATGGCAGAAAAAGCGATAACACAAAAACGTAACAGACGTGATGAGATTTTACAGGCTCTTGCGTTAATGTTAGAAAGTAGTGATGGCAGCCAACGTATTACAACAGCAAAACTTGCTGCTACGGTTGGTGTATCAGAAGCTGCGCTATATCGTCATTTTCCGAGTAAAATGAAAATGTTCGATAGCCTTATTGGGTTTATTGAAGACTCATTAGTTTCACGCATTAATCTGATTTTAACTGATGAAAAAGATACGATAATTAGAATTAAACTAATACTTGCCCTAATACTTGGGTTTTCCGAGAAAAATCCTGGGCTTACGCGTATAATGACTGGCCATGCTCTGATGTTTGAGCAAGATAGGCTGCAAGATCGTATTAACCAATTATTTGAACGTATAGAATCACAATTACGGCAGGTGTTAAAAGAGAAAAAAATACGTGATGGCCATGGGTTTATTCATGATGAGTCATTACTTGCTTCTCAGTTACTAGCCTTTTGTGAAGGGATGCTCTCTCGTTTTGTGCGTTCTGAGTTTCGTTATCGGCCAACCGTCGAGTTTGAATCGCGCTGGCCTTTAATTCTAGCTCAGTTACAATAACCGATTATTTATACTACTCACCCCGCCCATCATTGGGCGAGGGCTTTTTTTATTCAATTCCGTATTGTTCGCGATAAGCCTTCATAGCCGCTAAATGTTCCTGCATACCTTCCTTTTCAGCAAGATAGGTGATTAAATCGCTCATGGTAATAATTGAGTAAACTTTACAACCATAATCACGCTCAACCTCTTGTACTGCTGAAATTTCACCTTTGCCTTTTTCTTGGCGATCAAGGCATAACAGAACACCATTCAACGTAGCTTGTTGTTGTTTAATAATTTCCATTGATTCACGAATTGCCGTCCCTGCGGTAATCACATCATCAACTACCACAACACGCCCTTGTAAAGGACTTCCGACTAACACGCCGCCTTCCCCATGGTCTTTAGCTTCTTTGCGGTTGAAGCAGTATGGCATATCGATGTCATGGTGCTCAGAAAGTGCTACCGCTGTCGTCGTTGCAATGGGGATCCCTTTATACGCTGGACCAAAAATGACATCACACTCAATTGCGCTATCTTGTAATGCTTGTGCATAAAAACGACCGACAAGTGCCAGATCACGCCCTGTATTAAATAACCCCGCATTGAAAAAGTAAGGGCTTTTACGACCTGATTTCAGCGTAAACTCACCAAATTTAAGTACCTGTTTTTTCATGGCAAGTTCAATAAAATCGCGCTGATAGGCTTTCATTGGTCATTCTCCTCGTTGATGATTATTTATCTATTTTCAAAGCTGGCACACTAGTTGATGAACCAGCAGGCATAAAAAAGGCGACTTTTCAGCCGCCTAATTAATGATTAACTTACTTCAGCGCTTCTCGCTGAGCTTCAAAAATGGTATTTAAACCTGTTTTAGCTAACGCCAATAGGGCTAATAACTCTTCATGACTAAACGGTTCGCCTTCTGCGGTGCCCTGTACTTCAATCATTCGGCCATCATCCATCATGACAACATTCATATCGGTTTCAGCTGCAGAATCTTCAACATACTCAAGATCACATAGAGCTTCTTGGTTTACAATTCCAACCGAAACGGCAGCAACCATTGATTTTAGTGGGCTTTTTGCAATTTTACCTTGCTCAACCATGTTATTCAGTGCATCAACAAGCGCCACACAAGCACCAGAAATCGCTGCTGTCCGTGTACCACCATCCGCTTGAATAACATCACAGTCTAAAGTAATCGTGTATTCACCTAATTTTTTAAGGTCAACCGCAGCACGTAAAGAACGTGCAATTAAACGTTGGATTTCCATCGTACGACCGGTTTGTTTTCCTCGTGCAGCTTCACGTTGATTACGTGAGTTTGTTGCGCGCGGTAACATGCCATACTCCGCTGTAACCCAACCTTGCCCCTGCCCTTTTAAAAAGCGAGGAACCCCTTCTTCAACAGTTGCATTACATAACACCTTCGTGTCGCCAAACTCAATAAGAACAGAGCCTTCTGCATGCTTAGTATAGTTGCGCGTGATGGTAATCGGGCGCATTTGGTCTGCTTGTCTATCTGCTGGGCGCATGGTGTTATCTCCATTATCAACTCAAATTGGGACGCATTATACGTTGTTCAAGCGATAATGCCTATCCTGTCATCCTGCATAGCGTTATAATCGCCTAAATCTTTACGATAATGGGAACGAATTATGATCCGTAGTATGACCGCTTTTGCCCGTCGGGATATCAAGGGTGAATGGGGGAATGCGGCCTGGGAGCTGCGTTCCGTGAACCAACGTTATTTAGAAACGTATATTCGCTTACCTGAGCAATTCAGAAGCCTTGAGCCCGTTATTCGCGAACGTCTGCGTTCTCGCCTAACACGTGGAAAGGTAGAATGTAGCCTACGCTTTGAGTTAGATGGCGCAAATCGTGGTGAATTAATCCTAAATGAACAATTAGCACGCCAATTAATCAGTGCTGCGAATTGGGTTAAAAATTACAGCCATGAAGGTGAAATAAACCCATTAGAAATTTTGCGTTGGCCGGGTGTGATGTCAGCAGGTGAACAAGATTTAGATGTCATCAGCGAACAGCTACTGGCAGGCTTAGATGAAGCTATTGATGCTTTCATTCAAAGCCGTGAAGCTGAAGGTGCTTCATTGCATGCACTTATCGAACAACGCCTTGATGGCGTCTTAGTTGAAGTCGCAAAAGTACGTCAACATATGCCAGAAATTTTACAGTGGCAACGTGAACGCTTACAAAATAAGTTAGAAGAAGCTGATATTCAAGTGGATAACAACCGTCTGGAACAAGAACTTATTCTATTGGCTCAACGTGTTGATGTTGCAGAAGAACTGGATAGACTAGAAGCTCACGTTAAAGAAACGCGTAATATCTTGAAGAAAAAAGAGGCAACTGGTCGCCGCCTTGACTTTATGATGCAAGAATTCAACCGCGAAGCTAATACGTTAGCGTCAAAATCAATTAATAGCGAAGTTACAACCTCTGCAGTTGAACTCAAAGTATTAATCGAGCAAATGAGAGAACAAATTCAGAATATTGAATAATCACTCCTTGACGATTTTAATCCATAAAAAGCTAATCGACCTTAATTATCGTTTGGCTTTTTTTGGAGATATTCTCAATATTTACTCGAAATAGGTGCTAGTTGTCACGATTTTTGAAGCTATACTCCACAACACCCCTTCGACGATATTAAAAAATTTATACCGAAGCAGTATTAATTATTCTTTCTCAAATAATTAGTAACGTCGATTAAATCGTTTCCCATGAAATCATAAAAACTTGATTTTTCATAATAAAATTTATTACCTATCTATTTTCCTAAAAATAAGATCTCGCTCATAAATCAATCAAATGTTTTGAGTTCAGTCACAGATAACAAAACAGATCTTTGACACCTCAATAACTGCTTATTAACATCCGTCTTGTATACAAGTTGAATTCAATATAAATACAATAAGGTTGATTACCTCGACAAACCAATAAAAAGGTAACTCTATGTCACATAATGATTCTGTTGTAACACCAGCAACGAAAGACTCACCAGGGCGTTTACGTTGGGGATTAGCAGCAATATTTTTTATTATCGGTTTGATTGCGTATATGGATCGCGCCAATATTTCCATTGTGGCCGAACATATGATGACCGATTTAGGAATGAGCAAAGTTCAATTTGGCTTTTTGGGTGCGTTATTTTCTCTTGGCTATGCACTAGCCCAAATCCCAAGCGGGATACTTGCAGAGCGGTTTGGTAGCAGACTAATCGCAACCATCAGCCTATATATTTGGTCTGCATTTACCATCTTAACTGTCGTGGCTCCTACCTATATTTGGCTATGTATCGTACGCTTCCTATTCGGCGTTGGGGAAGCGCCGCTCTACCCTGCAAATGCCGTTTTTAATACATGGTGGTTTCGCCAAAATGAAAAGGCACGAGCCGCTAGCTTCTTACTTGCCGGTTCCTATTTTGGGCCTGTGATTGCCCCCACTCTTACCGTATTTATTATGATTTCATTCGGGTGGCATGCCGTTTTCTATATATTTGGTGTGATTGGCATTCTTATCGGCATGGTTTGGTATTTTTTTGCCAGAAATAAGCCTGAGCAACACCCTAAAATTTCTCAAAGTGAAATCGCATTCATCCATGAAGGCCGAACAATTAGTGAGCAAGGCGGTACTGATGTTAAAGCCCCTTGGCGCAAATTTATGAAAGAACGTCCTTTCTGGGCTGTTGGCTTCCAATATTTTTTTGTTGCCTATATGACCACCTTATTCATGATTTGGTTACCCACCTACTTACAAGAAGCTCGAGGCTTTTCATTAACCCAAATGGGCGTAGCCGCCAGTTTTCCTTGGTTAGCAATTTGTATCGCAGTACTCACTGCAGGCTCAATTTCTGATTGGTTACTCAACAAAGGGTACTCGCAGTTAGTCGCTAGGGGCTATATCGCGATTGCCGGTTTTATTCTATTTATCGTGGGGATTTGCGGCGCAGCTCAAACTGAAAGTGCCATCGCTAGTGTTGCATGGCTAACCCTTGCGCTCGGCTCTCTAGGATTACCAGTTGTGACCTCTTGGGCAATCGCAGCAGATAAAGGCCGCCAATATGCTGGCTCGGTCAGTGGATGGATGAACTTGTGGGGTAATCTCGGTGGTGTTATTTCCCCTATTTTATGTGGCTGGCTTGCACAGCATTTTGGCTGGACCGTCGCTTTACTTTTCAATGTGATACCTATCAGTTTAGCGATTGTTTGCTGGTTTTTCATTCAGCCTGATAAACCTTTAGCTGCTGCCGTTAATCCTGACTAATTTTTACCCAAAACACATTATATTCAATAAATAAAGGTGTCCTTATGTTTACATTAAATCCTCGAGTTGCCTGTTTTAGCCCAGAAGTTATCGAAAGTTGCCGTGATGTTTGCCCGTCAACTATTGGACACATGACCGACTTCGGTTTTCTAAAAACATTACGCCCACAAATTGAACAGTGCCAATTTATTGGTAATGCTGTAACTGTACGTATTCCGCATATGGATTCATCTGCTGTACATAAGGTTTTCGACATCGTGCAAGAAGGCGATGTTGTCTGTATCGATATGTCTGGGGATTATGATCGTGCTTGTTGGGGCGAAATGGTTTCTTACATGGCACGGGCAAAGAAAATTGCCGGCGCAGTTATTGATGGTTGTGTCACTGATATCAAAGCATTACGTGAGATTGGTGTTCCTATTTATGCACGTAAAGTGAGCCCGTTGACGACGCGAATCTTAGGTATTGAAGGCGCAATTAATGTGCCAATTAGTATAGATGGCGTAACGATTCATCCCGGTAATTTAATCATCGCAGATGGTGATGGCATTTTAGTCGCCGATGAAGTTACTCTGCAAGAATATCGTCAACGAGCCCTTAATGCTCAACATGCTGAAATTGATGTTAAAAAGCGCATTGATGCTGGTGAAACATTAGCGGCGATTTCAGGTGCAGCTAAATTTTTTGAATAAGGAGACTCCATGAAAATTGCAATTGCTCAGCTTGCCAGTAGCCCAGATAAAGCTCTAAATTTAAAAAAAGCCTGTGACGCTATACAAAAAGCTGCTCAAGGCGGTGCCGACCTCGTCCTATTGCCGGAAATGTTCATGGCATTTGTTCCTGCAGATAGCGGTATTAGCTATGCCGATGTCGCAGAGCCTGTTGATGGCCCTTTTGTCTCCGAGTTGACAAAAACCGCTAAACAATGCGGTATTTATGTGACTTGTGGAATTTATGAAAGTGCCCCGAATGAGCCGAAAAGAGCATTCAACACGACAATTATGTTGAACCGCCAAGGTGAGCTTATCTATCATTACCAAAAAACCCACCTGTATGATGCCTTTTCATATCAGGAATCCCTCAACATTATTCAAAGTAATAATGCGTTAAAACCTGTGGAAACTGAATTTGGCAAAATTGGCGTTTTAGTCTGTTATGAGTTGCGTTTCCCAGAAGTTGCTCGAAAACTAACCTTAGCTGGCGCAGACCTTATACTCGTTCCCACAGCATGGGTAAGTGGGCCACTTAAAGAGGAGCATTACCAAACATTAGTTAAAGCACGCGCTTTGGAGAACACAATTCCTGTCTGCGCATGTGACCAAACTGGTAATATTTTTATTGGCCGCAGCCTTGTTTGTGATGCGCTTGGCGTAACCATTGCCTCTGCTGGCTACGATGAAACACTATTTTTTGCTGAAATATCAACGCAGCATACCGCAGAAACACGAGAAAAATTACCTTGCATGCAAAACCGGCGCCCTGAGCTGTATTAGTCTAAAAAACTGGCAAGGATGCTGGTTTATTCAACAAGTTAAGTTCAATTACCCACCAAAATTTAACAGCACCCTAAATAATATAAAACTAGTGCATTACTTGTATACCAGCCTATTCCTTTCTATACTCACTAAAATTTCTATTATTAACACAAGATCCTGATGAAAGATAAACCACTAAGCCAACAAGCCTATACCGCAATTAAGCATAAAATTCTCAGTAAGCAATTTGGAGAGGAAAGTTATACCTCTGAAAATAGCTTAGTTGAGGAACTCGGTATGAGTCGCACCCCAATTCGCGAAGCCTTATATCAATTGCAAAATGAAGGCTTAGTCAAAATTATCCCTCGAAAAGGTGTTTTTATTCAGAAACTATCGTTAAAAGAGACTCGAGATAATTATGATTTACGCTTAGCAATTGAGTCACATGCAATTAAATTAGTGCGTGAATATTTAACTAATGAGCATTTTTCTATTTTAGAGACCATTATTGAGCGGCAAAATGAATTATTGAAGGAAAATGACTATCAAGGTTGGATAAAAGAAGATGAACGATTCCACCGTTTCTTCTTAGAATTACTGGATAACTCAGTTTTCTTAGATTTAGCGGACAATATTCGCCAGCGAGTATATTTTCAGCCCGACCCTATTTATCGCAATGAATATTATTATGAATCTACACGCCAACATCAGCAATTGGTTGAGCAACTCAAAGCAAAAGAATTTACCCTTGCGGAAGAAACGCTGACTGAGCATATTTTACGCGGTAAACGTAATTATGTTTAATGTTAAAACTAACAAAAAAGAGAAAACCAAATTTATGGTTTTCTCTTAAATTGAATGTTATTTATAACGATTTATCTTAGCTAGATTTGGCTTCTTTCAGTGCTGCGTCTTTATCATGGTGATAATGGAACGTAAATTGGAATATTATTGCCAATACAACAGTATAAGAAGCAAAAACTAACCAAATCATTTGCCAATCTTTAATACCATCCACGGTGTAATAGTCGACAACCAATCCACTTAGTATCGCACCAAAATAGGCCCCAACACCGTTAACCATTGTCATAAATAAGCCTTGGGCACTCGCACGCATACGCGTATCTACTTCTCTTTCAATAAATATAGAGCCTGAAATATTAAAGAAATCAAATGCGCAGCCATAAACAATCATCGACATGATCAAGAACATCAAACCAATGGCTGATGGGTCGCCAAACGCAAAGAAACCAAAGCGTAGTGTCCAAGCGAACATACTTAATAACATGACTGTTTTAATGCCATAGCGTTTCAAGAAAAATGGAATTGCTAAGATAAAACACACTTCAGCCATCTGAGAGATCGATAATAATATCGATGGATACTGTACCACCAAACTATCTTGGTATAACGGGTTCAGCCCGAAGTCGTGCAAGAATGGGTTACCAAATGTATTCGTGATTTGTAAAACAGCGCCAAGTAACATAGCGAATAAGAAAAATACCGCCATAATAGGCTTTTTAAATAACACCAAAGCATCTAAACCTAGCTTACTGATCCAACTACTTGAAATCGCTTTTTTATTGACTTCAATTTTTGGCAAAGTTAGTGAATAAAGCGCTAAAAGCAATGAACAACCACCTGCAATATAAAGCTGCATACTACTTAGCTCAAATTTCAATAAGCTAATGCTCCACATTGCAACAATAAAGCCTACCGTACCAAACACACGAATAGGTGGAAAGTTACTCACTGAATCGAGCTGATATTGGCTTAATGATGAATAACTGATGCTATTTGAGAGTGCAATTGTTGGCATAAAGGCCATTGCATTAATTAACATCACCCAGAACATGATAGTTGAACTTGTGACTGTTGCGGCATAAAACAATGCAGCAGCCCCAATCAAATGGCAAATCATATATAAACGATTTGCTGGAATGTATTTATCTGCAATGATTCCGATAAGCCCGGGCATTAAAATAGCAGCAATACCCTTTGAGCTATACACCATACCGACTTCTGCACCTGAAAAACTCAATGTTTTCATCATGTACGAGCCGAGTGTAACTAACCAACTTCCCCAAACAAAATATTGCAGGAAAAGCATGATTTTCAAGCGGGATTTAATATTCATACAAGGCTCCGTTTGGAGTTATATTTATTTGTTTTTATTTTCAACTCAGCAATGGTAACACCCATAAGGATGACAGCAACACCAACAAACTGAATGAATTCAAGAGGTAAATGCAATACCGTTACGGATAATAAAATCGTGACAGGTAACTGCATTGAGCTAACAATGGTCGCTAAACTGGTACCGATCAGTGGAGTACCTTTGGCAAACATCCACATACCGAAGAAAGAACCAAAGAAAGCCAGAGGTAATCCGTATGAGAAAAATAGAGATTGAAACGTTGAAGCGCTCAATAAGAATGTTGGCGGAACAACAATTGATGTCAAAATTGCGCCCCCTGTTACCATAATTGCAGAACGCATCATAGGATCTGTTTTAACCGCTAATGCTCCACTGACGTAAACACGAATAGCGTTCGATAATGCTGCACATAATCCTAATAGCACACCAAGCCAGTGAAACACGATCCCTGAACTGTTTAACAAACCTGTCGCTAATACTGTTCCAATTAATATCACCACAACTGACACCATGGTCATTACGGGAGGAATTTTGCGGTCAATAAATGCGTTAATTGCAACCCCCATCCATGTAAATTGCAAAAAGAGTACGACACCAAGTGCAGGGGATAAATATTGCAATGATGCATAATACAAAAGCCCGGTTAACCCGGTTGTCGTCCCAGTGAGTAACATTAATAGGCCTTGCCGACGTGTTGGCCATACTAGACGTGCTTTTTTAACTAATACGCCTGCGACAACAAAAAACCACAGTAAAATCGCACCTAATACCGTTTGGCTACCGATGACATCATTCAAGGAATACCCTGCGCGGTAGGCCAACACGACGAGTGTTGAAAGGATGCCATAACTACAAGCGCCTAAAGAAACTAAAATTAGACCTTTAAATTTCATTTCAATATTCACCTTATTTAGTGTCATGGACATCTTTATATTAGTTTGAGAAAAAGAACCTAAAAAATTAGAAGCGTTCGATCACGCCTGTCACTAATTTCAAGAAGGTCGCTTTAACTTTTTCAGCTGTTTCAATAACTTCGTCATGACTAAGTGGCTGTTCTAAAATACCGCAAGCCATATTGGTTAAGCAGGAAATGCCCACTGTTTTAATTTGTGAATGATGAGCGACCAGAGCTTCTGGTACGGTAGACATACCAACAGCATCTGCGCCTAAGGTTCTGATCATACGAATTTCGGCAGGTGTTTCATAAGTTGGGCCTGTCCACCATGCATAAACACCTTCACGGACAGAAACACCTTGTTCAGCCGCTACATTCTTGATTGTTTGGCGTAATTCTTTGTTATACACCTCACTGACATCCAAGAAACGCACCCCTAATTCAGGGTTATTTGGCCCCATCAGTGGGTTATTTGCAGTTAAATTAATATGATCGGTAATAATCATCAGATCACCTGGGTTGAAGTCGGTATTTACCGCACCGCAGGCATTGGTGATAATCAATTTTTCAACACCCAACGCTTTCATCAAACGCACAGGGAAAGTGACTTGGTCAAGGGTAAAGCCTTCGTAATAGTGGAAACGGCCTTTCATGGCAACCACATTTTTACCTGCGATGGTGCCGATCACCAATTCATTGGCATGCCCTACCGCTTCAGATTTAGCAAAGTGTGGAATTTCGCTATAAGGAATATGCACTGCATTTTCTAATGTATCCGCAAACGGACCGAGTCCTGAACCCAGAATAATGCCCACTGTTGGTTTAATATCTGTGCGAGACTGAATAAAGCTTAAGCTTTCTAGAATATCTTTTGTATGATGCATGGTTGTTGTCTCCAAATTGACATCGACTAAAAATTGTTAAAATTGATCATAAAGCAATTTAGAAACAGAACAGCGATCTTAATCTCATTTTAATAAAAAGTATTTCGATATGATGTGTCACAGGAAGCAGAATCTTATGCGTATATTTGCTAATCTTTATCGATAGAGTCGGAATGAAAAGGAGTGAGGCGCTTGTTACATACACTATTAAATGAATTTCGCACCTCAAAAAATTCAAAAACACAAAAACTCAAAACGCTTTACCGATTAATTTTAAACCATGGT
The DNA here is from genome assembly GCF_011045615.1 of Providencia sp. PROV004. Taxonomy (NCBI): domain Bacteria; kingdom Pseudomonadati; phylum Pseudomonadota; class Gammaproteobacteria; order Enterobacterales; family Morganellaceae; genus Providencia; species Providencia sp. PROV004. Next base: position 4,556,928 of record NZ_CP042859.1, read on the forward strand.
CCCATTAGGGCAGAGACGTTGACATCACTGGCTAGCATGAAACCAGCAACTTGTGCTCGGTTACTCGACGAACTGGGGAGAAATCACTTAATTTCGACTTCTGAGCTCGGAGAGTCGACCGGTGGCCGCAAACCAATCCTCTATAACATTAATGCTGCAGATGGTTATCTTGTTGGCATTGAAATGAGTGATATATATTCAACGATTGTTTTACAAAACCTAAAATTGGATATTTTAGGTATGGTAAAAGTGAAATATGAGCACCTAGAAACCGCAGAAAATATGGTGGATCATCTGCTCAACAGATTAGATATTTTATTAGCTGAACATGGACTTAGCGTAGAAAGCTTGTTGGGTATCGGCATCGCCATCGACCATATTTTAGAACGTGATAAACTGCCATATCATCAATACCACGCAAGAATAAAAGAACTTCACGACTACATTTCCAGTAAAGTTCCTTGTTTTGTGTTACTCGGAAGTGGGATTAGTTTTGCGGCTTTTGCTGAGTATCGCTTGCGCTATACCTCTGATAGCCAAAGATTTTTATTCACAACCTGTGATACTGATATTCGCAGTTGCACCATCATCAATAACCAATACGCTCCGGCCCCCATTAGTACAGCTCAAGCCTTTGGCCATACAACGATTGATATTAATGGCCAGCGCTGTGAATGTGGGTCATTTGGCTGTTTAAAGCAATATAGTTCACTGTCTGCGATTAAGGCACGAGTAATCCAGCAACTCAGGTTGGGTAAAAGTTCAATAATCAATGAATTAGTTAATAATGAGTCTGAAATTAGCTACCATACTATTTTCCAAGCTCTCACATTGGACGATGCCCTGTGCCTCGAAGCGCTTGGTGAAGCGGCCTATTATTATGGTATCGCCATCGCTAATGCTATTTTAACGACTCAAGCCGATGTGGTGGTGTGCGGCGGCACCCTGACACCTAAAAATCACTTTTTTGAGATGACCAAAAAGTCGATTGAAGAAAAACTCGCTATTTTCCCCCATATTAAGACACGCATTTATCCCGCCAATGATTCATATGAAATCGTTGCTCAGGGTGCTGGTGGAATGGTAATGGAGAAGTACCTTGCTGATTAAGCGGTTCTTTCATTAAAACAGATAGAGTGTAGAATAAATCAACAAACCTATACTCTATCACTATTAATGAGGGGATCATGTTAGAATTTGAACACATCAGTAACACGGCGAAATCACTGGTACTACAGCAACTTAATTCTCAATCTCCTCTTGTTCATTGCATGACAAACGATGTTGTTCAGACCTTCACTGCCAATGTCCTATTAGCACTCGGCTGTTCCCCAGCCATGGTGATTGAACCCGAAGAAGCTGAGCAGTTTGCCGCTATCGCACATGGCTTACTAATTAATGTGGGCACATTAACGACAGAGCGTCGATATGCGATGAAATGTGCGGTTAACAGTGCAAATCAAGCACAAAAACCTTGGGTACTTGACCCTGTCGCTGCAGGTGCGCTCAGCTTTCGTACCCATTTTTGCCATGAATTGTTGACACTCAAACCTGCCGCTATTCGCGGTAATGCTTCTGAAATTATGGCGTTAGCAGGAAGCAGTGCAGGTGGCAGAGGCGTTGATTCCCTTAACTCCACTGATGATGCACTCCCCGCGGCACAATTATTAGCGAGACAAGCTAAGACTATTGTTGCGATAAGCGGTGAAGTGGATTACATCACCGATGGAACACGCACCTTTGCGGTGACTGGCGGCCATATTTTAATGACTCGGGTGGTCGGTACGGGATGCGCTCTTTCTGCGGTGGTTGCTGCATGTTGTGCTCTACCTGGTGATAGGCTGCAAAATGTTGCCGCTGCTTGCGCTATCATGAAGCAAGCCGGAGAAACCGCAACCCAGCGCTGCCATGGGACAGGTAGTTTTATCCCTGAATTTTTAGATGCGCTTTATCAATAGTTTTGTTGTGATCGGTAACTTTGTTATTTTCGGTAATTTAGTAGTAATGAAAACTTGGCATAGCACACTAAAGCCGAGTTTTCTTTCCTCTTATTTTTCTTGACCAATGACGAAAGTTATCTCTAAAACGAATAAAGCGATAAACACAATTTTTGCTATCGGGTTCAATATCGTAAAAACGCTGTAATGCAATTAAATCATTCGCTTTGCAAATAGCAAAATTACCATAATCTGATAAATCAATAACCTTTAGCCCCACATTGGTTACAACAAAGTTTCCTGCATGGATGTCATTAGAAGATAAACCATAGTTATGTAATTGGTTAATGACAGACTTCATTTCTGCATAGTAAGGCGTAATATCATCCAGTTCAGATAAAACCGTTCCTTCCACATATTCCGCAATAATCCATGTTTCTACTGACTCACGACCGACCATTTTTTCAGCAACGAAATAGATGTCATTGGTTACCATACAACCTTTATTTTGAGCAGAGACTAATCGCATTAATAACTGTGAATAAAAAGGTCCTGAAATAATACGCATCAACCGTTTTTCAATACGCTTATCCCGTTCTTTTTCACATTTAATAATATAGTTTTGCCCATCTACATGAATACGAGCAACACTTCTCTCAATATTTCCGCTACCTAAATTTTTACCCGAGATCTTCCCATCAATATAATCATTAACAATTTGCCAAAAATCTATCTCACCTTCTTTTTGATAGGTGATAAAACCGTCTCTTTGTTTTTTTATTATGTTCTGCATAGCAAAATAGCCAATTTTTAATCAATTGACGGATGCTAGCAAATGGCAAACGACATTTCTTAGCGATTGTTGCAAAATGGCGTCTAAAAATAGGTAAGTTGTGCGATATACCTCAAAATTGGTAAGGTTTTAGAAAAGCTGTACGGCTCTATCTATGAGAGCAGGTCACCATAGTGCCAACCTACTCTCATAAAAACCGCTTAGTCGTTACCAAATAAATCGCGGGTATAGACTTTCTCTGCCACATCTTCCAGCTCAGGCACCATCCGGTTGGCTAAAATAATGTCGCTTTCTGCTTTGAAAGTCTCTAAGTCACGAATAACTTTAGAGCGGAAAAATTCATTTTCTTTTAAAACAGGCTCATACACCACCACTTCGATACCCTTGGCTTTGATGCGTTTCATCACACCCTGTACCGCAGAGGCGCGGAAATTATCAGAGCCAGCCTTCATCACTAAGCGATAAACACCGACTTTACGTGGTGCTTTAGCAATAATCGCATCGGAAATAAAGTCTTTGCGGGTACGGTTCGATTCCACAATGGCGTTAATCAAGTTATTTGGCACATCATCGTAGTTAGCTAACAGTTGTTTGGTATCTTTTGGTAAACAATAACCACCGTAACCGAATGATGGGTTGTTATAATGGCTGCCAATACGTGGGTCTAAAGAGACCCCTTCAATAATTTGGCGTGCATTTAGACCGCGGCTTTCTGCATAGGTGTCGAGCTCATTAAAGTATGCCACACGCATCGCTAAATAGGTGTTGGCAAACAGCTTAATGGCTTCGGCTTCGGTGCCATCCGTAAATAACACGGGAACGTCTTTTTTAATCGCACCTTCAAGCAGTAAATCCGCAAAAATTTTCGCGCGCTCTGAACGCTCTCCTACCACGATACGGGACGGGTGCAAGTTATCCCACAAAGCGCGGCCTTCACGTAAAAATTCAGGGGAGAAAATCACGTTGGTATAACCAAATTCTTCACGTAAACGCGCGGTAAAGCCCACCGGAATAGTGGATTTTACGATGATCGTCGCTTGTGGGTTAATTTCATTCACATCATGAATAACAGACTCAACCGATCTAGTATTGAAGTAATTGGTTTTTGGGTCATAGTCAGTTGGTGTAGCCACAATCACGTACTGAGCGCCTGTGTAGGCCTCTGTTTTATCTTCTGTAGCGCGAAAATTGAGCGTCTTTTCCGTTAAAAACTGCTCAATTTCTGCATCAACAATCGGTGATTGATGGTTGTTTAACATCGCCACTTTTTCAGGGATGATGTCCACGGCGACCACTTCGTGGTGTTGTGACAGCAACATGGCGTTAGATAAGCCGACGTAACCGGTTCCTGCGATTGCTATTTTCAAACTTGCCTCTCAAATCCTGCTAAAGATGTTACAGCTTATTGATATTATTGGTGGTAATAAGAACGATACCAATCCACAAATGCCTGAACACCCTGCTCAATAGAAACTTGTGGGCGATAACCAGTCACATTAAACAAGTCTTCTGTATCCGCCCAAGTGGTGTATACATCACCCGCTTGCATAGGTAAAAAGTTTTTAATCGCTTCTTTACCCAGTGCTTTTTCCAGTGCAGAAATAAATTCAATCAATTTAACGGGTTGACCATTACCAATATTATAGATTCGATATGGCGCGCTGCTTTCTGCCGGTGATGCCGAAGGGTTATTCGGGTTTGCTTGTGGAATTATATCTGAAATACGGATCACACCTTCGACAATATCATCAACAAAAGTGAAATCACGACTGAGATTGCCGTTATTATAGACATCGATAGGCTCGCCCGCCAAAATAGCTTTCGTAAACTTGAATAAAGCCATGTCTGGGCGCCCCCATGGGCCGTAAACCGTAAAGAAGCGCAACCCAGTCGTTGGAAGCTGGTATAAATGCGAGTAGGAGTGCGCCATTAATTCATTAGCTTTCTTCGTTGCCGCATACAGTGAAATAGGGTGATCGGTTGCCATGTCCGTGGTAAATGGCGTCTTATCGGTCACTCCGTACACCGAACTTGAAGAGGCATAGACCAAATGCTTCACTTTTGCTTGGCGACAGCCTTCTAAAATAGCGAGGTGACCAGTCAAATTACTGTCTGCATAAGCAAATGGGTTTTCCAATGAGTAACGGACCCCCGCTTGTGCTGCTAGGTGAATGACTCGGTCAAATTGCTCTTGGGTACACAATACCCGAACGGTTTCACGGTCAGTGAGGTCAAGATGAATAAAGCGAAATAAAGGGAACTGCTCCAATAAATGTAAACGGGATTGTTTAAGCCCTTGATCATAATATGCATTTAAGTTATCAATCCCAACAACTTCATGTCCGTCCTCTAATAAACGCTGGCAAAGCTTAAAACCAATAAAACCCGCACTTCCCGTGACCAAATATTTCATATTCATTGTCTTCTAGCGTTAAACCATTCTTAAGCTCTGAATGAGCACCAAATTTCACAGAAAAAATACCTAAAATTAAGACAAAAATAATAACGAATGGTTTTGTTATTAAAACAAGAAAGCCTAAAAAAATAATAAATTTTAAGAAAGTATTAATATTTTAGGTAGGAAATAACAAAAAAGAGGGGATCAGCCGTAAATATCTACGGCTGATAATAACATACTATTGCATATCACCTTTATTGGCGTTAGCCGCTTCTAAAGTTCCATAAACATAGTTACGGTAGCTATCAAGTAACTTTTGGTCTTCACAATCATTCAGCTTGCCATCACATAAGTGACGCATTTTGATGTTAGCCTCATAAAATGGGGATATTTTTAAATTCGCTCTTTCCAATAAAATACCACCTAAGAAGGAAATATCGGTTAGCTGGCCCGTTTTGATCACCGTCCCTGATTTTAAATTATCCCGTAAGGTAAATTGTGTTAAGTAAGCGGGAGATGAAAATGAAGAATTATACTGATTTAAACTAATGCCTGGCTGATGGTCACCAAAATATAAAAACATCAACGGGCGCTCACGTTTTTCAATAAAGTCTGCAAAATTGCGTATTGATGCATCTGAAGTGGCGATTTTGTCCATATAATGGCTAAATTCACCCGCAGCATCAGGGTTTTTAATTTTGTCTTTTATGCCATAGTCATCACTATGACTCTCTTTATAAGGGCCATGTTCATACATGGTAAGAGAGAAAATAAATACAGGTTTATCTGTTTCTTGAGCTAAGATTTCTTTCACGTATTTCAGCATATCATCGGTGCTGATCGTCCATAAGTTATCTTGTAGTTTTCCTGGGTAGCCAAGTTCTTGTGGTTGAATAATTCTATCAACCCCAAGCGTTTCATAGGCATGGCCTGAATGGTATGCACCTTTATTAAAAGGAGTAAGTACCACAGTATAATAACCGTTGGCCTTCATTTCTTTGAATAAGCTATTTTTAAGGTGGTCAACGATAAAATAAAATACACCGCTTTTTTGCGCACCGAAATCATCGCTATTTAAGCCAGTTAAGGCGGAGAATTCAGATAACCAAGTTCCCCCTCCAAAAGTTTGTACCCGCATCTGACTATGCGCACTTACGCCATTATCTTGCTGGAACATAAATAAATCGGGAAGCTTGGTTCCTTCAGGTAAATCATAAATATGTGGGTCAACAGTAGATTCTTGTAGTAATAAAACGATGTCTGGCTTTTCTGATACCACATTATTTTCTAAGGAGACAGCAGCTGCTTTTTTTACAAAGTAATCAGCTGAACCTGCAAATTCAGGAGACTGATAACTCGCATTTTGTGCTGACATAATAATATTGGTCACTGTCCCTCGGCCTTTTGGCAACGTCTGAGACCATCTGTCATAATAATGTGAGCTTGTGAAGTTAATACTAAAATAACCTGCAACAATAAGAACGACACCAATAACGCGAGTAATCTTTGATTTACTTGGTTTGACCAACCGCCAGCTAATAACCCCATTAATGACTAATAATATAAGCAACCCGACCAATGCGACACCCGCTAACCAATAATGACCCAAGGTCCCCATATTGGAAGTGTCCGTCATGATATTGATATCACTAAAGAAGAGTTGTTCTTTGTAATAATGAACTTTTAACTGGTTCAGGAATTTAATGATGATAAATAATGTACTGGTAATAATCACAGAAAATAACCAGCGGGCTGTTAGCACCATTAAAATACCGAATAAAACGGCATATACACTGACCGATATGAGTGCAGGATAAATTACACTACCTTTTTCAAAGACTAAGAAAAGGGAGCCAATAAAGATCAATGCCAGATAAAAGCCTGCAAATAACTTTTTCTTCATTAGTTTTACCACAAGTTTAATATTGGAGGTTGCTATGAAGCACTACTATAACGGATTAAAACACTCAATTTATTCAACGAAAATGCCTTTATCTCGTAAATGGTGACCATCGCCTTTACGACGAGTAAAACCGCTTTTATCAAAAAACTCAAGAATTTGAATCGCGAGTTTTCGACCAATCCCTAATTCGTTACGAAAATCAGCCGCAAAAATAGCTTCATTTTCCAAGCAATAACGATGAATAAGTGAAGCAAAATAATTAATTTGTTCATGACTATAATAGCGGTCACGAACTATTGCCGTAATTAACCCCATTTGTGCCGCCTTTTTTAACACGCGACGCATCGTATCTTCTTCATAACCACTTTCTAATGCTAAATCACGCACCCACCACGCCTCATTACGTGAAAATAATGGGTATATTTGTTGCCAAATCAGCTGCTGTTGCGCATCAAAAACCAACCCATGTTGAGGCATATGCAACCAGCCACGTGTTTGCTTAATAACATTGTCAGTAATTAGGTCATCAATGAATTTAAAGGCTAATGCTTCACTCATTGAAGGCAGAGCCATACGTTTTAAACGTGCTTTGCCAACACCAATTTGGTCACTGTGTATTTCATTAAATTTTTCAAGAGCTTGAACGATATGTTCTTTCGCTATTTGCGTTTTAAATATGGATAAAACGTGATTGCCAACCCGTTCCACATCCGTTTTTGCTAATAAGTTATCTAACGCCTCATGGGTGAGCTGCCGCGCCCAACTGTAATCCCGTAAATTAAGTTCACCTTGTGGAAGTTGTAACTTAAAGTGAGCCAGTTCGTCTTGTTCTCGGCAAAGCCTAGATAACCAATCCAAAAACTCTGGGAGTCTTTTACCTCGGCGTGGGGAAACCAAACGTATCACTCGAGCCCCACCTAACGTTTGGCGAGCGCTAATATCACGAATGATTAACCGGTCATTCTCTACTAACCATAATGGGGTATCTAAAATTAATTCTGCGAGAACAGGGGTTTCTCCTTGTTCCACTAATAATGATACTCGGCCAGTGATATGGCTTGCACCATGATAGAGATGCACAGGCTGCCAGTGCTTAATTAATGTATCGCATTCCAGTTCGACAATAACCCGTGTTGCAATAAATGCGGGTTGCTCTGCAAGTAACCAATCACCTCGAGTGATATTTTCTTTATCAATATCACCTGTCAAATTTAAAGCCACACGGTCCCCCGCGACAGCGAATTCAGATATTTGGTTTTGCCGGTGAATACCTCTGACACGAACTTGCTTATCCGCCCCAGTCACCCAAAGTGACTCGCCAACGTGAATTTTTCCCGCTAACGCGGTACCAGTCACCACAATCCCTGCACCTTTAACCAAAAAAACGCGGTCAATGGCTAAACGAAAACGACGTTGGATATTGGGATGTGAACCACTTTGCTGATGAAGCTGTTGCAGATATAACCGTAGCGCATCAATGCCACGCCCATCTTCAATAGACGTAATAAATAGTTTTGCATCTGGCCAACCTTGCTGAGCCAACTCAGAGGTAACTTGCTCCGTGACCTGTTCAATTCGCGAATGATCAACTCTGTCAGCCTTCGTCAGTATGACACTGACATTTTCACAGCCCGCTAGTCTTAAAATAGAAAGGTGTTCTAGGGTTTGCGCCATTACACCATCATCACAAGCGACAACCAAAAGCGCATGATTTATACCGCCAATCCCAGCCAACATATTGGCTAAAAACTTTTCGTGTCCTGGAACGTCGATAAAACCAATCGAGCTACCATCAGGCTGCGGCCAGTAGGCATACCCTAGGTCAATGGTCATTCCGCGCTTTTTTTCCTCGGGGAGGTGTGCGGTATTTACGCCAGTAATAGCTTGAATTAATGAGGTTTTGCCATGGTCAACATGGCCTGCTGTCGCAAAAATCATGAAAGTAAAGCCTGTAATAACGCATGTTCATCATCAAGACAGCGCAGGTCAAGCCACAATTTACCTTCTTTCATACGCCCAATCACAGGTTGAGGTAACTGACGCCATTGCGTAGCGAGTTGCTCTAATGTGCTACCTTTTCCATTTAATGGTGTAAAGGTTACCGCAAAGCTTGGAAGACGGTCGATGGGAAGTGAGCCGCTACCTATTTGTGAGAGGCAATGCTCAACTTCAACAATAAATTTATCCCCGTAAAAGGCTTGTAGAGCAACAACTATGCTTTCTGCGCTATCACGAATAATTTCAGGATCTCGTGTTAGCCAACGTAATGTGGGTAATTCTGTTGTGAGTTTTTCGGGCGTTAAATACAGTTTTAGCGTTGCTTCAAGTGCAGCTAGAACCATTTTATCAACCCGTAAAGCACGTTTTAATGGATGTTTTTGAATTGCATCAATCCATTTCTTCTTCCCTAAAATAATCCCTGCTTGTGGACCACCGAGAAGTTTATCTCCAGAAATTGAAACTAAATCAATACCTTGAGAAAGGTAACTTTGTGGCATGGGCTCTGCGGGTAGCCCATAAGCCGTCATGTCAATCATCGAACCACTGCCTAAATCAATTGCCGTTGGTAATTGGTACTTTCTACCTAGCTCTGCAAGCTCTTCACCTTCAACTTCAGCAGTAAATCCTTCAATACTGTAATTGCTGGTATGCACTTTCATTAATAGTGCAGTTTGATCATTAATCGCATTCTCATAGTCACGTAAGTGGGTCCGATTTGTTGTTCCCACTTCAACTAATTGGCAGCCAGCCTGAGCCATGACATCAGGCACTCGAAAAGCCCCGCCAATCTCAACTAATTCACCACGAGAAACAATAACTTGCTGGCCATTCGCAACCGTTGCTAACAATAATAAAACTGCAGCAGCATTATTATTAACAATACACGCATCTTCTGCGCCAGTGAGCTCACACAGTAAATCAGCAATCGCACGGTCACGATGCCCACGCATCGCGCCATCTAGAGAATATTCTAATGTGACAGGCGAACTCATCACTTGGCTAACCGCATTCACGGCTGTGGTCGACATTACCGCACGACCTAAATTGGTATGTAACACCGTACCGGTCAAGTTAAACACGTTTTTTAGGGCACTTTGCCCTAAAGCTTGATGGCGTTGAGCTAACTCTTTTACCCAATCTTCCTGCCAGGCAGGTAATTTCCCTGCCTGTGCAATACAGGTTCGAGCTTGCTCTTGCATCTCACGTAAACATGCAGTGACCCAGTGAGCCCCTGATTGTTCAATCAATATTTGCACTTCATCGAGTTGCAATAATTTATCAATCGCAGGAAGTTGGCGATATAAAACCAAGTCTGATTCAGCCATAGTCACGATTCTCTTTTACCGCTTATTTTTCACCAGGGAACAAGAACGGATTAATACTGCTACGTGCAAAACCTTCTTCTTCCATGCGAGCATCTAAAATAATTGACGCTAAATCATCAGCGACAGCTTCAACTTTAGCTTCTTTTTCTTGATAAAGGATTTTCAGATAGCTACCACAATCACCACAGCTTTCAGCTTTAACAGCCGCATTTTCATCATCCAATGACCAATAATTCAATTTACCCGTTTGCTCACAGTTACTGCATTTAACGCGCACCATATGCCATTCAGTTTCACATAAATTACAGTGCAAATAACGTAAACCTTGTGATGTACCAATTTGCACAATACTCGACACTGGCATGCTATTACATACAGGGCAGAAATGACGATGGTCACCATGTTCTGCACGCGCTTTACCCGGGATATTTGCTGCCATTTGTGCCCAATACACCGATAATGCAGCCCAAATAAACATCGATTTATCCGCAGGAACTTTTTCAAATTCTTCATTTAGCAGCGCAGTTGCCATAGCTTCAAGTTCTGTTTCAGACGCTTTATTCAGGTTTTCTAACGCAGGGCGTACAGACTCAGGCACGACTGGCATTAATTCGGCAATAATTGCCGTCAATAATTTGTGCCAATGTGTTGTGCGTGGAAATGTTTTTGCATCCAATGGCGAATTATTGGTATTTGTTGAACGCTCAAGGATAGATGCCATATCCATTTCTAATGGATTATCATGCTGTGCATTATGTTGCGCGGTTGCCACTTCAGCGGCAAAATTCAGATAATCTGCAAAAGGATGTTCTCCCGCACCAAGTTCTTTAAGTCGCTCAGCACGGCGCTGATATAAGCTTTTTAAGTTAGGAAACAGAACTGGTGGAATAAAACCAATTCCTTTTTCTTTCAATCTTTCTTGTCCTAACTCTTCTTTAGGAACGATACGAATACCCATTGCGTTCTCTCTTTTCTATTTTTTTATAACGACAATTCCCGAGAAAAGGCTATTTATTTTCTCGAAAGCGTTTTTGCTCATCATATTTATATCCGCGAAAGCGGTTCTCTAATGTTCAGGATAAAACAAAAGTCATCTTGAGGCTACTCTAGCCCCTGAATTATCCCTTCCATTAACCCGGAGTAGATCAAGGTAAATGTAAATCAGGATGATGATTGTTTTATTTGATATAAATAAATTGTTATCACTAGGATAAAAATTCTGAAGTTATGGTTTGAAGTGGTTATGACTACAAGCTTATGCTGCAAGCAGCCTTCTATTTGCAACAGGAATAGGTATTTCACTCTTATCTCAGGTGTTTTTTATTGCCGTTCTTCAATAAGAAATAAATAAAAACATAAATATAATTAATATCATATCTACTGTACCTTTTAGATAAAAATAAATATAAAAAGCATTTATGGTCAATAGAATACGCGACCAAATACTATTCGGTCGCGTAACAATGAAATAACAGTTTTGCTTCTTTAGGGGTATAACAGTCCCTTTGGTATCATCAAAATACCAAATAAAAAGCCAATATTGTTAACAACGAATTAGGTTTTAGATTTTCAGTAATTCAGGGTAATACATACGCTTAATTGCGAGCTCTAAACCTCTAACTTCTGCTAAACCTTTTAAGCGCCCAATAGCGGAATATCCTGGATTGGTCACCTTTTTCAAATCATCTAAAATTTGGTGGCCATGGTCTGGTCTCATTGGAATGGGTGCAAGTCCCGCAGCATAGCGTTTTTGTTCAACCGCTAAAATGGCTTTGACCACTTCAAACATATCAACATCACCTGCAATATGATTGCCTTCATGGAAGGTATTCGGGTTATTTTCTCTCACCGTTGAACGTAAGTGCGTGAAATGAATGCGATCACCAAATTCATTAATCATTTTTACTAGGTCGTTATCGGCTCGTACACCATAAGAACCTGTGCACATAGTAAACCCATTATGAATACTATCGCAGCTTTGCTTAATAAACCGCATATCTTCAATGGTAGAAACAATACGTGGCAGGCCTAAAATTGGGCGTGGAGGGTCATCAGGGTGAATAGCTAAAACCACATTTTCTTCTTCACAGACAGGAACGATTTTCTGCAAGAAATAACGTAAGTTCTCACGTAACTGATTTTCATCAATATTATTATACAGCGCCAAGCGCTCACGGAATTGGTCTAATGTATAACCTTCTTCCGCACCCGGTAGCCCTGCGATGATGGTTTTAATCAGGTTTTCAATGTCATCAGATGACATATTGGCATAATACTCAGCCGCTTCTTTAACTTCTTGTTCTGAATAACTCTCTGCCGCATTTTCACGCTTTAAAATATGAATTTCAAACGCAGCAAAAGCAATATTATCAAACCGTAACGCTTTGGAGCCATCCGGTAGCGTGTAAGCAAGGTCAGTACGCGTCCAATCTAGAATTGGCATAAAATTATAGCAAATGGTCTTAATACCACAGGATGCTAAATTACGAATACTCTGTTGGTAATTTTGAATATAGAGATCAAAATTACCTTGTTGAGTTTTAATATCTTCGTGAACAGGAATACTTTCCACGACAGACCAAACTAACCCAGCATCTTCAATAATAGCCTTACGCTTTAAAATCTCCTCGACACTCCAAACTTCACCGTTAGGAATATGGTGGAGCGCAGAGACGATACCTGTCGCCTCTGCTTGCCTAGCATCACTTAAAGAAACAGGGTCATTAGGACCGTACCAACGCCACGTATGCTCCATGAGTACTTCTCCTTCGATTATTCAAAAATAGTCTGATAAGGAATTGTTTCAAATAGGTAACCATCAAAATTGGGGTCATCAAAATCAGAAAGCTGCATTAGCGTATTTTTGACATTCTCTAAATGCTGCCACATCTCTTTTTTAGCCAACTCCGGATCACGTTTTTGTAGTGCATTTAAAATATTTTCATGATCAACCAACCACTTTTTTCGGTAAGTGGTGTTGTCAATATGTTCGTGAAGCTTATCCCACATAGGGCTTTGTAACCGCACAGCCCAGATATCATCAATAATCTTCGCCATCATGTCATTCTTGCTTGCGCGAGCAATTAACACATGGAACTTATGATCATTAGCATCGTCACTTTCATTATTCGCGACTTTGATTCGCTCATCTTCTAATAATGCGCGGATCTCTTGGATATCGGCTTTTGTTGCTGACAAAGCAGCGCATGCAGCTATTGCACTTTCAATCACTTGGCGAGCTTGCAGTATTTCAAAAGGGCCATGATCTAAACTTTTAATTTCATCAATCAATAGGTCTGGATGATTAATGACATAAACCCCAGAACCTTTCTTGATAGAAACCAATTTTTCAATTTCCAACATGATGAGTGCTTCACGTACCAATGAGCGACTAACATCATATTTTTTAGCGATCTCACGCTCTGGCATTAAACGACTTCCTATCGGATATTCACCAGATGCAATGAGCTCTTTTAACTGCTGACCTAGGTATTGGTACGAGCGGTATTGAGTTTTCATATATATGTACAACGCGTTGTCGAATTAAATTTAGTTCTTCCATTGTAGATTATCGTCCCTCATTACAATGGTCAACCAATTTATCCACTATTTCCGCAAAATTAGTTAACCAATTTGTGATCAGATTCACTTATTGTCGTCTTTTTAGTCATTGTTTTTTAATTTACCGATTGATAGAGTGAAAAAAAGAGAATTTGGTCAACCAATAAATAAACCACTTTGAGTATTTCATGGTAATTTGGTTGATCAGTTGGTTAACAAGTAATAGGGATTTGGGCCAAAATGAAAATTATAAAAGCAGAAGTCTTTGTATGTAGCCCCGGTCGTAATTTTGTCACATTAAAAATTACAACCGATGAAGGCGTATATGGATTAGGTGATGCCACCCTTAACGGGAGGGAGCTCTCTGTAGCATCCTATCTTCAAGATCACCTCTGTCCTCAGCTAATAGGCCGTGACCCACATAAAATTGAAGATATTTATCAGTTCTTCTATAAGGGAGCTTACTGGCGTAGAGGCCCAGTTACGATGTCCGCCATTTCTGCGATTGATATGGCACTGTGGGATATTAAAGGCAAAATTGCCAACCTTCCGGTCTATCAGTTACTCGGTGGCGCTTCTCGTGAAGGAGTGATGGTTTATTGCCACACCACGGGTACCGATATTGCTGAAACACTAGATAACTACGCAAAATATAAAGAAAAAGGTTTTAAAGCGATCCGTGTGCAGTGTGGCATTCCAGGAATGGCAACTACCTATGGACAGAGTAAAGGAAAAAACCTTGCTTATGAACCTGCCACAAAAGGCCATCACCCTGAAGAACAACTTTGGTCAACCGAAAAATATCTGGATTTTATGCCCAAACTGTTTGAAGCCGTTCGGGACAAATACGGATTTAATGAACACCTTCTACACGATATGCACCATCGCTTGACCCCTATTGAAGCGGCTCGCTTCGGTAAAAGTATTGAAGATTATCGATTATTTTGGATGGAAGATCCAACACCAGCAGAAAACCAAGCTTGTTTTAGATTAATTCGTCAACATACCGTCACCCCAATCGCCGTAGGTGAAGTTTTTAATAGCATTTGGGATTGTAAACAACTGATTGAAGAGCAACTCATCGATTATATCCGCACCACAATTACCCATGCCGGAGGTATTACAGGCATGCGCCGAATTGCGGACTTTGCATCGCTTTACCAAGTCAGAACCGGTTCTCATGGTCCATCTGACCTATCCCCAATTTGCCATGCTGCCGCCTTACACTTTGACCTTTGGGTACCCAATTTCGGCGTTCAAGAGTTTATGGGCTATTCAGAAGAAATGTTGTCCGTATTTACGACTAACTGGACGTTCAACGATGGTTATATGCACCCAAGTGATAAGCCCGGTTTAGGTATCGATTTTGATGAAAAACTGGCAGCGAAATACCCGTACAACCCAGCTTATCTTCCAGTCGCTCGTCTCGAAGACGGCACGTTGTGGAACTGGTAATTTTTATTTTATTCGGAGTCAAATATGAAAGCTGTAAAATCGGTAGTAATCAAAGAACCCAATACATTATTGATTGAAGAACGTTCAGTTCCTGAACCGGCTGAAAACCAAGTACAAATAAAAGTTCGCTTAGCTGGTATTTGTGGTTCTGACAGCCATATCTACCGTGGCCATAACCCATTTGCAAAATATCCACGTGTGATTGGCCATGAATTTTTCGGTGTCATTGAAAAAGTGGGTTCAGGCATAGATAGCAAACGCATTGGTGAACGAGTCTCTATCGACCCTGTCCTTAGCTGTGGTCATTGTTATCCATGCTCAATTGGTAAACCAAATGTGTGTGAAACACTAGAAGTATTGGGTGTTCATACTGATGGCGGGTTCACTGAATATGTCAATGTCCCTGCGGCTAATGCTTATACTATTCCTGATTCAATCAGCGATGAGTGTGCCGTTACCGTTGAGCCATACTCTATTGCCGCCAACGTGACTTCGCATGTTCATCCAACTCAAGATGACATCGCATTAGTCTATGGTGCGGGTACGATTGGGTTAACCTGCGCACAGGTTCTCAAAGGGGTTTATCAAGTCAAAACCTTGATCATGGTTGACCGCGTGGCTGAGCGTTTAGCTAGAGCAAAAGATTGTGGTGCTGATATTGTCATTGATAACTCACAAACCCCACTACCAGATCAACTCAAAACACTGGGTCTTCGCCCAACGTTAGTACTTGATGCAGCTTGCCATCCCGCTATCTTACAAGAAGCCGTCTTGATTGCTTCTCCCGCAGCAAGAGTTTCTATTATGGGCTTTTCAAGTGAAGCAAGTGCCGTTACACAGCAAAGTATCACCAGCAAAGAGATTTCATTGTTTTCTTCACGTTTGAATGCCAAAAAATTCCCTGAGGTGATTAGCTGGATAGAATCTAAAAAAATTGACCCAACGAAAATCTTGACGCATCAGTTCCCATTCACTGAAGCGCAAGAGGCAATCTTAACCTTTGAAAAAGACCAGAAAACCTGCTGTAAAATTCTTTTAACCTTTTAATTTAATTAAAAAAACTAAATCCGATTTGGATACTACCCTACGTGATTAATAGGATAATAATATGAATACTCAGTCAATTGACCCATCAGGGAAAGTGGAACGCAGTTCTGGCGATCTAACCAAAGCTGCAGTTTCTGGCTGGCTAGGAACCGCTCTAGAGTTTATGGATTTCCAGCTTTACTCGTTAGGTGCAGCACTTGTTTTCCATGAAATATTTTTCCCTGAACAATCCGCTTCAATGGCATTAATTCTTGCGATGGGAACTTACGGTGCCGGATATGTCGCACGTATTGTTGGTGCGATTTTCTTTGGTCAAATGGGCGACCGAATCGGCCGTAAAAAAGTACTCTTTATCACCATCACCATGATGGGGGTGTGTACTACATTAATCGGGGTATTACCAACCTACGCACAGGTAGGTATCCTCGCACCGCTGTTATTAGTTCTCTTGCGAATTATTCAAGGCTTAGGGGCAGGCGCTGAAATTTCGGGTGCAGGTACCATGCTAGCAGAATATGCACCAAAAGGCCGTCGTGGTATTGTGGCCTCATTAGTGGGTCTGGGAACAAACTGTGGCACATTAAGCGCAACTGCAATTTGGGCTGTCATGTTCTTCTGGTTAGATAAGTCAGACTTATTGGCTTGGGGCTGGCGTGTACCTTTCTTGGCAAGCTTCGTGGTAATGCTGTTTGCAGTATGGTTACGACTGAATCTGAAAGAAAGCCCTGTATTTGAGAAAGTGCAAAATACGGAAGAACAAGAAGCCAAAGTTGCAGTACAAACACCACCGAAAGAAAGTTTCTTTGCCATGTTTAAATCTAAAGCATTTTGGTTAGCGACTGGCATTCGTTTCGGTCAAGCAGGTAACTCTGGGTTAATTCAAACTTTCTTAGCAGGATATTTGGTTCAAAGCCTGTTGTTTGATAAGAGTATTCCAACTGATGCGATCATGATCAGCTCCGTTGTCGGTTTCCTAACTATTCCTGTGATTGGTCTGATATCCGATAAATTTGGTCGTCGTATTCCTTATATTATTCTTAGCTTATCTGCTATGTTGCTCGCCTATCCGATGTTATCTGTCATCGTCGATGGTGCGAACAGTGTTAGCTTAATTACCATCTGTATTATTATCGTTCATAACTGTTCAGTACTCGGATTATTTGCCTTAGAAAATATTACGATGGCTGAAATGTTCAACTCACGTAATCGCTTCACCGGTATGGCTGTGGCCAAAGAAATTGGTGGCTTAATTGCCTCTGGCTTAGGCCCAGTTCTA
Source organism: Providencia sp. PROV004 (assembly GCF_011045615.1). Classification (NCBI taxonomy): domain Bacteria; kingdom Pseudomonadati; phylum Pseudomonadota; class Gammaproteobacteria; order Enterobacterales; family Morganellaceae; genus Providencia; species Providencia sp. PROV004. The sequence goes on from NZ_CP042859.1 coordinate 4,574,624, forward strand.
GCAGGTATTTTCTGTAGTGTCACCGGAAGCTGGTGGCCAATTGCCATCATGATCATCATTTACTCTGCCATTTCATTAATCAGCGCCATCATCATGCCTGAAGTGAAAGATCGTGATTTAACCAGTACGTTGGATGCTGTTGAAGAGGCTGAACAACAAAAAGGTAAAGTGAAATATGCAACTGTCAACCAATAACCTAAACCAATTACCTGCGAATATCAAAGTACCAAGCTATGATAGGGAGCAGATAAAGGTAAAAATGCTTCACTTAGGTTTCGGCGCGTTCCATCGCGCCCACCAAGCCATCTTTGCGGATATTTTAGCTACAGAACAGCAGAGTAATTGGGGTTTTTGCGAAGTCAATTTAGTCGGTGGCGAGCAACAAATTGAAGATTTACTCGCTCAAGATTGCCTTTATAACGTAGTTGAAATGCAAGGCGATAATTGGCAAACCCGTACGGTGGGGGTGGTAAAAGAAGCATTACACCCAACCATTCACGGAATTGATGCTGTTATCAATCGCATGTTAGACCCTAACATTGCCATCGTTTCCATGACTGTTACTGAAAAAGGTTATTGCTATGTACCCGCGACAGGCTCGATTGATTTTGCTAACCCCGCTATCGCACATGATTTAGCCTCACCAAATGCTCCAAAATCATTGCCGGGCCTGATTGTTGAAGCGTTAAAACGCCGTAAAGCACTGGGTATTGCACCATTTACAGTCATGTCCTGTGATAATATGCCTGAAAATGGCCATATCACGAAAAATGTCATTTTAGCGATGGCCGCAAAACAGGATATCGCACTGGCCAATTGGATTGAAGCCAACGTCACTTTTCCATCTACCATGGTGGATAGAATTGTACCTGCCATGACACCAGACACTGCGGAGAAAATTCAATCTCAACTGGGCCCTATCGTCGATAACGTCGCCATTGCCTGTGAGCCATTTCGCCAGTGGGTGATTGAAGATAATTTTGTCGCGGGTCGTCCTGAGTGGGAAAAAGCGGGCGCTCAATTAGTGACAGATGTCATTCCATTTGAAGAAATGAAACTGCGCATGTTAAATGGTAGCCACTCTTTCCTTGCATATTTAGGTTATTTGGCTGGTTATCAATACATTAATGAGTGCATGCAGGATAGCGCTTATGAAAAAGCGGCTTATCACTTGATGGTCAATGAGCAAGCGCCAACGTTATCCATCAAAAATGTGGATTTACCCGCCTATGCTAATGCCCTGATTGAGCGTTTCAAAAATACGGGGTTGAAACATCGTACTTGGCAAATCGCGATGGATGGAACGTTGAAATTATCTCAACGTTTACTCGACTCTATCCAAATTCATCTTAAAAACGGCCGATCATTTGATTATTTAGCCTTAGCGGTTGCAGGATGGATGCGTTATGTCAGCGGAAAAGATGATCATGGTGCAGAAATTCAAGTCAGCGACCCACAGGCTGTAAAATTGGCTGAACTAGTTGCAAACAGCACTGATGATGAAAGTCGTGTTCATGCACTGCTTTCTCTCAACAGTTTGTTTACCAAAGAACTCGTTAATAATTCGTTGTTTACTGAAAAGGTGACTGCATTCTACCTTTCACTACGTGATAACGGTGCCCAAAAAACGGTTGAAGCGCTTAACCACCAGCACGCCTTGTAACAACATCTTAGTAGGCGGGGCTTCCCCCGCCTCTTTCACTCAAACTAGTTTGAATCTATTGGCATTCCTTTATTTTCTTTCGAAAACTGATGTCCAAAGAAAAATATCAAACACAATGGGATTAATGTAGCAAATAAAGCGTATTCCTTTGCAAAATCAGCTAATAACACCATCATGAAAGCCCCGCCAGCAAAACCCAATAGCGTCAGAAAATAACAATAACTTTTATATAATGCACTTTTTCTTTCTTGGCCTTTAAATGCAATAGATTCTGCCAATGAACTAAAGCCAAGTTGCACATTCAAAGTAACCGCAATATTGCCATATAGCATGCCATTAATCTTATGAAACGCATTACCTTGCATTCCCGCAATAAAAGAAAGAGCCCAAACAGCATGAAACCCATTTGACTGTACGTTAAATAAAAAAATATAAATAATAAGTAATAATAAAAGGACAATTTCCAGTGACAATAACGTAAATGTCCAAGTTTTTTCATCAGTATTATAGCGATAACGGATCCATGCCAACAGCATTGCTCCCGCACCAAAGGAAATAATAGAAATAATATAAGGCATCACTGCGGTTAGGCCGTGCTTAGCAAACTCATAGCCTAACATAATAATATTGCCTGACTGAAAAGTAGCGAATGATTTAGTCGTAAAAAAGGCATATCCATCGAGCATTCCTGACGCAATAGCTAATAAAAATGCGATAGTGGGTAGCTGCATAAAAGGAACTTTTGGAGAGGAAATCATAGTTTACTTACCTGTCTTGATGATTCTTTTTCTGACTGACTTAGTCGACTAATAATCGAGGTGATGTATACCGTAAAAATAGGAAAAACCGTCATACCGGTAGCCGCTAGAATAGTGGTAATGACTTTGCCAGCACTCGTCACAGGGATAATATTTGAACCCAATGTGGTGACAGTCATTGCCGCCCACCAAATGGCATCCCCATACGTTTTAACATCAACATTAAGACCCCTTTCGAAAATGTAAAAAATTAAGCTAATAAAATAAACCGTTGAAAATAACAAAATCATATAAGATAAAAATAATGCTGTCGTATTTCGTTTTACAACCATCATCATAAGCATGACAAACGCTGCACCACCACGAAATAAGGGGATAAACCGAATAAGATAAATTTGCTCCTCAGTAAATTTTATCGATGTGTAATCCAATATGGTTAAATACGGAACAGATAACAAAACGATAATCGCGTATTTTTTGACAAACTTTTTTTTATTTTTTGAAATAAATAAAAAAATAAAAAAATCACATGTAAAATAAATACAGATCCAAAATTGAATATCAAAGTAAATTGACCGCTTAAGAAAGGGGTCATGATTAAAGGTTTCAATAGAAATACTCGCTATTAAAACCAACGAGGCCACAATCCCTAAAAAATGAAGTGTTTTAATCCACGTTTCTTGACTACCAAACTGTCGAAAAGTCAGCATATTAATAATCTAATTATTGAAGCCATTAATAGGGCTTTTATTCATGATAAGATCCCGTTGCTATTTCTCTAACAACAACGGGAAAATATAAACATTACTGTGTTAACGGGGGAAACCAAATAGCTTGCTGACCACTCACCAACCGTTCTTGGTTAATCCACGTAAAAGGAGCAGGTACCTGAGCTTGCAAACGCACATCTTCAGCCCCTCGTTGTGCTGTTAAGGTTGGAGTAAGCACGACAGGCTCTGGCCCATAAATAGCCGCTGACGTAGAATCACGTTCGTTTCGTCCTCCACAAACCACCCATAATTGGTTTAATGTCGCGATGGCATAAGGGATAAAATCGGCACGTCCTGTCGGCGGCTCTTCAACCGAAAAAAGATGGCTATCAATTTCTACTTTTAAATCACTCGGGATACCGGCTGGCGCAGCAAGGATATCAGCGCGTAACGTACTGTATAACCCCCCTAATTCAGGAACATCTAATTCATGTGCAGCCGCCAGTGCAATACGCCCAATTGGCGTTGCTGTCACACTCACAGAACTACCCGCTGTTGCCCAGCCACTATCTCGCTCATTAAGATGTGTAACGCGATAGCGCGCTAATATTTCCCCTAATGGCCCTGCAAGCACCACCGTATGGAACAATCTATCCGTTTCAATTTCAGGGTAGCTTCCAACAATATACCCTTTCCCCTTTTGAGCCGCCTTACTCAATGTTTGCTCAAAAGTGCCCCCTTTTTGTTCGGCATAAGACAAAATAATGTTGGGATCGTTGGTATAAGGTAGCGCAGAAAGCTCAGGAAGAACCAGCAGCTCATTTTCTCCCACTTGGATTGAGTCTAGCTTAGAAACTGATTTTTCCCACTGCGCCGCAATCAGCGTTGTTTGCGTTATTGTTGATGTGGCATTGATATCTGTCGGGCTACGATGAAAAGCAAGCATTGGGAAATATAATTCAGGCCGTCGCTTCGCCAGTAATGCATCGCGCTGTTTATCCGCTTCATCTAAGTCAATCATCGCACTGTATATGCCATTTAACCCCGGTTCTAACTCTAATGGGCTAAGCACTGGAGATTGAGCCACTTTATGTCCTGATGGCGCCCATACGCTCGAACCACCATTATAATAGAGCTGCCCTTTGGTAATTGGGTTAGTTTCAATTCCACTGCGTGTTGCACAAATTACCCAAACACCATTGAAAGCACTCATATGCTGTACATGCGCAACGGTTGAGTGATCCCCAAGCATTTCAGCAGGACTCGCGTTAGGCATCATACGGTCGGATACTGAATGCCAACCAATGATTTGTGCCCCTTCTAATGCGGCTAAACGTACATATTGCCAGTAGGTATCATCATAACAAATCAGTAATGCAATACGGCCAATTGGTGTTTCAAAGGTTTTGACGCCAGTATTACCTGGAGCAAATACTTTTTGATCTTGAGAATTTAGGCCTATTTTACGATATTTACCAATAATGCCTTCCGGCCCCATCAAAACAGCTGAATTATAAGCCAGTCCAGTTTCGCTATCCCGCTCCGCAATACCCACACTCATATACATTCCTGTTCGAGCCAATACAGGCAGTATTGCAGCGGTCGTTTTGCCAGGAATAGTATCTAAATAAGGTGCTAATTCTGTAGAGTCCGAAAATAAATAACCACTCACAGCCGTTTCTGGAAATACGGCATAATTTATCCCTTGAGCGGCCACTTTTTCTGCCGCTTCAACTAAACGTTGAATATTTCCATTTAAATCTCCCCATGCAGGAATAAAATCAACGGCTGCCACCTTACTACTTTTTTTTATTTCAGCAATACTCATACAATAATCCTTATTCAAAGAATTTATTAGTAAATAAATAATTTTTTGCTATTAATAAAAATAAATATTAAATAGGAAGAACATTTCTATAATTCCAAATAATTTAGGTAATAATAGCTTGAGTGTAGCGGCTATATTTGAATACATCGAGTATCTAAATATAGCCGCTAATATTAATTTTCTTTTTTAGAGAGTCATATTAAGAGCGAATTTAATGTTATTAATTAAATAACATTATTTTTTTTCATTTCCATAATTTGTTCATCACTATAACCAAGCTCTTTTAACACTTCGTTATTATGTTCCCCTAACAATGGAGCACTTTTAATTTCAGGAATAAACGCTGAAAACTTCATTGGGCAACCCACCGTTAAATATGAGCCTCGTTTTGGTTGTTGAACCTCGACAATTGAGCCACTACGACGCAAAGAAGGGTCTTCCATAATTTCTTTCATACTTAATACTGCAGAACATGGCACATCAAACTGATCAAAATAATCGGTTAGTGCATGTTTATCTTTGTCTTTGGCGATTTCTTCGATTGCATCCCATACATCTTGGATATGGCTTGCACGTGCCTGTGTAGTAGCAAAAGCAGGGTCAGTCTTCCATTCTGGGCGCCCAATTGCATCACAGGTATTTTCCCAATTATGATCTTGATTAATAAAATAAATATAGGCATTTGGATCAACATCACTGCCTTTACATTTGAGCATCGTCCCCGGCTGGCCACCCCCACTCGCATTTCCCCCACGGGGAACTGCATCACCAAATGTTCCATTGGAATATTGAGGATACTCCTCTAAGAAACCGAGTTTTTCTAAACGTTGTTGATCACGTAATTTCACACGACATAAATTAAGCACCGCATCTTGCATCGACATCGTAACACGTTGCCCTTTACCTGTTTTTTCTCGGTGTAATAATGCCGTCAGTATGCCTATCAATAAATGCATCCCCGTGTTACTGTCCCCCAATGCCGCAGCGCTTACCGTCGGAGGGCCATCAGGAAAACCTGTCGTTGATGCGGAACCTCCTGCAGATTGAGCAACATTTTCATAGGCTTTAACATTCGCATAGGGCGAATTTTCATTAAACCCTTTAATCGAGCCAAAAATTAACCGAGGATTAAGTTCTTGGATGTACTCCCACGTAAACCCCATATGGTCGATAGCCCCCGGATGAAAATTTTCAACTAATACATCAGACTGACGTATTAATTTCTCCATCACGGCTTTTCCCTCTGGGGTTTTGGTATTAAGCTCTAAAGAGCGTTTATTACTATTTAACATCGTAAAATATAACGCATCGACATCAGGGATATCTCGTAATTGATTACGAGTTACATCCCCAACCCCTGGACGTTCAATTTTGATTACATCAGCACCGAACCAAGCAAGCATTTGTGTACAAGATGGGCCTGACTGGACTCCTGTAAAATCAAGAACACGTATCCCATCAAGCGGTTTTGAAGAAGTCATAATTCACCTTTTTACAAAACTGCCATGGCGTCATTTCTCACGCCATGGCAACTCATTTTGACCTATTTATTCTTTCTATGAAACAAGTCGAGAGATATAGATCCACGCTGGAGCTGCGATGATAAAACCAAGCACACTCACCGCCAGCGATGCTGTTCCTGTCCGGGTATACAGATTAAAGCGACTCGCAATAATTATTCCAGAGAAAGCAGGTGGCAACGCCCCGGCTAATACCATCATTTGCAGTTGCTCTGTCCCCATATTAAACATCATACCTGCCAGTAACATTAACCCTGGCATTAACACTAGCTTTAATAACGTGTTATAGACAATCTCACCATCGAACTCGAACTTATTCGCGGCTAATGTCAGGCCCGCAGCAAATACCGCAACACCGGAGTTTGCTTTCGCAATTAAATCAAATGTCGGGTCCCAAACCGTTGGAATTTTCACACCAACCAGTACCAAAGCAGTCGCGAGTACCGGAGCCCATACGACAGGTTCTTTAAAGGCTGAGATTAATGCATCCATACCGCCACCGCCTTTTTTCCCTTCTGCATCAGATGGGTTCAGCAAGAACAAGCCGATAGGGATTGTAATGGCATTAACGATGATGGATATAATGGCAACAACTAACCCCGTTGAAACGGTTTCACCATAAATAGGGTCTAGAACCGCAAACCCTAAGAAACCAATTGTCGGAGAACCTGCAATTAATGCACATACCGCAGCTTCGCCACGACTATGTTTAAAAATATATTTACAGCTAAAGAAAGAGAAAAAGAAACAAACGAGCAAGACCACAAATGAAATAATAGTCAATTTAGCGTCTGCAAATATCATTTCTCGATTAGCACGCGCGATAGACACAAATAATGCAGCAGGTAATGCGTAATTTAATACCAACTTATTAAATGCTTTCGCTTGGTCACTGGTAAACACATTTCGTTTACCACTCACATAACCTAGTACCATAATAATAATGATAGGTAATAGGTCGCTCATAAAAATCTTATACATAAAATCAGCCATAAGACCCACCTATTTGGCAATAAGACCCCGTACGCAGCTCATCAATATGAGCCGCGTAAGGTAATCTTTGTTAGTTAACGTGATGCTGCGTTAATTCTTCACTACAGACTTCGGATTTAAATTACCAATATGGCCACTTTCCGTTCCAACAGCAGGGTCAATAACGACATTTATCAAGGTTGGATGACCCGATGTTAAACCTGCCTTCAAGGCTTCCTGTATCTCTGCTGGCGTTGTTGCTTGATAACCAATGCCACCAAAAGCCTCGATCATTTTGTCATAACGCGCTCCACCCATTAAAACTGTAGGGGAAGGGTCTTGGTCACCATGGAGATTTACGCCATCACCACGGTAAATCCCACCATTATTGAAAATCAAAATGGTGACCGGCAATTTGTAACGACAAATCGTTTCAATTTCCATACCACTAAAGCCGAATGCACTATCGCCTTCAATCGCTACAACAGGCTTACCACTGGTTACAGCAGCACCAACTGCATAGCCCATTCCAACGCCCATCACGCCCCAGGTTCCACAATCTAAGCGTTTACGTGGTTGGTACATATCAATAATATTTCGTCCGTTATCAAGCGTGTTAGCACCTTCATTGACGACATAAACATCTTGGTGATCGACCAGCACATCACGGATTGCACGTAAGGCGTTAAAGTAATTCATAGGAGAAGTGTCAGTGTTTAACTTAACTGCCATTTTCTCGACATTAATTTTCTTGTGCTCATCAATACTAGCAAGCCATTCCGTTGGAGATTTAACAGGGATTGATTTAAGCCCTGCCAATAAAGACTCGATACTTGAGTAAATATCACCAACAACAGGTGCGGTTATTGGGCGGTTACTATCAATTTCAGAAGGTTCAATATCTAACTGAATGAATTGAGTTTCTGGTGACCAGTGCTTACCTTTACCATGATCAAGTAACCAATTAAGGCGAGCTCCCATTAACACCACAACATCCGCACTGGATAAGGCATATGAACGAGCAGATGCCGCTGACTGAGGATGCGTATCTGGTAACAGCCCTTTTGCCATTGACATCGGTAAATAAGGGATACCCGTCGTTTCAATAAATTGACGAATATTGTCATCTGCTTGAGCATAAGCGGCGCCTTTACCCAAAATAATTAATGGCCGCTTAGCTGAGGCGAGCAGCTTAAGGGCTTTATTCACTGAATCGGGTGATGGAATTTGTCTTGGCGCAGGGTCTTCGACTGTAAAAATGGTTTTATCCGCCGCGTCTTTATCCATCACGGCAGACAACACTTCCGTTGTTAAATCAAGATAAACTCCACCTGGACGGCCTGATACCGAAGCGCGGATTGCTCGCGCGAGTGCGATACCAAGGTCTTCGGGTTTATTCACACGATAAGACGCTTTTACAAAGGGTTTTGCCGTGTTCATTTGGTCTAATTCTTCGTAATCACCCTGCTGCAAATCAATTATTGCTCTGTCGCTCGAACCACTGATTTGAATCATTGGAAAACCGTTGGTGGTTGCATTAGCCAGCGCCACCATGCCATTTAAAAAACCTGGCGCCGAAACCGTTAAGCAGATACCCGGTTTTTGGGTGATAAAACCACTAATTGCAGCCGCATTACCCGCGGATTGTTCATGGCGAAATCCAATATAGCGAATACCTTCAGCTTGTGCATGCCTTGCCATGTCAGTCACTGGAATTCCAACAACACCGTAGATTGTATCAATGCCATTTTTTTTAAGCGCATCGACAATAATATGCATACCATCAGTCAGGTTTTGGGTTTGATCAGCAGACATGTCTACCTCATAATTAACTGATTAAAAGATTAAAGGGAGTGATAAGCCACTCCCAATTTTTAAAATTAGATCGCTTTGTTCGCGCGCATAGCTGCAATTTCATCTGCGCTATAGCCTAATTCAGTTAGGACTTGATCTGTGTGCTCACCCAACAATGGCGCGCTTTTGATATCAGGTGTAAATGAGGAGAATTTCATCGGGCAACCCACCGTCAAGTAAGTCCCGCGTTTTGGTTGTTCAACTTCAACAATACTTCCACTCTTACGCAGCGATTGGTCTCGTGCAATTTCACGCATACTGAGTACAGGGGCGCAAGGTACACCGTATTTACTCAAATATTCGACCGCTTCATGTTTATCTTTATCTGCTAAGAATTTTTCAATTTCAGCAAAAATATCAAAGATATGAGGTTGACGAGCCTTTGGTGTATTGTAAGCAGGGTCAGTTGCCCATTCAGGCTTACCAATAGCGACACAGGTTTGCTCCCAGTCCTGTTCTTGGATAGTAAAATAAATATAAGCATTTGGGTCAGTTTCCCAGCCTTTACATTTTAAAATCCAACCTGGCTGGCCGCCGCCGCCAGCATTACCACCACGAGGAACAGCATCACCAAACGTACCATTTGGATATTGCGGGTATTCTTCAAGGTAGCCAATTTTCTCTAATCGTTGCTGGTCACGAAGTTTGACTCGGCACAAGTTGAGTACAGCGTCTTGCATCGACATAGTCACTCGCTGACCTTTGCCTGTTTTCTCGCGGTGTAATAGCGCTGCAAGTAAGCCTATGAGCAAGTGCATACCCGTATTGCTATCACCTAATGCTGCGGCACTCACTAATGGTGGGCCATCCCAAAAACCTGTCGTGGAGGCAGCTCCACCAGCAGCTTGGGCAACGTTCTCGTAGGCTTTAACATTTGCATAAGGAGAGTCTTCATCAAAACCTTTGATGGAACCGAAAATCAAACGAGGATTTAATTCTTGAATGTGTTCCCAAGTGAAACCCATATGGTCAATTGCACCTGGATGGAAGTTCTCAACGAGGACGTCGGCTTGCTTAATCAGCCGCTCCATCACCTCTTTACCTTCTGGTGTTTTGGTATTTAATTCTACTGAGCGCTTATTACTATTAAGCATTGTGAAATACAGCGCATCCACATCAGGGATATCCCTTAATTGATTGCGCGTGACATCTCCAACTCCCGGACGTTCAATCTTAATAACATCCGCGCCGAACCACGCTAACATTTGAGTACAAGATGGCCCTGATTGTACACCGGTGAAATCCAGTACTTTAATACCTTGTAAAGGAAGATCCATGTGTTACCTCTTTATTTAGCTGTCGTAAAAGGAATGTATGACGGTTCAATTATTTAGCTGCGTTAAAAAGATATTTATATATATGATGGTTTTTATATTTATTACTAACTACATGACTATTTTTATTAAATAATATCACCAATGTCCAGTAATTAATTCTATTAATATATGTAAACCATATCATTCTTAAAATACTCCAACGCCAGCATATTAATTCAACTTAAACTTGCAATTAGAAACAAAATATCGAATTAATCAACAACGTTCATTTAAGATAGCTATTTATTGATCTAATATCAATATTCAATAGCTATTCACAAAGAAATAACAATTATAAAAATTATTTATTATCAACAAATTAAAGAATTATCATCTTTTTTTTACATAAAAATAAAACAAATAAATATTTATTTGTTTATTCTTGGTTTAAAAACCAATGTAAATTATACGCGAAATAAGAGCATCTTTATTTGATGTGTATTTTGTATTAATCTTATTTTGATTAACTATAATGATAATAAATCGTAAACAGGTCATCAAATAAATATATCTAATTTTCTTTCTTTCAAATAAATTGAATGTTTATATTTTTTAGATATAAAAAACCCACAAATAACATTAGTCATTTGTGGGTTTGATAACAACAATAATAAAACTTAGTTTTTCTCTTGTTGCTGTTTTTGCTGTTTTTCTTTTTCCAAAAGCTGACGGTACCACAATGGATGGTGCTTTCTAGCCCAACCACGAGTCACCCAACCTTCAACCATCGCACGCACTGAACCTTTCACCCAAATCGCAGCATAAGCGTGAACCACAATCATGATGATCAGCGCAATCGCAGAGAGCGAGTGAATAAGAATAGCTGCACGATAAACAGGGATTGGGAAGTAATCGGCGAAATAAGGACGCCACATGATCACACCCGTGACCACCAGCGCTAATAAGCAGATAGTGACTACCCAATACACCCCTTTTTGGCCGAGGTTATATTGACCTACATCACCTGCTTCTTCGTTTTTCAGTACTTTACCGATATTTTTTGCCCACTTGATATCTTCTTTATTAATGAAGTTATGGTGGAAATAGCGGAAGAACATAAATACGAACAGCAAGAACATCGCCGTACCCACAAATGGATGCAAAATTCGCGACAGCTGTGGTGTGCCTAAAATGTTCATAAACCAGTTTAGTGAAGGGAAAAAGAACCCTAACCCACTGATTGCGGTGAACAAAAAGCAAATCACAACCGCCCAGTGATTGATCCTTTCAATCGGTTTATGGCGGATGATTTTGTCGTTATCATCTGGCATCATTTCTGATCCTCCCCTTCTTTTGATTTCGAAGTGTCAGAGGACATTGCATTATGCAAATCTTCTAAAGCTTCTTCTTCATCTTTTTTGGAGACGCGGTTCGGACCAATACCCACATAGTGGAAGATGGCCGCCGCAAATGTTGCAGCAAAACCAACCGCTGCTAACGGCTTCCAGATACCTTTCCAGAAAGTGACTGTAGGGCTGATTGTCGGGTTTTCCGGCAATCCGTGATACAACTGCGGTTTATCTGCATGGTGTAAAACGTACATCACGTGCGTACCACCAACCCCCTCAGGGTCATATAAACCTGCGTTTGCATAACCACGAGTTTTCAGCTCTTCAACACGCTCACCAGCCATGTTAATCATGTCTTCTTTGCTACCGAAGTGGATAGCGCCGGTTGGACACGTTTTCACACACGCAGGCTCTTGACCGACTTCAACACGGTCAACACACAGCGTACATTTGTATGCACGGTTATCTTCTGGGTTGATGCGCGGTACATCAAACGGACAACCCGCAATACAATAACCACAACCAATACAATGTTCTGATTGGAAATCAACGATACCGTTTTTGTACTGTACTATCGCGCCTTCCGAAGGGCACGCCTTCAGACAGCCTGGGTCAGCACAGTGCATACAACCATCTTTACGGATCAGCCATTCAAATTTATCGTTCTCTTCCACTTCAGAGAAGCGCATTACCGTCCATGATTTAGCGGTTAAATCTGTTGGGTTATCATATACCCCAACGTTCGTCCCGATTTTGTCACGGATATCGTTCCATTCGGAACACGCGACCTGACAAGCTTTACAGCCGATACAGGTCGTCACATCGATAAGCTTTGCAACTTCTTCCTTATAGTCCCGCACCTGAGGCGCGGGAGTCAGGGAATTGGTGGCAGAGCGACGAATAATGTCCTGAGATTGCATTGACATAATTTATCTCCTTACACCTTTTCCACATTGACAAGGAACGATTTAAATTCCGGTGTCTGAGTATTCGCATCACCCACATACGGCGTTAACGTGTTAGCAATAAAGCCTTTCACAGCCAAGCCTTCAAAGCCCCAGTGAATAGGGATACCGATAGTATCAATATCTTTACCCGCCACTTTCAGCGTATGAATACGTTTGGTGACCACCGCTTTTGCTTTGATATAACCGCGTTTAGAGCTGACTTTCACCGTATCACCTTGTTTGATACCTTTTTCATTCGCCAGACGTTCACCAATTTCTATGAACTGTTGTGGCTGAATGATGGCATTTAACAAGGCATGCTTTGTCCAATAGTGGAAATGTTCAGTCAAACGATAAGTCGTTCCCACATAAGGGAATTCTGTCGCTTTACCCATTTGTGCCCAGTCATCTTTAAACACACGAGCAGCAGGGTTTGATACTACTTTTGGATGCAATGGGTTAGTATCCAGCGGCGTTTCAATTGGTTCGTAGTGCTCTGGGAATGGGCCTTCAGCCATTTTATCCAGTGCGAATAGACGTCCCATACCTTCTGGCTGCATGATAAATGGACCAACACCACTTCCCGGCGCAGCATTGCTATAGTCAGGAATATCCATTCCTATCCATTTGCTACCGTTCCACTCGAGGATTTGGCGTTTCGGATCCCACGGTTTACCCATTGGGTCTGCCGATGCACGGTTATAAATCACACGACGGTTTAGAGGCCACGCCCATGCCCAACCTAATGTGTTACCTAGACCCGTTGGGTCAGAGTTATCACGGTTAGCCATTTGGTTACCTTTCGGCGTCCAACTACCGGTGAAAATCCAGCAACCACTTGCAGTAGTACCATCATCACGCAATTGGGCAAACGAACTCAACAGCTCACCTTTTTTCGCAATAACGTTGCCATCCGCATCTTTTAAGTCAACTAAAGCATAACCATTGTTTTCTTGAGCGACTTCTTCTGGCGTTGGGTTATCACGGTCGAAGTAATTCCAAGTCATACTTAGAACTTGTTCAGGTACTGCACCACCTTCAGAGGCATACAGTTGGCGTAGACGATGGAAAATACCAGACAGAATTTCACCATCACTGATCGCTTCACCTGGGGCATCCGCACCTTTCCAGTGCCATTGTAACCAACGCGCTGAGTTAACAATCGAACCATTTTCTTCAGCAAAACAGCAAGATGGCAGGCGGAATACCGTAGTTTGGATTTCTTCCGGATTCACATCATTCATTTCGCCGTGGTTTTGCCAGAAATTCGAGGTTTCCGTATTCAGTGGGTCAACGGTAATCAAAAATTTCAGTTTTGACAGCGACTTAACGACTTTGTTTTTATTCGGGAATGATGCTAATGGGTTAAAGCCTTGGCAGATATAGCCGTTAACTTCCCCTTTATCCATCATTTCGAAATAACGCAGCACATCATAGCCTTGATCCCATTTCGGTAATAAATCAAAGCCCCAATTATTTTCTTTCTGCGCTTTATCTCCGTAGAAAGTCTTCATCAAACTAACAAAGAATTTCGGGTAGTTACCCCAATAGTTAACTTGACCTTCAACCGTTGCTTTTGGCGTGTTTGCAGCTAAGTAACTTTCTAATGTGGTTTGTTTGTCTGATGGTAAGGTTAAATAACCCGGTAAGCTCTGAGATAGCAAACCTAAGTCAGTTAGACCTTGGATATTAGAGTGACCACGCAGTGCGTTTACACCACCGCCTAACATCCCCATATTACCCAGCAGTAATTGGATCATCGCCATGGTACGAATATTTTGCGCACCCACGGTATGTTGAGTCCAACCTAATGCATATAAGAACGATGCTGTTTTATCTTTAGCACTCGTTTCTGCAAGGTATTCACAGACTTGCAAGAAATCTTTAATTGGCGTACCACAGATGTTATTCACCACTTCAGGTGTATAACGGCTGACGTGTTCTTTTAATAGATTTAACACACAACGTGGGTGTTTCAGAGTCGGATCGCGCAGCGCAAGGCCGTTTTCATCCATCTCATAGTTCCACGTGGTTTTATCATATTGACGTTTTTCTTCGTCATAACCTGTAAACAGGCCGTCATCAAAACCATAATCTTCACGAATAACTAAACTGGCGTTGGTATACGCTTCCACGTATTCACGCTGAATTTTTTCATTATCCAGTAAGTATTTGATAACACCTGATAAGAACGCGATATCTGTACCCGAACGGATAGGCGTGTAAAAATCCGCCACTGCCGCAGTACGGGTAAAGCGTGGGTCAATAACAATAAGTTTGGCTTTATTATGGATTTTAGCTTCCATCGCCCAGCGGAAACCGACTGGATGCGCTTCTGCTGCATTTCCACCCATAACGACAACTAGGTTTGCATTTTTAATGTCAACCCAGTGGTTGGTCATCGCACCGCGACCAAATGTTGGAGCAAGACTTGCTACCGTTGGTCCGTGTCAGACACGCGCTTGGTTATCAACGGCAAGCATGCCGAGAGCGCGGGTGAATTTTTGCGTTACAAATCCGCTTTCGTTACTCCCCGCCGATGCGCATAGCATACCGGTGGTCAGCCAACGATTTACCGTGACACCGTCTTTATTTTTCTCAATAAAGTTCGCATCGCGGTCTTCTTTCATTAACTTAGCGATACGGTCAAATGCTTCGTTCCACGTGATACGTTTCCACTCATTAGTACCCGGCTCACGCACTTCAGGATACTTCAAGCGACTTTCACTGTGGATGAAATCGATAAGTCCAGCACCTTTCGGACAAAGTGCACCACGGTTTACCGGATGATCCGGGTCCCCTTCAATATGGAAAATGCTCTCTTTTGCATTTTTCGCGCCATCACCGAGGCTGTACATTAACAGCCCACAGCCGACAGAACAGTAGGTACAGGTATTTCTGGTCTCTTTCGCACGCAGTAATTTATACTGGCGCGTTGACGCTAACGCGGTGGCGGGTGCAAAACCCAAGGCCGCTGCCGTCGTACCTGCCATACCGCCAGCGCAGATCTTAAAGAACTGCCTTCTGCTGACTTGCATGGGGATCTCCTCATTTACATTGCTCATGTTTACCTAACGCCAATCGCGATAATCAGGTAAACTGTTTTTATTCAACGTCTTCCTTACGTCCCAGGTTCATTGCCCGGCAAATGGTGTAAATTCTTTTTACCCATAATTAATATTATGTATCATTAATGCTAGGAATTCATCTAATGTATGAAACAAATACTACAAATGACTCCAAATTAACCAAAATGATTGGCTTAAATCACACAACCGTGCAACAAAAAGGCAACCTGAATTTACTCGTAAATGACTATGTAGCAGAAGAATCTCCTGTCGCTTTAGTCTTCAATGGCATATCCCATGTGGTAATGATGGCAACGCCAAAAGATCTTGAGGATTTTGCAGTTGGCTTCGCACTTTCTGAAGGGATAATACAGTCAGATGATGAAATTCGTGGAATTGATATCGTGGAAGGCTGCAACCGCGGAATTGAAGTGCATGTTGAATTATCTAGCCGTCGGTTTATGGAACTCAAAGAACGTCGCCGTAATTTAGCAGGGCGTACAGGCTGTGGTATTTGTGGCACTGAGCAACTCGATGAAATTTTCAAACCGATCGCCCCACTACCTTTCACCCAAACCTTCTCTCTCTCGCATCTCGATAATGCATTACATGAATTGAAAAAAGTGCAAGAAATTGGCGCACTGACAGGTTGTACCCATGCGGCCGCATGGATTTCACCAGAAGGGCAATTAGTCGGTGGATGTGAAGATGTCGGCCGTCATGTGGCTCTGGATAAACTTTTAGGTATGAAACATCGTAACCAATGGCAACAAGGCGCAGTACTGGTTTCTAGCCGTGCTAGCTATGAAATGGTACAAAAAGCCGCTAGCTGTGGTGCAGAAATTCTATTTGCTGTTTCCGCCGCCACTGCACTCGCTATTGAAGTCGCAGAAAAAGCCAATTTGACCTTAGTCGGCTTTTGTCGTCAAGGTAAAGCGACGGTGTTTACGCACGGGAGTCGGGTAAGGGATTAACTTTCCAACTGAAGATAATCATTTTAGATTAAGAGAAGTCAGAATAGCTTAATAGCGAATTAAGGCAGGAAAAACGCGGGGACTACCGATAAAACAAACCTACACGGTATGACGTGTAGGTTTTAGGCGATACCGCATCACTTCCCAATACAAAAACTTGAGAAAATACGGCCTAATAAATCATCAGAAGTGAACTCACCAGTGATTTCGCTGAGTTCTTGCTGAGCTAAACGTAATTCTTCCGCTAATAACTCACCGGAGCGAGCGTTCACTAACTGGTCATAGCCCTGTTCTAGGTGAACAGCTGCCGCATTCAATGCTTGTAAATGGCGACTACGAGCAAGGAAACCACCCTCAGTATTGCTATTAAAGCCAATGGTTTCTTTTAGGTGATCGCGCAACAAATCAATGCCTTTTTCTTCGCGTGCAGACAAACGAATTAACGGATAACGAGTATTATCAATAAACTCAACTGGTTCGCCTGTCATATCGGCTTTGTTACGAATTACGGTGACCGGAAGTTCATCAGGTAAGCGCGCCATAAATTCAGGCCAAATTTCTTGTGGTTCCGTGGCATTAGTTGTAGTGCTATCAACCATAAACAGCACATGGTCCGCTTGTTCAATTTCTTTCCAAGCTCGTTCGATACCAATTCGCTCAACTTCATCACTGGCTTCGCGCAGGCCTGCAGTATCAATGATATGCAATGGCATACCATCAATATGAATATGTTCACGTAATACATCACGCGTCGTTCCCGCAATATCCGTGACAATCGCAGCCTCACGCCCCGCCAATGCATTTAGCAAGCTCGATTTTCCTGCATTTGGGCGCCCTGCAATTACCACTTTCATTCCTTCACGCAATAAACTACCTTGGCGCGCTTGGGAGCGAACTTGTTCTAAATCTGCCACCACTTCGTTGAGTTTAGCTTCAATTTTACCGTCAGACAGGAAGTCAATTTCTTCATCTGGGAAATCGATAGCTGCTTCCACATAGATGCGCAAGTGAGTGAGTGCTTCCACCAATTGGTGAATATGAGAAGAAAATGCGCCCTGTAACGAATTCATCGCTGAACGCGCCGCTTGTTCAGAACTCGCGTCAATCAAATCGGCAATTGCTTCCGCTTGGGCTAAATCGAGCTTATCGTTTAAAAATGCTCGCTCAGAAAATTCACCAGGATTCGCAATGCGAATACCATCAATCGTTAGTATTCTTCTGAGCAATAAATCAAGAATAACTGGCCCGCCGTGTCCTTGTAATTCAAGCACATCTTCACCCGTAAATGAATTTGGCCCAGGGAAGTAAAGCGCAATACCTTGGTCAAGAACAGAGCCATCCTCATCACGAAATGGCAGGTAATCCGCATAACGTGGTTTAGGGAGTTTTCCCAACACGATTTCGGCAATCTGCGCCGCTTTCGGGCCAGATACACGTAAAATACCGACACCACCACGACCGGGAGGTGTTGCCTGTGCGACGATAGTATCGTTGATTTGCATGATGTTTCTCTGTTTTGACTTAAAAACTGTTTTTTGAAAAGAATAAAGGCGACCGTGTTTGGTCGCCTTAATACTACTATAGAATCCCGCTTTGTGAAGCCATTCTCAGTTTACTGAGAAGCGAGACTATTTTTTCTCTTTTTTATCGCGACTGTGCAGACCACGTTTTTCCAGACCACGGTAAATCACTTGTTGCTGGATGATGGTGACTAAGTTACTCACGATATAATACAGAACCAGACCTGATGGGAACCACAGGAAGAAGATGGTGAACACGACTGGCATGTACGTCATAATCTTCTGCTGCATTGGGTCAGTCACAGCGGTTGGTGACATTTTCTGAATCACAAACATCGTCACACCCATCAATACTGGCAGAATGTAGTACGGGTCTTGTGCAGACAAGTCTTGAATCCAACCAAAGAATGGTGCGTGACGCAGTTCAACAGAACCCATCAACATATAGTAAAGTGCAAGGAAGATAGGCATTTGAATCAGCAGAGGTAAACAACCACCCAGTGGGTTTACTTTTTCTGCTTTATACATCGCCATCATTTCTTGGCTCATACGTTGTTTATCATCACCAATACGCTCACGCATTGCAGCCAGTTTAGGTTGCAGTAAACGCATTTTCGCCATCGAGGTGTACTGTGCTTTAGTCAGTGGGTACATAATACCACGAACGATAAAGGTGATAACGATGATAGCAATACCCCAGTTACCCACAAAACCGTGAATGAATTTCAGCAGTTTAAACAGTGGCTGAGAGATAAACCATAACCAACCATAATCAACGGTTAAGTCTAAATGTGGTGCAACTGCAGCCATTTCAGACTGAATTTCAGGACCAACCCATAACGTTGATGAATAAGTACCAGCGCCATTAGCTGCGATAGTCATTGGTTCACTCTTATAACCAATGATGGCAGATTTTTTATCAAGGTCAATGGTGTAGAAAGTACTCTTTTCAGCACTTGCCGGGATCCACGCGGTTGCAAAATACTGTTGCAACATCGCTACCCAGCCACCTTTGGTGGTTAAGTCGAGGTTTTTATCTTCGATGTCGCCAAAGCTATATTTTTTATAGTTGTTTTCATCAGAAGAATACGCCGCACCACGATAGGTATGCAGAGCAAAATTGCTGCTGCCAGTGTCACGCTCTTTAGGTAACTCGATAGTTTGTTTTAACTGACCGAAGAAAGCGAGACTCAGTGGTTGAGCGGTTGGGTTTTGAATACTGTATTCAACTTCAACAGTATATTGGCCACGTTTAACAATGTACGTTTTCTGATATATAACACCGTTATTATCAGTAAATGTCATTGGTACGCGCAAGACGTCTTGGCCTTTCTCTAATGTGAAAGTTGTAGAATCTGCGCTATACAGCGGACGTTCGCCATTATTATTTGCTGGGTTGTCTGGACCATGAAGACCAATCAAACCACTCTGTGCCTGGTAGACAAAGCCTGGATTAGTTTCCAGTAAACGGAAAGGGCTTTCCGAATGAAGGGTCGCAGGATAGGCTAACAGGTCAGCCTCATCGATATCACCACCACGAGTATTGATGCGAATATCCAGTACATCAGTTTTGACTGTGATGAGCTTACCTTGCCCACTGCCAGTTACGGCTTGAGCATCACTGCTTGGCATATCCGCTTGTTGCGAAGTTTGAACAGTTTTAACGTCCTGAGCAACTTTATCGCTCTCCCAGGCCTGCCAAACTAAGAACGACACGAACAACAAAGCGATGAGTAGAAGATTGCGTTGCGAATCCATCGTTATAATTCTCTATTATCATCAGTTTTTCTAGGTGGGACAGGATCATCTCCACCAGCGTGTAAAGGGTGGCATTTTAATACGCGTTTCGCCGTTAACCAACTCCCTTTTAGCATACCAAACCTGCGCAATGCCTCAATTCCGTAATTTGAACAAGTAGGATTGAAGCGACAACGAGGCCCTAACAACGGGCTAATTGCCAGTTGGTAGCCTCTGATCAGCATGATCAGGATTTTTGAGCCAAGCGACGGTGACGACGCCATAACTTATCCAATGCTTCCGTGATCTGTTGATTGTCGAGATTAGCGACCCCTTTCCTTACCAATACCACAAAGTCCATTGAAGGCAACTCATGTTGATGCAGACGAAAATATTCACGCGCTAACCGTTTAATACGATTTCGCTCATGAGCTCGTTTAACATTTTTTTTGGCGATGGTAAGACCGATGCGGGGATGCCCCAGCTCGTTTAGGCGACCAAGGATTGTTATCTCTGGGGAACTCGCCCTCTGCGGCTGCTTAAAGACATTATCGAAATGCCTGGGAGTTAACAAACGTAACTCCCGGGTAAAAGCGAGCGTAACCACTTGAATAGAGGGCTAGCTTTATTACTTAGATGAAACGGTCAGACGAGCGCGGCCTTTAGCACGACGGCGAGCCAGAACCTGACGACCATTTTTAGTGGCCATACGAGCACGGAAACCGTGTGAACGGTTGCGCTTCAGTACGGACGGTTGAAAAGTGCGTTTCATAACGATTTCTACCTAACTTTTAAATTTATTACTGATTCAGTAAACGCGTTGGCAACCAGTGGAAACTGATTTACACCTGTGCCTCTATCGCAACAATATAGAAAGAGGCAGGATTGTAATAAAACATAGGGGGTCACGTCAATGAAATGACGCAATCAAACCACTTTTATTTATAGCCTGGCTGACCGGTTTGCCGACATATGTTGTGACAGCCGACGAATGATTACATTCGCATACTGGCTGAAAACCTGTTTTTTGCCCCGCCCCACCTAACATTAACGTTAAAATAAAGCGATATAGCCCAACAAGTTTACCTCAGTTTCGTGTAAAAATCACATCTGTACTGTACACAGGGAGGAAGATTATACGGACTCCGACCCAAAGCGCAAGGATCTTCAAGAGATCTAAAAATATTTTTTGATCATACAGAATATTTACTGTAAATCGTCTAAAGTTATCCCCAGCATGTGGAAAAATGACGATAAATTTAGGTAGCCCAGTCTATTTCTTCTTTATAAGAGGGGCCTTATCACATTTACCTGTGGATAAAAAGCATAAAAACTGTGTAAAAGAATGGAGATCTCTGACTAATTTTGCGGTATGATCGCTGGTCTATTTCTGATCCATCGATCGGCAATATGCAGTAAGTAAGCGTTAATCTAAAATATTTTTGGGTCATAGCACTAAGAATGAGCCCGAGAAACTCTTTGTTTACATCCGTACTTCTTGTTCCATTGACCTTGTTTAGGGGAGTCCAAC